>JAIUOF010000014.1 GCA_020161355.1 Bacteroidota bacterium | reverse complement strand
TTATTTTTTTTACCTCTATTCCGCTTTCCTCTTCCGCCTCCCCCGTTTTGGGACTGCAAAGTTAATACCACCCATTCCCCTTTTCCAAATTTATTTTTAATTTATTTTTTTGCCTAATCCTTCCCTTACCTGATAACCAATTACTTATTGTTTATACCCTCCACTTTTGTTATACTCTTTCTTGATTTATTAATATACAAAATCTGCCCTCCTTCTATTCTTTATTAATTTTTTCAGCTTGTAAACTTTTTCTTCACTCCATTGTTTTGGGCTAAAGCCCACTCTAAGACAATATGCATCCTCCCTCTTCAACGGGCTGAAGCCCGTCGCAATGGATTTTTCTTTGACTTGACCCTCAAGGTTGGGCTGAAGCCCAATCGCAGGAAAGTAGGACTCATCCTTATTCAATGGAAGGAAGCCCGTCGCAATGAATTGATCTTCGGAGGTGGCGGATAATAATGCTGTTTCTCTTAAAACTTAAACTTTATACTTTTACTTAAACTTCATCCCTGCGAGAGGGATAGCAGTGGAAAGCCCGAAGTGCGGACGGAATGTGCGTGGACGGACTTGTAACGGATAGCCCGACACCTTATCACCCACACCTTAGCGTGGGTGGCAAGGTGGCTCGCCATTGAAAAAATATCCTATATGTTATATTGACTGAAAGGAGGCTTTCCCTTTGTCGAGAAACTCGATAAACTGATCCACTGAACAATAGCCCTGAGGTTTGATGAGCATTTCGCCATGAGTATCAACAATGATATAAAATGGCTGAGCATTATTATTGTATTTTCCAATTTCGAGATCTATGTTTTTGTCACCAATTGTAACTTTTAATTTGTTATCGTATTTGGAAATATATTGTTTTTCTTTAGGAAGCTCCTCTTTATCATCAACATACAAGGAAGCTATGACGAAGTCGTCCCGAAGCCGGCTACTTACTGCAGGATCAGACCAAACATTTTCTTCCATTTTGCGACAGTTGGCACAAGCATGCCCTGTAAAATCAATCAAAATGGGCTTGTTTACTGATTGGGCATGTGGAAGGGCATCGTCAAAGTCTTTGAAACCGACAAGATTGTGGGGTAGTTTACGTAGTTTGGGGTCCAGATTACTCTCAGAATGCTCTGCCACCGGCATCGGAGGAAGGATTCCGGAAAGGAGACTCAACGGCCTGTTGGCAACCCCGGGAGTCATGTATATGGCTAATGATAAGAAAATAGTGGCAAAAACAATTCTTGAAAGGGTAAGCTTTTCGATTTTATCATCTTTGGGCATACGCATGTAACCTAAAATGTAGATTCCGATTATTACGGCAATAACGATCCAAATCACAAGAAAGATATTTCGATGAATAATATGCCAATTGTAGGCCAGGTCAATATTGCTCAGGAATTTAAGAGCCAGTGCAAACTCCAGAAATCCAAATACTGCTTTGAGCTCATTGAGCCAACCTCCGCTTTTAGGCATTTTCTTAAGATACTGTGGAAACATAGCAAGCCCGGAGAATACCAGGGCAAATGGAAGTCCGAAAGCAAGCATGCCATAAACAGGACGCATGACTTCACCCTGAGCTGCTGCAATAAGCAAAGTACCCACAAATGGCACTGTACAACTAAAAGATACGACAACAAGGGTAAGGGCCATGAAGAAAATACCAATCAGGCCTCCTTTGTCACCTAAGCGGTCGATTTTATTAACGGTTTCATGAGGAAGAACGATTTCGAAAGCTCCCAAAAGCGATACTCCAAATAAAATAAATACCACAAAGAAAATAAGATTTGGCAACCAATGAGTACTCAGAAAGTTAAGAAATGGTGCCCCAAGTAACATAGTAATAAGACCCATAACAGCAAAAATAAGCATTATCGAAATGCCATAAAATATAGCTTTGGACTTGCCATCTTTTTGTTTGGTAAAAAAGCTGACAGTCATGGGCATAATTGGGTAAATACACGGCATAAAAATACTTGCAAACCCAGCTCCAAAAGCAATCAAAAGGAATTTCCAGAGGCTACTTTCTGGTTCGGAACCAGTTGGAGGTATATTGGAAGCTGAATCAACAGCCCCTGATGCTTTAACCTTTGGTGTAGCTGAGCCTGACTCTGAGGGGGTGTCAACGGGAACTGCACTGCTTTCCAGACTATCTTTTTGTGTTACTTTTTCCCCGGGTAATGCTTTTATTTTAATTTCCAGGTCCTCTTTACCATTTACACATCTACCATCAACATCGGTACAAGACTGGAATTCGATGTGGGCGTTTACCGAGGTTTTTGCATTAAGAATTTTTATTTTCTGAATAAAAGTCGCAGACTTTTTATGAATAAGAACATCAGATTCCCAGATTTCCTCATAAACCTTTGCAGGCGAAGGATTTTCGGTAATACCCCCCACCAATTTGAAATCAGGTGATTTTTTAAAAGTGATGACAGTAATGAGAGGGCCAATTTCAGGACTCATTTTGGAAGAATACAATTTCCAGTCTTTTTGAATATTTGCTTTTAACTTCACTTCCACTATGTCTCCAACATTAGGATTTTTGGGAGAAGATTCAATGGACCAGGTGGTTGGCTTTTCGATTTGTCCAAAAACAGGAAGCACAGTTATTAGAAAAATCAGGATTTTAAGAAATTTCATTTTGATTTTTAAATGTATTTTAAACTAATACGCAAAACAGAATAATTATGTTAACAAAAAGCCTCACAAAAATATTTCATTTTGGGAGGCTTTAATGGTATTTATGTCACAAAAGTTAAAATTTTGGGCAAGCCAATTCTTTTTTCCGTTGTTTGATATATGGCGTTCGTTCATTTTCAAATTTATCAAGCTGATAAGAAAAGGATATTTCATGAGAACCCCCTGAACCAGCACCTAAACCGGAAATTGTAAGATCATAACTGTAGCCAATAGAGAAATTATCCATTCTGAAGCCCACCAAAGCTGTAAGGGCATCTTGGTTTGGAAACGAATTAAAAACTTTTTTCATGGGAATTCCACGATAGGACATTCCCAAAGTAAGCGGTGTATAAGTAGCATATAATGAAAGATCAAGCTGAGAAAACTGAGCTTGCTTCTTATATAAAAAAGTGGGAGTTAACGTAAATTCACGATCTGCATTACTTGAAGCTGAAACCAAATGATTAAGGTTTATATTAAATCCTCCATTAACCATGATTTTTCTGGGTAAACAATCTCCATTTTGACATCCCGAAGTGGGATCTGAACTACTTTTATCTGCAAAAGAATTGGCAGGCTCAGTAAGGTGATATGCAGAAACTCCAAGAAATAGTTTTGGGTTGTAAAATAAAAAACCCGTACCTACATCGAGAAAATCAACGTAATTTAACAATTCTCCCAAAATGGGGTCTTGCGAAGTTCCTGAGACACCCGAGTTACTTAGCTGATCTCCGAAAATTAAACCGGAAGGGTCGAAACCACGCTTAGAATAACTACCCTGAAGGCCCATTCTTAAGGAACTTTTACCTCCCAGTGACATTTGATAAGAATAAAGAAGACCAAGTTCACGATTGGAGATACGAGGTCCCTGTGCGTCGTCAACCATCATAATACCGACGCCCGAATTGGCTTTATCAAAAAAATGATCTACCGAAACTACCGTAGTAACAAAGTTGGCTCCAAGTGACGGCCATTGATTTCGGTAATTAAATATCAATCTTGGTGCATACCCTGAGCCTGTAAAAGCAGGATTATGGTACAAAGGAGCAGCATAAAATTGGGTGAACTGGGGGTCTTGCCCAAATGCAACCAGGGTTATACACGAAAGTAATATTACCTTAAAGATTCTTTTCATAAGCGAAATTAACGAACATCAAACTAGGTTATGCAAAATCCGTTCCAATTAATATTTCCTGATTTTTTAAAAGCCAAACCCTTTAAAAATGCCTGAATTTCAATTATTTGCAATTTTTAATCTTTCAAATAAAAATGTCAACAAACAAAATTTGAAATTCAAAAATGACATGTGAAAATATCTTATTTCAAAATACTTGCCAAATCAGTTTTGAAATTTTGCATCAGATATTAATACGAATAATATCGGGGAATGTTGCAAAATGACATTTTTTGATAACCAAATGAAGTTTTTTATAGTAATATTAATTAAAATAGTACGTTTTTTGTAGTGATTTTAGAAAACCTTTACTGTGAATGTATAAATTTTTTCTCAAATATTTGATTCTTTTGACTGGGCTTTTTGCGAGCCTTCAAATGAATACTTTTGGGCAAAATATTTATCACAGTAAAGTAGCATGTATAAATCCTGATTTAAGTTCAGTACCTCCCTCAACTTCTCAATCCACCTGTTTTCCGTTGACACAGTTTTTTGACCTTGATACCAATGCTGTGCTTACAAACTGGAATTTTGGTGACGGCGGGGTGGCTATAGGAAGAAGCGTAAATCATGGTTTCAGAAATGCCTCAAATTATACTGTAAGGGTAAACAGGGTATTTGCAGACGGAAGTACGCAAAATGCTTCAATATCGTTATCCGTAGGTAATTATCCCCAACAGCCACTTTTTAACAAGAAACTGGAAGCCGACACCACTGTTTGCGAAAACAATATCTTAAAACTCGACCCATTTGAAGGTATTGCACCTGGAAATATCACCTATTTATGGTATCCTGGAGGGCAAACCACCAAGACAATTGATGTCGATAAACCCGGCTGTTATAGTGTTAAAATTTTTGATCAAAATTCAAAATGTTCAAGATCTGCCAAAATCAATGTGAAATTTTGTTTGAAAGACAAGCAAAATCCCCCATCTGGTGAAAAATGGTATTTTGGAGAAAATGGGAATTTAGGTTTCACCCTTAGTGGAGATTCCACCCCGCAAGATTCTTTGGAAAATGATGGCGAACTTGACCAAACTGTACCAGGGAATGATCCGGGATTTGGGCCTTCAAGCAACAATCCGACGAGTAAAATAAATATCACCGAGGCCGTTGCCATGGCCTACGACGAAAATGTCAGCCTTGTGCTTTATACTGATGGCAAAAAGATTTTTTCGGGAATTGATGATTCGGTAATCCCGAAAGAAGACGGGTCTGCATTTAATTTGAACCTTCCTTCCACTTCACAGGGACTGGTGATTACACCAAAGGGCAATTGTAACACCTGTAAATATGATGAATATTATGTCTATTATGTTAAACCAGCGGAAAAAACCTTGTACTACGCAGTCGTTGACATGAGGTATAATGGCAGTAAAGGTGCTGTAACCGAATTTGACATACCTCTCCTATACCCGGTAAGTGAAAAAATGGTGGGCTTTAGAACACAAGATGACTCAACTTACGCCATATTTTCTTACAACCAAAAAAAAGAAACTGTAAGTACCATCAGAATATCGGATACCGGGATATCTGTGACCGAAAGTAACCCAATGGGAGTGGGTGCTTTGACAATTAGCAAAAATGGCTATATATCTTTGTCCCCAAATCAACGAAGATTGGCTTTTGGTTATGTCGTAGGTCAAAGAAACTTTATTGCTGTATATAGTGTCGACCCCAATTCATTAATGCTTTCAGGTCCAAACATTATAGATATCGGGATTGACCTTCCCAGTCAAATATATGGGGTAGCATTTTCTAAGGACAATGACTTGCTTTATATCACTTTAAAAGGTGGTGCCAGTTCAGAATTATATCAGATTCCAATTGCTAACCCTGCCGGAAAAACCCTCATAAGTAGCTCAAATACAGACACCTATGGAGCAGTAATGCTGGGACCTGTGATTGAAGAAGGGGAAAAAATGATATATATATCACTGGAAAATAAAAATTATCTGGCCTATATTGAATCTCCTAACGAAATAGGTGGCCCTAATACCATAGGATTTAATCCCAGACCAGGGTCTGTTAAGCCCGGAGTCAAAATTGATGGAACTGGAAAGCTAGGATTGCCGAATGTGGTCGGAGCAAAGCCAAAACAGGATGGTGACGGACTTTCTGGAAATTACAGCGGAAACTGCATGAATACGCCTACGATTTTTACCAGTGAAGGAGTGTGCTCCCCATTGAAAAACGAATTTGAATGGATAATGCCTGATGGCACCAGGTTAACCGGTAAAACTGCGAGTTATATTTTTACCAAATCTGGCTGGCAGGATATTAAATTGATAGTAACCGTTAAAAACCCCCCGACAGTAAATACAGGAAATCCTGCCATTGACGATCTCACTGCCACCAAATGTCGGGAAGTAGAATTCAATGGGAGGATATTTATCAAACCAGCTCCAAAAACCAATTTTGCAAATCCCGTTTTTGTATGCGTTTCAAGTGGGCAAACCAAAGAGTTATATCCCAACACAACAGGAGGTACATCCTTTACGTATCGATGGATGACAAGCCTCAACACAATCATTGGAACTGATTCCATATTTAGAGTTGCTATACCTGCCCCGGTTTATAAATATGAAATAACCAACAACTTTGGGTGTGTAACTTCTGACAAGTTTGCTGTCCTTGCCGGTTGCGACCCGGTACTATTTATTCCTGATGTATTTACACCTAATGGCGATGACCTAAATCCTGATTTTGAAATAAATATTGAAAACTACACCGATTATGATCTAAAAATCTACAATCGTTGGGGTGAGGTAGTTTTTGAATCAAAAGACCCCAAAGATAAATGGGATGGCAAAGTCAAAGGAGAAATATTTGGCAATCAGCTATATCCTTATGTGCTCAACTACCGCCCCAAGTATGATATAGCCGGAAAATTAATCACCAAAAAAGGTACAGTAATTGTTCTGAAATAAAAACAGAGCTTTCAAATTTTTCACTCCCTGAATCCCAAATACCAATCATTAAAAAGATTTTCTGAAAAACAATTCGTACTTTTGGATAGAATTCAAAAAAGCCAGATTGTTTGATGCGTCAAGATTTTTTAACAGGTAATACAGAAGGAATGAGTCCGGTTGATAAGGATATTGAGAAAGCTCTCAGACCCATATCTTTTGACGATTTTGCCGGTCAGGACAAAATTCTGGAAAACCTGAAGATATTTGTTAAAGCGGCTAAAATGCGTAAAGAAGCCCTGGACCATGTGCTGCTTCATGGGCCGCCGGGTCTTGGTAAAACTACGCTATCTCATATTGTCGCCAATGAACTGGGAGCCAGTTTAAAAATCACATCGGGACCGGTCCTTGATAAACCCAGTGACTTAGCAGGTTTATTGACCTCTCTGGAATCCAACGATGTTTTGTTTATTGATGAAATCCACCGACTCAATCCTATTGTAGAGGAATATCTCTATTCGGCCATGGAAGATTATAAAATCGATATTATGCTGGATAGTGGTCCCAATGCCCGCAGTGTACAAATAGGGTTAAATCCTTTTACTTTAGTGGGAGCTACTACACGATCAGGTTTACTAACCTCACCGCTTAGAGCCCGTTTTGGAATAAATGCTCGCCTTGAATATTATGATGCAGCTTTATTGGCAAAAATAATAAAGCGTTCTTCTGAAATACTGAATACTCCAATCGATGAAAACGGAGCATCAGAAATTGCCCGAAGGAGCCGTGGCACGCCCAGGATTGCCAACAATTTGTTACGCCGAACCAGAGATTTTGCCCAGGTAAAAGGACAAGGGAGAATCACGGTTGAAATCGCTCAAATGGCTTTAACTGCCCTTGAAGTAGATGAAGACGGACTGGACGAAATGGACAACAAAATTCTTCTGACAATTGTAGAAAAATACAAAGGCGGCCCCGTTGGCCTCTCCACCATAGCTACTGCTGTTGGCGAGGAAGCCGAAACCATTGAGGAAGTATATGAGCCATTTTTGATAAAAGAAGGTTTCCTGAAGCGAACTGCAAGGGGTAGAGAAGCAACAGAAAAAGCTTACAAACACCTCAATATTGTTCCTAAATATCGGGCTGGTGAGTTATTTTAAAAGATTAAATATTATTATTCCAATATTATTTTTATTTTTATCACTGTGTTGGGATTAAAGGATTCCATCCACAGTGATTTTTTTATGTATCAAATTTCAGACAGTAACAATAGTCTGAATATCAATTTTTTATATTCATGGCAATTCCAAAACTTAGAAAGGAACAAGAGGAGACCATAAAAGTCGAAAAAAAAGAAACCCTGAAACCTATACTTTTTGAAGTAGCATGGGAAGTATGTAACCAGGTGGGTGGGATATATACAGTGATTAGGTCAAAAGTACCCTCAATGGTAGATGAATGGGGCGATAACTATTGTCTCATAGGCCCATATTTTCCTCAAACCGCGGCCATTGAATTTGAAAGACAAGACCATGACGATTCGGTGTTTTCTAAAGCAGCACAGGATTTGCGTGAACAAGGCCTGAATGTATTTTATGGCCGATGGCTCGTAACGGGTAATCCAAGAATAATTTTAGTTGACTTTAATAATATTTTACCTACTGTTGACGCTTTGAAGTTTAATCTTTGGGAAAGACATAAAATTTCGACCATCAATTGTGAGGAGCTTGTAAATAAAGTGATTGCATTTGGTGAAATGATTAGAAAGTATGTTAGTCATTTTGTTGAAATATATGCCAAAAAACAAGAATGTGTAGCTCATTTCCATGAATGGATGGCCTCCACTGCATTAATAGATCTTCGGAAAGACAAAGTGCCCCTTGCCACTGTTTTTACGACACATGCCACTATGTTGGGCAGGTATATTGCAGGTAATGTAAGTGACTTCTACGAACAACTCCCCGGATATAACTGGGAACTTGAGGCTAAAAATTATGGCATTGAGGCTCAGGCCGGGATCGAAAGACAATCTGCTCAGCTGTGCCACGTACTTACAACAGTAAGTGATGTAACCGCAAAGGAATGTGAAGTGTTTTTTGGCAGAACTTGTGATATAATTTTGCCTAACGGACTCAATATAACACGTTTCGCCGCTACGCATGAATTTCAAAACCTGCATCTTAAATACAAACAAAAAATCAACCAGTTTGTGATGGGGCATTTCTTCCAGAGTTATTCCTGGGATCTCGACAATACTATATATTTCTTCACATCAGGTAGATATGAATTTAAAAATAAAGGCTACGATCTCACGTTGGAAGCACTAAAAAGACTTAACTTTAAAATTGTCCAAGCGGGGATTGACACAACAGTAGTAATGTTTTTAATCACTAAAAATCCCGTATATTCTATTGACCCTCAAGTACTTCAATCGAGAGCAGTAATGGAAGAAATACGGCAGACCTGTGAATCAATTGAACGGGAAATAGGCGAGCATCTTTTTTATGAATCAGCCTCCAACGAAGACCCGCATTTGCCTGACCTTAACAAGTTTGTGAGCGAATATTGGCAGTTGAGATTACGGAGAACCATTCAAACCTGGAGAACTAAAACCCTACCACATACCGTTACGCATCTATTAAAACAACCCGATGAAATATCTGACTTCTTCCAGAAAACCAATCTGATGAATCATCAGCAAGACAGAGTCAAATTTGTATATCATCCTGACTTTATTTCGCCTACCAATCCGCTTTTCGGCCTTGAGTACAGCCAGTTTGTAAGAGGATGCCATCTGGGTGTATTCCCTAGTTATTACGAACCTTGGGGTTATACTCCTCTTGAATGTGTAGTAAGAGGTATTCCTACCGTTACGAGTGATCTTTCAGGGTTTGGTGACTTTATGATGCAACTCATGGACGACCACGAAAACGTTGGTGTTTATGTAGTAAATCGAAAAGACAAGAACTTTGACCAGGCTGCCGACCAACTGGCCAACATCATGTTTAAGTTTGTAACCATGAGCCGCAGGGAGCGTATTATGCAGCGAAACAAGGTCGAAAACATCTCCGATGTGTTTGACTGGACCAATCTTCGAGCTTATTATGACACCGCTCATGACCTGGCATTGAAGAAAAAGTCAGTAGGAAAAAATTAAATTTCTTTAATTCGTCAAATTACTTATTAATAGTACTTTATTAAGTTTTTTAAGAAGATTCATATAAAAATCGTACAATTTCATTAAATTGCAGACTGATTTTTGTTATTAATGATTTTGACGATAGTTCTTTTCGTATCAGCGTATCTGATGGGTTCAATTCCCACTGCAGTATGGTATGCTGGTTATTTTCATAATATTGACATCAGGCAACACGGCAGCAAAAATGCAGGTGCTACCAATTCACTTAGAGTTCTGGGAAAAAAAGCCGGAATAATTGTTTTGATTGTAGATGCGTTTAAAGGCCTAATTCCAGTTTTAGTCGCCAAATATTTTGGGTTGCCCGATACCACTTCATTTCTAATTGGCCTTATTGCAATTATCGGGCATTTACTACCCATATTTTCAGGCTTTAAAGGCGGAAAGGGAGTAGCTACTTCTTTAGGAGTTATTATAGCGGTTTCACCATTGGGAGCTTTGATAAGTTTAGCGGCGTTTATTCTGGTAGTTATTATAAGCGGGTATGTTTCATTGGGTTCACTACTGGCCGCTTTGGTTTTTGTGATATATTTCCTGCTGGGTTCGCCGGATTTTTATATGTCGGCCATAGCTTTTGGGGTCTTTGTTTTGCTGGTTTTTACCCACAGAGCCAATATAAAAAGATTAATGGAAGGTTCTGAAAATAAATTTTCCAGAAAAAAATCAAATTAGTCCAGCACCTCTCTCAGTACATTTAAAGATTTCATTTCTCCAAAGCCTTCCAGATGCATTTTGTAATAAAACAAAAAATGCTCTAATACTTTTGCCCTGAGCTGCCGGCTCATTTTAATTTCATCGCCAAAATTAAAACTATCAAATCTATCAAAAACTTCTCTTTCGTCAGATTTCACCGGTACACCCTGTTCGAGCAATTGAGCTGTTATTTCTGAAGCATTTTCGGGTCCAAAGCCCAGAAAATTGCAAAATTTATACAGAAAAACCAAATGAAAATTTTCAACATAAGCTGACTGATGGTCAAGATATTGCAAGGTGTTTTCCAAAAAACTAAATAGTGCAGAATTGGCTTCGTGCTCCTTCAAACTATGGCTTAATATTTCATTAATAAAAATCCCAATAGTAGTTTTAATAATATCGACTGAGAGGGTCTGATATGGATAATTGCACTTAATTTCAGAAATTCGGTGAATTTCTTTTTTACTGTCATAGTACACTACCATGTCCAATAATGTAAGTGGCTGAAATAGAGCAATCCTATTCTTACCCTTTACACTTCTGACACCATTTTCAATATAGGTCTGAATTCCGAAAAGTTCGGTATATATTTTAACAATTATACTGGTTTCGCGGTAAGGAATAAAACTAATGACGATCCCTTTTGATTTATGAAGCATGATACATCAAAAATAAGAAAATTATAACCCAAAGTACTGACAAAAAATGCCAAAACTTACTCAGCAAACTTAGGTTCAATATATTAGGTGGATTTACACTGTAAACGAGAGAATCGACATAGCTTTTGTTTTTAAAGGCTTTTTTCAAAATAAGTGTAAAAGCAATCAAACCCAATACCGTGTGAATTACATGTAAAAGCGAAAGGACAAACAAAAAGGCTGTACCTGTATTTTGGCTAAGGCCGAGTGTAGACTTATTTAGTAATTTTATCCATGCTATTATTTGAGAAAAAACAAAGAAAAACCCTAAAAGATAGCTGAAAGTAAGCCACTGACGAAAGGTTCCAAAATTTTGATCATTGATTTTCCTGATTGAAGTGTTCATCGCCATGCTGCTAAGCACAATCAGCAGAGTACTTAGCCACATCGCACCCGGTACCGTGATTTTAATATCCACATTGTTAAATTCTTTTTTCAGGAAAAGCAGAAAAATAACAAAAAACAGCAAAGCACTACCTCCAATGCCTACATAAAGCATAAAAGTAAATGGTTCTCTACGTTTTGTAAAAATGTTTTCCGACATATTATTTTTCCTTAAAAAAATATCAAACCGTAATTAATTGTAAGTAAAATCTCAAAAATAATTAGGCAAACTCCTATTTTTACAAGAACAAAATTAGAATTTAAAAGTTTTGATAAAAATACTTCAAATATCGGTTTTCTGGTTGTTTTCGTTGGGTACTATCCTCCAGGCACATGCTCAGGGGATTTGCAGCGATGGCACTTATGAACCCGGCAAATTTGATTTAAGCTCTTCTTCTGTTTGTCTTCCAAATATCGTAAGTGTTACAGATCAATCTGGCGGCACCGATATCAAATATATTTTCAACTATCAAAATCAAAACCTGGAAGAGGCCCTGTCACAAGCTCAGGCCAGTACTACTTTTGATTATTCTTCTATCTATAGTCGCCCAAAAACCTACACCATAATGCAAATTGGCAAAAAAAATGGGAAAACCATGGTGGCGTGCAAAAGCATTAATGTCAAAAAGGGCAATAATGTGGTTTATAGTTATTCGGTGTGTAACATTGCAACCGTTGAAATTAACATTCCGGATGTACCAATAAATGACTATGATTTATACAAAATCACAACCACCAACCCATTTAATGAAATTAAAATATTTAAGAATGACCCTAATAGAAAAAGCGTATTGAACCTTAATATTTTTTCCAAATTTAAAGTTGAGGGGATTTACAATGACATTTCAAAAAACTGTGGAGGAAATCCTATCGAGGAAAATTTGCCTCTTCCAAATCCTGGTGGTGTGGATTACCCTTTTAACCCAAATATTGAAATAGTTGAGTTAATAAGTCCAGATAAAGCACGAATTACTTTTTCAGGTGCATACTTAAATGAGACCGATCCAAATAAACAATATAATCTTTTTAAATACATTTATGGTAGTCCAATAGGCCCCACAGAGATAAAAGATATTAAGCCTGGTGTTTATGAAATAAATTTAAATATTTCAAATATCCCTTATTGTTTTTTGATAGAAAGAAAGCAAAATGCCTGTAACCGCATAGAACGTTCTGCCGAGATTTGCACTCATCCAATTAATCCCAATTCCGGTTTAATTTTTTCACCTCCTCAAAGGATAAACTTATCATGGGATAGATACCCCAATAATTTCTTAGGAACTATTCCTTCTCCTTCTCATATTGCTTCTCAAGAAATTCAGAAAATAGAAAATAAGATTCAAAAAATTACAGTTCCGACAATTAGTGCCACCGCTTCTCAATATTCCGACAATTCAATAAATTGTAAAAATGAATATTGCTACAGGATTGTTCAAACAATTTCCGGTTCCAGTACGTTCTTATTATCAGCAATTGATAATCCATCTCCAATAAAATTCAAGGGTAAATCTATCTCCAATCAGGTCTGCTATGATGCCTCAAAAGAAAAACCCGAACCCATTGGTGATGTATGGATTGATACCGAAATTTCAAACCAAAACAGGGTATATTTTGACCGAAACAACACCTGGCCTCTTGCCAAAACCATGTTTTTTTTGTCAAAAGAAAACAATGGCACATTTGATTTAATTGACAGCTCTTCTGCCCCCAATACAAAAAGTCTTTTTGACAAAACTGTTGTCAACAAGTCTGAATCATACAAAGTGATTTATCGGGATAACTGTAATGCAATATCGGAAGCATCCCCGGCAACTAATTCTATTTTCCTTAGTACCGATGATAATAAAACCATACAATGGTCAAACAATCTACCGTTTAGTCAGAATAACATTCAAAATTACTATGTCATACGGCTGGATGAAAATTCGCTTACTTCTAAAGATTCGACTTCGCAACCCTCAAACTTTCAGACCTATGTTCCTGATATTTCTATTTATGATACAAAGGCTCCTCTAAGAATTTCGGCTGTATCGAGCACCAATCCCGCCCGATACGCCCATTCCAACACCATCTTTATTCCCATTTTTCAAAACTTTACATTACCAAATATTTTTACACCAAACGGGGATTCCAAAAATGATATATTAGAAATCAAATCGGCCAATGTAAATAAAAACCTGGTAACATTTAAAATGGAAATATTTGACCGTTATGGCTCAGTAATTTATGTTCTTGATGAAAGTAACGTAAATTGGGATGGCTCTATCAATGGAACTGGACTGACATCAGGTATTTTTTTCTACAGAATTACCGGAAAGTTTAAGAACGGTGAAGTAATCAACAGAAAAGGCTCATTTGAGATTCTAAAATAGCCATTTTAAATATTATCCATATTTCTGCCCAAAATTTACGACCTTTGTGCCCGGAAATTTTAGAAAATGAAAGCAAAAGGCAACAAAAAATCGAAAATCAATATAGTTACTTTAGGTTGCTCCAAAAACCTTGTTGACTCTGAAGTGCTATTTACCCAACTTAAAGGCAATGGAATGCATGTAAGTCATGAGTCGGAAAAAGATGACTCTCAGATAGTTGTTATTAACACTTGCGGATTTATCGATAACGCCAAGCAGGAAAGCATTGATACTATATTGAGATACGTAGAAGCCAAAGAGGCCGGCCATGTAGAAAAAGTTTATGTTACCGGCTGTCTTTCACACCGTTATAAAGACGACCTTGAAAAAGAAATCCCTCAAGTTGACTCCTGGTTTGGCACCAATGAACTGCCAAGGTTATTAAAGACCCTCAAAGCTGACTATAAACACGAGCTTATCGGAGAAAGACTTTTGACTACTCCCTCTCATTTTGCGTATCTCAAAATTGCTGAAGGATGTGATCGTCCCTGTAGCTTCTGTTCTATACCTCTCATGCGTGGAAAACACGAGTCACGTCCGATGGATGAGCTGGTACTAACTGCCAAAAACCTGGCAGCAAAAGGCACCAAAGAGTTGATCTTGATTGCCCAGGACCTCACCTATTATGGATTGGATATTTACAAAAAAAGAAACCTGTCTGAGCTCCTTGATAAACTGTCAGATGTGGAAGGCATAGACTGGATAAGGCTTCAATATGCATATCCTTCAGGCTTTCCTATGGATATTCTGGATGTAATGGCACAAAAATCAAACATTTGTAAATACCTCGACATGCCTCTGCAACATGGCTCGAGCGAGATGTTGAAAATAATGAGAAGAGGGATAGACCGGCCAAAAACGGAAGACTTATTGGCAAAAATCAGAGATAAAGTCCCTGAGATTGCTATCCGTACAACACTAATCACCGGACATCCCGGCGAAACAGAGGAGATGTTTGAAGAAATGTATGATTTTGTGCAGAAACAACGTTTTGACCGACTTGGAGTGTTCCAGTATAGCCATGAAGAGCAAACTCACTCCTACTCCATGCCTGATGATATTTCTGACGAAATAAAACAAGAACGTACTGATATAATCATGGAACTTCAACAAGGAATATCAGAGGAGCTCAATCAGAAAAAAATCGGAAACACTTATAAAGTGCTTTTTGATCGCAAAGAAAGCGGTCATTTTATCGGTCGCACCGAATTTGATTCTCCTGAAGTTGACAACGAGGTATTAATCCCTGCCTCACAATATGTGAGGGTAGGTGACTTTTCAAATGTAAAAATTACCTCAGCTACAGAATTTGATCTATTTGGGGAATTAGCCTGAAAACTGCCTTCTCTTTTGTTCATTTTTTTATTTTGATGAAATATACCAATCCTACATTCTGAAAAATGATTTTTGGGGTGTAAATTGGGGCTAAAACTCATCAAACATGAAAAAAATCTTATTTTTTATCCTGCTTTTTTCAGTATTTCAAAATGTAAGTGCTCAATTAAGCGAAAAAGAAATTGACGATTTAGTTAACAAAACACTTACGGCATTTGATGTCCCCGGAATCGAAGTCGGAATTGTAAAAGATGGAAAACTAATTCACGCAAAAGGTTATGGGCTTAGATCGCTCAAAACCAAACAAAAAGTTGATGAAAACACTTTATACGGTATAGCATCTAATTCAAAGGCATTCACTGCAGCTGCTCTGGGAATGTTAATTGAAGAAAACAAACTCACCTGGGACACTCCTGTTTCGGATATTATTCCTGAATTCAAAATGCATGATCCTTACGTAACGGCCCAGTTTACCGTTCGTGACCTTTTAACTCATAGAAGTGGTCTTGGTCTGGGTGCAGGCGACCTCATGTTCTGGCCCGATTCCAATACTTTTACCAAAAAAGAAATTATACATAATCTCAGGTTCTTGAAGCCGGTCAGTTCATTCCGAACAAAATATGACTATGACAATCTGATGTATATCGTAGCCGGTGAAATCGTGACCAGAGCCAGTGGTATAAGTTGGGAAGAATTCATCCAAAAAAGAATTTTTGATCCTTTGGAAATCAAGAACTCAGCACCGTCTTACCATTTATTAAAAAATAATACCAATGTAATTGACCCACATGCAATGGTAAATGGAAAAGTGCAGGTTATCAGACGTGACTGGAGCCAAAATGCCAATGCTGCTGGTGGCATATATGCTTCGGTTAGTGATATGAGTAAATGGATGCTCGTTCTCCTCAATAAAGGCAAATATGGCCCGAATCTTGAAAAAAGACTTTTCTCTGAAAAAACGCTGGATGAACTATGGACACCACAAACTATCATTCCTGTAAGAAACCCAGGCACATATAACACACATTTCAATGCTTATGGCTTAGGGTGGTTTCTTTCTGATGTAAAAGGCTACAAACAGGCCACTCATACGGGAGGTTTAGCCGGGATAGTAACGCAAACTACACTTATTCCTGAGTTAAATCTGGCAATAATGGTTTATACCAATCAACAGGTAGGGGCAGCTTTTAATGCAATCACCAATACTATTAAAGACAGCTATTTAGGTATAAAAGGCATTGACAGGCTTTCAGAACAACTTAAAAGATATCAAGACGCCATAAAAGAAGCCGACCAGATTACCTCTGAAGTTGCAAACAGTATAAAAACCAATGCTTCAGATCCCGAAGCAAATAAAGCTATCATCGGAACCTACACCGACAACTGGTTTGGAGAAGCGGTGATTTCTAAAAAAAACGGTCAATTGTATTTTGAATCCAAAAAATCATTGATGCTAAATGGTCCTGTTTATCATCTAAAAAGCAATACTTACGTAGTAAAATGGGTTGAACGCAGTTTTGATGCTGACGCTTATCTTATGTTTACGCTTGACAAAGATGGTAAAGGGCAATCTTTCAAAATGAAGGCTATCTCGCCCATGACCGACTTTAGTTTTGATTTTCAGGATCTTGATTTTAATCGGATTCCATAAAAAAAGGGGGCATTCCGCCCCTTTTTCTTTATTTTTTCTAAAATTTTCTTATCGCAAATACATTGGAAAACGTGTAAACCTCAAGCCAACCCCAAAATCAAGACGGTTAAGGTTTATTGGCGTTGCCAGCGTTTTCACTCCGGTGGCATCACCCAGGTTTAGTTTTTTAATCTGACCATAATTATAACCAGCCTCCAGGCTTAAAATTATATCACGACCAAAAATATCATTACCCAACAAAAAATCAAGACCTAAAGTGGCTGCTCCTCCAAAACTATTTCCTGTAAACTTAAAATTAGATTTATTGGTCACTCCCTTATCAGAATAAAGAAACATTCCCGGGCTGGCCGTGAGCACAACAAAAGTTTTGAAATCAATGCTTTTTCTAACCAAAAGTGTGGGTCCAACAAACTTATGAGAAACTTTATTGGAAAGCTCTCCTTTTGTGATTGTCTCTCCTGTAAACAGATTTGGGTAATCAAGCTGGTCTGAAGAATTGTTTGCGTTATAATTGGTGAACGAAAATCCCAAACCCACATTATCTTTGAAAAAATATGCAATGTCGGCTCCATACATATACCCTCTCAAAAGTTTCTCCTTATATAGCCCATAGGGAGTTACATCTGTATTTTTCCCAATTATATTTCCCAAGCCACCTTTAATTCCAACTCTAAAATTCAGGAAGTTTTTAAACTCAGATTCTGGTGCAGGTTCATTGAAAACTGTTTTTGTATCTTTTTTTTCAATGGCTTTTCCCGGAGTTTCATTTTTGGTTGAAGCTTCTGATTTCGTTTCAGCTACTTTATCCGGGGAGGTTTTCACATTTTGTTTTGACTCAGCAGAAGCAATGTCAGTATTCTGCTTTTCGGTCAATACGGGTTTTTCATCAGTTTTTTGGGTATTGATTTCTTTAGCTGGCGTTGATGGATTAGTTTTGGGTAAAACATTACTTTTATCTTTTTCAGGTTCTTTTGCCGTTTGTTTTCCCTGGTTATTCTGATTTTCAGTTTTTCCTCCGGAATTATCTTTTTTAACGGGCTCTACGGATTTGGAAGCGTCTTTTTGTCTGGTATCAACCCTGGGGCCGGAGTCTGCAGCTGAAGGTTTAGAAATCATTTTATCATTCTTAAGTACATCTGAAGAATAATAATTGTATTTAAAAGAGCTTACCAAATTCTTAAAAATCTCATTTCTGAGAATTTTATTCTTAGCACCTAAATATGCATATACAAATCTCGTAGGAGTTTCGTCCAGAATCTTACACCTTATTTCCTCACCCGCCTGGGTAATGATAAGATCCCTCTGCCCGTAACTTTTGGCGACTGCAAGTACAAAAACTAAAACCGTAATAATCCCTTTTAAATGTTTTGCCATTTTAAAATTGCGTACGTTAATGAAAATCTACTTCACTCAAAATCATACAAAATTATGAATTTTATCTCATTGAGAGACTCATTTTACTTCTGCAATAAACCAAAATAAACATAATTTTAAGATTTAGGTGCAAAAATTATACCGATATAGCCTCTCAATAACAAAAAATAAAAATACCCTCCTGAATACCTTTTAGTATGTATTAAGAAAAACCCGGGATTTTCTGGAACAATTTTTGAGGTAGTTTTCGGGTGAAACCAAACAATAAAATATCAAAAGGCAAGGATTTTGTTAATAAAAAGTTGTTTTCAAATATTTTTTAAAATAAAATTTGTCAAATCAATTTTTATTGTTTTATATTTCGGAAAATTTATTTCTTCAATTAAAACCCCTGTAAGTACAATATGGTATAAAACTCTACGTTAACTAATTTGAAAATACAAAATGGAAAAAATCCTAGTTAACGAAAGTGAGCTTATATCGGCGTATTTGCATGGTGATGAAAAGGCTTTCGCCACTCTCGTAAACCGTTACAAGTCTAAAGTTTATACCACTATCTATTTGGTAGTTAAAGATAGTTATGTGGCTGAAGATTTGACGCAAGACACTTTTATTAAAGCTATCAAGACCCTGAAAGAAGGAAGGTACAATGAGGAAGGCAAGTTTTTGCCCTGGATTCTGAGAATCGCCCATAATCTTTCCATTGACTATTTTCGTAGAGCCAAGCGTTATCCCAACGTGGTGTTTGAAGATGGAAACAGTGTTTTTAACTCGCTCAATTTTGCTGAAGATTCAATAGAGTCGGCACAGATTCAAAAAGAATCACACGAGCATCTGAGGAGCCTGATTAAAAAATTGCCGCAGCAACAACGTGAAGTACTGGTAATGAGACATTATGAGGATCTCAGCTTCCAGGAAATCGCCGAAGCTACGGGTGTGAGTATTAACACCGCTCTGGGACGTATGCGTTATGCTCTTATCAATCTTAGAAAATTGATGAGTAAAACAAAATATGCCTATGACACAAACCTGTACATCAACGCAGAATGAGATTTTACGTTACATTTATGGCGAAACATCAAGTTCTGAAAATGTTTTTATCGAACAATCTATACTGAGCGACAACGAGCTTTTGGATTATTATCTTGATTGCCTTGAGTTGAAAGAAGATATGGACAAAATTAGTCTCAGTCCTAAGGAAAGCACGATACAAAACATCATGAATTTCTCAAAATCTTTCAGGCCTGTGATTTAATCACGGGCTTTTTTTTGCAAAATTTAAAAAATCATGTTTCTTCTGGCCATATTTAACCTTATTGCGATGTAAAAAATCTTTTCAGGTTTAACATAAAATACATCTTTTCTTTGCTGATAGGCCAGATCCAAAAACAGATTATGATAAGGCATAAAACTAATCACTGCCTCATAATGCTTTATTTGGTTTTTTAGCCCCTGTCCCAAATTGTTATTATAATCACTAACTCTGCGGTCACGGTTACTTAACAAAAGATTACTTCCATAATTTAACGAATCTTTGTCTTCGCCTCTCAAAGCATACATAGCAGTCGCCGAAAGGAATAATTTGGGGAAAGGCTGATATTTTAAATTCAATATCGATTCTTTAAAATTGGCCCCTAATGGGTGTGCCAGTGGTGTACTGTAATTTACGTAATTCGTATAAGTTGTGAAATGTGAATACATAAAGGGCCTCGCACGGTTATGCTCATACTGAAAATCCAGATTTCTTATGGTTAAAACATCTATATATTTTGCACCGAGTTGCCATGAATACTTCTTTGCCCACCAGCCTTCTTTTTTAAATTCTCTGGTATTATACTCATCCAGGAAGTACTGCCCATAGAAACTGAGGGATTTAAAAGCATTTAATTTAAAATCGGCTCCAACAAATGCATTATCTGAGCTCCCGATGTTTCCTTCCACCCAACGGTAAAATATCACAGGGTTCAGGTAATTAAATTCAAACCCAAAATCACGCTTACCATACATTACTGATTCAAAAAGACCGACATTCAGTTTTTTTGCAATGTTAAAATTCAAATGATGAAACGCAAGGTACTTTGGTGGATAAGTCAAAAGGCTGTTCAGAGGATTGGGGATTTGGGTATTGGTCATTTGTCCCAAAATCGACAAATATTGCATTCTGCCCAATTTAAGTTCCGATTTCAATTGTAAATAAGGAGAACTAAAATCACTCAGCACCATAGATCTTATGCCAGAGCCAATAAAGTTTCTATCATGTCCAAAACTCATGGTGAGACTTTTCATTGGTTTAAAGGTGATATATCCAATTGCTGAGAAAAAATCCACTTCCAGGTTTTTGATATCTTCATCTTTAGGCTTAACCAATGACTGATAAGGATATCCTTTGTATTGTTTATAAAAATTTACAATATAATTTGGGCTGGCCATCTGGTTTTCAGTAATCATTGTATAAAAACCAAGCTTCTTATTTACTCTTCCTCTGATCTCGATTCCACGGGTATTGATAAAAAGATCTTTACTTTTCAAGTCACCAACTTCACTGTCACTACCATACATAAAATGAAAAATCGGATTTATATGTACATCGAAGTCTTCATTTTTGTAATAGTAAAAATCTGATTTTGCTTTAAAAAAATGTTTAAGAAAGGTTTTTTTGTTTACAAATGAATCTGTTTCCGATGTGTGCTCCCAGCTATCAGCCAATAAAAATCTGATGTTTGCCTTATCTACTTTAGATATATGATTAGTAAAAGACGTATCTAATCCGGAAAAATATTTGACGATATTTTCCCGAGAAAAAGGTTTGACATTATCATGGAAAGAATTGCTCAGAACACCTCTTTTTACCTCTAATCGTTCTATTAACGCTGCCTGATGGGAGTCATTATTCAAAAAAACACTTTGGGAGAAAGCACGGCTTGATATCCAAAAACCGATGAGTAAAATAATTCCAGAGAAAAGTTTCCGCACTTTTTATTTTTTTATTAAAAGAAAGGCAAAAGTAAATATTATTTTTCTTTTGAAGGTATTAATTGATAATTTTGGAACAATACTACCTGCCTGTAAGTTAAAGAAATGGCAGGTGGACAAATGAGCAATTATGAAAAGTTTTGATATTCCGGAAATATATAAAAGTAATCTGATCACAACCATCAAGCAGGTTAGAAGAGCAAAAGATAAGCTCAAGAAAGATTTCAGCCCTACTGAACTTGATTTTGGTAATGTAAAAGTACTTCTTTCCCGGCATTTTGGGTTTTGTTATGGTGTTGAAAATGCCGTAGAGATAGCCTATAAAACGCTTGAAGAAAATCCCGGTAGCAGCATTTTTCTTTTAAGTGAAATGATTCATAATCCTGAAGTAAACGCCGATTTACTATCAAGAGGTGTAAAATTCCTGATGGACACCAAAGGACAAAAACTCATTGATTTTGAATCACTTGAAAAAGATGATATCGTGATTGTTCCTGCCTTTGGCACTACCATTGAGCTTCAAAATGAACTTTCAAAAAAAGGAATCAATCCTTACAAATACGATACTACCTGCCCTTTTGTAGAAAAAGTATGGAATCGTGCCGCTCAGATTGGAGAGAGAGGATATACCATTGTGTTACATGGAAAGCCGGATCATGAAGAAACAAGAGCGACTTTTTCCCATAGTAAAGAAAACACGCCCACAATAGTTGTAAAAGACATGGCCGATGCTCAAAAACTGGCGGCTTATATTAGAAAAGAAAAGAGCAAAGAGGAATTCTACCGGGAATTCGAAGGGAAGTTTTCAGAAAACTTTAATCCTGAAACTGACCTCGATAGAATTGGAGTGGTAAATCAAACCACTATGTTGGCCTCCGAAACCCAGGCTATCGCTGATTATCTAAAAGGTCAGATAATCACTTTCAGAAAAATATCAGAATTAGAATCTCAGGCGTATTTTGCCAATACCCGCGACACGCTATGTTATGCTACCAACGACAATCAGGAGGCCACTCAGGCTTTGATGTTAACTGATGCCGATGCAGCTATCATAGTTGGTGGGTATAATAGCTCAAATACAACTCATTTGGTAGAATTGCTTGAACAAAAAATGCCAAGTTATTTCATAAGAAACGCCGATTCACTTTTAAGTTTGAGCCATGTGGAAGGTTTTGATATTCATTCGAAATCTGTAATATCTGATTACACATTTTTATCAAAATTAGAAAACCCGGTGATTGCCCTAACTTGTGGAGCATCATGCCCTGACTCAATTTTTGAAGATGTATTGGTAAAATTACTTTCTTTTTACGGAATTTCAGAAGAGAGCATTTCTGAGAAAATCAATTTGGTGCAATAAGACCTTTTATCATCGATACAATTAACTGATTTGGCGAAGGTTTCAGTTTTTTAACCAAATTTTAAATCATTTTTTTCTTGGAAATTCAATAATTATTCCTATTTTTCGTTTGAAAAATACATAAACTATTACGCCCATGAATATGTTGGAATATGTAAAAATGATTTTGGAAAAAGTAAGTTTTGATAAAAAATTATTTGAAAAAGAACTAAAAAAAGGCATAAAAGAGCTTCTCCCAATAGAAATAAAAGAATTAAAGAATTGGTGCTACGAAAAATTTGGCAACATTTATAATACTATTTTAAATAAAGTTTTTCGCAGAAAAAGCCTGGCATTGGTAAGAGTACGCTCATAATTACCGGTCAAACTGAAGCCTTCTGGCTGCTCTCAAAGGGGTAAAATTGCCCTCATGATATAATAGTTGTCCTGAAACAATAGTGCTGACTATTGTAGAACCAAAAGTGACTCCTTCCAAAGGTGACCAGCCACATTTATAAAGTATATTTTCAGGGCTCACATTATATGTTTTTTCTAAATCAACAAGTATCAGGTCGGCCCAGAATCCTTCTCTGACATACCCTCTGCGATTAATTTTAAAACACTCTGCAGGGGCATGACACATTTTTTCGACAATTTTTTCAAGTGAGATTTTACCTCTTTGATGAAAATCGAGCATTATTTGCAAACTATGCTGAACGAGCGGTAATCCAGATGGTGCTCCCCAGTAATCCTGTGATTTTTCTTCTTTTGTATGCGGAGCGTGGTCGGTGGCTATTATATCAAGTCTGTCGTCGAGTAAACCTGCTAAAAGTGCCTCACGGTGGTTATGTTTTATAGCAGGATTACATTTGATTTTCACATCAAGTTCATGGTAATCTTCCGCATCAAAATACAAATGATGAACGCATACCTCTGAAGTTAGATGTTTTTGGCTCAACGGAATTTCATTGGTAAACAGTTCAAGCTCGTCTCCCGTCGAAATATGAAGAATATGCAGTCGGGTTTTATATTTCTTAGCAAGATCAGCCGCCATAGAGGAAGACTTATAACATGCCTCTTCATTTCTGATTAATGCGTGAATATCATATGGCAGCTGTTTGTTATGATATTTTTCTTTATAGGCAGCAAGATTAGCCTTAACGGTGGCTTCGTCTTCACAATGGGTTGCTATAAGACCCGGGAAATTAGCAAATATCCTATCAAGTGTATTGGGATTATCAACCAGCATATTTCCGGTTGAGCTACCCATAAAAAGTTTAAGACCACAAACATTCCTGAGGTCAGTTTTCATTGCCTCCTCATAATTATCGTTGGAGCCACCCATGAAAAATGAATAGTTTACCCAGGAATTTTCAGCTGCAATCTGATATTTTTCTTCCAAAAGTTCTTGCGTAAGGGTATTGGGAACAGTATTAGGCATTTCCATAAAGCTGGTAGTCCCCCCTGCTAAGGCTGCTTTTGATTCGGTGGCGATATTGGCTTTATGAGTGAGTCCCGGCTCTCTGAAATGCACCTGGTCGTCAATGATTCCGGGAAAAATAAATCTGCCTTTGGCGTCAATAAATTGGTCTGCCTCAATGTCCAGGCTCCCAATTTTTTCAATGAAACCGTTTTTTATGAAAATATCTCCGGAAAATATCCTGCCTTCGTTTACTATGTTTGCGTTTTTAATTAATATAGAATTCATAAAATCATTAAAGGCTTTTTAATTCAGAATTTGCTTCTTTTTTTATCCAGACGTATGCTGTGTTTTTGAGACATTCCTTATAAAATAATCTGGCTTTTTCTTTGTTGTTTTGGGCTTTGAATATTCTGGCCATACCCAGGTACGCCATACTCCTGTATTCTTTCGTAAATCTTTCTTCAGGTGTAAATTTCAGAACTCTGGCATAACTAGCCAAGGCCTGGTTTAGATTTTGAAAGTAATGTTCCTGCAAATATCCTTCAAAAGTAGTTTGAGAAATCTCAACTATATCAAGATTTTTTTTCAGATACTTTTTATTGGCTTCATTAGCTTCTTCAAACTGATTGTTGAGGAGTAAACATTCGACGTATTTAATGCGATAAATATCGTTTCTGGGATACTTTAAACTCAAATTTCTTGAGATTTGGAGGGCTCTTTTAAAGTTGGATTCATAATTAATATAAATATTTGCAAGGTAAAGATTGGCCTCCACCTTACTAAATAAGGCATTTTTTATAGCGGTTTCAAGATCTGAAATTCCTTGTTTTTTACTCCCATTTTCAAAAAAAACCAACAAAGGCTTGGTAATAGGGTGATCTTCGGGATACTGAACTCTGTAATAGTTGTACAAGCCCAATGGGAACAAAAACTCAGCGTTGTCGTCCCGATATTTTTTACTTTCAACAAAATACGAATACGCTTTTTGAGCCACTTTTGCTGAAGCAATATAATCGGTTTTATAGTTGTGAATAAGAGCAGTAAACCCATATGCGGCCAGCAGAAAGAAAGTGGCCTCGGTTTTATATTCGGGTATTTTGTAAAGGTTTTTAGCGGCGTTTACTGTTTTATCCAGCTCAGATAAATATTTCTTAAGTTGTTCAGGATTTTTATCAATCGGCAAATACCTCCATTCTATTTCTAAAGCATTTATCAAATATTTGACAGGATGGTATGGATATCTGTTTTTTACCGTTTGAAACACTACTGCTGCATCTTCAAATTCCTGATTATATAACAAATCAAGGCCTTTTTGAGCTATTTCTTTACTTTTTGAATCTTCAAAAAACTGCCCTTTAGCAGAATTTGATAATATTATTAAACTAAAAAATAAAAACCTGACTATGATTTTCATATTAAAAAAAAGCCCTTCTCGTTGGAGAAGGGCTAATATATAATAATTGGCAAAATTACATGCTACGATTAAGGAAATTCATCACTGCATCATAATCTTTCAAGTTTACACCGCTTTTCTCAAGTAAACCTTGAATTGTTTTTTCAGTACATACTACCTCAAAAGTAAGATCACTGGTAGGTGCATATACGGCAGTACCCCCAAAGAATTGACTCTGATATCTGTAATAAACCTCAGCTTGTCCTGTTTTATATCCATAGTCAAGACGCTCAAGAGAGTTGTCCATATCTTTGGTATAAGTAATTGGAAGAGCTTTGAACAGTTCACCTTGTTTTACGAAAATCATTACAAATTTGTCAGCTGCAATCAAATCATTTTTGATAGTGGCTCCACCCCATTTGCTGGTTACACCGCTTCCGATTCCAGTAACATCAACTTCTTTCCATTCTGAAGCTTTAATAGTTGCAGTAAAGCTTTTTACGTTTGCATTACCATCTTTACCATTAGTACCGTTTGTACCATTAGTACCGTCTTTACCCGCAGCACCAGTAGCACCAGTAGCTCCGGTATCACCTTTTTCACCTTTCGCTCCATCTATACCATTAACACCTGGATCGCCTTTACAAGACCACATAGAAACAGATACCGCTATTGTTAAAATAGAAAGTAGCTTGAATAATTTGTTCATAATTTTAAAATTAAGATTTATTGACTTCTAGATTTGTAGCAATATTATTCAAAATTGAACAACTTTGCAAGATATTTCTAATGAATATTTATTTTACGGTTAATTATTTTTACATTCAAAAAATCATAATTTAATGGAAGCTCTAGATTGCCTTAACCAAGTGGCTGATTTTCATACTACTTTTCACCATCCTATCGAAAAAAAACCTGTCATTCCCGCTCCAAAGCGTTGTGAACTTAGAGTTGAATTAATATCTGAAGAACTAAAAGAACTACAACAAGCCATAGAGGATAATGATATTGTGGAAGTGGCCGATGCATTATGTGATATCCAATATGTACTTTCAGGAGCTGTACTTGAGTTTGGCCTTGGTGAAAAATTCAGAGAGCTTTTTGATGAAGTGCAAAGATCAAATATGAGTAAAGCCTGTGCTACCATTGAAGAAGCCGATGCCACCGTGAAGCACTATGAAGCTAAAGGAACCGAATGTTATTACAAACAAGACGGCGAAAGATATCTGGTGTACAGAAAAGGAGATAATAAAACCCTTAAAAATGTGAATTACTCACCTGCCGATTTGAAGTCAATCATTGAAAAATGAAAAATCTGAAAAAATCTTTGACCGAAAGATTTCTTAAATACGTACAAATCGATACGCAGTCTGACCCGTTTTCTGAAACTCATCCAAGTACCAACAAACAGTTTGAACTGGCAAACGTTTTGGTGGAAGAATTGAAAGATTTGGGTATAAAAGATGTTGAGGTTGATGAATTTTGCTATGTATATGCCACCATTAATGGCAACTCCGAGAAAAAAAATATCCCGAAAATCATGTTTTGCAGTCATATGGATACTGCACCTGACTGCTCAGGGACAGATGTTAAACCTATAATCCATGAAAATTATCAGGGAAATGATATAACACTACCCGATGACCTCAACCAGGTCATAAAACCCAGTGAGCATCCCGACCTGAAAGACCAAATCGGCAACGATATCATCACCGCTAGCGGAACCACACTTTTGGGAGCAGATAACAAAGCCGGCCTGGCAGCCATCATGACCGCTGTAGAATTTCTGGTAAAAAATCCCGAAATCAAGCATGGAGACATAAAAATTCTTTTTACCCCTGATGAAGAAATAGGCCGTGGAACCGACAAAATTAACCTCAAAAAATTAGATGCCGATTTTGGCTATACCATTGATGGAGAAACACTTGGCTCGCTCGAAAACGAAACCTTTTCGGCGGATGGTGTAGAAATCACAATTCATGGCGTGAGTGCTCATCCGGGATTTGGGAAAAACAAACTCGTAAACGCCATCAAAATTGCCTCGGAAATAATTGCTGAGCTTCCTAAAGACAGCCTTTCGCCCGAAACCACTGAAGGTAAAGAAGGTTTTATCCATCCCACTGATATAAAAGGCGGTCAGGAAACCTGCACTTTGCATTTTATCATTAGAGATTTTGATGAAAAAGGGCTTGTAGAGAAAGAAGATTTTCTGAAAAATATTGCAGAAAAGGTATTAAAAAAATACCCTGAAGCTAAAATGGAATTTGTGGTAAAAGAACAATACCGCAATATGAAGGTGATTCTGGAACAGCACCCCGAAGTGATTGAAAACGCACTGGAAGCCATCAAAAGGGCGGGACTAAATCCAAAATTACAAAGCATAAGAGGCGGTACCGATGGCTCAAGACTTTCGTTTATGGGTCTTCCCTGCCCCAATATTTTTGCCGGAGAACACGCTTTTCATTCCAAACTGGAGTGGGTTTCGGTGCAGGATATGGTGAAAGCGGCTGAAGTGATAGTGAATATTTGTGAAATTTTTGAAGAAAAAGCATGAGCGAAGTAGCAGAAAACACGCGAAAAATCCTGAATCAATTACCCGAAAATGTGACCTTGGTGGCGGTTTCCAAATTAAAGCCGGCTACGCTACTTAAGGAGGTTTATGATAGCGGACACAAGATTTTCGGGGAAAATTATGTGCAGGAAATGGTCGAAAAGGCGGAAATATTGCCAAAAGACATTGCGTGGAATTTTATAGGTCATTTGCAAAGCAATAAAGTAAAATATATCGCTCCATTTGTGAGTTTGATTCATTCGGTAGATAGCTTCAAACTTTTGAAAGAAATCAATAAACAAGCCCTTAAAAATCAAAGAATTATACCTTGTTTGCTTCAAATACATATCGCTCAGGAAGATACCAAAACCGGCATGAACGAAGAGGAACTTTCGGAAATATTGAAAAGCAATGAATTAAAAGACCTAAAAAATATTGACCTGCGAGGATTGATGGGAATGAGTACATTTACCGATGATATGAGTGTAGTGAGAGCCGAATTCAAATCTTTAAAAAATATTTTTGAAAAGCATAAAATCGAATTTCAAAAAGCTGGTTTTGAACATTTTACTGAGATTTCGATGGGTATGAGTGGCGACTGGAAAATTGCGATTGAAGAAGGCTCTACGATGGTCAGAATCGGAAGTTCAATTTTTGGGAGCAGAGGGTGAAAATTGGAATAAAAATTCATGTCACCGCTCCGCGGTTTATTAATTTTAGTTCTTTAGGTTTTTGTTATAATCATTTCAATCCTGACGGATTTCGGAGATTAATTAAAATAATCACTCATCCTTGACAATTTAAGATAAAATTTTTATTTTTTTCTGATTTTCAACAAATTAATAATATATCATGAATAATACTTTTATAAAAATAGGGGCAATTTTGGGGGCAGTTGGTGTAAGCTTGGGAGCATTTGGAGCACATGCTTTAAAAGCCTCTTTAGAAGCTTCAGGCCGAACCGACACCTTTGAAACTGCTGTAAAATACCTTTTTTGTCACGCTTTGGGCATTATTTTGATTGGGATAATTCAGGAAAAATATCCTAATAAATGGCTAAAATATGCCGGAACTGGCATGACGGCCGGAGTCATTATTTTTTCAGGAAGCCTCTTTACTATCTGTTTCACAGGTATAAAAGCCTTCGGAGCAGTCGCCCCAATAGGCGGCACTTTAATGATACTTTCCTGGCTATCAGTTTTTTGGGGAGTGGGTAAAAAATGAAGTTACTGTATCTCCTGCATACTTACCAATTTCTTGTAATATCCACCTTCAAGGGCAATCAAATCGGCGTGTGAACCTTGCTCAACTATTTGTCCGTTTTGTACCACATAAATCACATCGGCGGCTTGAATTGTGCTAAGACGATGAGCTATCACAAGACTGGTGCGGTCTTTCATTAAAGTTGTAAGTGCTTCTTGCACAAGCCTTTCCGACTCGGTATCCAGAGCCGATGTGGCCTCATCCAAAATCAAAATTGGTGGGTTTTTCAGAATGGCTCTGGCAATCGATATCCTTTGTCTTTGCCCGCCGCTGAGCTTGGAACCCCTGTCCCCCACCGAAGTATTAAATCCATCAGGCATGGCTTCGATAAATTCCAAAGCATTGGCTATTTTGGCTGCATTTTTCACTTCCTCCATGGTTGTTTTTCGGCCGAAAGCAATATTGTTATACACCGTATCATTATACAAAATGGCCTCTTGCGTCACTACCCCAATATGCCCGCGGAGGTCGGCTTTCGAAATGTCTTTCATCGAAACTCCATCCAGACTAACCTTTCCTTTGATAGGATCGAAAAATCTTATAGCTAGGTCGGCAAGGGTCGATTTTCCGCTTCCCGATGCCCCAACCAAAGCCACCATTTTGCCTTTTTTTACTTCAATATTGATATTTTTTAATACTTCTGTAGATTTATCATAACTGAAATCCACATTTTCAAAGGCAATTTTATCAGAAAAACTTACCGCCGATTTTGAAACTTCAAGATTCTCTATATCAGATTTTTGTTCGAGCAAATCCAAAACTCTTTTGCCTGAAGCTAACCCACGCTGAGCTGTGCTAATGGCTTGAGAAATCTCCTTTGCAGGCCTCACTACCTGAGAAAACAGAGCGATGTATGCGATAAAAGTGGATGCCGAGAGAGCACTTTCCTGATTTAAAATCAAACTACCTCCAAAATACAACAGGGACGCCACCATGCTGATGCCAATAAACTCAGAAAAAGGATTGGCCATTTCTCGTTTGGTAGCATAGCGATACACTGACCTGCGGTAGCCTTCATTTTCTTCAAAAAACTTTTCAGAAATATATTTTTCTGCCAAAAATGCCTTTACTACCCGCATACTCCCAAAGGCCTCGTCCATGATACTCATCAGGTTGCTCAACCGCTGCTGGCTGTCACCTGCATTGTGCCGCATTTTTTTCAAAATAATCCCCAAAAAGCCCCCCGTAAGTGGAATCACAATTAATGAAAAAATGGTAAGCTTCCAGGATATTACAAACAAAGCAACAAGATAAGCTATAAGTAAAATGAGTTCTTTAATGGCCGCTGAAAATGAATTGGCGATGGAATTTTCGACTTCCTGTATATCGGTGGTGATTCTGGAAATGAGTTCGCCTTTTTTTTCGTTGGTAAAAAAGCCCAGATGTAGCCTTAGAGTATGCTCGAAAACCGTTTGCCGGAGGTTGGCCACCATACCGGTTTTAAATTTTTCTAAAACCCGCATGCTCAGGTAACGAGCCGTGTTGGCCAAAAGACTCACCAACAAAATGGTAAGACAGACCAGTTTGAGCCCCCCCATTTTCCCTTGATCCAGAACGGTTTGAGCAAAATATTTTTGATATTGATCCACAATCTGGAAGTCAGGAGCGGGTTTTTGGGCCATTTCCTGTAATACTTCTTTCGAAACCTGTCCAAAAAGTACATCAAGGAGGGGCTTTAGCAAGACAAGATTTAATACTCCGAAAACACCCGCAATAAGTGAGGTGAGAATAAACGGAAGTAAAAATCCGCGAATGTTCCCTGCAAATTTTAGTATTTTAAAATATGTATTCATCTAAATTTTAAGTTTTCAGCCGATTATTGGAGGCTTCAACTATTTTCATCTGACAAAATTAGGACTTATTTCCCCAATCTTTATCTCAAAATGCCTTTGGTATAGCAAATAGTTCGATTAATAAATTTTGGAACCTAAAATTCTGATTTTGAACCACGCTTTTTTATATTTGTCAGAAGAATCCAAATCTGACAATAATGAAAATACCATGCTATAATTTTGAAAGTTCACCAGATGGCTTAAGGTTTGAGTTTGATAGTATTAGTGACAGAAAAAAGATCAGAAAAGTAGTTGAATTTACACCTTTACCACAAAATCCTGAGATTTTTAATTTGGGTTTTGGAGACATGAAAACTGATGGAACCATTGATGATTTGATAGTTAGCAACAATCAAGATATGGAAAAGGTGTTGGCTACAATTATTCAGATAATTTTTGAATTCTTTAAGACACGAACCGGAAAAATTATTTTAATTTTGAGAAGTACAGCAAGCAGAAGCAGACTTTACCAAATTGTGATTGCTAAAAATATAACCGAAATGAATGACATCCTATTAGTGAAAGGAATAAGGAACGGGGAAGTTGAAGATTTTGTTTCAGAAGTAAATTATGAAGGTTTTTTTATAAAAATGAAATGAAAGTTAAAGCTAAATCATTAGAATTATTAAAGCCTAATGTTACCCTAAATCAAAAAATTAAGAGTAATCCGTCGGATCCTTTTATTCAGAAAAAGCTTGAGAAAGCCACTGAGCTTTTAAAAAGCCTCAAAGAACCATTGCATATTTGATTTTATTCAATTGAAAATCAATAAATTAATTGTATCTATTTCTATCTGCATTCTTGTAATGGGATGCACTCAAGAAAATAAAGTCAAGATAACTGAAAGCAGTTTTTATTTCTGGAAAACCATTTTTCAGCTTGATAGTTCAGAAAAAAAAGCTCTTAAAAGTGCCCTGAATTCACAACTTTATATCAGAGAATTTGATGTCGATTTCAGAAGTGGAAAGCCCGAGCCGGTTAAGATTATCACCTGGAAAGACCCATGCCCCAAAGATTATGTACCGGTAATTTTTATTACCAATCGCACCTTTCAATTTGCTGATTTTAAACAAATTGAAGCACTTGCCACCAATATTTTTGATTATTTTAATAAAAGAAAACTTCCTGAAGAAATTCAGCTGGATTGCGACTGGACAGAAAGTACAAGCTCAAAATATTTTTATTTTTTGCGGAAAATCAAAGAAAAATCGGGTCGGAAAATTTCGGCGACCATACGACTTCATCAAATTAAGTTTTTTGAAAAGACCGGCATTCCACCGGTAGATGAGGGAAGTCTGATGGTTTACAATACCGGCGACTGGCGAAAGTACTCTGAAATCAATTCAGTTTTTGATGCTCATACTGTATCTGCCTATTTGGACCGACTAAATGAATACCCCTTATCATTAAAAATCGCTCTGCCGATATTTTCCCAAACGATAGTTTACAGAAGCGGAATTTTTCATGCATTTTTGCCGGAAATCTCTTTAAATATTCTTAAGAGTGCTTCGTTTTTGTCAGAAATAAAAAATGACTTAATTTTCGAATGCAAATCATCGGGGCAAATCTGCGGAGTACAGCTCAGAAAAGGCGATATTCTGAAATTTGAACAACCTGATTTTGAGGAAGTTTTAAAAATAAAAAACCTTATTATAAGTAAATTAAACCAAAAAAGTACTGCAATTATCTTTTTTCATCTTGATAAAACCTGCCTGAAAAATTATGAAACTAAAACCCTATTTGAGTAGAATTAAAAAAGCCCATGTCATTTTAGGAACATTAGTGATATTGGCTTGTGGTCCTTCACCCTACGATTATGCTGAGTATTTTTCGCTGTTTTATCCTGAAAATGCCAATACGCCTGCAGAGACCAAGCCCTACTATTATTCCAGTTTATTTCTCAACGAGGAGCCGTACTATTATTCTGAGCAACCTCAGCCCCAAAAAGAAACCGTCGAAGAAACCGCAAATACCGATGCCTGGTATAATTATTTAGGTAAAAAAATTGACCGTAAGGCGGTATATGATGCTCTTTATGGCAACACCCACACTTCTGCATTAACTCTGAGCATCAAAGGATTTAAACCTGACGCCGCTGAATACCTGACATTTGCAGAAAAAACCGATAAACTTATTCCTGTCAAAGAGAATTACTGGGATGAAAACCCTTTAGTTGATACTGTCGCCATCAAAACTGAGGCCGATGCGGCTTTTAGAAGTTTCAAGTCGGCAAAAGACGATTTCCTGAAAGAAAGATATTTGTTTCAACATGTAAAACTTTTGCACCGCTCAGGATACCATAAAATGGCCATCGAAGCTTACAATAAATACAATGCTACCATCAAAAGCAAAACTTTCATCAGTGACTGGGCACTTAGCAGAGTAGCGGGTAGCTATAAAAGAACAGGTGATACAGTCAGGGCTGTCTTGCTTTTCGCTCAGGTATTTGGCAATGCTCCTTCAAAAAGATATCAGGCAGATTTGAGCGTAAGAGGTATAAATGAATCACATTTTGAAAATGCTCTAAAACTAGCGAAAACCGAAAAAGAAAAAGCAAACGTACTGGCAATGAGAGGCGTTCAACCTTATCAGGACGAGCTTGAGAACATCAAAGAACTTTACAAAATCGACCCGAAAAATGAGCTTTTGGAGCTGATTTTTACCCGGGAAATCAACAAAAATGAAATGGTATTTTTCGCAGATAAAAATGCCAATCTGTATTCCAATACAAGAAACTTTTACGATGAAAACTACAATATTGACCCGAAAAAGGTAAAGGAGGCCGAAGAAGAGGGCAAAACTTATCTCGAAAAAATGCTTGAATTCGCTGAAGATGTAGCTTCAGATGGAAAAGTTACAAACCCCGATTTCTGGAAAATCTCATCTGCATATTTTTATTATCTGAAAAACGACTCAGAAAAATCTCAAAAACTTCTCGAAGAATTGGCCAATACAAAAAATCCGGTCACCAAAAAACAAGCTGAGTTTTTGAAGTTTGAACTGAGTGACCTGCCAAATACACCCGAAAACGAAGCAAAATTACTGGCAACCCTGGAGGGTTTTACTAAAACTGAAACCTTCAGAGACAATAATATGTTGGTAAAAATGAGTAATAAACTGGCCAATTATTACAATCAAACTGCCGAAACCAAGTCAGGCGGTTGGTTTAGCTCATGTTCTAAACCAAAAAAATCTGCGGGCGATAATTTGAAGGCATTTTTGGCGGCTAACGTTGCGACTGTTGGGCAATATTATGATTTGGGGATCAATCCAGAAAACTTAATAGACACCTGTTCAGCACCATTTTTAGAAAAGATTGTGGCTTTTTTTAACAGTAAAAACCTAAGTGCCAATGATAAAAAACTATTGGCATTGTCAGGCTTAAAAGCTGATTTCGTGAATCTCGCCCTCATGCGGGCCTATGTGAAGCAGGAAGACTTTATCAATGCTGCCAAAACCAGCCGGAAAATTTCTGAGAAATACAAAGAAGAACAATCGTTGACCGAGTATTTTGACACCAAATCCAAAGATCTGTTTTTGGAGCAAAATAATAAACTGACCCGTCTGGATGAATATCTCGATTACCTTGCACACCTTAAAGCCAAAGCCAATACTTCAACGGCGACAGCTGCCGATATTTATGAATATGGCAATCACTTGTACAACCTCAGCTATTTCGGGCAGGCATGGATTCTAAGTCATCGTGAAAAAAGCTCGATGGAATTAGAGTACAATAAAAACCTTGCAGGCGACTATTATACCACCGAAAATGTCCTTAAATTCTACGAAAAAGCACTTCAGAAAAACCCGGACACCGAATTGGGAGCGAAAATATGTTATGCCGGTGCCTTGTGTGAGCGAAACAACTATTGGGTGAAGTTTTACAAAAACCGACCTACCGATTATGATCAGGAAGAGGCATATTTGGCTAAAATGTCGGCAGAGGAATTGCCCAAATTCCGCAAGTTTTTCGGAATCTTAAAAAGCAAATATCAAAATGCTAAATATGAAGATATGATACTGAAAGAGTGTATTACTTATGCCAATTATTTGAAGTAAAAAAAATGTCACACTGAACTAGTCGAAGTGTTAAACTTGAAGTGACTTCGTCAAGCTAAGCCTGACAAAATAATCTCAATTATGATCTATCTGATATTAAGTATTTTATTCTCGGTTTTGTTGCTGGTAAACTTCCGGATATTTCCGAAATACGGCATCAACACGGCTCAGGCTATTGCCCTAAATTATCCTGTATGTTTTATTTCAGGTTATCTATTGATGCCTGCCGGACAGACATTCAGTATGCCTTTGGCTGAAAACTGGGTTTGGTTTTCGCTTCTTTTGGGATTTGGATTTATCATAACGTTCATTTTGAGTGGTGCATCAACCCAAAAAATCGGGATGACGATTACTTCATTGGCCAATAATATTTCTTTGGTAATCCCGGTTTTATTTAGTCTTTTGGTATTCAATACCAGCGAAATTCAATTTAGTGGGCTTAACTATTTCGGGTTGATTCTGGCCATATTGGCTATCGGAATTGCCACTTTTAAAGGTGGTGAAAATGGCCCACAAAAAGCCAATTGGTTGACCACAGGCGGACTGGCTTTGGCGGTATTTCTGATGTATGGCATCACCAATACGGCCATCAACTTTCTCAATATCAAATATATCGCTGATCCTTCCCGAACAATTCCGGTTACTTTAGTGATGATTTTTGGTGCTATATTGGGAGGTATTTTCCTTTTGCTCTATAATTATTTTGTAAAAAAAGAAAAACTGGAATTTAAAAACCTGATTGCAGCCATTACACTTGGCATTCCCAATTTCCTTTCATTCTACTTTCTGATTTTGACTTTAGGACATTTCGGTAATAGCGGAGCGTTTGTTTATCCGGTTTATAATATTGGAGTAATATCCGTTTCGGCCCTTGTTTCTATTATTTATTTCAAAGAAAAGATTTCCAAACTAAATTCTGTTGGCATTGGATTAGCGATTTTAGCAATTGCCTTGATCTCGTGGGAGAAGTTGTTTTGAGGTCTTAACTCACTGATTTTCAAAAACTATTTTATACTTTCAAACAAAATACCTATATTTGCACCCCTTTTCAGAAATAGAAAAAGCTGATATAGAATAATTTAAAGAAAAAACTGCATCAAAAATGTCAAATATAGTAGCCATAGTAGGAAGACCTAACGTAGGCAAATCGACCCTTTTCAACAGGTTGATCGAGGAAAGAGTGGCTATCACCGATAACCAATCTGGCGTAACCCGCGACCGCCATTATGGTAATGCCTTCTGGTTAAAAAAGAACTTTACAGTGATTGATACCGGTGGATATGTGGTTGGATCTGATGACACCTTTGAAGAAGCCATACGTCGTCAGGTAGAACTCGCCCTCGAAGAATCTACTATTATATTGTTCGTTGTTGACACCAAAATGGGGCTAACAGAACTCGATGAGGAGTTTGCCAATGTACTCAGAAGATCCAAAAAGCCGGTATTTATTGTTGCCAACAAAGCCGAGACTTTTGAAAGAGCTCAATTGGTAGCTTCAGAATTTTATAGTCTGGGGCTGGACTCAGAAGTTTATCCTATCTCCGCTGCTGATGGCTCAGGGACTGGGGATTTGCTGGATGCCATGTCGAAATATCTGGCTGATGACAAGGTTGAAAATCCAAATGAAGGGGTACCCAGAATTTCGATTTTAGGCAGGCCCAACGTAGGCAAATCATCGTATCTTAATGCTTTATTAGGAAAGGAGCGTTCGATTGTCACAGATATTGCAGGTACCACCCGTGACTCCATTGACACCCGGTACACCCTTTACGGAAAAGACTTTGTGATTACCGATACTGCCGGAATCAGAAAAAAAGCAAAAGTAAATGAAGACATTGAGTTTTATTCGGTTCTGAGATCTATCAAAGCTCTGGACAATTCCGATGTTTGTATCATTCTTTTAGATGCCACCAGAGGACTTGAAGCTCAGGATATCAGTATCATTGCACAGGCACACAATGCCAAAAAAGGAATCGTTCTGATGATTAACAAATGGGATGCCCTTGAAAAAGATTCTAAAACTGCGGATACCATGAAGAAGGAGATATTGGAAAGATTGGCTCCGATGAATTATATGCCGGTAATTTTTGCTTCGGCTTTGGAAAAAACCAGAATTTTCCAGGTTATTGAAAAAGCGATGGAAGTGTATGAAAATCGCAAAACTCAGATTTCTACTTCAAAAATCAATGACGTTTTACTGCCGATCATTGAGCGTACTCCTCCGCCATCCATCAAAGGTAAAATGGTGAAAATCAAATATATCGTTCAAATACCTACACCATCACCGACGTTCGTTTTCTTTTGTAATCTGCCCCAATACGTAAAGGAATCTTATCAAAGATTTTTACAAAATCAGATCAGAGAAAACTTTGGTTTTGAGGGAGTTGTGATTACAACTTTCTTTAGGAAAAAATGAAACGATTGACGATTAATTCGATTGAGGATTGAAGATTATTTTGATTAAAAAAATAAGTTTAAATTTCTTTATTTTGCCACAAAAATAAATTAGCAAATGACTGCAGAACTTTTCAAAAAAAGAACGAAAAATTTAGCATTGAGGTGTGGTGAATTTGTGGATCAATTGCCGATAAGAAAGAGCTTAGATATTTATGGAAGACAACTAATTAGATCTTCTTCATCAGTAGGGGCAAATTATTGGGCAGTTTGCAGAGCAAAATCTCAAGCCGATATGATTAATAAATTGAAGATTGTAGAAGAAGCTGATGAGACCCTTTATTGGCTAGAGTTAATAGAAGAATCTTCACATATCACTAATAATGAGCTATTAAATTTCCTTAAAAAAGAAGCCGATGAAATTCTTTCAATGGTTATTTCTTCGATTAAAACTTTGAGGGCAAAAAATAAAAATTTATAAATTCGTAATCGTAAATCGAATCAATCGTAAATCGTAAATCGAATCAATCGCAAATCGAACCATGTCAAAACATATCCTCCTGATGGAAGGGCCTGATGCAAAAGGGCTTATTTTTAATGTAACCAGCGTTTTGTACAAAAACGAATGCAATATCTTCAAACAAGACGAATATGTGAGCCCCAATGGCTGGTTTTATATGCGTACCGAGTTTGAAAGTAACAATGGTTATGAGCCGGAAAAGGTTTTGCAGGATTTGAGGAAAGTTATCCCAAATGAAGAGATAAAATTTAAACTTCACCAACAAAAAAAGAAAGATATCGTGCTTTTATGCACAAAAGAACATCATTGTTTATCTGAAATTCTGATAAGATACGCTTTTGAAGAATTAAATGCCAATGTGCTGGCGGTGGTAAGTAACTACAATTCACTTCAGCCATTTGTCGGGAAATTTGGCATTCCTTTCCATTACATCTCGGCTGAAGATAAATCCAGGGAGGAACATGAGGAAGCTGTTTTGAAAACACTGGATATCTATAAACCGGAATTTTTAGTTTTAGCAAAATATATGAGAATCCTCTCTCCCGCTTTTGTATCTAATTATTCCAACCGCATCATCAATATTCACCACTCGTTTTTGCCCGCATTTATTGGAGCTAATCCCTACAAGCAGGCCTATGAAAGAGGTGTAAAAATTATTGGTGCCACCGCACACTTTGTAAACGATAACCTTGATGAAGGGCCTATCATTGCCCAAGATACCAAAGAAGTAGATCACCGGTATTCGGCCCAGGATATGGCCCGGGATGGTCGTGACGTTGAAAAAATGGTGTTGATAAAAGCCTTAAAGCTGGTTCTTGACGACAGGGTTTTTATTTTCGGAAATCGTACAGTGATTCTTTAAAAGAAATATCCGATTCTTATCACAAAAGGCGACCCATTTCCTCCCAAAGACTGAGGACTAATAAAACCATATGATGGTGAGCCAATATTATACATCACTGATATAAAACTTCCGTTTTGGCTTCGGGTACGATTTTGGTACATTCCAATTCCTAATAATGGAGAGCCACCCCATTTTCGGCCTGTTTCGTTTAATTCTGAATTATAAAAATTAGTGGCAGAGGCGTTCATCATTTCAAATTCTCCCTGAGCAAAAAAATTACGCCAAACCGCCTGCCTTGCAAACAAACGCCCTCCATAAGCCAGATTTCCACTTTGCTTGTAAGCCCCCTGATAAATAAAAGATGCTCCAAGGCCAACAATAGTACCTTTTCCTGTCACATCGTATCCCGCCATGGGAGAGGCATCAATATAAAAAGCTCCCCAAAAGCCCAGCCAGATATTCCCGCCATAATGCAGATTTTGTCTCCAGGCTGGTTTTGGTTTTTCAAATAACACCTGTGGTTCCTTTTCATCTTCTTCAGGCTCCTCAATGGGCTCAGCCGGAGGAATAACCTGGGCAGACAATCTTAAACTTAAAAACAAAAACAACAGAAGTATTCTGGACATTATAGGTTCGATATTTTTAATACACAAAACGCTAAATTAACTCATTTATTCAATTTTTGCTTTCAAAAATATCCCTCCACCTGGTTTTTTACTTTTTTCTTTTGCAAAAAAATCCAAATTGTGGGTAGCTCCGTAAATGAGAGAAATTAAAAACAAATTTTTGTAACAATTATGAAAAAGCAATTCAAAACTCTCGGAATCGTAGCATTATTAGCAATTTCAAGCCTCAACGGTTTTGCTCAAAAAGGAACAGTATGGGTAGGCGGAGAAGCCATGTACCCTACCAAAAACATTGTCGAAAATGCGGTGAACTCCAAAGATCACACCACTTTGGTAGCAGCTGTGAAAGCTGCGGGATTGGTTGATGCCCTCATGGGCCCTGGTCCTTTCACGGTATTTGCTCCCGTGAACACTGCATTCGACAAACTCCCTAAAGGCACTGTAGAAATGGTTTTAAAACCTGAAAACAAAGCAACGCTCACCAAAGTTTTAACCTATCATGTGGTGGCAGGTAAATTGGATGCAAAAGAGCTGATGAAACAAATCGAAAAAGGTAAAGGTGAAGCCAAACTCAAAACGCTTGCAGGTAACACCCTGACGGCTAAAATGAATGGCGACATGAATGTGATTTTGCAGGATGAAAATGGCATGATGGCCAACATTTCGACTTACAATGTGTACCAATCCAACGGCGTGATACATGCTATTGACACAGTCTTGATGCCAAAATAATAGGATTAATATAAAATTAGAAAATCCGGTATTCCTCCAAACTACCGGATTTTCTTAAGAAAACGGATTAGATTTACATGAATTTAGTCCGATTGATGGAATCAAAAAATCACCTCTAAACATTAATATTTTGACAGCACTAAAAAAACTCTCCGAAGAAGAATTAGTACAGTCATTGAAAGCCAATCAGCGGCAGGCATACGATTATTTATATGATAATTACGCCGGAGCCTTGATGGGAATTATCACCAGAATCGTGAAAGACCGCGAAAAATCAGAAGATCTGCTTCAGGATGTATTTCTCAAAATCTGGAAAAAAATCAATGACTATGACCCTTCGAAAGGTCGCCTGTTTACCTGGATGGTCAACATCGCCCGTAATACTGCCATTGATGCCTACCGGAAAGACAAAAACGTGTTTCTGGAAGACATCGACACAAAAATCAATACGATTGACACTACATTTGTGGCTGATAGTGTCAACTATAATTTTGATGTAAAAGCCATCACTGAAAACCTGAAAAGCGACCGTAAAGTACTGATTGATATGGTTTATTTTCAGGGATATACACAGGAGGAAGCAGCCGAGATATTGCAAATACCGCTCGGAACGGCCAAGTCACGTATCAGAACAGCATTACAGGACCTAAAAGCTTATTTTAGAATATGAATACGAAAGAATATATAGAGTCAGGCATACTCGAGGCTTACGTTTTGGGCGAAACTACCGACCAGGAGCGTAGAGAAGTAGCGTGTCTTTCCAAAATCTATCCGGAGGTCAAAGAAGAACTTACCCGGCTTGAACTAACGATGGAGGCCTATGCTAAAGCACATGCCATCCCTGTTAATCAAGATCTAAAAGAGAAGATTTTTGCAGAAATGAATTTCGAAGAAACTGAAATTCCGGAAGTTTTGGAGCCGAAAATCATCAGTCTTTGGCCAAAAGTTTCTATAGCCGCAGCCCTAATGCTGGGAGTACTTGCTCTGGGCTTGTTTTACCAAAACAATACCATGAAAAAGCAAATGGTTACAGTAAAGAATGAAAATCAGAAAATGGCGGATGAAATGTCAAAAGACCAGAAACTGATTGCTCTTTTCAAAGAAACCAAAATGGTGAAACTTAAAGGCGTAGAAAAATCCCCTGAAAGCCTCGCCATGGTATTTTATGATGAAAAAAATGCCTCTGCAAGTATAATGGTTGAGTCCTTGCCTAAGGCACCTACAGGAATGCAATATCAACTTTGGGGAATTGTCGATGGCATTCCGGTGGACATGGGAATGATTGATAATCAGCACGAAAATAAGATTTTGGCCATGAAAAACATTAAAGGGAAACCTGCGGCATTTGCAATAACCCTGGAAAAGCAAGGGGGGAGTCCTACGCCTACATTGGAGGAAATGTATGTGATAGGGAATGTTTAGAGGTAAGCGTGAAGCCTTCCCGACACCGGCCTTTGCATGAGGTCGGTGTCTTTTCTTATTTAAAATCAACCATTTGAAAGTTCAAAATATCCATTCAACAATATTTATTGAAAGTTGAAGTTTTTTATTGTTGATTTGTGTCATCAAACTTAAAAATTTCAAAAATGAAAAAATTAATTTTACCCGTTTTACTTCTGGTGGGACTTTCCACATATGCACAACAGCCTACTCCGAAAGAAATAGTTGAAAATTATCTGAATAAAATTGGTGGACAGGAAGCATTGAAAGGTATCAAAGACATCACAATGGAATTCTCCGGTGAAGTTCAGGGTCAGTCAATTTCCAATACGACCATGAAGAAACTCCCTAACAAGTTTTATTCAGTGGTAAATATTGATGGAATGGGCGAAGTAAACAAAACTGTTTTTGATGGTCAGAAAGGAAGCGTTTCGGCGATGGGTCAGGAACAAAAAATTGAAGGTGAAATGGCCAATTCTTTAAAAGCCCAATCCAGCATCGTTGGAGAATTAGAATATCTGACTGATGTCGAAAAAATGAGTTTTTCTGGTGTAGAAAAAATTAATGGTGCCGATTGCAATGTTATCATTGTAAAAAATGCTACAGGTGAGAGTAAAGAATTTTATGAAGTAGCCTCCGGCTTGAAAGTTCGTCAATTGGTTGAAGGGGAGGTGCCTGGGATGGGTAAAACAACGATCACAATTGACTACAGTGATTATAAAGACGTTGGTGGTGGAATTAAATTTCCGCATTTACTAAAACAAGATATGGGTATGATTGCCTTTGAATTGAAAGCAAGTTCTATAAAAATCAATCAAAACCTTGACGACAAAATCTTTGAAGTGAAATAATTTTCGAAATATTTGACCTAGAGAAAGCAGCCGTTTCTGGCTGCTTTTTTTATTTTTACCAAAAAAATAATACCTCATGAAAGCCGTTTTACTCACTGGTCCCAACACCTGGCATATTGCAGAAATCCCAACCCCAACACCCGCTAAGGGTCAGGTTTTGGTAAAAATGGCTTTTGCTCCCATAAATCCTTCAGATTTATCATTTTTAACGGGCAATTATGGCATAAAAAAAGATTTTCCGGTAGTTCCGGGTCTTGAAGGCAGCGGTGTAGTAGTAGCCTCAGGTGGGGGATTTTTGGCCAACAGACTCCTAAACAAACGGGTGGCATGCACTGCCGGAGCAGGCGATGGCACCTGGGCAGAATACATGGTGACTGAAGCGGGTAAATGTATTGATGTTCCGGAAACTATTGATCTCCGGCAAGCTTCTATGCTTTTTGTGAATCCGCTCACAGCTATTTCATTTATCAAGCAAGCCAAAAAATTTGGTGCCGATGCCATCGTGATGTCAGCTGCAGGTAGTGCTCTAGCCAAAATGGTACTTTTCCATGCAAAAAAATCCAGACTTCCATTGATTGGGATTGTTAGAAATATTGCGGTTAAAGAAGCGTTAAAAAATGAAGGTTTTTCTGAAATATTTGCTCTTTCGGAAACAGCAATTTTTGATAACCTTAAAGAACATAGCAAAAATTACAAAAGAATTATCTATTTCGATGCTGTCAGCGGTGGAGTTATTCCCTACAAGATTCTCAACGCTCTTCCCGATCACTCCAAAATGGTGATTTATGGGAGGTTAGATCTCAACCCAACAGAAATGCAGCCGCAAAATCTGCTTTTTAAACAAAATACAATTGAAGGATATTGGCTGAGCAAAGAGTTAAAAGGCAAATCAATTCTAAATGTCCTCAAAGATATTTCAAAAATTAAAAAAATGTTGAAAGGAGGTTTTGAAACGCAAATACAGGCTGCTTTTGATTTGGAAAATACCCAAAATGCTATCGAAGTTTACACAAACAATATGTCGGCTGGAAAGGTTTTATTAAAGCTTTAGTGTGATTCTGCACAGATGAATGTGCTTTTAATATACTTTTTTACCCAATAAAATTTGCAATCAGGTAATTCATTTCCGCCCATTTAATACGGGTCTGTAAATTAAACAGTTTCAGTAACGAAATTTATTAAATCTACCTCCTATAGTTGGTACAAAGTCTAGTCGAATCACATAGAGTGGGCTGTTCTTCTGTCAGGAATTTATTTTCAAAATCTCATTCAGGTTCAAAAACCTTTACAATTATTTTAAAATTAAGATAATATATAGGTATTAATAGTAATAATCTTAAATGAAATTTTCTATGAACTAGGTCATAAAATCATAAATATTTAAAACTAAAAATATCCAACATAAAATATAATTTTTTAAATATTTTATAAATGCAAAATACTGTTATTCAATACTTTAATTTTATTTTTTTGTACTTATATAAATAATGAATATTATCATTGTATATAACAAAATAGCCCCATAGATTTGTATAAAAATTAAGCAATACTATGTCAAATAATTTTAATCTAAGTCAATACGGAATCAACCCAAAAGAGGTTATCCGAAACGCATCGCCTGCAAAACTTTACGGTTTGGCCCTTAAATACGAAAACGAAGCCGAAATCACTTCAACTGGTGCTTTGGCATTGAAATCGGGTGTAAAGACCGGTAGAAGTCCTAAAGACAAAAGGATTATCGAGAGACCCGAAAGTGTGAATGATATCTGGTGGGGAAATGTCAACATCAAAATGGATGAGCATACCTTTGATATTAACAAACAAAGAGCTCTTGATTACTTAAACACTCGTACTCGTATTTACGTGGTAGATGGATTTGCCGGTTGGGATCCAAAATACCAAATCAAAGTAAGAGTAATTTGTACTCGTCCTTACCACGCTTTGTTTATGCACAACATGCTTATCAGACCTACTCAGGAGCAATTGGCTACTTTCGGTGAGCCTGATTATGTAATCTACAATGCCGGTGAATTCCCTGCCAATGCATTTACTTCATATATGGGTGGCCGTACTAGTGTTGACCTTTGTTTTGAACGTAAAGAATTCGTGATTCTGGGAACTGAATACGCCGGTGAAATGAAAAAAGGTGTGTTTACGGTGATGAACTACATCATGCCTAAACAAGGTATCATGAGTATGCACTGCTCGGCTAATGCCAGCGAAAAAGGTGACGTATCATTGTTCTTTGGATTGAGCGGTACAGGTAAAACCACACTTTCGGCTGACCCAAGCCGTAAGCTTATCGGTGATGACGAACACTGCTGGAGCGACGACGGTGTATTTAATATCGAAGGTGGTTGTTATGCCAAAGCTATCGACCTCTCTGCCGAAAAAGAACCAGAAATCTTTGGAGCAATCAAGTTTGGTACCGTGCTTGAAAACGTAGTTTTGGATCCGGTTACTCAGGAGGTTGACTATACCAACGACAGCATTACCGAAAATACTCGTGCAGCCTATCCGATCGAGTACATTCCAAATGCAGCCATTCCTTGTGTAGGTGGTCACCCTGAAAACATCATATTCCTTACTGCTGACGCTTACGGTGTATTGCCTCCGGTATCAAAACTGAGCCCTGAGCAAGCCATGTATCACTTTATCAGTGGTTATACCGCAAAAGTTGCCGGTACAGAGATGGGGGTTACTGAGCCTCAGGCTACATTCTCGGCTTGTTTTGGAGCAGCCTTTATGGTATGGCATCCAAGTAAATATGCCGAACTTTTGGCCGAAAAAATCACAAAACACAATACCAAAGTATGGTTGGTTAACACCGGCTGGATCGGCGGTGGATACGGTGTAGGTAGTCGTATCAAACTAAAATATACAAGGGCCATTATCGACGCTATCCATGACGGTAGCCTTGAAAAAGCCAGCTTTACAAAAGATCCGCTATTTGGATTTGATGTTCCAACTGAATGTGCTGAAGTACCAGCTGAAATCCTGATTCCTCGCAACGCATGGGCCGACAAAGCTTCTTATGATGCCACAGCCCAAAAATTGGCAGGCTTGTTTATCGCAAACTTCAAAAAATATGAAGAAGGTAGCTCCGAAGCCATAATTAATGCAGGACCGAAAGTGTAAATTTTAGGTTAATAATCGTTTGAATGGGTATCTTTGCGGGTACCCATTTTTTTTGCTATGAGTCTACTTAAAATAAAAAACAATATTTATAAGTTTATTTTAAAGCCTATCATCTTTTTTGGGTTAGTTTTCTTGTTTAAAGAGCCCTTAGAATTGTCTGCTAATAAGTTAGTAAATCTAACTTCAATAGATAAATTTGATGCTTTATATTCCAAAGAATTATTTTTATTAGCCATTTTTATAATAATTTTATTCCTGAAGTTTACTAGAAAAATTGGCGATTTTGGGTATTTAATCCCTTACTATGTATTTTTCATAATTTGGTATCTGACCTATCGCTTAGATAGTAATGGCTTTTGGTCTTTTGAAAGCTTGAAATTGACAAAAAATATAAAATATCTTGATGTCGTATTTCTCGGTATACTAATTATATTAATTCCACTCAGAAAAAAAGAACAATCAATTTCACAAAATACTTTATTTGAAGACCTCCCAATCTTTGAAAGTGAAAATGATAAGGTTGAAGACAAATTAGGTTATGAAACCTATGCAAAAGAAATCGCTGAAAAGCTTACAAAAAATAATTTCCAAAAAGCATTTGCTGTTGGCGTAAACGGAAAATGGGGCTCCGGTAAGACATCATTTATTAATCTCATCAAAAAGGAATTAGCTGATTCCGATTTTATCAAAATCTCATTTAATCCATGGGCGTCCAAAAATCCGGAAGCGATAACTCAAGACTTCTTTGAAGAATTAGAAGAGAGTTTAATCGAAAATCACTATTTATTTGGAAACTTGGTTAGTTCCTATGCCGGAAAAATTCTAAATAATAATTCCAGTAACTGGGTAAAGTCATTATTGCCTTTCTTTACCAAAACAGAATCTTTTTCCACAGTTCATAAAAGACTGGAGAAAACACTCTCTAATCTGGATAAGAAGATTTTGATTGTAATTGATGATATTGATAGACTGGACTCTAAAGAAATTTTTGAAGTTTTAAAAATTTTAAGGAATACCGCAAACTTTAAAAATATTATTTATTTATTGGCTTATGATAAAGAATATATTGGTCAAAAGCTGATTTTCGAAAATACCCAAATCAATAATAAATATTTAGAGAAAATAATCCAATTGGAACTTAATCTTCCATTTTTTGAAAAAGGAAAGTTATTTGAAAAATTAAAAAATAACATTCTCGAAATTTTAAAAAAAGGACTAAAGATTCCTTCACATGAAAGACTAATCTCAGATATTGAAAATAACTTGATTAAAATTATTCCTGACAATCTCCCTTTAATTAACAACCTAAGAGATGTAACAAGGCTCTGCAATGCACTTTCAAGTAATTTAAGTTCTGAAATTTTAAATGAAATAAATTTTGAAGAATTTCTATGTTTGGAACTTTTAAGAATAAATGAATTTGATATCTATGAAAAAATAAAATTCAAAGACAAAAAACTTTTATTAATAACAGAAACAGGCATTTCTCTTCGGTTTAATGTTAACCTAATTGATAATAATAACATTGTATCTAAAGTTAGCAATGATGAATTAATTCAAACATTAAATAGCTATCTATCAACTAAATACAACTCTGAATTCGAAAGAAATATTAAAATTGAAGAAATCAATAGCTTATTGTTTTTCATTTTTGGTAACCTAAATAAAATTCTCAATCAATCTAGTTATCCAGAACTTAAAGAAAATCTGTCAATTAGAAGGCCTTCGAGATTTGACCTTTACTTTTATTATTATCTACCAAATCACAAATTGCCAATCTTCAAGTTAACTAAACTTCGAGAGGAAAACAATTTTGTTAAATTTGAAGAAATAATAAAATCAAAAATTGAACAAGGTTTTGATTTTGAAATTATGGAATATTTTCAAAAAATAACTGGGTTTAATAACAAAAATGACTTTAAAGCAATAGTTAGTGAAGAAATAAAATTCAACAAGCGAAATTTTATATCTGAACCATCAAAGACTATTAGGTCCGCCTCCTTTAATTATGAATTATTCTATCAAAAACTTAGGGCTGGGTATATGAATTTTTATAATGATGATGACCTAAGTATTGAATCCATAGGAGAATATCCAAAAATAAATAATTGGGAAAAATTCCAAAAATTTATAATAAGTTTCATTACACCAGAGAAATATGATAAAAGCTGCCTATTTGATTCAAATTTTATATTCTTTTTGAAAGGAAAATTTGAAACAGAGGTTCCAGTTCACAACCAGGAAAATTTCAATCTATTACAAGATCATAATCTCAATATTTTATCAGGATATTGCGAAAAAGCTTCTAAAATAGATTCTACAGCAATACGACTTTTCAGAAATACAAATAAAGGATCAGATTCAAAAAATGAAATTTATGTAGAATCGGCCCAGGAAATAATGAGGAATTTAATCAAAAAAGACCTTAGAGTATTTTTAGAGAGTCTTTTTTTAGTAAATGGAAGAAATCAAGAATTTAAATATTTAGATCAATTTGCATTAGGTTATTTCAATTTAAGTTGGGAGAATTTCGAATCATTCATAATTTCAAACACTGATAAACAACCATGTTTTAAAGAGTTTTTAGACTTTTTTGAAAAATTTAAATCAAATAATTTTAATCCAGTTGAAGGGTTTAAATTCAAAAATTTAGAAATTGAAAACAAAAGACTTACTCATTAACAAATCTATTTTATTATAGTATGAATCTATTTAATATCATCCTTCTCCCCCTTTTCGAAGATTTCAAATCTGAAAGCCTGCCTGTGCAAATCCCGGATACTTATCTTGAAAATTTTACAGGAAAAGCCAAAGAGACCGTAACCTATTTTTCTCCTGAAAATCAGAAAATTATCGTTTTAGGCTTGGGTAAAAAGGATGATTTTAAGACGGTAAAAAGCACTTTCAGGAGTTTTTTCTATCATAACAAATCAAAAATAAAAGGGGATATTTCAATACTTTTTTCTGAAAAAATAAGCCCGGAAATCGCTTCTGCAGCGGCCCAGGGAATCGCATTGGCAGCATATGAAATCGGCCACTTGAAATCTGACAAGTCAAAACCAGAAAGCTGGTTTTTAGGAGATTATAATCTTTCTTTAAATGAAAATATTGATGCTGAAGCATATGATAAAGGAAAAAAAATTGCTGCCACACAAGCCCAAATCATGAAATGGGTCGATACCCCTGCCAATTTTAAAACACCTGCTGTACTTGCTGAATGGATTTTGGAGTCCGGGCAAAAATATGGTTTTGAAACGGAAATTTTTGATACTGAAAAATGCGAAGCACTTGGCATGAAGGCTTTGTTGGCAGTTGGAAGGGGGAGTGTGGAAAACCCTCCGCAAATGGTGATTTTGAAATACAACCATCCCGAAGCTACCAAAACCGTTGGATTGGTAGGAAAAGGTGTCACTTTTGATACCGGTGGCGTATCCCTTAAACCCGGTGACAACATGAACTACATGAAGTCAGACATGGGAGGTGCGGCAGCAGTAGCTGGTACATTTGAGGCCTCCGCCCGATTAAAACTTAAAGTAAATCTTATCGGAGCCATACCACTGACCGAAAACTGCATCGACTCACTGGCAGTAAAACCCGGTGACGTGATTGGCTCTTATTTGGGTAAAACCATAGAAGTGATCAATACCGATGCCGAAGGCAGGCTTATCCTCGCCGACGCACTTGCTTATCTGGTCAAAAATCACTCTACTGACTATCTGATTGACCTGGCGACTCTGACCGGCAACTGCATCCAGGCCCTGGGCTATGCTGCCGCTGCCATGCTCACACATAATGACGCTCTTGCCGACGCCCTAAGCTCATCAGGCATAAAAACCGGAGAAAAAGTATGGCGGATGCCCCTTTGGGATGACTACAAGGACATGATTAAGTCTGACATTGCCGATATCAAAAACTTAAGCACGGCACCTATTGCAGGAGCTATTACTGCTGCGAAATTCCTGGAAGAATTTGTTGATAATCATCCGGCCTGGGCACATCTTGATATTGCCGGTGTGGCTTTTGGTGATTCTGAGTTTGGAAGCATGAAATCGGCCACAGGTTATGGTGTAAATCTATTGATTGACTGGCTGGAAAATAATTCCTAAATTTGGCTTTTACCCTAAGCCTTATGAACAGAATTGAAAAAATTGACATTGTCAGAGGGATTGTTATGGTCATAATGGCCCTGGATCACGTGAGAGATATGTTGCATATGGATGCAATCTCACAAAGCCCGACAAACCTCAATACCACCACCCCGATTTTATTTTTCACTCGTTGGATAACCCATTTGTGTGCCCCTACCTTTGTTTTTCTGGCAGGCACATCGGCATATTTATATTTTTCAAAAACCAAAAGTGTTACATTAACACGGTCTTACCTTATAAAAAGAGGCTTCATTTTGATTCTTTTGGAATTCACCGTTATTAATTTCGGGTTATTTTTTGATGCCGGATTTCATACACTGCTTTTTCAGGTGATTGCCACCATCGGTTTTGGAATGATAATTTTGGGGCTATTAACACCATTTAGTCCAAAAACACTGGGAATAATCGGTATTTTAATTATAGTCCTACATAACCTTACGCCGCTGATTCCATTTGCAGAAGGCTCGGTTATTAAGATCATTTTTACACCCTTGTTTTCACCTACTGCTTTCCCACTTTTTGGCAGCATTACTTTTATCATGGGCTATCCTCCTGTTCCCTGGCTGGGCATTTTATTGATAGGCTATGCCACCGGAAAATACTTCCTGGAATCTTCCAACAGGGTTTTTCTCAAATTTGGTATAATATCGATAGGTCTGTTTCTGTTATTGCGATTCATAAATATTTATGGTGATCCGGTTCCCTGGTCAACCCAGAAAAGCTTTGTTTTCACCCTATTGTCATTTTTTAATATATCCAAATATCCGCCTTCCTTACTCTTTAGTTTGATTACGCTTGGCATTATGTTTTTATTGATAGTTTTTGCAGAAAAAATCAATGAAAAGGTCAAAAATATCCTGATCATATTCGGTAAAGTGCCACTTTTCTATTTCATTGTACATTTTTATTTGATACATATTTTCACTTTGGCAGTGTTGTTTGCCCAGGGTTTTAACTGGAGTCAGCTTTCATTTGCAAGTGGTACGTTTGGTCGCCCTCAAAACATCGAAAGTGGTATTTCTTTGGGATGGGTATATTTGGTCTGGACTTTGGTTGTTTTTCTAATGTATTTTCCGTCAAAATGGTATGCAGCCTACAAAGCAACTCATAAATATTCCTGGTTAAAATACATTTGATATTTCCTGATTTTCAATAATTCATATTTACATAAATATTCTTTTGAAAAAAATCCTGGCTTTCATTTTTCTTTTGAGCAATTCAATTTTTGCTCAAAAAGTACATTCTCATAATGATTATATGCATCAAAGGCCCTTTTGGGAAGCCTTTGAAGCCGATGCAAATTCTATTGAAGCGGATGTTTTTTTAGTAGATAATCAGCTTTTTGTAGCCCATGACCTGAAGGATGTCAAACCTGAAAATACTTTTACTAAACTTTATCTTGAACCCATTTCCAAAGTTTTTAAAGATAAAAAAAGAGAAGATTTGCAGATTTTAATTGATTTAAAAACTCCGGCAGAGACCACCCTGGAAAGATTAATTGAAGATCTGGAAAAATTTCCAAAACTTACCCGGGCTCATAAAAGAAAGAAAGGAAAAATAACGTTTGTGATTTCGGGCAACCGGCCAAAGCCAGATGAATATTCTAAATATCCTGAATACATTTTCTTTGACCACCAATCACTTGATGATCTTGCTGAGGCCCCCAAAGAAAAAATTGCATTGGTCAGCTTCCCTTTTTACAAATATTCGCTTTGGAATGGTAAGACAGAACTTCCAGAAAACGATCGAAAAAAACTAACAGACATCATTGAAACGGTTCATAAATCCGAATTATCCATCCGTTTTTGGGCTACTCCTGATACACAGTTAGCATGGAAAACGCTAAGCCAACTTGGCGTTGATTTCATTAACACAGATAAACCCAAAGATTGCGTTAATTTTTTCTATCAAAAATAACAGTTGCTTAAATTTGACCCTCTCTTATTTTCTCATAAAAAAGAGCAGATGCAGCATAAACAATTGGCAACACATAGAATATCCCAATTATGAGAGCCAAAATCCCCAGCACACAAAAAACGATGCAAAGCAAACCATAAATAAAATAATCCATTTTATGGCTTTTCATCATTTCCCAGCTAGCTTTCATTACCTCTACCGCTCCCATTTGTGGATTATCAGCCAAAATGTAATATACCATCGAAAGACCCAATGCCAGGATAATTCCCGGAATAATCAGTAAAACAAATCCTAAACCGACCACAATTGCCATCAATAAGGTTACTACCAAAGAAGGAATGAAGTTTTTAAATCCATCAAAAATCTGCTCGATTCTTACTTCTTTGCCACGAACGATATTGAGGAAAAAAACGGCCATCCCAAGATTAAGCGGTGCCGATAAAATTAATGTTAAAACTCCAAGTTTAGGATCAATGCTGGTCGGTACTCCTGATATCATAGAAATGATAATAATGGCAGCGATAGAAATCAAAAACTTACCTTCGAGTTTTTGTTTTCCCTCTTTGAAAAGATCAATAATGCTCATAACTGGTTTATTTAATCCCTAAAACTATAAATACTTTTTGACTTCTGAAATTACTTCTGAATTTTTCTGAAATTATTCTAAATTTAATTTTCTGATATTCTGTATTTTAAGTAGAAAAAGACCGCTCGCTAAATCTTTGAAATATCTTTAATTGAAAAATCCATATTATAATTTTCTTTCTTTCATCAAATAAAAAATAAAAATATTATAAATATATATAAGTCCTTATATATATTTGTCTATGAATTTCTATCAAAAACTTGGTCCGTTGGTATTCGGAAGCAGGCTCAGAAGGCTTAGTGAGAGCTTTCTTTCTGAAATCAATAAAGTATATGCTGACCTCGGAATTGGCTTTGAAGCTTCCTGGTTTGGGGTATTTTATCTTTTGGACAAAAATGGAGAGCTCTCCATCCATGAAATATCAGAGGTGTTAGAAATTTCACACTCTGCAGTGAGTCAAATGGTAAAAGTCCTGAACGAAAAAAAGCTGGTAGCTCTTAGCCCTTCAAAACATGATGCCAGAAAAAAATTAGTAGTGCTGACTGATTCCGGAAAAATGCTTCTTAGTCAAATAAAACCCGTGTGGGAAGCACTGGAAAAAACAATCTCAGAAATGACTGAGGACATGGAGATTTTTGAGCATCTGATGAAAATAGAAAACGATTTTTCGGAGAAAAGTCTGAGTCAACGAATTAAAACCCAAATGAATGTTTAGCTACGGAAAAGATAATTTAACTATAAGCAAAGCTCTGGCATTGGTAAATGGTAGCCTAAAAGGCCAAATTGAACCCCAGACTGCCGAAAAAATCAAGCAAAGTACCGCCTGGGTTGATGAAATTGTGGCCAGTGAAGAGGTGGTTTATGGCGTCAACACCGGTTTCGGACCCTTGTGCGATACCATAATTTCGGACGAACAAACCAGCCAGCTTCAGCATAATCTTCTCATCAGCCATAGTGTAGGGGTAGGCGAACCCATTTCAGTGGAATTGGCCAAAATGATGCTGGTATGCAAGGTGCATTCCCTGAGTATGGCGTATTCGGGTATCAGAATAAGCACTATTGAACGGATACTTTGGCATATAGAAAATAATGTGATTCCTGTAGTTCCCTCAAAGGGCTCAGTGGGGGCATCCGGCGACCTGGCTCCACTATCACATCTTTTTCTGCCGCTGATAGGTATGGGTAAAGTGATTTTCGAAGGAAATGAATTTGAAGCTAGTGAAATTTTATCAAAATTTGGTCTTTCTCCGCTTTCACTCGGACCCAAAGAAGGTCTGGCTTTAATCAACGGCACCCAATTTATACTGGCACATGCAGTTTTTGGAGCAAAAAGACTCTTTAATAGCCTTCAAATGGCCGATATAGTAGGTGCTCTGTCACTTGAAGCTCTGATGGGCTCAGCCAAGCCGTTTGACAAACGCCTGCACGATATCCGAAATTTTGAAGGTAACCAATGGGTAGCCCAAAGGCTCCGAGCTCTGCTCGAAGGCTCCGAAATAATGGTAGCACATCATGACTGCGACCGTGTGCAGGATCCCTACTCGCTCCGGTGCATGCCTCAGGTGCATGGTGCGTCAAGAAATGCTTATATTCATCTTAAAAATTTGGTAGAAACTGAGCTGAATTCTGTTACTGACAACCCGATGATTATGGGTTCGCACGACAGTATCAGCGGCGGAAATTTCCATGGGCAACCCCTTGCACTGCCTCTCGACTACAGTACGCTTGCAGCCGCTGAAATCGGAAATATTGCCGACCGAAGATGCTACCTTATGCTCGACGGCCGATATGGTCTGCCCAGATTACTTTTGGAAGATACAGGGCTCAATTCCGGCTTTATGATTCCGCAATATACCACGGCTGCATTGGTCACTGAAAACAAGACTTTGTGTTTCCCGGCGTCAGCTGATAGTATCCCTACCTCACTTGGGCAGGAGGACCACGTTTCCATGGGCTCCATCAGTGGCCGAAAACTGCATCAGGTGCTCGATAATCTGGAATACATTCAGGCCATCGAGATGCTGTATGCTGCACAGGCTCTGGAATTCAGAAGACCATTGAAATCAAGCCGGATAATTGAAGAAATTCAATCTGAAATACGAAAATCGGTGCCTTTTGCCAAAGAAGACCGTAGTTTTTCTAAAGATATTAATACACTTCATCAATTGATACGGTCGGGAAGTATTCTCGAAATCACCCGACCATTAAAAACCCTTGATAATGGATACGAAGACCATTGCATTTCTTGAAAAATATGCCTCACATCCGGTATATCATGCACCGAGAGGAACCGAACTCAATGCGAAAAACTGGCAAACCGAGGCTCCGCTGAGGATGTTGCTCAATAACCTGGATAAAGAGGTGGCCGAAAATCCGGCGGAATTTGTAGTGTATGGAGGAATAGGCCAGGCCGTGAGAAACCGGGAAAGTCTTGAGAAAATCATAGAAATATTGCTTGAACTCGACGAAAACCATTCACTGCTGGTGCAGTCAGGCAAACCGGTGGGAATTGTACGTACGCATCCACAAGCACCGAGAGTATTAATAGCTAACAGTAATCTGGTACCGGCCTGGGCTACCTGGGAGCATTTCAATGAACTGAAAGAAAAAAACCTGATGATGTATGGTCAGATGACGGCCGGAAGCTGGATTTATATTGGCTCACAGGGAATATTACAAGGCACCTATGAAACATTTAGGGAATGTGGTCGCCAGCATTTTCAGGGTGATTTGCGAGGAAAACTCATCGTTTCGGGTGGCTTAGGCGGTATGGGTGGAGCTCAACCTTTGGCAGCCACTATGGCCGGAGCAACGTTTTTAGGCGTAGATGTGGATCCGGAAAGGATCACAAAACGTCTGGAAACCCGATACATCGACCGTATGACAGATTCATTTGAGGAAGCCATAAACTGGGTAAATGATGCAAAAAGTAAGGGTGAAAATCTCTCAGTTGGTTTGGTAGGCGATATTGGGGATGTTTTGGAAAAAATGTTGGAAATCAACATGGTACCAGAGGTTCTTACTGATCAAACCTCGGCCCATGACCCTATCAACGGCTATGTGCCCAATGGTTTAAGTTTGGCCGAAGCAGCGTTTTTAAGAAAAAGTAATCCCGGAGATTATCACCAAAAGTCGCTGAAAAGCATGGCCAGGCATGTGGGTTTTATGCTTGAATTTCAAAAACGTGGCTCGGTGGTTTTTGATTATGGCAACAACCTGCGGGAATTTGCCCGTCAAGGTGGCGAGCCCAATTCATTTAATTTTCCGGGGTTTACGCCTGCTTATATTCGTCAGCTTTTTTGTGAGGGCAAAGGCCCGTTCCGCTGGGTAGCACTTTCGGGTGATCACGAGGATATTTTAACGACGGATAAGGCTTTGATGGAGGCATTTCCGGAAAACACCGGAATGATAAACTGGTTGAAACAAGCCAGAGAAAAGATTGCTTTCCAAGGTTTGCCGTCAAGAATTTGTTGGCTGGGTATGGGAGAAAGAGAAAAAGCCGGGTTGATTTTTAATGAGCTGGTCAAAACCGGAAAAGTGAAAGCCCCAATCGTGATCGGCCGGGATCATCTGGACTGTGGATCGGTGGCATCGCCCAACCGCGAAACCGAAGCCATGCTCGACGGCTCTGATGCGGTATCAGACTGGCCGCTGCTCAACTTGATGTCAAACGCAACGGGTGGAGCTACATGGATATCTTTCCATCATGGTGGTGGTGTGGGCATGGGGTATTCGCAACATGCAGGAATGGTGGTATTGGCTGATGGCACAGAGCGTGCTGAAGAATGTCTCAAACGGGTTTTGTTCAATGACCCTGCTATGGGGATTTTCCGACATGCGGATGCCGGATACGACAAAGCCAAAGCCTGGGGAGATAAATTTGGATTGAACGTGTGGTGAATTGCAGCAGGGATTGAGCGTTTGTCTGAGCTCTTTTTGTAACCTGCCGATAGGCGGATACAAAAAAGCGAGTAGCGAAAGCCCGCCCGGCTGCCCAAAAAATAATAATAAATGAAACTCATAGGCCCATTTACCCAAATTCTGACATTAGACAAAATACCACTCAAAGGGGTGGTAAAAGATGAGGCTTTGGAAATATTGCCTGAGTCAGGAGTACTCGTAGAGCATGGAATGATCGTAAAAGCCGGGGATTTCGATTCGTTGAGAAAAGAATACAAAGAAGCTGAAATAGAGGAAGTTGATCAAAAAAGTGTTTTGCTGCCTGGTTTTGTGGATTGCCATACGCACAGCTGCTTTGCAGGTTCCCGAGCTATGGATTTTGCAGAAAGAAATGCTGGCACATCGTATTTGGAAATTGCCCAAAAAGGTGGCGGGATATGGAGCACTGTGACTGCAACCAGAAACTCAAAGTATGCAGAATTGAAATTGCTTACCGAAAAGAGAGTCAATGATTTTTTGAAAAGTGGCGTGACTACGATAGAAATTAAATCAGGATATGGGCTTTCGGTACACGAAGAATTGAAAATGTTAAATGTTATAAATCAGTTAAATACGAAAGCAGATATAGTCTCAACTTGCCTGGCGGCACACATAAAGCCCAAAGATTTTGAGGGGACAAACAGTGACTATTTAGGTTTTTTGACTGATAACCTCCTCTCTGAAATCAAGCATTTGACCCAAAGGGTTGATATTTTCACTGAAAAATCGGCTTTTGGGATTGAAGAATCTACAATTTATTTGCAAAAAGCCAAAGAATTGGGTTACAAAATTACGGTGCACGCAGACCAGTTTACGGCGGGTTCAGCACAGATGGCTGTAAAACTGGGAGCACTATCCGCCGACCACCTGGAAGCGAGTACCGACGAAGATATAAAGATATTGGCAAACTCCGAAACGGTAGCTGTGGCTTTGCCCGGTGCATCGATAGGACTGGGAGAGCCCTTTGCTCCTGCACGAAAACTTCTGGATGCTGGTGCCTGCGTGGCCATTGCCTCCGACTATAACCCCGGGTCAGCACCCATGGGCGATTTATTGACGCAGGCATCAATTCTGGCAGCATATCAAAAATTGAGCACAGCAGAAGTGCTGGCAGGATTGACTTTCAGGGCAGCCGAGGCACTTGATATAAGTACTGTTGGCAAAATATCCTCTGGCTTTCAGGCTGATTTTCAGGCCTATGCCTGTGATGACTATCGTGAGATTCTGTATCATCAGGGAAGTTTAAAGCCGGAAGTAGTATGGAAAAAGGGAGAGAAAATTTGAGTCTTATGAAAGAAATTTCAAAAATCTGGACGGGAAGAATTGATGGCGACGGGGAAGAGCATTTGCGGTGGCATCAGGCGATGCAATATGAGATAAATCCTGAAACGAAAATGGTGATTCTGGGATTTGCCTGTGACGAAGGAGTAAAGCGTAACAAAGGGCGAACAGGTGCCAAGGGTGGCCCTGAAGCACTCCGAAAGGCATGTTCTAATTTTCCAGTACACAAAAAACTGAATCTCGCTGACTTGGGTGATATCATTTGTGAAAATCAAGACCTCGAAAAAACACAGGGAGAATTGGCGAATCGGGTAGCGGAAATACAAAATCAAAATTTGAAAAGTATAGTTTTGGGCGGCGGACATGAGGTAATGTACGGGCATTTTTCCGGCCTCAGAAAGGCTTTCCCTGGGAAGAAAATCGGAATCATAAACTTCGATGCACATTTTGATAACCGGCCAATAATTCCCGAAACCGGCCCTACTTCCGGCACCGGATTCTGGCAAATAGAAAAAAACTACACAAACCACGCCTATCTGGCTATCGGCATTCAGGAAAACGCCAATACCAGGGCTCTTTTTGATTTTGCTCATCAAACGGGCACGCAATATCTTTTGGGCAGGGATTTTCATTTTAAAAACGAAGAGAAAATACTGGCTGTAATTCACCAATTTATTGCTGAGATTGATTTGCTGTATGTGACCGTTTGTATGGATGTTTTTTCGGCTGCATTTGCTCCGGGCGTGAGTGCCACAGCATACAACGGATTGATTCCGGATGCATTTTTTCAGGATATTTTCAGAAAAATCATTTCCGACAAAAAACTCAAAGCTTTCGATATAGCCGAGCTAAACCCGGTTTTAGATATCGACCATCGCACGGCCAAATTGGGGGCATCGCTGGTTTATGAAGTGGTAAATGCCAAAAAATAATAGAAAAAAATACTATTCTAAATCGTTGGAAATAAAATACTAAGAATATTAAGGACAATAAATTTGATTTTTTTTCAATAAAAGATTTGACAAGATTAGAAAAACGCACTACTTTTGCACCACGATTTCAGAATTGAAGTCAACAAGGATCCCGAATAGCTCAGTCGGTTAGAGCATCTGACTGTTAATCAGAGGGTCGCTGGTTCGAGCCCAGCTTCGGGAGCTTAAATATCAAGGAGTTACAGAAATGTAGCTCCTTTTTTGTTTTTTCTTGCATACAATTTGATACACAAAATAACTTAATTAAAATATTTGGACTAAGAGAAAAGGTTGGGAGGTGCTTATCTGACGTTGACAACCAGTAGACTTCATTTTTTTGCTTGAGCCATCTATTTCAATTAAAATAAAATTTTAAATTCCTTCATTTCAATCGAATTTTTAGTATAATTCAATATTTTTTCTCCAAAATCAAAACCCAGTCTTGTCCATAGCCTGAGGTTGGGGGCATAAATTTTTGCTTACCCTGGTTTTTATAATCGCCCGCTTCTTTTATTTCTCCGTTTCTTGGGTTGAGCCATTTGGCCTTTAGATTTGTCCCTGAAATTTTACCCAAAACAACCGTAAAGGACTTTCCAACAGCACTGTAAACCCATATATAATCTTTTCCTTGGGTTGCCTGTACGCGGTCGTGAGCTGGGAGATTGTTTTCAAGTATTAAAGTTTGGTCAGGAGCTCTTTCCAAAAGTGGCTGCGATTCCAATATTTTTTTTAAAAACTTCACCTGGTTGGCTGCAGGTAATTCCATGGCTTGTTTCCAAAAAATATGGGGTCCATTGACCAGAGTGGCTCCGGGCCGATGAAATTGCCAGATATCATGACAGCCATAAGTAAAGCCAAAAGCCCCGGCGAATACATCAAGGTAAAGGGACTTCCTTACATCATAGGCATTGGTAGTGCCAAGATCTTTGGCATTAAAACAAACAGGATGATCTTCGTAAATAGGTTCTCCGTCAATCACAGGCTTTGTGGGTTGTCTTTTGTAGGATTTGCCAATCAAATCATATACTTCGTTATCGCGGCAATGCCCGGTCTGAAACATATTGAAGTCAAACCAGGGCTCATTATGAAACCATTCCGATGCCCCTTCTTTGTTGGGTTGGGGGTGATAGCCTATCAAAACCTTATCATTTCCACCATAAGCCTCAGCCAAACCGGCTGCCATAGCATTCCAGATTTCCTTGTCTTGAGTGCTAGGCCTCGGATTTCGATCACCTCCTAAAATCCAGATGATATTTTTTCGATTTTTGTACCTATTCCCTATCCAAAAGCCATATTTTCTGGCATTTTCAGGATTAAAAATTTCGGGTCCTGTTCCCCATTTATCCTTAAATATTTTATCTCCCCAGGTGGGCAGTAAGCCGATGATCAGGCCAAATTCTGCTGCCTTGTCAATTACAAAATCAACATGGGCAAAATACGCCTCGTTGGGAGAATTGGGATCGTCGTTGTGCAGTGGAGTGTTCCCATAAGCGTTGGGCGTATGAAGGCCATCAAGTTCGGCCAAAACTACCGTCTGTATCACTGTAAATCCCTGCTCAGCACGGCGTTTGAGATAATAGGTGGCCGAGTCGCGATCAAGAGCGTGAAGCAACTCCCATGCGGTATCGCCCACCCACAGGAAGGGCTGCTTGTCTTTTGTGATATATCTGGCGTTTTGACTTACCTCAAAACCTTGAGCATAGGCACTATTAACCCCTAAAAAAATCAGAAAGACCCAAACAAAATTTTTCATGGCAGTGATTCTATTTTAGAAAATCTTTATTTGACTTTAAAATCAGGATTGAAAATAATCCCGAGCACATTGCCCCATGGATCTTTCACAGTCGCAACCATGATTTCGCCACCTACATTTTCTGGTTTTTCAAAAGAAAATGCACCTAATGCCAGCAATCGGTCATACTCTTTTTGGATGTCATCAACACCCCAATATACCAACACATTGGACGATTTGATGGTTACGGGCTCGTCGTCCGGCACAAGACCCAGCTCATAACCCTCCACATCAAATCCTACATAAAATGGTTGATCAAAATAGGGTTTAATGTCAAAAACTTTGGCATACCATTCTTTGGCGGCATTGAGGTCACTCACTTTGTAGATAGCTGTTCTTAATCCTTTCATAATTATTTTTTTTGCCAAATTAACAAAATATAAATGAAATTGATGCTCAATATCTTAGCATCCATTTTTGTTACAAATTTTCTGCTTTTTAGCTTTTCATTGCCATAGCTCTGTCGGGAGTATTATAAAGCGTTTCGGGTATTTCAGCAAGTGTAGAGTAATTTATCTTTTCTCCTAATGTGTAAAACTCCTGAAAACTCATAATCAAAGGCTTCCATTTGTCGGGATCAACCCGGTCAGGGTTTTCATTTAGAAGAATATCTTTGTCAAGGTACACTCTATTGATTTTTAGCTCAAAAATCAGAATTTTACCTTTTTGGATTTCATCATTTGCTGCCAATGAATAGGATGATTCTACTATCGCCTCCAACTGAACTGGACATTCTTTTACCCTCAATGGCTCAACCGTTTCTGAAAATTCAGAAGAAAAACCCGCATGTTCAAATTTATCCTCTACAAAAAAATACCCCTTTTGAATTTTAGCTTCAGGTACAGGGTATCTTCCTGTAGTTTTAGCCAATTTATTAACTGAACCCACCAAATCGGCAGAAGGAAGATTAAGTACACATTGCCCGGTTCTGAGTAGATTTTGGGAAGTCTGAGATCCGGCACCAAGACCAATCACACATCGCCACCCCAGCCAAAAAATGGAAGATGCCGGAGCCAGGTTGTCTGAATTATTGGGGTTTTTTGAGCTGATTAACACTACAGGAGTTCCGAAATAAAGAATTGAAGGATAACTTTTGATTTTCATACTTTTTTTTATTTCAAAAGTATAGCCGGAAATGATTGGGAAAAATCTGATTCTTGCTGAAAATTATAAATTAAATTTCCTGGTATTCTCTGGCGGCTTCCCAGCCGATCATCGCAGTTTTTCGGGGGGTACCCCACCGGTATCCTCCAAACGATCCGGTTGACTGAATGACCCGATGGCAAGGAATTAAAAATGCAACAGGATTGCTTCCAATGGCCGTACCAACTGCCCTTGAGGCTCCAATGTGGCCGATATTTTCTGCTATTCTTCCGTAGGTCGATAGTTTGCCTGAAGGTATTTTCAAAAGTGATTCCCAAACTTTCAACTGAAAATCGGTACCATGAAGATGTAATTTGATTTTAGGCAAATTGCTCCAATCATTCCTGAAAACATATAGTGCATCTTGTTGGATCATGTCAAGTTTTCTTTGAAAAACAGCATTCGGAAATCTGTCAATGAGGTTTTGCAAGGCAGCGGATTCGTCTTCTTCAAAAGCCATGTGACATATACCTTTAGAGGTAGAAGCCACAATAAGATTTCCGAAAAGGCTTTCAGCAAAACTATAGTTAATCACGAGATTTTTGCCCCCGTTTTTATATTCAGCAGGGGTCATACCTTCAATATTAACGAAAAGATCATGTAGCCTGCTTGTACCTGAAAGGCCAGTTTGAAATGCAACATCAAAAATTGAATTTTGATCTGCTAAGAGATTTTTAGCATGTTCTAGGCTTATATATTGCAAAAATCGCTTTGGGCTAACCCCGGCCCATTCTTTGAAAAGTCTCTGAAAATGAAATGGACTCAAATGTACCCTTTCGGCGATTTCGTCGAGATTAGGCTGTGACTTAAATGCTGTCTCAATATAACCAATTGCTTTGCTTATCCTCTCGAAGTTGAACTGATGTTTTGCGTCCATTATTTCTGGTTTTTAGACAAAAATGACAAGAGTTATTTTACAAAAAAATCTGAAACTTGCTAATTTTTGATTTTGAATAAAAATTCATTCAAACTCAGCACCTCCACTTTATGCTTTGCGGGGCTGAGCCAGTTCCAGATGTTGTTGTAATGTGTGATGAGCGTTTCGGCTGTCGCCCAGGGCTTATCACTGGTGGTGTGGGCATCCGAAATTACCGTTATTTTATTGTCTCTCACCAATGCCCCTTTGAGGGTGGCGTCCACACAAAAATCGGTAGCGGCACCGGTAATTATCAATTCTTCAGCATCCAGATTTTTCAAAACAGCTTCAAGTTCACTTTTATAAAAGGCATCATTGATGGTTTTTACCACTATTTTATCGGTGGTTTTTACCGTGATTTCATCGATAATCTCAAAACCTGTGGTGCCCGGCAGATAATCTCCTTCCGCAGTGCCATCGTGCTGAATATGTATCACAGGCCAGCCTTTCTCTCTGAATTCTGTGGAAAGACGATTGATCCTCTCAATCACTCCCAAGGCATCATATTTTGATGTCAAAGGCGTAAAAGAATCTTTTTGCATGTCGATGATGAGGAGGGTTTTCATTTAAGCTTTATTTTAAAAAACAAAACTATAAATGTTTATCAAATCCACATTTAGTTGACTATAGAATTGCAGAATGAAAAGAATTTTATTGTCGTCAAAGCTTTTTAAAAAAAATAAAAAAAGGTTTAAGAAACTACTATTAAAGTATATAAAGACCTTGCTATGCCTATTAATACAATTTGGTGTAAAATTATTGTTTGAAAATATTTTAGAAAAAATTTTTTAAGAGTTAGATAATTAGAATTATTTAAACAACTTCAGCTGGCCCAAAGAAATTTGATTCCAGTAGCAATCGTAATACCGAATTATAACCTCCTCCCCACTTTCCCCATCTCATACACCAAATTTCCGCCAGCAGCGAGCTCGGCGTAGGTAAGATAGGTGCGGTTGATAGGTTTGCCATTAAGAATGATTTTTTGAATATAAATATTGTCTTTCCCGAAGTTTTTAGCCGTAATGTTGAGGGTTTTACCGCCTACTTTCATTTTTATATTGCTAAAATGCGGTGTACCCACATAGAACCTGCCATCCGCCGGATGTACCTGATAAAAACCCATTGCTGAGGCCACGTACCAGGCACTCATCTGGCCGCAGTCATCATTACCGCAGATACCATCGGGCTTGTCGGTGTAAAACTTCGAAGTGATTTCCTTTACTTTTTCAGCGGTTTTGTCGAGCCTGCCCAAGGCACTGTAGATATAAGGCACGTGGTGTTCGGGCTCATTGCCTTGTGCATACATACCTATGAGCCCCGACACGTCGGGTGAAGCCTCTGCACCCAAGTCACCTGATACCACAAACAGACTATCGAGCTTTTCCAGAAAAGCCTCCTTGCCCCCAAACAAAGCCGTATAGTTCTCCAAGTCCTGTGGCACCATAAATGTATATTGCCAGGCATTGCCTTCGGTAAAATCGCTCTTCATGTGTACGATATTGAAAGGATCAAACGGCTCCCTAAATTTCCCGTCAGACATCACTCCACGCATAAAACGGGAATTTTTGTCAAAATATCTCTTATAATATCCTGCTCTTTCTTCAAAATATTTACGGTCTTTTTCGTGACCCAATTTTGCGGCCACCATGGCGATGCATTTATCTCCTATGGCATATTCCATGGCTTTGGAAACCGACTCCACCTCCTGCTCTGCCGGTATGAAACCCGTCTTTTTCAGGTATTGAAGCCCAAACTCATCGCTCATGGCGGTGGTTTTCATGGCCTGAAAAGCCTTTTCATAATCAAAACCTTTGAAGCCTTTCAAAATGGCATCGGCCAGAACCGGAACTGCACTGTAGCCCACCATACAGTTGGTTTCTGAACCTACCAAAGGCCACACCGGCAACTTACCCTGCTGATCATAAATATCGAGCATACTTTTAACGAAATCAGGCACTTTCTGTGGGGCCAAAAGGGTCATTAAAGGATGCCACTGACGATATGTATCCCAAAGACTAAACACGGTATAGTGGTCATAACCCGGTTGGGTGTAAACTTTCTTATCGGTGCCGCGGTAGGTTTGATCGTGGTCGTTAAACAATATCGGGGCTATCATGCTGTGGTAAAGAGCGGTGTAAAAAGTCCTTTTTTCAGAAACACTATTGGTGGTAAGGGTGGCTACCGAAAGAGCCTTGTTCCATTTTTCCTGAGCCTGCAATTTGATGTTTTCAAAATTCCAGCCCGGGATTTCAGCCTGTATGTTTTTCAGAGCATTTTCAGAACTCACCGGCGAGATACCCACTTTTATTTCAACTTTTTCTGTGCCCACCCCAAAATCTATTTGGCCTACCAGACGGCGACCTTGTTTTTCTTTTACATCAGCAAAAGCACTATCGGCCACTATTCCGAAGCTTTTGACCGGAACAGAAGTTTTTATAGCAAACCACAATCTTTGATCAACCGCCCAACCTGATGACATCCGGTACCCAACGAAAGTATTGGCGTCCACTTGTTTGATATAGGTATCAGTAGGTCTATCCCAGCCTATACCTGTAAAAAGGTCAACCGCCACCCGGCGATTTTCGTTTTTTTTGTAATGATATTGATGATAGCCTACTCTTTCGCTTGCTGTAAGCCTGACCTTCACTTCGGGCAGATTTACTGCGTAATAACCCGCCTCTGCCTTTTCATTTTTATGAGAAAAAATAGCCCCAAAGCCACCATTATCCCGATTTTGATGACGGTGCTCCAGTTTTAATTTGCCCGAATACGGCATCAGCATCACATCGCCGAGGTCGCCGATACCCGTACCGCTGAGGTGCGTTTGTGAAAACCCAATGATGAGGGAGTCGGAATAATGATACCCCGAGCACCAGTCCCATCCTTTTACGATTTGGGTTGGGCCGACCTGCACCGCTCCAAATGGCACATTTGCCCCCACCAATACATGACCATGACCGTCGGAACCAATAATAGGGTCAACAAATTTTACAGGTTTTTCCTGAGCATGTAGCTGAGCAGCCACCATCAAGCCAAAAAGTATTTTTTTCATGGAGAAGGACGATTTTAAACTCAAAAATACTTGATGTTTTTGGGGATTTTCAGGAATTAATAAATTTTTTTAATAAATATTAATCTAAGCAAAAATTTGAATTAAAAACTAGCTTCCTGTACCACAAAAACCGCAAAGGAGACACAAAATGCACAAAGTGTATTTTTGGAATAAAGAGAAATTTACTCCACAGCACTCTCCAAAAACTGAATCGTACCTGCATCGGCATTGATTTCGGCTTGGATGCCTATCGGAATCGTGAATTTATTGGTGATGTGGCCTATCATAGCCCCTGTAAATGCCGGCTTTTTAGTTGGTTTAATGTGATCTTCCCAAAGGTCTTCTAAAGTAAGCGAACCGTAACTGCCGGAGCCGGGCTCACACTTGGTGCATTTTCCAAAAACAAAGCCACTCATAGCCTCAAATGCCCCTACAAGCCTCATATGGTTTATCATGCGATCGACGCTGTAGGGCTGTTCCTCCACATCTTCACAAAACAGGATAGCATTTTTGAAATCAGGCGTATATTTAGAGCCCAAAATATGACACAAAACGGTCAAATTTCCCCCAATCATCTTTCCACGGGCAGTACCGGAATTAATGGTGGCGATGCGATCTTCTACTTGCGTGAGGTTGTCGCCTTTGGTTTTAGGGTTTTCATATTTTACTTTTTCGGCATTCATTAAAATTGCTTTGAAATACTTCACCGAAAAGTCGTTCCAGGTAGAACCACCCACAGGACCATGGAAAGTAACGAGCCCTGTCATGGCATGGATTCCCAGCAACAATGCCGTAACATCTGAATATCCCACAATGACTTTTGGGTTTCTGCGGATAGCCTCGTAATCCAAAAGCGGCAAAATACGGGCACAACCCCAGCCTCCGTGTACACACAGAATACCTTTCACCGAGCTATCGGCAAACATTTCATTGACATCCGATGCCCGCTCATCGTCAGTTCCGGCCAGATATCCATAACGTTTCCAGAGTTTTTTACCCAACTTGACCTTAAAACCCAATGCTTCCATAGACTCTACCACCACCTGCACCTGTTCTTTGCTGTATGCCAGGGCGGCTGGGCACACCAACCCGATTGTATCACCCGCAATTAGCCTTTTAGGTTTGATGATTATGGGTTGAGCAACTGGAATAGTGAGAGCCGGAGCTATCGCCAGATTCTGAATGAAGTTTCTACGGTTCATAGTTTTTTGGGGGGGAATTTCTAATAAATCCTAAATGTCACTTTGAATTTAAAAAATCTTCAGGGTCGATATCGGCTTGTTTTAAAATAGCTCTAAGTGTTCCTTCAGGCATGTCTCCTGAATGATTGGGAATTGTGGTAAACTTTTTTGAAATTGGATTGTGCCAAATCTCATGGCTTCCCGCCGCTTGCCTGTAAAACTCAAATCCAAATATTTTCAAAATCTTAATGATTTGGCGGTAACGAAAACCTGATAACCTCCCCATCTCAAAATCCAATTACCAAAGGATAATCAAAGCTTTCCTTTGCCAATTTCAAATGAGAAATATTACTTTCCTGTGCTTCAATCAACTTCTTGGCAATATCTTTCGCAATCTCTATGGTCTCGGAAATCGTTCTGCCTTGAGCAACCAGGCCCTGAATTTTATCAGAAGTGGCTAAATATAAACCCTCAGGCAATTTTTCAATATGAAGATCCAATATATGTTCCATGATTTGACAATTATTTATCAAAAGTAAAAAATAAATACCAACAAAATAACCTGACAAAACAATCAATAAATTTTAAACAGAGATTTATTCAATATTTTACGACAATTAATTCGAATTTTTGCAGTTTTACAATTGCATTTAATAACCCTGACCTGATGTTTATTAACTTTAAGAACCCTTTAAAAGTACTAGCCCTCTCATTCGTTCTTTTTTCCTGCAGCACCACAGAAATAATATAACCATCTGAAAATCAAACCTTTGGCATCAGACATGACCGCAGTCTGAGCGATTATGAATCCGCAGTAACCTCCGCCACCGACCACCCAGATTTTGGTGCTGTGGTAATGTTTAGCTATACGCTCGACGGTAAATCAGATGAGTACATTGGCTCGGGTACGCTTATTGCACCCAACTGGATTTTGACCGCCGGACATAATTTTTTTGTAAAAGACGAACAGAAAAACCCAGCCAGCCCAGCGGATATCACGGTTTTTACAGGAAATAACCCCAATAGCCCAGACCAGACTTTGAGTGTGGAGCAGATATATTTTCACCCCACATGGCTGCAAGACAACCAGGATTTTGTAAATGCCAATGACTTGTGTCTGGTAAAATTAAAAACCGCTGTTAAAAATATCACGCCAGTTCCGCTCTATACCGGCACCGATGAACCCATAGGCAGCAAGGTATGGTATTGTGGGTTTGGAGATTATTCAAAGCTAAAAGGTCAGAATCCTGATTCTTACTCAAAAAAACATGCCATCGAGAATATTTTAGATCGAAAAGCAACCGGAATCCTAACAAAGATAAATGGCGTAACCTACAATGGAGGCCTTTTGGCGTTTGATTTTGACGCTCCGGTGGGCAACAGCAATACGCTGGGCGACAGCTACATAGGCGAAGATGAAGCCCTACTGGGCACAGGAACCAGCTCTCCCTCACCACTTGACCTGGAAGGCACCACAGTGCAGGGTGACAGCGGTGGGCCACTTTTCATAAAAGACAATGGCGTTTGGAAAATCGCAGGGGTGCTCTCAGGCGGCGTACCCGAGCCCGTAAAAGGCCAAAAAGACAGCAGCTACGGCGATATTTCGGTGTTTATCAGAGTGAGTAATAGCAAAGGGTGGATTACGGAGATGGTGAAGTGAGGGGAAAATTTATTTATTCTCTATTTTAAGTCTTTAAGACATAAGTTTTGCATAACTTAGTGCTGCACAATATATTAAAATATGGAAAAATTAGATTTTGATAATTTAGTTATTCGTTTAACCGGTCGTAATAACTACCTCAGCGATGAACCTGTTTTATTAAGATTTCCGGAAAAATTTAATTTAGAGAAATACTTTGGTAAGTTTGAAATACCAGCAAAAAATTCTATTAAATACATATTTGATAAAGAATTTATCAATAATTCAAATGAAAAGCCAAGAAATCTCAATTCAATTAGGAATAATATTGAAGGACTAATATTTGAAAAATGTAAATTCCCCTCATTTTCAATTGATGGTTTTTATCATGTTAAATTAATAATCTTTAAAAACTGTAATATAGAAAATATCTCTTTATCCAGGATTGATAGCAGAATTTTAGTTTTTGATAATTGTACCATTGAAAATGATATTTCAATTTATGACACTAACAATAATAATGAACAAAAAATTGGAGTTTTTAACTCAATAGTTAAAGGGAGTATTTTTTTTAATAATGCCAATATCAATAAACTAAAGGTAGGAGGCGGATTATCAGTTATTAATAAAATTAAAATAGAAAATGAAGGAATAGAAGAGATTGAAATAGAAGGTGTAAAAAAAATAGAAGGATTTGAAATTATTACACATGAACCTGATTCTAGAATAAATAGGAAATTAATTAATAAAATTTTTATTGTAAATTCTCCAATATCCACAATCTCTTTAACAAATCTTAATAAGAAATTAGAAGAATTGCATTTCCAAAATTTAAAAAATCCAAAATCTTTATTACTAAATAATTGTAAAATCGCATCAATTTTTAAAATCATTGATTCGAATTTTTCAGACTTAATTAATTTTAAAAATTGCCATGGAACACAATTTAGAATTGAAAATCAAAATTCATCTTTATTAAAAATCAAGCTTACTCAATCAAGTTTTAAAGATAATTTTGAGTTAATCGATGCTAGTTTTTCAAGTCTTTCCATAGAGAATTCAACATTTCAAGGGAAATTTGAAATCTCCAATAAAACCAAAAAAATAGAAGATGGAGTATTGAATATTCTTAATTCAAAAATTCCTGACTTACTTGTTCACAATAAAGCTTTTACGTCGATTGAAATAAACGGTTTACTAAATAATAAGAAGCTAACTATTGCCAAATCTGCCTTAAATTCAATAAATATTGCTTACGAAAAAAGTAAAGACTCCATAGAATATGATTCTATTTTGACTTTAATAGGTGTGAAGATTGACGGACAAACGAAAATCATCAAAGGCAGTTTTAATTCCCATGTTTTTTCAGAAATTATTTCATTAGGAAATTTCGTATTTCAAGAATGTGACTTTTCTACAGTTTTCCAATTTTCTCATAATTGTTTAACTAAAGATTTAATATTTAAGAAATGTAATATTGGAGAGATTTCAATTAATAATTCAGTAATGAGACGATTTGAATTGGAGAATTCAAACAATCTCTTTTCTAATAAATTTACGATGATCGATTCGATACTTTCTAATTTGAATCTACAAAATAGTGAGCTATTGAAACTGGATTATTTTTTTCTTAATTGTACTATAAAAAACATTAATTTTTCAAATCTAAACCTTCCGAAGGAATCATTGTTTTCTTTTTCTGATACAAAAATTAACAACATTGGATTCAGGCAGAGTAATTTCTCAGGTGGTCTGTATTTCAGAAATTGTATGCCGTGTTCAAAAATCGAAATACCATCTCTTTTTTTAGATTATGTTAACGAACGTCACTTTGGATTTATAAGAGAGGCAGAATTGAAACAAAAATTTACAGATTTATTCAAAAAGGAAGAAGAATTTGCAATTTCTATTCTTTATTCTTCTTTGGGAAACACAGAATTTACTGAATTTAAATTTGATGAATATGAATTTGTATTTAATAATTCAAAAATCCTAAACACTTTCATTGCCGGCTCTCAGTTTCCAGACAAAATAAGAACTAATAAAGGTGTAGATCCTAAAACTTTAGAAGATTTTAACCAATTGGTTTTGGCCTATAACCAGCTCAAAAAAGTAGCAGAAAATAATGGAGATATAGTAAAATCGTCGTTGATGCATTCAAGAGCGTTGGAGAATCAAGAAAAAGTTTTATTTAAAACTAAAGGAAAGGAATATGATAAATTTGTTTTTTGGTTAAATGGAATTTCCAATAATCACGGAGAAAATTGGTTTGGTTCAGTCAGATTTATAGTAATTGGAACCCTATTTTTATTTTTCTTCTTTGCACTTTTTGAGCATAAAGAAACCATTTGGTGTAAATTCCCTCAATTGTTTTTCAGAGATTACATTCAATTTATTGACCCATTAGCAAAACCAGACCTTGAGAAACTAAATTGGAAATCAACTATTTTATTGTTTTTTAATAAAATCTATGTTGGTTATGGTATATACCAACTGATAACCGCATTTAGAAGACACGGTAAAAAATAATCCCCTTTAAAAAATACAACCCTTTGAAAAGCTCAGGGTGACACTTTCCCCTCTCCCAACCCCTCCGAAGTCGCAGAAATTTCAAATTTGCCTGATTCGGAATGGATGATTACCATCGCCTTGCCGTTAAAAAGTGGGATGCTTTCACTGCGAAACGACTGGAAATTTTGAGGATTCCCGTTGTCGATTCCTGCAATTTTAGCATCGCCTTTGACGATGATTTTGATTACATTGGCAGCTGTCGGGCATTCCCTGCCGACCTGGTCGGTTACGCTCAACTCAAAGAAATAATAATCCGATTTCTCTTTCAGGGTGTTGTCTTTCGTGATTTTTACTTTTACGGGTGCAGTGGTGGTGGCGATGGTTTTTTCGGCCAAACGCTCCCCATTTTTATAGGCTACCACTTTGAGCTCACCCGGTTGATAGGTCACATTTTCCCACATCAACCTAAACCGCTCCACGGAATTGTCGGACTTAGGGTTCTTGCACTTTTTGCCTTGCGATAGGCCATTGACAAACAGCTCGGCACAGTCGCCTGAGGTATAGACAAATACCGGCACGTTTTGGCCAAGCCTTTCCGGCCAGTTCCAGTGAGGTAAAATATGAAGAGTGGTATCGGTGGTGTTCCAGTAGCTTTTGTATAGAAAATAGCGGTCTTTGGGCATGCCACACAAGTCCACAATCCCAAAATAGGAACTACGGGAAGATGCAGTGACCGGCAGGCCTTTTTCTTTGGCCCAGTCGTTGGTATAGGGCGTCGGTTCACCCAGATAATCGATGCCTGTCCACACAAACTCACCCGCAATGTAAGATTCATCTTGTTGCCACATAAAATCGTCGTCAGAAATCTCAGCCCAATAAGGTGCGTTGAGATCATAAGAACTCATCTGCAAGGCATTGGAAACCTGCGTTTTATCTTTTGGAAGCGGAAATTCATAATACCCTCTGCTGCTGATGGTTGAAGCTGACTCGCTCACTATCACGCTTTTGTTGGGCTCCATCTGCCGGGCAAGGCTGTATCGCCTGCCGTAGTTCCAGCTGTGAACATCATAAAAGTCAAAATGCCGTGTTTTGGCTGCCGGAAAAATATCGCAAGCCATGGTGATGGGTCGGGTGGGGTCGTATTTTTTAACGTAGTTTATCATCGTTTGCAGCTTGTCAAAGCCTCCGTTGAGGTTGAGTTGCTGGTCGGCCATCTCATTGCCCACGCTCCAGATAAACACCGAGGGGTGGTTGCGGTCGCGACGAACAAAGTTGCCAATATTGCGTTTGGCGAAAGCGTCAAAATCGGTGGTATCTGTGATATCGGCCTTGGCGTCGTATTTGTCAAAAGCCTCATTGAACACCAAAAAACCCATGCGGTCGCAAAGCTCCAGCAACTCGGGTGCAGGTACATTATGGCTGGTACGAATGGCATTGCAACCCATGTTTTTCATAATCAAAAGCTGGCGTTTGAAAACTTTTTCGTCAAAAGCCATACCTAATGGTCCCAGGTCGGCATGTAGGTTCACTCCTTTGAGCTGCACTCGCTGGTCGTTGAGAAACAGGCCGTTATCAGGCGTGATTCTGATATCTCTTATCCCGAAATCAGTCCGGGTTACATCCAAAAGCGTGTTTCCTTCGAATATGGAAGTCTCGACTTCATACATTTCGGGATGCTCCAGCGACCATCGTGCCGGATTGGGAAGGGTAAGGGTATTTTCGGCATTTTTACTTTGGCCTGCTTTTATTTCCATCTCAACCCATGAACCTACCCCTGTAAATTTTCCGTCTTTGAATATTTTCTGAATCACTTTCAATTTTTTGTCTGAAGGCGACTCGTTTTTTATGACTGATCTTACCAGTACATCGGCGTAATGCGGCTTCAGAACAGCGGTTTGGATCTGGGTTCCCCAGATTTCGGTATGTACAGGATTAAGAGCAATCAGGGTCACCTTCCGATAAATTCCGGCACCAGGATACCAACGGCTGTCATGCTGACGGGTATCGGCGTGTACTGCTAACAGATTTTCACCCTTTTTCTTTAAAAATGAGGTAATATCAATGTAAAATGAATTGTATCCATAGTCCCATGCACCGGCTTTTTGTCCATTCACAAAAACCTGAGGTTGAGCCATCACCCCGTCAAAAAGCAGGATGTATTTTTTCTCGGTTTCGGAAGTGGGCAAGTTGAATTTCAGTCTGTACCAACCCTCTCCTTTCCAGGGGAGTTTTCCTGTGTTTCCATTGCCATCAGGGATAAACGGCCCGGCAATGGCCCAGTCATGCGGAACAGTCACCGAAGCCCATTTGGAGTCGTCGAGTTTTTCGGTTTGAGCATTTGGGGTATTTCCTAACTGAAACTTCCAGCCGGATTTCAAAACGGTTAGGTTTCGTTCCTGAGCAGTAAGAAATCCTGAGAAAAGGAGAATAAGGGCGAGTGTTTTTTTCATGAGTGTTTGAACCTCACCCCCGACCCCTCTCCAAAGGAGAGGGGAGTTTGGATTGAGGATTTTATTTCATGCAAAATTATAATTTGGGTTTTTCTAAAAAAATGAGATTGGGTGGGTTTTGGTGTGAGATTTTTGGGGGAAATTGTAAAATACAAAAAGTGGAATATTTTCTTTTAAATGTTGGAATATTTTCCTATTTTTACGTGAATAATATTTCAGACTATGACACTTTCGATGTTGGATAAGCGACAAAACGAGATAATTGGTAAAATTCCTGCCATACACGACTCCACAAAATTTTTTCTTTTTGTGGCAAATAGCTCTCAAGATGCAGATTACGTGAGTATTCTAAATAAGTTATTTAGCTTAAACGATAACCTTTTAGCCGATTGGTTAAATATCTCTTCAAGGACTTTTAGAAATTATCGCAAAAACCCGGACTTATCTCTTAAAGAAAATACAAAAGAGCATATTCTGATATTACTATCCCTTTATAAGCACGGTATTGAGACTTTCGGAAATAAAGATGATTTTGAAAAATGGCTTTCTTTACCCAATATATTGCTTGACAACAAACCACCGGTGAGTTTTTTGGATACAATCCTCGGAATCAAATACATAGATAACCGTCTCACCGCTATAGAATTTGGCGAAAACGTTTAATTATGTTAGTTTTTAATATAAGAAAAGCAAAATTTGCCACATCATTAAGTGCTTCCGGGATAGAAAACCGGTGGAATAAAGAGGATGAATTTATAATTTACACTGGAAGTTCTGTTTCGCTTGCGACACTAGAAATGGTGGCCCATCGTAGTGCGATAAACACGCATAATGATTATAAATTGCTCAACATCAAACTTGAAATAGATGAAAAAGCCGATGTGGCAGCAATCAATATTGATGATTTGCCAAAAAACTGGAGATCGATAAATGCATATCCCTTACTACAAGAAATAGGCTCAGAATGGTACCGAAGCAAAAATAGCCTTATTCTAAAAGTCCCTTCAGCACTGGTGCCAAGGGAATACAATTTCCTGATTAATACCCGTCACCCGGATTTCGAAAAGAAAGTGACCCTCCTCGAATCCGAAGATTTTGAATGGGATGGGAGATTGCTTTGATAATGTAATTTGCTCTAAAATTGAATTTTGATTAATTTTATTTCGTTAATTTTTAAAATAATAAAATTATGGTCGCTTTAAAACCTCAATACATTACTGACAATATGGGTAAAAAAGTCTCGGTTGTATTGTCAATTGATGACTTCAAGGGAATTATGGAAGAACTAGAAGAGCTAGAAGATATCAAATTATATGACGCAGCTAAAAAATCAAAAGACCCCTCTGTTCCAATCGAGGAAGCTTTTAAAATGATTGAAGAGAAAAGAGCTGTTAGTAATGGCTTACCAAATTAATATTAATAAAAGGGCTATCAAAAGCCTTGAAAAAATACCAGATCCATATTATTCCCACCTAAAAAAGGCCATAATTGACCTTTCTATAAACCCCAGACCTCAAGGTTATATAAAATTAAAAGGAAGAGACGGATTCAGAATTCGTGTTGGCAATTATCGCATTATTTATGAAATTTTTGATAAAGTATTAATAATTGAAGTGATTGAAATTGGTCACAGAAAAGAGATTTATGATTTGTGAAGTGAATTTCTTGTTTATACCTAATTTTTTTTATTCCCTTATTGTACTTTTAAAATTTTATATAATAGTTAAATACCTAATAGAGAGAAAGTTATAAATTTTTTTAGAACAAAAAAACATAAGCATTAATATTTTTTCATATTTTTGAAAATATTTTCACAACTTAATTATTTAATAAATGAAAAACACAACTAAATGGCTAAAAAGAAATAAAGTATTTCTTGAAGCCTTAACACTAGTACTAAAGGTGCTAATTGACGCTTTAAAATTCTTTCTTTTAGTTTCCACACTACGTTAGAAAGTATTTTATCTTCTTAAAAATCCTCCAAATGGAGGATTTTTTTATTTCAAACCAGTAATTTTTAAAAATATAACGTAAAAACTCCATTAACTCCCTATATATCAGAAGCTAATGGAGTAATCCTTAAGAAGGCTTACAATAAACTTCTCTCACCTCCCACCCGGCGGGCAATGCTCTTTCAGATATTTGGTGAAAAGCGTATTGAGATGCCTGCGGGTGCCTTCTCCTTCAAATATTCCATGGCTGCGGTTGGGATATGGCATAAACTGAAACTGCTTGTTGTATTTAATCAACTCATTGACAAGCATTTCGGCGTTCTGGTAGTGTACATTGTCGTCACCGGTACCGTGGATGTACAGCAGGTTACCTTCAAGATTTTTGGCGTGAGTCACGGGTGAGCCTTCCACAAATCCGGTCAGGTCGCCGGGAGGTACACCCATGTAGCGTTCCTGATATATGTTGTCATAAGTAAGCTGGTTGCCTACTGCGGCTACTGCTATGCCCGTTTGGTAGATTTTGGGATATTTAAACAGCAGATTGAGCGTAGAGCTACCGCCACCACTCCAACCATGCACGGCTATGCGTTCCTGATCGATGAATGGATATTTGGCAAACAAAGCCTGAGCTCCTTCCGCCTGATCTTTGATATTGACAATACCAATATTGCGATAGATGGCTTTCCGCCATGCGGCTCCTTTGGGTGCAGGTGAGCCCCGGCCGTCGATAGAGATATAAATGTAACCATCCTCAGCCATATTGCCCACATAAAGACCATTTTTCCCTGCCGACCAGTTGTCTTTCGAGGTCATAGCTGCCGGCTCGCCATAAACCATAAATACAGTGGCGTATTTTTTATTAGGATCGAAGTTTTTGGGCAATGCCATCCAGCCTTCCATAGGGATACCGCTGGCTGTTACCACTTCCACCATTTTTACATTTGAAGCGGCTTTTTTGGACGGGTCAATTTTGGTATCCACCCCTTTTGAAGGGTCCAGAGGCTTGTGGTCAGGCAAGGTAATCCACTCGGTACTGCTGGGTGTATAATAATTGCTGAACCGATGCTGGGCATATTTGAAATTGTCGGAAAGTGTATATCCATGAGACCCCTCCTGATTCATTGGTGATATTCTCACTGCTTCGCCCGGAGTTTTTACCGATATTTTATAAAGATAAAGCTGGCGGCTATCTGAAGGTGAAGCTGTAAAGTAAAGCAAATCGGCCTCCTGGTCATATCCTAAGGGGTCAACTACATCATAGTTTCCTTTGGTCACCAAAGTTTCATTTTTACCATCTTTTGAGATTTTATAAACATGATTCCAGCCGTCTTTCTCGCTTACCCACAAAAACTCATTGCCACCTTTAATCCATTCCCATCCTGCAGGCTGATCTTCATGCCAGGTGATGCGTACATCGACCCATGCCTTGGGGTCTGATTCTTCATATATTTTGGTCGCTGCTCCCGTTTTACTGTCAGCGTAGAAAAGTTTTGAGATCTGCTGTTTGCGGTCAAGTTGTTGCACCATGATTTTGCCTGCCTCTACCCATTCCATACGGGGAATATAATGTTGTTTGCTATCTCCCGGCACATCCATCCATTTGGTTTTGGCGGTTTTTACATCCACCACTCCAATTTTGCAAGATGAAGGATCCTCACCCACTTTAGGATATTCCAAAGGAATCACTTTAGCATAAATGTCGTCAGTATTGTTAATCATATTGAAATACTTGATTCCCGAAGCATCCAGTTGCCAATAAGCTATCTGCTTGCTGTCAGGCGACCAACGGAAACCATCATAAATGCCAAATTCCTCTTCATAAGCCCAGTCAAAGGTACCATTGATGAGTTTTGGGTTACCGTCGGTCTTGGTCAAAGCTTTGATTGTACCCGTTTTTAAATCTTCCACATAGATATTACGGTTGCTCACATAGGCTGCTTTGCTTCCATCGGGTGAGATTTTGGCAAACATCGTGGTTGATGCCGGCATGGTGGCTCCGATGCGTTGAAGTTTTTGTGCCGAAAGGTCATACACATAGTAGTCACCTTTGGTATTGTATCGCCAAACGCGACTGGTATTGGCAAAAATCACGAGTTTCTTTTCGTCTGGAGTGAATTTGAAATTATCAATATCCAAGGGTTGGGCATTGAAGGCGAGTTTATTGGCATCAATAATTGTTTCTGAAGCTTTGGTTTCAAGATTCGTTTTTACCAAGGCCCCACTTTTTAGTTCAAAATAACTTTTGCCATCATTTGCCCAGTGAGTACCCTGCTGCTGTGCAAAAGATAATTTTACAATTAAAAAAAGGTTAAGAATGATGAGAAGTTTTTTCATATTCAGAATATTACGGTTTGAGCAAAAATAATCTATTTTTTTTCAACAAAATTAATCAAAGTGCCTTTATTGCTCTCAAAAATAAAATCTTGCAGGCTTTTACTTTCATATTTTCCCCAATTGCCCACTATTTCGAGTTTCATTTTGAAATTGCTGAATTTCTGTAAAATTTCTCCGGCAAGCTTCGTTTTCAAATCAAAAAAATCAGGGCAAATATGCTGTTCATCCAAAATGATTTTGTCAAAACCCTGGTAATAAATGTCTCCTAATAACTGCGTGGCATCGTCGAGATTATGAATCAAAATAGCCTCAGATTTTATTTTTGCCACTCTTATTCCATCCTCTATTTGCTCGATGATCTCCATTCTAAAATCAAATTATTCCGCCCATTGCCGGATCGGTGAAACTTTCTTTTCCGGTATCTACATGACCTGCATACTGCACTTCAAATCCCTGAATTTCATCGGCTGTGACACGTAAATCATACCAGTTATAGTACTTCGAAAGGTCAAATCTCACACTACTGGCCGAGCCGGCTTCTACCTTCCATGATTTCGAATTTTTCCTGTAGGAAACGTCTTCAACTTTGATGTTCAAGGTTTTATCGCTATCATTTTTTAACTCCAAAAACACATTCCCGGTAATTTTTTCATTTACAAATTCATATTTCAGGGAAGTTTGGATATCTTTTTTAAGATTTTTAAATGACCTGTAAAAACCATTCGGTCCATAGACTTCAACATGAGCCTGCCCGGGTTTAAATTTCTTTCGGTCCCATTCATCATTAAGCTTATCTCCGGCCTTCAGGGCATAATTGCGGCTGGGCACCCAATCACCTCCATAGAGCGAAGAAGTATAAACCATAAAAGGGCAGCCATTTGCTTTTTCACCGAAAGCTTTTCTTCCTGACTCAAAATTAAGCCTGAGTTGATCGCCTAATACTTCGGCTTCGGCGTAAAGCTCATAAAAGGATGGGCAAGCAGGCCTTATGCCCTTTTCCTGCACCGCACCCCAGTCAAATCCCGGAGCTCCCGCATTGATTTTGCTGATTTCGGATTTGGTAAATTTCCTGAATCCCGACGGCTTTTCTTTAAATTGAGACTCGAATATTCGCTGGATAAACGGCTCCTTGTCAATTGATTTGGGTAAAACTGTTTTTTCACCTGAATAGGGCTTAAAAACAGAAGTAAGGTCACCACATACGATTCTACGCCAGGCACTTATATTAGATTCTCTTATTTCTTTTTTGGTTTTATTTTTCAGGAAAAACTCCAGAAACTGCAGCACTGAAGTATGGTCGTACACTTCGGAAGACACCTTCCCTCCCCGGCTCCAGGGCGAGGCAATTACCATTGGCACCCTATACCCCAAACCAATAGCATCTTCTTTGGCTTCTTTTTCGGGATTTTTGTAAGGCCGCATTTTTTCATGCTTAATATTTACCTGCTCCACCGAAAGGTCTATTCCTGCTGAGGCTTTTCCGGTGTTTACTTTCTCGTGATGAGCTGCCACAAAGGGCGGGACATGGTCAAACTGCCCGTCGTTTTCATCATAAGTCAGAATAAAAATGGTCTTTTTCCAAACCTCCGGGTTTTTGGTCAAAATATCCAGAACCTCAGAAACATACCAGGCACCATACCAGGGAGCGTCGGGGTGATCCGAGAATTTTTCAGGAGCTACCACCCATGAAACGGTGGGCAAATTTCTTTCGTTAACATCCTTTCTAAATTGATGTAACAAATCACCTTTGGGCAGGTTTACAGTCCTTTTTTTGCCTTTTTCTGAATATTTGTATTCCTCCAGCTCATGATAATCAGCATCTCCCCGGTTATTGGTGAATGCTTTTTTGTGGATGATTTTCTGAAAATCAGTGAGTTTGTCAAAGTTTTCTTTGGTATAAATCTTTATGTCTTTTTTGATTTGATCCAAATGCTTTTTACGCCAATTTATTGAGCCTTTTACATTTTCGGCTTCTTTACCTGAAAGTCCACTGAGTTTTTCCTCCAATTCTTCTATTTCTTTCGGAATATTCAGGATAGCAGCCTCCATATAATCCCTGTATTCGGGATGAAATTTCACCTTATAATTTTCGAACCATTCGATAGGATTGTCGGTAAAATTGCCCAAAAGTCCATCTTTTTCGCCTTCGAGGCCTGTCGGAACACTTATTTCGTTCTGATATATTTTCCAGGAAACGCCATTTTCTTCCAATCGCTCGGGAAAAGTTTTCCATTTTGCCCATTTTTCATAGTCCACATCCTCATTTTTTACATTGGCTTTGGAATCAAAATCAGGCTTTTCTCGCAAGGCACCCGTCCATAAATACAACCTGTTAGGAGTGGTTCCTGTGAGTGAGGAACAAAAATGCTGGTCACAAATCGTAAATGCATCGGCAAGGGCATAATAAAACGGAATGTCTTCTCTATTATAATATCCCAGCGTAAGCGGAATATCCTTATAATCAGCCATCCCCGACTGCTTGGATTGCAGCCAGCGATTGTGCCAGCCACGATTGCGGGCCTCTACCTGATTTTCCCAGGAGTGCGGAAGCGAATATATCCAGGTGGCATTGGAACCTTCCATATTGAGCCTGAATGGGCCGTATGTGTTTCCGGAGTCGTCGGATTGAAGCCAGACTTTATTACCGTTGGGTTGTCTGATCGCCCTGGGGTCATTAAAGCCCCTCACACCCTGCAACGTACCGTAGGTATGATCAAAAGATCGGTTTTCCTGCATCAATATCACTACATGTTCGGCATCCAAAAAAGTAGTTCCCGCATCGGGGTTTATGGCAAGAGCTTTTTGAATTGAGGCTGGAAGCACACTCAGCAGGCTGCTTCCGGTGGTAAGAACTGAGGCTTTTTTGAGAAATTCCCGACGAGAATCCATTTTAATTCGTTTTTATTAAGGCAAAATCAAATTTATAATTCCGGGAAATTCCATTATTTTTCACTTCCGGATTTTTTCTTTAAAATTAAATTAAAAAACGGTGAAATGAGTGCCTGTTTAACAAAAACATAATGTGGGAGATAAGGAAATCTACACTTTGAGAATCCTTTCGCTTTTTTACATTTTATTTTGAAAAATCTTATTCGTAAAAAATGAAACTAACAACTCATCTTTCTGACTATGATTTCTTCATTTTTGAAATCAAAATCCAGCGTTTTATGGTCCTCATAATTCAAAACTCCTCCTTCTTTTCTTACTTTTTCCAGCAGTGAAAAATCAAACTCCTGGAAGTGCCAAAGCGGTTTTTGATGTTCAGATATAGACAAAATACCTTCCTCCGGGAAACCCAAGTCCGGTGTGGAATACGCCCCGCAATAGCCATAGTTATAATCTGCAGCTGGTGTCCAAAGTGCCTCACCGATGGTTTGTGAAACCATGGTATAGCATTGGTTTTCGAGTGCACGTGCCCTTGCACATACATGCACACGGGTGGCTCCCCGAATTGTCTCAGTGCAACTGGGATGCAGTATTAGTTGGGCCCCGTTTTGTGCCAGATGATTTGAGCCGACAGCAAACTCACCGTCATAACAAATCTGAATCCCGAAACTCCCCTTTTCAGTTTCAAAAACTGTAAGTACTTTCTCAGAAGAGCTTACTCCCCATTCATTATTTTCGAAGGGTGTCATAAAAAATTTATCCTGGTATCCCGCCAAACCTTTTGGAGTAAAGACCCATGCCTTGTTGATAATATTGCCAGAGACCTCCAGCGGAAAACTCGGAGCTACTATCAAAACCTCGTATTTTTTGGCCAATTCCGCATACCACTTCTGAAAAGCCTCCACGAAACCCTGCATTTCTCTGATTTGACGAAAAGCGTCTTTCTGAATATTTTCAGGCAATAAACTCACTAGCTCTATCGATCCATACTCTGGGAATACCAGCCAGTCGGCTTTTTCAATTGCGGCTTTTTTCACCCATTCTTCCACATATTCCTGCCAGGCTTCCCATGAGGTATGGTAGGCAATAGGGTAAGCCGCCGCTGCTACTTTTGTCATAGTTTTTTCATCCAATATACCATCGGTTTGGAGCTGGAAACCTCCTCGTCGATGTCTTGCCACACAAACCAACTCTTCAAATTTTCCTGCTTTTCGTAGCCCCGGCTTTTCCAGAATTTATCCAATTGCACATAATCCTTTGGCCGCAAAGGGTGATTTTCGGGTCTTACAACCCCGCAAAAACAAGTAAAATCAAATGTATTAAAGGAACGGGCATGAGCCTCTCTTTCTTCAAAAAATCGCTTCCCAAGCCCTTTCCCCCTATATTGGGGCAATAAAATGCTTTCACCAAAATAAAAAATCTTTTCCTTGTCCAGGCCGGCAGACTCAAATGGTTCCTGCACTTCTTCACTCTCATCTGTCAAGGGAATACAGGTCGTGGCTCCCACCATTTTGCCATCGTCCCACACCGAAAACAAAAACGATTTTTCGGAGGCCGTATATACTTTCAGGTATTCCTTTTCATACTCCAAACTGCCTTCATACAAATATGGAAACGCCCGAAACACCACTATCCGAAGCCTCCCGAGCTCCTCTATCACACTTTCGATTTCTTTTCCTATGAAAGTTTTATAAATCATAATTATTGGCTGCATGCTTTCGGCTGTCAGCCTTCGGCATTTTTGATCTAATATCTGTAGTTTTTGGGCTATCAGCTCATTCAATTAACACATTATCACATTAATAATTAATACATTAAGAAAGCCAATCCCCCTTTAGGGTAGGGGCAAGATTGGCTTTACCCCAGCACCATTTTCTCCCACAACGGCAAATTGTAGTAGGTAGTCACCCTGCTGATTTTTCCATCTTTCACATCCAGGAAAGCCCCCGCCGGAAGCACATATTTTTGACCGGTAGCCTCAGGCAGGCCTTCATCGGTACTTTTATACGTGCCATTGACTATAAATTCTACCGCCACTCTTTGGTCAGCAGGTTCCGCAAAAAACACCATTTCGGTCAATGTTTCATCATAGCAACTATCCATATGAGCCAAAAACTCCCTGAAAAGCTCCTTCCCCACCCTGCTATCACCCTGATTGGCATCATGCCTGATATCCTCACTCAGCAAGTCAAGCATGCCCTGCCAGTTTTTGTTATTAAAATTCTGATAATACGCTTTTACGATTTCTACTGCGGTCATTTGTATTTATTTTTATCAAAATGTCGTTTATTTTTTGGGCGGCTGCCCACGCTATGGCGTGGTCACCGGGCTCTCACTACTCGTCACGTTTTGGCGTGGCTAAAACAGGCCGTTTGATCCTTGCAGAATATTATTTTTTTACTTTTTCCTTGATTTCCTTATCCATTTAAAAAGAAAATAAGCAGTAAAAAGTAACAAATAATATGGCCATAAACTTATCAAAAACACTAATGCAGAAAGAAAACTATCCCAACCTTGCTTAATGGCTAAAATAATTCTGTTAAAAAATCCATATTTTGAAGCAACCAGTTTTGAGTAAGTCAAATTTATTGTCGAATATTCAATTTGATTATTTAAGACTTTAAACCTTCCTTCAGTACTTTCAATTTCGCCTCTTAATTCACCGATTGCCTTTTCAATGTTCAGAATATCTTCTACACTATTTGCTTTTGTTAATAGATTTAAATATTTCAATTCAACTTGTTTTCTATTTTTAAGTCTGGCTTCCACATCAACATATTCTTCCGTTACATCTGTAGAACTAATTTCTTTAGACACTACCTCAAAATCCAGTTTATCAAATTCTAAAAAAAATAGCTCAAAGTTCTTAGCAGGAATCCTTATTGTAAATGCTTTACTAATTCGGTCTTCGTATTTATTTTCTCTTTCATTTGAAAAATACCCATTAGATTTTTTAACTAATTCTTCAATACTTTTATCTGCGTTTTTTATATCAGAAACTTCCAATTCAACATTTGCGTTTTTTATAATTTTCCTCGAAGTAAAGTGATCCCAATAGTTTAGACAGATACAATAATAAAATAAACTATTGTTATTGTTGTAAAAGTCCTTCTTTTTCTTTTTTGCTTCTTTTTTCTTTGTTAATAAAATAGGATAATTGTTGATAAT
>JAIUOF010000013.1 GCA_020161355.1 Bacteroidota bacterium | reverse complement strand
ATTATCAACAATTATCCTATTTTATTAACAAAGAAAAAAGAAGCAAAAAAGAAAAAGAAGGACTTTTACAACAATAACAATAGTTTATTTTATTATTGTATCTGTCTAAACTATTGGGATCACTTTAGTTTAATATGATTTGGGGACTAAGAGATGAAAGTTTTAATAATTTTATTTGATCTGATTTCTTAGTTGTCTCTAAAAGTTTAACCAAAGAAGGAGGAATTGAAACAGAATGAAATTCATCCGAAATTTCCTTCCATTCTTCCTCTGCTTTTTTAATTAAAAAATCATCTGAAATACGTGCAGATAGATTTTTATTTTTCAAATTTAGAATCAAACGATTGTCATTTACAAACATCTCTATAAAGGATTTCTTATAATACTCAATAGGATTAACTTTTTCAACATCGTCTGCAATTGAAACCGTATATATTCCAGAACCATCTTTTTCGAATATATTCTTTTGATACATTTTTCTAATTTTTATTTTACAAAAACCATAAATTACCCCTACCAAACTCTGGAATTTCATTGCCCTCAAAATGAGAGAATATTTCTGCAACCATTTCAGGATATTTTATTGTTACTGGGAGATTCTGTTGGCTTACTGATTTCCAATACATTCTGCTGAACTGGTAGACTTGGTCTAAAAGTTCTTGAACAACTTGGGGTTCTTTCAATTTTTCCTCTTTGGTGCAGTACATTCCTATCTTCACTGGAAAAGGGAATCCTTCTGAAGCTTTGAGCGTGTCACCATAGCGTGTGTTATTAAATAACAGAAATTTATTAAAGCCTAAATTGATAAAAGTGCCACTTTGAGGCATAAGTCCTTGCCAGTTTTTATCAAAAGCAACGATGTCCTGAGATTCGGTTTTATTAACTGATATGATGTAAACAGGAATATTTAAATCTAATCGTCTTAGACCCTCTTCGATTGGTCTTAGTTCTTCCTGACTCATATTTTTGTAGAAATGAATTATGAGGCGATCAATAGTAGTATTCAAGGCGGCGAAGTTTCTAACTGCCATTATAATCGACCCAGCCAATTCGTCGGTTTGACTTTTTAGAAAGCATTCCATGTGATTAAATGCTCCTGTGTTGGTAAAACTAAAGGCACTTCCGATATATTGAGTATCGGTAACAGCGTTTTTAAAGGCACCTACACCTACAATGAGTTCGTTTTTTATGGTTGTTGATAATCGCCAAGGGATACCATGCAGTTTTGCCAAAACAGCAATTGAGATATTTGGTAAGCTAAAATTGAACCCATTGGAAAACACCCTGCTGTGATCGAGAGCCTGAGAAGTTATTTTTCGTTTCAGCAGTACTTCTTTTACTTTGAAATATATTTCTTTCAATTGATAATCATTGGTGTTTTTTGAAATTGGACTTATATAAAATGCAATAAACCGGATTTCGGGAGGGAAATTTTGCTGCTCATTAAGGGCAGCTTCAATCTCGGGCAAGGGGTTTGAGCGGTTAGAGAATATGATATTTAAATTATATGCAGGATAGTAGCCCAGACGACAGAAGCCCTGGAAGCCGTTAAAACCCTGCTCCTTGCCTTCCATAAAGCTGTCGAACTTTTGAAAAATTGCATTGTCTTCCTGATGGTATATATAGAAGAAACAAATCTGTTTGTCCTTTGGAATTTCTAAAGGTCCATAAGCTTTCATTCCCAAATAAGGAATTATCCCCTGTTGATTGTTGCCAAATACCAATTGGTTACTACTACTCGAAACTTTACCAATTCGTGTTTCTTTTACTGATAAGAAAGTTCTTTCTTTAATTGGAATTATATTTTCAAATTCCTCTGTGAAAAGATGTCGCTTACAAAAGCCAGCAATGTTCTTTTGAAATTTGGCATATTTATTTCCTCTATCAGGTGGGAGGGCGGGATAGTTGAGGGCTTTTGCTATTTTTAAATTCAATATTACATGCACTTTTTCAGAATTTCGAATTGCTTCTTCCGGTAGATCTTTAAATTTATAAAGCTGCTTTTGAAATAAGAACCACCTGAAACAATCGGGATTGATTTTTGGAATCAGGTTACGGTATGGATCTTTTAGAATCTTAGAAATTCCCTCATAGCTAATTAGTATTTCAGGATTATTTGTCAGTTTGGCTAATTGAACTTTTAAGGAGAATTTTGAAAAATGCCAGTGTTTAGGATCAACCTCTTTTTTATTATAAAGCCAAACTTCGATGTCATTTACAAATGTAGGTTTTACTAATATATCTTTGGAGCGAAAGTATTTGAAAATCTTATAGTTGTAAAATCGTCGTACTATGGAATTACTGAAACTCCTATTTTCAAGAATTTTATTTGATTCACGATCTGAAGCGTTTGGACTTTTTTCGAAAACCGGGCTAATACTTTTTGTAATTGCAATTGAATTTTCTAAAGGTTTTTCAAAGTCCATAAAAAAATGGTCCTGCTCCCCAAAGTGGGTCAATACTTCTTTTGGAACTAGTTTTTTAAAAATTCGGAGGGCATCAGGAGAGGCCTGATTTGAAAAATGAATGGTGAGATCACCTGGAAGGTGGTTAAACGTAATAACGTTGAATTCTAAAGTTGTCATTCTTTTTTAAAGTTAATTATTGATATTAGATTAGATATACACTCCTTGCTTATTTTGAGCTAGTTGTGCAATACAAATTTAATAAACAGAATATGAAATTTTGGAAATAAGGCTCTTTCGATTCCGAAATCTGGAAGATTGTGGAAGAAAACTGAAAAAAAGTTTATAAACTTTGAAAAATCACTAAAGAAAACTCCTGTCTAATTGAAAATAAGAAAAAATGTGTGGCCAGAAAATCTGGAAATTATTGTTTTAAATAGGAGTCTTTGCCGTCATGATGAATTAACTTGTCTGTTTTGAAGGCCGCAATATATGCCTGGGCGGTTTTATCAAGTATCCCTAATTTTTGAGCTACATCCAAATAGGTTTTTCGGTTAAATTTTTCTGGCAATTCTGCATAGAATCTCTCTTTTTTATTAGGCTTTTTAACTGTTTTGGCAGTTTCCGGCAATTGATTGAAAATATAAGAGGCGTGTTTTATAAAAACATCCGTCATCGAAATTGCAGCATTAAAATCCTGTTCATTACAAATCAGCTTACTCGTGTATTCGCCAGTGTCCATCATTCTAAGCACAGATAAAGTCATAGAAATTCTGAAAGTTATTAAACCCAACCTCCTGATGGTACCCACATATTCTTCTCCTTTAAGATTAAAGTATAAAGCAAAGAAATGTTTGAAAACTTCATTGAATTTTTCCTGCTGCTCTTTGGTGTATGAAAAATGTATGTCGGGAGAAGCACTAAGTGTATTGTGAAAAACTAAATACTCTTTGCCAATCTCAAAGAAATATTCATCTAAACCAGTATCGCTATCTCCTTCAAAAACTTCTGCCCATTCGGGGTTCATATTCATGTAATAGAAAATAAAACGACTAAAGAGGCCATCTTCGGCACTGGGAATGAGGTTTAAAACCTGTTTTGGAGTACCTGAAAGCACTGTAGAAATACAAGGCGTTTCTAAATCCACTAATTCTCTGTCTGTTTTGCGGTAATATGATATAGTTTCATGATGGAAAGCCTTTCTAAAACCATCAGAATAATTTCCAAAATCACTTTTAAAAGTATTTGCCAGCGTGTCGCCTTCTGTTTCAAACAGTAATCCCCGGCCGTCATTGTCATTTAAAAGCTGGAAAGTACCTGAAGCACTGCTGTTGGCCGGAATGAAAAGCAGCTGCATAGGAGGTTCCTCCGGCTTTTCAGTATCAGGATTATTTTTCTTTTGAGCATTGTAGTAAGCCAGGTCTTGTAAATATTGTAGTTTGGCTTTTCTATAGCTTTCTTTTTTTGCGTCATGAATTGGCTTGACCAATTTCCTACAGTGATTCAGACGGCCTTTGCCGGCAGATGCCTGGGCAGAAATGAAAAGATAAAGATTGGCAAAGACCTTCTTTTTGTGGTAAATGCCAAAGACCGTAGGCATAGTTGCACTTAGGGTTACTATGGTGCCCAACAAAATCAAATCCCGCTCTTCCTTATTTTCTGCCACTTCAGTGAGTCGTATTAAGAAATCAGGCAATTGAGGAAAAATTTCATCAGGTAAATGAGGTAATTTTTTCTCTTCCGAAACTTCAGGAAGTTTGGTAATTGTGTTTGGAAAGGAGGGTTTTGAAAAAACACCGACATTTTTTGCCAGATAAAAAAGTGTATTAATGTTTATCCCTGAACCATTTGACTTAAGGCAAGCATCAAACTGTTTATTTGTTTCTCCAGCGGTAAATCTATGATAATACTGACTTATTCTCAAAAATAAATCTCTGCCTGATTCCCCAAATTCATCAGCTAAGGCGAAACCGATATTCCTCCAATCTTCATAATTGGTCGTAATATCTATTTTACTTTCCTCAATAGCTTTTACCAAAAGTTCTACCTCCTGAAATTTATTATCTATAGGTTTTGGCAACTCCACTGGATGATTTGAAATATTTTCCGGTTTATTTAACCAGTCTTCTACTTTAAATTTATTCTTTGTCATTACTGAAGATGTTTTGGGTTAATGAAAATTTGTGTGTCATTTGGAAGAAAACAAGCTCTTGATACGTCTTTCCCAGCCGAATCTACTTTTTGATGATAGGTTGTTTCTAAATAGTTTTTTATTGCTAAAAACCATTCCTGATGGGTGTTTTGTGTGATATCAATTGATATAATCCATTTTAAGCCATCTCCTGAAGGTGACCGAAACAATAATTCGGTTTCAAAAAATGGGTCATTGAGCAAAGCTGTTTTCAGAGCATCAAAATCTCCCAGATGATCAAAATCCAATGCCAGATAACCGGAATGTTTTATCAGAGCTTCATCCTTCCTACTTGAAAAAGTGCCTGAGAAAGTCACATAATTAAAGTTTTTGGCTTTAAAGGCTCTGGATTCTTTTTTATCAGAGATATTCCTTAATTGAGTTGTTTGGGGTTCATATTCATTGAGAATAAGCTCATAAACCTCTTTTAAGGATAGTTCTCTTGCGGGAATGGTGTTTGTTACCGGTGCATGAAATAAACTAAAACGGGGTATAGCAACAGGAAATAAAAGAGGCTTTTGTTCTGACTCCTGTTTAAGAAATAAAGGAAATTTGTTTCTTTTTTTGCCTATTCTAAGATTCAGAGATTGCACAATTATTTCCAATAAATCATTTCCGGATTTTTTAAAATGCATTTCCGCAAACTGAAAGGGATTTCCCAGGAAATCAGTTTTTACAAGGTCTTTGTAAAAAAACTGATTGGATATTTCCTCAAAAACTAATGTTAAAGAATCGCCTGTGAAAGGGTTTTTGGAAGGCCGGGTTTCACGGCCTTTCAAATTAATTACGGTTTCGTCTGGATAAAATTCCCTCAATATATGGGCGTAGATGTCGAGCCCATAGTTGGTATTCATTAGAATTTCCTGCTCAGTAAGTGCCATTGTTTTTTAAATCAAAAGGTGTAGATCTATAGTTTTTTACCAGCAGATTTTCAATGTCTGATTTTTTATAGTAGAATTTCCCCTGAATCCTCGAATAGGGTAGGAGGCCATTGTCACGCAGAGACTGAAGGGTTCTTTTGCTAATATGCAACGAGAGCATTACATCCTGACCATCAATCCAAACTTTATCAAAGCTATCCGGCTCCTCCGGTGCTTTTGCATTTGCCAAATAGGTTTTTACAATTTCTATTTCTCTGAGGAGGGTTTCAAACATTATTGTGATTTCAGTCATGACAATACACCTCCTTTTTTGAAAGAAAAGTTTCTTGCTCTACTATCAATTTCCTCCTTGGTTGAAAACCTGTTGCTCAAAAGCCAGTGGTTTAATTCTTCTCTTTTGAAATAGAGTTTCTTTCCATTGGGTTTATAAAATGGAATAATGTTGGCACTTGTAAGTTTATACAAATGCGATGCTGATACCTCCAGATATTTGGTGGCTTCGGTGAAGTTCAAAACTTCCTTGTTGTTGATACTTTGCTCAATGATGAGCTGCTCGATTTGATCGAGACGCAATAGAATGTTGTCCATTGTTTTTCTTGATAGAAAAATTTATAAATGGACATTTGGCCAAATGTCATCTTTCGTTTGAAAGACGATTCAAAATTGGGGCGTTAAAATTGGTATTATTGGAGGAAAAAGATAATACCAGAATAAAGGTTTGGAAATTAGGAGCTTATATTTTTTTGTGGTATTATCTAAAAGTGCAAAATGGTATTAATTGCACATAATACCATATTATCTTAAAGCTTCTAATTTGTCTAACCATGGAAGTTTTCTTGAAGCAAAGTCCAGATGGTTTTGATTTAACTTTCTAAACTCCTGGCTAATGTCGGCATGATAGCGATTTTCGAAGTATTCTCTAATATGGGTTTCTTTTATTAATCCTTTATATCCTACTGTATTTTTTCTAAAATATCCTAAGTCAATAAGCTTTCTGATTACGGATGCCAGAAGTCTATTGTTTGAAGTTGCTTTGTTTTTAATAAAATTGTAATCAAGATCAATGATTTTATAGACATAAAGCAAAGTCTCAATTTCTTTAAATTTGTCCACAGATTTAATAAACTGATAAGTTAATTTAGAGGGGCGTGTGCCTGGAACTTCGCCTTCAATAGGATTAAAAATGGAAGGGGTTTCTTTTTTTTGCTCAATAATAAAAGCGTTTTCAATAGGTTCTTCCAAAATTGGGATTTCAAAATCTAAAGATTCTTCCTCATAAGATATTGGCTCAATGACAAAATTAATTTCACTTTTAATAAATGCTCTTTCAGGTAATTTTTCAAACAGCAATCTGGTATAAAAATCTTCTTCGATAAATTCATCTTTTATTTCAAATCTAAAGACATGTTGAATCTCCAAATAAAGCAAAATGCAATTGAGCTTTAAAAAGTGGAGGACATAAGTATCTGCTTTGTGATTGGTGTCAAGATCAAATGTTGTTTTAGTTGAATCGAGGTAGGTTAATTCATATTGTTTTTCTTTGATGATTTTCCCAATGTCTTTTAATAAAGTTTGAAGTTGTTTCGCAAGTAGAATATTGTGCAGGTATTTCTGGACTTTTAAATCGGATTCGTTTTTTATTTCAGGTAAAAGTAAGTTTAAAATCCTTTCAACCTCATTTGAAATGGCTTTTGAATAATATTTGGTTTTGAAATTTATAGGCCTAAAAAATTCTATGGTATAATTCCGGGTTTGGTCTGAGGTGATATCTGGTAAATCCAGAAATAGAGATTCAAATTTATTTTCAGAATTATTTTCAGGTAGCCAGGGTCTCTGGCTACCAAAGATGATTTCTTTAAGGTTTTCGAAAGGATTCATTTTATTCTCCAAAATTTAAGAGTTGTTTCTGGAAACTTTCTTTTACTCCATCCTCAAAGCTGCCCAAATAATTTTCAGTGGTTCTTAAATCTTTATGACCAAGACTTTCAGAGATAAATTCTATGGGAGCACCGGAACGTTTTAAAACTGTTGCGAATGAGTGCCTGGCTGAATAGCTGGTCAACGTTAAATCTAATTCAAGAGCTTTGCCGATTCTCTTCATATATTTGTTTGTGGTTTTAATAAATTGCCTCACTTTTTTTAACACATCCTCCGAGCTGTCTTTTTCATTGATAATTCGAAAAATATAATCTTCGGGATTATTGGTCCTGATTCCCCATTTGTTAATAATATCCATTATTTCGGGCAACAACATTACTACAATTGGTTTTGAATCCTGTTTGGTGGTTCTTGCAGTTTTAGCCCTCACAAATACAATTCTTTTTGAATCCATGTCTTTCCATCTGAGGAGGGCGATGTCCTTCATGTTGGCACCATTGCAAAGATAAGAAAGCATCCAGATATCTTTAGCTTTTTGCTCTGCTTCCGTTTTTGTTTTGAAATTTACGATGGATTTTATTTCCTGAATGGTTAGAGCTTTTTTAATGTTTCTACCTGCAGGGATTGTATATTTTCTTTTGCCGAAAGGATAAAACTCTCTATTTAGGATACCTTCTTCTACCGCAATATTAATAATGGTTCTCAGGCTTCTAAGATAAATACCGGTACTCGTAAGGCTTTTTCCATTGGATACCATCCAGGTTTCATAATTTTGCAACCACTCCGGTGTAACATCTGCAAAGCTTAGGATTTTCCTGCCTTTACTTTTCACAAATGATTTCAAACTATTGTAAGCACATTTATAGCTGTTTTCGGTGCCGCTCCTGGCTTCATTTTTTAATTGCTCCATGTAATTCTCCATGTAGAAAAAGACATCTTTTGAGCGATCATTTTTTTGATTGAATGCCTTTTCAAATGCCTGAAAGCTGAATGGCTCAATGGTTTTGATAATATCCAGGGCTTTTTGTTCAACCTTACTAAAGAGGTTTTGGTATTCTTTAAATTCGCCCCTGGCTTTAATTGATTGGGTTTTGAGCCAATCTTCTTCGGTTAACGACACTTTCAAAGGAAAGTATTTTTGCTCTCTGTTGAATGTAATTCTGAGCTTAATTGCGAAAGTTCCGTCATTTCGCTGGATTCTTTTGTCCTGAATTATTGAAGTTGTTACGCCTAACATGTTTATATTTAATTAATTGAAAATGTAAGTATGCTTTAAAATATACATACAATATACATACAATATACATACAAATTGCCGGATAAAAAACAAATATAGGAAATAAAGTGAAAGAAAATTTAAAAAAATGACTCAAAAAGTGCCAAAAAGTAGCGAAAATAGACCAAAAGCATACATTTGAAACAAAAAGAAGAGTGATTTTTAAGTGGGTCTCTGATTTGTAATCAGTAGGTCATTGGTTCGATCCCGATAGGGGGCTCTTGAAAATCAAGGGGTTATGTTGAAAAACATGACCCCTTTTCTTTGCATACCCTTTTACCTCATTAATTCTTTTTTTTGATGGACAGATAATCTAAAAAATAAATTACCTTCAAAGAAAGATTATTATTCTGATCCGAATTGAGGGTATTTTGGAGATTATCCAAATATTTCATGCCGGATTTGTCAGAGCTGTAAACCGTAGCGTTTTTCCATACCGCATTTAGGAAACTTCCCGGGGCAAACTGCCAGGTATATACCATGTCGATATTGAAATAATTGACGTTTTTGTCTAAATTTTGATTTATATCCCCGTTTTTTGATAATGAACCGTCTTTCTGAAGTGTGAAGAATTCTTTGTTGCTGACCACACTGGCATAATGCCTTGCCCTGAATGTCAAGCCCATTTTATTGTTGAAATTATATTTGAAGTTCAGCGTATTATCAACAGTTTTTACTTTTCGTAAGGCGAAAATTGATTTATCATCCATAATAGTGGTAAATCCCAATCCATTATTACTTTTTGAGAGACTGAGATTATGGCGAATCGAAAACTTAGAACTAAATCTATACCCATGGTTAAAATACATTTCGGAAATATTGAGTTTGTAAAAATCAATGAAATGTCTGTTAAATAGCTCTATGACTCCCGCATATTTTTTGGCGTAATTGGTCTCAAGCCATGTACCGATGCCGATGCTTTTGCCTCTTTTAAATACTTGTCCCAGGATACGGGGCTCATAGAAATCGTTATGAACGGGAATAAAGTTAGAATATGCACCAAACCAGAAAATCTTTTTGTGTTGGGCATTAAAGTTGAAGTTGATTCTTGCGTTTTGGTACTTACTGTCTATCTCTCCGATCGGAGCATACAGATGGCTGCTGAATAAATTGAGATTAAACTGCATGCGATTGTACCATCTCTTTGGAGTGATAAATTTATAACCCAAATAAGCATAGTGATTGATAAAGTTGTTGTTGGTAAAATACCCCAAATCATTACTGTTATATTTGGTGTCGGTGAGTTCTTGTGATGCCTTGAAGAGGAATCTCCCACTGGTTTTGCCAAAAGCCAAAGAATGACTGTAACCCAAGGAATTATCGGTTAGTGCGTCTTTGAAGTTTATGTGACTCATGGCAGCACTTCCTGATAAATTATAATTGTTTTTTTTGTCATTCAGGCTAAAAATTGCTGAGCTCACGTTAGCGTTATATGCCTGACTACCCCTCAAAACTCTGGTATTTATAAAACTTACCGAGGAGTTATTTTTAAGATTTTGGTCAAAAACTAAAATATTGTAATTGGTGGTGGGGTCAGTTTCGAATTTTCGAATTTCGTTTGTTTCGTTATTCAGAATAGTTGCAAATTGCGGCTTTGTGATGGCATTCAAGATTCCAATTCCGAGCCCCTTGCTTGTTCTTCCTGATATTTTTGATGCATTGATTAACTTGGCTTCAGTTGGGTTATTGAGCATTTCTTCTCCCTGCTTTACGTCGTCGTAGGCTTTGTTGAGGTTGATAGGCCTTCCTCCGATACGTCTGGAATAAAACAGGTTTCCTTTGTTAAACAATTCTGTGCCTTCTGTAAAAAACTGACGGTTTTCGTTAAATTTTACCTCAAAAGGTGTAAGGTTAAGTACCTGATTATCACTTTGCACTTGCCCAAAGTCGGGAATCAGCGTAGCATCGAGTGTGAATGCCTGACTCAAGCCTAACTTCATGTCCATACCACCCGAGATCTGGTTGGTCCAATTTTTCTGGTCTTTTACATTGGCCGGGAAATGATTCTGATATACTGAGAAATAAGGATACAATTGCAGTCTCAAAGGTGGTTTTATATCTTTTATTCCTTTCCAGGTGCCTTCCTGAGTTAAGAAACCATTTTTGTTGGGATCTATTGCCGACCACGTATTTTGGGTTTCTACTTTCCGGCGTCTTCTGGTGATGTTCAATCCCCAATCCTGAATTTTGTCTTTACTAAACCGGATGGCAGAGTAAGGCAAAAAAATCTCGAAAGTCCATCCTTTTTCATGAATCACCACCGCACTTTTCCAGACCGAATTCCAGGCAAAATCTTCCCCTCCATTGTTTGAGTTTTGATTTGATGTCATTTTAGCATCCCATTGCTCGCCCAGAGGGGTTACAAAATATTCGAAGCCGTTCAGATTATCATGGTAGGTATCGAAAATTATTCCGATATAATCATTTGCCCCAAATCCATCGCGGCCGGTAAGTTCTTTAGAGATAGAATCGGGTGTACTCTCGTAACACGTTCCACCAAAGTAAATGCCTTCATCATCATACATTAAAAAGGCTTCAGTACGGATTTCAGGTCTTTCCTTTCGACCAATTACGGGTCTGAACTCGGTGAAATCATCTAGCATCGAAGCATCAGACCACGCCGATTCGTTGAGTTTACCATCTACAACTACTTTCTTATTGGTTCGACGGGCATCGAGGACTTTCGGGGAGATTTGAGCAAACAGGGCATAGCCCAGCTGCATTGCTAAAATTAGCAGTGATAGTTTTTTCATAATAGCTTTATCAGAATTTATTTTGTGAGATAAGCCTTTGGCACTTATCGGGATTACAGAAAGGCCTCTTTGTAAATTCTTTTTAAAGTTTTTTCAAAGAGGCCAGATTCTTCGTTTTTTATTTGACTTTTCTGATATAAATATCTCCGTTCATGGTTTTCATCATGATTTCAGATCCTCCGCCATTTATTTTTCCGAAAGTCCAGTCTTCTTTTTTGATTTTATAGTAACCCTTTTCGCTGTCAGTGGTTTTGTTGATTTTTGCCGGAACTTTACTAATGTCAATATCAAAATCAGAATAAATGTCGCCTTCATCAGTTTTAAGTTTTACATCTGCTTTCAGATTTCCCGGGAAAGTCACATCCACTTTTCCATTTAGAGTTGTAAAAGCCATCGGAGTGTCTGGGGTTACTTCTGTAAAGTTGACCACTATGTCTTGATTTATGGTATTGGCTACGACCGATCCTCCGATGTTTTTCATCCTGATAAATCCATTTATGTTGCTGATTTCCAGGTTTCCCTTTACATTTTCAATGTTTATGTCGCCATGGTTGATGGTGCTCACTTTTAAGGAGAACCGGTGAGGCACTTTTATGGTAAGGTTTACAAGAAGATTGATGTTGTCCACCGAAACATTTACGATGTTGTTTTTTTCTTTGGCAGTAAGCTCAAAACCATCGTTGGTGGTGATTCTTTTCATGCCTTCAGAGGCCTCTCTGTTATTTTTGGATTGTTTCTTTTCAACAGATATTCCCTCTACCACTACCTCTTTTCCTGCGTAGCCAATGATTTTAATAGAGCCGTTGATGAGCCCCACGTTAAGTTTACCTTCCTTTGTTGGGTCAGTTAGCGGTACATTGAGTTGTTCTTTTTCCTGACTCAAGGCAAATAGCGGAACCATCAATATAAGGGCCAGAATTAATTTACTTATTTTCATTGTTTTTGATGTTTTATGTAAAAAATGTTATTTGATTATGATTTCTTTTTGATATAAATATTTCCGTTAAAAGTCTCGAAATTAAGATCTTTTCCACCTTTACCTATTCTGATTTTGCTTCCCTGGTTAAGTTTATGGGTGGTTTCATTGCCATTCGTATTTACTATTTTCTGGATTTTTGAAGGCAACTTTTCTATGTTTTCGAAATTAGTAAAAAACTCTCCGTTAAAACTTTTAAATGAGCAATCTGCTGAAAGATCTTCGGGAAATTCAACGGTGAGTTTGCCATTTAGGGTATAGTATTTTGCATTGTCAGGGGGCAACGAAGCGTAAGTGATGTTCACATCGCCATTGATCGTATGTATTTCGTTGGCGTTTTTTGCATTGTTTACAGTTATTGCTCCATTGATATTATTTACTTTCATAAATCCTTCCACCTGATTTACAGTAATATCACCGTCGTTGATCGTTGAAATATCCAAATTGAGATTTTGAGGTACTTTGATCCTGAAATTGAGATTGTGTTCATACTGAATTTTCTTTTCCTTTTTATTCCAATGACGGACCTGAGGCCGCGAATCCCAGGGTTCGGCAATGAAAACTATGACGCTATCGCCTTTTTGTTCGAATTCCAGCTTAAATTCTTTTAACCCTTCTTCCAAAATCTCAGAGGTTTTACCTGAAATCGTTTTATCAACCTCGATGAGTACCTTGTCGCCATTGTAGCCTTCCACACTTATGCTCCCGTTGATGTTGTAAACTGCCAGCACACTATTTGAGGCCACCTTAAATTCTTTGTTAATAGTCTCCTCAAATTTTGTTTTTTGCCCACTTATATTTGAGCATGAGAATACCAGTACCGTCAAAAACGGCATAATTAGCTTTTTCATAATTTGTTTGATTTTTAAATTTTCCTAAGAAAGTATAATAATAGTTTTTTCTATTTTTCCTTTTACGGCATCGTTGAGATCATGCTTCCTCAACATTTTTTTAAACTGCTTCACAGCCCTTTTTTCCTGCAGTTTCACCATGGCATCGGCAAGGGCTACCTGCATCAAAGGTGATTCCTGCGTCAATAATGACTGTACCAGCCCTTCCCTTACTTTTGGGTTGTCAGCCAGTTTTACCAGAGCCTCCAGCGTTACGAGTCTTACGTTTTCGTTTTGATCAAAGTTTAGGGTGGTAAGTAAGGCATCTATTACCTGATCGTCCACCGTGTTTAGCTCCTCGGTGTAGCTTACCGCCTTTAACCTTTCGGTGGCCATGGGGTTTTCGAGCATTGATAGCATCATCATTTGCTTCATATCCTGCATTTCGCCGGAAAGTCTCTTTATTTCTGCCTGATTACCGGCCATCTCCTTGCCGGGTTTTCCGAAAAAGTACCCCATTGTTCCACTCAATACCACCAATATCACGACAAATGCCCAGCTATGGCTGGATTTTAAAGTTACCAGGGGCTCAATTTTTTCCCAAAGGACTCTCAAGAAACCTGCTTTTTTAGCTTCATCTTCCTGTTTGAAATTATAAAGCATGGCATTAAACCGCATTTTGGCCTCTTCCTTTGGTTCAGGAGTTTTTAACGCTCCTAATTTAGACCACAAATCTTTCTCTATTTCATCAAATTCTTCTTTCATAACATTTCATCTTTGGTCATTCAGGACTTTTTGATTTTTTGTAATGCTGATGTTTCTAAACATTTATTCACTTATTTTCAGAAATATCTCTTTCAATTCTTTCATAGCCCGGTGTACTTTTATTTTTATGTTGCCTTCAGAAGTTTTTAGAATTTCAGCAATTTCTTTGTAGGATAATTCCTGAAAACGGCTTAAAACCAAAACTTCACGATGCTCAATACTGAGTAACTGTAATGCCCGCTGCAGCATCTCCTTTTGCTGCTCTCTCTCTATTTTAGCTTCTGCGTCAGGTGACACACCCATATTTTCCATCACAGATGCCATATCAGACTGATAACTCGTTTTACTGTTTTTCCTGTGAGCATCGATGACCACATTGCGGGCTAAATGATACATCCAGGTTCTGAACTCGCCTTCTCCACTGAAAGTATGGCGGTATTTCAGCATGCGGTAAAACACCGTTTGTACCAAATCTTCACTATGAGCTACCTGCCCGGTAGTGTGGTACAAGAATCCAAAAAGCGGTTTATGGTAACGCTCAAACAACAAGCCCATGAGGTCAAGGTTTCCTGCTTTTACTTTCAGCATGAGGCTATTGTCTGATAATGCGTCCAATTTGCTGTTTTTTCTGCTTTAGAGTGATTTGTAAGTGAAAACCGGGAAACTTTCCCAAGGTTACAAAAATTAGTAAAAATATTCGAAAATTATTTCTGAATGTTTTTTTGGAAGTTAAATAATCGACGGAGGAATTTTGGGGGATATTTCTAAAAGCTACTGTAAGTTTGCCAAACATAGGCAGCTACAAAAATTGTCAAAATACATTTAATTCAAAATGTGGTAAATACACCAATCTACAAACCTCAGATGCAAACTGCAACAGAAACTCAAAAAACATCAGACGAAAAACCTATTGGTAAAAACTTCGGAAAATTAAATTCAGCATTGGCTTCTTTTTAGGTATTGCATGCCCCGTTTTGCGAGGGAATCCTTAATAGCTAGTGGTAGCTTTTTTTCTCTGCAATTTCCTCTTTAATTCTTTTTCTGATGTCAATTTTTGCACCGGTGAAAACAAATATTCCTGTGCCAAATTCTCTTGCATATTTGTTGGTTACAGAGCCGGCAACAGCTGAATTTTCAAAAAAAGGTGATGTTTCCTGTAATTCTTCATTTACATCTTCTGCTTCTTTTACTCTAATCAAGTTTTCATATTTTTTGGTTAAATCAAACCAATCTAAATAGTCAGCATTGAACGAAACCGCCCTTATGTTTTGTCGGGTATAATAATTTATTGCTCCTGCTTGTCCATAATTATCACAAAGAATGAGTGTCTTTTCTTTATTCGGTATTTTTGTATATATGCTGTCCACTTTCAAGGCTAATTCTTTCCAGCCCAGCATATCTGCAAAATCTTGCGGTAATAAATGGTCTTTACCATCTTCCCAACGCAATAAACCTAATTTTTTGTAGTTTTCTGAATGCTGAACAATGTATTCGGGGCTTTTATTGGGAAACGCAACATTAAAAATTGGAATAAATAATAGTATCGGAACTGCAATGGCAAGGGGCTGTAAATATTTTCTCCAACCCTCTTTTAGAATGTCTGCCAGATAAACAGAACCAAAGGCAATGTAAATAGGGTAAATACCAATAGCATAATAGTCTTTGGCCTTAAAGTAAGTAAAAGCTATTAAAGTAAAGAGGATAGAGAAAAAGAATAGTCTATACTTGCTGAAAGGCTTGTGAAAGAGCAAAGCATAAAATGCTGCGAAGATTACGATGAGTGAACCTATAAAAAAGAGCAACTGATTTTTCAAAAAATCAAGTCTGTTTACATTTACCAATTGCGTTTCCGCCAATTCTTTTAAGTGGTGGAAGACCGGAAAATTATTGCTGTATTGCCAAACAAGGTTGGGCAAGATTAAAACCAAACCTACTAAAATGGCCAGATACAAAGCGGGTTTTAAAAATACTTTCCTTTGCTCTGTAATCAACAATGAAGGTACAAGGCCGATTAAGAGAAAAACAATGTTGTACTTATTTAAAAAGCCGATTGCAAATGCTGTGGCTCCTATATACAGCCACTTTGAATCATCAGATTTGATATATTTTAGCACCGTAAAGTATAAAACTGTCCAACTTAATACATCAAAAGAATTGGGCTGATACAAAGTATTCAGTCGCAAAAGGGCTGAAAATAAAACAGAAGTGGCACCTAAAATCAATGCAAACAGATTTCCATTTAATTCTTCTATGGCTTTCCAAACGACATAAATGGTCAATGCCCCATACAAGGCAGGGAAGAACTTAACCCAGAAAACGGCATTGCCCAGTATTTGAATGATATACGATGTCCAGGAGGTAAAGGGCGGAACCGAAAGATAACCCCAGGCCAAATGATTTGCCTGGTCAAGATGCAAATATTCGTCTCGATGCAAGTCATATTCACTACTTAATAGTAAAAATTGCAGCAAGAATTTAAGTCCAACGAAGCCTATTAAAATTGTCGTCTTTTTTGTCATTGAGAGGGGTCTGTTAAAATTCTGACTATTGTTTTTTTTGGATTAAGATGATTTTCAATTAGTTATAATTTCAATATCCTCGCTAGTCAAGCCAAATTTAATGATTTGTTTTTGAATTCATTTGACCAAACCTAATTTTCGGTTTTCATATAAATATTTAACCGGGCTATCGACCGGAGTTTTGAAAGGTTATGTGTAATATTTAATTCAATCAGCTCAGGCGTGAGAAATATATCCTAAAAGTTAAAAATTAGTCTGAATCGAAAACATAAACACACACAATAAATCAAAACTCAGCAGCAAACTGCAAAAGAAAATCAATATGTAACAGACAAAAACTCAATAGGTAAAAACTACGGGGAAGCCGAGTCCAAAGATTAAGTTCAAGGCCGGGCAACGTTTGCTAGCCGCCCGCCATGCTTCATTCTAAATGCTTGAACGCATTACGTTGTGCTGAACGAAGCCTTAATTGTTGGCTGTAGTTTTTGTTATCAAATTTTTTCTCTAATTTCTTTGTTCAAAGTCCAGAATTCGACTAAATAGTCGAAGGCATTCTTTGACTTAATATCACCCTGTGAATTCATAACTTCAATAAAACTCTGAACTACAATAGATGTTTTGTCTATACCACCTTCTAGTTTGGTGTCGACACTCATTCTAATATGATCCTTTATGGGTGCATGTGCAAATCCGTTTCTAATTGCTGCAAGATTTCTGATTTTGTCTATCGTCTGCTTGTCAACCGTTTCGGTATTTCGCAAAATTTTTAATTTGCTCCCAATATCTAATATTGAGCTATTTAAAATAATTTTCTCAAATTTATGTTTGTCAGCAGGTTTGAAATACTCAATTATTTTGGCATTAATTCGGTATTCAATTTGTTGAAGCCTATCAATAGTCCAACCACGGGCTTCCTCAATATTAAATTCTTTAAGACTCCTTTTGGACATCCTCTTAAATTTCTTTTCATGTATCGGTTCTTTATCTTTCATAAGCTTTCAAATTTCTGCCAACGGTTAATATTTGCGAGGGCTTTTGAGCGTTGACTCTGTGTGATGAAAAAGCTCTTGTAAATATTTGTGTTATCTTAAGTTTTAAATTTTACAGAAAAAAGGTGGAACAGATTACGAAATGATAAGAAAAAGACTTTATCACACGAAATCTATTTCAAAATAAAGTCCTTCCGAGGTATCTTTTAATGTAATTCCAAAATTTTTGAAATATTGGTCGAGTATATATAATTCCTGGTTATTTCCCAGTTGATTTTCTAAAATTCGAGGAAACTGTCTTGATTTTTCATTGAAAAATTCATCTTCAAAAACTTCAAAATGAAAAATATCACTTGCGATTTCATTGTAAACATCAAAAGATATTAAATCGAGTGTATAAGATTTTATTTTTGGAAATATTTTGCAAAGCAAATCTTCTAATGTACATCTTCTATTCTTATAGTCACTAATTTCTTTTTTTAAGTAATTATAGTATAAATTTTTATTGGTCAAATTTCTGAAATGACCTTCTGATACCATTTTCATAAATCCTATAAATGGTTCTGTTTGATTATCAAAACCTCTAATGGCTTGTATTAAACCATGTCTAATTGCATTATATTCTTCAATATAAAAATTTACAAATGAATCATATTGGCCTTTTTTTGTCGATAGATTGTACTCCTTTTCAATTTTCTCGTATATAAAGTGAAAATATTCATGATGATAGAAATTAGCACGAATTTGTGTGTCAATAGGATTTTTGAAAAGTTCTGAGTTTAGAATTATTACTCCTTTTTCTTTAAATGTTATTCCAAATGCTGATTGATTCGAAATTTGCCGCGAAGCTTGATAGTTGGTTTCTCCTGAAATTTCTCTTACTTTTTCTTGAAAATCTAAAGGAATAATAAATTTTGGAGTTGTTTTTCTATCAGAGTAATGATCTCCAATTACTAAATTAATTTCTTTACAAATTTGATTTTTAAAATCAGATTCTCCAATTTCTATTTCAATGTCTAAATTCATAACTTTATTTAAGATAACGGTTTGAAGCTACCCGAAGGTGGCGATTTCGTAGCACTTCACTTTCAGTTAAGCAGAAATTTTGATAGTAGTACAAAGCTTGATTTAACCACTGAACAGCCACTTTTGGGTAGGTGCTGTTGGCAGTAGTTTTTATATTTTCCATGTCTTTACAGCCAAATCAGCCATTATCTCCTGTCTTTTGTTGATTTCCTCTGTCCCCCAATTTTCATTATCACTAATAATTTTTGTCAATTCGAATGAGGATTTCATAAAATAAGATTTTTTCGCTTTGAAAGATGAATTGCCGATTTCAGAATTCAATTTTGTACTTAAAATTGCAAGATTTCCCAACCGTTTTAAATAAGCTCTATGTGTGTCAGCGTCCATTTTCCAAACGTTACTAAGCGATTTTGGTAACACATGCTCAAGATTGACTGCTGTTGTGTCAGAGTTTGGAATAAGTTCAGGATTTTCCTTCTGATTATAAGTATTTTCAAGAGTCATTAAATAATATCTAGCTAAATACTGCTTAGATACAGCAGCAATCTTAAATGCTTCTTTAAACTGTGTATCACTTGGTGTGACAGTAGCGAACTTTTGAATAAGTTCTTTTGTGTTTTTTATGCCACCATCACTTACTTCTTTTGCCCTTTCACTAAAATGTATTTCTAGAGCACCACCACCAAGCCCTCCATAAATTAAAAATCTTACAGAGGCATTAACTAAGAACTTTAAAGATTTTTCAGTTTCCTTTTTGTCAAATTGCCTCATAATAGCAAGCAGCAATGGTCTTACTTGAGACATTCCAAATAAATTTAAAGTTTCCATGTGTGTTTTGGATGCCTGAGAATAATTTGACCAAAAGCCACTTGTGGTATCAATCAAAGCGACATAAGTTCTAGCCGCTTCTTCAAGATTTTTAGAGAAATCTATTGCTCTCTGTTTTGAGGTTATTTTTTCCTTGATTTTTTTGTATAAATCTCTTTCTCTAGTTAGACCATGTAATGACGACCAATACTGACGTAAAAATGTTACTACTAAAGCTTCATTTTCTGTACTCTCAAGAAGCGAATACATTTTTGTCCAATTATCCTGTACTTCGATTAGTCTGTTATCGGCTTGTCCGAGTAAATAATTTTTCAAAAGGTCAGATATTGCCAATTCAAGGCCCCTATCATTTAAAGTTTCAAATATTGTAAATGCATTTGCATGATTCGGGACTTTAACTACTATTATTTTTAAGTGTTCATCAATAAAATCACATAGGTCAAGAAGACTTGTGACTGGATTATTTACTGTCGAGACATAGGCTTTTATCTTCTTTTTTGCAATTGCATGGGCTTTTGATAATCGGTCATGTGAAGCCCTTGAAGGATTCTCATTTGTCGAAGGATGCAAGACAATAGTATTATAGAAAAAATTGTTATCAGTACTATTTAGTTTTAGATTTGGAATTACTTCCTGAGACCTTCTGTCGCGATTGGATAAATATTGATTTTGAATATCTGTAGCTCTTTCATTGTCTCCAATAGAATAGAAATAATCCCTAATTGCAGATAGCAAGATTGAAATAGTTGCTAAACGCTGTTGTCCGTCAACAACTTCGTCTCGGTCTTTACCAGATGAAATTACGACAGAGCCAATAAAGTACTCATCTTCGGAGTTTCGAATTGACGAAAATAGGTCATCATATAAGTCAGAAACATGAGTATCCTCCCACGCATATGACCTTTGATATAATGGAACAGAGAGTTTGTTGTCAGATATGGTGTGTCCAATTCCATCAAGTTCAATTGTCAATTTACTTATTTCCTTTGCCATTAGGTTTTCCATTTAAAATTACTGCCAACATTAGAATAGATCCAACTTACAAACTCAATTGCGTCTATATCGTTATTGGCTCAATTTCCGGTTTTTATATTAAAATATTGAAAATGTGACAACTATCCGATTTTAACCGTTTGTTGTCGGTTAATCTATGCAGCCAGGTGGTCTATGGTTATTGTCGGTGCAGACCGTGTGGCCAAATACTTTACGAAGATAAAAAAAGGAATTGGTCAGGCAAAAAAAATAAAAGAGAAATTTCTTTTTTGGTTATCCATCAGCGGTTTGCGGGCATTTTAGCGGTAATTATTAAATCAGAGAGAGGAGGAGGGTTTTTACATATTAAGGCAAAAACTTTCATGGCTTTAAAACCGCCTTAATCCAGCGTCCCGATTTTTGGGTGATAACCTTCGGAGAATTAAAGATTTTGTAAACTGTACCACTTTATAACGGAAGTTCATTCTTTAGTAAAATGATTTCATTCCTTTATAACGGAAGTTCATTCTTTAGTAAAATGATTTCATTCCTTTATAACGGAAGTTCATTCTTTAGTAAAATGATTTCATTCCTTTATAATGGAAGTTCATTCTTTAGTAAAATGATTTCATTCCTTTATAATGGAAGTTCATTCTTTAGTAAAATGATTTCATTCCTTTATAACGGAAGTTCATTCTTTAGTAAAATGATTTCATTCCTTAATAATGAAAGTTCATTCTTTAGTAAAATGATTTCATTCCCTTATAATGAAAGTTCATTTTTAACCCAATCTGCCTTCTTTTTCAACGAAGGTCTCAGCCATAAATTCATAGCCTATTTTTTTATCCAGGCATTTCGTAAAAATGAAAAAAAGCAGGAAGGAAGAACCACAGATCTGAAACCGGGCTTTGGTGCCATCGGCCCATTCAAAATTAAACTCAATTTCGGAGCAAATCGCCCCGGAGAAACATTGGGGGGAATGGAATTTTGATGAATTGGTGTTTTTTCTGCTCTGCAACAATTTCTAAACAATAATTTAACAATTACCTAAAGCCGGGAGGGTTTCATTTATATTACTTTTGAGTTTTAATTCTAAAGCATGAAAATAGCCTCAAAATTTAGGTTGTTTTGGGTAATTCCGGTTTTTTCTTTCCAAATGGCCGTTTGTCAGGATAGTACAATAACGATTAATTTATCAGAAATCAACGTTTCCGCTTTTCGGTCTCAATTAAGTAATCCCGAAACGCCTGCGAGCATCCACAGCATCAGTGCCCAAAACCTGAAAAACAGGATATTCAGGACTTTACCCGAATTCTTCGATAATAACGGCACTTTCTGGCTTCAAAAAACCAATCATGGTGGCGGCTCATTGTTTTTGCGTGGACTTACCGGCAATCAAACGCTCACCCTCGTAGATGGTATCCGCCTCAATAACAGCACCTTCAGATACGGACCCAATCAATATCTTAACACCATCAACCCTTTCATGGTCAGCCACATGGAAGTGCTTTCAGGGGGCGGCTCGGTACAGTATGGCTCTGATGCCATTGGGGGGCTTTTACAAATTTTTACGCACGACCCAAATTTTGAAAAAAAGGTGGATTTCCTAGCCAATACCCGTTATGGCAGCCAAAATATGGAGAAAAGTATAAACAGTTCTCTCAGCATCAGCCATAAAAATTTGGGATTATTGGTAGCTGGTTCTTTCAGAGATTTCGGCGATTGGGTGGGCGGTAAAGGTATTGGTATTCAGACGCCTTCCGGCTATAAAGAATACGCCTATGATATCAAAGGGGTTTGGAAATTAAGACCGAAAACCAGCTTGATAATGGCCCATCAAAAAGTGAGACAAAATCATGTGCCGGTATATCACAAAGTCAAACTTGAAGATTTCAAAATCAATGAGATGACGTTTCAGATCAGAAACCTGAGTTACCTGAAAGTAGAAAACGAAGAAAAATCACTTTGGCTTAAAAAACAAAGTCTGACCCTGAGTTTTCAGGACAATCCCGAAGAAAGAACATTACAAAAAAATAACAGTGCGATGATCAGAACTGAAAATGACCGGATTAAAACGCTGGGATTTTCTTTAAATAATGTTTCTATCCCTTATAAATTTTGGACCATTAATACCGGGTATGAAATTTACAAGGATCAGGTAAACAGTACCCGCATTGACGAAACAGCCGGCGTTGCGACCCCAAAAAGAGGACTGTATCCCGACAATTCCGAATATCTGAATCAGAGCCTTTTCAATCTCCATCAATTTCAAATTCAGGACATTTTCCTTAACCTGGGCCTTAGGTACAATACCATACAGCTGGATATTCCCGATGAAAATCTGGGTAATTCCAGAATGGATTATCAGGCTTTTGTTTACAATGCCGGTTTATTGAAGAAAATCAATAAACGATGGGCGGTTTATGGCAGTTTCAACTCTGCTTTCAGGGCACCCAATATTGATGACCTGGGCACGCTTGGAATCGTGGACTTCAGATATGAGATTCCTTCCGGTTCACTTAAACCTGAGTTTGCCAGACAGCTGGAGTTTGGGCTTAAGTATTATTCCGAAATTCATAATATGCAATTCTCGGTTTATCAAAATAACCTTACTGATCTCATTACCAGAGAAAAACTGGAAGGCCAAAAGGTGGAAAATTATCAGGTTTATGCCAAGATGAACACCGGCAAAGCATTGATCAGAGGACTAGAGTACACTTCAAAAACTATAATTTCTGATAAAATAACACTCCAAACCGGTCTTTGTTACACTTACGGGCAGGACCAGACTAAGCATGAACCGCTCAGAAGAATTCCTCCTGTATTTGGAAATATGAACTTGAGATATGCGGGTAATAATTGGTACATTCAACCCGCCTTAGCATTTGCCGGAAATCAGAAAAGATTGGCTGCCGGAGACATCGCCGACAATAGAATCGGTCCCGAGGGTACCCAAGGGTTTGTGGTTATTAATTTTCAGACGGGCTATAATTACAAAGACATAGGCCTTGATATTTCTGCCAATAATTTGGGAAATGTGGCGTACAAAACCCATGGCTCCGGCATTTATCAGGTGGGGAGATCTATGTGGGCAAGTCTTAGTATTAAATTATAAATACATTGAATCATAAAAAATAAAATATATGAATAAGGTTCTTCCCTTCCTCTTCATCAGCACTTTGGCACAGGCTCAAATTCAATATGAGGTTTCTCCACCTTCAGGAAATCTTCCGGCCATGGCCAATAAAAACAACATTAGTGTGTTACCCAACGGGCGATTCATCACCCCGATGGGCAGACAGTTTATCACCGCTCCTCATCCGTATGGACTGACATTGAGCAAAGATGGCACCGTGGCGATCACTTCCAACTCGGGCATAAATCCATTCTCTATCAGTATCATAAAAGGATTAAATGTAGCTAACCCAAAGGTGATCCAGGTACCCGAAGGAGCCAAAACCGACAACGGAATTTTGGAAGCCTGTTTTATGGGTTTGGCTATAAACAAAACCAATACTATTGTTTATGTATCAGGCGGGGAAACCAATAAAATACATCTTTTTAATATTAATTCTGGTAAAAAACTAGGTACCATTGATTGTGCAGTAAAAAATGCTAAAGTTGATTACAGCCATGGTTATCTGGGCGATATGGTGATGTCTGCCGACGAAAAATTCCTTTTTGTAGTGGATCAGATAAATTTTAGAATTGTGGTGATTGATTTATTGTCCAAACGGATCGTGGACAATATTCCAACGGGCCGCTATCCTTTTGGCATTGCACTCACACCGAATCAAAAAAATCTGGTAGTGGCCAATGTCGGGGTATTTGAATACAGCCCTTTTACCGATATCGATAAGAATAATCTGAAAAACACCGCTCACAAATGGCCCTCTTCGATTTATGGGTCGAAGGAAATGATAGAAGGAAATCCTTCTGAAGGGGTAAAACCGCTGGGTGATCCCAATGCCGATGAAGCTTTTTCGGTTTGGACCTATGACATCACTAAATATACGCAAAAGACTGCTGTAAATCCTGCACAAAACATTAAGAAAGTGAAGACAGGTTTTTTGGTAGGACAAAAAATCGAAGATTTTGAAGCTGTGGGAGGAAGTAGCCCCAACTCTCTGGTAGCTACCAATGACAAAATCTATGTTTCCAATGGTAACAACGATTGTATTTCCATCATCGATATCGCAAGCGGTAAACTTGATCAAAATCTTATGCTCAATCCCGAACCAAGGTTGGGTAAGTTCAGAGGATTAATTCCTTTCGGAGTTGCCATTTCTCCCGATCAAAGCCGGCTTTTTGTGGCCCTGGCAGGAATCAATGCCGTGGCTGTGATTGACACCAAAGACCAAAGCATCAAAGGTTATATACCCACAGCCTGGTTCCCCAGCAAATTGAAAGTTACACCGGATGGTAAAAAACTTGTAATTGCCAATGCCAAAGGTTACGGTAGCGGTCCCAATGGGGGTGCCACTTTCAAGATCGGTCAGGAAGGAAGTTACATTGGAAGTCTGATGAAAGGGGTGGTTTCGTATATGGATATCCCGGGCGATTTGGAATTGAAAACCTTGACCCAAAAAGTGATTGACAATAATTTTAAATTTACGCCTATCGATCAGGTCAGTTCTGAAGCCGGTAAGGTTATTCCGGCCAAACCATTGACAGGTTCTGAAAACATCAAACATATCGTATTTATTTCGAAGGAAAACAGGACTTATGATGAAGTTTTTGGTCAACTGAAAGACGGGGACGGTGAAGCTGAATTGGCTCGTTTTGGTTTGAATCGCACCGTTAAAAACAGATCAATGGATTCTGTAGTACGACATGCCGACGTCATGCCCAATCACCATGCATTGGCCAAAAGATTTGCCATCTCTGATAATTTCTTTTGTGACTCTGATGTATCGGCCGACGGACACCGCTGGCTCGCCAGCACTTACCCCAACGAATGGGTAGAAACCAACACCGCAGCTTCTTATGGCGGACGTAAGGGAATGAGAGAAGAGTCAAATGCCCCCGGAAACTGGTCTATTTATGGGTCAGCAGGTAGTATTTATCCCGAGGATTACAATGAAGCGGGCTCTCTTTGGGATCATATGGAAAGAAACAATAAAGATCTTTTCAATTTTGGATTTGGTGTTGAAATGGCCGGGGCTTTTTCTGACAGTACCATGAAATATACAGGCGAACTTTATACCATCAATTATCCGATTGCCGCACCTCTTTTCAACAAGTCCTCACGTACATTCCCTACTTACAATATGGCCATTCCTGATCAGTTCAGAGCCGATGAATTTATAAGAGAATTTAAAGAAAAATGGAGCAATGGCAATCTGCCTTCTCTCATCACTTTGCAGCTTCCCAACGACCACGGCTCCAAAGAACGCCCTGCTGCCGGCTGGCCTTTTCAGGAAAGTTATATGGCCGACAATGACCTGGCATTGGGTCGCACTATTGAATTCCTCTCAAATACGCCTTACTGGAAAAATATGATGATCGTAGTGACAGAAGACGACCCCCAGGGAGGCGTAGATCATGTGGATGCCCACCGCAGTTTGCTGATGGTGATGTCACCTTATGCCAAAAAGAATTATGTCGGGCATGTACACTATAGTTTTGGAAGTATTTTTAAAACCTTTTGGAAAGTATTTGGAATACCCTATCTCAATCAATACGACGTCTCGGCGACCGATTTGAGTGACTTATTTACCAACGAACCCGACTTTAGCCCCTACAGAGCTGTACCGGCTGATATCAGAATTTTTGACCCGCAAAAAGCCCTGGATCCTTTCGATGAAAAATTTGACTGGAAGGCTTTTAATGAATCAGAAGAACTGGATAAAACCGAAACTATGCAGAAACGTCGTGCTGAAGATGATAAACATGAGAAGAATAATTGAATTAAGTAATTCTTAAAAAAATGTATCCCAAAAATAATTTTATGGCCGGTTTAACAATCTGATAACCTCAATTTAAAAAATCAATGAAGTAAAATTTTGATTTTTGTTATTATCAAATTTTAAACACAAATTAAACATTTATGAAAGGATTATTAAACATCAAAAATTACCTGGTTGGCGGTATCTTGCTAAGCACTTTATTGACGGGTTGCCATCAGGAAATTGACCCCATTTCAGCTCCCGCAACCAGTATAAGCACTTCCAAATTCTCAGGAGCAAAAATTTCTGCAGTTTCACTTACTCAAAATTTTGAAGTAGGTGGCACTAGTCCTAAAACGGCCTATGATGTGGCACCTACAGGCTCGGCAAGCGGTGACAATGTTACGCTTCAGTCCAATTCATGGAACCTTTATGATGCAGTGATTGGCAATTTGGCTGCTGATAAAAAAGCAGGCTCCTGGTCAGCCCGAATAAGAAACACAGGAAAAATTACTATGCTCTACAATTTAAGCACCGGAATTAGCACAATAACAATAAAACATGCCAGATATGGAACAGATGCCGCTTCAAGCTGGGGGTTGTGGTACTCTACCAATAGTGGCAGCACCTGGACACAATCCGGTTCTAATGTAACTTCAACATCGACACTTTCTACTGCTTCTTTTACTATCAATGTTTCAGGTACAATAAGACTTGAAATCAGAAAGGCCACAGGTGGTACCAACAGAATTAACATTGACGATATTGTCGTAAACGATTTTGCAGGTAATGGTGGAGGCGGTATCACCGGCAAAAAGTTTTTGTTTGATGCCACGAAATACGAAAATGCCGGAAGTGCAGACTGGTTGATTGATGCCGATGGTACAGTAAGTGTTCCAATTTATACTGGCGGAACGACAGTTGAAAGTTCGGCTCAAAGAATACCTACACCTTCCTATACAGGCATAACCGCCTCTACACCGGAAACTTATTGGAAAGGTGCAATGTCAGCCTGGGCGGTAGATTTGGTTAAAAGAGGACATTTGGTGGAAACACTCCCAGCAGGAACTGCAATTACTTATGGAAACGCCTCCAATCCTCAGGATTTAAGCAACTATGATGTTTATATGCTCATTGAGCCCAACAGATTGTTTACTGCTGCAGAGAAAACTGCTATCATGAATTTTGTATCTAATGGAGGTGGTTTAATGCTTGTTGCTGACCATACCGCCGCTACTACGGCCGGTACAGATGCCAATGGTTACAACCCTTCAGACAGAGATGGAGATGGGTATGATTCTCCGAGAGTAATAAATGACCTCATGAATAATAATGGCATAAATAATAATAACCCTTTTGGCTTTACGGTTGATTATGTTGATATTGATGAACAACCCACCACAAAAGTATATACAGGCACCAACACCCATGCTCAGAAAGTACTTAACGGTCTGGCTGGTTCGGCCACTAAATTAGCTTTTTATGCAGGTACTACCGCCACCCTGAATACCACCACCAATCCAAATGTACAGGGATTATTCTGGAGGATGAGTGGAACTGTTGATGGAAGTACTCAGACAATGGCTCTTCTTTCTACTTATGGTACAGGCAGAATTGTTTTTGTTGGCGACAGTTCACCTTCAGACGATGGAACAGGCGATACCGCCGACAATCTGTTTAACGGATGGTCGGGCGATGCTCCTTCAGGATTCACTTCTCATCCTGCCCTGCACATCAATGCCTCGTTGTGGTTGGCTAAGGCACAGTAATATGTTTAGAGAGGGGGTGATTGATCCCCCTCTTTTCTTTTTATGTAAACTGATGAAACAAAGCAAACCTTTGTTATATAGAATCAAAATTGCCCTAGGGGAATCGGGATATCATAACATATAAGTCTGTAATATGTCGGGGGAGGGATGAGTCTCTCTACGCCCCACAATTCATAGTTTATTCATTTTTTACATTTCAATTTTCAAAAATTTCCGGTTCCTGAAGCATGTAACATCAATCCGGGTGCTTTTTAGTTTTTATTTGCAAGGCAGTTGCCTCAAGATACACGGCAGTTTTGACCATCATTTTAAAAGAAAATATGGAATAAACTTAAACGCCCGACTCATACCGACACCTGTCGATAGGGCGAAGGCAAGTTCCCAAGGTAAAATAATATAGGAAAAAGAAACTTAAACACACAAAACTTCAAAATTAATTGCATGCCGGGGGCATTAGTGGGTAGCGGCTTGCATTTTACAGTTAATTGCTTTCATTAAGCTAAATTATTATTGTAATTTTTCTCCTTTTGCCAGCTTTTCAATAATTTCTTTCATTCGTTTTTCTCTTGTTTCCTGCTTTTTTGCGGTTTGAAGGCGAAATCCTATGGAGAATAGATTGGTTTTGTTGAGCGTGGTAAAAAACGCCTCCGCTTTTTTATTTTTGCTGAGTTCCTTCATAAAGTCTTCAGGAATAGTCATTTGGCTTTGAGGATCATAGGCCTTTGCCCAATTGCCATTGGCTTTTGCGATTTCGATGGCTTTTAAACCGGCAGGCTTCATTCTGCCTTCATTGATTAGTCTTTCTACATGCCCGATATTTATTTTAGACCAAATGCTTTTTTCTTTTCTGGGGGTAAATTTTTGCAACCAGGCATGTTCGTCAAATTTTTGTTTTTGACCATCAATCCAGCCATAGCAAAGAGCTACATCAAGGGCTTCGGCATAGGTGATGGTTTCCATGCCAGCATCTTTCTTGAATATTTTGAGCCAAAAGCCTATCCCGTTTTCGTGATGCTCTTTGAGCCAGGTTTCAAAGATTTCAGCTGTTTTGAAGGCTATGATTGGAATATTATTTAAGGTGGTCATATAAGTATTGCTTTTTCTTTTACAGTGTTTTGCGAGATCGGTGGAGGCTTGGCAGAGAATTTGAAAACTGTCAGCCGAAATTAAGTACAAACGTTGATAGAAATACAAATGTTCAGTTACTTCCGTCAGCCCTGCTTTTGCCAAAACGCTTTTGAACAAATCCTTAGCTGTTAATGCCGGCCTTTTTTGTCATTCAGTTAGTTATTCAATATAAGTTTCATCATTATGTCTGTCTGTTCGTCATTGCCAAGTTTGAAAATATGTTTGTCAAACTCTACAAAGCCGTTTTTCTTGTAAAAATTTATGGCTCTCGGATTTTCTTCCCAAACTCCTAACCAAACAAAGTCAGAATTTTTTTGTTTGGCAACTTCAATTGCTTTGTCATACAGAAGTTGTCCAACACTTTTTCCGTGAAAGTCTTTCAAGACATAAATTCGTTCTATTTCTACAGCTTTGTCATCCTTTATTTCTGTTTGTGAGTGTCCAAAATTCAATTTCAAATAACCAATTACGTTTTTTTCAAGGGTTGCAAAGTAGAATTCTGCATTTTTGTCATTTAGTTCAGTCGTCAATTTTTCACTGGAAAATCCCTCGTCCAAATATTTTGTCATATTTTCTTCTGTATTCCCTGCTGAAAAAGTTTCATAAAAAGTCTGCCTACCAATTTTTTGCAAATGGTCAATGTCGGCAAGAGATACTTTTTGAATTTGAATGTTTGTCATTTTCTTTTTTGTTATGCTGTTTGTTAAGGTTCTGACTAATGTTTTTTACGCATAGTGATAATCAATTAGTTGCAATTGCATTTTCTCATTTGTCAAACCGAATTTAATGATTTGTTTTTGGATTCTAAATTCCAAAACCAATTATCGGTTTTCATACAAATATTTAACCGGTCTATCCACCGGAGTTTTGAAAGATAAGTTTCGTTCTACATTGGTTTTATTCTATGCAAGTTGAGCCAAACGAAGCCTTAGATGTTGGTGGCTAGTGTATTTTTCATCATTTAACTAATATCAGTCAAACGAATTATTTTGTCACCCTCAAATTCGAAAATAGATTTGCCTAAAAGATTTAATTCTTGCCCTTTCTTTAGTCCATTTGGAAAGTCAATTGCTAAAATTGCTCTATAACCAATTTCTATTTCACAACGATTGTCAAAGTGATTACATGATTTTATTGACTGAGTTCTTTCAGTAAAATATGTTTTTGCTTGTTCTGCTTGCTGTCTAAATTCATTCAATCCATTCAAAGACATATTTGTTTCACCATTTTGTATGTTTTCAAAAATTATGTTGTCCCCGAAGTCAGCAACCATTTTGTCAATATCAAACTGGTTATATCCCTCAATATAGTTTTCAATTATTTTTTCTCTGTCTGTCATAATTATTTATTTTTTAATTGTCATTGCTCAAAGGAGAGTTTTTAACAATTCTGACTAACGTTTTTTACGCATGCTGATAATCAATTAGTTGCAATTGTATTTACTCATTTCTCAAACCAAATTTAATGATTTGTTTTTGGATTCTAAATTCCAATACCAATTATCGGTTTTCATACAAATATTTAACCGGGCTATCCACCGGATTTTTCCACAGACATGTGGAATAAGCTAAACCAACCTGATCAGGCATGAGCGTGGGTAGGTATGTTCTAAAAGTTAAAAATTAGTCTGAAACGGAAACTTAAACACACTCTCACTTCAATCAAAACTCAACAGGAGACAGCTTCAGAACTTCAAATAGCATCGGACGAAAACTTCATAGAGGCGAAAAAAGGAGAAAAACTACCGAAGCCAGCCTGGCCCGGATTAGTTCAAAATTGGCTTCATTCTAAATGCTTGAACGCATTACGTTGTGCCGAACGAAGCCTTATTTGTTAGAGGCTGGTGTATTTTTCATTTTGTCCAATATTGTTCTAATAATTCATGTGCTGTCATAGGTATTTTTTGTCGGTCATCTTTAGTTTGTCCGCTTACAGATTGTAACTTTTCTTTAAGGTCGATATAAATTGGCTGTTTTATACTTGAAATTATTAATCCACCTTTATTAAGTTCTTCGGTTATTTCGATTTTTAGTTTTTCCTTGTCAATTTTTAAGTGGTCTATGTAGTCAAGGCCACATTTAACAATTGCATTTGAATTTAGTCTCTCAAGTTGTTTGTCTAGGAATGGAAGTCCGTATTTTTTGTAGTCTGCAAAAATTTCCTTTACGATGCTTGTTGTTGTATCAACTTGTCCGTTATGAAAATAGTAAGCATCTTGGATATTCAAAGCACAAGAATTATGTCTCAATACTTTCAAGTCCTTGTGTGGATTTAAAAGTCCAGTGTTGTAGAGGTTTGAAAAAATGTACTTAGGATTTATAACTGAAGCAATTGAGCAAGCAAAGTTTTTGTCTTTAAGCGTGAATATTACGTGAAGCAATTCATATACAATCAAGTTGTTCAGTTGTTTTTGTCGTTGAAAAGTGTAGCAACCGTTTTTATATGCTAAAAACTCAAATTCAGGCAAAATCTCACTTGCTGTTTGAATGAGAATTTGTTTTATCTCTCCTTTTTTCAAATCGGGTGATTTATCCTGCTTAGTTGTCAACTCTTTTATTTTGTCTATCCATTTCAATTTGTCTGTTTGTTTTGTCGTTCTACAATTGGCTATAACGGTGATGGTATGGTGTCGTGCGGGATTAAGAGGCGATTTCCTATCAAGTTACACTGAACTTTTTTACGAGCCACAAGCATTAGCAACCCACTGAAACCCGCATGCACTATACCATGTGTTACAGGCTGGCGTTTTTAATTTCTTTTAAAAATAACATTTTCAAGTTCTGCATATATACTCATGTCTGAATCAATAACTTTGGATAATTCAAGTTTGAATCTTTCTTGATTAATACTTGTTGAAATGCCACAAAAATTCTTAATTCTATTAGTTTCATCTTTTATATTCTGATTAACAATATCAGTGACAAATTTATCATATTCTATTTCATCAAATGTTAATCCTTTTAAAGAGCAATATTTTATAAGAACTTCTTTATCATACAAGTAATTCTCAATTTCCCACCTTTTTAACACTCTGTGGTAGGTTGGATTAGTAGATATATAAACTTCCCTGTCGTTTTCTGTATTAGCTTTTCCTGAAGAAATATCCCTGTCTTTAAGTACAAGTATTTCAATGCCAGAGAATACTTTTGAAAGAATATTTATTGCAATATCACTTCTTTGGTCTAGTTCTGTATTTCCGCCACTGGAAATGAATAAAGTATCGGTATATTTATCTGAGAATATCTGATTATAAACTTTTGCATCAAAACCCACTTCAGCACCATTTTTCCCAGGTTTATCAAATCCTTCACAATATATTAATCTTTTAGGGCTTACTAATTCACTTAAATCATCAAGTGCTGTTGAAAAAATACTTTTCCAACTAGCCCTATTTTTCACAATTGGGCTTAATGTTATTGTTTCTGATGCCCAATTAACACCATTTTTGAATTCAATAATTTGACTTTCTACATTTAATTCTTCTTGTAATGCTCTAAGAAATCCAATGCTATGAGTTGCAATCCATATTTGAGAATTCTGAGGAACTAATTTGTTTATTTCCAATAATAGTTTTTTTTGAATTGCAGTATTGATATGCAGTTCTGGCTCATCAATTAAATAAATACTTTCATTATATTCTTTCTGTCGAAGATAAATGTCTAATAAGACATCAACTACTTCTTTTTCTCCAGAGGATAATACATTAAATTCAAATACTTTTGGGTGGTCTTGCTTTGTGAAATATATTGTACCTTGATTGGTTTCAATACTACCTAAATTATCAATTTGCAAATCAAGACAATTACTCAATGCAGAATTTAAATCACCGATAATTTTAGTTTTTGCCTCAGAAGGTTTGCAATCAGTTTCATGGAGGTAATCATTATATTTTACCTGTAATCTTCTGTAATTTTCCTCCATTTTATCATCCAAATCAATACTGGCAGTTGCTCCATAACTATTAAGACGAAGTTCTTGGAGTGCTTGTGAATGAGTTACCTTTAAATTACTATTATACCGATATGAACTTCTAAATGAGAATAATGTATTTCCTGTTCCATTCTTTTCTTTTAATTGTCTTAAATTTTGATAGTTTCCTTCAACGAAATCAATGATAACATTTTGATAGTTAAAATTTGGTGTTTGAGTCATAGAATGAAAAGTGTGGTCTTTTCCACCTTTGTTACCAATTTGACCATAAGCGTTATGAAGAAATAACATTCCATCCAGTACACTACTTTTTCCACAACCATTTGGACCAATCAAAGCAATAATTCTTTTCGGATTATCTCCCAAATCAATCGTTAAATCATGGAATCTTTTATATCCGTTTTTTAATTGAAGCTTCTTTATTTTCATATTAGTATATTAAATGGTAGTATGTTTCCTACGCTTGCCTGTAACATTAGTATAGATCCAACCTACAAACCCTATTGCGTCTATATCGTTATTGTCTCTATTGCCGGTTTTTGTTTTAAAATATTGAAAATGTGACAACTATCCGATTTTAATCATTTGTTGTCGGTTAATCTATGCAGCCAGGGGGTCTATGGTTTTTGTCGGTGCAGACCGTGTAGCCAAATACTTTACGAATATAAAAAAAGGATTTGGTCAGGCAAAAGAATAAAAGAGAAATTTCTTTTTCGGTTATCCATCAGCGGTTTGCGGGCTTCATAGCAGTAGTTTTTAATTCATAAAGAGTTGGGATTGGTTTTAACAAATGAAACCATTACGCTTCACTGCATCAAAAACGTCTGCATCCAATATCTGAGTTCTTTTTTGAGTTCTGAAATTATTATAAACTATGCCAAATCTGGGTTTTGTTCCATCGACCCATTCAAAATTATCGACCCATGTCCATAGAAAAACGCCTTTCAGTCTGATGCCTTTCCCGCCCTGGCAGGGTATAAATTTTAAACAAAGAAAAAAAGGCTATATTTATAACTCAAAATCATCCCATATGAAAGCCCTTTTCGCTCATTTTGATACCTTTATAAAGCTTTCAGATAAGGCCGTAAAAGAACTGGAGTCAATTACTGTTTCTCAGTCTTTAAAGAAAAATGAAATGCTTCAGGAGGTAGGGCAAACCTGCCGCACCATTTATTTTATCAGGAAAGGGCTCGCCCGCATCTTTTATTACAATAATGGCAATGATATTACCGAGCATTTTGCTTTTGAAAGCGAAATGGTGGTGAGAGCAGAAAGTCTTTTTCGGGGAAATCCTTCTACAAAAGGGATTCAAATGCTGGAAGACTCAGAAGTTCTGGCTATCAACGCCCCTAAATTGTTTAAGCTATACGACCAATATCCAGACATTGAGCGGCTTTTTAGATTAATATTTGAAAATGAGCATATTAAAACACTTCAAAGACTCGAAAGCCTGCAGTTTCATAATGCTACTGAACGCTATGCTGAGCTTTCGAAAAGTGCTGAAACAATTCAGAGAATTCCACTTAAGCATATCGCTTCCTATTTGGGAATCACCCAGGTAAGCCTCAGCAGAATTAGGGCAATGGTGAAATGATTATTTTACCTTTTCAGAAATCAATATTTCATTCAGTATAATGTTTTTAAAGGATTTATATTGAGGTAATTAAGGTAGAGGACGAATTGGCGGATTTATAAAAATGAAAAGCCTGTTTGCGAAATAGCCCAGGTATCAGGCATCTGATATCCCCGGCTTTTTAAGCAGAAAGTGGGCGTGAGTCCGATGGAGTTTCGGAGCTTGAATTGATATTTTATGGGCTATTTCTGTATTTTGTGGGCGTAGTGAGCGTATGTTTCTTAAAGAAATTATTAAAGTGGGTTACTTCCTGATAACCCAGCGAATATGCAATTTCTGAGATATTCCATTTGCTATGTTTGAGCATAATTTTAGCTTCTTGCAAAAGACGTTCGGCAATAAATTTTGAGGTTGTATTCCCGCTGGTTTCTTTTACGGCCCTGTTCAGATGATTGACATGTACATTGAGCTGAGTTGCAAAATCAGAGGCTGTTCGTAACATAATTTCCGAATGATTATCGTCAATCGGGAATTGACGCTCCAGAAGTTCTAAAAAAAGCCAGTGAATTCGCTGCGAAGCATTAATCGGTAACCTTTCAATACGGTTAGATGGGCGGGTCTTCATAGCAAAATGTATCAATTCATAAATCTGATTTTTGATAGCATCGTATTTATGAATATAGTCCGAAGCCAGTTCAGCCTCTATTTTTCCAAATACTCCCCATAAATATTCAAATTGGGCATCGTCTAATTCAAAAACATGGGTGCCGGCGGGTTGAAATACCTCATATTGCGTAAGATTTCCAAACTGTTTAAAAAAATCGGCATTAAAAATTATATAAAAACCCGATACTTCCGATTCGATATGCTCCCATTTATAGGGTATAAAAGGATTTGAAAACACAAGTGCTTGCTTATCAAAAGAAAAAACTTTATCAGCATAATGAATACGGCTACTTCCTCGACAAAGAGTTACTTTGAAAAAATCGCGTCGGCGATACGGCACTGGTTTTGAGGAAGGATGGGGCAACCTAAAAATATTGACATGACCGATATCACGACTAAGACTTTCTGGTAGCCATTCAAATTTCCTAGCATAAAAATCTTGTAAAGACTCTATTCTTTCCATAAACTATTTTTTTACAACCAGCTTTCTATCAATGGCATAACCCACACTTAGATTCCAATCGAATGATTTTCCCGCTATTTCGGTTTTCAATGGCTTATTGATTGTCGAACCCAAATAAAATGGCGTTTTTTTCGATAAAAGGGTGAAATTAGAGGCAAAATAATAACCATCTTTGGCATCTAATTTAAGATAAAATAACTGAGGATTCACTCTAAATAAAAGGTTTTTATTTAGCTGAATAGTTGAAAAAGTTCGGAGTGAAACCAACGCAGTGTGATTAATGGCATCATCGCTCACACCTTTGGCATAAAGTGTAAACAAGCTTATGCTATTATTTTTGTTGATGATTATGTTGGGGGTAAATTCAACTGGAATCACCCGGGAAACCGCCAGTGTATTTTTGATTTCGGGGGTGGTTTCATAGGCCAAAACTCTAAATGGCACGGCTGGAAAATGTGTACCAACTGATGCTTGAAAACGTTTTTGATTGATTAGTTTGTAACGCCAAATAAAAATAAATGACCATGGGCGACCATCTTTTAATGCAAATCGGAACTCAGGGTCAAAACTAAATCTTTTGCCACCATTAATATTGAAATTAAAAATAGCGGCGGGTTTTCCAAGCGAAAAAGCAGGAATAAATGAAAAACCATTTTGTGTAACACTGCCTGCTCCTCTGAAATTGATGACTTTTGAGGTACTATCTGTCTGTGCTATCGAACAAATGAAAGTATGACAGAAAAGAAATAATAGCAGTATTTTCTTAAAAAAGGTATTTTGATTAAGATACGACATTTTTTAGAATTGAATGTTTATTTTTGGAGCAAAAATAGTGGAACAATTGTCCTTGCATGAAACAAAAATCAAAGTAAAACTTACGAAAATCAAACAATAAAATTACCTCCACTTCCAGCTGCTGCATCATTCTATTTACCAGAATCCTTTAATACATTTTGATTTTGGCCTAATCCTGAGCAATGGCCAATTGATTATTTATATGGGCTTCGTGTTAAGAAAAGTGTTAAATAAATAAGAATCCAGGTAATGTAACATTATTGAAATTAATTGTTCAAAGTTTTAAAGTCAATTACCAACGATAATGTTAGATTTGCTATATGAGACAGAAAAATTTACTCTTATTTCTTATACTTTTTATAGCATTTCAATTTGTAGCATGTAAACATGAACAGGAACCCAAGTTTCGAATTTTGTTCCTTCAATGTTGTCATGATGAATGGAGGGACGTAATGAATAGCGAAATGAAAAGAGAACTTGCTTTTCATCCTGAAATAGAAATGGAAATAATTGAGGCTTATAGTAATACAGACAAACAGGTAGATCAATTAAAAACATTAATTAAAAAGAAATTTGACTTACTAATAATTACACCTAATGAAGCAAAACCACTTACCTCAGCCATTGATGAAATTTACAAGTCAGGGATTCCTGTAATTCTTGTTGACAGAAAAACTGATTCTAACAATTATACGGCATTTGTTGGTGCTGATAATTATGAAATCGGCGAAACAGCCGGAAGATATATCGCAAGTAAATTTGGAGGGAATGGAAATATTTTAGAGGTTCAACTTGAGATGACATCTTCTCCTGCCATTGAAAGAAACAAGGGATTTATTGATGCGATTTCAGCCACAAGTAATCTAAAAATAGTCAATTCAATTGAAGTTAGAAATGGGATAGAAATTCTTGACACAGAATTGCCCAAAATATTAGAAAAATACCCGGAAACTAATATTGTATTTGCACATACTGATTTTTTAGCAAGCTCGGCTTTTAATGTTGCCCAAAAAGCCGGGAAAACAAAAAATTTATTTTTTGTTGGAATCGATGCTATACCCGTAACTAAAGGGATTCAAGATGTTAAAAACGGAACCTTAAATGCCACTTTACTTTATCCTACCGGTGGGGCGGAGGCGATTCAAACTGCGGTAAAAATTCTAAATAAACAACCTTACAATAAAGACAATAAGCTTTTAACTAATGTAATTAATTCAGAAAACGTAGATATAATGCTCTCTCAAATTCAGAAAATAAAAGAGCAACAGGAAGAAATAGATCGAGAAATTATTAAGATTAATGATTTAAACAGAACATATTCTTCTCAACGAAACAGACTATATTTTATAAGTGCTTTACTTACTATTGTGATAATATTGGGAGTCTTTTTATTTTTCCTTTTGCAAGAAAAACAACGCTCAAATAAAACCTTGGAGGAAAGGAACAAAGCCATACTTGAACAAAAAAATGAAATAGAGAAAGTCTCAAAACTTGCAAGTAAAGCTACCGAGGATAAAATGCGGTTTTACTCTTATATTTCACACGAATTTAAAACTCCGCTTAGCCTAATTTTAACTCCCACAGAAGATTTAATTCAAAGAAATAGTTCTGATAAAAAGGAAATTATTTCAACATTAAAATTAATTCATAAAAATGCAAATCGCTTATTAGGACTAGTGGACCAATTGCTTGAAATGCGGAAATTGGATGCAGGAAAAATGGAAATTGAATTGAGTAACCATGATTTGGTCGGGTTTATCAGGGAAATTGTTGACGATTTTAAAGTAAAAGCCAAACAAAAACAAATTGATTTGCAATTTTTGACCCCCTTCAAAGAATTAACAACATGCTTTGATATTCAAAAATTAGATAAAGTATTGTTCAATATTATTTCTAACGCTTTTAAATATACCCCCGATGGTGGTCTTATACATATTTCAATTTTGAAAAATATTGACAAAATTGAGATAAACGTTGCTGACAATGGAATTGGGATGAATGAAGAAGATAAAGAGCACGCTTTTGATTTATTTTACAGAGGTAACAAAAACATTTCATTAGGAACGGGATTAGGTTTAGCATTATCTCATGAGTTTATTTCGCTTCATGGAGGAGAAATCAATCTATCTTCTGAAAAAGGGAAAGGAACTACATTTAAGATAATTTTACCCCTTAATGAAATCAATCAAAATTTGTTTGAAAAAAATACACTTATTGAACAAAGGTTAAATATTGAATTTGAAGAAACGGAAACTTTAATCCAACAAAATAAACCAAATCGATCTTTTGAAAACACGCTAATTCTAATCGAAGATAATCATGATTTAAACAATTTTTTGACAAAAAAACTTGCAACCACATATACAGTAGTTGCAAAAGATAATGCAGAAAAGGGATGGGAAGAGATATTGTCTTACATTCCTGATGTTATTATTTGTGATGTAATGTTGCCCGGAATGGATGGTTTTACCTTAACTCAAAAAGTAAAGGCTGATTTCAGAACCTCTCATATCCCAGTTATTTTATTAACAGCAAAAAGTCAGATTGAAAGCCAGATTGAAGGTACAAAAGCCGGAGCTGATGCATATATAATGAAGCCATTCAACCAACAGCTTTTGGAAGAAAAAATAAAAAGCTTGATTGAAAATCGGGATAGAATGAGGAAACGTTTTTCTAATGAAATATTAACCTCAAATCACTTACAAAAAGGCGAACGCAGATTTTTATATGAGTTTGAGGCATTAATTGATAAACACATTAAAGATAGCACGCTTTCGGTGGAAAAATTAAGTCAGGAGCTGGGTATGTCCAGAGTTCAGTTATTTAGAAAAATTTCAGCATTAACTAATAAAAATGTTGCAGATTATATTGGCGAATATAAGCTCCAAAAAGCCAAAATTTTACTAAAGGAACAAGAACTGAATATTGCTGAAATTGCTTATGAATTAGGCTTTAATACACCCAGCTATTTCACAACATTCTTTAAACAAAAAACCAACCAAACACCTACTGATTGGAAAAATAGCAATGGGTAACATTAGTGAAATATTTTGTTACAAAATTATAATTAATTCGAACTTCAGAGTTGTTTTTTTTCGTAAAATGTTAATTTACAGTAGATTGTATAATTGAATCAAAATTGATATTATTTGATTCAATCCTGATGTTTTCCCCAATACAATCAGAATAATTTTGACTCATCAAAAACTTTACAAAGTTTACAATGAATCAAAATTTAAAGATTTTTTTCTGGTCCTTATCTGCAGCCCTGGGAGGTTTTCTATTTGGTTTCGATACGGCAGTAATATCGGGAGTAGAACAAACACTTCAAAAGCTTTGGCACTTAAATGCATTTGAGCATGGGATTACTGTTTCTATCGCTTTGATTGGAACAGTAATAGGGTCAATAATAGGGGGATTTCCAGCAGATAAATTTGGGCGAAAAATCTCCCTTTTAATAATTGCCTTACTTTATTTAATTTCTTCAGTTGGAACAGCTTATGCGGTTGACTGGCCAATATTTTTAATTTTCAGATTTTTTGGAGGTCTTGGAGTAGGCGTGTCCTCTGTTGTAGCACCCTTATATATATCTGAAATTGCCCCGGCACAAAAAAGAGGCAGATTGGTTGCCATGTTTCAATTCAATATTGTTTTTGGCATCCTAATGGCCTATTTGTCAAATTTTCTACTTTCCGGAATTGGTGAAAATGCCTGGCGATGGATGTTGGGTGTCCAGGCTCTTCCTTCACTAATCTTTATAATAACAGTATTTTTTATTCCAGAGAGTCCAAGATGGTTGATTTTGAAAAGAGGAGATATCTCCACTGCCAGAACAATCTTAATAACAATTGATGGTGAATCTGCCGAAAAAATAATTGAATCTATAAAAAATACAAGGTCAAAAGTTAAAGTCAACTTGTTTCAAAAAGTATATAGTAAACCAATATTGCTGGCGGTTTTATTTGCGGTTTTCAATCAAGTTTCCGGTATAAATGCAATTATATATTTTGCCCCACGGATCTTTGAAATGGCCGGAATAGGGAAAGATTCAGCCTTACTATCTTCAGCAGGAATAGGCCTAATCAACTTAGTTTCTACCTTATTTGGGATTACACTAATAGATAAATTTGGCCGTAAAGTTTTAATGATTGCCGGATCAAGCGGGCTAATACTTACCCTAATTCTTGTAGCTCAAGCTTTTTATACAAAAAATATGGGCATGAATGTTCCATTCTACTTATTTGTGTACATAGCATTTTTTGCTTTTTCACAAGGTGCAGTTATCTGGGTATTTATTTCGGAAATATTTCCAAATGAAGTGAGGGCAAACGGGCAGGCATTAGGAAGTTTTACCCATTGGCTTATGGCATCCATTATCACTTTTACTTTTCCTTATATCGCCGAAACCTTCGGTGGAGGTTTAGTATTCAGTTTTTTTGCCTTTATGATGGTCCTTCAATTAGTATTTGCTTTGAAAATAATGCCAGAAACAAAAGGGAAAACACTTGAAAATATGGAACAAATAATCATTGCTCACTAAGGAAATGGAAAATAAAGAAATAGTTTGTTTTGGAGAAATGCTGTGGGATATGTTACCGACAGGAAAAATGCCTGGTGGAGCCCCAATGAATGTTGCCATTCATTTAAAGAATTTTGGCAATAATGTGAATTTGATAAGTAAAGTTGGCAACGATGATTTGGGAATCGAACTGTTGGATTTTGTCAATAGCTGCGATGTGTCCACTCAGTATATTCAAAAAAGTGAAACACACTTAACCGGTGTTGTCAAGGTTAATCTTGATAATAAAAATAGTGCTACTTATAAGATTGTTGAGCCAGTTGCATGGGATTATATAGAATTGACCGAAGATACTCTGGAAATAGCCCGCAAAGCAGAATGTTTGATTTTTGGTAGTCTGGCAGCCCGATCAGCAGTAACTTTTAATACATTAAAAGAACTTTTAAGCATATCAAAATATCGTGTTTTTGACATTAATCTCAGGAAGCCATTTTTTGAAAAAAGAAATATCAGGTACTTACTAGAACAAGCTGATTTTCTCAAACTTAATGAAGATGAATTAGAAATTGTTTCAGGATGGTTTGACAAAACTGGTACTCAACAAAATAAAATTGAAGGTATCTCTGAACGGTTTAGAATAAAAACAATTTGTGTAACACTTGGTGAGCGAGGTGCAGTATTGTACCATGATGACCAGTTTTTCTTCAATGAAGGATTCCCGGTGGATGTAAAAGATACAATTGGTAGCGGGGACTCCTTTTTAGCTTCATTTATTTCCAACTTCCTTAGAAACGTACCAATTCAGGAGGCATTGACCAAAGCTTGTGCCACTGGTGCAATGGTAGCTCAGCAAGAGGGAGCAATACCAAAAGTTAATGAACAGGATGTTCTGTATTTTATAAGTAAAAGACTCAAAATGAGCGAATTATAATTAAATATTTAAAAATGTGTAACTAAAACTTAACAGAATGATGAAAAAAACTTTATTATCTTTTATTGCAATGTTGCTTTCTCTGCAGCTGGCATTTGCCCAAAGAACCCTAACGGGGACTGTAAAAGGAAGCGATATAAATGACAATCTAATTGGTGCCAGTGTAATTATTAAAGGCACTACAAAAGGTACATCAACTGATGTAAACGGGAAATTCAGTTTAGAGATACCTAAGGAAGGTACAGTATTGAATGTTTCATTTGTGGGCTATCAGCCAAAAGAAGTAGTTGTCGAAGGAAATCAAAATAATCTTTTGATTGAATTGGCTCCTGGGGCTGAATTGAGTGAAGTTGTAGTAGTTGGATATACCACACAGAAAAAAACTGATTTAACAGGTTCTGTGGCTGTAGTGGATTTAAAACCCGTAAAGAATAATAGTTCGGGTAATCCCATGCAATCACTCCAGGGTAGAGTATCCGGCTTATATATTGAGAAAGATGGCTCTCCCAATGGCTCAAATGGAAGAATACTGATTAGAGGAGCAAATACTTTAGGAAATAATGATCCATTATATATCATTGATGGTATTCCGACCACCAGGCCAGAGGTTTTTCAGAATATGAATCCTGCAAATATTGAATCGGTGCAAGTACTCAAAGATGCTTCTGCGGAATCAATTTATGGTGCCAGAGCATCCAATGGGGTAATTATCGTGACCACAAAAAATGGAGGAGATACAAATGGAAAAGTGGAGTTTCAGTTTAACTCAAGTATTTCGGCACAATCAGAAAAATCCATGAGATTTACTATGTTAAACGCAGTTGATAGAGGTAAAGCACTTTGGCAAGCTTCTGTAAATGATGGTCAAGATCCTGCAGCAGGTTATGGAGAAATTTACAATTTTGATTGGAATAAAAACTTTTCTAATCCTGTACTTAATGGTGTTACTGTAAAGCCATTCGTGGGAGGAGACCAGAATACTCCGGCAGGAGATACTGACTGGCAGTCGGTAATGTATAAAACAGGAATTGTAAATAAAAACGATTTAACAGCCTCTTATGGAAATAAATTTTCATCTCTGGAAATTAACTTAGGTCATTTGAAAAATACCGGAATGTTAAAATTTACTGGTTATGAGAGATTAAGTGGAAGTATTAATGCCTTGACAAGAGCATTTAATGATAAAGCCCGATTTGGTATTAATTTAAGAATCGCCAATTCAAATGAGACACTCACAGCAAGAGATTTGGGAGGTGCGGCCACTTCATTTCTTGCAGTAACCCTGGCACCGACCATACCGGTTTATCAAAAAGATGGAGCAACATATGCCGGTGCATCAGGCGGTGGGTATTCTGATAGAAACAACCCACTTCACATGCAGGACATAGCCAAATGGAATAAGGCTAACAGACTGAGTACATTTGGAAATATTTTCTTAGAAATTCAGCCAATAAAGAATTTGTTTATAAAATCAAATTTAGGTGCAGACAATGCTACATTTCTAAATAAAGTTATAACTCCGACCTTTTCGGAAGGAGCTTTCAACAGAACTACAAACAGTCTGGCATACGATCAAAACCACTATTTGAGCACCACATGGTCAAATACAGCACGATATAATTACAAACTGAATGAAAATAATGATTTCAAATTCCTGATAGGAACTGAATATATCAAAACCAATCTGGATTATCAGTTCAGCAAAAAAGAAGGTTATGCTTTGCAAACTGAAGATTATTTTACACTGAATGCAGGAACGGGAAATACCACGCTTACTGGTAGTTCTACGGGTCACAGCTTGCTTTCTCAATTTGGAAGAATAGATTATAACCATGCTGACAGATATCTTTTGGCACTTACTGTTCGGAGAGATGGTTCGTCAAGGTTTGGTGCCGATAACAGATTTGGTATTTTCCCTGCTGCCTCTGCCGGATGGAGAATTGATAAAGAAAAATTCATGGAAGGCAATAAAGTATTTAGCGAGTTAAAAGCCAGAGTAGGTGTTGGCCGAGTTGGAAATCAGCAAATAGGTGACCTTGCACGATTTGGACTTTTTGACACAAGATATGGAACTACTCAGGCACAATTGGTTGGAGGTTTCTGGGAACAATATATGAATATAGGTACAGCTTATTCGCTTTCAGGAGCCAACGGAGGTACCCTGCCTTCGGGATTTGTTCAAACTCAGGCGGCAAATTCGGGTTTGAAATGGGAGACCACTGATGAATTAAATATGGGAATTGATTTCGCAGTATTAAAAGATAAACTCTTTGGATCATTTGACTATTTCACAAGAAAAACATCAGGCATATTGATTACCCCGCCTGTAGCTGCGACTTTGGGCGAAGGACAAACCAAAGCAGTAAATGGAGCTTCGAAATCAAATAAAGGTTGGGAGTTTGTAATAGGCTATAAAGGAAATACAAATAATAACCTTAGGTATAATATTACGGCCAACTTTACTCATTTCAGGGATAAAATTACTGAATTACCTGAAAATGTTCGTCCAGCTTATGCCGGCAACCTTGTCAATACAATTATTGGACACTCCCAATTTGATATTTTTGGATATAAAACTGATGGTTTATTCCAATCCCAATCTGAGGTAGATGCTGCCCCTGCACAAGTTGGAGCAGGACCCGGCAGGATAAAATATGTAGATATTAACAAAGATGGAAAGATTGATGATCTTGACAGAACATGGATAGGAACTACTTTGCCAGCAATGGAATATGGTCTTAGAGTAGATTTGATATATAAGAAACTGGACTTGTCATTATTTGGCTCAGGAGTTGCCGGGAGAGAAGGATTTGATGTTTATACAGTATTCAATAATCTTATGCGAAGCAGAGAGAATGTAGGGCCCGGAGTATTTGATGCATGGACCCCACAAAATACCAATACTAATGTACCTGCTTTGACACTAAAAGATAATAATGGTGAAGGACGTACTTCGGATTACTTTATTGTAAATACTTCCTATTTCAAAATGAGGAATATTCAATTGGGCTATAATATTACACCTAATAAAGTCTTATCTAATCTGAGAGTTTATGGAATGGCAGAAAACCTGTTTTGGTTTAAAAGTAAAAGTTATTTGAGCCCCGATCCAGAGAGAATAGATCTTGATCCAGTTCCAATTCCAAAAACATTTACATTAGGCGTTAACGCATTCTTTTGATTCTAAAAATGAATTTGAAATTTAATTTAAACAGAGAAATGAAAAATAAAATAATAATAATAACAATACTTACCTCTGGTATGATAGCATTCAGCTCTTGTGAAAGCATGTTAGATTATACCCCTAAGGGAGTGCTCTCCTCCTCAGATCTTACCTCCCCGACTGCTGTGGAAGGGCTTGTAACATCTGCTTATGCTGCCATTGGCAATGGTGATATGATTGGACCTATTTATAGTATGTGGGCTTACGGTTCGGTAAGGTCTGATGATACTTATAAAGGTGGTGGAGGAACAGGTGACGTAGGCGAAATTGATGCTTTGGAACATTATAATCTCGTAACTCCAACTATGGGGGCGTTTGTCACTCGTACCTGGCAGAACCTTTTTAAGTCTATTTCAAGAGCAAATGTAGCTCTTAGAGCTGTGAATAACCTTGATGAAGCGAGTTTTCCAAATAAAAAGGTAAGATTGGCAGAGCTAAAATTTTTAAGGGCTCATAGTTATTTCACAATGAAGATTCTTTACAAAAATATTCCAATTTTTGATGAAACCGCTAAAGATGAAGAAATCCTGAAAGTGTCTAATACACTTTCAAATGATGAGTCATGGAATAAAATCGCTGCGGATTTTCAATTTGCGGTTGATAACCTTCCTGCCAATCAATCAGAAATAGGTAGAGCAAACAAGTATGCAGCCCAGGCCTATTTGGCAAAACTCAGACTTTATCAGGCTTATGAACAAGATGCGAGCCATAAGGTTGTTAATATCAATAAAACAAGACTGCAAGAAGTGGTAAGCCTTACTCAATCAGTGATTTCATCTGGAAAATATAGATTGAGTGATGATATTGCTGACAATTTTGTTCCTGAAACGGAAAATGGCCCTGAATCAGTATTCGCAATTCAGTTTACCGTAAATGATGGTACTACTGCCGGAAGAATGAGTTACGAAGATGGTTTGAATTATCCTCACGGAGCTCCTCAATACGGCTGTTGTGGGTTTCATGCCGGAAGCCAGAATCTGGTAAATGCATATACAACTGACGCCAACGGATGGCCAAATTTCGATACTTTCAATGATTCTAATGCCGATTTAAGTAAGCAGACTGTTGACCCAAGATTGGATCATACAGTAGGTATTGATGGTCACGTATATAAATATGATAACACCAAGTTGTTTAGTAATAGCTGGGTTCGTGATCCGGGAGTATATGGAAACTTTCATACCATGAGATTTCAACAGCTAGCTTCAAGTAGTTCATATTTCAAGTTGGGGCCATTTATGGGAACTGCGAAAAACTATGACATTATAAGATATGATGATGTACTCTTAATGCAAGCAGAAGCCTATATTCAATTGGGAGAACAAGATAAAGCACTGCCCTTGATAAACCAAATTAGAAACAGAGCTGCAAAAAGTACCGGCAGATTGAAAAAACTTGATGGAACATTTGCCTCAAGCTACAACACCAAACCTTATTCTGGAGACAATTGGACAAAGGATTTTGCCTTTAAAGCACTTCAATGGGAGAGACGCTTGGAATTTGCAACAGAAGGATCAAGGTTTTTCGACCTAGTTAGATGGGGTATCGCTGAGCAAACGCTTAACAAGTATGTTGAAAAGGAAAAAACCAGAAGGACATTTTTAGCTACTGCCAAATTTACAGCCGGAAGAGATGAATACCTGCCAATCCCTCAGGCAGAGATTACCTTTACCAATGGCTTATATAAGCAGAATCCTGGCTATTAAAGATTTAAATCATCATAGGATTTAAGGAAGTATAATGGTAGTAGTTGATTTTACTACTACCATTTTTTTAAATCAAATTAAAAATATGAAAAAATATATCATAGGCGTGGCTTTGGCTTTGATAGTACTTGGCTGCAAAACAATTGGTAGTATTACCCAAAATGCTCCATCAGATTATAGACCACAATTCCATTATTTACCTGAGAAAAATTGGGTAAATGATCCTAATGGATTGGTATATCTGGATGGAGAGTATCATTTGTTCTACCAATATAATCCATTTGGGGATTTATGGGGACATATGAGTTGGGGACATGCTGTAAGCAAAGATTTAAAAAAATGGGCGGAACTCCCTGTTGCCATACCTGAGAAAAAAAACGCTGATGGAACCACAACAATGATATTTTCAGGCTGTGCTGTGGTAGATAGTTTAAATACTTCCGGATTTTTTGAGGAAGGTTATAAAAAAGGAATGGTTGCTATTTTTACCTCTCATATTGATGATAATGGTAAGGGAATGGCACAGCATCAAAGTTTAGCTTTTAGTTCAGATAAAGGCAGAACATGGAAAATGTACGATAAGAACCCTGTTTTGGACATAGGACTAAAGGATTTCAGAGACCCCAATGTAATTTGGTATCCTGAAAGGAATGTATGGGTCATGACCGTTGTAAAAGCATTAGAATATACGGTTCAGTTTTATGAATCCAAGAATTTAAAAAGTTGGAAACTTCTGAGTGAATTTGGAAAGCAGGGTGATGTTAGCCGAATTTGGGAATGCCCTTCACTCATTAAGGTTCCGGTTGAAAATGAACCGAATCCCAAATGGGTTTTAATGCTTTCCAGTGGAAGTAGAAATAATAACCTATTAGGTGTTCAATATTTTGTTGGTGATTTTGACGGAATGAAGTTTGTTCCTCAAAAACAAGAGACCTTGTTTTTTGATTCAGGTTATGACAGTTATGCCACTATTCCATTCTTTAATTTACCAAAATCGCATCTAAAGCCCGTTTATTTGAGCTGGGCAAGTGATTGGGAATATGCCAGAGATGTACCAACAACTGGATTTCGGGGGCAGTTTACACTCCCCAGAGAGGTTATTCTTTACAAAAATCAGGAGGGTTTGTATAGATTAAAACAATCTGCAATCGTTGATTCATCAATACCTACCACAATAAAAAGTTTGAAATCTGGTGAAAAATTAAAGTCCAAAATATTAAAATCAAACCAGAATTTATACAGACTTATTTTGGATATTGATATTAGAGATTCGAAAGGATTAGAACTTATACTTTTAAAAAATGGAGATGAGAAGACCATTCTCAATTTTGACAGCCAAAAGAATATTCTTAGCCTGGACAGAAGAAACTCAGGCAATGTGAGCTTCAATAAAAAATTTCCAAATTTAAATCAAATTGAATTGATACCAGAGAATGGAAAAATAAAGTTGGATATATTGGTTGATAAATCAATCATCGAAGTTTTTGCCAATGATGGTAAAGAGGCCATCACTTCTTTAGTTTATCCAACCTTTGGCAGCTCAGATATTGAGCTAAATTGGAAATGAATTTAAACTTTTTAAAAAGGGTTGGAATTCAATATTCTAATCCTTTTTTTCATATGGAGTACCGGAATTATTTTGTTCCTAATTTGAAAATAAAGCAGTTTAAAATGGCTCTTATCTCTCAATCCCCATTTATAATCTCAGGTATTCCTTATATTCTCTTTCCTAAGCCTATTGTTTCAAATTCTTAGCAGAATCACATATACTTAAATTTATCTCTGAACAGAAAAAGAGCATTGGTCAATTGATTATTTAACATTTGTAAAAGGATTCTGTTTTTTCATTCTTCTATTTTGTTGCAGGATTTAAATTAAAAACCCGAAAGCAAAATGAAAATTCTGTTCATTATCAATGATGCTCCCTATGGTTCCGAAAAAGCTTATAATGCCCTCAGAATTGCCAATCAATTGGGCAAAGAGCATCCTGAAACCGAGGTAAGAATATTCCTGATGGCTGATGCAATAAGTTCAGCACTGCCCAATCAGAATACACCCAACGGTTATTACAATATCGAAAGGATTCTGAAATTATCAATCAACAAAGGAGCCAATGTAAAACTGTGTGGCTCTTGTGCCGATGCCCGTGGCATACGCAACCTTCCATTAATTGAAGGTGCTGAAATAGGCACTTTGGCTGAGCTCACTGCCTGGGTTGTTGACAGTGACAAGGTATTGACTTTTTGATCTATGCCGCATAAAAATATCCGATTAGGTCTTAAAGAAAACTGGAAGCAGTTTACCCTTTTAGTGATTGTCAATGCATTTGTCGGAGGAATGGTTGGGCTGGAACGCACCATCTTCCCTGAATTCGCATCAGTAAAATTTGGAATTTCCTCTTACTTTGCGGTGCTTTCTTTCATTATGGCTTTTGGGTTCAGCAAAGCCATTGTCAATTATTTCGCCGGTAAACTTGCCAACAGTTTTGGGCGAAAAAACCTTCTGATTTTAGGCTGGTCTATTGCTCTTCCGATACCTTTTCTGCTGATATATGCCGAAAGTTGGTATATTGTAGTTTTGTCCAATGTTTTGCTCGGAATAAGTCAGGGGCTTACCTGGAGCAGCACGGTGGTCATGAAAATTGATTTGGCCGGTGAAAAAGACCGCGGATTGGCTATGGGGCTCAATGAATTTGCCGGATATCTGTCCGTCGGAATCTTTGCCTGGCTTACAGGATATATCGCCGACCGGTTTGGCATTATTCCATATCCTTTTTATCTGGGAATTTTGCTCTCAGTCTTTGGCCTTCTTTTAAGTATTTTCTTTGTTAACGACACCCGGGTTTTTACCCGTCATGAATATAAAACCTCACCCTCAAAAACTCTTGGAAATATTTTTTGGGAAACTACTTTTAAAAACAAAACCCTGAGTTCAGTTACTCAGGCAGGACTGGTCAATAACCTCAACGACGGCATGATATGGGGATTGCTGCCCATACTTCTTTTCCAGTATCGGATAAATATCGCCGACATTGGGATCATTACCGCCACTTATCCGGTGGTGTGGGGAATTGGTCAATTATTTACAGGAAAAATGTCGGATCATTATTCCAAAAAAAGTATGTTGTTCTGGGGGATGTTTATCCAAGGTTTGGCAATTTCAGGATTTCTGTTTCTTCAAAAATTCGGGTATCTGATTTCACTTTCAATCATTTTGGGATTGGGAACGGCCCTGGTTTATCCTACATTTTTATCAACCATTGCGGCCGCCACTTCCCCGTTGCAACGAGCCGAGAGTATTGGCACTTTCCGACTCTGGAGAGACCTGGGATATGCCATTGGGGCTTTTGTTTCGGGGGCACTTTCCGATATTTGGGGGCTACCCAGTGCGGTTACATTTATTGGAATACTTACTATCCTATCGGCAGTTGTGATTAAATTCAGAATGCCAAACACTTTCCCATAAATTAAAAACCTTATTTTTGACAAACTCCTTTCTAAAATATTATTCTAAAAATGAAAAGACCTTTTATTCTTATTATTTTGCTATTATGTCTGATGAGCAATGCACTCCTGGCACAGAGCACTTCCAAAACGCCGGCTTTTACCGCCACCAGTATCGGGATGGTAATTTATTCCAACGACGTGGAGACCATCTGGAATGCCCTGAGATTAGCCAATTTTTCAAAAAATGCCGGAGATACTGTTTCGGTGTTTTTGTTGGGAAAAGGTGTAGAACTCGACAATCTGATAAAAGAAAATGCCAATTTGAAAGAACAATCTGATAAATTTCTGAAAAGCGGTGGCCTGATACTGGGTTGTGGTACTTGTCTGTCACAAAGAAAAAACAACGAACCGCAGGTTTGTAAGTTTTCTTCCCTTGCCGACCTCTATGCCCTGATTAGAAAAAACAAAACAGTGTTGACGTTCTGAAATCATTTAACTTTTAATTTCTTTCGTTTCTTCTCGGTCTTTACCATAAACTCAGCAATCAAGTCACTCAATTTTCTGGTAGATTTTTGAACCAGCTTGTCTATGTCCTTATTGCCATTTTCACCAATAATCGGCTGAATAGCATTTTTAAGGTTTTTCATGATGACTTTTCTATTTGTTTTCATGGCAACCCTAGTTGGATTATATATGCAAATCTATTTTAATTAATTGATAACCAACGTTATGAAATTGTTAACAATAAAAATCCTTTTTATATTATTTTAATTTTTGATTACAAAAACATAATTTTCAAATCCCATTGAGGTTACAGCAGGTTGATATATTTGCTTCATAAATATTCAAAAATGTCTGCTATTATTTTCAGGTATAAAAAGAAGCAAAGTATTTGCATCGATTATCAGGTTCTTTTTGAAGAATTGAGAGACCTGTGTTTTCCCGCATTTAAATATAAACAGGGCAATTGTCACAATATAGTTCATTACTGTTCCATGATTCTTAATCAACGTGGTATAAAACATAAAAAAATATGGTTTTATGCTCCGGTAAGATTCATTTCAGGTTCAAAGGAATGTATCGTAAGACCTGACCCTAACCATTTATCTATCAGCGGGAATCTAAAATGGGGCTATCATGTTGCCTTGTTGTTTGAAGATGGCCGGAATTGCCAAGTTTTTGATTGGATGATACAAGAAACCCAACCCATGAACATCAATGACTGGGTGATGTGCATGGGCTTAAAAAATTATAAAATTGATATTGTAGCATCCGAAAATTATCTTTTCTATGAGAATCCGGAAAAAGTTAAGAACAATACGATCCGTTATTTCAAATATGAAGATAAATGCCGGGACCATTATTGGATTGCCAAAGGCATGGCCATAAATGAAACAGCTTATGAATTTTATCAGTCCGAAGGCCATTTACGGGAAACCCATCCAAAGGATTTTAAATTGCTAGTAGGAAGTATTATCAATTTTGAATGTATAATCAGAGATAACCAATCTAATAGCCGGATAAATGATTCATTCAGAGAAAAACATGCTTTAATCATCCAAAAATACAGAAATATTTATTTTAAAAATTTGAATAAGTGGATTGATAAAATTGAGATTTTTGATATTTAATCTCTAATAAACATTTGGAACATACATTTCTTTAGGGATAGGTTCACGAATATAATCGGGGTTATGAACTCTTTCGGGAAGGATTACCTCCGGGTGTTCTACTTCCTCATAAGGAATCCGGCTTAGTAAGTGGTGAATACAATTGAGACGGGCTTTCTTTTTATCGTCTGCTTCAATAATCCACCAGGGTGAGCTTTCGGTTGAAGTTTTGTCAAACATGTATTCTTTTGCCTTGGTATAATCTTCCCACCTTCTTCTGGACTCCAAATCCATAGGAGAGAGTTTCCATTGTTTCAGAGGATCATTCTTTCTCATGGTAAACCTGAGATTTTGTTCATCGTCCGAAATCGAAAACCAATATTTTATTAAAATGATACCCGATCTGATGAGCATATTTTCAAATTCCGGAACATCCTGAAAAAACTGGTCATATTCTTCATCGGAGCAAAATCCCATAACTCTTTCTACCCCAGCTCTGTTATACCAGCTACGATCAAAGAGCACCATTTCTCCACCGGCTGGCAAATGCGAAACATACCTTTGAAAATACCATTGGGTGGCTTCCCGGTTACTGGGAGCGGGCAAGGCCGCAACTCTGCAGACCCTTGGGTTTAAGCGTTGAGTAATTCTCTTTATAGCTCCCCCTTTCCCTGCAGAATCCCTGCCTTCAAAAATCACTACTACTTTTAGTTTTTTGTATTGAATCCAGTCCTGAAGCTTAACCAACTCGCCCTGAAGCCTTAATAGTTCTCTGAAGTAAAATTTTCTGCTTAAGGTTTTGCTATCATCTTCTTTGCTGCCTAGCCTTTCATCATCCAATTCCATTTCCAGTTCCTCATCGAGACTGTCCATGAGTTCCTGATGATATCTGTATTCCAAATCCATATTTTCAACTTCCATTTTTTAAAATGAATTTTTATAATTATACTGAAAAAACCTTAATTGGGGGTTATTTAAAACGTGTTTATTTTTCCTGAAAGGGGTAATTTAATTTCTATTTCTTCAAAAACTCTTGAATCCAGTATCCCGATTTTTTGATGGTTCTTTTTTGCGTTCTGAAATTATTATAAACTATTCCAAACCGGGGTTTAATACCATCGGCCCATTCAAAATTGTCCACCAATGTCCATAGAAAAACGCCTCTCAGTCTGATGCCTTTAATTATGGCTCGCCTGCATATTTTAAAGGTTTTTTTGTAATACTTTACACGATTGTCGTCTTCGAGTTTTCCGCCAATCAGCTTTTCATCAAAGCATACCCCCAATTCTGTCACATAAATATCCTTTACATTTTTATATTTATTAAATTGTTTCAGCATTTTCATTAAGCCTTTGGGATATATCTCCATTCCAAGGGGGCTGGTTTTAACATTTCTCTTACTCGCCGGAATCTCATTGGCAAAAAGAATGGGTGGTAAAAGGCTAAATTGTGCTATGATTCTGAAATAATACTGAATACCTATAAAATCAAAGTCAAATTTCAGAAGTTCTTCATCGCCGGCCTGAAAATATTTTTCGATTCTGTTAAGACCAGGAATTACATCGGTCGGATACCCCAGACCTAGTGCGGGTTCAATAAAAAATCTATTCAAGAGAGCATCCATTCTTCTGGCGGCTTTGATATGTCGGGGCCAAAAATTCTTCGGACTCACCACCGAGCAGGAAAATGTTGTACCTATATAGGCTTCAGGAATATTCCTTCTAACTATGCGGCCACCATGTGCCTGACAGAGTGTTGTATGATGTGCCGCAGAAAGAAAGTCTTTCAGACCTTTTCGACCCGGAGCATGATAACCCATAAAATAACCCAGCCCTACAAAGCTCATGGGCTCATTTAAAACAATCCAGTTTTTTACCTTTGAACCATATTCTTTGGTACAAAAGTCCACATAATAAGAAAACCAGTCCAATATTTCCCTGTTGGTCCATCCACCTTTTTCCTCCAAAGCCATGGGCAAATCCCAATGATATAGCGTAATCCAGGGTTCAATATCTTTTTTGTGGCAATAATCAATGACTTTATGATAGAAATCCACTCCGGCTTGATTTGGTTGGCCGACTCCTTCAGGGAATATTCTGGTCCAGGAAATTGAAAACCTGAAGGCTTTGAGGTTTAAGGTTTTGATCAGTTGGATATCTTCCTTGTATTGTGCATAGAAATCAGTAGCTATATTTCCGTTTCCGTTTTTAAATTTCCTGTCGTTGGTAAATTCATCCCAGATCGACAAACCTTTGCCATCGGCTTTCCAGGCACCTTCCGTTTGGTAGGCTGATGTGGCCACGCCCCAGGTAAAATCTTTAGGAAAATACTTTGATTTTAATTTACCGAATGCCATTCCATGGTATTAATAATACAATCAGGCAAAGGTATCAGAAGTAGGGTATCATAAAAAATCTGCACTATTAACTAAAGGTTAAGTTTTTGTGAAGAATTTTATCTAAATCATTAAAGAGGTATTGAAATAATTAAGCTTTCAATTGCTTATTACTTAAAGCTACCATAAGAAAATTGGCTTCATCAGCCATAGCTTCCTGAATGCCACAATCCAGTTGCGTTGTAAAACCCACACATGAGCAGTTAATTTCACTCAAAAAATACCTGATAGAATTATGTTTACTTGTATCAGGAATAAAATCCATAGTCCAAATTAGTGGAAAGGCCCTGTCGTTGATTATTTTCTTAATTATACCAAGGTTATTTAGTACTAATTCCGATAATTCGGGTAAATTATCAATTGAATGGGAATGATATTTAGCACCTGAAAACAGCGTTGCGGAAAAAGCACTTCCGTTTTTTTGAGGCACTTTTTGAATAATTTGAATCGGTTTATTTCCAACCATAAGTACACGAAATTCTCCATTTTCAATTTCAGGCAAAAAAGGCATATCAATTAATATTCCATCATTTTCCTGAAAGTACTTTTCACATACTTTCATGAATTGACTAAGGGAAAAATAATAGCTTTTATTGTCAAATGCCTCAGTACATTTAAGTTTTGTGTTGCCCGATAAAGTAAATTGATTTGAAATTTCAGCTTTTAATAATATTTCAACTTTCCAAATACCCCTACCTGCAGACCCTCTGTTTTGTTTTAAAACTCTATTGCCATTAGAGAGTGAAAGTGGAAAATTTTGTCTGAATAATTCAAAAGAATTATATGAAAAAGTATCAGGCGGAACTAAAGCCGTACCTGACAATTTAGACAAAACATCTTTGGCTCCCAAAATCCTCATATCTTCAGAATGGCTGAGACTCAACAATCCTGAATGACAAAGTTTAGTAAGAAAATCATAATATTTTGATTCACCAAAAGGTAAATTTCCAGGGTTAATTCTGCTCAGAAATGCTGTAAATTTTTGTTTGACATAATTGAAAATCTCCACCCTCCATTCGTCCCGAAAATATAAAACTTCGCAGTTCCAACCTTTTGATTTGAATGCATCTATTATTGGTAAAGTGTCTTTCCTTAGACCATTTATCCATTTGTCATTTCCTCCTTCCGCCTCAAAGATTACAAGATTCTTTGTCATATTAAAAAATATTTCACAACAAAGAAAGATATCTGTTATTATCTCTTGATTGATTTAATGTTAAATTATAGTTATTTGAAAAAGAACAAACTAATAGATATTTTTTTACAAAAAAAAAGCCTCATAAATAAGGCTTTCAAGTAATGCTAATAATATTGAAGAAAGAATTTTCCTGAATTTTAAAAGGGAAAGATTTAGTATTAATTTAAAATGGAGGATTAATTTAGTGTCTCCTGATTTTCAATTCATCTCCGGCAATATCTTCCCAGCGATAAAAATGAAAGGTCTTGTCATCACTCATCGCAACGAATATTCCTTTTTTAAAAACTCCGTTTAATGATTTTGAAAAGACCTCTGACCCATCGCTCTTATTGGCCTTGACTGAAATGATTTTTAACAAATGATGATCACAATTTATTGACTCTGATATCGGAAAAGTTACATTTATAGGTTGTGATTTCAAAAATGCATTAATTGACTTTAAAAGCTCCAAGATTATCGAAGCATTTATAATTGGAGGTAAGTTTCCTGAAAAATTTATCAATAAGGAAAATTTGGATAAACAGGGTGCCTATGGCCAAATAAAAAAAATCTACGAAAACCGTGGCTCACAAAAAGATGCATTAGAGTATTATTCTTTGGAAATGAATGCTTTGGATGAATCTCTAACATGGAAAGGAAATAAATGGGAAAAAATAAATTTATGGCTCAATAAATTTAGCACAAATCACGGTTTAGACTGGAAAAAAGGCTTAAAGTCAACTTTTTACGTTTCTGCCGGTTTCTTTTTCCTTTATATCATTTCATTGTGGTCATATACCCCAAATCTCTTAAAGTGGGATTATTGGTGTGAGTTTTTCAATGTACTTTCACAATATTTTGATTTCATCAATCCTGCTCACAAAACCGATATTGTAGCAGAAAAACTTTCGGTTGAACCTAATCCGGTCTCCCGTACCATCGAAGGCCTCAGCCGTATATTCATCGCCTATTTTATTTATCAGTTGATCCAGGCTTTCAGGAAGCATGGGAAGAAGTAGGAAAGATAGCTCAGCGTATAGGTATTATTTTTCTCTTCATCTCGACTACCGCTCGATGTGACAATAGGGTGTCTGTTCGAGCGTTAGTCGAGAACACGATTTCAAAAGCTAAATTTAACTCGTTCAATTAAACACTAGAGCACTCATCTCGACTACCGCTTGATGGGACATTCCGATGTCAGTTCGAGCGTTAGTCGAGAACATTTAGTCAAAAGCCAAATTTCAACTTCAATCTAAATTCATCGCTCACACAAAAATCACTTTTCTCTTTTATAATTCCTCGAATTTGTTTCATTTCGGCATTTGGCCAGTTCATGGATTCTATCCCAATTTTTTTCGATTAGGGCTTGTTTCTTTTTACCTGACCATTTTTTGATTTTCTTTTCGAATTCGATGCATTGGTTTACATCTGTAAATTCCTCAAAAAATTGAAGTTCAAAGGGTCTTCTGGAAAAAGTGTAAGAATCTTCATGGATGCCAGATTCATGCTCCCAAAGCCTCCTTTCCAGGTTATTTGTCATCCCGGTGTAGTATGTTCCATCAGAGCATTTTAAGATGTAGAGGTAGTAGATTTTCATTGTGTTTTTTTTAATGGAGTTTAAATATCCAAAAATTTCGGAATATTTAGAGAAAATAGTTGTTAAAAAGCTATAATTTTATTTAGATAGGTTCTGTCAGTTCGAGCATAAGTGAGCACGATAGTGCGAAACTTACCAGCTAAGCTTACGAGAAAAGTTTCAAAAGCTAAAATTTAATTCGTTCATTTTAACACTAGAGCCTTCATCTCGACTGTCGCTCGATGTGACATTCCGATGTCAGTTCGAGCGTCAGTCGAGAACATATAGTCAAAAGCCAAATTTAACTCTTTCAATTTAGCAATTCACCCTTCATCTCGACTACGCTCGATGTGACAAACCTATGTCAGTTCGAGCGTCAGCCGAGAACACGTCTGACAAAGCTCAAAAAAAAACTGGTTCTGTAAACTATCACAACATACGTCTTGGCTAACGTTGGATGTTACTGACATTGTCGCCAAAAATCTTTGGGTTCAGCTCATGTATTATTAAAGGACTCAGCTGCATGTTTATAGCCTATTTTATTAATCCAGGCTTTCAGGAATCATGAAAAAAAGTAAAAATAGCCAAGAAACCAATCAGAAGAATTGCCTTTTTATGAGAACCTGCCGGCACACATGGCTGAGTATCGGCGGGCTGAAGGGGTTGTTGAAATGAGTATTTTTCAAAGAAATACCAGGTAAATAAATCTTTGGCACTGGGTATATGTGGAATGATTATTGCTTTGGTTTAACCAGAAAATTATTAAAAAATAAGTACATTTTTTTTACAATTAACTAAAAAGAATTTATAGCTTTAAGCTCATTTTTTTTATCAACTCAAAACCTCTTCAAATGAAAAAAACTATCCTCGCTGTGGCTCTTGCCGTGGTTGCAATTTCATGTAATCAAAACGAAGTAATCAACAATCAGGCGAATCTGATGACTGTGGATAATGCAGTCGGAGCCAACAAAATCATTCCGGGTAAATACATTGTGGTATTAAAGTCTGCTCCCGAAACCAGAGGTATGCCCGCGGCTGTGAGAGAAAAAGTAGTGGCATTGTTAAAAGCCAATGGTGCCAACGCTGCCGCAATCGAGCATGTGTACAGCCACGCCCTTACAGGATTTTCTGCTTTTTTATCTGATGCTCAGGCTCAGAAGCTATTGGCATCCGGAGCGGTAGAATATATTGAGCAGGATATCGAATTAACCATTTCACAAAAAGGTAAGCCTGGTGGTGGCACTACCCAACCTGCTCAGGAAATTCCCTGGGGTATCACCGCAGTGGGCGGAGCAGGAAATGGTACCGGCAAAACTGCCTGGATAATTGACTCGGGCATTGACCTGTCACATCCTGACCTCATGGTAGATGCCAGCAGAGGTTTCTCGGCATTTACTACCGGTAAAGACGCAGGTATGGACGATGGCAATGGTCATGGTACACACGTAGCCGGTACCATAGCCGCAATCAACAATACCATCGGTGTAGTGGGTGTGGCTGCAGGAGCAACCGTAGTGCCCGTAAAAGTATTGGGAGCGAGAGGAAGTGGCTCAAATTCCGGCGTAATTGCAGGTGTGGACTGGGTGGCTTCGCATGGTCAACCGGGTGATGTTGCCAATATGAGTTTAGGTGGCGGTGTTTCAACTGCCTTAGATCAGGCGGTATTAAATGCTTCAAATTCCTCGGGGGTTAAGTTTGCATTAGCAGCTGGTAATGAAACAGACAACGCCAACAATCATTCTCCGGCCAGAGTAAATGGTCCAAACATCGTAACGGTATCGGCTCACAATAGCAGCAACGTTTTCGCTTCGTTCTCTAACTATGGCAATCCTCCGGTAGATATTTGTGCACCGGGTGTAAGTATCAAATCAACCTGGATGGGTGATGGCTACAACACCATCAGTGGTACCTCAATGGCCACACCTCATGTAGCAGGTATTTTGTTATTAGGTAACCTGAATTCAAGAGGGACAGTAATAGGTGATCCAGATGGAAACCCTGATGGATTGGCATCAAGATAATTTTTCATTCAAAGATTTTCACTAATTAGAGGAGCCCTTGAGGCTCCTTTTTTTATGCAATTGTACGACTTTTGGGCTTTATTAAGTATTAGAATGACATTTTTGATTAATAAAAATCAACATTTTTTGAATGGGTGATGTCGGGAACCCAAAAGAAATCCCTAAACTCATTATCGGATTGTTGATCGTTTTTTTTTAAGGTTAAGGGAATTCAATCAATAATTTTGAAAACCCTGAAACTGACTTCCTGATTTGAATGTTATAGCTTTCTATTGTTTTTGCTATTGTCATTTTTTAAATCTCCGGGATGTTTCATATTATTGACTTTAATATTAATAATTTCAGGTCTTTCAGAATTATACAATTCTAAGTGTTAAAAACAAAAATATTGATAAATTATGAGGTATTTGAAATGTCTATTTTATAATTTTAATATTGATACATTGACGAATATGGGTGGATTAAATATGAATATTTAATTTTATATATTACCAAATATCCTCTCAATCACGGTTTGTCTTTTATCTCTACTTATTGGTATTTTAAACTTATCAATTTCTAATACATTACCATCAATAACTGAAGCTGCTGAGACATTAATAATGAACGATTTGTGAACCCGCAAAAAAACGTCTTTGGGTAAGGTTTCTTCCAGGGCTTTTAAAGTTTGAAGTACCGTTATCCGTTTTTCAAGAGTTACAAACTGTACATACTCTCCATAACCTTCTACAAAGAGTATTTCATCATAAAAGAGCTTAATTAATTTGCCATCAGATTTCAGGTTAATGCTCTTTCTACTTTCAGTCAGTGTTGTCGATTCTTTCATTTGTGAGCCAGTATTTAGCATTTCTTTTGCCCGCTGAACTGCTTTTAATAATCTTTCAAAAGAAAAAGGTTTAAGTAAATAATCAGCAACCTGTAACTCAAACGCTTCAATGGCATACTCTGAATATGCTGTGGTAAGGATAGTGACAGGAGGTTTTTTCAGTGTCTTCAGGAGGTTAGTTCCGCTCAAAATGGGCATTTGAATATCAAGAAAAAGTAAATCAACACTTTCTTTCTGAAGAATTTCCAGGGCTTTGATGGGAGAAGTGACTTTGCCAATAATAGTAATATCAGGGAGTTGTAAGAGAAACCCTTCAACCAGATTTAAGGCTAAATATTCATCATCGACTATTAAAGTTTTTAATTGATTGCTCATACAAAATCTATGGTGAGTAAAACACTGAAAATACTTTCCTGACGGTTTATGGACAATGAATGTTTATCAGGATAGCTAAGTTCAAGCCTTCTTTTGATATTTAAAAGGCCTACTCCCCCAACTTTATCTTTTTGGGTATCATCTTTGGAATACGAATTATGAGTTTCAAAAATCAATTTTTCCGGGAAAATAAAAATATTAATTTTAATAAAAGTTTCCGACTCGTTTTCTAAATAGTAATGTTTGAAACAATTCTCAACAAGAGGAATCAGCACCATCGGTTCGATTTCTCTTTGTTCCGGGCTACCTTTTACCTCCATTTTTATATTCTGAGCCTTTTCAAAGCGTATTTGAAATATCTCAATAAACCTTTCTATCTGTTCTATTTCCTGTCTTAAACATACCTTTTCTTTCTGACTTTCATAAATAACATAACGAAGTAACTTAGAAAGTTGAAGTATTACTTTCGGAGTATGGTCAGACTTGGAAACTGCCATGGAATAAATGTTATTGAGGGTATTGAATAAAAAATGCGGATTTATTTGACCTCTTAAAAACTGGAGCTGGGCTTCTTTCTGCTCAGCAATAATCTGTAAGTGTTGTTTCTCTTTTAAATATCGGTTCTGTATTATTTGGTAAAATGAGCTAAAAACAACAGTAAGTACGGTAGTAAGTACTGTCAATGTAATAAACCTGTTTTGAGGACTTATAATAGCGTCAATGGGCTTAAAATTAATCTGTTTGATTATCCAGAATCGGGCTACAATAACCAGAAAACTGGTGAGGGTCATGGCAAGAATATATTGAAATATTTTTGACTTCTCAAAGTATCTTTTTATTAGAAACCTGGTATTGAAGTAAAAAAGACCAATAATGATAACCATCTGAAAACTGGTATGGATAATAGCAAATGAAAGAGATCCAAGATTGCTTAGAGTCAATACAGAGATTAAATATAGGATTATCCAACCTACTGCATGAAACACATAATTATCAGTAATTGAAAATGGCTTTTTCAAGGTATAATACAGTTAAATTCTACAAGCAAAACTATTTTATAATTAATGGAATAGAAAAAAAATCCTTTCAAGTGCTGAATATATCCTATAAGCGGTTCGGTTTACAGCAAAAAAGGGGAGAAACTCCAATTTTTCAGGCATTTTATGAAAATCCCGGCAATTGACAGGAAACATAATACCATTGATAGAATTGAATTTTTAATAAACTACCTGAAAGGTTGTTTTGGAGTATCAATTTAAGTTTTGTAAAAACCAAAATCAATTAATCAAATGAAAATTATCAAAAAAGCATCTTTTTTTACCTTTGCATTTGTTGCACTCATTTCTTGCCGGAAAGCCGAACTGGAAGACAATTCACTGGCCGCTCTCAATACTGCTGTATCTGCCGAAGAAGCAAGCACAATGATTCAATACGCTATCTCATCAGAAACGGCAGGGCTCTCAACTTTGGTTACGGACTTAAGCAGTTTAACCAAAATTAAAAATACGCCATCCTATTGTGGAAAAAGTAAAGACTCAACCGTAACAAAGAGTAAATCATCCGCCAGTAGTTTACACAGTTATTCTTATAGTATGAACTGGTCCTGGATTTTAAACTGCTCGACAACAAAAGTGCCTTCAAGTTTTACAAATAAAAGCTCATTTTCCGGTCAATATAAAACGCCTAAAGTAATCTCCAGCGATAATGGAGAATCAAATATGACCATTGCAGGATTAGATGCCCAAAGTACAAATTATAAATATACCGGATCATACGTTAAAAATGGCACACAAAGTTTAAGTATAGTCCAGGCCAAAGATGTCACCAGCACCATCACACTAAACATTACCGATATTCAGGTAAGTAAATCAACACTTAAGATTCAAAGTGGTGGAAAGGCTTCAGTGGTAATAGAAGGAAAAAGCTCAACGGGCAAAACCTTTTCCTATACAGGAACTATTGTTTTCAATGGAAACGGCTCTGCAACTATCAATATAAATGGTTCCAAAGAATATAATGTTCAGATTTAGAAATCAAATATTATTTTATGGAATCCTGCTTCTCGTCTTCTTTGGGACGGGAAGTTGCCAAAATGAGGAAGATTCCAATATTTTTAGTGTAAAAAGCCCTTTAAAAAGTTTAAGGAAATTTGGTTTGACCAGAACACCAGCAGACAGGCTAAATCAAATAAAAGCGGCAGACAAAAAAACTTATAATGGTACTATACCCGGAAAATACCGGATCCCTACTCCCCCGATTGAACCTTATGGACAAGGTAATGAAGGGGCTTGTGTTGCCTGGGCAACCTCCTGGGCTGTAGCTTCAACAAAAATAAACTATACCGGTAATACGATTAACTATGGCAATTTATTTAGTCCTGAGTTTATCTACAATCAAATAAAAATATCTAATGATTGTGAGCAAGGATCTTACTTTGTTTCAAATAACCGGTATTTGGGGGCATTAGATTTAGTGGCAGAGGATGGTGTCTGTTTTTGGGACGAAATGCCCTATTCAGATAAAGGCTGCTCAGTTTTACCCAATAGTTCTCAAAAGAGTTTAGCTGAAGCAAACCGTATTTCTAAATATGAAAAAGTGGAAGGTTTTAATACAATCGAATTGAAAAAAGTTTTACTCGCAAATTTTGTCCTTGTTTTTGGTGCTACAGTAGATGAAGGATTTGTAAGTGCCGGTAACAACTTTATTTGGAAAACCCAAAATGGACAAAATTTAGGTGGCCATGCCATGATAATAGTAGGTTACGATGATGCTAAAAATGCTTTTAAAATTCAAAATTCCTGGGGAAACTCATGGGGTGATCATGGATATGGCTGGTTAGATTATGACTATTACCATCAAGTTGTATTTGAAGCATATATTCTTTACAAATAACAAATTCAATATGCAAAATGTAATTCAAAATCTTATTGATCAAATTGGCATTTTCCCGGTGTGGATTATTGCCTCTCTCCTTACATTTCTTCGTTATTTAACGTTGGCAGGAAGTGTACATTTGTTTTTTTATGTTTTTTTAATAAAAAAATTCAGGAATTTAAAAATCCAAAGGAATTCTCCCGAAAGAATTCAACTTTTGAACGAAATGAAAAATTCATTCTATACTTCAATGATATTTGCTTTTATGGGGATGAGTGTATATGCTGCCAGACACTTTGGCTATACAAAGCATTATTTTAATATTTCTGATTATGGATGGTTGTACTTTGGGTTTAGTATATTATTACTGGTATTTGCTCACGACACATATTTTTATTGGATTCACCGACTGATGCACCTACCAAAGTTATTCAGACTCCTTCACCGCGTGCATCACTTGTCTTTTAATCCAACTCCAATGACTTCTTTTTCATTTCATCCCTTGGAATCATTTTTAGAGTTTGGAATAGTACCACTAATCGTTTTTATTGTTCCTATTCATCCTTTTGCTTTATTATTTTTTTCTGTATGGTCAATGATTTGGAATATTTATGGGCATTTAGGTTTTGAACTATTTCCGACGGGATTTCCAAAGCACAGGTTTTGGGGTTGGTTTAATACTTCTGTTCATCACAATATGCACCATCAAAGGGTAAATTATAACTTCGGATTATACTTTAATATTTGGGATAGACTGATGAAAACCAATCATCCTGATTACCTTCAAGTTTACCAAAACGTTAAAAACAATCATTATCGTAAAATTTAATTACTATGAAAAACATAATTTTTCTGGCATTAATGCTGATATGCTCTTCACTTTTTGCTCAATTCAACAAAGATAACCCGGGAACACCTAAAGAAAGAGCCCAAGCTATGACCGACACAATGGTTGTCAGACTGAAACTTAGCCAGGAACAGAAATTGAGAGTTTATAACTTAAACCTCAAATACGCCAGGGTGATGCAGGCAGAGGTGGTAGATTCCGACAAAAATAAAATATCAAAATATTGGAGAGCAAATGAAATTAATGATCAAAAGGAAACAGAATTGAAGCCAATTTTGACTAAAGAACAGTGGATATCATACGAACAGATAAGAAATGAGAAAAAGAGAAGTTTCTTATTTAAATTCTCAAAGTAGTACTCTTTGAAAAATATAAATTAAAAAAGCAGGTATTCTGAAAATAAGCAGAATACCTGCTTCCTAATTCCCAAAAATGAAACTATGCTAAGAGACCTGCTTCAATAAGTTTACAAACTTGCCCGTTTCAGCCATCCAATTGCCCTTCCCAGTTTATATTCAAAGTATTGCGTTTTTTATGTCCATAATTTTGATAAAAAAAACACAAATTATATGTTTCGAGTATCTCTTTTTATTTTTTCATTTTTGGCTTGTTCTATATCTTTCGGTCAGTCAAAGTTCACCATCAGTGGTACTGTAAAGGATGCCAAAACCGGTGAATTGATGATTGGTGCCACGGTTCGGGTCAAAGAAATTATTAATGTTGGTATTTCATGCAATGAGTACGGTTTTTATTCATTGACAATTCCGCAAGGTCATTACACCATTATTGCTGCAATGATTGGCTTTGAAACAAAGGAGCAAAAAGTAGCCCTTTTCTCCAATCAGAAAGTTGATTTTCAAATTGCCGAAGAAGCAGAATTACTGAATGAAGTAGTGGTAAAAGCCACCGCTTCCAACGGAAACGTGAGTAACCCGTCAATGGGTTTTGAAAAACTGAATATCAAAGAAATCAACCAGGTTCCTGTTTTACTTGGTGAGCGTGACCCGCTAAAAGTAATGCAGTTGTTGCCAGGCATAAAGTCAGCCGGTGAAGGTAGTAGTGGGTTCAATGTACGGGGCGGTAATATTGATCAAAATCTGATTTTACTTGACGAAGCTCCTGTTTATAACGCTTCTCACTTATTGGGATTCTTTAGTACATTCAATGCCGACGCTATAAAAGACTTGAGCATTTATAAAGGAAACAGCCCTGCCCAATACGGAGGAAGGTTATCCTCTGTTTTAGATATAAAGATGAATGACGGCAATAATCAGGACTTTAAAGTTGGAGGCGGTATTGGGCTTATATCCAGCCACCTGTCTGTTGAAGGTCCGCTTCAAAAAGATAAAAGTTCCTTTCTTATTACTGGAAGACGCACCTATGCTGATGCTTTTCTGAAGCTTTCTAACAACGAAGACCTCAATAAAAACACGCTTTACTTTTATGATTTAAATGCTAAACTGAATTATACTTTTTCAGATAAAGACCGACTTTACTTATCGGGGTATTTTGGCAGGGATAAATTTGGTATCAATGATTTATTTGGCATCGACTGGGGAAATGCAACGGGTACACTTCGCTGGAATCATTTGCTTTCTGAGAAACTTTTTAGCAACACTTCCTTTATTTTTAGTAAATACAACTATGAAGTAAGTGTCGCAAATGGTTCAAATCAATTTCAGTTAAATTCTGATATTCAAGATATTAACTTCAAACAAGAATTTAGTTTCTTTCCGAATCCCAAAAATTCATGGCGAATGGGTGCAAACATAATTCATCATACACTCCAACCACGCACCCGGGAATCGTCGGGTGAAGACTCAAGTATAAACACAAATGAAGAACCATCAAAAACAGCCTTTGAATCAGCCGTTTATGCCACCAATAAATGGAGCTTGATTGAGAAACTTAACATTGAATACGGTCTTAGGTTTAGTGCTTTTACGGTAATGGGTGGCAGCGATTTTTATGAATACGACGCAAAAGGAAATTTGATAAATATCCTTAGTTACGATAAAAATGAAGTAGTAAAAAACTATTTAAATCTTGAACCACGCCTTTCTGCGAGTTATTTATTCAATCAATCTTTCTCATTAAAAGCTGCTTACAGCCGAAATATTCAGCATTTACATCTACTGAGCAGTTCGAGTGCTGCTTCGCCTACTGACCGATGGCTGATGAATAGTAACAATATCAAACCTGAAATTGCAGACCAAATTTCAATCGGCATTTTCAAGAATCTGAAAGAGAATGCCTACGAATTTAGTACCGAGGTCTATTTTAAGCGTATGCAAAATCAGATGGATTATAAAGATGGGGCTGATTTTATGCAAAGCGAAAATCTCGAGTCTCAATTACTTTTTGGGCAGGGCAGGGCTTATGGAGCAGAGTTTTTACTCAAAAAGAAAACAGGAAAATTAACCGGCTGGATAGGCTATACACTCTCAAAAACAGAGCGGCAAATAGATGGAATAAATAATGGTGAATGGTATGCAGCCAAACAAGACAGGCCTCATGATATTTCGATTGTCGGAACCTATCAGTTGTCGAAAAAATGGTCTGTTTCAGGAACCTGGGTATATAATACAGGTAATGCTGTAACTTTTCCAACTGGGAAATACGCTATTGATGGAGGGATTGCCTTTTTGTACTCCGAAAGAAACGGTTACCGAATGCCTGACTATCACCGTCTTGATTTGGGGGCAACCGTCAATCTCCATAAAAAAGCAAGTCGGGAATCGAGTCTTTCTTTTGGCATTTATAATGCTTACGGACGCTCAAATCCTTACGCCTATAATTTCGGGCAAAGTATTGATAATCCCGATATTACTGAAGTAAGCAGAGTTACGCTTTTCCAATATGTTCCATATATCACTTACAATTTTAAGTTTTAATCAAAATGAAAATGCTAAAAATAAAAAATAAAGCCTTATTTCCAGGAATAAGCATTGTTTTACTTTCAATCTCTCTCTCATCATGTGTAGAGGTTGTTGAGCTTGACCTCCGAAGCATTGACCCTCAATTGGTAATTGAAGGAAAAATAACCGATGATAGTACACAAAATGTAGTAAAAATCTCTTTAACAGAAGATTTTCAGCAAAAAAACGTGTTCCCTGCAATTACAACCGCAAAAGTGACAATCATTGACATGACCACCGGCGAAAGTGAGGAGTTGAATCAACCGGCAGCTGGAATATATAAAATTATGAAGCTAAAAGGAGTTTCAGGGCATAGCTATCAGATGAAAGTCGATTACAATGGTAAAACCTATGAAGCCAACTCGAAAATGCCACAAAAAGTCTTGATGCAAGACCTTAAATATCAAGAAGTTATCCGATTTAAGAGTGCTATTAGAATGGTAGCGGTATATCAGGATCCTAAAGAGGAGACAAATTATTATCGTTGGGCAACAATCGGAAATGATAAAATCCGGAGTAGAACTTATTTTGTTAGATCTGACATTTTCAATAACGGAAATCTAATTGAGCAGGTAATAGAAAGTGGTATTGACATTAATGCAGGCGATAAAATTACAATCGAAATGCAATGTATTGATAAACAGACTTATGATTATTTCTTTACGCTTGCTCGTCAACAAGGCCGGGGACTCAACAGTGGTGCGGGAGCTAATCCCACAGGCAATATTTTGGGTGGAGCATTGGGGTATTTTGGAGCATATACTGTTGAACAAAAAGTTGCCGAAATCAAATGAAAAAGATAATATCAACCCTAACTATCGCGAGTTTTCTATCCGGGCAAACAGGTTTTGCTCAGAGAAAACCCTTTGTATTTACCCCGGATAAAGAATGGCACTATCTTGGAGCGGGTGTCGGCCTGCCTTTGCCATCTTTTATTGATTATGAGTACCGACTAAACAATTGGTCTTATGGTGGAGAAATCGGGCTGATTCATACCAATCTTTTAATAAATTTAAAGAAGCCTAAAAATTCTGACCCAGGAAATAATTATGTCAGAGACCATTTAAAGAGTGGTATCTCTTATAGTTTAAACTTAAAGTATCATTTTAGTGAAAAAATCAATTCGTTTTTTATTGATGGACATATTCGATTGATAAAAGTCGGATTCTCTTCTGATACTCCAAGAGGGATTATAAATGTTTTTGCTTCTGACCACCTGATTGAAATTGAGGAAAAATTAGAAAACAATGAAATCTTAAACAGATTTCTGGGAGGAAAAGAATTTTTAGATAAAACATCCTTGAATCCCGGTGTTTCTTTATATATGTTTGGATTGAGTTTTGGACGTCGGTTTAATATTACAAAAAAGCTTTTATTTGAACCTCAAATTCTTTTTGATTTTAAAATCAATCAATCGGCCCAGATTAAATTTGATTCTGACAGCCCACGAATAGACAAGATTTTGAGCAATCAGATATCCCCATACATTACAAAATCCTTAAAAAATCAAAATATATTAAATGTTCTTCCTTCGTTGGGTTTTGGGTTGAGGTATGAACTAAAAAGGAAATAGAAAAAAAGGAAATTTTGGTTATCAAAACTACCCAAGGATAAGAATCATCAAAAGTGAATTTACAACTTATTTCTCACTCAAAAAGGAGAAAGGTTATTTCGAATGAGAATTCTAAGAATACAAAAATCGTAATAGTGGAAATTTTCAAAAACGATAACTTTGAAAAGAAAGAGTAATATTTTGATTTCTGTTATGGGTGGATAATAAGATTGTGGCTAATTGTAAAATATTAAAACATTGATAGTAATCTTTACGAAAGAGTTATTTCACGGTTTACTTTAACATAACAATCTATATATGATTTAATTGCCTCATAACAGATGTGCCTGCTTTAGTCGAGATTCTGCCCGCTTCAGAATTTTTTACTTTATGTTGTGTTAGCGTCCTAATAATTTTGAAACAGAATCAAACATAATTATGAAACAACTATTATTTTTAATTATTTGGAGTGTTTTCGGGGTAAATACAACACCTCAAAAGACTGATATTATAGGAATCTGGCAAAATGAAGGCGGCAACAGAAAAATAACTTTTTATGAAAGTTTTGGTGGCTTAATAGAAGGAAAAGTCTTAGAAGATGAAGACCCTGCACTAAAAAATAAGATAGTATTTTCGAAGGTAAAATTAAATGGAAAAATCTACGGGGGAATTGCTTTTTTACCAAAACGCAATAAATACATTAACTGTACTTTAAAACTTACTTCTCCTAATACGCTTGCGATTACGGGAAAGATAGGTTTTATGAATGACACTAAAATTTGGAAAAGAATAAAATGAAAAGCTTTATTAGAATGTTAGGGCTTTTTATAGTCCTTTTTGATGCAAATGCCCAAAAAAAACAGATAGATAATTTGCCTGCCTTACTTCAATATGCTCATCAGGAAAGTTACATAAAAAATTATAATTATAAACAAGCAGAACTTGCCAAACTTACCACTAAAACGGCATTCGGTAATGTAATAAATCCCCGGATTCCAACTACAGCATCTATTATTGACAATTCTAAACAACCCGTAAGTTTTATTCCTGCCGAAATATTTGGTGGACCTTCGGGGACTTTTAAAGAAGTTACAATGGGGCAACAGTATATCTCAAATCTTAGTTTTTCGCCTCAGTTTGATATAGTAAATTTGGGAAATTACGCCCGGATTCAGTCAGCTCTGGTCAATGAAAAGTTAGTAGAAATTAATGGAAAACTAGCAGAAATGGCACTATATGAGCAACTTAATGGCGTGTACCATAATATCCTGGGATACAACACCCAAAAGGAGATGCTTCTTAAAAATCAGCAAATTGCAGATAGTATTCTTCAAATAGTACAACAAAAAAACATTCTAGGCATCATCAGGCTACAAGAAGTCAACGATGCCCTGTTCAACAAAATAACAATCGAGGACAAAATCGAACAGTTGGACTTTCAATTAAAACAGCAGTACACTATTCTAAAAATGCTCTGCGAAACTGAAGAAGACATTGAGCTTCTCTTTAAAGATAATATGGCAATACCTGAGAATGTTTTAGTAGAAGGTAATGATTTGGAATTAAAGCAACTTACTTACCAACGATTATTTTTAGAGGCAGAAAAAAAAGCGGCCTTGTGGCAACAACTACCTACCCTTTCATTTGTTTCAAATCTTTCATGGCAGAACAACAGCAATAACCGTTTTTTTGATCCTAATTCAAACCTGATCAATAGTAACTATTGGGGACTACGTCTCAATTGGGATTTACCAACCAATGTCAATAAACTTTCGGCATATAAAACTGCTCAAATCAATAGTCAGCTAGCAGAAATCAACCAAAAACATAACCAATTACAAAATGATTCAGAAAACGAACAGCTCTTTACAGAATACCAAAAAACGATTCGCCAATTCAAAAATCAACAAAAGCTTTTAGCCTTGAAGCAGGAAAACTTTGAAAAAAGCAGGAACCAATACAATGCCAATATACTGAGTTTGGATAAACTGTTGTTGGCACACAATGACCTCATTTTACAAGAATCTACGCTTTTGAATGCTAAAAATGCTGTTTTATTTACAAAATCAAAAATTGAAATCAATAATTCAAATTAATATGAAAACAATAAAATTTTCATCACTACTAATTGTCTGCCTATTAATCTCTTTTGTGGCATTGGCACAGCGAAGAGAGGTGGTTGTTGTAAAGAAGAAACCGCAAAGAAATATTGTTTATGTAAATCCTTCGCCTAAAGTAAGAGTGGTTCGAGTAGTTCCGCCAGAGGCTCGTATCATTCATTATAGAAGTGTGCCGTACTACTTTCATGCTGGTTTATACTATAACTTTATTGGCGGACGCTACGTGGTGGTGGCCCCACCTCGTGGAATTAGAGTAAATGTGCTTCCATCCAATCACTTCTATTTTCAGTTTGGAGGTATTCCTTTTTATTATCTTGAGGGGGGCTATTATACAAAAAAAGGTAAAGCATATGAAGTTACTCCGCCCCCGGTGGGTGCAATTGTACCATCATTGCCTGATGAAGCGGAGAAAGTCACAATTGAAGGTAAAGTTTTCTACGAATATGATGACACTATTTACAAGCTCACAGAAACTGAAGCAGGGCTTAAATATGAAGTTGTTGGCGAAAAATAAACTAAATGATGAAAAAAAGCATAATTATTCTGCAAGTGATTTTTATTTGGGCCTGTAGTTCAGAACCAAATATGGAAGTTAGTCCTACAAGACGAGATATTACCGAATATGTTTTTGCTACAGGTACGGTTCAACCCGACCAACACTATAATCTTGTAGCACAGGTTGACGGCTATTTGATCAAAGTAAATTTTAAAGAAAATGACATCGTAAAAACGGCTCAACTATTGGCCATAATAGACAATCAGGGAAATTTAATAAATACCGAAAATGCTAATCAGCAATTACACATTGCTAATCAAAATCTAAGCCCCAATGCTCCGGCTCTTAAACAATTGGCAACTAATATAGATTTTGCCGAAAAAAAATACCAGCAAGACCTCAAACAACAGGAACGATATAAAACGCTTCTGGAAAGTAATAGCATTGCACGTATTGAATATGAAAATGCAGAATTGACCTCTCAGAATTCTCTTAGTAATTTGAATGCACTCAAAGAGCAATATAGAAACCTGAAACTACAGGCACAGCAACAAATGTTAGTTCAAAAAAACAATTTTCAGCTAAGTAATTCAAGCAAAACATACAATCAGGTAAGAGCTTTGGGAAGTGGCAAAGTATTAAAACGATACAAACAAATGGGTGATTTTGTAAGAAAAGGAGATATTATTGCCCGAATCGGCAACTTAGAATATATCGTTGCACAAATCAATGTCGATGAATCTAATATTGCTAAAATTAAGGTCGGTCAAATAGTCTTGATTAGATTAAATACTCATCCCAATGATACCTTTGAAGCCAAAGTAGCCGAAATATTTCCCACTTTTGATGACACAAGTCAATCATTTATTGTAAATGCCGAGTTTATAAAAGTCCCAGATTTTAACATTGTAGGCACACAATTAGAAGCAAACATTGAAATAGCACAAAGACAAAATGTTTTGGTAATTCCGCGTGAATACATGGGTTTTGGAAATAAAATACAGTTGAAAGGCAAAAAAGAAAGTAAAGCTATAAAAACTGGAATAATATCATCTGAATATGTTGAGGTCCTTACAGGACTTTCCGAAAAAGATATACTTGTCCCCTTAAAACCATAAAACAATGGCACAGATTAATTCAGAGATAGCATTTACCTATATAAATACCAATAAAAAGCTCACCGCAGTAGCTGCATTAGGAATCTTACTGGGTATGGCTATCTATATATTTATGAATTCTATGATGGCAGGCTTTGGCAAAATGTCTGATGAATCTATTTTTAAAGTTTCACCTCAGATCAGAATTTATAATGATCAGGAAATTAGCCAACCCATTGCCCATGACACAGATAAACTTCCAATACTCATCAATCCCAAAATAAGAAATACACATAATAAAATTCTGAATCCAAATCAACTTATTGCTTTACTAAAAAATCAGGAGAAGGTTAAAATCGTTACTCCGCAAGTAACACAAAACGTATTTCTGAGTATGGGAATGAGTCAACTCTCAGTAAAAGCTTTGGGAATAATACCCGATGAAGCGGAGAAAATGTTTAATATTTCGCAGACTATGGTAGCAGGAAAAATTGAAGATTTAAAACACAACCTTAATGGAATAGTAATTGGAAGTGGTATATCTGAAAAATTGAGTTTAAGAGTGGGAGATAATATCAATATTCTCTCATCCAAATCAGTCAATAAAACGTTTAAAGTAATCGGAATTTTTCAGCTTAATAATAAAAGAGAAGATGATAGTAAATCGTACATCAATCTGATGGCTGCCCAGCAACTTCTCAAAGAAAACAACTCTTATATAACCGACCTCAATGTAAATACCATAGACCCCTATAAGGCCAGGGATATTGCTCCAAAACTATCGAACCTTTTAGCCTATAAAGCCGAAGACTGGGAAACTGCCAACGAAACCCTGATGGCTGCTTCAAAAATGCGAAAGATCATCATCACCTTTGTTTCTACCACGATTCTGATTATTGCTGGTTTTGGCATTTACAATATCCTAAATATGACAGTAAGTCAAAAAATAAACGATATCGCTATATTAAAGGCGATGGGATTTGAAGGTAAGGATGTGGTAAAAATCTTCGTAACACAAGCAATGGTAATAGGCTTTATTGGTGTGGTTTTGGGAGTTTTGGTGGCACTATTCATGGTCAATATCTTAAAAAAAGTGTATATCGGAGGAGATATAGGATATTTCCCTATTCAATTTGAACCTTTGAAATTTGCTCAAGGAATAATTTTTGGCTTAGCGATTACTTTTTTGGCAGGTTATATTCCTGCTAAAAAAGCTGCTAAGGTAGATCCTGTAACAATATTTAGGAAATAATATGGAAGTGGCTCTCAAAACAGAAAATATCGAAAAATACTTTTACGACCCTGTAAAATTTCAAGTTTTACACAATCTGGGTTTCGAGGTAAAAAAAGGCGAATTTTTAACTTTAGTAGGTAAATCAGGCTGCGGTAAATCTACCTTACTCTATATTCTATCTACTATGGATACCGGCTATAGTGGGAATTTATATATTGACAATGAGCTGGTTAGTAACTATTCGCTTGATAGGTTAGCCAAAATTCGCAACGAAAAAATTGGATTCGTTTTTCAATTTCATTACCTTTTGCAGGAATTTAGTTGTCTGAAAAACGTAATGATACCTGCTCTCAAACTAGGTAATAAAAGCAAAGAAGAAATTGAGCATTTAGCCTACGAAAAATTGTCAGTTTTAGGTATGGCCGAACAAGCACTAAAACCAGCCAGTAAATTATCAGGTGGGCAGCAACAGCGGGTAGCGATTGCAAGGGCACTTATTAATGATCCATTAATTATTATGGGTGATGAACCCACCGGTAATCTTGATAGTAAAAATACAAATATAGTATTTGATATTTTTCAGGAATTGGCTCATAATAATAAGCAGACCATCATAGCCGTAACACATGACAATGATTTTGCCAGAAATTCAGACCGAACCATTGAAATGCAGGACGGAAAAATAATTAATTGATAAATGACCCATCAAAAACTATATTTACGTATCATATTATTGAGTTCGCTGAGTGTAGGAGCCATTTATTTGGTTTTGAGTATTATCCGCAACGATGAACATCAATTATTAAATCTAATACTTGATTTTTTCAAGATATTTGGTTTTGCTTTAATTTTCTGGGCCATTAATTTATCACTATATACCTTCCTGATTAGGAGAATTTCTCTTCAATTAACATACCTCATCATCATAGTTATAGGCAGCATCGTGGCATATTATGCCATGCTTTTATTATCCACTTATCTTAGTATTCTTACCGAGGTAAGAGGAATAAAAACTGCTGGTATCGGATTTAGGGGAATTGTGGCTAATCTACTGATAGTTACCTTTTTATATTCCACCAATATTTTCAATAAATTCAAAGAAATAGAGGCAGAGAATGAGCGGTTAAAACGGAACCAACTCGAAAATCAACTTTCTCAACTGAAAGCCCAACTGAACCCGCATTTTTTGTTCAATTCGCTGTCAACATTAAAAGCTATGGTTGAAAACCATGACGATAACAGTGTGGAATACCTCATCAAATTATCAGAAGTATATCGCTATTTATTGGAGAATTCAACTTCTCATTTAATAAGTATCAAAGAAGAGTTAAAAATTGCAAACGCTTATTTCTTCATGTTGAAAAGCCGTTTTGAAAATAACATCCAACTCAAAATTAATCTTAGTGACGAAGATTTAGAGGAAAGAATACCCGCGATGTCGCTACAATTACTAATTGAGAATGCTGTTAAGCATAATGTTATTTCAAAAGGTAAGCATTTGACAATTGAAATTGCAAGAGATGGGTCTAAGTTACTGATAATCAATAATCTCCAGCCAAAGCGTACTTGGGAAGAATCGACTAAGATAGGACTAAAAAACCTCAATAACCGGAGTAAAATACTTACGCATAAAGAAATTGAGGTTCAACAGACAGAGCGAGAGTTTATTGTAAAAATACCACTGACATGAAAATTGTAATCATTGAAGACGAACCTAAAACTGCGTCTAATCTGGAAAATACACTTAAGAGTATTGATAAAGATTTTCAAATCCTAGAGATAATTGACTCGGTGGAAACTGGTTTACAATACTTTGAAGAATCAGGATATCCTGATTTGGTATTTTCAGACATACAAATTGCTGATGGACTAAGCTTTGAAATTTTTCAAAAATATTCGCCGACTTGTCCTGTAATTTTCTGCACCGCTTTTGACCATTATGCCCTGCAGGCTTTTAAGACTAACGGAATCGACTATTTACTAAAACCATTTAATGAAACAGATGTAAAAAAGGCACTGGAAAAATACCACAAACTAAAAGAAAGTTCGATATCAAATACTACTTTGCATAAGCTTTTTGATCAATTACTCAGGCAAAAAAAACAAAGTATTTTGATCAATTACAGGGAAAAAATTATACCTGTTAATATTACCGATATCCCATTTTTTTATTCTATAAATCACCAAACAATCATTTATTTTGAGGGAAAGGAACAATCCATTAACTATTCACTGGATGAGCTTGAAATTGAACTAGATAAAAGACAATATTTTAGAGCAAACCGTCAGTTCATAATAAACAGGTCGTTTATAAAAGAGGTGGAGCATTATTTTGCAAGGAAGCTTTTATTAAAACTAACAGTGATATGTCCTGAAAATATTGTCATATCAAAAGCAAAGTCGACTGAATTTCTCAAGTGGTTGGGAGAGTGATGAATCTGCAACTTTTTACAGAATGTTAAATTTTAGAGAATTTTCGAAATATCCGGACTGGAGCACTTTTGGCTCATACTGCCATGTGTTCTGGTGATTTTGGCTTGTTTAGCTATTTTGAATTTCACAAAACCAAAGATGTCGTGACCTACGATGATGTAGAAAAGCAAATCACCTATTTTTATGCCCGGGAAAAAACTACATCCTTAGGTTAAAAGTATAACCCAGATGCAGAGCCAGTACATAGTTAAGCCTATGAGGTTCAAAATTTATATCTTCAATTTGATTTTTGTTATCCAGATTTATCTCTGAACCTACATTAAACCAGGGATTTAGGTAAAAGCCTGTTTTTTTAGAAGGATACCAAAGATAACCCAGTCTAATATTGGGATATAGGGTTTTAAATTTGGCAATTTCTGTTTTCTGAAGCATGGAAACCGAATTGTTATAAAGAAAAATAGCCGGACCTGCATAAAAACCAGTTTTGATATTTTTGAAATAATATTCAGAAAAAATGGCAAAACTTGGCCCGAATTTCAAATTTGTGAAATGCTTTTTCTGATTACTTTTACGCATCATTGCATCTGGAAAATCTGAGCTAAAAACCGAACCCATAAGAGCTAATTTCCTGAACTTTTTGGGACTGTATTTAAGACTGAAAGAGTAACCCTTTAAAATAAAAGGTGCTAGATCTATTTCCAACGATAAACGGGAGTGAGTCAAGCTATCAGACTGGCCGTTTGCCAGGCTAAAAACAAAGAAAGAAAATATACAAACTAAATACTTCATAAAGATTGCTTAATAAAGCACAAAAGTCCGACACATTTTTTTTACTGTCGTTATCATTTGATAAAATCGTAATCATAGAAGGATTATTTGTGGATTAACGCCTTCCTTAGGCGACTTATAGAAATAGATGTAATGCCCAGATAAGAAGCAATATCAGTATGCGGAATCAGATTTTCGAAATTGGTGTGCTTCACACGGAAATTTTTCAATCTGTCAGCAGCAGAGAGGCTAAGTAAGCCAATCTCTTTTTCAAGTTTGGTCATCAGTTCGTTTTTTAAAATCTGATTCGCGAAGTTTTTTATATCTTCATGGGTGTACATCAACGCTATAAAATTCTCTGCATCAATAAGCCCCAACCGGCATGGCGTGAGCGTTTTAAAATAAAGCAAAGATTTGTTGTGTTGTGTCCTGATGGTATGTGGTGTCAAAACTGCATTTCCGCTATAAAAAGAAAGCGTAACTTCATCTCCATCGGCATTGAATAAAAAACTTTTACAAATACCAGAAAACAAAAGGTATTCCTTCTTATTAATCTTATCTTTTTCTATAAAAACTGTCCCTTTATTCAAATCAACAAATTCAATCTTTTCCTCAATATCTGTTATTGAGGTTTGAGTTACCGGAAAGATTTCTTTAAAAAATTGTTTCAATAATTTGATTATTGCGTCATAATGTTCAAAAATAAAAAAAACCTTTCTGAATAAGTCCAGAAAGGTAATTTATTTGATTTCAGAATAATTTGTACAAAAATTAATCATTGATGCCCTTGCCATTCATAATATTTGCAATATTTTTTTCAATTCTTGCTTCGCGGGTTGAAGACTGCTTGGGTTGCGAAAAATGTAAAATGTAACCCCTTTGTCTTCCGGGAGTTAAATCATAAAAAGCTTTTTTAAACGCCGGGTCATTTTCAAATTTGCTTTGAAGTTCCTCAGGTAAATCAAAATCAGATGTCTTTTTTAATTCAACCTTAATTCCGGCCTTTTCCACTTCGATGGCTTCGAAAATATAAGCTTTTATACTAGCTTCATGTGCAGTGATTTGAGAAATATTCTCAAATCTGATTTGACGTGCAGTTTGGCTGTTTTCAGTTTGCTGAATTAAAATATTCTCCGGATCTTTCAATAATACTCCTTTTGGAAATAACAAGGCACAATAATTATTGAAGTTATGAATCAAAACAATATTTTTTCCATTATATGTGTAACAGGGATGCATCCATTTAAAATCTTCGACCAAACCACATTCTCTTACAATTCTTCGTAAGGTTTTTAGCTCATTTTGCCATTCATGGATTTTGCATTCTGGAGTTGCCCCCAATTTACACTGCATACACCCATCAGCCAGGTATCTATCTACTTTGGTATTTAATTCATTCATTTTCAGCAAGGTTTAATTTTCTGTTTTTGGGTCTGAAAATCCAGGAAATTACAGTAAGAATAAGAAGCAATGTGGGGCCAAAAAGTTCTATTAAACTATCTCCTACAGCCAAATGTGTAAAAATGGCACCTGTGGTTACAAAAACAAAACCGGCATAAGCCCATTCTTTTACAAGAGGATAACGGGGAATCAAAACTGCAACTACTCCCAATAATTTCCAAATACCAATTATGGTCAAAAAATATAGCGGGTAACCCAAAGCAGACATTTTTTTCACCTCTTCTTCGAGATGGATTATTTGTACAATTCCTGTTGACACCATACCCAGAGCCAACCAAAGGGTAGCTACCCAATAAATAATTTTGTTTCTTTTTTCCATGAAAATATAATTTTAAAGGTTTACAAAAAAAACACATAAAAGCTTTACTATTAACCTGTTTTCTGTTTAAATAAAAATTTGCCAGGTCAATTTGAGATAAATTTTTACACTTTAAGCTTTATAATTTTTCATTATTTGTTCAAGTTTATCGAACCTGCTTTCCCACAATTTTCGGAAAGGTTCAAGGAATTCAGCGATTTCCTTCATTTTTTCGAGATTTAAATGATAAAAATACTCTCTTCCGGCCTGTTCTTGTTTTAACAACTCGCATTCGGTTAGTATTTGCAGGTGTTTTGAGACTGTTGGTCTTGCAGTATCGAAATTTGAAGCGATAGCACCTGCCGACATCGCCTGGGAAGTCACCAGAAGTAAAATTGCCCTTCTTGTTGGGTCGGCTATTGCCTGAAATACGTCTCTTCTTAAATTCATAATGTAGTCATTTGACTACAAATATAAATGTAGTCATTTGGCTACGCAAATTATTTTTTAAATATTTAAATTTTTTTTTCAGAAAGGATTATTCGACAGGGATTTTATTAATCAAAACATTAAAATTGCTTTTAAAGAACTCTGGATCTTCCTTCATTATATAATGCCCGGCTTTCAGCGTTTTTACATGGGTAAAATCAGTTATGCCAGTTTTTAATGTTTCATGGGCATCATACCAATCTTGCCGGGTTTTGTGGTTTGCCTTATCGGCTTCTTTGTTGGCTGCATCTTCTTTCATACTGGTCAAAACAACTACAGGTACATTGGGCAATGGTCCTAAGGTAAACATATATTCAAAATCACTCTCCAGATAAGTGGCTTCGCTGGTGGCTCCATGATTTGCACCAAAATTTTTAGAAAAGACTTCTACAATTTGCTTAACTTGTTCTTTTGTAGGCTCATTGTATTTTTCATGAGACGGGTCAACAAATAGCATCCCTGCCACTTTTTGAGGATTTTTAATGGCATAATCCCGAATAATTAAACCACCCAGAGAATGACCAATCAAAATTACTTTTCGTCCTTTTGAATATTTCTCAATAACTTTTCCCAGATCATAGCTTAAAACAGGAATGCTACGATTTGTTTCAGCAAGAGCAGATTTGCCGTAACCAGCTCTGTCATAAATTACAGTTTCGTATTTTTCAGCACAAAAATCCGCGATATTATTATTGAACCATACAGTATGATCATCGCCTAATCCGGCTTCCATCAGCACCAGATATTTTGATTTTTCAATTCCCGCGTGGTAGGCCACTAATTTCCCGCCATCATTTTCAAGAATATTTTCCTCGACCCAATTTAGTTTAGGAGAGATATTCTGTTTACAACCCAAAAGTATGAGCATTAATAGGATTTGTACCTTCTTCATTGATTTAAGTATAAATTGTAAACAAAATAAAATTAACCATTAGTAACTTTGCCTATTTAAACCTCACATTAACATTACATTATTATTTTACTTGTGTCTGATAAAATAACCCAAAAAGGTATTAATCCTCTACTATGTCTTATGAAGTATTTACTTTTGGTAGAGGAACAAAAGGAGGGTCTAACTATTCAAGGATTTCTAATTGACTATTCCTGTTTTATGTAAATTTTTCCAAATACTATTGTCGATCTTTCCCAATTGGAATCCTATACAGTATTTCGGGCAGGGATTTGGAATATACCCCAATGTAGCAATTTGTTAACAAATAGAGAGAAATTTGCTATTATTTCACACAAAGGATGACTCCCTTCCAATATTTCAAAAAACATGAATACGAAGAGCTTCCTGGTTATAGTATATATCAGATTTTTCTTCTTCATTAACTTCTTTAAAAACTTTTGTTGGAAGAAAATTCAAAATTTGCCTGAGAATTGGCAAGTAAATCTATTTTTCCTCGGACATCAGTAAGTATTTACAATGATTTATAATGGTATAGATTGTTGTCCTTTTCAGAAAGATTCTGACAAAAAACTTAACATTGGAATTCGAAATAATGCATTTATTTTTGCAAAAATTAACATTTTCTTAAACTTCACTTAACATATCTTTATGAAAAAAACTCTACTTTATCTATTTTTAATTTTGCTTTTTCCAGGTTTAGGGCTTTATGCTCAGGTAACTACCTCCTCTATTGGAGGGAAAGTGGCCGATAAAAACGCTGAGGCAATTCCGGGTGCTACCGTAGTGGCGGTACACACACCATCAGGAACCAAGTATGCCACTACTACTCGTTCAGATGGTCGTTTTTCATTAAACAACCTTCGTGTTGGAGGTCCATACAATATCGAGGTTTCTTTTGTGGGTTTGAAAGCTGAAAAAGCCGAGAACATCTATTTGCAACTAGGCCAAGTCTTCAGCCAAAATTTTCAATTAGAAGAAGCCTCAACTACTTTAAGCGAATTGGTTGTAAAGTCAAATGAGACTTTTAACACACGTAGGACAGGTGCGGCCACAGTGGTTAACAGTGATAAGCTGAGAAGTTTACCTACTATTACTCGTTCTACTGCTGATTATGTTAGACTAAACCCAATGTCAGCAGAAGGTGGTTCTTTTGCTGGTAGAAACGACCAGTTTAACAATTACTCGTTGGATGGTGCTATTTTCAATAACCCTTTCGGCTTGGATGCTTCTACACCAGGAGGGCAAACAGATGCTCAACCAGTATCACTTGATGCCATCGAACAAATCAGCGTTCAAATTGCTCCTTATGATGTTACTCAAGCGGGATTTACAGGTGCGTCTGTAAATGCCATAACCAAGTCTGGTACCAATAACTGGAAAGGTACAGTATTTGGTTTTACAAGAAATCAAAATTTGGTAGGAAACAAGATCAAAGATGTGGATTTGACTAAATTGGATTTAAGTCAAAACCAATTCGGTTTTAGTTTAGGTGGGCCATTGGTAAAAAACAAATTATTCCTTTTTGTAAATGCGGAATTTGATCGTCGTTCAGACATCGGTTCTCCTTACAGACCGGCAGCTTCAGGTCGCTCAGGTTCTGATGTTTCCCGAGTTTTAGCCTCTGATTTGCAATTGGTATCTCAAATACTAAAAGATACTTATGGCTATGAAACTGGTGCATTTGAAAATTTTGCATACCAGACTCAGAACCAAAAAGCCATTGCCAAATTGGATTGGAACATCAATAACAATCACAATTTGTCATTTACTTATACAATGCTTGATGCATTTAAGGAAAAACCAGCTCACCCGTCCGCCATCGGTCGTCGTGGTCCTGATTTCCTTACCCTACAGTTTCAAAACTCTGGTTATAGAATCAATAACAAGATAAACGGGGGAACTGTTGAGTTAAAATCTAGATTTGGAAACAAAATGGCAAATAAGCTCCAAGTTGGAATGACTGCCTTTCGTGACGACCGCGACCCGCTTTCTGCTCCATTTCCTGTGGTCAACATTGGCAAAGACGGCGTAAGATATATTGTTGCAGGTCATGAGCCATTTTCTATCAATAACGTCTTGGATCAAGACGTGTTTCAGTTTACCGACAATTTCAATATTTTTGCCGGAAAACATACTTTTACAATCGGGACGAGTTTAGAGAAATTTTCCTTTAACAACTCTTTTAACCTTACAGGATATGGTTCAAGGCTGTTCTTCCCGGATATTCCAATGGCAGACGTTTCTACTGTTTTGAAGTCTGCAGATTTTGCTGCTGAGGTTAAAGGTGCGAAAGATGCAGCTACCAAAAATGTTTGGTCTTTGGCCGAAACGAATATGGGCCAATGGTCTCTATATGCTCAAGATGAATTAACAGTTAGCGATAAATTGAACATCACTTACGGTGTAAGATTAGACATGCCGCTTTATTTTAATACAGCAGACAAAATAAAAGAGAATATAGACCCAGCTAGAAATTGCTGTTATGACCCGAGCATTACATACTATGATGAATCTGGTAGTCCGGTGAAATTTGATCAAACTGTTCTTCCAACTCAGAAACCACTTGTTTCACCTAGATTTGGGTTTAATTATGACATCAAGGGAGATAAGTCACAGCAGTTTAGAGGTGGAAGTGGTTTATTTACTGGTCGTTTCCCTTTTGTTTGGATAGGAAACCAAGTAGCTAATCCAAATTTCTTCTTTTATAACATGACTGACCCTAATTTTAGGTTTCTTCAAGTTTGGAGAACTAACTTAGGCTATGACTATAAAACGAAAAGCGGATGGGTATTATCAGCAGATGTAGTTTATACTAAAGATGTCCATGCTGCTATGGTTAGAAATTATGGTTTGAAAAAACCTACTGGGAAATTGGTGGGTATTGATACCCGCAATATTTATTCTGCTGAAGATAGAGCCACTGTATTTGGAGGAGCCACCAATGCCTATGTTTTTGGAAACACTAATCTTGGTTATACTTTCAATACATCGTTGCAGGCAGAAAGATCGTTCGAAAACGGGATGTATCTTAAAGTTGCCTACAATTTTCTTGATGCTAAAGACGCTGCGTCATATGATGCTGAGCTTTCATCAGATGCTTATGACAGAAACCCTGCCAACCCTGTTCATACCAACACTGGAATCTTGTCACCATCACTATATGGTAACAAACATAGATTGATGGCGGTTGGGTCAAGAAGATTATCGTATAAAAATATGGCAACTACCTTATCGCTTTTTGGTGAGTATGTAAGAGGAGGAAGGTATAGTTATACTTATTCTGGCGACTTGAATAATGACGGTTCAGGATTAAATGATTTGTTGTTTATTCCTACCGACACTCAAATAGACCAAATGAAATTTAGTGGTGATGTAGCTTCACAGTCAGCTCAAAAGGCTGCTTTGAAATCTTATGTGTCAAATGATAAATATTTAGATGCAAACCGTGGGATGATAGCAGAAAAATATGCCACTATGGCTCCCTGGTATTCAAATTGGGACTTCAGGGCATTACAAGATTTCAAAATTAAAAACGGAAATATCATTCAGTTGAGCATGGATATTTTAAATGTTGGGAACCTAATTAACAGAAATTGGGGTGTAAGACAATGGGCAGGAGAGACTGGCCTTGCTCAACCTATTGCCGTGTCGGTTGATAAGGGAGTTCCAACATATACTTTTGATACCAATCAAAAATCAGCCATCCAAAATAGATTTGATATTTCTTCAAGATGGAGAATGCAATTTGGTTTAAGATATAGTTTCTGATTTATTTATGATTTCAAGAAAGAGGCCGAATTGATAAGGCCTCTTTTTTTTTGACGAAAACTTAACGCTATATTCTTGGGCAACCATACACAAAAACAGATATTTGAGAAAACTTAATAATATGCGATTACTGATAGTATTTTCTCTTTTCATTTTAAATTTAAACACTTTCGGGCAATTTAAAACCCTGCCTTATATTCAGATCGGCGAAAGTGAAAATCTGGATAAAATGGTGGTCATGTGGCATACCGATACAGAGATTAAAGATTTTAAAATCAAATATCACATTTCGGGTAATCAGTCAAAAACCAAAGAACAATGGGTGTCAGGCAAAAGATTGTCGGTTTCCGGTACAACTAATCGTTTTATATATGAAGCCACATTATTTGATTTGATTCCGGGGAAATTGGTGACTTATGAAATATGGAGAGGAAAAACAAAAGTATTTTCTTCAGAATTTAAAGCTCAGGCCAGAAAAGATGAAGAAGTGAAGATGGTGGTTTTTGGTGATGTAGGTACCGGAACCGAAATACAAAGAAAAATTGGCAACCTGGTCATGAAAGAACAACCTCAAATGGTAGCCATCAGCGGGGACATCGTTTATAACCGGGGCTTGGTACATGAATATGACGAAAACTTTTATCCCTATAATAATGCACCGGAATATCCTTTCATGAGCAGAGTGCCATTCTTTGTGGCACCGGGAAATCATGATTTGGAAACACGTGACCTCAACAAATATAATGGTGCATTGGCTTATTACTACTTTTGGAATCAACCCTTAAATGGTCCCGATTTTAAGGAAAATTCTGCTTTGCATCCCGAACTCATTGGTTCCGATAGCCTGAAAAAAGATTTTTATGCCTATACAGAAAAAAAGTATCCTGTAATGAGCAATTATTCATTTAATTATGGAGATTCGTTTTGGTTGGTTTTAGATTCTAATCCTTATGTCAATTGGTCTGATTCTACATTGATTAAATGGGTAAAAAACGAAATGGAAAAAGCAAAGGACTTTACCTGGAAATTTGTAATGTTCCATCATCCGGGTTTTAACTCTTCCAGAGCCCATTACGAACAACAGCAAATGAGAATACTTTCCCCTCTATTTGAAGCCGGGAAAGTAGATGTTGTGTTTAATGGTCATGTTCATAATTACCAAAGAACCTTTCCCATGAATTTTCTTCCTTACGGTACCGGTTCCCGAATCGCTTCCTCAACCAACCAAACGCGGGGTAAGGTGATTTCAGGTAAATGGACACTTGATAAAATATATGATGGAAAGACACAATTAAAACCAAATGGCCCAATTTATATTGTTACGGGTGCAGGTGGCAGGGAATTGTATGATGTTGATCAAACAGATGATAAAGACAGCTGGCAGCCATTTACTTGTCAGTTTTATTCGGTTAAGCATTCTTTTACCAGTATTATCTTTAATTCGAAATCGCTGAAAATAAAGCAAATAGATATTGATGGTAATTTGGTGGAAGAGATATCCATTGTAAAGCCTTAATCAATTACTTTTTTAATAGTTCCAGAATTTTTGAGAATATTGCGGTGTTGGGATATATTCCCTGGAACAAATGAGCACCTGCTCCATAGGCAAAAACCGGCACGGGAATTCCGGTATGATCGTCACTTTGAAAACGGATTTCCGGATTCCCTTTTGCATCAGCATGGGGAAGGGTGACTCCGCCCGTTTCGTGATCGGCAGTAACAATGAGCGTGCATTGCGGATTATTGTCAATGAAGTCCATAAGGATCCCCACCGAATGATCCAAATCCAATACTTCATTCATCAGTTCTGTAGATTTATTGGCATGACCTGCACCATCAATATGGCCATTTTCTATCATTACAATAAAATCACGATTTGAAATGGATATTTCGTCCAGGATTAATTTTGTATTTTTTTCAAGATAATTTCCTCTTTCCTCAGTGACAAAGGGAATTTTATCATACAATATGGCAGTTTTTTCTCTTTTCAAACTTGGAGCTGCTTCATCAGGGTTTTTACAAAGAAATGATTTTGAAATAATTTTCTTTTGTTCTTCATCTGCATTACCAATAATCACATCCAGGTCTGATTGGTTGATAGCCGAAGTAATTTTGTAAGTACTGTCCCGATCTTCTACATGGGCGTAAAATGATGCCGGGGTGGCTCCTGCCACATTATCGGTAGTAATTATTCCCTTAAATCTGCCGGAAGTAATATCAAGTTCCATGAGTGATTTTAGGGGCTTTCCGTCAGGGTCTTTTCCAATATAACGGTTACGGGTTTTCTTTCCTGTGGCTATTGCCGTGCCTCCGGCTGCAGAATCAGTGGTAAAATCATCAGACGACTGCGTTTTTGACAATCCAATATGTTTTATTCTTTCTATATTCAATGGCCCGTGACTAATCATGGCCGCAGACCATTGAGCGAGTCCACAGCCGTCGCCAATCACAATAAAGACACCCTTTCGGTTTATAGTTGGATAATTGTTGACATCATTTGAGGAATTAGTTTTGTATAAAGCCATTGAACTTCCCAGATTTTTTAAATAAGCGTTACATTCAAACGGTTTGTCGGTATTTATGAAATCAACCCCCATTTTAACCAATGTAAACCAGGAAGTAGGGTTGTCTGGAGTTGCCCAAAATCTGATTTTTTTTCCAACTGAATGAGCAAAATGAATTGCATTACTTACTCTCAAAGAGTCATATGAAGACAATCTCCCTTTGCCATTCCAGCGACTGTACCTGTAGAAAGGCAGGCTTATGGTGCCCACTTTTTCGATATTCAGAGGTGCTTCCGAAATATCCTGGTGGTCAAATAAAATAAAATCTGGATAGTCAGTATAATGCTCTGGGGAGGGTCTGTTGCCCGAAATTATAATCTTTAATTTTTGGTTTTTAACTAATTCCAGGATTTGCCTTTTTGATTCGACCGATTTTACAATTTCTGTCAATGTGACAATAGCTTCTGTTTTGCAATCAATAAATAAATATAGAGGCTCACCAATTGCTGATATTTTTTTTGAATACGAAATTATTGGTTCTAAATATAATTGTTCCAGTGTATTCTTTGGATCGAGATCCTCTTTGTTGTGTGCAACCAGAAGTTTTCCATTTTGTAAAAAAACATCCGCCTCGATTGACTGACAACCTGCCGAAAATGCCTGATAAAAAGGTGCTTTTTGTTCATAATCATTATGAGAGTGAACTACGCTCTGTCCGTAAATTCCGGTGGAAAACAGGAGGAGTAATAACAGGATATTTTTCAAATTTCAAATTTTTAAAACAATGTTATTAAACTCTGGTTAAAGTTCGGTAGAATTCAATATTAAGAAATTAATAATTAAGTATTTAGCTAAAATAAATAACAAAAAATATTAATTCAATTTTAACTAAACAACAATTAATTATTAAGTTTTTGAGCAAAAATTAAGTATTTATTATCTTTTAAAAACACCCCTGAACCTGTCTGTATCAGGCATTAAGTTTGAAGTAAAAAAACTTCAAATTATGTTAAAAAAACTACGAATTAGTATTTGGGTTCTTTTTATGGTCACTTCTATTCATCTGACATTTGGACAGTCAGTTGGGAGCGTCATCAAAGGAACTGTGAAAGAAGCCGGTACCAACCTGGGCTTGGCGGGATGTACAATTTTGGAAAAAGGCAGCACAAATGGGGTCCTTACCGATGCAGAGGGGAAATATAGTATTACCTTAAAACAGAAAAACCCAATTCTGGTATTTGATTATATAGGCTATGAAAAAGTTGAAATTGCCGTTTTAAATACCTCTGATATTAATGTAGAACTCAAGCCTTCTTTGCAGAATCTTAATGAGGTTATAGTAATAGGTTATGGTTCCACAAAATCAAAAGACATCACCGGATCGGCAAAATCAATCAAAAATGAAGACTTTAATAAAGGTATCATTAATTCTCCCGAGCAACTGCTACAAGGAAAAGTAGCCGGGGTAAATATCACCGCAGCTACAGGCGAGCCTGGTTCGCCACAAAATATTAGTATTCGTGGTCCGGGTGGCGTAAGATCAGGTAGTACACCGCTTTTTGTAATTGATGGATTTGCACTCGATAATTCAGGTAATGGGTCTTCGCTTAATCCCCTTACATTTCTTAATTCTGAGGATATTTTAAGTATCGACGTTTTGAAAGATGCTTCAGCCACAGCAATTTATGGAGCAAGAGGTGCCAATGGCGTAATTTTGATTTCAACAAAAAAAGGTCAATCCGGAAAATCAATCCTCAACTACAATGGTTCATTTGGTATTTCGAAACTTGCCCGCCCGGTTGAAGTTTTTACTGCTGATGAATTCAGGGCACAAATGAAAACCCTCGGTGTGGATTATGTGGATGGTGGAGCCGATACAGACTGGCAAAATGAAGTTTTTCGTCAGGCAAAAACCCAAAACCATAATCTTTCGTTAAGTGGCGGAACCGATAAATTAGGATTCTTTGGTTCTTTTGGTGCTCAGCTTCAGGAAGGTATTTTGGTGGGGAATCAGGTGAACCGTTATAATGGCCGAATCAACCTGAATCAAAAACTAATCAACAACCGTCTCAATATTGACGTAAACCTAAGTGCTGCCAGTACTTACAATGACCGCCCAAATATCGGAACCTTGGTAGGAGGTGCTTTGGTAGCCAACCCTACCTACAAAGCTTATGATGAAAACGGAAAACCTGTTTATTATAAAGATGGCACCAATCCTTTGATTTCATTGGAGTTATCAGACGATTATACCACAAACAGAAGAATACTGGGTAATATTTCCCCTTCTTTGACAATCATTAAGGGCTTGGTGTATAAACTTAATTATGGTATCGACTTTTCCAATACAGAAAGGGATTATCAAACCCTGCCATATACAGAGCCTTTACAACTGGGTAGCTACAATTATGTAAGAACCAATAATACCAATAAGTTGATTGAAAACTATCTGACTTATTCATTTTCAATAAATAAAATCAATGGCTCGGCTTTGGCAGGACATTCTTACCAAAAGTTTTTCCTATCTGGAAAATCATTTGGAATCGATAAATTCCCGCTTAATGGTATTGAGCCTCGTTTCAATCCGGGATTAGGACAGGATCTTACCCTGGCCAACAACAAACCTTCAGGATATGCCTTAATCAATGAGTTACAGTCTTATTTTACAAGAGTAAACCTTGATTATGCCGATAAATACCTGTTTACCGGTACTTTGAGAGCAGACGGTTCTTCTAAATTTGGAGCAAATAATAAATACGGTCTTTTTCCTTCATTTTCAGCAGGATGGAGAATTTCTGAGGAAGAATTCATGAAAAACATGAAATTCTCAGATTTGAAATTAAGAGCCGGCTGGGGACTTACCGGAAACCAGGAGATTCCTTCCAAAATTACCCATGCTTTGTTTACTTCCAATGTATCAGGTACGACCAGTTACCCACTGGATGGTACAAGTACTTATCCGGCCGGAACGACTTATACCCGTTTGGCCAACCCGGATATTCAATGGGAAGTAGCCTCTCAGTTTGACTTAGGACTTGACTTTTCATTGCTTTCAGGTGGTTTGACAGGTACAATTGATTATTTCAACAAAGTGTCAAAGGATATTCTTCTTGAGGTAATTCCTGCTGACCCGGTACAGCCTGCAGGTACTTATTGGACCAACGTGGCAGACATGAGGATTATCAATAAAGGTTTGGAGTTGGAGTTAAATTACAGAAAAAGGTTAACCAACAGCTTGATCTTCAATATTGGCGGAAATATTACTTTTATCAATAACGTCGTAAAAGATTCCCCATATTCTGTAATTCCTTCAGGTTCTGCCTCAGGGTCGGGTCTTACATCGGCAACCATAAACGGATATATAAACGACCAGCCAATAGGTACATTTTTCCTGAAAGAATTTGTGGGATTTGACGAAAAAGGACTTTCTATCTATCGCGATACCGATGGAGATGGAATACAAAGTGACAAAGACAGAATCGCTGCGGGTACAGCATTGCCCAACAAGCTTTTTAACCTGAATGCAGGACTAGAGTTTAAAGGATTTGATTTGGCTCTGAATTTCAACGGAGTGTCGGGAAACAAAGTTTATGACAACACAGCCAATGCCAATTTTTATAAACTCAGATTGAGCAAAGGCTTGAATGCCACCCAGGAATCAGTTAAATATCCCGAAGAATCAATCAGTAATTCAGCTCCAATCTCAACCAGATTTTTGAAAGATGGTGCTTATTTCAGGCTGAACAATGCGGTATTAGGTTATAATTTTAATACCAAAAAATTAAAAATCAATAATATCTTCCAATCGGCCAGGGTTTCGGTAACCGGTCAAAATCTATTATTATTTACAAAATATGACGGATTTGATCCTGATGTAAACAATGACAGATCGATCAACGGAGTACTTTCCTATGGTATTGATTACTTAACTTATCCAAAGGCTAAGTCTTTTATTTTCAGTGTTAACCTTGGATTTTAATTTTATAAAATAATGAAAAAGAAAAATTTATATTTCATAGCTCTTTCCATATTGTTTCTGATATCGGCAAATTCTTGTACTGATCTCGAAGAACAAGTATTGGATGAAACATTTTCAACCAAATTGACTGATAAACAAACCGCCGATGGTTTGATTGCTCCGGTTTATGCTCTTCTTCCCAATATATACCAACACACTACCTATTTTGCCTTGCAGGAAATCACCACTGATGAGGCGATTTTACCTTACCGTGGGGGTACCGATTGGGGTGATAACGGTATCTACATCGCATTGCATCAGCACACCTATACCAGCAATACTGCCAATGTAATCAACACCTGGAATCCCTTGGTTCAATCTATTTCAAGATGTGTAACTGCCCTGGCTTCTCTCGAAGGTCTCAACGATGCCAACGTAAACCTCTACAAAGCTGAAGCTCGTGGCATGATGGCATACTATAACATGATGGTATTTGACTTGTATGGGATTGCATTCAGAAAAGATGATCCGGGTAAAACTTCGGAAATTCTGAGAGGAAAAGAGGCTTTTGACTTTATAGTTTCAGAGCTTCAGGCAGCTGAGCCTAATTTGGCTGAAAAGACCACGGTAGGTTCAGGCCGATTGACCAAAGCCGGAGTCTGGGGCCTGTTGGCAAGAATGTACATCAATGCACCTGTATATAAAGACAGATATGCCGCCAATATTACTTTTGCCACCGAAGATCTGGATAAGGTTATTAGCTACTGTAACAAAATTATTGACTCGGGTAGTTATAAATTAAGCACTGATTATTTCTCTATTTTCGGTAATAACAATCATGACAATTCTGAATTAATATTTGCCGTTGACCAGCGTCATGACCTCAATGGTCATAACCGTATGGCCTATTTTTCACTTTCGGGTGACATGTATCCGCTTCCGGCTTACCCTGCTGCCAACGGTACAGATGGCCCGGGAATCACTTCTGATTTCTATCAGTCCTGGGCAAAAGCCTATGCACCGGCTGATCCTACTGTTGATCCGAGATTCTTTCAGGATAACCTAAAAAAAGCAGATGATGGAAAAACCACCTGTGCCGACCCAGCCACATTTAAGATAAATCGTGGTATTCAAAGAGGTCAGCAATATGGTTTGATAAGGGTTAACGGCGTATTTCAAAAATGCGAAAATGGCCAGCTGCAGGTTGGACCCATCACAAACCTAAGCCGCAACAGACCCGACAAAAAGGTAATTCATACCGAAAAAATTGATTTTACTCCCGAGGGCTCTGATTATAGCTCTGGCTATAGAGTAGAAAAATATGAGTTTTCGGTGGAATCAACCTCAGGCAGAAACCGTGGAATGGCTGATATTGCTATAGTTAGGCTGGCTGATGTTTATTTGATGCGAGCTGAGGCTCAGTTGAGAAAAGGAAACAATGCCGCTGCATTGGCCGATGTAAATGCCGTGAGAGCCTCTCGAACAGCGACAACTCCTCCACCTGCCCTGACAAGCATTGACCTAAACTCCTTGTTTAGAGAGAGAGGTTTTGAGTTTTACTGGGAAATGCTTCGCAGGACAGACATGGTAAGATTTGGAAAATATGAAGATAGCTGGACAGAAAAAACCAATACGGATAAGTTCAAAAGGATTTTCCCGATTCCTCAAACGGCCATTGACGGAGCATCAAACCTTAAAGGATATTTAACCCAAAACCCTGGATATTAATACGCTTCTTGTTGTACAGAAAAATTAAAACCCCTGATACCTCTAAAATAAAAACCAGTATTGTACAATAGAATAGATTCAATTAAGCTAAAAGGCCGGCAAAGTTTGCCGGCTCTTTTTTTGGGTTGAATAAGATTGAATAGAATATTTTTTAATCTGCTATAGCCATGATTGGATCAGAAGAGACATAATTCGATTTTTTCGCTGACCCTAAGATTGTAAAAATAATTGCAGACAGCCCAAAAACAAAATCTGTAATCAAAATGCCGGAATGGGTTAAAATAGAAAGAAATGTGCTGTCTTCAGCCGTATAACCATGAAAACGAAGTGCTGTAGAAACCGCCAGATGAAATGGGCCTATACCCGCCTGGCTAGGGAATATCCAGCTTAGATTCCCAATAGTAGCCGTGTTGATCAGGCAAACCGGACTCGCATCAATGCCCACTGACAAAAACATCAGGTTGAAAGAAAAAATATAAATTATCCAGATGATTGCCGAATAAATCGAAAACAACAATAAGCTTTTTAGGTCGTGGAGGCTGTGAAAGCCACTTAAAACCAATTTTAAATGGGCATAAATGATGATCCTGATTTTCAATAATTGGCTTCTGAAGATTCGGGCTATAAGGAAAATAACCAAGGGTATTATCAAAAGTCCCATTGCTGAAAACATCAACAGTTTATCTTTGAATGGTGAAAAATCAATGATTTTGAAAAATGAAAAACCGGAATGCAGGGCGGTATAGCTTAATAATAAAATGATTATGATAGAATCAGAAGTCTTTTCGGCAATAAAGGTTCCGATATTTATGGAAGGCGGAAATTTATAATATTTTTTCAGATAAGTTAATCGGGTGATGATGCCGGAATGCGGGATAAAAATATTTGAAAAAAAACTCATCAAAAGTGCCAGTAAGGTTGGGAAAAGCTTCACTTCAGAATGAGATCGCTTAAGTAATATCTGCCATCTTAATGCCCTGAAAATATGCTCTATAATTACCAAAATGAAAAAAGCATAAATATAGCCAGGCTTAATTTTTGACAACCTGGGGAGGATGTCGGCAAAAGTATTTGCACTTAAAAAAAATCCAATACTAATAATCGAGAAAACACCAATCAGAATCTTTTTTTTCATATTTGATTAACCAGTGTTTTATCCGGGAAAAAAGATCTGAAGTCTAACCTTTTGGTAAAAGAAAATCGGGGCGTGTTTTGAATAGCTTTGTAATAGACTTCGGTGTAAAGGCTCAAAAGTTTTTCCCTGATGCGGTCTTTGTCAAATTGTTTAATGAGATTTGCTGAAATCGACTTGCCCATTTGATAAAATTCTTTTTCAGAAAACAGAAGCCTGATAATTAATGAGAATTCTTCATTGTTTTTGGCTTTCAAATATTCGTTTTCATATAATAGTTTATATTCCTCCAGATCTCTGTAAATCACCGGTAAACCTGCCGCTGCTGCTTCCAGCGGAACTAAGGGAGAGTTTTCCTGATAGGAGGGGAATACCAATGCATCGGCTGCAGCATAAATCAGTGGCATATTTTCCTGCGTGATTATTCCCACAAAATGGACATTCTCAGGGGCATTTTCAATTTTCTTATTGATTCGGTTTACTCCTTCCGTTACCAGGCCAAATGGTCTTCCACCTACCCAAACAAAAGCGAATTCAGGATTTTGGGAGGCTATTTCCAAAAAATCCTCGACACCCTTGCGTTTTTGTAACTGGCCTACGCCTAAAACTATTTTTTTATGGGTCGAAATACCCAGCATTTCCCTTCCTTTTTCTCTGGATCCATTTTTAGGATACCACTTTGAAAAGTCAATGGGATTGTCTAATCTGAAAATTCTTGATTTCACATTCAGTTTTCTCAGGCGGTTTTCCACCATGGGTGAAATGGCAATGCATACATCAGCGTGGTTAAACACCATTTTGAAATATAAATTGGCAAAAGGCAATACTAAACCGGAAAATATTACGGATCCTTTAACAGTATCTGGAGTGGTATGCACGGTGTGTATTCTTCTTCCTTTGTATCCGGTCGATTTTAGGAAATAATATAATCCATATGAATGGGAATGAAAAATATCCCCTTTGCCTTGTCCGTTGGTAATTACTTCCAGGTCTTTTTTTTCTTTTAACAAGTTTTTCATTCCGATAAATGCAGAATGTACACCTGTACCCTGGGTCATAAATTCTGTAGATGAAACCAGATGTATTTTACTAATAGGTCGATAAAAACTTGGACACAAAACTAAGTTAACAATTAATTAGATTTGTGTATGTCAAAACATCAAAAAACATGGTCATCAGAAGAGAAGGAGAAAATAGTTCTTCATTCTATCCAGCATGGCGTTAGTAAAACATCAAGGGAGTTTGGGGTTTCAACAG
>JAIUOF010000017.1 GCA_020161355.1 Bacteroidota bacterium | reverse complement strand
GCCTCCAGGGCAACCTTGGCTTTAAAGTTGCCATCAAAATTTCGTCGTTTGTTTTGCTTGCTCATGTTCCTAAATTTAAAAGGTGATTTCAATTATCGTACCTGTCTAAATTTTGGGGACCATTATACAATACTTAAAAGATCATTTTGTATCCTTAAAACAAAAAAGATTTCAGATTGAATTCCTCAACAGAATAATCTTCTACATCAATGAAAGCAGAGAATTTGATTCCTATTATAAATATTTTCAAACCAAAGGGTACGAACTTTATAATCATGAAATCAAAAAGGTGGCTTTGTCACAGGGAGTACTAAACTTAAAGGGATGGTGGATAGGTCTAAACCGAAATTTGGAAAAAGGAAACATAGCACTTTGCAGATATATATTTGAAGAAAGAAATGAAAGAATGGTGGTTCGACGAGAAGCTTATATCACCGAAACCATTTATAAAGGTTATGTTCATGTTCAGGAAGATTCGGAGTTTGTTTTTGACCTTGAAGGAGAAACACAACACAGGAAAAAATTTATTATGGCTCATGCTGAAAAAGTTATTCCTAACTCTATAAAATGCATAAGTTCAGGATTTGAAGTTAGTACAGGAAAACCCATTTTGATAAAAGAAATACTGTTTAAAATTCCTGATAATGATTATGGAGAATTGGGCAGAGGAAAGACCATTCCAAACGGTGAGTTAAATTATGAACTTCAAAAATATTTCACACAAGAAGAAGTCAAAATTGTCAGGAAGCAAATTGATGCTTATTTAGATGAATCAATGGTTCCATACCTTTCACAAGATGATTTTGTAATTCTTAAGAAAGATATCCTTGAGCTTTCAAAAAAATCTAAAACCGAAATTAATCATTTGACAAGTATGTTTGTTTATTTTCATTTCAATCGACTAAAAGAAGAAAATAAGCATATGAGAGAAATTGTTAAATATTATAAAAAGAAAGGGCAAAATAATGAATTTGCACATAAGGAGGTTATTGATGTTATAGATGAATACACAAAAATAAAAATTAGTCAATATCCTGTAAAAAAATATTACACGCATAAAGTTTATTATGAGACGGAAGCCCCAGTAACTGCCGTTGATATACAGTCTCTTTTTCCAATAACAAAAACCGATACCGACAATGACTTGAAACACCCATTTTTAAGAATAAGCAACCGAATTATGGATGCAGATACAGATATTTTTGTGTCATCAGCAACAGTTATTAATGACTTTGGATTGACAGGTAGACTTGCGGTTCATTTTGATAAGAAAACTCAAAAAACAGAAATAGTAATAGATTTTACCTCTGTTCAACACCAATTAAATGATAATTTTCAAATTGATGAATTTTCTTTTAACTTTAATGAACCTGATGGAGAAGGCACAAAAGAACTTCATTTTAAGCCCACAATAAATGGAGGAAAAGGATTTAATTTTGATTTACTTGACAAAAAAAAATCTGAATGGAAAATTATACAAACAGATAGTATTGATATTGAGAACCCAAGAATTTTCTCGATAATTATTAATTTTGAGGTAAATGAAAATGATATCCTATATATAAGTTTTAAAATCTGAACACTGTGTCTGAAAAAACTGAACTGAAAATATTGGAATGGGTAACCTCACCCGGTGCCAGAGAAAGGGAGAAAGGCGTGGAGCTTTTTATCAAAACGTATGAAAACAAAGCCAAAAGTTGGATCATAAAAAAAGGGCTTAAAGACTTTGTCGAGGACATCTGGATGGAAGCTGCCCATCTGATGATCAGAGCCATACAGGCTGGTGCCTATCAGAAAATGCCTGGCGTAGAACTTTATACTTACTTTCATAAAATTCTTTCAGGAGTACATAGCAAGTATTATAACCGCGAACGAAAAAATAAACAGAACGTGGAAATAGACGTGACGGATGAATCTTTAAAAGAGATCAACACCCCTGAGAGTTACCTGCAACTGGTGGAATTGCTGGCCGCTCTTGAATATTGTCTTTTACAGCTAAAACCCGATGAAAGAGAACTACTCAAAGACAAGATTTTAAAAGGCAAAAAGCTGATTGATTTGGTTGAAAAATATAATTTAAAAACCTACAACAACGCAAAACAGAAATATTTTAAACTAAAAAAAATGCTATTAAACTGCTTAAACACAAGAGAGATATGAAAGAGAACATCGAACAGGACGAAAAGATAATTTCAGAATTGCTTCAGGGCAAAAATCCTTCTGAAATTGAGGGAGAAATCGAAAACGTTAACAATCTGGCCTCCCTTCAGAGAAACCTCAGATTGCATCAGTGGTCTGATGAGGCATTGAAAGTGTTGCAAAAAAACAATCGAAAATTTAAAATAAGCTTTGTAAAAATTAGTGTGGCTGCCAGTATCGCTCTGATTTTGGGTCTGGGTTCATTTTTTATGTTTGATAAAAATTATTTCTCTGATGTGGTAGTTGCCGAGAATATTTTAAGAACTGATAAAGAAAACCTCGAAAAAGCGAGCCCTCAAAAAGAAGCATATCTGAGTTTTATTGAAGGAAAAGCCAATTATTTTGCGGGAGATTATAAAAAAGCCATAAAATTATATGAAAGGGCTCTGGAAACGCCCAATTTGAGAAACCAGCTTACTGAGGCAATTGAGTGGCACCTTTGTGTGGCTTATCTTCAAAATAATCAAACTCAGGAATGTGAAAGCCTGCTGGAGAAAATCATAAAAAATCCAAATCCAAAATATGAAATCAGGTCGATAGACCTTATGAAGATTCGTTTTCAATTATGGCTTAAAAAATAACTTTTTCCTGAAAATCCAGATGAGATTTAGTCCAAAAAACAAAGCTAATAAATAGGGCAAATAGATTTCCCAGGGCGAAACAATAGGCTCTGTGCTGCCGATAATCTGGAAATGTGCCCAATAAAAAGGTAAATCCCGGGATTTTCCCACCGAGGTTTTCAGATAAGAAAGCTTGGCGTTTCTAAGTGCCTGATCTTTGGGTAAACCATCCAGTAAGTTTTTATAAAACAGGGAAGTAAGCACGCTCATGCTTTCATCATCAACTTCCCACAAAGTGGCTGCTACCGAAGGGCATCCGGCCCAATGAATTGCCGTTGCGAAGGACTTTGCACCCAGGCCGCCGAAGGTTTTTCCGCGATGGGTGGCACAGGCACTCAATACCACCATAGGAGTACTTATGTCAAAATGCCGTATTTCACTGGCAAATAGCCGGGTGTCTATACCCTTTTCCGACTTAAAATATAAAAACGGATCCTCAGTATTATTACTCGACGCATGGGTTGCAATAATCAAAGGATTTCCGGAATTATGCTGTAGGCGGTCAATAAACAGCCTTTTGGAAGCTTGCTCATTGTAATAGTTTTCAGACCTGATTCCTTTTACATCTGCGGTGCTGTATCTAAGTGGTTTTAAACCAGATATCAAATTTTCAGAACTCTTGGCAAATGGAAATAAAGCTATCCATTTTTTCACTGACCATTCAATGTGTGTTGGTTTTTGCCGGGTCAATTGTAAGCTTGAAGCATATGAAAGTGCATGTGTTTCAATCAATTGTTTTGCATCCTTTTTGTTTTCCAGGACATCAAAACTAATGTCAAAAAAACTATGATCTGGATTCAGAATAATTTTCTCATATGATGCTACACCATGTATTACCTTGCCTATAAGGTAATCATATAGGTATCTGGACGAACCCGATGCAGCAAATCCCTCATATGGAGTTGGAGGATTTACAAGCTCTTTTCTCAGGTTATTAATATGATAATCAAACTCACTCCTGTTCAATATAATTTTCCTCATCCATTCCTGTCCGGGGTTTTTACAGAAGGCAAACAATTCATTGCCAATCAAAAAATAATTAACATAAATTGTTTTGGATGGCAGTTCTATTTCATCAGGGTTGCTCAGTATTCGTCCTGAAAGTTTTTTATTGAGTTTGGTAAAAGTGCTCCACAGTTCCTGTACTTTCGACTCATAGTCTCTAATCTCATCATTAAGTTTTTTGTCGTGTTGTGATTTTAAATAACTCAGATACGATTGGTTTGCTTGTATTTTAACTAAAAGACTATCTGACTTTTGGTTCCTAACTGAGTTTTTAAGCAAAAAAGGGTCAGTTAGCACAACCGATTTAGCTTCTTCGGCATAGTTAAATACTTCTCTGATCAGTTTTTTATCATCCGGTTTAAAATAGACTTTATAAAAGCCTAGTTTGATCAGGTCTTTATAAATATCATGGTATTTATGGGTAAAAAACACTTTCGACTCTATGTTTTCCTGGAATTGTCTGATCTGCTTTCCCATTTGAATGGTTTTTATTTTGAATAGATAGGCCATATCCAAATCAGAACTTTGTCGATTTTTTTCAAAGTTTTTCTGATAATTTGTTCCAATTTTGTTTACCACCTCAAAAAGTTTAAGCTTGTGAGGACTTATTTTTTCCGCATTAAAATTTTTAGGGTTTACGTCTGGGATTAAAACTTTAAAAGCTGCTTCATAATATTTTAATGCCTGCCGGTGATTTTGCAAAAATTCAAAACAGGCTCCATAAGCCATTGATCTGTAATATTTTATTTCAAAATTATCGGTATTTTCCGGCACTACATTTAATAGTTTTATCACTTCTTCAGATTTTCCCAACTTCAGCAAATTTTCACATTTATCTATTTCCGACATATAATAATAATCGAAGGCTCCCTTCAAATTTTTCCCATATTTTTCTGAGATATTATAATGTACGATTGCTTCTTTTGGTCTGGAAAGTTTGGTGTAAAAATAACCCAACATATAATGAGCTCTGGCCAATTCTTCCCGATAAATAAAAGCCTTTGCACCCAGGAGTTTTTCAAGTTCGAGATATTGATCCACACCTTTCTGATATTCTCCCGAAAAAGCGTAAAGATTAGCCATCAGGCCTATGACTCTGGCATAATGAACCGGATTTTTAAGACCCCTGCTAATATATGAAGCCTGCGAAAGCATTACTTCTGCTTTTTCAATATCAAAAAGATCTATTAAAAAATAGGCATAATTTACATAGTAATAGGTCACGAAAAGCGGAGACTTACTTTTGATTTCCGGATGACGCATTAAAATAACACCCGCTTTATCATAGCTATCAGAAGCCTCTTGAGTGCGATAAAGCTTATGATAGCAAGGAGCAACAGAACTCTCAAGTCTAAAAATTGCCGTATCATTTTTTATTTGATTTTTTTGCAAAAGTTTCAAACCGTCATTACCAATAGTGAGAGCTTTCTGGTATTCTCCCAGATTATAGTAGGAACCACATAAGTCTGCCATGATCACAGCCTGCCAGACTTTTTGATCAGCTTTTCGGGCTTCGTTGAGAGCTATGGTGTAAAAATTCAGACCGCTTGTGGCATCAACAGAGGCTACTTTGTTGCCTTTTTGCCAAAAATCAATACATTTCTGTGCATTTAGATTCGTACAAAAAAGCCAAAAGATAAATATTTTTAAATACTTCACAATAATCCTGTCGGGTAGTTTATATGGGTGTTTTCATAAACGGAAAAAGAAATTTCGACTTTTTTTTCATTCATAATAGCCAAAACCTTATTTCCAAAAGCAATAATAATCAAACAATTAATAGTTTTTGTAAAAAAATATCGAATGATTTAAAGTAAAAATCCCGACCATTCGTCTTCAATATTATGGAGCATGAATTATCTTCGAATATGACTCAGAAAAAAACCAATAGTATCTCCACTGCCTTTCAGCAGTTTGGCAAGAAGCTATTTGGTTTTGTGAGGGGAAAAGTGCGGTCCACTGAGGATGCCGAAGACATCATGCAGGATGTATGGTATCAGCTGAGCAGCCTGACCAATATTGAAGAACTTGAAAATGTAGGAGCATGGCTTTATCAGGTGGCAAGAAACAAGGTAACAGACAAATATCGCCGGAAAACGACAGAATCATTGGAAGACTACACCGAACTGGATGACGAGGGAGATTTGTTTTTCAAAGAAATCCTGCTTTTAGATGATACTCAAAACCCTGAACTGAGTTATTTTAAGGAGGAATTCTGGAAAGAATTGATGGTGGCACTCGATGAATTACCCGAAAACCAGAGAAAGGTATTTGTTATGAATGAATTTGAAGACCTCACTTTGCAGGAAATCGCCGACCAAACCGGCGAAAACCTGAAAACCATAATCAGCCGAAAGGGCTATGCGGTAAAACACCTGAGAAAAAAACTTTACTATTTATACGAAGAATTAAATTTTTAAAAATGAAAAATAACCGATTCAAACGAGTACTTTTTATGAGTATGTTTTTCCTGGCAGGATTTGCAGCTCTGAGTGGCCTAGTAATGGTGCTTTGGAACCGACTCATTCCGGGAATTTTCCAGCTGAGAGCCATAGGTTATTTTGAAGCCATGGGGCTTTTGGTTTTAGGTCGGATACTATTCGGCGGGTTTCATTTCAGAGGGGGCAGCTGGAGCCAACGCAAAGAAAAAATGAATGCTGTTTTCAGAGATAAAATGATGCAAATGACCCCTGAAGAAAGGGAGAGATTTAAGCAGCAATGGAAAGAAAGATGTAATAAATAGCAATAGCTTTTCTGTAAACCAAAAAGGCCTTTCAGACTTCTGGATGGCCTTTTTTTTATTTGTAAATATTTGATATTGAATTATTTATAATTTTTTTTAGAAATCTTTAAAGTAATTTATGGGCATCTGCGTCTTCAATAATATAAGACAAAACAAATAAAATGAGAACATTTTTCAGATCAGTTACGATGGGAGTATTCCTGGGTTTAGGAATATTCTTTTTGCCCTTCTTTATTCTGCCTATGATCGTATTTTTTATGATTGGCAGTGCCATATTTTTCAGTAAAATGAGGAGATTCAGAGCTTACCAGCAAGCGATGTATATGAGGCCAATCACGGTGGAGCCATATGAGGGTTATTCTCAAAAACGCACCATAGAAATATTTTAATTCCAAAAAAACAAATTATGAAAAAGCGTAGAATCAGTTTCTTTATCACATTTATCACCGCGGCCCTGACTGTGGGAAGTTTAGTCCATTTTGTTGGACACCGGCATGGCCAATGGCGTGGACATCACCGATATGAGCACGGATGTGAGCATCAGGACGCCAAAAAGACATTGGAAGAAAAACCCAATAAAAACTTCTGATAATCAATCAGAAAACAAAAAAATTTTAGCATTTAAATATTTTACAAACCACCATATCCTCCCTCTCATATCGAGAGGGCCGGGGTAAGGTTTAAATTCAAAAAAGATTATGTTTCATCATTGCAATTCCGCAGGATACAATCATCCTGCTTTCAGAAAACAGTTTTACGGCAGTATACCAAAATTTATGGAAGCCAGATTTGGGAAAGTACGTCCAAAATATAATGTCCCGCTTAATGTAACCGAAAGCGAAAAAGATTTCACTGTGAGTCTTTACGCCACAGGATTTAGCCGCGAAGAGATAAAAGTGACAGTAGTAGACGATGTCCTGCATATCAGTGGCAGCAAAGAAAACATTGAGCCTGCACCTTTTGTGATTCAGGAATTTCCGATTAAAAACTTTGAGAGAAGACTGCTGCTCAACGGACTGATTGACACCGAGCAGATTTCCGCCAAAGTAGAAAATGGCATTTTGCTTATCACACTTCCGAAAACGCCGGCAGCTCAAAAAGAAGAAACCCAAATAGAGGTTCAGTAAAACCAAAAGCCGCTTCTGAAAGGAGGCGGCTTTTTTGGTTAAAATACTTAGATAAATCTATAATTGTGTCAAAATGAAAAGCTAAATTGCTTAAAAAAATTTAGAAATGCCATTTAGTTCCATATTTTGAGATTCAGATTGGGTAAAAGAAAATGTATTGGATTTTAGTAAAGTACTTTTAACGAAATAAATCGGAAGCGATTAATATTTTCTGGTGTTAAATACGAAAATTTAATATTAAAAGCAGAAGTATTCACATGGCAGAATTCGGAAATTAAATTTTTAATAAAACGATGAAAAAAATTAGATACGTCTTAATTTCAACAACTTTAGTTATTTGTGTATTATATTTTTTCAAAACATATTCAGAAATCGATGCATTATGGGAATATCCTAAAAATGATCTTGCTTTTTTTCACCAAAAGAAAATGCCAGGTTTTTATTCTAAAGTGAAATTTCTGGTCACAGGTAAATTTTTCACTCAAAAAAGGAAAATTGAAATGTTGACTTCTAATGTTTGGAAAATTGACAAGATTTTGGATAGTGGAGGAAATAATATTGAATCGCTTGGAAAAAGTTGTTATGCTGATTTTGATGGTTTAGTTACTTTCTATCAATTTGAAAATAAGAATTTTTTGCTTTTTAATAAGGATTATTTTGTTAATTTCAGTTTTGTTGAAGATAATTTAATTGTAACAGAAACTAGTCCAAAACATCATGTTGGCAGATTGTTTAAAATTAAATATATACTAATAGGTCGATAAAAACTTGGACACAAAACTAAGTTAAGAATTAATTAGATTTGTGTATGTCAAAACATCAAAAAACATGGTCATCAGAAGAGAAGGAGAAAATAGTTCTTCATTCTATCCAGCATGGCGTTAGTAAAACATCAAGGGAGTTTGGGGTTTCAACAG
>JAIUOF010000012.1 GCA_020161355.1 Bacteroidota bacterium | reverse complement strand
ACGAAAAGATCCCAACTTTTTTTACAATCGTTTTCTTATCCTATCCCCAACAAGTTAATGAACTTTATCCCACTTTCTCGTGAGCTCGTTTAGCTCTTCTCTATCGCTAATTTATCCCCCCTTTTCTTTCCTTCTCTCTTAATCGGGGTGCAAAAGTAGTAAGTTATTTTCCCAGTTCCAAACTTTTGCAAGAAAAAAAATTATTTTTTTTACCTCTATTCCGCTTTCCTCTTCCGCCTCCCCCGTTTTGGGACTGCAAAGTTAATACCACCCATTCCCCTTTTCCAAATTTATTTTTAATTTATTTTTTTGCCTAATCCTTCCCTTCCCTGATAACCAATTACTTATTGTTTACACCCTCCACTTTTGTTATACTCTTTCTTGATTTATTAATATACAAAATCTGCCCTCCTTCTATTCCTTATTGATTTTTTCAGCTTATAAACTTTTTCTTCACTCCATTGTTTTGGGCTAAAGCCCAATCAAAGAAAGTATGCAATTCCTTTCTCCAACGGGCTGAAGCCCGTGGCAATTATTTTTTATATGATTGGGCTAAGACTTCTTTGTAATCTGGTGGGACTTTCTTTCAACGGGCTGAAGCCCGCTGTAATAGATTGGGCTTTGAGAAGGCAATGGATACTTTTAATGTTTCCTCTTAAAACTTAAACTTTATACTTTTACTTAAACCTCATCCCTGCGAGAGGGATAGCAGTGGAAAGCCCGTAGTGCGGATGGAATGTGCGTGGACGGACTTGTAACAGATAGCCCGACACCTTGCCAAACACGCCTTAGCGTGGGTGGAAAGGTGGCTCGCCCTAAAAAAAATTGTTAATAAAAATATTTGAAGAAAAACCAGACGGATTTTGTGAGGAATGTCAAGAATTGGAATGGCATAAACCATAGGAAGAGATGTTAAGGAATTTTAGCTTGCGATGTTGATTGTTTCAACCGGTCATTGTATTGACTGATTTTTTAAACTATAACATTATGTATATATGAAAATTGGAGGGTATTCAAAAGGGCAGCTTTGGTCGCTTGTGGTTTTGCGGCTTTTTATAGGATGGCATTTTTTGTATGAAGGAATCGTAAAACTTTGGAATGACAACTGGTCGGCTTCGGGCTATCTGGTAGATTCAAAAGGGCTATTTGCGAAAATGTTTGAGTCAATGGCGGCAAATGCAAGTTTGATGAAGGTAGTTGATATGATGAATGTTTGGGGTTTAATACTTATTGGCTTGGCTTTGATTGTTGGATTTTTGGTTAAACCTGCGATTTGGGGTGGGGTAGTATTATTAGTATTTTATTATTTGTCGCACCCACCAATGATTGGGTACACTTTTGCGATGCCTAGCGAAGGGAGTTATTTGATCATTAATAAAAACCTGATTGAGGCGGCTGCTTTAGTGGTTTTAGCGTTGTTTCCAACAAGCAATGTAGTTGGGCTTGATCAGTTTTTAAAAAGAAAATAATAAGTATAAAACTTAAAAATGAATTAAAATGAAAGAAGATAATAATGAATTAAATAGAAGGGATGTCCTTAAGGGTCTGGCAACTGTGCCGGTATTAGGTGCTTTTTGGGGAGTTGCCCAAACTAAAAAAAATAAAGATTCTGCAGTAAAAGAACAGATATTTAAAGAATTAAACATAGAGGCGGCAAAACCTCCGGTAAGTGGATCAATGGAAGGAAATCCATTGAGAATTGGAATTATTGGATTTGGTATCAGAGGTGAGCAACTTTTGCGTGCTGCTGGCTTTGCCACTAAGGAGTGGAAAGAAGAAATGAAGAAGAATAATCTGGAGAATCCGAAAGATTTGAGATTGAAGGAGTTTTTGGAGCAAGAAAAACTTAATATCAAACTTAATGGTGTTTGTGATGTATTTGACGTAAGGGCAGAGTCAGCCATTGAAGCCGGATCCGTGGATGGGAATAAACCTAAAAGGTATTTACACTTTGAGGAAATGATGGCTAGCCCCGATATAGATGCTGTGATAATTGCAACACCAGACCACTGGCATGCACCGATGGCCATGGCGGCAGCAAAAGCTGGTAAGCATGTATATGTAGAAAAATGTATGACGCATAAGGTAGGTGAAACCTATGACCTTAAAAAAACTATTGAAGACACAAAAATAGTATTTCAATTGGGTCACCAACATAGACAGACCCAAAGTTTCCTTACCGCTCAGGATATTATTAAGAAAAATGTATTAGGTCATGTATCCCTGATTCAAGTTGCCACCAACAGAAACGATGATAACGGTGCCTGGCAGTATGAAATACATGAAAAAGCAAGCCCAAAAACTATAGACTGGCAACAATTCCTTGGTAATGCCCCAAAAAGGGAATTTGACGCTCAGAGGTTTTTCAGATGGAGAAAATGGTGGGATTACGGTACAGGATTGTCCGGCGATTTACTAACGCATGATTACGACAGAATTAATACTATTTTGAAAATGGGAATCCCGGATTCAGTAATGGCTTCAGGAGGGGTGTATACACATATTGATGGTCGTGAAGTGCCTGATGTGTTTCAAGTCGTGATGGAATTCCCCAATTATACTTCAGGAACATCACAGGAAAAAGGGAAAGAAAAAGGTATGACATTCTTGTATACATCTACTTTGGGTAACCAATATGATAGGGGGACTTTGGTAATGGGTCATGATGCAACACTCGAACTGGGGGCTCAACTTACTGTAATGGCAGACCCAAGGTCAACAAGATATAAAGAAATGATCGAGTCGGGATTGATAAAAACCGACGTTCCAATGTATAGCTATAATCCATCGGCTAAGGGTGTTGATGCTGTGTCTGGTGCTACCGCGAAATATTTTGCCAATAAAGGTATGATGTATACTTACCGTGACGGCAAACGCGTGGACTCAACATTTTTGCATATTAAAGAATGGTTGAGTTGTATCAGACATGGTGGAACCCCTAGCTGTAATATTCAGCAGGGATTTGAAGAAGCGATGTCGGCCCATATGGCAACCGCTTCGTTGAGATTGGGTAAAAAAATTACTTGGGATCATGAAAAACAAAGAATGGCCAATGTGAGCGAAGCAGAACTTAGGTCGGTTGGAATGGCCTGAAAATAGGTTTGATTTCAGAATCCCCTTCTGTTTTAAATAGGAGGGGATTTTTTTTATAAACATAGTAAAGTCAATTTTCCATAGCTCCACATTTGTATAAAACTTAGGATGGAATAGTATTATTGAATTCACTGAAATATTGCTGAATAAGTAGAAATGACTTCTAATTTTGTAATCTCATTTATTTCAACTAAATTAATATGATACATACAATGCGGTGGTTTGGGCCTAATGACCCTGTAAGCTTGATGGATTTGAGACAAGCCGGATGCGAAGGGGTGGTAAGTGCACTTCATCAGATACCGGTAGGCGAGGTCTGGTCTTTGGATGCAATTAAGGAGAGGATAAAAATCATTGAAGAAGATAATCATCAATACACTCCTCTTAAATGGGTGGTTGTAGAAAGCCTGCCTGTACATGAAGACATTAAAAAGGGACTTCCTTCCAGGAGAAAATATATCGATAATTATAAGTTATCTTTAAAAAACCTTGCAGAGGCTGGAATCAAAACGGTTTGCTATAATTTCATGCCGGTTTTGGATTGGAGCAGAACTAAGCTGAATTATGAAATGCCCGACGGCTCGAGAGCATTGAGGTATGTTTGGTACGACTTTGCGGCATTTGATTTATATATTTTACAAAGACCAGGTGCTAAAGCTGAGTATTCCGAAGAAACTATTTTAAAGTCAAAAGAGAGATTTAATCAAATGTCTGAAGAGGAAAAAGCTGAATTACAAAATACAGTACTTTTGGGACTTCCAGGCAGTATGGAGGCTTTTCATCTGGAAACGTTTCAGGGCTTACTGGATAATTATAAAAATATTGGGGCGGATTTACTACGTGAAAATCTTCATTATTTTGTAAAAGAAGTTACCCCTTTTGCAGAAGAATTGGGAATAAAAATGTGTATCCACCCAGACGATCCTCCATTCCCACTTTTGGGATTACCACGGGTTGTGAGTACAGAAGCTGACTTGTCGGCACTCATGAATGCTTCGAACGTTAACGCCAATGGAATCACTTTTTGTACGGGTTCATTAGGTGTAAGACCCGACAATAATCTGGCCGCAATATTGGAGAAATTTGCTGATAGAGTACATTTTTTACATTTCAGAGCCACAAAAAGGGAGTTGACGGATGAATTTACTGGTCGTCCTCTGATTTTTCATGAAGCTGATCACCTTACCGGTGATGTGGATATGGTAGAGCTAATTAAAATTGTCGTTGAAGAAGAAATAAGGCGAAAAGGTTTGGGCTTAAGTAACCACCGCATACCTATGCGACCAGATCATGGACATCAGATGCTCGACGATTTAAAAAAGTCAACTTATCCCGGGTATTCGGCAATTGGACGCTTAAAAGGGCTAGCCGAATTGCGAGGAATTGAAGTGGCGGTAAATAGGATGATATAAAAAAAAATTTAAAACGCACTTTCGCTCCTTCTTAAAATTTTCCAAAATAGCAAAAATGATTTAATCCAAATTTTATACTTATCAAATCACTGCCCGCCTGATTCTAACTAAATCAGTCAACAAGTTTTCGAGTTGATCTAACTGAAGCATATTGGCTCCATCCGATTTTGCATTTTGTGGTTCTGGGTGGGTCTCAATAAACAATCCATCGGCTCCAACGGCAATTGCTGCTTTTGCAATAGTGCTGATCATTCGTGGATCACCCCCGGTAACACCTGAAGTTTGATTAGGTTTTTGCAATGAATGTGTGCAATCCATTACAACAGGAGCTCCAAAAGCCTTCATTTCAACCAGATTCCTGTAATCAACGACTAAATCAGAATAGCCAAAGCTATTTCCTCTGTCGGTTAATATTCCATGAATTTCTGGATTCACCGATTGAATTTTTTCAATAGCAAATCTCATCGATGCTCCAGATAAAAACTGACCCTTTTTTATATTTATTACTTTTCCTGTCCTTGCAGCAGCCTCAAGAAGGTCAGTTTGTCTGCATAAAAAGGCAGGGATTTGCAAAACATCTACATATTCAGCGGCCATACTTGCCTCCTGAGTTTCGTGTATGTCTGTAACTGTTGGAATTTGAAATGTAGTGCCTACCTCTGCCAAAATCTTTAGAGCTTTTTCATCGCCAATTCCCGTAAAGCTATCCGCTTTAGTTCTATTGGCTTTTCTGTAACTGCCTTTAAATATGTAGGGTATCTCCAATTTCTCACACAAAATCTTAACTTTTTCACCAATTCTCAATGCCATATCTCTATTTTCGATGGCACATGGACCTGCCATTAGAAAAAAATTATCGCTTTTATATTGAGCCAAATTCTTTATTTCCAATTTCATTATGATTCTATTTTGTTTTTTTTGCAAATATCCAAACTATATATGATTCAAAAAAACTAAAATCATTTTGTTGGTTTCATATAAAATATCTTTCTTTGCACTGTTTTTCACCAAAATACATTTTTAAAATGTCTGAAATAGCATCAAAAGTAAAGAAAATCATCGTTGAGAAACTTGGAGTTGACGAATCTGAAGTTACTACCGAAGCCTCATTCACAAACGACCTTGGAGCCGATTCACTTGATACCGTAGAGCTAATCATGGAATTCGAAAAAGAATTCAATGTTTCTATTCCTGATGATCAAGCTGAAAATATTCAAACTGTAGGCCAGGCCATCACTTATTTAGAAGAAAACTCAAAGTAATTTTTTCTAATTAATCTAAGTTCAATATTCATTTGTAAAATGTTAACTTGCATTTTCGATAGGATATTGAACTTTTAATTTTTATACAAAATGTCAATTAAAAGAGTTGTTGTCACTGGTTTGGGTGCATTGACCCCAATAGGAAATACTGTGGAGGAGTTTTGGAATGGTTTATCAAATGGGGTCAGTGGTGCAGCACCAATTACCAGGTTTGATGCTAGTCAGTTCAAAACCCAGTTTGCTTGCGAAGTGAAAAACTTTGAAGTTACAGAGTTTATTCCCAGACAAGATGCACGCAAAATGGACCTTTTCGCCCAGTTCGGGGTGGTTATTGCCGATCAGGCAGTTGCAGATGCAGGAATTACTGATGACAACTTCGATAAAAATAAAGTTGGTGTAATCTGGGGTTCAGGCATAGGAGGTTTAAAAACCTTTGAAGAAGAAGTGACAGGTTTTGCTACTGGTAACGGAACACCAAGATTCAACCCGTTTTTTATTCCCAAAATGATTGCCGATGGCGTTTCAGGGCAAATCTCTATTCGTCATGGATTTCGTGGACCCAATTATGTAACGGTTTCTGCGTGTTCTTCAGCTAACAACGCTATCATTGATGCCTTTAATTATATTAGATTAGGACGTATAATTGCATGTATTACCGGAGGGTCCGAAGCTACTGTTGCTGCTGCCGGAATCGGTGGATTCAATGCCCTAAAAGCCCTTTCTGAAAGAAATGATGATCCTCAGTCGGCATCAAGGCCATATGATAGAGATCGTGATGGTTTTGTGTTGGGTGAAGGCGGTGGTGCACTTGTACTCGAAGAATATGAGCATGCCAAAGCCAGAGGTGCAAAAATATACTGCGAATTAATCGGAGGTGGTTTTTCATCCGATGCATACCATATTACAGCTCCACATCCTGATGGTTACGGAGCCTATCTTTCGATGAAAGATGCCCTCGAAGATGCAAAAATCAGTCCTGAAGAAGTGGATTATATCAATACCCACGGCACATCTACTCCTCTGGGTGACCCACAGGAAATTAAGGCTATTGAGCAACTTTTTGGAGAACATACCTATAAAGTATCAATCAGCTCCACAAAATCTATGACTGGCCATTTACTCGGTGGTGCCGGTGCAGTTGAATCTGTCGCTTCGGTGCTTTCAATCGTTCACCAAACGGTACCGCCAACCATTAATCTGGTAAATATCGATGAAAGCATTGATCCCAGAATAGATTTAACACCAAACAAAGCCAAACAACGCAAAATCGATGTTGCACTGAGCAATTGCTTTGGATTTGGGGGACACAATGCCACACTTATTTTCCGTAAAATTTCCGAATAAAACAACTCAATTTTGAAGGAAATAGGCAAGTCATTAATAGGTTTCATCAGAAAAGACCCCAAGCAAAAGGAGTTTCGTAAGTCTATTGAACAAATCATTGGTTCAAAACCAACCAATGATTTGCTATATCAACTGGCTTTCAGACACACTTCGGCTTCCAAACAAACCTCGTTTAATGGCTTTAAGGAATCTAATGAGCGGTTGGAGTTCCTTGGAGATGCAGTATTGGGAATGGTAATTGCAGAATATCTATTCAAAAAATATCCTTTTAAAGATGAGGGTTTTTTAACTGAGATTCGCTCCAGAATAGTAAACCGAGAATCACTCAACCAAGTGGCCAGACGCATTGGCCTCGACAATCTTGTAGAGTTTGACGGACAGAGAAATTTCCACCGAACCAGTATGTTTGGCGATGCCATGGAAGCATTGATTGGAGCTATTTACCTTGATAAGGGTTTCGCTTTCGCACGAAAATTTATAATCTCTAAACTCCTGACCAACCATTACGACTTAAACGAAGTCATTTCCAACAACACCAACTACAAATCTACTATCTTAAGCTGGGCACAGGCTGATGGCCGAAAGGTAGAGTTCTTAATCGTTGAAGAAAAAGGTAAAAATCATAGCAAAGAATTTATTGCTCAGGTACTTGTAGACTCAGAAGTCATTTCTACGGGTAGTGGCTGGAACAAGAAAAAAGCCGAGCAAGATGCTTCACGCCGTGCCTGCGAAGCTCTCAAAATCTAACCCTTGAAATTACTTTCTTTCGAAAAATCAATTAGATTTGTTGATATAAAATTTCAACCTTTTGAAAAAAATTCTCTTTACCCTTGCAGGAGTATTACTTTTCTCTGCCCTAATAGCCCAAACCTACGCCGAAAAACTCGGTTACCCTAAAGATGCCAAAGTGCTCATATTACATATTGACGATGTCGGCATGTCTTACGATTCCAACATCGGTGCCATCAAAGCTCTCGATGAAGGTGTGGCAAACTCCCTGAGCCTCATGATGCCCTGTCCCTGGATTCCGGGTTTTATGAAATACCTCAAAGAACATCCCAAAACCGATGCCGGCCTGCACCTTACCCTCACTTCAGAGTGGGAAAACTATCGTTGGGGACCCCTTGCCGGCAAACCTGCTGTTCCCGGTCTCGTAGATAAAGAAGGAGCCATCTGGCCAAGTGTTGAAGCTGCCGCCATGCATGCCTCAGCCGATGAAGTAGAAAAGGAGATCAGAGCCCAGCTTGATCGCTCCCGCACCATGGGCTGGGAGCCCACTCATCTTGACACCCACATGGGCACCGTTTTCGCACGTCAGGATTATCTGGAAAGATACCTGAAGGTTGCCATAGAAAACAAAATCCCCGTGATGTTTCCCGGTGGACACAACACAATGATTATGGAAACGACCAAAGCTACCGGCCTTACTCTTGATATGACCACCGCCATGGGCAAAAAGCTCTGGGATGCCGGTCTGCCCGTGCTCGATGACCTCCACAATATCACCTATGGCTGGGGTTGCCCTGAAGATAAGGCAGATTGTACCGACGAAGAGCTAAAAATTCATAAAGTAAGAAATTATATTTCCTCGATAAACGAATTAAAACCAGGAATAACCATGCTGATTATGCACTGTACCTGGCCTACAGAGGTTTTTAAGCACATTTCCAGCTCAGGAACAGTTCGTAAAGGTGATACACTGGTTATGCTCGATCCGGAGTTTAAAAATTATTTGAAAACCCAGAACATCATTCTCACTACCTGGCGGGAATTAAAAGAAAGAAGAGACAAGATAAAATAGTTTTGGGTGGCTCCCGCTAAGGCGTGACCGGGCTATCCGTTACAAGTCCGTCCACGCCACAGCCAGCCGCACTTCGGGCTTTCCTCTGCTATCCCTGCCACAATTTTTATCTTTCAAAAAAAACTAATGTTCCATAAAAACACCTGAATTCTTTTCTTAAATTTAAACTCTTTCAACCTCAAGTAAACAAATGAAAAAAATAATCGCTCTGGTATTGACATTCACGCTGAATGGTGTCTATGCCCAATTATCTCTTAATCACCTCAAAACCAACAACCTCAGCAATCCCATCGGAATAGAGCCCTCCGCTCCCCGATTCAACTGGATACTGGAAACCCCTCAAAAAAATACCGTTCAATCTTCGTATGAAATCGAAGTAATTGAAGCAGGTAAATCCATCTGGAAGTCAGGTAAAGTCAATGATGCCCAATCAGTTTTTGTAAAATATGCCGGCCCGGCTCTGAAATCAGATACCCGGTATAGCTGGACAGTAAAAGTAACCGACAATCACGGGCAAAATGCTTCGGCCTCGGCAACATTCCAAACAGGCATAAAAGCCGGTGAAATACAGGCCAAATGGATAAATTCCGGCCTGAAAAATGATACAGTCAATGGTATTGTTCCGATGTTTAGAAAGACTTTTTCTGCCAAAAAAGCCATCGCCCAAGCCACTATATATGTAACTTCCCGAGGTTTATACGAGCTTAATCTTAATGGTAAGCGTGTGGGAGATGCCCAACTTGCTCCTGGCTGGACTACTTACAATAAACACCTTCAGATAAATGCCTATGATGTCACTTCCCAGTTGCAGTCGGGTCAAAATGTAATCGGTGCATATCTGGGCAGCGGCTGGTATCGCACCCGCCTGGCCTGGATGGAGCAAACCAACATTTATGGAAAAGAAACCGCACTTTTGGCACAGATTAACATCAAATACAAAGATGGAAGCAGCCAAATTATCACCACTGACGGCTCCTGGAAATCGGCCGAAAGTCAAATTATTTTCTCTGAAATCTATGACGGCGAAACCATCGATGCACGCAAGATGCAGCCTGAGGCCTTCAAAACTAAATTTGATGATAAAGCTTGGCAAAACACTGTTGAAAAAGATTTTAAGACCGATTACCTCACCATGGCCACTAACGAGCCTATCAAAAAACATCAGGAATTGAAGCCGGTGAAATTGATTATTACGCCGAAAGGCGACAAAGTGCTGGATTTTGGGCAAAATATGGTAGGTTGGATTTCAGCTAATATTACCGGTACCGCAGGCAATAAAGTGACTTTCAGGCATTTCGAAATGCTGGATAAATTTGGAAACCCTTATTTCGAAAATAATCGCTCAGCAAAAGCTCAGGCCAATTTAATTCTAAGCGGAAAATCCGACTATTTTGAGCCTAAATTCACCTTTTTTGGTTTCAGGTATGTCAAAATAGATGGCCTTGAAAATATTAACCTCAGTGACTTTACCGGCCATGTGCTTTATTCCGGCATGAATCAAACCGGAACTTTTGAGTGCTCCAATCCTTTGGTAAACCAACTTCAGAAAAATATCCAGTGGGGCCAAAGAGGCAATTTTCTTGATGTGCCTACCGACTGCCCGCAGCGTGATGAGCGACTAGGCTGGACCGGTGATGCTGAAGTATTTAGCCGAACTGCTGCATTTAATTTTAATGTAAACCAATTTTTTGCAAAATGGCTCAAAGATCTGGCTTTTGATCAAGCCGAAAATGGTGCCGTACCACATGTAATACCTGATGTTTTAAAGAATTCTCCATTTGGAGCTCCTGCACAAGCAGCAGGATGGGGCGATGCAGGCATGATAATTCCTTACAATATGTATGTGGTATATGGGGACCGTAAAATATTGGAAGATCAATACCCAAGTATGCAGGCAAGTATCAATTACATCAGGAGCGTTGCAAAAAATGACCTTTGGAACACAGGTTTTCAGTTTGCCGACTGGCTAAGTTATCGTGTTGATGATTCAAAAGGAATGATTGGTCAAAAATCTGCTGTGACCGATAATTACCTCGTTGCACAGGCATTTTTCGCCTACTGCACAGATATCATGCAAAAAACTGCTACGATATTAGGTAAAAATGAAGATGCCAAAGCGTATTCGGCCCTTTTGGAAAGAGTAAAAAAACAATTTCAAAATGAGTTTATGACGGCATCAGGCAGATTGATTTCCGAAACTCAAACTGCGTATGTTCTGGCTTTAGCCTTCGACTTGGTTCCGGAAAATTTGAAGGAACAAGCTGTATTAAGATTGGTAGAAAATATAAAATCGTACGATTATCATCTTACCACAGGATTTCTCGGAACGCCGTTTTTAACTCCGGTATTATCAAAATTTGGTCAACATGAAACCGCCTATAGGCTCCTATTACAAGATACATACCCCAGCTGGTTGTATCCTATCAAGGCTCATGGAGCCACTACGATTTGGGAAAGGTGGGACAGTATGAAACCCGACAGCACCTTCCAGGATCCCGGTATGACTTCGTTTAACCATTATTCTTATGGAGCTGTAGGTGATTGGATGTACCGAAACATAGCCGGCATCGACACCAAAGACGCAGCTGGCTCTGGCTATAAAGAAATAACAATTAAGCCAATACCGGGAGGAGGTTTGACTCATGCCAAAGGCAGTTTGTTGACCAACTATGGACAGGTATCGTCAGAATGGAAAATCAATGGTAATAAATTCTCAATGACAGTGGAAATACCGGTAAATACCACCGCAGAAATCACCTTCCCGGCAAAAATCATGAAAGAAAATGGGCAATCAGCCTCAATCGAAAACGGAAAATTGAAAGTGGGTTCAGGCATTTATGTTTTTGAGGGAGAGATGTGAAAAAAGTAACTTTAAATTGTAAATTTCAGGTTCTAATAATTTGAAAATAAAATATTTATTAAAATTTGTAACACATAACGTTATGCGTTAATATTGTATTATGATTCACAGTTTCCGGCACAAAGGTCTGAGGTTGTTTTTTGAGGAAGACAATTCTTCGAAATTACAACCACATCATACAGAAAAAATCCGGCGGATTTTGTATCGGTTAGATGAAGCAAATTCCATTGATGATTTGAATATTATAGGTTGGAATCTTCATCAGCTTTCAGGCAATTTGAAAGGATTTTGGTCTATAAAAATAAATGGAAACTGGAGGATAATTTTTAGGTTTGAAGACGGTGTAGTTTTTGATATTGATTATATAGATTATCATTAAAATATTATGATTAAAAGAGGAATGAGACCACCACATCCAGGATCTATGATTCGGGATGTTATTGAGGGTATAAGAGAAGAAAGTGGAGTAATAATTTCAAATAAGGAAATTGCGGAAGGATTAGGGATTACTCCAAAAACCTTGTCAAACATTATAAATGAACATCAGGGCATAAGTTCTGAAATGGCAATCAGGCTTTCAATTGCTTTTGGATCGCCCCCGGAATTTTGGCTTAAGTTGCAGTTGGATTATGAGCTTTGGCAAGCCGAAAAAAAAGTAAATGTTGAAAATATTAGACACTTTTTACCTTTAAAACCAAATGATTTGAGTTTGGAAGTAGCCTAAATTTGAATTTAAAAGATTTAAATATTATAAATTTTAAGGATAGTCAAACGATTTTGGCTATCCTTTTTTTTTTGCAAAATCAAAACCATAGAAATTTTCAGGCCTTTTGTCGATAATAACAACCCATTGGTAGAGTGCTGATAATCAGCTCTAAACCATGGGCTTTAGAATGATGTCAAAGAAACAAATCATTTAATAATTTAAACATTTACGTTATGAAAAAGTTTGTTTTCTCTGCATTAGTTCTTTTAGGAATAAGTTTTAGCTCTACCGATTTAATGGCTTCAACAAGCGAAAAAAAGACCCAAAATCCATGGGAAGAATTTAAGAGTGTAATTGAGGCCTACCACCATTCCAATGTTGACTTTTATTATACAAGTCAGGCAGAACAAAAGGCTTTTCTCGATGCCGCCACTCAGATCAAACTTCACCTTGAAGAAAAAAATGTCCCATTTGCAGAAACAAAAATCAGGAAAATAGATCAGGCTGTCGCAATTTTTACCTTTTTATGGGAAAACCAATTGTCATCCGATCAGGAATTAATCGAACCGGTGGAAGATATCGAAATCCCGGAATTTCAATAATATAAAAAATGGTGAAAGATACTGAGAGGTGGTCTGGTTTGAATTGAAATATACTTGCAACTGCTCCGAAATGCTATTTTCGAAGCAGTTTTTTTATAGTTTTAAAAAAAGAAATTTTTGTATTTGGTATCTTTGAAGAAAAAGCATGGTTTTGAAGACTATCAGAGTTTTATTAACAGTAATTCTTACTTTTACTTCTGCGGTGACCTTTGCTCAGCTCACCAATATCGACCATGTAACGGTGGTCAAAGAGTTTATCGACAACATAAAAAACAACAACCGGCAGGCCATCGCTGCACAGGTAATTTATCCTTTCGGGAGAGAGTACCCTCTGAAAAGAATCAAAACCGAAGCTGAATTTGTAACCCGCTTTGATGAAGTTTTTGACCAAAATCTTAAAAATATAATTATTAAATCAAATCCAAAAAAAGATTGGACACAGATGGGCTGGCGGGGCATTATGCTCAATCAGGGTGATTTGTGGATCGATGAAGCTGGAGACCTGATTGGGGTAAACTATGAAACCCTCAAAACCAAAAACCTGAAAAAGAGTCTGATCGAGAGAGATAAAAGTTGGTTGCAGGAATCGTTGCGTAACTTTGAGCGTCCTGTTTGCCAGATAAAAACCAAAACCCACACCATTAGAATCGATGAGATGAAGGGTGGAACCTACCGATATACCAGCTGGAAAATCGGCCGGAAAATGAGCGAAAAACCTGATCTTTTGATTGAAAAGGGGGAAAAAATAGTGGAAGGTACTTCCCGCTCTACACGCTTTGTTTTCAAAAATGAAGGCCATGAATTTGAGATCAACTTTGCCATTGAGGAAGAAGGCATCGATGCCATTCTGACCATCACCAAAGACAAAGAAGTCCTCTCTGAGCAGAATGCGGTGTTTTTGAATTATTGAGAATTGTATTTAGAATAAAATCTAATCTTTGTAATAAAATGTTATAAAACAAAGAATCCATTTTGATAGGTATTTAAAATAATCAAAATGAAAACTAAAAACATTGATTAAACATGAAAACTAAAATCATTTGCTTCTTTTGCATGATTTCTACCTTGTCAATTGCTCAGGAAAAACACCTAAGTTCCCAATTTAATCTGACTGTAGATGTACTTAAATACGAATCTGTAGAATATAAATACAATAGTGTTTCAAGGAAATTTGAACCCGTTAATTCTAATATTCTGGAGTTTAAAGATGGCAAACTTACCCGGAAAATCCATAAAGAAAACAGTGTTTTAAGTACACTGTACAATTCGGATAAAAAATTTCTTTACAATGCCAAAGGCCTGACAATCAAGATTGAAGAGGATGGAAAAATCCCAGAAAACTATATTTACGATAAAAATGACCGTTTAATTCAAATCCGAAAAGAGTTAAAGAATGAATCCCCAATTATACAGGATTTTGCTTATGATTCCCGAGGTAATTTGAAAAGCTGGACAAAAAGAAACGGAGAGTTTATTGATGAAGAAAAAACAATTATATCCTACTCCTCACCCAACGATTATTTGTATGAAAGCAGAAAATTTAATTACAAAAGCAAAGAGCTCCTATTTATAGAAAAAGGAGAATACAAAGGGGGTTTAAATATCTCTTACCAGAAAATAATTACAAAAGATGGTAAAATCACCAACAGTCGATTATTCTATGACAATTACAAAAACCTTATTAAACAAACTTTTGAAGACGGCCACAGCTATGAAACGTTATTGGGTTATGATCAAAAGGGCAATGTAATAAAAGAACGAAGTCAAAGTGGTCAGGAGCTTTTTTCCCAATTTTCAAAAGTCACGTTTCAGGATGGTACTACCACAGGAAGCACCGAATTTGCTCCTTATTTCACTGTTGGAATGCAAATTCCTTTGTTACAGCAGTCATTTAACAAAAACCCAAAAGAAAGATTTAAAGTCAGAAAAACCGGCTCAAAAACATTCGATATACAAAACAGTAAGGGAGAAATTGTTTCTATCAAACCTTCAGAAGGTTTGATTTTGGAAGAAAAAGACTTTATGTTTTACGATGCCAAAACTAATGAAGTTTGTATATTATTTAATTTGTATTCCAATGAATATGCAACAAACCAATGGTATGACCTTATTACCTACAATTCCCCAACAAGTAAATACATTGTAGTTAATAGTGATTGGCAGTTTTTTGTACTGGAAAAAGCCAAAAGTATTGCCACCTCAAGTTTAACGCTTCATAAAGGAATAGACGAAAACACACTAGTGGTTGCTGAAAACGGAAAAGAAAAATATTTTGTGCCTTATCTCAATCAAATAAAGCCAATGGTGATTTACCCATTAGAATTAATAGCAAACTAAATTTTTATATAACCAGAGAAAAAAAACACACAATTAATTAATAGTGAGCAACTTAGGATTTTTGAGGAAATTTATAAGCTGTTATATATAAGATTTACATTAGTTTTGAATTTTTGAAAATCTGATGTACAAATTTTAATTTATTCTTTCTTTAAACTAAAAAAATAAGCATATAAATTCCTTGTTTTTGATTTACCCTAAATCTCCGATTTAAATTTTCATTGCATTCAAAAAAAACCTAACCCCTTTCTCACAATCTTTTCTGATACACCCTAAATTTCTTATAAACCACGCCACCGAGTTTTTCCATTTCGGCACGCATTTTTAGGTTGTCTTCGAGCTCCAGGTGGCTGTCGATGTGGGTCATGCCGGCCTTTTTGGCTTCTTCGAGCATCTCTACACCCATGATGGTGTCGATGCCCGTGTTGCGATACCTAGGTTTTATACCACCCAAAAGCAGGTTGAGCTGTTTGGTTTTACGTTGTGACCATAATATCTGCAAAAAACCAAACGGGAATAGCTTCCCTTTGCATTTGATGATGCCTTCACTGATGTCGGGCATACCCAAAACAAATGCCACAATTTCATTATTTTCATTTTGGATTACCTTCAAAAACCTCGGGTCGAGGATCATCAGATAGCGGTCGGCAAACTCATCCATTTCCTTATCGGTCATGGGCGTGAAGGCATAAATATCCTTAAAGGTCTCATTTACCAGACTCAACACTGGCCTCACCAGAGGCTTAATGGCTCTTTTTGACTTGATTTCGACTACCCTGAGGTTGGGGTTGTTGCGTTGGGCTCTTTCTTTGATTTTGTGATAAAACTCAGGGAGTTTGTCAGGTATGTCCATTTTATAAACTACCAGATCTGTTCTTTTACTAAAACCCAAGTTTTCAACAAACCTCACCATGTATTCAAAGTTGCCGTTGGTAGCAATCACCTGAGGCTCGTCGAAACCCATAATCATGAGGCCTTGCGGATCTTTGTCTGAGAATCCGAGCGGTCCCACCAGATTTTCGGTTTTATGTGCCCTTGCCCAATTTTCAATAGCCTCAATCAACACTTTTGCGATTTCCGGATTTTCATAAGTTTCTATAAAACAGAATCTTGCATCGTTTTCGCCGTGTTCTTCATTGTATTTGCGGTTTATGATACCCATAATGCGGCCCACGGGTTTTTCGTCCTCATAAGCGAGTAGCAAGATGGTATCAGAAGACTCAAAAAGGTAGTTTTTTTGGGGATTAAAAAAAGCCCGGTCGTCGGCATAAATGGGTGGAACCCAATTTTTGTGGTTTTTATGAATGGCAGCCGGCAGATTAATGAATTGGCCAAACTGCTTTTTGGTTTTTACTTCCTGAATGGTATAGTTCATATTGGTCAGAGCTTAGTTTGTAGGAAAGAAAACCTTTCCGAGACAGCAATTTAAGTTTTATGGATTAAATAAATAATGATGAGGGTCAAAAATGAGGAATTGGAATAATGAAATAAAAATAATTGGTTTTTCTTGTAATATGTCATATTACATATTACAATTGCAATATGATTCAAAGTATCCGGCACAAAGGTTTATTAAAATACTATGAAACTGGAAATAGTAATAAGCTTCCGGCACAATATTTACGTAAAATAAACAGGATTTTTGACCAACTTGATGCTGTTAGTACTGAGGAAGATATTCAAGCTTTGGGTCAAGGAATTCACAAACTCTCCGGAAATCTTAAGGATTTTTGGTCAATTAAAATTTCTCCAAATTACCGGATGATTTTCAGATTTGAGAAAGGGGATATTTGGGATTTAGATTATCATTGAAAACAATATGTTAAAAAGAAATTTGCCGCCGGTTCATCCGGGCGAAATACTGAGAGAAGATTTTATAAAAGAAAGAGGGCTGACAATTACAGAAGTTGCCAATGGATTAGGAGTAGCAAGAGGAAACCTTTCTGCCATAATTAATGAAAGGGCAGGAATCAGTCCTGAAATGGCAGTTAAATTATCAGAAGCATTTGGTAATTCAACTGAATTTTGGGTAAATCTTCAGAAAAATTATGAAGTTTGGCATGCCGAACGAAAAGTAAATCGCTCAGAAATACTTCATTTTGATTTTCAGTCGAGACAAGCAGTCTGATTTTTTTCCTTTCCTCATGCCCAGCCTTTTTTCTTTTTTAAAGGCTTTTTCTTTTTGAAAATGGGCTCCTGTGATTGAGGCTGCAATTTTTTGATCGAAGCAGGTTTCAGTTCTACTTTTTTAATCTCTTCTTTCTTTGCAGGTTGCTGATGCTTCATGGGTGACAGAAGCTTGGAGGCAAGTTCTTTCTGGCCTAATTTCAGAAGCCGGCTTTTGATCCAGCCTTTCATTTCTGATTTCCACCAAAAGAAATATTTATTCTGATTCTGTTTTTCTTCCTTCGTCTTGGCGGTAATGATGGGTTGCAAAGTGTAGGGATGCACCCCAGTGTAGTAAATTACCTCCGCCACAGTCATGGGTGTAGGAGTGAAGTCCTGCACCTGCTCGAGCTGAAAGCCTAAATCCTTAGTTTCTGCAGCTAGATTGGCCATATCAACTTCCTCACAGCCGGGATGTGAGCTGATGAAATACGGAATTAAGGGTTGCTTCAATCCGTACTTTTCCTGAATTTTATCGTATTTCTGCTTGAATTTCCTGAAATACTTAAAACTCGGCTTTCGCATCACTCTCAGGGTGGCGTCTGAAGTATGCTCCGGGGCGACTTTCAATCTGCCCGAAACGTGCCGGGTAATAAGCTGCTCCATGTATTCGTCATGGTTGCCGTCCTGATTGTTTTTGTTAAAGTCGTCTACCAGCAAATCATATCTCACGCCAGAGCCTACAAAGGCTTTTTTGATGGCCGGGTGTGCATCCACTTTCTTGTAAATTTCTGTAAGCGGCTTGTGTGAAGTGTCGAGATTGGAGCATATCACCGGGTGAATGCAACTTGGAGCCTGACATCGGGCACAGATACTCTCGTCTTTTCCTTTCATACGGTACATGTTGGCCGATGGCCCGCCGAGGTCTGAGAGGTATCCTTTAAATTCGGGATGTTTTGCCAGCTCATCAACTTCTTTAAGAATCGACTTTTCTGATCTTGAAGCGATAAACTTGCCCTGATGTGCCGAAATGGTACAAAAACTACAACCTCCAAAACACCCGCGGTGCATGTTAATTGAGAATTTGATCATTTCGTAAGCCGGAATTGTGCCGCGTTTGGCATATTTTGGGTGCGGCAAACGAGTATAGGGCAAGTCAAAAGAACGGTCCATTTCTTCCTCGTTCATGGTTACAAACGGAGGATTTATGACCAATGTGTCCTGACCTACGGCCTGTGTAATGCGGTTGGCCTGCCATTTATTTGACTCTACTTCAACAATTTTGAAGTTGGCAGCGTATTTCATTTTGTCTGCCAGACATACTTCATGGCTTGCCAGGGTGACAGTTTCCCAGGTTTTATGAGGTTTTACCTCCGGACTTTTTTCTATATATGCTACCTGATTTACATCTTTGATACTTCCAAGAGGAACCCCTTTTTGCACCAGTTTCAGAATCTCTCTCAATGGTTGCTCTCCCATGCCATAGACCAGTAAATCGGCCTGGGAATCCATCAGAATGGAAGGCATGAGCTCGTCTTTCCAGTAATCATAATGGGTCACACGACGCAGGGAAGCCTCTATGCCACCAATCAAAACCGGTACATCTGGGAAGAGCTCTTTCAGGATTTTCGAATATACCGTTGTGGCGTAGTCGGGCCTGAAACCCGCTTCGCCTCCAGGAGTATAGCTATCGTTGGAACGTTTTCTTTTATTGGCGGTGTAGTGGTTTACCATGGAGTCCATGCATCCAGCCGTAACCCCGAAGAAATATTTTGGCTTTCCAAATTTCTTGAAATCCCGCAGATCATCCTGCCAGTTGGGTTGAGGGATAATCCCCACTTTAAAGCCCTCGCTTTCTATGATTCGGGCGATCACAGCTGAGCCAAAAGAAGGATGGTCCACGTAAGCATCCCCCGAGACCAAAATGACATCGAGCTCATCCCAGCCACGCATTTCCATTTCTTTTTTGGTAATCGGTAGCCAGTCTGTTACGGGTCTTTCTTTTCTTATGATCATATTGCCAATCAGGGCCTAATTCAGCTACAAAGTTCTTGAAATATTTCTATAGAACTGATTTTTTGGGTTTTTAGTTTTATTTAGGTGGAAAGTTGGTAAGTTAGTAAGGTGGAAAGTAGTACCGGGTTGCGAGTACCGGGTTACGAGTAATGGTTAATCTATCTAATAAAGGATAAAAAACTTTTGCCGTTTTCTGCCCACTGCTTCCATTACAACAATTAGCACATTATAAATTAACACATTAGCAAATTAAATCTTCATCATCAAATCATTCAGGTTTTCATCTGTGGTGATATTGAGCTTTTTGCGGAGGCGGTAGCGTTTTAGCTCTACACTCCTTACAGTGATGTTGAGCAATTGGGCAATTTCTTTTGTTGAAAGATTCATCCGCAGATATGCCGCCAACTTGAGGTCGCCATGAGAAAGCTGTGGATGCTCCAGTTGTAGCTTTTTCAGAAACTCCTCATGTACCTGATTAAAATTGGATTCAAATACTTTCCAGTCATGGCTACTCGAAATATTGCTGTCAATGAGGTTTACCAAACTTTTCTTTTCTTTCGATTCTTTGACCACCTCCTCTTTAATTTTGGTGAGTAGTTCGTTCTTTTTAATCAAAACCATGGTCGAGTTGGCCAACTCTTCTGATTTTCTGATGATATCCTGCTCCAGTTGCTGATTCCGTATTTTTATGATTTCCTGTTGCTGCTTTTCTACCTCTTTGCGGTGCTTTAGCTCAAGTTTTTTCTTTTGTTTTTTGATATTTCTGTCCTGTAAAAAATAAAGCAGCCATACCAGCCCGGCTAAGACAAATAGGTAAAATATTTTACTCCAAATACTCCAGTACCAGGGTGGCAACACCTCGAATTCAAATAAGGAGATTTCATCAGACAGGTTGGATTTTAGCCAAAATTTATAACTTCCGGCACTCAGGTTAGTGTAGCAAGCCTGAGGGGTTGATTCAAATTCTGACCATGAGTTGTTTACACCATCAAGTAAATAGGAAAATTTAGCGGAGTGTGAAAAGGTATTAGGTGAAAACTGTACACAAAAAGAGTTATTTAAATACGGAATTTCTGCTTTTTGTGATTGAAGTGTGTCAAATCTTAAATTTAAAGCACTGCCTTTTTCAAAGAACAATCCATTAACTACTGGTGGAGAAAACTTCTTAGAATCACTTTTTACCATTTCTTCCAGGTTACCAACCGCAAAACCATCTTCAAGACAAAGAACTAAATGCTTATTTTTAATAATCCTTATATTCTCTGACTCCTCCACCAGACTCCTGTCGGCAAGCCAGGAATAAATCCTGCTTTTGCCGCCTGTCCATAGTTTGATATTGCCGTTTTTATTTATTGAAAAAAGATACTTTTCGTAAAAATTGTAGAATCTGGCGTATTCCCCCGAAAATGGAATATCTTTCGATTTCACAAATTTTTTATCCTTTTTATCGTACCACATTGTACCTCCGGGGCCAGAAATCCATACTTTTTGATTATGATAGAATAGATCAACTGTTCCGGATTCAAAGTTGGTTCCTTTAAACTCTTCCATTACCTTCACGCTGTTCATATTTTCGGATAGTTTGACTTTTGCAATGCCTCCTGTAGCTTTATTTATCCAAATATTGCCTTCAGCATCCTCAAAAAGTTGCTTAATGCCCTCGTTTACCCCCGCAAGCCTGTTTTTTTGAATCCAAAAACCATTCTGATTTTTTTCAAAAAGTACCAATGAAGTATAAGTGCCCTGAATGAACACATTTTTGTTGTTTTTTAAAGCCGAAATACTCCACCCTCCGGTAACATCTGATATTTTGGTCAGTTGGTTTTTTACTAACCTGAAAGTCCCGTCATTATGGCCTATGATAAGTTGATTGTCAATAACTTCAAGCTTCCAGACCTGTCCCTGGGTTCCCGCAACCAAATGAAACCTTTTTGTGACCTGGTCATATTTAAAAAGCCCATGGTTTGAGCCAATGAAAAATTGATTTTCAAACTGTACAACATCATATACGGTTCCAATTACCCCTGAAATGTCTTCGAAAAAATTGACAGGATTATTGAGCTGAATTTGACTTATGCCATCATCTAACCCAACCCAAAGATTTCCTTCCAAGTCAACTAGCATTGATAATACTGTATTGTTGATTAAGCCATTGTTTTTGTTGAAAATATGCTTGATATCTCCTGATTTATCGGTTAGAATCACTCCATTGGACAGTGTTCCGAAAGCAAAAATGCTATCATTGATTTTGGCAGATTTGTTGAGTTTGTTTTTTTCGAGAAAACTATTTAGACTAGCATTGAAAGGTTTAAATTCCTGATTTTGAAGGAAGAAAACACCCTTAGAGGTGCCATAAAAAACATTCTGGCCGCTTCCCTCCATCACCGTTGCAAAGTTGTGATTTTTAAAAAAGGTGTTGCTCCCGGGAATTTCCCTGAATTTCCCTCCGGAATATTCATAAATACCTTTTTCGATACTGGGTACAATGGTTTTGTTATTGATTTGATTGAAAAAGTGTATGTTGGTGGGTACATTCAATTTTTCTATTTTATTATTTTTTTTAAAAATATAGGCTTGAGCAAATGACTGAAACAACACCCCCTCGGGTACCTCTATAATATTCCAAACCGACTCTGTTAAAAATGCCTGATCTTTTATTTGATTTTTTAATGAATGATATTCCAGATTCCCGTTTTCAGATTTTCTCCATTCACCAAACTCACCTAAAGCCCCGGTAAATATCCTTCCCCGGGAATCAACCAATACTGACCTTAATACATGAGGAAAACTAAAAAGCCGCCATTTGCTGCCATCGTATTCAAGAAGGCCTTTTGAATTAGCAAAATAAATATATTTCGTTTTCGGAGATTGAGAAATATCCCAGTTCTGGCGACTACCCTGATAATCGGCTCTTTTGAAGTTTTTAATAAGTGGATTTCCTATGGATTCAAAATCCTGAGCATTGCTTTTTGAAAATAATAATAGCACCAGCAAGACCAACTTTGGAAATACAGAGTAATATTTTAAGTGCCGAAGAGCCATGATGTATCCTTTTTCAAATAAAAACAATTAATTACTATGGTTTTGATGTAGTATTGATGTACGGCAAAATTAAACTAAAACCAATAAGAATTTTAAATTTGTAATAATTATTGAGTCCTGTGAAAAATAGGCCATTGGTTATAATTTAAAACCTTAATAAAATGAAAAATAATTTTTTGCTGGTGTTGTTACTTACATTGGTAATGGGTGCGACAAACGCCCAAAACACTAAAAGAGATGTGTTCATAAAAAATTTGATGACCAAAATGACTATTGATGAAAAAATTGGTCAGCTTAACTTACTAACCGGTGGCGAGGCTACAACAGGAACAGCCGTGAGCACCGACGTGGAATCTAAAATTGTGGCAGGTAAAATTGGAGGCCTTTTTAGTATTTCAACTCCACAAAAAATAAGAAAAGTACAGGAATTGGCCATGAAAAGCCGATTGAAAATCCCGGTTATCATCGGTATGGATGTGATTCATGGCTATAGAACCACCTTCCCTATTCCACTTGGGATTTCTGCCACATGGGACATGTCTTTAGTTGAAAAATCGGCCAGAATTGCGGCTCAGGAAGCCACTGCCGATGGTATTTGTTGGACATTTTCTCCAATGGTCGATATCGCCCGAGACCCACGCTGGGGTCGTATAGCCGAGGGCTCAGGCGAAGATGCTTTTTTAGGCTCAAAAATCGCTGCTGCGATGGTAAAAGGATACCAGGGCAAGAACCTAAAGGCCAACAACACCATGCTGTCGTGTGTGAAACACTTCGCCCTTTATGGGGCGGCTGAAGGCGGACGCGACTATAATACGACCGATATGAGCCGTATCAGAATGTACAATGAATACCTTCCTCCATATAAAGCGGCACTTGATGCAGGTGCGGGATCCATCATGGCTTCTTTCAACGAAATCGACGGCATACCCGCCACGGCTAACAAATGGCTTTTGACCGACCTTTTACGCAAACAATGGGGCTTTAAAGGTTTTGTGGTGACAGATTACACCGGAAACAATGAAATGATTGACCATGGATTGGGTGATTTGCAGACAGTTACCTACAAGGCACTTGCGGCGGGTACAGATATGGATATGGTTGGGGAAGGATTTTTGACCACATTGAAAAAATCATTGGCTGAGAAAAAAGTAACGATGGCAGAAATTGACCGTGCTTGTCGATTAATTCTCGAAGCTAAATATGATTTGGGTCTTTTTGAAGATCCTTTCAGATATTGTGATGAAAACCGTGCGAAAAATGAGATTTTCACAGCTGAAAACCGTGCTTTTGCAAGAGAAATAGCTTCTAAGTCTTTTGTTTTGCTTAAAAACAAAAATAATGTTTTGCCACTTAATTCTCCCAAAAGCATTGCTCTGATTGGACCATTGGTTAATAACAAAGAGAATATGGGCGGTACCTGGGCAGTGTCAGAAAACAGAGGTAACAGCCTGACACTTTATGATGGTTTGAAAAATGCTTTGGGTGAATCAACCCAAATAAACATGGCCAGGGGAACAAATATTTACTCTGATCCCGTATTAGATGCCAATGCTTCGCCTTTTGGAAAATCAACCGGACGAGAAAACCGCTCGGATGAAGACATGCTAAAAGAAGCTGTTGATGCAGCAAAATCTTCTGAAGTCATAGTACTGGCATTGGGCGAATCTGCCGAAATGTCGGGGGAAAGTTCCAGCCGTTCCAAAATAGGTCTTCCAGAGAATCAACAAAAACTTCTTGCTGAGCTTTCAAAACTGGGTAAACCGTTGATTTTGGTGATTTTTACGGGTCGTCCGTTGGTATTAGAGACCGAAAGTCAGCAAGCCGATGCCATCTTGAACGTATGGTTTGCGGGTAGTGAAGCAGGAAATGCAATGACCGATGTACTATTGGGCAAAGTAAATCCTTCCGGTAAAATAACTGCTTCTTTCCCAAGAAATGAAGGACAGATTCCGGTTTATTACAATCACAAAAACACTGGTCGCCCACATAGTGGCAAGCCGGGATTTGAAAAATTTCGCTCCAATTACCTAGATGTACCCAATACTCCGCTGTATCCGTTTGGTTATGGTTTGAGCTATACGACTTTCCAATACGGTGACCTGAAGCTTGACAAAGCGTCTATAACCGAGAATCAGAAAATTAAAGTTTCGGTTGATGTAAAAAACACGGGAAACTATGATGGTGAAGAAGTTGTGCAGTTGTATATCAGAGATTTGGTAGGTTCCGTGGCCAGACCGGTGAAAGAATTGAAAGGTTTTGAGAAAGTTTTAATCAGGAAAGGCGAAACCAAAACGGTAAACTTTGAAATCGGCGTAGAAGACCTCAAGTTTTATAATTCTGATTTGAAATGGTTGGCAGAAAAAGGTGATTTTCAGGTGATGGTAGGCACCAATTCTGACGATGTTAAAAAAGCAAATTTTGTATTAAAGTAAGTAGATCATAGGCTATTATTCGGAAATACCCGGCCATTAGGTCGGGTTATTTTTTTAGTATGAACTTATACCTTCTTTTTTATAGTTTTACATAAAAATAATCCGAAATGAATTTAACAAAAAAACAGATGACCAATATTATCATTGCACTTGCTTTGCTCGCTTTCTGGGTTTTAAGTAAACTAAGAAACCCTACGGTGAATTTTCAGGAAGATGCAGAAGGCGGAATTCAATTTCATAAAGGCACCTGGGCCGAGGCAATTGCAAAAGCTCAAAAAGATAACAAACCGATCTTTATGGATATTTATGCCACCTGGTGCGGACCTTGTAAACAATTGAAAAAATATACTTTTACGGATAAAGGTGCAGGTGAATTTTTTAATCAAAATTTTATCAATGTAGCTTTGGATGGTGAGCAACCCGAAGGTGCCGAACTTGCCCAAAAATTTGAAATTATGGGATATCCCACGCTGATTTTTTTAGATAAAAATGGAAATGTCCTTCAAAAAAGTCCGGGATTCAGATCCCCGGCAGATTTGATAAAACTCGGAAAAAGCATAAAAGAATCATTGAAGTAAACTATGATAAATGGAAAAAATTGAGACTTTCATAACAAAAATAAAAGCCAATCCAGCGAATATTTCATTTGCCGAAGTGATTTCTTTTATTGATGAAAATTATTTGTTTTCACCTACTTCATTCAAAAACGGAGATCAAATTAATGCCTCAGGACAAAACAACGGCTCTTGTAAGATATTTTATTTTGGGCTTTTAAATCAACTTTCGGAAGCCGAAACTCTGGCATGTTTTGGTGATTATTACCGAATAGAGGTATTGAAGAATCCCGAAGGTACCGACCACCAGAATATCCGGAATTTTATGATTTCCGGTTGGGAAGGAATAAGTTTTGATGGGATTGCTCTTTCTTTAAAGTAATATTTCTTTTTTACCGACTTTCACTTTTTGAATGTCTTTTTCAAACTATTATTCACAAAAATGACCTTTAACCAAATAATATCCGGATTTAACGAAAAAACCCTTCCAAAGTCTGACTGGACCCACGAAGCACACCTAGTGGTTGGGCTGTGGCACGCTTTCTCATACTCAAATTTGAATGCTTTGAATTTGATGCGTGAAAAGATTAAAGCCTATAATGAAAAAACCGGCACCGAAAACTCAGAAAGTTCGGGGTATCATGAGACAATCACCCGGTTTTGGGTCGTTATTTCCAGACATTTTATTGAACAAAATCCGGAAATAACCGATTTTGAAGAATTATGTACACAATTTTTAAGCTCGAAATGGACTGACCGACAACTGGCTCTGGAACATTATAGCAGAGAGCGGTTATTTTCGGTTAGAGGGCGATTTAACTGGCTTGAGCCCGACCTAAATGCTTTACCCAAGATCATTTCACCAGATATTTTCTTTGAAATGCATGAAACTTACAGCGATTCCGATCTTATCCTATCGTTGGAAAAATGTGACCTGCATCCCGCTATTTTTACCCATGAGGCACACTTAAGGGTAGCCTACACTTTAATAAAAAGCTTTATTATAAATCAGGCAAAATCAAAAATGAATGAACTTCTTAAAAACTATACGAAGTTTTTGGGAGCGGAAGATAAATTTGATCAGGATCTCACAGAGCGTTCTATTGATGTAATGAGCAAAATGATGAATGCTTCAGGAACAACTGATTTTCAAAATTTTATTTTAGAAAATTCAATTCTGAAAAACGACTTCCTTCGGGCAATCAATGCCTGAAGATTCATCAGATTTCGGTTAGAATACCCCCAGCCCAGAGCTGTTTCACCAAGGTTTTATTGTATTTTACTTGTGTTTCAAATTTTTTCTGGATGGTTTCCAAAATCTTATTTTCGCGGCTGTTGATTAAAAAAAGACTACTTTCACCCTGTTTAAATTTCAGGTCCTCGTTTTCCAGAAGTTTTTCATTATTCTCAATCAAATTTTCCAATAATTTTATCTGCTGCGTAAGTCTTGTTCTTTCAAGATCATATGCCGAAACTTTAGTATTTATTTCCCACTTTTTTTGGTCAAAAGCCGAAACTGATTCTCTTACTTTCAACTCGGCCATCCGATATTCTCCTCTTGCTTCTCTTAACAACAGCGGCACCTTAAATCCCACACCAAGTTTATAGTTTTCATTGATGTTATTTCCGAAAAAATTCAAAGCAGATGTCTCTGAACTCAGGACATTGGCTTTGAGGTTGAGTTCGGGCAAAAGGCTCTGTTTTTTCAAATTTTTATAAACATTCAGGCCTTCAATTTTCAATTCATAGTCTCTAAGATCCGGGTGGTTATTCAGATCAATGCCTGCTAAGAGTTTTGACTCCAATTTCAGGAGATTTGCGGAAGTAGTATCAGGAATCGTCTTTTCAGATAAAAAATAAGGAAGTCCGTCCTGATTCCACATAAATCTTCCCAGGTTGATACCGGCACTGTAATATTCAATAATAGCCTGGTTAAGTTGTAATCTCACATTTTGCAATTGCGTAGTGGCTTCTACGGTATCTATGAGTGCTCTGTCGCCGTTTTCAAATAATATTTTGGTGAGATTGAGCCGTTTTTCTGCATTGGTCTGATATTCAATAAGATTTGACATTACCCTATATTTTCCCCACCATTCCCAATACATTTCTGATGCCTCCAAAGCCAGATTATTGAGAAATGTCCTTTTTTGTTGCTCCGTTTGGTTTACAAATATTTCTGCATTTTTTAATTCTGCCCTTTTATAATCAATCAAAAGCCCTTTTAGCAGGGGCATTTCAATACCGAAATATCCCAACCTGCCATTGGTAAGCTCAGGGTTAATATAGTTACCGGCTGAATTATCAATTCCAGCTTTTATTTTAACCGCAAACGGCGTTTGATAATTGGCTTGTACGTTGGAGTAGTTGTAATATTGTTTGTCTTTAAGTACTTTTTGGTCATGATCAAAAACGATCGCCGGGTCAAAAGCACCCTTTGCCGCTCTTACTCCTTCCCGTGCCTGGCCTACCCTTAATTCTGTCTGCTTTGCCACCGGGTGAAATGTAAGCAGCTGCTCAATGAATTTTCCATAAGTCAAAACCTCCTGTGCATGGATTCCATAACTTGTTATCAATAAGAAGAATATTAAAATTCTTATTTTCAAAGCTTTCATTTTTTTTCAAATATTTTAAAAAAATACACTTTTAATCTAAGCTATTTTCTTAAACCATAATGTTATTTCAACTTTTATTTCTTTGCTTTTGCGGTGGTTTCCGATTTATAAAAATCAGGAGGGAAGCCGTTGATATTTCTCCAAAGTTCATAGAAAATTGGAACGTCTTTCAATAGCATAATTCCATTTGCCCCACCTCCCATCTTCAATGCCTTAGGCCAGGGTTTTTCATTTGGATCTTCGGCTATCAACACTCTGAATTTTCCATTATCAGCTACGGAAGTTTCTATTGCTGACACTTTCCCTCCGAAAGTACCATAGGAGCCTTCGGGCCAGCCACTGAAAACTATCGCCGGAAAACCATCAAACACAAATCTTACATTTTGGCCTTTTGACAACAAAGGCAAGTCAAGTGGCTCTACATATAACTCAACAGCTTTGGTGACTTCCTGAGGTACTATTTCGGCCAAAATTTCAGCTTCCTTGACGATTTCTCCAATACCAGCTTTTGCCACTTTGGTTACCTGACCATCCTGAGGAGCCGTGATGTAATAAAACTGCCGTCTGATGTCGTAATTTGAAAGTTGATTTTCGAGTTTAAAAACATCAGAGCCGGTACTGGTTGCCGCCGAAATGCTTCCAAATCTGTCTCCTTCGGTTTTCAAAATTTTATCACGGTATTCCTGTTCTGTCTGACTTTTTTCAATCTTAAGGTTTATTAATTCTTGTCTGCTTTGAAAAAATTTGTTTTCCGTTACATTGAGTTTTGCTTTCCCTTCCTGAAAAGTAACCCGTCTTTTCTCAAAATCAGTTAATGATATGGCACCGCTGTCATACAAATTTTGGGCTGATTCAAATTGCCTCTGGTAAGCCATCTGGGCGTTTTTAGCTGCAGCAAAATCGGCACTGTCACTTTTTATTTTCAGTAGTTGCTGTCCAATTTTATTATCATAAGATTGTAGTTTTAACTTTAATGAGTTCCCCAAAGCTTCCATTTGAGCCTGAGCGGTTGCTGCTTTGCCCTGATACGCCTCAATACTTTGGTTTTTGGCTTCAATCTGCTGGCGAGTACGGTCAATTAGGCTTGGATCAAAGTACTCCACCTTTACTTCTCCCAATCTCAACAACGTATCACCTTTTTTCACAAAATCACCTTCTTTTACATACCATTTTTCAATTTTCCCCGCAATCACGGCATTGATATTTTGCGGACGATCTTGCTGAAATAAAGTCGTCACAAATCCTTTTGCTCTGATATTTTGTGTCCAGGGCAAAACCAGTACGAAAGCAGCCACGGCGACAGAGCCCCAAAACCACCATTTTTTGTCGTTATTTTTTCCAATTTTATAGATTTGCCTAACCGACATCAGCTCAGTACTGGATCTTTCATTTTCCAGATCTATTTCTATGTAATTCTTCATTTTTTGAATCATTAATAATTATAATTCCAATACTTTGTCAAAGTCACCAATTTGATTGTTGCCCGTAATGACTACTGTGGCTCCGGAATTTTTTAAATAATTAATTACTGCAATAGTGTTTTTATCTTTCAAACACCAGAAAGGGTCTTCAAGGATATAAAGCTTAGAGGGCATTATCAATGCCCTGCAGAGCAAAATTTGATTTTTTACGATAGCTGGCAACCTTTTCCCCATTGGATCAATCATGGCATCAAACCCATATTCCTGATCTCTGACAAACAAATCCAGACCTACAAGGCTCGACATCTCTTTCACTTTTTCCAAATCAATACTCGGATTGTCCAGAGTGATATTTTGGAGAAGTGTACCTGAAAACAAATCAAGCTGACCAAATAGCATCCCCATATTGGATCTGAGGTTGCTCAGGTCATAGTTTTTGATAGGCAATCCGTCCACAAATATTTTTCCTTTAAAATCAGAAAAAGTACCGGAAAGTAACCGGAGAATAGTAGATTTACCGGAACCTGATTTACCGGAAATTAACATCCACTGTCCGGCATTTAATTCAAAATTGAGCTGTTCAAACACCAATCCAGTATCAGGATAGCTAAATGAAACATCCTCAAAAACAACCGAAAGCCCCTTATTGGAAGTGTTAAGTTTTAAACTACCTCCTTTTTCCAATTCAGAACCAATCACTTTATTGAGTTTTTCCACCGCTGTAAGAGCCTCATAAACCTGATCCATATTGCCGATGAGCTTTTCAATAGAAGCCATAATGGCAATTATCACAATATCGGCTGCAATAAACTGTCCGATGTTGATTTGTTGGTTGATCAACAACGCAACCCCCAAAATCAGCATAGCGGCTGTAATAAGCAATTTAAACGCCACCAAACTCCAATATTGAATAATAAGTATATCAAAATGTTTTGTGCGGGCCTCGATATATTTTGCACTTATTTTGTCTGTTCTTACTATGTTTATTCTGCTTTCTCTACCAAATTTAAAAGTTTTGATACTCCTTGCCATATCTTCCAGCCAGGAGGCCACATTATATTTATAGTCACTGGTATAAAGTGAGGTCTCAAAACCTTTTGCAGAAGTGGTTTTAAGTATAAAAATTACTATTAATAACAATACTATCCCGAAAGCGATAAAAAGCGGATGATAAAACGACAGCAGGATCGTACCTAATAAAATCTGAAACAAGGCAGCCGGTATATCAACCAACAATTTGTGAAGGCTTTTTTGTAAGGTGGGGACATCGAAAAACCTATTCACCAATTCCGGCAAATAATGGTTGTCAAGCTTTTCAATATTGAGATGAGGTAGTTTACTTCCAAACTCAAGGGCATATCTGACAAACATTTTTTGTTCGATTTTTTCGATAAATTCAAGCTGTTTGATTTGTAGCAACCCACTTAAAAAAGTACCGGTTAACACCAATACAATCAGAATTATGATAGAGGTCGATAACGAGCCTGCCATTACAAATCCTATGATGGTCTGAATACCCAAGGGTAATGATAGCGACACAATACCTGCCAAAATCGATAAAAGATAAATCCCATAAACATCTTTTTTGTCTTTTTTGAGCAAGTCCAACAACCTGCTGATTGCCACTGTAATACTCTTTTCCTGTGCCATACCTATATTTTTGATGCAAGTTAATATAAATTTTTTAAATATGATAGTATTACTATCATTAAAAAAACATTAACTTTTATTTTGTATATAAATAATATTATTAATTTTGTAAAAATATTTTAAAATAATGGCTCTTGAAGTTGTACTGAAACTTGAAAACAGCACCTATCTCAAAGATCCGCAAGGTAGTGAAATAGGGAAAAAAATAATCAAAAGTTCTATAGTTCTAATCAGTGAACTTGGATATGAGCATTTTACTTTCAAAAAGTTAGCCTTTGAAATTAAATCAACCGAGGCTACTATTTACCGATATTTTGAGAATAAACACAAAATTTTGGTTTATATCATGGAGCTATACTGGTCTTATATCCATTTACAGGTTTTGATGGCCATCCGAGAAATAAATGATACCCACAAAAAGATTGAAAAAATCATCGATTTATTGGTTTGGGAAGACAATCAGGATGTTTCTTTTGGAGGATATGATCAGTCATCTTTATACAAAATTTGTATTACAGAAGGCAGTAAAGCATTTTTATCAAAAGAGGTAGAATCACTCAACAAACAAAAACTTTTTGAACCCTACAAAGAACTGGTAGAGATGATAGCGGCAGTATTTAAGGTGCACAATCCTGATTTCAAATATTGCCGGTCGCTTGCAAGCTCGCTTATCGAGCTTTCACATTTTCAGTATTATTTTATGCACCACCTGCCCAGGTTGGCGGATCTACCTGAAAAAACCCCCAAAAGTCTGGAGATCTATCTCAGTCATATAGTTTTTGGGGCGTTAAATTTTAGATAGGAAATTTGTCTCCAGCAGCCCATTTTTCATTTCTTCTAAAACCCCGAAATCATAAACACCCTGGTAAAGTTGTACGTATAACTGATTGAGAAGATTCTCTACCTCAGCTTTTGACAAACTATCTATGTTATTTTGTAAACTTATTATCATTAAAAATTGATGAGCCGGATTATTTTTCCTTTCTAAATCAGGTAATTTGTAGATCAGGTTTTCGACAATTCTCGCCCCATATTTCTGATAAAACTGTATCCTGGAGGTATTTTGTAATCGTTTGCCCCGTTGATAGGGATGGTCAACTTCAAGCAAAACGCCTTTATTCTTTCCGAAAGAATACGCAATCACCTTTTGCATAAGCTTTCCACCTAAGCCGGCGTTTCTTTTATTGTTTTTAACCGCGAGATAATCTAAAAGAAAATAATCAGTGTTTTGTAAATCAAACAACAATGCAAAAGCCACGAGTTCTTCCTTTATATAAGCGGCAAGAAAAACTTCTTTATTTTCTTTAATTCTTTTATAAATTAATTCTGAAGGCTGTTGTTCGTTTGGGGGAAAAGCCTCATGATATATTTCTTCAAATTGAATCTGATGGTTTTTATCCAAATCTTTGATTTCCAATAACTCCATAAAAAAAGGGACATATTGCTATGTCCCTGAGTTTATTATTTCTTAATTTTCCTTATTCAAATTACTATGTTTTCGGGAATAAGAAAAATAGATTATTATACCCAAAATCATCCAGACAATCAACCTTAGCCAGTTGGTCCAGCCCAGCCCATATATCATGGCCAAACAAACCAGAATTCCCAGAATAGGTACGAGTGGTACCATTGGAGATTTAAATTTCCTTACCAGGTTGGGCTCCGTCTTTCTCAATACAATTACCGATGCCGATACTAAAATGAATGCAAACAGGGTTCCGATACTGGTCATATCACCTACAATATCACCGGGAATAAATGCAGCAAAGAGCCCCACTAAAACCAAAATGATAAGGTTGGCTTTGTAAGGCGTACGGTATTTTGGATGCAACTCACTGAAAACTTTTGGCAACAGACCATCTTTACCCATTGAATAAAACACACGTGATTGCCCTAAAAGCATAACCAGGATTACGGAAGAAAATCCGGCAAGAATAGCAACTGTCACAAAATCACCTAACCAGGAAAACCCGGTCATATATTTATTGATTGCAAAAGCCACAGAGGCTTCTTTTCCACCTGTACGGAAGTCTTCCACAGTTGCGACTCCGGTTAAAACATGTGCAAATAGTATGTAAAGCACTGTAGTTACTGCCAAACTCCCCAAAATACCGAAAGGCAAATCCTTTTTGGGGTTTATGGTTTCCTGAGCTGCCGTGCTCACGGCATCAAAACCTATAAACGCGAAGAATACCGTACCCGCAGCACCTAATATACCTTGCCAACCCCCAAAATGATGACTTATACCCTGGTCATCAATATATTTTGTGGCTTCAGGAATATATACTTCATGATTGATTGGATTGATAAATTGCCATCCGAAAACGATAATCATCAGAACTATTGCAACTTTCAGTATTACAATGATCCCATTAACAAAGGCAGACTCCTGTATCCCCTTGATCAACAATAAGCTTATCAGAGTAACTATCGTCAATGCCGGAATGTTAATTATACCCTGTATCCCATCGGGAGAAGTCTGAAACGGTGAATGTGATAGCTGATAGGGTATGGGGCTGACATGCAGCACCTCGACCAGTAGGTTATTAAGATATTCGCTCCAGGCAATACCTACGGTAGCTGCACCTACAGCATATTCAAGCATCAAATCCCAGCCAATAATCCAGGCCAAAAGCTCGCCCATAGTAGCGTAGGTATAAGTATAAGCACTACCAGACACCGGAATAGTCGAAGAAAGCTCAGCATAACTTAAACCTGCAAAAGCACACCCCACAGCTGCAACTATAAAACCTATTGTTACCGAAGGTCCGGCACTGTTTGCGGCGGCGGCGGCGGTCCTAACAAAAAGGCCTGCTCCGATAATTGCCCCAACTCCGAGAGCGATAAGTGACCAGGCAGTCAGCGTCCTTTTCAAACTTTTTTCACTATCCTCAGCTTCTGACATCAGCTGTCTGATGGTTTTCTTTCTCCAAATTGACATTAGGGTATATGGTGTTTTGTTTAAAAACTTCAAAAATGCACTTTAAATCTTAGAAATAAAAGAATTAATTGATTCCTTTGCCTGTGGCGGCCCAATAAATACCTCCATAGATGTGATCAAGGAAAGTTTGGTCAGAAAATGTCGCCGGAATATGACCCAGGGCTGTATAAAAAGCTCTGCCTCCATCGTACGGGTGATACCAGCTGATGGGGTGCATTACGCCCATTCCTTTACCTTCATTTGGCCCCCATTTTACCACCGGATTGTAGGACTTCTCATCCACTGCAACCAAAAATTTCAGGTCTGGTGAAAGCTGGTTTTTGAACTCATACCATTCATCAGTCCATAAAAACTTCTTAGGGAAACGCTCCATCCCCGGGAAATTGGAATCTACTACATTTAAGTATGCTGTCTGATTGGCCGGGTGAATTTTAAACATCATGCCTATCATTTTGGTGTACCATTCCCAATCATATTCTGTATCAGAGGCACTATGAATACCTACAAATCCTTTCCCTGATTGTATAAATTTTTCAACGGCTTTTTGTTGCTCGGCATTGAGTATGTCGCCGGTAGTATTGAGAAATATTATCACTTTATATTGCTCCAGATTTTTCTCGGTAACAAACGCGGGATTTTCCTGCCAGTCCACATCAAAAAAATGACGCTCACCCAATTTTCTGATGGCTTCAACTCCTTCATGAATAGACTCATGATGCCACCCTGCTGTTCGAGAAAAAAGAAAAACTTTAAATTGTTTTTGAGCAAAACCTCCTATCGAAACAAATAACAGGAGAAAAAGAACAGATACTTTGATTTTCATATTATAATAAATATCAGGTTGAATAAAATATATAACCGCACAAATTAACTAAATCAAACTTAAAAAAAACAAAAACCCCCGATCTAAAACAGACCGAGGGTTAATATTATCAGAAAAAATTAAGCAAAAATCATTTTTTGGAGTAAAAACACGCCAATTCCGGCAAAATAACCTATTAAAGCGTATAAACTGATTTTTTTCATATACCAGAAAAACTCAATTTTCTCAAGACCCATAGCAGCAACACCTGCAGCAGAACCGATGATCAAAATACTACCACCCGTACCTGCACAGAAGGCCAGAAGCTCCCAAAATTGATGATCAGCAGGATATTGCTCCAAACTATACATACCCATAGATGCCGCTACCAAAGGTACGTTATCAACGATTGATGAGAGAATACCGATTATAGTCACTACTATGGTTTGGTTTGAAACATGTGTATCAAGCCAGGCAGCTGCATGATGCAAAGCTCCGATGTTTTCCAAAGCAGAAACTGCAAGTAAAATCCCAAGGAAAAACAATACACTTGGCAAATCCACCTTTTCGAGAGCTCTCAAAATATTGAACCTTTTCTGAGTATGTTCATCTTTATTTTTAATTAGCATTTCGCCAATGACCCATATAACACCCAATGAGAGCATCATACCCATGAAAGGAGGTAAATGCGTGAGTGTCTTAAATACAGGTACAGAAAGTAGTCCCAACATACCTGCCCAGAAAATAATTACTTTTCCAAAATGGGCACTTGCAGAGTCATGAGAATTCTTATCAGTAGCAACTGGAGGTAATTCTCCTTTTAATGTCATAGCAGAAATCGCTAATGGCACCAATAAACTAACAATTGAAGGTAAGAATAATTGTTTCATGATGTTTCCGGTAGTGATTTGACCACCAATCCAAAGCATGGTAGTGGTTACGTCACCGATTGGCGTCCAGGCACCACCGGCATTAGCTGCAATTACTACAATACCAGCAAATAAAAGTCTGGTTTTGGAATCGGCAATTAATTTTCTCAAAAGAGCAATGATAACAATCGTAGTTGTTAAATTGTCTAATACTGCTGACATGAAAAATGCTATAATTGCAATAATCCACAGCAAGGTAGAGGTTTTTCTCGTATGAATTTTGTCCGTTATGATTTCAAATCCTCCGTAAGTTGCTACGACTTCAACGATTGTCATTGCCCCCATCAGGAAAAACAAGATACTTGCAATGTCACTCACATGGTGCAGCAACTCTTCATTGGTTTTCTCCATATTGGTTGAACTTAGTGCGATAAGAGCCCAGGTTAAAACCCCTGTCAATAGTGCTGAAGCGGATTTGTTGACAGAAAGTTTGTGCTCAAGCACAATGGCCACATAGCCAGCGATAAAAATCAGAATAATAAGTGTTTCCATATAGTAAGTTTAAATTATTAATCAGGCCAGGGTTTTAATTTTTCCCTCCAAATTTTGTTAAAATATTTTTAAAAATTGCATCTTTTAATGGATTAAAATTGCTCCCTTATCATAGCAAAATATGACAATTATCAAGGTGATACAATAAACCAATACTTTAAGCCCCTATTAGTAAGGCCATTACATTTATTAATTATTAAAATATTTGCAAAAAATAAAATTCGAAAATTGTCCAAAAAATATAATAATTTCTTGTTTATAAAGGAATTGCATAAAATAAAATCAATGCAGGGGCCTTTTTTTGATTATGCCCCCTTTAGTATCTTTTACGCTGTGCATTACTACAAATGCATCGGGTTCTATTTTTTCAAGTTCCGTATTAAGTTTGTTGATTTCAAGGCGGGTTATGACCGTGAATATGATATCAATTTCTTTGGTAGGTCCGTGTTTTCCATAACCTCCCTTGCCACTATATACGGTCACTCCCCTACCCATTTTGTTGATAATCATATCTCTTATAGCCTCGCAATGCCCCGATACTATCGTTACGCCTATATATTCTTCTATTCCCTCCACAAAAAAGTCGAGCGTTTTGGAGGCAGCCAGATAGGTAATCATCGAATACATGGCTATATCAACTCCCAGGAAATAAGCTGCTGCCGAAAAAATTAAAATATTGATGATGATAATGATATCTCCAATGGTGGTCCCTAGTTTTTTACTTAAAAATATGGCGAGTACCTCTGTTCCATCAATCACGGCTCCGCCCCTGACTGCAAAACCAATCCCTGCTCCAAGAAAAAAGCCTCCAAAAATAGCCACCAGAAGATTGTCGTCAGTAACGTTGGGAAAGCTTACAGTTGCCAATACCAATGACAAACCTGCTATAGCAAGTGATGTTTTTATGGCGAAGACCCTGCCCATCACATTATATCCCAAAATCACAAATGGAATATTGACCCCTATTACCAAAATATACAGGGGTATTCCACTCAAAGCAGAAATCAATAAGGAAATACCCGTAGCACCACCATCGATAAAATGATTGGTAAGAAGAAAACCTTTAAAGCCGAAGGAAGCAGAAAAAATTCCGATTGTAATTAAAAAGAAATCCTTCAGTGCGTGTTTGGCGGTAATTAATACTTCACGATTTTCCTTTGCTCTTCGAAAATCTGAAACAACTTCGGAATCTAAAACCGGTTTACGTATAAATATTCGCTTTAAAAATGATTTCATTCGTTGGGTTCCTGGTAAAGAGCTACAAATGAAAGCATTTTTTATTATTATCAGCAATAGGCCATTACCGATTCTAATTTCTTTTTTATCTGAATTTTAAAATAGCGGTTTTATTAATCTCGTTGATTGATCCTATTTAACTCTGGAACAGCAATGGGCTGATAAACCAAAGGAATATTCTCAACCTCAACGTCACTTTTTTCCAGTCCGAAAAACTTAGCGTCGCTCAAACTTATTCGTTTCAGGAAGAAAAATGTATTTAGAATTACCCCATCTTTTAATGTAAATTCATTTTCTACTGATAAGAATCTTTCAATTACCACAAATTTAAAGTCTGGCTCAGGGTTGTATTTGGTACTACCATCGGGCCTGATATGCAGATTAAGCTCCTTATTTTCAACCAATTTCTGAATAATCTTCTTAAAATAAACCTCTGTTTTCGGAATTACCCTAAAACCAATGTTAATATTGATTTTAAAAATCTTGTCATTCAATAATTCAAATACTTCATAATCAAGTGTATAGGGTTGATTGGTTCGGTTGATATGTAAAAACCAGTAAACGTCGGCTCTTTTGGGTTTTTTGGCCAAAATTGATTTCATGATTTTCTCTTCAATCTGATGATGAGAATTGGCCTTGGTCATGTAAATAAGGTGGGTAGAAAACTTAGGAATGCTGTCGTCTTCACTTAGCTCCGAAAGTATATCCTCATATTTCTTAATATCCACAAACTTGGTAAACCTGTTGCTTATTTTCCTTCCCGAAAAGACTGAAAACATTATAAAGAAGTAAATTCCTGAAATAATCAGGGTTATAAATCCACCATCGGGGAATTTCTTAATATTTGCAATAAAGAATGTGATTTCTATTGACAAAAACACGGTTACAAAAGCCGCTACTATAACCTTGTTCCACTTGAGTTTATAAAAAAGAAAAAAGGATAGTAAAAATGTAGTGACTAACATAGTAAGTGTAATAGCCAAGCCATAAGCTGCCTCCATATGAGCTGAATTTTTGAAATACAAAACAATCATGATACAACCTATCCAAAGCATGGTATTTACACTTGGAATAAAAATCTGACCTTTACTTTCAGAGGGTTGCCTTACTCCTACTCTTGGCCAGAAGTTTAAGTTCATGGCTTCGTTGATTAGGGTAAAACTACCGGTAATCAAAGCTTGTGAGGCTATGATTGCTGCCATAGTTGCTATAAAAATACCAGGTAATAAAAACCAATGTGGCATTACTTCAAAAAATGGATTGCGACCATGAAGAAGCAAATCGCTTTGGTTCATTAACCATGCCGCCTGACCCAGGTAATTGATTACCAGACAGGTCTTTACAAAAAACCAGGTGATACGGATATTTCCAATTCCGCAATGGCCTAAATCGCTGTAAAGTGCTTCGGCTCCGGTAGTACAAAGAAATACAGCTCCTAAAATCCAAAATCCATGATGATAATGAGTTAAAAGGTGGTATCCATATACAGGACTGAGTGCTTTAAAAATATTGGGATGGAGTATGATTTGGTTAATGCCAAGAATCAATAACATCAGAAACCATATTACCATAGCCGGCCCAAAAAACTTACCAACTTTCTCGGTGCCAAATCTTTGGAAAAAGAACAAAACAGATAGGATAATAATCACAATAGGCACCGTAGGAAGGTGGTCGAGAAAGGGAACCATTCTGAGACCCTCCACAGCAGAAGATATCGAAATAGGAGGTGTAATGATGCCGTCGGCGAGCAATGTAGTTGCACCTAAAATTGTAGGAATTACTAAACCTTTGCCATATCTTTTTACCAAAGCATAAAGTGAAAAAATTCCCCCTTCACCCTGGTTATCAGCTTGTAAAGTTAACCAGATATATTTTATAGATGTTTGAAAAACCAGTGTCCAGAATACTAAAGATATACCACCATAGACCAATTCTTCGGATATTTGTCTATGCTCAATAATGGCTTTTAAAACGTAAAGAGGACTGGTACCTATGTCGCCATATATTATTCCTAATGCCACCAAAAGTGTTGCGGCTGTAATTTTCTTGTGGTGGCCTTCGCCTATAGCAGTCATTTCTTGTTTATTTAAAGAGACACAAAATTATATGTCCTTAATAATCGAATTTTTAATTTCATTCTAATAAAAATCAAAATTGTGACCCAGACACGGTTTTTTGATGTTTTTTATAAAAAACTGTATATTTTTTGTGTCCTGATTTTTTTATTTTCAAAAAATCAAGCATTTATGAGATTCCATGCCTCACGGTAAGGCCTCCACAACAGCTTATTAGCTTTTTTATTTTTAATAAATCGCTCAGTTTCAGGATTCCATTTCAGGGACTTCCCAAGTCTGTAAGAGATTAAGCCAAGATGCATCGGTAATGTCATTTTACGTGCATATTCCAGGTTACTTTCTGGTTGTTTCCGGCTCTTAACAGAGTCCACAAAGTTTTGCTGGTGCCCCGGAGATCTTATAATTGACACCGGCACGTCGGTCACATCGAGCATCGTGATGCCATTAATAGTTATTTCTTTGCTGCCATAATCGCAAATCAAAGTGCCTTTTTCTCCTTCAAAATATGCCCCAATGCCCCTTGAGGCCGCTCCGGGTACATCTGGGGGTGTCGAGGTCCAGAATATTTTGAGGTCATCAAATTCATATTCTATATTAATAGTTTTGGGTGCATCAGCCACACCTTCCGGCTTCTCTCCATAGGCGGTTACCTTTCTCAAATTTTGAGGATTCAGGCACATCCAGACCACATCGGCTATATGGCACCAAAAATCCTGAAATACACCACCCGAATAATCCAGAAAATATCTGTAAGTGAAATGCACTCTTTCTGGCGAATACTCATGATAGGGTGCAGGCCCGAGCCACATGTCGTAGTTGAGATTAGATGGTGGTTTCTGATAATTTGAAGGTCCTAATACCGGAGGAAGGCCTGTTTTCCATAGTCTGACGGTTTTAATTTTTCCTAAAACCCCTGACTGAATAATTTCCTGTACCCGATGATAATTTTCGCCGGCATGAATTTGTGTTCCTAACTGGAATATTCTGTTGTGTTTTTGTTGTGCTGCCAGCATCAACTGACCTTCCCTTGCACTGTATGAAAGCGGTTTTTCGCCATATACATCTTTACCGGCCTCAAATGCCAATATAGCCAACTGGGCATGCCAGTGGTCAGGCGTAGCTACAGTAATGGCATCAATATCTTTACGATCAAGTACCCTTCGGAAATCATCAAACAGCTCAAGTTTGCGGTCGGGATATTTTCCGGCATATTTCTGGGCGGTATCTGAAAGGTGAATACTGTCCACATCACATATACCCACTACATCGACTTCGGGAAGAGCAGCAAACCAGTTGAGGTGGGCGTTGCCCATTCCACCGAGACCAATGTGTGCCACCCTGACTTTGTCGCTTGGTGCTACTTTTCGTGCTAAAGATGGAAATGCCGCCATTCCAAGGGTGGCCAGTGTTGTTTTCCGAAGAAATTCTCTGCGAGAGCTAAGGTTTTTCATATTCAGTATAAGGTTGATATATCTGAATATGAATTTACCAGATTTTGGGGATAAATTATAAAAAATCATAAATTTATAAATTTTCCGCTAAAAGCTCAGCCAAATCGAATACTTTCACTTCGTGTTCTTTTTCTTTGTTTTTAATACCATCTGACATCATCACCATACAAAATGGGCAGGCTACCGCAACGGTATTGCTTCCGGTTTCAAGAGCATCCTCAATGCGTTCTACATTAATATCTTTTTTGCCTTTTTCGGGCTCCTTAAACATTTGAGCTCCACCGGCACCACAACAAAGGCCGTTGGTTTTACAACGTTTCATTTCTACCAGTTCGGCGTCTAAAGCTTTGATCAGGTCTCTAGGTGCTTCATATATTTCATTGGCACGACCCAGATAGCAGGAATCATGATACGTGATTTTCCGGCCTTTAAAATCTCCACCTGTCACTTTAAGTTTTCCTTCATTTACCAAACCCTGCAGGAATTCTGAATGATGCAACACTTCATAATTGCCCCCTAGCTCTGGATATTCATTTTTCAAAGTATTAAAACAATGCGGACAAGCCGTAACAATTTTCTTTATTTCATATCCATTTAATACCTGAATATTCTGCTGTGCCAGCATCTGAAAAGTAAACTCGTTTCCTGCTCTGCGTGCCGGATCTCCTGTACAAGACTCCTCAGTGCCCAACACCGCAAATTTTATATTCAGGTGATTCAGGATTTTCACAAATGCCCGGGTAACTTTTTTATATCTGTCATCAAATGAGCCCGCACAACCTACCCAAAAAAGTACGTCGGGGCTTTCTCCATTCGCTGCCATTTCGGCCATTGTTTTTACCTGAAATTCCATATTAAAATCCTTTTTAACAAAAATAGTATGCTTGCATAACACTTCAAAATCATTTTTAATATTTATAGTTTCATGGTCGGGTTTTTATCATTAATGGTATTTTATCCAACATTAATTTTAAAATGACAGGATTTTACACAACATAGCTGTTTTATCACTAATTTCATTTGATAGTATTGAGTAATTTTGGAAGATTTAAATAATATAAAATGCTCAACAAAAATACCTTTTCAACTTCTTCGTCTATTTCGGAATATCCGGAAAGGGTTCTTCAGTTTGGTACCGGAGTACTGCTACGAGGATTATGCGATTTCCTGATTGATAAAGCCAACAAAAAAGGAATATATCAGGGTAAAATAGTAGTTGTAAAAACAACCGGACCTGATGTTTCGGAATTTTCAAACCAGGATAACCTTTATACTGTGTGTGTGAGAGGTATTGACAATGGAAAGCCTTTCGAAGAAAATGTTGTAATTGAGAGCATAAGCCGGGTTTTGAGCACAAAAACGCATTGGGAAGAAGTTTTGAAAACCGCCGAATCACAAAGTATAGATTTGGTGATTTCAAATACCACCGAAGTGGGTTTACAGTATGTTGAAGAAAATATAACAGACAATTGCCCTGATTCTTTCCCCGGAAAATTGACTGCCTGGTTATACAGAAGATACAATACCATACAAAAGCCTACAGTGGTTATTCCTACAGAATTATTGGTTGACAATGGAAAAGTGCTCCAAGAGGCAGTACTTAAACACGTAAAAAATAATAAGTTAGGTTCTGAATTTGAAAATTGGATTAATACAAAAGTGCGGTTTTGTAGCTCATTGGTGGATAGAATAGTACCCGGAAAGCCAGTTGGGGAAGAGCTCACCAACCTTTATGACCAATTGGGATATGAAGACAAATTGATATTAAAAGCAGAAGTTTATAAATTATGGGCCATTGAAGGTGAAAATCTTGAAGATACTCTTGGTTTTGCCAAAGCCGATAAAGGGATCGTGATAAGTCCTAATATTGAAAAGTACCGTGAATTAAAACTTAGGATGCTCAATGCCACGCATACATTGATGTGTGGAATGGCCTTTTTGAGTGGATTTAACTTGGTGAAAGATGCCTTAAATGATGAAATGATGGAGAAATATCTTACCATTTTGATGCTCACTGAGCTGGGGCCATCAATACCAATGGAACTTGACATAAAAACCACCCACCGATATGGCAGAGAAGTGATGGACAGGTTCAGAAATCCTTACATCGAGCATCAATGGATAAGTATCACTCTCCAATACACCACCAAAATGAGAATGAGGGCAATACCGCTTTTGATTAATTATTATAAAACATTTGAAACTGTACCTCAATATTTCGCCCGATGTTTTGCGGCATATTTACTGTTTATGAAAGTTGACCATATATCTGAGGGCAGGTATTTTGGGGTCTATGATGGCCAGGCTTATCCCATAAATTGTGATTCAGCAGAATATTTCAAAACTTTATGGGATGTGTGTACGGCTTCTGAGGTGGTTTCGGTTGTGTTGAAAAACAAAGAATTATGGGGATATGATCTTAGCACACTGAAAGACTTTGAAAGTAATGTGAGTAGTCATCTTTCAAATATGATAATATTAGGTGTAAAAGATGCGATTTCGGCTTTAAATGTATATGCTTGATAGCTTTTCTGGTGAATAAATAAGCCCTTGATACCAAAATATCAAGGGCTTTTATAATTTTTATCTTTAAAATTAAGCAACCAATTTTACTTCATAAAAAGTCGAATGCTCAAATTTTTTCTGAGCGTAATCTTTAGAAACAACAAAAGTCTTTATTGTCTTGTCTGATGGCAACTCAAACATCGCATCAGTCAGAATGGCTTCACAAATCGAACGCAAACCTCTGGCCCCCAAATTAAATACAATGGCTTGCTCTACAATATAATCAAGGGCTTCATCATCAAAAATGAGCTTGATTCCTTCCATATCAAAGAGTTTTTTATATTGCTTAACCAATGCATTTTGCGGTTCGGTAAGAATTTTCCTTAATGTGGCTTTGTCGAGAGGATTCAGATATGTCAAAAGCGGTAATCTTCCTATTAGCTCGGGAATAAGACCAAACGACTTCAAATCTTGTTGAGTTACAAACTTTAACAGGCTTTCCTCATTATTGAAGTCAAATGTATTGGTATCTACTTTAAATCCGATTGGTGCTTTATTGATACGTTTAGCAATATGACGGGCAATTCCGTCGAATGCACCACCACAAATAAATAGGATGTTTTCAGTATTGATCTGTACCAGCTGCTGGTCTGGATGTTTTCGTCCTCCCTGAGGTGGTACACCAACGATTGAGCCTTCCAAAAGTTTCAATAAGCCCTGCTGAACACCTTCGCCGCTCACATCACGGGTTATTGATGGATTGTCTGATTTTCGGGCGATTTTGTCTATTTCATCAATATACACAATACCCCGTTCCGCCAGTTCGGGGTTGAAATCTGCGGCCTGAAGTAATCTGCTAAGAATACTCTCTACGTCTTCACCAACATAACCGGCCTCAGTAAGTACAGTGGCATCGGCAATGGCAAAAGGCACCTGAAGCATGCGGGCTATTGTACGTGCAAGGTATGTTTTACCTGTCCCGGTTTCGCCCACCATGATAATATTAGACTTTTCGATGTTTACATCTTCATCACTTTTGGGCTGAGAAAGTCTTTTGTAATGGTTATAAACAGCTACCGAAAGTACTTTTTTGGCCTCATTTTGACCAATAATATATTTGTCGAGATAGTTTTTTAGCTCAACCGGAGGCTTAATGTCAAATTTCGGAGCAACCGTCTTTTTCTTCTTTCCTGGTTTAAAGCTAGAAACTCCAAGCTCTTGCTGTATCAAATCATATCCTTGCTCTATGCAAAAGTTGCAAATGTGTCCATCTGTTCCGGAAAGTAAAATTTCTACTTCATTTTTCTTTCTCCCGCAAAATGAGCAATGGGGCTCTTTATTTGAAGCCATTATTATTAATTTTTAATTTTTCTGCAAAATTACATCAAAATATGTTCCGTTTTTAATATTGCTATAGCTTTTAGCCATCGCTTTTTTATTTTACGAGCATCTCTATTTTAAAAACTACATTCAAAATATGATTTTTTCGAAAAATCAAAGTTTAAAAAATTCAAATTTCTTTACTTAATTAAAATATGAAAAAAAATAAATTCCAGTTTTAGGAATGCGTTCCAAAAATCAGAAATCATAAAAAATTTATTAAGTGGCTACAATTCTTGGTAAAGTACAACGGTTGCGTTTAAGCATTTGAAAATAAATAATCTACAGCATAATCCCTACTTTCAAACCAATGAGAATGGCACAATATTGGATAGTATCAATATTGACTGAAGGATATAAGAAATTTCCATTGATTATTTAAAATGGACCTTTCATATTCCCTTTTTCTAATTGTTTTTATATGAAAATAAGTAAGTATATATTAGGTTTATTTTTAACGGTTTGGCCGATATTATTACGGGCTCAGGAAAAAAGTCTGAATCTTTTGATTGAGAATGCTTTTAACGGTGACCTTTTACTAGATGCACTCATAGACTCTGCCCAGGCTATTTCACCTGAAGTAAACCGAATTAAATCTTCCCGCGATTTTGTAAGTTCCAATGCAGCCATTGCCCGCAATTCGATTTTCAGCTCTCTTTCACTGCGTTCAAGCTATATGTATGGCACCAACTATGCGGCGGTTAACAGCTCACAAATTGAAGATCAGGGAAGTTTGATTACCAATACACAAACGGGATTTTATAACATTGGGGTTGGACTTCAACTCCCGCTGAATCAGGTCATAAATCGCAAACATACCATTAAAGCCGGAATCTCTCAAATAAAAATGGCTGAGTCAGAAATAGAAAAAACGAAGCTATTGGTCAAACAGCAGGTGATAGAATATTATATGGAGCTTAAATTATATTATAAATTGATGCAAAACAGCAGTCTGAACAAAAACTCAGCTGAAATAAATTATACGATGGCCGAAAAAGAATTTCTGAACGGGCAGTTGACTTTAGACCAAATATCGAGGATACAGGAAATCAGTATCAAAGCTCAAAGCGATTATGAAACTAACCTGAACCGTTTTCAGCAAAGTTTGCTTCAACTCAAAGCCCTCACCGGAGTAGATTTTTATGAATTATTAAATACCATCAAATGAGCTTTATACATTTCATAAAACTGCTTTATAGAAATCTTATCTGGTTGGTTTCCATTCCGGTAGTATTGGCCGCTTCAGTATATTATTTTACAAGAAATGAAAAAAAGGTTTATTCTTCCGAATCTATCATTTATACAGGTATTGCCTCGGGGTACAGTCTGAACGGAACTAACAAGGCTGATTTTTATTCGACCAGCAATGCCTTTGACAACCTTATTTCTTTAATTGATTCAAGAGAAACCAAAGAAGATGTGAGTATCAGCCTTTTGGCAGAGCATTTGCAAAAAACAAAATCAAATTCAGAAGAAATTGGATATGAGGCATTTGGAGATTTACAAAATTTAATAGAAGAAAAAACGAGAAAAAAACTCAAAGGTGCCACCGTAGAAAAAACCAAAGAGAACATATTGAAAATGATGAATTCATCCGATGATAATCTTATCATAGAAATCATCAATTCATCAAATCCTTATTATTCCCTGAAAGCACTCAATACAATAAAAGCAAATCGTATCAGCAACAGTGATTTGATTAAAATCAGTTATGAAACCAATGACCCCGGAATATGCCGGAGGACCTTAGAGTTGCTCGAACATTCTTTTATGCGAAAACACAGATTGCTCAAAGAGGGTCAAACGGAGTCTGTCGTTAAATATTTTGAAGAAGAAACCGAAAAGGCTTTCGCTAAACTCGATTCTTCAGAAAAACTCTTTTTGCAGTTTAACAAGCAATACGATATCATCAATTATTATGAGCAAACCAAAGCCATTGCGGGTGAAAAAGAAGATTTATATGCTCTGAATCACACTTTGGAAATGGACAAGCATGCATCGGATGTTTCGCTAAAAAAAGTAAATAGCAGCATCAAAAACCGGGTTTATCAAAATTTGTATAACACTCAGATTCTGGAGGAAAGAAAAGAACTTTCTAAATTATATACTCAAATTACCACCCTTCAACTAGCCGGTGCCAATGCCACTGAATCACAAAAACAAGAACTGGAAAATTTTAATGCTCAGGTAAAAGATAAAGAGAAAAGTTTGAAAAGATCTCTTGAAAACCTTTACAAAGAAACCAATACAGCAGAAGGTATTCCGACAAAGGAAATACTAGATGAATGGCTCAAAACCACACTGAGTTTTGAACAAAGTAAAGCCCGTTTGGCTGTAATGGATGAACGTAAGAAAGAATTTGATCAAGAATACAAAAGATATGCACCACTCGGAGCTATGCTCAAAAAAATTGAAAGACAAATAGAAGTGTCGGAAGAAGCTTATCTTGAACTATTACATGGCCTGAGCATGGCAAGGTTAAACCAACAAAATGCCGAACTCACCACCAAACTCAATGTAGTGGATCCGCCTTATTTGCCGGTTCAACCCAACAAATCCAAAAGAATGATTCAGGTGGCATTATCGTTTATTGTGGGATTTGTAATGGTATTAGCGTTTATTTTGGTCAATGCCCTCATCAATAAAACCCTACTGGAACCTCAAAGGGCAGCTAAACTAATCGATTTGCCTTTTTTGGGTTTGTTCCCGCTTACAACTGAAAGCCCTCGTTTCCTGAAAATGTCAAAACTGAGGCTGGTGCAGCAATTGCTATCCAAACTGGAGCTGAACAACAACAAGACCATAAAAATTGGTCTGGCCAGTACTGAACATGGTGAAGGAAAAACCACAATGGCCAATATGTTTAAAGATGAGCTTGAAAAACTAAACTATGAAGTGGAAGTTTTAGCTTGGAATCCTCTGATTGATAATCAAAATGAAGAACCTCAAACGGCTCATGTAACGATCTTTGAATTGCCCTCTTTTGACAGCCTCATTATTAAGCCGGGAACATTCCCATCTCTTGATTTGACAATATTAATTGCACGAGCCAACAGGGTTTGGACCCGTATAGACAAAGAAATGCTAACAATTTTCAGAAACACCACTGGTACCAAACCATGGTTGCTGCTCAATGCGGTAGAGACTGATTTTGCAGAAGAGTATATAGGAGAAGTGCCTAAAAACCGGAATTATTTCAGAAGACTACTTAAACAACTTGTGAAATTCCAGTTTGGTCAAAGAAGAAAAATTAAATAAATGTGCTAACTATGTCATCAAAAGTCGTTAAAAATCAAATTCTTGCACTTTCTGGCCAGGTATTGCCAGCGGCTTTGGGCATGGTGTCGTTTATGTGGTTGGTAAGAATACTTGATCCAAAAGTTTTGGGAGAATATTTGATATATATGACTTCAGTGGTACTATTCGAAATGGTCAAATCAGGCGGTTTGCAATCAGCACTGGTTATGAAAGTTTCGGATAAAGACCCTGTCAAAAGAAACAGAGTAATTGGAAGTGCTTATTGGCTTGGTGGAATTGTGGTTTCTCTTTCCGGAATAATACTTTTAGTCACCTATTTTTTGCCTTATGGTTCTGAAGACTCCGGCTTTAAGGTGTTTTGTTTGTGGTATTCTGTTTTGGGTATCATTACTTTACCTCTTCACATTGCCGAAGCAGAAGCTGTTGCTGACCAGAATCTTATCTTTTTGTTACTACTTCGGATTTTGCAAAGTATTAATCCACTGATCGTGGCATTATTTGCATTTTTGGGATATAACTCACTCCAATGGCTTGCCACAGTGCATGTAGGTGTAAATGTTCTTCTACTGTTTTATGTTTTGATTTCCAAAAAAACAAATCCGGCTCTTATTCTGAAAAAAACAAAAGAAGAGGTCAGGAGTCTTGTAAATCTCATAAAATATACTCTGGCAACTTTGGGAACGACCAATATTCTCAAAAGTGCTGATACTTTTTTGATCGGATCGTTTCTCGGACCAACTTTTGTTGCACTATATGCCATTCCACAGAAACTCACCGAATTGTTCGAGATTCCCTTGCGTACACTCAGCACCACAGCATTTCCGCAATTGGCAGCACATCACAATGCCCGCGACAAACATGGTTTCAATAACTCCTTTATCAGTTATCTAACCTGGGCTTACATATTATACATTCCAGGCTTGATATTAGCTTTTATTTTGGCCCCATTTCTTGTTTTATTAATTGGGGGAGAAAAATATGCCAATTCCACTGACATTTTCAGGGTATTTGTCTTTTTCGGTGCGTTTTTGCCTCTTAACAGAATAACTGGAATTGTACTCGATGCTATTCAGAAGCCAGGGTTTAATTTTTTGAAAGTAGCAACTATGGCCTCGGTAAACATAATTGCAGATGTCGCTGCACTTTATTTTTCGGGCGATTTACGTTGGGTGGCGTTTGCATCTGTTGTAAATGCTGCAACCGGCTGTTTTCTGGGATTATTTTTTATCAAAAAAGCAGGTGTTCTTAATGATGAAAAAATAATGCCACTGGTCGTAAGAAATTTCTCTGAAATATTAAACAAGGTAAAACTAAAACTGGCTATTTCAAGATGATATCCACTTCTTCAAATAGTGAAATATCTGTCTTCCAAAAATCAATACTTATTTTATTGGTTTTTGCAGGTACTTTTTTGTTTGGATACTTTCTGGCTAATGGAGGAGTAGCGGCGGAAGCAGCCATAGTTATTTTACCATTCGCTTTGGCATATATTGTTTGGGTGTTTTATAACCCTAAAGTTGGATTTATTAGTGTCTTGATTTATGCTTTTTTTATGCCCACAATCGGAAAGCATATCCCTGGCTTGCAGGTCGGCTTATTGGTTGATGGACTTATGGTATTGAGCTGGTTGGGAATATTTTTTTATCGTACCCATAAATTCAGGTTTCGTCATCTCAATAATAATCTGGTTTGGCTTGCAGTTTTTTGGATGGGCCTTACTGTATTACAGATTGCTAATCCTTCCCGACCAAGTATCCAGGGCTGGTTTCAGGAAATGCGTTCGGCAGCTCTCTATTGGTTTCTGATGACACCACTCACTATTTTGGTTATGAAAAAGAAATCAGACATAACCCTTTTCCTGGATATAATCATCATCATTTCTCTTTTGGGGGCTCTTTATGGTATGAAGCAGCTATATATCGGTGTAGATGCAGCAGAAAACCGGTGGCTGGAAGCAGGAGCAAGAAAAACCCACATTTTGTTTGGAAAGCTGAGGGTGTTCTCTTTTTACAATGAGGCCGCACAGTTTGGAGCCTCGCAAGCTCATATCGCTGTAATCAGCGGAGTTTTGGCTACAGGACCCTTTTCTTTCCGAAGGAAATTCTTTTATTGGGTTGCCACCGCATTTATATTCTATGGAATGCTTATCTCCGGCACACGTGGAGCCATGGGAGCTCTTTTGGGTGGCGGATTATTGTTTTTGATTTTAATACGCCAGACCAAACTATTAGTAATGGGATTACTCGTGGGTGTTGGATTTTTCGGAATGCTAAAATTCACTTACATCGGTCAGGGTAATGACCAGATTCGTAGAATGCGAACCTCTCTCGACCCCAACGATGCATCTTTACAAGTGAGACTCATCAATCAGAGAATACTAAAAGATATGCTGGCTAGTAAGCCTTTTGGTACTGGTGTTGGCACCATTGGTCAATGGGGAACTACTTATAATAAGCATATTCCAACTGCCAAAATACCCCCTGATAGCTTATATGTAAAAATATGGGTAATGTATGGTATCATAGGATTTATATTATGGTTTGGAATCATGATGTTTATTATTGCCAAAGGCTCTGGCATAGCCTGGTGTACCCGCGATCCGATTTTGCGAAACCAGCTCATTGCCTTATGTGCGGGATCATTTGGAAGTCTTTTTGCAAGTTATGGAAATGAAGTTATGAATGCTCTTCCTTCCTCGGTTATTGTATTTATATCCTGGACTTTGGTTTTTATAAGCAGAAAATGGGACACACCGGAAATTAAATCTATTCAGTCATGAAAAAACCTTTGGTTTCGATAATTACTGTCAATTATGACACTCCTAAAGTAACAGCAGAGATGCTGGCAACCTTAAAAACTCAGAATTATGACAATTTTGAGATCATAGTGGTTGATAATGCATCTCCAAAATTCACTTCTAAACATCTGAAAAAAGATTTTCCATTTATTATACACATTTCTTCTCCCAAGAATCTTGGTTTTGCCGGAGGGAATAACCTGGGTCTGGCTTTTGCAAAAGGAGAATACATATTTTTGGCCAACAACGACACCGAGTTTACGCCGGATCTTATGGGTACATTGGTTGAATATCTTGAAAACCACCCTGAATGTGGAATTGCCTGCCCAAAAATCAAATATCACTTTATGCCGGATACCATTCAGTATGCCGGTGCTGTGGGTCTTAGCCCGCTGACTAGCAGAAGTTATGATATTGGTTATTTGAAAAAAGATGATGGAACATTTGACGATTGTCGCAGGACTGACTTACCCAATGGTGCCGCTATGATGATGCGAAGGGCAGACCTTGAAAAAGTAGGCCAAATGAGCGAAATGTTCTTTTTATACTACGAAGAGCTGGATTGGGCTTACAGATTTAAAAAGGCTGGTTTGGAGGTACATTATGTGGGTACAGCTTCTATTTTTCATAAAGAATCGGTATCGACCGGAAAAAACTCGGCTTTTAAATCTTATTATCTTTTCCGAAACCGCCTTTTGTACATCAGACGTAACTACCCGATTTTACAATTTTTGATAGCCGCAGGATTTTTTACACTGGTTTCCACACCCATTCATATGCTCAAACATGCTCTTAAAAAAGAATGGAGACACTCAAAAGCAATTTTCAATGCCTTAAAGTGGAATTTAACTCATTCGGCACATAAAGAACCTTCCATACATTCATCAAATTTTCTGGGACAATTAAAAATCGACTAAAATGGCTTACAACATATTTCTGATAATTATCGCAATTTTAACCTGCTATGCAGCCATTCAGGTTTTGTATTTGCTGATATTTTCTTTGGCAGGACATATTGGTTCAAGGGAAAAATTTGCTGAGGCTGATTCTTTTCACAAAATCAGAATATTCATTCCGGGTTACAAAGAAGATAAGGTAATCATCGAAACGGCACATAATGCTCTGCTTCAGGATTATCCCAAAGAAAAATATGAAGTGGTGGTAATTGCCGACCAGTTTTCTGATTCAACATTGACCACATTGAGATCTCTCCCGATTAAAGTGATCGAAGTTTATTTTGAAAAAAGTACCAAAGGAAAGGCCTTGCATAATGCATTAGAACTTACCCAGGATGCCCCGGTAGATCTCGTGCTTATTCTTGATGCCGACAACCATATGGAGCCCGGATTTTTGAAAGAACTCAACAATGCTTATTCGGCTGGTTACAAGGTTATTCAAGGTCATAGGATTGCAAAAAATATCAATACCCCGTTTGCTTTGCTAGATGCATGTACCGAGGAGATCAACAATCATATCTTCAGACGTGGACATGTCGCTTTGGGGTTGCCATCGGCTTTGATTGGAAGCGGCATGGCATTCGACTGGAAGCTGTTTAACGAAATCATGCAGAATATCGGTGATACATCTGGTGAAGATAAAGAGCTGGAGTTTAGAATCGTCAGGAGAAGAATTCCTATTGCTTTCCTCGATGATTCACATGTTTTGGATGAAAAAGTAGCCCAAAGTGATGTATTCTCAAAGCAAAGAAGCCGTTGGCTGGCAACACAAGTAGAATTTTTTCAGAAATATTTCCTAGAGAGCTGGGTACAGCTCTTTAAAGGAAATGTAGCTTTTTTTAATAAAGTTTTTCAGACTTATTTGCTTCCCAGGGTGCTTTTGGTGGTGGCAGTTTTGGCCCTAATTTTTATTAGTTTTTTTGTAAGCAAAAATCTGTTTTTTGTAAATCTGGTTTTGTGCGTTTTGCTTATGTTAAGTTTACTGATAGGAATTCCCCGAAACTGGTATACCAGAAACCTTTTGCAGGCTTTTCTGGAGATCCCCGGTGCGATTTTAGGTATTTTGAAATCCCTGACTCAGATAGGAAAAGCTCGAAAACAATTTATTCATACGCCTCATGGCGATGCCAACCAAAATCATAGTTAATATGCCCTGGAGTGTTATTTTTCCGTTTATCATCATAGCGATTATCTGGGGTTTTAGGTCTGGGAAAAACCACAAGAACAAACCTCGTGCTACGCGTAAAGATTTGCCTTTTTAATCATGATTGATCAAAATACATTCAGAAACCTTCCGGTTTTTATCACCAGCATGTCACGCTGGGATGGTGACGTTTCATCGGCATCGCTTTCTTTGGCGAAAGTTTTAAGCCGTGAAAATGAAGTTTACTATATAGATTTCCCTTATTCCGCAGCAGATGTCTGGAGAGAAAGGAAAAGTAAAACAGTAAAAAGCAGAATGAAAGCTCTGCTTTGGGGTAAAAATTTCACCCGGAAAGTACCCGGTTATCCTGAAAAATTTACAGCTGTTACTCCCAGAGCGGTAATCCCAAATTACTCGATGGCTGAGGGCAGTTTATATGAATGGACCAGTGATATTAATAATCGCATTCTGGCAGGGATAATTAAGAAAATTTGCAAAAAAAATGGCATAAAAGACTATATTCTGATAAACTCTTTCAACCCTCTGTATCTTTCTGAAGTTAACCGTTACCTTGAGCCCACATTGAGTGTGTACCATAGTCGCGACGCCATTGAAGAAGTGCCCGGGCATGGCCTAAGAAAAGAAAATATTTGCATCAAAAATTATGACCTCGTTATGGCCACTTCCAGGCAGTTGTGCCGGAAAATCGGAGAGCGAAACGACCGGTTTATAAATTATTTCCCCAATGGTGGTGATGTAAAGTTATTCAGAACTGCGGTCACTGAAAATCTGATAAAACCCACTGAACTGGAAGATATCAAAACCCCAATAATCGGTTATACAGGGGCCCTATGCCAAAGAATTGATTATGAATTGCTTGTAAAAATTTTGGAAGAAAACAAGGATAAAACCGTGGTAATGGTAGGTCCAAGGAAAGATAAAGAATTTACTAAAATCAATCTTGATCAGTATCCCAATATCAGGTTTACAGGTCCCAAAAGAATCGAAGAGCTGCCTTCCTATCTCAGATATTTTGATTGTGCTATTATTCCTTTCAAAAAAAATAATCTGACAGGTGGTATATATCCTTTAAAAATAAATGAATATCTGGCTACCGGAAGGTCAGTTGTTTCAACCGATTTTTCGGAAGACATCAATCAGTTTGGACAACATATCAAACTGGCAGCTACACACGAAGATTTTTTGAAAGCTATCCCTGAGGCAATTTCAGTAAAAGACGAAAAACTCGAAGGAAGATATCTTGCCTCACTGGAAAATAGTTGGGAAAACCGACTGAAATTGTTCTGGAATCTGGCTTTTAATACTTATTCTGAGAAAAAATCAGTTTGATTTTACACTTATCCATTCACCGGATTGGGCATCATATTGCTTAATAACTCTGGCGGGATTGCCCACGGCGACACTATAAGGAGGAATACTTTTTGTAACAACTGCTCCCGCTGCCACCACTGAATGTTTGCCAATTTTTACTCCGGCAGTGATTACCACATTGGCTCCAATCCAACAGTCATCTTCCACTGTGATTTCAGATACGGTTTCTCCCTGCAAGTAGATAGGAGTGTTGGGATCTTTATAGTTGTGATTGAGACCACTCATTACAATATTTTGTGCAAAAATCACATTGTCACCAATTGTTACCGGTCCTATGACTACATTTCCGATACCGATTCGTGTATGTTTGCCGATTCTAACCGGGCCAACTCCATTGTTTATAGTTGCAAAGTCTTCAATAGTAGAATAGTCTCCCATTTCAAATGGCTGAAAAGGCAAAACATCCACCCGGGTTCTTCTGCATATTACAGTACCTTTTCCTTTTTTATGAAAAAATGGATTGACAAACCACTTGACCCAAACTCTCGGTCTGGCCTGATGACTCGGAATCAAGCACCAATGTACAAATCGCTTGATGCCGGGATTTGATTTTATTATTGAAACAATGCTCATTTTCTGGAAAGATATTTCTTAAATCTGATTTTGAACGCATTTACTATTCCTCCGTCTAACTGAATTCGGCGATCGCTGGTCCAGACCTTCGCTTTGCTGTCATGTACCGCTTTTATTTTTCCTCCCGCCTGCATGAGCCTTAGAGCCATCATACCATCTTCAGTAGCATTGGTTTCCAGCTGACCCACCGTTCCTCTGAAAGTTCGTTGCACTTCAATGTCGTATCCATTTACCTCCCTGCCTTTTTGGGCTTCAAAACCCATGTAAAAGCCATATACATTGAGGTAAGGTTCGTTTTTTTCTTTTCTTTTTGAAATAAAACTACTTAGCAATTCATAAATCCCATACATCCACCTTTGGCTGGGTTTTTCGGGAATAAACGAATAGGTGCTGTGAACACAATAAACAGGTTTGTCATCAGAAGACTGAAATGCGTCAATCATCAAATTAATCCATTGAGGTGGATACAGTGTATCACTGTCTCCTGTCAAAACATATTTTCCCTGAGCTATAGCCAGGCCCGTGGTGCGGGCATGTCCAACACCTTGTCTGGTTTCTGAAACAGTCTTTATGCCCAAATCATGCAACAAATTGGATGTTCCATCGGTCGAATTATTGTCAACAATGATTAATTCGGTAGGGTATTTTAAATCGGAATTCGCAAGTGACCAAAGGGTGTGTAGAATACCGAATTCTTCGTTCCATGCCGGGATCACCATACTCACTAAAGGATTGTCAACTCTAAATCGTAACAATTTCTGCTTTAAATCCTGAATTTCTTCAGAACTATAATCGGCAATATTCAGAGGTTTTTTTAAAAGGTTTTTAACCCAAACCGGCATTCCAAAGTCTGTCATGATTTTGTAAAATTTAAGCGGCTCTGTTTACTTTTTCCCAAATTCCCGAACCAATGCCATTCCTGTATCTGAAATATCCCTTAATGGCACAGTAATTCATAAAGCTGAAATAAAATGGCACAAATAGGAGTTTTACTCTGATTTTACGGCTTTCAAGATAGTATCCTAAGACTGAAAGGGCATAAAACAGAAATTGCCCTGCTAGTAATAATTGATAGATTCGGTTATCGAGAAATGTATTTTGATTTATCAAAAGGCTGTTGATGACCACTAACAATGGCAGACAAAAAGGCGTCACTGCCCAACGCATCGCTCTATGCGATACATACTGGAAGGAGAGCCACCCGTATTTGAAAATATTAAGCAGAGGCATTAATCTGGCCATGGCCTGAAATCCTCCGGCAGCTATCCTCACTTTTCGTTTCATCTCGTCGGCTATTGAGAAAGAAGGCCGCTCAGAAGCAAAAGCATCGGGTTCATATACAACTCTGAAGCCATCGGCAGCGATACGCAGTGAAATTATAAAATCATCAAGCAAGGTGTCTTTTTCTACTTCTCCAAAAAGTTCAGTACGTACAGCAAACAATTCTCCGGCTGCTCCTACTACCGTGTGAAGTTCGGTATCAAGTTTTTTCAGGAAAGATTCGTATTTCCAGTAAAGTCCCTCTCCTGCACCAGCAGCTGCTTCAGAAGCGTCCATCATTACACGCTTTTCGCCAGCTACAGCTCCTACGTTTTGATCGATAAAATGCCTAACTATATTCCTGATAACCAATTTGTTAAGGTGAGTATTGGCATCCGAAAATATTACAACCGGCGTTGTAACCGTTTTCACAGCAATATTCATTGCTTCTATTTTTCCTCTTCTTACATTACCGCTAAGCAGACGCATGTTGGGATATTCGCCACTTCTACGTTCAAGCCATTCGGTAGTACCGTCGGTAGAGCCTTCTGTCACAAATAAAACTTCGAGTTTGTCCTGAGGATAATCAATCGCATAAGTATTGCGTAGTTTTTCTTCAATACACGACATTTCATTATAGGCAGGAATTACAAGTGTAACTTTGGGTTCGTAGGCGTTTTCAATGTGCTTAGGTTCCCGATTTTTAAATAGATTCTTGATTTTTACCAAAACCCAAACCAGAATTCCGTATCCGATGTAGGTGTAAAAAACCAAAAAGATTATAAACCAAAATGATACTTCTAAAAATGTATTCATAAGACTTTAATTTTTTAAAATTATGCTGATTGCAAAATCACCTCTTCATGAGGTTTTATTGAAAGAATTGAATAATATTGTTCCAAATATTTCTTTGCGGTATTTTCCCAACTAAAATGCCCGATTCTTTCGAGTCCTTTCAACCTGAGTTCCTGTCTCAAGGTATTATTCTTCAACAGTTTTTCCATGCCAGCGGTGATTTGTGTTGGGTCATTGGGGTCGATCAAAATGGCCGCATCACCTGCCACCTCGGGCATGCTGGAAGTATTTGATGTGATTACCGGTGTGCCCTGGCTCATGGCTTCTAATATAGGCAACCCGAATCCCTCACGAAGCGAGGGAAACAGGAATACCTTTGCATAGCTATAAAGGAATGTCAGCTCGTCCTGACTTACAAAGCCAGGTGTAATGATTTGTCGTTTCAGAATATTAGAAGAATTGGGTGGCATTTGATCAGCAACAAATTTTCGGTTTACGCCTGTTATTACCAACTGAAAATCGGGGTGATTTTGTGCATAAGCCACAAAAGACTTTAAAAGGTTGGGAGTGTTTTTTCTGGGTTCTACATTACCCAAAAACAAAGCAAATTCATCCCCTAATAAAAACTTTTCAGACATCTCAAAAGCTAACGTTTCAGGAATTTTATGTCCGAAATTCTTACTTACTCCATTGTGAATAACCTCCAGCTTTTGATTTTCTAAATTTGTAAGACCTAAAATATTCTCTCTTTCCTGATGTGAAATCGTAATCACTTTGACGGTGCGTCTTATAATGGCCGGAACCAGCCATTTTCGGTATAAATTGCCAAATTTTTGATACCAACTCATGGTATTTTTTCCTTTTCTTTTTTCAAGAAAGATTACATCATGAAGCGTCAGAATTATAGGACAAGGGCAAAAAAATGGAGCGGTATTAGAAGTACAATGCAGCAAATCAATTTTGTAGTACCATGCATAAATGGGAAGAATTATTTGTTCCCAAATAATATAAGGATATGATGAGGTTTCAATGACTTTGACGTTTGGAGTAGATTTAAGGCAGCTGTTGTCTTCATCTTTTTTTATGAAAATATAATATTGATTTTTGGTGTCAATGTTCTGAATGGCTTTTACCAGCTCCAAAGCCACTACATCCATGCCATGTTTGTGTGACCGGAAAATCCTCTGAGCTTCAATACCTATTCTCATTTCTGTTATTTATTAATTGAATTGGCCGGAGGTCGATAGTAAACAAACCTTCCGGACGGGATAATCTCATTCCTCATAGGTCAATCCAATACTTATGCCAAAAAGACGAAATAAAATATTTGAAAATAAAATATTGATAATTAGTTATTTAAGTATATAAAAATGATGCCGTTCAATAATGAACTTTCCATTATTTGGAATGAATTCTGAATTTGGAAATTAGATTTGTGCAAATTCTCTTTTTTGTAAATGTCTATACCCCCTTTGCCAAATATGTAAATTGAAATTTTCCAACACATTTTTTTAGTTTTGCTAAAAACAAACAGGTAATTATTATGAAAGCTTTTTTTATTGATAAATTTGAATACACACGTGTTCAAAATCAAAAGTTGACCGATCTATTCCTTGAAAATCCTAAATTACTAAACGATTATAATTCCAGAATTTTCAGTCATGTACTCGATGCTCACCACATCTGGAACAACCGGTTAAATCATACCATACCGGATTTAGGCGTTTGGGAGATCATTGAACCCGAAAATATGAGTAAACTGATAGAAGAAAACCATCTGAATAGCCTCAATTATATTCAAAAATGTGATTTGAACGAAAAGATTAGCTATAAAACTTCTAAAGGAATCCCGATGTACAGTAAGGTAGAAGATATCCTTTTTCATATGGTAAACCATGCAACCCATCACCGCGGACAGGTGCTTTCAGAAATCAGAAGGCTTGGAGGCGAACCACCGGTTACAGATTATATTTTTTATAAGAGGTAAAGGCTCTATAAATTACATTAGACCCGACCTACATTACAGACCTGCCTAAGAAGTTTTTTTGAGCCAATAATCATAAAAAAAGCTCTCCCCGATGGAAGAGCTTTCTTTCTCATAAAACCAATTAAATTTATCAATTACGATATAATACTTCGTCAATGAGACCATAGGTTTTTGCCTCCTCGGCTTTCATCCAGTAATCACGGTCTGAGTCAGCTTCAATTTGCTCAAAAGATTTTCCTGTATGTTGAGCAAGAATCTCATATAGTTCTTTTCTAAGCTCAATAATTTGTTTAACAGTGATTTCCATGTCTCTTGACTGACCTTGTGCACCACCACTTGGCTGATGTATCATTACACGGGCGTGAGGAAGAGCAGTACGCTTTCCGGCAGCACCACCTGCTAGTAATACTGCACCCATTGAAGCAGCCAATGAAGTACAAATTGTTGCAACTTCGGGTCTTACATATTGCATGGTGTCGTACATTCCCAAGCCGGCATAAACAGATCCTCCCGGACTATTGATGTACATCAAAATATCTTTTTTGGCATCAACAGACTCCAAAAATAACAGCTGAGCTACTACGATGTTGGCGATTTGGTCATCAACTCCGGTACCCAGAAAAATGATCCTGTCCATGATTAATCTCGAAAAAACATCAATTGCAGCAAAACGCATCGGACGCTCTTCAATAATGTTGGGAGTCATGTTGGTCACATTGTGTTTCATGTAGTCGTCGATGGTGAGACCGCTCATTCCTACATGATGTACAGCATATTTTCTAAATTCTTCTCCTAAATGCATGATAATTCTTTTTTTAATTTATCTAAAATCAAAACTATGTAAAGTTTTTAAAAGTTCAATCTCCAAAATCAAAAATCGGGTACCTGACCTCGTCAAATACCCGATTTTAGAATATTTTATAACCAGATTAAGCCTTGAACCTTTCGTTAGCTATTTCAGTAAACTCATCAACCATAACTGTTTTCTGGTCTTTTTTGATTTTTTCTTTCAGGAAATTAACCACTTTACGTCCAAAAGCTTTGTCGGTATATTTTCTAACATCTTCCTGCTTTTTCTCAGCAAGTTGCTTTTTAGCCATTTGATCAATAAATTCTTCCATTCCATCAAAGCCCTGACCACCGAAATACCCTCTGATTTCTTCTTTGACCTCTTCCAGCACATCGTTGTATTCCAGTTTGATATCGTGTTGCTTGGCAATTTCGGTTTTAATCAAATCAAGTTTCAGCCCTTTTGCAATGGCATCAAACTCACGGTCGATGTCTTCCTGGGTAGCCTTTCCTTCATTAAGCTCTAGTAACCATTTTTTTAGAAATTCAACCGGAAGCTCAATAGCAGTATTTTGAACAAGTAAGTTGTCAATATCAAAATCAAGCAGAAAATCAGCCTCTCTGCTATAGTTTCCTTTTATTATTTGCTTAACCTGATTTCTAAAATCTGCTTCATCGGTCGCTTTTCCGGGCGTACCCAAAACTCTGTCAAAAAATGCCTGATCCATATCAGCAGGTTGCATTCTGGAAATTTTCTCCACTTCAAATTCAAACTCACCACTCAAAGCTGCTGCATCTTCATCTGACTTACCGGTGGCAAATCCTAATTCTTTTACGGTTTCGAAAATTGACTGAATGTCAAAAGTTACTTTACTTCCCTTTTCGAGTCCTTTGAAAATAAACTGAGAGGCTACTTTTACTTTATCAGTTGGAATACCTGACTGAAAAAAGAATTCTGTTGAAGCCTGACTTAGTTTCCCGAAAACTAAATCTCCCAATTCTACCTCTTCGGGCTCAATTTCATTGCCAAACCTATTTTTGAGGTCTTCAATAGACTTGTTGGTTTGTTCATCAGAGGGCTCAATTTCATAATGAGTGATAGAAGGAAGACTATCAATATCTATGGTAAAATCAGATGCAAAACCGATTTCATACTCAAACTTGTACTCTTTTTGAGCTGACCAATCAATTTTATATGAGTCTTCTTTGGGCAAAGGCTCCCCTACTACCTTGATTTTATTATCAGCAACGGCCTTATTTACTTCATCAGAAGCGATTTTTATCACTTCGTCAATAAGTACACTTTTACCATATATGCTTTTGATATATTGCAAAGGCACATGTCCTGGTCTAAAACCTTTAACATGGGCTGTTTTGGCATATTCTTTTAGTTTTTTATCTACTGCAGGAGCATAATCGGCTTCACTTACCTCTACAGTGAGATTGGCGAAAGTCGAAGAAATTTTGTCGAATTTTGTTTGCATTAATTTACAACGATTTTTACAGAAGTTCTTAAAAATTCAAAAACCCTTCAAACTGGTTATCCGGTTTGAAGGGTTAGAAGTACGGGCGGAGGGAATCGAACCCCCACGCCTTGCGGCACTAGATCCTAAGTCTAGCACGTCTACCAGTTCCGCCACGCCCGCATAGAATAAGACCGTTTCTCATTCGGGCTGCAAAGTTAGTTTTATTTTTTTATTATTCAAAAAATCTTTTTCTTTTTTTCAATAAATTAAAATAATTGTGAAATGGAATCGACAAAAATATTCTACGGGTGTCTAACGGTTCTGTAAATATGAAATTTACTTATTGCAAAATAAGGTGCCCATGTTTGTAAAAATCCATCCATTTGTTGAAATATCGTTAATCCAATTTCTTTTTATAATTAACAATGTTTTTGGTCTTTTCAATTTTTGTTTACTTTAGCATATCAAGTATGTTTTCCGAAAATAAGGGGTAAATCATGAGTCAGCAAATCATAAATAACAAATCACCGGAAAAAGAATATTATTCGGAAACCGAAAAGAAAGAGATTTCGAAAAGATATCGGAAAATCTTAAACGGAGCCAAAGAATACATAAAAGAAGGTGACACCAGGGTAATAAGAAAGGCATTGAACATTTCGATGGAAGCACATAAAGAGATGCGTCGAAAGTCAGGCGAACCTTATATTTATCACCCACTTGAGGTTGCATTGATTTGTGTTGAGGAAATTGGCCTGGGGCCCACTTCAATAATCTGTGCTCTGTTACATGATGTAGTTGAAGACACACATATCACGCTCAAAGAAATTGAAAAAGACTTTGGGCCTAAAGTAGCTCAAATAATCGATGGCTTGACCAAGATCGCAGAGAATTTTGAACAAACCCAAAGTGCACAAGCAGAAAACTTCCGGAAAATGCTTCTTACCCTCTCACAAGATGTAAGGGTTATTTTGATAAAATTAGCTGACAGACTGCACAACATGCGTACACTTGGTAGCATGGCCAGAAACTCCCAACTGAAAATCGCACATGAAACAATTTATATCTACGCTCCTCTGGCACACCGGCTAGGTCTCTATCAGATAAAATCAGAACTTGAAGATCTTTATTTGAAATATACAGAACCCGAGAAATATAAAGAGATTTCTTCTAAACTGAGTTCATCAAAAACGGCCAGAAAAAGGTTAATTGACGGGTTTATGAAACCTCTCAACAAACGTCTCGCCGAAGCTGGGTTAAATTTTTATATCAAAGGCCGGCCAAAGCATATTTATTCTATCTGGAAAAAACTCACCACGCAAAACGTTTCATTTGAGAATATTTATGATCTTTTTGCCATTCGTATTATCATCAAAGGCATTCCCCCTGCCGAGCATGATAAAGAAAAGGCAGCTTGCTGGCAGGCTTATTCAATTGTAACAGATGAGTACCGCCCCAATCCGGACCGACTCAAAGACTGGATTTCTACTCCCAGAGCCAACGGCTATGAATCGCTACATACTACTGTTATGAGTAATCAGGGTGTGTGGGTAGAGGTACAAATCAGAACTGAGCGTATGGACGAAATAGCCGAAAAGGGCTATGCGGCACACTGGAAATATAAAGGCACTGACACCACACTGGACAAGCCACTTGACCAATGGCTCAATCAAGTAAGGGATACTTTGGCAGACAAAGACAATTCCGCCATTGAATTTTTGGAAGACTTTAGAGGAAACCTATTCAGCGAAGAGGTTTTTGTGTTTACTCCAAAAGGTGATTTAAAAGTATTAAGAAAGGGAGCCACAGTTCTTGATTTTGCTTTTGATATACATACTGAAATAGGCAAAAAATGCACTGCCGGCAAAGTTAACAGCCACCTGGTACCTATTAGCCATGTGCTTCAAAACGGAGATCAGGTTGAAATCCTGACTACTAAAAATCAAAAACCTTCTGAAGACTGGCTGAGGTTTGTGGTTACTTCCAAAGCTAAAGCCCGAATTAAAGACATCTTAAAAGAATCAAACAAAACCCACATAAGTGAAGGCAAGGATATTATTTACAAAAAACTTAAAAATCTGGGCATAGAGCCTACCCTTGAGGTTCTGAACCAACTGAGGGCATTTTTTAATAAAAAAGACTATAATGAACTGTTTTATTTCTTTGGTAAAACTTATATACAAGCCGACGAAATAAAGAAATTTAAACAGGAAAGAGAGGCGATGGCCAATCGTCAGAAAAAAATTGTAATTGACGAAAAAGCCTTTAAAGATGCAAAAAGCTTTGAGAAAGAAATTCAAAAAGTAAAAGGAAATGATACATTGCTAATCGGAGACGATATGCAGCAGATAGATTTCACCCTTGCCAGATGCTGCAATCCTATTCCGGGCGATGATGTTTTCGGATTTTTAACAATAAACGAAGGAATAAAAATACATCGTAATCTATGCCCCAATGCCCAGCAATTGCTATCAAATTATGGAAACCGGGTTATCAAGGCAAGGTGGGCAAGCCAATTGGAGAAATCCTACCTGGTAACTATAGAACTGAGTGGCATAGACCGCGTTGGTATGATACAAGATATTTCAAAAGTGATTTCAGGTGAACTTCACATTAACATGCGGGGTTTGTCAGTTGAAACTTTTGATGGTATTTTTGAAGGAAAAATAAAAGTGTATGTCTTCGACACCAAACATCTTGACATACTGATTGGTAAGCTTGAAGAAATTGAAGGGGTAAATTCGGTACTTAGAGCAGCAACAGAATAACTTTCACAAAATGGAAAAACTAAACAGAATTACTTTAGCATCTATATTCACCCTGGTGATTTCCATCGGATTTCCGTTAATGGGGTTTTCTCAAAATAGCGATAGTACCCAGACTTTAACCTCCAAAAGGATATTTGTAAACACCAGGATTTACCAAAACGGAATAAAGATTTCAGACAAAAAAGCTGTGGAATTGTTTCTGGATAAAGGACTTAAAAAACCGGTATCCCTAATCAATCGTTCTAAGTATTTCATCCCTTCCGGATGTGGTTTAATGGCCGGAGGGGTTTATATGGCCTATGATGCCATCAAGGGTACACGCATGGAGGCCGAAATTGAAGGGAAAACCTACGTATATTACAAACGACCTATTTTTCAGGTTTTAGGCGGAATAGCTGTTTTCTCCATAGGTGTAAGTCTTCTTGAGTATGGCAATGAATTCCGTGAAAAATCAGTTAACATCTACAATAACAATAATATAAAGAAAAAAGCTGTCAAAAGTGAATTTGATATTAATCTTGGATTTATTTCAAATGATAGATTTGGATTAAAAATGGAGTTTTGATAAATTATTCATACAATTCCTTATAAAATCTCGTAATTTTGCCTTTTAAAAATACTGAAATGTATTGCTTTGAATTTATCTGATGGATAACAATAAAAATTTCCTTTCGGCGAAACAAATTTTCACTGCGTATCTCGAAAACAAACAATTGAGAAAAACGCCGGAAAGGTATGCCATACTAGAAGAAATCTACAACAGAACTGACCATTTTGATGTAGAGGATCTTTACATCTCCATGAAAAACAAAAAATATCAGGTAAGCCGGGCAACAGTTTACAACACGCTTGATCTTCTTGTTGAATGTGACCTGGTAACCAAACATCAGTTTGGCCGAAACCTCGCTCAGTATGAAAAATCTTTTGGGTTTAAACAACACGACCACCTGATCTGTATGGATTGTAACAAAGTGCTGGAATTTTGTGACCCAAGAGTACAAAATATCCAAAATATGGTGGGTGAGTTTTTAGGCTTTGAAGTAATGCACCACTCTTTGATCTTTTATGGCAACTGCAAAAAAGAGCATTGCGAAAACAGAATAGAAAAATAAAATATAACGAAAAAAATAATTCTAAATTAATGATTGATATTCTATTAGGACTTCAATGGGGCGATGAAGGTAAGGGAAAAATTGTGGATGTACTCGCTCCTGATTATAAAGTTGTTGCCAGGTTTCAGGGTGGCCCAAATGCCGGCCATACTTTGGAATTTGACGGGAAAAAACATGTTTTACACCAAATTCCATCAGGGATATTCAGAGAAGATTGTATCAATATTATCGGAAATGGAGTTGTACTTGACCCCATAATTTTCAAAAAAGAAATTCTTGGCTTGAAAGATTATAATATTGATTTTTCAAAAAATTTATTTGTTTCCAAAAAAACAGCGGTGATTATCCCAACCCATAGGATACTCGATGCCGCCTATGAAAATGCCAAAGGAAAGTCAAAAATTGGTTCTACACTAAAAGGTATCGGACCTGCCTATTCTGACAAGATTTCTCGCCAGGGCCTAAGATTGGGTGATATTTTATCCGAATCTTTTAAAGAAAAATATGAAAAACTTGTAAACAGTCATAAACAAATACTGGCATTTTACAATCATGAATATCAGTTGGAAGAAGCCGAAAAAGAGTTTTTTGAAGCGGTAGAATTTATCAAAGGGTTTAATTTGGTGGATGGTGAATACCTTTTAAATGAACAACTCAAAGCCGGCACAAAAGTTCTGGCTGAAGGTGCCCAGGGCTCTTTACTCGATGTTGATTTTGGCTCATATCCTTTTGTAACTTCATCAAATACCACTGCAGCGGGCGTGTGTTCAGGTCTTGGAGTGTCGCCTTCCAAAATCAACGAAGTTTACGGTATCTTCAAAGCCTATTGTACACGTGTTGGATCCGGGCCTTTTCCTACCGAGCTTTTAGATGATGAAGGTGAAAGAATGAGACAAGAAGGGTGGGAGTTTGGTAGCACCACCGGAAGGCCTCGTCGCACCGGATGGCTTGACTTGCCTGCATTGAAGTACTCTATTATGCTCAATGGGGTTACGCAACTAATCATGATGAAGGCGGATGTGCTTAATATCTTTGATGAAATAAAAATTTGTACGCACTATAAACTACCCGATGGTACTATAACTGAAGAGCTCCCTTATGATATTTGCGATATAGAGATTACGCCGGTATATAAAACCATGAAAGGCTGGGCCACAAGTCTGGCTGGCATTAATGATTTCGAAAAAATGCCCGTCGAATTGCAGGAATATACCTCATATATCGAAAGAGAAGTAGGTGTGCCGGTAACCTATGTTTCGACCAGTCCTGACAGGACAGCTACTTTGGAGCGTAAATCAGGTTTATGACAAAACACTTAGCAGGATATGTATTTGCCAATGAAGCGATTTTTTTGTTAGATTCTGACAAAAACAATCGCTTTGATGGTGGTTTAGCAGTATCAGAAGAAAACCCAGCTCCCCAAAAACCAATTGAAAAAGTCCACACTAAACCTATTTCCGTTTTTGTAGATGACATTTCTAAAGAAGAATTTTTATTCTTGGAAAAAGTATTATCTTCTGTAAATCAACCAATTACTAATGCTGATATATTCAAAAGATCTGATTTCTCTCAAACTATTCCACAACTGGGAAAAGATGTATTCCTTTTCGGAGTAAATCCTCAGGAATTACAAATAAATGTACCAGCCCAGAAATATTCCATCCATAGCTACCTTACCCATAGAGTTATTTTTACTGATTCCCTTTTTGACATTCAAAAAAACCTAAACGACGAAAAACGAAAGTTATGGATTTTGTTAAAAAATATGTTTAGTGCTTAAATGAAAGGGTTTTTGTCTTTTTTACATTAGAAAATATCGGATTCCCACAATTTCCAAAAGCCACAAAGTTGCATTAAAAAAAAATGCCGTCACTTATCTTCGATTCCTTACCATTTATCGAATCATACTATGAATATATATTTTACGGTAGCATTATTGCATCGAAATAATTGATCGCTTTCTGGAAATACTTAATTAATTTTAACATGAAACTACTTTATACAAAACCTATGGCAATTAGCACCTCGTTGAGGCTGCCTTCGGTGGGTGTCTTATCTACAGAGACTGAAATGCAGATGAGAGTGGCTAGCAAAAGAAACATGGTAGACCTAAATGAAATCGTGTATCTTAAAAGTTCGAAAAACTATACCATTTTTAAATTAAGAAATGGTAAAGAATTGATAAGCTCAAAAACGCTCGGAATTTTTGAAGATGAGTTAAAGGGGGTATCAAATTTTGTTCGTCCGCATAGATCTTACATTGTAAATTTCAATTTTGTGAAAGATTTGAGATTCAACTGTAGAGGCGGAGAATTGTTTATGGAGTCCGAGATTATTAATATATCACGTAGAAAAGCTGCAGATTTCAGGAGAAAATTCAGAAGATTTTTGACTGCATCCGGAGAAAATGTAAGTTCTACGATCAGGATGAAGACTAAACTGAGAGTGTCTTAACAACACTTAGACGTTAATTTTTACTTTTTGGGTTACTAGCAATGAAGTGCTGTATTGCGGCACTTCATTTTTTTATTTCCCTATTATCAAAACTCCGACTAATACCAAAACGGAACCCAGAATTTCCTGTAAACTTAAAGTTTCACCAAGGAAAATATATCCCAAAATAACCGTTGCTACAGGCCCGATACTTCCAACAATAGAACCCAGCCCTGCACCGAGCAATCTTATACCTTCCATTACCAAAAATGTAGGAATAACCGTGCTAATAATTGCCAATGCCAGGCCGTAGAGGTAAACACCGCTGGGCAGTTCAAAAATTGGCACATTAGAAAAGACCTCAAAATGAATGATAACATATACTGAAGAGAAAATCATGGCCAGGGTGTTGAAGTTTATGGAGCCATATTTCTTGATCATTTCCCCGCCAAATGTCAGATACAAGGCATAAGTAACGGAGCTGATTAACACCAACCCTGCACCTAATGCAAAGTTTTTTGAACTTAAAATTTTAGGATCTAATGCAATAATGGCGATTCCCAGATAGGTGATGACCAATGCGATAAGCCCCGTTCTTGTGATTTTTTTACCCAAAAAAATACTTGAAAAAATTATTACCAATGTAGGATAACTAAAAAGTATTATTCTTTCGAGTCCGGCAGAAATATATTGTAAGCCACGAAAATCAAACCAGCTGGCCCAATAATATCCCAAAAGAGATAACAATGCGATGACCCCGAAGTCTTTTTCTGATACTGCCTTAAAATGCCCCTTTTTATATCTGTAAAGCCCAATAATTACAAAAAATGGCAGGGACATCCCAAATCTCAGTGTGAGTAAAGTAATATCGTCAATATCAAATTGCTGATAAGTGAGTTTAATAAATATTGCCTTGGCTGAGAAGCAAATCGCCCCGATGGCCATCAGAATAATGCCTTTGTGTTTTTGATTCATTTTTTTGAAAATAAAAAAATCCCGCCGGTTTTTCCAGCGGGACTTCGTTGATTCATATTGATATGCTGTTTCAGATCAATCCTTTTTTCAACAAATGCTCCGCTATCTGAACGGCATTGGTTGCGGCACCTTTACGCAGGTTGTCAGCCACCACCCAAAGGTTAAGCGTTTTGGGCTGCGACTCGTCACGACGAATACGACCTACAAAAACTTCGTCTTTGCCGTGTGCGTTGATTGGCATCGGATACTCAAAATTTGCAGGATCGTCCTGTACAATCACGCCTTCGGTAGCTGCCAATAGCTCACGCACTGTTGCAAGATCAAAATCATTTTCAAACTCTATGTTTACAGCCTCTGAATGCCCGCCGATAGTAGGAATACGAACAGTCGTAGCAGTTACTTTAATACTATCATCTCCCATGATTTTGTTGGTCTCCTTGATCATTTTCATCTCTTCTTTGGTATAGCCATTTTCAAGGAAAACATCAATATGCGGAAGAACATTGAGGTCAATTTTATGCGGGTAAACCTTTGCCACACTTTCGTCACCGGCTCTCTCTGCAAAAAGCTGATCCACGGCTGCTTTTCCGGTCCCGGTTACTGACTGATAGGTTGAAACAACCACTCTTTTGATTTTATATTTATCGTGCAAAGGCTTCATTACTACGACCATTTGGATGGTTGAGCAATTAGGGTTTGCGATGATTTTGTCTTCAGAAGTAAGCACGTCGGCATTTACTTCGGGTACAACCAATTTCTTGGTAGGGTCCATACGCCAGGCTGAAGAATTGTCGATTACCGTGATACCGGCTTCTGCAAATTTTGGAGCAATGGCTGTGGAAGTACCACCACCAGCGGAGAATATCGCTACATTAGGTTTCATAGAAATAGCCGTATCGTATCCTACAACTGTGAATTCCTTACCCTTAAATCCGACCTTCTTTCCGATGCTTCTTTCTGATGCCACCGGAATAATTTCTGTTACCGGAAAATTCCTTTCCGCCAAAACTTTGAGGATTTCGCCACCTACCAATCCGGTAGCTCCTACGACTGCAACTTTCATTTTGTTTTTGTAATTTGGTACCCCCCGACCCATGGCAGGGTATTTTACTAAAAATCAAAAGGAGAGGTCTATTCCTTTTGTGATTTATCTGTTAGCTTGTATGATGGGTATAAAAGGACTGCAAAAATAATGGAAAGTGATGAGGTTTGAAAAAATAAAATGAAGAAATGGTGTTTGGATTAAGAAATTCTATTTTTTAATAATCTGGTTTTATTAAAGAATCTACTATTACTTTGTAAAAACCTTAAAATGATATGAAATTGAAAGTCTTTCTGGTATTTCTATTTGAAAATATATTATTATTTTCTTTAGCTCAAAACCCTAAAATCCCATTCCAAAAATTTCAAAAAACCGAAATCAACCCCGTCCTTTCGGCTGACTCCGCTTTTGTATTTGATTGCCCCATGAAAGGTGAACCGGTAAAATGGCAAAAAGCTGATGTTTTTAATCCGGCGGCAGTGGTAAAAGACGGCAAAATCATGGTTTTGTTTAGGGCTGAAGATAACCCCAAAGCACATCTGGGAGGCAGAACCAGCCGCATCGGTCTGGCAGAAAGTACAGATGGCGTAAATTTTAAAAAATATCCAACTCCTGTTTTATTTCCTGCAAAAGATGGCTTTGAGCAATGGGATGCACCCGGCGGATGTGAAGACCCAAGGGTAGTAAAAACCAAAAAAGGCCTTTATGTGATGGCGTACACTTCCTGGAATTATGACACTCCGCGACTATCCATGGCGTTTTCGAAAGATTTATTGAAATGGGAAAAACAAGGGCCGGCTTTTCAAAAGGCCTATGACGGTAAGTTTAAGAATATGGCCAGCAAATCAGGCTCTATTTTGACCCGAAAAGAAGGAAATGAATACGTAGCCGCCAAAATAAATGGAAAATACTGGATGTATTGGGGCGAATTGGGCGTGAACCTCGCCTGGTCTGATAATCTGATTGACTGGTATCCCGAACTCGATGAATCAGGTAATCTGAAATACGTGATAACTACCCGCAAAGGGATGTTTGACAGTAATCTCACTGAATGTGGTCCTCCGGCAATCATAACTAATGAGGGTATTACTTTAATTTACAACGGCAAAAATCATGATAAACCCGAAATGGCCAGCAATGAGCTGCCAACGGGTACCTATTCGGTGGGTTATGTAGTTTTTGATCCAAAAGATATGCATTCGGTTAAAAAAAGATCAGAAAAACCATTTTTAAAGCCGAGCTTACCACATGAAGTAACAGGGCAATATAAAGCTGGTACTACGTTTTCGGAAGGTTTGGTCTTTTACAAAAACAAATGGTATTTGTATTATGGTACGGCTGATTCTTATGTGGGCTTGGCAGTTACGAAGTAATCTTAGTTTCTGTTTCAAATAATTCCGGATTTTTAGAAGTGTGAAATACCGCATAAACGACAACAATATTTTCTGTTTTCTTGTATTTGTAATGAATTCCAAAAGGGAACGAGTTCAAAAATGAGATTCTAATGGATTTAAATTTTTGTTCGCAGGAAAGTGGAAATTCTGAAATGTGTTTAATTTGAGTTTTATAATCTTGAATAAAGCGATTGGCTAATTTTGGATTTATTTTTTTGTACCAAATAAACGCTTCTTCTAAATCATTTTTAACAAAAGGCAAATATTCAATTTTTGCCTTCATTGTCTAAACTGTTTAAAAAATATTCCATTTCAGCCTCTTTAATAATTGAACTGGGGTTTTCAGAAATAAAATATTCTCTTTTTTTTAATTCATCTTTTTGCCATTGAGGCAAATCGTCTGAATATTTTTGCATAAGAAAAATTACGAAATCATTAACTTGCCCCCAAAGATTATCTGGAAGTGTCAGCAAGTTTTTTTCTATTTCTTTTAAAGTGATTTCCATAAAATCCGAATTTTAACAAATTTAAGAAGGTTTCGATAAAACAAAATTATATTTTCGTTTTAAAAATCTCCTTCTGAAAAATTTCAGGAAAATAAAATCTTAAACGAAAAACGATCAAATAAACCGGCATGAATAAAATAGTTACTTTTGCGATATTCTTATTTATCTCATTTTCAGCTATTTCGCAAGAAATCGAAATAAGAGTCAATTTGGCCGGATATTTACCAGATTTGCCAAAAAAAGCTCTGATTTTGTGTAAAAATGAATTAAAAAACGGCTCTGTTGCCTTAAAAACCACAACCGGTACTTTTGAAAAATCTTTCCCTGTAAAATTAAAAAATACAAATCCCTGGCCACCCTTTTCCTATGAATATGAAATAGATTTTTCACAGGAAAAACAAACCGGCGAATACTATTTTACTGTAGAAAATAAGAAATCTGAAACCTTCAAAATAGGCAAATATCCTGCATGGCAGGAAGATGTGGTACAGTTTATGCAAACCCAACGATGCGGTTTCAATGCTTATACCGGAAAGCCCTGCCATCAGCAAGATGGACTCACATTTTATGGCCATGTAGAAGATTCTACTCAAATTGACGCCCACGGAGGCTGGCACGATGCGGGCGATCAGCTCAAATATCTCATTACCGGAAGCAATGCAACAGCCAGAATGCTTCAGGCCTACCTCATGTACCCCAAAGGTTTTAAAGACTTTGTGGATTCTCTGGCTCAAGGAACTCCTAATGGCCTTCCTGATGTACTTGATGAGGCCATCTGGGGACTAGACTGGATTTTTAGGTTGCATCCCACCGCCAGCTCATTATACCATCAAGTAGCCGACGATCGCGACCATCGTGGTTTTAAACTTCCTCACGAAGACGAGGCTAATTATGGATGGGGTCAGAATAGTTTCAGGCCGGTTTATGGTGCCACAGGCACACCCCAGGGGCTTGGAAAATATAAAAGCAAAGCGACTGGAATAGCAAATCTGGCTGGCCGGTCAGCTGCTGCTATGGCTTTAGGTTATCAGGTTTTTAAAGCTTTTCCCGATAAAAAATGGTATGCCTCAAAATGTCTGAAAGCAGCTGAAGAGCTCTATGAAATGGGCAAAAAACAGGAAGGATTTCAACAAGGAAATTCATATGGTGCACCTTACCGGTATGAAGAAAACACCTGGGCCGATGACATGGAATGGGCGGCGGCAGAGCTTTATAAATGTACCGGTAAAAAAGAATACCTGAAAGACGCACGAAGGTATGCACGATTAATCAACACATGGTCATGGATGGAAAGAGATACTGCTTCACATTATGAAATGTATCCCTTTGTCAATATGGGCCATTTTGCATTTTGGCAGGCGGGCAACAAAAACGATAAAAAATTGGCCATTAGTTATTATCAAAAAAATCTGGAAAGAATAAGGCAAAAGGCCAATCAGAACGCCTATGGAGTAGGGCATTTGTTTATCTGGTGTTCTAATAATCTGGCCACAGCAGTCGCCACTCAAGCTATTTTGCTTAATAAAATGACGGGAAGTCACGATTATGACGACCTTTTGCAAAATCATACCAACTGGCTTTTGGGATTAAACCCGTGGGGAACGAGTATGATTACCGAGATACCAGAAGGAAAGGATAGCCCCAAAGACGTACACATGCCTTTCTGGATTATAGAGAAAAAAAGTATCAAAGGAAGTCTTGCTGATGGGCCGCTTTGGTCAAAAATTCACGACAAAATGCTGGCAATCAAACTTTCTGAACCGGACGAATATGCCTATTTACAACCCGATCACATCAAATATTGGGATGATTATCAGGATTATTCAACCAATGAGCCCACCATGGATGGCTCTGCCGATATGATTTTATGGCTGGCTTACATGAATTCTGAGAAGAAATAGCCAAGTTGAGGTCAGGCCGACGGTCAGACCTCATTGCGACCTTTACTGGTTTTTCACCAATGCCAGATTCTCTCCGGCGTAATACAGTAACTCATAGGAAAATCAAACTCATGGAGATCCTCTATGAGATCAACAGGCTCAAAAAAGCTGAGCCCAACTGTTGTAATATTATCATTCCGAAACTTTAAAAAACGGTCATAATACCCTTTCCCGTAACCCACCCGATGGCCTTTTTTGTCAAAAATCAAAAGTGGGACTAATACCAAAATATCTTCATTTTCATATTTTTTGAAAAACTGTTCTGAACTTAAAAAATCAGAATCCTCATTGGGTTCTTCGATTCCCCATTTGCTTTTCAAAAATTGCATTCCCGGCACATATTGGGCGTGAATCATTTCACCGTCTGGCAGGCTTTTAGAAATATAAATCTCCGGGGCAAAGTCTTTCATTAAAGTGTTGATTATTAAATGGGTATCTGGCTCAGCATTTTCATGAATCGGCAAAAAAACATGAATCGGCGAATATCGGTGAATCATCAGCCTGGAGAAAAGCAGATTATGAATTTTTTTGTTTTTTTCAGCCACCAATTGAGGACTTTGCTCCAGCCGTTTTGCTTTATATAACTTTCTTAATTCGTGTTTATACATACAATCAACTGATTTTAAGAAATTCGACAATTTCCCCTTTTAAATATCGACCTTCTTTCTTAGGAGGCAAAACAATAAAACCATCTGATTTTGAAAGGTTTATGAAGTCTCCCGAACCATTATTTGGAAGGCTTTTTACCAACAGGTTTCCTGATTCGTTTTTTAATTTTGCCTGCTTAAAAAAAGTAATGTCAAAGGGATTATTTTCCTCTGAATCTAACATTACTTTTTGAAATATTTCCAATTTTAGTCCAATATGATTTTGTAGCCATGGCAGTACATAATGAGCGGTACATAAAAAAGAAGAGACAGGATTTCCCGGAAGGGCGAAAATGATATTTTTTTCGGTGCACCCAAACCACATTGGCTTACCGGGCTTTTGAGCAATTTTATGAAAATGATTTTTTACGCCCAATGAAGTTAAAATTTCGGGTAAATAATCTTTTTTCCCCATAGATACACCCCCTGAAAGTATCAAAACGTCAAAATTTTGAAGCATCTCCGATATTTCTCTTTCAAGAATTTTTGGTTCATCTTTCAATAAACGCATTTCTGCTTCAAACCCTTCTTTTTTCAGTATTGATCTTATCGCCCATGTATTTGAGGCCCGAATCTGATAGTCTTTTGGGGTTTGGTTTACTTCAACAAGCTCATCTCCGGTAGCCAGAATAATAATTTTTGGATTGGACTTTACCAATAGATTTTCTTTTCCTATCGTGGCAGCAACTGCCATAATACCTGCATTGATTTGGGTGTTTTTTTCGACTAAAACATGACCTATTGCAGCATCAGAGCCTTTAAAATGAATGTTTTGACCCGATTTGATTTTATCAGAAACTACTTTAGCGATTCTGTTCCTTATTTCCAAATCTTCATATCTTATTACCGTATCAAATCCTTCGGGGAGCATTGCTCCGGTCATAACTTCAACACAACCGGAATAATTATTAACTTTGATAGGGTCATCGCCAGCTGTTTGAACTCCTAAAATTTCAAAATCCCTTTTACCGGACTCAAATTCATAAAAATTTATTGCAATCCCATCCATTGTCACCCTATCAAAAGGTGGAAAAGATCTGTCAGCCACAATATCTTCGGCTAAGACCCTGTTTAAGGCTTTTTCGAGGGGAATATTTTCAAAGATCGAGTCTAATGAAATACTTAAAATTAATTTAAGGGCTAGAGAGGGATCAATCATTTTTATAATGAAATTTTTTTATCAGAATCATACAAAAATTCAATAATCAAAATTACATTGAAATAATGGTAAGGAAACAAAAATAAATAGCATTAGAATAAACCACTGAAAAATTAATATTTTAGAACCACTTTTAGAGAGATTAATGAATCTTAATATGGGATTCATTAGAGTTCGTATTCTAAAATATTAAATTTTTTTGAGATTAGAAAAGGATTAATTTCATAAATTGCCTTTATTCATTTAATAAACTATTAACAATATGAAAAAAACTCTCCTATTTGGGTTATTAATGCTGTTTATGTTTGTTACTCAACATGCATTAGCCCAGGAAAAATTAATCACCGGAAACGTAACTTCCTCCGATGATGGTTCAACTTTACCCGGAGTGAGTATTACAGTTAACGGTACCAACCAGGGTACAATAACAGATGCCAACGGGCAATTTAAAATCAACGTAAAACCCGGAAGTGTCCTAACTTTTAGTTTTGTGGGTTACACCCCGCAAAATGTAACTGTTGGTAATTCCAGTGTTCTAAATGTTGTTTTGATTTCTTCTATTTCTGACCTTAAAGAAATTGTAGTTGTCGCTCTTGGAACAGAGGTAGAAAAGCGATCTCTGGGTCACGCTGTGCAAGAAGTAAAAGGGAAAGACCTGGCTGATACCCAGCGTGAGAACTTTGCCAATGCACTTCAAGGCCGGGTAGCTGGTTTGACAGTGACCGGTACCTCTGGAGCACCGGGGTCTTCTACTTCCATTATGCTTCGGGGTGTTAATTCCCTTAGTGGAAGCAACCAACCATTATATATTATTGACGGCTTACCAGTTGATAATAAAACCTTCAATACCGGATACCTTTCTTCTGATAGGCCAGGAACGGTTACTGGATCAGTCTTTAATCGCACCAATGATTACACCAACAGGGGGGCTGACATAAATCCAGAAGATATAGAATCAATTACTGTTTTGAAAGGCCCGGAGGCGGCCGCTTTATATGGTATTGATGCAGCATCGGGGGCAATTATTATCACAACCAAAAAAGGTCAAAAAGGCAGAGGAAAAGTTACTTATAGCAATACTTTTAGATTTGATGAACTCTACCGTTTTCCGGAAATTCAAACCAAATATGCTCAGGGTGCAAACGGTGTAACTGATTTGAACGTTAGAAGACAGTTTGGTGCAGCGTATCCGGAAGGCACTAAGATTTATGATAATATTGGAAATTTTTTTCAGACGGGGTCAAAACAAAATCACTCATTGTCAATAGAAGGTGGAAACGATATGACCACCTATCGACTGGCAACGGCATATTTGACACAAACCGGTGTGGTTCCCACCACAAAGTATGACAGAATGAACATTACCCTTTCGGGAACCACAAAATTCAGTGAAAAGTTTATTTCTGAAGCCTCAATGGCCTATACCAACTCTAACAACATAAAAGCTGCCAGAGGAACAGGAGGTTATTTATTGGGATTATTGGCTTGGCCGTCAAGCGATGACGCCAGTGTTTATCTTACACCTGCCGGTACCAGAAGAAGGCTCGTTTCTGATGCCAGCAGCGATTTAGACGTTGACAATCCATTTTATGATGTCAATAAAAATAAAAATACAGACAAAAATAACCGGGTGATAACCAACCTTGCTTTTAAATATAATCCTTTGTCATGGTTAAATCTTACGGCCAGAGTTGGCTTAGACGTTTCTTCGACACAGGGTGTTTTAAAATATCACCCCGAATCACAAAGGGCTCAAAGTGTTGGCGGCAGTATTGATACATATGTTGATAACACCAGAAACTTTAACTTCCAATATTTTGCTACCGGGAAAAAATCATTTGGGAAACTCCATAGTTCTTTGATGCTGGGTAGTGCTATTTATGACAATAATTATACTGTTGCTTCTGTAAGAGGAGAGAAGTTTATTGATTACGAATTTACTTCCATAAATAATACTGACTTAACAACTCACAGAGCATTAAATAACTTAGTTAGAAAAAGGCTTGTCGGCTTTTTTGGTAATGCAACACTAAACTATGATGATATGGTTTATTTGACATTTACAGGAAGAAATGATATCACGTCAACCTTGCCAAAAGCTAATAATAGCTTCTTCTATCCTTCAGCACAGTTCAGTTTTATATTTTCTGAGCTTCCGGCCTTGAAAAACTCCAGCGTAATTACTTTCGGAAAACTCAGGGCATCAATTGCCCAGGTAGGTAAAGACGCCCCCGCTTATAGCTTATACCCTGGACTAGAAAACAAAACGACTACGGGTGGTGGTTATGGATACGGATTTACTGGCCCTAGTCCAGATTTAAAACCTGAGTTAACAACTTCAAAAGAAATTGGAACAGAGTTAAAGTTTTATAGAGGCAGATTAGGCCTGGATGTTGCCTATTATCATTCTACCAGTAAAGATCAAATAGTAAAAGACCTGCGACTAAGCTATGGCACCGGATTTATTTTACAGGTATTTAATGGCGGCACGCTTGAAAATAAGGGGCTTGAAATTCAGCTTTCCGGCACTCCGGTAAAAAGAGATAATCTAACTTGGAATATGTTAGTTAACTTTACCAAAACCAACAGCAAATTACTGAGTTTGCCACAGGATCTTCCAGAGTATTATGTTTCAGATACATGGGTATATCAAAATGTGAGAAATGGAGTTAAGCCTGGCTTCCCTCTAACGACCCTAACGGGAACCGCATATTCCAGAAATAATGCAGGCGATATACTTATAAACCCAACTACCGGCCTTCCCATCAGAAATACAGCCGTATTTGCCAATATTGGTGACAGAAACCCTGATTTTATGTTAGGATTTAGTAACAACATCACTTACAAAGATTTTAACCTTTCATTTTTATTTGATATAAGAAAGGGGGGTGATGTCTTTAATGGCAACGAACTTTATATGTACAATAATGGCATGAGTATTAATACTCTAGATAGAGAAACGCCAAGAGTCATAAAAGGTGTATTGAGAGATGGAAAAGAAAATACTGAAACTCCGACTCCAAATACGAAAGAGATAATACCAAATACACTAAATGACTATTACAGGACTACGTTTATTGAAGAAGATTTTATCGAAAAAAATATAAACTGGATTCGCCTGAAAGATATCACACTTTCTTACAGAATCCCTAATTCAATAATGGCAAAAACAAAAGTCTTCCAAACTGCATCAGTATTTTTTACGGGTACAGACCTATTTCTGTTAACGAATTATACCGGAGCTGACCCTTCAGTAAATGGTGTCACTGCTGGTGTAGGAGGTAGTGGGGGGTCAGGTATTGATTACGGTGTAATTAGTACTCCAAGAGGTTTAAGTTTTGGTGTGAAAGTTGGACTTTAAAAATGAGATTAACAATGAAAAAATTATTAAAATACATAACATTGGGATTGGGTTTTGCCATGATGGTATCATGTCAGGACTTTGTTGACATTAACACCAACCCAAATTTCCCCCAGGTGGTAGAGCCTGTAGTTTTGGTACCTCCAATGCAAGCCCAAATGGCTCTTGCGGTGCAATTTGATGGAAGATTTTTAGGTAAATATGTGCAAAATTTCGCTCACAGCACGGCTCAAAATACCTGGGATAGATACGGATATGACCCAGGCAGTGACAATGGAGGTCAAATATGGCGTATGGCATACTGGGATTTAGGTAAAAACCTAAGTCTTATGATGGAAGGTGCCGAAAAAGAATCACGTTGGGATCTACTTGGCTTGGGGAAAGTAATGAGAGCATGGTCATGGCAAATGACCACCGACATGCATGGCGAAATGATTTTGACGCAGGCTTTTGATCAAACACGCAAAACCTTTGATTATGATTCTCAAGAAGCTGTTTATGCCGAGGTTGTTAAGCTTGCCAACGAAGGGATTGGGCTGTTGGCAAAAACAGATGGGGCAGTTTCTCAGGCATATATGACCAGGGGAGATAAAATCTATGCCGGCGATAGGGCCAAGTGGACAAAATTTGCGTATGGGTTATTGGCGAGAAATGCAAACAATTTGATTAACAAAGCATCTTATAATCCTGATAAAGTAATAGAATACGCAGATAAAGCAATGGCCAGCATTAATGATGACGCGATGGTAGCTTTTGACGGAACGGTTTCAACAAATTCCAACTTTTGGGGGCCTTCAAGAGCAAATATGAACGCATTCCGACAAACAAAATTTATTGTTGGCTTAATGGATAGTACCGTGTTTAAGGGTGCAAGAGATCCACGTATCAGCAGCATTTTAGTTCCTTCAACTGACGGTGTTTACAGAGGTCATACAGCTAATACGGCTGAAGTTACCGCAGCTGCTACCAGAATCCCCACACCTTGGGGAATAGTAGGAGCCCCAACAGCTGCAACGCCAGGGAAATATTTGTTTAGAAATGCTGCTCCTTTCCCCTTGATGACCTATGCAGAAATGCAGTTTATTAAGGCTGAAGCGGCATTTATCAAAGGGGATAAAGAAATGGCACTAGCAGCGTATAAAAATGGTATTTCGGCTAGTATAGATATGGTGAATAAATATACGATTGATCCAACCCCTAAAATCGACGCAGCAGCAAAAGCAGCATTTTTAGGCAAAACATCAGTAGTGCCGGCCAATGCCGGAGAACTAACCCTCAGCCACATCATGACTCAAAAGTATATTGCGTTGTTCGGCTTTGGTTTTCTCGAAACCTGGAATGATATGCGAAAATATCACTACGATGCCAATATATATAAAGGTTTGACTTTCACCTCTAGTTTATATCCGGATAATAGCGGAAAACTAGCTTACAGGATTCGTCCAAGGTATAATTCAGAATATGTCTGGAATCTGGAGACCCTGAAAAAGTATGGAGGTGACAAGCCCGAGTTTCATACCACGGAGTTGTGGTTTAGTCAGAAATAAAAATGTACAAAGAGCCGGCTTATTCAGTCGGCTTTTTATTTTTTCCACTATAGTAAAGATTCACCGGAGCCGCCTTAAACCTTTTTTAAATCATTCAATGAAAGCATTATCCCTATCATCTATAATCATTTTTCAATAATATCATATTTAGAAATTTTTTATTACTTTTCGAAAGAAATAGCGTAAGCCTGGTATTCAACCTTATAAGACCATTAATATCAATGAAGAAAACTCAAAAATTTATTTTCTTCTTAATAATCTTATCGTCTTTTTTTTGGTCATGTAACCAAAAAAAGATTGACTACAATACGCAGGTTAAGCCTATCTTCAATAAAAACTGTATAAGTTGCCATGGAGGAGTTAAAAAACAGGGGGGATATAGTCTTTTGTTTGAGGAAGAGGCTTTTGGAAAAGGTAAATCCGGCAAAACAGGAATCGTCCCCGGCAACGCAGAGGCTAGTGAATTGTATCAAAGAATAATTACCGAGGACTCTGATGACCGCATGCCCCATGAAAAAGCACCACTTACAAACGAAGAAATTAGCACCATAAAAGACTGGATCAATCAGGGAGCAAAATGGGATTTGCACTGGGCGTACAAGCCTGTGGCAAAGGTAAGTGTCCCTGAAGAAAATAATGATTGGATTAAAAATGATATTGACCGGTTTATTCTGAAAAACGCTTCCGAGAAGGGCTTAAAAGTTTCGGGTCAGGCTATTTCTGAAGATTTGGCAAGACGTTCAGCATTGGATATTATTGGATTTCCAACCGATAATGTTTTCAAACAGGAATTTCTCAAAAACTCCAGAGACCAGAATTATGAAAAGTACATTGATGAACTTCTGAAGTCCAATACTTATGGTGAAAAATGGGCAGGAATGTGGCTTGACCTTGCCCGCTATGCCGACACCAAAGGCTATGAACGGGATGGGGGAAGGAATATCTGGAGATATCGGGACTGGCTGATAAAGGCGTTCAATAAAGACATGCCCTACGATCAGTTTCTTACCCAACAATTGGCAGGCGATCTGCTGCCCAATGCCGGAGAAGACCAATTCATCGCTACGGCATTTCACCGCAACACCATGACCAACGACGAAGGAGGTACCGACAATGAGGAATTTAGAACCGCCGCAGTGATTGATCGAGTAAATACAACCTGGCAGACACTCATGAGTACTTCATTTTCTTGTGTACAGTGCCATAGCCACCCTTATGATCCCATTTCGCATAGTGAATACTATAAATTCTTTGCCTTTTTCAACAATACCCGTGACGAAGATACTTATGACGATTATCCTCTTTGGAGACATTACAATGATGCCCAAAAAACCGATATTCAACATCTGGGTAAATGGCTCAAAACCAAAGTTTCTGAAAGTCAAAAAAACGAAATAATAGGGTTTATAAAAACTCTCCAGCCTGCTCACAATTCTCTGAAGTGCGACAAATTCATTAACGCTGAATTGAACGATACCAAATGGTTGGCCATGAGAAATAATGCCATTGCACGGCTTAAGAATGTAAATCTTACAGGAAAGAAGAGCCTGATTATGCAGTTAGGGGTCTTTGTAGGTGGAGGAGACTGGAGGGTAAACATTGACAACCCAAAAGGGAAAACAATTGCCTCCATCTCTTCAGAAGAATTAAAAACTACGCCTGGTTGGGCCATAAAAGAAATAAAAATTTCGCCTGTAAACGGTATTCATGATTTATATTTTACTTATAAAAATTCTGGTTTAAAAGACCCCAATCAAACAGGCATTCAGTTTGATTGGTTTTACTTTAATGATGGATTCCCGGCTACAACGGATTCAAAAACCTATAAAAATAAATATTTTCAATTAATAAAAGCAAAAGTTGAGACCACACCAGTAATGGTAGAAAACATCCCGGATCTTCGGAGAAAAACCAATGTTTTTGTCAAAGGTAACTGGCTTTATCCTGCAGAAGAGGTTAACCCCGGAACTCCAAAATATATTGGAAAATGGCCTAAAAATGCTCCTAATAATCGCTTGGGACTTGCTATGTGGATGACCTCCAAAGATCACCCTCTGGTGGCCAGAACAATGGTAAATCGAGTCTGGGAACAATTGTTTGGGTTCGGGCTGGTAGAAACCATGGAAGATATGGGCTCCCAGGGAGCAACACCGTTCAACCAGCCTTTGCTCGATTATTTGTCTTACAAATTCATGTATGACTACAATTGGTCGGTCAAAAAACTCATTAAAGAAATCGTGATGTCGGCCACTTACCGGCAGGATTCGAGAGCCACTAAAGAACAGTTGGAAAAAGATCCGCAAAATAAGTATTTGGCAAGAGGAGCCAGGGTCAGGCTCTCGGCAGAGCAGATTCGTGATCAGGCCTTAGCAGTATGCGGTGTTCTCAACCGAGAAATGTACGGCCCCCCCTTAATGCCTTTCCAACCGGAAGGAATATGGAATTCCCCCTGGAATGGCGACTATTGGAAACGCTCTGAAGGAAATCAGCAGTATCGCAGAGCAATTTATACTTTTTGGAAAAGGACAAGCCCATATCCAAGCATGATTACTTTTGATGCCATGGGCAGAGAAGTTTGCACTTCAAGACGTATCCGTACCAACACGCCTTTGCAGGCTCTAGTGACGCTCAATGATTCTGTATATGTTGATTTGGCCGCCAAACTTTCTGAAAAAGCCTTAAAGATAAGCAGCGGTAAAATTATAGAAAGTATTCCGGTTTCCTATCAGCTGGCAACAGGGAGGGTGATTAATGCCCAAAATTTGTCTGTACTAAAGTCATTTTATGCTAAAGCACTTTCTGATTTCAGAAGAAAAAAACCTGCTGATTTTCCACATGGGAGCAAAACTCCGGAATCAGCCGCACTTATTTTGGTCAATAATGTTATTCTCAACCTCGACGAAGTAATTACTAAAAGCTGATGGAGAAGATATTTAATGAAGCTTACTTAAGAAAGCTTGCAGCCGACACCCGAAGAAACTTCCTGAAGCAAAGTTTTCTATCTTTGGGAAGTTTGGCTTTAGGGAGTTTGATTAGCTGTGAAAGAAAAGTTTCAAACTCTCCAGGGGTAGATTTATCAAATCCTTTAGCTCCACAAATGCCGCATTTTGCCCCAAAAGCCAAATCCGTGATATATCTGCACATGGCAGGAGCTCCATCTCAATTGGAACTTTTTGACTATAAACCTGAGCTCGACAAGCTTGATGGACAGGATTGTCCACAGTCATTTTTAGAAGGTAAAAAATTTGCTTTTATTCGTGGAGTACCCAAAATGCTTGCTTCTCAGGCAAAGTTCAGGCAATTTGGTGAAACCGGAACATATCTGAGCAACTACCTGCCTCACCTTACCAATGTAGTGGATGAATTGAGTTTTTTGAAAGCCGTAACCACCGATCAGTTTAATCATGCTCCGGCACAATTGCTCATGCAAACCGGAAGTGCCAGATTGGGCCGCCCCTCAATGGGTTCCTGGGTAACCTATGGACTAGGCTCTGAAAACAACAACCTTCCTGCATTTGTAGTGCTCACTTCGGGAGGAAACAATCCCGATGCCGGAAAAAGTATCTGGGGAAGTGGCTTTCTTCCTTCGGTGTATCAGGGAGTGCAATGCCGCTCAGAAGGTGATCCTGTTTTGTTTATTCAGGATCCAAAAGGGGTTTCTCGGGACTTGAGAAAAGCATCAATAGATGCCATTAATAAAATTAATCTGGAGGAATATAAAACCTATCAGGACCCCGAAATTCTGAGCAGAATCAGTCAATATGAGCTGGCCTATCGCATGCAGATTTCAGTACCCGAAGTGATGGATATCAATTCTGAGCCGGCATATATTCATGAGCTATATGGTACAGAACCCGGCAAAACTTCACTGGCAAACAATATTTTACTTGCACGCAAACTGGTGGAAAACGGAGTGCGTTTTGTGCAGATTTATGACTGGGGTTGGGATAGCCACGGTACCGATGCAGACCTGGCCATTGACATCGGCTTAAAAACCAAGTGTAAAAACATGGACCGACCGGTAACTGCTCTCATTATGGACCTTAAACAACGTGGTATGCTCGACGATGTTCTCGTGGTTTGGGGTGGAGAATTTGGCCGTACACCAATGGCCGAAAACCGTGAGGGAAAACCCAATGCCTTCAAAGGTCGGGATCACCATAGTGAGGCTTTTACGATGTTTATGGCGGGAGGAGGTGTCGCCAAAGGAGTAACTCATGGTGAAACAGACGAAATAGGATATAGCTCAATAGCCGGGAAAGTCAATGCTCATGATATTCAGGCTACCATTTTGCACCAGTTGGGCATGAATCACGAAAACCTCACTTATGAGTTTCAGGGTCGTCAGTTCCGGTTGACTGATACAGAAGGAAAAATAATAAAGGAGATTTTGGGATAAAAATTAATTGTCAGTTAGAGAATTTATGATTTCGAACTTACCAGCTGGGCTTTTCGAGACCAGTTAGCAAAACCATATAAACTATGAACCGTAGAAATTTTATAAAAAACTCAATTTCAGGGGCTTCGGCTTTAACAATAAAACCAGATTTTATGCAAAAAATAACGCAGAATTACGAGTTAATCATTTTGGCTACAAACTGGGGCTTTGAGGGCTCAACAGAAGAATTTATCAAAAAAGCCAAAAAAGATGGTTACGATGGGGTAGAGCTCTGGTGGCCACAAGAAAAGAAAGAACAGGCTGAACTCAAAGGCTTTCTGGATAAATATGATATGAAAATTGGCTTTCTTTGCGGAGCCTCCAGCTCACACTTCAAAACCCATTTCGATGATTTTTCCAGAAGCATCAATGCAGTATTGTCTTCTGATTTTAAGCCTTTGTATATCAATTGTCACGCCGGAAAAGATTACTTTTTGATGGAAGAAAACGGCAAAATTATTGACTTTACAATTCAGAAAATGAAGGAAACAGGCACCAAAATCCTTCATGAAACGCATCGCAGCCGTATGTGTTTTTCTACAGTTTCTACCAAATATTTTCTGGAAAAACACCCCGAAATGAAACTTACACTTGACATTTCTCATTGGTGCAACGTACACGAATCAATGCTGGAGGACCAACAAAGTACCGTAAATCTTACGTTAAAGCATACCGCCCATGTTCACGCACGTATAGGTCATGAAGAAGGGCCTCAGGTAAACGACCCAAGGGCCCCCGAGTGGAAAAACCATCTCGAAAAACATCTGGCCTGGTGGGATGAAGTCGTAAAAAACAGACTGGAAGCGGGTGCCGAGAAGATTACTTTTCTTACAGAATTTGGCCCGCCAAATTATCTTCCTGCTTTACCTTATACCCGTCAGCCTTTAGCCGACCAATGGGAAATCAATGTTTTCATGAAAAATCTCTTAAAAGAACGATACGGTAAAAAGTAAATCCCGATGATACAATTTTTCGGTAAGTTTCACCCTTTGTTGGTTCATCTTCCCATCGGAGTCTTCATTTTTGGAGTATTTCTGAAAGGATATGTGGCTTTCAAAAAACAGGAAATAGACGAACATATTTTCAAACTGATAATCGCTGCCACGATGATTTCCTCTTTTTTAAGTGTGGTTACCGGCCTGATTTTGTTTTCGGGAGGGGATTATGAAAAAGACACAGTTTTATTTCATCGGAATATGGGAATAGTCTTTACAGCAGTATCAATACTTATATATATTTTTAACCAAAAACGCTGGTCTATAGTGATTTGGCTATTTGGACTGGTGGTTTTGTTGTTCACAGGACATTTAGGTGGAAACCTTACGCATGGGGAGGATTACCTGACTTTGGAACTTTCAAAACCCCAAAGAAAACCCATTGCAAATGTACAGGAAGCAAAAGTTTTTGATGATTTGGTAAGGCCTATCCTGGAGGAAAAATGTTGGTCTTGTCATTCCTCAAAGAAGCAAAAAGGAAAACTACGATTAGATGAAAAGGAATTTATTCTGAAAGGCGGGAAAAATGGAAAATGTATAGACCCTTTGAATAGTTTACTTTTAGAAAGGCTGAATCTACCCGACGGCGAAGAGGAACATATGCCACCCAAAGGCAAGCCTCAGTTAAGTAATCAGGAAAAGCAAATCTTAGATTGGTGGATAAAAAATGGAGCCGATTTTAATAAAAAAGCAAAAGAAATTAGTCAAACTCCGGCGGACAAAAAGGCTCTTCTTTCTTTTCAATCAGGAGAAAATTCTACCGTTTCAGAGAGTATTATTCCTGAAAAAAAGGTTTCAGAACCTTCAAAAACAGCTCTGGAAATATTGCAAAAGGCTGGTCTAGTGGTAAATCGAATTTCGCCTGAAACAAATTATATAACAATAACTGTTTTCGAAAATAAGCTTCAGGAAAAAGAAATTTCGGCATTAAAAGAGCTTAAAAAAAACATTTTAATACTAATTGCACGAGGCCATAAAGACAAAAATTTAATTGCAGAAATCGGAAACTTTTCGAATCTAAGAAAACTGAATCTGGCAGAATCGGGTATTACAGATGATGATTTGAATAAATTTTCAAGCCTTGCCGAACTCAGGGTTATTAATCTTGGTGGTACAGCGGTGACTGAAAAGGGGCTATTGAACCTAAAAACACTAGGTAAACTAAAAACGATTTTTGTTTACAATTCAAAATTTAACAAAAAGCAATTTAAACAATTAAAAGCTCAATTTCCTAAAACCCGTATTGATACAGGCGGTTACCAGATTTCGCAAAGCGATTCTTCGAAGTTTGTGATGTGATTTTAGTGATACTTTTTTATAATAAATTGGCCACCAAGACAGAAAGACCCTAAGAAAACACCAAGGATACTTTGTGCATCTTCCTACCTTCCTGCCTTTGTGCTGTAGAAAAAGTATCCCAATCCAGCCACTAAGACAGAAAGTCTCAAAGAAAACACCGAGGATACTTTGTGTAGCTTACTGCCTTAGAGTCTTTGTGGCAAAAATAAATACCTGAAATTAAAATTATAAAACCATTCTCTTAATCCCGTTTTTTATCAAAGGGACGTTAAAATTTATTAAATACCCCAGACGTTTCCCAGTCAATTTTAAATGACTTAGAATTTGTGCTTCCCATACCGGATTAACAGTTTCCAATGCTTTTAATTCACAAATAACCAAATCATTGACGATTACATCAAGCCTTAAACCTTCTTCAAAAACCAAACCATCAAATGAAATTGGAATATCTACCTGTCTTTTACTTCAAACCCATTTTTCCTCAATACATGACAAAAGCACACCTCATACACTTTTTCCAGAAGCCCTGGTCCAAGATTTTTATGAACCTCAAAAGCGGCATTTACAATTGCTTTTCCAATTAATTCTTCTTGTTGTGAGATTTGATGAAACACTTTCATAATTCTATTTTTTATTTCTTAAAACCCTCCAACTCTTCGGGAGTATTTACATTTTTCAAAACCCCGGGATTGGGCAATTGAACTAATTCAGTGTCAGAATTTATCAGGACTTTTCTGGGGCAAGAATATCCCTGAGAGAGAAACTGTAGCAAAACGGGGTAAGCCTTAGGCTCCCAAATGGTAAAAAGAGGGTCGGGAAAATTGGTTTCAGGGTTGTGGCAAGCGGTGGCTATTTTTGATGTATTTCGATTCTGTATCAATAAATCTATTTCATCTTTTCCAATCAATGGCATATCGCATGCAAGCACGAGCCAGGCAGTATTGGGGTCTTTTTTGAAAGCCGAAAGAATGGCACCATAAGGGCCCATATCCAAAAAAGCATCAGGAATTTCCTTTTCCTGATCTTGGCTTACAGCCACTGACAAGTAAGCTTCAAGACCTGCATAGGTGAGTGTTTTGTATAAAAAGTCTTTCTGAGAAACCCCTTCATGATAGACTATTTCGGATTTATTTTGACCCATTCGGCTTGATTTACCACCCACAAGCACCAGACCTTTTAGTGGAACTAGCTTCATGTTTTTTTCAATAATCGTTGCCAATTCATCTGTTTTTTCTTTTGTTAAAACCGGGACGTTTCCAATTTTTAACCAATCAAAAACCGGGGTTTCATCGGTTTGGAGTACTGCAATAATATCGGTAAGCTGACTTTCTCTTTTTTTGAGTGACTCTTCTTTTTTTTGATTAATTAAGACAATTTGTTTCTCTGCCGCAAAATGATTTCCGTTTACCAGAATTATATCACAATCGTTTAATAGTGCCCTTTTATCAAAATCAGACAAGCTTTTTTTTGAGATATTGAAAAAAGAAATTTTATCCTGAAGCCGGGTTATATTTGAGTCTTTTAAACTTTCGCTGACTGTGTGGTCGGCATCTATGAAAGCTATTTTATATTTTCCTGAAAGTGCCGGAATAATTTCTCCGGCGATTTGATTTATCAATTCACAAGGTGCTCCAACAAGTGCAAACTCGTTTCGCCCCCAACTGCCTATGTTGGGTCTGTTTAATTTTGGATGTTTTTCGTGTTTTTTCAAAATTAAGATTTTAAGAAAATAAAAAGAATGGGGTTTTAGCTCAAATCGAAATCCTTTTTTCCCCCGGTTTTCTTTATCAGTCTTGTTTCTTTAATCACAATATCATGAGAAAGAGCTTTACACATGTCGTAAATAGTCAACGCTGCGATACTTGCACCGGTCAGAGCTTCCATTTCGATTCCGGTTTTACCATGAACTGACGCCTCGCATAGGATTTCCAAGGTGTTTTTGCCGGAAACTTTGATAAAAATATGGCAATTGTCCATCCCTATCGGATGGCAAAGCGGAATTAATTCACCGGTTTTCTTGGCAGCCATTATTCCCGCGACTATAGCAGTCTGAAAAACCGGGCCTTTTTTTGTTTTTATATCATCATTTTGAAAATGGGCCATGATTTCATCAGAAAGCTCCACAACACTCCTGGCCTGAGCCACACGATGTGTCACCGCCTTGGATCCAACATCTACCATTGATGGGTTTCCCGAATCGTCAAGGTGAGTAAAAGAAGACATAATGTTTTTTTTTCAAAATTAGCAATTAGTCTTTAAAAAGAGAATCCAAGTGAAATTCCTGCGATACTGCTTAAGCTGGAATCAAAAAAAAAGGTAAATTGCTTATCATAATATTTGGGGGTATACTGAAATTTAAGAAATATAACCTTGGGTTTCGGAGGTATATCAATCACGATTTGTTGCCTAACTCCCAACACACCAAAAAAGTAATGACGCACGGGTTCATTGGTATATAGAATCGGAGAATAGCTTAATCCGGCTTCTCCAAACCACTCCGCAGAAATCTTTGATGGAGTGGCTTTACATCGGAGCGACACCCGATGTTTTACTCTTTTTTTTAGATTATTAAGGTTAAAATTCTGCGTAAGTCCTATGGGCAATGAAAGCCCGGTGTCTCTGAGAAAATCCTTTGAAAATGAACCTGGCATTAACCCTGCTCCCATGCTAAAAGTATTAAAAGATTTCATTTTCCGGTTAAAAGCCTTTTCATAATTTACTGAGGCAATAGGGCTTGTTCCAAAAACATTGAATGTAACTGCTTTTCTATAACGGGTACGATAGGAAATCTGGCCACTACAAAAAGTGGAAAAAAAGAAAAAAAGAGTGAAAGCAATAAAATGGTTTTTCACTTAATTTTTATGTTTTTTAAGCACGTAAGCATTGGTTCATTGTTAAAAACCAATTTTAAGTCAAAGATTTTAAATTTTTTAGGAAAATTCAAGCTTTATGTCCAAATTTTCTTTTGCGGTCGAATTTAATAACGAATTAATTTAGATCATATTTCGAAAGAATAATCCATTTTTGGGAAACCAAATCCCTCCTTTTTGGTTTAACAGTATTATTTACCACAATTTTTTCCAAAATTTGTGGTTCTTTCACTCAAAAAACATTTTGATGAATCAAAATAACGATAAAAAAACAGCGTCTATTCCTTTAATCATATCAGTTTCAGTTGCCATAGGGATTTTTCTGGGAGCTACTATTTTTGGTAAAAAGTCCTTATCGACTCATTCCGGCATCAATGGCTCTATTTTCAACGAAGTGCTGATGAATATAAAAAACAGCTATGTGGATGAGGTAAATGTGGATTCCCTTTCGGAATATGGGATATCCAAAATGCTTGAAAAACTTGACCCTCATACCGCATTTATTCCTGCTAAGGATGCCGAATTGGTGAGTTCAGAACTTCACGACGGTTTTGATGGAATAGGGGTAGAGTTTAATATTTTCAATGATTCGCTTTATGTGGTTACTGCCCTAAGCGGTGGGCCATCTGAAGCGGTGGGTATCAAAACAGGAGATATTATTCTTCAGGCCGACACAGTGAATCTAACAGGCAAAAAACTTAATAATAATTTAGTGTTCAAAAGTCTTCGGGGCCCCCGAAATTCTATTGTAAAATTAAAAATAAAAAGGAAAGGTTTCGGCAAACCGCTTTTTTTCAATGTAAAAAGAGATAAGATTCCGACATTCAGTATCGATGCTGCTTACCTGATGGCCGATAAAAAGACAGGCTATATCAAAATCAATCGTTTTGCTGAAACAACCTATGATGAGTTTGTAGCCCACCTCAAAAACCTCAAATCTGCCGGAATGCAGCAGCTGATGATTGACCTGAGAGATAACCCTGGCGGTTATATGGACAAAGCCACTGACATTGTGGATGAGTTGGTTGGAGGTAATGGCGTCATAGTTTATACCAAAGGAAAAGACAAAGCCAATAACTATGAGGTTAAAGCTGAAAAAGAAGGAATTTTTGAAAAAGGTAAAATTGTAGTATTAGTTGATGAAGGCAGTGCGTCGGCCTCTGAGATTGTAAGTGGTTCATTGCAGGATTATGACCGGGCCACCATTGTAGGAAGGAGAACTTTCGGAAAAGGACTCGTACAGGCCCCAATCAAACTTTCTGATGGCTCAGAACTACGCCTGACGATTTCGAGATATTACATACCCAGTGGAAGAAGTATCCAGAAACCCTACACCTTGGGCCATGGTGAAGAATACATGGAAGACATGCATAAGAGGTTTAGCCAGAAGGAATTATTTATAAAAGACAGTATCAAGTACAATCAAAAACTAAAGTTTAAAACAAAAGGTGGTCGCACAGTGTATGGTGGTGGTGGCATCACTCCTGATATTTTCGTACCGCAGGATACTAGTTACTATACCCCGTATTTGGTTGAACTTTTTGCCCAGAATATTTTCAGAGAATTTACTATGAAATATGCCCTGGAGCACCAAAATGAGCTTAAAGCTATGGGCTTCCAAAAGTACCTTTCTTCATATAATCTGGACGAAAAAGTATTGGCCGGCCTGAAATTAACGGCTCAACAAAAAGGAATAAAATTCTCAGAAAAAGATTTTGCTTTATCTAAAGATTACATAAAACTTTATACCAAAGCCCTGATTGCCAGGAACATCTGGAAACGAAATGAAAAAGAAGGCCTTACCAATGAGTTTTATCAGGTCTTCAATCAAGATGACCCTATGATCAGAAAAGGCCTCGCAAGTTTCTAATTATCGTAAATATGAAAATCAAACGATTAGTTTTCTGCCTGTTTCTGGTTTCTTTTTTTGAAATTAAAGCTCAGGAAAAAATAAAAGCTGGGATAGAACTTGACGCCCTTCCCTACATTACCGGAGGATATTTTGGGGCGGGATTTGTCGGGAAAGGACATTGGAGATTAAGAGCTTTAACGGCTTCGGTCAATAAACCTGACTGGAGTATCAACAAGAATTTTTCCAACAACCATGTGGAGGCATACGCAGTTGTGGTAGATCGATTTTTCAAAAAAAGCTGGTCCGGCTGGTGGATAGGCGGTGGTTTGGTATATTGGAAAAGTAAAATCCAGACTCAGGATAAACTACAAACTGCCAAATTCCAAAATTCATTGCTTAACGGAAGTCTTGGATACAATTTTAAGCTCAACAAACACTTTTACCTTTCGCCATGGGCCGGCATGAGTCTTCGCGTGGGTGGCGACCAGAAAACCCCGGTCGACCAGACCACTTACACGCTGCCCTTATTGAATCCCGAAGCCTCTTTGAAGTTAGGCGTGATATTTTAAATGATCAGGCAAAGGAATATCCTTGCTGAAATCATCGGCGACAGGAGTCAATCTTTTGGGCGGAACCGGAATTAATCCTGACCAGATCGGAAGGCTCTGATCTTCTTCGTCATCATTGGGCATCCCTTGTCTGATTTTGGCCGATGCTTCCGAAATATCAAAACTCAAAAGCATAGTTTTGTTTACTTCCCCGGCTTTCATTGGACGTAAATAATCCCAACTGTTAGGTACTATTTTTTCGGTCAATTCTTTGAAAAAATTCCATTTCGTATCAAAATCATCGATTCTTTCGGCTTTTGAGAAAATTATCACCGAACGATAATTAACCGAATGATGAAATGCCGACCTGGCTACTACCAAATCATCTACGAGCATGACCGTAATACACACCGGAATGCCTTTTTCTATTTCTCTTAGAAAATGGCTCCCCACCGAACCATGAATGTATAATTTATTTTCTTTTCTGACAAAAGCTGTTGGAATCGAAAACGGCTGGTTGTCAACTGAATAGCTGATTGTACAGAACATGGCCTCATCCAATATAGAATGGATTGTGGCTTCGTCATAAGTGGCTCTTTTTGCCGAGCGACTTGGGGTAGTTTTGGGCGTTTGCTTTATCATAATATGTAATAAGGTGTTTCAAATGAGGGTTTAAAACCAAGTTTTTGTGCCAAATAATAAGACTGAGAGTTGCCTTTTCTACATGACCAAACGGGAATAAACCAGTCTTTTTGCAAAAAATAAATTAATTCAGAACACACGATTTTTGCGAGCCCATTTCCCCTGAATTCTTCCACCGTTTCGATACCAATCTCATAATAGGGCTCATGGACAAAAGATGAAAATGCAATGGAAGCAGGCTTGCCCTTGACTTTCAGACAAAAACCTATGCCCTTTTGCAAAAAATCTTCAGCATTGTTCCAAAAAACTTTGGGAATTACTGACCCATCGAAACTTTCGAATATTTCTTTATCAATTTTTACAATTTCGTGGTTTCCAGTTTCAGGGAAGTATTTATGGAATTCATTGGGCAAGAACTCAAAATTTGCACGAGTTTGAAGCCAGATTTTTTGTCTATTTTCGGTTTCTGAGCAAATATTTGAAAACCAATCCCGGAATAATTCATCCCATGAACCAGGGCTTGCCTGTAAATATTCAGGTTTGGTTTTTTCGTCCGAAATATATTTCTTTAGCCAATTATTAAAGTTTTCATCATCCGTTTTTCCAAACAATAGAGACATTCCGTAAGGATGTTTCACGTAAAAAACCTCAGGATTATCGGCATGATTTACAAATACCTGCCCATTTACATGATTCCTTACTACTGACAATGCGAAAAAATGATTTATCTGAACTGATTCCAGAGCTTTTTCGCAGAGAAAATATTTACTCTTTTCAAGCAAAATCATTCTTTTAGGCCTAATCTGAAATGATGATAAACTATTTTCATTTTTTTGTTGAGATACAACCTGTGAGCATCATATCGTTGGTGACCCGAATCAAGATGGACTGCATTGAGACCCTCGGATTTTGCTTTTTCTACCACATAGTCAAACAAGGCTCCGGCATAACCCTTCCCCCGGAATTCGGGAGCGGTGGTCAGGTCGTCAATGTAAATAAACCGACCCTCAAAAAGTGTGGTCAAATAACGAAATCCACAAGCTGAGGTAATATTACCATTTTCTTCTGCGTAAATAAGTGTGTAAGACTCTTTTTCCATCTCAGAAATAAGGTTCAAAAGAATTTCCGTAGTAAGATGAGGACGCAGATGTTTCAAAACTTCCAGACAATTGAGGTAGTCTTGTTCGGAGCGGGCAATTTTTATTTCCATTTGTTTTTTTTGAATTTCTGATACAAAAATATAACTTTACCGGATGGGCATTGTCGTCCGGTTTTTAGATAACTAGTAGTCCGGTATATGTTTCCTTTCAAATCACATCTTAAAATTAAGAAAGGCCAGAAAGTGCCTGTTTACAGTCAGTTAAGTACTCAGATCATTGGTTTGATAAAAACCGGGTTGCTCCCTCCGGGGTTTAAAATGCCGGGGTCGAGAATTATGAGTGAGTTGCTTTCGGTACACAGAAAGACCATCACTCAGGTATATGGTGAATTGCAAATGCAGGGGTGGTTGGAATCAATACCGGGAAGCGGCACATTTGTGCCTAAAAATATTCCAATAATAAATCCGCAAAAAATCCTGGATGAAACTGGCCAAAGACCTAAAAAAGCCGGATTTTATTTTGAAAAAAAGGAATTTCTGATCAGAGAACCCATAAAAGCAACCGACCTTTTACACCTTGACGATGGCTTTCCAGATCCAAGACTAGCCCCATTGCCCGAACTTGCCAGGGCCTATCGAAGCAATTTACTGTATGGCAACAGCTACCAAAAACTGGGCTACGGAGATACTACTGGTTTGCTTTGGTTAAGAAAGGAACTTGCAATCTATCTCAATGAAAGCAGGAGCCTGAAAATCAATGAAAATAATATTTTGATTGTTAGGGGTACAATTATGGCTTTGTACCTGACCAATCTGGGTTTGGTAAAAACTGGCGACAAAGTAGCTATGGGCTGGCCGGGCTGGCTGAGTGCCCGTATCAGCTTTTTACAAGCCGGTGCCGAAGTAATTGAAATTCCGACCGATGAATATGGTATTGACACCGACGCCCTGGAAATTGTTTGCCAAAAACAAAAAATCAGGTTGCTTTACGTCACCCCTCACCACAACTACCCTACCACTTACACTTTGAAAGCCGACAGACGGGTAAAATTGCTTCAATTGGCCGAAAAATACGATTTTATCATTTTTGAGGATGACTACGATTATGATTTTCATTATCAGAGCCGCCCGCTGTTGCCCCTGGCAAGTGCCGATAGTAATGGAAGGGTGCTCTATTCCGGGTCGTTTACCAAAAGCATTTCACCCGCATTCAGGGTGGGTTATTTGGTGGCTACCGAAGATGTAATTCAGCATTTATCGCATCATCGCCGACTCATTGACCGGCAGGGTGATAATATGCTCGAAAATGCTCTGGCTCAGCTCCTGCATGAGGGCATTATTCAGAAACATCTAAGGAGGTCGTTGAAGGAATACAAATCCAGAAGAGATTTTTTCTGCGAAAAACTAAGTAGTGACTTTTCCGGAAAAATTGAATTTCAGATTCCGGAAGGCGGAATGTCGGTCTGGGCCAAGTTTGATTCTGAAATTGATATGAAAAAAACTACTGAAACGGCCCTAAAAAAAGGATTGTATTTCAGTGATGGGGCAACTCATGATACTGATAAAATTAAAAATTGTACCCGATTGGGATTTGCGAGCTCAAACGTTGAAGAATTAGACCAATGTTTGAAGATTTTGTGGGAATCGATAAAATAATTTGCCTTAAAATAATTTTTCCTAGGGATTTCTTAAATATCATTTTTTTCATTCATATAAATCCATAATTTTAAATTTCTTAATACACAAAATCATCTATAATGAAAAAAATATACACAATTGTATGGATAATATTCTTAATATCATTTGAATCTAAAGCAATAATATACGCATCTTACTCTGGTGCTGGCAGTAAAGATGGAAGTTCATGGAGTAATGCCTATGATAGGTTCCAATTACCACAGGCTATATTGAATGCACCAATGATTTCTCAAATTTGGGTAGCTGAAGGAATTTATAAACCTACCTATGATGGAGATCGAAACAAGTCATTCCATATTGGTTTACATGTAAAATTATATGGAGGATTTGTGGGAAACGAAACTGATATTAGTCAAAGAAACCTAAGCGTTCATTCTACGATTTTTTCTGGTGATCTTTCTGAAAATGATTCACCAAGCGAGATTAGGTATGATCATGCCAGCAGGAGTGAAAACTCAATTCATATTTTAAAATTCTATCAGGTCGATATGTCTTATGGTCTGATTGATGGTATAACTTTTAGTGGTGGGAACGCAAATATTTCAGGCGATTTAGAAACGATGTCTGGAGGGGTCTTTAACATCCTCCAAATCCCGGCAGCTGTTGAAAACATTGGGGTTGCCATGAGAAACTGTGTATTGAAAAAAAACACCTCTTTAAACGGGGGGGCAATCGCGATGCGAAACCTTCACAGTACTGCTCAAGTTGAACTGAAATTGGAGAATTGCGTGCTTGATTCCAATACAGCCGAACAAGGAGGAGCTGTATATTTTTTCTCCAATAGTTATGATGAACGCAACGAAATGCGACTGTTAAGTACTTCTTTTTCAAATAATTATAGTTCTCAAATGGGTGGTGCCATTTCAATAAACTCATATTTTGATTTTTATTTTTTTATAAAAAAATCAACTTTTTCAAATAATACTTCTTCTGATAAAGCGGCAGCTTTGAATCTGAGTGGTACAGGCTCCAATACATTTTTTTATACAGAAATTGACAGCACTGAATTCTCCGGAAACCAAAGTGTTAAATCGGGTGCAATTGGTGTAAGTTCGGGTAATACACGGGTTTTTGATATTAGATTTTTGAATTCGGTTTTTATCCAGAATAAAGCAATAAGTAACACAGTATTTGAAGGTAGCGGTGGCGTTTTAGATTTTAGTTCTTTCGGAAAATATGACAGAGTTTATTTTGAAAATTGTCAGTTTAATGAAAATGAAGCCCGGTATAAAGGCAGTATTTTAAATATATATTCACCTTACAATGTTTATGGCGGAGATTACGGGGCTGCTTTTTACAAATGCAAAATAAAAAATAATCTCTCCAATGCCGGACTTTTTAATTCTGAAACTACTGAAAATAACTCAGGAAGAATGGTTTTTACAGAATGTGAGGTTTCAGATAACGTCTTTAATCCTGTTGGCAATATATGGAGTTTTGGAATCAATATATTGGCATATTCTTCATCAAATCAAACTTTGGCAATGTACAGGTGTAAGTACAATAATAACCCAATGGGAATTAACCTGGACGCTCAAAATAACTCAATATTGAACTATCAGATAAATGATTCACAAATTTTGAATAATGACAATCCTATTTCTGTTTATTCTTACTCAGGAGCCACAACTAATGGCACATTTACCAGAACCCGCATTTCAAATCCATCGAGTTCAGGGTTAAATCTCTCTTATTTTTCTAATTCTAAAAATTATCTTAACTTTAATAACTCCGCAATATATAATAATTTAAGAGCGGCAATCTCTTGTTTAACCAATGATAATGCTCTTTCTGAAATCACTTTAGAAAATTCAACAATAGCCAATAATTATAATTTCGGATACGGTAGTGTTACACTTTCAAAATCCAGCTTTTCATCCATAAACAAACTTAATTTGAAAAATTCAATTCTTTCTGGAAACAAAGAAAATTATGGCTCAATAGAATATAATTTAAATTATAACGGTGTTTTTGCTGGTGAGCTATCGGCCGAGTTTAGTAATATTACACAAGGAAGTAACCCTTATCCCGGAGTTGGGAATATCAATAAAACCGCAGGTTTTATCATGGATGACTCATTATATCTGCAATTAAGTCCATTTTCACCTTGTATTAATGCAGGGTCTAATGCCTATGTTCTGCCATTTGATAAAGATTTAATTCAAAATCCAAGAATTAACGGACAAAATGTTGACATGGGAGCTTTTGAGTATAATAATTGTACACCCATAAGAAAAATTTCAATTAATACTCCATTAAATTCTGTTACCACCGTCAAAGCTTCTGACAAAATAATTTCAGATAAAACCATTGATTCTGAATCTAACATCCTATTTGATTCCAAAAATTCGATTCTTCTCAATCCCGGATTTGAAGCTAAAAAAGGGGCTGTCTTTGCTACACAATTAACCGGATGCCAGTAGCAATATGATTTTTTGAAAATTTTGACTATTTTGCTTTGAAATTATATCAAATGCAAACCGAAATTTTTGAAAATTCTGAAGATCTGGCCATTGCTGTGGCCGGACATATCATGGGTATTTTGAAAGAAAAACCAGATGCTACCATGGTGCTTACTTCGGGAAATACACCAATAGCTGCTTACCAACACATTGCAAAAACCGCATCGAAAGATCTTTTTAAACATGCGATCATCATTGGTTTGGACGAATGGGTGGGTATATCGGGCGAAAGCGAAGGGAGCTGCAAATACATTGTGGAGGAAAATTTATTGAAACCACTGGGAATTTCTGCCTCTCAATATACTTTTTTTGACTCCATGACCACAGACCTTCAGGCTGAGTGTGAAAGGGTCGACGAGCTGATTTTTTCTAAAGGCGGGCTTGATTTTATTCTGGTAGGATTAGGAGTTAATGGCCACATTGGCCTCAATGAACCGGGTTCGTCTTTTGATGCTTATTGTCAGGTGACAGATCTGGAAGAAATAACGATAACTATCGGACAAAAATACTTCAATTCGGCCACTCCGCTTACGCAGGGTATCACAGTGGGATTAAAGCATCTTCTGGAAGCAAAAGAAGCCATGGTAATAGCCACAGGAGAAGCGAAATCAGACATCGTTAGACAAATGAGTACAGAACCCATATCCGAAATGTTGCCGGCAACGGTTTTGAGAAAACATTTCAATGGAAAACTGTGGATTGATAAAGCTGCAGCAAAAGGCCTGGAATGAAACCTGAAGAAGTAAAGAATATTGATTTTTGGCCTGAATTACAGGTGAACACCTCAAGAAGTTCAGGAGCTGGCGGGCAGAATGTCAACAAGGTCGAAACCAAAGTTGAGTTGAGATTCAGCATTGCCGATTCTAAAATTTTGGAAGAAGAGGAAAAAGCCATTTGCAGAGAAAAACTAAAAAATCAGATTAATCTTGAAGATGAAATCATAGTTACCTCGCAGGAATCCCGCTCACAACTTAAAAATAAAGAACTGGCCTATAAAAAGTTTTTGGGACTTTTGGAAAAAACATTTCAAAAAAACAAACCCAGAAAACCTACAAAGCCAAGTCAGGAAAAAATTCTGGAAAGATTAAAAGCCAAGAAAATAGCCGGTGAAAAAAAGATGAACAGGGGAAAAGTTGATTTCTAAACCTTTTTCAAGAAGGGTATTTTTAAATATCTTTTTACTGAAAACTCCGCAATTGTTTATCAAATCGTTATAATTCTTATTTTCGTAAATCACTTTCAAAAACACTTAACCAATTATGAAAAAAACGCTCCTTTTTTGGGGTATGGCCTGTAGCACAGTCATCGCTCAAAAAACCTATATTCAATGTGGAAACCTCATTGATACCCGCTCTCAGAAAGTACAGAAAGAAATGACCGTGGTAGTAGAAGGAAACAAAATTGTGGAGATAAAATCGGGTTACCAGAAAGGGGGTGCTACTGATGCAGTCCTCGACCTCAAAAAGAAATATGTGCTACCGGGTCTCATTGATATGCACGTGCATTTGGAAAGCCAGACCTCCAAAGATCAGTTTCAGAAAAGAATCCAATATTCAGAAGCCGATGTGGCTTTTGAAGCCCAAAAATATGCTAATATCACCTTGATGTCGGGCTTTACTACCGTTCGTGATTTGGGCGGAAGCGGCGTAAACATATCCCTTCGGGGGGCTATCAATCGGGGGTCTGTGGTAGGTCCACGTGTATTTACTTCAGGAAAAACCATTGCTACTACCGGAGGACATGGAGATCCTTCAAACGGTATCGGCCCCAATTATACGCTCTCAAATGATGACCGAATGGATGGGGTTATAAACTCTGCGGATGAGGCTCGCCAAGCCATCAGACAACGTTATAAAGATGGTGCTGACTGGATAAAAATCACCGCCACTGGTGGGGTTTTGAGTATTGCCAAAAACGGAAAAGGCCCACAGTTTCAGGATGATGAACTCAACGCTCTTATGGCCACTGCCAAAGATTACAGCTTTGGGGTAGCAGCCCATGCACATGGTGCCGAGGGGATAAAAAGAGCTATCAGAGCAGGAGTGACTACGATTGAACACGGTTCGTTTCTGGACGATGAATGTATAGCTTTATTTAAAGAAAAAGGTGCTTATTTGGTGCCCACAATTATTGCCGGGAAAACCGTGGCTGATTCAGCAAAAATACCCGGATATTACCATCCATTTGTAGTGAAAAAGGCCATTGAAACCGGTGCCATGATTCAGGAGGCTTTCGCCAGAGCTTACAAAGCCGGTGTGAAAATATGTTTTGGAACCGATGCCGGGGTATTTCCTCATGGGTATAATGCCAAGGAGTTTTTATATATGACTGAAGCCGGAATGCCCATCATGGAAGCCCTGAATGCGGCTACCATTACCAATGCCAAAGTGTTGGGCATGGAGAACGAGCTAGGAGCCATCGAAGCCGGAAAACTGGCCGATATCATTGCAATTGATGAAGACCCTCAAAAAAACGTTCTTTCGCTCATGAATGTAACTTTCGTGATGAAAGACGGGAAAGTTTATAAATCGAACTAAAATACAAAAGCCTTCCCAATTTCAGGGAAGGCCTTTTGTTGTTGAAGTATAATCGTCAAAAAATTAAGCAAGTTCACTCTCCATTCTTCTAACCGGATATTGTCTTTCGTATTCAGCCCAAACTTTATATCCGCCGGCCAGATTCTTAATATTTGAAAACCCGTGCTGGAAAAGAATTTTCGCCGCTATGTATCCCCTCAAGCCTCTGGCACAATGCAAAACCACCAATCTGTTTTTGTCTATTTTATCCAAATTTTCCCTTAATTCATCAAGAGGAACATTTACCGACCCTTCAATAAGTTTGCCATTTGCTCTTTCTCCCGGATTTCTCACATCTACCACCTGAATATCGGCTTCATTGTTTAGTAAATCATGCAGTTCCTCCACTGAAATGGGTGAACATCCGTGGTTGATGGCATTGGTAGCGGTAAATCCACTTACTACAACGGCGTCTTTTGCAGGCGAATATGGAGGAGCATAGGCCAGATCAAGCTGGGGCAAGTCTGTAACCTTCAATTTGGCATAGATGGCTGTGCTCAACACATCCACCCGCTTGTCGACGCCCACTTCACCAAATACTTCAGCTCCCAGTAGCGTATGGTCATTTTCGTCATAGTAAACCTCCACAATAATATCCTTAGGATTGGGATAATAGCTTGGGGTACTGTTGGCTACTATAAGAGTTTTTCTAAATGCAATGCCATTCCTTTCCAGGTCTCTGGGGCCCATTCCGGTACGGGCAAGGGTGTAGTCAAAAAGCTGTACAATGGCTGTTTTGTACCCCCCTCTCAATATTTCATGGCCACCTACTGCGTTAAAACCCGCAGCCCGACCTCCTTTGTTGGAGTGCGTTCCGAGGGGAAGATAATCCTGCTGGTGATTTTGTAAATTCAAAATACTGGCATTATCACCGGCAGCATAAATATTTGGCAGAGAGGTCTCAAAATGTTCATTCACCACCAAAGCACCGTTGGGAATAGCTTTGGCTCCTTTTGAAATCAATAAATCGGTATTAGGTTTGATACCAACCGACATAATTACATAATCGGTATTCAAATAAGCCCCATTGCCAAGGTCTATGCTTATTACTTTTCCGTTTTCTACATTTACTTTTTTTACAAAAGTGTTTTTGATAACATGAATTCCCTTGTCTTCCAGCACGTTTTGGGCCATGGCCGAGAATTTTGGGGTCCACATCGGCAATACAGTAGCTCCACCTTCTATTATCGTAACTTTTTTCCCCGCTAAAGCAAGATTTTCAGCCACTTCCACACCGATTAGTCCTGCTCCCATCACAGTGATATGTTTGGCTTCATCGGATAGTGCATGCTGCATAATATGGTCATAATCACCCAGACTACGGCAGGTTGACCAGTTGTCGGCATCGTTTAGGTTTTCGATAGGTGGTATAAAAGATTTCGCACCTGTGGCAAAAACAAGCTTGGTATAAGGATATTCTCCTCGGGGAGTAATTACTTTCTGATTTTCAACGTCAATATCTGTAACCTCTTCGTTGAGATGAACATCAATCTTAAATCTTTTGCGAAGCAATTCTACATCGGTTACCAGCAGTTTTTCGCGGGTTTTGATATGTTTCGAAAGGGCATAAGGAATACCGCAGGTAGCATAAGAGATATCTGCGGTTTTCTCAAACATCAATATTTCGGCAAATTCGTCTTCTCTTCTGGCTTTAGCTGCAGCCGATGGACCGGCAGATAACCCGCCTATTATTACAATTCTGTTCATTCTTTTTCTAAATTTTGATGCAAACTTAGATACCGGAATTTTAAAAAATTGTAATGATTGTCACGTTTCAGAATGACCATAAAACCAAATCACAAACTCTTCAAATACTCAATACTCTTCGGTACGTTTTCGAGCTCTTTGTTGCTTTCGTCTTCGATGAAATAGTGCTGAATTCCGGCTTTTTTAGAGAGTTTAAATATCTTCTTCCAGTCGGCCTGGCCAGTTCCTAATACTACGTCGTTTTCAGCAGGTTCATGACCCGATTTGTCACCGATTACCCCTTTTCTGAGGTCTTTTACGTGCATCAGTTTCCAGCGGTTGCCGTAGCGTTTGAGCAATTCCTGAGGCGAAGCGGCTCCACCACCATGGATGGTCCAGAGTACGTCCATTTCAAACGAAACATAGCGTGGGTCGGTGTTTTGGATGATGTAATCCATGTAAGTGCCTTTGTCGTGAGGTCTGAACTCGTAGCCATGGTCATGATAACAGAAAATGAGCCCATTGTCGGCCAGCACTTTGCCACCTTTGTTAAATACTTCCACGGCCATTTTGGTGTCATCCAGTGTGAAATCATTGCCTTTGTGAGGTATCCAGGCACACATCACGTATTTGGCACCCAATGCTTTGGCTTTGTCGGCCACCGCCTGAGGATTGTCACGCAGCTCTTCAAAACCGCAACCTGTTGATGGGATACTTATGCCTCGGTCATTGCACATTTTCTTAAACTCTTCGGGCGTTTGGCCTTTTTGCGGGCCGCCTTCAAGCTCGGTAAAGCCCATTTTCTGAATGATATCGAGCGTTTGCTCGGTGCCTTTGGGGAAATGATTACGAAATGTATAAGCCTGCACACCCAGCTGGAATGTATAGAGTTTCTTTTGGGCAAAAAGTTTTGTTCCCGAAAAAGACAATAATAGAAATAAAAATAAGGATGTTTTTTTCATGATTATTTGAGGTTGAAAAAAGAATTTTGATAAAATTATTCAATTCCAACCTGAATCAGAAGAAACTGCGGGTTTTATTTTGACCAGATCAAACCAAACTCAATTTCAGTTCGGTTTATTATATGTTTTGAGCAGGAAAATGATTGGAAAATTGGGTTTTGAGCTGTCCAGATATCTATTCTGCGATCATAATTAAATTGGCGTTTGGAAGGAAAAAAATTTCCTTTAAGCTGAAATCCCAAATCTGATTTTTTACCCTTAAATGGCAGGAAAGCAAACTGAAAAGAAGGCTGAACAAAAATAAAAGGCGACACTTTTGCTGAATATTCCACATTAATGACTTCATAACTTTTTGTGCTTTGACCACCAAAGCTAATCGGATTTTTTAAAAGTCCTCCTCCACCCGCTTTAAGGGATAATTCAAGTATGATCATTTTATTCCTTAACCTGTAAAACGGACGAACAAAACCTAAAAAATTTTTAATAAAAACCAAATCATCAGAATTCCATACAGTTTCCAGCGTTTTATATTCTGAATATTCATTTTCAAAATCAAAGGGAAAACCTCTCCTTTTGGGTATATTAAATACATTTGCCCCACCTTCCAATCCCAGATTTTTTGAAAAAAATCTACCGAAAGCAATTTCAAAATTTATAAATTCAATGTCATCATGGGTGGTGCTGTTGAAAGAAAAATAGTTTTTGTCCTTTATTTCTTTTCGGAGTCCAAAGCCAACATACAAATCAGAAAATGTATTGCCGGGGAAATTATTTAAAAAATCAGTTCCAGTGGTCTGTAAACCCATATTCCTGGCCGAAAATTTCCTGTTTCCGATCATCAATTCCAGGCTACTACCCGCTTTAATTTTATTTTGGGCAAAACATAATATTGTGCTTAAAATAAGTGATATAGCAATGGTAATTCTTCTCATTTCATTTAAATTCAGGACTTAAAATATTCATTTTTCTTCCTCCATGGAGATTGACTTCAATCCAAAATTGTGCAGGAAGAATGGGGTCATTTAATGTTAAATAAAGATTGAAAACCGGAATATAGTCATCGTTAATATATTCCTGTTTATTGAAGTTCTGGATACTTTCAGTAAGTGTGTTTTTGAGAACATTAGTACCAAAGACCTGTTCAATTTTATCACTTACAAAAAGCTCAGATACATCTGTGTTTTTCTTATTTTCATTTGACAAATCATTCACTGTAAATATTTTAATGCTTTCAATCTTTTCCTTCAGAATTTTTCTTGAAATACAATCACAACGGGACATGGCTTTTGCAGAAGAATATAATGTGGCCGATTGGGGTAAAAGATATTTTTTTTGACTACTATCTTCCAATATTAACCTGAAAGCAACTCCTTTAACATCAGAATTGGAAGACAGAATGATTTCCGTTCTTGCTTTATTTATTTCAATATAACTGGAGGGTTCTTCCGTGCAATTACAACATGCCAATAGAACATTGAGCGAAGCATAAAAAAGATGGATGTAAATAATTTTTTTTATCATAGGGATTTTTTTATAAAAATAAAGGATTGAATTTGAAAAGGATTATATGATTACAAAAAATTATTTTAAGGTAAAAAATATCAGAATTGCCAGTTGTACTAACATCTATTTTTAATAAAAACCCCATTTTTCCATTCTAATCCTCCTCCTTTTTTATCTTTGCATCTTAATATCTCAATATGAAACCCCTTTTAGAAGTCGTTCAGGATTTTTTTGATTCTGCCATCAATGAACCCATCACCAGTACCGAAATCATCCCTTTGAGTGGAGGTGACAGGCGATATTTCCGTTTTTATACTGACAAAAACTCTTACATCGGCTGTTACAACGAAAATATCAAAGAAAATGAGGTTTTCTTCTACTATACTAATCATTTCAGAGCCATAGACGTGCCTTTGCCCGAAATCCTGGCCATAGATACCGACCGGAAAATATATATTCTGGAAGACCTGGGCAAAGCATCGCTGCTCAATAATCTGGAAGCCAAGGGCTTATGTGATGAGGTTTTCGATTTGTATAAAAAAAGCCTGAAAGAGCTGGCCAGAATGCAGATTCTGGGTGCCAAAGATTTGGATTTTGACAAGGCCCTCACGGCCAAGGAGTTTGGAAAGCAGGCAATTTTGAGCGACCTGCTGTATTTTAAATATTATTTTGTCGATACCCTCAAAATCCCGTATGATAAACAGCAATTGCTCGATGATTTTGATGCCCTTGCCACCTATCTGACCCGCACAGAATACAAGATGTTTATGTTCCGCGACTTCCAGAGCCGCAATATCATTGTAAATGATGGAAAAGTAAGTTTTATAGACTATCAGGGAGGTATGAAAGGGGCACTGCAATACGATGTAGCCTCGCTACTTTGGCAAGCCAAGGCCGACCTGCCCGAAAACTGGAAAAATGAACTCCTGGAATATTACATTTCGGTAATTGACGAACTTTTGCCCACTCCTGTACAAAAAGAGGTCTTTGTGAGTCAATACAACGGCTATGTGGTAATCAGGATGCTGCAGGTACTTGGGGCCTATGGTTTCAGGGGCTTATTTGAGCGAAAAGCCCATTTCCTGACGAGCATTCCGCTGGCCTTGAGAAATTTGAAATGGTTTTTGACCAACCGTAAAGTGGGCCTCATTGTGCCTACTTTAGACGATATTCTCTCACAAATTACTTCTGACGAAGTAATCCCCCGATTCGAACCTAAAAAAGCAGATGAAAACACTCCTTTGGTGGTGAAAATCAAAAGTTTTAGTTATAAAAAAAGTGGCATTCCCAAGGACGAAACCGGCAATGGCGGAGGATTTGCATTTGATTGCAGAGGAATTTTGAACCCCGGAAGGTATGAACCCTACAAAATACTGACCGGTAGAGACAAAGAAGTGATAGATTTCCTGGAGCAACAGACCAAAATGCCTGATTTTATGAATAACATCTACAATATCGTGGACATTTCGGTGGAAGACTATATGGCACGCGGGTTTGACAGCCTTGCCATAAACTTTGGCTGCACCGGAGGCCAGCACCGCAGCGTATATGCCGCCGAACAAACCGCCCGTCACCTCCGGAACAAATACAAAGTAAAAGTAGATCTGGAGCATGTGGAACAGGGGATTAAGGAAGTGAAGTATTGATATCATAGTTGATAAGTTGGTAGGTTAGAAAGTTGGTGAGTTAATTGGATTGGGGTTTAAACACATAGATATCATAGAAAAAATGCAACATAGATACATAGGAATTAAACTATGTATCTAAATATTTTCAAAGAATGGCTATGTGAAATATGTGGTTATAAAAAAATAATTTATGGCAGAAAATATTGCAGGATTTATATTAGCAGCAGGTCTCGGAACACGTCTGAAACCGTGGACCGACCACCATCCCAAAGCACTGGCGGTAGTCAATGGAAAATCTTTGCTGCAACGAAATGTTGAATACCTTCAGAAATTCGGCATAACGGATGTAGTGGTAAACGTCCATCATTTTGCAGACCAAATCATTGAAGCCATAGAAACCCACAAAGGCTGGGGGAGCCACATCAGCATCAGTGACGAAACCGACATGGTACTGGAAACCGGTGGAGGTCTTTTGAAAGCAAGAGATTTACTGGCAGATGATGAGAATTTCGTGCTCATGAATTGCGATATCCTGACCAACCTTGATCTGAACTTATTGATAAACCAGCATCGGAAAAATCACGCCCTCGCTACGCTGGCGGTTGCAAAAAGAGAAACCAGCCGCTATCTGCTTTTTAACCCAAACCACGAACTGGTAGGCTGGAAAAACATAAAAACCGAAGAAATTAAACTGCCCGCAAAAGAAAAGCTGGGCAATGCCTCGCCTATTCCATTGGCTTTCAGCGGCATACATGTGATTTCCAGCAGCATTTTTGACAAAATAAACTTTACGGGCAAATTCAGTATGATAGACCTCTATCTTAACCTCTGTGCCGAAAACAAAATAATAGGATACGACCACAGCAACGATTTGGTGCTAGATGTTGGGAAGCCTGAAGCTATTTTGAGGGCAGAGGAGTTGTTTATGTAAAACTTAGACCTTTAACGATTGGGTCAGCACCGAAGGTCAGACCCAATGAACATGGAATTCACAAACTGCCAGAGCACCAATCAATAATAGTCCAAATTCCATGTGCAAATCTCTCATTAAAAGATATTAAGTTAAAACCTCCCACACCTCTCCAATAATTCACTGACTTTTCATAACTTAGTGTTTTATAATCATTTCTATGCAAGATAAAGACTTCACGATTACACATGTAGGCGGTGTTGAACTGATACAACCGATGCCTTTTAGATATATCCCAGCCGAAGGTAAAACTTTTATGTTTCAGGCGGATGATGGCTCAAATCTTGGAACTGAAAGGGAGGGAATTCCAATAATCTTTGAAAATAATTTTTGGATGTGTGCTTATCAAACTACCCAAGAGTTTTGGGCTACAGTTATAGATGCAAGCGATTCTAACGAATTGAATGCTAATCCGAGTTTTTTTAAAGGCAAAACCCGACCCGTTGAACAAGTAAGTTGGGATGATATTCAAATATTCAATAAAGAACTTAATTTTCTTTTCAAAAATGAAGGACTAAGTGTAAAAGACAGGCCACAAATTGTTGGCCAATTTGCTCTTCCCTCCGAAACCCAATGGGAATATGCTGCGAATGCCAACCAGAGCCTTGTGTTTGCAGGCTCACAAAACCTCAATGATGTGGCATGGTACGTAGAAAACAGTAATGAGCAAACAATGCCCGTTGGTCTAAAACAACCTAATGCTTGGGGACTGTATGATATGAGTGGTAATTTGTGGGAGTGGTGTGCAGATGATTACGAAAATGATATTCGCAAAATACCAAAAAATGGCCAGCCAAACTTAAATTATTATCATTATAAAGTCCTTCGGGGCGGCAGCTGCTTCAACCTTGCCGAGATTTGCCGCCTGCGGCTTCGCATCCGCCACCACCCCGACGGCCGCAACTTCAACGACGGCGGTTTTCGGTTGGTTTTTTCCCTCAGTTCCGCCTACGAAAGCTAGATAATGTCTGAATTAGGATGGGTGGGATTTGAGTGTTCAAAATGTCTAAATTAGGATGCGTAGGATTAAAGGATTTTAGGATTTAATTTTTTTTATTATTATTTATAGATTTTAATCCTTTCATCTTAGAATCCTAAAAATCAAAAAGAAGGGTAAAATGTCTGAATTAGGATGGATAAGATTAAAGGATTTTAGGATTTGTTTTTAGTGTATTTTCTAGGATATTAATCCTTCCATCTTAGAATCCTAAAAATCCTAATTCTGACAATGGAATAGATAATTTTAAAAATAATTATGAAATATAAAGAGTTAACACACAAAATAATAGGATGTGCAATGAAAGTTCATAGTACATTGGGCAATGGATTTCAGGAGGTGATTTATCAGAGGGCATTGGCAATAGAAATGACAAAACAAGGTCTTGGTTTTCAAAGGGAAATGAACATGCTCATTTATTATGAAGGAGTAGAAATAGGTACAAGACGAGTAGATTTTTTTGTGGAAGATTGTATAATGGTTGAACTCAAAGCAATCATTCAATTAGAGGAGGTACACTTAGCTCAGGCAATGAATTACTGTCAGGCCTATGGCTTACCGATTGGCTTATTGATCAATTTTGGATCTAAAAGCCTTGACTTTAGAAGAGTTTATAACCTTAACCATCCTGAAAATACTAAATAAAATGTCATAATTAGGATTCGTAGGATTAGAGGATTATAAGATGAAGGCGGGGTAAAATATTTGAACTAGGTTGGGTAGGATTGGACGATTTTAGGATCAGGATAATATGATAGAATTAAAAAGCATTTAGATTGAATATCAACATTTATAATCCCGTCATCATAAAATCCTAAAAATCCTAATTATGACAATTGAGGAAATGAAAAAACCACCAATGGCTGCGTGAGTAGCAAAAGTCGAAAAGGCAGCCAGCGGTAATCATCAAAGTATTTATGGCAAAACGTATTGAATTTTTAGACAAGCAAGGCTTCGAAAAAATTGACCACATTGAAGAACTCAAAACTTCAAAAGGAATGGTTGATTTTTATAAAAAATCGGAGAAAGATTTTAGACAATCCTCAAAAATCAACACTCCTGATTTACGGTATTACTGGGATGGGGAGAGGTTTGGTTTACATATTTCAGATTGTCTTTTTGAAGACAAAGAGATTTATGAAGTATTAAAAAGTCTAAAAGAGTTTAGTATTTTCAAAAAAATCCAAGTATTATATATATCAAGATCATTAGTAGTAAACCTAAATCTTGAGGTTTTCAAATTTGAAAATTTGAAATTTATAAACCTTTCGATGAATTCACTTTTAAAAAGAGTTGTTTTTGGGGAATTGTCACATTTAAGTATTCTTTTGTGTAACGATTGTCCTAAACTTACCAAAATTTCCTTAACAGGAGAATACACTCAACTAACAAATATTGATGTTTCTAATTCTGGATTGAATTTGTTGATTTTAGGAAGTTGCCCAAAACTTGAATATTTAAATATTCAAAATAATGAAATAGTTGAAATAAACATCTCACAATTAACAAATCTCAAATACTTTTTTGCTGTGGGAAATTCAAAACTAAATATAACATGGCCCAAAAAATGGATTCACTTCAAATTAGAAATTTTGGGACTTGATGAATCTAATGAATTGACCTCGAAGGATATTTTAGAAATTGCAAAAAATTCTTCTGATCAAGAGCTTAGAGATAAACTAAAAGAATATTTAAAATTTGAGCAAAAACATGAGGATGAACTAGTCCCTATAAATCGCCATCAAATTATATTGCTAGGAAACACTACTGCCGGTAAAACAGAATTAAAACACAGATTATTAAAAAGAAAGAGGACAAACCACAATTCTACCCATGGAGTTCAATACTTTTTAGAAAAGATTGGTGAAATAGAAGTGATGGGTTATGACTTTGGAGGTCAAGATTATTACCATGCTCTACACTTACCTTTTTTTAATTTAAAAAGTCACTATTTGATAGTTTGGGGTAATCATACAGATAAACAATGGGGAAATTATGATTCTGACCAGTATTATGGTAAAACTGAATTCATTGACATTAAAAAGGGAGGCAAGAAAGTGGCGGTTGAAAATCTTCTGTATCCTCTTAAATATTGGTTAAAAAGCATTCAAAACCATGCATCTCAAAAAAACTGGTTTATTATAAATGATTCCAAAGCCATAAGAAGAGAAAATTACGATTATTCAGAGCTAATACAACAAGCAAAACGCGATTCGAAACCAGTTGATATAGTTGAAATTGAGAATATTGTCTACAAAACTAGATGGGAATATGAACCAATTATAGATATTATTCAAAATGTAAGAAAAGGAACAAAAGAGCTTTACCTGGATATTAAAACTTTAAAATCTTCGGGAAGCGTTAGGGTTCAGGATATTTTAAGTTTTAATTTCTTAGAGGCAAAAGTTGGAAATTGGCTTAGAAAAAAGATTAAGAGTGGAGTACAAACTCAAAAAAACCAAATTGTAAAGTCAATAAAAGAATTTGGAGAAGAAATTTTTCATGAAAATGTTGTTTTAATTAGTCAAGAGGATTTGATTCAACGAATTCTGGATTCCAAAATAAAAGTTTCCGATTCAAATTTTGATGTAGTTATCAACTCCCTTATAAATAATCATTATTTAATTCAAACAAAAAATAATTATCCCCAACTGAAATCATACTATATTGTAAACATTCAAAAGTTTAGTGAATACATTTATCAAGTATTAAGTAAAGAACTTGCCATCTGCGAAAAAAACCAAGGATATTTCACAAAGAAAGAGGCATTTGGTCGTATTCAAGAGAGTGATTTAGAAATTAAGGATTTTGTTATTGAATTTCTAAAAGCCGCTGAAGTTATATTTGAAGTAGAAAATTCGGATGAGGAGAATCCCAAATATGTTGCTCCTAATTATCTGCCTTCACCAAAGGAAAAAGTTGAGAAGTTATTTATTGAGTCATTTGAAAAAGCTGATTGTGAATTTGAGTTTAAAGATTTTTTTCATCCTAATATAATACTTAAAATAGTCAAATATTATCATAAAAAGGGACTTTTAGTAAAAGATGATGAAAAAATAGAATATATTTTGTGGAAAAACTGTGTAATAATTTACAATAACAATAAAAATTCAAAGCATTTTTTAAAATTGGAATTACTTCTTCCAAATAAGGATTTCCCAAATAGAATTCCAACTTTTACTATTGCAAGAAGTAGCTCGGGGTTTATTGAAAATGACCAGTTCTATGAAGTTTTTAATGAAATTAAAAGAGTTTTGAATCCTTATACAACTCATCTAAAGGTAAAAACCAAGTTTGGCAATTATGTCTCTTTTAGTGATGTTCAAAAATTGATTTCCGAAGGACACCAAAAAAAGAGTCAATTTGTTTATTCTGAAGGGGTATTATATCCAAAATACGATTTTAGACATTTCTTAGGTGATGCTTTTGATGCTCCAATAAAAATATTTATAGCCTATTCAAAATTTGATGATACTTTTAGATTAGAACTTCGGGACCATCTTAACCCGGGAATTACCGAAGGCAAATTTGTTGTTTTCGATGATAGGGAAATGGATATGGGGGAAAAATGGCATGCCAGACTTAAAAAAGAATTAGAAGAGTGTGATGTTTTTATTCTTTTGATTAGTGTAAAAACTTTAGGAACTTCGTATGTTATGAATACAGAAATACCTGCTGCATTGCAGAGAACGCAAAATGGAAATCTAAGAATAATTCCAATTTTGGTTAGTCCATGTGATTGGACAAAAACTGGTTTGTCAGAGTTAAATGTTTACGATAAAGCGAATCCTATTGGGTCTCAAAATGAGAACTTTGACCTTTCAAAAGAGCTTAGCCTTAATGACAGAGCGTACAAATGGAAAGAAATAGTTAAACAAATAGAAAATATTAAACCAAATGGATTCAACCCTCCAAACAGCCCTACACCACCAGATGAGCATGATTCAGGAGCTCATTAAACGCATGTCGGAAAACAGCCGTAACACCAAAACCTGGGCTATCAGTCTGGTTTCGGCATTGTTGGTTTTTAGCTCTAAAACGGTACTTATCCCCTGGTATATATTAATCTTACCTGTTTTGCCCTTGATGTATATCGACATGTACTATCTGGCATTGGAAACTTTCTATCGTGAGCAATACAATAAACTCAAAACCAGATATAAAGAAAACAAAATTACAATTGAAAATATCTATGATATCGAAAACCCCAATGGCAGCCTGGATATATTTTTTCAGTTTGGGTCAAAATCCATTTGGCCGTTTTATGGTTTATTGATGGCAGTGGCCGGTTTAATTGGGTATTTCCTTGCCACTCAAGTAAATTGCATAGGGGCGTAATTAAAAATTAACGATTCTGTTTATTATAATTAACAATTTAATTTATTATTTTTGACAGAAATATCATTGTATGGTTACAGAAACGATTTTAAACTATAAAAGCATATTGGCAAATTTGCCTGCCGCGATCAATATTTCGGGGTATAGGAAAGACTATATTGCGGGTAAATTGGGCATTTCACCGCAGGCGTTTTCTGCAAAAATCAAAAGAAAATCTTTCAGTCTCGAAGATGCCGAAAAGCTCTTGAAGGTAATCAACAATGAAGATGTGGAGGCGTTTTTTATGCTTGAAAAGATGCGGGCATTGAAAAACGATGAAAACGTTTCTTACGATGAAGCCAAAAGAGAACTTGGGTGGAAATAATTCTTAAAAAGCAGTTTATCAAGGAAGTAGCAAAGTTGCCTGCAAAAGTCCAGACCTCAATAAAAGCCATTTTAGACGAATTGGAGCGTGTAGATAGCCTCCAAAATGCCCGAATCGACATAAAAAGAATGGAGGGTCAGTCGGCTGAAGAGAACTATTATCGTATAAGAGTGGGTTCTTACCGAATAGGATTGGAATACATTGCACCCCAAGTAATAATCCTGACAGTATTAAGCAGGGGAGATATTTACAAGAAATTTCCTCCAAAATAAAATTTCAATATTAAACATTTCAAACATTGCTCACCGACAACCACGGCCGCCCCATAAACTATCTCCGATTGGCAGTGACTGACCGGTGCAACCTCCGTTGTTTTTACTGCATGCCTCATGAGGGCATAGAATTTTTGCCCAAAAACCACCTTTTGTCTTATGAAGAAATGATCAGGCTGGTGAGTATTCTGGCGAAAATGGGCATTAGCAAAGTAAGAATCACGGGCGGGGAGCCTTTTGTAAGAAAAGACCTGATGGCATTCCTTTGGAAACTTTCTGAAATCCCGGGAATCGAAAAAATCAACCTCACCACCAACGGCGTATTGACGGCTCCTTATGTGCCGGAACTGAAACGCATGGGTATTTCGGCCATCAATCTGAGCCTCGATTCACTCGACCGCAAGCGTTTTTTAGAAATGACCCGGCGTGATGAGCTACCCAATGTGATGAAAACTTACGAGGCTATCCTGGAGCACAATATTCCACTCAAAATCAACTCGGTAATGATGGCCGGCAAAAATGAAGAAGACATTTTCTCCCTCATTGAATTAGCCAGAAACCAGGCGGTGGATGTTAGGTTTATCGAAGAGATGCCTTTTAACGGTGAAGGCGAAAAACCTGAGTATTTTCTTTCCTATCAAAAAATCCTGGATAAAATAAAAAGCCAATACCCCGGTATTTCTAAAATTCAGGATGAGGCATTTTCAACTTCATACAACTACAACATCCCCGGATTTAAAGGAAATATCGGGATAATCGCCGCCTATAGCCGCACTTTTTGTGGTACGTGCAACCGCATGCGTATCACACCCATTGGTGATCTCAAAACTTGCCTCTACGCCGACGCCTCTCTTAACCTTCGTGATTTGCTTCGCAATAATGCCGATGATGAACTGATTTCCAACAAAATTTTGAATGCATTTCAACACCGTGCAAAGGATGGTTTTGAAGCTGAAAATCAACGTTCAAGCACCATACACGAAAGTATGACGACTATCGGTGGCTGAAATCATTTTTCCTTATTTCTGCAACCTTAACAATTTAAAATTCATCTTTCTCAATAAATCTTATAGAAAGACCGTTTAACATTTTTTAATTGGCAAAGAATATTCCTGTGAATACTTTTGCCTGGCTATTACTCTATAAAATCATTTATTCTTTTGAAAAAGCTATTATTAATCTTAATGGCGGCTGGTTCTGCATATGCCCAGACAGCCCCGAAAAACATTCCTGCCAAAAAGACTTCACAGAAAGTTACGATTGACGGAAAAATAGACGAACCCGCCTGGAAAGATGCGGCAAGGTTTGACGAATTGGTGGAGTTCAGACCTGTAATGGGCCGTAAAGAAGAACATGGAAACCATACCGAGGCCTACATTATGTACGACGATGAAGGGATTTATTTTGGCGGAATCTGCCACGAACGCACCATCGACAGCGTTTCCCGTGAACTCACCGGCCGGGACGGATTTGGCACCAATGATTACATCGGGATCATTTTTGATACCTACAAAGACAAACTCAATGGCTTTGAATATTTTGTGACCCCACTTGGAGAGCAATGGGACGCCAAAATGTCTTCCTCGCAAAACTCCAATAATGGCGGTGAGGACTTTGCATGGAATGCGGTATGGAAAAGCAAAGTGATTTTGCATGAAAAAGGCTGGACATTTGAAATGTTTCTGCCATACTCAGCCATTAGATTTAGTAAAGATAACATTCAGGATTGGGGCATAAATATTACCCGGAGGAAAAGAAAAACCGAACAACAGTTTACCTGGAATCCAATTGACATAAACGTAAATGGTTTTCTCACTCAGGAAGGTTTCTGGACAGGCATCAAAGACATAAAACCGCCGCTGCGATTGCAATTATTTCCTTACTTTTCGGTGTATCAAAATCACTATCCCAGCTCAGATCCTAAAAACAGTAACTGGTCAAGCCAATATTCCGGCGGACTCGATCTAAAACTTGGTATCAGTCAGGCATTTACACTCGATGCTACACTTATCCCGGACTTCGGACAGGTACAAAGCGACAACCGGGTGCTCAACCTGACTCCCTTTGAAGTAAAATTTAACGAATACCGTAATTTCTTTACCGAAGGTACCGAGCTATTCAACAAAGGTGATTTCTTTTATTCCCGGAGAATTGGCGGGTCGCCTATCAATTCAGGAAAAGTTTATGATCAGTTAAAAGAAAACGAAGAAGTTATATATAACCCTTCAGAATCAAAACTTATCAATGCGTCCAAGATTTCGGGGAGAACCAAAGGAGGGCTTGGAATCGGAATTTTGAATGCCATCACCCGCTCCCAGCACGCTGAGATTAGAAACATGGAGACCGGCCAGGTAAGACAATATGAAACCGATCCTGCCACCAACTATAGCCTGATTGTGCTGGACCAAAACCTAAAAAACAACTCCAGTATTACGTTTCTCAATTCGAATGTAACCCGTGCAGGTTCGGCCTATGATGCCAATGTGAGCTCAGCCATGTTTAGTATTTTTGATAAGAAAAACACCTACTTTATTACAGGTAAAGCTGCTGTAAGCAACCTGAAATATACCGATAAAACCGATTGGGGGTATTCGCATACCTTTGGTATGGGAAAGACCAGCGGCAGATTTTTATTTCAGTACAATCAATCACTTACTGATACCAAATTTAACAATAATGACCTCGGGTATTTTACCAATAATAACTTCATCAATCATTATTTCTATATGGGATACCGGTTTACGGTGCCAAAAGGTTTTTATAACCGCATGAACTATAACCTTAACATCAACTATAGTAGTTTGTATTCACCCATTGGAGAAATTGACACAAAATACCAAAATGCAAGAATTCAAACCAATGTAAATATCCAGACCAAAAGACTCCATTGGTTTGGTATAATTACTGATTTCATGCCTTCTCAGAACGATTTCTATGAACCCAGAGTCTTAGGGTCGTTCTTCAGAAGGGGTAACAGTGCCCTGCTTGGCATGTGGACTGAGAGCAATTCGGCAAAAAAATATTATATTCAAACAGAAACTTTCTTCAGGAAATATTTCAATTTTTATGACCTGTTTGCGGTTGATTTATCGCTTAATCAAACCTATAGATTCAATTCCAAATTCTCACTAAACCATGGAATTTCGTTCATGCCAAGGTACAATAGTGTAGGATTCACTACTTTTTCGGAGGATTTGCCCCTTTTTGCCAAAAGAGATGTTAAAACAATCGAAAACACGCTTTTTCTGAAATATAACTTTACCAACAAAATGGGACTTACATTCAGAACCCGGCATTATAACAGCAAAGTTGACAATAAAGCATTTTTCAGACTCGACACTCAGGGAGAACTCAATACTACAAAAAGCAATGACAATCAATACCATAGAAATGTTAATTATTTCAATGTTGACATGGTATATACCTGGCAGTTTGCACCCGGTAGTTTTCTTAATGTCGTTTGGAAAGACGCTGCAGTTACCGATGACGCCCTGATATCGGATTCTTACCTTACAAGTTTGAAAAGTACGGTAAGCAGTGACCAAAACAACAATTTCTCGGTAAAAGTGATTTACTTTATTGATTACCTCACCATGAAAAGCTGGATGAGAAAAGGTTGAAAAAGAAATAATTTTAAGATGGATTAGGAGTTTTTTTAGAAAAATTCCTAATTTCATTTTTTATTCAACCTAAATAAATATGGAAAGAAGGACTATCCTTAAAAACCTTGGCTTTTCAATTCTTACATTTTCTCAATTGCCCTCCTGGGCTTCTTCCTGGCGTTCAGAATTATTTGAAGAAAAACACTTTTTTCTGTCAAAAGACAACTCAAATTCCCTTTCAGCACTGGTTGATGCCATAATTCCCGGAGGTGAAATACCCGGAGCAAAAGATTTGGAAATCGACAAATTCATCGAAAAAATGTTGGCCGATTGTTATTCTTCCGAAGTCAGGAAAAGCGTAGAGGAATTTCTTAATGAGGTCAGCAATCAAGATTTTGACAAAAAAAACACATCAGAGAAAATTGGATTAATTGAAACCTGGCAAAAATCGCCCGAAAAATCCACAAGAGACGCTATCAATCTTATCAAAAGCCTCTGCATTCAGGGTTACAGTACTTCTGAGCATGTAATGACCCAATTTCTCAATTATGAAATGGCACCCGGCCATTTTTACGGATGTGTAACCATTTGATTTAACGCGATTTATTATGTACTTAAATATAAAAAGTAATAAAAAGAACACCTTTGATGCCATCGTAATCGGCTCTGGAATCAGTGGAGGCTGGGCGGCAAAAGAACTTTGTGAAAAAGGATTAAAAACGCTGGTTCTGGAAAGAGGACGTGATGTAAAACATGTGGCTGATTACCCCACCGCCATGACACATCCATGGGAATTTGAGCACCGGGGACAAGTACCTTTGGAAACCAGAAAACAGTATGGAGACATTAGGTCATTTATGAGAGAAGAAACCCTCCACTGGGCTATAAAACCCGATGAGCAACCCTTTATTCAGGAACATCCCTATACCTGGACACGTGGGTATCATGTAGGAGGAAAATCTCTGCTATGGGCAAGACAAACCCAAAGATGGTCCGATTTTGATTTTGAAGGACCAGTCCGTGACGGATTTGCAATAGACTGGCCCATCAGATATAAAGATCTGGCACCCTGGTATAGCTATGTTGAAAAATTTACCGGAATTTCGGGTAACCGTGATGGCCTGCCGCACCTGCCGGACGGTGAATTTCTGCCGGCATTTGAGCTGAGTTGTATTGAATCACATCTGCAATCGGCAGTAGCCAAAAACTATAAGGACAGGCAAGTAATTCAATCAAGGTGTGCCCATATCACCGATCCGCAACAAATCCATAATGAACAAGGCAGAACCAAATGCCAAAACCGGAATCTTTGTGTAAGAGGTTGCCCATATGGGGCCTATTTTAGCAGTAATTCCTCTACCCTGCCCTGGGCTGAAAAAACTGGCAACCTTACCCTCAGGCCATTCTCGGTAGCTCATTCAATTATATTTGATGAAAAAAAAGGAAAAGCCACCGGAGTTAGAATAATTGATGGCAATTCGGGTGAAATGATAGATTTTTTTTCAAAAATTATTTTTGTAAATGCCTCCACCATCAACTCCAATGCCATTTTGCTAAACTCTGTTTCGAATCGTTTTCCAAACGGCCTGGGAAATGATTCAGGATTGCTGGGAAAATATTTGTCAAGCCATAATTATCGCGGTAAAGCCAATGCATCATTTGAGGGTTTAAAAGACAAAAAAACTGACGGAAAAAATCCGGGTTCTGCCTATATGCCTCGGTTCAGAAACGTAATGAAACAAGAAACTGACTTTTTAAGGGGCTATTCGATAGGAATTGGAGGGGGCAGGTCGGCCAACGCTGATCACAGCTTATTGGGTGATGGCTTAAAGGCTTCTATTTTATATCCAAAATTGGGAGACTGGCATATCAGTGCCTGGATGCAGGGGGAGTCGGTACCTATTGAAAAAAATCACGTCAGACTTTCAACAGACCAAAAAGACAAATATGGTATCCCGAAAATCATCCTTTCGGCCCGTTGGACTGAGAATGACGATAAAATGACTGAGGATTTCAAACAGCAAATCACCGAAATGTTTACTTTGGCCGGTTTCAAAAATATCTCAGCAGTGGATACCGGTGCTAACCCCGGCTCTGACATACACGAAATGGGCGGTGTAAGAATGGGCAAAGACCCTAAAAATTCTCTGCTTAACGAATGGAATCAGTTACACCATTGTAAGAATGTCTTTGTGACAGATGGAGCCTGCATGACCTCAACCAGCACGCAGAACCCCTCGCTCACTTATATGGCTCTTACGGCTCGTGCAGCAAACCATGCTGTTGAGCTTTTGAAGAGCAAAGAATTATGATTCTATTATTGAGATTTATTTTCACGAAATCGTTAGAGTTGTGCCACTAATGCTTACTGTAAAGCCCGTGGTGCTGGCGTTTCCGTCCCCTTTTCCGGAGGTCTTGAAATACCAGTTGTGATCCGTACATCTGAACTCGCCAGATGATTTTTCATAAATCATTTTGTCCTTTTTCTCATGAGGACATAAACGTGCTATGGCTGCATAGTCTGAGGAGGTATTTCCTGATGATATCCTGGCGATTATCACATTGTCAATTTTTACATATCCTCCTACAGAAGCCAGAGCAGCGTAGGCCGATTCAGAAAGATTGATTGAAAAGCTACCGGATGTACTGGGTACTACTGTGGAGTCTTCTGAGGAGCAAGCCGTCAAAACCGCCATCAAAGCAGTACCACTTAAGCCCAGTTTCATCAAAAACTCCTTTCTGCTTATTGCATCTTCTTTTTTCATTTTCATTGTAAATTTTAATGGGGTAGCGTTTTTCAGATAGAAATAGTATTTGGTTTAAAATTACAAACGAGAAAAATAAACCTGTTCGTTGCCTGGGTTCAGTAATTATCAGATTTTCTTATTTCTTAATTATTTCAGAAAAAATATATATATTTCAATAGTACATTCACTAAAAATCATTTATTTGACCTTAAAAATTACACAAGATGAAAAACCTGACCGGAAAAATAATTATTGCTGAGCCATTTTTGGGTGACCCAAACTTTGAGCGTGCCGTAGTGCTGATATGTGAACACAATGATGCGGGATCTTTTGGACTGGTTTTGAATCAACCCATTAAGCAAAAACTTGCAGACGTCATTGCAGAAATCTATGCCGATTTTCCACTTGGAATTGGTGGACCGGTAGAACAAAATACCCTCCATTTTGTCCACACCTCTGGTTCACTGATTGACGAAGCCATTAATATTTCTGACAATTTATATTGGTCAGGAGATTTTGAAACTGCCAAAAGCCTGCTAAATACTGGAATTTTAAAGCCAGATTCTATTAAATTCTTTTTGGGTTACTCCGGTTGGGGACCTGGTCAACTGGAAGCTGAACTTGCTGAAAATGCATGGATGGTTTCAGAAATTTCGTCTGAAAAAATATTTGAAAATAAATCTGGAACCTTTTGGAGAGAAGTACTCAGAGATATGGGAGGTAATTTTAAAGTGATGGCAAATTACCCTATTGATCCCCGATTAAATTGATAATTTTGATTTTATCTATTTCACAATTGAATTGTAAATCACGTCATGAACCTTCTTACGGGTTTTATATTTGATGAGTTTATTGTTGTCTGCCGTCGGATACACCCTGTTGGAAAGAAAAATATAGATGAGGTTTTTTTGAGGATCAACCCAGGCTGCTGTACCCGTAAAACCTGTATGACCATAAGTATCTTCTGAAGCATTTTCCGAAAGACTGGCTTCTTCGGGTGGTTTATTCCAACCCAATCCACGGTGACTCACGTCTGATTGGTTTTTTGTGAAATAATCGATAGTAGCAGGCAAAAAATACTGCTTTCCATCGTATTTGCCCTTGTTGAGATTCATTTGAAATAGTTTTGCCAGATCCCAGGCATTGCTGAAAAGTCCCGCATGGCCAGCCACTCCTCCTAAAAGTGCCGCATTTTGGTCATGCACCGTTCCTCTGATTAATCCTTTTCGGAAATGATTGTCAATTTCGGTGGGAGCAATTTCCGATGCATCCAGTTTCCTGAGGATATTGAAACCCGTCCTGTCCATTCCAAGTGGCTGATAGAGTGCGAAATACAAATAATCGTCCAGGTTTCTTTTTGTGATTTTTTCGACTACCCGCTGTAGTAATATCAACCCCAGGTCGGAATATGCGTATCTTTTGGTAGTTCCTGAGCTAATAAGCGTGCTATTTTTGATCCAGTTAAGTACTGAATCCTTTATTGCCGGTTTGATGAAAAGACCATTGTAAACCGTCAAGAGCTTGTTTTCGGGGTTGGTTTCAGCGTAAAACTCCGGTGAATACTGCCCTCCTGAAATGGTTTTGGAGTAAAAAGGCATAAAAGGTCTTAAGCCCGCCTGGTGTAAAAGCAAATCTTTTATCGAAATATTGCCCTTGTCAGTTGAGTCCATTTCGGGTAAATAAAATTTTAGCGGCTTCTCTATATCAAGTTTTTTCTGGTTGTAGAGCATCATAACCGCCTGGACCGTAGCCGTGACCTTGGTAAGTGAAGCCAGGTCGAAATCGGTTTTGAGCGTCACCGGCTCATCAAAACCGTACCGCATATTTCCAAAAGCTTCAAAATAAACCACTTTTCCATTTCTGGCAACCAAAACCTGTGCCCCCGGAAATTCTTCATTCTGGATGGCATTTTGCATGATTGGGGCAATGTTTGCCAACTGATCGCCATCCATTCCCTCTGAAAAGGCCGCCCCAAAACCTATGCGATTTTTCGGTGTCGTCTTCAGTCCATCTCCAATTTTTGCGTCAAAAGAAAGTGTATTTACGGGAATTTTTCCTTTCGCCGGTTTTACTCCAAAAATCATATTAGCAACTGCTATCGCCGACTGCTTTTCGTCTTCGAATCCGCAAATTATCGTATCAAAATCACTGAAGTTTTTCAAAACATAAGGATTCCCAAATACACAAACTATCACTTTGGTTTGGGATTGTAATTCACCAATTAAATCGAGGGTCTCGTTGGTTAATCCAAAATTTCTTGATTCCAGATTATGCAGCCCATGTACGGTCACAATTACCAGATCATTTTGTGCTGCCTCCTCTACCACGGCCTCCCAATCGTCGGGTTTGGTGGGTTTAAATGGAATGTTGAAAGATTTTTTTACCCCATACAAATCAAATATCTGATGAATAGAATGATTGGCAGATGCCCCTATCGTAAGCAAGGCATAATTGAGATTGTTAAGATTTTGTATTGGAACCAGGCTTTCATTGTCTCTGACCAGCGTGGTGGCCTCATCAAAAACCTCCTGAATAAGGTCAGAAACATGAGGTTTATTCAAGTCTTGCAGAAGGTTTGTATAATCGATGGGTTTGTATTGATTCAATCCGGCCTGATATTTTGCTTTTAATATTTTCAAAACTCTTTGGTCAAGATCTGACACAGATAAAGTACTGTCCTGGAAATTTTTCAAGAGCTCATTGTAAGCTGTTTCGATATTGGCGGTTTGCAACAGGATATCATTGCCTGCCTTAAAAGCCTCTACTTCGGCTTTGCAGGTAGGAAAATGCCTCAATAAGCCCCGCATGTTCATGGCGTCGGTGATCACCAATCCCTTGTATCCCAGTTGTTTTTTTAGATATTGGTTGATAACCTTTTCCGATACGCTTGCGGGCACGTTTGGCATTGGATCAAGTGCAGGCACCTCCAGGTGACCCACCATCACCGATGCGATGCTGTCCTGAATCAGTCTGCGAAACGGTACCGATTCGATGTCATCAATGTGTTGTTTGGTGTGTTTTAACAAAGGCAGAGCATGATGTGAGTCGGTCTCGGTATCACCATGACCCGGAAAATGCTTGGCACTGGCCATTACACCTGCTTTTTTAAGTCCCCGTGCATAAGCTGCTGCCAGGTTACTTACATTTTGAGTAGCCTCCCCAAACGACCGATAATTAATTACCGGATTTTTAGGGTTGGAATTGATATCGGCATCAGGGCCAAAGTTGATATGAATTCCCATTCTCCGGCATTGCTGGCCTATCTCAAAACCTACCTTTTCAACTATTTCAGGATTATAGGTTGCCCCCAAAGTAATAGCTTTCGGGAATGAAACCGCCTGATCGAGTCGCATTCCAAGGCCCCATTCGCCATCAATTCCAATCAGTAGCGGAATTTTGGCCGCAGCCTGATAGCGGTTGGTAAGCACTGCCTGCTGTATTGGGTTTCCCTGGAAAAAAATGAGCCCACCGATATGATATTTTTTAATCTGATTTTCGAGGTAGTTGTAGTCGGTTTCGTTGCGGTTTGAAAAAGCCGATATCATAAATAGTTGCCCGACTTTCTGTTCCAGTGTCATGGTGGCCAAAATGCTGTCGGCCCAGGTATTTTGCTTGATTTTATTTGAAAAGCCTTTATCAATGCTAAGCGACTTTTCAGTATTTGATTTTTCGGAAAACCAAAACGATTGGAACAAAACCGCCAAAAGTATTACAGGTAAAAACAGTATTTTCTGAAACTGGTTAATCAAGTTAATTTGGGTAGTATTTTACAAAAAAAGACAATATTAATGGATTTATCCAGATTTATGCCTTCAAAATGGCATTGTATCAAGAAATATATTGATTTAAAAATTAAGAGTTTAGATTCTGCGTTTATAATCGTAAATTTGCATCTTGTTTCTGAAAAAATTAAGAAAACACTAATAATCAAGTAATTATAAATGTTAACAGTTTCTAATCTTTCGCTGCAATTTGGTAAGCGAATATTGTTTGAAGAAGTAAACCTTAAGTTTGTTCCGGGCAACGTATATGGCCTTATTGGTGCCAATGGTGCCGGTAAGACCACTTTTGTGAAAATATTGTCCGGCGAAATCGAAGCCACTACCGGGAGCATTTCGATGGATCCGGGCGAAAGGATGTCGGTTTTGAAACAAAATCAGAACGCCTTTGATGAGTTTACAGTACTTGATACCGTATTACGTGGTAACGAAAAGCTGTATCAAATCATGCAGGAAAAAGATGCCATCTACCTTAAAGAAGATTTTTCGGAAGAAGATGGTCACCGTGCAGCCGAACTGGAGCATGATTTTGCCGAAATGAACGGTTGGGAAGCAGAATCCGATGCCGCCTCCCTCCTATCGGGACTAGGCATATCGGAAGATATTCATTATTCCCTCATGGCCGATATCAACCCTTCAGAGAAAGTAAAGGTGTTGCTGGCTCAGGCCTTGTTTGGTGACCCCGACGTGCTACTACTCGATGAGCCTACCAACAACCTCGACATCGAGTCGATCCTATGGCTGGAAAACTTCCTCATGAACTTCAAAAATACCGTGATCGTAGTTTCGCACGACCGCCACTTCCTTGATAACGTGTGTACCTACGTAGCCGACCTTGACTTTAAGAAAATCACGCTGTATGGCGGTAACTACTCGTTCTGGTACGAATCAAGCCAGCTAGCTGCCCGCCAAAAAGCTGATCAAAACAAGAAAGCCGAAGAGAAGAAGAAAGAACTGGAGGATTTTATTCGTCGTTTCTCTGCCAATGTGGCCAAGTCAAAACAAGCCACTGCACGCCAGAAAATGATCGAAAAGCTGGATATTGCGGCCATTCAGCCTTCTTCGAGACGATATCCGTTTATCGGGTTTAAACCTGAAAGAGAAGTGGGCGACCAGATATTGATGGTAGAGCATCTGAGCTACAAAAACGAAGAAGGCGAATATCTGTTTAAAGACCTGAGTTTTCAGATTGCCAAAAACGATAAGATTGGCTTCCTGAGCAAAGACGGCCTGGCCGTGACGGCTCTTTTTGATGTTTTGATGGGCTTGAAAGAGGCCTCCGCCGGTAGCTTTAAGTGGGGTGTAACCATCACGAAGGATTATCTGCCCAACGACAACAGCAATTATTTTGAAGATGCCAGCCTCAACCTGGTGGACTGGCTGAGACAATACAGTACCGACAAAGACGAGACATTTGTACGTGGATTCCTGGGCAGAATGCTGTTTTCGGGCGAAGAGGCACTTAAAAAATGTACGGTGCTATCGGGAGGAGAAAAGCAGCGTTGTATGTTTTCAAAAATGATGCTCTCCAACTCCAATGTGTTGCTGTTTGACGAGCCTACCAACCACCTTGATCTGGAGTCGATTCAGGCTCTCAACAAAGGCATGGAAGACTACGAAAGTACAATACTCTTTACCTCGCATGACCACCAGCTGACCAACACCGTGGCCAACCGCATCATAGAGCTGGGACCTAAAGGCTGCCTCGACAAACTGGTGAGCTTTGATGATTATCTGACCGACGAAAAGATCAAAGAACAACGTAAGACGATCTATTGATAAAAAACATAAATTTTCTAAAGGCCCTGATTCTGATGGATTTGGGGCTTTTTTGTGGGTTTGTTTGTATTTATTTCAAAAAAGAATTTCGTTTTCATAAAAAACTAACCACATAGAACACATTAGCAAATACCACATAGGCACATAGGCAATGTTATTATCAATGTCAAAAATTTATAAAATCGCATTAATTCTTACTCTCAAAGCCCCTCGCTGAAGCACGATTGCATCGTTTTGTTACTAGTTCCTGCTGACACTATCAAAAAAATAGTATGGAAAGGTTTTGATTTCAAATAAATGAACCACTAAATTTGATTAATAGTAAATTTTAACGAAAAAAACATAAAACGTTCATATTCAAGCTATATAATGCAGCACTGAATACGTCCTTTATATGTTGGAATCATTTCAAAATTTTATGTTATCTGAAAAATTTAATACCCAAAAAACTTCATTTTCAGATAAAAAAATAATTTTTAACGACTTTAAAAATATCTACATAAAAGTTAGATTTCCTAATTACTCAGCTTTGCTTTATCTAATATTTTGTTCGCTATGCTATATTTTTAAGATACAAAATCCATTAATATTTTTGTTAATTTCAGCTATTCCAACATATTTTATTGTGCTTCTCCATACAAAAATGGAACTACAAAAAGAATATAAGTTTAAAGAAAAATTAGTAGGTACATTTAAAATCATAAATAAACACAGAGCCAAAGGTTATTTTACTTTTGAAACGAAATTTAAGTTCATAAACGTAGATAAATCTTCTTTTGATAAAGTCAATATTGGCGAAAGTGTTAGTATTGAAATGCTACCGAATCAAAGAGTATTGAGAGTAGAAAAACTTTAAATTTAAATTAAAACATAACTTTTACACCAATCCGACAATCAATATGCGAGCTTGTTAAAAGAACTTCAAGCATCACAGCGAACAGATATTAGATCGTTTTCAAGGAGTCGTCAAAATTTATTGGGGACAGCAACTCAGAGCAGTTTGCTTGCAACTTTCTTTTCGCCAATCAACTTTTTGAGGTCTTCTCACTTGGGATGCGTCCATTGTCATGGACAGGATATTAGCGAAGTTTGAAAATATTTCCTTGTCCAACTTCCGAAAGAGCGTAAAGGTTTGTATATTTATCCCAATTAACTCAATCTTTAACCCCAACCCATCGTCTTTACTTTTTGTTGGAAATGTGAAAATAATTTACACAATGAAATATCTTTACTTTTTAACATTATTTGTTTTTATAATTTGTACTTCAGAAACTTGTTCAAATAATAAGGAACTCATTCAACCAGCAAAAGCAATCTATAAAAGCGAATTTAATGGGTTAATAAATGGGCGTGAAGTTAATTGGATAGAGACCGATACAACTATTAAATATAAAGCTGCTTACGAAAATTTATGTTCTTCTTATTTTCATAGTTTTAAAAAAAATAATTCAAGTCTTGATTTCATTATTAACTTAGGAGAGTTAAAATCAGACGGATATTTAAGTTTAACAAAATTATTTTATCCAAACTATAGCGACCTCTCATTCCAAAGAGGTGTTGGAAACTATTGCTTAGAAAATTCAGGAATGCAGCTTAGACTTATTATTAATAATGATCGGTACTATTTACAAAAGCCAAGTACGATAATTATTAAAGAAATTCAGAAGTTTGAAAGTGAGTGCGAATGTAATAAAGATGCTTATTTTATTCAATACCAAATAAAAGATAAAAATATTGATGGTATTTTATCTTTAAAATATTTTGACCCTTGTTGCAAAACGATAGAAATTAAATGATTTATACAAACGTATGCTATAAAATAGATTGACAGATTTAGCTATTTTTCGACAAGCAAACAATCAGGTATTTTTGTTCAAAACTTGCAAATTTTTCAGTGGACAGGGTACTCTTTTGGTCTTATTAAAAGAGCTTGAAGCATCATTTCGGCAAGATATTAGAGCAATTTCAAAGGGTCTTCAAACTCATTCACTATGAGGCCTTTAGTGCTGATTACCCGGTATTTATTTAGTAGTTCATCCACTTTCCAATAAATTCTGGAAATTATTTTTATAAGTTTGGAAATTTGATTCCTAAATATACAAATTATTTTTAATGTCTTAAACGCAATTACTTGGACACGATAATTAATTTACATTACCCATTTTGGGTCAATTTTGACACCTATTGATTCCAGGAATTTTTTAGGAGACTTGTATCCTAATCCACCATGAATTCTCTCG
>JAIUOF010000003.1 GCA_020161355.1 Bacteroidota bacterium | reverse complement strand
ATTATCAACAATTATCCTATTTTATTAACAAAGAAAAAAGAAGCAAAAAAGAAAAAGAAGGACTTTTACAACAATAACAATAGTTTATTTTATTATTGTATCTGTCTAAACTATTGGGATCACTTTAGTTTTTTTGCGAAAAACTCTGAAAAGATAATCCAGAAATTATCAGAAGTAAGAATATGGTTTTGAATATTTTAGGGGTCATATTTCTGTTTTTTAGGAAAATTATTTTGAGATTTTATCTGAAATTCTGAACCAATCAAAATCGGCCATCCCACCGGTTTGTTTGGTTGCATAATTGAATAATCCGAATCTGTAACCCATAAAATGTGGAATAGTATAAGGCATTTTTAATGACTCACCTATTTTTTTCCAAACTTTTCCGTCGAGACTATAGAAAAAATGGGCGGTATCGATTCTGTTGTTGAAATCGCATTCTGCTTTAAAAAACACCGTTTTATTTTTCAATGGAATCCTTTCCAGCTCTACAGGTTTTCCGGAATTGGCACTGGTCATCAGGATGATGGCTTTTCCATTTTCGATTTTTACTCCGACCAAACCAAAATTTTTCTGTAATAAACATAAACCTGCATAGTCTCCCTCTTTCATTTTACTGATGTCGAGCTTGGTGGAGCCGCTACTTTGTGGCCCTATGGTTCTTTGTGTAAGCGTGTTTTTGGCAAAAACAAAAGCCGTATCAATTCTTCCTGTTTTTAATCTCAGAAATCCATTCCTTTCTGTCACTGACCAAAGTTTGTTATCAGGATTATGATTCCATTGCCAAACCAGAGGTAGTTTGGGCTCGCCTTTTTTACGGTTAAACTCATCAGAATGCACCAAACTGGGTATCAGACTTTTATTTGCTGGAAGGTTTAGGGTCATTGGCACTTTTCCATTTTCGCCAATAACCGGCCAGCCATCTTTCCATTCTACAGGTACTAGGTAAGGAATACGCCCCACACCTCCGTTGTCACGGAAAAGATAGGAAAACCAACGACCATCTGGGGTTTCAATCAGACCACCCTGTGCTACTCCCAGATCTTGCAGGCCCATTCTGCCTTCCCATGGGCCGGTGATTTTATCGGCTCTGTGAATTACCACTGTACGCATACCACCCCGGGGCCAAGTAATATTGAAAAGATAGTATTTGCCATTGATTTTGAATAATTGTGAGCCTTCGGCTTTTAGCATAATATTAGAGCCGGCAGGAGCACTTGCGTTTTCAATCAGAACTTTTTCTTCAACGTTGGGCATAATACCTGAAAGATCAGGTTTAAGTTCAAGTAAATTCAACTTTCCTACTCCGTAAATCAGATAGGTTTTACCATCTTCATCAAAAAACAGGGTATGGTCATGATAGGCAGGTGCAAAAGATTGTTCTTTCCAGGGACCTTTGATACTTTTTGAGGTGAAAATATGCGTTTTACCTGATGTAGCCGCAAAAGTACTCACTACAAACATTCCATTGTGGTAACGGATACAGCTTGCCCAGGAGCCTCGGCCGTAGGTACTTTGCCCGTTGTTGAGGTTCATGGCGTCATTGTTGACCAGCGTATCATAGCAATAGCTCTCCAATTTCCAGTTTACCAGGTCTTTTGAGCTCATTATGGGTAATCCCGGGCTTAAGTGCATGGTGGTGCTACTCATGTAGTAGGTATCATTAACCCTTACAATCGAGGCATCAGGCACATCGGCATAAATTATCGGATTAATGGCTTTGTTTTGCCCAAAACTTACTGTATTGTTCAGCAAATTGATGATTATCAACAATATAGAAATTTGCTTACCTGATTTGATAATACTTGACATTTGAATCCGATAATTTACAGCTTTCAAAAAATTCATTATTTTACTTTTTTAACCCCTTCTTTGGTTTGGATGATTTTCTGGATCGTACCATCTTCGTTGTAGTACATGTAGTCAACACATATTGATCTGCGGTAGCTTCCGCCTGTAGGCAATGTACCATTGTGATAAAAGAAGTAAGATTTTCCTTTATAATCAATGATTCCGGGATGAGTGGTAAAACTGTTGGGTACGTTTTCCTGAATTATACCTTTATATTCCCATGGTCCGGTTGGACTTTTTGACATACAATATTCTATCATCTCGGGTTTGGTACCGGCACTTGCATATACCAGGTAGTACCATCCGTTCCTTTTATATACCCATGGTCCCTCAATGTAATGTTTTGGAGTATCAACTGTAATAGGACCATCCAACTCAATCATATTGGGTTTAAGCTTAGCCCATTTCATACTGCCATTTCCCCAATATAAATAGGCCTGGCCGTCGTCGTCAATCAAAACAGTAGGGTCGATATCGTCCCAGGCATGTGGTTTGTCTTTGGTCATTTCGTTGGTAATCAGAGCTTTGCCAATAGCGTCTTTAAAAGGTCCAATCGGGCTGTCGGCTACCGCAACGCCAATGGCTGCACCACCTTGGCTTACCTCAGATTTTTTGTGGAAAGTAGAAACAAACCAGTAGAATTTTCCGTCGCGTTCAACACACTGTGCCGCATAGGCGTCGCCGGTAGCCCAGGAGAAGGTCAGGGTTGAAAGTTTCATACCGTGGTGTTTCCATTTTTTCATATCAGTTGTAGAATAAATATGCCAGTCGGGCATTTTGTAGTTGGGAGCAGTTACTGAAGCCGTATCATGTCCTGTATATACATAGAGCCTACCTTTGTGAACCAGTGGTGCCGGGTCCGCAGTAAATATGTTTGTGAATATCGGATTTTGGGCCTGTAATTTTGAAAATACAAGTAATCCGAGAAAGAGAATTGCGAGTGAAAGTTTATTTTTCATATGATTGAATAATTAATTTTTGAATTTAAATTTTAAAATACTTAAAGACATTGCAGGTGCTTGATAATCAAAAACTTTGGTGGTTTTGATGGTTGTGTTTGATGGCTTTACTTTTTCAGGATTTTCAAATGAATTTTCATCATTATCTTCACCTTTTAATATGGTTTGGTCTGCTTCCAAAACAAGGTTTTTAAACTTTGAAAGATTGACTTTCATGCTTTTAGGGTCATTACTGTAATTTACCAATTTCAGTATGATTTCACCTGATTTACTGTTTTTTACACAAGAAGCTGCCAAGGTGCTGTCTTTTGAGTCAAAAGAAACAATGTTTTCAAAATAGGTGTCGCCCATGTTGGTGGAAAAGAGTTTTTGCACATGATAATTTGGAGTAAGAAAATAGCCTGAATTATCAAAGAAAATCATATCGGTACGCCATTGGGTATGGTTTTTCTTGGCAAAAAGCGGAGCGTATGAGGCAAGACTCACTACATCACCATTGCGTTCCAGCCCTATCATAAAGGCCGCCTCAGCGATTGCATTTTTAACTTTATTGCCCCATGAGGCATATTCTCCCAGATAAACTTTTGATTTGGTGCGGTCATAGGAATCATAACGGTGAAGATTTTTCATTAACCATTCAGGTTGTACATAATAATGCTCATCCACAATGTGTACGTTTGTCTGATCAGCCACTTTCCAGCCTTTTTCAAAATCTTCACCACTATGAAACGGCCCTGCTGTGCCAATGAGTTTGATATAAGGATATTTAGTTACCACTGCATTGTGAATCATTTTAAATCTTTCTTCAAATTCAGGGGTGATTTTGTCTTCATTGCCTATCCCTACCAGTTCAAGATTAAAGGGTTCGGGATGTCCTGCGGCAGCCCTTAGAGCACCCCACTTTGAGGTTACCGGCCCGTTTGCCCATTCAATCAAATCGAGTACTTCCTGTACATATTCACCCATTTCGGCCATGGGAACAGCACATTGCCCGGTTCCACCGATTCTCCAGGTTCCGCCTGAGTTCTGGCAACTTACGGCTGCCGGCAAAACAGGAAGCGGTTTGGCTCCAATATCTTCACAAAACTGGAAGTATTCAAAATAACCCAAACCGGCTGTTTGGTGGTAACCCCAAATGTTTTTTTGAGCAATCCGGGTTTCAACTGGTCCAACGGTATTTTTCCAGCGATACATATTTCCAAGCCCTTCTCCATGAGCCAGACAACCTCCCGGAAAACGAATAAATGCCGGCTTCATGTCGGCCAAAGTTTGTGCCAGGTCGGGACGGAGTCCATTTTGACGGTTTTTGAAGGTTTTTTCTGGAAAAAGTGATACCATATCAAGAGCCAGTTTTCCGGTAGAGGTAGCCAAAACCACCAGTGAAGTGCTGTCATTTGAGGCAGAAGCTTTAAGCGTAGCCGTATATTTTTTCCAGTCTTTATTTTCAACAACTATTTGTTTTTCGGCTAATATTTCCCCTTTCTTATTTTGAAGAAAAATCGAAATTGAAATAGGTTTTTCAGTGATTAGTCTCGAAAACATGGAGAAATTATAGCTTTCACCCGCTTTAATTATAATATTGTCGAAACCTGTGTTTTTCAATCCAACTCCCGCAATTCCTTTATTCTCAGGAATTTTTAAAAACCTTTCTTCTGTGGAGGCTACACCAATATGCTCAATAGTCAATACTGCATAATGTGGGTTATTGGGATGGATGGGTTGGGTGGTTTCCACACTTAAATCTCCATAGCTAAAAACCGGTGTGTAATATTCCCATGAGGTAAAAGGATGCCAGCTGCGGTTATCATTGGGGCTATATTCGAATGAGCGGTTTTGGACTAGTTCGGCATATAAGCCACCATCTGCAGCATAGTTAATATCTTCGAAGAACAGACCGAAAAGGTTTGGGCTGATGCTTTTGGAAGCCGGCAAGTCCTTTTTTTGTGCCAAAATATTTAATTGGCTAATTATCAAAAATATAAAAACTGTTATTTTTTTCATTATTGATGTTTTTGGTATCGTATTTTATTTCAAATTATTCGATAAATCGAGTTTAGTAATTCCGTTTTTGTAGATTACCTGCCAGAATTCAGGATTTATTTCCTGATATGTCATGTCCTTATTGACCTGAACATTAGCCGGTTTGGTAGTATTTAATGCGATGCTTTTTACTCCAGGCAAGTTCAAAGCAAACTGAACACATGCATGTGCCGGACTGACTTCATATTGTTGACAGATATAAAAGAAAGCATCACGCCAATTAAACAATTCTTCATATTTTGGATTATTTTTTTCGGCAAGTTTATAGTCCATAAAATTTCCCCCAACTAAAAAACCAGAGTGAAAAACCGCCGAATTGATTACATGAATGCCTTTTTTGGAAAGGTTAGCTACAAAATCCAGCAATTCTACGGGATGATGGTAGATGGTAAGGCTGTTGGCAATCATCACCCAGTCAAGTTTTACGTCATTCGAAATCTTCTGAATCACCTTCCAGTTTTTAGCACCGATCCCTATCTTTTTGATTTTTCCGGCTGCTTTCAGGTCATTAAGTGCCCGATAAGCTTCCAGAATTTTTTGATAGTTTTCCTGATATTCTTCTTCATTTTTGGCGGCATCCAGGAACTCATCAGGGTCATGAACAGAAGCGAATTGTGAACTAAAATCACCCAAAAGCTCATTTCCCTGATCAAAGCATTCGATTATTCCATCGTAACTGATATTCTGAACTGCGTCATTTTGTAAATCTTTCCAAACCCCGGGCTCAAAGGTGGGTTCTGGTGTCAAAAGTGGTACTCTTTTCCAGGCTAATTTGTTGCTAATGAGTACCTTATTATGCTCAATACCCAATTTTTTCAATCCTTTACCCAGTGATTCCAAAGCCAGACCTGCACCATATTTTCCGGCGGAATCAAACATTACATTTCCATCAGATACATCCACGCTCTGTTTAATGATTTCGTCTTTAACCGAATCATCCAAAGCGGTGAATAGATTACCTAGACCGCTGGTTCCGAATATTAATTTTGGTATTTCTGAATTCATGTTTTTATTTTTTTCAAAAATAGATATTCTGTAATTTTTACATTTTAAGCTTAAGCTCCTTCCCTTTATATATGACTGATTTTAAGGTTTTTACTGAATTTTTATTTATAAAAATTACATTCATTTGGATACTTTCTAAATCTCCCTGAAATGCACCGGTTTTATTTCCTATTTTGAGATATTTTGATTTTTCATCCCAAATAAGAGGGATTTCACTATAGTTACCTTTTTCGTAATTGTAATTATCACCTTCATCATTGTATAGTTTGAAGGATGCATTTTTTCCGGTATAAATCCTTATTTCAAGCGTATCTTGTACAGCCTGAGTATGTTGAATCAAATTACCCATGGGGATGATGGAGCCTTCTTTGACAAATAAAGGAATCAAATCCAAAGGTGCAGGGGTACTTATAGTGTTTCCGCCAGAATATGATTGATTTGTCCAGAAATCAAACCAGTTTTGACCTTTTGGAAGGTAAACTTTCCAGTCTTTTACTCCCGGCTCAGTGATTGGTGCTACGAGGATGGACTTACCGAACATATACTGAAATGCCTGATCGATGGCCTGAGGGTCATTTTTAAAATCCATCAACAATGGCCTCATCATGGTGGAATTGTCATGGGTTATTTTCCATGCTTCAGAATAAATATATGGCATTAGTCTGTACCGGAGATTCAACATTTTTCTCATATTGGATTCCACCTTTTCACCATATTTCCAGGGTTCTGTTTCGGTTTGATAACCGTGGCTGCGAAAGACGGGATTGAAAGCCCCCCATTGAAACCATCTGATAAGGATCTCATGGTATTTTTCATCAGTATATTGGCCACGACCCGGACGGAAAAAACCACCAATATCAGTGGTCCAGAAGGGCATTCCGGTAAGATTATAATTTAGTCCAGCTACAACCTGTCTTTTGTATGTATCCCAACTCCAGCCAATATCGCCTGACCAGTTGATAGTAGCGAATCGCTGTTGCCCCGGAAAAGCCGAGCGAGTAAGAATCGTCACTCTTTTTTCGGAGTTAGCTTTTCTTTGACCTTCATAAACCGCTTTACTCACAAAAAAAGGATAAGTCAAACGGTAAAATTCTCCTTTACCCCAAAAAGTATTTTTTCCCGCCAAAGCATCATTTTCAGGCTCGGTGGCATCCATCCACCAGGAATCAACACCTTTCTGGAAAAGGTTTTTATCCAACACATTCCAATGAGTGACTTGACTTTCAGGATTGAACATATCAATCCAGGGACTTTCAGGGATGTAAAGGTTTTTGGAAATGTATTCCTGAGCTATTTCCGATTTTTTATCGATATTTTCCCAAACTGATAATGAAAAATGAGAATTAAGGTCGTGTAATTCTTTTATAAAATTTTCAGGTTCGGGATAGTGCGTTTCGTCAAATTTTGGCACGCCCCATCCATATTTTCCCCAATATTGCCAGTCCTGCACAATCACGTCCATTGGGAGATTACGGTTTCTGAATTCCTTTACCGTTTCAACCAAATGTTTACCGGAAGTATATCTTTCCCGGCATTGCCAAAATCCAAAAGCCCATTTGGGTAACATTGGAACCGTACCGGTCAGGTTTCTATATTCCGATATAATCTCGTCAGAATTTTCACCCGAAAAAACAAAATAATCCAGTGATTTTGCGTTGGGTGAACTGAAGACTGTTTCGTTGGAGACCTTTTGATAAGCTAGCGAAGGGACATTGCTCGATTTGCAATTTATTTTTACTGAGTGTTCACCGGCTTTAAGATAAATCAATTTTCCAACCGCCGGCGGTAACCATAGGTTTGATTGGTCGATTTGCACAATGTCATCAATCATCAGGAAATGGCGGCTTTCCATATTTCCCAAATCAAGGAAAAATGAATAGTATCCATCTTTTTCAATAGAAAATTTTCCCAGATATTCAGCTTGCTGTTGCCTCATTCTTTGGGTACCGGAGGTTGTGGTTACATCAGCTTCCTTTTTTTCTTTATCAGTAGAGTCTTTTTTGAATAATGGAATTGAGATATTTGCAGGATTGAAATAGGTAATTCCGTATTGATTCCAGAGCAAACCGTAACCTTTACTTGATATTAAAAAAGGGATAGCGATTTGAGAATTTACCTGTATTAGTTTTCTGGGAATGTTTTTAAGATTGAAAAAACCATCCTGAAATTGTCCCAAACCAAAAAGTCTTTCATCCTGTGGTGAGTCAAAAGTTTGTGTAATCTCCAAACACTTCTCTCCATTAAGACTGGCTTCTTTTATAAGCCTTCCTCCAATTTTTTCACTTAAAAATACTTCCCCGTTCTTTTTTGAAAATATTAACTGGCCTGATTTTTTTTCTAAAGTAATATTAATGGTCTCCGTTAATAGACTTAAACTTTTCTGATTTTCATTTACAGAGAATTTTGGAATTTTCGGTTTATCGATAATTACAAAATCATGGTTTTCTGAAATACCTTCTTTTTCAAATTTTACCCTTACCGAATGCTCTGTATATGGAGTAATACTTAGCATACCTTCCTTAAAAATAACTTTCAGGCCATCGCTCTGTTTAGAGTAGCTTATATACTCCTGATTATAAGCCAAAACAGGAATCAGGAGGAGCAAAATCAAATATTTAATTTTTGAATTCATCATTATTATTTTAAAGAATTGGGCTTAACATTATCACAAATCCACCTCTTCGAAGCATTTTTACATCAATTGATCCTGTTTTTTCGACACTTAAATAGCTGGTATTAAAATCTTTGTCATGTATTCCGTCAGTTATAATCGTTGCCTTATATTTTGTTCCTTCTTTCAGAAAATCAAGTTTTATGGTCTTGGTTTTTTCTTTTCTTTCAGAGGCATTGATTCCGCCAAGATACCATTGTTCGCCTTTTTTGCGAGCCATAGTTACACCCTGTCCTGGATAGCCATCAATCAAAAGAGTGCTATCCCACGATGCAGGTACATCTTTTAGAAATGTTTTTGCAGCTTCAGGTAATTCCCGATAGCCTTCCGGCCTGTCGGCCAAATGTTGCAGAGGTGATTCAAAAATTACGGAAAGTGCCAGCTCATGACCATAGGATGTGATGTGAGGATACTGCGAATTGGTAAAGGTAACCGGGGTATAATCCATCGCACCAACTACGTTTCTTGTAAATGGCAGAATGGTATTATGCTCAGGAGCGGTAGCCGTAAACTCCGGACCATTGTTGTACCATTCGGCTCCTCTCACGGCTTCGTAAGTGACCAGGTTGGGGTATGTGCGTGACCAGCCCCGGGGCACCAAACAACCATGAAAATACACCAGCATCTCAAATTGGGCGGCATCTTCCAGAATATCAAGATAATATTTAATCATATCTTGTTTTTCACTTTCAAAAAAATCGACTTTGACACCTGCTACACCCAGTTTTTTGAGTTTGGTAAATTCCTCAACACGGTTTTCGTGGGTTAGCATTCTGTCTTTTGGAGTAGAGGGTACCCATGTGTGATTACCACCCGAGTTGAACCACATCAATGGTTTAATGCCTTTGGAATGAATATATTTCAGGGCATCTTCCAGGTTTCCACCGTTAGACATGCTGTCCCATTCCCAATCCAAAAGCGTGTAAGGCCAGTTCATTTCTGCGGCAAGATCAGCAAAATCACAAACTATTTTGTAGTCTTTTGTGCCATGGTTGCTAGACCAGTAATTCCAGGAGACTTTTCCGGGTTTAATCCATTCTGAATTCTTAATTGTGGCGGGCGATGAAACATCTTCAGTCAAAGTACTTTCAACAATAGTGGCCAATGACCCGATATGAATTACCCTCCAGGGTGATTTCCAGGGTAAATTTATTTTTGGATTTGATTCACCCATTCCTCTTCCATCTTTAGGGTCGGGGAAGGTGAGTTTGTACTGATCAATATCGGCTACATTGCTGAGTTTTGTTCCGCAATAGGTTTCATTTAGATCAGCTTCATGCAATAAAAACCAACCAGATTTGTCTGGAGAATTAAAAAGAGCCGGATAACAATATTCTTGCTGGACGATTTTGTCATTATTTGTGACGGCATACAATCCTTCGTTGGCAGGGTTCCATTTTTCCATCCAACGCTTGGTTTCTTTGGGTATGTGATATGAAGTAAACTCATCTTTGATTATAAAACTACCTTGTTTTTCAGGGAATTCATATCTGAAAGTGAGTCCGTCATTGTAAGCTCTTAAAATGACATTGAGTTTTGACTTTGATGGGTTTTCAAACGAAACAACTACCTCATTGGCTACATTGCTTCTGTTTGATTTTTTTCCAAAAGGCATCGTATATTGTTCGTTGATAGTAATCGGCTTAACTGATTTTACAAAAGTTAGCTCTTTAAAAAAATCCTGATCATTTCTGGATAAACCCAATATGATTTTGGGAAGAATTTCACTTTTCGCACTGTCAGAATTGTAAAAAACTTTGAGAAACCATTCACCGGTTTGACTATTATCTCCGGAAAATAATTCGACCTTTATTTTTTGATTTGGCGATTCAAAACTTACTTTTTGGGAATAAGCAGAAATGCTGTAAACCAGAATTAAGGCTAATATTTTTAATTTAGATTTCATTTTTTCAGATCAGGAAAATTTATGATTACTTTCTTCCCTTCGTAGGAAACTGATTTTTCACTTTTCGAAACTATTTTTTGACCGGCCTCCTTTTTTTCAGTTATTAAAGTGATATCAAAAGTCCTCTTTTCAAGCATTCCGGGGAAACTCCCACTTCTGTCGTTTATGGTTAACGTTTGCTTTTTTTCATCCCAATTAAACTGAATAGTCGAGTAAACACCTTTTTCGTAATTGTAATTGTCGTTTTCATCTTCATAGAGTACAAAAGTGCCATTTGCACCTGCATAAACATTGATTTGAAGGGGATCCCATTTTTTTTCTGTAGCATATTGTACTTCAGGACCAAAAGGAATAATAGAACCGGCTTTGACGTATAGTGGAATGGTTTCAATTGGTGTTTCCTTTACAACATTTTTACCACCCGAAATTTTTTCTAATGTCCAGAAGTCATACCAGTCACTGCCTGCGGGGAGATAACTTTCTTTGGTCTTAACTTTTCCAAAATCCTCAACCATTACCGAATCTCCATTTTCTATTTTTTGGCTGACATACATGGCTTTGGTTACCGGACAAACCATAATGGATTTTCCAAACATAAACTGGTCATTGATATCAAGTGCATTTTTATCGGATGCAAAATCCATTACCAGAGCCCGCATCATACTAGATTGACCAGCTGTGACTTGCCATGAGGTAGAATAAATATAAGGCAACAGTTTATATCTCAGGTTAATGTATTTTTCAATTACATCGTAGTGTTTGTCTCCTTTTTTCCCAAACTGAAATATCTCTCTGGGGGCATCGGCACCGTGGGATCTCATCATAGGGCAAAATGTACCAAACTGTAACCATCTCAAATATAGTTCGCGATATTCCGGGTCATTAAGTTTTTTCCTGAAATTCCACAAAAAGAAACCACCTATGTCACTATTCCAATAGGGTATGCCGGTTAGAGAAAAATTTAAGCCCGCTGAAATCTGATTTCTGAGAGCAGTCCACGAAGAGTTTACATCGCCTGACCAGGTATTTGCACCATACCTTTGTTGGCCGGCAAATGCAGATCGGGTGAGGATAAAAACCCTTTTGGCGTCACTCACAGCCCGCTGGTGATCATATACGCCTCCAACCGTCATGAGTGGAAAGGCGTTTCTGACTTTTCGGAATGAACCCAGAAAAGTTTTGTTATTCATATCAGAAGGTTTGAAATTCAAATGGTCGGGTTCGGAAGAATCCATCCACCAACCATCCATTCCGAGTGAAAAGATGCCTTTGTTTAGATATTTCCAATAAATATTTCTTGCTTCCGGATTAAACGGATCATAGACTTTTACTCCTGATGGATAATCGGCATTTGGTGGCCATTTTTCGGAGCCAGATTGTGGCCAGGTTACAAAATTCATCAAGGCACCGATTTTATCCAATTCGGCATATTGGAGGGTTTTGGGGCCAAAGGAATTCCAGATTGATATGGTCATGTGAGCATTAAGGGCATGAACGTCATTGACCATTTTTTGTGGATTTTCAAATTCCGGATTGAGAAAATCCATCGCATTCCAGAGGTAGTTATTGCCCCAATATTGCCAGTCTTGAATGATACCATCGAGGGGAACACCCAATTCCCTATATTTTTTTACCACACCCACCATTTCACCCTGGCTTTTGTATCTTTCTTTGGACTGGAAGAAACCAAATGTCCACAAAGGAAACATTGGAGCCTGACCGGTAAGGTTTCTCATGGAAGCAATGACACCATCGGCATTTTCGCCATACATAAAATAGTAGTCAACCAAATCACCTACCTCTGATTTGAAAGTTGTCTTTTCGGAATTATCTGAAAAAGTAGTTGGTGAATAATTGTCCCAAAAAATTCCATAACCTTTGGCTGACTGGAAAAATGGAATATAATCATCAGTATTGCCCTGAACCATGTTTAAGGTCAGGTTTCTTTGTACCATTTTTCCTTGTTGCTGTTGCCCCAGTCCATAAATGGCTTCTTCTTTTTCCAAAGCAAAAGCTTGCTCAACACTCCAGGTGTTTTGGCCATTGTCAACAAAAGGGGTAAATACTGTACTCTTTTCTTTTTCATTGAGCAACTGAAGACCTTTCTCATTGAAGAAACTAATTTTCCCTGATACTGAATTGAGTTTTATCTTAATTTTTGCAGTGCCAATCGTAATTTCATTTGCTTTTTGAGTAGCTGAAAAATTCACTGAGACAGGTTTTGCAATTACCGAGAGGCTGTTTTTCTGAAAAGGAATCCCATCGGGGGATTTAATAATTCTTACCGTATTTTCTGAGAAAAACTGAATCTCGGTTTTTATGCCATTTATGGTTGTAATTATTCCGGTTTCCGTTTTCTGAAAACTTTGGGCTTTGACAACATTTCCCAGCAATAACAGCTGTATAATGAAAGTAAAAATATACTTTTTCATTTTCTTAAATTTTCATTAACTCTTGAATACCAAATGTTTGAATAAATTATCATTGAAATTCAAGAGCAATATTTTTTTAATTAACTTTAAAAACAATGGCTGTTTCATAAGGCATACTTTTAGGACAAGTGATATAAAGGCCATCTGCTTCTTGTTTCCACAGGAGTTTTCCTTTGTAACCTAAAAGTTTTACGCTTTTTATTTCTTCCTTCAAATTGCCCGTTCTTGAACCAAGCGATTTTATCAAAAGTCTGGTACCTGGTTGAGGAACATTCATACAAAAAGTATAAAGGGCATTGTCTTTACCAATTGTAAATCTGAAATCGGTTTCATTGAATTTGAATTCAGCGTGTTTTTTATTTAATGCACCTCCAGGTAACATTTTCAATTTGCCATTTATTAACTCTCCTTCGCCGGGAATTATCCAGGCTTTGCTTCCATAGACTGCATTGCCATTTCTTTTCATCCATACGCCTACTTTTTCCAGCATTTTCAGGCTACCTTCATCCAGTGAGCCGTCGGGTAAAAGAGAAACACAAAGAGCCGCGTTCCCATCACGAGCGATTGCTTCAATCACATATCTTATCATCATATCGGGACTGTAAGTGAAGCCAGGTGCATAGAACCAGTCACCCACCGGAGCCTCTGCGATCCATGGTTGATTGGTGTTGATTTTTTCAGGCACACCAAATTCTTCAGTATTAACTGTGCCATTGGTTTTATGACGGAATTTTACGATACTGAATGTATTGACCACACCTCTGCGTTGAAGGGTACGATTGTAATAATCGGCCATAACATGTTGCATTGCATCTGATTTTAGTCCCGTTCCTGTCCCATTTCCGGTAAATGGCCCCTGAACCGTACCATCGGTATAGATAAAATCGGGGTCATAATGCTCCACTACATCAATCATTCTCAAAGCCCAATTTGTTGCATACCATTTTGCATAATCAAGATGATTGGAGAAGATTCCTGCAGGTGGAGGCGACCAATCCGTATGAGCTTTTTCCTCCACGCCTTTATATTCACGCAGGTCAATACCGTATAACATTTTAGGGTCATAACCTTCCCACCATTTCCCTTTACCGTCGGCCAGGGTCAGGTTACCATCATAAGGGATACCTTTTTTTACACCTGTGGTATCACTTCCAAATGCTGTTTGCCACCACCACCAGGTATATTCATGATGAAAAGTTACCCCAAAACGCATCCCATCGGCTCTGCATGCTTTTCGCCATTCTCCGATAAGGTCTCTTTTGGGGCCAATGTTTACTGAATTCCAGGGCTGATATTTAGAATTCCACAAATCATAATTATCATGATGTACGCCTTGTATCATTAAATATCTGGCTCCTGCATTTTTGTAAATTTTCGTAAGTTTTTCAGGGTCAAGTTTGGTGGGATTCCAGTCTCTTAAAACTTCCTTATAGCCCACTTCTGAAGGGTGTCCGTATTTTTTCAAATGATTGGAATAGGCTTTTTTGCCTGATTTATACATGTTTCTTGCATACCAGTCTCCGCTTTCTCCGGCAGATTGTGGACCAAAGTGCACCCAGATCCCAAATTTTGCTTCCCTCAGCCAGGCCGGTTCACCTGGATAATTTTTTTCGATAGATTCCCAGGTAGGTTCGAAAGGACCAGGGCTTACAGGAATATCCAATTTCATTTCAGGGAAAGTTTTCCAGTCACCCATAGAAACTGAATTTATCGCCTGTTTTTCTGATTTAATTACTTCAGAGGGTACTATCTGAGCAGAAAGACTTAAACCTAATCCTGAAAACAGAATCAAAGAAATAGAAAGCGTAATATTTTTAATTCTCATTTTTATATTTGATTTAAATTTTTCAAATCCTATTCCTAACTTTTTATAAACTAACCAATCTAATTATTGAGAATCTTGGACTTGGTTTATCTTTTTTTGCCGTTATTTTTATTTGAAAATCATCTGAAAATTCTTTCAGGATTGTCATTTTTTTACCTTCGATGGTGAAGTCCTCAACAAGAGTTTCATTTATATAAATATCAAAATTCTTTGAATCCAATGGTTCGATGGCCTCCAAAATAAGCTTATTGCCTTTTCGATTCTTGTTTTTCAAATTATAAGAAAAATAGCCCCGGGCACTTCTCCAGAAAAGACCTTCTTCGTTTCCTGCAAAACTCTTTTCTCCCTTAAAATCGTGATCTACTTCGGGTTGTTGTTCTCCGCAATTAACTTTGTCGATTGTAATGGCCTCTAGTGCCAAATATTCTGCTTCCTCCTTTCTTCTGGTTTCTTTTAGGTTATTGTATTCTGAATCGCTAAAAACCTGAAAATACATTTGATACCGGCTGTCATGGATTTCAAAAAATGGCTGCAATTGCAGGGAATCGAGCTTATAATTGAGCTTAGAAATCAACTGTGGCCTCTCCAGGATTTTAGTTTTGTCTCCAACCAAAGCGAATGCGTCGTTGATAGGTATCAGCCTTCCTTTGGCTTCATGGCCCATGCGGCTGTCGTCAGCAAACAGGCCATCGAGGTCTTTACCGGAGGTTTTTGCTGCCAAAACTATTGGCCCATTCATAAAGGCTACCCAGTTTGAACCATCAGACAAGGTTTCAGTTCTGATTGAAGTATTGAATCTGATATTAACCCGGTCCCCATTTTTCCAGTTCCTTTTTATGACCAGGTAGTTCTGTTGATTGGTAAAATCTTTTTGCAATTTATCATTCACGAAAATTTCAAAACTTTCGGCCCAGGAAGGTTTTCTAATCCCCAATCCAAAGGTCTTAGCTTTCTTAAGTTTTATCTCGAGATTTGAGGAATTTTCATACGGAAAATTGGTGTTTTGTGCTATTAATAAGCCTTTTTCTTTCCAGTTTAACTCTGAAGCAATGAAAAAATTGATAAATAAATTGTCATTTTCATGGCTGTAGATGAGTTCTCCATATTTGGTGTGATTTTCTAGTCCTGAGCCCACACAACACCACATGCTGGTTTCGGGTTGAGAGTAAACTCTGTAATGGTTGGGTCTGATAGGTGTAAAATATACAAAACCTCCTTTCTCAGGATGTTGACTGGAAAGAATATGGTTATACATGGTTCTTTCGTAAAAATCAAGATAGGAAGGGTCAGAATAATCCAAAAACAAAGCCTTGCTCAGCCGTAGCATATTGAAAGAATTGCAAGTTTCTGGTCCCTGATTTGATTTGAGCATTGAGCTAAAATCATTTTTTGGGTTAAAATGCTCTCTTACGCTATTGCCACCAAATGCTACACTGCGTTCCTGACTTACATTTTTCCAGAAATACTTTGCAGCCTCTGACCAATCTGTATTTTCTGTCAGCTGAGCAATTTTTTCAAAACCAATCACTTTAGGAATCTGGGTGTTGGCATGTAAGCCGGTGAGCTTGTCTTCTTTTTTGATCAAAGGCTCCAGAATAGCCAAATGGCTGAACCTTTTGGCAGCCTCGAGGTATTTTGGGTCTTTTGTAATCTCATAAACATCCGCAAGAGTTTCGTTGATTCCGCCATGTTCGGTACGAAGTATTTGCTGAATCTGCTGGTCATTCAGCGGTTGAATAAGCTCAATAAGCCAGTCTGACAGTTTTATTAAAACAGTTTTGGCCTGAAGGTTTCCTGTTATAGTCCAGGTATCTCTTAAGCCTGCAAAGAGTTTATGAATATTATAAAATGGCACCCAGGTATTGTTGAGGCCAAAACCACTTCCATCAATATCACCTTTATGAATCCTGTCCCAGAAAACTTTTCCCTGGGGTATTCCGCCCACATAACCGTTACCATTTTTTTCCTGGCAGGCTACCAATTCAGCTACCATATAATCCAGCCTTTTTTTGAGGTCCTTATTCCCGGTAGAGGCATACATCATTGCCAGGGCAGAAAGATAATGTCCTGCTATGTGGCCATCAAGACCGATACTCTCCCAGTTGCCATACCGGGGCGATTTTTCGGGTAAACCTGCATCAATGCGATAAGGAGCCAAAAGACGGTCAGGATCTAATGCCAGGATATATTTTAAATCTATATCCCGGGCATTCTGAAACGGGGAGGGTTTCAGTTTGACCTGATTTAATTCAAAAGCCTGCATTTGACCTGCTACAGGCTTGCATAGCAATGCTACAAAAAGAGCGGTTAATCCGGTGATAATATTTTTTCTCATTTCAAAACAGGATCATTACCGCTGTATTTCAAAAACTTAAAGGTTGCCGTATTGTCTGATTTTTCACCTGTAGAAGTGGCATACATGCCATAAGTACAACCAATAAAGCTATTGGCAACCTTGGTGCTCAGGAATTTACCATCAACTTTGTCTTTCAAAAGATTCCATTTTTTACCATCAGTCGAATACCAAAAACTATACAATGCCCCTTCAGAATTAATTCTAAAGTTTATTTTAGAAGCAGGAATGGTCAAAGCCACCTCAGTTACCAATTCAGTAGTTTTATCTTTGCTTTTAAATAGCTGTACTACATCTTTTCCTTCAGCATTTTTGGCTTTTGCTATAAAATAATAATGACGCTCATCCTGGAATATAGCCAGACCTGCTTTTTCGTTGGCATTTTTGGGAGAAAAACTCACCTGTGTTTCGGCAGTGCTGTTGAGGTGCTGCTGACGTTTACCAATAAATGACGGATTTGTCAATTCTGAAATGGTTTCCGGCTTAAGATTGAGTGTAAGACCATTGGCTGAGGTTTTAAATGAGCTGCTATCAACAGTTCTCAAAAACAACATCGAAAGATCAAGTCCTTTTTCAAACGTCATTGTGTATGAAAAATTGCCGCTTTGAGGTATTGCCCCTTTTTGCTTAACCTCTTTGATATTGGTTTTGTATTTATAAGCAATCACTTTTTCTCCATGCTCTATCATTGGCCAATCATTAACCCAGGTGAGTGGGGCAATAAACATTTCACGGCCGGTATTGTAAAAATCGCCTTCATACGGACGTACAGCCAGGAAAATCGAATACCAGTTGCCGTCTGGACCCTCGATGAACTGGGCATGACCGGCTGAGGTGATTGGGTTAGGGCGATCCTCCGGCAATCCTCTTTGAGTCAAAACAGGGTTTCCTTCAAAAGGAACATAGGGTCCCCAGATATCTTTGCTACGCAATGCCACCTGTGAGTGATTGACCGAGGTGCCACCTTCTGCTGCATAAAGTATGTACCAATCGTTGCGTTTCATGATATGCGGGCCTTCAATCCAGACCGGTTTTTTGGATAAATCAACCCCACCATTAACCAACTGGTGTTCTTCACCCACCACTTTCAGGTTTTTGTAATCAAATTCATACATTCTGATGGTCCTGTGGCCGGAGTACAATGGTTTTCTATCAGGGGCATCGCTGTTGTATACTATATAAGCTTTGTCGGTAGCTTCATCAAAATATATTGAAGGGTCAATCCCTTTTACTTCAGGAATTTTAACAGGATTGCTGTAGGGTCCTCCCGGATTTTTCGAAGTAACCACAAAATTACCCTCATGGTCAATATCTGTACAGGTCACGTAGTAAGTGCCTTTATAATAGGCGATTGCCGGAGCAAAGAGTCCGCGGGTCATCCTTTCGCCCATGAATTCCATTTGAGAGGGGCGATTAATTACATAACCAATCTGTTTCCAGTTTTTAAGATCACGGCTGTGCATGATAGGTAAGCCGGGGAAATAGGAGAATGTAGAATGAACAGAATAATAATCAGCCCCAACTTTTACAATACTTGGATCAGGATAAAAACCTGTCAAAATGGGGTTGGTCAAAGTTACTTGTGCCAGTGTTATTTTTGCCAATAACACAAAAACAATAAGGCTGAAAAATTTCGAGATGCTTTTTAACATTTTTTTATTTGTTTAAATCATTGATTTTAAGGTAAATAGTTTGTCCTTTTTGGGTTGAAATGTCATAAATTTCTGTTTCTTTCAATAAAGGAGCTTTTATAGTTGATTTTTCAGAAATAATCGGGATGGCGGTTTCATCTAGCTCAAAAAAAGGATTGCTGTTTTTTCCTGTTGCCATTTTTAATTTGATACCATTGGATTGTACCATTTCGTTTGGCGTGCGAAGTCTGAGATTGCCTCCCAGATATGATTTCACAACCAATTTTACTAGTTTGTGGTCTTTCCATTGCATTTCTACGATTTCGAAACCTCCAATCGTTTTTAAGCCGGAAATATTTCCTGTAGGCCAAACGTCAGGCAGGGCAGGGAGCAAATGAACGGCACCATCGGCACTTTGCATGAGCATTTCGGTTATACCTGAAGTACAGCCAAAGTTTCCATCAATCTGAAAGGGTGGGTGAGCATCAAAAAGATTATTGTAAGTGCCCCCTGCACCCCGTTCATTGCCGATTGGAGTTAATTGATTTTGAATGAGCTTATAGGCGTGGTTTCCGTCCTGAAGCCTGGCCCACCAGTTCACTTTCCAGCCCATGCTCCAGCCTGTGGAAACATCTCCCCGATAAATTAGAGAATTTTTCGAAGCCTCAAACAGCTCTGGAGTACGGTAAGCCGAGATTTGGTTGGAGGGATAAAGTCCGTATAAATGCGAAATGTGGCGATGATCATCCTTAGGATTATCTATGTCATCGAGCCATTCCTGCAACTGATTGTGCTGCCCTATGTGCATAGGAGGTAATTTGTTTCTCAATTTTTTCAAAGAATCAACCCATTCCGGATCTTTTTTCAAAATCATGGCGGCATTAATGGCTTTACTGAAAACATCAAAAACTATCTGATTGTCCATCGTGACTCCGGCATCCAGCGATGAACCATCGTGTGCTGCCGGAGCATTTTCGGGCGAGTTTCCGGGATTTACCACCAGCCAGTTGTTTTTGTTGGGATGTGGAATCAGGAAATCGGCATAAAAAAGAGCTGCCCCTTTTAGTATTGGGTAAGAATCTGACAAAAATTTCTTGTCACCCGTATAAAGATAATGTTCCCAAATGTGCTGACTCACCCAGCCACCACCCGCTGTCCACATTCCCCAAAAGGCTCCATCGATTGCCCCGGTTGCCCGCCATATATCTGTATTATGATGAGCCATCCAGCCTCTTGCACCGTACATGCTTTTTGCAGTTTCTTTTCCGGTTTCCGAAAGTTCCTGAACCATTTTCAGAAAAGGCTCGTGCAATTCAGAAAGATTGGTTTTTTCTGCCGGCCAGTAATTCATTTCGGCGTTGATATTGATGGTATATTTACTATCCCAGGGTGGATTAATCCGGTGATTCCATATTCCTTGAAGATTGGCGGGTTGACCACCGGGCTGAGAAGATGAAATCAAAAGATATCTTCCATATTGGTAATACAATGCCACCATTTGAGGGTCGTTAGTATTTCTGAAATTTTTCAACCGCTCGTCAGTGGGGAGTTTGGAAGCAGGGCTGTCACCCAAATCTATTTTTACCCTGTCAAAATATTTCTTATAAGCCGAAATGTGAGAATTCCTAAGCGTGGTATAGGGTTTCGGGAATGCCTTATTCATAATGTTCCCGGCACGCTTTTCTTCATCGCCACTTAAGTCCTGATAATTGTTGAAATTGGTGGCTATTGCTATAAAAATTGTAGCAGAACTGGCATCTTTTATTACCAGGGAGGTATCTGTTGCCAAGATACTTCCGCCCTCTGATTTGATTTTTGAAATTCCTTTATATTCAACCATGCCTTTTACGGTTTCATGGTCGCTGGTGGTTCCGATAATGTTAAGTTCATTGGAGTTGGAAGTAAAAACCTCATATTTTTTTTGAGGAGTGCTGTAGTTTGCTGTAAAAGAGAGTTTTCCGGGTTTGTCGGAAGAAATTTTCACAACAATTACGCGGTCTGACAATGAAGCAAATGCCTCTCTGGTATATTTTATGCCATTTACAGAATAGGTGGTTTTAGATATAGCTTTTTCTAAATCAAGTTCGCGGTAATAATCTTTATAATTTTCATGACCAGGGAAAGTGAGATTGAGGCTTCCTACCGGTTCAAATTTTTGCCCATGAGATTTTTTCGTAATAATAAAATCATTGGCTAATTTCTCTGCTTCTTTATGATTACCCTCAAAAATCAGGTTTCTGATTCTGGAAAGGTTTTCAAGGGACTGTGGGTTATCATTCCTGTTTGGGCTTCCGCTCCAAACACTGTGTTCGTTGAGTTGAATAATTTCTTTTTCTACATTACCATAAATCATCGCTCCCTGAAATCCGTTTCCGATAGGTAAGGCATTTTCCCAAACTTTTCCGGCAGGTTGCTTATACCAAAGTTTAAGGTTTTGGGCAAAAGTATTTTTTGCTAAAGGTATTAATCCTGAGATAATTAGGATTACTAGTAATGTTTTTTTTAGTTTCATATTTAAGGTAAAATCTGATACTTTAATCAGGAATCTCTATAACAGCCTTTATCACCCCATTTTCCGGATTCAGGCAATAATCAAATTTTTCACTGACCTCTTCAAAGCTCATTCTGAAATTGATAAAAGAATTGGGGTCAATCTTATTTTTTGCAAGACAATCTAAAACATGGTCAAAATCCTCCCGGGTTGCATTGCGGCTACTCATGAGGGTGCCTTCACGTTTATGAAATTCGGGATGGCTAAACGAAATCTCTCCTTTTTGAAGGCCAATCAGGACAAATCTTCCCCCATGAGCCATATATTGGAAGGCATTATTAATAGCTTTTTGATTACCAGTGGCATCAATAACCACCGTAGGCATTTCACCGTTTGTAATTTCGGAAAGCTTTTCGTTCACATTGTCGGTGAGAGCATTAATAATATGAGGAACTTTTAAATTATTTCTGCAAAAGTCAAGTCTACTATCATTTACATCCAATGCAATCACATTTGCTCCTGCTATTCTGGCAAATTCCATGGTTCCCAATCCAATTGGACCCGCACCTATCACCAACACATACTCACCTTGGGTAACCCCGGCTCTTCTGATGCCATGAGCACCAATAGCCAATGGCTCTACCAGAGCCTGGGCATCAAAATCCAATTTTTCCGCAGATATGAGGGCTGATTTTGGAACAGAAATATACTCTGCCATTCCACCGTCTATGTGCACACCGAAAACCTGCATTTTTGCACAACAGTTAGTCTTTCCTGTTCTGCATGCTATGCATTCGCCACAATGAAAATAGGGGATAATCGAAACCTTTTGCCCAATTTTAAAATCAGACACGCCATCAATTTCGGTTAAAATTCCGGATAGTTCGTGTCCCAGTATCCTTGGATAAGAAAAATAAGGTTGCGTACCTTCATAAGCATGCAGGTCGGTGCCACATATTCCGATTCGTTTTATTTTTAGAATTGCCCCCTCAGGTTGAAGAACAGGTTTCGAAACTTCTTCCAAAACAAACTCTCCCGGTTTTTTACAGATCCAGGTTTTCATTTTTTATATATGACTCTTCCTTTTAATAGGAAAATTAGTGACTGAATAAATGTGTCAAATATACACAAATGTAAATATAAAAATTTACATTATTTACAAGAAAAGTATAAAAAAAATCCTGAATTCTGATAAAATGAGGGAATTATTCGATTACTTCCCTTTCTGCGTCGATAAAATAAAATACTAATTAATCACCAGCTTTTATTAGAGAATAAATAATTGGCTGATTACAAATTGATTATGAAATTGGTATTTTTGGAGGATAAAATATTGATTTTAAAGAAATTTTCGTGTCGAATCTCTTATCATGAGTTCACCTTCTATTATGGTGCTCATTTCTTTAGGGTTCTCTTTGTTTTTAATTTTATCAAGTAAAATTGAAACGGAGACTTCTCCCAATTTTACCGGATTTGGGTTATATGCTGTGAGTGTTGGTTCTACATTTCCTGAAATCGCATCATCACCGAAAGCAGCCACACCAAGCTCTTCCGGAATTTTGATATTTCTTTTTTTGGCTAATTTTATGGAATCAATAGCATCTTTAAAAAATATACAAAATATGGCGTCGGGGGGTTCAGGTAGGCTCATTAAGGTATTGAAGGCATTAATCAGTCCGGCAGAGGTAAAGTCGGAATAAACCATAAGGTCGGTTTGTGGTTCAATACCTTTTTCTTGGAAAGCATCCAAATAGCCCTGGGTTCTTTTTTGAGTAATTGATAAAGATTTTGGCCCGGCAATGATGGCGATTCTTTTGTACTTGCAGGCGAAAAGATGTTGAACAACCTCCTTACTACCTTCAATATCATTATTTACTACTTTTGGTATTTCATGTTGATTGACAATCCTGTCAATATTTATAATCGGAACCTTCTTATTGATTACTTTTTGTATGTGATCAAAATCGAAAACTGTTTTTGAATGACTAATCAATATACCATCAACTCTGTAACTCAATAATTTTTCAATATGTAAATATTCCAATTCGGCCGACTCATTGGAATGGCATACAATTATACTATATGCGGTATGATTGATAATGTTATGGATACCTGCCAGCATTTTGGCAAAATAGGGATGTTCAATGTCAGGTACTACCACTCCAATGATATGGCTATAGCCTTTGTGTAAGCTTTGGGCTATCAGATTGGGTTTATAGTCCAGATCTATCGCTGCCTGGTTTACCAATTTTTTAGTATTAGGATTGATATCAAATTTGTCATTTAAAGCTCTCGACACTGTGGAAACGGATATTCCCAGGTGCCTGGCTATATCTACAATGGTTGTAAGTCCTTTATTTTTAGGTAAATCTGGGTTATTTTGATCCAAAACAAAGCTAAAATCACAGGATTTGCAATAATATCTCTGTTTTCCCCTCACTATACCCGACCTGATTACCCCATCTACTTTTCCACATTTTAGACATTTTTGCATACCTACTTTTGTATTTTTCCAAGTTTAAATTGTAAGACCAGAGAGATTTTTGTTCCTAAAAGTACATAAAATTATTGAAGTGATAATAAAAATAGTTATAAAAATTCTGCTTGAAATTCTATTAAATATCATAATCTAAAACGTTTCCGATAGTTCTTGTTTTGATTATTGTGTAAAATTGACACTAATAATTTGAAAATACAAAAATGCCCGTATAGCTTCGGGAATTAAGAATTCAAGTGTATAAATGACAATTATAATCATTTCGAAATTTGAATTAATAATTATTGTATTATTTTAATAAATTTAATCAATTCTAAAATGAAAAAAAGTTACTCCAAAAAAATCAAATCGATGCAATGGGTAAGAGTATTGGCCTTGATACTCTTGTTTCCATTGACACTTTTGGCTCAGACGGGTCACATTAGTGGTGTCGTACTCGATGGCTCCAACAACGAGGGCCTACCCAGTGTAACAATCAGAGTGAAAGGTACACAAAAAGGTACTACAACTGATGTGAATGGTAATTTCAAAATTGAAGCCGGCAAAACTGACGTGCTGGTATTCAGTTATATTGGTTACAAATCACAGGAAGTTGTGGTAGGCAATCAGGCCGCTTTGAAAGTGGTATTGGAAGCTGACCAGGCTCAACTTAACGAAATAGTAGTAGTAGGATATGGTGTTCAGAAGAAAAGAGACGTAACAGGTGCTGTAGCTTCAATCAGTGAATCAAGTCTGAAAGAAGTTCCGGCTCCCAACATCCTGAATACACTGAAAGGTCGGACTGCCGGGGTTTCTATTGTGAGTAATGGTGCTACTCCTGGGTCTCAGGGTGCGATTCGTATCCGTGGTAACCGTACTTTAACCACAGGTGATGGTAACGGACTCGATGGTCCTTTGGTAGTTGTTGACGGTATTCCGTTTGGTGGACTAAATGATATCAACCCTGACGATATTGCTAATATCGAAATCCTTAAAGATGCCTCGGCTACAGCAATCTATGGTTCAAGAGGTGCTGGTGGTGTGATTTTGGTTACTACTAAAAGAGGTAAAGTAGGTAAACCCGTTTTATCTTATGACGGATACCATGGTATCACCAATGCCATGGGTAAATACAATGTAATGAATGCTCAGGAATATGCTAAGTTTAAAGAGTGGTCGGCATTTTACAACAGCCGTACAGCCGGAACTACCGCATATCCTTTGACAGCTGAAGAGCAAGCGAACCTTGCTGCAGGTGTAGATACTGACTGGCAGGATCTGATTTTCAAACAAGGATTTAATACCAACCACCAACTAGGTTTACAAGGTGGTGTTGAGAATACACAATATTCTATGGGTTTGGGTTATTTTAATGAAACCGGTATAATTCCTGGTCAAAATTTTGACCGCATGACGCTTAGAACCACTTTGGATCAAAAAATTGGAAGCAGAGTAAAAATTGGTCTTAATACTATCAATACTTTAACCCGTACCAATAGCCCTGCCGGTGGTGGTGTTCCTGGTGGTTTGGTGGGTTTAACTCCACTTGCCAAGCCATATAATGAAGATGGTTCAGTGAATTTGACTCCAAAAATTGGTACTATTGATGCAGCATTTATCAGTCCGTTGACTTTGATATCAAGAAGTGCAGACATTCTTGCCAACGACAGAGCACTCCGGACTTTTAATAGTATGTATGCTGAAGTGAATATTTTGGATGGATTGAAATATCGCTTTAATGCCGGTTTGAACTACAGCCAGTCCTCTTATAATGGATATGGCCCTGTTAATACCTACGTAAACAATGCTACAGTTCAGAGTTCTTCAAATGCAGATGTAAGGAACACTGAATACTGGGATGTTAACTTACAACATCTATTATATTATGATAAAACCTTTGCCAAAATTCACAGAATAGGTTTGACAGGTTTGTTTGAATTGACAAAGAATCATAGTAAAGGTAGTGGATTCAACGTGAAAGGGGTGCCTGCCGATTATATTAAGAACTCCAATTTCTTATTAGCATCCGGTCAACCAACTGCCTCACCTGATTGGGCTAACTTCTTCTCAGAAACCGGTCTTTTATCTTATATGGCCAGAGCAAATTACGTATTGAAAGACAAATATATGCTTACGGCTACTTTCCGTCGTGATGGTTCTTCTACGCTTTCTCCTGGTAATCAATACTTCAACTACCCTGCAATCGGTTTGGGATGGAATATTATTGATGAAAGCTTCATGAAAAACCTTACAGTACTTTCAAACTTGAAATTGAGAGGTGGATGGGGTATATCAGGTAATAGAAACGTAGGTGCTTATTCCACTCTTGGAGCACTTTCTGCAGGATATTATAACTTCGGTACTACTACAGCCGGACAAGTTTTGGCTTACACAGTTACAAGTTTACCTGCTACAGATCTTGGATGGCAGTCAACTTCTCAAACTGACATTGGTTTGGAATTTGGTTTATTTAACCAACGCATCACAGGTAGTTTGGATTATTATCACCAAAAAACCAAAGACATTTTGCTATCGGTTAACTTGCCTCAAAGTAATGGTGCCGGTTCTACTTTGAAAAACCTTGGTAAAACAGAAGGTAAAGGATTTGAGTCATCTTTGACTTTCGAGATCTTCAGAAAACCAAAAGGATTTAACTGGAGTACTGATGTTACCTATTTCTTAAACAGAGAGAAAATTACCCAATTGACCACTCCTGAAGAAAAGGATAACAAAGGCAATGGCTGGTTTGTAGGACAACCACTTACTGTAATTTATGATTACAACAAAATAGGTATCTGGCAATTGGCAGACCAGGAAAACGGAACTTTGGCTAAACAAACCTCACCAGTTCAATTACCGGGACAAATTAGAGTGGAAGATGTAAATGGCGACAATAAAATTGATGCCAACGACAGGAAAATCATAGGTAATTTCCAGCCTAAGTGGGAAGGTGGTATTACCAACAGGTTATCATTCAAAGGATTTGATTTATCGACAGTTACTTATGCCCGTATAGGTATGAAAGTGGTTGTTCCTTATCTTTCAGGTACTTCAGGTGGTGGATCAGGATTTAGTTTCTTTAACCAGGGTCGTTCAAACCAAATGTTGGTTGATTACTGGACAAAAGACAATCCTACCAATGAGTTTCCTCGTCCGGATGCCGATGCCGGTGTAAAAGACTTTTCTTCAACACTTGCTTACAGAGACGGTTCATTTATCAAAATGAGAAGTATCAATATTGGCTATACATTTACTTCAGAATTACTCAAAAAAGTAAGTGCAAGCTCAGCCAGATTATATCTTAACCTCACCAATCCATTTATTATCTATTCTCCGTTGGTTAAACAAAATCTTGTTATTGACCCTGAAGGAAATGGCTATGGTAACGTAGTTGGTGACGGTGTTCCTGGTCGTCAGATTAGTGTAAACCTGAACAACCCGCCTGTTCGTCAATTTACATTAGGTTTAAATCTTAAATTTTAATTTTGAAGAAAGAAGACAATGAAAAAGATAAAAATAACACTTATTGCATGTTCTTTATTTTTAAGCCTTGGTTGCGAAAAAATATTGGAAGAACATCCTCAATCACAAGTTGTTCCTTCGTTTTTCAATAGCTCTGCCGGAGTATTGGGAGGAATCGCAGGGGTGTATAATGACATCCGTGGTCAATGGGGTACTGAAGGCTTTACTGTTGAGATGGAAGCCGGGACCGACGAATTTATTCAGGGTGCCAGTAGTGGCGGTGGTCCTGTTCATACTTACAATGGACTAAATGGTACCAATTTCGGATCTGCATGGGCTGTAGCTTTTACAGATATCAATACTTTGAATGGTGTTTTGAAATACGGTAAAAATATTGACGTACCGGAGGCAACTAAAAAACAATATCTTGCTCAGGCTAAATTCCTTCGTGGATTCTGGTATTTCTATTTGGTTCAAACTTTCGGTGATGTTCCTTTACATACAGAGTTTATCGAAGTAGCTTCACAGGCAGCCTCAAGACAACCAGTAGCAGATGTTTACAAGCTTATAATTCAGGATTTCACAGAAGCTGCTGCTGACCTTCCTGCAAAACCAACTGCTCCGTTTTTAGGTAAAGCTGCAACTAAACCCGTTGCTCAGTTCTTCCTTGCCAAAGCACTTTTGACAAGAGGATGGCTTAATAATAATCAGGCTGATTATGCCGAAGCTGCAAAAATCTGCAGTGATATCATAGACAAAAAAGCTGATTATGGTCTTGATCTTTGGGCTGATTTCGGTGATGCATTTGTACCTGCCAATGATTATGGTAAAGAAAATATGTTTGTTAGTGACCACATGCTTGATCCTAAATATGGCTACTATACCGTGGGTGGTGGAGCCAGTGGTGGTGCTGCACAAAACCTTGTGCCTTGGTTTACAAACTGGAACTACCCTAATAACAGTGGTTTAAACTCATATTTAAATGCAAGTGGTACTTTGGTAAATAATGGTACCTCGGCAATGGTTCGTGATTCCTATTATGGCCGTCCGTATCAACGTATTCGCCCTAACAGTGTAAAATGGACAACAGGTGAAAATACCGGCAAAAGTTATTTCCTTGATCAGGCATTTGTGAAAAGAGATATTGACTCAAGGTATGCCAATACTTTCTATTCTGTATATATCTCTAATACTACTGTAACAAACTCAGCTACTGCTGCCAATAACAAAAGAGGTATTGGATATACGATGCAGGTAGGTGTTGATACTGCTGTTTGGTTACCTGATTATGAAGTGCCTGGTGCTCCTCAGTTTATTGGTACAAGACCATTTAAAGGTATCGTGGCCCCTCCAAGCATGTGGAAAGGTGACTTGTTCCCAGCCATCAAAAAAGCAATGGATCCTAGTCGTGGAAGCAATTTTAATGATCCTTCTACTCGTCCGGTTGTTTTGACACGTTTTGCCGAAGTTTATCTGATTGGTGCTGAGGCTTATCTTCAGGCTGGCGACAAAGCTAAAGCTGCTGATCTTCTTAATGTATTGCGTCAAAGAGCGGCATATCGCAAAACCAACAGTGCAGCACAGAATACAGCAGCGGCAGAAGCAATGAAAATCACAGCTTCTGACGTTAATATTGACTTTATTCTGGATGAAAGAAGCCGTGAATTGTTTGGCGAGTTTGTGAGATGGCATGATTTGGTTCGTACAAAATCATTGGTAAGAAGACTTAAAGCATGGAACCCTGAGTCAGGAAAATATGTACAGGATTTCCACGCATTGAGACCAATTCCACAAAGCCAGATAGACAGGACAGTAGAAGGACCTAAATTCCCTCAAAACCCTGGTTATTAATAGAATTTCATAGTAGAATTTTTATCATAGGTTAAATAGAGAATAAGGGGAGAATTTTTCTCCCTTTATTTTTTTAAAAATCTCACTTCATATTATTTAAAATGAAAGCCTTAAACTTTTTTTCATTATTATTTATTATTTCCTTTTTTTCATGTAAAAAAGATAATAAGGAAGTAAATAATCCAGCTCCTGCTACCAAACCATTCATAGTTAAAATATTACCCGAAACCACCTACCAAACCATTGCGGGTTTTGGTGGTGCCAACCGCATGTGGGGCACCATGTCACTGAAACCTGCTGAAGCATTGAAAGCTTTCGGAACTGAGGATAACCAGCTGGGCTTAAGTATTTTCAGAGTCAGGATTTCTTCTAACAAAGCCGAATGGAACAATATCATTGAAGCAGTAAAAGAAGCCAATCAAAAAGGTGTAACCGTATTGGCAAGCCCATGGTCACCACCAGCTAATCTTAAAGACAATAAGAGCGACGTAGCAGGGCATTTGTTGCCTGAAAACTATAAAGCATTTAAAGATTATATCAATGAGTTTATAAAGTTTATGGCCCAAAACGGAGCCAAAATCGATGTGGTATCTATTCAGAATGAGCCCGACGTAAAAGTTATCTACGAATCTTGCGACTGGACCGCCGACGAAATGATCGCTTTTTTGAACGCACCCGGCAAAATTGAAGGTGCAAAAGTGGCAGCACCTGAATCCTTCAATTTTAATCCCGCTTTCACCAATGCTTTGCTTAATAATCAGGAAGTTGCCTCCAAATTTGATATTGTAGCAGGCCATATTTATGGAAGTGGATTAGGAGAATTCCCACTGGCGGTAAATCAGAAAAAGGAAGTCTGGATGACAGAGTACCTCATGAACCTCAACACTGGAAATGCCGGTGCTGCAAAATGGAATACCTATTCAGAAACCGTTAAATGGGCAGAAAGTTTAAAAATGCTGGAATCGGTTCATGATGCCATGAAGAATAATTGGAATGCTTATGTGTGGTGGTATTTGCAGCGATATTATTCATTTATTGGTGATGGCGAGGAAAATACCGTTTTTGGAGAAGTGTTAAAACGGGGATATGCATTTTCACATTTTTCAAGATTTATCAGACCCGGATTCGTCAGAATTGGTGCAGAAACTACTGAATACAACACCTTGAGGATTTCATCTTACAAAAAAGACAATCAGATTATCATAGTCGTTATTAATTCGGGTGATATAGCTTATAAAAGATTTCAAATAAACGGATTAAATATTAAGGAGGCATTTGCTTATACTACAGATGAAAAAACTTCCATGAAAAAAACTAACCTGTCCGTTACAGAAGGTCTGGCTGAAATGGATATTACTTCAAGAAGTGTAACCACCTTTGTTTTAAAAATTTGATAGTTATTTTTATAATATTCTGAAAATGAAAAAATTAATTTTAGCAATATTCTTATTGTTTTCCTTTCAGGCTTTTGCTGTAAAGTCTGAAACGTATGTAGTTTTTCAAAATAGCGGAAAGGATTTTCCATTAGTTTCCCCGGGATTTACTTCAAAAATTTTGGTTTCATCTACTGACCACAAAGGAGTTATCCGTGCGGCCGGAGATCTGGTTTTAGATATTGAAAGAGTTTCAGGTCAAAAAACAGTACTTCTGCAGAAATTTTCTAAGGAGAAACACCTCATTTTAGTAGGAACGATTGGGAAAAGCACTTGGATTGATAAGCTTGTAAAGAATAAAAAACTGGATGTTTCGGCTATTAAAGGCAAATGGGAAACTTTTCAAACGCAGATTATTCAAAAACCTTATCCTGGAGTTGAAGAAGCATTGGTTATTGTGGGTTCTGACAAGCGAGGTACTATTTATGGTATATACGATCTCTCCGAACAAATTGGGGTATCTCCATGGCATTTCTGGGCCGATGTACCCACTCAGAAACATGCTGAAATTTATGTTAAACCAGGAAAATATACCGATGGTGAACCCAAAGTAAAATACCGGGGAATTTTTCTAAACGACGAAGCTCCATGTCTTTCGGGTTGGACAAATGAAAAAAATGGGGGATTTAACCAAAAACTTTATACGTCGATTTTTGAGTTAATTCTCAGACTGAAAGGGAATTACCTATGGCCTGCTATGTGGGGCAACGCTTTCCATGTCGATGATCCTATGAACCCCGTTTTGGCCGATGAATATGGAGTGGTAATTGGTACTTCCCATCATGAACCCCTCATGCGTGCACATGACGAGTGGAGGAGATACGGAAAAGACAAAGGCAAATGGGATTACACCAAAAATGATTCAACCTTAAGGGAGTTTTGGAGAGAAAGTGTAAAGGAGCGTTATAAATACGATAATATTTTCACAGTGGGAATGCGTGGGGATGGCGATGAACCTATGTCAAGAGAAACAGCCACCGGTTTATTGGAAAAAATAGTTACTGACCAAAGAAAAATCATTGAAGAGGTTTCCGGAAAACCTGCATCGGATAAACCCCAGCTTTGGGCCTTGTATAAAGAAGTACAAGACTATTATGACAAAGGCATGAGGGTGCCCGATGATATCACCCTGCTCCTTTGTGATGACAACTGGGGAAATATCAGAAAACTACCGGGATTGACCGAAAAACCCAGAAAAGGGGGATACGGTATTTATTATCATTTTGATTATGTGGGTGGTCCAAGGAATTATAAATGGGTCAATACCAATCCATTGCCAAAGATTTGGGAACAAATGCACCTCGCTTACGAGTACAATGCACGCGAGATCTGGATTGTGAATGTCGGCGACCTGAAACCCATGGAATTCCCGATTTCATTCTTCCTTGACTATGCCTGGAATCCGGAGAACTGGCCGCTTGAAAAACTTTCTAAATATTCCAAAATATGGGCGAAACAAACTTTCGGAGAGGAGAATCATAAGGAAATTGCTGATTATCTGGAAAAATATGCCAGGTATAATGCACGGGTAAAACCAGAACTACTCAATGCAAAAACCTATAATCTTCAAAATGGCGAATGGGAAAGGGTAGTGAAAGAATATACCTCTTTGGCTGAAAATGCTCAAAAAACCAACGAAAAAATACCTTCTGAGTATAAAGATGCTTATTATCAGTTGGTTTTATATCCGGTTTTGGCTTGTAGTAATCTTTATGAAATGTACTATGCTCATGCCAAAAATCTTGCTGCCTCAAAAGATTCATGTTCGGAAGCCAACATTTGGGCTGATAAAGTGGAGTATTTTTACAAAAAGGATCAGGAATTGAGTGATTATTTCAATCAAAAACTTGCAGGTGGTAAATGGAATCATTTTGCCGATCAAACCCACATTGGCTATACTTACTGGCAGCAACCCCGTCAGAATTCTATGCCTAAAGTGGTCAGAATTGAGGGTGGAAAAACCAAAGAGGAATCCTTGCCTCAAATGCTGGAAAGTTACGCCAGAGGTCCGCAAGATTTTAAAGGATTTTTAGAAATGGATGGATTGGTTTCTATGGAAGCAACACATTTTTCGAGAAAAATAAATTCTGAAAAAGTAGAATGGGAAATCATTCCGGATATTGGCCGTACCGGTGACGGAATCACCATTTTTCCGGTTAATATTGCTTCAATTTCATTAATAGAAAACAGTCCGAGGCTCGAATATGACATGTTTTGGAGAAATGAAGGAGAAGCAAACCTCACTTTGATGGTCTCGCCTACACTCGAATTTAACGGAAATCAAGGTCTCAAACTGGCGGTTTCTATCGACAATGAAAAGCCCGAAATCATTGACATGCACGCCGACCGAAGTTTGAAAGAGTGGGAAAGAACGGTTTCGAGAAATGCTAAATATCTGAATACCAAAATTAAGATTTCGGGTATAGGAAAACATACTCTAAAAGTATGGGGGATAGATCCGGCAATAGTTTTGCAAAAAATCGTAATTAATATAAATGACTTACCTTCAATGCATTTGGGGCCAGAGGAGAGCGTGATTCAACATTAAAGGATAAAAATATTGAGGTAAAAAATCATAATTTGAAATAATAAATGTTAAATTGACGCTTATTTTCAGAAATATTAATTTTTCTGTATTTTATTCAACAAAAATCACTTAAAAATGAAAAAGAACATATTTAAAAAAAGTTTGCTTGGTATAATGCTACCGGCTTTCTTTTTGGCTCAGATTTCATGTGCTCAGAAAAGTGTAAAAACTTTGAAAACAGCATATAAAAAAGACTTTGTGATGGGTGTGGCCATAGGCACTGAGCATATTCTTGAAAAGGATGCTAAAGCCAATGAAATCATAAAATCAGAATTCAATGGAATCACCGCCGAAAACATAATGAAAGCCGAGGTGATCCACCCTCAATGGGACAAATACAATTTTGACCTGTCCGATAAGTTCATTGAATTGGGTCAAAAAAACAAAATGTATATTACTGGTCATACGTTGGTATGGCACTCACAGCTGCCTCCTTTCATCAGACGAAACAACAATAAAGACTCTGTTCAGACTTTCATGAGAAATCATATTGCGACGGTTGCCGGCAGATACGCTGGAAAAATTGACAGCTGGGATGTTGTAAACGAGGCTCTTGAAGAAGATGGTACACTCAGGAAATCTGTTTATCTCAAAACTTTGGGTGAAGGTTACATTCAAGAAGCTTTTGAACTTGCCGCCAAAGCCGACCCTAAAGCTGCCTTGTATTATAATGATTACAACATAGAGCAGCCTGCCAAAAGAAAAGGGGCCATCGAAATCGTAAAAAAATTGAAAGCTGCCGGAGTGAAGATTGACGGTGTGGGGATTCAGGGTCACTGGAGTATCAATACTTTGAATCTGCAGGAAATCGAAGATGCCATCGTTGACTTTTCAAAATTAGGCGTAAAAGTTGCCTTTACTGAGCTAGATCTTACTGTTTTACCCAACCCATGGGATATGAAAGGAGCGGATGTTAACCAGAGTTATAAAAATTCACCACAAATGAATCCCTATACCGCGGGTATGCCTGATTCTGTGGGAGTGGTTTTAGCTCAAAAATATGAAGACTTGTTTAAACTATTTTTAAAGCATAAAGATAGTATCAGCCGTATTACTTTTTGGGGTGTAAATGACGGTCATTCCTGGCTTAATGGCTTCCCGATTCGCGGTCGTGTAAATTATCCTTTGCTTTTTGATAGGAATTATGAAAAGAAAAAGGCTTATTTTTCAGTTTTAAATCTAAAAAAATAAACCTTAATCTATAAAATCATGAGTCAAGAATCACAAAAACTCTCAGTACTTGAAAAAATTGGGTATAGTCTCGGTGACCTGGCTGCCAATTTGGTATTCCAGACCCTGGTAACTTATCTGGCCTATTTTTATACTGATATCTACGGCCTTAAAACCGAAGATGCTACACTGGTAACACTTTTCGTAGGGCTTTTTGCAGCATTTGTATTTAACCCTGTAATGGGAGCCATAGCCGACCGTACCAGTACCCGTTGGGGTAAATTCCGTCCCTGGATACTCTGGACGGCCATCCCACTTGGGGTTACAGCTCTTTTGGCTTTCAGTACTCCCGACTTTTCTTATTCCGGGAAAATTACCTATGCGGTGATTACTTATAGTTTATTGCTTTTATTATATGCGGCCAATAACCTTCCATATTCGGCATTGAGTGGCGTGATTACCAGTGACATGGGTGAGCGAAACAGCATGTCGGCCTACCGGTTTATAGCGGTTATGTTCTCGCAGTTTTTCGTGCAGGTTTTTATGTATAACCTCATTCTGAAAGCAGGAAACGGCGACAAGGCAATCGGTATTGAGAAAGTAATGACGGTGTTGGCCATTGTGGGTACCATCATGCTTCTGATTACTTTTTTGACTACTAAAGAAAGGGTAGTACCCAAAGCCGAGCAAAAATCTTCTTTGGGGGAAGACTTGAAGGATCTTTCAAAAAATATCCCCTGGATTATCATGCTTACAGTTACTACATTGATATTCATTACACTTGCCATGAAAGGTGGGTCTTATGTTTATTATTTCGAAAATTATGTAGATAAGGCACAAATCGCCGCCATTTTGGATCCTATTAAACCCTACTTGCCAACCTTTGAGAATGATACATCTTTGGGTCTTGGAGTGTTTAATGGGGGTGGTATTTTGATTGGTTTGATTGGAATCTGGTGGTCAAAAACACTGGCTGATAAATATGGCAAAAAAGTGGTCTTTATGAGCTCTTTGTTTGTATCAACCCTTTTCATTATTGCTTTTTATTTCTTTCCGCCTCAATCTGTTGGCACCATGTTTTTAATGCAGATGCTCCATATGTTCTTTTATGGTATAGGCACCCCTATCTTATGGACAATGATTGCCGATGTGGCCGATTATTCGGAGTGGAAAAACAATCGTAGGGCTACCGCAATTATTTTTGCAGCTATGATGATTGGTCTAAAAGGTGGGCTAAGTATTGGAAGTGCACTTTTAACCAAAATCCTTAATATATTTAATTACCAACCCGGAAGTACAACAGGTCAAACTGCCGATACGGTAAATGGGATCAAGATGCTGGTAAGTATTTTTCCTGCTATTCCGTTTTTAATTGCGGTGGGTCTTTTGTTTTTTTATGAAATAAATAAAGACATGGAAGGCAAGATTCAGTCAGAATTAGAAAAAAGAAGAAATTAAAACCCATTTCTCGACTTCGCTCGAAATGACGCGAACAATTTCGGATTGAAATGAACTTGACAATATCACATCGGACGAAGTTGAGAAAAAAGTCATTGCGGCGAAGTCGAAAATATGTCAGTTCGAGCAAGTCGAGAACAGTCGAGTCTAGTATAAAATTTTAAAAAAATGCCGGAAGATAGCATAGAACACATTGATTTTAAAGAATTAAATGAGAAAGCCATTTCTCAGCCATTGGTAACGCATATTTATACCGCCGACCCATCGGCCCATGTTTTTGATGGGAAAATTTACATTTACCCCTCTCATGACGTGGACGCTGGCGAAGCCTTTGATGACCTCGGGAGTCATTTTGCTATGGAAGACTACCATGTGATTTCGATGGACAGCATTGATAGCCCGGCCAAAGATCATGGTGTTGGTCTACATGTAGATCAGGTGCAATGGGCAGAAAAACAAATGTGGGCACCGGATGCCAACGCAAAGGACGGTAAATATTATCTTTTCTTTCCTGCCAAAGACCATGATGGAATATTTAGAATAGGTGTTGCCATTAGTGATTCTCCTACCGGACCTTTCAAGCCTCAGGATGAAGCTATAAAAGATAGCTTTTCTATAGACCCGGCCGTTTTCAAAGATGATGACGGCTCGTATTATATGTATTTTGGAGGCATCTGGGGTGGACAGCTACAGCGTTGGCGTGAGGGAGTCTTCAATGCTTCATCGCCGGAAAGCCCGTTTGCACATTTACCTGCTGAAAACGAGCCCGCATTATGCCCGAAAGTTGCCAAACTTACAGACGACCTGCTGGAATTTGCCCATACTGCCAAAGATTTAGTGATTTTGGATGAAAACGGCAAACCATTGCTTCAGGGTGATATTGACCGCAGATTTTTTGAGGCTTCGTGGATGCACAAATACAATGGAAAATACTATTTCTCCTACTCAACAGGTGACTCCCATTATATCTGCTACGCCATTGGTGACAACCCTTACGGGCCATTTACATACGCCGGCAGGATACTCGAACCAGTGGTGGGCTGGACTTCCCATCATTCTATTTGTGAGTTTGAGGGCAAGTGGTATTTATTCTATCATGATTCCAGTCTTTCAGAAGGTGTTACGCACCTAAGAAGCGTAAAAGTTGCCGAAATTACTTACGATGCCGGTGGCAAGATTGTGACTTTGGAGCCGTATAGCAAGTAAATCTTCTAAATTTTTTGATGTCGGCAAACGGTATTGTTTGCTGATGTCAAACAAACATGATTTTTTAGATATAAAATACTTTGGTTCAGTGAATTAATTGTGTTTTTTGATTAAGATAATTCTTGTACTTTGGAGAAAGACAAAATTTAAACCCCTTTAGGGGTGATATATTTATAGAAAATATTTAAAACCAAAGATAAAAACCCCTTTAGGGGTGATATTTAATATTCATTTTATTCAACCAAAAAAATGAAAAATAAAATAATCTATTTTCTCCTTTTTTTCTCAATAAGCAGCATTGCCCAAATCCGGGTTCCAAGCTTAATATCTGACAATATGGTATTGCAGCGGGACAAACCCGTAAAAGTGTGGGGTTGGGCATCGCCAAAAGAGAAGATTTCGCTTACGCTCAACAAAAAGACACTTAAAACCACTGCCAGCCTTGATGGGAAATGGGAAATTGTACTTCCGGCACAATCGGCGGCTACCGGTCAGGAGATAGTTTTGAAAGGAAAAAATGAAATCAGAATCAAAAATGTAGCCTTTGGGGATGTATATTTTTGCTCTGGGCAGAGCAATATGGTGCACCAGATGGAGCTGCATCATGTGCTGTATTCCAAAGATATAGCCGAAGCCAACAATCCCGATATCCGGCATTTCTGGATTCCAACTATGACTAGTTTGAGCGGCCCGAAAGATGACATTCCTAACGCCTCATGGAAAGTAACCAATCCTGAAAATGTGCGTCAGTTTTCAGCTGTAGCTTATTTTTTTGCAAAAAAGATTTATGATAAATACAAGATTCCTGTAGGTCTCATCAACGCCAGCGTAGGAGGAACACCTATAGAAGCCTGGACAAGCGAAGACGGCCTTAAGGATTTTGAGAGTGTATATGCCACTATCCAAAAAAACAAAGATACGGCGTTTGTAAACAGATTTTCGAGGTTTCCCAGACCACAAATCAAATCTGAAGACAAAGGCCTGGCAGAATCGCCGAAATGGTTTGAATTGAATTATCAACCCAAAGGCTGGCGACCGATTACAGTACCCGGCTATTGGGAAGATCAGGGCATCAAAGACCTCAACGGAGTGGTTTGGTACCGCAAAGAAGTGGAAGTGCCTGCATCATTTATTGGCAAGCCAGCAAAGGTTTTTCTGGGAAGAATAGTGGATGCTGACCTGCTGTATATCAATGGGAAGCAGGTAGGACAAACAACCTATATGTACCCGCAACGCAGGTATCCATTGCCCGATGGCTTATTGAAAGCAGGTAAAAATATTTTTGTGGTTAAAGTGACCAATAATGGCGGAAAAGGGGGCTTTTTGCCAGACAAACCTTATTCCCTTATTGCCGGAAACGATACTTTGGACCTGAAAGGAACCTGGCAATATAAAGTGGGCGAGGCATTTGCTCCGATGGGTGGTTTCTTCCCGGGTTTTTCGGCTCAGAATCAACCAGCTGCACTTTACAATGCCATGGCTGCCCCTGTGACACCCTACAGCATCAAGGGATTTTTGTGGTATCAGGGCGAAAGCAATGCCGGAAGACCGCAGATTTATGCTGATTTACAAAAAGCACAGATTGTGGACTGGAGAAAACAATGGAATCAGGGTGAATTGCCCTTCCTTTATGTGCAACTGCCCAACTTCATGGATGCTAATTATCTTCCTTCTGAAAGTCAATGGGCAGAGCTGAGAGAGGCTCAACTCAAAGCCTCTGAAGTTCCCAATACTGTAATGGCGGTTGGTATTGACCTCGGTGAATGGAACGACATACATCCTGACAATAAGAAAGATGTAGGTGAAAGATTGGCTTTAGCAGCACAAAAACTGATTTATGGAGAAAACATCCTTGCTTCCGGCCCGGTTTTGAAATATTCAGAAATTTCCGGAGATAAAATTATCCTTAGTTTTGAAAATACCGGAAGTGGATTAATAAGCAAAGATCAGGAACCATTACGTGAGTTTGCCATCGCAGGTGCCAATAAAAAGTTTATTTGGGCAAAAGCTGAAATAGTTGGAGATAAAGTAGAAGTTTCTAACCCAAAAATCAAAAAGCCGCTTTATGTCAGATATGCCTGGGCCGATAATCCAGATGTGAATTTTTACAACAAAGAAGGCTTACCAGCTTCACCTTTCCGAACCGATGGGCAGGATTTGGATGAGAAAAAGCCGTGGAAAGGTAAAAAATGTGCCGTGGTACTCACTTACGACGATGCCCTCAATGTACATCTTGACAACGTGATTCCGGCTTTGGATTCAATGGGACTGAAAGGCACTTTTTATATGACTGTTTCGTCGGAAGCCTCGCAAAAAAGAATCAATGACTGGCGAAGAGTCTCAGGAAATGGCCATGAATTAGGTAATCATACAGTTTACCACCCTTGTGATGCTACCGGACCGGGAATGTCATGGGTAAAACCAGAATATGATTTGAGTAAATACACCATGAGTCAGATTCAGGCCGAAATCAAGATGTGCAACGCGTATTTGAAAGCTATCGATGGAAAAGATAAAAGAACTTTTGCTTTTACATGCGGTCATAAGAAAGTATCCGAAGGGGAATTTATACAGACCATGAGTAAAGAATTCATTGCTGCACGGTCGGTGAGACATGAAATGCATTCATTTCAGGATCAAAAACTAATGGACATAGATTGTTACAGTATGGTTGATCAATCTGGTGAACAGATGATTGAGCTCGTAAAACAAGCCGAAAAAGAAGGTAAATTACTGGTGTTTTTGTTTCATGGAGTAGGGGGAGAGCATAATCTAAATGTAAGCAAAGAAGCTCATAGTCAGTTGATTCATTATTTACAGGAAAATCAAAAAGATATCTATGTGGATACTATGTTTAATGTCGCAGAAAATATAAATGCCTTGAGGAAATAAAATCTTCGAACCAGGCTGAATCTTCTGGTCATTGACAGAATTCTTTCTTAATTTTTCAACCAAAATAAAATGAAAAAACTCACTTCATTAATAGCATTGATATTTGTTTGTCAGATTTCCAATGCCCAGTTTGGTCTTACACCGGCACAGCGGGATAGTATTAACAGACTGACTGAAGCCGATTATAATCAGATGCTCAGCCAGTTGGGAATCGATAAAGGTCAGATAAGAAGAGGTCCGTCGGGAAATCCGAAAGACCTTAATGCTGCCAACAGTGACGAAAGCAAAGTGAATCAATATGTTTTGTCTGACCCATTAGTTTTAAAAAATGGCAAAAAAGTAAGTTCTGTTAAGGTTTGGAATGAGCAAAGACGTCCTGAAATCGTCAAAGACTTTGAAAATGAAGTGTATGGAAAATTACCTGAAAACATCCCTGGAGTAAATTGGCAGGTGGTATATATTCGCGATACTTTGATTGGCAATTTCCCTATTAAAGAAAAACTATTAAAAGGGATTGTAGATAATTCTGCTTATCCTAAAATAAATGTAGTGATAAATCTGTTGGTAGCTACGCCCTTAGATGCGAAAAGGGTAGTTCCTGTGGTAATGGAATTCGGTTTTATTAAAAATCCGTTTTCCTCCGGTCCCATAAAACCCATGGGATTAGGAGGTGCCGGAGAACCTACCTGGCAGGAACAGTTAATATCAAGAGGTTACGGATATGCAATTCTTGAACCTTCAAGCATTCAGGCTGATAATGGTGCAGGTCTAAACAGTGGAATTATAGGTCTTACGAATAAAGGACAATACAGAAAACCCGAAGAATGGGGTAGTTTGAGGGCCTGGGCTTGGGGGGCGAGCCGGGCTTTGGATTATTTTGAAAATGACAAAGATATTGATGTCACAAAAGTTGCCATCGAGGGTTTGTCAAGATATGGAAAAGCTGCTTTGGTAACAATGGCTTTTGAGCCAAGAATCTCATTGGGTTTCATTGGTTCAAGTGGAGCAGGAGGTGCTAAAATATTGAGACGGAATTTTGGAGAACAAGTAGAGAATCTAGCTTCATCTTTTGAATATCATTGGTTTTGTGGCAATTTTATCAAATATACCAGCCAGAAATCAGTGGCTGATTTGCCGGTTGATGCCCATGAATTAGTGGCTATTTGTGCTCCAAGACCGGTTTTTATCAGTTCCGGATCGCCGCAGGTAGAAGGCAATTGGGTAGATGCAAAGGGGATGTTCCTGGGAGGCGTACATGCAGGTCCCGTTTATAAACTATTTGGGAAAAAAGATTTGGGAGCAACTTCATTTCCTAAAATGGGGACAGCTTTGGTCTCGGGGGAACTGGCTTTCAGGCAGCACGCGGGCGGGCACAGTACCGGTCCCAACTGGAGTACCTGGATTGCCTGGGCAGGGAAATATTGGGATTAATCTATAATTGTATCGTCTGGATTCTTCGATTAGAAGCACCAAAGCAACCCAGCCCCTCTTTTACATTGGTGAAAACAGGGTAAGGCTCGGCAAAAGGATTGTTTTCCGTATTTTCATGTTTGATGATAGACAAATGGTATTTCCGGTAATTTTCCTCAATACTGAGTACTTCCAAAATTATTTTTGGTCTTTTTTCTGATAATTTGGTGTTATATTCGATTCCATTAAAATTTACCTGATGTTCTGGGATTTGCGGGAAAATAATTCCTGCTGGGGATTCCAACACAAACCCATCACGGTTAACATCATCTATATATGCATCAGTATCTGAGAACCTTCCATTCCAATTTGCCGCAGATCTACCTGTTTTAGGTTCATAAACCACGCCTGATTCGCCATTTTCCAAAGGCCTTAAATATTCATATTCCAGGTAAGCCCTTACACGGTAAAAATCTGTCTGGTTTTGAATATCAGAAAATCTGAATTGAACCCTGAATCCTTTCTGGTTTATTCCAAAACCACTTTGGTACACACTGTCAATGGAATAGGAAGCTATTAAAGGCCTTCTTAAGGGTACCACACATTTGGCTTCAGCCACCCTGCCTTTTGATTTTACCTGCAAATTGTATGTCGTGCCTCCTCTAATAGGGAAACTGCGGGTTGAGATTTTATATATCTGGAATATTTTATCAAATTCGAGTTTCGCATTTATAGTACCATTTGAAATCATTACGTCCGCGTCAGGAATGACGTTGCTTTCATCACTTACCAGCGTGTCGCCATCGTCAATTACATAACCGGCATTGGATCTTTTATAATCTGTAAATAAAGGACTTGACTCCGTTACTTTTACCATAACTTCCGAATCCTGTGGAGAAATAAATGAGGCTATCACGATCTGAGCTCTTGTGTCTAACAACTGGTCGCCGGGAATATCTTCCAAAATCGTTTCGCATGAAATCAGAAAGCCAGATAAAAATAACAGGAGGTATATAAGGGGATCTTTTGTGCTTTTCATGATCTTAAAATTTAAAACTATAAGAAACCGAAGGTATAACCGGGAAAAGTGAATATCGTTTCATGACTAATTGCCCTTCAGCCTGATCCTGGTTTTGATCGTTAATTGTAATGTTATTTTCGGTACTGTTTCCAGTTATATAGAAAAATGGATTTCGGCGATTGTATGCATTGTAAACCCCTATTTCCCAGGTTCTTTCATGTCTTTTTTTCTTTTTATGAAATTGCACGGCTACATCCATTCTATGGTAGTTTTCGGCCCTGAAGGCATTTCGGGCACTGTATTCATTGACTCTGTTTGATCCAAAATACGGAAATCCAGGCAATTGATTTTCAGCATTTCTGGGCATCCTTTCCGAGAATACGGTATATTCGGAAACAGGCACTGTCAGTGCATTTCCTGTGCCATATACCCAGGTAGCCGAAAAGGTTATTTTTTTTGATAATTCATAAATTCCAACAATAGAGATGTCATGTCTGCGGTCGTATTTTGGGAAAAATTTATTTCCAAAGTTCAGCTCATCAAACTGCCACTCGGTTTTAGACCAGGTATAGCCCGTCCAGCCCGAAAACTTTCCGATTTTTTTCTGGATTAAAATTTCAAAACCGTATGACCAGCCCTGCCCTGATGTGACCTGCGATTGCCAATCAAACTCAGCTTGATTTTCAGGATTATCAATCACCAAAAAACTGGCTCCTTCTTTATAGCTGATGATATTCTTCATTTTTTTGTAATAACCTTCCAAAGTGAGGGTGAGGCCTTGTTTGTCAAGGTCTTTGGCTATCCCAGCAGCATACTGGATAGATTGCTGAGGAGGTATTTGGTCAGTTGTAGGCACCCATAAATCTGTTGGCAAGCCGATACTCGAATTAGAAAGCAAGTGCACAAATTGGTTCATAAGAGCATAAGAACCCTTCACTGAAGTGGAGGAATTTATGGTATAAGAGGCAGAAATCCTGGGCTCAAGTCTTGTATAGGTTTTTCCTTTTCCTGAGTATAAAGAAAGTCTTAGCCCGCCGTTAATTTTAATTTTTTTTCCAATATTGGCAATATCTTCCACATAAAAACCGGTTTCATTTACGTCTATTTCTTCGATTTTGTTGGAGTATAAATTTATGTTTTCGTCGCTCAAGACTGTTGCACTGGGCGTGAAACGGTGAAAAATACTTTGCAATCCAAATTTTATCTGATTTTGAGGATTCATAAAATAATCCAGATCATATTTTACCGTCCAGTCCCTAATACCGGAGCTATAATCTAGTTTATATACTTTTTCGCTAGCAGTTTCAATATTTTGGGTAGTGTTTTTTGATAAAATACCAAAGTCATATTTGCTGAAAATCAATGAAGTATTGGCAAATAATTTTTGATTAAAAAGATGGTTCCATCGGAAAGTTGCCGTTTGGTTGCCCCATTTGATACCGTTTTCAAGGTCGGTGGTAGGGTCTGAAATATTGGCTGCAAAATCATCATTTCCAAAATAGCTACTCAGATACAGTTTGTCTTTTCGGCCTAACTCATGATTTATTTTGGCGTTTAAATCATAGAAAAAATATCCTCCGGTGACCTGATTGCTCAATCCTTTTTGCCGGGCTTTGATAAACGGTTGGCTGATTACGTCAATATAGGTTCTCCTGCCCGATACCAGAAAACTGCTTTTGTTTTTTTTGATGGGGCCTTCCAGTGTTAGTCTCGACGAAATCAAGCCGATACCCCCTTCGCCTGTAAATTTTTCCTTATTGCCATCCTTCATATTGAGATCTATCACCGATGAAAGCCTGCCACCATAGCGTGCCGGAAACCCTCCTTTAGTAAGTTCCACACTTTTCAGGGCGTCACCATTGAAAGTTGAAAAAAAGCCAAAAAGGTGGTTGGCGTTATATACTATGGCATCGTCAAGAATAATCAGGTTTTGGTCAGGTCCGCCACCACGCACATAGAGGCCACTTTGGCCTTCTGAGCCTTTTTGTACTCCGGGCATCAGTTGTAAAACTTTCAGTACGTCTTTCTCTCCGAGTAAAGTAGGAATCTTTTTGATTTGACTTACAGGAAGGTCTATTTTGCTCATTTGCGGGGTTTCACTTACCCTATTCTCTTGTTTTTGAGCTGAAACTACCAGTTCTTCCAGTACATTGTTGGACTCCAGCTCAAGGTCTATTTCCCGATTTTTATCAAGAAAGATTTTTCGATTGATAGTCTGGTATCCCACCATCGAGTAAATGAGTGAAATCTCCTGATTTGCTGGTAAAGAAATCGAATAAAAACCATAAGTATTTGAAACTGCAAATTTGCTGGAATTCTCGAGTCGTACGGTTACGCCTATTAATGCTTCGCGGCTGCCTTTTTCTTTTACATAACCACTGATGGTGTGGGTGTTTTGAGACCAGATTTTCCCGGAAAACAGAAGATTCAAGAAAAAGGTAATCAGTATTATTCTCATAGAGGAATTTCTTGCAAACACATGTTCATAAATAGGATTACGTTAAAAACATGGAAATGGTTAATGATTTCGGAAGATAAGTTCCGATATTTTTTTAAATGATTCAGATAATTACTTTTTCTTCGATAAATCTATCAAAGTGATATTTCTGAAATCAATTTCCTGACCTTCAGATTGTAAGGCAATGAAACCTTCTTTGAGTGGCTTGCCTTCCTGCCAAAGTTTTGAATCATAATTGTTGGCAACCCCACCACCCATTGTGGGCTTGGAGTATTCCAAAACCACCTGACCTTCAATAATATGCTGTATCAGCGAGTCTCCATATACAACCAATTCTGCTTTTATCCATTCGCCTGCTTTATAGGTTTTAGAGCTGGAATTGATGCAATGTCTTGGGTCTTTTTTACCTTCAAAAACCACATCAGTGCCCGGCGAACACATATTTCCGGTGGGTCTTGGCTCACCCGGCTTTTCTTCTGCCAAAAGCTGCATTTCTACCGAAATCGGCCAATCTTGTTCTTTCAGGATAGTTTTGGGATCTTGCGAATGAAACATGACGCCGGAATTCAATCGGGTGTAAATCGGAGCATCTTCCCGCCATATCCCGGTAAAACGGTATTCAAATTTTAGTCTGTAATGTGAATACGGATTTTTGTAAAAAAGATGGCCAAACCGGTCATTGAATTTGTCATAGCCATCATATCTGATTTTTATGATTCCATCCTCAACCCTGAACGTGTTGGCATAATTATCTCCAGTTTCATGGTGATAAATCTTGGGAGTCCAACCTTCCAGGTTTTTACCATTGAAAAGTTTTTTTTCTTTGATTTTTTGTGAAAATGTAGAAATTGAAAAAAATATTATTCCAAAAGAAAGAAGAACAGCTTTCATAAAGTTTGAATTTTTTAGGGTTGAATTATTTGCACCTAAATTTATGCAAAAAGGTCAGTTCTAAAAATTTCTTATGAAGATTAAAAATATTTGCATGTCCACCTTCGTACTGATTTGTCCGTTTCTGGACAAAAAAATCTATTAGAAATTTTATAAAATATTGAAAATAAGTAAAATAAACTTATGGCATAGAATTGGACTAAAAGAAATTAATCATCTTAATCAAATGCTGGAAGTACAAAACTTAAGTAAATTTTATAAAGCTGGCTCGGGCAAAGTTTATGTTTTGAGAAACATCAACCTTAAAATTGCCGAGGGAGAGTTTGTCTCAATCATGGGGCCTTCGGGGTCGGGGAAGTCAACGCTTTTGCATATTCTCGGACTTTTAGAAGAGGCATCTGAAGGTACTTATGAACTTTTGGGAGAAAATGTATTATCCATTTCGGAGAAAAAGAGAACCGAAATACACCGAAACACCATTGGCTTTGTTTTTCAGGCTTATCATTTGATAGATGAACTTACAGTTTACGAAAATATCGAAACGCCGCTTTTATACAAAAATATGCCTTCTTCTGAGCGAAAAAGCAGAGTGGCAGAGCTTCTGGACCGGTTTCAGATTGTAGCAAAAAAAGACCTTTTCCCCAGTCAGCTCTCAGGTGGGCAGCAGCAGTTGGTAGGTATTGCCCGTGCTCTGGCAGCTGAGCCCAAAATAATTCTGGCAGATGAGCCCACAGGAAACCTGCATTCTGATCAGGCCGAGTACATCATGCAGATATTTAAAGAATTGAATGAAAAAGATGGCGTCACAATAGTTCAGGTGACTCACTCTGCCACGAATGCCGCTTATGGAAACAGAATTATTACCCTCAAAGACGGGTGGATGGATTAAATAATAAATTAAATTCCTTAATTTCCTCTCAACTGGAGTGGGGTTGGGGTGAGGTATAAAAATGAAAAAGCTATTTATAATTTTACTTTTGTCGCATTGTGCTGTGGCTCAAAACTACACCCTCAAAAAGTGTATTGAAGTAGCCACGGCTAACAATCCGGCTTATCAAAAGACTTTTCTGACTGCCGAAGTGGCGGCTACCAACGTAGATCAGGCCAAAGCCAGACGATTGCCCCAGACCCAGTTTACTGTATCACAAGGCATGAACTTTGGCCGTTCTATAGATCGCTTTTCCAACGATTACATCAACCAGATGTACAACTCTACCTACAGCGGTCTCCAGGTTTCTGTCCCTGTTTTTAAGGGGTTTCAGCGTCAGTTTTTGGTCGAAAGTTCAAAGTTTTTGGAAGAAGCAGAAAAATTCAATATCGATACCGAAAAAAATCGGCTAACCCTGAATATTCTGAAAGCTTACCTCGAAGTGTTGGCAACCAAAGAGATGGTTCAGGTGGCAGAAAAACAGCTTCAGAATTCCAGAACGCAATACGATCGTCAGGAGAAACAGTTGCAGGCCGGCATCACCGGAAAACTCGAGCAGGTGCAGTTTGCCAATCAGGTAGCGATGAACGAAGGCGGCCTTATTGAAGCCAAGACCAGTCTTCAGGCAGCCAGATTGGCCTTGTTTCAGCTGATGAACTTGAAACCTGTAGATGCTATTGAATTTGAAAGTCTCGACTTATCAGAAAGCCTAAGTTTTGGAATTATTCCGGAAGAAAAAGACCCTAGTACGTTCCTTCCCGAATACAAAAGCCTTGATATTCAATCCCAAAGTATAGACAGGCAAATCAAAGCTAACAATGCCGAGAAGATGCCTGAAATAAATCTTTTTGGAAACTACGGTACATTCTATGCTTCATCCAATCCCGAACGGACATTCATTCAGCAAATCAATGATACCCGAAACGGCTCAGTATCGCTGGGAATAAATATTCCGATATTTTCCGGGATATTGGTTAAGCCCCGCACACAACAATTAAAGGTCCAGAAAAGGATTTTGGAGAATACCGTAAGCCAGAACAAAAACTTACTCAATCAGGAACTCGAAACGGCTAAATTGATGCTAAGAGCCTTTCAGGAGAGACTGGAAAATGCGGGTAGACAAGTGGAAATTTCAAAAGAAAATCTGCATTTAGTAGAGCTCCGCATTGAGGCCGGAACCATTAATCCATTGGAGTTTCAGGTGGCACAGGCGAGTATGGAAAGTGCTCAGGCTACTCAAATTCAAAGTAAATACAGGCTAATTTTACAGAAAAAGCTCTTATCCTTTTACTATACTGGTGAATTTGATTTTCTTTGATATCAGAAAACAACGAATCAGAGTTTTCTTCGACCGAAACGATTTTTTCAACACAGATGAACGATAAAAATATTCTGATAATAGATGATGACGTAGATATCCTCAACGCTGCCAAGCTGTTGTTAAAGCGTCATTTTCTGAAAGTTGAAATCGAAAAGAATCCTGAGAAAATACCGTTTTTACTGAATAATTATCAGTTTGATGTCATTTTGCTGGATATGAATTTTAGCCGTGATGTAAACACCGGAAACGAGGGTTTCTTCTGGCTGGACTTTATTTTGGATAAAAACAAAAAGCAGAAAGTGGTACTTTTTACCGCTTTTGGAGACATTGAAATGGCTGTAAGAGCCATAAAAAATGGTGCTGCCGACTTTATTTTGAAACCCTGGGTCAATGATAAACTCCTTGAGACACTCCGAGGCGTTTTTAATAAAGCTGAACCCATTACAGCCGATTCAGAGCAGGCATATTCAATAATCGGGGAATCTGAAGAAATGCTCAAAATCGCTGAACTGATCAGACAGGTAGCAGCTACTGATGCCAATATCTTGATTTTGGGAGAAAACGGGACGGGGAAAGACATGGTGGCCCGCGAGATTCATCAGCAGTCCAAAAGAAAAGAGCGAAAATTTGTTCATGCCGACCTCGGTTCAGTGAGCGAAAACCTGTTTGAAAGTGAGCTGTTTGGTCATGTAAAAGGTGCTTTTACCGATGCCCGGGAAGAACGCACTGGACGTTTTCAAGAGGCCGATAAAGGTACAATTTTTTTGGATGAAATCGGAAATATACCCCTGACGCTGCAAAGCAAATTGCTTTTTGCACTTCAGAACAAAAAAATCACGAAAGTAGGCTCCAATGCTGCCATTCCGTTTGATGCAAGGATTATCAGTGCCACCAACGAAGCCATATATGAGCGGGTGGAACAGAAGACTTTCAGGCAGGACTTGCTTTTCCGTATTAATACCATCGAGATTTACCTGCCACCATTACGAGACCGCGGACAGGATATTTTGCTTTTGGCCGGACATTTTCTGGCTGTTTACAATAAAAAATACAACCGCAAACTGAAAGGCATCAGTGCTGCTCTTCAGAAAAAACTTCTGGCATATTCCTGGCCGGGAAATGTGCGGGAGCTTCAGCATGTGATTGAGCGTGCGGTGATAGTAACTCAGAGTCAAATGCTTGCCGAAGAAGACTTTGTAATCAGAAAAGGCAATGCTTCCAATGCCATTGTGGTAGAGAGTTTTCATATCGAAAATCTGGAAAAGCAACTGATTATTAAGACTTTGAAAAAATATAACGGAAATATCACTGAGGCCTCAAAAGAAATGGGAATCAGCCGGCAGGCACTTTACAGAAGGATTGAGAAATTTAATTTGTAGAAATAGTGATTTGGGTTTTCTCTTTACATTTTCGTTATATTTGTAAAAAAAGAATTTTATGCAAAGCTCGATAAAACAGCCGTTTAATAACGCTCAATTGGAATTACTGAAGGTATTTTCTCATAATCTTCAGGAGAATGAATTGATGGATTTGAAACGGATTATTGTAAAGTTTTTTGCTGATAAATTAATAACTATCGCCGATAAAAAATGGGATGAGGATCAATTGAGCGATGCTGACATGGATGCACTTTTGGCACAAAAATTAAGAAAAATCCATTCATAATTTGAAAAAAGTTGTAATTGATACCAATGTTTTTTTAGTCTCAATTTCCAGTAAATCAAAATATCACTGGATATTTGAGGCCATTTTGAATGAAAATTTCTTTCTCTGTGTAACAACCGAAATTCTGGATGAATACGCTGAGATTATCGAACAAAAAATGGGTTATGAAGCGGGTGAAACAGCGATGGCACTAATCGAAAGTTTGCCGAACGTTATTTTTACAAACTCATTTTTCAGATTTAATTTATTGAAAGATCCGGATGACAATAAGTTTGTTGATTGTGCTATTGCAGCCAATGCAGACTTTCTTCTCACACATGATTCAGATTTCAATACCTTGAAAAGTATACAATTTCCAAAAGTCAATATCATTGATATTCAGCAATTTAGGATTGAGCTTTTTAATTCTTAATAGTTTATGAAAAAGTTCAGTTTAGGCATAGTAGTCAGGGTAGCAATCATCATATTGCTGTGTTTGGCTTTTGCTTTTCTATATCTTAAAAACCTGTTTCTTTTCGCATTTTTGGTATTTGTAGCTATTCTGATTGCTGGTGTACAATTATTCAAATACGTTACTTCCCTCAACCGAAAAATGAAAAGGCTTTTTGAAGCCATTCAATATCAGGATTTTGCAATCACTTTCAAGGCGGATAACACCCTTGGGGAGAGTTTCAAAGACCTCAATACCGACCTCAATGCAGTAATTGGCAGCTTCAATCAGGTGCGTGCTGAGCGGGAAGCCAGTCTGCATTTTATCAATGCCATTGTGCAGCAAATCAACGTAGGAATACTTTCATTTGATACTGAGGGCAAGATTGAAATTCACAATCAGGCAGCGGCCAAACTCCTGAAAGTATACCGGCTGAAACATATTAATGATATTGAACTAGTAAACCCTGAGGCTTTTGGATGCATAACCACACTTAAGTCTTCCGAGAGTAAATTATTGACCTTCTTGGAAAATGATCTTTCTTTTACTGCCACTGATATTCAGATGCGTGGGAGAAAAATCAGGCTGGTTGCCATTCATAATATCCGGTCAGAATTGCAGATCAAAGAGCTGGAGGCCTGGCAAAATCTTACCAAAGTGTTGCGTCATGAAATCATGAATTCCGTTACGCCGATAGTTTCACTTTCAGAAACTATGAGCGATATTGTGGATTATGATTTGAAGACATCAGAGTCCAATGAAGAGTCAATTCAAGACCTGAAAGAGGCCCTAAAAACCATTCAGAGGCGTGGAAAAGGGATTATGAATTTTGTGAATGCCTACCGGGAGTTTACTACCATACCACTTCCCAACAAAAGTGTGTTTGAAGTTCAGGATTTATTCAAAAATATTGAGGCAGTTTTTGCTCAAAGTGCCTCCGAAAAATCAGCTAAGTTAATTTTTGATATCCCAAACAACTTTGAACTTTTTGTTGATCCCGATCAGATTGAGCAGGTTTTGATAAATGTCGTCAAAAATGCTATGGAGGTTGATTTTGGAAATTCTTCACCCGAAATAACTGTAAAAGCTATAATAAAGAATGGTTTAAAAACTATTGAAATTTCGGACAACGGCCCGGGAATTTCTAAGGAAGAACAGGAGAAGATTTTTATTCCATTTTATACTACCAAAAAAACGGGCTCAGGAATTGGATTGAGCCTTTCTCGACAGATCTTGTCACTCAATGACGCTAAAATCAACTATGCTGAAAATCAGCCTCATGGCTCGGTATTCTTATTGCAGTTTGGATAAGTCGTGAGATATAATGCGACCCCTACAGGGTCGGTGTGAGGTATCTTCATTTTTGTGTTAATATAGTGTGACCGCTCTGCGGTCAATAGTATGGTCGGAATTACATTTTGAGACCGGCCATTGATGGTTCTTACCTTATTTTTTTCATTCTTAATTGCAGTAATGCGAAAGTATTCTAAACAAACAGTGAAAAATTCTATATTTCTTTTTTTGTCAAGGATAGGTTAATAATGAATTTAAAACGACTATAAAACGGCCAAAATTCAGCCTTGTAAAAGCAGCTTCAAAAAAAGACTGACCGCAGAGCGGTCACACTATATTAAGTAACAAATACAATACCTACCCCCGACCCTATAAGGGTCGAACTACTTTCAGCAGCTTTTAGTCCACTTTCATCGTCAACGATACAGATCACTTTTCAGATATATTGAAATGAATCATTCAAAAAATGTAAAAACATATTCATCCTTAAATTCTATTTCGTTTTTGCTCAGGAAATCCATGTATTCTTTGCGGAAAGAGCCTTTTGAATGGTGTTGCTCCTGATTGAGGATATATTTGATAACGGTGTCTTTGTTATTATAACCATGCGAAAAAATGCCATAGCCAGACTGCCATTCAAATTTCCCTTTCACAAATGAATTTTCTTTGATAAAAGCGGATGAACTTTTCTTGATTTCTCTAACCAAATCCTGAATTAATTCATGGGCTTTATAATCAAAAAATATGTGCAGGTGATCATAATAGCCATTTACCGCATAACAAAAATGTCCGCGTTGATAGACAATACCATGAATATATTCGAATAATTTCGGTCGCCAGCTTTTATCCAGAACAGCTTCCCGATTTTTAACCGCAAAAACCAAATGCAAGAGGATTCTTTTGTATGTATTTGCCATAAAATGAGTGGTTTAATAATTCAAAAATAGCATGAAAATTTTCATTTAAATTAAAAATACTTTTTACGAAAATTCCTAAAACTGTTTAAAAATTTCAAACTGAAAAGTATTTGAATATTTTTTTGAAAAACAAAAGAGCAAAATCCGGAAATAATTCTTGAAATTTAAATCGGACAGCGAACGTCCATAATCGGACAAAATCTTAAAAAGATAGCTTTGTAAGTATCTGATAATAAGCAAAATAAATTCTTGGCACGAAATAGGAATCTTATATTTAAGAATAAGAAAAAAATACCTGATGGATAAAATAATACCGAAAAAATTTTGGACCAAACAAAGGATTATACTAGTTGCCATAGGCACCTTTTTAGTGGCTTTCATTGCATATCTTTTGTTTTTTTCCGACAAACGATCAAAACTCAATGTCGATGCCGAAAAAATCACCATAAGTGAGGTGAAAGAGGGAAATTTTGATGAATTTATCATCGTTCAGGGTGCCGTACAGCCTCTGAAAACCATCAGATTGGATGCGATAGTAGGTGGCTATGTAACCGAGAAATTAGTAGAAGGCGGCAATAAAGTAAATAAAGGTGACATAATCCTGAGACTTGAAAATCAATCTTTAAAACTGAATTTTTTGCAATCAGAAACCGAAGCAAACAGATTGGTAAATGATCTCCAAAATACGCGTCAGCGGCTGAGAGTGGAGAAATTTACGTTGAGAAAGAACCTGTCTGATCTGGATTATCAGATGGAGCAAGCCAAAGATTTGTATGAAAGAAATAAGAAACTGATCAAAGATAATGTGGTTTCAGAAGTTGATTTTCAGAAATCAAAAAGGGACTATGAGCGGTACTTGAAGCAGCGTGAAATTGAGATTGAATCGCAAAAATACCAGGAAGAAAACTCGGCAATGCAAATCAAACAGTTGGAAGGGACGCTCCAAAGAACACAGAAAAATGTGGATTTGTGGAGACAAACCCTGGAGAATCTGGTTGTAAAAGCACCGGTTGCAGGTCTGTTGTCATCGATTGATGTGGAAGTAGGCTCCAATATAAATCAGGGCCAGAATATTGGTCAAATCGATGATTTGGATGGTTTTAAACTGAGAGCTGAGATCGATGAGCATTATATTTCAAGAATATTTGCCGGATTGAAAGGAACCTTTGAGTTTAATGGTAAATCACACGAGATTGAGATTCTGAAAGTCTATCCTGAAGTCAAAAATGGTCGTTTTGCGGTTGATTTGATTTTTAGCAGTAAGTCGCCTGAAGGTATCCGTCGCGGGCAATCCTCACCAGTGAGACTGGAATTAGGGAAAGCCGAAAAAGCGGTACTGTTGCCAGTTGGAGGGTTCTTCTCTGATACTGGTGGAAACTGGGTTTATGTAGTGGAGGCATCAGGCAAAAAGGCCGTCAAAAGAAGTATCACACTTGGAAGAAAAAATCCGGAATATTTCGAAGTCCTGAGTGGCCTAAAAGCTGGAGAAAAAGTGATTACCAGTGGCTATGAGAATTTCGGAGAGAAAGAGGTGTTGGTTTTCTAGAAAGATGCGATAAATTTTTTCTTGAAAATCGAAAATTCAATGCGAAAGATTAATGTAATATTCATAAAAAATTGATTTAAAGTAACATAATAACAAATATAGCAATCAAAAAAAGTAGCCCAAAGCTAACAGCTATAAACTAACAGCTAAAAATATGCTCAAAACTAACAACCTTCAGAAGGTATTTACTACCGAGGAAATTGAAACTACTGCCTTAAATGGCATTGATCTGGAAATAAAAGATGGAGAATTTGTGGCCATCATGGGACCATCGGGCTGTGGCAAATCTACTTTGCTGAATATCATTGGGTTATTGGATAATCCATCAGAAGGAAGCTATGATTTTTATGGCAACGAGGTAGCCAAAATGTCGGAAAGAGAACGTGCGACACTTAGAAAAGGAAATATAGGTTTTGTGTTTCAAAGCTTTAATCTCATTGATGAGTTGACGGTATTTGAAAATGTGGAATTGCCACTTTTATATCTGAAAACGCCTGCTACAGAGCGTAAAGAAAAAGTGGAAGCGGCACTTACCCGCATGAACATGATGCACCGCCGTAACCACTTTCCTCAGCAGCTTTCAGGAGGTCAGCAGCAGCGTGTGGCCATTGCCAGAGCTGTGGTAGCCAAACCCAAGCTGATTCTTGCAGATGAACCTACAGGTAATCTCGACTCTACCAATGGTGAGGAAGTAATGAAGCTATTGCAGGAACTCAATAACGAAGGCACCACAATAGCGATGGTGACGCACTCGCCTTATGATGCAAGTTTTGCTCATCGGATCATCAATCTGTTTGACGGTAAGATCGTTACGGAAAATTTCCACGTGTAGGCTGATTAGCAAGGCCTGGGCTAAAAAATAAGGCCAAAAAGATTGAATTTAGGTATAATACTAAATTTAAAAACCAAATTATGAAAAAGCTATTAACACTTACATTTTTGCTTGCCTTTGGGCAGGTTTACAGCCAGGATTTTGTAAAAAAATCTGATGGAAGCTATGAACTTGGAAATGCCCTTAGTCTTGAAAACAATGTGTTCAAACTAATCACCGATGATGCAGATACTTTGGTTTTTCAAATTGAAGAATTGGCCATTATCCATATTTCCAAGGAGGGTTTCGCCATGAAAAACCTTCAATTGCAAAACGCACAGTTCAAATCTAATCAATACGGCACTACCATCATTTTTCCCGAAAATAATCTGAAAAGTGAGCAGAAAATTGTGAAGAAGAAGAAGAAAGAAATCCTTACGCCTTCTAAGTCTTGAATAATCTTCAAATAAAGATTTTAATAAACAATATTATGCTAAAGAATTATTTCAAAATCGCATGGAGGAATCTTGTTCGTAACAAGGTTTATAGTTTCATTAATGTTGCGGGTTTGGCTATGGGTATTGCTGCTTTTTTGCTCATTCTTGAGTATGTAAGTTTAGAAAAAAGTGTAAATCAGTTTCATTCTAATTTGCCCAACATGTATCGTGTTATGATGGAAAACACCAGTGGTGGTTCATGGTCGCAGGTTGAGCCTGGTTGGGTTGTGAAGGCCAAGGAGCGTTTTCCTGAAATGAAAGACTTTTGTAGATATGCCGAAGGTGTTGCTCAGGGGATAGTGAAAAATGAATCTAAAAACGTTTCTTTCAGAGAGCAAAGTATTGGCTATGTAGAGGGAAATTTCTTCGATTTCTTTAGTTTTCCTTTGAAATCTGGCAATTCAAAAAGTTTTAATAAACCAAACACAGCATTTATTTCAGAAACATATAGCAAGAAATATTTTGGAGATGAAAATCCGATTGGAAAGACCATCTCCCTCTATAATCAGTTTGGAAAAGCCTTATACACCGTTGATGGTGTTTATGAAGATATGGGCGGAAACTCTACGATTAGACTTGATATAGTTTTTTCTCTTGAAACCCTAAAAAATGAAGCAAATCTCAATGGAAATGGCTGGGCAAATCTCAATAATTTAGATTCACAATTTATCAATGTTGTAATTTCGTTGCAAAAAGGGGCTGATTATAAAGATTTTGAGAAAAAACTAACAGCATTGCGTCGCGAATTGCAAAATGAAAAAGATGCCAATATTTTCAGAATTCAGCCTTTTAGTGAAAGCCACTTAGCAGCTTCGTTTTCAGATAACCTGCAACACACAGGAAACATTAGGTACGTGTACATGCTTGCGGGTATTGCCTTTTTGATTTTGATTATTGCGTGGTTCAATTATATCAACCTCAGCACGGCTAATTCTCTCAAAAGAGCAAACGAAGTTGGTGTTAGGAAAGTAATTGGTGCAACACAAAGCAATTTGGTGGGCCAGTTTTTAGGGGAATCGATTTTGGTAAATGTTTTGGCACTTATTTTAGCTGTATTGTTAATCTTCTCACTTCAGCCATTATTTAATGAAATGATTGGCAAACAACTTTCTTTACAATCTCTAAGTAATTCTAATGTTTGGATTTTAGGTATCGTTCTTTTAGTACTTGGTTCTTTGGGTTCTGGGGCTTATACGGCTTTTGTTTTATCAAATTATAAGCCTATTGAAACTCTTAAAGGTAAAATTACAAAAACTAGCAAAGGGGTTTTCCTTCGTAAATCGTTGGTAGTTTCTCAATTTTGTGTTTCGGTTACTTTGATTTTGTTTACTATACTGATTTATAGTCAGTTAAATTATATGCAAAACAAAGATTTGGGCATGAATATCAATCAGCTTTTGGTAGTTCGTGGGCCAGATGTGGGCATAGATAGTACTTTTGCAATACGTAGAAATGGTTTTTTAAATGCAATTACACAACAAAGTTTTATTAAAGATTATGCTACTAGTGGCAGCGTGCCAAGTAGTTGGTACAACTTTATGACAGAGGGCATTACGTCTCCAAAATCAAAATTAGGTGATGAAAATAAGGCATTTGCTTTTTCTATCATAGGAGATAAATACTTGAAAACTTACGATATAAAATTAAAATCAGGCCGAAACTTCACCCCTGAGGAGTGTAACGTTGAATGGAATGATAACTCCAAAGTAATGGTAAATGAGCGGGCTTTAGAGCAACTTCATCTCACCCCTGAAGAAGCACTTTCCACAAAAATCAAATGGGACGAACGTTATCTTGAAATTGTGGGTGTTGTAAAAGATTATCATCATGCTAGTCTTCAACAATCCATCGACCCAATGATTTTTTATCCTCAAAATAGCTCGGCTTATATAACAGTGAGACTTACTGCAGATAAAATGTCTGACAAGATTAGTTCTCTCGAGACTCTTTACAAAAAGTATTTTTCAGGAAATCCGTTTGAATATTTCTTTGTAGATGAGAATTTTCAAAAACAATATGTAAGCGAAAAACAGTACGGTCAATTGTTTACATCAGCTTCAATTTGGGCAATTTTCATTGCTTGTTTGGGACTTTTTGGTTTAGCCACCTTCACTGTTGAGTCCCGCACAAAAGAAATCGGAATTAGAAAAGTATTGGGTGCAAGCGTACTGAGCATTTTTAATTTGCTCTCACAAGAGTTTTTAATTCTGGTTGGAATTTCCATATTATTAGCCTGTCCAATAGCCTATTATTTCATGGAAAAATGGCTTTCAGATTTTCCTTATCGAATCAATATTGGTTTGTGGATTTATGCGTTGGCTGCCGTTTTGGCTATTGCAATAGCTATTGTAACGGTTGGATTTCAATCTATCAAGGCCGCTTTATTGAATCCTATTAATAGTTTGAAGTCGGAGTAATTCTCACGTATGATTAATGCAAATTATAAATTTAGAAAGAAGTAAAACATTAAAATAAAGCTATCAGCTAATTGCTTGTAGCTAAAATCCAGAAAAATCATGCTCAAAAATTATTTCAAAATCGCCTGGAGAAACATCCAAAAAAACAAGATTTATTCTTTCATAAATATATTTGGTCTGGCAGTGGGGATGGCTGTAGCTCTTATTATCGGTATGTGGGTTTTTGAGGAATTGAGTTACGATTCAAATTTCAAAAATTCAGAAAAACTTGCACAGGTATATCAGCATCAAACTTTTAATGGTAAAATAGGTACCGGTCAACCAATTCCAATACCCTTGGAGAAAATGCTTCGGGAAAATTACAGTTCTTATTTTAAAGAAATAGCCATGGCTACCTGGCCACAGAGTAGTTATATCAAATTTGAAGAAAAGAATATTACCCAGGAAGGGAATTTTATTCAGAAAGGCATTCTTAAAATGCTTGATTTGAAAATCCTGAAAGGGGACAAAGATGGGTTAAGAGAATTGAACACAATATTGCTTTCTGAATCTACTGCCAAGGCACTTTTTGGGAATACAGACCCTATCGGAAAAGTGGTTAAAATTGATAACCTGCACAATATGAAAGTAACGGCAGTTTATGAAAACATCAACAAAAACTCTTCATTTGGATATCTGAATTTCATAATGCCCTGGGAATATTTTGTGTCCTCTCAAGAATGGGTGAAGAATTCGGTAGATGACTGGGGAAATAATTCTTTTCAGATGTATGTTCAAGTTGCTGATAATGTATCAGTTGGTCAAGTTTCAAAGATTATCGGAAAAGTCAAACAAATAGGTGATCCTGAATCCAAAGAATTTAATTCCACGATGATGCTTCTACCTATGAAAGATTGGCATCTTCGGTCTGATTTTAAGGATGGGGTTCAGTCAGGCGGACTTATCGAAAATGTTTGGCTTTTTAGCATAATCGGAATTTTCGTATTGATACTAGCATGCATCAATTTTATGAATCTCAGTACCGCCCGTTCTGAAAAAAGAGCCAAAGAAGTGGGTATCAGGAAATCAATAGGTTCTGAAAGAAATCAGCTCATTTTTCAGTTTTTAAGCGAATCTTTTTTGGTGGTGATTTTAGCATTTTTGCTCGCAATATTATTGGTCAATATCTCCCTTCCTGGCTTTAATTCCCTTACTGATAAAGAAATAAGTTTCCCCTGGTCTAATCTGTATTTTTGGTCAACAGGATTGGGAATAGTGGTTTTTACTGCTTTAATATCAGGAAGTTATCCGGCTTTATATCTTTCGTCTTTTCAACCCGTAAAAGTTCTTAAAGGCACATTCAGGGTAGGGAAATTGGCCGCTATTCCTAGAAAAGTGCTGGTTGTGATGCAGTTTGCTGTTTCTGTAGGTTTGGTAATTGGTACTTTGATAGTGATGAAACAAATCAATCATACCAAAAACCGTCCTATTGGTTATGATACCAATGGTTTGATACAAGTTCCTGTAATGTACATGGATTTTATCGGTAAATATGACTTCATGCGTACACAGATTCTGAATTCTGGTGCTGCAGTTGAGATGTCGTCGAGTAGTAGTCCTACCACCGATGTTTGGTCAAATCGCTCTGGATGGGACTGGGAAGGTAAGCCTCAAGGTTTTCAGGAAGATTTTGCCTGGACTGAAGTTTCACCAGAATATGCCAAATCGCTTAAATTGAAAATTGTTCAAGGTCGTGATTTTTCCAGAGAGATGAAAACAGATTCTGATGCTGTTTTATTAAATCAAAGTGCCGTAAAATACATGGGATTGAAAGATCCAATCGGAAAGTTTTTGACAAAAGATGAAGGAATGTATCAGAAACTAAGAATTGTGGGAGTGGTGCAGGACATGGTGATGCAGTCCCCTTACGCAAAAGTGAAGCAGATGATTTATGCTTTTGATAGAAGAGGTGCAGCCAGTTATTACAATATCAGATTGAATCCTGAAAAAAGTGCTACAGAAAGCTTAACTACTATTCAAAGTATTTTCAAGAAACATTTTCCCGATATTCCATATTCCTATCAGTTTATTGACAAAGAATACGAAGCCAAATTTGCAGATGAAGAGCAATTGGGAAACCTCGCCGGTATTTTCACGGTATTGGCAATTTTCATTTCCTGTCTGGGTCTTTTTGGACTTGCCAGTTTTGTAGCGGAACAACGTACCAAGGAGATTGGAATCAGGAAAGTGCTTGGAGCCACGGTGACGAACCTATGGGCCATGCTCTCCAAAGATTTTGTGCTTTTGGTAATTATTGCCTGTCTGCTTTCAGCTCCGGTAGCATATTATTTCATGAATAGCTGGCTAGAAAAATATACTTATCGTACCGAATTGTCCTGGTGGGTTTTTGTTTCGTCAGGTATTGGAGCTCTTGTAATCACGCTATTGACAGTAAGTTTCCAAGCCATCAAAGCAGCATTATTAGATCCTGTCAAAAGTTTAAAAACGGAGTAAAAGTCTTATGATATATACTTTGAAATATATAAAGCATTAATAATTAATATTTTAGAAAAAAGCTGATAGCCATAAACATATTAGACATGATCAAAAACTATTTCAAAATCGCCTGGAGGAATCTTCTTAAAAACAAGATTTACTCATTTATCAATATCGTAGGCCTGGCCATAGGAGTGGCAGCAGTGGTCCTGCTATTTGCTGTGATTTATTATGAGCTTAGTTTTGACAATTTTCATGAAAAATCAGACAGGACTTTCCGAATAGTAAGAGAAGTAAAAACCAATGATGGAAATGTGGAATATACATCAGGTACCTCGCTGGCCATGATTGATGCTCTCAGGCAAGAAATACCCCAATTTGAAAAAGTGGTACCTGTTTGCGGTACACTTGAGCCTCAAATCACCGTTTTGGGCAAAGACCCCAACAGCAATTCATATGCCACAAAATATACCGAAGAAAATCAGGGAATATGTGCCGGGCCGGAGTTTTTTGATGTTTTTGATTTCAAATGGCTGGTCGGAACGCCGAAGGTGTTATCAGAGCCCAATGTGGTAGTATTATCTAAAAAATATGCCGAAAAATATTTTGGGAAATATGAAGAAGCCGTTGGCCAGTATTTGAAATATAACAACAATACCGTGATGAAGGTAGTAGGTATTTTGGACGAAGTACCTCTAAATACCGACCTTCCGACGGAAATAGTTTTTTCCTATGAATCAAAACGTAAAAATTCTTCAAACTTTGGTTTTGGAAAATATGACGATTGGGGCAGTACAAGCAGCATGGATAATATTTTCGTGCTTTTGCCTGAAAACTTTAGCGAGCAACAAGCCAATGCCCGACTGGATATTTTCACAAAAAAACATTGGGATCCCAAAAGAGAAAACGACACCAAAAAACATACGCTCAGTTCGATTGCCAATATGCATTTTGACGAGCGATACAGCAACTACAACGACCGCACCATTTCCAAGAAAAAAATAGCGGGTATTGGTCTGGTAGGGCTTCTGGTAATTTTTATGGCTTGTATCAACTTCATCAACATCAGTACAGCCATTGCCACCAAAAGAGCCAAAGAAGTGGGCGTAAGAAAAACCATGGGTTCACAAAACGCTCAGCTCATCAAACAATTTATGACCGAAACCATGGTGCTTGTCGGGTTTTCGATGGGTATTGGCTTGCTGATAGCCCGGCTTTGTTTGCCGCTACTTACCAGTTTGTTTGATTATCCGGCCGAGGCTAATCCATTTTCTGAGCCTTTACTTTGGATATTTGTGCTAGTTATTTTCATGGCTATCAATATATTGTCAGGCATTTATCCTTCACTGGTACTTTCATCTTTTACACCTTTGGATGCATTTAGGCAGAAAGTAAAGGTTGGTTTTACCAAAGGGCTTTCACTACGTCAGGGACTCATAGTTTTTCAATTTTCAATCGCACTTGTGATGATGTTTGGGACTTTGGTAAACTTTGAGCAAATGAGATTTATCGAAAACATGGAAACGGGCTTTAAAAAAGAGGGAGTCTTTACGTTTGCGATGGATACCGAATATAAGAATCGATATGAGACATTGAAAAATAAGCTAAAAGAGATTCCGGAGGTTCAGTCCGTGAGTTTTTCTAATGATGAACCCTCTTCGCAAAATAACTGGCAATCCAATTTTGCCTATGATAATGCTGCAAAAGACGCTGATTTCAATGTAAATATGAAATTTGCTGATAATGATTTTTTTGAAACTTATGGTCTGAAAATAGTGGCTGGAAAGCCTTATAGCAGCACTGATACATTAAGAAAGTTTGTTGTAAATGAGACGCTTTTGAGAAAACTTGGGGTGAAAAATCCTGAGACCGCTATTGGTAAGAATATACGTGTTGGGGGCTGGGATCCACTTCCCATTGTCGCGGTAGTGAAAGACTATCAGGTGGGATCGGCAAAAGATGAAATTGCACCGGTTCTGACTGCCATTGCCCCTAAATTTTATTGGAAAGGTGGGGTGAAACTTTCTTCAGGGAATATTTCGGCTACGGTTAAAAAGATAGAAAAGGCTTATAATGAGGTGTTTCCGGAAGTGGTCTTTACCGGAAGTTTTTATGAAGAAACGCTAAGGAATTACTATAAAGAAGAGCAGCAACTGGGACTTTTGTATAGAATAGCATCCATTTTAGCCATCTTTATTTCGTGTTTGGGCATTTTCGGTTTGGCCACATTTGTAGCTGAGCAACGTATCAAAGAGATAGGTATCCGCAAAGTATTGGGAGCTACCATGCTCAATATAACAGGTTTACTTTCCCGGGACTTTCTGAAGCTTGTAGTAATATCAATGCTTATTTCCTTCCCTTTAGCCTATTATATTATGAACCAATGGCTTCAGGATTTTAAATTCAGAAGTGGAATTCAGTGGTGGTATTTTGTGGTGGTAGGCATTTTGGCTTTAGTCATTACGCTCATTTCGGTAAGTTATCAATCGACAAAAGCCGCATTAATGAATCCTGTAAAGAGTTTAAGAAGTGAATAAGGAATCGTATAATAATATTGCTGGCCAATGGGCGGAGTTCAGAGATAAATCTTTTGTAAGCCAGCTTATTATTGATTTTTCTGAAAAACTAAAACCCGGTGCCAAAGTTCTGGATATTGGATGTGGAACAGGAAAACCTGTGGCAGAATTTCTGGCAGAAAAAGGTCATTTTGTAACCGGAATTGATATTTCTGAAAAAATGATTGAAATAGCTAATAAAAACAAGATTCGAAATGCTAATTTTCAATGTACCGACTTTTTTGAGTTCGAAACTTCCGAAACTTTCGATGGCATACTGGCCTGGGATTCTTTTTTTCATTTTCCGAAAAACAAACAGGAAATGATTTATCCCAAAGTTGCCAAAATGCTCAATCCGGGAGGTTATTTACTGTTTACCCATGGCGATATTGACGACGAGCACAACAGCCCGATGATGGGAGAGGAGTTTTATTACAGTGCTATTCCAAAGGAAAAAATCACTGAATTATTATCAGAAAACCACCTGGAAGTGGAGTACATGCTTAAAGATTATATTGAGAAAGATACAGACAGAGGCCTTGTCGTATTAGCAAAGAAAAGATAATTGACTGAAATTATGATAAAGAACTATTTTAAAATCGCCTGGAGAAATCTCCTCAAAAACCGGGTTTTCAGCCTGATTAATGTTATAGGATTGGCAATAAGTATGTCAGTTTGTTTGTTGATATTAGCAATTATTGCCGACCAAAAAAGCTATGATCAGTTTCATTCTCAGAAAGACAGGATTTACCGCATATTATGTACGGGGAAAAACAACAATCATATGCGTGATATGGCATCGACAGCCATACCATTAGCTGAGGAGTTAAGAAAAAATTTCACTGGTATTGAGTCCTCCGCTACTTTGGTGAGGAATATTGGTGGTGATATTTTTTATAAAGAAAAAAATGCTTCAGGCGGGGGATATTTTGCTGATGAAAATTTGTTTAAAGTTCTGGATTTTAAATTATTGGAAGGAGACCCCAATACTGCTCTATCCAACCCCAAGTCCCTCGTTATTAGCCACGAATTGGCAACTCAGCTTTTTTATAATGAAAATCCGTTAGGGAAGACAGTAACTTTTAAAGACACTGATCTCAGTCCCACCGGTGTTGATAATGGTAACCGTGAAACCGACTATGGACTTTTTACCATTACCGGTGTTTTAAAACCCACCGAAGGTAAAACCCACCTTCCTTTTAAGATTTTGGCATCCATGAGTTCACTAAACATACTCGCCAGGGATTCAGTGGTGAGTTATCCTGTAAACGACTGGAATTCCATTTGGGCCAATTATACTTATGTTTTACTACAAAAGGGAAAAACCGAGTCAGAATTACAACAAATGCTCGATAAAGTTTCAGAAAAATATTATCCCACTGGCGATATTAACCAATATGGGCTAAAGGCTCAGTCTATTTCTGACATCACCCCTGGTGAATCGGTCGGCAATGAAACCCATATTGCTATCCCGGCAATTGTTTTACTGGTTTTAGGTATTCTTTGTTTGATTGTTATGTTATCGGCCTGTTTAAACTATACCAATCTTTCGGTTGCCAGATCGTTGACACGTGCGAAAGAAGTAGGAATCAGAAAAGTATCAGGAGCAACACGCCGTCAAATTTTTGCTCAGTTTATTGCCGAATCTGTACTTATTTCGATGGTTTCTTTGGGTTTTTCCATCATTATTCTGTTCTTGTTACAATCAGTATTTACTGGTTTGGTGGTGAACAAATACCTGAATGTCAGTTTTAACCATACGATTTCACTTTACTTCACTTTTTTTGTTTTTAGTTTGTCAGTGGGTATTATAGCCGGACTTTTACCTGCAATTTATATTTCGGCTTTTAATCCAATCCAGATACTAAAAAACTTTGGTGGTATAAAGGTTTTCAAACGTATCACACTTCGTAAATCGCTTTTGGTGTTGCAGTTTTCCGTCTCTTTGATTTTTATCATTTCTACCACCCTTATTTACCTTCAAACCGATCACATTTTTAATTTCAAATATGGCTTTAATAAAAATAATGTAGTCGATGTAACTCTATATAAGCAAGAGAATTATAATAGGTTTTTTCAGGAGATTTCAAATAATAAAAATATTGTTGCGGTATCGGCCTGTGCTTTTTCTCCGGCCACAGGGACACAGAATAGCACACTTGTTAAAAAAACAGAAAATTTAAATGACAGCCTCCAGGCCAATTTTATTGACATAGATGCAGCCTCATTGGATGTTTGGGATATTAAGCTGGTGGCTGGGAAAAATTTACCTGAAATTCCGAGTCAAAAAGGGGAGAGCCGTATTCTGATCAATGAGAAGATGGTAGAGAAGTTTAATTTTGGTTCACCAATTCAAGCGGTAGGTCAAAAAATATTATTGGATGGAAGCAATGTTGAGATTGTGGGAGTTGTGAAAGATTTTCAGTTTCTCAATGTTATGAAAGACATAGAGCCTCTGATGTTTCGCAACCGTCAATCAGAATTTAATTTTGCCACTATCAGAATTAATGGCACCAATCAGCAGGAAACCGTTAAAGATCTCGAAAAAGCCTGGAAAAAAGTTAACCCTACCACAAAATTTGAATATACATATCTTGACCAGGAATTGCTTTTAGTACACACGATGTTCAGCAACATTGCCAACGTTTTAGGTTTTATAGCTTTTTTAGCTGTATTTATTTCTTGTTTGGGATTGCTGGGCATGGCTACCTACACAGCCGAAACACGCCGAAAAGAAATAGGGATAAGAAAAGTACTGGGTTCAGGAATGATCGAAATTATCGTTTTAATATCCAAAAGCTATGTATATATGATTGGGGTTGCTGTTATTATCGCAACTCCTTTGGCTTATTTTCTTAATAATTTCTGGCTTCAATTTTTTGTTTCAAGGGTTTCAATCAGTCCGGCGGTTTTAATATTTAGTGTGTTTATTTTGTTTGTAATAAGCTTTTTAACAGTGTTTTCACAATCCTGGAGTGCCGCAAGAGTCAATCCGGTAGAATCTTTGAAAACCGAATAACCCATCCTGAAAATCCTAAAACTATGCTTAAAAACTATTTCAAAATCGCATGGAGGAATCTCCTGAAAAATAAGGCAATGTTTTCAATAAATGTCATTGGCCTGGCATTGGGAATTGCCACATGTCTTACGATTTCACTTTTTGTGATTGACGAGATATCCTATGATAAATTCAATGACAAAGCCAGCCAAATAGTCAGGGTTAACCTAAGTGCCAAAATGGGTGACGAGCTCATAGAGGAGTCAAGTGTGATGGCCCCTGTGGCTCAGACCTTTAAAAATGAATTTCCGGAAGTTTTAGGTGCAACTCGTTTGCTTAAAACTGCCGAAACTGCCAGGGTAATTTATGCTAATAAGTCTTTCAGAAATGGAAAATCTGCCATGGTAGATTCCACCTTTTTCGAGGTTTTCTCGGTAAAATTTATAAAAGGAAATGCTAAAAATGCTTTAAATAAGCCAAATACTGTGGTTTTAACCCAAAAACAAGCTGAAACGTATTTTGGAAAGGAAGACCCAATCAATAAATCCATCGAGATTAAAGATCAAGGAGTTTATTCTCAAATTGGTTACACTGACTTGAGCGGATTGTACACTGTTACTGGAATCATTGAAGAGATGCCATCCAATGCACATTTTCATTTTGATGTTTTGACTTCGATGGCAGGCAATCCAGATGGCCTCAGCAATAATTGGTTAAACGGCAATTACCATACCTATCTTTTACTTTCTGAAAATGCCGATTTAGTTCAATTAGAAACAAAATTGAAGGCTATTCCTGAAAAATACATGAGTTCGCAGTTAAAATCTGGAACAGGAATGACCATCAAAGAATTTCTAAAAAAAGGCAATAAAGTAGGATTCAAACTTTTGCCTTTAACTGATATTCATCTTTATTCAAATTATAAGTTTGAACTTGAACAGCCTGGAGATATAAAAACTGTATATATTTTTTCTGCCATTGCTGTTTTTATGCTATTCATTGCATGCATCAATTTCATGAATTTGTCAACCGCAAGTGCCTCAAAAAGAGTGAAAGAAATAGGAATGAGAAAAGTTTTGGGCTCAGAAAAAAGTCAACTAGTTTTTCAGTTCTTAACCGAAGCATTTATTTCGACTTTGGCGGCAATGGTTTTAGCAGCATTGATTTTCTTCTTTGCCGTTCCTTATTTCAATCAAATATCGGATAAATCTTACACTTTTCAGGATTTGCTAACTCCAAAGATAATTGGAACGATGATGTTGCTCACTTTCATTATTAGTCTCTTAGCAGGTGCTTATCCCGCATTTTTTATGTCAGGATTTAAGCCTCTCCATGCCTTGAAAAATAAATTTTCAACCGGAAGCTCAAAAGGTATTCGAAGCGGACTCGTTGTTTTTCAATTTGCGATTTCTGCTACACTAATAATAGGCACATTGGTAGTGGGTAAACAAATGCAATACATTCATAATAAAGACATCGGTTATGACAGGAAACAATTGATAGTGATAAGAGAGGCTGGAGTATTAGGTAATAATTTTCAAGCATTTAAAGATGAATTAAAGAAGGATAGCAGAGTTTCTAATATTTCTACATCCGCTTTTGTACCAGCTGGCCCTTCTGACAATAATACAACAATAGTTTCGCCTTTAAATGATCCAATTCAGAGGATTCGTGCACAAAATTTCAATATCGACGAGGAATACATTCCAACTTTAAGTATGAAAATATTGTCAGGTAGAAATTTTTCTAAACAAAATGGATCTGAGAAAAACAACATAATAATCAATGAATCAGCAATTAAAGCCTTTGGCTTAAGGTCAAATCCTGTTGGTCAAACAATATTTGAATCTGTTGGGATGGATAAATCTAAAGAAAAATTAACTGTGATTGGTCTAGTAAAAGACTTTCATGCGAGATCTTTACACGAAAAAATTGATCCGCTAATAATGAAATACAACCCTTATTATGGCCTAATAATAAAAGTAAATGCAGAAAATTCGCCAGATTTAATAAATGATATGAAAACTAAATGGACTTCCTATGGTAAAGGGGAGCCATTCAACTATGCATATTTGGATAATCTATACAATGAAACATATCAAAAGGAAGCCAATATGAACTCAGTTTTAAGGATTTTTGCAATGCTGACCATTTTTGTTGCATGCCTTGGGTTATTCGGGCTGGTTACATTTACCACAGAGCAAAGATTCAAAGAAATTGGAATCAGAAAAGTGCTGGGCTCTTCAGTGCCTCAAATTGTAGGTTTACTCTCAAAAGATTTCTTAAAACTAATAGTTATTTCTTTTTTAATTGCTTTTCCATTAGGATATTACATTATGAACAATTGGTTGCAAGATTTTGAATACAGGACAGAAATCAGCTGGTGGATATTCATATTGGCAGGATTTACAACTATTATTATTGCATTTCTAACCATAAGCTATAGAAGTATTCAAGCCGCTTTGATGAATCCTGTGAAAAGCTTGAAAACAGAATAATTATTTGAAAAAAATAGCAGGTCATGATAAAGAATTATTTTAAAATCGCCTTCCGGAGTTTGTTAAAAAACAGATTGTATTCTTTGATAAATATCGGAGGACTTGCTCTGGGTATGGCCTCAGCCACAATGCTTTTCTTATGGGTGCAAAACGAATTGAGTTTTGATTCTTTTCACAAAAAATCAGAAAATATTTATCGCATAAACACCCATCTCAAAATCAACGATACCGATACCTGGCACTGGGCTTCTACGCCATTTAAATTGGCAGACTTTCTCAAGGAAAATTTCCCTGAAATAACCAATAGTACTAGACTCAATACGCCTTGGGGAGATTTCAACTATTCAATAAACAACGAAGTGTTTGCGGATAAGAAAGTAGCATTTGTGGATAAAAATTGGTTTAATGTATTTGACTACCAGTTTATTAAAGGAAATGTGTCTGCATTATTGTCCAATCGGAACAATATAGCACTTTCAGAGAAAAAGGCTCAGGATTTATTTCCCGATGAAAACCCAATCGGTAAAATAATCAGGCACGATTCATTGCTTTTTGTAGTGAGTGCTGTCGTAAAAAACAGCCCTTCGAATTCCAGTTTTCAATATGATATATTGATTCAGAACGAAGCAAGAATGGCCGATTCAAAAATAGCTGAAAATGATGGAAATTGGGGAAATTTCAATTATCAGACTTTTATCGTTGGTTCTAAAGATCTAAATCCAAAGAAGACCTCTGAAAAATTGACTAAATTTCTTAGAAAATCCAGAGGCGAAGAAGACGAAAAGACCACGCTTGAATTGCAAAAACTGAGCGAAATACACTTTGATAGTATTTTTCAATCGGCTGGATTGGCACCAGGTGGCGACAAAACCGTTGTTAGTATTTTCAGTTTGGTGGCCATATTTATTTTATTGATAGCTTGTATCAATTATATCAATCTTACCACTGCCAAGGCTTCTCAAAGAATCAAAGAAGTAAGCATCAAAAAAATGATTGGGGCATCGAAATCTAGTCTTTTTTACCAGTTCATTCTGGAATCATTTATCACGAGTTTCATAGCCGCTATTATTGGAATTGTACTATTGTATTTAGGCTTACCATTTTTAAATGAAATATCAGAATCAAGCTTTTCATTTTCGGCTAATCCTAATATTTTCAGCATTTTAGCTGCTATTAGCTTATTGTCAGTTTTTGTAACAGGCATCTATCCATCTCTCTTTATTGCCTCATTTAACCCAATTCAGTCTATAAAAGGGACTATAGGATTAAGGACCAAAAGCGGAAATTTCAGAAAAGGCCTGGTGGTTTTTCAATTTACTTTTACGGTGGTTTTGCTGATGTCCACTTTGCTTATTTTCAGGCAATTAAAGTTTATCCAAAACAAGCCTTTAGGTTATGAGAAAGAACATATTTTCACCATTACGATTCCATGGAGTGTTGACAATTCGTCAAATATCGGAAAAACATTTTTTGAAAAACTTAGGAAAGAAAGTAGCGTAAAAGACGTGACGCTTTCCAACTCAAGTATCGTGAACGTGATGAATACCCATAGCGGAAGCCTCAATTGGCCGGGTAGAGATACAACCTGGAACCCCACAACTTCCTTGTTGAAGATTTCGCCAAACTATAAAAATTTCTATGACTTAAAACTCTCAGAAGGCCGTTGGATTACAGATAGCAAAGCCGATGAAAACAATTTTATTTTGAATGAAACGGCAATAAAAGAATTCAAAATTCCTAAACCCTGGATCGGGCAGAGCTTCGAGGCCAACGGCATTAAAGGAGAAATTGTTGGTATTGTTAAAGATTTTCATTTCAGAAGCTTGAAAGAGGCAATCACTCCGATTGTACTTTTTCATGACAATCGTGGCTACATGAGCACTATTAATGTTAAAGTTTTTCACGGCCAATATCAAAAAGCACTCGCATTCGCTCAAGCCACCTGGAAAGAATTGGCACCTAACAACATCATGAACTATGAGTTTTTGGATGATACTTTTAATAATTTGCACAAAAACGAAAGCAAGCAACTTAAAATGTTCAACGCTTTTGCGGCAATAGTTTTATTGATTTCTTGTTTCGGACTGTTTGGTCTGGCTACTTTTGCTTCAGAGGTCAGAATCAAAGAAATTGGCATCAGAAAAGTGATGGGTGCCAGCGTGGGCAGTATTGTCAATTTACTTTCAAAGGATTTTCTGATTTTGGTTATTGTTTCTATTCTTGCTGCGGCTCCAATAGCCTGGTGGGCCATGAATAAATGGTTGGAACAATTTGCCTATCATATCAACTTTGAAGCGTCGATAGTTCTTTTAGCGAGTATTCTGGTTATCACAATTGCCTTTTTGACAGTAAGTTATCAGGCGATTAAAGCTGCTTTAATGAATCCGGTGAAAAGCTTGAAAACAGATTGACTTTAGAACTTTTCAATAAACTGAGCAGAATTTAACACAGGAATATTTCTAAATGGGTTTAATATCAGCAAATCTTCATCGCCGGTGATGAGGCAATCAGCATTAATTGTACATGCGAGTTCCAAAAATTTATTATCCTTTGGATCGCGACAATCTGTTATTACAATCTCAGGATTCTTGAATTTAGCAAACCTCTCAAATCTATCTATAATAAGCCATCTTTGGTTTTCATCAATAAAATATTTGTCAAATTTTGGTCGAAATAAAACGCTGATAAATTCTTCAAAAGTTTCATTTGAAAAATAAAAATCACCAATTTCTAATGCTTTATCAATGGCCAAACTTGTTGTGGAATTAGCAAACATTGAACCACTGATGAGTGTGTTGGTATCGATAACAAATTTATTCGTCATTATCTTTTAATATTTCCGAAAGTACTTCCTCGGTAAGTCCATTGTTTTTCATGGTATCTCTTAATTCGGTTAAAAACACTTTGAAGTCTTCTTTTGATTCATTCATAAGTTCTTTAGCTAAATTTATTTCAATTTTCTTGGCAATCTCTTCCCTTCTTTTTTGAGAAGTTAAACGCCATTTTTTTGCAGTATTATCTCCAACTTCTAAAACTATTCTTTCCATATAGATATCATTTTAAACAAATATAATAAAGATATATTTTTTCTCAGCATTTGTGATTGAAATGGGTTCAAAAAGAGAACTTTATATCAAATCATTTATCTAATTTAAAAAAAAATCGATTGCCGTTTAATTTAGGTTACACTCTGAAAGTAATTTTTAGTTAAATAAAGTTAAGCCATTTTAGTTCTTTGGTTTTGTTTTTTATCTTTAATAAACGAAACTTCTCCTTTTACAAATGCTCAAAAATTACCTGAAAATAGCCTGGAGAAACCTCAAAAAACGCAGGTTTTATTCTTTCATTACCATTTTTGGACTTTCTATAGGTCTCACTTTTTCCCTACTAATCGGGAGTTATGTTTGGAGTGAATTGCAGACCAATGGTAGTCTGAAAAATGCTCCAAACCAATACATGATTCAGAGCAAATGGAAAAAAGAAAATATGGGTATTGAGATAACTTCCCTTGGTGCAGTGGCAAAGGCTCTCAAAGATAATTATCCCAATTTGGTGGCCAATTATTATCGTTTTGATGGCGTTTCTACTGTGGTTTCGAAAGGAGAAAAAGTCTTCAGGGAAAGTGTTCAACTGGGCGATTCCACATTTTTGAGCATGTATGGCTTTCCACTTCTGCATGGTGATAGCCGTACAGCACTGCTCCAGCCCAATTCTATGGTGATTTCCACCGAACAAGCCATCAAATATTTCGGCAAGACTGATGTAGTGGGAAATTCGCTGACTGTGGAGTCATTTTCTGGTGGAAAAGCGGAATTTACCATAACAGGCGTTTTGGATAAAGTACCATTCAATTCCATCACCAATCTTACCGGAACAGAAAACGGTCTCCCGGTTATCATGTCATTTAATAATGCCAATTTTTTCGGAAGAAATCAATACGATTCCTGGTTTAACCCCTACATTGCCAACTATATAGAGCTAAAAGGAGGCATTAAGCCTGAGGCGGTTGAAAGAGCCATTTCTCAATTGGTAGCTACACATTCTACCCCGGAAATCAGTCAAAATCTTGTTCCGAAATTGGTACCGATAAAAGATGTTTATCAGGAAGGAAACGGTGGTTTGGTCAGAAAAACGGTTTGGACCTTATCTTTGGTCTCCATATTTATATTGCTGATGTCGGTGGTCAATTACGTCAATATTTTTGTGGGAGCTGCATCTTCAAGACTCAAGGAAATAGGCGTGAGAAAAGTGATGGGGAGCACCAAAAAACAATTGCTGTTTCAGTTTTTGGCAGAATCCATTCTCATTGCGTTATTTAGCTTCTTGTTTTCACTCGTTTTATACCAAATCTTCCGCTCGGTTTTTGGCGGGATTTTACAAAAAGACATCGTTTCTATCTTTTCGGCATCTCCATTTTTCTATCTTTCAGGTTTGTTGTTAGCTTTATTAATTGGCTTGTTATCAGGAATATATCCTGCATTTGTGTTATCAACTTTGCCATCCGTTGATTCCATGAAGGGGAAGTTGAAATCCGTAAAAGAAAATGTATTTTTCCGCAGAGCCTTGATCGTTTCGCAGTTTTCTGTAGCCATCTTTGTATTTGGCGGGGCATTAGTTATTTCAAAACAAGTAAACTATTTCTTTACCAAAGACCTGGGCTACACCAAATCCTCGGTTTTGAGTGTGAAAGTCCCCCGCGACTGGTCACCTGAAGGAGTGGCTAAAATGGAAACTATCAGAAATGAAATGGCGAAATTGAAAGAAGTTAACAGTGCCAGTCTATCCTGGGTGATTCCGGATGGTTCTTTCGGACAAAGTAATGGAATTTACAAAGTGGGTCAAGATTCAACTGAAGCGGTTTTTACACCTTTATTGGTTACGGATGAAAAATTTGCCAATACCTACAAAATCAAAATGCTGGAGGGGCAATTTTTCAACGCCGATGGGAAAGCATATCAGCCAGGGCAAATAGTATTGAATGAAGAAGCTGCCAAATCTTTGGGTTATAAAAATCCACAAGAAGCCATTGGAAAAACTCTTAGAATGCATTCAACTTCCTCAATTTTCACTATATCAGGCATTTGCAAAAATTTCCATTTTGAGTCGATGCACAAAGCCATCGGACCTGTGGCCTTCATGCATGTGCGTGACAACAACTTTTTTAGATATTTGAGTTTCCAAATCCAGCCCGGAAATCCTACAGAGTCTCTTCAAAATATTGAAGCAAAATGGAAAACCCTTTTTCCCAATGCCCCTTTTGAGTACAAGTTTGTTGATGAAACCCTCCAAAATCTATATCAAACCGAAATACAACTTAAAAAAGCGGCTCAGTTGGCCACCATTTTGGCCATTTTTATTGTGCTTTTGGGTATTTTGGGTGTAGTATCACTGAGTATTGTTCGCCGCACCAAAGAACTGGGAATCAGGAAAGTATTAGGAGCGACCACTTTAAGTATAGTTAATCTATTCAACAAAGAATTTTCGGTTTTAATCCTCATTGCGGTGCTCTTTGCATTGCCTTTTTCAATGTTTTCTATGAATAGATGGCTTGAAAACTATGCCTATAGTATCGATTTATCGTGGGTTTCATTCCTGTTGGTAGGGTTAGTTTTTGCAGGCTTAGTTTTGTTTTTGGTGAGTTTTCAGGTAGTGAAAGCGGCTTTATTGAATCCGGTTAAGAGTTTGAAGGTGGATTAGTAAAATAAAGTAATGTGAAGTTTAGTCTCTAAAATTTTAGAAAATAAAAAATGGTAGAATACAATCCATATCCTACCATTTTTTATAAAAGCAAAGAATATTTATTTCACCACCAAAAACTTATTCACATCTAACCAATGTGTGAAGGCATCAAACCATTTATTGCTTGTGCGGTTGGGATTTCCAAGCCCGAAACCATGCCCGCCATTTTGGTAAAGGTGAAATTCTACAGGAATACCCGCTTTGTACCAAGATTCTACAACTCCAAACTGACCTCTAAATAGAAAATCATCAGAGGCTATTACTACAAACATCGGTGGGGCATTTTTTGGAACTTCTACTGGTCCCATACCTCCATAAATTGGTCCAATAAATGCCAATTTCATAGTCTTAGAATGTAAAGTTGAATGCATCGTTAGTCCCGCACCAGCAGAAAAACCAATCATTCCGATTCTTTTGGTATCCACACCCCATTCTTTTGCTCTATTAACAATCATGGCATATGCCGCCTCCGTGTCTTGAAGTTGATTGTCAAGTTTCCACTGTGGAGCTGGTGGTGGCGTAGTCGCTTTTGAGCCATCTGTAGGTGCGGGAGCTGGAGTTCGTGGGCGGTTCATCCATGCCGTAAAATCTTCGAGTTTTTCAGGCGTTGGGTTAAGTCTGTATTTTAAAACGAAAGCGGCAATGCCTTGTTTGGCAAGAGCTTCTGCCACTTCCCAGCCCTCATTTCCTAGCGATAACCAACTAAAACCTCCACCTGGTGCCACGATAACAGCTGTTCCATTGGCCTTTCCCGGTTCTGGCAAAAATGGCGTTAATGTAGCTTTTGTAATGTTACGAGCCATGGGATCGCCCCACTGCTTAAACCAAGTTTCTGATGCGGGTTGATTTTCAACTCCACCGGTACCTAGCGGAATAGCGTTGGGTTCTTTCGGAGTTTCCAGCGGATAAATAGTTCCATCCTGGGCTAAAGCAAGGTTCGAAAATGCAAGTGCAGTAAACACACAAGCCAATTTCATTAATTTTTTAATACTTAATTTCATTTTCTGATATTTTAAGGTTGAGAATTCAAATATAGTGTATTTTTGACACGTTTAAATAATTTGAGTTTAATATTAACTTTTTCGCGAAAAACGCTTGTAATCAAAGACGATTTTTAAGTTGATTTGCAATCGTTTCGGTTTATATTACCTACTTATCTATTGCAAATTTCAATTATCGCATATGAAAGAATCCAACAAAGCCCCATAGGAGAAAAAGTATATGTTGGTAGAAAATTTAATGGATATTAATATTGCTTTCCTTTTACAATCTAATCTTGCCCAGATATCGAACCTATTATCAAAAACATAAAAAGGCCACCATCCCTAGCAGCCTTTCCATAGTCCCAAAGGGAATCGAAGCGAGTCGTCGCACTGCCACATCTAAAGTTTAGAAAACTTCTATTCACAAAAAAAGCCCTTAGAAATCTAAGAGCTTCGTGATCCCGCCAAGAATCGAACTTGGATCTATTGTTTAGGAAACAACTATTCTATCCGTTGAACTACGGGACCTTTATCTCTATTTTATCTATTTTTTTCTTCGAACCCATATCTAATGTTTAGGAAACACTCGGGGGCAACCGTTGCTTCTATCCGTTGAACTACGGGACCATTTTTTTGTGGGTGCAAATTTCCGAAAAAAAGTACAGAAAAAAAATCTGTTTGGGCTTTTTGATTGCGGCTTTTGGATATTTTGGAAAATTTCCTAATTTGACACTCCAAATAACAACCCTAAATAATGAACTTCCTCGAACTCATCGTCAACGAAATCCTTGGATTTTTGGGCATCAACCCTGCTATCGAGATCATAAAGACCGGCGAATATACCAAATTCCTGACTTATGACGGTTTTGTCACTTTGGTGTATCCCATCATCCCCATTTTGTTATTGATTGAGCTGGTCATTGGTCATTTTCACAAAAAAGCCCAGACCAAAGTATATCAGCTGAGTTTTCTGATTTATGTGTTGAATCGTGTCATTTCGAGGTATTTAAGCATTGGAGTCACGAGTTTTGTTATTGCCAATTTTCAGAAATATGCTCTTTTTGAGGCGAGTTTTAGATGGTATTGGATCATTTACGGTTATATAGTCTGGGAGTTTTCACATTTTATTTACCATTATATGGGGCACAAAGTACGCCTGTTTTGGTGTTTGCATTCAACGCATCATGCTCCTGAAGACATGAACCTTTCGGTTACTTACGCTCATTTTTTTCTTGAGGGACCTTATGCTGATGCCATCAGAGGAACCATCTGTATTCTGGCTGGGCTGAAACCCGAATTGCTTTTTTTTATTATGTTTATAGATGGTACTTATGGGGCGTTTATCCATGTGGGAGAAAACCTCATCAAAGATGGCAGACTGGGTTTGCATAAATTGGGCCTGGTGGGCAAGTTTATACTTTCTCCGACCGACCACCGCATCCATCATGCACGTAACCCGCTTTATATGGATACCAATTTCTGTAATTTGCTGAATATCTGGGACAGAGTTTTCAAGACCTATCAACCGTTACACCCTGATATTGAAATTGAATACGGTATCACCCGACCCATCAAGGGCGGATTTCTCGACGCTTATTTTGGTGAATTTGTAGCTTTATTTAAGGATATGGCAAGGGCAGGTTCTTTGAAAAACATGCTGCTGTATATAGTGATGCCACCCGGCTGGAGCCATACCGGTGATCATAAAACTGCCGCATTGGCCAGAAGAGATTTTTTGAATAATAATCAATGAGCTATTTTATAGAATCAATTTCCCATTTAATCATTTTTAATCAAATCGATCAAAAATCAACCCAATCGTAAATCGTCAATCGAATTAATCGTAAATCGAATCAATTGTCAATCCCATCACCATCTTACTTGTCCGTCGCCACGACAGACCCATTTTTCGGTCACTAGCTTTTCGAGGGCAAATGGTCCCCGGGCATGTAGTTTTTGGGTAGAAATACCGATTTCGGCACCTAAACCAAACTCACCGCCATCGGTAAACCGTGTGGAGGCATTGTGGTAAACTGCTGCGGCATCCACTTCATTGAGGAATCTTTCGGCCAGTTCATGGTCTTCGGTGATGATGGCCTCAGAATGCCTCGAACTGTATTTTTCTATATGCTCCAGAGCTTCTTCAGGACTCGAAACGGTTTTAACGCTGAGTTTAAAATCCAGCCATTCTTTGCCAAAATCTTCGTCCTGAGCTTGTTTTAAGTATGGATAGTTTGCTGATTTAAAGGATATAAAGGCCCTTTCGTCGGCATATACTTCAACGTTGTATTTTTCAAGTCCGGCTTTTAGGAGCTGTGCGAGTTCGTCTATGATTGCAACATCCACGATGGCACAATCGAGCGAATTACAAACCGAAGGACGTGAAGCCCGGGCGTTGACGATAATGTCGGCAGCCATGGGCTGTTTCGCAGATTTTTCTACATAAGTATGACACACCCCTGCCCCGGTCTCTATGGTTGGGATTTTGGAATTAGCCCTTACAAAGTCAATTAAACCCTGAGAACCCCGTGGGATGATGAGGTCAACATATCGGGTTGCTTCCAATAGTTCGGTCAGGAATTTACGGTCAGTAGGTAATAAGTTAACCGCATCTCCCGAAACGCCATGGTTTTCCAGAGCCTTTTTGATGAGGCTCACCAGAAATAGGTTGGAAAATTCGGCTTCTTTACCTCCTTTCAGAATGGCACCATTGCCCGATGCGATACACAGTGCGGCCACGTCAATAGTTACGTTTGGGCGGGATTCAAAAATAGCACCCACTACACCCATTGGAACGGCTACTTTTTCGAGTTTTATGCCATTGTAAAGTGTATTTTCAGAAAGTATTTTACCAGAAGGGTCTTCCAGTTTGGCCACGTCGAGAAGTGAAGCCGCCAGACTTTCTATTCTTTTTTCGTTGAGCAGCAGGCGGTCATATTTGGGGTCGGAGGGGTCCATACGCTCGAGGTCTTTATGGTTTTCGGCGATTAATTCTGCCTTGTTTTCCAGTAAAAGCCTGCTCAGATCCAACAAGATCATCGATTTTTGATCATGTGTGAGTCTTCTGAGTTGCTTGGCACTGCCATGCGTGTTTTTCAACAGCCCTTCGATACTTTCCATTCCTGCGTTATATTTTTATGCAAATTTCGTAAAACTTGTTGAGACTGAATAATGAAAATCTTTGAATCGGTAATAAATCGAGGAAGATGTGAAGTTTAACCCATTTTATGCATTAGAAAATCTATTACGATCTTAAATTGCTGCAAATCAGTTCGTGAACCCATTTAAATTAAATCACCATAGCGGTGCTATGCTAATTGAATTTAAATGTCTGATTTATTGCAATTTAAGCTCTCATTACGAAGTCCTAATGCATAAACCGGGTTCATGGAGAAAATATGCAGCAGGGGGCGAGCGGCCTGTTTGAGCTCTTCCCGACGATAGGAGGGAAAGCGGGTAGCGAGCACCCGCCCGGCTGCCCAAAAAAATAGAAATTCTTATTGTTTTTTAACCATTCATAAACATCCCGCCTTGCTTCTTCTAATTTCTCTTCTTTTGTAAGAAATAATATCAGACCTTTGACGCTCAATTTTTTAGAATTTAAAAATGATAAAATCAAACACGTTTATCCGAAAAGCCAAGGATATTAGTATTAACGGAGCTTTGGCTCTGCTTTTGCTGGGGCAGGGTGCGGCCATGCAAAGTTGTAGCAATAATAACGACAGTGAGGGAGATTACGAAGTGACGGAATCTTATGCCCGGGGTGTAAAAACATATATAAAAGAAGTGGCACCGGGTGAATTTAAGATTACCGATGAAATAGATGTGCCTGCTGACAGCTCACAGGCCATCATTACTTACCTTGATGGTCATCAGGAAGTGCTCTCAAAAGAAAAATCTAAAGAACTTATAGATAAGGAAATCGCCACCAACCAGGCCGGGATTGGGCATCATAACGGCCTTTCCAATGTTTTGCTTTATGGCGGTATGGGCTACTTTTTGGGTCGCACCATGAGTCCGGGTTACTCGGCGTATCGTCAGGATTTAGGTCGTGATGACCAGCGTTCTTCGGGATATTACGGCGGTGGAGTTAATCGTGGACAGTATTATACCAATGAGACGGCGTACCAAAAGTCAAATTCTGTGCATGAGTCTATTTCGAAATCACGTACTGTGGTTTCAAGACCTTCAGGTGGTAGGAGTGGTTTCTTTGGTGGTAGCTCCAGAGGAGGATTCAGAGGGTAAAATATTTACAATTTACTTAAAATCAACATTTTAAAAGTCACTAATTCGCCACATTACCTCTGGAGAAGGGGAAGAGGGTTAGGTCAAATTATGAAATTTCAAGAACTAAATAATAGTCCTTTGGCTCAGTTAAAAGCCGAAGGCTGGGAGTGGATATTGGGCGAAGACACGCTTCCTTATGTAGAAAATGCTCTGATCAAAGTAAGTGAACAGGAGGCGGAGAGGTATTTCGAAGCGACAAATGAGCTGTATGAAATGTTTACTGAAGCCGCCCAATATATAATTGACCACGATTTGTATGAAGATTTGGGGATTCCGGCGGCTTTGGTGCCGGCGATCCGCTATTCTTGGGAAAATGACAAAAGCTGGCACCTTTACGGCAGGTTTGACCTGGCAGGTGGATTAGATGGAAAACCGATCAAACTGATAGAATTTAATGCGGATACCGCTACTTGTATTCCCGAAACTGCCCTAGTGCAATGGGCGGCCCTGAAAGCCAATGGACTGGATGAAGAAAGCCAGTTTAACACTTTATACGAAACATTGGTAAGCTCATTTGAAGAAATAAAAGAGGCCAATTCTGAAAAAGAACCTGCTATACTTTTTACCTCAATGGAGGGATTTCCGGAGGATTATTCCAATGTGCAAGTATTGATGGAAGCTGCCAATGAGGCCGGATTTGAGGTTGCACATGAATACATTACGGGTGTAGAGTTTTCACCTATCGAAGGTGTTTTCATTCAAAATGCTGATTCTACTTTTACCCGATACGATTTTTGGTTTAAACTCATTCCCTGGGAATTTATGGCGTGGGATGAACCCGAACTTTTAAAAATTTTGACTGAGCTGGTCATTTCGGGCAAAACGGTGGTCATGAATCCTGCCTATACCATGTTGTTTCAGTCAAAGGGAATTTTGAAAATTCTCTGGGACTTATATCCCAATCACCCGCTGTTGCTCGAAACCTCGTTTGAACCCTTAAAAAATAAGGCTCAGGTCCAAAAAGTGGTGCTGGGTAGAGAAGGAGCCAATGTGAAAATTATGAGGGAAGGTGGCTCAGTCGAAAACTTCACTACCGGCGATTATGACCGACAAAAAATGGTGTACCAGCAATATGTGGAGTTTCTGAAAGACGACCGTGGGAATCATTATCAGGCAGGAGTTTTTGTCTCGGATGAAGCTTGTGGCCTTGGTTTTAGAAAGGGAGGACAGATAATCGACAATAAAGCACAGTTTTGCGGGCATATGGTGTTGTAAAAAAAACCTCGGCTTTCATTGAGCCGAGGTTTTAATTCTTATTTTAAATCCACTTTTCCGGTATTTTTCAAAAGTTCTTTATCTTTATCAGTCAGCTGCCAGTTTTTGTCAAAAAGCCCGGTGCCGATCACATTGTTGATCGCACTATCATACAGCACCCAGTCTCCCAAACCTTGTAAAACTCCCATTTTTGAGCTTGATCGCAGCAATGCCGCCAGACCTGTGGCATTATCCGGGATTTCCCAGAATGGAAGCCCTGAGTTGATTAAAATGTATCTTTTACCGTTTGGATAAATATAAGTGAGACTGGCTTCATTGCCTTTTTTGAGGCTCATAGGTAGTTTATCGGCATATTTGGCGATGACGCTGTTGGTGGAGGCATCTCCAAAAAGTATCAGATTTGACCTTTCAATATCAGACGGTCTCACCTCTTTGTCAGACAAAACTCGTGGAAACACCATTACTCTGCCAAGGAAATCGCCTCTGTAAAAACTCCAGTCAGCCGCTTGCTCTGCTATTTTTCTTCTTTTTTCCAGTTCTTCTTTGGTGGGGTTACCTTCGGTACCATAAACATAAATCTGTCTATCGGCGATGATTTCACTCATAGGCCCTTCTGTTGTCTGATTTTTGATTGAACCCATTTCTGGTCTTTTTCCAACTGCCCACCGATCATTATTTTTTAGCAAAACCTGGCCGTTTGCCAAGCCAAACACCGAAATATTTTGTCCGTCAATATTTAGCTGCATAGCTGATTTCTTATTGAAATTTGGATGGTCCAGAATATCTATCGAAAGTACGTTTACATTTTCTGTAGTGATATCCAGCTGGTTTTTGTTTTTAAAATGTGCATTTACTTTAGCGGTTTTCCCAACTTCTTTATCGACGATTTCCACCCAATAAGCTTTGTTGTACTTAAGTTGTGCAGTTGAAAGCTTTACTTTGGAGGGGTATTTATCCCGAACAAACTTATTGAACCACGAAAAAATAAACTCATCTTTGTAGGCGTTCACCCAGCTGTCATGTTTTACGCCGGGGTATTCGGCATATTGTACTTTGGCACCTACTTTTTTAAAATCTTCAACCCATTTTCTGGTTCCTTCCACTTTTACGGCAGGGTCATCAGTTCCCTGGAAAAAATGAACATTGAGATTGGTAGCATTTTCAAGGTAAATTTCTGTTGCTGCAGGAGGTGCAGGGCAAACCGGGGCTATCGCAGCCCAAAAATCAGGTCGGGTCAAGCCCAGCCACATTGTGCCGCCGCCCCCCATCGAAAGCCCCGTGAGGTAGGTGCGGTCCTCATCAATACTAAACCGTTTTTTTACATCGGCTATCATGTCCCACACATCTTTTTCAGCTACGCCCTGGTATCCCATGGTGCCTCTGGCCAACGGTGACACCACAATATATTCTACATCTTTCCATTTTGGGAAATACAAGCTGGCTTCCACATCATTTTCACCAGGCTGGTTACTTTTTCCAAAAACTCTTTTCAATGCGAGTCTGTGGTTGGAGCCTGCACCATGCAGCATTACCACCAATGGGTAGGTTTTTTTTTCAGAGAAAGATTTGGGGATATAAATTGCATACGGTTGCTCGGTATCATCCACATCAGAATGAAAAGATAGAACCTGCGGACCTGTTTTTAGTTTTTGACTGTAGGTATTTTTAAAAGAAAAAGTCAATAAGGCCATCAAAAGCCCCAACTTCATTATTTTCATTATTAGGAGTTAATTTTTTAAATTTTTTATAATCTGCGAATTTTTAAATATTTCTTTAAAATACCAATCAATTGCATAAAAAATTGAATATTTAATCTTTGCAAAGTTGAGATTTGGAGATGAAATCCTGATCTGAAATTTATTTTCCACCAAAAAACAATCATTAAAGAATTCTGTTAAGTCAAGATTTTATATTCTCTGCTCCCATTAAAAAATCTTTATTTCCTGCAAGCCTGCTGACATAAGGCTGTCATTGGGTGGTTTTAGTTTTGCAATGTTCTAAATTATTAACCGCCTGACGTTTTTGGGCACAAATCATTTAAAAGCTATGCAAGAAATCATCACCCCTTCCGAACTTTTGGCCATCTGGCAAGGAAATCGTCGTCTAACCCGTAAAGTCATTGAGCTTTTTCCGGAAAAAGACTTTTTTGAATTTTCAATCGGCGGAATGAGGCCTTTTTCGGGTCTTACCAAAGAGTTTCTGGCAATTGCCGTGCCTGGTATCACAGAGATTTTAGGTGGGGAAATTAAGGAATTTAATGATACTTTTGAAGACCTTAAAACTAAAGAAGATTACCTGAAACTCTGGGATGAATCTACTGAAAAAATTAATGAATTGTGGCCTCAATTTACCCATGAAAGATTTAGAGAAGTTCATACATTATTTGGACAGTACACCTCTTCTGCAATGGAAAGCATCACTTATTTTATCGAAAATGAAATACATCACCGTGGACAAGGGTATGTGTATTTACGAGCCTTGGGTATTCAGCCTCCTTTTTTCTGGGAAAGACAATAATTTTTCGATTATTTGAAATGTAAGGTATTTTTTAAAATTAGGAAAATATCTTACATTTTTTATTTAGCTAATTGCTTTACATATTCCGGCGATTCGGGGTCACCTTTGAAAAAATCACCTGTTTTTCCCGCAGAAAGTGCCCAACGGTCGATCCACGAAATGCCATACCGGCCATATTTTGTTATGGGAGTCTGATAAGCCGGGTCTTTCAAAGCTTTTTCCATCGAAACAAATTCATATCCATGTTTCAGATATACATCAGATAGTTTTCCGAGAAAATCGGCATTGAGTTTATTGGCATGGAGCAGTAAAATTTGGGAAATATTCTTTCCAAATAGTTTCTCTGATTGTCTTTCATAAAACAGCAACTTTTCTTCCATGTATTTCAGATAATCTTCTCCCAATTTATCAGCGGTTTTTTTGTCATTTTTAGCTAAAAGTCTGTGATAGGCCAATGCGAAAAGGTAATCGTCATTATCAATACTTACAGGAGCTACAGTATATCCATGTTCAAAAAGAAAAGTACTCAAAGAATCAGCTTTTTCTTTGGTAAGGCCCAAATGCAAAAACGGATGCCTGAAATATTCCATTTTTTTGCCTGATTCTTCCAGTAATTTTTTGGTTATTTTCTCACCTTTTACAATTCCCTCTGCATATTCTTTAAATGGAGTATTGTTATAATCTTTATGTGCAAATGTATGATTTCCCAGCTCCTGGCCTGCATTTAGCCACATTTTCAATAGTTCTACCTGGTCTTTAGTAAAATTATCATTGGGGAAAAGCTTCATTTCATTTACAAAACCAATCGCCGGAATCTTCTTTTGCTTTAAATGGGCTAAAAGGTCCGCCGTTAAATTTGTCTGGTATTGTATATCCGTAATTCCATAGCTAACAACAGGCAAGTCGTCAATGGTGATGCAAATCTGTTTTTTTTGAGAAAATGAAAATAAAGAAAATAGTAGAAAAGATAGCGTTAAAATTATTGTTTTAGGCATTAAGATTATTTGTCTAATTTTTTGTCAAAATAAACGAAAGAATCCAATTAAAATTCTGATCTGAGTGACTCATTTTTTTTATTCACCCTACCAATGCCTATTTTTGCATAAAAATCATAGCCTTTTGCCATTTGCTCAAGGTTAAAAGAGAAAGATAATGAATATACTTATCATAGGTTCTGGAGGCAGAGAACATGCTTTTGCCTGGAAAATAGCTCAATCTAAAAATTGCGAAAAACTCTTTGTGACTCCCGGAAATGCCGGAACTGCCGCAATTGCCACGAATGTGGATATCAAAGTTGATGATTTTCAGAAAATCAAAGAATTGGTTTTGGCTGAAAATATTAAACTGGTAGTAGTTGGCCCCGAAGATCCGCTCGTTAAAGGAATCGTAGATTTTTTCAAAGCCGATAAACAACTCAAAAAAGTTAAAATTATTGGACCTGAAAGCAGAGGAGCACAATTGGAAGGCTCAAAAGACTTTTCAAAAGCCTTTATGCAAAAATATGGGGTGCCAACGGCTTTTTCTGAAACATTTACCAAAGAAACGCTGGCCAAAGGACTCGCTTATCTTGACCAACAACCAGGCCCTTATGTTTTAAAAGCCGACGGCCTCGCAGCAGGAAAAGGTGTGATTATCACCGAAAGCAGAGAGGAGGCCAAAGCCAGTCTTACCGAAATGCTGACCGCGGGGAAATTTGGCTCAGCGGGCGACAAAGTACTCATCGAGCAGTTTTTGAAAGGAATCGAATTGTCGGTTTTTGTACTTTCTGACGGGAAAAACTATGTGATTCTGCCCGAAGCCAAAGATTATAAAAGAATAGGTGAGGGAGACACCGGCCTCAATACCGGAGGCATGGGAGCCGTTTCGCCAGTGCCGTTTGCCGATGCTGATTTTATAAAAAAAGTGGAGGATTTGGTCGTGAAACCAACATTGGCCGGTCTTCAGGCAGAAGGAATTCATTACGTAGGCTTCATCTTTATCGGCCTCATGAATGACAACGGAAACCCGATGGTAATCGAGTACAACGCCCGTATGGGAGATCCTGAAACTGAGGTAGTTTTGCCAAGAATCAAAACCGATATGGTCAGGCTATTGACTGCTGCCGCAGATGGAAAATTAGACAAAATCAAGCTCAATATCAATCCTAAAACTGCCGTAACTACAATGGTGGTTGCCGGTGGTTACCCTGAAGAATACAAAAAAGGTGATCTGATGGAAATCCCCGAAGCAGAAAAAGATTCCGTGGTTTTTCATGCAGGAACACAGCTAACCCAAGCAGGGGTGGTCACCAATGGCGGACGAGTGATAGCACTCACCGGGATGGCTCGTACGATGGCCGCTGCCATCAGGAAATCACAAAAAATGGCAAGAAAAGTAAAATTTAAAAAGAAGTACTTCAGAAAAGATATTGGTCAGGATTTGATGAATTATTTCAAGAAATAATTAGTTTTGTCTTTTAAGTAAATATCGATATCAGACCCTTTTGATTGATTTTGGAATAAAAAATAGCTTTCAAAGGGATAAATATATAAATTCTAATGGCTTGTGGACAGTGTTCGACAGGAGGTTGTGGTAGTATAATTGGCCTTCCTCAAGACAAATCAAATCATATCAATACTGCCGGTTGCAGAAGTGCCGGAGGGTGTTCTTCAGGTGGATGTACCAAGATGAACTCCTTCGACTGGCTTTCTCATATGCATATCCCTACCGTCGAAAAATTTCCTATTGTTGAAGTGAAATTTAAAGGCGGCCGTAAAGAATATTTTAAAAATACCCATAGTCTGGAGCTTTATACCGGCGATTTTGTGGTCTGTGAAATGCCAACGGGTTATCATATCGGTTCAGTATCGATGCAGGGAGAACTTGTGAGGCTTCAGCTTGCCAAAAAGAGTATCAAAGAAGAAGACGAGCTCCCGGTTTTACACAGGCTTGCCACTGAAAAAGACCTCGAAAAACATACCCAGGCTATCAATCGGGATTTGCCTGCAATGTATCGTACCCGGGAGATTTGTAAAGACTTAAAGCTAAATCTTAAATTGTCGGAAGTTGAGTTTCAGTCTGACAACTCCAAAGCTACATTTTATTATTCTGCCGACGACAGGGTGGACTTCAGGGAGTTAATAAAAATGCTTGCCGGTGAGTTTAAAGTTAGAATCGAAATGAGGCAAATCAGCCTCAGGCAAGAAGCCGGTAGAATTGGGGGATTAGGTTCTTGTGGGCGTGAATTGTGTTGCTCGACCTGGTTAACCGACTTTAAAACAATACCCACAGCTGCTGCCCGATACCAGAATTTATCGCTCAATCCGGCTAAATTATCAGGTCAGTGTGGCAGGTTGAAATGTTGTCTTAACTATGAGTTGGAAACCTATATCGATGCCATAAAGGACATTCCAAATGTAGACAGACCTTTGCAGACCGAAAAAGGCGACGCTACACTTCAGAAAACAGATATTTTCAGGAGAATCATGTGGTTTAGCTACCCCAATGAAACCAATTGGTATCCTATTCCGTGTGCTCAGGTCTCAGAGATTCAGCGTATGAATCTGGTCGGAAGAAAGCCGCTGGGTCTTGAAAATCTGATGGAAATAACTGACGCTGAGCTCACTAAGCCGATCAGTATCAACAATGATCTGGAGCGTTTGGATAGGAAGTATCACAATAAGAAGAAACCGAATAAGAAACCGAATAATCTGAGGCCTGAAAATCAACAACAAAACAAAGGGCCTAAACCCGAGCCCAAGCCGAATGTGCAGCCAACTAACAAGGCTCCTCAGGCCACAGAAGGTGCTCCAAATCCGGAGAGAAGAAATAAGAAAAGAAAGAAAAATCGAAATAACCAAAACCGACCTGAAAAGCCGTCATGAGAAATTTTAGCGTTTTAGCATTATTGGCAATAATAATAATTTCATGCAAGGGCAGCTCTGACTTCAAAAAAATCAATGATTTTAAGAATTCTGAGTGGCTTTTGGCTAATCAGCAGGTATTTGAATTTGAAATAAAAGACATCACCAAAAGCTACCGGTTTCATTATCTTATCCGAAATGCGGTATCTTATCCTTATTATAACATCTATCTCAATCAGCAGTTGGAAAATTCAGATGGTACAGTGCTGGTAAAAACCTTGGATGAGCTTATTTTGTTTGAGCAAAAATCAGGTAAGCCCAAAGGAGACGGGTTGGGAGATATTTTTGACAATAAATTTAAAGTGCCAGCTCTTCAAAAATTTGTATTTCCAAAAGCCGGAAAATACAAATGGAAAATCAGTCACAACATGAGACCAGATCCCCTTCAGGGTGTGATGTCGGTTGGTGCTGTGGTAGAGGCGGTGAAATAATCTCACCCGAAAAACAAAAATTTTCTGGCCATAAACCGGGTTTCTATACAAAAAGCATAAATCTCAATTCCGCAATGAAAAAGATTAATGTAATCCTCACGGGAGCAACGGGTATGGTCGGAGAAGGTGTTTTGATGGAATGCCTTCAAAATGACCGGGTTTCCAAAGTTTTTCGGATATTTCTATCCCAAATTATTCCCAGCGAGTGCTCTCACCCTGAAGCAAGTCGGGCAAGCTATGATTAATTTATCATTTGCTGATTTACCGGAGGCTAATTTGAAAGTTCCTGATATTAAGCATCTTGCCACTTTAAAATAACACATACTTTTTGGTAATTTACAAATAGCTTTTTTTTATTTTCCAGTTGTCTTTTCAGGCTTTTTCTTAATTCTTATTTTTTAGAAAGGCTTTCTTTAGAAATGCCGAATATCCGTTTATTTTTGTGAGAATAATTTTTTGCAAAAAAATCCGCTTCTTTAAATAAAATATCTGGTTATTTCAAAAAGATTCTTTTTACAAAATGAGGAAAATAGTTCTGTATTTGTCGCTCTCGTTGGTGATTTTTTCATGTATTTCTACCAAAAAATACGAAGAAACTGCCAAAAGTTGGGAACCTGAAATTAAAAAACTGGAGGAGCTTGACAAGATAGAATCTGACCCCAAAGATGCTATTTTATTCATCGGAAGCTCTAGTATCAGGTTATGGAAAAATATTAGGGAAGATATGGCTCCCTATCCGGTAATCCAAAGGGGCTATGGCGGGGCAAAGTTTTCAGATTTAGTTTTTTATACACAGAGGTTGGTCTATCCGCACCAGTTCAGAGCTGTAGCTATTTTTGTGGCCAATGATATCACAGGCTCAGTGGAGGATAAAACCCCGCAGGAAGTCCTGGAAATGTATAAAACTACTACCAAAATCATAAGGAAAAAGTATAAAAAGCAACCCATTTATTTTATAGCCGTAACCCCAACCGAATCGCGATGGAAAGTATGGCCTCAAATTCAGGAAGTCAATCGTCTTATTTCAGCCTATTGTAATGACCATAAAAACATGTATTTTATTGATACAGTTTCTAAGTATCTCGGAGAGGACGGTCAGCCCATCAAAGCCTATTTTATAGGGGACAAACTTCATTTAACCCAAAAAGGCTATGATGTTTGGGCGGAAATCATAAAAGAAAATCTGGACAAAACCCTTAAATAATATTTTCAAAAAATAATCAATGAATAAATTATTTCTCGCTTTAATTGTGCTTACCTCAATAGCTTGCAAAACCAGCCGACCTTCAAAATCTCAGCAGAAAACTTATGAGTTTTTGGTGGGTACTTATACCCAAAAAGGCTCCAAAGGGGTATATTTGGCTAGCTTTGATCCAGAAGCAGGTACCGTAAAAATGATAAGCAATTCTGAGCAAATTGAAAGTCCCTCATTTTTGGATTTTGACAAAAATCAAAAACATATTTATGCCGTTAGTGAGACTGATGCAGGTTCTGTAGAAGCTTTAGCTTTTGATAAAACTACCGGGAAAATTCAAAAAATCAACGCCCAGCCTTCTGGTGGGGCACATCCATGCCACATTACGATTGATGCGACTGGGAAATGGGTATTTACCGGCAATTATACAGGTGGCACTTTAGGTTTGTTGCCGATAAACGAAGATGGTTCGCTGGGTGCTCCGGTGCAGATAATTCAACATTATGGAAATGGCCCCAACACCGCCCGTCAGGAAAAGCCACATGTACACTCGGTAAACATCTCTCCTGATAACCGCAACCTTTTTGTGGCTGATCTGGGTACCGACGAAATCGTTAATTATGCATTTGATTCTGAAAAAGGGCATCTGTCCGAAGTGCAGCGGATCAGGGTGAGTGCAGGCTCCGGGCCTAGACATTTTACATTTCATCCGGTATTACCCTATGCCTACGTGATCCAGGAACTTACGGGAAAAGTGACACAGTTTTTATATCAAAACGGAAAAATTACCCCCATTGATGAAGTGAGTACTTTGCCTCCAGATTTTAAGGGTAATAACTCCTGTGCTGACCTTCATTTTTCACCTGATGGAAAGTTTTTGTATGGTTCCAATCGTTTTTATGACACCATCGTCAGGTTTTCGGTAAACCAGACCAACGGAAAACTGGAACAATTAGACCAAACTTCTGTAAAAGGAAAAGTGCCACGAAATTTTGCCATTACCCCTGATGGGAAATACATGATGGTTGCTAACCAAAACACCGATAATATTGTGATTTTTAAGTTGGAAAATGGCAAAATGATTGATGCAGGACTAGAGCTTCCCGTATCTATGCCGGTTTGTGTAAAGTTTTTAAAAAATTAAAATATGGCGGATATTTGTTTGATTTTTGATATTGGAAAAACCAATAAAAAAGTCTTGGGCTTTGATTCGGAATATAATGTTGTAATAGAAAATCAAGTTGTTTTCGATGAGATATCTGATGATGACGGTGACCCGGCAGATGATTTGCTGGCCATCACCAATTGGGTAAAATCGCAATATGAAGAAATATCCAAAAATCCGGATTTTAATATTAAAGCAGTGAATTTTTCTACTTATGGGGCCAGTTTTGTATATCTCAATAAGGATTCGCAACCTCTCGCTCCACTTTATAATTATCTAAAAAAAATGCCTGCAAGCACCAAAAAAGATTTTCTTGATAATTACAACTCCGACGGTGCTTTTTTCAGAAACGTGGCCTCTCCTGACCTCGGCATGCTCAATTCTGGTTTACAATTGTTTTGGCTTAAAAAACACAAGCTGGAAGTATTTAAAAATACCCGCTTTGCCCTGCATCTGCCACAATATTTTAGTTTTCTTTTTTCGGGTAAGCTCAATGCCGAGTTTACAAGTATTGGTTGCCATACTGCCATATGGGATTTTGAAAAAAAGCAATACCACAGCTGGCTTGAAGCTGAGCATTGGCATGCGGCAACTTTAGAGACTGTAAGTTCTGATGAGGTTACAAATAAAGAGGGTCTCATAGTTGGTGCTGGTATTCATGATAGTTCTGCTGCTCTGGTTCCATATTTGAAAACCGTCTCTGAGCCATTTGTATTAATTTCGACCGGTACATGGTGTATCAGCCTCAATCCGTTTAATGATAGTCTTCTGACTGATCATGAGTTGCAGAAAGACTGCCTTAACTATATAAGTTTTGAAGGAAAAACCGTAAGGGCTTCCCGATTATTTTCGGGCAATGAGCATTCCAGACAAATAAAACATCTTTCGGAGGATTTTGGGGTTTTGCCTGATTTCTATAAGTCAGTTGTTTTTGATTATAAAATTATTCAGGCCCTTCGGAAAAAATTTCCACAAGCTCTCCCTGACCAAATCGAAGTTGGGAGCCTGTACGATAGTCCATTTGTCGAGCGGAATCTGAATGCTTTTTCGAGCATAGAAGAAGCATATCATCAGTTTATTATGGATTTAGTGGCACAGCAAGTAGCTTCTACAAAGTTGGTCTTTGGTTCAAAACCACCTAAAAAGATATTTGTGGATGGAGGTTTTTCAAGGAATACCATATTTATGAATTTATTGGCTGAGGCATTTTACAATATTCAGGTTTTTGTATCAGATTTATTTCAGGCTTCTGCTTTAGGTGCCGCCCTCGTGATTGCTCCTCACTGGAATCAGAAATCTTTTGATTTTGATAAATTAAAAAGCAAAAGAATTATTTAAATTATGGTTGATTAGCTTGTTTTTTACTCTTTGTAATATTGTTTTATTTCAAAACAAAAGAGATAAAAATTTGTTTAATACCTATAAAAAAGATTGTTTAAACCATTTTTGGGAAAATAATTCGAATAATATTTTTTGGATTATCAATTAATGTATATACATTGGTAAAAATTATTCTGCAACCTTACACTTAACTTACTCGTAGTATTATGAAACCAAACACCGAATCATCAAAAATTCGGGAAATACTGGAAGGTTGTAAAAAAAACGACCGGAAGTATCAGGAATTGCTTTATAAGCAATACTTTGGTTTTGCTATGAGCCATTGTTTAAGATATTCCAACTCCAGAGAGGAGGCATTGGAAATCCTCAATGATTCATTTCTGAAAGTTTTTAATAAAATAAACACTTATGATTTTGAGCGGCCTTTTGGTGTCTGGCTTAAAAGAATTGTCGTGAATACTGCGATAGATACATATAGGAGTCAAAACAAGCATTATTTTCATTACGAAATTGATAATGCTATCGGCTTATCCTCCCGGGATATTTCTCCAGCTGATAATCTGGCATTTGAGGACTTACTCAAGCTCGTACATCGGCTGCCGAAAAACTACCTGACCAATTTTAATCTTTATGTGATTGATGGTTTTACACATGAAGAGATTAGTAAGATGCTTGGGATCTCAGTGGGAACCTCAAAATCTAATGTCTCCAGAGCCAGAGAGATGTTGAGAGGAATGTTGGAATCATCTGATAAATTAAACGTCGAACGGAAATGAGGAAAGATTGGGATAATTTATCTGACGAAGCGTTTGATGATTGGATCAAATCCGGGGCTGATTCCCATTCGGAACCTCTTTGGGAAGGAGCATGGGAAGCCATGGAGTCAAAGTTGGATGAGAAAAAGGAACGTAAAATAATTCCTTTTTGGTGGAGAAGTGCTGCTGCTATATTGCTTTTTGGTGTAATCGGGGGTTATTTTTATTTGAAAAGTGATTCAAAAAGTGATTTAGCAGACCACACAGGAGTTTTAAAGAATGATCTCGGGAAACTCGAAAAAGCTAATAGTCCCAAAAATTCTGAAATCAAAATTTTGGAGAATAAAGCTATAAATCAGAAGGAATATAAAAGTTTCGAAAATACTGGAATAAAGAATAAAATTGCAAAAACAAGGTCTCAGCAATTTTTGAAAAACCCAAAATCAAATTACATCGCTTCCGAAATAAATTCTTCAGAAAAAAATGAAATAAGAAATCCATCTGAGGGTTTGGTATCAGATGAACAAAATGTGGTTAAAATTTTAGGTAATACATCCGTGGATTCTGCTGTTTTACAGAAAGAAATAGCAATTGTAAAAACAGATATTAATACAACCAATGAAGTTTTAATTCAAACCAATACTTCATCAGAAATGGATAGTGTGACTTCTGTTTCTGAAGAGCAGTTTGTTGAAAATCAGCAAAATAATGACAGAGTAAGGTTTTCTCGTTGGGCATTTAATTTGGGAGCTTCTCCTGATTATAGTTCGGTTACTTTTGGTCAGCAAGAGCCTATAGGTTACAACATTCAGGTCGGACTGGCATTTAATATTACCCAAAAATTGCAGGTCAAAACGGCACTTATCAGATCATTAAAATTGTATGAAGCCTATGCTGATGACTATGCCTGGCCAGCTAAGTGGGGTACACCTACCTCACCATTGGTTGACGTGGGAGCCTCCTGCAATATGCTCGACATCCCGGTAAGTTTGACCTATTTTGTTGCCAGAAAAAATAAGAATTCATATTTTACCTCTCTAGGGATTACAAATTATTACATGTTAAAGGAAAAATATGAATATCATTATGTAAACGACAATGACCCCAATTTAAAATGGAAAAATTGGGAAGGAAGTACAGGTTTCGCAGCAAATAGCGTAGCCAATATTTCAATAGGTTTGCAAAGAAAAGTATCAGATAAATTGTCAATTCAGATTGAGCCGTTCCTGAAAATACCACTCAAAAGCATCGGTTTTGGAAATGTAAAACTATATTCTGCAGGTCTCTTTTTTAACGTAATTCCAACCAATATTTTCAAAAGTCGCAACCAAAAATAATTGTTGTACGTACATAGTTTAAAATAATCTAAAACTATGGAATCAATCTCAAGAGGACAATTTTTGAAAACACTGGGTCTTTCGACCAAAGCCATGATGGCGTTTTACTGTATTGGTGCTGTTTCGTCATGTAAATCAGACGATGATGTGGAACCGGGTGGAAATAATAATTCCGGTAACAGTGGAAACAATAGTGGAAATGCTTCTTCCGGCCTTACAGGTACAACTTCTGGCAGCTCACTTGATTTTACATTGGATTTAAAAAATGCCAATTATTCAAAACTGACTACCGACGGAGAGTTTGTAATAGTGGGGGATGCCCTGGTAGCAAATGCAGGAGGAAATTTTGTTGCAGTTTCAAAAAAATGTACTCATGAAGGCACCAGTCTTCAATATAGAAAAAGCCAAAATGATTTCTTTTGCAATAATCATGGTTCAGAATTTAGCTTAACAGGTGCAGTTGAAAAATCTCCGGCATCAACCAATTTAAAAGTTTACACTACCAAGCATGACGCTGCAGCCAGTACCTTGCAGGTTAAAGCCTAAAACCAATTTTTTATGACCAGAAAGGCATTTCTAGTTTTGTTTTTGCTATCAATTCTTGGAAAACTAATTGCTCAGGATCAACCTGCAGATAGTCTTCTTGCCGATCTTTTGCAGGAGAGTGTTCCTGAAAGTTCCGATTTGCTTCCTGAAAAAATGCTGTTTACACAGCGTTTTTTCTGGGGCGAAAACGGGTTGTACCGAAAAGTTGGTCTAGCTCCAAAAGTGTTAACATCGGAGAATCGGGAACGTGAGTTAAAAATCAGAAGAAATATGTTCAGATTTCACCAGGGGCTTGGGCTGGCTACAGCTGCCGCTATGGTTGCACAGGGAATAGTTGGAGCTAAACTTTACAAGTCTTACGATAGCGACCTGAAAGATATTCATGAAGGTATAGCCACAGGTATCAACATTGGCTATTTTAGTACGGCTCTTTTGAGTTTTACTTCGCCTCCACCTATGGTTAATCGTTCTAGATTTGACAATATTAAGCTTCACAAAATCCTTTCAGTGGTTCATCTGTCGGGAATGATAACTACCAATGTGCTGGCAAGGCAAATCGATGATAGTGCCAACCCTGCAAATTTAAAAAAATGGCATAGGGGAGTTGCTATGACTACTTTTGGTGCTTATGCATTGGCCATTGCGTCTATAAAGTTTGAATTTTGAATTGTCTGTAGTGATTTTTTAACCGATTTTAAATGAAAAATGTACTAATCGCTGTCTTTCTTTTTGGGGTTTGTTTTTCTACTTTTTCTCAGGAAAAAAGGAAAATTGAATCTGACAAGAAATCATCCTTTATCAACTATGCCATGAAGCATCCCATGCATGACTGGGAGGCCAAATCGACTTCAGCAAAAAGTGTAATTGTGTTCAATGTAACCTCTCAAAAAATCGAGGCAGTGGCTGTTGTAGTACCAATCGGGAGTTTTGATAGTGGTAATTCAAATCGGGACTCACATGCGATAGAAGTACTGGAGGCTCTAAAATACCCAAATGTAAGTTTCTCGGCTTCTTCTATTCAAGATTCAGAAAATCAGGTCATTGCCAAGGGTACATTAAATTTTCATGGGGTTAGTAAGCCAGTGGAATTGAAGGCTTCAAAAACACTTTCCAAAGACAAACTTAAGCTCGAAGGCGGATTTTATATCAACATGAAAGATTTTGGAGTAGAGCCTCCGGGACTGATGGGAATCAAAACCGATGAGAAAATCACCATCAAATATTCGATGGTTTTTACACTGTGATTTACTCAATCACCTTAGGTACTTTGAAATATTCCTCGTTTTTGAGTGGGGCATTAAAAAGCCCTTCGTCTCTCGAAAGTTGATTCTCAGCAACGTCTTTTCTGTAAATATTTACCCCTTTATGCATATGTATGAGCGGGGAGGTTTGGGTGGTGTCAATTTCTTTAAGCTGATCCATCCATTCCAGAATATTTTCAAAATCTTTGGCCATCGATTGTTTTTCCTCTTCGGTAAGCTCCAATCGGGCTAAATGTGCTATTTGTTCTATTTTTTCTTTATCAATTTTCATTTTCCTGAATAATATTGATCCAGTTCGGGCTGAATTACTCCATAAACTTTTTGCTTTAATAACTCCATATCCCCAGAATTCAAATCGTGGGTTTCAATAGGCTGATGAACAATAACCTTCGGAATTCCCCATTTCAACTTAATATCTGGCATTATTTCATACAAATTTAAGAAAGTAATTGGTACAATAGGCACTTTAGCATCAATTGCCAAAATAAACGCCCCATCCTTGAATGGTTGTTGCATTTTTGGGATATCAGGCGATATTATACCTCCTTCCGGCATGATGAAAAGGCTCCGACCTTCTTCCAACGCTTTTTTGGATCTTAGTAATGCTTTTGAACGGCTATTTTTATCACTTCTGTCTACTTGAATATGCAGTTTGGCAAACATGTAGCCTAAAAGGGGAATACGTTTTACGGAACTTTTTCCCATATAAGAAAAATAATTACGGACCACTTTCATTCCCACAGCAACATCCATATAAGAAAAGTGGTTGGCTACAAAAACATAATTTTTCTCCGGATTAGGTACAAATCTATGTTCAATTGACACAGGCATGCCTGCTATCGGAAAAAACAAATCTGCCCAAAGGTTAGTGAGACGGGTGCCATATCTGTTCCACGACTTTTTGCGGGTGCATATCCAGATAAACGGGTGCAAAACCAGGTAAATTGCCAGAAGCCAAAATACGGCCCAGGCGTTGAAAAGGTAATTCAACACCAGTTTTATTGTTTTTATCATTGGCAAAATTATTCCTTCACGTGGGTATGAAGTTCCACGGGTTTTTTGGAGTTGTTACGCATTTTAATATTTAACATTTCTACAAAAAATGAAAATGCCATTGCAAAATATACATAACCTTTTGGCACATGAACATGGAACGCCTCTGCAACCAATAAAGTACCTATCATTACAAGGAATGAAAGGGCAAGCATTTTCACTGTAGGGTGTTTTTCTACAAAATCACCTACATTTTTTGCAAAAAGCAACATAGCAAGGGTAGAAAGCACTACAGAAGCAGCCATTACGGCTATCACTGTGGTCATACCGATAGCGGTAATGATAGAGTCAATAGAGAAAATAATATTAATTACTGTTATATCAATGACAGCTCTTGAAAGTGAAGCAACCCCTTTTTTTGTATCAAGATCATCATTTTTACCTTCAAGTTTATGATGGATCTCCGACGTAGATTTATATAATAAGAAAAGACCTCCACCAAGAAGAATCAAGTCTTTGCCACTAAAACCTATATCAAAAGGTAATCCCAGGTCACTGAGGTTAAATAAATCCTGTTCTAGTCCCAATACCCAACCCAAAACAAACAGTAGGGCAATTCTGATACCCATAGCTGTCAATAGTCCGATATTTCTTGCTTTTTTCTGGTCTTGGGTTGGTAATTTACCTGAGATAATAGAGATGAAAATGATATTGTCCACTCCAAGAATGATTTCGAGTAGTGTAAGTGTCAAAATACTGGTAAGAGCAGCAGAAGTAAATAATTCTTGCATTATTGAATCTGTTTTTTTTGCAAAAATAAAACTAATATATCAAAAAGAACTCACCGGTTATGCATTTTTAGTACCGTTTATTGAAGTCTTTAGCTATTTCGTTCAATTCTTCAGGGAATAATTTTGTGCTGCTCACTGCCAATCTGTATCTGAAAGTAGTTGACTGGCCTTGCTCAAGCGTGAGGTTGGTTTCCTTTTTTCCGTTCGTAAAAACTTTTTCTCCCAAAGGATTGACACTGAAAAGGCCATAACCCCGGGTATGCCAGTAAGAAGGGTAATTGACATTTTTCGGATGGTCAAAAATACTCACTGAGATATCCTCATTTTCAATTTTGCCCTGCAAAGTGACCCATTCTGAGCGTTTTGACCATGTGTCTTCACCGGTAATACCCTGTGCGTTGAGGTAGTTTCCACTCACCCCGGTATTATCAAGGACGGGAACTTTAGTGGCCAGTCCACTGGCATCGGTAAACATTTCAGGTTTATTAGAGGGCATTTCAAGTTCACGAGCTACTCTGATTGCAAAAAGGCCATCTTTTACATCTTTAAAAATAACATTTTTGTCGGCCGCAGTCAAAGTCGTTATTCTGTCGACAGTGTTGGTTTTTTCATTTCCTGAAAAGATATAAGTGGTCTCCTCAATCAACATCAGCTGGCCATTTTTATCCAGCCAATCGGCAGTAACCACAAGTTTTCCGGATTTTTTACCACCTTTTTGGGTTTTTATTCCGGTGTGAATAATAGTACCGAAAGTACGTTTATCACCTGATTTTTCTACTTCCACCGAATTGTTCCAAAAATCGTGACCATTAGCATCTTCATAATTTAGCCAAACGCCCGCATGATGTGGGTGGTCTATTCTTTCATTTTTTCGTGGAGATATAGGCCAGCCTCGAGTTACTTCTGTCCCTTTTGGAGTAAATACCGGATTAAGCACCGCTTTTTTCAAAACATCTTTTCCCGGATAATAATAATTTGTAAATACTTTTTCGCCGATTTTTACTTCGATTTTATGCTCAGAATCGAGGTCTTTAAAGGTTACTTTTTTTTGAGCTAAAGCTATTTGAAAACAGCATAATGCTGCCAGAACCAATATTTTTTTCATATTCACCAGGTTGATTTTTTAATTTATAAAAAGAGTTTTTCAAAAATAACACAAGACCACAGGTATTTAAACATGAAAAGTAGCCGATTTAGGTATTATTTTGACAAAAAAAAGAAGCGACAAAATTTGCCGCTTCCATTCAATATTTCCGAAAGTAATTTATTTGATCGTAAAATTGGTTTGACCTACTCTGAAACCATCGGCGTATAACTCGATTTTATAGCTTCCTTTTTCGTAGTTTGTTCCACGATTATAAATAAACTCCACCGTTTGGCCAGAATTATTGTAAAGCACTGTTTGTTTGGCTGTATAAATAGTTTCTTTTCCACCAAAATTAAATGCACCGGAACCCGTGGCCATATCAGAAATCACATTGCCTTTAGGATCAGTCATTCGCATATAAATGGTTTTATTTTCCTTTTTGGTTAGTGGATTTTCCGAAAGTTTAAAGCTTAGCTTTATTCTATCAACTCTGCGTGCTTTAAATTCCTCACCATCTCTTTCTTTTCCTCTTGAATTTATGGCCGAAACCGAATAGTTCATTGGTCTCAGGGCAGCTGCCAGGGTTACTTTCTCAGACAATTCCCGATTTTGAACCGAGGTTCTGTAAACCGAATCCGCCAAAGCATCTTTTGCTGATCTTAATTCAGAATTACTACTTTTTAGTCCTGTATTTTCGGAGGAAAGAATTTGGTTTTGGTTATTGAGAACGGCATTTTCTTCACGCAATTTTGCCAGTTCTGCGTCTTTTTCAGCTAAAATAGTTTCGTAATTTTTTATTTTTGCCTGATACTCTTTAGAATTAAAATTCTTTGAAGAGAGCAGAGACTTTTTGTCTTTTTCCAATTGAGCCTTCATGGCTTCCAATTCATCCACCTGACCACCAAGAGCAGTGATTTCAGCTATTTTTGCATCTAATTCTGAAGAAATAGAGTCAAGTTTGGTATTGGTTCTTAAAAGTTCCTGAGTCTTTTCAGTAAGCGTAACATTCTGCTGAGAAGTTTGTTGCTTTTCATTGAAATAAAGGTAGCCAAAAACAGCCGCCAAAGCTATTGCAAGTACGAGTCCGGCTTTCATTACCGAGTTACTACTTTTATTAGATTCTTCCATAAGGGTTTTATTTTGGTTAGATATTAACGACAAAAATATATTTTTATTTTTGTTTTCAAAGCTCAATAGCCCTTATATTCAATCCTTTTTTGATGAGTATCATAATTTTTCCAAATAATTGAAATCAAATTTCGTAAAAAACCATCCTTACCTGATCGTAATGGTCGCCGCATTAGGATATTTTGTGGATGCCTATGACCTTATTTTGTTTGTCGTAATTCGAAAATCGAGTTTATTGAGTCTGGGAGTTTCTGAAAAAGTATTGACCGAAACAGGTTTAAATCTTTTTAATATCCAAATGATTGGCACCTTTCTGGGAGGAATTTTCTTTGGAATAATGGGCGATAAAAAAGGGAGGCTTTCGGTGCTTTTTGGCTCTATTTTAGTTTATTCTCTTGCCAATTTGCTAAATGCAGGAGTGGACCAGATGTGGCAATATTATGTTTTAAGGTTTGTTGCAGGTTTTGGTTTGGCGGGTGAATTGGGTGCCGGTATTACCTTGGTTTCTGAGGTTATGCCGAAAGAAAAAAGGGGTTATGGAACCGCCATTGTAGCCGCCTCAGGTGCCTTTGGTGCTGTAATGGCCGGCTTAATGGGTGACCTTACTACATGGAGAATCTCGTTTTTGATTGGTGGCCTCATGGGATTGGTCTTGCTGATTTTAAGATTTAATACGTTTGAATCTACGCTTTTTGAAAAAGCCAGAGTTTCAGATAAGCTGAAAGGTGATTTTTTTTCACTGTTTACTATCAAAAGTAGATTTAAGCGGTATTTCTCGAGTATCCTGGTGAGCTTACCAATATTTTTTACCATCGCTATTTTGATGCAGTTGGCTCCGGAAGTTGCGGCAGAGCTGGGAATAAAAACTGAAATCAAAGCAGGAGTGGCAGTGTCTCTGGTTTATATAGGCCTCACTTTGGGGGACTTATCTTCGGGGCTGATCAGCCAATGGCTTAAGAACAGGCTAATAGTCATTCGGATTTTTCTTGTCTTGGGTTTTATTGTGTTGGTTATCCATTTGATTTTCAAAGAAATAAGTATTCAATGGCTTTATTTCACTTATGTAGTATTAGGATTTGCAGCAGGTTATTGGGTAAATCTCATAACCTTAGCAGCAGAGCAGTTTGGGACCAATATCAGGGCCACAGTGGCTACTACTATTCCCAACTTTGCAAGAGGAGCGGCAGTTCCGATTAGTTTATTTTACCAATATTTAAGGACTTCGTTTGAGACGTCTGTTCTTGGGGCAGCTGCAATATCCGGTTTCCTGTGTTTTATATTGGCTTTTTCGTCCACTTTTTTATTAAAAGATACTTTTTCCAAAAATCTTGATTATATAGAATAAATGGCACTCATATCAAAGAAAAAAATACCGTTTGCGATTTCTCCCAAACTAAGATCATATCTCGTTCAGTTTGGCAGAGAACAAAAGATTCCGCTGAAATACGAAGATTTGCTGAGGTACAACAGTAAAATATCGCTGTATGACAAAAACGGAGATGACACTCTCTGGGAAACGGTCTATTATCCACAAAGTGATATGGAAGAAATTTATGAAAACCTCAAGGCCATTTATGCAGATCTGAAAACCGACGGTGATGAGGCAGTGATAAAACATCTCGTAGTTGACAGGGTGGACGTATGTACTTACGCCAACACTTTGCCTTTCAGAATAAAAATCATCAATAAAGTCAATGACAACGGGGATTATTTTTATATAAAAAAAGCAGATGCTTCAAGGATTTATGGTTTGGAACTGGAACATCTACTTTCCCCCAATGCGATTTCCTATATAACCCATGAGAATACCTTAGTGGAGGAACATATTGTAGGTATAACGGGTGATCTTTTTATGCAAAAACACCTTAAAAGTGAGAATTTGAATCCTATCAGGCTATCGAAAGAGTTTGTGAAGTTTAATGAAAGGTGCTTTGTGAGATTGTTGGGTGATATGCATTCCAGCAATTTTGTAGTAATAGCCATTCCTGATTTCGAAGATTTCCAATACCGCATCAGAGCAATAGATTTTGACCAACAGTCTTTTGAAGGGTCAAAGTCGGTGTATATGCCTCAGTATTTTAAACAAAACAACCCTCTTGTTCAATTAGGGATGAAATACATGACGCCTGAGTCAGTGAAGCAATACCAGATTGAAGAACGCTCCCTCATAGCGGGTCGAATGAAAGCTGAAAAAGTTAAACTGGATCACCTGCTCGATTGCATGAAAGCTGACGTGATATGTATAGAAGAAAATCTTGTGAAACTTAGAAAAGACCTGGCTAAACACTACCATAACAAAGAATTCTTAGAATGTAAAAATATGGGTGAAGTGGTAGAACTGAGTCTGAAAATGGTGAATTTGCACTGATTTGTGGGTATGGTCTTGTTTGTGGGGACACAAACAAGGGCAAGGACAAAACAAGGGCAAGGGCCCAAACAGGGACTTTTTGTTAAAAATAAAAATTAGGTCACTTTTAATTACTTCATCAAACGTACTAATGCAATTTCGGCCAATAAAAATAAAAGTGCTGCTATGAGGAAGTATTTCCAGAGAGGTTTTCCCAATGAAGTGTCACGAAAGGCTTCAATAAATTCTCCGTCAAAAATATTGTTGTAAACCTCAATATTTGGCTGGTTTTCAAATATTTTTCTAAGCTCATCTGCCGAAACTATTTCAAGCCTCGACTCCATGTTGTCGTGATTGAGAGCAAGGGTTTTCTCTACTTTTCCATTAATTACCAAATCATAAAAACCGGCTTTAAACTGATTTTTGTTGCCCAATTCCGAAGGTTTTGGCAAAGTAAGATGCAACGTTTTCCCGATTAACCTTTGTGTGGGAATAATCTCCATTTTTTCATTTTTGAGAATGTATGTGGCGTTTTTAGGTGCATTGGGCAGATAAAATTGCAGGTCAGAATCCTCGAAACTATAGGCTAATTTTTCAGATTTGCTACTCAAAGAAGCCATTCGGTAAAAAGTAGGTACAAAAAAAGCATGCTCAGCAAAATTGCCGAATTTTGACATTAACGGAGCTGACATAAGGTAGATATTGCCGTCACCCACTTTGGTTTTGGATAAAAACACCTGTCCATTTCTGAATGAAAGCAGTTTTTCTGCTGCTCCTCCCCAGCTCAGCACTTGATTGCCTCTTGGTAAACTAACCATTCCGTTGAAGGTTCCGGATTCAAAAACACCTTCAAAGAAAGGTGAGCTTTTTTCAGGTTCAGCTATATCTATAAAGTTTTCAGGATTAACATTTTCAAAAACATTTTGTAATCCTGAAATTCCATATCCACTCAAAAATCCCTGAAAACTTCCAACTACCGGATTTTCAGAAGGGCTGACAAAAACATTTCCACCCGCAGTCAGGAATGTCTGCAGAGCGGATTTTAATTCACCTTCAATATTAGAAACACCCTCAAGTAATACCAGGTCGGCATTTTGAACCTGACCCGGGTCGAAATTTTGCACCGAAAAACTGCTGTAATTAAAAAGGCTATCGTTGGCATACATTTTTCCAAGATAGTTTTGAGGGCTCCGCTGTCCGTAAAGATGCAAAATCCTGATAGTAGGAGAAGCATTAAGTACAAAAAAATACTCATTATCAAAAACTATCGGCTGGTCATCAAAACTCACTTTGGCTTGATGGATTCCTCTGTCTTTTACCGTAAAAGTAAATGATGCCACCTGATATCCGTTTGCTTCAATCGAAACCGAAGAGGTAGAAGATTGAATGTCATCTATATAAAGTTTAAGTGGCAGTTTATCCACTTTTTTATTACCCGAATTAAATACTTTAACATACAGTGTATTATTCTGCATTTCACGTATCAGCGGCATTGAAAGCCAAACAGAATCAACAAAGACGTTTTGGTAAGCGGCAGCATTTACAGGAATCAGATGCACTTTGTCGTTAGAATCAATTTTGAGACTCTGTAATGATCCCACTGTACTTTTTTGAAAATCCGAAAACCAGAAGAAATCGTTAGAAGCTGAAGGGTTGTGTTTTGAGGCAATATCATGTTGCCTTTTGTAAACCTGCTCAAGAGTTCTTGGGCTTTCAGAAAAATCAAGGGTAGTCAGTCGGTCTTTAATTTTTTTTGCACTTGTAATAAATTGGTCCTGACTATCAAAATCATTGGTTGTAAGCTGAAGGTTGGAGGAGCGGTTAAAAATAGATAAGAGCTCGTCAATTTTAATAATAGCATGATCCAAAAAACGCTTGTTATCGGTGGTGTTCTGCATGCTTAACGAATTGTCGAGATAGATTCCGTTAATTCCGACGGGTTTGGTCGAAGGCGTAATTTTGTTTTTGTAAAATACGGGCTGTGCAAAGGCTATTACGAGGCAGGCTAAAAACAACATTCTTGCTGCCATTATGAGCCATCGTTTGAGTTTTCTGAAAGAGGCTGATTTGGTTTCTACAGCTTTTAGCAGGGCTACATTCGAAAAATATACTTTTTTTGTCCTCCGGAAATTAAACAAATGCACCACCAGCGGAATCGCCAATGCTGCCAATGCCCACAATATTCCGGGAAACAAAAACTGCATAAATGCTTGTAATTAATTGATGTTCAGTAAAATTAAACCGATGGAATTTAGTAATATTTTTATACAAAAAAATGATTTCACGAAAAAATTCCTGAGAATTTGAATCCGCAAAATCATTTATGAATAAATACCCGGAAATTATTGAGCACTCTGGGCAGTATCTGTCTGGGCAACTGCTACAGAGGGGTATAGTATTTCTTTTATCTTGGCTGTACGCTCTTCTAGCTCAGGTTTTGCTTCATAAGTAACACTTAACTGGCGAGCCATAGAGTCAGGGTGAACACCATATACATATTCACTGCCTTCATTGAGGTCATCCTGCTCAATTCTGTTATTTTTTTGATAGCTGCATGAAGCCATGAGTGCTACCACAGCAAAAAGTAATATAATACCCAGTTTCTTTTTCATTATAAAGCTTATATCTTTTAAATTTGCACAAATTTAAATTGAGCATTCCAAAAACACAAAGTTTATTTTCTTTATTAAATCGAAATAAGTCTTAAAATCAGAATGTTTTGCGGAATTCTCCCAAATTAATAAAAAATGAGGTATGATGTAGTTGTAGTTGGAGGAGGTATTGTAGGGCTTTCTACTGCTTTAAACCTAAAACAGTCCAATCCCAATCTCAGATTGGTGGTTATTGAAAAAGAAGACCGGATAGCCCCACATCAAACCGGGCATAATTCAGGCGTTATTCATTCAGGATTGTACTATAAGCCAGGTAGTTTAAAGGCAAAAAACTGTATTGACGGCTATCATCAGCTGATTGATTTCTGTGAAAAAAATGATGTAAAATATGAGCTTTGTGGCAAAATAGTTGTTGCTACCAATGAGGCTCAGCTCCCAATACTTAAGGGGTTGTATGACAGGGGTTTACAGAATAAACTCGGCGGACTGGAAAAACTGACTGTGGAGCAAATGCGGGAAATCGAACCTCACGTAGCAGGTATTGCCGGAATAAAGGTGCCTCAAACAGGGATAATCAACTATACCAAAGTATCGGAAAAATATCTGGAATTACTAAAAAACCTCGGAGGAGAAGTGAGATTAGGGGAAAAGGTTACCTCTATTTCGGCACTTAATGGAATTTCCACTGTAGTTACGACCAAAGGGAGTTATGATACTAAACTGGTAATAAACTGTGCCGGGCTATATAGTGATAAAGTTGCTCAATTTACTGAACATAAAAAAGTTGATGTGAGGATTATTCCATTCAGAGGTGAGTATTACGAAGTAAAACCCGAAAAGCATTATTTGGTAAAACATCTGATATATCCTGTTCCTGATCCTAATTTCCCGTTTTTAGGTGTGCATTTTACAAGGATGATTGATGGCGGTATTGAGGCAGGACCTAATGCTGTATTGGCTTTCAGACGCGAAGGTTACACAAAATACACTGTGAATTTTCCTGAGTTTTTTGAAACCATGGCCTGGCCGGGTTTCAGGAAAGTTGCTGCAAAATATTGGAAGACGGGCTTAGGAGAATATTACCGTTCTTTTTCAAAGTCGGCCTTTACCAGAGCACTTCAGGCTTTGATACCCGAAATTCAGGAAGACGATCTCAAACCTGGTGGTTCAGGGGTGAGAGCTCAGGCATGTGATTATACAGGAGGGCTATTGGATGATTTTGCGATAATCGAAAATCAGCAGGCTATAAATGTGCTCAATGCACCTTCTCCGGCAGCTACCTCTTCTTTGGCGATTGGAAAAACCATTTCTGAAATGGCATTAAAAAGGCTAAACTGAAAAAGAAGGACTGTTTTTAGTAATTTTTACATGGTTTAAAGGGGGATATTCCTTAGTTTTGTCTTTTTAACATCACCCATGAAGAGATGACTCCCGAGTCAATTGTATTTTTAAATCTCATGTTGTATTTACTGGGTTTTGTATTCCTTTTGGGTTTACAGTACACGGTATTTAAAGAACTTTCAGGGTGGATATCGCTGATATTCAATGTAATGGGTTTGGTAGTAAGCTCAAGTGTAGAACTTAATTATCAGGAATTTTACGCCTTTTCGTACCATTGGCTCAATGTGGGCGATACCCATTTCGAATTTAAATATGTAATCGACAATCAGTCGTATTTTATGTATATTTTGGTGCAAATCATTGCACTGGCAGTGCAGCTTTTTTCTACCAGATACCTTAAAAATGACCCGGGAATCAACCGCTTTTTTGCCTTCCTCAATTTATTTGTGTTTTCGATGCTGGGTGTGGTTTTGTCGGGAAATATGCTGCAATTGTATTTTTTCTGGGAGTTGGTTGGCTTTTGTTCCTATTTATTGATAGGTTTTTGGTTTACTAAAAAATCTGCAAATGATGCTTCTCTAAAGGCATTTTTGATGAATCGGGTGGGAGATGCCCTTTTTTTGGCAGGAATTTTCACCTTTTTCCTCATATACGGAACCCTTGATTTTCAGGAATTGCCTATTGCATCAATAACCGGCAAAATTTCTCATTTTCCGTTTTTGACAGTAAATGAAATTCAAAATTTGGCAGTATTGCTGGTCTTTGGGGGTGTTACAGCTAAATCGGCTCAGTTGCCCTTACAGACCTGGCTTCCTGATGCCATGGAAGGTCCAACACCCGCTTCGGCTTTGATTCATGCTGCTACTATGGTAGTTGCAGGGGTTTATTTACTGGGACGCATATCGCCGATCATTCCGTCTGAAGCAGGATTAATTATAGCTCTTATCGGTTCTTTTACGAGCGTTTTGGCAGGACTTTCAGCTGCTTTTCAATATGATATTAAAAAAGTGCTGGCTTATTCTACCATCTCGCAATTGGGATTTATGGTTGCCGGAATGGGAATGGGGGCTGTTGGGGCAAGTTTATTTCATCTGGCAACGCATGCTTTTTTCAAGGCAGGCTTATTTCTTAGTGCCGGAGCCGTGATTCATTATCTTCATCATGAGCAAGATATGCGGAAAATGGGCAATTTGATTAAAAAAATACCAGTAATTTTTTATTTCTATCTGATATGTTCGGCGGCATTGATAGGCGTACCGCTTACTTCCGGATTTTTATCAAAAGAAGCTCTCCTTAACGCAGCAGTTGCTTATGGATATGAAAACCACATTTTCAGTATTAAGACTTTGGTGCCAATTTTTATGGGCATTACTGCCTTTTTGACGGCTTTCTACATGGTAAGGCAAATTGTAATGGTATTTTTTGAAAGACAGGAAAGTCCAGTTGAGAAAATCATAGATAGTACCAGGAAAACTTTTGGAAAAACAATTAAATCAATTCAGGATATACTCAATGCTGAGAATGAAAGCCTTGGGGAAGATAGGGTAATTCAATTTTTCAGAAATCTGGGTGTGTTTGATGTTGCAGTCATATTTTTGGGATTGGGCTCCGGATATTTTTTATTTTCAAAATCGGTTTTTGAATACAAAGACGTATGGTTTTTGAAAATTTGGGGTGGAGGTGACATTCATTTTCATTGGGTTCCATTTGCGGTTTATGGTCTTATGATTTTGGCCTTACTGATATCCTACAACACCACATTTGAGGAGTTGCGAAGGTATTATTTGGGTGAAACCAAACAAGGTTGGCAAAAATTAGTTGCCAATTTTCTATTAAATCATTTTTACATTGATAAGCTTTATGTAGCTATAAGCAGCAAACTTACCTCTTTTAAAACTTTTGGAGATGATAAGAAGCCGGGTTTTGAAGGGATTCAGGGTTTGATATATTATTTTGATAAAAATTGGGTAGATGGCTTGGTCAATAAGCTAGGAAATCTTACAATAGTTTTTTCCAGTTTAGTGGCAGTTTTTGAGAAAAGGTTTGTTGATGGCTCGGTGCTGGGGATTTCGGGAGGATTAAGTAGTTTGGGTAACAGAATTAGGTCATTTGCGAAAGGACAATTGCAATTTTATGTTTTGGGCATGGTTGCCCTTACTTTGGGAATTATTTTAATTAGAATTTTACTCGTTTAACATGCAATCAGGATTGATAAGTACACTCATTTTATTGCCAATATTTGCATCGGTATTGATATTGGTTTTACCTGATTCCTATAAAGCCTCATACAAATGGATATCGCTTCTGACATTGATATTCATGTTTATCAATCTGGGTACTCTGATAAAAGGCTTTGATATTAAAGTACCTAATTACCAGTTTCTGGAGCATTTCGAATGGATTCGCCTTTCACTGGGCAATACCGCCATTTTGTCAATTGATTACATTGTTGGGGTTGATGGCTTATCCTTATCTATGATAGTGCTCACTATTTTTGTCTTTTTTATTGCCAATATTTCCTCTTTTGGTATTGAAAAAAAAGAAAAAGCCTATTTTTCATTATTTCTGTTGCTCCTGGCTTCTGTAATCGGCTGTTTTGTCGCAGTTGACTTTTTCCTTTTCTTTATTTTCTTCGAATTCATGCTGTTGCCGATGTATTTTCTGATAGGTATATGGGGAGGTCCGAACAAACAGTATGCCTCGCTGAAATTTATTATTTATACTTTGGTAGGTTCGGTGATGATCTTAGTAGTGATGATTGCACTTTCAATGTCAAACACCGATCAATTCTTTACCAATGAATACAAAAAACTGGTTTACAGTTTTGACTTCAGGTTATTGAGTGATGCCGGAAATCTATTATCTAATTCAATATTAAGTATAGATAAACCCGCCACAATATTCGGTTTGGATGCACGAGGATTCATGTTTTTTCTGCTTTTTATTGGTTTTGGCATCAAGCTTCCGATGGTGCCGTTTCATACCTGGTTACCTGATGCACATGTAGAAGCCCCAACTCCCATTTCGGTAGTATTGGCCGGAATATTATTGAAAATTGGAGGATATGGAATGATTAGAATAGGATATGGATTTTTTCCGGATGAGTTTCAAAAATTTGCGATATTAATTGGGGCTGTAGGTTTGGTATCAATTCTTTATGGTGGTTTAAACGCACTCGCCCAAAAAGATCTGAAAAAGTTGATTGCCTATTCCTCTGTTTCGCATATGGGTTTTGTTTTGGTTGGAATTGCCGCTTTAAATAAGGAAGGATTTAACGGGGCAGTTTTTCAAATGTTTAGTCATGGAATTCTTGCCTCGATGTTGTTTTTGGTTGCGGGTGTTATTTATGAAAGAACCAAAAACAGGGAAATTTCAAACTTTCAGGGATTGGCCAACAAAATGCCCATATTTACTGTTGCAGTAGCTATTGCTTTTTTTGGTTCTTTGGGTTTGCCGTCACTTTCAGGATTTATAGGTGAATTTTTTACGCTTTTTGCCGCTTTTCAGTCTGGCCCAATCCCCAAAATAATTCCCATTATGGGTGTATTGGGTATCGTGATTTCGGCGGTATATCTTTTATGGACATTCCAGAAAATGTTTTTTGGTGAATTCAGGACTTTACCCGATTTCGAAAACAAACTTCCGGATCTTAATCAGCGGGAATTCCTCATGTTGGGAATTCTGGCGGTACTGACCATATTGTTAGGTGTATTCCCTAATCTGTTGTTTGATTATCTCAATCCTACTATCAACTACATTTTAAGATGATAAACCAGCGATTAAGCAACATTTTGACTGATTTTGGATATCTTTTGCCCGAAGTTTATCTTGCTTTGGGTTTGTTTTTTATACTTTTTTTGGTAGCCTTTGTTAATAAAACAAAAAGTATCGTACCATTTTTTGGTATTATGCTTTTGCTGTCTTACCTTTTTTATGCTACTAGTTTTTATTCAGGTCTTCGATTACCACAAGATGGCAAAAGTTTGCTGGGAGGGATGTTATTTATAGACAATATCAGTCTATTTTTTAAACAATTGATTACTTTTTCGGCGATAATATTTTTTATTCATGCACGATTATTCAGATATCAATATGCCGGGGAGGTTTTCTTTTTGATTATTTCGGTAGTTTTTGGATTGAGTATATTGGTAATGAGTAATCATTTTTTGATTATTTATTTAGCTCTTGAAATGGTTTCGATCGTTTCGTATGTCCTGGTTGCGAGTAAAAAAGAGAAACTCAACTTTGAGGCAGGTATAAAATATCTAATTTTTGGTTCTACCAGTAGTGCCATCATGTTATTTGGAATTTCATTTTTCTATGGCATGACCTTTTCTTTTAATTTTGGCTCGGAGGAATTCAGAATTGCATTGGAGAATCAATCAGGCTTGGCGGTACAGGGTTTACTTTTTTTAGTACTGGGTGGTTTTTTATTTAAAATCGCAGCTGCTCCATTCCATAGTTGGGTTCCTGATGTATACGAATCTACTTCAACTCCGATAATCTCGTTTCTATCATTTGCACCGAAAGCTGGAGGTTTTCTGGTTATTTCCCGATTGATTACAGCAAATTTTGCTGATTTTGAATCATTAATAATAGTTCTGGCCGTATTTTCTATGATAGTCGGAAATCTGGCCGCTCTGGCACAGACTGATTTTAAACGGCTTCTGGGATATTCGGGCATAGCACATTCCGGATTTGTGTTGGTTGGGATGCTGATTTCCTCTCATAATCATTTTTATGGGAGCTATTTTTATATTGCATCCTATCTCTTGATGACCATGGGTGCATTTTTTCTTGCCGACTTGTTGCAGGTTTATAGCGGAAGTCAAAATGTTGAAGAGTTCAAAGGATTAGGTCAAAAGAACATTTTTCTGGGTATCAATGCTTTGATATTAATGGCTGCTTTAGTGGGTTTACCGCCCACATTGGGTTTTCATTCAAAACTTATGGTTTTTTCGGGAATCATTAATCCTCCCTCTCATGCCGGCTGGTATTATGGCTTGTTGATTTTTGGCTTGCTAAACGCTGCCATATCGATATATTATTACCTAAAAGTGCCCTATTTTATGTTGATTAAAGGTTCCTATTCCAACAAAATTACCTCCAATGTATTTTTCCTCAATTTTGTATTAGGCCTGTTTATTATAACGATTTTATACTTGTTTTTCTTTCCCGACGATATCACCGTTTGGATTAAATCAATTTCGAAATAATCAGGGTTTGTTATAATTTATAGCCTCCAGCAAGCTTTCCATATTGGTATCACTAACCGGAATCTCAAATTTTCCGATACTGATACGGTGGTTTCTGATAGATTCTATTTTGTCGATATTTACAATAAAAGACTTTTGCACTCTCAAAAATTGCCTTGAAGGGAGCTTTTCTTCGATCCCTTTCAGGGTTGACTTGGTAAGAATCGGATGGACAGCATTGTTTACATATATTTTTATGTAATCTTTCAAACCTTCTATGTGGCTTATTGTATCGAAATTTATTCTGACTAAAGAATATTCTACATTCACAAACATATAATTGATTTCAGGATCATCTTTTTTGGCATTTATAAGGTTGTGAACCTCTTTTGCCTTCAAAACTGCTTTGCTAAACCTTTCAAGACCCACAGGTTTCATCAGATAATCTACCACCTGGAGATTATAACTCTCTACAGCATATTGATCATAAGCGGTAATAAATATAACGAGTGGTTTTGAAATCAGGCTTTCAAGAAATTGTGTACCCAGCATTCCTGGCATTTGTATGTCCAGAAACATTAAGTCAATTTTTTCTTTTTCCAAAATCTCCATAGCTTCAAATGCGTTTTTGCATGTGGCTACCAGCTCCAGAAAAGGTATCTGACTTATGTTTTCTTCCAATAGTTTTCTTGCGAGCGACTCGTCGTCAACCGCAATACACCTCATTTTACCTGTCATTTTGATTGATTGTTTTTAGACCTAGCGATAAATCAATTTCAAAAACCGCGTCGTTGTTTTTGACTTTAAGATTATTGCTTTCAGGGTAAAGTAATTCTATCCTTCTTTTTACGTTTTTGAGCCCAATACCCGAATTCGAATCTTTTTGATTTTCTTTTTCCGGGCCTATTTTATTACTCACCTTAAATCTGAAGTTGTTGGGCGAGGTGATATTTAGCCAAATATCTATCTCCGGATTTTTAATAAATCCTACCCCATGTTTGAAGGCGTTTTCGACAAATGGAATCAATAGCATTGGCTCAATAAAAAGTGTTCCGGGCGTCCCTTCAATTTTAAGATTGATATTTACATCGTCTCCGAACCTGATTTTCTGAAGTTCGATATAGTTTTTTAAGTATTCTATCTCTTTTTCAAGCAAAACTTGTTTGTTCTCAGATTCATAAAGCATATACCTTATCAGATTGCTCAGCTCTATAGTTACGTTTTCGGCTCTGTCAGATTTTGTCCTTATCAGATATACAATACTGTTAAGGACATTGAATATAAAATGGGGGCTAATCTGTGACCTCAGAAACGAAAGCTCAGACTTCAGTTTCTCTTCCTTTTCCTCAGAGTCTTTTTTGCTTTGATTTACCATTATCACGATTACACCGTAAAGCGTACTCATCGAAATAATAAATACCACCGGAAATAACGTGCGGGAGTCATACACCTTTACGGGGTATTTATCCATCAAATAATCTTTGAGCAGTACATATAAAATAAGATAAACAACAAAGAGAACAAGGAGACTTAAAAAATATCGCGTTAGCTGATTTTTTGAAAAAAAACGCTTGATCAGTATCTCGGTATTGATATAAAAAAAAGGAAGACTCAATAAATTGGCCGGTAATATACTCGTAAGAAGTTCCAATCGATGGGTGTCGTTGTCCATGATTGAATTGAGTATTGGTAATAAAAGCCAGTAAAACCAGAACAAAAGGTGAAATAACACCCTGAACAGCAAATCGCTGGTTAACCTCTTGTTTTCCAATTTCATTTTTTACAAATTTCTAAATATAGCATGCAATTTTAGGATAAAATTTCAATTAAAAAACTGTTTAAGACCAAAACAGCGTATTTATAGATTTAGAATCAATATCAGTAGTTTGCATAAATATCGGCAATAATATACCTTTTATCCTCATTAATAATTGCTTTATCTAATTTTAAAAATGTTATGGTTAAGCTATCTTAAATTTGCAGGCGATTGGAATAACATTTCTCTACAAGCACTTAAAATCATTTATGAAAAAAACTATTTTGGCATTTTTAACTATTCTTGGAAGCTCATTTTTTGCTTTTTCCCAATTCACACCCAATCAGGTTACTATTGTGCAGGAAGGTGATGGAAAAATTACCGGAACATTGATTGATAGTCTCACCAATAACCCTGTAGAATTTGCTACACTTTCTCTTTACAAAGTTTCTGATTCAGCTAAGCCCATTGATGGAGCCATGACTGATGATAAAGGGAAATTTGTCCTAAAAAATGTTCCTGAAGGAATATATGTCATCAAATTTTCCTCAATTGGTTATACCGAAAAACAAATAAAATACCTTGAGTTAAAGGGCAAAACACGGAGTCTTCACCTCGGAAATATATTAATTGAGCCTGATACCAAAATGCTGAAAGAAGTTGTGGTAAGCGGGCAGGCTGCGGTAATCGAAGAAAAAGTCGACAGGATTATCTATAATGCAGATAAAGATATTTCATCAAAAGGTGGGGATGCGTCTGATATTTTGAGGAAAGTACCGTTGCTTTCAGTTGATTTAGATGGAAATGTGCAATTAAGAGGTAGCTCAAATATAAGGGTGTTGATTAACAATAAACCTTCAACAATTATGGCCAGCAGTGTTGCTGATGCTTTAAAGCAGATTCCGGCTGACCAAATAAAAACGGTAGAGGTTATCACTTCTCCTTCGGCAAAATATGATGCAGAGGGGTCAACGGGCATAATAAACATAATTACGAAAAAGAATAATATTGAAGGTTATACTTTGAACACTGATCTGGGTGCAGGTAACCGGGGTGGCAACCTTGGCCTTAATGGTAGTCTGAAATCAGGGAAATTTGGTATGAATCTGGGTGGTTTTGGCAGATACAATACTAATCCCTCCGGAACTGAATTTATTCAGGAGTCATTGGATCCTGTAAAGAAAATTACAGTAAATCAGACCGGTGATGCAAGAGACAACATGGTATTTGGCAGATTTACACTGGGTGCCGATTATGACTTGTCGAAAAATAAATCGCTTTCGGCAGGTGCGAGATTTGGAACAAGGAGCTTTAATCGCGAACAGGATTTACTCATTAAAACCATGGCAGGTGCAGAGCTGCTTTCAGAAAGCAACCTAAACGTTGATTCAAGAAATCCGATGAACTCTTATGATTTTAACCTGGATTATTTACATATCATAAAACCTCAAAAGGAGTTTAGTATTTCGACTTTATACAGTAGAAGTACTGCAAACAGCAGTTTCTCCAATGCACCGGCAGGAGCTACTGAGACCGAAATACTGGAAAATCATAACGACAATATCAACCAGGAATATACCATTCAGGTAGATTATCAGACTCCTCTCCGTAAGAATCACCTGGTTGAGTTTGGTGGAAAAGGGATTTTCAGAACTGTAAATAGTGATTATGGATATTATCTGGGAAATGTTTTACAAAAAAATGATGCCAGCAAGCCATTTGGAAATCTTGATTATAACCAGAATATCGGAGCGGGGTATCTGGCATATACCTATTCCACCAAATCAAAATACATTTTCAAAGCGGGTGCCCGATATGAAATGACAGACATTTCGGCTCTCCAGGATGAAACCAAAAGTATTGAAATTCCGGCGTATAGCAATCTGGTGCCAAGTTTCAATGTATCCAAAACTTTCGGAGGAAAATATACTGTAAAAACAGGGTATAATTTAAGGATTCAAAGACCCGGTTTACAGCAGCTAAACCCAAATATTAACTTTACAAATCCCAATAACCCAACGAAGGGAAATCCCGAATTAAGACCCGAGGTAACCGATAATGTTGAGGCCAGCGTGAGTGCCAGTATTAAAAAGATTTATGTCAACCTGGCATTGTTTGGAAGGTTTACCAATAATTCAATACAGCAGATCGTACAGGAATACGGAGATGATAAATCTAAGTTTTTGACTTCATTTGAGAATATAGGTTTGGAAAAAGCCTATGGGGCCAATTGGAACGGAAACCTAAGTATCACTCCAAAATGGATGCTCAATGGCGGGATTGAAGCCTTTTATAGTTTTATTTCAGGTCAAACCATCGCACGTGATGGCTCCACTGTTCCGGTTTCATCACAAGGTTGGAATCTAAACGGAAGGCTCATGACCTTTGCAACTTTAAAAGCCGGATGGCAGGTGCAGGCATTCAGTTATGTAAGAGGTAGCCGTGTCACTCCTCAGGGGCATCAGGGAGGTTTTGGATTCTATTCATTGGGAATGAGAAAAGAGTTTAAAAATAAAAAAGGCAGCATTGGGCTTTCTGCACAAAATTTCCTTACCAATGCCATGAAAATCAGGACAACCAATCAAAATGCATATTTCTATCAGACCAGCATCAATCAAATGTACAATAGAGGTATTAGCATGAATCTTTCTTATAAACTAGGAAAAATGGGGATGGATGCGATGCAGCCCAAAAAACGGGCAAAAGGTGTTAAAAATGACGATATTAAAGAGGGCGGTTCCGGCGAAGGTGGTGGAGCTCAGCCTGCTCAGGGAGTCGGAAGGCCTCAATAAAGAAGTTAAAAATAGGTTTTAGGTTAAATCAGAGAACTTGCTGCTATGTGGCAAGTTTCTTTTTTTATCTGAAAAAATGAATTACATACTGGAAAAATAAAGTCTGTACCAAGCCTGCAAACAGGCCACTTATCAGCATTTTCCATAAGATTTCCACTTTTCTAAACCTAAAAGACATTGCCAGATAGCTACCAACCAGTGGAGTAAATATAAACGGTGTTAAGACGGCTATTCCCCAAAGGCCAAGTTTGTTTTTTACTTTAACCGCCAACCTGTTGGCTTTATTAAAAATTTTCCTTGGTTTATCTTTCCTGAAGGTCCTGACTATTTTTTTTAAGATTTCTCCACCATATATCACCGAAAATACGGTAATCATCAATCCTGCAGCAGAGCTTATGGTAGTCTCCCACCATTTTAATTGCATGGCTGCCCCGGCTATCGGTCCACCGACAAACTTGAGCGTGGCAGCAATCGCCACTGTAATATATTCTGCGAGTTTTAGCATTTAATCTGATTAACAATAATTCAGGGCAATAATTTCATTTAAATAAAAAAATATAAAAAAAATTTGTATAGTATCTTGCATAACAAAGTACCTTGTGCTATATTTGTCGCATAATTAGCAAAAGTCTTTTGCAAATTATGAAAAAGCTATAAAAAATATGAAACTATCCGGCACTCATTTTCAGGAATGGGTGCCGGGTAAAAATTAAAACAAAAAATATCATGAATTTAGAAAATGCACAAGTTCAGATGCGAAAGGGTATCCTTGAATATTGCATTTTACAGATTATTTCCCGGGGTGAAGTTTACGCCTCTGAGATTTTAGAAGAACTGTTAAATGCAAAAATCATGGTGGTGGAAGGTACACTTTATCCGCTTCTTACCCGCCTCAAAAATGCCGAGCTGCTTGATTACAGCTGGAAAGAATCTACTTCAGGGCCTCCCCGGAAATATTACCTTTTGACCGAAAGAGGTCAGAAATTTCTGTTAGGTCTTAATGAAACATGGGTTGACCTGTCAGAATCTGTAAATGCCATTGTGAATAAAAAAGCTTAAAAAAGAAATGAAAAAGACATTACAAATAAACCTAGGAGGTATCACATTTAATATAGAAGAGGATGCCTACGAGAAACTCAGTGCTTATCTGGAATCAATCAAGAAATACTTTTCAAGCTATGAAGGGTCATCCGAAATAGTAGCCGATATTGAAGCCCGGATAGCAGAGAAGTTTTTTGTTAAAACGCAACAAAACGGTGTTATTAGTATAGAAGATGTATCAGGTATTGTGTCCACGATGGGTACTGTAGATGATTTTGAATCGGTAAAAGACGAGGAGGATCTGAAAAAAGAAACAGAATCACAAGAAGAAAGTAAGTTTGAAACCTTTGAAGGGTCAAAAGAGAGTGGTCAGGGATCATCGGCTAAGACGAAATTTTTCCGTGATGGGAAAAGAAAGGCTTTGGGGGGAGTCCTGGCGGGTCTGGCACATCGCTATGATATGGATGTTGTTTGGTTCAGAATCTTATTTATTTTCCTTGCTTTTGGTTTGATTGAAACCGGCATAGGAGGATTCTTTTTTCTGGCCTACCTGGTTGGCTGGATAGCCATGCCCGAGCGGATGGATCTGCAGGAAAACTCAAAAGTCAAAAAGTTTTATCGGAATCCGGAAAACAAGGTGCTTGGGGGAGTTGCCTCCGGTTTGGCTTCATATCTCAACATAGACCTTGTCATTATTCGTATCATATTGGTAATTGCAGGTTTTTTCGGACTTGGTATTTTACTCTACATCGTATTTTGGATTGTAGTGCCCAATGCCACTACGCTTACTCAAAAGATGGAGCTTCAGGGTCAGCCATTGACCCTTGAGAATATCGAAACCAATATAAAGTCACAAAGCCAGCCTGAGTCGCCTAAGACCGAAAGCAGTATTGCCAAATTATTGCTATTCCCATTCAGATTTATCGGAATCATCATCAGTGCATTAGGTAAATTGGTTAGGCCGGCGGGTGCATTACTTCGTATTTTTGCGGGCCTTCTACTGTTTGTCCTTGGTGTTGCCTTCGGCCTTTCGATAATAATTTCTCTTGGGGTGGTTTTCGGATTTTTGTTAAACTCTCCTTTTATTTCCGGTATTACCAACGACCACATCATCAATATTTTCCTTAATGATATTCCACAAATAGGTGTATTCTTTGTTTTTCTTGCTTCGTTCATTCCTGCCGTGGTACTTACGGTGTTGGGAATTGGACTAATGACCGGGAAGTCTTTTGTAAACAGCAACTTCTGGCAAACTACTCTCATCCTTTGGCTGGTTGGTTTGGTTGGTTCTGCAGCAGTGGGTTCTAAATACGCCATGAATTTTTCGAGCAAGGCAGGTTACTCAGTCGAAAACGACCTCAATCTACCTGCAAATACAATTTGGCTTGATATAAAAGAAGAAGATGATTTTGAGGAAGATGGCGATTTTGAGAGTTCTTTCGGGCATAACCGGGTTCAGATTCAGGCATCCGAAAATCAGGAGATGTTTGTGAAAATTCAATATTCTGCCAAAGGTGCCACCAAGAAAATCGCTGAGCAGAATGCCCGAAATATGAGATATAATTACAAACAGACAGATTCGACTATCATGTTTGACAACAGAATCACTTTTACAGGCAAAAAACAATTCAGAGATCAAAACGCCGAGGTGATATTGTTTATGCCTAAAAACAAAAAATTCAAGATGACCAGGAGGTTTTTTGACAGAGGATATTCAAGCAGCTGGCATCTTTCAGATCAATATGCTTTTGATTACGATCAGGTTGAGAATTTCACCTTTGTTTTGAACAGCGAAGGAAAAGTAGAATGTACAGATTGTCCCAAACTGACTGAAAGCGAAAAAAGGGCTTTAAGGGATAATGACGATTTCAATGGCATTTTTTTTGATGATGGAGAGTTTGAAAATCGTGGAGAACATCATCGTAGTTTCAATGTGAAAGACTTCAATAAGATTGAGTTTGGCTCTAATTATTTTGTGAGGATAAAAAAAGGAACTGAATATAAAATGGAAGCCTTCTCGGAGCATAATCGTGAGCTGGAAGATCTCGAAGCAGTAGTGGAAGGTAAAACGTTGAAAATAAAATACGAAGATCCTTTTAAAAATCATGATGGTGAAGTCAATATAGAGATCACATTGCCTGAGTTAAACGACCTCGAGGTTTCAGGAGCAGCGGTTGTAAAAGTTTTAGGTTTTGAAAATCAAAACGAAATGAATGTTACTGTGTCAGGAGCGTCAAAATTAGCACTGCAAACCGGTCTGAAAAGGTTGAATATTGAGTCTTCAGGAGCATCCAAAATTATGGCTAAAGGAAATTCTGATTATCTGGATCTTGAGCTTTCAGGGGCATCGCAATTTTATGGTAAAGAGCTTTTGGTTAACTCAGCAAAAGTTGATGCAAGTGGTGCCAGTAAAGCCAGCTTAGGAAAGATTCCTTCTCTGCATAGTTCTGCCACCGGAGGTAGTCAGGTCGATCATGAGTAATCTCAGAAAGCTATCAGAAACGTTTGCATAAAAAAACATTCCGATTTCCTTTATATCTTTAAAAATTAGGGGTAGTTTTAGTCTTTATTCAATCAAAGACATGAAAAAACTACTCCTTTTTGTATTTTTACTTTCGGGTGCTTATGCTTTTTCTCAAAAAAAACCTGATGTAAAAGTTGCCATTGAAAATCTTCACAAGCTCATGTTAGAGCCATCAGAAACAGACCTGGAGGCCATTTCTCACCCCTTACTTTCCTATGGGCATTCGAGTGGGAAAGTTGAAAATCAAAAAGAATTTATAGATGCACTTGTTTCGGGGGCTTCTGATTTTACCAGCCTTAATTTTTCAGAAATTGAAATAAAACAAACCAAAAATACAGCTGTAGTGAGGCATATTCTGGATGGAGAAACCCAGGATAAAGGAAAACAACCCGGAAAAGTAAAAATTAAGGTTTTGCTGGTATGGGTTTTGGAAAAAGGCCAGTGGAAACTAATTGCCAGGCAAGCTGTTAAAATCTGATGCAATCATTTCTTTATGCCCTGTTTGGGCCAGAAAATAACAATAGTGGTCAATTAATTCCAAACATTATACAAATCTTGTCAAAATTATATTAGAATTAGAGTTGATATTCGGGTATTTCAAAAAAATATCTTTTTAGTTTTGACTCAAAAATCAATTCCTAAAAAGGTCGCGGTTTAATGAGAAAAAAAGTTTTAAAAGTACACCCTGACGATAACGTAATAGTTGCTTTGGAAAACCTTTCCAAAGGTGAAGAGATTGATTTTGAAGGTAAAGTGATAGGTCTGACTTCTGATATTCCACTCAAACATAAATTTGCCGAAAAAGACTTCTCTAAGGGTCAGGAATTGTATATGTACGGGGTTTTGGTAGGAAAAGCAAATCAGGATATAAAGAAAGGAGAATGGATCAATACTTTCAATGTCAAACATGCAGCTTCATCTTTTAAACTGGGAGACAGGAATTTGGAATGGACTAAGCCGGATGTTTCGGAATTTAGAGGTAAAACCTTCCTGGGATATCATCGAAAAGACGGAAAAGTAGGAACGGCCAACTACTGGATAGTAGTACCTTTAGTTTTTTGTGAAAACCGAAACCTTCAGATCATGAAGGAAGCCCTTGTAGAAGATCTGGGTTATGGTCAAAAACAGGAATACCAATCCTTTACTCAGGATTTGGTGAGTTTATATCAATCAGGAAAAACCATTGAAGATATTCTGAAAGCAGAGTTTAAAAAAGATAAATCAAGCAAAGCGAACAGGGTTTTTGAAAATATAGATGGGGTGAAATTCCTTTCTCACGATATGGGTTGTGGCGGAACAAGGTCTGATGCTCAAGCCCTGTGTGGGCTCCTTGCCGGTTATATAGCTCACCCAAATGTGGCCGGTGCAACAGTTTTAAGCCTTGGTTGCCAAAATGCTCAGCACAGTATGCTTCTGGAAGAACTTGGAAAAAGAGGTGGGGCGGCAGAAAAGCCTGTTGTTTTTCTGGAGCAGCAAAAGATTGGTACCGAGGAATTGCTAATTTCGGAAGCCATCAAACAAACTTTTGCAGGATTAATCGAAGCTAATAAAATCGTTAGAAAACCTGCTCCACTTTCCAAACTTACCATAGGTTTGGAGTGTGGAGGCTCAGATGGTTTTTCGGGAATTTCCGCAAACCCAGCCATTGGTTTTACCTCTGATTTGGTGGTGGCATTGGGTGGCTCGGTAATCTTGGCTGAGTTTCCGGAACTATGCGGGGTAGAGCAGGAATTGAGTGACAGATGCATAAATGAAAATAATGCACTCCGATTTAATAATTTGATGACCCAATATGCTGCAGCGGCAGAAGCTGCAGGTTCTGGTTTTGACATGAATCCTTCTCCCGGGAACATAAAGGACGGTTTAATCACGGATGCAATTAAATCTGCTGGAGCCGCAAAGAAAGGTGGCACCTCACCCGTAGTGGAAGTATTGGATTATCCTGAAATGGTAACCAAACCCGGACTTAATCTCTTATGTACCCCGGGGAATGACGTAGAATCGACAACTGCCGAAGTAGGTTCCGGAGCCAATATTGTTTTGTTTACTACGGGATTGGGAACTCCAACGGGCAATCCAATTGCTCCGGTTATCAAAATTTCGAGCAATTCATATCTTGCCCAAAAAATGTCAGATATTATCGATATAAACACAGGCACTATCATAGAAGGAACCGAAACTATTGAACAAGCCGGCAGGAGGATTTTAGATTTTGTGATTGCCGCTGCTAGCGGTACTCAGGAAGTTAAATCTGTTATCAACGGTCAAGATGACTTCATACCCTGGAAAAGGGGCGTGAGTCTATAAAATTTTTTAATTTTTTACGAAAATGGCAAAGGCTTTTTTAGACGAAAATTTCATTTTAAATACAAAAACGGCACAGACTCTCTTTCATGAGTTTGCCAAAGATATGCCCATTATTGACTATCACAATCACCTTCCACCCGATCAGATTCTCAATGATATAAATTTTGAAAATATTACGCAGGGGTGGTTGTACGGTGACCACTATAAATGGAGAGCCATGCGTGCCAATGGAGTAAAAGAAGACTATTGTACTGGTGGGGCCGCTGATTTTGAGAAGTTTGAGAAATGGGCTGAAACCGTACCTTATACCCTCAGGAATCCACTTTATCATTGGACTCACCTCGAGCTCAGACGCTATTTTGGAATATCTGAAATTCTTTCAGAAAAAAATGCCGGAAGAGTTTATGATCAAGCTTCTGAGATGCTGCAGACCAAAGCATTTTCGATTCAGGGATTGCTCCAAAAAATGAATGTTGAAACGGTTTGTACTACAGATGATCCTTTGGATTCGCTTGAGTACCATGTTGCATACAATGGAGGCAAAAAGAAAGAAGGGGATGTAGGGATGTTGCCGGCTTTCAGACCTGATAAATTTATTCTGATTGACAATCCAAACTTTAACACTTTTGTCAATAGATTGTCAGAAATAGTTGGTTTTGAGATCGCCACTTTTGAAGATATAAAAAAAGCTTTGAAGCAAAGGGCCGAATTTTTCGCTCAAAACGGATGTTGCATTGCCGATCACGGTCTGGAACATATTTATGCTGCTGATTTTACGGATGACAATGTTGAAAAAATCTTTAAAAAAGCAAAATCCAATCAAGCAATAACCGAGGCTGAAGCGACCGAATATAAATCTGCAATTTTAATTGCTCTTGGTAGGATGTATTCAGCTTTAGGATGGGTGCAGCAGTTTCATTTGGGAGCAATGCGTAATAATAACCTTTACGCTCTTCGTACATTGGGCCCGGATACTGGCTGGGATAGTATAGGTGACTGGCCGCAAGCTCAGGCATTGTCTAGGTTTTTAGGAAAACTTGGAGAGACAGGGGAACTGACAAAAACCATCATTTATAACCTCAATCCTGCCGACAACGCAGTGATGGCTTCCATGATTGGCAATTTTAATGATGGATCAGTGGCAGGAAAAATACAGTTTGGCTCGGGCTGGTGGTTTTTGGATCAAAAACAAGGCATGGAAGACCAAATTAATGTTCTTTCAAATATGGGCTTGCTAAGTAAATTTGTGGGTATGCTTACTGACTCCCGCAGTTTTCTTTCTTTTCCTCGTCATGAATATTTCCGAAGGATATTGTGCAATATTTTCGGTAATGACATAGAAAATGGCGAGCTGCCTAACGATATCGAATGGGTAGGTAAAATCATTCAGGATATCAGTTATTACAACACTAAGAATTATTTCAATTTTAACAATAAATAATAAACTCTAATGAAAAAAGTTGTCACTTTTGGCGAAATTATGTTGAGACTTTCACCTCCAGGATTCTTAAGATTTTCTCAAGCCAACAGTTTCGATGTAGTATATGGCGGTGGAGAATCAAATGTGGCCGTATCACTGGCTAACTACGGCGTTCCCACCTCGTTTGTAACCCGTTTGCCTAAAAATGATATTGGCGAATGTGCCCTTATGGAAATGCGAAAACGTAATGTGGGTACTTCTGACATCGTTTTTGGTGGGGATAGATTGGGAATTTATTTTCTTGAAACCGGAGCTGTTTCGAGAGGAAGTAAGGTAGTTTATGATCGGGCACATTCTTCCATGAGCGAAATCAAGCCGGGGATGGTGGATTGGGAAAAAGCGTTTGAGGGAGCCACCTGGTTCCATTGGACAGGAATTACGCCTGCTATTTCTCAAAGTGCTGCTGATGCATGCCTTGAAGCTGTAAAAATAGCCAGTGCCAAGGGTATCACTATTTCAACAGACCTCAATTACCGGGCAAAACTTTGGAAATATGGTGTATCTTCCGAGCCCATCATGACTGAGTTGACTTCTTATTGTGATGTTATTTTAGGAAATGAAGAAGATGCCGAAAAACATTTTGGGATTAAACCCGAAGGACTGGATGTTACCAAGCATGGTCATGACGTTACTGCCGAGGCTTTTCTTTCGGTTTGTGAGCAAATGATGAAGAAATTTCCGAAAGCTAAAAAAGTGATTACCACACTTCGCGGGTCAATCTCGGCTTCTCATAATTCATGGGCAGGGGTACTTTATGACGGTAAAACCATGTTTAAATCGCCGGTATATCAAATCACCGATATCGTGGATAGAGTTGGAGGTGGAGATTCATTTATGGGAGGCTTGATTTATGGATTGTTGCAATATCCTGATGACGACCAAAATGCACTCAATTTTGCAGTGGCGGCTTCATGTTTAAAACATACTATAGTGGGTGACGCCAATCTGGTGACGGTTTCTGAAGTTGAAAAACTCATGGGAGGCGATGCTTCTGGTCGTGTAGCGAGATGATTTTATTATAATTTTAAGAGAAAATAAACAGCTGAAAGCCTCAAGCAGACAGCTAAAAGCTAAAAAAATGGCAAAATATTCAAGACTTGAAGTAGCCGCAAAAATGAAGGAAACCGGTATGGTGCCTTTGTTTTTTCATTCTGATGTCGAACTTGGGAAAAACATACTCAAAGCCTGCTACGATGGAGGTGCAAGATTGATGGAATTTACGAGCAGAGGAGATTTTGCTCACGAAATTTTCGGTGAACTCAATAAATATGCGTTGAAAGAACTTCCGGGAATGATCATGGGCGTAGGTTCAGTAACAGATGCCGCAGCAGCTTCTCAATATATGTTACTGGGAGCCAACTTTGTAGTTACCCCTGTTTTCAGAGAAGACATAGCAATAGTTTGTAATCGCCGAAAAGTCCTTTGGTCACCTGGATGTGGTAGTTTGACCGAAATCGCCCGTGCAGAAGAATTGGGTTGTGAAATAGTAAAATTGTTTCCGGGAGATGTCTATGGCCCAAAGTTCGTAAAAGGTATTCTGGGACCTCAACCCTGGACTAACATCATGCCTACCGGTGGGGTTACGCCGGAAGAGAGCAACCTCAAAGCATGGTTTGATGCAGGTGTATGGTGTGTGGGTATGGGTTCTCAATTGATATCAAAAGAAATTCTGGATACCAGAAACTATGAAAAGTTAAAAGAGGAGGTGAAAAATGCTCTTGAGACAATTCAAAAAGTCAGAAAAAAGTAGTTTTGGGATATTTCTCAAATTAAGAATCAACCTATAAAAAAATGGATAAAAAAATCGGGAACTACCGTTGGACCATCTGTGCACTGGTGTTTTTTGCTACCACTGTCAATTATCTTGACAGGCAGGTTATTAGCCTGCTGAAATCAGTACTTTCGGAAGAAATGCAATGGGACGATGGTGATTATGCCAACATTGAAATAGCCTTTAAGCTGTTTTATTCATTTGGTATGCTCATTGCCGGTCGTGTGGTAGATAAACTGGGCACCAAGCTGGGATATGCAGTTGCTACAGGATTGTGGAGTGTTGCTGCCATTGCCCACGCTCTTGCAAGTTCAGCTTTTGGGTTTATGATGGCTCGTGCAGCTTTGGGTGTAACCGAAGCAGGGAATTTCCCGGCTGCAATCAAAAGTACTGCGGAGTGGTTTCCCAAAAAAGAGCGTGCTCTGGCTACAGGTATTTTTAATTCAGGAACCAATATCGGTGCTATTGTTGCTCCATTGAGTGTGCCCTTTATTGCTGCCGCCTGGGGATGGCAATGGGCATTTATCATTACCGGACTGATAGGTTTTATATGGTTGGTTTTGTGGCAAAAACACTATACTTCACCTGCAGATAATAAAAAACTAAGCAGAGAGGAATATGAATATATCCATTCTGATCAGGAAGAGGAAGCAGTAAATGTGGAAACTGAAAAGGTGCCCTGGATAAAACTAATTAGCTACCGGCAAACCTGGGCATTTGCAATTGGCAAGTTTCTTACCGATCCGGTTTGGTGGTTTTATCTGTTTTGGCTGCCAGATTTCTTACAAAGCCAATACCACCTGACCTTAACGCAAATCGCCGTTCCGGTTGCCTTGGTTTATATGATTTCAACAATCGGAAGCGTAGGAGGAGGGTATCTTCCAATGGCTTTTATAAACAGGAATATGCCGGCTTTTAAGGCTAGAAAGACTTCGATGTTGATTTTTGCTTTGTTCGTATTGCCGGTAATTTTTTCGCAGGAAGCCGGCAAAATCAATATGTGGCTGGCAGTGCTTGTTATCGGAATTGCAGCTGCCGCTCATCAGGCCTGGAGTGCCAATATTTTCACTACTGTGTCCGATATGTTTCCCAAAAATGCTACAGCTTCTGTAACAGGCATTGGAGGGATGATGGGAGGACTAGGGGGTATTTTCCTTTCCTGGGCAGTTCAGAAAAATATGTTTGTTTACTATCGTGAAATCGGTCAGATTGAAACGGCCTATTACATTATGTTTGCAATATGTGCCGCCGCCTATTTGTTAGCTTGGTTGATAATGCATTTTCTGGTTCCAAAAATGAAGAAAATAGAACTTTAAAAATCTGAATACCATGTAAAAGTCGCTCACCTCGGGCGACTTTTTATTTTAAGATTTTTTTTGACTAGGTTGAAAGATTGGCTGGTATTAAATGCCTCCTTAGTTTATAATGGTTTTTTGCAAAATTTAAATTGGCTAAATTTGCATCTTTGAGGAATATCTCTTTGAGTTGTCATATTTAGTGATAATGCAGCAAGGAATATTTTAGAAGATTTTTTTCTGAAATGAAAACGAAAAATTATGCTAAAAAATAAAATTGATTTTAAGACTACCATTGTTTTTTTTCTCTTTTGTTATGCCTTTTTTAGTATGTTTTTTCCCCTGAGCTATGCTCGTTTTGGGATTGACGCATCGTGGGTACAGGCTATTGCATTGTCAATTGAAAGTGGGAAGATATTCGGAAAAGATTTTATTTTTAATTATGGTCCGTTGGGATTTTTGTATACCGGATTACTCCCCAAAGGATTTTCTCCGTATATCATTTTTGTATATCATTGCTTTTTGTTGTTTAATTTTTTCTTTCTTATCAGAGAAATATTAACGGCTTTCATTAAAATAAAATGGTTGTCCTACATATTACCATTTTTGTTTATTTATCCTTCCGGTTTTTTTGCTGATGCCACATTTGCACTCATGTTTTTTGCAGTTTTCTGGCAAAATTTATATATCAAATCGCCTGGTTATTTTAAAATAATCCTTTTTTCGATAATAATAGTTTTGGTATTGCCTATTAAGCTAAATCTCAGTTTAATAGCACTTATATATTATTTTGTGTTTCTTATATATGCAACAATTTTAAGAAAAGGGAAACCAATGCATTATCTGGCCTCTGTGGCTGTATTAATAGGTGGAGTTTTAATAATCTCTTACACACTGAAATTTGATCTTTTTGCAAGTCTGTTTTACAGTGCCGATATCATCAATGCATATCAGGACTCAATGTCGTTCATTATGGTTAACGATTTTGAATATGTCTATTTTCTGATTTTAGCAATAGTCAGCGGTTTGAGTTTTATTTTCATAGGATTATCGAATTATAAATCATTGCACAAGAATTTCTTTTTACTCTTTTGGGTAGGGATATTGTGGTTTTTGAGTTATAAACAAGGATATACAGCCTATGCCAAAGGTAACCTTAATGCTTTTTTGACTTATTTGGTACCCCTGAGCATATTGATTTATATTTTTTCCAAAGAAATTAGCCCCAAAATATTACTAGCACTTGTGTTAATTTCAATTTCTATAAAAACTGCTGGGAGCTTTTATATAAGGTATTCTGATTATGCTGGCGATAAGAAGGCAATTCTCAAATCTTATTTTAATTATAAACCAAAATTAGGAGAAACTTTTACCGAGTTTTTGCTAAAAATTCCCATTACAAAGAATCCTTCGCCCTATTTTGCTGAATTGTTTCAGTACGATTATGAGAGGAATTTTAAAGATAATCCCTGCCCTTTTCCTGATAGGATCAAAGAAAAAATTGGTAACCAGGAAGCTGATGTCATTCCCTGGGATATTTCATATTTGTTTTTTAACAAAATAAAGTATGAAAACCGGCCGGTAATCCAATCTTATCAGGCCAACAGTAAGCTGTTGATGAGAGTTAATGGAGATAAATATTGGAGTCCTGAACAGCCGAAATATGTAATAGCCAACCTCAAGCCTTTCAGAGAGCAAAGCAACTACTGGACAGATACTTGGTGTCATGCAAGTTTGTTTTACAATTATGAGCTCACAGATACTTTTTCGGTCAAAGGCGACTCACTTTATTTGTTCGAAAAGAAAAGAGCGAATAGTAGGTTTGTAACGAAAAATCTGGTTTCATCACAAACAGCTCTCAATCAAAAGATATTGATTCCAAATAGAGAAGGGCTAATTTATATTAAAGCCAATATTAAATATAATTTGTTAGGCAAAATAATGAAAACCTTCTTTCAGCCACCTTATTTAAGATGTGAAGTAGAAACCATTGATAATCAAAAAAGTACTTATCGAATTCCGGTATCGATTTTAGCCGGAGGGGTATTAGTTAGTTATAAGATTGATCACAATCATGAATTCTTTGATTTTCATAAGTTCAGAGGACAGAAAAATGCCAGGATTAAGTCTATTAAATTCTTTTCGGAGACTGGTAAAGGTTTGAAAGAAAAATTCGACTATACTATTTTTTCAATCTGAATGGCTTTTTTTAGAAAAAATGGAATAGACTTACCATTTTTTTACAAAGTCACCTCTTGAAAAATATTTCTCGACGAAACAATACATCAGAATAAAAAAATATCGGCTACCCATTTCCCTTATCTTAAGTTTTGATTCGCCATATTTTCTGTTTGTCCATGAATTAGGCACTACCGTGTAGCTAAAGCCCCTTATGATAGCTTTTAGAGGCAGCTCGATGGTGAGATTAAAATGAGGAGACAAAAAAGGCTTCAAGCCCTCGATAGTGTGTTTTTTGTATAACTTAAAAGCATTGGTAGTATCGTTGTAATTGATGTTCATCACAGTTCTGATGATGGCATTGGCGATACGGTTTATTATTTTTTTTACAAAAGGATAATCAATGGTCTTGCCACCTTTCATAAACCTGCTGCCAAACACACAATCAAAATTTCCGGCTACCATGGTATCATAAAACCTGATCAAATCGTGGGGTGAATCAGATAAGTCGGCCATCATGACTGCCACGCAATCACCGGAGAAACGCTCCAGTCCATACCTAACGGCGTAGCCAAAGCCATTGGGGCCGGCATTGGTCACAAATCGGACTGATGGATGAACAGCTGCCAAAGATTCCAGTACCTCGAGGGTATTGTCTCTGGAATTATCATTGACTACGAGAATTTCGTGTTCAATTTTTCTGTCAGAGAGAACTTTGACGAGCTCGTTTATGGTTTCGCCTACTGATTCAGCCTCATTATAGGCCGGGATTACAATGCTTAATTTCACCTAGTTCTAGTGTTTTGCTAAACTGCTTTTGCTGCGAGAAAATCTGTTCAAGAATGTCTCTCAGGTTATATTTGTACGACCATTCGGGGTAATGGCTTTTGAATTTAGAAACATCTGAAACATACCAGATATGGTCACCGATACGGTTATCTTCAGAATATGAATAATTCATTTTATTGCCTGTGATTTCCTCACATATTTCAATTGCTTCGGTCATTGAGCAGTTGGAATGTCGGCTCCCTCCGGCATTATATACCTCGCCATGGCGTGGGTTCATATAAAAATGATAGAACATATTTACAAGGTCATAGGAGTGTATATTGTCTCTTACCTGCTTGCCTTTGTAGCCAAATACGGTGTAATGATTTCCGGTAACGGCACATTTCATCAGATAGGAAAGAAAGCCATGAAGCTGGGTGCCCGAGTGATTGGGGCCGGTTAGGCAACCTCCACGAAATATCCCGACATTCATCCCGAAATATTTGCCATATTCCTGAGCCAACACATCGGCAGCAACTTTTGAGGCACCAAAAAGTGAATGCTTGGAGTTGTCAATCGACATGCTTTCGTCAATACCTTCTTTGAAATAAGGATGGTTTACATCAATTTCCCATCTTTTTTCAAGCTCAACCAGCGGCAGATAGTTGGGGGTGTCGCCGTAAACTTTGTTGGTTGAGGTAAAAATAAACACGGCCTCCGGACTATTAAGGCGGGTAAGCTCCAGCATGTTAAGTGTTCCATTGGCATTTATCGTAAAGTCGGTATGAGGCTCTTTGGCTGCCCAGTCATGGCTGGGTTGGGCGGCAGTATGTATCACCAGTTTGATGTCGGCACCATATTCTTTAAAAACCGACTGCAAGGCTTCATAGTTACGAATATCAATTGAATAGTGCTTGTAGTTTTTAATTGTTTCCTCCAGTTCGTTTTTGCTTCTTTCGGTAGAGGCATCTTTTCCAAAAAAATAAGCTCTCTGGTCGTTGTCAATACCTACGATCAAATCCATTTTTTCTGAAAAAAAGCGTACAGATTCACTGCCAATCAGGCCCGCAGAACCCGTTACTATTGCAACTTTCATATTTTACTTTAAGATGTTTGTCAATTGTTGTTCATTGGTTTTAATCCACTGAAAAATATCAGCAAATATATTTTCGGCGGTCTTTTTGGGTCTCCAGCCTATTTCATTTTCTATTTTAGAGTTGTCGGTGATATAAATTCTGAGGTCTGCAGGGCGGTTTTCTTTTTCTGAGCCTATCGAAATTTTATTGCCTGAGATTTCTTCACATATTTGGGTCATTTCCAGTAGTGATACACTTGAGCCCAGTCCTCCACCGGCATTGAAAACCTTTCCGTTAAATTTTTCAATATTATGAATCTGAAAATCGATAAGCTCGATGAGATCTTCTACATGTAGGATATCACGTACCTGCTTACCCAGTCCTCCGTAGCCTATGTATTTTAGTGATTGCTTCCAGAAATGCTTGGCCATCCAGAGCGTCACCACGCCCTGGTCTGTTTTGCCCATTTGTCTTGGGCCTGCTATTACGCCAAAACGTGTGATGGCCGATTGCATATCATAAAAAGACGAATACTCTTTGATAAATAGCTCGGAGGCCAATTTTGTGGTGCCATAAAATGATCGGGCTCCCGATAAGTCGAGTTCTTCAGAAATACCTTTCGACGAGATTCCTTTTACCAGTTGCTCATCAGAAAAAGAGAACCGGGTAGGCCCTTCTGTAAATACCGCATTTTCGATAGTTTCGATAGGGTAGATGCGGCTCGTTGACAGAAAGATTAGTTTTGCTTTGTGTTTTAGGCAAGCATTGAAACAGTTGATTGACCCATACAAATTATTGTTAATCACATAGCTGGGGTCAGAATTCAGGCCTGAAAGTACCGAAGGTTCGGCAGAGGCTTCAACCAAAACGTCAAAACCTTCGACGGCATTGAGGTCTTCCATATTTCTGATGTCGCCGTGAACAAACGCTATGTCCCTCTCCTTGAAGTCGGCCAGATTGAGCTCGGAGCCTCTGCGTTTTAGATTGTCAAACGCTATGATTTTGTAATCCGGATATTTTTCCTTGAGTTTTATACAAAGAGAAGAACCTATAAAACCTGCACCACCGGTTACTAAAATAGTCATTTATCGCTAAGATTATCGTTGTTTCCTATACATTTCTGTTAGAAACCGCTTTAGTTTTTCAACCCAAACATCCCGCAAAATTATCATTATTGATTATGAATTACAAACTAATTGCCGAATTAATTGAACCGGAAATCAGGCTTGTAACGAGATTCAGGTGATGCTTTTTCTGATAAAATAGCAAAAGACTTTTTTGTCCAGCATCAATTTTTCCCTTTCAGCTGCTGCATTCTGAGCTGAGCTACATCAGCCTGAATACTCTGAATAGTGTTGTAAAGTAAATCCGAAATGGGTTGGTCAGTAGGATTGAGGCTCGCTACAAAGCTCCATAGTTCAAATACTTCTTCGGGTTTGATTTGATAAGGCACATAGGTTTTGTTGTCAGAATGCAGGTGTATGGTGCCGTCTTCCTCAATTTTGTTATAAAGTCGCTTATACACAAGTCCATCGTTTTGTGTGAGCACCACATAAGTTTTCCCGTCTTTGATGTCGGTGAGGTCTTCTACATACTTTCCAATCACGTAGGCTCCGGTTTCGAGTGGGGGCATCGAATCTCCTTTGATGGGAAAGCCCCTAAACTTACCCGTATCGGTAAATGGGAGCGATATACGCGGCAGACTTTGTATATATTCCTCGTCGCTGTATCCCTGAAGGTATCCGGCTGAGGCTCTTATGGGTACCAGCTCTACCAGATCTCTCCCTTCGCCGTCTACCATTACTGGGAATAATATGCGGTTACCTCCGATTTTGAGCAGGTCACGCAGGTCTTTTACTTTGGTCAGGTCAATTTTGAGTAAGGAATCCACCGATACATTAAAATATTCGGATAGTCTCACGATGAGGTCTATCGGTGGCTCGGCACGGTGCTCTTCCCAGGAGCTCAGCCTTGAGCGTGTGATGTCGAGGTCGTTGGCTAATGCCTCCTGTGAGATGCCTCTCAGATGGCGTAGATGGGCAATATTTTTACTTATCTTTTTCATAAAATGTTATTTTCAAAATAATTATCAAGTAAATTTAGAAACTCATTGGCTGGCAAAATAAAAGTAAATTCAAAACATGTTTCCCCAAATTCTCATCATTTCTATGAGATATGCCTTGCTCCTAATTTACGTTTTGCTAAAAAATATATCATAAAATTGGTGAAAAAATTAGTAATGAGCAAAAAAATTTTCTAAAAATTTTAATTTGCTAAAAAACTTGGCTTTATAAATCTTTCTAATTCCTGGTGTCAATAGAATTCACTATTGCCTATTTTGTTCTGTTCCGTTTTATTTATGTCAAAAAAATACCATAATCAGCTATCAATATCACAGGTCTGCTGCGGGAAATTTGATTATTTTTGAAACAAAAATTAAATCTTTAAACCGGATAAATGAATCTTAATCTGACTGCCAGGGAAAAGAATACATACGATGCTATAGTGGTAGGCTCTGGAATAAGCGGAGGTTGGGCAGCTAAGGAGCTCTGTGAGAAAGGGCTAAAGGTGTTGCTGCTCGAAAGAGGCAAAGATATAAAACATATAGAGGATTATAAACACGCCATGCAGTCACCATGGGAGCTTGATCATCATGGCCGGCTTACCAACGCCCTCAGAGAGAAGTTTCCTGTGCAGACCGCCGAAGGCAACTATCCTATTACTGAGGCCAATCAGGAGTTTTGGTTGCCTGAAGACGTGAGTCCGTATCTCAGTGAGAAACCTTTTGACTGGTATCGGGGAGCAGGAGTAGGAGGGAAGTCTCTGCTTTGGGGCAGGCAGGTGTACCGTTGGAGTGATTTTGATTTTGAGGCCAATGCCCGTGACGGCGTCGGCACTGACTGGCCCATCAGATACAAAGACCTGGAGCCCTGGTATGCTTATGTAGAGAAATTTATCGGTGTGAGTGGCAGCTATGAAAACATTTCGCACATACCTCACAGTGTGTTTCAGCCTGCAATGGACCTCAACTGTGTGGAGCAGGATTTTAAAGCAAAAATTCATTCAAAATATGGTCATGAGCGGTTGGTGACTATCGGCAGAGTGGCACATATCACCAAGGCAACTGAAGAGCAGACGGCACTGGGCAGGGCATCATGTCAGCATCGAAACATGTGTACTTCAGGTTGCCCTTTCGGAGCATATTTTAGTACTCAGTCGGCCACATTGCCTGCTGCCATGAAGACCGGAAACCTTACACTCAGGTCAGATGCAGTGGTGTCAAGGGTGATTTATGATGAAAAAAAACAAAAAGCCTCCGGTGTCGAGGTAATAGATGCAAACACCAAAGAGTCGGTAGAATATTATGCTAAAGTCATATTTTTGACGGCTTCAACTATTGGCAGTACGCACATTATGCTCAATTCGGTATCGGGGAGATTTCCAAAAGGTTTGGGAAATGACAGTGACCAATTGGGTCGCAATCTGATGGATCATCATTCACGGGCCGGAGCCAATGCCACTGTAGAAGGTTTTACAGATAAATATTACTTTGGACGTAGAGCCAATGGCATATTTGTGCCCCGTTACCGTAATATTGGTGCTGACAAACGTGACTATATTCGTGGATTTGACTACCAGGGCGGTGCAAGTCGGGGCGGATGGAGCAGATATTTTCCGATGGAAGTATTTGGAAAAGAGCTAAAGGAGCAGGCCACGGAAGTGGGTGGATGGTCGATTAATCTGGGAGCTTTTGGTGAGTGCCTGCCTTATGAAGACAACCGTATGTATCTGCATGCCCACGAAAAAGACCAGTTCGGAATGCCAAAGATTGTTTTTGATGCAGAAATCAAAGAAAACGAGCACAAAATGAGAATCGATATGGCCAGCGATGCAGCCGAAATGCTTGAAGCTTCCGGATACAAAAATGTAAAATCTTACAATAAAGAAGATTTTCATCTGGGCTTGTCAAAGCATGAAATGGGTACTGCCCGCATGGGTCGCGATGCCAAAACTTCTGTGCTCAACGCCAATAATCAGGTGTGGGGTTGTGAAAATGTATATGTGCCCGACGGTGCAGCCATGGCGTCCTCTAACTGTGTCAATCCTTCACTTACCTACATGGCTCTGACCGCCCGGGCTTGTGCTCATGCGGTGGCTGAGCTAAAAAAGCTCAACCTTTAGAGAATAGCTCTTCGTACAGGCCTTTGTCAAAGCCTACTGCCACTATTTTTTGATCTTCTATTACCGGGCGTTTCATTACCGAAGAGTTGCTCATCAGGACAGGAATCGCCGTTTCAATGTTTTCCAGGTCGGTTTTTTGCTGTTCATCCAGTTCACGGTATGTGGTGCTTTTTTTATTTACGAGCGTACTCAGTGGAATCTGTTGCAACCATTCTTCCAGTTTATCCCGGCTGATTCCGCTTTTTTTATAATCATGAAAAATGTATTCTATACCATAATTGCTGATTGTATCCCGTGATTTTTTTACAGTGTCACAATTGGGTATGCCGTAAATGGTAAGCATGCTGTTTTATTATTTTTTTTGCAAAATTAGAGATTTTGAAAGTATTGTTTCAGGAAAAGTCTCAAATCTGTTTTTATTGCTTTATCATTTAGATAGAATATTGACTATCTAAAAAATTAAAACTCCCGGCTTCACAAGTTGAGGCCGGGAGTTTTTTATTGAATACAAACTCAAAAATCAAAGGAAAACCTTGGAAAGAATTTCGGGCATAAAATTTGCCACATACTCAAAAAACACAATCAAAAATGAAATATAAATATCTCGCAATTTCCGTTTTATCATTGTTTATTTATTCTTGTCAACTTTTTGACATTTCACCAGAAAATACCACCTACAGAATTATTTCCTTTAAAATGGATGGTGAAAAATGGCTGCCGGGAGTACCAAGTGGATATACTGCAAATACTGAGCTGGTGGAAGGCTTGGTAAAAGATGACGGTGTCTCAATTTTTGCCAACAGAGGTTATACCAAAGCTTTTAAATCAAATGAGTTGTATGAAGATGAATTCGTTTTAGGCTTTTTTGGTTTGACTGAAGAGAAAAAATATGACATCAAATTAATAAAAGATAAAATCGAAGCTCTACTAAACGTGAGATTCAAGGGGAAAATTATTGAGAATTACAATATTGATTTTTCTAAAGGCGGCTATATAGAGATCAAAGATTATCAACCTGAATTCGATTTTTGTGGTGGAGAGTTTGAATTTTACCTGAAAGAAAGATCTACCGGCGAAACCAAAAAAATTACCAGAGGAGTTTTCAAAATTTCAACTACACCTTTCTTTTATCATTAAAAAATAGACATGAAGGCAATATGCGGTAAGGATAGTAGCGGAGCTCCCACGCCAAAGCGTGGAGCGGGAGCGAATAGCCTGACCACGCCAGAGCGTGGGACCGCCCAAAAAATATGTTTAACGCAACATTAACAGGTCATTATTTGTTAGTAAGCCATTATTTTTCAATTTTTGTGATTCAATTTTTTTAATATTAGAATTTCAAATTGTTTTGTAAAATTTCTTATGAAAAAATCCTTTCTATTAATATTCAAGTTTTTGGTGGTTTTCGGAATGGTTTCACTGAGTAGTTGCCACAGCCAGACTCAGAAAAACACGGAAAATGTAATAATCGACAAAACCAAAGTTACCTGGAATCCAAGCATTGATGATGCCCTTGCTCAGGCAAAAGCCCAGGGGAAAGTGCTGTTTGTGGAATGTTTTTCGCCCACATGTCCGGTTTGTCAGAGTATGGAGCCATTTTTTAAAAATGCTGAAGTAGCAACCAAATACAACACAGATTTTATTAATTATAAATTAGATGTGGGTAATGCCGAGCAAGTGAAGTTCCTGAATGCCAGGAATATATGGCTTCCGAGTTTCCCCCAATTTTTGTTTTTTGATAGCGATGGCAATTTAGTTCATCAGGCTGAACCTGCTGCTGAAACTAAATCATTTCTAAATGCCGCCGAAGTAGCTCAAAATCCTGATAAACGAGCCGGAAATTATAAAAAACGATTTGATGGCGGAGAAAGGTCATTCGATTTGCTTGTTCAGTATGCTGCATTTTGCAGGCTAACCAAAGATACTTTATCCAATATTTCTGCTGCCAATGAGCTTTTTAAACTCTACCCAAAAAATGAATTGGGAACTGAAGCAAGTTGGAAAATTACCAAAAAATGTGTTTCGGATATTGATAATGGATTTGCGGCTTATTGGTTTAACCATGTGCCACAGGCGGCATCATATGAAACCAAAGAAGGGCATGCTGGTGGTGAATATCATGTTTTAGGTGGAATAATTCAATCCTCACTTTATAGCCCCAGAGGCAAACTTTATGATACCAAAAAACTTGCCCTGGTTAAAGATTATATGGTAAAATCGGGTGCAGGACAATATGTAGATGGAGTTACCTGGGAACTCGAATCTTTGGCTTTAATCAGAGAAGGTAAGGCTCCTCAGTCCCTGGTAATTGCAGACAAAATGTCTAAAAAATATGAAGGCAATGGGCAGGCTCAGGTGTACATTACAAGCATATTTAATAAAAACTATCCTGATAAGGCTTATGTTTCAAAGGCTAAAGCCTGGATGGCAAAAGCAAAAGCTTCGATTAAAGATGAGAAATTGATGGCCGAATATTATTATGAATCTGCAATTTTGAATAAAAATGACGGAAATATTTCCCAGGCAAAAGCCGATGCCACACAGGCAAGAAATTTAGCTTCAAAATATCAGATGGATCTTAATAAGTATAATAATCTTGTCGGCTCGCTTTAACTTATTTTGCTGAATTTCAGTAAAATGTTTTCTTTTTTGTGTTGAAAATATGGGCTTTAAACTGAAACTAAATATCAGAGGACAACTTACCCTCCAGTTTTTAATGCTGGTGGGTTTTTTGTTTATGTTTTTTTCCGTAAGTGTGTATTTTTTTAGTAAACTTTATCTCGAAAAGCGTTTCTATAAAAAACTTCAGGACAGAGCCATTACTACTTCTGCTTTGTTTTTTGACTTTCAGGCCAATAATAAAGCAATAAGAAAAATTGTAGAAAATACTGAAAAAGAATATCTTACTCAGGAAATCATTTCAATAATTGATATTAAACGTGACTTGTTTGTGTTTTCTACAAGTTTCAGAAATGAGGAATTTCACAGGCTTTTGCTCAAAAAAATAGATTCATTACAAACTTTCGGAACCTCTAATCTTGGGGCATACAAAATGGCATTTTTAAAAATAAAAGATGCATCCGGAGATTATTGGGTTTTAGTAAGTGCCAAAGATACCGTAGGAGCCGAAGCATTGGACGATTTAAGAAAAATCCTGCTCATTATGCTTTTGGTAGCACTGCTTTTGATTGGTTTTATGGGGTGGTATCTTGCCAATAGTGCGTTTTCGCCAATTTCCGGGATAATTAATCAATTGGGAAGGATTTTTCCCAAAAATATTTCCAAACGTATAGAGCTTTCCAATTTTGAAGATGAAATTGGTCAATTGGCAAATACCATAAATCAATTGCTCGAAAGGGTTGAAAACTCTGTTTTTACTCAAAAAATGTTTGTGGCAAATATTTCTCACGAACTCAAAAATCCGCTGACCAAAATTTTTACTCAGATCGAATTGCTCGAAATGAAGTATAAAGACAACGCAGAATTGTATCCTCAAATCAAAGGCCTTAGAGAGGATACCTTGAAGCTTAATCATCTTACGCAGTCTATTTTGCAATTAGCCAATGTATTTTCTGATGAATCGGCTCTTCCGATGGAGAAAATCAGAATTGATGAATTGTTGTTTGATTCTATTTCTGATTATAAAAAATGGAATCCGGCAAACACTGTCGAAGTGGCCTGGGAGCAAGTGCCGGATGATGATAATTTGCTTATTATCAACGGGAATGAGGATGCTCTTAAAGTCGTATTTAAAAATCTGATTGACAATGCCTGTAAATTTTCAGATAATCAGGAAGCTAAGATTCTGATTTCTCCTCACAATGATTTTTTGGATATAAAAATCTCAAATTTGGGTACGCCAATTCCGGTTGAAGAATCACTTAAGATATTTCAGCCATTTTTCAGATCAAATGCCACCGCAAAAGGAAAATCGGGTCATGGAGTAGGATTAGCTATTGTAAAGCAAATTGTTGACCTGCACAAAGGCAAGCTCACTGTAGAACCAAATCCTTCCGGAAATACTTTCAGTGTCTTATTTTATACCTTAAAAAGCTGAAAAATAGTACCTTAAGTAGTTTTTTTTAGAATAATTTTTTGGCTCATTCGTAAAATTTACAATTTTAAGGTAAATTTAATATCCCCTTAAGGCTGATTTAATTTCTATATTGGAAGTTTGTACCAAAATCAAAACGGAAATATTTTATTATGGAACAACAAGCATCAAATAATTCGAACACACTTAAAATTGGGGTAGTGGTATTATTGGGGGCTCTTGGTCTTCTTGGTTACCTGTATTATGGTTCACAAACGGAAAATGAAGACCTTCAAAAGTTACTTACCGGCAAAGTGGATGAATTATCCTCAACCAAAGTTAAGTTGGATTCAATTTCAAGATCTCTTGATGCAAAAATAGCCGAAGTGCAGGCTTTAGGAGGAAGTGTAGAAGAACTACAAAAAATAAAAGCTCAGCTCGAAGAGGATAAAAAGAAACTCAAGGCAGACTCAAATTTTTCTTCGAAGAAATACGAAGGCAAAATCAAAGAGTATGAAACATTTCTGGCAGAGAAAGAGGTTGAGCTTCAAAAATTAAGAGAAGAAAACGGAATTCTGACTAACCAAAATCAAATGCTTCAGACTGAAAAGCAAACGGTATTGGCTGAAAATTCAGGATTAAAATCTACTAAGGATTCATTAAACCGTACTTTAAATGATGTTAGTGCCAAAAACGAAGATTTAAAACAAAAAATCAATGTAGGTTCAGCATTAAAAGCGGTGAAAGTTTCGGTTACGGCTCTAAGTAGCAGAGGCAAGGAACGCTCAGGCGAAGTTAAGAATAAGAAAATTGATCAGCTTAAAGTTTCATACATTTTGCCATCCAATCCGTTGACTGCTACTAATAACAAGGATGTGTATTTGAGATTATTGGATCCCAACGGTGGAGTAATAAACGATATGAATAAAGGTGGGGTGCTAAAATACAACAATCAGGAGATTGGTTACAGCATGAAACAATCTGTTTTATACACCAACAACGACCAGGCGGTTGATATGTATTACAAAAAAGATCAGGCTCTTAAGTCGGGCACATATTCGGTAGAGTTATATTCAGAGGGCTTCAAAATAGGAACAGGGAGCTTTTTGGTGAAATAATAAAGATCATAATGGTTTATAGGGTTATATTGGATTCCTGCATTGATGTTCAGTGCAGGAATTTTCATTTCAAATCCATTTGACATTTAAAAATAATGATATAATTATTCTTTACAATTCTAAATCAGAAGATTAATCACTAAAGCGATATTTAAAAAAAGCTTTTTTAATCCACTACCAATTCTTCCTGCACATATTTCTCCAGATAAAATAGGGATTTTCAGATTAAAAACTTTTAGATAAGCAAGGATTCTATACATTCCTGAATATGTTTTACAATTATTCGGAGAAATAGCCTTTCACAAAATTTAATACAGGCCGCCCAAAAATAAGTCAATTCCCAAATTTCTTAAACAAAGAAAAATTTTGTAGGACAGATATTTTCAGGGTGAATTTGGCATATAAAAAACCTAAATTTATTCGGAAACCTTCACAAAATAATACTTTTTTGACCTGACGTTTTCTTCCTCTATTGTATTATTTTAATATTATTAAAATGACCAAAATTTCAGTTATTTGAAATTTAACATATATTCGTGTAATATTGACACAAATAATATTTCGATTTTTTACCTATTCAAAGGTAATTTTAATAATATATGTGTAATAATAACACTTAAAGCAAAATATCATTCCAAATGCAGGCTAAAAATAAAATTTTTAAATTATTTTAATAAAAGTATTGCCCTATAAAAAATAATACAATAACTTGCACTATTCTAATATTTAATATTCTTTTAATCTATTTTTAACATTAATCCTTAAGTTCTATGAAAGGAAAATTCTATTTGAGGTTTTTTCTGTTGTTAATGATGGGACTTTTCACAAGTCTCCAGATTTCATTTGCACAGGGAAGAAAAGTAAGTGGATTGGTTACCGATGCTACTGATGGCACGGGACTACCAGGTGTATCGGTTACTGTAAAAGGATCGAGTAAAGGTGCTGTCACAGACAACAATGGTAAATTTACTGTTGATGTCAACTCGCCAAACGATGTTTTGGTTTTTAGCTTTGTAGGCTATCACGCTCAGGAGGTTACGGTTGGAGCTCAAAACGTTATTAATATTAGTCTGGTTTTGGATGCAACCAATCTATCAGAATTAGTAGTAACGGGTTACACCTCCCAGTCAAGGAAAGACATATCTACTGCAGTAACTATTGTGGATACAAAAGATATGAAAAAAATCGCCGCCTCCAATTTTGCTGAGCAATTACAAGGAAAAGTTGCCGGGGTTACAATGAGTACCACCGGAGACCCCGGTTCTACTCAATTTGTGAGAATAAGAGGCATAGGTTCCATCAACAACAACGAGCCTTTGTACGTGATTGACGGAGTTCCGGTTCAAAATGAAGCCAATATGAACTTCCTGAATCCTAATGATATCGAATCAATGCAGGTTTTGAAAGATGCTGCTTCAGCTTCAATTTATGGTTCGAGAGCTGCTAATGGTGTGGTGGTGATAACTACTAAGAAAGGAAAAGCAGGGAAGTCAAAAATAGGAGTTGATGTGTGGACAGGAATATCTCAACCCGGAAAAGTCCTCAATTCGCTGGCCAACTCTGACGAATACATGCAAATTAAAGTTGGTGGAGTTAAAGGTGCCAATTTGAACCCAGGTGACGTATCAAAAATTTTCTTATCAAATGGTGGCTGGAATTTTACTTTACCTGATTACTATGTAAGTGGAATTGGTTACAAAGCCGGAGATCCTGCAGTTGATCCATCTAAATACGTTCTTCCTCCTGCATTTGGTGACAAAAACACCAGATACCTGATAAACCAGACCAATAAATTGGGAACAGATTGGTTTAATGAAGTCTACAAACCAGCACAATCTACAAACTACCAGGTTTCAGCCAGTGGCGGTTCAGAAAAAGGCAATTATTATTTATCAGGTAATTTTTTCGATAATAAAGGTATTCTAATCCTAAATGATTATAAAAGATATCAAACAAGATTAAACTCAAATTTTAATATCAGAAAAAATGTAAGAATAGGAGAAAACCTAAATTTTGCCTATGAAAACACAAGAGGTTCAATGGGACGCCCTACTGACGGCTCAGTATTAAAGAATGTTTATTCAGCTCCTCCTATAGTTCCGGTTTCTGATATTAATAACTTTTTTGGGTCTCTTCATAATCTGGGAAATGCTTCAAATCCTGTGGCTCAGCAGACTCGGAATCGTAGAAACAGCGATGGTTACGGAGTAAGGTTGACCGGAAATATGTTTCTGGATGTAGATTTTCTTAAGAACTTTACTTATTCAACCAATTTTGGTCTTGATTTCGGAGTAGGTCATAATGAAGGATTTAATGAACAAAATTTTGAAGTTACAGAGGTTAACGAGAGCTATACCCTGAGCAACAGTACATGGCTCAACAGAAACTGGGTTTATTATAACATTATTAAATACAAGAATAATTTTGGAAGTCATCATTTTGATGGGTTAGTTGGCCAGGAAGCGAAAAACTTCTGGTCTCAGGGGTTCAATGTATCCGGAGCAATGCAATCTTTTTCAGATCCTAATTTTAGGACAATGGGCAATACCAACCCAAAAACCCTTGCAACAGGATCATATAAAGGGCTTCATACTATGTCTTCAATATTTGCCAGCGGTAATTATAATTTTGCAGATAAATACTACGCTTCAGCAACAATAAGAAGAGACGGATCATCAAGGTTCTTAAATCATAAGTATGGTATATTCCCCTCAGGTAGTGTTGCCTGGAGAATCAGCAAAGAATCTTTTATGACTGACCTCGCCGCTGTTACAGATCTGAAACTTAGAACATCCTATGGTATAGTAGGCAATAATGAAGTTTTAGGTGGAGATTATCCGGGATTCAGTAATTTTGGCTCCGATATTAGTACTTCAGCGTATGACCTGACCGGAACTGGAAATAGTGCTATTCCCGGCTTTAATCAAACGTCAACAGGAAACCCAGACTTAAAATGGGAAAGTACTGCTTTATTTAATGTGGGTGTTGACCTTAATCTGTTCAATAAAATTTCCACCACATTGGAATGGTACACCAGAAATACCACTGATATGATCTACCCTGTAGAGCTACCACTGGAAAGTGGATCAAATGGCAGAAAAAATACAAATATTGGCTCTATGAAAAACACGGGTATCGATCTGCAGATTAACTATAATGGAAAAGTCAATAATGATTTAAATTATAATGTCGGACTTACTGCTTCAGGATTTAGAAACAAAGTTTTAGCTCTGGATGCCAATTCCAGCACTTTTGTAACTGGTGGTGGATCAAGAATTGGAGATATTACTTATACCACAATTGGTGCTCCAATTTCACAATTCCGCGGTTATCAGGTAGATGGTCTGTGGAAAACGCAGGATGAAATTAAAAAAGTACTATTTGCTGACCCAGGCGATGCGAAAGTTGGAAGGTACAAATACGTAGATCAAAATAAAGATGGAAAAATCGGAACAGAAGATTTGGTTAATATAGGCAACCCACTTCCAAAATTCTCTTTGGGATTAAATCTGGGTTTAAACTATAAAAATTTTGATTTTACCGCTTATTTAAACGGTGTGTATGGATATAAAATTTTCAATTTCATGCATTACTGGACGGACTTCTATACTTTTGATCAAAACCGCGGGAAAGACATGCTCTATGAAGCTGGAAAAACACATCCTGTTCTTGACCAATCTGATGTATATTCTTCTCAAATCAATAGCACCTACGTTTAAGATGGCTCATTTACAAGACTTAGAAACCTCCAGGTAGGCTATACTTTCCCGGCAGGAAAATTATCCAAGTTAGGATTAGAAAAATTCAGGATTTATGTTCAGGGACAAAATTTGTTAACATTTACGAAATATTCCGGTCTTGATCCTGATGTAACAATTAACAATATAGCCGAAGGCTATAACCAGCAAAGAGACTTGACTTATGGTGTTGATTTTGGAAAGAGTCCATATGTCAAACAGTTTATAATTGGAACCAATATCGAATTTTAAAAATTAGTGAATTTTTTGATATGAAAAAAATAATAATATCAGTAATAACAGTGGTTACGTTGGTTGCGGTAGCAATAAATTGTAAAGATAGCTACCTCGACACTAAACCATTCGGTTCGGTTTCCGAGCCGGTTTTGGCATCTACAGAAAAAGGTGCTGAATCTCTGCTAATTGCAGCTTATTCTAACCTTGATGGTTTTTCCGGATGGGATAACGGTACCCCTTGGGGAGGAGCTGCCTCTAACTGGACTTTTGGAAGTATTGCCGGTGGAGATGCTTATAAAGGAAGCAACTCTGGTGATCAGCCAGACATCACTCCGATAGAGTTATTGAATCCTCTACCCAATAACCCCTATCTCGAAGGAAAATGGAGAAATTACTATGATGGTATTTCTAGAGCCAATTCGGCGATAAAAACCTATAAAGCTTTAAAAGATGTTTCGGAGAATGTTAGAAAAATCCGGATCGCAGAAGGTAAGTTTTTAAGAGCTTTCTATCATTTTGAATTGGTGAAAATTTTTGGAAAAGTACCGTATATTGATGAAACTATTGAGGATGTAAGGGTAGGCAATAATTCAGATATTTTACCTAAAATTCAGGCAGATTTTAATTCTGCAGCTACAGACCTTCCTTTGTCTCAAAGCGAAATAGGAAGGGTAACGAAAGGAGCCGCTCAGAGTTACCTTGGTATAGTATTGATGTATCAAAAAAAATATGCTGAAGCAAAAGCACAGTTTGATGCAGTAATTAATTCCAAAGTATATGAACTTAACGCGAAATACCATGATAATTTCAGAGCAGCTACCAGAAATACCAAAGAGGCAATTCTGGAAGTACAGCAATCTGTCAACGACGGAACAACCGATAACGGAAACGTTGGTGATGTTTTGAATTATCCCAATGGTGGAGGACCGGCCGGATGTTGTGGTTTTCATCAACCTTCCCAAAACCTGGTCAATGCATTCCGGGTTGATGAAGAAGGGCTTCCGTTTCTTGACACTTATGACAATGTAGATGTAAAAAGTGACCAGGGTCTTGGTGCTGATGACAAATTTTCGATCGACACCAATCCTGTGGATCCAAGATTAGACTGGACAGTAGGTCGCAGAGGTATTCCATATTTGGATTGGGGAATTCATCCCGGAATTACCTGGATTCGTGATCAGGCCTATGGTGGTCCATATTCTCCGATAAAAAATGCCTACTATAAAAATGAGGAAAGTACCAACACTACTGCATCGGGCTGGACAAAAGGTTATAATAACAATAATTTAAAATTACTTAGATACGCCGATTTGTTATTATATGCCGCAGAAGCAGAAATCGAGCTCAATAACTTGCCTAAAGCTTTGGAATATGTAAACAAAGTAAGAAAAAGAGCGTCAAATCCTGAAGGCTTTGTTATGAATGAATCAAAACCAGCGGCCAATTATAAAATTGGTTTGTATGCATCATTCCCTGATGCAAATTATGCCAGAAAAGCTGTAAGGCATGAGAGGAGGATTGAGTTGGGTATGGAAGGACACAGGTTCTTTGATTTGGTAAGATGGGGAATTGCAGAAACTGAGAAGAATAAATATTTTGCTAATGAAGGCAAAAAGAGATCATATCTCGCAGCTGGAAAATTCACCGCAAACAAAAGTGAAGTTTTCCCTATTCCGACCAAAGCAATAACCCAAAGTTATTTGGATGGAAAACCTACATTAAACCAAAACAAAGGTTATTAATATTCTCGTAGGAAATTTTAAAAAAAATCCATCAATTTGATGGATTTTTTTTAAAACATAGTTTCATTATGAAACAATTATTTTCAGGTATCCTAATAGTATTGCTATTTTTTTCCTGCACCAAGGAAAAGAAATTGTTTGAATTGGTTGATTCAGATTACTCTGGAATTCATTTTTCAAATCAAATTACTGAAACAGACACATTAAATATTCTTGACAATGATTACGTGTACAATGGAGCTGGGGTAGCAGTTGGAGATCTTAACAATGATGGACTTGAGGATCTGTACTTTTCAGGAAATCAGGTCCAGGATAAACTCTACTTAAACCGAGGTAACTTAAAATTTGAAGATATCTCCCTAAAAGCTAATATAAAAAAAGATCCGCATTTTTGGTCCACAGGTGTCACTATGGTAGATATTAACCTTGACGGCTTTCTTGATATTTATGTTTGCCATTCGATGTCCTCTGAAACAAAATATTTAAGAGATTTTCTTTATATTAATCTTGGCCCAGATAAAAACGGAATACCTGAATTTTCCGAAAGAGGAACAGAATATGGATTACTGGCAGAAAAACATACCTCTTCCGGTAACTTTTTTGATTTTGACAATGATGGTGACCTGGATTTGTTTTTAAATGTGAATATCATTTCAGAGCAATATCCCAACCAATTTGTAAGCCTTAAAACAGATGGCTCAGATGAAAATAAAGACATTTTATATGAAAACACATGGGATGGTCAAAAAAAACACCCCTATTTTAAAAATATTACTGATCAATCAGGGATAAAACTTGGAGGTTATAGTCATTCATGTATTACCACAGATTTTAACAATGATGGCTTTAAAGATATTTATATTGCAAATGACTATTTAAGCAATGACATTTTGTATATAAATCAAAAAAATGGCCATTTTGAAGATAGATTAAGAGATGTTTTCAAGCACAGCTCCTATTATGCTATGGGTACCGACCTCGGCGATATCAATAATGATGGCCTCAATGATTTAATCAATTCTGAAATGCTTCCTTATGATAACAAAAGGAAAAGATTAAACCTTCCCCATAACAATTATACTAATTATCTCTTTTTTGAAAAATACAAATACCAGTATCAATACATAAAGAATTCTTTGCATCTAAATCAAGGAATCAACCCTTTGACAGGCCTTCCGATTTTCGCCGACATAAGTTATTTGGCAGGAATTGAAGCAACTGACTGGAGTTGGACACCTCTCATTGCTGATTTTGATAATGATGGGAATAAAGATATTTTCATTGCTAATGGCTTCCCAAGAGATGTTATGGATCATGATTTCGTGATGTTTAGAAAAGACATTAACAGTGCTCTTTTAGATAAAAATGAAATCCACAAAAAATTAAAAGCAGTAAAAATTCCGAATTTCATTTTTAAGAATAATGGAAACTTAAGATTTGAAAGAAAAATTATAGAATGGGGTTTCGAAAAGGCAACCTTTTCAAATGGTGCCGCCTATGCTGATTTGGATAACGATGGAGATATTGAATTGATTTGTAATAATATAAATGATAATGCTTTTATATACAAAAATACATTGTATGAAGATAGGGGAAATTCAGAAAATGGTTTTTTTAGAATTAAATTAATTGGAGATCAGTACAATCCTAATGCTTATGGAAGCCAGGTGAAAATTTGGCATCAAGGCCGGATACAAATGGTGGAAAGCATGTCTGGGAGAGGGTATATGTCAAAATCAGAAAATGTTTTTCATTTTGGAGTCAAAAAAAATACCACTATTGATTCCGCAAAAATTTATTGGTCTAATGGATATGTTCAAAAAATTAATAACCCTAAAATCAATCAAAGCAGAATTATAAAAATTGGATTCAGCCAAAATGCGGCTCTTGAAAATTCTAATAAAAAATCTGAAAATAAATATTTTGAGCATGTAGAGAACAATTTGCTGAACTTAGATTTTGTACATTCCGAAAACGACTTCATTGATTATAATTTTCAACAAACTTTACCTCATAAATATTCCCAATATGGTCCTGCGTTAGCTGTTGGGGATCTTAACGGAGATAAACTAGATGATTTTATTATGGGATCATCGAGTTGGTTTCAGGGGGTAGATATTTTTTTCCAAAACAGTCAAGGTAAATTTTCACGAAAAAATTTAAAATTAAAAAAATCACCGCTACTAAAGGAAGAAGATCTTGGCATAAAAATTTTTGATGCCGACAATGATGGAGACAATGATTTTTATGTAGTAAGGGGCAGTGGCCAACATCCACCAGGGTCAGAATTATATCAGGATATTCTGTGTATTAATAACGGAAAGGGCGAATTTAAAATTGATATGATGGCTATTCCTAAAGAAAGCATTTCAGGTCAAGTTGTTAAATCAGCCGATTTTGACAAAGATGGCGATATGGATCTTATGGTTACTGGTCGAATAAAGCCTATGAATTATCCTCTTCCAGCAAAAACTACTCTATTAAGGAATGACTCAAAAAATGGAAAAGTAAGATTTGTTGATGTAACAAATTTACTTTGTCCGGAGCTTAATAATATTGGACTTATATCTGATGCCATTTTTTCAGATTTTAACAATGACAACAAAATTGATATTATTCTAGCAGGCGAATGGATGCCCATTACTTTTTTGAAAAATACCGGAAATAATTTTAAAAACATCACCCGGAAAACAGGATTAAATAACTTTCAGGGCTGGTGGACCTCGCTAACCGCCGGAGACTTTGACAATGATGGAGATATGGATTATATTGCCGGAAACTTTGGTATTAATAACAATTTCAGGTGTTCGGCTAAAAAACCTTTAAGGCTAATTGCAAAAGACTTTGATAAAAATGGCAAAATAGATCCCTTTATCTCCGTTTATATTCCAAACGAAAAATTTGTTGATCGCCCTTACTTCAATCATTCAAAAGATGATATCACATCACAGCTACCAAAATTTAAAGAAAAATTTGTCGAATATGGAAAGTTTGGTGAAACTACCGCCGATAATATTTTTACAAAAAATGAATTAAAAGGTTCAATCTTGAAAAGTGCGAATTATATGTACACTTCATTTATTGAAAATCTGGGAAATTCAAAATTCAAAATTAATGCACTCCCCATTGAAGCACAAATTAGCCCGGTCTATGGTGTATTCAATATTGACATCAACAAAGATGGATTACTTGATTGTGTTTTGGTTGGCAATGATTTTGGAATAGAAATTGGCCAGGGAAGAAATGATGCATCCAATGGGCTTGTTTTGCTTAACACCAATAAAAAAAGGTTCTATCCTTTAAGCTTTGAAAAAAGTGGCTTCTTTGTTCCCGGTGACTCCAAAGCATTGGTTTCCATTGTAATTAAAAATAAACCTTTTCTTATAGCAGGTCAAAATCGTGGAAAATTAATAATCCATCAACTAAAGGGTGATTTTAAGGTTTACAATTTTCAGACGAATGCTTTTTTAAATAACCTCAAATTTAAAAATGGGAAATCGAGAAAAATTGAAAATCAGGGAAGCTTTCTGTCACAAAACTCGAATACTTTCATTTACTAATTCAAAATACTTATTGTGTACAATAATTATTCCTCATAAAATCAAATCAACGATTTTAACGCTTTTTATTATTCTTATCCATAGACGTTTGAGTCCGAAATAATAGCGTTTGGGCTTATTGGAAAAATTGAAATCATGAATTTTTTACAAGGATATTAATTCAAAAAACTAGCCATAAAAAATTCCTGATTTTCTCTTTTTCAAGGACATTTTTTAAGAAAGTAAATTTTCATTTTTAAAATGCCGATACACACTAAAAATTTTGTCAAGAAATTTATTTGTGTAATTTGGACACAAATATAATTCTAAATATTTTTCAAAAAATTCCAAATAATATTGTAAAAGTGTACGAAAAACACTTAATAAAAAATATTATTCTAAATGTTCATATTTTTTAAAAAAATTAAATAATTGAGGCAAAAAATATTGTCCTTTCAAAAATTATCCCTATTCTTGCACAATTCTAATAAATAATAAACTTTTTTTAACAATTAACCTTAAGTTCTATGAAAGGAAAATTCTATTTGAGATCTTTTCTGATGCTTATTTTGGGACTTTTTGCAAGTCTCCAGATTTCATTTGCACAGGGGAGAAAAATTAGTGGAAAGGTGACCGATGCATCAGATGGTTCGGGAGTTCCAGGAGCATCAGTTACAATCAAAGGTACTACCAAGGGTGCTGCCACAGATGCCAGTGGTAACTTCTCTCTTGATGTTAGAGGTGCCAGTGACGTATTAGTTGTAAGTTTTGTTGGGTACAAAACAGAAGAAATTACAGTAGGTACGCAATCAGTTATCAATGTTACTTTGACTTCTGATGCAGCATCACTTGAAGAAGTAGTGGTTACAGGTTATTCTGTTGACAAAAGGAAAGAGTCAACAGGTGCGATTGCCATCGTTAAACCTAAAGATTTGACAGTTGTTCCTTCATCAAGTATAGATCAGCAGCTTCAGGGTAGAGTTGCAGGTGTTAACGTTGTGACGACTAGTCAGCCTGGTTCAGGGTCACAAGTTAGAATTAGAGGTTTTGGAGCATTTGGTGGTAACCAACCTTTAATTGTAGTCGATGGTTTGCCTATGGAAGATGTCAATTTTCTTAATCCGGAAGACGTTGAAACAGTTACGGTTCTTAAAGATGCATCTGCTGCATCAATTTATGGAGCAAGAGCAGCCAACGGTGTGATTATTTATACAACTAAGAAAGGTAAAAAAGGAGCTGGAAAATTAAATATTTCCTACGATGGGGTTTATGGTATGACCGATCCAGGCGAAGGGCAAAAAATGATGAATCCTCAGGATCAAGCTACTTGGACCTGGAATGCATTGCGTAATTCGGGTTCACCATTGTCGCATCCTCAGTACGGTTCCGGAGCCACGCCTATTTTACCTGACTACCTAAAGGTGGGTAATAGAAATGGTGTAGTTGGAACTATTGATTTAGCTGCTGAAAAGGCAAAATACAATATTACTGGCCCAACGATAGGCGACTTTTATCAAGTTATCAAAGCAAATAAAGAGGGTACAGATTGGTATAAAGAACTAACTCAAACCGGTACCATTAGCAGACATACTTTAGGATTTTCTGGTGGTGGTCAAGCGTCCAGATTCTATGTGGGTTTATCTAGCCAAAAACAGCAGGGTATTCTCCCTTCTCAACAAGCAACCAGATATGCCTTCAGAATGAACACTGAATTTGATATCTTGAAGAACCTAAGACTTGGGGAAAACTTACAAGTAACCTACCTTCAAATTCTAGGAAGAAATGGTGGAAATAACGGATTGGAAAGTTCGCAGCTTGAAAATGACATTCTTGGTGCTTTTCGTTCTCCTACCATTATCCCGGTTTATGATGAATTCGGAGGTTATGCCGGTACAACTGCAATTGGCTTTGGACAAGGTTCTAATCCTGTAGCAAATCAGGAATTTGGAAAACTAAATAAAAACTTTAATGCCATTGGAACAGGTAACCTTTATTTAGAATTTGAACCAATTCAAAACCTAATATTAAAATCTTCAATAGGAGGAAATTATAATAATTTCTACGGTTGGGGTTATGGACGTCCTGTATATGAAACTCTCGAAAACAAAAGTGTAGTTTGGTCTTACAACGAGAACGGAGGCTTTAGGCTGGGTTGGACATTTACCAATACGGCTTCTTATAAAAAGAAATTCGGAAACCATAATCTTGAATTACTAGTAGGACAGGAAGCTTTAAATACAGGTTTGGGTAAAAATTTAAGAGCAGATGGTAGAGAGCCTTTCTCGGGTGATTTAGATTATATCACTATTTCAACCTTGAATATTCGAAACCCTGCCACAAGTACCAAAGAAAATGGTGTTACCTTCTTATCATATTTTGGTCGTGCAATTTACAATTTGAACGATAAGTATTACCTAACTGGTGTAATTAGAAGAGATGGTTCGTCTAGATTTGGTTCTGAGTCGAGATATGGTGTATTCCCTGCATTTTCAGCTGCATGGAGGGTTTCTGAAGAGTCATTCATGAAAGATCTTCCCTGGATTACTGATTTGAAAATCAGAGGAGGCTATGGTACAATGGGTAATTCAAACAATGTTGACCCGGGTAACCAGTTTAGTCTTTATGCACAAAATCTAGGAAACTCTGTTTATGATATCAATGGTACAAATGCGGGAATCGTACCTGGATATACCCAAACTAGAATTGGTAATCCCGGAGCAAAATGGGAAACTTCAATTACGCAGAATATTGGATTTGATGGCTCATTCCTGAAAGGGAAACTTGAAATAGTTTTAGACTTGTGGAAAAAGAATACCAAAGATCTTCTATATAGACTTCCAATTACTCAAACTGCCGGTGAAGCAACTGCCCCTTTCGTAAATGTTGGAACAATGCTTAATCAAGGGGTTGACATGCAGGTAATTACAAGAGGAAACATGTCAAAAGATCTGAAATATGAATTGGATGTAACTGCGAGTTTCCTTCACAATGAAATTACCGAAATTGGTGGTGGATTGACTTATTTGCAGGATGTAAACCCAGGATTTAGAGGAGTTAACCCTATCCGAAACCAGTTGGGTTATTCACTTTCTGCTTTTTATGGGTATAAAGTTCAAGGTTTGTTCCAATCAACCGATGAGATTGCTTCTGCTCCGACACAAGCTGGTGCTGGCGTAGGAAGATTCAGGTATATGGATATTAACGGTCGCGATGCAAACGGTAAACTTACTGGTAAAGCCGATGGTAAAATTGATGCAGATGACCGTACCTATCTTGGTTCACCGGTTCCAAAATTCACAGGTGGTGTTAACTTTAGATTGAACTACAAGAATTGGGATCTAGTAAGTTACTTCTATACTTCAATCGGAAATAAAATCTTTAATATTTCTAAGAGATTCACTGATTTCTATCCATTATTTGCAGGTTCTGCTATTTCTGAGAGAGTTAAGGATTCTTGGACTCCGGATAACAGAGATACCAATATCCCGATATTTGAAGCTAACGATGGATTTAGTACAGGTTCTCAATCAAGTGACTTCTACGTAGAAGACGGCTCCTATCTAAGATTCCAAAACCTTACAATTGGTTACAATCTTCCGTCTAATATCGTAGAGAAACTTAAACTGGGAAGAGTTAGGGCAAGTGCCTCAGTAAATAATTTGTTTACTATTACAAAATATGGCGGACTAGACCCTCAAGTGGCTGGTGCTGCGGATACTAACTTTGGCGTAGACTTAGGTAACTTCCCTATGACTCGTCAGTTTACATTTGGTTTGAATGTAGGTTTTTAATCCTTTAAATGTTAATTATTAATATGAAAAAAATATCAATAGCAATCGTATTTTTAGCGTTAATCGTTGGAGGATACTCGTGTAAAGACACATTCCTTGACGTTGCACCAACAGGTTCAATATCCAAGAACCAATTAACCACCAAAGCAGGTTTAGAAGGTAGTTTGATAGCAGCTTATGCTCAATTAAGTGGATTAGGAAGTTATGCTGGTGGCCCTTCAAACTGGGTTTGGGGAGCAATCAGAGGTGGTGATGCCAATAAAGGTACTGACCCGGGTGACTTCTCAGATATCAATCCAATTCAAAGATTTGAATATAATCCTTCATTACCTTTTTCAGGTGAGTTGTATAGAGAGCATTATGATGGCGTAGCCAGAGCAAATGCAACCTTAGCACTATTAAAAGAAGCCCAGCCAGATGTGAAGGAGGAAGATAAAGTTAGAATGGCTGCCGAAGCTAAATTTATTCGTGGTCATTTTTATTTTCAACTAAAAAGAAACTTTGACATGGTTCCTTATGTGGACGAAACCATGAATGTTTCTAACGGTATCGAAAAAGTTAAAAATGATATTGATATCTGGCCTAAAATTGAGGCTGATTTTAAAGAGGCATTTGAAAAGCTTCCTGAAACTCAGACTGCAGTTGGAAGAGCCAATAAGTGGGCTGCAGCTTCTTATTTGGCAAGAGTTTATATGACTCAGAAAAAATATACTGAGGCGAAAGCACTTTTTGATCAGATTATAGCCAATGGAAAAACTGCGGGAGGTAAGAAATATGCGTTGCTTCCTAAATACTCTGATCTTTATCGTGTGGCGAATGACAATAGTGCCGAATCTATATTTGCAGTTCAAGCAACAGTTAAATCAGGAAATGGTAACAATGCTAATTCAGACTTGCAATTGAACTTTATTCAGGGTACTGAACCAGGTACATGTTGTGGATTCTTCCAACCTACTTTCGAATTTGTTAATTCGTTTAGGACCACTGAAGACGGTTTGCCTTATTTGGATGGATCATATAACGACCCTTCAAAAGCAGTTAAGCATGATATGGGTATTGCTTCAACGGCCGCTTTCACGCCTGACAATGGTCCTCTTGACCCAAGATTAGACCATACAGTTGGAAGAAGAGGAATTCCGTTTTTGGATTGGGGACTTCATACTGGTTTTAGTATGATTCGTAACCAGCCAAACGCTGGACCTTATTCTCCTAAGAAGTATCTTTATACAAAAGCTGAAAAAGCCGCTGGAATGACCGAAACTGGAGGTTGGGGACACCAAACTTACAACGCATACAATGTTACTATTATCAGATATGCTGATGTACTTTTGATGGCAGCAGAAGCAGAAATTGAAGTTGGAAGCTTGGCTAAGGCTCTGGAATATACCAATATGGTTAGAGCAAGAGCTGCCAACGAAGCTGATTATGTTAAAATTGATGGTGCCCCGGCTGCCAATTACAAAATCAAGACATATTCATCATTCCCAGATAAAGAATTTGCCCGTGCTGCAGTGAGGTACGAAAGAAGAATGGAACTTGGAATGGAAGGACATCGTTTCTATGACCTTGTTAGATGGGGTGAAGATGTTGCCGCAATCAACAAGTATTTGAAATATGACCAAGTATTACTACCAGGTGCTTTTGGCGGAGCAACATATCAAGCTAAGCATAAAATATTACCTCTTCCACAATCTCAGATTGACCTTGTGGGTGCTGATGTTTTAAAACAAAATGCTGGATATTAATCTAAAAGTAAATTATACAAAAAATGGGTTATCAGAAATGATAGCCCATTTTTTTCATTTATAATATAAGCCAAATAAATATTTAAGTGAATATAGAAAATCGTCAGCATCGATTTTACCAGTAATCAATAAGAGCTTCCATTTTGAGAAAAATGAGTTTTGCGACTTTTTATAGAATGAATGATTTTAAAAGTTTAATTTGGATTCGGAATTTTCGGAATTTTATTTTCATTTGAATTTTCTTAATCGAAAAGATATTATTTGTTCCACCCAAAAAAATAGGGTTGAGGTTGTTTCTGCAAAATTAAAATCCAAAAATGAATCCGCTCAATTTTAATTTATCATATACCTCAGTATCAAATCTATAATATTTCGCAGCTCTGTGAGACACTTTTTTCTGGTGTTTATTAGTTTCTATGAGTAGATCCATTTTAAGGAATTTCTTCCGAAAATTTGACTTATCCAATTTTTTTTGAAGTATTGCCTCATATAATGTCAGAAGTTGTAATAAAGTAAAACTTGGGGGAAGTAAATTAAATCCAATAGGTTCATGTAGAATTCTATTCCGCAAAAATGCCAGTCCACTATCCAGGATTTTTTTATGATCAAAAGCTAAGTCAGGAATATTGTTTACCGGAAACCATTCAACGGCCTCTTCTGATTTACCAGGCCTGATTTTAACTTTTTCTATATCAATCAATGCATAATAGGCAATCGTAATGACTCTGCCATAAGGGTATCTTTCTACTTTGCCAAAGGTCTTAAATTGTTCTAGGTATATCTTATTAATTGATGTTTGACTTTTCAAAACCCGATTGGCAGCTAAATCAATATCTTCGTTATACCTAACCCAGCTACCGGGAATAGCCCACTGGCCATGAGTAGGACCTGTACCGTGTTTCACTAGTAGCACGTAAAGCTTGGAATCAACAAAACCGAATATCAGACAATCAACCGAGACTGCCTCAATAATTTTATTAGTGTTCAATTTAGAAAATCAGAATTTTATCATAGGTTAAGCAAGTTAATAAAAAAATTAAAGAAATAGAAATAATTATTAAAAAAAATAATTTTTTACCACTTTGAGAATATTTTGTAATTTCAGAATAAATGAAAATAATATTTTATTAATAATATTTTTTCTAAAATAAAATATGGTTTGTAATGTTTTGCAAAATGCTGATTTTAAGACAATTATATATGTGAAATATACAATTTTTTGATGCAATTTTATCATTTTGTTGTATTATTTTTATAATTAATTGATTTATAAAGTTGGAAATGTAATTTTAACAATTTATAATTGTGGTCAAATTTACCATAAGGTATTTTCAATCATTTCTTAAAATTTTTAACAATTAAACTATGAAACAATTTTACCAGGAAAGGTTTAGGAGTTTACTGTTCACTTTGGTGATGGTACTTTCCGTTTCGGTTGTTTTTGCTCAGCGTAAAGTAACTGGGAAAATAACTGACTCTTCCAACGGCGACCCTCTACCGGGTGCCACAATTTCAGTAAAAGGTACCTCAGTGGGCGTTACAACTGATGGTGCAGGTGCATACAGCATCAATGTCCCTGCCAATGGAAGCACTTTAGTGGTTTCATTTGTTGGATTTATTAGTCAGGAAGTGGAAATAGGTAACAAATCAGTTGTTGATGTTGCTTTATTGACCGATGCTCAGGCTCTTCAGGAAGTAGTTGTTACCGGATATCAGCAATTACGCAAAAAAGATATTACAGGTGCGGTAACTGTAGTTAACACTGAAGAATTGAAAGTGGTTAAATCCAGCTCTTTCATTCAAAACCTTGGAGGTAGAGCCCCTGGTGTAACTGTATCAACTTCTGGTTCTCCAGGAGATGCAACCAACGTTCGTATCAGAGGTATTAGTTCATTCACCTCTAACGACCCTCTTTATATAATAGATGGAGTACCTGTGGTTGATAAATTCCAAAACTCACTTAACTCAAATGATATTGAATCAATCCAAATCCTGAAAGATGCTTCAACAGCTTCTATTTATGGTTCAAGAGCGTCAAATGGTGTGATTGTAATTACAACTAAACAAGGAAAGTCAGGTAAAGCTAAACTTACTTACAATGGTTCAGTAGGTATGGTTAATCCTGTAAAAGGTTATGACAAGGTTCTTAATACCTCTTCGGAGTATTATGCCGAAGCCATGAGAAGAAAGTTTGCAGATGATCCTACCAGTATCCCTGCATTTGCCGCTACAAAAGGCCAGTTAACCAAATATATACAGCCTTTCGCCAATACTGTGGATGAAAGTACTTATGATATCCTGAATAACCAGATAACCCTTACCAATCAGGAAGGAACAAACTGGTGGAAAGAAATGACCAGAACAGCCTCTATTAATGACCATAACATTAATTTGTCAGGTGGTACTGAAGCTGCGGTTTACAATGTTTCAGCTTCTTATTTGGGACAACAGGGTGTTTTGAAATATACAAATTTTGACAGAGGGACCATTCGTGCTAACTCTAATTATAAAATTGGTAAAAAATTGAGAATTGGAGAAAATATGATGTTCTCTACAAACTGGGGAATTGGAATAGGTACTTCTGGTGGAAATAACAATGAGCAAGGTATTTTAGGTGAACTTATTAAAGCAACACCTGTGGTGTCAGTTTTGGATATTAAAGGAAATCCTGGTGGTCACCTTACAGCTCAAACCGGTAACTTTACCAACCCTACTCAAAGGTTAATAGATAACAAGAATAACAATAATTCTTACAGGAGGTTTTTGGGTAATATTTATGCAGAATATGATATTATTTCAGGTCTGAAAGCAAAAACTAATTTTGGAACTGACCTGGGCAATGGCTGGAGAAGATCATTTACCTATCCTCAACCATACAGGGTTGAAGGCAATAAAACCGGTAACTCATTCAATGAAAGTTGGAATCAAAACTTCTCATGGAACTGGACCAATACTTTACAATACAATAAAGAATTTGGAAAACATACAGTGGGTGTTTTAGCCGGTCAGGAGGCTGTAGTTAACAAAGGAAGAAACATCTTTGGTCAACTTGCCAACTACTTTACTATGGATATTAATGCCTGGTATTTGCAAACTGCATTGGCGGATCCGGGCTCAAGAACTGTTTCATCTTCAGGTGGTGAGAGTAAACTCGCTTCATTGTTTGGTAAATTAGACTATACTTTTAATGATAAGTATTTAGTTTCTGCAACTATTAGAAGGGATGGTTCCTCAAGATTCCTTTCAGACGTAAGATATGGTGTTTTTCCTGCCGTTTCAGTGGGATGGAGAATTTCTCAGGAGTCTTTCATGCAGGATCTTAGCTGGTTGTCAGACTTAAAAATCAGGGCTTCCTATGGAGAATTGGGTAACCAACAAATCAGAGATTACAACTTTGCAAGTATTTACGGAGGTTCTGTGGGTAGTACATTTTACGATATTAATGGGACAAACGGAGGAGTTGCAACCGGTTATGCTTTGACATCCAGAGGTAATGAAAGTACCGTGTGGGAATCTTCTGTAAATAAAAACATAGGTTTTGATGCATCATTGTTAAATAACTCTATCAACGTGGTTTTGGATGTTTACAACAGATATACCAACAACCTGTTGTTTAACCCTGCTTTGCCAGGAACAGCCGGTGCTTCTTCACCTCCATTTGTAAATGTGGGTGAAATGCAAAACAAAGGGTTTGACTTTGCGATTACTTACAGGAAAAATGTGAATAAAGACCTTGGGTTTAACGCATCATTGAACCTGAGTCATTATAAAAATGAAATCAAGAAAGTTTCTGGTGACAACGATTTCTTCTACTCTGATGGTGGTGGAGGTTTGAACGGAAGGCTTCCTAACGGTGGTATCTCTGTAATTAACAAAGTTGGTTACCCTATTTCTTCTTTCAACGGTTATGTTGTTGAAGGTTTGATTCAAACTGATGCTGAACTTGCGATGCATACCGGTACTGGTGCGGCTTATAAGGGTGGACTTAAATTTAAGGATATAAATGGAGATAAAAAGATTGATACAGATGATATCACAGTAATTGGAAACCCTCATCCAAAATTGACGGGTGGTTTAAACCTTGGTGTCAACTATAAAAACTTTGATTTGAATGCATTTTTATTTGGATCTCTGGGTAACGACATATTTACCGGTTATTGGATTCAGTCATATTTTATGAACTTCAATTCAAATGTTTTGAATAATATTTTGGAAAATGAAGGAACTGGGAATTGGCCTAAAATCAATCAGTTGGATGCATCTTCAAGAAATTCATCTTCTTTCTATATCCAGGATGGTTCTTACCTTCGCCTGACCAATCTTCAACTTGGTTATACTTTACCTCAGGGTATTGCGAAGAAAGTTGGAGCTAATCATGCCAAAATATATGTTCAGGGACAAAACCTTCTCACCCTTACAAAATACTTTGGAACTGATCCTGCTATTTCAAATGCCAATATTGGTAACTCAGGACAATTTAATGATACCAGCATGGGTATAGATAATGGTAACTATCCATCTAATAAGATAGTAAACATTGGTGTTAATTTAGAATTCTAAAAATCATATTCAAAAAAAAGAAAAAATGAAGAATATTTTAAAATTTTCCATTTTGGCAATAATGCTTGCAGGTGGGCTTTACGCATGTAAAGATAGTTTCCTGGATACACCACCTCAGGCAGCTTTATCAAACAGCACTCTTTCTTCCAGTAAAAATGGTGTGGATGCAACTTTAATTGCTGCTTACAAAAGCCTTACTGGTTGGACTGGTAACTGGGGAGCTAGCTCATGGGGGCCTGCACCATCAAACTGGGTATTCAACATAGCTGCTGATGACTACCATAAAGGCTCCGAGCCTGGTGACGGGGATGCAATGCTGGCATATGAATTATATCAGTGGAATCCATCAGATGGTGAAAACCATTCAAAATGGATAGCCACTTATGAAGGGATTGTAAGGGCTAACTCTGCAATTAACACTGCCAATGCCTATTTAAAAAGTAATCCTGGTGAAAGTGCCTATGCAAATTCTATTTTAGGTCAGGCAATTTTCCTTCGTGCTTTCTATCATTTTGAAGCTTATAAAATCTGGAAAAAAGCTCCATATTATTTAGAAGGTGATGTTGATTTTAAAAAGCCAAATGATAAAGAAATGCTTCCTCTGATCATTGCTGACCTTGATAAAGCTATTTCTTTGTTACCTGCCAACAAGGAGGCTAAAGGAAGAGCTGACAAGACAGTTGCAACTGCATATTTAGGTAAAGCTAAATTATATGCAAAAGATTATGCAGGTGCTTTGTCTGCTTTTAACACTGTAATTTCTTCTGGTAAATACAAATTGGCGGACTGTTTTTATGATAACTTCTCAGTAGAAGGAGATAACAATTCCGAGTCTGTTTTCGCGGTACAAAACTCAGTGAATGATGGAGACGCTGATGGATTTAATGCTAACTTCTCAGAAAGACTAGCTCTTCCTCATGGTGACAGTCCATATGGATGTTGTGGATTCAAAACCCCTAGCTACGACTTAGCCTTTGCTTATAAAGTTGATAGCAAAGGGCTTCCAGTTCCAACCACAGGTGTTGCCCTGTCAAAATTTGAAGCAGGTTCAAAAGATCCTGTTGATCCTAGAATTGACTTTACTATCGGTCGTACTAATGTGCCTTATCTTGATTGGGGCATTCATAAAGATAGCTGGGTTAGAGGACAAGGTTACATGGGATGGTATTCTCCTAAAAAGAATGGACATGCCAAAGGTGATGCATATCTCTCTGGTTCATGGTCAGGAGCTCAGCTTTCAAATCTAAACGTTGAATTAATGAGATATTCTGATGTTTTATTGATGGCTGCAGAATGTGAGGTGGAAGTAGGAAGTCTTGAAAATGCAAGAAAATACGTTAACATGATTCGTACCAGAGCCGGAAATTGTGGACAAGGTAGCTCTAAAATTGCTGTTCCAATAAGTTCTCCAGAGATTACTTGGGCCAATTATAAAGTAGGTACATATGAAGAAGCCTGGAATAATAAAGATGCCGCTCGTCAGGCTGTTAGAACCGAAAGAAGGTTGGAATTAGCAATGGAAGGTCACAGATTATTTGACCTACAAAGATGGGGTGTTTTGGAAACCGTGATTTCTGAATATTCAAAAAGAGAGGCGAAATTGGTGAGTGTATTGTCTCAGGCAAAAGCTCCAACTTCTACCAATTATGCTTTACCAATTCCTTCTATTGAAATCAGTAAGTCTTCAGGGACTTTAAAACAAAATAGTGGATATTAATTATTTATCAAGTAAGAGCTAATATTATTGGGGTAGATTTTATCTACCCCAATTTTTTAGTAAAGTATTATATTTGCCTTCATTTCTGAAGTTCTACATGAAACATATTTATCTTCTTTTCTTCTCTCTTCTTTTAATAGCTTGTAAGAATGATTCCAAAAATAATTACCCTGCTTTTACGCTGGTTAGCGAAAATGAGTCAGGGGTAACTTTTCAAAACAAAGTTGAAGACAGAGAAGATTTTAATGTATTAACTTACAGGAACTACTATAATGGCGGAGGCGTGGCCATAGGAGATATCAATAATGATGGTTTGAATGATATTTATTTCACCTCTAATATTGAAGAAAATAAACTATATCTCAATAAAGGTCATATGCAGTTTGAGGATATCACCATTAAGGCTGGTGTTGCCGGGAAAAAATCTTGGTGTACAGGAGTAACAATGGCTGATGTTAATGATGACGGATTTTTGGATTTATACGTTTGCTATTCCGGTGACGGGAAAAAAGAGAATAAAGAAAATCAACTATTTATTAATAATAAAGATAATACTTTTACTGAAAGGGCAAAAGAACTGGGTTTAAACGATGATGGTTTATCAACCCACGCTTCCTTTTTTGATTATGATCTTGATGGAGATCTTGATTGTTATGTATTAAATAACAGCTACAAAGATCCGGAAAGGATTTCTTTGACAACAAGAGAGAAGTACGATCCGGTGGCACTGGGAGGCGATAGATTATATCAGAACAATGGCGGAAAGTTTAGCAACGTCACTCAAAAAGCTGGCATATTTTCTTCAGATGCGGGTTTTGGATTGGGTATTTCAGTAGGGGATGTCAACAGCGACGGATATCCGGATATTTACATTTCCAATGATTTTTGGGAAAGGGATTATTTATATTTGAATCAAAAGAATGGGACATTTATAGAATCATTAACCCCGTCAATGAGCTACACCTCATTGTCAAGCATGGGTTCAGACATTGCCGATATAAACAATGATGGAAACCTTGACCTTTTTAGTACGGATATGCTTCCACCAGATAATTACCGGTTAAAAGCTGCCACAAAATTTGATGATTATTACTTATACGATTTAAAATTCAGACAAAGCTATTATTATCAATATACTCAAAATTGCCTGCACTTAAACCAAGGCAATGGTAAATTTATAGAATCTTCTTTTGTTTCTAATATTGCAGCTACAGACTGGTCATGGGGTGCATTGGTTTTTGATTTAAATCTTGATGGGCGAAAAGATATTTTTGTCTCTAATGGAGTGTTTCATGATATTACCGATTCAGATTTTGCGGATTTTATTTCAGATAAAGAGCAAGTTAAAAAGGTCATTGAAAATAAAGGGAAATATGATTTCCGAGATTTTGTAAAGTTTTTACCGCCCAACAAAAGAAAGAATTATGCCTTTATCAATGAGGGTGATGGTTTCATACCAGTTTTTGAGAACAGATCATCAGACCTCAATTTAGATCAGGAAAGTTTTAGTAATGGATCCGCATACGGTGACCTTGACAACGATGGAGATCCTGATCTGGTAGTCAATAACGTGAATATGACTGCATTTATATATAAGAACAATTCAATAGAAGAAAAAAAGACACATTTTCTGAAATTAGCATTTCAAGGCTCAGAACACAATAAGTTTGGAATAGGTACAGGCGTTTGGCTTTATCAAAAAGGAAATACTCAATTAATGTACAATTATACAGCCAGAGGATTCCAAAGCTCTGTTTCGCCACAGATCATTTTTGGATTAGGAAATAATCCGGTTATAGATTCTGTAAAAATCGTCTGGCCTGATAATCATATACAGGTTTTAAAAAATATAAAATCAGATCAGCAATTATTGGTAAAATATTTGGATTCTCACCCAGAAACAGGAAATAAAACACAAAGTGCAGTTTTATTTACCGAGTCAAAGTCATTTTTGCCAACCTCTGCTTCTCATATCGAAAATAATTATGTTGATTTTGATATGGATCTGCTTATGCCTCATATGCTTTCTAATTTAAGCCCTAAAATTGTCAAAGGAGATGTGAATAATGATGGAGCTGATGATTTTTTTCTTTTACAATCGCATGGTTATTCCAATAAATTGTTTATAAATTCCAAATCAGGATTTAAAGAGAGTATCCAAAATTCTTTTAAGCAAAACCGTGAAAAGGAATCGACCGCAGGTGCTCTGTTTGATGCAGATGGTGATAAAGACCTTGATTTAATTGTGGGTATGGGGGGCAATGAATTTAAAAGAGGAGGAGATAATTTTTTTGCTGAATTCTATAAAAACGATGGGAAAGGCAATTTTACGCCGGAACAACTAAAAGGTGTAAGAATTATGGGCCAGATTAGCTGTATAAAGCCAATAGATTTTGACCTTGACGGAGATCTGGATTTGTTTTTAGGAGGTCAGTCTGTTCCGGGTGGATATGGTCTTGTTCCCAGAAGTTATATGTTAAAAAACAATGGGAACGGCAATTGGGAAGACATAACCAATAACAATACCGGACCGATTGGAATGGTATCGGATGCCGTTTGGTCTGATGTTAACAACGACAAGTTGCCAGATTTGATTGTAGTGGGAGAATGGATGCCAATCAAAGTATTTATTAATGAAAATGGTTTTTTTGATGCTCCAAAAATATTACCTGGAAGTGCCGGATGGTGGAATTGTATTGAGGCAAATGATATCGATAATGACGGAGATATTGATTACCTGCTGGGAAATTACGGATTAAATATGAAGTTTAAAGCCAGTGAGCAAAAACCATTTAATATGTATGTTAGTGACCTTGATAACAATGGAAGAACTGATATAATTCTGGAATGGTTTACTGCTGAAGATAGTAAACCCTATCCTTTTGCAAGCAAACAAGATTTAACCTCCCAAATGCCTTTCTTGAAGAAAAAAGCACTTAAATATCAGGAATTTGCTAAAATGCAGGTTACGGACCTTTTTGAAAATGAAAAGCTAAAATCAGCAATTAAAGGAAACGTGACTAATTTTAGCTCAAGTATCTTATTAAATGATAAAGGAAATCTAAACCTTATTTCGCTTCCTCTCGAAGCACAGTTGTCTCCAATATTTACATTTTCAGTTATTGATTTCGACAAAGATGGAATTAAAGACTTTTATGCAGGAGGGAATTTCTATAAATTAAAACCGGAAGTTGGAAGACATGACGGAAATCATGGAGGATACTTCAAAGGCATAGGCAATGGGAAATTTAAATACATTTTGCCTTTAAAGTCAGGATTAAATACCGAGGGTGAAATTAGAGACTCAAAAATATTTAACGATAATCTGCTTATCGCAAGAAATAATGGAAGCATGCTGGCGTATAAATTCAATCATTAATTCCTGATAGCCAAATAATTAATTCTATCTTTTATTCAAACCGATATCTTGAAAAATAAACTGTATTACTGGATTTTTCTTTTGTCAGGATTTTTTTCCTGTGTTGAACCTTACGAAAAATCATTTCTTACTTCCGGAAAAATAATAATAATCGAAGGTATTTTGAGTAACCAGCCAGGTCTCAAACCAGTCCAGATTAAAGAATCAATTCCTTCTCCATCCGGAAGTACCACAATTTTACCTTTAAAAGGAGCTAAGGTTTTTATTTTAAGCGATAAAATTGAGAAAACCCAATTGCTCGAAAAAGAGGAGGGTTTCTATTATTTTGACCCAAATTTTAAAGGAGAGATTGGTAAAAGTTATAGTATTCTAATCAACGCAAGCGATGGTAACGTATTCGAAACGGATGCGGAAATTTTACCTAATCCGGTACCCGTTGAATCAGTTTCCAATTCTTTGGATTTGGAAGCCTTCAAGGACCTAAAAGGTAATATTAGTCCGGGGTTTAAGTTATTTGCAAATATTTTGGATCCTGCGGGAATAAAAAATAGTTATTTGTGGCAATGGAAACTGTTTGAAAGGCAAAGTATCTGTAAATCCTGCACAGGGGGTTATTATTATCGTACCCCCTTACCATTAGGAAGCTGTGTGGAAGATGCAATTTTAAAAAGGTATAATAATATTTTTGATTATAACTGCGAAATTGATTGCTGGGATATATTTAACTCAAGTGACCTTATCACTCTTTCAGATAAACTATCGGATGGGAATTTACTGAAATCGGTTTATGTTGGTAAAATTCCGGTTTTTCAATATACCGATGCACTTTTGGAAATTAGCCAATTTTCGATTTCAGAAAGTGCTTATGATTTTATAAATCTTAGTCTGCAGCAAGGAATAAGTACCGGTGGATTGGCTGATACTCCTCCGGCAAAATTATCTGGTAATCTGAAATGTAAAACAGACCCCACCATCAATACTTCGGGATATTTTATAGTTGCGGGTCAATCTACTTTTAAATACTGGCTTGATAAAAGTAAAGCATTCAATGAAAAAGTACAGACAACAGGGCTCCTCGGAGGAAGGTCAATAAAGCTTGAACCAACAGGTCCCAATACTACTCGTCCACCTTTAGCACCTTGTATTAATAGCCTGAACCGAACTAACATTAAACCTGATGGTTGGAAAAACTAAATTTTTTATGTGGAAGATAATGTTTTTAACACTTTTTGTGATAAACCTTGATGCTTTAGGGCAAAAAGGATATTTCGGAGTAGTTAAGGATTCAGAAACGAAAGAGCCATTGCCTGGAGCTACTATTTTTTTTGAAAAGAATAAAAAGACGCAAATTGCTGATAATCAGGGTAGGTTTTCGTTTCAGGCCGATGATTTGAACTCGCCAATTTCAGTCAGTATAATTGGGTACCTGACTAAGAAAATTGTTACTGATATTAAGCCAGCTTCAAATACTTTTGAGATTCTTTTGGATAAAGATACCAAGTATCTTAATGAGGTAGTAGTAAGTACTGGTACTCCAATACAGGATTTTAACAGACCGATTTTGGGAGTCAATAGCTTAAATGTAAAAACTATAAATAAACTTCCAACACCTTTGGGAGAAACCGATATCCTGAAAGGGCTGCAAATGCTTCCAGGGGTAAGTAGTGTAGGTGAGGCTTCAAATGGTTTGAATGTAAGGGGAGGAACTACAGACCAAAATCTTATTTTACTTGATAATGCCCCAATTTTTAATCCTACACATATGTTCGGGCTATTTTCTGCATTCCCTTCAGATGGCATTTCCAATTTACAGTTATATAAAGGCAATATCCCTTCTAGATTTGGGGGAAGATCTGCATCTGTTCTTGATATATCTCTTCGAAATCCATCTTTAACTAAATTTAAAATGGATGGCGGAATTAGTATGGTCTCCGAAAAAGTTAGTATGGAGATTCCATTAGTTAAAGAGAAGTTGGCTGTAATGATTTCAGGTAGAGGCTCATTCAATGATTTTATTCTGCCGATTGTATCTCCAAAGTTTAAAGAGATGAAATCCAATTTTGGTGATATTGCCTCCAGGTTATTTTACAAGTTAAACAGTAAAAATACCATAACACTTTCCAACTACTTAAGTTATGATTTTTTTCAAACGGAGTTATTGGGAACCATAAAAAACGTAAATGCGTCTTCAACCCAGTACAAATATTATACTAAAAATATTTCGGGAAAATGGAATATGGCATTAAGTAAATCGGCTTTTCTTGAAACCATTTATGTTAACTCTGAATATAAACCTGATATTTTATTGCCTGAGATTGGCTCTGATAATAAAGTCGTGGTAAAGCAGGGAATAAAATATAACCAGATAAAATCGTCTTATAAAATTCAAAAAAACAATCATTTCCTTGAAGCTGGTTTAGATGGAATAAAATATGATATCAACCCGGGGAATCTTGAACCAAACCAAAGTGTAACTGTCTCCCCAATTTCAACACAAAAGGAATTTGGCTTTGAAAGTGGATTGTTCTTTTCGGATGATTTTAATTATAGAAAAAAATTAGATATCTCTGCCGGTTTAAGAATTTCCAGATTTGATAATTTAGGACCAAGTTCAATTAGGTATTATAAACCTGGAGAAGAGCGAACTGAATCAAATTTGGTTTCGATTGAAACTTTGTCCAAGAATAAAACTATAAAACACTATCAAGGTATTGAACCAAGATTGGGTTTAAAATATGCCATCAATTCGAAAGTCAATGCCAAGTTGGGTTATAATCTTTCAAGACAATATTTACAGCAAGTATCCAATACCACCACTCCTCTACCTACTTCTCGCTGGAAACTCTCTGATCACAATATCAGACCACAGGTGAGCCAACTCATAAGCGGAGGAGTAAATGTTGATTTGAATAATAAAACATATGTGCTGGGTGCTGAGATATACTTTAGAAAAACAAAAGATATCATAGATTATGTGCCCGGTGCAGACTTCTTCCTGAAGGATTTTCCTGAAACCGAATTATTACAAGGCGAAAATAAATCCTATGGATTGGAATTAATGGCTTCTAAAGAGAAGGGTATGGCCACAGGGTGGATTAATTATACTTACTCCAGATCATTGAACAGAGTAAATGAGGGCTCCTCGGAAAGACAAAGAATCAATGATGGAGTCTATTATCCAGCAAATTATGATCGCCCACATTCATTTAATTCCTCCCTAATAATCGGCCAAGGAAAACATCATGATTTTGCCTTCAATTTTACATTTTCAACCGGAAGACCTTTTACTTCACCACAAGGATTAGTGGAATTTAACAATAATCTTTTTCCTTATTATTCTGAAAGAAATAACCAGAGGATTCCGGCATACCACAGATTAGATTTTGCTTGGAATATTTACAATCCCAAAATGAATCCAAACCGTCGTTTTAAAGGTAACTGGGCATTTTCAGTTTATAATCTTTATGGTCAAAAAAACGCATACTCGGTCTTTTACAGGTCTGAAAACAGAGTATTAAATCCTTATAAACTTATAATTTTTGGCTCCCCAATACCTTCTTTGGCTTATAAATTCAATTTTGAATAATTTCAGGATATTTCCTGCAATTAATTTTGCAGGAAATATCTTAAGCTTTAAACATACCTTTTTCCGTATTCTTCAGCTTTGGTTACAAACTCTTTGACTTTTTGTTCATCATCCTTTTTACAAATCATCAGTACATCATCAAACTCGGCAACGATATAGCCCCTCAAGTCGTTAATAACCACCAATTTGTGCTTTGGAGTTTTTATGACACAATCCTCAGTGGCATAAAGCATCACCTGCCCATCGACTACATTATTGGTTTCGTCTTTTTCTGAGTTTTCATACACAGACTTCCAGGTTCCTAGATCAGACCATCCGATATCTGATAAAACTACATAAACATTTTCGGCTTTTTCCATTACACCATTGTCAATCGAAATCGACCGGCAACGCTGGTAGGCGGTTTCTAAAGCATCTTTCTCTTTTGAGGTATAGAAGCTTTTTTGAGCGATGGTAAATGCGTCCGCCATTTCTGGCAGGAAGTCGTGAAATGCTTTCTTAATAGCATTTATATTCCAGACAAAAATTCCCCCATTCCAAACATAATCCCCACTCGCAAGAAACATTTCGGCCAGTTCCAGGTTAGGTTTTTCTGTAAAAGTCTGGACAGTTTTAATTTCGGTTTGGCTCGAATCATCAAACTTAATGTATCCATAGCCTGTGTCAGGTCTTGTAGGTTTTATACCTATTGTGACCAAAACATCGTTATCTTTAGAATAATCCAAAGCAATTCCAATTCTTTTTCTGAATTCTTCCTCTTTTAAAATTATGTGATCCGCAGGTGCCACCACGATATTGGCATTGGGATCTTTTTTTTCAATTTTGTAGCATGCATAGCCAATGCAAGGTGCGGTGTTTCGTCTGCCTGGCTCTAAAAGGATTTGATCATCAGAAAGATATGGAAGCTGATCTTTTGTAATCTGATAATATTCAGGGCTGGTGACCACATAAATATTTTCTTTGGGACATATACCCTCAAATCTTTCAGCGGTCTGCTGTATGAGAGTTTTACCAGTGCCAAGAATGTCATGAAATTGCTTTGGAAAAGTCTGTCTGCTAAAAGGCCAGAATCGGGTTCCTACCCCTCCTGCCATTATTATCAGGAAATTTGAATTGCTCATTTATTTTTTATTATTAAGAAAATACTGATTTGTACGTAAAGCTACATTTTCTCTTATATCCATCCAAAAAAGATTGTAGTCTGCAAAATGCCAAATTTTTTCATTAAGAAATGCTTTTCCCGGAATATCCGGTTTTTTTATCCATAAAATCCCTTTTTCTATTTTACATGAAATTATGTTTGGACTTAGTTTTGATTTTATGCCCAAGGTACCTTTGTGCCAACTTTTCATGGACCACAAAGCGTCGGCTCTCCAGGTTACTGGGTTAATACACTGTGCCAAATGGAGTCCATTTTCATAATATGGAGGAAAATAATCTTTTGAGAAAGTGTTCCAGCTAAGGTAACCGCCCGTTTGATTAGGTTCAGTCATCAGTTTCAGATTAATAAACATTTCATCATTAACGGGCATTCCAACAAGATAGGCAGTTACCAATCTTTGTTGTAAGTCCTTATTATCAACATACTCTTGGAGAAGCCTTATGGCATGCAAGGTGCCCTGGCTATGCCCGGCAATAATGAACGGTCGGTTATGATTGTATTTTTCCAAAAAATATTCAAATGCTTTTTTTACATCAGAATATGCTAAATCCAAAGCTTGTTTTGCTGAGGTCGTATCTGAAGTCGTAAATGCGGTATAGTGAGCTTGCCGGTACAATGGCGTATAGATTTTTGCTAAACCATTGAAAACGGATGCCTGATTATAAACTGCGGTCTTCTCAATTCTTTCATTGAGGTCTGAATCCAGGCATGAAGCATTCCAAATATACTGATTGGCAGGCTGCTGGGTATAGATAGTTGGATAAATGTAAAAAACATCTACCTGGGCCTGAAATTGAAAATCCTTGAGATTGTGTTTACCTTTTGGCAGTTTATCTGCCATGTCGATTTTAGTAGGCAATGTGAGCCAAGATGATGCCTGTGCATAGTCAGGAACCGGTGGAATATTGTTTTCTGAGAATGAACTGGTAATTTGATAATGCTTTTGTGCCCTAGCAAAATCCATATTTAGACAAAAAAACACCAATAAAATCAATTGGATACCAAATACTTTTCTCATTTTATAATTATTTTTTGATTTTATTGTATTCAAATAATTTATCTTTCTTATTTTTGGCCAACGATTAATTTCTTAACCAAATAATAACCTTTTTAAACTATGGCAAATTCTTACCCTAATTTTAAGAAATTATTTCTGATAACCTTTTTATGTTTGGTTTCCAGTGCTTTTGTAATGGCCCAAACCAAGGTTTCCGGAATGATTTCTGATGCTCGCACCAAAGAGCCTTTGGTTGGAGTGAGTATTCAAATCAAAGGAAAAATCATTGGTACAATCACCGATTTAAATGGTAAATTTGAATTTACTACCGCAACTCCCGTGCCATTTCAACTCGTTATCTCTTCTGTGGGATATAAACCTCAAGAATACACCGTTCAATCAGAAAATGCAGCCATAAATATAGGCCTTGAGGACCAAAATATTATGGGGCAAGAATTGGTTGTGTCTGCATCCCGGATGGAAGAGAGTGTAATGAAGTCTCCGGTTTCGGTCGAAAAAATGGATTTAAGAGCCATTCGCGAGACTACCGCCCCCAATTTCTATGATGCTCTTGGAAACATGAAGGGTGTGGATTTAACCACTCAGGGCTTACTGTTTAAATCAGTAAACATGAGAGGATTTAACTCTACCGGAAACGTACGTACTGTGCAAATGATTGATGGAATGGATAACCAGGCACCCGGATTAAATTTCCCGGTGGACAATATTGTGGGTATGCCTGAACTTGATGTTGAAAGTGTGGAATTGGTTTCCGGTGCAGCCTCTGCCTTGTACGGCCCCAATGCACTTAATGGCCTGATTTTGATGAATTCCAAAAGCCCGTTTCTATATCAGGGATTGAGTGCTAACATCAAAAGCGGAATAATGAGTGCTTCTAACAGAGCGGTACAAACAACCCCTTTCTATGATATGTCTTTGAGATATGCCAAGGCCTTCAATAATAAGTTTGCATTTAAAGTTAACATATCGTATCTGGGTGCTAAAGACTGGGAAGCTAATAATACCGACAACCTTAATTATGTAAAAGGGGGAGCAAATAATAGATCTGCTCTCGACTATGATGGAACTAACATTTATGGTGATGAAGTACAAACTAACCTGGGTACTGTAGCTGATGCCATGGTAAAAGGTGGTTTGCTTCCCGCAGCCGCAAGGGGTCTTGTGCCCAACTCGATTGTGAGCAGAACGGGTTATAATGAAAGTGATTTGATGGACTATAATACTAAAAGCTTTAAAGTCAATGCTGCCCTTCATTACAGGCTTACTGAAAAAATAGAAGCCATCGGTCAGGTTAATTATGGGTATGGTACGACTGTTTATACCGGTACGGGTCGTTATGGTTTGAGAAACTTTAATATCATGCAAGGAAAATTGGAGTTAAGAGGGGACAATTTTACCTTAAGAGCTTACACTACTCAGGAGAATTCTGGTCAATCATTTTTGGCGGGTTTAACAGCAGTAAATATGCTAAACGAAGCAAAACCTCATGCCAACTGGTTTGGTGAATATGTAGGAGCTTTTGTTCAAGCCAGATCTGCCGGTGTACCTGAAGCTCAGGCTCATGCAGCTGCCAGGGCTTTTGCCGACAAAAACATGCCACAACCAGGCTCTGCTCAATTCAATACTTTACTCGATAAATACAGAGAAATGCCTATCAGCCAGGGTGGTAGTGCCTTTGCCGATAAAACCGACATGTACCATGCGGAAGGAGTCTATAACTTCAAGAACCAAATCAAATTTATTGACCTTATAGCTGGTGCCAATATCAGACAATACAGATTGCAGTCAAACGGAACATTATTTTCTGATATGAAAGATGGTAGAAATGGTGTAATTCCTATCAATGAATATGGTGCATTTGCTCAGGCAAGTAAAAATCTAATTGGAGATCATTTAAAATTGATTGGTTCGGTGAGGTACGATAAAAACCAAAACTTTGATGGTCAGTTTACGCCAAGAGTTTCGGCTGTAGGTACATTTGGAGATCATAACATCAGAGCTTCCTACCAGACAGGTTTCCGTATCCCTACTACCCAAAACCAGTATATTGATTTGGGTACTCCAAATGGTACGCTTGTGGGTGGATTGGATGAATTTAACAGCAGATATAATCTTACTGCAGGTATTCCAAGAAATGTTTTGGCAGACTTCCAGATTAACGGTGCAAATTCGAAATATCTGGATGCTGCAGCAAAGCAAAAACTAGCTACTGATATCAATGCATTTGTTCAGGCAAACCTTCCAACTATACAAAATGCAGTAGTTGCTGCAGTTCAGGCCGGAGTGGTTGCACAAGTTACAGCAGCAGTTCAGGCAATGGTTGCAGCAGGTCAACTTCCAGCTGAAGCAGCACCTGCAGCTATTCAGGCTCAGGTAACAGCTCAAATGAGTAGTGATGCGGTAAAAACATTAATTGCAACTAATGTAACCAACCAGGCAAAAGCATTAGGTGATCAGGTAACCCCTGCATTTGCTCTCGGTGCTCTTCCAAAATATTCACCCGTTGCCCTTCAACCAGAAAGAATCAAATCATGGGAGATAGGTTATAAAGGATTGATTGGAAAAAAACTTTTTGTTGATACATATTATTACAGCAGCGTTTACAGTAATTTCATTGGAGGAACGGTAATTGTTGTTCCAACAGCACCGGCCGCTGCAGGTCTTCCTCTGCAATCAGGTATTGGGGTCGGAAACTTTAAAGGCTATTCTCGTCCTTCAAATACAAGTGAGAAAATTACCGCAGATGGCTGGGCATTGGGCTTAAACTATTCTTTGCCTAAAGGATACAGTGTAGGTGCTAACTGGGCCGTAAACCGTTTGAATGACTTTGTGGCAACTCCAGAACAACAATATGCCGGATTTAATGCACCTAAAAACAGATATAATGTTAATTTTGCCAAAAAATTGGGTAGTGGTGAAAAATTCGGATTCAACCTGGCTGCACGTTACCAGGATGCATTTACATGGGAGTCGAGTTTTGTAGTGCCTACCACCAGCACGGTGCCTTTGTTTGGCAATACAACTGTACCCGCTATATTTAACATTGACGCTCAGGTAAGTTATAAACTTCCTGCAATGAAGTCGGTTGTTAAATTGGGAGGTACCAATATCGGCGGAAAACCATACATGCAGGCATTTGGTAGTGCATATGTAGGTTCGATGTATTATGTTTCTATTGCTTATGACGAATTATTTAACAGATAAGACTTATACCAAAAATTATCGATAATTGGCTTCGGCCAAACTTCATAATTTTCTTTGGTTTAAGTGGAAAAAGCCTTCCTTTGGAGGGCTTTTTTTTGTGCAAAAAAAAATGAAGCTCCTTTTCAGAAGCCCCATTTTTCGATAAATTCAGATGTTTCTATTTTAAAGATTTTACAAATTTGTCAATATCTGCCGGTAGGTCGGTCGCGGTTTCTAATACTCTTACAAACTGACTGCCTATAATGGCTCCTGAGGCGGATTTAGATGCTTTCGCAAAGGTTTCCCTATCTTTTATGCCAAATCCAATCAAACGGGGGTTTTTGAGGTTCATGGCATTTACCCTTTCAAAATACTCCTCCATATTATGACTTACTCCGGTTACGGCACCCGTTACACTTGCCGAACTTACCATATAAATAAAACCTTCTGATATTTCATCGATGAGTTTGATTCTTTCGGATGAGGTCTGAGGAGTGATTAGAAAAATATTCAGAAGCCCGTATTTGTCAAAAATAGCTTTATAATTTCTTTGATATTCTTCTACAGGCAAATCGGGCAAAATAAGCCCATCAATACCTGTTTCCTGGCATTTTTTACAGAATTCTTCGACGCCAAACTGATAAACCGGATTGAAATACCCCATGAGCACAATGGGTACAATAATTTCTTTATTTCGGATACCTTCAAGTTGCTGAAATAAAACCTTGAGGGACATTCCGTTTTCAAGAGCTTTTTGGTTTGAACCCTGAATCGTTTCCCCATCCGCCACGGGGTCAGAGTAGGGCATACCAATCTCAACGATGTCTGTTCCTGCCTTTTGGAGTGAGTCAAGAATTGTAACGGTATCGTTTAATGCAGGAAATCCTGCGGTAAAATAAATATTTAGTATATCCTGTTTTTTAGTTTGAAAAAGCTCCTCTATACGGTTCATTCAATCGATTTTTTGGAAAATGCAAAAATACTAATATTTGTATCTCTCATTCCAGGTTTTTTAGAATAATAAACTGTAGTACTCAAAATTACATTTCTGTTGACTCATTATATAAAACCTGGATCATGGTTTGTCCAACTGCTTTCAGGGTGTTTTTATTTATTATACTCATATTATCCTGCATGGTATGGTGGTGGTCAAAAAACAAATTATCAGTATTTCTGGTGTCAATAATGTCAATCATAGGTATTTTGGCAATGGTATTTACAGGGGCATGGTCGTCTGTTAGTCCTTGTAAATCTGCTTCGATGAAATAATTGCTAAACCCTAACTGTGATGCAGTATTCCAAACTTTTTGAACTATAGATGGTGCCGCCTGCATAGATAGGCCTTCCTTTTTAAAGGTAGCTCCTTCAGCACCTACCATGTCAAGTAAGATACCAAAATAGGCAGTATAGCCCACTTTGTGAGGATTTTTTGCCCAATATTCTGATCCCAGGCAATAGCCACTATATTCATGCTTTACATCTCCGGTGTAGTCATTGGGTACTCCCCAATCTTCCGAATCAAAAAGAATAAAGTCGATGCCGAAGTTCAGGCTGTCTGCACTTATAATCCTTGCGAGTTCGATTAAGACCGCCACACTGCTTGCTCCATCGTTGGCTCCGTCAATGGCTTTGTTTTTAATGGTTTTGTCTTTATCTCCAAACGGCCTGGAGTCCCAGTGGGAGGCGAGAATAATCCTTTTGGCAGCTTTTGGGTTATAGCTTGCTATAATATTTCTGGAAGGAACCGTTTTTCCATTATATAAAACGGCATTGAATTTTTGCTCTGTTACTTCAAGATTATAGGATTTGAATTTTGTCACCAGCCAATCCCCACATTTCTGTGATGCAGCAGTACCGGGTACCCGCGGACCAAAAGCAACCTGTTTTTCTGTAAATAAAAAAGCCGAATCAGCTGAAAATACTGGAGCATTTTTTGCGGCTTTGGTTGTGTTTTCTGTTTCGGTGGATTGACTTTCAGAGGTATTATTTGATTTTTTACAAGAAAAACTAAATAAAACATAAAATATTATAAATGAATACTTTAATGTGTTTTTGTACATTGTTTTTGAATTAAATTTTAACAAAAATAAGTTTAATGAATGAAAAAAATAATTTTTTGGCACAGTATTTGAATTTTATGAAATACAAGCAGACAATGTCTGTGAGCTTTTCTAATAAACTTTACGCTAATGAGATTATTATTTACTTTAGGTCTAAACCTAATAACTTTTCTGCTTTTTGGAAGTGTAGATGATAAAAAGCCTAAGAAAACTGCCGGATTAACTACTGCAAACTACGCCCTTTTTGGTGATGACCATTCCCTCACCCCAATTGTAGGACAGGAACTTAAAGATCATGTATATTATATCGTAAGCGGTCATGGTGGCCCTGACCCCGGAGCCAACACACAGGTAAATGGAAATATGGTGGCTGAAGATGAATACGCTTATGATGTAAGTTTGAGGCTAGCGAAAAATCTGATTACCCATGGAGCCAAGGTATATATGATCGTAAGAGATGAAAACGATGGGATAAGAGATGAGGAATATTTGGCTGTGGATACCGACGAAGTAGTGTGGGGAGGAGAAAAGATACCCTTGAATCAATCGCAAAGATTAAGACAAAGGACACAGATTATTAATGCATTATATGAAGAAAACAAAGCTAAAGGATATGAGATTCAGCGGGTAATAGAAACCCACGTTGACTCAAGATATACCGATCATAAAGTGGATATTTTCTTTTATTACAATGAAAACAAGCCCGAAAGCAAGAGATTGGCAGAAGGGATGTATTCAACCATCAAAGATAAATACGAGGCCAAGCAGAAAGGCCGTGGCTACAACGGAGAAGTTAAACCCCGATCACTTTGGACCATAACTGCCTCCAAAGCCCCTGTAGTATTTATCGAACTCGGGAATATTACGAATGAGTACGACCGCAAAAGGCTGCTCATTCCTGACAACCGACAAGCGATAGCCAACTGGTTTCTCGCAGGATTACTTGACAACTAGGATTATTACTTCACATACAATTTTAAGATACCGGAGGCTTGTAGCTTTCGGTATTTTTGTTTTTTCACGGTTTAACAATTTCTTCATATTCAGCTAATATCTTTCATTTCTCTTAAAAATGTATTTAATTCACATTTTTAAACACATTAATGGGAAGATTTACAGGGATTTTGGGCATTGTAGCCTTATTGGGAATTGCATATTTGCTGTCAAGTAACCGCAAAGCCATCAATTTTAAAGTTGTTGGCATAGGGCTTTTGGCTCAATTAATACTTGCGTTTGGGGTGTTGAAAGTGCCGGTGGTTGAAAAAGCTTTCAATTTTGTGGGCAGCATTTTTGTTCAGGTACTTAACTTTACACGTGCCGGAAGCGAGTTTTTACTTGGCAACATGATGAATGTAAAAAGCTTTGGCTATGTATTTCTTTTTCAGGTGATACCCACTATTATTTTCTTTTCAGCTCTTACTTCTCTGTTGTTTTATTTGGGTGTAATTCAGGTGGTCGTAAAAGGCTTTGCAAAAGTATTGACCAAGCTATTGGCAGTTTCAGGAGCCGAAGGGCTTTGCGTGGCAGGAAATATTTTTCTGGGTCAAACAGAAGCTCCACTTATGATTAAGGCCTATCTTGAAAAAATGAACCGCTCCGAAATACTCCTGGTGATGATAGCCGGTATGGCAACGCTGGCAGGTGGAGTATTGGCTGCCTATATTGGTTTTCTGGGCAATGGTGATCCTGTAGCAGAAGCAGAATATGCCCGTCATTTGTTAGCAGCTTCTGTAATGGCGGCTCCCGGTGCCATAGTGGTATCAAAAATTTTATATCCCCAGACCGAAATCATTGATTCTTCTGTGGAAGTTACAAAAGATAAAATCGGATCAAATGTTCTGGATGCAATTGCTACAGGTACCACTGAGGGGCTTAAGCTGGCTGCCAATGTAGCGGCAATGTTATTGGTATTTATTGCATTTATTGCTATGATAAATTATATTATGGGAGATGTAATAGGAACATTTACAGGACTAAATGATATTATTGCTGCTCACACACCTTATAAGAAATTCTCCCTGGAGTTTGTATTAGGTACCGTATTTTCTCCTCTGATGTGGTTGATAGGGGTTGCCAAAGAGGATATGATGTTGATGGGACAATTGCTGGGTATTAAGCTTGCTGCTTCAGAGTTTGTGGGATATGTACAGCTGGCAGAGTTGAAAAATGCTGCTAATGCTATTCATTTTACGGAGAAAAAATCAATTGTAATGGCCACCTATATGCTTTGTGGTTTTGCCAATTTTGCTTCAATTGGAATACAGATTGGGGGAATAGGATCACTTGCTCCTGGACAAAGAAAGACACTTTCTGAGTTTGGAATCAAAGCTGTAATAGGTGGAAGTATGGCTTCTTTACTTTCTGCGACTTTTGCGGGTCTTTTGTATTAAATTTTGAAATTCTTGTTAAAAAAAGAAGAGGTTACCGTTTGGGCAACCTCTTCTTTTCTCTACTCTTCCCAGGCCCAGTCAATCCGGTGTTTCAGGTCTTTTATGACCATGTTGTTGGCTTTGAAATAGTTTCTGATCTGATCTACTTTTTCGTATTGCTGATTGAGTTTGTATTCACGGTACAATTCAAGCATACCCAACAGCACAACTTCGTCGTTTTGGGCTTTTTCTTCTTTTAAACCAAGTATTTTTTCAAAGAAAATCTCAAATTTGGAAATCAGACTTTCGAAGGTCTCCCGCCCTAAAGCAGCAGGTTGGAGTTGGTTCATATACAGCATGTTTATATATTTGAGCATTGTAAACATCTGTGCCAAAGCCACTGCGGTATTAAGGTCGTCATTTAGTGCTTCATAAAATCCTTCTATTGCCTTTTCAATTTCAGTTTTCTTCTTCTCATCAATCGCAACCTCTGGATTTTCGGAATAAACCAGCGTTTTTGATACTCTAAATCCATTTAAAAGTCTTCGGAATGCTTTTTGAGCAGCTTTCAGAGCATCGTTAGAAAAATCAAGGGTGCTACGATACTGCGATTGAAGCATAAAAAACCTTACGGTCATCGGGCTGTAAGCTTGATCAAGCAGCGGATGGGCACCGGCAAATAATTCAGCGGGTAAAAAGCTGTTGCCCAGTGACTTTGACATCTTTTGGCCATTGACAGTGAGCATATTGGAGTGCATCCAATATTTTACGGGATCTTGCCCGGTAAGTCCAACACCCTGTGCTATCTCACATTCATGATGCGGGAATTTCAAATCCATGCCTCCACCGTGAATATCAAATTGTTTTCCAAGGTACTTGGTGCTCATGCAGGTACATTCCAGATGCCAGCCGGGGAAACCCATTCCCCAGGGGCTCGGCCACTGCATGATGTGCTCTGGAGCTGCTTTTTTCCAGATGGCAAAGTCCAGCGGATTGCGTTTTTCAGCTTGTCCGTCTAATTCTCGGGTCTCGTTGAGGAGGTCTTCGAGTATTCTTCCCGAAAGTTTCCCATAATTGTTTCCTTCTCCGTTGTATTTGTTAATGTCAAAGTAAACCGACCCATTTGATTCATAGGCCAAGCCTTTGTCTATCAGGTCTTTTACGGCTTCAATCTGCTCAACCATGTGGCCGGTTGCCGAGGGTTCAATATTTGGAGGCAGGAAATTGAACTGTTCGAGTACATGATGGAAATCGTTGGTATAGCGTTGGACAATCTCCATGGGCTCTATCTTTTCGAGCTTCGCCATTTTTCCAATTTTGTCTTCGCCCTCATCGCCATCTCCTACTAAATGACCTACATCGGTTATGTTTCTTACATATCGTACTTTATAGCCGATATTGGTGAGATATCGATAAAGAATATCAAAAGTAAGGAAAGTACGCACATTGCCCAGATGCACATTGTTGTACACGGTAGGTCCGCACACATACATGCCCACGTAGCCGGGAGTTATAGGTTCAAATTCTTCTTTTTGTCTGGAAAGTGTATTGTAAATCTTGAGTTTTTGCATTGAGAAAATTGAAAAATGAATACAAAAATAGCTGATATAGTTTAATTGCTGACAAACTTGGACTCAACTATAATTATTAAAATAGAAATCTGAAAGGTAATATTTCTTCAAAAATTCTACCAATCCAAATCTTTAACAATTTTTTAAGAAAAAGTATTCATTCTTTCATCACATAACCCATGCCGATTTGGGTATGAAGCAGTTTCTTGTCAAAGTCTTTATCGATTTTTTTTCTGAGAAAATTCACAAAAACTTCAATTACGTTGGTGCCGGTATCGAACGTGATATCCCAAATCTTTTCAGCCAGTTCTACTTTACTAATCACTCGTCCCGGGTTTCGGAGAAAATACTCCAGGAGGTTAAATTCTTTAGCGGTAAGGAGAATTTCTTTACCTCCCCTTTTAACCAATTTAGAATCAAGATTGAGTTCCAGATCGGCCATTCTGAGAATGTTTGCAGTAGAAGCAGAATTAGAACTCCGGCGGGTCAATGCCCTGACTCTGGCCATTAATACTGCAAATTCGAAAGGCTTGGGCAAGTAATCGTCGGCACCGGCGTCAAGACCAGTCACAATGTCTTCGGGCGTACTCATGGCGGTGAGTAACAATATCGGAGTGGCAATATTTTGCTCCCTTATTTTTTTACAAAGCTGCAAGCCGTTGAGTTCAGGCAGAATAATATCAGAAATAATAAGATCATAATAATTTCTTTGAGCTAATGTCAAGCCTAAGAGTCCATCGTAAGCGATATCAACTTCCAATTGGTGTTGCTCCAAACCTTCCTTGATGAGTTGCAAAGTTTTGGGCTCGTCCTCTACCAGTAATATTTTCATAATTTTCCTGAATTAATAAGCATTTGAATGTGAATATATCATTTTTTTGTGAAATTGAGTTTTTGTAGCAGAGTAAATCTAATAATATCTCTTTGAAAGTAGGTGTCAATTGTCTGTCTTTGCTGATACCATCGCAAATACCCCATTTCGAGCGAAGTATTTTTCAATAAAAATTTTTCAAAGCCAAAATAAACTCTGTTCTGGTCAAAAAAATTAACATTTTTGCCGGAATTCAACATTAATTCATCTATTATTTTGACATTGTCTTTTTTCTTTTTACCTATCAAAATCTGCATTTGGAAACGGGTACGGTAGCGAAAATTAAAATTGTAGCCATCGAGCAATTGCACACCATCATTTTTTCGGATAAAACGTTCATCAATCCTTATTCTTGTGGAGAATATTATGTTTTTCATTGAATTTTCCGAAAAATTAAATTCCTGAAAGGGCCTGATTTCTGGAATCACAAGTTTTTTTTCGGCATCTGGAAATTGCGGACTTTGCCAGGAGAAGGTCTGTCCCCATGCCACATCAAACTTCGGGTTTACTTTATAATGAAGGTGATTATGCTGGATGGTATGATGCTGAATATTCCCGTCAATAAACCGACGATTGTCGATTTCGTTAACCAGAAAAAATTTCTTGCTCAATGTTGCATTGGTCATCGCTCTAAACCACATCAGATTTTGATGGGTGATGTGGTTTTGGGATAAAACAGTATTAGGAATCAAAATCAGTAAAAAAAGAGTAAAAAGAGTTCCTGTCAGTTTATTCACCAATAATCAGAGATTTTTTTCTGCAAAATTAATCAAAAATGCTGTTTTTTGCTTGTAAAATATAAATCCGGAAAACCTTAAAATAAAAGTTTAGTGGCTTTAGGGAATTTAGTCTTGTATAAAGAGATTATGAGCAATATCTTGCGTCATTGGAACCAACGATTGGAATTGTGCTCAATGACTATGAAGACAGCAATATTTATATTCTTATTATTTTCAAATTCTGTTTTTTCACAATCAAACTTGGTTTTCAAAGCCGATAGCCTTCACTTTTGTGGATACTACAAAGAAGAAATCGTTCTGAGAAAAGCCTCACCGCAGAATATCCCCGAAAACCGGATTCTTTTAGATAATGCCCAAGTTAATTTTTTATTACAATCGCAAGAGATTGAAAAAGCTAAAACTTTATTTGAAAAAGTTTTAGCTGATTACAAGAAAAGTACAAAAAAGAAAAGTATTGAATTCTATATAAATCTCACCCAAGCGAGGGTATTGCGTGGGCAAGAAAAATGGAGTGAAGCGGTTGATTTTCTGAAAAAACTGGAAGGTGTAAAGCGAAAAAAAACTATACATGATGGAATCCTGCTAATTGAATTAGGCGAAAATAGTGAATATACTGATGCAGTAAATGTTTATAAATCAGCCATTAAAGTACTTGAGTCCAATAAAATGCAAAATCATTATGCGACAGCTTTGGCATACAACAATTTGGCATTTAGTTATGATAAAGTCGGATTGATACGAGAGGCTTTAAACATCAATGAGAAGTCACTTCAAATCTGGTCTAAGTACTACCGTCAAGATGTAGATATCTTATCGTCTTCTTACAATAATACAATTTATGATTTTTTGAGTTATGGTGATTTGGATAAAACCAAAAAGTTGCAGAAGGAATTTGAAGCAATCATGAACGAACATTTCTTGCGTTTTTCGAGTGGTAAATTTACACCAAAAGGCAAACATGATGACATACACGCCCGCACGATGTTTCACCTGAGCAGTGTTCGGTTCTACGGTCAGTTTTATGAGCTCTCCAAAATAAATTTCCATTTAAATTCACTGGAAGAAATTTTCAAAAATTGCCCCAAAGATTATTACGAAAAAGAATTTTATGTTTTACCTGCGGCCTATGATGCTGCATCTTATGCCTCGCGAACAAAAGGAGACTTTGCAAATGCATTGAGGTTCAATGCCATTTCGGAAAAGATTGCAAAAAGTGATTTTGAAAAAATGAAGGCACAAGCTGCGTATGCTATGATTCATTACGAGCAAAAAGTTTATTCGAAATCGCTCAACTTTACTAAAAATAGCCTCAAATCACTTAGTTATGATGGGAAAGGCACAAGTTTTTTGACATTAAGCATACTCAAGGCTGAATTATTGGCTAATCTTAATCGACCGGTTGAGGCCATCAAGGTTTTGCAGGAAGTTTATAAATTGATGATTAAAAAAGACAGAAACTTTTCTCAAATCCAGGTTTCTGATTTTGGAGATATTTCTTCAACTTATTATATCAATATTTTTATTCACTCAGGCTTGGCTTATAGAAAAATTTATGAATTGAATGGCCGGAAAAAGGCCGATTTGAAGATCATGAAGCATTTCTATTATTTGGCAGCGGCTATGTTTGAAAGATATTATCGAAAAGGCATTTTTAATCCAACACTTGATCAGTATCTAAGAAATATTAAAGAAGGTTTGCTCTATGCCGATGCTAAAAATAATACGGATAAAACCGAACTTTATGTCTCGCTGAATATGCTCGAAAGTATTGGTTCTCAGCATCTTTGGCAGCGATTCATATTGAAAAATGAGGAAAATCTGAATCTTTCTAAAGAACTTTTGAGTAAGAAAAATGAATTGCAATTAAGAATAAATTCACTCGAAAATTCGGGGAAAGTTGGAACAACTGAACTTGAATCAGCCAAAATAGAGTTAGTGAAAATTGAAAATGAGTTATATCAACAAAACCCTGATTTTAAACGGTTTTCGGAATCTAATTTTGATATAAAAGTGATACAGCTAAAGCTCAAAAACGATAGAATTATCGTAAAATATACCGTAAGCGATAGTACAGTTTTTGCTCACGTGATTTCCGGTAATGATATAAAGGTTCGTGAACTTGGACCAAAGGAAAGTGTCAAAAAATTAAGCGATGATTATTATCAAAAACTTTCAAAAATTGACTTCGGGTTTGGTAATTTATCAAAAGAATTATATCGAATTTTGATTGAGCCCCTCAAAATCAATTCTGAAAAAACAGACTTCATCACCGAAGATTTCTTGAGCTATATTCCGTTTGAAACATTGACCGACAGAAATGGTAATTTGCTATTATCAAAAACGGACATTTCTTACAATTATTCATTTAGACTTTGGAATGAATCGTCATCAAAATCAGGCGATTATAGTCTTAATCTTACAGGGTTTGCTCCCGAATATAGCCAAAACGTATTAGCATCAAGAGACCTGAATGGAAAATTGCTATATACTGGTTCTGAATTAGAAAAAATCGCTGAAACATTCCGAAATTCCCAAATATTTAAAAGTGGGTCGGCCACCAAACAAAACTTTTTGAATAGCATCGGTCAGAGTAAGATTCATCATTTAGCCATGCACTCATTACTCAACGATAACGACTACGAGCAGTCGAGTTTATTGTTTCAGAATTCGGAGAAGCTATATTTTAGAGAATTATACGCATTGAATTTTCCGTCAGAATTGGTGGTTTTGAGTGCTTGCAACACGGGAGTAGGCCAATTTCAGAACGGTGAGGGGCTTATGAGTATAAGTCGGGCTTTGAATTATGCAGGCGTTAAATCACTGGTTCATAGTCTCTGGCAAGTGCCTGACAAAGAAACCGCCGAGTTGATGGGGTATTTTTATCAATATCTTTCTGATGGTTTATCGAAAGATTTGGCATTATCGGAAGCAAAAAGGCAATTTATAAAGAAAAATCCATTAAAAAGTCATCCTTATTATTGGTCAGGATTTATTCTTAACGGTGATGTATCGTCGCTTTCCAAGCCTCAAAATTGGTTGCTATATGCTGGGGCAGCATTATTGGTAGCGATACTGGGTACTGGTTTATTTTATTTCAAAACCAGATCAAAAGCTGCTTAAAAGCTCCATAGCCTTTTCTTTTTGTGGATTTTCACTTTCCACAAGTTCCTTTAAAATCTTTTTTCCATTTTCTTTTTGATTGGTTTTCAGGTAGGCTAAAGCCAAATACCATTTTCGGTAAGTTTCAAATGGATATGGACTATCACTAAATTTGCCAGATTCGAGTATTTGAATGGCTTTTGGGTTTTCATCAAGTTCCAGATAAGAAACCGCCGAGTAAAAAACTGCAAATTCTTCGTTTTTAATTTGGGAAAACAATCTTATGGCTTCTTTGTAATCTTCGGTATCATAAGCTCTGAAAGCCTCATTTTTAAAGTTGTTCTTATTTTCACCTCTCACGTTGGGTGCTACCACGTTGGGGTAAGTTTGGTAATAAGCCAGATACAAATCCTCGTTGCTTTTGCTCAAATTTAGATAAGAAAAAATCCCGACTCCAGCTAATATGACAACTACCGCCGCTGCGGCATATTTCCACCAAATGCTTTTTTGTTTCGGCTTCTCAAAACTCGATACAAGACTCTTGAGTTCGGCTCTTTCATTTGAGCGTAAGCGGTTTGCACCGATTTTTGAAACTCAAATTCTGCTTTAAATTCGGGCTCGGTTTCCAGTTTTTGATAAAAATCTGCCAACTCTTTTTCGGTTAGTGATTTCTCAAAATATTTGTTGATCAGGTCTTCCATTTTAGTTATTCGATAACATTTTTTTGAGTTGCTTCAAGCATCTCGCTTTTTGACTTTTTAGCACATCCTTTGACTGATACGGCAGCATTTTCATGATTTCGTCCAGCTTTTTTTCTTCATAATAAAACAGCTTAAGGATCTTGTAGCATTGTTCACCAAGCTTTTTCAAACTACTTTCCAGTTGGCTGATTTGATCATTCTTCTCCTCAATTTCAGGCCATTCAATAGCTTCAGGCAGGGTTTCTATTTCTGTAAAATCGGATTTTCTTTTTCTTATTTTGGCAAAAATCATATACTTGCCAATCGAAAAAAGATAAGTTTTTAGCTCTGCGGACAACCCGTCGAGCTTTCCTTTTTCGGCATTTTCAATAAGAGCCACGATAGCATCCTGATATATATCCAAAATGTCTTCCTCAGGTAAATTATACTTTGAGGCAAACATCAAAAATCCGTTACGATACGAAGTATAAATCCGCTCCAGTGTCTTACTGTCCCGCTTTTTTAAATTCTCTATTTCCGTCACTGTTCAGTGATTAGTGTTTTTTTTCTTGAAAAGTAAACATACGAAATTTTTTATTTTACGGCAGTTTACTTTTTAGTTTTTTTGACACCAACCTGAAAAAGCGGCTATGAAATACGTATTCAAAAATATAAGAGGCCTCAAAAAAGCCAAACCCGAGGATGTGATAAAGGTCGAAGCCGACGAAAACTATAGTGTGTTTTATTTTTCCAATGGTAGGATCATTACTTTGGCTAAAACCCTTAAAGAATGTGAAGGGATTTTTGAGCCATACCCATTTTACCGAACCCATCGCTCATGTATTATCAACTTGAATTTTTGTCTTGAAATTCAGAAAAAAGAAGTTTTACTCCACAATAACCTTAAAGCCAGTGTTTTGAGGGGAAGGTTTAATGGCTTGAAAAACAGCATTTTGATTGCAAAGAGAATGGGTTGATGGATTTTTTTAGAAACCTGAGTTTACTTTTTTTTTAAAAATAACACTAATGCAAAACTTTATATAAAATGAGATTTGACTTAACACTGATTTTGTTTCTGGCCGTGGGGAGTCTTTCGGCCCAAATCATAAAACCCAAAGAGGTGGCAAAAAGAAAAGCTACAGATCGTACCAATAACGCCATTGACAGAAGTATTGATAAAGGCTTGGACAAGGTAGAAGAGGGTATTGGGAATATTTTTAAGAAAAAAGATAAGCCTACAAAGGAGACTAATTCGGAGAAATCAGAAGAAAACGAAACGGAAGAAAATGAGAATGAAAATGCATCAGAAAATCAGGAATCAAACAATAAGAAAGAGACCAAAAAGGAACAAGCTGCACCAGCTCCAAAGGCCGGAATGAAGGCTTATTCAAAATTCGACTTTGTGCCAGGCGAGAAAGTGGTGGCATTTGAAAACTTTGAGCAAGATGCTGTGGGCGATTTTCCAGCCAAATGGAACACCAACGCAGGAGGTGAAATTGTAAATATTGACGGTGTAGAAGGAAAATGGCTCAAAGCCAGTGATAGGGGATTGTTTTTTCCTGATTTTGTGAATCAATTACCTGAAAACTTCACGATGGAGTTTGACATGATGATAAGTGACGATGTCTCTAATAACATGTCAGGCTTGATGATTTTCTTTCCTGAATTCAGCAAACGAAAACCCACTTTTGATGCTAGTTTTGGCTCTGACCCACAAGTTGGATTTGATATTCATCCGGTGGCCGAGAGCGAGGGTAGTTCCAGTCACGCATGGGTTTTTGATAAAAATAGTGAAAAAATTTTAGAGAATAATCTTCCCATTTCGTGGAAACAAGGTACTGTAAATAAAATCTCGATTTGGAGACAAAAGACAAGAATCAGACTTTATGTAAATGAAACAAAAGTGTGGGATCTGCCTCGGGCATTTGACCTAAGTCTAAAATACAGTTTACTTTTTAATAACAATCTTTTTGGAGGGGCTAATTACATCACCAATCTAAGAATTGCCGAAGGTGCACCTGATACCCGCAATAAACTCATCACCGAGGGCAAACTGGTGACCAGAGGAATACTTTTCGATGTCAATTCTGACAAAATTAAGCCTGAATCTTATGGCGTTTTGAAAGAAATAGGTATGGTTTTGAAAGAAAACGCTGATGTCAAAGTCAAAATCATCGGTCATACAGATTCTGACGGAGCCGATGCCAAAAACCTTGACTTATCAAAACGTCGTGCTGCTTCGGTCAAAAACGCTCTTGCTACCGAATTTGGCATCGAAGCCAGCCGCATGGAAACCGACGGTAAAGGCGAAAGCCAGCCTTCGGAGCCCAACACCACACCGCAAGGCAAAGCTAATAATCGTAGAGTTGAATTTGTGAAATTGTAATTATGATAAAACTATGAAAATTAAATTATTATTAGTTCTCTTGTTTTTGAGTTTGAAAACCTTGGCTCAACAAGCTTTTGAGGTTGACTCAAAGGGTATCTTGATTCCGCGATATGTTAACTTATCAGCTATTACAACTGCAATCACCTCTCCTTTACAAGGCATGTTGGTTTTTAATTTGGCAACTAATTCTAATTGGCAATACAATGGAAGTTCGTGGCAAAATACTTCAGGAACAATAGCTTTACCTATCAACCAAACTATAAATACTACCCAGCCAACGAGGGTTTTGGAATTGACCCAAGCATCTACAGGTGGAACGGGTCTTTTTAGGATTAACAACATAAATAATGCAGAAAATGCTATAGCCGGGCTTTCTAATGGTACAGGCATTTCGGTATATGGTTATAATAATGGTAATGGTGTTGCAGCTGATTTTGCAATTGATAATAATTTAAATTCAAAAAATGCCTTGACAGGTTTTACTAATGGTTTGGGTTCTTCTGCTGATTTTATCATATCCAATCCTGTTAATAATAGTCCAGCATTGGTTGCAAAAACCAATGGCACGAGTAATGCCGGCAGTTTCCAACAGTTGAATAATAACGCTTATTCACCTGCACTTTTGGCTTCTCATAATGGTTTTGGATATGCTGTTTTGGGTAGGTCTTATTTCGGAGGGGCTGCTTTATTTGATATTACCAATATTTACAATTTTTATCCATCGCTTCAGGCAACCACACAGGGTAGTGGTAGTGCAGCAAGTTTCGGTATTTTAAATACTTCTAATGTTAAACCTACATTAGTAGCAAGTACCAATGGAAAAGGCTCTGTAGCAGTATTTAGTAATACCAACAATCAAAGTGACAGCACCACTTTAAAAGTAAATAATATTGGAAGAGGAAGTGCAATATCTGCATTTTCATATGGTGTAGAATCTCCTACTATTTATTCTTTAAAGTCTCGAAATTTAGGCTCCGCCGGAAAATTCATAATTGACCATGAAATCAGTAATTCTGATGCCGTTTATATAGAAAGTAATGGTAGCGGCAATGTTATTCATGGAGTTGCTACAAAAAATGGTGTAGCCGGATTTTTTGAAAATCAAGACCCGGAATCTACAAAGTCACAACTTGTTGCTTACAATGTTGGATTAGGGCATGCTTTTTTATCTCAAGCTGCTGGTGCATCAGGATCTGCGGGTAGATTTGAAAACAACAGTTTTAATAATGCACATCTTATTTATGGGGATAACTACGGAACTGCCTCAGGCCTATACCTTAAAAATCATTTGGTCTCGGGATTGAATCCAATAATTTCGGCATTTCAGAACGGACAAGGTATCGGAGTTGACATAAGCATTAACAATAATCAAAACCAGAAAAGTGTAATTAAAGCTACAACAATTGGTTTGGGTGAAATCGCAGATTTTGAAATAAACAATGCTTTAAGCTCTGCCAATGGTATCTCAGTAAAAACTAATGGATCAGGTGCAGCATTATACGCAAAAAATACTGGATCCGCTTCGGCAGCATTTTTTGAGAATACGAATACATTAACATCAGCAAATTTGATTCGTCTTAATAGCAATGGAATAGGCTCTCTAATTTTTGGTACTAATACAGGATCAGGATCAGCAGCCGATTTTCAAATAACAAATAGTACAAATCCAAGTAATGTAATAAATTCATTCACTAATGGGAATGGCCACGGTTTATTTGTCCAAAAGAGTGGTACATCAGGTAGTGGTGGAAGATTTGAAATTAGTGGAAGTAGCTCGCATACGGGCAATGCTATTTATGCATCTACATCAGGAGTAGGGAGTGCAATTTATGCCTTATCAAGCGGTACGCTGAACAATGCAATTGAAGGAATTAAGTCTGGAACTTCAGGTAGGGCTGGATTTTTTGAAATAACAAACACATCAAATAATAGTAATGCACTTACGGTAAATACACTTGGGGGAGGTAGTACACTCTATTTAGCCCACCAAGGTTCCGGGTCTTCAGGGAATATTTTAATAATGAATAACAATGGTTTTAATGTGGCTCGGGTTGACAGAACAGGAAAAGGCTTTTTCAACGGAGGTACGCAAAACTCCGGAGCCGATTTAGCCGAGGCTTTTGAGGTAGAGGGATTGCGAAATAGCTATGAAGAAGGTGATATTTTGGTTATTTCTACATCTTCTGACCGAAAAGTTGAAAAATCTTTTGAGCCTTATTCAAATCTCGTCGCTGGTGTGTATGCTACTAAACCCGGCGTGTTACTAACCGAAGAAAATATCGATACTCCACTTGATAATCAAGTACCTATGGGCGTAGTGGGAGTTATTCCTACTAAAGTTTGCAGCGAAGGAGGTACCATTAGGCGTGGTGACTTCATTGTCAGCTCTTCCCGAAATGGTTACGCAATGAAAGGTGATCCCGATAAAGTTAAACCAGGCCAAATTATCGGTAAAGCCCTCGAAAATTTTGAGGCCGAAACCGGAAAAATTAAAGTATTAGTAAATATTCATTAAATATCAATAATCATGAAAACAATGAAAAAACTTACATTTCTTTTTGCATTTTCTTTGCTGGTAAGTTCATGTGGTAAACTTTCTATTGATCCCGACAAAGATGACTCAGGCGGGGCGGCGTCAGGTTCAAAAATTACCGGTACCATGACAGCTACCATTGATGGTAAAAGCTGGAAAGCCAAAACCCTTAGCTTTGGAGGGCTGTTTGCCACTGTTACTATGGCCGGCAAAATTGATGATGAAAACATCATTTCGCTCGAATTTAATGAAACAAAATTACAGACGGGTAAGTCTTATAAGTTTGATCCAAATAATCTGGAAGAAAACTTAATTGCAACTTTGGTAGTTCAAACCGGAGGAAAAATTCTTTTTGCAAAGGCAGGAACATTTACTTTTAAAAAATACAAGAGGAATTCAGTAATCGAGGGTGAATTAAATGCCGTCCTTACTAATTTTATTGATGCTGATATTGAGCTGGAAGATTGTAAGTTTTCGATGGAATATAAGTGATTTTTTAAAAAGAATCTTTTGCAAATCCTTATCCCTGAAATTTAGTGTCACAAAATAAAATTTTGTCATTTCTATTGGAATTAGGGGGTTGTTTTGGTAAATTTTGGGATTATAAATCTAAAATAAGAATGAAAAAAATATGCATTATTATCTTATTAACAGTCAGTAGTTTAAATATTTTTGCTCAGGAAAATGAATCTGAGAAAAAAACCGAAAAAGATCCACTCAAAAACGCTGAGGCTGCCTTTGACAAAGCCTTTGACGGGCTTTTTAAAACCAAAAAGAAAAGCGAAGATCCTAAAAAGCAAGAGCCAGTAGCAAAAGAAAAGGAAGTCGAGAAAAAGGAATCTAAGGGTTCGTTTGGAGGTTTTAGTTTTGGGGGAAAGCCAAAGGCAAATTATAGCTTTGTTTCATCTATGACTATGAAAATTTCTTCGACTCCTGCTAAAGAAAAAACAGCCACCATCATGCGTTCCAAATACCTGTTTGGGGTTGATGACAAAGCCGTGGGTGTAAAATTCTTAAGTTCTTCCAATGCCGACATGCAAAAATCCCAGGCTACGATGGAGATGTTTTTGATGGATTTTGAACAAAATAAGTTTTTCACTTTTACCAATAATGAGGGCACAAAAAATGTAATGGCCATAGGCTATAAGCCTGATAAACTCGAACAATATGCCACTGAAAACGATGAAAAAATAAAAATCACCAAAACAACAGAGACCAAAACCATCGCAGGGTACAAATGCGAAGGCTACCGCATCGAAGATCAGGAATCAAAAGATCAGGTGTTGATGTGGATTAGCCAAAACAAGGTGGGAGATTTTGCGAAAATGGGTCAGAAAATGGGAGGAAATGCAGGTATGACTGGAAAAGGAAATTCTAAAAACTATATGGCATATACGGCTCATCCTGAGCTTGCGAAAATAATGGCTCAAGGCAGAGCGGTTTTAGGCTACAGCATCAGGTCCGAAAAAGGCGACCAAACTGATATGGAAGTAGAAGAAATCAAAGTCAACGATAAATTTACTTTTGATACAGCTCCTTACAAATCAATGTTTTAAGTTTTCTGGTTAAACTCTTTCAAAATAAAACTCCCGGCCTTAAAATCAATGGCCGGGAGTTTTTTTATTCAAAGTCAAATGTCAATATTCTTTTTCAAGATATTGGTATGGTACCATACCTTTCTGCCAGATTTTTAAGTCCTTTTTGTATTGTTTTTGAGCTCTTTTGGTCACCTCAGGCTGATCCATTGAAATCAAATTTGGCTTTCCGGAATCTATCCAGGCCGTGAACCAAAAATTAGCCACATCCTGTACCGATTTTCTCATTTGCTTTTCTACCATTCCATTCAGAGCATTATGAAGCAGTTCTGAATATTCTTTTGAAAAAACCCATTGCCCAAATTTATTCTTTATGACCTTTCCATCGGCATCTTTTTCATAAAGATTATCTGCAGGGAATTCATTTCTGAGATTTCTGTCAATTGCCAGAAGCGTATCAACCAGGCTATGCGTCTCCTTGATAATTTTCCAAATTTCAGCATCCACATCATTGATATATATGGCGTTGTCAACTTTCAGATTATACCCTTTTCCATATCGTTCCACCAACAAGGCTTCCCAATGGGCGTGAATTCCCCGTTGATTGGTTAGCTGGCCATCATGATTGGAAGAAGTATGTAATGGCATGTGAGCGTCGGCAATATAGTGGCCCAACTCAGCTGCCGTAAAGAGTGTTTCTGTGCGGCGACCGCCTTTCATCGAAGCTACCAAACTTTTGTAAGTATCGCTCATAAACCAGGGCAGAGAGCCCCATTTTTGAAGGCTTTTTTCATCCCACTTTTTGGTGCGGATACTGTCGAAAGGAATATCTCCAAAGTCTTCAATATCAATATAATGACGTGGTCCTTCGGCTTTGTCTTTCAGGTGGCTGTATTTCCTGACATCAGGAAGGTTGCCGCCTTCAGATACAAAATCAATATGATTGTAAAAAAATTGACTCAGGGGTTGTGGTAAAGCAAAAATAGCTGACTGGTTGATGGCGTAGTGCCCCCACATGCCCCAGGAACCCAAAAAAATAGTAAATATGATAGCCAGGAGAAAAAGTCCGGTACGCTTCATGCTAATGGTTTTGTTTGTTTGTTGTTTTTTTGATTTCTCAAAATTACAAAAAAAAAGCCCATTGCCCTGCGTATGAACAGCACAATGAGACTTAAAGTATGATTGAATAGATAAAAAATGACTTTTGCGAACTTGACCTTTGTCCTTATTTAGGCAATCTTTTAGCATACCAGGTCATCTGACCACGATGATTGGCGTAGTGCTCTGCCACATGGAACCATTTACAGTAGTTGTTCCAATCCCAATCTTTGGTTTCGCCGCTAAGGAGCCATTTGTCGTCCCGTTTTTTCATTTCGGCTTTGGTCATTGCCCGCACCTCATCAAACATATCTTTGTAATAACTCAGTGGATTTCCTTTAATTTCTTTTCGGGCATCATCCCCTAGTTCCATGGCAATATTCCATTTTTTCTTGTTTTCGGGAGTGAAGTCTTCTAAATTATGAAACGTAATATCCTGATAAATAACCTCGGTGGCGGCTAAATGCATCATAAGCGAGCCTATGGTATTGGATTCTTTATCAAAAAGGAAGTCCAGCTGCTCGACAGTTAATTTTTTATGATATTGAATCACCGAATTGCTCAGCCAGTCAAGCATCGAAATCAAAGTGCCAATTTGGGGCGTAAATCCCGAACGGGGACCAATGTGGTTGAGGTTGTTTTCGTCGAGAATCGTTGCCGGCTGACTGATTCCTGCCGATGGGAGCATAAAAGTTCCAAGGCCTATGCTGAGATTCCGGGTAAATTTCCGGCGGTCAATGTTTTTTTCCATGTCAATAGAGGGTTTGTTTATCTCAAAGAAACGAAAATTTATGAATGAGATTGGATTTTGAAATAGGTTTTTACTTAATGGTAATTGACTTGTCAGGTATTTGTAAGAATTATTGCTCAGGGATGATTAAATTAGCACTGAAAAATAATGAATGCGATAGGGATAGAGCCGATACCCCGCACCACGCCTAAGCCGAATGGCGTGGCGTGGGAGGAGTAAAGGCGAAAGCCCGGCCACGCCTTTTGCGTGGAATCGCCCTCAAAAATAGGTAAAGAATATGACTTTGAATGAATTGCAAGGTGCTGTAGATAAGTGGATTAATACAACAGGAGTTAGATATTTTAATGAACTTACCAATACGGCGATTTTGATGGAGGAAGTGGGTGAAGTAGCCCGGATTATGGCCAGAAGATACGGTGAGCAATCAGAAAAAGAAACTGACAAAGGCAAAGATCTTGGTGATGAGTTGGCTGATGTGTTTTTTGTGCTGGTATGCCTCGCCAATCAAACTGGGGTGAATTTAACAGATGCTCTGGAGAAAAATCTGGAGAAAAAGTCGATTAGAGATGCCGATAGGCATAAGAATAATCCGAAGTTGAAATAAAACAATTTAGATATGCAACTGAATAAAAATCTGGTTTCGGAAATTAAATCCATCATTGACAATGCGAGAGAGCGTGCGGTCCGGTCGGTTGATTATGAAAGAGTTTTGATGTATTGGGAAATAGGCCGGGTGATTTTCGAAGAAGAACAGAAGGGCCTGGATAGGGCGAAGTATGGAGAGTTTTTGATAAAATCACTTTCGGAAGAGCTTACACCACTGTTTGGAAGTGGATTTTCCATTAGACAATTAGAATTATTCAGACAGTTTTACAGAATATTTCCAATTACGAACGCACTGCGTTCGCAATTTAGTTGGACTCACTATCGTACTTTTATCAGGATAGAAAATAAGGAGAAAAGGGCTTTCTACTTGGCCGAAGCCGAAAAAAATCTTTGGACAGCGAGACAACTGGAGAGGCAGGTAAATAGCCAGCTTTTTGAGAGGCTGCTTATAAGTAACGATGTGGAGTCAGTTCTGGCAATAGCAAGAAACGAAAAACTACCCTCTGATGTAAAGGAAGTAATAAAAGACCCGATGGTATTGGAGTTTTTAGGCTTAAAGAAAGAGAGTAATTATTATGAAAAAGATTTTGAATCGTTGATAATTAGTCATTTGCAGGATTTTTTATTGGAAATAGGCAATGGATTCTCGTTTGTGGCCAGACAGAAAAGAATTCATTTGGATGGGGATGATTTCTTTGTCGATCTTGTGTTTTACAACCGCCTTTTGCAATGTTTTGTAATTATTGAGATTAAGACTGATAAAATTACTCATCAGGACATAGGTCAGCTACAAATGTATGTCAATTATTTTGATAGAATTGAAAAGCAGGATTTCGAAAACCCGACGATAGGAATTTTACTTTGTGCCGATAAAAATGACGCGATGGTAAAAATCACACTTCCTGAAGATAATATGAGTATTTTTGCGAGTAAATACCAATTGTATCTGCCGACCGAACAGCAGCTTTTGGACGAAATGAACAAGGAAATAGAGAAAATAGAAAGAAATAAAAATTATGATTAAATCGGCGTTTTCGGCGGTCTGGAGCAGACCAAAGATGTTGTTTTTGATATATGGGGTTGGATTTGTGCTGGCTATGCTGGTGGCAAGACCATTTTATGTTACTTTTCTCAATGAAGCGGATACCTCGGTAGCATTGGATGCTTTGCTGAAAGACTTCGACTTTATGATATTCAGCGATTTTATCAATCAAAGTGGAGATGCTTTCAGGCCGCTTGTTTCATTGTTTTTTGTAGTAGGACTGTTGTATTTATTATTAAGCAATTTCTTTGACGGAGGAATCCTGAAAGTGATTAGTAATAAGGATTTTACTTTTGCTGATTTTTTTGCAGGAGCTAGTATTCAATTTGGTAAATATCTGATGTTACTGGTTTATTCTATGATATTTCTTTTGGTACTGGTGGCTTTCTCAGGAATGTTTTTTTTCATTTTCGCATCTATTGGTGAAGGCGGAAGTGAGAAAACCTATTTCTTCGTGATGCTGCCACCAGTTGCGATTTTGGCTTACTTTTTTAGTGTTGTAATAGTACAAAATATGTATGCAAAAGTCATGATGAGCCAAAAGGGTGATTTAGGCCCATGGGAAGCGTTTGGGAAGGCATTTGGCTACATAATGAAAAGACCTGTGACATTTTTGCTGTTTTGGGGAGTTCTTTTTGTTGGTTTTTTGTTGCTATTGGTGTATTTGGGAATCGACGGCCTGACACAGATGAGCACCGGCATTACTATTTTTATGATGTTTTTGGTTCAGCAATTTTCGGTTTTGGCAAGAACATTTTTAAAAATCTTTAATCTTACCCTTGCCAGTGCATTTTTTAAAGCTAATCCAATCAGTCTGGAAAAAAGAGTAAAATCGGAGCCTAATTCTGATTTAGAGGATGATTCGGTGGTAAGGGTGGAATAGTTAAAAACCAAAATGGAAGAGACAATCATAAATCGTGTGACGCAGAGCGGGTTAATGACTTTTGACCTGGAAGACTACTATCCTAAAGGAGAAAGGGAACTATATGACCTGAAGCAGAATCTTTTCATGGAGTTGATCCTGAAAGAAAAAGACTTCAGGGAGTTTTTGAAAACACATGATTGGGAGCAATATCGGGGAAAATATGTGGGAATAGTTTGCACTGCAGATGCCATAGTGCCTACCTGGGCATATATGCTTTTGGCCGGCCATATGAGCGAGGTGGCAGAAATGGTGGTTTTCGGCAGTCTGGAACAATTGGAAATAAAAATTTTCGAAGAGATTTTCCGAAAAATAAATTGGGAGGGATTTCAAGGGCAACGTATAGTGGTAAAAGGCTGTAGCAATGCGTCAATTCCAGTGGAAGTTTATGTAGAACTGACCAGAATCCTCAAACCCCTTGCCCGCAGCCTGATGTTTGGTGAACCATGCAGTACGGTGCCCCTTTTTAAGAGGAAAAGTTAAAGTAAAGTTGCGAAAGCCGAGTTACGAGTGTCGAGAGCCGAGTTACGAGTCGATTGTTGAGACACGAGAAGTCAGTTTTCTTGGGATAAAGTTAATCTAGATTTGTCTTTCTGAAGATGTAAGTATTTGTTATTAAGCTGTTTATATGTTATTTAGTTTTTTTTGGTAAATAATGCCCGGAACTCATAACTCGCAACCCGGAACTGAAATATAATGATTCAAATTTTCGATATAAAAAACATATTCTTCACGATTTGGGGCTATCCTATGAGTCACCTGGAGTTTTGGGCTACTTTAACTGGTGGATATGCGGTGTGGCTTTCTGCAAAAGAAAATGTATGGAGCTGGATAATAGGGCTCATAAATGTAGTGCTGGCTGCCATCATGTTCTACCAGATTCAGCTCTACCCCGATATGTTTTTGCAGGGCTTTTTCTTTGTGACCAATGTAATAGGTTTCTGGCTATGGAAATTTCCGAAAGAATCAGAGGCCAACCAAAAACATGAGCTTAAAATCACAAGATTGACACAAAAAAATGCTTTTCTTCTAATTTTCGGGGGATTGGTAGCTACATTTTTGATGGGAACTTTTTCAAAAAACCTTCATGAATTTTTTCCGAAAATATTTAGCCTTCCCAGTGCCTTTCCTTATATGGATAGTTTTACAACCGTAATGAGCATCGTGGCCACATTTATGCTAATGAAAAAGAAAGTAGAAGCCTGGTGGATGTGGCTGGCCATTGACCTGATAAGTACCTATATGTATTTTGTTAAAGATGTAAAACTTTATTCAGTACTTTATGCAGTTTTTTGTGTAATTGCTACTTTTGGAGCTATTGAATGGACCAGGAAGTATAGGAAGGGGTGATTTAATAAGATTTATCTTCCCAAATACCTCAAGAATCGGCTTTCGTCTTTTACATAATTTCCTGATTCCACAAATCTCATATTTCCAATTCCTTCAACTGAGAGTAAACCCAAAGTTTCAAGTGTATTTTTTAGATGGCGTGCAGTGCCTTCGTTGCCGTCAACAGGGGTGAGTGAGGGGAAGTTTTTCTTTATAAAGTTCTCATAATAAGTAAAGTGTGTACAGCCCAGGACGATATACTTATAATGATTCAGGTCAAATTTTGAAAATTCAGTTTTCAAATATTCCAAGACTTTTTCATCTTCAAAAATCTCATTTTCAGCAAATTCTACTAATCCCGGCAGGGGAAGTCTGTCTACTATATGATTGATATCCAATGAATTAATAAGGTTTTCAAATCTATCAGCTGAAAGTGTAACCGGAGTGGCACAAGCCAGGATCCGTTTGTCTGGTTCATTATTGTCAAAAGCTACCTTCACAGCAGGCTGAATGGCAATAATCGGAAAATCATATTTTTCTCTCAGATACTCAATACTCACATTGGTGGCGGTATTGCATGCCAGCACAATGGCTTTGCAGCTTTCTTTTCGAAGGAAAATAACGGCATTCTCCACAAATTCAAGTATTTGCTCTCTGGTTTTGTAAGAATAGGGTACATTTTCAGTATCGGCATAATACAGAAAATCTTCTTTGGGGAGGGTTTTTACGAGCTCCTTCAAAAGTGTCAATCCCCCAATACCCGAATCAAATACTCCAATCATTCCTGCGAATTTTTCTGCCAAATTAATAAAAAAACCGCACCTCGTTTACAGAGATGCGGCTTGAAATTGCTATAAATTTTATTAGTTACACTGCTGTAAAAAATATTGGGTTTCACCTTTACCCCAGGCCGGTGAATATGCATTAGCGGGACTTTGTTTTTCGAAAAGGCCGGCAGCTTTTTCAAAAATTGGTTTAGCTTTTGATTTTCCTCCACCAAATCCTTCCGGCGTATAGAAAGTATTTAAGCCCTGAGTGTAAAATATCCTTGGATTAGCAGGATTAAGTTTTTCTGCTTTGGCTAATGCCGACTGGAAATTAGCTCCATATTTCTGCCAACGACTCATTGGATCCACACTTACCCTGGCCATCGCATATTGTGCTTTTACCACTTCCAACTCGTCATTATCTTTGGCCAGTGACTCAGCTTTTACCAGGAAACCCTCGGCTTTATCGAGCAACAAATCTTTGTCGGCAGTTTTTTCGGTAGTAAAACTCTCATTTATATAGCAATATGCGGCCCAATAGTTGGGTAGCCACTCGTTGGCCTCTGCGGCTGCAATACGCTCCATTTTGTTGGCAAAAGGCAGGAAACCTTTGCCTTGCACCTGCTGTATTCCCGAAGTAATCTCGGTCATAGCACTAACATATTTTTCTGATTGTGCCATCGAGCCAAACGCCATTCCGGCGATAAGAGAAAGGGTCAAAATTTGCTTTTTCATTTTTGTATTTGTTTTATTTTGTTTAATTTTTTTTTAAGGATGCAGGCAATAGGCATCAGGCAGCAGATGTATTTCAACTCGCTAACTCTTCACCCAAAACCTCGGTACTCGCAACTTTTATTACTTTTTAAAAATCTAACTCTGCTTCTTTTGATCTGCCGTTAAGCTTTCCGAAAGTAAACGTGGCACCAAACAGTAACATCCTTCTCATGGGTGCGTTCACAGCATATTTTTGTGAGCCATCCTGCGAAAACCTGTAACCAAACACATTGTTTCTGTTCAGAATATTGTCCACAATCACATAGAAAACCAGGAAGTTATTGGGCCTTTGTCTGATTTTACTGGCCATAAAGCTTACATTGTGGTACGGCTTTGTGAAAACTGGTTCCTGCAAATCATTGCCGGGAGCATATACCGGTCTTGGCGACGAATAGCTGTACGTTAAGCCCACATTGGTTGTAATTGAGGTTAAAAATTGTTTATATACCACGCTCATATTATGTTTTGAAGCAAAATATGGCATCACTGATTTTGAATAATTCCTGAAATATCTTTCAGTATCCAAAAATGAATAAGTCACCCATACATCACCATTTTTCAGGCTTTTCTGATCCCTCAAAAACACATCAAATCCTCTGGCATAGCCGTATCCGTTGTTGCTGGTCATTCCTGTCGGAAATCTATAAGGATTAGGATCAAAAGTTTCCGTTTTTTCGGTTACCAATTGGTCATATTTTTTGTAAAAAATCTCAGTCCTAAAGGTTTTTCCTGATTTAATTCTCTGAAAATTAGCAATATAATGATCTGCAATTTCAAAGTCGAGGGCCTTGTTCATATACAGATACTCTTTCTCAGGATTTTGATAAAACCTTCCGCCAGCCACCGAAACCTGCGAATATTCCCCTGTTTTATAAGCCATTGATATTCTGGGAGCTACATTAAATCTATCCAGTACACTGGTATATTCCCCTCTCGCTCCGATTCTTAGAGCAAGATCTTTCGACAGATAAGTCTCTGATTCCACAAACACCGCCGAATAGTTGTCTGTCATCTTCATTTCAAATTCATTGTAGCGGTTGCTTACGTTGATATGGTGCACTTCAGTACCAAAATTAAGTGTGCTGCTGTTGTTGTTTCCATACAATCTGCTCATCACCAACCTGCCTTGCGTACGTTCGTCTTTTCTTTGAAAACCGGCACCACTCAGAGCCAGATTATCATTGTTTCTGCTATATGATGCCCCTGCTTGCAGCACCCATATGCCGTCCTTGTAGGTTTGACGATAGTGGGCATGATTAAAGGTGTTAAAATTCTTATTGTCAAATAAATACTTGCTGTTTATTGCATCGTAACTTGGCAACCAAATCGCCGACTTGTTGTCTGAAAGTGTCCCAAATACCTTCAATGTCGCCTTATTTTTCAACACCTCATTTACCGAAACCACTGCACCCAAGCCTTGAGGTACCTTTTCAAAATTAAAAGAATTGGTAGCAACTTTCAGCAGTGGACTGATATTACTGTAATACAAGCTTCCTGTAAGCCAGCCCTTGTGTGTGTGTGTGATCGCCCCACTTACCAGATTGGCACTCAATGTGGTAGAGCTATTGCTTCCTTGTTTGTCCTGAGTATTTAGTAATAGCACCGACGACAAAGCCTGTCCATATTGTGCCGAATATCCACCCGTACTAAAGGCCGTTCCTTTAAACATAAACGGGTCAAACCTACCTCTCTGCGGCACATCCGGCGTGCTACTGAAATACGGATTCTGTACAATCATACCGTCAATAACAGTCTTGGTTTCACTCGAAGAGCCCCCTCTCACGAAGAGCCCCTCGCGTTCGCCCACCCGGTTGGAACCGGGTAGCAATTGCATCACCGAGGTAATGTCCGCATTTCCGCCGGCGGTGGTTACAATATCAAGCGGCTTCATCATTACCGCTTTTTTCTCGTCTGAGGCCTCAAACATCCCTGCCGACACTACTACTGCATTCAGGGTGTTTATCAACTCTTTCATCTTAAAATTCACCTCTACGGCACTTCCTTCCAGTGTTACGCTCTTTTTTACCGCTTCAAAACCTACCATTGTCACACTTAATAACTTTTGACCTTTTTCATCGGTCGTAAACTCGTACTTCCCGTTTACATCCGCTGAGGCTCCGTCATAAGTTCCTTCCAATGCCACGTTGGCAAACGGCAAGGGCTCCCCTTTATCGTCAGAGACAGTACCCGACACTTTGGTTTGAGCCTGCACCGCCATCCCCACACACATAAAAAAAATAGTAAATAGCTTTTTCATATTATTTAATTTGCTTTAAATCAGAAGGATGAACCATTCTGTCTTTTTCATAATTGTGATCCAAAATTGGGACATTTCAAACCGATGGCACAGCATATTTCGATGAGCAGAAACCTAAAAACCGATAAACCGACCGATATTACCGATAAATGGAAACTGTAAAATTTGAATTATCGACAAAATGAATTTTTGGAAAGTTGGCAAGAAAGGTTAGCCAATAGTCATTTTTTAGTTTTTTGCATTAGGTAGGATTTGAAAATTCAAATATTCTAAGGTTAAATGTCTAAATTTGAAAATCAAATAATAGACTATTCTCCAAATGAAATCTTTCCGATTATTTCTTTTAATATTATTTTCTGTTTCCGGTTCTTTTGCCCAAAATACCCTTCACCCTTCATCTAATCTATACGAATATCCCAAAGACCCGCTGGTAGCTCAGAAATTGGAACATTGGCGTGACCAAAAGTTTGGTATGATAATCCATTGGGGGCTATATGCAGTACCCGGAATTATTGAATCCTGGTCAATTTGTAACGAAGATTGGATCACCCGTGACTCATCGTCCAGATATGATGACTACAAAAAATGGTATTGGGGTTTAAGTGAAAAATTTAATCCAACTAAATTTAACCCTGATCAATGGGCACAAGCTGCCAAAAATGCCGGGATGAAATATGTGGTTTTCACCACCAAGCATCATGATGGCTTCAATATGTTTGATACCCAATTTTCAGATTTCAAGATTTCAAATGGACCTTTTAAAGAAAACCCAAAAGCCGATGTCGCAAAATTTGTTTTTGATGCCTTCAGAAAGCAAAATATGATGATTGGGGCTTACTATTCAAAGCCAGACTGGCACTCTCAGTATTTTTGGTGGGATTTGTATGCCACTCCTAATCGCAACGTAAATTATGACATCAGAAAACATCCATGGCGATGGAATCAGTTTATTAATTACACCCACAAACAGATTGATGAACTCACCAGTAAGTATGGTAATGTCGATATTCTTTGGTTGGATGGGGGTTGGGTGCGGCCCAGAAGCACTGTAACAGACGAAGTTCTGGCCTGGGGAGCACCTATTCCCGATTTTGATCAGGAAATAAATATGTCAAAACTCGCCGAAAAAGCCAGAAAAAATCAACCCGGTATATTGATAGTTGACCGCACCGTTCACGGGGAATTTGAAAATTATCGTACACCCGAGCAGGCGGTACCCAAAGGCATGTCGCACGACCCATGGGAAAGCTGTATCACACTTGGAGGAGCCTGGGGCTATGTGCCCAATGACCAGTTTAAGACTTCCGAATCAGTAATCCATCTATTGGTCGAAATAGTGGCAAAAGGAGGTAATTTGCTATTGGGAGTTGGCCCCACTGCAGAGGGGCTTCTTTTGGATGAGCAAATCAAAAAGCTGGAAGAAATTGGTAATTGGTTAAAAATAAATGGCGAAGGTATTTATGAGACCAGAGCTATTGATAATTTTAAATATAATTCCACCTATTTTACTGCTTCCAAAGATGGAAAGCAGATTTACGCCATTCAGCTTTTAGGAAAAGAAAATCAGCTGACTGAAACTGTACAATGGGAAGGGAATGAACCTGCCAAAAACTCAAAGATTTATATTTTAGGGGAAGAAAAACCACTAAAATGGGAAATCAAAGATGGAAAAGTAACCATAAAGTTGCCTATAAAAATAGGGCAGACTTTGGCATCTCAGCCGGCAGTAGTTTTTAAGTATAGTGTCAATTAATTAGTTTTGAACGTAAAAACTTAATAAACTGTTATTTCCCAAAACCTTAATTTAAACAAAATGTTAAAAAAGATTCTTATTGGGTTGGTCGTATTGGCCATAATACTGTTTGGTGTGTTTAAATACATGCAATTCAATACCAAAAAATATAGCCCTGAAGTACATAAAACTTACAAAGTTGGGGATGCAACGGTAAAACTTTTTTATTGTAGCCCTTCGAAAAATGACCGGGAGATATTTGGAAATTTAGTGCCTTATGGCGAAGTATGGCGTACAGGTGCAAATGAGCCTACAACCCTGGAAACCGATAAACCAATAACTCTGGGCAATCAGAGCCTACCTGCCGGAAAATATTCTTTGTGGACAATTCCCGGAAAAGAAAGCTGGAATGTTATACTTAATACCAAAATTCCGGGTTGGGGGATAGGATTTAATGGAAAAGCCCAGAGAAATCCCAAAGGAGATATTGTGAACGTAACTGCTCCCGTATCGGGTTTACCCGCTATCCAGGAGAATCTTCGTATTGATATAGATTCAACGCTTAGTTTTAACTGGGATAATGTGAGAGTTGCTGTGCCTATTGGCAGATTATAAAAAATTTTCTTTTTAAAAAAATGCCCCGAAAGGGGCTTTTTTATGCCTTTCTTTTTAAAATACAATATTTGTTTTCCTTAACTTTCGGAAAATTTATTCCGACTATTAAAATGAAAAAAATAGTTTTTCTCCTTATGTTGGGCTTTACTATTAATGCCCAGGAAGTCATTAATCTTTATCCAGCTGTTGCTCCCGGCTCTGAAACCTGGGATTGGAAAGAATCAGAAATCAAAACTCCGGATGGCAATATCATTGCTTACAATGTTTCCGTGCCTACCCTCACGGCATATATTCCAGCCAAAAGTAAAGCTACAGGTACTGCGATGCTCATTGCTCCCGGAGGGGCATTTCATATTTTGTCGATGGACAGTGAAGGTCATATGGTAGCCAAACATCTTCAAGCAAATGGAGTTGCAGCTTTTGTGTTGAAATACAGATTGGTACAGCTTAAAACTTCAAACCCTATGGCTGAACTCATGGGCAAAATGCAGGACTTCAAAAAACTGGATGCGGAAAATGCTCCAGTAATTGAACTAGCCATAAAAGATGCTCAAACTGCCCTGAAACATATTAGAGACAATGCCTCCAAATATGACATCAATACCGACAAAGTGGGTATGATGGGATTTTCGGCGGGTGGCACACTCACTTTAGGAACTTTTTATGCTTCAGAAAAATCTGCAAAACCCAATTTTATTGCACCCATATACCCTTACGTGCCTGCTGTAGATTATCTGAAGAATATACCTGCTGAAAAGTATCCGATATTTATTGCTTTGGCTTCCGATGATAATCTGGGTTTTGCACCGGCCAATGCTCAGCTATACCTTGACTGGAAAAACGCTGGTCAACCGGCTGAGATGCATATTTATGAGAGAGGAGGGCATGGATTTGGAATGGGCAAAAAACACCTTCCGGTAGATACATGGATAGATCGCCTTACCGACTGGATGAAAATGCAGGATTATATGAACAAACGCTATCCCAATCAGTGGGAAGTAGGTAGAAAATACTGGGAACTCGAAGAAGGAGCCAAACAAAACGAGGCACGTGCCAGAAGAGATTTTGCCAACCTCGCCAGATATAAAGATGCCAATATGAAAACAGGACAACCCAAATCAGGTAAAAACAGAATTGTATTTCTGGGAGACTCCATAACTGAAGGTTGGGTCAACGCCGATAAGGAATATTTTGAGAAAAATGAATATGTAGGAAGAGGGATTAGCGGTCAGACTTCTCCTCAAACCCTGTTGCGTTTTCAGCAAGATGTAGTGGCTCTAAAACCCAAGGCAGTGGTAATTAATATCGGAACCAATGATGTGGCTGAAAATACCGGTGATTATATGGAAGAATATACTCTTGGAAATTATCGGTCCATGATTGCAACCGCCAAAGCTAATGGTATTACGCCAGTGTTAGCTTCAGTTTTGCCTGCAGCAGCCTTTCCGTGGAGACCAGAGATTAAAGACGTAGCAGCCAAAGTATTTGCATTGAATAGTGGTATCAAAAAACTCGCTGATGAATATGGTTTGGTGTATCTGAATTATTACGATAGACTCAAAAACAAAGAAGGCGGCCTTTCCCCTGATATGGCGGGTGATGGTATTCATCCTAATCTTTCATGCTATAAAATCATGGAAAAGCTGGCTGACGAAGCTATTAAGAAGGCATTAGCGAAAAAGTAATCTAAGTTTTTAAGATTAATTTAAAAGCAGTGCAGATATTATTTGCACTGCTTTTTTTATAAGTATTTTTTTCTTTTCTAAATTTTATTTGCTTTTCATACACTAATTATTTCCTTTCATCTATTTATTGTATCATTTTGCGACAATATATTTTTTTCGTTACAAAAATTTCATTTATTTTAGAAAATAATTAATTAAAGACAGAAATGTCGCAATTTTCAGCCTTTATTTCTGAATTACAAAACATCAAGTTTTTATGAAAAAAACACTTAGTTTTCTTTTAATCGCAGCATTGTCGGCAGGCAGTGTTTTTGCTCAGATTACTTCCGGTCCCGGGATCGCAGAGACCAACACTGAGTACGGCAAAGTGCGTGGGTATATTCACAATGGAATCTTTACTTACAAAGGGATGCCTTATGCCACCGCAGGGAGATTTGAAACTCCCAAAAAACCGGCTAAATGGGATGCCATTAGAAGCTCAATGGTCTATGGACCAGTTTCACCACTTATGAATCCTACTACACAAGTACATGACGAAAGTGAGTTTGTGTTTTCGCATGACTGGGGCTATACTAACGAAGACTGTATGCGTATCAATGTATGGACGCCCGGCATCAACGATGGCAAGAAACGTCCGGTGTTATTCTGGATTCATGGCGGAGGTTTTGCTGCAGGTTCAAGTCAGGAGCTGCCTTCTTATGATGGAGAAGCCTTAGCCAAAAAAGGTGACGTAGTGGTGGTTTCTATCAATCACAGACTCAATATTCTTGGATTTTTGGACCTCTCAGCCTATGGTGATAAATACAAAACCTCTGCCAATAACAGCATCGTTGATATGGCCATGGCTCTGGAATGGGTTCGTGATAACATCTCCAGCTTTGGAGGTGATGCCGGAAATGTTACCATTTACGGTCAATCCGGTGGAGGAGCAAAAGTAAATGTCCTAATGGCTATGCCGCGTGCACATGGGTTGTTCCACAAAGCGATTAATCAGTCAGGTGCTTTCAGGTCAAATATGCTAGACAAAAAAGATACGCAAAAGCTTGGTGCCGAAACACTGAAAGAGCTCGGAATCAGTCCTGATAAAGTAGATGAAATACAAAAAGTACCTTATGATAAATTAGTTGCTGCCGGAAACAAAGCCTTGAAGGTGGTTTCGGATCAGCTCAAGGCAGAAGGTCGTCCGGTTCAGGGATTTGGCCTGAGCTGGGGCCCAAGCCTGGATGGCGAAGTATTGCCATATCAGCCCTTGTCTGAGGAGGCACTTCAACTTTCCAAAAATGTGCCTTTGATGATTGGAACAGTGAAAAATGAATTTATGGCATCGATGGGAGCCAACCTTACCGATGCCTCAGAAGCTGAAGTGGATGCATTTATAGCAAAAAAATATGGAGAAAAAGCTTCAGCTTACAAAATTGCAGCCAAAAAAGCCTATCCGGGTTACAAAAAACCTTCTGATTTGATAGATATTGATGCTATGTTTCGTCCGGGTGCAGTACATCAGGCCAATGTTAAGTCAGCTGTAGCTGGTGGGGCTCCTGTGTATATGTATCTTTTTGATTGGCAGTCGCCCACAGTAGGAGGGAAGTATAAATCAATGCACTGTATGGAGTTGCCATTTGTGTTTGACAATATTCAACGCTGTGAAGAAATGACAGGTGGTGGGAAAGAGGCTATTGCCCTGGCAGCAAAAGTAAGTCAGGCATGGATTAATTTTGCAAAAACCGGAAATCCTAACCATGCAGGATTACCCGCATGGCCTAAATACAATAGTAGCAATACTTCTACTATGCATTTCGACAACAAATGCACTGTACAGCCTCAACAAGACAAAGAATTGTTTGATTTATTGAAATGATAAAAAAATACCCGGAAAAGATACCTGCCACTGGCGGGTATTTTTTTATATTCTGGATAGCAAATTTTCTGTTACTTTCTTAAGTTCAGAAGTTGATGTTTTTTTGGTTAATTTATTGACTTTCAATCTTATGAGTTCATTGTTTTTTCTGGCTATTGTCAGGCAGAAATTTTCATTATCAGTGTGGAAAAAGGCCTCATCGCCCAGATTATTTAATAGCTCGAAACCCTTACTATCTTCATTGGATTCCCGGAATATCGCAAAGGCATTTTTAGCGGAGGTTTCATCTTTATAACTTTCAAACATATAATAAAGAGCAACCGTTTTTGATTGTTTTTCAGAACTTGATTTAGCTGTGAAAGTACTTTTAAATTGATGCCCAAAAGCCTGGCTTGTACTTTCTGTGGCAGTTTCATGACATGGTTCTCCAAGAATGCGGCTGGCTTCTTCGTTCGTAATTTTATGCCCCCCCAGAGGATAAATAAAATTGAAGAAACCCATAATTATAAACACAAATAAAGTTTTGATAAGCTTATTGTTTTGATTTAAAACGTTGATTATGAATAAAAAGTATATACTCAGGTTTTAGGGAATGGTTAATTGTTATTGTAATTTTTTCAGATAGGCTTTTAGTTTTTCTATGTTTTGTTTTTGACCCTCATCTGCTTTATGGGTTTTTACCACCACTTCGTACATTTCTACAGTATCAAATTCCATTGACCACTCTATTGAGGTTTCTTTTCTCTGCTCTTCAAATACTACAGTTGCGATAAAATGTGGATTAAAATGCTCATAAACTATCTTTTTATGAGAAATTATTTCTCTAAAAATACTTCTATTAGGGAAATTGGTGCCGTCAGGACTGTGTAATGTAAGTTTCCACTCACTACCCACGACCATTTCCATTTGGTGTATGGTAGTTGTAAATCCGGCGGGACCCCACCATTGAGTGAGATGTTCGGGTTTTGTCCATACAAGCCATACTTTCTCCAGGGGAGCGTCTATGTCAGCTTTTATACAAAGAGTAGGGTTATTCATGACGGAGAAAAACTATTTTAGAATTTTTGAGAGCTTTTCAGGGTCTTGTCTGGTATCCCAAAATGCTGTTATCATTATTATTTCTGGGTAAATTCTTTAAAAGAGTTTGAATTTTTCAATGACAGTAACGTGGGTATTCACAAAATCAACGTTTAAGAAAGCTTCAGGATTTTTTGTTATTAGTTTAATTCGATTATTGATTGACACTCTGATTCTTTCAGAATATTTTGTGTTGCCATTGCGTAGATTCCAATATTCAAAAATTTGTCTTCTTTGGTTCAAGGTAGTGTCAGACCAAACTACTTTTGACTTAACCATTTTTTATCTTCAGCGTCAATTTCGGTGTGTGATTTAAATTTTCCGGTTAAATAATCCAAATGACTTTGCTCCAATGTTTTCCGTTCAAAATCAGATAATTCTAAAGGTCCGGTAGTTTTGGAAACAGAATCAAGATATTCGGTAATCGTATCAAGAATTTTTTGATTCCTGATAGTCAGCAATTTGTCAATGAGCTTGTTTCTGGTCAAATCAACAACTGTCATTTTTGTTTATTAAAATTAATTTAAATCAAAATTGCAAAAAATATAAACGATAACAAAAAAGTAAGGCATTTTTCAAATCCAATCAATCGTAAATCGAATCAATCTAAATCGGAAAATTCCTCAATGATGCTGCCTCCTGGTGGTCACTCCGCCGGAGGCTTCTTTGATTGTATTGGCAAAAACAAAGGCTTTGGGGTCGATATCGTACACCAGATTTTTGAGTTTACGGAGTTCCAAACGCGTGATGACAGTAAAAATGATATCACAGTCGTTTGAAACTTCATAGCTACCCGGCAGATAACCACGCTCGCCCTTATATACGGTTATTCCTTTATTCATGGTATTTACCAACTGAAATTTTATCTCTTCGCTTTTTCCCGATATGATAGTAACCCCGGTGTAGGCCTGCAAACCTTCCACCACATAATCGATGGTTTTTGAGGCTGTGAAATAGGTAAGAATGGAGTATAGGGCGGTTTCGAGGCCAAATTTAAAGGCTGCTATGCTGAAAATCAGGATATTAATACCAAGAATGATTTCGGTAATGGTGAATGAAGTTCTTTTGAGCGTGTAAAGAGCCAATACTTCTATGCCGTCTAATGCAGCACCGGTACGCATGATTAATCCCACACCCAATCCCAGAAAAACCCCGCCAAAAATAGAAATCAAAAGTTTGTCATGGGTCAGGTCAAAATAGGGGAGAAAGGTAAGGCAGATACCCAAAAACACCACAGCTAGCAGGGTACGGTATGCAAACCTTTTTCCAACCGAATAATATGCCGCAATGATAAGCGGTAAATTCATCAAAACGATAATGATACCCAGGTTGAAATGGGTAATTTCGTGGATAAGCAGCGAAATACCCGTCACTCCTCCATCAAAAAAATGGTTGGGTACAAGGAAACCTTTCAGGGCGATTCCGGCAAGTAATACCCCGAGAATCATGAAAACTATATCCTGAGCTATTTCCGAAAAACCGGGCTTATGGTGAGGTTTTGAATCTGTGATTTGAGTCTTTTCCAATTTCTTTAAATTTTCTTTCTTTATCGGTTCAAGTGATTTTTGTGCAAAATCGGTAAAATATTTATGTTGTTCAAGAAAATCTGTCTGGAGTTTTAGCCACTGTTCTGCTGAAAGTGTTTGCCCCATATTAATAAGCTCTTTCCTGAATTTCTCTGCAACTGCCACATAATCGTCTGATCCCAAGTAAAATAAATCAGCATCACAGGCTATTTCTTCCAGAAGATTTAACGGAGTTTGAGGCAATCGGGTGGAATTGATGATACCTTTTATTTGAGTAATCTGATTTTTATTATATCCAAATTTTGGCAATAATTCTTCAGCAGTCTTACATCCCCGGTCTTCATGGCCTGCAGCTTTTGGGTTTTCAAGAAATCCATAATCATGAAGCAGCATACCGGTCAAAAGAATAGTTTTTTCCTCAGAATTAATTTCTGCCTCAGTTGCAAGTTTTTCGACTGCATCCAGGACATATTCGGTATGATGAACATTGTGATAACTGAGTCTGGGGTCAAGTTTGGAACGGAGATTCTCCAGGATAAATTCCTTTAGTTCGTCAAATCGCATGATAAGAAGATTTAATTTATTACTTCATAAATTTTTACTTCACCAGCCTTATTTTTCAATGAAACAGAGCCTTTCTCTTTACAAACAAAGGAGTCTTTGATTATTTGGTAATCATCTTCTGAAATGATTATCTGACTTGCTTTAGCTACCGATTGCAGCCTTTGGGCAGTATTTACGGTGTCGCCAATAACAGTATAGTCCAGTCGTTTGAGGGTAACCGAGCCTATATTTCCCGAAACCATCTCACCACTTTTAATGCCTATGGCTACTTTCGGGACAAACTCGCTTTGACCTGCGATAGGCTCAATGATTTTGTCGATTTCTTCTCTTACAGTCAAACTAGCCTCTATAGCCCTATCCAAATGATACTCTCCTTTAAATATGGCCATGACGGCATCTCCCATAAACTTGTCTATGATACCATTCTGAGCAATGATACCCTTGACCATAATGTCAAAATATTTATTAATCAGACGAACTACCACATCGGGTTTTTCTTTTTCCGAAATGGCGGTGAAGCCGCAAATATCCATAAATACCACACTGGCTGTAATGAGTTCATTGGAAATAAGCGAGTTCTCAAATTCCTGCCTGGACATAAAATTGAGAACCGAATCATCGACATACATTTTCAGTATATTATTTTCTCTGATCGCATCGAAGGTCTGCCTGATCTGGTCAATATGTTTAATGGTCTTCTCCATGGTGGTTTCCAGGTCATCAAAGTTGACCGGTTTGCACACAAAGTCAAAAGCCCCGCGGTTCATGGCAGTCCGGATATTATCCATGTCTCCATAGGCTGAGACCATCACCACTTTGATAAGGGGATTACTTTCGCTAATTTTAACCAATAGCGTAAGACCGTCCATTTCCGGCATATTGATGTCACTCAGTACCAATGAGATGTCGGAATTGGCGTCCATCATTTCCAGTGCCTGACGTCCGTTTTCGGCAAAAATAAATTCGTACTTTTCTTCTCTGATTTGCTTTCTGAACTTCTGTTTGATCAAAATTTGCAAATCACTCTCATCGTCAACTACCAGAATTTTGGTTTTCATTTCAAAAGTTTGGTTTTCAATTCATTAAAATCCAGTGGTTTAGCCAGAAAATCATTGGCACCTAAAGCCATAGCTTGTTGCCGGTTGGCCTCATCGCCATAAGCCGTAATCATCATCACTTCGGGTGGAGGCACCGGATATTTGGCTCTTATACGTTTCAGGAGCTCGATACCTGTCATGCCGGGCATATTGATGTCTGACAAAATCAGGATAGATTCCGATTCGTGACTATTCAGAAAATCAATGGCTTCTTCACCCGAAAATACAAAAGTAAATTCTGTGAGACCATTTTTGATTTCTTTTCTAAATTTTTGCAAAAACAAATCTTTGATGTCCAGTTCGTCGTCAACAACCAATATTTTCATAATAGAAAAAGAGAATTCTAATTTGCAGGTAATCTAATAATAAATTTGCAATATTCACCGTCCACAGTATCAACTTCCATGTTTCCTCCATGCATTTTCGTGATAATGTCATAACTAAGACTCAAACCCAGTCCGGTACCTTCTCCTGTTGGTTTTGTAGTAAAAAAGGGTTGAAATATTTTGTGCCTGATAGCTTCCGGAATACCCTCTCCATTGTCGGCAATGGTTATAATTACCTCCTTTTTATTCTTTTGTGTAGTAAGTTCTACCATTGGTTTATAAAAGACACCTAGTTTCTTTGATTTTTCAAAAACCGAATAAAAAGAATTATTGATAAGATTCAAGAAAACTCTGCCCAAATCCTGCGGTACTCCAAAAATTTCGGGTAAATCAGAATCAAGATGTGCCTTGAAGTCGGCGTTGAATGTTTTGTCTTTGGCCCGCATTCCATGAAAACTCAGCCTGAGATATTCCTCGGTGAGCTCATTGAGGTTGATGAGTTTTTTCTCTCCTGTCGAAACCCGGCTGTGGTCGAGCATCCCTTTTACAATATTGCTGGCTCTTTTTCCATGAAAATTTATTTTTTCCTGGTTTTGCACTAAATCTGCCGCCAGTTCTTTTATCAGTTCTTTGTCAAAATTTTCCTTTTCAAATTCTTCTTTAAGCTCATCAGCCAATTCGATACTTAATTCCGAAAAATTGTTTACAAAATTCAGGGGATTCTGGATTTCGTGGGCGATACCGGCAGTGAGTTCACCCAATGAAGCCAATTTTTCTTTTTGTACCAGCTGTTCCTGAGTGTTTTTCAGGTCTTTGTTTATGCCTTTTAAGGCTGAAATAGCACGGTTTTTTTCATATTCAAAAATTACCACCAACACAAACAGGTTGGTGAAGAAGCCCATGATGGTTGAAAAATAATATATTCCGGATGGATCGGAGGGGGCGACCTCAATAATTTTGATAATTTCCGAATTGTATTTATTAGATAAAATATATATAGAAAGTGAAATTAGAAACCATGAAAAGCCAGTTTTGAGTTTATTGGTGAGCAAAAGAATATAAATAGGAGTCAGAATTGTGGAAATCGCTGCCGAGGTCTGCATTCCGCCACTGGAATGGATCATGTAGAACATATAAACGCTTACATTGACGCCGAAGAAATTGGCACAATTGTCAGGATTGACTCTGGCTCTGAAAAGAAAAGCCGCCGAAAGGCAGACCATTCCGATTAGAAAAGTAGAATAAAAATGAGGTAAAAAATTAAAGAAAATACCATTTACAGAAAATAATGTAAACGAAAGAAAATTGAAAAGATAAAAACTGATGCTAATCTTAGCCTGCCTCAAGCTTTCGGGCTCAGAATAGTATTCTTCAGGAATAAAAAACCTGAACATCTGATCCAGCTTCTGATTCAGATTAGTTTTCCATGTCGCTTCCATAATACGTAAATGTAGGTGCTGTCAATAATAAAACAAGAGATTCCGAGTAATTGAACGAATTGGTTGGCTGGGAAAAAGTAAAATAAACTTACCGAGATAAGCCCGGTTCCCAGCATTTTGCTCCAGGCCAGCAGCATCGAGAAATCTTCGGTTTCTTTTACCTGAAAAAGCATAAACAGGCACTGCAATGAAAGGATTACATTGATAATATAGCCCGAATTGGCACCATTGAGGGTGTCATACCCTTCGTCACGAAAAGTATAACAGAAGAGTACCCAAAACACGAAATTTATGAGAGAGAAAAGCTTAAAATGCTTTCTGGCTTCAGGATTCATGGGTTGTTTAGTACCGTATTTTATGATGGCATAAAAAATATAGCAATCCAAAAAGAAGGCTGCCTGGTAGCTCAGGGCATACAACAATCCTGAGTTGGGGTGATAAATAAAACTCCAGACAAACTCCCAGCCGATATTGGCTCCTGCCACATAAGCGGGCATTTCGACAAACTTCTTTTTCCTGATTTCCAGAATCAGCACAGCATAGGTGACTACCCAAAGTATACATCCCAATCCGTTGAATATCAATCCAGTGGTGGAGTATTCGGCAAAATTTATTAATGGCTGAGAAAACATAATTTCAATTATTTAATCCCCAATCTTTCTGCAAGGATTCGGGTATATAAAAGTTAATTTTTTGGTTGTCATCCATGAAATTTATCATGGCCGTAAGCATTATTTTACCAATGCCTTTCATCATCAGGGCCAGCATGGCGTTTTGACTGATGTCTGAAATGGTGCCTACAATCTCTCTGAAATCTTCGGCAAAATCTTCCAGATCATCTTTTTCCACTTTAGGAATTCCCAGATAGCCAGCCAGTTCCTCACCGATAAGATACCTGTACATTTTGTAAAGGGTATTGGGGTGCATTTTTATAGGAAATGAGTTTTCGTTAAACTCAATCAATGCTTTCATCAATGATTTACCCTGCTCACTTTCTCCTTTTTGATGGTCGATAATGGCATGACCTAGAGCCAGTGCATCGGCGGCATTATTGGGCAAAAGTTCAGGATCAACACCCATAAAATGCCCTACAACTCTCCAGGTATGGATATAAGCTTCTTTTTCATCATGGCTAAGCTCTACATCAAGCAGTTCAAGTCCTTCCAGTATCAACGCCGAAAATGACATCAAAGTGCCGGCCATATCTTCCTGATTGATAGGCTCACCGAAGGCATCAGCATCCCATTGGTGTTTTCTGAGATAATACCTGATCACAGCATGTATCAGCCTTACTTTTTGAGCTGCTCTTATGCCTTTTCCTTGCGGGTCAAGTCCACCGGGTGACATGGCCAGAATCACAAACTGAGCAGTTTCGGCAATCCTACGAGCAAATGCATTTTGAGCACCATGCGAGTGGTTCAATCTGCCGGTATGATGCAGTACATTGGCTCCTTTGGCACCACTATAGCATTCGGGCAGTGACTTAAATGATAGCAACATCCCTATATATACACCATTTCGGGCATATACTTCCTGACCCATTTCTATCAGTTTTGGGTCAGCCCAATTTGGGAGTTTTTCGGTTTCAAGAAAATATCTTTTTACTTCTCCAGGAAGGTGGTCAGGGATTTCTTCAGCAGTTTCGTTGATGGCTCTGAACAGCTTGTTTACAATTTCTAATTCGCCTTTGGTCATAATTTCTTCAATCACTTTGTCGGCGAGGGGGTCAGTAAGCTTTCTTTTACTTTCTAAAAAATCAATTTCCCATTTTCTGACCGTGAGCTCTTCTTTTATTTTAACTGAAGTTGCGGCATTTTTTCGTAAATAAAAATACCACAATGAATACAAAAGTGATACCACCACCAGAATTAACAGTAGAATCCAAAGCATAGTCAATCAGAGTTTAGGGTTTGTTAGTTTTCAGTTGTTGATAAAAGTAAAAATAATTTCTTGATAATCAAGAGAAAACGATGGAAAATAACAGATTCAAAATATTAAGATTGTTTTTTCATCAGACAGGAAATCAAAATATTTCTTTTTTTAGAAAATCAAACCTCGGTTAGAAAAAATACATAATATGATTTTTTATGAGTTCAGAGGAAGTTTAATAATAAAGGTGGTGCCCTCACCCTCCTGACTATTTACTTCTATTTCGCCGTTGTGGCCTTTAGTGATGATGTCATAACTCAGTGAAAGACCCAGGCCGGTACCTTGTCCGGTAGGTTTTGTGGTAAAAAATGGCTGGAATATTTTTGATTTCAGGTCTTCAGGAATTCCTGTACCATTGTCAGTAATAACAATTTTAAGTAAATCTTCTCCCTCTTCGGTAATTTTTGATGTAGAAATTGTAACCAAAGGTTTGAAATCGGCAGGTTTGTCAGTCAAGGTGGATTTTTTATGAACAGCATAAAAAGCATTATTGCATAGATTAAGGAAAACTCTGCCCAGGTCTTGTGGCGTGGCCGTAATTTTTGGGAGATTTTCTGCAAGATCCAGCTTGAAATCAGAATTAAAGCTTTTGTCTTTTGCCCTCAAGCCATGAAAGCTTAACCTCAGATATTCATCAGCCATAGCGTTAATATCCACTTCCTGCTTTTCTCCTGAATTGGCCCGGCTATGCTCCAGCATACTTTTTACGATTCCGCTGGCACGTTTTCCATGATGCGATATTTTCTGCAGATTTTGCACCAAATCCTCAATTATAGCCACCGAATCCTCAGGAATTGTTACTTTTTCGAGTTCTTCTTTGAGTTCATCAATAAGCTCAATACTTACTTCCGAAAAGTTGTTTACAAAATTGAGCGGGTTTTGTATTTCATGAGCTATACCTGCTGTTAATTCACCAAGGGAAGCCAGTTTTTCCTGTTGTATGAGCTGGTTTTGAGTATTCTGAAGTTCCGTTAATGTGTCTTCGAGTTGATTTTTTTGTTGTAAAATCTCTTTTGTTCGTTCTTTTACCAGCAGGTCTAATTTTTCATTTTCCGCGGTAACGAGCTTATTTTTCTCTTCCTGCTTTTTTAGGTTTTTGAGCTGGTTTCGGGCACTTAAACCATAGGCAATCATCCAAACTAATCCTCCAAGAAATATCAGGTCAAATATATTGTCATATTCACTTTGAAATTTTGGTAAAAAATATTCTGCAAGATCATTGAGGGTGTTGATTATATAAAATGGAAGGCCGGCTTTAAAAAGAAGGCTGGCGATGTTGTTTTCACGAAGTAAATACAAAATGTACATGACCACCGAAAGGAGGACAAACCAGTTGAAGTCGGCCAGATGTTCACTTTTGCGGCCAATCGACAGGTCAAAAGTTAATGCAAGTGGAATGAGAATATAATGTAATAAAGTAAAATATTGGTCCAGCTTGGGGATAGTTTCCTTGTAGTTTACATATTTCCGGACGATTGTGAGGGCAAAAAACAAAACAAAGAAATATATCATGTGCCGGGCTGGTTAAAAAAAAGATATTTTCTGAAAAGAATTATTCAAAAAAATGAAAAAATGTTGAGAAATCAAAAGAGAATTTCAGGAAAGGGGAAAAGAGAATACTTTTGGAATTTGAATAGTTTAAAAATTTAGATTTTTGAAAACTCATACCAATCCCAAAACCGCAACCAGACCCCACATCAAAACAAAACTTATGACCAGAGAAACGTTGACCATAGTACCTGAGATGCGGCTGTCGTAACCCAGTTCATCAGAAAATGGCAGGATGGTCATGCCCAACGGCAATACCACCAACACAATGAGGACATTTCGTATCAGAGATGCCTCCAACCCCAAATAGATTGCCGCCACAGCTATAAGTCCAACGGAATATCTGATTATCAAAAGTTTGCTGATGTCTTTGAGTTGCGATTTGTTAAGCTCAAAACTCAGATAAATCCCCATCAAAAGCAGGACCAGCGGCTTATTGGCTTTGGCCAGAATTTCAAGAAATTCGAAACCGATTTTTGGAACCGGAATATTAAAAGCATTGATGCTTAATCCGATAATCATTCCAGTTACAGGCGGAAGTGTGATGATTCTGATAATCAGTTTTTTGACATCTATTTTTCCTGTTCCCTTGTGAGCGTGATACGCACCCGAGGGATACACCCCGGCGAAAGTGGAAATTGCATTTCCGATATCAAACATTACCGCAAAAACCATGGCTTCGATTCCCCAGATGCCCTCAATGAGTGGGAAACCGAATAAGCCAACATTATAACCGCCAGCTCCCATCATATAGATGCCTTTCAGATGGTCGGGTCGATTTTTAAAAACAAACCTGGCGACACTCATCATCACAACAGAGAGTACAATACAAAGCAAGGGAACCAGAAAAAGATGGGGTTTTAATACAACTTTGGAGGTCGAGATAATCATTAATGCAGGGAAAGTGGTGTGCATCAGGAATTTAGACAGTGTTTTTCCCTCTTTTTCTGTAATATAGCCATACTTTTTTATCAAAAATCCCATGGAAATCATGGCGAATGTGATTAAAAAGGTGTTATTGGCTTGGGTCATATAAACAAATTTTGGCAAAAATAAGAGAAACTTTCTCTATGGAAAAATGAATATTCAAACCCAATCGTCAACTATGGCATCAATATTTTAATTTTTTGTTTATGAATCAAAACTTCAAAATTTCCGGGATCATATTGTTCCCCATCTACAACCAGAAAAGTATTGGGAGACGAAATGCTAATGCGGTCAGTATGGAAATATTGAACGTAAGGGGTGTCGATATGTTTTCCTGTAAAAATGCTGGGAAAGAGGCTTAGAAATTTATAAAATGGTTGTTTTTTTACAATCAAAATATCCAATAATCCATCTTTGAGATCGGCATGTGGAGCCATTTTCATAGATTTTCCGGTATGAATAGTGTTCATAATCATTACGAATGTAAGTCCTTGTTCGGCCCTGACATTCTCAAAAGAAAGTCTTGCAAAATACACCGGGTTTTTTAAAATGTGCCAGATAGCTGCTACCGCATATCTTGCTCCGCCCAACCAACGAAGTTTGTCGGAAGTTTGATTGATAGTCGCGACCATACCCCAGCCTATGGCATTGAAAGCATAATGAATTCCTTTTGCCGATTTGATTTCAAGCAGGTCGATAAATTCAATTTTTGGATTTTTTATTTTCAAAAGAGCTTTCTCCAAATCCAGGTTTTCGAGGTCATGATTGAGTGCATTGCCACTCCCGGCGGGTAAAAGATACAAAGGAGGATAGTCAGTAATCCGGTTTTTAAAAATGGCATTTATTATTTCGTTCATGGTGCCGTCTCCCCCTATTATAACAATTAGTTGGAATTCAGAAAGGCTATTTTGACTTATCCACCCGGCGAAAAATCCAATATTTTGGCTTATAACTTCCACATATTTATGAGCCTCAGCGTCGAGGAATTTTTTGACTTTTTCAGAATACACCAAACCTTTTTTTGAACCTGAAAAAGGATTTACCAGCAATAAAACTTTTCTATTCATTGGTTTAGGGCAATTTTAAATATTAGTTGAAATAAAGCCTTTTACAGGTTATTTGATTTGAAATTAAACTATTATTGCTATTCCCACACGATTATTTTCAAGATTCTATTTTATGACAAAAAAGCTCGTAATGTTTTCACCATTACGAGCTTTAAGATTTATCGCAAAAATGAAGCAATTTAAGCCATATCCAGCTCCCCTTCCCATTTGGCTACGATGGCAGTGGCAACTGCATTACCAGCAACTGAAGTAGCTGAGCGGCCCATATCCAATAGCCAGTCAACTGCAAAAAGCAAAATTAAGCCTTCGGCTGGCAAGTTAAACAATGACATAGTTCCTGCTATAACTACCAGAGAAGCCCGCGGTACTCCGGCGATTCCTTTGCTTGTAATCAGCAAAGTAAGCATCATAATAATCTGCTGATAGGCGGTGAGTTCAATACCATAGGCCTGAGCGATAAAACCTACTGCAAAAGTCATATACATCATGGAGCCATCAAGATTAAACGAATATCCCAATGGTAAAACAAAACTCACAATACGCTCTGAAATACCAAATTCCTTCAATTTTTCAATCTGTAATGGCATGGAAGCCTCGGAGCTGGCTGTCGAAAATGACAAAATGAGGGCGTCTTTTACCTGTGCAAGAAGTTTCCAGTAAGGGATTTTTGCGACCAAGCAGATCAGCCATAAAACAATGGTAATAAAGAATATCAGGGTAAAGAAGAAGGTAATGATTAAATAAAGGTAACCACCCAAAATACCCAGACCTTTAACGGCTATCACGGCTGCTACAGCACCAAAAACCCCATACGGAGCAAAACGCATTACAAAATCAACGATTTTGAACATCACCTCCGAGACGGCATGCAGCCCTTTAATGATGATTTTGCCCGTATCACCAATGGCAGCAGTGGCAATTCCGAAAAACACCGAAAACACGACAATCTGCAAAATCTCGTTGGTTGCTAATGCTTCAAAAAAACTCTGAGGGAACAGGTGGGTGATGAAGTTTTCAAGTGTCATTTTTTTGACTTCCACACCAGTATCGGCTCCGGCTGTTGGCAAATCTATGTGCATCATGCGACCGGGACGCAAAATATTAACTCCAATAAGGCCGGTAAGGAGTGATAAAAGTGTAGCAAAATAAAAATAGCCCAAGGTTTTGGCACCAATCCTACCCACCAGTTTGAAGTCACCCATTTTGGCAATACCCACTGTTAGAATTGAGAAAATAAGTGGTCCGATGATCATTTTAATCATACGGAGGAAGATTTTACTCAGCAGGTTGAAATAAGTAGCGGCAGAGTCGAGCACTTCGGGCTCATTTTTGTAAATAGTGTTTAAGGCATATCCTACGATAATGCCCAGAAACATTCCAATAAATATTTTCCAGGTAATGTTTAATTTCATTTGGTATTTTTGAGGGTAGTTTGTTAAGGTAATATTTTTCAAAAATATCAGATTAGCTCAAATTATCATACACTGTTTAGTATTTTCTTTAAAATGTCCTTTTAAAGAATTGATTTTTAATAGAAAAAGTAGAGAGTATAATAAAATCAGTTACTTAAATTTCAAAGCTTCATGCTTAGCCTCGTTTTTAAATATCGCTACTTTTTGACTTGGCACCGATAATGGATTTAGGTATTTAATATTTTTGTTTTGACTTCCGGTGATTTCGAAAACTGTTTCAATATTTTTCGTAAAATTTAATTTGTTGAAAATAAGATTTTTAGAATTTTGAATCGTTCCTAATTTTTTTTCTTTTGAAACAATATTTACATTTTCAAATGTAATGTTTTCAGCTTCAATACAGAGGATGCCTTTGTTGGCTGAAAAGGAAGAATTTTTCAGTGAGATATCCCTGATGTTCATTTCGGGTAAACCCCTGAACATCACCGCAGTTTCTGCCTGCCAGCAATTTACATTTTCGATAAAGAATTTTCTGAAAGATGGTGTGCCCTCATTCAAAGGCATAGCTTTGATTTCAGGCAGAATTGTATTGTCTCCAACAAGAGCAACAGGATCTTTTGCTTCATAATACATATCAAAAAGTACCGCCTCTCCCGGAATATTATTCATCTGAATATCAGAAATGAAGATATTTTCGACCACGCCGCCGCGATCACGCTTGGTTTTAAACCTAAGGCCGATGTCGGTCCCAAGGAAACTACAGTTGTTGACATAGAGGTTTTTAACTCCACCAGACATCTCGCTTCCGATTACAAATCCACCATGACCATGATAAACTGTATTGTTTCTTACAATGATATTTTGAGTGGGTTTTCCTCTTTTTCGGCCCTGTTCATCCCTTCCTGATTTGATACATATAGCGTCGTCCCCGGTATCAAATGTACAACCTTCAACCAATCCTTCCGAGCACGACTCCAGATCGAGGGCGTCATTGTTTTGTCCAAACCACGGGTTTTTGATGTTTACATTCCTGATTGTAATGTGCTCACACATAAGCGGATGTAAGGTCCATGCAGGAGAATTAAGCATGCTAACGTTTTCTATTAATACTTTTTGGCAAGATGTTAAACTTATCATATTTGGCCTCAGGAAATCTCTGATTTTCAGATAATCCTCCAGCGTTTTTCCTTCAACCTTTTTGTTGGTCCAGTCCATGTTTTCATTTCCAAATTTCGAAGATTCTGAAGGATACCAGGTGTCTTTTTTATCATTTAAAACTCCTCCTGATTCGACCAGTTTTTTCCATTGTGACTCAGTAAGTTTTGATTTTTTTACCTGCTTCCATACTTGTCCGGCACCGTCAAGATGGCCAAAACCTGTTATGGCGATATTGGATTGATTAATTGCAGAAATCGGAGCCTGACATCGGTAGGCCACATTTCCCTCCCAGGTGGTTTCTATCACCGGGTATTGGTTTCGGTTATCGGAAAATTGAAGCACAGAGCCTTTGGCCAAATGTAAGTTTACCCCACTTTTGAGCACAATCGGGCCCGATAGCCACAATCCAGATGGAATCAAAACAGTTCCTCCCTTTACTGCTGCCAGCTCGATACAGTTTTGAATGATGTTGGTATTCAGAAATATTCCATCGGCCTTGGCTCCATATTTTAAAATATTAAAGGTGTCTTTGACGAATACTGGGGTGTTTATTTTTGGAAGTTGATACTCGAAAGTTTCAGGATAAACCGATTTTTTAAGCCAGTTTCTAAGTGGTAGCGACTGAGTCATTAAATCTTCAGCAACCAATGAAGCCATTTTACGAGCTCCATAAGGTGTCAAATGGGTATTGTCTTCCAGGCCATTTGGGAATTTACCGAAAATTCCCGGCTTTATGTTCATAAACAGGTCTTTTGATCCTTCTACTCCAAGTGTTTCGATTAATCCAAGGCTCAATTTATGCATGTCGATCAACTGAACAGCCAGTTCCTTTGCCACTTCCTTTACCACTTTTGGGTAATCTCCATGTTGGTCTACAAATTTTCCTTCCTCATCAAATTTCCTTCTCATCATGGGGGTGAGGATAATCGGGATAGCTCCTTTTGACCTCGTTTCCTCAATATATTTTTTTAGATTGGCACTATAGGCAACCTGCGGGTCAGCATATCGTGTACTATCCGCAATTTTCTGGTCGTTATGCCCAAACTGAATAAAAACATAGTCTCCTTTTTGAAGCTGGCTATATACCTTGGTCCAGTGGCCTTCATTTCTGAAAGATTTCGTGCTTCTGCCATTTAAGGCATGATTGTGAATTTCGACTGCATCAGTAAAATATTCACCAAATACCTGTCCCCAACCTGTTTCAGGTGCATCATATGGGTTTTTGTTGGCCATAGTAGAATCTCCAATCATAAAAATTCTCACTTTGGGCTCCGACAAGGTGAATCCAAAAAATAACACAGATAGAAGGACAATCAGGTTTCGCATCTTTTAGGATATTTTTAAATAAAAAAAGAGGATTTTGTGAAAACCCTCAAAAACTCGTATTTATTCGACCAAAAAATTATCTTAATTCATTAAGATTTACAAAATCCATGTCTGTAAAATCTTTGTTTTCACCACCCATACCCCATATGAAGCTATAATTGGCTGAACCAGCTCCAGAGTGTATACTCCAAGGTGGCGAAATAATTGCCTGATGATTCTGAATCCACATGTGGCGGGTTTCTGAAGGGTCGCCCATGAAATGCATTATGCCTTGATTTTCAGGTACATCAAAATAGCAGTAAACCTCACTTCTTCTGTCGTGTACATGTGGCGGCATAGTGTTCCAGATAGATCCGGTGCTTAGAACGGTCAAGCCCATCACCAACTGGCAAGACATGATGCCGTCATTGTGTATGTATTTGTAAATAGTACGGTTATTGGAGGTTTCTGCTGCACCTAGATTTACCGGAGATGCCTGCTCCTTGGTAAACATCATATTTTCATAAGTATGATGGGCAGGAGTGGAAAGTACAAAAAATTTCGCCGGTTTACCGGAATCTTCTGATGCAAAACTTACTTTTTGAGTGCCTTTTCCAAGATATACGCAACTCAGTTTTTCAACCTTAAACTCTTTTCCGCCTGCCTTTATTGTTCCAACTCCACCTACATTAATTATTCCTATTTCTCTTCTTTCCAAAAAGAAATTGCTTTTGAGGGCAGGGTAGGTGCCAAGCAAAAGCTCCTGATTGACAGGCATTACTCCACCGAGAATCATTCGGTCGTAATGAGTGTATGTGAGTTTAATTTGGTTTTCTTCGAATAAATTTTCTACCAGGAAATTCTCTCTCAAATCGGCTGTTTTCATTGCAGCGACTTCTCTGGGGCTACTTTCGTATATTATTTTCATTTTATATAAATATATAATCCCTTCAGGATATTTCTAAATTTTTTATGAGTATTAAAAAAAGCAAACAAACCTTTCTGAGTTTAGTTTATTCTAATAAGCCTACTTTTGGCTTGCTTTGAAATTATTATTTGATATTAAAGCATAAATATTTGATTCAAAAATCTCATCTGCCCATCCAACCGCCATCCACAGTAAGAATAGTACCATGTATGTAGTCAGAAAGGGATGAAGCCAGGAATACTACAGTGCCTTTGAAATCTTCGGGTTGACCCCATCTTCCTGCCGGTATTCTTCCTAAAATAGACGCACTGCGTTCCGGGTCGTTTCTCAAGGCTTCGGTGTTGTCGGTAGCAATATAACCGGGGGCAATTCCGTTTACATTGACACCTTTTCCGGCCCATTCATTGGCAAGGGCTTTAATAAGACTCCCGATCGCACCTTTGCTGGCCGCATAACCCGGAACGGTTATACCTCCCTGAAAAGTGAGTAGTGATGCCGTGAAAATTATCTTCCCTGACCCTCGGGAAACCATCTCTTTCCCAATTTCCCTGCTCAATATAAATTGTGCGTTAAGGTTGATGTCAATTACTTTATCCCATAATTCGTCATCATGCTCAGCAGCAGGTTTTCTAAGGATTGTACCGGAATTATTAACCAAAATATCGATAACAGGATGTTCTGATTTTACTTTTTCAATGAAAGCATACAGAGACTTTCTATCGGAAAAATCGGCCTGATAGGGGTAAAATTTCCTTCCGATGCTCTTCACAGATTCAGATATGGGGCTTTCGCCCAATGGCATACTTGCAGAAACGCCAATGATGTCAGCACCGGCATCGGCAAGGCCTTCGGCCATCGCTTTACCTATTCCTTTATTACAGCCGGTTACAAGAGCAAGTTTGCCCTTAAGGTCGATATTTATCATTTTTTACAAAAATTCTGTCAAGATTACTCAGCTTTTGACCGAAATACAACAATTGAATTCAAAATATTTATGCAATCGTTTTCACAAAAATATGTTAGTTTTAAGGTTTAAACAGAAATCTGAAGTTGGAAATCAAACCCGTAACATTAAAAGATATTGCCAAAGCGTTGGGGATGTCTACATCCACTGTTTCGAGGGCTTTGAATGATAGCTACGAAATCAATGAAAATACCAAAAAACTGGTAGTTGATTATGCAAAAAAAGTAGATTATCGCCCCAATCCGATAGCTCTCAGTTTGAAGGAAAATAAGAGCTGGAGCATAGGAGTGGTGGTGCCTGAGGTTGCCAATAATTTTTTTTCTATGGCTATTAATGGTATAGAGGATGAGGCCAATGGCTGCGGATACCACGTGGTGATATGCCAGAGCCATGAGTCACTGGAGAAGGAAACCCAAAACGTAAAACATCTGGCCACACGTCAAATCGATGGTTTATTGATTTCACTTTCCGGGAAAACAACAGATATAGGTCATATCATGCATTATAGCCGCAGTCCTTATTCGGTGGTATTTTTTGACAGGGTACCCGAAGCCGGCAATTATCATAAAGTAGTGGCAGATAACTTCAAAGGGGCTTTTGAGGCAACTGATTATTTGATCAAAGCAAAGGGGATTACTAAAATAGCTCATGTAACCAGTCCGCCAAGTTTGTCAATTACCAGAGAGAGGTTGGAGGGTTACAAAGCAGCTTTGGAGAAGAATGGAATTGCTGTGGATGAGGAATTAATAAAATACGTCGGTTTCGAGCCCCAGGATGCTTATGATACTGTTAATAAATTAATTGCTGAAAAACATCCGGAAGCTTTTTTTGTGGCAAGTGATCGGCTTGCCCTTAACTGCTACGAAGCGTTTTCAAAACACCTTCATTATTCCGAAAAAACCGTTCCTTTTGTGGGATTTACCAATCTTTCTGTATCGCATTTGTTTAATCCAAAGATATTTACTGTAGTGCAGCCGGCTTATGAGATGGGTCGTAATGCTGCGAGGATTTTGATTGATTCTATCGAGTCAAAGAAAAAAGTTAAGGAATTTGAAATGATTACACTCGAAACCAAATTGAAATTTGAGTAGTATATTTGTCGAGTTTCTTACCAATCACTATGACAGCCAAGGTCAAAATAATAAGTATAGCCGAATTCTGGGTAGTATTTTTAATAATTTTCTGCAAAAATATTTTGATGACCTACCTTTTTCAGTCTCAAAATATGGGAGTTGCGGATCCCCAACAGTTGTTTTTTTTCAATTTGGCCTTCAATGCTTTTGATTGGTTGGTTTTTTGGTGGGTAGGCCGGAGGATTCTTAACTCAACTCTTCAAAATATTTTGATGGTAGTTTTAAGTATTATTTTCACCTCCATTCCTTTATATTTTACCAATAGTCCTATAAGGCTCGACAATGATAATCTCCTGGTGCAGGCAGTATGCTATTTTATTCCATTTTTAATTTTTATTTTTTTAAAAAAATCTCCCAAACTCATTTTTTTACCCATTTTGATGGGTTTTATTCCTTTGGTTAACCTTTTGATAGCTAACTCTTTTATCGGTAATCTTTCGTTTTTATTGCCATTTTTTAAATTGGGCTGGTTGCAATGGATTCCCAATGATGGTTTTCTGATTGATTTCGGACTTGCTTTTGTACAAAGTATTTTTTGGGCCGCATTATATATTTTATTTCACGAAATCAACCATCAGTTTTTTGGTCTGAAATCATGGAGGTTTGATGTAGAATTCCCACTTAAAAAATCTTATTTGATTATTATTTTTATTGTATTCAAAACTTTGATTTACTGGATGTTATCCTCCTTGCTGATAGCAATGCTGGGAAATTCTGCTGTTTCATTGTTTTCAAATAAACCCGGATTAGTACTTTCAGCCATTGGGTTTTTAGGGATGTTATCCATTTCTGCCATATTTTTCAGAAAATATATTACGATGTATTTCTATGATAAAGTAGGTAACAGTAACTGGCTTTATTTGGGCTTTTTTATTCCTTTTATTGATATTTTGGCATTAATAATCACCCTTTTTGTGCCATTTTCAATCTCAAGGAAAATCATAAATCTTCATTTTAGCAGAAAAAACCTCGTGTATTTTGTTTCAGTATTACTGATTGGATATGCATTATATTCCTTCTGGTTTCATATCAGAATTACTCCTTCAAGTAACTCAGAATTAAGGACTTCTCTTATTTTGAGCCGAGTGGGTTTTCCGTTAATTATAATTTCCGGTATGTTTTTGTCTTTGAAAGGAGTGAGTTTTTACAAAATAATGATAATTTTTCTGTTCCTTTTATTGCCTGTTTTTTCATTAATTATTTTGCCGGCTATCGAAAAATCGGGGAACATTTTCCTTTTAATCAATACCGCTCAGGTTTTTCTGCACGTGGGTTTGTTTTTATTTTTTGTGTACCCAATATTGTATTTCAAAGAATTTTTGAAAATAAAATAGAGGGATATTTCAGTCTTTTCTACCGTTTTTAAGGTTACTAGTTTATTTCCTCCGAAAATCAGTCGGATTCATTTTTGCAATTTATTCGAAAACATTAAAGGGCAATGGATTTTTTATAATGTTTTTTTTGTCTCCATTAAACTTTCTCTTAAAACAATTTTTGGAATCAATTTAATACTTTAGTTCTATCCCAATTCAGTTTGTAAAAAGATTTGTGTAAAAAAATCTATCAGATTGATTTATAAAATCTTATTCAAAAATCATAGCTTTAAATCTGCTTGATTTGTTTCTATTTCAAGACATATACTTTACAATGATTGGTTTAGCAATTTTCAAACTGAGTTTTGGAAATATTGTTTTTCAGAAATCTAAAATTAAGCATCAAAATAAATAAAAAAATCCCCGACACAAGGGCCGGGGAAGTGTAGTTTATTTATCTAGTTTTGGTTATTTTCAATGGGACACATATCGCTGGTGGACAGTAACAACTATCCTGGACGATTATTGGGCAACATCCGCTTACACAAGACTGACCATCAATGATGACCGTATAGTCACCTGCCACTGAGATTGTCACGCTTGAGGAATTGGCACCTGGTATATCCACTCCGTTTCGCTGCCATTGATAACTGGTATGGCCAACTGAAGTAGAAAGGGTGGTGGTTTCGCCTTTAGATACACAGATATTAATAGGCAAGCTTCTGCATGATTTTGAGTAATCATCTTCAGTAATTACCTGATTTCCCGGGTTGGAATCTACATCATTGTATTCCGAAGAATCGATGTAAGCCACATTACAAAGCAAGCCTCCGATTTGTGTCAGAACCCTTGCCGCAATAGTAAGTGTGTCAGATTGACCTGCGGCGAGAGTTAGATTCTCCCATCTGCCAAGGGAATTGTTGTAGGTGCCGTTGGTAGCTGTTGCTGAAACAAAGCTCACGTTTGCAGGCAGGCTATCAGCGATTACAACTGAGGCAGGAATTGATAAGGTATCCTGGCGGGTTAAAACTACCTGATAGGTGATGATATCACCTGCCTGCACCTGACAATCGCCTGTTACGACCGAACTCAGAGCAAAGTCAACTTTAGGGATTACTACGATGGTCGAGTCATTCAGGCCAGGATTTGAAGGATTGTTATCATCTGAAATATCAGAAACAAGATCTCCCTCAGGATCAGTACCATATACAATTGCCGAGTTACTTACCGATCCTTTGGTAATATCAGATGGTGTCAGAATATAAATGCCTGAAGCAGTGCCACTTTGACCCACCAAAAGAGAATCAGGACTCAAAGTAATCGGTGAGGAAAACAATAGGCTATCCATGATACTGATGTTTCTCAGCGTGTTTTCTCCGGTATTTGTGACGGTAAATGTATAATGAATAGTATCTCCTACATATCCTTTTCCGGATAAAACTCCGGTTTTAATCAAAGTTATTTCAGGAATTTGTGCAAAAATGCCGACACCTACTGAATTATTCAGGTTTCCACTCATCAAAGTATATACCGGAGAATTTCCGGTGCCAGAATTTATATCACTATCCAGATTATCATCAGACCCGGCATCAGTAGGAGAATATACATATCCCGAAGGTTTATTTATACTAACAGTATATTGCCCCGGTGCCAAACTGTCAAAGTTAAAGTTGCCATTAACATCTGAGGTTGTAATTAAACTCACGGGAGCTCCACTACCAGTTGTTCCATTCAGATACACTGTAATGGTTGACATTGCATTTTCGCCAAATACCTGCAAACCATCCCTGTTTTGGTCATCCCAAACAATTCCCCCAAGCGAAGCATACTGGTATTGAGCTGCATCGATATTGGTTAAGGTTTGTCCTCCTGTTATCAAAATTGGAGAAGAATCACCCGATAGATTAATGATATCGGAATCAAGTGTATCAGTTATTTCCTGATTTTCAGGAGCAAAAGCATATCCTGGAGACAACGCTACATTTATTTGATAAGTACCCGGATCTATATTTGAGAAAGTATAATTTCCTGAAATATCGGTATATGTTGTATCATTAACGATGCTTCCCATATACGACACTCCTGATAAGATTACTCTGGTATTCTCAAGGCCAGGTTCACCAAGGTCTTGAATACCATTTCCATTCAAATCATTCCATACAAAATCTCCGATTATAGATTTTTCATATCTTAGTAATCCTGCATCAGCTGAATCCAGTTTGATTATTTCAGAATTCCCTGCAGATTCAATGGTGATTAGGTCTGTTCTGCTTGTTAACACATTTACATCACTGTCTTTCGAACTGTCCAGCCCCTGGTTTTTAAGTGTAAATGCTTCATAAAGGAGTGGTTTTACAAAACTTACATAATATTGTCCGATGGTAAGGCTGTCAAATTCGAAATTGCCCGTTGAGTCTGTTATTTTGCTGGATATTAGGTTATCAGAAGAATCAAAAATCCTAACGGTAACCCCCGCAATACCTGATTCAAGGGTATCTTTTATACCATTTCTGTTCGTATCTTCCCATACCATATCCCTGATGGTTCCAACTTTAATCAGACCTGCATCGATTTGATCATTATCTCTAAGGAGGTGACCTCTTGGATAAGCTGCACTTACCGTTACATTTGAAGAGGTCCCTGTAATGCGGTCAAAATCGGAATCTGAAGAGGAATCAGCAGATACTGAATTATTATTTGTAAAAATAAATCCGGATGGAATCTGAACTTTTACTAAATATTCACCGGCTACCAGGCTATCAAACAAATATTTACCATTTGAATCTGTTAATACTGAATCAAGGATTACTCCTGAGGTATCAGCCAGATAAAGTTTAACGTTTGGCAACCCATTTTCGCCCAAATCAAATTTGCCATTTTGATTGTCATCTCTCCAAACCTGATCACCGATAGATCCATAAATCATCTGTAAAACAATTGTGCTTGCTGTAGAAGTACATCCGTTAGCCGCTGTACCGGTTACTGTATAAACTCCCGGAACAGAAATATTAACAGAGTCAGAAGTGCCAAGTCCTGAAGACCATGAGTAAGTGCTGGCTCCACTGGCAATTCTGGCAACAGTTTGACCGGTGATAAACAAAGTATCTGAGCCCGAAATACTTACTGCCGGTGCTGTGATGTCTCTTAATACCTCAACCGAAGCAGTTGAAGAACAGCCATTTGAAGCGGTAACAGTAACAGTATATGTGCCAGGACTTGAGATGTTTACAGAGTCATTGGTTCCGAGTCCACCAGACCAGGCATAGCTCACGCCACCGCTCGCCACTCTCAATACTGCAGTATTTGCACACGTGATAGTGTCAATTCCGGAAATTGCTGCAACAGGTTTGAGTGTGTCAACCGTTACTGTTACGGTATCATAGGCGATACAACCGTTGGCAACTCTGGTTTTTGACATATAATAAGTCGTGGTAACCGAAGGTCTGGCCATTGGTCTGGCAATCGACGCTGAGCTTAATCCGGAAGCCGGTGTCCAGGTATAAGCATGTCCAGCCTGCGAAACTTCTCCAATGAAGTTACCCATTGGGTTTTGTGAACAGCTTATTGTAAAGTCAGCACCTGCAGAGATCGCAGGGATGGCGGTATTTACTGTAACTGTAATGGTATCTACATCAAAAAATAAATTATTGAGGTTGGTTTTAGTTACATAGTAAGTAGTAGTAACCAAAGGGTTAGCTACCGGATTAGCAACTGTGGTGTCACTCAAGCCAGCCGATGGGTACCAAGAATAAGAATGATTAACCTGTGCAGCCTCTCCAATAGTTCTTCCCGATGGATTGATGATACAGGTTTTTGTGAAATCGGCACCTGCATTTGCAACCGGTACAGAGCTATCAACTGTTAGATTTTGTTCATCATAATCGTCTTCAGTGGTCACACCATTTCCTGGGGTACTATTGGGATCAAATTGGTCAGAACTGGTAATTTCGGCAGTATTGAGATAAGTTACCCCAGAAACCGGTTGTTGAACGATTCCTGAATAATTTAAGTAAACTGTGTCGTTTGCTGCAATCGAAGCAATATTCCAGTTGATATTTGAAATATTTAATACACCACCATTATTGATATTCATGATACTTCCTAATCCATTAGGAATCAGGTCATTTATGACCACATTTGTGGCGGTATCCGGGCCTGCATTTATGATTGTAATTGTATAATTTACCGTGTCACCAACTATTGGAATGGTTAAATCGGCAACTTTGGTCAAACTCAAATCAGAAACTTTTGACATAATTGTCACTTCATCCTGGTCATTTTCGGCAGGATTATCATTGTTAGGTGTACTGTTAGGGTCATACTGATCCACATCGAGAATCTGGGCAATGTTGTTGAAATTCACACCAAAGCCCGGAGCAGCGACCGTAGCCTGATAAGTGAGAACGATGCTGTCGGCAGGAACAATCGAAGCGATATTCCAGACGATAGAGTCACCCGCATATGTACCTGAGGCGGATATATTTCTGATGTTAGAAAGTCCGTTAGGCAGGAAGTCACCAGCGACGATATTAGTGGCAGTATCCGGTCCGGCATTATAGACTTTTACAATATAAGTGATGGTATCACCCACATTAGGATGAGCATCATTTACAATTTTCACCAAAGAAATATCAGCAGATCTTGGCGATACGATGACTTCATCCTGATCATCTTCAGCAGGATTGTCATTTCCCGGTGTACTGTCAGGATCATGTTGGTCAACATCGGCTATTTGAGCGATATTGTTGAAATTATTACCAGGAACAAGCGGTAAAACAGTAGCCTGATAAGTCAACAGAACAGTGTCGTTGGCAGCCACAGCAAGACCAGACCAGTTGATAGTTGAACCGGAAAGTAAACCACCGTTACTGATGTTAACGATATTGGTAAAGCCATTAGGCAATACATCTTCAACAGCTACACCTGTGGCGGTATCCGGTCCGGCATTGGCAACAGAGATGGTAAATGTCACCACATCACCCACATTAGGTCTGATATTATTTACCGATTTGGTAAGGGTAATATTGGAGACCTGCGGAACGATTGTCACTTCATCCTGGTCATTTTCGGCAGGATTGTCATTGTTCGGCGTACTGTTAGGGTCATACTGATCCACATCAAGAATCTGGGCGATATTATTGAAATTTACGCCAAATCCCGGAGCAGCGACCGTAGCCTGATAAGTGAGTATGATGCTGTCGGCAGGAACAATCGAAGCGATATTCCAGACAATAGAGTCACCTGCATAAATACCTGAGGCAGAAATATTTCTGATGTTGGTAAGTCCGTTAGGCAGGAAGTCACCAGCGATGATATTGGTGGCAGTATCCGGTCCGGCATTATAGACTTTCACAGTATAAGTGATGGTATCACCTACATTCGGATGAGCATCATTTACGATTTTCACCAAAGAAATATCAGAAAATCTTGGCAACACGATGACTTCATCCTGATCATCTTCAGCAGGGTTGTCATTTCCCGGGGTACTGTCAGGATCATGTTGGTCAACATCCGCTATTTGAGCGATATTGTTGAAATTATTACCAGGAACAAGCGGTAAAACAGTAGCCTGATAAGTCAACAGAACAGTGTCGTTGGCAGCCACAGCAAGTCCAGACCAGTTGATAGTTGAACCGGAAAGTAAACCACTGTTACTGATGTTAACGATATTGGTAAAGCCATTAGGCAATACATCTTCAACAGCTACACTTGTGGCGGTATCAGGTCCGGCATTGGCAACAGAGATGGTAAATGTCACCACATCACCCACATTAGGTCTGATATTATTTACGGATTTGGTAAGGGTAATATTAGAGACCTGAGGAACGATTGTCACTTCATCCTGGTCATTTTCGGCAGGATTATCATTGCTTGGTGTACTGTTAGGGTCATACTGATCCACATCGAGAATCTGGGCGATGTTGTTGAAATTCACACCAAATCCCGGAGCAGCGACCGTAGCCTGATAAGTTAGAACGATGCTGTCGGCAGGAACAATCGAAGCGATATTCCAAACGATAGAATCACCTGCATATGTACCTGAGGCAGATATATTTCTGATGTTGGTAAGTCCGTTAGGCAGGAAGTCACCCGCAACGATATTGGTGGCAGTATCCGGTCCGGCATTATAGACTTTTACGGAATAGATGATAGTATCACCTACATTCGGATGAGCATCATTTACAATTTTCACCAAAGAAATATCAGAAGATCTTGGCGAGACGATGACTTCATCCTGATCATCTTCAGCAGGATTGTCATTTCCCGGGGTACTGTCAGGATCATGTTGGTCAACATAGGCTATTTGAGCGATATTGTTGAAATTATTACCAGGAACAAGCGGTAAAACAGTAGCCTGATAAGTCAACAGAACAGTGTCGTTGGCAGCCACAGCAAGTCCTGACCAGTTGATAGTTGAACCGGAAAGTAAACCACCGTTACTGATGTTAACGATATTGGTAAAGCCATTAGGCAATACATCTTCGACAGCAACACCAGTGGCGATATCTGGTCCGGCATTGGCAACAGAGATGGTAAATGTCACCACATCACCCACATTAGGTCTGATATTATTTACCGACTTGGTAAGGGTAATATTAGAGACCTGAGGAACGATTGTCACTTCATCCTGGTCATTTTCTGCAGGATTGTCATTGTTAGGTGTACTGTTAGGGTCATACTGATCCACATCGAGAATCTGGGCGATGTTATTGAAATTCACACCAAAGCCTGGAGCAGCGACTGTAGCCTGATAAGTGAGAACCATGCTGTCGGCAGGAACAATCGAAGCGATATTCCAGACAATAGAATCACCTGCATATGTACCTGAGGCAGATATATTTCTGATGTTGGTCAGGCCGTTAGGCAGGAAGTCACCAGCCACGATATTGGTGGCGGTATCCGGTCCGGCATTATAGACTTTCACAGTATAAGTGATGGTATCACCCACATTAGTATGAGCATCATTTACAATTTTCACCAAAGAAATATCAGAAGATCTTGGCGAGACGATGATTTCATCCTGATCATCTTCAGCAGGGTTGTCATTTCCCGGGGTACTATTTGGGTCATGTTGGTCTAAACCTATTAATTGAGCGATATTGTTATAATTTCGACCCGGAATTATAGGCAAAACTGTTGCCTGGTAAGTTATGACCAAATTGTTGCCGTTTGGAATCGTTAGGTTATTCCAATGCAAAATATTTGCAGCAGCACTGCCGCCATGACTGATATTAGCAATATTGGCATAACCGTTTGGCATAATATCTTCAACATCAACGCCAGTTGCATTGTCAGGACCATCATTATGTAAGGTTAAAATAAACGTGATAACGTCACCCACATTTGGTCGGCTATTGCTAACTGTTTTTACTAGTGAAATATTAGAATTGGTAGGTACTAGCGTAACTTGTGACTGGTCGTCCTCAGTAGGATTGTTATTTCCCGGGGTACTATTTGGATCAAATTGATCCATACCTGTAATCTGGGCAATGTTTGTGAAGTTTATTCCCGAATCAGGCTCAGCGACAACGATATCATATGAAACGGTTATTGAGTCACCGTTTGGAATATTTGCAATATACCATTCCAAATTGGTTCCCACCATTGTTCCAGAATGACTAACATTCATTAAATTGGAATAGCCATTTGGAATCGAGTCACTTACATATACGTTGGTGGCGGCAAAAGGACCGGTATTTTTGATTTTTATATAAAACGTCACCGTATCACCCATATCAGGTATTAATGTACTTGCCGATTTTACAAGACTTAAATTGGCTTGCTGTGGAACAGCTGTAACTTCATCCTGGTCGTCTTCACTTGCTATGCCATTTCCCGGAGTACTATTTGGGTCATATTCATTCACTCCATGAATTTGGGCAACATTTCTATGACTAATTCCAGATCCTGATTGCAATACAGTTGCTTGATAAGTAAATGATTTAGTTTCACCTGAAGCCATCCCTGCGTTTATCCAATCTACATTACTTCCTGATAAAATTGCTCCACCTGTAAGGTTTGAAATATTTGTATATCCATTAGGAATGGAATCTCTTACCCATATGTTGGTTGCTGAATCGGGTCCGGCGTTATTGACATTGATGGTGAAAGTAACAATATCTCCGGCCAGGGGATTAATATTGCTAATTTGTTTGCTTAAACTAAGATTCGCCACTCTTGGAACGGTAGTTACCCCATCCTGGTCGTTTTCAAATGAATTATTATTATTTGGTGTACTGTTTGGATCATATTCATCCGAAGCCGAGACCTGAGCAATGTTTGTAAAGTTCACTCCGGGTAATGGTGCCAAAACGGTTGCCTCATAAGTTAATGTTTGAGACTGACTTGCCGGAATATTTGCCAAATTCCAAGTAATAACATTTCCTGATAATAGACCTCCACCTGAAATATTGGTGATATTATTATAACCATTTGGAATGGTATCTTTGATAGACACGTTATTTGCACTATCAGGTCCAAAATTTTGGATTTCAATTGAAAATAAAATTACTTCCCCAACCTGAGGATGAGTATTATTGACGTTTTTAGTTAATACTAAATCAGCTCGTCTAGGTACTGAGGTTACTGAGTATTGATCATCTTCTGTAGGAACGTCATTGCTTGGTGTACTGTTAGGATCAAACTGGTCTGAAGCAGTAACCTGTGCAGTATTGGTAAAGTTGATACCAATAACCGGAGCATTTACTACCGCATCATAAGTTAAAATAATATTTGATCCATTGGAGATTGAGGCAATATTCCAGTTTATTGTATTTCCGGTTAAAATACCAGCATTATTAATTGCTGAAATTGCAGAATAACCATTAGGAACTACGTCCTCAACTGAAACGTTTGTTGCAGCATCAGGACCTGAATTACTCAAAACAATGGTGAAAGTTACCGTATCTCCTACATTTGGAGTATTGTCGCTTATAGTCTTAATTAGGCTGAGATTTGCTCCTTGTAACAGAGCAGTAACTTCTGCCTGATCGTCTTCAGTATTTACATTGTTATTTGGACTACTATCAGGGTCATATTGATCAGATGCAGAAACCTGAGCAATATTTGTTTGACCAATTCCCGGTCCAGGAGGAAGGACTGTAGCCTGATAAGTGTAGGTTCTGCTCTGACCACTTGGTAAGCTTGCAATGCTCCATGTAATGTTGTTTCCTGCTAAAATTCCACCCCCGCTAATATTGGAAATAAGATTAAAACCATTATCAACTAAATTTGAAATCTGGACATTCGTAGCTTCATCAGGTCCATCATTGAAAATTGTAACCGTGTAAGTTACCACATCTCCAACGTTTGGTAAAATACTGGAGATTTGATTGGTTAATCTTAGATCTGCAATTTGAGGGGAAATAGAAACTGAATCCTGATCGTCTTCAGAAAATATATTATTGTTCGGAGTAGAATCAAAATCCAATTCAACAGCCGCTGTAACCTGAGCAACCGTGCTATAAGAAACACCAACAGCGGGAGACAATACAGTGGCCTGATAGGTTAATAGATTGTTACTATTGTTTGCCAGGCTGGCCAGGTTCCAAATAACTTCATTTCCAGAGACTATTCCACCATCACTTATTGATGTAATCGAACCAAAACCATTTGGTATTAAACTTTTTACAGTTATTCCTGTGGCAGGACTGTAATCAGCATTGCTAAGATCAACAGTAAATGTAATAATATCTCCAACATTTGGATTGGTGTTACTTGCATTGATTTGAAGAGCCAGGTCAATCAATGGGGTTGGACTGGTAGATGCTGAGTCAGTATTATTTGTGAGAAAAACATCCGCCTGATCACCTGCAATATTTGCGATATTGATATATCCAGTGGATGGAACAACTCTGGTTGCCAATAGGAGACTTTCGGTATCACCGTTATTCATATTTCCAATGTTCCATGAATTTCCAACCCAAGTTCCTTTAGAAGGAGCGGCTGAAATAATACTATATCCTGCCGGTACCACATCTGAAACAACTACATTTGAAGCAGCCGTCGGTCCGTTGTTGGTGGCTGCAATCGTAAATGTAACCGTATCTCCAACATAAGGGCTCGCATTATCAACTATCTTGGTAACTGCAAGGTCGGTTACTGCCAGACCAAAATCTTTGCTACAAGCCCCTTGCCCGGAGGAAGTAAACGAAATAGGATAATAACCCGTAGGACTCGGCAATGGCGTAGTCAACGAATAACCTGTCGGAATTGGTTGTTTTAACTGTACCACATAATTAGTCGCAACCGGCATTAAATAATCTACCCTAACGTTGTCAAAATTGACGATATCACCGGGTACCATTAAAGTGCTACCGGAAGTTACAAATCTTATAGTAGTAGTCGGAGAAATGAAATTATCAATGTCAATACTAAAAGTACCTGATTGGTTTCCGTCTGCACCAGTAAATCTTTTTAGTAATTGCCACGAAGAAGGACTTGCTGAATTGGCGATTTGCAAATCAACATAATCATTGACCTGTAGATCAAGATTTTGTTCATTATACGATACCGAAAGTGTTGCCGATAGTGCCCCATTTAGGTTAAGACTACGATAAGCCCCGCTCACAACACCTGCGTTGGATTGAATTTGTAATCCTGTAGAACTTATTATTTGAATATTATTCTGGCTAAAAGTTCCTCCTTCTCCAATTTTTACCCAGCTGGTTGTCCAGTTAGTACTTCCATTAGATTGGTTGGCTACCCCACTGAAATTAAACTGATCCAAATAGCTTAATGTATTGGTTGGGGGGTTGATATTAAATTCAAAGTAACCTGTGGAATCAGTTAGTGCTGTTTCAACTACAGGTTCCCCGATATTTGGAACTCCATTGTTATTTTGATCTAAAATCAAATTTACTTGTGCATTTACAAAGCCACTTTCTCCTAATCCATAAATTCCGTTACTATTGCCATCAATAAACACAGTTCCGGTAACCGCATTGGTAAGCGGACTTGAAGCACATGACACAGTAACATTTACCAAGGCAATATCACACAGATTCGGGTCTTCCAGGCTACACACCCTGTATTCAAACTGATCCGTTCCAAAGAACCCGGGATTTGGAATATATCTTATAGTGCCATCAGGATTAACACTTACGGTTCCATTTGCAGGAACAATAGAAACTCCGGTAAATGATACGAGATTGGTGTCAGGTTTTCCAATAGCCTCATTTGCTAAGACATTGATATCTATCGAATTATCAATAGTGGTAAAGGCATTGTCATCAGTTGCCTGAAGATGAGGTATTACTCCCAGATAATTGTCTTTATCGCAAACACCCAAAACAATAAAAGTGGCAGTTTGGGTATCTAAAAGGGATGGGGTATATGCTCCATTGCTTGAGGCCGTATTTACTTTAGCAATGTAGCATATCGGAGGATTTTTATAGAAAGATAATTCTACATTATCAATCCAAATATAATCATCCGTTGAAACCGAACCTGTAGTAATAAATTGCAGTGTATTTACACCATTTGCATTATATGCGGTGATCGGTAAATATACGTTTGTATAGTTGACGTCGGTTCCTACTGCTTGTCCATCATTGATTGTAAAGACTGTGGTGCCATTGATCAATACGTTTACACTTTCACCTTGTCTGTCAAGAGATTGTCTTCTGTAGCTGAACTTCAATAAAGCACTTACTGTGTTGTTAAAGGTTAATGAGCGGCTAATTCCATTTGAAGGGCCTGACAATCTGATGGCATTGCCCATACCTCCTGAACTTGCATCAGCCATGATTCTGATATCGCCGGTAGTGAAAGATGCATCATCACCAGATTCTGTCCAGTTATTATTCCAAAGCAATCCACCGTCATTCCCATTAAATGCCGCTGTAGGGTCAAAATCATCTCTTGCGTTGCTACCGTCTTTTGTACTGAAAGAATATTTCCCTTGAATATCTGAAACGGTAGATTCGGTAATGCCTTCTCCAATATCAATTATTCCATTACAGTTAGCATCAATATATAAATCAACTTGTACACCCTCGGCTCCAATTTCACCGTTGTAAGTTGCATCATCTGGTGATGCCTCTACAAATACTTTTCCTCTAAAAAGATTTTCATTTGTATTGGCAATACAAGTTGATACTCTTACCGTTACCAATGCTATGTCACAAATACTCGGATATTCTAAAGAACAAACTCTGTATTCAAAGGTGTCTGTTCCCTGAAAACCATTATTTGGCGTGTAAGTTACTGTTCCATCGGTATTTTTTACGACTAAACCATTAGATGGCTGAAGTAATCCCAGGGTAGTCAAAGAGTATTTATCTGGAGTACACAAGAATCCATAGTCATTGTTTTGAACTTCAATGATTACCGGTGTATCAGGTTCAGTGTCGCTTAAATCATCATTTGTTATGATTAACTGCTGCAAACATCTGGGTTCCAATACGTATCCTACATCCATTCCGGGTGAGCCCGGTGTGGCAACACTCGGATCTTGGCCCCATACTGCGGCTATTTTAGTACCATCGCATGTATAAACTGCCAATCCCGTTTGATCGTTATCATTAGGATCAAAAATTCTGTAACCTTGTAAGGCGGTAATTGGAACCGCAATGTCGTAAGGAATACCACATGGGCTTTTGGTAGCAGATTGAGAGGCCAAATTCCCATCATATTTAATATAAAGAGTAGTTGCGGTAGGAGCAGTAACCCATACAGGATTATAATTGGCAGTACCATTACTACTTCCCGGAGCCCAGGCCACACTTGCAAAAGTAGAAAGCCTGTTTTCAGGAATCATGTTAAATGACCAGTCATATTGAGAGCCAGCTGCATCAGCATCAAAAACGGCAACTGCGGTATAGGCTTCTCCATTTCTGCTTTTAAACCTATATGCCGCATTTTGATTAAGGTCAAGATAATTATAAGATTTTCCACCTACAACTAGTGAACCTGATGCTCCTGAACCTGAAGTCCAGTCAATAGTAATCGGAGTAGAGAGGTTATTGGTAAAAAATGCATAAACCGGTGCAATAGCATTAGTAGTATGGGCCGGAGAAAAATAGGTATCACCATAATAATTACCAGGCAATAAAGCCATGTTTCTTGTACCATAATGATCAATTCCACCAAAGACTACATCTACACCAAAATCATTAGCTGAGGTTAAAATTGCTCCTGACTTAATATCATTGGCTTGGTTAATGTCAGCAGGAACACCTGGAGTAGAAGCGGTTCCTCCATAATACCAAACTTCGCCTTCATTTAAGACCGGTGAAGTTATATCAACTAAACCATCAGCATTATAATCCAGATTTACCTGCGTGCCGTTGGTTTTTGCTCTAACAAAAATACCTGTATATTTAAAAGCAGAGGTAGAGCCAAGGGTATTGTCTTCACCGAATGGTACAACGAAAAATTTACCAAATCTTGTGATATCAAATACATTGGTTTTAACATTTTGAACATCAAATGTATTACTTCCAGTTGCAGAACCGGCATCGCCGGATATTTTTGATACAGCAATGTCATTTGAACTTAAGAGTTTATCTCTACCGTCATAAAAGATCTGTGAGGCGTTTCTTGGATTGTATCTGAAATGGTTATCTATTAGGATATATCCACCTGCCGGAATAATATCAGTAGGGTATCCAGGTGCAAAACCATTTGTCAAAATTCCGTCACCCCAAATTTCAGTAGAAGGCTGTATTGGAATCGTAATGTCTGATTCATACCCATCTTCCCAATGATCGTAAGTAATGATATTTCCTGGATATGGGATTTTAATACTAACCACTGTTCTAACGGAGTCACTTAGATAACTTACATCGCCGGCATTCCATAAAGCTTGTCTCAGGAAATTAGTGTTTTCCGGGAAAGGTAAATAATACAATTTACTTTTAGTAGCTTCAGAACATGGATCATTTAAAGTTTCGTCAATCTGTAAAAATACCGTGGCATTTGAACAGCATGATGATGATCCACCAGAGCATACGGTATAGGTGAACTGATCTACTCCATAAAAATTACCATTTGGGAGGTAGGTAATTTCTCCATTTGGGGCTATTTGGATAAAACCATTATTGGGTTGAGATGCAATTGAAATTTTGGTAGGATCTACATCACCCAAATCATTATTCAAAACCTGAATGATGGTAGGGCTACCCTGAAGGCCTGTGGCATTATCATCAAATGCTTGTATATAAATTGTCGAGATATTATGGCTGTTTGATCTTGGTCCATTACAACCACTTGCTGTTGCCGTAACAGTGGAAAGACCCGTCCAGGTACCCACAAATGAAACTTGACCTGTTGAAGCATTGATGGTGTTTCCCGCAGCAAGACTAGTTGCATCAAGAGAATATGTAATTCCGGTATTATTGGTAGCGGTTGCTGAATAAGTAGCAGTTCCGGCCCCCTGACATCTGGTTGAATTTGCTCCCAAACTGAACACCGGCAATCCAACTGTTGGAGTAACTGTTATATTGTGTATTGAAGATTTTGGGCCGCTACAGCCTGTTACAGTGGCTGTTACTCTGGTTGTTCCACTCCAGCCGGCTGCAAATGTTACTTCACCAGTTGTAGCGTTGATGGTATTTCCACCCGAAATACTCAATGCATCAAGTGCATACGAAAGAGAAGTATAATCAGTAGCTGTGGCTGTATAAGTAACATTTCCTGCACCCTGGCATCTTGTAGAGTTGCTTCCCAAAATAAACACAGGTGTTGAAACCGATGGAGTAGTAGTGATAACATGGGTTTGCTGGGTAGGGCCATAACATCCTGATGCAGTAGCGGTTACTGTTGATGAGCCGGTCCATCCTGCTGCAAAAGTAACAGCACCGGTGCTTGCATTAATTGTGTTTCCTCCTGCAAGGCTGGTAGCATCTAGGGAATAAGTTATACCTGTTGAGTAGGTTGCGGTGGCTTGATAAGTAGTAGTACCATTTCCCTGGCAACGAATTGAACTTGCTCCCAGACTAAAAACAGGGGTTAAAACTGCCTGGTTGGTTGTAATGGTATGGTTTGCTGATTTTGGTCCGTTACATCCCCAGGCGGTCACTGTAATTGTAGAAGTTCCAAACCATCCCGCTGCAAAATTAACCTCGCCAGTCAATGAATCAATAGTGTTTCCTCCCACTATACTTGCGTTATCCAGATAATATTTTATTTCAGTACTATTTGAAGCAGTAGCCGAGTAAGTATTTGTCGCTACCCCTATACATCTTGAAGAAGTATTTCCCAAAGCAAAAACCGGATTACCAACCGTTGGAGTAGTCGTAATGTTATGGGTTGCGGTTAATGGTCCGGCACAACCTGCTGCCGATGCGGTCACTGTTGAGCTTCCTGACCATCCTGCTACGAAAGTAACAACGCCTGTACTTGAGTTTATGGTATTACCTGCATTTCTGGAGGTAAGATCAAGTGAATAAGTAATGCTTGTAGCATTTACAGCTGTAGCAGCATAAATAACTGATCCAGCACCCTGACATCTGATCGAAGAATTTCCGGAAATAAATATTGGTGCTTCCACAGGTTGACCAGTGGTAGCATAATGAGTTGTACTTTTAGGACCGTTACATCCTGTCGCTGTTGCAGTGATTTCTGAAGTTCCAAACCAACCCGCCACATAAGTCACTTCACCTGTAGTCGGATTAATTGTATTTCCTGCCAATAAGCTAGTTAAATCCAACTCATAGGTAATTCCTGTGTTGTTACTCGCTGTTGCTGAATAAATTACACTTCCAGAGCCCTGGCATCTTGACGATGTGTTTCCCAAAGTAAATGCGGGTGTTCCCACACTAGGAATTATGCTTACTGTATGTGTGGCCGTACGTGGCCCATTACAACCTGCGGCTGATGCTGTGATAGTGGAGGTTCCGGTCCACCCAGCAGTAAATCTTACTTCTCCGGTAAGAGAATTAATTGTATTACCCGCTGAAATACTTGCAGCGTTGAGAGAATAAGTAATTCCTGTGGTAAAATTAGCGGTTGCTGAATATATTAAGGTGTCAAGTCCCTGGCATCTAGATGAACTAGCTCCCAAATCAAATACAGGTGTCGTGACATAATTATTGGTGGTTACTTCATGAACAGCCATCGTTGGGCCATTGCAACCGGTAGCAGTAGCAGTTATATAGGATATTCCTGACCAGGTTGAAGAGTAATTTACCCTACCATTTGATGAATTTATGGTATTTCCTGCTGCAAGGCTGGTTGCATCTAAAGAATAAGTAATCGCGGTGTTATTGGCTGCAGTAGTGGTGTAAATAACATTAGTGTTACCCCTACATCTTTCTGAACTTGCCCCTAAAGAAAAGACAGGAGTTTCCACAGAAGGCGTAGTGGTTACTGTATGCGACGATGTTCTTGGTCCGTTACAGCCGGCTGCTGAAGCAGTTATAGTTGATGTGCCACTCCAGTTAGCTACATAAGTAACTTCTCCTGTTCCGGCATTGATGGTGTTTCCAGCGGCTAAACTGGTAGCATCTAAAGTATATGTTATGCCGGTTGTGTTGGTTGCATTGGCGGTATAGGTTACTGTTCCGGCACCCTGACAACGAGTTGAACTTGAGCCTGATACAAAAGTGGGAGTACCCACTGTTGGAGTAACTGTTATGGTATGATTTGAAGTAACTGGTCCATTACAACCTGCTGCAGAAGCTGTAACCACAGACGTTCCAAACCATCCTGCAACATAAGTTACAGCACCAGTTGTAGCATTTATGGTATTACCAGCATTTCTGCTGGTTAAATCTAAACTATAAGTTATGCCAGAGGAATTTACAGCCGTTGCTGTATAAGTGATTGTTCCCGCAGCCTGACATCTGGTTGACGAAGCACCTAAAGTAAAAATTGGGGCTTCTACCGAACCAGTTACAGTTACGGTATGTGTTGAACTTGAAGGTCCGTTACAGCCAGTCGCAGTGGCTGTTATTGTAGAAGTGCCTGTCCATCCCGCAACCCATGTTACAGCTCCGGTACTTGTATTAATAGTATTACCACCAGCTAAACTTGTTGCATCTAAAGCATAACTCATTCCTGTAGCGTTAGTAGCATTGGCAGTATAAGTAACAGACCCCGCTCCCTGGCATCTGGTTGAAGTTGCTCCCAGCGTGAATACCGGAGTACCTACGGTAGGCGTAATTGTAACTGTGTGAGTAGCTGTTCTTGGACCATTACAACCGGCAGCAGATGCTGTTATTGTAGAAGTTCCTGACCAGGTGGCTACATATGTAACCTGCCCTGTTGATGAATTTATGGTATTACCACCAGCTAAACTAGTGGCATCCAAGGAATATGTAATTCCTGTACTATTTGTAGCTGAAGCCGAATAGGTTACATTTCCTGCACCCTGGCAGCGAGTGGAGGTGGCACCCGATGCAAAAACAGGCACTGTAACTGAAGGAGTAATAGTCACTGTATGCGTAGAAACAGCGGGACCATTACATCCGCTGGCCGTTGCAGTTATGGTGGTTGTGCCTGTCCATCCAGCTACATAAGTCACAATCCCTGTGCTACTATTGATTGTATTTCCCGCAGCCAGGGTTGAGGCATCTAAAGAATAACTTATTCCTGTCGAATTGGTAGCGGTAGCGGTATAAGTTACACTACCAGCTCCCTGGCATCGGATAGAAGTTGCTCCAAGTGCGAAAACAGGAGTAGCCACTGTGCCATTTGTGGTAACTGTATGGTTAGATGTTACAGGGCCATTACAACCAGTCGCACTGGCCGTTATCACTGATGCTCCAGTCCATCCTGCAACCCACGTTACTGCTCCTGTACTTGTATTAATCGTATTTCCTGCAGCTAAACTTGTTGCATCTAAAGCATAACTCATTCCTGTAGAATTAGTTGCAGTGGCAGTATAGGTAACTGACCCCGCTCCCTGACATCTGGTTGAAGTGGCTCCCAATGCAAAAACCGGCGTGCCAACAGTCGGAGTAATGGTAACTGTATGGGTAGAAGTTGCTGGTCCGTTACAACCAGCAGCTGATGCCGTTATTGTAGAAGTTCCTGACCAGGTACCTACATAGGTTACTTGCCCTGTAGAAGCATTAATAGTATTTCCCGCAGCCAAACTAGTAGCATCCAGAGAGTAAGTGATACCTGTAGAATTGGCTGCAGTTGCACTATAAGTTACTGAACCAGCTCCCTGACATCTTGTGGATGTAGCCCCGGAAGCAAATACCGGCGAAGAAACCGTTGGAGTAATTGTTACCGTATGAGTAGAAATCGCCGGTCCATTACAACCACTTGCAGAAGCTGTTATTGTGGAAGTTCCTGACCATCCTACTACATAAGTTACCTGTCCGGTAGTAGCATTTATAGTATTTCCCCCTGCGAGAGAAGTTGCGTCCAGACTATAGGCAATTGACGTAGAGTTAGCTGCTGTTGCTGAATAGGTTACACTGTTTGCTCCCTGGCATCGTATAGAACTTAAACCAAGAGCAAATACCGGAGAGCTAACATCAGGTGTGAGTGTAAGTTGAACTGTAGCCGTGGCTGAGCACGCTATACCATCATTCACAGTTAATGTATAAATTCCTTCTTCTGAAGCAGATACATTCAATAAAGTTGGGTTTTGAATGCCTGAAGTAAACCCATTTGGCCCTGTCCAGGAAAATGATGTTCCACCGACAGAACCTCCTGTAAAGTTTGCAATGCCGCCATTGCAAATAGGGCTATTGATACTAGCTGTCGCTGAAATTGGAGAATCACAGATGGGATGAATACCCAAATCATTTGTTAAATAAACACTTTCGGTACCAGTTACTACTATATCATCACTTAAGAGCAAAGAATCACCACTTATATTTACCAACAGACTTCCATCCGAATCAAGATTGTCATCTCCACCCGAATTTGCAAGTGTTCCAACATAGTGTGTGGGTAAATGCAGAGCAACATAGTAATTTCCATTAGGAATATTTGAAAACTGATAATAACCTGGATTACCCCCTGAGTTACTGGTTAAAGTATTTGTTACTAATACATCAACTAAAGGATTCCTGTTTGCACCTGTTTTTTGGAATAAATCAACCCTCAGATTGTTAAGTCCATTTGCAGTTCCTTCATCCTGGATGCCATTAGCGTTATTATCATACCAAACAAAATTACCTATCAATGCTGGATTGACGGGTGTAGATTGAATGCCAACTTTCATCGGCTCAGATGGAAGTAAAACAGAGTTATTGTCGTTTCGGGTTGCGATATAACCAAATGAATTCCAGGCGGTTTGTCCTGCGGTGGGAGTGCCCAAGGGTACCCGCATAGGCCATTGAAGAACAATACTGTCACCCGGGGTAATTACATTTGACCCAAAGTCAAATTTCAAAGATTGGACAGTCGTAATGTCAGATGGAGGAGTCAGACTCCAACCCGGAGCATCACATGGAGTTGGGATTCCGGGAGTTAATTCATTTCTGCATGGTTTATCGGAAGTACTGTAAAATACCTGTATACCTGAAACACTGGCAACAATAGTGTCAATTAAAAATGGTCGCCATTGAGAACCTCTTGCTGATAAATCAATTACTCCGGAATCACCCACAAATGGTAAAATGTCAATGATTTTAATGTCTTTTAAAGCAACATTTCCTGAATTTTTGATAACCAGTTTTACATCGGCTTTTCCTCCTGGAGAGGAATTCCCTGAAACCGGATATCTTTTATAAGTATTATCATTTGTTCCTTTTACATACTGAATTGCCTCCAATCCTGCACCTGAAGGGAAAACTACATTAAAATTCCTGAATGCTGCCTGCAGTGTATCATTGGAGAAGCTATCCCCATCCATATTATTGACATCAATATGCGTTCCATAAAGTGCCGGGTCATACCAATCCCACCAAAGACTTCCTATGACCTCACCACCTAATTCAGATGTTTGATAACTACGGTTTTGATATGTGCCTGACGGTACGCCTGATTTTATTTTGGCTTTAATCTGTACCCTAAAAGTCTTGCCTGTTTTATCTGATTGCCGGGTTACTGTATAGTTATATTTAAATCTTAAAAAAGTTTGGCCGGTGCCAAGGTAATTATCAATTTTTGTAAACGTTGGTTGCAGGTTTGTTCCTCCAAACGGATCCCCCCACATTTCAGAGGAGGTATAAGAAATGTAATCAAGTTCAGGAGGAAGGAGACCTATCACAGTAGGGTTAATTTGATCTAAACCTGTTACTTCAGTAATTCCTCCGTAAAGATTAAAGGTTAATGTATCCCCTGCAAGATAACCTGATTTTGGGTTTTCGATTTCATTTTCAACCACGAATCCCTGAGTTGGACTTGAGGTTACAACGTTTGCACATGAATTTACATTTACAGGTACCGCATTCATTGTTCCACTGGCTGTAACACAGTTATTTACAGTTGTTCCAACCGGAGTACCTGGCAAAATATACCCTAAAATTCTTCCTTCATGAAAATTTGGAAGCCATTGATAGAATTGTCCGCCTCCGGGTATAGGCTGCAAATAGTTAAATCTAAGTTCGGTAATGTATTCACCTCCCGGTACTCCTATGTCACTTGGGCTTAGATAATATTCCTGTGATAAATCATAACTACCACCGGTTCCAAGGGTCCAGGATGAATTTAAGTTAGTTTTGTAATAAATATTGTAAAAAATTCCGCTGGCATCTCTGAAACCTACTGGAGAAAATATAGTAAGTCTCATTTCAGCCGGAATCACTTCTGTAAATTCAAGACTATTTATGCTGTAGTTTTGGCTACTATTTGCCCATCCAAATGTGTATAAAACCCCGTTTCCTTCGGAAGCTTCCTGAATTGCGTTTTTGAAACTAAAGATAGTATTTGCCCATGAATACTCAAATCCATTGACCAATGTTGTAGAAACTGTATTTGAAAAAACACCACCGGTACCCTGGGCGGTATTATTGACTACAGTTCCGTTGGGAGTGTAGTTTTTAAATGCCGCAACAATTTGTACCTCATCGCTAGTCCCGTTTAAAGTAGGGTTCATGGTGATGGTTACCTCATGGGTTCCAGAATTGTAAATCACTGATTGGACATTACCTGTCGGTGAGCTTGCCGCCAAAAAATCAAGATTGGAAGAAAGCAAATCAGTGACTACCACATTTGAACATGTCCCGCTTGTGCCTGGGCAGTTTATCTGAATGGTATAAGTGAAAGGAGCACCCGGATCAGCGGTAGCATGGTCAACACTCTTTGACAAAGCTATCTGAGCCCAGGATTTGTTAATATTCAATACTAGGAAGCACGTAAGAATGATGAAATAAAACTTTTTCATAATCCTACTTTTTTGGTGCCGTAATTCCAACATATAGAGCAAAATTTATGCCACTTAATAATTTTTTATGATTTAGGGCATAATTTGAGACCCATGTATTGAAGACAAGGTGAGTAAAGGAGAGTTGTATTTATTTTAGATTATTATATTTGTATGTTTCAATTTAATCAAAAAATAATACAATAAAGAATCATGAACGTCCTGCTGGGTATAATTTTTCATGCTATCGGAGGTTTTTCCTCGGGAAGTTTTTATATGCCATTCAAAAAGGTGAAAGGGTGGGCATGGGAAAGTTTTTGGATAATAGGTGGACTGTTTTCCTGGCTCATTATTCCGCCTTTTGCTGCATATTTTACAGTTGAAAATTTTCCTGAAATCATTTCCCAAGCCACCTCTAACGTAAAAAACACTACTTTTTTGATGGGATTGATGTGGGGAATTGGTGGCCTTACTTATGGGCTTGGTGTGCGGTATTTGGGAATGTCACTGGGCAATTCTATAGTATTGGGTTTTTGTTCGGCATTTGGTGCATTGGTGCCTTCCATTTATTACGATTTTGTTCCAACTGCTGGAAAAGTTAGTTTTTCTGATATGCTCAATACATACGGAGGTCAGTTGGTGCTTTCCGGAGTTTTGATTTGCATTATTGGAATAGCTATTTTGGGATGGGCAGGTATGTTAAAAGAAAAAGACCTTTCCGACGAGCAAAAACAACTATCTGTAAAAGAGTTTAATCTGGTCAAAGGGCTTATCATAGCCATAATCTCTGGCATATTAAGTTCGTTTTTTAATTTTGGTATTGAAGCCGGAAAACCCATGGCCGATGCTGCCGTTAGGGCAGGAAATAATCCACTTTTTCAAAACAATGTTACTTATGTTGTGCTGCTTTGGGGAGGGCTTACAACCAATTTTATTTGGTGTATGTATCTTAATTTTAAAAACAAAACTTTTGGAGATTATATTAATTCCAAAACTCCAATTGCCTCAAATATTTTGTTTTCGGGAATTGCCGGCACCATGTGGTTTCTTCAGTTTTTCTTTTATGGTATGGGAGAAAGTAAGCTTGGAAATGGAGCCTCATCATGGATTTTGCATATGGCAACAATCATATTAACCGCCAATTTCTGGGGGTTTTGGCTCAAAGAATGGAAAGGCGTTTCCCAAAAAACCTTTAATGTATTTTTGGCAGGAATAGCCATTATGTTGCTATCCATTGCCTTGGTTGGATATGGAAATGCAAGATGAGATACGAATAATCTGCCCGTTGGTCGAACAATTTAAAGAATTTGTAGAAAGTTATTTAAAATAATTCTAAATAAGATATATTTGCAGTTCAATAAGCTAATCAATTCTTTTTGTTGCTTTTTTATCTTAATTATTTAGAATAAATGAACAGAATTCTCATTTCCCTGCCCTTATTTTTATCTGTTTTTTTTGTATTTTATAATATTGACAAAACACAAAAAAAACACGAAATGACTCTTTGTGGGTCAGAAAATCAAGATTTTCAGATGACTGGTTTTCAATCTGGAGGAAATCTGGTTACTGACACTCCGGTAAATTTTGCAATGGATCCTTCATTATCATATGCTATGCCCATGCTTACGGCGATATCAGACCAAAAGACTATGCTTACCTGGACAGAAAAAGATGAGAAAGGCGAAGTTGCATTTTGCCTTGCTTTTAGTGAAAACAAAGACCTTAATTTTTCCGATAAAAAAATAATATTCAGAGGTATGGGAGTCGGAAACAGTCGAATGATGCGGGCGAAAGTATTGGTTAAAAAAGATGGAAAATTAGTGGCTGTTTTCTCCAACAGAGAGGAGGTACCTGCCGAACCGGGAAAAAGACCTAAACGTGCTTCAAATATAGTTTACTGTGAATCAGTAGATAATGGAAATACCTGGACGAGCCCCAAAGCAATAGATGCCGATCCGGCAAAGTTGGTGAGAGGTTTTTTTGATGCTATCGTTCTTCCCAATGGTGAAGTAGCTGTAATTTATTTAAAAGACGTAGAAAACAGTACTAAGCACGAAGAAAGGAATCTTCGTCTGGCTTTAACAAAAAATGGAGTTTTTCAACCTGAAAGAATTATCGACCCTGTGGTGTGCGACTGCTGCCCGATTAATCTTTATCTGGATAAAAATCAGCATCTCAATGTGATTTATCGGGACAACAATAATGATATCAGAGACATGGCCCGGATGGTGAGTAAAGACAACGGATTGTCTTTTTCTAAACCTGAAATCGTGTATCAGGATAATGGGAAAATCGCCGGTTGCCCGCATCAGGGAGCTGTTTCAACTCTAAATCAAAAAGAAGGTTATCTGATGTGGTTTACAGGAGCCGAAAATGAGCAGGGTTACAGATTGACAACACTTGCTGGTAAAAAACTGGCCATAATTGATGAAGCTTCTGCCAAAGAACCCTGGCTTACAAGCAATAAATCTCTATCGGTGTTGATTTGGCAACAAAATAAGAATGATGAACAACTTTCGATGGTAGCATTCAAAAAGCTGGGTAACGGAGTAAGTTCTGAAACACAATGGCTCGAAAACTCATCCAAAACAATGAATGTTTCAGGAATATTATTGGAGAAACAACTATTGATCGCAAGAGAGGTTTTGGGAGAAAATAAAAAGAATACTTTGGCAATTACAAAGGCAAACATCTGAAATTTTTTAGGAGAATTATCAGGCGATTATTGATTTTCAGACATTTTTTTGTAGATTTAGAAAACCATTCATCCTAAATATTTAATTGATATGAAAAAAATACTTTCGATTTTAGCTGTAATTCTGATTGTAATCCAGTTTATTAAGCCTGAGCGGAACCTCTCCGACGACAATTCCAATGGTGTTTACACCAAATATGAAACCTCTCAGGAAGTTAAAGATATTTTGGCTGTAGCCTGTAACGACTGCCACAGCAACAAGACTACTTATCCCTGGTATGCCAATATCCAGCCTGTGGCCTGGTTTCTTGATCACCATGTAACTGATGGTAAAAAACACCTAAATTTTTCGGAATTTACAAAAAGGCCTATAGCCGTACAGAATCATAAATTTGAAGAAGTGATTGAATCCCAGGAAGATAAATGGATGCCGCTTGACTCATACACTTATTTTGGTCTTCATGCCGGTGCCAAACTTACTGACGAACAAAGGGAGAAAATAATCACCTGGGCTCGAGCAAATATGGATTCTTTGAAAGCTCAGTATCCCGCTGATAGTTTGGTACTGAAAAGAAAGAAGCCTTAAGGACAGTAGATATTTTAAAAAAAATGAAGGTCGTACAAAACACTGTGCGACCTTTTTTGTTTTATTTACGTATCATTTGAAACCTTAATTGATTGATTTTATGCTTAAATTGTATTTTACCTTACCGCTACTTTTCATTTTTTCATTATTTACCGGAAAAGAGATCAATCCGAAATCTTCTTCTCGCTTAGACGCCGGCATGACTATCTGCCATTCAGAACCATTGAATGATATGCGGCAATGGGCCATGGATCCTGAGTTTCAGGCTTTACACCCTGCTCCGGTTTCGATTGTTTTCGAAGGAATCGGTACGGAAATTACCATGCCTGCAGCTGATGGTATGGAGGCCAAAGGCTATATGGTAAAAGCCAAAAAGAAAAGCAATAAGTGGCTTTTTGTGTATCAGGAATGGTGGGGACTCAATGATTACATTCGTCGCGAAGCCGATAAGTTTTACAAGGATTTGGGCGAAAATGTAAACGTGTTGGCTCTCGATATGTACGACGGAAAATCAACATCTGACCCACAGGAAGCGGGAAAATTAATATCCTCGACCAAAGAAGAAAGACTGATAAATATCGTTAAGGCAGGGTATGATTTTGCTGGAACAAAAGCCCAGGTAGCCAGTGTTGGCTGGTGTTTTGGAGGCTCTTGGTCATTGCGTTCTGCGATAATCGGTGGCAAAAACAACATTGGCTCCGTGATTTATTATGGAATGCCGGTGGACAAAATTGATGAATTAAAAAAACTGAATTCTGATGTTTTAGGGCTGTTTGCTACCGAAACCCGCATCTCAAAAGAAGTTATTGAGAAATTTGCCGAAAACATGAAAGCTGCCGGTAAAGGCCTGGAGTACAAAATATTCCCTGGTGTGCACGGTTTTGCCAACCCCAGTAACCCAAAATACGATAAAGAAAACGCCGAAGTGGCTTACGGTATGGCTTTGAAGTATTTGAAAAGTAAATATTGAGGGAGATTTAATTCTTTTTAGGAAGGGATTTCAAAAATCTCTTCCATTTTTTATTATTTAAAAGGTATTGGCATATTGAAGTAAACCCTTACAAGCTTTCCTGACTGTATTCCGGGATTCCACCTTGGCATACTTTTTACAAGTCTAATTGCTTCTTTATCGTAATTATAACCTAATCCTTTTAAAACTAATACATCGCCAATCGAACCGTCTTTCTCAACAATAAATTTTACATAAACATTTCCAGTTTTTCTATTGTCTTTCTCTTCTAAAGGGTAAATTAAATTATCTTTTATCCAATCGTACATTTTACTGTGACCACCTACAAAGTCTGGTTGCCTTTCAACTGCACTATAAATAATGCCTGTTTTTGTTTCATTTAAAAAAGAATTCCTTTTTTTTAATTCCTCTGAATATAATTCTTTGTTTACGATGACAGTTTCCTTTAAATCACCTTGATTAAATATATCTTTCAATATTAAATTTCCAGTGCTATCGTAGTAATTTGCCACTCCGTCTATTATTCCAACATTAAATGTTCTTTCCTGCTTTATGAGACCATTTTCATAATATTCGAGCCAAGTCCCATGATTATTTCCATACTCATATTGTCCAGTTTTTTGCAATGCTCCACTAGGATAGAAAAATCTTGCATTTTGGCTTAAAAGATCATAGTTGTAAAAATAAATTGCCAGGGTATTGTTCATTGTGTCTTTTGAAATCCATTGGCCAGTTTTGTGGTTTTCTGAATATTCACCTTCATCATAAGTTAAGGTTTCAGGGTTAAGAGTAAGGCATCTTCCATCTTTAGTATTCAGGTTCATCTCTTTGAATCTAGTTTCAGAAAGTAAAAAAGGTCTTTTTTCTTGAAAAAATCTTAATACGTATCTCTTTTCGATTTTACTATAAGTAACTATATAATCATTCCAATATCTTAAACCTTCTTCCCCTTCTTCCATAAACGATTCAAATTTTGATCTATAGATTTCATTTGATTTGTTTAATGAATCTGGTAAAATTTGTGCTTTTGTTTGGAATTGGATTAAAGTTATTAGTGCGATGAATTTGAAAAATATTGAATTCATGTAAGTTTGAAATTTTGGTGAAAAATTGGATTCATTAGTTAAAAGCTTTTATTTAATTCAAAATTAGTATTAAAATATTGATATATAGTATTTTATAAAAAAAAACATCAAGCAAAATTAAATTAGAAATCAGTAATTGTGATCACAATTTTTTCAAAATATTTAATTCAAGAAAGGAAATATTTTCCCTTTTCTTAAAACAAGCTCAAAATATTACCAATAAAAAGTCTTTAACTAATACAATTTATATACGATAGGCATACTGTAAAATACCCTTACAGGTTTTCCACCCACATAGCCAGGTTCCCACTTTGGCATCAATTTGATGACTCTGATTGCTTCCTGTTCCAGGCTCTCACATAAAGGGGTCAATAATTTTATTTCACCTATTGCACCATCTTTTTCAACCACAAATCTTATAAAGACTCTTCCCGATACATTCAGTTTTTGTGCAAGAGTAGGGTAAATAATATTTTCACCTAAAAACATGTACATTTCTTTTTGATTACATTCCTGAAATTCTTCAGGGCTTAGCTTTTTTTTACAATTTCCAATAAAGTGGGGAGCATTTTCTGAAACTTGTAAAATTTCATCTTCCTCGATTGCTGATTCCTTGATTTTAAAGGTTTTTTCAAGGTCACCTTTTTTATATATTTTAGTTACTACCAGAATTCCGGTGGAATCATAATAATTAACTTCGCCATCCAGTTTTCCGTCAAGATATTTTTCTTCATGTTCAATCTTCCCATTTTCGTGATAATACTGCCATCTTCCTATCGGAATGTCATTTTGATAAAAGTATTTTCTTTCAGTTTGCCTGTTAGGATAAAATCGGTAACCAATGCCTTCTTTTTTTCCATTAAGAAAATGATAAATAGCATTGATTTTTCCTGATGTATCTACCTGAACCCATTTTCCATCCTCCTTGTCATTAACGTAATTTCCAATTTCAGTGTCATAAGTAGAATAGATAAACCTCAGTTCTTTTCCGTCTTTTATTTTTAGTTTTTTATCCAAAAACCTTGTTTCTGTCAGCATCAATCTCTTTTCAGGTTGAAAAGTCCTTAAAATATATCTTTTTTCTTTTTCACTGTAAGTAACCAAGTAATGATACCAGACATTAATGATTTTTTCATCTTCACTTTTAAACGGCTCATAATAAGTTTTGAATTGGTTGTCATGTTGGTCGAATGGTCCAAAATATTGGCCGAAACAACTATTGCCAATAAATAATAAAATCAGTAAGGTTTTGTAACTTGGATTTTTCATTTAACGAGATATGAATTTTGAATTAAATTGTGTAACAAAACTATATTATTCTGGTCTTTAATAGGCAGTTTTTTTAAGAATACCATTATTTAGTCATGAAGAATTTAATTTTTCAAATCTTCAACTAAAAAATACATCCTTTCTAGCTACCTAACCTTTTTTTGCCTTTTCTGAAAATCTTCCCTAATTTGTGGGGAATTTCAACCTCTCAATCATTTTAATGGCTAATCTTAATACCAAACTCAATCAAACAAATACTTACGATGCCATTGTTGTCGGCTCAGGCATGAGCGGCAGTTGGTCGGCCAAAGAACTTTCTGAAAAAGGACTGAAAACCCTTGTTTTGGAAAAAGGTCGCATGGTAAATCACATCGAAGACTACCCCACTATGAACTATGACCACTGGGATCAGGAGCATCGTGGTGATCTTACTGTGGAAGATCGAAAAAAGCACCATATTCAGATCAGAAGTGGATTTGTGGGTGAAGACACCAAACATTTTTATACCAACGACCTCGACAATCCCTACCAGGAAGTGCAACCTTTTGACTGGATCAGAGGACACCAAACCGGCGGTCGAACCTTGATTTGGGGCAAGCAAACTTATCGATGGAGCGACCTGGACTTTGAAGCCAATGCCCGTGAAGGTATTGCAGTTGACTGGCCCATAAGATACAAGGATATTGCTCCATGGTATTCTTATGTAGAGAAATTTGTGGGTATAAGTGGAGAAAAATTGGGCTTAAGTCATTTGCCTGACGGCGAGTTCCAGCCTGTAATGCCGCTGAACTGCCTCGAAACTCATTTTAAGGAGAAAGTAATGGGCAAATTCAAAGGCCGCCATGTGACATCTGGAAGGGTGGCTCACCTCACAGCACCCACCGAAGAACAGTTGAAAATGGGTCGTGGAAAATGTATGAACCGTAATCGTTGCTCAAGGGGCTGCCCTTATGGTGCCTATTTTAGTGCCAATGCCGTTACACTACCTGCAGCAAACAACACAGGAAACTTTACAATCAGGCCCAATTCTGTAGTTTCTGAAGTTTTATATGATTCGGTTACCCAAAAAGCCACTGGCGTAAAAGTCATTGATACTGAAACCCTTGAGGAGCATATTTTTAAGGCAAAAATCATATTTTTAAACGCTTCGGCCATGACCACCGCACAGATTTTGCTCAATTCCAAATCTGACCGTTTTCCCAACGGAATGGGTAATGACTCCGGTGAGTTGGGGCATAATATCATGGATCACCACTACCACGTAGGAGCTATGGGTGATTATGCAGGCATGGAAGATCAATATTACAAAGGTCGACGTCCTAATGGAATTTTTATTCCGAAATATGTAAACATTGACGAGAAATCAAAAAATGCCAATTTCCTGCGAGGTTATGACTACCAGGGGAGTGCTTTTAGAAACAACTGGGGCAGAGGTTCCGATGCTGTGGGTATTGGTGGTGACTTTAAAGAATCGCTCTACAAACCGGGCGGATGGAGCATGGCTTTGATGGGATTTGGTGAGGTGTTACCATATCATGAAAACAAAATGACCCTTGACTTTTCCAAAAAAGACAAGTGGGGAGTGCCTCAAATAGTTTTTGATGCCGGTTTTAAGAAAAACGAGCTCGAAATGCGGAAGCAAATCAAAGCCGATGCAGTCGAAATGCTTGAAACCGCAGGTTTTAAAAATATCGTTTCGTTTGACAATTCCGGAGGCATGGGCGTAGGTGTGCACGAGATGGGCACTGCACGTATGGGGCTCGATCCCAAAACTTCCGTCTTAAATGGTAATAATCAGATTCATGCTGTGAAAAATGTATTCGTTACCGATGGAGCTTGTATGACCAGCTCCAATTGTGTCAATCCATCGATTACCTACATGGCCTTGTCTGCAAGGGCAGCCAATTTTGCTGTAGAAGAATTGAATAAAAAGAATTTGTAAAACAGTAGGGTACTATTTTTTAAACACAAAAAAATGAACAGAAGAGATTATATAAAAAATACTGCTACCATGCTGGGAATAAGTATGGTAGGTATTTCGATGAGCGAAATATTGGTTTCATGTAAAGAAAATGCAAAACTTAGCTGGAAGCCTGTTTTCTTTGATAACAATCAGGCAGCATTGGTGGCTGAAGTAGCCGAAACAATTTTGCCCAAAACCAAAACTCCGGGTGCGAAAGAATTGGCTGTGCCGCAGTTCATTGATAAAATGGTCAAAGATACAATGGATGAAAGTGCCCAGAAAGACTTATTGGAGAGTTTGGGCGACTTTGAAGATGAGGTAGATAAGAAATTCGGAAAAAGCTTTCTGGAGCTTACTCAGGCACAAAGAACTGAATTCCTCACCGAAATGGATAAAAACAAACCTCGCTCGGGTGTAGGTATGTGGGGGATTGCATTGGAAAAGGAAGCACCAAAACCCTCATTTTTCAAAATCATTAAAGGGCTAACCCTATTTGGTTTTTATACATCAGAGGAAATCGGCCGTAACGTTCTGGCTTACGATCCTGTACCGGGAGAGTATATTCCATGTATGCCACTAAATGGTCAAAATGCCTGGAATGAATAGAAAATAATTCTGGTTTTTTAAAGGCAGAAATCATTTAATGGTTTCTGCTTTTTTATTTATCCATTACTGAAAAAATAATTGCTTCTTCAAATTAGATTTTCTTCCGAAATTTTTTGATTTCTTGTCTCGTAAGTTTTTTCAAAACACTTAGCAGTATAAAGTTTAAATTCATGAAATACGGATTTAGAACAAGGAATCTTTTGTCGAAAAATCGCATGTAAAACAATTTGTGACTGTCAATATTTTATCTTCCAAATTATTTTTCCTAAGATTCCCTTATACCGGGAAAGAAAAAATAAAATTACCAATAATGATGTATCAAAAAAGCCTCTGAAAGGCGTTTTTTTTAATTTTTGATGTAGTTTTGATGTAGTCAAAAATTAGTATGTTGCAAGCATTCCATCTAAATTTGTTCTTTGATTATGAATAAAATTTATTGAAAAGTCAATAATTAATCAGCCTTAAATTATGAGTAATTTATTCCGAAAAGCCGAATTTTTAAAAAGCACATTGGTACTTGTGTTTTGGTTAACTTCATTGGCTGTGTGGGCACAACAAATTACTGTGAAAGGGATTGTAACCGATGCTCAAACCAAAGAAGGAATTCCGGGTGTTTCAGTTAGAGTTAAAAATGCTGCCGCAGGTACAATCACTGATGTAAACGGTGCTTATTCAGTTCAGGTTTTACCTGATGCAATCTTACTTTTTAGTTCAGTAGGTTTCGACAATAAGGAGGTTCAGGTAAAAGGACAAACTCAGCTCAATGTGACCCTTGGGTTTGCAGAGAATATTCTCGAACAAGTTGTAGTGGTAGGTTATGGCAGCCAGCGAAAAGTTGATATTACGGGTTCTACCAATAGTATCAAAGGTGAGGATCTGCTCAAAATGCCGGTCATGACACCTACACAGGCTATCCAGGGTAGGGTAGCCGGGGTTCAGATTATAAGTTCAGGAAAACCCGGTAGTTCCCCATCAATCAGAGTAAGAGGTACCGGTACAGCCTTGGCGGGTACCAGCACTTTGTTTGTTGTAGATGGTGTACTTACTGACGACATTAGCAATATAAACAATTCAGACATTGTAAATATTGATATACTAAAGGACGCTTCTGCCACTGCAATATACGGTGCCAGAGGAGCCAATGGAGTTGTAATTATCACCACTAAAAGAGGTCAAAGTGGTCAACTTAAAGTTGATTATTCCTTAAATACCGGTTGGAGATCAGCATCAAATTTGGTTAAAATGGCCAATTCTACAGAATACGCCAACTATGTAAGTGCAGCGACTTCCAATGTTGTCAATGCCGGAGCTGTTTCGACCGATTGGTATAGCCAGATTCTTCGTGATGCATTTATGCAAAACCATAATCTCTCACTTTCGGGTGGTTCTGACAATAACAGGGTCTTTCTAAGTCTGGGTTATTTGGGCGATCAGGGGATAGTAATCAAAAACCACTTCAATAGGTTCACAGCCAGGCTAAACAATGACCTTAAAATCAACAATTACATCAACACCGGCGTAAGCGTTTCATTTGCTAACTCACATGATCAGAATGTAAATCTTGGGTCTGCCTATAACAATGCTTACCGTGCTGCTCCAATCATTGAGCCAAGGGATGCAAATGGTCTTTACGGCAATACTTCCCTTTATCAAAATGTAGGTAATCCGATCCTTGATATCAACAATAATGATGACAAGATTGTAAGAAACAGACTACAATCTTCTGGATTTCTGGAAATTAAGCCCATGAAATTCCTCACTTTCAGAAGTAGTATCGGAGGTGATCTAAATTTTACAAATGAAAATGCATATAATTATAAATTTGATAACGACCAAACCACCTTTATTCTTCCGGGTGGAAACCAAAGGAATCCAAATAGCAATCTCTCAACAAGATTTGATAACTCGTTTCACTGGGTTTTTGACAATATTCTTACATTCGAAAAAACAATTCAAAAAAATACCATCAAATGGTTAGTAGGTACCACCGCTGAGGAATATTCTTTCAGAAACCTGTCGGCATTCCGAAAAGATATTCCGGCGGCCGATAATCTTTGGTATCTCAATACCGGTAATGCCAATACTTCAACAAATAGTGGCTCAGGCGACAAATGGGCCCGAAACAGCTACCTCACCCGTCTTAATCTGAATCATGATGATACCTATATGTTAACTGCAACCTTGCGTAGAGATGGATCTTCAAGATTCCCGGTTCAAAACCGCTGGGGTATGTTTCCTTCGTTTGGGGCAGGTTGGGTTATTTCCAATGAAAAATTTATGGCGTCGCAAACCTTCTTCAATACACTTAAAATCAGGGCGTCGTGGGGTCAGGTGGGCAACGACCGAATCCCCAGCGATGGCTATATCGTGACAGTTGATCAGAATCAGGCATACGCCTTTGGTGGTGGTACTGCCACGCCTGGTGTAGCTATCACTCAAATCAAAGATTCTAACCTGAAATGGGAAACTACAGAAGAAGCTGATTTGGGTCTGGAATGGAGTGCAAAAAACGGGAAACTTCAGGGTGAAATAGGTTTTTATGATAAAAAATCAAAAGATCTTTTAATTAATGTAAAAGTCCCTTCGGTAACTGGTGACAAAGATGGTGTAGTGCTTACCAATGCGGCTTCTATTCGTAATAGAGGTTTGGAGACATCAGTTAACTGGAAGACCAGAATCAATCCCAGTCTATCTTATAACATCGGTGGAAATGTGACATTAAATAAAAATACGGTAATTGGGCTTAATGGTGGACAACCCATTCTTGATGGTGGTATCGGTGCCGGTCAACAATATACTACCAAAACCGACAATGGTCAGCCCGTAGGCAGCTTCTATGTTTACAACGTTTTGGGAGTATTCCAAACCGACGAAGAGGTCATTGCTTATAAAAATACCGGAGGTGAAGTGATTCAGCCAAGTGCAGCAGCTGGTGACTTCAAATATCAGGATGTAAATGATGATGGCAAAATAGACGACAATGACCGCGTTTTTGCAGGGTCTTATCAACCTAAAGCCTATATGGGTATCAATCTGGGTGCAAGCTGGAAACAATTTGATTTCAGTACAGATTTATACTGTGCTTTTGGAGGAAAAATATATAACGGTAAAAAGGCATTTCGCCAGGGCTTGCTCGATAACGTTGAAAAATCAATGGCGTACAGCAGATGGACACGGGGAAGTGGAATCAACGATGAGCCTGCTGCCAATGGCGGTTATCTTCCCGCATCTACTTATTTTGTAGAATCCGGTGATTTTATAAGAATCAATAATCTTACCGTGGCTTACAATCTGAAATCTGATTTTATGAAGAGAATGAAAGCAGAGTCAGGTAAGATATTTATAATGGCTCAGAACTTTTTTACTTTCAAAAAATACTCTGGTTTTACACCTGAGCTGAGTTCTGATTCACCTACCAGAAGTGGGATTGAGCTTAACGCTTATCCTACCACAAAAACATTGGCTTTTGGACTTAATATCGGATTTTAAGATGAAAACAAAGGATATGAAAACGAAAATAATCTTAAGCATTCTTACCGGCAGTTTAATCTTAAACAGCTGTAAAAGCGATTTTCTAGATGTACCCCTTCAGGGATTACCAACAGCCGAAACTGACCCAAATTTGGCTCAAAATCTGGTAATTGGGGTTTATAATAGCCTTATGTTAGGCGAGGCGTTTGGTGCTCAAGGTGATGCCCACGGCATTGCCTTTGTATCCGCCACCAACATTATTTCAGACGACGCCGACAAAGGAAGTACTGCCTCAGATCAGGCCGGTACGGTGGGCGTGCTTGATAATTTTACCCATACTCCTACCAATCTTTTTGTACAATCATTATGGGCAGGCCATTATAATGGAATTGCCAAGGCAAACAACGCTATTGCTATAGTTGAAAAATCACAATTGCCTGACGCAGAAAAAAACAAGCTGTTGGGTGAAGTTAGGTTTATAAGAGGATATTATTACTTTAATCTGGTCCGGTGGTTTGGCGGAGTCCCTAAGATTCTTAGGGTTCCCGTCAATGCCGAAGATGCCAATAATGATCCTGTATTTCAAACCCGGACATCGGTTGCCGAGATTTATGATGTAATCAAGACAGATATGCAGTTTGCTGTCGATAATTTACCACTAAGGGCACAGACTCAGGCTGGTCGAATTTCAAAAGGTACTGCACAAGCCATGCTTTCGAAAGTTTTTCTTTATTTGAAAGATTACCCAAAAGCTTATCAATTGAGCAAAGATGTGATGAATTCCGGTCAATACAACCTGTTGGCCGATTATGCTCAAATCTGGCGTCAGGCGGGTGACAACAGCCGTGAAGCTATTTTCGAAATTCAGACTGGTGTATTCAATAATTCAGATTTTGGTGTGAATACCTACTCGATGTTTCAAGGGCCACGTGTAGGTGGAAAAGGTGGTTGGAGAGACCTCGGGTGGGGTTTTAACAATCCTAGCACTTCATTGGTAAATGCATATGAAAATGGCGACAAACGTAAAGATGCTACAATAATTTTCATTGACAATTCAGGCAAATACAAAGGAACCGTGTTGTTTGATGGTTTCAGAGTCCCTTCGTCTGATTCAGTAGAAAATCTGAGATACAACTATAAGGCCTATCACTCTGAAAACCCAAATGTTGAGAATTATTTGGGTAACAGAGATTTGAAACAAAAAAATATTCATCTCCTTCGGTATGCCGAATTACTTCTGATCAATGCCGAAGCAGCCAACGAAACGGGCAATTCCGGTGAAGCCTTAAACGTTTTAAATATGGTACGTAAAAGAGCCGGTTTGGCAGAATCGGCTGTTTCAGGGCAGTCAGCTTTGAGAGAGGCCATTTGGAATGAAAGACACCTTGAGCTTGCCATGGAGCATGACAGATGGTTTGATCTTGTCAGAACAGGGAAAGTAGAGCAAGCCATGAAGGCTGCCGGAAAACCATTTGTAAAAGGCAAACATGAGTTATTACCGATTCCGGCTTTGCAAATAGCCCTGAGCGGTAACAAGTTGACCCAAAATCCGAACTATTAATTAATCTAAATACTGGTAATTTTTTTCAAATCACAAAATTCAAAATTCTATGAGAAAACAAGTTTTAAAACTAAGTGTTATCGCCGCCATGTTTGGCGTAACTTTTATGGCCTGCAAGGAAGAAGAAGCTCTTCCGCCTATCGGAGGATACAATAGTGCTTCTGAGGTAGGTTCTGCCAACCTTGTGGCGTATTGGGATATGGAAGGCACAGGAAAAGAAGCAAAATCAAGTGCAATGCCTACCAAATCGGTAAATGCTACTTTCGGAACTGGTGTAAAAGGTAAAGGGGTAACTTTTGCTGATGGATACATGGCTTTTGATGCTATTACTGCTTTAAATAGCCTTCCAAATGTTACTGTTAGTGCCTGGGTTAACGTTTCAAACAACGGTAGCTCACCTGCATGTTTCTTCTCTTTGTCACGTCCTAACGAATGGGCCGGCAACATCAACCTAATGGCTGAGACAGGCTGGAAAAAAGCAACTTCTGACACTATGGTTGTTAAAGGTTTGGTAGTGACCAAAGTAAACGGAAACGATTCATGGCAAGACTCACGTAATGAGCCTACCAAAGGTGGAGTACAATCTCCAAAAATTGGTGGTAAATGGGCTCATGTGGTTATGACATGGGACGGTGCCACTTCAATGTTTAAGATTTATGCCAATGGAGTGAAAATCTCTAATCCTGAATGGGAAGCAAGAGGAACAACCGGTCCTTTGAACTTTACTACTCCTACAAAAGCTATCATCGGTACCTGGGGTACAGTGGTAGGTGGAAATCCTGAATCTTGGCAAAAAGCAATGACCGGCTCAATGGACGAAATCAGAGTTTTCAACAAAGCTCTTTCTGATGCCGACATCAGTGCATTGTATCAATTAGAAATGGCCGGAAGATAATTCCGCTGTATTCAGAGTAAATGCCGGCAACCGGCATTTACTCTGTTTAAAAAACTTTTCTATCTTCCTTTCTATATTTACCCATCATTTATTTATCATGAGCCTAATATTAAGGATTTTTGTCCTAAGCATTACCCTTTTATCTTCCTGTAAAAATGCCAGCCCAACTCCGGCAACATTTTTAGAGGTCAAATCGGTCCTGATTGATGGGCTGAATCCTTCCGCCAATAACCTTCAAAATATTTCTACAAATCCAAAAATAACCATTAACTTTTCATCAAAACTCAATTCAAGTTCACTCAATAATTCTTTAATACTAACCAATTTTGCAACCAGGGATACCATAAAAACAAATTTCCAACTTACCAAAAATGACAGCACCGCAATATTCTCCCCGCAAAATCCACTAAAGAATTTATCCAAATATAGTTTGGAGTTAAATCAAACGGTAAAATCCAGTAAAAACGAACAGTTACAATCGGGCATACAGGTCAATTTTTCCACTTTGATGGACTCCACTGACAAATTTCCCCGAATTTCAGATGAAGCATTGCTGACATTGGTTCAAAAACAAACATTTAAATATTTCTGGGACTTTGGTCATCCGGTTTCAGGTCTTGCCCGCGAACGTGACACCTCCGGCGATATCATCACTTCAGGCGGTTCAGGCTTCGGCATTATGGCGATTCCGGTAGCCATTGAGAGGAGTTTTATTTCAAGAACCGAAGGACTCGACCGCATGCTCAAAATCACCGATTTTTTGATTAATAAGGCAGAAAAATTTCATGGGGTCTTTCCGCATTGGCTCAATGGTGCCACAGGAGCCACAGTACCGTTTAGTTCAAAAGATAACGGTGCAGATCTTGTTGAAACCTCCTACTTAATGATGGGATTATTAGCTACAAGACAATATTTTGATCAAAATTCGGAAAAAGAAAATCAGCTTAGGAAACAAATCACCCAACTCTGGGAAGCAGTAGAGTGGGACTGGCATACCCAAAACGGCCAAAAAGTTCTCTATTGGCATTGGTCACCCAACTATGCATGGCAAATGAACCACCAGATTCATGGCTGGAACGAAGCCCTCATTACCTATATTTTGGCGGCTGCATCACCTACTCATGCCATTTCCAAAGACGTTTATGATCAAGGTTGGGCACGCTCAGGTGCACAAAAAAATGGCAGTACTTTTTATGGACACAAACTGCCTCTTGGCGAAAACCTCGGCGGGCCATTGTTTTTTGAGCAATATACATTTTTAGGCATTGACCCCCGCAATCTTTCCGATGCCTATGCCAATTATGCCGAACAAACACGAAATCATTCGCTCATCAACCGGGCTTATTGCATCGATAATCCAAAAAAATACCTCGGATACAGCAAAGATTGCTGGGGGCTTACCGCTTCTGATACCTATAATGGTTATTCGGCTCATAGTCCTACCAACGATCTTGGTGTAATCACACCTACAGCCGCCTTATCTTCCATGCCGTTTACGCCTGCGGAGTCAATGGACGCTTTGAGGTTCTTTTATTTCAAACTTGGAGATAAACTGTGGAAAAATCACGGCTTTATTGATGCCTTTAGCCTCGACCGGGGTTGGTATGCCACATCTTTTTTAGCTATCGACCAGGGCCCCATCATCGGTATGATCGAAAATCACCGCACCGGCCTTTTATGGAAGCTCACCATGAAAGACCCCGATGTGCAGTCAGGCTTAAAAAAACTAGGTTTTAAGTTTTAAAAAAGCATAAATTTGATTTTTTGGGCGTGCCCCCACCAAAAAAAGCCTGACGGCATTTTTTTGATGGGGTCGGGTGTTCGCCTCTCGCTTTTGTGCATCCGCCTGTCGGCAGGCTGCACAAAGAGCTCAAACAAAGGCTCACCCCCTCACGCGAAATTTTTCCAATTAAAGAAAAGTTTGATTTTTTTAAAAATTTTCAAAAACAAAATCATTCTAAAATACCTACTGAATCAGAATCAGTATTATTTGTTTTTCAAAAAAAACAATATCCTCAAAAACACTCGCTTTATCTTACAATTTTCAACTTTTATCCCAACTAAAACCGATTTCAAGAAATGTTTCTTACTTTCATAGCTTAACTCTGTCAAAAACTTCAAAAAACTATGAAAAAACTACTATCTGTCATTCTATTTTCATTGGTCACTTTTACCTTGAAAGCACAGTCTGATGACGTTGACATGGAAGCCATCAAAAAAATCAGAAAAGAAGGCCTCGAAAATTCAAAAGTCATGGACATCGCCTTTTATCTGACTGATGCCAACGGCCCTCGTCTTCAGGGTTCACCCGGTTTCATGAAAGCTGCCAATTATGCTAAAAACAAACTCACCGAATTTGGCCTCCAGGATTCCCGTCTCGAAGCCTGGGGTGATTTTGGTAAAGGTTGGGAATTGCAGAAAAGCTATATAGCCATGACCGCACCTTACTACCGTCCTTTAATTGCCTTACCAAAAGTTTGGACAGGTGGCACCAAAGGATTAGTTCAGGCTGAAGTCCTCTTAGTCGACGAAACCGACACTACAGCTTTGGAACAATACAAAGGGAAAATGAAAAATAAAGTTATTTTGCTCTATAAAAATGATAAAATTAAACTCTCATTTGGACCTGATGCTAAAAGATTTACCGAAAAAGAATTGGAAGAAATGGTTAATGCCAAGCCGGAAGCAGCCAACCAGAGAGATACTACCTTCAGAAGTATGATTGCCGCCATGCGAAAAGCCACATATTTATCAAACAAAACCAAAGAAATGGCTGTCAAAGATGGAGCCATTGCATTTTTTAGCATGAATCCACTCGGAAAAGACGGTACTGTCTTCGTAACCGGTGGAGGTTCATACAAACCAAAAGACCCTGAAAATTTGCTGGATATCGCACTTGCGGCTGAAGATTATCTGACCTTATGCAGATTGGCTAAAGCGGGTATTCCTGTGAAGCTTGACTTGGATGTAAAAACCAAATTTTATTCCGATGATTTAAAAGGGTACAATGTTCTGGCGGAAATTCCCGGAACAGATCCAAAGCTAAAAGATGAAGTCGTAATGCTGGGAGCCCACCTTGATTCATGGCATACAGGTACAGGGGCAACCGACAATGCGGCCGGTTCGGCAGTTATGATGGAAGCCGTAAGAATTCTGAAAGCTTCCGGTTTGAAGCCTAAAAGAACGATTCGTATTGCTCTTTGGAGTGCCGAAGAACAAGGATTACATGGCTCCAGAAATTATGTTAAAAATCATTTGACTGATACCACCACTATGAAACCTAACGCTGAAGGTAACAAAATCGCTGGCTATTTTAATGTTGACAATGGTACCGGAAAAATCAGAGGAGTATATTTGCAAGGAAATGAGGAATGCCGCTCTATTTTCACTAAATGGCTGGAACCTTTTGCTGATTTGGAGGCTAAAACCGTAACCATCAGAAATACAGGAGGAACAGACCATCTGGCTTTTGACAGAATAGGTCTTCCCGGATTTCAGTTTATCCAGGATCAGATCGAATACAATACCCGTACCCATCATACCAACATTGATACCTTTGATCACCTTTTAGAGGATGACCTGAAACAAGCCGCCACCATCGTGGCTGCATTTGTTTACAATACTTCGGTAAGGGCAGAAAAACTTCCCAGAAAAAAATAGAAAAGTACAGAAATGTGATTTTAAAAGAAAAAAGCCGGCTAATGTCGGCTTTTTTTGAGCCACTGAGCGGACTCGAACCGCTGACCCACGCATTACGAATGCGTTGCTCTACCAACTGAGCCACAGTGGCTAGCAGCAGTAAATATTGATTTTTTCACTCAAGAAATAAATGGTTTTCATCAGTTTTTTAAAAATAAACTGAATATTACTTAAAGTTATAAAGTATAAATTCATTAAGATTTTTCTGTAAACTACTTTTTCCCATCGTCAGCACAGTAAAGGACAGTCTCAGTGTCTGATTTGTTTATTTTTACCTAAAATTTATTCAAAAAAATTCATGTCAAAACAATTCAAACACGTAAGTTATTTATGGGATGAAGCCAAAGCCGCTGAGCTGTCCGGTGATGAAGTCGCCCTTTTTATATATAGATCCAATATGCTGGGTGCCGACCTACGCCTGACCAACTATGGTGGAGGTAACACATCGGTTAAAATCATTGATAAAGATCCGCTTACTGGCCTTGAAACCGAAGTGATGTGGATCAAAGGTTCGGGAGGTGATATCGGTACATTGAAAAAATCAGGTTGTGCAGCACTTTATATGGACAGGCTGCTGTCGCTTGAAAATGTTTATCGCGGCATCGAATTTGAAGACGAAATGGTGGGTCTTTTCAATCATTGTATTTTTGATTTAGAATCAAAAGCTCCTTCGATTGATACACCACTGCATGGATTTTTACCTTTCAAACATATTGATCATCTTCACCCCGATGCCGCTATCGCAATAGCCGCTGCAAAAGATGGACAGAAAATCACTGAAGAGCTTTTCAATGGAGAAATCGGATGGGTTGGCTGGCAAAGACCGGGTTTTGATTTGGGATTAAAACTCAGATCCTGCCTTGACGAGGCAGCGGCAAAAGGAATCAAGCTTAAAGGCATCATGTTGGGTTCTCATGGCTTGTTTACCTGGGGTGATACGGCGTATGATAGCTATATAAACACACTTGAGGTAATTGAAAAATGTGCCGAATATCTTGAGCAAAATCTTGGGAAAACCAGGCCAGTGTTTGGTGGGGCAAAAATCCAGAGTTTGGATGAGCAAACAAGAAAATCAACTGCCGCTGCGATAGCTCCGGTTTTGAGAGGATATTGTTCTTCGGAGCGAAAAATGGTGGGACATTTTACCGATGATGAAAGGGTTTTACAATTCATCAACTCGAATGATCTTAATCGATTGGCCCCCTTAGGGACATCTTGTCCTGACCACTTCCTCAGAACCAAAATTGCTCCATTGGTATTAGATCCTTCTAAAATTGAAGATTCAAACTACCTTGATTCCGTTTTTGAGGAATATAGGACGGGTTACAAAGCTTATTATGACAATTGTAAACATCCCAATTCGCCCGCTATGCGTGACCCCAATCCGGTTGTGATCCTGTATCCGGGGGTAGGTATGTTTACTTTTGCAAAAGATAAAACCATGGCTCGGTTGGCATCGGAATATTACACCAATGCCATCAACGTAATGAAAGGTGCCGAGGCGGTTTCAGAATATACCGCCTTGCCACGCCAGGAGGCTTTTGATATCGAATATTGGCTTTTGGAAGAAGCCAAATTGCAGCGTATGCCCAAGCCAAAAGCTCTCTCGGGGCGTATAGCACTTATCACCGGAAGTGCTGGAGGTATCGGTAAAGCCATAGCCAAAAAATTTGCAGAAGAAGGAGCTTGCGTGATTTTGAATGATATCAACCAGGAAAGGCTGGATGGTGCTATTGATGAGTTTTTGATGCTTTTCGGAAAAGATGCAGTGGCCTCAACCTTATTAAATGTTACTGACAAAGATTCTGCCCTTGCTGCCTTCGAAAATGCCGTTTTGGCTTTTGGCGGGGTTGATATAGTGGTAAACAATGCCGGTATAAGTATTTCGAAATCAATTGGAGAGCATACCCTTGAGGAGTGGGACAGACTCTATGATATTTTGGTAAAAGGTCAGTTTATTGTGTCGCAAGCAGGGATTGCAATCATGAAAAAGCAGGGAATTGGTGGCGATATCATAAATATTGTGTCCAAAAATGCAGTGGTTGCCGGGCCAAATAATCCGGGTTATGGCTCTGCAAAGGCAGCCCAGGCCCATTTAACTCGTTTAATGGCAGCAGAATTGGGTGCCGATAAAATCAGGGTGAATACTGTAAACCCTGATGCCGTAATTTCTGATTCCAATATCTGGGCAGGAGGTTGGGCCGAAGGAAGAGCAAAAGCCTACGGTATCACCGTAGAGGACCTTCCGGCTTATTATGCCAAAAGGACTTTACTCAACGAAATTATCCTTCCTGAAGATATTGCCAATGCCTGTTTCGCTTTTGTGGGTGGTCTGCTCAATAAATCTACAGGCAACGCCCTCAATGTAGATGGCGGGGTAGCGATGGGTTTTTATAGATAAATTAAGATTAGAAAATGTTTAATAAATAGTTCACAGATTTACACTGATTTGACACGGATATTTATTAGTAATTTGAAATTTAATTTTATGTTTAGCTTATAATAATTTGAATTCATAATATGAAACATGATGATATCACACAGCGGGTAATAAAAACTTTCTTTCAAGTATATAACGAATTGGGATACGGATTTTTGGAAAAAGTTTATCAAAATTCTTTCTACTTGGCTTTAAAACAAGAAGGCTTGGAAGTTGAGCCTCAGAAGAGAATAGATGTTTGGTTTAGAGGGAATAAGGTAGGTGAATATTATGCAGATTTAATTGTAGAAAATTTAGTAATTATCGAAATAAAAGCTGTTGAATATTTACTTGCTGAGCATGAAGCTCAACTTCTAAATTATTTGAGAGGAACGGATATTGAAGTAGGGTTACTTATGAATTTTGGAAAGAAAGCAGAATTTAAAAGAAAGGTATATAATAACAATTTAAAAGGGAATAGGTAAATTTTATGCAGAAAATCCGTGTCTAATCCGTGTTTTCCGTGTTCTATCTTAAATTTTGTAAAACTATGATATTACAATCAACCGAAATAGAAAAATCAAATGCCGGAAAGCAGGCTAAGCATAAGGCACTTTTTGAATTTGCCAAAAATGAAATCCCGAATGCCGAGGAAATTATCAAAAGACTGATTGACTTTCAGGTGGCAATTCCTTCCTGGGCTTTGGGTACCGGAGGTACGAGATTTGGCCGTTTTCCGGGTGGGGGAGAGCCGGGAAGTTTGGAGCAAAAAATCGAAGACGTGGGTCTTTTGCATAAGCTAAACAACAGCTCTGGAGCCATTTCACTACATATTCCCTGGGATATTCCTACCTCTCCAAAAGATATTCAGGAACTGGCTGCTCAACATGGTTTGGCTTTCGATGCGGTTAATTCCAATACTTTTCAGGATCAGGCCGGACAGGTATTGAGCTATAAGTTTGGTTCATTGCAAAATGTCAACAAAGCCATTAGAAAGCAAGCCATTGAGCACAATATCGAAGTTATTAAACACGGAGTCGATTTGGGTTCTAAGTCTTTAACTGTTTGGTTATCAGATGGATCTTGTTTTCCAGGACAATTAAATTTCAGAAAAGCATTTGAAAATACGCTCGAAAGTCTGCAGGAAATATATGCAACACTACCTGAGGATTGGAAGATGTTTGTAGAATACAAAGCCTTTGAGCCTAATTTCTATTCCATGACTGTGGGCGACTGGGGACAATCATACCTTTATACTTCAAAATTAGGACCGAAAGCTTACACTTTGGTTGACTTGGGTCATCATTTACCCAATGCCAACATTGAGCAAATCGTAAGTTTGCTGATGATGGAAGGCAAACTGGGCGGTTTTCATTTTAATGATTCCAAATATGGTGACGACGATCTTACCGTTGGTAGTATTAATCCCTATCAATTGTTTTTGATTTTCAATGAATTGGTTCAAGGTACTCAACCGGGCAATGCTCCTTTTGAGGCTGGTTCAGGATTTGGATGGATGATAGACGCCAGCCACAATGTGAAAGACCCTTTGGAAGACTTATTGCAAGCTGTAGAAGCCATTTTGATATCTTATGCTCAGTCACTTTTGGTTGATGCAAAGGCACTTGAAGAGGCACGTGAAAATAACGATGTGGTAAAAGCACAGGAAATATTGCAGGGAGCTTATCGTACAGATGTCAGAACCCTCGTTTCTGAATCAAGACTGAGAACCGGAGCCGCTATTGACCCATTAGATGTATTTAGAAGTCTGAAAATCAGAGAAAAACTAATCGCAGAAAGAGGCACAAATAGCATTGCAACCGGATTGTAATTATTTTTGTTTGTATATTTGGATTAAAATTTTTGCGAAAATGATAACACTAACAATTAAAAGTAAAGGTACAAGTAGTCCCAAAGCCATTGAAATGGCTAAAATGTTGTTGGAGAGCAAAAAACAGACTCAGGCAGAGATGAAAGAATTTGCTAAAACCGAGGAATTTCAGGAAATTGTAAAACGGTTAAGAGAAAAGCAAGATGCCAGAAAATAACACTTTTGAAGATCAATACGATTATGAATTTCAAGAGGGTATAGATAAATCGTATTTCTTTGAGACTAGAAATGGTTATTTTTATCAAATAAACTTTAAGGAATCCAATTATTTATTTTCTGATTTTGAAGAAATTAACACCAATTTATTTGAATTTATTTTAGATTTAATTTACCCCGAAAAAAATTCCAAGATTGTTCTGGATAATTTGATTCTAGCCACCATAGCAGCCATTTTCCGGGATTTTTTCTCAAAAAATGGTCATGATTCTGTGATTTATATAATTGATTCCTCCGATTCAAGGCAAGCGGCTAGAAAGCGAAAATTCGATAATTGGGTTCAATTATTTAAAGGGGATGATTTTTTTAAACTTGATGCTGAGATTATTGATAAAAATAAAAACAAAATATTTAGTTCTCTGATAATCAAGGCAGATAATCCACATTTCAATGCAATAATTAGATATTTTGGCTCTTTATCTTCAGAAAATTCCAAATGAAAGTAGCCCTATTTATACCTTGTTACATCGATCAGTTTTATCCAAAGGTGGGTATTGCTACTTTGGAATTGCTTGAAAAACTGGGTTGCGAGGTTGTTTTTCCTGAAAACCAGACTTGCTGTGGTCAGCCTATGGCCAATTCGGGTTATGAACACGAAACTGAAGGCTGTACCAGTAATTTTCAGAATAACTTTGACGAATATGAATACATTGTTGCCCCTTCCGGCAGTTGTACTTTGCATATCAAGGAGCACATTCCCATAAAAGGAAAAATATACGAACTCACCGAATTTATCACAGATATACTAAAAATCGAAACATTGGAAGGGAGTTTCCCTCATAAAGTGGGTCTTCATCAAAGTTGCCATGGGTTAAGAGGATTATTTACGGCTCAAATGTCAGAGCTTAATGCTCCACAGTTTTCTAAACCAGAGCAGTTGTTGAAGAATTTTAAAGGAATAGAATTGATAAAACTTTCCCGAAAAGACGAATGTTGTGGTTTTGGAGGTACTTTCTGTGTGACTGAAGAAGCGGTTTCGGTCAGAATGGGTCAGGACAGAGTCGCTGATCATCTTAAAAATGGCACTGAAATACTAACAGGTGGAGACACTTCCTGTCTGATGCACCTGGAGGGAATCATCCGAAGAGAAAAACATGATATTAAGGTCATGCATATTGCTGAAATTTTAAATCAGGCTATTTCATGACCACTCACAGTAAGTCTGCTGAAATATTCAACCGCGATTTTGAACGCACCACCTGGCACGATGAAACCCTGTATTTTGTTCGTCAAAAAAGAGATAAAGCTGCATTTCAGATTGACGATTGGGAGTTATTGCGTGAGACGGCTTCTCAGATAAAATTTAACGTCCTTTCCAATCTTTCAGAATATCTCATTCAATTTGAGGAAAATGCTTTAAAAAACGGCATTAAAGTACATTGGGCAGCCGATGCCAGGGAGCACAATGAGATTGTTTTCAATATAGTTTCAGAATACTTTGAGGGAAATATTCCCCATGATACCTTCAAAGGCATAGTAAAATCAAAATCTATGCTCACCGAGGAGTGCCACATGAACGAATACCTGATTTCTAAAGGAATCGAGGTGGTGGACACTGATTTGGGTGAGAGAATCGTGCAGTTGGCTGGGGAACGGCCCTCTCATATCGTTTTGCCCTGTATTCATTGGAAGAAAGAGGAAATTGGCGAACTTTTTCATAAACATCTGGGCACTGAAAAAGGTAACAAAGACCCAAAATACCTCACTGAGGCTGCCAGGCAGCATCTTCGGGACAAGTTTTTAAACAGAAAAGTGGCTTTGACGGGTGTAAATTTTGCAGTAGCTGTGACGGGTGAATTTGTGGTTTGTACCAACGAAGGTAATGCCGACATGGGTACCCATCTTTCTGACTTGCACATTGCAAGTATGGGCATGGAGAAAATCATTCCTCAAAGGCAACATTTAAGTGTGTTTTTGCGGTTGCTGGCTCGTAGTGCTACGGGGCAACCCATTACGACCTATTCCAGTCATTTCAGGAAACCCAGAGACGGCCAGCAGATGCATGTAGTAATCGTGGATAACGGCCGCTCAACGCAACTGGGTCGGGAAGATTTCAGAAATTCACTGAAGTGTATTCGTTGCGGGGCCTGTTTTAATACCTGCCCTGTTTATCGACGCAGTGGTGGTCACAGCTATCATACAGCCATTGCGGGGCCTATTGGCTCTATTTTGTCCCCAAATCTTGACATGAAAGCCAACGCCGACCTGCCTTTTGCGAGTACGCTTTGTGGCTCATGTAGCAATGTTTGTCCGGTTAAAATTGATATTCATCAGCAGTTATATAAATGGCGGCAGGTTTTGGTAAAAGAAGGGCATACTTCCGCTACTAAAACATTAATGATGAAAGGGATGTCAAAGGTTTTGGCGAGTCCGGCAGTTTTTAAGTTTTCGGGAAAAGTGGGGAGAATGCTCATGGACAAAATGCCATTTATGGTAAATAATAGTCTGAATCTCTGGTATAAGCAGCGTGAAATGCCTGAGCCACCTAAAGAGAGTTTCAGAGAATGGTATAAGAAAAACAGAAAATAAACCTGTATTCTCCTCTCCTATGTAGAGGGGACAATGGGGTGAGGTAATTATGACAAGTAGAGACCAAATATTAGCCAAAGTAAAGCAAAACCAGCCTAATTCGGTGCATTTGCCAGATTTGAGCATACTGGGCAAAGAATCATTTGATCCTATAACAAAATTCGCAGAAACTGCCGTAGCGATTGGTGCAGAGGTAATTGAAATCCAGGATTTTTCAGAAATCCAAAAATATATAAATTCAAAATATTCAGGAAAAACCGTTCGGTCAACTTTGGCGGATTTTAACAGTGAAAATTGGCTTGCTCTATCCCCAAAAGAACTTGATGGTACAGATTTTCTTTTAGTTGAAGCTCAGTTTGGTGTGGCTGAAAACGGCTCCATTTGGATATCTGATAAAGATTTAGGTCAAAGAATTGCCCCATTTATTACCGAATATTTAGGTGTGATTCTGGATAAATCGAAAATTATTAATACCATGCATCAGGCTTATCAAATTATTGGAGACGAAGATTATGGCTTTGGTCTTTTCCTTGCAGGCCCATCAAAAACTGCCGATATTGAACAATCACTAGTGCTGGGTGCACATGGAGCGAGGGGTCTGGTTATTTTTCTTAAATAATTCTTATCAAAAAAAATATTCCTTCCAAAAGCTTTTTCATCCATACAAACTTTACTCCTTTCCTTGTTTGACCGTATCTTTTTATTTTGAAAAGTGATTCACAAAAAATATTTTTTATTTTTTACAATAATCTCACAAAACTAAAGTTTTAGTTAAAATATCTTAAATTTTGACCCGGTACATTATTCAAACCAAAAACAATTAACAACTTGCACTAAGTTTTCTATAAAACATTATGAAAAAGCTATTACTATTAACAATTGCGGCAATGATTTCATTGACCGCCTCAGCCCAGTCTTACTCTATCAAAGGCACACTCAAGGACACCGCCAATGCACCTTTGTCATTTACTTCAGTGTTTTTGCTTTTGCCTTCTGATTCCTCATTGGTGACTTTCTCCAGAGCCGATGAAAACGGAAATTTTGTTTTCAAAAACATCAAAAAGCAAAACTATCTGCTTAAAGCTACTTTCGTGGGTTTTCTTCCGCTCCAGGAATTAATAAAATATGATCCTGCGATATTGAACAGAGAGCTCGGAGATATCGTTTTGAAACCTATTCAGAAAGAGCTTTTTGAAGTGGTAATTCGCACTGCCAAAGCTCCGATGGAAATCAGAGGAGACACCATAGAGTATGATGCCCGGAAATTTAAGGTGCCGCCGGGATCATCAGTTGAAGACCTGCTCAGAAAACTTCCCGGAGTACAAATAGATGCCGAAGGGAATATAAAAGCCCAGGGTGAAGAAGTGAAAAAAGTGCTGGTAGATGGCAAAAGATTTTTTGGAGATGATCCTAAAGTTGCGACCAAAAACCTTCCTGCTGAGGCGATTCAAAAGGTGCAGGTTTTTAATGATAAGTCGGAGCAATCAAAGGTGACCGGTGTAGAAGATGGTAAACATGAAAAAACCGTAAATCTGGAATTGAAGGATGAATTTAAAAAAGGTGGATTCGGGAAAGGAACTATTGGTGCAGGCTCTGACGACAGGCTTATGGCCAAAATGAATTACAATAAGTTTGACAAGAAAAACCAGTTCGCCATAGTTGGCTTTGGAAATAATATTAATCAGTCTGGTTTGTCAAATAATGATTATCAGGATTTTAGAGGGAGTCAATCTTATCAATGGAATGATAATGCCGACTTTGGATTTAGCTCAGGTGGTGGCGGTTTCAGGATAATTTATGGAAACGACCAAAACGATGATGAAAGTTTGGAAATTCCCCAATCTTGGGGACCCGGTCAGGGCCTTTCCAAGAATCTTGCAGGTGGTATGAACTATAATTATGATACCAAAAAGACAAAGTTTAGCTCCAATTATTTCTTTAATCAAACAAACCAGACCCTCAATCAATTGATTAACTCGAGGTATGTGTTACCTAATTTGAACTACAATACTGCAGATTCAAGCGTTTTTGGAAATTATATTCAAAATCACAGAATGAGCCTTAGGTTTGAAAAAGAGATAGATTCGCTCAACACATTGGTTACTTATGTCAATGGTCGTATCGGGACAAAAGGTCAGAGCAATTTTACTTTTAAAGATTTTAGTAATACAGGGGCCGAAATTTTCAGAAATCAAATTACAGACAATAGTTATGACGGAACTTCCCACAATATTGTTGGATCCGCCATCTACAGGCATAAATTCATCAAAAAAGGTCGTAATTTTTCACTATCCGGCACATTTGGTGATAGTAATAATGATCAGGACGCCATCCAAAAAACTAATCTGAATGAGTTTAGAGTCAATGGACAAAGTTTTCCACTTGGTGGATTTTATGACATTTTTCAAGACGTACTTAGTTTGAGCAAAAACCGCGAATACAAAGCTTCAGTTTTATTTGTAGAGCCATTTGCAAAAAAATATTTCCTCGAAACATTCTATAATTTTTCAAATTCCAATAGAATCGTGGATCGTGACGTAATGAACTTATTTTCTGATCAAAAACCAAGAGTTGATTCGTTGAGCAGATATTTTGAAAGCACACAAATGTATAACAGATTAGGTAGCTCACTAAGATATTCCCACAAAGGTTTCAATATGTCGGTTGGTTTGGCAGCCCAGCAAATAGCTATTAATGGCAAATTTTTCAATAATCAGGAGGGTAATACTTTGGGTAATATCGATAACCCCTATTTTTCTGTTGTACCTAATGTTGGCATAAATATCCAGTTAAAAAATAATAAATATCTGTTTTCTAACTATGAAACGAGCGTTGACGCTCCCAGTATCAGAAATTTGCAGCCATTTACTGACAACTCTAACCCAATGTACGTAAGAAACGGTAATCCTGATCTGTTGCCAACTACCTCACGTACAGTAAATTTGGGTTACGGGTCGTTTAACCCGGCTACCTTTATCAATATGTGGGTTAATTTCAACGCTTCATTTATGGATAATCAAATAGTTTATAATCAGGTTGTTAATCCTAAATCCCTCATTACTACTTTGACGCCGGAAAATGTTTCGGGAGGCAGAAGGGTATTTACCTATTTTGATTTGGGTTTTCCTATCGTAAAAACCAAAATTAATTCGGGCATTAGTCTGAACGGAAATGTCCAGAAAAATATCGTATATATCAATTCTCAACTCAATGATAATTTGAGTCAAAACTATAACATTTACGGAAGGATTGATTTGACTCCGGTAAGTTGGTTTTCGATGTTTACCAATTTTAGTTATGGTCTCAATTTTAGTGATTTCTCAATCAATACAGCTCAAAATCAAAAGTTTGTGAATACCACTTTGCGTAATAATCTGACTTTGCAAATGCCAAAACTCTGGTATTTTTCGGCTGATTTTAATTATTCACATTTTAAAAATGACAAACTTGATTTTGACCAGCACATGCCTATCTTAAATATGAGTGCGTATAAGATATTTGGGAAAGGCAAGAAATCTGAAATGAGGGTATCGCTTTATGATGCATTCAAACGCAATAGGGGCATCAACCAGTCGGCATGGGGCAATGTAGTGACCAATACCGTGACCCAAACTTTGTCGAGATACGTCATGCTGACTTATACGTACAATATGAAAGGAATGAAAACCACCATGAAGAAGTCGAGATGGGAATAATTTGATTTACGATTTTGGATTATTGATTAAAATGTTAAAATATTAAAATATGAAAAATATATTTAAAGTATTAATAATTAGCTTTTTGAGCCTTCCTGCTGTGGCACAGGTGATGTCGGGTCAAATCGTTTTTGAAAGAAAAATGGATTGGGTTAAAAAAATGAATAAAGCAAAGTACTTGACCCAGGAAGAAAAAGACAGAGAGGAGCAAACATGGAAAAACGATGAAATGTATGTGTTTAAATTGCTCCTGACTTTTACACCTAATCAAACTTTTTATACCCACGAGAGTCAAACCCATACTTCTACCGACGGTACCTATAACTGGAGGGCCGATGATTACTATATAACGCGTGATTTTGAGCAGAATACACTCTTTGAATATAAAGAGATGCTAATCAAAAATTATATCGTGAAAGATACCTTGCAGGCTCCTAAATGGAAGATTTTGAATGAAATCAAAGAAGTAGCTGGATATGTGTGTATGAAAGCCTCAACTTTTGACGCAGCAAAAGACCAGGAAGTGGTGGCATGGTTTACTACGGATATCCCGGTTTCGGGCGGTCCTGAAGAATATTATGGCTTGCCTGGAATGATTTTGGAGCTCAATATTGATAATGAGGCTGTACTCGTAACCGCTACAAGTGTGGTTTTAAACAAAGACCAGAAATTGCCGGAATTACCTAAAAAAATGAAAGGCAAAACGATAAATTTAAAGACTCAGGCTGAGCTGATTACAAAATACCGCAAAGAGCAGGAAGCCCTTCATAGGTTCCCCTGGGGCATCAGATATTAAGATTATTTAAAATTTTAAAATCCTCATTTGTGTGATACAGATGGGGATTTTTTAATTATTTTAAAGATAAATCTATATAAAAATGAGGTTTTCTAATTTTGGATCCGATTTCTTTTACCTCCGAAATATCTAGTTCACAAAATCTTTTATGAAAGTATTGTAAAGATAGGTCATTACAGATTTTTAGATAAGATTCCAAATATACTAAAATAAGCTTGTTTAAAAACTTTTGACTTGTTTTATCTTTGAAAATAATATGTATTGGCCATCCTCCTATTTCAGATTCAAAATTAAATTGGTCGAAAGTGTCGATTTTGTATTTTAGGGAATCAATTTTTAAATAAATGTCTTCATCATAGCCTCTAGAATAGTAGATTTGATTTTTGTAATAGAAATGATTTACAACATATTTAATTTCACTGTTTTCAGAATTGCCTTTTTTCTGGTTTTCTGAAATATAAAAAGTATGAAGGGGTAAATTGAAACCTTTATTAGATATTTTTTTTAAATTTTTATCTATAACTCGGGTACAAAATGAGAAAAGTATAGTTTCATTTGAGTCTATAAAAACTTTCTTTTTAAAAAGGTTTACCAAAGAATCATACGGCAAATCAAAATCCACCACCCGATTACTCAGGCTATCAGGTGCTTGTAATAAAAACAAGGCATTTTTGCAGAAAACTTCTTTTTTGTCGTCTTGCTCAATTTTGTATTCGTAAGCTTTTTGGCCAATTAAACCCAAAAATGTTAATGAAAAAAGAAGGTAAAAGGGGGTGAGTTTCATTGTGGTTAATTTAATACTCAATTGTATTTCAAAAATACAAAATAACTTCACTTCTCCGCGAACCACCTGTAAAATCTTGAACCCTCTGTATCAGCCATGTAGTTCCAGATTACGGTGTTTTTGGGGTTGGTAAGTGTGCCCAGGTCTTGTATGCAGATGTTCTTGTTTTCCAACGATTTTAGGTGCCTTCCCAGTTTTTTTATTTCGGGATTGCTCGAGGCAGCCATTTTATCATCAAGGTTGGTTTGATGACTGATATATTCGGCAGAAGTATAGGCCATGCTTCTGAAGGTTTCAAACGTGAAATGCCCGGCCAGTGATAAAGCCATATAAGCCAGAATTGGAATTCTCGCCAGCGTTTTTCGCTCCTCAATCAGATATTTCCCAACGTAAAGCATCAAAATAAATAAGGCCGGAATGGAAATCCTTCCAGGGAAATCTATACCATAACCCTGCTGAAAAAACGGTAATGGTATCAAAACCGCAATAGCTAACAGGAATAAAGGATCTTTTTTGTATTTCCAGCCAATAAAAATTGCAACCAAAACCCATGATAATAAGTAAAATATGGCTAAGATTTTGGGCGAATGATGAAGCACCTGAAAAAACTTTCCTGCCTGATTGGAGCTGATGAAAATGTAATTCAAAGCCAAAACCAGCCCACCACCCAATACATTTTGAAATGAAAGATAAGGTTTGATATTCTCCCACCAGTCGGATAATCGCACGAAAGATCCGGTGTAACCTTTGAAAATAAAGAATATTACGAAGGGCAATAAACCCGCAAATGCAAACGGACTAAGGAAAAAACAAAGCGTGTATAGAATTAATATGTTTTGTTTTGGGGCACCATTGAGCATCAAAAGTATAATTAACCAAGCGGTAAGTGACTGATTAAATGTCCAGTAGATCAGGCCCAGATTGCTGTCGGCATACAAAATCATCCCCGCCCAGAGGTAATGATTGTCTGGATCGAGAAATACATTGTGGAAAGAATATTTTAGGATTGCTCCCACAAAAAACAAGGTACCCCATCCAAAAAATAAGAGTAAAAGCTTGTAATTGAATCTTTTAAAGTATTTCCCGGTTTGATAAATTACTAAAACAGTACCCAATAAAACCAAGATAAAAAAGGCAAATCGTCCGAAATCGTAGCCAAAGAGTTTTCCCAAAGCCGCGGGAGGCAGATAAAAACCCAGATAGTAAGTCATGATGGTATTTTTACCATCGAGAAAATGTCCCGGAAAGCCTTCTACATGATATCGCACCGGCCATTCATATTTCACCAGGTCACGAAACATCGCATTGCGGTATAGATGATCGTTGTTTTGAAATGTATAAGAACCAATCCCTGAATAAAATATCAGAAAAACCAGAATCAGAAACATAGGAATAAGCTTTCCTTTGTTATCAAGAAGGATTTGGTTGATTTCGTCTTGTCCTTTGATATTTCTGATACAAAACCAAAAACTTAGAAGAGTTATGCTTCCAAAAGCCAGAGCCGAGAGATTGTTGAGCCATGACACGCAAAACATAAAAAAAGGAAGCATTAAATATGCATAGCCGATTTTTGTCATTAAGCCATCTATGTCTCTTTTCATTTTTTTCTAAAAATAATACTCAAAATTAAATCTTAGGGAACAGGCAATAGTTATCAGGCAATAATAAAGTTTACAATATTTATTATACTGGTTAGTGGGCCAATATTGCTTTTATCTACCTTCTTCGTCTAGTACTGAGGTATATTTTTTGATTATTTTCAAAATCAAATAAACCACCGTACTTATCGCAAAACCCCAAAACCAAAAAGTAGGTTTAAACGCAAAACTTCCCCAACGTACATACTCTCCCACGATTTCAAAAACATAAAAAAGCAAAAACAAGGCCGCTACGCCATTCTTCTCTTTTTTCAGGATTTTTTTGATGGAAAAAGGGTATTTTGGCTTAATAGGAGCTTTAAATTTTGGTATAAATGCCGGCTTATCAGCAGCCCATTTCAAATAGGTCTCCCCAAATTTTTTCCTCAAAAAGGCCTCCTCTGCAAACATGATACGTTCATAATACACCCAATAAGCCAGTGTAAAGGCCACAATATACCAAAAATCAGCAGTGAGCATACCCACTGCCAGCCACATCAGAAAATTGCCCAGATACAAAGGATGCCGAACCAAAGAATATATTCCTGTTTGATTGAGCTCGTCGGCGATCTGACCGTCGGCGGTATTTCGGCCTGAAGTATTTTTTGGGGTGTGTCCAACGGCATAAACCCTTACGGCAAGACCAACAAAACCTACAAAAAGTGAAATCAGCCAATAATTGAAACCCAGCTCAGGGTAAGTCATATTGTTGATTTTGTAAATATAAAGACCCAGTCCTGTGCCCAAAAATACCAGTGGGATATAGCTTCTATACCTGAAAAGAACATTTCCCTGGTCTTCCAGCTCTTCTATTAATGCCATTTGTTTTGAATTAAGGTACAAAGGTAATGCTTAAAACCGAAACGAAGTGATTTCAAATCAGCCAAAATTGGCATTTTTCAAATTGCAGTTACTCAGCTTCCAAAAGCAGCGTTGCATTTTTTGGAGGGAGAGCTTTGATATCCAGCTCCCAATTCATCGAGGCTGCCAGTTGTCGCATCATAACCTTCACCTGATTGGCTGCAATTTGAGGTAAATCGCTCTCTTTGGCTTTTTCCTGCATCATTTTTTTGGCTTCTGAAAGAATGGCAGTATAGTCTTCGTTGTTAAACTTGGAAAGCAAGCCTTGGTTGATATCATAAAACTTGTAGTCGGTATCAATTGAAAGGATTTCGGCTGGAGCAAATTCCTCAATCACAAGCTTTCTTTCGGCATTGTCACGGTTAAATTTCATTTTTGAAAAATCATAACCTACCGAAACCTTGGCTTTGGCCACTACCAATGCCTTGTTTTTCATTTTGAATAAACCATAAAAATCTTTGTGGGAATTATGGTCATATATTTCGGTGAAATAGCCCTCAGCAAGCACCACTTTGAATACTTTTTCGATTCTTTCCAATAAAATATTTGACTCTACTCTTATACTTTCTTTATTGTCTTTGAGTTTTTTACCGTACATCCAGTTAAAAATCTGCCAGGAAGCAATTCCTCCTATAATCACGGCCACCAAGAAAAGTATAATTTCCATATTTGTTGTATTGAAATCCGAAGTTAAGAAAAATCTAATTTTATAGTAAGTTTGTATCAGAAAAATGAAGATAGTTTGGCAGAAAACCTCCAAAAACCTGTCCTGGTAGTGGTAGTTGGTCCTACAGCAGTGGGAAAGACAGATTTTTGTGTACAATTGGCTCAAAAACTCAACTGTGATATATTCTCGGCAGATTCAAGACAGTTTTATAAAGAAATGAGCATCGGTACGGCAAAACCCACCGCCCTTGAAATGCGTGGTGTGAAGCATCATTTTATTGATAGTCATAGCATTCTTGATGATTTCAGTGCCGGTGATTTTGAACGACAAGCAGATAATCTTTTAGAAGCATATTTTAAAAATAACCCTGTTGCCATACTCACCGGAGGCTCAGGATTATTTGTGAAAGCTTTACTCTATGGACTTGATGATATGCCTTCTGTTTCACCGGAAATAAGAGAAAAATACATGAAAAGGCTTGAAAATGAAGGTATTGGAGTTTTGCAAAATGAACTGAAAGAAAAAGACCCCGATACTTTTCAAAATATTGATATCCAAAACAGCCAGCGTGTGGTACGTGCATTGGAAGTGTGTGAAGGCACAGGAAGGAAGTTTTCTTCATTTAAGGCAATTAAAGAAAAACAGCTGGATTATGAGGTGATAAAAATTGGCCTCGAACGCCCAAGAGAAGAACTTTACGACAGAATCAACCGGAGAGTTGACCTGATGCTGGAGCAAGGATTGCTGGAAGAGGTGGAAAGACTAAAAAAATTTGAAAACCATAATGCACTGCAAACGGTTGGTTATAAGGAAGTTTTTGGGTATTTTAAACATGAGTATGACTATCAAAGTATGGTAGAACTGCTAAAACGTAACACCCGCCGTTATGCCAAACGCCAGCTCACCTGGTTTAAAAATCAGGATCATTTTGAGTGGTTTGATGCTCGTGATCCACAGATTGCCATTGATTTTATTTCGCAAAAACTACTTGAAATCTGATATTCTTCATACGATTTGATTCGGGTATTTGAGTCAAATTTCTTTATTTTGTATAAAATTAAAACTATGTCAAAAATCATCATAGCAGTTGACGGGTATTCGTCGTGTGGCAAAAGTTCTACTGCAAAGGCTGTTGCGAAAAGTTTGGGCTACAGTTATATTGACACAGGTGCTATGTATCGGGCTGTTACTTTATATTTTATCCAAAAACACATTTCTGTTACCAACGAAAAAGAAATCACTAATGCACTTTCTGAAATATCGATTGACTTCAGGCGAAACGCTGAAGGTCAAAATCACGTATATCTTAACGGACTTAATGTAGAAGACGAAATCAGGAAATTATATGTGGCAAACCGGGTCAGTGAAGTGAGTGCAATTGCTTCAGTAAGGCACGCAATGGTAGATCAGCAGCGGAAAATGGGTAAGAAAAAAGGCCTGGTTATGGACGGTCGGGACATAGGTACGGTGGTTTTTCCGGATGCTGAACTTAAGATTTTTATGACTGCCGACCCTTTGGTAAGAGCTCAGAGAAGACAGATTGAACTTATGACAAAAGGTGAAACCCTGGATTTGGAGGAAATACTTTCAAATATCGAAAACAGAGATAAAATTGACACAACCAGAGCTGAAAGTCCCTTAAGAAAAGCCCTTGACGCCATCGAAATTGACACCACTTTTATGACGCTAGATGAGCAGGTAGATCAGGTAATATTACTGGCCGATATGGTCATGAACCGATAATGAAAACACTCGATTATATTATAGTGGGCAGAGGCCTTGCCGGCTCACTTTTAGCCAACGAACTCACCAACCAGGGTAAAAAAATAGCTATCGTTTCCGATGAATCTATGGGTTCTTCCAGTCTGGTGGCCGGAGGGATGTTTAATCCAGTAACAGGAAAAAACCTTGGAAAAACCTGGTTGGCCGACAAGCTTTTTCCCTACTTTTTTGAATATTATCAGGCCTTGGAAAAAGAGCTTCAGGCTAGTTTTTTTCATCCGATTGGAGTTTTTCGCCCTTTTTCAAATGAAGAAAACAAGGCTTACTTTGCTCGTCAAATGGAGCATAATGACTTGTATGATTATCTTGAATTACAAGCACCTGATTCTCTTCTTCAACAGGATATCAAATCAGAATTAGGTGGTCTGAATACCAAAATGGCCGGCTGGGTTGATATCAAAGTGATGCTTGAAAAAATCAAAGAAAAGCTGAGTTCAAAGGGGCAATATGTTTTAAATGAGTTTGTTGATTATAAGCAAATTAAAATCAATTCTGAACGGGTTTTCTACAAAGATTTTGAAGCAAAAGCTATAATATTTTGTGATGGTTTTTTTGCCAAAAATAATCCATGGTTTTCATGGCTGCCGTTTAATCCGGTAAAAGGAGAAACAGTGATTGCAGAAGTTGAAAACTATAATGTCAGCAAAATCATGAATCAAGGTAAATGGGTGATGCCGCTGGGAAAAAATAAAGTAAGGCTTGGGGCTACATACAGTTGGCACAGACTCGATTTTGAAAATACTGATGAGGCAAGAGAGGAATTGATTTCAAAAACCGGGAAGTTTTTGAAAAGGCATGTAAAAGTTTTAGGTCAGCAAGCAGGAGTGAGGCCATCAACTACAGACCGTCGTCCATTTTTTGGTGTACATCCGAAAGAAAAAAATGCATTCTGCTTCAACGGATTAGGCACAAAAGGCGTATCTATAGCACCATTCTTTGTTGAGCAATTTCTTGGATTTCTTTCCGGAGAAAAAGATATACATCCTGAAGCAAACATTGAAAGGTTTTATTCGTTATTTTCGTAACCTGACTTATATGAAAATTGAAAAAAAATGATCGGAATGAGGCTTAAAAGTATATTTTTTGTAATAATCGGATTGTTTTTTTGTGAAAATATTGCGTTTTCTCAAAATTATTATGGAATAAAAAATGAGGAATTTGGCAAAAGCCGTGTTCAAACCAAGCGTTTTGAATGGAAAACCATCAAAAGCAGTAATTTTGAATTTAACTTTTATCGGGGAGGAGAGGAGCTGGCAAAAAGAGCAGCCCGAAAGGCTGAAGAGGAACATGGCAGAATAACCGATGTACTGGGTTACACGCCGTTTTCGGTTATGAAAATCTACATTTATAATTCGCCTGAAGATAAACTTCAAAGTAATATTGGGTTGGTATCTTCTCTGGAACTTGACGGTAAAGTGCTGAACCTAAGCAAAGCACGCATTCAGATTGCATATCAAAAAAATGATTCCTTGTTTCAGAAAGAGTTGGTGAAAGAGATTTCGACCCTTTTTGTTTATGATATGCTTTATGGTGGATCCTTAAAAGAGGCCGTTCAAAGTCAGTTGTTGCTGATGGTGCCTGACTGGTATATTAAAGGTATAGCTGCCTATATTGCTGAAAATAAAAATACTAACCGTTTTTCTGATTTCAAAACCGCTATAACCGGCCTTCAAAATCAAAAGCTCTCCGGCCTTAAAGATGCTGATGCTGAGATAATTGGTCAGTCAATCTGGAATTTTATAGCATTGAAATATGGCAGAGAGAATATTTCCAATATTCTTAATTTGACCCGTATCATTCGGAATGAGCAATCAAGTATCACCAGTACTTTGGGCGTATCATTCAACAAGTTTTTGAGAGAATGGCGAAACTTTTATGAAAATCCTGTGGAGATCGAGAAAATTACCGAAGCCCAGAAAAAACCGGAACCCATTGCTGAAGAAAAGAAGGCGGACATAAGTAATGACCTCTTGCCGGGGGAGATTGATACGGAAAACTATAGTTTTGATATAAAAAATATTGAAAAATATAAAGGAGATAGGAAAAATGCTGAAAATCAGCAAAGTACATCTGAAAAGACCAAAACTTTGGAGTCCGGGAAAAATGCTGAAAGGGTTAAACTTAGTGCAATAAAAGGCTATAAAAATTATTTTGTTTCCAATGGTACCACTTATGATATTCTAATCGACCCCATCCGGAGATTTGGTGTTGGTGGTCGTTTGATATTCAATGACTTACTTGAAAATAATATTCTTACTTTTTCAGGGTATCTCAGGCCATCTACGCCTTTGCTAAAGAATTTTGATTATACCATAAATTACGGTAATTATACTAAAAAACTCGACTGGGTGTTTGAGTACAAAAAACGTTCTATAAACATTGAAAGCGTTGATGAATCAAATATTTATATTTTCAGGGCTTTGAAGATGTTTTTGACTGAAGAGAACCCTTATTTGCTCAGGCGTTTGATTTCTCAGAATTTTAGTGCTGCAGGCATTTATCCCATTAATCAAAATTTAAAAATATCAGTTTCAGCTAATATGCTTAAAACCACGGATATAGAATATGATATTTTTGATATTTCCAAAAGTAGGGATAATCTGAATCAGTTATTTTTAAATCCTAAGTTTGATCTGGTTTATGACAAAACGCGGCTTGCAGATTCCAAAGGTTTTGAAATAGGAACCAAAGGGATTTTTTCTTATCAAAAATTTAAGAATATTGGAGATAACAGATTTGATTTCAATAAACTAAATATCGATATTAGGCATTATCAACCTTTGGTGAAAGGTCTTTTGGCAGCGGGAAGAATAAATTATGGACGATCAACAGGAAATGCACCAAAGTTTACATTTATTGGAGGGGCAGAAAACTGGCTTAACCGGTCAATATATGACGCCGAAACCATGATTCCCGGAAAAGAAGGAGATATGAGGGATATTCTGTTCTATAATTTTGCCGGAAACCTGAGAGGGTTTGATTTCGCAAGATTGTACGGGAACAATCATTTGTTAACGAATATTGAGTTAAGGGCTTATATGTCGGAATACTTTCCGAGAAGTTCCATGACCAGCTCAATTTTAAGAAGTTTGCAATTGGTTGCTTTCTCTGATATCGGTACTGCCTGGAATGGTTCTGCTGGTCCATTTTCAAAGCAAAACAGCTTAAACACTATCGTTCTTGGTGATAATAATAGTCCTTTTTTTGCTGAAGTTACCAACTTTAAAAACCCATTTCTGGCAGGCCTGGGATTTGGTGCCAGAACCACCATATTAGGCGTTTTGGTGAAGTTTGATTACGCAGTTGGTCGTGAAGATAAAGAATTTAATAGTCCCAAATTCTATATTTCAGTAGGAAAAGACTTCTGATTTACGCCGTTTTTGATAGCTTTTCAATTCTATTTTTAGCGATCCATTTTCTCCTTTTTTTGTTGATTTATATCAATTGTGATACCCTTAAATCACAATTATTCCCGGTTTTGGCATAGTTTTAGATATGTAAAAAATAGCTAAAATTTGGAAAAAACTAAAGAATATTCCAAAGGTCATTTGAAAATCCTGAAATACTAATAAAGATTTAATTTATTTAATATCAATAAAATAGATCTGGCAACTTACCCGCTTGATAATTTAAAATTTTCCTGAATATTGATTGGCATAGTTTTGGATGCCTTGTCATGGTGAATAGGATTATTGTATCCATTTCATATCTATTGCAAAAAAGCGAAATGAAATTAGGATTTTAGAATGAATAGAATTTTTTACCCACTTCGGAGAATTTATGAACTTGAGCATGTTTGTCTTGATTCAAAATCAAAACATGATGTTTCAATTGATATTTTTTCTGATGACGTTGACACTTCATCAACAGGGTTAAATTCTGGCTGGAACGTAATCAGGAATAGTGAACCAAAAAGTGAAAAAGAATTGAATATTCAGGTACCAAAGAAAAGGGTGATTTCTTTGTTTAAAAACGAATCTATGAAACAGCTCTCCTTAAATTTTTTAACATTAAATTCCTTTGTATTTAGGTTATTGCATTTAGTTAACCCGAATTTCAAAAAAGGAAATAACTTCGGTGTAAATTCCGGTAGTTTTAGGTCTTATGGTTTCATAGGAAATGCTCTTGCATTTTTGCTGATGTTTTCAAGTAGCTTTACAAAAGCAGCTGATGTGGATTTGGCCCTAAAACAAAGTGTAAGCATTTCTCAGCCATCAATAGGCAATTCAATCACATACACCGTGTGGTTGGTAAACCAGGGCACCAATGCTGCTACAAATATTCAGATTCAGGACGTAGTTCCTATGACCGGTCTTAACACTATCAACGGTACTGTGAGTGGAGGTATCTGGTCTTATAATTCAGTTACAGGAGTTGGAAGTTGGTTTATCAATTCCCTTGCCGGGGGCGATTCTTTAAGTCTTACATTAACAGGTACTGTTTTTGGAAGAGGTGTATTTTTTAATACAGCCGAGATACAGAGCAGTCCAGATTATGATATTGATTCCCAGCCTGGTAATGCTGATTTAACAGAGGATGATATTGCCTCCTCCTGTTTTTCAGTTCCTATACATTGGTACCCCGGAGATGAGTACCTCGTTGAAGTTCCCGCACCTTACACTTTAGGGTCCGGGATTGTTTGGTATAGAAATGGTATCGCAATAAATGCTTCTACACCAGAAGCCACCATTAATCCTGACAGTACGCTCACCATCAAAGGAGTTGGTGATTATTCATTTACAACTACACTTACCACTTGTCCAGCTACAGGGTGTTGTGCTATTATGGTCGAAGAAGGCCCCCGATTTGACCTTGCTATGGTTAAAAGGAGCTCGGTTTCAACTGTAGTTGCGGGAAATAACATTACTTTTTATTTTGATGTATATAATCAGGGTAACCAAAATGCCACTCAAATCCAAATTTCAGACTATATTCCTTCCGGTTTAACCCTGGCAGATACAAACTGGGTGAGTACAGGTGGAATCGCGACATTGAAAAATACAATCGATAGCCTTGTTGCTGGTGATACTATCTCAAGGTCTATTACATTTTCTGTTTCTGCGGCTTATTCCGGTAGTTTGACCAACTCAGCTGAGATATCTTCTGCAACTGGCCCTGCTCGCGAAGCGATTTCTGATTGGGATTCTGATCTTGACAATAATGCTTCCAATGACAGTACATCGGTTGATGATATGATTACCCAAAACGGTAAATTGGGAGGTGACGAAGATGATTTTGATATTTCAAACGTAACGGTTTCTGCAGCTCCTGTTTTTGACCTTGCATTATCCAAAACACGTGCTTCGGCCGGTACAGTATATCCGGGAATGGGTATTACTTTCAACTTAAATTTATATAATCAGGGTACAGTCAATGCTACACAAATAGCTCTGACAGATTACATTCCGGCTGGTTTAATGCTCAACGACACCGCCTGGACTCAGGTGGGAAGTTTGGCAACCTATAACAATCCAAACCTATCCCTCATTTCTGGGGCTAATGTCACCATACCAATCTCATTTATAGTGAGTCCATCTTTTGTGGGGGGAAGCATTACCAACCGAGCTGAGATTAGCGGTAACAAGGGTTCATCTGGTGAGGATGTTACAGATTTTGATTCCACTCCGGATAATATTGTTGGAAACGATAATAATACGCTGGATAATAATATTCTGGAAAATGGAAAACTTGGAGGTGATGAAGATGATTCAGATTTCGAGACATTTACTGTAACTGCTTATGGTACGGTGGGCGATTTGGTATGGAACGATATCAATAAAAACGGATTACAGGATGTAGGAGAATCCGGTTTACCAAGCGTTGCAGTCACCTTGCAGACTTCAACCGGAACATTTGTGGCCTCAACAACCACAAATGCAAGTGGAAATTATCAGTTTAGTAATTTGGTACCCGGTAATTACAGGATTGTAGTGGGAATACCATCTGGTTATTTAGGTTCAGCTGCTAATGTAGGAGCCAATGACGCAATTGATAGTGATATTGACCCTACAACAGGAATTTCCAATACATTTACGATTACCTCTGGAGCTATATTCAATACAGTAGATGCTGCACTTTATCTATTGGTTTGTCCTACAATTCAGACGATTTCTGCAACTGATAATGATATATGTAATGGAGAAAGTACTGTATTGACAGCCACTTCTTCAGACGGTACAGGTATTCAATGGTATCTTGCTCCTACAGGAGGTACAATGGCATATGCTACTAACAGCGGACAAAGTTTGACACTTAGCCCAACTGCTTCAACTGTTTATTATGCTCAGTTGGATTCTGTTCCGCCTACTTGTCCAAATAACAGAACGGCAATCTCGATAAATGTTAATCCGAGGCCACTGACTCCTGTGAGCACACCATCGGTTCAAATTTGTGATACTGAAACTGCTAATCTTTCTGCATATATAACCAATGGTACGACCACTGTTGGTGGTGTATTTGAATGGCATACAGGAAATACATCCTCATCGCCTTTGGTGTCGACACCGTCAGCCGTTGGTGCAGGAACCTACTATTTGTTTGAAAGGTCAGGTGCCGGATGTTACAGTGATCCTTCAACTACTACAATTACAGAAATTAGCTGTTTGAAAGTAGCTGATATATCATTAATTAAAACTGCAGACCGTAGAATTGTGATTTTAGGGGATGTAATTCAATACACAGTAAATGTTTCTAATGCTGGACCTGATACAGCCACAAATGTAGTATTGAGAGATATTCTTCCTGATGGTTTGTCGTTTGACTCAAGTCCGACGTTTGCAAATAACAATGATACGTTAACCATGACAGTTCCGGCAATCGCACCGGGACAAACGTTGACATATACTTATAATACACTGGTTTCAACCGAAGGAAATATTATTAATATAGTTGAAGTTATTGCCTCAGATCAACATGACCCAGATTCATCACCGAATAACGGAGCATTGTTGAACGAAGATGATGATGACGATGAGGTTATCAATGTGATTATCCCAAGCCCTGTTGCTGATATAAGTCTGAGGAAATTTGTAAGTGCAGGAAATGTTAGAGTAGGTGATATTTTGACATATACCATTAATGTTCAAAACTCAGGTCCAAATACTGCCACAAATGTGGATATTACCGATGTGTTACCAGCTGGTTTAAGCTATCTATCATCCACTGGAGCGAACAGTTTCACAATTTCTGGGGATTCCATTGTGGCTACTTTGAATTCTTTACCTCCATTTACTGATGTAGATATTACGATTAATGCAACAGTAACCGGTACTGGAACCATTCTCAATACAGCCCAGGTTACAGCCTCCGATCAGCCTGATCCAGACTCAACACCAAATGCCGGCGTAAATGAAGACGACGATGATGCTGTGAGCGTGGTTTCAACTCAGCCATGTAACCCTTCAGTTCCAGTAATTTCCGCTACAAATCTGTTTATTTGTACAGGTCAAAGTACTACATTAAGTGCAATAAATTGTAATGGTACTGTGATTTGGTCAAATGGTCAAACAGGAAACAGCATCACAGTTTCACCTGTGGTAGTTACTACCTATTATGCTCAATGTCAGGTTGGAACTTGCGTAAGTTCAGCTTCAAATAACGTACAGATAAATATTAATTCAATAGCACCACCTTCAATTTCAGCATCTTCAACTACAGTTTGTGCCGGCGGCACTGTAACTCTGACGGCCACAGGTTGCTCGGGATCAGTTAGATGGTCAAATGGAGTAATAGGAAATTCAGTCGATGTATCTCCAACTTTGGCCTCTACCTCATATACTGCTGAGTGTATTGTTGGAGCATGTACCAGTAACCCATCAACGGCAGTTGTAATATTATTGTCGGCAAGCCCTTCTACTCCTTCTATTGGAGTCACTACCTCGTCAATATGCCAAGGTCAAAGTGTTACGCTAATTGCTAATAATTGTACAGGAACCATCAACTGGTCTGATGGTCAAACTGGCTCTTCTATAACTGTGACGCCGTTGGTTACCACCACTTATTCAGCAACTTGTTCAGCAGGTTCATGTGTAAGTCCTGTATCCAACTCGCTCACTATTACTGTCAATCCTTTGCCTTCACCGGCTATTAATGCTTCCAGGACAGTAACTTGTGGAGGAGAACCTGTGACACTGACTGCCACTGGATGTACTTCAAATATTCTTTGGTCTACTGGTTCTACCCAATCCGAAATAGTGGTTACGCCTAACGTAACTACCACATACACTTTAAGTTGTGGAAACGGTGTGTGTTCTGCTACTGCCCAAAGGACTATTACTGTTGGTGGCTTGGGCGAAACACCAACGCTGACAGCAACAAATACCAATATTTGTTCAGGTGGTTCCACAACTTTGTCAGCTAGTAGCTGCACTGGTACGATTAATTGGGCTTTAACTTCTAATACAAGTAACATTATTCATACGGGTGCAACATATACTGTTACACCTACTGACACTACCTCTTATACTGCACTTTGTAGTACGGGTACAGGTTGCACAGGTTCAGCGAATATTGTAATAAATGTTCAGACTCAGCCTTCTGCCCCAATTATTTCAAGTGGTTCATCGACTATATGTCTTGGTGATAGTACTGTAATATCAGGATTCAATTGTTCTGGTACCTTAAATTGGTCAAACGGAAGCACTGGTATTAGCTTTATTGCTAAACCAACAGTAACTACAACCTATACTGCTACTTGTACTGTAAATGGTTGCTCAAGTGTGGCTTCTGCACCTGTGACTGTCACAGTTGGTTCTTCAAATCCAGTAATCAATGCAAGTACGCTAAATATTTGTACGGGAGGAAGTTCAGTACTGTCTGTTAATAACTGTGGAGGAACACTTCTTTGGAGTACAGGTTCTACTGCCTCTTCAATTACAGTTTCACCAGCAACTACTACTACCTATTCAGTTCAATGTACCTCTGGCTCATGTTCAAGAACTGTTTCGGCTACTGTAAACGTAAGCGTTGGACTTCAACCGACAATTGCTGCTTCAGAAACCAATATTTGTACCGGAAGTAGTGTACAATTAAATGCTGGCAACTGTGCAGGTGGTATTTTAACCTGGAGCACAGGAGAAAGTACGAATAGTATTACAGTAAGTCCTGTAGCTACTACTACCTATTCTGTTACTTGTGAAATTGGTACTTGTTCACAAAGTGCAAGTGTCACAATAAATGTTAGCAGTGCTCAGACTCCAACAATAGCTGCAACAGCAACCTCGATATGTGTAGGTCAGAGTGTAACTTTGACGGTTTCAAATTGTTCTTCAGGTATCTCATGGAATACAGGCTCTACTGCAAGTGAAATAGTGGTATCTCCTACCGTGACAACCAATTATACTGCTACTTGCGGTACCGGAACTTGTGCCAGATCGGCAAGTCAGTCAATTACTGTAGGTAATAGCATTACACCACCCGCTATTAGTGCCAGTCAAACTACTATTTGTCCATCATCCAATGTAATATTAACGGCAACTGGGTGTTCTGGAACGGTAATTTGGTCAGATAATAGCAGAGGAGCAGAAATAACTGTGTCTCCTTCGGCAACAACCTCTTATTCTGCAATTTGTGATAATGGAACTTGCCAAAGTCCGCAATCCAATACGGTTACAATTACAGTTTCGGGTACTGGTATTCAGTCACCAACAGTTCATGCAAGTATGGCTAATACCTGTCCTGCTACCACAGTGAACCTGGCGATGTCCGTGACCAGTTTACCTGTAACTTCAGGTGGAGTATTTGAATTTCATAGCGGAAGTAGCTCTACTTCTCCTTTAATAACCAACCCTACTACTGTTTCAGCCGGAAGTTATTATGCTTTTGAAAAATCTACCTCAGGTTGTTACAGTTCTCCTGCATTAGTAGTTGTTACTATCAATAATTGTAATATTAATCAGGGAGATGCTGATATTCAGGTAAATATAATGGGTAATAAATCTTACATTGTCATTGGTGATACTGTGATTTATACACTAACAGTTAAAAATAATGGTCCAACAGATGCTTCAAATGTTATTTTTGAAAATATTATTCCTGAAGGATTAGCGATAGTTTCAGGAACTCCTGGACTGCTGATGGTTGGTTCAAAACTTCAGGGTGTGATACCTGCTTTGAGTGTTGGGGCTACTCGTACCTATACATATTCAGCGAAAATCACAGGAGCAGGTCAGATAGTAAATGTTATCAATAAAGTGTCGGCTGATCAGAATGATCCGATTACAAATAACAATACTGATAGCTTTACTGTGGAATGTACAACATGTCAACAAACATGTATTGCAACCTCACTGAAAGCAGATACTTTGCGTCAGTCAAACGGAACTTATAATATTAAGTTTACTGCATTGCTCAAAAACTGTGGCAATACACCTCTCGACTCAGTCGAACTGGATGAGAACCTTTCAACTATGTTTGCCAGCCCAACTCAGTTTACAATGGTTCAGGCTCCGAAAGTCGGCACCGGCAGTACACTTGTAGGTAACAGTGCATTCAATGGAAGTTCTAATATTGCTTTGTTAAACAGAAATTCAAGTAAATTACCGGTAGGTAAAACTGATACAGTAACGTTTGTGATTAATCTTCAGCCAAATGGGGAAGATGGTCCATTCTCAACCAATTCATTTGCGAAAGGGGTAGGGAAAACTCAATTTGGAATTGACCAACAAGTTTCAGATGTTTCCAATGATGGTTTGATTGTTAACAAAGATCTTTCAGACCCAACAATTGTGAGGTTATACAAATCACCAGCAATCGGATTGGCTTTGGCGATAATTGATACAGTGAAGTTATTTGATGGAAGTTACAATGTTCAATTCCAGGCGATTGTTAAAAATACCGGGTCATTGGCATTGACCAACGTAATCGTCAAAGACACACTGGCCAATTATTTCAAATTGCCTGCCTCTTATGAGATTGCGATTTCACCTTCTACAAATGATAATAGTAGTCTGGTTGTAAATCCAGCTTATAATGGATTGGATGATGTGAATCTGACTACAGGTACAAGTACTTTACCTATAGGTAAATCAGATACAATTTGGTTTAAGATGAATCTAAAACCATCAACTATCAAAGAGTTTATCGACAGGGCAGTAGTTGAGGGAGTGGGAACTTATCCAAACGGTAGCACAGAGACAGTTATAGATTATTCAAATACAGGCTTTGATCCGACTGCCCCTGGCAATGAACCTACCAAGTTGATACTAGGTGAAGACTCAACGCCTACTGCATGTATTGGTGCGGCACTGGCTGCAGTTAAAAAAGCAAAACAGGAAGATGGTACCTATAACATTACTTATCAGGCTATCATTGGAAACTGTGGAAATGTCAACCTTACAAATGTGTCTGTTTGTGATACATTGGCTACTACCTTTAATGCTCCTACAGAAGTTAAAATGGTTAAAAAGCCTTTCGTTGGTCAAGGAAGTACACTCTTAGCTGATACAACGTTCAATGGAGTAAATAATACATGTTTACTCAAGTCAGGAAGCACATTGGCTCCGGGCAAAGTTGACACAGTGAGCTGGACAATTAACGTTAAGCTTAACAGCAACAATGGTCCATTCAGGAATAACATCACTGTCAAGGCAAACTCTCCTTCAAGCACTGTAGTGTCAGATATCTCAAATGATGGTATTGACCCAGCCCCTGAAGGCTCATTGCCGACAATTTTGAACTTTAATGATAATGTTTCTGATTCCTTAATTGGTCTTGCTAAAGAGTTATTAAGTATTAAGAAAGTGGATGGTAGTCTTGCGAAATTTGATGTAGAGTTCAGATTTGTAATTAAAAATTACGGAATTGTGGGCTTCAATAGATTACAATTGCAGGATAATATTGCTCAGACTTTTGGTCCTAAGGTTGGAATTGATACTGTCATCATAAAAGATGCTTCTACCGGTCTGGTACCAAACGCTAACTTTACCGGAAAAGGCGACCTCGTTAATTTATTGGATGAGCCATCAAGTTCATTGCCAACCAACACGAGTCGCACTATAAATCTGGTTGTAAGAGTTGATCTTACTCATGCCGATACTTTGAAATATGAGAATATTGCTATGGCCTGGGCTCCATATCCAAATGGATCATCAATGGCAGAAGATGCTTCAACTGATGGATCTAATCCTGACTTTGACCTTTCGGGTACTCCTGGTGATGATTCTGACCCAACTCCAATTGATTTCACAGGTTTCCATACTTTAGCGAGATTGACCCCATTTGGTATTGCGAAATCAGTGGATAGTGTATCTAGTGCTGACGGAAGCTATCTGCTTTCATACAAAATTATTGTGAAAAACTATAGTACCGTTGATATGGATAGTGTTCAGTTGGTGGATGATCTGGCCAATGTATTTAGCAACAATACCCAGTTTGTGGTGGTTGGGAATCCAATTGTAAAAGACACAAGTACTCTGGTTGTCAATCCTGATTTTGATGGAGATAAAGACAAAAATATGTTGATTGCCAAATTGAGTAAACTTAAAGCCGGTGTTTCTGATACTTTAACCTTTAAAGTAAAAGTAGCTAACCAGGATGCTGAAGCTCAAACTTATCTCAATGTTGTGGATGGAAAAGCATGGCTGGGTGATAGTCTTGTTACAGATAAGTCAACAGCCGGTTTTGACCCTGACTTTACTCCTGACGGTAACCCTGGAAATGACTCCGAGCCAACGGGCATTACTCTGCCGGTTGCTAAAGAAGATACTTCAGCAGTCGTGGTTGTGGTACAAGACGGTCTTTCACCTGATGGTAACCTTCTTAATGATGTCCTTACTATCAAAGATAAAGACAATAAGGTGATTCTTACCGCCGACGATAATATCGAAATTTATATCTATAACCGTTGGTTCCATTTGGTTTACCATTCTGCCAATTATATCGCTGATTTTGAAGCAGGAAAAGGTTGGGATGGAAAAACCAATGTTGAAGGTATAAGAGTAAAAGATGGCAAGTTTGTGGCCGACGGTACTTATTTCTATGTGGTCACCAGTACCAACAAGCGATTGTTTGGCGGTAAACCTCAGACTGGTTTCATCACAGTCGCTAAAGAATAACGTTAATAAAAAAGTTTCGGGGAATGTAGAAATATTTCCCCGATTTCTTTGAAAATAAATTTTTTTTATATTTTTGCTAAACTATTGAGTGTCAACCTCTTCTTGGAAGGCAAACAATTGTATAAATTTTCAGGAAAAAATACACAAATAAAAAGGAAATGAAAAATCTCTATTTTGCCAAAAAAAGGGTACTAATATTGGTATCACTGTTGTTTGGGGCAGCATCTTCGCTAATTGCACAACAAGAGGTGATGTACTCTCAGTATATGTTTAATACACTCGCACTTAATCCTGCTTATGCTGGCAGCAGAGATGTCTTAAGCCTTACTGCTGTTGGTAGATATCAATGGTTGCAGAGTATAGATGGTGCTCCTCGTACCCATTCATTTACATTGGATATGCCTATCAAAAACGAAAAAATGGGTATTGGTCTCATCGCTTACAATGATGCCATAGGTGTTGCAGCCAATACAGGTATCAATTTGGCTTATTCCTATCGTTTTAAAGTTGGTCAAAAAACCACCATGGCTCTTGGAGTTCAACCCACCTACACCAATGTAAGTCAAAAACTTTCTCAGGTACGTAATATTGACCTGGCTGACGGAATTTTTGGAAAAGACATAACTAGCAACCTTTTCAATGCAGGTCTGGGTTTGTATTTGAGCAACGATAAAGCATTTTTTAGCTTTTCGGTCCCTCAAATAATTGAGCAAAAATATGGTTCAGGTGATACCGCCAAAGGAAGAATTCGCCGGCACTATTTTGCAATGGCAGGTTTTGTTATTGGAAAAGGAAATGTAAAAGTAAAACCATCGGCGATGTTCAGATATTCCGGAGGGTCCAATGTCGGTGTTGATTTGAATGCCAATATATGGTTTAAAGACAAAATTGCGTTGGGTTTTTCAGGTAGAAAATCCCAGACCGCCCTTTATGGTCAGGAATTTGTAGATGCCATTGTGGGTATGTTTGAAGTTCAGCTTACCCCACAATTGAGGTTAGGTTATGCTTATGATTACAATACTACAAGACTCAATACCAATAACGGTTCACTATCTCAGAGTCTGGTAAGTACTCCTACCCACGAATGGTTATTGAGATATGAATTTGGATATGGAAAATCGAAAATTCTTACGCCAAGATATTTCTAAGTTTATCATAAGTCCAATTTTAATACAAAAAAATTATGTTAGTCAGGATTAAAAGAAAAATTGCCTTGTTGGCTTTGATAAGCGTTTATAGCACCTTTACCTTTGCTCAAAGTGCCTTATTAAAAACAGCCGATCATCATTTTGAAAATCTAAGCTATGTAAAGGCAATAGATGCCTATGAGCAAGCCTTGAAAAAGAAAGGTATTGCCGAACCCGAGAAGTTTTTGGCTATGAAAAATCTTGCCGAAAGTTACATGAAGGTTAAAGATGCTCAAAATGCCGAAAGAGTATTAAGAGAATTGGTAGGTTCAACTTCCGATTTTTCAGGTGAAAGAGCCTCGGTTTTATTGCATTATGCCCAGTCATTAGCAAGTAATGCTAAATATAAGGAATCACAGGAGCAATATCAGAAATACATGCAATTGGTTGAATCTGATCCAAGAGGAAAGGGCTTTTCAAAATTGTATAATGACGTAAATGTTCTTTCAAAAAATTCTGCCTGTTATAAAGTTGACTATTTGTCAATCAATACCACTGCCGCCGATTTTAGCCCAACCATGTATCAAAATGGACTAATCTTTGTGTCTAACCGCCGTAATACTACGGGATTGAGAAGAGTTTATACCTGGAATAATACCCCATTTCTTGACCTGTATCATCTTGACGATATCGCCTATTTAACTGGTGGTGAGGCGGGTTTAAGTGGTGGCAAATCAGCTGCTAAAGGAAAAGTCAAAAATCCTGGAGGAGTGGTTGGAGCCGATGAATATACTGCTCCTACAGCCAATGACTCCCGTACAATAGGAGTTTATGGTGGTAAAAATATCTCAACTGGATTTGGGTATGCCGATAAGCCGCTTACCGAAAGCGACAGACTTTCAGGCAGTATTAATTCAAAATATCATGAAGGTCCGGCAGCATTTTTTAAAGATGGCTCCAAAGTGATTTTTACTCGTAATAATATGAGTAAAGGAGCTGCTAAAAAAAGTTCTGATGGCATCGTGAAACTTAAAATGTATCTTGCTGAAGCCAAGAAAGATGGTTGGGGAAATATTACTGAACTGCCTTTTAATTCTGATGAGTATTCCACTGGTCATCCTGCCATTTCTCCTGATGAAAAACTTGTATTTTTTGCCTCTGATATGCCTGGTGGTTATGGTGGTACTGATATTTATGTAACACGTTATGATGGTACAAACTGGTCAGCTCCTATAAATATGGGTAAAACCATAAATACAAAAGGTAATGAAATGTTTCCCTTCGTAGATGAAAAAGGAAATCTCTATTTTTCATCTGATGGTCTCGCGGGCTTAGGCGACCTTGATATTTTCTATACACAGTTAGATGGAGTAACTCAAAAAGGCCGTGTCATTAATTTGGGAGCTCCAATCAACTCAAGTAAAGATGACTTCGGTATCGTTACCGACGGTGCCCGTCAAAGCGGATATTACAGTTCTAACCGCAAAAGAGGAGGGAATGATGACGATATCTATAAATTTGAAAGAGAATGTGAGCTAAAAGAAGGTTGTGAGCTTTTGATAGCGGTATATGATGCAGAAACAAAAATGCCTCTTGATAATACCAACCTCAATTTTATTGATGCCGATGGAAATAATATTGAACTTATTACCAACGCCGAAGGTCTGATTTCGCTCGACAATATCGTTGTTGACAACGAATATGTCTTTAAGACTACACGTGAAGGTTATGCCAACAATTCAGTAAGTTATTCTACTGATGAGTGTGATAATGAACCATCAAGGCTTGAAATTCCTTTGGAAAGACCTAAAGATGCTACCGACTCAACAGAGAATGTTACCGCCATCGATCCTGATGCAAATCCTGAAATTTCCAATGATCCGAATAACCCGAAAGCTATACCGGGAGCTAAAAATACTTGTATCATTAAGGGTAAAGTTTATACGCAATCATCAAGGCAAAAACTTGAAGGTGTAACTGTTACGCTTAGAAACGCATGTGACGGTTCGTTGGTTACTGCAGTTTCTGACAAAAATGGATCCTTCCAGTTTACAGCTTATGAAGGATGTGATTATACCTTGGAAGGGAAAAAAGATGACATGGCTTCCAATTCCAAGCAAATCAAAAAGCTTAATTGTAAAACATCTGAAAATGAAAGTTCTGATATCATGATGTTTACCACTGGTGATGTGGTAAAAATTGAAAATATTTATTACGACTACGGTAAGTATTTCATCAGACCTGATGCAAAAATAGAATTGGATAAACTGGTGAAAATCATGCGTCAGTATCCAAAAATGAGAATCGAACTCAGCTCTCATACCGATAGCCGCAGTCCTAATGATTTCAACCAAACGCTTTCAGACAACAGAGCCAAAGAAGCGGCAAATTATCTGTTCAAAAGAGGGATTAGCCGTTCAAGAATCGAGTACAAAGGGTATGGAGAAACGCAGCTTACCAATAAATGTGCCGATGGCGTGAAATGTTCTGAAGCTGACCACCAGCTCAATAGACGTACAGAATTCAAAATACTTCAATTGAATTAATCGAGAATCATATACTATTATTAAATTGGCCGTTTATTAAGGTAAGCGGCCTTTTTTTATGGAAAAAAACAGAATATTAACAACAGTCCTTCTATTGGTTAGTTTTTGCACTTTTGCACAAGACGGCCTGGTAAAACAGTACCAATTTAATCAATTGTCTTATAATCCTGCTTATGCGGGTGAAAACGGTATTTTTTCTGTAAAAACACTTCTCGGGCAGCAATTTAATGGGACTTTAAGGCCTAATCAGGTTAACCAGATGCTGGTTATCGACGGCCAGCTTTTCAACCAGAGTGGAATTGCTTTTCAGGCTTTTAGATCCAATATTGGAAATGTGCTGAGCCGTGGCTTTCTGACTTCATACAGTAAGGGATTTGAATTGGGAGAGGTATCAGTCAAAGCCGGAATTGATGCCGGTCTGATGATTAATAACCAAATAGTACTCTCAGCCAATAGTCAGATTGCCCCTTTTGTGGGTGCGGGTGGCTTGGTGATGTATAAAGGGCTTTTTGCCGGAATATCGAAGCCAATGGCTGTTGCTTCAAAGAAAATAGTAGACAGTAAACCTGTTTATTTTCAATTAGGATATATTCATTCCCCCGAGAATTCACTTTTCCATTTCAATATCAATGCTTTATTATATAATTTTTCCAATCAAAATAACATAGATTTAAATACTAAATTTTGGTACAATCAGCGGGTTGGACTCGGATTGTCTCTCAGAAAAAATAATATTTACAGAAACTTTGAGAAAACTTGGAGCCTGATACCTTCCGTGGAATACAAAATGTACAAATCAGTCCATGTTGGGATTTCATATGATAATAATAAACTAACCGACCCGGTTTCTGGTAATTCTTCTTATGAAAATGACCTCAATCTCAGGGGGATATTCCAATTATATTTTCGGTACACGTCCAATCCAAATCAGGGAGATTCAAAGTTTTTTAATAAATTTTGATATTTAGGCAATTGTTTAAATAAAAATTACATTTTTCAGAGTCAGAAATTAGATTTTTCTTAAAAAAGTTAAATTTTTTGGCTAATTTGTATAGAAAAATATAAAATAAACACAATTTTTTTGTTAGTTAAAAATAAAACTATTTAGTTAGCATGATGATTTTGATTTTTGTAATTTAAAATATGTCATTACATACAATCAATCATCAAACCGAAGGTTAAGGGTTGTCTAAAATATTAGAAAAAAATATAGTATTGGATTGATTTTTGGCGTTCTACGAAATAGGGCAATTTTTTGTCCTGATTTTTGATTCTTAAGTAAAAAATAGCTTTTTTAAAAAAACAAAAATGGATCAGTTTTCTTACATTGCCAATGCAGATGTAACCGCAATTGAATCGCTTTACCAGCAGTATCTTCAAGACCCAAACTCTGTTGACACAAGTTGGCAATATTTCTTTAAGGGATTTGAGCTTTCAAAGACCTGGGGAGGTAACAATGGTCTTCCTAAAAGTCAGTCTGAGGGCACAGCGGATTCACAAAAGATATTTAAAGAAAGAGAGGTAGTACATTTAATCAGAGGATTTAGGTCAAGGGGTCATATGTTGGCCAAAATTGACCCACTCTACGATATCAGGAAATTTAATGCCAATCTTAATCTTGAATATTATCAACTTTCCGAAAATGACTTTGATACAGTTTTTGAGGCTGGTGTTGAAGTCTTTGGAAGACCGGCTACATTAAGGGAGATTTATAACTCACTTTTGAAAATTTATGGTGGGAAAATAGGTTTTGAATACTTGTATATCAGGGACCGCAAGATTAAAAGTTGGTTTAGAAGGAAAATAGAAAAAGAATACCTCGATTATAATCCCGGACAGGATCAGAAAATCAGGATATTGAAAAAACTAAACCAGGCAGTTGCTTTTGAAAACTTCCTGCATACTAAATTCTTAGGTAAAAAAAGATTTTCATTAGAAGGAGGTGAGTCTGCAATTCCCGGACTTGATGCTGCAATATTGAAAGGGGCGGAACTCGGCGTGGAAGAGGTGATCATTGGGATGGCTCACAGGGGGCGTCTAAATGTATTGACCAATATCCTTCAAAAACCTTATGATCAGGTTTTTAATGAATTTGAAGAAAATGTTCCTACGATAGAATTCAGCGATGGTGACGTAAAATACCATCAGGGATATGAAAGTCAGATAGAAACTCCTTCAGGAAAAAGAGTTTCATTGAAATTGATGGCCAACCCATCCCATCTCGAAACCGTTGACCCTGTAGTGTTGGGTTATGCCCGCTCCAGAGCCGACGCTCACTTTGAAAGTCAAGGATTCAAGCCCAATGAATTCGCTGACATCTATGATAAAATCTTACCTATAATTATCCATGGGGATGCATCATTGGCAGGGCAGGGCATTGTTTATGAAGTAGCCCAGATGTCAAACCTTCCCGGATATTATGTGGGTGGTGCAATACATTTGACCATTAATAACCAGATAGGTTTCACTACCGACAACGTGGATGCCCGCTCGACGCTTTATAGCTCTGATGTAGCAAAAATGCTGGATACTCCGATCTTCCATGTCAACGGCGACGACCCTGAAGCGGTAGTATATGCCATGGAACTGGCCATCGAGTTCAGGAAAGAATTTAATAAAGATGTGTTTGTTGATATGATTTGCTATCGTAAACATGGACACAACGAAGCCGACGAGCCACGCTTTACACAGCCCGGAATGTATGAGCTTATATCTCAACATCACACTCCACGTGAGATTTATATTGAAAAACTGAAAGCAGGTGGCGATATTGATGAATCACATTTCAAACAAATCAAAGCTCAGTTTGACGATGATTTGCAGAATATCCTGGCGAAAGTAAAACAAAACCAATTGTCCTATGTTCTTCCAAAACTCGAAAGAGACTGGGCAAAATTGCGTCGCTCAGTGGTAAGTGATTTTGATGAATCACCAAAGACCGGTATTTCGAAAGAGGATATTGCCATTATTGGGAAAGCCCTTTCATCGGTTCCTTCTGATTTTACACCAATAAAGCAGATAGAAAAGGTTCTTGAAGAGAGAAAAGATATTTTTGATGGTAAAAAACCATTTAACTGGGCGGCAGCTGAGTTGATGGCGTTTGGCTCAATTCTAAATCAGGGTAATTGGGTGAGAATGAGTGGACAGGATGTACAGCGAGGTACTTTCTCTCATCGCCATGCAGTTTTGCACGATATCAAAACCTATGCTAAATATAATAATCTTCAGCATATCAGAGAGGGTCAGGGTAAATTCGAAATTTACAACTCTTTCCTGTCTGAATATGCCGTAATGGGCTTTGAATACGGTTATGCATTGGCCAACCCTAATGCCCTCGTGATTTGGGAGGCACAGTTCGGTGACTTTGCCAACGGTGCCCAAATCATGATTGACCAGTTTGTGGTAGCAGCTGAATCCAAATGGAACTCCATGAATGGCCTTGTACTTTTGCTGCCACATGGTTACGAAGGTCAGGGACCAGAACACTCCAACGCACGACCTGAAAGGTTCTTGCAGTTGGCTGCAGAATACAATATCTATGTTTGTAACTGTACAACTCCTGCCAACTTTTTCCACATGTTACGTCGTCAGGTAACTTTGCCATTCCGTAAGCCATGTGTGCACATGTCTCCAAAATCAATGTTAAGGCATCCACTTGCTGTTTCAAATATGGAAGAGTTTCTGCCAAATACTCATTTTAAAGAAGTTATTGGTGATGAATCGGCTGATACCAGGAAAGTTAGGAGAGTTTTGGCCTGCTCAGGAAAAGTTTACTATGATTTGCTAAAACGTAAAAAAGACGAAAATCGGGAGGATATTGCCATTATCAGAGTGGAGCAATTACATCCTCTTCCCAAAACCCAGATTGAAAATGAATTGGCAAAATATCCAAAAGCCGAGAAGCTGTGGGTGCAGGAAGAACCACTCAATATGGGTTACTGGAATTATATGGTAAGAGAGTTCCCGGGAGGATTTGACGATGTGATTTCTCGTAAACTAAGTGCGTCACCAGCTACTGGTTATACCAAAAATCATAATGAGATTCAGAATAAAATATTAGATAAAGCATTCCAATTGAATTAATACCTAAGTCATGGTTATTGAAATGAAAGTTCCCTCGGTAGGAGAGTCTGTAACGGAAGTTACAATTGCTGCCTGGGTCAAAAAAGATGGAGATTTTGTAAAAATGGACGAAGTGATTTGTGAACTGGAGTCCGACAAAGCAACATTTGAATTACCTGCCGAAGCCGACGGCATATTAAGAATTATCGGCAAAGAAGGTGATGTATTGGCTATTGGTTCACCAATTTGCAAAATCGAACCTTCCGGAGCTCAGCCAGTTGCTGCCTCTGCACCGGCAGTCGTTGAGGAGATACCAGTTGTTGTCAAAGAATCGGCTCCTGTTGCTTCTGCAGCACCAGTTGCTTCCCAAACTATTGAAATAAAAGTTCCGGCGGTAGGCGAATCTATCACAGAAGTAACAGTAGCCAGCTGGCTAAAAAATACCGGCGAAAACGTTTCTCTGGATGAAATTATCTGTGAGTTAGAATCAGACAAGGCCACTTTCGAGTTGCCTTCACCACAAGCGGGCGTTTTGACCGTAATTGCTCAACCAGGAAGTGTGGTGCCAATAGGGGGTATTTTAGCTACTTTACAAGTTGGTGGCTCTGCACAGGTTTCTCAACCTTCAGTTGAAGCCGCCTCAACTGCTGCACCGGTAGCAACTTCAGATGCCAATTATGCCTCGGGACATCCTTCTCCCGCGGCTGCAAAAGTGATGGCTGAAAAAGGTCTTTCTTCTTCTGATGTACAGGGAACTGGCGTTGGCGGAAGAATCACCAAGGAAGATGCTCAGAATGCACAGGTTGCAGCTGTCACTCCTCCTTCACCTGTAACAACCGCTCCTGCTGCTCCTTCGGCTCCTGTTTCAGCAGACAGCCGTGGATCCAGAAGAGAAAAAATGACTACTTTGCGTAAGACCATCAGCAAGCGTTTGGTAGCAGTGAAAAATGAAACTGCCATGCTCACTACTTTCAATGAAGTGGACATGAAGCCGATCATGGATTTACGTAAAACTTATAAAGACAAGTTTAAAGATACGCATGGCGTAGGGCTTGGATTTATGTCTTTCTTTACCAAAGCATGTTCTATCGCACTTCAGGAGTTTCCATTGGTAAATGCCTACATTGACGGAGAAGAAATCGTTTACAATGATTTCACAGATATTTCCATTGCAGTTTCAGCTCCAAGAGGATTGGTGGTACCTGTTATAAGAAATGCTGAAAAAATGTCGTTTGCCCAGATAGAAGCTGAAGTAGTAAGATTGGCGACCAAAGCCCGTGATAATAAGCTTACTATCGAAGAAATGACAGGTGGAACTTTTACCATCACCAATGGCGGTATATTCGGTTCCATGCTTTCAACGCCTATCATCAACGCACCACAGTCAGCCATTTTGGGGATGCACAATATCGTTGAGCGGCCTGTAGCAATCAACGGTCAGGTTGAAATCAGACCTATCATGTATGTGGCTCTTTCTTATGACCATCGTACTATAGATGGTAAAGATTCGGTAGGCTTTTTGGTAAGAGTAAAGCAGCTTCTGGAAGATCCGATGAGGATGCTTTTGCAGGTGTAAACATAATTAAAGTGTCACACTGAGACTGTCGAAGTGCCATTTTGAAAATGGCTTCGACAAGCTCAGCCTGACAAAATTTTCAAATAATTTAGAAAAAAATGCAATACGACGTAGTAGTAATTGGTTCGGGTCCAGGTGGTTATGTAGCGGCCATCCGTTGTGCCCAATTAGGTTTCAAAACCGCCATCGTCGAAAAATATAATGCCATGGGTGGTACTTGTCTCAATGTGGGCTGTATTCCTTCCAAGGCACTTTTAGATTCTTCTGAGCATTATTACAATGCTGTGCATCATTTCGAAGAACATGGAATCACCACCGGAAAAGTTAAGGCTGATATCAAAAAGATGATTGAACGCAAAGCCGGTGTGGTGAAAAAAATGAATGATGGCATCAATTATCTGATGAAGAAAAACAAAATTGATGTAAAAAATGGTTTTGGGTCTTTTGTAGATAAAAATACCGTGAAAGTAGCAAAGACTGATGGCTCTGAAGAGCTTCTGACCAGCAAAAATGTGATTATAGCTACGGGTTCCAAGCCAACCATTCTGCCTTTCATGAATTATGATAAAACCCGTATAATCACTTCTACCGAGGCTCTTAATCTCCAGGAAGTGCCTAAGCATTTGGTAGTTATTGGTGCCGGGGTGATTGGTGCTGAGTTGGGTTCTGTCTATGCCAGATTAGGTGCCAAAGTGACTTTTGTAGAATTTGCCGACGGTATGATTCCAACCATGGACAAAACCATGGGTAAGGAGCTTCAGAAGTCAGTCAAAAAGCTAGGGGTTGAGTTTTATTTTAATACCAAAGTAAGTTTGATTGAAAATCTGGGTAAAGAAGTTAAAATCACAGCTGAAGATAAAACCGGTAAAACCGTTGAAATTACCGGAGATTACTGTCTGGTAAGTATCGGTCGCCGTCCATATATTGATAATCTAAATCTGGAAGCTATCGGTGTTCAGACCGATAGAGGCAAGGTATTGGTCGATGAACATACTTTGCAAACCAACGTTCCTGGCATTTACGCCATTGGCGATGTGATCAGAGGTGCCATGCTAGCTCACAAAGCCGAAGAAGAAGGTGTATTTGTGGCTGAAACGCTTGCCGGTCAAAAACCACATATCAATTACAATCTTATTCCTGGCGTAGTTTACACCTGGCCGGAAGTGGCTTCAGTAGGTAAAACCGAGGAAGAACTCAAAGCATCAGGAGCAGCCTATAAATCTGGCAGTTTTCCTTTCAAAGCATTGGGCCGTGCTACAGCCAGCGGTGATGTGGACGGAATGGTGAAAGTACTGGCCGATAAAAATACGGATGAGATTTTAGGCGTGCACATAATAGGTGCCCGTGCTGCTGATATGATTGGCGAAGCTGTAACAGCGATGGAATTCAGAGCCAGTGCCGAAGATATTTCGAGGATATCTCACGCTCACCCTACTTATCTGGAGGCCATGAAAGAGGCTTGTCTGGCTGCCACCGACAACCGGGCGATTCATTCTTAAGAATTTTTTGGAGATATTAATAAAGAAAAACCGGCTTATATGGTCGGTTTTTTTGTTATATAATGAATAGGAATTTTATGCAGATTTTCATTTTGATTGCAAAATTGCATAAAAAGTAGAATATGTGTGGTGAATAATGTATTTAATCACCGTATATTTTGCAGGGATTAAGTTATATAAATGTTTAATTTTGAGTTGAAGAACCTTTCAAAACCCTCAAATGAAATACCTAATTCTCTATTTAACACTCATTTCTTTTACCCATAAACCCAAGCCGACCCTCTTTTTGATTGGCGATAGCACTGTGAAAACCGGTCAGGGAAAAGGCGAAAATGATATGTGGGGTTGGGGGAGCAAGATTGGGGCTTATTTTGATACTACCAAGATCAATATAGAAAACCATGCTATCGGCGGAAGAAGTAGCCGCACTTTTCTGACTGATGGTCGCTGGGAGCCTATTTTGTCGAAAATGGAAAAAGGAGATTTCCTAATGATACAGTTTGGTCATAATGACGACTGGGCCATCAACGATACCATCAGGGCACGGGGAACTATTAAGGGCATTGGGCAGGATTCGGTAGAAATTGATAATCTGATCACCCAAAAACATGAAGTAGTGCATAGTTTTGGATGGTACATGCGAAAATATATTACTGAAGCCAGGGCAAAAGGAGTGGAAGTATTTGTGTGTTCACAAGTGCCATTTTGTAAATTTGAAAATGGGAAAGTGCAGAGAAAACCTGAATATTACCCGCATTGGGCAAGGCAGGTTTCGGAAGAAACGAAAGCAAATTTTATAGATTTGCATGAAATTTCGGCAAAAGAATATGATAAACTGGGTCAGGAAGAGGTAAAAAAGCGATTTTTTACTCCAAAAGACAATGTGCATACCAATGCCGCAGGAGCTGAACTAAATGCTCAAAGTGTGGTGATGGGGATAAAAAATATGAGAAACTCAAAATTGAGAAAATATTTATTATGAAATTATTTTCCGGTAAAAACCAAAATTTTAAACCAATACTTCTTTATGGTATTTCCATGGCCATTTTGCTGTTTGTTTTGAAATGGCTGGGGTTGCAATACGTCTATATTGAGCATCGCTTCGAAATCTATGCCGGCGGCATTGCTGTGGTATTTATGGGTTTGGGAATATGGCTGGCTTTGAATTTTCAGAAAAAAATCGTTGAAAAAAAACAAAGACTAGATGTTGCAAATTTTCCGGACTTAAGCAAAAGAGAAAAGGAAGTTTTGGAATTGCTCACCGAAGGACTCAATAATCAGGAGATTGCCGAAAAGCTTTTCGTAAGCGTACCTACTGTAAAAACTCACATGTCAAATCTTTTTGTGAAACTTGATGTAAAAAGCCGTTCCCAGGCGATTTTGAAGGCAAAAGGAATCGAAATTTTTAAGGAAATCTAAAATTCATACTAAAGTATGAGGACTTTTTGACTTCATTCCTTTTAATTTGCCTCAAATTTAAACCCCCTTGATTGTATGAAAAACATAATTATTAAAAACGGAATCATTTCAGGATTAATAGTGTCAGCTTTTATGGTGATGTCAATGGCCTGGTGCTATAAGACTGAGTCTTTTGAAGGAAGTATGTTGGTTGGCTATGCTTCTATGCTTGCCGCTTTTTCCTTCATTTTTATCGGTGTAAAAAAATATCGTGACACGCTTGGTGAGGGGCCTCTTTCATTTGGTACGGCTTTTAAAATAGGCCTCGGTATAGCATCGATTGCCAGTCTAATGTATGCTGTAGCCTGGGCTTTGGAGTATCATTTCTTTATGCCTGATTTTTTAGATAAAATGATAGATGCCACCGCAACTCGTTTAAAGTCAGAAAATATTGACCCAGATAAGCTAAAAGAGAAACTTGCTCAGGCCGAAGCAGGAAGGGTATTTTACTCCAATATTTTCTTCTTTTTAGGGATTACTTTCTTAGAGATTTTTCCCGTAGGTCTTATCGTAAGTTTGGTAAGTGCTTTAATTTTGAAGAAGAAATAAAGCTAACTTCTTTACTTCTTTTTGCCTTTCTCCAGCATTAAAGCAAGTTCCGGTTCGTTGGTAGTAATCTGGTCAAATTTGTTGTCCAAAAACCATTTGATGGTGGCCTCGTCATTGACCGTCCAGGCGTTTAGGCTCATTTTCAGGCTTTTGGCTTCGGTGATCCATTCGGGTTTCTTTTTGAAAACACTGAAATGGTAATCCAGGCCATCTACACCATCAGCATGCAGGTCAGCGGGTGATTTTTCGCCATTGAGATATTGAACGTGGGCTTTAGGGTTAAGTTTTTTAAGGTTTTTTACAATTCGATAGTCGAAACTGATGTAATCTACTTTTGAAGTCAATTTCAAATCTTTGACCATGGCAAGGGTTAATTCTACTATTTGAAGGGCTTTTTCATCGCTGCTAACAGGTTTGATTTCACATATTAATCTGGTCTTAGTTTTTTTTGTTTTGTAAGCCAAAAAAAACGCCTTTAATGTGGGTAGTTTTTCACCATTGGAAAGTGGAAATTTACGTAAGTCCTCAAGGGTAGATTTTTCAATTACCATATCATGGTATTTGTCGTCATGGTTGATAACCAACACATTGTCAGCCGTCAGATGCACATCAAATTCGGAGCCGTAACAACCCAACGCTACTGCATGAAGCATTGAAGCAATTGAATTTTCGGGCAATTTTTGAGTTTTCCAGGCTCCACGATGGGCTACGATGGTATTTTGCGACATTGTAACGAAGTTTATGAACATGATATAAATAAATAGGAATGCCTTTTTCATCGGATATTTTTTAAAACCTAAAACTAAATAAAAACTTGAAAATTCAATTACATCCACCAATTTTTGCAATAAAATAAGAATTTGACGAAGCGGTAACCTTGAATCCCGGATTTAAAGTAACAGACTTCCCAGCATCATAAATCACTTTGGAGTCCCCTGAAATCTGAATCGGAGAAAGTATAGAAATGATCGCCGGAACATTAAGACTTTGACTGGAAAGATTGTCTATTGGAGAAACAAAATTATAGTTACTTTGGCAAGGCAAGGCATTTCCTTCGATTGTAAAGTTGAAAATCTGGTCATTTTCGAAAGTAATACCACCAAAGTTTTGAACAGAATCTTTTTTGATTGTTAAAGTATAGGTGCCTACGGGCAATTTTTCGGTAGGAATAATTGTGATTTTATTTTGATTTAAATCGATAGAAAAATTATAATTCTGAATTTCATTTTTATGATTTTTGATCAGAAAAGTATTCTTTGCATTTACCGAATTAAAATTAATACCCAAAAAACCTGCCGGGTCTTTTTTTAAAACCGGCTCATCAAAATTCAGAAAAAGACGAGAAGTGTCTGACACAATTCCGAGTGATTTTATGGAAGAAAAGCTTAATGTTGCGGGGTTAAATGCCGGTCTTTTATTAAAAAATACCCTGAATTCACCCGGTTGTAAAGTCATTGCGGTACTTACCGGAAGCCATTGATTACTCACCAAATCGTACCATTGGTTGCTCACCGAAGCATTAAATTCAGGATTCCCTGTAACCACGCTATTGGCGGTATTAGCAATGATTGTAACAGCTGTATCGCCTGCAGAACTATAAAAATGATAACGCTTAAACTGGCTCGTCCAATCGGTTTTTGTGCCTCCAGGGTTATCTACATCTCTATGAAATGTGAGCGGATATCTGTTTCTAAGCCAAAATAAACGGGCGTAGGTTTCATAGATTTTCTTTCTTTCGGGCATCTCAAAATAATCCCAGCGAACAGGTTTTTTGCCTGTTCGGCCATTGAAATTGATGTTGTAGTCATATCCGAGCTCACCAAACTGCCAGACCTGTCGCGGGCCGGTAAACAGCAGGTTCATTGCGGCAGCTGCCTGTAAAAATTGTGCTCTTAAACTCAAATCTGTTTTGATGGTCCCATTTCCATATGCAGTCTGAAAATACCCCAGGCGGTCTTCATCGTGGCTCTCCATATAGCTCACCCATACTGGTTTTGTAAATCCTTTGTTTTTATAATATGCCTCTGAAACATTGCTTTTGTTGGGATCACCGGCATCAGGTGCCCATCCCATCGCGATTTCACCATATTTATGATTGGGCGATACCCCCGACCAGAGCATTATTCCGTTGCCATAGTTCCCAATTTCCTGATCCTCGGCAGCAGTGGCAAGATGCTCAAATATAACGTAAGGTTGACTGCCAGTAGCACCATTTTCAACCAGCCACATTTTGTCTGCCATTCTTTTAAGTAATGCTATCCTGGATGCATCATAACAGCCTCCCCATTCATCACCACAAGAGCCGTTTGGATAGGGAGTGTTACCAAAACCTTTTGTAAAGTCAAATCTGATACCATCAATCCTGAATTCTTTCAGCCAAAATACGATTATACTGTCCACCAATGCTTTGGTATGAGCACTTTCTTGATTGAAATCGTTACCCCATTGAGCGGCAGGGTTGGAAAAATTGGATACGGCATTAAACCATGGATTGTTGCTTGCGGGACGATTCCTCAGATTATCCCAATACATACGAGCATGAGGATTGGTGCCAAAAGCATGATTGAGTACTAAATCACCGATAACGGCTATGCCCCTTTTATGACATTCGTCCACAAATTTTTTGTAGTCATCGGGTTTTCCATAAGCTTTATCAGCAGCAAAATAAAAGTTGGGATTGTAGCCCCAGCTGTCATTTCCTTCAAATTCACTAACGGGGAGCGTCTCAATAGCGTTGATGCCGAGCCTTTTAAGATAGTCAAGTTTTTCAATAGCCGCCAGATAGGTTCCCTCACTTGTAAAATCACGAAAATGTAGCTGATATATATTTAATCTTTCCTGCGGATGTCTTTTAAAAGAGGTTATCTCCCATGAATAATTGCTCTGAGCAGTTTGTATCACCGAAGCTATGGTTGGAGTTTCACCATTTTTTGGTCTGGCAGCTTCTGGATATGGAATTAAATCAGGATAAACTGAGGGTGAAATGGCACCATCATTCCAGGGGTCACTCACTTTTTGGGTGTAAGGGTCACCAATTCGTGTTTCTCCATCAATAAGGTATTGAAATACGTATTCTTTATGAGGAATCAAACCATTGAGAGTTTTCCAGAAGACCTTTTTTACATTATCATAATTCATCAGATAATCACAATCTACTGTCCAATCATTCATGTCGCCAATAATATGAACTGATTTTATCGATTCAGTTGGAGCGTGCAAAACCAAAGTAGCCTGCGTATTATTTGCAGGATTATAATTTATCCCATATTTCAGGCCAGCTGGCAATGCAAGCGGGGTGTCGATAGATTGGGTGGAACAAACTGTAACTTTGGTATTTTTTACAAAAACAGAATCACCAAAATCAGCTTCGACAGAAATATTATATACGCCTGACAAAGTAGGAGTGAAGGTTTGGGTGCCTCTATTTATTCCGGAACCGGTAAAAATTGCTGTTCCATCAACTTTTATCGTAATATTTGAGGTTTCGTTGGCATAACCCGTTATTCGGAAAGGATGATTAAGTTTTGCAGTGGTAAAAGATCCCAATGGCTCTCTGATTTCCAGATATCTTGCCGGTTGGATTTCAAGTTGGTAATCGGCACTTCCATCTTTTTCAACCACAGTGCCGTCGGCATTCCTAAAAACAGCCATGATTTTGTAGGCGGTTTGGTCAGGAGTCAATTGAAAATAATCTCTGATGGAAGGTATTGTGATTTCGTAGGTGTTTAAACCGGTTTTTGTCATTTTTCCCGGGCTGCTGAGCGAGTCGCCCCAAATACCCCGGGTGTTGTTCCAGGAGATTGAGGAGAGTCCATCGGTTACTACCCCGGCGTGCATGAAAATTGATGCACTGCTATTTTTTAAAGATTCTTTTGCAATAAACTGAATTGTGACAGGCACATTGTCAGGTGGAAGGGTGGGAGTGAGGGTAATATTTGACGCATTTTTTTGGAAAATTAAATATTTCAGATGTGTTTTTCCTGTACCAAAATCATTGGTTTTACCATCGTTTCCATTTTGTTTTTTTACCAAACCAAAAAGATTTGAATTAGAAAAATTGACTGCCGATGTTCCAAAAAAATCATTGGGTACGAAATCAAAATACCATAAATTGCTGCTACCCACACGGGTCATCTGCATGTTTGAAGGAGAAGAAGTCCAGCTTCCGTTGTTTGACGAACCAATGTCTCCAGACCCTGTATTATACCATGTCCAGAAATAAAGCGGTCCTGAGAAACCATCAAGTGGGGTAGCGGCGACATCCACCATCACCCGTATCTCTTTTGAGCCTACCCAAGTGGTGTTGGGTTTTATTCCATTATCATAAAAAGGGAGGATTTTCTCAAAATTGCTTGTTTTCTGGGTTCCTGTTTGATTTTTTACTAAAAAATTAATCCCTGCAACCGACAAAAAATCAGCATTTTGGTTGAAATAAGCAGCGGGAATGAGACTAATACTTCGAATGTTGTTTCCCTCGTCGGTAAGGAGAGAATTTACCGATGAAGCTGCCCAGGTACCGTTATTAGGCGAATCCATTCCTTGACCTGCACTGTTATTTACCCAAGACCAGAAATAAAGATTTCCTGCAAAACCTGAAAATGGTGTACCGCTGAAATCAAATTTAATTTTGACGGTTTGATCAGTTTTCCAATCCACAGGGTCAAAAGTTACTTTTTGCCCTTTTAATGTAAAGGCAATAAATATCCAGACCAAAAGAAATACTGATTTCTTCATGTTTAAAAAAAGGGGATATTTTTTGATTTATTTTTTGATAATTCTTTCAGTATAAACCGAATTGTCAAGTTTTCTTATCAGTAGAATATAATTTCCCGCAGGAACATCAGAAATATCGTACTGATCTTTTTTAACAGTATTTTGGTAGAATATTTTCCCAGCAAAATCAAATAACTTGATATCTGAAACTACCTGACTATCATTGACTTGTAAAATATTATTTACAGGATTAGGATATACTTTTGTAAGACCGGAAATCTCTTTGGAGGCGATTATCTTAGAATATTCAGATTTTCCATTGAAATCAACTTGTTTAAGCCGGTAATAATTTACACCATTTTTGGGTTGTTTATCGGTATATTCGTAAGCAATTGTTTCTTGTGAGTTTCCCTTTCCATTTACTCTGCCTATCATCGTGAAATCTTTACCATTGGTACTTCTCTGTATATCAAAATATTGATTGTTAGTTTCTGAAGCAGTGGTCCATGTGAGTTTTACAGATTGATTATTAGTAACTTCTGAATCAAAAGAGATTAGATTGACGGGTAGAGCGTTATCTATAACAGTATAGGAATATGCAGTAACTATCCCTTCATTCCAACTAGTTAAGTATTGGTTTCCACCAAATCCATCAATTCTTCCCCATGCACTTGCCAAATCAGAATCACTGATATAAAAAATATATTTCAGATTAGCTCCAGTTGTATTAGCCCCTGATGGAATCTGGCATCTCCAGAGTCTATCGGGCTCATTGTATGTTGAAAAACCACAAGTCACAACAGAACCATTTGATTTATTGGGGTCTGAACCGTTAGTGGTGTAAACCAGATAAACATTTTTGCTGCCAGTATCAAAAGTGAAATTTACAAATTCATCGGCTCCGTATCCGCTATAAATATTATTGGTTGCTGGTCCGGCTCCGGTTCCTGCTAATTGATGCATTTTTGGATTAAATGTATAAGGGTTGGCATTATAAGGAATTGTAGTACCTTGTGAATGACCAATAAAATTCAATTGAGCTTTAGAGGAAAAATAGAAATTTACCAGAAAAACAAAGAAGTATATTTTTTTCATAAAAATTAAGGTTAAGTATTTATTGATGATGTTTGATCAGGCAGTGTATTTATTACTTCCAAAATCAGCCTGAGAGCCGGTTTTTAAGGTAAGGTCACTGATTTTTCCAAGCCTTTTTAATACAGGAACTTGATAAGCAGAGGGTTTTCTGCCGTGGTTTCTTTTCATGATTTTAAGTAGTATTTGGTTAAAAGTTTTTCATTTCAAATTTGACTTATTTTTATAATTTTTCAAAGAAAAAAATAATGAATCAAGAAATTTTTAATATTTTGTTCAAATTATCTCACCCAATCTATTTTAAATATAATTTTTATTAAGTTTATTTATTATTAAAGATAAGTTTTTGTATTTTAGATTTAAATCTTATTTTCGTTATTTGAATAAACCATACGGGCTTCAATTCATTTTAAATTAAATATGCAATTTGTCGCCAAATTTTATTACTAGGTTTCAATTTTTGGATTTTGTTATGGTTTAAAAAAAACGGTGAATTTTTTAATGGCAAAAATAAAAATTCATAGAACTTTGATTTTGGTATTATCTTTAATAATCAGCTAAATGATTGGTATAGAATTATTTGCGGGTGCTGGAGGGATGGCTACAGGAGCAAGGGATGCAGGTGTTAAAATTTGTATAGCTGTAGAAAATGATCCTTTCGCAGCCCAAACTTATATAAAAAACCATAAAGACACAACTATGGTAATTGACAATGTGGAGAATATTAAAGAATTTAAATTTAAAAAAAATGGTGAGCCAGTTGTTCTTTTTGGAGGGCCACCGTGTCAGGGTTATTCTTTTTCAAATAGAAAAACCAGGAATTCTCAAAACCCTAAAAATTGGCTTTTTAAAGAATTCTTAAGATGTACAGATTTAATAAAGCCCGACTGGATTGTAATGGAAAATGTTCCAGGTCTAAAAAGAATGGATAATGGTTACTTTCTAAAAAAAATATGTGATGATTTACATTCAATTGGTTATACCCCCAATGTCAAAATATTAAATGCTGTTGATTTTGGTGTCCCGCAAAAAAGAGAAAGATTATTTGTAGTTGCCTCAAAACACGGGATAGTATTTGAATTCCCAGAGGGGAATTTCAAGAACTTTCCTGTAACTGTAAAAGATGCAATAGATGACTTGCCTTCTTTAAAAAATGGTTCTATGGATAATGAACTAAAATACAGGACAAAAGCAAAGGCAGAATATTCGAAAATGCTAAGGGGTCATAGCAAAAAAGTCAACCAGAACTTTGTAAGCAAGAACTCAGATATTGTTGTAAAACGTTATCAGTACATCCAGCAAGGAAATAATTGGAAAGATATTCCTAAAGAATTGATGGTAAATTATAAAGATTTCACTAGGTGCCATAGTTCTATATATCGAAGGTTAGACGAAAATGAACCCTCTGTAATTATTTCAAATTATAGAAAAAGTATGCTAATACATCCAACGGAAAACAGGGGGCTTTCTTTAAGAGAAGCAGCTAGGCTACAGTCTTTTCCTGATAGTTATGAATTTGTAGGTTCCTTAGATCAAAAACAACAGCAAGTAGGAAATGCAGTACCTCCTCTGCTGGCAAAAGCAATTTTCACAAAGTTAAAAAGCTATTATTTATGAGTTGGACCACAACTAAATATGAACAGGCAATGGAAGCCTATTTTAAAGATGAACTTGGTGAAAGCGAAGGCCATAAATTATTAGGTGACTATGAAAGTTTAAGAAATGAATTAGTTAAAGATAATTTCTTTTCTGAAATTAAAGGCAAAGAACCTTCTTTATCAGACCATAGCGAAAGGCATATTATGGATGTACAGAACAGGGCTTATAAATTAATTGGTGACTTTAAAGATCAAGGACTAACCCCTATAGATGTGTATTGTCTTGCCATAATGATATTATTCCATGATGTTGGGAATATTTTTGGTCGAATTGGGCATGATTCAATTGGAAAAATAGCTGAAGTATATAACAAATATAGAGCTAGACATCAACATTACGGTGAAGAGCGAAGAATTATTTCTATCGGAGCCAGTGCTCACTCTGGAAATTCAAGGATGGGATGTAAAGATACTCTGAAATATGTGACTAAAGATTCAATTAAAGAGGATGAAGTAAATTTACCAGAAATTGCCGCAATTTTAAGATTTGCAGATGAATTAGCAGAAGGTAAGCATAGAACATGCTCATTTCTAATTGATAAAGGTTTATATGATGATGAAAGTTTGATTTATCACGAATATGCAAACATTACAGAAATCCGAATCGACAGAGAGGGGGGGAGAATAGTAATTACTTATACAATCAATGTTTCTGAAGATTTTGAGGAAAATCATGAAGAACAAAAACAGATTATTAATTTAATAACATTTTCTTTTTATAGGGCAATTAAGTTAGATCAAGAAAGAAGGTATACTAAATACTATTCTTCAATACTATTACCTTTCAAATATGTAACAATTTTATATAAATTTGAAAAGAATTTTACCCCTTTGGAATTAGATATTGAGCCAATAATTTTTGAAGATAAATACCCAATCCCTGGTATAAACTTCGTTGAAAATCCAGAAAATGCGAAAAAAGAAATTGAAAAGAATCACCCTCATTTTATACTAGATGACATTATTAATATATTAAAAACTACAAAAATTGAAGTAGTATGAAAAATCCGTTTGTTTTCGATAGACCGAATACTATTGAGGTTGAAGAATTTATTAAATATTATATTAAGGATAATACCTATACTAGATTTTTGGAGTCAACAAGAAACATTATTCTAATTGGTGTAAGGGGAAGTGGCAAGACATCTACTTTACGTTATTACTCTTTACCAGTTAGTTACCATAATCCTGCAAATGAAGATAAATACAAATTAGTTGGGGTACATATTCCATGTAAGCAACCATTACTTGGAAAAAGGGAGTATTTACTTTATGAGGATTCGAATAAACAATATGATGTTGTTGAACATTTTTTGTGTATTAATATTATAGCTGAAATTTGTAACACATTCTTGGAATTGAGTAACGAATTGATTATCTCTTCGGAAATTGGAAACGAAATTTTAGAGAATCTAGAGTATATTTTTGATACTAATTTCAGGAGCAAAGTTTCAGTATTTGATTCAATAAAATTATTCATTAATAAAGAAGCTTATTCAAGCCAAAAAAAGTTGAATAATGATAGTTTTGAAAGTTTTATAGGTTATGCTTTTTCTTTTAATAATACAGTAATTCCGTTGTTAGAACAATTAAGGAAAATTCCTGAACTTGTTAATTCTCATTTTTCATTATTTTTTGATGATATACAAGATTTAAGTGAAACTCATCAAAGAATAATAAATTCATGGATTGCTTTTAGAGACAATAGACTGTTTAGTTTTAAAGTAGCTACTGCAGCTACAAGGCCCATTTATATTACCTCAAAGGGAGGCAACATTCTTGAAGGACATGATTTTGTCAAAATTGATTTAACCAAAGGTTTGTTTAACAAAAATTCAGAATTTTCACAATTTGCAAAAGACGTAATACAAAAACGATTGGAAATAGCAGGAATAAATGTAACTGTTGATGATTTCCTTCCAATGAGTGATTCACTTAGAGATGAATTAGAAAAAGGTAAACAGAAAGCAAGAGAATTGGCTGAATTAAAATTTCCGAATCCAATTGGAACCCAAATAAATGATTTTGTTGCTAAATATGCAAGAGCTATTAGTTTCAGAGAGAGGAATCCAAAAGCGAATATGCCAATTTATTCTGGGTTTGAAACTTTAGTTGATATTTCAACTGGTGTAATTAGGAACTTATTAAATCCGTTGTATTTTATGTTTGAAAAGGAAGTATCTATAAACTCCCATCAAAAAAAAATCTTGGTAATTAATCCTAATACTCAAAAAGAAATTATTAAAACAAAAAGTGACGATTTTTGGGACAAAATCAGAAATATTGATTCAGAATTGGATAATTGCACTAAAGAGTTGGCAAAGCAAATTAATAACTTTTATAATCAATTAATTGAGTATTTAAAAAAAAGGCTAAAAGATGAAAAAATTTCAGAACCGAGAGCTCTAAATTTTATTATAAGTGAAATTGAACCTGAAATGGAAGATAAAATAAATGAAATAATATATGCATCTCTTAAGAGTACCATACTTTATGAAAGAATTATTAGTCATAAGGCAACGGGTAAAAAACTACCATTATTTGTTCCAAACCGCATGATGCTACCAACTCATGGACTAGACCCTCATGGTCAATATTCACATTTTGCAATTAAAGGAAAAGACTTCATTGCTGCTGCTATTAATAACAAACCTTTACCCTTCTTTGCTGAAGACGAAAATAATTTTAATCAACTTAAATTAGATTTATAAATGAAGAACAAGTTCACTCTTTTTACCGTACTTGGATGGGAAGAAAGGTTTTTACTAGGTACAAATTATATAATTGAAAAATACAAAATTAAAATTGTTTATCTAATTCGATTTATAGATTACCTGCATATGGACAATATGGCAGAAAACTATGAATCGTTTAAAAAAATATTGTCGGATTCAGGTATAGAGTTAATTCATTTAGACTTAGAGTATAGAAATTCAATAAACAATTGGAAAATTTTAGATTCTTTTTTTTTAAATAATGATTTTCAGAATGTAACGTTAAATATTACAACTTTTCCAAGAGAGGCAATTTGGACCATGCTTTTTTATCTTCGTAAGAAGAAATCATTAATTAATTATGTTTATTTCAAACCAACTTCCTATGACAATAGTGAGGGTGGATTAACTAAGAATCACAAAAGTCCGAGACTACTTTTTAAACACTCAGGAATATTTGACATAAATAAAAAATTAGCCCTTTTTATTATTACAGGATTTGACCAAGGCAGAACGGATTTATTTATTGAATATTATGAACCTTCTAAAGTTGTTTATTTTTCTCAAAAAGGTGAGCAGTTCGAAAATATGAAAAGAAACAGTGGAATTTCTCCTAAAATAGCTTTTGAAAATATTGAGATTGAAAACTTCGAGATCGATAGTTATGATGTTACTAAATTAAGTGACATTTTGAATGACTTGGTTTATAAACATAAAGATTACAATGTAATTATTAGTTGTCAAGGACCTAAAATTTCTGCAATAAGTACTTATATAACGTATTTGAAAAACAATACAATTGCATTGGCTTATGTCCCCGCAAGAGAATTTAGCGGGAAATATTCATTTGGATGCAATATGGAAGCAGTATTTGGTCAGTTAAAATTTTAAATGATAAATTGATGTGTTTCTTTTTCAAACCGATTAATATTCTATTTTAATTTTCAACTAAAAAGTAATCAAAATCCCATCCTTCCAATTCAATTTTCTAATACAAAAGATTGAATGTTAAGTAATATTTTAAAATTATATAGGAAATAGATAGTTAAGAATAATAAATTATCAAAAGATACTTTAAGATGTAAATTATGTTTACCGCTTTATTACTTGATGATGAAACCACCAATCTCGAGATTTTGTCTTATGACCTGGCCACCTATTGTCCTGAGGTACGAGTAGAAAAAATGACCAATAGCCCTACAGAAGCTTTGCAGTTTTTGGCAAATAATCCTATAGATGTGGTGTTTTTGGATGTAACCATGCCTCAAATGTCGGGTTTTGATTTTTTGCTTTGTCAGAAAAGTATTGATTATCAGGTGGTTTTTGTGACAGCCCATCAGGAATATGCCCTGAGTGCATTTGATTTCTATGCTGTTGATTATCTTGTAAAACCAGTTAGTAGCCAAAAGCTAACCCGGGCAGTGGAGCGGTTAAAAGAAAAAATAGAGTCTAACCGGAAACTGGAAAATATCGGAGCCAGACTGGAAGGTATAAAATCACATCATTTGAAAAGCGGTCATATAGCTGTGCCCAATGCCGAAGGTTTTGAAATGATAGAGCAGGAAGAAATCAATTATTTGATGGCTTCGGGCAACTATACTACTATTTTTCTTGCCAATCGGGAAGTTGTAGTTTCCAAAAATCTTGGGGAGTTTGAGAAAATTTTGGATGAAGCTAAGTTTATCAGAATCCATAATTCGGCGGTGGTTCAGATCAAAAAAATCAAGAAATACATCAGAGGGGATGGCGGTCAGGTGGTGATGGCTGATGGAAAAACATTGGCTGTTTCGAGAATCAACAAACCCAAACTGTTGAGCGTAATTTTGGTTTAGGGGTATCCATTCGTTGAAAATGCCTTCCGGTTGAATCAAATGAAAGAAAAATCCTTCTATCTTTCGAGGATTAAAAGTCTTTTTTTGAAAAATAGCCTATTTATAATTCTTCTGTTTGCTTTTTTTCAGGCAAAAACTCAGGATTGTTTCAGAAGTGCTGATAACAAGCCTTTTAATGCTATTTCTCAAGTTCAGCTTTTTGTCGATTCTTCTGCAAATATTCCGCTCAAAAACATACCACCAATGGCCTTCAAGTCATTGAATGCCTACAATTTTCCCCGATTACTGGTAAAAGAATTTAAATACAATTTTTACCTGAGATTTTGTATTGAAAATACCGGAAACTCTTATGACACACTTTTAATATCAGCTGGAACTGTAAAACAACAGGAACTTTGGAAATACACAAAAGAGAACCTGATCAAGGCCGGCTTTACCAAACAAAGTATGTCTGAGGATAACCGGCAGTACCGATTTGACCAAAAATACCTTAAAGTGGTACTTTCACCCTATGAGAAGGCGGTGTTTTTACTAAAATTCAATGATCTCACCGGCAAGGAATTTCAAATTGCTCCAATTATTGTAAGTACCTCTGAGGAGGCAAAAATCAAATTAAACGACCTCTACGAAAATCGGCTGCCGGTTTTTACCAATGTTATGATGTACAGTGTGCTACTTTACATATTGTTGATGGTGCTGGCTCTTTTTTATTTTATCAGACAAAAGTTTCTGGTCTATTATGCTTTGTATTTGGTCTTTATGCTGCTTTTCAATATCTATGGATTCAGCTATTCACCGTTTATAATTACCCCAATCAGTTTTTTTGAGACCTTGAATATTGACCTCAGACAGAATTTCTACATTCTCAGTACCCAAATCTTTTACATGTTGTTTTTGTGGGAATTTATGGAGGTCAGACAACGAGGCAACTTTTCTCAGCGAATATTTTTTAAAAGTACAATCCTGGTTTTTATGGTTTTATTGGGGGTTGAAATAACATTAAGCTTGATTTTACAGCAATATGACTGGCAGTTTTACAATACAATTCTTTCGGAGATTCTAATTTTGTTTGTGAGTATTTATTTGATAATCAACCTGTTTAGGTGGAAAAACCTTTATACGCCCCCGCTGCTTAAAGCAGCCAGTATCATGCTTTTTACCGGAGTGATTTTTGGGTTTATTACCGGCACTCTCGGGATTTCCAAAACCACCTCCAGCATTTTGATGTATTATCCCAATTATGTTTTTAATATTTCTGTTTTGGCAGAGGTGATTTTGTATTCAATAGCCATTCTTCAGCAATTTTTCCAGACCAAAACCGAACAAATCAGGCTTCAGCAACAATATGCTCTCTCTGAATTAAGCCTCCTGAGATCACAGATAAACCCACATTTTTTGTTTAATACCCTAAATTCGATCAAGAGCTTTATTGTAAGAAAAGATACCCAACAGGCATCTGAATACCTTACTGAGTTTTCGGATTTGATACGCTCGGTTTTGGAAAAAAGCCGGGATCATATCATCAGCTTGAAAGAAGAGCTGAGTTTTTGTGAGCACTATCTTAAACTCGAGCAAAAACGTTCTGATGGAAAATTTGATTATTTTATGGACAGGGATTTAAATGTAGATATGGCATCGGTGCAGGTGCCGGCTTTTATTTTGCAACCATTTTTGGAAAACGCTATAAAACACGGCTTTAATAACTTAAACAAAACCGGCTTTATCAGAATTTCCATTTCTAAATCTTCCGGCGGCCTCCTAATAATAATTGAAGATAATGGAATAGGCCGGGAAGAAGCGGTGAAAAATCGCCCGGCCGGTCATAAGTCCATGGGTGAGCAGCTGATAACCAACCGCATTGACCTTATTTCCGAAATTTACAACTGGCCCTTAAAAGTTGAGATAGAAGATCTTAAAAACCCCACCGGCACAAAAGTAAAAATCCACATTCCCGACATCCGTTAGTTATTAACCCATTCCCGCTAATTATGGAATCAGTTCAGGGAAGTATTCATTTATGGTAGTATTGTTTTTTTAGAAAAATTATTTTTCGGAAAAATAATTCCGGTCATGATTTCAATCAATAGTATTCATGTGGGTTCAAGAACCTACCTGTCGCCTGATGAAATAGAGTTCATCAAGGCCGATTTTAGCTATTCTCATATTTTCCTGAAAAACGGAAGAAGAATCCTGGTCTCAACCAATCTTCAAAAACTTCAGGAGCGTTTTGGTGAGAATATGGTGCGGGTTCACCGCAGTTTTTTGATAAACCCGCTGGCTGACTTAACGATTTTTGAAAAGGAGTTTGTTAGTAAAACAGGAAATAGGGGGTTGATTAGCAGGAGGTTGGGGAAGAATATAAATTTAAAATCATGAAAAAAATACTTTTATTATTCCTTATCGTCATTGCAAACAAATTTCAGGCACTTTGTCAATCTACTGAATATTCAAATGGTGGGGCACTACTAAAATCTCCATTCTCTCATTTAGAATTAAGAAATAAAGGTCTGATTGTTCAAACTGATTTCTCAGCTCTAAATGTTAATCCCAACTCCAATGTCTATACGCTTATAAACAGTAACAACCAAAATCTTGATGGTAACCTTGGAGGAACTATTCTCGATCCCGGTGGCAGCGGTCCTTACCTACAAGGAGTTGCATTTTCTGCGAGTGCCGTTATCCAACCAAATATTCTATCAGGTGAAGGTTTGGGTGGTTATCAATTAAGCTTTGATTTAATGGATATCCCCGATCCTGGTGATTCTTTAATTATTTATGATTATGGACAACCGATTCATGTTTTCAGTGGTACAACTTCTATTCCTAACAAGATTATAATTCGGAATTCACGTATTGATATTGCCTTTCGAACAAATAATAACACTCAGGTAGGCCAAGGATTCATTCTTAAATTCATCCCATTAGATGCTTCATTCGCTGAATTCATGGATGATTATTATGGAGGCCCACTATTTGAATACTCAACGTCCAAAGGAAGCATAAGTAGTGGACCTACAAGTGTTTTCAATTATAAAAACCGCGGGGATTTATCCTTCAATCACGGGTGGTTTAATTATGTTCCGGGGTATAATTCTTTCACGGTTGGTACAGGAAACAAAACATCCTCTCAACATGGATTCACAATTGGGTATCAAAATACAAATTCAGGTAATACCTCATTTGTGGGTGGTTTGCTGAATGAAAATAAAGCAACTAGTTCATTTACATTTGGAGAGGGTCTTCAGAATTATTCTTCCAATACTGCCATTTTTGGGTCATATAACGAAGTTATTATTTTTGACCCTGATGATGCACTTCATAGTAGAATCCCCTCAAACCCAATTTTTATTGTGGGTACCGGTTCTGCACCCCTCGATAGAAGAAATGCATTTGTAGTAAGAAACAATTCAAATGTTGATTTATGGGGATATTCAAAACTCGGTCAATTTGCTCCACATATAAAAATGCTTGAAATCACAGGAAATATGCCAGCAGCAAATGTAAATGGCACCTACCCTCATGGACTCACAGATGCCAAAATACTTTCAATAGCTGTTACCGCAGAGGTAAATAATCAATTTATCCCGCCCAACTATACTGGCAACCCCTCGCTGGAGTATAACTATTATTGGACAGCTGGCAGCTTGTATATTCTCAACAAAAACGGCAATAGTTCGGGTCTGGCTGGAGTACCATTTAAAGCATTAATCACTTATAAAGAATAAATTATGAGAAAAATGACTTTTTTTTGGATTTGCTTTCTTTTCTCAGGAAGAATGTATTCTCAAAGCATCATCATTACACCTTCAAAAGTTGAATCCAATTCTTCTGCTAAACCAATCGTAATTCCAAGACTAACCATTTCTGCAATATTGAATATCTCAAGCCCAAACAAAGGGACATTGGTTTATGATATATCAAATAAAATTCTCAGGATGTATGATGGAAGCAAGTGGATTAAATTCAAAAGTTTTGAAAATGAAATTTATCCAACAGCTCCATTTTCTTTTTCAAAAAAAGATGAAGAAAGCAATGTCATTTCTCCTACTAAAACATCTTTAATGCCATGAAAAAAATATACAATTGTTTTCTCCTTTTTGCAGTTTCATTCGGATCATTGGCTCAATCAACATTAATTACACCAGGAACGAGCCAGCCAAACATCATCGCAAATGGTACACATAATGGTGGAATCACCCCACCGAGAATGACGAATGCTCAAATTGCAGCGATCGTTGCTCCTGTTGAAGGCTCATTAGTTTATGACACTGATATTAATTGCTTAAGACTTTTTGATGGAATAAGTTGGAAATGTCAATCTGAAAACCCGAAACCAATTATTACAGGATATTCCAATGGCAGTACCAGTAATCAGGTGGGTTATGATATTGAAGTCACTGGAGAATTTGTTTATGTCGCTGGAGAATTTGAAAACGAAATTATTTTTCAAGATGATTTCGGTCCAATCATTTTATATTCAAGTGGAGGAAAAGATGGTTTTCTGGCCAAATTAAGGAAAGATGGCAAACTGGTATGGGCAAAACAAATGGCTAATACACTTGACTGCACAGCTAATCAGGTAAAATTAGATCCTGAAGGCAATGTATATGTTGCCGGAACACACAAAGGGTCAGTTACGATATCAGGAATCACATTCAATAATTCCAATAATCTGAATGACATATTCTTTGCTAAATATAATAGTTCCGGTACTTTCCAGTGGAGCCAATTAATGGGCGGTTCGGGCAATGATACCTTAACAGCTATGGCAATCGATAACAATTACAAAATACACTTGACAGGTGGTTTTGAGTCAACATTTACATTTTATGGAACAGGAGGAAGTATAGGTGCAACGGCAATTTCTGCAGGCTTAAAAGATTTATTTTATGCAAAATACAATGATTTAGGGGCATTTTTGACCCATAAAGCTGCGGGGACCAGTGAAACTTCTGACCTTGGAACGGCTCTGGAAGTCGATCCTAGTAATAATGTTTTTCTAGCTGGATATATAGATTTGGCAGAAGCGATCGATATAATAAGTATTGATGGATTAAATTTTTCACCAACAAACCCTGCTGACGCAGTTAATTCTGCTGGTTTTATCGCTAAGCTAAATCCATCGGCCGTATGTGTAGCTATAGTAGGAGCCGACACCTACCTTCCAGATGCCGTACTATTCAATGATGGTGAAATTTACGTTTCTTCTCATGCAGGATATTCTATTAGCGGGATTGAAGGTTTTTCATTTCCTATTCCAACTCCCCTAATCAAGATTTCTAAATTTAGTATTGGACTTTTAAAACAATGGAGCAGACAAATGTACTATCCTAATCAAGTAAACAATGTTCTTTGTGATGCAGGATTAACAGAACTAACTAAAAGGTATAAGTCTGATATGACTTCTGGCCTAAATGGCTCAGTTTATTTGTCAGGTAATTTCTTTTGCAATGCAATGTTTGGGCTTTCAAATATCGTAAGCTCTGGATTTGTAGAATTTACACCTTATTCAAGAGGTAAATCTTCAAATGGAAAAATAGATGGTGTTTTGATGGAATACAATTCCTCAGGAGACTTAATCAATATAGATAACTTTGGCGGGAGCCTTTCAGATGAATTTACTGCCATAAAAGCCACAAATACAGGTGAGTTGTTTGGAACCGGTTTTTATCAAAATATGGTTAACTGGGGCACAAACAGCACTACTAGTATGGGAGGTAAAGATATGTTCCTTTTAAAAATCATAAAGTAATGAAGATAATAACAATTGCTATATTTTTTATTTCTTTTCATTCATTTGCCCAAACCTTCACCGCCAAAACAGGCTATATGTATCTGGGAGAAAAAGAAACCGAGCTCAACGGAGGCATGGAAATCAAAAATGGCACCATCAAAAAAGGTGATAAAATCGATATTTATGCACCAACCGGAAGGAAATTTACTGCGGTTATTACCAGGATTTCTGGTGAAGGAAATAGAGAAGTTTCCCAAATCAAAGCAGGCGAATATGGCTATTTTGACCTAAAATTTACAGAAAATCCTTCAACAGGAAAAGATTATATTACCAAAGACTATAAAGTATATCCTGCTGGATTTAAGGTAAATAGCAGCGAAATGAAAGCAGATGCCGATGCAAAGACCGCCGCAAGTGTTAATTTTAAATCCAAACTGAATGGCAAAACCTGGAACGCAAAAGTGAATTATAAAGGGGCTTCTTTTTGGAAAAAAGGCGTGAAAGGTCTTCTTGAAAAACCATACTTGCAACTACAGTTTGCAAGTCTTCAGACCCCGGATGAAAGACTCATTACTATCCAAGTTTTGTACCCTAAAGAGACACCTGCAAAATACGCTTCAAAAGACCTCGAAGTAAACTTTAGTGGCACTCCTGATGGTAATACAGCCCACACCGAAATGTACGGATTCGTAAGCGGAAAGGGCAACACAGATTTCAGTCTGGAAATTACTAAATGGCAAAAAGTTTCCGCCACAAAAGCTATCATTTCTGGTAAAATTTCGGGTGATTTGAAAGAAGTAAAACTACTCGGCACTCAAAAACAAATACACCGTTTCTCAGATGGTGTATTTGAGAATGTAGAAGTAGAAGTATTTAATGAGGTTTATGATTTGATGGGGAAGAAGTAAAATAAACATTTACTCCTATAATCCTTCAAAAATTTCATCATTCCATCCTTCAATCAATCGATTTTTAGTTCTTAAAAACTCACTTCAGCAAATACACCTGTGTGCCTGCCAAAAGATAACAACCCAGTCCATAATCCTCAAAATTAGCTTTTTTGTTGTAACTAAGCGGTTGACCGTCTTTGGGTTCTTTACCTGTTGATTGTACGAAACCCAGCATACCATCGGTGTGCAAACAAGTTTTATTGATAGCATTCCAGGCCTTTATGGTGGGTTTCAAATACTTTTTCTTGCTTAAATACCCATTATTTATTCCCCAAGCCATGCCGTAAGTGAAAAGTGCTGTGCCTGACAATTCAGGCCCGCCAAAATCATCGGGATCAGTCAGTGAAACATTCCAAAAACCATCTTTTCTTTGAAGTGGTAGCAATGATTTCATCATAGTCAGATACATCTCTTCGTATTCACTATAGTGTTTGGCGTTTTTGGGCAAAATTTCCAACATTTTTACCATAGCCGCCACTACCCAGCCATTGCCACGTGACCAATAACATTGTTTTCCGTTTGGAGTAGTAAATGGCGGCACAAAACCTTTGTCACGATACCAAAGTCCATCTTTGGCATTGTACAATCCTCCACCTTCCACATTTTTTGAATGTAAGTACAACTGATGCATTTTCTCAAAATACCTTTCATCCTTATTCATCACACCTAATTTGGCAAAGACAGGCATGTCCATCTGAAGTGCATCTATCCAGGTCCAGTCGTCTACTTTATCGGAGGCCAGCATGAGGCCAATGGAGCCCTTTATTTCGGCCAGGCGTTGCTTTTGAGTGGTGTCCAATTGGTACAAATCTATGTATGTGATTCCGCAACAATGGCTGTCGGCATGCCGACTGTTTACACCAAACCAGGTCGCCCATTTGTTGCCTTCGCCCCAGGCTATGGCATAATCAATGTATTTTTTATCAGGATCAATTTTGTAAAAATCCATCAACCCTTCGTAGTAAATGCCTCTTGTCCATAGATTTGAGGTCCTGACTTTATCCAAAACTATTTTTTGTGATGGATCAGGCCAGATTTTCATGAAATAATCATTGGCCAGCCGCATATTGGCCAATACCTCATTCTTTTTGGGGAGTTTTTGCGAAAAAGAATCGAGACTAAAAATCAGAATAAAAATCCAGACAACATTTTTTTTCATTAGGTTAGTAATTTTATCCAATTTTCATGAAAAAACTTTTGTTTACTGTCCTGCTGATACCTGATTAATTTTAAAGTGTCATATAAAAAAGTAATTTTGAATTCAATAAGAAAATTCAAAAAAATGAAATTCTTTCCTTATTTAGTTGTGATAGAAAAAATCACCAATCTTTTCAAATTCTATGGCCTCGACCCTGAAAAATCAGCGAACATCGCCCGCATCCTGACTGAGGGCGAGTTGCTGGGGCATACTACTCATGGTTTGGCTTTGGTTAAGCCATATCTTGATGAACTCGAAAATGGTCAAATGGAAAGAAATGGAAGCTTTGAAGTAAAAAATGCCACCAACACGACACAAACCTGGGATGGCCGGTATCTTCCCGGCACATGGCTCACTGAAAAGGCGATCGAAACCGCAACCGAAATGGCAAAAAATGAGGGAGTTGGAACCGTAGTAATCCAAAAATCGCATCATATTGCTTGTTTGGCAGCATTTTTAGAAGTAGTAGCACGAAAAAACTTGATGGTAATAATCGCATGTTCCGATCCCAGAAACAAAACTGTAGCACCTTTTGGCGGTAAAATTCCTGTATATTCTCCTAATCCATTGGCCATTGGAATTCCTGCCGTAGATGATCCGATTCTGATAGATGTGAGCATGTCGGCTACAGCTAATGCGGTGGTAAATAGAGCCGCTAAAAACAAGCAATTATTAGACGGAAACTGGCTACTGAAACCTGAAGGAACTGCTACCAATGACCCCCAAACATTTTTCCAAAATCCACCATCTACACTTTTACCGCTCGGAGGTATGGATTTAGGCTATAAAGGCTTTGCTCTGGGTATTATGATAGAAGCCATGACTAGTGCATTGGGAGGTTACGGACGAAAAGATAATCCGGAAAGATGGGGTGCATCGGTTTTTGTACAGGTAATTGACCCCACTAAATTTGCCGGTGAAAATGCATTTTTAGCCGAAATGGAGAATCTCAGGAAACAATGTCTCGCTTCAGGGGATAATGTAAGAATGCCGGGGCAAAAGGGTTTAAAAAATAAAGAGATGCTGTTAAGTAACGGCATCCCTTTGGATATGGAATTAATAGAATTATTGAAAATTCAATAATTATTTCTTCCACTGCACTGAGCTGTCGTTGATCTCAAATTTATTATTATTGAGTAAGTTGATGATTTCTGAAGCAGCAAAAATCGTAGGACCGTATCCGTGTGCAGCAAATGGGCTTATCGGGCGGTGATAGTAAAACGCAGGGTCAAAGCCCATGCCGGTGCCCACGCAGGTACCTTCAACCTGACCTTTTTCGTTGATTTTGGTTGAAACCGCATTCCAGCCCAGCATCACCATCGGCGAGTAGGCCATTTTATCAATCCAGCCTTGGTTGATAGCGTGAGCTATACAATAGGTGTAGATGGCCGTTGCGGAAGTTTCCAGATACGAATCTTCTCTATCGAGCAATTGATGCCAGAATCCAGAACCCGACTGGTATTTTGTCAGACCCCGGATATGGTCTTTCAGCATTTTGACAATTATGGGTCTGCCCGGATGATTGGCGGGGAGTACATCCAGCACTTCAATTTTAGTTAAAATGGCCCAGCCGTTGGCCCTTGCCCAATGAAACTGTGGATGCTCAGTCATGCCTTCAATCCAGCCGTGCATATAAACCCCCTTTTCTTTGTTAAACATTTTACTATGAAACAATTGGATTTGTCTCACTGCCTCATCATAATATTTTTTTTGCCCGGTATATTTTCCCATATTGGCGATGGCAGGTACACCCATAAACATATCATCAAGCCAGAGTGCATCTGCTTGCGGACGCATTCGGGCCAGTGTACCGTCTTTGAGGCGGTGCTCTTTGTTTAGGATATACTCTATGTGGGTATCAATTAGTAGCTTAGCATCAAGGTTCTCTCTACTCATTTTAGTTTTCAAAATCGCAGTACACATGGCTCCACAGTCGTCAAGAGCTCTTGGGGCAATCAATCCTCTGAGCGGCCCGGCTGTAGCCCAATCGGCATGTTCTTCTGATGTTTTTTTGAAATATGGGGCTGCATTGCTTATAAATTTCAGTCTTTCAAGAGTATAGTTTTTGTATTTGGAATCACCAGTAGCTTTTGTTGCAGCAAGCATAGCCGCATAAGTTACCCCCCATTCATAGCTCACAAGCCGGTAATCTCCCTTTTTCAAAGCAGTTGTAGCTGAAATTTTGGATAAATCAGTGATTTCTTCACCGGTTTTCGAATCCACAAAAGCCATAGGTGTGACTCCTTTAAGATAATTGTAAATTCTATCCAGTGAGGCCTTTACGTTATCCACATTTGGTATGCCGTAGGGCACAGGGTAGTCGGGTTGTAACAGATGCAGTGGCGTATTGCTATCGTTGGCATTGGTTACATTGCGTTGAGCAAACATTGCCATTGGTAAAATTACCAGACCGAGCGTTAATATTTTTTTCATTTTTATAAAATATTGAAAATCTAATTTTAAATCGTTTTTAAATATTAATTATTCCTTCAAAAAAACTGAGTACATCCAAACCTAATTTTATAATAATAGGATGTAAATCCCCTATCGAATCAATCGTCAATCGCAAATCGAATCAATCGCAAATCGAATCAATCGTAAATCGAATCTACCGCCTCATTTCATATAAAACACATCTTTTAAGCTTACACTTACAGGGGAGTTGTCAGGGTTACTTTCCATAATATCAGCCATATACGCCCACCATTTTTTCATTACGGGGCTTTCGGGAAGGTTTTTCATGGCCTCAGCGTCTTCTATTTTCAGAACTCCAAAAAGGCTTAAAGTCTCTTCATCCAGAAAGATAGAATAGTCGGAAATGCCATGCTGATGTAATAAATCCACTAACTCTGGCCAAATTTCATCGTGCCTTTTTTTATATTCGGCTTCTTTTCCCGGGAAAAGCCTCATTTTAAAAGCCAGTCTTTGCATTTTATTTTTTTGATTTAAGGTCAAATAATTTCCTAATTTACTTAAGCGAATCCTACACTTTATTTTTTTCTGCACAAAAATATCCGGAAACGATTGCATTAATATTTAAGATTTCAACATAAAAAAACATCTAAAATCAGATATTTCGGTTTAAATTGAGCTTTGTAATTTAATTATTCTTTTTTGTAATGGGAAAAGAAAACATGCTCAAAGTGCTTAGGGTAAATGAAAAGGACAAAGTACCCAAATATAGGCAGATTGTTAATTCAGTCATTGATAATATTGCCAGAGGTTACATGAAAACCGGTGACCAGTTAATGTCAATCACGGAAATGAGTATAGAATATCTTCTCTCAAGAGATACGGTAGAAAAAGCCTACAGAGAATTAAAAAAAAGAGGATACATAGAGGCAGTCCATGGGAAAGGTTTTTTTGTAAAATCAAATCGTGATAGTAAAAACAGAGTTTTGCTCATCATGAATAAGATGAGTTCATATAAGAAAATTATTTATGAAGCTATTATCAAAGAGTTAGGTGATGATTTTGTAGTAGATTTACAAATACACAACTATTCTGTGGAGGCATTGGATGATATATTATCGAGAAACCTTGGAAAATATAATCATTACCTCATAATGCCGCATTTTTTAGAAACAAAAGAAGAATATTTGCCCGTTTTGCATCGTATTCCTAAATACGAACTCATATTTCTGGATAAATATTTGCCAGAATTTCCGGAATCTCCTGTTATTTATCAGGATTTTGAAAAAGACATTTTTGAAGTTTTTGAAGAAAATCTGGAAAAAATAAAAAAATACGAGAAATTATGCCTGATTTTTCCACAAGATGGTAACTATCCCGAAGAAATTAGGAATGGCTTCAGTGCATTTTGTGCATATAATAGTATCAAGCAGCAAACATTTTCATCAAGTCTTGAGGCACTCGAAAGTTATACTGACAATAGTATGTTTGTGGTTATAGAAGAGGCAGATCTTGCAGATGTAATAAAATTTGCAAGAAATAACCATTTAAGTTTAGGTAAAAAAATAGGAGTAATATCATTTAATGACACCAAGCTCAAAGAGGTGCTTGAAATTACAGTGATTACTACAGATTTTAATGCCATGGGTACCCGTGCAGCACAAATCCTGAAAAACAAAGAGCAGGTAATTGAGAAAAATCCCTTTTATCTGATTGACAGAGGAAGTGCCTAAACTTATTTCTTCAAATATTTCAATATCTCGGATCCCGCCAGCAAATAGGCTCCGGTACCGTAAACTTCCCAGCTTTCTTTATCAAAATTACGGCGGGGATCGGCACCAATAGGTTGTACCCACCCCACTTTTCCATTTTCTTGAACCAGAGTATTCAATGCTTTCCAACCATTTTTTAGGGTATTTTTAAATTCTTTTTCAGGTAAAAGCCCATTATTTACCCCCCAGGTGATAGCATAAATATCAAATCCCGAACCTGAGGCTTCACCTCCGGGATAGGCATCAGGGTCGAGCAAACTAGACCTCCAAAGCCCGTCAGACTGCTGAAGTGATTTTAATCTGTAGGCCATTTCTTTATACAAATTCTCATAAAACGATCGGGTAGGATAGTCGGCAGGAAGTTCGTTAAGTAAGCGAGCCAGGCCACCTATCACCCATCCATTACCCCGGCTCCAGAATATTTTTTGGCCGTTGGCTTCGAGCTTCTGATTGCCCTGTAAGTCTTTCAGATAGGATGCATCGCGTGCAAAAAGTTTTTCTTCTTTGTTGTATAGCAAATCATAGCATTCTCTGAAAAGTATATCATTTGTTTTAAGCAGGGAAATATCACCGGTTTCTTTGGCCATTTTGGCAAATACCGGAGGCCCCATAAAAAGGGCATCACACCACCACCAGGTAATGCCATGATTGGCTTTTTCTTTACCTGGCCAAAACTGCACTTTTATGAGGGTATCCCATGTGGGTTTTAATAAATTTTCGTTTTTATTCTGACGAAAAAGATCAATATAAGTCTGAGAAATAGTAATATCATCGGCGTGATCATATCTTTTTCCTGGGTGCCAGGAAGTCTTATTCCCAAGATTCATCAGTGAATCCATAATCCATTGTTTCTGAGTGGCTTCCCATGCAGCAAACACTCCGGCATAAAACGCTCCGTTTGTCCAATCAGTTGGTTCATGTTTTGGGTTTTCCAACTGCCATTTGGCAGCTTTTTCCAGACGTGTTTTTATTTCTGATGCTTTAAATACGTTTTGAGCCGGGAGGTTCAGGCTTAGGAATAAAAAGAATAAGATTTTTTTCATTTTACAAGGTTGAAACATTATTAGGCAAGATACTAATTAATTCAAAAGATATTATTAATGATAGGAATTGTAATCAAGAAACTACATACTTTAATTGGAGAGATTCACCATTTTTTTCCAAACACCCCCTTAAATCCCAAATCTCTGCTTTTTAAGTTGGTATTGTTTTTATGCCAGGCAAAATCTCCTCCTTTACGGTGGCAGTTTTTGAAATAAATACGATGACCCCAATTGAGCGTTCTGTCTCCGGACTGGTAGATAGGGGCATCTGCCATTTCTTTACTAAACTCACACTCAAAAAGATACATCTGAGCCTCACGATGGTAGCGGCCCAGTTTGAATCCGGGGTCACCCACAAATTTGCAGTTTTTCAAAACTGTTTTATCGCTTTCTTTTGCCGAACCATCATGCCAGATGGCCGCAGACATATTATGACAAATAAACAATGAGTTTTCAATCAATGCGTTGCCTCGTGGACAATACAAATCCACATGACCCTCTATGGTACAATGGTTGAAATAATACATACCTCCCTCTACATCCCAAGGGCTCACGGTATCACCACCACCTGACTGGAAAGTGCAGTTAAGAAACTTGATTCTGGTAGCACCCGGCATTGATCTGAAAGCAAATTGATGACCATCTTTTCTAACAATTTTCTCACCATCTTTTTCGCCCGGTTCACGGGGTAGGGCATAGTTCTGAACGGTGGACGGATTTACTTTTCCGGCTTCATTGGTACATTGGATTACGGTATCACCCTTTGCCTTAAATCCATAATCATTAATTATGGTCAGGTTTTTTAAAACCACATCAGATGCCATTACATTGATGGTAGCCGCTCCGTAGTCGTTGGGGTTTTCACACCGCCAGATGTCCCTTGCCTGGGTAAAAGTGATTACAACACCTTTTTCAGACTCACCCTCCAAAATCAAATGATGCCTTGCGATATCGATCCAGAGTTTCTCGTTGTATGTGCCGTTTTTTATAAAAATCTTTCGGTATTTTCCACTGGCAGAAGGTTTGAAGCTTTCTATTGCCTTTTGAATCGAACTAAAATCACCATTTCCTTCTTTCGAAACAGTGATGGTTTGGGCTTTTGAAATATTTATACAGGCAAAAATGAATATTAAAATGTATTTCATGCAATTATTTGGAAACATATTTTTTGATTGAAAATAAAGCCCTCATTTTGAGTCTATAAATTCAGATTTTATCATTTTCCAAGTGCCCATTTTGCTAAATCTTTGGCTGCGTGATAGTTTTGGTACTCTAAAGGGATCCGACGGCCATCTACGTACTCGTTGTATAGCCATGGGTCTCCAATGACAAATACTCTGCCCTTTCCATATACATTGGTAGCCATGATTACATCGCCTCCTTCCTTCAAAACGGGTAATGCACCCTTGCTGAGTTTTAAGGTCACCAGCTCTTTTACATATACTCTTTTTGTGTTTTTGAATATTTTGTTTCCGGCTGCTATATCCAGTTTACCCTGGTGCCACTCAGTGCCCTTCACCATGTTCCGGCTTTTACCAGTAAATTCTATCCCGAAAGCTTTCGCCAGTTCATTGAAACGGGGAATCTCACAATTCGAGGTGTCATTGGCCATCAGAATGAGCGTTCCGCCATTGTAAACCCATTTTTTAATAGGAATAATATCTCCTGAATCAACGAAGTTGGGTTCTGCAGTTTCTTTTTGCGTATCAGGATCAACAATAATATATACATTTTTACTGGCAAGGTTTTTAGCTGTTGGGGCTTCTTTTATAGCTGTAATTTTCGCTCCATAATTTTGAAATATTTCTCCAAACCACCCAAAACCCGAATGGTAGGTATCTTCCCATGTATAGTGAAACTGCTCCTGATTACCGTTCCAATCTTTTCTGAATTCCAGGTTAAAATGATAGTCTAAAGCCACGGTTTTACCTTTCCCAATGGAATTTTCCTCCAAAATTTCCATTTCAATACTTGCAAAAATAAATGGACCCACCCCTTTGAGATCGTTTTTCCGGATGGGCTCACTCAAATAATATTCATAAGTGCCATTCCGGTAAGGATTTCCTCCTAATCCACCCACAGAGACTGTTTTGTCCAGCCCGAGCGTTCCGTCGGTTTCTTTAATCAAAAATTCTTTCAAGATACCCTGATAGCCCTTTTTGGCGGGTGCTAAATAGGAAAGAGGCAAATAACCCTTTCTAACTCCTTTTAGTAAAGCATATACAAACATGCATGAAGCCGAAGCTTCGTGATAATTCCCTTTTTTATTGCCAAGACCAATCATTTGGTACCAGGTTCCGGTGTTTTTATCCTGATATTTTACCAAAACAGGAGCTAATCTCTTCAGATATCCGATGATTGCAGCTCTTTTGGGATGATCTTCGGGGAAGTAATCCAAAACCTCTACCAATGCCATTGCATACCAGCCGATAGCCCTCCCCCAAAAGTGTGGCGAAAGCCCGGTTTTTTTATTGGCCCAGCCTTGTTCGCGAGACTCATCAAATCCATGATAGAGCAAGCCGGTGGTAGAGTCAATCATGTTTTTTTCAACCTGTTCAAACTGCCGGGCGATGGTCTCAAAATGCTCGGGATGATTGAATATTTTGGAATATTCTGCCGCAAATGGCTCGGCCATAAAGAGCCCGTCAAGCCAGATTTGATAAGGGTACCGTTGCTTGTGCCAATATGCTCCTCCATCGGTTGTAGCCTGATTTTCGAGCTGTGCCCAGAGGTTGTCAGCTGCTTTTCTAAACTTATCTTTGGCGGGCTGAGTTTGCTGATAAACTGCCAGTAAGGCTCTTCCCGTGTTGATATTATCGAGGTTATAGTCGTCTTTTCGGTAAGTTTTGATTTTGCCGGTACTATCCACAAAGCGATTGAGGTCGGCGAGAATGTAATTGTAATATTTTGGGTCGGCTGTTCTATGCCAAACTTTTTCAAGGGCTTTTAGCATGAGTCCCTGTTCATAATCCCATGTTGCTGATTTTCGCGGTTTCACGACTATTGAGTCGGGATACCACCCAATAAATGAGTCGGCCATTTGCTGCGAAAGTGGCTTTTGTGCAAAAAGGCTTTGTGATGAAATCAGAAACAGGAAAACAATATATTTTTTCATAGAAATATTTATTTCGATTTTTTCAAATATTAATGTAATTATAGAAAATCTTCTCTTAATGGATTGAAAACATCAATCAATTCGCCGGCTTCTATACACACTGCCCCATGCTCAAGGCCTGAGGGTACGAAATACACATCCCCCTCAGAGAGTGTTTTGGTTTGGCCGTCAATAGTGATTTTGAATTTGCCTTTGCTCACATAGCTGGCCTGGGTATGTGGGTGCGAGTGCATGGCACCAATGCCTCCGGTTTCGAAAGCCACTTTTACCACCATCATCTCGGTATTATGAGCCATAATTTTCCTCTTTATGCCTCCTCCCAGTTCTTTCCAATCAATGTCTTTATCTGCGACTAATGTGTTCATTTTATGTTGTTTAAAGCTTCCAGGATTTTATCATTGTCAATAATCGCATTTTCCGGAAGCGGGAAATCAGAATTATATACACTTAATTGTATTTTGTCAAGAATATTCACTTTTGTTTCATCAGCCAGTTCAATATTTAGTCCAAAATGCTTTGCCAAAAAGTCATAAGCTGCCTTTCTTTTTGAAGGACCATAATCATGTTTTTCATTTGCCAGATGCACATTTTCAATATTATTTTCTTTTCCGAAAAATGAATAAATACGTCGAATATGAGGGAATTCTACGGTGGGAGTAAATTGCGTCCAATCATCGCCATCAGAAATCAGAAGCATGGGTCTGGGTGCCACACATGCCGAAATCTCGACATTATTGGTTGTATGATCGGGGCTTATATGCACAGGCATACCGCTTTCGCACACACAACCTCCAAAAAAATGACTCGAAACCATCACTACGGGTATTGAAAGCTTGATACGTTCATCAATAGCTGTAAGCATAAAGGTTTGAGTACCGCCACCCGATTCGCCACTTATCGCAATTTTGTTTTTATCAACTTCGGGTAATTGGGAAATAAAGTCGAGAACTCTTATGCTGTTGATAGTCTGTAGTTTAAATGCCTGGCTGATTTTATGGTCACATTGCTTCATGTCGCCATAGCCAATCATGTCCCAGGCAAAAACAATAGTTCCCATCCGTGCCATAGTTGCACATCTTAACTGAGTAGCTTCGCCAAATCTTGGGTCATTTCCGTGTCCGTGAGGGGCCAATACAGCCGGGTTTTTCTTTTGCAGATTAAAGGGTTTATATAGATTTCCAGTTATGAAGATTCCCGGCAGACTTTCAAAAAAAACATTTTCAACGGTGTAGCCATCCAATGTCTTTTTGCTATGAGTCGTCGCAATGATTTTTTTGCCTGCTTTAATTGAAGTTAGTCCGGCACCTGTAATTATTCCTTTTTTTATAATTTCGGCCCTACTTTTCCATTCTTTTTGATTATGATATTGACGGGCAATGGATTGGAGTTCTGTTTTCCCCTGCTCCGGAGTAAAAAAAGCCCCCTGCCGCAAGGAAGGACTTTGAGCGAATGTAACAGAGCTCAGCAACAAAGCAAATAAAGTTTTAATCATATCCCGGGTCGAATCAGGATAAAATTAGTATAAAATAATCAATGCAAAATACAGGGATGAAAATAATATTTATGGAAACGATTGCAAAAAATTGATATTTCCTTCAAATGATTTGTCAAAAACAAATAGATTCTACCTGTTACCCAATGGACTTTGGCCTTTATTGAGCCTGTTCAGCAATTTTGCAAAACGCACTGCAATAGCCACGAGGTCTTTAATTTCAAGTAGTAGCTTGAGGGTTAAATCCGTATTTTTAAAACCATAATCTTTTTTGGTGATACCTTCCACCTGATTGGAAAGGGCATATTCGATATGGTCAAAAATTGATTTTTTCAACTTTCTTGTTTCTGCAAGTTCCGAATAATCATTGTTTGCGAGTCCGTTGGCAATTTGTAAAAGATATTTGTCAACTTCATTGGTGATTCGTGCCGCCAAGTCAATCTGGTTTTCCAAAAGCGGTTTGTGGGCATTACTAACATGACTTTCAGCTGCAGCAATTATGAAACTCAAGGACTGCAGAATGTCCTGCATCATGTCATTGGTAAGGATGTACAGTTGAGCGGTATGTTTTTCACTCAATTTTGACTTTTTAATAGCCTTGAATAGGTTATTCTTGATATCGGAATAGTATTCGGTGAGTTCATTACTCAGTACTTTGGCTTTCTTGATTTTACTTTTTTCTTCCGAAATCAACCCGTCAATAGCTAGTTTGAACGCCTTATTGATTGTAAGTAAACTTTCCGAAATCTCCACAGAAGTTTTTTGAAAAGAACCGTCTGAGGTAAGTTCAATATTCTGAATGATTTTTTCGGTTTTCTCTTTCCTTTCGTTTTCTTTTTTATGAAAATAATTAGTGAAAAGCACGACACTAATAAGGGCTATCACAAGAAATATTAAACCGTAAATTTGAAAATTAATAAGGATTATTGCTAAAACTGAAGACACGATAAATGCCACAGCCGCAGTTACAAACCATCCCAATATTACATTTATAACGCCGGCAATACGATATGAGGCCGACTCTCGTCCCCAGGCTCTGTCGGCCAGAGAGCTACCCATTGCTACCATGAATGTCACGTAAGTGGTTGATAATGGTAATTTTAGGCTTGTTCCGGCAGCTATGAGCATACTGGCAATTGTAAGATTTACCGATGCTCTGATCAGGTCAAATGCCGGGGCATCTTTTGTGTCTGTTTCAATTTTTGCAATAAACTGCCGGTTAATCCATCTTTTTAAACCTGAAGGTAAAACTTCACTTAAAGTTTTTGACAGCAAAATTGAAAAACGAACAATATACCTTGAAAACCAGTTGGATCTGAATTTCTCCTGCGTTTCCTCCTGAGTGCCCAGCTTCACTTCGGTTTCGGTTACGGTTCTTGCTTTTTTGGAAAACCAGAGGGTTAAGGTCATGATTAAGCCTGCCACAAAAAGGAAAATGTACGGTGCCTGTATCGGGAATTTCAACCCTATCATGCTGTATTCTGAAGGGTTTATTCCTCCTCCTGCTGCAAATGATGCCTGACGAAACATGTCAAACGATTGCCATCCTGCCAGCGGCACACCTATAAAATTGACTAAATCGTTACCCGCAAACGCCATTGACAGGGCAAAGGTGCCGGCGAAAACAACCACTTTGAGAGGATTGAGCCCGTAATGATTTAAAACGGCAAAAATGATTAACCAAAAAATAAAAAACACAAGTAAAAAGACCGTAAAATTGTCTTTTAAAGTATCAACAATTTCTTTGATATCCTTATTGCCAAAAAATATACTGTAAACTTCTTTGCCTTTATCATTTACTTTTTTATTGAAAACCAGCTCATTGCCTTCTGCATCTTTGATTTTTACAATATCTTGATTGGTAAATGTTTCCGTTGATTTTGGGTTAAGAGCTTTGCTGTAATCGATAAGTTCTTTGGCACTCAATTCTTTGGTGGAATACGTACTTTTTAAGCCTTTATAAACCAAAAAATAACTCATTGCAAGCATAGCAAGTGATGCATATACGAGGCCGACGGTTTTCATACGTTTTTCAAACTGAAAACTAAATAATAAACGGCTGATAAACATCACCAAAGCACCAAAGCTAAAGGCGATTAATACGGAAAGAAAAATACTGGAAACAATGGTATTGGTTTTTTCCCAGTTGATATAGCCTATAATATTGTTGGCAGTGTCGTTAATATTAAATAAAAAATTCATGGGCTCATTATTACCCATAATTTTAAATGCCGAAACGATGATGGACGCACCTAAAAGTTCAAAAATCAATGAAACGGTCGTACTGGTTGGTAATCCTAATGTGTTGAAGGCATCAAGCAGGAAAATATCGGTGAGCATCACTGCCAGAAAGATGACCAGCACATCGGTAAGCGTAAAATATTCCGGATTGAAAATGCCTTCCCGGGCGATTTCCATCATGCCTGCTGATGACAAGGCTCCGAGGAATATACCCCCGGTGGCTATCCACATGATGGTTCTGAAAGGTGCTGCTTTTGAGCCAATGGCAGAGTTGAGGAAATTTACGGCGTCGTTAGCCACACCGACCATTAAATCAGCAACTGCCAGAAATGCCAAAACAGCCACTGATAACCACAAAAAGCCTTCCATATTTTCAGGTTTATTTTATATGTAAAAATACGATTTTTTTAGACTTTTTGTGGTTTCTCTAATATTAAGAAATTGTTAAGAAAGTGGTTTTTGTGCAATATTTAATGATGTTTTAATTGTCATTAACTATCTGCTTTTAAATCATTTAAATTTCATTCACTTAAAATGTTCTGAAATGAATATAAAGCCAAATCAAATTGCAGTCGACATTTCTAATTATGTAATCCGGGTTTAAGTAAAATTAATTTTTAATTATTTGGAAAGTATTGATTTCTTTAGTGCTACTAATTCTGATAAAATAACTGCCGGAAACTACGTTTTTCAATGAAATAGATACATTTTGTTCGTCTTTTATAAAAGAGAAGGTATTGATTACCTTACCATTTATATCTATTAAATCAATAATATGAGATGTTTTGTTGTCATTAAAATCAATATTTATACCTTCAAAGGTAGGATTAGGATAGATCATTATATCTGATTTTGGTTCTGAGCCCAAAACCAACACTTCTATTTTTGCCTTACCATTTACAGTTCCTTCTCCACAAATATTTTTTACAGTTTTGATGCTGTAATCTGTCGTTTGTAAAGGTTTAACTGCAAAAGCGAAAGGATTGGTTTTGGCTTCAAATGCAGAACCATCTGAAAGCGTCAAATTATAAGGCGGGTCAGATGTAAATTTGAATTTTAATAAAGCTTCGTTGCCATAATTTATGGTGCTATCTCCGGAAATAGCAGCTGTCAAAGCAGGTTTTTCTATGATATTGAAAGGTTTGGAGAATGATTTGCAGTCGGCACCCGTCAGAAACAATTGATAGGTTCCAGATGCATTAACTTTTAAAGTCTCTTTATTTTCGTTTGGAATCAGCTCGAGATTTTTGTACCACTGGTATTGGTAGGTAACATCTTTAAATGCTGCAAGAGTAAGATTTGAACCTTTGCAATATGTACTATCAGAGGCCGTAACATCCAATTTTATTTTGCTACTAAGTGTAAATGGCTTTGAAAAAGTATTGCAGCTTCTTTTTTGATAATTTAGAATGTATTTTCCTGCTTCTGAAATTGTAAAATCAGGCTCATTTTTACTTTCAAATAGTTTATCGTTTAAAAGTAAATTGTACTTGCTATCAGGTATTCCTTCAAAATTTAGACTGATTTTTTTCTCCGGACACACTACAGTATCATTGGAAATCAGGTTGTTTTCAGGAAGATGGGTAAGTGGAATATTTATTATAATGCTTTTTTCATTACATATATCAGAGGTGATGAAAACCCTGTAATTTCCTGGTGAGGTTACTTTTAATTGTTGATTACTTTCACTTAAAATCTTTCCGTCTTTTTCCCAATTTATTTTGAAATTAGGATCAGCCGAAACTGAGAGATTGATTTCTTTACCATTGCACAGATCCAGAGGCGATGAGAAATTGATTTTTGGGACTTCAATCGCTTTGAAGTCAACTGTATTGGAGGTGGCTGCACAATTACCCTGAACGACTTTAACGAAATAGCTTCCAGAGTTAATTTCTTTATTGAGGCTATACTTGTTTTCTAATTTGGAAATAGATTTTCCATCTTTGAAAAATTCAGTAGTAAAATCTTTTGAATCATTGAGACCTTCAACATATAAATTTGATGTATTAATTAAAGTGGAACATCTGTCATAAATATTATTTAAATATCCAGGTTTGGCAGAAATCGTTAGCTTGGGATTAATTTTTCCTGCAATAAGTCTTGTGGTTACACTTTTTAATTCACATCCTTCTTTCGTTTTTTGGTAATAATAATAGTCCCCTGATTCTGAAAAGCTGCCTTCATATACACTTGGACTGTTAGAAACCTTTATCCCATTTCTATACCAGCCTTGTTCTACATTTCTATATCCCAAGGGATATCCAGAAGGAAATTCACCTACAAATCTGGGATTTATTGAACCATCACAAATATACTTTTCGCCAACTGTTTTAGAATAATCAATTGAATTTGAAACATTCAATTTTAAAGTATCGGAAACATAGGTGCATGTTTTGTTATTTTCAAAATATACTTGCGTCTTTACATAGTATTTGCCAGATTCCTTAATTTCAAAATAATTGTAATAGGGTTTAGATATGACAGAATTAACTATATTATTGTATTTATAAAAACTATTTATTATGGTCTTATAATTTGATAACATCGGTTTTGGGATTACAGGATTGAAAATAGCTGAACTATTTTCACATATGTCTCTTGTATTTGAGATTTTTGAAGCAATTGTTTCTGAGTGATTGATTTTAAAGGAAGCAAATATTGAACTGCATCGGCCCAAAGTACCTCTAATAAGATAGTCTCCCTGTTCTGAAATATTAAATGACTCTCCATCACCCAATTTAGCCGAATCTATAAATACTTTATTTTGAAGTAACTCGTATTTAATTTCTTTCCAAATAGGTAAACTTGGATTTAGTGAAAAAGAATTGCTTCCATGGATTTTTGAATTTTGGTGAGGACAAATAGTGTAGGTGTTATTTGAAAGATCATTTCCATCAATATATAATGGTATTGAAGAAAAATTTAATTGATCGGATATGTTAATTTCATTCGTAATATATTCACATTCATTAAAAAGTAATTTTAACCGATATTTTCCACTTTCTTTAACATCAATACTTGTTTTCCCGGCAAAATCAGGCAATTCTTTTCCGTCTTTCTCCCAGATAAATTTTAAGATATTTTGGGGTAAAGCACTACTAATACTTGCAAAAAGTCTTGTAAAGCCATTTTTGCAAAAGGAAGAATTCCCGTCTTCATAAATCCTTGAAAGTTCAGAGGTCGGTCTCAATAAATTTATCTCAATATTCTGAGAATATTCACAAGGATAGGGGTGAATTAATTCTTCCGGTCTTTTCTTTAAATTGTATTTCAGGCTGTAGCTTCCATTTTCTGTAAATACTAAGTGTGAGCCCCCTAATTTTTTATATAATTTTCCATCCTTGAAAATAGCCAAAGAATCAATTTGATAGGAATCATAAGGAGAAAAGTCAAAGACTGTAGAATCACAGTAATACTTTTGATATATCGATGGCCAATAATTTCTGGAACGACCTAAATCAACATTATTCTGACTGACCGGGGTTGTTGTTTTTTCTGATGAAGAAATCCTAAAATGCCCATTGTAAAATTCTTTTATTTGATCGAATTTTACAATAAATGGACTTTTTGTAGACTGGATTTCAATAATTATACTTGGTTCCTCGATATAGTTAACTATCTTAAGAGTATAAACAGCATTTTTTGAAGGACTACCAGTTACAGAAAACGGAACCAGAATATCATCGCCATTGCAATAGGTCATTTTGCTTAAGTCGGGAACTAATATTTTGTTACATTGCTCATTTACTTTTATTTCTAGTTGTTTTTCATAAGTACAAGTTTTAGAAGTCTCATTTCCGCCGACTTTAAAGTTTAGAGAATTGCTTTGGGCTTTTAAGTTAAATACTCCACTTTTTGTGAGGTTCAAACCATTGCCTGGATAAAAAGTATTTTGATAGCCATCACGAAAAATTGATAATGAATTGGTGGTTTCGGTACTGTCAGTGAGCTTGCTAATTGTTAGCCAGTTATTTATGTTCTCGCCATAGCAGGCTTCAATTTTGTCAGGCACGGTAAATTTTGGCAAATCCATTACCTGAATTTCGTATTGCTCAGTGACCACACACCCGTCAGAATCTTTGGTTGTTAAGGTGTATTTTCCTGCATTTCTTTTTTCAAATTTATCAAAAAGTACTTCTTTATTATTGCTGCTAAAATTATTCGGCCCACCCCATTTGTAGGTATCAGCGGTCATTTGAGCTTTAAGGTTATATGGTTCTCCACTGCATAAAACAGTTGAAGTTTTTTTGTTTTTTTCAATAGATATATCAGATGATTTGATGAAAAAACTATCTTTTTTCACAATCACATAGTAAGTACCGGGCTCTGAAGTTTCTATTTGGTTTTGGTTTAAAAAGGCATTTAATAGTTTATAGTCTTTATACCATTGAATATTGGAGAAATTATTTTCATTAATTGATAACCTGTGCAAACTACCATCCTTACAGGTTTTGGTAATTAATAAATTTGACTTTTCATTCCTTGTTACATTGATGTCATTTGAAAATTCATTACAATCGGCATTCAGTTTAATTTGATATTTCCCTGGCTCATTGACTTCAATCTGACATTTATGGCTATATTGTTTTAATTCTATTCCATCTTTAAACCAAATTTGGCTCTCTGTACAATTTTTGATTGATAGAATTGCAAATTCACCTTTACCTATTTCAATATTTTTGGGGCCATCGAGATAGGATTTCCCATCAATGGATGTATAAATAGTATCAGATTGTGTATGACAAGTCCCATTATTAATAACTGCATAAAAGCCTCCGGGATAATTTGGGTAAAATAAAGGATAATCACTGCCAACTACAGCTTTTTTAGCTACATCTATCCATTGGATTCCCTTACCGTCATTATATTCGACTCCTGTCAAGTAGAAATACTCAACATTTTTGCAATTAGCACTAAACTTTATAGGCGTAATACTCAGTTTCTGTTCGTTTCCAGATTCAAAAGTTATTGTTTTATTAAAACTACAATTATCACCGCTTTGGACAAAATTGTATTCTCCAGGTTCTGTTACATAAAAATTTGAGGAATTATCTGTGGAAAATTTCAGTACGTTGTTTTTATATACTTTGATGTTATTACCAACTAATGCCACATACACTCCAATTGGATTCAGTGATTGGCAATACTTAAATAATTTTCCTTTGAATTCTTTATGGTTTATATCAATTTTTAAATATAAATCTTTAGACTCATTAATTATCAGGGGCTTAGTTTCTCCCTGGCACCCATCAATTTCGAATTTCCCGGTATAACTACCAGTGGTTGTTGCGTAGAAGTCCTTATTTGAACCTTTTTGAAGTAATTCGTCATTTTTGAAAAATTCAAAACTTCTGTTTTTATAAAAAAGGTTTGGGTCTTCTCCATTGAATGTCAGATATTCTTTTCCCCCTATACAATAGTTTATTGAATCTATAATACTTGTACTATTTTTATTACCTAAATAATATGAGAGACTTACCTTACCATTGGTAAGAATTCTTTTCGTTTGGTAAAAACACCCATTTTCTACTATTACTGAATGATAATATCCTGGCGAAGATGGTCTGAGTTTATTGCTTTTGTTTTCAATTTTTTGATTATTAAAAAACCAGGAGATGTCAGGATTTTTCAGATTGGTAGTATCAATGTTTAAAGAAAAATCTGCCTTATTACAATAGGTAATTTTAATATTATTTAATTCCCCGTTTTCCATGGGATAATAAGTGCGGGAGCCTCCATCAATTTGAGCGTATAGTAAAGAATTTTGAATGCATTGGGGATTTTCAAATTTTATATCTTTAGTGAAATTTGAGGTACAGCCAAAATAATCTTTTACAGTAACGGTATAAATCCCCTGAATATTAGGAGACGAGAGAGGGATAGATGCACTCGGATTAGAGTCTGACTTGAAATTATTTGGTCCTTCAAATTTAAGAGAAGCGTAATTCCCATTAAAATAAAGTTTTAGTTGATTATTATTAAAACTGTAATTGACAGTATTTGCATCATAATAACTTCTTCCTATTGAAACTAAACTGGTAAATGGGAATTTACCGTCAATCAATACCGTATAGTATCCTGAATTCTTCTCCGTCAAATCATTGATTTTTGGATTCTGTTCATTTGACTTAAACCCATTTGGTCCTATCCACGAGTAATAGGTTCCGCCGCCTGCTTTAAGTTGTAATTCTTTGGTGGTGGATAAACAAACCGTTTCGGGTACATCAATAAAATATTGAGCGATGGAGTTAATTGTCAAAAAAATGGCAATTATTGAAAGGTAGATTTTTTTCATTTTATGAGGGAAAATACATCTAATATTTTGGAATTTATTTATCCAAATTTAATGTATTTCCTCAATATCATTGATCTGAAACCTTCCACTATTTGCTGAAATAGTTATTTTACGGTAAAATATTTCTTTAAAATCGAGATCTTCGATCTTACAATCAAAAACCATGGTTGTGTCATTGACCGGTACACAGGATTGGAATTTGATTTTACCATTATCCTGATTGCCAATCAGAAATGACTTTCCGATCTGGTCAAGATTGATGTTGTATTTTCCAGCCCATTTTTTCTGAAATTGTTCCACAGTCATGCCGCCATCATAATCTACGTTGATGGCATCCATTTTATATTCTTCATATTGAGGCGTGCATATTTCGAGGATTTCGGTGTGGTTTTCGTTAAAGAACTTTTCGACTGCCGGAACCAACCATGCCTGTGCCAGTTTTACTGAATCCATTTTGTCCTGAGTTGATTTAGAAATCGTGGGAGGAGCGGCGGTATCGGTTTGCTCTGCTTTATTTTGGCAGGAGATCATAAATAGTACGGCTGCAAATGCAATAATTAGTCTTTTGAAATTCATTTTGATGTATTATAAAATATTTATTTTCACTTCTTTGCCGGTTTTTGCGGCTTTTTTGATTGCTTCAATGATAATCATGTCTTTCAGCCCTTCTTCGCCCGGGGTTAAAATTGGCTTATTGTTGAGAATTGCGTCGGCAAATCCGTCCATTTGATAGGCTTGATGATGTACTACGGGCATTTCAAGTGGCCCTTTGTTCGTACTACCTTTCAATGGGCCATAATCATAGGCAGGAGCCAGGTCAAGTCCGCCGTTTTCATAATGTATCGATAGTTTTTGAGCATTAGTTGCATAGGAACTCATACCACTTGCAACGGCACCCGACGGAAATTTCAATTGCCACAAAATCGTCTCCTCGATGTCACGGTACATTTCGGGTTCGGTTTTAACAGCCTGGGCAGTTACCGAAATAGGCTCTTCACCCGTAGCATAACGACTGGCATTGATACAATAAATGCCCACATCCATCAAGGCTCCGCCACCAGAATATTTATTCTGCATCCGCCAGGCATTGGGATTTCGGTTTCTCCATGCAAATTTCGTCTCTACAAATTTTACTTTTCCAAAATCTTTGTCTTTAACCAATCGCATGATTTCCTGTGTAAATGGCTCATAGTGAAGGCGGTAACCAACTCCCAGTTTTACACCTGCTTTTTGGCAAAATTCAATCATTTCTTTGGCTTCTTTCACCGAAATAGACATCGGTTTTTCCGTAATCACATGTTTGCCGGCTTTGGCAGTACGAATCACAAAATCGGCATGCATAGAATTGGGCAGTACGATATACACTACATCAATGTCAGGGTTGGTGGCAATCTGATCAAAGTTTTCGTAATTGTATATGTTTTTGTCCTGAAGCTTATATTTTTCCTTCCATTTGGCAGCTTTTTCGGGAGTTCCGGTCACTATTCCTACCAGCTCGCAATTTTTTGATTTTTCTATGCCCGGAGCAAGCTGATTGGTAGCATATGAGCCCAATCCACAGAGAGCAACCCGGAGTTTTCTTTCGGTAATAACAGGATAGGCCAATGCCTTCTCGGTAATAAGAGGTGTTAAAATACCTGCAACTGATATTTTTTTCAGGAAATTTCTTCTTGTATTTTTCATGATTCTATTTTTGGTTGAATATTTTCTGAAAATTAACAAAAAAGAATTTTTCCTGAAAGATTTTTATTGCAATCCAATCTAAATCAAAAATCTATTCTATAGAAAAATACCGGTAAAAAGCCCAATTGATACTCTGTTTTTATGAAGCTTCCATCAGGCTGAGGTGCATAACTTAGCGACAAAATATTTTGGATACCAAGTATATTAACTAAGTCAACTGCTATGGTATGAGTGAGTCCGCGACGATTGATTTTATAATCCACTTTCAGGTCAAGCCTGCGATAAGGGTCAAATTGCTGAGAGTTTCTGGTTTCACTTCTATAGATGATTTCCTGGGCAGCTATCGTTTTGGCTTCATCCACAGGGCCATACCAGCGACCACCCACCATGGTCCATTTTGCTCCAAGGTCAATACTCGATCTTTTGAGTTTAATTTCTTTTGCAAAAAGGAAATTGCTGGCATATTTTCCGTTAAAGTCCGAATTTCTTAATAAACCGTCAGCTCCTTTGTATTTGGCATCGAAAAGTGAGGAGGTTATCAGGAAATAATATCCCTGACTGAAAAATTTCTCCAGGGTAAGTTCGACGCCATAATTTCGGCCTGTGCCCTCATTTACTAATTTTTCAGGGAAAATCCGTGAAAAAGCTGCTCCGGTGTTTACCATTGAGAATGAGGATGGATTCATTTCAACCGGAATATTGAAAAGATACTGATAATAAGTTTCAAACATCAACCGCATGTTTTTGCCCAAAAGGGTGTTATATCCGGCCACAAAATGCCAGCTTTTGGTAAGTCCCATGTCACGATTGTTATAGATAAATCTACCACTCAGACTTTCAGTTCCGTAGAAATAGGTATAGTTAGATTGCAAATTGGAGTGTAAACCGGTTGCCAGATTGATTTTTTGGCCCTGAGCTACATCCCAGGTTAGGCCTGCACGCGGTTCTATCGGGGAAACAGAATTTTTGTTGATGGTGCTAAACAAGCCTGTTAATCCAACGTTGGCAGAAAGTTTTGGGGAAATCGTGTATTTCCATTGGGCGTAAGGTTGGGCAGTAACATAATAATCATCAGATTTCCAGCGGTTTTGCCATGTACTGATAATGAGTTTTGGATAGCCAACTACTGTACGGGCACTGTCATAAGAATAGAAATTACTCAGGTCAACATTAATACCGGCCTTCAAAATACTTCTGGTAGAAAACTTCTTGTTTAAGGAAATCACCCCATGTAATTTATTCTCTTTAAAAGTATAATCCATAATAGGTATGATCTGATCAATCATAAACTTATTGCCCGTAGTTTTAGGATTCCCCTGGTCATCATAATTGAATAGCACATAATCATGGTTGGCATCTACGGCATTGGTCGAAGCGGCTAGCGTGGCTTTCAGAAAAGTGGTTTTATTTAAAGGTTTGGAGTAAGTCAAGCCTGCCACACCGATTCTGGATGAAAAATACTGGTCGCGGTCATTGGAACCAAAAATATTTCGGTCTTCGGTGGTTTGCTCACTTATCATGATATCCACATTACTATTTCCGGCAAAACCCCAAAGGGCAACACTCGCACCATTTTTTTTCGGAAAATTAAACCTGAAAAAACCATCCTGATATTTTGGAACTGCCTGGGTGCCAATGTCAATGCCGATTTTGTTGAATAGCCAAAGATTGGCGTAGCGATAGGTCAACAAATAGGACGAGCCTTTCTCTTTATTCAGAGGGCCCTCTGCCATGGCTTCAGTACCCAAAAATCCAAACTGGGCCATCATTTCGTGGCTCTGGTTGTTTCCGTTTCTTAGCTTAAGATCAAAAACCCCGGAAATACTGTTGCCAAATTCAGCCGGAAAAGCTCCGGTGAAAAAGTCAGAATTGGTCAGATACTTATTGTTGATGATACTTACCGGTCCGCCTGAAGTGCCTGGAATTGCAAAGTGATTGGGATTGGGGATGCTCACACCTTCTACCCGCCACAATACCCCCGAAGGAGAATTACCACGAATCACGATATCACTTCTGGAATCATCGGCACCCTGTACACCTGCAAAATTGGAGGCCATCCTGGCTGGCTCGCCACGACTACCTGCATAGCGGTTGGTTTCTTCTACCGAGAATTGTCGTGCCGAAAGTGTGGCCATTTCATTGGAAGCTTCACCGTTTCTGCGGGCTTTTACAATCACCTCATTGAGCTGCATTGGAGCCTCTTCCATTTCCAGATTAAGGATAACCTCTTTGCCGGCATCCACTACTATGTTATTGATTAGTAATTCTTTATATCCCACATAGGTTACTTTTATCGTTTGACGGCCTACTGGTACTTTGTTAATTTTAAAATTTCCTTCTTCGTCGGTCACATTGCCCATTGTGGGTAAACCCACCACCATAACCGATACACCGGGAATACCAAATTTGGCTTCTTTGTCTACGATTTTTCCCCTTATGTTTTGAGTGAGTTGGGCAAATGCTGTTCCTGAAAATATTAAGAAAACAAGAATGTATAAGTATCTCATAGAGAGGTTTATTTAAGGAAACTAATGGTTTATTTCAGGCAAAAATAATCTTTGAAAAATGAATATTAAATGTCAATTGACATATTTTTGGAGGTAGATAAACAAAAAAGCCGATTTTATACAAACCGGCTTTTATGCTTAAAACTTTTTTTTACAGAAAATTACTCACAATTTGCTTGATTTGGTGCATGGGCAATACACCACTTTGACGCCACTTTTGTTGACCATTTTTGAAGATCATCATGGTCGGTACTCCCGAAATGTTGTATTTGCGAGACAAAGAAGGATTTTTGTCTGTATCAATTTTTACAATTCTGATTTTATCACCCATTTCACCTGCCAATTGTTTCAAAATTGGAGCCAGAGCTTTACACGGTCCGCACCATTCGGCCGAAAAATCAATCAAAACTGGTTTGTCAGAATTTATGAGGTCATTAAAATTACCGGTCATCTTTTTATTTATTTAATTATTTCTTTTTTATCAGGATCATAATTTACAAAAAACATCAACCAAATCGACCGCGACATTCGGTAAATCCATCTTATCAGCAAGAATGTTAGCAAAAGATAACCCAGTATATACCAGGTGCCGTCAACTTTATCTTCAAAAAAAAGATAGTAACCCACAGTTGCTGTTACAAAAAGTGCGATATTCAACATATATGAAATGTACATGGCTCCATAAAAGAAACCAATCTCTTTTTCATATTTCAAACCACATTCGCTGCAATGGGTGTTCATAGAAAACATCCCCGCTTTCGGTATTAAAGTACTTTTGTCGTACAACTCTCCCTCCCCACATCTGGGGCATTTCATTGTCAATGCTGAAATCAGCTTTCCCATTTTATTTTAAGCTTAATTGAGACAAAAATACCTAATTTGTTTGGCTTAAAGATTTAATTTCCTGCAAATCTAAAATATGAACATTATTTCATATTTAAAAAGTTTCAGTTCGCAATACCGGATGTGAGAAATGTTACTTAAGAGGACTTATTCAATAAAGGTATTCTAGGATTTCTCATGAAATTTTTGAAGTTCATCCATAGGTTTTTCAATGATTTTAGAAATCGTAACGCCGTTTTCGCCACAGACTCCGGCTAAAATATCCTGGTAATAGTAGGCGATAGATCCTACAAAACCAATGGACTGCTCTTTTAATTGAGGATATTTTAATAAGTATTTTTCGAGGTATTGATTAAATGAATTTTTGATCAGATTAATACAATATTCGTTATTTCTGTTTTCTGATAAAAAAACCGAAAACGAAGCAAAATATTTGTTTGGTTTATCTTCTTTGTAGGCTTTGGTCAAAATTTCACCCCGTGTAAGTACCCCATGTTTTTGCTCAAATATTTCTAAAATATCTGAAGGCATTTCTTTATGAAGATAGTCGAGCATCAGCAGTTTACCTAAATGCCCCCCACTGCCCTCATCACCGAGCCAAAATCCAAGCGGAGGAATCTGAAAGCTTATTTTTTCGCCATCCCACAAGCAGGAGTTTGAACCCGTGCCTAATATACAAGCAATTCCTTCATTTTTTCTAAATAGGGCTCTTGCAGCAGCTATGACGTCAGAATAGGTGAAAACCTCTGACGGATATCCCAATGCCTTTAAGATACCTGTTTTCACTATTTCCGATTTACTTTCATCGGTTACTCCAGTGCCATAAAAATGCACTTCGGTGATTTTTTTTGACCTGTTTTCGTTTATAAATGCCTTTATTTCAGCTGCAATCTGATCTGAATCTACGAAATAAGGATTGAGTCCTATGGTTTCGGTTTGGGCAACTTTTTGACCATCCAACAGTCTCCAGTCGGTTTTGGTAGATCCGGATTCGGCAATGAGTATCATCAGATAAAGTCTTGGGTGTTTTTATCTTTGAAAGTTTCGGTAACAAAATCAAAAAATGTGTCAAGGTCACTTTGAGTGGTGGCAATACCCACCGAAAGCCTGATGGCACCTCTGATTTTGCCCACAAATGTAACCCAGTCATGATAACTTCCATGGTCGCGACTGGTATAAAATTCGGCCAGTTCATCGGTAGTTACACAGCTGTTGACTTCATCGATTCCCGGATTGCAAAAGCAGCCGGTTCGGACCGAAATTAACCGCTCATTGGCTTTTTGCTCTACCAACTCAAACGGAAATTGTTTTCCGTCAGCTCCTTTTACATTGAATATGAAAGTTCCTCCCTTTTCTTCCGGGTTTTTTGTGCCAAAAAAGTTAAATAAAGTTTCGCCATTGCTGTGTTTTAGGTTTTCAAACTGATGAATCAAATAAGCATTTAGCGACTTTATTCTGGAAGAAATATTATCAATACCTATATTTTGAATAAATTCAAGTCCATTTTTTATCGCCGGAATATCCAAATAATTTACCGTTCCATTTTCAAATCTTTCATGGTTTTCGGTCAAAAAGTAACTTTCATAATTTACAGATACCCAGGTTACTGTCCCTCCCGCAAACCACGGCTTTTTGAGCTTCGCAAATTTATCTTTTTTTACCAACAAGCAACCCAGTCCCGTAGGGTATCCAAAGATTTTGTAAAATGAAACAGACACATAATCAGGTTTGTATCTTGTCAGGTCCAGTTTTGATGTCGGCACAAATGCCGCCGCATCGAGCAGTACGTCCCAGCCTTTTTCATGGGCTTTTTCAATTAATTCGAGCGGATGTTTTATGCCCGAAACATTGGACTGGCCCGGGAAAGCGAAAAGCTTATTGGTTTCTTTTTCAAAGCCATTCAGTCCTTCTTCTAGTTTTTGTGCATTTATTTTCAGGTCCTCGTAGTTGAGTTGCACATATTGATAATGCCCTCCTTTGAGCTTGCAATATTCTCTGATTCCATTGACGGAGTTATGGTTGTCAGCTGTGAGCAGAAAAACCGACTCCTGAGAGAAGGGATAACATTCGCCCACAATTTGTAAAGCCGCTGATGCATTGGCGGTGAAAACACAATAATAGTCATCAGTAGCACCAAAATAGTCCAATACCGACTGTCTGGTTTCATCAACGTGAATTGTAGATTGCTGGGAGCTGGGGTTGGTTGAGTGTGGGTTTCCGTAAACTCCTGACAGTAAATATTTAAAATGCTTTTCTACAATACTTTTTGGATAGAGATTTCCACCGGTAAAATCAAGGTAAATTTGTCCTGACTCCTCAAGATTGGCATATTCGGTATGTCTCAGATTTTCAAAGAAATCATTTTCAAATAATTCTGGTTGCACTTTTATTGGGTTTGTTTTTCGAAGTAATTTTCCCAAAAATAAGATTTTCAGATTTGATTTTTAAGCTTTTTGTGAAAAAATGGAAAAATTGGGTTTTAAAAATTTTACGATGGATTTTTCAAAAGTATTAAATCAAAGAACATTAATCTGGTTTTTAACGGATCATTAGATTGAATATTTGAATACCGCTTCTCTTGTTCTTCGGTACTAAATAAAAAATCAAAGCCACATGATATGTAATATTTAATAGGAAGGTCTTCATTATAGGCATCGACTACTACAAAACGGCAACCTGTTTTGTTTTGAGCATCAATAAACCACGACTTTATAAAATCCATCAGACTTTTTCCAATTCCCCTATTTTTGTAATTTGTACTGACCTCAAGCCTTCCTATTAATACCGCAGGGTAATTCTTTGAAGATTTAACATGTGGAATTTGCTTCGTTACTTTTTCTTTTCTACCTCTGGGTAGTAAACTTGCCTTAATACTATCGTTTGAAATAGTGAATGCACACACAATAGATTTTAAATCATTATTATCAATGAAGCAATAGGATTTGCCCAAAAGTTGATTGGCATAATTTTCTGCATCTTTAAGAAAAAATTCATTTAAGTCAGAATGACCACAATCAAATTGATCGCAGGATTCAATTAATTCTGGAGAGAGTGAGTAAAAAGTGCAGGATTCTTCTAAAAAGTTCAATTCAGTGCATTTATAATTTGGCTTTTTCTAAAATTCTTTTAGTTGATTCCAGTTGTTTACTAAAATCCACGGTACCTTTTTTGGCTATCGAAGCCTCAGCTCTTGAAACAAAATTTCTGGCTTCTTTGCTTTTTAATGTTGGAATACCTTTGATTGTCAATGCCATATATGTGTTTATTTCCGTTACAATATTAGTTTGTAAAAACCAGATTTTAAAATAATTAGTTCTGATTTAAAAATATTGATAGATCATTATTCTAAATATCCTTCTGTTTTGGATATTTACTTCTAAAAATATAAGCACTTTTTAGTAATTAATCTTGTTTAATTATTCATGCAGAGCGTTTTGTTAAATTCTAAAGTATTATTTAACATTTATTGTATTAGCTTTGCAGACTTTTTTGAATGTTACGGAAAAGAAATTAATGTCTGAATATCAATTATATACGCTCCCCAACGGAATCAGGGTCGCCCATAAATTTGTCTCAAATACTAAAATTGCTCACTGCGGTATCATGCTTGATATTGGCAGTCGCGATGAAAAACCTCACCAGGCTGGGCTGGCTCATTTTTGGGAGCACATGGCCTTTAAAGGTACTCAAAAACGAAAAGCTTATCACATTATCAACAGCCTGGAGGCGGTAGGAGGAGAGCTCAATGCTTACACTACCAAAGAGAAGATTTGTTTTTATGCTTCAGTTTTAGATACCCATTTCGAAAAAGCGGTTGATTTATTGTCTGATATCGCTTTCAATAGTATTTTTCCCGAAAAACAACTCGAAGTTGAGCGTGGGGTTATCCTGGAGGAGATGTCAATGTATCTCGATTCACCGGAAGATGCCATACAAGATGAATTTGACGCCATTGTTTTTCCGCAACATCAGCTGGGCGTTAATATACTGGGTACTCAGGAAAGTGTAAAAGGTTTTATAAGAGAAGATTTTCTGAATTTTATTTCTGAAAATCTGGATACAGAAAAAGTTATTCTGTCGGTAGTGGGAAATCTGGAGCCCAAAAAGGTCGTGAGGATGGCTGAGAAATATTTAGGAGATATTTTGACTAAAAACACTCAACGAATCAGGCTTACCCCTGAAAAATATTTTACTCAAAATCAGGTACTTGAAAAAAATAATAACCAGGCACATGTGGCTATAGGTCGCCAGGCTTATGCCATGCACCACAAAAACAGGCTTCCGTTTTTTGCTTTAGTTAATTTGTTAGGAGGACCCGGCATGAATTCTCGTTTTAATCTTACGCTTCGTGAAAAGTATGGTCTTGTATATCAGATTGACGCCAATTATACCAGTTTTAGTGATACCGGTTTTTTTGGGATATTTTTTGGTACTGACCCGCAAAATCTCAATAAATCTCTGAAATTAGTTAAAAAAGAGCTCGAGATTCTGAAAGAGCGAAAAATGGGTGATGTTCAGATCAGAACTCTGAAAGAGCAGCTCAAAGGGCAGCTGGCCATGGCAGAGGAGTCAAATCAGGGTTTCATGCTTATGATGGCCAAGAGTATTCTCGATCTGGGTAAGGTAGAAACCTTAGGACAGATTTTTAAAGAAATTGATGAGATTAACCCTTCAGTTTTGCAGGATTTGGCCAATGAAATGTTTGATAATGAAGTACTTTCGCTGTTGATCTATAAATAAAAAAGGCGAACTTGTTGTCCGCCTTCCGTTTCAATGGGATTTATGCAATAAAAACATTCTTTTTCAAAAGCAATGGACTCTCCAGAATAAAAGTGCCCGGTTCGTCAAAAGTTCTGATTCTTCTGACAGTGTCCGGCATCTTTTTCATCTTTCTCGGTTTGGGCTGTTTGGAATAAGACGCGAACGGAAAGGCAACAAGTGCTATTAACACTAAAATCCAAAGTCGTACAGACTTCAACATTTTATTCACTCGATAGTAATGCATATTTGACTTGCCCAAAAACCTTTGGTCACAATTTCAGATGGAAAATTTTTACTTTTTTATAAAGATACAAATTTTCTTAAAAAGGTTGTAATTATTTCTTAATCAATCTCTAAAATTACTCCTTCTGTCATGGGGTGCGACACACAGGTCAGTACATAGCCTTGTTCTATTTCCTTTTCGGTCAATCCTTCTTCTTCATCCATCTTGATTTTTCCTGAGGTGCATTTACCAAGGCATGCCGTACACATGCCCGCCTGACAAGAGTACGGAAGCTCAATATCAAGATCAAGGGCAGCTTCTAAGATGGTTTGATGTGGTTCCACCACAAATTCATGCGTTTCCCCGTCGTATTTTACAGTTACTGTTTGTTTTTTCAGCTCATCTCCTGTTTCACTCTCAGATTCCGTGTTTACTGGTGCATTAAAACGTTCATAATGCATCCTTTCTTTGGGGATATCATACAATTCGGCTATTTTCAGGGTGTTCTCAATAATCTCTTCAGGGCCACAAACATAAATATGGTCATTTTTTAAGTCTGCATCTATTTCTTTAAGCCACAAAATAGTATTTGCCTGGTGTATCCTTCCTTTCAGCCCTACCCAGGTATCGGTACTTTGACTGATGATATGAGTTACATTAAATCTTCCTTGATAGTTGCTTTCCAAAACCTCCAATTCTTTTTTGAAAATTACCTGGTTTTCGTTTCGGCTTCCATAAAACAAGCTGACTTTGGTATCGGAATTAGCTTTGAGAGCGGTTTTAGCAATTGACATCAAAGGTGTGATACCACTCCCTGCTCCTATTAAAATTAAATTTTTTCCTGAAAAGGTGGCCGGGTTAAACACAAAGTTACCCATGGGTTCTATCACTTCCAGAAAATCTCCGGCTTTGATTTGATCATTTAAATAATTGGATACCAGTCCATTGGGTACACGTTTGATCGTAATACCTACCGCAGTATCGCTTGTAGGTGAAGTGCTCATGGAGTAGCTTCTCTTTACTTTTTTTCCGTCAGGACCAGGTACAGAAACTGTCAGAAACTGACCGGCAGAATATTTTATTTGTTCACTTAGTGGATGCCAAAAAAGGATGGTCACGGTATCTTCGGTTTCTCTGATTACCTCCTTTACCTGCAAAAAATATGATTTCATGTATTAATATTTCAAAAGGAAAAACCTTGGGTCTGTGCCTGTTTTGAAGGCATCTTTACAATTAGAAACGTTTTTCAGGAAAGTTTGTTCAATAAGTCCTGAATTCTTTCTCCGGCCGAAAATCCAAAAAGCAGGCTTTTCTTAGGTAATTCCTCATCTACCTCCTCCATCCATTTCCAATCTTCGCAAGTTGCATCCAGCAGGTCGAGCAGGGTAATAATTTTGGTTTCGTTGCGTTCGTTGATCAGAAAAGATTCCGAATTTTCGAAATAAACTGCCAGTTTTTCATCTTCAATCCAACTTAAATCATTGATCATTTCATCGAAAGAATCTAGATTAAACCCAAAATACTCTGGAAATTCAAAGACTTCGGCCATGACTTCGTAAAATTCACGGAGGGTTTTGGTTTTGTTGGCATCAATTTTTATAACCCCAAAATCTTCGGGAAAATCTGCCGGAACACCTATTGATAAATTATTCATTGTATTTCTTGTTTTAAATAGAAGCTTTCAGATTACCTGATTTTTTTAAACGAATCGTAGTGGTCTTCAGTGAAATAGGCACTGCCATCGTCGCCGGTAACCAACCTTTCAGCCCCTCGGTTTTGGCCGTCAATGTGCTCATGTACGTCCCATTCCTGGTAATTTATTCTTTGACCATTGTCTGATTTTTGGGGTAATAATTTCTCAAGATTTTTAAATTTTCTACCTCCTACATACCCATCAGGGGCTTTTTGGTATTTTGTTACATATTCTAAAACTTCAATTACATATTTTGGAAAATCCTTTTGGGTTTCAAAATCTGTATTTTGGGTTGAATTTTGAGATTTGCTATCACTATTTTTCTGAATACTTATTTCAGTTTGCTGTGTCTGATTATTTATTTCCGAAACGTGATTATTCTTTATAAAATAGCCTATCCCAATACCTATGAGGAGGAATATCAGATATTTAACAAACTCAGGAATTTTGTTTTTCTCCATTTATTTTAGTTGAAAATAAGCACAAAAATAAAGTTTAATTTCTAAAAAAGCAGGTTTATTAATTCTCCGTGTTTTTAATAATTTTTCCCGGAAACAGTTCTGTGATAAATGTCATTGGCTATTTGTCGGTTTCAAAGGAAATTGTGAAAATATTTGATTTTGAAATATCTAAAATGAAAAAAAGAACTTACACTATCGCAATTTTATTTGCAGGAATATTTATAGTTTTAGCATGCAAGACAGGAAAAAAAGCTACACAAAGTGCTCAAAAAGAGGAAGGGCTGGTTTTGATGGAGCAAAATTGCTACACTTGCCATAGTCCAACGGCTTCGGAAAGTAATCGCCTGGCACCGCCAATGATTGCAGTAAAAAAGCACTATTTTACCGAAAAAATGTCAGAGGAAGAATTTGTGAATGATTTGGTGGGATTTGTTCTGAACCCAACAGATGAAAAATCAAAAATGCCCGGAGCAAAACGCAAGTTTAACCTTATGCCCAAAGTCGCCTATTCGAAAGAAGATGTCGAGAAAATTGCAAAATATATTTACCGAAACAATATTGAGCAACCCGAGTGGTTTGAAGAACACTATAAAAAAGAAATGGGAGGAGGTAATCAATTTTTAGAGGAAGATACTACTTTTTTGGCACAGGGAAAGAAGTTGTCCATGCGAGCCCAGCAGGAGTTAGGGAGAAATTTGATGGGTGCCTTAAATAAAGCCGGAGTGGTACACGCGATGAATTTTTGCAACGAGAAAGCATTGTTCCTGACCGACAGTATGGCAAAAGTTATGAATGTAAGCATAAAAAGAGTTTCCGACAAAAACCGAAATCCCAGAAATGCTGCAAATGAGAGTGAAATAGCTTACATACAGCTACTTAAAAATAATCTAAAAAACGGTATTGAACCAAAACCCGGCAGCAAAGTCATTGATGGTAAAAAAGTGGGTTACTATCCAATAATGACCAACCAGATGTGCATGCAATGCCACGGCAGTGGGGCAGAAATTACTCCTGAAACTAAGGATAAAATTTCAAAGTATTATCCGGAAGATAAAGCCAAAGATTATAAGCCTAACGAAATCAGGGGTTTATGGGTAGTAGAACAATAAGTTTTTTTTGAATTAAGTCGTTACTGAGGCTATATTTTGCTTTTTACTACCTAATTTTGTCTAAAATTGGGCAATTATGAAGGTATTAATCACAGGTGCTACGGGCTTGGTTGGGGCTTCTCTTCTTAGAAAACTGGTGGATATAGGTTATGAAGTTAACGTTTTGGTAAGAAATTCAGCCGATTTTAAAGTACAGTTTTCAGATTTTAAAAATATCAAAATCTTTGAGGGTGACATCCTTGACGTCAGCTTGCTATCAGTGGCCACTGCCAATGTAGATTGGGTGATACATTCCGCCGCAGTAGTTTCATTTATCCCGAAAGACAGGGCCAATTTGTACAAAACCAATGTGGAGGGTACGGCAAACGTGGTAAATGCCTGCATTGAAAACAAAGTTAAAAAGCTGCTTTATGTGAGTTCAGTAGCTGCTTTTGGGAGGCCGACAATCAATAAAGAGAATAAAGACCAGACTTTTAACGTCAACGAAAAACAAAAATGGGAAGATTCTGAAACGAATTCTCACTATGCCATATCAAAATTTAAGGGAGAACAAGAAGTTTGGCGGGGAATGGCAGAGGGGCTCGATGTGGTCGTCGTTAATCCCTCTATCATTTTTGGTGAAGGGGACTGGAACCGCAGCTCAACCAAAATCATCAAGTATATTTTCGACGAAAAGCCATTTTATACTACAGGTTTTCTTAACTACATTGATTTGGAAGATTTGGTGAATATTTCGGTGAAACTACTGGAAAGTGATATCAAAAACGAAAGATTTTGTATTTCGGCAGGGATGATTTCCTATAAAGATTTTTTTGAAAAAGTGGCTTCCAGGTTTGGCAAAAAGGCACCTTCGATTGAAGTAAAGTCATTTTGGTTGGCAATAATTTGGAGACTGGAAGCATTACGTTCTTTAATATTAGGTACCGAGCCCCTTATTACCCGGGAAACCGCAATATCGGCTTCCATGAAAATCCATTATGATAATAGTAATATAATCAATGCCTTAGATTATAAATTTAATTCTTTGGAAAAAACACTGAATCGAATTTGCCCCTATTTCATTTCTAAATCTCAAAAATAGTTTTCTGAAATTGTTTTTTGTTTTTTTGGGTTTATACAAAAAAGCCATTATTTTTAAAATTGAGTAATCTATAATTATCCAAAACCTTACTATACTGCATGAATCAAGACTTTAGTGAGTATTTTGACGAGTCAAACGAGGCCACCATGGCCGATGCAGCCAGAAGGTTTGAATCGATGATCAAAAAAAAAGAAACCCCTTATTTTAGTGAGGAGGTTTTCGAATCGCTGGTGGAATACTATCTTCTGGCAGGAAAGTTGGATTTAGCTCTGAAAGCCTGCAATGCCGGTCTGCAACAATACCAGAACTCTCTGGAGCTAATGCTGAGCAAGGCTCAAATCCTGATTAACAGATTTGAACTTGACGAAGCTACCGAGCTACTTGACCAGGCTGCCATTTTTAATCCTTCCGATACCGAAATCGAGTTTTTAAGAGGAATTATCCTGATTTATTCAGGCGAAAATGCCGAAGCCCTCAATATTTTCAATCAGATTCTCCCACTGGTTGATGAAAAAGAAAATGTGTTTTTTCAAATGGGGATGGCTCTTACAGGCTTGGGTAAAATTGAGGAAGCAATAGTAATATTTAAAAAAGCAGTTGATTGTGAAACTCGCAATGAGTTGGTTTTCAATGAATTGGTTTATTGTTATGATGTGCTGGGAATTTTGTCTGACGGTGTACAATATTTCAACGAACTCATCGACAGAGATCCTTACAATTATCTCGCTTGGTTTGCTTTAGGTCAGACTTTCAATCTTCAGAGTCAATACGATAAAGCCAAAGACGCTTTTGATTATTCAGTAACAATTAATGATAAATTTTCGTCGGGTTGGTATAATTTAGGTCTAAGTCAAATGAATCTTGAGGATTTTGCAGGAGCAAAAGAATCCTTCCTAAATACCCTGAAATACGAGGTGCCTTCAGCCGAAGTACTGACACACCTTGGGGCGGCACACGAAAAACTGGAAGAATATACCGAAGCATATAAGCATTATAAAAAAGCTACTGAATTAGACGAAACCTGGGATGATGCCTGGTTTGGGATGGCTTCAGTGCTTTATGAGCAGGAGAAATATCTTGAGTCAATCCATTTTGTAAAAAAAGCCATCAAAACCAACGATATCAGTGCTGATTATTGGCTTTTATTGGCTGACAATGAGGCCAAGCTGGGAAATGTGATTTCGGCTCACGAGGCTTATTTCAGAGCTTCTGACATGGATCCTATCAATGTGGATATATGGCTCAACTGGTCTTTACTTTATTTTGATCAGGAAAATTATATCCGGGCCTTTGAGATTATTTATGATGGAATAGAAGAGCTCCCAGAGGCTGCCGATTTGTATTATCGGGCTACAGTTTATCTGCTTTATAATACTACCTATAATGAAGCCTACAAATATTTGCAGGAGGCACTGGCTCTGGACTATGACGGGCATATTCAGATGTATGATTTCTTTTCCAATCTCGATACATTGAAAGCTCTTCAAAGGATTATTGAGCAGTACAGGAAATAGTTTTTTGACTATAAATATATTGTTACCGGGCGATTCCCATCGCCCGGTAATTTGATTTTAGTTACAGCAATTTGGGCCACAGCAGGCTTTATCAGATGGCTTTTCGGCAAACACAGTCACACTAAAGATTCCTATTTTTGAATTTTTAAAATCTCCCAACTGGCTTTCTGTCAGATATTTCATAAGAATATCATCCGGAACAATAATCGCTTTTTCTTTTTGCAAAGTGATATTTTGAAATCCATTTTCTTTAATTAAATCCAAATAAACATCTTTTTGTATAGCTCCAGAAACGCATCCTGCATACATTTCAGCCGCTTCCTGAAGTGAAGAGGGCAGATCTCCTACCAATACCACATCAGAAATACTAAAATGTCCGCCCGGTTTCAGAACCCTGTAAATTTCTTTGAAAACAGCATCTTTGTTCGGAACCAAATTCAAAACACAATTGCTCACGATAACATCGGCAATGTTTGAAGTGACAGGCATTTTCTCGATATCTCCTTGCCTGAATTCCACATTGTTAAAACCTCTTATTTCTGCATTTTCTCTGGCTTTATCTATCATAGCGGGGGTAAAATCTATGCCAATAACTTTTCCGGCCTCCCCGGTTTCAGCTCTTGCAATAAAACAGTCATTGCCGGCTCCACTTCCTAGGTCAATGACTACATCTCCTTTTTTTATCTTTGCAAATTGTGTGGGTAATCCGCAACCCAAGCCCAGGTCTGCATCGGGATTGTAACCATCCAGATTTGAATAATCGTCGCTCATGATATTGTAAACCTCAGTAGAACACCCACCTGAGCCACAGCACGAAGCCATATTGGTTTCCTTGTCTTGCAAAGCAATTTCACTATATTTTTGCTTCACCAATTCTTTTAATTGCTCATCTGTTTTCATTTTATAAGTATTTATTTTTATTAAATCGTAATAATGCGATAATATTGAATAAAAAAATGTCAGCAACAAGCCGATTTGTTTGAGAAATAGCTTACAAAAAGTTCATTTATATAATCTTTTGCCAGTATTAATTCCTTTTCATCAATACAATAGCACACTTTTGCACCCTCTATTTCGCCTTTTATTAATCCCGCATCCTTCAATTCTTTGAGATGCTGCGAAACCGTACTTTGTGAGAGCGGCAGTTCATCAACAATATCACCACAAATGCACGCCTGCTTTTTGATTAATATTCTTAAAATTGCGATTCTGGCCGGATGTGACAACGCTTTGGCATATTTTGCCAATTTATTATCCTTAATTGTAAACTCTTCAGACTTGGTAATTCCCATTAACTTATCTTTTCATCGTAAAATTACGATAATATTTTTATATCCCAAATTTTTTTTATTTTTTTTGAGTAATATGCCGGATAATTAAATTTTTGATATTGGGAAATTATGTATTTTAAAAATTAAAGGGTTATTGAATGTTTTAGCCATAGGAAAATTCATAAAACTTTGACCTATTTTTTTATTATTTAAAAAATAATCTTACCTTTGCAGTCCGAATTTTCGGGAGATAGTATTTATTTATTAATTTTTAACAGTTTACAATGCCTACTATACAGCAGTTAGTAAGAAAAGGAAGAGAGACTTTGATTTACAAATCTAAATCTCCGGCATTGGATTCTTGTCCTCAGCGTCGTGGTGTATGTACGCGTGTATATACGACTACTCCTAAGAAGCCTAACTCGGCTCTTAGAAAAGTAGCTCGTGTGCGTCTTACCAACCAAAAAGAGGTGAACGCCTACATTCCGGGCGAAGGTCACAACCTACAGGAGCACTCTATCGTTTTGATCAGAGGTGGTCGTGTTAAGGATCTTCCGGGTGTACGTTATCACATCGTACGTGGGGCATTGGATACAGCCGGTGTAAACAACCGTAAGCAAAGCCGTTCTAAGTATGGTGCTAAGAGACCCAAACCAGGTCAGGTAGCAGCAGCTCCAACTAAAGGTAAGAAAAAGTAACAAGAAATTCTTTATAGTCTGCTAGTCAGGCTATTATAGGGGAAGTAATGTTCAGGTTTTACCGAATGTGAATCAGTTTAAATCGTTAAACGAAACCTTCTTAAAAACATTAAGAAATGAGAAAAGCAAAACCAAAAAAGCGTTACGTGTTGCCTGATCCAAAGTTCAGAGATGTAACCGTAACCAAATTTGTAAACAACCTGATGCTTGAAGGTAAAAAATCTCTGGCTTACAGCATTTTTTATGGTGCACTGGAGATTGTAGAAAAACGTACCAGCGAAAATGGTTTGGAAATCTGGAAAAAAGCATTGAACAATGTAATGCCAGCAGTAGAAGTTAAAAGCCGCCGTGTTGGTGGTGCTACTTTCCAGGTGCCAATCGAAGTTAGAGCTGAGCGTAAGCAGTCATTAGGAATGAAATGGATGATCAACTATGCTCGTAAACGTGGTGAAAAAACCATGACTGAGCGTCTTGCAGGTGAAATCGTTGCCGCTTCAAAAGGTGAGGGTGCTTCTGTTAAGAAAAAAGATGATACACACAGAATGGCAGATGCCAACAAGGCATTCTCGCACTTCAGAATGTAATCATTACATTTCAAAGAAATTAAGCCTCCGATTATCGGGGGCTTTTTTTATGTCATTTTATTGGGTTTTATTAAATTTTGATTAATTTGGTCAATAAACCGTTAACCTAAATAGAAAAAATGACAAGCTTCAGAGTAAGACCTAAGTTTAAAATAGACTGTAATTGCACACCAAAGGTCCTTTCAGATAAGATTAATAAGAATCTTGAGGGAAAGCAGGATATCATTGAAGGCAAAGTATTTCATACCCATGGTCTGTTTCGGATTGTGCCTGAGCACCAGCATTTTTGGTCTCCCCAGCTGAGTGTTTCTTTTGAAGAAGTAGAAAATAAAACGGTGGTCAGAGGTATGTATGGTCCACATCCTACGGTATGGGCAGTTTTTTTGTTTGCATATGCAATTCTGGGTTTAGCCTTGTTTTGGACGCTACTGGTGGGATTGGTCAAAATGTCGCTTCACCAGGAATCAAATATCCTCTGGATTTCACCATTTATACTTGGAGGGTTTGTGACTATCTGGTTTATAGCACAATTCGGCCAAAAAGTAGGTGTTGAACAGACCTTTCAGATACACCATTTTTTTGAAGACGTAATAGGCCAGAGTATTCATATAGGCTGAAATTTTTTTTCAAGAAAGTCTTTCATTATATGCATTATTTATCCCCATTTCCGCAGATTTTGAGGAAAGGCACGGATTTTGCACCGTTTCTTCGAAATCATCAGGGATTGCTTTTGCTTAAAAATATCAAATATTTCCAACTTATTTTATGTGTCTGCCTTTCTTTTGGATCAGCAGCCCAGCAACTTATTGTCAACTGGCAGCGTGTGGCGGGCGGAGAACGTAATGAGGTGGCCTACTCGGGTGTGGAAACATCAGATGGGGGTTATATGGTGGTAGGCTCAACCAATAGCAAAAATACCTTCGATGTAAAAGATTCCCGTGGATATGATGGCGTAGGGGGAAATGATTTTTGGGTGGTGAAAGTCAACAATGCAGGGGTAATCGAATGGTCAAAAACTTTTGGAGGAACCAAAGATGACATAGCCACTTCTGTTGTAAAAACCCCGAATGATGAATACGTGATTTTGGGTACAACACAATCCAATGATGGGGATGCTCAATACAATGGCACTAATGTAGGCCTGTTGATGGTCAGACTTAAACTCAACGGGGATGTTGTGGCCAAAAGACTCTTTGCCGGGGGAAGCCAGTCCGCCTCAATTAAATATGCTGAACCCTCTAGTTTTTATAAGCCTACATTGAAGGTACTTTCCAACGGCCAGCTGGTCGTGGCAGCATCAAGATCAACCGGTGTAGCACCCTTCACCGGATACGATTATTACCTTGCATTGCTGTCGGCTTTTGGTGATACCATTTGGGAAAAAACCTTTGGTGGCGGCCTGGAAGACTTTCCCAATGACATAATTCAAACTTCCGATGGAAACCTTCTCATGGTAGGTGGTACCCTTTCTTTGGAACGTGACATTCCCGGTGCCGGGCAAGGTTTTTATGATGTTTTGGCTATAAAAGTGGATGCACTCGGAAGGCAGGTTTGGGAAAAAGGATACGGAGGCCTGGGATACGATGTAGGTTATGCAGTTATGGAAAATTCAACTAAAAATGGATATTACATTCTGGGTGAATCAAGCTCTTCTAACGTAACTATGGGTACCTCATTAGGTGAAAAAGACGGTATTATTTTGAAAATTTCTCCAACTGGTTTACTCGAAAACAGATATAGATTTGGTGGTGCGGACAATGATGGTCTGTATCATTTTGTACGGGGAGAAGACGGCTTGATTTACGCAGTCGGAACGTCACAATCAGATATCGGAACCGTAACTACAAGAGGGACATTAACTGATTTATGGTTGATGGTTTTGAATGAAACCACCATGAAAGCCGATTACCATAAGCTTTTGGGAGGAGCCGATATTGACCTGGCACGGAGTGTAACTTACAATTCAAAGAAAGGTTTATTTATCGCAGGGAGTTCCAGATCTACTGACACCGATGTTGCTCTCAATCGTGGACAAAGTGATTTCTGGATTTTAAATATGACTCCGCCACCCCCCATTTTGTTTGGCAAATTCGACGTATTTTTAAATGAAAATCAATACATTGAGTTAAAGTGGACTACTACTTTTGAAAATAATTCACAGTATATTTTAGTCGAAAAAAGCGTTGATAATAAGACATTTAATACCCGGGAAGAAGTTTCAGCTGCCGGCTCATCCAATGCTATAAAAACATATAACTATGTAGATAAAAATCCGGTATTTGGGAAAAACTATTACAGACTGCGGTATGTTGATGCCACAAATAAATACTACAGTGGTCCATCGGGTTCTTATAATTATACGCCATTGGCAACTGAACCTGCCACTTTGCAGGCTGCTTCATTAGCTTATCCAAATCCGGCTTCAGGAAGTTTTTTTGTAAAAACTAAAATCAAAAATCCGGAATTTGAACTTACAAGTGTGCTGGGATTAAGATTGCCACTGAGAATCAATCAAATAGCTGATGATGAATTTGGAGTTGAAATCAATAATCAGAAAGTGGAGGGGCTTTATTTTTTAAAAATCCATAATTCTAAAGAAAAACAGGTTTTAAAAGTACTTTTGAAGGGAGACGGGCATTAATTTGCAGAAAAGTTTAAAACTTCATGGAGAAATCTCAAAAAATCAGGTGGGGGATCATAGGGGCAGGAAAAATTGCAACAAAGTTCGCTTCTGACCTTAGTACATCTCAAACAGGTGAATTAGTGGCTGTGGCAAGTACTTCATTGCAAAGAGCTCAGGAATTTGCCCTCAAGTTTGATGCAGAATTTGCCTTTGGAAGCTACGAAGAAATTTTTTCAGTAGAAATAGATGCAATTTATGTAGCAACTCCCCACACATTCCACAAAGAGCACACCTTGCTGTGCCTTAATCATGGCGTGGCTGTTTTATGCGAGAAACCTTTCGGAATGGATGAGGATGAAGTTAAAGAGATGATTCAGCTTGCCAAATCGAAAAATGTATTTCTGATGGAAGCCATGTGGACCAGGTTTTTGCCTTCTACGTTAAAAACTCTCGAATTGATTGAATCCGGGGCTATCGGTGAGGTGGTTACCATTTATGCTGATTTTGGTTTTAGGGCCGATTTTGATCCTGAAAGCCGTCTGTATAATATGAAACTTGGCGGTGGAGCTTTTCTGGATATTGGCATCTATCCTGCATTTTTGTCGCTACTGATTTTAGGATATCCTACCGGAATTCAGGCAACGAGTACCTTTTCTCCAACCGGTTCTGATATTACCACTTCCTTTATTTATGCCTATGACAACCTTTCCACTGCTGTACTTAACTGTACTGTAGCTTCTGAGACTCACAGTGAGGCTATCATTTATGGCTCAAAAGGTCATATAATTCTTCACAAAAGATTTCATGAGGCCAGAAAGTTAACCCTGGTAAATTCGGATGGAGAAGAGCAGGTTTTTGATTTTTCGAGAGATACTTTTGGTTATAACTATGAAATTGAAGAAGTTAACCACTGTCTTGCTAATGGTAAAAAGGAGAGTGATTTGATGACGCAGGAATTGAGCCTAAAGCTCATCCATTTGCTTGACCAAACCCGAGCTGCGGCCGGTATAAAATACTGATTTCTAGACTCTTATTGAGATTTCAACTTTGGTATTTTCCCAATTTATAAACATCAAAAGCCCTTTTTCAGGTTTTTCAAAGCCTATGGTAAGTTTTTCTGTGACGGATTGTGTTGATTCGGCTTTTACCTCAAATCTTTGATAATCCCTGCTCTGGTCGTAGTTGGTACCCCATTGCCCGGTTTCATTGTTGAGAATTATGACCCAGCTTTTCTTATTTGGGATTGTCCAAAGTGAATAATCACCGGCTTTAATTTTTTTCCCGTTCACAAAGCAATTTTTTGAGAATGAAATAGTGGTGGCTTCGTTGGCTCCGGTTCGCCAAACGGTATTAAAAGGTACTAATTCTCCAAAAATTTTCCTGTTTCTCAGTATTGGTCTGCAATAGCCCACTTTTACTGTCAATTCACCGGATTTTCCTTCTACACTTTCAAATTCGCTGTGGCTTTTGGTATAGTACCGCACCCCAAACAACGCAAGTATTAATATTCCTATGGCAATGAAAACGACGTTGATGACTTTTTTCATGATTTCTTACTTTACAACTGAAAAGTTTTTGAACCGGCATCATAAAGTACGACCAGTTTTGACTGTGGTTCAATATTTTCTTCCTTTATTTTTTCGATTGCTCTTTTAGAATTTGAACCATCTAAAATTACAATACCCTTATATGCTTTCAAATTTTCGACATAATAGGCCGCATTGTTGGAGATAAGCAGGAAATCTGTATCAGGGTTAATTTTTGTTTTTATTCGTCCTTTTATCCATTGAATTTTCTTTTTTTCAATTTCAAAATCCCAGCTTCCTTTTTCTTTGATGGTGCCTGTATTCTTATTTTTTATTCCCGAAAAATCATAATAGTTTTTTAGGTGAAACTGGTGGATAAGGGGCTCGTTTACCAGTGAGTCTGTTGAAATGAACGTGGCATTCCGTCCTTTAATAAAACTTAATCCGGAGCCATTGGGGATAAAATGAAACGTAAGTTCGAGTTGCCGATTTTGCTCATATACTTTATATAAACCCATGGAGCTAAGTACCAAAGCTATCAATGCCATACTTTTTGCATATCGGGCCTCGGGGTATTCAAGATATTTTACAAAAATCCAAATAAACAAATACAATAAAGCAACACTCAAAATCGAGATTTGTAAGCCGGTAGTTAGGGCATTTGGAAGGTTCTGAATATAGAAAACGATCCCATTTAAAAGATCAATGGTATATTTTAAAATCACTCCCAAAAAACTGCCAATAACCGGAACAGGGTAAATAAGCAAAACCACCAAACCCAGCGGTAGAAGTAAAGTGGAAACAATTGATACCAGAGGATTGGCAATCAAAAAATAATTTGGGAATTGGTGGAAATAATATAATGTTAGCGGAAGAGTAAATATTTGAGCAGCAATAGAAACCATAGAAATCTCCCAAAACCATCTCAAAAGTCTGTTTCGAAAAGTTATAGCTGATTTAAGTGAAGGGAGCAAAACTAAAATACCTAACACTGCCATGTATGATAATTGAAATCCTACATCGTAGAGCCAGTTTGGCATGATAATAAGCAAAATTATAGCCGACAAAATAAGGGTGTTTACCGGGTTGTCATCGCGTCGGAAGTATATGCCCAACTGGATCATCGAAAACATTACTGTTGACCTGCAAACACTGGGGCTCAGACCTGTAAAAACAGCATAAGTCCATAAAAGTGCCAGTATTATGATGATAAATGGCAGTCTTTTTCGGTTTAAAACCACCCCTAAGGAGGCATTTAGAACCCAAAAAAGTATGGCTACGTGCATTCCTGACACCGCCAGCACGTGTATAGCCCCTGTTGCCGAATACCATTGTTTGGTTTCAAAATCCAGCTCGGCCTTCATCCCCCCAATCAAGGCTTCTGCCACTCCCAGTTGCTTTGGCGTTTCGAGAAAACTACTAAACACCCGATGGGTATATACGTTCAGGTAATTGGCGAAAGTAAATACCGGATTCAGACTATGTTTTCCGGTTTTGATAAAATCTCCTTTTCTTAAAAACTGATGAGAAAAAATATTTTTACGCTGCTGGTAGTTTTTGTAATCAAATTCCAGAGGGTTTTTAGGAGGTTCTATCTCTCTGAGATTATTCCTTATTGCGAAAACTTCTCCAAAATTGGGATATGTACCCGCTTCTTTGTTGAAATATAACAAAACTTGCCCCGATGATTTTTCCCATTTTTCATTGGTTTTTGAGGCGATAACTTTGGCTATTACTTTGTAAGTCTTGGGTTTGATTTCTGTATAAGAGTCGATTACTGCCAAATAGCTATCAAAATGTTCCTTGTGAAGGTAATGATTTTCGTAGTTTCGGTCGTCGAAATAATAACTGCTAATTAATCCCAAAAATAAAAATACCGGCGTAAGAGCCTGTTTGAACCAGTGAAGTTTTGGTCTTTTTATCGAAATTAAAACCAAAGTCAAAAGTAGTATAACTATTAACCAAACAACCCGGATGTTTATATTAAAGTGCGGGTAAAGAAAAATTCCGGCTGTGAGTGCGAGGAAATATCTAAGTGCGGGAAATGAGCGGAGTATCATGACATTAATAAGATTCTGATTTGTTGGGGAAATCGCTGGCTTTTACATCGTTTTTATATTGGGTGAAGGCGTCGTTCATAATTGCTGCAAGATCGGCGTAACGGCGTAAAAATCTGGGAGAAAAATCTTTGTTGATGCCGAGCATGTCATGAATCACCAAAATCTGGCCGTCACAACCGGCACCGGCACCTATTCCGATGGTCGGAATCTGCAATGACTGGCTAACTTCAGTGGCAAGTTTTGCGGGAATTTTTTCCAAAACCACTCCAAAACAACCCAAAGATTCCAATAGGAGGGCATTTTCTTTTAACATTTGAGCCTCCTGTTCTTCTTTGGCTCTCACGGTATAGGTGCCAAATTTATAGATTGATTGGGGAGTGAGCCCCAGGTGACCCATCACAGGAATGCCTGCACTCAAAACCCGTGCAATGGATTCCTCTATTTCTTTTCCACCTTCCATTTTTACGGCATGTCCGCCCGACTCTTTCATGATTTTTATGGCTGAGCGGAGGGCCTCTTCCGAATTACCCTGATAACTACCAAATGGTAAATCAACTACCACCAGGGCTCTTTTTACAGCTCTCACCACACCTTGAGCATGATAAATCATCTGATCAAGGGTAATGGGCAGGGTAGTCTCATGACCGGCCATGACATTGGAAGCTGAATCACCCACCAAAATCACTTCAATGCCTGCAGCATCGACCAAAGTCGCCATCGAAAAATCATAGGCAGTCAGGCAAGCGATTTTTTCATTTTTTGATTTCATGTCGCGTAAAGTATTGGTAGTTACGCGTTTGATTTCGGAGTGTACTGACATAATAATGCTATTTTGAGCCGAGCCACGGCTCAGGGTTAAGTTTATCGAAATTGTGCCAAATCTGAAAGTTTATTTCAGGACTACCATCTTTATAGGCGGCCTTTCCAAGTGTTTGCGACGCCCCCACTTCCTGATTGATGCGTACATTCACGGTTTCCAGATTGGCATATACGGTATAGTAGTCGCCATGTTGTACCGCAACTACATTATTTAAGCCGGGAATCTGAGAAATATCGAGCACTACACCCTCGAAGACTGCTTTTACAGGGGCATTGGGTGAGGTTTGTATGTCGATACCATTATTATTTACCTTCAGACCTTTTAGAACGGGGTGGGGTTTTATTCCAAAACGGTCAGAAATAAAGCCATCTACCGGCCATCGAAGATGTGATTTGGAGGCAGCAAAATTTTTGAATGATCTGGTACTTTTGGGACTTTCAACTTCAGCTTCCGGTTCAGTAGGTAAAGTTTTTTCTGATTTCGCTTTCCTGGCTTCCAGCATTTTCCTCTCCCTTTCTTTTATTTCAGCGGCTTTTTCACTTCTGGCAGAGTTGGTTTCTGTATTGGTTTTCCTTTCTTTTTTATCTTTGGTGATCGCGTTGGCAATCATATTATTCAGGCTATTGAGAGCAACTTTTGATTTTTCCAACTCAGCTTTAAGATCAGATTCTTTCTCAATAAGCTGATTTACGGCCTGAGTTTGTTTCTCTTTTAATACTACCAGATTTTTGTTTTCTTCCTTAATTTCTAAAATCAGGTTTTGTTGGGCAATTTTTTTATCCAGAAGGGTCCTTTGGCGATGTTTCAGCATTTCTCCGATTTTGGTGATTTGCCCAAGTTGTTGTTTGCGGCTTTCGGAATATTGCTCCAGATATTTATATCGCAAAAATAGCTCATTTATGGACCCGGATGAAAATAAAAATCCCAGTTTACTAAGTTTTTTGCTATTTTTCGATTCCCTATAGATTGTTTCGGCGTAATCTTTCTGCAAAGATTTCAATTGTTTGAAAAGGTCATTTTTTGCCTTTTCAATTTCCACCATTTCAGTTTTAATAAGATCTATGTCCTCTTTTGCCAGCGATATTTTACTTTCGTGGTTTTCAATCTGGCTATTTAATGCTTTTATTTCACCCAGTGTATTTTGTTTTTCTTTCTGTGTTTGAGAAAGTATTTTTTTTGTTTGAGCGATTTTCTGAAGGTTTTGTTTTTTTTCTCTTTCAAGGCTAGCCCTGTCTTTTTGTTTTTGAGCAAAAAGGTTTATTGAAATTAAAATCAGTAAAAATATTTGGATCTTTTTTAACATAAATTATTGGCCTTTTCAAAAATTCGGAATTTCTGATTTGGTATATCCTTTTGGAATATTAAACGGAAAACGGATGTTGCGGTCGAGAAAATCAAGTTTGCTATGTTCAAAATCAATGTTGGCTTTGATACTATTTTCAGCTGAAATCGTCAGACTGATATTGGATGGTACTATCTGGTCGTTTTCGGTTATAAAATTTTTGTAATCAATCCTTAACTGAGCATTTTTTATATCATCTTTTGCCAAAATTGAATACAATTTGCCCTTTATTTTCTCGAAATAATTGGTAATAATTACCCCTGACCTGTTTTGAGTGATGCTATTAAATTCATCAAGAACCTGGTAGCTGTCGGCCTCGCTTTTTCCTATTGGCAAGTTTCCAATAAGGAGCGATTGTAGCATTTGGTAATTTACATTAAATCCAAGCTTTGAACTCAATTCCGAAAAACTCATTTTATAATAATTTCGGTTAAGCCGGTCGAGTAAGGCAATGGTGTCTTTGTCGATATTAGCCCGGGCTGCTTCCAGCCCAATAGCGATCGAGATCCATATTACGGAATCTTTTTTGACATGAATGGTAGCCGGAATACTCTGTTTAATTTTTTCGGTATTGAGCGAAATCTTACTTTTTATTTTTAGTTTATCAAAATCAATCTGAGGAACTTCGAAGTATATTTTTTCCTCCTTTTTAGTAAAATTGGCCATTGTGTCAACTTTAACGCTGTCTTTCTCAACGGCTTTAGGTTCATTTGTGACAATATCGATAGCCTTTTTTTTCATTTTATGAGCTCTGCATGAGCTTAAAAATGCTATCAAAGCCAAAAAAACGATACTTTTTAATTTGATGGTCATAGGTTTACAGGGTTCCTTCTTTGAGTTTGTTTTCAAGCTTTTTATTGGTGGGATCAAGATCCAGAGCATTTTTCCAGAAAGTATTCGCAGAGTTTTTGTCACCGGTTTTGAATAAAATATCTCCTTTATGCTCCAAAATCATTGAGATAGGTTTTAGGCTTAATCTTATGGCCTCATCTATAGCTTTTAAAGCATCGGCATACTGGCCTGACTGAAAATAAACCCAGGCTCTGGTATCAAGGTATAGGGCTTGGTTTGGATAAGATTTTATAAGCAAATCACTCATTTTTAAGGCTTTATCCAAATCTTTTTTTTCATTGGCCAAAAGCAGGCTATATGCGTTTAAAACCTGCTCATTTTTTGGATCTTTGTTTAGAATTTCAGTGAAAATTCCCTCAGCTTTTGATAGGTTATTTTGCAATCCATAAATTTCTCCCATTGAAGCCTGAATATGGTTTCGGAGATTTGGGTTATTGGAACTCATTCGGTAGGCTTCTTCCAGTGAAACCAGTGCGTCGTCAAATTCTTTGGTTTGTTTCAGGGCAAATCCATGGTGGTACCAAAAATAGGCCTGATTGGGGTAATATTGCAAGGCTTTGTCGGCATGCTGGGCCATAGCTTTGAAATCCATGAGCTTTACATCCAGCTCAATAATTGCCAGCCAGGCTTCAAATATGCCTTTTTCCAAACTCACCGCTTTTAAATAGGCTTCTCTTCCTTCGGCCAACCTTTTTGATTTTACCAGTAGGTCTCCTTTAAAAACATATGTCTTGCCGTTTTCAGGGTGTTTTTCAATGATTTTTTCAACAAAATTCAGATTTTCTTTTATGGTCTCTTCTGACTGCGAATCTTTCGATAAACTCAAATATGCAGAAAGAGCATTTAATTTTACGGCAACCGGCAGGCTTTCATGATGGATGCTATTTTGTAAAATTTCCAGTGCCCCGTTTTTATTTCCGGATTTCAGATAGATTTCAGATAGCAAATTGTAGGCCTCAAAGAAATTAGGATTTTGGTTGATGGCATCTTTTAACAATAAAACCGCATTTTCTGATTTTCCGTTATCGATAAGAATTTTTGCCTGTTGCAGATTGTATTCAGGATCTACTTTGGCCATTTTCTGGCCCTCTTTGAGGGCATCTTTGAGTTTATTGGTCTGAATCAATATTGCCTGTTTTTTTTCAGTAATCTCATTGACTGGCCCTAAGATTTCCTCCAAATCGCTTAGGATTTTTAAGGCTTCTTTGGGATTTTCGTCGAGAAGATACAGGTCTGAAAGCTTAAGATAATTTTGCGAATTTTCGGGTTTAAGCTTTATCAGTTTTTTGTAATTCTGGGCAGCATCGCCGTGAAGTCTGGATTTTATCTGGATATCGGCAAGATTCTGGATATAATAATAATTGTTTTTATCTCCGTTTACTGCCTTTTGGGCTGAAAGTATGGCACTTTCATTTTGATTCAAGGCGGCTTCAGATTTTGACAGCATAAAGTTTACTCCCGGAGACTCGCCATAAAATTTCAAATTATTCCTGAATTCGTCCACCGCTTTCTGATATTCTTCGAGCAAAAAGTATTTCATCCCTTCAGCCATAGATGATTCTTGTTTTAATTCTTTGGCTTGAATTTGGGGCTGGGCTGAATTTTCCGTAGCAACCTGAGCCTGTATTTTTCCAATCGGAAAAACCAAACTTATATAGATTGACAACCGCAAGAATTTTGACATTATTTTTCTCATCTAAATACTGAAAACCTTGTTTTCTGAAAAACGGAAACTTTATTTTTTAAATATGCAAAAAAACAAACAAAAGATAGTCTGATATTATTTAGAATATTTATTTAAACAGCTAAATTTGCTTCCTGATGCCATGTAATTGAAACGCTAAAACCTCGAATCAAACGTAAAATTCGGGATTTTGTTACAAAATATCAATTTTTGGCCGCTTATTATATTTTTATCAGAAAAATGGCTAAAAAGACCAATCAGAGAAAGCCGTTGCAGACACCTGCAACTGTTCTAGTCAATGAAACTCCTGCTATTACTTCTCCAAACAACTTTCTGTTTTTCGGTATCCTTATGGCCCTGGTTTTTGTTGCTTACAGCAAAGTGTGGAGCAATAATCTGGTGTGGGACGATGACCCCTACATCAAGCTTAACGAAGCCGTTAAAAACTTTGATCTAAAAAAACTCTTAACGGGGTTTCATGTAGGTAATTACCATCCCCTTACTATGCTCACTTTAGCAATAGAGTATGCATTGGTGGGCGAAAAGCCTTGGTTGTACCATTTTGACAATCTGCTTTTGCATTCGGCCAACAGTTTTTTATTGTTCAAAATATTGCAAAAACTGAACTTAAATCGCAGTATTTCAATCCTTTCAGCTCTGTTTTTTGCCTTACACCCAATGCATGTGGAGTCAGTGGCATGGGCGGCAGAGCGAAAAGATGTGCTTTATACTTTTTTCTTGTTTTTGTCTTTTTGGTTTTATCTTAAATATAAATCATCGGAAGGACAACTTAATTTTCTCATTTCTCTGTTAATGTTTATTGCAGCCAGCCTCTCAAAAGGTATGGCGGTGGTATTACCTGCTCTGTTGCTTATTACCGACTGGTGGATGCTGGGCAAAGGTTTTACCATTAAAGGTTTAATTGAAAAAATACCCTTTTTCATCGTTACATTTATTTTTGCATATATCGCCACAAAAGCCCAAAAAGATGCCGGAGCCGATGCTTCAAGTGTTATTAGTGCTGCCTATTCGGTTTCTGAAAGGTACAGAATTGTGAACTATGCTTATTTGTTTTATTGGATTAAAACCCTTTGGCCTGTCGATTTGCTTCCATTTTATCCTTATCCGGGAAAGCCGGGAGGTAGCATACCCGGAATTTATAATCTCGCGGCTATAGCATTTGTGTTGTTTTTAGGTGCAGGATTTTGGTTGGGCAGAAAAAATAAGAAAATATGGTGGTCTATAGGCTTTTTTACCATAGCTATTTCAACCGTTATTCAAATTTTACCCGTAGGAAGTGCAATAGTAGCCGATCGGTATTTTTATTTATCATCAGTAGGACCTTTGTTTTTGATGGCTTATTTTCTGGGGAAAAAACCGGAGGCCGTTTGGGTAAAAGTGGGTTACGGAATTGCGGGTATTTGGTTGATTATGACCTTTTTACAGACAGGACATTGGAAAAACCTGTACACGCTTTTCAAACCAGCTGAAAAAAAATACCCTGAAGACGCAATGGTTTTAAGTAATCTTGGCTGGTATTATCTGGCAGAAAAAGACTTTTCCACTGCAAAGGCTTTTATGATTCGTGCCGACAATAATGGTTTTAAGAATGCCGATGTCTGCCGCACTATTGGCTCTATGTATATTGATGAAGGAGATTATAAGTCTGCTTTAAAATATTTGGAAAGGGCAGCTACTTTTACGCCGAAATCGTATAGAACGGAATGGCTCACTAGTTTGGCACATTTAAGGCTTGGAGAATACGCCAAAGCATTGCCTTTTAGTGAAATTGCAGTTAAGTCAGATCCGGAAAATATTGAATTTCTAACCTCCCATAGTCAGATTTTGATGAATTTGGGCAGGTATGAGGAGTCTAATGACTATTTCGGAAAAATCATTAAACTTAAACCCGACAGCTGGGATTCTTACCTCAATATTGCATATTCTTATCGGTTAAAAGGTGATAAGTTGACAGAGATAAAACTCCTCAAGGAATTAATTGAAAAAGCTCCGGATTATCTGCCTGCCTACCGAAATATTGGTGTTAGCCTGAGTGAATTGGGTCGCAACGATGAAGTCGTGGCCTATTGGCAACGAGCCACGGTGTACGATACTACCGGGGATTACGAGTATAATATCGGAATCAATTATGCATTGCGAGGAAAGACTGATATTGCTCGTGATTGGTACATAAAAGCTGCCCGAAAAGGAAAAGTTGATGCAATCAATATTTTGAAAACCAATGGCGTAAAATATTAAGCTATCAAATTGGTTTAAAGCCGGTTTTATTTACTTCATCGAGCAGTTGATTGAAAATCTGAAAACGTTTTTTATCGATTTTGGCTTTTGTGATGATTTCAGCCTTATTGAAGCCTCCCTGATAATATCTTTGAAACCAGGGCAAAACAGAAATGGCGGCATCCAAAAAACCATTGTTGATAGCTGAGTTGATACCCAAAGCAAAAAGACCGCCAGTCAAAATAAGAGAGTTTAACCCATTTTTGATATCTCCGGCGTATAGCTGACCCAAGCCGGGAATAATCATACTCATGATTTTTGCTTTTTTGGGACTGATTTTGTCTATTTTTTTATTCTTTTTGAAAATTGTCTCTACTTTACCTTGGTCCGGTATGATTTTGTTGAAATTATCTTTTGAATTTTCGAATTCCCCTTTTGCAAAAAATAAGATTGACTCAAGAAAGTTCTTTTGAATTTTAAAATTTTCGGATAGAGAATCAGGCAAATTGAGAAGTTCAATCTGAGCATAATCGTATTGTCTGAGTATTAGATTAGATGAAGCTTTTTTTAGCATGAAATAGGTTTTCAGGCTGTCATTTTCTTCAGAAAAAAATGCAAGATCATAATAATCAGAGGCTTCCTGATATTTTCCGGTTTCAAATAAGCTATTGGCAATTTTTGGATAAATAGCCTTAGAATATTGACTGGTAGAATCAAAAAACAAAATACGTTTGTACGCTTCTACAGCACTTTGATATGATTTTTGGCTATATAGAGCTTCTGCAAATTCATAAGTTTGAGGCAGTGTTTGGCCCGATACTATGAAGCTTTCAAAAATAAAGGTTAAAATGATTGCTAGCCTCATGTTGTAAATTATTGATTTTCTTTCTGTTATAATCTTTTGTTGATTTTATTCCTCCATAAATATTCCCGAGATAAAATCCAAATCCAATTCCGGAGTAAATCCATCCCCGGTAGTTGTTTATGCCATGTGTGTTAAAGCTGCGGTAAGCTTGAAATGACATACCGGCAGTGAAGAACAAAGAAACTATTCCGTCTTTCCAGTTTTTTGAATATGCTTTTCCTGAGCCGGGCAGAACCAAGGACATCATGCCGGCCAGGGCAGGGCTTTTTTTATGGGTTTCTTTTTCAAGAATCGATTTATAGGCCAATCCCAGGCTATTTTCATCATTTTTTAATAACTCGATGGTTTCCCGGGCCTCCTGAAAATTGTTTTCGAAGATTTGAACGGTGGTTTTTAACAACGTTTTATCATCCTCGGGAAGAGACTTGTTAGATTCCCAAAACTCAGAGGCTGCTTTCCAGTCTCTTTTGGTGAAATATAATTTCGAAATTTCTACTGATGGCGAATAGGGTACTACACTTACCTCAGGATAAATAACCATCAATCTCTGCAAAGCCAGGTCGGTCTGATTGGCAAGCCGGTAAGATTTTAAAAGCATGGTTTTCATGGTATCATTTTGCGGTGAAAAAAACACCAATCTTTCATACTCTTTTGCGGCTAACTCATATTGGCCCGACTTCAGAAGGTAATCAGCATATTTTTCAGCGTTTTTGGGCGAAAAAATATCCTGGGCAAAGCCTGAAAAGCTTATTAAAAACAATATTAAAAATCTCATTTTTTGTTTATTATTTGATATCTGACACCACCGGAACCCTCACAACATAGCCGGGCTCATCTTTTAATAGCATCGTTTTTTTGTCAACTTCATAGTTAGAGGGAGAGAGTCCGTTACATCTGGTTAGCCGATCCATAGTCATTACTCCTCCTTTAATCACCCCAAATTTTTTCACTGCCAAAATTCCGAATTCAGAGCAAGAAGGGGTAAAGGTGCAAACTGTAAGATCTTGCGAAGAAAAGAAAGTTTTGTAAAATAAAAACAATCCCGAAAAAACTACCTCAATTTCATTTTTATTGTTTTTGGCCTCATTATGAACCAGTTTAATGTTTCCGTCGGGTACTACATTCCTGTAAATGTCGGTTTGAGCAAAACTATTTTTTACTCCTGACAGACTTAGTAAGAGGAAGCTTATAACGATATATTTCATCTTCGGTGTTTTGGTCAATTACTACATTTTTATAGGTGGTAAGCTGAATGTTTTTTTCCCCCTTTTCATTTAAGCTTATCATCGTGATTTCAGTCGGAAATTCTACGCCTTTATTGTTAATATATTTTTTAAAATATTGCTGACTAATGATTTTTCCTGCGGGATTATAAAAAATCATGGCATCGAGTCTTTTATTGACATTGAGCATTTTAATATTTCCAAAAGTCTTTTTGAAGGCATCTTCTGCCGGCACCCATGTGGTAAGGATCCCTTTTTCTGTTTTTTCAACTTTACCTATTTTATAAATAGACTTTTCATTGGACTTCGGCTTGAGACCGTAATCTGAAAGTTTACCTGTCAACGCCAGATGGAAGGCAGTGAATTCGGGAATTAAAAATGTGTGATTCGAATTGGTAATTATGTTTTTGTCATTGATTACAAACATGGTGGTGTCCTGAACCACGATAGTTTCTTTGTTGGGGAATTTAAGTTTATAGACTATTTTCTTGTAAATTTTATCATAATAAACCTGCCCCATAGTAAGCCGGTAAGAACCCGTGGCAAGCTTATCTTTTATCGAAACATCGGCCTTGAATCTATAAAATTGTTGGGCAGAAGCTGAAAGATTTACAATAAATATTAAACACAAAAAGACCCCAAATTTCTTCATTTATCTTTATTCAAATACCAATTAGAAATAATTTGGCTAAGATATTACAGAAAAATGAGCTTTGGAAGTCTTGAGTACTAAAATAGAAAAGTTTTAGTAATAATATCCTGTAGAGGCGGAAGTCAGACCTATAATGGCAATAATCAAATATAAGCCAAGATAGATTCCTGTAGCAGTCATACATCCTTGCAAGGCCTTTTTAGTGGCCGATTTATCATTATCCGAAATTATATAAACGATGATAATTCCCCAAAATCCCAGACAAAATCCCCACCAAAAGGGTGGTATTCCCATGGTATCATTTTCAACGAGAGCAATGTTGGACCCAATTTCTTCGGAAATCGAAATGTTTTTAACCAATTCCGAATCTTCTGATTTTAAATAATCCAAAGTGGTTCCGGGATGCTCGTTAACATATTTTTCAATCTTATTAATTTGATCAAATTCCTGATCTAGGTTTTCAACAGGAATATTGGCAAAGCTGAAATGGGTGAGGAGGAGGAAAAGAGTGAATAGTTTTGTAAATTTCATTTTTATTGAATTTATGTTCGTTTTTTTTAGGTCAAAAAACGTACCAAAAAAAAAGCCCGGATAACCGGGCTTTAAAAAATATTATTACTGAAATTTTATCAGAACCACCAGTATGCTGAGCCACCAACACCAGCAACTACCACGATTACCCACCACAATAACCAAACTCCACCTGTTACCAAGCAACCCATAAGTGCTTTTTTGGTTTGATCTTTGTCAGAATCAGTTAATACATACACTAAGATAACTCCAACAACAGTTAGGATACATCCCCACCAGAAAGCTGGAATACCAGCTGGCAATTCACCTGCTGCTACTGTGGACATGGTTTGAGCTTCCATATCAATTCCTTTCAAAAGCTCAGAATTTTCTGATTTCAATTGTGACAATGTCACCCCATCATTAGCCTGAACGTATTTTTCAATCTTATTGATTTGATCAAATTCAGAATTGATGTTTTGTGAATCAAAATTCATTGGTTCTTCAGCATAAGCAAAAGTAAAGCTCAATGCCAAAATACTTAGGAGGGAAAAGATTTTTCTCATGATAAATTTTAAAATTTAGATGTTCAAAGTTTCTACAATAATAATTTATTTACTTTCTAATTTCAAAATGTTGATGCTTTTTTTTTATGGGGCCTTCATTATTTATTGCAAATTTTATTTAAAGGCAATTTTCACTCCTATATTTTCACGCTTATCCCCATCAGAAAATTGATTCCTGCCTGCGGAAATACGAAATTTTCTGTGATGGTTTTTTCATAAATATAGCTGTAAGTATAGCCGTTTGATTCATATTTTTTATTCAAAATATTGTTGATTAGAAGGCTAAATCCTATTTCTTTCAGGTTTTTAGGATGCAGGGTATAGTTTGCTCTGAGGTCATTTACAAAATAGCCGTCCAGTTTTTTCAATTCTGAGCCGGAGTTGTCAAGATATTGTTTTCCGACATATTTAGGTAATAAGCTTATCTCCAGGCTTTTGATAGGTTTTAAGGTGACTGTGCCTCCCATGATAGTATTTGGAGAAAACGAAATGTCAGATTTTTTGAATTTATTTACAATATTTGGACTGTCATCGTAACTAACTATTGTCTCTGCATAATCCCTGATTTTGTTTTGGCTCAAAGTGGCATTGGCCTGGATATTCCAGTTGGCGTTTAGCTTCAAAGAGGCCTGAAGTTCAATACCCGCCCTATAGCTATGATCAACGTTGGTTCTGATCGCTTCACCTACCTGGTTGATTTGGCCTGTAAGAACCAACTGGTCTTGGTATAGCATGTAGTAGAGGTTGGTTTCTGCAGAAAATTTATTAGAGAAAAATCTGTATCCGCCTTCAAAATCATGCAATTTTTCTGCCTTTGGGAGATTTGGAGCGTTATCTACAAAGTCCTGGCGACTAGGTTCCTTTGAGCCTTTGGCATAGCTAATGTACAATGATTTTTGACCCGAAAGCTGATAAGTTAAGCCTGCTTTTGGATTAAAAAAGTTATACTTTTTAGAATAATCCAAAGTTTGACGTGCATCCCCTGTGCCCAGCATTTCAAAGTGTACATTTCTAATTTGTAAATCCAAATAGGTGGAGAGATTGGCATTCAAATCAAAAAACAGCTTTCCGTATAAATTGAAATCAGTTTTTTGACCTGTATTGTCATAAAATCTTTGTCTGATGCCGCTATTGGAAGCGTACTTTGCCCAGATAATTTCTCCAAAATGGTCTCCATCATATTTATTCCAACCCCCACCCAGATTGCCCTTGATTTTACCTTGACCTTCATAATCCAGTGACCATACACCGCCATAAAAGTCATTGTCCAGCCATTTTCTACGAATTAAATCGGTAGAAGCGATTTCGGTATTTCCGATTGAAATTGTTTTCAAACCATAATCTGTAAAATCGGCATCTGATTTAAATTGCTCATAAAAACCTGACCCCCTGGTATAATGTAAGGTGGGGTTAAATCTCCATTCCGAAGCAATTTTCCATGAAGTGATTAGTTGTATGTGGGTCTGAGTGTAATCATCAATTTCGTTTTCATAGCTATAAAAGTTGAATTTCCGGCCTCTTTCCAACATCTGTTTTTTAAAATCTTCATCATAGTAATTTCTTTCTACAAAATCATTGATTCCTGCCAAATCGTTTTTTGCCAAAGCTTCAGGGATTCCGTTCCAGGACTGATAGGTTTTTTCATTTCCTCCGAAAACATTGAGTCTTAGAAACGAATTTTTTCCATAATAACCGCCTGATATATAATAAGATCTAAGGTCAGAAGCTGCTCTGTCCACAAATCCGTCTGAATTGATTTTAGAAAGACGGGTGTCAAGAACAAACTTATTTTGGAGCAGGCCGGTTGTGGCAATTATGTTGGTTTTTAGCGTGTTAAATGAGCCGATTGAGGTGTTAATTTCGGCAAATGGCTCCGTATGGAGTTGTAATGTATTGACATTAATCGAAGCACCGAATGCCCCCGCACCATTGGTTGAAGTGCCTACACCCCGTTGAATCTGAACACTCTGTACGGAGCTGGCGAAATCAGGCATGTTGACCCAATAAACGCCTTGTGATTCAGAGTCATTGTAAGGAATGCCATTGAGTGTTACATTGATACGGGTTGGGTCTGACCCACGCACCCTGATGCCCGTGTACCCAACGCCAGTGCCCGCATCAGAAGTAACTACAACTGAAGGCATTTGATTTAGCAAAAAGGGCATATCTTGCCCCAGGTTTTGTTTTTTGATGTCTTTTTGTAGGACATCGGAGTAAGCCATGGCGGTTTTGGCATTGGCACGAGTCGATTTTACCACTACCTCGCTCAGGTCCTTGACCCACACACTGTCATTTTTGTTTTTTTGTGCCAAAGAAGCGTTGAATTGCATCAACATAATGGCAATAATCAGATAATTTTTCATAATAATTTTAAATAAATCATTACGAAGAAGTCAAAGGAGCAAAATGCTGTCTTCGGGCCTTTTGGCCTTGTTAAACTTTATTTTACTATTGATTTTAATGAGTCTCTTTAAAGTTTTTTAACCGGTGTTTGCTTTAAAGATTCGGCTCACATCCCTTCGTCGGTATTAACCGCATCAGGTTCAATGGGTATGATCTCAGCCCGTTGTTTTCAGGCACCCCTTTATGAGATTTCTGCGACAAAATTATGCAGGAATACGAGGAAATCAAATAATTTTTTCAGGAATTTGCTTTGCCGATACTAAATAACCCTCCGGCTGTAAGTAAATGGAAAATATCAATCGTAGTTTCTGAATCACCAAAAATGCTGTTTCGGTATGTGCCTAATGCAAAGCAGCCGACTGCAATCAACAGCCATATTGAGCTTTTGGTTTTGCCTGAAAATAGCCCGGCCAGAGCTATTACAGCCACCGAGAGCATACTAATAATTGGAACGTACAATTCAAGAATTTTGAACTTGAAGATTTCCGCTATTACATACAATAAAAAACCGATAGTAAGAGCAATGTATGCCATCAACTTCGGGATTTCAATGCCTCTGATCAATGCAAAAGACGCTACCGCCAGACCTACAGCACCAGTCAAGGTGGCAATTTTTTGGAAAAAATCAGAAATAAGGTTGGCTTCGGGAAATCCCATGAAATTGATAGCTCCAAAAATTGCTGCGGCAGTAACAGAAAGTACGAATGACTCCCAGAGTATTTCGTGAGAAAGCTCCAATTTTGCGAGGTATTTAAAAAAAACAAAAAGGCCAGTTGCGGCTAAAATGAGGTCAGAAATAACATGATATAATTGCATAATTTTTCCTATTTATTTGAATTCAAGAAATGGTGAAGGATGAAAATGGTCTGTTTTGGTTTTGATTATTTAAGAAATTGTAACAACCCTGGGTTTAACTTGCCGCCAAATGGTCGATTTTATCAGCAAGCCAAAGTTTTATCAAAGACTGGCGGGTTACACCGAGCCTTATCGCTTCTTTATCAATGGATTGAACCATCCAGGCAGGGAAATCAACATTTACACGTTTATTATCCAGACCTGGCCTGGAAGAGGTTTTTAGGTCAAAATGTTCTAATACATCTTCACCATTGTCAAATTTTTTATCTAAATCTTCAGCTTTCATATAATTCAATTTCATTCTGTCTGGCCCTTCTTACTGAAATAATTCTAATATTGTTATTTCTATTGGTTGTAATGGCGGTCCAATGGTTTTCACGTATTTTACCAATATGCAATGTTCTGGGTTCGTCAGTAGAACGTGCATCCAGGCTTAATAAGTTAAAATCATTCCATAATAATTGAGCTTGTTCAAAATCAATACCGTGTTTTTCAAAATTTGAAATACTCTTATTAATATCAAATTCAAAATTCATATTCAAAAATAATATAATAAAGGTATAAAAACAACATCTTTTTTGGTGTTTTTTGTCTAGCCAATAAAATTTACTTCCGGGTTTATCTCAATTCCATATTTTTCAAAAACCGATTTCTGAATTTTCTCAGCCAATGCCTTTATTTCACTTCCTGTACCCCCGCCATAATTCACTAAAACCAGGGCTTGTTTGGTATGGACACCCACATTTCCTTCCCGGTGGCCTTTCCATCCGGCTTGCTCAATGAGCCATCCAGCTGGTACTTTTACCAGGTTTTCATTTACCGGATAGGAGGGGGCGTTTGGATATTTCTCTTTGAGTTTCTCAAACCGGGTAATCGGTATTTCCGGATTTTTAAAAAAACTACCCGAATTTCCTATTTTAGCAGGATCGGGTAATTTACTTTTTCTGATTGAGATTACTGCCTCACATACCTCTTTTAAGGTTGGATTTGAAATTTGCATTTGAGACAAAGTGTCTTTTATTGCTCCATATTCCAGATTTAAGTTTCCTTTTTTTTGTAAATTAAAACTCACATTCAGAATTACATATTTGTCTTTGGCTTCATGCTTGAATATACTTTCTCTGTAGCCAAACCGACATTTTTCAAGATTGAAAGTTTCTACTTCAAGCGTGCTGGTATTTAAGGCTTCCAGACTCTCGAATACATCTTTTATTTCAACGCCATAAGCACCGATGTTTTGCATGGGAGCAGCACCCACAGTGCCGGGAATAAGTGAAAGGTTTTCAACGCCATAAAACCGATTGTCAACGCAATACATCACAAAGTCATGCCATATCACCCCGGCACCGGCTTTCAGTATTACCCCATTTTCATTTTCAGTGACCTTATCAATACCCGAAATTTCAATTTTTATTACCAATCCATCAAAATCATTTAGCAAGAGAAGGTTGCTTCCGCCACCAATAAAAAGCTTTTTCGCACTTTTAAATTGCTCAAGACTAAGGATAGTTTTCAATTTTTCCACCGAATCTATGGAAATGAAGAATCTGGCTTTTGCATCAATTCCAAAGGTATTATAGGGTTTTAAAGATATGTTTTCCTTTATCATTTTATTGAAAATCAGTGCTTTTGTTTGTTCAAAGGTAATTTTTCTCCTGCTTCTATTCTTACATCCAAATTGTTTTCTTTTGGGGGTACAGGACAGCTGTAATTGTCGGAATAAACGCACAAAGGATTATAAAGTTTATTAAAATCGAGGGTTGTTTCACCATCTTTAAAGTCATCAAAATTTAAGTCAAGGTACCTGCCGCCACCATAGGTAATTTCGGGGGCAGTCATATCTTTTATGGGTAAAAACACCAATTTACGATACATGGCCGGGGTCGGATAGATTTTATAAGTCGTCAATTCTATTTTTTTACCATCTAAATCAAAATATATTTTGGCAAAAACCTGGTACTTTTTAAATGAGCCATCGGAGGTTGCAAAACTTACCACCTTGTTTTTTTTCTGCAATTTGTAATGGGCTTTAATCCTGTAATTCTGATTTATCTCAAAAAAATCCAGTTTCTGCTCCGGGAATTTCTTGAAAATGTCTGCTATGTGATGGTCTCTGAAAATGCCGGTTTCAGTCTCATAGTTTTGTGCAAAGCTGTCTTTAAATATACTCAGACAGATAATAAATAAGCAAAAAACTGTTTTTTGTAAATTCATTTTTTGATAATAAAATTGAGCAAAAATAAGAATAAAACCATGGACTCTTCTTTGAAAATCACAAATTCTTAATCTCTTCACATTTCCAGATTTCCATAAAAAAGCTTATATTTGCCATTGCTTGTCTCGACAAGTTTTTTCAGACTAATCATTTTAAGCTATAACAATCATATTTCAGATGTCAAATAAAGCAAAAATCATCTATACTATTACTGATGAAGCTCCTGCTCTGGCTACCTATTCGTTTTTGCCAATAGTTGAAGCTTTTTCCAAGCCTGCCGGAGTTGAAATTGAGACCAGAGATATTTCACTTTCAGGAAGAATAATTGCCAATTTTCCGGAATACCTTTCTCCTGAGCAACAAATCAATGATGATTTGGCATATTTGGGCGGTTTGGCTACTCAGCCGGAGGCTAATATTATAAAATTACCCAATGTGAGTGCGTCTATTCCTCAATTGGTTGCGGCTATCAAAGAGCTTCAGTCCAAAGGTTATGCATTGCCCGACTATCCCGAAGAGCCTGCGACTGAGGAAGAGAAAAAAGTTAGAGCTAAATATGATAAAATAAAAGGTAGTGCGGTGAATCCTGTTTTGCGTGAGGGTAATTCTGACCGCCGTGCCCCGAAAGCCGTAAAAGAATACGCCCGCAAGCATCCACATTCTATGGGTGCGTGGAGTGCAGACAGCAAATCGCATGTGTCACACATGACCGACGGTGATTTTTATGGCAGCGAAAAGTCCGTGGAGGTAGAAAAAGCCACCACAGTAAAGATTTCGTTTGTTGACAACACCGGAAATGAGAAAGTATTGAAAGAATCTACTCCATTAAAAGACGGAGAGGTAATCGATACTTCTGTGATGAGTCTTGGAAAATTGAAGGCATTTATCGATGAGCAGGTGGCTGATGCCAAAGCAAAAGATGTGTTGTTTTCGATTCACCTGAAAGCCACCATGATGAAAGTGTCTGACCCGATTATGTTTGGGGCAGCAGTTTCGGTGTATTTTAAGGATTTGTTTGCTAAACATGCTCAGCTTTTCGATGAGCTAAATATCAATCCAAATAATGGAGTGGGTGATTTGCTGGTTAAAATCCAGAGTTTACCGGCGGATAAAAAAGCTGAAATCGAAGCTGACATCGCAGCAATATATGATAAAAATCCGGCCTTGGCCATGGTAAACTCAGACAAAGGGATTACCAATCTCCATGTGCCTAGTGACGTGATTATTGATGCCTCTATGCCAGCGGCTATTCGTACTTCAGGACAAATGTGGGGACCTGACGGAAAGTCAAAGGATACTAAATTTGTTATTCCTGACCGTTGTTATGCAGGTGTATATCAGGTGGTTATTGATTTTTGCAAAAAGAATGGGGCTCTTAATCCTGTGACAATGGGAAGTGTGTCAAACGTGGGTTTGATGGCTCAGGCTGCCGAAGAATATGGCTCGCATGACAAGACTTTCCAGATGAGTGCAGAGGGTAAAGTAGTCGTTTCTGATGCATCGGGTGCTGTTTTGATGGAGCAAGCTGTTGAGGCCGGTGACATTTTCAGGATGTGTCAGACCAAAGACCTTCCTGTTCAGGATTGGGTGAAATTGGCTGTAAATCGTGCCAGAGCTACCGGAACACCTGCTATTTTCTGGTTAGATAAAAACCGTGCTCATGACGCCAAACTGATTGAGAAAGTAAACAAATATTTGCCCAATCATGATACAACCGGCCTGGATATCAGGATCATGACTCCAATGGAAGCAACACAGTTTTCATTGGAAAGAATCGTTCAGGGGCTCGATACCATTTCAGTGACAGGAAACGTACTTCGTGATTACAATACCGACCTTTTCCCTATTTTAGAAGTGGGAACTTCTGCTAAGATGTTGTCAATTGTTCCATTGATGAATGGCGGAGGATTGTTTGAAACCGGTGCGGGTGGCTCAGCTCCTAAGCACGTACAGCAGTTTATGGAAGAGGGTTATCTTCGTTGGGACTCTTTGGGTGAGTTTTTGGCTTTGGCAGTATCTTATGAGCACCTGGCCAATACATTTGGGAACAAAAAAGCTCAGGTTTTGGCAGATACACTGGATGCCGCAACCGGGAAATTCCTTGATAATGATAAATCACCGGCACGTAAAGTAGGACAAATCGACAACCGTGGATCGCATTTTTATCTTGCAATGTACTGGGCCGAAGCCCTTGCAGCTCAAAATGACGATGCAGACTTGAAAGCAATCTTTACGCCAATTGCTGCGGAGATTACTTCAAATGCGGCTCAAATTGATGCCGAATTGATTGGATCACAAGGCAAACCACAGGATACAGGTGGATATTACAAACCTGATTTTGGCAAAGCTTCAACTGCTATGAGGCCAAGTGGTACTTTCAATGCTATTTTGAATAAAATCTGAGTAGGATAAACTTATAAAACTGAGGACTTTCCGTGAGGGGAGTCCTTTTTTTATTGTAATTTTTAGTTTCCCGAAATTTCAACAATATCGGATAAGTCTAATAACTGAAGAGCTTGTGAGAAATATGATTTTAGAATATTTCTCAACTTTTCTTTTGAAGTATTTCCACAAGTTAGCCAAATGATTTTTTGGGGGACTTCCAAATTTTTCAATTAGTTTTAGAAAATCGTCATCTTTGGTGATAATAATTGCATTTTTTTGTTTTGCGAATTCAAATATCTCTAAATTATCCGCATTTTGTAAATTTAAAAAGCTCGCAGAATAGGTTTCAATGTTGTAAGTTTATGATATCCAGTAAGCTAAAGAAGGAGGGATATGTGCGTCAAGAATTATCATCACGCTGCCTGGATGACAGGATGGTTTAGTTTTTTTACAGCATAATTCAAACAAGCAATTACATCTTCATATTCCAGGTCAGGAAGTTCTTCTGTAATAATTTCATTTATGCTTAATCCTGAAGCTAGTAGTTCTAAAACATCAGTAACTCTGATTCTTAAGCCTCTAATGCAAGGTTTACCTCCGCATTGATTCGGATTAAATGTTATTCTTTCCATTTTTAACTTAAATTATAAACAAATTTATTGATTAATAATGAATTCTAAAACGAGAATTTTGAGTTGCTTATTACAATATCAGGTTTTTTGAAGTTTTAGCCATTAACAATATATTCACCAAACCAATTGTTAATCTGATTTTTAAGAATCGGATTTTTGTTATATTTCGCCCAAAATAAACTAAAACAATCGTCATGAACGAAACAAACAAGTATTGGATTGCCGCAGCCATAGGCCTGGGACTTATTCTGAATGGATTTTTTATTGGAAGAGCGGTTCAGCGTTTTAAAAAAGAAGACCGTTCGGTGTCGGTAAAAGGCTTTGCAGAAAAAGAAGTAAAGGCCAATCAGGCCGTTTGGACCATCAAGACCCGGGTAACTACCAATGACCTCAGTGATGGTAGCCGCGAGATAGAGGCTTCAAAGCAAAAGATTGTTAATTTCTTAATTCAAAAAGGCGTAAAAAAAAGCGAAATCATCCAACAAAACCTCAGTGTGACCGACAAAGTAGCCCAGGATTACAGCGGTGCCAACTATGGTGAGTACAGGTATATTATCGAAAATACCCTTCAGGTGCGAACAGGCGATGTAGATAATGTGCAGAGTATCAGCCGTATGACCGATGAGTTGCTCAAAGTAGGCGTAGTGATCTCTAATTCAAACGATTACAACCCAGCTGTACAATATCTATACACTCAGCTCAATGACATCAAACCTCAGATGCTTTCAGAGGCAACTCAAAATGCCCGCAAAGCTGCCAATCAGTTTGCCAAAGAGAGCGGTGTAGGGTTAGGCGACATCAAAAAAGCCAATCAGGGACTATTTACCATCATCGACCGAGACGACTCCAATGCCAGTCAGGGTGGAGAAGGAGGTTACAGCCCTTCGAGTGTCAATGACCTTTATAAAAAAGTAAGAGTAGTGGTTAATATCGAATATTCGATAGACTAAGGATTTTTTTGCCAGATTTTGTCATTGACTTCTAGATAAGCCGGAAGTGCTGCCGACCCATACCATTTGATGTAAATTGGCTCAAATATGCCGGTTTTAATGGTGGGGTCGGCAGCCATCAATTCTTTTATTTTCTCGGGGTCGATTTCGTCAAGGATAAAAATGCCTCTGTAGTTCTGCTCATTTTTAAATAAAGGCCCCGCAACTATCATTTTCTTCATTTCTACCAATCTATTGATATTGGCCATATGGCCTGCAAAAAGACTGTCTCTTTTTGTTTTATCTTTTTCTTCATAAGAGCCTGTTTTGAGTAAAACCAAGGTAAAGGCTTTCATGCCATATTCATCGGCACCATATTTTTTGGCGAGTGTTTCATCATATTTTGGGTTTTGGCTAAAAGCAAAACCTGAGATAAGCATAAATATTAAAAATGACAGGCGTTTCATACAATATAGGTTTAAATTTTTGGTAAATAACGGAAATTTTTATTTGTCTGGTTCAAAAGATAAAATAATCTCAATTGGAATTTTTCGTTGGTTTTCATTTTTTTAGAAATCCTGTTTTTTGGGATAAAAAGAAAAATTATTTACATTTTATTAAATTGGCAGATAAAATTTCTAAGAAAAAAATCCCTGAAAATACTTTTTAAAAATTGTAATATTCCAAGAGACTTATTTTTTGAGTACAATTTTAGTTTGGGGGTCAATTCAGTTTGGTTCTTAAAATTGCCTTTTTTGAATAAGTGTCAAATGACTGATTAATAGTTAGATATGATGTTTTTTACATAAGTATTTTTTAATTGAATAGATGAGCATTATCAGCTTATTTGTTGATTTTAAATATAAATGATAGGTGTGAAAATCATTTTACAAGTTACTTTCAATCATTTCAGAATTGAAATAAAAAGTGAAATTTTGATGCGTCGAAAAAGAAATTACTTTTAGACTTAAAATTCAAAATGCAATGAAAAAGATATTAGTACCATCCGATATGAGCCATCTGGCCAATCATGCTCTGGAAGTAGCCGTTTCTTTAGCCAAAAAATTTAATGGTAAAATAGAATTGCTGAATGTAAAAGTTTACCCAACTGCCGACGTTGGGGCTTATTATTCTCTTTACGGAGCTTCCGGTATTTCAATTGATGATGCCTGGAATCAGATAATGACTGAGGCTAAAGCCGAAATGGAAGAGCTTATTTCTAATTTCAGCGGTGTTGAGATTAAGCCAATTGTCGAAGAAACAGGTGATCATTTTGTGGAAGCTGTTTTGGAACATAATGCCGACCTCATCGTGATGGGTTCACATGGAGCTGAAGGCTTTAAAGAGTTTTTTAAAGGGTCTAACAGCGAAGAAGTGGTAAGGATGGCCACATGTCCGGTGCTTGTTTTGAAAGATGAAGCCAAACCTTTCCAGCCCAAAAAAGTAGTTTTCGCGGTGGATTTGAAACATGAAGATTTTATCAAGAAAGCATTAAAATTGCTTCCGATTGATGGTGCTGAGTGTCATTTCTTGTATGTTGACTATGGAATGAAAGCCATTAACTATCACGAAACAGAGGCTCAAATGGCCAAATTGGCGGATAAATTGGGTATCAAAAATTATAAAGCTGAAATCTATAATTCTACTACTATAGAAGACGGAATTCTGGAATATTCAGAGAATATTGGTGCCGATTTAATTGCCATGTACACCCATGGACGCACAGGTATTAATCATTTCTTCAAAGGAAGTATCGCAGAAGACGTTGTAAATCACTCTAAGATCCCGGTGTTTACTTATGTTGAATCATAATTTCTCAATTGGTATAGCTATTACTTACTAAAAAATAATTCCGAATAATTGCAATTTTTATAGAGTGCCTCGTGTCGGGGCACTCTATTTACTTTTTAGGGGTATCATTCTTGAAAATTATTTTTTAGTGCAAAATAATATTAAAATAATTCTATAAATTCACGGCAAAAAATTTCATTTGGAAAAGATCATTAGCTATTTCGAAACAATACCCACCCTACATCGCTCGATGCTGCTGGTTGGAGGCATAGCATTTTTTTGGATTATTGAAAGTGCAGGGCCGCTTTTTAGTTTTAAGTATAACAAAGTAAAGCATGCCGGGCTTAACATATTTTTTACAATAACCACCATCATTGTCAATTTTGCACTGGCATTTATTCTTGTTAAGTCGGCTGATTGGGTGGTTGCTAATGATTTCGGAATATTACAGTGGTTGCCTCAAATGCCCACCTGGCTATATGCAGTAGTGGGATTGATGATTCTCGACCTTATCGGGGCATATTTTATACATTGGCTTGAGCATAAAGTCAAATGGATGTGGATGTTTCATATTATACATCATTCTGACAGGTATGTAGATACCACCTCGGCAAATCGTCATCATCCCGGTGAAAGTGTTTTTCGGTTTATTTTTACAACTTTGGCAGTAATAATTACCGGGGCTCCCATGTGGATGGTATTTATGTATCAGTCATTATCGGTGGTATTAAGTCAGTTTAATCATGCCAATATAGGCCTGCCAGTTTGGCTCGACCGTGCTTTGAGCTATATTTTGATTACCCCTGACATGCATCATGTTCATCATCATTATTTACAACCCTATACCGACTCCAATTATGGAAATATTTTCGCTATATGGGACAGGATTTTTGGTACTTTCATGACACTCGACAGGGATAAACTGGTATATGGAATAGATACGATTATGGATCCGGTTGAAAATGAACACATTAACCCCTTGCTTAAAATACCATTTTCGGGTTATCGAACACCCACAAATTGAAGTAGCATTTATCCCTTGAAATGATTTTTGATTAATTTTGTAACCAATAAATTGTTGATAAACTTGAAAACCATAATTGCCGCTACAGGAACACACTTGCCTGAGCGTAGAATTGAAAATAGTTTTTTTCTAAGTCGTACATTTCTTAACCCTGATGGCTCGGCTATGGAAAAATCGCCGGAAGATACCATTGCCAAATTGGAGCAAATCACAGGCATAAAAGAAAGGAGGTATATTCCTGAAACCGGAGATTCAGTACCTCTAATGAGAACTGCCTGCGAAAACGCATTGGAATCCTGGGGACAAGATAAAAACCTGATTGATGGTATAATAGTAGCACATAATGCCGGAAATATGCTCGAAGGCCGTCAAGGTTTTCATACTGTGCCCAACATGGCGGCATTGCTTAAAAACAGCCTCGGAATTGAGAACTATGACTGTTTTGCTTATGATATTCTCTTTGGCTGCCCGGGTTGGGTTCAGGGTGTGATTCAGGCACATCATTCGATTCAGATGGGAGATGCCAAAAATGTGTTGGTTGTGGGAGTAGAGGTAGCGTCCCGACTGGTAGATCCTTATGATTTGGATTCAATGATACTAGCAGATGGATGCGGAGTGGCAATAATTTCAACAGATGAAGTTGAAAATCAGGGTGGTATAATATCTTATGCTACCTATTCTCATGCCCACGACGACGTAAAGGCTATTTATCTGGATAAATCTTACAATAAGGAATGGAGCGACCCGACGCTTTTTAAAATGAACGGGAAAGATGTATATAAATATGCCACCACCTGGGTTCCAAAAGTAATTAAAAAAGCTTTGGATAAAGCCGGGCTTACTGCTGGTGATGTAGATATGTTTTTGTTTCATCAGGCCAACGGAAAAATGCTTCATGCATTTGCTCATAATCTAGCCCAAATGTATGGCATTGAAGGCCTTTCATTGGATGGGAAAATTCCTGTTACTATAGATTTTACTGGAAATACCTCGGTTGCTACAATCCCTACTATGTTGGATCTGATATTGAAAGGTAAACTAAATGGTTATCATATCAAACCCGGAATGAAGGTGGTTTTTGCATCTGTGGGTGCAGGTATGCATTGCAATGCTCTGGTTTATCAATTTTGATTTTGATAATTTTATTTATCTAAGCCTCAGAAATTAATATTTTTGAGGCTTTATTGTATCAAATGACCGAAAGAGTAATATTTTCTCCCCCCAAATGGCAAGCCAACGGGCATTGGCAAACGGTATATCCCAGTTTATTCAGAAAAGTGAAAATAGAAACCACAAGAGAGAGGCTGGAGCTTCCCGACGGTGATTTTCTTGATTTGGATTGGCAAATAAAAGGGAATAAAAAATTGGTAATTGCTACACATGGTCTTGAGGGGGATTCGACCAGACACTATGTGACCGGAATTGTAAAAAAAATGGAAGCAGCTGGTTTTGATGGACTGGTGTGGAATTCGAGAAGCTGCAGCGGAGAAATCAACCGTCTTCCGAGGTTTTATCATCATGGCGATGCTGGTGACCTTAAATATGTGCTGGAACATGCAATAAAAAAAGGTTATGAGAAAGTCCTGCTGGTGGGGTTTTCAATGGGGGGAAGTCTGACTTTGAGGCTTTTGGGTGAATATGCCCGACAATTACCTTCTCAAGTTATCGGGGCAGTGGTTGCCTCGGTGCCATTAGACCTTTCCAGTTCAGTTGCAGAATTAGATAAGCCGGGAAAGCGGTTTTATATGAAACGTTTTCTAAAGAAATTGGGCAAAAAGATTGAAGTAAAATCAAAAATGTTTCCCGGGCACCCGATTCTTAATATCTTTGATTATAAAAAAATCAGGAATTTTGAGCAGTTTGATAATCGATACACCGCACCGTTGCATGGGTATGATAATGCCCGCGATTTCTATCAAAAAGCTTCATCCAAACCTCTTTTACCAAAGATTGCTGTCCCTACTTTTATTATTCAGGCAGAAAATGATCCATTTTTAAGTCCGGAATGTCTCGAGATAAGTTCGGTTACTGAAAATTCTAACATCCGTTTGATTCTTTGTGACCAGGGTGGCCATGTTGGTTTTATGCAGAAGGGCAGAAAATCAACTTATGTAGAAGATATAGCTTTCGAAAAATTTTCAATTTAATAAAGTAGTTTTCAAAGAATTGGTAGTTTTTTTGGTCTGATTTTTGCTCATAAAAACATATCGGGTGAATCTAAAAAAACTACTTAAATGAAAAGAATTTTACAATTATTTGTAGGCCTTTCTTTGTTGTTGGGCTTTACATCCTGCGAAAGTGACATTATTGAAAGTGCAGATTTCAATTTCACTGAAAATGCTACGAGTGTTGAGGAAAAATTAACTTTAGCTCAGCTTCCGATAACGATTCAAACCTATTTGAGAGAAAAGTATGTGGGTTTTACCTTTAAGGAAGCCAAAAAAGTCACAGGAGATAATGCCGCCACTTCCTATTTTTATGTTGTTAGTATTTTGTATAAAGATGCTGTAGTTGAATTAAAGTTTAATCCAAACGGTGTTTTAATTACAAATTCAACTGAAACAAAAAAAGTTACCGGTATAAAAGAAACTGAGCTTTTGCCTGCTATAAAAGAGTATATCAAAAGTAATTTTGCCAATTTTACATTTGAATCAGCAGAAAAAGTTGTAATTGGAACAACAGTGACTTATAATGTTAAAATTAAAAATACCACTGCCCAATTATTATTGACTTTCAATGCAGATGGCAAGCTGCTCAACAGAACAATATTAGGCGGTGAATTGAAAGAGGTTATAAAAGAATCTGATCTGATTGCAGCCATAAAAGAGTATATTAAAAAAATATATCCGAACGCTGTTTTTGTATCAGGTGAAAAAATCACGAAAAACACTGTTGTTTCGTTTGTAATAAAATTAAAAACCGATGCTCAAAACCTTACTCTGAAATTTGATGGCAACGGAAAAATAGTATCAATCTTGGCAGAAAACCTAAATAAAACCGAGTTAACGGAAAGTGAGCTGCCTGATGCCATCAAAACCTATTTATCAAAAATGGGTACATATACTTTTGTAAATGCCCGAAGATTGGGATTAGGGACTGCTCAATACTATCTGGTAATAGTAAAAGTAAATGGAAAAGCTCTTGAACTAAAATTTGATGGAAATGGTGCCTTGATGGTATTGCCTTCACTCCCGGAAAAACCTTTCACAGTCGATTCGCTTTTAGCTGAGACAAAAACTTATCTTTCATCTAATTTCCCGGGGTACACTTTCAAAAGTGCAAAAAGATTAACTTCAAATGGAACGGTTTATTATTTGGTAAGTATAGTTTATCAATCCAAAGTTGTGGAATTGAAATTTGATAATAAGGGAGTCTTGATTCAGGCTTTTGGCTCTTCTTTTTCTGAAGTTAAAATAGAGCAATCGGCATTGCCAAAAGCTGCTACTGACTATCTGCTGGCCAATTATAAAAATTATGTATTTGTGTTTGCCAAAAAGGTTACCAAAACCTCAGGGATTACATACATAGTAAAAATAAAATCTTCTGAAAAGGTTTATGAATTGACATTTGACAAAAACGGAAAATTCATTTCCGTGAAAAAATCTTAATATATTAGGTGAAAAATAAAAGCAAGCCCTGGATTTGGGCTTGCTTTTTTCGTTATTGGCAAGGAGATGGCTGAACCTTACCTGAAAAGATAGAATTCTTTTCAGCGTTAAAAATACCCGGGGTTAGAAAAATCCCATGTGCTGCATTGAAATTTACCTTTGAAGTACCAATGATCTTACTTCCTGAGGAAATGGTACCAGAGGAATTGATATTTTGTATTACCGAAGTATCGAAAGTGTTATTGATGGTAACATCCCGCCAACATTGATTTGAGAAATTGAATCTGAAATTTTGGGTCAGACAATTGTATTGATCTTTTACGGTGTAAATAGGTCCAATTTGAGGATTCGAAATCGAAATTGCAGCATTTTGGAACGTTTGGCTGTAACCGTTTGGACCAGTGACTGTAAAGTTGGTTACTTTAGGCCAGTTGGGTTTCAGGATTTGGAGTTGAGGCGTTTCAGATGGGAATTCCGAAAATGAAATGGAATCTACCAGAATGTCATTCTTATTTACGTCTTTCAAAATTGTAAAATTGTCGCCAACAGTGCCGTCTTCCTGTACAAATTTTGCATCGAGTCGATTGTCTTTAACTTCGATATAAACGGAGCCTCCTTTTTCCATTTGGATGTTCCCACGAGTTTGGTAAAATACACTATGATTGGTAAATGAAGCTCCGTTGAGAGCCTTATGGCCTACGATTGAGTTATAGGTAGTTCCCTCAGATATTTGCAATTGGCTGGAAGAACCAGTCAAAACATAAACAATACCCTCATTAATCGCATTGGTTCTTGATTTTAAATATGCACAGGAAGTGTCACTGTTATATTTTCCATTTGAATTTGCTTTAGAGTCAAATAGAGGATCAAGAAGAGGTTTGTTGTGAACATTTTTATCAAACGTATTTTCCAGGCCATAATGCCCTTTCATTAATCTTGATCTTGAGTAAACATGACTATGACCATTTAAGATCAGGTCTATGTCAAAATTACCCTTGTCTAGGAATCTTATTAATTTGTCCCTGATTCCATATAGAATGAACTCGTCATTCCAAAGAGAATCTGAGAAATGCCCACCACCACGCGTATAAGGCGAATGATGCCAATACATTATCGTCCATTTGATATCAGGATTGGTTTTTGCCTTTTTTAGATCATTTCTTAACCATAGAAATTGTGAATTTGCTGAGGTATCTGTCAAAGACGAATCGGGAATTCCTGCATATAGCATTCGATTATTGTAAAATCCATAAGAATCCAAACAAATAAAGTGGATGTTGTTATGGTCATAAGAATAATATGCTTTGATACTATCATTAGAAGAGGTGGAATATTTTTGACCAAAATTGTTTTTTGGAAATGAAAACAAATCAAAAAAACTATTTCTTTTAATCTTCCTGTCTAAATTGTTAGTCAATCCACCGTAAAAGACATTGGTAAATCTGCCGTTAACAAATTGATTTGCAGAGTTAATTGAAACAGAGTCAGTACCTGAGAATTTTACAGCATTTGTAGAATAATAATCATGGTTTCCGACACAAGATAACAGTGCTGTTTGTTTCATAATTTTTAAAGCTGACGAGTCATGAGTGGCAAAAAATGCCGTGTCATATTCGATTTGACTTCCTGTTTCATTACAAACATCACCTAAAAGCAGCCATAAATTGAGGTCACCAATATTTTGTTCTGTTCGAAACTTCTTAAATCCTGCGAGAACTTTAGGCCTTTGATTGCTATGTTTGGTTTGGCCAATGTCCCCTGTAACCCAAATTTTTGTAGTTTTTGAAGTATCAACATTTTGTGGAGGTGTGATGAAGTAAAAATCTGAACCTTTTTTATATATTGTATCAATTGAATTTTGGACAGAATAAAAATATTTAGTATTTGGTAAAAGATTGGAAATGAATAGCTTATGATTAGTGACTGATTCTGTATCTATAGTACAGGTTCCTGGGTTTGAATTTCCAATTGGTCCAGAACTACTTACACATACTTTTCCTGTTTCAGGTAAATTGGTTTTCCATCTAACCTGAATACCAGTTGGCAAAGGAATCTGTAGATAAGGCCCTCTGGTGAGAGATGCAGGCATGTTACTCAATATTCCACTTAGTTGCATATCAATAAACAAGTCACTGGAATTGGTGGAACAGTTTGGCGTAAGTCCTACCGTACTTTGATGTATTTCGGCAGTGATTGTGATTTTATCAGGACTTTCGGGATGTTGCGGGAATGTATTTGGGATTTGAAAAACCTTACTTGTGGTGTCGGTGCCTATAGCACTACTCGCTGAAATATTGGCACCAAGAGTTCCGGACGGTAAGTTATAGTTGGCCACCTCAGTTTCATTAAAATAGACCCTTACCCCATCATCGGCCCTTAATCTCAATGTAAAAGAGCTATATGAAGCTCTTGAAAAGGAAGTCAGGGTGATTGTTCTCCTGATGTATAGGGTTGTGGGTTTTGCGGCAGGGTCATTGAAGGTTAGTATCTTTTTTATAGGTAAGCCCCCATAAATATTGGAAGTATTAACCGCATACCCCATAGGGAGGGTATCACTGTTATTAACCCAACCAGAAACGGCTACAGTATTATATAACGGTGATTTCCAGCTAAATGAGGATGTCGAAGCATAATTTGGAGGCTCAGAGCAGGGTGCTGCAGCAGGCAGTTGGTGATAGTATTTCCAACCAGGACTCCCAAAAGGAACTATCTGTCCAAATAAACTGAAACTGAAATATGAAATACAAACAAAAATCAAGGCCGCGGTCTTTCTCATGGTAATGCTGTTTTATTATTTATTGAGCTTTTTCAGCTCTCAAATTTTAAATAATTTATCCGAGCAATAAAATGACTTTTGATATCTGATTTGACTGAAAGAGTTTTTTTTATTTGGCGGTCAATTGGTTGATAGATAATTAGTTATATGGATTGCTATTTTTCGAAATAAATTTTTCTCTCTCAAAAATAAGCGTTGCTGTAGCAGATAAACCTGGCATTCGTCAGATGAAGGTCACTATATTACCGATTGTGCCCAACAACACACCTTCTATTATTTAAGTTTGACCTCGGATACCTTAGTGTTTGCAGAAATATTAAGACCTTTTTACTAATATCGTAAATCAGTTGTTTTCTGTAAATAAGTATCCGGAGCTACTGTAATAAATTAAACAGGTGGTGTCGGCAATTTGTTGCCATAGTGTTCTTCTTCAAAAAAAACTAAGAGATCAAAAATTTGGCATTTTTTAAAGACAAACCCATGCGGTGCCATTGTAAACCTTAAGGCACATGGCTGTAATGTCCCAGACCAGGGCTCCCGTTGGAGGGCTAACAATAGCCAAAATATCTGTAGTTGTAAGTGATGGTGGAAGGAAATAATAAGGCGACATAGTACCCGATAATACACTTAGCAGCGTAGAACAGCTTGGATTAGAAAAAGTATATAGAGCTGAAGTGGCAGAAGGCGGAATGGCAGGGTGGTTGGGTGAAGTTACGGGCAAACTTGGTAGCCAGGTAGCGTTTGCATTGTACCAGTTTTCAGAGCATGGCGGATTAGGTGTCAATATCCTATTCACAGTGCGATGCCTTAAGTAACTTCCGCAATAAGAAGTTTCTGTGCAATACCAGTATCCGTCATATCTGTAAATTTTGTAGTTCCAAAAGCTACCACAACCATAAATTGGTAGGGCAGGAACCGAATATGTGTACGAATTGGTTCCAGCGTCTGCCGCAAAATAAGGAGTAGCGTCCACGATATATGAACCATTGATAAAATTTTGTGCATGAGCGAAATTTAAGCTTATGAACAGGAAAAAGATTATTTTTTTCATTTGGGAGAGTATTAGTGATTCTGAAAATTCTAAAAAAGCTTTTCTTCTGCGTCTGGAAGTATGTTCTTTGTCACCTGTAAACATTATTACATTGCCGTTTTCTACTGCTTCAATACAATTTAGATTGATTATGGTATTTTTAGATATGCGGAAAAAATGCGGGAAAGGCTGCAGACGATTCTGGATTTTCTTAAGCGTTGTGGCGACCACTTCTTTTCTTTGGCCGTCAGTAAAAAATACCGTGGTATAGTTTACATCACCTTTGAGGCTCAGGATTTCTGAGGGGTTTACCTTTTTCCTGGCTCCGATAAGTATTTCTGTTTCCATTTGATTTGATTTTTTGGGTTGCAAATGTTTTACAGCTCAAAATTGGGGAAGAAACAGATGTTTGTAAATCGCTAATATTAGGGAGGAAATGTAATTTCGAAAACTAAAGAATTTAAAACTTCATAAATATCCTTTTTCAGAAAATATACTTTCTTAAATACTTATGAAGAATAACCCAAATATTTATTCTGGTAACTATTTTGAACTGTGTAAAATAAAATTTGAAAATGGGATTATTTTCCAAACTGGACACCAGACGGTGGTATTTAGTTAACGTATACGAAATATTTCAATTTATTTTTATCCAGTTGGTGCCATCACTGATAATCTGAACGCTCTGGTTGGCATTTATTGAAGAACCTGCATTTACCATAGTGGGTGTAAAGTTTAACACACCCGAAGAAGTGTTAGCGATTACCAATATTCTGCCGGTGCTGGTGGATGGGTTGGGTAAGGTAATGAGGTCTCCGCCCGGGCCTTTATATATTACGGCATAGTTTTCATCATTTATTGCATGACCTGCAAATACAATAAATACCGACACACCCACCGATCCCTTTAGGTTGATTTTAGAATATGTGCTGTAATTGTCTTTTTCCAGCACAACCCTATCTATATTATTTGATTTTAACACCAATTGGTCAGGATTCGAAAATACTGACCTGCTAAAAATGGAGGTATTTAGACTTCCAAAATTGAATTTTTGATTGAGATTAACCGGGTAGTCACCATTATGCGGCCAAACCTGCTTCCATGCAGAGCCATTATTATAAACCATAACATTGTCGCAGATATTATACAATAATCTCCCTGCCTGGTTTGAGTATGAGGCAATAGTGGAGGAGGTTTTAGTGGAAAGGTCGAGGTATTCGGGCTGCACTACCGTAGAAGTGCCCGTACCTGCACTTACTACTAAAGTACCACTGATATTGTAAGTGATTACATTGCCGTTGGGTGCTGGCGGGGTGGAAGTAGGATAGCCAGTCCAAAAATAGCCTGGTGAGCCCATGGATGCAGAGTAAAGTTGCCATTGGGCACAATCTGGAGGGCCTAATAAGTTTGGGTCGGTTTGAGGAGCGGTAGTGCGTGCCATAAGAAAATACGTAAAACCGTAGGTAATTCCGACTCCTGTATAATACAGATACCAATAGCCACCTTTACGTGCCAGCAATCTAACACCTCCTACCAATGTAGGGGCTGCATCATAAGAAAACATTGGCGTGCCTAGGTCGAAATTGGGCCCACTACTGGTGCCGGTAAAGGGATATTCTTCGCCATTTACCCATACTTGAGCATGTGATTCAAAAATGATTGACATTAGAGTCAATACGATGAATATGAATTTTTTCATTTTAATTACGTTTAAAATTTTCTAAAACCTCCATCCAGCCGAATCGGTCTTTTACTTAGTATTTCCTCGCCTACTCTATCCAAAGTTTTCGGCTTCCCTGTTTGTTTTACTATTATTTGTATATTTTTAATTCCTTTTTGGTTTTGCCTCAGCCAATGCAATAGCCACCTTTGGGCTTGCTGTACCTATAGATTTTATTATTACATTATGCATGATATTTTATTTAAATATTTTAAAATTAATATTGATTACATCCAACTCCTGGACACCTGTAACAAAGCATACCGCGGCAATCCCGCTCCGCTATCCCCACCCCAAAAGTCAAGCCCCCAAAGTTGGAGTATCCTACTTTGCCATTGATAAATATCCGCTTGGTCTTAATGAGGTTTACGGTGAGGGTGGGGCTGTATGCCAGGTTGATACTTTTGGTTTTAATTTCTTTATCGGCTGCGGTAGGTCCTTGTGAAAACATCAGGCTTTGGTCTTTTGAATACTCAACTCCCGCTTGCAAATCAAGCCATATTATCGGTAACCTCTTTCTTTTTGATTTTGGAAACAACATAATATTTGGTCCTGCCATCAACCTAAATCCTGAAGGGTTTGGGTTGGTAAAGTTGTATGTTTTAAAGGGTATGTCCATTTCTTTGGCATAGGCAGCCACAGCATCCTTGTCAGTACTTGCCATGATATAATCCGCCGAAAACTTAATGCCTGAAGCCTTATTTTTGAAACCAAATGAATAATCTAGGCCAGCAGATTTGGCGTCTTTTAAGAATAAGAAAGGTCCTTTATCAGATTTGATATTGGAGGTAGGCATAAAATAATTGCCATGAATTCCCAAGCCTCTTTGTGCATAGGCTTGAAGTACAGTTACTAATAATACAAATAGGTAAATTACTTTTTTCATTTTCTAAAATTTATCAATCTCACCTACCTCCTTTAAGCCGCCTCGGTATTTTGCTTTTAATTGATACAAAATAAATGGAGAAGAGAATGACTGTAAATCGCTAATATTAGGGAGGATCCAGGAAGGGTAGAGGGTGGTTTTTATTGATAATTAAGTTTTTTTTGCAAAAAAAAAGACCGGAAGGATGCTTCCAGTCTGTAATGAAATGGGTAGGAGTTACCACTTTGTTTTGATTTTTCCGGAGACGATAAGACCCGCAACAGCGTCAATGAATTTAACCTTTATTCTTATTTTCCACTTTCCGGTTTCTTCTGAATTGATTTCGCCCGAAATGATTTTTCCAAGAAAATAACCTTTTGGAGGGGGATTTCTTAATCCTTCCACCGAAATGTTTTTTGTGTTTCCTGAAGGTGAAACCAGCTGAATGCTCAATAATTCATCGTCATAAGCCAATGAAAAATTATATTCAAGCTTGCCGAAAGTTTTGTTGAGATTAATTTCCTTTTCAAAGGTATAGTTGCCGGGTGGTTGCGAATTATTTCTATCCGAAATCCCTATCCACTGTGCACCTGTGGTGCTAATGGGTGTTGGCTGCCAGAAGCCCTCATAAGGAGCAATTGCCCATGGATTGTTGCTGGGTACTTCCAAAATTTTCCAAATTTGGTCTTTTGATCCTAAAGTGAGTGCACTTCCTTCAGAACTTATCCCTGTACTTAGATTAATCACCTGAATATCTTGTTTCCATTCTTCAGCAACTGGGTCTTCATTTAGGATGAGTTTGCCTCGCTCCGGTAAAATTATGTCTTGCAATCGATAAAAAGGAATTCCATCAGCGACAAAAACAGCCTGACCTGTCTTAGATTTTAGCTGTCTGTAGGGGTCTGCTACAAGTTTATCCTCTTTAAATTGTTCCCATTTGAAGCTAAAGATCATTCCCCCCGGCAAATTGAGCATAGAAATGTCACTGAAATCTTCAGATGGAATCTGTAACTGAGAAGAACTTGAATTCGAGGAGATTCTTGCCTGAACCTGATTTTTTTTTGAAGAAAGCCAGCCAGCCAATCTATGCTGATTCCCTAAAACGGCATTTTTTATGGTTTCCCAATTTTTCATTTCAGAAGTTTCATATTTTTCAAATCGGGAGAGATACAAAGTTTTTTTATTGTTTAAATCCTGAATCTCAAAGGTATTGCTAATAAGAGGCTTATTGTTTTTGGTGAAATTGACAAAGGCCAGTTTTTCATTATCAAAAAGATAGGAGGTTTTAGCATCTATTGTGTTATCATATTTTGAAAATCGCAGAATGTCATGAAATTGGTTAATTCTAAGAAACGAAGATTTGTCCAATTTCAATACCTCATTGCCCGGGTCATATGAGACTGCAATGGCATCAAAAAAATCTTTTTTTAGATTTTTTATGGTTTTGATCTGTGAGTTTGACAGATTCCAAACATCACTTTCTTCGATTTTTAGATTTGTTTTATTATTCAAGCTGATTCCGGGAGGTGTATAGAGCGGTTCTCCTTTAGATTGTAGGTTTTCATTTGAAAGCAAAGCCAAAGTAGGTTCCTTAAAATGGTTTGCCTCAACGCTGAAAGAAAACTCTTTATAGTCAATTTGGCTGTCGCAGGGCCTTAAGAACTGATTGAATGCCAAGGCCACAATTTTTCCATTTCTAACGGGATAAGGATCGTTGGCAATTAACCATCTGGAGTTTGGAGTTTCCTGATATCCTTTCACTAAAAATACATGTGCAAATTTCTGGTCAAAATACTTGTAAGTGACAATTGCTTTCTTATTGGCAAGGTGTTGTTTTATTTTGTTCCAGCCAGGTTCATTCATTTTTCTTGACTCATCTACCGCATAACCAGGAAGTAATCCAATAATTGATTGTAAATATCTGGTTTCTGTACTTTTTTTATTGTAGATACTATCCTTGGTGTTAATCATCTCCAGCGTGGCTGCCCAACACGAATTACTTCCTTTTTGAGGAATCAAGGGAATATTAATTGCATAAAAAGAAGGCAAAGATGAAATTCTTGAGGAATCCTCAGGTTTTACAGGACCCGGTGATGGCTTATTTTTGGAGCAATAATAGACTAAAAATAAAAGTACCAATACCCCAATGATGAGGTAGAGGTACTTCGATCGATTTTTCGGTTCCTTTGACATATTAAGGCAATGTAGGAGGAGGTGTTCCTTTATTGATATCTCCCGGGCCACCACCGCCACCTCTAAATATAATATCAATTACAGGCTTTCCCGTTGGTATTAAGTTACCATTTGCTTCCTCTTTTCCTTTGTAAAAAAATACAGAAGGTTTTATTTTTTCCTCACCCTGGTCATTAATTTCCAAGCCTGGATACGCCACCATAAAATCCCATTTATCAAAATTGCTCTTGTCCGTCGGTAAGTTTATCCCATTGAGCGTAAACCCATTTACAGCTTGAGTAATCATAGTTTTAGGCATGACCACACCGTTTGTTTTACCAGTTTTGTATTTTTTTTGAAAATTCAAAACCCTGATAAAGGCTTTATTTACCTCTTCACTTCCGTAATTGAGTTGACCGTTTATCAGTGAATCCAGAGTTTCCTGACTTTCAAATGTTTCAGGTTGTTGTGTTTTTTGTTTTTCTTTACAGGAGAATATCCCAAAAACTCCCAGTAAAAGGATTGCGGTTAGAAAATTTTTCTTCATTTTTACTTATTATTTATGGTTTAAAATATGCTTTTATACTCCGAATTTCTGTATCAGGTTTACAATTACTCCGGTGATTTTTTTAATTTTTTGATCTTCTTGCTGGGTATTTATGCGGCAATAAATCATAAATTTTTCAAAATGGAGTACAGACTTATCCTGTACTTAATTATTGGTTTTTTAGTTTTCGAAATTTCATTTTATATCTTCCCTTTATTTAAAATACATAATACCCTTTTCATCAACCATCCATATGCACTTTTTTTTCTGACTTTGTCAGGTATTTTCTATCAAAAAATCATTGATACAAAACCCGTCAGTATTCTTATATTTTCTACTTTTTTGATTTATCTGGCTTTTAATCTATATCAGGTCATTTATCTTTCGGGATTCACAGAAAGTCCTAAAGCGTTTCCATTGATTAATTTTCTTTTACTGATTTTGTCCATTATTATTTTCAAAAAAATGAATTCCTCACCAAAAATTAAAGAAATAAATACCGAGCCATTGTTTTGGTTTAATTTGGGCTTTTTGATTGTTAGCCTTTTTCAAATAATTCTTCAACCTATATTTTCTGCTATTACACCTATTTCTGACGATTTAGCTTTTATAGTAGGGACAGTAAAAAACCTCTCCAGTCCACTGATGTACACTATCTGGGCCATAGGTATCTATAAACTCACCAAAACTCCCTTCAGACCAGTCGCATCTCTATGGCCTTGATGATGGCCTCAGGTGCAGAGTTGACGTGAAGTTTTTCATAAATGTGCTTCACGTGCGTGTTGACGGTGGAGTAACTGATACCACATGCGTCGGCTATGAGTTTGTAGCTCAAGCCTTTTACCATACATGCCAGCACGTCTTTTTCCCGCTGGGTGAGGTCCACAAAGGTGTTTTGTGACTTCACAAACTGGTTCTGGAACAACTTCATCACTTTTGATGCAATCGATGGCGATAAGGCCGAGCCACCTTCCTGAACTTCTCTTATGGCCTGGACATATTTTTCCGGATCGGGCGACTTTACTATATATCCAGAAGCCCCCCCGCAAATGGCCTGAAAAATACGCTCTTCGTCTTCAAACACAGTTTGTATCAGGATTTTAGTGTCGGGAAAGACCTGCTTTATCTCTGCCATGGCCATCAGGCCGGTTTTGTGGGGCATTTCAATGTCCATGAGCACTACATCAGGTTTATGCCTTTTTACGATACTTACTGCATCACGGGCATCAGGAAAATTGCCAATGAGCCAGATATTTTCATTACCTGCCAGATACATAGAGAGGCTTTCTCTGAAATTTTTATTATCCTCAAACAAAACCACACGTATCATTCTATTGACGATTGTTTTAAAATTGTTGCTGTATTGTGTTTTACCTAATGCGACCATCCCTTTTTTTTACAAAATTGTCGCATTTTTTCTATTCTTAAAATCCCTAATATTAGGGAGTAACACTTAGTAGAATTTGGGTGCCTTGTCCGCTTTCGCTTTCTATATTTAATTCAAAACCTGATTCTTCAGCTCTTTCTTTAAAATTTCTCAATCCGTTTCCGGCAGATTCCTGCTTCGTGTCAAAACCAAGGCCATCATCGTTAAGCCGGAAAATAATTTTGTCTTTTTTCTGATTTACAATCAATTCTGCTGAGCGGGCATTGGAGTGTTTGCCGATATTGTTGATACCTTCTTTCAAAATAAGATAAAGGTTTTTGCGGTTTTCCATGTCGAGTTTAAGTTGAGAAGGTTCAATATCGACGACTTGTGAATAAACAATACCTTTTGCCGACAGCACTTGCCTGGCATAGTTTTCAATTTTTGAAAAAAGTTTTTCCGGAGTATCATTATTGGGGTTCAGTGTCCACACAGTATCCTGCATGAGGCTTACCGATTCTTTAGAATTGTCAATTATTTTATCAATGATAGGTTTAAGTTCGTTGTCATTTTTAGGTAATTTTTTCTTCAAAACTTCAGAGAAAATCGCAATACTGCTGAGGTTGGAGCCTACTTCGTCGTGCAAATCGGCGGAGATTTTGTTTCTGAGCAATTGCATCTTAAGTTTTTGCCGGTAGTTATTTTGAAAAAAGAAAAAAGCCACAATGCCTGCTACCAGCAACACATAAGCAATAATCATTGGGAAAAACCACCATTTTTGCCAGATGGCCTGCATCACGTTGATATAAATAGTTGAAAAAGCCTTTTGCGAGGACAACCTGTACCTGAGCTGATACTCTCCACCAGGCAGATTGGTGTATTTAAGGTGAGGATAATTACAGGACTGCATTTTGTCATCATATCCAATGAGTTGATATTCAATCGAATCCCGGCTTTTGTCAAATGATATGTCCAGCAAATTGGTGATTCCTTTAATAAACACTGAATCCTGATTTTTGGAAATAATCTGGGGGCCAATTCCATCAATTTTTATACTATTAGGTTTTAGGTTTTGACTCCAAATATTGCCCGAAACAAATAATTGTAATACCAGCAACAGTACATTTTTTAGCAAATTGGGCTTCATTCTTATTTTTCTTTAAGGGTTTTATTGCTTTATATTTGGTTTGACTTTTGGGTCAATCTTTTTCAAAAAATTATGGGGAGTTTTGAATTCAATGCGGGATTATTTTTTTCGCCTTTTATTTCTTTAGATTAAAAAACGATGATTTTTTTTAAAATATAAAATGAAAACCGGATTTTTTTTAGAAATCGAAAACTAAAGTGCTTTTTGACTAAAAAGAAATTGCTTTGCTAAAAGCAGAAGAGATAGTGATAAAGTATCTGCAATAAGATATCACTTGCCCGAAAAGTAAGGTTTAAGAGTGAAGATTAGAGAAAAGTCGAAGATTTAGTAGCACTTTTACATATTTAATCTCAATCTACGCATCCTGAAATTCTAGTTAGCTACATTCAGTATTTGTCCAAAGAATTCTCTTTTTCTACGTCTTGAAGCTATCTCAATATCACCCGTTATCAACAGGATTTCGTTGTCTTTGATTTGATCAATACAATTTAGGTTTATTATAGTGTTGCGTGAGATGCGAAAAAAGTACGGGAAAGGCTCCAGGCGACTTTGGATTTTTTTTAGAGTTGTGGCTACTACCGATTTCCTTTTTCCGTCTGCATAATATATGGTAGTATAATTTACATCGCCTTTCAGACGGATAATTTTCTGAGGATTAACGCTTAACCTGCCTCCTACGTGTATCTGAGTTTCCATGTTAATATTTTTTTGGGCGTATATTAGTGTATCCTATCCGTGATTCATTCTGTAACCATGTGTATGAAAAATAAATTAAATATTTTTCAGATGATTATTAATGTATTGAATATCAGTCACATAGAAATTGAAAATTTTATTATATGGTTTTTTATTAAATAATAATTTTTAATTTCAGGCTTGCCCGATAAATTTGTAATTAGCAATACCCCTATCATTTCAATGCCGCATTCGTATTCCGATTCTGAAATAGTTTTTGCTCTTAAGAAAGGGGGCAAAGTGCAGGATGATGCGATATTGTATATTTATAAAAAAAATAAAAGCCTGTTATTAAGTATCTTGAGAAGCTCGTTTCGAAATGAACGGAGCAAGACCCCTGATGATATTATCTGGGAAACAATAGAGGTTTTTGTCAATAATGTGATTTCTGAAAAGTTTTCAATTCAGGAAAATAAAACTATTTCTGCTTACATCGGGAAAATTGCAAGAAACTTGATGATTAAATATCTCGACTCAGAAGATGCCCGGGGAATCAGAGAGATACGGTTTGGTGAGGAAGCTGAAGCACTTGAAGATGATATTTCAGTAGCCCTTGTGGAACAAGAATCCTGGAGTAACTACCTTGAGATGTTTGAAAAAATTGGGAAAAATTGTAAAAGAATATTACAAATGGTCTTTGGTCTCGGATATAGTATTAAAGAAATGGCAAAAGAATTGGTTGATGAAGGCCTGTATGAAAATGAGCAGGTGGTAAGAAATGCCAAAAGCAAATGCCTGAAAAATATCCTTACGAAATTGTAAAGAATGACTGAACAGGAATTGGAAATATTGGAAGCCTATGTTCTTGGGAATCTCGAAAAGAAAAAGAGTGCCGAGGTAGAACAAAGACTGCTTTCAGATGAAGAATGGCAATCGAACTTAAAAAAAATGGAGGTTCTGAAAGCATTGCCGGAAAAGCTGGCCTTGCGAAACAAAATCAAATCTATCCATCAAGAAGTATTAAAAGAATGGGAACAGGAAAGCCCTAAAAAGGGAAAAATAATATCCTGGCCAAAAATTGCGGTTGCGGGCATTGCTGCTTCAGTGGCCACATTTATATATTTCAATCAATCCCATATCACGTTGCCTGGCCAGTTGACCATGCAGGAGCGAGGCAGTGATTCCAACATCAGCGAAAGCGACAGAGTTGACTTTCAGAAGTTTAAAGACGCCCAGGCCTTGTTGATTACTGGTAAAAATCAGGAAGCTGCAGAGGCTTTTGCCCAAATAAAGAATGAAGAACACCTGAGGAAATATTACCGCGATTTAGCCCGCTGGCTGGAAGTTGTAGCTTTGGCCGAGATTGATAAACCCAAGGCAGCACAGCTATTGAGAGAAATAGAGTCTGACGATGATTTTAAATACAAAATTCCATATTTCGATAAAATCCGTCTCAAAACCCGGTTACTTTTTTAATCTTCTGTAATTGAAATATAAAATTATTCCCAGAGAAAGTATCAGTAAGATAATCCAGAATATTTCAAATTTGTAGATTTCAAAGAAGCTGGTTATCAGTGGGTTATTGTTGCCAATCAGAATAAAATTAGACCAGTAATAGGGATGGTCGTATTGGCCAAATTCTCCATCCTGCAATAAATCAAGCTTAGCTTGTTGTACCGCCTTTGATTTTGTAAATCCTCTTTTAAGATATTTATGAATCCTTGAAGCTATATATGCCGATGTCTCGTCATTGGCTTTCCAAAGTGTAGTTATGACCGAGGGACAGCCACCATAGGCAAAAGCCCGTGCCAGAGACATCAGACCTTCTCCTTTTTGATAATAACCATATCCTCCTTCACAAGCTGACAATACAACCAATTGTGTTTTCTGGAATTTTAAATCAAATAATTCCTGTGTAAATAGTTTGCTTTCTTTTTCGTCGGGATAAAAGGCTATAAATGAAAGATTTGGGTCAGTGTCATTGAGTTGGGCATGTGTTGCAAAATGAATAATGTTATAATTTTGATAATTACTAAAAAATAGTTCCTTTTTCGCATTTTTTTCGAGGTAGATATCTCCACCAATTTGTTCCACCTCTTTTTTTGAGGCCAGCAGAGGTTTTAGGTCTTCTGAGAGGCTACTGGAAGCATTTTCTGATGTAAATGGTGCTATCGCCATCAATTCATGTTTGCGGTTTTTTTGTTTATCAGACTTCTCAAGGTTCCAGATATTGGCCGACCAGGAATATTGAAATTCATAATTTTCGATCAAAAATTTTCCGTTTTGGTCAATGAGAACTTCAAAAGGAAGGTATTGCAAAGCCCATCTCTGATTACGATGATTTGTTTTGTGTTTTTAAATTGTTTTTCAAAACTTCCAAATAACTGGCTGAAAAGCACCTTTGAGGCATTTTTGGCATCAAATTCTGATATCCCGGGATTGGTATTGATCTCTTTAAGCAGGGATTTCAACTGCCCTTCCAGCTCCTGGTTATTCGCTATACTCTTATAAATTGTATCTGTTTTATCAATCCAAAGTATTCCAATTTTCCTTTCAGAATAAAAAACATTAATCATGCATTGGTCAGGATTTAAAGCTTTTCTGATTTCTGAAATATCAATACTGTCAAGCGTGTGAACCTGCTTTTGGTATGCGGGATAATTAACTTTTATTTCGGTTTGAATATTATTGAGTACTAATTGAGCTTGCCTTAATTTGGTTTCACTTTCTTTCTTTTCTAAAAGTGTATTGGCGTTGTTAATTTTTAAACGGTATTTATTTATTTCCCTTTTCGCGTGCAATTCTTTCTGAATCAGCTCTTTCGGGATTCCAGTATATTTAAATTTGTTTTTTTTCAAAACATCCGTAATCAAAGCGGCCTTGCTGTATTCCATAATTTTGAAAATTCCTGCTATGTTTTGCGGAGAAATCATTTCGAGAGCTTTTTCATAAAAATCTGATTTAGATTTTAGAAAATATAGTTTTGAATCATCTTCCTCGAGGCTGCTTTTTATCAGATTAATGTTTTTTACAGCCTCCAATATTACCTGATCTTTTTTTGGGTGTCTTTTTTGATGATAAAAAAGTGATTTTTCCCAAAGGATTTCGACATATTTTTCAACAGCGACAAGCTCCTGCAAGTCATTTTTTTCTCCAAAAAAACAGGCATTTACTGCTTTTTCAAAATACATTTCTGAATTTGAAACTCTGGACATTAAAGCGTACACATTGGCCACATGGGAGCCTTTTTGATTTCCAAATTTAGCTTTTGATATTGCCAAAACCCGGCTACAATGTTTCAGGCTTTCCTTATGGTTTTTTATTAAAAAATAATATTGGGCCCATTGATTTTCAATAGCCATTTCGATCTGTGGGAATTCCGAGCCGGCATTTGCAAATGCCGATTGTTCAAGGCTTTTTTGAGCGTGTATTAAGTGAGATTTAGCATTTTCGGCTTGGTTTAGTTTTAAGAATAATTGGGTTAATTGCACCTCAATATCCGCAATTTCATCTCCCTTTTTTGCAATCTTTAAGGCTTGCAGATAATACGCTTTAGCTTTGTCGGTTTCTTCAAGCAAGACAAAGTTTGAGGCTAAAGATTTGTAAATGAATAATTTAAAATAGTTTGTTTCGGGGGTGTTTGTCAAAGTCATGGCTTCATTCAAAAGCAAAATACTTTTGTTAATGTCGCCTTTTTCTCTCATTAATTTACTGTAATTAGAGTAAAATGCTATGCAATAGTCTTTAATGAGTTCTTTCAATTTTGGATTTTTTTGAAGTAAAAAAGATCCCTGATCAAGACTTTTTAAAGCACTTTCGTAATCTAAAGCAGCATTTTGGTAATAAGCCATATCCGACAAAAGCTTAAATTGGAGGGTGTCGTTTCTGACTTTTTCTGATTTTATTTTCGCCAGACCCAATTCACATTCTTTAATGGATTGGGCGGTACGGTTTGAATATTGATAGCCAAGTGCTTTGTAAAGTTTTATGTTTAATGCCAGCTCCATGTCATGCCAATTATTCTCATTTTCCAGAGTAACCATATTTTGGATTAATTGCTCTGGAGTGATTTTATGCATAAGGAAGTTTTCATAAACCTGAAATGCCTTTTTTGGTAATTGGGCATATGGGTTTGGTCTGGACAACGTTGATGACCAGACCAAACACAAAGAGCAGAATAATATATATTTTAGCTTATCAGCCATCTATCATTGGGAGTGGAGGGTTGCCATCATCCATTATTTTCAGTGTTTTTAATTGTGATTTTAAACCTGAATTTTGGAGTTTTAAACAAGGGTTACAGTCATAATTTTTTATCATGTTCAGCCTGAAACTCCTAAGATAGTTTTGTTTTATATAATTAAAAAGATTTTCATCCATTCCTTCTTTCAAAACTTTCCTATTGTTTCTTATTTCGTAGAAACTGTCCATTTCCGGTGTCATTTTTTTTATCAGAAATACCCGGAGCTGATATTTTTGAAGTGCATTGTTTTTAGGTGTGAAAATTATTTTGTCCATGGTTTGAGCCGGGGTTTCTGTGCTTTTTTCACGGTCAATTTTTCCATTGGTCAAAACCAGTCCTGCTCTGGAGCTCGTGAGATTGTAATCAGTAGATCGAATATTCAGCACAGTTGCCAGGTCAACAGACTCACTCAGCGTTCGGTTTGCTGTTCGGTGATAGTCCATCAATTGAGTATAATCCTCTACTATCTCCTCATTTTTTATTCTGTATATTTTTATACCCGAAACTACCGCTTCCATTCTTGGCATTTTTCCGGCAGGTCTGAAAGTGAAAATTGGTTTTTTTTCACATATCAATGCGTCCAATGGCAGATCATACACTGAGGTTTCGTTCCATGTTGCGGAGGTAAAGGCTGCCAGTGCCACTGCCGGATCCTGCATCGAAGGCGGAATCTGCCCCCCTTCAAAAATGTAAACCATTCCCTTACTATCCTGGTACCCGTTGGGTTTACAATTTGAGCCACTTACAACTGTTCCTAAAGCTTTGTCAGTGGGTTTGAAAAAACCGTTTGATTTAAAAACCAGACTGGGTTCTCCCATGTAGGTTCCATTTTCGATTCTTCCGCTTTCCAGGTAAACGGTGTTTAATTCTGTGGTTGCCAATCTGGCTTTTTTTGTTTTCTGGGAAAAACCTGCAGAACATAAGGCAAAAAATACTGCTACGAAGGTGATTTTTTTCATGCTACTTTATGGTTATTTCTGGTATATCCTTTTGTGATAACCTTTTGTAACTATGTATTTTAAAAATCACTAATTTTTATTTTGAAAGTTTATTTCGGTGCCATTCTGTTGTTTAAATTTTTCAGGAATCTCTCCCAGAATATTTTCATGCAGTAATGAGATGAGTCGTCTCTTAAGGAAGTCGCGATGGGTAATAATGCTAACTTTACGATAGGGTTGGGGATCTGCAAAATACTTGAGTTTTTTCCTTTCGGAATCACTGAAATCCAATGTCGCCATTTCGGGCAGGATGGTTATCCCCAATTGTTTGTCAGTGAGGTTTTTTAGTGTTTCAAGACTACCCGAACTATATTCAATGCGTGTGTTTTTCGGTTTGGCAAGTTCACAGAACTTCAATATTTGCGTTCTGAAACAGTGTCCTTCCTCCAGAAGAAGCAGTTCATCCGTATCTATGTCCTCAGCAAGGAGGTATTCTTTATCAAATGGCCGGGCAGCATAAACCACAAATGGCTCATAATAGAGCTCGTATTCATGATAGTTTTCACCGTCATCAGGCAGAACCATGATGGCAGCATCAATTTCTCCTGTTTTTAGTTTTATAAGTAGTGTTTCAGTTACGTTTTCAGAGATAAATAATTTCAGATGTTCATATTTTTTACTGAATTTTTGTAAAAACATTGGAAGTAAATACGGAGCAATTGTGGGAATCACCCCTAATCTGATTTCACCATTTATGATTTCTTTTTCATTTTTTACAATATTCTTAAATTCTTCCAGTTCAAAAATCACTTTTCTTGCTTTGGCCAGAATCTTTTCTCCTATTTCAGTAGGGATTACTGGTTGGCGAGACCGGTCAAATATCTTCACGTCAAGTTCTTCTTCCAGTTTCTGAATCATCATGCTTAGGGTAGGTTGCGTTACAAATGAAGCCTCGGCGGCTTTTGCAAAATGCCGGTGCTTGTCCAGTGCCAGGATGTATTCAATTTGCTGTAAATTCATAGATAATTATTATTGGATTCTAAAAATAATTATCTGAATCTATATTTAGTATCCTTTTTCAGTAAATCCGGAATTTTTTCTTTTGAAATGATTTTATCAATCCCAGGACAAGCATGTATTTCGATATCAGAAATATGGGTAATACAAAAAGTTCTTCATTAATGGTTTTAAGATCTGCATAAGTAATAACAAACAAAACATTAGAAATAATCATTATAAACTGACTTTGATATACCAATGGGTGGATTTTTGGGTTTTTCCAGGTCCAGCCAAACAAGAGACCTAATTGAAGAATTCTGAAAAAAATGATGGTTTGTTCGAAGAAGCTAAAGAGTTCGAAAAACAACATTATATAAATCAACGCCAATACTGCTACCAACAAAAACTTAAAAATTTCATCGCCTAAATTTTTGTTTTTATTTAACCCAAGATGAATAATCACCGGAATCAAGAAAAGATATTCAATGATATTTATCAACGTGTTCTTAGCTATGTAATTTTCTCCCCTTAGAATCAACTGGCTGGAGGAAAAGCCGATAAACATAAATGTGAAAAACAGGGTCATCCAAATTTTTATGCTTTTGGTATATGTTCCTGATGAAAAAAACCATATAGAAAGTACAGGAATCATTGACATAGTAGTATAGAGCTGGCGATTTGGAATATCAAGATATAATAAAATGATAAACAATATCAATAAGATAAAGAATGTTATGGGAAACAAGTTTTTCATTTTATAAAATCGCGAGATTACGGGCTATAATAATTTTTAAGTTTGATTTAATTTTTTAGTTGTTTTAACTCAAACAGATTTATGGATATTTTTTTCAAAATATATATGTGGACTTAAATGTAGTAAAGAATTGTCATTCAAATAATTACTAAGACAAATATTTTTTTAAAATTGGTCGATATTTTTAAAATTTATTATTTTATACCTTTTAATTTAGAAAATCTTTATTCATTAATTCTAATTATGGATTCTCTTTCAGTATTTCTAAATAAGAGAAAAAGAAGATAAAAAAACAGCTCTATGTCTTGGTGTTTTCTAAAAAAAATAAAACCCCAAAAACTTCGGGGTTTTATAAAATCAAACTTTCTATAAACTTAACCCTGGTTTCCACCAGCTCGGTTCTTTAAGTCATCATTAGCAGTTTTTCTGTTTCTTGCATTTTTAACGTTTTGGTTACCAAAATTATAAGAGAATGTCAAGGATACTCTCCGGCTTGTCCAACGGTTTTTGATGGTAAAATCCATATTTTGATATTTTACGGCACCATTCCAGAATGAAGTCAGAAATAAGTCGTTACCGCTAAGTTTCAGTCTTCCTTTTTTGTTGAATACTGATTTTTGAATCCCGGCATTAATTGCGTATTGTGGTTTTGTGCTGGTAAATATGCCTCCAAGGCTAGGACTATTGTACCACATATTTACTTCGGCTGACCAGTTTTTGGGCAATGTAAAAGTCGATGCTGTATAGAAATTATAAGCCAACTGACCCGCATCCAGTCTTCCACCCAGCAGGTTTTCATCCAGGAATTTACCATAATACAAGCTGAAATTGTTTTGCATTATCCACCATTTGCTTATGGTTACCGGAAATGAAACATTCATGGAGTAATTTTCAAATTGCTGCAAATTCCGCTGAATGGCATAAGTAACACGAGTTGAGTCGTTTTGCTCTGTGATTTGAGTCATCATATCTCTAGTTTTGGAATATCCTAGTCCCAATGAATAGCTATTCTTGTAGGTATAATTTAACTCTACATTGTCTGTAAATTGTGGCTGTAAAAACGGGTTTCCTTCTTCATAGGTATAAGGGTCCAAAAAGAATAAGAACGGATTCAACTGCTCATAGTTAGGTCTGTCGATACGGCGGCTGTAAGAATATCTCATGCTGTTATTCTTGTTGATATTTTGATTGACAAACAAGGTAGGGAATAATGATAGGTAGTCTCTCGGAACTACTTTGTTCATGGTTATTGAGTTACCTACAGAGTGTGTGTGCTCAGCTCTCAGACCACCCTGCACTCCCCATTTTTTCCAGTTTTTTCCAACATTCAGGTAAGCAGCGTTTATGTTTTCTTCATAAATAAAATGATTGCTTTTTCCTGCGTCATTGATCCATTGAGCATCTTGCTGATATTCAAAACCAAAATCGTTGTCAGTTTTTACATAGCCGGTTTTTGCTCCCATCTCAAGTTTGGTCTCGTTTTTCAAGGGCAAAACATAATCAATCTTGGCGGCTACAATATTGATATATTTAGGAGTATTACTTCGTTGAAAAAGAGTGCTGGTGGTAGTTCCATCCTGATCAAAATAGGATGTGTTAAAGTTTTGATTATCACTATTTCTAAAATTTGAATAGTCAATGTCAAATGTTAATTCATGTCCTTTGTCATTGATATTATGTTTAATGTTAAAGTTTGAATTAATATTTGTCCTTCCCATATTCATTCCGATGATCTGCTTCAAAGAGCTGTTGAGAGTTTCCAACCCTGCAGTGCTGGCTATGGAAGTATTGCCTGTACCCACCATTTCTCCATCCCAAAGATTCATGTCTGCCATTATGCCTAAAGTGGTTTTTTTGTTTAGGAAATAGTCTGCACCAATTTTCGTTGAGTTTCCTAATCCATGACCGTTTCTCTGGCTAAATTGATCAAAGACACTTTTTGTATTTTCATAATATACGTTTCTGTGCAAACGGTTCTCATTGTACCACGAGCCTCTGTTTCCGCTAGTTGACCCAAATAGATTCCAATTTTTGTTTCTGTAATTGAGGTTCAGATTTAAAGAGCCACGGTTTAAGTCTCCGGTAGAATTTGGCACAAAAGCGGTGCCCATTGTACTTGAGATGCTTCCGTTTGTACCGTAGTTCTGATTTTTTTTGAGTTTTATATTGATAATTCCGGAGTTTCCGGAAGCATCATACTTTGATGATGGATTGGTAATTATTTCGATAGATGCAATTTGATCTGAGCTCATGTTTTTTAAGTATTGAACCAGGTCGGCTTCAGATAAATAATTTTTTTTGCCATCAATCATAAACATCACACCTGACTTGTTTTTTAGTTTCACAGTTTCATTTTGCTGGTCCACAACTACCCCCGGGGCTTTTTCAAGTACTTCTAGTGCAGTGCTTCCACTTGCCACGATACTGTTTTCTACATTCAAGACGGTTTTGTCAATTTGTTGCTCAATAAAAGGTTTCTTGGCGGTTACAGTAAGCTCTTTTAAAGCTGCAGTTTGCAAAGCCATCTTAATAGGTTGGAGTTTGAGAGATGGTGATTGCTCATTCAGATAAAATTTCGGACTGTAAAAATCCTCATAACCTACCATTGTAATTTTGACAATGTAATGATTATAGGCTGCATTTTCGATTTTGAAACTTCCCTCATCGTCACTTACCACGGCTTTTGCCAGGGTGCTGTCAGCCGCTTTTAATAATAGAACGGTAGAAAAGGGAAGTGCCGTAGATTTTTCATCAAGTATGGTCCCCGACACTTCTCCGTTTTTTTGGGCAAACACAGCGATTCCACCCAATACCCCAAAAAGGGTTAGTAATAACTTTTTCATTTTTGTAATAGCTTTTTCTAATTTGTAAATACTTTGCAAACTTATAGTATTATGCAATACAAGGTAATGAGTAATACATAAGTGGCAGCAATTTTATGATGAGTGGTTTTTTGGTTGATAGATGAATTGAATTTTCAAAAGGTTGCACGATTGTTTTATTTTAACTTTTATTAACCCATGAAAATGTATTAAATCTTAATCTTTTGACTCGTTGCGAAGCTTTTTTTAATAATGGAAGAATTCGTTTTGATAAGTTTCATCTTCCTTTTTTTTGATTTCAAACAAATGTTAATTGAACAATGGAATTAGTTTCAAATAATTTGGGATATTTTCGGATTGTAGTTTTGTAAAAATACACCTAGATTAATTTTTGCAACTTGTTCCTAATAAGTGTGGTTTTATTTGCTCTTATATTATTTTAAGCAAAAAATTTAATTTTTTATATTTCCGTTTGTGGGTAAATACCTGTTGGGAAAATGTATTTTTTTGTAATCTGAATTTTGTATTTTGCCTGAAAAGTGTTATTTTATTTTGTTTTAGACAAAAAAAATGACTTTTGTCAGAATAATTTTAGGTTATTTTGTCTTGGACTTTGTTTTTGAATTCTTTTTGCTTTCATTATGGTATTTATCTACTTTTATACTATACATAACTTATTTTTTGGGAAAAAATATCGGTTTTAATTAAAGCGACTTAATATTGCTAAGTACTTTTGTCTATCATTATTTCCAATCTGACATGATCAAGAGTTTACAAAATCTATTTTTGCCTTCCCATTCTCCGGATTTAACCCAATCAATTTTTGTTGTATTATTTGCCATTTCATTGGGTATTTTTATCGGCAGAATAAAGATAAAAGGTGTGTCTCTGGGGATTTCGGCTGTTATGTTTTCAGGTTTGTTACTTGGGCATTTGGGCTATAGCCTAAATGAGGATACCCTGAAATTTCTTCGTGAATTTGGTCTTATTTTATTTGTTTATGGTATTGGTATTCAAGTTGGGCCTTCGTTTTTCTCTTCTCTGAAAAAAGAAGGACTTAAATTTAATATTCTGAGCGTCAGTACAGTAATTCTTGGAGGATTGGTTGCATTTTTGATTTTTAAATATAGTGGCCTCACCATCGAAAACACTGTTGGACTTATGTCGGGGGCGGTAACTAACACACCTGGTCTGGGTGCTGCCAAATCTGCCTTGCAGGAACTTCAGGAACATTTCCCTGATCGCACCTTCTCTGATCCTGCTATTGCCTATGCTATAGCTTATCCGTTTGGGGTTTTTGGTATCATAGTGGTTATTATTTTATCCAAAAAGCTATTTAGGATTGATATAGAGAAGGAAAACGAGAATTTTGAAATTAAAGCTCGTCAAAAGATGGCATTCCCGATTTATAAAAAATGTCGGGTAACCAGCCCTGAGGCTATTGGAAAAAGCCTTAAAGATATTCTTGAAATTTTTGGTGAAGATGCGGTTATTTTTTCCAGACTAAAACATAGCGGTACACATGGGGTATTTTCTCCTTCCTTGGATACGATTATTCAGGAACGCGATGTATTAGTGATGGTTGGATACAAAGAAAATGTAGATAAAGTAATCAGTTTTATCGGAAGAGAATCAACCGACAACATGATTGAATCTGAAGAGGATATCATGTCTAAAACATTGATTGTGACCAAGAATGATATCGTGCATAAATCTCTGGAGGAGCTTGACCTTTTCAATCGTTATGATTTGAAAGTAACCAGAATATATCGTTCCGGTATGGAATTGCTCGCAAAACCTTCCCTTGAGTTGTTTTTTGGTGATAAAATTCATGTGGTTGGTAACAAGCACTCTATCCAACAAGCCGAAAGATTGATTGGAAACTCTGAGAAGAAACTTCTTGAACCAGACTTCCTGTCTTTGTTTGGCGGGTTGATTTTAGGACTTTTGGTGGGTTCAATACCGCTTTTTGTGCCATCATTCCCGGTGCCGGTTAAGCTTGGTTTTGCAGCTGGGCCACTGATTGTTGCCTTGTTGCTCAGCAGGTATGGTGGTGTGGGTATGATCCATACTTATATCAATCATGGGGCCATTTATTTTATGAAAGACCTGGGTATATGTCTGTTTTTTGCTACCGTTGGGATACATGCAGGACATGATTTTTATGCCAACTTTGTAAAATACAATGGATGGATGTGGATAGGCCTTGGAAGTTTGATTACAGTGGTTCCATTACTGATCATGTTGATTGTAGGTAGAGTATTTATGAAAATAAATTACCTGCAATTGGTAGGCTTGATGAGTGGTACTTATACTGACCCGGCGGCCTTATCTTTTAGCAATTCTTATTTTAATTCTGATATCCCTACTCAGGCTTACGCATCAGTTTATCCTTTGGTTACAATCACAAGGATTCTCATGGCACAGCTCCTGATTTTATTGTTTTTCTAGAATACCGGGAACCACTTTAGGATTATTTAAAAATATCAATTGAGCGATTCCATTTTGGGGTCGCTCTTTTGTTTTTATTTCCAAGTAGTTGTTTTTTTTTGGGAGAAAAATTAATGGGTCAAAAGTCAATTAATCAATTTTGTGTTTCACATTTTAAAATAATGTGATTCAATCAAAGTACTGTTTGCCTTTTTTGATTGATTTCATAAATCTGATTCCATCATAGAAAAAGTATCCTATGATGAGGAATATTAAGAAAGCCTCCATTCTGTTATTTTTTAATAATGTTTTTTCTTTTTTTCAAAGCGTTTATAACCGGCTGGTCATATCACTTTGAATATAAGGATATAACAAAAGTACTTTCCTTTTTGTTCTAGATAAAATTAAATCTATCAAATCGGATATTCAGTCTACGAAACTATATAGAAAGGGTGCTTTATTGGCAGCTCCGGTATATTGTTTTTCATGTCTTTTAAGAAGCCCTGATGCCAGTATCTTCCTCTGAAATGTGCCTCTGTGGAGTTTTTCATTGAGTATGGCTTCGTAAACTTTTTGCAATTCTTTCATAGTAAATCTCGAAGGTAGCAGGTTGACCCCTGCTAGTTTATGGTCGATATTTGACCTGAGCGTTGTCATAGCTTTATTTACGATCATATTGTGATCCAAAATTAAAGCAGGCAGGTTGTCAACATCATACCATCCACAAGAATCAGAAAGATGGTCTGGTTTTGGGGTTACATCATTGAGGTTAATTAGTGCATAATAGGCTACAGAGATATACCTATCCAAAAGCCAGGCATATCCTTCATGATTTTCATTTCGTGCTTTTAGTATTCTTTCCATCACCTCGGGCTGATATCTTTCAATATTTCCAAAAGTATAAAATTGTTCCAGAAACACATCGGAAAGACCTGTTCTTTCTGACAAACCCCTCTTAACGGCATCATTTAGGTTTTCCTGATGACCAACAAATCCCCCGGGAAGTGCCAGTAATCCTGTATTACGATATTCCATAATCAGGATTTTTAGTTTTTCACCCGAAAAACCAAAAATTACTGAATCGTAAGCAATATGCTTTAAGTAAGGGTTTGTTTCCATAAATATTTTCAAAAATAAATAGGAATAATTGTAAATACTAATTATTATTGTCTCATTAAGAGACAATAACCTTAAATAATATGAAAAAAAGATTTTTTTTGTTTTTTTTACTGATTGCTTCAACCTTTTGTGGTAGGGCTCAAAACAACGCTTTTTCGGTTCAAACCAAAATTTCAAACGGTATAATTGAAGGGAATTATGATACCAAAAGTGGCATTCAGACCTACTTTGGTGTGCCTTTTGCAAAACCGCCTGTAGGTAATCTCCGGTGGAAAGCACCGCAACCCCTGGATAATTGGGCAGGAGTAAAGCCGACTAAAAAATTTGGTCCAAGACCTATGCAGGCGGTTGTATTTGGAGATATGAATAGTCGCTCTGATGGTGTTAGTGAAGACTGTTTGTATCTGAATGTTTGGACACCTGCAAAAAGAAATACCACCGGGCTTCCGGTTTTGGTATATTTTTATGGAGGAGGAAACGTGGCCGGTGACGGTTCAGAGCCCAGGTATGATGGCGAAAGCATGGCAAAAAAAGGAATCGTGGCGGTGACTTGTAATTACAGGTTAAATTTATTCGGCAATTTTGCCCATCCTGAGTTAAGTGCTGAAGCACCTTACAAAGCTTCAGGTAATTACGGGTATTTAGATCAGTTGGCAGCTTTAAAATGGGTTCAAAAAAATATTGCAAAATTTGGAGGGGACCCCAATAAAGTCACCATTGCCGGTGAATCCGCCGGTTCTATCTCAGTAAGTTACCAAATGGCATCTCCATTGACTAAAGGTTTGATTGCCGGGGCAATAGGAGAGAGTGGAGCGGGAATTAATCCTACGATGGCTCCTGTGCCATTGGCTGATGCCGAAAAAGAAGGATTGGAATTTGCTAAAAAAGCGGGCGTTCCGGCTCTTAAAGATTTGAGAGCCTTGTCGAGCCGTGATTTATATGAAATTTATAATGAATCCAAAAGGTTTGGTTTTCCGGTGGTATTGGATGGGTATTTTTTACCTAAATATCTTCCTGAAATCTTTAATTCAAAACAACATTCCGATATACCACTTTTAGCAGGTTGGAACTCAGCTGAAATCCCCGGGGCTGCTTTTATGTATGGAATGGCCAATACCCCTGAAAACTTTATAACCCGAGTAAAAAAAGAATATCCTGAAACTTTTGATCAAGTATTAAAATTGTATCCTCATGCCAATGCTGATGAAGTTGCAATGTCATCAACACAATTGGCTTCTGACAGATTTATTTCCTACAGTACCTGGAAATGGACCGATCTGGCGGTTAATAATGGTACAAAGCCAGTTTACAGATATTTGTACAGTAAGCTGCGTCCTGATCTTGTGGATAATACCCTGGCTTCGGGACTAGCAGGCGGCACAGTGAAAGCTGATGGAAATACTCCGAGACCTAAGGCTCTTGGAGCACCTCACGCATGCGAAATTGAGTATTGCATGGGTAACCTCCATTTGGTAAAAGAATATGCCTGGACTCCTGACGACTATAAAGTGTCGGAAACCATGCTGAATTATTTCGCCAATTTTATCAAAACAGGAAACCCTAACGGTGATAAATTGCCGGTATGGCCCTCAGCTGCAAAGGGAGATGATAAACCAGCTGTGATGGTTTTGGATGTGGAATCTAAAGCAATAAAATCAGAGATTGAAGACCGGTATCATTTTCTTGATAGAGCATACAAGAATAAATAATTGATTTCAATTAAAAAAGCCTCGGAAACGAGGCTTTTTTCTGGTTAGTTTAAGGGGTTAGATTATTTCTATGCTTTCAAAAGGCTTCAATTTATCATCTGAAGGATGAAGTGAAGTGATGAGTTTATCAATATTTTTGAGATCACATACCTGAAAAGCTTCAGTAACGCCAATTTTTTCCTCTACTACACAACAAATAGTGCTTTTTGAAATGCCCATCATTTCTTGTTTCAACATGGCCTCGTCATAATTCCTGATGGTTAGCCCTTTGAGATTATCTACACCATTGGTTCCCATTATGAACATATCAGGATTGAAACGTTTGATTTGTTGGATTACCTCCAATCCCATTGATATTTGATATCGTTTGTAGTATTTCCCACCCAAAAGTATCACTTCAATGTTTTCATGTTCATTGAGAGCCATTGCAAGTGGTGGGGAATTGGTGATGACAGTAAGTTGAAGGTTTTTGGGAATGGCTTCGGCCAGGAAAAAATTCGTAGTGCCTCCATCCATGAGTACAATTTGGTGATTCTTAAAAAGTTTTATGGTTTTTTTGATGATTATTTCAAGTTCATTGCCATTTTTCACCTCCGACCTTTGACCTGAAAGTATTCCAAGATAACTGTTGGATACTACTCCACCATGAACTTTCTTGAGTAGTCCCTTGTCTTCCAGTTCGATCACATCTCTTCTAATACTATCATAAGACACCCCCATCATAGAACTTAAATTGCCCAGATTGATTTTTTTGGCAGTTTTAAGATGTTCCAGAATATGTTTTTGTCTTTCTTCTTTTAACATTCCTTTATACGCTGAAGAGATAATTACCATACAAGCAAAATTCAATAAAACCTTTTATACTTTTAAAAAGTGAAAATCAAAGGATCAATTTTTTCGAAAATAAACAATTAAAAAGCATTTTTGCAAACATTTGCAAATAAATGCAAAGTTTTGCAATAAATATTTTGATATTTAATAATAGTTTGCATAAATTTGCATTACTCAAATAAAGAATTTTAAATAACCTATGATGAATCAAAAAGCCCTGACTTTGTCGGGGCTTTTTTGTGTTTATAAAAAAAAAGAGCTGTCAGTAATTTCAGACAGCTCTTTTCTTATTTGTTAAACTAAAAATTATGGATTTGGCTGACAATCTTTATTTACTGCTAATTCAGTAGTAGGAATAGGCCAAATATATTCTGATTGAGCAGTGGTTACTGCATTGACAGGTCCTTTTGCTGGAAAATTTTGATTTAATCTTGTAATATCAAAAGACCTTTTTCCTTCCCCTAAGAACTCAATTCTTCTTTCCTTCAGGATAGCATTAACTAATTCAGTTTGATTTTCAGCAGTTATAACCGATCCTTTTGAACGAGTTCTAACAGCGTTCAAAATTTCCAAAGCAGAAGCATCAACACCAGAACCAAGTCTTGCTTTAGCTTCAGCTACATTTAATAAAACTTCAGCATAACGAATAACCGGAACCCAATCAATAAATGGAGAAGCTCCGGGGAATTTAGTAAGATATGTTCTGGTACCACTAGCAGCGGTCAATTTTTTACGATCATCATCAGCACCAAAGGCTGGGTCACCCAAAATTCCAGAAGGATTCAATGAAAACTCTCCACCTCCTACAGGACCTGCTAACCAATAAAATGCCAATTGGTTTTGAGTTCCAGGGGCATCATTTGTAGCCATAGGCAAGGAGAAAATTGACTCTAGAGTTTTATAAGATGTAAAAATTGCCGCAAAATTTGAGTTTAATTCATGTTTTACTCCTGAGCTTGCCTTAAAAGGTGCTGAAGAAGAAACAATTTTATTACCCTCTGTGACTACTTCTGCATACTTACCCATTGCCAAATATACCTTAGTTTTTATTGCAATAGCCGCATTTTTATGTGCTCTGGTTACATTTAAATCGGAGGTAGAATAATTTGAAGGTAAATTTGTCTCCGCAAAATTTAAATCTTCAATTATTTTAGCATAAACCTCCGCAACAGTAGATCTTTTAAGGTTGTTTGAGTTACCAGCTCCATTTTCACCGACTAATCTCAAAGGCAATCCTAATGAAGCCCCATTGTCTTTTGTATAGGGCTGACAGTAGATATTTACAAGCGAAAAATAACTTAATGCTCTCAAAAATCTGGCTTCACCTTTGTAATTGGCAATTTTTTCAGGAGTCAGTTTTGCAGGTGCAGCGTCAACTTTATCTAAAAACAAGTTGATATTGTTGATAGCTGCATATGCTGATCCCCATAAATTGGCCACTTCATTTGAGGAAGAGTTAATGGTAAAGTTCCATGTTTGAAGACCCGTAACACCATTGTTGGTTTGATTAAGAAATTCTTCACCTCTGATATCATTGTAAATCCAGTAGCGACCTCCCAGAAAGTTGCCACTTTTTACACCTCGATATAGTCCATTTACCAATGATTCTACTCTGTCCGGAGTATCGTATGCACTTAAATCCGATACTGAAGTTTGAGGAACAGGATTTAAGATATCATTTGTACAACCCATAACTGAAATTCCAATCAGGGCAGCAATAGTTAATTTATTGATATTTAATTTTTTCATGTTAATCATTTCTTAATTTAAATTAGAAAGTAAGACTTAAACCACAAGAAACTGTCCTTGCCTGAGGTATTGAGTTTCTGTCAACACCAGGAGCCAGGTTTGAGTTACCATTAGATGAAGTTTCGGGGTCTGTTCCTGTATATTTGGTTAACATAAAGGCATTTGTTACCTGTCCAAATATTCTAGCACTCGAAATTTTTGCTTTTTGAGTCAGGCTAGTTGGCAAAGCATATCCAAGGGCAATATTTCTACATTTAATAAAATCACCTTTCTCAATATTGTTAGAAATTGGGAACGATGATCCGTTAGATACATTATCGCCGTAAATAACTTTTGGCCAGGTTGCAGTAGTTTTGGTATCAGGTGTCCATCTATCAAGGATGTCAGCTTCATTGTTCCAAAAACGCTGGTCATGAAGACCTGCTTTGGTACCATTATAAACATAGAATCCACCAGCATATACTAAGCTAACGTTTAAGTCAAATTTCTTATAGGAGAAATTGTTATCCCATCCACCATAGAATTTAGGAATTGTATTTCCCATAATTTTAGCATCAGCTGCAACGGTTATTGCAGGAGCTGTGGTTCCATCAAGGTATGTCCATCTGCTTTGACCTGTGGCAACGGAATGGCTATATTGAACTTCTTTACCAGCTTTATTAATAAAAATTCTGCGACCATTCTCAGGGTTAATACCTCTGGTTTCTACTGCGTAAAGGCTACCTACTGAGTATCCAACACGTGTAATGTTAGCAGTTTCAAGCTGGGTTACACCAAAAATATCAGCATTTCCTTCAGCTAGAGCCGTAACTTCGTTTTTCTGGGTAGCAATGTTGAAATTGCTTGACCATTTAAAATCACCTTTTTGTAACACTGTAGCATTTACTGAAAACTCTATGCCTTGATTAAACATTGAACCTACGTTTTTGGCAACTGAGTTACCTGGTACTCCCATTGAAGGAGAAAGAGGGGAGTTTAATATCAACCCATCTATGTTGTTTTTATAATATGTTAGTTCACCAGTAATTTTGTCATTTAAGAAACCATAGTTTAGGCCGATATCCAATTTGGTACTAGTTTCCCATTTCAAATCAGGATTACCTGCCTGTGAGAAAGCAAGTGTTGCGGCAGTTCCACCATAAACATTAAATCCATACAAACTCAATGAGGCAAAGTCACTGATACCAGCATTACCTACTTTTCCATAACTTGTGCGTAGTTTCAATGTTGAAACTTTTTGAGTCAAATTCTTGAAGAATGATTCTTCAGCAAGATTCCAACCTCCGGATATACCATAGAAATTACCGAATTTTTTGCCTTCGGCCAATGCAGAAAGCCCGTCTCTTCTTAAACTGGCAGTGAAATAATAACGCTTACTGAAATCATAAGTTAATCTTCCGAAATAAGAAACAAATCCATTCTCAGTCAGGAAGTTGAAAGGAGGATTGTTGTTTACTGTATAATCACCCTGGTAAACATCAAAGAATGGGTCGGCTACTGTTTGACGACCACCACTCCACATACTTCTGTCTGTATGTTGGTTTTCAGTTCCTAATGTTGTACCTATACTATGAACGTCGGCAAACTTTTTATTGTAATTAAGGTAGTTTTGCCATGACCATCTCTGGCTTTTATATAGGTAATTGTTAGCTATACCTTTTGCTGAAAAACCGTCACCATGTATGGGATTATTGAAGGTTTTAGAGTCAATGGTTTGATAGTCAATACCATAGTCAGTACGGAAGCTTAAGTCCTTTGTTAGATTGATGGTTGCATAAATATTCGAAAGCATTCTATCGCTTTGAGCAGAAGCTTTGTCAAGATCAATCAAAACAACCGGATTGTAAAAACCACTACGGTCTTTATTTAACAAATTACCAGGGCTGTTGGCCAGACCACCTGTAGTGTTAATATTATAAGAACCATCCGGTAAATAGGCAGGGATATTAGGTGCAGTAACTAATGGAACACGGCCTAAACCACCTGTATTAAAGTTAGTTCCAATTAGTGAGCCACTGTTTGGAGAAAATGAATAAGCATTTGAATAGTTGAAATTAGCACCAAAAACAATTTTATCAGTAACATTGTGGCTAATATTCATTCTGGCATTTTTTCTCTCAAAAGTATTGGATTTCAAGAAACCATCCTGATTGGTATAACCACCAGAAAAGTAATAAGAAGTTTTGGGTGTTGCACCAGAAACATTTATGTTATGATTTTGCTGAAATCCTGTAGTGAAAACATAGTCATACCAGTTGGTATCATATGGTTTTCCGCTAGGATCAAGATTCTCAAAAAATAGAGGGCTGTAAGTCTGACCAGCCATGTCGGCTCTGTTTTTTTCTCCTTCATTTTTCATCATAATATATTCTGATGCATTCAGAAGGTCAAAAAGTCTGAAAGGTTTTGTCCAGGCTGTTGAACCATCATACGATATTGTTGACTTACCAGCCTTACCTTTTTTGGTTGTTATAACCAATACCCCATTGGCCGCCCTTGATCCATAGATGGCTGTGGCAGCTGCATCTTTTAAAATATCAATGGTTTCGATATCATTAGGGTTAATATCTGACAATGGGTTTTGAGCAATTCCCCCAGGACCTGAAGAGCCGTTGTCTTGTGAGAAAACAATGATTCCGTCAACCACAATTAAAGGATATGAACTTGATGTAATGGAGTTAAATCCACGAACTCTGATGACAGGAGGGTTGTTTAATAGTCCATTAGGGATGTTGATGTTAACACCTGCAGCTTTTCCAGAGAGCAACTGATCAACTGATTGTGCCGGAATGGATTTTAATGCATCACCTTTGACTGTCGATATGGCTGAGGTCATATCCTTTCTGCTTTGAGTACCATAACCCACTACCACTAACTGTTCTAATTGCTTGTCATCTCCTGATAGAGCTACATCAATAACACTCTTGTTACCAACTGCAACTTCCTTGGAGCTCATTCCTACGAATGAAAAAACCAATGTTTGATTTGACGAAGCATCAACAGAATATGCTCCGCTTCCATCTGTTTGAGTACCTTTTCCGGTACCTTTGATTGTAACCGTTACTCCAGGTAGAGCCGAACCGTCGTCGGATGAAGTAACCTTTCCTGTAATTTTTTTAGACTGAGCAAATGATACACTCACACCTAAAAACAATAACAGACCCAAAAACAATAGTGAAGTTCTCTTCATAGAAAGTTTTATAGTTTGTTAAAAAAATAGATTAATTAACCTGCAAATAAGTGTACGATAGTATTTTAACCAAATATTTTTTTGTGTATTTACTATTTTTCCTAATTTCTTTAACTTTTTTAGTGTATTATATTAAAATAACATTAAGATTTTGCGGTAATAGAATTTTGAAATCAATGATTTTACGAGCCATTTGTTTATTGATTTATTATTTTGATTAAATCTGATTGTTTGAAATTTCATTCGGATATCTCTAAATTGCCCCTTTAAAACCTGTTTTTAAAAGCGTTTAATTGTAGTATTTCTTTTTTGGAAAGGTTTTCTAAAAAAAAATGAGGATAAAATAATCTTTAGTTTTTATTGAAGTACTTTTCAAATTATTACTGGAACATATTATTGTATCAACCATAAAATCTGAAATTATTATTAATGTCAAAACAATCACAGAATAAACTTCTTAAACTTCTGGGGGTAGGTTTCGGAATTGCAGTCACGATTGGAGGCACCATCGGAACAGGCATCCTGAGAAAACCCGGGCCTATCGCCGGATTGCTGGGTGACTATTGGCTAATAATGGGAGTATGGATTGCGGTTAGTTTATATGCCTTACTCGGTGTAATGTGTGCAATCGAGCTTGGGGTATCTTTGCCACAGGCGGGCTCATGGTATGTATATGCACGCCGTGCTTTTGGAAATTATTTTGGGTTTATTACCGGCATCACCAGTTGGTTGGGCACAGTTTCGGCATTGGGTTTTGGAGCCTATACCATGAGTGAATACATAGCCTTGTTGGTGCCGGGACTAACTACCTATGTCAGGATTATAGCTGTAATGATTTTGATAGTACTTACTTTATTTCATTTTGCTGGAACAAAAGCAGGGGGAAGGTCTCAGGAGATTTTGTCCTTTCTAAAGGCATTGGGCTTAATAGCCTTCGTTGGCCTTTGTTTTTGGTTTGGTGATAAAGTTGACTATGAAAACTTAAAACTAACCACTGAAAAAGTGGAAAAACCCGCTTTGTTTTTTGGTATTATTGCAGCTCTTCAGGCGGTGTTCTATACATTTGATGGCTGGCATACTGCATCTTATTTTTCGGAAGAAAATACCAATCCTGCCAAAAGTTTACCAAAATCAATGATTTTAGGGGTTTTAATGGTAATCATTATCTATTTGTTAGTCAATGCAGCAATCTTACACATTTTACCTTTAGATATACTTTCACACTCCAAATTAGCTGCCTCTGATGCTATTTTATTGATTTTTGGGGAGAAGTCAGCCAAAATTGTGACTTTCTTTCTGATGCTTTCAATACTTGGAATGCTCAATGCCCAAACCATGTTTGCCCCGAGAGTTATTTTTTCCATGAGCAGAGATGGCTTGTTTCCGGCATTTGCACAAAAAGTCAATGAGGGCGGCACACCTTCGGTGGCAATGCCGCTGACAACTGCGGGTTCAGTTTTTTTGATATTAATCGGAAATTTTTTCACTATCGATGGCAAAGAATTCAGTGGAGTGCTTTCAGATATCGCCACTTTCTTCTTCGTAATGAGTTATGCAGCAGGATTTGCCTCACTTTTAAAGCTCAGAAAATCAGAACCGGAATTGAGTCGGCCATTTAAGGTGCCGGGGTATCCATTTGTGCCCTGGCTTTTGCTAATAGTTTCAGTCATGTTTTTGGGCGGTGCCATTTACAATGATGTAAAAAGTACAATATTTGCCATAGTATTTCTTGTTTTTAGTTATCCTTTATATCTATTGCAAACCAAAAAGACCCATTAGAGGTTGTAGTTTAAAAACGCTTTCTTAAAATGCAGAATTAATCTGTCTTTTTCGCGTAATTTTGAATTTTAAAAAATTTACCATGCCCTTAAATACCTATTTGGAAGCTATAAACAATGAGTTGGAAGGATATTCTTATGGAGAAAATCCACCTGAATTGTATGCCCCAATAAAATATCTCATGTCAATAGGTGGAAAAAGACTAAGACCTGCATTGACCCTGATGGCCGCCAATATGTGGCTTTATAAATGGCAAAAAGCATTGAAACCTGCCCTGGCAGTAGAGGTTTTTCACAATTTTACTTTGATGCATGATGATATCATGGACAACGCCCCCGCACGCAGGGGCAAGCCTACAGTTCATGAAAAATGGGACGTGAATACCGCTATTCTTTCCGGTGATGTGATGTTGGTGGCTGCCTACAAACTTTTGGAGAATGTTGAGGACAGCGTGTTTAAAAAAGTATTTTCAAGATTCAATCAAACCGCCTCAGAAGTGTGTGAAGGCCAGATGATGGATATGGATTTTGCTATTCGGAAGAATGTGAGCAAAGAAGAATACATTGAAATGATTCGTTTAAAGACCTCTGTTTTATTGGGTTATGCTCTTGAATTGGGGGGCCTTATAGCAGAGGCAGACGAAGAATCAGTAAAATTGCTTTATTCGATAGGTGAGAATATGGGAATCGGGTTTCAGTTAAAAGATGATATTCTGGATGTGTATGCCGACCCCAAGAAGTTTGGCAAACAAGTAGGAGGGGATATTATTGAAAATAAAAAAACCTGGCTTCTTTTACATGCTCTTGAAGTTTCGGAAAATCTTTCTGAAGGTGCCCGGTTAAGAGAATGGCTGAAAAAGACTTCCTTCGATCCTATGGAAAAAGTAAGCGATGTTCGGGAAATTTTTAATTCTTTGGAAATCAAACCCGCTGCAGAGGCACTTTCCGTACATTATTTTGACATTGCTTTCGCTGCACTTGACAAGCTGAATGTTTCTGAAGAAAAGAAGCAACCACTAAAAGCCTTTGGATTACAATTATTAAACAGAGAAAATTGAAAAAATGAGTATAAATATCCTACTAATTATCGTAACCGTTGCAATCAGTTATTTTGCAATGAAAGATAGTACTTTGAAATTCAGGTTGATTAACAATCCTCATGCGGTATATCACCGAAAAGAATATTATCGCCTCATAACCTCCGGATTTATTCATGGCGACTTTATGCATCTTATTTTTAATATGTATGCCATGTATTTGTTTGGTAACATGGTCGAGCCATACTTTATTTATATTTTTGGGACAAACGGCCGCCTGGCTTATGTTGCTTTGTTTGTTTTGGGAGTTATCGTAGCAAATATTCCTGATTTGTTTCGCCACAAAGACAACCCTTATTTTAATTCATTGGGTGCTAGTGGAGGAGTGAGCTCTATTGTTTTTGCAAGTATCATTCTGGCACCGATGAACAAATTGATGATGCTACCCATACCGGTACCTATGCCTGCATATATTTTTGCAATACTTTACATCGCTTATTCTATATATATGGACAAAAGGCAAGGTGATAATATTAACCACCTTGCTCATCTCTGGGGAGGACTTTTTGGCATTGCTTTTATGGCTGTGGCCTATCCGGGTTCCATCAAAGGATTTTTAGATCAGATATTGAGTTCCTTCTGAGCTATTTAATCTTCTCCAGCTGCTGAGGTATCCATTCACCGCTGACCACGTCTTCGCCGGGGTTGTAAACTTTCATTATAACCTTAAACCCACCTTCGGGTACTGGAATCCAGTTAGGTTCCTGGTTTTTAGGAGGGGTGGTTTGGAAAAATAAAATCAGGGAACCGTCTTTTTGAAGTTTTACGCCTTTGGTTTTATTGTTAAATCCATATTTGTTTTTTGGATTAGAATAAATGAGATCGTTATTGTCCAAAATATTGATAGTCCAAAAAGCTTTTGTTGCCGGTAACTGAAGTTTCTTAAATGTCATTTTATAGCCTTTTCCTGCCCCATTCAAAGTTTCATTGTCAGCATCTACCAAAGTTTGATATTTCATAAATTCTTCTGCTGCACTTTGGTCGAAACCATTCATGGCCGAGGCGGCGTTTTTGGTGTATTTATTTCCCCATTTTCCTTCACCTACATTATAAAACCAGCCTTTTTTATCATAATCTATCTGCTTTGGGGCCTCATTTTTAAGTAATTCCACGGCATCAAGAAAACCCTGCTTTATACCTCTTTCAATGCTTTTTTTTACTTTAGTTTTTTCATATTCTTCTCCCGGTACCAACCCTATTTTTGCAAAATCAGCTATATACTTAGCTTGCGATTCAGGAATTTTGTTTTCAATCAAAAACTGTGAAAGCACCTTAAAATATGTTCTCCAGTCCATTGCGGCAATAGTGGCGATGGTTTCGGGTTTTTTAAGTAAAAAATCAATGTTATTTCTATGCCAATAATCTGAAACTAGTCCTGCTTTTGGATAAGTCTCAATTTTTATGGTTTCAAGAGTTTTTTTGGCTTCGGTTAGTTCAAGTTTATCAACAACAGAACTTCTGGCTAAAATCCAACCGAAATTAGTAGGTGCCTTAATTACTTTTTTAATGTTTTTGGGTAGTTCTCCTTTATAATCAGGACCTATCAAAAGTATTTTCGTATCTTTTGCCGGGTTTTTTAATGAACTGAAATTATCGAAATTATTACTAAAAGCATCATTGAACGAGATTGAATAATAACTTTTTACAGTCAATGCCGGAAGTGAAATAATCAGACCTGTATTTTTTAAATCAAAGTAACCTTTTGCATATATAATATCCTCATTTACATCTCTTTCTTCCTTTGTATCTTCCGATTCTTTCGTGAATATGGAAAGATTGTTAAATGCACTTTTAGGTGCAATTTCCTCAGAAAATCTTTTTGATTCCAACCCTAAACTTACTACCGGATATCCCCAGATAAATGAATTGTAAGCAGCTTTATAAGCTTCAAGTTCATCTTTATTAGTGATTTGGCTAAAACCTTTAGTGAAAGATGTGAATAATAAGGTTAAGAGCAGTAGTTTTTCAAGGGTTTTCATTTTTTTTGGAAATAAATAAGCTACAAACTTAGTACCTTTGACCCGAAAATCAGAATTTGGTTTTTGTCCAAAATGAAATTTAAGGTAAGTTTAATATTTGAAAACCATCTATTAATACAAAAATCCCTCCGTTAATCAGAGGGATTTTTGAAAAAAATAATCAAACTTTTACTGCTTTATAAAATGTATCGAACTTGTCTTTTCTTTCCCCTGAATCGAGACCGTATATTTCCCGGGTAAAAGCTTACTTACATTTAAATGATGTGTAAGTGCATTTGGTTCCAGGAATTCTGAAGTCATTTTTCTACCCTGGGCATTAAATACTTCCAGTTTCATGGCATCCGTCGAAGCTTCTTTGAGGTCAATTGTTAAAATCTCTGAAACCGGATTTGGGAAAATAGTTGGACTTGAAGCCTGTTCTGCAACTGCAACAATTGGTTCTTCACCGATTCTGACATTACTATTTGCTGCCGTTGTCGGAATACTGATTGTAAAATCTTCCACTTCGCCATATGAGAATGTTTCGCACGAAGTTGGGGTAGCATTGTATTTCATGGCAATTCTGATTCTGGTTTGACCTGATTTTGCGGTGGTCGGAACTTTGAAAGAAACTGAATAATTGCCTGTACCTGTACTATTTGCATTCAAAATCTGTTCACCACTATCGTTAAATGAGCCATTGTTGTTATAGTCTATCCAGGCTTTCCAATATACCCTATATTTGGTTGAAGCATATCCTGCCGAATAGGTGAGGGTGTAAGTTGTATTCTTACTAAGGTTAATGGTTGAAGAAGTACCATTGTAGTATCCACCATCATTTCCTGAGGAGCGGGTCAAATTTGAAAGTTTGAAATAATCGACCCACATCAAAGATGAATTTGACCCTTTGCTGGCACAGTAAATTACTGCCGGAGGTGCAGCTGTGGTAAACTGCCCACTTAAATATCCTGAAGTGCCCGATGAACAGTTTGAACTTATCCTTACATCATAAATGCTTGATGAAGTGAGGCTTCCCAGGCTTTGGGTTAATGCAGTCTGGGCCGCATTTGCAACAGTCCATGTTGTGGCTGAAGCCAGTTTATATTCAACCTTATAGGAAGTGGCACCCGAAGCCGCTAACCATGAAATATTTGCTGAAGTTGAAGTGATAGTCCCAATTGAAAGGTTTACCGGAGTACCGCAAATTGCCTGAGTTGTAAAACTAAACTGACTTTGGTTGGTACAGGTCGAATCCCGCACGCTGAAATCATAAGCAGTTTGTGATGTCAGTCCAGTCAAGTCAATATAAGTTGTATCAAGGGTCTGGTCAGGGCTCCAGGTTGCGGAAGCCGAAGTTTTATAGGCTACAACATATTTATGTGCATCGCTTGTGGCTGTCCAGGAAACTTTTGCTGCATTTGTGGTGATTCCTGTGGCATTAAGACCCGAAGGAGCTGCACAGTCATACGTAATACTTGCAGTTTTTTGCTGCGGACTATGGCCGTTATCCAAGGTAATTACAAAATCTATAACTGTACCATAGGGAGTATCGGGTGATAGGGTATAGGCAAACTGTCCGTTTGTGGTTTGGAAAGTGGTCATACTACTAAACATTTGAGGGCTTCCTAACGATGTCACAAAGGGACTGCTTGTGCTGATATTTACAGTGTACGTTGGATTTCTGACACTGAAATTCTGTAAACTGAAGCTAAGGTTACCTGAAAGTGAAGTGGAACTTGAAGATGAAGTGGTAGCAATAGTTGCAAATTTTGAAGATAGTTTCAATATTTTCCGGTTCATAAGTAAAGTAGATTCACAAAGTGGTAAGATTCGGCTTTGGGCCGGATAAAAACCATCAGTTGAGGTACCTACTTCAGGGGTAAAACTGTATATTTTATTTTTGGTGGTTTGTTCACCATATTTCCAGTCGTCTCCGGCACCGTTTACAGAATATCCCACTGTCGCCAGAGAATTTCCGGCTTTAAAGCCATTTTCAGCGGTTAAATATGTACCGAGCTGTGTAAAAAGTGAAAGCTCAGGGTTGGTATTGGTTGACTGATAACCAAAAGGGTAGATACAGTAATTACCATAAGAATGGAAGTCCATAGAGGCCACAAAATCATGAGCATTACAAAAATTTCTTATCGCTTGCGTTTCAGGTTCAGAAAAAGCGGCTGTTCCACGGTAAGTTTCTGAGCTGGTTGTGCCAGACGAGCCCGTATTATTTAGCCCCCACATGTATCCGTAGTTTCGATTTATATCCACACCATAGGTTCCGTTTCCATTGTTTTTTCTGTTTTTTCGCCACATCCCACCACCATTGGGATTGGTTCCACGATTGTATTCGTATCCATCAGGATTTACAACGGGTACAAGATACAGCTCAGAGCTGTTGAGTATGGTAGTGATCTCAGGATCAGTTCCATAGTTTTCCAGTATGTGCCACATAAAATATATCAATTGGCTAAGACTGATGGGCTCGCGGGCATGGTGTACGGCATTGAGGAAAACTTCAGGTTCTGACTCGTCCACATCAGGGTTATCACTGATTTTAACCATATAAATTGGCCGTCCTTCTATGGTATTTCCGATCGATGACTTTACAGAAATAAGATTTGGATATTGTACCCTCATTTGGTCAAGGATGTTTATCATTTCCTGCAAACTAAAATACCCGCCATAAGAACCCAACGCAAAATTGGCAGGAGTGGCTGCCGGCCGAAGGTTTTTCGAAGATTTTTGGTCAATTTTCTTGTTGAGTTTTGGGATGTTTTTTTCCAGATCACGCACCAGGTATTTGACTTTGACGTTATTGGCCTTTAAAACCGAAATATCATTATCTGAAACTTCGGCCTTAAAAATCCCATTTTCAAATTGATAATGATCCACATCCAATCCTTTTGCAAAAAGAGATTGAATATCCTCTTTGCTCATTTTTGCAGAAATCCGATGGTACTTTTGTTGTGCTATAGCAATTGAGGTTATTAAAATTAAGCTGACAAATAGAAGTAATTTTTTATTCATAATAGTAGTTTTAAATTTCCTCTAAATTCTATATAAAAAATCATACATCCAATTTGATTTAAATATAATTATTCACTGGGGGTGAAAAATTTTAAGTATTTATTTATTAGTTGTTTAAGTGTGTATATTTGGTAAATTGTGTTTTTGAAGTTTTGATAAAAAATTCATTTTTATATTTTTTAAAAAACTGCTCTCAGGCTATTTGTAACCAAACATTTTGATTTGAGGTTGATATAAAAATTTACTTTGTTTTGGGTATTACTTATTATTTTAGAAATTTGTTAATTCAAAAAATAAACAATGAAAGAGGCCATTTTTAAGAAAATTGTTCCCAAAAGCATCAGGCTCAAATGGCTCAAAAATAAAATCATAGCTTTTTTGGAATCCCAAACCTTGGCTGATGACGAAAAGCAGGTACTTGATTTTCTGAAAAAAAATAAGCTTACCATTTTTCCATATTCGTTTCCAGAAAAGTATGATTATAAAAACATTCCGATAGAACTAGATTCCTCAAACGGACTTTTTTACACTTTTTGGGAAGGTAAAATGCTCTATTTCAAAAATGGAAAGTCAAAAAAAAGAGCTCAGATTTATTTCAATAGTTTGCTTTTAGAACAAGACCCTGAGTCGCCCCACTGCTATCTGGAAGGTGATTTTGAGGTGCAGGAAGGTGAAATCATCGTTGATGTAGGTGCTGCTGAAGGTAATTTTTCTTTGAGTGCTATTGAGAAAGCAGCTCATTGTTATATTTTCGAAACCGAACCCTCCTGGATTACGGCTTTGGAAGCCACATTTGCTCCTTATAAAGATAAAGTGACGATCGTTGAGAAATACGTTTCAGACCACGATGACGAAAAGTGTATCAAACTCGACACTTATTTTAAGGGCTCTAATAAAGTAACTTTTATCAAAGCCGACGTGGAAGGTGCTGAAGGTGAGGTATTAAGAGGTGCTGAAAAATTGATTCAAAATCAGAAGAACCTCAAAGTGGCAGTGTGTACTTATCACCGACAAGTGGATGCAAAGGATTTATTTGATTTGTTGGAAAAATATGGTTTCGAAAATCGTTTTTCAAGGAATTACATGATTTATTATTATGGAAAAACCAATGTGGTGCAGCCACCTTATCTTCGCAGAGCCGTGTTGAGAGGCATTAAAAAATCCTGAAATGGCCACAAAGCTCTCCATAATTATCGTAAATTATAAAAGTTGGCAGGTTTTAAGACAAAATCTCAAGGCTTTAGTTTCATTTCAATTTCCTGATTTTGAGCTGGAAATTATAGTCGTTGATAATTATTCCAATGATGGTAAACTTCCTGGGTTTTTAGCTGAATTCCCCAAAGTAGTGTTTGTGGAAAATTCCGGAAATAATGGTTTTGCTCACGGGTGTAATTTTGGGACAGAAAAATCAACCGGAGATTTACTCTTATTTTTAAATCCCGACACTTTGGCTACAGCTGAATCCATCAGAGCAATGGAAAAGGTATATCAGACTGATTCTGAGGCCGGAATTGTCTCATGCATTCAGAGTGAAAAACCTTCGTCTTATCAAAAGATTCTGCCTTCATTTTGGACGCTATTCGGCATACAGCGATCTATTTATAAAATGATTTTTTCGAAAAGAATTTCTGAAACTAATTGTAAAACTTGTGATTGCCAGGCAGTTAATCCTGAATGGATTTCCGGCTCGGTGGTAATGATTTCCAGAGAAAACTTTGAGAATGCCGGAAAATGGAATACCGACTACTGGATGTATTCCGAAGATGTAGAACTTTCACTTAGGGTAAGGCAATTGGGCAAAAAACTGATTATGCTTTGTGATTTTCCTATAAAACATGAGCACGGAGGTGCCAGCAGAAGGAATATAAAAACAGCTGCTTTGACCAAAACTGAAGTCATTATTTCACAGCATGTGTATATAAATAACAATTTCAAAGGCGTGGAGAAAATACTATCTCACACGGTTATGGTACTTAATAATCTGATTTTTAAAAGTTTACTGGCTTTTTTAGGTTTGATTTTGTTTTTCTTACCCAAAGGAAGATTACAGATTTTGCTGGCTAAAAATCTTTTTGGATATTACCTGAATGCCCTATTTCATGGTACTTGGATCAGTCCAAGAGCAGTCCGGAAATGAATCTCTTCAATATTCTATTACTTCAGATTTTGGTTTTCCGAAAGCTTTCCTTTTGATGATAAAAAGCTTATTATATTCCATATCTTCCAGATCTTTTTTCAAAACTTCTTTTTCTGCCAGACCATTAACTATCGGCCGGAGGGTATTACTATGACCGACAATCAATGTGTTTTTTCTTGATTTTTTGAGGTTTACAATCAGGTCATTTTGATTTTTAACTTCATAAATTTTTATTTTTAAGTCTTTTAGTTCGGTCAAAGGCTTTGCGGTATTAATTGTACGGGTGGTGTTGGTTGAATACACCTCTTTAATTTTTTTCTTAAGAAGAATAACCCTCAGCCTTTCGGCCCTATCTTTTCCCTCTTCTGTAAGTTCCGGGTTTTCTTTTGGATAAGATGACTTTTCAGCATGCCGCACTACATAAAAGTTTGTAGTGCAACTGCCTAAAAATAAAAACAACAAAAGTGTTAAATATTTCATAATTCAGAATTTATCAGATTCTACATAGGCCTGAATCAACTTTTGTTCGCCGTCTTTTCCCGAGAACATATTTCCGTGTTCCATTCCCAGGATAAATTCCTGATTTTTAGCTTTCGAAACCTCATATATATGCTTGAAAAGGAATTTGTAATTAATTTCTCCTGTAGTTGGCTCCTTTCTGCCCGGTTCATCACCAATTTGAAAATAACCGATTTCATCCCAAACTAAATCCATGTTTTTGGTCAGCTGGCCTTCGTTGCGTTGCATGTGCCACATATCAAACAATATTTTGCAGGAAGGGCTGTTTACCGCCTTACAAATCATATAGGATTGGTCAGAATTTCTCAGGAACAAATCAGGTGTGTCGCTCAATGGCTCCATCACCATCACGAGGCCATGTTTTTCAAAAATATCGCAAGCACGGCGGTAAGCATCCACCACGTTGGCAGTCTGGATTCCTATTGGTAGCTTTCTTTCGAAAAATCCCGGAACCACGGTCATCCATTTTGCATTGGTACGCTTGGCCACTTCCACTGCCTGACGGCAAGTTTTTAGAAAATTATCCAAATATTCCGCTTTTCCGGTTGTGAGAGAAACTTTCCAGTTGTCGCCCCCATCAATCACAAAAACGCCCATTTTTAGCCCCAACTTCGCCATGGTTTCACCTATTTTCTTCTGGGTTTCTACGGGCCTGGCCATCATGCCGTTGTCTTCCAACGCCCTGAAGCCTACCTCGGAAATAAATTGCAGCTGGTCGAAAAGATCATCCCCGGCTGAGTTTTTAAACATGCCGAAATGAGGGGCATAAAGCATCTTGAAATTGGTCTTATCGGGAGATTGAGCCAATAAAGATTTTGTGCTCCCCAAGCTCGCCAAAGTTGCCATACCCAAAGCATTTTTAATAAATCGTCTCCTGTCTTTCATTTTGTAATGTCTTGATATTTAGAGCAGTAAAAAAATAGTGTCAAATATTTTCTCAAAAATTATATTTTTTCTTGAATATGTTATAATTTTGAAAATCTATTTAACCTTAATATACAATCAATCTTGACCTTAAACAAGCCTGCTGAGCAATCGGCAGGCTTTATAATTTTACGGCAATTACTGATATTTCTACATTCACATCTTTGGGTAATTTTGCCACTTGTACTGTTTCTCTTGCAGGAGGGTTCTCTGTAAAAAAGCTTCCGTAAACCTCATTTACTACGGCAAAGTCATCCATATTTTTCAGGAAAATACTTGCTTTTACCACCTGAGAATAATCCATTTCGGCAGCAGCCAAAATATGGCCAAGATTCTCCATTATTCTTTGGGTTTCGGCTTTAATATCTCCCAATGGAGCCAAATCGAGGGCTATCTGGCCTGAAACGTATAAAGTATTTCCTGCCAAAACAGCCTGGCTATAAGGCCCGATAGCGGCAGGAGCTTTTTCGGTAAAAATTATTTTTTTTGACATAAATAAAAATAAATGAGTATTTGGGTAAAAATACAGTTTATTTCCTAATCCTTTAGCATTTTTGCATAAGAAAACCTTATTGACCTTTCAGAAAAGATATTAATCTAATGAAAATAAAACTCACGCTCGCCTTTATTACTCTTTTTGTAAGTAATTCGTTTGCCAACGTCACCCTTCCTGCAATCTTTGGTTCCAATATGGTTTTGCAACAAAAATCTAGGGTAAAGTTTTGGGGTTGGGCAAAATCAGGAGAAACCGTTAAATTTACAAATAACTGGAATGACCAAACCGTAGAATATAAGACTACCCCCATGGGTACGTGGGAGATTGAAATTCAAACTCCGGTTTTCGGTGGACCTTATGAACTCATTATTTCGGGCTACAATACCATTAAGCTCGAAAATATTCTGATTGGAGAAGTTTGGCTGGTATCGGGTCAAAGTAATATGGAATGGAGTGCCGGCTCAGGTATTGATAGTGCTCAGGCTGAAATTGAAAAGGCAAATTTTCCTGAAATAAGGTTTTTTAGTGTAAGCCATGCTACTGCGGCATTTCCGCAACAAAATCTTAGTGGCAAATGGGACGTATGCACCCCCGCAACCATGAAATATTTCAGTGCAATCGGTTATTTCTTTGCAAAAAAACTGCATCAAGACCTTTCAGTGCCTGTAGGAATCATCAATAGCTCATGGGGTGGAACGCCTGCTGAGGCCTGGACTCCGGAAGCTGCAATAAAAGCTGATCCAACTTTGTACAAAGATGCCATAGGCCTAAAAGAAGTGCCCTGGGGACCGGTAAAAACCGCTTCAATCTACAATGCAATGATAGCTCCCGTGGTAGGATTTAAGTTGAAAGGTTTTCTATGGTATCAGGGTGAAGCCAATGTGATGAATGCCGCCAATTATGATAAATTGTTGAATACGATGATTGCTTCCTGGAGAAATGCCTGGCAGGAGGAGCTTCCTTTTTATTTTGTACAAATAGCTCCCTACAAATATGGGCAGCCGGAAGAAGGTGTTGCTCTCAGAAATGCTCAGAGATTGGCTGAAACTACGCCAAATACAGCAATGGTTTGTATTTCTGACATTGGAAATATTGATGACATCCATCCCAAAAACAAAAAAGACGTTGGCAACAGGCTGGCCAATGTAGCTTTGAAAAATCTGTACAATATAAAGTTAGGCACTGTTCAGGGGCCCAAACTGCTTACTTATGAAACCAAAAAAGGAAGTATCATACTCTATTATGATTCCCCGGATCTGAATTGTGGAGCAAAATGCAAGGATAATTTTGAAGTGGCAGACCTTTCAGGAAATTTCACTAAAGCTGATGTTAGAGTCAAAAGCAATACCATCACTTTGAGTAGTTCTAAAGTTAGTAACCCGATTTTTGCCCGGTTTGAATGGAACAATATTGCGGAAGCTTCTTTAAAAAATGCGATTGGCTTGCCCGCCTCGGCTTTCATTACAGATAATTGGTGGGGTTTTAAGAATAAGTAAGAAGAGTAAGTGCCGGGTTGCGGGTTTCGAGTGCCGTGTTTTTTTTTGTGAAATCTGTTAGAAAACAAGTATCGGGTTGAGAGTGCCGGGCTCTTTCTGTGAAATTCTGTGAGAAAACAAGTTCTGGGTTGCTGGTTGCGAGTTCCGGGTTGCGAGTTTTTTTTGTGTTTTCTGTGAGAATTAAGTGCCGGGGTTTCTGTGAAATTTTGTTTATTATTTGAGAAAATAAACTCGGTACTCGCCACCCAAAACTCGGTATGCGAACCTCACATTACTAATAGCGGATACTTATGGATTAGGTACAATTTTGCACAAGCACGTGCATCTGAAAGGGCATTGTGATGATCAAGAGGAATATCATATCTTTTACAACATGCAGCCAAATTGACCTTAAAATGACCTTTTTTCCTGAATATCTTCACTGTACATTCCCATTTTGACTTAATATTTAGTTCACTGTAATTTAATCCATGGCTGGCCATAGTTTGGAAAAGCACATTTCGGTCAAATGATTCGTTATGAGCAACTACCAATCTATTTTGCATCAATTCTTTGACTTTGGGGTATATTTCTGCAAAAGTAGGGGCGTTTTCAGTGTCTATTGGCTTGATACCATGCACTTTGGTATTGTAATAAAGGTATTGATTGTCAGGTGGTTGTATAAGTGAATAATACTCTTCAACTATTTCCTCATTTCTGACATGGACGATTCCTACCGCACAGGCAGAATCCTGACTGTTGGTGGCTGTTTCAAAATCTATGGCTACAAATTCCATTTACCTCAGTTTTCTTTCCCAATAATTACTCAGTTTCTGTCTCGCTATCTGGCCACTATCAAGAGCGGCTTTAAGCTTAGGGTGCGTGTCGCCTCTTGAAGTCAAATGCCAATATCCGCAATCACCACATAAATAAACAGTAGTGGCACTATTGGTGTCGAAATTTATGCGGGCTTCAATCAAAGCCTCTACCGCAAGATTTTCGCTGTTATATTTTCGCTTTGAGCAGGACATAGTACAAAGTTAAAACATTTTTCTTTTTTGATTCCCTGTTGCACTTGTTTTCAGCTTAAATTTGAATATGGAAAAATCGGAAGAAAAATACTACCATTGGGCAGTGGGTTTGTCCTGGTTTACAATAATTTATAATATCCTGGAAGGCCTTGTAAGTACTTTTTATGGGTTTGCCGATGAGACACTTTCCCTTTTTGGTTTCGGGCTCGACTCCTTTATCGAAATGATTTCAGGAATCGGCATTTTGGTAATGGTCAAAAGAATCACAGCCAACCCTACCAGCGAGAAGAGCGATTTTGAGAAAAAAGCCTTAAATATTACTGGATACAGCCTTTATGCATTGGCAATTTTATTGGTCATAACAGCGGCAATCAGTATCTACCAAAAACACCAGCCTGAAAGCACAATTCCCGGTGTGCTTGTGGCTTCTGTCTCCATCGGCATCATGTGGTGGTTGATCCAAAAGAAGATCGAAGTAGGAAAGGCTCTGCATTCCGACGCCATCGTGGCCGATGCCAACTGTGCCCGCGTATGCATGTATATGTCTATGGTCTTGCTGGGCAGCAGTTTGCTCAACTTCCTGTTTCCTGTATTGTATATCGACGCCCTCGGAGCTCTGGGTATCGCCTGGTTTTCTTACACTGAGGGCAAAGAATCGCTCGAAAAAGCCAAAGGGATACACGCCTGCCATTGTCATCAGCATTGACCTGATATTTATTTGGGCAGCGGCCGTGCTTTCGGTTTCGCTCCACGCCATAGCGTGGGAGCTCCAACAATGCCTCAATCACTGCTGCGGTATTTTTTTTGGCAAATAAAATTCTGTAATAGTTTAAATATCAGTAATATATCCGACAACAAGCGATTACATTCGAATACAAACGTTTAATAACCGAATCATTATTCTGAGCTGTCCCAATTTTGCATAGTCAATCCGGTTCATGATTGGCTTTTGTAAAACAATAATTTTTTCATTTAAAATATTTAAAAAAATGGCATCTCTCAACAAAGTAATGTTAATCGGAAATCTAGGTTCGAATCCTGAAATCAGAACCCTCGCTAGCGGCACAAAAGTGGCTACTTTCAATATTGCTACATCAGAAAATTATACAAATAAAAACGGAGAAAAAGTCGAACAAACCGAATGGCACCGCATAGAACTTTGGGACAACCTGGCCGAAATAGGGGAGAAGTTTCTTCAAAAAGGGGATAGTGTGTATATAGAAGGTAAACTTCGCACCGAGAAATACACCGACTCAAACGGCATCGAAAAATTTGTGGTAAAAATCAGAGGCAACAGCATGCAAATGCTCGGCAGGAAATCAGAAAAAGCCGAAGTGAAATCCGCTAATACAGATGTACCGGCAGCAGTGAATGACGACCTTCCTTTTTGAACAATAAAAAAGAGATAAGGTCTTGCGGCCTTACCTCTTTTTAACCAATCCTTTATTAAATTATAACGGAATATTTCCGTGTTTTTTCCTTGGACGGTGGTCCACTTTGTTTTCCAGTGTGGCGAAAGCTTTGATGAGTTTTCTACGGGTATATTTTGGCTCAATTACTTCATCAATAAATCCTCTTTCGGCTGCTGTGTATGGGTTGGCAAACAAATTGGCATATTCGGCTTCTTTTTCAAGAAGTTTTGCGGCAGGATCTTCCGCTTCAGTGATTTCTTTTTTGAAGATAATCTCAGAAGCACCTTTGGCACCCATTACGGCGATTTCGGCACCCGGCCATGCAAAGTTAAAGTCCGCTCCGATGTGTTTGGAGTTCATTACGTCATAAGCACCACCATAAGCCTTACGGGTAATCACAGTCACACGTGGCACTGAGGCTTCACTGAACGCATAAAGCAGTTTTGCACCATTGGTGATGATACCTTTCCACTCCTGATCAGTGCCTGGAAGGAAGCCCGGCACATCAACCAAAACCAGCAGAGGAATATTAAAGCTGTCGCAGAATCTTACAAATCGGGCACCCTTTTTGGAGCTTTCAATATCCAATACACCTGCAAGGCTCATAGGCTGATTGGCTACAATACCCACACTGCGGCCAGCTAATCTTGCAAAGCCAACTACGATATTATCAGCATAATCTTTATGTACTTCAAGGAAACTTTCTTCGTCACAAATGCCCGCAATTACCTCTCTGATATCGTAAGGCTGATTTGGATTTTCCGGAACGATGGTTTCCAATTGCGGACGAATCTCATCCTGAAGGTGAAAGTCTTGTTTTACAGGTACTTCCTCGCAGTTTTGAGGCATAAAGCTCAAAAGCGTTCTTATTTGCTGGATACATTCGTAGTCATTTCCCGCTGTAAGGTGAGTCACCCCTGATTTGGAAGCATGTGTAAACGCTCCACCGAGTTCTTCAGAACTAACTTCTTCATTTGTAACGGTTTTTACCACGTTTGGTCCTGTCACAAACATATAGCTGGTGTTTTCTACCATAATCACGAAGTCGGTCATAGCTGGTGAGTACACTGCACCACCGGCACACGGTCCCATGATAGCTGAGATTTGTGGTACTACGCCTGAGGCTCTTACGTTTCGGTAAAATATGTCAGCATAACCACCTAATGAACGCACACCTTCCTGGATACGGGCACCGCCGGAATCATTTAGTCCGATCACGGGAGCACCGGTTTTCATAGCCATATCCATGATTTTGCATATTTTTTCGGCATGAGTTTCAGAAAGAGATCCTCCGAAAACTGTAAAGTCCTGCGAGAAAACATATACCAATCTTCCGTTGACAGTACCATATCCGGTAACCACACCATCGCCGTAGAATATCTGACTTTCCATGTCAAAATCTTTGGTTCTGTGCGTAACGAGGGCACCAATTTCTTCAAAAGTACCTTCATCAAGTAATAATTCAACACGCTCACGGGCAGATAGTTTGCCTTTTTGATGTTGTGAATCAATGCGTTTCAAACCCCCGCCTACCTCGGCTTCACGGAGTTTCTGGTTCAATATTTCTACTTTAGTGTTCATCTTAATTTTCAAATTCTTTAATCAACATTTCAATTATTTCTTTGCCGGCCTGAGCTATTGGAGTTCCGGGGCCATATACGCCGACCACCCCGATATTGTATAGAAAATCATAATCTTGTGGAGGAATTACCCCGCCTACCACGACTTTGATATCAGGTCGTCCCTGTTTTTTTAGCTCCTCAATCACCTGAGGAACCAGGGTTTTATGACCAGCGGCCAGTGAGCTTACTCCAACCACATGAACGTCATTTTCAATGGCTTGATGAGCTGCTTCCTTGGGTGTTTGGAAAAGTGGGCCAATGTCCACATCAAAACCAATATCAGCAAAACCTGTAGAGATTACTTTAGCACCTCGGTCGTGGCCGTCCTGACCCAATTTTGCAATGAGTATCCTAGGCCGGCGACCATCGATATTCACAAATTCTTCGCTCAGTTTCTGAGCATCTACAAATACCTGATTCTGATTCATAGCTCGCATATATACACCTTTTACTGACTGAATATCTGCCTTGTACCTTCCAAAAGCATTTTCCATAGCCAGAGAAATTTCTCCCAATGTACAACGAGCTTTTGCAGCTTCTACTGCTTTTTCCAATAAATTTCCTTCTCCTGATTCGGCAATTTGATTTATTTCAGTCAAAAGTTTTTCTACTAATGTATTATCGCGATTGGCTTTCAGATTGTTAATGCGTTCAATCTGAGAATTTCTTACAGCTGCATTATCCACTTCGAGGGTGTCTAATTCGGTAAGTTCATCAATCTGGAAGCTGTTCACGCCAACTATTTTTTCAAAGCCACTGTCAATTGCTGCCTGTTTCCTGGTGGCAGCTTCCTCAATTTTTAGTTTTGGAATGCCTTTCTCAATAGCATTTGCCATTCCACCTACACTTTCAATCTCTTCTATCAGGGCCCAGGCTTTATCTACCAGCTCATTGGTAAGATATTCCACATAATAGGAACCAGCCCAAGGGTCAACAGCCTGCGTAATACCAGCTTCAGTACTTTGTAGGTATTTTTGGGTTTCTCTGGCAATTTTTGCAGAAAAATCGGTAGGTAAGGCAATAGCCTCATCCAGTGAATTGGTATGCAATGACTGAGTTCCTCCAAATACCGCTCCCATCGCTTCAATGGTTGTACGGGCGATATTGTTGAAAGGATCCTGGGCGGTCAGACTCCAGCCTGAAGTTTGACAGTGAGTTCTGAGAGCCATCGACTTTGCATTTTTGGGATTAAATCTCTTTACAATTTTTGCCCAGAGAAGCCTTCCAGCCCTCATTTTGGCAATTTCCATGTAGAAATTCATTCCTATTCCCCAGAAAAATGATAACCGAGGGGCAAAATCGTCAATGTTCAAACCTGATTCAACTCCGGTTTTCAGGTACTCTAGTCCGTCAGAAAGGGTATAAGCCAATTCAATATGGGCAGGGGCACCGGCTTCGTTCATATGATAACCACTGATACTGATAGAGTTAAACTTAGGCATATGAGCCGAAGTAAACTTAAAAATATCGGCGATGATACGCATTGAAGCCTTGGGAGGGTAGATGTAAGTATTCCGCACCATGAATTCCTTCAGGATATCATTTTGGATTGTTCCTGAAAGCTGATCCATTTTTACTCCTTGTTCGAGAGCAGCGACAATATAAAACGCCATTACCGGGATAACCGCACCATTCATGGTCATGGATACCGACATTTGATCCAATGGAATCTGGTCGAAAAGGATTTTCATGTCCTCCACAGAATCAATGGCTACACCCGCCATACCCACGTCACCGGCTACTCTTGGATGATCTGAATCATACCCACGGTGAGTGGCCAGGTCAAATGCAACCGAAAGCCCCTTTTGACCTTGAGCAAGATTTCTTCTGTAGAAGGCATTACTGGCCTCTGCGGTAGAAAAACCTGCGTATTGTCTGATGGTCCATGGTTTATTGAGATACATACTGGTGTATGGCCCGCCCAGATAAGGTTCTATCCCGGATTTGTAAATCTGATGAGGATATTTCCTTACCTCGGGTGTACTCGGTATCAATATCTCCTCAGCTGAGGTATATTGACGGGGAGTGCCACCTTTTGGAGGGGTTTTTGCCCTGATATTGATTTTCGAATAATCAGTTTTTTTCATCGTTTTTTCCAACTAAAATTGCTCACTTCAGGTGCTTTGATGATATTTTTTCTCGATTTCCAATGTGCAAGTGCAAGGAGGGCAGCTTTGCGTGCTTTGCCTTTTTGCCATTCTACAGATTGTTCTTTTGAGAAATAATTTTTAACAAAATGGGTATCAAATTGAGCCGAAATAAAAGCTGGATGATCCATCACAAAAGTGCCAAATGGTAAAGTAGTGGCGAATCCTTCAATTTCATAATCGGCAATTGCCTGTTTCATTTTTTGAATGGCCTCGATTCTTGTTGGTCCATGAGTTGCCAGTTTGGCAATCATTGGGTCGTAGAAAATCGGAATTTCCATTCCCTCTTCATAGGCATCATCAAGCCTTACACCATCACCTGTAGGTCTAACGTACCGGTTGATGTGACCAACTGATGGTAGAAATTCGTTTAATGGATCTTCGGCATAAACCCTCAATTCCATAGCATGACCATTGATTTTAAGGTCTTCCTGCTTGATTCTGAGTTTTTCGCCTCTGGCTATTCTTATTTGTTCTTCTACAAGGTCAATACCGGTAATCATTTCTGTTACAGGGTGTTCAACCTGAAGACGGGTGTTCATTTCAAGGAAATAAAAATCAAGATTGGCATCAACCAAAAACTCTACAGTACCAGCACCCACGTAGTTACATGATTTGGCTACTTTCACTGCTGCCTCTCCCATAGCTTGTCTTTTTTCCGGGGTAAGAATACCTGACGGAGCTTCCTCAATCACTTTTTGGTGCCTGCGTTGAATACTACATTCTCTTTCGAATAGGTGAACAATGTTTCCGTGTTTGTCTCCCAATACCTGTACTTCAATATGTCTGGGTGAACTTACATATTTTTCTATAAATACTGAGCCATCACCAAAAGCCGAAACTGCTTCTGAAATTGCTCTTTCCATTTGTTCTACAAATTCCTCCTGTTTTTCTACTATACGCATTCCTTTACCACCACCACCTGCAGAAGCTTTGATCAAAATCGGGAAACCAATTTCTTCGGCTACTTTTTTGGCTTCGGCGATATCATCAATGGCATGGTCAACACCAGGAACCATCGGGATATTGTAGTGTTTTACACAATCTTTGGCGGCTAGTTTAGAACCCATCAAAGTGATGGCTTCGGGAGTTGGTCCTATAAAAGTGATACCTGCAGCTTCAACTTTTTCTGCAAAAACTGCATTTTCACTTAAAAATCCATAACCCGGGTGAATACCATCCACACCAAGTTTTTTGGCATAATCAATTATCTTATCCATATTGAGATAAGATTTTGCGGAGGCGGCTTCACCCAGACATACGGCTTCGTCGGCATATTGTACATGCAAGGCCTGTTTGTCGGGTTCGGAATATACGGCTACTGTTTTGATACCCATCTTTTTGATGGATTTCATGATTCGGAGGGCGATTTCGCCACGGTTGGCTACTAATATTTTTTTCATCTATTTTTTAAGAATAAATTCCAGATTTCATTTTTTATTTTTTCTGTCAGGTCTTCAATAAAATAACTTCCCGCAGCCGGGTCATCCACTTTATTGAGGTGACTTTCATACCACAAAAGGTTTTGAATATTTCGGGTGATCCTTTCGGCAAATCCCTGAGGATAGTCGGAAGGGTATTCCAAAGTATTGATTTCGATTGCATCGGCTGAGCCGCTTATTGCAGCTGCCGCTTGTTGGGTGGCCGAGATGGCCGCCTGATTGGGGTCAGGGTTGGTCGTTCCAACTTGTACCCAAATCCTCATTTCAGGTGCTGTTGTATTGTTGGCTTCAAGAATATGCTCCCAAAGAATCTTCAGTGCTCTGATTTTGGCAATATTAAGATAGAAATTTTCCGATGAAGATAATTTAATCCAAAAGGGATTTTCATTTATTATGCCTGCTTTTTCTGCTTCTGAAAGTATTTCTGAGAGATTTTCAAAGAGAGGTTTCCCGGGAGATTCTGAAATGAGTTGGAGTGGCTTGATTGCATTAAATTTGGATTCATCGGCTTTTGAAGTTATTATTTCTATTTGAGAGCTGTCTCCATAGGTCTGGAAACAATAATCATCTAGTATTTTTAAAATCTTTGCCTGATCCTTTTCTGCCTTGATTGATAATGTAATGTGTTTTAAGTCAACATTTTTGAATATCTCTTTAAAATCGGGTTCTTCATTATCAAATTCCAGCTGCAATGCTGTTGCTCCTCCATTGATGGCTGATAATACTTCACTATTTTGATCCTGAGCATTTTTGGTTATCAAAATTTTCTGGAATATCAACCACCCTTCTCTGTTTTTTTTCAGAATGGTTTTATCCTCGAATTTATGTTCCAAAAATGGATCAGACCATAGTGAATCCTTTATTTCTAAAGGTTCGGGTGTCCGTTTCAGTTCTTTTTCCACAAGCTCAAGCCATTTTTGCTGACTGGGAGCCGGGAATTCTTCGAATATATTCTTCATAGGTTATTCCAATTCAATAAGAACCTGTCCTTTGTCAACTGCCTGACCTTTTCCTACACACACCTTTTTGATAATGGCATCATGCGGAATCTTAATAACGTTTTCCATTTTCATTGCTTCCAGAATCAGAAGTTTTTCATTTTCCTTCACTTCTTGTCCTTCTACAAGATTAATTTCAATTACCAGTCCTGGCATAGGGGCTTTTATGGACTTAAGTTTATGGGTTTTAGGCTTGCTAAGTCCCATATTGTCAATAATTTGATCAAGGCTGTTTTTGATTTTTACTACAAAATCTTCACCGCCCATTTTTACACGATAGTTGCGACCTTCTTTTGATTCGATGGTGCCGGAATACGACTCGGAGTTTTCAACAATGCTGATGTTCTCCTCATCGGTTTTCAGGATTTCAATGGCATCTATCTCTTCTTCAGAAAACGCAAACTCAAATCCTTCGGAGTTTACTACTATTTTTTGTTCTGACATAAGGTTTTTTTTATTGGATGCAATTTATAACCACGAAATACAAAAACTTATGACCAAAGAAATAATATTGGAAAAATTCAATATTTTTTTTCACTGTATAAGAAAAGTACAATATGGTTTCTGATAATTATGATAGAAATATCATGTTTTGAATGGCCTTCATATCTACTCGAATAAACTTTTTATTTTGAGAAATCCAAAATTATTCATAAAAAGTATTGCAATAGTGCTAAATTTAAGTTTTTGACTTTTATAGTATTTTGAAGGAAAAAAATTGCAGAAAATAAAGCGTAAAAAATACAATTAATTGGAAAAATACAATTAATTTGGGCAGGTAAAAACCTAAAACATGATTTTTAGCATCTTATTTGTTGTTAAAAAAATTTATTAAATTGATTTAGTTAATTAAAAAATTGAATAACATTACCTTTGTTTGCAGGAAAATCCGGCATATAGACTTTTTCTGCCGGTACAGTTAATTTTAATAGAAAAATTTTGGAAGAAGTATTAAGTCAATTCGGACTTTCGCCTGGAACTTATACTCATCACAGATTTGGTTCAGGTCATATTAATAATACATTTTTGGTGACATCAAATTTCAGTGATGAGAAATTTATTTTACAAAAAATCAACACCTATGTATTTAAAGATCCTGAAATAATTTCTGAGAATATTGAAAAAGCAAGTGATTTCCTGAAAATTAATCATCCTGACTATACGTTTATTCATAGTATTAAAACTGTTGATGATAAACCTTATGCTTTGATTGATGGAGCATATTGGAGGCTAAGTCCTTTCATTAAAAGTTCTCAAACAGTCAATATAGCCAGCAACCTGTTACAGGCTTATGAAGCGGCCTCTGCTTTTGGGAGGTTAACCAAAAATCTCCATGGCCTACCACTTAAAGGTTTGAGAGAAAGTATTCCGGGATTTCACAATCTGGAATTGAGGTTTATGCAATTTCAGGAAGCTTTGCAAAATGGGAATAAAGAAAGAATTGCTGCTGAACAGGAACTGACCTCTTTTTATTTAGGACAAGAACATTGGGTACAGTATTATAATGACATCCTAAAAGATGAAAAATATCCTAAAAGACTTGTACACCATGATACAAAAATCAATAATGTATTGCTAAATAAAGATACCGGCAAAGCTCTGGCAGTATGTGATTTGGATACGCTTATGCCCGGCATCGTGATTTCTGATCTGGGTGATATGATTCGTACCTATACCAGCGTGGAGTCAGAAGAAAGTGTTGATTTTGAAAACGTCAAAGTCAGGTTGGATTATATCAAAGCATTGTTTGAAGGCTTCCTGTCACAGACTGGTCCATTGTTGACTGATTCCGAAAAAAAGAGTTTGTTTTTCGCAGGCCCTTTTCTTATTTATATGCAGGGCTTACGTTTCCTGACCGATTATTTCAATGATGATGTATATTATCCAGTAAAATATACTGAACATAACCTCAACAGAGCCAGAAACCAGGCAGTTTTATTGGAGGATTATCTAAAAAAAGAAAATGAAATTAAAAGGCTGATTGAAGAAGCTCTCAGGTAAGGAGTGAATTCCGACCAATTTTTGTGTATTTAATTCAGAAGAAGGCATAAGTTTTTATAAATTTGTAAACATAAAAGGGGGGCTTTACCTTTCCTATATATATGTTAAAAAAATCGGCCATTTTTCTTCTAATTTATATTGTTTTTTCTTGTAAATCTTCTGATCAGACTTCATTTGACAGGTTTCCGGAGGGGAAAACCAAAGAATTGATAACTGTGGAAGGTATTGAAGTGCCTGATACAGATCTGCAACTTTCACTTTTTGCCAAAGAACCCGATGTTTTCAACCCCACTAATATGGATATTGACCACAAAGGACGGGTGTGGGTCACTGAGGCCTATAATTATCGCAATGATGTCAACAATATTCCGTATGAAAAAAAAGGCGATCAGATTTTAATTCTTGAAGACACCAATCAGGACGGGAAAATTGACAAGAAAAAGCTTTTTTATCAAGGAGAGGACGTAAACTCAGCTCTTGGGATTGTGGTTTTAGGAAATAAAGTAATCGTGTCTTGTAGCCCCAATGCCTTCGTTTTTACGGATGAAAACGGCGATGATGTGCCCGATAAAAAGGAAATTTTGTTCAAAACCAAAGGAGGCCTCCAAAGTGATCACGGACTACATGCATTTGTATTTGGGCCGGATGGAAAGCTTTACTTCAATTTTGGAAACTTTGGGGAAGGCCTTCTGGACAAAAACAACAATCCTATCAAGGATATATACGGAAGAGTAATCGATCAGACGCACAAGCCCTTTCAGGATGGAATGTCAATCAGATGTGATGTAGATGGAAAAAACTTTGAGGTTTTAGGCTGGAATTTCAGAAATCAATATGAGTTATGTGTTGACTCTTTTGGAAGAATATGGCAATCAGACAATGACGATGATGGCAAACGAAGCAACAGAATAAATTATTTGCTTCCTAATGGCAACTATGGATACAAAGACGAGATGACTTTTGCCGACTGGCGGGTGAGTCGGACCAATATGGAGGATTCGATTTGGAATCAGCATTGGCATCAAAATGACCCGGGTGTGGTACCTAATCTCAAAGTTACCGGTGCCGGATCACCTACAGGTATATTGATGTATGAAGGTGATTTTCTTCCAAAAAAATATCAAAATACACTTTTTTTGGCCGATGCAGGTACTAACGAAGTTTTTTCTTATGGTATCAAAAGTGTTGGTGCAGGATATGAAACCATTCCCAACCTGACACTTGATGCCAAAGCCAGAGATATGTGGTTTAGACCATCAGATTTATGTACGGCACCCGATGGCTCAGTTCTGGTAGCCGACTGGTACGATACCGGTGTGGGGGGGCATTTTGTTGGTGATTTGGAGCGGGGGCGTATCTATAGGATTTCTCCTAAAAATGCTGCCTATATTATTCCAAAATATGATTTTTCTGAGCTTTCAGATGCTATTGAAGCTCTGAAGAATCCCAATAATTCAGTGAGATATCTTGCGTTTCAGGCATTGAGGAAATTTGAGAAATCCGCTGAATCAGAACTTGTTAGCCTCTCGAAATCAGAAAATCCGGTTTTTAGAGCCAGGGCTTTTTGGTTACTAAAAAATATTGACAGTCGTTATATTGAAATCGCGGCAACTGATGGTGACGAAAGAGTACGGTCGGCATCAGTAAGGATGATCGAGTCGAAAAATTTGGGGCCGTTTCTTTTGAAAATGTCGAAAGATGCCTCCACATTGGTAAAGGAAGCCGTGGCGGGTAAAATTTATCTCAAAAATATGCCTGAGGTTTGGGTAAATTTGGCCAATAGCTATCAGCCGGGAGACCGATGGTTTTTAGAGGCAATTGGCAATGCGGCTGAACAAAATTGGAACACTTATCTTTCAAAATATCTTTCGGGAAAAGATTTCCTCAACAATGCAGCCGCCAGGGATATTGTTTGGAGGAGTCGTGCCGATGCAACCTCTGAATATTTGTCCAGAATAATCGAAGAAACCGACTTTAAAAATGCACAACGTTATTACCGGGCATTTGATTTTCAACCGAAATTACAAAAAAATCAGGCTTTACTTAAAATGCTGAAAGTGGTCAAAGATGAGCCAAGTAAGCTTCTGATATTTAAGCACTTTGATGCTGAAACGATTGTTAATAATCCGGAATTTAGTAAAATATTACCGGGTGTTTTAGCCGGAATAAAAAGCGAGAAGGACTTCCTGGATATAGTTTCGAAATATAATCTCACTCAACAAAAGCCGAGGCTGATGCAGATTCTTGAAAATAGTGAAGAAAAAGAGATATACGAGCGTGCGGCGGGTATCCTTGCCAGTTTGTTTGGTGTTTTGCCTCTTAAAGAAGCTATTTCTGCCAAACCACTCAATGAAGATAAAGTAGTCAAAACGATAAATAGAATCGGTTTGGTTGATAATGAGTCAGTTACAAGACAGCTCATTTTGATATTTTCCAATCCTAAATACCCTTTTAAAGTAAGAGAAGCTGCCATGTTGGCTATGGAAGGGTATTCGAGTGACGTAAAACTTTGGAATCTGATCAAAATTAATAAGATTAGCAAAGATCTTATGCCTGCTGCAAAAATCGTGATGTCGAGGACTTTTCATAATGATTTAAAAATTGAGTTTGAACAGAAATTTGGTAAGCCCGAAGCCATGCAAACCAGTACTATCGACTTTAAAAATAAAAAGGGTGATATAGCAAAGGGCAAAATGTTATATGATATGTATTGTTTGGCCTGTCATAAAGTTGGTGATAATGGCATTGATTTTGGGCCCGAGTTAAGTTTGATAGGTAAAAAATTGACCAAAGAAAGCATGTATAATGCTATCGTAAATCCCAATCAGGGTATAAGTTTTGGGTATGAAGGATTTACCCTTGAGCTGACCGATGGCTCAACCGTTACAGGGCTTCTTACCAGCAAAACTACTGAAAGCTATATGTTAAAACTACCGGGTTCGTCAGAAGTTACAGAATATAAAAAATCACAGGTAAAATCAGTGATTCAGATGAAAGAATCAATGATGCCGGCATTTCCATTGAAAGAGCAGGAATATCTTGATATGATTGAGTACCTCTCCGGACTCAAATAATCAAAGAATCGCTTTCAAAGCTAGTAGCTGATTGATATTTTCAGCATCTGTGACTTCCAGTTCAGGGTTAAAATAAATGGTAGCAATTCCTGCATTTTGGGCTCCCTCAATGTCTGTAAGCAGGTTATCGCCTATCATGATACAATTCTCCGGAGCAGTTTTGATTTCATTTAAGGCAAATTCAAAAAATGCTTTTTCAGGTTTTTTATAGCCTGCATTATCTATGGTAAAGATATTTTCAAAAAAGTGCAGAATACCTCCGCTGTGCATTTTTTTACGTTGAATTTCTAGATATCCATTACTCAGAATATGAAGGCGATATTTAGGATGCAGATATTCCAAAACGTCAAATGCATCATCCATAAGGTGGTGTTGGTGGGGTAGGGTATCCAGAAAATGTTGATTCAGATTCAAAGAAAACTCATCAGAGATTTCGATATTCATTGCAGCCAAAACCCGCTGAAATCTTACCTGTCTCAAATAAGCATGGGTTATTCTATTTTCGTCGAGTTCCCGCCACAAGCCGGCATTGATAACGGAAAAATGTTGAAGAAATATTTCTATATCAAAATCAGTAGGTAGCATCTGTTTTTCCTTGTCCATAATGGCCTCCAGACAGATTTTTGAATTGCGTTCAAAGTCCCACAAAGTATGGTCGAGATCAAAAAACAGGTGTTCTGTATTCAAAATTGCTATTTTTTTGGCAAAAGTAACGATTGTTTTCTTCGAAAATGATTTAGAGAAACCGAAATCATTTAAAACTATAAAATACGCCTATACCGGAATTGTTGGTGAGGGATTGAATAAAGAAGAAAATGCAATTTTATAAATTTACTTTTTCCCAAATTTAAGTGAGGTATTGAATATTTAATGAATGTTACCTTTAAGAAACCTTATTTTTCAATTTTTTATATTTCTAAAATTAAAATTTCCCAAAAACCTTGACCGCTAAATCAATTGCATCGAGCATAGGTTTAAAATCTACATTTTCAATGACATCAGTTTCCCGATGGATATTGGGCATTCGACCATTTGAGTCCAATGCAGCCAAAGTAACAGCCTTTACACCTCCCCTTTGAAACCAAACGGAATCAAAGTCGGCTGTGTGCCATGCACCGGATTTTATATGGGAGAATTCCGGATAAATCTCAGTAGCACTTGTCAATTTTTCTGTCAAAATATTACTATAAATTATATCTCCCATACTGCCAGTTTTGGAAATAATCTTTAATTCGCCAGCCCCGAGAGTATCGAAGTTTATCAGAAAAGTATTTTCATCAAAAGTGTTTTTATAGGTATCATAATAGGCTTTGGAACCTATCATTCCCACCTCTTCAGCTCCGGTGAGGACCAACTCTGTTTCAATTTCTTTATTTTTCCAAAGTTCATGAGCCGATGTGATAGCTGCAGCTACTCCGGTAGCGTTATCAGAAGCTCCATTGGAATACCCATATCTGAAAAAGTCAAATGAGGCCACTACCATCTGAATCAAAAAGTAAATACTAAGTATTATAATACCTCCGCCCAAAAGATAATTTTCAGGAAGAAAGGTCTTTAGGAATGTAAGAATTATAGCGAGAATAATCAGAATCATATTGATAATGAGAGAAGACCTGAAATTCCCAACCATTTTTGGTGCATATAAAACAGATATGGGGGCAGTATCCCAGTGTGCCATCAGGATTATTTTTGTGGTGCTAATGGCTTTTGATACATTCCTTACAATCAAATTCGTCGATTTTCTGAGTGGAGGAAACCTTGAAACCGGGCTGGCATACCAGTTAAAATACAAAAGTGCCGAAACACCAAAGAACACCGTAATAAGAAAACCCAGCAAACCAACTTTTAGTGTGACCAACAACCCTATACTGATTCCCAAAATCAACCAGGCTACAGTGACAAGATAATTGGTAGGGGTTTTAAAAGCCTGTCTTTCGGTTTTTTGTTCCGGGAAAAGTGATTCCAAATAACTCAATACCCTTTCCTGATTTTCTCCGCTACACGCCCTTTCTTTGAAATCGGCCAGTTTTTTTACTATTTCAATGGCATTCATATTCTTATCTTTTTAAAATTTCTTCAGCGGCTCTTTCGCCCGATTGTATAGCCCCGTCAATATACCCCATCCAATGCGTGGCGGTTTCGGTGCCCGCCCAGTGTATTCTACCAGACACTTCCCTTAATGCATGCCCAAGGCTAGTCCATACACCGGGAGGCATTAAAGCAGCATAACAACCTCCCGTAAATTCCTCTTCTGCCCAGGAGTGATCGAGATAAAACTCAGGTTTGCCGGCTTCTTCTCCAAACATTTTGGTAAATGACCCTAAAATGCTGCTTTTTCTTTCTTCCGGACTGAGATTGGCAAAGGTTTTGGCCTGATTGGCTAATACAAAACCCATCAAAATTCCTTTTGAGCCATCTTTGGGAGAATTATCAAATGTAACCGTAGTGAAACCATTATTGGTAGCGGCCAAACCGTTAAGCCCCTTTTCTCTCCAAAAAGGTTTAGGATAGACCGCATAGGTCTTGGTCACTGTTCCCATAGGCATCCTTTGATAAAGCTGGGTTTTGTTGGCCGGCAACATTGGCTCAAACTGTATTTTGCCCACCTGATTGGGAGGAATGGCAATAATGAGTGTCTTACATTCATAAGAAAATCCCTCACCTGTCACTATAACAGTATCTTCATTTTGTGTGATTTTCTTCGCCACTCTCCCTAATTCCAGCTCATTGCTAAGTTCGGCAGCAAGTTTTAGAGCTGGCATCTGTGCCCCACCTACAATACGCTCTTCCTGAGCTCCTTTGTCTACGTTCATTAATACGTCGAGATTTTCACCTGATTTGGTATAAAACAAAGCATGCAGAAATGAAATTTCGTTGGGATCGGCTGCCCAGATGGCCTCTGCGGCGATTTTGAATAAATCCCGGGCCCTTTGAAAAGGCATATTTTTCAGCAACCAACTATTTAGCGTCATACTATCCCATTCCGCCGCATTGGGGTGATTCCAGGGATTGGCCAAATCTATTTCTCTGGAAAGTTTATTTATTTTTTTAATCCCAAAATCCAGACTTATCAACGGCCCCACAGAAAGTGGAGGAATTAACCCTTTGTAGGTTTTGACTTTATCTCCAAACCACATCACACTTTTACCTTCGTTAAAAGTCTTGAAAGTGGTGTTGCCTGTTTCTTTGATGAGTTTGTAAAACCGATCCTGCCCCGGACCCACCCATGCCCCGCCGAGGTCCAGATAAAAACCGCCTTCATAAGACTGGGTATGCACCCTGCCGCCTACACGATCACGGGCTTCAAGAATTTTGATTTTTTTTTCGGCACTCTTCAGAATCTTTGCTGCAGTTAGCCCAGCATATCCTGCACCGATAATAATCGTATCGTAAATCATGATTGGTTTTAAGGTTGATGGGATGAAGTTATGATTTTTTCTTTAAAAATCATTTTTTTGCAAAAATTGAAGATTAAATACTTACAAGGGAATCAATTATTTTAAGTAAAATCATCGTATTTCCTTGAGGTAGTGAACCAGCTTCTCTTCTTCATGAAAGCCCAATTTTTCATGGAATTTTTGTGAATCGATATTGCTCAACCAGGTGTCGGAACCGATTTGTGTGCAATTATTTTGCTTCAGCCAATCTTCTCCTGCTTTAATCAGAGCCTGAGCAACTCCGTTTTTTCGGTATTTTTCTTCTACAAAAATACCTTCCAAATATCCTGTCGGTGATTTTTTGGCACCTTCAACATAATCAACCCGCACCGATACATTGACAAAACCAATTGCCTCACCTTCCTCATTTTTTGCCATAAACGATTTTTGATTGCTTGACTCTAAAATATTTCTCAAATCCTGGCTCAATTCCCCGGATTCACAATCGGGCCATAATTTCAAACCCATTTTTAACCAGGAATCAAGGTCATTTTCCGTGATTTTGTTGATGAAAACTTTTAGATTTTTTGAATTCATAAATAAATAAGTTTTATGATTACCAGGAAAAATATTGGCAAATATAAAAAGCTGTTCGTCAGTATTTTTTGGATTTACTCATTTATAAATTTACGGTGAATTTAAAAAAAATGCACAGATTTTAAACTGTGCATTCATAACGATAAAACTATAAATCTCTTTTCTCAAGCCACCACCAATCTCTCCACTACTTTACCATTTATCAAATGACTTTCGATGATTTCGTTTACATCTTCAGGGGTAACGTGGCCATAAAATACGCCTTCGGGATATACTACCACACTTGGTCCCAATGCACAGGTTTCAAAGCAACCCGCTCTTTGTGCCCTTATCTCGGTATTAAACAGCCCCTTTTCTTTCAAAGCTTCCTGAAACAACTTGACCAATTCCATTCCTCTTTCGCTTCCGCAGCATTTTTTGGGTGCTTCTTTGTCATTGGTACATACAAATACGTGTTTTTGGTATTTCATAATCTTAAATTTTTTCTACAAAATCTTTTATTTTTTATCACCCGAAAAATCCAACTTTGTTGATTTTCTGATTTTCAAATTAAACCTTTTTTCTAGGGATTAAACCCCTTTTCTCAGTCATAAAACCCTGAGCTATTGATTTATTTTAAAATCTTAAAATCTCTCCAACTTACTAATTTTCCAACTTTCCAATCCCAAAAAACTGTTGCCTGTTCCCTGCTTCCTAAAACTACCCATTCCAAATCTCCCAGCTCTTTTCTGCCTGATATACCAGCATATCGTAGCCGTTTTTTACCTGAGCACCATAATTTTTTGCCTTCAACATAAACCTTGTTTCCGACGGGTTGTACACCAGGTCATGACAAAAGTGTTCTTTAGTCAAATTTTCATAGTCAAGATCCGGAAAAGCCTCCACATTGGGATAAGTTCCTAGTGGGGTACAATTTATAATAAGTTTATAGTCAGGCAATAATTCATTGGCTTCTCTATAATTTATTGTGGTCTCAGTTTTTTGTCTTGACACAATTTTAAACGGGATCTTCATATCTTCAAGAGCCATGGCCACCGCCTTTGTTGCTCCGCCATTTCCCAGAATCAAGGCATTTAAACTTCTTTTTTCACCCAAAAATTCTTCCAGTGAACGTTTGATTCCGAAATAATCCGAATTATAGCCGATTAATTTCCCATCTTTTGCAACTTTTATCACATTTACAGCACCGATCTTTTGAGCTGCCGGGTCAATTTTGTCAAGTAGCGGTATTATGTTGAGTTTGTGAGGAATCGTTACATTCAAGCCCAAAATGTCAGGATTGTTTTTTAATACCTCTGAAAGGCTATTTATATCTTCAATTTCATAGAGGTCATACTGGTTGTCAGCCTGAATACCCATTTCTCTGAATTTTTCTGTAAAATAGCGTTTGGAGAATGAATGGCTCAGCGGAAAGCCTAACAATCCGAATTTTCTCATGTTAATATTTTTCTTTGGTTATTATTTTTTGTTCAAAAACTTCACTTTTATAATTCCCCATAGCATTGGCAATATTGATACGAAAATTATTCCCAATACCACTTTTTCAAAGTTCTCTTTTACAAAATCATTGTTTCCCAGAAAATAACCCAATAATGTAATACTGCTCACCCATAACACAGCTCCAATGAGACAAAAGGTAATGTAGCGGCTGTACTTCATACTTCCTGCCCCGGCAACAAATGGAGCAATGGTGCGGATAATGGGCATAAAACGAGCAACTATGACGGCTTTGGTGCCATATTTGTCATAAAATTGTTCAGTTTGATCAATATATTCTCTTTTTAAAAATAGAATCTTATCTCTTGATTTAATAAATGCACTAAATTTCCTGCCCACGAAATAGTTGACATTGTCACCCAAAAGTGCGGCAAATACAAGCAGAGGGATTACTATGGCGATGTCAAGTTTTCCTGTTGTAGATGCCAATAAGCCTACTGCAAAAAGCAATGAATCTCCGGGTAGGAGGGGCATTACGATGAGGCCTGTTTCGACAAATATTACCAAAAAAAGCAATGCATAGGTGAGTTTGTCATACTCACTCAAAAAAGCCTGAAGCACTGCCAGTGGATCTTTAAGGAAATCCAGCAAAAAATGTATTAAATCCATAAAATTTTAATCGTCTTGTCTGATTCTTTCGTCCTGATAATACTTACCTAATCTGTATTTTTGTTTGATATCGTCAGATAAGAAAGTCGAGAAAGTATCCCCTCTTAAACCTAATCTTATAGTTTCAAGTGGAATAATTTCATTGGGGGCAATATTGCCAAGGTTTACGTTTTGGCCTACCAATTTTACAAAATATACCTGTTGCGACTTTTGTGGTGCTTCCCAGATAATATTTTCAGCAGAAATAGCATGAATTATTTCATCGACCAAGCCTTGTCTAACCTCACCAGATGAGCGATAAAGGCCAATATTGCCGCCTTCACGAGCTTCACCGATAACTTTCCATGAGCCGGCATCAAGCTCCGCCTGCATCATCTGAATCCATTTATAAGGTGCAAATATCTTTTCTGCATCTTTTGAGCCTACTTCTGACAAAACCTTGCCTCTGGCTGCCAGTTTTGAGATGTATTCGCATTTTTCTTCATGAGGAAGTGTAATGGAGCCATCAGATACCTCAGCCAGACCGAGGTCATATTTATCCAATATTCTCAAATAATCTTCGAATTGTCCCCTAACCACAAAAGCTTCAAAGAGCGTCCCCCCAAAATAAACCGGAATATTTGCCGATTTATAAACGGCTATTTTGTCCTGGATATTTGGAGTTACAAATGATGTAGCCCAACCCAATTTTACAATGTCTATATGTTTTGAAGAAGTACTAAGCATATCTTCTACTTCTCTTACACTTAATCCTTTGTCCATCACCATTGTGAGGCCCGAGTTTCTTGGCTGTTGGGTGCGTTCAGGCACCTGAGTTAAAGTATAATTCATATAATTATTATTTGGTTAAATGATTGAGATAAACCCGAAAACCCCCTTAACCAGTAATTTTTTAATAAAATCTGTAAATTAGAAACTTCTGCAGCATCTGTTGAAATAAGCGAAGTATGTTGGTTTATTTTCAAGTTTCTCGAAAATTATATTAACGGACAAATTTAGGGAATCATTCCAATGAATATCAATAATTATGAAATTTCTTTCATATTTGAAAACCGATTTTTGAAAAAATTCAGGTTTAAATATTTCATTATCAATTTACAAAAAAATCATTAGGTGAAAATTCAAAATTTAAAGATATTATTTTCACAAAACCGAAAATCTCCCTTCTTGTCGATAAAAAACTGATTTTGAACAAAGTTTAAATAAATAGTTTGAGCTATTATGTATCTTGCCTTCAATTCAACCCTAGTTTTAATGATATTACGTAAAATATTGTTTTCAATTACTTGCTTTATTTTCTCTTTTCAGATTTTTGCTCAGAAAAACTTCTATGTTCGCGGTATTGTAAAAGATAAGTTAAGCGATACTCCACTCGAATTTGCCACAGTAAAATTGTATTCAAATAACAAGATTTTAGATGGAAAAGTGACCTTAAGTGATGGCTCTTTCGAGTTTTCCACGATTCCTGGTATTTATTTCCTGGAAATAGAATTTGTTGGTTATCTCTCTTACAAGTCTGAAATATTTAAATTGACTGATGTCAATTATGATTTAGGGATTTTAAAGATTTCGCATTCAAATAATTCACTGGAGGAATTAGTAGTTCAGGGTGAAAAAAGTACAACAGAACTTCAGTTAGACAAGCGTGTCTTTAATGTAGGAAAAGACCTGGCTAACGCGGGAGGTTCAGCCCAGGACATACTAGTCAATGTGCCTTCAGTTGCCGTTGACCCCGACGGAGCTATAAAACTCAGAGGTAGTAGCAATGTCAGGATTTTGATCGACGGTAAACCCTCAGGCATGGTAACCTTTAAAGGCGGAGCGGGTCTCAGCCAGTTACAAGCAAGCATGATTGAGCGGGTAGAGGTTATCACCAATCCCTCAGCCAGATATGAAGCTGAAGGGCAGGGTGGTATCATCAATATTGTTCTAAAAAAAGATAAAAGTCAGGGTTTTAATGGTTCTTTTGAGGTAATTACAGGTAACCCTGACAACTTTGGCCTCGCAGCAAATGTCAATTACAGAAAGAAAAAGCTCAATTTTTTTATCAATTATGCACTGGCCTATCGCAGCAATCCCTACCGTGGTGATATGTATCAGGAAGTAAGAGATGGTGATACGCTGAGGATTTTAAGTCTTGACAATAAAGGCACCGTAGGAGGATTTGACAATAATATCAGAGGCGGAATTGAATATTATTTCTCCGAAAAAAGTGTTTTGACCGGTTCCTATTTGTACAGTAAGGCTGGCGGAAATCGGCACACAGAAAATATTTACAATGACTTTATCGGGTCAATTTCAAATCCCAAACTGAATACATTGAGGACTCAGGAAGAAGTAGAGCGTGAACCCATGTCGGAATATGTACTCAGCTATAAAAAAGATTTTGCACGAAAAGGCCATGAATTCAACGCTCAGTTCAGATATCTGGATCATTTCGAAAATTCTGATCAGACTTTTACCCAAAATGCCAAAAATCCCAATGGCACCATAAATGGTCGGAATACTTTTGTGCAAACATCGGTCAATGATGAATTTGAAAAACAATACCTTCTTCAGGTGGACTACACCCATCCTTTTTCAAAAAATGGGAAAATAGAGACCGGCTTTAGATATTCTTTCAGAGATATGGTCAACGATTATGTGGTCAAAGATGTAAATACAGAAGGAAAGGAATCCCCAATCGACTGGCTTGACAATTATTTTATATATAAAGAGACCATTTCGGGGCTTTATGGAATTGTATCTAATAAAGTAAAAAAAATTTCTTACCAAATCGGCTTAAGAGCTGAAGGCACTGACATCAGCACCGAGCTGCAAAAAACCAACGAAACTAACCCACGGAAATATAATAATCTGTTTCCAAGCGGGCATTTTACATATGCTTTGGATTCAAAAAATTCTTTACAGCTGAGTTATAGCCGCCGTATCAGAAGACCTGTATATAACGATTTGAGTCCATTTTCGACACTTTCTGATAGCCGGAATTTCAACAGTGGCAACCCAAATCTTAATCCAGAGTTTAGTGATGTATATGAAATGGGACATTTACTTAATTTTGAAAAAGCTTCTTTGATTTCCTCTATTTATTATCGGTACACATCAAATTATATTTTCGGTATAAGATATGTCGATGAATTGGGGCTATCTAAAAACCGCCCTGAAAACCTGAATTTTCAAAAAGCTTATGGGATAGACCTCACGGGAAATTTATCCCCTTATAAATGGTGGAAACTGGATGGCAATTTTAACCTTTTCCATGCCAATATTGACGGAAGTAACATTGAAACAACATATACGGCTCAAACCGTAACCTGGTTTGCAAGAGCCACTTCGAGGTTTATTTTACCTAAAAAACTTGATATTCAGTTAAGATACAATTATGAAGCCGCACAAAAAACTGCCCAGGGAAGCCGTAAAGCGATTGGATTTCTGGACTTTTCGGCAAAAAAAGAAGTTTTAAATAAAAAAGGAGCTATTAACTTCAGCATCCTTGATGTATTTAATACTCGCTGGATGAGAAGCATTAGTGAGGGTGTTAATTTTTATACTGAAAATAACAGGCAGTTTCGTCCACGACAAATCAACCTTACTTTTAGCTATCGAATAAAATCATAACTGTTGCTGTTGGATTTTTTGAATACCCACAAGTTGGTTTTCCTAAAAAAATTATATTTTGCTGAAAACTAGACATTTGAATTACCTGAAATTCTAATTTTTTTTTAATAATATTTTGAAGAATGGAATTCCTTTTCTAAGTTTGGCAATTAACAGTGCGTATTCCTAAATTAAAATTCTTCAAAAAAATGAAAACTACACATTTTCATGAAAAAGGTGTGCGGAGTAATCTGGCATCAAACTCGGCTTCTAAATATCTTAAGCCCGTTCTTAATCATCTTGGTAAAATAAAAGATCTTACGCTAAAAACCGGATCTACTTCGGATTTTGGGGGTAATAAATACACTCCTTGATGGTCGCGTAGTTTAGATATATCATCATTAAACTGCTCTACTTCATTTTGTCGGAAGAAGGTTAGGTACAATCCTGCTTCTGATTTAGAATATAAGATTAATATTTTGTGTGTTTCCATATTAAAATCATTTCCAATAAATAAAAATGATTTAAAATCATTGACCTCAAATTTCCTAACTTTTGTTTTCTATCATGAAAAGAGTTCTATTGTTTTTATTCATATTTCAATTTCTTATATCAGGGATTTTGAAATCAAATGCCCAAACCAATACTTTAGGATTTTCGGGTACAGCACCCGCTTCCGCTCCTTCTGGGTCGGGACCTACTACTTCATCGCAAACAGTGACATTCCATCAGAGTCAAGCGGTTGCGGCTCCCCCGGGGGCCTCTTTTACCCCTACAACACAGGTAACTTTTAGTTTAAGCAACCAACAGTTTTCTAGCCTTGAAGGAAACCCTACTATTGCTGGAATGCAATTCGCAGGTTTGGGAAATTCAGGAGTAGGATCGGCAGGAAACACAGTGACAAGCACTCCTATCTGGGCAGGATTAGGCACAATTTTTGGCGGAACTTATGCAGGAGATTACACTGGATGTAACACTTGTACTGTAGGAAACAGCTCTACTACAGCAACGGGTGACGGAGTTAGGTACAATACACTTGGGTCAATTGGTGTAATGCTTTATACAGATGCACTTATTAAATCTGATGGTACCGCTGTTGCTGGTATAACTGATATAAATGCCAACGGTCAACCCAATCTTTCAGGAAGTTTTTATTACGGAGATCTCACTATTACTTTTAACAGACCAGTAAGTAATCCTGTTATTCATTTTGCAGACATTGGGGGCTATGTACAGTACAGCACACTTCTTTCTGGGGTAACAACCAATTACATTCAGGGTTTCACAACAGACTTTACTTTATTAACCTCAGGAGTTACTCTTGCAAAACTCTCCGGAAATTTGAGTCTCTCTGTTACACCTACAACCATAACAAATAGTGCTGCTTTGTTAGGTTCTCCTTCCAGCGGAACTACTTATGCGGGACAGAGCCGTACAGCAGCTGCTGGTTCAGTGGTTATCAATGGCGAAAATATTACATCAGTCACATTTAGTTTAAATCTTAGAGGGGATGGTGGTTCAATCAGAAACTCTACTGGTGCCTCTGGTTCAGCCAGTTCAGCATCTTTAGGAAATTTTGTTCAATGGGCAGTCCAAGGAGCAATGCAACCTTGTCATGGAACCGTTGGTTGTACTCCTGCAGCAGGATTAAGTGTTGTTAGTGGAGATTATTTACAAATGGCAATAGGTTTACAAAAGCCAGTTAATGTGAGTGGTCACGTTTGGCATGATGCCGACGCAGGCAATGTTAATAGTAGTAGTGCAGTTGAAATTCCTTCTGGTATTTTTGCTAATCTTGTTGACAATAATGGTAACGTGGTTGCTTCTCAGGCTGTTCCTACTTCGGGTGTTACTGCCGGGCAATTTTCATTTGCTGCTGTTGGTGAAGGAACTTATACGGTATCTTTGAGTACTACTGCAGGAGTACAAGGGTCACCAGCTCCTACCGCAGGGGTGCCTTCAGGCTGGGCCAGCACAGGTGAATATAACGGAGCTAGCAATTCTGGAAACGAAGGTACAGTTGATAGTAAAAGTGAACCATTTACTGTTACCACTATTGATGTCTCTGATAGAAACTTTGGAATCAGACAAGTGGGGTCTATTTCCGGAAATGTTTCGATAGATACCAATGGTGATGATGTTGGTGAGAATAATCTTTCCGGGGTTACACTTACGTTATACAATGATATCAATAATAATGGCGTGTATGATTCTGGGACAGATACTCAGGTTGGTACCACCACCACAGATGGGTCAGGAAATTATAGCTTCCTGAATTTACCAGCAGGAAATTATGTGGTAGTTGAATCTCAACCTGCAGGCTATAGTACTGTTACCGATATTGATACTTCTTCAGACACCGGTGGTGATTTGACAAATAGCAGTACAACCGACAACCAAATTCCTGTGGGATTAGGTACAGGGGAAATTGATGCAAATAACAATTTTGTTGAGAGGTCTGTAAAAGGTTCTATTAGTGGAAATGTAAGTGCCGATAGCGACTACAATGATGTTGGTGACGTAAATTTACCTTCTGTTACATTAAATCTCTACATTGATACCAATGGCGATGGTATTCTTAGTCCGGCTGAATTGGGAGCTGGGACAGCATTAATTGATTCTGACAATGACGGGCTTTTTGACGATGCAGGAACTACAACAACCGATGCAAGTGGAAACTACACTTTTCCTGGTGTCATTCCAGGAAACTATATAGTAGTTGAGACCCAACCATCAGGTTATAATTCAATAATTGAAAATGATGCCACCCCGGCCGATCCGGGAAGTGATGTGGCAAATACGGACGCACATGATGACAGAATTCCTGTTACAGTTGCTGATAATGAAGCTGACAATGATAATAATTTTATTGAGGTTCAAATAGGTTCTGTAAGTGGTAACGTAAAATCAGACAACAATAATGATAATATAGGTGATACCAATATGTCTGGGGTAACCCTAACGCTTTACCGGGATCTTGATGGAAATGGTATTCTGAGTCCGACAGAAAAATCAGCTGGACCGGCAATGATAGATTCTGATCTTGATGGCTTATTTGATGATCAAGCCACAACCACCACCGATGCCAGTGGTAATTATACCTTCTATGGTTTGAGGCCTGGTGTATATTTGATAGAAGAAACTCAGCCAGCTAATTACACCACTGTTTCAGAAACTGATATTAGTGCTGATGCTGGGGGTGATCTCACTGACGCTAGTAATAAAAATGACATTATTCCGGTATCAGTTGCTCCAGGGGAAGCTGATGGAGGTAATAATTTTATTGAAGAATTGAGTGGCAGAATTACAGGTTCGATTTTTAGAGATACTGAAAAAGATAATATTCCGGATAAATCAGAGGCTGTTTCCGGAATAACAGTTTCATTGCTGGATGGAGCTGGAAATCCGGTTTTGGATCAAAATGGAAGTCCGGTTACCACCACAACCAATGCTTCAGGTTTTTATGAGTTTAATAATGTGCCACCCGGAAACTATATTGTTGAAATCGGTAGTATTCCGTCTTCAGATGTATTGATTTACGACAATGATGACGCCTCAGATGGTGCAAATGATGGAGAGTCAAATGATGGGGATCAGTTTAATGGAAGAATTCCGGTGACTATTGCTCCTGGAATGAACGAAACAGACGCTACCAATGACTTCATCATTTCTGCCATTACACTTCCAGTTAAATTGATTATTTTTGAAGCAATTAGTTTCAATGAGTATGTGAAAATTAATTGGGAGACCAGCTCTGAAATAAATAATAAAGGCTATGAGATTTTACATTCTATTGATGCTAAAAACTTTAATAAAATCGGATTTGTTTCCGGTAAAACCTCCAGCAATGAAAAATTGTCATATAGTTTTACTCATATTAATCCTTCTTATGGGCAAAACTATTATCAATTGAACCAAATAGATCTGAATGGAAAAGTAACGAAATCCAAAATAATTTCAACATTATTTGAAAAAAAAGAAAGGGAATTGAGGTTGTTTCCTAATCCTACCTCAGACTATGTGACTGTCAGAGGGCTCTCGCCCAATGATGTGGTGACCATCTCAGATAATAATGGAAAAGTGCTTGTTAGGTCGGTACAGATTGGTACTGAAGAAACATTTAGTCTTTCAAAATATCCTTCCGGGCTTTATAATGTGACCATATATAGGAATGGAGCAGTTTATACCACCAAAAGGATAATAAAAGGCGAATAATAAAATCGGAAATATAAATCATTAAAAGACCGTCCGGAACCCTGGACGGTCTTTTTTTGTATATAATTTTATTCAAATCAATGAGAAGTAGTTATTCCCGAATTTAAGATGGTAAAATAAGATAAGAGTAGGACTGATATTAATCAAAAGAGAATATGACTTTTCAATTTTTGCTAATAGTTTAAGCCTTTAAATGCCCATTTTTTTATTTTTACCTCTTTTTTCCAGCTTATATACAATCGGTAAATTATAAAAAACATCAACAGGTCTGCCGCCTTGATAACCTGGAGTCCATTTGAGCATAGCCTTTATTACCCTTGCTGCTTCTGCATCGCATCCAAAACCAATTCCTTTTAATACCTCCACATTGTCAATTGTGCCATCTTTCCTGACGATAAATCTGACAAATACCCTGCCTGAGATATTAGCCTTTTGTGCTTCTTTTGGATAAATAATACTCTTGCCTAAATATTTATACATTTCAGCCTGGCCACCAGGAAATTCGGGTTCGACTTCAACAGTTGTGAAAATTGATTCAGTGTTATTCTGAGCAAAAGAAATTTGATATGCAAAAATTGCAAGGATGAAAATTACCGTTTTCATATATAATTATCTGGTTTTAGTTTTAATCATTATTACCCCATTTTTTCCTTTTTCTCCGTATGCTTTTATTGCTTCTTCACCTTTTAATACCGATACACTTTCAATAGAAGACGGTTCTAAATCATTGATTTTTCTGTCCAGAATTTCTATTCCATTCACAATAATCAGGGCATTTTCGTAACTGTTATTTGTAAATCTTATCTCAAGTGGCTTTTCTTTTGGAGTATTTTGAATATGATTACTTTTTGTCTCCACACCTGGTGAAGGAATATCTTTTTCACCATCCAATTTATACACAACCGGCATATTATAATAAACGTCCACCGCTTTGCCATTTTGTTTTCCAGGTTTCCATTTTGGAGATGATTGAATGACTCTCACAGCTTCTTCATCACAGCCAAAACCAATTCCTCTAAGTATAGTAACGTTTTCAATGGAACCATCTTTTTTTATAATAAACTTCACAAATACCCTTCCCGACACATTGGCTCTTTGTGCGGCTTTCGGGTACACAATATTATCTCCCAAATACCGGTATAAGGCAGCCATGCCACCCGGAAATTCAGGCTGCTCCTCCACTGCTGTAAAAACTTCATTATCATTGATGGCGGGTTTGGTGGTGTCTGCTTCAAAGATTTCGGCATTTTTTGGTTCAGAAACAGAAATCCAATTTCCTTTGGTATTTTCAAATGTTACAGGTTCCATCATTACGGTCATATTTCTAACATTTTCCGGGATATTTTTAATCCATGTAAATGAGGAGGCCATGATTAGGATGAAGATTGCCGGAACCGCGACAAAATATTTTAATTGTGCCCGGTTATGGGAGGGATCTTTCGCTAACATACTTATTCTTTGTTTTATAGTTGACTTTTTGAAAAATGACTGCATGAAAGGATTATTGGTTTCAAGACCAAAATGCCGGCTTAACAGCATCATTGAATACTGATATTTTGAATTCATGGTTTCGCTGGCCTCATCATCAGCAAGGAATTCATGTAATACTCTAATTTGTCGATTGATCCAAAATACCACCGGATTGATCCAAAATAGAGCCTTTATTGTTTCGAAGAATAGTAAATCAAAAACATGTCCCTGCCGGGTGTGGGTTTCTTCGTGCTCATTTAGCGTATCGAAATGAGGTAGGGTAGGGTCAATATAGATCTTTCCAAAAAATGAGAATGCATTCTTATTTGTAAAACTAATTTTGGATTTGAGAAAAAAACCTCTGGTTAAAAAAAAGAATGATCTGATTATAAAGAATAAACTTACCAGAAGGTATGTTTTTTTTACCAAAAGAATTGTGATAAAATTCTGAGGTTTTTGTGCTGCTACCTGAAACTCTTCCATGGTTATCATGGAATATATTTTTTCGTCTTTTAATGGAATAAACCACGAATAGATGGAGGGAATGTCGATCCAGGGCAATGAAGCTGCCAGAATAGTGCTTGAGATTAAATACACCCGGTTTGCCTGATGGAAAGTTTCATTTTTCAGGAAAAAATAATAGATTCCATAAAAAACCAGAAGGAAGAGGTTGGATACTAAAAACGGGAAAAGCTGTTCCATGATTGAAAAAGTTTAATGTTAATAGAATTTTTGAGGTTGTTTTTTAAGTTTTGTTTTTCATTTTTTCAATAATCTTCAATATTTCGTCGGCTTCTTTGAGATCTATTTTTTCATTTTTTACGAAAAAAGACATCATTTCTGTCATAGAATTGGAAAAATAGCCTTCCCTAAGTTTATCTGTTACATAAACAGTGTATTCTTCTTTTGTAACTAAGGGGAAATACCGGTGGGTTTTTCCAAAAGCATCATGACCCACAAAACCTTTTTGTTCCAAAATCCTTACAATTGTTGAAACAGTATTATAGGCAGGTTTGGGCTCTGGTAATCGCTCTATGATATCTTTTACAAATGCCTTATTCAGAGTCCACAATTCCTGCATAATCTCCTCTTCGGCACGAGTCAGTTCTTTGAGTTCCATTTTTGTATTTTTGAATTACTTAACGAATTTAAAACTAAAAATTTAGTTATGCAACTATTGGGTTAGTTTTTTTGAGTATTTTTTTTGAAAAGAGTAGTAAGAACTTAATATTTAGCATTTTAAAATGCATAAAATGGCTATTTTGGATTCCAATTTTCCCAAAATAGAATCACATGGAAAGATTTGGAGTGTATATTTACATTAATAATTTTAAGTGATTATGGATCCTATCGAAAAAGTCGAAGAGCCCGAGGCGGTTTACGGAGGAGGAATTGATTCTCTGAGTAAGCTTGATCTGAGTAAAATTTATACTTATGCCGATTATTTTAGGTGGAAATTTGATGAGAGAGTTGAGCTGCTGAAAGGCTATATTCATAAAATGAGTCCCGCACCGGGCTCGGTACATCAAAGGATTTCAACTAATATTTTACTGGAAATTGGGAGTGTATTTAAAGGAACAATTTGTCAGGTATTTGCAGCTCCGTTTGATGTCAGGTTGCCCGAGAATAATTCTGAAATAAAAGATAAACAGGTATTTACGGTTGTCCAGCCTGATATTTGTGTAGTGTGTGATACAAGCAAAATAGATAGCAGAGGGTGTATTGGAGCTCCTGATCTGGTAGTTGAAGTATTGTCGCCGGGAAATACTAAAAAAGAAATGGGAATAAAGTATGATTTGTACGAAAAAAGTGGTGTAAAAGAGTATTGGATGGTTGATCCCGGCAATCGAATTGTTCTTATTTATGTCTTGGAAAATGGGAAATATGTTGGTTTAAAGCCTGTTACCAATGAGGAAGTATTAAAATCCAGAATTTTTTCTGAATTGGAATTTCAACTAAAAAACATTTTTGAATAAAATATAGAATTTTTTATGGATCCCATCGATAAAGTAGAAGAGCCGGAAGTGGTGTACGGGGCAGAAGTGGACTCTCTGAGTAAATTAGACCTGAGCAAGAATTACAGTTATGCCGATTATCTGATGTTTCGGTTTAAAGAACGACTGGAGATAATCAGGGGCAAGATTTACGCAATTTCGCCAGCTCCTAATGTGGCCCACCAACGTGCTGCAACTACCTTAACAGGTATATTTTATAATTATTTTCAGAAAAATCCCTGCCAGGTTTTTACAGCACCTTTTGACGTAAGGCTTCCTAATAAAGATATGAGCAGTAAAAAGATTTTTACTGTGATTCAGCCTGACTTATGTGTTTATTGTGATGCCAATAAACTTGATGAACACGGAGGGATAGACGCTCCAGACCTCATCATAGAGATACTTTCTCCCGGAAATACCCAAAAAGAAATGAAGATAAAGTTTGATCTTTATGAAGAGTATGGTGTGAGAGAATACTGGATGGTACACCCACTTGATAAGACCATTATGATTTATAGTCTTCAAAATGGAAAATATCAATCTCATCGTCCAATGATTGAAGATGATATTGCCCACAGTGTGATTTTTCCAGAACTGGAAGTAGTGGTTGCTGAATTGTTTTAAAATAAAAATCCCCACCTCCAACGGAAGCAGGGATTTAAAATTTAACCTCTTATTCTAATTTTATTAATTCAAAGCAAATTCACCACTTGCACGAAGTTCTACATCTTCGGCAACTACGGCTCCTGGCATAGCTCCTACGCCAAAATCGGTTCTTTTTACAGTGCCGGATGCTTTAAAACCAACCAGTTTTTTGCCCTGACGGTTGGTGCCAGTTCCCAATAGGGTAAGGTCCAAAGTTACCGGTTTGGTTACGCCTTTCATGGTCAGATTGCCTGAAAGGGCATATTTTTTACCGCCAAGACTTTTGATTCCTGTACTTTTAAATGTCATCGTTGGAAACTTCTCTGTGTCAAACATATCGGCTTTCTGAAGGTGGCCATCACGCATGTCATTATTTGTAGTGACTTTGGTGAGATCAGCCGTAAGTTCGAAAACGGCATCAGAAAAGTCATCTTTTGAAGAAGTAATGCTTGCATCGAAAGACTTGAAAACACCGTCCACTTCAGACATCATTAAGTGAGTAACTGTAAAAGTTAATTTTGCATGTGATTTGTCAAGCGTCCATTTCTGGGCTGAAACTGCCACACTCATTAAAAAAGCGATTGCCAATAAACTGATTTTTTTCATTTTTTAATAGATATTTAGAATTGAAAATTAGGTTTAAACTGTCAGAAAAAGAGCCAAATTTCAATCTAAAATTCGACTCTTTTGTTAAAAAATATACTAATTAATTATCGTCACCACCTGACTTTACGTCATCGTTTTTGACTTTCTTGGTTTTTTGTTCGACAAATCTCATATTGCCCAATTTGTAACTAAACGTAACTTTTACGTTTGAGTTGTACATGTAATTGGTTGATTTGGAATAAATTGTTGGCGTGTCTGTAGTGCTTCTCATGGTCATACCTTTTACGAAGTTTTCAGCAGCAAGACCTAAACTGGCTTTTTTGCCAAAATCTTTCCGGAATCCAACCTGGTACATTCCCATACCACCCTGAATACCTTGTAAATTTACCTGTCTTCCACGCATACCGCCTCCGGCCTGAATCGCCCAGCCGTTTTTAAATCTGTAATTGGTCATAGCCCGTCCGCTGATTACCCATCCTTCGTTTGAAACAACAGTGGTGAGCCCATTTAGAGCGGACTGTTGTCCTTCAAGATATCTGTACATCAGGTCAAAGCCGCCGTTCAACGTCCAGTTTGTTCCTAAAAACACGTTTCCAAAAACATTGGTGCCATAAGTTTGCTCTTTACCGATGTTTTCAAATGTTGTTTTAACACCTCCCGGAATCGAATCCGATGGAGTGGTGATGCGATTTATTGAATTTCCTGAATTTCTGAAGAATATGGCTGTTGTTAAATAGGTCTTTTTAATGCTTTTACTAAGGCTTAATTCAAAATTGTCAGTCAATTCCGGACTTAAAGAAGCATTCCCGTAACTGATATTTAATGGGTTCGACAAGTTTACGTTGGGGTTCAACTGTTGCAAACCGGGTCTTTGAATTCTACGGTTATAGGCAAATTTATAAGTCGATGTTTTGATGGTTTTCGAGATATTTATGCTGGGAACGAGGTTGTCATAAGCAGGTATGTCGATGGCTCCTTTACTATCATCTGCGGTTATTTGAGTTCTCTCATATCTGGTTCCGATTTTGAAATTAAATCTGTTTTTTGTAGTAAAAAGATATGAAACATACCCCGAATACACATTTTGAGAATAATTAAGATATCCTGCCGGATTGTTAACATCTGAAACCGGAGTAGATCCCGGTAATCCGAAAAGGTATTCAAAATCGCTATCAACAGAACGCATCACGCCTTTAATACCAAATTCGATTTGTTGTTTTTTACCAATTGGTGTTACATAATCGGTTTGAAGCGTAATTTCTGTATTCAGATTATTGTTGATGTTTTTCTGAGTTCTCAGAATGTTTCCTCCGTCACCACTCAGGAAGTCAGAAGTGAAGTTATTGAATAATTTATTCTGACTATACATGGTCGAGATTGACCATTCCTGACCGGGTTTAAATGTCCTCAAATAATCAATGTTGGCATCAACTGAGTGAGAGTTGTCTTTGGAATTTACATCTCTCCATATTTCATTGCTAAACAGACCGGTACTTTTTGAATATAATAGTTGGTCTCTGCCAAAGTTTCTTGTTCCAAACGCTAAACCAGCTGAAAGGGACTGATTTTTTGCTAAATCGTAATCAAAACCCAAATTATATCTTCCAAACATTCCATTGTTTCTCCCTTCTTGTGTCTGAGTTGTTGTTACATTTTTGGCTGGGTCAATATTGAAAGTGGTCTGACTACTTTCACTGGCGGATTTATTATAATTAGCACGGCCAAAACCACCAAAACTGATACCCAGTTTTCCCTGACGATAATTGCCATTCAAACCAAGATTTGAGGCTCTGTTTCCCACTCCAGAATCCAGATTGAGATTTAAACCCTGTAAAGTTGATTTTTTAGTTATGATATTAATAATGCCTGCAGAGCCTTCAGCATCGTATTTGGCAGAGGGAGAGGTGATTACTTCCACACTTTTGATTAAATCAGCCGGAAGCATTTTTAAAGCATCTGCTACACTACTCGCCACAATGGTGGAAGGTTTGTTATTGATTAAAACTTTGATGTTTCCGCTACCTCTCAATGAAACATTTCCGTCCAGATCAACACTTAACATAGGTACGTTCTTCAAAACGTCGGAGGCGTCGCCACCTTTTGATGAAAGGTCTTTTTCTGCATTATAAACCAAACGGTCCACCTTCTCTTCAACCATTGCTGCCTGACCCGAAACTACTAGTTCGTCGAGTTGTTTGGTACTTTGTTTGAGTTTAATTACACCCAAATCAATGTCTTTACCTTTTTCAACTTTTATATTGTCTATGGTTTTTGTTTCGAAACCTATAAACGAAACCTGGATGTAGAATTCACCAACAGCTACTTTCTTTAGCGTAAACTGGCCTTTTTCATCTGCCATTCCACCGTCAACTGGCTTTTTTGTGGCTTTGTTAAATAAGGCAATGTTGGCAAACTCAACTGCCGACTTTACATCTTCATCAACAACTACTCCCGATATTTTTGAATTTCCCTTTGGAGCATTGCCATCCAGATCAACGGTTGGAGTTGTTGGAGTTTGTGTTCTGGTGCGACCATTGCCGTCTCCCATAGGTCGGCCATATCCACCACCTCCGCCACCCGGAGGACCAAATTGGGCCAGAATCTGACCTATACTAAGTGTGGTGATGGCGAGTGTAACAATTAACTTTTTCATAAAAACTTATTTAATGATATTATCTTGATGTCTTTCGGATTATATGATGCAAAATAAAAACAAAGGTTTAGGACAATTATGATGCAATAGACCAAAAGCATTTTATTTTCGACAATCAGGCATTTTTATAGAAATTTGCCTTAAAACCTTAATCTTCGAGCATTTTTTACCATTGGTAGAATAAAACCGTTCAGCCGTATAATCTTGTATTTATCTAATTATTAATGTAAAAAATTAGCTTTACTTTCGCATTGATAAAAACCAGAAATTGAAAACGAAATCAATATTTTCCAATAAAAGAGTCCTGTTAATGCACCTTTCATTTTGGTGTCTTTACTTCTCTTTTTTCTTTTACCAGATTACTTTTTTACGTCACCGGGAAGATATTAATATTGGAAGGTCGTTTGTCGATGCTATTTCTAATGTATTTTTTATGGGCATCGCCAGTTACCTCAATTATTTTCTTTGGCTTCCCCGATTCCTTAAGCACAAAAGTTTTATCAGATATTTAATTGAGTTTTTAGTTCCGTTCACCCTCATAGTTTTTATCCATATTTCATTCAAAAGGTGGCTTTATGCCGATTTTTTTCAGCATGGAAGAACCTTCTTTGGAGCAGGCAGGTTTGTGTTTCAACACGTGGCAGTGACTTTATTTATTGTGATTTTTGTAGGAATGCTGCGATTTGTTGAAGACTGGTTTACCCTTGAGGCAAGGAAAAAAGAGGTTGAAAATGAAAAGTTGATCTCTGAATTAAGGTTTTTGAAAGCCCAGATTAACCCCCATTTTTTATTTAATACTTTAAATAATCTTTATTATCTGGCCACCATCAATTCTCCCAATACCACCGAAGTGATTGAGAAGCTTTCTCAAATGATGCGATACATGCTTTATGATTCCAATCATGAAGATGTGCCAATAAGTAAAGAGCTGGACTATATGCAGAATTATATAAGTCTGGAAAAATTGAGGCTGGATAACCAGGTTCCGGTTAAATTTGATATTTTGGGCAATCCAGAAGGAACAACCATTGTTCCATTAATTTTTATAACTTTTCTCGAAAATGCATTCAAACATGGAGTAAGTAACCAATATAAGGGATCCTATGTGGATGTTTTTGTTAAAATTGAAGAAAATCTCATAATCTATAAAGTAAAAAATAGTATACTTCCCAATGCCAATAAGCTCGAAAAATCAGGTATTGGATTACAAAATGTTAACAGGAGACTGGATTTAAGTTATCCGGGCAAATATATCCTTGAAAAAAATCATACCGCAGAATACTATGAGGTGATTTTAAAGTTAATTTTATAATTATTTTCAGGTCTATTGCTGAAAAAGAATATTCATAATATTAATCAAAAATGGAGAAATACAGCTGTATTGTGATAGAAGATGAGCCATTGGCCAGAAATCTTGTCACGGCGTATATTCAAAAATCTCCTAACCTAACACTCCTGAAGGCATTCTCAAACGGTCTGGAGGCTTTAGATTATCTTCGTGATAACAAGGTGGATATAATGTTTTCGGATATTCAGATGCCCGAACTGACCGGTATTGCACTTTTGAAACTCCTTAAAAACAAGCCCATTGTTATTCTTACTACGGCTTATTCAGAATATGCCATTGAAGGCTACGAATTGGAAGTTTTTGATTACCTCCTTAAACCCATCAGTTTTGAAAGATTCCTGAAAACAGTGGAAAAAGTGATTGCGAGACTTGATAAAGAGAAAAATTCAGGTAACCCAATTGTTCAGAATGTTGCTATTGAAAATAATGAACCGAAGAGTGATTTTATTTTTGTGAAAGATGGTACCAAGCTGGTGAAAGTCAACTTTTCAGATATTCTTTATATAGAAGGGCTTAAAGATTATGTATGTATTTATACGCCCGATCAGAAAATTGTGACCTTACAGACCATGAAATCTTTGGAAAATACGCTTCCTGCAGAAAAATTCATAAGGGTTCATAATAGCTTCATAATAGCTTTTAAAGCTATAAATTCTATTGAACGCGACAGAGTTACTATAGGAAAAAATCTTATTCCTGTAAGCGATTCCTACAAAAAAGCGTTTAAGGATTTTATCGAGAAAAAGCAAATTTGACTCCTCCTGCCTCGCCTTTGTGTGTCTCGACAAACATGACGACAGCCTTTGTTTGTGTCCTCACAAACAATACACTAGCCCAGGTTTGTGTCAGCATAAACAAGACACATGATGCCCTTGTTTGTGTCTTCACATACAAGACCTGGCCTCATTTTATTTTAGTAGTCAAAGACAAAATATGCGATACCATTCCGTTGGTTCGGTTATAGTGTCCATATCTGATTTCTAGTGAATTCCACCATTTGTTACCTAAAATTCCTCCCGGAGGAGCTATCCTGAGACCTGCACCCCAAAAAGCAGAGTTAAAGTCAGAAATATCGAAATCGCTGGTATAATAGGTTTCAGACAATTTATGGACATTTTTCGCCGCAAAATATTTCACAGCCGTCTGGCTATTAAATCTATAATGAGGTGTAAACGAAATAAATGAAGTGATTTTTATAGGTGTTTCGACATTAATGGTGTGAGCCGTCATGCCCCAGGTGTCCATATAATACCTGTACATGGCCCTGACAATGATTTTATCACCCATAAAATAACTGGCACGCATACTCATAGGTAGTTTAGCTCTTTGACCGGGCAATTTTTCTACTTTCAAAGTATTGTCAGTAAAATATACCCTGTGAAACGGTGTACTCAGCAAACCCTCCTGATACGAAGGCTCAACCATAAACATGGCCTGGAAGCGTTTTGTAAATACTCTGGAAATCCCGAGCCCTACGTTGTAAGAGTTTCTTTGCTTATAGGCTATGCCTGACTGGTCACCTTCGGCACCTGACGGGTAATCGGTCGGTCGGAGCTCATAAGGCAAAATAGCCATCCAGGTATCAAAAAATGCACCAGCCTTAAAGTTAAATTCGGTGTTGTTGTCTTTTGAAGTTTTGGAATAATTAATATTTCCACCGTAAGATTTATAATCCCATTCTGTAGAATAAGCAAGGCCAATTCCAAAAGTACTGTGTTTCTTTTCGTCTTTGCGGCTCCAGGATACACTTGGATAAAAGTGCAGGTCCGTCATCGAAGCCGACGAAAGAGACCTGGAGTCAATCATGTCTGAAGAAGCCGAAGAGTAATAATCAAAAGAGGCATCCACGGTAACACTGTTGCTTCGGTTTTGTTTGTCCAGAAAAGAAAGTTTTAAATCGAGGCTATTGGCTGCATCCCAGAGGGCTTCAGTTCCGATTCCACCAGTTACGGCAGAGTGATTTCCTGTTTGATTATAATAAGCAGTTACAAAATTTACTTCATCAAGTTTCAAACTTCTCAATCCTACTATGGTTTCTGTCTTTTCTTCAGAAGATTTGAGAGTTGGTATGCGGTTTTGGGCATTTGCACCCCAAATCGCCATACAATATATTCCTATGCTAACTATTGCCTTTTTCATTCAAAATTTTGGATTAATTACAACCGCAGCCACCGCCACTTTTTCCACCATTGGCACCAGAGGCACCTTCACGATATAGGTAAAAGTTGGTTTCAAATTTTTCAACTTTTCTGTTGGTCAGCTCCATTTCAGAGTCGTTTATACGGCTTTTCTGATATTCTTTCACACTCACGCAACTTTGGGTAAGCAATAATATCACGGCCATAATTCGTGTTATTTTTTTCATGTATTCGATTTTTTTTAATGCAGATTTCAAATACTTAATTCAAAATCCGGTTAATCGGTATGTATGTTATCCGATGTAAAAACTTTATTTTCGTTGTTAACCAAAATACAGGCAATGCCTTTCATTTGGTTGATCATATTGAGTGATTCGCCTACACCCATGATACTCAGGGGAGTAGCCAAAGCGTCGGCCAACTCAGCCATCGGGCAAATCACAGTAACACTTTTAAGTCCTTCCACCGGCATCCCGGTTTTGGGATGAATCGTATGCGAATATCTCTTACCACCAATCATCACATATTTTTCATAATTGCCCGAAGTCGCCACAGCCAAATTGCTGATGTTTATTTTCGAAAAAGCAGTATTCGGAGCGTCAGGATGTGCAAGTTGAATATTCCAGGGTTGTCCATTAGGCTGATTTCCCCAGGTAATCAAGTCTCCACTGGCATTTACTATACCACTATTAATACCTGCTTCTCTTAAAATTTTTGCTGCCCTGTCTGCGGCATATCCTTTTCCTATCCCTCCAAAACCTATCCTCATACCTTTTTCTTTCAGAAATACGGTACACTCGTTTTCGTTTACCAAAATATTCCGGTAGTTAATCAGGCTTACTTTTTCTCTGGCCAAATCAAGGTCAGGTAAGGTGGTCATTTTTTTATCAAAATTCCAGAAAGATTTATCCATGCTACCATAACTCAAATCAAAATGCCCTTCTGTCAAATTAGAAATTTTTTGTGCCCTTAAAATGAGTTCCAACACTTCCCGATCTACTTTTACAGATCCAATTCCGGCATTTTGATTGATGCGATTGGTCTGACTGTCTTCCGAAAAAGTTGTCAATAACCTTTCAATTCTGGAGATTTCATCGATTGCCAGTTGAATTTTCTCATCACCCTCTTTTTGATTTTCGCTTAAAACTGTAATCGAAAAACGATTACCCATCAACCTGAGTGTTTTGGAAAACAGTTCCGGCATCAGAAGTATCCTTTGATTTGGTTTATCAAAAGCTCGGTATTCATATTTTTGGGGTAACCATCCCATTCTTTCAAAATTTTACCTTCCGGTGAAAGTAAAACTGTTAATGGGAATTTCCCGGAAGGATTATATTTTTCAGCTAATTTTTCATTGTATTCGGTCTGAAGCTTTGAAAGCTGGTTTTTCTTCATTCTTGGAAAATCAGCTCTTACAAGACTCAAATGATCTTTTGCAAATTCCTGAAAATTTTCAGATTCCAGTACTTCTTGTTTCAATTTTATGCAAGGCCCGCACCAGTCTGAACCCGAAAAATATAAGATAATGAGTTTGTGATTTTTTTGAGCATCATCTTTGGCAATTTCAAGATTATCGCCCCAGGTTCCCGGAAGAAACCAAAGAATCCACAGTTTTAATAACAGGATTTTCATTTCAAAAACAGGTTTTATAATAAATACTTTAAATTAGTAAATCACGAGAGTTTTTCCATCAGTTGCCGTATTATAAACGGTTAATCCCCGGCTACCGCGTGAATTTAAACCTGCTCCGGTCAAGGAAAAACGAGCTCCGTGATCAGTACAGTACCACTCTTCATTGGAGTAAATTACACGTTTTTTGGGCTCATGTGAGCAAGTTACTGTTGCTGCTATATATTTACCGGTTTTTGAAAGAGCAATTACATAAGCATTGCTAATCACATAGTATCCCCCCTTGGTCAATAATTTTGAATAGCCCGATGACGTCAAATCAATAGTAGCTTTTGCTGAAATTGATTTTAGTTTTTCTGTTGTTACAAAAAGAGAAGTGTCCGCCTGGGTCGAGGCACTTGAAGTGGTACCTGTAGTGCCAGTTGTGGTGCCTGTGGTTGTCCCGGTAGTAGTGCCAGTTGTAGTACCGGTGGTGGTACCGGTAGTGGTTCCTGAGGTTGTCCCTGTTGTGCCGTCGGGATTCTGAACCAAAGCATCTACATACATATCTTCATTTTTTACACAGGAAAGCAAAGTCATTAAAGCTCCTCCGGTAAATCCTGCAGATTTCAAAAATTCGTATCTTGTCATTTGATTTCTCTAATGTTTTTTTAATCTTAATACGGAAATCGAAATTTATATGTTGCCTTTTGATATAAAATAGTATTATTTAAAAGAATTCTAAATAATTTCAAATTGTCCCTTTTTCTAAAAATGAATTGTAATAGAATAAAATTTTTAAAAATATGAATGAATACATTTTGATTTTCAGACACGAAAATGCCACCGCAAAAGTGTCGCCCGAACAAATGCAGCAGTGGATGCAGCAACAAATGGAATGGGTAAATTCTATAGTGGCACAAAACAAATTTGTAAGCGGAACCGGGTTACTTTTTGATAATGCAAAAGTGGTGCATCATGATAAAACTGTAACCAATGGTCCATTTGGTGAGTTGAAAGAAACCCTTGGTGGCTATGTGATTGTGAAGGCAGAATCTGCAGAAGAAGCCGCTGAGTTTGCCAAAGGCACTCCCATTCTTCAAGGCGAAGGCAATACTGTGGAGGTAAGACAGATTCTTACGCACTGAAATTTTTGTAAACATGCTCCGGGAAACCCGGAGCTTAATCTTATGCATAAAACAGAGGAAATATGGCCACATCTTTTTAAGACTGAATTTGGAAAACTCATTTCGGTGCTGGCGAAAAAATTTGGCTTCAATCAAATTGAATTGGCACAGGACATCGCCAGCGAAACTTTTCTTAAAGCGGTCGAAACCTGGCCTTATGCGGGTATTCCGCCTAATCCTCAGGCATGGCTTTACACGGTGGCACAAAACAAGGCTTTGAATATTTTGAAAAGAGAAAAGAATTTTTCAGAAAAAATAATTCAAAATATTATAGCATTTCAGGAAAATGAACCTGAACAATTTGCAGATTTCTCAGAGTCAAACATTTCTGACAGCCAATTGAAAATGATTTTTACGATTTGTAATCCAATTATATCAAATGATGCTCAAATTTGTCTGGCATTGAGAATTTTGGGTGGATTAGGCCAGGAGGAAATCGCCTCAGCACTGCTTTCCAATAAAGAAAGTGTGCATAAGAAGATTCAAAGAGCAAAGGCAAAACTAAAAACCGAGGATTTAGAGCTGGATTTTTCAAATGAAATATTAGTGAAGTCAAGATTGGAAAATGTACTAAAGATTATTTATTTGATTTTCACTGAAGGCTATTATTCTGAGTCCGGGAAAAACCTGATAAGAGAAGACTTGTGTGCTGAAGCTATGAACTTAGCCTACCTTTTATTGAAAAATCCAAAGACTAACACGCATGAAGTAAATGCTCTCATGGCTTTAATGTGTTTTTATGTTTCCAGACAAAATGCACGGCTGGGTGTAGATGGAGAAATCATTTTATTGGAAGAACAAGACTGCTCACTCTGGAATCAGGAACTCATAGAAAAAGGCTTTTTTTATTTACAAAAAGCCTCGGGATGGCCCGAAAAATCAACCTATTATATTGAGGCAAGCATAGCTTACTGGCAAGTTTTTAAGGGTGATAACCATTTAAAATGGCGGAATATTTATCTTCTTTATGATATTCTTGACCAGACCAATCCATCGCCAATGGTTGCCTTGAGCCGAATTTTTGCACTTTGGAAATCAGAAGGTACAGAACCTGCAATAAAAGAATTAGAAAAAAATCAATTTCCAGAAAATCAATTTTACTGGACTTTGAAAGGAGATTTAAACCGTGAGACTAATTCTCAGCTGGCAAATGAATGTTATGAAAAGGCCAGCCATTTTTGCAAAAATGAAAAAGAAAAACTGCTGATCACCAAAAAATTTATCAGCGATTAAAAAACTCATCCACCGCTTGTCTGCCAGCTTGCATCATTTTAGATTTTTCGCCTTCCGGCACTTTCCTTACTCTTGCACTCAATCCGAGGTCATTGATATAGACAGTACGCTCAACCTCCCTTGGGTTGGGCGGATTAATATTTCGCATAATCAAACCTCCCAAAGCATCCATATAAGAATTCATATCAACGATATCAAATGTCATGGGTTTGCTTTTTTTGGAAAGTTCATGCTCAATAAGTTGGCTCTTTTCCAGCCTTAATCCCAAAGTAAACGGGTTGAAAACCGATCCATTTTGCCCCTCCTCTATATATCTGGCATCATCAAAAATATCAACAGGGAAATTAAGCAGCAGGCCTCCGTCTACAAATAAACCCGCTTCTACATTTTGAGGTTTTTTATCGTAAATATACCCTTGTTTATCCACCCACAGGCTTCTGTAATACAGCGGGATTGACATTGAAATCCTCACCGCATCGGCGATTCTCATTTTGGGGTAAGTTTCAAAAGAAAAAACTTCCAGCGATTGATTGGTAAGGTTGGTACCAGTCACATAGAGATCCCGAAATGGAAAAGAACTCGCCAGATGATGGAGCTCCTCAAAAGTCAGGTCGGCATTTCCGGTTCTTTTGTAAATAACTTCTTCCATTTTCTGTAAAAAGCTATCCCCTCTAAACCAACCGTATTCTTTAAAAAGCCGCTTGGTGGCTTTCGAAACAAACCCGTCATCGTTAAACGACTCAATGGGCGTATCGTTTACGATTTCAATAATTTCTTCGGGCGTATAACCTATTGACAACAAGCAGGCCTGTATCGCCCCTGCCGAAGTGCCGGCCACTCTTTTTATGTCATGTAAAATGCCTTTTTTGTCCAGTTCCTGTAATGCTCCGCCGTATGCTATACCCTTTATTCCGCCTCCTTCCATTACGAGATTTTGATATTTTACAGTAGTTTGAGCATTCGAAAAAATACTTATAAAACCAAATATCAGTAAAAAGGAAAAGTCTTTCTTTGAAATAAAATATATAAAAAATCGTGGCATAATGTTTTTTTGTAGTTTTGATAAAGCCTTTTTATTCCTCACATTCAATATTTAAAACGTAAAAAGCCCTAAATTTGTGCATTAAAAGGCAAAAAATCGCCCAAATGAAAATCAGTATAATTACGGTATGTTATAATAGTGCTTCCACCATTGAGCAAACCATCCAAAGTGTTCTTAGTCAGGATTTTAATGATTTTGAATATATTGTGATTGATGGTGGCTCCAAGGATGCCACGGTTGAAATTCTTGAAAAATATAAAGACAGGATCAGATATATCTCCGAAAAAGACAATGGCATATATGATGCCATGAACAAAGGGCTGAAAATGGCTCAGGGCGAAATAATAGGTATAATAGGTGCAGATGATTTTTACCCTTCTGATGATGTACTTTCTGCCGTTTCAGCCGCTTTTGATCAATACGGTACTGATTCTATTTATGGTGACGTACAGTTTGTCAACGCTGGCAGCGAGCACAAGGTAGTAAGATACTGGAAAGTAGAGGAATACCGGAAAGAAAATTGGTTAAATGGTTTCATGCCTCCACACATTGCTTTTTATCTCAAAAAATCGGCGTATGAGAAATATGGATATTATAGAACCGATTTGGTTTGTGCGGGTGATTATGAGTTGATGCTCAGGATTTTGTATAAAAATAATGTAAGTAGTAAGCATATTTCCAAAGTGCTGATGACCATGAGAACTGGCGGCACTTCCAACGCATCTTTAAAACACCGGCTGACTGCCAATCTTGAAGATAGAAAAGCCTGGAAATTAAACGGAATTAAACCTAAATGGTACACCCTCTGGTGGAAACCTCTATCAAAAATCAGGCAATTGTTTGTGAAATTTGATATTGAATCTTAAGCTTAGAGCCAGGATTCTAAAAGTAGAAAATAATAACAAAAGGCACAAATATTAATCTGTGCCTTTTTTAATGTTAGATTATCCCAAAAACGGATACTTATAATCTGTTGGTGACACGAAAGTCTCTTTGATGGTCCGGGCATTGACCCAACGCAGCAAGTTGAGTTTTGAACCGGCTTTGTCGTTAGTTCCCGAGGCTCTTGCTCCTCCAAAAGGTTGCTGACCAACCACCGCACCCGTTGGTTTGTCATTAATATAAAAGTTGCCGGCAGCATCAGTAAGAGTTTTGGTCGCCTGGTCAATGGCATACCGATCCTGAGAAAATACAGCCCCTGTCAATGCGTAAGGCGAGGTAGTATTGACTAATTCCAGTGTCTCTTCCCATTTGTTTTCATCATAAACATAAATGGTCAAAACTGGCCCAAAAATCTCTTCTTCCATCGTAATGTAATGTGGGTCGGTCGTTAATAAAACAGTAGGCTCTATAAAATACCCAACAGATTTGTCAAAATTTCCACCGGCAATTACTTCAATCTTATTCGATTTTTTAGCTTCGGTGATGTAATTTGAGATTTTGTTAAATGCTTTTTCATCAATAACTGCATTTACAAAATTTCCGAAGTCTTCTGTTGGCCCCATTTTTATTTCAGCAAGGTCAGCCTGCATATATTTTTTTACATCTTCCCAAAGATTGGAAGGAATATATGCTCTTGATGCTGCCGAGCATTTTTGTCCCTGATATTCAAATGCACCTCTTACCAATCCCACAGCCACAGCTTTGGCATCAGCCGATTTATGAGCAATCACAAAGTCTTTTCCTCCGGTTTCACCTACAATTCTTGGATATGATTTGTATTTTGAGATATTTTGACCAATGGTTTTCCAAATATGTTGAAACACTCCGGTACTACCCGTGAAATGGATCCCGGCAAAGTCTGGGTGAGAGAAAATAATATCTCCTGTCATAGGTCCATCCGTATTTATCAGGTTGATTACACCGTCCGGCACTCCGGCTTCACGGAAGACTTCCATAATCACATTGGCAGAATAAAGCTGGGTATGAGCAGGTTTCCATACTACCACATTGCCCATCAAAGCCGCACTTGAAGGTAAATTTCCGGCAATGGCAGTGAAATTGAACGGAGTTAAAGCAAACACAAAACCTTCCAGTGGTCGATATTCCATTTTATTCCACACCCCTTTTGATGATTGAGGCTGCTCATTCATAATTTCCTGATAAAAAGCCACATTAAATCTTAGAAAGTCGATAAGTTCACAAGCAGAATCGATTTCTGCCTGAAAAGCATTTTTTGATTGTCCAAGCATTGTGGCTGCGTTTATTTTTGCCCTGTAGGGTCCGGCAAGTAAATCGGCGGCTTTTAGAAAAACTGCGGCTCTTTCGCTCCATGGCAGCTCCGCCCAGGCTTTTCTAGCATTAAGTGCGGCGTCTATTGCTGCATTTACATGGCTGGCGTCCCCTTCTGCGGCAAAACCTAAAAAATGCTGGTGATCGTGAGGAGGCGAAAGTTTTGTTTTCTTATCTGTAAAAACTTTTTCAGAACCAATGTACATTGGGATTTCGATTTGACCGCTTCTGAAATTTTCAATTGCTTTTTGAAGACTGGCTTTTTCCGGACTACCCGGTGCATAATTCAAAACAGGTTCATTTTGAGGCACAGGTACATTATAAATAGCATTTTGCATTTTTTACTTGCTTTTTATTGATGAAATATGATGCAAGTTCGGGATAATCAGCCGAAAGGGCAAAAAATGAAATAAATATTGTTGTTGGATTTTAAAATAGTTTTCATGACTATATATTTTATTCAAAGCTAGTTTTAATGACCAGTATAAAATTACATTTTTATTTTTCGAAGGAAATAATAAGTTAACGGGAGGTATTTTTTAATGTATAATCAGACCAAAATCATAAATAATTGGTTTTAGCCTAAAAACAACCAATCAAGATTTCTATCAGGAAGAGGGCAATTTTCTTTTTTGCCAAATAAATTGTATCGATTTTTTGCAATAAAATCATATATCAAATTGCTAACCTTGAAGGGTATCCGTGAAAAAACATTCAAAAAGTTAATCCACTTTAGTTTTTTGATTATTCTGAATAACGCCTCTGACTTTTGATAAATATGGTTGTTTTCCAAAAGGATAATCGAATCGGAATTGGTGGTGTTGATGTGAAAGGGTTGGAGGGTGCGTTTAGCAAATTCAGATTGAAGAGAAGAAAAACGAAAATGGCGTTTGCTATCTAATTTGATTACGGTTCTGACCGCACCATTGCATAGATTGCAAACGCCATCAAAAAATATTACCGGGTGGTTCATTTAAAAACTAAAAAGTTTTTCAAAAGGCAACCGGCTCAAAATCAATAACAAAGCAAGTCCGTAAAATATGAACGATACTTTAAATTTACGACCATTTCCTAATGCTTTTTTAGATTTTGCATTACCGATTGTTGCCAGTACCACTGCAATGATATTTGTAAACGGATGTTCAACGACAGCTTTTCTAGCCTCTGCGTTTTTCATAGCAGCACCCATGTCTGAAAAAGCATGTTGTGCCACAGGAGAAACCACCAAGAGGATTAGTCCCAACAATAACATGGTGTGAGTGGCTATAAGTGCAAAAGAATTGATTTTGCGGTGCTTGTCCTCAAAAACCTTCTCTGAATTTGAGCCTAGAATTCCATTTAAGGTAGCCCATGCAAGCAATATCAACGCAATAAATGCAACATAATGATGAAGAGTTAGAATTAATGAGTACATAATTTGGGGTTTAAATTTTAAATATTCTCTTTAATAACATTCCAACCAATGCTTTTGGTTTTAATTTGCAACAAAATAAACATCAAGCAAGCAAATAATCTAAGTATTAATGAATAAAAAATGGTATGACTATATTCCGCATCCGGTGGTGATGCTCTTCGGAATGATAGTCTTGGGGTATATTCTGACACTTTTGGTGCCGTCCGGCGAGTTTGAGAGGCTTATGGTTGATGGGAAAGGGAAAGTGATACCGGGTACTTTTCATGAGGTGGAAAAACCTCAGTTAAATCCCACTGCTATTTTTTATGCCATGCCTCAGGGGTTCAAAGCTGCGATTGAAGTGATTTATATTATTATTTCGAGTGGAATTATGTTTGGGTTTATGAATGCCAGTGGTGCTGTCGAAAACGCCGTGGGCACTTTTGTAAGAAAACTAGGTCATAATCGTCAAAAATTACTTATCGTTTTGATGACTTTTATATATGGAATGCTGGGTGTTTTTATTGGTTATGAAAACAATATCGCCATGATTCCAATAGCAACGGTGCTGAGTCTGGCCATAGGTGGTGATTTGGTTTTAGCTACTGGTATTGCCATCGGCGGGGTTACGGTAGGTTTTGGACTGTCTCCATTTAATCCTTACACCGTAGGTACTGCACACAAAATCGCAGATTTGCCACTTTTTTCAGGAGCAATTTTACGGTCAGTACTTTGCTTTTTAGGATTGACCATAATGGCCTGGTACAATGTCAGGTATTTCAAAATAACACTGAAGAACCCATCAAAAAGCCTGGCTTACGGTATCAAAACCGAGGGAATCAGTCTCTCCAAGGCAATTTCAGATTTCAGAATGAAATCCAAAGATTATTGGATAGTGGCTTTGTTTTTTGTGATGCTGATTGTAATGATTTTCGGAGTTTTTGAATTAAAATGGTATCTCAACGAAATCTCCGGTCTGTTCCTGATGTTCTCTTTGGTTTTGGTTTTCTTTTTGAAAAAAAATAATATTGAAATTGGCGAATTGATCCTCGATTCAGTTTCAAAAGTTACGCCCGGGGCATTTATGGTTGGTTTTGCGGCTACAATTCGCATCATTCTTGAGCAAGGAAAAGTGAGCGACACAATCACCAATGCCCTCGCAGAACTGCTTCAGGGTTTGCCCACTTATCTTTCTGCTTTAGGCATGGTCGCTACCCAAAGTTTCATGAACTTCGTGATTCCAAGCGGCTCTGGACAGGCTTTGGCCACTTTGCCGATTTTAATTCCTTTGGGTGAAATGCTGCATTTGACCAAACAAACGGTGGTTTTGGCTTTTCAGGTAGCTGATGGTGTGTCTAATCTGATCAATCCAACTTTTGGAGGGCTCATCGCTATGATTGCCCTTTGCCGGGTACCTTTTGAGCGATGGCTTCGATTTATTGCCCCGGTGGTAGGGATTCTTCTCCTTTTGGTCATTATTTTTGTCTGGATTTCGGTGTATATTCATTATGGTCCGGCCTAATTTTTTTATTTATGTTATTGGAAAAAACTAAGGAAATCCTCAGTAAACTGGTGAGTTTTGAGGTGTTGGGTAGTCAGAGCAATTTAAGTATTGCAGATTTTATTGGTGATTATTTAAAAAACAAAGGGGTTGATTTTCAATTTGTTGAAAACGAAGAAAAAGACAAAAAACTCATACATTGCCGCATCGGCCCGGCAGTAGATGGTGGTGTGATCCTTTCAGCACATACTGATGTAGTACCTGTAAAAGGCCAGGACTGGCACACTGAACCTTTTGTTTTGACCGAAAAAGATGGAAAGCTTTATGCCAGAGGTTCTTGCGATATGAAAGGTTTTATTGCCTGTTGCCTCGCAAGTATTGAGAAATTCCAGCAGGCTAATTTGCAAAAACCGGTGTATTTTGCTTTCTCTTATGATGAAGAAGTAGGCTGTCTTCAAGGCTACAATATGGCTTTGGCGGTTAAGAATTTTTATAAAGAGAAGCCAAAATTTGCGATCATTGGCGAGGCTACTATGATGAGTCCTGTGGTTGGGCAAAAAGGCATTTGTGTATTAAAAACTACCGTTTTTGGCTCTGCCGGGCATAGTAGTCGTATCAAGCAGGAGGTGAGTGCCATTCATGTAGCTGCTAAACTGGTGGTTTGGCTCGAAAATAAAATGAATGAGCTTGTAGAGCGTGGTGAAACCGATGACAGGTTTACACCAAATCATACTTCTATTCACGTTGGACAGTTCAATGGTGGAATAGCTCCCAATGTTATATCCGATAAATGTACTTTCTACTGGGATGTAAGGATCATTCCGAAAAGCAGCTTGGAAGAAATATTGAATGAGTTTGATGCCTATTGCAAAGAATTGGAGAAAGAATTGCAGACCCGCTTTGCCGGTGCTAAAATCATTACAGAGGAAGATCATCCCCCGGTGCCACCATTAGATACACCTGAGCATTTAGAAATAGTACCGTTGATACAAAAGATATCCGGCAATACCGAACTTAAAACCGTAGCCTATGCAGCAGAAGCGGGGCAATTTGCCCTGGCAGGCTTTGAATCAGTGATTTGCGGCCCGGGGGATATTGCTCAGGCACACCGTGCTAATGAATTTTTGAGTATTGACCAGATGGAAAAATGTTTGGAAATGATGGAGAATTTGGCGTTTGAACTGGGGAAATAAGTTACCATATTTGGAATAACTAATTATTTAGTTATATTTGATTATTATTCCATTGTTATGAAATATTATCGTCCCGGAATGATTTCTTTGGTTTTCATTCCACTTTTATTGATACCATTTTTATATTCAGAATTTCATGAAAGAGATTTTAGAATTATTAAGTTCAATCTCCCTGAAAGAGAATGTGAAGAAGGTCAAATTTGCTTTGATATTAGTTCGCTTTATATTGGTTCAAAATTTGACACTTTATTTATTGATCAATTAAATGAATCAACTTTATCATTAGAGTTTGGAAATTTTAGGAGAAAATTAGTATCTGATAGTATTTCAGGATCATTTAAAGGTACGAAAGGAATTATTTTTAAATTGTCATCGACTACTGAATATGAAAAGATCATCAAACTATTGAATAATTGCGAAAAATTTAAATTGGATTTTTATGGATTAGATTTAATCAAAAATCAATTTGTTTTGATTCCTAGGATTTCAATAAGTTTTAGTGGTCCAGCCTGTGGAGGTGTTATTTTTATGGAAAGTAAGCAAAGATTTGACTTTTTGACACAAATCAAAAATTACTTTATGATTTTTGAATTTCCCTACCATCAAAAATGGATAAATTTAATTTTGGTTTCTTATGTATTTTTTGTTCTATTTTCCATATTAATGTTTTTTAAAAATAAATCAATATCTAATAGACCTTCTTCAAATAACCAATTAATAAACAACAAAACTTGAAATCTTCCTTATTCCATTTAAATTTGTCAAAAGTTTCTTAAAATCATGGAATCAACTCTTCAATATCAAATTCCGCTATCAGTCAATGAGTTGGCAAAAGTAATCAAAGAGCAATTTTCTTTGAAAGACAGAAATACATTGGCTGATTTGATAAAAATACAGCCTGACAATGGTGACGATGAGCCTACTAAAGAACAACTCCTTGATGAAATAAGAGAAGCTGTGAAGGAGGTCAATCTTGCAAAGCAAGGAAAGATTAAGCTTAAAACATTAGACCAACTATTGGATGAGCTTTAGAATTGAACTATCCTCCAATTTTGAGAAGCAACTTAAAAAACTTTTAAAAAAATATCCCTCAATAAAAAGTGATGTTTTTGAGTTAGGAAAACTATTATCCAAAAATCCATTAACTGGAACTCCTCTCGGAAGAAATTGCTATAAAATCAGATTGGCGATTAGCAGCAAAGGCAAGGGGAAGTCAAGTGGAGCAAGAGTGATTACGCATATAAAAATCATTAATGAAACAATCTACCTACTTTCAATCTATGATAAAAGTGAAAAAGATAGTCTTATGGAAAGTGAGATTGATATTTTATTGAAGGAAGTATCAGAGTAAAAAGGCGACTTCTCTGAGCCGCCTTTTGATTTATTTCAAGCTACTTAAAAATTCAACCAAGTCCCGTATTTCTCGTTTGGAAAGGATTTCGCCCATGGGTGGCATGCTTGAGGGTACATTTTCTCTTTTTGTAATTCTTGCGGTCTGAACTTTGGTTGGTTCAGCGTCGGAAGTTGCGATAACCAACTCATTTTCAGTTTCCGACATCAAAGTGCCCATCACCTCATTGCCGTCTTTTAGGGTAATGATTACTTGTCCAAATCCGGGAGAAATTCTTGCACTCGGGTTAACCAAAGCCTCCAGCAAGGTTTCTCTTTTCAGTTTCGAACCAATCTTTTCCAAAGAAGGCCCAACATTTCCGCCCGTGCCTGGTTCTATGGCATGACACCTCACACATTGGGCGGTAGAGTTAGAGTTAAATATTCGTCGGCCTTCCCAGCTATTTCCACCAAAAAGAGCCACTTTAAATTCTTCAAACCAATTGTCTTCTTTTTTTGTAGCATTGAGTTTTACAATAAGGTTTTCAGAACCTGTCTTTTTTACAGCTTCTGTCAGATCAAGCAAAAGTTCCGGATTTAAATTCCCATTTGCCTGTTGTGCTATCAATGATTCCAATACTTTTTCGGTTTTTTCCAAAGGTATATTGCCAATAACGGTCAATAACCGCTGCCTTTCCCTCAAAGAACCTTTTTCAAAAATAGGCTTAAGAATTTCATTAAATGAGTTTACGTCTGTTTCAATATTATCAAGTGCTCCAATAGCCGCTGCTCTTACATCTGATTTTTCATCTTTAAGTCCTTTTTTTACTATCTCGTTTAGTTTATTAAACTTCAATGCATTCAGGCTTTCAATGATTCCTATTTTCACTTTAGGTTCTGTTTCTTTTTCAAACAATTCTGCCAGTTTTTCGGAATATTCACTTATTTTCAGATTGCTTAAAAGTGAAGCAACTGCAATTTTTGTGGCGGGGTTTTCTGACGATAAATAATTGTCAACATGAGGTTTAACGATTGATTTTACCCACTCCAGATCTCTTTTTACCACTCCACGGTATCTGCCATCTACCCGATCAAGAGGAGAAGGCTCTGCCCAGGTACCCAATGTAGCAATGGCCTCGGCACGCAATTCATCGCTAATATCATTTCTTTCTGAATAAGCTATTAATGCTTCCAGCGACTTTTTAGCACCTAATCTTAATGCCACATTTATGGCTCGTCTCATCAAAGGTTCTCCTTTAAAAGTCGGATGTTTTAATATTTCCACCAAAGCTTCAAATGCTCCCGGAATCGAAAGGTCATCATTGATAGCTCTGGCGGCTTCGGTCACAATGTATTCATCTGAATCTTTGAGAAAAGCAACAATTTTTGGGCTGCGTAATTTCCTTAAAACCAAAACTCCTGCAGTTCTTAAGGCTCTGCTTGAACTATTGGAAAGTGCTGCGGCTTGCTCCTCTGCACCAATCCTTGAAAGAGCCAGGACACCAGCATGACGAATGTATAAATCCGCATCATTATTTTCTTCCAGCATTTGAATCAGACCTTTAATAGCTTCCTTTGATCCAATCCTTCCTAAAGCTTCGGCAGCATAGAACTTAATTCTGGCGTTTTCGTTTCGAAGTTGACCGATGAGTTTTGAGGCAGCGGGAGTATATTTTATATCTCCGAGAGTTTTTGCGGCCTGTGCTACCAGTTCTTCATCATTTGATTCCAAAACAGTCATTAAATTTTCAGCAATTGTCTTATCTCTACGAGCCAACATTCCTATTCCCCAAATAGCATGGACTTTTGCCAGTTGGTTTTTTGATTCATCAAGTGTTTTTTTGAAAATAGCCAAACCTTTTGCTCCTCGATTAACCAGTTCAAACTGTGCCTTTTGTCGGATTCGCATGTCTTCATATGCCAGCAAGTCGAAAAGCATCAGGTCGGTTTGTAAAGGGTATTTTAATTGTAAATATGCCTGTGTTTTTTGCCTTTCGGCGGTCAGGTCCTGGTTGGTTACATCCATTCTCCACACGCGACCTTTATTTTTGGTATCCCATCCGTTGAGCCAGTCAGCCACATAAAGTGCACCATCAGGGCCAAATTTTATTCCGGTTGGCAATATTCCGCTCACCATGTCTTTTTCTCCATCTAAAACAAATGATGCCCCTTTATTTTTTAATCCAAAAGACCAAATGTGAGAGGAGGAAGGGCTTCCTACAAATTCAACCAAAAAGAATTTATTAAGCCAATCTTTCCCCAAAGCTGTCCCTGGATTATACTGCATTCCGGTTGGGCCATTGTGATAGTTCATGATTGGAGGCAAAATATAAGCGGCCTGACCTTCCCATCTGGGAACAGAAAGCTTTTCATCCATCCAAACCTTATATTTATTGTTTTTGGGGTCGGTATATTTTCCATACTGCCAGTTACACCGCCACCCTGCATCCATACCTTCAACCACATGAACGAGTCTTTCTCTTTCACCGGGATGGTCACCATCATTGTCTGAGGAAATAAGATTACCATATTGATCAAAAACGAACTCGTGGGTATTTCTCAGGCCATGGGCAAAGACTTCCAGATCCGAGCCATCAGGGTTACATCTGACAATGGTGCCTTCATTGGCGTAATCAATTTTTCGTCCATCAACAGTTGTAATATTGGCACCAATATCTCCGGTATTCCAGTAGATTTTACCATCAGGTCCTTCTGTCAGACCACTCATGCCATGACCACTAAATCCTATGTGTACCTGAAAACCCGTTGCTATAGAGGTTTTTTTGTCATAAAAACCATCTCCGTTGGTATCCTGAACCCTCCATACATCAGGTGCTGTAGCGATAAACATATCATTTTCTCTAACCAAAACTCCTCCAACCACATCAGTTACTTCTTCATTTGGTCCAAGAAATATCCTTGTGGACCGTTCGGCCACACCATCATGGTTAAGGTCTTCGATTTTCCAGAGCTCGTCTTGCTCTACAGCCAAATCTTTCCAGTCATGTGAGCCATCTTCATTCAAATCTTCCAACCAGGAATTGTTGTTACTTTTTTCAGGTGCAAAATAATCTCTGAGGAATTTTCTGCGATCCTCAACAGTATTCCAGGAAATTGTATGAGGAACCCAATGCTGATAACCACGAATATCAAATTCGGAATGCTTTTGTCTGATAGTTCTGGTTAAATAAACCGCACCGTTGTTGTCAACATCTATAGATACCGGATCGGGTGCCAGGCTATCGGTTGCCCAAAGTTTGAGTTGAAGCCCATCAGCCACTTTAGCAGGGACTTTATCTCTGATCTCCCGGGCATATTTTATAGGGTCCGGAGAATTGTCAGTTACTACCAATGGAATTTCTTTTTTAGAAGAACTGACGCAGGAAACTGTAATAAATACCGAAAATGCCAGAGAAGCAATCAGGGTATTAGATGTATTTTTTATCATTTTTTAGGGTTGAAATATTTACAAAAATATGCTTTTTCTTTGCGTTTCCTTTTTTTCAGTACAAAAAAAAGAGGCTGCCTTTTCAGACAACCTCTTTCTTATAAAAATGAAAAAATTATACAGCAGGTTTGGCAGAATACTGCTCACCTTCTTTTTCCAATCTTTTCTCCATGGCATCCACCACAATTGGAGAGGCGATAAATAAGGAAGAATAGGTACCCACAATAACTCCGATAAACATAGCGAATATAAATCCTCTGATGCTTTCACCACCAAAAATCAATAATATAAATAATACTATCAAAGTAGCAACCCCTGTTACAGCAGTTCGGCTAAGTGTGCTGTTAAGAGCATTGTTAATCGTAACTTCAAGAGGTTCTTTGTGCGATCCTTTTTCTCTCAGGTACTCTCTGATACGGTCAAAAACCACCACTGTGTCATTCATAGAGTAACCCATTAGGGTAAGTACAGCACCCACAAATGCCTGGTCAATGTCTAATGAGAATGGAAGAATTCCGTTGAAAATTGAGAAAATACCCAAAATAATCAATACATCATGGAACAAAGCCACAACTGCACCAAAACCAAAAGCGACACTTCTAAACCTGATATAGATATAGATAAATGTAATAATCAAGGAGTAAAGAATGGCTTTTAAAGCCGACCAAATGGTATCATTGGCAATTGTAGGACCTACATAAGACGAACCTACCACTTTACCCTTATTCTCTGCCATTCCTGCAAGGGCAGTATTCAATTTGGTTTTGATTTCGCTTGCAATTTCAGGTGAGACCTGGTCTATTTTATAAGCTGAAGTGATTTTTACTTTGTCAAACCCACCATAGGTTTTTACTTCGACTGCAGCTCCTTCAAATACTTTTTGGGCAACTTCTCTTACCTTCTCAGTATTTACGCTTTTTTCAAATTGTGCCTCGTAGGTTCTACCACCTTTAAAATCCACACCTAAACCAAAGCCTTTGATTCCGATTGAAATTGCACCAGCAATGATGATGGCAGCGGAGATTCCATAAAATACTTTTCTTTTCTTAATAAAATCAATGTTAGAATCATTGAAAAGTCTTTCGGTCCATGCCGTACGGAAATTGATGGTTTTATTTCTTTTAATGAAATAATCAAAAATAAGTCTTGCAACAAATACAGCACAGAATAATGATGTGAAGATACCAATCAGTAGGGTAGTGGCAAATCCTTTCACAAGACCGGTACCGAATACAAACAAAATAACACCAGTTATTAAAGTTGTAACATTTGAGTCAATGATAGAAGGCATCGCATTTTTAAAACCTTCAGATATTGAAACCATAAAACTCTTTCCGGCTGCCATTTCTTCTTTTACCCTTTCGAAAATAAGTACGTTGGCATCGACAGACATACCTACTGAAAGAACCAAACCGGCAATACCCGGAAGTGTCATCGTAGCACCAAATGAAGCCATAACACCCAAAACTAGTACAAGGTTAACCAAAAGAGCTACGTTGGCAACCCATCCGGCTCTGCTATAGTACACTAACACAAAAATCAAAACAGCTACCAAGCCTACCAATGAGGATAATACCCCCGCTCTGAAAGCTTCAGAACCTACAGAGGCTCCAACTTCAGCTTCTTCAATAATGTTAGTAGGTGCCGGCAATTTACCAGCTTTAAGTACGTTGGCAAGGTCAAGTGCCTGCTCTACGCTGAAACCACCTGAAATACTTGAGTTTCCACCCGAAATCTCCTGGTTTACATTTGGAGCTGAATATACGTAGTTGTCAAGAATGATAGCAACTTGTTTTCCTACGTTAGCACCGGTCAATGCTTTCCATTTTCTGGCTCCAAGGGCATTCATTTGCATGGATACGTCTGGTTTACCTGTCATTGGATCATAATCCTGCTTTGCGTTAGTAATCACATCACCTTCAAGTGGGGCATTACCATGATCTTTAATAGTGTAAACCGAAACAATTTCTTCATTTCCTGCTGTATTTACTACAGGGCTCACATCATAGAGAAACGTAAGATTGGCAGGGAAAATACCCTGAGCTTCAGGACGACGCAATACTTCATTTAATCTGGCGGTATCTTTGGTTCTTACAGCCAATCCGCCGGTAGGCGAGCCAACAAAGATATTGGCCAAACCTGTTTGAAGAGATGACGAATCCTTTTTAGGAGCTGTTTTAAGAGCCGATGCTAATGAACTTTTGGTAGTGTCGCCTGCAACTTTGATTGACGAACTTTTTGCTTTCTCTTCGATATCAATTTTTGTCAGTAAAGCAGAAAATGCTTCAAATGAAGGATTGAGCTCAGTAGCAGAATAAACCTCACAAAACTCAAGTTTAGCAGCACCTGAAAGCAATTTTCTTACACGCTCAGGATTGTCCACGCCAGGTAACTCGACCTGGATACGGTTGGTGCCCGGTAATTTTGAAAGGTTGGGGTTGGCCACACCAAATTTATCCACCCTTGTTTGAATTACTTTAAATGAGCGGTCAAACGCACCATCGATTTCCTCTTTTACATATTTCAACACCTCTGCATCAGAAGATTGAATATTGAGGATATCTCTGTTGGAACTGTTTACAAAAATATTTGCCAATTTGGTGTCAGGAGCCAGTTTTTTAAACTCCTGGGCAAAAAGTTCTGAGTAATGTTTGCTACTGGTTACTGCTGCTTTATCGGCATTTGCCAAAGCCTGGGCTACTCTTGGATCACGCGAGGCGTTTGCCAGAGCTTTTACTACTCCGGTAGGTGAAACTTCCAAAATTACATGCATACCACCCTGGAGGTCAAGGCCTAAGCCTAATTCTTGTTTCGAAAGATCTTCCAGTGTTGAGCCCAAGAATACAGGTTGTTTCCAGAGTGAATCCAGGTACCTTTGTTTTTTGCTTGGATTTACTTTTCCATCTTTTCCGGTGGCAAATTCTGCTGCCTCTTTTCTGATATCGTTTACTTTCCATGTACGAATCAGATAATACGAACTTAATAACACGAGTGCAACAAGCAGTGCTATTATTCCTCCTTTGTTTTTCATAAAATATTAATAATAAGTCCTTTGAGTGTAAAGGTTTTTTGGTTTAAAGAAAATTATTTTGGTATTAAATCAAGCCCTGCAGCTGATCATGGGGCATTGGTGACTATAATGTGCTCAAAAAGTACATCAAAATATGCAAATAAAAATTGCCTGAAGGAATGAACGAACCTGATTTTATTACTTTCAAAACTGAATGAAACGGGTTCAGGAAATTTGAGTTCAAAATGCTGGAAATGAAAATGATAAGAGGGTACAACTGTCTCAGGATTGATCTGTTGAAGTACAGTTTCACTTTTATTTTCTTTTTTGTCGGTTGCTTTGGATTCTTTCTGAACTTTATGCGGAATCGCCACCGATACAAAATGTGCCGAAAACACACTCAGTAGCAGTAGTAATCCTGCAATCTTATTTATCAGATTATTATTTTTCATTTCAGGGCACGAAGTTACGGCTTGTTTATCGAAAAAATCAAGTAATATGCCAAAAAAGTATTATTTCAGACATCATTTTTCAGATAAATGCGATTTTATCAATGAGCTTTTGGAAAGAAATGCAAGTGCCAGTTGTTTTTTACAATTATTAAAAATCATCGTTTTTGCAGATATTGGGAAACTAAAAACATAGGTGCTGTCATTGATTTTTTGGAGATTATTTCCTGCTTCCTGCTTGTTTTGGTAACTGTATTGGTATGCTTCAATTAGCTGTAGAATAATCGTATTTTCGATTTTTTTTGTTGGAGAATCATAGTCAATCATGCTAATTTTTATATTCTGGATTTTATATTCATCCTGGCATTCAAGGTTTGGATTTTTTTCAAAAAAAGACACTAATTTTTCGCCTTCCTCATTTCCCCATTCGACCAGAGTAGCCTCAGATATTTTTTTGATTTTATATTCTTCCATTTTTGCCTTTACCTCACCTGTATCAACTCTCTTTACATTGCCACAGGCTATTGCTCCCAGAAAAAATATTAAAATGGAGGCTGATTTTAAGATATTTGAATGTGTTTTCATCTAAAATATTTGATGTTAAGGTATTAACAAACTGCTGTCGCCAAAGCTCAGAAAGCGATAATTATTTTCGAGAGCTTCATTATATAAATGTTTCCAGTTATTTTCTCCCACCAATGCCGCTACCAATAAAAGCAAAGTAGAGCCAGGCTGATGAAAATTAGTTATAAGTGCTTTGCAAATTTTGAATTGGTAGCCCGGAAATATCATGATTTCGGTGGAACCCATTAATTGAGTAAGATTTCCGGAGTCCATGTATGCCAAAATAGCTTTCAGAGCATCATTAACAGTAATATTTTGATGATTTTGGTATGGGAACAGCTTTTCAATAAAAAATACGGCATTTTTATCATTTAATAATTTTACCCCAAACCAATACAAGCTTTCCAGCGAACGCATAGAAGTCGTTCCAACCGGTATTACAAATTCGTGATTGTACAGAAGGTAAGAAATAAATTCTCTTGAAAAAACCATTTGTTCTTCATGCATCGGATGCTCCAGAGCGTTTTCGGTTTTTACGGGTCGAAACGTGCCTGCCCCTACATGTAGCGTAAGATAGCTCTGTCGAATGCCTTTTTTGGCAATATTTTCCAAAACCAACTCGCTAAAATGTAATCCTGCCGTGGGAGCGGCCACCGCACCTTTTTCTTTGGAATATACCGTTTGGTAATCCTCAATATCATCTTCTTCGGCCTCACGGTTTAGATAGGGAGGCAAGGGAATATTTCCGAAATAACCAATAATCTCACTAAATATTACTTCGCTATCCCATTCAAACCTCACTAGATTAGCGTCTTTGTCAATGAGTTTTGCTGAAAGATTGTACGGATGTCCGTTTTGTGTAATTTCAACGGTGAGAATTTCCTCCGTCTTCCATTTTTTTTTATTACCAATTACGCATTCCCAATCGCAGGTCTTGCGGGCTTCCATTGAAATCGCCACCAAAGGGCTGGGAGAAACAGGATGCAACAGAAAAACTTCAATAACCGCACCTGTCTGTCTTCTGAAAAATAATCTGGCTGGTATCACTCTTGTATTGTTGAAAACCAGATGCGAATTGACAGGAAGAAGCTTGTTAATATCAGAAAACTTATGATGGGTTATTTTGCCAGATTCAGAAACCAGAAGTCTGGAGCTATCTCTAGGCTCAACCGGATGTTTGGCTATTTTTTCTTCAGGTAAAAAATAGCTGTAATCGGCGATTTTGATTTCCATTTAATCTTCGCTGGGCGGATTGGTAAATAACAGCCTCACGGGCAACCAGAAAATAATAATCAAAAGCAAAGCTGCTCCGCCGATAATAAACCAGTTATAGTTGAAATCTAACATTTGATTTTTATCCGAATTGATGTTGTTGATTCCCAAAACTACAAAAATCAAAAATGTATTTACGATTGCCAGAAAAGCATTGAACCAGGTGCTGATAAGTGAAGTGGTAGCCTGAGGTTGGTTGGCCCACAAGCTGTTAGGATTAAGGGCCTTGAAGTTAAGCTTTATGATGGCATTTTTTAATAAACTTACCAAAAAATTAATAAAAAATATGACCCCGGCCGTCCAGTAAAAAAACTGCTGCTGACTTACAAAACCCACAGGATTGCCATTGTCATCAAAGTTTATGGCAATTTTTTCGGGTAAGTTGGCATAACAAAATAAGACAACCACAGTTAAAAGTAAAAAAGAACCGATTTTCCAAAACCTGAAAAATATATTTATCATAATAAAATGTATAATATTTGTAAAAAGTTTGGGTTTTTTCTGTCAAAATAGAATTTAAGGATATTGCTAATCTTATACTTATTAAATGAAAAGTTTTGACAAAACCCGGCACAAAAACCTAACACAAAGGTAGGGTAGAAGGTTGAGGATAATCGTAATTATTTTTAAAAATGTCGAAAATTTATACAAAAACCGGAGATAAAGGTACCACTTCATTGGTGGGTGGTACACGTTTGGAAAAAGATCATATCAAAATTGAGGCTTATGGCTCAGTAGATGAGCTCAACGCCTGGATGGGAGTTATTGCTGATTATAAGGAAAATATATCAAGAAAACCGATTTTGAAAGAAATACAGGACCGGCTGTTTACGATTGGAGCCGAGCTTGCTTCAGAACCCGAATACCAAAAAAAGGCTCTTCCCATTTTGTTTGATTCAGATATTGATCTACTTGAAAAGCAAATGGATGAGATGAATGAAACCATGCCATCAATCAGGCATTTTGTTTTACCTGGCGGTCATCAGGCGGTTTCGTTTACTCATGTGGCTCGTACCGTGTGCAGGAGGGCCGAAAGAAAAGTAATAAGCCTTTCAAAAATTGAAGATATCAATCCCAAAATTATCATCTACCTCAACAGATTGTCTGACTACCTGTTTGTATTGTCAAGAAAAATTTCTCACGAGCTTAATATCGAGGAAGTTAAGTGGAGCCCCCGCTGATGCCGGTTATTTGACAGACATCAAACCAAATCTCTTTGGACGGTGAAATGCAGCATTTTTACCTGATAAAGTGGGACTCCAGCATACAAAATCGCAGGTGACTTCATCACAAATCCAGTTTGGATCCTGGTGCGATGAATTTGATCTGATTCTGTAAAAATTGACCCTGTAGTTTTGGCTCATTTCATTGCTTATTATTTTCCAGGGGATTTGTAATGTGCCGCTCCAGCTATCTTCGGTTTTCTCAATAGCATGTAAAATTTTCGCCTCTGCAGGATCGACCATTCTATTCAGTGTTTGGGTTTGTGCTCCCAGGCTAGGGTTATCAATCCAGCCAATCCATATGGCATCGTTGGGGTTGATTTCCACTTCCAGATATTTTTCAGGATCATCTGCTCCGGCACTGATAAAAACCTCAAAGACTTCCTGATTGTACAGGGGGTCATTATGAACGTACATGGCATTTTGTTTGACAAACAAATCATCTTTGCATTCAAACCCCACATTGAGGTAGTCTTCGGAATACCAAACGTTTACCTTGGTTTCAAAGTCTGATTTTTCGCCATTGGTTGCGAATCTGAAATTTGCCGGTAGTTGAGTGGGGATTTTAGCGTTTTTGTCAATTGTAAATTTGTACTCCTCTTCTGAAATCATTGTTTCTGTTATTCTGCAATTAAAAGGCTCCTGGTTTTTCGACCAAAAGAATTGCAAAAATAAGATTATTATCCAATTGATTTTCAAAATTATTGGCTTTAAAAAGATTTTATCAAAGGCTTAAATTCAAAGATATATCACCAAATCTCAAAATTAACTTTTTTCCTTTTTTTATTTCTTTTTCTGAAAGTTCGAAGACGCCAATTTTTGGAGATATATTTTCAATTACGATTCCTTCAGTATTGGTTATGGCTAAAGTTTTCATTTTTTTTAAAAAAAATACCCCTCTGGTTATTTTACAGAGGGGTTAAGTTTATTTTAGTGTCCGTGATTTCCTTTGCCTTTTCCTTTGCCTTTTCCTCCTTTAGGGGTAAATGCCGTTTCGCCTAAAAACTTAAGACCTGCATCAAAACCAAGCAAAACCATCGTTGAATCTGATTTTTTCACCAATACGCCATATTTTCCATCTGTAGTCAGATGTGCACCTTTTATTTCGGAACCAGCATAATTGGCTGTAATGTAATCAGTTATGGTTGATGGTAAGCTCGCAGGATCAATTTTTTCGCCATCTGGTCCTTTGCCTTTACCGGTATGTTCTGAAATGAAATTTCCATTGGCATCAAACAACAAACCTTTGTGCGTGCTGTCGGCAAGTGTAATTCTGACCGCATATTTTCCTGAATCAGAAACCGCTGCTTTGTCAATTGTGGCACCAGAATAATTGCTTGAAATATAGGAGGTTACATTGGCAGGAAGAGCACTTATTTCGATTTCTGTAAGATTATGTCTGTGATGTCCATGTCCATTTGAACTATCGGCAGTAGCAAAAAACAGGAAATCAGTGTAGGCAGCTTCGCCATCTGAAGGGTCAACAGTCGATTTGTCGCATGATGTCAAACCTACAGTAGCTCCCAGTAAGATCAAGAATAAGAATTTTAGATTTTTCATAAATAAAAAAAAGATAAGTTTAATTAATAAAATGAAGGATTTTCCAACACAAATAAATTTCAAATCATAAGCATTTGACTTTGTTTTTCCTGAAAGGTTGTTTCATTAGCATTACGTGGGGAATTATTTTTATGTTGCCTGGAAAATAAAAAAAAATGAGGCAACGAAAATTAATTGGTTTATCGTATGATATTATTGTAAAGTAAACCAATCAGAAAATTTGATTTTTGGAGAAATTTTAACCGATAATTTAAATATTTTTGAATCAAAGAAAAACATTTGTTTACCTTATGAATAATTCCAGTAAACATTAAAATTAAACCTTGTGATTTTTAGAAAGAGCAAAACTTTTGACCTGAAAAAGGTTGTCGAAGGTTGTAAAAATGGGCAGGCATCGGCTCAGAAACAACTCTTTGAGAACTATTATGGGCTGGCCAAAAGGATATGTATGCGTTATGCGGGCTCTTCTGATGAGGTTGACGAAATGGTGAACGACGGGTTTTTGAAGATTTTTTCAAAAATAAGTTTTTATGATTCTTCGCAATCATTTGATGCGTGGTTTAGAACAGTGGTGGTCAGGACATGTATAGACTATTACCGAAAAAACAGCCCAAAGGTCACTTTAGTCGATATTTCGACGGGTCCGCAGGTTGAATCAGACGATTACCTGATCGAAAGACTTTCAGCAGAAGAGATTCTGGAGCTGGTGCAAAAACTCCCTCCGTCGTACAGGACGGTGTTTTCGCTGTTTGCGGTTGAGGGTTATTCTCATGGCGAAATTGCCGAATTGTTGAATATCAACGAAGGCACCTCCAGGTCAAATCTTGCAAAAGCAAGAATTAAATTACAGGAATGGGTAAAGAAATATTTGGAAGAAAACGTAAATCAAGATAATCATGTCAGATAATTTTTTTGACGAAAATATCCGCAAAAAGCTGGAGACTATACGGCCAGAGTATAGTGAAGCTGCCTGGAAGCGACTGCGAAGCTCGCTGCCGGTTCCCTGGTATGTCAGTTTTCTCAGGGACTTTGGAGGCTGGATTTTTGGTGGAATAGCCTCGGTGGCTTTTCTGACCACTTTTTATAATAATCAATTAACCAAAAAAGAAAACGAAGTACTAAATGAAAAAATCTCTACTATAAAAAATCAGTCACTTAACAATGTTACCGGTACTGATACGGTTTTTATTACAAAGCAAGATACGGTGTATCTGACTAAATATCAGACCCGTACTCAGGTAAGGTATGTTTATTTGAATGAAAATCATAATCAACCATCAGGAGACATTTCGGACGAAAGCATTGCGACGAATTTATCAAAAAAACAAGCGAAAGAAACTTTAAATAAGTCATCTGATAATCAAAATAAGGACAAAAATTTTGGCACTCCTCAAAAACAGATAAAAGATCAGCCACAAGCACAGGGGGCAAGTGAAAAAATCTCCGTAGATAACCCGGTTGTGACAGCAGAGAATCCTACCGGAAATCTGGGTCAGGAAAAACAAAAAACATTGGTGGCTGCTGCTGAAGAAAACACTGTAAAAGAAGCCCCAAAACCAGCAAATGACAATGCGATCCCATTGCTGGATGAGTTGGCAGTGGCCGAAACCAAAAAGCCGGTGGAGGAGAAAAAAGGAAGCAAACTTTCTGATTTCATGAAAAACCTCAATCCAAGGTTTGGTGTAACGGGCGATTATATGGGCTTAAAAGCAAATAGCATGGGGCCAATTATTGAGTTTTTGCTGGGGGGGAGATTTTCGATAAGTACCGGATTGCTTATTACCGGTAAAAATGATTTGAAGTTTGGACTACCGCGTGATTTTAACATGGGTACAGGGAAAAAGTTTGAAGATCGTTACAAGGAATTTTTTGGTGAAAAACCTGTAAAAATCGAAGATATAAAAATTGAAACCCAAAGTGTAAAAATGCCTTTGTATTTCAATTATTACGTTCCTTTTAAATATAACCTCGATTTCGTACTTACTACGGGTACCAAACTCAATCTGTCAACCGTCGAAAATGTGAGTTATATGGGAAGTAATAATTTTGGTAACAATTATATAGAAAGATTTGAAAATCAATATAAACCCCGTGTTTTCAATAATCTTTTGTATGGTATGGGTATTCAATATCACAAATCCCGTTTTGCCGGACAGGTAATTCCTTATTTTGAATTTCCGTTTAGCCAGGGAAATGCTCTTTCACCACCTAAAAAATTTGGTATTAATGCCTCTTTGAGATTTAGTTTGAAGAAATAATATGAAAAATGTCCTGCTGAAATCAAATTCAGCAGGATTTTTTATATTTCCTCGTCTCCAGCCTTATTTTTTGCTAAATTTGCAGACTTTTTAGGCTTTTGAATTCGTTTTCAAAACAAAACCAAGAATTAAATGTTAAAAAAATCCTTCATTCTGATAGGTCTAATTTTTACAGCGTTTTTGAGTCAGGCTCAGATAAAACCCCGTTTTTTTGAATTTGGCCCTAAAGCCGGTATCAACGTTACAGGCCTGGCCACACTTGATACTATAGCTTTTGATAAAAAAATTGCCTTTAATTACCAGGCTGGTGTTTTTACCAGATTCAATGTCGGAAAATTCAGCCTTCAACCTGAATTTATATATCAAACCAAAGGTGGGGCTACAACAATTGAAAACATCAGCTCAAAATATGCTTATAAGTATCTTTCTACACCTGTTTTGATAGGCGTGACGCCTTTGAAAGGCATTTATTTAGAAACAGGAATGGAATATTCATGGTCATTGAATCAAAAATCAAAAAAAGGGCAGACGAATATCTACGGGCCTGATGTTAAGAATGATAAAAGCTGGATTATTGGAACAAGAATCAATATGCTTGATGCTTTTTCATTGTTTAGCCTCAATCTTCGCTATACTCAGGGATTGACCAACCAGATGCCGGATTCAAAATACAAGGTTACTCCCTTGGATTTTAGAAACAGGGCAGTACAGGTGTCTGTGACCTACACATTTTCAGAATATTGGAGATGGCAAAGAAAATACGGAGTTAAGAAAAAATAATAGAATGAGTTTTATAGAGGAATTACAATGGCGTGGCATGCTTCACCAAACCATGCCCGGCACCGAAGAGCAACTTGAAAAGGAAATGACCTCGGCATACATAGGATTTGATCCTACAGCTAAGTCATTACATATTGGCAACCTCGCAACTATAATGCTTCTGGTTCATTTTCAGCGTGCAGGTCATAAACCTTATGCTCTGGTAGGTGGAGCTACCGGTATGGTGGGTGACCCTTCAGGGAAATCGGCTGAAAGGCAGTTTTTGGACGAGACAGTATTAAGAGAAAATCAGGAAGGAATTAGATTGCAGTTGGAGAAATTTCTTGAATTCGGCGACAAACCCAATGCCGCAGTTATGGTCAATAACTACGACTGGTTTAAAGAAATGGGCTTTTTGCAGTTTTTGAGAGAAGTGGGCAAGTATTTGACGGTGAACTATATGAGTTCCAAAGATTCAGTGAAAAATCGTATCACTACCGGAATTTCATATACCGAATTTACCTACCAGTTATTGCAGGGGTACGATTTCTATCATTTATACAAAAATCACGGTATCAGGTTGCAGATGGGGGGCTCTGATCAGTGGGGCAATATCACGACTGGAACCGAATTGATTCGGAGGAAAGAAAATAATGATGGATCAGATTCCGAAGGTGAAGTAGAATATTCGGCTTATGCTCTCACTACTCCATTGGTAACCAAAGCCGACGGAACAAAATTTGGAAAATCGGAAGGTGGGAATGTATGGCTGGATCCTGAAATGACCAGTCCTTATGAATTCTATCAGTTTTGGATCAATCAGGCTGACGAAGACTGCAAAAGGTTGATAAGGGTTTTTACGTTACTTTCAAAAGATGAAATTGAGGCACTTGAAACCGAACATGCTGCAGCTCCTCATTTGAGGATTGTCCAAAAAGCGATTGCCAAAGACGTAACTACTCGTGTCCATGGTGCCGAGCAATATGATTTGGCCGTGAAGGCTTCAGAAGTTTTATATGGTAAAGCCACTTTAGAAACCCTCCAAAGCCTTGATGAGGTTACTTTCAAAAAAATCTTTGACGGTGTGCCACAGACCACCATTTCTAAAGCCGATTTTAATGCTGCCGGAGGAATTTTGGATATCCTTTCTGTAAGTACAAATAATGAGATTTACGCCTCAAAAGGCGAAGCAAGACGTGCCTTACAGGGTAATGCCATCAGTATAAATAAAGTCAAGATTTCGGATGAAAAAATTCCGGTTTCGGATATTACGCTTTTGAATGGGAAGTTTATATTGGTTGGAAAAGGAAAGAAAAATCATATTGTGGAGGTGATTTGATTAAATTTTCATTGAAATATTAAGGATGCCTTGCCCAATAAGCAGGGCATTTTTTTTATCCTGATTTTATTTTCTGAAAAGCTCTGTCTCATGTCATATTTTGGTAGTTTATGAATTTTTATTTTCGTAAAAAAATAAAATTATGGATACCAAAGAAATAGTTTTTGAGACATTGAAAAAATCATCAGAACCACTTAAATGTGGCCAAATAGCCGACCTGACAGGTATAGACAAAGCCATTGTGGATAAAGCCATAAAAGCTCTCAGAAAAGAGGAAAAAGTAATTTCGCCCAAAAATTGTTTTTACGCAGCAGTTTAATCAGAAATTGGCTTTGATGTACTGCTCAACAAGGTCTTTTCCTTCGGCATCGATATTAGCTGCGAGCTCCCGGAGCCACTCTTTGCCCAAAATTATATAAAGTGGTCTGGTTTTTTCTAGAAAATCACCTAGAAAAGGTAAACCTCTCATTTGCAAAAAGTAATCATCAGTAATTTTTAGTTCACTGAAAATATCCTTGTATTTATTTATTAAGCCGATAGCTTTTTCAGTCGCTCCGCCATCAATCAAAGCCAGTAAAAAGTAAAATTTTATCATCCCCTGCGGAAGAAACTCACCCGATTGCTCTTTTTCGGAAAGATTTAAGGTTAGAGCAAGAGCCTCATCTCCCAGCTCAGTATTTCCGGCCAATACAGCAGAAGTTGCCACATTAAACCATGCTTCTGCCGAAGGTTTTGTTTTGGATATTTCTAAAAACAGGGCAAGTGATTCTTCATATTTTTTTTCATGAAACAGGTCCAGGGCTTGGTTAAGTTTTGTCATGTACTGCTTATAATTTTAGCTGATATTACAATTCTCTCAAATATACTTCAGGATTATCTAAAAACTGCCGGGTGATCTGATAATGTGCAGTTTCTCGCCAGGAGATTTCAGTTATTTTGCCTTCTTCTATATTTAAAATCTGAGCACCTGGTATCGCCATGATGATGGGGCTGTGGGAGGCGATAATAAACTGGCTGTCGTTTTCTTTCACTTTTTGCATAATGAGCGAAATCAGAGAAAGCTGTCTTTGAGGCGAAAGGGCAGCCTCGGGCTCATCCATGATGTAAAGGCCTTTGCCGGTTATTCTGCCCAGAAAAAACTTCAAAAATCCTTCACCATGACTCATGGCATCGAGGTCTTCTCCATACCTGTCAATTAATGCTTGTCTTTCAGCTTTTATATATTTCGTGGCCAGATTAAGGTCACCTCCTGTCCAGTTATCTTCTATTTCCTGGATCTCCTGACTTAAGCCAGCAATTTTTTGCTGAATATTTTTTACAAAACCAATAAAATCTTCTGCCCTTGAAAAAAAACCTGAGTTGGATTTTTGAGTATATCTTACCGAAAGCATTTTGCCTAATTCTCTGGCTGCCTGCATTAGTGGGTCATCAGCTATCGCCATTCCTCCCGCGACAGGTATATTGGTGGCATAAGCGAGGGCTTCGAGTAAGGTTGATTTACCGGCTCCGTTTTCACCTACTAAAAAAGTAATATTGTTTTTTAGTTTTACTGTTTCAAGGTTTTTTATAAGGGGTAAATTAAAAGGAAAAGCCTCAGAATCAGGAAGATTTCTGAGGCCAAAACTTTCTATTGTCATTTTATTTAATTGCTTCGATTTCGAAAAAACGCTCCGCAGCCCTGGCTATGCCATTGGCATCAAAGCCACATTCGGCCCAGAGTTGAGGTTGCTCACCATGTTCAACGACTCTGTCGGGTATTCCAAGGCGTTTTAGAGATGCATTGTAATTATTTTCACTCATAAACTCCAGCACAGCTGAACCAACTCCTCCCTGAATACAACCGTCTTCCACTACTATTACTTTGTCAAATTTCCGGAAAATCTCATGCAACATTTCTTCATCGAGAGGTTTGGCAAAACGCATGTCATAATGTGCAACACTCATGCTGATTTCGAGTTTCTCTATTGCTTTTTTGACCTCGTTACCAATTGGACCAAAACTCAAAATTGCAAGATCATCTCCATCTTTTAATTTTTGACCTTTTCCAATCTCAATTTTTGAAAATGGCCGTCTCCAGTCGGGCATCACCCCTTCGCCCCTGGGGTATCTGATGGTAAAGGCCTGTTTACCATTTTGCACATCTTCAGATTGGGCCAAAAACATTAAATTTCTGAGTTCTTCCTCATCAAGTGGTGAAGCTATAATCATATTTGGAATACACCTCATAAAAGCTATATCGTAGGCACCATGATGTGTAGGGCCATCTGCTCCCGCAAATCCGGCCCGATCAAGACAGAATATAACAGGCAGATACTGCAGACATACGTCATGAACCACCTGGTCATAAGCCCGCTGCATAAATGAACTGTAAATGTTGCAGAAAACTGTAAGCCCCTGGGTAGCCATTCCGGCAGAAAGTGTAACTGCATGTTGCTCGGCAATACCCACGTCAAAAGCACGGTCTGGCATGGCTTTCATCATGATATTGAGCGATGAACCCGAAGGCATTGCAGGTGTGATTCCTACAATTTTTTTATTTTTTTCTGCAAGTTCTACAATGGTATGGCCAAATACATCCTGAAACTTAGGAGGCATTGGCCGGGTGTAATTTTTCTTCTTGATTTCACCGGTAACTTTGTCAAAAAGACCCGGAGCGTGCCACTTGGTTTGATCTTCCTCAGCTGGTCCATAGCCTTTGCCTTTAACGGTAAGGCAATGCAGGATTTTCGGACCTGGAATATTTTTGAGGTCGTTTAATACATCTACAAGGTGATCTACATCATGACCGTCTATCGGGCCAAAATACCTTAGGTTCAGAGCCTCAAAAAAGTTGCTTTGGCTTATGAGCGTACTTTTCATGGCAGCATCGACTTTTGCCACTATTTCGCGGGCACTTTTCCCGAATTTACTCATTTTTCCGAGCAGATTCCAAACCTCATCTTTTACTTTATTGTAAGTTTTTGAGGTAGTGATATCCGTCAGATATTCCTTCAATGCTCCCACGTTGGGATCGATAGCCATGCAATTGTCGTTGAGGATAATGAGCAGGTTGGCATCTTTGACCGAGCCTGCATGATTCATACCTTCGAAGGCCAGACCTGCAGTTAGGGCACCATCACCGATGACTGCAATATGTTGGCGGCTGGTATTTCCATTGTGTAATGATCCCATGGCCATTCCTAGTGCAGCAGATATCGATGTGGAGGAATGACCTACACCAAAAGCATCGTATTCGCTCTCTTTTCTTTTTGGAAAGCCCGAAATACCACCATAAATTCTGTTGGTTTCAAATTTATTTTTCCTTCCCGTAAGAATTTTATGGCCGTAAGCTTGATGGCCAACGTCCCAAACTAGTTGGTCGTCAGGAGTATTGAAAACGTAATGCAGTGCCACTGTGAGCTCTACTACTCCCAAACTGGCTCCGAAATGGCCACCATGAACCGACACCATGTCAATGATGTATTGGCGTACCTCTTCAGATAGCTGATGCAATTGTTCTTTTTTTAGTTTTTTCAGATCTGATGGCAAATCTATTTTTTCTAAAAGAGGACCCTGGGTTATTAACATGACGTTTGGTTTATCTTCTGTTAACCATTTTTGTTTGAAATTGTTTAACAGACTTTAAAATGTTTAATCTTTCTTTTGACTGGCTCTGAAAAGCCGGTCTTTTTCAGCTTTAGACAAGCTTTCATATCCCCCCGATTTATTTATCTTATCCAACAAATAATCTATCTCTTCCTGGTCGGGATAATAGCTCTGTTCATCAAAATATTGAGACCGGTTGTATTCTCCTACCGGCGACTTACTGTAAGATCGGAAAGTTTTTTTATCAGGTTTTTGTTTGCCCATTTTTTCCATTTTCATTATTAAACTCTCAAAAGGTTGGGTAAAATTGAGCCCGGTCTTGAGAAATTTAACATAAAAATATCCAAAAGAAGCCGCACCTATATGGATGATGCCTGTTCGGTAATCAATTAGCAAAGAAATTACCAGCAAGGCTATTGCTATATGTTTTAGTTTAATAAAAAACCTGAAAAACATCATTTCATATAAGGGCAACAGGCCTATGGCAGCAAACAAAACTGCATAAACGCCAGCTGAAGCTCCAAAAATATAAGGAGCCGGTTTAAATGGACGGACGTATTGAAGTCCAAAAGCTGCAATACTATAGAGTACAAAACCGGCAATAGCACCTGATACAAAAACCAGCAGCACTTTTCTCCCCCCAAGGAAATCAGTAAGTATATGCCCAAACCAAAACAAAGCTAGGCTGTTAAATATCAAATCGAGAATACTGGCATTGGTAAAAGGATATATCAGGAGCGTCCAGGGGTGTTTAATAAAGGCTATGAGACTGGTGCTCAGAAAGAAATTCTCATTGAGAAACTGCGAATAGATTTTTGGATTGGGGAATAAAGAAAAACTAAAAGTGAGAAGCCAATGCAGGATAAATACAATAGAAAAAATCAGGATCATCTGCACGACCTGATTGTTTTGTTTCCTAAATGCATTTTTTAAATCATCAAAAATCCCACCCATTGTCTTTTAGTCTGATAATTTAGAATACGAATTTAATAATAATTTCGTTTAGAAAAGCCAAAAAACTTCAATAAAATTAAACCTGTAATCAAGCCACCCAAATGAGCAAAATGGGCGATTCCGGTTTGAATTCCCGCAGTTCCCTGTACCAGTTCATATATCCCGTACATGGCTACAAAATATTTGGCTTTGATCGGAAAAGGAAAGAATAGCAGCATCATCTCGACATTAGGGAAAATAAATGCAAAAGCAGCAAGGATTCCGAATATGGCTCCTGAGGCCCCAACCATCGGTATTACCGCTTCACGAAAGAACGCCTCTGAATCCACCGCCAATTTTGACATATCATAAATGTTAAGACCTGTATTCAAAAGTGCCGCTCCAATTCCTGTAATCAAATAATAAATTATAAACTTCTTAGAACCCATATATGTTTCCAGAGCTGGTCCAAAAATAAACAAACCCAGCATATTGCTAAATAAGTGGCCTACACTTCCGTGCATAAACATATAAGTCAAAAATTGCCAGGGTTTGAAAACCGGGTTTAATAGTTCCTGAGTATTAGGTAATATTGGATTAAAAAATGCAAAATATTGGATAAAGAAATTTTCGTTATACAATTGTGCGAAAAAATATACAGCAATATTTATAATCAATAGTTTTTTGACATTGGGAGTCAATTGGTCAAACATATTCTTTGAATTTTATTTTTTGATAACAAACTTACCATCAAAATAGGTCAATTTAGCAACAAAGCCGCAAGTTTTTCTAAGGTAAGGATACTCATCACAGTATTTCCGTCAGGACTAACCGAAGGCATGGCTGTTTCGAAAAGCTGATTGATGAGCCCACCGATTTCTTCCTTAGTCAGAATTTTTTGCATTTTGGAGGCGTTTCTTTTGGCTAAAGTTTTAGCAAGTGCTTCTTTTTTGTCAATTTTCTGATTGTTTTCGTTAACCTTGTATTGATCAATAAGGCTTTTAAAAAGCTCTGCTTCATCTTCGTCCAAAAATTGTGAAGGCACACCATTTATGATATAGGTGTTTTGTCCAAATTCTTCCACATTAAAACCAATATTCCGGATCATGTCTATGATCTCGAAACTCAGCGTATAGTCAATTGTCGAAAGAGTGACTGTTTTGGGAAATAGTATCTGCTGTGAAAGCCCTTTTTGCTGTGAAATTTCCCTCAAATATCTCTCATAAAAAATCCTTTCATAGGCACTTTGCTGGTCAATTAATAAAATTCCGCTTTTTATCTGACTGATTATAAATCTATTGTGAATCTGAATGGCATTCACTTCGGCTTCTTTTCCGAGGTTTACAGAATCTTCAATCTGATTTATCTTACTACTAAAAAGCACAGGTTGAGGTTCTAGGTTGCGATTTTCACCAAAACCATCAAATAGCTTTTGCCAGTTTTCCTGGTTTGGCCTTTCATTTGGTCTTGAATCTCTTCCAAAATTTTCAAAAGAACCAACGTTCGAATCTGATCTGAAATCATTTCTTGGAGCTTGATTCCATGGATTCAATGCAAGGTTTCCCAAATTTATATTTGCCTCAAAATCAATACTTGGAGTAAGGTTATAAACTCCGATGGCTTGTTTTACAGCCGATCTCAAAATGGCATAAATGGCTTTTTCGTCATCAAATTTTATCTCTGTTTTGGTGGGATGAATATTGATATCTATATGACTCGGATCGATTTCCAGAAATAGTGCATAAAAAGGATGAGTTCCTTCGCTTATGGTAGCTTCAAACGCACTCGTTACGGCGTGATTGAGATAAGAACTTTTTATGAATCTTTTATTTACAAAAAAATACTGGTCGCCCCGATTTTTCTTGGCACTGGGTGGTTTTCCCACATAACCCGAAATCTTCAGGTAGGGAGTATCTGCTTGACATTGTGCGAGTTGATCGCGGTAGCTTTTGTCAAGTACATCCGTAATTCTCTTGTTGAGCTTGTTAGTAGCAAGATTGAAAACCTCAATATCATTATGAAATAACTTGAAAGAAACCTCAGGATGTGCCAGAGCCATTCGCTGGAATTCTTCCAATATGTGTTTCATTTCGACCGGATTGCTCTTAAGAAAATTTCGGCGGGCAGGTACATTGAAAAACAGATTTTTGATCAACAGATTGGTGCCTTTTGGGCTCTGACCAAATTCCTGAGATTTTATCTCGGAGCCTTCTATATTGATGATGGTCGCCAGCTCATCTTCCTCCCTTCTGGTTTTTAATTCCACCTGTGCTACAGCGGCGATCGATGCCAGGGCTTCGCCCCTAAAACCCATGGTTTTGATATTGAACAGGTCGGCAGATTCCCTTATTTTGGAGGTGGCATGCCGCTCAAAACTCATTCGGGCATCGGTAGGTGACATGCCCATGCCATCGTCAATAACCTGAATCAGAGCCTTTCCGGCATCTTTTACAATTAACTGAATATTTTGTGCACCGGCATCTATGGAGTTTTCCAAAAGCTCTTTTACCACGGAAGCGGGCCGCTGAACTACTTCGCCGGCTGCAATCTGGTTTGCAATAGAATCGGATAAAAGACGGATTACATCCATTGGAAAATTTTTAAAAAATCGAACCGCAAATTTGGCGATTTATATTAGAATTTCCCAGTTTGGTGCATTCTTAAAACGGTAAAATATTTAGCAAAAGAGCAAGTATTAAGAAGGGCTTAGCTCTCGATTGTGATAACCAGGCCATTGTCAAGGGTATGGGAACGGTTTTTCAAAGAAACTGTATGTAATCTGTCATGATGCCAGTATAATCCATCGCCTTCGGTTACCGGAATCCCAAATTTTTCTGAAAATTGAGATTTCAGTTCATTCAACAATAATTCGGAATCCTGTTGGTGATTAAGATAAACGTTTACTTTTATGGCATTGAGTTTTCGGTCTTTACCAAAATAAGATATGTCAATCAGTTCGAAATCATCGTTGGTGCAGCTAAAAGTCATGAAATCGTCCCCTTCATCGAGGAGCTCCATTTTTTCGATATTTTTGATTTGGTCAAAATCCTGACCAATCGTTACCCCACGAAAATCTCCTTCCCCGATGCCGATAATTTTATCGCACCACTGTAATATTTTAGATTTTTTCTTTGGCTGGTTTTCTTTTTGTTGCTTTAGGGACGTCAAATTTTTACTTTTTGTTATAGTTTGGATTCAAATATATAAAAAAATAATGATTTGAAGAATAATAATTTATGAAACTTTCAAAATTCTCTGAAAATTCCGAAAAATAATTTTCTTTCACCCATCTGATTGATCGAATAATAGGTGCGTGCAGTGGTATTATACCAGGTCACATAATCTAATCCTATGCCTCCACCTTTTAACAATTGGTTAGATAGTTTTGAATTTGAGTATTCCGGGAAATAATTTTTTATATAACCAATATCAAAATAAAAATTTGGGTAAATAGCCAATGGTAAAGTTTTAAATTGGGCCATTCTAGTAAATTTTGTCAGGCTTAGCTCAGTTTTAACCAATTGAAATCTGATAGTATTTTTAAATATTCCATAATTTTGACCGTCAATGACATATAGCTCGTAGCCTCTGACCAGATTATTTTCAAAACCCAGTCCTCTGAGGGTAGTGTAAAGTTGTTTTTTAGGTGTACTGACCTTTCCCCTAATATTTGATTCAAAGAAAAAACGACCGGATATCGGTTTATATATTGATAAAGAAGCAAATAAATTAGTTTGAAAATATCCGGAATTAGCTATGGAAGCAGACAATTGTGAAAAATATAACAGACCCTTTAGTGGGTACTGGCGGTTGTCTCTGAAATCAAAACGATAATCATAGGCCAGATTCCAAAAAGATAGTTTATGATTATTTTCACCAAAATATTGAGAATTGAGACTGGATAGTGTATCAGAAATCTTATTTCTGCTAAAACCTACACTAACTGAATGAAAGTGATAGAGAGCATTCCGCAGCCTAAGCTCAAAAAATCCTCCGGTTCTTTCCCGCATTCGGTTTTCGGTATTAAAAAAATCAAGTTTGTCGTTCCAGGTTCTATAAGCGATGGTCCTTTGAGTTGAATAAAACACCCCGGTTCTGATTCCCACTCTTTTTCTTTTATCAATATAGGGCTTACTGTAGGAAAGCTCAAAATAGGGAATAAAACCACCCATTGCTCTTAATTTTAGTTGGTCATTGCCACCGGTGAGATTAAAATGCTTGGCATTGATGCCGTAAGTAAGCCGGTTGAGGTCACGGCCGCGATCGTACCACCACTCATTAAAAGAGCGGTCGGCGAGTAAAATCTCCGGTAAAGCAATGAGATACCAGCGTTCGTTAACTAATATGTAAACATCCAAAACATGGTTTTCGAGCCTGTGTCTGATGTCAATAGTAAGAAAAAGGTTGGTGTTGTTAAGATTTTGTTTGCTTCTGTTAATTTGTTCTTCAATTTTGGAAACTTCAACTGAATCACCAGGTTGAAAGCTCATTTCTCTTAGGATAATTGAGCTGAATGTTCTCTTGTTGCCTTCGATTTTGATAGTATTTACAAAACACTTTTCCTGAGCCGATGCATGGAAGTTATGACCGAAAACTATCAAAAAAAGAAAAGCTATGTAAAGAAATATTTTGTTCAAGAATTGATTAGTCCGATTGCCCATGATGCAATAATAAGGCTTTTTGCTAAAAAAGACCGCTAAATACATTCAAAATCTATTCTAAAAATTTATTTTAAGCAATAATTAACAATTATGTTTCAGTCTGTTTTTATTATGTAATTTTTTTAATTTCTTTTGTAAAAATACTTATAATGAACCTATGAATAATTTACCCAAACCTCGTCTTTCTTTTGTCAATATTATCAATATGAATGTCGGTTTTTTTGGCATTCAGTATAGTTTTGGCTTACAGCAAAGTGCTGTAAATCCTATCTATGACATGTTGGGTGCTACTCCTGATGAGATTCCAATTCTAAATCTTGCGGGCCCTGTTACAGGATTACTCATTCAACCTATTATTGGAGCTCTGAGTGATAAAACCTGGAGTCCCAAATGGGGCAGAAGAAAGCCTTATTTTTTTATAGGAGCTATCATGTGCAGCCTTGCTCTTTTAGCCTATCCTTTTAGCAGTGCATTGTGGATGGCAGCAGGCTTACTTTGGATTTTGGATGCGGGAAACAATACAGCTATGGAGCCTTATAGGGCATTTATTGCTGATACACTAAACTCTGATCAACAGCCCACAGGCTTTCAGGCTCAGAGTTTTTTCACTGGTTTCGGGCAGACTTTAGCCAATATTTCTTTATTTATTTTTCCAATGATTTTTATTGGGAAAACCGGTTCATTGCCCAATTGGGTATATGCTTCTTTTTTTATTGGGGCAGTATTTTCTATTGGTTCAATATGGTGGAGTATGAGAACCACAAAAGAAATTCCTCCAACGGAAGATGAATTGAGGAAAATTAAATCTGAGCCGCTTAATCTGGTTTCACCTTTTACCGATGTATTTTCGGCGATTGTAGATATGCCGAAGGTGATGTGGCAACTGGCGGTGGTTTATTTGTTTCAATGGTATGCCTTGTTTTGTTACTGGCAAAACAGTTCAAAAAGTGTAGCTCTTTCTGTTTGGAATGCCACTCCGGCTTCTGATCCCGGTTTGTATGAAAAAGCGGTCAGCTGGACAGGATTGGTAAATGGCTGGTACAATATTGTTACCTTTTTGTCGGCATTTGCCTTGGTATATTTTGCAAAAAAAATCGGACCGAAATATGTTCATTTTCTTTGTTTAGTACTTGCGGGAGCAGGATTTTTATTTTTTCCCAATATCCAAAACCAAAATTTGCTCTTTGTGGCCATCACGGGTTTCGGGATAGGCTGGGCAAGTATGATGGGGATACCGTACCTGATGGTGGTAAGCCAGATACCCAAAGAAAGATATGGGGTGTATATGGGTCTTATTAATATGATGATTGTGGTTCCGATGATATTGCAAACCCTTACTTTTGGGTCTGTTTTAAAGAACTTTCTCGGTAACGACCCCAGAAATGCTGTGATGTTTGCCGGAGTTTTGTTGCTTTTGGCAGCACTAGCCACTTTATTGATAAAAACTACAAAAGTAAGTGACGACGAAGTAGTGTTGCAAGGTGGTGGTCATTGATATTTTTTTTGAGTATAAACCGTTATATTTACATTAATTTTTTGTTTGGAAATATTTTTCAAAAACTCATAAAAGTATGGAAATCACAAGTTTAAGTCAGTTAGATTTAAGCAAAACGTATTCTTATGCTGATTATTTTTCCTGGAAATTTCAGGAAAGGGTGGAGTTGTTGCGTGGTAAAATCATGAAAATGTCTCCTGCTCCAAGCAGAAATCATCAGAGAATATCACAAATAATTAATAGTGAAATATACCAATTTTTAAAAAGTAATCCTTGTCAGGTATTTTATGCTCCATTTGATGTTAGGTTGGAAAGTTTGAAAGATGATAAATTGGTAAAAACGGTTGTTCAGCCTGATATCTGTGTCATTTGTGATTTAACCAAACTAGACGACCGGGGCTGCTCAGGTGCACCGGAGCTGATTGTTGAGATACTTTCGCCAGGTAATACGGCAAAAGAAATGAAACATAAATTTGAACTTTATGAGGAGGCAGGTGTGGAGGAATATTGGATTGTAGATCCCGCTGAAAAGATAGTTTGGCAATATCACCTCGAAAACGGAATATTTACCAACCATAGACCGCTTATTGAAGAAGATGTTTTACACTCTGTGGTTTTGAAAGGATTTTCGATCGAGCTAAGTACAGTCTTTAGCGATTGAAAATCAAATCTATAAATAAATTTAAGCTATCCCCAAAAAGAAAAGCCCGAACTCAATCCGGGCTTTTCTTTTTGGAAAATACGTTCAGTTACTTAATTTCCAATGAATATGGAAGTCTTGCCTGAAGTTTTTCCATGCGTTGAATGCTTTTTATTTCTTCGGCATAAGGAGCAAGAGCACCCAGATATTCTCTGATTTTAGCATCTTCCTGAGATTTGCCAAATTTGTTCATAATCTGCTCAAATTCTGACTTCGGATATGGATAGAACTTAACCTGATAGTCATCTCCTTTGATTTTGGCTTTTTTGGCGGCTACTTTAATAGCATCGTCAATACCACCCAAAATATCCACCAGTCCATTTTGCTTGGCCTGCTCGCCCGTCCAGACACGACCGCCGGCAATAGCTTTCAGTTTGTCAATCGATATGTGTCTTCCGGCTGCTGCTTTTGAGGTAAATTTCTCATAACCACGATTTACCGAATTTTGAATCATCATTTTTTCTGCATCTGACATCTCTCTTGTCAAGGCCGGAGAATCGGCAAATTCATGTGTCTTTACGCCATCAAAAGTGATTCCCAACTTATTATTCATCAGTTCTTTAGCATTAAAAAGCATTCCGAAAATTCCGATAGAGCCTGTAATGGTAGTTGGCTGAGCCACGATTGTATCACAACCCATTGCCATGTAATAACCACCTGATGCAGCTACGTCACCCATTGAGGCAATCACAGGCTTCTCTTTTTTGGTCAACTGAATCTCTCTCCACATTACATCAGACGCCAAAGCACTGCCACCGGGGGAATTGATTCTCAATACAATAGCCTTAATTTTTTTATCTTTTCTGGCTTTTCTAAGCTCTTTGATGAAAGCCTCAGATGAAATAATATCATTTTCAGCATCACCACTTACGATTTCTCCATCAGCCACAATAACCGCTATTCTGTTGTCGCGTGACCCTTCTTTAATATATTTTTTTGCTTTTTTATAACTTCCAAGTTTTGTATAAGATGGTTTTTCGTCTTTTTTCAATCCTAAGGCTTTTGCAATGGCCGCTTCGTATTCATCCTCATAGCCGACATCGGTCAGGATTTTATATTTAACGGCATCTTCAGGCTCTTGTATGAGAGCTTTATTGAGGATATTGTCGACTTCTGCCCTTGAAAGGCCTCTTGAAGCGGCTATATTGTTGTAAACATGATTTGAAATTGAAGTCAGATATGCTTTTACCTGCATTTTGTTTTCAGGACTCATATCAGTTCTGATGAAAGGCTCCACCGCACTTTTAAATTCTCCCACGCGGAAAATCACCGGTTTCACCCCGATTTTATCAAAAAGTCCTTTCATGAAAGAAACCTGAGTTTCCAGGCCGTTAAATTCTATTCCACCTGCGGGATTAATAAAACTTTTTGTGGCAACCGAGGCCAGGTAAACCGCCTTTTCTGTCATGATTTCGGCGTAAGTGTAAACAAATTTGCCGGATTTTTTGAAATCAATCAAAACATTCCTTAACTCCTCAATTTCAGCAAAGCCGGCCATAGGGGTTTCAAGTTTGATACTGATACCTTTGATATTTGGGTCAAGTTTAGCGTTGGCAATTGCTGCTTTTATTTCATGTAAAGATGATTTTTTTTCACCGCTTGAAAATATTTCATCAAATGGGTCATCCTTGGTGGCTTGTTCTGTAATGGTGGTATTCAAATCAATTTTTAATACAGAATTGGCTTTTACTTCTACTGCATCATCGCTGCTGCTTGACAATATGCTGCCTATTCCGACAAAAATAAAAAACATGACTACCGAAAACAGGAAAATTCCGACCACTGTAGCCAATACATATTTAAGAAATTGCCTCATTTATTATTTTTATTTACTTTTTTACAAAATTATGCAACAAATGTATTTCAATGATACAATAATCCAAAGCCTAAAATTAATCAATGGGGAATATTTATTTTAAGTGGCGGATTTCAGGGGGTGGGCTTATTTTTTTAATTTTACCTTCATGAATTTGATTTCTATTATTTTATATTCAGAATTAACCCAATGATATCGTTTGAGGCAGAAATAAAAAGATTTGATAAAAACGGAGAAAAAACCGGCTGGTATTACATTGATTTGCCTTTTGACTTAGCCCAGAAAATCAAACCCGGAATCAAAACAGCATATCGGGTCAAGGGCAATTTGGGACCATTTGCTATAAGACAAGTGGCATTGGTACCTATTGGGGAGGGTGATTTCATAATTGCTCTTAATGCAGAAATGCGAAAAAATATCAAAAAGCAATTGGGAGATAAGATTCGGGTAATCCTGGAAGCGGAAACGGAAGAAATGCCACTTTCGGAGGATTTGCTGGCTTCGATCGAGCTTGAGCCTGAGGCTCTTGAAAAATTTAATTCTTTTCCAAAAAGCCACCAGCGGTATTATTCCAATTGGGTCGAGTCTGCCAAAACTTTTGAGACCAGATCCAAACGTATCCAAATGTGTATTTTTGGTCTTTCTCATAATATGGATTACGGACAAATGATCCGGCATTTTAAAAAGGAAAGCTTGTGAATGGATAGTGATTAGTAGCGAGTAACGAGGATCGGGTTACGAGTACCAGCAGTTTTTGTCTAAATTTTCCTGCAATAATTTTCAGAGTTTTAGTTTTTTTCGGATACGTTCGTTAACCAGTTCTGGCTCAAAGCCTTTGCTTGTGAGATGCCTGAATATTTTATTTGATTTTTCAAATTGATTTTCCAGCAATTCTAATTCAGCCATTTTTTTATTGATCAAAAAATCGATTTTTTCCTGATATTCTTCATTCGTGATTTCTGCCAAACCCGATTTTATGCAGTACGCACTGATTCTACGAGCTTTTAGTTCAAAATTAATTTTCAGTTTGCCCCAATTTTTTACTCTGAATTTTCCACCAGCAAAAGATTTTGCGTATCGCTCCTCATTCAGGTAGTTTTCGGTAATAAGCCAGGTAACAATTTCCTCGGTTTCGTCACCAAATACTTTCCATTCTGAAAGTTTTTTCCTTACTTCCTGATGCGTACGTTCCTGATAAACACAGTAGTTAGCGGCTTTTTTTAAGATTGCGGTGTCCAAAATTTGGTATAAATTTTTTCAAATATCCATCAAAATCAATAAACTTTTTGATTTGATGCTGAAAAATCCAATCTTTACTAAAAACTTACCCCGATGAATAAAGCAGCCATCGTAACGGGTGCCGGTCAGGGAATCGGTCTCGCCATTTGTAAACTATTTGCAAAAAACGGTATTCAGGTTATCCTGAACGACATCGATGTGGACTTGTGCAAAACCGCCGCCGGGGAAGTAAACGCACTAGTCCCAAAAAGCTGTATTCCTGTTTTTGGGGACTGCTCTATGCCCGAATTCAATGATTTTTTGGTCGAAAAAGCCATAGAAAACTTTGGTCAGCTTGATATTTTGGTAGCCAATGCGGGCATTACGAGGTTCGGTGAATTCCTGGATTTTTCTGTTGATGATTTTGAAAATGTAATTAATCTCAATTTGAAAGGTAGTTTTTTCCTTACCCAAACAACCGCTAAAAGAATGATAGCCCAGGGCAATGGCGGGAGTATTTTGTACATGTCGAGTGTGGTAGGGGTACAAGCTCATAAAAACCTGGCGGCGTATGCCATGACTAAGGCAGCCCTCAATATGTTGGCTAAAAACCTTGTGGTGGAGCTTGCTCCGCACCGTATCACTGTCAATACCGTAGCTCCCGGAGCAACTTTGACAGAAAGAACCCTTTCAGACCCTGAATACATGAAAGTTTGGTCTGAAATTACGCCTATCGGTTCCCCTGCAACAGTAGAAGACATCGCTCAGGCAGTTTATTTCCTCACTTCTGACACCGCTAAACACATTACCGGTCAAACTTTGATTGTGGATGGTGGCTGGACAAGCGTAAGTGTGCAGCCGTGAGAGAAGAAATTTTTGTTTATATTTTGATTTTACGTGTAAAATATTTAAAATTGCACGTGTAATTTTAAATAAAATGGATACAAAACTCACTTTAGTTGCAGATAAAGATATAATCGAGAAAGCAAAAGTTTATGCCAGAGAGCAAAAAACAAGTTTGTCAAATTTGGTTGAAAAATATCTCAGTTCATTAGTTTTAAAGAATAGCGAGGACGATTTTGAATCATCGCCACTAATAAAAAGTCTAACTGGAGTTATAAGTTCTGGTTCTGCTGATAATTATAAGAATGATTACAGAGACTTTTTAACAGAGAAATACAAGTGAAAAAAGTCTTTTTGGATACAAATATTGTTTTGGATTTGCTGGAGAAAAGGTTACCATTCTATATCAATGCTTCCAAAATATTTTATTTAGCAGAAAAAAAGCAAATTACAATTGCGGTTTCTTCATTAACTTTTGCTAACCTAAACTATATTTTATCAAAGAAAACTTCCATAAATGAAGCTCGCCAAATTTTAAGGAAATTGAGAATGCTAATTGATGTTATTTCATTATCTGAAAAAGTTATTGATCTGGCTTTGAATGATTTAGATTTTAAGGATTTTGAGGATGCATTGCAATTTTATTCAGCAATGGAATCAAAGCAAAACGTAATAATTACAAGAAATCAAAGAGATTTTCCAAAAATTGACATTCCAATAATGAATCCGGAAGAATATTTAGCTTCAATTTGATTACTGAGCCTTTACAGTACCATCCCCTCCAATAACCCCACATACCCCTCAATTCCTTTTTTAATTTCATCAACATAGATAAATTCATCGGCAGTATGTGAGCGGGCGGAGTCTCCCGGGCCGATTTTGATACTTGTAAATGGCATCAGTGCCTGGTCAGAAAGGGTAGGGGAGCCATAAGGTTTCATGCCTAATTCCAGTCCTCGTTTTACAATTGGGTGATCAGTCGAAATGCCTGAAGGTCTTAACCTTATGCTGCGTGGAACCACTTCACAATTTACATTTTCTTTTATAATAGCTAGGGTTTCTTCCAGAGTGTAAGAATCAGTAGCTCTCACATCTACCACAAAATTACATACATCAGGCACCACATTGTGTTGGGTACCTGCGTTGATTTGGGTCACACTCATTTTTATGGGGCCGAGCGTAGCCGATGTTTTCGGGAAATCGAAAGTTCCGAACCATTCAATGTCATTCATAGCTTTATAAATTGCATTTTTACCTTCGTCGCGAGCAGCATGTCCTGCAACACCTTTTGCGGTACAATCAAGTACCATCAGGCCTTTTTCAGCGATAGCCATATCCATAAGGGTGGGTTCTCCAACAATAGCCAGGGCAATTTTGGGTAAATCAGTCAGCAATAATTCCACCCCATTTTTCCCGGAAATTTCTTCTTCAGCCGAAGCCCCAAAAATCAGATTGAAGGGCAGATTTTCTTTTTCATTAAAGTATAAAAAAGTAGCCAAAAGACTTACCAGTGGCCCTCCGGCATCATTACTCCCCAGTCCGAAAAGTTTTCCGTCAATGATTTCGGCTTTAAAAGGATCCCGAGTGTATCCGGCATTAGGTTTTACGGTATCGTGGTGTGAGTTGAGTAAAATGGTATCTTTTTCGGGTGAAAAGAATTTGTTTTTGACCCAAATATTATTTCCAATTGTCTGAAAAGGGATGTTTTTTTCTCTAAAAATATGATCAAAAATCGCCAGTGTGCCCTGCTCTTCACGACTAAATGATGGCGTTTCAATGAGTTTTTTCAATACATCAATTGCAAAATCGCTGAGCTCAGACAGGTTCATTTTCTGAATAGTTTTTTACAAAAATAAATTCACCGAACTTTACAACCTATTTTATTGGAAAAGAATCTTAAAAGAAAGCTATTTACCAGTGGCTTTGGTTTGAATTATTGAAATTGCTATTAATATTTAGGAAATGAAAAACATTGTAATTGTTTTGGCATTGTTGATTTTTGGATGTGAATCAGAAACCCCTCAGCCTGCTTTGGTAGGAACCTGGAAATGGGTAATTACGCAAGGCGGGATAGCGGGATTGACTATAAAGCCCGATGAAAACAATCAGAAAAAACTTATTTTTGATAAAAACGGAAACATAACCTTCGTGGTAAACGGAAAGAATACCCAAACCATAAAATATGAAGCCAAAACCGGGAAATCCATCACTTCGACAGAGCAGGTGCCGCTCATTGTTTTTCCGGGTGAAGAAAACATGAACTGGTCATACAGTATCAAAGGCGACAGTTTATTTCTTTTTGAAGAAGTGTATGATGGCTTTGGGCACACCTATGTGCGGGAAAAGTAAGGGGTAATGTGTTAATTAATAATGAATTAATGTGCTAATTAATAGTTTATTTTTAATTTGTTAGTTCGGTTAGGTTAAAAGACCTAATTCTTGCGAAAATCAAAAAGTAAAATACACTGCAAACCAGTGCATGATGGCGGATGCCAGCACAAATAGATGCCAGATGAAATGATTTGCAGGTATTTTTTTGTTTTGGTAAAAAATAACACCTACTATGTAGCAACCCCCTCCCGCTATCAACCAAATGATTGATTTTTCGGGCATAGCTTTCCAGAAACCACTACCCAAAAAGAATACCATGCAGCCGATTCCAATATAAATAAGGCTGCTTAAAAGCCGATATTTTCCGGTTAAAAAGACTTTTTTGATTACACCGGCCGCAATAATAATCCATTGAATGGTCAGAAACCAGGTGGCAGTTGTAGAATCGGTATATTTTACTACAAAAGGCAAATAGGTACCTCCAATAAGAAAAAATATGCTGATATGGTCGAATATTCGTAAGGTTCGTTTGGCAGTAGGTTCGAAAAAACCATGATAAAGGGTGGAAAATGTGAACATCTGCATCATGCTGAATCCGTAAAATGCCACTGCAAACATCAATTGCTCAGAACCCGAGGGAGCGGTTTTAGCAACCAGAATCATTGTTCCAATCAACGAAAACAAGATTCCGAATCCATGGGAAAGGGCATTGGCCAGCTCTGACCTTATTTCTGATTTATTCATTTTACCTCAAAATTGCAGTTCCTGCATTTCCATTTTTTACTGCTTCAATCAATTGCTCTGCCTGACATATCGTTACTTTTTTTACGCCTTTTTCGAGTGCTGCAAAGGCATTGTCCAGTTTTGGAATCATCCCGGCGAATATTACTCCGGAGGCCTTCAATTCCTCATAATAATCCGGTCTTATTTCCGAAATCACCGAATCGTCGTCTTCTGCATCAAGCAAAACCCCTTTTTTCTCAAAACAATATACCAGATTTACTTCAAAATTCTGACTCATGCCAACCGCAATAGCCGAAGCCTGGGTGTCGGCATTGGTATTTAGCATATTTCCATCTATATCATAAGTGAGAGGAGCAAAAACAGGAGCGACACCGTTTTCTAATAAATTTTCAATGAAACCTGAATTTACTTTTTCAATATCACCCACAAAACCATAATCAATGCTTTTTACAGGTCTTTTTTTGGCCAAAATTGCACCTCCGTCAGCACCGGTTAGGCCAATTGCATTGCAATTTTTAGACTGAAGAGAGGCCACTATCTGTTTGTTGACCAATCCGCCATAAACCATCGTTACTACTTCAAGCATAGGTTTATCTGTGATTCTCCTGCCTTCAACCATTTGGGTTTCTATCCCTAATTTTTCTGCGATTTTTGTAGCTATTTTTCCGCCGCCATGAATCAGGATTTTATTTCCGGGTAATAAAGAAAAATCAAGGAGGAATTTGTCCAGTTTTTGTGGATCATCAATTACATTTCCTCCGATTTTTATAACATTTAAGAGCATTCTTTATCTTTTTTACAAAAATGCATCTTTTCAAAAAATATCCCTCTAATTTTCATTAAAACTATCTGAAATCGCCTTCCTCAGAGCCTGATGTGGCCGGAGTCCATTGCTTCTATAGGTTCTGGGATTTTTTTCCGAAATCTCATCACGACGGTATTTCAGGCGTTCCAGCATATTTTTGCGATATTCTTCCAATTCTTCTGCCGAAAGATTTTGTCTGTTCTGATTTCCGGTATCGTAGCCTTCATTGTAGTTGCTTACCCGTGCCGACTCTATCGCAAACTTTATTTTTTCATTTACTTCATTCAATTCTGTACTCAGTACTGATTTTTTACTTTCGAGTTCTTTTAGATCCGGCAAAAGTTCAAGTTTTTGATTCATAAACTCCAACTGAGACTGCACTTTGAATAGTGGTTTTCTTACTTCATTTAGTTTTTTAGTCCTTCGCCTGATTATTCGCTTTGAACGATTAATGGCTGGGTTGTACTGAAACCACCGTTTCCAATATATCTGTAAACTCGGGAATGCTATTCCCAAACTGATGGCTCCCGCTATGGCAAACAGCACCCCACTCAATACGAAAGAAAGCAATGCCCATGGACTGTTGACCAGTTTTTGGTTGAGTTGGTCATATTCTTTGAGTTTGAGCTCGATTTTGGCGTTCAAAGCCGAGTTATCTGGAATCGGTGCATTGGCTGTTGCAATAAGTGGAGTTGCCTCCAGCTGCATACTTTTGATTTCACGGTTGAGAGCCTCTTTCAGTCTGTCTGTTTTATATGCCTCATACCTAAACCACCCCAATATGGCAAGGGTACCAATCGAGATTACCACAAGGGCAGTCTGAAAAATATTATGCATTTTTTTTGTGGCCGGACTAAAATTGGTCAGATAAGGTTGCTCCACGAGTCTTTCATAGGCTGGTTTCATCAAAATCGAAACCCCTGCCAGACCACAGGCAAATGCCCAGGCTTCGGTGGTATTTCTGATATTGAGAGCATAGGCAACGATTTCATGTGAAATAATAAGGTCGCCCAAAATAAACGTGATACCCGCAACCAAATAAATCAAACCCGCAAGGAAAGGATACGGAGTCTTTTCCTGATCCTTTTTGGCGTGGAGGTCCGTGATCCGATTTTTATGCTGCTCGATTTCATCTTCCAAATGCTGAGCCAGATGACTTTGCTCCGAAAACTCCGGATTGGCGGTTTGTTTCTGGTTTAAAATGTCAATTTTTTCGCTTTTGGTCTGCAAAATCAAGTCCTCATGCATTTTGATTTCGTTTTCCAACCGGGATTTGTTTTCCAAAAGCCAGTCAAGATTAACTTCGCTGGAAACAAACCCTTCATAATTGCTTTTTTCTATATCGTCGAGGCCATTTTCAATGCCTTTTTCAAAATCCCCGTTATTGTTTTCTAATTTCATTTTTAATAGCTTTTAGCTGTTTGCAATCAGCTTGTTTGTTTTTTATAAATTTCCTTAAATCTCCAATCGTTAATTGTCAATCGTCAATCGTTGAATCGTCAATCTCCCATAATTTTCTTTAACTGATTGCCGCTTAATTTATTTTTATAATTTTTGGCAAGGTTAAATTCACTTAGAAAAATATTTTCAACCGCTTGTTGGTCGGCTTTGATACGATCAAGTTCCGATTCCATTTTATTCAGCTCAGGAATTATCTTCCATTTTTCAATTCTTAGTTTTTCAATTTCGGTTTCAAGCTGCTCAGTTTCCTCTTTCCAATCAGATTCTATTTTATTGAGGTCGCGATTTATGTTCCGGTTAAAAACAAAATTTCTCCATTCGGTTTTGATTTTTGTGAGATTTCCCAAAAACAATTTTCCCGAAATCAGAAAGCCTAAAAATGTAAAAACAAAGTATGCAACCGACTGAAAAGGAGATACATAAGGAATTGTGAATGCCAAAACAAAAAGAGAAGCCGCAAGAGGCATTCCAAATTCTTCAACTACCTTTTTCCATGTAAGTCTATCCTCGTTATGAATCACCGATGACAAACCATAAAGATTAAACATACCGGTAAGAAAAACTCCCCATGCGATAAACTGATGCTTGGTTTCAAAACCTTTGCTGAGGGCATGGTCAATGATAAAGTAGTTTCCGGCAGCCATACCTATTGACAAAATCAGGCCGACCGTCACTCTTAAAATGTTTTCTTCGGCTTTTTCTGAGGTTAAAACCTTCTCAGCTTTTTGCTTGAGATTCTCGAGTTGCAAGTGTTTTTTTTCGATTTGCAGATTCAGCTCGCCGATTTTCTCATTGAGTTCTTCTTTTTTCTGCAAAAATTCAGAGCTTATTTTTGCGAAAAACGACGAAATTACTTGTAATTTTTCATCAGGCTGGGTGTCAGATAACCCAAAAATCACCCCTTCGTCTTTCAGGGCATCTTCGTTGGCCAGCCAGTAGGGCATTTCCACCTCGTCGGGGTTGAGAATCATGTTGTTTTCATCCGGGAAAAAAGGCTTTTTCTCCGGTAAAACTTCTGTTACCTCCGCATCAGGATTCTCGTCTTCTTTTTTTCTTTTAAATAATAGCAATAACTTTTTCAACCAATTCATAATCTGCACGGTACTTTAGGAAAATAAAACTTCAATTTTCCTAAAAAATTATGCTGCTAACTAAAAATATTTGATGAGTGGTAAGCTTCTTACAGACAATTTGTTTTTTATATGTGATAAAACCCGGAGAGCTTGAAATCATTTTAATTCCAGGGTTATTCACCTTTAAATTTTTTGTTTTGGAGAAAGTCCTGAAACGCGTTTTTGTTGAGAAGCAAAATAAAAGCCAAGACGAAAATCTATATCTTTGCACCTTTTAATTGAAAAGATACATGGAATTATTTTTCAGAAAAACAGGTGAAGGTAAACCGATAGTGATTCTTCATGGGGTTTTTGGGTCGAGTGATAATCTGTTTACCGTTTCCAAAAATATTGCCGAAGCAGGTTTTGAGGTCTTCACCCTCGATGCCCGAAATCACGGCCAGTCGCCACGCGGGACATACTTTAATTACGAAGTTATGGCTGAAGATTTGGATGAATTTCTAAAAAATAACGAGATCCATGAACCGGTATTGGTGGGGCATTCCATGGGTGGGAAAACGGTCATGACTTATGCTCAAAAGTATTCTAATTTTAGCAAAATCATTGTCGTGGATATCGCTCCGAGATTTTATCCTACCCATCACGACCATATTCTGGCCGGGTTGGCCGCTATTAATCTTCATGAAATTCAAAGCAGAAAAGACGCTGAGGAGATATTTTCACAGTTTGTTAGTGATTTTGGAGAAAAGCAGTTTATTCTTAAAAACCTCTATCGCACCGATGAGGGAGGCTTTGACTGGAGAATCAATGTGCCGGTAATTTCCGAAAATATTTATCTTGTTGGTCAGGAAATTTTAATGGAAAAAAAGGTTACAAAACCCGCTCTTTTGATTCGTGGTTCCGAATCAAGTTATATTTCAGATGCAGATTTTCAGAACTTTAAAGAGGGCTTTCCAAAGGGAGAGTTATTAACCATAGAGGGTGCCAATCACTGGGTTCACGCTACAAAACCAAAGGAATTTGTTGACGCTGTTGTAAATTTTGCATTATGAGTTATTTTTTTCAAAAAGAAATAAAGCTGAAACCCTTTCCGAGAGGATTTCATCTCATCACCGGTGAAATTGTTAGTAGTATTCCTGAGATCAGGAATATCAAAATGGGTTTCCTTCAAGTTTTTATCAAGCACACCTCCGCCAGCCTTACCATCAATGAAAACTGCGACCCAACTGTCCGGGGAGATTTTGAACGACACTCCAATATCTTATTTCCAGAAAATGCCAGGCACTATCATCATAACTATGAAGGCCCCGACGACATGCCCGCACACTTAAAATCTTCAACCTTTGGTTGCCATGCTATGATTCCGGTAACCAAAGGAAAGCTTAACCTGGGTACATGGCAAGGAATCTATCTGGGAGAGCACCGCAATTATGACTCCGGCAGAAAGCTGGTTCTTACCTTGATGGGAGAAAGTTTTTAATATTTCTTAAATTCTCTACTCTCTACTCTAATTCTCTACCTTATACTGTTTCACCACATTTTTATCTATATCTTCCTGATAAAAAAGTACCTCCTTAAACTGCCCTTCGGCGTACATTTTTCCTTGATTATTAAAATATGCCGAATTAACATCCCCGCTGTTACCACCTGCCAACAACGACATCGCTCTTACCTTTTCGCCAAATTCCACCGCACACACAAAACTATTACCGCTATAGCCATATCGCTTTTTGGTACCTGAATACATTCGGCTGTTAAATGAGGGCAAGCTACCCCAAAGAGCTGAGGCATTTGCCACCGCAATACTTTCACGGGCATCATCATGTTCGCCACTTATTTTATTGTTGATCCTTTGAAAACGGTTGATGTCTCCCCATTTCACTTTCCAGGTGCCATAGCGTTCTTTGTAATTGTCAATTGCTTTTTCCAAATGCCCCACCAGTTCATCAGCGGAGGCTTCTTTTATATATTGGTTGGCATTTTGTACCTGGTCATTTTCACCCGGGTTGATATACACTTTCCTTAATTTTGCATTAAGCTGTTGTGCCCATTCTATGGCCACTGCAGTTGCAATGCTTCCTTTTTCTGGATAGTAATTCCAGCTTTTCAAGCTGTCCAAAGCCTCCCTCAATTCACCCTCATATTTTCCATCAGTTTTCCGGGCTAATTCCGGAATCAGCACCTCAAACATTTTTAGATATCGGTCATAGCCCAGACTTATCAATTTTTCAAGGTTAAGTTTCTCCTCTCTTCTCAGCAACTCAGCAGCCCTAAGCCCCCTGAAATTCTCCCCGTCAGGTGCCATGTAGCTTGGGAAATCGATTTTTTTGGGACTTTCCTCCCCTGAAACCGTAAACGGTGTAGAATTACAGTTCTGAATCCACCCATTATTCGGATTATAGAGATGTACAATATCTTTTACCTCATGCAATCCACCATAATCATTACTTTTTAGCCAACCCTCCTGGGCTTGAGACCAGTTTTTATTTTTGTCTCTTACAGGCATATAGTTTCCGTGCCAGTAGGCAATATTCCCATATTTATCCGCAAAAACCGTATTATTAGAGGTGTTGGCCTTCATATTCATTACTTTCTTATAGTCATCCAGTCCGGTTGCTTTGGTCCTCAGCCAGCTTTGCTCCAGACTCTTTTGGGAGCGGTTGTATGAGGTTAGGCTTAGCCAATTACCATCTTTTTTGCCCATTACGGGTCCTCTATGTGTGTAATATCCAATAAAAACGCTTTCCTTTAAACCTTCAGACGTCTGATACTTTATCTTTATTTCTTTAGTTTTCATTTTCCGAAACTTTCCATCATATAAGTATTTGTAGCCCGTCTTCTCCCTGATCACCTTTTCCAGATATACATCTGCCACATCGGCGTTGGAGGAGGTATGCATCCAGCCGCAATTTTCATTAAAACCCTGATAAACAAAAAATTGCCCCCATGTCACAGCTCCATAGGCATTTAGTCCGTCATCACTCTTGACATGCACCTCAGGCCTGAAATAAAACGTCGTGTGTGGGTTGATATACAGCATCACCTTACCTGATTCAGATTTTTGAGGCCCAATCGCAAACCCATTGGAGCCCGTTTGTTCATAATCATCATTTTGAGACTCGAATCCCAGACCTTCATCATTCCTTTCATAAAAAACCTTCAAAGTTTCAGTACCCAGCTCTGCAGTGCTTATGGCTCCAATACTTCCATCTGTCCACAATAGTGGGTACCAGGGCTCGAAATGGTTCAAAAGTTTTGGTTTAACTGCCTTGTGAGTGGCCAAAAAGTAATTAATTCCTGCTGCATAAGCATCCAAAAGGTCTTTTAGCCACTTTGGAGCATTTTTATACTCCTTTTTTGCTTCATTTTCATCTATCAAAAGCCGGATCAAAAGGTCACTATATATATCCTTATCTCCATTGAGTTCCGAAAGCCGCCCCAATTTTTCGATGTAATTCATCTCCACCCTCTCAAAATCATCCTCACATTGGGCATACATCAGCCCAAACACGGCATCGGCATCAGTCTTTCCCCATACATGCGGTACTCCATAGCTGTCTCTCTTTATTTCTGAGGTGTATTTTTGCGAAAATGCCAATTGTACAACTAACAAAAGCATCCAGTTCAACCAATTTACCTTCTTCATCATGCCGCAATTATTTATCATTTTCAAATAAAAGCAGAATAATTGTATCATTTCAAAAACTTCCTGACAATTTTTTTTAGGGCGAGCCACCTTTCCACCCACGCTAAGGCGTGGGTGATAAGGTGTCGGGCTATCCGTTACAAGTCCGTCCACGCACATTCCGTCCGCACTACGGGCTTTTCACTGCTATCCCTCTCGCAGGGAATGAGTTTTAAGTTAAGGTTAAAGTTTTAAGAACAAACATTAAAAGTATCCATTACCTTCTCAAAGCCCAATCTATTACAGCGGGCTTCAGCCCGTTGAAAGAAAGTCCCACCAGATTACAAAGAAGTCTTAGCCCAATCATATAAAAAATAATTGCCACGGGCTTCAGCCCGTTGAAGAAGGAGGTTGCATACTTTCTTAGAGAGGGCTTTAGCCCAAATATTAGGAGGTTTAAAAAAAGTTTACAAGCTAAAGAATCATCAAAGAATATATTAGTGTAGGAATTTACATATTAATAAAACAAGAAAGAGTATAACAAAAGTGGAGGGTATAAATAATAATTGATTGGTTATCAGGGAAGGGAAGGATTAGGCAAAAAAATAAATTAAAAATAAATTTGGAAAAGGGGAATGGGTGGTATTAACTTTGCAGTCCCAAAACGGGGGAGGCGGAAAAGGAAAGCGGAAGAGAGGTAAAAAAAATAATTTTTTTTCTTGCAAAAGTTTGGAACTGAAAAAATAACTTACTACTTTTGCACCCCGATTAAGAGAGAAAGAGAGAAAAGGGGGGATAAATTAGCGATAGAGAAGAGCTAAACGAGCTCACGAGAAAGTGGGATAAAGTTCATTAACTTGTTGGGGATAGGATAAGAAAACGATTGTAAAAAAAGTTGGGATCTTTTCGT
>JAIUOF010000011.1 GCA_020161355.1 Bacteroidota bacterium | reverse complement strand
CGAGAGAATTCATGGTGGATTAGGATACAAGTCTCCTAAAAAATTCCTGGAATCAATAGGTGTCAAAATTGACCCAAAATGGGTAATGTAAATTAATTATCGTGTCCAAGTAATTGCGTTTAAGACAACTAAGTATTTTTATAATAGTGAGGGATATGTTTATAGGATGACTTTAGGTAATCCTGTTGATAAAATCTTGGATTATTTTGAAGTCGAATACTTGAAAAATTAATATTAAGTATTCTGCAGCGATCCCCAAAACCTCAACACCAGACGATTGGAAATGGGACTTCCACCCATTGAAGAATATATACAAATGATGAACTCTAGGTTCAGAGGAAATTTGAAGAAAAAGTAATTTCTTTCTATCAATTTATTAATCAATAAAAACACAAAATGCTAATTTTGTGATATTTATGAAGAATACAAAATACTATACTTGGAGAAATCTCATTTTTTTGCCCACATTTCTCCAGATATTAATTTGTATATTTGGAGAAATCTCATTTTTTTAGCCACATTTCTCCAGGTATCACCAAAAATTGATGCTCCCAATATTGCTTTATTGCTAATGGTTTTACACAATTATCAGGCTGGTTCATTTACAAAAACCCAAATTATATTTCACTACCAGTTCAATTGTTCAGATATTTGTAGTCAGATTCTAAACACTAATTGATGAAAAAAGCTTTCTTTATTTTATTCACGGTTATTTCTATGTCTGCACAGGCTCAGGATTTTGAAAAATCACCCAAGAAAATCACATTTGAGACAGGTTATACCGGTGTCAGAAAATCTAATTTTACAGATATCTCACACACGGGATTTGCCTTTGCACTGGATTATGGATGGAAAGTGTCGGGTTTTAAGAAAAAACCGGGAGCTTATATTTCGATTCCTTTGGGCTACACAGCCATTCCGCCCATTAAAGAAGGTACTAAAAACTATGGCATTTCTTATTATGGTGTTCATGTAACGCATGAGCTCAAAAAGGACAAAAAGGTGATTCCTTTTATAGGTTATAGCTTGCTATTTAATCAATTAATTAAGCAAGACACCGATGGCAGAGTGATTGGCCACGAGACTCGTTTTGATGCAGGTGCTGATTTTGGCAAAAGATTCTTTGCTAAAGCCGAATACAGCATAGCTTCTTACCCGGCTTTGGGTCAAAAAATCACCTCAAAAATCGGGAGTTGGGGACTGAAACTTGGAGTGAGGATTAAGTAATTATCCTCTGATTATTTAATTGAAAAGAAAGTTTCATATTTTCCGTTTCTTGTATTTTTCCAATACTTTCGAAATTTCTGCTTGTAAAGGTTTTTCTGTTAAATCAATGAAATTGAAATATATAAAGATTATTTTATAACATTTTTAGAATAAAAAAATCTACACAAACAATTCGTATTTTTGTATTTTAATAAGAATACATCAATTAAAAACAATATAAAATGTCACTGGTAGGAAAAAAATATCCATCATTTTCGGCTCCGGCAGTTGTGAAAGGTTACGAGATCGTTGAAGACTTTAGTTTGGAGCAATATTTGGGAGAAAAACACGTAATTTTCTTCTTTTATCCTAAAGATTTCACATTTGTATGCCCAACTGAGCTTCATGCTTTTCAGGCAAAACTTGAAGAATTTGAAAAAAGAAACTGTGCGGTGGTGGCTTGCTCAACTGATACTGAAGAGAGCCATTTGGCCTGGTTGACAACTCCAAAGAAAAAAGGGGGAATTGAAGGCGTAAAATACCCTGTAGTGGCTGATACCGCCAAAACAATCTCAATGAACTTCGGCGTGTTGGGCGGAGGGTATAAGTTTAATGCTGATACCCAAAGCTGGTCATTTGAAGGTAATCCAATTGCATTCAGAGGTACTTTTTTGATTGATAAAGAGGGTATTGTTCGTCATGAGTCTATCAACGATCTGCCATTGGGTCGTAGCGTAGATGAATATTTGAGACTATTGGATGCACTTCAGCATGTAGAAGAATATGGCGAAGTGTGCCCTGCCAACTGGAAAGAGGGTGAACTGGCCATGACTGCCACCAATGAGGGGGTTGCGAGCTATTTTTCTCAAAACTGAAAGGGAAATTAACAAAATAGATTTTTTAAGAGACTGAACTCAGAACGTTCGGTCTCTTTTTTTTGAAATGTATCAATAAAACAGCCCCCAGTCGTCAGGGATGTCGTTGGTTTTGTCAAAAGTAGCAATCCAATCCACGAAAAGTTTCCGAAATTCCTCCATTTCATCCCGTAACACATTGAGATAATCTTCATGGCCCAAATTCATCATTTTCATGCCTGAAGTAGTGGTTATGATACTGCAGGCGTGTATTTTAATCAAAACGGCATTTTCCATTTTTAAAGAATATAGATCTACCGCTTCGGCACCACTGATTTTGGCATTGATGATGGCGATGTCTTCAAACAAAATATCCCGGTAAGCCATGGTATCTTTTTCATAGTCGATGGTGGAAATGAGGCTATGGACTGTTCTGAAAATCTCCTTGGCTTTCTTTACGATGGGCAGATTGGCTTTTCGTTTTCGTTCTTCCTCCATTTCTCGTTCGAACTCCTCATCATCCATTTCTTCGAAATCGTCGTCGTCAAATACCATAAGATTATTATTATGAATTGAAGATAGGCAATTTTTGGTAAATTTTAAAAAATGGCCTTCCAGAAATATTTATCAACGAAAGATTTTAGTTATAAAAACCAGACATTTTTTTCAAAGATTATTCTCAATCGCAAACCGCACCAGATCAGCAGTGGTTTCGGTTTTGAGCTTGAAATGTATGTTGCGGCGGTGGGTTTTTACGGTCATAAGACTCAATGAGGTCAAATCGGCGATGGCTTGAGAACTATGCCCTTTCCTGATCAATCGAAGGATTTCTAATTCTCTGGGTGTCAACAAATACCGCTTTTGAAATTCATCACCCGAAAAAGGAGGAATAGAAGACATTAATGATAACTTGTTGTCAAATACCTTTTTTCCACTCATGATTTTGAAAATGGCCGTGAGTAACTCGTCTTTGGTGGAGTTTTTCAGCAGGTAACCTTCAACTCCTATTTTTTGAAACTCTCTGACCAGTTGACTTTCGTCGTACATGGTCAGTATCATGATTTTTATTTTGGGGAAGTCGGATTTAAGTCTTTCGGCGATATCTTTTCCACTCAAATTAGGAAGATTGGCATCCAATAGAACCAGATCTGGATTCTTTTGGTGCACGGTAGCCAATACATGGTTGCCGTCAAATATTTGTCCCACCACTTCGAATGCGTCCTCTTTTTGAAGTAAACCGGCTATGCCATCGCTAAAGAGATGGTGATCATCAACCAATAAAATCTTAGTTTTCAGAGACATCGTAGGGTATTTCGAGGCTAATAAGGCTGCCTGCTGAACCTGACTCTATATTGAGTTTGGCTTTCAGATAGCCCGCCCGCAAATTTATATTTTTGAATCCAATTCCCCAATTTCTGGACTGACTAATGTCAAAGCCGTGGCCGTTGTCCTCGATTGAAAAGTAGAGAAATTCTTCAAAATAAATCAGCTGAATGGTTGACTCAGTTGCTTCTGAATGCTTCAATGCGTTGTTTATCAGTTCTTTGACGATTCGGTAAATATTGATTTCACTATCGGGATGGAGCCTTTTTTCGGTACCGTTGGTTATAAAACCAAACTTAATTTTATGCTGTCGATTTGCCAAATCTACGGTTTCATTGATTACAGCCACCAAACCTTTCTCGGAGAATGACGAAGGCATCAATTGATGGGAGATAAGCCTTAAATCATCCACGATTTTATTTGTGAGCTTTACAGAGTCAGAGATTTTCCCTTCATTCTTTTGATTGAATTCATCTAATTCACGGTTGAGTACTGAAAGACTACCTCCGAGGTCATCATGCAAATCGCGTGCGAGGCGTTGTCTTTCTTCTTCCTGAGCAAAGAGAATTTTGTGAGTGGTCTCTTCCTTGTTTCTTTGTAATTCCAATTCTATTTTTTTTCGTTCATCGTTAAACAAATATAAAAGAGCCAATCCCAGCCCTATTCCTTCCAGTGCAAGTGGAATGTGAGCATAATTATAAAAAATTGAATTGATTTTGGTAATGCCAATAGCACCTAATATTACAAAAAGAAAAGTTATAAATAAGGGACCCGAAGCCGCTAAATATAAAAAAACGGCTTTTCTTTTGGGCTTATAATTAGACGCTAAAGTCCAGATAACAAGCAAAGAAAAAGAAATGTAAATTACTCCAAATGGCAGGTGCGAATTTGGCACAAACAATAGTAAGATTATTTGAAGGATACATAATATCAGGAATGCAAAAAAGGAATAACCTATTATTTTTTTAGAGATTTTGAAAAATTGATTTACGTAAAGTGCATGAAAAGAAAGGTTAAAAACCACGAGGATTGAACCGAATTGTGGATTGGCAATTATTGAATTGCCGGGATTAAAAAATTGATTAATAATACCATTGACCACCAAAATATACCATGCCATCGAGACGATGTATAAGGTGTAAAACAAATAGATTCTTTTTTTGGAATAACTGAAAAAGCCAATTGCGAGGATAGCAACGAAAATCAGACAACCTACGCTCAAGCTAATTTGCATCAAGTAGAAATCTGATTCTTTTTGGTAAAAATTTTTATCAAAAAGCTTAATAAATCCTCTGTTGGAGTATCTGGTTTTTGAATTGTGACATTTGAGCAGAATTGTATAAGTCTTGTTTTTTTCTATTGAAAATGAAAAAGCATGATATCGGCTCGCGAATGACTTTACTGAATAGCTTTTCTTCCAGGAAGAGTTTTCTTGATTTATAAGGGAATCGTTTTCAAATAAGAAGAATGAAATTTCGTCTATAAAAATCTGCTGATATTCAATGACTAACTTTTTATCTTCTTCGGAATTCAATTTTATTTTCAGCCAATGATATTTAAAATCGGCATCGAAAGAGGGTACTTGGGAGGAATGCTCAAATTCATTTGATTTCAAAACAACCCTTTCCGGTTCATTTTCGGCAGCATCATATTTTGAAACAAATCCAATGAGGTCACTACTTACAAAATCATCTTTTAGCTCTAAAGATGGACTTTTCTGAGCAAAAGATTGAAAGTATAACCATAGCGATAAGATGACCAGGGAGAATCGCAATAATCTTTTTGAATTTTTTACAAAACTATCTTTTTCTTTCACTTTTCAAAATACCTACAAGTAGGTATTTGACAGAATTCAGATGCCGGGCACTTTTGTAATATTTTCTAAGTATTATATGAAATCAAAAGTACTTGCTACCGTCATTTTTGTTACTGCCTTAGTTCATACATCTGGATTTTGCGTTACAAATACAGTATGTTCCAGACCGGGAGGGCCAGGGTGTACACAAGATGATGAAAATCCCAATGCCAGAAAGTCAAATGTTAAGAATAATCTAAACTGGGACCTATTAAATATAAAAGCCACTGCTCAGGGATCGCAAAATATAAGTGCCGCTATTGAAATAACTCAAACGGATGCCACCACTCTAGCCTCAGATGGTAACTCATGGGTGGTATTTGGTGGAGCAAATAATACGATGAATATGAATATTGGGTTGGCCAATAATGCAAGTCCACAAAGCTGGTCATTGCCCACTAACTTTCAGGAATATTTTGATTATTATACTCAGGATGATTTTATAGCTGTAAGTAATGTACCTGCACACTTACGAATACCGGGAACCACACATGTGGCCCGATCTACATATGTTTCTGATACTGATGAGGAATTTGAAGTCTATAAACACTTTAACATAAATGGATCAAGTATAGATCATTTAGGAAGATCATTCGATTTCGATATTGATGATGATGTATTTGATGAACCCAACTATGAGTTTATGGATGTGCCCCTTGGCCTTGGAGATATCATGAACGATACCATTGAAGAGTATGACCATAATACCGACCAACTCCTTTACAGGACTATATCAACGCTGACCATTGATGCTTATGGTACTTTAACGATACCGGGTTATGGCACTTACAATTGTTTGAGGGGGAGCTATCAATCTCAGTACTTTAAAAGGCCTGATGAGGCCAGTCCATTTGTTTTATCGGGATCTTCAAATAACATTGGTTTTATGACCAAACAGGGTCATTTTTTTCAGGCAAAAATTGTCTCTCAAAATGGTTCGAATGCTGTTTTGGAGAATATGAATTTCAAAACGATAGTACCTACTGCTCTTTTGAATGCCCCAAACAATGTATCGATAAACAATGATAGTAAGGGAATAAGTATAAGTACCTCAGATGCTGAGGCTCATCCTTCCGCTATTTTGGATATTGATAGTGATTCCTTGGGTATTCTGATTCCGAGAATCATAGAAGCCAATCGCCCGGTAAACCCCGCCGAGGGGCTATTAGTTTATCAGGTAGATAATACCCCGGGTTTTTATTATTTTGATGGAACCGCCTGGCAAAAGTTGAGTACTACAACTCCCGTTGCAAGTATTTCTTCGAAAAATGCCAGGATTGGTGCTAAAATCTCTATTTCAGGCAAAGGCCAGCTTAGAAATGGTACAACTTTCTTAAACTTTCATAAACCACTAGATGATTTCGAAGATTTAGTCATCAGTATACAACTTGAGGGAGATTGCAATGGAGTTTACATTTCAAAGAAATCTAAAGAGGGTTTTGAAGTGAAAGAGTTGAAAAAAGGAAAGTCGAATGTAAAATTTAGCTGGTCATTAAATTAAAAAACAGAAATTTTCTGCAATATCTTTTATAACAATAAGTTAGGAGGCTTTACCATTGATTTTGCTTTAATAAAAATCAAAAATATGAAGTGGGAAAATAGCATGAGTTAAATTTTCGTGCGTCTCAAGAAAAGCTTTTCAAATCAATAATATTTTCTCAAAATACCTCCAAATAGGTATATGGTAGTAAACAAGCCCTATCGACTTTTGTGATAATTAATAATTTCTATTTCGATGTTTCATTTTAAAACAATAATAGCGAGTCTTTTATTTCTATTTAAACTTAGTGTGACTTCTGCCAGTAGCGTAAAATCTTGTGCGGTAAGTTTAAATAACTGTAATGGAAATAGCGGAGAAGACACACGCGGAGGTAGAATTTCTAACTTTTCCAAAGTATCTCAAAAAGATTTAAGTCAAATCAAAGAGTTGTTAAACCTGAAAAATCAGACAACTTCGGCTCAATTGGTGACAACAGCTATTGAAATTAATCAAACTGATATTCTAAATGCGGCTACTCAAGGAAATTCCTGGGTAAGATTTGATGGTACCAATGACCTAATGGTTATGAATATTGGTACTGCCAATAATAGTGTTGCTCAGACATGGTCCCTTCCAATTGATTTTCTGGAGTATTTTGAATATTACTCACAATACGATTTTCTTTCTCCTGCAAGTGCACCGGCAGGCTTAACCATCGGCGGAGCTACTCATGTTACCAAATCTTTGGGTCTGGACGAGTACGACAATGATATAGATATTTATGATTACTATAATATTGGGTTCTCAACCGTATCTCACCTCGGTACGTCTTTTGATTTGGAAACCGATGTTGACGACACTTTTGATGAACCAGACTTTGAGTTTATGCGTGTCCCTTTTAAAATTGGTGATGTAATCAATGCTGTAATTCAAAAAAAAGACCCCTTTTCAAATCTAAATTTAGAAAAACGAGAGACCACATTAACAGTTGATGCATTTGGTACCATCAATATTCCGGGTCAGGGTACTTTTAATTGTTTGAGAGGTTCATATGTTGAAAATGTCTTTACCCGACCCGACGAATCAAGTCCTTTTGTTTTAAAATCTACAAAAAATTCTGTTGGCTTTTTTACAAAACAAGGACACTATATTTATGCAAATGTAGTAAGTATCTCCGGCAGCAATGCCACATTGGAAGATATTGCTTTTCAGACGATTATGCCTACCGCCATGCTTTCGGCAAGTGGAAAAGTTGAGTTAAATAACAATCAACAGGGAGTAAGTATTAATACCAATGAAAGCGATCCTGACTCCTCGGCTATTTTGGATGTTAGCAGTTCAAATAAAGGAATTCTTATTCCAAGAATTACTGAAGCCAATCGTCCGGCTAATCCAGCGGAAGGCCTTTTGATATATCAGGTAGATAATACGCCCGGTTTTTACTATTTCGATGGAACGGGCTGGCAAATGCTAAGTTCCACCGTCCCTGTGGCCAGTATTACTTCTCAAAATGCAAGCATTGGGGAATCAATTATTTCTTTAGGTAAAGGACAGCTCCAAAAAGGCTCCACTTTTATAAAATTTGATAAACCGAGAGATGATTTTGAAGATTTGACCATCAACATTCAGCTCGAAGAGGATTGTAATGGCTTATATGTATCAAAGAAAACAAGGGAGGGTTTTGAAATAAAAGAATTGAAAAAAGGGAAATCCAATGCGAAGTTTAGCTGGAATGTAAAAAATTAAGATTAGACGTTTTTTAGAAGTAAGAAATCTAGTTCTTTGATAATTGTAAAATCACTGTCTGAGCTAATTAATGGTATTTGAAACTCAATAGCTGTTGCTGCAATAATTGCTTCTGGGGTTTTAATTTTATAGCGTTGGCGTAACAAAATGGTTCTTTGTTTAATTTTTTGATTCATATCAATTACAAAGCAATCATTTATAATATTTTGAAGAAGTATTTTTTCATGTTTTGAAATGGAAAATTTTCCTAAAAGTTCTATTTCAGTTATGTAAGAAACTGTAAAATGATAGTCGAGAAATGCCTCAACATTTTGTTTGCCTTCATGTACCTGAATCAGGAAATTGGTATCGGCCAAAAAGTCAATCCCATTCATTTCTTAATTCTTTTTGAACCTCTAAGCCATCAATGTCACGTTTCAATAGGCCAAAATGTTTCCTGAGACCTTGTTTTTTGGAGGTTTTTTTTAATTTTTTTAAAATTAAATCAACTTCAGATTGATTGCTGTTATTTTTAACCACAATAGTCATTTTCAAATATTTATACATGCAAACTATAGGATTTTAAAGAATTATTTAATACTTGAGGAGTTATTTTTACAATGAGATTAAAAAATAGAAAGTGGTTTGTCGTTTTACTTTCCGGAATCCTTTGGGGGCTCTCTTACCCCAACTACCCTGACTTTCCGGCTGGAATATTGGCATGGTTTGCCCTTGTTCCCTTATTGTTATTGCTTAAAAACACCTCCACATTCAAAGAATCATTTTTGCTGGTTTTTCCGGTCTTTGTTGTCAGTAGTCCGATAGGGTATTGGTGGACGAGCTATTACACCTGGTCCACATTTTTTATTTGTTTTATTACCCAGTCTCTATCTTTATACATTCCATTTATCGCCCATTATTTTTTGCAAAAAAAACTGGGCTGGCACAGGGCTTTGATACTTTTTCCATTTCAATGGACTGCTCTTGACTGGGCCACGCATTTTTTACCACATAATCTACAGGTTCACTATGTGGCTTATTCTCAGGCTAATATGCCTTATTTTATCCAATATGCCGACTTTACAGGCATGTGGGGTATTTGTTTTTGGGTCATTGCTCTCAACGTCCTCCTCACTTTTGGAATAAATTATCAATCAAAAAAATACTTCGCAATTTCCGCAATCTGGATTTTAATGGCAGTTTCTTATTCCGTTTGGGTAATGGAAATCAACCCAAAGTCAGTTTTGGGAAATAGCAACCCAAAAACCAACATTTCGCTGATTCAGACCAACATCGATAGTTATGCAGATGATGATACATCGGTGGTGACCAAAACCCTGAATCAGGTGGTAAGCCTTTCAGATTCTGCGGTAAAAACTAAAAATCCAGATTTGCTGATTTTACCTGAGGCCGCTTTTCCTTTTTCATTGTTCAAAAACAAAAACTTTCTGGATTATACCCGAAATAACATCCTTAACTGGAACACCAACGTAGCTATAGGTTATGCGGAATTTCAGGATTCTACTAAAGCCTTTAAAAATCTGGCGATAGTATTCACTCCTGAGTTAGCAGCATTTTGGGATTCTCTGCAAATTAAAGAAGAAGACGTGAAGGTCTATCAAAAAGAATATGGGCTGCCATTTATGGAATTTATGCCTTATTGTGCCTCATGCCCTTCCGTTCGGGACAGACAGCTCGTCAGAGGAAACGAACCCTATACTTTTAAATATGCAGATAAAGATGGAGAAGTACATCAGGTGGCTTTAAGTATATGTTGGGAACAAACCTATCCGGCCAAAATAGCATCATTGGTCAATCAAGGAGCCGACTTTATCGCACTGATGAACAACGATTCCTGGTTTGGTAAAACAACAGGAGCCAAGTTTCTGAGCAGCTTCACAAAAATAAGAGCCATAGAAAACCGCCGGACCATAGCCCGCTGCTCAAATGGGGGCATTTCGGCATTTATTGATCCGTTTGGAAGGGTATATGGCGAGATTCCCTGGTTTACAGAAAATATTAGTAGTCAGGAGGTTATTTGTGTTAATAAACGAAGTTTTTATACCAAACACCCAAATTTCTTTGCATTTTTTGATGCCATTTTATTTATCATTTTGTTAGTATTTTTTATCCTGAAAAAGTAAAACCAACTACCTACAAGGAGGTATTTTTTAAAGAACTTTCTATCAATAATTTTGAATAAATAAAATTGCTATGAAAATAAATATAGGAAGCCGAACTGAAATCGAAGCCTCACAAATGCTGTTTTGTGTATCGGATGCCAACTATACCAAAGTCTTTTTGAATGATGGGAAAGTTATACTGACTTCAACAAATCTGGGCAAAATAGAGGAGCGAACGGGTAATTATAAACATCTGGTAAGACCCAACAGGTCATATCTGATCAATATTAATTATGCCAGTATTATGGAAGACCGTCAAAGTATTTTGCTAAAAACCGGAAAGCAAATAAAAATTTCGAGAAGAAGGATACCGTTGATTATGAATTATTTAGACAATATTTAATAGATAATAAAATGAAAAAATCATTACTGTTTATACTATTTTTAGGCGGCGTTGTAAATACCTGGGCTCAATCAGGTTCTTATTTTGGGAAATACGCCGGTACTGTGGGTTTGAATCAAGCTCAACTGGAAAGGGCCTCCGCCATAGGTTTTAATGCCAAAGTTTCAGTAGATGACGGGCTGGTATTAGGGGACACTATGTTGGTTAAAGTGGGTATTGGTATGTCAAACCCAAGGTATAGATTAGACGTAAAAGGTGTTTTTAATACAAGAGTAGCCTTCAGCAATCCGGTTTATAAAATCAATGACCGAAATTTTCTGGAACTTGACGAGCAGGGCGAGTTTATTCTCAATTCCTTCAAAATGAAATACCAAAATGTGGCATTATGGTCTGACAAGGTTTTTGAAAAAAACTATCCCTTGATGTCCCTTTACAAAGTAGATAAATTTATCCAGCAAAATAAACACCTTCCAGGGGTTCCTTCGGCAGAAGAGGTTGTAAAACAGGGAGTTAAAGTAGATGAAATGGTCTCCAAACTTCTGGAAAAAGTGGAAGAACTGACGCTCTATACCATTCAGCAACAAAAGGAAATTGATGCGTTGAAAAGAGAATTAAAGAATTTGAAAAATTAACTTTTAAATTCTTTTGTACAAACGAATCGGGCTCTATATCCCGATTCGTTTTGAATTTAAATACACCCCCCAATTTCTGCCTTAAAAATTGTTCCGTTATCAGCTCTGAATCCCGGCTTCAGCTCGACATAAGCCGTTGATCTGTAAGTGGCCCTTGTCCCAGACCCGCTCACAATATTGGTCGCCGTGATTTTCTGGGTTGAAACATTGGTAACAGTCCCTGAGGATATCGGGGTGGTAATAGGATCAAACGTTCCCCCGCAGATTGTAACCACTACCGGTTTAATATCTACACAGCCATTGGTGGTGGTAGCTTTGATGTAGTAGGTGCCGGCCAATGTCACATTGTTGGGATTATTTAACACTACGGTTGCACCAGCATTTGTGAAATATCCAAGTGTGGTACCGGGAGGCAAAGTACTTCCGGTGGTCACCGCTGCAAGAGTTAAGTTTACTGATCCACCTGCCTGGGCACTCTGATTGACAGTAATGAGTGATGGTTTGGTATTGATCTGTACTATCACATTGCCGCTCGAAGAGCATGAGGCCAAACTTACCGTTATACTATAAGTTCCCGCCATATTCGAAGTGGCGGAAGCAGAAACCACCGGATCTTCAGCTATTGAGCTGAAACCATTAGGGCCTGCCCACCCATAAGTGGCTGATGGCGTATTATTTACATTGAGTTGTAAAGAGCTCCCTTCACATACAGACACCGGAGTAGTTGGATTTACTGTTGGCGTTGGGTTAATGACATTTAATACAGTGGATGAAGCAGTGCAACCATTTAATGTCACTGTAAGGTTATAGGTTCCGCTTGCAGCAACTGTTGCATTGCTTATGCTCCATGCTCCGTTTGCATTTGAAAAAGAGTTTGGACCAGTCCAGGCGTAGCTCGAACCGCCCGTAGCTGTCGCACTTACTACCAGATTTTGGCCCGAACAAATGGGGGTATTGGTCGTGGTTCCTGAAATAACAGGGTTTGGTTTTACTGAAACTTTCACGGAGTCTGAACCATAACAACTGTTAACAGTCATATAAGCCACTCTGTAATACCCTGAATCAGCCAATGCTATATTGGTTTTATTCAAAGTGGCTCCGATGCCCTGCTGTACACCCAATCTGGCCCACCCCAATGCAGAACCCACTGTAGCAGTGGAACCAAGGTTCAATGTTTGACCTTCACATAGCGTTGCATTTCCTGTTATGGTTATTTCGGGCAATGGATTTACGGTAACTGCGACTGTTGCTGTTGTCACACATCCGGCTTCAGCTGATGTAGCGGTAACGGTATAGATTCCTCCACCATTTGGAGGGGCTATTCTGGTGGCCAAAGAAGTGATGTCAACAGCACTGCTATTTAGAAACCATCCTCCGGGTCCTACCCAGGAAAAAGTTGAATTTAGCCCCGAGTTGGCTTGAAGATTTATGGTCTGATCCACACATACTGTAGGAGTTATAGCCATCACATTCAAAGTATTTCCAACCTTATATGTACCGGAAACAGTATCTCTTAACAGTGGAAAGCTGGACTCAACCATAATTTTGGTAGATAGTGACCCCTGCCAGTTGTTGGGAATTGTAGCTATAAGGCTATCACCACCAGAATTAAAAACAGTAGGAATTTCTAAAAATTGATTGGCTGCATTTTTCATTTTAACAAAAAAACGAGTTTTAATACCATAGTCAATGCTATCGGGCCAGTTGCCGGAAGTGTCAATAGGTATTTTGAAGCTACTTCCGGGGCAAAATTCACCGGAGTTTGTTCCATTCACCAATGTGGGTGTACCTACATTCATTTGAATCGTATTATCAACCTTTAGTATGGTTTGATAAATATGTGAATTTTTGGAGCTCACAATGCTGGAATCCACAAAAGTGGAGCCGTAGACTTTGAAGGTGATAACATGCAAGCCATTTGCCATACCGGTGGTGGATATTTCTTTGCTCGCAGCCACATTGGAGGAATCATTTCTATCTCGCAACAGGGTGTCGGCTGCGTTGAAATTTACGGTCAGAAAATCATTTGGCGGAGTGCCTGAGTAACTGTATCCGCTCACAGCGTATCTTACAGAATCAACATTAGGCAAAGTACCGGACCATCTACCCATCACTAAAATACTCTCAGTCTGCCACGGTGTATAGAAGCCAAATTTGTCTTTGAATCTGTAGTACAATTGATTTACCCCTTTTTCAGCCCCGGCTGTAGGGAAATTAAGCTTAAATGAATAGTCATTTTCAAAAGGTGCCAAAAGAATGGTTTGATTAGGGTTTCCAGCATCATTCCAATAATAGGTCATTTCTTTCATTTCGAGTGAATCTACCTGATTCAATGCTCCGGCTAAATGGTTTTCGGGGCTAATCAATATCGGATGTCCTTCGGCTTGAGACCATAGGGTGTCATTGAGTTTAAATCTTACATAGAGTATTTGTTGACCTACAAGGCCTGCCGGGGCATTCACAAGGAGGTCAAAGGTTTCGTCGCCAATACCTCCCGAAATCTCGGATGGGCTTAAAGCCGTGCCGAGGCCTATGCCGGGATCGGTGTTCCAGAAATATTCTCCTGCCACGATATTTTGTGCCAGCGAAACCCTGAAAAACCCAAAACATAACGCCAGTGAAATCAATAATTTTTTCATAAATTTTATGATTTTAGGTTTCTGATAACAAATTTTTTATTACCAAAAATCAATTATTGGTTTTGGCCTTTACGGTGACGGGAATCACTGAATTAGCAGCCGCCAAAGGTGGCACGCTCATACTGTAGATTTGTGGCCCAACGGGTATGCCACTCAATACGTAAGGTTGGTCACCTCCAAATGCACCTGCATCGGTAACCGGCGAATTGCTGGCATAGGGTGCTTTGCGACCATAATTGGCTGCCGGGCTGCCGGGAGCTAATATCGCCCGCCCATCGGCATTGTTGAGACCAATCGTATTGGTAGGATAGCCACCAAAGATTTTGGCGGTACTTATTAAATTATCGGAAGGTAAAGTTATTGAATCAGTAATAACATCAACAATATTCCATTTAAAATTCAATGGGGTGTTGGCCGCACTTGTAAACATTCCTTGGGTTGAAAATGGAAATTTCCCTTTAAAAATATTGTTGTAGAATGAAACTCCATTGATATCTCCACCTGACACACGATATACGTCGTTCCAAAAGCTACTACTCACAGAATTTGAACTATCAGGATCAAAAGTATTATTAATTACCAATCCCGTAGAACCATTTGGATGGTTAAAGTTTATTTTAGTCATAACAATATTATTTTGAATCAGGTAGTTTGTCTGTAAATTACCTGTACCTATAATCAATAAATTGTTATCGTTTGAAGTTAAATTATTAGCACATAGGTAGTTTTGAATAACCTTTACATTGGAAGTTGAAATGCCATAACCTACATGCATTTGATAAGTAACGAGATTACGAACAAATGTTACATCACTCGCAGATATAGTTACACTTGTGCAATACAATCCAGATACATACGAACCCGCCCCTGTAGAAGAAATATCAATATTTCCACTAATTACAGCATTGCCACCTGAATTCTTAAAATACCCAGGTCCGAGAATTGTCAGTTTTTTATTAACAACTATAGGGTTGTAAGTCCCCGGCCCCACTATCAGCACATCTCCAGCAACAGCGTTCGTAATTTTGGTTTGAAGGTTATCACCATTGACCACCGAAATGACAGCACCATAGGTAGAAATCGAAAAAAAGCTAAGAAATAAAAGTAGAAATCTTGTTTTCATTGTATTAATAATTTTAGAATTGACTGCTTAGATATTGGTTAATCTGGATATGAGCTAAGGATGCTCTCCTGCGTGAAAAGCTGATTTTGAGGCCATTGCTTAGCTGTGCCTCATCGGACCCGGTGTATTTTTCAATATGATTTATGTTAAGAACTGTTTTGCGGTTTACCCTTACAAATGGGGCATCTTTCACGATTTCAGAAATTTGTTTGAGCGTCTTGGCTATAATGACTTTCTTGCCATTGAGCAGCCAAATGTTGGAATAGTTTACATCTGACTCAACCATGAGGATCTCTTCTGGATCAAGTTCTACATTTCGGATAAATTTCAAATATTTCATGGTGCAAAAGGATTGATCGTTTTTGCATCAAAATTGGCGGATGGCTAAATGGGTATCAATAAGGCATTTGCCCTATTTCGCTGTTTAACTGTAGCTTTGAAAAATACGTCATTTGCCCTATTGTTTTTTGAGCCCCTAAAATCATAAATTTGCATTAAAACAATTTTCAATGATTACCATCGGTCTGGTTGACGACAACCCTACACTCCTTCGGAACATCAGTCAGAATCTCTCGATTTTTGATGAAGTGCAGATATTGTTTAAGGCCAACAGTGGTCATGATGCTCTCGATAAGCTCAATAATCACAACCCCGACTTGCTGCTGATGGATATTGAAATGCCACAAATGGATGGTATCGAAACCACTCGTGAGGTGAAACGACGCTTTCCCAACCTCAAAGTCATGATGCTGAGTGTACTTGATCGTGAAGACAAAATATTTGAAGCCATAAAAGCAGGTGCAAGTGGTTATTTGACCAAAGACGAAAAACCATCCAAAATAGTTGCTGCCATTGAGGAACTGATGGAAGGTGGGGCACCGATGTCGCCGACAATTGCCATGAAAACTTTGCAAATTCTTAGAAATCAGGAAGTTATTGGGCAAAAAACCGAAACCTACCAGAGTCCTGAAGAATTTAACCTTTCAAAACGAGAAGTAGAGATTTTGGAAAAAACGGCCTCAGGTCTTACTTATAACCAAATCGCCGACCAGCTTTTTATCTCAGCCAAAACGGCCCGCAAACATATTGAAAACATATATCAGAAACTGCATGTACATTCCAAACTCGAAGCCGTGGCCGTGGCCCAGAAAAATAAATGGGTTAAAACCATTAAATAGAATTTTGAAAATTGTATAATATTTTGAGGTATCGATTTTTATTTTTGAATAGTCTGTCAACCTAATTATGAAAAAATTAATAGCCTTTTTCCTTTTCTTTTCATTGCCTTTTATTGCTTTTTCACAAAACAGCAAATTAGATAGTCTTGAAAAAGCAGTAGCCAAAATGCCTTCAGACACTAATAAGGTGAAGGCACTTATTGAAGTGGCTCAGGGCTATGTAAATTCAGACGCAAAAAAAGCAGAAAAATATGGCAAAGAATCGTTGGCTTTGGCTGAGAAATTGAATTATAACCAAGGGAGATTGGTGGGTGCTATTCGTACATATTATTATTTATTCCTGCAATCCAAATACGAAGAAGCCGAAAAGGAGATTTTGAAGGGATTAAAACTGGCAAAAGAAACCGGAAATCTTGAATTTGAAGGCCGGCTTTCCAATTCGATGGCCCAAAATCTTATGGCAAAAATGTCATTGAAAGAATCTATTGAATATGGTTTAAAAGCCCTGGAAATCGGAAATAAACTGGACATTTTCAGAATCAAAAAGAATGCTCTTAAAAATATTGGCAGTGCTTACACCTACCTCGGAAATCTGGATAAAGGACTGGAATACAATCAGAAAGCATTGGATTATGCCATCGAAAAAAATGAAAAGCTGGATCAGGCCATGGCCTACAATGACATTTCGATGATTTATACCAACCGTATGGAGTTTGAGAAAAATCTTGATTACACCAAAAAAGCCGCCACGCTTTTTGAGGAAATGGGAGACATAAGCAATACCATCAATTCATTGACAAACCTTGCTGGAGCCTTTCATTATATAGGTAATCGTGTAGAGGGTCAAAAATATCTTGATAAAGCTCGAAAAATGGCAGCTGAAAAAGGGTTTGAAAAGCAACTCAATAATATTTATTTGGTTCAGGGCATCTTTGATTACTTCCGGCAAGATTTTGATACAGCTGAGGAAAACCTTAAACTGTCTTTACAACAAGCTCAAAAATTTAACTATGGCTTATTGAAACAGAGGTCATTACGTAATCTTGCCAATTTGTATTATGTAAAAAAGGAATTTTCAAAAGCACTAAAATATGAGTTTCTGGCTCAAAAGGTTTTGGATTCGCTTACTACACTCAATAATAATAACCAAATAGCCCAGATGGAAACCAAATACAATCTGGCGGAAAAAGAAACCCAGTTAGCAGAAGCCAAATATGAGTCAGCAGAACGCCGAAACTGGATCATAGGCCTCAGTCTTGGGATTCTTGGAATATTAGTAACGGGCAGTTTGTCTTGGCGAATTTTAAGAATCAAAACCAAAGCAGCCGAAGCCGAACGCCTGAAAAACCTTGAGATTGAATCTCAAAATCGTCTGATTCTGGCCCGGGAGGTTGAACGTAAACGCATCGCCAAAGAGCTACACGACAGCGTTGGCAGCCAGCTTACGGTGGTGAGTACAAGTCTTGACAATGCATTTTATCTTTTTGAAAATCAAAAACTTAAGCCTGAAAAATTGGAAAATATAAATACGGAAGTACGGCTCGCAGCTCAAAGTTTACGGGATACCATTTGGGCCACCTATAATACGGAGATTTCGGTGTCAGACCTGAAATCTAGAATCCAGGAATTTGTGAAAAAATTTGCCGATGAAAATAGCTTTAAGGTGGATATAAAAATCATTGGTAATGAGGTAATTTTGACCCCAATTGAAGGTTTAAATCTGTTCAGAATCGTACAGGAAGCCCTCAATAACACCCAAAAATATGCGGAGGCAAGTTTGGTGAAAATTACGGGTGATTTTTCTGAAAAAAATTACTCATTAGAAATCTCAGATAATGGTAAGGGCTTTGATTTACAACAAATTAAAGTCACAGAATCTTATGGGCTCAACAACATGAAAACCCGTGCAGAGGAGATTGGGGGTGACCTGAGTATTAACGCAACATCTGCGGGAACAGTGATAAAGTTTTCAGCCTCAAAAGCTCCTATTTTTTCACTACAGCGTTAATTAGTTTTTCAATAGCCCAATGGGTCGTTTCTCTGATTTGGGCAGGATTTAATCCACAAATATCTTTTAGGACCAAAAAAGATTCTAAGCCCATAAGTACTGACAATGAATGTGTTAAATGTATATATTCACCCTCAGGTATCTCATTTCGGAAAGGCTCTAGTGCCATTTCAATAATCGGAATTCGTCTGGCTCCCCGAAGTTTTGATTTAGGCGATTTTACAGATTCCTGAAGAGCTGTACTTAAAAATAACCTGAAACGATCTTCATTTTCTATGGTGAGATTCAGATGATAGTCAATTGCTTCGGATATTCTGGTTTCGAGGGATTTTTGGGCAGAGTCTGTAAATATTTGTTCAGGCTCTTTTGTATTTAAGGACAAAACAGCCTCTTGTCTGAGTGTTTCCAGGTTTGGGAAATAACGGTAAGCGGTAGCTGTTGAAATGTTTGCCCTTTGAGCCACATCCTCAATGTTGAAAACTAAACCTTCGGTTAAAAGTTGATTGGTGGTATCAAGTAAAAGTTGTCGCGTTTTTCTTTTCTGATCAACACGGCCCATCGTTAAAGATAATTGATTAGTGCTTTTGTGAGAAATTTTTCTCATATGTTTTTGAAATTTAAATTCTAAATATTTTATTTGTGAGAAATTTTTCTCACAAATATATTAAATATATGGAATTGTCAAAAAAATATTGGTTAGTTGGACATCTGCTTACCCCGATCATGTCCACCGAAAACTATGATATGGTAATTGGAATTACCCCAGGAAAAGTACAGGGACCTCCTCCCCACTTCCACTCTGGTCTTACAGAGTTTTTCATGGTATTAGAAGGTGATATGGAGTTCATTTTAGCCGGAGAAAAGAAGTTGCTTAAAAAAAATGACTTTGTCACTATTCCTCCTAATACCGTACATACATTTTCAAATCCGGGAGATTCACCCAATAAATGGCTCAATATACATGACCCTGTGGGTTGGCTCGAACTCATGAAAGCTTTCGGTGTGCCGGATGATATCGAAAATGCACAGTCGCTCTCTACATCTCAGGCACAAATCGAAAACCTAATCAAGAATGCAGCTTTATACGACATGCATCTGTTGTAGATAGCATTTCTGTTTAATAAAATTTCGGTTGTCTCAGCTCAGTTATATATGATTTTTGTAAAAATAAAATTTAGTAATAAACTCATGAAAACTCTGATTAAGCTTTTTAGTACAATTCTAATTCTTTCACTTTCTGGATGTGGCAAAGAAGAAAGCACCCCGGACCCAAGCTCACAAATTGCTGATAAATGGTGGTGTGCCAAGACCGGAACCGGTTCTATCGCTTCTCAATATTTCAAGTCTGATGGCACCTGGGAGCAAGGTTCAAAAGGCGGCAAATTTAACGATACCGGTAAATGGGCATTTTCTTCCAATAAAAAGAAGATTGTTATCAGCAATGTACTCGACTACAACAAAAAGTCAAAAACCGGCTGGGAATATGACATTGAAAGCTACACCGATGCCTCTCTCAAAATGAACTGGAGTGCATTTAATGTGAAAATGGACCTGGAGATTTGTAAATGAAATTTTTTATAATGGTAGGGTAATAATGGCTCCGAAAGTGATTTTCGGGGTCATTTTTTTTTAAATTCAATTTAAATGTTTTCTGAAATCCTGATTTTATGCATTACACCACTTTCAGGTTTTCTGACCACCGAAAGTGCCGCATTTAGTAAACTTACTCTCGATTTTATACTTTCCAATCCCAGCCCATCTCTCATAATTGAAGCGTCAAAATCATAGCCGCCACCATTATCAGAAACAATCAACTCTATCTGGTGATTTTCGTGCATTAATTCCACATCAATAATACTCGCCCCTGAGTGTTTTATGGCGTTGTTAATCAATTCTTTAGCTATGAAATACAAATTTTGGGAAATATCATTCCTTAACTTCTCTGTTATATTTGTGGTAAAGTTAATCTCAATATTGGTGTTTAGTTTTTGTAGGCTATGCACCAGACTTTCCAGCACAGACACAATCCCATTTTTTTCCAAATCAGGAGGCATAATGCTGTGAGAGAAACTCCTGACATTGCTGGCAACGCTGTCGAGATTGGCAATGGTTTCATCAAACTCTCTTGCTTTTAAACCTTTTTTCTCCAGATCGGTGCCAAGGGCTTCAAGTTTCATTTTTATGATGGAGATATCAATGCCAAGGCCGTCATGCAATTCTTTGGCCAGTCTGCTGCGTTCCTGGTTCTGGAGTTCAAGCCCTTTTTCATATATCAAAAGTTGGCTTTGTTTTTTCTCTTCGAGCAATTTTTCCTTTTCAACCCTCAAAATTTTATACCTGTAGCCCAAACCCACCGACAAGATCACCACATCAAAAACAAAAGAGACCATGGCACCCTCGGTATCCAGAAACCAGAAATTAGGGATAATGCCGTAATGTCTGACATTGGTTAAAACTGAAAAAAGGACAATGGGGGTAGCTCCAATCATATAAAATTTGCTTGCTACCCGGTCGATTTTTTTGAAATAACTATAAAAAACCAAAAAGAAACTGAAAATAATCGGTGCTAAAAACGAGAAAGGATAAATGAGACTGGAGGGTTCTGTGATAGGTATGTTGTTTTCAGCCGCATACCTTTCATACCATAGAAATGACATGGCCAAAAAACATAAAAATATACATAACCTATACATATAAAGCAGCCAGGACTGAAACTTATATCGGGGAAATAAGTACTCTTTTACGTAAAGCATGGTAAAAAGAATATTTAGATTCATGAAAAGCTGTCGCAGATTCTTTTTGTAAAGACCCAGAAAACCGTCATTATAATATTCGAAGAAAAACCCCTTGTCTATGAGTGCATAAACCAAGGCCATTAAGACATAAAGGGAGAACAATAAGTAAACCCTTTCTTTTAGGAAAATGAAAGTAATAAACCCAAAAGTGATGGTAATCAACAAAATACCCGCAAAAACGCCCCATTCAAACTTCCGTTTGATTTCATTTTCGTAAAAATCCTGCTCATCCCAAAGTCTAATGGGTGGAATCACAGAAATATACCTTCGATAGATTCTAATATATGCATTCAGAGAGCTTTTGGCATCCAGACTTATCGGAAAAACAGGATTATGATGCTTGAAAAATCGGTTTCGATACGGATATTTCCAGCCCACGGTATCTGATTTATAGATGATTTTGCCATTTTGCACCAAAAACAGGTTTACTTCTTCAATAAAGGCATAGTCCACTTCGAGCAATTTCTTTTGAGCCATGTTGTCAGTATTGGTGACTGTAATCCTCAGCCAATGAGGTTTATTTTCATGGCCATAACTCAGCCGGGTATTTTCAAAAACCTTAAATGCTTTACTTTTTGATTCCAGACTATCAATGGTGAAGTTGGCATTGGAATCTTTTAGATAAAATACCTCAATACTTTGACTTTTTTGGGCAAAAAGAGATTGAAAAGCAAAAAAAAGAAATACCAATTTATGGGCGAAATGCTTCATTAATTTATGGCCTGGATATTTTACAAAAGCGATTCCAAATTTTTTAGTCCAAATTATTTCTGTGACCAAAAACCAAATTTACGATTTCGAAAATGTAATCAACTACACCTTTTGGGGTATTTTTCAATATACTGTTTTTGGTTGATTCCTGCCTTTTCTTTACTGGTGACATTTGTAAAAAAATTAATCTTTCTTACCATGAAAAATCTACTATTATTTGTGTTGGTGTTAGTATCTTCTTTTGCTTGCATTAAACCAGAAGAGAGTGCTGCACCGGAAGAAACCGCCTGCCTTATTCAAAAAATCACGTACGATGATGGTTACTATGAAATCTATAAGTTTGATGCTAACAAAAAACTGGCTAGTACAGTATTGACTTTTTTAGATGAAAATAATAAGATTTCTGAGACGGAGATGAAGTATGAATACAATTCAGCCGGTAATCTTCTCAAAACTACGAGTCAGGACGGATGGATCGATAGTTATACATATGACGCTGCCGGGCTTTTAACAAAGGTGGTTTTTACTGATGAAAAAGGAGAAGTATATGAGCAATTTACGGTAACAATGGATGCACAAAAAAGATTAACCAAAGTCGTAGCTGAGTATTCCGGCCTGACCGGAGTGTATGAGTATAAGGGCCTCAACGATGAACTATCCAAGGTAGAAGTGAGATATTTAGGTAAAGTTTTCGACTTATATGAAATATCTGCTTACGAAACCGACGTGACCAGGAAAAGTTATAGTACAGTTATTACTGGCCATCCATTTGACCCATCTGTATTTACTCATTCTATGGTTTACTATCCATTTAATTTAAAACCAAATGAAGGATTGGCAGTAAAAGGGAAAAGCTGGACATCTTATGATGAAAACTGGGAAAACCTCACCGACAAATTGAGAGTTTATTACGACTATACGGCTACACGTAAATATAATTCTAACAATTATGTTACCGAAAGAGCATCTAAAGACGCCATAGAAAACAAGACTTTTGTTAAAACTTATAATTATTCAAATTGTAATTAAAACTTTATTCCCATGAAAAAAATCATTTCATTCGCCTTATGTAATCTTATCCTGATATCAATCGTAATGGCTGTGCCTCATCCCAAATACAAAAAAAACAGCAAGGCGAGAATAGCTCATGTCAAACCCTTGCCTCCAAAGCCTTCAGAAAGGTTTAAGTAAAATTTTGAAAATATGTCGTAAATTGGCCTGCATAGCCAATAATAATAACCCTTAATATATGAATCTCCTCATCGCCGACGACCATACTTTATTTATCGAAGGGCTAAGTATGCTCGTTTCGAGAATTGAAGACGTGCACATCGTCGGTGATGCCAAAAATGGCAAACAAGTAATAGAACTCTGCCAAAATCAAAAAGTAGATTTAATTTTGATGGATCTGGAAATGCCCGAAATGGGCGGAATAGAAGCAACAGAAATCATTAAAAGGGATTTTCCAAACGTTAAAATCATTGCCGTAACCATGCTCAATGACTACAACACCATCAAAAAAGCCCTCAGAAGCGGCATGGACGGCTATGTAGTGAAAAATCTGGGAATTGCAGAATTACAAAATGCCATCGAAACGGTCATGAAAGGGCAGATTTACATGAGTCCTGAGATAACGACAATTCTAGCCTTGGGAGTGGCCGGTCGAAAACCCAAACAGGCTTATGTGCCGGACCTTACGAAGCGGGAAAAAGAAGTCATAAAACTAATCATAGAGGGGCTAACCAACGAGTTGATAGCCGAAAAACTCTTTCTGAGTCCGCTTACGGTAAGTACACACCGTAAGAACGTTTTGTCAAAACTCAACCTCAAAAACACCGCAATGCTTGTAAAATATTGTAGCGATTATCCTGAGATACTCGATTAAAATAGTAAGAATTTTGTTTTTAAAGCACTATACTGTAATGGTTTATTGCTTTCTTTTTTCCTAAAGCCCTGAAGAACTACCCCTTTTGTGGTAGTTTTCAAAATACCATTTTAGGTTGATTTTCAATCAGGGTTTTTGAATGACTTTTGTGTTGTAAATCAATCTTTTATTCATGAGAACTGCTTGTTTTATTCTTTTGCTATTTCTTTCCGGCTGTAAACTTTTACCCGGAGATATTGCTGCCTCGGGTTCAAAGGAAGTTAAGCTTTCCCAATTTGAAAAAGCGGGATATTGCGATTTGTTAATTGCCAAAGATGGCACCTACCATGCGGTTTTTCTTGAAAAACCGGATTACGGAAAACCTGTATTTGTGTATTACTCATACTCAACCAACAAAGGCAAATCCTGGTCTGCCCCCGTAACCATCAGCAATGACGGTACCGGAAACGGCTCATCCATACCGAAATTGATACAGGATGGCTCAGGAATTATTTATGCCATCTGGAAACGCTTCGGTAGCAGCGACAAGTCACAGTATCCTGTGCCAGAAACAACACTGGAAGGCACTGGGGGCTATAATATCGGCACCTTGTACTATGCTGTTTTAAACGGCAATACTTTTGGAAAGCCCATCATGCTGGCTAGCGATGAGCTTATGCAGGTTTCATGGTTCCCGACAGTTGACAATGAAGGCAAAGTACATGTGGTATGGTCACAAGTGAGCGACGAAACCTTACGAACCAAATGGAACAGTTATTGGTGGTATGCCGATCTCATCACCGAAGCCACCCTAAACGGCGGTAGTTTTGGAAATTTTAAAGATTATTCTACTCCGGGTAAGCCTCAGTATCCGGGTGGAGCACCTCCGAAATTAGGTTTTCAAAATCTTAACGGTTATTATGATAATCAAAACAAACTGCGTTTCATCGGTGAATTTGTTGCAGAGTCGGGTGTCAAAAATCTTTTTTATTTCAGTGGGGCAAAGGCAAGTATAGTTTACCAATATCCGCTGTATCAGGAGGGGAATACTTTTAACAATCCTGCCCAACTTCTTCATGACGAAAAAGGTAACGATCATATCATTATACGACCACCAGCCTCCACCCTGGAGAGTGAGCAAATCTGGGACTACGAAGTAGCCACCGGCAAAACAAATATCCTGGCATCCATTCAAAAGCCAGGTGTCAATATTCAAAGCTTCCAGGCCAACCAGGGACCCAACGGTGAAATGGCAGTAATGATTCAGGCCGGGGGGTTATCAGAAAGTAATGAGGCTTATGGTATTTTCTATAAAAATGGAAAATGGACGACTAAGGGACTCTCTCAAAACGCCTCGAAGGATACATTTGCGAGTTCTGGCAATTTTTACTACGATGGTTATATTACGGCGATCAGTTCATCGACTAAAAATTATTCAACCTTTATCGATGTAGCCTGGGATGCTTCTGGTAAAAAATCAATGCTAATGACCGTCTCAGTTTACTTCGTGGGTCAGGGCTTTAGCACGAGCAGTCCGTCGGTGTATTTTTCAAAAATTGACTAATGATTCAAAATTTTCACTGATTATTTGGGAAGTCGGCTACGGCACCATTTTGTATATCCATAACAAAACCAAATGGAAACGCATCAGTATCTATAGAGTTAGCTTTAATTTTATAACCCGAAGGTACTGTTAATTTAAGGTTGGAATTTAACATAAAAACCTTGTCACAGTAATCAGGCTGACGGCCCATTGTCCAGTTTTGGTGTTTGGTCCAGTTATTATCTCCCAAAAAATTGTTGAAAATAAATACTTTTGGTCTGCAAACGGGATTCTGGATATGGGGCACTTCTACCACTTTCGGGCAACCCGGGAAATTGGCAGTAAAATAAAAATTTATGGCAACGTTTGCCTGAGCATTTGGAATAAAGTATCCGCTGCTGTATGTACCGGCGAGTTGAGTAAGTGCAGGATCAAGATACCAGTTTCCGGCGATAGAAGGTGGAGTTCCTCCGGCTACTATATTGGCAGTTTCTCTGATTCCATTGCTAAGTGGCCCCAGAAATGACTCAAGAAACATCCCGTTATTGGTAATGTCTATCATGGTTGCTCCCGGCCGGGAAATCCCTTCATCGGCGAGACTGTTGTAGCGGTCAACCATTACTCCGTTATTGATAAATAATCCTGAATTAGCGATATTGCTTATTCCCGTATATCTCAAATCTGTATAACCACGATTTCGGAAATCACTCATGAAGAGTTTCCCGTTCAGAATCATTTTCCCACAGACACTATTGGCCACAGAGTCCGGCGAATAACTGTATATAGCCATAGAATCGACCCCACTAAAATCAAAAAGACCGGTATTATAGAGGCTTCCGGTGAAAAAAACGATCCCCAACCTTACATTTTCAGTGGTTATTTCACCATTATTCACAATTCCGAAGTCCGACTCAATCGCATATTCAGTTTTTGAGCTTCCATTTTTGAAATGAAGTTTTCCAGTGCTACTATTGGTAAAATTGGCCTGCATATACATGGCTCTTTTTGTAAAATCCTGCATCCTGATTCTTCCATTATTGGTAAAAGTCTGGTTAATGTGAAATTGTCCACCTACGTTTGAGGCATTTCCGTTTAATTCCAGATAGGCATTATTATTATTTTGAAAATTGCCATTTTGATTACTAAAAACATAGCCATTCAGGCCACTATAGAGAATCGTACTGTCATTGTTGGTATAAGCGGCATTGTTAAAAAATTGAATAGGGCTGCTGAGGGTGGTTTTTATTTTCACAATATTATTATTGATAAAAGAGGATGCCTGATCCAGATATAAGCCTTCCCCCCTGAAAACACTCTGTGTGGCTGAACTGTCTATCCATACCAGACCCGTGTTTTTATTGTCAAAAATGCTTGCATTTCCGGTATTAATCAGGCCCAGTTGCACATGTCGGAAGACTCTGAGCTGTCCATAATTATCAAAGCCCTGGGTATTGTTGAGATTTTGCAACCCGCTTTGAGTGAGGTGTTTTAGGGTAATAATCCCTCTGTTTTCAAATTTTGTGGTTGTACTTATGGCCGCCAGATGTAAGCCCGAATAATCCATGCTGTCAATGGTAATGACTGCATTGGGTTGATTGATAAATCTCCCTGAATTTTGAATGCCATATCTCAAAGATTTTCTGAATTCAATATTACCCGAATTGCTGAAGTAGTTGGTATTCTGGATTCCATTGATATCACGGGTTTTGTAGCCTTTGATTTGACCCAAATTTATCAGAGAGTCCAGATTTCTGATGGCAAACTGATTGGGAGCATCGGTGGGGAGTTCGGTGCCAACCTCCAGGATTCCCTCATTTTGCATAAAATCTTCATTCTTGATTATGTCCCGGTTGAGGTATAGATGTCTTGTAACTTTCACATTAGCAGCAGTTTGGAGAAATATTTTGCCCGAAGCATTGTGAATACTTTCCTGAAGTGAACTATCGATTTGTACCAAACCATTGAGTTTGATAGTTGCGTTTTCGTTTTTCAAAGCCACACCAGTCATTTTCCTGATACTCATACTTCCCTGGCTTTCCAGCCAGCTGCCGGGTTTATTTTGAAAGCCAAAGTTTTGCGTGTTAGATAAGTTGAAAATCCCCGTTCCATAGATATTCAGTATTCCTGTATTTCCATTATAGACTCTAGAAGTTTCATTAATAAATCCATTTACACCAAACCAATTGGCAGTGAGTGTACCATAATTTATGATTGAGTCGTTTGGAGCGTTATTCAAAATAGCCGTACCAAAAGTATATCCAACCGTAATATTTCCCAGATTCCTGATTTTCTTTTTGTTAAAAATACCGATTGGATATTCACCATTATTACTATGTAAAGAGTCAGTTTGAATTATCCCTGAAGGGTTATTGAGTAAATACCCGTAGTTTTTTATCCCACTGGCATTTCCTTGATTAAGTAGAATTGTCCCCGAATTTTCAAGAAAACCTTTGTTAGAAATAAATGTCGAATCTAAAACTTGGTTCATGGTCAGGCTTCCTAAATTTCTCAGGGTATCAGTGTTAATAATGATACCACTTTTCAGGTTATTTATTTCATTTTGGTTGAGAAAATAATTGTCATTTTGAAGAAAAATATAACCTAAGCTGTCCATCCTGATTTTGCCCTGATTTTCGAATCGGCCAGTATTCCAAATCCCTTTTGTGCCTGCTCCTGATCCCACACTTGATTTAATATAACCTTCAGGATTATTTATAAAAAACCCCAGATTACGAATTTGGGTAAGGATACAATGGTTAAAAACGAGGGAGTCGGTATTGGAAAAGAAACCATTATTAATAAAGCAATCATTGGTATCGGTGGTTTGAAACCTGATTTTCCCAACGTTTTGAAGTGTGTCATTGTTAACAAATCGACCCTTGGTGTTTTCAAACAACATATTGCCAATATTAATGAACCGGTTGTTATTTTCGACCAAAGAACCATAATGATTTTTAATTTTAACAACTCCTGTTTTTAGATTTGTGAAAACACTTGTAGGATCAACCACAATCGAACTTTGGTGGGTTGCACTATTTTGGAAGTTTTCAATTACCAGGGAATCCGGATCACCACTTACCTTTCCATTTATCCAATAACTATTGTTCAGATTTATATTTATTGGGTCACTACCTCCGATGATTTTTACTTTTCCAAAATTATAAGCAAAACTGTTTTTCAAAGATATCGTGGTATCAGGAGAGCTGGTACTTGAATATCCTATTCTTAGTTCTCCACCATCTTTTATTCTGAGAAAAACAAAATTAAAATTTAGACAATAGGCTACCGAAACCCCTGAAACATCTATTGTATCTCCCGAGCAATTGACCCGTTGACTCGGTAGAGGGAGCGTGTTTCCATCCCAGTTGAGGGGATTATTCCAGTCACGATCTACCCCGCCACCACCATCCCAATAGCGATCAAGCTGACCAAATGTAGGTGAGAGTACTTTGAAAAATATTAAAATAAAAAGAATTAGAAATTTTTCAGGATTGAAATATTTATGGGTCATGGCGTAATAGCTCATTTTCTTAAATATGATTAATTTTGAAATCCTGAGTTTTCAGGCTGCAACAAATATCGATTAACATTTTTTGAAAAACCATAGGGGAAATACGGATATTTTCAAATTAACGTAATGAAAATGAAGACTTTGACAAAATTTTATTTTGCGGTAGAGTAGAAAATGCTTCTTTTGATTTTTTGCGAAAAGGCTTATGAACTAAATCGAAAGTATTTTATTCTTAGGAATTTTATATTCAAAAAGCTCAGAAGGACTTAGAAAGCTAGCACTAAATATTTAAAATGATGAAAAACTCGACCCTTCAAGTCAAATCCTTTAGAGAGTTTAGATTCTAATGGATAATTAATTATTCACTATTGTCAACATTAATGGACAGCCTGATAAGTAATACAATTTCGAAATCTTTCCGGTACTAATATTGGACGAAGTATATCCAAAATTAGTAAAATATGAAATTTTCTTTTAAATCCTTTCCTAATGGTTTTTTAAAGGCATGCAGGTTTAATTATCTAAAATCATTGATCGTTGTATTTTTTCTTCAATTTTCACACTACAACTCTTCAGGTTTGGTTTATATCTACGAAATTTATGCTGGGAGCAGACAAACTGGTGCAATTTACAATGATGATTATATGGTCTTATATAACTCTGGTCCCGTAGCCCAGTCGCTCAGTGGATGGAGTGTTCAATTTGCTACTAGTGGTTCTGATTCATGGGCTAAGTTTAATTTGCCAAATTATACAATGCCCGCATCAACTTTTTATTTAATCAGGATACCAGTATTTGGCACAAATCAACCCAACACAGCCCCCATTGCCAATCCAGACTTTAATGCACCCCTGTTCAGATTTAATGGCTTAGATAACAGTGGTAAATTGGTTTTGATGAGCACAACAAATCTTATTCCTACTGGAGTATTTGACCCTAATGGCTTGACTGACCTCATTGATTTTGTGGGGTTCGGTGGTGCCGATTTCTCTGAGGGAAATCTCGGTAATGCACCATCCCCAGCACCCAATGGTCCGATTTGGAGACCGAATAATACTGATACCAACAACAATTTCAATGATTTTCGATTTGAGCCCGAGCCATTAAACGGGGCATTCCCTGTCAAATTGGTACGATTTGAAGCGAAACAAACCTTTGGCAAAATCACTCTGGAATGGGAGACTTCAATAGAAATCAATAACATGGGTTTTGAAATTGAAAGAAGTTCTGATCCAGTGAACTTTGAATCGTTGGGATTTTTACCCTCAACACACCCATCTTCGGAAAATATCCTTTATCAATATGAAGATGGGAGTCCGCTCCCGGGACTAAATTATTATAGACTTAAGCAAAAAGACTGGAGCGGGGATTTTACATTTTCCAAAATTATCGCTATAAATTTCATCAATAACCTGAAATTGAAAGTTTTTCCAAATCCAGCCTATGATCATTTGATATTAGAAGAAAGTTTCGCTAAAAATATTTCAGACTTTGCAATTATAGACCTTAAAGGAAATGAAATCTCAAAACCAGCGATAATTGAGAACCGAATTGATATTTCGGAGATAAAATCGGAAATCATTTTTCTAAGATTCCTTACAAAAACCGGAGTTGAGGTAACCACAAAAATAAAAAAAGCATTTTAAGAATGAAGACCTTGACTTTTTTGCATAAAAAATATTCAAAACCCCAATTATTAAAAATTGGAAAACTCAGTAAGCTCACAATAAAGACGGGTTCAATCAGTGATTTTGGATCTAATAAGTTTTCGGCTTGAAATTTTTCACAAAAACCTATCCATCAACTCACCCTTTTTCTGTCGCGAGACGGGCAAAAGATCGCCGTTGTGCATTTTTACGGCTCCGCCCTCTGACCTCACAAAGGCCTTTAAGTGACTTAGGTTTATGAGATAAGAATGATGAATCCGGAAAAAACCTTGATCTGTGAGCAAGTTTTCATAGGTAATAAGCGGCTTGGAGGTGAGTACTTTTTGTCCTGAAATCAGATGGAATTCTGAGTAATTTCTGACACTGTTGACATATATAATTTCCTCAAGTTTCACCACCACAAAGCCATCGTTGTTGGGCAGGACTATTTTCCGGATTTGGGTCTGCTCGTAGTTTTCCAGAAGAATCTTGAAAGGCGTTTGTTGGGCATTGGTTTCAGTTTTTGACTCCAGTATCCGGTCTATTGTCTTTCTTAAATCCGAAGACTTAAATGGCTTTACCAAATATCCCACCGCCGAAAACTCAAAGGCTTTGATGGCAAAATGATCAAATGCCGTCACAAAAACCACCGAAAAATCTTTTGAATCCAATTTATTGAGCAAATCAAATCCGGTTCCATCGGGCATTTTGATATCTAGAAACAGTAGGTCAAATACCGTATTTTGAATCAAATCGAGCCCTTTTTTACAGTTGTCTGCCTCGCCTACTACCTTCGTAATTTCCCCGAAATGGTCTTCTATTGCCCGCTTCAAAAGAAACCGTGCATCCTCTTCGTCGTCGATAATAATGATTTTTAACATGGCCTAATATTCTAAAATTAGCTTAATTTCTGTACCTTCAACATGCCCATTTGTGTCCTTCAATTCTTTAATTTGAATAACTCCACTTTTCCCTAAACGATTCTCTATTAATTCCATAGCTTTAGATTTGTGGTTTGTGTTTTTCTTGTCTGAATAGTACCCGACACCATTATCTTTTACACTTATTTCAAGACTAGCGTTTGATAATGTTTCAACTTTTACCTCAATTTTGCCTCTCTCATTTTTAGGTAAAATACCATGCAGAAGGGCATTTTCTACCAATGGCTGTACTATAAAAGATGGAATGTTATAGTCGCCATTTCTGACTTCCTCACTCAGCCATATTTCATAATCAAACTTATCGCCCAGCCGTCTTTTTTCAAGGGAAAGGTAGGCTTCAATGAAATCCATTTCTTCATAAACTGGAATCTGTGTCCTGCCCGTTTTTTCCAAAATATCCCGCATCAGTTGAGCAAAATCTGCTATGAAATCATTGGCAATGTGGGTTTTACCTTCTACATAAAGTCTTTGAATAGAATTTAAAGAATTAAACAAAAAGTGCGGATTAAGCTGTGCCCTCAAGAGCCTCTGTTTCATTTCTGCAGCCTCTTTTACGTTTTTGAGTTTTCTTTGTTTATTCCAAAAATAAAAACCTCCCAAAAGCGAAAAAATACCCAGGGCAGCAACCAAAATAAGATAGTTTTTTTGCTTAAGTTGAGCTTCTTTGGTTTGATTTTGAAGGGTGAGTACCTCTATTTCTTTTTGCTTCTTTTCGGTTTCATATTTGGTTTGCAGCTCGGTTATTTTAGCGGTGGTATGGGTGGTATAAAGACTGTCTTTAGCAGCCATTTGAGCTTTTTGATATTCCAGGGCTTTGGCAAAATCTTTCTCTTTGGTGTATGCTTCTTGTAAAATATTGTACAGATTGGGCAACTCCTTTTCGTTGCTTAATTGTTTTGACATTTCCAGAGCTAAATTCGCCAATTCAATAGCCCTTGGCGTGTCGTTTAAACCCAAATGATTTCTCGCCAAAGATGTTGTAACCTGCATTTTTAAGAGTTTTGAATTGGAAAGCTCCGCATTTTTCAAGGCTTCTTGCAGGTAAATGTTCGCACTCTTAAAGTTTTTAACGGCATTTTCTACGTTGGCCAAATTAGAATACCTTGCCGTAATAGCCGTAAAGTCTTTCTGCGTTTTCGCCATATTTAGTGCCTCAAGAAAATATTTTTTCGAGGCCAGATATGCCTTTTTGTTTTGTGCTGAATTCTCAACCCGCAACAGATTTATGATCCCCAAATTGGCTAAAGCCACTCCGAGACGATATTGGTCGTTGATTTTTGATGATAAATTTTTTGCCGAAAAAAAGCTTTTTTCTGCCTGATCCAACTGTTTAAAATGCATCTGAATATTGCCCAAAATTATGATCGATGCCAGCTCTATTTGAGGCAAATTGAACTGATTAGCTATTTTCAATGCTTTCAGTGCATTTTGGGTGGAAAGTTCAAAGTCCGACATTTCTTGGTTTACAATAGCTATGCTGTTGTATTGTGCGGCCACTATTTGATTGAGCTTCTTTGGATCCGAAGTGCTATAATGTTTTTCAGCAAAAGTTATGGCTTTTTGATAATTGGCTATGGCTTCTTTGAAGTTTCCGGTTTTGCGGTAATATCCTCCAAATGAAGTATGAATAAAGGACAGGAATTTGATGTCGTTTCGTTTTTGGAAATCTTTGTAAACCCCATTTAGAGCCTTAAACGAACTATCAGGATAAGAACGCATGTTGGAATTTGCCAGAAAAAACTGGAAAAGCCCTTGATTCTCGGTACTTTTTTGCCCTAAATCAAGAGCTACTTTGGCGTATTTTCTTACAGAGTCTTGTTGCCCGGCTAAGTAAAAATTCTCGCACTTGTCCAACAACACGGCTTGGCTTTGACCCAAAGTCAAACTGGTTGTAAAGACAAAAACAAAGATTAAAAAGCCTTTCATTCGAACTCTCAATAACAAAATTTACCCTAAAGTAGCCCCCTTTTTTTTACATTTCCAAACCACCAAATTTTAAGAAATTCGGGCATTTACCGCTGGATAAGAAAATCTTACAATTGGTACAGCCAACTATACATCATGATAATTGAAGAATTTTTATTTTTTTTTTCGAATCAATTTTGCCTCCGCAGAAAAGTAAAAATTCAACAAAATACATATGAAAAGATTAAGAATTGTAACAGCAGGGCTCATACTGGTAAACTTTGGTTCTTTGGCACAGTCGATCAGCATAAATCCCCAAAGTTTGGATTTACCTAAAGTCACAAACCTACCCGGATGTGCAGTGGCAGATTACGGCAAAGTGGTCTTTCTTACCTCCAACAACAAAGCACATGTTTGTAGCGGTAGTGGTTGGGTGGCTGTTGAAACTTCGACTGGAGGCGGTGGATCATTGACCTTACCTTTTAGCGGAAGTGGGGCATTCTCCGCAGGTGGATTTTCAGTTTTCAATACCGGCGGTGGTCTAAATTCAGCTGGAATCCATGGAATGACAGGATCTGCGTTAAACGGTGCAAATGGAGTATTAGGAAGTGCCTTTGAAACCGCTCCTTCTGGAAATACTGCGGGTGTAGCCGGCATAAACAACTCATTGAATGCCAATGGTTATGGGGTTTTTGGAAAGCAAGACGGCGGCGGTGCAGGCGTCTATGGCACAACCAACATCGGCAAAGGGGTCTATGGCCACACTGCCAGCAGCGGTGATGCCGTTTATGGTCTAGCAAGCAATATAAATGCCCGGGCCGGGGTATTTGAAAATACGGTTGCAGGCGGCATTGCGTTGAGAACTGCGGGTACGCTAAGATTTGAAGGACAAAATGCCGCAGCAGGAAGGTTTTTAAGATCGGGAGACAATTTAGGAACCGCTTCATGGTCAAATATAACCCGTACTGAGGTTATAAAAATCCCCGCTGCCGCATTCGTAGCCCATATATCTACCAATTCGATAACACATGATAACCAGGGAATTGTATTCACTGGCTCCTCAGGATCGGGCTCAGTTCATGCACCTTTGACGCTCCCAAATGGTGCTATGGTAACACAAGTATTGTTTTATTACATAGATGGAGATGCCACTTTAGGAATGATATCATGGGCCATCCAAAAATTTGATCATACTGTTGTTCCACAGGCATATTCCAATATATTTTCAGGGACCATACCCAATGTAAATGACCCTTTCGGTATAAGAACACAAGGCGTAAATACATCAATAGTAATAGATAATACCACAAACTTTTACAGACTGGTTTTTGCCATGCCTTTTGATACAGATTTGAAATTCTTAGGTGCTGAAGTAAGATACAATTATCAGGTAAACAATTGATAGCCATGGACTTTCCAAAGTTGAAAATAGATAAAAACAGAAGTGTTTTTTCAAGTGATATTATCTTTCTGAAAGCCAATATCAACTATACTGAAATACATTTACAGAATGGTAAAAAATTTATTTTGGCCAAAACATTAAAGAGATTTCAGGAAGACTATGAGCCATTCGGATTTGTCCGGATTAACAGATCTGTGATTGTAAATATTGAATTTGTGACTAAAACCGACAACCAATTTGAAAATCTGAAACTTAAGAATAAAACTCAGTTTAAGGTTTCCAGAAGGAGAAGGGAAAATCTAAAAAAAATGATTGTTCAGTAGCCAATAGATTTGTTTTAAACAAAAATAACCTCACCAACTTATTTTGGTGAGGTTAAACAGTATCAGAAAATCATCCCATAAAAGTCAATATGCTTGCTACCAACAATAGGCTCGCAAGGGCATATCCGGTATTGATAAAAAACAGTTTCCACGAGCGGCTTTCCCACACGATGGCACCCAGGTGATACGGCACATAAAAGCCCAGCCAGGTAAAAATGGCCGAATTCAGAATAGTGCCTACTTTGCCCATTTGGTCCATACCCGGCACGTAGCTCCACGCTGAGTTGTTGTGTGCAAACACATAAGCAAAAAAGAAATTCCCGATCAGATTAAAAGCCATGCCTTTCATCATCACTTTGGGGTCGGGGGTTTGAGTGGTATCCATTTTAAGTTCTTTAGCCCATGCTTTCCCAAACAACGGCGTGTACCACAAAAATCCAAGTACGAAATTGGCGATAACGGATATCCCAATTGCAAGATAATTAATTTTTAAATCCATGATTAACAGTGTATTAGGGTTAGAAATATATTCAAATGTAAGAAAATTTTTTATCAGACAAAAGAAAAAGAAACTTTCTTCAATCTCTTTCAAACTACCACCAAACCATTTTTTATGGCAAAAAGTACCAGGCCGGTGCGTGATTTGAGTTCCAGCTTCAGGAATAGATTTTCACGGTAGCCGTCGATGGTTCGTGGGGAAAGACACATCTTATCCGCAATTTCTTTATAGGTGAGCTCGGTACATACGAGTTCCAGAAATTCCTGCTCACGAGCCTGAAACTGCACAGAAGGAGCGGCTGGCTTTTGTCCGTTTACATTTTTGAGAGACTTCAATAAGGTATTGGAAACCAGCTCACTGTGGTAATATCCCTTGTCTCGCACCTCCTCCAGTGCAGTCTTAAACTGTGGTGTGTCGGTATCTTTGAGCAGATATCCCTTAGCACCCAATCTCAGCATTTTGATGATTGATTCCTCGTTGTCATCGACCGAAAGAGCCAGACATTTTATTTCGGGGTGATGCTCCGAGAGGTATTCTGTAGTCTGGTAGCCATCCAAAACCGGCATATTGATGTCGATTAAAGCTATGTCAGGCACAGGCCCTGCAGCTATTTTTTCCAAAAATTCCCTTCCGTGGGATACATCGAACAGTACTTCAAAGCCTTCGAAGCGGTTGATAAGCTCAACAAGAGCTTTGCGGATGAGCTGATGGTCATCTGCCAGGGCAATAGTCGTCATGAGTAAGGTTAGTAGGGTATGCTTAGTGTAACTTTTAATCCTCCGACAGCAGGATTTTCGAAATGCAGCGACCCGTTCATGAGCTTGGCCCGGTGGATAAGATTACCGATTCCGGCACCGGAGGCGAAGCCACTTTGGAGGTTCACTGCATCAACGTCAAATCCAATTCCGTCGTCAATTACCTCCAAATTAAGGTGTTCCGGATGTTCTTCCAAATTTACTTTGATATTTTTCGCTTGTGAATGCTTAATAGCGTTTTGGAGCAGCTCCTGGAAAATCCTGAAAACAAGGATTTCTTTTTGTGGATTAAGGGCAGGGCTTCCACCCGGTTTTGATTGAAAATTGACCTTAAAAATCCCCAGTTTCTCAGCTCTGGAAAGCTCAAATTCTATGGCTTTTGCCAGGCCTTCGATCAAAATATTGTCGGAATTCAAAGTCTTGGAAAGTGCCCTTATGTCGGTCAGAGCCTGGTTCAATGCCCCTTTGGAGTCTTCGATTCGGCTGTTGCCGGGGAGGTCAGCCCCCAAATTGTTAAGATGGATTTTGGCCAGCGTCAAGAGCTGGCTCACATTATCGTGCAGCTCCCGGCTGATATGCTTCATGGTGCTATCCTGAATCTCGTTTTCAGCATTAAGAATTTCCTGTTCAAATTGGGCCTGAAGGGCGGCTTTTTCGAGTTTGTGTTTTTGTTGACGTCGTTGAAATAAAAAAGCAAAAACAATAATAAAGACAAATAATCCAAATAGAAGAAATGTTACCGCAATAAGGGTTGCAACAATATCATTTACCTGATTTAGCATAATCGGCCAATGATAATGGTTTTACAAAAAACGAATAAGTTATTATGAGATATAATAGGTAGTTTGAATAAATCCTTATATTATTGAAAATTATGATAGTGGATTTACTTAAATTATTTAAATGTAAAATATTATAGACTCCATATTCAACAAGATTTAAAACCGAAAACATTAAAAAACCTACACTAATCCAAAAAAAAGGAAAACTCTGAAATTTTACTTCTTGATCAATTTTAAGGAGTTTATATAAAAAATATAAGCAATAATATGAGATAAACAATAAATTAAATAATAAAATTTGGGTAAAAAAAGTAGTTATTATTGATTTCTCCAGTAAATGGAAAACAAAAAAAATTAGAAGTAAAACAAAAAATAAAATAAACAATTTTTGATTAGTCTCATAAATAAATGAGATAGTTATTATTAAAAATTGAATCGGAATAAATAAATTATAAAGAAAATAGTTACTTAATCCTCTATTTGTGAAATAATATGATAATCCTTCAAAAAGTAATGTGAATATTAAAAGAATCAATATTGTTTTACTACTTTTTGAAAGTTTAATATGATAAATTATTCCAGAACAAATTCCAAATAATAAAATTAGAAAATAAGGAAATCTAAAGTCCATTTAATTAGATGTTATTTAAACTTTAATTCCCTCTTTAAACTTCCCCTATAAATTTGAATCCATTCATTTTCCCTAAAATAGTCATTATTAGTTGGACAATTAAATGGGCAAGGAGCAATAAATTCAAATTGCTCATAGTTCCCCTTAAACAGTTCATCTTTGTATTCAAGTGCAATTACCATTGTAAATTCCGTTTCAGTTGAATCTGTTTTTGGTTTTTTGGCTGGATAAATTCTCATTTGAACAAGAGATGGATCTATCTTTCTTTTGTAAGCTACTGACAATAATGGACTTAAGTTGTAGATGTAGCTAGTTTTTATTGTATTATTGATAAATTTCTCATCTTTTCCCAATGTATCATATAAACCTTTAATATAATCCTCCGCTTGATTTTCTGTAATTCCATATGGTTCATGACCTCCTTTTCTACTTAAACTAAAATATTTTGAAAAAGCTTGAAAATTACCAGAATTACCTAAAAAAGATTCAATTCCTTTTTCAGAAAAAAGATTCTCTTTACTCAAATAATCTTTCAAAAGGTATCCCAATAAAAAACCAGCTATTGTTGATAAAATTAAAAAAATTGTTGCCCTGTATTTCATAGTTTTTTCTTTAAAATTATTTTTTTATAAATTATACTCCCCCGTGAAAAACACCCTTTTTTAATCCAAAAATATTTTCCTACCTTTTCGGTTTTGTTTTGTAAATCGCATATTATGAATACATTCCGGGCTAAATCACTTCTGGTTATATCGCTGGGGCTATTTTGGGCAAATACTTCCTTTGCTCAAAATGTACCTGTCCTCAACCTCAATATTGAAAATATTAAAATAAAATCTACCGAATGGCTTCTGAACAAAAATGATGAGAGAGCAATTCCTCTTTCCAGTAAATTTAATTTAGCTACCAAAGAAGTGAACTTTGGCCTGGATACTTCGGTGCTTTGGCTTAAGTTGATAGTTTCCAACCCTACCCATCAGGAGCAAAAAGCCGTTTTCTCCTCCGACCAGGTTATTCTCGAAGACGTGCGTTTTTACAAAAATATAGCGGGACAATGGACTGAGGAAAAATCAGGCTGGGGCATACCGGTAACACAAAAATCACATCCTTATACTTTGCATTCATTTGATTTTACCTTGAACCCTCTCCAAACTGATACCTTTTTTTTCCGAGTAAAAAACCGGTATCAGGTGCTTAAACTCCCTTTGACAGTATTTACACCAACTGCCCATATCCATCATACCCACCAATATCTGTTACTTGACGGCATGGTGACGATGGCTTTGATTACCGCCATTTTGTATTGTCTTTATAATCTGGTTTTTTCGGGTAAAGACCGCCGCACGCTCTGGTCGTACCTGTTGTATGCGGTCAATTTTCTGTTGTTTTTCACTATTCGTATCTCCGGGCCCAATCTCGTGTCTGAAGCCATAAATCCTTTGGTCAATTATTATGTCAATATTTTGATTTTCATTAGCACCTATACATTTTTCAGGTTTGGAATACTTTTCATTGACCCCGACCGCAAATGGCTTAATAAACCGATTTTGCTTATTATCAATACTTTATTCATAATTACGATCTTTATTTCCATTCCTCCTGCATGGTCTAATATCCCGGTTTTTATCATGATAAAGGAAGCGTTTTTTATTTTCACCATCTTTTACCTTATCTATTATTTGCTCAGGGCATTTCGGCATTCGGTCATTGCCAGAATCTATTTTTTCATGGCCATGCCGCTGATCGTTTCCGGTTTGCTGGAAGGTCTCACCAATACTTTTGGGCTGTTTTCTTTGCCCTCTTCATTTTTCTCTGCTTTCCGGGTGGCGATTTGTGTAGAAATGCTGTACATACTTTTTGCCTTGATATTCAGAGAAAGAGAATTGAACAGAAACATACAGGGCAAGCTGCTACAAAGCGAACTCGCTCTGCTCAACGCCGAAATCAATGCCCAGGAAAATGAGCGTAGAAGAATAGCCGGCGACCTCCACGACGACCTTGGAGGCACGCTTTCTACCTTGAAAAGAATGATTTTGGATCAGCTTGAGCCCATCACACAGTCAAAAGCCCTCAGTCCGATAAAGATTTTGATGGAAAAAGCAGCGGGAGACCTGAGAAGAATCACGCATGACCTTATGCCGCCTGATTTCGAAAAGACCAGGTTTTCTGATGCCGTAATGGAATTGGTAAATTTTAATAATCAACCCGAAAGACCCGCAGAATTTATCCTTTCAGGAAATTATTTACCTCTAAAAAAAGAAACCGAAATACAGATTTACAGAATCATAAGCGAGGCTATTCAAAATATCAATAAACACAGTGATGCGAAAAAATTTACGGTGCAGCTTATTTATAGTGCTGACGAGCTGACAGTTATGATTGAAGATAATGGGAAGGGTTTTTCTGAAAATGTACAAAAAACAGGGCTAGGGTTAAAAAATATGCAGCTGCGTGCAAAAAAATCAGGAGCAATTCTTACTTTTGATAGTAACCCTAACGGTACCACTGTAATATTAGAACAACCTATAAATGAAGTCGCGGATTCTGATAGCTGATGATCATCAACTGTTTGGCAATGGTTTGAAAGAACTGTTGAGCAAAGAGAGCTATCTGGAGGTTTTTGGCCCCGAAAAAACGCCTCAAAGCATCATTCATGCGGTCAGGCAACATCACCCCAACATCCTTTTGCTCGATGTCAATCTCGTCGGCATCAATGGTATTGAGCTTGGGGAAATTTTGAAAAAAGATTATCCCGAAATGGCCATCATCATCATCACGATGTATAATCAGGCTCATCTTATTGAAAAAAGTAAAAATGCCGGTCTGGATGGATATCTGCTCAAAGACTGTGAGACCGATGTGCTGCTTCAAAGCATCAACCGGATACTGAATGGTGAGAAGATTTTTGTTACCCAAAAAGAATACGATGCACTCCGATCGTAAAAGACGACTTCCTGCTGCAATATCAACTGACCGAAAGAGAGAAGGAAATCATTAAACTTCTGACCCAGGGAAAAAGCAATACTGAGATAGGAGAAAGCCTTTTTCTGAGTTTTCATACCATAAAAACCCACAGAAAAAATATATATAACAAGCTTAAAATAAGTAATTTGGTAGAGTTATTAGAAATCGCCCAAAAGATGAATTTATAATTCACACCGTAAAAATACCCTTCCATTTTACCAGTAAAATACCCAATGATTTGGGGTGTTTTGAGAGCATATTCTTCCAAAAAACAGACCCAATTTTGGCTATCAAACTTTATACAAAATGATAGCAAAAGAAATCAGTACTTTTAATGTCCTTCTGGGAAAGAAGGTGGACGAAGCCAATGTATTGTTTGAGAAAAAACTCAAAAAGTACCTCTCTGGAGGCCTGAAAAAAGAACAATACATAAGGTATTTGCAGATGCAGTATCACCTGACCAAAGGGGTACAGCAAAGTTTCATGGCGGTGGCGGCCAGCCCCGAAGTGAGAAGTTACAAAAAACTCCGTCAGTTTTTGGTGCGGTTTGCCTGGGAAGAAGAAATGCACTACAAACTGGCTGAAAAGGACCTTAAAAATTTAGGGGCAGATTCGGGAGAAATGCCTTTTCTGGTGCAATTGTGGTGGGCATACCAAAAAGAAGCCATCACCCAAAGGCCGCTGGAAAGGCTCGGTTCAGCATCAATTCTCGAAAATGTGGGTAACTATGCTGCCCCACTGATCAAAGACTTGTTTGCTAACGCTGATTTCATCAATCACCAAAACACCACCTTCACCCGTGTACACATGCATGAAGAGCTGCCGCACGGCGACCAGATCATGGAAGTGTTGGGCAATGAAGACTTCACGGCCATCCATCAAAAACAGATCATCGAAGGAGCCGAAAAGGCCACCTGGCTTTATGCCGACCAGGTTTACAATTGGATCATCACCGGAAAACTCACCTCAAGTCTCTGCTCATGCAAGTGCGAATAGCCCAAACCGCCCGGGAGCTCTCAGAGATTCATCAAATGTTGATAGAGGTAAATCTGATGGAGCTGCACAAGTCCTACATACAGTGGGAGGTAAAAAATGACCCCGGTACCATCTGGCTGGCGGCCATTCATGAAAACAAAACCGTAGGCTGCGTGAGGCTGAGATATGGCTGCGATGCCCAATATCTCAGGGAATACTGGGGGCTCAGCCCGACAATGATTCTCAAGAACATTGCGATATGCGACAGACTGGTAGTTTCAGCTGCTCACAGGCATTCAAGAGCGGCATACATGCTCACCACCAATATCTATCAGGTGGCCCTCAAAAACAAGACCGAGCTCACTTTCATGGAGGCTGAAGAGCACCTTTTGCCCTTTTACAGAAAATTGGGTTTCGAGGTGTACCGAAAAGCAAACCACTCTTATGGTACACGTTTTCAGCTTTTTATCAACCCCAACGATGGCCTGCGGCTGGATTTGCTAAGGAGTCCGTTTAGTTCCCATTATTATCAGTTAAGAAATCAAACATCGGTTTGAAAATACCCCGATTGGGGTATTGAACCGGGATATGAATTCCTGTTGCTTTGAAGTCCAAAGATGAAAGCAATGGCTTTCGTCTTCGGGCTACCAGGTTACCCATTATTAGTAAAATAAGTACCATGAACAAATTAGCCTTCCCGCCCCCTCATAACATTGTGCATCTCGAAGCAGATGTCAATTATACCATCATCCATTTGGTTGATGGTAATAAGGAAATGACCAGCTATACGCTGAAAAAATATGCCCAAATGCCGGAGCTGGAAGGCTTCAAACGTATCAACCGCAAATACCTGGTAAACCCCTCGGTGATCAGAGAAATCAGAAAAGACAAAAAGAAACACTACGTGATCCTCACCTCCGGTCTGGAGCTGAAGGTGAGCAGGAGGAGGAATAATAGATACTAAACAACCAGCCGGAATATCCCGAAAAAGCGGCTTGATAACGGCTTTAAAGAATTAAATTATTTAATATGGTATTTATGAAACTACAAATTATCAGTATTATTTTGCTTCTAAATGTTTTTTTCTGCAGGGCTCAAAGTTTACTTGAATATAACTCTCGAAATAGCCACCAATTTCCGGTTAAGGCGGTTCAGAAATTGAACTTTGTCGAGCCAATTAGTAGCAAGAAATTAATCTTGCCCCAAGGCGTAGAAGTTAACCAAGACTACAAGAATTTGGTAAAGAGAATGATTTCTGAGCAAATTAAAGATCAGTCAAAAACGTTAGATGGCTACTTGAACTTTGCTAAAGATCTAAAAACAAGCAAAGCACTCCATCTTCAAAAATTTAGTGATATATCGGCAAGAGGAATATTTATGGCCGACTCCCTACGTTCATTGTCAATTTATTATGCCGACTCTATTTTGTGCCAAGGCGAATTAACGAAGAGCATCATCGATTCAATTGCAAATGATACTTCCGTAGTATCTGATTTGCCCACAGAAAATCTGGCACAAAAAATTAAAGAAATACAATTCAATACCAATCAGAGACTCGAAAGATTGGCACTCATTCTAAAAAAGTGGGAAAAGTATCAAAACAGTATTAAAAACTTTGAGGAAGGTATACAAAAAATAAAAGACGAACTACTCAAAAGTCAGGGAAACTTACTAGGAAGTTTGCCAGAGCTTGGAAATGTACTCGGGGCTTCGGGCTTAGTATTGCCATCCTTCAATGTTCTTGGCTTTCAGGATTTTAAGGCAGATTCTTATTCGGGGGCAATTAAAATTTTCAGTAATGCCAATCAAACTAAACTTAATGATTGGCGTAGTTTGCCTTTAGTAGAAGGAAGTGCCTTTGGTATTCAAATAGACTTATTAAAAGCATTTTACGAAAAAGACCGTTACAGCAATAATTATGGAAAACTGAAACGTTACGGTTTTAGATTGCATGCCTCCTACTTGCAAAAAAGAAGTTTTAATGTAACAAAAATTGCAGGTGATTCAACCGAAAGTTTTGGTTTCTCCCTTTTTCATATTCGACCTGGTTTTGAACTTGAGATATTCCCTGATGTGATGTCCGTTTATGCAGATTATAGCTTTCAGACGGTGATGTCAGATTTGGTGAGCATTGAAAATAAGATGAAACCGCTTTTTGAAAATTTAAATAAACTCGGCTTTTTCAGTACGGGCTTTCGCTTTAAATTCTCACCAAGCGGTGTGTTAACAAATGTCGCAAAATCAAATTATCTTACAATGGACCTCAACTTTGTATGGCTCACAGAGGCCTTGCAAAAAGTGGCTGGCAATACCAAAGATCGTATGATACCAATATTGAAAATCGGTTATAAAATTTAATCAAAGTGAAAAAGTTAATAAAAAGACATTTTTACATTAGTGTTCTGCTATTGATGCTCCTGAAACACAAAAGCGATGCTCAACTTATTTGGAGGCCATTTTTTGAACTAAAATCAAGTTTAGAATTAAATTCCAGGTTAGGTGCAAAGAAAGGCCTTTTTAAACACTCCGGAAATTTAAGCAACCTCAACTTACAATCAAGTATAGGTACTAAAGGGGCATTCCCTCATGCAAAAATTCTTACCGGGAAAGATTTGGATTTTTTCTTTACTCCAATTTTACATGCCAACTTATTGATCGGTAAAGGTTTGGGTGCAAGTATGCTTGACAGAATGTTGTTTTTAAGACCCTCATTAATTTTTAGTTTTAATTTGAGTGGTGAATGGAATGGCACTTCCAAGTATCATTGGAACCGTGAAATCCGGTATTATTCTTCTACAATTTCAGGAACTTTTCGCAACGATAAATCCAATGTGGTAAACCTTTCCACAAATATGGCCTTGGTTGATTTCACTAAAAGTAGAAAATATCATAGGCAGAATCGACTTAGGCAAACTTCCGGTTCCTTGTTTGTTGGACACCGAAGACTGAATTATTTTTATCATAATGAAGGACCACCTTTTAATTTTATTGGCTTGGGCGATGGCTATGATCGACTTTATACCGGTGGAGGGCATTTGGGTGTACTATTAGGAAGGCCTGACCCTCAAAATCTAAGAATTCTGGATAAAGAAATTTTCGTAAGCTATGAACGATTTACTGGCTACGAACATAATGCATACGAATCTGCCGTAGCCCTTTCATTAGATCATGTGAATTATGAAAACCTAGAAGTGGCTACTCAAAATCGCGGATTTTTTAAGCTGGGAATTTCAAACTTCAATAAGATAGGTGGAGGATTGATTATCAATGAAAATGATAGATTGGACGCTCAAAATATTATACATATAATCAGAAGTGAAGCCCTGCATCGAACGGCAAATCGCAGCTCCTTTTCTTTGTTTGTAACTCAAACTGAATTTAAAACCCTCTGACATGAAAAATCTACTCTTCCGTCTTATTCCAATTATTTTTCTTTCATGCATGCATAAATCAAGTAGGCCGGGGCTTTTATTTGGAGTAATCAGCCAAAACAAAACAGAGTTTATAAAACCAGCCGATTTTCCACTGCTGAAATATAAAAATGAAAATTTTTCAAATCAAAGCTCTAAGGTAAGTCAGTTTGTCACCTTTGATAGAGGGGTTTATATGCTTATGATAGCCGACAAAGACACGCAAATAAATAGAGAAAGTGTAAGAAGGACTATGGATGGTCGCTTGGTAAGCTTAGTACACAATTATGCCAGCGATGGAGGTTTTTCAGAGGTAAATAAGGTATTGTACTTTACTTTTTTAGATGACAAAAGGGTTCTTTTTCATAGCCCCAATTTTATTAAAAGAGGCACCAAATGCGAAGTCGGTTTTAAGAGAGGTGAATCGGCCATTAGCGACTATGATTTTAATCGCTATAGAAAGTTTTCAAGAAATCACCCTGATTATTTTAAACTTGGTAATGCTTATGAAAAGCCTGATGTTATGAAAGGCTACTATTTTGTAAATTCGAAAAGGGAAGTCCTATTCGTTTTAGAAAAAGCTGCAAAAAAAACTATCGATTTGATAGGTTTAAAGGGAATAGTGGACAATGACACAATTAAACTTAAGGAAATATTTTTGGAAAATTCATTTTTCTCATTAAAGTCAAATTTTAATTTAAGTGCCCAAGGGCAATCAATGGATTTTCGAATAGACTCGGTCCATAAACCAGGAGTGATGTTGCTAAAAGATAAAGAAGCGTATAAAGTAGATTCAATAAAAAATGATAGTTTTTATGTAAGTCAATTCAAAAACTCTAAATGGGTGAAAAGTATTCTTGCAGAAGAGGATCATAAAATAAGTTATTGATTATGAAAAAAATATACATTATTTTCATCATAATAATTATGGTGCAAAATTTATATTGCCAAAAACGATGTGCTTCTTGTAAGAAAGAAATAACGAAGAAGTTTATGCTTCCGAATATTTCCGATAAAAATGTTTTTAGGAAGAATTTCAATGATACTTTTTTTCAGACAGATTTATTAGAAGATTCTACGAACATCATCAATATAAGATTTGACGCCATTGGCTGCCTTTATCCGCCTGCGTTCGATAACTCAAGCAAATTGGATTCACTTTATAATAAGGTAATGGAAGGTTCAAAGGTAGAATATTTTGAAACCAATTCTTTTTACAAATTTCAAAATGCGAAGGACAGTGAATTCAGTAAGCTTTTTTATAAGATTTTAAATTCTCAATGGCATGACTTTAACGCTGAAAAAAACCAAGATTGTACTTCGGCCTTTAATGTGAATTGCAATGAGCTATATTTTCTTAATAAGTGGAACGAAAAATGGCTTACCGAAAAAGCGGAATTGATTAATAAAAAAATTCTATCTGAGGGGTACTCCAAAATCGTAGTATATTTGCATGGATTCAACGTTCCTTATAGCCTTGCCAATGTTCAGGCAAAGGCATTAAAATCAAAATATTCTGAAATCGATTCGGCTAAAATTCTGTACGTGCGAGTCTTTTGGCCAGCCTTAAGACATAAGAAAATTGTTGACCGCAATAATAAGTACTTTACAAAAAACAAATTTTCCTTAAAAACAAAAAGGCAATATAAGTATGTCGTAATACGAAGCTACATGATTGGGCTTGCTTTACGGGATTTGGTGAACAAAATAGGCAAGCCAATTCCGATTATGGTTATTGCACATAGTCTTGGAACAAACATCGCACTTACATCAAGCCTTGATTTGGAAAGCAAGCTCAGGAACTCATACTCAAATAAAACGAAAACTGGCAAACGAAATTATTTGTTAGAAAATATCATTCAGGTATCAAAAACGCTTCCTGTTCCTAAAAACAAACCCGTGGTAAACCTTCTCAATGCTCCTGCAGTTTCAGGTAAGTTATCTTTTGCACCGCTTGATTCAAGTTGTCGAAACATTCGGTGGTATATTGGATACAATCCTGATGATAAGATTCTTAATAGGAAGTGGATTATTCAACTTAAAGAAAAAGGTGACAACACTCGCCTTGGAGCAAATTCCTATTGTGATTTAGAGGTAACTCGGGAATATCTTCAAAGCAAAAATATTCTGTCAAGTTTTACATTTATGAGATCTGGTATTCAAAAAGACATATTGGGACATGATTTGTTTTGTTACATGCTCCAACCTGGTTTTCAGCAGCTATTTTACGATTTTGCAATAAAACTGAAAACAGAATAGAGTGGGAAGAAATAAATTTTGATAATTATAGAATACCTGATTTTAAATAAATTAAACAGGTGTAAACCAAGTTAACCATCAATTAGTTTTAAGTTAAATTAAATACCATTTATAAAAATCAATTCTAATATTAAAGTTCTCAAGGTAAATTAAAAAAAGTTTAATAAAAAGAGGCCGATAGCAGAATAAGTGACCGCCTATCTTTGTTTTTATCAAACAAAAAAATTGAACTAAACCCTTTCCACCCTCCTCAACCCTTCACCGATTCCTCCGATGTCGGAAATCCGAAACTTGCGTAAGAATTGGTCAGGTTAAAAAGAAAATATAGATGTGATAGAGAGGAGCACTCACCCCTCCCTCCACTCCAAAATATCACCCGGCTGACAGTCGAGGGCACGACAGATGGCATCGAGGGTGCTGAACCGAATGGCTTTGGCTTTACCGGTTTTCAGGATGGATAGGTTGGCCAGCGTGAGGTCAACCTTTTCTGAGAGTTCGTTGAGACTCATCTTGCGGCGAGCCATCATTACGTCGAGATTTACTATTATGGCCATATCAGATCGTGAGGTCGGTTTCCTGTTTGAGTTCGTGTCCTTTTTTGAAAATCTGGGTCAGGATAAATACCAGGGCCGTCATAAAGAGGTATTCTTCCACCGCCAGTCTTGGGAAATCATAGTGCCCAACTGTTTTTTCGAGCCACTTTAACCAAATATTGGTAATTACACTCAGAATCACGATTCCGCTTAAAAGATTTACCACTTTTCCAAAGCCTGACGTAAAGTCTTGTGAAAAAGGGTTGTCAAGATCCAACTTCCTGAGCATCACAATCACTGCCCACCAGATAGCCGACTTGAGGATGGGTATGGCAATCAGCATAGTCATGGCCATAACAAAATAAGGCTTACTATAAGTATACACCGGGCTCATGTCTAGCCCCATGTACAAGTTGTGTGCACCTACGGGATTTTTCATGCTCACAATCGTCGCGATAATTTTACTTCCGGCTTCTATGGCATAGCCCACCATGGCGATGCCGGCAAAAACCTCCATTAGTTTTAAAAATGTTTTAGAATGCTTTTCCATAAATTTGTTTTCGTTTTGATGATGCAAATAACAATAATAATTTATTGAAAAACAATAAATATTTATTTAAAAGGAAGGAATTATATTTTGAACGGCATTTAATTATTTTGTTTCCTCCAGCACCCACCTCACAGCTTCGGCTTTGGAGTTTACGCCAATTTTGCTGTAAATATTTTTGAGGTGTGTCCTGACAGTATGTGGACTGATAAACATGGCATCGGAAATTTCAGTATAACTAAAGCCATTGGTAAAGGCCATCAGAATGTCCATCTCACGTTTTGAAAGCTTGTCAGACTTCAGGATAGCTTTCTTTTCAGGTACAATGGTATTTTCTGCAGCAGATTGGAGGTTTTTATATACAGCAGTTGCCAGACCAAAACTTACCAGACTAATATACCAAACCATTGATAATGAATATAATTGTGGCATGGTAAACCAAAAATCATGAAACAAGAATGGCAGGAATCTCGGCACCAAATACACCAACCAACCGGGTACCATCGCGGCCAAAAACCAACTAGCCAATTGAGTTTCCTTCTTTATTTTTAAAAGGATAAAAAGCATGAGCACATTCATAACCATCGCCCCAATCCTGAGGGTCATCCCAATAGTCTTTATGGTAAAATCACTCAGGTAATCATACCATAGTGGGGAGACTAACATCAGGACACCTTCTATTATTCCAATCAGAAATAAGATTCTGAAAAAAGTATAAAAGCGTCCGGTTTTTACGATTTCCAACTGAAATACGGAACTAAAAATCCAGTAATTGCTTAGTTGAAAGCCAAAATAAATTAAATAATGAAAATTGAGAATTTTGTTTTCAAATAACGCCGGTGAATACCAATATCCAAAAAAATACCCTTCCAGAAATAAATATAAGGTGGCAAATAAAAAAGCTGAAAGTGCAAACACCCCAAAAGGTCTGAGGCGAAACACACTGAATATTATCAGGTTAAGGATTATTAACACGGAAATAAAACCTAGAATCAGGCCATTTCGCAGGGATTCCTTTTCCTTGAAATCATCCAGTTCGTTTTCGTCGAATAATCTTATAGGGAATTTTGCCGGGTTTAAAGTTGCTATTCCCGATATAAATACATCGTTATTGGCAACATCTTCGATTTTAAAGGTGGGATAGCGGAATAACACCTCCCTGTTTTCTAATAAAGTACCCGGATAAATTTTTTTCTGAGAAAAAGACGCTCCATAAATCGCTATTTCGTCGAAAACGGGATTTTGAATCATTAAGTACTTTTTCCCCGCCATCTGCTCCGGATCAAGCTTAATCCATGCTTTAAATTTTCCCCATCCCAAATCCGGAATTAACCCTTTTGAGGTCTGGAAACCTTCTTTTTTTATTTGAAAAGGCTGGCTTTGAAAAGTTGGGTCTTTGAAATAATCATAGCGTTGGAGATTTTTAGAAGTTTGTGCGAATAAATTAAATGAAATAACTAAAGTGTTGAAAATCAGCACTATTGTTATTATTTCTTTCACAATACCACAATTGAGGTATTGACTTTTCACGCTTTTAGGTATCAATTTCGGGTCAAAAGTTTTGGCTAATTTCTAAAAACCCTATGAATAATCAAGCAGACAGTCCTAATGATTTATTTTACGGCCTTGGTATAGAGTTTTATGAAGAATCTTTTACCAGATCGATTGTACAGTCTGCGGCTTTTGAAATTCAGGATTTTTTTCGGCTAAAAAATATAAAACCTAATGAAAAACTAAAAAGAAAAACACTGGCCTGGATGTATTTCAGAGAGCACCATATGTTGAGTTTGGTAAAGAAACCAAAGCTATCGGAAAGATTAATGTTATGGGTGATTTTTAAAATAAATGGTTTGAAAATATGAAGAAACTGTTATTGTCGATTTTTTTTATTCCGGTCATAGTATATAGTCAAGATCAGGTCTTGCAGAGCAATAATACGAGCTTTACTATTACTCCTGATGGAATTGTGAGTAGCAAATTAAACTCAATCCAAAATCTCAGATTTGGTCTTGATGCTCTTAAATATAATACACAAGGATATAATATTGCATTGGGAAATTACGCAATGTATAATGGAACCAATGGCACATTTAATATTGCGATTGGAAGCTCAAGTTTATATGGAAACTTTGGTAAATTTAATGTTGGCATTGGAGCAGGTATTTTGAATAGTTACACTGGAGGAAGTTATAATACAGCTGTGGGGAATTCGGCACTAGGGTTAACCTATGGTAGCAAAAATACTGCTATTGGATATGAAGCAGGATATGGCACTTTGGATAGCCCTGATTCCTCAGGTGTGTATATTGGCTATCAGGCCGGAAAAAATGAGCCTGGAAGCAATAAGTTGTATATTTCAAACACCAACACCCCAGACCCGCTTATTTGGGGAGATTTTAATACAAAAATTATGACTGTTCATGGCAAATTGGGTATTGATACCAAAGACCCACAACAAAAACTTCAGATTGACAACGGAGGAATCAGGCTCAGAAACACTACCGACAATAAAAACTGGGAGTGGAATTATGATGAAACCAACAATTACACCTATTTTGATGAATTTGGGGTTGGCAGAAAATTATTTATTAGAAACGGGTCAAATCCATTGGTGGGAATTGGAGTAGCACCTAATTACAATTTACATATCAGATCCAATAACCCTAATACCAATATGTTTATCGATAACGCAGGTGGTGGGATGGTATTTTCTGCAGCTTTCTCCGAATCTTCTATAAACCAAACTTCCGGACGGTTTTCCTTAAAAACCAATTCATTGGACAGGGTCACAATATTTCCAACCACGGGCAGAATCGGCTTAAATGTGCCCAGTGGTGTCAACACCCTAGATCATGCCCTTGTTGTTTATGATGCCTCTACCGAATACTATTCAAGCATTAGAATAATACCAACAAACTGGCAGGCACAATCGGTTGCTTTGATGGCCTTTGGCGATTTAAATCACTATATAAAAAGTACCCATAGTGTAGGTTTGCAGATTCACGATGTAAACAGGATTAAACTTACCGGCTCAAATGTAGGAATAGGAGACTCAGAGCCTGATACGAAATTAGAAGTTGACGGTTACACCATGTTAGGGTCTGATGCTCCAAAAATCAAAACTAAATTTTATGAAGAAAATGCCCTGATGCCAGCCTTATTAAGAACCTCTGTAAATGAAGGAGGTGTAGAGTTTTATGACCTTGGTATTTCTTCGACCAGAATTTTAGCCGTCAATATTTTTGTGGATTACGGAAGTCAGCCGTTTACAGCCATTAGATCCGATGACATGGTTCCACCATCTTACACAGCTACCAATGGTTATCAGTTTGATTATGTGTTAAATGGGAATACGATTGAAATTAAAAATCACCCCACCAATTCAGAAAATATACTCGGAAAATATGTAAGAATATTTATCACCTATAGAGAATAAATTCTTTTTAAAATATGAAAACTATATTATTAATTCTGATTTCATTGGCCACTTTCGGACAGATTGGGGCCAAAGTAAATTCGAGCTCTGGGAGTGGTATTCAGGGCGAATGGGTCAACACCCAGTTTGGCTACGAAATGAAGCTCAGCCTCAAAGCCGGTGGAAAAGGTGTTTTTGATGAAGAAAACATTAGCTATACTGTTAGTGGCAATAAGCTCATTATCAGAGGTCAGGACACAAATGAATCTTACACCTATAAACTCTCCGGCAATAATCTTACCTTAAGTGGAGGAGACCTAGACGACGCCATTACTTTCGCAAAATCGTCGAAAGGATCTATTACAAAAGTCGGTGAGGCATCCACAGAGACTGCAAAAACGGTTTCAGTTCCAAAAACAGAAAATTCAAAGCTCGAAAAACTCCTTGGCCAATGGACTACCGAAGGGGCCGATCTGGAGTTCAAGGCCAACGGAAAAGGTATGTACAATGGCAGCCCGTTTACCTATACTTTAAATGGCAATACACTGACAAGCCGTGACCAAACAGGTGAGCATCAGTTTTTTGTAATGTTTGTGGGGAAAGCACTTACCGTAATGGGTGAAGGTACAAATGCCACTTTCGTAAGAGGACATGCTGGTTATAAAAATACGGCTTCTGCTGGAAATAATAGTGCCGGAAATGCCAACTCGGGTGGCGGGTCTATTGACCAAAGTATCGCCGGTAAATGGTGTTATGTGAGTTCCCTTACTAATCCCAATGCGAGCAGTAGTTCAAGCCGGTGCATCAATATCAACGCCAACGGCACTTATACTTATCAGGCCGAGAGCTCTATTTCAGGCTATGGGGGCGGATACTATGGTGGCAGTTCGAGTCAATCGGCCGACAGTGGCACCTGGCGACTTGCCGGCAACCGCATATATGTCAACTCCCGAAATGAAGGCCAGAAAGTGTATAGCTTCGAAAAAAGAAACCATCCCAAAAATGGCGATCCCATGATTATTATCGATGGCGACGCCTACGTAACTTATTATCAACGCAGACCCTGGTAAGATCATGACCAAAGAAGAATTAAAAGCCCGGCTTCAGGGCGAAAGATACCGCAAACCCTCTTTTTGGGACAAGCACTTCCCCAAAGCCTTCCTTTATCTGGGCATAGCCTTGTTCATTGGGGGCATTGCAGTGGGTATTTCCAATTATGTTTTTATGGAAAATTCTGAAAAAACGGTTGGAATAGTAATCCGTCTTGACGGCGGAGCTTATCGCCAGGGGTATGCCCCTGTCATTGAGTATTATGACAATCAAAACAAGGCTCATCTTTTCTATTCAAATGAGTTTGCAAGACCTCCTCGTTTCAAAGTAGGCGAAAAACTACCCATGTACTACAAACTCAACAATCCTGAAAACGCCTCTATGGGCATCAGTTGGTTGGCGGTGGGCGTCTTATGTGGTTTAGGGACAGTATTTACATTTTTCGGTGTCATTTTTCAAAAATTTTTTAACTCATGAAAACTATCGTATTATTATTAATCTCCCTGGCATCATTTGGCCAGATCGTAACTCCCAAAAGCAGTGTAGATAAATTTTTCAAAGACATTATGTCTATTGGTACCGATGAAGCCATTACTCAGGCTTTTGCCTCTAATAAATGGATGGCACAAAATCAGGACGCCATAAAAAACCTCCAGGATCAGATGGCCACGCTTACACCTGACACTTTTGGTAATTTTTACGGCCATGAGGTTGTCAAAGAAAAAAAATTGGGGGAGAGCTACATGATGTATATCGTAATGGCTCGTTTTGACCGACAGCCCATCAGGTTTACATTTGAGTTTTATAAACCTTCTGCAAAATGGGTCCTGCACGGGCTTGCTTTTGATGTTAAAATGGAAGAGGAATTTTGAATGAGGTTTATGTTAAAATGACAGAATCGAAAATATAGTTTCGGCCATTTTGTCATTTTTCTATTTAATAAAAATGCAATATTCGGCCATTTTGTCCTGAAAAATCAACTGGAATAAGTTTTGTTCAATGCCAATCAAACAAATTTTGTAAAACATTAAAACAAAACAATATTATGAAAACGTTAGTAAGAAATTTTGACAATCTTAACTCTTTCCCTGCTTTGTTCAACGAATTTTTCGGTGAGCCATCAGTAAGTAAATGGAATCCTGAAGTGCCATCAGCAAACATCAAAGAGTCTGATGAAAACTTCAAAATTGAGTTGGCCGCTCCCGGTTACAAAAAAGATGCCTTCAAAGTAGAAGTGCATGAGCGTAACCTCACGATTTCGGCAGAAGAAAAAACCGAAAACGAAGAAAAAACCGAAAACTACATCAGAAAAGAGTATAGCTTCGGTTCCTTCAAGAGATCTTTCAGACTGCCACAAACTGTTGATACCGACAAAATCGAGGCGGTGTATGAAGACGGCGTGTTGAATTTGGTGATTCCTAAAAAAGAAGAAGCCAAGCCAAAAGAACCAAAATTGATTTCGATAAATTAATAGTAATAGTAAGGTTGAATAGATTTTCACCCCTTTGGAGCTTCCGAAGGGGTGTTTTAGTTAATTTTTGTTAAGAACCTTTACAAAACCTAAATTTTATTTCAAAGATTTGCGTTATTCAATCACCAAAAAATATTTTTGTAAAATAATTCAATCATTAAAAATATGAATTTAAGCACCTCTTGGAAAACCGCCCTGATAGCCGTAGCAGCAAGCGTTGCTACAATAGCCGGTTACAAAGCCATTGATGGCTATCGAAATGATGTAATTATCAATGAAGCAGGCTCAGGCAGAAACGGCTCGCTGGTAAACTTTGCCAATATGCCCGCCGGTCAGCCCGGTGATTTCACCTATGCTGCTGGTGCTTCAGCCCCTGCCGTAGTACACATTAAGGCTAAGTCAACACGTACAGTGAGACAGATGCCATCGATATTTGACCAATTTTTCGGAATGGACGATGACTTTTTCGGTGGTCCGCGTACCCAAAACCAGGAATCTTCGGGCTCTGGTGTTATCATTTCAGAAGACGGTTACATCGTGACCAACAACCACGTAGTGGAGGGAGCCTCCGAACTGGAAGTGATTACCTATAACAAAAAATCGTACGAGGCTACGGTAATTGGCACCGACCCATCGACCGATATTGCGGTTATCAAAATTGAGGAAAAGAAACTTCCGGCTATCACTTTTGGAAACTCTGATGAAGTGAAAATAGGGGAGTGGGTGTTGGCTGTGGGAAATCCTTTTAATCTGGAATCTACCGTGACAGCCGGTATTATCAGTGCGATTGGTCGCAGTATCAATATTTTAGGACAAAACCAGAGAGGTCAGAAAACCGATAAAAAATCCGATTCTCCGATTGAATCATTTATCCAAACTGACGCTGCCGTAAACCCCGGAAACAGCGGTGGGGCCCTTGTTAACCTTAACGGTCATTTGATTGGAATCAATACGGCCATCGCATCGCCCAATGGTGCTTATGCCGGTTATGCCTTTGCGGTGCCATCGAGTATCGTGAAAAAAGTATCTACCGACCTGATAAAATTTGGTAATGTTCAGCGTGGTTTTGTGGGAATCGGGCCAGTGGAACTCAACAATAAAAACGCCAGGGAATTTGATGTGGATATCGACGAAGGTATTTATGTAGCTGAAGTAACTGAAGATGGTGCTGCCAACAAAGCAGGAATCAAAAAAGGAGATGTGATCACCAAAGTAGATGGTATCGACACCAAATCTGAGCCCAAATTCAGAGAATTAATAGGTCGTAAGCGTCCGGGTGAAAGAGTAGTCCTGACCATTAACCGTGACGGAGCTGTAAAAGATTACGCTGTAACACTTAAAAATAATCAGGGAGGCGAAGGTTTGGTAAAAAAAGACCCTGAGCTATCGACAGCATTTGGTAAAATGGGAATTAAACTCGAAGATTTGTCTTCAAAAGAAAAAGATAAATTAGGAACTAAATTTGGCGTTAGAATTACTGATGTTGATCCTGACGGGCTTTTGGCACAAAACGCCAATATTGAAGAAGGTTTCATCATCACCCGTGTGGGCAATGTGCGTGTGAGCTCAGCCAAAGAAGTTCGTGACCTCATCAATCAGGCACAGAAAAACGGTGACGAAGGGGTACTCATCTGCGGTATTTATGAGGATCGCCCTAACCGCACCAGTTGTATCGGAATTCCATTAGAATAATACAATTTCCAAATACATCCCTGCCCGGAGAAAAGCTGTTTCTTCGGGCATTTTTGTTTATATTTTTTCTATTTTTACTTTTCCCCAAAAACTCTAAAGAAAATGAAATTTCGTGGCTGGAAAATCATCAGCATAATTCTTATTCCTGTTCAATGGTTGATATTCAAAATAGTTGCCTCCAATCACCAGTGGATAGAGTACAATTACAACCGCGGATTTTTCAGGATTTTCTCCGGTTTATTAAGAAAAGTAACCTCCTTTTTTGATTTTTCGCTGGGTTTGATTCTTGTGTATATACTTTCAGCGGCCTTATTATTTGCTCTCATAAGGTGTTTTTTTCTGATAAAAAACAAAAAAAGAAGCTTTAAGGAGTTGATAATAAACATTCTGGCTTATTTCTCTCCTATATATTTATTATACATGTTAAGCTGGGGGCTGGCATATCATAAGATGCCGATAGAAGAGTTAATGAACCTAAACCGTGAAAATATCAGCAATCAGGAGGTAATAAATCTTTGTGAGGCTCTGGTTGATTCGGTGAATAATGCGAGAAATCGTTTACATGAAAATGATATAGAAAAAACTACTATCGAAAATGTATTTAACAAAGCACCAATGGGTTATGAAATTTTGAGTAAGTGTCATTCATTTTTAACTTATAAATACCCATCGATCAAAAAGGCAGCCGGCAGCACTTTGCTTTCATATATGAGCACGAGTGGTGTTTATATGTTTCCGACGGGTGAAGCCAATGTCAACGATTTGGGGATGATTTATGATTTGCCGTTTGTTACCACCCACGAAATGGCCCATCAGCTGGGTTTCGCATCAGAAGACGAAGCCAATTTTTTGGCATATTTGGCATGCAAAAACCACCCGGAACCCCTTTTTAGGTATTCAGCCTATTATGGAACAACTTTCAGAGCCCTCAGTAAGGTTTGGGAAATAGACAGTACTTATTCCAAAAGGCTTTTTAATTTGCTTACCCCGCAGGTGCGGGGAGATTATGAAAAAGAGAAGAACCATTGGAAGCGGTTCCGAAATCCAATTCAACGTTATATTGTTTCGCCGTTTTATGATCTATTCCTTCGTTCCAATGGCGTGGAGCAGGGTTCCAGAAGCTATGATTTGGTAATTGAGCTTTTAGTAGCTGAGAGGAGGCAAAAGATTGATGGGAAAAAACAACACCGTAACTTTCAAAAAAATTAAATTTGAAACTGAGAGATTAATTGATAGATTTACCATCAAATCATTGAATATATGACAATTATTTTGAAAAAAGGGAAGAGACTTTCCGAAATTCTTCCGCCTAATTCTGACAACAATGGATCAAAAAAATTGGATGCAAAAAAATTTGTCGGAAAGATAAAGTTTGTAGGAGATCCTTTGGAAATCCAAAAGAAGATGAGGGATGAATGGGACTAAAATATTGATACAAATATTGCATTATATCTTTTCAAGGGCGATAAAAATATTGAGTTTATCCTGCAAGATTCAGAAGCATACGTTTCATTTATCAATCAGTTAGAATTACTTGGTCACAAAAATATTTCTACACTTGAATCCGATTGGCTGGAGTTATTTCTAGAAGAGTGTAATATCATTGAACTTAATGAAGGAATAAAAAAAATCACCATTGACATTCGCCGAAAATTTTCAATAAAACTACCCGATGCCATAGTAGCTGCAACAGCAATATTTTTAAATATCCCGCTCATTTCAGCTGATAGACACTTCGAAAAAATTCCTGAGCTTACATTCATACTTTATCAGCCTTGATATTTTTTTTGTAAAGATTTCATTAATAATATTTTTCTAAAACATAAAACAATTACTTATTTTTACTTTGAAAAAAAGGAAAATATGAGTTCTGTAAAAAACCAACCCCCGTTTTCAAATGTTCAGATGGAGCTATTAAAAATTTATGCCACCGGCGTAAGTGATGAAACTTTATTAGAACTAAAAAAAACTATGGCCGCCTTTTTTTTAAAAAGATTAAGGAAAAATGCCGATTCGGTTTGGGAAGAAAAGGAATATTCTGACAATGTCCTGAGCCAAATTGACTAAAACAATGAGAGTAGTTTTAGATACAAACGTTGTATTAAGAGCTATTTCGAGCAAATCTAAACTTTCGATAATTCTTGATGAATTATTTAATCAATCATTCACACTGCTTGTATCTTCCGAAATTTTACTCGAATACGAGGAGCTGATAACCAAGTTTTATGGTATTTCGATTGCCAAAGACTTCCTTGATTTTTTAACCATTTTACCCAATGTTGAAAAAGTAGAACCTCATTTTCATTTAGGATTAATCGAAAAAGATCCCGATGATAATAAATTTTCTGATTGTGCATTTGCAGGAAATGTTCATTTTTTAGTTACCGATGACAAACATTTTAATATTTTAAAAGAAATTGAATTTCCACGTATTGAGGTTATAATGGCAAATGATTTTTTAAATCTTTTTATTTAATCACTCCAATTTCCTTAGCATTTTATTCATTATTTTTTCACAAAAAAAACACGCTGGCATTTTTTGAGTTAAATTTGAGGTTCTTACATTTTTTTAAAAGAAACGGTGGCGATAGACAAAAAACTCAACGACGTAGAGCTTACAGGACATGAACAAATAGAGGTTTTCGGTGCCCGGGAACACAACCTCAAAAACATCGATGCCGTGATTCCCCGCAACAAACTGGTGGTCATAACCGGCATCAGCGGCAGCGGTAAATCGTCACTGGCATTTGACACGATCTATGCTGAAGGCCAGCGTCGTTATATGGAAAGCTTCAGTTCCTATGCCCGTAGTTTTATAGGTGATATGGAACGGCCTGATGTGGACAAAATCAACGGCCTTTCGCCTGTAATCAGCATTGAGCAAAAAACTACTTCCAAGAATCCTCGCTCCACCGTAGGCACTACCACTGAGATTTATGACTTCCTTCGTTTGCTTTTTGCACGGGTAGGTATTGCTTATAGTTACGTAACTGGCAAACCGATGGTCAAACAAACGCAGGACCAGATCATTGAGCAGATTTTTGAGCAGTTTGATGGAAAAAAAGTGAGCATTTTGGCACCATTGGTAAAAGGTCGGAAGGGACATTATCGGGAGCTTTTTGTACAAATTGCAAAGATGGGTTATCAGAAAGTTCGGGTTGATAATGAGGTGCTCGATGTGAGCCCTAAAATGCAGCTTGACCGATACAAAATCCATGATATAGAAATTGTGGTGGATAGGGTAATTCCAAAGGCCGAGGACCGTTATCGTATAAGCCAGTCGGTGGGCACAGCATTAAAATTAGGCAAAGGTTCTGTTTTATTACTTGATGAAAAAGGAAACGTACAATATCTTTCTCAAAACCTGACTGACCCCGAGGCAGGCATAAGTTACGAAGATCCTTCGCCCAACTCCTTCTCGTTTAACTCACCCTACGGTGCATGTCCTTGTTGCAACGGCATGGGTACCATTGAAGAGATCACCGAGGATTCGATTATTCCTGACAAAAGCCTGTCAATAACCCGGGGAGGAATAGCTCCATTGGGCGAATACCGCGACCTCTGGATTTTTAAGCAGATTGAGATTATTCTTAAAAAATATAAGTCTTCTATCAGTGTTCCTATCGAAAAAATACCTGAAGAAGCCTTGAAGATACTTCTCTATGGCTCTGAAGATCCCGTGGCGGTTCCTTCCAAAAAATATCCTGGCACAGAGTGGAACACCAGTTTTGAAGGTATCATGAATTTCCTGAAACGCCAGCAGGATTCTGACTCAGACAAGATTCAGGATTGGCTCAAGGATTTTATGCTCATCAAAACCTGCCCTGAGTGTAACGGACAACGCCTCAGAAAAGAATCTCTGCATTTCAAAATTGACAATCGAAACATCGCTGAATTGTCAGATATGGATATTGCAGACCTTTCGGCCTGGTTTGAAAATATCGAAATTAGACTCAGTGAAAAACAAAATCAGATAGCCGCTGAAATCCTGAAGGAAATCAGAAAAAGGCTTGGCTTTTTGTTTGGAATCGGTCTGGATTATTTGACACTAAACCGCCCCCTCAAAACCCTTTCGGGTGGGGAGGCACAGCGTATAAGACTGGCTACACAAATAGGTACTCAGCTTGTTGGAGTACTTTATATTATGGATGAACCGAGTATTGGTCTTCATCAACGTGACAATGTGAAGCTCATACAGGCATTGAAAGATCTGCGTGATCTTGGCAATACAGTACTGGTAGTGGAGCACGACAAAGACATGATGCTGGAGTCAGACTATATACTCGATATTGGCCCTGGGGCAGGTCGCCATGGCGGTAGAGTGGTGAGTCATGGCTCCCCTACAGAATTTATAGCCAAAGGAGGAATCACTGCTGATTATCTGAGTGATAGGGTACAGATTGAGATTCCGAAAAAAAGAAGAGAAGGAAATGGTAAAAGTCTGACAATCAAAGGAGCGACCGGCCACAACCTGAAAAACGTAAACATGAAACTGCCGCTTGGCAAGATTGTGTGCGTAACGGGCGTGAGTGGAAGCGGGAAATCATCCCTGATTCATGAAACACTGTTTCCGATTTTAAACCATCATTTTTTCAGAGCAAAAAAAGAACCCCTGCCTTTCAAAAAAGTAGAAGGTCTGGAGCATATCGACAAGGTGATAGAGGTGGACCAAAGCCCGATTGGCCGTACCCCTAGGAGCAACCCGGCCACTTATACCGGTATGTTTTCTGATATCAGAACCCTGTTTTCTGAATTGCCCGAGTCCAAAATCAGAGGTTATAAACCCGGTCGTTTTTCGTTTAACGTAAAAGGCGGTCGCTGCGAAACCTGCGAAGGAGCAGGCATGAAGAAAATCGAAATGGACTTCCTTCCAGATGTACACGTAGAGTGCGAAACTTGCAAAGGAAAACGCTTTAACCGGGAAACATTAGAGGTAAGATACAAAGGAAAATCGATAGCCGATGTGCTGGATATGACCGTGGAAGAGGCCATTCCGTTTTTTGAGGCACATCCAAAAATCAACCGTAAAGTACAGATTCTGAACGACGTAGGCTTGGGTTATATCACCCTCGGTCAACATGCCACTACGCTTTCGGGCGGAGAAGCACAGCGGGTAAAACTTTCGGAAGAACTATCTAAAAAAGACACCGGAAAAACGCTTTACATTTTGGACGAACCTACCACTGGATTGCATTTTCAGGATATCAAAAAACTACTGGATGTGATTCAAAAGCTCGCAGATAAAGGCAACTCTATTTTGATAATTGAGCACAATCTCGACGTAATCAAGGTTTCTGACCACATCATTGACATGGGTCCCGAAGGAGGCAACAAAGGCGGTACCATGGTAGCCGAAGGCACCCCCGAAGAAGTAGCCAAGGTGAAAGGCAGCTATACAGGATATTTTCTGAAGAAAGAATTGAGGATGAAGTGATTTTTATTTTCTTTGAACACAAAAAAACCCCGAAAGCCTTCACTTTCGGGGTTTTTAATATAAAATGGTGCTATCTTACAAGTGTATCACTTCACCATAAGCGGCAGCGGCGGCTTCCATGATGGCCTCTGACATGGTTGGGTGCGGGTGTACCGATTTCAGGATTTCCATGCCGGTCGTTTCGAGGTTACGGGCCACTACAGCCTCGGCAATCATCTCGGTTACGTTGGTACCAATCATGTGGCAGCCCAGCCATTCGCCATATTTGGCATCAAAAATCACTTTCACAAAACCCTCAGGAGCTCCGGCAGCTTTGGCTTTACCCGATGCTGTAAACGGAAACTTACCCACTTTGATTTCGTAACCGGCCTCTTTGGCGGCTTTTTCGGTGTAACCCACCGAAGCAATCTCAGGCGTGCAATAAGTACAACCCGGGATATTGTTGTAGTTCAGCGGCTGTGGGTGGTGTCCTGCTATTTTTTCAACACAGATAATCCCTTCAGCTGAAGCCACGTGAGCCAAAGCCTGACCAGGCACTACGTCACCGATGGCGAAATAGCCCGGAACGTTGGTTTGATAATACTTGTCCACCAAAATCTTGCCTCTGTCAGTAGCGATACCTACATCTTCCAGACCAATGTTCTCGATGTTGGCGGTGATTCCGGCTGCAGAAAGTACCACATCCGACTCGATGGTAATCTCGCCTGATGGCGTTTTTACGGTGCTCACGCATCCTTTGCCAGAAATATCAACTTTCTCAACACTGGAGTTAACATGAACTTCTACACCAAGCTTTTTATAATGTTTGGCCAGTTCTTTCGAAATCTCCTCATCTTCAACAGGTACGATGTTAGGCATAAATTCCACGATGGTCACTTTGGTGCCCATGCTGGCATATACATAAGCAAACTCCACCCCGATGGCTCCCGAACCAATCACCACCATGCTTTTGGGCTGTGTAGCAAGACTCATCGCTTTACGGTAGTCAATCACTTTTTCGCCATCGATAGGCACATTGGGTAGCTGGCGAGCTCTAGCTCCGGTGGCAATGATAATATTTTTACCTTCCACGGTGCTTTTGCTGCCGTCTTTGGCGGTTACTTCCACTTTTTTGCCGGGAATTACTTTTCCGTAGCCGTCTATGATGTTGATTTTGTTTTTCTTCATCAAAAACTGCACACCTTTGCTCATACCGTCGGCTACACCTCTTGAGCGGGCGATAACGGCAGAAAAATCGGCAGAAGCCTCGCCTACAGTGATACCGTAGTCTTTGGCATGTTGAATATATTGAAATACTTGTGCTGACTTAAGCAGAGCTTTGGTAGGAATACACCCCCAGTTGAGGCAGATCCCGCCCAGATTTTCTTTCTCTATCACGGCCACTTTCATACCAAGCTGAGAAGCTCTGATAGCCGTCACGTAACCACCTGGGCCACTTCCGAGAATTACCACATCATACTGTGCCATAAGGAAAATTGATTTTTTGTATAATTTGGCTGCAAATTTAGTGAATAAAATCGAAAGCTAAATTACGACCGCCACTTTTGGGTTATTTATGCGTAAAAAGTAAAATTTTTGAGCGGTAAAATACAAACACCAGTCTTGTCTGAAAAAATCAGATGACAAACAAAGTATTTTAGATAAAATTCCGGTAAAAATATTTTCCGGAAATAACACAGCTAATCGTTAAACATTCAGACCTCAATAGTCTTTTCTGTTTTTCTTTTCCTGCTTTTCAGCTTTCTTTTCTTTGGCTGTTTTAGTTGGTTCTTTTTTGGTTTCTTTTTTGGCGTCCTGAGCTTTTCCCATGATAATAATCGTTTAAATTGATGAGCTTTTTATTTAGGTTTTACCTTTTTGTACAACGTATGCAATTTAAAAATATTTGTGAATTTATTTCAAATTCTAATCAAATTTGATTTTTTATTCACGCAAGCAGACTGTTTTTATTCAAAACAACGACAAAAATGCTTTAGGCATCTCCGTCTCAAAACGCATGGCTTCTTTTGTTACCGGATGCGTAAATGCCAAAACCCAGGCATGGAGACCCAGACGCCTGATAGGATTGGTGGTGGCCCCATATTTGGCGTCCCCTATCACAGGGTGGCCGAGGTCCTTCATGTGTACCCTGATCTGGTTTTTGCGGCCGGTCTCAAGGTTTACTTTTAGCAAGCTATGGCTTTTTGAAGCCTTGAAGGTTTCATAGTGCGTAATGGCTTTTTGACCTTTTTCAGGATTTTTGGTCGAATACACTATCAAAGCTTTACTTTCTACCAAATAGGAAATAATAGTTCCATTGGGATCTTTTGGGTTTCCTTCCACCACAGCCAGATAGGTCCGTTCCAGAATGTTTTCGTTCCAGTTTTCCTGCAGAGCTTTCTGTATTTTTTCGCTTTTAGCATACATCATTATGCCCGAAGTGTCTTTGTCAAGGCGATGAACCACAAATATCCGGTAGGCGGGGTCTAGTTTTTTCACATATTCACTCAAAATATGGTAAGCGGTATTCTCTTTTTGTTTTTCAGTGGCTATCGAAAGCAATCCGGCTTGTTTGTCAATCACCAGGAGATATTGATCTTCGAAAATTATCTTCAGGCCTCTCAATTTTTGTTCCTGAGGCTTAATTTCCCATCTGATTTCTACCTTTTGTCCAACATTTAGCTTCTGATTAAACTGGCTGGAGGCTTTTCCTTCTATAAAAATATGCTTGTCTCTGAGCAAAACTTTTACATCATTCCGGCTTTTTTGAGGCATTTTTTCCAGCAAAAAAATCAGAAGTTCGGTCTCTTTTTCAACAACAAACTTCAGGTCAATGAGTTTTTTCTTTTGAGAAAATTTAAATTTATGGTCTTTGGTTTGTCGCATCAAAATCTTTTTTATGGTATAATTTACCCAAACTTTGTTTTTGTTTCAAACCTACAAATTTTTATTTCGCTTTTTCGGGACAATCTTATTTTTATCTTTTTTTCAGGAAAAAATATTGAAAATAAATGAATTAAAAATATTATCAGAAGAAAATGTTTGTTTATAATACATTGAAAAACAGATGATTGAATTTGGAAGTGAAAACATATTTAAATTTTCAGGATTTCTTATTATTGACCAACTTCATTCCTGTTTATGAGGATTTACTTTAAGTTTTTTACATAAAAATCCTTACTTTGGTGGGAATTTGGGGTTTTAGGTTACCAAATTTTGAAAATTCAATCTTTAAATACATTCTTAATTTATGAAAAAAATACTTCTGATGGTATCGGCAATGGCTGTTTCAGGACTAGGCTTTGGGCAAAAAGCCATTTATAAAGACGCCGGAGCACCGGTACAGCAAAGGGTTCGGGATTTGATTTCCAGAATGACGCTCGACGAGAAAGTAGGCCAGCTCAACCAGGTCAACGGAGGCGTATTGACTGGTCCGGCAGTAGCCAATGACCCCGGGCAGCAGGGCAAAGTGAAGCTCCTGAAAGAAGGTAAAGTGGGCTCATTTCTCAATGTAGTAGGAGCAGCACAAACCAAAGAAGTGCAACGCATTGCGGTGGAAGAATCTCGTTTGGGTATTCCGGTATTGTTTGGCTTTGATATCATTCACGGTGCCAAAACTATCTTTCCTATTCCATTGGCCGAAGCCAGTGCCTGGGACACAGAGGGAGCCTTAAAAGCAGCCGAAATTGCCGCCAAAGAAGCCTCTAGCATGGGATTGCACTGGACTTTCGCACCCATGATGGATGTGTCACGTGACCCACGTTGGGGCCGTGTAATGGAGGGCTCGGGCGAAGACCCTTACCTGCAGGCACAGTTGGCCGCTGCAAGAGTGAAGGGATTCCAGGGTAACTTTGACGAGAATCATGTGCTGGCTACTATTAAGCACTTTGCGATTTACGGTGCATCAGAGGCCGGCCGGGAATACAACACCGTTGATGTAAGCCGCTATGCCGCATGGAATTATTATTTACCACCTTACAAAGCGGCAGTAGAAGCCGGGGCAGCAACGGTGATGAACAGTTTTAACCTTTTTGAAGGAGAGCCTGCATCAGGCAACAATTATCTGGTAAATGAGGTACTTCGTGGCAAGTGGGGCTTTAAAGGTATGGTGGTGTCAGACTGGGCATCCTTTGGTGAAATGATGGCCCATGGCTATGCAGCCAATGAAACCGAAGCCGCCATAATGGCCCTCAAAGCAGGGTCAGATATGGACATGGAATCAGGTGTGATGCGAAATACTTTGGCTCAGTCGGTCAAAGATGGAAAAGTATCTGAGGCTCTGCTTGATGCTGCCGTAGCCAGGGTTTTGGAACTGAAATTTAAACTCGGGCTTTTTGATAATCCTTACAAATACCACGACGAAGCTAAAGAAAAAGCCAGTTTATTGACAGCAGAAAACCTTGCTGCAGCCAGAAAAGCCGCCGCAAACAGCATGACTTTGCTGAAAAACTCTGACAATATTCTTCCGCTAAAATCACCAAAAAGTATTTTGGTTTTAGGGCATCTGGCTGAAAGTCAAAACGATGTGCTGGATTTCTGGAAAGGTTTGGGAGATCATAAAAACACAGTTACCGTACTGGAAGGCTTGAAAGCCAAATATCCCGGAGCAACTATCACTTTTGTAAAAGGTGTAAATCGTGATGGAAAATTGGAAGCCGGTGCTGAGGCTCAGATAAAAGCAGCAGCTAAAAAAGCAGATGTGATAGTGGCAACAATAGGTCTCTATGGAGATCTTGCCGGAGAAGCCCGCTCACTGGGTAATCCTGAGCCTTCAAAAGGTCAAATGGATATGCTGGCAGCCGCCAAACTTACCAATAAGCCTTTGGTGGTATTGGTGCAGGCGGGCCGCCCGATGATTATCACAGAACTGATGACCAAATACAATACTATTCTTTACACCTGGATTGGCGGTACACAGCATGGCAATGCCGTGGCTGACATTTTGAATGGCGATGTAAACCCAAGCTCCAAAACAGCGATGTCATTCCCGGTGTCGGTGGGTCAGATTCCGGTTTATTATAACCATTACAACAGCGGTCGCCCTCATAAAGATGGCAATGAAGGTCCCGGAGATTTTTGGGTTTCAAGATATCGTGATACCCCTAACGAGCCTCTGATTCCATTTGGGTACGGGTTGAGCTATTCAAAATTTGAATATAGCGACCTTAACATTTCGAAACCAGAAATCAACCAAAACGAAAGTGTAACCGTAAGCGTAAAAGTTAAAAACAGCTCAAATGTTGACGGTACCGAGATAGTGCAGCTTTACATCAGAGACCTTGTGGCTCAGCCTGTTAGGCCTGTAAAAGAGCTTAAAGATTTCAAAAGGGTAGTCATAAAAGCCGGTGAAACCGCCACGGTTACTTTTGAACTTCCTGCCACCAAACTCAGTTTTTACGATGCCGATGGCAACACGTTGCTCCAAAAAGGTGACTTCAAAATCATGGTAGGTCCCAACTCCCGTGATCTGAGCGAAGTGAAGCTGGTGTTGAAGTGAGATTGATATATTATGCCCCCGACCCGAGTTTCTTTGGTTGGGGGTCTTTTGCAGCATAAGTTTAAATTATTACATCAATTCTGAATAAGCAACTATTTGAATTTGAAAATTCTCTTTATATATTTTTTCTAAAAAATCTTATATTCGCAAAAAAAAAAAAGAAATGATAACAGATATCAATCTTCTTGATTTTTCAAAAAAATACTCCTTTGCCGATTACCTCACCTGGACGTTTTCGGAGAGAATAGAATTGCTTAAAGGCCTGATTTTCAAAATGTCGCCAGCTGCGGGTACTAGTCACCAAAAAATTTCCTGGGAATTATCAGGAATACTTTATAATCATTTTAAAAATAAAACTTGCCAAACGTTTTCGGCTCCATTCGATGTCAGGTTACCCAATGGTTCCGAACCTGAAAATGAAATATTTACCGTGGTGCAGCCTGATTTATGTGTGATTTGTGACCCTGCCAAAATCGACGAAAGAGGCTGCAAAGGGGCTCCTGACCTTATTATTGAGATATTGTCGCCCGGCAACTCTACCAAAGAAATGAAGACTAAGTTTGATATCTATGAAGAAGCCGGCGTAAGAGAATATTGGCTTGTAGAACCCAATAACAGGATAGTTTTGATATATATTTTGGTAAATGGAAAGTATCAGGGTCTGCCTCCGTTTACCGAAGAAGATATCGTGAAAAGCACCATATTTGAAGGTCTGGAAGTGCCTGTTGCTGAATTATTTGTTTAGAAAATTAATACAAATAATAGTTCTTTAATTTACAACCTTATGATATTCAATCGTCGTAATCAAATTATTTCTTGACATATTTCTAAAATCTATTATCTTTGTGCCTCATTTGAAAGGAATGCAAAAAACGACCAATACATTTTCAAGCAAAACGTAGCGTAGTTTCTGATATTTACAATAATCAGGAACGGTCGATTTTCGCCGTTCTTTTTTTTTCTACCCAGCCTGAGAGGGCGGGTGTTTTTTTTTAGTACTAAACATATTTAAACAAATAAAAACCATGTCATTTCAATATTATACACAGGAAGGATATGATAATTTGAAAAACAAACTCCACGACCTCAAAACCAGAGGCCGCAGAGAAATATCACAAGCCATAGCTGAAGCCAAAGATAAAGGTGACTTGTCGGAAAACGCCGAATATGACGCTGCCAAAGATGCTCAGGGACTTATGGAAACTGAGATTTCGAAGCTTGAAGTATTGATGGCCAATGCCAGAATTCTTGACGAGTCAACCATAGATACTTCTAAGGTATCTTTGATGAATAAGGTAAAAATCAAAAACATCAAAAATGGGGCTTTGATGACCTACACACTTGTAGCTGAGGAAGAGGCAGACCTCAAACAAGGGAAAATTTCTATCAACTCTCCTTTTGCGAAAGGACTTCTTGGAAAAGCCGTTGGGGAGAAAGCCCAGATTCAGGCTCCTGCAGGTATGGTGGAGGTTGAAGTAGTAGAAATATCAATGTGAACCCATTTTGAGTAATCGGTTGCGAGTACCGGGTACCCTAAAAACATTCAAAAAAGGAGCTTTTGGGCTCCTTTTTTGATTTACCTAAGCAATGAGACATATCCTTTAAACGATTTGGTGCTGCCATCTCTGCTCAATTTTTCAAATTTTACAGTGATTACATAATAATATACGCCCCGACCTAAAAGTTTGCCGTTAATATCTCGGCCATCCCAATCCATACTTGAGCCACTGCCCGAGGCCACTTTTAAGCCATTGGATGAGTAAATATCATAATTGATGGTATTGATAAATGCCGGGCAGTTCATGGGGCTAAAGGTGTCATTTTTGCCGTCACCATTGGGCGAAAATACATTTGGAAAACTTATATCCTCGCAGTTGTCAAAGCAGATTTTGTTACTCATGGTACTTTCGCCACCCAAATTACTTTTGGCAGTGATATAATAGCACCCCGCAAAACCGTCTTTTGAATTCCTCCTGTGGTTGAAAGTTGTTCCCAGAGAGGCCTCTTGAACCGCAATCAACCGAGGCTGTTCGTCTTCGTATCTCGAATAATAAATACTGTATGAAACCACATCCTGCCTACATTCACCGGTGCCTGTGGAGGCAGGGGCATTCCAGGTGATTTTATTTACAAAAACCTCATTGTTACAAAAATCTTCGGCTTTTAGTCCTTCACATCCCTGACCTGTGCCATTTGGAGTGCCTACCAGGTCGGGTTTGCAGGGAGGAGTATTGTCAGCCGGGCTGCCACAAGCTATTTGCGATGCATTTTCAAGTATTCCCAGTGCCGGTAATTCCTCGTATCGGCCTCTCGTGACTACATAGTAGCAATAGTTTTCTTTATTTTTTATTTCAATTGAAATGTCCCCATCGCTGGTTTCGGTATCCTTGCCCTCGTCAGTAAATGTAAAGGTCGATATTCCTGCTACGTCAAGTTTTTTGATGAGATTAAAACTCCCTGGTTTGTCTTTATCTTCCCGAAATATCAAATGCACCTGATTGTCGTTTTTCCAGGGTACATTGGCATCCCACTTGAGTTTGAGTTTTTTATCTTCCGGACTTACCGTAAGCCTTACTGAAGTGGCCTGAGGTGATGTGCTGTAGAGTTTTTCATTTTCGGTATAAAACTCGACTTTGTATCGGTAAACGTTTTCTTTGGTATTGAGCCCTTTGTCCAGAAAAACGGTATCTGGCTCACCGCTCAGGGCAGTCACTTTTGTAAAGATCAATTCAAAATTTTCTCCTCCCAGACCAACGGCACGGTATAATTTATAAACAAAAGGACTTTTAGCATTTTTAAGATCAAAATCTATGGGTTTGGTCCAGTTTACAAGTACTTCGCCATTTAAGGCATCTGTTTTTTCTACCGAAACCTTCGAAATTACATTCATCCCTTTTTTGATTTCACTCCCCACACAAAACTCTATTGATGGTTCACTTTGCATATTCAAAAAATTGTTCACGGGAATTTCAGTAATCAGCCTGTAGCTGTAAATCGCCCCTTTTTCTGTGGTGAGGTCAGTGTAGGTCGTGTCGGCAGTGCCCACAGTTGCCAATAGGGAATAACCCCACTCAGCAGGCATTCCTGAAGAACATTCCGCAGAATTTAGTCCACTACATCCACTTTTTCTAAAAATCAAAACTTTTCCGTCTGATTTGCAGCCTGTCACAGGTTTCCAGGTGAGTTTTATTCCTTTTTCAAGCTCAACAGCAGCCAGATCCTTAGGTTTTGGCGGCAATACCGTGATTTTCATGGTTTTTATATCTACCAATGAAGTACTGAACCGCCCCGGAGAGTCTTCAACTTTAAATAACACGTCATAGGGTTGATCCCTTACATGCAGGCAGTTGGTGTTCCATGCAAAAGTTCCGGTTACAATTTTATTGGTCGGGGTCGACTTAAAAGTGGCAGCTTCGGGTTCCACAAATTTGAAAGGCAGTCCGCTTGCATCAAGGTTATACACACCACCCGAGCTGGTGAGTCTAAGTACCTGATCGTCCTGATCTTTCCCTTTTACCTCAAATTCGGCCTTTTTACCCGCCTCTACACATATTTTCTCGGGTACTTCGAGTAGTGGTCTTTTGTTCGACGACTCAACTACTATTATCTGCATATCTCTCACGATCTCGCCGATTTTCAGGTAGTTGCCGCTGGGGGCTTTTCGCCATTCTTCAATAATAAACGCTACGTTATATTGCCCAATTTCTCTGGGGGCATCCCAGATCAGATCGCCGGTACGGGGGTCAATCCTGAATGTGGCAGGCCCGTTTTCCAACTCATTGAGTACAGGCGAAGGGCCTACTGTGCTGGGGTCGAGATATCCGGCAATGAATTCTCCGATTCCGGTATCGGTACCTTTGTCCCGTTTGGGGGTGGTGAGTCGGTAGGACAAGCTATCGCCATCAATGTCAAATGCACCCGGATTATGAATAAACTTGGAGCCCAGTGAAGCCGAATCTATCGGGATATTAAGTAATACCGGTGTACTATTAAGACCAAAACTTGGGTTAATATTGATCGAAGTCTGAACAAAAAAGCTGATATTTTCCGAGGGCTGTGGCAGATTGATGGTGCGTTCATTTCGGTTTACAATACCACAACTGATGGTGTAGAGTCCAGGGGCAGGAAATGTGATGGTGGTATCATATACATTACACATCGTGGCGGGATTGATAAGAAATTTTTTCTTTCTGCTAACTTTATATATCTCAGGTTTGGTCGTCGAAAAACCAAAATTGAAAGTCACATTATCCTGCCCGTCATTGGCAGCTTTTCCATTGATTTGGTCGGTGTAAGTGGTGAGGGTGATTTTATAAGTTAGCTGGCTCGAGGAGATTCTGGTTGCCGTGATTTCACCTGCACGCAAATGAGTAGCCATAGCTGCCAGTGGTGCCCAAAGTGCCAAAATCAATATCAGGAGTAGTCTTTTGTTCATAAAATTCTAATTCAGTTTTTCTGTACCTGTATATACGAAGAAAAGCTTTTTATGGTAAGATTTCAAAAATAGCCAATTGCTTTTATTTAACGACTCAGTAGGGTAATTATTCTTTTGTTTATTTCGAAAAACAAAACCTTTCATGAATGTAAGCGGCCATATTAAATTGTTTTTTTGGTAAAAAGGCAAGATTTTTTTGTCCGAATAAATGGTTTTGAAATATTCCGAAATTGGAAAATCCAAATTTTTGTAAGGCAATTAACATAATAAAGCTTAATTTTGCACCCGAATTTGGAAAGAAGTTCTTTCCACTACGTTTTTGGGGAATCATAAAAATATAACAAAATCATGAGTACAAATTTGCTTGCCGACAGAATCAACAATCTCGAAGAATCTGCAACCCTGGCAATGTCAAAAAAATCAAGAGAGCTTGCAGCTCTGGGCCACAAAGTGATAAACCTTTCCATTGGTGAGCCTGATTTTAAAACACCAAAACACATTTGTGAAGCAGCAAAAGACGCCATTGATGCCGGTTTTCACGCCTATACACCGGTTGCGGGCATTCCTGAGCTTCGCAAAGTAATAGCCGAAAAATTTAAAAGAGACAATAATATAGATTGGAAACCTGAAAACATTATCGTTTCGACAGGTGCAAAGCATTCGCTTGCCAATGCTCTCGCTGTTATGGTAAATCCCGGTGATGAAGTTATCATTTTTGCTCCATACTGGGTTTCTTACAGTGAAATGGTGAAACTGGCCGAAGGTACCTCTGTAATTCTTGAAGGTGCCTTTGAAAATGATTTCAAAGTGACTGCTGATCAGCTGGAAGCGGCCATCACTGACAAAACTAAAGTAGTGATGTATGCTTCTCCTAACAATCCTACTGGCTCAGTCTATAGTGAAGCCGAATTGAGAGCTATTGCAGCCGTTATCGAAAAGCACCCCAACGTGTTTGTGTTGGCTGATGAAATTTATGAATATATTAATTTCAGGGAGGAAGGACATTTCTCAATAGGGTCTATCGAGGCCATCAAAGACAGGGTTATCACCGTAAATGGTATGGCTAAAGGATTTGCGATGACAGGCTGGAGGATTGGATATATAGGAGCCGCTAAATGGATTGTAGATGGAATTGACAAGTTACAGGGTCAGGTTACCTCAGGTACAAACCATATCGCTCAGAGAGCTTCGCTGGTTGCCTGGGACGATATGACAGCCGCCGAAACAATGAAAAGGGCATATTTGCTTAGAAGAGATTTGGTGGTAGGTTTGCTGAAGGAAATTCCGGGATTTAAAGTAAATGTACCCGAAGGGGCATTTTATGCTTTCCCTGATGTAAGCTATTATTTTGGAAAATCTGATGGTACTACTACTATCAACAACTCAGACGATCTATCGATGTGGTTACTTGAGAAATCATTTGTTGCCACGGTAGCAGGCTCCGGTTTTGGTGCTCCAAACTGTATTCGTATCTCTACAGCCGCATCTGATGAAGCACTCAAAGAAGCAGTAGGCAGAATCAAAGATGCGATTTTGACTTTAAAATAATAAACCTTATAAAAAAGCCAAAAAAGGCCTTCAGGTTACACCTTGAAGGCCTTTTGGTTTTAATTAATTCTATTTTCAGTCCAGATAGTTCATTCTGTAAGCCAATGGTGTGATTTTTTTGGTTGATTTAAATTGTCGGTTAAAATTGGAAAGATTGTAAAAACCGCTGTCAAACGCTATCTGTGAGATACTTAGCTTGTCGTTTTGCAGAAGTTTGCAGGCATATTCGATTCTTATGTCAGTCAGGAAATTAGAGAAGGTTTTCCGGGTTCGCTTTTTAAAATATCTGCTGAAAGCCGACTCGCTCATGTTGGCAAGCTGAGCCACATCGTCAAGTTTTATCGGATTTCGGAAGTTTTCACTCACATGTTCCAAAACTTTTTTGATTCGGTCAGAATCCACTTCATTTCTTATCTGAATGGCATCGGTCGAAAGGAAATCATGATTTTTACTTTTCGCCAGATCATCCAGGATTTCCAGAAATTTTATCAGCCGGGGCATTCCTCCCAATTCAAAGACAGCCAGGAGTTTAGGATAAATCAAATCAGCTGTTTCTTTACCAAACTGAATTCCTCTTTTTGATTTTTCCAAAAGCGACTTGATAGCTGTACTTTCAGGAGAATCCCAAAAAGCTGGCCCCAAAAAATCATAATTAAAATGAATTACCATTGAGCGGGCCATTAAAGTGCTTTCAGGTTTCAGATATTCCTCATCATTTTTATAATAATGAGGTAGATAACTTCCAATCATACACAAATCCCCCGGAGCAAAGTCGGTGATACTGCTTCCTACATATTTTTTTCCTGTACTTTCCTGAATCAAAACCAGCTCTATTTCAGGATGATAGTGCCAGGGTGTCGGAAAATTAGGCACCGATAATTTTAATAAATTAAATGATGTATCTGCGGGATTTGAAATCTTGAGCAATTGAGGTTTCATCTCTTCAATAGTATTTTTTTGACAAAAATAAAACAAAAATGGAATATAAGTATCATGGACTCTCCTGTTTTTAACACTATTATTACTACTTGAAAAGAATTTATGTCAAAATATCATTATAAATTGATTTGATTCATGATAGACAAGTTTAATAAACCTTCTTAATTTTGTTAAAATTCAAATAAATATTTGGATAAAATTTAGCGGATCTTCAACCAAATAAAAGCATGTCTGAAAAACTTCATCGTCGTAATTTTTTGATAGAAAGTGGCTTAAAGCTTTCCGGTTTGGGTGTTTTGCCGGTATTGAGTCATGGCTCTTCAACCAAGTATTACCGGGAAAAAAGTGTTGAAATTCCAGTTTTTGATGTTCCCAGGCTAAAATTCGGGGTGATCGGAATTAATCACAATCATATCTTTGGAATGGCAGCCTCAGTAATACGTGGTGGTGGTGAAATGCTGGCTTTTCATGCTAATGAAGACGATCTGGCCGCTGATTTTCAAAGGAGATTTCCCGAGGCAAAAAGAGTTAAAGATAAAAGAGAAATTCTTGACAATAAGGAAATTGACCTGGTGCTAAGTTCGATTATCCCCAATCAGCGTGGTCCGTTGGGTGTGGAAGTGATGAAGCATGGAAAAGACTATATGGTGGATAAACCTGGAATAACAGATCTCAAACAACTTAAAGAAATCAAAAAAGTTCAGAAAGAAACCGGAAGGATATTTTCGATTTCCTATAGCGAAAGATTCGAAAACCGGGCAACTATGAAGGCTTCAGAGTTGATAAAAGATGGAGCGATTGGAAAAGTAATACAAACCATTGGTATGGGTCCGCATCGAATGAGCCCCAAATCACGACCAGCATGGTTTTTTGACAAACAATATTTTGGTGGAATCATCACAGATATTGCCTCTCACCAATTTGATCAGTTTCTGCACTTTACAGGTTCCGATCAAGCCAGAATATTATCGGCTCAGATAGGGAATTTCAACAATAAAAATTATCCCCTTTTTGAAGATTTTGGTGACGTCACACTGCAGGGAAATCATGGCTCCGGATATATCAGAGTGGACTGGTTTACACCTGATGGTCTTAAAACCTGGGGCGATGGCCGCCTGACAATTCTCGGTACTGAAGGCTTTATCGAGATAAGAAAAAATATTGACATTGCCAAAAATAATACAGGCAACCATCTTTATATGGCCAACCAAAAGGAAACCGCCTATTTCGATTGTTCCGATTTTCCCCTCACGTATGGTACTTTGCTCGTGGATGATGTAATAAACCGTACCGAAACTGCCATGTCTCAGCAACATTGTTTTCTGGCCACAGAGCTGGCATTAATTGCTCAAAAGAAAGCCAAAAACATCAGTAATTTTTAAATGTATCTGAAAATGAAAAGAAGAGATTTTATTAATAATTCGGTAAAAACAGTGGCAGCAGGCCTTGTATTTCCAACAATAGTGCCCTCTACTGTTTTTGGAAAAAATGCCCCCAGCAACAAGATAAATATTGGACAAATCGGCTGTGGCCGAATTGCCCGGGATCATGACTTGCCCGGCACCTGGCAGCACGAGCAGGCACGTATCATGGCCGTGTGCGACCTCGACCGCAACCGCCTTGAAGATGGTAAAAAGCTGATTGATGGTTTTTATGCAAAAAAAACCGGAAATACAGGTTATATGGATACCAAAATGTATGATGATTACCGGGAACTATTACAAAACAAAGACATTGACGCTGTCATGATCAGTACCCCGGATCACTGGCATTCTCAGCCAGCCATTGAAGCGGCCCTGGCAGGTAAACATATTTATTTACAAAAACCCACTTCTTTGACCATTTCCGAAGGGAGGTTACTCAGTCAGATTGTGACAAAGAAAGGAGTGGTGTTCCAATGCGGTACCCAGCAAAGGTCTTCAGATCAGTTTAGAATTGCTGCCGAGCTGGTTAGAAATGGCCGTATCGGAAAGCTGCATACTGTGAAAATAGGCCTTCCGGGTGATCCGTCGGGTCCGGTTGCACCGGCTATGCCAGTTCCACAAGGGTTAAACTATGACATGTGGCTAGGCTCAACGCCTTTGGTGCCATATACCGAAATCGGAGTGCATCCACAGAAAGGCTATGGCAGACCGGGTTGGTTAAGGCTGGAGCAATACGGTGCCGGAATGATTACCGGCTGGGGACAACACCATTTTGATTCTGCTGCCTGGGGCATGGATACCGAATTGACCGGTCCGATTTCAGTCGAGGCGGTTGCAGAATTTCCCAAATCAGGCCTTTGGAATGTACACGGTGACTTTATGGTCAAAGCCGAATATGCCAACGGTATCACCATGTACACCAGCGGAGGATTTCCGAACGGTATAAGGTATGAAGGCACCGAAGGCTGGATATTTGTTTCCAGAGGAAACTATGTGGCCTCGGCATCTGATCCTGTTGCAGCTGCCCAAAGTGCCAAAGCCCTTGATGCCAGTGACCCTAAGATCCTGAAATCAGAAATCAAAGAAAACGAAATCAAACTTCAGGTAAGTAAAGAGCATCACCTCAATTGGCTCGGAGGAATACAAAATGGCACCCCTGTGCTGTCACCTGTTGAAATTGCCCATCGGGCCTGTTCGGTATGTTTGATTAGCCATATTGCTATGAAGATTCCGGGAAAATTAAACTGGGATCCTGCAAAAGAACGGTTTACCAATAATGATGCGGCCAATAAAATGCTCAGAAGAAGCCAAAGAGCACCCTATGGCACCGAACAATTTGCAAAGAATTAATTATTTGCAAGTCAATAATAAATTATTTTAGAAACTAAGACAATATTTACAAATTGCAAAAAAATATTGTCAAAATCCTATTAGAAAAAGACATTTTTTAGGATAGTAATTGTATTTGGGACAATTATTTTTGTATAAAATCTTTAAAAAATATACATTTTACAAGATTTCTGGAGAATAAAATTAATCTTAAACTAATTTTTTAATTACAATCGGGAACTCAACCCCCCGGAAATTTAACCAATCTATTTTATTATGAAGAAAAATTTACTTTTTCTCTTTGCTATCCTTATGTGCGTAAATTCGTACGTATGGGCACAGTCACGAACCATAACTGGGAAAGTGACCGATGCGGGCGGAACCGGCCTACCGGGTGTAAGTGTGACAGTGAAAGGCTCTACTCAGGGAGCAGTATCGGATGGAAACGGAGGGTATTCACTAAGTGTACCTCCTAATAAAAACACACTCGTGTTTTCGTACATAGGTTTTGTGGGTCAGGAAATCGAGATTGGATCACAGAGCGTTATAAATGTTGCCTTGGAGGAAGATGCAACCAACCTTAGCGAGGTAGTTGTGGTAGGTTATGGTACTCAGAAAAAAAGCCAGATGACCGGAGCAATTTCACAGGTTACTTCAAAACAAATTACGGAAATGCCTCTGACCTCATTAGGTCAGGCTCTGCAAGGTAGAGCAGCAGGTGTTGATGTTTCACAATCTGGTTCGAAACCGGGTTCTGCACCAAAGATACTTATCCGCGGACGTAGATCATTTAATGCAGGTAACGACCCGCTTTATGTTGTGGACGGAATCCCGCTTTCAGCCGGTTATGAAGATATCAACCCCAACGATATTCAATCAATGGAAGTTTTGAAAGACGCTACTGCCACCGCAATATATGGTGCCAGAGGGGCCAATGGTGTAATTTTGGTTACCACAAAGAGGGGTGCTAACAAAGGGAAAACAACGGTTACGTTGGATACTTATGCAGGAGCTTCAAATGCCTATAGCCAGTTGGAGCTTTTCTCAGGGGCTGAATTTGCAGAATATGTCAGAGAGGCGTATCGTGCAACTGGTCTTTACAAAGATGCTAGCGGTAATCCGGTACCAACCGGTGTGGCCGATGCAGCTGCGGACGCAAAAGTAGCTGTCCTTGGGGGTGATCCAAATGTAGCCGCAGGTATAGCAGCCGGAAGAAACACTCAATATCAGGATCTTATTCTGAGAACTGGTATGATTCAAAACCATACCATAGGAATACAAGGTGGAAACGAAAGAACATCTTTCTATATTTCTGGTGGATTCTTTCAGGATCAAGGGGTAACCAAATTGTTGGATTATACTCGTAACTCATTGAGAGCCAATATTGATCATCAGGTTAATAAAAGATTGAAAGTGGGAATTTCATCATACATGATGTATTCTATCAGAAATGGAGAAAATCTTAATCCTTATGGTGCCACTTTACAGGCCAACCCGCTGGGTGCGGCATTTAATGCCGACGGATCATTGATTTTTGAGCCTACAAATGATGCCTTACTTTCTAACCCACTTTCTGAGGTAGTTGATGGAGTAAACATTGACAATACCAAAAAGTACAGAATATTCAATTCAATTTATGCTGAGGTTAAAATCATTGATGGTTTAACTTACAGATTAAATGTTGGTCCTGACTTTACACAATCGCGTTGGGGACGTTTTATTGGTTCTGAAACTAATGCACGTCGTCGTGGTGATGCCCAGGCTTTCAACGAAAACCGTTTTGGGTTCAACATTACAATGGAGAATATTCTCAATTACTCCAAAACTTTTGGAAAACATAGCTTAAATCTGACAGGTGTACAATCTATTCAAAAAGATAATTTTGAGTCATATGGTTCAAGTGTTCAGGGGGTTCCTGCTCAAAGTCAGGCTTTTTATAGCTTCAACTCTGCATCCTCAGTTTTAGGTGTTAGTTCAAATCTTATCCAATAGACTATCAATTCTTTTATGGGTCGTGCAAACTATTCATTTAATGACAAGTATTTATTGACACTTACGATGCGTCGTGACGGTTCTAGCCGATTTGGTGAAAATACAAAATATGGTAATTTCCCCGGAATTGCAGTTGGTTGGAATATCACCAATGAATCCTTCATGAAAGGAGTTGTGTTTATTGATATGTTAAAACTTCGTGCCGGCTGGGGTAAAGTTGGTAACCAGGGGGTTGCTCCTTATCAGACACAAGGTTTATTGGGTCGTACTACCTATGCATTTGGTGCAACAGGTGCTTTTGGTTACAGACCTAACACAATCGGAAATGCTGACCTTAAATGGGAATCTTCTGCTAATGCCAACATTGGCCTTGATTTCTCAATCTATCGTGGCAGAGTACAGGGTTCATTGGAGTTTTATGAAACCAACACCAAAGACCTCTTACTTTCTGACTTTTTACCGGGTTCAACAGGGTTTAACGCTGTAACCAGAAACGTAGGTCATACCAGAAACAAGGGTATTGAATTAGGGGTAACTACTGTAAATGTTAATTCTAAAAATGGGTTTAAATGGACTACTGACTTCCAGTTTACGAAAAATAAGGAAGAAATCGTTGAACTATACAATGGTAAAGTTGATGACGTAGGTAACAGATGGTTTATAGGTTATCCTTTAAATACTTACTATGATTTCAAGAAAATTGGAATCTGGCAAACCAACGAGGCAGATCAGGCGAAAGCATTTGGATCTGAAGTGGGTCAAATCAAAATCCAGGATACTAATGGAGATAACAAAATCACTGCCGCTGACCGTGTAATTATCGGAAATGACGTACCTAAATGGGCAGGTGGACTTACCAACAGGTTTGAGTACGCCGGATTCGATTTAAGCTTCTTCTTATATGGCCGATTTGGAAACACGATTTTGTCAGGTTTCCACAGAAACCAACTTCAATTGGCGGGTCGTTATCAGCAAATCAAGGTTGATTACTGGACTCCAAATAACCCTACCAATGAGTTTCCTCGTCCAAAAAGCAATCAGGAGTTCCCGGTTTACAATTCTTCGTTGTTCTACTATGATGGAAGTTTCATCAAACTTAGAAACATTAACTTCGGATATACATTTAGTGGCCGTGTAGCTAAAAAAATCGGTGCTGAATCAGTTCGTTTGTATTCTTCAATTCAGCAGCCAAAGATTTGGTCATCTTACTTGTCTAAGTACAATGGTGTAGATCCTGAAGCTGCGATTACCAACTCAGCTACTGGTTTAACAGCAGTAACAAGTGACGTTACACCTTCGACTACGGTGACAACATTTGGTTTAAATATTAAATTCTAAAGTATTGATTAAAATGAAAATAAATAAGATAAAAGGACTAGCACTTGGCGGAATGCTTCTTTTGAGCACCTCGTGCCAGGATTTACTCAAGGAAACGGTAATTTCCAATATTGGAAATGACTACATGAATACTGCTAAAGGATTTGAAGACGCCACCAAGGCAGCATATTCTTCTCTCAGAACATTTTATGGTACACAACTGGGGTTGACTTTTACCGAATACGGTACTGATATTTATGCTACCGGTGCCGATGGTGGATATAAAGGGTTCCATTTTTATGATACTCAAATCCAGCCTACAGTTGATTACTTAGCAATCCTTTGGGATGAGTTATATAAAGGAATTAATACCTGTAATGCCATAATAGGTAGAGCTGCTACTGTTCAAGGGGTTTCTGATGCTACCAAAAAGCTAAGAGTGGCCGAAGCCAAGTTTTTAAGAGCTCACTATTATTATATTTTGCATCAGCAGTTTGGTCCATTGGATTTAAGATTAACGGAAACAACCGGACCAACTAAGGAAACAAAAAGAAATACCGATGCCGAGATCTATGCTCAAATTATCAAAGACTGTAACGAAGCCATAGCTGATCTTGAAAATAAGGCTCATTCATCTGATTATGGAAGAGCTACTAAAGCATCGGCGGAGGCTCTTCTAGCTAAGGTTTACCTTGCCAAAGCTTATGGTTCGTCAAAAGCTGCTGATGATTTTCAAAAAGCTGCTGATTTATGTACAAACCTAATAACAAAGTACAGTTTCAAACTCCTGGATGATTTTGCAGCTGTTCACAACGAGGACAATCAGCAGAATTCAGAAGTAGTTTTTGCTGTTCAGTATACTACAGACCAAATCACCAACGTAACCAATGCTGGTGGCGAAGGCGGTGGTGGAAACAACCTTCACTTGTATTTTGGTATGCAATATGACACCCAGGCGGGTATGGTCAGAGATGTATTTTATGGAAGACCATTTAAGCGTTTGAGACCAACCTCATATTGCTTAAACACAGTATTTGGCGAAAGAGTAAACGATTCAAGATATAAAAAATCGTTCAGAGATACCTGGAAGTCAAATAGTCCTGGTACATTCAATACTTCATTTGATGACTCAAAAGCAAAAGTTACATTTGCGTCTGGCGATACTACTATTTTTATTCCAGGATATGAAATGAGCAAAGAGGAGAGGGCTACTAAAAAGTATCAGGTTTTGGTTCCTAGTAAATATAATGAAGCCTTATTCCCAACTTTACAGAAGTTTTTTGATACCAAAAGATCAGACAGAACAGAACCAAGAGGCTCAAGAGATTATTTTGTATGGAGACTGGCAGATATTTACTTAATGAGAGCTGAGGCTAACTTGCAAATGGGGAAAAAAGCTGAAGCAACTGCCGATATAAATGTGGTAAGAGAAAGAGCAGCATGGCCGGGTAAAAAAGAAGCTATGAGGATAACAGAAGATCAGATGACTTTTGATTTCCTTATTGAAGAAAGAGCTCGTGAGCTGGCAGGAGAGCAAATGAGATGGTTAGACCTTAAAAGATGGGGACTTTTGGTGGACAGGGTTAAAAAGTATAACCCTCAGGCATCAGCCGTTGCAGATAAGCACTATTTGCGTCCAATTCCTCAAACACAAATTGACCGTTCTGCTCCGGGAGTATTTGCCCAAAATCCCGGATATTAATTACATTTAACCCCAAATCACACAAAACCCCGGAGCGATTCGGGGTTTTGTTTTCTAAAATCAACCTATCATCATGAATAGACGGACCTTCATTCAGTCAGCCCCGGCTTTTTTGTTTGCTTCGCAGTTGGAAAGTTTTGCCAAAAAATACAATCAAAAAATGGCATATTCTGCCATCACCTGGAATGGAAATGACCTCGTTGCTGTCAAAGACATTGCCGCACTTGGTTTTAAAGGCATTCAGCTGAGAGCCAACACTTTTCCTGTTTTCAGGGAAAAACCAGAAGATCTCAAATTGACACTCGACAGTGCCCGACTTGAACTGGCTATGTTTTCGAGTGGAAATGTGGGAATTTCTTCAGACATCTCCAAAGAAATGGAAACTCACCTCAAGCATGCCAGATTTATAAAAACACTGGGAGGACATTCCTTGCAAATCACCAATAACTCCAGGCCAAAAGACAGAGCTCCAAATACCGAGGAGCTTAAGCAGTATGCTAAAAACATGTCGGCAATTTCCAAAGCGGTTTTGGAAGAAACCGGAATTCAGCCTGCATACCACAATCACATGCACCAATTGGGAGAAACACCCGATGAAATAGATATTATCCTAAATGAAATGGATACCCGCTACATAAAATTACTACTGGATGTAGCTCATTATCATCAGGGAGGAGGGGTTCCGGCAAAGGCTGTTTTGAAATATAAGGACATTTTGTATGCAACTCATATTAAAGATACCCGCCCCGATTCTGAAAATAGTTCGGGATATAGATTTGTGGAGCTTGGCCAGGGAAAAGTAGATTTTCCTGCTATTTTCAAAAACCTTAATAAAATAGGATTTAAAGGCTGGAATATTATAGAATTAGACGCTGTACCGGTGAAAGGAAGAACTGCTCTGGAAAGCGGGCAGATAAGTACAAATTACTTAAAACAAATCAATGTGAAATTTTAACACTTGTATGAAGTTTTTTGGAAATTTTTCATCAAAAATTCAATATTTTTCGCCATTTGTATATTATTCCGGAAAAATAATATTAGATATTTTTGTATATAATTTTTGATAAATATGAAAAAAATAATATTTGTTTTAACGTTGGCATGCACTCAGGTTTTTGCACAAAAATGGACAAACCTTTTTGATGGGAAGACTCTGAAAGGTTGGACTCAAAAAGGTGGACAAGCGGTTTATAAAGTAGAAAAAAAGCAGATTGTTGGTGAAACTGTGGCCAACACTCCCAATTCATTTCTTTGTACTGAAAATGAGTATGGAGATTTTATTCTGGAATTGGATTTAAAACTTGACGACGAAATGAACGGCGGTGTTCAGTTTAGAAGTATGTCAAAGCAAGAATATCAGAATGGTAGGGTGCATGGCTACCAAATGGAGGTAGATCCCTCTCCAAGAGCCTGGTCCGGCGGTATTTATGACGAAGGTCGCCGGGATTGGCTATATAATCTCAACCAAAATCCTGAAGGTCAGAAAGCATTTAAAAAACTTGATTGGAACCACTACCGCATAGAGGCCATCGGAAGTACCATCCGTACATTTATCAATGGAGTGCCTACCGCCCATTTGATTGATAATATGACCGAAAAGGGTTTCATCGCTCTTCAGGTGCATGGAATTTATGGCAACATGAAGCCCGGAATGAAGATCCGTTGGAAAAACATCAGAATTCAGACCGAAAATCTGGTTCCGAGCCCCCTGGATAACTGTCCGGTCGTCAATTTACTTACCAACAACATATCAGAGCAAGAAAAAGCCCAGGGTTTCAAATTATTGTTTAATGGCAAAAACTTCGACGGGTGGCATAGTCAAAGAAAGTCTCTTAGCCCCGATTCCAGATGGAAAATTGAAGATGGAATTTTGGCAATCACTGCCAATACCGACAAAAAACCGGGTATCGATCTGTTATCTGACAGCCTTTATGCTGCATTTGAGCTCCAGTTTGATTTTAAACTGACTGATGTTGCCAATTCCGGGGTTAAATATTTTGTGGAAATGCTGGGTGAAGAAGGAAGAAAAGCTGCACTTGGTTTGGAATATCAGGTATTAGATGATGAAAAACATCCTGACGCAAAGCAGGGCGTGGTAGGCAACCGCACTATGGCCAGTTTGTACGACCTAATTCCTTCAGATAAACTCGATCCCAGATTTCAAAGAAAAATCGGAGGATGGAATCAGGCCAAAGTGGTGGCTCTTCCCGACAATACCGTTCAGCACTGGCTCAATGGGTTCAAAGTGCTGGAATACAAGAGAAAAGGAAATATTTACAAGGCTTTGGTAGCTCGTTCAAAATATGCCGTAAACGAGGGATTTGGTATGGGAGATAAAGGACACATCCTTTTGCAGGACCACAACGATTTGGTATATTTTAAAAATATAAAAATTCGTGAGTTGAAATAAAAATGCTTAAATTCACTCATTAATTTATCATTATATGTACACACCAGATGAAGAAAAAATAGCCGTACCTGTAGGTACAACTTTAGACCGTTTTATTAAGCAACACCAGCAGGCATTTCCTCATGCCTCCGGGGAGTTATCCCAGCTTTTGCGTGACATAGCCCTTGCTGCCAAAGTGGTTAACCGGGAAATTAACAGGGCTGGATTGGTGGATATTATTGGTGGATTTGGCAGTGCAAATGTGCAGGGAGAAAACCAGCAGAAGCTCGACGTCATAGCTGATATCAGATTTATAAGGGCTTTGAAAAACGGGGGAGAAGTTGCTGCCATAGTCTCTGAAGAAAAAGAGAATATTATTTTTACAGGAAATGACCATGGAAAATATGTGGTGGCTATTGACCCTCTGGATGGTTCTTCCAACATTGACGTAAACGTGTCCATTGGTACTATTTTTTCAATATACAGGAGAATTACCCCTGTGGGATCTCAACCCACGATCGAGGACTTTTTGCAGGGTGGCAGAAAGCAGGCAGCAGCAGGTTATATACTTTACGGTTCATCTACAATCTTGGTTTTTGCTACTGGCCATGGGGTAAACGCCTTCACTTATGAGCATTCGTTGGGTGAGTTTTTTCTTTCTCACAAAAATATGCAGATACCTCTCACCGGAAATATTTACAGCTGCAATGAAGGTAATTATTATGAATTCCCTGAATATGTTCAAAAATATATTACTAATTGTAAGTCCAAAAGATATGCGGCAAGATATATCGGGTCATTGGTCGGTGATTTTCATCGGAACCTTCTGAAAGGTGGAGTCTATCTTTATCCGCCCACCAAAAAAACTCCCGTTGGAAAACTCAGATTACTTTATGAATGCTATCCATTGGCATATCTGATTGAGCAGGCGGGTGGTCAGGCATTTTCTGATATAGACCGGGATATTTTGGATATTAAGCCCACCGATGTTCATCAGAGAAGTCCATTGTATATTGGTTCAACCGAAATGCTGGATGATCTTCACCATGAGATGCGGAATGAATAGGGCTTTTTTTAAATATAAAATTTTTGCATTAATTATATTTTGCTTTTCGGCAAATGCTCAGAGTCATTCAGGGTTCACTATCGTAACCGATACTTCGTATTCCAACTGGTCGGCTTATTTAAATTCTAAAAAGACTAATCCTGAAACTAAATGGTCTGGTGAATTCAAATTTAAAAATGTACAGGAAAGCAGAAATATCGTTTATCAGGTACTCTCCGGCAAAAGTCTTTCTCTTGACGCATTTTACGATTCATCAATAAAGAAAAAGCCGGCAATTGTCATCATTCATGGCGGAGGCTGGCGGTCAGGAAATAGATTCCAGCATATTCCATTGGCTCAAAAGTTGGCCTCAATTGGCTATGCTAGTTTCACGGTTGAATATAGACTTTCTACTGAAGCCTTGTTTCCGGCGGCGGTTTGTGACATTAAGGAATCAATAAAATGGGTAAAAGCTCATTCCGGGGAGTTTGGTTTGGATACCAATAAAATCGCAGTTTGTGGTTTTTCGGCGGGTGGGCAGTTGGCCGCTTTGATTGGAAATACCAATAAAAATCCTTTTTTTGAACTTGAAACTTCCGTATTTTCTACTTCAAGTGCTGTGCAGGCCATAATAGATCTGGACGGAATTTTGGCTTTTATTCATCCCGAATCTGGCGAAGGCGATGATTCAAATAGACCTTCCGCCGCAACCCTTTGGTTTGGATATTCAAAAACCGAAAACCCTGACTTGTGGAAAAAGGGCTCAGCCCTTACATACGCCGGGGAAAAAAGCCCGCCTACATTGTTTATCAACAGTTCGGTAGCCCGTATGCACGCCGGTCGTGAAGATTACTGTGCTATTCTGAAAAAATCCGGGATTTATACAGAAATCAGAACCTTTCAGGATGCACCCCATTCCTTTGTACAGTTTGAACCCTGGTTTTCCCCTATGGTCACAACGATAGATAATTTTCTGAAAAAAGTATTTCGTAAGTAAAAAAAAATTAAACTATGAAACTGATCATCAAAGCATTAACAGTCTTAAGTTTGTTTTATTCTGTGGCAATGGCTCAAAAGCCCTACCAGCCTCAATTGGGTTTCAGATCGGCAAAAATTCTTAAAAAAGGCAAACTTGAATTTAAGGATCTCAACAAAAATGGGAAAATTGATAAATATGAAGACTGGCGACTTCCGGTAGAAACCCGCATTGACGACCTGCTCTCAAAAATGAGCCTTGAGGAAAAAGTGGGTTTTATGCTGATATCCACCACAAGACTGAAGGGCGATTATTCTTTTCAGCAAAATGCTCCAAAAGCTGAAATCACCTCAGGTTTTAATGAAGAAGACCTGATTCAGGAAATCAATATGTTTTCCAAGAAACCTCTGCCATACCCCATGCTTTCTGCTGCAGGTACCACTAAAGGAGTTAAGCAAAACAACCTCCGGCATTTTATTCTCAGAGCCAATACCACCACCAAAACACTCGCCGAATGGTCTAACAATCTACAGGCATTGTGTGAAGACACTCGCCTGGGCATACCAGCCATGGTGGCTTCAAACCCCAGGAACCACATCACTATTGACGCTTCCATCGGTTTGAGTGTAGGTACTACAACATTCTCACGATGGCCGGGAGAGTTAGGTCTGGCTGCGATGAACGACCTGAAACTTACCCGAGAATTTGCCGAAATCGCCGGAAAAGAGTGGGCATCTGTAGGTCTGAGAAAAGCTTACATGTATATGGCCGACCTTGCCACGGAGCCTCGCTGGCAGCGTATTGAGGGTACTTTTGGCGAAGATGCCGATTGGGCAGCCAAAATGATGCGGGAGATAGTGCTGGGGTTTCAGGGTGAAAAACTTGGACTGGGATCTGTAGCCCTTACTACCAAACATTTTCCCGGTGGCGGGCCTCAGGTAGAGGGTCATGATCCGCATTTTGTTTGGGGGCAGGATCAGCACTACCCCGGAAAGATGTTTGATTATCATCTTAAACCTTTTCAGGCGGCTATTGATGCCGGCACTTCTGCCATAATGCCCTACTATGCCAAGCCCGTAGGTACGCAATATGAGGAAATTGCTTTTGCATATAATAAGGCCATTATAAAAGACTTGCTTCGCAGTAAAATGGGTTTTAAAGGAATCGTCAATTCTGATACAGGTCCAATTGAAATGATGCCTTGGGGAGTAGAAAAATTAAGTATTTTAGAAAGGTACCAAAAAGCCATTGATTGCGGTGTCGATATTTTTTCAGGCTCAGCTGATCCGGCATTATTACTTGAAACTGTAAAAAAAGGGATGGTTTCAGAAACAAGAATTAATGAGTCAGTATCCAGATTGCTCAAAGAAAAATTTGATTTAGGTCTTTTTGAAAACCCTTATGTTGATGTAGAAAAGGCTGTTAAAACGGTAGGAAGTGCAGAATTTCAGCAAAAAGCAGATTTGGCCATGAGGAAATCAATTGTATTACTGAGAAATCAGGATGAAATCTTGCCATTAAAGCCTAAAACTAAAGTCTTCTTTGAGTCACACTATGACAGCGGACGGCCAGGTGCAAAACCCACCAATATAATCGTTCCTGCTGAGAACAAATGGAATCTGGAATTCGTCAAAACACGTGAAGAGGCCGATGTAGTGGTTCTTTGGCTTACACCAAATATGGGGAGTCTTTTTAATACAAAAGAAGGGGAAGCTATTGAACTGCAGCTTTCAAAAAATAAAATAAATGTTGCTCAAGTAAACGAAACCTCGTATCACAAACCCACTATTATTCTTATCAACTTTACAAGCCCGTGGGTTATAGATGAAATTGACAATCCTAATGTAAAATCACTTTTGGCGACTTTTGGTACTTCAACCGAAGCAGTACTTGATGTGATTTCGGGAAAATTTAACCCTACAGGGAAAATGCCTTTTAGTACTCCAAAATCGAGAAATGCAGTCCTTCAAAATCAATCAGATGTTCCCGGATTTTTGAAACCGGAATATGCCCTTTTTAAATTTGGAGATGGATTGAGTTATTAAACTAAGGCAAATAATACTATTTTGTCTTTTTAGTTTAATCATTTGTCGAATATGTATTAAATGATAGGATTCAAACGCAATAATTTTTTAAATTGTATTGTAATTTCAACCAAAATAATCAGAAATGACAACAAGAAGAGAGTTTGTAAAAAAATCAATAATGGCGGGTGTAGCCACTGGGTTTTCAGTAAAAAGCTATGGCAAAATTATAGGAGCCAATGACCGTGTACGGGTAGCCTGTGTAGGTTTTTCTGACAGGTTCAAGGCATCGCACATTCCGCCTTTTAAGGCCCTTCATAAAGAGATGAACTTTGAGATGGTCGCACTTTCCGACATCTGGAACCGCCGTCGTGAAGAAGGAAAGGCTTTCATAGACAAACAATTGGGCACCGACATCAAAGTTTTTAATAATAACGACGAGCTTTATGCTTCCAAAATGGTAGATGCAGTATTTATGAGTACCGCTGATTTCCAACATGCCATGCATACCATCGAAGCCGTGAAAGCCGGTTGTGATATTTATGCCGAAAAACCATTATCTGAAACCATGGCCGACAACCGTGCGGTACTCAAAGCCGTAAAAGCTTCAAACAAAATAGTTCAGATAGGTTCACAGAGACGTTCCGGCGGAAATTATCATGCAGCAGCAGATTTTATCAAGTCAGGTAAGTTTGGTGATATCAAAATGGTGGAGCTTATGTGGAACGTCAACCAGCCCGGCCGGTGGAGACGCCCCGCTCTGGTAAATGAGCTCAAAGAATCGGATGTAGACTGGAAACGCTACCTGATCAACCGCCCTATGGTGCCATTTGATGCTCGTAAATATTTGGAATACAGATTGTTCTGGCCATATTCTTCAGGCATCCCCGGCCAATGGATGAGCCATCAGATTGATACTGTTCACTGGTTCTCGGGGCTCGAATATCCCCGCTCGGTAGTAGCCAACGGTGGTATTTACCAATGGCAGGACGGCCGCACCAATGCTGACACCCTCACAGTTGTATTTGATTATGGTCCTGCCGATCAACCTCAAAATGGCTTCCAGGTACAGTTTACGAGTAGATTTTCCAACTCGGCTGGCGACACCAAAGAGCTGTATTACTCCAATGGCGGCATGATCAACCTTGATACCAACGAGATATCTGACAAAGGCGGTTTACATGAATGGGAAGCCCGCTCTATGGGTCTTAAACCTAACCTCCTGACTCCAATGAAGCTGGAAGGTGAAAAAGTTGCGACAGAGGCCAACACTGGTGGTGACTCCCTGACATTTAATCATATCAAAAATTTCATGGAGTGTGTACGCAGCCGCAAAACACCAAATGCACCCATAGAAGCCGGATACCAGCACTCTATTGCTACCATGATGTCAAATGCGGCATATCGCACCGGCCTCAAAGTGACCTTTGACCCTAAAGCCCAGGAGATTTTAGTAGGTGGTAAACCCTGGAAGCCGTATTGATAAGAAAATTAGAATTTTTAGGAAAAGGAGAGTCACGAGGCTCTCCTTTTTGTATTTCTTAAAATCATCAAACTATTATTTTCAAATCTTTAAATTCTTTTGACCATAATCATAGGTCTTTTTAAATGTTTGGGAGTATTTTCGAATCTTATTTCAGAATAAATGCCAATCTCCTCCCTAAACATAGATTCTTTTCTTGAAAAAGCTCAAAATCACCCGGTTTTTGATGTTAGAAGTCCGGGGGAATATAGCCACGCTCATATTCCGGGTGCGGTGAGTTTGCCGCTTTTTTCTGATGAAGAAAGAAAAGTAATAGGCACAGCATACAAGCAGCAAAACCGTGAAACCGCCATAAAAATCGGCCTCGATTATTTTGGCCCCAAAATGCGGAAAATGGTAGAAACGGTGGAGCAGCACACCGAAAGCCTTTCTGAAAACCGGAGTAATTTTACACCTGCTCCCAAGCCTGTCGTGCTGGTGCATTGCTGGCGTGGAGGCATGCGTAGCGGTGCGGTAGCCTGGCTGCTTGACCTGTATGGATTTGAGGTTTACCTGCTTCAGGGAGGGTATAAGGCATTCAGAAATAAGGCTTTGGATACCTTCAGAAAGGATTACGCTCTCAAAATTATAGGAGGATATACAGGCTCGGCTAAAACCCATATTTTACAAAAACTATCTGAAAAAGGCTATCAGGTAGTCGATCTTGAGTTATTGGCTTCTCATCGGGGTTCGGCTCTGGGCGGCATCAATTTGCCTCCTCAGCCATCACAGGAAATGTTTGAAAACTTACTGGCTACTGCATTAAATAAGCTTAATGCACAAGCCGACATTTTTCTGGAAGATGAGAGTCAGAGAATTGGAGATCTGAATATTCCGGGAGAATTTTATAAGAAGATGTTTTCTTCTGAACTGCTATTTCTTGAGGTTCCTTTTGAAGAAAGACTTGATTTTCTGGTAGCCGAATACGGCATAATGCCCCGTGAGGCATTGTCAAATGCTATCACAAGAATTAGAAAACGCCTTGGTGGGCTGGAAGAGAAAAATGCACAAAAGCATCTGGCAGAAGGAAACATAAAGGAGTGTTTCAGGATACTGCTGAGGTATTATGATAAATTTTACAAAAAAGATCTTGACCATAAAATCGAAGTCAAAATACCTACATTACTAATCCAAACCGATACCATTGATATAAATTTCAATACCGATATTATTATTAACAAGTTATGAACGACCAGGAAATAAAACTTACACAATATTCGCATGGTGCAGGTTGTGGATGTAAAATATCCCCCAAAGTGCTGGATGTGATTTTGAAAGGAAACATAGCCCTGCCCAACAACGAAAGTCTTATAGTGGGCAATTCCAGTCGCGACGACGCTGCTGTGCTGGACCTGGGCAACTGCCAGGCTCTCATTTCTACCACCGATTTTTTTATGCCTATCGTCGATGATCCCTACGATTTTGGCCGGATAGCCTCCTGTAACGCCATCAGCGATGTGTATGCCATGGGCGGGAAACCCATTTTGGCCATTGCGATTCTCGGATGGCCTATCGATAAATTGTCGCCCGAAGTGGCCCAAAAAGTAATAGATGGCAGCCGAAGTGTATGTCTGGAAGCTGGCATAAGTCTGGCAGGTGGCCACAGTATCGATTCGCCAGAGCCGATTTTCGGTCTGGCAGTGAATGGATTGGTGGATACTGACAAAATTAAACACAATGACAAAGCCAATGCCGGCGATATTTTGTTTCTGACCAAGCCTCTTGGGGTGGGTATTTTAACTACCGCAGAAAAAAAGGGCATCCTGAAACCCGAACATAAAAACCTGGCCGCCACTCAGATGATGCGACTCAATAAGGTAGGAGAATATCTCGGAAAAGTGACCGGGGTAACTGCCATGACCGACGTAACCGGCTTTGGCTTGCTTGGGCATCTCACAGAGATGGCCGAAGGATCAGACCTCACAGGAGTGATTGACTATCAAAAAGTGCCAAAAATATTACCTGACATATTGGATTATGTTTCTGCCAAGTCTGTACCAGGAGGGACCAAACGCAACCGTGACAGCTACGGGCATAAAATAGCTCCGATAAGTGAAGAGCAATGGTCACTGTTGGCCGATCCACAAACAAGTGGAGGGCTTTTGATAGCCGTAAACCCCGGTCAGAAACAGGAAGTCATAGATATTTTATCACAAAATCAACTTGCTGATTTTACTGAACCCATTGGATATCTTAAACCCAAAAGTGAATTTGTGGTTGAGGTGCTGTAGCCTCTTTTTTATCTCATAAATGCAAAAATGCCACCACCGATAATTGCCAAAAGAAAGGCAATACCGTAGATTGCCAGTATTATTATGGTAAAAATTCCGAAGAATTTAAACATAGATTTCTGATTCAGAAATGCCTCCTCGAGGTCTGAAGCGTCAGAATCTTCAACTGCGGCTTTTGCTTTCTTTGAGAATTTGAACAAATAAAAACAGGGAACCAAATAGATGGCAGCTAGGGCAACGTACAAGGCTCCCATAAAAAAGCCCATGCCCTGAACTTGAGAAGCAGCTTGTGTTTCGCCCATGGCTCTGGACATCATGCCATTGTACATTGTGCCAAAAAATAGGCCGAAAAGCATCAGAATTCCTGACATAATGAAGCCGGCAATTGCCAGAAATTTTCCCCATTTGGCGGTTTCAAGCAAATAATTTTTTGCAGAATCGGTTATTTCTAATTTTTCAAAATCGGAGAGACTCATGGTTTTAACTATTTAAATGTGAGATAATTCAGATATACTTTTGCAAGTTAAAAAAAATGGTTTTACAGAGAAATTGTTTTTTTACTTTTGCCCAAAAATAATATTTCATTGAAATCTAAAAAGAATAAGAAACCATTTCATCCCAGAAATAAACATCAGGGAAATTATGATTTCGATGCTTTGAAAAAGGCTCTTCCTGAGTTTTCTCAGTTTGTGTTTACCAACCAATATGGTAACGAGACTATAGATTTTTCTGACAACCAATCAGTTAAAGCCCTCAACAAAGCCCTTCTTAAACTTTATTATAAGGTTGATTTCTGGGATATTCCCCCGGGCTATTTGTCCCCGCCAATTCCGGGAAGGGTCGACTACGTACATGCAGTGGCTGACCTTTTGGCCGAAAGTAATGAGGGAATTGTACCAACCGGAAATACAATCAGATGTTTGGATATTGGTGTTGGGGCCAACTGTATTTATCCCATTTTGGGAAGTACGGAATATGGCTGGAGTTTTGTGGGAAGTGACATTGACCCGGTTTCAGTAAAGTCAGCAAAAGCAATCGCCAGTTTTAACACAGGTTTGAAAAATAAAATTGACATCAGACATCAGGCAGATTCCAGTCGTTTTTTTGAAGGAATAATTTTGCCAGATGAATACTTTCATGCCACATTTTGTAATCCCCCATTTTATGGCTCAGTAGAAGAAGCCGTGGGCAATAATCTCAAAAAACTTAGAAATTTGAAAGCGGGAAATCTGAAATCCCCTTCCCGAAACTTTGGAGGCAAGGACAACGAACTATGGTACGATGGCGGCGAAACCAGCTTCATTTTGGGTATGATAAGAGAAAGTCAGAAATTTTCAGAAAACTGTAAGTGGTTTACTTCTCTGGTTTCAAAAAAAGAAAATCTGGAGCGTATTTTCCGTGAGTTTGAAAAATTAAAAATAGCTGTTACAAAAACCATAGAAATGTCTCAGGGTCAAAAAAATAGCAGATTGGTGGCATGGTCTTTTGTCAGTTGAGGGTTACATCATGAATCATTTATTAAGATCAGAAATAACACCTTAAAATCACATTTTTCTTACCTTTGGAAAAACGTTCTCGTTTATGGTTATTGTAAAATTCTTTGAGTGGCTTTTAAAAAGTCCCAAAAAAGCTATATTGGCTTTTTTGACCGGAATAACTATAACCTCATTTGCCCAAACCAAAATCGAAGTCGAGGTTTTGGCTCCGCTCATCAACCCCGACAAGCCTCTGTATATTGCTCTGGATTATAACAACTGGAATCCGGGTGACAGCAAATATATCCTGAAAAAGGAATCGGATAAAGTGTACAGTATTTTACTTGAAAATGCTCCGGCTAGTTTTGAGTTCAAGTTTACCCAGGGTTCATGGATGTATGTGGAAGGTACACCCGATGGCCAAAGTTTGCCCAATCATAGTTTTGACAGGACTGTACAAAAAGGCAACTTCCAGAAAACCAGTATTCTGGGGTGGGAAAGACAGGTGGTTTATGATTTAATTATCGAACAGATTCCGGAAAACACCCCGAAAGATTCGAAAATATACATAGCCGGGAATTTTAATAACTGGGATGCAGGCAATCCTGATTTTGAATTGAGAAGGAACATAAACGGCCAATATGTGTTCAAACTTTATACAGATTTGCAGAAAATCGAATATAAGTTTACCAGAGGAAGTTGGGAAACCGTTGAAGCCAGGGAAAGTGGGAAAGCCCGTCCCAACCGCACTATCTTTCGCGATTCAAGTATAGACAACAAGGCAGTAACCTGCCAGATTGAAGGCTGGGAAGACCTTTTGGGCACTTTACATGTATATTCACTTTTTGATTTTCTTCTGCTTTTTTCGGTATTTCAGGGTTTAATGCTCCTGATTGCAGTGCCTTTAACTCAGAAAACCAATACTGAGGCAAATCAATGGTTGCTTGCTTCGGTATTTGTTGCTTCAATATCAATTCTCCTATATCTGGTTTCTAACTTTCAGGTTTTTGTCAATCGGTTTCCAAGAATAGTTGTAATGGCTGACTTTGTTTATTTTTTATATGGGCCGCTTTTCTATTTTTACCTGATAAAGCTGCTTTTTCACAACAAAAAACTTCCCGGCCGCTGGTATTTGTTTTTTATTCCGTTTTTGATTCAATTTTTTGCCTATTTGCCATTTATTATCCAAAACGATAAAACCTTCTTGCTGGAGCTCATGGAGCAAAAACCGATGTTGGAGCAGATATTCGGTGGGGCCGGCATAATTGGTTTGATGTGGAATATATTCTTTTGGGTACTATACCGGAGATTGATTGCTGCCTACAAAAAGCAATTTGAAAATACCCTTTCTTATGAACAAAACCTCAATTATCTAAACCTGGTTCTCATTTTACAGTTTCTGGTGCTGTGTTTTTGGGCTTTTTCTATGGTTTTGGCATTGATAGGCAAAGTCACCAAACTTGAAAATGTTATTTTGGTTGAGAACAGTACAGACCTCATCTGGTTAATGTTTTCATTTACCACTTTTATTGTTGGATTTTTTGCGATTCATCACAATGAAATCGAGCAGGTGCCAGGGCATGCCGCCGGGGTGGCCTTTGAAGACATGCTCGAAAGCCGGATTTCCAGTACTCCCCAGTTTAATATTCAGCCACAGCAGGAAGATTTCAGTGAAGATATTGAGAAATTGGAAAAATATATTGAGTCGGAAAAACCCTATAAAAATCCGAAAATAAGCCTTTCAGAACTGGCCTCTGAAATCGGGATTTCTTCACATTTGCTTTCTAGAATTATCAACGATCATTATCAACAAAATTTCTTTGACTTTATAAATAGTTTCAGAGTAGAGGAATTTAAGAAAATGGTCAAAGACCCCAAAAATCAAAACTACACCTTTCTGGGTTTGGCATTCGAAGTGGGCTTCAATAGTAAGACAGCATTTAACCGGGCCTTTAAAAAAATCACTAATCTCACCCCCCGCGAGTACCTTGATTCTTTCAAAAATTAAGAAAAAAATTAGTGCCATTTTATAAATCGGCACTTTTTTGATTTCTAATTCACAGTAAATCAATGACTTGAAAATATTATTTTTTTTATTGGAAAAATACAAGTGGGGCGAATGCCCGCTTTTACCTCTGTAAATTTGCATCTGAAAATACTTTAACATATTAGGTGTATAATACAATTTATCATAGGTTACTAATCTTTTTTGGGGTGGCAGGAATGTTTATGAGTTGCTACAAAAAGTCGTCACCGACACCGGATTTTTTTCTGGGTGGAGATTTATCCTATGTAAATGAGGTTGAAGATTGTGGTGGTGTTTTCAAAGAAAAGGGTCAAAAAGTAGAACCCTATAAATTTTTTGCAGATAAGGGTTCCAATATCGTAAGGATTAGACTTTGGCACACACCTGATTTTGGCAATTATTCCAATCTTAAAGATGTGATAAGATCGGCACAACGAGCCAAAAACAATAATCAGTATTTTTTATTAGACCTTCATTACTCTGACAGTTGGGCCGACCCGCAAAAACAATTAATGCCCCGTGCCTGGACTAAAATTAAGAACCTGGAAATACTTGGAGATTCAGTATATACCTACACTTATTCTGTTTTATCGGCTTTGTACCTCGAGCACCTTACTCCTGAAATGGTTCAGGTCGGAAACGAAATCAATATTGAAGTAATGCAACATCCTGATTCCACATCAGAAGGTCCGATAAACTGGAAAAGAAATGCATTCCTGCTCAATAAAGGTATTGCTGCTGTAAGGGATTTTAACTCAAAAAACAATACCAAAATCGAAAGTATGCTCCATGTGGCACAACCCGAAAATGCCGGCTGGTGGTTTGATGCTGCTCATAAAAATCAAATAGGGGACTATCAATGGATAGGTCTTAGCTACTATCCAAAATGGTCAAAATATAATATGGATCAGCTCAATGCCACTATCAAAGATCTTAAACTCAAATACGGTAAAAGAGTAATGATAGTTGAAACCGGATATCCATATACTTCAAAAAATTTCGATGGAGCCAATAATGTACTGGATTCTGGAGCTTCACTTGACAAATATCCGGTTTCGCCTGAAGGACAGTTAAGTTATATGCTTGATCTGAAAAATACGTGTAAAAACGCCGGCTGTGAAGGTATAATTTACTGGGAACCAGCCTGGATTTCAACCTCATGCCGTACTAAATGGGGGCAGGGGTCTCACTGGGAAAATGCAACATTTTTTGATGCAGCCAATGGCAACGAAGCATTACCGGTATTCAAATTTTTTCAAAACCAATTTTAATTTTTTTATACTTTAACTTTAAATTTTTTTTTCCAGATGCAAAAAAACAAACGCTATCGAAATTTAAAGTCATCAATGACCAGTACAGGCCGGCTTTGGCTGTGGATATTGGGTTTTGTGATTTTAGGAAACAATGCATTTGCACAAAAAACCATAACCGGTAAAGTGACAGATGCAAACGACAAGTCTGAGATGATAGGAGTGACCGTTTCCGTAAAAGGAACAACCATTGGTACTCAAACCGACCTCAGCGGAAATTATTCTATCAAATTGCCGGAAGGACCCGCCACTTTGGTTTTCAGTTTTATTGGTAAATTGTCACAAGAGGTTGTTGTGGGAAATCAAACTACTATCAATGTAGCCCTTGTTGATGATTCCAAACAATTGGAAGAAGTAGTAGTAGTGGCTTATGGTACACGTAAAAAAGCCGACCTGACAGGTTCGGTGATTGCCATTAATTCTAAGGACTTCCAGAAAGGTAACATTCAGTCAGGCGAGCAATTGCTACAAGGTAAAGTGGCCGGTTTGCAGGTAACCAATGGTGGTGGTCAGGCCGGTGGTGGTAGTACCATTCGTATCCGTGGTGCTGCATCTTTGAACGCTTCCAATGACCCATTAATCGTAATCGACGGTATTCCGGTAGAAGGAAACAGCATTTCTGGTTCTGCCAACTTGCTGAACACCATCAACCCTAACGACATCGAGAGCATGTCGGTATTGAAAGACGCCTCTGCTACAGCTCTTTATGGTTCAAGAGCCTCAAACGGTGTGATCATTATCACTACCAAAAAGGGAAGTTCAGGAAAACCAACTTTCAATTTCAATACGGCTGTTTCTGCAGGCCAGATATTCAAAAAAGTTGACATGCTAACAGGTGACCAGGTAAGAGAAATCATTACAGCTCAGGCTGCTCAAAGTGGTGACAATACCTATAAAAATCTTTTGGGTAAAGAAAACACCAACTGGCAAGACGAGATTTTCCGTACTGCTATAGGTACTGATAATAACCTGAGTGCCGGTGGTACTTATAAGAAAGTTCCTTTCAGAGTATCATTGGGTTATTCTAACCAAAACGGTATTCTTAAGAAAAACAATTTTGCCCGTACTTCCGGTGCAATTAGTTTGAGTCCGAAGTTTCTTGATAATTCACTGGCTGTAAATGTCAATTTGAAATTGGCCAACACTCAGAATAACTTTAGTAATGAAGATGCCATCGGTTCTGCTTTAAGATTTGACCCAACACAACCTGTTTATGCCAATAATGCCTACGGTGGATATTGGGAATGGTTAGATGCCACCGGAAAATACAAGCAACTTTCAGGAAACAACCCTGTTGGTCTGATTGAGCTACGTGACAATACCTCTTCTGTCAATCGTATGATTGGTAATATTGAATTGGATTATAAACTACCTTTCCTTCCTGATTTGCACCTTAAAACCAATCTTGGTCTGGATAATACCAAAGGTAAAGGTACCGATATTTACAGTGCATTGTCATCAACAAACTATCTTACAAATGGTCGCCTTACAGATTATAATCAGAGCAAGTCTAATAAACTTTGGGACGTGTCTTTGTATTATGAAAAAGACTTGACAGCTATCAAGAGTAAAATCGACGTTCTGGCACTTCACTCTTATCAGGACTTCCTGACCAACGTTTATAACTATCCTTCTTACAGTGAAGATGGAAAAACAGTGATTCCGGGTACTCAACCCATATTTGCAACAGACAAACCTCAATATCGTCTGGAATCTTATCTGGGTCGTGTAAACTACTCATATATGGGCAAATACCTCGCCACTGCTTCTATTCGTCGTGATGCCTCTTCAAAATTCTCTCCCAACACAAGAGTTGGTTTATTCCCGGCTGCAGCTTTGGCATGGAAAATAAAAGAAGATTTGTTTAAAAATACAAAAGTGGTTTCTGATATGAAACTTCGGGCTGGTTGGGGTGTAACAGGCCAGCAGGATTTCGGTCAATATTATCCATATATGGCCCGCTATAGTGTAAGTACTTCTACAGGACAGTATCAGTTTGGTGATAAATACTATAATTTCTATCGTCCGGCTGCATATGACGCCAACATTACATGGGAAACTACAACTACTAAAAACCTGGGTCTGGACTTCGGATTTGCCGATAACCGCATCACTGGTACTGTAGAATTATTCCAGAAAGACACTAAAGACCTTTTGGCAACTGTTCCTGTGGCTTATGGTTCTACATTTGACATCAACCTGTTTACAAACGTAGGTAGCCTTACCAACAAAGGTGTTGAAGTAGTGCTAAACACTACTCCTGTTAAAAAAGATAAGTTCCGTTGGGATTTAGGGTTCAACTTTACAAAAAGCAATACCGAAATCACAGCTCTTCGTAAACAGGAAGATCCTAACTTCACAGGTATTCCGGTTAGTGGAATATCAGGTGGAACAGGAAATACAATTGGTATGCATGCTATTGGTCAGTGGCCATATGCGTACTATGTTTTCCAACAAGTATATGATGAAAACAATAATCCAATCGAAGGTGTATATGTTGACAGAAATAAAGATGGACAAATCAATGATGCTGACAGGTATTTGTATCAAAAACCAGCACCAAATATGCTGTTTGGCGTAAATACTGCCCTGAATTACAAAAACTTTACCCTTAGTGCTTCAGGTCATGCTATGATTGGAAATTATTTGTACAACAACTTCCAGTCTGAGCGTTCGGTAATGAGAAATCTATTGAACCCTGTTCAGGTAATCAACAACGCAAGTGCCTTGCTTCCGTCTCTCAACTTCTTCAATAACCAGTATTTATCTGATTATTATGTTGAAAATGCCTCTTTCTTCAGATTGGATAATATCAATGCTGGTTATTATATAGGTAAAATATTTGGAAATACGACGTTGAGTGTAAATGCCAGTGTTAACAACGTATTCTTTATTACCAAATATACTGGTTTGGATCCTGAAAATTCGGGTGCAACAGGTGTGGACAACACTATTTATCCTCGTCCGCGTGTGTTTACATTTGGTTTAAACTTTGATTTTTAATTTTAAAGAAGAGAATAACAATGAAAAATATATTTAAGAAAATCTCAGTTGCTTTGCTCACGATGACGTTTATCACGTCGTGTTCAAACAAGCTCGATTTGTTTCCCCAAAACGACTTCACTCCTGACAAGGCTTATGCCAATGCTGCAGGTTATACCTCAGTTTTAGCAAAAATATATGGTAGCCTTTCATTAGGAGCAAATGCCGGAGGAAACGAGGGACAAAATGACATCACCGGCTTGGATGGTGGATCACAGATTTCGTTTATCCGTCCGTTTTTTAACATGCAGGAGCTTCCAACTGACGAAGCTGTAGTAGCATGGAATGACCAGACTATCAAAGACTTCCATGATATGAAATGGACCAGTACAGACCCTTTTATCAAAGGTATGTATGCCCGTCCGATCTGGAATGTAGCTTTGATCAATGAGTTTATCAGAGAGTCAACCGATGCTAAACTTAGCGAGAGAGGAATCACTGGTTCTGAAGCAACTAATATAAAAAATGCCGTGGCAGAGGTAAGGTTCCTCCGTGCATTTAATTATTGGGCAGCGATGGATTTGTTTGGAAAATACTCATTCCTGACAGAAGCCGATGCCGTGGGTACTACTCCGGTTGAAAAATCTGCCTCTGAATTATTTGCATATATCGAAAAAGAGCTCTTGGAAGTTGAAGGTCTTTTGCCGGCAGCTAAAACTGCAATTTACGGTAGAGTGGATAAGTCAGCAGCTCAGGCTCTCTTGGCTAGGTTGTACCTCAACGCCAAAACTTATACAGGTACTGAGAAAAATACCGAGGCCGCCACTTACGCTAAGAAAGTGATTGACGCTGGCTATACTTTGAGCTCAAATTACAAAACGCTCTTTCAGGCTGATAACCATACCCAAACCAACGAAGTGATTTGGGCTATCAATTGCGATGGTTTGAAAACACAGGGATATGGAAATACTACATTCCTTGTTCATGCAGCTGCCGGTGATGATTTCGCCGACTTCAACGTTGGTGGTGGATGGTACGGCTACAGAGCCACCAAAGGGCTTTCCAGTAAGTTTTATGCTGGAAATGCAACCACAACCTCAGATAAAAGAGCTCTTTTCACTACTTCGAAATTTAAAATTGATCCTGTTGAGAATGATATAGACGATATCAGTTTCTTTGGAAATGGTGTGCATGTAGCCAAATGGACCAACAAATATACCAATGGTGCTAAAGGAAATGATGTTAATGGTGTATTTGTGGATACCGATTTTCCGGTATTTCGTTTGGCAGAAATGTATTTGATTTATGCGGAAGCAGCAGTTAGAGGCGGAGGCGACAAAGCTTTAGGTCTGTCTTATATCAATAAATTGAGAGAAAGAGCTTATGCCGGTACTTCAGGAAATATTACTGCCAATGACCTTACATTGCAGTTTATCCTCGATGAGCGTGCAAGAGAACTGTACTGGGAAGGACACCGTCGTACTGACTTGATTCGCTTTGACTTGTTCCATACTGGTACTTATGTGTGGCCATGGAAAGGTGGTGTAGCAGCTGGTAGAGCGGTCGATGCCAAATATAAATTGTATCCGGTACCAGCCGAAGCCCGTACAGTAAATACCAATTTATCTCAAAATACTGGTTATTAAATAATATTTCCGCCTGAAAGTTCCTCTCCTCTGGAGAGGGATTTAGGGTGAGGTAAAACTTTAAAAACATTTCAAAATGAAAAAAATAAAATTATTAATAGCTCTGCTGGCCACTATGAGCCTTTGGTCATGCGAAAAAGATGAGATAAGAGCTATCCTCAATACAGCGGCCACCCCTGCTGTGTCGTTTTCAACTCCTTCGGTTGTATTGACCAAGGATACCGAAAACAATAATGTGCTCACAATTACCTGGGCTAAGCCCGACTTTGGTGTAGATGTGGCTCCTTCATACACATTATACATCGACAAAAAGGGAGGCGGTTTTACAAAAGGATATACTGCCAATATGGGTTCGGCTTTGCAAAAGGTTTTTAAAGGAACAGAACTTAATAACATGCTCCTTAACCTGGGTCTTAAACCAGCCGAAGTTGCAAGTCTTGATGTAAAAGTAGTAGCCCAATTGGGTGCGAAATCGATGTTCAGTTCAGTTGTTTCTCCATTGTCGGCTACTCCGTTTTTGGATAAAATCGACAGAACTACAACCTGGGGTGTGGTAGGTAGTGCTACTCCGGGATCATGGGATGGTCCGGATATTCCTTTCTTTAAAACCGACCAAAACAACGTATTGGTTGCTTATGCCAAATTGGTTGACGGCGAAATCAAATTCCGTGAAAATAATGCTTGGGATAATAATGTAGGAGATAACGGTGCCGATGGTACAGTTGAAAAAGACGGAGCCAACATAGCCGCAAAAGCCGGAAATTATAAAATCACCTATAACCTCAATACCAAAACCTATAAAATGGAGAAATTCATGTGGGGTATTGTAGGTAGTGCCACTCCAAGTGGTTGGGGTGCCCCGGATATTTACTTAAATTATGACCCCATCAACAATGTTTTCAAAGCAATTGCTCCTTTGGTAGTTGGTGAAATTAAGTTTCGTAAAAACGAAGACTGGGGTGAAAACTACGGAGATACTGGTGCAAATGGTACGCTTGATGCTGGAGGTGACAATATTGCTGTAGCTAAAGCAGGTAATTATCTTGTAACTTTTGATCCTGCAAATGGTAAATACAAAGTTGAGAAAATCGACGTTTACGGAATCGTAGGTAGTGCCACCAAAAACGGATGGAATGGCCCTGATGACAAATTTACTCTTGACTTTACTCAGGAAAATGCCTGGGTTATGAATGGTGTAAAATTGGTAGATGGCGAAATCAAGTTCCGTACCAATGACGACTGGGGCCTTAACTATGGAGACAACGGAGCAGATGGTACGCTTGAAAAAGATGGAGCTAATATTGCAGTGAAAGCAGGGACTTACAACATTACTTTAAACTTCAAAGATCCTGCTAAGCCAACTTATAAACTGGTTAAAAAATAAGATAGCGAATTCATTATAGGTAAATCAAAATCTGCACGGAGTATCTCTGTGCAGATTTTTTTGAAAAAAATATTTTTGGCATTGAATAATTATGTCACCCCTAACGGGGTTTTGTAAACATTTTCTAATTTATATCTATAATAATTTCACCCCTCTGGGGTTCAAAATTTGAATATCAAAAATCCTTTAGGGGTGCTTTAATTATTAAAAATCGCATTTGAATAAAAAAAAATCCCGTTAGGGACGAAATGATTATAGAAATATTTGAATTTTAAAAACCAACCAATCCCGTTGGGGATGAAATGATTATAGAGAAATTAAGATCAAAAAAATCCCGTTAGGGATGATAATGATTATAGAAAAAATTGAATTTTAAAACCAACAAATCCCGTTAGGGATGACATAATTATAGAGAAATTAATCAAGACCAAAAAATCCCGTTAGGGATGAAATGATTATAGAAAATGGAAGATGAATTCAAGAAAAATCCCGTTAGGGATGGCATGATTATAAATTTAAATTTCCAAATCGATGGCAAACACATATTCCCAAATATATATACAAGTGGTTTTCGCAGTTAAGGGAAGAGAAAACCTCCTTCAAAAATCTTGGAGAGATGAGGTTTTTAAATATATTTCTGGTATTATAATTCAAAAAGGACAAAAGTCTATAATTGTTAATGGCGTAAGCGATCATGTTCACATATTTGTTGGTTTAAAGCCAGATATGCCTCTTTCAGATTTAGTAAGAGATATAAAAAGCAATTCCTCAAAATTTATTAATGAAAAGAACTTTTTAAAAGGAAAATTTGAATGGCAGGTGGGATATGGTGCATTTTCCTACGCTCATTCTCAATTAGATGCTGTATATCAATACATTCTGAATCAAGAAGAACATCATAAAAAGAAAACTTTCAAAGTTGAATACCTTGGGTTTCTGGAAAAATTTAAAGTCGAATACAATGATAAATATCTTTTTGGATGGATAGATGATTGATAATGAATTACGATGTCACCCCTAACGGGGTTTTGAAAACACTATCAAATTTGATTTTCTATAAAAAATTCTCCCCTCTGGGGTTCAAAAATTAAATTTCAAAAAACTAATTAGTGATGACAGGATTATAGAAATATTCGAATTTTAAAAACCAAGAAATCCCGATAGGGATGACATGATTATTGAAAATGGGAGAGGAATTCAAAAAAATCCCTCTAGGGATTCCATGATTATAGAAAAATAGGAGGTGAATTCAAAGAAATCCCTTTAGTGATGACAGGATTATAGAAATATTCGAATTTTAAAAACCAAGAAATCCCGATAGGGATGACATGATTATAGAAAAAGAGAGTTGACAACATCAATAAAATCCCGATAGGGATGACATGATTATAGAAAAAGAGAGTTGACAACATCAATAAAATCCCGATAGTGATGACATGATTATAGAAATATTCGAAATTTAAAAACCATGAAATCCCGATAGGGATGACATGATTATAGAAAAAGAGAGTTGACAATATCATTAAAATCCCGTTAGGGATGACATGATTATAAATCCCCAAAAATAGAAAATTAATTTATTTTATTAAAAATCATAAAATGACCAAACCAACCTTGCTTCTGATTTTTTCATTTCTGATTCTGGCCTGTACCAAATCAGACCAAACTCCCGATGCAGGAGCTCCGATGGATTTGGAAAAAATCGAAAAAACTGGTGGCGTGATGATGCAGGGCTTTTACTGGGATGTAGAGCCTAAAGGTGATTGGTGGAATGTAATTGCTTCAAAAATAGAATCCTGGAAGAAAATCGGGGTGGACAGAATATGGCTTCCTCCTGCATCAAAGGGTGCTTCGGGAGCATTTTCAATGGGCTATGACCCCATGGATTACTTTGATTTCGGTGACTATGATCAGATGGGAACCACAGAGACCCGCTTTGGTTCGAAATCAGAATTGCAGACGCTCATTTCGTCTGCCCATAATGCTGGCATTCAAGTCATTGCAGATATCATTCTTAATCATAACAGCGGTGGGCAGATCCAATATAATCCTTACAGAAACAAAAATACTTACACCTTATTTCAACCAAAATCGGGAAGGTTTTTCCGCACATACAAAGATTTTCATCCAAACGATATTCATTCCAGAGATGCGGAGGCTTTGTTTTTTGAGGAGCAAGACCTTTGTCATGATCAGCCTAATGTACAGAAATGGTTCTGGAAGTCAGACTCATCAGTAGCCAAATACTACAAAAACACCATGAAATTTGACGGTTGGAGATTTGATTATGTCAAGGGATTTGACCCATCTGTCATTAAATCCTGGATGACAGAAGTTGGTGGTTTTGGGGTTCTGGAAGCCTGGGATGGCAACGCCGATTATCTCAAAACCTGGGTTGATAAAACCGGTGCCAGAGCATTTGATTTTGCTGCATTTTATAATATGGAACAAGCTTTCGATGGTAATAATCTTCGGCTCCTTCAGGATAAAAGTGCTCTTTTTAAACTTTCCCCACAAAATGCCGTGACATTTGTGACCAACCACGATACCGAAAAAGATACCAATCAGGGCAACAGAATCGGCTCGGCGGAAAACAAATTGCTGGCATACGCTTACATTCTCACGCATCCGGGTTACCCATGTATTTTTTATCTGGATTATGAACAGCAGCTGGCCAAATGGAAACTGGAAAGGTTAATTTTAATCAATCAAACGTTGGCCAAAGGTGACCTTTCTATCCTTTTTGCCGATACGGAATACTACATAGCTCAAAGGCTAGGCTCACCTGGCTTGGTAGTAGCTATCAACAATAGTACAGTTACGAAATCTCAGCAAGTATATACCAATTATAAAAACGCCACACTTTACGATTATTCCGAAAACACCGCCAAGTCCATTCAGACCGACGCAAAAGGTCTCGCAACGATAGAAACACCGGCCAAAAGTTATACGGTTTGGTCTTTAAAGAAATTTTGATTAATCTCTGTCAAACTGAGCTTATCGAAGTTTAATTGATGGTAATTTCTCTGATGATGTAAAAAACTAATATTAATTATCTGTGATTCCATTTTGAAAGAAAATAACGATACATATACCTATGAAAAAAATACTTTTTATTCTATTGACATTAAGCCTGAACACTTTCGCTCAGGAAATTCAGCATTTTGAGCCTTCTTCCTGGTGGATAGGCATGAAAAACCCCAAACTTCAGGTTTTGATTCATGGAAAAGACATTTCAACCTATGCTCTTTCCATAAATTATCCGGGGGTTAAGTTGGTGAAAATTAATAAAACAGAAAACCCCAATTATTTTTTTGCAGATGTCATAATTTCTGCTTCTGCCAAAGCCGGTAAAGTTCCTTTTCATTTTTCTAAGGGAAACCAGAAATCCGAATATTTTTTAGAACTTAAAAACAGAAAACCCAACTCCACTGCAAGAGAAGGTTACAATACCAAAGATGTAATATATCTGATCACCCCTGATCGATTTGCCAATGGAAATACCACTAACGACAATGTCGAGGGATATCCCGATGCCCTCAATCGAAAACGAGATTATGGCCGTCATGGTGGTGATATTGAAGGTATCAGGGAAAACTTCGATTATATCTCTGAAATGGGCTTTACTACAATCTGGCCCATGCCGTTGGAAGAAAACAAAATGCAGGAAGCCAGTTACCATGGCTATGCCATTACCGATTTTTATAAAATTGATCCTCGCTATGGAACCAACGAAGAATATCTGAATCTGGTGAAAGAAGCCAAAAAACGTAACCTGAAGTTTATCAGAGATGTGGTGCTCAACCACTGCGGGCTCAACCACTGGTGGATGCATGATTTACCTTCAAAAGACTGGATCAATAACGAGGGGAAATTTACCCCAACTAACCATCAGCGTGAAACCATGCATGACCCTTATGTGGCCCAAGCCGATTTGGACAAAATGACTCAGGGATGGTTTGTAACTGCCATGCCCGACATGAACCAACGAAACCCATTTATGGCCAACTACCTGATTCAGAATACAATATGGTGGATAGAATATGCCGATTTGGATGGACTGAGAATCGATACTTATCCTTATTCTGATAAAACTTTCCTTTCAAAATGGTCAAAAGCTGTTATGGACGAATACCCCAAACTCAATATGGTAGGTGAGGAGTGGTCTACCCGTCAGGCAGTTACGGCCTATTGGCAAAAAGGACAAAAAAACAAAGACGGTTACCTCTCATATCTGCCCTCGATGATGGATTTTCCATTGAATAATGCCCTTATCGAAGGTTTGAAAGAAAATGATAAAGATTGGGGTAAAGGAATGCTGAAAGTATATCAATGTCTTTCAGATGATTATCTTTATGCCGACGCCAACAAACTGGTGACCTTCTGCGATAACCACGACATGAACCGCATCTACACCCAGCTGGGCGAAGACAAAGAATTGCTCAAGATGGGACTTGCTCTGGTATTTACAACCCGTGGAATTCCGCAATTGTTTTATGGTACCGAGCTGGCGTTTACCTCGCCTTTGGAACGTAACGACGGCCTCATAAGAGCCGATATGCCGGGTGGCTGGGAAGATGATAAATCGAGTGTGTTTAAAAATGAAAATCTCACGCCCTTGCAATCAGAAATGAGGGCTTTTGTGAAACAACTGCTCAACTGGCGTAAAACCGCCACGGCTATTCATGATGGAAAACTCCTGCACTTTGCACCACATGAAGGCATTTATACTTATTTCAGATATAATGCAAAAGAGAAATTCTGGATTATTTTCAATAAATACGATAAAGAAAAAACCATGAATTTGGCTGATTATAAGGAAATTATTCCGGCAAATGCCACATTTGAAGATGTGTTCACCGCCAAAACAGAGACGGTAGTGATAGTTCCGGCAAAAGGGTTCAGAATATTGAAAGTGAGATAAGAGTGATTGATTAATCCGGTTGAGGCTCAGGCTTTGATCGGATTATTGTTGAAAATCAGCTTAACTCTTTCTGAAAAAACTTCATAGTACGGCCCCAGGCCAATTTAGCAACTTCAGGATTGTAACGGGCAGGAGAAGAATCATTGTTGAACGCATGTTGAGCACCTTCATATACAAAAACCTGATAATCAACTTTTTTGGCTTTCAGGGCTTCCTCATAAGCGGGTATTCCGGCATTGATTCTTTCGTCCAGACCCGCATAGTGCAGCATAAGTTTCGATTTGATTTTGGGTACATCGGCGGCCTCCACCTGGCGGCCATAGTACGCCACCGAAGCATTAATTTTGGGGTCAAAAGTCGCCAAAGAATTGACCATTCCTCCGCCCCAGCAGAAGCCCACGGTTCCGGTTTTTCCATTTGATTTTTTCAACCCCCGCAGATATTCCAGCCCACTTTGCAGGTTTTCAAGGTTTTGTTTGGCATCTAATTTTGGAAAAAACGCTCTGGCCTCATCTTCATTGGCCGGCGTGCCACCATAGGGAGAAAGGGCATCAATACCTAGGGCAATAAATCCCGCTTTGGCGATGCGGCGGGTTACGTCTTTAATGTGTGGCGTTAGCCCACGGTTCTCATGAATCACCAAAACCGCACCCAGCTTACCTTTGGATTTTGCGGGAATCACCAAATAGCCTTTCATTTTGCAGTTTTTTGAAGGGAAACTGACCTCCTCTATTTTTAGATCTTCGTCTTCTTCGGTTGTCTGAGCAGCAGCAGAATAGTTGCCTTCCAAAACAGGGAGAATGGCCATAGCGGCCGCAGTACCGCCTGCAAGCTTTACCAATTTTGAAATAAAAACCTCTCTTTTGAGTGGTTTATGGGTGTATTCGTCAAAAAGGTTGATAATGTCCTGATTCATAGCTTGGTTTTTTTATCAAATTAAATAAAACAAATCATCGGCTAACCAATTGTCGACCTTTAAATGGTTTTTATAAGTAAAACTCAAAATTTGAGAGGATTACAGTCCACCACATCCATCAATCTGCACCTTGAAAATTGAGCCGGAATTAGCTGTAAAGCCAGGGCTTAAAACAACTGCATGCTGAGCGTCAAAAGTGATGTTTGCCCCTGAGCTTATTTTGTTTATTGCTGTCAAAATTCCCGAGGTTTCGTATTTTTTGGTTTGTCCCGAAATATGGTCAAGTGATACCATCTGGCTTGCAGGACAAGGGCCTACAGTGATCGTGGCTGAAGCAGGACTACCAATTGTTCCTGTTCCGCACTGACTATTAATGGCTGTAATGGTATAGGTAGTTGTCACAGAAGGGGCTTTATTAAATTCCAGACTACTACCCCCCATGTAAATTGTTTCATTAGTACTGCCATTATTCAATGTGACAGCGGTCTCTCCTGCTGCATTACTTGAAACCAGAGTCAATGGCGTTGGAATCCCGGCGGTTGCAATATTGGTTGAGCCTAATATTTTTATGGTAGGTGCCCCTCCTCCAATTCCAATACCCAAATTAAAAAATGAGCCAAGTACTTCAGGCATCGTACTTCTGACTCTAAGTTTATAATAGTTACTTATACCCAAGAGCGATAAGCCCGTCGTAGTTGGAAAGCCAGGCGGAATAACTACGGATAAAGTATTCCCACTCTTGCTGGCAAAGAGAGTCTGATAGGTCGAGGCCAGACTAAATGTATTGTTATAAGGAGTTATTTTAATAAAGTCAATATAATATTGACTAGCTGGGTTAAATGTCCCTGTTGGTGTAAATGGTATAGTTAGTGTTTGCCCATAACACAAAAACTGTGTACCTGGATCACCCGTTTGAAGCATAACTACATTAACCGTGGCACTGCCCGAAACCGACCCATTACCACAGGAGTTCTGGACGTTGGTGAGGCTATATGTGGTAGTCACCGCTGGTTTAACAGGAATAAAATGTGGGCTACTCTCGGTGGTGTACTGAAAAGTATTGGTGCCGTCAAAAAGTGAAAACGTATATGGACCAACTCCAGTAAAATCAATTCTCAAGTTGGCTTTGTCATTAAAGTATGAAGGAAACTCTGTGTTCTTTACCAACTCTGTGCTTCCGCTAATGGTTGCTGATACCGTTCCTTTTAAAGTCATTCCGAAGTCTGTTGGCAAGCTAAACGCTTCACCTCCTCCGGTCAAAAATCCTTTTATTCTTATTTTATAATTGCCTCCAGCTGCAAGCCCCAGAGGAATTGTTGCTGATAAGTTTCCGGATGATTGGGTTGTTGCCATGTCAACAAAATTGGAGCCATTTTGATCAGATATTTGTAAAACAAATGAACTAAAACTTCCGGATGAAATAAATGGAACCGAAATACTTACTCCCGGACAAATGCCCGTAAATGGAAGTCGCACAATTTCGATAGATTGTTTTTTCTCTAAAACTGTAATTGATGGCCCTGTATTTAGTAAGGTGGAAGTACAGTTTGCATCGCTCATGTTTTTTAATGCATACACCATGCTAAAGGCCGGTTGTAAATTTAGTGAAACAGAACTTGATATAGTATTACCTGTGAGAGTTTTGTCATGTGTTGAAATTTCATAGGTAAATGGACCCACACCATAAAAACTATAATTTAAATTTATCGTTCCTCCTGATTCCACATTTTCGGTGTAGGGATTATAGCCATAAGATGGAGAAGGGTTCAAAGCAAATGAAAGGGAGTTGCTGTAGGCATAAGGTGCTGAAGAGAATATTTTCAAATAGTATGTGGTGTTGGCCAAAGGAACACTTGTGTTGGGGAACTCTACAATAAACTTATTTCCAACTTTTCTGACTGATACATTTGAAACATACGTAGGACTCCCGTAATAGTTATGCCATACCCTTACTGAAAAAGTATTTTCATTTGAAAATGTAAGAGAAGAAGTAAAATCAAAAGCTATTTTGGATGGGCTGCAGCCAGTATTTCCGGTGAGATTACTGATAGTGAGCATAGGATTGGCCACAATATGCACCTGGTTGCTATTGCTTGAAACTCCCGCTCCGCAAGTGTTTGGGTTTATAACTGATGTATAGGTAATAGTTGACCCCACTGTTGCCTCCGGTGAAGTATTTACCTCATATTGATAATCAGAGCTTAACCCAAAACTATAACTGTATAGGGTTGGAGAGGTGTAATCTGTGCCATTGGTAATTGTAAAATTAAATCCGGGGTTATTATTGGTTGACACAAAAATTTTAGCTTTTTCTCCTGCTTGAACATATGCCTGTCCAAAGAGCTTAACAAGAGGTTTTCTCCCTGAAATCTGAATCCAGGAGGTTGAAGTACTTCCAATTACCATTGGGTCGGTTGATACCACCCTTACTTTGTAATAAGTATCATAGGTACTTTCCAACTCTTGTGGCAGGGTTAGTGTTAATTGGCCGGGAGCCGGACCGGCACTGGTCGTGGCATTGTAATAATTGGTAAATGGTTTGTTGTCATAAGTGTTGTTAAACCCCTGAATCTGAACTATAAACTGATTTAGTCCATTGAAAGAGCCTGTTGTAGTAAAAGGTACAACTATCTGGCTTCCTCCACAAAGATTTGAACTTCCTGAAATTACACCTGTAGAAATACTTCTGGTTAAATCAGGAGGAATAACATTTACTCTCAAAGTGTCTCTGTAAAATTGCGATTGGGAATTACACGTTAAATCAGTTGCTGCTGTAGAGGCTGTTACATTTTCCAACTTATAAAACATAGTTTTCGTAACTGTGTCAACTCTGGTTTGGCCTATTGTAGATGCGAACCCCGGCCCATTAGGATTGAGATAATTGTATTCAATGAATTGACCGTAGCTGGTTTTTAGAGATGGTTTAAAAGCTTTCAATTCTCCCAAATTATAATACTCCGGACCTCCCGAAAATTTATAAAAAATATGAAATGGCTCATTAGGAGCAATGTAAAGGGTTTGGTCGTTGGTGATAGAACCCGTAACACCATCCATTAATATAAAATCCGTAGATGGCACTATTGCATCGTTTATCTGATTGTAACTATGATTGAAGAAAGTATGATTGGGGTTACGGGGAACCATCCTGATCATGTTCCTTCCTTTTTTTAAGACTGAAGGAATTTTTACTCTCAACAAATGATCTCCTTCTTTCTCAAAAGGAGCATTTATCCACTCCTCTTTCCCTGCATTATAATCAATGTAATTGGCCATTTGAACAAAAACACTGTCTTGGGGTTGCGAACTTCTTGTATCAAAGTTTAAAAAGATATATTCATTTCTGCAGAAATTTCTGAATTGGCTGAAAATATCCAAATTATGACTCTCTGTGATTCTTAACTTAAAAATATAATCTTTAGGTTCAGTATCAAAGTAGCTAATTTGATTACTGATACAGCCTGTATTATCCTGCAATGGCCCGAAAGTAATTCTTTTGTCTTGTTGCGGTGAAACCTGAAACAAAATAGAATCAATTGAGGTTTGGATCCATTCATCTCCTATTTTGATCGAAAATGGAGGCGTACCGCTTAGCTTAGTATTTATGGTGACACTTTCTCCTTTGGCAATAATGCCGGGATAGTTGAGTTCATTGGGATTCAATGCACTAATCCCCAAAATACTTGGTTTGGCTAAAATGGTTATCGTACCGCTTATAGGAATACTGTAGAAGGTTCCATTGGAAGTATTCACCTTAACTCTAAGTTTGTATCCAGAACCGGGACTGACAAAACCTGGGATCAGAACAATCAGATTGCCCGGATCCCCAAATTGGTCGTATTCTGTTGTGGCATCCTGAAAATTACTTCCGGTATTATCGGAAATCTGGATGATATAGTTGTAACAGGCCTGATCCGAGGTGAATGGTACTTTCATTTTGTTTCCTATGCAGACCCTGTCGTCTGCGGGAGCTCCAATTGTCAGTACAGGTGGGGTCACTGTCACATTGGCAACGTTGTTGGGTGCGGCTGCCACTGTGCCGGTACCGCAGGCATTTCCTACGCTTAGCAAGGTGTATTCTCCAGCGGAGTAAACAGTTTCGGTAGGTGTATTTGATAGTATTCCCGATCGTGTCACATCATAAAAATCACCTGTGCGATGATAGGAATATTCAAATGGCCCATAACCTGTGATTGCTATAGGTAAATTTACGTTACCGTTGCAGGCATTAAGTCCTAAGTTACCCGTCATTGACGCAGAAGGCACACTAGTCGCGATAGAAAAGGTTGTAGAGGGGTAATTATTTGCAGCCGGAACCCCCGGAGCTGATGCCTTAACTTTGTAGTTGTTGCCTTGGGTTAAACCATTCGGAATGAGACAGTTTATTGGAAGGCTATATTGACCATTATAAATAGAAGAGCCAATTGTTGTTGATGTTGAAAAATCATCATTGCTCAAAAGTATACTTACTGTGGTTCCATTGGCAAAACCGCTTGGATAGACCGTTACCTGATACTGCGTATTTACACATGCACCCGATGGATAGGGTAAATAAACACTTGAATACTGGGCAATTAATTTTTGGGAAAGAAAAATCAAAAAAAGTAAAGTCTTTAATACTCTCATTTTCAACAAAAAAATATTTTTCAAAAATCTTATTCAAAAAAATGATTTCATAATTTTTGAGTAAGATTTTACCTAGTGGTAAACGGAATTTGATTTTATGGTTGGAATTGTTTAGGCTATGATATTTAAATGGATTGTTTTTTTTTTTAAAATGGGTTATTCTTTGACCTATATTTGAATTTTTAGAGAAATTTTAAAAATTAGCTACCTTTGAACTGTCAAAACGAAATCAGAAAAATCCAAACCAAATATGAAGAAAATTTTTATCACAAATTTTATTTTAATTGCCTTTTTTATCTATTCCAATTTTAGTTTTTCTCAGGCTCCTCTTTTGGTAAATCAAAAAAAAATTGGGGCTGATAAATCTGATACTCCTTTTTGTATTAAAAAAGCTTTGGATGATGGTTATTTAATAGGAGGATGGTCATACTCAAATAATACAGGAGATAAGTCAGGTTCGAATATGGGAAACTCAGATTTTTGGCTGATAAAAGTTAATAATAATCTGGAGATTGTATGGGAAAAATCTTTTGGGGGGAATGGAATAGATGCTTTAACAGAAATCTTGATAGAACCTAATGGTAATATATTTGTTCTTGGACACAGTTCATCAGCAAACGGGGATAAATCCTATTCAATGGGGAGATATGATTATTGGGTTATAAAATTAGATTCTGATGGATTTATTATATGGGAAAGATCCTATGGGGGAAGTAATGATGATATTTTAACTAGTGCTGTCTTTACTCCGTCAGGCGATATTATTTTATTAGGATATACTTTTTCAGGAATTAGTGGACATATAGGAGATGCCTCAAGAGGTTTATATACTGATTTATGGTGTTTGAAAATTGACCCTTTTTTGGGAAATATTTTTTGGTCGAAAAGATTAGGAGGAAATAATTTTGAGGAATCTCATAGGATCATATCGGATGGAAATTATTTATATCTGACTGCTACAACATATTCTGGGCTCAGTGGAGAACTTCATCAAAGCAACAGAGGAGTGGGTTTTTCATCAGATTTTTGGTTAATTAAAATGAATTTTGATGGGCAAATTATTTGGGAAAATCGTTATGGAGGTACAAATAATGATTTTTGGGCTATTTCAGACATAGATAATAATGGCAATATTATATTAGCCGGAACTTCCGATTCCAATATATCTTTTGAAAAATCTCAAAATTCAATTAATGAATCTCAAGATTTTTGGGTTCTAAAAATAGATCCGAGTGGGGAAATATTATGGGATAAAACAATTGGTGGTCAAGCTACTGACAGATTATTTTGGATAAAAACTAATAGTAATGGTGAGATATTTTTGGGGGGAAATTCCAATTCCGACAAGGGTAGTTTTAAATCACAAAATAGCAGAAATTCATTAAGTACTTTAAATCTTAATTATGATTATTGGCTAGTAAAATTGAATAGTTCAGGAAACTTTTTATGGGATAGAACTTATGGAGGTGATTACAATGACGAATTTAGAAATATGGAATTAGATGGAAATGAATTTTTGACAATTATTGGATTTTCGAATTCTAATATTTCTGGTGACAAAACTTCCACCACAAATCTTCCTGATAGTGAAGATGGAAATGATATTTGGATTTTGAGACTTGAATTAAATAATTGCAATAACATTTACAACGTAATATCAAATGATATTAATATTTCTAATAATATTTTTAAAACGAGTTTGAATTTGAATTCTAATGCAAAGATTAATACTACTGAAAATGTTTACTTTTCTTCAGAAAGAAGTATTTCATTGAATCCTGGTTTTGAAACTAAAAAAGATTATTTCTTCGAAGCAAAAATTGAAGGCTGCAATTAAAACTTCAATTTTAAAATTAAAAGTCAATCCAATTTTTATATGGCCGAATGTTGATCATTTTCTTTACTAAGGTCTTTTATTGTCTTAATAATGAAAAATCCCGATTATTAATTGATTTAAATTTGCGATTTCTTAAACCACAGACTCAAAACATTTAAGTAAGTGAAAAAATGTTTGTAGAAAAGTATAAAACTTCCTCAATTGAGCTTTTAAATATTGTTTTAAACTAAACTTCAATCTTTTTCGCTCAGCACAACCCCTGTTTATCCATATGTCTTTTTGAGCCAGTAGAATCTTAATAGACCCAAAATTCCTAAAAGCACCAAGGGGGCTGCAATGTTTATGGATTGCCACATGACTCTCTCATTTTTGACTTTTAGTTGATCCAATGGTCTTAGGCCAATGCTCTTGGTTTTGGAAGTAATCAAACCATTTTCATCGGTAAGATAATTCAAAGCGTTAATCACAAAGTCCTGATTACCATATTGATGCTGAGAATATTTATCAAAACCCAAAGGGAAAGGATTTCCTGTTTTTTTGTCAATTTCGTTTACAATCAGATCACCATCAGAGCACACCAAAATTTTGGTTTCGGGTGATTCTGTCAAGACTTTTTGTGTAAATTGATTTTGATATAAAGATTTAAATTTTCCTTCTATCAGGTAAGAAATTACCTTAACCCCCGAATTATATTCTTTTTCGTCGGTATCAGTGCGGGCTTCGTTGAAAGTGATCAATGCTGGGGCATTCAGTATTTTGGTGTAAGGTGAAGTCAGTAACAATGGAATTTTTTTAAGGCCATCTTTTGCATTTACGGTGTCAATATTGGCTGTAAATCTGGTATAAACCATATCTATATTTTTGGTAATCAAGCTTTTACCATAGTTGTTTATTAACGGAAAATACCGGTAAGGCATAAACTGAATATTGGGTTTGTCTCCCATATTGCCCACAACCATCGGAATCACGGCAGCGTTGAGTCCATCTTTTACAATATTCTTATTTATCCGCACACCATATTTAAACAGCATGTCGTCGAGGTTGACGTTGAGTGGTTGAGCAAAAGTACCTTCCAGACCTATGCTGTCAACCTTTAGGCCATCAACAAAAAACAGCAGTTTACCACCACTCATGAGATATTGATCCAGCTTAAATTTGGTACTGTCATCTACCGGCTTATCGGGTTTGGGGATAATCAAAGCATCCAGGCCTGAAAAGTTCGGGGATGTTTTGGCATCTACAATAAACAAATCATAGTATTCCTGAAGTGAAGTAATAAGGCCCGCAAAGTTCACGGGTTGTAGTTGGGTAAATTCCGACAGCAATCCTATCTTTTTCTTTTGTTTATTGGTGAGTTTTTGAATCGCCGATGCCAACTCATATTCTATATTTTCGTAAGATTGATTAAGTTTATTTTGAGCATTTTCGGCTTGATTGGCTTTCAGAAGCAATACCGTCACTTCTTTGTTTTGATACCATACAGTAGCATAGGGAAATATCAGGTTTTCAGACCTTTTTCCATTTCTGGTTTCAACAATATTGGTGGGCTGCATACCTTTTTGAAGCAGTTTTTCGAAATTGGCTTTTCTTTCTTCGTCGGTACCCTTGTTAGGATTAATAAACTGATAATCAATATTTTTTCCTCCGAAATTTTTAAACTCTCCGAGTGTTTCTTCAACAGCCCTTTTTAATCTTTCAAAACTCCCGTTGAGTTCTTCCCCCTCAAGATATACCTTGATCACGATTTGGTCATCAAGTGATTTAAGAAGGTTTTTTGTAGGTTTTGAAATGGAATACCTGTTGTCAGAAGTGAGATCCAACCTGAAAAATAACCACAATCCCAGAATATTTACCAGGATCAAAATCAATATCAGGAAAAGGTATTTTTTTGAGAATTTGCTCATTAATTTGCCGGAAATTTGGGTTAAAATTACGCTTTTTTAAGCATATAATAAATACTTGTTATGCATTCAGCACATTATTGGGTCGAAAAACTAGGTCTGGAGGCTCATCCTGAAGGTGGATATTTCAAGGAAACGTATCGTTCCGCAGAATGTTTTGTTTCGGCAAATAATGAAGTCCGGTTTCCTGTTGGCCGGAATTATAGCACTTCTATCTATTTTTTACTTACTCAGGACAATTTTTCTGCTTTTCATAAAATAAAGTCTGATGAAATATGGCATTTTTACGGAGGACAAACGATTGAGATTTTTTATTTTGATAAACAACTTAATAGGATTCTGCTCGGAAACGACCCGAACAAAGGTGAGGTTTTTCAGGCAGTAGTGCCTGCAGGTTGTTGGTTTGCCAGCAGGGTTTATCAAAACGCTCCTTATGGGCTGGTGGGCTGTACCGTATCGCCCGGTTTTGAATTTCAGGATTTTGAGATGGCAGCCAGAGAAGATTTGTTGCATGAATTTCCGGAGCAGTCCCAGCTTATTTACTCCCTTACCCGTTCATAAATTTCTGTTTTTAATTGCTTGCTTATGTATTAATTTTGCAAAAAATAATTAAATATGTTTCAAAGAATTCAATCAATATTTTTGATAATAACTGCCTTTAGTATAGCTGTCTTTTTGGGTACAAATTCGTTTGTAAAGGCTATCAGTCCCACTGAAAAAGTAGCCATCAATGCATTTCAAATCTACCACCAGTCGGGCGATATGGCCCTGAAGACTGTATCGGTGTATTATATTGCTGCTATGGCCGCAATCGCCTTAGGATTAACGATTTATACTTTATTTTTGTATAAAAACAGAGTTAAGCAGATTTTGTTTGTATCCATTATTTCCCTGTTCATGGGAGTGGCGTTGACTACTTTGGTATATCATATTCAAAAAGATGTAATGCCTCTGGCAGGTGGTGAAGGAAGTTATACCATCGGAACCTGGGCTGCTTTTATCGCTTTGGTGAGTAACCTGCTGGCCAACAGATTTATAAAAAGAGATGAAAAGTTGGTAAAAGACGCCGATCGTATGCGATAAAATCAGATTACATTTTTTAAAAATTTAGCCTTCAAAAAATTGAAAATCGTATTCATGGGGACCCCCGACTTCGCAGTTGCTACTTTGGAGCGACTGCTCGAGGCAGGTTTTGAAGTAGTGGCGGTAGTAACTGCCCCTGATAAGCCGGTGGGCCGGGGTCAGAAACTAAGCGAGTCGCCCGTAAAAAAATTTGCTCTTGAAAAAGGTATTGATGTTCTTCAGCCTGAAAAACTAAAAAATAAAGAATTTGTAGAAAAGCTGGCTTCTTATAATGCTGACCTGCAAGTGGTGGTTGCATTCAGAATGCTACCCGAAATTGTTTGGGCTATGCCACCCAAAGGTACGATAAATCTTCACGGATCTCTTTTACCCCAATACCGCGGTGCTGCACCTATTAACTGGGCGGTGATAAATGGCGAAACCGAAACCGGAGTCACCACATTTTTTATTGAAAAAGAAATTGATACAGGCCATACTATTCTTTCTGAAAAAATTCTAATCGGGCCCGATGAAACCGCCGGGGATGTACATGATAAAATGATGTGGATTGGAGCCGATCTGATGGTAAAAACCTGTAAAGCCATTGAAGTTGGAAACTATTCCAGTACACCACAAGATTTTTCGGCCAACTTAAAGCCTGCTCCAAAGATATTTAAAGAAACCTGTAAGATCGATTGGAACCAGCCAGTTGCCACTATTCATAATTTTGTGAGAGGCATGAGTCCTTTTCCGGCTGCCTGGACTATGTTGGGAGACAAACAATTGAAGGTTTTTGAGGTAGAAAAAGTTGACCCATTCAGGGCAGAACTTTCAAAAATTGAAGGGTTTGATTTTGAACTATTTACCGACCATAAAAAGATACTTGGCATAAAATGTGCTGATAGTATTGCGGGCATAAAATCTCTCCAACTTGAGGGTAAAAAAAGAATGAGTACAGAAGAGTTTTTGAGAGGTTACAGATTTTAAAAAATCGGTGCTTGCCCACATCAAATTAGTTTTTAGCTTAATTTTATTTTTTCCACGAAATAATTAAAAAATGAGAATACGACTTTTAATTGTTTTATTATCAACAATTTCTGCCGCAGTAGGCCTTGTTGGCTGTGGTACCACGGTTCCGCAAAAGTCAAAGTTGGATCCTGATAATATTAAAGAACTGGATTTTTATGTTCTGCCAAGCAAGATTTCTTTAATTGAAGATTTAAATATAGCCAGATTAAACCCCGTCCTTTCTGATTCCTTCGATTTACTTTTTGAAAGTAAGCTTCCGATTGCTCTAAAATCAGATGTGAAATTTAATAAGTTTGAAATTTTTGATGAGGATGTCAGAGATAATATGGATAAACAGTTATTTAAAATTATTCTTGATGTTGAAAAAAAAGGGAGAATTAAAAAATACAAACCCGATAGTCGATTAATTGAGTTTTTAAATCTCAGTGACAAACAATATTTATTTGTAGCCTATTCCAAAGGATTTACCCGTGAAAAAGGTAATTTTGGTTGGCAAGTTGCAACAGACATTGGTTTGGGACTGCTTTCAAAAGGCCGTTTGATAGGAATTCCGATCAAAGCTAATTTCACCAATGTTTTCTATATTATCGACATAAAAAATTCTAACCTGGCATTTTATCAAAGAAATTCTCAGGAACTAGAGCCTTTGAAACCTAATAATGTAGAATTAAAGATAGATCAGATTTTAGGTGGTTATTTCCGTAAAATTACTTATTGATCTCAAAATCAATTATTTCTAAAAACCTTCTTTTTCCTCGGTTTTCTTAACGGGTGCTTTTTTGGCAGGAGTCGTAGGGTCTTCTTTTGAACTTACAGGCTTTTTCACTACTTCTTCTTCTTTAATACCCCGGTATTTTTGCAAAAATTGCTTTTTAAATTTTTGTGCCTGAGCCAAATCCAAAAACTCGACATCTGATTTCTTCTCTTTTCCTCCAACAGGGCCAGCAAGTAGTTTGTTGATGTCTTCGTCTGACGAAGTCACGCCCAAAGTGCCTGACTTATAGGTGAAATAATACCAGCTGGTTGGTGAAATTTCTATCATAATGTGAATCTCATCCCCGGTTTGCGGACTTTTTACGATTTCAACATAGCCATTGGTTTTTGCGTTGATATCCACATCCCCAATATTCGAAATTCCAATTTTGCCCACACTATAATAAGCGTTGGTCACACGATTCCATCTGAGATTTAGGTCAGATATCACCATAGTACTCAGGAATTTATTAGAAAACTTAAACAAAGGCAAGTGCTCCCTTGCTGATTTTGATAAATAGGTGTCCACCTCTTTTCTGCCCACATACTGGTTGAGTTTTGACTGGAATACAGGCGAATCTGGTACAATCGCAGCATCGCTGTTTCCTGCATCCAGATTAGCTTTGACGATATTTTGACCTAACTTTTGTGTATTAGGAATCGACAGCGGAAAATCCAGCTTCATCATGGTGGCGAACTGATATTTTAGCGAATCCATGAAAATATTGGCAATACCTACCGTTTCGAATATTTTTGTTGGAGCACCTAAAAGATTGAATTTCCCTTCGAGAGCGATTATGCCTTTGTCGTCATAAAACTCATAGCGGTTGGCGATTTGATTTTCATCTGCAGCACTCACCACAAATTTCTTATTGGGTTCATCACGTTTAAATACCCCGGTTGCTAAAAACATATCCAGGTCGTCACCCGATATTTTAGTAGAAAGAAAAGTAGGATAGAGGGCATCCATCATGGCTCCGTCTTTGATGTGAAGGCCTACCCACAGCGGTTTTCCACCATCCCTGAGGGTTTCGTCCACATTGATACTAATTGCTTCCGATTTGTTGCCTTTATAATTAATCCATGAGCCACCAAACATCGGATATTTTTTCAAATCAGGCAGAACCTGTCCGTTCATGGCCAGATTTTTGAAAGGTGCAAGCATAGTGATTTCTCCTTTATAAAGCATTCTTGGAGAAAGAAATACACTATCCTTTTCTGTAATTTTTGCCCTTGCTATTGTCGATAGTTTACCTGAACTTTTGGTGCTGAGCATTTGGCCATCAGCGGTTAGTTCTGCAAACTCGAAGTTTCCAAGTTTGATGTTAAAAGTATCGGAGCTGACATTAACGTACTGGTAGTCGGCATTTCCCGCAAAGGAAAGCCTTGAATTTATTTTAACCGAAGCATTGGTCAGGGTATGATATCTGTTTAAGGTATCGGTTATGATTTTTGCTTTTGTAAACGACTCCAGCGTTCCATCTTTTTTGACAAAAACTTTACCGTCAGGAGGAAGTATTGCGGCATCGGCAGAGTGTATTTCCTGTACTCCGGTAATGTTTAAACTGGTGTTAGCAATATCATACAAAGCACCAGTTCCGTAGTATTTCAGACCATATTGGTTTGGAGTGGTGGCAGTAAAAAGTGAAGACTCCAAAGCCCCTTGCATCGTGATTTTTTTGTCTTTTATGTTCCAGGTGGCGTTATCAATAGTAGTTGAATACGCAGAGTAAGGGAACTCAAGTGTAGAATTCAAATTTCCATCCAGGTCGTTGTTTTGTGATTTGATACCCACAATATTTTTTTGAACAGAAAAATCAATACCCACATGTTTGCCCGAAAAAATAGGTTTCTCAGGATTATCAATAGATTTTATGTTAAAAGTTGAATTTTCAGCCAGAAAACCAGATCGGTTAAATTTAAAATGTTTTGATTGTGTATCTGAATCCGACCGATCCAGTTTGCCATCACCAAAAAGGCCGGGTTTTTTGAGCACAATAGCACCTTTAAGGGTAGAAGTGCCATTGTAAAAACTAAAGCCCTTTTCGGAGCTCACTGCCATACTGTCATCGGCAGGAGACCAGAACATATTAAACTCATTGATAGTCACTTCGGGGAAGAATACTCCGCCGGAAGCAGAGGTTTCAATAATTTTTCCAGATTCTCCATTACCGGTCACTCTGTCGGCATAGAATTTTACATCTTTTAGCTGAAGTTTGCCTGCCAGATGTGAGATTTCACCCGCCGATTTTATTCCGGCTCTGTTTAAGGTGATTTCAGTACTTGGTTTTATTTGAGATTCAGTACCGTAAAGTTGGTAGGGGAGTCTTGCCCGGTGAAAAATTCCCATGGAAGTATCGGGCATCACGACCAAATTTTCATTGATAGGCTTAAAAATGCCTCCTGATTGCCATACTCCTGCAAAGGCCGGATTGATGCCGTTTAGACTGTCGATACTTATAGCCGAAGCTTTGAAAAATACTTCTTTGCCGAATTTTTGCTTTCTGCCTTTTTCATTAAAATAAACCAATACGCCCCCTGGAATGTCAAGTTTTGGAAACTCCGCCAGATTTTTTCTGCCTGATTTATTGGTCGGACTATTGAGATATAACACCCCTGTGGTACCGTATTTGAAATGGCCGCCAATTTCAGTTTTACCTCCATTTTTATAGATTTCCAATGGAATGAAAGTGATGGAATCAATTCTTTTGAGTTTTACGAGAAACTTTTCATATTCTACTTCGAAATCACCAAAGAACTTAAAGTTTTTTACAATGATTTTTCCTTCAAATGAGAAAATTTTATTCCCTACTACCTTCATACTTTTGTCGGTTGGAACAAAACTTATCCCAAGCGAATCGGAAAGTTTAAAATCCTGGGCACCTCTGATATCCAGTGATTTTGACTCCAGGTCAATCGAAGCGTTGCCGGCCGTTTTTCCACCACTTGATAGTGAAGTGAGTACAAGGTCATCAAAATCCTTTTTACCATTAAAGACCAGGAAATAGTGCTCGCCTTTACGGCTTAATTTATAAGTATTGCTATAAGGATCATAATCAAAAAAGCCCATTTGGTTACCAATGAGCATGCCGTTGCTTACCTGGAAACGTTCTTTTCGGGTAAAGGCCTGCATTTCGTCGATTGTGATTATATTTTTCTTTTTTCTGGCAACAATATTCCCTGCCGCTATGAGCGGATTAAAGCCTGAAGCGGCACTAAGGGCTCTGATTCTTTCAGGATTATAATAATCAAAAGATTCAAAAACTGCCTCAATTTCAGTTTTACCTGCAACAATATAGAAATTCATTTTGCCTCCCGACAAATCCCAGGACATGGCATCGCTTTTTATGTCAACCTGATGGAAGGTGTCGGAATACATACTGTTTCTGAAGCCTCCTTTTTCAAGTTTATTAAGCTGTAAATGGTTGTTTTTTAAGTCAAATTCCATTTTTACAGCCGGATGACTCACCGAATCTTTGCCAAATTTGGTCATGAAACTAACTTTATCTGACCGAATCAGGGTATCTATAAAATAGAAATTCCGCCCAATGACCTCAAACTGATTCCGCTGGTCCTTATTAATGATTAATTTGGAAAAAGGCTCCAGCAATGATTGAGAAGAAACCACAGAGCCTACCAAAGAATACCCACCGGAATAATTGTAATAAGGATAATTAATCTTGATTTTTGCGTCGTTTTTATAAGATTTGAATCTTGGGTAGCTTGATTTTTTGCCAATATTCCGTTTTTCAAGTTTTATTTCCAATAAACCTTTTATGGTTCCCATCAGATGATCCTGATGCTCAAACTGCACATTGTCAGAAAAAAATCGACCGGTTATTGATTTGAAATAGTACTTTTCAAGTCTCGCAGAAGCTGGGTCTGTATCCGCTATCCAATCGATTTGCCCTTTTTCACCTACAAAAACCCCATTTACAAAATCGTATCCCCCGCTTGTGTTTTTTATTACTATAGAATCTGAAGGGCTTACCATGGCCAGCGAAACACTTTGAAAAACAGCCACAATCCCCTCAACCTGTGGCAGTTTTGCCACCTGGTATTCATCTGAAATCCCATTGGGTTTTATTTCCAGATTTGGGTCATTCCAGGGGTCATATTCTTCTTCTTCTTTAGTGTTATCGCCCCATCCAATATCTTCCTCTTCGTTTTCAACAGGTTTTGGAGTTTTTGGTGTCTCCAAGGGTACGAAATAATCTTGTTTTTTATCAAAAAACCGGAAAGTACAAGTGCCGTTTAAGGCATAGACTTTATTGAAATTGGAGGTATATAACTGGTTTTTCCTGAAAAAGGAATCAAACTGAAATATTACTTCATTTATTTTCTTTGAACTCTGAACTTCCAGTGTCCTTCGAAGGTAATTGACAAAAGTTGCAAATCCTTCGGCATCAATCGCTCCGGTATTGAAATAGGTAAATAAAAATTGTGAAGTGGTGTATATTTCAAGGGGTTTTATTCCTTTCCTTGTAAGGCTCTGAAACAATAACATCAACTCTTTTTTGCCTCCGTCATTTATTTTATTTTTATATAAATCAGAAAAAGACGAAAGACCATTTTTGGAATACGGCCCACCCAGGTGTTTTTCCAGCTGTTTTGAAAAATCTTCTATAAAAATGGCCGGGTCTGAAGACAGGTTAAGTACCTGTGCATCAGATGAAATTTTACAAAAAATAAAAAATAAAATGAAAAAGAGTTTCTTCACAAAAATTGAAAAATTTTTATTCTCTGATGAAAACGACTGCTGCCCAGTTGTTCTTACTTATTTGCTTAAGTTTTTTTAGTCCCTGTTCATTACATTTTGATTCAATTTCGGGTACATCATGTTCATAAAAGCCGCTTAATAGGAGGGAAGCTCCATTTTTCATGAATTTCACATACTGAGGAATTTCGTCAAGAAGAATGTTACGGTTGATATTTGCAATTAAAATATCATATTGTTCTATTTTTTGGTCTGCTATGGTACCTTGATTGACGGTGATTTCGGGCGTGTTGTTCAGTGAAATGTTTTCAATCGTATTTTCGACCGACCATTCATCGATATCAAATGCATGAATTTTTTCAGCCCCAAGTTTAGATGCAAGTATGGCCAAAATGCCTGTGCCTGTACCCACATCCAGCACCGATTTACCTTTATGGTCGATGTCCATTTGTAGTTCAAGTACCTGAGAGGTGGTTTCATGATGCCCTGTACCAAACGACATTTTTGGCGTGATTATGATTTCATAAGGAAAAGTGGCAGGAGCGGGTTCGTGAAAAGTGGCCCTTACATAAATTTTATCTGAGACTTCTATTGGCGAAAACGCCGACTCCCACTCTTTGTTCCAGTTCTGTTTTTCGATAGCTTTGATACTGTAGCTTAGCGGAGTTCTGGAAGCATAGTTTTCCAGCAAATTTTTTATCGCCCGATCATCAAACAGGTCTTCCGTAACGTAAGCAACGATTCCATCGGGAGAATCAAGGAAAGAGTCAAAACCAATTTCGGCCAATTCTGCTACCAAAATTTCTGAATATTCAGGTTCAATTTTCAGGTCAAGTTCGAAATATTGCATTTTTGAGTGATTTTGAAATAAAAAGAGCCCGAAAAGCCGGGCTCAAAATATTATGATATAGTTTCTTTTTTATTCTTCTTCGTCTTCGGCCTCGATTTCCAGGTTTCTGGAGCCTCTAAGTCCATTGGGGAGCTTTACATTCAGGCTGATTCTCCAGGAATTGGCCAATGGGTTACCCGAGGTGGTTGGAATCAGATATGCCAGGTCTATTCTGTAAATTTCTTTCAATGACAAGCCAAAACCAGCAGTAAAATATTGTCTTGAACCTTTATATTTTGATTCATGAAAATAGCCGGCTCTAAGGGCTATCAGATCAGAATAGGTGTATTCGGCTCCCAATGACGCCATGACTTCCTTAAGTTCTTCTTCAAAACCACCGGGGGCATCGGCGAAAGAGCTAAAAATCGATTTAAAAACAGTGATATCGGAAATGTTATCCTCAGGTTTTGGTGTTGGAACCAAAAGCTTGTTGAAATCTACAAGGAAATTAAAGGCATTGAGATCATCTGGTTTTAAGGTGATTTTGGTACCTAATTTTAAGTTGGCAGGAATAAAATACTGGCTAAAACCATAATTTACCTTACCACCTATGTTTTGAACTACTACACCGAAGTCCATATCTACTTTTTTAGGATTATCACCCGTTTTGTCGGTAGGTCTGGTTTTGTTATAATAAATTCCAAAATCAAAAGCTGCTGTGCGACCGGGTTTTCCTGCCTGATTGCCTGTAACTAAGGTTCCGACCAAATTGGAATTAATAAATTTCATATTAAGTCCTGTCGAAAGGCTGGCATTTAATTTTTGAGAAAAACCGGCAGTGATATTAAACTCTCTTGACTGAAAATTTCCCGCTGGTTCGGCATTGGCTGTGGTAAACTCTATTAAACCCTGATTGAAATAGGTAACTCCGTAACCAAATGATTGTTTGCTATTTAGGCGATAATACCCCTGTAAAGACATCAGACCCATGTCGCCTACAATGTCACGAAGCCATGGGGCATAAGAAAAACTTGCCCCCATTTTATTCTCGGTAAAAGCTAACTTGGCAGTATTCCAGAACACTGAATTGGCATCGGGAGCTGAAGCCACACCTGCATCGCCCATGGATGCAGCTTTTGAGTCTGGACTGAGAGTCATAAAAGGAACAGCAGTAGTTACAACGGTATAGTCTTTTGTGATGGCCTGAGCTTGGACAAAAGCAGGGAAACAAAGTAGCCCGAAAACTCCGCCCAATAGGGATTTTTTCATAAGAAAATTATAATATGAGCTTGTTTTTTTATTAACAGTTTTCAAAATAATATATTTTTATCGTCATTTCCAAAATATAAGCCTCCCATTTGCTTCAGCGGCGGTGTTATCAGTGTTTGACCGCAACCATGTTTTAAACAAAAACTGGTTTCCGATATGTTTTTTCGACTCAAAATCAAGGCCAAATTCAATCTTTTCCGGACATAAAGTACAAGTATTTTGTATCTCGGCTACGATCCGGCCATAAAGGTCAAAAACTTTGATGGTAGCCTCCAGATTTTCCCCCGGTCGGTTATGTTGAAAAACCAAATTGGTATAACTGCTGAATGGATTGGGATAACCCAAATATCCGGTAATTTCTAATTTTGGTTTAACGGTTTCGAAATCAAACGTTTTTTGAGCAATATTATTGTTAAAATCAGCAACTTTAACCCTTATTTTATGCTTTCCCGAAGCTAAATAAGTAGTTGGAATATTCACCTGAAGCATTTGGTTTTTATCTGAAAACACCGAATGTTTATCAAAATCAACTTCGAGGGTGTCATCAATGATTATTAGTGGTGCTGTTTCGGTATTGATATTTGAAATAACAATTCCATTGAGATCAAAAATTTCAATATTTAGGGCCTGATTGCTTTTTGAAACTAGTGTGATGTCTGGCGGAGAAGCATCTTGTAAGATATCTGAGTGCTCACTTGAAATCGTAAAGTCATCGTAATAGCCGCGTTCAATGATTGACGAGTCGGCATCGATTCCAAATAAATGGATTTTCCCTTTTCCAATACCTTCAATTTGAGCAGAAGGCAGCATTATCTCTGTCTCAAATTGCCAGTCTTTTATATTTACGATGCCCTCATATATTTTTTCAAATTCAGATTTGTATTTAAATGCAGGTCCATCAGAATACGTACCTTTGGTAGAAATATTTTGCGGTTTATCGAAGATAGTAATCAGTACTTTGCCATTCTTGATGTTTTTGCTTTCTCCCTCAATTTTGAAATTTTTCAAAGGAGTAATAACTTTTTGGAAATTATGGGTTCGGTTAAAGGAACTAATTTTCAGTTGATTTTCAAATGCCAGAATAGGCAGGCTGGGGTCACCCAACAGACTAAAATTCCTGTTGAGTTCTCCTTCAATGGACTCATTTTTAGTTAATCTAAACCACTCACCCAGGGTGCTGGCCTTGTTGAAATTGCGATAAAATGCCGAATTGATTTTTTCATTGGTACTCGAATACACAGGTCTTGTGGTGGTAAGCAGGGCAATCGCACCGCCTGACGGATTTAGCAATGACAGCTCAGCACCCGATACCGTGGCTGGGTTGTCAAATTTTCCAAACTGACAAGTAGCGGTAAAGAATATCGGGAGTTTTTGATTTCTCCAGTTGAGTATGTCAGCCAAGGTTAATAATTTTTCCTGGGCCCAGCCTTCCTCTGACCCGTGTCCGTTATAGTTTATTACAAAACTTCCTCTATCCAGACTATTGTTAAGCATTTGTGTCGCTTTTGGGGCGGTAGGGTTGGTCTCCAAACTTTCGATTACATAGCTGTCCAGGTATATTTTATTTATTTTCGTTAGTTTTGACTGTTTCACTAATAGTTCTGAAAGGTTTTCAGCATCTTGTTGATGAATATTGTAATCCCGGTTATCAGCCACAAATGTTATTTCATTTTGCCATTTTGCCTTTGGGTCAAATTTGCTGTAATTGATGATTTTGCTGATTATATTTTTGGCTTCCAGCTGACTTTTTGCCGGTAAACGTCCTATTGATATATCCAGGTCATGATCTTCCGATTCAGTACTGTACCAGATATTATCTTTACTTTTTCCTTCCGGCCATTCTCCTTCATGGTCTTCGAGAAATCCAAAATAGTCATCGGACGAATAGCTATATATTGGCTCAAATGATTCCCTGGATTGGTAGGTAGGCACCATTAAGCGGGTGTTTAGATAGTCGGCCTTAATGTTGTTTTTGTAATCAAAAGTAGCATCACCTATCAATAGCAGGAATTTAAGCGTTTTATTATCTTTTTTCCAGAAAAACCTGCACAGGTCCCGAATAGCTGTTGGGTCAGTTTTTCCACCGCTAAATCTGTCATAAACTTCCAGAGTCGATAAACCCAAAACCTCCAGATGCTGTGAGTCTTTTTTGAATTCAATTAATTTTTGTGCTTCCGTTCGAAACTTTTCAGGAAATATCACCAGCATTTGAGGTTTTTTGCTGTTTAGATTCAAAGAAGCGTCAGGAATACCAGAGAAATTTGGATAAATAGAATGTTCACTGTCAAAAAGGAGTATTTTGGAGTGTATATCGGGAGAAACCATCGAGAAATCACCTGTTGAGGAGATCAATAGCTCTTCAGGATAAAACAAAGAATCTAATTGCCAGACTTTGGTTGAAGGACCTGCATCTCTGATGTTATATTGTTTTTGAGAAATATTTTTAGGCCAAAATATCGAATTAATATTTTTTGAAAACCTAAGCTGTCTTTCATACCAAAATTCCCAAGAATCAATATAAGCTCCGGCACTCGCCGAGTTGGGTGTTGATACCGAAAGTTCAATTTCTGATTCATCCTCTTCAGAAATAAAATGCAGGCTTTTTAGATTCGCATATCGGTTATATCTGGCATAAGCATCTACAGGATTGAAATAGGAGAGAGGCAATGTGGTCGAAATCAGGTTTTTATTATTGATGGCAATGTTTAAATCCTGGTCGGCTCTGCCTATCCCCATGATATCAAGACGAATGTTGATATCGGAAATTTTATCTAGAGCTTTAAATTTTTTGGTAAATTTTGAGTAAAAGAAATCACCTAACCACTCCCTTCCTGAGTTTAATAAGTTTTTATACTCATTTTCTTCATATTCAAAATATAACATTCCGGAAGTTGCGGTTCCTGGTTGGGGTTGGAGGCTAACTATTTTTTTTGAATCAAAATTTGAGATATTTATATAATAAAAACTTGAATCAGAATAGGGGTTGATTTGATGATAAAACTTTCCTTCTGAATTTCTGCCTACCTGATGCGTCGAAACGCCCAAAAATTTGATAAAGTCTTTACTGTCAAACCTGCCGTCTGTATCATTGGTCCAAACGGGCAATTCATTCAGGGTTGCTGACCTGTTGCTACTGTTGGGTTGAGGTAGTTGAAATGGTCCAGCAGAAAATACCCTTATTTTTTGAGGATTTACTTTTTTTACATCTTTGACATAGTTTTTCAGGAAGTTTAGGTCGAGTGTATAAACAGCCGTGTTTTTTACCCCAAACCTGTACCATTGCCCTTCCAGACTTCCGGTGGTCTGTGCCCCTGCCTTGAAAAAAAACAAAAGTAAGATTATAGGTTTTAAGAATTTCATAAATTCGGGTTTCGTTATGCCAACGAAAAAAAACCGTCTGATGGTATCCAAAAAGAAGATTAAACCTCAGTAATAGCTGCAAATGATGGTATGGTGTATTTTTTTTTCGAAATTACACATTCTACCAAAGTACGGGTTCGACGATCCTCTATCTTTCTATATTTTTTATTGTTAAAAACAAAAACCTTGCCTGCATCCAAAACCTCCAGCCTTAGACCTTTTTCATCCTCATTTTCAGAATACTTTGATAATACTAAAACCAAATCCTGATCTTTAGTGGATGATGCCGCCGGATTGACCATGTGTTTTTTCAAAACCTTTAAAATATCTTGGGGAAATATGTTTTCAGAAAGAAGAGGGGTCATTAGTTTGGTGAAAGTAGTTTTCCATTCAGTGCCATGAGGTGCCGGTTTATGCCGAAAAATACTTTTTTGTAAAAATACATGCTGGTGGGCAATTTCATGTACCAGTGTAATAAGGAATGAAAATGGATTGGAGTCGCCATTGACACTGATATAATGTCTTCCGTTTTTATATTGATAGTTCCCCAAACAAGTCTTTCTGGAGCGTGCCACTGCAAAATTAAAAGGGTGATTTTTCCACAGCATTAAAATATAATCTACCGCACCGGAGGGGATTTTCATTTCCAAAACCCTCCTCAGGTTTTGCTCAGAAGTGCCAAGAGATATTACCGGTTTCTTTTTTAAAAATCCGAACACCTGATTTAAATTTTAATGTTTGAATAAGTGTAAAATTATCTGATTTGTTCCATTTTTCATCAATTCTTGTGTCTTTTATGTATTCTTTGAATTTCAATTGCCTTAAAATAAAAAACTCCGGATATTTCGAATAAAGGAGAGATAAAATTGAGTGAGTAGGTTTTAAATTTGATTAATCAAATAAAATTATCCCAATGAAAAAACTTCTCATAATCGTATTGTTAGCCTTATCATTTTCTTCCTGTAAAAAACTCGGAGTTGACCCTGTAAAATCTTGTGAAGATGCCACTGAAGACTTTTCAACTGCATTAGTTTCTTTTGCTTTTGCACCGACCGAAAAGAATTGCAATGCTTATTTAGATGCGACCAAAGCATATTTGAAGTCTTGTGCCAACCTCACAGCTGCTGAAAAAAGAGAGGTTGAAGACGAGCTCGATAATACTGATTGTAAAGATTTATAAAATCTAAAACTTCATCCAGTTCTCAACCATTTTCACCCCGTGCTCGGTCAAATAGGCTTCGGGGTGAAATTGTACCCCTCTTACGTCATATTTTTGGTGAGCTTCGGCCAATACATAACCCTTTTCATCTATTGCTGTTATTTTCAAATCCTCGGGCATGGTTTCAGGGACTACAGTCCATGAATGGTAACGGCATACATCAAATTTTTCCGGAATTCCCCTAAATAGCAACTCTTCTGAATCCTGAACCAAACAAGGGGTTGTGACTCCGTGTAAAACTTCACCCATATTGTGCAGTTTTGAACCAAAAGCTTCTCCTATAGCCTGATGCCCCAGGCATACCCCAAAGATACTCTTTGTAGTTTTATATTCCGCCAGCAAGTCCATCATGATGCCCGCTTCTTCGGGAATACCGGGGCCTGGTGAAAGCAATATTTTATCATATTTTTTTACTTCCTCTACCGTTATTTTGTCATTTCTGAATACCTCCACATCACCACCCAATTCTTTCAGGATGTACACCAGATTATATACAAATGAGTCGTAATTGTCTAGTACTAATATTTTCATTGCTGTTTTATTCTAAATTTAATTTTTCTTTTTCCCTTCTTTTGACATTCTCCATTTGGTGTCTCTCACCATTTTTTTAATGTTTTCGGCTTTTTTAAATCTCAAAGCACTCCAGTCTTCATCAAAGGCTACCATCCTGACAGGTTCGTAACCCAAATCACCCATAACCTGCCATCCATTGTCCCTGTTAAATTCACACTTGTATTTTTTACTGCTTCCCTTGGGATATGCAAACCAAAAAAGACCTTCATTAGCCATAATTTTATCTACCAGAGGGGCAAATTTTTGAATTTCATCAAGTTTGGTGCAGAAAACCAGTGCAAATTCAGTTTCATGTATTTCAACGGATGTTATTACTTCGATATATTCTGAAAATTCTGTGAAAACATCATTCAAATCAGCGGGAGCATTCAATACCAGAACACTTTTCTGATTTTTGAGGTTTAGTTTTTTTAATAAACTATTCATGAATAAAAAATTGATTTGATAAATTTAAATTTCTTCTGCCATTTCAATCGCTTTTCTTAAAGCACCCAATTTCAAATGAATTTCATTCATTTCGGTTTCAATTACTGACTTGGCAACCACACCCATTCCAGCCTGAAAATACAAGGTATTATTTTTACTTAGAAAAGTCCTGATGGCAATCGCATGATTAAAGTTTCCATTGAAGTCCATGAATCCGATAGCACCACCGTAAATGCTCCGGTTGGTAGGTTCCATTTCGTTGATTAGTGTCATGGCCATGTGTTTAGGGGATCCCGATAATGTTCCTGCGGGAAAGGTATCGGCCACCAACTGGAATGGATTAGTTCCGGGTGTCATATGACCTGTAACTTTGGATACCAGATGAATCACATGACTATAAAACTGTACTTCTTTGAAGATTTCTACTTTCACCACATCTGAGCTTCTTGACAAATCGTTTCGGGCAAGATCTACAAGCATTACGTGTTCGGCTGATTCCTTGGGGTCAGCATGTAGTTGATGAGCCAGTTCGGTATCTTTTGCGTCATCGCCAGTACGACGGAATGTCCCTGCAATGGGGTGTATTTCGGCCATGCCATCTTTTATAAATATTTGTTTTTCAGGGCTCGAGCCAAAAATATGGTAATCGCCTCCGTCAAAATAAAATAAATACGGGGAAGGATTAATGCTTCTCAAGGCCCGATAAACGTTGAAATCGTCGCCACTGTATTCCCTAGAAAATCTGCGGGAAGGTACTATCTGAAATACGTCTCCACGATGACAATGCCTGATGCATTTTTCGATGATTTCCACCATTTTTTTATCATCGATATTGGTTTTTTCCTCTCCTATAGTCTGAAAATGCGATGCGGTACGTTTGGGGTTTTTTACATAAAATTCCAGGGTTTCCAGGCCATCTTTTTTAAACTCGGCGATAGTTCCGTTTTTTCCATAAGCATGCTCAAATAAATGCAACTCATCTTTGAAATGATTGATGGCAATTACATATCGGTAAACCCGATATAGCATTTGAGGGATGGAGGTCTCATCGCTTTTTTCCTGAATTTCGATATCTTCAAAATATTCGACCGAATCGTAGGTGATGTGTCCAAAAAGACCATTGGAAATAAACGAATGCTGGTTTTCTGAAGGTACAAAAACATTGGCGAATGCCTGTAGGGTATTTACAGCATCTTTTCTGGTTTTAAGTTTAAATTTCTCAATTGTTCCATCGGGAAATGTTTGGGTAACTTCATCGTTATCAAGCACAAAGGATGCTATGGGATCACATGCAATATAACTGAAACTGTTGTGCATGGCATGATAATCGGCACTCTCCAGAATTACCGAAAGTGGAAATTGCTCTCTGATTCTCAGGAAAATGCTCACCGGTGTAAGGGTATCGGATAATAGTCTTTTACTTCTGGTAGCGATATTGAATTTCATATTTCTTATTTTTCAGACTTTAAGTAAAATAATAAAAAAACGGCTTGCTGTAGTCGAACAGCAAGCCGTAAATATGTAATAAACCACATAGCGGAATGTTGCTCAACTCTTTTGAGAAGAACGCCACCAACCTTTAGCTGCTATGTTTGTTATTTGTTTCATACCGCAAATCTACTAAGGTTTTCTTTTTTACAAAATCTTTTTTTGATTAAAATGAAAAAGCCGGAGAAAAATCCCCGGCCAATCAAACTTTAAACAATTCCAATCATTTATTTCTTTACTACTGCTGCGTATCTCGCTTCTACAGCATTCCAGTTGACTACTGTCCAGAATGTATCCACGTAGTCTGGTCTTTTATTTTGAAATTTCAGGTAATACGCATGCTCCCAAACATCGAGACCCAAAATTGGTGTTCCTTTCACTTCAGCAATATCCATCAATGGATTATCCTGATTTGGAGTGGAGCATACAGCTACAGAACCATCTTCTTTGGCAATTAACCAGGCCCAACCTGATCCAAATCTTGTAGTAGCAGCTGTTTTGAAGGCAGCTTTGAATTCATCAACCGATCCGAAAGCGGCAATGATGGCCTCTTTAAGCGGGCCTGAAAGGTTTCCACCTACTCCCTGAGGAGCAAGGATATTCCAGAACAAATCATGATTGTAATGACCTCCGCCGTTGTTTCTAACAGCTGGTGAGGCTTTACTGATATTGGCTAAAATCTCTTCAATGGTCTGATTATCAAGGTCAGTGCCTGCTATTGCAGCATTGAGGTTGGTCACGTAAGCATTGTGGTGACGATCATGGTGAATCTCCATGGTCATTGCATCAAAATGCGGCTCAAGGGCGTTGTTTGCGTAAGGAAGAGGTGCAAGTGTAAAAGCCATAATATTATTCTTTATTCTGTTTTTCGATGTATTTATATGATTAACATCAGTTTTTTGAAATGTGTTCATAGATTTTGGATTTTTTTCACAAAAAAAAGAAGGTTGGTATGCACCAACCTTCCTTCTAAAAAAAATTCAAGTAAATATTACCTTGCTTTAGCGTATTTCCATGTTTCAGTCCAGGTTGTCCTGATATTTGGTGGGTCTTTTACAACGCTTGGCTGTAACATATTAAATTTAATATCAATTGTTCCATTTTTGTAAGCGTTAACTCCGGAAGGATCCAAGGCGGCAGAACGAGTGTTAGGAGCAGGTTGACCATGATAGTTAGTCACTGCAACAATTTTGTCTGTTGCTGGATCAAACTCTACGATCAAACCAAAAGCACCATAATAACTCAAGCCAGAACCAGTATAGAAAATAAAGAATGGAGCGTCAAGACCAAATGAATAATCTTTCACTGCACATTTCGTAGGAGAAAGTGTTTCCAGAGCATATTGATATGATTCACCTGAGGTAAATGCAGAAGTAAAGGCAGCATTGGTGATATCTACCATTGTACTATTGGTTACATCATAAATACCATCCCATTTATTTTTCGCACTGATAAATGTGATTATATAATCATCTCCCGATACTTTTCCACTACCTGCATCAGTGATTTTATAGGCAACTGCATACTTTTTTGATAAATCCCACTTGGCACCGTCAAGGTTTATAGAAAGGTCTTTAGCAAAATCTCCTGAACCAAAATTCATGGTAACTTCACTTCCTGAAACTGTAACACCAGGATTATTTGCCACCGTATAAATCTTTGAGTCTAACCATTCGAAAGCAGTCCCATTTTCTTTATTGTAAGCTTCAATTAATTCAGGTGCTGCTTTCAGTTTTACCGTAGAACTAGTTTGTAGTACTGCTTCTGAAGGTACATTTCTTCTGATATTAAGAAGATCTACTTTACGAACATCAGTAAATGCATTGTAAAATAGTTTTTTCTCGTGTCCACCATATATTGAAATGAAGGTAGAACCCTGGTCGGTTAGCTCAACCACATTGTCCTCAATACAAGAGATTGCCAATAGTGGAAGAACAAATGCGACAATTATTTTTACAAAATGTTTTTTCATATTTTTTTCAATATTAAAAGTTCAAGATATTATTGGTTCCACCATACTTTTGCATCCTGATCGTAAGCAGCTACTCTTTTCACGGCTTCCTCAACACTAGCTTTGTTTGAAGAATATTCACTGGTAGCATATACATATCTCTCAGGAATTTTCTTAGATGAATTGGTTGCATCAGGGGCAGGGGTAAGTACCGGATACCCGGATTTTCTGGTAATATTCCATCCTTGTAAACCATCAGGATATGAAGCAATATACCTCTGAATACTAATATTCTTAAAGTTAGCACCAGTTCCTGCAGCAGAAAGGGCAACTCCTGCTTGCGTGAAATAACTTGGAGAAGGTGCAGCAAGTCCCCACTGATCAAACGAAAGTTTGATACCATCCTGATACACAGTATTAAGCGACTCATTAGTCCATCCTAAATCAGCTGCTTCAGCACGAGCTAAAGCTACTTCTGCCGCAGAAATAATAACCTGTGAACTTGTTGGAGTTCTAAAATCACCTCTAAGTACTCTTGCCCATTTCGGATTGGCACCTGTAAAAGCCTCAGCTTTAGCTCTAACCACTCCATATGGCATACCAATATTGGAGGAATTATTGGAATTGGCAACACCTTGTTCTTCAGTTTCTCCACCAAAAGCAGCCTGACGACCATCAGAAAGTGAAGTCATCAATTCTACCATTGTTGCACTTTCAGCCACGTCTCTACGTCCATTATATAAGTTAAACCATGGAGACTGGAAGTTTCCACCAGGATAAGAGATTTTAAAGTTTTGAGCATTAGTCGTAATTACGCCATCTGCAAGGGCAGCTTTTAATTCAGTAGCTGCATAGGCACTTGCCGAAGGGAATTTTTTAGACAATTGAATGGCCATCAAAACTCTCATTGAGTTTGCCGCACGTTTCCAGGCTGCAGCATCTCCGCCGTAAATGACATCACCGGTTACCAAAGAGCCATCAAACATTCCATTAGCATCCTTCAAAGCCTGAATCATGCCTTTGTAAACATTTTCCTGTGTATCGTACTTAGGTCTGGTAGCCTCAGCACCTTTTAGGGCCTCACTATATGGTATATCACCCCAACGATCGGTAATATTCCAAAAGATATACTGTTGCAAAATTTTTGCAATGGCCGACATGCTCTTGTTACCACTGGTGGTGATAATATTTTCAAGGTCATAAAGGCTTCCTGCATAGCTTCCGGTGAAGTCAGCCTGAGGGATTGCATATAAAGAAGCACTGGTGTACTGAGTTTCAGAAAAATACTGACAAAAGTAACCAGGAGTAGTTTGAGCGGCGAATCCACCTAATCCTGCTTCAACATTAGTTAAAAGTGCTCCATAGGTAGGAGAGTTTGTTGCAGAAGGGTTGAGGTTGGTGTCGCCAAAATCTGAAAGCATTTCGCATGAAGAGAGCGAGCCTACAATCAGAGTGGTTAATATATATTTACTAAATTTTTTCATATCTTTTATTAAATAAAAATTAATTAAAATCCGATTCTAAGGTTTACACCAAGGCTTCTGGTTCCAGGAAGCTGAGCCGTTTCCCCTACAGTGGCACTGATCTCAGAAGGATCAAAGTCTTTGGTTTTAGCATAAATCAGGAATGGATTTCTTGATACTACTGACAAAGTGATATTGTTAGCATATTTAGAAAGTCCAAGCTTATTAACAGGTAATGCATAACCTACAGACAATTCTCTTAGTTTGATAAATGTCAGATCATACACATAATTATCGAAAATTTTGTTGTTATATAAGCCATGGAAATAATCCTGAGCCTCAACATAATAATCAACTGGCTGACCTTCAGCATTTACACCTGATACATGCACGCCACCACCATCGGCAACAGCATCGCGAATTGGATTACCTTTATCGTTAACAGTAGCAGTCTGAGCAGTCAAACCACTGTAAGATCCCCACATATTGGAAAGAGAAACGAATTTTCCTCCAAATTGATAATCGATGTTTGCGTTAACAATAAAGTTTTTAAATACGCTAAATGAGTTCTGTAAACCTCCTGTATATCGAGGCACAACGCTACCAAAGTTAACATTAGGATCGTTAACAAATGTACCATCACTGTTTAGAACAGGTACGCCATTGATACGTTTTGCTCCGTTACCAAATATTTGTCCCCATCTTTTTCCTTCCTGATGAAGTAAATATGGCATTGTAGTTCCCCAAACGTTTCCTTGGCTGGAGGTTTGAGTTACCCCGTATTCTTTACTTAATTCAACTACGTCGTTTTTAATCAGGTCAGCATAAGTAGCTGTTACGTTCCATTTCAGGTTTTTCAAGTTTAAAATCTCAGCATTAAGTTTAATCTCTATACCTTGTTTGGTGATTTTACCAATATTGGTTAGGATTGAACTAAAGCCACTTGCACCGTTTACTGTAAGTGCATATGGGAATCCGATTTCGCTACCATCCCAGTAAGTGAAGCTAAGACCATATTTTCCTTTCAAAAATTCAAGATCCAAACCTACCTCTTTTTGAGATGCTACCGAACCTCTGATATTTGGATCTACTACCTGGTCAGGAGTTCCCATCAAGAAATTACTTCCCCATTTAAATTGTCCAACGCCATAAGCCATACCAGGATAACGGTATGCACCGAAGGTTTCATTGGTTGTTCCCAAAGCTTTTGGAATTTCACCCCATGAACCACGAATTTTTCCTAGAGACATCCATGGAAGTGATTCTTTGATAAAATCACTGAAAACGAATGAGAAACCAAGGGATTTGGAAATTACACCGTTGTTTTCAGGATTAAGTGTAGAGAACCAGTCTTTTCTGATTGTTCCATCTAAGAAAACAAAGTTTTTATATCCAACAGATGCTTTTGCAAAAACAGCGTTATATGCTTCGTTTGTTCTTGAGTTAAATATTGAAGCAGTGTTTACAGAGTTGGCTAATGTGTAAAGGCTAGGAACACTTAAACCCTGATTTGTATTACCTTCATTTGATTTAGAGGTCCATTTGAAGAAATCACTACCCACAAATCCATCAACAGAAATGTCCCCAATTTTCTTGTTATATGTACCTATAAATTCAAGGTTTTCTCTGTTGCTGTATGTATTACCTGTTGCATAATATCCGAAACATTCAGGACAGTTACCGGTAGTTTGAGTAGCACTTTCTTTTAGATCACTGCTGTATTTGTCTTCATACCAAATGTTGTTTTGCTGTTTACGATAAGTTGCTTTCAAACTAATATCTTTATTGATTTTATATCTAAGAGCAATATCTCCAAACAATCTGTCTCTGTTGTTTACGAGGCTCATCATATCATAAAATGAGTAGAAATTATACCAATAGTTACCGGCATAAAAGTTTCTTGGGCTCGCAGGGTCAAATGAATTTGGATTGGCTTTGTTCCAGCTGGCATACCATCCTTCAGGTGTACGAAGGTCTTTAAGTTCTTTCATGATACCCATATCTAGATCTCTGTGGAACCACTGGTTGAATGAACCTGTAGATTGACTCGAATAACCATCATCAATTTGTCCTGTACGAACAGTATTGGCATAGTTGATATTGGTAGTCAATTCCAAATGTTTGTTAATGTCGTAAACGGCATTAACATTCAAAGTATTTTTTGTCAAGCCACTGGTAGGAAGAAGACCATTCGTGTATTGGTTTCCATAGGTAACTTTAAACAAAAGATTTTCAAAGGCTTTGTTAATGGTAATACTATTGTTGGTAAATACCCCTGTTTCGAAATAATCTTTGGCGTTATTAGGTTGAGGAGTAAGTTTGGCAGTTGTAAATGATCTGTCATGTCCACCATACCATGAATACCATGGAATGTATTCCTGACCTACCATTCTTGGTCCCCAGCTGGCATCATCACTGTAATCATGATAGTATTTTCCATCTAATGCTTTCCATGCCTCAGGATCGCCTGATTTCCATGTGTACTTCATTAATTCACCTGCACCACCACCTGCGTATGAATTCTGATAGTTAGGTAAAATGTAAACTTTGTCAAATTGTACCCCCATGTTTAAGGTAACGCCCAATCCCTGAGTCATTTTAGCTTTTTTCATGCTAATAACAATTGCACCGTTGGCACCTTGTGAACCAAACTGAGCAGCAGCTGCAGGACCCTGAAGGATTGAAATACTTTCGATATCATCATTGTTGATATCATCAATGTTTGGAAGTATTGTTCCGTCCACTACATAAAGAGCACCACCACCGGCTCCAAATCCTGAAACCCCTCTGAGTCTAACTTCAGTCTGACGACCCAAAGCGGCAGCCGACTGGCTACGAACCTGAATACCAGCAACTTTACCTGCAAGGGCATTGTTGAAGTTAGATTGTCTGATAGTGTTTAATTGGTCATTGTTGATAACTTGTGCACTAAACACAGCCGAACGACCCGTTTGTTTGGTGCCATATGCACCAGTAACTACAACTTCTGATAGTTGATTAGCATCAGAATCCAGAACAACATTTAGTGTAGACTGATTCTTTACCTCTACAGTTTTGGTAATCATACCAACAAAAGAGAAAACCAGTGTAGAACCTTTTAATGTTGAAATTTTGTACATACCGTCAGAGTCGGTAGTGGTACCTTTAGATGTTCCTTGTACTGCTACAGATACGCCCGGTAATCCCGATCCATCATCTGCAGAAGTAACTTTCCCAGAAATTTCTATAGCTTGGGCATAGGATAGTATAGTTCCTGCCATCAAAACCATAGTTAGTAAAAATTTCTTCATACAGTTTAAAGTTTAAAATGAAAGTTTGGTTAAAAATGCAAATTAAACGATATGAACTTTACAGATACTTTAAAACTGTATTTTTTAAAATTAAGATTGATGTAGTTATATGAATTATAGAAAAAGTTATATTTTTTTCTTAAAAAAACTAAACAAATGTTAATTTTTTGTTTCGCAAAATAATATTTAGTAATACAGGAGAAACTTAGTATTATTAATCGAGAATACTAATAATGGGAGACTATTATTGGGTGGGAAAAAGCAAAATTTTAAAAATGGTGACTGCAAACAGGCAGCCACCATTTTATTAAGCTAGCTTAGGATTAATCGATATCCCAAAATATTTTGGTTGTAAAATAGTCTATTGTTCCCTGTGCGGTAACATTAGCTGAATTAGAACCTTTTTCTGTAGCAGGATAGAGTAATCTTGTAGGTACTTTATCATCCGTTACCTGTACACTTCTTGGAAGTTTTGGAATACCGCTTTTTCTGACTTCGGCCCATGCTTCCAATCCATTGAGGTTGGCATGTGCTATCCATTTTTGATAAGCAATGGCATTCAGTTTATTAGAAGAAGCTTCATAATCATAATTATTGATTCCGCTACCTTTAAATGCAGGACTGCCTTTGACTCCCAAAGCTCTGTATGATTCAGAAATTCCACTTTCGAAATAGGTCTGAGCAGAATTAGGAAGATTCACATCAGAGAATTTTTCTTTAGCCTCAGCGAGGTTCAATGCAACTTCAGCAGCTGTCATTATTATATAAGGACGGCTGTAATCACCTTTTGCCAATAAACTTGGACCAACGGCACTCGTGTTACCGGGGAGATACCCTGAGCTGGCTCCAAATGGAGTTCCAGAATAATTAGCAGCAATTTCCGCTTTTGCACTTACCCCGGGAGTTGAGCCTTCATTTCCGACCGCATAAGCAATTCTTTTCAGACGAAGTGTATCGCTATTGGCTTTTAATTCATCAATGAGGAATTTCGAGATTCTTGGGAAGTTATTTAACGCTCTGCGACCACCATTGGCATCATATCCCCAACGGTCATATACTGGGTTAAGCTTTCCGGCAGTAGCAAGGAAGAAACTAGGGCCTCCAACAGCTACATCTTCACCGCTGATAAAACCTGAACCTTCAGCCACAATTTTATTTACTTCTGATTTAATATAGCTTTCTTTTCCACTTACTTTGGATTGACGCATCAGGATTCTCATTTTCAGAGAGTTAGCAAATTTTATCCATTTGGTATTACTTCCTTTAAATATGATATCAGAACCGGTGAAAGCACTTGCAAAAGGATTGGCTTTTAAATCTGCGATGGCTTCGTCCAATACTTTTATCATATCATCATAAACTGCCTTCTGGTCATCAAATTTTGGAGCCAGAGAAGCCACACCTTTCAGAGCATCTGAATAAGGAATATTCCCATATAAATCAACCAGTTGCTGAAACAGCAAGGTTTTCATGATTTTTGCAGGGCCTTTCAAAAATTTCTGATTGTAAGTGTCTGCATTGTTAATTACAAATTGGTAATCGTTTAAGTTATCATAATAAGTATCATAATAATTAAAATCACCATCTGTAAAATTGTAGGCAAACTGAGTGGTTGAAATAATGTACCCGTTTGATTGGGTCCATTGGCCAGACCAATAGAATCCTACTTCTGTAGAACCTTGTCCACCACTATTTCCTGCAAGGTTGGTTGCAGTGGTATTAAGTGCATTGGTAAAAACATAATTTGGAGACGCTGTAGGCAATACATTGGGGTTTGTATTGATGTCAAGGAAGCTTTCTTTGCAAGAAGTTCCAAGGAATGTCACAACGGCTAATGCTATTATTGATTTTATTTTCATATGAAATTCAAATTTTGCGTTCGATTAAAATGTAAAGTTTAGGTTGATTCCATATTGACGAACAGGAGGAGTCTGAGACGTGGAGTTCAAACCGATGCCATTACCTGAACTTGACTGTCCGACATTAACCGCAGAAAGATCACCTCTGAAAGAGTTAGTACCCACGTTACTGAATTCAGGGTCAGTGTAATAGTTGGATTTGTCAACGATGGTAAACAGGTTTCTACCATATAAAGCAATACTTGCAGCATTGAAAATCTTAGCTTTTGAAAGTATTTTTTCCGGAACATTATAGGCCAGGTTTACATCGCGAAGTTTGATAAACCAACCCGGTGTAACGAAGTTTTCAGAAATCAAACGATAGCTATCCACCCAAAGAGCATATTCAGCTTCTCTCACATTAACCGTAGTGTTAGGCGTGGCTGTTTTACCATCGGCATTTAAGATAGCTGAATTAGGGAAGATATGAGGAAGACGATTTGAAGTCCAGCCGCCTGAACCGGTAAAGGTCATCTGACGTCCAAGATCACTAAACATTACGTTTCCACCTCTGTATTCAAAGTTGAAATTAAAGGCAAAGTTGCCATATGCTACTTTTGAACCTAGTCCGATGATATGACGAGGAAGTGTCCCTCCTCTTTCGGAAAGAGTAGTATTTCTTAATGGATAACCGGTTGTTGGATTAACCAGCACATAGCCCGAGCCATCAGGTGCATATTGATAACCATCGGTTTTTAACATTGGATAACGCATGCCTTTGATTACGTTGGTGGTTGCATAAGAGAAACCGCCGTATTGGAACTGGGTAACACCCGGATAAAGGTCAAGTACTTTGTTGTCGTTGAAAGAATATCTTACGCCAAAGTCCCATTCCAATTTTTTGCTTCTGAAAATCAAATACTTTAAGTCAGCTTCATATCCAAAGTTTTTGGTTTCACCTACGTTAATAAGCAAATTGTTAAAGCCGGTAGAATTTGGAATTTTCACTGTGATTACCTGACCTTTAGAGTTTTGGTTATAAGCAGATACATCCAAAGTTACGCGGCTGTTGAACAACTGGAATTCACCACCAATTTCAGAAGAGTAAACCAGCTCAGGTTTCAGGTTGGCATCAGGAAGTGTATTTCCTACTGTCAAACCTACAGTATTTCCAAATGGGAAGTTCGCTCCATTAGGATAAGTCAAATCTAAGCCATATAGCGGAATGTTGTCATTGGCATTTTTATTATAATTTAGCCTGATTTTGGCATAATTCAGAATATTGCTTTTTAATGATGGTACCGCATCTGTAGCGATGAATGAAAGACCAGCACTATAATATGGATATGCCCAATAACTTCTGTCACGAGTTGGCTTGTAAAAACGAGAAGTATTGTCATATCTAAATGTTCCGTTAAATATTAACCAGTTTTTGTAGTTCGTAGTTAAATCCGCATAGTATCCAAACTTACGTTCCATAGTATTGGCTTCACCACCGGTTAATTCACCCTGACGGTTTGATACATTATAAACATCTGGAACTACAATAGAGCTTGAACCAACTGAAATACCTTTAGTGGCTCTTTGATATATACTATAACCCAGAATTAATTTATTGGCAAATGAACCCAAATCTTTAGTCAACTGAGCCTGGAATTCATTGTTGATTACGTTTTCAGTGTATGAGTAATCAGTAACTGATCCCAAAATGTCAGAAATTGCACGATAAACACCTGTACCATCACCATCAAAATAGAATGGCTCAGCCACATAAGCTTTAGATTTAGCCCAGTCAGAATAAAGGAATTTACCTGTTCTGTTTTTACCTGTTCTGGAGTTATTCATTACACCCAAACGGTTGGTAAATTGTAGCCAATTGGTTGTTTTATGAATCAGGGCAAAGTTACCATTGATGTTGGCATCTTTGTAATTTTGACGTTGATTGTCTGCATTGAAGTATGGGTTGTTATAGTAGTCATTATAAAAACCGTTTGGATTGGCCTGAGGGTTGGTTTGCCAATCTCTCAAATCAGCTAATGGTAAGTTGGCAGGCTGGTTAATTACATCATTGTAGAAATCTGATGAGGTCCTGTCGTAAGCGGCCTGTGTGTAACTAGCATTGAATGATGATTCAAGTTTGTTATATTTTTTGGTTGCCGAAAGTCTTACACCAGATCTTTCGCTTTTATCATGAGGTACAATACCTTTGATTTTTTGATTTTCAGCAGATAAATAAAACGAACTATTGTCATCTCCACCCTGGAAGCTAATCTGATTGTTGGTTGAAATACCTGTATCGAAAGCTTTTCTTCTTGCATTTGGAATTGCAGAGTAAGGAATCATCAGGCTACTTCCATCTTCAGCAACACGTCCCTGAATTCTCATAGAACCATCAAAAGGATCACCATACTGCTGATTTTCATAGGCCCTCCAGTTTTCTTTCATCCTTACAAGCGGATCAGAGCTGTAGCCTGCTGAACCAAATGACTGATAATAGTGTGAGCCTGAACCGAATTGATCCTGAAAGTCAGGCAAAAAGCTGATTTGCTCAAAGTTGGTACTGTTAGAGAAATTAACTTTCATTTTACCTTTGGCACCTTTTTTAGTGGTAATCACAATGGCACCGTTAATACCAGCAGAACCATATAGGGCGGCTGCTTGTCCTCCCTTAAGGATAGACACACTTTCAATATCATTTGGGTTAATCATTGAAAGTACAGTTGAGCTGGTTTGCATTCCATCCAAAACCACAAGGGCTTCGTTGTTACCAGTTAAAGAGCGGTATCCACGTAAAACCACCTTTACTGCAGGGTCAACACTGTTGTTGATATTGTAAACCGCCAAACCGGTCACTTTTCCTGAGAGTGCCTGAGCCAGTTGTGGGGATCTACCCACAGTAACATCTTCGGTATTTACTTTTGAGTAAGCATAAGTTACCTCTCTGAGATTTTTACGAATACCCTGAGCTGTTACCACCACCTCTGATAATTGATTGTTGTCACCCTGAAGAGCAACATTGATTGTTGATTGAGAGCCAACAACAACCGATTGGGAAATTGTCCCCACGAAAGAGAATACGAGAGTAGCTCCTTTGCTTGCGGAAATTTTGTATTTTCCGTCAGCATCAGTTACCGCCCCTCTGGAAGATCCTTTTAAAGCTACTGATACACCCGGTAGGGCTGTGCCATCGTCGGCAGATGTAACTTTACCCGAAATTTCCATTGACTGACCAAAGGAAAACAAACTTCCTGCGGTCAGAAAAATGACTAGTAAAAATTTCTTCATACAGTTTAAGATTAAGTTTATTGAAAGTTTAAAAATCGAATATATAATTATTTAACTTTAATTAAAATAAAATTAGAGACGTTATTTTTTTTAATTATATAATCTTACCTTCAAATCTTGAAATAATTATATATTTATTCAAAAAGTATAATATTGAGCTTCTTTTTTCCTGAAGAAATTTTCTACTGTGTTTTTTGGAAGAATCCGCAAAAGATATGGTCAATTATATATATTTAGTATCTTATTTTTTGCTTTATTTTAATTATTAAAAATAATATTTATTCCTCCTTTTTGTCTTTTAGCTCTTCTGATGGTTTTGCTGTAGTAATTTTATAGACTATGTAGCCAATTCCAACTATGAAATGTACAACTACAATTATTGCAATGATTATTGGAAAACTCATGATTTTTATTAAAATTAGGTTAGAAAATAATACTGTTCTTATCTCAAAATTAAAATTTCTAATTTTTTAAGTGTCTCTAAGACGTTTAAAAAAAGTCTTCAGGAGATCTTCTGATTCATTTTGTAATATTCCGGGGACAATATCATATTTAGGATGAATAATGGCAGGTGAATATTTCGAGTAGCCTTTTTTTATATCTTTTGCAGCATAGACTACCCTGTCAATCTGTGCCCATGCTATTGCTCCGGCACACATTACGCAAGGCTCAAGGGTAATATATAAGGTGCAATTTTTCAGGTATTTTGCTCCGAGAAAATTTGAAGCGGCGGTTATGGCCAATATTTCGGCATGGGCGGTTACGTCGTTGAGTTGTTCCGTTTGATTGAAACCTTTGCCTATGATTTTCTTTCCTTCGGCTACAACCAAAGCACCTACCGGTACTTCGTTGTTTTCGTAGGCCTGATGAGCAAGCTCCAGGGCTTTGGTCATGAAATATTCATGTGAAAAGACGGGATATGCGTTTCGGGCCAAAAACTTATTTTTTTCAAATCTAATTTAAAAGCACGAAGAATTAAAACAAAATGAAAGAGAAAGAATCCCAAATCAAACTTAGTTTTTCCCTTGCCGGATTTTTTTGCAATTATTCCTTATATTTCGGCATAATATAAGCCTAACCTTAATGAAACAAAAGAACCTTTATTTATTCCCCTTTATTCTGATTACGATTTTATTCTTCCTTTGGGGCTTTGCTCATAACCTGAATCCAATTTTGATTCCGCATCTCAAAAAAGCCTGTCAATTGTCTGATCTGGAATCGGCCTTAATCGACTCAGCTTTTTTTGTCGGCTATTTTGTGATGGCCTTACCTGCAGGGTTTTTCATGAAGAAGTATGGTTACAAATATGGCATAATCTTCGGCCTCCTCCTTTTTGCGGGGGGAGCGTTTTTATTTGTTCCGGCTGCCAATACCCGGGCATTCGCAGTGTTTTTATTTGCTTTATTTGTAATTGCAAGTGGCCTTACCTTTTTAGAGACAGCGGCAAATCCCTATGTTACTGTACTCGGCGACAGTCATTCAGCGACACAGCGGCTCAATTTTTCTCAGTCATTTAATGGTCTTGCGGCATCACTGGCTCCCCTGATGGGAGGTATTTTTATTCTTTCCGGCAAAACGCTGACCGAGTCACAGAAGTCGGGTCTGAGCGAAGTTCAACTAGACCAGTACCTGCTTGAGGAAGCTGCTTCGGTGAAAATTCCCTATATTGCCATTGGTATCGTTGTTTTGTTGGTAGCGGTATTTATCTGGAGAACCAATCTTCCAGAAATCGATGAAACAGAACATGCCTCGGATGCCCAGACTCAATCAGGAATTCTGAAGAATAAAAACCTTGTCCTGGGAGTGTTGGCTCAGTTTTTTTATGTAGGAGCACAAGTTTGCGTGGGTAGCTTTTTCCTAGTTTTCGCAGCAACATCGGCAGGTTTATCAGACAAAGAAGCAGCTACTTATACTGCATTCTACGGTGCTGCATTTATGATTGGCCGTTTCGCAGGTACTTTTTTTATGAAGTATATAAAACCAGTAAAGCTATTAGCCATTTATGCAGTAATCAATATCTTACTTTCTTTAATAGCCATTTATGGTAAAGGAATGATTACGATTTATTCTTTAATCGGAATCGCATTCTTTATGTCAATTATGTTCCCAACCATTTTTGCTTTAGGAATCAACGGTTTGGGTAATGCTACTAAACCAGCTTCTAGTTTAATCATTATGTCTATTGTTGGGGGAGCAGTGCTGCCGCCAATTTTGGGCATTATCTCCGATAAAACAGGCAGTATACAAGATGGGTATTTTATTCCCTTCATTTGTTTTATTGTTGTCTTATTATTTGCGCTAAAAATGCGAACAATCAAAAAAGAAATATTGCAATAATGATGCACGAAAATAGATTTACACAACAAGTTATCCGTATGCATCCAACCGACAATGTATTAGTTGCATTGACCGATTTGGAAAAAGATACAGCGGTTGAATTTGAAAATCAAGTTTATACATTAAGAGATACAATAAAAGCCAAACACAAGTTTTATACTAGCGACCTGTCAGAAGGAGCTGAAGTGATTATGTATGGGGTATTAATTGGTAAAGTACAAGCCAATGTTTTGAAAGGCAATTTAATGACTACAGAAAATTTAAAACACGCTGCTGAACCCTATGGATACAGGGGGGTGTCTTATCATTGGCAGGCACCTGATGTTTCAAAATATGCACACACCACATTTAATGGATATTATCAAAACGATGGCCAAGTAGGAACAGCAAATTATTGGTTATTTATTCCTACCGTATTTTGTGAGAATAGGAACTTAGATGTTATTAAAGAGGCTTTGCATAATCAATTAGGATATGCTGTATCGGATAAATATTTACGCTATACCCAAGATTTATTAACTGCTTTTAAAAATGGCCAAAGCCTTGACTCAGTCAATATTAGTTTAACACCTACTGCTTATATCAACCGAGTATTTAACAATGTGGATG
>JAIUOF010000001.1 GCA_020161355.1 Bacteroidota bacterium | reverse complement strand
CGAGAGAATTCATGGTGGATTAGGATACAAGTCTCCTAAAAAATTCCTGGAATCAATAGGTGTCAAAATTGACCCAAAATGGGTAATGTAAATTAATTATCGTGTCCAAGTAATTGCGTTTAAGACATTTTCATAAATTCTTTTAAGCTTATAAAAATAACATCAATAGTTTTACAAATATTTCAAAAATACGAAGGCTTAATAATTATTTAATATTCAATACTTTACATAAATTTAACAATAAAAAAACAATGGGTTAATATTGAAAAATAAGCTTAAAAAATTATTTATTTCATTCCCCATTTTTTTAATCTTTCAATTAATAAATTCTAAAAACTATCATTCATTCTTAATTCATTCAATCATTCCTTCATCTCGCCCTCACCAATTTATATCCCCCAAAAACGCCAATGACCTCCGAAGTATCAGATTGGGACGATTTACAAAATATCAATTCTCCGGTTTTGGCCGGGCCGGCGATTGGAAAATCTTTTTGGGCATAAAAGGAAAGGCTGGGATTATAGTGATCTTTCATTTTTACGTTAATATCTGATTTATATAATTTTTGTCCCAAAGCTCTTACAAAGCCCTGCTGCATTATTCCAAAATGGAAAATAAACCAACACACACCTGCATTGAAGAAAAATGCAGAATATAGGATTGAATTTTTTTTGAAAATATAAAGAAAGATAAGAGCAGAAAATACCACGATAATCCCCGTATAATATTGAAATCCAAAGATAGTTTTGGTCTGGTGAAGCATTTCAATTACAAACAGGTCTTCAATAGTGATCTTTTCATACAGTAATGGAAGGACGACCAACAACAGTATAATGCCGATGATCTGAAAAAAGTAATATTTATTAAAAGATTGTTTGTGATTAGCAAAATACAAAGCCAGCGGAAAATAGGTTATGGAGATATAATGTGGAAGTTGAGTTTTTGAAAAAGAGAATAATATAAAGGGTATAAAAAACCAAGTTATTAGCAGTTGCCCGAATGCATTATTGTCACTGATAGGGTGCATAGGAAGAGGTTTATTTTTTACAACTTTTTTAAAGAAATTGATTATAATCTTGATTAAGATATGTGAAAAAGGTAAAATAAAGAGAAACAACACCGGAATATAATAGAAAACGGATCCCCCATGAGATTCCATGGTTTTGGTAAACCGCCCGAAATTATGTTTGAGGAAAAAATCTGAAAAAAGAAATTCACCTGACTTTTGAAAAGCAAAGTAAAACCAGGGAGCGGGAATCAGAATAGCTACAAACCAATACAGGGGATGGAGGCATTTGATTATCAATTTCCATTCTTTTCGTAAGATTAAAAAACTGAAGATAATCCCAAATATGATCACAAAGGCGATGGGGCCTTTTGTAAAAAATCCCAAACCTGTGAAAACAAATACAGGCAAAATATTTATTGAGATTTTTTGGTGCCATTTCCAGAAATAAAACAAGGCTAAACTTATAAAGAGATTAAGAAAATTATCAGAAACTGCCGCTCTTGCCAAAATCTGAAACTGCAAAAATGAAAATAGAATAATGAGGATTTTGTAACCGGCTTTTTTTGAAAATTGCATCCTGGCCCATTTCCTCATGACCATCAGATTAAAGATAAAGGCCAAAAATGAGGGTAATCTAACGGCTAATTCTGTGTTGCCGAGAAGTTTCAAAAAAATGATTTCAAACCAAAAGAACAGAGCCGGCTTATCGTAGCGGTATTCGCCATTTACTTTTATACTAATCCAATCACCGGAAGCCAGCATATTTCGTGCGGCTTCTGCAAAAAAACCTTCGTCTTCATCAAAAAGCGGGGTTAGGACTATACCTGAAAAGCTTATGGCAATATACCCCAATAACAACCATACTTCGGTACGGCTGAAATTTAACACAGAATTAACTTTTTGCCAAGATTCAGGTAATGCTCTGAGATTAAGTTTGGACATTAATTTATTTAATAATGCCCAAAGATGTGAGGTCAGCAAGCGACAAATGGAAATTAGCCGGTAAAGTTTTCATTAAATTTTTGATAATGTTGCCGTTAACGATATATACCTTCTATTATTATCGGACCGAAATTTATGACTTTTCTGAACCTGTCAATTCTCATAACCAGTACTATAATCCTTATCAAAACTGGCAGAAAGGTGTTTTGGCCAAAGCAAATTTTCATGCTCATTCCAAAGAATGGGGTGGTCTGACCAATGGGCATAATTCAGATCAGGAAATACTTGAAACTTATAAAAAACTGGGATTCAAAGTGGCAGGACTGTCTAATTATCATAAAATCAATCAGAAAGACATTCCGGGCTTATTGGAAATACCGTGTTATGAACATGGGTTCAATATTGACAAAGTTCATTTTTTGGGAATCAACAGTACTTTGGCAGACGATTTGGATTTTCCTTTTAAGCAAGGTATATCCCAAAAGCAGCAACGCGTCTTGAATATCCGTGAAAATGCCTCATTGGTTTCAATCTGTCATCCCAATCTCAAAAATGCTATTACGAAAAAAGACGTCGAAAAACTTTCAGGTTACCATCTTTTTGAGGTTTTGAGTCCTTATGCTACTTCTTTTGACCTTTACGATCATGCCATTATGAACGGGCATATGTCCTGGATCCTGGCTAGTGACGATACCCATGATTTAAAAAAACAACCTGCCGGAAGTTATTTTGTAGGCATTAATTCAGAGGCTAAAAACAAAATTGAAGTATTAAATGCCCTGAAAAGTGGTCAGCATGTAGCTTACAAATCAAAGGAAGGTATCACAGATATTGAAATAGATAGCATTAAAATCAATAATACTGAAGTAAAATATAGTTTTAGTGGAAATATAAAAAGTGTATTTTTGATTGAAGACGGTATTCCACAAAGTATTGCATCGAATGGCGTTATATCATTGAAAAACAATTCGAAATTTATCCGTTTTGAAGTTATCGGTGAAAAATCTTCACTTTATACTAATCCAATAATCAGGAGTAATAATCAAAATTTAGCTGAAACAGGGGTGATTTTGGCTGCAATCAATTTACCCAAAACATTTTATTACAGACTATGGCCTTTGTCGCTATTTACCGCAGTGTTTGCAGTTTTGTTTTTGAGGAAACCTCTCAGTGTTTTACCTGGTATTATTCAGAAAAACGCTAACATTCGTCGGTAAAGGGTACCAACTCGTTATATCCTCCAACCAGGTTATTGACTTCTTTGAAACCCAGTTCTTTCATAATTTCCACTGTCTTGCCGGTTCGGTTTCCTGATCTGCAATATATGAAAACTGGGACGCCTTTATTTAATTGCTTGACTAGCTGCGTTTTAAAATCTTCTTTATAATAGTCAATTTGTATGGCATATTGAATATGGCCGCTTTTATATTCTTCAAGGGTTCTGATATCCACCAGTTGATTGGATTTGCTCGCTTTATATTTTTGCATAAACTCCTCTGCGTGAAGATTATAAACTTCGGTTTGGAAAAATACTTCATCTTCTGGTCGTTCACAGGCATTCAAAATGCCCATCACCGAAAGTAATATTGTATATCTCAGGAATTTCATAAAATGATTGGTTACTATCTCCCAGTTTCAAAATTACTGTTTGTTTTGGTTGTTATTAAAAAATCAATATTAAGCTTTCTTTAAATTATCTTAACATTTCCGGCTGTTTCTTATTCTAAACTTCACACTGGGTTCATTTTTAGTTTACATCTGACTTAGACTTTTGCACCTGAATTTTAAACTATTTATTAACCCAAAGTTTATGAAAATCAAAACTTTACTCAAACTAAACAAATTGCTGATAACCATGTCGTTAGCAGTGTTGTTTTCAGTGAATCTCTACGCTCAGCGTTCAATAACCGGTAAGGTTAGTGACGACAAACAGTTGCCGGTACCCGGTTCAAGTATCTTAATTAAAGGCACGGGCACAGGTACAGTTACTGATGCCAAAGGGGAATTCAAAATTAATGTAGGCTCTGACAATGCCGTTTTGGTTTTTTCTTCGATCGGTTACAAAGCCAAAGAAATTACCGTAGGCTCACAGTCAGTGGTAAATGTTGTGCTCGAAGAAGATGCCCAGTCATTAAGTGAAGTAGTAGTAACAGCCCTTGGTATTAAAAAAGAATCAAAAAGACTTGGTGTTGCCATTCAGGCCGTGGATGGAAGTGCCGTAATTAAAGCCCGTGAGCCCAACGCCATCAATGCTTTGGCAGGTAAAGTAGCCGGACTTACGATTGGTGCTCAGCCTGAGCTTCTGAGAAAACCAAACATTCAGCTGAGAGGTAACAGCGATATTCTGTTTGTAGTGGATGGGGTACCTGTTAACTCAGATACCTGGAACATCAGCCCGGATGACATCGAAACTTACTCAGTATTAAAGGGTGCATCAGCCTCGGCCCTTTATGGATTCAGAGGTAAAAACGGTGCCATTTTGATCACCACCAAAAGAGGTACCAAAGACAAAAGAGGTTATCAGGTTGATTTCAACTCAAGCACCATGTTTGACAAAGGTTTTTATGCATTCCCAAAAACGCAGGATGAATATGGCCCCGGTGACCATGGTAAATATGCCTTTGTAGATGGAAAAGGTGGTGGACTTAATGATGGTGATTATGACGGAGGTTGGGGACCCAAATTTGAAGGTCAGCTTATTCCGCAATACGATTCACCCGTTGATCCGGTTACTGGAGTACGCCAGGGTACACCATGGGTGGCAAGAGGAAAAGACAATCTTGCTCGTTTTTTAGAGACCGGTGTTTTGTCAACCAACAACGTTTCACTCTCCGCTTCAGGCGAGAAGTATAATGTAAGACTTTCAGGCTCAAATACTTTTCAAAAAGGCATTGTACCCAATACCAAACTTGATATCATTAACTTCAATATGACTACGGACTATAATTTTAACCGTAAACTGAAGTTTTCGAGTGGACTACAGTACAACCGTCAGATGTCACCTAATTTCCCAGATATTAACTATGGACCTAACTCTATCATTTACAACATGGTATTGTGGGCAGGTGCCGACTGGGATGTGGACGACATGAAAAACTACTGGCAGGAAGGAAAAGAGGGTATTCAGCAAATCTATGCCGAATACCAGCGATACAACAACCCTTACTTTATGAGCTATGAGTGGTTGCGTGGGCACTACAAAACCGATGTAATCGGACAGGCAGCCATGACGTATCAGATCGCTCCTGCTTTGGATGTGATGGTAAGAACGCAGGTTACCACCTGGAACCTTTTCCGCAATGAGAAATTCCCATATTCAGCCGGAACTTATGGAAGAGACGAAAGAAGAGGTGATTATCGTGAAGATACCAGGAATCTGTTTGAGAATAATACGGATGTATTGTTCAGATATGACAAAAATCTTTTCAACGGATTCAACGCCAAGATTTGGGCCGGAGGAAACATCAGGTCATTCAGGTATAATTCGAATTTTGCCTCTACAGATTATCTCAACGTTCCGGGCGTTTATAACTTCTCCAATTCTGCAAATCCGGTAAAGGCATTCAATTTCAATTCAGCAATGCAGGTAAATTCTGCTTACTACTCTGCTGACTTTAGTTATAAAGATTACCTGAATGTATCCACTACGGGTCGTGTAGATCAGCTCTCCACTTTACCAAAGGGTAACAATACTTTCTTTTATCCTTCGGTTTCTGCGGCCACAGTACTTACCGACTATCTGCCAATTCCTGAGTTTATTTCAATGTTGAAGTTCAGAGGTTCTTATGCCAATGTAAAAGATGGTTTGACGACTTCATCAATCGGAACCACCCCTGGGGCATCGTATCCGTTGGGTTACGGTGACCAGTATTATTCACCATATGACGGTCCTTCGTATCAAAACTCGGCGGTTTATTCAATTCTTTACACTTATAATAACACCCCATCAGCTACTTATACCAATGCTTTAAACAACCCTGATCTTAACCCAAGTTCAACATCCCAAACTGAGGTAGGTATGGACCTAAGGTTTTTGCAAAACAGACTGGGATTGGAAGCCACTTATTTCATATCCAATGAAGGACCAAAGATTTTCAATCTCCCGGTATCTACCACCTCAGGTTATTCATCAGCTCTGGTAAATGGTATCAAAACACAGAAGAAGGGTCTTGAAATATCTCTTACCGGTACTCCATTAAAAAATGCCAATGGCTTAAACTGGAACATATTGGCCAACTATTCGACCTTTGTTGAAACGTTAAAAGAAATCTATCCCGGGGTTGCCAGTTTGAATACTTTCCTTAAAGTAGGTGATCGTATGGATAAATTTTACGGAAGAGCTTTTGTAAGAACTCCTCAGGGCGAAATCATAAACGATGCCTCGGGTCGTCCGATTTATGCTCCGGTTTCACAATATCTGGGTAATATGCTGCCAAAATTCGTTTTCGGACTGAACAATAAGTTTGATTATAAAGGAGTAAATCTGAGCTTCCAGTTTGATGGACGTATAGGAGGCGTGATTTCCAATTATGTGCAGAAACAAACTTTCCGTGGAGGCCGTCATATTGATTTGGTTACAGGCGATTTAGGAGCAGCCCGCTATCAGGATTATCTGGGAGTGAAGGCATGGGTAGGCGAAGGCGTGCAAGTAGCCAACGGAGCAACCATCAAGTATGATGCTGATGGAAAAGTGACCAATTATGCGGAATTGACTTATACGCCTAACACTACCAAACAATTTGTACAAGACTGGGTGAGCCGTTATTACAACTCAGACGAAGGCAACCTGATGTCAAGATCATTTGGTATGTTGAGAGAAGTGGTATTAGGGTACCAGATTCCGCAGAAATGGTATGGCAAAACCGGAATACAAAATATCAATGTATCTCTTGTGGGTCGCAATCTGCTCTATTTTGCTGAGAAAAAAGATTTGGATCTTAATCAATATCTTGACGGAGGTTCTTCAGGACTTCAAACCCCTTCAGTAAGACGATACGGAATAAACCTTAATCTTACTTTCTAAGATTTTATCATAAAAAATTATTGAAAACAATGAAAAAAATATCATTCTATATATTGACAGTTTTGGGTTTGACTTTCGCCGGGTGCGAGTCGAAATTCACTGAACTGGAAAAAGACCCAAACCGTGCAGTTAATGTACCGGCTTCCCTGATTTTGAAAGAGGTGGAATATGCCATGTACAGCAACACGGGGCGTGCATTTTCGGCAGAAATGCGTTGGAATCAGTTTTATTGCTCCAACTATAACTATTATGCTACTAACGAATATTCCTGGACCGAAATGCCCAACCATTTTTTTACACTAAAAAATGTAGTGAAAATGGAAGAGGAAGCAGTGAGGTCGGGCGAAGCTCAAAAAAATGTTTATTCAGCTTTGGGTAAATTCTTCCGGGCGTTTTATTATGACCAAATGAGTAAAAGGGTAGGGGATCTTCCTCTGTCAGAAGCTTTGGCCGGCACAGGAAACTTTGCTCCTAAGTACGATGACCAAAAGGCTGTTTACAAGCAAATATTGACCTGGTTGGACGAATCCAATACAGAGATGGGTGAATTAATAGCTGCCGGAAAGACTAATGTAACCGGTGACATTTATTTTGGTGGAGACCTGAGAAAATGGCAAAAAGTTGTAAATGCTTTTCAGTTGAGAATTTTAACAACGCTTAGCAAAAAAGACGCAGATGCTGATCTGAATATCAAAAGCAGATTTAGCAGCATTTTGAGTAATCCGGGGAAATATCCATTGTTGGCTTCAAATGAAGAAAGTCTGTGGTTTAATCATAATCAAAATAATAAATATCCATCTAACCCTGATAACTTCGGGTTTGATGCAACACGCCAAAATATGTCACAAGCCTATGTTGAAAGACTAACAGAGCGTAATGATCCCAGGGTATTTGTGACTTGTGAACCGGTTGGTTCTGAACTCAAATCAGGTAAAAAACCGGCGGACTTTAGTGCTTATCGTGGTGCCAGCTCAGCCGAAGACCTTGCAGATATGTCGTTTAAAGCTGGTACCAGCAATGGTGCTGACTTTGCTCCGGGTCAATATTCTTTCCAAAACCGTAACCGATATTATACCAATTACGTAGGTGAGGCTACTTTCATAGTGGGTTATCCCGAAATGTGCTTCAATATTGCGGAAGGTTTGCACCGTAGTTGGGCTACCGGTTCTGCTGCTGACTGGTATGAAAAAGGCGTAAAAGCATCTCTAGGATTTTATGGTATAAAAGATGGAAGCAATACATTTACTTATTCAAAAACTGGTGGTAAAAACGCCGCCGATTTTGCTACCTTCAGCTATACTTTCAACATGGCCGATTATCTGTCTCAGCCCAATGTGAAGTACTCTGCTGAAAAAGGTTTGGAAAACATCTTGACCCAAAAATACCTGGCTTTTTTCATGAACTCAGGTATGGAAGCGTATTTCAACTGGAGACGCACCGGGTTTCCTACTTTGTATCAAGGTGTGGGCAATGGTAACTCTAACCGTATTGCAGTTAGATGGCAATATCCATTAAGTGAGAGAACTACCAACAATTCAAATTACAAAGCAGCGATTGATCGTCAGTTTGCCGGTAAAGACGATATCAACGAGAAGATTTGGTTAGTTAAATAATCATCATAGTTAAAGTTTAGGTTAAAAAAAACAATTTCAAAAGCGAGATAATTTTATCTCGCTTTTCTTTATTCTTATCAAAATGGAAAAGACGATTCAGGAGATAAAAAAAATATTTACCGATAAAGGTGAAGAGGCCTATTATGGCGAGAAAGTTTCACAGTTTGAGCATGGGGCACAGTGTCTTTTACTTGCCCTGAGTGAAGACCAGGCTATCGATATGCAGGTGGCGGCTTTTCTGCATGATATCGGACATATGATCGATGAGCCCGGTTTGGAAGGGCAGGATATGGATGGCTTCGGAAACAAAGACCATGAGTTGATTGCCAAAAACTGGTTAAAAGAACGAGGTTTTTCTGAAAAAATACAGACGGTTGTCTATAACCATGTAGAAGCCAAAAGATATTTGTGCTATGCAGATAAAAATTATTATGAAAGTTTATCTGATGCAAGCAAAAAGACGTTGGAGTTTCAGGGTGGCGTAATGACCGAAAACGAAGCCATCGCATTCAGAGAAGCTCCCTATTTTGAAGAAAGTTTATTACTTAGAAAATGGGATGATCTCGGCAAAATTCCCAATACTCCATTGCCAAAATTGGAGGATATTCTGGAAATAATACGGCAATATCTCAGGACAACGCTTTAAATGTAATTAGGTTCGTGCGGTGAGTAATTCTCAACACGAACTTAATCATTTCATAAAACCGGGTTTACTTTCTGGTAACACTTGTTTTCCAATTTGCATAAAAAAGACCAATTGGAATCATTACAAAATCAATTAAAAAGCAGCCCTTTCAAACTTCACTTATGGGCATTTATTGCGGCTTTTGGGACTTATTTCTGTACCTATGCCTTCAGAAAACCATTTACTACGGGTGTGTTTTCGGGAGAGGAAATTTTCGGGATTAATGCAAAGACCGCCTTTATTCTCGCTCAGGTGATAGGTTATATGATTTCCAAATTTATTGGCATAAAAGTAATCTCGGAACTGACCTCCGGTACAAGAATTAAACTGATAATCACTTTTATTCTGATTTCTGAAGTCGCCCTGTTTTTATTCGGTATTATTCCTTTGCAAGTAAAAATCATGGCTATGTTTCTCAATGGTCTGCCTTTGGGTATGGTTTACGGAATCATTTTTAGTTTTTTGGAAGGCCGCAGATTTACAGAATTTCTGGGACTTGGCCTGAGTATCAATATGATTATGACTTCCGGTATTCTCAAAAGCCTGTATTTATGGCTTCAGGATTTTACAAAGATGTCGGAGTATGGCATGCCTTCATTTATTGGCTTGATTTTTTTGCCTTTGCTATTGTTTTTTCTTTGGATGCTGGCCAATATCCCCAGACCTTCGCAAACCGACCAAAACCTGAAAAGCAAAAGGGAATCCATGAAGAGAAAAGACAAAAAGGATATTATGAAAAATTATGGCCTGGGCATTGTCCTTGTGGCTGTTTTTTATGCTTTTCTTACCACTATTCGTGATTTTAGAGACAACTTCAGCATTGAAATCTGGGATTCTGTACAGTCAGGTCACAGTAAAGGCGTTTTTGCCCGGACTGAAATCTGGATTTCTGTTTGGGTATTTTTAGCAATTATGTTATTAAATGTTTTCAAAAATAACCGAAAGGCCATCCTTGGAATCAATTTGATTTTTATCTTTTGTATGCTGCTGATAGGCTTTGTGAATCAACAATTTCTGGCAAAGAATATTTCAGGCTCAGTCTGGATGATTTTGCAGGGATTTTCATTTTATCTTCCGTATTTAATTATCCAGATCGCATTTTTTGACAGATTGATACCTTTGCTCCATATCAGAGGAAATGCCGGGTATTTTGTGTATATCTGTGACAGTTTCGGATATCTCGGTTCAGTAGTCTTGATGTTGGTAAAAGAATTTTGGGATCCTCTAAAAGACCCCAAAATCCTCCTGATTGAGCTTAGTAACTGGCTGACAATAACCGGAATTATAGTTGTATTAGGGCAATTTTTATTTTTTGAAATGAAAAGAAAATCAAAACCGGTGTCAGGAGATATTATATTGGAAACAATTCATTGATCTTTTCTTCTGCATAACCCGCACAGCTTGTCATTCCTTTTCCACCTATTCCTGTTCGGATACTAATATTTTCAGAAACCTGGAATTCGAAAATCCCGTCGGGATGTTGTACGTAGAACCCCGCCCAGGCCTGTACATAATCTTCGTCTTTTATATCCACAATTTTTCGGGCTTCCTCCTTCATGAGCCGGTTAATGTCTTCCGATACACCCAGACCTAATCCCTCTGTGTCGGTTACCGGAGCGTAATGGTGCGAATCCCCAACAATGATACTTTTGTCGGGCAACTGTTTGAATAAGATATGAATACCTTCGGCTTTTAGTTCGGTGTATTTTTTGGGTGTAGCAAACTGACTGAATGACGGACATTCTTCAAAAGCCTCATAACGTCTGATAGTCAGACCTGTCAAAATATTGGACATCAGGTTGATATGATGCAAAGGTTTGGTTTTCAGCATCTGCAATTTTACCATGACCAGTCCACTTTCGGCAAAGATTTCAGGATAAAGCACTGAGGTTTCATAGCCACCACATACGATTGCCTTTTTAGCTGTAAAAAGTTTTCCTGCTGCAGTTTTTACCATTACTTCACCCAGGTTTTCTTTTATTTCAATCGCCATGCTATTGGGCCGGTAATCTACTTCCAGGTGACGCTGACAGTACTCAATTACTTTATAGATAAACTTAGAAGAATCCACACTAAACTCCTCAGGGAAAAAGATCGCTCCCTTAATATAATCTTTGTTAATATCAGGGTATCTTAAGGCAGTCTGAAAAGGATCCAATATTTCGCTGGCATAGCCCTGCTGCTCATTAATTTGTTGGAGTTCCTGAATCAACTTGAGTTCTTCTTCGTCTGATGCTACATAAACACTACCGTTTCTGACGAGTGTGAAATCTTCCGTCTTTTGCAGTTCTTCATATATTTCGAGGCTCCTTCTGCCATATTTTTTCCAAAATGTATCGAGACCACCCGGTACCACCTGACCGAAATTTTGGATTGTAGAACCCACTGGTCTGGAGTTTTTTTCCAATAATAAGACACTTTTTCCTTTTTTTGCCGCATGAAAAGCATGAAAAGTCCCCATCACTCCGGCCCCAATTATTATTAAATCGTATTTCATAATTTTTCTATAAATGATTTGAATTCACCCAGATTATCGAAAAGAGCATCGGCACCCAGACCCGCCAATTGTTCTTTGGAATGGGTACCATTGGTTACGGCAAATGTGAACCCCACTCCTGCATTTTTTCCAAATTGGATATCTACCGGAGTATCTCCTATATTGATTATCTCATCGGGGTTTTCAATTCCAAAAGCATTCATGGCTCTCAGGAGCATTGCAGGGTTGGGTCTGCCTGCAATCACCTCATCAGGGGTAACAGAAATATCAATTATTGATTGATGGGTGATAGATTTATATGTCTCATCCAGACCCTGTAACCAACCCAATTTTCCAAGAATTATATTGGTCACTTTCCGGTAAAAGCCTGTCGTTAAGGCTATTTTTACATCAATGGATTTTAAATATGCAAAGGTTTCCAGGGCAAATTCTGCAGGTACGATTTCGGAATTAAGGTAATGGTCTTCGAGTATTTCACAGAAAACGGCATAGGATTCGTCCACTATTTCATTGAGCCTGCTTTCCTGGGCTCCGAGCTGCTCTGACCATAATAGATGGAAAACTTCTCTTTTGGCATATCCCTGAAGAGACAAAATCCTGTCAACTGTGGTTTTTAGGCCTACTTTGACACAGGCCATGGCAAAGCAGGTCTCGACCTCCCGCTCATCTCTTATGGTGGTGCCGGCCATATCAAAAGCCACCATTTTTATTTTTGTCATTTTTCTTTTTTATTCAAATGTATTATCCAAAAAAACAGAAAAACGCAAATGAAGCATTATGAAAATATTAAATCTTAAAGCCTATGGAAAATCAATAATTTCATAACATTTAGATAATTTTTAGTTGATATTGAATAGTCAACTTTGCAAAAAAAACTAATGCAGAGACGTAGTCTTATCAAAAATCTGGCATTATTAACAGGCGGCCTTACTGTACCTGCAGTTTTAAAAGCACAGCCTTCCGGTAAACCCATCCGTATTGCTCATATCACCGACACACACATTCAGCCGCATATTGGTGCTGCCAAAGGTTTCGAAAGATGCCTCCATCATATTCAATCTCTTGAAACCGTTCCCGAATTTTTGATCAATGGCGGAGATGCCATTATGGGTTTGCATGGTGCCAGTGAGAGCAGCATCGACAGGCAATGGGAGCTTTTTAGCAAAGTGTTGAAAAGTGAAAATGGTCTTCCCATTTACCATTGTGTGGGCAACCATGATATTTTTAAAAAAGACAATAGCCGGGAGAATTTTGAATCCGGCAAAAATCAGGCAAAGGATCAGCTGGGAATTAACCAATCGTACTATGAAATAAACAAAGAGAACTGGAAAATATTGGTGCTGGATAGTATTCAATCTAAAATTGAGGGGAAAGGTTATCAGGGGAAAATCGATGAATGGCAGATGGAGTGGCTGAAATCAAAACTTCAAGAGAGCCGTCAGCAAAACCAGTTTGTAATGATCGTGTCGCACATTCCTATTTTGTCGGCCTGTGTATTTTTGGATGGTAAAAATTTCAAAAACGGAGAGTGGAGGGTGCCCGAAACCTGGATGCACGGTGATGCTGAGGAGCTGATCGAACTATTTGACAACTACCCCAATATCAAACTTGCCATTAGCGGTCACATTCATCTCAATGACCGCATTGATTACAATCACGTTACCTATTTTTGCAATGGTGCTGTAAGCGGAAACTGGTGGATGGGAAATTACAAAAAAACGGCTCCGGGGTATGCGATCATTGATCTTTATCCCGATGGCCGGTTTTCTAATCAATATTTAAAATATTCCTGACTATAAAAAAACGATTTGTAAGCCCTTATAAGCCATGTATTTATGAAAAAATCGCTCCCTTATTTATTAATCCTGTTTTTTATTTTATTTAACTTTCAATCTTTGGCACAAAAGGCTGAAAACCTGATTCTGTTTACCACCGATGGGCTGAGGTGGCAGGAAGTTTTTGGTGGAATAGATACCATGATAGCTTCTGACAAGCAATTTACACGCGATAAAAGCGGATTATTGGAAAAGTATTTTGACCCGGATATTAATATTCGCAGGAAAAAACTTATGCCATTTTTTTGGAGTAAAATAGCAACAGAAGGAGTAGTTTTAGGCAACAGGTGGAAAGGAAACTATATGGATGTCGAAAACAATTATTGGTTTAGCTATCCAGGTTACAATGAAATGCTTACTGGCTACGCCGATAGTCTGGTGAACTCAAATGACAAAAATCCAAATCAAAACATCACTGTACTGGAATACCTCAATACTCAAAAAGGTTTTCAGGGTAGGGTTGCTGCTTTTTCGACCTGGGATGTAATCCCTTATATTATCAACACCTCGAGAAATCAGATTCCGGTTAATTCAGGTATAGAATTGTTTGTTGATAATCCCGGAGCAACTCAGTTGCTTCTAAATGATATCCAGTCGCTGGCACCCAAAGGTCATGCCGAAAGACACGACTTTTTGACGTACTTTCAGGCAAGAGAATATCTGAAAATTAAACAACCCAAAGTACTTTATATTTCTCTTGACGATACTGACGGTTTGGCTCATGCCGGTCAATATGATGATTATCTCGAGGCCGCTCATGCTTTTGATAATTATCTCAAAAACCTGTGGGAGCTATGTCAATCTTTGCCTCAATACCAAAATAAGACTGCTTTCCTTCTGACTACGGACCATGGAAGGGGAGACAAAACCAAATCAGAATGGACGAGTCATGGCATCAGAATCAAAGGTGCATCACAAATATGGGCTGCGGCTTTAGGGCCAGGGATTGCAGAAATTGGAGAAGCCACTTCCGGTCAAAATATGTTTCAGTCTCAAATTGCTGCCACTGCAGCCGCTGCTTTGGGGATAGATTTTAAGAAAAACAATACAATACCTCAAAAGACCATTGCACCAAAATTACAGATATTCCACTAGTTCGTAGGGTAAATTTTATTTGTTAATGATTAAGAAAATAGGGTCAAATCATCTGGTTTGGCCTTTATTTTTGTTTGATATTTTTATTATATCTCATGCTTTGGACTTAAAACTCGAAATCAATATCTATATTTAGGGATTATGTAAATTTTCTATTGAATATTAAGAAATATGAGAATCAGCTATCGGATTTTGATTTTTTCTTTATTATTATTTTTGACATTTTTTTCAGTAAATGCCCAGAGATATAATCCGGGTTTTGCTGTTTTAACCCAAAAAAATCAGACCATTTTCAAAAAGTTCTTTTCCGGGAGTCCGGATTTTGAAAAAAATCAGAAAATAAACGAAAACACCAATTTCCGTATGGCCTCTGTTTCCAAACAATTTACAGCGGCTTGTATCATCATTCTCAAGAACCGTGGCAAATTAAATTACGATGATGTCCTGACTAATTTTTTTTCCGAATTTAAGACCGGAAATAAAATCACAATCAAGCACTTACTGACGCACAGTTCAGGACTAATCGACTATGAAAACCTGATTCCCGACAATCAAAAAGAACAGATTTCTGATACAGAAGTGCTCGATTGGGTTGGAAAAGTGGATTCGCTTTATTTTGAGCCCGGTAGCCAATTCAGGTATAGCAATGGAGGTTTTTGTATTTTAACAAAAATCGTAGAGAAGGTTTCAGGTCAATCTTTTTCAGCGTTTATGGTGGAAAATATATTTAAGCCACTCAAAATGAATAATTCATATTTATTCGAAAAAGGAAGCTTGATGCCGTATCGGGCGATGGGATATGCAAAAAATGACACGGGTGAAATCATATTTTCTGACCAGAGCATTACGAGTGCCACCAAAGGAGATGGTTGCGTTTACACCAATCTCGTCGATTATCAAAAATGGCTTTCTGCCTTAACCCAAAGGCAATTGTTTGATATTCAAAAAGAATTAATCGAAGTCAATTTCCCGATTCCTTCACAGGAAGGTCTTTTTTATGGTTTAGGTTGGTTTAATATTTCGGGAAAAGAGTTGTATCATACGGGCTCTACTTGCGGTTTCAGCAATGTAGTTTGGCAGACTTTAGATGGGAAAAATGCAGTGGTATTTTTTTCCAATCTTGCTGATAATCACGCAGAGGCTTATCCTTTTTTTAAATCGTTTAAGCCTTCCTTCAAGCTAGAGAAAGTGTTACATCTCACAAATTGATTATTATTGAGAAAAACCTTAACTTTCTGAATCAGACCTTAAATAAAATACCAAATGGAATCATTTTTCCATCTTAACACCAATGGCAAAGACCAGAATACCTACGATGCCATCGTAATCGGAAGTGGTATAAGTGGTGGCTGGGCAGCCAAAGAACTTTGCGATTCAGGACTAAAAACCCTTGTCCTGGAGCGAGGACGCATGGTTGAACACATTCAGGATTATCCTACCGCCAATCTCAACGCCTGGGAAATGGAGCACCGGGGTTGGATTTCCAAAAATCAAAAAGAGGAGAATCCGATGATCTCCAAAGCCGCGGGGTACGGAGAGGACACGCAACATTTTTTTATCAAAGATGCCGACCATCCTTATGTACAAGAAAAACCCTTTAACTGGGTGCGTGGATATCAGGTAGGAGGGAAGTCATTGACCTGGGGCAGGGCTTTACCTCGCTGGGGTGCCGGGGAATTTTCTTCTCCGGCAAGAGATGGCTATGGCATGGAATGGCCCATTCGTTACGAAGATGTGGCTCCCTGGTACAGTCATGTCGAGCGATTTATCGGTGCTTGTGGCAACAAAGATGGCATAGAAAACATGCCTGATGGTGAATATCTAAAGCCGTTTGACTTTAACTGTGCAGAAGCCGGGATGTCGGCCAAAATCGCCCAAAAGTACTCCGATAGGAGGATGATTCATGGACGTTGGGCACATATCACCGAGCAGCATGAAAGATTTGCGGAGCAGGGCCGGACATTCTGTCAGGCCAGAAACAAATGTATGCGGGGTTGCCCATTTGGAGGCTATTTTAGCAGCAATGCCTGTACTTTGCCCTGGGCCAATAAGACTCAAAACATGACCATCAGGCCGGATTCGGTGGTGCATAGCATTATTTATGATGAAAAAACACAAAAGGCCTCCGGAGTCAAAATAATTGATGCCAAAACAGGCAAGAGTGAAGAGTTTTTTGCCAAAATTATTTTCCTGAATGCCTCGGCCTTAAACAGTAACCTCATACTGCTAAACTCAAAAAGCAGTCGTTTTCCTAATGGTCTGGGCAACGATAGCGGCACTTTGGGCAGATTTGTGGGCTTTCACAATTATCGCGGCACCATGAATGCTATGCTGGACGGCTATCAGGATAAATATTTTTACGGAGCCAATCCTTCGGAATGTATGATGCCCAATTTCAGAAATGTCAAAAAACAGGATAATGACTTTGTTGGAGGTTATATGTCTTTTATGGGGGCGTATCGTGGGCGGGGAGATGAAAGTAAAAGTTTGGTTTCATTTGGCCCCAATTATAAAGAGGCCATGACCGAGCCGGGTCAGTGGGGCTGTTATATCTATATGCAGGGTGAAACCATTTTGAAAGAGAGCAACCGGGTGTATCTGAGTGACACAGAGACCGATCAATGGGGCATTCCGCTTTTGGTTACCAACGTGGCCTATGACGATAATGATGTAAAGATGATGAAAGACTTTCTGGTACAGGGAGCTGAGATGCTGGAATCAGCCGGTGCTAAAAATATTGTAGCTGAAGATCGCGGCTGGCCACCGGGACTCGATATCCATGAAATGGGCGGATGTAGGATGGGTTCCGACCCGAAAACTTCGATGCTAAACGCCTGGAATCAGATTCATGCTTGTAAAAATGTGTTCGTAACAGACGGGGCATGCATGACGAGTACCGGTATCCAGAGCCCTTCAATATTTTACATGGCTCTCACGGCGAGGGCTGTCAATCATGCAGTACAAGAATTAAAAAAAGGGAATTTGTAAATTATGAAGATCAATCAAAAAACCTTCCTCATCACCGGAGCAGCCTCTGGTTTGGGTCTGGCTGTTGCCAAAATGATAATTGAAAATGGCGGCAACGCCGTGCTTTTGGATATCAATGAAGAAGCAGGCAAAATGGCAGAAAAGGAATTGGGAGATAAGGCTTTATTTATGAAAACAGATGTTTCTGATGAAAACTCAGTTCAAAAATCATTAGATTCAACCAGAGAAAATTTCGGGGTAATTTCAGGCATCATTAACTGTGCAGGCATTGGTCCTGCTCAAAGAGTGGTGGGTAAAAATGGTCCGCATGCTCTTGATTTTTTTCAGAAAGTATTAAATGTCAACCTTGTAGGTACTTTTAATATGATAAGGCTGGGGGCTAACTACATGCAAAACAATGAGCCGGATGCTAACCTCGAAAGAGGAATAATCATAAACACCGCGAGTGTGGCTGCTTTTGACGGGCAGATTGGACAGGCAGCTTATGCAGCATCAAAAGGTGGGATTGTTTCCATGACCCTGCCCATTGCAAGAGAGCTGGCCCGCTCAGGGATAAGGGTGATGACCATTGCACCCGGCATTTTCGAAACTCCGCTGATGTCCTCCTTTCCACAGGAAGTCCAGGATTCGTTGGGGCAGCAGGTACCTTTTCCAACCAGATTAGGAAAACCTGCCGAATTTGCCGCTTTGGTAAAACATATTATTGAAAATACCTACCTTAACGGTGAAGTAATCAGACTCGACGGAGCCATCAGAATGCAACCAAAATAACTTTAAAATAATGAAAATTAATTTGTTACAAAAAAGACTGCTATTGTTATTGATAATTTCTGTAAGCACGAATGTATATGCTCAGAATTTACCAACTTTGGAATATTTGTGTACAATGAATGTAAAGTTGGGTATGCCGTTAGTTCCCGGTGATGGCCCTCATGGTTTCAGACGTATTATACCTATCGCAGGCGGAACTGTCACAGGCGAAAAACTCCAGGGAGAGGTACTGGCAGGTGGGGCTGACTGGCAGGTTATCAGAAAAGATGGTGCAGCTGAAATTTCGGCAGAATATCAGATAAAAACTTCAGACGGCGTAATTATTTATTTGAAAAACATAGGCTTACGGGTCGCTAGTACAGAAGTGGCTGCACGTTTAGGAAAAGGTGAATTCGTTGACCCAAAGGAGTACTATTTTCGGATGGTAACTGTTTTCGAAGCACCAACCGGAAAATATGACTGGTTAAACAAGTCTGTTTTTATTGCAATAGGCACTAAAAACCCTCAGGATGTGGAGATTAAGATTTATAAAGTCTTGTAAAAAACAAAATGCTGGAATTTAGGTAACATTGAAATTTGATAGCAGATTCCTGCTATTTTTAAAATTATCTGCGAAATTTATTGTATCATATTGATAAAATAATAATTTTGAAAAAAATATACCTTAAATAAAATGAAAAGAATCTTCTTTTTGCTGCTGTCATTTGTGACAGCTTATAGTGTTTTTGCCCAGAAAAAATGGACGGAAACCAAACATGAAACTTTCATGCAGATTCAAAATCCGGGCGGAAAAACAGTTGGCTATTCTCCTGCATCCGGTGTGAAAATATTGACCGTCAATGGATTGGCTTTTAAGGATTTGAATAAAAACGGAAAGCTGGATAAATACGAAGACTGGAGATTAAGCTATGATATAAGAGCTAAAGATTTGGCCTCAAAACTTACTATTGAGCAAATCGCCGGTTTGATGCTTTATTCCTCCCATCAATCAGTTCCTGCACGTGCTGGCGGATATTTCGCAGGCACCTATGGGGGAAAACAATTTGTTCCCGGTGAAACCGACCCCACCGATCTCACCGACCAGCAAAAGAAATTTCTGGCAGAAGATAATCTTCGTCATGTATTAATTACTACTGTCCAAACTCCCGAAATCGCAGCGAAATGGAACAATAAAATGCAGGCTTATTGCGAGAGTGTAGGCCTTGGAATTCCAGCCAATAACAGTTCGGATCCACGCCACGGAACCCAGGCTAAAGCCGAATACGATGCGGCTGCAGGAGGCGAAATCTCAATGTGGCCAAGCTCATTAGGCATGGCCGCTACCTTTGATCCTGCTATTACTGAGAAATTTGGAAAAATTGCAGCGGAAGAATATCGGGCATTAGGCATAACCACAGCTCTCTCACCTCAGGTTGATATAGCTACTGAGCCACGTTGGGGGCGTTTCAATGGTACATTTGGGGAAAGTCCTTTGTTGTCAGCTGCCATGGCTCAGGCCTATTGTGATGGCTTTCAGTCGGGCAATTGGGGATTAAAAAGCGTTAACGCCATGGTAAAACACTGGCCGGGTGGCGGCTCAGGAGAGGGCGGCCGTGACGCACACTATGCAAACGGCAAATATGCAGTGTATCCCGGGAAAAACTTCGATGCCCACATGATTCCGTTTATCCAGGGTGCTTTCAAACTTAAAGGCCAGACCAAAATGGCTTCAGCCGTGATGCCTTATTATACCATTTCGTGGAATCAGGATATCAAAAACCACGAAAATGTGGCCAATAATTACAATAAATACATTATCACTGATTTGTTGCGAAAGAAATTTGGGTATGATGGTGTAGTTTGTACCGACTGGCTTGTGGTAGGTACGCATAAATCTATGGATTCTTTCCTGGATGGTAAATCCTGGGGTGTAGAAAATCTGTCAATTGTAGATTTACATTACAAAGCTTTAATGGCAGGTGTAGATCAGTATGGCGGAAATAATGATGCCAAGCCTGTTTTGGAAGCCTATCAAAAAGGGATTAAAGAATTGGGAGAACCTGCCATTCGGGCAAGATTTGAGCAATCTGCAGTAAGGCTATTGAAAAATATTTTCAGGGTTGGCGTATTTGAAAATCCTTATCTTGATCCATCAGCTACAAAAGCAATTGTTGGAAAACCTGAATATATGAAGGCTGGATATGAAGCACAGTTAAAGTCAATTGTGATGCTTAAAAATCAGGAACATACATTGCCAATTGCTACCCAAAAAACGGTTTATGTACCCAAAAGATTTGTAGCTGCCAGTCGTAACTTCCTGGGTATGGAAAGTCCTGCAACCGAAGATTATCCCGTAAATATGGAAATCGTGAAGAAATATTTCAACGTAACCGACAACCCTGAGGTGGCTGATTTTGCGATGGTTTATATTGAAAATCCTAAAGCATCTATCGGATATGACAAAGAAGATTTAAAAAATGGTGGAAATGGCTATATACCCATCAGTTTGCAATATGGAGATTATACAGCAACCGATGCCCGCGAGGTAAGCATCGCAGGAGGTGATCCACTCGAAAACTTTACCAACCGGGCTTACAAAGGAAAAACTGTAAAAACTCCCAATCTTTCCGACGCCAATCTGGTAAATGATACCAAAGCAAAAATGAAAAATAAGCCTGTGGTGGTTTTAATCAACGCCTCTAATCCGATGGTCTTCTCCGAAATTGAGAAATCTGCAAGTGCAATCTTGTTGGGTTTTGGTGTGCAGGATCAGGCCTTTATCGAAACCATAGCTGGGAAGTCTGAGCCTTCAGCCTTGCTTCCGATGCAGATGCCGGCCAACATGAGTGTGGTCGAAAAGCAGGCAGAGGACCTTCCGTATGATATGGAGTGTCATAAAGATTCCGAGGGAAATCGATACGATTTTGGTTTTGGGATGAATTGGAAAGGAGTAATTAAGGATGCCAGGGTAAGCAAATTCAAAAAATAAAAATCTAAAGAGGCTGATTCAGCCTCTTTTTTGTTTTTATCATGAAATATTTTAAATGCAAAAAGGAGAGTAAAGGTGAGTTAAACGCCTGTTTACTGTTAGTTTTGACTTAAACTTCAACCTTGAATCATGTCAACAATAAGGACGCTTCTTATTCTTTTTTTTGTTTCGGTATCGAATCTCAATGCCCAGATTGCTATTCAAAATCTCAGAACCAATTACAGAGTAACCCCTCTGGGTACCGATCTGCCAAAACCTCAGTTTTCATGGCAAATGAAATCTTTGGACGCTATCAGAGGGCTGGAGCAAACGGCTTATCAGATTACAGTGAAAGATGAAAAAGGTTTGATGGTTTGGGATTCCAAAAAAGTAAGTTCTGGTCTTTCTCATGCTATACAATATGAGGGGAAAGCATTAGCCGCAAGTACAAAATACACCTGGACGGTTCGGGTTTGGGACAACAAAGGCAAAGTTGCAAAAGCGACTTCATGGTTTGAGACCGGACTCATGAATACCTCAGAATCTGCCTGGTCGGGGGCTCAGTGGATTGGAGGCGGCGATGAGGATTTGGTTTTTTATCCGCATTATCTTTCTGTTTTTAAACTAAGTTTTGGCGTTCAGCTCGACAAAAATTCAGGCTCAACCAAAGGTTCAGTCATTTATGGAGCCAACGATACACGGCTCGCCAACAAATACCTAAATCTGATGGGTGTTGAGAGAGGCCGAAACGAAAGTTATGCCGAAATCGAACTTGATATTTCGGGCTTAAATATTGAAAATGGCAAAGCCAAACTAAATATTTACAGAATAGGCTATACCAACGACGATAAGGAAGAGATTCCCTTGAAAACTCTGGAAATATCTGATAAACTGATCAACAATTCCAACAAATATGAAAAACATACTGTTACTGCTGAGTCCAACTTTGGCATTTTTGAATTTTATATTGATGGTAATGATGCCGCCCACAAGGTAGAAATTCCTATGCCGGAGCAATATTCGCAATTTGCACCTAGAGGTTTAAATCTAAACCCTGTTGGATCGGGTAATAACTTCATAAGTTTTCCTATGGTGGCCGACCTGGGCTTTAAAACCCGTGAAGGGCAGACAGCCTGGTTTTCTGATTTGAAGGTTTCCAATTTCAGATATCCTTCCAATACCCTTTTCGAAGACAAAAATGCCCGTTTGCTTTCGGGGATAGATAAATCAGGAAATGCTTACAAGTTTTCCGGCAAAATGCTGGCCACAGGAAACGCCACCCAAAATGCCGTACCCATGCTTAGGACTACCTTTGAAACCAAAACAGGTATAAAAAAAGCCAGACTTTATGTGACTGCCAGAGGGATTTATGAGATGTATCTTAACGGGAAAAGGGTAAGCAATGAATATTTTAATCCGGGATTAACGCAATATAACAAACATCATCAATATCAGACTTTTGACATTACATCTTCGGTTCAGGCTGGTAAAGGAAATGCCATCGGGGCATGGTTAAGCGAAGGCTGGTGGAGTGGAAATATCACCTACAGTGGCGAAAGCTGGAACTATTTCGGTGACCGTCAATCACTTTTAGCAAAAATTGTAATTACTTATAATGATGGTACCGAGCAGATTATCACCTCCAATGAGAAAGACTGGAAACTATTTACCGACGGCCCCGTCCAGTATGGATCCTATTTTCAGGGAGAAGTGTATGATGCCACTAAAGAGGCCATGATTACCAATTGGGCTACCACAAGTTATAATGATTCAAATTGGAAAAAGGCGGTGGAGGTTCCATTGGAAGGAAATGCCTTTATGGGTACTTTTTCTGAAAGAGGCCAGCCTTATACTTTTGATTATAAAGACTATCAACTGATTGGAAATCTGGACGAAAACGTAAAAATTGTAAAAACCCTAACAGCCAAATCTTTTAAAGAAGTCAGACCGAAAGTTTTTGTGTATGATATGGGGCAAAATATGGTAGGAGTGCCTCAGATTTTGATAAAAAATGGCAAAAAGGGGCAGATAATTAATTTAAGGTTTGCCGAAATTACCTATCCAGAACTTCCGGAATACAAGGGAAACGAAGGAATGATTATGCTCGAAAATATCAGGGCTGCACTGGCTCAGGACCGATATATTTTAAAAGGCGGCGATGAAATCATCCAGCCACGATTCACTTTTCATGGTTATCAGTATCTGGAAATCACCGGCATAGATACTCCGATTCCTGTTCAGGAGGTCAAAGGGCTGGTTTTAAGCTCAGTGCAACAAATTTCCTCTGAATATAAAACCAACAACCCTCTGGTAAATAAGCTTTGGGAAAATATCACCTGGTCATTGAGAAGCAACTTCCTTTCTATTCCGACGGATTGCCCTCAGCGTAACGAGCGGATGGGCTGGAGTGGTGACATTTCGGTATTTGCCAAAGCCTCTACTTTTCTGGCTGATGCCCCCATGTTTTTGAGAAGACACATGCTGGCTATGCGGGACATTCAAGCTGAAAGCGGAAGATTTACCGACGTAGCTCCTGTTGGCGGCGGATTCGGCGGAACCCTTTGGGGAAGTGCAGGTATAACTGTAGCCTGGGAGACCTGGCAGCAATATGGTGACAAACAACTTCTCGAAGAACACTTTGATGCCATGTTGAAATATGTAAATTTTTTAGAAACCAAAATGGATCCCAAAACCGGAATTCTGAATGAGGGGCCTCTGGGTGACTGGCTTAGTCCGGAAGGCAATAAAAACGACAACACCCTCTTCTGGATGGCTTATTATGCTTATGATCTTGATATTTTGGCAAAAATGGCAAAAGCTTTGGGTCGGTCAGGTATTTCGGAATCTCTTTTCGCGAAAAGTAAAAGTATCAAAGCTAAATTCAATGAAACCTATCTGGATCAGAACGGCAAAACCATTAAATCAGGTATGAAGACCGGATTCATTGGTGCTCCCAATGAAAAAGACGAACGCGATAGTTTTGCAAAAGGCACAATCATAGACACCCAGGCCTCTTATGCCATCCCGATGGCTCTGGGAACATTTGATGCCAAAAATAAACCTCTTGCCTTACAAAATTTCAAAACAGTTATTTCCAGAAAAAATACCGATGATGGCGGTGTGGAAAGACCGGAATATTCCCTTATGACCGGTTTCATTGGCACGGCATCCATCTCAGAGGCACTTTCAGAAAACGGAGCAACAGGTTTAGCTTATAAACTTTTGACCAATAAACAATATCCATCCTGGTTGTATTCGGTGGTTAATGGTTCTTCTTCGATTTGGGAAAGACTCAATAGTTATACTGTAAAAAATGGTTTTGGTGGAAACAACAGCATGAATTCCTTTAATCATTACTCATTTGGAGCGGTTGCTGCCTGGATGTACAACTATTCATTGGGTATTCAGCGTGATCCTGACTCTCCGGCATTCAAGAATTTTATTTTGCAACCTTCACCCGATCCTAATGGGGATATCACTTCAGCATCAGGATATTATGATTCGGTTTATGGTCGTATTTCAAGTGAATGGAAAAAGGAAAATGGGAAAATTATTTTTAAATTTTCAATTCCGGCAAACACTTCGGCGACTTTATTATTACCCACAAGTGATATTTCAAAGGTAAATGAATCTGGTAAGAAAATTTCAGGAGCAAAGATTGAAAACGGAAAAGTGAAAATGACTTTGGGTTCAGGAAATTATGTTTTTGAAGTGTTGTAATTCATCTCAAATATTAAAGCTGCCATACTTTAAAAATCTTTATTTTTACTCGTTCTCGAAATTTCAACATAAGGATACAAAAATATATTTTTGACTTTCAGTGCTTTGTACTTTAAATCTCAAGATTTTGAAAAATAAATTATGAGTTTTGTCATACTAACAAGGTGTTACTGAATCTATTTTTGTAAAAAATACCCCAAATATGTTCCGAAAATTATCCTTTATTTTCATTGGCGTACTGTTTGCCTTTTCGTCCTTTGCCCATAAAGGTACCCTCGCAGGAAAGGTCAAAGATCAAAAAAGTGGAATCAATGTTCCGGGAGCAAGTATTTCGATAAAAGACCACAAATTGGGGACAGTATCTGATGAATTTGGCTATTTTAAAATATCTAATCTTGAGCCCGGAAAGTATTGGGTGGAAGTTTCATTTGTAGGGTATGTTTCTCAAAATCAATTTGTTGAGATTAAGTCTGATGAGACTACCTTCATCGAATTTTCCTTGCCTGAAAAACAATTTGAGCTTAATGAAGTAAAGATTTTGGCCAGCAATCCACAAAAGCAACAGGTTATTTCCAGTCTGGACATCCGCACCCGCACCATCAATAACTCTCAGGAGGTTCTCAGAATTATTCCCGGAATTGTGATTGGTCAGCACGCCGGAGGAGGTAAAGCCGAGCAGATATTTCTCAGGGGTTTTGATATTGACCATGGCACCGATATTCAACTCACCGTAGATGGCATGCCCATCAATATGGTTTCACATGCTCATGGACAGGGATATGCCGATGCCCATTTTATCATTCCTGAACTCATCGATAAAGTTGACTTTAAAAAAGGAATGTACGATACCGAAAAAGGGAACTTTTCGACTGCTGGTTGGGCAAACTTTAAAACCAAAAGTACCCTTGATCAAAACTTTGCCAAAGCCGAGGCGGGAATGTTTAGTACCTGGAGACTGGTTTCCGGTGTGAATTTGCTTAAAAAACAAGACCAAAATGCCTATTTAGCCACAGAATATAATTATTCCGATGCCTATTTTGATTCACCGCAAAAATTTAATCGGCTTAATATTTTTGGAAAATACCATAACCATATCTCGAAAAATACCAATCTCACCCTCACAGGATCTGCATTTTGGAGCAAATGGAATGCCTCAGGTCAGATTCCCGATCGGGCGGTGGCTGCCGGAATCATAGGATTTTTTGGAGCCATTGATCCCAATGAAGGCGGACAAACCAGCCGGACTAATTTCAATACTGAATTGGTCACTTTGACCCGGAATAATCATGTATGGAAAAATCAGCTTTGGTTTTCAAACTATAATTTTGAGCTGTATTCCAACTTTACCTTCTTTCTCGAAGATCCCGAAAATGGGGATCAGATCAGGCAAAAAGAAAACAGAAATTTATTCGGTTACAATTCCAATTATACCATTTCTCATCATTTTGGTGGAAACCAAAGCACATTTAATTTGGGCTTAAATTACCGTCAGGACCTCACCAAAGATTCGGAACTTTCGCATACCATAAACCGGGAAGTCCTGTTAAATCCTATGATGTTGGGTGACGTCAATGAGGCCAATTTGGGTATTTATCTGGACGAAACCGTTCAACTTGGCTCTAAACTTTCTGCCACTGCCGGCGTGAGATTTGACTATTTCAGAAACAGCTATCTGGATAAATTGCAAAACAATAAATCTGAAAATGCCGGGGCTGCCATATTTTCACCGAAGTTTAATTTATATTTTACCCAAAACAAAAATCTGCAGTTTTATTTAAATACCGGAAAAGGTTTCCACAGCAATGATACCCGGGCGGTTGTACCGCAAAACGGCCTCGAAATCCTTCCGGCGGCTTATGGTTCTGATTTGGGCGTAATCCTGAAACCCGTTCCCAGAATGGTTCTGAATGCTGCCCTATGGTATCTCTGGCTAGGACAGGAGTTTGTATATGTGGGTGATGCAGGTGTGGTGGAACCATCAGGCAAAACGCAAAGAAGCGGATTGGATGTTTCGGTCAGATATCAGATATATAAAAACTTATTTGCAGATCTGGATGCCAACTGGGCAAAGCCTCGTGCGATAGGGGAGCCTGAAGGAGAAAACCTGATTCCTCTCGCAGTAAGATTTACAAGCATTGGAGGTATTACATTGAAAAATGAGTCCGGTTGGAACGGTAGCCTTCGGTATCGATATGTGGCAGATCGGCCTGCAAATGAGGACGGCAGCGTAGTCGCCAAAGGTTATTTTGTGAGTGATGGTTTGGTGAATTATTCCTGGAAAAATAAGTCTCTGGGACTTTCAGTGCAAAATATCTTCAATACCCAGTGGAAAGAAACGCAGTTTTCCACGCTCAGTCGCCTGAAAAATGAAACCGATGCCGTAGAGGAGATTTGTTTTACACCAGGGACGCCATTTAATGCCAGAATTGTTTTCAGTATTATTTTTTAAATATTTCCAAAATCTTTCCGGCTTCTCTTATCCCGCTCAAATAGGCTCCATGCGTAGTGGAGAAGTAGTCTTTTTCGGTATGTTCTCCTGCAAAAAACAGTTTTTGACCAACCGAAGCCGCAAGATCATCAAAATGGCTCATTTCAGTTTCAATTGCAGTGAAAGAATAGGCTCCGTAGGCATTTGGATTACTTCCCCATTTAGTCCTGAGCATATTTTTGGGTTGGGGAATAGAAGAGCCATAAATATCTTTCAGATGAGCCATAATTAGGCTGATAACTTCCGCATCACTCTGTTTTTCAGTCGCACGGGCTTCATCTGCGTATGCAAAAGTCATGAGGGCGTTGGTGTCAGGATGGTATTTTTTTACATTAACAAAATAGTTAAATCGGTCAGGTACGTCGGGTGTATAAGTAATATATTGCACGTCGTCCCAAAATGCCTTCTCCCAGGTCAGTAAAAACTTGTTTACACAGTTCACTCCAACTTTTTCGATTGCATTGAGTTTTTTTTCAGGAAGTTGCGGGGAGAATGAGATCACTTTGTTTTTCAAAACGCCAAGTGGAACGGTCACGATGACAAAATCGGCCTGGCTTTCCTGGCCATTATGCTTCACTTTAATTTTTTCTCCCGAATAATCGATTTCTGTTACTTTTTGATTCAAATTGATGTCCAGGTTTTTTGCCAGATATTCCGGTATTTTGTCATATCCGTTGGTTGCGATTTTTTCCACACCTCCGAATACCTCTCCTTCGTCATACAGCAATGAGGATAGTTTAAACAAGTCGCCTGTATCAAAAGTGGCATAGGCTGAGAGGAAAAACTGCCACAGCCGATCCTTGAAATATTCCGGATAATTACTTTGGAAAACCTCACCAAAACTCTTTTTCGGATTGCCTTTCTTCATCATTGTACCCAGGATTTCATAAAACCGGGTTTCGGTAGAATCATATAAATCCACGGATCTTTTTTTTCCGCCCAGATCATAAGACACAATGCTTTCATCAACTGTTTCGAAACTTAACATTCCTGCTTTTTCGGCCAAATCGGTAATCGGATTTTTTTTTATGCCATGAATCCAGCTGGCTCCTTCATCAAAATCAATTCCAAGAGAATGGTTGGTTCTGGTTCTTCCGCCTATTTTATCACTGGCCTCGATTACATTTACCTTAAATCCTGCCTCAGAAAGCATTTTTGCGGCAGCCAATCCTGAGATTCCGGCTCCTATAACCATCACTTTGGTATCATTGGGCACGATGAACTCATCTTTGCATGCACTCAGGTAAGTTGCGAAAAGTGGTATGGATAAGCCATATTTCAGAAATTCACGTCTTTCTATTTTTTGTGATTTCATTAATTATTTTTTAAAGCATAACGATTTCCTGTCCAAACGAATTACTTTTTTATGGGATATATCGAAAAAAACTCTTAATGTATCGAAATGATACAATTAAAATTTAAAATTTTCCCGATATTTGGGAAACTATAATTTTTATCAAAGTGAATTACAAATTAAATCTTTCATTATTTATTTTTCTTTTTTCAATTTCCAGGATTTCTGATGCTCAGGAAAAACATTCGGCACCCATACCGGTGGAACTAATGGCGGGGAACGAAAGGGTATTTTTTCAGATGGTTCTGCAAAAAGATTTTAAGGCCGGAGGAAAACTCGGGTATTTCAATATCTCCAATTTTCAGGCAGCCTACAACAATTCTGCCGAAAATAATGAATTTATCAGTCAAAATCTCCTGACTTACTCCCTTGGAAAGGGATTTGCACTTTCAGGCGGTTTGGTGATGAATTCGGTGGCAGGTTTTCGTCAAATTTTGGGTGTTCAATATGTTTATGCCAGTCCTAAATGGTTGATTGTGAGTGTGCCAGATGTAGATTTGCAGGACAATCATAATTTGGAAATTATGAATTTGGTAGAATTCAGACCCAAAATCAACGATAAATGGTCACTATATACCCGGGCACAAGGCCTGTATGTGTACGACCCCAAAGCAAAACACCATGCAAGGAGTTTCTTTTTGGCAAGAATTGGTTTACAAAAATCAGCCTACAGATTTGGTGTGGGAATGAATCAGGATTGGTATGGGCCTGATAAGTTTAATAAACCCAATTATGGGGTCTTCGGTATCGTTTCTCTTTTCTAATTTTTAATTTTTTACAAAAAATGAAATCATTTCTACTTTTATTCCTCACCATATTTTCATTAAGTATCGCTTTTGCTAAACCAAAACCGCTTTATAAGCATGCCGTTACGGTAATATTTAAAACAAATGTTACTGCCGAACAAATAGCCGAAGTGGATAATTCTTTTAAAAGCTTAAGAAAATTAAAAGTTGTAAAAGGCTATGAATGGGGAGTAGTTGATGATAAAAAGGCTGTAAAGCATGTCTATATTTTCACTTTTGAAAAACCAGAAGACCTTAAAGTGTATGCCGAATCGCCTGAACATCAGGCACATATTAAAGTGGGTGCTGAAAATGTGGAAAATGTTACCGCATACCAATATTTTGTGAAATAATATTCCCGGAAAATATTTATTAAATTTTTTGTGACTTTGTTGGTCGGAATAAGTCTAAGTCATTTTTTTAAGAATTGAATATAACTCAATCCAATTCATAAAGAAAAATCAACCCTGAATTTTGAATTCAGGACATTTTCTTCAAAAATAGGTATCTGGGGGAATAATCAGGCTTTACGAACAAACTCCGATTTTAGAGCCATCGAACCGAAACCATCAATTTTGCAGTCAAGATTATGATCTCCATCGGTCAGACGAATATTTTTCACTTTAGTACCGGCTTTTACGGGTTTGGGAGCTCCTTTTACCGGTAAGTCTTTGATTACCACCACTGAATCGCCGTCTTTGAGTTCGTTTCCGTTTGAATCCAATACCTTTAAAACACCATCAGCCGTTTCATCAGTTACGTCCTCAGGATTCCATTCATGAAAGCACTCCGGGCATATTAAAAGACCATCAGAGGGGTATACATACTCAGACTTGCACTTGGGGCATGGAGGAAACTCAGACATTTATATAGTGTTTATTTTCCTGCAAATTTACAAAAAAACTCCGAATGCCTCAGGATAATTATTTTGACCGAAAATATTTGGAAATTCAAGAATTGTTCTTATATTTGATTAAAGTTGTGTGGATTTAGTAGCGGGAATCTCCGTCTCCTTTGGGGGCGGAGATTTTTTTGTTCTTCATTTTTGTTATTATTACCAAAGGAAAAATTTAAGACTTTTTTTAAAAAATAGATACGGTTTCTAAGCTAAAACTGTAATTGATTAATGGGAAAGAATAAATAATCCTGAAAGACAGTCTTTTCATTATTAATATCCTATCTTTGCAGTATCAGATTTGGTAAAGTCTTTGCAGCCTCTGTTATAGTTAGAATTTAATTTTCTTCTCCTTCAGTTATCGCAATCCCATCAGCCACTATCAGGTATCACGGCCTATTTGCTTTTACAGCATTTTAAAAACCGACAAAATCTACATTTTAAATATTTTGTAATCAATTCATAGTAAATGATATATGGCGGAAACTTTCAATAAAAAAGAAAAAGAAAAAAAGAGAGCAAAGAAAAAACAGGACAGAGATCAACGTAGAGAAGATCGGAAGTCAAATAATGATAAAGGGAAAAGTCTGGACGAAATGACCGTCTATATTGATGAGTTTGGAAACTTTACAGACACCCCGCCAGATCCTAAAAATCGTAAATCAATTGGCCTTGATTCCATCCAACTGGGTGCAGGCAGCAGAGTCGAAGAGAGTAGTGACTTCACAGGTGTGTTGAATTTCTTTTCAGATAAAGGTTTTGGGTTCATTGCTGAAGATGGCTCACGCGAAAAGATTTTCGTTCACTCCAACCAATTCACGGAGCCTATCAAACTCAACGACAAAGTGATGTTTGAAAAAGAAAAAACGCCCAAGGGCTTAAGTGCAGTTAATGTTAGAAAAATAAAATAAAAATAAATGAAAGAAGGAACGGTTAAGTTTTATAATGAAACCAAAGGTTTTGGTTTTATCAGTCAGGCAGACGGTGGCGAAGATATTTTTGTGCATTCTTCAGGCTTATTGACCAACATAAGCCAAAATGATAAAGTGAGTTTTGAGGTGGAGCAAGGAAGAAAAGGCCTCAATGCTGTTAAAGTGAAGACATTGTAAGGAAATAGATTTTTTTTAAAAGATATTAAACTTTATCCCGACTTTTTTGGTTATACATGAAAGTTGTGTGGATTTAGTAGCAGGAATCTCCGTCTCCTTTGGGGGCGGAGATTTTTTTTGATAAAAAAATGACTTTGATTTTTTCTCACTTATTTTGTGAGCTCAGAAACATTATTTCGTAATTAAGTCAGTTCTTTGATAAAAAAACGGGCATTAAATAAGGAATATGCTGATATAATATAATCCCGTCAAAATAAATATCACACCGGCGGCTTTTCGCATCCAGAACTCAAACTTTGTAATTGCCTTAAATATGCCGCCTATTTTTTCAATGCTAAATGCGATAATAAAAGCAAAGAATATTACAGGGAGTCCAGTTCCCAGTGAAAAAACCACCGGCAAAGCCAAACCTTTGGCGATAGTTAAAGGGATGAGCATTCCAAAAAATAAAGCTCCGCTATATGGACAAAATGCCAGTGCAAATAATGCCCCAAGAAGAAATGAACCCCAAAGTCCCTGTGTTTTGAATTTTTCAGAAAACTTGTCAGTCAGAGTTCCACCTTTTATAAAATTGAGTTTGATAAAATCAAGCATAATCAGACCCAATATGACCAATATTGGCCCCAATAACCTTTCGCCGTAGGTTTGGAACAGTTTGGCTACATGGAATTTGCTCGCTCCGAAATAAATCATTGAACCCAGGGCAGTATAAGAGGTCATGCGGCCCAAAGTATATAAAAGTCCGCTGAGCAAAACTTTTGATTTGTTACTGATGGTTTTGGCTATGAAAGCAGTAGCAGTAATATTGGTTGCCAAAGGGCAGGGAGCAATGGCTGTTAGCAAGCCCAAAGCTAATGAGGCCAATAGAGGAGTTTCCTGGTTTTGAGCCAATTGGTTCAGATTTTCAAACATAATCTAGTTCTTTGAAAATTCCTGAATTTCTCTCATAAGGTCGGTTTTAAATTTTACTTTTTCGCCCATTGCATACATAAAAGCAAATGAGGTTAAGTCTTTACGTTTTCCGGTTTTGGGATTAACCAAAAACAATGCAGTACTGGTGGCTTCAAATTTCTCCGCAAGTTTTTCATTTTTCTTCTCATCGACATTGATAAGTTTGAAGGGGATGCCTCCCTGGGTTTTCAATACTTCTTTGGTAAGTTTTTCTATTTCAAGACAGGTGACACAGCGGTGCTCATTGTGAAATTGATATATTTCTATTGAATTGTTTTTTTTCTGGGCAAAAGAAAGATTGAATACCAGAAATAGTATTCCGTTTATTATTAGCGATTTGGAATTGATATTTTTCATTTTTGTACTTTTTTACAACATGATTTTGCTTGTGACTGATTGTTAGTTTTACACTCTTTTTTGCATTCTGCTCCACTCGATTTACAACATGTAGTCGATTTAGGTGTCGCTACCGCAAAACCATCGGCAGACCATTTAACAATTCCGCCATCCATGTGAACCATGTTGGTATATCCATTTTTTTCAAGTACCGCATAGGCTTTTTTACTTTTGTTTCCCGTGCGGCAAACCAAAACTACTTTTTCGTCTTTAGGGATTAAATTAAGGTTTGTTGCCAGAGAATCAATTGGGATATTGATGATATGTTTGACATCATAAGTCTTTTCTGCATATTCGGCGGGAGTTCTCAAATCAACCAGTAAAACGTTCCTTTTGGCTAATTTTTGAGCTTTTTTAGTAGAGATTGTCTTTATATTTTCGGTCTGAGCCGATTGTGCCCATAATTTTCCGGATCCTAAAAGGAAAACAATCAGCAGAAGTCCGGTTATTTTGTTTTTCATTTTTTTATAAGATTATTTTTTATGTATTTGGAAATTAAGATTTTATTTTTTTTAATTTTTTTCTGATGATGTAAATTGCCAGAAACAAAATTAAGGAGACTTTTAACAGAATTATCACTCCAAAAATGTTAAACATTTGCTAATGCCGGGTTTAGGTATTTCATAAAATAATATTGAATAAATATCCTGAAATGATAATAAAGAATGAAACAACTGTGAAAAATATGCCTATCAGTTTCCAGGTCATTACTTTTTTGAGGAGCGTGGCTTCTGGTATTGAAAGTCCAACAACTGCCATCATAAAGGCAATGGCTGTTCCGATTGGAATACCTTTTTGTACAAATACCTGAATCACAGGTAAAACCCCGGCAGCATTGCTATACATAGGTACTCCTAAAATCACAGCGATGGGTACGGCAAAAGGGTTGTCTTTAGAAATATATTGCTCAAAAAAGCCTGTAGGTATAAAACCATGCATCAAAGCACCGATTCCGATACCGACTAGGATATACCAAAATACACTTTTGATAATTCCGGTAGCTTCTCTAAAAATCTCAGGCAATCTTTCAGCGAAGTTTTTCTTTTCTTCGTCAAATTCACCTTCTTTTTCTGCATTGGTCAAAATGCCCTGTACCCAGGGACTCAGATATTTTTCGAGATTCAATTTACCAAGAACCACCCCACCGATCATTCCCAAAAGTATACCGCTGCTAACATAAATTATGGTGGCTTTGAGCCCAAACATACCCACAAATAATGCAATGGCCACTTCATTGACCAGAGGCGAAGTAATCAGAAATGCAAAAGTGACACCGAGTGGGATGCCGCCTTTTACAAAACCTATAAACAATGGCACAGAACTGCATGAACAAAATGGCGTCACTGCCCCAAATGTGGATGCCAACAGGTATTCAAGCCCAAAAAGTTTGTTTCGTGATAGAAAATTACGGATTCTGTCCACCGGAAAGTAAGAATTGACCACACCCATGACCATAGTAATCAGGAACAGGAGTATTAGTATTTTCAGGGTATCATAAACAAAGAAATTGAGAGCATCGCCCAGCTTGCTTCCTTGTGCAATACTGAAGATCCGGTAAATGAGCCAATCGGCAAAATATTGAATCCAATCAAACATATTTAGTAAAAATCACAATTGGAGATTTGCTTAAATCGCTTGTTTATAAATAGTTTAATGCGAACAACAACTTACCGAACCTTCCGGAACCGTCGTATCTCCTATGGCAGGAAAACCACGCTGCAACCAGCGAATCATGCCATGTTTCATGTTAAATACTTTGGTGTATCCGTGATTTATCAGGAATCCTGCAGCTCTTAGACTTCGTGTTCCGTTTTCACAAACCGTTACTATTTGTTTATCCATCGGGATTTCCTTATAACTTTCTTCAAATTCAGAGAGAGGAATATGAATAATATTTGGTACATCGAAATCAACAATTGCTACTTCTTCCGGTTCACGAACATCTACCAAAATCGCTCCGGCATTAATCCACCCCTGTGTTTTTGTCGGGCATTTTTCTTCTACTAAAGTTTGAGTTTCCATACTATAAATTAGCGTTTATCAATTCTTTTATTTCTTTAATCTCCGCCACTCTTCCTTTTATTTTGGCCACCTCATTAATCATTAAAACCGGAGTAGTTAGTACATTGTATTTCATCATTTCTTCAATGTCCTCTATTTTTATCACTTCAGCATCTATCCCGGTTTGTTTTACAGCTTCGATGACATTGTTGTAGGTCGTTTTACATTTCGGGCATCCCGGTCCTAATACTTTTATATTCATTTTAATCTATTTAGTATTTCGTAAAATTACGAAGGATTAGATTTTTAAAAAATGACACTTGTCACACTTCAAAAAACTCTCTGTACAAAGTTTTGGCTTCTTCCCAATTAGTTTTGTTGATGCAATATTTGATCGTTGGCGGATTTATTGTGCCCTGAATCAATCCTGCTTCTTTTAGAGCCGTCAGATGTTGTGATACTGTGGAATTGGCAATGGGCAATTGACTCGAAATGTCTCCGGCAAAACAACTACATTGTTTTTCAAGAAAATTTAAAATAAATATTCTGGCCGGATGACCTAATGCTTTGGAATATTGGGCCAGCTTTTCTTCTTTGTCGGTATAGGTGAGTGATTTTGACAAAATTTCTAAAATTGTTATTCGTAAAATTACGAATGAATTGTGTTTTCAAAATATATTTCTCTGATAATTACAATTAAGTAAAAACTATATAGTAATATTGCAATATAGTTTTATTGCTTTTGACACTTTAGAAGAGAGAAACTTTAAATTTATCAACCATTATTATCACCACCTGATGCTCATCTGGATTCAAATATTATTAATACATTTTATGAATATGACCAACCCATTTAATCCTTATCTGGATAAATACATCAAAGCCAATGTGCTTGATTTTTCGGAAATTCCTGCCGATAGAAAAGAAGACCTTGAAAAGATTGCTGCTTATGTAGAAAGCAAAATTAAAAAAGGGGAAACTGCTGAATTGGTGTATATCTGCACGCACAATTCGCGTCGGAGTCATTTCGGACAGCTATGGGCCGCCACTGCAGCCGCTTATTATGGAATTGAAAACATAAAGACCTATTCCGGTGGTACTGAGGCAACTGCCTGCAATGAACGCTCAGTAGGTGCTTTGCTAAGAGCAGGGTTTACGGTACAAAATACCACCGGGGGGAGTAATCCTGTGTATCATTTTCAATATGCAGAAAACGGACCCCAACTGGTAGCTTTTTCTAAAAAATATGATGATGAGGCCAATCCGAAAAACGGTTTTTGTGCTATAATGACCTGCTCAAGTGCCGACGAAGCCTGTCCGGTAGTGTTTGGTGCCACTGCCAGGGTTTCTACTCAATACAAAGACCCAAAGGCATTTGATGGCACCGACCAGGAAGCTAAAATGTATGATGAAAGATGCAAACAGATTGCCACCGAGACCTTTTACGTTTTTTCATTGGTCAAAAAATAAAACCATGGGCGTAACCAAAACTGATAACTACCTGCCTGAGCATAACGAAATGGCCAATTTGCTCAAGGCTTTGGCTCATCCTGCCCGGGTGGCTATTTTAGAATATCTTATGAATATCAATTCCTGTATCTGCGGAGATATTGTAAAAGAGCTCAATCTGGCTCAACCGACCGTTTCGCAACATCTGAAAGAGATGAAGCAGGCAGGAATCATCAAAGGTACTGTGGAAGGGAATGCTATATGTTACTGTCTGGATGAGGAAACCCTGAAAAAGCTCAGAGATTATTTTGGGAGTGTTTTGAATATTCTTGAAGGTAAAAAGTTTGATTGCTGTTAAGATTAAAAAAACAAAATTGTATGTCAGCCAATAATTGTGCTCCCGTGGTGGAGCGAAAAAAACTAAGTTTCTTAGATAGTTATCTTACCTTATGGATATTTCTGGCTATGGCTATCGGGGTAGGCATTGGACATTTTTATCCCGAGTCTTCCGATTTTATCAATTCTTTTTCCAGTGGTACGACCAACATCCCTTTGGCTATAGGATTGATTTTGATGATGTACCCGCCCCTTGCCAAAGTAAAATATGAAAAAATGGGGGAGGTGTTTTCCAATGTGAAAGTGCTGGGTACTTCCTTGATTCTCAACTGGATCGTGGGGCCCATCTTTATGTTTTTTCTGGCCATTACGTTTTTGGCCGATTATCCCGAATACATGATTGGCCTGATATTGATTGGTTTGGCACGCTGTATTGCAATGGTGGTAGTATGGAACGACCTCGCCGAAGGCAACCGTGAATATGCTGCCGGATTGATAGCCCTCAACAGTATCTTTCAGGTGTTGCTTTACAGTGTTTATGCCTATATTTTTATTACCGTTTTGCCTCCTTATTTTGGGTTGACAGGCCTGGAAGTCAACATCAGCATTGGCCAGATAGCCGAAAGCGTGGGCATTTATCTCGGCATACCTTTCGCTCTGGGATTGATATCGAGATATATAATTCTGAAAACCAAAGGCGAAGAATGGTTCAATACCCGCTTTGCACCCATTATTTCTCCCATCACTTTAGTTGCTTTATTATTTACCATAGTGGTGATGTTTAGCCTCAAAGGTGAGCTTATCGTGCAGATTCCCTTGGATGTGGTCAGAATCGCCATTCCACTGGTGATATATTTTGCGGTGATGTTTATTGTGAGTTTTATGCTGGGCCGATATTTCGGTGCCGACTATTCCAAAAGCACGTCCATAGCCTTTACTGCTACCGGCAACAACTTTGAGCTGGCTATAGCTGTGGCAATCGGAGTTTTCGGGATCAACAGCGGTCAGGCCTTCGCCGGCGTGATTGGCCCCTTAGTCGAAGTTCCCGCCCTTATCGCTTTGGTTAATCTGGCGTTTTGGTTTAGGAAGAAGTGGTATGTTTGAATTAGAAAATCAAATTTGAACGGTATTGTCTTTTATTCTAATGGTTTTTTCTAAGGAACTCCCCACATTTTTTCAATTCAAGTACTTCCAAAGTTAGTATTTCAAATGTTCCCATCAGTTTGGCCAGTTCGCTGGTTCTGTGGGGATTTTCGATTAAAATCTGAATAATCCGGTGAATTTATAATGATTCTTGTGCCATAGCGGTAAGTTTGGGATATAGCAAAGATAAGGAAATATCGGGAAATAATGAAAATTCGAAATCTGGATTGCGATGGAGTAAAAATTCAGGTTTACAGATATTTATTTTGCTTTGAAGGTTTTCTCCAAAGAAAATAGTTAACACATCAATGGCGAAATAAAAACAGGCTAAACCATTCTCTGGTTCAGCCTGCTGTTCATACATTTATACATTTTGAATTACTTACTTTATAAAATAATGGCTAAAAATTAGAAAAGCGAGAGCATGTTTAATCAATAAGCTCCCGGTGCAATCGGAGCAGGTACGAGGTTATTTACAGGTTTTATACTTTTCAAATAAGCAAACATCGCCACGGCATCTTCCTTTTTCAGATTGACATAGTTTTGCCAGGGCATGGGTGGGAGCAAGGGTCTGGCTGTTTTAATGCCTTTGCTTTTTCCTTCTTTGAGGGCAGTTATAAATTGCTCCTCAGTCCAGTTGCCGATGCCGGTAGCGTGAGGGGTCAAATTGGCCGAAAAGCTTACACCCCAGGGACCCACTGCGGCAGTGTTCATCATGTTGAATAATACCCAGCCTAAGGAGCCTTTATCTATTTTGCCAAGGGGCATGGCCGCCGGATGCCCCGAAAGGTCATTGTCAAAGTCTATGGCCGGACCTTGAGCGGTCATCTTTTTGGGCGAGTGACAGTCACGGCAACCCATGATCTCCACGAGATATTTGCCTTTGGCGATTTGCTGTTCCGAATACTTTGCAGTCGGAACATTTTGAAAAGATTGTAAAACAATTAAAGTGATTCCGATCGAAATTAAGGTTAAAAAGGTCTTTTTCATGTTATAAATTTAAGTTTACTGACAACTGCTGACAGGTTCTATTTTGGCTTCAAAAACCGCCCCGCTTTCTATTTTAAATCCTGAACCATTGAGAGGAAGGAGGGTTATAGAATTGTTGGCTTTTAACAAAATTACAGCGGTATTACTCACGATTCCGTCGCTCACGATGGTATTTGAAGATAACAATTGCTGGTTGCCGGTTATAGGGCCACTCAAACTGAGGTTTGACGATACATTACTCACTACCACCTGGGCGGTGGCTTGCCTTTGACTTTCGCAACCACCATTAACACAGGCAGCATAATAGGTAGTAGTGGTATCTATTACTGTACCCAATGGGGTCCCGGTCCCAAATGAAGTACCGCCCACGGCCTGTCTGTACCAGTTTAATGTTCCTACGGCACATACCGCAGAAAGACTGATGGTGGTGGCCGCACAAACTGAAGCATCATCGACAGCCACGGAAGTAGGAGCTGCGGGTTGCGTGTCAATAGTCACCGAACCGGTCGATACTCTGGAACTTTTACAACTTCCGTCTCCGAAGCATTCAGCATAGTAGGTAGTAGTTGAGGTCGGGAATACTGAAAGCGGGCTCCCCTGACCTATTTCGCTGCCGTTGCTTGAAACTGTGAACCAACGGATATTTCCACCTGTGCAGGTTGCAGTAAGTATCAGCTCTCCTCCTGAGCATACGCTGGTTTTGTTTTTACTAACATTTATTGGGTTTACCACCCTATTAATGGTGGGGGCATTCAATTGCACACTTTTACAAGTGGCACTTTCCACACAAGCCACTCCATACGAATATGCCGAATTAAAAGTAGTATTGTAAGGACTGCCTGTTGCCATTTGTGTCCAAACACTTCCTGTGGTTCGATACCAGGTTATGGTGCCTGTTGCACAACTGGCAGTAAAAGATATGGCGTTTCCGGTACATGCATAAGTTGTACTTGCGGCTATATTGGTGGGTGCAGCTACAGGTATCACCACCAATATTATAGAAGGTCGGTTCAGACTCACACATCCGCTTCCCAGGTCGCACTCCGCATAGTAGGTAGTAGTGATTCCGGGTGTAACTGATGCAGACCCTAAAGCGGTGCCCCCCAATGCCTGTGTGTACCAATTGACTGTACCTGCTACACAGTTTGCAGTAAGATTTACGGTAGTACCACATGCAACGTTATTGAGGCTCAACTGTAGATTGGTAGGGTCGGCAGGTAGGGTAGAAGCCCCGTTAAACTCGTAGGCACCCATATCAACCGTGGTGTTAACAGGTCTGGTAATTCCAATAATATCTTTTGCCGATGCCAGTGTATTATTGCCTGTGTTGATGGCGGGTGAACATGCATTGAGTGTGAATCCATCATCATTGGTAAAAAATGTATTGTCGGCACCGTCAGCATCGCCTCCATTTAAAAACAAAGGGTCTTTGTCATAGTTACCACCCAGATCTGTGCCAGTACCACTTTGCCAGCCGGCACTACCACCGCTTGCCTGAATGATGCTGTTGGCAAAAGTTCCGCTTCCTGATTGTACATATTTGATAGACTTAGGGTTGGAACCTTCAAGGTTGTTCCAAAGAATGGAGTTTTTGACCTGTGCGGCCGAGGATTGACTCAGGTATATAGCACCTCCACCTATGGAATTGCTAATGTTGCCATTTAATACTGAGTTATTGATTTTTATTGGAGTACTTCCGTTGGATTCGATGGCCCCGCCATATACGCCTGAGGTATTGGAAAGCATCAATACATTATCCATTACCGTACTGTCGTTTCTGATACTCATTGCCCCCCCATAGGTAGTAGCAGAATTTTCAATCAGATAGGAGTTTTTTAGTATTATTCCGCCGGCAGTTTGAATGTTTAATGCTCCTCCGGTACCGCTGCTATTGCTTTTAAATATGGTCTTTGAAATATTTACCAGTGCCCTCTCAGAAAACCATGCCCCTCCGTTACTACTTGATTTATTTCCCAGAAAAAAACAATTAGATGCATTTACGCTTGAAACATCAGCCACCAATCCTCCGCCATTATTGTCATATATGGTTCGACCGCCATAGGAGAAACTGGTATTTGAATTGGCATTTCCTGCAGTGATGAATAATCCGTCAAGTCGGGTATTGGAGCCACCCTGAGCAGCGACCAGCACATGATAAGAATTATTGCCCACTATGTTGCTGTGGATTTGTGTAATCCCATCGCCGTCTTTTGTATCATTGTTGTCAATATCACCCGAAAAAATTGTTTTATTAGTGTTAATATTTCGTTGGGTAACCTCGGTTTCAGTTCCGGAGAATCCACCAAATATGGAAACATTGGATTTCAAAAAGAAAGCTTTTGTCCGGGTATTTGCGGGACTACTTACGCCGTTGACATCCTTTAGCGGCTTATAAACTCCTGCTTTTACAAAAATACTATCGCCTTCCTCTGCGTTGTTTAACATTTCCTGAAGATCCGGAGAGGCAGTGGCCCAGCTGTCTCCCCTCATGTCGCCTGCACCGGTGGTACTAACATATCTGCGGGTTCCAAATTTTTTAAAAGTAAAAGGCACCGAGTAGGTACAGCTGGGAGAATAAGTGATAATGCGGGCATATAGGGTGTGTACTCCAACAGGAATAGCAGGCTCAAAAATATTACTCCAGTAGGTATAAGTTCCGGCAGAATTGGTTAAAAGGGTATCAGTAAAGATTCCCGTTACTTCATGATTTGTGGAACTTACAATATCGAAAATTGCCTTTCGGTTGGCATAATCTCTTACTCCTAGTCTTTGATTGACTACCGTCCCGCCACCGATGTTTTTTACAATCCCTTCTGCATTAGTTATCGTAGCAGGTCCGGAATTAATCAAAAGGCCTCTGTTTATCAATGATCCGGAGCTGACGAGGGTTACTAATCCGGCAAAAGTTGTTTTTGAGCATACTTCCAGAAACCAATCTGACTCGCTTCCAATGATTTCAACATCAAAAAGGATATTTGCTACCCCTTCATTGGTAAAACTTCCAGCCAGATATTGCACGGCCTTTGAAGTTCCGTTACAGGTAAGGTTGGCACCCGAATAATTACGAATATATGCTGCGGCATTTGAAACCCTCGTACCATTATTGCCTGAAAAAGTCATGTTACCATGGTTTTCGACCGTGGCTAATGACATTCTTAAGCCATCGTTTATGCCGCCGGTTCCGGTTATAGTACCGTAATTTTGCAAGGCTCCGTTAGATAGCATATTGATTGCCGCAAATGCACCATATGAGCCGGATGATGTTTGACTGGTATTTAGTGTACCATTGTTAAGTAGTATTCCATCTTTAATGACAAGGGCATGTGAGGCACTATTGGCTAAAGTCAATCCAGCTCCGATATTGATTGTAAGCATGGGATTTACACTAGAGCCATTAAAAGTCAACACTCTTCCAACTGCTCCTGCTGCGGTTACGACGGCATTGAAAGGCACCGCTCCATTAATGATAATAGAATCAGAGCTTAACGGCAAAGCTGCAGGAGTCCAGTTTGCCGTATTAAACCAATCACTGCTTACTGTGCCGTTCCAGGTTTTGATTTGTGCTTTTAAAACTATTGAAGAAATAAAAAGAATGAAAATTATTAATATAGTTTTTTTCATAACAAACAGAATATTAATGTTTTAAATATTGTTAAGCTAAGGTTAAATATTAAATTTCCTCAATGAGTCTTTTCTGCCTTCTTCTAGAAATCTTAATGATATCATTGTTCTCCAAAATGAGTGTTTCGGAATTGCTCATTTTAATGAACTGTATGTTTACCAGCAATGAACGGTTGGGTCTTAAAAAAGCGAATGATTTGAGCCGGTTTTCCAGTTTTTTAAGCGTCGTTGAAGTCAGTAATCTGCTTCCGTCTTTGAGATAAATAAAAGTGTAATTATTGTCAGCTTTCAGGAAGTTTACCTGTGCAGGGTCAAGTTCTTTTCTGCTTCCAAAGGATACTAATTTTTCCATTTTTTTAAGGCTATTTGGGTGCCTCAAATGTATGTATGTATTAATATTTTATATTAACTCATTTCTATCATTCTTTATCTCATTTCTTACTTAATCCTATTTTAATCAATTAATTAGATTATTATTGGCGATTAATCTTATTTTTGTTTTTCAGTTTTTCAGCCATAGAATTAATTGAATGTACCTTCACATGAAATCACCCTGGATATTATTATTGCTAATAATAAATTTTAATTCCTTTGCTCAGGATCCCTTCACCAAATACCTTTCTTTGCCCCGAAAACAAATGCTCGACAGCATAGAAACACACAGTTTTTTGGCTAAAAGCCGCTTGGATACCACCAGGTATTTTGCCGGAGTGAAAAGTCTCAGTTTTTTTGCCAAAAAAAACAACGATGCATTTTTAATGCAATATGCTGACTTTCTGGAGGCAGTTTTTTATTTATCAGGAAAGCAAAAGTTCAATGTTGAAAACAAATTAGTAAAAATAAAAAATGCCTTATTACTATTAGAATCAGGAGATGAGAAGGATATGTTAATGGCTAATATTGAGCATTATCGGGGTCTAAATATCGTGATCCAAAATATGATGTCGGCGAAAGCTTTAAAACATTTTCTGAGTGCAGACCTGATTTATCGGAAGCTCGGATACCAAAATGTGACCTTTGCAGGATATAAACTCAATAACATCGGCCAATACTATCAGTTAGTGGCTCAAGATTATAAAAATGCATTAAAATACTATCTGGAGGCAGAAAAGTATATTGAAAAAGACCCAATTGACTTAAACAGGATATTTTTTTATCGCTCAATGGCCAAAACGCTGGTCTATCATGGAGAATATGATGAAGCCATAAAATATAATAAACTGGGAATAGCACAGGTCAGGCTTAGGAAAGACAGCCTGCGTATAGGTTCATTATTAGGGAATATCGGTGAGATTATACTTAACCATAAACCCAATCCTTCTTCTGCTGAGCGTTATTTTTTGGAAGAACTGAAATACCGGAATAAATACAACCCAAAAGGATTTGATGATATAGCCAAGGTATATGCCAATTTATGTCAGATTGCTGCATTGAAAAAGCAAAAAAGCCTTTCCGATAGCTTATTTCTATTATCTGTAAAAACGCTTGCCGCTGAAACAGACTCCATGAAGGTCAAAATGGCACAGCGGGCAATTTACAAAAACAAAATAATAGCCGATACCTTACTGAAGAACTTTGAAAGTGCCTATCGCCATCAGCAATTATTGCAAAATGTTCAGGACGAAATCTTTAAACAGGAATTAAAAGAAGCCACTACCAAAGCTACAGTGCTATACGATACAGAGAAATTCAGAATGGAGGCAGAGCTAGCCAACCAGCAAAGTAAAAATGCCCGTTTTTGGTTTGCAATAGTTTCACTTTTATTGATAATTACAATCGTAGGGGCGTATGTAATTTATATTTTTTGGAAAATGAGAGGAGAGCGGCTTAGTCAGACGCTCGATTTTGAAAGGAAAGAAGCCGAAAGGCTCGCCGAAATAGATAATATTAAAAACAGGTTTTTTACCAATATTTCGCACGAGCTAAGAACTCCCTTAACGCTGTTGTTGGCACCTATTTCTGACCTGGAAGCAAAATTTGGTACCAATTCCATATTAACCCTTATGAAAAGCAATCTGGGTCGTTTAAACAATTTAATCAATCAAATTCTGGATCTGTCCAAACTGGAAGCAGGAAAAATGAAAGTTAATGCTCAAAATGATGACCTGGTATTTTTTGTGAGAAATATCTTGGCCTCATTTGAATCATTGGCCAATTCAAAAAATATTAAGCTCAATCTTGTGATAAACGCTTCTAAACTGATATTTGGATTTGATAAGGATAAACTCGAAAAAATACTTAATAACCTTATCTCGAATGCCATAAAATACACTCCTGAAAACGGGAATGTGAACGTGACGGTAAGGGAAAACTTTGGAGAGGTAATTTTTAAAATTGAGGATACCGGTATAGGAATTGAGCAGAGTCAGATTCCCAAAATATTTGACAGATATTATCAGATTGAAAACAATAACAATCAACTAATAGCCGGTACCGGCGTGGGTTTGGCTCTGGTCAAAGAGCTGGTGGCGGTAATGAACGGAAAAATTGAAGTTGAAAGCCTGGAGAATGCGGGGACTACTTTCAGGGTAATTTTGCCCAACATTGATTCTGAAAAAGAGACTGTTTCAAAATACCCAAATTTTGTTCCGGAATCTGAAGTATCAGGTATTGATGCCAAAGGTCTTTTGCTGGTGGTTGAAGACAATGACGATCTGAGGAAATATATCCAAAGTCTGTTTTTTCAAAATTTCAGGGTTTTGGAAGCTAAGGATGGAAAGTCGGGGCTGGAAATAGCAATCAATGAAATTCCGGATCTTATTATCACCGATCTCATGATGCCCAATATTAATGGCCTGGGATTGTGTAAACTTATAAAAGCCGACCGCCGGGTTTGTCACATTCCTATTATAATGCTCACGGCAAAAGCCGATCTCGATAGCCGCATCGAGGGGTTTGAAACCGGAGCCGATGAATACCTGGCCAAACCCTTCTCTCCAAATGAACTTAAAGTCAGGGTTAGTAACTTATTGAAAAACAGGAATTTATTTTTTGAAAAATATGGTTTGGAGAATCCAAGAACAACTTCCTCCAAAGATTTGAATCAGATTTTTATCAAGAATATTATCGACCTAATAGATATCAGACTGTCTGATAGTTCATTAAACATTGAAGACCTTGCCGAAAACCTAAATTTGAGCAGTATTCAATTAAGAAGAAAATTAAAAGCTATAACCGGTTCAAATCCTACCGAATATGTCAGGAATTATCGCCTCCAAAAAGCTGAGATAATGCTTAAAGCAAAAACCTCGTCAGTATCGGAAATCGCTTATAAGGTGGGTTTTGAAAGTCTTTCATATTTTTCGAAAGTATTTCAGGAAAAATACGGGAAACTACCAAGTGAATGGTGATTTAAGAAACTCTTAAATCTACCGGTTTTTATAATACTTTTTCGACTTATCCTTATTTGCAGCAGAATTTTTATCACCTCTGTTTGCAGTACCATCATTCCTCTTAAAGTTAGCATTCTGCGGTCTGCGATGCTCTTTTTTCTCGGGTTTGGCTTCTATGGTCTCAGTGGGTTCAAATCCGGCGATTTGTTCTCGTTTAAATTTCAGATCCAGGAGTTTTTCGATATCTCTCAGAAAAGCATACTCTTCGTTGCATACCAATGAAATAGCCTCTCCGCTTGCTCCCGCACGACCCGTACGGCCAATACGATGAACGTAGTCTTCGGGGATATTGGGAAGCTCATAATTTATTACGTGGGGAAGCAAGTGGATATCTAGGCCTCTCGCAGCAATGTCGGTGGCAACAAGCACCCTAACATTGTTTTTCTTAAAATCATCCAGGGCTTTTGTACGAGCTCCTTGCGATTTGTTGCCATGAATGGCTGCTGCAACTATTCCGCTTTTGGTCAATTTTTCGGCCAGTTTGTTGGCTCCATGTTTGGTGCGGGTAAAAACCAGCACCTGATGCCAGTCGCCTTCCTGAATCATCTGAGCAACCAATGCAGGCTTGCGGCCTTTGTCCACCATTATTATCCTTTGATCAACCTTTTCTGCAGTCGTGTTTTCTGGTGTAGCTTCCACCGATTCGGGATCACGCAGAATTCCTGCCGCAAGTTTTTTTATTTCAAACGAAAAAGTAGCCGAGAAAAGCAGGTTTTGCCTTCTAGGGGGAATGATGCCCAATATCCGGTTGATGTCTTTGGCAAAACCCATGTCGAGCATGCGGTCGGCTTCATCCAGTACAAAAACCTCTATGGAAGAAAGATTTACGGCCTTTTGACCATATAAATCCAATAGTCTGCCCGGTGTAGCCACCAATATATCCACACCGTTTCGGAGCGTGGCTATTTGAGGGTTAATGTTTACTCCACCAAAAACAACAGCAGCCCTTATATCAGAATGTTTGCTGTAAAGCAAGATGTTATCGTAGATCTGAGCGGCCAGCTCGCGGGTTGGGGTCAAAATCAGTGATCTGACCTTTCGCTTTCCCTGCGTTTTTTCCTGCGTTAATATTTGTAAAATCGGCAATACAAAGCCTGCAGTCTTACCGGTGCCGGTTTGTGCCGAGGCCATTACGTCTTTTCTGTCAAGTATTACCGGAATCGCTTTTTGTTGAATCGGAGTAGGTGTGGTGTATCCTTTTTGTTCGATGGCTTTCAATAGATCCGACGAAAGCCCTAGTTCATTAAATGTCATAAATATGTATTAAGAAGCCCTTTACGGGTTTCATATAAAAACACAAAGGTACGATTTAATATTGAAAGTCTAAGATTCCAATATTTTTCCAGTGCATTATTATGTTTAAAAGAAAAGAAATCAAAGGGATTTACTATTCGAGCTTTCTAAAAATTTATATTGAAATAACCACCCGCCGCCTTCTACCAGATAAATGGGACAAGTCTTTTACGAGTTTTTTGGGTGTATTCTTTATAACCGTTAAGTTCTTTTTGCAGCGTTTGATCTTCGAGATAAGTTCTGATAATTAGTAGAATTATTGCCAATAAGGTGCCGGGAACGCTATATTTTGAACCAGTTATCAAAGGAAAGGCAATATGTGATATAATCATACCTGTATAGCCCGGATGTCTTACGATTTTGTAAATTCCGGTATCACATACCTTATGTCCCCTGTCATTTTGTATTCTTACCACACTCGAAAAAAAATGATTTTCATTTCTGGCAGTTAAAAAAATTGCCTGACCAATTAATGTAAATAGTATTCCAATGGCATAATAATAAGTAGGGAAAACAGGAGACCATTGATAACGCCCTGAGTCTAATCCGGCAATAGCAACATTTCCAACATAAATCAAAGCCGATATTCCTAATATGGTTTTGTCCCATTTTTTTGCACCTTCGCCTACTTTGGATCGTTCTTCCATGAGTTCAGGATTGTTTTTTATAGTCCAAAAATTCATTAAAGCACTCGCCACATTGGTAAACAAAAAAATCCAACCCTGGAAAAAATGTAATTTACCGGCACTCAAAAAGAATATAAGGGAAAATACCAAAGAGGTAATTAAAATTTTGGATAGAATTCTGATTTTCATCTTAACTATATTTATTTCAAATATAAAAAATGAAAATTTGAAAGGGTATGTTAAAAGTCAGATTATAAAAAAAATACCGAATATAAATTTATTTTGGAGGATATGTCATTATTGAATTTTTAAAAAATATTATTAATTATCAATGGTTTAGTGAATAAAAAAAATAATTGTAAAAAATACATTTAATCCAAAACTTGTCTTAGATTTACAGAGGATTTCGTATGGAGAAAAAAATAACGAGGCGAAATCCAATATTTTCAACCAGAAATTTTAACCAATTTTTCAAACTTAAATTTTTTACAATGTTTAAAAAAATTCTTTCAACCGCAATTATTGTTTTTTCACTCTCATTGGCCTCTTTTGCCCAGGATATCAATGGCAAATGGAACGGAAAAGTGATGGATCAGTTTGAAGTTTCTTATACTTTTAAAGCTGAAGGTGAAAAATTAACAGGTTCGACCGTTGGCCCGGAAGGGAATGAAATCATTCTTAAAGATGGAAAAATCAAAGGTAATGATATTGAATTTGTCCTTAATATCATGGATCAGGATATTAAAATGGTTGGCAAATTAGAAAGCGATACCCTTAAATTGAAATTCAATATGATGGGAAATGACGCAGAATTAGTCCTTAAAAAAGAAGTCAAGTAAAGACTGATTATAGATTTTTTTACCCAAAAGTGTTATTTGTTAGAAAATCAAATGGTGTTCTGTTTCAGAACGCCATTTTTTTTTTAAACTTTCTTAAGAAAACTATTCACTTTTATATCAGTTTGTTCGTATTTTTAAAAGATCAGTTTGATACAATAGAGATTTTAGATCAGGAAAGCAGGAGTTTGAAAAGAAAACAGGAAATCGAATGAATGAACCAATTACCATTAAAGACATCGCACGAAAATTTAAATGCTCGCCTTCCACAGTTTCAAGGGCATTGAATAATCATCCCGCAATTAATATTGAAACCCGAAAAAATATTTCAGAATATGCCACAAAAATGGGCTATCAAAAAAACGCTGTTTCTCTTAGCCTCCTTAATAAATCTACCATGACAATCGGTTTAGTTGTTCCATCTATTACATTTTCTCATGAGCAAACTATCATAGATGGCATTCAATCTGTAACAACTGACCATGGATTTATGCTCAATATCTGTATTTCCAATGAGAGTTTGGTGGAAGAGCAGAGGCAAATAGAAAAACTTATGGCCAATCGTGTGGATGCAATCCTGGTCTCTGCTTCACATGGATCTTTTGAGAAACAGGAGTTTTCACATTTTTATAAAGTAAAAAACAGCAATATTCCTCTGGTTTTTATTGACAGGGAAATTCCGCTTGAAGATTTTGATTCCGTTATCACCGACGATTATCAGGGAGCCTATCAGGCAACCCAACATTTACTTGATATTGGACGACAAAACCTTGCTTTTTTAGCAGGCTCTGAGTTTTTGGTGGTTTGTAAAAATCGTAAAAAAGGGTTTGAAGAATGTTTAAAAGACAATAATTTAGTAGCAAGGCAAGATTGGATTGTTCAAACAGGATTTGATAGTCAAAGTGCTGTAGAACCTACAAACCGATTGTTTAGTGGCACTGAAATACCAGATGGGATTTTTTGTGTCAATGATAATGTGGCTTTTGGAGTAGTTCAGACCTTAATCAAGATGAATATTGAAATACCAAAGCAAACTGCCATAATTGGATTTGATAACTCACCCCTTGCCGGATTTTTTAATCCTTCCATAAGTTCTGTTGACCGAAAAAGCTTTGAAGTAGGTCAAAAAGCCGCACAATTAGTTTTTGATTTAATTCAGAATCAAAATGAAAACCCACAAAAAATAGTATTAACCCCTTCATTGGAAATCAGAGATTCGTCCCAATTCTGATTCTATTTTTTTACTTCAATTTTGCAATCGATTGCGGATTATTTCAAACGTTTGCATAATTGATTGGATTATTCTTATTTTTTATTTGAAAATTACCACACTAATATTGTGCCACTCATAGGATAAAAAATTAACTAAACTCTAAGAAAAACGTTTATGAAACAAAAAATACACTGGAAAACCAATCATTTATGGTTTTTTTTGCTGATGTTGCTTGGATCTGCTAATGTGATGTCTCAGACTGTCACAGTAAAAGGAAAAGTAGTATCCGGTGATGGAAATGAAGTATTACCTGGCGTATCGGTTGTGGTAAGTGGAACTTCACAGGGCACTTCTACTAACTCAGAAGGCGTTTATAGCATTTCGAGTCCTTCAGGTGCTTCGCTGGTATTCAGTTTTGTGGGTTATGAAACTCAAAAGGTTGCTGTAAATGGTCGCTCAACCATTGATGTTGTGATGAAATTGAGTGAAAGTAATCTTAACGAGGTAGTTGTGGTAGGTTATGGTACTCAATCCAAGAAAAACCTGACCAGTGCCATTGCCAATATTAAACCCGGGGATTTGAACCGAGGAGCCATTGTGGACGTAGGGCAGTTGCTTCAGGGTAAAGTGCCGGGATTAAACATATCCTCCAATGGTGACCCCAACCAAAGAGCAGCCATGATATTGCGTGGTGCTTCTACGCTTAATTCTTCACAAGGACCTTTTTATGTAATTGATGGGGTACCCGGAGCTGACATCTCGGTTATAGCTCCTGACGATATTGCCACCATTGATGTTTTGAAAGATGCAGCAGCAACTTCAATATATGGTAACAGAGCGGCCAATGGGGTGATTATGATCACTACAAAAAAAGGAAAAAAAGGTGCTATGCAGGTGATGTACAATGGTTATGTGGGAATAGAAAAAGTTTCCAGTAAACTTGACATGATGAATGCCTCAGAACTAAGGGCCTTTATTTCAAAAAATGGACAAAGCCTTTCTCCAAATGATGACAAAGGTTTTGATACCGACTGGCAGTCAGTGGTTATGAAACCTACAGCGTACTCTCAAAATCACAACGTTTCATTTAGTGGAGGGGGAGAGCATAATACCTACAGTGCAAGTCTAAACTATTCTGATAAACAAGGTATTCTACTCTCCAGTAATCTTCAAAGAGTGATCGCAAGGATGTCAATTGAACAATTTGCATTAAATGACAAAGTGAAATTTGCATTGTCGGTGGTTAATTCCAACAACAACGCCAACAATACTCCGATGCGTAACAATGTTTTGGATCAAATGATAAAACGTTTGCCAGTATCACCCGTTAAAAATGACGATGGAACCTATTTTGAAAACTGGCAAAATACAGGTTATTTTAACCCGCTTGCTCTCATTGAAAAAGCCAAGGATAACAATAAATACAATAACCTCATTGGTTCATTTAATACACATGTGGACTTGCCATTTAATCTATCTTATGATTTAAATTTATCTTACCAAAATACAACCTCACTCAACAGCCAGTCTTACGGAAGTTATTATTCTCAGTATAACAGTGCCAATTTTTATAATAATCCTGATCCACCTGCCGTTCACTCGCTTATGAACTTCGGTGTGAATGGTTCGGCACTCCGAAATACCTATCAGGATACCCGGAAAGTATTGGAGACTTTTGTTTCCTATAACAAAAACCTTGAAAAGCATTATCTCAATGCTGTAATTGGATATTCCTGGCAAGACAATACGCTAGGTGACGGTTTTCAGGTTACCAGTACCAACTTTCCGGTTGACAACATTGGGTACGGCAATTTCGCACTGAGTAATCCTTACGCAATTACGGGTTACAGAATCAATTTTGGTGCTGATGGGGTATTTCAGGAAAACAAATTGATTTCTGATTTTGCTCGTTTAAATTATTCATATTCTGACAAATACCTTTTCCAGGGTTCTATTCGGAGAGATGGTAGTTCGGTATTTGGTCAAAATAATCAATGGGGTTATTTCCCTTCAGTAGGTTTGGCGTGGCGTATCAATGAAGAAGGCTTCATGAAAAATCAGTCTATCTTCAACGACCTTAAACTACGTGCCAGTTATGGTGTGACAGGTAATGCTACTGGTTTCAATGCTTATACGGCCCAATTCATTTCTGGTTTGTTGGGTACGTATTATTACAATGGTACTCAGACAGCCGCTTACGGTCCTACCCAGGCTGCCAATCCTGATTTGAAATGGGAAAAAACAGCTACTTCCAACCTGGGCATTGACTTTACCCTTTTGAAAGGTTTGCTGAGTGGTTCGGTAGAGGTTTATGACAAAAAAACCACCGGAATGATTTATTCTTATCAGGTAAACCCAATTTTGGTTCCTGTGGGTAGAATCGTGGCTAATGGTGGAAGCATGAGTAACAAAGGTATTGAGTTAAGCCTGACAGCCAATCCAATCAGAAGTGATAAAGGCCTCAATTGGACTACGAGTCTGAACCTCGCTCACAATAAAAACCAGATAGTGAGCCTTACCAATCCACTTTTTTCCGGTGGTGATTCAATTCGCATCACTCAGCCGGAAGGTAGCGGTCAAACCGGAAGTACTTTGCAAATTCTAAAAGGAGGAAGGCCTCTGGGTCAGTTCTTTACATTTGAATATGCCGGCAAAAATGAAAGTGGTGTGTCGCAATATTATTCCAGCACAGGCGGTACCACCACTACTCCGGTAATTGGCAAAGATTATCGTTATTCAGGAAGTCCGCAGCCCAAACTTTTATTGGGATGGGCTAATACCCTCACTTATGGGAATTTTGACCTGAATGTATTTGTAAGGGGCGTTTTTGGAAACAAAATATTTAATGCTACCCGTGCTGACCTGTTCAGACCCACAACAGCTCAGTTTACCAATATCCTGAAAGATGTAGCTGACGAAAGTACTAAAGACGTGAACTCATTCAAGTATTCTTCGAGATTTATTGAAGACGGAAGTTATGTTCGTCTCGACAATGCTACTTTGGGTTATAATTTCAAAATTACTAACAAAAATATCAGAAGTTTGAGGGTCTATACCTCTGTTAACAATGCTTTTGTGATAACGAAATATACGGGTATTGATCCTGAAATCAATCAGGGAGGATTGGCTCCGGGTGTTGATTCCAATAATTTCTATCCTAAAACCCGTACAGTTTTGTTCGGTCTAAATGTATCGTTTTAAGAAAATCACAAAATCTAAAATATTGACATTGATATGAAAAATATATTTAAAAGTTCTTTTTTAATAATGATCGGCCTTCTGGTGTTTGGATGCCATAAGATCGATGTGCCGGTAAATACCCAGCTCACTCCTGATATTTTCCCGCAAACAACCGCCCAGTTTATTCAGGCCTCTGGTCCTCCATATGCTGCATTGAGAGGGAATTTCGCATTAGATTATTGGTTTATGCAATCCCTCACCACTGATGAGGCAATAATGCCTGCCCGTGGAGGAAACTGGTATGATAACCGAGGATATATCGATATGCATTACCATTCCTGGACCAAAGATCATGGTGCTACTAATACCTGTTGGAACTGGCTTTCTACCGTGATAGGAACAACAAATCAGGCACTTTCTATTTTGGAGACAACTATACCTGAGGCCACTGCCTCCAAAGCTCAGAATTTAGCCGAACTAAAAATGGTGAGAGCTTTTGCTTACTTTATGATGATGGATCTGTTTGGTAATGTGCCTATATATGATACTTATGGAGACTTTACTCCAAAAACCAATACTCCCCGTGCTGAAGTTTTCAAATTCATTGAAACTGAAATTAAAGCGGCTATTCCAAGCTTGAGTACGGAAGTAAGTATGGCTACCTATGGTCGGTTTACCCAATGGGGAGCTCAGGCTTTGCTGGCAAAAATGTATCTGAATGCTGAAGTTTATACCGGAACTGCAAAAAATGCAGAGTGTATTGAAGCTTGTAACGCATTAATCAATTCAGGTAAGTTTTCAATCGAATCAAGGGCCAATTATCTCAAAATGTTTTATCCTGACAATGGCCCTCAGATGAAGGAATTCATTTTTGCGATACCCTATGACCCTGCTGCTGCGGCTATGAGTGGTACCAATGGCTTTATGTATCATGCTCGCTATGACGTGCCTCGATCACTTCGAACAAGATTCAATTTGCCATTTACGCCTTCAGCACCAAGAAGCACCTTGCCCGAATTTTATGCTCATTTCAATGATGAAAATGATATCAGAAATAAGCAGTGGTTAACAGGCAAACAATTTCTTGCAGATGGAGTTACTCCTGTTACGGTTACGACAACCAAAAAGGGTTATGATCAATTCTATACAGGATCTGATGGTGGTGAAAAATACACTTATCAGGTAGAGCTTACGCCGGAAATTAAACTACGTCAGGATGTGGCCACTTTTGACTTAGGTAACGACGAAATTGCCTGGAATATGGGTTACAGAAACATTAAGTTTTTCCCTGATGCCACTTCAACCAACCGTAACCAAAATAATGATTTTCCTGTTTTCAGATTTTCCGATATACTTTTGATGAAAGCAGAAGCTACATTGAGAAGTAATGGATCTGCACAGGTAGTTGCCGATTTAGTAAACCAGGTTCGTTCTAATCGCACTACTTCACCGGCACTTACGACTGTAAGCCTTGAGGACTTATATCAGGAAAGATCCAGGGAGTTTGCGATGGAAACATGGCACCGAAATGACATGATCCGTTTTGGTAAGTTTGAAAACAAGTGGGGTTATAAAACTGACGCAGATAAAAACAAAAGGATTCTGCCTATTCCTCAGGGAGCCATGACCCTCAATCCGGCTTTAAAACAAAATCCGGGATATTGATTAATATTGGATTAACCTTAAAATAATCAATATATCAATTTCAGGTTCCTTATTCTTATTTCAAAAATAGAATAGGGAGCCTATTTATTAAGTATTCAAACTGGAAACATATTTTTATCATAAAAAATTAAAGACTTAAAATTTTTTGTTATATTTTTATATGTTTCAACCTAAATTTATAAATAATGGAAAATGTCAATTCTAATCCTTTAAAAAGCATTGAAGAATGGGAGGATGATGTGTTGGAAAGATATCCGGAACCGGGTAAAAAAGCTAAAGAAGATTACCGAAACTACGTTGATTCAGAGAGAGTTAACACAGTTAGAGAGTTTTACAGGCTTAATCATACTTATCAGACCTATAATTTCGTAGAAGAAAAGGAAAAGGAATTTCTAGCTTTTAATAAGAAAGAAATGACTATCTGGGACGCCGTAGATTTTTTAAATACCCTTGTTGACGATAGCGACCCTGATACAGACCTCGATCAGCTTCAACATTTATTGCAAACTTCTGAGGCCATCAGAGCCGACGGACACCCTGATTGGTTTGTGCTGACGGGCTTTATGCATGATTTGGGTAAGGTTCTATGTCTTTTTGGAGAGCCGCAATGGGCTGTGGTGGGTGATACTTTTCCAACCGGTTGCAAGCATTCTGATAAGATAGTTTACCCTGAATTTTTTGATGCAAATCCTGATTCAAAAGACCCAAGATACAATACAAAATATGGCATTTATGAACCCAATTGTGGCCTCGATAATGTGAAAATGAGCTGGGGACATGATGAGTACATCTATCAAATGATGAAAAACTATTTACCTGAAGAAGGCCTCTACATGTTGCGTTACCATTCTTTTTATGCTCAGCATCGGGAACACGCTTACGATCACCTGATGAACGCCCACGATCATGAAATGTTTAAATGGGTAGATAAGTTTAACCCGTATGATTTGTATTCAAAAGTACCTGTGGCACCTGATGCAAAAGCTCTAAGGCCTTATTATGAGGATCTTGTCGCCAAATATTTGCCGGCTACTTTGAAGTTTTAGAATAAAGTTAGAATTTACATCATAGAAAAATTGGTTAAATATTAAGGGGGTAGATGGTTTTCTACCCCCTTATTTTATGATATTTCCAGCGTATATTCAAATGGGCAGATACCGGTGATATACAAATATTTACCATTGGTTTTTAATGATCCGAAATGCGTACTGTACATTTCACCTTCAAGGTTTTGAACGCTTTTATGTTGCTGGACTCCCGGTCCAATTTTTATCTCATCATTGCCTGATTTATAAATTACATATCCCTCTTTCAAAAAATAGTTTTCTCCCGAACCCGACTCAATTTCTCCCGAATGTATAAATTTGCCATTTTCGTCGAAACACATTTCAATTACAACTTTTACGCCTTGCTGAGCATTTATTCTGATGTTTAAGAGATGTTTGCCAGACTTTTCTTCATAATTAATATCGGCATTTAATCTCTGGACATTACTCTGCGGGCGATTTTGAAAATCCATTTTATTCCAGAATCTGCCATCAGTACTTGGGCTTAGTTCATAATCCCCGTCGGCTTTCAGGTATTTTTCAGGAAGTGGTTGATAGTAGGGAGCTTCAAAACTAAATTGGGTTTGATATCCTGTTGCTGTTTTTTTTATTCCTTTACCTCTGATATAGCCAATACTGAAAAAAGAAGTAGAAATTCGCAGATATTTTAGAATGGCGTCACCTTTTCTATACATTAGCAGTGATGGGTTGCTTGATCGGCCTGAAGCCACTATTGTGGGCCAGTCAGTACCTGCAAAAAGTGTCAAGGATTCTTTTTCGTTTCTTTTTCTGAGTAGATTTATCCCTTCGTATAGCCTTTCGTATTTAGTTGGAAGGCTATCCTTCCGGGGTTCTTTTGCTAAAAATGGATTTTCTCGGATATAATACAGGAGATTTCTTCCCTGGATTTCCTCAAAATCAGGCATTTTTTCAATAAAACCAAGCATAGAAGCATACAATGGATTTCCGGTTTTTATAGCCATATATCGATAATGAATATAGAACTCCGTGACGTTGCGGTGATGAAACGCATCCTGTCTTCTTGATTGGACTGTAACCATGTCGCCATTGGGTTCCATCATGTGGAAAAGCCAGTTGAGGTTTTTTTCAACATTTTTCAGTAGCTCAGTTTTTTGGGCATAATCGGCCAAAAAAATCAATGATCGGTTTACGACTTCGGCATAAGTAATGCTGCGTTCGAGGTAAACGCCATCCTGGTCAGCAAAAACTTTCTCGGCCAACCATTGATTTATCCTTGTCATGTATTTTTTGTGGGGAAAAAGGGCATTGACTTTCGCAAGAGCCGAGCTCACTACCCAACGGTGATTAGGTGTGTGGACACCGCCAATAGCCAGCTGGTCGGCAGCTTTTGTAATAAAAGCTTTCAGTTTTTGTCTCAGAGATTCTTGTCCTCCGCTTTCTCTCAAAATTCTCGCAGCTGCACAGAGAGGATCAATGATGAAAGCGGTGTCAGGTGGAGAAGAAAGATTCCCAAAGTCAAGGGTGCCATCGGGTTTTTGTTCTGAAATCAGAAAGTTGACTATGGCCTCCATGGGTGTTAAAACTGTGGCAGATTGAAAATACGCACTTTTGGGCTCCGTATAGCCTGCTGCCAGATTGGCCAGATCAAAACCCAGACTTCTTCTTAAATTTGCAATAGGTTTGGAATATACTTCCAAAAGCCTGTCAACTTCTCTTTTATTTGCGTCTAATATATATTGTTCATTTACTGATAAATCAGTTGAAATATTTCCGGGTGTAAAGGATGAAAGAGCCGGCAGTAATGCAGAGCCGATTCCTACTTTTTGAAGAAATTGTTTTCTATTCATAAGGGTTCGAATTCTATAATTTTCTTTAGAGAGTATTTATTAATACTATTAAATTCATTCCTAAAAATCGTCATTTTTACGATAAAGAAATAATGCAAAATCTTTGAAAAGTGTGCATTTAATGCTGAAATGTCCATTTGGTGCTTATCATGCATATCTGCTTTTTTAGAAGGTATTTAAATTATGGGAAGTATATCTTTATTAGCATAAAAAATACAATAAGGTCTGTTAAATACTTAAAAAACAGAATTTAAAGAATATTTATTTAGGAATCAGATAAATTTAGGGTTACTGTGGGAAGTGATGCGGGTTTTCTGGACAAACTCTACCGATTTGCACCAAAATATGCAGCAGATTTTATCAGAAAGAAAATGGGCTCACTTTTAGAATGATATTTTTTAACTGCCCCAATTGATTTTGAGGGGCAGTTTTCCTGAACTAAATTATTGTTTTACCTCATTTATTTCTAAAACTACACTCGTCCTTTGGTGATTTATGGCAGGATTGATACCGATTTTCATTAAATAATCACCCGAATACTCCATTTTTTCATCAATAGAGCTTTTTGTTCCAGGAAAAACATTTATCTCTTTAATACTGTACTTTTTTTCGGGATCAAGCCCTTTTAGTTTAATATCAGGAATCAGAGAATTCATATCAAAACGATTTTCAATCAGATAATTAAATATCACAGCCTTACTTTTATCTTTTTTTACATATTCTACCGCCGCCATTTGATTTCCGAAAGGATTGATTAATCGGTATAAATCACCCTTCCATATTGTTTCTTTCAGGTTGGAATAGTTTTTCAGGGCATTTTGACTAAAAAGCAGCTCTTTTTCATCCAGCTTATCTACCACAATATCATAGCCCATTTTGCCCATCATGGCCACATCAGTGCGGTATTTGATGCCGACCTTGCTCCAATCAGTGATATGATTACAGGAAGCTATTGCCGGGTAATAATACGAATATTCCCATTGCATAAAAATCCTTTCCAGCGGATCGGTATTGTCTGATACCCAAAACTCAGTGAAATATTTCAAAGCCTCATAATCGACTCTGCCTCCACCACCTGAGCATAACATCATCGGTATTTTGGGATATTTTGCCCTTAATCTTTGTAAAACCTTATACAGGCCATTTACATAATCTACATACAGGTGAGTCTGTGGCTTTTTCATTTTTTCGAGATAAGCAGAATGGGCATTGTAAGTCACAGCATTGCAGTCCCACTTGATAAAGGCTAACTCAGGATTTTTGGTAAATAAACCATCCAATACTCCAAAAACAAAGTCCTGAACCTCAGGGTTGCTCAGGTCTAAAGGAAGCTGATTACGGAAATACGTTTCGGGTCGATTAGGTTCCCGAATTACCCAATCAAGGTGTTTTTCGTATAGTTCTGACTTAGGATTGACCATTTCCGGCTCCACCCAAATCCCAAATTTTACTCCTGCTTTCGTGGCTTCTTTGACCAAAAATCCGATTCCGTTGGGAAGTTTTTTCTTGTTTTCCTGCCAATCTCCAAGGCCGGCCACATCTCCGTTTCTGGGGTATTTATTGGCAAACCACCCGTCATCAAGCAAAAACATATCTACTCCCAGATCTTTAGCTCCTTTAAATAAGCCGGTTATTTTATTTTCATCAAAGTCAAAATAAGTAGCTTCCCAGTTATTCAAGAGGGTCATTCTGGTGCCTTCCCCATCAAGAATTCTGTATTTTCTTGCCCAATTGTGCATGTCGCGGCTGGCCTGGCCTTGACCATTTTCTGAATAACAACCGATAAAAGAGGGTGTTTTGAATTCTTCATTTGGGTTTAATGAATATTCGGCAGCATGAGGGTTAATACCTGCAATTAGTTTTAGGTTCTGGTAATTGTCTTTTTCAAAATCAAACCGAAAATTTCCTGACCAGCCCAGTGTTCCCATGAGTACTTTTCCATGGTCCTCAGTTGCCTGTTCATCAAACGACAACTGGAAAGTGGGTGGCTGATAAATATTTGCCCGGGTATTCAGTTTCGAATCCAGCGTCTTTATTCCGGCGGTAAGTTTGGTGTCTTCGGGTTTCATTTCCTTAGCCCATTCTCCGTGATAGTGATGCAGAAAAAAGTCTTTGGCTACAAAATGGAGGTTGGCAGAGGCATATTTTTTCAGTTTCAGAACTCCTTTTTCAAGATTCTTTATCACTGTCCATTGTTCGATAACATTTTCGTTGGAAAATGTTTTGTAAAAAAGGGTCACTTCGGTACTGTACAGAGGATCCTTCAAAAAAACAGAAATTAAGGAAACGTTTTCTTCAATTTTTTCAACTTTGTGACTTACATATTTTAATTCCAGAGAAGTATTTCCATCGGCATGAATCACCTCTATTGCGGGCTCACCCAGATTCCAGGTTCCTGATGGTGTATAGGCCGAACTTGCAATTCCTGCGTTAGCTTCGTCATAACGGGCCGATGAAACTTTTAAATTTTCATATTCAGTGGCTGATTTTAATTTCTTACCAAAATAGGTCATCCTCAGCCTGTTTTCTTTGTCGGTTTGAAGCACCAAAGCATTGTCTTTAGTTTCGACCGGAATTGTAATCATCTGTGCGTTGGTGTTGAACCAGAATAGAAAAAGAATTAAATTAATGTTTTTCATTTATTTAAGATTAGAGCTAAAGTTAAGAAAAATGAAGCTTAAGAGTAGAAAAAATAGAAGATATTTAATCGAAGGAGTATCTTCAAATTTATATTACAAATTCTAATAATTTACAAAAACTAGCAGTTGTGGAAATTATTACCTTCCAGAATTTTATGGTGCTTGCCTTAAGTTTTAATGCTTTAAGTTGGTAAACCAATATTCGGTCTCTTTCTTAAAAATCATAATTTAAATAGTAAAAAATCATTCAAAAAAAGTCATTTTTGTAGATCCATTTCTGCACATTAAATTCTTGGAATATTCATCACTTCGGTCACTTTAATATCAATATTTTGCAATTTTACTTTTCTTCTAAATAAGCCCGAATTTTTTTAAAAAATATTATTAATTATCAGTTAGTTAGTGAATAAAAAAATAATTGTAAAAAATACATTTATTCCAAATTCTTGTTTTAGATTTACATCTAAAATTTTAGGTTTTAACATAAATCTTAATTTTTCTACTCTTTTTTCAACCGGGATTAATAATCCGTTAATTTAAATTTTACTGCAATGCTTAAAAAAATTCTTTCGACAGCAATTATTGTTTTTGCACTTTCATTGGCTTCATTTGCTCAGGATATCAATGGCAAATGGAACGGAAAAGTGATGGATCAGTTTGAAGTTTCTTACACTTTTAAAGCTGAAGGTGAAAAATTAACAGGTTCGACCGTTGGCCCGGAAGGGAATGAAATCATTCTTAAAGATGGAAAAATCAAAGGTAATGATATTGAATTTGTCCTTAATATCATGGATCAGGATATTAAAATGGTAGGAAAACTCGAAGGCGATACCCTGAAATTGAAATTCAATATGATGGGAAATGACGCAGAAATGGTTCTCAAAAAAGAAACGCCAAAGTGAGATAATATTAAATTACCCTTTAAGTATTAATTATTTGTCATAAAATGGTGTCCTGTGTCGGGATGCCATTTTTCATTTTATCCCGGTTTATGCATCAACACTACGTAGTGGATTTTCTGGTGCATAAAACGGGTTTAAATCCTGCCCAATTCCTCTCTGGTGAGCTCACCCGGATTATCTCCTGTATTTTTGGTAGATGCCGGCTCAAACAACATCACACTCACTTCTTCCTCAGCCACTGGTCGGTGCTCGGTGCCTTTGGGTACAATCAGAAACTCATTTTCATGGATATACACCGCTTTATCCCGAAATTCCATTTTCAATATACCTTTCAATACAAAGAACATTTCGTCTTCATGGTCGTGTTTATGCCAGACAAACTCGCCTTTTAATTTTACAAGTTTTACATGCTGGCCGTTTAGTTCTCCTACTATTCTGGGATGCCAGAAATCAGAAAATAAGTCGAGTTTTTCCGCAATATTAACTTTTTGCATGAGCTGTTTTTTTAACAAAAATAAGGAAATGTCGAAAAAATAAAATTTACTGTTTACAGAAAGCATTAATTGTTAATTTTGGGATTGCTGCAGAAAATTATGTTTAACCTTAAATAAAATTTAAATGAAAATAAGATTGAAAATTACTTTAGCAATCCTTGGGCTCGTCCTCTCCATATTTCCAAAATCGTTTGCTCAGCATATCGAAGGCCGTTGGGATTTGACTGTAACTCGTGGGGATCAAAAAGTGCCTTCCTGGCTGGAAATCAATCATTCGGGTGTGAAATACCTTGTTGGACATTTCGTGGCCGATGGCGGAAGTGCCAGGCCCATTTCCAGAATTTACTTTGAAGATAATAAAATGACTTTTTCGATTCCTCCTCAGTGGGATAACCTGGATAAAGATTTGAAAGTAGAAGGTGAGTTAAAAGGCGATGCACTTTCAGGTACCATGACCATGCCCAATGGTGAAGTTTTGACCTGGGTAGGGGTGAGGGCACCGAAATTAATCCGAGCCAAAGAGCCGGTTTGGGGAACGCCCATCAAACTTTTCAATGGAAAAAACACCGAAGGTTGGGATACTTTTGGTCAAACCAGCCAGTGGATTGTTGAAAATGGAGTGCTGAAAAGTCCAAAGTCGGGTGCAAACATCAGAACCTCAGGCAAATTCAATGATTTTAAACTTCATGTAGAATTCAGAGTACCCAAAGGCAGCAACAGCGGCGTTTATCTTCGGGGTCGCTACGAAGTGCAGATTACCGACAGTTATGGGAAAGAACCTGCTTTGGGAGAATTGGGGGCCATTTATGGTTTCATTCAGCCATTGGAACTCCCGGCCAAAGCCGCAGGTGAATGGCAAATTTTTGATGTGACCTTAGTCGGAAGAGTTGTAACTGTGGCTTTAAATGGTAAAACTATCATTTACAAAAACGAGATTCCGGGTATCACAGGTGGTGCGATAGATAGCAATGAGGCAGAAGCCGGACCCATTATGTTTCAAGGTGACCATGGTCCGATAGAATACCGGAATATTGTTTTGACTCCGGCAAAATAACCATCGTTTCCTATTTAATTAATACCAAAAAATCAGGGTTTTACTAAAGCTCTGATTTTTTTATGCTCAATTTTTATATTATCATATTCGATTCATTTGTTGATAATTGCTTTCTACAAAATACTTCCTAAATTCAATCAAAAATTAGCATTCAATCATTCTGTAATTCAATTATTAATTCTTTATCATGAAAATCCTGGCCATCGGCAAAAACTATATCAATCAGGGAGAAGACAAAAATGCGGGAAAAACAGGCAGCCCGATTATATTCTCCAAGTCTCAAACCAGCCTGGTTACGGGCAATCAGGATGTAGCGTTTCCTGATTTCACCAATGATTTGCGGTACGAAGCTGAGCTGGTTATCAAAATTGGAAAATCAGGCAGGAGAATCTCTGAAAGTGAGGCCATTAGTTATATTGATGCCATTGGAATCGGAATTGACTTTACTGCTAAAGATATCTTCGACCAAAGTCGCGAAGGTAAAGGACCATGGGACCTGGGAAAAGGTTTTGATGGAGCAGCACCCGTTTCAGCATTTATTCCGGTTTCTGCATTTCCTGATTTAAATAATATCAATTTTGACCTAAAAATCAATGAAGAGCTCAAGCAAACTGGAAATACATCCTTAATGATATATTCTTTTGAGGAAATTATCGCATTTATTTCAAAATTTATGACTTTAGAAACCGGGGATTTGATTTTTACAGGCACTCCTGCCAAAGGTACTGGTCAGATTCACAAAGGTGATAAATTAGCCGCAGGAATCGAAGGAGGAGAGAGTTTGCTTTTTAGGATGATTTGATATCCTTCCTAAACCTATACAAATACGGAGCCTTATTCGCCGCACCGGTATAGACTTTATCAAGACGTTCCAACACATTGAGATCCAGCATTTTCTTTTGGAAATTGTTTCGGGGGAAAGGACGGTCATATACGGCCTCATAAAGCTCCTGTAGTTGCCGCATTGTAAAAGTTTCTGGTAAAAGATTAAAACCAATCAATTTTTCATCCAATTTTTCGCGGAGGCTTTCCAGTGCAAAATCCACCATTTCATTATGATCCATAATCATTTGGGGCAAAGACTCCAAATCAAGCCAGTTGATTTCAGCATCAAATTCGCTTTTTCGGAGCGAGACTTTGTTTATATCCACCAGGGCGTAGTAACCTACTGATACAAACCTTTTTGAAAACCAATTTTGCCAGTTTTCTTTGTTGATTCCACTCTCTGTTGGCAGTTTTTCAAACATATCTAAAATGATATCATTTTTTCTGTTTGCTACCCCGAATACCCTGTACTGCTCCAGGAATACCTCTTTCAGACCGGTTCTTTCCTCCAAAATTCTGTGAGCCGATTCATCTATATGCTCTTCTTGTCTGATAAATCCGCCGGGCAGGGTATAAATGTCTTCAGATAAATTAAGCCTTGAAACCAATACTTTTATTCTCCCTTCCTTATAACCAAAAACTACACAATCTATTGATAATTGAGGAATTAGCTTTTCTTCATTAAACTCCATAATACCATCTGTTGGACATTTAAAATTAATCAAATAAAATAAAATGATGCACTTTGTCTTCCTTTTATCCTATTTTTAATCCAAATATAAAAATCATTGTCTAAAAAATAGACATTAATAAAAAAACTTTTACTTTTGAGGAAATATTATTTAAACCTGATATGAAGAAGACTGCCCTTGGAATCGGCTTTTTGTTGCTTTCGTTTATTTCTTTTGCTCAAACCAAAATCAATGCTTTGGTATTTAGTAAAACTGCGGCTTTTCGCCATCAATCCATAGATGCCGGTAAAGCAGCTCTTGCCAAAATGGCTAAAGAGAGGGGTTTTTTGGTTAGTTTTACCGAAGATGCCGGCCAATTTACCGAAAACAATCTCAAAAAATTCAGTACTGTGATATTCCTGAATACCACTGGTGATATATTGGATAATACCCAGCAAAATGCATTTGAAAGGTATATTCAGGCAGGCGGAGGGTATGTCGGGATACACGCCGCTACCGACACCGAATACGAATGGCCCTGGTACAACAAGCTTGCAGGAGCCTGGTTTTTGGATCATCCTATGACCCCCAGTAACGTACAGAATGGAAGGTTCTATGTTACCAAAAGAAATGAACTTACAGCCGGAATGCCTGATTCTTTTGAGCGTAAAGATGAGTTTTACAGTTTCAAGGATATTTCCTCCAGAATCAATGTGGTCGTAAAAATCGATGAAAAAACCTATATCGGCGGTAAAAATGGTGATGACCATCCCATCAGCTGGTATCATGAGTTCGAGGGGGGGAGGTCATTTTACACTGCCATGGGGCATACAGACGAGACTTATTCTGAACCCTTATTTCTCAATCATGTATATGCGGGTATTGTTTATGCCTCAGGAGGCGTGGCTCCAAAACCACTGGATTTTAGTAAATCAAGACCCGAAGAAAACCGCTTTACAAAAGTAGTGCTCGAAGAAAAACTTGATGAACCTATGGAATTGAGTATTTTGGACAATGACCGCATTTTATTTATTCAGCGAAAAGGTGAAATTAGGCTCTACAACAACAAAACCAAAAAACTTAAAACCATCGCAAAAATTCCGGTTAGTCTTAAATATGTAAGTGCTGATGGAAAGGAATCTGTGGCAGAAGATGGCCTTCTTGGTTTAAATAAAGATCCCAATTTCGCCCAAAACCATTGGATTTACCTGTACTATTCTTCCACAAAAGGTTCATATAATGTACTCTCAAGATTTACCATGAAGGGCGATGAAGTATTGCTGGATTCTGAAATAGAAATGCTAAAAGTGGAAACACAGCGAGAGGAATGTTGCCACACAGGTGGTTCAATCGCCTGGGACAAAGCAGGTAATTTGTTCCTTTCCACTGGTGATAACACCAACCCTCATGGCTCCAACGGGTACAGTCCCAGCGATGAAAGACCGGGAAGGAGTGCCTGGGATGCTCAGAAGTCTTCAGCCAATACAAACGACCTAAGAGGAAAAATTCTAAGAATCAAACCTCAGGCAGATGGAACCTACACGATTCCTGATGGAAACTTATTTCCGAAAGGAATGGCTAAAACGCGACCTGAAATCTATACTATGGGGCACAGAAACCCATTCAGGATATCAGTTGACCAACATACTGGATATTTATATTGGGGTGATGTAGGTCCTGATGCCTCCAAATCAGACGAAAGTCGAGGTCCGGCTGGTCATGATGAAGTGGGGCAGGCACGTAAAGCCGGGAATTTTGGCTGGCCACACTTTGTCGGTGACAATAAGGCTTATTTCAAATATGATTTTGAAAATAATAAGAGTCTTGAACCTTGGGATGCCAATGCTCCCACAAATACTTCTTCCAATAATACCGGTCTGGAAACTTTGCCTCCGGCTCAAAAAGCCTTTGTGTGGTATCCTTATGGTGACTCAAAGGAGTTTCCTCTGGTTGGAAATGGGGGAAGAAATGCAATGGCGGGTCCGGTATTTTACGCTTCTGATTTTAAAACAGCTCAGCGTGCTTTTCCAAAATATTACGATGGGAAATTCCTGGAATATGAATGGATGAGAGGTTGGATCATGGCAGTAACCATGGATAAAGAGGGCAATCTGGTTTCACAGGAGAAATTTATGCCGTCATACAAATTCTCCAACCCAATGGATATGGAGTTTGCAGCAAATGGTGACTTGTATATGCTTGAATATGGAACAGGATGGTTTACGGCCAACGATGACGCCAGGCTAATCCGGATTGAATACAATGGCGGGAATCGCAAGCCACAAATTGAAATGGCAGCAAATCAACCAGGTGGGGCTATTCCTTTTAATTTAAAGCTAAGTTCTAAAGGCACACAGGATGCTGATGGCGATGCCCTGGCTTTTAGCTGGAGAATTACTTCAAAAAATGGTTTTTCAAAGATTATTAATACCCCTGAAGCAAATCTGAATCTCACGAAATCAGGTATTTACAAAGTAACGCTCACTGTAAATGATGGAAAAGGGGGCACAAATAGCCAGTCCATGGAAATTTCAGCGGGCAATGAACCCCCAATGTTAAGTCTCCAAATGCCTGGAAGTAACAAGTCATTTTTTGTTCCTGACAAACCTTTTGCCTATGATATTAAGGTAAGTGATAAAGAAGACGGAGAATTGGGGGCAGGCATTGATCCTGAAAATGTTTCGGTAAATATCGACTATCTGTCAGAAGGTTATGACAAAAACGTAATTGCTATGGGTCACCGCTCAGCCGATGAAACTGTGGCTTTTTCGAAAGGAAGAAAACTAATAGAAGGATCAGATTGTATGGCTTGTCACAAAAAAGATAGTAAGTCAATCGGGCCATCTTACAGAGAGGTGTCTCAAAAATACAAAGGTAATTCTGCCGCATTGGAAACCCTTACAAAGAAAATAATATCCGGTGGTAGTGGTGTTTGGGGTGAGACAGCCATGGCGGGGCATCCACAGCTTTCTACAGCCGACGCTGCCGAAATGGTTAAATATATTTTGAATGTCTCAAACGAAAAAAGCAAAGCCAAGACCCTGCCTGTAAACGGTATTTATAATGCCAAAGTGCCATCCGGAGACAAAGGGAAAGGAGTTTATATCCTGCGGGCCTCTTATGAAGACCAGGGTGCCAACGGAATTTCCGGGTTGAAATCTGAGCAAAGCTTTGTTTTGAAAAATGCCAAAATTGACGCTCATGGTTTTGATGAATATTTTGAAATCAACAAAATGTCTTTTGGTGGTAATAATCTTGCAATCCCTAAGAACGGATCTTATATGACCCTTAAACAAGTGGATTTGAAAGGAATCACCGAAGTTGTAATATATGCCACGGCTCCAAAACCTCAGTTAAATGCCGCAGGAGGGAAAGTCGAGATCAGAATAGGCGGTCCCAAAGGAAAGAAAATCGGAGAGTCAGCTATGCTGGAACCCAGCGATAAAATGGACTTCGCTCCTAAACCGGTTTCAGTGCCTGTAAATGCAGGAGCTTTAGCTAAGCAGTTACAGGATCTTTATGTGGTCTTTGTCAATCCCACTGCAGATTTAAGCTCTCTGATGGTAGTAATGGGTGCAGAGGTTAAACTTGCTGACTCAGGAATAAAAATAGAAGAAACGCCCGCGGTGAGTGCCAACACTGACTATTTTGTAGGAAAGTGGGCGGCTAAAATGATTGGAACCCCGGGTGGTGATGTGGATATTTCGTTGGAAATCAAGAGGGAGGGTAACCAACTCACCGGTACTATGTCTTCAAAAATGCAGGGAGATAAAGTCCAGAATCTTGATAAAATTGAAGAGGAAAATACCGAAAAAATAAAAGCATTTTTTACCGCCAATGGAATGAATATTAATATGGTATTGGAAAAAGAAGATGATGATAACTTTAAAGGCCGTCTGATGGGTATGTTTGATGTCAAAGGCAGCAGAATAAAATAAAAATGAATTTCTTAATTAAAACAAATAATAAAATGAAAAAACTGAAATTTTTAATGCTTGTTCTACTAACGGCTTCTGTTTTAACGGGTTTTACCAAAGCCGAAGATTATTTTCTTGGAAAATGGGAAATAATGGTGGCCGGTACACCCAACGGAGATATTAAATTTGCCACCGATTTACAGAGAAAGGATGGTAAGCTTACCGGAGAATTAACCATTCCGGCAGATCCTAATGCCCCGGCAATTCCTATTATTAATATTGAAGAAGAAACCGACAAAATCACCCTATATTTTTCGGCTCAGGGCTATGATTTAAATCTTGAACTCAATAAAGTCGATCAGGACAATATGAAAGGTTCTTTAATGGGAATGTTTGATTCAAAGGCAATAAGAGTTAAAGAAAAAACCGAATGAAAACTCATTAAAATAATTACTGAAGAGCTGTCAAAGATTTTGGCGGCTTTTTTTTTGACATATTGAAAAAATATTAAAATTTTTATTTTGTGTAAAACTATTCTAAAAACAATATACTATTGGAATGATTTTGGCTGTTATTTATGTTAAAATATAAGAACGTGACAAACTTATAAATCAAAATTAATCCTGGTTTGGAATATCCATATAAAATGATTCGAGTCCTTTTAATATTAATGTTTCTGAGTAGCTTTACTTTCGGTCAGTCTGCCCCCTGGACTTCGAGTATTGCGGCAGGAACATTAACCGAAGCCGGCTCCGACTATTCATTAACTCAAACCAGTGCTACCAATCAGACTACAATTTCAGTTTCTGGTATGTTAAGATATGCTACTTATTATGTTTCCATCCACAAAATTGACACTGATTGGAATTCGGGATTATTTTTATGGGCTCGTAGAAGTAGTAATGGTACTGCATCTTCTGGTACAATTACAGGAGGGACTAGCTTTATTCAACTTTCAGGCAGTCCACAATCTTTTTTTACGTTATATGCCGGAAATTCAACCTCCCGAACAAATATCCAGTTTCAATACCAGATCACAGGTATTTCAGTATTGATTCCGGCCAAAACTCATACCACCACTATGGTGTACACCCTAACGGATTAAATTCAAGTATTCAGCAATTTCAAAATCCAAAAGAATCAAATTTTTGTTTTCATTTTGAAGAAAATTTCATTTTTTTTGATCAACTTATTGTACTTTTTCGTTAATACGTATTGTTATTTTTATTTTTAAGGGAAATTTAATGGTATTTGTATCAAATATTTTTCCAGTCTGCGTTTGTTTTGCAACCCGAAATAAAAACGGGTATTGATAATCAGTTGATTATGATCTTTTCCACACTTAAACCAATTTTATATGATAAAAAGCAAAATAACATTTAAATTAATCTTGTTTCTGCTAATCAGCAATTTGTCCTTTTCTCAAGGACTTGATTACAGGAAATCTTTCAAAGGTCTCGCTTCCTTTTACGATAAAAAATTTGGAGGTAGAACCACAGCCAGCGGGGCGGTGTTTAGCAATAAATATTTTACCTGTGCTCACAAAACACTTCCTTTTGGAACTTTGGTTGAAGTTACTAATCCCGACAATGGCCGGAAGGTTATTGTTCAGGTGAATGACCGTGGACCATATCATGGTGACCGCGTTTTGGATCTTTCCCATCAAGCTGCAAGACATATTGGACTCGTCAGCGATGGTGTTGGAAGGATTGAAGCCAAAGTTTTAAAAAAGAAATATGGCTTCAATATCTTTACAGGAGAGATTTTTCAGGATCAGCCTTTTCTCCTTCGGATTGATTCTCCTGAGTACCATAAAAGACTTTTCCTGTCTCAGCAAAGAGAAAACTTTGTAATGAGGAGATAAGGTCCCAAAACCAATTTATTTCTTATCTTTGGAATCAATCCAATTTTTAGCGTTTACGAAAGCTTCAAGCCATGGAGTAACCTCGTCGTTTCTGCCTTCAGGGTAGTAAGCCCAGTTCCATTGGAAAGTGGAACGCTCGATATGCGGCATGGTTACCAGATGACGGCCGGTGGTATCGCACATCATGGCTGTATTGTAGTCAGAACCATTGGGGTTGGCCGGATATTCTGCATAGCCGTATTTTCCAACGATATTGTATTTATCTTCTGAATAGGGTAAATTGAATTTTCCTTCACCATGCGATACCCATACCCCAAGGGTACTACCTGCAAGGGTAGAAAGCATCACCGAATTGTTGGGCTGAACGGTAACTGAAGTGAAAATACTTTCATGTTTATGAGATTCATTATGAAGCATTTTTCCATGAATTTCATGTTCAGGATTAATTAGCTCCAACTCCATCCAGAGCTGGCAACCATTGCAAATACCAATAGAAAGCGTGTCTTCTCTTTTAAAGAAGTTTTTCAAGGCAGTATTTGCTTTTTCATTGTATAAAAAGGCCCCTGCCCAACCTTTGGCTGAGCCCAGAACGTCTGAATTGGAAAATCCGCCCACGGCTCCTATAAACTGTATGTCTTCCAGGGTTTCTCTTCCGCTGATAAGATCGGTCATGTGTACATCTTTCACATCAAAGCCTGCCAGATATAGGGCATTGGCCATCTCTCGTTCTGAGTTACTACCTTTTTCTCTGATGATAGCAGCTTTGGGTTTTAGATTTCCTTTGACTTCAGGTTTATTACCAGTAAAATGCTGAGGAAAAGTATATTTCAAAGGTTGATTTTTGTAATTCTGGTATCGTGCATCTGCCTGACCATTTTTGGCTTGTTTTTTATCCAAAAGATAAGAAGTCTTAAACCAAGTATCTCTTAACTGATGATAATCAAAACTTAATTTCAGCTCATCTTTTAAGATTTCAATTGTTTTACCTTTCTCCGGTGAACCAATTTTTATTATCTCAACACCATTCTCCTTTAGAGTATTGGCAGCACTTTCATTGGCCTGAAATACCAAGCCAATATTTTCTGAGAAAAGAATTTTAACCAAATCTTTTTCCTCAATACCACTCAAATCATATTTTGCTCCCAAATCAGCATTCGAAAAGCTCATTTCAAGAAGCGTTGTGATTAATCCACCACTTCCGATATCATGACCAGCCGCGATTTCTCCATTTTTGATTAAATCCTGAAACAAATTGAAAGCCTTGGCAAAGTAATTTGCATCTTTGATGTCAGGAGCCGACTGACCCACTTTGTTAAGAATCTGGGCAAAAGAGCTCCCGCCCAATTTAAAGTCATCTTTGGATAAGTTCAGATAATAAATATCCCCTCCATTGGCTTTCAAAACAGGCTCTACGACTTTATTGATGTTATCACAATGTCCTGCAGCAGAGATAATCACAGTTCCCGGGGCAATCACTTCATCATTAGGGTACTTTTGTTTCATTGAAAGAGAGTCCTTTCCGGTAGGAATATTGATTCCCAAAGCAATCGCAAATTCAGAACAGGCTTCTACCGCTGCATAAAGGCGGGCGTCTTCACCCGGATTTTTACAGGCCCACATCCAGTTGGCTGAAAGAGAAACCGACTTGAGTTTGTTTTCCAGAGGAGCAAAAACGATATTACTCAGTGATTCGGCAATCGCATTTCTTGAGCCTACAGCAGGGTCAATAATTGCAGTACCAGTGGAATGCCCGATACTGGTAGCGATACCGTGGCTACTTTTGTAATCCAAAGCCATTACGCCCACGTTGTTCAGCGGCAATTGTAATTCCCCTGCACATTGCTGCTTGGCTACACGTCCACCCACGCAACGATCCACTTTGTTGGTAAGCCAGTCTTTGCAAGCCACAGCTTCAAGCTGCAAAACCTGATTCAGATATTTTTCAATATCATCAGCCGAATATTTTGGCTCAGAATAGGTGATGGGTTGTGTTTTGTCCTCCATAATAAATTTTGGAGAGCTGCCAAACATATCCGCTACCGCAAAATCCATGGGTTTTATTCCGGTAGTTTTAGACTCAAAAGTGAATCTATGATTTCCGGTGATATCTCCCACGGTGTACATGGGTGACCTTTCGCGGTCGGCGATTTGCTTCAAAATAGCAATATCATTTTCTCCAATCACCAAACCCATTCTTTCCTGTGACTCATTGCCGATGATTTCTTTTGGCGATAGGGTAGGATCACCAACAGGCAATTTATCAAGGTCAATTAATCCTCCGGTTTCTTCGACAAGCTCCGACAAGCAGTTCAAATGCCCACCGGCACCATGGTCATGAATCGATATGATAGGGTTGTGGTCACTTTCTACCATTCCTCTGATGGCATTGGCGGCACGTTTTTGCATTTCTGGGTTTGACCTTTGCACTGCATTCAGTTCTATGCCCGAGCCAAATTCACCGGTATCAGCCGACGAAACTGCAGCACCTCCCATTCCGATACGGTAGTTGTCGCCCCCAAGTACTACTACTTTGTCACCTACTTTTGGCGTCTGTTTTTTGGCCTGGCTTTCTTTGCCGTAACCAATCCCACCGGCCAACATAATCACTTTGTCAAATGCAAGTTTTCTGGCATTTTCTTCGTGCTCAAAAGTATAGAGCGAGCCGGAAATAAGCGGCTGTCCAAATTTATTTCCGAAGTCAGAGGCACCGTTAGAGGCTTTTATCAGAATGTCCATCGGGGTCTGGTAAAGCCATTTCCTGGCCTCCATGCCATTTTCCCATGGACGATTATTTTCCAGTCTGGAGTAAGCAGTCATGTAAACGGCTGTTCCAGCCAAAGGAAGGGAGCCTTGTCCGCCCGCCAAACGGTCTCTGATTTCACCGCCTGAGCCTGTTGCTGCACCATTAAAAGGTTCTACAGTGGTAGGAAAATTATGCGTTTCGGCTTTTACCGATATTACTGAATCAAATTCTTTTTCCGAATAAAAATCCGGTTTTTCAGCACTTTTTGGAGCAAATTGTGTCACTTTAGGGCCTTTCAGAAAAGCCACATTGTCTTTGTAGGCAGAAACAATGTCATTTGGGTTTTGCTCAGAAGTTTTCTTGATAAGTTTAAATAAAGAAGAAGGTTTTGCAACGCCATCAATTACAAAAGTGCCATTGAATATTTTGTGGCGACAGTGCTCTGAATTTACCTGAGAAAATCCAAATACTTCAGAATCAGTCAGTTTTCTGCCAATTTTTTCTGATAATTTTTCAAGATATTCTACTTCTTCAGTGCTAAGCGAAAGGCCTTCCTGTTGATTGTAAGCCGAAATATCTTCAATTTCAAGTATAGGTTCCGGCTTTTTATGAATTGTGAAAATTTCCTGATTCAATTCTGAATACTTTTGAGAAAGCATTGGGTCAAATTCTGTCGACCCACCATCAGTTTCGGTATATTCCTCGATTCTGAGTATTCCTTCGATGGCCATATTCTGGGTGATTTCAACGGCATTGGTGCTCCATGGAGTGACCATTGTACCTCTTGGACCAACAAAATTTCCGCTTAAAATGGCATTTTCTTCGTTGATTTTATTGAATTTATGCCCTTCTGAAGTGTCAAACAGCCAAAGTAGTTTTTTAATGTCATTATCAGAAATATTTTTCTGGGTCTGTACAGCATAAACAGTCTTTTGGGAGTGCCCGAAGAAATGAATCATTTTTTAGGAATTATCAGTTTGAAATTGCTTTACAAAGTTAGGTTTTTAGGTTTAGACCTGAAAAAATATATTAGGGCTTATCAGAAAAAAAATGAAACTCCTGCAAAGGATTAAAATTAATTAGATTTAAGTGGGAATTTTTAATATTATTTCCTGAAAAGATTTGCAATAACAAACCTGCCAATTGAATTGGTTAATTTTGCAAAACTACGAACCTACAAAATCGTGATAGTTTTTGAAGATCAAAATATTTTAGTTGCCAATAAACCTTCCGGGATATCCACACATCCTGAACCAGGGGGGATTTCCCTATTTGAAATTCTAAGTCAGGAAAGGGAAGTTATTGAATTAAATAGAATAGATAAACGGGTGAGTGGTTTGGTGCTTTTTGCTAAAAATAAAAACTCACAAGTAGTTATCAATGAGCAAATTATGGACGGGAGTATCAAGAAATATTATAAAGCAGTTGTGGCAAAAATGCCATCCCCGGAAAGCTGTATTTTGGAGAATTATTTAGTTAAAGCGAAAGATAAATCCTACATTTCTGTTCAAGGTAATACAAAAGCCAAATTTTCAAGACTTCAATATAAACTGCTAAAAAGTTCAGAGAAATATCATCTTCTGGAGATAGAATTGTTTACCGGGAGGTTTCATCAGATTCGCTGCCAGCTGGGAAATATCGGTTGCCCGATTTTAGGTGATTTGAAATATGGTTACAAAAGAAGCAGTCCCGATGGAAGCATTTTTTTACAATGCTTTAAATTGGATTTTGTACACCCGGTTACTAAAGAAAGGGTGGTTTTTGAAATATCAGAACCAGAAATATGGAGAAAATACGGTTTCTGAGGGTTTCTATATTTATTTAGCGAAATTTCGCAAAAAATATTTGATTCGCAGATTTGAACTGCTATATTTGTTTAAATTTTACACTTCATCAAAGTAAAATCAAAACATAGTTTTAATCTAAAAGGAGTCGCTTAAATATCATTTTTAAAACGACTCCTCTTTTTTTTTAATTTAGATTAAGCCAGCTTCCGCCATCATAAACCTCTTCCACACCTGCACCCATCAAAATACGCTTGGCGTTGCTACTTCTCATTCCTGATGCACAACAAACCACAACAGGCTTGCGATAGTTTTTAATTTTTGTGATATTGTTCTGGATTTTGTCCAGCGGAATATTTACCGAACCTTTTACGTGTCCACCGGCAAATTCGCCTGGTGTACGGACGTCAACGATAACCGCACCATTTTCAATAATGCCTTTTACATCTACTTTTGGACCACCACCAAATAAACTGCTAAAGAATCCCATATAATATTGATTTTTTTGTTTACAAAATTCGATCGAATATTAACAAAAATCTGTGAGAATTATCACTTTTTAAACACTAAACAAAAATTGTAAAATACAATTCAGTAAATTATATCAATTTTTATTGACAAGTGACTGTGAGGATGTTTTATTGTCAAAACATCATATTTAAATCTGAAAAATTGGCTGATTGTTAATTTTTTGTTTCATTTGTATTCATTAACCAAAACTTCATTTACAGTGAGAAAACTGATCCTTATTTTGATTTTATTGTTGCTCGGATTTATTGGCTGGTATATCAGCACGGGCTATTTTTCATCCGGTGAAAGAGCCGGTACAATCTCAAAATTGAGTGAGCGTGGATATATTTTTAAAACCAACGAAGGCGTGCTCAACGAGGGTGGGTACTCGGGAGAAACCGGCACTCTAACACCTCGTTACTGGGATTTTTCGGCCAAGGAAGATTCTGTGGTTGAAAAGCTTAAAATGGCATTATCTACAGGAGAAAGAATTACACTTCATTACCAGGAAAAATTTCTTAAATTTCCCTGGAATGGTGATACTAAGTATTTTATAACTGATGTAACCTTTCTTCCTAAGCCACAGCCTGTTCAAACTGTAATTCCTCCAGTTCAGGAAATACAGGCAGTTGCACCTGTTGACTCATCAGTGGTGAAGTAATACTCGTAAAAAGATCAAATAAAAAGAGACGATTCCTTTTGGGTTTCGTCTCTTTTTTTGTTCAAAATTTTCAACACTTTTTTTGATAAACTTTGGGTTTATTGCCCGTAAAGTTTCTTCGAGGCGGCCTCATATTTATCTCCGGCTTTCCAAATCGGCGTTTCAGCCTTATTGGCAATTAACCTTGCTGAATAAATGAATGCTTTGCAAAAACGTGAAATATAACTCATGCTTACATTTTCGGGGTTATCAGCTGCCTGATGATAAAATTTGCCGATTTCAGCATCAAAAGCAGTTAAGCCAGGAGAATAATTTGGTGCAGGTATGCCTTTTGCTGCCAAACTCACATTATCCGAGCGGTCAAAAAGATTTTGCTCTGGTACCGGATCATCAATTGCCACAAGACCCAGGACTTTGCTTCCATCGATAATTTCATTTTCAGCGGTTGTTCGATGTAATCCGATGATAGTCACCTTGGTAGAGTCATTATAACCTGCACCATCACTGTTGAGATTAAAGACGCATTGCTTTAATGGTAACAACGGATGCTCAGCGTAATACCTGCTTCCAAGCATGCCTAATTCCTCACCGGTGTATCCTAAAAGTAAAATAGATCTTTTGGTTTTTTGTTGCGAAAGTGCTTTTGCTGCCATTAGTAGGGCTGTAGTTCCGGTTGCATTATCGCGGGTTCCGTTAAAAACCGAATCGCTTTCTGTTATCTTTCCATATTTTTTTCCCATTCCAATATGATCAAAATGAGCCGAAAGCACGATGTACTCGTTTTTCAAATTCGGATCGGTCCCCTCTATTACTCCGACTACATTATAAGCATTGACATTTTTTTTAGAAACTTCCGTTACGTCCAGACTGATATTTTTCAAAGGTTTGTCAGAAATCCATTTTGAATAATTGCTATTTACCCAAATATGGGGAATTTCCGCATTAAAATCGGGTTTCGCACTTAGTCTTTCATTGCCATAGTTTCGGGTAATATTTGCAAAAGGGAAATTTAGATTGTAAATCTGAATCAAAGCCAGGGCACCATTCTCGGCTGCAAATTTTATTTTCTTAGCAGAGCCGGTAATGTTCTGAAACGGCTGGTTGTTTTCAGGAATTCCAAATTGACAAAGCACAATTTTTCCTTTTACATCAACATTTTTGTAATCATTGTGATTTTCATCAATCCATCCATATCCAACGTACACTACTTCAGCATTTTCTAATTTTAGGTTTTTTCCACTCAAAGTAATGAAATCTTTGCCCCATTCCAATTTGTCCTCACCGGCTGTAATTACACCCGATTTGGATGGTTTGGTGACTTCTAAAGGAACAGTTTGCAAAAAGTCTCCATTTTCGCCTATAGGTTTTATACCATTCAGTCTAAACTGCTCAGCAATATACCTCGCAGCAATATTTTCAGTAATTTCTCCTGTTCTACGGCCCTGCATTTCGTTAGATGCCAAAAATCTTAAATGAGCCTCTACTTCCTTTACAGAAATATTGTTTTCAGGCATTTTATTTAATTTTTGAGCCATGAGATGACCGAATCCCGATGTCAAAAGCAAAAGAAGGAGTTTGAAAAGGCTACGCATATTTTTAGTTTTTTCTCAAATGTAATCCAAAATGAAGGAATTATTCTAAGGAAATATTATGAATGGAAAGGTTGCGTAATTAATACAAAAAAAACACCCCGATTTTTAAAAAAAATCAGGGTGTAAGAAATTTTAGATTTAAGACAAAGCCTGAATAATGTCGGCCTTGATGTCATCAATATGCTCTATTCCAAGTGAAATCCGCAAAAGATTTGGATCTACGCCTGCATTCTGTTGCTCGGTTTCATTCAATTGGGAATGCGTAGTAGAGGCAGGATGTATGATTAGCGTTTTTGCATCACCTACATTGGCTAAATGAGAAATGAGTTTAAGACTGTTTACAAATTTCTCTGCTCTTTCTCTTCCTCCCTTAAGTTTAAAAGACAAAACGCCTCCAAAACCTCTGGTCAGATATTTCTTTGCAAGCTCATGAGATGGATGCGAAATAAGACCCGGATAAGATACTGATTCCACATCTTCATGATTTTCTAACCATTGAGCCAGATTTAAAGCATTTTCACAAGTTCTCTCGACTCTGAGTGTGAGTGTTTCAAGACCTTGCAGCAAAAGGAATGAATTAAAAGGGGATTGTGCCGGGCCCCAGTCTCTCAGACCTTCAACTCTACATCTGATAATAAACTGTATGTTTCCAAAAGGCCCCCCAACGCCAAATACCGAATTCAGCACCAACCCATTATAGCTTGGAGAAGGCTCAGTAAACTGCGGATATTTTCCATTGCCCCAGTTGAAAGTGCCGGCATCAACTATTACTCCACCCATAGAAGTTCCATGCCCACCGATCCATTTTGTTGCCGATTCCACCACAACATGTGCACCGTGCTTAATCGGTTGGGCTATCGCACCACCGGCTCCGAAGGTATTGTCAACAAATAAGGGTAAATCATATTTTTTAGCCAATGCAGCAAATGCCTCAAAATCAGGAACTGTCAGGCCGGGGTTACCTATTGTTTCAATATACAGCAGTTTGGTTTTTTCATCAATCAAAGACTCAAAACTTGCAAGGTCGTTTCCTTTTGCAAAACGGGCTTCCACGCCAATGTTTTTAAAGGAGTTTTTAAATTGATTGAAAGTCCCCCCATAAAGGAATGATGATGTTACGAAGTTATCTCCAACCGTGGTTACATTATTGATAGCGATAAACTGTGCAGCATGCCCTGAGCTAATGGCCAAAGCAGCCACACCACCTTCCAGTGCCGCTATTCTCTTTTCAAAAACATCATTGGTGGGGTTCATAATCCGGGTATAAATATTCCCGAATTCCTTTAAAGCGAAAAGGTTGGCCCCATGTTCTGAGTTTTTAAATTGATAAGCTGTGGTTTGATAAATGGGCACAGCTCTGGATTGAGTGACCGGGTCGATTTCTTGTCCAGCATGCAGCTGAAGGGTTTCGAATCTTAATTCTGACATTGTTTTTTTGGTTTAAAAAATAAAAAAAATCTTCATAAGGCAATTTGTCTTATGAAATCCCATCCCGATTTTCGGAACAAGCCTAAACCATCAGCTTTTTTGAAATTTTGCCGGATTGGTTTATTAGTCCTGAGGGCAATTAGGCCTTTCAGGTAGGTTTTGGCACCAGCCCGAAGCTTATCGGCAGGTTGCCCGGGTTTCAATGAGCCTATTCTCTCCACCCGTCTTTATAAATCAATCCTAAGTTCTTTTGAAGAATTAAGAGTGACACTGCAAAACTAATACAGAAAGTTATTACTATACAAATTTTATAGACTAATAATTTTAAAAAAAATAAAAAAAATTTGCAAGTGTTTGATTATGTATCTGTTATGGGGTAGGATTAGTGAGGGGTAATACACTCGGTTTCGACTTTTTGTCCGGGTGCAGTGTAGAGTGTATGGGTGTGAAACATAAATCCACGGTAAATCAACCAGATTCCAAGAATTACGTAGGCAATGTTCATCACTAAGTTAAATTTATTGCCAATAATTTGCCGAAGCTTATGAATACCTAAGCTTACTGGCAACATAAGGGGCAGTGTACCCAGGCCAAAAAACGTCATATTTAATGCGGAATCTAGCCAGGTACTCATCACAAAAGAGGTAGCAAGTGCCGCATAAACCATTCCGCAAGGCAAGAGACCATTTACCAAACCAAAACTTAGTTGAGCCAATAATGATTGGTTTTTGAAGATTCGCCCAAAGAAGCTTTTAAATATTCCGGTAAATTTGTAAACCGTGTTTAGATTAAAAGCCTTGATTCTTAATATTCCGGGTAAAAGAATATACAGTAAGAGAATGATGCCAATTGATATGGAAAGTGATTTTTGAGAGATAAAAAAGCTTAATTTTTCTCCAAAAAAACCTACACTTGCTCCTAATACAGTGTATGTTATCACCCTTCCAGAATTGTAAAGGATTCGACCGAGTATATATTTGTAAGAATTATATGCCGACTGAGGCAAAAGCAAGGTCAATGGGCCACACATACCCACACAATGAAGGCTTCCCACTAATCCTAATACAAAAGCAGCCCCAAACATGGATATTATAACTGAATTTTCTTTTCAAGATAGTATTCTTTGCTTCCAATTTCCCAGTTAATTTTTACAGTCCATAGGCCTTTGGCATATTTTCCGGTATATATTTTTTGGAAACCGTCAGCGTCGATTTGTAAAGGTAGCTTGAAGTCAAGATTTTTATCTGAAGGTCTGTAGAATGTAACAAATCCTTTGCCTTTTTCTGATTCTTTTGCCAGAAATAAGGTCAAAGTATCGGCTTTTTCTTCGATACTTACTGGCGAAGAAAGGGTTTTTACATTTCTCTGATTTTCTAGTCGTTTTTCGAAGCCAATCTCATCCTCGTAATAATTATCGGATACCAGATAAATATCTTTCTGTCTTACAGATTTTATTACAAGAAAAAGCATAAAAACAACAAATCCCAGATATGCCAAAGTGATTTTTCGTCCCCAATTCATAATATATATATATAAAATAAAACCATCCTTTTCAAACTCAAAAATAGTCAAACTTTTGTTAATTGAGTAAAAAAGGATGGTTAAAGAATTATTGCTTAGAATGGTCCGAGGAAATTGGTTTTTAATTCTTCAATTTCGGCATTGTTTTCCAAAACTTTGATTTTGATATTGGTTTTTCTTTTAGTGATTTTTTCTTTAGGAAACTCCACAAAGAAAACTACCTCGGCTCTTCCACCCGGTTTAATTTTAACATCTGAATTCGGTCCAACAAACTTAAGCGTTGCACCTGGCTCTTCAGTAATGAGTTTTAACACTTTAGGATCATTGGATTTATTGACCATTTGTGCATTATACAAATTGGTGATTTTCCCGTCTTTTTCCTGATATAGTTGTCCAGGAACACGCATGAGTGTTGTTTCAACAGATGTTCTGGTGGCAATCAAAATACCAAGTACAGTAAGTAATATTGATAAAACTACCGTATATGCTATCATTCTTATAGTAAACTTGAAAGGGGTACCCTTCTCAATGGTTTCAACCGAGGCATACCTGATAAGTCCTTTTGGTTTCCCCACTTTATCCATTACTTCATCACATACATCGATACAAGCAGTACAGTTTACACATTCAAGCTGTACCCCATTTCTGATATCTATACCAGTTGGACAAACCTGAATACATAATTTACAATCCACGCAATCACCTTTAGAAGTATCAACAGGAGTATCTTTTTGGGTCTTAGAAACACGGCCCCTAGGTTCCCCTCTCTTGTCGTCATAAATTACGGTCATGGTTTCCCGGGTCACCATTGCACCTTGTAAACGTCCATAAGGGCAAATGGCGATACAAACTTGCTCACGTAACCTTGAGAATACAAAATAAAAAAGTCCGGTAAATACTACTAGTCCTGCAAAACCGGCTATATTCTCGGAGGGAGGACTGGTTATTAATAATTTAACTTTTTCAATACCCACCAGATAAGCCATGGTAATATGGGAAATGAATATTGAAAAAACGATGTAGATTATATGCTTAAGTGTTTTTCTCCAGGCTTTATTAAAGCTTAGCGGAGACTCATCAAATTTCTTTTGTGTGCGGCCATCGCCTTCGAGCCAGTTTTCGATTGGTCTGAAAATCATTTCCATAAATACGGTTTGTGGACAAAGCCATCCACACCATATTCGACCATAGGTCACAGTAAACAAAATGATAAAAACCACGAAGGTAACCATGGCCAATCCAAAAATGATAAAGTCTTGTGGCATAAACAGTTGACCGAAAATACTAAATTTCCGTTCAAAAACATTCATCATTAAAAGAGGCATGCCATTGATTTTAATAAATGGACCTGCAATAAAAACAATCAGAAAAATGATTGTTGCTATTACCCTTTTATTAAAAAATGCACCTGAGACTTTTTTGGGATATAACCAGATTCTTTTACCTGTTTTATCAACTGTAGCGAGGGAGTTTCTAAATTCTTCGTCTTCGCTATCTACAAATTCATAGATATCTTCGAAATTTTTCATTATGATTTAATTGTTTATCCAATCAGAGAGTTTTTTGAAATACATATCTCCCTGAAAGCAAGGAGATATGTATAATGATAATTTTTCAAAAATTATATTTTAATTTTATTTTGCAGCAGCCGTTGAGTCAGTAGTCGCTGCAGTAGCATCTCCACCTGCTTTAACACCTTGTGGTGCTTTTGGATTTGCTGGGTTAGTGCCTTGCAAACCTAAGATGTAGCTGGCAACATTCTGAATCTCATTTGGTTTCAATGTGGCTTTCCACGAAATCATCCCTTTTTCCGGAACACCATTTTTAATAGTTGCAAACAAATCATTAATTGTTCCACCGTGCAACCAATACTCATCTGTTAAATTTGGTCCGACAGTACCTTCACCAGCAGCACCATGACATGCAGCACATTTTTCAGTAAAAATAGTTTTACCGGCTTCTAAGGCTTTAGGATCAGTTGCTAAAGTTACTGATTTCTCATCAAGGCTCTCACCTAATTTAGCCTGATAAGCTTCAACTTCTTTTTTGGCATCAGTCATTGCTATTTCATATTCCTGTGCCTGACTTGGTGACCAGTGAAATACGTGATAATCAAGGAGGTAATATACCGCGAAAATGATTGTTCCATAGAATAGACCCAGCCACCATGGTGGTAAGTGGTTGTCTAACTCCCTGATACCATCATAGTTATGGTCTAACATTACAGTTTCTTCTTTTGAAACGGGAACAGCGTCAGTTAACCCTTTCCAAAATCCACCTTTATCGGCTGCCTGTACCACAGTAGAACCGTTTCCACCAATGCTTAATTTTTTGAGTAGCATAAAAATGTTCATTACTACAAAAAATAATATTACGGTGAACAGCAAAAGTACCCCCAGTAATATAAACTGGAACAGGTCTTCTCCTGATTTGAAAGATAAATTCATAATTGACATAATATTCAAAGTTTTATCGAAATTAATTAGTCCTCATCAAGAGGCAGTTCTTCCATATGCTTTATGTATTTTTTGTCGGCTGTATATACTACAATTCCGAGACCTACAAAAAAAGCCACAAAAATCAATAGCGAGATTATAGGATAAACTGACACGTCCTGAATCGAATTAAGAGCGTTTTTTATCATCTTTTTATTTGATTTAAGCCAGGTATGATTTCTCATACCCAACTTATTTTTTATTTCATTGCAGTAGGTTCATTTTTTATATCTGTACCCAATCTTTGCAAATAAGCAATCAAAGCCACAATCTCTTTGTTTTTATCAACTTTGATATTTCCGTCAGCAAGTCCTTTTGATATACCTTCGGCTTGTTTCTCCATTTCTGCAACTGCGGTATCTTCAAATCCATCCTCATAAGGAACACCAAGCGTTTTCATTGCTTTGATTTTTCCTGGTATAAGAGTTTTGTCGAAATCACTTTCGAATAACCATGGGTATGAAGGCATGATAGAGCCCGGTGACATTGATGATGGGTCCATCATGTGATTATAGTGCCATGAATCGGGATATTTACCACCAACTCTGTGTAAATCTGGTCCGGTACGACGAGATCCCCACTGGAATGGATGATCATATACGAATTCGCCTGATTTAGAGTATTCGCCATAACGTTCTGTTTCAGATCTGAACGGACGGATCATTTGTGAGTGGCAGTTGTAGCAACCTTCTCTTATATAAATATCTCTACCCTGAAGTTCAAGCGGAGTATAAGGTTTCACACTTGCAATGGTAGGAACATTAGATTTAACCAGCCAGGTAGGGACAAACTCAATAATTCCACCTATCAAAACAGCAACAAGAGCAAGGACAGTGAAAAGAATAGGTTTGCGTTCCAAAACGGCGTGCCAGCCACCACCAACAACAGCTTTTTTGGTTAAGGCTGGTGCTTCGTCGTATTCATAAGCCTGGAATTCACCAGATGCCGCAGTTTTGATTAGGTTATAAATCATTATCAACGTACCGACAAGATATAAAGTACCACCGAAGGCTCTTGACATATACATTGGAATAATCTGAGTTACTGTCTCCAGAAAGTTAGGATAGGCAAGGAATCCGTCCGGAGTAAATTCTTTCCACATTAAACTTTGTGTAAAACCACCCCAATACAATGGAAGTGCATAGAATATTATACCTAAAGTGCCTAACCAGAAGTGAATATTGGCAAGTTTTTCAGAGTAAAGAGTAGTTTTCCACATTTTTGGTACAAGATAGTAGAACATACCAAAAGTAATGAAACCGTTCCATCCCAGTCCACCAATGTGAACGTGAGCAATTGTCCAGTCAGTATAATGTGAAATGGCGTTAACGTTTTTCAAAGATAACATTGGACCTTCAAAAGTTGACATACCGTAGCACGTTACTGCAACAACAAAGAACTTCAATACCGGATTCTCTCTTACGCGATCCCAAGCACCTCTGAGTGTCAATAGACCGTTGAGCATACCACCCCATGAAGGAGCAATCAACATCACTGAGAAAACTGTACCCAAACTTTGTGCCCAGTCAGGAAGGGAAGTGTAAAGTAAGTGGTGAGGTCCGGCCCAGATGTAAATAAAAATCAATGACCAGAAGTGGATAATTGAAAGTTTGTAGGAATAAACGGGACGGTTAGCTGCTTTAGGTAAGAAGTAATACATCAAACCTAAGATTGGAGTAGTGAGGAAAAATGCTACCGCATTGTGGCCATACCACCATTGTACCAATGCATCCTGAACCCCGGCGTAAATTGAATAACTTTTTGTTGCAGAAACCGGTAATTCCAGGGAGTTAACGATATGCAACATGGCAACAGTAACGATACAAGAAATGTAGAACCAAAGTGCTACATACATGTGTCTTTCCCGTCTTTTGAGAATTGCTCCAATAAAATTGATAGCAAAAACGACCCAAATTAGCGTGATGGCAATGTCAATTGGCCACTCTAACTCAGCATATTCTTTACCTGTGGTCATACCCAGTGGTAATGAAAGTGCAGCTGCAGCAATGATTAATTGCCAACCCCAGAAATGAATCCAGCTCAGAATCGGGCTGAGCATAGGAGTTTTTAATAACCTTTGTGATGAATAATAAACGCCGGCAAACATACCATTACCTACAAAGGCAAAAATAATGGCATTGGTGTGTAGTGGCCTGATTCTACCAAAGGTAGTAAATGGCAACTCCATATTGGCGGCTGGCCAGAACAACTGCAACGCAGCAGTAAGACCTACAAGCATTCCAACGACTCCAAAAATAACGGTAACGATGATAAAGGCTTTAACTATCTGATTGTCATAGTAAAATCCCTCCAGCGATCCCGAAGATTCCGAGTGGTCAGAGCTCATTAGTGGTTTGGTTAATAAACGCATAGCATTCAAAATGTTTAGTAAACTTTTTAACGATTCAAAACTAAAGTCACAAAAACCCGAAAAACATGACAATCGCACAAGGAAATTATGATATAAATCATTTTTTAAAAATCCTTATTTAATGCAACATTATATAAAGTGGTGATGTAGAAAAAAATACAGAAAATGTTAATTTTCACACATATAGCAAAAAAAAATATCAAAATCAAATTTTTTAATCTTTAATTTTTACAATTTTTGCTTTCAGGTTTTCAGAATTATATAATATTATTTTTTTGTCCTTTAAATTTACTCAAAAATCGTAAAATTCAAACAGTTTTTTTGTGATATTTGTGACAAAAAAATAGTTTTGAATAGTAGTCATACCCCATCAGATTATTTCATTGATTTAAATAAAACATTCTTTGATTTTTTTGGAAATCATCCTCACATAAATATAGAAGCACCGGGTAGAATAAACATAATAGGTGAACATCTTGACTATAATGATGGACTGGTAATGCCCGCAGCCATTGATAAGTTTATCTATTTTTCGGTAGGTAAGCGTACTGATAGTCGGGTCGTTTTAAAAAGCATAGATCTTGAGGCAGTTTCTGAAACTGAAAATATCAATTCCTTTGAATTACGTACTGATCATGCCTGGCCCAACCATCTGTTGGGAGTAATAAAAGAATTCTCCCTCAATGGTATCTATTTTTCATCCGGAATAAATGTGTGTTTTGGTGGGAATATTCCTAATGGTGCCGGTCTGTCATCTTCGGCTGCTGTGGAAGCCGGGATAGGTACAGCTCTCAATATTTTGTTTGATTGTGGATTTGATAAGCTAAAATTGGCCCAAATTGCTCAACTAACCGAGCACAAATATGTAGGGGTAAAGTGTGGCATCATGGATATGTTTGCATCTATCTTTTCCCAAAAGGATCATTTGATACAGCTCGACTGTCGTGATTTCTCCCATAAATATGTAAGCGGGAAATTTGTAAATCATGAGTTTATATTGGTAAATAGTGGAGTAAAACATACTCTGGCCGATTCGCAATATAACATTAGAAGAAAACAATGTGAATCAGGTCTTGCGACATTAAAATCCCATTTCCCCCAAATCAAATCTTTCAGAGATGTGAAATCAGCCCATCTGGAAGTATTAAAAGAACTTAAAGATCCTAAGATTTTGGAGAGATGCCAATATGTAACAGAAGAAATTCAAAGAGTTTTTGATGCCACACAAGCACTTGAAAATAATGATATGAAGCAGCTAGGAGCATTACTAAATGGTTCGCACCATGGATTATCAGAAAAGTATGAAGTGAGTTGTGAGGAATTAGATTTTTTGCAATCTGAAGCCCTAAAAATTAATGGGGTCCTGGGTGCCAGAATGATGGGTGGGGGGTTTGGAGGTTGTACTTTGAATCTGGTTGAAAAAGGTTCTGAAGATTCTTTTAGGGAAAAAATTTCGGATTTATATGAAAAGAGATTCGGGATTAAACCGGAAATCTATGTTGTAAATACGGGTCATGGTGTGACAGTAGTTGAATAATGAACAGGAGCGAAAATATTAGCAAATTAAAAACAGAAAAATTTGATCTGTTGGTAATAGGAGCCGGTGCGAGCGGAAGTGGGGTAGCATTGGACGCTTCTTTACGGGGTTTAAAGGTAGCTTTGATTGAAAAAGGAGATTTTTCCTGTCAGACTTCCTCACGGTCAACAAAACTTATTCATGGTGGAGTAAGATATCTTGAGCAGGCTTTTACAAAATTTCAGTTTAGCCAGTTGAAGCAAGTGAAGCATGGCTTACAGGAAAGGAAATATTTGCTGGCAAATGCCCGACATTTGTCAAAGCCATTGGGTATTATTACTCCCGTTTTTAGTGCGTTTGAGGCACTTTATTATACCATTGGATTGAAAATTTATGGTTTTTTTGCTCAAAAAGACCACCTTCCGGCAGCACGCTGGCTTTCCAAAAAAGAAGCCAAATTGCTATCTCCTGACTTGAGTGATGATATCCATAGTGCGGTAATGTATTTCGATGGCCAGCTTGATGATGCCCGATTTGCACTGGCTTTGGCACAAACAGCCCATAAATCCGGGGCAGTAGTAGCCAATTATATTTCCTGGCAAAAATTTATTTTTGATTCATCAGGAAAAATCTCGGGTATCATTGCTAAAGATGAAGATAGCGGAAGTGAGTTTACCATCAATTCTAAAGTGGTAATAAATTGTACGGGGCCATTTGCCGACAATCTTAGACTTTCGGCCAATAAGGAGGAAGAGGCCCGGATAGTTCCTTCTAAAGGTGTTCATATGGTGCTTTCAAAAGATTTTTTCAAAGGTGATAAAGCTATGTTGATCCCTAAAACCAAAGATGGTCGGCTGATCTTTGTAATTCCTTTTAAAAAATCAGTTTTAGTGGGTACTACTGATACACCCTATCAGGACATTGATCGTGAGCCGCTTCTGGAGAAAAATGAAGCCGAGTTTTTGTTGGAGACCCTAAAAAATTACGTCAGAAAAGTTCCGGAATTAAAAGACATAAAGGCAGGGTTTGGAGGGCTCAGGCCTTTATTGGCTGCCAAAACTGACAGGAAAAACAATAATACCAAAAGCTTGCTGCGGGACCACGAGGTGGAATTTGACGAAAAATCAGGGTTGTTGAGTTTGTTGGGGGGGAAATGGACTACCTACAGGCTTATGGCTGAGGATGCTACCGATAGAATATGCGAGATTTTGGGGTTGGACATAGTTTGCAAAACTCATAAGTATCCACTGGTAGGGAGCGAAAATTTTGAAAAACTACCTAAACCCGTAGATGTTGAGTCAGATGTTTTTAAGCATTTGCAAAAAACATATGGAGACAGAGCGGATAAAGTTCTGAAAATTGTCTCGGAAGATATCTTATTTGGGCAAAGAATTCACCCGGAGAAACAAGCAATAAAAGCCGAAGTGATTTATTCTATAAGGAATGAAATGCTGATAAAACCAAGAGATTTCTTTGCTCAAAGACTTCGGTGGGAGATTTTGGATTGGAAAATTACCCTGGAGTCAGTCGAAACTGTTGTAGGACTTATGAAACAGGAATTAAAGTGGACTCATGAAAAAAGCAATTCTGAAATATCAGAATACAAAATACTTTTGCAATCTTTTATTAAAACTATTAGCTAATAGAATCTGAAAAATAGAATCAAATAAAATTTGGGGTTAATTCTGCCTTATATAATGTAAAGCCTATTTTTGTGAAAAAATATAACAAAAAATAATGGCTCTGTGCTTTGATACAATAAAAACTTCTGCAAGATATTTCCTAACAGACAGCCGGTTTCTTTCAGATCCTGCAACCAGTGTTTTTTTTGCGATAAAAGGAATCAGACATGACGGTCACCGTTTTATTAAAGATTTATATGCAAAAGGGCTTCGGGAGTTTGTCGTTGAAAAGGCGGTTTTGGAAAGTCAGTCTGATTTGAAAGCATTTTTAGAAAAAGAAAATCTTCAGGCCTGGGTAGTAGAAAACAGCATAAAAGCTCTTCAGGAATTAGCAGCAAAAAAAAGAGCAGGTTTTTCATATCCTGTTTTAGGTATAACAGGCAGCAACGGAAAAACCATAGTAAAAGAGTGGTTAAGTCACTTACTGGAAGATACCTATGATATTGTAAAAAGCCCAAGAAGTTATAATTCTCAGATAGGCGTGGCTTTGTCTGTATGGGAAATGTCTGAAAAGAACACCCTGGGAATCTTTGAGGCAGGTATCTCGCTTCAAAACGAAATGCAGAGTCTTCAGGATATTATTAAACCGGAGATAGGCATTTTTACAAATATCGGAACAGCACACAATGAAGGCTTTAGAAGTCTTAAACAAAAAATTACTGAGAAACTTCGGCTTTTTAAAAATTCTGAAACGCTTATTTATTGCAAAGACTACAAGGAGTTAAACGAAGAGATTATATTGTTTCTGAAAGCCGTAAATCCCAAAGTTAAACTCATTGGCTGGTCAGCTCAGGATCTTGGTGCTGATATAGTGAAAATTAAGCCGTCAGAAATTGGTACTCAGCTAGAAATATTTTATGAAGGAGAAAATTTCGGCTTTGAATTGCCATTTTCTGATAATGCTTCCATAGAAAATGCCGTTCATTGTGCATATACAGGTTTGGTTCTTTCAAAAAGAAAACCGATCGATCTTGAAAAGTTTTTTGGGAAATTTAAATCTTTAAAACCTGTGGCAATGCGGCTTGAATTGAAACAGGGAACACAGGATAATTATATCATTGATGATTCTTATAATAATGATTTGGGGGGACTGAAAATGGCCCTCAATTTTATGAGTCAGCATCATACTAGCAGAAATAAGGTTTTGATAATCAGTGATATACTTCAGGCCGGGTTAAAAGAGTCAGAACTATATGCCGAGGTAGCTTCATTGATAAAATCTCAGAATTTGTCAATGATGATTGGAGTAGGGCCTAAGATTTCAGCCCATCAATCCCTATTTGATGAGATTCCGGGGCATTTTTTTGAGGATACTGATCATTTTTTAACGGCTTTTGATTTTAATAATTTTCAGAAAAAGCTCATTTTAGTAAAAGGGGCAAGAAGCTTTGAATTTGAGAAAGTAGTAAACAAACTTATCAAAAAAGTCCATGGTACTGTCTTTGAAATTAATCTGGATGCACTTACACATAATCTCAATTACTATAGAGAAAAAGTAGGCTCACAGACTAAAATCATGGTGATGGTGAAGGCTTTTGCTTATGGCAGCGGAAGTATGGAAGTAGCGAGTTGGCTTCAATATCACAGAGTCGATTACCTGTCAGTGGCCTATCCCGACGAAGGCGTAACTCTCCGCCAAAATGGAATAAAATTACCCATTATGGTATTAAATTCTGACCCGGAAACTTTTAACAAGGTTTTTGAGTATCAGCTTGAGCCGGAAATATATAGCCTGAGAATTCTGGATGAGTATATTAAATTCAAAAACTCAGTTTATCCCGATACTGATTCTATTATTCATATCAAACTCGATACCGGAATGCATCGGCTTGGATTTATAGAGGAGGATTTAAATGAGCTCATTTCAGTTTTAAACCAAAATGCCCGCATTAAAGTTGGTACTATTTTTAGTCATTTTGCAGGTGCCGATGAAGCCGAACATAATGGTTTTTCGAAAAAGCAAATTGCAATTTTTGAGCATTTATCTCAAAAGCTTATTGATGGAATTGGTTATAAACCTGACAGACATATTTGCAACTCTGCCGGTATCGTTCGTTTCCCGGAAGCAAAATATGATATGGTTCGTCTTGGAATTGGTTTATATGGCGTAGAAGCAGCTGGAATAGACCAGGGAGCTCTGGAAGTGGTGGGGACTTTAAAAACCACCATCTCTCAGATTAAAACATTAAAGAAGGGCGAGACCGTAGGTTACAGTAGAAGAGGCTTGTTGAATAGAGATTCAAAAATCGCCACAATAGCAATAGGCTATGCCGATGGATTTGACAGGGGTTTTAGTCGTGGAAATGGAAAAGTAAACGTAAACGGAACCATATGTCCAATTATAGGTAATGTATGTATGGATATGAGTATGGTTGATGTAACAGATGCCAACTGCAAAGTTGGTGATCAGGTGATTATTTTTGGAGAAAATCCGTCAATCAGAGAATTGGCGGGTTTAATTGATACCATTCCCTATGAAATTTTGACAGGCGTAAGTGAGAGAGTAAAACGGATTTTTTTTCATGAATAGTCAAGAGTAAAAATTCAATAATAGCTATTATATATACCTGGATTTCTTGTTTCAAAGCTTATATAGTCCGTAATTTGCAATTCATTTAAACAGAGGTCGGAGATGGCAACATTTGAGCTTACAAAAGAATACCTCGAGACGCTGGAAGCTGCGATTTCAGCTGATAATAAACAATTTCTTGCGGCAGAGCTGGAAGAGCTTTTCCCTGCAGATATATCATCAATCCTGTATGAATTGGATGGGGCAAACGCCCATTTCCTATTTAGCCTGCTAGATACCGAAAAAGGTGCGGAAGTTCTTTCAAATATTGAGTCTGATGACCGGAAGAAATTTATAAAAGAACAGTTCACCGTTGCTGAAATTGCCAAATATGTCAACCTTTTTGACTCTGACGACGCGGTAGATTTGCTCAATGAAGAATCTATTGAAGTCAGGGAAAAAGTAATTGCAATGCTCGAAGACCGTGAGCATGCCAGGTTTATCCTGGATTTATTGCACTATCCTGAAGATGTGGCGGGTGGTTTGATGCAAAAAGAGCTGGTGAAGGTTAATATCAGCCAGACCGTAAGTGAATGTGTAGAGGAAATAAGAGCTCAGGCTGAAAATGTAGACAAGGTTTATGCGGTTTATGTAGTTGATAATGAACAAAAGCTAAAAGGAATAGTCTCTTTAAAGCAAATTGTTTTAGCCAGAAAAAACTCAAAAATTGAGAATATTTTTGAGGATGACATCGTATATGTCGATACCACCCAAAGTGGTGACGAAGTAGCTCAGATTATGCAGAAATATGACCTTGAAGCTATTCCTGTGGTTAATTCTCTTGGAAGACTGCTGGGAATAATTACTATCGACGACGTTGTCGATTTTATTACAGAAAAAGCCGAAGAAGATATCCAGGTGATGGCCGGTATTACAGGTGAAGCCGAAGAAGATGATACCGTTTGGCAATTGGCTAAATCCAGGATACCGTGGTTGGTAGTAGGGGTAATAGGAAGTTTATTAGCTGCTACTGTAATCAGCCAGTTTGAAGATACGCTCTCAAAAGTTGCTGCATTAGCTATGTTTATTCCACTGATGGGAAGTACAGGTGGAAATGTCGGAATTCAGACTTCATCATTGATTGTACAAAGTTTAGCTGAGAAGTCTGGCTTAAGTCTTGGGATTTGGGAAAGACTGGGGAAAGTTCTGAAAGTAGCAATGATTAATGGCATGGTGGTTGGATTGATTGCCGGTGCATTTGTTATGATTGAGGGGCAACCAGAAATATTCTGGGTGGTATGCTTTTCATTAGTGTCGGTTGTTTTGCTTTCTTCTTTTATGGGTACCGTAACTCCTTTGTTATTAGATAGATTAGGGGTAAATCCTGCCATAGCCTCAGGTCCTTTCATCACTACCGCAAATGACATTATTGGTATCACAACTTATTTTCTGATAGCTTACTATTTATTAAATCTCTGATGGTAGCAGTTATTCAAAGAGTTTCGCACTCAAATGTAAAAATTGAAGATCAGATTGTAGGCGAAATAGGAAGGGGTTTTAATATTCTGCTCGGGATTTCGGAAAACGATACAATTGAAGATGTAGATTGGTTGGCAAAAAAAATAATCGGACTGAGAGTTTTTGCCGATAATGAAGGTAAAATGAATCTGGATATCAAAGATATTGATGGAAACATTTTGATAATTTCCCAGTTTACCTTGCTTGCTGCGACAAAAAAAGGAAACAGACCTTCATTTATTGAGGCTGCCCGACCCGAGAAAGCAATACCCTTATATGAGACAATGATTGGAACATTGTCAGGCTTGTTGGGAAAAGAAGTCGAAAAAGGGGTTTTTGGAGCAGACATGAAAGTAGAAATCAATAATGACGGTCCGGTAACCATCATTATTGATACCAAAAACAAAAAGTAATAGTATTTTTAAAGACCATTACTCTTTTTAAAGCTTTTTTGATTAATCCAACTCGCGATAGGCAACAATTCCTCCCAAAACGTTGTGAACGTTGGTGTATCCTTCAGAAATCAATATTTCTTTGGCCTGAGCACTTCTGGCTCCACTTCTGCAGTGGATGTAGATATGTTCTCCTTTCAAATGCTCGATTTCTTCCAGATTATCAGGGAGTTCACCAAGCGGTATTAAAATTCCTCCCAGATTATCATCGGCATATTCCGAAGGGTTTCTTACATCAAGTAAGTTGATATTTTCTCCGCTTTCCAACATCTCTCTGAGTTGTTCCACAGTGATATCAAAGTTCAATTTCATTTGAGCAAAAAATATTCAATTATGTTTCAAAATAAGATTTTCGATTTGATTTTAACCTCTTTACTGGTTAGTGGGCTGTTCTGTAGTGACCGGGGCAGTGCCTGAAACCCAAAGATTAACAGGTGACCCAATTTTAATTTTTTCACCTTCTCCTGCCGCAGGCTTTTGACGAATCACCGTACCATCAGCCTGACCAGACGGCTCATAAAGTACTGTTCCTACGGAAAGACCCAATCCGGAAAGATAAATATCGGCTTCATCATATGCCATTCCTGACACATTTGGAACATCAATCATTTGATTGCCATATCCATCTCCCACAACAAGTATTACTTTTGAACCTTTGGGTACATCAGAACCCGGTGTGATTTCTGATCCATTTATTTTTATCTTAAGTACGGTGTTTTCTTCCAAAGCAGGTATTTCTTCTTCACCACCAAACAACAAGCCACTGCTTAGTAATTGATTTTGTGCACTGGATGTTGACCTGCCGATGATATTTGGCATTTTCACCATCGGAGCCGACATGGCAGCCAAAGTCAGATATATTTTTCTCCCAACCTTTACCCTTGCACCTGATTTTGGATAATTCGATAAAACACTCAATGGTTTGGCACCGGGAACAAATACACTATCACTAACCTCAAATTCCAAATCTGTATTATCCAGAAGATTTTCAGCATCCTCCATACTCAGACCTTTTAGATCAGGCACTTTTACAGATTTTCCATGATTGGTACTCCAGGGAAGGTAAATAAAGAAAAATGAAAAGAAAAGTATGAGAATCACTGAGACAACAATCCCAAGATGAACAATGACGTCAGTTTTAGTATTGGTGCTGTATTTGGGCATTTATACCTGTTTTGAATATTTCAACAAATTAATTTGATTTTAAAGTAAAAACCAAATCTCATACGAATTGAAGGGCATTTTATTTTATTTCCTTCAAAAAACTTCGTTTTAAGATTTGAGCTTTTCAGCAAATGGGGCAAACATTTTAGTAAGATATTTTCCTACTATATCAAACTCAAGATTAATTTTATCCCCTGGTTTGACAAATTGCAGATTTGTATGTGTCCAGGTATATGGAATTATAGCCACTGAAAAACTATCTTTTTCTGATTCAAAAACAGTGAGGCTTATACCATTGAGGCATATTGAGCCCTTTTCCACAGTCATATTACCGGTAATGCCGTCATATTTTATCCTGATTTTCCATGACCCATTCTGGTCTTCAACAGATACGCATTCTCCAACCTGATCCACGTGACCTTGTACCATGTGACCATCAAACCGGGCATCTGATTTCATGCTTCTTTCCAGGTTTACAGTGTCTCCTGTTTTCAGCCTTGAAAGATTAGTTTTTTTTAATGTTTCATCAATTGCCGTTACTCTGTATTGGTTGCCAATAATTTCTTCGACCGTTAAGCATACGCCATTGTGGCTTAGACTTTGGTCCACTTTGAGCTCCGGTGTAATCGAACTTTCAAAGAAGAAGCTAACGTTGGTCCCGTTTTTTTGTATGTCCTTGAGAATTGCCGTGTTTTCTATTATTCCTGTAAACATTATTACTATATTTTGAAAAAATCTTAAAACTCATCAGGAGTTTTTTACTACTTTTATGATTTCACAAAGTTATCTTATTTTTACTTTAGATGATAAGAAAATATTATTTACAGATTGGCATAGCATCAGCCATAATTGGTATTATCGCCTATTCATTTTCTGGCAGTCCCGATTTTAAAGAAACCACCTTGAAGTCCTTTGAAGATTACAAAAATGCCATAATTAACGGTCCTGACCCCCTGGTCCCGGAAGAGCAAAGTGGCGGATTTGATTTTTTTGAGCCTGAGAAAAATTGGGTGCTTGTTGCTGATTTTAAGCCCGAAAAAAATGGGAGAAATTTTGAAATGTTGATGACTGATTCAACGAAAGAACAGGCCATGCTTTTTGGAATAGCTACCTTGACAGTTGAAAATAAGCCTGTTAAACTGTTGATTTTTGAAGAAGAAAATTCTTATTTATTACCTTTTAAAGACCTCACCAATGGCAAAACAACCTACGGTGGAGGAAGATTTATCAATGTGCCAAAAGAGGCATTGAATGGTGATAAACTAGAAATCGATTTTAATAAAGCCAGAAACTATTATTGTGCTTATACGGAAAGGTATATTTGTCCCGTACCGCCTCCTGAAAACACTATTCCGGTTGCAGTAGAAGCAGGTGAGAGAATTTTCCGAAAATAAGAAATTACGAATTATAAGCTCTTCAAATCATCTTTTTATTTTATGAAAAAAATATTATTTCAAATATTGTTTTTGAGTTTATACCCGATATCATCGGTTTTTTCACAAGAGGATATTTTAAAAGATACCCAGAAACAGGAAGGTTACTTTACTTTTTACTGGAGTGAAAACAAAGGAAAAGTATATCTGGAAGTTAAAAATCTGGGGGAGGAATTTATTTATTATCCGAGCCTTGCCGAAGGCTTGGGCTCAAACGATATCGGATTGGATAGAGGCCTCCTTGGTCAGGAACATATTTTGAAATTTGAAAAAACCGGAAATAAATTGTTATTGATTGAACCTAACTATCAGTACAGAGCGATTACCAATAATGTTCTGGAAAAAAATGCTGTGAAAGAATCCTTCGCTAAATCGGTTTGGTTTGGTTTTGAAATTCTTAAAAATACCAATGGAAACTACCTGATAGACCTGACTCCGTTTTTGCTTCGTGACGCAATCGAAGCTACAAAGGCTATAAGTATGAATAAACAAGGCACTTATTCTTTTGATGCCTCCAAGTCTGGGGTATACATGCCCATGTGCAAATCATTTCCTCAAAATACTGAATTTCAGGCTATTATTACTTTGACTGCAGGTGCAACCAGCAGCCCCGGACAATATTTAAGTGCGGTGGTGCCGAGCACCGATTTTGTAAGTATGCACCAGCATCATTCTTTTGTAAAACTTCCTGAACCCGGTTTTAAGACCCGTGAATTTGACCCAAGAATAGGGTATATCGGTATTGATTATTTTGATTATTCGACACCCATCAATTCTCCAATTCAGAAAAAGTTGATTTCAAGGCATCGCCTCGAGAAAAAAGATCCAAATGCGGTGTTAAGCGAGCCGGTTAAGCCCATCGTTTATTATCTCGACTCGGGGGTGCCTGAGCCCATCAGGTCTGCACTTTTTGAGGGAGCAACATGGTGGAATCAGGCTTTTGAAGCTGCAGGTTACAAAGACGCATTTCAGGTAAAAATGCTTCCCGCAGATGCTGACCCGATGGATATCAGGTACAATTTGGTGCAATGGGTTCACCGAAGTACCCGGGGTTGGTCCTATGGAACAAGTATCATCGATCCACGCACGGGAGAGATTTTAAAAGGCAAAGTTTCTTTGGGCTCATTAAGGGTCCGGCAAGATTACCTGTTGGCCCAGGGTCTTGCAGGTGATTTTTCTCCGGGGAATTCTGATTCATTGCTAACAAAAATGGCTTTGGAAAGGCTTAAGCAACTCTCCGCTCATGAAATTGGTCACACCTTAGGTTTACCTCATAATTATATTTCCAGTATTCATGGAAGGGCTTCGGTGATGGATTACCCGCATCCGCTGGTGTATCTTAAAAATGGAAAAGTGCAACTGGAAGAAGCTTACAGTCAGGGAATTGGTGAGTATGATAAGTCTTCCATCATTTGGGGCTATCAGGATTTTCCTAAAGGTGTTGATGAGAAAAAAGAACTGGAAAGGATTGTAAAAAATCTTTTTGAGAAAAAACTCCAGTTTCTAACCGATCAAGATGCCCGCCCAGATGGATCTCTTCACCCGCAGACTCACCTTTGGGATAACGGATCCAATGCTACTGAGGAACTTCAGAGAGTTATGGAAATGAGAAAAGTAGTTTTGAGCGGATTTAATGAGAAAAAAATCCCTGATGGAACACCGGTTGCCCAGATTGAGGAGGTATTTGTGCCTATGTATATGCTGCATCGGTATCAGGTACAAGCCGCATCAAAATCACTTGGCGGGGCTTATTATTCAAATGCCGTTAAAGGAGATAATCAGATGATTTTTAAGCCTGTGAGTGCCGATGACCAAAGGAAAACGCTGGGAGTATTGTTAAAAACATTAGATCCTGAGTTCCTGGCGATGCCAAAGCAGTTGTTGGGACTTTTGCCTCCGAGACCGTTTAGATATCAGGCCAACAGCAGAGAAGTTTTTAAACGACGCACAGGTATGAGTTTCGATGTATTGTCGCCCGCAGAAAGTTCCGCTCAGCTAACTTTGAGTTTGATGCTCGAGCCCAGAAGGGTTTCAAGACTTGCTACCCAGCAGATATATGATAAGAACTTACCCTCATTCGCTGAAATTCTCAATGCTTTGAGTCAAAGACTTTTAAGTGAGCCCGAAATCAGTAAAAATAATTATTTGGGACAGATAAAAAGGGTTATCGCTGAGCAGTATGTTTACAGTTTGAAGATGTTACTCGTTGATAATCAGTGTAATGTGGAGGCAAAAAGCAATATTTTGGCAGAGCTAAATTCTATTGAAAAAAGGTTTAGTAACAAAACCACTGATGGCTTGGGATTTAACATTCTAATTTCGGACCTAATCAAAAAATCGGAAAGCGAATTTGAGAAAACTAAGAATAGTTATTTGGTGGCCCCTGATGGACAACCAATTGATCAGGAACAAGACTGGTTGGGTTGTGGCGTTATTGATAAACCTTAGAGAAAAGGGATTTCAGTCGTGCTTTTTACCTCTGACATCACAAAAAATGAATTGATTAAAGAAACGCCTTCAATAGAAGAAAGTTTTACCTGATGAAAAGTATGGTATGCCTCCATATCAGGTACAATAATCTTTAGTAAATAGTCAAAACTTCCTGATACAAAATTACACTCCACGACCTCCGGGAGTTCGGCTATGGCTTTGTCAAAAATTTCGGAAACACTCTTGGTTTGTTTTATCAAAGTGACGTGAGAAAAAACCGTTAATCCAACTCCCAGCACTTTCTTGTTGAGAATACCTACGTACTTTTCGATAATACCCTCATTTTCCATTCTCTTAATGCGGTCGTGAACAGGAGTAAGTGAAAGATTGATTTTTTCAGCTATTTCTTTGTAAGTGAGTGTAGAATCCTGTTGAATCAGCTTCAGGATTTTTTTGTCTATTTCGTCGAGGCGATATTTCATCCGAAAAAAATACTTTAAAATTAATTTTTGAAATATAAAAATAGAAAAATATTCTTAAATAATAAAAATATATCGAAAAAATTCTTTATTTGTTTTAGTAAAGACAAAAAATATTCTTTTATTATAATTTTGTACAAGAAAATATTCTTAAATGTTTTCTGTCGCTTTACATTAACAACAAACTAAAATGATAGTAGGAGTACCTAAAGAGATTAAAAACAATGAAAACCGTGTTGCGATGACTCCGGCAGGAGTGATGGAAATGGTAAAATACGGTCACAAAGTTTTTATTCAGAAAGACGCAGGAATTAACAGTGGATTTAGTGATAGTGAGTTTCAGGCTGCCGGTGCCGAAATTTTGGACACCATAGAGGAAGTTTACAATATTGCTGAAATGATTGTGAAAGTAAAAGAACCCATAGAGTCTGAGTACAAGCTCATTAAAAAAGATCAGTTGGTGTTTACTTACTTTCATTTTGCTTCGTCGGAGGTACTTACCAAAGCCATGATTGGCAGCGGAGCGGTTTGTCTGGCCTACGAAACAGTCGAAAAAGCCGATCGTTCTCTGCCGCTTTTGATTCCAATGTCAGAAGTGGCCGGGCGTATGGCAATTCAGGAAGGAGCAAAATACCTTGAAAAGCCTCAGAAAGGTAAAGGGGTATTATTAGGTGGTGTACCTGGTGTTCCTACTGGAAAGGTATTGATTCTTGGTGGAGGGATAGTTGGCACTCAGGCTGCAAAAATGGCCGCTGGTTTAGGTGCCAGAGTGGTTATTATGGACGTAAGCTTGCCTAGATTACGCCAGTTGGCCGATATTATGCCAGCGAATGTTACTACCATATTGTCAAATGAATACAATATAAAAGAAGCCATAAAAGATGTTGATTTAATTGTCGGGGCGGTTTTGATTCCTGGAGCTAAGGCACCTCATTTGATAACCCGTGAGATGCTAAAACTAATGAAACCAGGTACCGTGGTAGTTGATGTGGCTGTTGATCAGGGCGGTTGTATCGAAACTTGTCATCCCACTACCCATCAGGATCCAATTTATATTATTGATGACGTGGTTCATTATTGTGTAGCGAATATGCCTGGTGCGGTTCCATATACCTCAACAATGGCTCTGACAAATGCAACACTCCCTTACGCTCTTGATTTGGCCAATAAAGGATGGAAAAGTGCTTGTCAGGCTAATGCGGAACTAAAGAAAGGCTTAAATATTGTAAATGGTCAGGTTGTATATGCCGGTGTTGCTGATGCATTTGGTCTTCCGTTGTCTGAAGTAGAAGATTTATTTTAACTAAGGATTTCCCTAAACGTTATATTTTTTTATTCCGGATAAATCCCTGAAGTTTTTTGGGGATTTATTTTTTTGCCTTATCTTTCCTTTCAATTTCTGGATTTCGTGCACCAGAATTTAAAAAAATGAGAAAATTATTCTTCATAGTATTGTTTGCCCTTTTGGGTTTTTATTCTTTTGCTCAGAGTATTACACGGGGGCCATATCTGCAAAAACGTACTCAAACAGGTATTCAGGTAAGATTCAGGACTGACGTACAGGCTTCGGTAAGTGTAAAAATTGGAAATGCGTATGGTGTTTATTCTCAGGAGTTTTTCGGGTCTGGCTTAAATACAGATCATTTAATTGAGATTTCGGGTCTGCAACCTTACACAAAATATTTTTATGCCATTTTTAACGGAAACCAACTTTTGGAAGGTGGGCCATTAAATTTTTTTTTCACAACACAAATTTCAGGAAGTGAACAAAAAATCAAACTTTGGGTGGCAGGTGATTGTGGTACACTAACCGCCATGCAAACCAGAGTAAAAAATCAATTTCTTAATTATGTTGGCAATGACTATTTGGATGGATGGTTGCTTTTGGGCGATAACGCTTATTCTTACGGTCAGGATGCAGAATTTCAAAGTAAGTTTTTTGGAGTGTACCAGAATGACCGGATTATGAAACAAACCGCCATTTATCCTGTTCCCGGAAATCACGATTATTATTCCGGATCGGCAAATGGTTCCAATCATAATATTCCTTATTACAATATTTTTTCAGCTATTGCCAACGGAGAATTGGGCGGGCTACCCTCCGGCCATAAAGAATACTATTCATACGACATTGGAAATGTACATTTTGTAGCGATGGATTCTTATGGGAAAGAAGAAAATTCCACAGCACATTCCTTATCGGATACTCTTTTGCCACAAATTGTTTGGTTGAAAAATGATCTGGCAGCCAATACAAAAAAATGGACTATCTTGTACTGGCATCATCCTCCTTATACCATGGGTTCTCACAATAGTGACACCGAAGCCGATTTGGCGGCAATCAGATCCAATTTAATTCCGATTCTTGAACGTTACAACGTAGATTTGGTACTTAACGGTCATTCGCATACCTATGAAAGGAGTAAGTTGATGAAGGGTCATTTTGGAAATTCTGCCTCGTTTTCACCTTCTCAGCACTTGGTAAGTACTTCTTCAGGAAAATTTGACGGTACTGCAGATTCTTGTCCATACCACAAGAAATCAGATGGCTCAATAAAAGGAACAATATATGCAGTGGCTGGTTCAGCAGGTTGGTCGCCTTCGGGGCAGGTTAATTTTCCGCATCCGGCCTTACCCTTTTCGGAAAAAACAATCGGAGGTAGCGGGCTTTTAGAAATTGAAGGTGATCGGTTGGATTTTAAAATGATCAGTGAAAATGGAACGATTGTCGATAAGTTCACAATTTTTAAAGATGTTAATCAAACAAGAAACGTAAATATTCCGGTTGGAACCATTTCCTACGAATTAAAAAGTCCATACAAAGAACCGTCTAATTGGGTTTCTGAAGCATCGGCTTTGACCAGTATTACTTTAAATCCTCCAATCGACGGTACCATTTTTCATGTAGAAGATACCAAAGGGTGTTTTAAAGACACATTGAAGATTTTAACTACGAATCCCTGTTTTTCTAATGTCAATATTGATAGGAAAATAGAAGTAGGTTCAAATGTGAATGTCAAAAGTAGTGAGAAAATAACAGGCAGTGCCAATGTATTTGAAAATACCAGTTCCATATTTGATGCATCCCGATATATTGAATTGGTTCCGGGTTTTGAGACCATTACCGGGGCTGTTTTTAGTGCTCAAACGGGTGGTTGTGGGAGCACTCCGCCTTAAGATTTTTCAAGGGCAATTTTTTATTTCAGCTTTAAACGTTGAACCTTTTTTTGCCTCAAATCCGGGCAATAACAAGATTCCATCTTTTGCGTTATTTAAAATATTTATTCCCGAATTTATTTTTCCGGTGATGATGTTGATATTGGGGTTGACTCCTTCGGGGAGGTTTGAAACTAATTCACCATTTATCAATTTAATTCCTTTTATAAGAACATCATCAATGGCAAGCTGATCTCTTGCTCCACTTGTGGCTTGACCTGTAAAATAGTATTTCCAGAATAGTTGAACATAAGGTTTTCCGATCAAGCTTTGAGGTAATTTTATATTGGCAAAAATCTGGGAATGTCCCGAAACGGAATTACCGCTATATTCGACTATAGGGCTAAAATCCTGAAATGCCTGAATGTCACCTTCCCGGTAATATAGCCTGATTTTATATTTTCTAGGGTTAGCAACAATTGTTTTGCCTGTCCAGCTGATATTCACGGAATCAAGATTTTGTGTATTTATTGCCATTAAAAAGCCTCCCAATTTATTGCCAGGGTAACCTTCATTCCCATCGCTGGTGTTAATAAAAGAGAAGCCATTTTCCTCTAAGCCGTTTATTCGGGTCTTTGTGGTCAGATTATAAACTCCTGACGTATAGCCGCCAATTTCGGCAGTAATTCCGGGGTTTTCTGAGTTTAGATATACAAACTTGCTATTTGCTGGTGAGCTGCCCGATTGAGCTGTAGCACTCCAAAAAGTCAATAAATATCCACACGATGCAATTTTTGCAGCCACTTGTGGTATAGGATTATTGGAAATGATAGCAACTTCAAAAAAAGCCTGATAGGATCTGTCGGTACTGGTTAGGAGGGTAAGTGTAGAATCAAATAATTGAACTCCATTGTAAATCCAGTATGAAAATTTATATCCAAACTTTGGTACAGCAGTTATTTTTAGTGGGATATTGTCAAAGTAAAGGCCTGTCCAACTTTGGGTATTTAAAGGTAAGCCCGGGGAGGATTTTCTTACCTCGAGAGTATTTATCCTAATAAACCCTTTCGATGTATCAGCTGTGCTAACAGTAAGGTTATAAGTTCCGGAAAGTCCAAAATAGGCTTTTAGTTGATTTAGCATTGAGGCAGGTCGGTTTATCAGATAAGTATTGACTTTTTCGCATTGAGTATACCATGCCGCCATACTTTCCAAATTTTTCCATCGTAATATATGATTTTCAGCTTCTAAAGCGTATTGGGCTGTCATTGAGGCATATATGGAAGTGGCAAAATCAGGTTTTAGACTACTATTTAGGAGGTCGGCATATCTGTTAATAAAAGAATTCTTAAAATTTGTGTTTTCCAATAATTTCTTAAAAAGCAGATTAGCAGGGTTTTCAATCAGAGATTCTAAATCATAATTTTCATAGTTTACCACCTCACCAAGTGCCCTGTCTGTATCGAAAAGAACCCACCTCCACCTGCCATCGTTGTACTTTACATTTGGATTATAGGGATTTCGGGTTCTCCATAGTCTCACATTGTTTTGAGGCCAGTCAATGTTGCCTACATAAATCTCAGCCGCCTGGTAGTCTATAAGGCATTCTGCGTCAAGCATCTGTAAGGCTTGAGCAAAATTGACGGAGTCACTCATGGGATGAGTTGTGATAAAATCGTACATATTGGTATAATGAACCGAATCACCCTCTTCAATCTCCGCCGGGCCATCCCAAACAATATTCCTAAGGTCAAGATTATTTTCATTTACTCCATAAAGTGCGTTGAGATAGTATTTATCTATTCTTTCTCTGATATTATGAATTCCCCAATATTCACCATTTAAATAAAGAATTGAAGGTCTGTTTTTTTGTGAAGAAAACCTTAAATGCCCCAGCCAGGTATGAACAAATGCGTCCTTAAACATTGTTTGGTTATAGTCATTTCCCGAATTCCTGAAAATAATTCTGTCGTGAAAAAGATTAGGTTTTGAAGTGAAAAAAGCATAATTGTCAAACTTATTTTGACCATAAGCTCTCAATGATTTGTAAGGTGCTGATGCTGAACAGCTACCGTGAATCCTGTAAGATAATGGCTGATTTAAAACATTGGTTTGACTTTCAATAATTTCCAGATTTCCCGGTCTTTCCCATAGTGCTCCATTACCGGAAAAATTGCCCGGTGAACAAATATCAGCCGGTGTTGCCGGGTTATTTTGCCTAAATTGATCAAAAGTTATTCCTGCAGTATAAATGCCAGAATTATAATCGAAAAGGTGATTTTCTTGCATTGTTACTGCTATCACAGAGAAAATATATGGATTTTGTCCTGAATTGCTAAAAAGGTAGGTATTAGTTTCTATATCACTTGGAAGAAATCCTGGTTTGGTGGCTATTGCACGAACTACCATTCCTTTTTGGATATTATAGGATGGTAAATATGTCGGCGTCAAATTCCAGGTGCTCGAAATCGAACTAACCTCATTGGCCTCGCTGGTTTTGTCATGAATATTAATGGGTGTTTCGTACAAATTTGTTCGAAATAACCTACTCAGGAATACCCCAGATGGGTCTCCCGGATTTTGTGGATACGAATTTTTGTAGGAGTATGTTGTTCCTGCTAAGTTGGCAGAAGAGGGGATGGAACCATCGGTGGTATAATAAATCACTACTTCGGGATCAGGGTGAGAAAGTGTCAGATTGAAAGAATTTTGGAAAAAGCCTCCTTGCTGCGAAAATGTAGGAGTGTTGGTAAATCCACTGTAAGCATTTTCGGATATATTAGAAGCTCCCGGACTCGATGGCGAGAAATATTTAAGGGTAGCACTTCCATCTGATTCTCTTCCGTAAGATATGTCGTCATGTTGTGGGGGAAATGCGAATCCATTTACTATAGTGACACCATCAGGCATAACAAGGTAGACATACTCGCCATTGGTTGAAGACAAAGAGAAATTGGTATGAAGTACTCCGGCTGCAGTGTTTCCGCTGGCCCAAATCATTAAATAGCCATTAGCAGGTATTACTACCTGACCTGCTATGGCCGGAAATTTGTGTTTGGTCAGATTGGAAACAGCATCGGAAATATAATAATTGGCCAGATCAACAGGTGAGGCTCCGGCATTATAAATTTCAATCCAGTCGGAATAAATACCTGTATTGTCCTGAATGGTTTTAGTGTTGGAGGCCATTATCTCATTAATATAAATTTGGCCAAAAGATGGGTATGCCCAAAACATAAACGATAGGAGTATTGGTTTAAATTTCATCGTTTTAGAAAATTAAGATTTCACAAAACTCTCAAACCAAATAGATAGATTTGGGGGCTACTACGCTAGTAAACCTATATAAACTATATTATATTTAAAAGGACTAAAATCATATCTTAGGAATTTAGAAAATATATTTTATCGCGACAAGCGATGGTCGTTGGAAAGAATTTTGGCAGATTATTTTGCTAAAAAGTGGATTTAATTACTAATTATCAATGTTTTGCAAATTTATGATTTATAGTGCTGAATCAATCCTTCCAACTCCTCCTCAAGGCTCACGTTTGGCACATCGGTGGAGCATCTCCTGTACCAGTAACCTGCATTCCATTCATCACCTTCCATCCGGTGCAGAAAGGCATGTAACCTGTCAAAATCAGGATCACCTTCTCTGGATTGTGCTATTTGATGAGCATCATCCCATTTGCCGGCTTTTGCGAGGTGTAAAGCTTCAAGAATCCTATTGTTCATAAAATATAGAATAAATAAAAATATTAGTAAAGATTATAAATATAATATGCATAAAATATTTTATAATTAATGAAAAAAATGAAATAATTGTAAATATTAAATTTTCAGAAATAAATGAAAATTATTTAATTAATTTAAAATCAGTAAGATCATTGCTGAAAGTACAAAATTTTGCTTCGAATCCCGGCGATATACTTCCAATTTTTCTGTTAGTTTCGATGATATTTGCAGGAATACTGGTAGCCATTTCAATAGCTTTTTCAGTCGGGATATTTAACCAATCCACTGCGTTTTTTACTGCATCAGCCAATGAGATAGTAGCACCTGCAAGGTTTCCATCAGAATTGACGTAATTGCCATCTACCAATTTTGCATCAAATTCATCCCATTTGAATTCATTCTTTTTATGATTTTGAAATAATGCATCAGAAATTAGAAACAACTTTTCTTTTTTAAGTCGTAGTGCTATTTCTGCAGATTTTCTGCTTAAATGCACATCATCAAGAATTATAGGAGAAAAGACGTTCTCATTGTATAAACTTGCACCAACTAGACCAGGGGACCGATGCCCAAATGCCGACATAGCGTTGAAAAGATGAGTAACCAGGTTTATACCTTTGGAAAATGCAAATTGGGCCTCTTCAAAAGTTGCATCGGAATGGCCAACTGATAATTTTAGTCCCGTTTCAATTATGGCATTTAAGCTAATTTCGTCAAACTCCTCCGGGGCGATAGTAACCATTTTTACTACTTTCCCCGCCAGAGATTTCAACTTTTTAATGCTCTCCAAATCAGGTTTTTGGATGAATTTTTCTAAATGAGCTCCCCTCTTCTTTTTAGAAATAAAGGGGCCCTCCAGATGCAAACCAAGAATTCCACCCTCCGGATTTTGTGCGGTAAATTGCTCTACTGCATTAATCCCTTGCTCAATATTTTCAAATGAAGAGGTAATCAATGCTGGAAGGGTATAGCCTACACCGTTCTTTTGGGCTGAAGAGTCGATATCCTTCAGTGTCTCGAAATTGGGAGAGCATGTAAAATGGAACGCCTCACCTCCATTGATGTGAAGGTCAATCAGGGCAGGGGCAAGATTTTCAAAATCAAAAGACCCTGATGTGTCCAATTGACTTAAACCAACGATTCTGCCGTCTTTTATTTTTATCAATTGATTGTTTAATACCTTCCCATCAGTAAATAAATTTCTGGTCGAAATTGTCTTCATATTGCTAAAAAATTATCGAAGGATATTTGAAAGTTTCGAAGCTTCGGTGGTGTTGGGAAGATAAATATAGGGCAACCAATATTCAGAGTTTACCGAATTGGTAGCAATAAAATTATTGGTGGAGGTAAGAATTTCGTTATCATAAATCGCCGACTTCATCAACTTCAGGTTTTCAAAAGCCACATATCGCATCATGATATTGGTGTTGATATTGTATTTTTTGTCAAGATTATCCTCAAAATTTACCGAAAAAATGGCTTTGGATTCTTGTAGCGACCATTTATCCTTAAACTTCCGGTATTGAAAAACCATTTCTGCGGATTTCCCATCGACTTTTACAGGCCCAATTTTCCTATCCAAAAGTTCATTGACGCTTTTTTCAACCATTTTATACTGAATTTTGACAATGGCTTTGGTTTCCGGCTCCAGATAAATGGTGCCCTCTTTGCCTCCTTTTTTTCCTTTTTGTAATGGCCAGAAATGGATAATAAACAAGGGTAAATCTTCATATTCGGTCATCAGAGAATCAAGCCGGAAATCATATTTTTTCATTTGTTTTTTCTCAAGAAAGTCAGGAATGCCGGTTTCTAATGACCTGCAGACTAGTTGGGTACCGTTTTGGAAGCCCCAGCCGTTGATCTTATTGGTTTGTCCTTTCCATTCTATCCTTCGGCCTCTCAATAGCTTTACTTTTTCAATTTTTTCTTTAAGATCAGGAAAACGCTCGACTCTAAGTACCCCTTCGTTGAGTTTAATAGGCCCAAGTCCGGGAAGGTCAACTTGCTCATGATAAAAGCCAAGTTGATAGTAGGGTGATGCATTGTAATTGGCTTTGATACTATCTACAGCTGCTTTGAGCATGATTCTTACATCAGAGAGGCCATAGTTGGCATCAAACAGAGGTAGAGGCTCAAGTTCAAATAAATTGTCTTCCAACCTGAGATTACTGCCTTTTAATTTTAATGATTTGTAACCAACCGAAGACACCACCACCAAAGAGTCTTTACTAAGCCTTGGAAATTGAAATAAAAAATCTCCGTCAAGATTGGGTGCGGTACCATAGCCAATAGACGGGATACTAATGTAGGCGTTTGACAGGGGGAGTTTTGTAAATTTATCTAAAATCTTCCCTTTGGTCAAAAAATATCCACCCTGCGAAAATACTGAGATTTGCAGAAAAAAAATACATACAAGCGTGAATACAGTTTTTACCAAAGTAATTCTACGCATACCTTTTTATTTAGAAGAGCCCAAGTTGTTCGCCTTCATGATTTTCCGGCTTTTGATTCTCTTCATTTTGAGAATCCGCTTCCTGGTTGTTTTTCTCTTCCTTGTTTTCTAATTCCGAATTAGTTTCCTGGTTTTCCGGGTCATTATCCACTTCTGAATCTACCACTTCCGAATCTACCACTTCGAAGTCCTCGTTAACGACAATATTTTCCTCATTTTCATCTTCCTCTGTGTCGATTTCCGGTTCGAGCATTTTAACTTCCAATATTTTCTCAAAATTGATTTTATTGCCAAGAGCCTTCCAGCCTTTGACTTCAATCATTTCTTCCACGTTGTAAGGTATGATTTCAACCTCTGATTTACGCTGGCGTTTGAGTTTTATTTCAATTCTGGGTTTTTTATCATACGAAATCATTAAAACTTCGGATCTGTTGTGATCTGTGATAAACAAGAATTTCTTATCTAATGTTGAAGTTTCAATGATAAACCGCTTAACATGATAGTTTTTTTGATCACCATCATAATATATGGTTGAAACTACACCTTTTTCGTTGTATTTGGCGATAGTATGGACTTGTCTGGGGTCATAATGGTTGGTAAGCTCAAAGTTGGTTATTTCATATTCACCGGTTTTGTAAAGTACCAAAATCTTGTCATTTGCTCCGAAATTGCCCAAATAAATACCATGTTCATCTTTGTTTAGCCTGCCAAGAGTGGAGGTGTACCAAATATCAACTCCTCCCAGGGTTGATTTTCCTGCCGATTTGAAGGCAATTTTTCTCACGGAATATTTGGTGACGAGATTCCCCATAGCTGAGCGATTTTTGATCAGTAATTCCGCAAAATCAAAATCAAATATCTTCTTTTTAGCCGTAGAACTGGCAGTAAGATTTACTGTAACCGTTTCGGCTTCACCATTTTCGTTGGCGGTAAAATACAGAATTTTAGATCTGGCCGAACCTTTGGTTACATCGTATTCTTTGTCCCGGGTTATCCCTGTTACTGCAAAGCGTTTGGCAAATGTCCTGCCTTCTTTTCCATCAAGGTAGATTACATTGTAAATTCTCCTTTCGTCATTTTTCCGGAAAACAGAACAATGAATAATGTTTTTTCCAACAAATACTTTTTCCTGAACTTTAACGACCGAAAACTTACCATCGGCTCTGAAAGTGATAATATCGTCAATGTCAGAGCAATCCATCACATATTCATCCTTTTTAAGGCCATATCCGATAAATCCGCCTTCTTTGTCGACATAGAGTTTTTGATTATTGGCAGCCACAATTGCCGCCTGCACCTCACCAAACTGAGTGATTTCGGTACGTCTCTCGCGTCCTTTGGAATATTTTTTTAGTAATTCCTGGAAAAATTCTATAGTATATCTCACCAGATTTTCCAGGTTATCCCTTACCTGAGCCAGCTCTTCTTCAAGCTTTTTCATCAGTTCATCCGCTTTAAAACCATCATATTTCGAAATACGTTTGATTTTTATTTCGGTGAGTCTGAGTATATCTTCTCTGATTATTTCACGGTAAAACTGACCTTTATAGGGGTCAAGTCCTTTGTCAATTGTGTCAATTACGGCTTCGAAAGTCTCACATTCCTCAATGTCACGATAGATGCGTTTTTCGATAAATAATTTTTCAAGTGAGCTGTAAAGCAATCTTTCTTTAAGTTCGGCCTCTCTGATTTCCAACTCCCGTTTCAGGAGGTGCATAGTTTGATCCGCTGAGTTTTTCAGAATTTCACTAACACCCAAAAAATGAGGTTTTTGATCGATAATCACTACCGCATTGGGAGATACTGAGACCTCACAATTGGTAAAGGCATACAGAGCATCAATAGTGATGTCGGTGGAGGTATTTGGTGCCAGATGAATCAGAATTTCAACATTTTTGGCAGTATTATCTTCAACCTTCTTTATCTTAATTTTGCCTGCATCATTGGCTTTGATTATCGATTCAATCAAACTGCCGGTTGTTGTTGAAAAAGGGATTTCAGTGATAACTAAAGTTTTTTTGTCGAGCTCTTTGATTTTAGCCCTCATTTTAACCTTACCACCTCTTGCACCATCGTTGTAACCGGAAACGTCAATTAAGCCACCTGTAAGAAAATCAGGATATAGGGTAAATGGTTGTTTTTTAAGATATTTTATAGTGGCTTCACATAATTCAATAAAATTATGCGGAAGAATTTTGGTCGAAAGCCCTACTGCAATACCCTCTACACCCATTTCAAGCACAAGAGGGAATTTTGCAGGTAATGTTACCGGCTCCCTTTTTCTTCCATCGTAAGACATTTGCCATTCAGTGATGTCTTCATTGAACAATACATCATGAGCAAATTTTGACAAACGAACCTCGATATATCTGGGTGCCGCAGCTGAGTCACCGGTTCTGATATCTCCCCAGTTGCCTTGTATATCAAGCAGCAGCTCTTTTTGACCGATATTTACTATGGCGTCTCCTATACTCGCATCTCCATGAGGGTGATATTGCATAGTTGAACCAATGACGTTGGCAACCTTGTTAAATCGCCCGTCATCCATCTCTTTCAAAGCATGCAGAAGCCTTCTTTGTACCGGCTTAAGACCGTCTTCAATTGCCGGAACAGCTCTTTCAAGAATAACATAGGAGGCATATTCGAGAAAATATTTCTCAAACATGTCATCAATTACTTCATTTTGGTTTGATGGGTCGTAGTTTATGCTTTCCTCACTCATTTAAGTAAAAACGCCGGTTTTCTCAATAGGCAAATTTAGTAAAAAATGTTGTTTTTTGGTGATTTTCAAATCAAATAAACCTTTTGAATGTTTTTTAGTTAATAGATTAAGATGAAATTAGAATAAATCTTGAGTCGTTTTTTAAATTCATTAAAATTGTAAAAAATCAAAATAATTTCATTTGTTGTATATTTGTGTTTAATAAAATTGAGAATATGTTAAACTACATTCAGTCAAGTTTTACTATTAAAGATTTAGAGAACCTGTCAGGCATTAAAGCCCATACGCTGAGGATTTGGGAAAAAAGATACGAATTGTTTAGCCCGGTAAGGGATGAAAACAATATCAGAAGTTATGATTTGGCAAGTTTGCAGAAACTTTTTAATGTAGTTTTTTTGCTCAATCAGGGTATGAAGATTTCTCACATCGCCGAGATGCCCCGGCATGAGATTTCCTCTACTGTAAAGAGATATGTGCTTGAAAATGAGGTTGAAAGCTATGCTATCAATAATCTGAAACTGGCAATGCTTAATTTTGATTCAAGACTTTTTTCAGAAACTTATCAACTATTAATTAAGGAAAAGCCATTTAAAGAAATCCTTTACAGTACCTTTTTCCCTTTTTTATATCAGATAGGCTTACTTTGGCAAACGGGCACACTAAGTCCTGCTCATGAGCACTTTATCAGTAACCTTATCAAGCAAAAACTATTATTAAATATTGAAAAGCTTGAATTTGACATTTCGAATGAAAACGAAGTTTATGTTTTGTTTTTGCCACACAAAGAAATCCATGAAATAGGTCTGTTAGCAGTCAACTTCGAATTAAAATTGCTTTCTAAAAATACAATCTATCTCGGAGAATCCATACCTGTTCAGGATTTGGTTGAGCTTGCCAACAAAGCTCCTAATATCCACTTTATCAGTTATTTTACTATTTATCCTGAAGACGAAATTTTGCATGATTATTTGTCTGATTTTCAAAAGAGTATTTTAAAAGGCAGGGCACATAAATTGTGGATAGGAGGGTATAAAGCCAGATTTGTAAGTGACTTTAATCTGGAAAATGTTAGTTCATTCGAAAATATTAATGAATTAATAAAAAAAATATCTGAATAAATTTGTTTTTGTTTAACGAAATATTACTTTTGTTAAACAAAATGAAAAAAACAGCAATAATCATCGGATCGGGATTTTCATCCCTCGCCTCTGCGGCCTACCTTGCAAAAGCAGGGATTGACGTGAGTGTGTACGAAAAAAATGAAAGCATAGGTGGTAGGGCCTCCCGACTGGAACACCAGGGATTCAATTTCGATATGGGGCCCACCTGGTATTGGATGCCCGATGTGTTTGAAAGGTTCTTTGGGGATTTTGGAAGGAAAGTTGAAGAATTTTATAAATTAGAAAAGCTGGATCCGGCCTATCAGGTATATTTTGGTGTAAAAGAGTCTATACACATAGCTGGCAGACTTGATGAAATAATTGAGACTTTTGAAAAAAATGAAAAAGGTGCCGGAGCGAAACTCAGATCTTTTATAAAAGAGGCAGAATCAAATTACGATATCGCTATCAAAGACCTGGTTTACAAGCCGGGAGATTCTATTTTAGAGCTTGTCTCGCTTGAAACCGCCAAAAGGTTGCCACTATTTTTTAAGTCCATTTCGGATTCTGTCAGGGCACAAATAAAAAATCCCAATTTAATTCAAATCCTGGAGTTTCCTGTGCTCTTTTTGGGTGCCAAGCCCTCAGATACGCCTGCTTTCTATAATTTCATGAATTTCGCCGACTTTGGTTACGGCACTTTTCATCCAATGAAAGGGATGTATAGTGTAGCTGAAGGGATGAAAAATCTTGCTCAAGAATTGGGTGTGAAATTTTTTGTGGACAGCCCGGTTGAGAAAATAATTGTTGAAGATGGTAAAGCGATAGGGGTAATTATTCATCAAAAGGAGATTAGAGCCGACGTTGTTCTAAGCGGAGCCGATTATCACCATACTGAGCAATTGCTTGATAGCCCTTATCGTATGTACTCTGAGAAATACTGGTCAAAAAAGGTTTTTGCTCCTTCATCATTGCTTTTTTATGTTGGTTTTGATAAAAAAATCGAGAACGTAGAGCATCACACTTTATTCTTTGACGTTCCGTTTGCCGACCATGCCAAAGACATTTATGATACTCCTGCATGGCCCGAAAAACCACTGTTTTATGCCAGCTTTCCTTCTAAAACAGATTCATTTTTTGCACCAGAAGGAAAAGAAGCCGGTGTGTTCTTGATACCTATCGCCCCCGGTCTTGAGGATAGCGGCACACAACGGGAAAAATATTTTGACATTATAATTGATAGATTGGAATCGCTGACTCAGCAAGAGGTGCGGAGTTCGGTACTGTTTAAAAAGTCGTTTTGTGTGAGTGATTTTGTCAGTAGGTACAATTCCTACAAAGGGAATGCTTATGGACTGGCCAATACACTCTTCCAAACTGCGGTATTCAGACCAAAACTCCAAAGCAGGAAAGTGAAGAATTTATTTTTTACAGGGCAACTTACCGTGCCCGGTCCTGGGGTACCTCCGGCTTTGATTAGCGGAAAAATAGTAAGTGAAAAAATTATTAAACTATTGAAACTATGAAAAGCATTTTTGATGAAACTAGTCTGGATTGCTCCAAAAGAGTAACCAAAAGGTACAGTACTTCTTTTTCTTTGGCTATTAATATGTTAGCTCCCTCAGTCCGTGACCAGGTTTATGCCATTTATGGTTTCGTGAGGCTGGCTGATGAAATCGTGGACTCATTTGAAGGGTATAATCAGGAAAAACTTTTTGACAAGTTTGAAGAAGATTATTTAGCTTCTTTACAGGAAGAAATAAGTTTAAATCCTATCCTAAATGCTTTTCAAAAGATTGTGAATCAATACAAACTACACGATCTGGTTGATGCATTTATGGCTAGTATGAGGGCAGATTTATACAAAAAAGAATACCATACCACTGCGGAATATGAGCAATATATTTATGGTTCGGCAGATGTTGTGGGTTTAATGTGTCTTAAAGTTTTTGTGAAAGGGGATGAAAGTGAATTTGAAAGACTGAAAGGATTTGCCAGTAAATTGGGATCGGCTTTTCAAAAGGTTAATTTTTTGAGAGATGCAAAGCATGATTATGAAAGCCTGGGCAGGATATATTTCCCGAATGTCAACTTCAGTAATTTTTCAGAGCATAAAAAGAGAGAAATTATTTTAGAAATAGAAGAAGATTTTAAAGAAGCGATCAAAGGAATCAGATTATTGCCGGGTACGAGCAGATTTGGGGTTTTAACAGCCTATATGTATTATCTTTCGCTTTTAAAAAAGATAGAAAGAACCAATGCCAACAGATTACTTTTGGAGAGAATTAGAATTCCGAACCCCGTAAAGATGTTAATTTTGGTGAATTCCTATTTTAGATACAGATTAAATATTTTTTGATATGTGGTACATTTTTGTTTTAACGACCCTGGTCACATTTTTAATAATGGAAGGTGTCACTTGGCTCACGCATAAGTTTGTAATGCACGGTTTTTTGTGGTATTTGCATGAGGATCATCATCAGCCGGGCTACAATCATGTTTTCGAGAAAAACGATGCTTTTTTTGTGATTTTTGCAATCCCCAGCATTGCGTTATTTTATTTTGGGCTGGAGCCTTCTTTAAATTTCAAGTTTTTTATTGGTCTTGGTATTCTGTTATATGGAATGGCGTATTTCTTTGTTCATGATATTTTGATTCATCAAAGAATTAAGCTTTTCACGCATACCAAAAACAACTATTTACTTGCCCTGCGTAAAGGTCATAAAGTGCATCATAAACATATTGGAAAAGAAGAAGGGGAGGTTTTCGGGATGTTGTTTGTACCGCTCAAATATTTTAAAAAATATTTTTGATGGAAGATAAATATCTATATCTGGTCATTGATGTCTTGACGCTTTCTTTTCCACTTATAGCGAGTTTTTATCCCAAACATGCTTTCTATAAAGAATGGAAATACCTTTTTACATCTCTGGGCTTGATGGCTGTTTTTTTTATTGTGTGGGATGTGATATTTACGAAAATCGGCGTTTGGGGGTTTAATCAGAGATACTTGACAGGGGTGTTTGTTTTCAATTTGCCTATCGAAGAATTCCTTTTTTTCTTTTTTATACCGTACTCTAGTATATTTATTTACTTTTCTCTCAAATATTTCTTAAAAAATAATCCATTACAAAAGCTGAGCATGCACTTGCATTACTCGCTAATTTCCATTTGTATCATTGCTTTAATTCTATTTTTTGACAAGAAATACACCTTTTATACAAATCTTTTCTTACTCATTTTTTTGTTGATTACCTGGTACAAAAGAATCGATATTTCTGCTATAATTTTTGCCTACATTTTTGTCATTCCGTTTTTTCTTCTGACAAATGGTATTCTGACAGGAAGTTTTATTGATGAGCCCATGGTGTGGTATAACAATAATGAAAATCTGGGAATCAGGATGTGGACGATTCCTGTTGAGGATCTGTTTTATGGTTTTTTGTTAATAGCCGGAAATATTGTTATTATGGAGAAACTAAAAAAAATGTATTGATTATTTTATTTAATTATCTCCTTACAAATCATTTACATCCCGAATAGACGTACTCTCTTACAGGACTGCTGATATTATTGAGATTCAATGAATTTACCAGTCGGCCGGAAGTGTCAATGGTGAGAGAGTTTTCAGTTGAAAAAGATTTTTCAAACTGTCCTGTTTCTACATTGGCTGAAAAATGAGACATGCCACTGACATAATAACTTTTATCACCATAAGGATCAGAGAACTTTGGTAAACCTTTGTAAGTGTTTATAAATTCATCTCCCAGATTTGACTTTTTAATTTTGGTATTTTTATATTCAGTGTACATGATTTTTTTGCCTGGTTCAGAATAAATCTCTTGTACAGACAACATGTGGTTTTTGTCGTATTTATATATGTTTTCGGTTTGTGTTCCTGCAATGCTTTTCGATTTTATTACCAATCCCAGGTCATTTAATTCATAGGTAATGAAAGGGTTGGATATTTTTACCACTTTGCCGTTTAAAAACTCGGTAACTGTAGTTGTCATCAGCGTTTCCGACATTTTTATTAATTCACCTGCCTCATTGTATTCATATTTAAAAACTTGAGGAGTGGAAACATAAATATGCGTAATAGTTTTTAAGACCAAAAGATTGTTGTTGTAAACAAAATCAATGGTGTAAGGATTTTCCGAATTATTAGTGATTTTAACTAAAAATCCATCTTTATCATAAGTGTACACTTCTTTATAATTCTGTTTTATAAAGTTTTTTACGGTCAGACGATCTAATGAATCATATTCATAGCTAATTTCAATTTGCCCTCCAACGATTTCTGCAGTTAATTTGCATCCACCGGTATTTGATTTTTCCTGATCTGGAAAAATCAAATTCTCCGCCTTTATTTCAGAAAATATGCCTGAAGTAAATATAAAAATCAATATTATTGCTTGTATCCTTTTCATGTTTTCCAAATATCTATATCATTTAACTGCCGTTTTCCAGCCGTAATCCATGTTGGCGAAAGTTTTATTATAAGTTGTTCTTATTAAGGTATTAATGTTTGAAAGATTGGCAGTGTTGTCATTTGCTCTAAGTTTAATTTTTATCCTTCTTATAGGTAGAAAATGCCCCTCAGGGAACTTTATAATATAAGATTGATTTTTGTCACTACCGGTAAAGCCATAGTTTATTTCACTGGCATGGGTTTGTACCAATTGAACAGTAGTTCCATTTTTGATAGCATATTCCCCTACGATATCCTGAAGGCTGCCGTTTGCCAAAAACACTCCGGGTGGTAATGACAAGTCAACTCTTGCTTGTGCATGAGGAAATGAGGTTCCGATATCCTGATTGTTGGTGGGGGTTCCATAAACTCCTGACCCAAGTTCTATTTCGAATATTTTTGAGCCTGCAGAGGCACTCAGTGTCGGTAATGGTGCCTTATATTGTTTCCAGGTGTAGGAGTCAAGTGCATGAGCGTTACTATTATTAATTATATCTATTAAATAACTTTTGTCGAGCCTGTCTTTATATTTTAATTTGGTAGCCCAATGATTCCAGGAATATTGGCCGTTTGCAAGGCTATTGAAATTGGCCATGCAATGTTCAGCTTTGATAGCAATTCTTACAGAGTTGGCCGCTTCTATTTTGGGAATTGTAATATTAACGGTTGTTTTATAGTCATTCGGGTTAAAATTGCACGATGGTCCATTCTCCAGGTCAGTAGGAGAAAAAGGAAGGGAAGTGGTGGCATAATTTGTGATTAATTCATCATCCGAATTATAAAGTTTAAGATTTTGAAGCCTGAATGCCGAATAGCTGTTAGTGGGAGAAAGTCCAATAGTCACAACAACGTTTTTCGCCGAATCAGAACCGGTATTTTTGACTAAAATTTCGCGGTTCGACGTCGTGTAAGGTGATTCTCCCGTTGGATCAAAATCATCTTTTAAAATTGACAATTCGAGTTTTGGAAGACGGTTTTGTTCTAATGAATATGCCCAAAGTGCTCCGGTATAATAAGGCTGACTACTTTGGTCACGACCATACCCATTAAATAAAAAGACCAGGCTATCATTTCTGATATGATTGAAAGTGGTAAAGTGAGAGCCAGGCTGATTGATATTGTTAAAGACAAAAGGCTGATTATTAACCAATATGGGTGATTCCCATGCATAATCTGTTTCATATCTTTGGTTTACCCATTTTCCATTGTTTAATTTCCAGATTGAGCGGTTAACCAATCGCATCCAGGGTACACCATCATTTCCCATCCAACATAAAGGTTCTATTTGCGGACCTGGTGAATTAATTGATGGACTGGTCTCCTGGGCAAGATAAGTCCAGACTTTTGTTTTGGGATTGTACTTCCAGGTATCTGCAAGGGAGCAACCTATAGAATGAGCATCACCATTATTTCCTCCAAAAAATAAAAAATTACCCTCGAGATCCTGCCAGTAACCGTAATCGCAGCGAGCCCGGGGTTTATAACTTACAGAAGACTGCCCAACTGTGGCGGGATATACCCCGCTAGGGGCATTGGGCATATGTAACTGATTGCAATCGCCTGTTTCACAAGTCCAAACTTTGGTGGAAACATTGTATTTCCACATATCATTTAGGGGAAAAGGGGGATTCACCCCATCAAAATAAACCCCGCCAAAAATCCAGTAATTTCCATCCTTATCAAACCAACCCCTTACACGATACCTGGCACGTGGCCAATCCGGGGTATTGGGCACATTGTAACTTCCTGCCGATGAGTGAGTTGTACTTCCGCCCATCCAAGTCCAGTTTTTTGTGGTGGGATTAAATTTCCACAAGTCGTTCCAACCTGTATGAAATCCCAGATCTTTGGTCTCTCCTCCAAAGAACCAAAAGTACCCATTTTTATCCATGACTGAGGCCATTCTGGTTCTATCACCTGGATGAGCAACTGTACTTTCATTAAATTTATCGGTATAAACTTCGTTTTGGCCGCGGTTTGATATTATAGCCCAGGCTTTTGCATTGATATCATAAGACCAGATATCGGAGCCGGCATAGCTGCCATCTCCCCCAAATATTAATATCTTATTGTTGAAAATTCCGGACCCGCAATGTTCCCTTGAGCTGGGTTTGTTGTTTACATCATAAACATTAAAAGCATAATAGTGACTTTCATAATCATACTGAAAGTTAAGATGACCTTTTAAAAATTCCCATTGATTTTGGGAAAATGCCCTATCGTGTGAAAAAATCAGCAAAATCACCGAAATAAGTAATACTATTCTATTTATTCTCATTCTTTTAATATCAGGAGACACTCGTACATGTGGTATTTACAATTATCAAGCCAAATAAATTATATTCAACCAAAGCTTTGGGAAAACCTATTATTTGGATACATAATGAAGAGAAATAATGCCGAGAAATAATGCAGAATGAAATATCAATTTTTTTAAATGGAATTAGATAATAAACTTTTCACTTTGGTATTTTAAAAGTAATATTTTCTATTTATTTCATGAATTTTATAACCGAAGCAAGAGAATTATGAAAAATAAAGGGATAGGAACAGCAAAATATACGGGTTATTTAATACTCAGTTTTGAAAATTTTCAGGTTTTAATCCGCTTAATAATTATTCCTAAATTCTTTTTATTAAAGATTATTACTATTCCAATAATATTTTGTAAAAAACGAATCTGCAAAATTATCTTAAATTATAAACCCCTTCAACGAAATAAAAATATCCTTTTAGGTTAAGATAAAACTCTGTATTTTTGTAGGGTTAAAATAACACTAACATAATAGATGAAGAAGATTGCAGTTTTTACTTCCGGTGGTGACGCTCCAGGTATGAACGCCTGTATCAGGGCGGCGGTAAGGGGAGCTATTTATCATGGTTTGGAAGTATATGGTATAAGAAGAGGATATAATGGCATGATTGCCGGCGATATATTCGAAATGGGCTCTAAGTCTGTTTCAAACATAGTTCAGAGAGGAGGAACAATTCTTAAGTCGGCCAGAAGCAAGGATTTTATGACCCCCGAAGGGCGAAAAAAAGCCTATGAAAATCTTATGGCTCATGGTATCGAAGGTCTGGTAGCCATCGGTGGTAATGGTACTTTTACTGGGGCTGAAGTTTTTTATAATGAATATCAGATACCAACTGTGGGTTGTCCTGGTACCATCGACAACGATTTGTATGGTACCGATTACACCATTGGTTTTGATACGGCGGTAAATACTTCGCTTGAGGCCATTGACAAAATCAGAGATACGGCTGACTCTCACGATAGGGTCTTTTTTATCGAAGTGATGGGGCGTGACTCTGGCTATATTGCCATACAATCAGGTATTGGTGGAGGAGCTGAGATCGTGATGGTACCGGAAACACATACACCTTTAAAGAAAGTTGTATCTACTTTAAAAGAAGGTTGGAACCGCCAAAAATCTTCTTCGATTATTGTAGTTGCCGAAGGTGATGAAGAAGGTCATGCTACACAGATTGCCGAAAAGATTAAAGAACAGTTAGGCGATAAACTTGATATCAGAGTATCAACTCTGGGGCACGTTCAAAGGGGAGGTTCTCCGACCGCTTACGACAGGATTTTAGCCTCAAGAATGGGCCTGGCCGCAGTAGAAGGCTTGATAAATGGACAGAAAAATGTAATGGCAGGTATAGTAAATAATGATTTGATTTATACACCATTTATAGATACCATCAAAAAACAAAAACCTATTCATGATGATTTGTTGCGAATGGTACACATATTAAGTATCTGAAATAAATTAAGATCCGGCCTTTACAGCCGGATTTTTTTATACATATCCGGCTAGCTTATAAAAAAGTAATCCTATCCATTCGTTAAAATGCAGGTCGGTTTGTCTAAAAGCCAGAGAGGAAGGCAAAAAACTGTTTATTCCAATAGAACTTACCTCAGATTGCTCTGCGTTTACCGGAAACATCTGAAATTTGAAACCTTGCTTTTTAAAACACAATTCGGCCCTTTTGCAATGGAATGAAGTGGTGATTACCAGAATTTTAGCTGTAGTTCCAATCTTTTTTTTGGTTTCCAAAGCATTTTCATAGGTGTTTCTTGATTTTTTCTCCTGTACAATCACAGAATCAGGAACTCCGTTTTTTATAAGAAAAAGCCTCGCTATATCGTTTTCTATCATCGGTTTGTCTTTATATCCTTTTCGCCATTCTCCCCCGGAAATCACAATTTTTTCGATTTTGTGCTCTCTGTACAATTGTAATGCTTGCCAAATTCTATCCGCTTGATTTCCCAGACCCACAAATCCGGCCCCGTATTCTGAATCATTGCTGATGCCACCGGTCAAAACTACTGCTGTTTCAAAATGGCCAAGTTTTTTAATGGGAATAGTTCCGGGTTCATACCATTTACTCAAAAAACCGATAAATATTGGATTTGAAAAAATGTAGAGTAAAATAAGAATTGAAAAAGTTAGTCGTTTTTGTTTGGTACGATTTTTAGTAAGTATCAATAGGAAACCTAATATCAATATGATTCCCAGCGGTTTCAGAATAAACGAAAGCGTTTTGGATATTACAAAAAACATAACAAAAAGTTAATTTCTTTAACAAAAAACAATATTAGTTTAAATTTGCAAAAAAATCTGAACATGAAGAGAACATTAATTTTTCTTTTTTTTCTGGCGGGTTTCGCCTCACTGACCCATGCACAAGATAAGCCTGCATACAATATAACCGTAAAAATGCAAGGCCTTGAAGAAGGTAAAAAAGTGCATTTGGCTCATTATTTTGGATATAATCAATACTTCAAAGTAGATTCGGCCAATGTCGAAAACGGCGTTTTGTCATTTAAAGGTACTGAACCCCTGAAAGGCGGGATCTATCTTATTGTATTGAGTCCGGCAAAATACTATGATTTTATTGTAAGTGGTAATGACAATGATGTCACCGTTGAAGCTGACACACTGGACTTTGTGAAAAGTGTTAAGTTTTCAGGTTCAAAAGAAAACGACATCCTGTTTGGATATAGAAAGTTTCTGATGGAAAAAAGTTCTGAAGCTATGGCTGTTCAGAAACAAATGCAGCAACAAAAAGATCCTGCATCCATGGAACTTAACAGAGGAAAAATGAAGAAGTTACAGGACGAAGTTAACCAATACATGAAAAATGTTGTGAGTGACAATAAAGGCACTTTCGCAGCTAAAATCATTCAGGCCAACATGGAACCTGAGCTGCCGACAGAAGCTCCTAAGCTTGCCAATGGTAAAACTGACTCTACTTATCTCTTTAATCTTTACAAAAAGAAATACTTCGAAAATATTGATTTTTCAGATGATCGTATGTTGAGAACGCCTTTTATTCAGTCAAAAGTTGAAAAATATTTCAAAGACCTGGTTTATCAGGTTACTGACTCAATAAATGTTGATGCCGACAAAGTATTGAAGTTGGCAAAGAAAAACAAAGAAGTGTACCGATATGTCCTTTGGTGGATAACCAATAAGTATGAAAACATTGAAATTGTTGGTTTAGACGGAGTTTTTGTACACTTGGCCAAAGATTACTATTTAAAAGATGTAGATTGGTTAGACAGTACCCAGAGAGCAAAGTTTAAGGAAAGAGTTGAAATATTGGAACCTATTCAGACCGGCAAAATTATGCCACCATTAGTTTTACAGGATACACTAGGTAGAGATGTAAATCTTTATGATATCAAATCAAAATATACCATTGTGTATTTCTATAGCTATGACTGTGGACATTGCCGTGATCATGCCCCTGAGTTGGTAAAGTATTATGAAGAAAACAAACACAAAGGGATTGCAGTTTATCACGCCAGTATTCACGTTACCGGTGACCAGGCCGAAGAGCTCAAAAAAACCAAAGAGTTTATCAATAATTATAAAACAAAAGGTCTGATCAATGTGCTGGATTTCAAATTCAGATATGATTTTCGAAAAAAATACGATATATATTCCACGCCTACATCCTATATATTGGACAGCGAAAAACGAATCATAGGTCGCAGGATTCCTGTTGAAGAGTTTAATAAGTTTATTGAGTTTCACGAAAAGAAAGTACAAGCTGAAAAAGCAGCAAAAGCAAGCAAATAAAACAAAAAGCCGGACATCAAAATCCGGCTTTTTCATTTTTACATAATTTCAAGATTTATTTTTTACTCACAAACCATTGAACGGCAAGCGAATAGCCTTCAATTCCCAGCCCTGCAATAATCCCCTTGCATTTTGGAGTCAGGAAGGAATGTTTTCTGAATTCCTCGCGTGCGTGAATGTTGGAAATATGAACTTCTACCACGGGCGTTTTTACTCCGCCAATGGCATCAGCCAGGCTAACCGATGTATGAGTCAAACCGCCGGCATTAAGCACAATACCATCATAACTAAAGCCCACTTCATGAATTTTATCAATAATTTCTCCTTCATGATTAGATTGAAAATACTCAAGATTGATTTCAGAAAATTTCTTTTTCAGAATCTCAAAATAATCTTCAAACGACTGACTTCCGTATATTTCAGGCTCCCTTTTTCCCAACAGATTGAGATTGGGGCCATTGATGATTAGAATTTTCATAAAAATTAATATTTCAATAGGACTTTTAAGTAAATCAACTCCTCCTCATAATAACAAAGGAAATGATTTTTCAGTAAAATTAAACAGAAATGTTCTTTTAGTATTGAAATCTCACAAAATCATGTAATAAAACCAATTCGCAAGGTAATTTTGTAAAAAAATATGCAAAGATGAGTTTGAGCAGAAAGGAATATTTGATTGGAAAGTATAATGTGGCCGGACCAAGATACACCAGTTATCCAACTGTACCGTTCTGGGATGTGGCCAATTTTAATGTTGAAGTTTGGAAAAAAAGCCTTGCCACATTTGGGAAAGAAGAAATCTCTGAAAATGGCCTGAGTATTTATATACATCTCCCTTATTGTGAGAGCCTTTGCACTTTTTGTGCCTGCCACAAACGCATCACCAAAAATCATAGTGTGGAAGATAGTTATATCGATGCCTTGCTGATAGAATGGAAAATGTATCTCGATATCCTCAAAATAAAGCCAATAATAAAGGAAATCCATTTGGGGGGTGGTACACCCAGTTTTTTCTCACCCGAGAACCTTAAAAGGCTGATTGATGGTATTCTTGAAAGCTCGACAGTAGCACCCGAACATGCTTTTAGCTTTGAGGGACATCCCAATAATACCACTTTTGAGCATCTCAAAAACCTATATGAAGTAGGATTCAGGCGGGTGAGTTTCGGCGTGCAGGATTATGACCCCGTTGTACAAAAGGCCATCCATAGGATACAGCCCTTTGAAGCCGTAAAAAATGTTACTCAATGGGCACGGGAAATAGGCTACACCAGTATCAGCCATGATTTGGTTTTTGGATTGCCATTCCAGCAGTTAAGTTCTATCGAAGATACTATAAAAAAGACGCTCGAGTTACATCCTGAGCGGATCGCATTTTATTCTTATGCTCATGTGCCCTGGATCAAGGGCGTAGGACAGCGGGGATTTGATGAAGCTGATTTACCGACACCAGAGAAAAAAAGAGAATTATACGAACTAGGGCTTGAACTTTTCGAAAACGCCGGCTACTCTGAGGTAGGAATGGATCACTTTGCATTACCGGGAGACGAATTATTCGAAGCCATGAAAAATGACACCCTGCACCGTAATTTTATGGGTTACACCACCCAGTCTGCCAAGGCCATGATTGGTTTGGGGGCTTCTTCAATCAGTGATTTATGGGGAGCATTTGGTCAAAATGCCAAAGATGTAGAAAAATACAAAGAAATGGTCTTTTCAGGAAACTTGCCTGTAGAAAAAGGCCATTTGCTATCGGAAACTGACCTTTTTGTGAGGAGACAAATCCTGAATATCATGTGTAACCTGCATACAGAATGGAAGGAAACTGACATGCAATTGATTGATTTTGAGGAAATTGAAAAAAATCTTAAGGGATTTGAAGAAGATGAGATTTTGATCAGAACCGAAAATGGCTTTAAAGTAACCGAAAGGGCCTTTGTGAGAAATATAAGTATGGCCTTTGATCAATATCTTGACCTAAAAAATATTGGTGAAAAGATGTTTTCAAAGACGATATGAAATGGGTAATCCTGGATTTTGAGTAATATCAGATATACCTCAAAAAATTCCAGAAAGGCCTGATATTCAGGAAATCATCATTGCTTTCATTTTGATAGGCTTCTTTCTCGAAGCTGATATGCATGTAAGCTTGATGCAGGTTTCGGAATTGTATAAATCTTAGGAGCCATTCGGTTATATACCAAAGGTAAAAAGGTAAAATCAGCATTTCGAGCTGTTGTCTGAGGTGAATTCGCTCATGAAAAATGATAGTTTTGGATGGATTTTTGGGTCTTACCACCACGAAAGGCCATAAAGCTATGCCGGCAATCTTGGGTAGTTTAACACCTTTAATCAGAATCATTTTTCTTTTTTTGCCCAAAAATAATTAAAATTCAGGCTTGTTCAGAAATATGATGGATTTCAATGATTCTTCCTGTCTGTTTCTGGCAGTGTATTCACTTTAACTTCTATCCTTCCATTTACGGTGCCTTTTGCATTTCTTATTAACACCGAATACACGCCTGCCTGACTCAAAGCAATCTGGTCAATTTCAACTTTTGGTAGATACGACCTAAATCCCTCGGGCCCTTCCCAAAAATAAATTGCCCGGGTAAAATAAACAGGTGCCTCCAAAACCACTTTGGCCCCCTGACTCACTTCTATTTTTTCCAAAAAACCTTCCTGATTCTTGTTTTTTAAGTCAATGACCTTGTCTTCCAAAAAAGAATAATAATAGAGCTTGCTGGTATCTGAGGGGTAATTCGATGGCTTTTGTTTTGAAAATGGTTTATTTACAATAACCGAAAAAAGTGAACTCAACCCTATGAATAATAAGGTAAATGTTTTAATCATACTCAATTTATGTGCTTTCCTGACAATCCTATATTGCTTGTTATCAAGCAATTTTCAGACCAGATTTCTTTTTTGAGTATGAAATGACACAAAAAAAGAGCCTCATCACTGAGACTCTTTTAAATCACCTTTTACAATTACAAAATCTTATGTCCAATGGTAAGTTGCCAGCCGTTTAATCTTTGGCTGAATTTGGGGTCACTAAATTTATCAGAAGAAATACTACTCAAACTACCCTCATTTCTTAGGTCAATTTCAAAACCCAAAAGTTTAATGCCCACACCGGCCTGATATCCGAAGGTTGCCTTTTCAAAAGCCGCATCCACATCGTTGGTTACTTTTTTGAGTTCATCTAAAAACTTCTGGTCTTCACTGATTTTAATAGAGGCCACCGGACCAGCATTGATTCTGATTCTGTTGAAAAGTTTATAACCAATCAAAACAGGAATATCAATATTATTGGTTTTGATATCCACAGTTACGGGACTACCTCCTCCTATTGGTACAAAATCAACTTTTCCTCCTTTTGTGGCAAATAAAACCTCGGGTTGCAGGTACAACTTTTTACCAATACGGCTGTAAACACCAAAAGAATATCCGGTTTTTGTTTCTTTACTTTCCTTGATATTCTGGCTGAAAGAGCCTGCATCGGTTACCATATTTGAGAAGTTGATTCCTCCTTTGATTCCTAAAGTAAACTGGGCCATTGACAAATTTGAGATACAAATGGCTGCCAAAATCAAAATAGCTTTTTTCATAAAATTTGAAATTGATAATTAATTTTTAGATTCGTGTTACTAACGTATATTGCGAGTTATTAGTACAAAATTAACGAGTTCTTAACAAAATGGCTAAGCTTAAATCGGCTTATTTCTGTCAAAGTTGTGGCTATAATTCACCAAAATGGCTGGGCCGATGCCCCTCATGCAACGAATGGAACACCATGGTCGAAGAACTTTTGGCCAAAGACGAACCCGAAAAAGGCAGCTGGCGGTTTGGTTCTTCTTCTAAAACTGCTTCCAAACCCAGACTTATTTCTGAAATCAATAAAGCTGAAAAATATAGAATCATCACTGAAGATGAGGAGTTTAACCGTGTTTTAGGGGGTGGACTTGTGCCGGGGTCACTCACCTTGGTAGGAGGGGAGCCGGGTATCGGGAAATCCACTTTGATGCTGCAACTGGCATTGAGCCTCAAAGATTATATTGTATTGTATGTTTCGGGGGAAGAAAGCGAACAGCAAATAAAAATGCGGGCTGAAAGGATACCATACTCCAATCCGAGATGTTATGTCCTGACGGAAACCTCTACCGATTTGATTTTCAAACAAATAGAACAAGTTGAACCGGATGTTGTCATCATCGATTCCATCCAGACACTCGTTTCGCCCCTCATCGAAAGTGGTGCCGGAAGTGTTTCTCAGGTGAAGGAATGTGCAGCCGAAATCATGAAATATGCCAAAGAATCTGACGTGCCGGTGATTATGATCGGCCATATCACCAAAGATGGTTCATTAGCCGGGCCGAAAGTATTGGAGCATATTGTCGATACCGTTTTGCAGTTTGAGGGTGACCAGTATATGACTTACCGTATTTTGAGGACGACCAAAAATCGTTTTGGAAATAGTTCAGAATTAGGGATTTACGAAATGCTGAGTTCAGGATTACGACAAGTTACTAATCCATCAGAGATCCTGATTTCAGAGAAATCGGAGAGTCTTTCAGGTGTGGCCATTGCAGCCATGATTGAGGGCAACAGGCCATTACAGATTGAAATTCAATCGCTGGTGAGTACTACTTCTTACGGTACGCCTCAGCGGTCGAGCAATGGATTTGACCCCCGCAGATTGCAGATGCTGTTGGCGGTTTTGGAAAAAAGGGGCGGTTTCAGACTGGGTACCCAGGATGTATTTCTCAATGTGGCCGGTGGGCTCAAAGTGGAGGATCCTGCTATAGATTTGGCAGTGTGTGTGTCTATTGTGTCATCTTATGAAGACTTGCCGGTGAGTCATTCCTATAGTTTTGCAGCCGAAGTGGGTCTTGGTGGAGAAGTGAGGCCGGTAAACCGCATTGAAAGCCGGATTTCGGAAGCGGCCAAGCTGGGTTATGAGAAAATATTTATTGCCAAAAATCATCTGAAAAGCATAAAACCTGAAGATTTTAAGATTAAAATACTGGCAGTGAGTAAACTAGAAGAAGTTTTTTCTGAATTATTTGGATAAAAAATCATGGTAGAATTAGACGATATCGACAAAAAAATCCTGGATACCATCCAAAAAAACAGTCGTATCACCACCAAAGAGCTTTCCTATGATCTGGGTCTCTCGCAGACACCCATATATGAGCGTATCAAACGCATGGAGCGGGAAGGTATAATTGATAATTACGTGGCATTGCTTAACAAAGAAAAGCTCGAAAAACCCCTTTTGGCTTATTGCAATGTGCAGCTGAGAGAACATACCAAGCCTTTTTTGCAGGAATTTGAGCGGGAAGTGGTGAAGTTCAAGGAAGTGGTGGAGTGTTATTATATCGCCGGGAATTTTGACTATCTGTTGAGAGTCATCGTAAAAGACATGAATGCCTATCAAAACTTTATGGTCAACAAACTGGCAGCTCTTGAAAACATACAAAACGCCCAGTCGATGTTTGTCATGACAGAAGTAAAATGGTCCACCGAGGTTCCGATTGATTGAAAAAACTTTTCTTAATGCTTTGGTAAACATAAGGAATCTCAGAGTTTATTTTTTTTCAATATTAAACCCAACCTTACTTAAGCATAAAGTATTTAGCATCTCAAAACCTCCTTTCTCTTGAAAAACAAACCAGAAAATAAGCTCAAAGAAGGTCTCGATTATTACTTCGATGCCAACGGTCTGATGGTGTTCACACGGGAATATCATCTCAAAAGAGGGTATTGTTGTAAAAATAATTGCAGAAATTGCCCTTATTGAGATAAATTCTTAATTCAAGTTTTTTTATTTCAGGAAAAATTCGGATATTTGCAGCCCAATTAGGTGAATCGAATACTCAGTATCGAAGATTTTTATTAAATAAATAATATTTGTTAATCATGTCAAAGGTTTGTCAAATAAGCGGAAAGAGAACCAGTTCAGGTAACCACGTTTCGCACGCCAACAACAGAGTGAAACGTAAGTTTTATCCTAACCTAAAAACCAAGAAATTTTTCCTTGAGTCTGAAGGCGTGTGGGTAGAATTGAAAGTGGCTACTAGTGTAATCCGTACCATCAACAAAAATGGTTTGGAAGCTACTATTCTGAAAGCTGCTCGTAAAGGCACGTTGTCTCTTTAATAAAAAAGATTTTAGTTTTTAGGATTGGATTTTGGGCTTATACCCGAAATTCAATCTTTTTTTTTGTACAAAATGGAAACCCAACTCATCAAAGCTGTAGAATTTCTTAAATCTCAAACCGGAGATTTTTTACCCCAGACCGGAATCATACTTGGTACCGGATTGAGCAAACTGGCAGATGAAATAGAGGTTTTGCATGTATTTCCATACCAACAAATCCCCGGTTTCGTGGAGGCCACCGTAGAATTTCACCAGTCCCGGCTAATTTTTGGCTATATAGCTTCCAGGCCTGTGGTGTGTATGCAGGGTAGGTTTCACTACTATGAAGGCTACAATATGGCTCAGATCAGCTTTCCGGTGCGTGTTATGCATGCTCTGGGTATTCAGACCATGCTGGTATCCAATGCCGCAGGTGGGCTAAATCCTGCTTTTTCAGAAAGTAGCCTGATGATTATCAATGACCACATTTCGCAGTTTTTGCCTGATAATCCGCTGAGAGGAAAGCATAATTTTGGAGGCGACCGCTTTCCGGATATGAGCGAGCCGTATGACCAGGAATTAATAGCTGCTGCTATTTCGATTGCAAATGAACTTCAGATAGAGGGAGTGCATCAGGGTGTGTATGTGAGTGTAACCGGGCCACAACTCGAAACCAAAGCCGAGTACCGTATGCTCAGAATGTTGGGTGCGGATGCAGTGGGTATGAGTACCATTCCTGAAGTGATGATGGCACGCCAACTCAATCTTAAAGTATTTGGGATGAGCGTAATTACCGATATGTGTATTCCTGAAACTTTGAAAAAAGCCGAACTGTCAAAGATACTGGCAGCGGCAGCCATAGCAGAGCCTAAAATGACCCTGATTTTTAAAGAACTGATTAAAAGAAATCTTTAATTTTTTCGGATACTTTTCATTTTGTTTCTCACTCCGGTTTCCGAAAAAGTGAAGAATTTGTGAGTGAAATAGTTGAAAATAAAGCTGAAACCCATTCCGGCAAAGTGGCTGATAGTACCGATAGGGCTAAATTTGTAGTCAATGATCGGAAGTGTAACCTCAAACTCGCCAAACATTGCTTTGAGTGCCAATAAAGTGAAATAGGCACCTTTAACCGTGATAATATAGGAAAAAAATAAAACTACAAGATATTTGAGTATTTCCGAATTAGTCTTGCCAGATTTTTTGGAAGAAAAAGCCAGATTTTTAGTAAGAATAAATCCCACCGGAATAGAAGCAATGTAGCCAATCGAAACGCCTGTCTCATAGGCAGTTCCAAGCATTCTGATACAAAGAATTGACCCAACAATATATTGGACAATTACTCCCGAACCCGCTGCAGCAAAATACCCGAAAAATGATTTATGTTTTCTTATCTTTTGTTTCAAAGGTCAATTATAAGATTAATGCAAAGATGCCTTATTTATGCCGGAAAATCAATTTTTTAGTAGAATAATTCAATTTTCTCTCTAAATTTTACATGTGATTTAGGCCAAATTTTAACTCGGGTTTTAATTCTTTATATTTGCATTAAATGATTGAAGTCCGATTTATGACGAAATTAATATTGTCAGTAATATTTTCAGTATTTACTTTAAAAGCCGATGCAAGTATAAATCCATTGTTTGGTCCCGGGAACGACTTTTTTGAGCGTTATAAAGAACTACTGGTTGATATCCGAACACAAAGGTTGACACCTGAAGCTGCCAAAGCGGAATTTCAGGATATCATGCGGTTATTGCGAGAAAATTATCCTAATCATATTCCTGAAACCGAAATTGATAATATTGTGTTTCCATTGGTCGGTAGCAATCTAAATGCAGTCGGAGGTTATGGCAGAGGGTTTTATGTAAGAAATTTTAATCTATTTGATTATTCAGTTAATGGTAGCCACCCGGCCCACGATATATTTATTTATGACCCTAATCAAGATTGTATAGATGACCGTAAAAATGAGTTTATTGATATTGTATCAGTAGGTCATGGTGTCGTTTTGGCAACGGAAAAAGCATGGTCTGACACCTCCAGTTATCGTGGAGGCAATTATGTATGGGTTTATGATTTTGAAAGAGGAGGGCTATGGTATTATGCCCATCACCGCAAAGTGGTGGTAGAACCGGGTGATATTGTGAAACCAGGAGACAAGTTAGGAGAAGTGGGACGCACCGGATTTAACGCCAAACAGCCGAGGAGTGATACGCATCTTCATTTGATGTACCTTGCTTTAGATGAGGAATTTACGCCAGTACCAAAAAATTTTTATTCCTGGCTGCAAAACGCCAAAACTATTTCTAAATCCAATTCCGCCGACCAGGATGAATTCAGGATTTTTAAGGCAGGGAGTTATGAGTTTCTAAAGGCTATTACCTTTGATAAAATTTATTCTTCCCGTAAAATAAAAGCGTTTAAGCCACTGAAAATGAAGAAGGTTTAAGTACTTATATTTTGGATTTAAAAATATATGAAATCAAAATATAAGCCAAAATAATCAAGGGGATGGCAGACAGATGTAAGAATATCAATGTCACCACAGAGCCTGCCAGAAACAGATATTTAATCTGATTTTTTTTCCATGAAAAATCTTTAAACTTTAAAGCGAAAAGTGGAATTTCGGCATTAAGCAGGAAACTAAAAAGCAAAACATATCCAATTATAACCCATTGGTTTTGTAGTAATTGCTGTGCTATTCCGGTTTCATTTTCCAAAAATGGGAAAGTAGCCACTACCATGCCGTTAGCAGGGGTAGGTAGTCCGATAAAGCTTTCTGATTGTCTTTCGTCTATATTAAATTTTGCCAGCCTTAAAGCTGAAGCAGCCGCCAATACTATTGGAAAATAAACCAAAGTTGGATGTATATCCGGGATATTTTTTAACAAAAAATACAAAATTAAAGAAGGTAAAACGCCGAATGTAACCATATCAGCCAAAGAATCAAGCTGTTTTCCAATATCTGAACCCATATTGAACATTCTGGCAACAAAACCGTCGAAAAAATCCAGAATCAATGCCATCAACATCAATTTGGAACCCAATTGGAGATCCCCTTCAAATACAAAAATTATCCCTAAAATACCACAGGCTAGATTCCCTAAAGTAATAAGATTTGGGATGGTATATATTTTCATTAATTATTGATTTACAGAATTTTGTAAAATTATTTTAAAAAAGGATTGTATTTCTTTTCTTCACCTATAATTGTTGGTTGCATATGGCCTGCATATACAACGTAGTCCTCTGGTAAAGCGAAAAATTTAGTTCGAATAGAATTAAGCAAGTCTTCATGACTGCAATAGGGGAAATCTGTTCGGCCTATGCTACGACTAAAAAGACAATCACCACCGATTATGAAACGGTCTTTATGAGAAATAAATGCCACATGGCCCGGAGCATGACCAGGCACAAATACGATATCCAGACTGGAATTTCCAAATTTGAAAGTATCTCCTTCATCAAAGTATTTATCGGCTTCAACAGGTTCATAGCCTTCAATACCCCAGGTTTTGCATCTAAGTTCTACATCGTCAAGAATCACTTTTTCGTTAGGATGCATGTACATTTCGACACCAAAGGTACGCTTGACATAGGCTGCCCCAAATACATGGTCGAGATGTGCATGCGTGAGAAGAAGGGCTTTTACTGTGAGTTGATTTTCAGTAATAAAACCTTTGAGTTTCATTTTTTCGGCTTGTGAAAGACACCCCGGATCGATGATTACAGCCTCTTTGGTTTCATCATAAAGCACGTAGGTGTTTTCAGAAAAGGGAGAAAAAACAAAGGATTTGACTTCCATTCTTAATGATTTATTTCGATGCAAATATAATTAAGAATATGGTTGATTTGGGAAAATTATAGCTTATTCAGATTTCTAAAATATGGGGAGGTCAATAAAGAATGTAGTACCCACGCCTTCCTCTGTTTCGAACCAAATGTTACCTCCGGCGTGTTCGATCCCTCTTTTGGCCATGGCCAGCCCTAAGCCTGAGCCTCCGACTTTGGTGCTGAAGTTTGGAATAAATACTTTTTTGCGTATTTCCTCAGGTATTCCACTACCGTTGTCTTTTACTTCAATCATTCCAAAGTTCTCCTCTTCATTTTTGTAAACTTTTACCTTGATTTCGGGCAATCGAATAGGAGGTACTGACTGTATTCCATTCAGAATCAGATTGGTAATGACCCGATTAACCAGCATGCGGTCGCCCAGAACGAAGATTTCTGTTTCTTTGGAATCGAAATCGATCTTGATATTATTGTTTTGAGAATATAAATCGGTGGTTTTTTGTACGGTCGCAACCAATTCAAAACGCTCATTTCTGGGTACCGGCATTTTTGCAAATTCCGAGAATGAATTCGCAATCTCACTGATATTATCTATTTGTTCGTTCAGGGAGTTGAGAGCCCTTTGTATTCTGTCTCTGGATTTCGGGTCATCCATAGGCAAGGTCCTTTGCAGCTGCTGAATAGAAAGTTTCATTGGCGTCAAAGGATTTTTGATTTCGTGGGCCACCTGCTTGGCCATTTCACGCCAGGCAGTTTGTTTTTCGCTTTGCGAAAGTGCCAACTTGCTTTCGTTGAGCTTTTTAAGCATTTTATTGTAAGAGCGGGTCATCAAACCTATTTCATCATTTGAGCCCCACTCTATGGATTCATCTAATTTGTCAAGATTGGTTTTTTTAAGTTTTTGTGCAATTAATTTTAGCGGGGCAGTCAGGTTCGAGCTGGCAAAATAGGAAAGTACCAACAACAACAAAAACATGAAAAGGAATATGATCAAAATTGTAGCTACCACTTCTTTTACTTGCTGGTCGAGCATTGTTTTTGAATCAAAAAATGGTATTCCTACCACGCCCAGACTTTGATTGCTTCCACTTTTTATGCCCAGATATACGGTTTTATAGTTGAGCGTTCCCAATGCTTCGTCACCAATGGTTTCGTTTGCTTTTTGTTCGATAATCTTGCTGTAGGCTTCAGGATTCAGAAAAGTAGACAATAAATGATACTGATAAACCAATGGCCGGGTAGAAAAAGTTAGTCGGCCTGCCTGGTCATAAAGGTTAATATCTACTTTAGTATTTCTGGAGAGTTCGTTGATTTCATTCTCAAAAAATCCCTTACTCATTTTTCCATTTTGGTAATTCTCAATATGAAGTTTTACTGTACTGGCGATATTTTTGGTATTATCAAGGAAAGATTTTTCCTGAATTGTGACAAGGGTGGTTCGGACCACACTCAAGGTTAGGATAATCAGAATGATAAGTGGCAATAAAAAGGCTCCGTTGAGATAGAGTTGGATTTTGGTTGAGAAATTCATCGAAAAGCTCTTGAATCCGTTCATCAGAGCAAATAAACTCAGAAGCAACGAAATGCCCATGATGGACATCAGGAATAAGAAAGAGAAGTTGGACAACAGTTTTTTGAGGTTAGTATCCTGTTGTGAAACCACAATTATCCTGCCCTTGCTTCCTTTTATCGCCAAATGAATGTAACCATTTATACTTTGTTCTGATTCGAAAATTTGCTGTGTTTCCAGATTTTTTACCGGAAAATACATCATGTAATTAAAACTCCCCGAATTGAAAATCAGCCTGCCATTTTGGTCAAAAATGCCATAACTATATTGTTTTGATTCCGGGTTTTGAACATATTTTTTATCTAAAAGAAGTTCGGGATATACACTGTTGGTATTTTCATCTTTTAATTTCAAATCCAAAACGATGGTTCCGATATGATTTTGGCCTGAAAATATTGGGTTAAACAACACATATTCTTTCAGGAAATTGTTGCCGTTTTCATTGATAAAATACAAATCCTTTACGCCGGTTTTATATTTATCCTGACGGTATTTTTGCTCCCAGGTAGTCAGATTTGATCCTGTTTCATCCGGGTTAAAACTATTTCCAGAAACATCAAACACTTTTACATCAACATCATATTTGTCAAAATACATATCGAGTTTGGCGTCTTTAATTTGCTGACTGATACTCTCTGATGTCAGATTTTGTCTCGAAAAAGTATTCACTATACTGCTATCGGTTCTGATGAGTTTTCCAAAACGGTCAAGAAGGCCTTCTCCCAGTAAATCGTTGTCAGCAAGGTATTTAAGTCCGAAATTTCGCTTGTCAAGCAAGTTTTTCTTTGATTCTTGTTTTTCTACCGCCACGATTGAAATCATTGCAAAGCAAAAAGCAGCCAAAATAAAATAAAGTAGTGTCTGGAATCTTAAAGAATAAAAGAATCTTGCAAGTTTGAAATAATAAACAGCAAAAAAGAATATGCCCGAGAAGACGAAATAAACGGAAGAATTAAGAAAGAAAAAGAATATCAGACTGCCGGCAATAAAGCCATATAACCAGTGAAAAAATCCGATGCGGGTATTGGCATGGATTTTTAGAAAAATATTTATCGCAATATGAGAAGTCAGGAAATAGTTGCAAAGCAATAAAAAATAATAAATAAAGCTTATGAGGCGGTATTTTGAAAATCCAAGATCGAGCGAATAGCCCAGATTATACATCGAATTTTCATATATGTTTTCTATTTTTTGTCCCATAAAATGCCCTAAAGCCATGACGCCAATCACCAAGAGGACAGATAAGACACTCTTAATGAAGGGGCGGGTTTTGGCAACAGACGAGAAAAACTGACTTCTGTAAAAATAGTAAGCCGAAAAAGTCAAAAATACCAGGAGAAAAGCACCGTTAATAACCGTATCTCCAAATGTTGGAGACAGAAGGTTGCCTTCATAAAAAGTAGGATTCAGGAATTCTTTATTTGAAATTGAAAAAGGCAACCCGGTCAAAAGCATTATTACCCTGAGTGCAGTTCCAAATCCAAAAAGAACCAGAAGGGCGGTTCCGAATTTATGAACCCTTGCCAATGCTTTTACTTTACCCAGAAAATATAAAGCCAGGAATATCAGCGAAACCCCCAAAAAGATCAATGTGTTTTTTGGGATTTCTGTGTTTAGAGATTTATCAATTTGAGGTGCTGAAAAATAAAACAAATCACCACCCTGTCCTGATTTTATTTCTAAAGATTTTTGAAAAGGTTTTTTCGATATTTTTAATGGGAATGGTTTGAAAATATGCTCATTGTATCCGGATTGCAAATAGTCATTTTGGTTTTGATAATGTTGATAGAGACTGATAATCGATACCACACTTATTTGGTCTGATCCCAATGAAAAATCTTCCTTCAAAAAAATACCCTGACTTTGATTGAAATCCAGAAGTTCTTCATTTTGAATATTTTTAATTATTTCATATTCAGGAATATAGGCGTTGCTGGACCAATACGATAACCTTCCGTTTTTGAAAATATAATAGGGGAGTTTTGTGTTGATTTTTATTTGCTGAAATGATTTCGGGTTGGTGGCAAGGTATTGCTCTTTTATTTGTTTGACTTCCTGTCGGCCGTTAATAAGCTCCAGATTTATCTTTTTTTGTAATTTTTGCTGATAAAATACCTCTGAGCCTGTCTGGTTATTTTTGTCAATTACCAGGTAATAAACCACTCCGGCCATAAAGGTCGCAACCCCCAGCCATAAAAAAACTACGTTTTTCAGAAGTGATTTAATCATTAATCCTGTCGTTTCAATTTTTTTTATGAAAATACCTAAAATCATGCCAAAATAAGAAATGAATATAGTTTTTGGGGATTAATTTGGCTGTAAGAACCTTACCCCATAATTTTGAAAAAAAAACTGCAAATGCTCAAAGAATTAATGGTGGTCGGTATTCCGGCGTTATTGGTGCTTACTGTTCTTTTCCTGATTTATAATTATTTTCTAAACCGCCATTTCAATTTCGCCAGAACCAAAAGTACCCAGGAAATTTCGCTACCGTTAAGGCTTCAGGCCTATGAACGGATGGCTCTTTTTTTGGAACGAATCAAGCCCGAAAACCTCCTGACGAGGCTTCCATTGGATAAAATCACGCTTGCTGATTTACAAAGTCATATCGTAAGTGATATCAGAAATGAACTTCATCACAATGCCGCACAGCAGATATATGTGGAAACTGAAACCTGGAAACTGATAGAATTGGCTGCCAATTCGACTATTAACGATTTGCATAATTTATTGCAACAGTTACCTGCGGGCAGCTCGGCTAAAGAAGGTTCACTTCAGATTTTGAAAAACAATGAACTTTCCTGCAAGAGTTTGATTATTAATTGTTTGGATAAAATTAGAGAAGATGTCAAACTATACTTTTAATTTTCTGATTTTTCTTTTTGACCAAGGATTTACCTTGAATTCTTTTTGTTTTCTTTCTTAAAAGCTTAAATTTAAGTCTAAAATCAATAAAAAAATGGGAGTAACTTCTAAACACCTGGCTACCTTTATTTTAGGTGCAGCGGCTGGAATAGCACTTAACAAATACCTTCAAACGGAAGAGGGTGAAAAGCTAATGGAAACACTTAAGACAAAAGGTAATGAACTGAAAGATGAGGCAGAGGCTGCTATTGAAAAAGCACCTGAATACTTTGAAGAACTCAAAACCGGAGCTAGCGAAAAAATGAATGAAGTCATGCAAAGTTTGAAGGAGAAATATCCTGAAGCCGAAAAAATGATTTCTGATCTGTTCTCCGGTCTTATGAAGCCAAAAAGCTCAGATACACCTCCGGCAGTTTAATTTTTTTTCTAAAATATTTTACATTCAGAAATACTCAGCTATTCCTGAAACAACAATTTTGTATTTTTTCTAAATGATGACTCCAAAATGGGAAGGCGTGTATCCCGCCGTGACGACTAATTTTTTTCAGGATCAAAGTATTGATTTTGAGACTTTTAAATTTAATATCGAGAAGCAAATTGAAGCCGGGGTTCATGGAGTAATAATCTGTGGATCATTGGGTGAAAATGGTACACTTTCGTTTGAAGAAAAACTTCAGCTACTCGAAGTTGCCAAAGCAACAATTGCCGGAAGAGTACCCCTGATCATGACCATCGCTGAAAGTGTTACTTTTGATGCTAAAAAACTTGCGAAGGCTTCAGCTGAGCAAGGAGCTGATGGTTTTATGATGCTTCCGCCAATGCGTTATCATGCCGATGACCGGGAGATTTTGCATTACATGCATACAGTAGCCGATACCACTGATTTGACAGTAATGGCTTATAACAACCCTGTGGCTTATAAAAATCTTATCTCTATCCCGATGTTTCATGATTTGTCTCAAAATCAGCATTTTGTGGCCATGAAAGAATCAACAGGAGATATAAGGAACCTTACAGATATCAAAAATTCTCTTGGAGACAGATTTAAGATTTTCAGTGGGGTAGATGACCTGGCACTGGAAAGCCTGCTGATGGGGGCCGATGGTTGGGTGGCCGGCCTGGTGTGTGGTTTTCCCCGCGAAACTGTAGTGGTTTATGAATTGGCCAAACAAGGTCGGTTAGCCGAAGCATTGGAGATTTACCGTTGGTTTTTCCCATTGCTGCATCTTGACATAGGAAATAAATTTGTCCAAAACATAAAACTTGCCGAAGTAGCCACAGGATTAGGAACGGAGTGGGTGCGTGAGCCAAGGCTGCCTTTGGCAGGTGAGGAAAGAAAAAAAGTTCTGGATGTGATTGAAAAGGCTCTTGCCAATCGCCCTGTTTTACCTCAAATCTAGGATATGGCTGTCAATCAGGATTTTCATTGCTTTGATGCTCATACCTGCGGTAATCCAGTAAGACTGGTCGCTAAGGGTGGACCTTTATTGTCAGGTGCCAATATGTCGGAGAAAAGGCTTCATTTTCTCAGGGAATTCGATTGGATAAGGAAAGGGTTGATGTTTGAGCCCCGCGGTCATGATATGATGTCGGGCAGTATTTTGTATGCACCTTCTGACCCTGAGAATGATGTAGGCGTATTGTTTATCGAAACCAGCGGCTGTCTTCCCATGTGCGGTCATGGTACTATTGGAACAATCACAATCGGTATCGAAAAAGGATTAATAATTCCTAAAACGCCCGGACAAGTTTTAATGGAAGCACCTGCAGGACTTGTAAAAATAGCCTACAACAGTGAAGATGGTAAAGTAAAATCAGTCAAGTTGACTAATGTTCCCGCTTTTCTGTATCGTGAAAACATAAAAGTAGTGTGCGATGGATTGGGCGAGTTAACCTTAGATGTGAGTTATGGAGGTAATTTCTATGCCATCGTTGATCCCCAGCCAAATTTTCCCGGACTCGAGCATTATACGGCTGAGCAATTGGTAGCGTGGGCAAGGGAAATCAGAGCAAAAATTAATTTGGAGAATGAGTTTGTTCACCCTGAGGACCCCAACATCAATGGCCTTTCGCACGTGATGTGGACAGGCACACCTATTGATCCAACCTCAACTGCCAGAAATGCAGTATTTTACGGTGATAAAGCCATTGATCGCTCACCTTGCGGTACAGGTACATCTGCCCGGATGGCTCAATGGGCAGCGAAAGGTAAGCTAAAACCCGGGGATAAATTTATCCATGAAAGCATAATTGGAAGTAAGTTTATAGGCACTATCGAAGGAGAGGCAAAAGTAGGAGCATTTGACGCTATTATTCCCGGAGTCGAGGGTTGGGCCAGAATTTATGGCGAAAATATTATCAATATCAATGAATCCGACGACCCCTATGCGTTTGGATTCCAAGTTATTTAATTTTCAGAAATGAAAACAGAAAAAGCCACAATAATAGTTGGAGGCGGAATAATAGGCTTATTTACAGCTTATTATCTGCATAAATCAGGAAGAAAGGTTTTAGTTTTTGACGGTTCTGATGGCCAGGATGGTTGCTCCTATGGCAATGCCGGCATGATTGTTCCCAGTCATTTTGTTCCATTGGCATCCCCAGGAATTATTGAAAAAGGTCTCAAATGGCTTCTGGACAGCGAAAGTCCATTTTATATTCAGCCAAAATTATCCATGAGTTTGCTGAAATGGGGATTAAATTTTTATAAAGCTGCTGCGGAAAAAAAAATGCATTTGGCCGTACCTCATTTGAAAGCAATAAGCCTGCTTTCAAAAGAAGAATATCGGAAAACCGGGCAAACAGACGGGTTAGAAACCGGGCTAACCGAAAAAGGTCTGATAATGTATTGTAAAACCGAAAAAGGTCTGGAAGAAGAAGCTCATACAGCGGAATGGGCTAATAAAATCGGGATTCAGGCAAAGGTTATTGATGCAAAAGAAATCCATGTTTTAGAACCAAATTTAAAGGCGAATGTGTCTGGAGGAGTTTTTTTTGAGGGTGATGCACATCTCAATCCGGCTATTTTAATGAAAAATCTGAAAACCTATTTGCTGAAAAATGAGGTCGAGATTTTTTATAATTCCAAAATAACTGATTTTGAAATCGCCGGAGATAAGGTTTCAGCTGTGATGCTTGGAGATAAAAAATTTGCGGTTGAAGATTTGATAATAGCGACAGGTTCTTGGTCAGAAAATATGGCGAAAAAACTCGGAATTTATCTGCCTGTTCAAGCCGGAAAGGGGTATAGCGTGAGTTTGACTCAAAATAATGCCACTGAAATGATGTATCCCGGTATTTTGACGGAAGCAAGAGTGGCCATGACTCCCATGGCTCCGGATATACTCAGAATAGGAGGCACGATGGAAATAAGCGGAATAAATCTCGAAAAAAATATGAATCGGGTGCGGGGAATCATAAAATCTGTTCCCGCTTATTTTGAAAATCTAAACATTGAAATGCCGGAAAGAAATGATGTTTGGGTAGGATTAAGGCCTTGTTCGCCTGACGGTCTGCCTTATATAGGATTATCTCAAAAATTCACTAATCTTTATTTTAATACCGGCCACGCCATGATGGGGGTGAGTTTGGCTCCCGGCTCCGGAAAATTAATAGCTGAGATTATCAACAAACGCCCTGTAAGCATGGATGTTAGCGGTTTTAAACCCGAAAGATTTGCATAATGAAAAACCTTTCATACTTTTGCCTGTTAATTTAAAGAAATAAGGTAAAACTTTGAACCTAAAAGATAAATGGGTTGACTATGAGGACAAACTATCGCTCCTCGAAGACAAAATAGTCAAAAGGCTTAATCGTATTATTTTTCTGGCCCTCTTGTCAGGATTTTTACTTATCATATACCAAATCGGTTTTCCAAAAGAAAATTATATTGTTTCCTGGGTAAATGGAGTTTTAAGGCAAATACCACGGGTTTTAATGATATTGTTTTTGGTAAAATGGTTTTTTAAATTGGTGGCCAGCCGTTTTAAAGTCATTTTCCAACGAAAGCACATCACCGATTTTATTATATTTTCCAGTCTGTTTTTATTTAATTTTTTAAAAGGGCTGAATGATATTTTTTCAAGCGAATACTTCCTTTATATTCTCATAACCACGTTTTTCTTATTGCGTTTGATGGTCGTATCTGCTGAGGTTAAAAACTCGCTGATGAGCCCATCTATTTTGTTTACCATAAGTTTCAGTGCTTTGATATTTTGGGGAACAGCCATGTTGCTGATTCCATCGGCAACTCATGGCAACCTTAGTTTAATAGATTCTCTCTTTACGGCAACCAGTGCTGTGTGCGTAACAGGACTGGCCACGGTAGATGTCTCCAGTAAATTTACTAATCTTGGTCATGATATTATTCTGGCACTCATTCAGGTGGGTGGATTGGGATTGATGACTTTTACCAACTTTTTTGCGGTGCTGTTTCGTGGCGGGATGTCACTTCGTAACCATTTGATATTGAGTAATATAATTGAAACTGACCAACCTAATTCCCTTTTCAGTATTCTTAAAAAAATACTTTTCTATACGTTTGCTGTCGAAATAGCCGGAGCCATATTAATATTTATTTTTACGCATGCCAACCTTCCCGGAGGGGCATTTTCTGATTGGTATTTTTCCTTTTTTCATGCTATCTCAGCATTCTGTAATGCGGGTTTTTCGACAATTCCTGACGGACTTTTCAATAAAAATATCCGTTATAGTTATAATTTTCAGTTAGTTATATCTCTGTTGATTGTTTTTGGCGGTATTGGTTTTCCGGTGGTTATTGATATGTATCAAACTTCGAAGTCCTACCTCAAAAGTTTTATAAGATATTTCTTTTTCAATGAGAGGATAAGTTTTCAGGCAAGAAATCTTGGGGTGCATAGTAAATTGGTGCTGACAAGTACATTTGTATTATTGGTCGCTGGAACCGTAGTTTATTATTTTCTTGAGTTTAACAATGTTTTAAGAGAACACCCTACAGCCTATGGTAAATGGGTTCAGTCATTTTTTGGTGCTGTCACACCACGTACTGCTGGATTTAATACGGTGGATATGGGGAAACTCATGCAGGGCACAATTTTGGTTTATATTCTATTAATGTGGATTGGTGCTGCACCTAGTTCTACGGGTGGTGGTATAAAAGTTACCACTTTTACCCTGGCAATTACAAATGTTGTAGCGTTGGCTCGTGGTAAAGACCGGGTGGAACTTTTTAAGAGAGAGATATCAAACAGCTCCATTTTAAGGGCCTTTGTTGTTATTTTTCTATCCCTTCTGATATTAGGTGTTGCCATATTTATGGTAAGTATTTTCGACCCGCAGATTCCTTTGCATAAGGTTGCTTTCGAGTGTTTTTCTGCCTATGGCACAGTGGGTCTTTCGCTCAACCTAACTCCACAGCTTTCTGATGGAAGCAAGCTGGTTTTGATTGTTAGCATGTTTTTGGGTAGAGTGGGCTTGTTTACCATGTTGTTTGGGATATTTAAAAAAGTGGATTGTGAGAATTATCGTTATCCAAAAGACAGCGTTCAGGTTTTGTAAGATTAGAATTATTACTTTTTAAATATGAGATATATAGTTGTAGGTTTGGGAAATTTCGGGTCAACTTTGGCTATTAGATTGACAAGTATGGGCCATGAGGTTTTTGGGGTTGACTCCAGATTTGAAGTGGTGGATCAGTACAAAGACAAAATTACACATACTATAAGTGTAGATTCCACAAAAGCAAAGTCTTACAATTCACTCCCAATCAAAGATATTGATGTTGTGATTATTGCCATTGGCGAAGACGTTGGTGCTTCAATCATCACCACAGCTTTGATGAAGCAGCACAATGCCAAACAAATCATCGGCCGGGCTATCAATCCAGTACACCGAACAGTACTTGAATCGATCGGAATCGAAACCATTTTTAACCCGGAAGAAATTGCAGCTGAGATGTTTGCTAAGCAGTTGGAAATGAGAGGCGTAGTGGAGTCTTTTGATATAGCAGATAACTGTAGTATCATTGAAATAGAAGTCCCTGAAAGGTATTTGGGACGTCAGATCTCAAGCATCAATTTTGACCAAAAATATGATTTAAAACTGATCGCCATAAAAAGATTTGAAGAGCGAAAGAATTTTCTCGGTATGAAAAGCATAAAGTCTGTGGTAGAAATTCATCTCGATGAAAACCACATACTTTCTGAACAGGACATTCTGGTGATGATGGGTGAGCTCAAAAACTTTGAAAACATGCTCGGTAAAGACCTCAGAGATTGATTTAAGTCTTTAACACTTATTAACTTTTTTAAAAAACTAAACCTGCTTTTGGTGCGTTTTTACCTTAAAATACAGGTAAAACTATGCGAAAAATACTTTTATTTTTATGTCTGATTTCGGCTGGTCATTTATTTGCTCAGGTGACCATCAATCCGAAAGTTTCGAAAAAATCTACAAAGGATGTGACCATTTCAAAGGTGGAAATTACGGATGACCATACTGTTGTTTCTATGGAATTTGTGGCCAAGACCAAAAAAGAAGAGCTTAAACAATGGCTTGATGAAAATCCAAAACAGAAAAAGGAACTCGAAAATATGGAGCCCTTCCAGCGACAAATGATTTTGATGCAAATGATGCAACAAAACGGCGGAGCCACTATAAGTTTCCAAAAATCTTCTTTTATCCGAACTTCTGATGGTAAAAAATTTAAGTTTTTAAAAGTATCAGGTATTCCTGCATCACCCGACAGAATTGAAGCTGAACCGGGTAAAAAGTATAGTTTCAAAGTATATTTTGAAAAACTGAGTCCCGGTTATGAAAAAATAGACCTCATTGAAAGCAATGCCGATAAGCAGGAACAAATGACCTACTGGAATTTCACAGGGATCTCAATAAAAAATCCTGGTGTAAATAATAACAAATCGCTCGTTCCGGAAGAAAAACTTGATGATACAGAGGAAGTTGAATCAAGTGAAAATGCTGACAGCCAGGAGTTTAGGCTTTTTGGGAAAGTGCTGGACGCACAAAGTGGGAAACCTGTTTCTGCAAAAATTGTATGTTTTGATCCTGAAACTAAAAAAGCCATAGACTCATTGACTACTTCAAAATCAGGAAATTATGAATTTTTTATTCCCAATAAAGAATTAATATATCTGGTTAGTTCTGAAAGTTTTGAAGGACAGGAAGATACTTTTAACCCAAAAATCTTTTTCAAAAAAGGCAGTTATCAAAGAGATATTTATCTGGAGCCTTTAAAAAAAGAATCAAAAGTTGAACCCCCCAAAATGGAATCTACAGAGGGAGCTCCGGTTGGAGAAAAAGTAAAGGATGAAGATGCTGGTTTCAAACTGGATAAAGTATATTTTAATTTGGGTGATGATACCGTTTTGCCTGAAAGCTATCAACAGCTTGATCAATTGGCCGCATATCTGAAAGAAAACCCAAAACTAAAAATTCAGATAGAGGGGCATACTGACAACAGAGGTGACAAAGAGGCTAATAAAAAACTCTCTTTAGACAGAGCATTTAAGGTTAGAGAATATCTGCTAAACAAAGGAATAGCTGGTGACCGTATCAAATTTAAAGGTTATGGCGATACAAGACCTGTGGTGACCAATGACAGTGAGGAAAACCGAAAACTAAACAGGCGGGTAGAATATAAAATCCTTGAAGATTAATCTTCAAGGATTTTGTGAAATATTTCTATGATTAACTTTTAAACTGATGTTCAGTTTCTTTAAACAGTATATTGAATGTGGTCATGCTGCCATAGCATCTTGAAATGTATTGCTGAATATCTACCTTCTCTTCGTCGCTTAGAGCTGAGGCATTCACTTTTTGCTCCAGTACCCTCAGTTTATCACGCATCATAACTATTTTGTGGAAAAAAGTTTCGACGGGGATCTCCTTTGAGGCCAATCCGGTTTTACCCGGTTCAAGTATCATTTTACCTCCTTTCCAGCGGTCACCCAGGGGAACAATTTCTGTGGCATCCATCCATTTTTGCAAAATCTTTGTTAAAGATCTTTCCACATCAAACATGCTGACCATGTCATTGCTCATTACAACGGCTTCAATGGTTTCAAAAGGGGCATCGAATTTTATTTTTCGGGTGCCTTCAGCAATAAAGGTTACTTCGTAACCGTCTGATTTTATATTCAATACCACACCCGGGCCGTAATTTTCGTGTTTAATTCGTGAGCCTATTCCTAATAATTGCATTTTTTATGAGTTTTTTGAATAAAAAATCAAATCCTATGCCAACCCGGGTGTGGAATATAATAGTTTTGATCAAAATTCGACTTTGGTGAATCCAAAATGAGAATTTCTTTCCTTTTCTTTGTATAAATATTAGATTAATCTTATTTTTATAAAAAATATTAATCCTGAAGCACCTTATAACCACCATATTGCTTTTAATTGTATGCCATACAACCACCGCTCAGTACAATTCGACCGGAGCCGATAATTTCGCTATGGCCAATAGTTTGGTAGCTTTTCCTTGTCAGTCATCTGTTTTTAATAATCCTGCTGGAATTGCTTTTTCTGATGGTACTTATGTTGGCATAAACTATTACAAAGTACTCCCGGTACAGGGTTTCAATACCTTGGGTGCATGGGCCGTGTCACAAAAAAAAGGATTTGCTGTAGGAGTTTTGGCTGACAGTTTCGGTGACAGGTATTATAAAGAAAGTCGTGCCGGAATTGCAGCCAGCAAAAAACTGGACAAAGTATCAATGGGAATAAAATTTTCGATTTTAAACAATCGTATTGAAGATTATTCATCAAGACAAACCGTATTGGGTGAGTTTGGGTTGGTGGTGACTCCTCACAAATTTTTTAATGTAGGGCTTCATGTGATTAATTTTACCAGGGCATCATTATATAATAGCCAATATTTACCCACCATAATTTCCACAGGCACAGCATTAAATCTTTCACAAAAAGCCAGATTTACTACCCAGATTGATTATATTCTGAATGCAGGGGCCACTTTAAAAGCAGGTTTAATTTATGCAATGAGACCCGATTTTGATTTGATGACAGGCATAAACCCCGCTCAAAAGGCAGTGCATTTTGGACTTAAAGGGAAATTTGGCAATAAAACTTTTACTGTAGCTGCCGCCACACTTCCATCCGTGGGTTTAAGTCATCAGTTTTCTTTACAATATAAAATTGGTGGAAAATGAAACTGAAAATTCTATTCTATGTCGTTTTCACTTTAAGTTTTGGAATTTCCAGAGCACAGGTTTTTCCTTCCCAGGAGATAGATTTAAATAGTTTTATTCAAAACTTAACCCCAGTCCAGACCGAAGAGATTAACTATGAAGATCTATATGAGAATCTATTTTCGCTTTACCAAAATCCGATAGACATTAATCGTGCTGACCAGGCCGATTTCAGAAGTTTATTTTTATTGAATGAAAACAAAATAAATGCAATCATTAATCACAGGCAAAAATTTGGGCCCTTTTTGAGCCTTTATGAACTTCAGGCTGTTGATGGGTTGAGTGTAGAAGACATCAGACTAATTTTGCCTTTTATTAGTATCCGAAATGTCTGGGGTAGTACCAATCTGAAAAATTTTGCTTCTGAATCTACAGAAAACTATTTGGTATTAAGAGCCGATCAGGTATTGGAGCCATCCCGCGGATATGAAGAAAACAAGTATTTGGGAAGTCGTCAAAGATATTATCTTAGGTACAGGATGTCCCATAGTAAGGATTTTAGTGTTGGATTCATTTCAGAAAAAGATGCCGGAGAAAAAAGTCTTCTTGATTACAATAATTTTCATCTTCAGGTTCAGAATAAAGGCTTTATTAAAAATTTAGTTTTAGGAGATTACCTGATTCAGTTTGGTCAGGGGCTTATTTTTTCGGCTGGTTTTGCTCCCGGCAAAGGGAGTGAACCTGTTTATACTACCAGAAGAAGTAATCTTGGGATCAAGCCCTACAATTCTGTTTTGGAAAATGGAAGTATGCGTGGCTTGGCCAATACGTTGAAATTTAAGCAAATAGAAATTACCACGCTTGTTGGCAATAACAAAAGAGATGCTCCACTGACAGAATTGGCAGACGACCAGGAAAGCTACTTCAGTTCAATTCTGTCTTCGGGATTTCATCGTACTGAAACCGAAATTTTGAATAGCAATCAAATAAAAGAAACAAACCTTGGAGGGAATATTTTGTACCGACTTCCTCATTTGCATTTGGGATTTTCGGTATTGCATACTTCTTATAATCAATATTTTAAGAAAAGAGATCAGTTGTATAATTTTTATGAATTTACCGGGAATAGAAATACCGTTCTCGGGCCAAATTTTTCTTTATCCTGGCAAAATTTTAATTTTTTTGGAGAAGCTGCCAGATCAACCTCAGGTGGCATGGGTATGGTGACGGGATTGGTGGGTTCCTTAGGTCAAAGAGTAGAATGGGCATTGAATCTCCGAAACTATTCACCTGATTTTCACACGTTTTATGGATCAGCTTTTTCCGAAGGTACCAGAAATATTAATGAAAGAGGTATCTATAATGGTTTGAAATACATCATAAAAAAAGGACTTGAAGTTTCCGCTTTTTACGACCGGTATAGGTTTCCATGGTTAAAATATCAGGTAAATGCTCCCTCATTTGGGCATGATTACCAAATCAGGATATTGCACCGGCCCAATAAAATTTTTAATCAATATATTGCCTGGCATCATGAGGAAAAGCAAAAAAATCAATCTTCAGATGAATTGATTGTAAGTACTTTGCAGAATACATTCAGGGATAATCTGGTTTATCGAAGTGAGTATTTCTGGAATAAGACAGTGAAGTTTCAAACCAAAATTCAAAGGAATTCATTTTTGAAATCAGGCACTTCCAATTCTGTTGGATATGCAATAATGGAGGATATAGAAGCCAATATCCGGAGGTTACAATTAAAAGGAAGATTGGCCTACTTCAATACCGATGATTATGATTCGAGAATTTATGCCTATGAGAATGATGTTTTGTATGCGGTTTCATTTCCGGCATATTATGGAAAAGGAATGCGTTATTATGGGATTTTGAGAGTTCCTTTAAACAGGCACTTACAAGCCTGGATAAGATGGTCAAATACCACCATTGAAAAAGACAAGAAAATTGGAAGCGGAAATGATCAATTGCCTGGCAACAGGAAAAATGAGCTAAAAATTCAGTTAAAGTATAGTTTTTAGAAAGCTATTATTAATTGATCTTGACAATAAGCTCAAAGTTTATATTCACCTTGTCATCAATTTTAATAAGTCGAATAGGGCTTTGTGGTGTGATTTCATATTCACTCATCGAAATCCTTTTTGAGGACTTTAATCTATAAGCGTTTCCTCCGATTTTGGCGATTTTTACATCGAGAACCTGTGCCATAGCTTTTCCTGCAATGGTAATAATCGTCACTGCCGAGTAATCATAAGCTTTGTTTATTTCAAAATCTTTTATTGTTGATTTCGGAATAGCGTTAATGAGTTCAACCTTGATTTCGGGATGCCTATCGGCTTTAAGTGAAGCATACAAATCTTTATTCAAAAGCCGGTTTTTACAGTCAAGTGAGGAAGTTTTGATATTGAGTTGAGCTTTTTGAAAGTCAACATGTTTACTGTATTTATTGAAATCAGCGATGAGTGTAGCATTGGAGAATTTATCTTTACACCCACATTTAAAATCGGTGATATTGGTAGAGCCCTGAAGCGATAGTACACTTTTTTCATCAATTTGATAGTGTACTGTCATGGGTTTTTCCAACACCAGGAAAAAATACGATATTAAAAAGCTAAAAAACATGATTCCGAATTGTAAATAAACAGAGCCCCTTCATAGGAACTCTGTTTAGTTTTTTGATTTTAAATATGGTTTGTGTATTAGAATCCAACGATGGCTTCAATCACAATACCGTCAAATTTACCTCCGTTAAGGATATTTCCTGTAGGATAGTCAGTATATTTTTGTTTAACATATTCTCCTTTGAGTAATACGTTGTCAGTAATAAACCATCCACCGGCAAAAGCAACTCTGTCAATTTTTTGTTTGTCAGCTTTGGTAGCAATCATTTGACCATTTACCACATTGTATCTTAAGCCAAGAAATACGTTTTCTTTTTGACCGATTCTGTAAATAAGGTCAGTAGCGATTTGGTTGGCACTTCTTTTGTCAAGTTTTGCAACTTTCTCTGCATTTGTACCACCTTTTGCATTTTCAAATGTACCGAAGAATTCTAGTCCCTGAACTTTAGCAAACAAGTTAAATTGAAGAGCGGTGATTTGGTTGGTAAATCCTGGGTTTACACGGCCAGAGAATGCGTTGGCAGTTGCAGTTGCAGTTTCAGGTTCCAGCACAAACCAATAGTTACTACCTGTTCGGTCACCACCATAAAGTGTGCTTCTTCCACTGTTTTGATTGGCATAGAATGAACCGGCAACCCTTACTCTTGTTTTTTCAGCAAGTGTTTTGTCATACGCTAATTTACCATATACTGATGGAGCTCTTTTGGCTGTTTCAGTAGTGCTACCAGGCATCAATGGTTTTTGAACACCACCGTTGATCAAACCATTAGATAAAGCTATCATAGCAACCACATCGTTTTTCTTAACATAAGCTTCGGCACCGATTTCGGTTGCAAAAGCATCCATGATATAGTTTTCAATAAATGGATTGTAAAGGGCATGTCCGCCATCGGTTCTTCTAAAGTGTTGATCACCATAGTTGATTTCCATGTGACCGGCTTTGATAGTCATTACACTACTCAATTTATCCCAGATAGCACCTTTAAAAGGTATTTTATCCATTTGTAAATAGCCACCTTTTACCCATGATTCATTGTGGTGTTTTGCTGAAAGATAAGTAGTTAAGTTCAAAGCGATACCATCGGCAAGTTGAACGTCGGTATAAAGGTTAGCCTGAGCTACGTTGAAACCAGGAGCAAGTCTTGGATATAATTTCACAGCACCTGCTGCAGGCTGTCCGGCGTTTTCATGACTTAAACTTTGGAATTGTTGTGTAAAACCGGCACCGATTCTTACTTTAAGCCCATCAAATTTTGTATCTGCGTCTTTTTTTGTTTCGAATTGGTTTATACCTGATTTGTCATATGCACGTAGATTATTAATAGTGGGTTGCTGAGCAAAGGTTACCATTGGCAATGAGAATAATGCAACAGCGGCCATTTTTCCCATCAAGGTATTTAGAGATTTCATAATAGTATAATTTAAAAATTATTGGTTACTGATTAATTAAATATATGATTTTGATTAAATTACTTTTTTAGAACCACATCAAATGCGATGTTAACTTTATCTTCCACTTTGAGTGTACCTGCCACAAAACTAGGAGGTTTGATACCGAATGTACTCATCAGAATTACCTCGCTACCTTTAACCTGAATATCTCCATTAGCTAACGTCGTCACTTTCAAAGTGAGGTCGGCTGGTTTTGTTACACCCGCAATCGTTAGTTTTCCATTTATTTTAACTGTGCCGTCTTTTCCATTGAGGTCAGATGAAAGGGTATTGGTATATTCATAACTTATGTTTGGAAATTGATCAGCTTTAAGCGTTTTGTGTGTCCTTTCGTCCATCAGGTCTGAGTCATTGTGACTTTTGATGGATTTGGTTTCGATTTTCACTACAGCTGAGTTTATTTTGGCCAGATTTCCTTCAGCAAGACCAAAATCACCACTAAAAGCTACTTTAGTAACATTTGATGACCACTTGTGCATTGTAGAATTTCCGCTTAAAGAAATTTTCGCAGATCTGGCACTTAGCTTGGTTTGGGCGTAGGCTACGTTTCCTAAGACTATTGAAGAAAGTAGCACTATGGTAATAAGTTTAATTTTCATTTTAAATATATGATTTTGATGCACAAAGATGTAATGAGAAAAAAAAATGGGAAATGATATGAGTATGTATCCTTAGAGAAGTTGCTCATTAACTTAGGTGATGAAAGTCACATTATTTTTTATAAGTGTATGAAATACAATTAATTAAATGCTCAAAAAAACTTAGTGCTAATATCTAATGTAATTACATTATTATACAAAAAATATAAATGTTTAAAACTATTATGTATTCATATCCAAACATTTCAAGGTGTGGTAGGTTATTTGAGAAAAAGGAAAATGAAAAAGAATATTTTAATTATTGGGGGGAGTTCAGGTATTGGAAAAGCTACTGTTTCAATACTAACGAACCCAAAAAACCAGGTTTTTTCTACATATTTTAATAACCCTGAATCTAATCCGGATTATGATTCATTTAAATTGAATGTTTTAGATACTGATTACGATTTTTCGGTATTACCTGAAGTTTTAGATGGATTGGTTTACTGCCCCGGGAGTATTAATTTAAAACCTTTTGGCAGAATTAAACCTGAAGATTTTTTAGCTGATTATAATCTCCAGGTGCTGGGCTTTGTGAAAGTATTGCAGGCAGTCATGCCCAGATTAAAAAAGTCAGAATCCCCATCTGTTGTTTTATTTTCTACGGTGGCGGTTCAAACCGGATTTCCTTTTCACAGTTTGGTTAGTAGTTCAAAAGGGGCAATTGAAGGTTTGGTGAAGTCACTGGCGGCCGAATTCGCTCCTCACATAAGGTTTAATGCCATTGCTCCATCTCTTACCCATACCAATTTATCGGCTAATATTTTGAATACTCCCGAAAAAATCGCTGCAAATGATGCCAGACACCCACTGAAAAGAATTGGTCAGCCCGAAGATATCGCGGAGATGGTAAGTTTCTTATTGTCAGAAAAAGCGTCATGGATGACCGGACAAATTATTCATATCGACGGAGGTTTATCGACATTGAGAGTTTGAAACAGGCAATAAATATAGTTTGGATTAAAAGGGATATTCGGTCTCATGACCATAAACCTTTTTGGGAGGCTGAGTCCTCGAACCTTCCTTATATGCCAATTTATATTTTTGAACCATCATTGATTTCATATCCGGATACTTCTCTACGACACCTTCAATTTCAGTTTCACGCTTTAATTCATCTAAATAAGAATTTGGCTAAAAAGGACGTAGAAGTAGTAATATTTTATGCGGAGGCAATAGCGGTTTTTGAATACATTTTAAGTATTTACGAAGTAGAAAATGTTTATAGCTATCAGGAAACAGGAATAAAAACTACATGGAACAGAGATAGAGTTCTCAAAAAGCTTTTCAATGAAAATGGGGTCAATTGGCGGGAGTTTCAAAGAGACGGAATTATCAGAGGTATCAGAAATAGGGAAGGATGGGATAAAGCGTGGTACTCTGAAATGCATAAACCTTTAATTATTAATGAATTTAAGAAAGCTTCGATAAGAATTAATCATCCTTTCAATCTACCTGAAGCCTTAAAAATTGAATTAGAGGCATATTCGCCTGTTTTTCAGCCGGCAGGAGAGAATTATGCTCTAAAATACCTGGTAAGTTTTATTACCAAAAGAGGGAAAAATTATTCAAAACACCTGTCCAAACCTTCAGAGAGTCGTTTTTCCTGTACCCGATTATCCCCTTATTTAGCCTGGGGAAATACTTCATTGAGGTTCGTATATCAAAATCTTTTGGCGGCCTGTCAGGATAACCCTTCCTGGAAATTTCATTATGAAAACGCCATAACCCGGCTAAAATGGCATTGCCATTTTATTCAGAAATTCGAAAATCAATGTTCCTATGAGTATAAAAACATTAACTCCGCTTTTGACAGCCTTCCAAGAATTGAAGATGAGAATCTGCTAAAAGCTTGGGAAACCGGGAAAACGGGCATTCCGCTGGTTGATGCCTGCATGCGATGTCTGAAAGCAACCGGATGGATCAACTTCAGAATGCGGGCCATGCTCGTTTCTTTTTTATGTCACCATCTTGGAATCGATTGGCGTAAAGGCAGCTACCATCTTGCCCGACTTTTTCTTGATTATGAGCCTGGCATACACTATACACAATTTCAAATGCAGGCTGGGGTAACCGGAGTAAATACCATAAGAATTTACAATCCTGTCAAACAATCCTACGAGCATGATCCTGAAGGTATTTTTATAAAAAAATGGGTTCCTGAATTACAAAAATTACCTATGAAATACATACATGAACCCTGGAAAATTCCAGGAATGGAGGCGGAATTGATAAATTTTCAAATTGGTGTTGATTATCCTTTTCCCGTCGTTGATATTGAATCTGGAGTAAAGAAATACCGTGAAGAAATCTGGAAAATTAAAAAATCAGATGAATCCAGGCATTTTGGAAAGAGCATTTTAGAATTACATGTAAGACCTAAAAATGAAAAAGAAAACTGATCTTCCTCAAAAAATATGCAAAGTATGCCAGCGACCATTTTCCTGGAGAAAAAAATGGGAAAACTGTTGGGAGGAAGTGAGATATTGTTCTGAAAAATGCAGGAAAAACAAACAATGAGAAAAGCAGGAATAATTTTCCCTAATCAGCTATTCGAACAAAATCCATTACTAGGTTTGGATCTGGATTTATTTTTGGTCGAAGAATTTCTTTTTTTCAGGCAATATAAATTTCATAAACAAAAGTTGATTTTTCATCGGGCAAGCATGAAGTGTTATGCTGAAAAATTGGGGGTGAAATTCAATTATATCGAAACTCAGGATTTAAGAAGTGATATAAAGGAATTAATCAAATTTTTGAAATCGGAAGAGTATGGAGAAATACATTTCATTGACCCGGTGGATGATTGGCTTAGCAAAAGAATCAAAAAATCGGGTGAAAATATAAAATTAGTTCAGCACCTAAATCCTTCATTTCTCAACACCCGTTTAGAAAATGAGGCATTTTTTTCAGACAAAAAAAGAAAACATCAAACTGACTTCTATATCTGGCAAAGGAAGAGATTCGGAATATTGATTGATGAAAATCAAAAACCACAAGCAGGAAAATGGACTTTTGATACTGAAAACAGAAAAAAATATCCGAAAGGCAAAATTCCACCCACGATTTTTTGGCCTGAAAAACAATCATTTTATATAGAAGCCGAAGAATATATCAATTTACATTTTCCTGAAAATCCCGGTGATGGTAAAATGAATTTTATTTTGCCTCTCAATCCAACTGATGCAAAGTCCTTCTTTCAGAATTTTTTAGAAAACAGATACAAAGAATTCGGCCCATATGAAGATGCAATAGTTGCCAGAGAAAATATCCTGCATCATAGCCTCTTGTCTCCTTTGATAAATGCAGGGTTAATTTTGCCGGGTGAAACAATCGACCTGATTTTAGATTTCTCTGAAAAAGAAAATATCGAAATAGCCACTACAGAGGGGATTGTAAGACAAATAATTGGCTGGAGAGAATTTATTAGAGCCGTTTATGAATCGGATGGTAGTTTTCAGCGAACTAAAAATTACTGGAATTTTACAAGAAAAATACCTGAATCATTCTACACAGGCACTACAGGTATTTTGCCCGTTGATATCACTATAAAGAAAGTCATGAAAACTGGCTATTCCCACCATATTGAGCGGTTAATGGTTTTAGGTAATTTCATGTTGCTTTGCGAATTTGACCCTGATGAAGTTTACAGATGGTTTATGGAGCTATTTCTCGATGCGTATGACTGGGTGATGGTGCCCAATGTTTATGGTATGAGTCAGTTTGCTGACGGAGGGCTCATGACCACCAAACCCTACATTTCGGGCTCAAATTATCTGAAAAAGATGAGTGATTATCCTGATGGTCTTTGGCATGAAATCTGGGATGCACTATTTTGGCGGTTTATGCATGCTCATCGTGATTTTTTCATCAAAAATCCAAGGTTGAATATGTTGTTGAAAACTTACGATTCCTGGAGTGACGAAAAAAGAAACAGCCTCCTTTCGAAGGCTGAGGATTATTTGAAAAGTTTGGATTCTTAGAATTAAAAAGATAATTCAATCAATTATTTTTCTGTTTTAATCTAAAAATCTATCCCCCTTTGGGGTAGGGGCTGGATTGATTTTTACCACCCAATCCCGTAATCTTCTCCATGATTACTGCTGCCACCCCAAAAACTATTATGCTTCCAGTCAAAATATATGGCATTGATCGGGCCACTTGTACGAGGTTGAAAATCAATCTTATAACCCATATTTTTCAGGTTGTTTACTGTCCATTCAGGCATTTGTGTGTTTAAAGTTAAAGCACCGGGTTTTTTCTCATGCTTCCCAAATGAAGAAAACATTTGATAGGTTTTGAAACTGGCTGCTTCTGTAGCCTCTTGAACGGTCATTCCAAACTCCACCACATTCAGGAAAAATTGCAATAACAACTGGTCTTGTTCATCTCCGGCCTGCTTGGCAAATGCCAAAAATGGCTTACCGTCTTTCATTGCCAGACTGGGAGTGAGGGTAACTCTCGGTCTTTTACCTGGTTCTACTACATTAAATGGATTTTCTTTAGCATCCAACACAAATGATTGCATCCTTTGGCTGAGACCTATTCCTGTGTTTCCGGCAATACAAGCCGGTACCCAGCCACCGCTAGGGGTAAAGGAACACACCCAGCCTTCTTCATCTGTTGCCACAACTGAGGTAGTGCCTGAGGTAAACTCCTCCAGAAACTTATCAGGATTGCTTTGGGTATTTATTTTTCCTAGTTTTTGCCAATCATTGAGTAAATCAAGGAAAGGATTGGTTTTGTTTTCAAAAGGGTAGGGGTCGCCGGGTGCAGCTTTGACATCGTTTTTCTCCCAATTGATAAGCTTGATCCTCTCTTTGGCATATTCTTTTGAAAGTAAGCCTTTTATAGGTTCTGCCGGTGGAAAATATGGGTCTCCATAGTAAAAATCACGGTCAGCAAAGGCCAGATTCATAGTTTGGTAAAGTGTATGAACATATTTTGTAGAATTGTAGCCCATGCCTTTCAAATCGAAGTTTTCGAGCATATTGAGAGACTGTAAAAAGGCCGGACCCTGGGTCCATTGCTGCAATTTATATACTTCAATTCCTTTATAATTGGTGCTGAGTGGCTCTTCAATTAATACTTTCCAGTTGGCCAGGTCTTGCTTAGTAATTAAACCGCCTTGTTCCTGAGTTCCTCTGGCTATTTCCTCTGCAATGTCACCTTTATAGAATCGATCATAAGCAGCGTAAATGGCTTCTTTCCTGTTTTTCCCTTTTTTAAGAGCTTCCTGTTCGGCCTGAACCAATTTATTCAAGGTATTCCAAAGGTCTTTTTGTACAAAAATCTCACCCGCTTCAGGGGCCTCTCTTTTTTCTCCCAAATGCGGCAAAAACACCTTTTTTGAATACGGCCATTGCTTAATCTGGTCTTTTCCTCTTTCGATAGAATTGGCAGTTTGAGCTTCAATCGGGTAGCCCTCGGCCATTTGCATAGCTGGTCCCAATATTTCCTTCAGACTCATGGTGCCATATTCTGCCAAAATCGTCATCAAGCCGCCTGCTGTGCCGGGAGTAACGGCAGCCAATGGGCCATATTCCGGTGGATACTGGTAGCCTTTGCTTTTATAAAAATCTGCCGTAGCACCTGTTGGAGCCACTCCAAGTGCATTGATTGCAATTACTTTTTTGGTTTTGGGATTATAAATCAAAGCCTGAGTTTCACCTCCCCAGCTCAGCACATCCCACATCGTACAAGTGGCCGCAAGCATGGCACAGGAAGCATCAACTGCATTACCTCCTTTTGAAAAAATCATTGAACCCGCAGCGGCAGCAAGAGGTTTTCCGGTAATGCCCATCCAATGCTTACCATGCAGGGGTGGCTTTTGAGTTTGGACCGGAAAATTATTGAATGACTGTGCCGTAGCAAGGTTTGTAATAGCAAAAAATAGGAAGAGGTATTTTTTCATCTTATGATAGTTTTCTAAAATAGTTTGGGATGAAAATAACTATAAATTTCTATTTTTAACAAAAAAAAGTACCAAATGCCAAAAATTACCCATGTAGCAATCTATTGCTTAGATCTTGAGAAGATGAGAATGTTTTATGAGAAATATTTTGGTGCAAAATCCAATGAAAAATATACAAATGTCACCAAAGGCTTTGAATCTTATTTTCTTTCATTTGAAGATGGCTGTGCTTTGGAAATTATGACTAAAATAAGTGTAAAAGATTCACCCGGAATAGCGGAAATGCTTGGCCTAACGCACCTTGCGATAAGCGTTGGCAGCAAAGAGAAAGTTGATGACCTTACCAATTTGTTGAGTCAGGATGGATATCAGATAATTGGTCAACCTCGTACCACCGGCGACGGTTTTTATGAAAGTGTTGTTTTGGATCCCGAAAATAATAGAATTGAAATTACGGTCTGAGTTCTATTTTTTCTATTTTTGTAGTTAAACCCTATTAAATACTTTTAAATGCTTCATCGTTTTTGGATACCCTTTCTATTGGTATCTCATGTAGTTTTTGCCCAGGATGCAGAAGTTTTCAAACCATCGGTTGAAAAAGTAAAAATTCAGGCCACGGAAATATCCGGTCATATCAAAATTGATGGAAAATTAGATGACCATTTTTGGAAAAACGCCTCTCCCTTTTCTGATTTTCGGGAAATCGATCCTCATCAGGGTAAAATACCTAACCACCGAACTGAAGCCAGGGTTTTGTACAATAAGCATTTTTTGTATTTCGGAATATTTAATAAAGATACACTTGGGAAAAAATCTATCAGGGTTATAGACTTCAAACGCGATTTTAATCCCCGCACTTCTGATTTTCTTGGCTTAGCGTTTGACGGCTTCAATGACCACCGAAATGCAATGGTTTTCACAACCAATCCATATGGCGTTCAGCGGGATTTTCTGGCATTTGACGACAGCTATATTGATTTGGACTGGGATGGACTTTGGAAAATAAGAACTTCGAGAACAGATTCGGGATGGTACGCAGAATATGCCATTCCATGGAAAACACTCAGATATTCTTATCATAACGACACTACCCAAACATGGGGTTTTAATATCAATCGCATGCGGAGAATGACATTTGAAAACTATGCCATGTCGCTCTATCCCAGGTCTTATTCCGTTTTAAGGATGGATTACGCTGGTCAATTGACAGGTCTTAAGCCACCGCCGCCCTCAACCAATATCAGGATTCAACCTTATGTATTAAGCTCTTTTGATTTTTATGATAATGTAAAAAACAAAAAACCGGAAGATTACGGACTTAAGTTTGGGGGAGAATTAAAATGGGCCATAACACCAAACTCAGTTTTGGATTTAACAGCAAATACTGATTTCGCACAAGCCGATGCTGACAGGCAGGTAAATAACGTCACGAGGTTTTCTGTATTTTTCCCCGAAAGACGACAATTCTTTCTCGAAAACTCATCCTTGTTTGGCGTAAGTGTGGCTCAGGCAGGTGATATGTCCGGTGGGTCAATGAGGATTCAACCGTTTTTTAGTCGTACCATTGGACTTGATGCCACAGGAAATCCTATACCAATTGATGTTGGCGGTAGATTTGTTCATCGCTCGCTCAAGAATAATTTCGGAGGAATGCTCATTAAGCAACGGGACAATGAAAAAATGCCGTCCACTATTTTTGGCGTAGCACGATACTCAAGGAACTTCGGTAAACAAAACAGGGTTGGTGGAATTTTTACTGCAAAAAATAACTTGCTCAATACCAATTTGATAGGTACGATAGATGGTTTTTTCAGACTTACCGAGACTCACTCCCTAAACTGGATGTTATCGGGCTCAAAGGATACCAAACTTAATATGTCAGGTATTGCAGGTGCCGCCCAATATTTTTTCACCAATAATCAGTGGAAAATTTGGTCAACGCATACTATTGTAACGAAAAATTATAATCCGGAGATGGGTTTTGTTTCCAGAAATGATGTAATTGGGACCACACCGGGTATTTTTTGGTATAACCGTGGTAACTGGATTCCTTTCAAAAAACTGCTGCGATCGTATGAGCCAAGTTTATTGATAGAAATTTATCATCAGGCAAGTACGCTGAAACTAACGGAAAGTAATGTAGGGATCAGTCCGTTATGGTTTATGTTACAAAACGGTGGTTTTTTTGGTCATATTTTTACTCCCTTTTACCAAAATCTTACCACTGGTTTCTCGCCGCTTGGTGTATCAATAGCACCGGGTAAGTACAGCTACAATCGTCATACATTTTTTTACAGCACAGATGGCTCCAAAAAACTTAGTTTTGTTTGGAATGGTGAATATGGAAAATATTTCGATGGCATTTTACAGACCTCTGATTTCAGGCTCAATTTTGCTCCAAAACCTCACTTGGCTGTAAATGTAAGGTTTAACAGGAATAGATTTTTAGAAGTGGGTGAGTACAATACTTCCAAAAATGTGGATTTATGGACATTAGAAAGCCGCCTGGCTCTTAATCCAAGACTGCAGTTAATTGGTTTTTATCAGAGAAATATTGATCAAAATGCCAATAATGTAAATCTTAGACTTGCCTGGGAATACCAGCCATTGTCCTATATTTACCTAGTTTTAAACAAAAGAGAGTTTGTATCAGACCTTCGTCCTGACTTGCGTGCGAGAGAAGATCACGCCATCGCCAAGATTAGCTATTTAAAACAGTTTTAGAGATTTTTACAGAATACTTTTTCAAAAAAATCCGGTTTTTGGTTATACAAAAAACGGATTATTTAAATTTGATTACTTAACCCTTCATCAATATGCATAAAAACCTTAAATTTTTTCTGATCATTTTAATCAGTTTTCAATCGACCTCACTTTTTGCCCAAAAAAAACCTGAATTCCTGACTGACTACAATCAAAAATGGGTCGATTCGGTTTTTAATAATTTGACCTTAGATGAAAAAATCGGACAATTACTCATGCCTCGAGGCAATGTGGGTTTTAAAGGATACACCCCTGAGAAGTTGAAAATGTGGGTAGAAAAATATAAAATTGGAGGTTTAGTATTTTTTGGCGGCCAACCCAGTGTACAGGCAGGAATCGTGAATCAATTGCAGGCTATTTCAAAGGTTCCGATGCTTATCGGAGTAGATATGGAATGGGGTATGGCCATGCGACTCGATAGTACGGTACGTTTTCCTTATCAGATGGCTTTGGGTGCTATGCCGGGTGGCGAAGATTTAATTTACAGGATGGGACAGGAAGTGGCCAGGCAATCAAAAAGAATCGGTATTCATGTAAATTATGCTCCGGTTGTGGATATTAACAATAATCCTAAAAATCCTGTTATTAACTTTAGGTCGTTTGGGGAGGATAAATTGGCCGTCAGTAACAAAGCATTGGCTTATATGATGGGTATGCAAAGCCAGAAACTCCTCACTACAGCCAAGCATTTTCCGGGTCACGGTGATACGGGCGTGGATTCACACTATGATTTGCCTGTGATTTCTCATGATAAACAGCACCTTTCTGATACTGAACTATTTCCATTTAAATATCTCATAAATAATGGATTGTCTGGGGTGATGACCGCTCATTTGAGTATTCCTTCTCTGGATAATACGCCCAATCTGGCATCGACTTTTTCTACAAATATTGTTTCTGACTTACTCAGAAAGGAGCTGGGTTTTGAAGGACTGACTTTTACCGACGCCATGGATATGCAGGGGGCTGTAAAATATTTTCCCAACGGAGAAGCTTTGGTGAAAGCCATTTTGGCAGGTAACGATATTCTTGAAACTTTTGAAGATGTATCACTAGCAGTAGAAGCCATCAAAGCAGCCATTGATTCCAAAAAATTACCTGTTGAAATTTTGGATCAGCGGGTAAAAAAAATCCTGAAAGCTAAATCGTGGGTGGGCCTGGATAATTACAAGCCCATAAAACTGGAAGGCCTTATTGAAGATTTAAATACCATAGAATCTGACTTTTTGAACAGAGTAATGGCTGAAAAAACGCTTATTGCACTCTCAAACAAAAACGAAATTATCCCTGTTAAAGATTTGACTAAGAATACTTTAGTGGTATCAATTGACAATGATAATTTGACTGATTTTCAGAAAATGTCCGCAAATTATACACAGATTTCTACTTTAAATATTAATTCATCAAAAGTCGATTCTGCTAGATTAAAATCTGACCTTGAAACCATCCAAAAAGCCGGAAATTTGATTGTGGGTTTGCATCTTAGCAATATCAGACCGGGAGCAAAATATGGCGTAAATCCTGTGAATCAGGCTATTATTAATGAAATTTCCAAAAGAAAGGATGCAATTTTGGTAGTTTTTGGAAATATTTATGCACTTGATAAATACGAAAATATTGATGCCTTTGATGGCCTCATTTTGACAGGCCAATTATCAAAATATACAGAAGAAGCAGCTGCGATGGCTGTTTTTGGAGGAATTGATATAACCGGAAGATTACCTGTAAGTATCAATGAAAAATATAAATTCAATGATGGTATAAATGTCTCCAACATTGGGCGTCTTTCTTATGGAATTCCGGAAATGGTTGGTCTTGACAGCAAGATTTTTAACCGTAGAATTGACTCGGTGCTTAATCTGGGTTTAAAAGAAAAAGCTTATCCTGGAGCTGTAATGCAGGTGGCAAAAAAAGGTAGAGTGATTTACCAAAAAGCATTTGGATTTCAAACTTATGAACAAGCCGATCAAAATGAAAAGGTTTTGAGGGCAAAGCCGGATTTCGAGAAAGGAAATCAATCAGACGTTATGGATAATCCCAATAATTTTACGGCTCAAAAACAGCTAAAATCAAACGGAACTTTCCCCAAAGGCACTGTCAGACCTGATGATATTTACGATTTTGCCAGCGTAACCAAAACCACCACTGCCGGTTTGGCGATTATGCAACTTACCAGTGAAGGAAAATTTGATATCGATAAAACATTTGCTGATTATTATCCTGAATTTAAAGGCTCAAATAAGGAAAACCTCACTTTCAGAGATATGCTCACCCATCGGGCGGGTTTGAAGGCTTTCATTCCTTTTTGGGTTAATTGTGTAGATAGTATTGCTACTTTGCAAAAAGCCGTTGCTCTCCATCCCGAGCTGGAGAATGATTTTTTGAAAACCTACCAAAAGCAGAATTTCTTCCAGAAATTGTTTAAAAAAGCTCCAAAATATACCATTGAATACGCCCAAACCTTAAAAACCAATAAAGCGATTTGGAACAAAACAGTCAATGCTGAAACTATTTCATGGAAACCAGGTATTTTTTCAAATTCAAAATCCGATGAATATGCCATTGAAATCATTGATTCGATGTTTATGAATAAAAACTACATACCTGTTATCATGCAGCAAATAAAGGATTCTCCTGTAAATCCTGCTCAGGGATATGTTTACAGCGACTTGCATTATATGACTTATCCTTTTATCATTCCAACAATAACTGGAAAAGACATGGAGACTTATTTGAAAGAAACCTACAGAGCTATAGGTGCATATTCATTGACTTATAATCCCAAAAAACAATTTAGTTTAAATAGAATTGTTCCTACCGAAAAAGATATTTTATATAGAAAAACACTTGTACACGGGTATGTGCATGATGAGGCCGCTGGTATGCTTGGAGGAGTTTCGGGTCACGCCGGCTTATTCGGAAATGCCAATGACCTGAGCAAATTGTTGCAGTTGTATCTTCAAAAAGGGTATTTTGGAGGAAAACAATTCATTAAACCCGAAATAGTAGATAATTTCACCGACTATCAGTTTCCTTATGAAGGTAACCGTCGTGGAATCGCCTTTGATAAGCTTGATTTTAATAAAAAAATCTCCAACGGACCTCAAATGGCATCGTCAAAAAGCTATGGGCATTCGGGTTTTACCGGAACGTTTTATTGGGTTGATCCGCAATATGACCTCACTTATGTATTTTTATCAAACAGAGTTTATCCTACCCGGGACAATAACAAAATTGGCTCTCTGAATATCAGGACAGAGGTTGGAAATCAAATAATTAAGACTATAAAAGGTAAGTAAGATCAGAGAATTTTGTCATTCAAAAAAAGAAAAACCTTTTAAGATAATGTCACCTGGAACCGGGTGACATTTTTCGTCTGAAAATATCCCCAAATCTTTATCTACCTTTGCAAAATGGAAAAAATCTTAAAGAAACTTGGAATTGCAGAGAGAAATGAAATGCAGATTGAGGCAGAGAAAAGCATTTCAGAGAATAAAAATACTTTACTTTTATCTCCCACAGGTTCTGGAAAAACACTGGCATTTTTGATTCCTTTGCTGGATATTATCAATAAGGATTTGCCTCAAATACAGGTACTTATTTTGGCACCTTCCCGTGAGTTGGCGATGCAAATTGAGTCAGTTTGGCGAGAAATGGGCACCGGAATTAAAATCAATTCTTTTTATGGGGGCCATACCATGGAAGTCGAGATGAATAACCTCAAAAATCCGCCATCAGTACTAGTGGGCACTCCAGGCCGTATCGCTGATCATTTTACCCGTAATACAATTCAATCCAAAAATATTAAAACCCTTGTTTACGATGAATTTGACAAGTCACTGGAGATGGGTTTTCATGAGCAGATTCAATTTATCTTAAGTAATCTTCCAAAGCCCGAAAAACAGATTTTTGTTTCGGCTACCCAGGGAATCAGTATCCCGGAATTTGTGGATTCTGAACATTTAAATGTTTTGGATTTTCTTGATGGAACGTCGGGAAACCAAAATTTGAGTTTGAGATTTGTGAAAACAAAAAATAAGTCTCAATCTTTAATTACTCTTTTGGGGCAAATTTCTCAGGAACCAACTTTGATCTTTTGCAACCAACGTGATGAAGTGGAGGAGCTTGCCGGTTTATTAAACAAGAAACAAATCAATTGTGTGATTTTTCATGGGAAAATAGAACAAGTTGATCGGGAAAAAGCTTTGATAAAATTTCGAAACGGTAGTGTAAGGTATTTGATAAGCACCGATTTAGCGGCAAGAGGTTTGGATATTCCTGAAATTGAGAATGTTATACACTATTCTCTTCCCTTTCATGCTCAGGAATTTGTGCATCGCAATGGCCGCACTGCCAGAATGAATGCCAGCGGAACAACCTATTTTTTTGATAACCATGGAGAAAAATTACCGGACTATATTGGGGATTTAGTCACTGAACTTATTCTGGATGAAAAACAATCACTCCCGGCAAAGGAAATTTGGAGTACGGTTTACATAAGTGGCGGGAAAAAAGACAAAATCAACAAAATCGATATTGTGGGGTTTTGTTTACAAAAAGGGGGGCTTAATAAAGAGGATTTGGGCAGAATAGAAGTGCAGGATTTTGTTTCCTTTATAGCAGTCAAAAGTTCTAAATTGGGTTCATTTCTGAAAACCGTAAAAGACCAGAAAATCAAAGGTAAAAAAATGAAAATTGAAGTGGCCAGATAAATGAAGAGGCAGCTTTTGGGGCTGCCTCTTCTTAAAAGTCATATCATTTTTTCAGACATTAAATCTGAAATGCATCACATCTCCATCCTTAACCACATATTCTTTTCCTTCTATTCTCAGTTTTCCGGCTTCACGACATGCGGCTTCAGTGCCATATTTTATGCGGTCTTCAAAAGCTATTACTTCCGCTTTGATAAATCCTTTTTCAAAATCGGTATGAATTACACCAGCGGCCTGAGGGGCTTTCCAGCCTTTATGTATGGTCCATGCTCTTACTTCCTGTACTCCGGCAGTGAAATAGGTAGCCAAATCAAGAAGTGTATATGCCGACCGAATCAATTTATTTAATCCAGGCTCGGTCATTTTATATTCTTCAAAAAACATGGCCTTATCATCAGGGTCTTCCATTTCCGAAATCTGTGCTTCGATTGAATTGTTCAACACAATCAGTTGGTTTCCTTCTTCGTCTGCCACTTTCTGTAGCATTTCAGAGTATTTATTGCCTGTCAACATGGAGGCTTCATCCACATTAGCAACATAAAGCGTAGGTTTAACCGTTAATAAAAACATATCATCAATGGCAAACATCTCCTCCTTTGTAAGTCCAAGTTGTCTTACATTTTTGCCTTGCTCAAGCCACGCTTTTACTCTTTCGCACACTTCCAGCTCGATTTTTGCCTGAGCATCTCCGCCTACTCTGGCTTGTTTTGCTATTTTTTGGATCTTTTTTTCTACACTCTCCAGATCTTTCAACTGTAGCTCAGTATCAATTATTTCTTTATCAGAAACGGGGTTGATTTGACCTTCTTCCCGTAGCACGTTTTCATCTTCGAAACATCTCACAACATGTATGATAGCATCTACTTCACGTATATTGGCCAAAAATTTATTTCCAAGTCCTTCACCACGGCTGGCACCTTTCACTAGTCCGGCAATATCTACTATCTCAATCTGAGTAGGCACTACTCGGTTAGGTTTTACAATTTCTTCCAATTGGTCCAGGCGGGTATCGGGTACATCAACCAGTCCTACGTTGGGGTCTATGGTACAAAATCTATAATTTGAAGCCTGTGCTTTTGCACTGGTCGAAACTGCATTAAAAAGTGTTGATTTTCCAACATTGGGTAAGCCTACTATTCCAGCTCTTAAAGCCATATTTTCTTAATTTTTACGCAAAATTACTCTAATTCTCAGGTTTTGACAAATCGACTTTCCAATTACCTCCTGATAATTTGAAAATTGAAGCCTTTTATTAATCGAAAGTAAAGCCTTTCTTTCTGTCTTTTAAAAAGTGAACTGCCAATTTTTAAGCTGATATTTTTTATCATATTGCTTTGATTTCAGATAATTATGAATTATTTTTAGAGAAACAAACCTTAAATTATTATGAAAAAAAACATGGGATTGATTGACAGAGGGCTTCGGGTATTGGTAGCTCTTGTGCTCGCATTTCTTTATTACAACGGCACACTCACAGGTACGTGGGGAGTGGTGGCATTGGTAATAGCAGTTGTATTTTTACTTACCAGTTTAGTTAGTTTTTGCCCGCTTTATACGATTATAGGGCTTAATACCGGCGACAAAAAAGAATAAAAAAAGAGCCTCACATTGTGGGGCTCTTCTCAAATTGAATCACGACGGATTAATATCTTTCTCTTCTTTGAGGTCTTTCGCCTTTTGGTTCAGCTACTTTAACCACAATTGTACGTCCGTCAAGTTCTGTTTCATTCAGAGCGTTAATGGCATTTTTTGCTTCAGCGTCATTAGGCATTTCTACAAAGCCAAAGCCTTTTGAGCGACCTGTAAATTTGTCCATGATGATTTTGGCTGAGTCAACTGTGCCAAATTCTTCAAATGCACCCAATAGAGTGTCATCAGAAGTGTCGTAATTCAATTTTGCTACGAAAATGTTCATTTGAAAAAAAAATAAAATTTGAAAAATAGAGCAAAACAACGTAGCTAATTCAAAGAATAATTGGTAATTATACCAGAAAGGCAAACGAAGAAAACTCGAAAACGCCGTAAAGGTAGAAGTATAATTTGTATTTCCAAATTTTTTTCCTAAATAAATCAATATTTTTCATTTATAATTTACTATAAGTGAGATATTTATATTTTTATTGAGAGGATGTTGCCTCGGATTTTAATCGATTCTTAATATACAAGCCTTATCCGGTACTCATTTTTGCAATTTTTCAAATTTCACAACAATAAAAAGTCAGAGCCGTTTTATATTTGTTAAAAATCGTTTTTTTTGGATCCAGGCCGGAAAGAATTTTTGTGAAAAGATTTATGAGAAGATTTATAATTGTGATTTTGGGGTTGTTTTTGGGGTTAAATTCCTTTGTGGGTTACTCCCAGTTAAAAAACTTCAAAAGAGGTCTCAATAGTATGGAAAATGGCAATTTTGATATTGCTATTAAGGAGTTTCTTAAAGTAAAGGAGATTGACAGCAGTCAGGCGGGAACTTTGAACCTGAAAATTGCGGAATGTTACAGGCAGTCAAACCGTTGGCTGGAAGCCCTGCCTTATTATGAAAAAGCAGTCAATAAGAAAGTCAACGACCCGGATGTGCTCTTTTACTATGCCTACGCTCTCAAAAGCAATGAAGAATATGAGCAATCCAGACAGTTTTTTCAAAAATACCTTGAATCTAAACCTACTGATAAAGTTTTGACCGAAAGGGCCTTGCGTGAAACCAATACGCTGCAAATGATAGCCTCACTAAAGGAAAAAAATGCGGGGATTGAATTTAAAAATTTATCAGAAATCAATACTTCGGGAATCGAATACTCCGGTATTATTCAGGATGGAAACCTGGTTTTTTCTGCTTCCAAAAAAGAAAAAACCTATTCCAACGGCTTGCCTTTTCTAGGTATTTATAAAGTTAAAATCAAAGATGATTTGAGTATTCAGGGTGCTGCAGAGCCCTTTTCTTCAAAAATCCTGGACCCTGATCGCAATGAAGGTTCACCAACATTTACTCCTGACGGCAAAATAATGGTGTTTGCGAGAGGAAATTCAGGAAAAAGAAAGGATAACTCTTCTGATGTAGATCTGTACATCAGCAGATATGTGGCAGGTGAGGGCTGGATAGAGCCTAAGCTTGTTTCGGCCTCTGATTCTGCTTCCTGGGATGGCTCCCCTGCATTTTCGAGGGATGGCAAGACCCTGTATTTTGCTTCAGACCGCCCGGGCGGCAGTGGTGGTCTCGATATTTACCGTGTAAACATGGACGCATCGGGTCGATTTGGTAATGCTGCTAACATGGGAAAAAGTATCAATACTGCCGGTGATGAGATGTTTCCCTTTGTGTCTGAAGATGGAAAGCTATATTTCGCTTCAGATGGGCACCCCGGGCTTGGAAAACTGGATTTGTTTGTAGCTGTCAGGTCAGGAGGAAAAATTACTGTCGAGAATCTCGGATTGCCCTACAATAGCTCTATGGATGATTTTGGACTGACTTTTGACGAAAATGGCAATCAGTTTTTTACATCCAATCGTGCAGCAGGAAAAGGTTCTGATGACATTTTTTATTATCAGGCACCTCCACAACCCAAAGAAGAAATTGCAGAAAATGGTGAAAACCCTTCTGAAAAAAAGACGGGGAACAGTGGGGAGTTATCTGCCAAAATTGTTAATTATTACTTGAAAGTCAATGTTTTGGCCCAAAATTCAGGAAAATATGTTGCCTTAGATTCTTCAAATATCAAGATTTTTAAAATTGAAGGTGGGTTAGAGGAGCAGATCGGAGAATTTTTACTACCTAATGGAAAATCCGAATCCATCAAATTGGAAGAGGAAACCGATTATGTGATTTTGGCCGAAAAAAATGGATTTCTTTCTAAAAGATCCGAATTCACCATGTATGGTCGTTCAATTCCCATCCCATTGCTTACAAAGCCCGTCACAGACACCACCTTCTTGACCGATATCAATTTAGATCAGATTTTTATTGGAAAAACCTTCAGGCTCGAAAACATATATTATGATCTTGACAAATACGATATCAGACCTGATGCTGCCAAAGAGCTTGATAAACTGGTTCAGATTCTCAAGGATAACCCAACTATAAAAATAGAATTAGGCTCACATACCGATGTTCGCGGTTCAGACTTATACAACATCAGACTTTCTCAAAGAAGAGCCGAAGCCGTAATTAACTATTTGAGCATTAAGGGGATTTCTAAAGAAAGATTGGAGGCAAAAGGGTATGGTGAAACTGAGCTTATCATCCAAAATGCCAAAAATGAAGAAGAACATCAGGTAAACCGCAGAACTGAGTTTAAAGTAATTGAATTTATAAAACCTTCGGATTCAGAATGATTTTCCTTAAATAATTTATAGATGAAAAAAATTTTACTTTTCTGGTTTTTAACAATGAACCTTCTCTATGCACAATCTAAAGTGATAAACCTTTATAATGGTCCTGCTCCTGGTTTGAAGTCCGGAGTCAGCATAAAAGAAGATGTAAAAGTGGGAGAAACTGACGGAATTACACGCCTCAGAGATATCACAGTTCCTACTTTGACGGTGTTTTCTCCAAAAAATAAAACTTCCGATGCGGCGGTAATCATTTGTCCGGGCGGAGGCTATTACATATTGGCCTGGGATCATGAAGGTACCAGTATAGGAGAATGGTTTGCCAAAAGAGGTGTTACTGCATTTGTCCTGAAATACCGGCTACCTCAGCCCGAACTCTTTGAAAATTCTGAAATAAGACCTTTACAGGATTTGCAACAAGCCATCAGGTATGTTAGAAAAAATGCTTCTGTCTATAAAATCAGTCCGTCAAAAATAGGAGTGATGGGTTTTTCGGCCGGAGGACATCTTGCGGCTACGGCCTCAACCCATTTTGGGCACCAAGTAGGTGAAATTGTCGATCCGGAGGTTAGTGTAAGACCTGATTTCTCCATTTTGATGTATCCTGTAATAAGTTTTACCGATGGCCTGGCACATCTTGGCTCCAGAGAAAATCTCTTAAATAAAAATATCACGGTTGAAAAAATTAAAGAATATTCCAACGAATTGCAGGTAAAAAAAGATACTCCACCTGCTTTTTTGGTCCATGCGATAGATGATGGGGTTTTGGTCGGAAACAGTATTGAGTATGTAAAAGCACTCAAATCGAAGGAAATACCAGCAGAAATGCATATTTATGACAAGGGGGGGCACGGTTTCTCTATGAAAAAATCGAATACCGGTCCGGTTGCCAAATGGCCCGACAGATTGGCGGAATGGATGCAAGAACATAATTGGATGAAATAATTTGATGGTTTGGTTCAAAATTTGCGGTAGCCATTTAATAAAAAATGAATTGGATATTTTTTTTTAATTAAGAATAAGGTTAATTTTAACCATCAATAAGAGATTAAACATTTCAAAATATGAAAAAATTAATACTTTCAGTAGGCATCGGTTTAATTGCCGGCTCAGTTTCCGCACAAGTGGTTAACTCCACTGTCATTCATGTTAGTGAAGGGGCAGTTCTAAGCCTGGGGTCTTCTGTGGTTAATAATGGTGACATTTCAAACCACGGGAAAGTAATTCTAAAAGGAGACTTGACCAATAATGCCAAAATTTCCTCAAAAGGAGATTTGGTACTTAATGGTGACAGCCCTCAGGTAATCGACGGTTCTCAAAAACTTCAGATAGCCCGACTATCGGTTCAAAACGATGTGAATCTTAAAACTTCTGTTAACGTTGATGAAAACGTGACATTTGAAAAAGGTATCGTTTCGACAGAAGGTGCTGTGCTTTCATTGTCTGAAAAAGCTGGTCATACAGGAGCAAGTGATCTTTCTCATGTGGCTGGTGTAATGCAAAAATCAGGTGAAGGTAGTTTTGATTTTCCTGTAGGAGATGGCTCTACATTGAGAAATTTCGGCGTTAAAAATCTTAATGGAAATACCGTAGAAGCCAAATACGTGGCTCGTAACCCAATGGATGTTTCGACTGAGTTGGATTATAACATGGAAGAAATTAACCAGACAGAATACTGGGTTTTGAGTACTTCTAAAAAATCAGAATTAGATGTAAAACTATCAGACAACAGTGAAGTGACTCATCTGGAAAACGGTGTTTGGGTTAAATCTAAAAAAGGATTAAATGCCAATAATGGTGTAAGCTTTACTTCAGGCAGAGGAAAGAACATCGTTCCTGAAATCGGTGTTTGGCCTAATCCTACTCAGGGAGAGTTTAATTTGAAGCTTACCGGTATGAGAGATACGGACAAAGTTACGGTGGAAATCGTAAACCTTGACGGTAGAAAAGTAATGAGTATGGAAGGCACTGTACAGCAGCTGAGAAAAGCCTATTCACTTCCTAAAGGTTTGGTTACAACTAACCTGACTATCAGAGTTATCAACGGAGAAGAGGCCATGACTCAGAATTTGATTTTGCATAGATAAATTTTATAGTACAATATTGAAAAAGGCTGTCCTCTGGATGGCCTTTTCATTTTTATAAGCTATAAAATCTAACCGCATTGCCTCCAAAAATATCAGATTTTTCGGTGGGTGATAGTTTTTCAAAATAAGATTCCACAATTGCGAGTTGTTCGGCATACTGAGCCGCCAAGGTGCAAACCGGCCAATCGGAGCCATAAACCAGTCTTTTGGTTCCAAATGCCCCTAAAACCATATCGAGGTAAATGTAGAAATCTTCTTTTTTCCAGTTTTTCCAATCAGCTTCAGTTACCATTCCAGACACTTTACACATCACATTGGGTAATTCCCCGATTTTCTGCATGTAATTGGCCCATTGGTTTACTTTTTTGTCTTTTATATATGGCTTAGCTATGTGGTCGATTATAAACTTGTTTTCAGGGCAACTTTTTATCAGTGTTTTGGCTTCTTTGAGCTGATTTGGAAAAATCAAAATATCATAACAAAAACCATATTCAGAAAGTGTTTTAACCCCCGAAATAAATCCCGGATCGCTTATAAAACCTTCTTTTTCTGCCTGCAATACATGCCTGAAACCTTTTACGACAGGTGTTTTTTTAAATTCCTGCAACTGTTCCCGTAGGTTTTCTGATTTCAGATCCACCCATGCTACAATTCCCTTGATGAAGTCATTTTCAGCGGTAAGCTTTAGCATAAAGTCATTTTCGGCCAATATCTGGTTAACCTGAACCGACACACAGCCTTCAAAGCCATTTTCTTTTAGGATAGGAGCGAGGCTTTCAGGTAGGAAATCTTTTTTGATTACGGTCATGCTGTCGTCTATCCAGCCGAAATCCTCACTATTATATTTCCAGAAATGCTGGTGAGCGTCTATTTTCATTTGAAGGTTCTTTTTTATCAAAAATATTAAATTATTTCTTATTGGTTTAGGAAAAACTTTTTTTCCACCGCTTCAATATAATTTTCAAGAAGGAATGAGCTGCCAAACTTTTCAAAAACACCTGTGGGGCAATCACCATCAACCTGAAATGATTGGGCTGAGAGTAGCGGGTAATTATGGTTTTTAAGTTTTAAGAAATTTTCATTGGAGATTTGAGACAGTATCTCGCCAAATTTTTCAGAGCAACCGGTCATCCCCAAATAAACCAGACTTTCATAAAATGCCGCCACCAAATGCGGTTCAAACCAGAAAAACCGATAAATGCCACCTTTTGAAAGCGATTTTTCAAGTTTTTGAATCAAAAAAATCAAAAAGAAAAGTTTGTTATCTGTCTCATGCCCTCTGATAATACTTCGGTAGATATTTTTGTGATTGTTTTTTAGGTTATCAAATGCAAAAGTTTCTCCTTTTATAGGTTCAAAATCAGGTAGTTCATTGAAATACACTGATTCTTTTTCCTCTGACTTTTTCCTCTTTTTAGCCGAAGCCAATAGCCTTAATCCCAAAGCTGCCAAAAGCAATAGCCTGAATTCCAATGGGATTCGCATCTTATTGAGGTTTGATTTTCTCTTTTAGAAACTGAGCCGTATAATTATTTTCAATATTTATCATTTCGTCGGGAGTACCCTCAAAACAAACAAAACCTCCTTTTTCACCCCCTTCCGGGCCGAGATCGATTATCCAGTCTGAGCTTTTGATTACCTCCATATTGTGCTCAATTACTACCACACTATCTCCCTGATTGACCAGGGCATTTAAGGCTTTCAGTAGTTTTTTGATGTCATGGAAATGCAATCCTGTGGTAGGTTCATCAAAAATAAACAAGGTTTTACCTTTATCTGAATTGCCCTTTCCCAGGAAGAAAGCAAGTTTTACTCGCTGAGCTTCCCCACCGGAAAGCGTGTTAGACGCTTGTCCTAATTTAATATATCCCAGGCCTACGTCTTGCAAGGGCTGCATTTTCTCGGCGAGTTTAGGTTGATTATCTCTGAAAAAATCCAGGGCCTCATCCACCGTCATGTCAAGAATTTCCGCGATGTCCTTATCCTGGTATTTTACTTCTAAAACCTCCTTTTTGAATCTTTTACCATGGCAACTTTCACAGGTAAGCTTTACATCAGCCATAAACTGCATTTCTATAGTCTGGTGGCCTTCACCCTGACATGCCTCACAACGGCCTCCTTCTACGTTAAACGAAAAATGAGAAGGCTTATAATCCCGGGTTTTAGAGAGAGGTTGTTCCGACATCAAGGCTCTGAGGGTATCATAAGCTTTGATATAAGTCACCGGATTAGATCGGCTCGATTTGCCGATTGGATTCTGATCGACCATCTCTATCTGGGTTATTCGGCTCAAGCTTCCTGAAAGATCATCAAAACGCCCGACATCATCACCAAAATCGCCCTTTAGTTTAGCCAGAGCCGGGTATAGAATTTTTCGAATAAGCGTAGATTTTCCTGATCCACTTACTCCCGTCACTACAGTGAATACCCCCAGCGGTATTTTTACCGTCACATCTTTCAGGTTATTTTCTTTGGCACCGTTGATTGAAATAAAATCAAAGAATTTCCGACGGTTTTTAGGAAGTGGTATGATTTCTTTGCCACTTAAAAAATTAACCGTATGGCTTTTGTTTTCGACAGGAATTTTATCATCCCATTTTCCCTGATAAACCAATTCACCACCCAGGTTTCCGGCGTCAGGTCCGATATCAATGATTTCATCAGAGGCCTTCATCACATCTTCTTCATGTTCTACTACAATCACTGTATTGCCCAGATCTTTCAAAGATTGTAAAACGCTCACCAGACGCTGGGTATCACGGGGGTGCAGTCCTATACTGGGTTCGTCGAGAATGTACATTGAGCCTACTAATGAGCTGCCGAGAGAGGTAGCCAATCTGATGCGTTGTGTTTCGCCACCAGAAAGGGTGTTGGAAAGCCTGTTGAGGGTCAGATAGCCCAAGCCAACTCTCTCCATAAAATCCAGGCGGTTGTTGATTTCAATCAAAATCCGCCGGGCTACTTTGTATTGATATTCGTTGAGTTCCAGATTTTTGAAAAATGCCGTTACTTCCGAAATGGGCATTAAAACCAGGTCAATGATCGATTTTCCGGCGACTTTAACATAGGATGCGTCTTTTCGGAGTCTTGAGCCACGACAGTCAGGACAAACCGTACGCCCGCGATACCGGCTTAGCATCACTCTGTACTGGATTTTGAAGGTCTGTTCTTCCAGGTATTTGAAAAAATCGTTTAATCCTGCAAAATGTTCATTTCCTGTCCAGAGCAACTGATATTGTTCTTCAGAAAGGTCTTTTATCGACCGGTGAATAGGAAAATCAAATCTTATCCCTTTTCTGATTAGAGGCATGAGCCAATCATTCATTTTTTCTGATCTCCAGGGTGCTATGGCACCTTCAAATACTGAGAGGTTTTTGTCAGGGAAAACAAGGCTCTCATCAATACCTAATACGTTTCCGAAGCCTTCACAGCGTTTGCAGGCCCCATAAGGGTTATTAAATGTAAAAAGGTTGACTGAGGGCGTTTCGAAAGTGATTCCATCTAATTCAAAACGGTCAGAGAAATTTTTTGTAATCAATCCCTCTGAAGAAGCAATATGCACTTCACAGTCGCCTTCACCTTCAAAAAAAGCGGTTTGAACCGAGTCAGATAACCTGAACTGCGTATCTTCATCAGGGTTACCCGTTTCATCAAAGTGAATTACGGCTCTGTCAATCAGTATTTTATATTTAGCTTTTTCGTGTACTTTTTTGTCAAAATTCTCAATCAGTTCTTCAATCAAAATCAGTTCTTCATTGACAAGGATTCTACCAAAACCCTTCTTTAGAAGTAATTCGAGTTCTTTTTCCAGCGATTTTTCTGAATTGACTTTAAGCGGACATAGTACCATCACTTTGGTGTTTTCTTCAAAAGAAAAAAGATAGTTGACTACATCAGTGATGGTATCTTTTTTAACTTCCTGCCCACTTTTAGGTGATATTGTGGTACCAATGCGGGCAAAAAGCAACTTGAAATAATCGTAGATTTCGGTAGTTGTTCCAACCGTAGAGCGGGGGTTCTTTGATCCTACTTTTTGCTCGATGGCTATCGCCGGCGATATACCTCTGATATAATCTACTTCGGGTTTTTCCATACGACCCAAAAACTGACGGGCGTAAGAGCTCAGGCTCTCAACGTACATTCTTTGCCCTTCGGCATAAAGTGTATCAAATGCCAGCGAAGATTTTCCACTACCCGATAATCCGGTTATTACTGTTAAAGTATTGCGTTTGATGGCTACGCTTACATTTTTCAGGTTATTAACTCTTGCTCCCTTAATAATGATATATTTTTTGGGGTCAAGCTGGTCAAAATCTATGGCTTGGGTACCGTTTACCGTTTCTTTCATTTTACAAAAATACTTGGTTTTTGGGTATATTTTTGGGGATTATTAAAATTTTGGTACTGAATTTTTTAGCAATCCCAAAGCGTAATCCTTTCTTTATCCCTAAAATCTTCGATTTTACCGGGGTTTAACTTTTCTAAAAAACAATCCTAAGATTTTTAAGCGTTTAAAATGCTTAATTGTTTAATTTTGAGGGATGAAAAAAGCAGTAATTTTTGATATGGATGGCGTAATATGCCATACCAACCCATTTCATAGTATCGCATTTAAGCGTTTTTTTGAGAAAAGAAATCTGTTTCCTACAGAAGAAGAGTTTTCGCAACATATGTACGGAAAAAGTAATTCCTATATTTTGAGTCATTTTTTGGGTAGGAAAATTGAAAGAAAGGAATTTGACGAGCTTGAATACGAAAAGGAGTCACTTTTCAGGGAGATTTATGCCGAAAATATTAAGGAGATTGATGGTTTTATGACTTTTTTGAAAGCTCTGAAAGAAGCTGGATTTTTGACCGGCGTTGCCACTTCAGCACCCAGAGCCAACCTCGACCTTATAATGAAAGGTCTCGGTTTTGAGTATATGATGGAATCAATTATGGCCAGTGAAAATGTTACTCATCATAAACCTCATCCCGAAGTATATCTGCAATCGGCTGATAACCTGGGTGTAAAGCCTTCGGAATGTGTGGTTTTTGAAGATTCATATTCGGGAGTAAGTGCGGGAATTAACGCCGGAATGAGAGTGGTAGGCGTACTGAGCTCACATAAGCCTGAAGAATTACCGCCTTGTAGTTCTTACATAAATAACTACCTAGATTTAAAAACGGAAAGAATCCTGGAAGTTCTGAATTCATAAGCTCTTAAAATTATTTTTATTCAAATTATGCGGAATCTTTTCCTCCTCCCAATGCTTTTGGCCGAGAATACCCATCAGAAGTCTCTGACTCCTGAAGCTATATCGGTCATCAAATCTCTGAAAGTGTTTTTCGTTGAAAATATCAAAACTACCCGCAGGTTTATTTCCTCATTAAAAGAAGGTATTGTTATTGACGAACTTCAATTTTTTGAAATCAATCAGGACACAGGATTTGAGGAGGTTTATAATTTTCTTCAGGAAACGGAAGGTGATTTCGGGGTGATTTCGGAAGCCGGATGTGCCGGTGTGGCAGACCCGGGAGCATTGGTGGTAGAAGTAGCACATCAATTGGGGATAAAAGTAAATCCTTTGGTAGGCCCAAATTCAATACTCTTAGCTTTAATGGCATCTGGCTTTAATGGTCAATCTTTTGTTTTTCATGGGTATTTACCAATCAAAGAAGAGGAGCGGGCTAAAAAATTGCGAAAGATTGAAAAAGAGGCTACTCAAAAGAAACAAACGCAGATTTTTATGGAGACACCCTATCGTAATCATCAGCTTTTAACTACGATTTACAACAATCTCAATCCTGCCACCCGCCTTTGTGTGGCTTGCGATATCACCTCTGATAGCGAATTTATCAAAACCCAATCAGTAGGTACATGGAAAAAAAAGGGCCTTCCTGATATACAGAAAAGGCCAACGATATTTTTGATTTATTGAGTTCTTAGGGAGTATATTTATTACTTCCAAAATCAGACAGTGAACCTGTTTTTAGGGTAATAGCCTTGACTTTTCCCAATTTCTGCAATTTCGGTTTTGAATAATTACTTTTCATTTTGAGGATTAATTTACAAATATTTTTTGGGAAATAATATTACCGTTTACATTAGCCTTTAAAATCAGGCTTTGATTTTCGATTTTGTCTTTAATAATGATTGAAGAACTATCCAAGTTCTTTTGAATTTCAGTATTTATTCTTTCACCTGAAAGGTTAAAAATCTGGAAATCAGAATATCCTTTTACTGTTTTTATTTCGAAAGTTTTGTTTTCAATGGGATTGGGGTAAACCAGAACATCAGAAGATTCAGATTGATAGAACTGAGAAATAATTTTTGAAAACTCAGATGAGCCATCCTTATCTATCATTTTTAATCTGTAGTAATTGTTGCCAGATTTTGGGGAATTGTCAGAAAAAACATAGTTTCCTTCTCCTGTACCCGAAACAAATCCAATACTTTCGAATGATTTACCATCGTAAGATTTATGAATTTCAAATCCCGAAAAGTTGGTTTCTTCTTTGGTTTTCCAATTTAATTTTATTTTAGATTCATAGGAAGAAGCCTCGAAAACAGAGATTTTCACTGGAAAAGAAGGAGGAATTGTTCCATGAGCAACCCCTTTTGGAATAGTATTGATTTCATTTCCACTATATGTAACTCCACCAGTTATCTTTAGTTTATCGTTGTTTGAGTTGGAAAATGTTGAGCCTGTAGAGGCATTAATGTATAATACCTGGGTTTCAACTTTGCCATTATCAGAAACATTTAGAGTACCGTTTACAGTTATCGATCTAAATATGGGACCAATATTGGAATTGGCAATAACGGTAATTCCAGCTGGTATAATGATATCATCTCCGGCAACCGGTAGGGTACCACTCACAGCGGGATTGCCGGTGCACCAGTTTGAAGCAACAGTCCAGTTTCCGCCAGATGCCCCGCAAAATGTTCGGGTAGTTGCTATGGAATTAAATAAAATTAGGGTGAAAGAAATAGTTAATAATTTGGTCCTCACTAATGGTTATAAATTGTTATGACAAATATCATATTTCTTTGAGAAATAATGAAAACTTTTTAGAATTTTTATTTCAAACTATCCCCGCCAGGTCGTCTGATTTTGATTCGATCCAGTGATATTGTGCTGTCATTGAACCTATTGCGGTATCTTTCAATAGAATCAAGCTCTGCCTGAGTAAACTCTCCAATGGCAGTGGAATCACTGGGAGGTGCAGCAATATTAAAGCAACTCAAATAATCTTTTTCGATTTTCATAGTAGGCTTAGGGAATGGCCCGGGACTATACCCCAGGGCTTTATCACGGTAAACGGCATCCATAAATTGCCCGAAAATAGGGAGTGCCGACCGGCTCCCTTCGCCTAGCCCGCCTCTGAAGTGGATAGAGCGGTCATCTCCACCTACCCATACCCCTGCAACCAGGTCTTTAGTAAATCCTACATACCAGGCATCGGAATTATTGGAAGTAGTTCCTGTTTTTCCGGCAACTTGTCCACCGTTTCTGAACAATTCCGAATAATTATACATGCTTCGGCCTGTACCACCGGGTTCTTCTACATTGCCCCTGAGCATATATTGCATCAGATACGCTGATTCAGGTCTGATAGCCTCATGAGTTTTGGCTTCAAACTCAAATAGTACCTTTCCTGTTTTGTCTTCAATTTTATATACAAAAATGGGCTCACGATAGATACCCTCATTTAGAAATATTCCATAGGCAGCCGCAAGCTCATAAAGTGAAACGTCGGAGCTACCCAGAGCCAATGAAGCCACTTGATCCATTTTACTTGTAATTCCCATTTTTTGGGCATAATCTACCACAGTCTTAGCTTTCATCTCCTCAACCAACTGCACCGAAACCGAGTTAACAGAGCGGGCAATGGCTGATCTAAGTGTCATGTTGCTATTTGAAAACCTACCGTTTGCATTTTTGGGTTTCCATTCTTTATCCTGACCATTTTCTCTCCATTTTAGAATCACTTCTTCGTCTTTTCTACGGTCACATGGTGAGAGGTTGAGTGGGCCGTCAATGGCTGCGGTATAGACTATAGGTTTGAAGGCTGAGCCTGGCTGACGTTTTCCTTGTTTTACATGATCATATTTGAAATGGTTGAAATCAATGCCCCCAACCCAGGCTTTAATGAATCCTGAATATGGATCAAATGCCATCATGCCAGCCTGCAGATATTTTTTATAATACCTGATGGAATCCATGTGGCTCATCATCATTTTTTTGTCACCTTCCCAGCTAAACACATTCATAGGCACCGGAAGATTCATATACTTATTAATCGAATCTTTGTTGCCATCATATTTGTCATTAAGTTTTCGGTAAAAATTGGTTCTTTTGGCCACAGTATCAATAAAACCAGGAATCTCATCACCGTTTTCGTAGGTCCATGGATTTTTATCTTTCCAATGATTGTTAAATTCCCTCTGTAGCATTTTCATATGTTGCCTCATAGCACGCTCTGCATGATCCTGCATGCGTGAATCTATGGTGGTATAGATTTTCAAACCGTCGCGGTAAAGGTCCAGATCGATTTCGTTCTTTTTGGCCCAGTTTTCAATTTGTCTTGAAAGAGCGACTTTCAGATAGTTACCCTGGCCATCTTCGGCATCTTCCATGTTGATATCGAGTTTGATATCTTCTTCCTGAAGTTTTTCTGCCAATTTTGTATCCAAATCTCCGTTTTGAACCAGTCTTTGCAATACTGTATTTCTTCGTTTTTTGGAGTTTTTTGGATTCCGTATTGGATTGTAATAGGTGGTTGCTTTTTGTAAGCCAACTAAAACAGCAGATTCAGAAACGGTAAGTTTGTCGGGAGTCTTATTAAAATAAGTTTTTGAGGCAGTTTTTATACCGAAGGTATTATTCCCATAATCAACCGTGTTGAGATACAAGGTCGCAATCTCCCCTTTTGTAAACCTTTTTTCCAGCTGAATTGCCGTTAGCCATTCTTTGGTTTTATATACTATTGTTCTCACAAAAGGGATGTAATACAATAAGCCCCGCATTTCTTTTTTGCGGGTATTGTAAAGGTTTTTGGCCAATTGCTGAGATATCGTGCTACCCCCTCCGGCATCTGCGTTTCCGGTTAAAATACCGGCCACAACTCCTGCCATTCTTCTGAGGTCAATACCTGAGTGTTCATTAAACCTTTTGTCTTCCGTAGCTATCAATGCTTTAAAAACCCAGGGCGATATCGCTGCACTATCGACAGGTTGACGGTTTTCAGTGAAAAATTTTCCCATTTCCACACCATCAGCAGAGTAAATCGTAGAGGCTTGAGATAATTTTGGATTTTGAAGTTGCTCAATGCTGGGCATACCACCCGTCAACCAGAGGAAATTGGTGTTTATCAAAAATATATAAATAAGCGTACCCAGGCCTATTCGGTAAAACCATTTGTAAATATTTTTAATTAATTTGAAGTTTTCACCACTGTGATCAAGATGGCTGAAAAGAAAAATTTTTACTTTTATGTAATTTGCGGAAATAGTGTTGCCTATGGATTCAAATTTTTCTCTTCCTAAAACTTTTATTAATATCCATGCAATAAAATTGCCCAATCCCGAAAATTGTAAAGCAATAAAATTGATAATTAAGGTGTAATACGCTTTTGCCTTGTTAAATAATTCCATTTTATAGATTTATACTTCAAACCCTTTTCGCAAATTTAAACTACTATTTCAATTATTTATTTTTCTGATTCAAAAAAAAGCTCTTTCTATTAGAAAAAGTATACTGTGCTGTCTTTCATTTATTATATTTTAAGCTTCAAAAAATGTTATTTCCTTTTACCTCAAATATTATCCTTTCAAATATTTTAGCATGAGAATTGAACAATGATTGGTATTTTTGGCAAAAAAACTTTTCAATATGTCTGAAAATATACTAGAGGTAAGAAATGTTGTAAAAAATTATGCTAATCATACGGCTTTAAGTGAGGTTAGTCTGTCTGTCCCCAAAGGCGTTATTTACGGATTACTTGGCCCCAATGGTGCCGGAAAGACCTCATTGATCAGAATCGTGAATCAGATTACTGCACCAGATGCAGGGGATATTCTTTTTGACGGAAAGCCGTTAAACGAACATAATATCTACGAAATTGGTTACCTGCCTGAAGAAAGGGGTCTTTACAAAAAAATGAAAGTCGGGGAGCACCTCCTTTATCTCGCAAGACTAAAAGGCCTGAATAAAGATCAGGCAATGGAAAAGCTGAAAGAGTGGTTTATAAAGTTTGACATCAAAACCTGGTGGGATAAGCATATCGAGGATCTTTCCAAAGGTATGCAACAAAAAATCCAGTTTGTGGCAACTGTTTTACATGAGCCTAAACTAATAATCCTCGATGAGCCATTTTCGGGCTTTGATCCAATCAATGCTACTTTGATAAAAGATGAAATACTGGAACTTAAGGAAAAGGGTTCTACGATAATTTTTTCTACCCACCGAATGGAATCTGTAGAAGAGCTTTGCGACTACATTGCACTCATTAATAACTCAAAGAAAGTTTTGGAGGGAAGAAAAAGTGATATCAAACAACAATACAAGAGCAATACTTTTACAGTCGAATTTGAAAAAGGTGCTCTGAAAGACGGTAATTCTTATGCTATTCAAAATGTAAGCACTACCTCAGACGGCAACCAGTTGGCGGTTATCAAAGCTGTCAGTGGCGTACAAGGAAATCAAATTTTGTCAGAATTGATGCAACAGGTTGAAATTAAGTTATTTAAAGAAGATGTTGCGTCTATGAATGATGTGTTTATTAAAGCTGTTAATCAATCAAACTAAAACCCTGTTATGAAAAATATATTACTGATAATCCAAAGAGAGTATCTGGCAAGAGTAAGGAAAAAATCTTTTATTATTATGACCATACTTGGCCCTTTATTGATTGGAGCCATGTATGCGGTGGTAATTTTTGCGGCAATTTCTTCAATTGATCAAAAACAAATATTGGTTAAAGATGAAAGTGGTCTTTTCAAAGGGAAATTCAAATCTTCGGAAGAATTTGTATTTAATTTTTCGGAAGATAATGTCGATAAACTCAAATCTCAACTTGGAAAGGATAAAAAAGACGCCCTGGTGATTATCCCTGAGAACATTATGTCTGAGGGAGCAGGAGTGAAGATTTTTGCTCAAAAAGGAGTAAGTCTTGAGCTTCAGAATAAAGTGGAAGGTGCTATTGAGAAAGAAATTGAGACCATAAAACTGACAGAAGCTGGCATCACCAAGAGTGTTTTGGAAAGTGCTAAAATGAATGTGAAGTCGGAAACACTCAGCCTGTCGGAGGGTTCTGAAAAGAAAAGCAGTGCTGCTGCTGCATCAATTGTGGGTGGTATCAGTGCCTTTTTAATCTATTTAGCAGTGTTTATTTATGGAGCACAGGTGATGAGAGGTATCACGGAAGAGAAAACCAGCAGGATTGTGGAGGTGATTATATCATCAGTAAAGCCTTTTCAATTGCTTATCGGGAAAATAGTTGGTGTAGCGTTGGTGGGGTTGACGCAATTTGGTTTATGGATTGTACTTTCTTCAGGCGTAATATTTTTTGGAGGAAAAGTGGCCAGCGAAAAATTGATGGCTTCGCAAAATGCTATATCTCAGGCTCAAATGGCCAATTTACCTCCTGAAGCCCAGGAAATGGCTAAAAAGAATATGAAAATGAGCCCGGGAGTAAATGCTGCCGGAGGGATGTCAGAGGTGATGAATGCCCTTGACACTTTACCTGTGGCAACCATCATAATTTCATTCCTTTTTTACTTTTTAGGAGGTTATTTGTTATACAGTGCATTATTTGGGGCAGTTGGTGCGGCTGTTGACAGCGATACTGATACCCAGCAATTTATGATGCCCATCACGATACCCATAATTGCAGCTTTTATGATGGCTCAGTTTGTAATTCGTGACCCCAACAGTAATCTGGCAATCTGGACATCCATGATTCCATTTACTTCTCCAATCATAATGATGGTACGTATTCCATTTGGAGTACCCGTTTGGCAGATAATAATTTCTGTTATTCTATTGATTGGAGGCTTTGTGTTTACCACCTGGTTAGCAGCCAGAATTTACAGGGTAGGAATTTTAATGTATGGTAAAAAAGTAACCTGGAAAGAGTTGGGTAAATGGCTTTTTTATAAAGGATAAAAGAGTAAAGTTTAGGATTAAAAAAAGGAGAATAGCTGACTATTCTCCTTTTTTGTTATTTAGTATTTTGGTGGTTTGTCTTTTCATTTGTAAGTTTGATTTCAGACATTAGAATTAACCTTTTACAAACTATATTTAATAAACCAAATAAATAAGAAAATGCAAGATAAATCATTTTTTGGCCATCCAAGAGGGCTTTTTGTATTGTTTTTAACCGAAATGTGGGAGCGTTTTGGCTATTACGGGATGCGTGCCATTTTGTTGTTGTTTTTAATAAGTCCTACTGCCCGGGGAGCTATGGGTTTGCCAGAAGCTGAAGGAACCTCTATTTATGCTCTTTATGTGGCTTCAGTTTATCTGCTTACATTACCAGGTGGTTGGATTGCAGACAATATTTTGGGTCAGAAAAAATCAATAATTTATGGAGGAGGATTGATTACACTGGGTTACGCTATTTTGGCTATTTCGAGTAGTCCCTCTACATTTTATATCGGTCTGGTAGCAGTTGCCCTTGGTACAGGTTTGTTAAAAGCCAATATTAGTACCATTGTAGGTGAACTTTACCCTGAAGGCGGAAGAAAAAGAGACGAAGCATTTTCTATTTTCTACATGGGAATCAACGTGGGTTCCACTTTAGGAATTGCTATGGTTGGCTATATTGGCGAAAAAGTAAACTGGCACCTGGGTTTTGCAACGGCTTCTATTGCTATGCTTTTAGGACTAATCACCTTTATTTTTATGGGTAGGACTTATCTAAAAGGAATTGGTGATGAACCATCAGCCAAAGCAAAGGTTTCAGATACCCATGCTATAGCTCATCCTCCAATCAACAAAAATGTATTATATACGATTGTGGGATTATTAGTGGTGTTTTATGCAGTGTTACATTTTACCGGCAAAATTGATTTTTCCAATGCCCAGGGATTAGCCAATGCAGCAGGAATTATCATAGTTTCAATTACAGTCGCTTATTTTCTTTTTATTTTACTCGGTGGAGGTCTGAATACCGTTGAAAAGAAAAGAGTTGCGGTTTTAGGGGTTTTATTTTTTGCAGTTTCTATATTTTGGTCCGGATTTGAGCAGGCTGCTACTTCTTTCCAGATTTTTGCTTCCAGACATACTGAAAGAACATTTTTTGGCTGGGAAATGCCTTCATCATGGTTTCAGTTTTTCAATGCAGCATTTATCGTGATGTTGGCTCCATTGGTAAACAGCCTTTGGGCATTTCTTGAAAAACGAAACATGAACCCTTCCACTCCTGTAAAATTCGCAATCGGTTTGATCCTAATGGGTGTTGGATTCTACGTGATGGTTTTAGGTGCCAATATAGCCGTTACCGGTGTGAAAGCATCTTTTATTTTCCTTTCTGTAACTTATGTATTGCATACTATCGGTGAGCTTTCAATCAGCCCTGTAGGCTTGAGTTCTTATACCAAACTTGCTCCAAGACAATATGTGAGTCAGTTTATGGGTATCTGGTTTGTGGGTGCTTCATTGGGTAACCTCATAGCCGGTATTTTTGCAGGTGGATTTACCGAAGGAAATTTGCAGCAAATGCCTTCCTTGTTTAATCAGGTATTTGTTATTGGTATAGTTTCGGGATTGGTGCTGTTGCTATTTGCTAAGCCTATCAAAAAGTGGATGGGTGGAATTGAATAGTAGCCAAATTTTATAAACAAGAAAGCGGAAGGTCAACCTCCCGCTTTTTTGGCTTTATAGCCTTCTTTGATCAAAAATGCCAATATTTTATCCCTGTGATCACCCTGAATCATAATCTCTTCATCTTTTGCAGAACCACCTGATCCACAAAGATTTTGAATTTTTTTCTTCAGCGTATTCAAATCGTCATCTGTACCAATAAAACCAGAAATCCTGCTCACCACTTTGCCGCCACCTTTTCTGTCCAGCCAAATCTTGAAGTTCTGCTGAGCATTTGGCAAAGTTTCAAATTCATTATTTTCTTCCTGATATTGGTAGTCAGGATTGGTAGAAAAAACGATCCCTCCTTTATTATTTTTCATACTTTAAATATCTGAAATTCAGTAAAATATTTTTTTTCATAAAATTAAATCATCAACCCCAGTGCTTTTTCACGAATCGAAACTGAAATTTTGTCTGACTCAAGCTCCACAGACTCTCCGTCAATGTGAATTAACCAGCGTGACTGACCCGTAAGTTCAAATGTCTTTCCACGGTAATATTCCACATACTTTGAAGTTCTGATTTTACCCGACATTAGCAAATATCCCATCATGGTACCGTACCATTTTGGGTGAGGGCCAATTATTGAGCAATCGAGCATTCCATCGTCCAAAATAGCATCAGGAGCTATAAAAGCATCGTTTCCAAACTGGTTGGCATTGGCAAAAGTCAGAGAGAAATAATCCACATCCTGACCCTGGAAAGCAACCTTGGATGGAGCATATCCAAAGTAAGTTTGCAGAATAATTTTTACATAATTAGACAGCCCGCGTTTATGACTTCCCTGGGCAAAATGATAGGCACAGAGGGCGTCAAATCCAATTCCTGAGGTACAGAAAAAGGGCTTTTCATTGATATAACCTACATCTATGAACCTTTTCGTGCCATAGATGGCCTGCTGGAGGGCTTTTTTCCAATCCATGGATATGCCAATTGCTCGGGCTAGTCCGTTGCCCGAGCCGACAGGAATTATTGACAAATTCCCTTTGGTGTTAACCAATGCGGACGCCACTTCATTTACAGTTCCATCACCACCTACAGCTATAAACTGAGTGAATCCCCTGGACAGAAATTCTTCCACAATTTCAATAGCATGACCTTTATATTGTGTTTTTACGATTTGAGCGGATAGGTTTAATCCTAATAATATGTGGCTTATTCCTCTACCAAAATCAATATTTTTGGAGCCGGCAATCGGGTTAATGATGAAAATGGAAGTTTGATTCGTCAATTTTTTAAGATAATTTTGAAAAAAGTATACAAAAATGGGGAAAGTATTTTTAATTATCCTATTCGTTTCTTTGAGTTTTTCAGGTTTTGCACAAAAAAAATCTGAAATACTGGAAGTATTGAACCGGCAACAGGAAAACTGGAATAAAGGTGATATAGAAACTTTTATGCAAGACTACTGGAAATCAGATGAACTGAAGTTTATTGGGAAAAACGGTATTGTAAAAGGATGGCAAGCTACACTTGATCGCTATCTTAAGAGTTATCCTGATCGTGCCACCATGGGACAGCTAAAGTTCGACATTAAAGAAGTAGATTTTCTTTCCAAAAAATCGGCCTGGGTTTTGGGTCAATGGCAACTTACCCGTCCTGAGAAAGGTGATGTGGGTGGTTTTTTTACATTAATATTTAAAAAAATTGATGGAAAATGGGTGATCGTCAGTGACCATACCAGCTAGTTTTTTTCTATTTTTGAGAAAAAATAATAAGTAAACCAGAAATGAAAGAAAAAATACCTCTTGGAGCCAAGTTTCAACATGATTTTAGTTTTTCTCAGGCCGATGTGCAGGCATTCGCAGATTTGACCGGAGACCATAACCCTATCCATCTTGATCCGGAATATGCGGCTACGACCAAATTCAAAGTTCCGATTATTCATGGACATTTGAGCAGCAGTGTCTTTACAAGGTTTTTGGGCATGGAAGTGCCTGGAGGACCGGGTTCTATTTATATGAAGCAGGAAACTGAGTACCTAAGACCTATGACGGTAGATACTCCATATCTAGTAGTTTTTGAAGTTATTGAAATTGATGCCAACCGGCATATTGCGAAAATTGCCACTCAGGTAATCAACAAAGAAACCGGTAAAATGACCATAAGAGGGACAGGAACGCTTATGAATGAGGGGCTGTATTGAAAATAGAACATACACTAAAAAAGCCGTTCTTTTTGGGAACGGCTTTTAAATTTCTTGAAGATTCACATTAAAAATTAAAGACCGGCGTTTTTCATTGCCTGTACTTCAGCTCTTACTGATTTTGCCCAAGCACCTACATCCTGCATGCCTTTTCTTACTCTAGTTCCAGCGGCCTTGTTTTTTTTGTCGTAAAACTTTTCAAAGTCGTCTTTCAAAGAAGTTACCAAATCATAAAGTTCAGAATACTTATTCATGAATTTAAAGGGGTTTTAAGTGTTAATAATACGTTTTCCGTGCAATTTAATATTATTTTCAAATAACCAAATTGAAAAATTATAATTATTTTTATTTTTTTTGGAAAAATACCATTATAACCCCTTTTTTTTTATTATTCGGGCTTATATGCCCCCTCATGAAGCTTCTTTTTAACGATTTCGAACATATCCATGGTATATTCTACATCTTCCAGAGTGTGAGAAGCCGTAGGTATTATTCTTAAAAGAATAACTCCTTTTGGCACCACAGGATACACAATGATTGAACAGAAAATACCCATATTTTCACGTAAATCCTTTATTAGATTGGTTACTGTGGGTAAGTCATAATCGCCTTGAAGGAATACCGGGGTCACTGGGGAAGTAGTATTACCGATATCAAATCCTCTTTTCCTGAAGCCATCCTGAAGGGCATTGACGATAGTCCAGAGCTGATCTTTTAACTGAGGGTTGTTTTTGATAAGTTCAAGGCGTTTCATTCCGCCCAGTACAAATGGCATCGGAAGAGCCTTGGCATAAGTTTGAGATCTCAGGTTATATTTCAGATACATGATAATCTCTTTTTTAGCCGCAATAAATGCTCCTATAGCTGCCATAGATTTTGCAAAGGTGCAAAAATGTAAATCTACGGCATCTTGTACACCAAAGTGCTCAGGCACACCTGCCCCGGTTTTTCCCATGGTACCAAATCCGTGAGCATCGTCAACTAAAAGCCTGAATTTAAATTTCTTTTTCAATTCTGCGATTTTGTCAAGGCTACCTACAGCTCCCGACATCCCGAAAACACCTTCCGTAATCACCATAATACCGCCGCCTTGCTCTTCGGCAAGTTTGGTGGCACGAATCAGGTTTTTTTCCAGGCTTTCCATGTCATTGTGCTTAAAAGTATAGGTTTTCCCCCCTTTAGCACGATGTAACCTGGTGCCATCAATCAGACAAGCGTGAGACTCGGCATCATAAACAATAACATCTTTGGGATCAACCATGGCTTCCACAACCGACATTACTCCTTGATATCCGTAATTGAGCAGGAATGAGTCTTCCTTACCTACAAATTCGGCCAGTTGTTTTTCAAACTGCTCATGCAAATCAGTGTTTCCGGTCATCATACGGGCACCCATAGGGTAGGCCAAACCATATTCAGCGGCAGCTTTGGCATCGGCTTCTCTTACCTCGGGATGGTTAGCCAATCCAAGATAGTTATTAAGAGACCAGTTAAGCATTTTTTTGCCATTGAATGACATGTACGGGCCCAGTTCTCCGGTTAGCTTAGGGAAAGAATAGTAATGATGTGAATAATGAGCGTGTGAGCCTATAGGCCCCATATTATTGACTACTTTATCAAAAATATCTTCAACCATCTTGATTTAATTGGTAAATGTTCTTTGAAAATTTTTGCGAATTTAGCCTTTTTTACGTTAAAATGGTAATTATGAATGAAAAAAGGAGATGTGAGCTACTTATTTTCTCGAAGCTTTTTTGCGATAATATTTGACACTGAATAAACTAAGTGGCTGAGATTCAGAGAGATTTTAATTCTGAGATAATTTGAATAGGATTTTCATGGTTAAAGACAAAACTGCCTGCTACCAGTGCGTCGGCACCTGCTTCCACCAGTTTGGCTCCGGTGCTGAGATTGACACCACCATCTATTTCAATTAAGGTTTCGGTATTTTTCTCTGCAATTAGAGATTTTAGATCTTTTACTTTTTGGTAGGTATTTTCAATAAATTTTTGACCACCAAAACCCGGATTTACTGACATCAATAAAACCATATCACAATCTTGAATGATATCCTTAAGCACGGCAACCGGAGTGGCGGGGTTCAATACTATTCCTGCTTTACAACCAGCTTCTTTTATCTGTGCCAATGTACGATGTATGTGAGGGCAAGCTTCCCAATGCACAGTAATCAAATCAGCACCTGCCTTTGCAAAATCTTCAATGTATTTTTCGGGATTAACAATCATCAAATGTACATCCAGGGGCTTTTTTGCATGTTTTTTAATGGCTTCAGTCACCGGGATTCCAAAACTGATATTGGGCACAAAAACGCCATCCATCACATCAATATGAAACCAGTCAGCCTGTGATTGGTTTATCATTTCGGCTTCTTTCTGAAGGTTTGCAAAATCAGATGCTAAAATAGAAGGTGCGATGATTGGCATAATTGTATTTAATCATTTTTGCAAAGGTAGTCAATTGTCAAATATTTATCAATTCTTACCATTTACTCAATATTACGGGTCAATGGTTTAATGCTGGTTGACCTGCAATGTTAAACTTAGTTATTTAGATTCAGAAATAAAGACAATACTGTTTCTTAATTAAAAACAACCCAAATTTTTATTACAACTATAGCATGAACAATTATCAGAAAAAAGTTACAAGCGATAAGCTTATCTTTAATTATGGAAAGCATTCCGTCGCTTTTACGACCATCAAATACATTGAAAGTTATGCCGGAAACTATTCAATGATCAGGCTCAATGATAAGGGTTATATTTGTAGCTCATTTACATTGAAGCATTATACGTCTCAACTGGAAGGAGTATGTGATTTTTATCTGGCGAGAAAAGGGCTTCTTCTAAATTTAAGATACGTGGATGAAATAATAGAGGAAAAAGGTGCGAAACTGGTAAAATTATCTACGGGAGAAATCTTTAAATTGTCGCGTAGGATTGGTGCAAGGTTAATTGATTATTTAAAAGAAAATACTGATTGAAAATAGGTTAAAAAATAGATTTGGTTAAAGGAAAAAGCACCTCATTCGGGTGTTTTTTTTGTTTACTTTTAGACCAGAAATTAAATGTTTTTTGACTTGTTTTTTTGTTAAATCTTGTAAAAAACACACAATTTATTTCAGAGCATTTTTATGTTCTGAAATATATATTTTAATTTTTTTTTAAAAAATTTAATTTTCTAAAATATTGAAAACATGACTTTTATAAAAGTGATGAATTTGGTAAATTTTTAATGGCATAATTTTTGAATCCTTTTGGAGAAAATACAGAACATTTAGGACTGTATAAACGGAATAAAATCCAAAAGGTATAAGTGCGATTTTTACAAAAAAGATATCAAAATAATCAGCTCTCAGGCTCAAAGGCATTTTCTTACTTAAAAGTGAGAGTTTGCCTGTTTTTGTTATTTTTTTGGAGCCTAACACAAAATGCCTTCGCGGTAATCAATTATTCGGGTGAAATAGCAGGTAATGAGGTTAACGACGGAACTTATGATCCTACTGAAATTACGAGTGTTGCTGCCGCAACTGCAACGGGCGGTACCATACAGTACCGCTGGCAATACAGCACTGATAACATTACTTGGACGAACATTGGTTCTTCTAATTCCCTTACTTACGACCCAGGTCCAATTTCTATCACTACCTACTATCGAAGACAAACCAGAAATGCAACAACAGGAAGCTGGGAAGGAACTTCAAATATTGTTTCCAAAATAGTTACCAATTACATTATTTCAACTCCAGCATCGATCACAGCGGGAAATTCTATTAATCTGGCATTTACAGGGAGCTATTCCAACTGGTACATAAATGAGGTGGTTAATAGTGACTTTTCAAGTAATACTGGTATTTCAACAGACCTTCCCGGTTCAAGATGGTGGGTAGGTAACAGCTCAACGGGATCTTCGGGATTAGGTGGAAATACATTTTCTGGAAATGGTGGGGCAGGAAATATGTTTATTGTCAATTCAACCAATGTCACTTCGGAAGACGTTTGGTATATTACAGTTAATGTTACAGCAGGAAATACCTATGAATTGGAGGCAATAATCAGGTCTGTTAGTTCAAGTGGAAGTTTGAGTGTACTTCAATGGTATGTTAATAACTCGGCCTATGGAACGGCTGTTACCACCAATAACACCTGGCAGGCGATGGATGAAACCTACACGGCCACTACTACTGGAAACGTAACTTTTTCGATTAGAAATTCAACATCAAACACAAGTACCAATCGAAATGATTTTGCTCTTGATGATATAACGATTTACGAATTTACACCAATTACTTATTTATGGACAGGTCCTAATGGATTTACAAGTACTTCCCTGAATCCGGTAATTCCAAATGCTCAAAGTTTAAATAGTGGATTATATACATTGACTGCTACCAGAAATGGTTATTCGGTATCAGTCTCAAAAAATATCACCGTTTCTTCTACACCTGTTGTATGTCTTCCTCCATCTGTATCACTTACAGGAACAAACCTGACTTGCTTTGGCTCAGGCAATGGAAGTATTGCTGCACTGGGCACACTAGGCAACGGCGGTACAGGAAGTATTAGTTATCAGATTTTTGAAAATATTCCCGGCTCTTCTGTTTCTGACCTTACGGGTAATGCAAATTATCCAAACAGCCCGAATAGTTCAATGCTTATAAATACGGCAGAAGCTCCCTCCAATTTTTTGGATAATTATGGTTCAAGGATGATTGGTTATATTGTTCCAAGAGTTACTGGCACTTACTATTTTTGGATTGCATCAGATGATAATAGCCAGCTATGGCTTAGTACCACCAGTTCAGCAGCAAACAGGGTGCAAATAGCATCAGTAACTGGATGGACCAATTCACAGGAATGGAATAAATTTACTTCACAAAAATCCGCTGCAATTACGCTCACTGCTGGCCAGATTTATTATATAGAAATTTTACAAAAAGAAGGTGGCGGTGGCGATAATCTGGCAGTTGGCTGGGCAAGACCAGGAGACCCAACAGGTGCTCCTATTGAAGTTTTGCCTCCATCAGTTCTAAGACCTTTTATTCCATCATCTTTAACGACACCTGTTTATCTATATAGTTTAAATGGAGGAGCATTTCAGTCTTCTCCAAGTTTTACAGGTTTAAGTGCCGGTACTTATACGGTTACTCTTCAGGATTCATACGGTTGTACAGCAACGGCAAACGTCACATTGACCGAACCTCCCGCTTTTAGTTCAAGTGCTACTTCCAATTCGCCTCTGTGTTCCGGACAGGACTTAGATTTAACAGGAGGTAGTGTAAGCAGTGCTTCTTATGCCTGGGCAGGACCAAATGGTTTCACCAGCACCAGTCGTACACCTTCAATCAATAATGCAACGGCTTCTGCCACTGGTATTTATACTTTAACGGTTACCCGAAGTGGTTGTTCTCAAACCTATACTACTAGTGTAACTGTAACGAGTAGCCCATCAGTTTCCAGAACCTTTACCAATAATGTTTGTGGTTTTTCAAACGGAAGTATCATTTTTACAATCAATGATGATCCAACTCAGTCGCAAATCAGTTTAAGTTGGAATGGCGGAGGTAGTTACACGACCATCAATGACAATGTGGGTACTTATACCGTCTCAGGGTTGGCGGAAGGGTCATACAGTTTAAGAGCAAGGTGGCCTTCTGGTAATGCTTGTACTACCACTATATCGACAGCAACGTTGAATGACGGTAATGCACTTCAGGGATTAACTATGAGCCCTGACCCTACCACTTGTGCTGGAAGTAGTGTCACAATTTCGGGATCCTCCACTTCCGGTGTATCTCCATATTCTTATTCATGGAGCGGCGGAGGTTCCTCTTCAACAAAAACTGTCAGTCCGACCAGCACCTCCAACTATACTTTGACGGTAACTGACAATGCCGGTTGTACTGCAACAGGAAATGTAGTAGTAAATGTAGTTAGTAGTCCGGGAGTGGTAATAAATACCCCGGACAGTCTAATATGTGTTAACGGAGCCTCAACTATTACCAGTGCAATAGATGTTGCCGGAACCTATACTTATCAGTGGCAGCAGTCACCCAATGGAACATCAGGTTGGACCAATATTTTTGGAGCAACAGGTACGACATTCAGCAATTCCTTTTTAACAACCGGTTCGTTTTATTACAGATTAATAGTTACAGGTTCTTCTGGAGCTTGTACCCCAGGAATTTCAAACGTTTTCAAAATACGGGTAGTATCTACGCCTTCAGCTGCAGTTGTGGCACCTGATTATATTACTTGTATTGGCACCTCAGATACTTTAAATGCAAGTGTGTCAAATGGGGTTGGGTCAATTACTTATCAATGGCAACAATCCCCAAATGGGACCTCAGGTTGGGCAGATTTATCGGGTCAAACAGCTTCTACTTATCTTCCACCGGTAAATACTTTAGGGAATTATTATTATAGGGTAATTGCATATATGACAGGGGTGGGTTGTTCATATGCTGTTTCCCCAAGCAGTACTTTTACCGTTCATAATCCAGGGTCAATTACTCTAAATCCGGCACTAGCAGAGGTATGTTTAAACGCAACTCAAACCATAACTCCCACAGTTTCTGGAGTAAGTGGTGCCTATTCCTATCAATGGCAGGTTTCTCAGGATAATACCTCCTTCTCAAATATTTCTGGTGCCACTGGCGGTACCTATAATGCCTACACTGATTCCACAGGTTTAAACTATTACAGAATTCTGGTGAATTTTAGTTCTTGCGGACTTCAGCTAACCAATTCGATTGGCGTCCAGGTAAATGACATTCATACGGTTAATGCCTGGATTACAAATCAACCAGTATGTATTGGTGGAAGTACCCAACTTCAGGGAGACGTTCAAAATGCAACCGGAACAATAAATTATCAATGGCAATCAAGAACATCGGTATTTGCCTCATGGACTGACGTAAGTGGTGCCACTTCAATAAATTATACTCCGCCTACCTCCGTTTCAGGCACTATTTATTACAGATTAAGAGTTATTACTTCAGGAAATGGTTGCGGTACACAGTATTCTCCATCCATTACATTGAATATCGTACCACAAACTTCTGTTACTATAACTCCAAGTAGTGCTGTAATCTGTATTAATGGTGTATATTATTTAAATTCAGCTATTACCAATGGGGTTGGTCCTTTTACTTATCAATGGCAAGTTTCCTCAACCGGAGTGGGCGGGCCATTTTCTAATATATCCGGAGAAACCAGTAGTAGTTATTTAATTCCCACCGGTACCACCAACACGAGGTACTACAGGGTGGTAGTTAGTTCTGCTGGAAATGGTTGTAATCCAGCAAATTCTAATGTTCAAACAATTACTGTTTTGCCTAGACCAACAGTAAGTGCCAATAACACTTCTAGTCTGGGAGGGACTGTTAATCAGTGCGTTGGAACTTTGGTAAAATTAAATTCTAGCGTAACCGGGAGCCCGACCGCTACCGGTTACACCTGGTCAAGTGGCTCAGGATTCACAAGTTCATCACAAAACACAACCGCTCTTTTGGCTACAGGCTCCTCAGGTGGTATTTATACCGTAACTGCAATGGGTTCTAATGGTTGCACAAATACAGCCACAACAAACGTGATATTAAATACCAATTGTGCGGGGTATTGTGGTAATATTGTAGATATCAGGCCTTTAAATCCCTCAGGGTGCTCTAATACAGATGGCAATATAACGGTTGATGAATTTGGTGGTACAAACTATGAATCAAGCATGGATGGTGTTACCTGGTTCAGAGGCTACAAGCAATATACCGGGTTAGGTGTGGGTACCTATTTAATCTTTCTAAGGGATTATACTTCAAAAATAATTTGCCGGACAGTAAATATTACGATAGAATCCAAGACAACCAGTTTTTATACAGGAGAAAATATTACCGGTGCCAATGGATGTTTTGCTACAAATGGTGCAATTCAGTTGCTTGGAGTAAACTCCACAGATCAGGTAGCATGGATTTCTTTGGCAAACAGAACTTATACTCCGATTAGCTCGCTGACATCAAATACAATTACTGGGCTCAAGCCTGGTACCTATTATGTAAGAGTAATACGAGGTGGTATTTATTGTTATAGCGAAAGAATTGTAACAGTGCCAAATACCGGTACTGCTTGTCCTGCAACTGCTATTTGTACTGTTAGTCCTACAACACCGAATCTCTTTGTAAATGGTGATTTTGGCAGTGGATCTACTTTGGCAGGACCAGTTTTGGGAACTAATGTAACGGGATACGGTTATTCATTGCCTTCTTGTAATGCACCTAATGACGGTTTTTATTCAATTGCAAATACCACTGATTGTAATGGAGCAGCTGCAGGGGGAAATATTTTCGGTACCTGGATAATTTCAGATGACCATACACCTGGCGATACCGGAGGATACATGATGGTGGTAAATGCTTCACACAACCCAGATGTAGTTGTGGAACAAACCATTCTTAATTTGTGTCCAAATACACAGTATAACTTTACAGCATATGTTCGAAACCTTATTGATCCTGCATATTATGCCACACATATTTATCCAAACTTCTCATTTCTGATCGATGGAGTTATTCAACATATTACGGGTAATATTACTAACCCTAACTGGAATCAGGTAGGTTTTTCCTTTAAAACTGGTCCAACTGTTAATCAGGCTATATTTAGTATTAGAAATAACGCACCTGGAGGTAATGGTAATGACTGGTTAATTGACGACATTACTGTTAATAAATGTCCCTTAAATATTGTATTAAGTGGACAAACAGTTGCTTGTTTAGGTGCAACCAATGAAACGATTACTGCCTCCGTTACTGACCCAAATGCAGAGCATGACTGGTATAAATGGCAAGAGAGTGTTGATAATGGTGCTACTTGGCAAGATGTTACGGGGATACTACAAGGTACTTACGTAGGTACAACTATGAATGTTACCATAAATCTCCCAACACCCATTGTATCTGCACTTAGTGGAAAGCAGTATAGAATCAGGATGGCAACGACATCAGCTACAGTTGATGATGCTCAGTGTTCTGTAATAAGTCAGATTACACAAGTAATTGTTCCACCTGTTGTTGTTTCTGTAACTCCCCCTCAAACAATTTGTGCGGGTCAATCCGCAACCTTAACAGCTACTGGTTCGGGAGGTACTGCTCCCTATACATATACATGGACCAACACGGCTGCAACTGGTTCTCCGATAAGTGTGACACCAGCCACCACTACAGTCTATACTGTGACAGCCAGAGATGTGGATAATTGCTCAGCTACTGCTACCACCTCAGTGACTGTAACTCCTGTTCCTGTTGCAAGTGCTACTGCTCAGACGATTTGCTCCGGGAATTCATTTTCTGTAACACCAACTTCAAACATTGTTGGTACCACTTATACATGGACGGCTTCTTTACAAAGTGGGACAGCTTCCGGTTTTTCAAATCAGGCTAGTGCGGTTTCAGGTCCAATTAGTCAAACCTTAACTAATACTTCAACAACAAGTGCAGTTGTAAGATATACTGTCACTCCTTATAATGGAATTTGTGCGGGTGCGAATTTTACGTTTGACGTTACTGTTCGGCCAGCAATCGTAATTACCAATCCTGGTCCTCAAACTATTTGTTCAGGCACAGCATTTAGTAGAACGCCTACTTCTAATATTGCCGGAACCACTTATACCTGGTCGGCTGCGATTACAACAACTCCTACCTCAGGAACTATCACAGGATTTTCTAACAATGCGGTAGCTTCAGCTGCTCCAATTACACAGACTTTAACTAATTCAGGCACAACTTCCGGGGTAGTTACTTATACAGTTACACCAGTGGCGAATGGTTGTAATGGAACACCTTTCACTTTTGCAATCACAGTTCAGCCAACAATAGTAATCACAAATCCCGGTCCGCAGACAATTTGTTCCGGAGCAAGCTTTAGTAGAACTCCAACATCAAACATTTCAGGAACGACCTATACATGGACAGCTGCAATTACCACAGCTCCAACCTCCGGAACAATTACTGGATTTTCAAATAATGCTGTGGCTACATCAGGGCCAATTTCACAAGCATTGACCAATTCTGGCACAACTAATGGAGTTGTAACCTATACAATTACTCCTACAGCAAACGGCTGTAATGGTACACCATTTACAATTGCGATTACTGTCCAGCCAACAATGGTGATTACTAATCCTGGAAACCAGACCATTTGTTCTGGTGCTAGTTTTAGCAGGACGCCGACCTCAAATATTGCAGGTACAACTTATACATGGACGGCAGCCATAACCACTGCTCCAACTTCCGGGACAATTACTGGTTTCTCAGACAATGCAGTTGCCTCTTCTCCTCCAATTTCTCAAACTTTAACAAATAATGGTATCACAAACGGTGTCGTTACCTATACTGTAACTCCTGTTACAGCCGGATGTACAGGTACACCTTTTACTTTTGCTATAACTGTTCAACCGACCCTTACAGCGAGCTTAGCCAACCCTGCAACGATCTGTTCGGGAGCAGCAGTGGCAGCGGTAACGCCGACAGCCAACATAGCAGGGACTACTTATACCTGGACCGCACCAACGATGAGTGCAGGGATCACAGGGGGAGCAGCCCAGGCGACCGGGGTGGCACAATTCTCTACAGGAGCATTAAGTAACTCAGGAGCTGCCAACGGTACAGCGACCTATACGATTACGGCAACCAATGCGGCAGCCTGTAATACGGTGACGTTCACGGTAGTGGTAACGATACAACCGACCCTTACAGCGAGCTTAGCCAACCCTGCAACGATCTGTTCGGGAGCAGCAGTGGCAGCGGTAACGCCAACAGCCAACATAGCAGGGACTACTTATACCTGGACCGCACCAACGATGAGTGCAGGGATCACAGGGGGAGCAGCCCAGGCGACCGGGGTGGCACAATTCTCTACAGGAGCATTAAGTAACTCAGGAGCTGCCAACGGTACAGCGACCTATACGATTACGGCAACCAATGCGGCAGCCTGTAATACAGTGACGTTTACGGTAGTGGTAACGATTTATCCTGTAATTACCATGAATCCGATTGCAAATGATACCCTTTGTCATACAGAAGTTTTACCAGGAATTACTTTTTCAAGTTCATCGGGTACCTCATACTCATGGACTAATAATAATATCTCAATTGGTTTAGCTGCCAATGGAACTGGTGATTTGCCATCATTTACAGCATTAAATTCTGGATCGAGTGTAGTTACAGCATCAATTACAGTTACACCATATATTAATTCATGTCCTGGAAATAATCAAACTTTCAACATAATTGTAAATCCAGTAATTACGATGAATCCTGTTACCAATGATACAGTTTGTAGTAATGGACTATATTCAGGAAAAATATTTACAGGAACTTTAGCAACAGGTTATAGCTGGACAAATAGTAATCCCTCCATTGGTCTTTCAGCTAGTGGAACTGGAAATATTACATCATTTACTGCCATTAATAATGGAGTGACTCCAATCATAGCTACAATCACAGTAACTCCTTTAATAAACAACTGTCCCGGAAATAATGAAACTTTTACAATTACCGTACTCCCTCGTCTGGGTGCTAATATTGACCTGGATAACATAGTTATTTGTCAAACAGGTACTATTACTTTAAATGCAAATGTTAGTAATCAAAATGGAGCTGTTGATTATCAGTGGTCTAACTCACAGGATGGGGTCAATTGGAGTCTGATTCCTTCTAGTAATTCTTCCAGCTTGTCTATTAACGGTGCTACTGTGGATACCGTTTATTATAAAGTTGGAGTCAGAGCCAGCGGAATTGGTTGTAATTATATGGATTCTGACAGTTCTGTTGTTATTGTTGTTCCAAATCTTAGTGTAAATGTTTCCTTACCTAGCTATACCTTATGCCAGGGTGGAGTATTGCAATTGGATGCCCTGACAACAAATGGCACCGGGACAATTTCATACCAATGGCAACTTTCAACCAATAATATAACTTTTGCAAATATTCCCGGGGCAATAGGAGATAGTTTGATTGTTCCAACATCATCTGTAGGGGTTACCTACTATCGAATAATTGCAACTGCCAGTGGAATTGGTTGTGGTTCATCTACTTCTGCAGTTTCTACAATAACCGTGGTGCCAGTACTTTCAGTTTCAGTAGATATACCAAATATTACGGTATGTGAAGGTGCCAGCACAACACTAACAGCCACACCACATGATGCTACCGGTATTATTACTTACCAATGGCAAGTTTCAGCTGATAGTTTAAATTTTGTGAATATATCTGGTGCTACCGGAACTACTGTAATGGTTAATACAGCTTCTGCAGATACATTATTTTACCGGATTGTGGCAACAGCAAGTGGAATTGGTTGCGGGATGGATACTTCTGCAGTTAGTAGAGTAATAATTGTTCCTAATCTTTCTATAAATGTAAATGTTGCGAATGTTTCGGTTTGTCAAAATTCTCCACTGGTTTTACATGGAAATCCAACTAATGGAACCGGAACTATTACCTATCAATGGCAACAATTAGTTGGGGTTGTTTATAATAATATTTCGGGTGAAACTTCAGATAGTTTGGTTGTAAGTACTGCAATTCCGGGTCTCAGAGCTTACCGAATCGTAGCTACGGCTTCTGGCAATGGTTGTGGAACTACTAATTCTGACCCTGCCCTGGTAACAGTTTTTGCAAATCCAACAATAACAATGACCGCAGGAGAATTTTGTACTAATTCTGATATTCAGTTAACTGCAAGTGGTGGAATATCATATAACTGGAATGGGCCTTCAGGGTACACTTCAACCAATCAGAATCCATTGATTTCGAATGCTGATAGTTCGCTTCATAATGGTAAATATTATTTAACTGTAACCGATAATAATGGTTGTGTAAATAATGACTCTGCCACTGTTACCATCTTGCCTTTGCCCGCACCTCCTTCATTAACAGGAGCTCAGGTATGCGGACCAGGAAGTTTAATATTAAGCGGTAGCAATTGTTCTGGAACAGTAACCTGGTTTGATCAGCAATTTTCAGGAAGTAGTATTGGAACTGGTACGAATTTTGCTACTCCAATATTAAGTGAATCGAGAAATTATTTTGCATCGTGTGTTTCACCCAAAAATTGTTCTAGCACATATAGAAATACGATTGAAGCTAGAATTAATGCTTATCCCGTCACACAAATATTAGCAGTAAATCCAACCTGTGTTGGAAAACAAGTTCTGGACAACGGAATGCTGATTTTGACGAGATTTAGAGAGAATGAAATGTATTCATTTAATCAGGGGGCTACATACAATTCGGGAACTGCTAATACGCCGGCATTAATTCCTGCAAATGGAATAATTTCCTCGACTGTAGCGGGACCATCAAAACTAACTCCACAAGCATATACGATTAGAATTATAAGTGCAGAAGGATGTCCGATAGACCAAACAGTAAATATTACCAATGTATGTTTAGAATGTGAGGTTCCGTACTGTCCGCCTGCAAATGTCGAGAAAACTAAATAGAAAAAACATTTTTAATTTATACTAATTTATCATGGAAAACAATTATTTGAAAATCAGACTTGCGTCTGTTTTTGGAGAAAAAGCCTCGGTTTGGGTGTCATCACTCGTGCTGGTGTTTTTGATGTTGTTTGCTCACATGTCAACGTACGCCCAGTCTTGTTCACCGGCACTGGCTATGACGATCACGACATTTGATGCTTCTGATTCAAACACTGCCAATGCCAAAATCAAGGTCAGCGGTATCCAAAACAGTGCAAGCAGAATTGGTCTTAGTGTAGGTGCAACCTATTCTGGTCCCGCATTTGGTGCTTCACCAACTTATGCCTCACTTGTGGGTGGGATTGTAGATTCTACATTGCAAACCCCTGCAACGGCACCCGGAAGGCAATATACACTAAGGGTATATAGTTCAGATGGATCTTGTTTTACTGACTCCACATTTTATCTACCTTACGTTAACTACAATTACACACCTCAATTTGTTGATTTAGAGACTACAATTACACGTTCTCCTGCCGGTGATGTTCCAATGGGTGATACTGTAACTGTAACTGTTGCTGTTATTAACCGTGGCTCTCTTGCTGCTACGGGGGTTACTTTTGAAGTTGCTTATGCCGCGGGATTAACTTATTATTCTGACGTTCCAAGCGTTGGTACTTACTCTGATGCTTCAAAGATTTGGAATATCGGAACAATAGCATCCAGTGCCACAGTTAGCTTAACTATGCGGTACATTGTTACCACCCGGGGTATTAAAGAAATTACAGCAGAAACACTCACTTTGGATCAGCTGGATTTGGATTCCGGTCCTAAACCTACACCTCAGGATACTAACATTGAAGATGATGAAGGGCAAATTTGTATAACTACCCACCGTGATTGGTGTCCTGGTGATGAATATACATTTACCCTGGCAAGTGGAATATATACAGGTGTAGTATGGCAAAGAAGCACTGACAACGGTGCTACCTGGACAACCATAACAGGAACCAATGCCTTTGCGGATGTAACAGGATCAGGTTTAGTTATTAAGCAAACGGGAGATTATAAATATTACAAAGATTCTTCAGCAGCCTCTTGCGGTTTTGAAGGTTGTTGTCCGATAAAAGTAATACCTGGTCTTCCTCCAATTTTGACAACCCCTACAAATCAGGTTATTTGTTTTGGTGCTCCTGCTCCAATTATTGAATCAGCCAATACTCAGGCCGGATATACAGCTACTTCTAATGATACTTACGGAATTCAGGATGAACTTCCTCCGTTCCTTTCAGATCAGGGAAGTTTCAGATATCAGTGGTGGAATAATAACGGTCCAAGTAATCCAACGCTGGACTCTTTGACCGGGCAAGATACCCTTAGATTGACTTCTTTACCAACAGCTCCCGGTATCTATCATTACCGATTAGTATCCGAACAAAATGGTCATGTTTCTTGTAGAGATACTACTGAAGTTACATTTACTATCAATGAGCTACCTGTTCCATTAGCTACTTCTAACTCACCGGTATGTGCTGAAGATACAATTTTCTTGTCGGCTCGTAACACAGGGACAAATAACTCAATTAACCCTCTCGGTACTTTAACGTGGGGATGGACGGCACCTGATGCATGGACATCTGCTGATTCGGTTGATAGGAGATTGCTTGCTACTGAAGCAATGGAAGGAAATTACATTGTAAGAGCTGCTTATACCAAATTTGGTGTGGAATGTGCCAGTACAGATACAGTTTTTGTAACTATCAATCCACTTCCAGACAGACCTAATGCAATAGATACTGCATATTGTCAGTTTATTGCTGCTAAAAGATTATCGGCTCTATTAAGCTCACCAGTGATTGATCACAACGGAGATAGCCTGAGATGGTGGCATGGTCCATTATTGCCAACATCTGTTGACTTACCTGATACCACATCACTTATAGGATATAATGTGGGTCCATTTGCTAATACAGCTGTTGTGGGTCAAGACCTCTGGTTTGTTGCTCAGGTGGATAATAATAACTGTCAGTCCCATCTTGATACTGTTAGGATTGATATATGGGATCAGCCAGATATGCCGACCGTTCAGGACGTTGCTTATTGCGAAAATTACCCGTCCAATCCTTTGACCGCCACTACTTCAGGAGGAAGCTTTTCACTGATTTGGTATGGATTAAACAAAACAAATATTCCTGGAGATACCACAGCAACCTATGCTGCTCCTCCTACCAATGTAGTGGATACTTTGACTTATTGGGTGTCGCAGTTTGAAAATACTCATAACTGTCAGTCTGATACTGCACATTTCGATGTGATCATAAAAGATACTCCGATTCAACCTAATGCTGCAGATCCAGTGTACTGTTTGAATGCGACAGCCACTCCGTTTGATGCCGGAATACTTCAGGTACCAAATGATTACCTTACCTGGTATTGGTTAACTGACTCACTGGCTAACCCTGCTACACCTCCAACTCCATTAACAACAGTTGCCGGTGCTACCTGGGGGTATGTGACTCAAACCAAACTGTATCTTGATCCACAGGGAAATACAATGCGTTGTGAATCACCGCGTGAGCCATTCCTTGTAACTGTGAATCCGCTTCCGGTAGCCACTGTGATACCAGTTAGTGCACTTTGTTTGGGTACATTAACACAAAACAATGGTATGCTTGTGTTGAACAGATTCCGTGACAACGATATAGCTGCCTGGAACCTTGGAGGTACATTTAATTCAGGATCAGCAACAGTAGTGAATCCAATTCCTTCTCATGGTATATTGGTTTCTAACTTGCCAAATCCTTCAGGCCCTTCTGATAACTATACTGTCAGAGTTACCAATGAATTTGGATGTATTATCGACGTAACAGAACCACTTATCGCTAAAGACTGTACTTGTCCTGGTGGATATTGTGAGCCTGCAACTGTCACAAAAACAAAATAATCTAGGATAAAATATAAAATATAATCCTGAAAATCAAAATAGTAGGTACCTGATTTAATTCAGGTATTTACTATTTTTGATAAAAAAGGAAATCGAATAATACCCAAAAAGATGGTAAATTTCAATTTGAATTACCGCATAAAAAATCCACAAAGTCTGGTAATATTTCTTGGACTTTTATTGAATATTCTATTTTCATTTTCTGTAAAAGCTAATATTGATTCCCTTAGTTCAAAAATTGATACCCTTACAACATTCTGTAAATACCCATCATTTTCAACACAAAGTACTGACGTTACATCTCCATCTGCATCTGATGGCTATCTTAGAGTTTACAATATCTACGAAGCCACTCATTACGAAATAATAGAAGGAAATAATACTCCTTTTGATTTTGGTCAGGCCTTGCCATTGGGGAAAGGTCAAACCCAGATTGAAATAAAAAATATTTCAAATCCTACCGGTTCAAAGTTTTACAGGGTTAGATTTTATAATGCCAAAGAAACCTGTTTTACCGAACAAACCATCATTTTTCGTCATGTAAATTTTGCCTCAAACCGGGATTACGTAAGAATTCAGTTAGTCCAAGGGGTTGACAATTCTACGCCTAAACTGGACGAAATTGTCACATTTACGACTATTATTCAAAATAAAGGAACCAAAGAATCACAGCCTCTGGAAGTGAGGTTAATACAAAGTATTAATCTGGAAACTGTACATTATTTTGCCGAACAGGGGCAATTTACAACCGTAGGGAATATTTGGAAAATTGGACCATTAGCAGGCGGAAAATCTTTGAAACTTGTAATTAGAGCTAAAGTCAAATCTCAGGGGCTCAATTATTTGTCTTCATATATATCCAAAGAAGGCGTGTTTGATTATAATTATGATGAAGCCCTCACCATAGGAAACGAAGGTGAAAAGAGAGCCGGAACAAGTTGTACCACTGTTCCAATTGGTATTAACAACAACGAAGTTTATAATATAGTTTTGAAGCAATACAAAGGGGTAAAATGGTATTATAAGGATGCCTCAGGGAACTTTTCAGAAATTAATGAAAAAACGAATCCCAATCTGGCTGTAATCAATCCCGATAGTTCATTAACCGTCAAAATGGGTGGTGAGTTTTCATTTTCTAAAAAAGTCGGTGATTGTAATATTTCCAGTTGTTGTCCAATTATTGTGGAGACCTGCTCCGGACCTCCCATTGTGGTTGATTCGGTTTATTGTAATGCCACAATCGACAGTTACAATATTATAGCACATCTCGAAAACGATAAATATAGTATCATTGAGAAAGTTTTCTTTGCTATGTCAAACCTTAACTTTCCTGTATTAACCAATTATTTGTCAAGGATTAACGCCCTTCCCCTAACCACAAGTTCAGGTTTTGTTACCTCATTGGGAAACAGTAAATTTAAAATTGAAAATATACCGGCATTTATGCCAAATGTCACCCTGGTTTCAAGTGATTTGTCGGGTAAATGTAGAAATATAAGAATCGTAAATGCTCCTAATTGTACCTCCCGTCCACTTGGTATGCCGCTTTTGGATGAAACAGTACAATTTAAAAATGAAAATAAGGCGGCACCGGCATTCGTCGTAATCAGCAAAGAGACCGACACGGATATCGTTTGGTTTGAAGATGAACTTGCCACCAAAGAACTTCACATTGGTAAAAAATTCAAAGCAAAAAAAGTAGGCACCTACTATGTGGCTTACCGGGATAAAAAAACTAAAGCTTTAGGACCAACCACAAAAGCATATCTGAAAGAACTCTTAACCGAGAAACCCGGGAAATTTGGAGGTGAGGACGTGTGTGATTGTGACAACCCTTTGATGTTGCCCTTTGGCGATGTAGGAGATATCACTACTGCAAAAGCATATCCCAATCCGGTAAGCGATATTTTGACTGTGGAATACCGCGTTCCATTTAGCACGCTTAAAGCAGAGCTCCACTTTACAAACGTAAACGGCAGAATGATTAAGAATGTTCAGCTTGAAAAAAGTAAAAATGAAGTAAAGGTAGAAACCTACAAATGGGTGGATGGCCTTTATTTTTATAGCTTAATTATTGATGGCGTTCGTACAATCAGTCAAAAAATAGTGGTTTCGCATCAGTAATATCTTTATTTTTCTTTTTGCATGGTTTAGATTAATGTTTTTTTTAATCATTTCTCAAGATTTCATTGGAAACCCTCAATAATTCATTTTTTTTGCATACAATTTTTTTTAAATGAATACTGAAATACAAAATCTTACTCCGGGACAGATTGTTGCCGAACTAGACAAATATATAATTGGTCAGAAAGATGCAAAAAAAAATGTAGCCATCGCACTTCGAAACAGGTGGCGGAGAATGAATGCATCTGAAGAAATGCGGTTTGAGATTATCCCGAATAATATTCTGATGATAGGCTCTACCGGTGTAGGAAAAACAGAAATCGCCCGCAGACTCGCCAAACTTGCAGACGCTCCTTTTACCAAAGTAGAGGCTTCGAAATTTACAGAAGTTGGGTACGTAGGTCGTGATGTTGAAAGCATGGTCCGTGACCTGGTAGAGCAGTCAGTCAATATGGTAAAAACCAAAAAGAAAGATGAAGTCAAAATCAAAGCTCTGGAGGCGGTTGAGGAAAAAATTCTTTCTATTTTGATTCCCGCAGTGAAAAAACCGGGAGGTTTGAAAAAAAATCAGGATGAGAAAGATTTGGATGCCGAAAAAGCCGATTATGAATTGAATAATCAAACCAGGGAGGCTTTCAGAGAAAAAATAAAAAAAGGCGAACTTGATCATCGCAAAATCGAAATTGATGTAGCCGGTCACGGAATAGCCCCAATAGGGGTAATGGGAGGCCCGATTGATGACGTTTCGATGATGAATATTCAGGAAATGATAGGAGGTTTTCTCCCAAAAGGAAATAAAAAGCGGAAAGTAACTGTTGCTGAAGCTCGGAAAATCATGATGGAGGAAGAGTCTGCCAAACTCATAGATATGGATGAGGTCAAGGAAGAAGCCATCTGGAAAGCAGAAAATCTGGGGATTATTTTTATAGACGAAATCGACAAAATTGCTTCAAGTGGTGGGAAATCAGGCCCCGATGTAAGTAGAGAAGGGGTACAGCGTGATTTGCTTCCCATAGTAGAAGGCTCCACCGTCAACACCAAACACGGAAGTATTAAGACAGACCACATTCTGTTTATCGCTGCCGGAGCATTTCATGTATCTAAACCCTCTGATCTAATTCCCGAGCTTCAGGGTAGATTTCCTATTAGAGTCGAATTGGAATCTTTGACCGAAGATAATTTTTACCAGATTCTCAAAACCCCAAAAAACGCACTCACCAAGCAATACATCGCTATGCTTGAAGCCGAGGGCGTAAAACTGGATTTTACCGACGAAGCTCTCAGAGAATTGGCTTCACTTGCATTTCAAGCCAACTCTGAAGTGGAAAATATTGGAGCAAGAAGGCTACAGACCGTCATGAGCCAATTGCTCAACGATGTACTTTTTGATGTACCCGAAGTGATACCTGCAGGAACGGCCATAAATGTGACCAAAGAGCTGGTTTCAGAAAGACTGGCTAACTTAATCAAAAACAAAGATTTAAGTCAGTATATCCTTTAGTAAATCAGAGTTTTATGTCCTTGTATGCCTTTGCGTAAGTGCCTGACTTATAGACTTCAAATTGTTCTTTTTTGTGGTAATTTCCACCAAAATAGGTGATGATCGGGTGAAACGCTTTGGCATCCTGATAACCTGCAAAGGGTTGAATCAAGTTGAATTTTTCGTCAAGATATACCAAACTGGGATAACTCATTTGTCCGTTTAGCAGGGCAATCGCAGCTTTGTTGGCTTTGTATTGTTCGTCGTACTTATAAATGGTATTTCCGATTTTGATATCTTTTTTTCCTTCGGCATCCAACTTCACAGCATAGTAATTGGCATTAATATATTTGATAACTTCCGGATTCGAAAAAGTATTTTTATCCATTACTTTACACCAGCCACACCAGTCGGTGTACACATCAATAATAGTTTTTTTAGGCGTAATTTGGTTTTTCCTGTAGGCTTCTTCTATAGTAATCCAATTGATTTTGGTTTGGCCAAAACTTACATTTGAAAATAATAAAACCCCCAATAATATCAAAATTCGCATTTTTTAATTTGTTTTTATTGGAATAAACGCAAATAGCATTCCAAAAATTTCACCTTATTTTTAAGCGTTAATTATGAGTGAATTATGAATTTTCTTTTAAGGATATTTTTGCAAAAGATTTCAAAAAAAATATCAAATCGATGTTAATGCCTGTAAAAGCACTATTTTTGAAGCAAATATGGCATTTATGGAATTAGAACAAAAGATAAAAGGTCTGGCAAAAGACTTTTTTGATTTTACAGTAAAAAACAGAAGACATCTGCATCAGCATCCGGAATTATCATTTCAGGAGGAAAATACAGCCAAATATATTTCTAAAACCCTTATAGAAATTGGACTGGAGGAAACTGAAGGCATCGCAGGAAATGGTCTGGTAGTTTTAATTGAAGGAAGTAATCCCGGCAAAAAAACTGTTGCATTGCGGGCGGATATTGATGCCCTTCCGATTGAAGAACAGAACGAAGTGCCTTACAAATCAAAAAACCTGGGAGTGATGCATGCCTGTGGACACGATGTTCATACAGCCTCATTAATAACGGTTGCTAAAATATTAAATGAATTAAAATCGGATTTTGAAGGAACAATAAAGCTGATATTTCAGCCTGCCGAAGAAAAAGCTCCGGGGGGTGCCTCACTCATGATAAAAGAAGGTGTGTTGGAGAATCCGGCAGTGCAAAGTATTCTTGGGCAACATGTTGCCCCCAATATTCCGGTAGGTAAAATTGGATTCAGAGAAGGGATGTACATGGCCAGTACAGACGAGATTTATTTGAGGGTGATTGGAAAAGGAGGGCACGGTGCCGCACCTCATCAGGCAGTGGATCCGGTCGTGATTGCATCACATATTATAGTTGCTTTGCAGCAAATCATCAGCCGCAATCGCAACCCCGCCTCACCTTCAGTGCTTACATTTGGAAAGGTACAGGCCGATGGAGCCACCAATATAATTCCGGGGGAGGTTTATATTGAAGGTACCTACCGCTGCATGGACGAACAATGGCGGGCAGAAGGACTTGAAAAAATGGAAAAAATGGCAAGAGGAATGGCCGAATCAATGGGGGGAACTTGCGAATTTTGGATTGAAAAAGGATATCCTTATCTTAAAAATCAACCGGAATTGACACGCAGAACTCGTTTAGCTGCAGAAAAATACGTGGGTATCGAAAATATAGTAGATTTGGATCTGTGGATGGGTGGAGAAGATTTTGCTTTCTACAGTCAGGTAGTTGATGCCTGTTTCTATCGTTTGGGTACCAGAAATGAGGCAAAAGGCATAGTTTCCGGAGTTCATACTCCTACTTTTAATATTGATGAACAAGCTTTAATCCTTGGCCCCGGATTAATGAGCTATTTGGCTATTTCAGAACTTGCCTCGTAGTTTCATTACCAGATATTTTGAGTTTGTTGCCACTTATCGAATCTAAATAAAAATATTGGATTGTGGCACTGATTTAGTATAATTTAGTTCAGGAATTATATTGTTATGCTATTTTATGCCAATCTTTTTATACAATTAGCAGGGTCTATCACACTCTATCTTTGGTTTTTTTCAAATGGTAAGTTTTTTTATTTTTTAAATAAATACAAAAACTCGAACCCAATATTTTTGTTTACAATGCTTTTCGGCTTCATCGGATATCCGGCGATTTTGGCTTTGTGCTATAAATTGTCATGGGATTATTATTACGAAAATTATTACCTGTCGGCATTTTTGTACACCCTTTTTCCGGTTATATGTTTTCTGATTGGTTTTAAAGTTTATATGGTTTTAGACCACAAAAGATAGGTTATTTTCAATGAATTGATGGTAACTTTTTATCATTCTCCAACACGCCCTCCTTTAAAATTCTGGGATAAGAATCGCATAGATTTTTGATTCCACAAAATTCACATTGAGGATTACGGGCCATACAGGTGTACCTGCCATGCAATATCAACCAGTGATGGGCTTTGGGGATAATTTCATCAGAAAAGTATTTTATCAGTTCTTTTTCTACCGCCAGCGGGGTCTTGGCAGTTCTTTTGACCAATCCCAGCCGGTGCGAGACTCTAAACACATGTGTGTCAACAGCCATCGTCGGCTGATTATGAATTACAGAAGCGATTACATTGGCAGTTTTTCGGCCAACGCCGGGCATTTTGGTGAGGTCTTCTATTTTTTCAGGAACTTCATTTTTGAAATCTTCCGATAATATTTTTGCCATACCTACCAGATGTTTGGCTTTATTATTGGGGTAAGAAATGCTTTTGATATATTCAAAAACTTCTTCCGAGTCGGTTCTGGCGAGAGCCTGGGCATTGGGAAATCGCTTGAAAAGCTCCGGTGTGACCATGTTTACCCGTTTGTCGGTACACTGAGCTGAAAGAATCACCGCCACCAGTAATTCATAAGGATTATTATACTGCAATTCGGTTTCAGGGTTAGGCATATTTTCCTGAAAATAAGCAATCAATGCCTCAATTTTTTCCTTCTTTTTCATGAAAGCTTAAATCTTGTCTTTAAATGTTTCATAACCAAAAGATTTGAGCAGTTCAAAAGTATCATCTTCATGCCAGATACCAATGGAGGGCAAGCCAACACCATTAAAAGTGGTAGTTTTGACCATCGTATAGTGAATCATATCATCAAAAATCACCGTATCACCGATCTGAAGTGGTTTTTCGAAAGAGTAGCCGCTCATAAAATCACCCGCAAGGCAGGTCATGCCTCCGAGTCGGTAGGTAGGTTTGCCTTTTTCGGGCTCAGTTGCTCCCCATACTTTCGGTTTATAAGGCATCTCCAGCGTATCAGGCATATGGGCCGCAAATGAAACATCCAAAATCGCCACATCTACACCCTGAGCATCGACAATGTCGAGTACTTTACTTCTCAAATAGCCGGTTTGCCATGCTATGGCAGATCCCGGTTCGAGAATTATCTCAATATTATAAGTGTTTTTGAGTCTTTTTATGATGCCAATCAAATGTTGATGGTCATAACCCTGACGGGTCATCAGATGCCCGCCGCCCAGATTTAGCCATTTTATCTGATGTAATAAATCGCCAAATTTTTCCTCAATATGCACCAGCGTGCGTTCGAGCGTGTAAGAGTCGTTTTCGCACATGGTATGCGAGTGGAGGCCCTCAATGCCTTCTGGTAAAGTTTCACCCAGTGCATCCCGTGTAATTCCCAATCGGGAACCCACTATACAAGGATTATACATGTCGGTTTCTACTTCGGCATATTGAGGATTAATTCTCAAACCCATCGAAATCTTGCGGTCAGAGGCAAGTACCTGACCTTTGAACTGGTTGTATTGATTGATAGAATTAAACGTAATATGGCTGCTGTAGCTCATTATCTCTTCAAATTCCTCTGGTTTGTAGGCCGGAGCATAGGTATGGGCATGGCATTGCATTTCTTCAAAAATCAGTCGGGCTTCATTGAGCGAACTTGCCGTAGCACCAGCCAGATATTGTTTTACCATCGGGAAGGTTTTATACATCGAAAAGCCTTTAAGGGCAAGGATGATTTCCGCACCGGATTCTTCCTGAACCCATTTTAGAAGTTCAAGATTTTTTCTGAGGAGTTTTTCTTCCAATACATAACACGGTGAGGGAATATTGGCAAAATCAATTGGCATCTAGCGTTTTTTTTCTGCAAAATTAGGGATATCTTTTATGAAAAATGGAAAGTGAAGGTTGAAATGAGAAAATTTTTGGATTATTTAAAGCAGAATATTTTAAGGAATTGCTGGTTTTATTAAATAGACATAGCTTTTTAGGCTAAAATTATTTTTCAAACAAAGTAAATCTAAAATTATATTCCTGTTCGTGAAAATACTTCCTAAGAAAAAATATTCTAACTCATTGAAATTAAAAATTATATAAGCTAAATTTAATATTCATAATAGATTGTTTTTCCAATGATATCAATTTAAAATGAACAGATTAACATTTTGGTTTGAATTTATATTTAATAAGCTTGAAGAAAAGTTGTCGGGGAAAAACTTTGACCGCCTGTTAAGCACTTTGCTCGTGATCGTATTTTTGGTTAGTCAGCTTATTGCCTTGGTCAATGATTTCAATCCCGGCATATTGCCTGTTTTTCTGAAAAGTGTAAACCATTTTTCCGGAATAACCATCACTTTCAATTTTCTGCTTTATTTTGAGCTTTTAGGATTGATTTTCGTAATACCGCATTCTATCGCCAATAGTATCGGTAAGCAATATGAAATCCTGAGTTTAATTTTACTGAGGTCGGCTTTTGAGGAGTTTGCCCATTATAATTTCCATGAAAATTTCGAACATAATTTGCCCGAAATCCTGAAAATGTTTTCAGATGGGGCAGGAGCACTTATTATTTTTGGCTTAACGCTCATATTTTACGCATTCCAAAAACACCGCCAAATCACCCTGGAACCCGGTGATAAAGAGATATTTGTTCGATTGAAAAAGGTGGTGGCTTCAGGGGTTTTTCTTAGTTTTATATTTATTGGTTTTCGTGACCTTATTCACTTGCTTCTTTCCGGGCATTTTGTGCAGTCTTTTCAGTTGTTTTACCTGATGTTGATTTTTGCAGACATGCTTTTTTTGCTCATTTCATTGCGATATGAAATCCATTATGCTAACATCTTCAGGTATTCGGCTTTTGTTTTGATTACCATTTTTATCAGGATGTCATTGCTGGCACCGGTATATTATAATGGTATAATGGGTGTTTTCTCTGTTTTATTTGGGATTTCCCTTATTTATTTACACAATCGCTATTTTGAAGTTTTGAAACCGGAAAGTGGCGGACATTGATGAGATAATTTTCTAAAATATTTCATCAATCAGCTGTTCAACTGTAATATTTAAGTGGCGGGCAATATTTTGAAGAATACTATTTAAAGTGCCAATTTTTAGTGGATTATGGTTGGGAATGGTTTCGGAATGTTTCCCATTTACATCAGTCTGAATTCTTATGTGGCTCCCAGATTGTCTAACCACCTTATAGCCAAAAGGTTTAAGTCTTTTAATCAATTCCTGACCATTTATTATTATTTTTCGCATCCGGATTCTTTAAAATGCAAAAACTTCCTGTCTTACGAATTTCATTATTACCTTATGAGGCATTTCACTTTTAATTTCAAAATGACATTCTAAAGCATCCTGAATCATTTTTTTTAATTCATCAATACTATCTCCTTGGGTTACAATTTGTTCTGAATCAGAAATATAAGCCTCTGCCACAAAACCTCCAGCTTCACCATCTTCCTCAACATTAAATATTATTTCTTTCATTTTGTAAGAGAATTTCTTTCAAATGTATCATTTTTTAACAAATTAAAAATAAAAAAAGCTATAAGAATAAACTTATAGCTTAAAAAATGCATTTTTTGATATTTATCTTACCTGCTCATATACATATTCCTTTCAGAATACACTTGCAGGAAGAAATCGTCGGTCAGATCATCGATAAAATAAATGCCTTCACCAGTTGACTTCATTTCAGGTCCCAATTCCTTGTTTACATTCGGGAATTTATTGAAAGAAAACACCGGAATTTTGATAGCATATCCTTTTTGAACCGGTTTGAAATCAAAATCAGTCACTTTATTGGCTCCCAACATCACTTTGGTAGCATAGTTTACGTAAGGCTCCTGATAGGCTTTGCAGATAAAGGGGACCGTACGCGATGCTCTTGGGTTGGCTTCAATTACATATACTATTTCATCTTTAATCGCAAACTGTATGTTGATTAAGCCTTTGGTATCCAGTGCGATAGCGATACGCTTGGTATATTCTTCTATTTGTTTGATCACATTTTCACTTAAATCAAACGGCGGAAGCAATGCGTAAGAATCGCCTGAGTGAATTCCAGCAGGTTCGATATGTTCCATGATACCAATGATGTAAGCATTTTCACCGTCGCAGATGGCGTCAGCTTCGGCTTCAATGGCATTTTCAAGGAAGTGATCCAAAAGAATATTGTTGTCAGGAATATCGCTCAAAATCTTAAGAACGTGCTGCTCCAGTTCGTTTTCGTTAATCACGATTTTCATACTTTGGCCACCCAAAACATAACTAGGACGTACCAGAAGTGGGAAACCTAACTCTTTCGATACTTCTACTGCCTGGTCTGCTGTACGAACAGTGTCGAATTTAGGATAAGGAATGTCGAGTTCGACTAATTTTTTGGAGAAACGACCCCTATCTTCCGCCAAATCAAGGGCTTCATAGCTGGTTCCTATGATTTTTATGCCGTATTTGGTGAGTTTTTCTGACATCTTAAGGGCAGTTTGACCTCCCAACTGAACGATCACCCCTTCAGGTTTTTCATGCTGAATGATATCCCACACATTTTCCCAGAAAACAGGCTCAAAATATAATTTGTCGGCAATATCTGGATCGGTAGATACAGTTTCAGGATTACAGTTAATCATAATAGTTTCATAACCACATTCCTTTGCTGCCAAAACCCCGTGTACACATGAATAATCAAATTCAATCCCCTGACCGATACGGTTAGGACCAGAACCCAAAACTACTATTTTCTTTTTATCACTTACCAGTGACTCATTGTCAGGGTTTTCGAATGAAGTATTGAAAGTAGAGTAAAAATAAGGCGTCTCGGCCGGAAACTCAGCAGAACAGGTATCGACACATTTAAATACTCTTTTGATATTCAGGTCGTTGCGTTTTTGATGTACTTCGCTTTCTTTGCATCTCAGCATATGGGCAATCTGGCGGTCAGCAAATCCCATTTTTTTGGCGAGCACCATTTTTTCATAAGGTACGTCCTGAATGGAGTATGTTTCCATTTTGTTCTCCAACTGCACCATTTCTTCGATTTGGCGTAAAAACCATTTGTCGATTTTGGTGAGTTTCTGAATTGTATTGAACGAAAGCCCAGCCTTGAAAGCATCATGTATATGGAACAAGCGGTTCCAGCTCGGGTGTTCAAGGCTATATTTTAGTTTTTCGGTATCTTTTTCTTCTTTACCATCAGCTCCGATACCATTTCTCTTAATTTCCAGAGACTGAGCCGCTTTTTGAAGTGCTTCCTGGAAATTGCGGCCAATCCCCATGGTTTCACCCACAGACTTCATTTGCAGACCTAGTTTGCGGTCACTACCCGGGAATTTATCAAAGTTCCAGCGAGGAATTTTTACGATTACGTAATCAATGGCCGGCTCAAAAAATGCCGAAGTAGAGCCCGTGATGGGGTTCATCAATTCGTCAAGGTTATATCCGATGGCCATTTTTGCTGCAATCTTGGCAATAGGATAACCGGTCGCTTTAGATGCCAATGCCGACGAACGGCTTACACGAGGGTTGATCTCGATGGCGATGATTTCATCAGTGTCGGGGTGTAAGGAAAACTGAACGTTACATCCTCCGGCAAACTGCCCGATTCCGTTCATCATTTTGATGGCCATGTCCCGCATCTTTTGATAGATGGTATCAGGCAAAGTCATGGCTGGGGCAACAGTTATAGAGTCCCCTGTATGTACGCCCATCGGGTCAAAGTTCTCGATGGTACAAATGATCACGATATTTTGATTGTGGTCACGGAGAAGCTCAAGCTCATATTCTTTCCAGCCCAAAATTGATTGCTCAATGAGCACCTCATGCACCGGAGATGCGTGTAAACCGTGATTAAGTGCCGCATCAAATTCTTCAGGTGTATTTACAAATCCACCACCGGTACCTCCCAGCGTATAGGAAGGCCTGATAACCAAAGGAAAACCGATTTCCTGAGCTATTTCTTTACCCTCAAGAAAAGACTTGGCTGTACGGCCTTTACAAACACCCACGCCCAGCTCTATCATTTTTTTACGAAAAAGCTCCCTGTCTTCAGTAGTCTCAATCGCTTTTATGTCCACACCAATGATGCCTACACCATATTTGGTCCAAACACCTGCTTTGTCGCAATCAATGGCCAGGTTGAGGGCTGTTTGCCCACCCATAGTGGGTAACACATGCGTGATGGGGCGGCCCATTTCCTGGTGTTTTTTCAGGATTTCAACTATTGATTTCTTTTCCAGTGGCTTGAGATACACATAGTCGGCATTCATGGGGTCAGTCATGATGGTTGCCGGGTTGGAATTGATGAGTGACACTTCAATTCCTTCTTGTTTGATAGATCTTGCGGCCTGAGAGCCGGAGTAGTCAAATTCACAAGCTTGTCCTATGACAATAGGTCCTGAACCAATGATTAGGACCGACTTAATGCTAGAATCTTTAGGCATTTTATTGGGAGAGGTTTCGATTTGATTATCGAAGCACAAAGGTAATACAGAATGACTTTATAGCCTTGAAAAAAATGTAAAAAAAGCTACTATTGGTATCAATTGGGATTTCTCTAAGGTTTTTTATTGTTTTTTTGAGAATAGATTTTTACAAAAATCAACCTGAATAGGGAGCGACAATCAGCACTTTTTCTTTATCCACAATCACCTGACCAGCAGGCATTCCCTTGCCTTTTCTTACATATTTTTTCTGCGTAAAAATTACCGGGACCACGGTTTCATTACTTCTTTTGGAATAAAAGGCCGCAAGTGAGGCGGCATATTCAGCTACGAATTCAGGAATGGCTTTTTTGTTGGGATTTTTGATTACTACATGTGAGCCCGGGGTATCGCGGGCATGCAGCCAGTAATCTTCTTTTTGAGCGTGCTTTTGAGTGAGCAAGTCATTGTTTTTGGCATTTTTTCCGACCCAGATTTCCCAGTTTTCAAAATTAAAAATTCTGAACGGACTCTCCTGTTCTTTAGTAGTTTCAGTTCTGATTTCTACTTTTTGAAAGTTTTTTAGTTCTTTTAAAGTTCCAACTGCTTCAACCGTAACCAGTTTGTTTTCAAGTAATTCTATCTTGTGTTCTGCTGCATTAATGTTGGATTCAATGGTCTCAATTTCTATTTTTTCGTTTTTACTTTTTCGGTAAAAATTCTCTGCATTTTTTTGTGGAGAGAGGTCCTTTTTTAGTTTTATGGTAATTTTTTGTTGATTGTAGAAATCATCCAACTCTACACTTTCTTGTCCCGAATTAATCTGGTGAAGGTTAGCCATCAGGATATTGGCAATCTTTTCTTTTGATGTGCCATCAAGCAGTGCAAAGAGTTTATTTTCAGTATTTTCTTTATAGTTTTTTGTTTTCAGAATTTCCTTTTCCAGCTGCTTTTTTAATTTTTCTTTTTCTGAGAAAAAAGTAATTTCTTTTTGATAAAAAATATAAAAATCATTGATAGCCGCAATAGCCGAGTCAAATGTTTTTAATTTTCCCGGAAAATCAAGCAGACTTAAAACCGGCTTTTCGTCGAGAAAACCTATGTGAAATTTAGGGCTTTCAAATTGAGTAATAAACTGATTGACTATTTTCCATTTTTCAGATAAATCCTCAGTATTTAGCTGATTTTCAATAATATCAGAAGCCGTTTTTCCTAATGTAAACCAGGTTTTTCTGATATTTCCATGGTTTTGAATAAAAATATTCAGACCGAAATCAGGCTTTTTACCAAAATCATTTAAAAGCAGATTTTTATCAGTCAAAAGGGCATTGTTGAATAGATATATCTGATTTTCGTTTTTGTAAACCAGGAGATTAGGCCGATTTCCGAAAAACTTAAAAACGAGTTTGTAATTATTTTGAATTTGGATATAAAATGCCCTTTCGTGTTCAAAGACCTCAATTTTCAGTACTTCCAGTCCATAGATTTCTTCCCAAAGATTCACAGAATTCCGTCGAGCCCTGCCAAAACTTTCCAAAATAGTAACACTTGAAAAATCAGGACGCAGCGTAGCTTTTATGAATGTTTCTTTTTGATTTTTGGAGAAGCCCAAAACAAGTTCATCTTTTTCCTGGCTGAAACAAACCTCAAGTATTGCACCCGTAAGACTGGTGTTGAATTCTGAACTTAAATGCTTAAGAAAGAAGTAGTTGTTATGCATTTTCTATTTTTGCCATTACGCCTTCTTTCAGGGCAAAATTTGAGATTTTAATTTGTGCAATATGGTATGTTTGCAAAAGAAATTTAATCAGAATCGTGGCTACCACCATCATATCGACCCTGAGCGGAATCATACCACCGATTTTAGATCTTTCTTCATGGTTGGCAAAGACGATAAGCTCATAAGCATGAGCAAATTCCTCAATCGGGTATTCAAAGCCATGGATTTCATGGGGAGCAAAATCACCCCGGTTACGCCAGAAAAACATATCATTGAGGGTGTCGAAGGATCCAGATGAGCCTATCAAAATTTTAGGAGAATATTGATGAACCGCATTGGTCAGGGGTAAAAGTGTCTCTCTTAAATACTCCTCCAAACGGTTGATTTCGGAAGTAGGAATCGGGTCTTTTTTCATGAATCGCTCCAGAAGTCTTTGTCCACCGATTTCGAATGATTGCAGCCAGAGCACTTTTTCGGCATTACAAATGATAAACTCCACACTTCCACCTCCAATATCCACAATAAGTGAAGGGTGCTCTATCGTAACCGCCTGTTTTACACCCTGATAGATGAGTTCAGCTTCTTCTTTTCCATCAATTACATTAATCACAATCCCTGTTTCCGCTTTTACTCTTTCCAGAAATTCGGCCTGATTTCCGGCATTTCTGACGGCACTGGTACCAAAAGCATGAACGTTTTCGGGAGCAACTTCAAATTCGGTTATTTTGGATTTAAACTCTCCCAGCACGCCCAATGCCCTCTGAATACCCTCTTCAGTAATCACACCCGCATTGATACCTCCCATACCGATTTTAGCAGCTTTCGATGTTTTAAAAAGCACCTTTTGGTTTTCAACAATCATCAGATGGAAGGTATTGGTGCCGAGGTCAATGATGGCGTTTTTCATTTCTTGAGAATTTTGGGCAAAATTACCAAAAAAACGAGTATTGGGACTCCGAAAGCAGCAATTAATTGATTGCCAGCTCTACCTTCATTTTTTCGATAAAATCGTCATAAATCACCTGAATTTCGCCTTTAAAATTTTCATCGGTCAGATGTGTTTTCATGAAAGTTTTACCATCATTTTTAAGCTCATCAGGTAATACCAAAGTGATGGGGAAGGCTTCACAATGAACGCATTTTTGCCCTAAAATATTCCTTACTTCATTGAATACCAGATTATACCCGAATTTCTCATCTTTTTTCTCAAAAGTGCTTCCACAACATGTCACAAACACTAAAGTTTTGATTTTATCAAGATTACTTTGTACAAAATTTTTCAAAGGAATAATAAATTTGCCCATAAAAATAGGGCCGCACAGGATTACCCTTTCATAATCTTCAAGCTTAGCTTTTAGGGCTTTATTTCCAAAATTTATACCCATAAGCATCAATAAATGGCTGTTCGGTCTGGGGATAATTTCTTCAATCGGGCAATCTAAATCTTTGGCGATTTTTTCTGCAAGGTATTTGTTGCTGCCATTGTGGGAAAAAAACAATACGATGGTTTTCATTTTTCTTTTACTAGATAGAATATTATAAAAATATGATAATCAGACAATTGAGACTATTCTTTCAATTTGATATTTATTCAAATTAATACCTTTAATATATATCATCCAAGAGATTATTGATGGTCGGTTGATGGAAAATCTGATGTTTAATCATCTTCAGAATTAAATACAATTTTGTTTGGAGTTTGTTGAAAAAATATCGTTATTTTTATAATGTTTTTCAAATTCAACATTCTGATAATCAATGATATTATAAAATGAAAAAGGCAATATTTTTCTTGATGGCCATTCCGATGTTGACAGGCGATGTATTTCAGGAATTTGGAATCAATGCCATTGAAGGCCAGACCTATTTTTTCAATTCTGTAACAAATGGGAGCATGGGTTTTCCTCAAGGGGCTGCGAGAATCGCCGGTGACCAAAGAGTACGGGTAATAAAACTATTGGGAGAATATTTCAGGAAATATTACAAAACTGAAGATTTTAAAACCCGCTATGCCACCTGGTGGAAACAACAGGAACCTGAAAAACCTGAAACCCCTGATCAACACCTGGCCAGAGAAAAACTAGATAGAGAAAACCAGGAGAAAGATGCCGAAAGAAATGCCCTGGAAGGAGAAAAGGCTCTAAGAAAGCAAATTGCCGAAACCAAAGACGCTGCCATGAAAAAGCAGCTTCAGGAAATTTTGGAAAGTACCCTAAAAATACAAAAGCAATTAAAGGAACAGCTTAACAATCCGGAGTTTAAGAAACAAATGAAAGAAATGGAAACGTTTCAGAAACAGGCTTATGAAGAGGAATATAAACTAAAAGCCGCTCAGCATAAGGCAGATCTGGAGCGATGGAATACAATCAAAAATCCCGATGTGTTGCTCAAAGAAAAGCTGGAGGAATTTCTCGATCACAGTGCTGACATTGATTTTTCGGCCAAACTCAAAGAGCAGTATGGTCACAAGGTTTTTGTAAACGCGGAACTGGAATCAAAAGACAGTTTCTGGAAACTTTGCTTCAGAGCCGGGAAACCGGCAGTGGAAGCTGCCAGAATGATTGCCAAAGAATGGTTGGGGGAAATGAAGTAGGATTATTTTGGAAATGAAATCTAAAAAAATCTTGGTTTAATTTTGATAATTTTTCAAGAATTCATTTGGTGTATTTACAATTACATTGGATTCAATAAAATCTTTTTCGTTTCTGGTAATGATTACTTCAATATCGTTCAGAAGTGCAGCAGAAACTTGTATTCCATCTTCAAAATCTTTTATTTTTGATGAAATCGCTTTTAGGATCGTAGTTTTGTCAATACCGATTATTTCAACGATCTTGAGCAAAGATTCAATAAACTGAATTGTTTTTGAATGTCCGTTGGCTTTTTTTGATAAATAATAAATGTCCGTTATGGTTGTAGCGGTTACAAAACCCACTATTTTTTGATCGTCAATCAAAGAAAATAGCTTAATGGCATCCTGAAAAAAAGGTTCTCTTTTTAAAGCAATGTCGAGGATTATATTTGTATCAAAGAGGACGGATTTCATTTATATTTTTCAGATAGATATTCTAATTTTGTGTCACTATTATCAGGCAATTTCAGGAATCCTCCCCACTTCTCCACAAACTCCTTAGCCTTTTTATTTTTTGGATTACTTGATTTCTTAGAGACAATAGTAATTTCAACCTCCTGGTCATAAAGTGCAGGATTTAAGGGGATTGAAATTGCCCCTTCCTTCGAAATCTTGGTATGATACTTATAGGCTGTCATTGACGTTTTCTCAATAATTTTGCAAATATTAAGCAATTTTAATAAAATAGCCTCAAATTTCAAACCATTTGGCTATGTATGTTTTTTAATAAGAAAGGAAAATATTGAAATTCCAAACTTCTCTCACTTCTCCACTATCCCAAATGCCCGCTCCGGCGATTGTGTGTCTTGAAAGTAAAATGCCGCCGGACTCATGCCCGTAAACTCCTTGTAATCTTTGACCAGATGCTGGTAATCATAATACCCGCATTCGAGGGCGATACTCAGCCAATCTTTGTCAGGACAGGCATTTTTTAGCCGAAAGGCCCGGTCAAAACGGATAATCCGCCAGAAATACTTGGGATTAACACCCACCCGCTCTCTGAAGTTTCTTTCCAGCTGCTTCTGGCTCAGGCAGGATTCGTGTGCCATCCAATTGAGGGAAATATTATTGGGGCAATTGACCATCTGCATCGTGAAATTGTCTATCGGGCGGTGCGAATAGGGCGTTTTTCGGCTAAGTTTGATCAAAAAATCTTCCACCACCGGTATCATGTCAGGGTAGTGTTCGGTGTTCATCAGTTTTTCGTTGACTTCTCTCAGTTGACTGCCCAATACCGCCTGAGCGTCAAGGTATTCGTTGTTAATCTCTTTTGCCGGCAAACCTATGAGCCGAAACAATCCCCCGGGCTGGAAAACTACCTGAATCAACACAAACTCTTTACCCACCAGGCGGTTGCTCACTACGCTTTGCTGCCCGATCAGTGCTGCCCGTACAGGTGCAGGCGAGCGACCGTCGGAATAGCTCACCTGCTCGGTATCACGCGGGTAAAAACTCAGCGTGACCTCCGGGCGGGGAGGGTATGCCTTGGCCGGAGGCAGGGAAGTATCAGTAAACGAAAAATGGATAAACCGATACCTCCATACATACGGTTGCAAAGCAGGGCAGGGTTTCAGGTCATTGAAAAACGGCATGTAGTCCTGTTTTAAGTTTTTGATTCCAAATCCAACATCGGGTGCTTTGAATGCTAAATATAGGTTTTTTTTCTGAATCATTTGACCCATAGCATTCGGGAGTCACTCTTAGCTACCTTGTTTTTTAAAGGGCTTAAGGTTCGATAGGAGGGCCAACTACTTTCATGCCATGAGCCAGATGGATTTCCTGAATCAATTCAGGAGTAGGTGGGCCTTGCAGAGCATTCATTTTTTTGAAAAACTCCTCCATTTGGCCGGAGGGTTGCAGAAAATACACCAGTTTGCCTTTGTCGCTCAGCTGCACCCAGGTATGTGGCACTTGGCGGGGCAGAAATATCGTGTCGCCAGCCGAAAGCTTAAACCGCTCACCATCAAGCTCAAAGAGATATTCGCCTTCGATCACATAGAAGGTTTCATCCTGATCAAAATGCACATGCAGTGGCGGGCCGATTTTCTCAAAACCGACATATTCCAGCACCGTCAGTTGCCCTCCGGAGTCTTTGGCCGAGATTTTTACGTCGTTGGGGTTTACGCCACGATATTTGATAGGTTGCTCAAAGCGGTCCTTACCCGCTTTTACCACAAAGCCTTTTTTGGGGCCTTTGCCCGAAAGTTTTTTGCCCAAAGCCGCAGCCGAGCTCAGAGCCAAACCGGCTCCAATGAAAATTCTACGATTCATGTTGTCAATCAATTAAGTTTAAAATAATGATGTGACAAAAATCAAATTTCCTTTTGGGAATTTAGTGGTAAAAAATGGACAAAATTTGGTTTTTTCAATTAAAAAGTAAGGAATAAGTTTTCCCGAAAAGCAATATTTGATATTTGATTTTTTATTTCTTAGTAGTTTATTAAACTACCTCCCCAAATTTATTCCATCAAAATATTTCAATTTAAAAAAATCTCCTTACCTTTGCAGTCCGAAAAAAAGAAAGGAGGTGTAAATTATGCTACATGTTCAAGTAAAAGAAAACGAGTCAATCGATAAAGCTCTGAAACGTTTCAAAAAGAAATTTGAAAAGACGAGAGTATTGAAAGAACTTAGAAGACGCCAGGCCTTCGAGAAAAAGTCTGTTTCACGCAGATTTGAGGTAATCAGAGCATCGTACAAGCAAACAACCTACGGTCATATCGACGATTAAGTTGTTTTGTTTCTCTCATATTTCGACTAATTTTGTTGCGAAACTTCATTTCCAATAAAATTGGTCGATTTTTTTTTAGCCCATATCAAAAACGAGCGGAGGCTCAGCCCCCACACCCACACGGCCTACAAGGCTGATTTGGAGCAGTTTCAGCAATTTTTATCGCCCGACCTCAGCCTTTTGATTCAAGACGCCCAGGCCTCCGACATCAGAGAGTGGGTAGTGAGCCTGTCGGAACAAAAGCTCGACAACCGCTCCATAAACCGCAAAATGGCCTCTCTCAGGGCATTTTTTAAATATTTACTCAAAAATCAAAAAGTAAAATCTGACCCCACGGCACTGGTCAGAGCCCTCAAAACTGCCAAAAAACTCCCGGTGTATCTGGAAGAAGACGCCATGGAGAACCTTTTTGAATTTGTGGAATTCACCCCAGACTTTGAAGGACAACGTGACCGCCTGCTACTGGAGCTTTTTTATGGCACCGGCATGCGTCTGGCTGAGTTGATAGGCCTCAAGACCAAAGATTACGACCGCTTTGGCCGGAAAATCACCGTGCTGGGCAAAAGAAATAAGTACAGGGTGATTCCGCTCAACAAGGAAGTGATGGACTGCATTGATATTTATCTCAAACTGCTGGAGGAGGCGGGAGTAAACAATGAATTTTTGGTTTTGACCGATAAATATGAGCAGCTGTATCCGGTGTTTGTGCAGCGGAAAATCAAACACTATCTGGAGCTGGTGAGCACGATTTCGAAGAAGTCGCCGCATGTGCTGAGGCATACTTTTGCTACGCATCTGCTCAACCATGGTGCTGACCTCAACGCCATCAAAGAGCTGTTGGGTCATGCCAATCTCGCCGCTACGCAGATTTATACCCACAATACGATAGCCGAATTGAAGGAAGTATATAAAAAGTCGCATCCTAAAGCTTAAAGAGTGCCGGGTGCCGGGTTGTGAGGAGCGAGGGCCGAGTGATTAATGCCTAAAGCTGGTAGCCGACCGCCAAACATTAAATTTTTATCATTTTTCAGCTTAAATAAGGTGTTTATCCCGAACTTTGTTTTTCATGCAATATTCACTGAGATTTAAAAACCAAAATCATAAACTATAAATAAATGAAAACCCGTGTTTTAGTATTAATTTTCTCTATTTTGTCAATAACAACAAAGGCACAGGAGAAAACTTCGATTTATAATCCAACCGATGTTTTTGATCCATTGATAAACTTTCAGCCTTCTACCGTTTATCGCAGTGCTGCCGGGAGGCCAGGGCCACAATATTGGCAAAATCAGGCGAATTATGCTATCAAAGCAGCCCTTGACCCGGAAAATCAAACCGTAAAAGGAACTGTGGAGATTACTTATATCAACAATTCTCCCGATCAGCTTGATTTTCTATGGTTACAGCTTGACCAAAACCGCTTTACTCAGGAATCACGTGGCTCAAAAGCCACCCCTATGACGGTGGGTAGATATGGACTTAAAAACTTTGAAGGTGGCTATAGTATCAATAATGTACAGGCCATTAAATCTGCTAAAAAAGGCAAAACCGGTGCTTCGGTATTGAAAGAAACCGTTATCAGCGATACCAGAATGCAGATTTTGTTGAGCAGTCCGCTTAAAACTTCTGAAAAAGCCGTGGTGACCATGGATTTTGAATTTAAGATTCCACCTAATGGCTCAGATCGTTGCGGTATATACAATGCCAAAGACGGAAAGATTTTTGAGATTGCACAATGGTATCCCCGCATGTGTGTGTACGATGACCTGGAAGGCTGGAACACCAGCCCGTATCTTGGGGCGGGTGAATTTTATCTTGAATACGGAAATACTACCTATGAAATCACTGTACCTTACAAACATGTGGTGGTAGGTACCGGTGAGTTAATCAACCCACAGGAAGTGCTCTCCAAAGGGGTCTATGCCAAACTCAGGGCTGCTTCTGAATCTGATAAAACCTTGATGATCATCAATAAAGAAGACCATGGTAATGATGAAATTTATAACAAAAAATCAGGCTTAAATACCTGGAAATTTAAATGTGAAAATACCCGGGATGCAGCTTTTGCAGTTTCAGATATTTTTGTCTGGGATGCGGCAAGGGCTGTTTTACCTTCAGGCAAATCTATATTGGTTCAATCGGTTTATCCGGCTGAAAACGGTGGAGAGGCTGCCTGGGGAAGGTCAACAGAATATACCAAGCACTCAATGGAGTTTTATTCCAAAACGCTTTTTGAGTTTCCTTACCCTGTAGCTACCAATGTGGGGGGAATCGTAAGCGGCATGGAATATCCCGGTATTGTGTTCTGCAGTGCCAAAAGTGATGGACAGGAACTTTTCGATGTAACTGACCATGAATTTGGACATACCTGGTTTCCGATGATAGTAGGTAACAATGAGCGGAAATTTGCCTGGATGGATGAGGGTTTTAACACATATATCAACGGACTTTCCGCCAAAGCATTCAACAATGGAGAATATTATAAACCACAGAAAACACAACAGCTGGCGGGTTTAATGCGTATGCAAAAACCTATTCTGGCTGCTCCTGACGCCATCACTGAGTTTGAATTGGGTACTTTGGCGTATTTCAAACCCGCGATTGGTCTGAAAATGTTGGGTGAAGCTGTGGTTGGAGAGGACAGGCTCAATTTTGCTCTGAAAGAATACATCAATCGCTGGGCATTTAAGCATCCTTCACCATTTGATTTTTTCCATAGCATGGAAGATGTGCTTGGGGAAGATTTGGGATGGTTTTGGAAGTCCTGGTTTATCAACAGCTATAAATTAGATCAGTCGGTAAAAGAAGTCAGATACCGAAATGGCCGGGCCACAGACGGAGCCGTAATCAGCATCGAAAACATGGAACAGATGCCGATGCCTGTAGAAGTTAGTATCAAAGAAAAGGATAAAGAGGCCGTTACGGTAAAATTACCTGTTGAAGTATGGATGAAAAACAAGGTATGGACTTTCCATTATCCTTCGACTACCGAACTTGAAAAAGTTAGTTTAGACCCAAGAGGTGTGCTACCGGATGTGAATCAAAACAACAACAGCTGGAAGCCTAATCCCTGAAAAATTCAAGCAGACGGTCTATTTCTTTTTGGTGATATTCATCCCCATTTTTTTGAAAAGCATAGGATAAATTGGTGAGTATTCTAATAACAATTTCCTGGTTGGAGCAAGCCTTATAATATTTGTGATCCGGCTCGATCTTGATTTGTTTAAGATACTCATCAATATCTTTTTCTACGAAAATCTGCCCCCTGTTAAAAGCATTGATATAGAATCTGTAGCCCGGATAATCAAAAATAAGCACAAAAAGGTTGGGTAAGTTAACGCCATATATTGGAAGGTCTAAGTATTCGGCCACCAGGATATAGATGCAGCACAATGCTACCGGATTACCTTTTTTTTGACTCAATACCAGATTAAACATCGAATTGCTTTCTGCATGAAAGTTTTTGGTGTTGGATTCAAACCCCAGCACATCAAACAACACATGGTTGATCACTTTTACCATATCCGCCGGATGCATTTTTTCATGTGTTTTTATCCAGATTTCATTTTTGATTTTGATGATTTCTTTTCGAAGAGTCTCTATTTCGAGATCGGGATACTGGTATTTCGCAATTAACCACAGACCGGTGAGCAGATCATTAGTACCATCATTTTTCCAGTTCAAAATCTCGGTTTCCAATTTCTGGAATTGTATCTCATGAACCAGATTTTCGATTTTTTTTTGGATTACCGGATTGAGGCCATTATGTTCCCATTCTTTTTCAAGATATTCAACGGCTACATTTCCGAGTTCCTTTATCTGATTTTCAACGATTTGCACAACTTCGTTGTCGGTATCGTCGAGCAACGAAACCATGGCTTTTATATTAGGAAAAGACATAAGCATGTAATTTTGGCTCAATATTGGAAGTAAAAAACACAAATACAAGTCTTTCTTTTGAAAGTATTCTTATTTTTGTAAAAATTTACGGATTATGAAAGTTTTAGTGACTGGCGGGGCCGGATTTATAGGTTCACACACTGTGGTTGAGTTAGTTAATGCCGGGTACAGTCCGGTTATTGTTGATAATTTCAGCAATTCCGAAAAATCGGTTTTGCAGGGTCTCAAAAACATTCTTGGTTTTGATGTGCCTTTTTATGAATTTGATTGCAACGATTTTAATAAACTCAAAGAAGTTGTAGAAGCTGAAAAAATCGAAGGCATCATACATTTTGCTGCATATAAGGCAGTAGGGGAGTCTGTTCAGAATCCTTTGAAATATTACAGAAATAATCTGGGGTCTATGATTACTGTTTTGGAAGTGATGAAAGAAGCCGGGGTTAAAAATCTGGTTTTCAGTAGTTCATGTACAGTTTACGGGCAGCCCGATCATATTCCGGTTACGGAAGAAACTCCAAAGAAAAAAGCTGAATCACCTTATGGAAATACCAAGGCCATCGGAGAGGATATTCTTGAAGATGTGATAAAATCCGGCGAAAAGATGGATATCATAGCTCTACGGTATTTTAATCCTATCGGGGCTCATCCGACTGCAGAAATTGGCGAATTGCCTAACGGTGTACCCAGCAACCTTGTGCCATTCATTACCCAAACGGCCATCGGTAAAAGAGAACAATTGACAGTTTTTGGCGATGATTACGACACCCCTGATGGCTCAAATATCCGTGATTTTATCCATGTGGTGGATTTGGCCAAGGCACACGTTTCTGCTTTAGAACTTTTGAAAAGCAAATCAGGGAATACCTATGATGTTTTTAATCTGGGTACTGGTGAAGGTAATTCAGTTTTGGAGTTAATCAATACCTTTGAAAAAGTAAACGATTTGAAATTAAATTACAAAATCGGTCCAAGAAGACCGGGAGATGTAGTAAAAATATACGGCGATGTAGCAAAAGCCGGAAAGATCTTGAATTGGAAAACCCAAAAATCTCTGGACGAAAGTTTGGCAGACGCCTGGAGATGGGAACAAAAACTTAAAAATAATTGAAAATGAGTTTCGAGAAGAAAATTTGTATTACCGGAGGTGCCGGTTTCATTGGTTCACATGTAGTCAGACTTTTTGTGACCAAATATCCACAATATCAGATTGTTAATCTTGACAAACTGACCTACGCCGGAAACCTTGAAAACCTAAAGGACATTGAAAATGCTCCTAATTATGTTTTTGAAAAAGGCGATATCGTGGATGAGAATTTCGTAAATCAGCTTTTTGGAAAATATCAGTTTGATGGCGTAATACACCTGGCAGCAGAGTCTCATGTGGATAGGTCTATCACAGACCCGATGGCATTTGTAAAAACCAATGTGATCGGAACCTGCAATTTGCTCAATGCCGCCAAAACCATCTGGAAAGACAATAAAGAGGGTAAGAGATTTTATCATGTTTCAACTGATGAGGTATATGGTGAATTGCACAATCCTGAGGAGTTTTTCCTAGAGACCACCTCTTATGACCCTCGTTCGCCTTACTCGGCCTCAAAAGCAAGCTCTGATCATTTTGTAAGAGCCTATCACAATACTTATGGATTGCCGATTTTGGTTTCCAATTGCTCCAACAATTACGGCCCCAATCATTTTCCTGAAAAATTGATTCCGTTGATGATCAACAACATCCGTAATTCAAAACCTCTTCCGGTTTATGGAAAAGGAGAAAATGTGAGAGACTGGCTTTTTGTAAAAGATCATGCCAGAGCTATTGATGTGATTTTCCATGAGGGTACCAATGGCGGAACCTATAATATTGGTGGAAATAATGAATGGAAAAATATTGATTTGGTTCACCTTCTTTGTGATATCATGGATCAAAAGTTGGGCAAGGCAGCCGGCACTTCCAGAGGACTAATCACTTACGTAAAAGACCGTGCGGGACACGACTTAAGATATGCCATCGATGCTACCAAACTCATGACCGAGCTGGGCTGGGAGCCTTCAGTTACTTTTGAACAAGGTCTTGCTCAAACCGTGGACTGGTATTTTGACAACTGGGATTGGATTGACAACATTACTTCTGGCAGTTACGAGAAATACTATCAGGAAATGTACGAAGCCAGCTAAGAAGGCTTTCTAAATTTGTTGGTATAATTATACAAGATTAAATAAAATCCCTTTGAAATTTCCCCTCTCCCGGGGAGAGGGGCAGGGGGTGAGGTTAAATACTTAAAATATGAAAGGAATTATTCTTGCCGGCGGAAGCGGCACACGTCTTCATCCACTTACCTTGGCAGTGTCAAAACAGTTAATGCCGGTTTACGACAAACCCATGATCTATTACCCACTGTCAATTTTGATGTTGGCAGGCATCAATGAGATATTGATTATCTCTACACCTCATGATTTGCCACATTTCAAAAAACTTTTGGGCGACGGCTCACAGGTAGGTTGCAGGTTTGAATACGCCGAGCAACCCAGTCCTGACGGTCTGGCACAGGCTTTTATCATCGGTGCTGATTTTATCGGGAATGATAAAGTAGCTTTGGTTTTGGGGGATAACATATTTTATGCCAGCGGCTTAAGTAAGCTTTTGCAATCATGCAATGACCCTGAAGGCGGAGTGGTTTTTGCCTATCCTGTGCATGATCCTGAAAGATACGGAGTGGTAGAATTTGATTCAGAGTTTAATGCTTTGAGTATTGAAGAAAAGCCTGAAAAGCCAAAAAGCCATTATGCTGTGCCGGGTTTGTATTTTTATGATAATGAAGTAGTTGATATTGCCAAAAACATCAAGCCATCTCCCCGTGGAGAACTGGAAATCACTGATGTGAACAGGGTTTATCTCGAAAGAGGCAAATTAAAAGTAGGGGTTATGAACCGTGGTACAGCTTGGTTAGATACAGGTACTTTCGCTTCTTTGATGCAGGCCGGACAGTTTGTACAAGTAATAGAAGAAAGACAAGGTCTTAAAGTGGGCTGTATTGAAGAAGTGGCTTACCGAATGGGATTCATCGACAAGGATCAACTGGTTAAAATTGCCCAGCCTCTGGTGAAATCAGGTTATGGTCAGTATTTGTTGAACCTGTTGAGATAAAATAATCGATTTTATATAAAAAAGCCCGATTCTGAGAGGATTCGGGCTTTTTGTTTGACTGAAAATCAATAAATTTATCTCAATATTCATGAGGTAGCTCGATGTCCACCTTTTCGTTCCATGGTAGTCCATGAATATTTAGCAAGTCCATGAATGGGTCAGGATTAAGTTCTTCCACATTATATACACCTGGTTTCATCCATTCCTCATTGGTTAGCATGAGCATGGCTCCAATCATGGCCGGAACACCGGTAGTGTAAGAAACAGCCTGAGATTTTACTTCTTTGTAAGCCTCAGCATGATGGCAGTTGTTCCAAACATAATAAGTCCGCTCTTTTCCATCCTTGATACCTTTGATTTGGCAACCTATGCTGGTTTGACCGCTATAGTTTTCTCCCAAAGATTCCGGAGCAGGCAATACGGCTTTCAAAAATTCCAGTGGAACCACATCCATTCCCTGAAATTTAATAGGCTCAATGCTGGTCATACCCACATTTTGCAATACCTGAAGATGGGTAATATATTGCTGACCGAAAGTCATCCAGAATCTGGCTCTCTTTAGGGTCGGGAAGTTTTTAACCAAAGATTCCAGTTCTTCATGGTATAAAACATAGGATTCTTTTGGCCCTATATTAGGATAGTCGATAGGTTTATGAATTGACATCGCCGGAATCTCTAACCATTCGCCATTTTCCCAGTATCGACCCGGCTGAGTAATCTCTCTGATGTTTATTTCAGGATTGAAATTGGTTGCAAATGCTTTTCCGTGATCTCCGGCGTTACAATCAATGATGTCGAGATAATGCATTTCATCAAAATAATGCTTGTTAGCATAAGCAGTATAGGCCTGTGTTACGCCGGGGTCAAAACCGCAACCCAATAAAGCCATCAAACCGGCAGCTTTAAATCTCTCCTGATAAGCCCATTGCCAGCTGTATTCAAATTTGGCAACGTCTTTCGGTTCATAATTAGCGGTATCCATATAGTGTACACCGGTTTCAAGACATGCGTCCATGATGGTCAGGTCCTGATAAGGTAGAGCTACATTTATGACTAATTTAGGACCAAATGAACGAATCAACGCTGCTAATTCGGGTACATTGTCGGCATCAACTTGTGCGGTTTTGATACTTATGTCATGCATTTCTTTGATATCAGCGGCAATACGGTCACATTTCGAAACTGTACGACTCGCCAGCATGATTTCGGTAAAAACCAGAGAATTAAGGGCACATTTGTGAGCCACCACCGTACCTACACCACCTGCACCAATAATTAGAACTTTTGACATTTTTTGCTTAAAAATTAGATTTGGCTGCAAAAATACTAATACTTTTTTATGCCTGATTGCTTTTTTTGTTAATGAAAATAAAAAATTGATATAATACTGTTTCAACTTTATTGACTGAAATTGTGTTAGAATTTTAAATATTCGGGAAATTTAAAAATTTGATATTGTGAGATTAAGAAAAAATACACTTTTAGAAAAAGAAAAACAAAGGGAGGATAGTGGTTTTGGAACCAATGCCACAAGCACAACAGCCCGTTTAATCAATCAGGAAGGCAATTTTAATGTAAAAAAAGTTGGTCAGTCGTTTGAGGCAAAACTTAACCTTTACCATAAACTTATTACCATGTCCTGGTTGAAATTTGCCATTGTTTCACTTGGATTTTATTTGACGGTGAATCTTAGTTTTGGGATAGTTTATTACCTGATTGGAATCGAAAACCTGATGGGGGTCGATAAAAGTCATGGACTATCGGACTTTTGGGAGGCATTCTTTTTCTCGAGTCAAACCATGACTACAGTTGGTTATGGTAGAGTCAGTCCGGTAGGTTATATCACCAATATCATTGCTTCTGTGGAAGCATTTTTGGGATTACTCTCTTTTTCAATTCTAACAGGTTTACTTTATGGTCGGTTTTCAAGACCTGTTCCCCGAATTTTGTATTCGCAAAAAGCCATAATTGCTCCTTATCTTGATATCAATGGCTTGATGGTCAGGATGGCCAATGAGAAAAGTAATCAACTTATTAATGTTGAGGCAAGTATGATTTTTTCAAGAAATGAAGTAATTGATGGTGTAGTAAAAAGAAAATATTATGGACTGGATTTGGAAAGAAATAAGGTGAAGTTTTTCGCCATGTCATGGACACTGGTGCATCCGATTACCGAGAAAAGCGTATTGTATGGTGAAACTTTGGAAAGTCTGAAAGCTTCAGACGCAGAAATTTTGGTAACCATTGAAGGTATCAATGATACGTTTGCTGACTACCTACACAGCCGAAAATCCTATCTTTTCAATGAAATTGAGATTGGGAAAAAGTTTAGTCCTATGTTATTGGAGTCCACCGGAGACACCTATCTATTAGACCTGGAAAAACTATCAGATACTGAAACCGCTGTTTTAAATGTTCTAAAAATAGAAGATTAAGTTATTTAACTTCTATTACTTTGGTTTTTTCCGAAACTCCGTTTTCATTGATAGCCTCAATTGAATAATAATATGTGCTGAGTTTATCCATGCCTCTGAACCAGTATTCGTTGGCATTGTGTACCATGATGCAATTGTAGAGTTTATCAGGAGCAGTACCATAGTAGATATTGTAAGCAAAAGCCTTATTTTCAGGTCTCCAGCGAATCCAGGCACTGCGTTTATCCTTTTCTGTCCTTAATACCATAAAGTCTTTTACGGCATCAGGCCTGGTACCATTTCCATTTCCAAACACTCTTAGACCGCTTAGGGCAAATTTTCCGGTTGGCATAGCTACATTTTCCAGCTTGATAAACCGGGTTTGGACTGGGGTCGAAAGCTCCACATATTCGTGTGGCACATCGGTTTGGTTACTGGATTTATCAATCAAAACAGTCCATTTTTTGCCATCCACACTTGACCATAGTTTATATTGATGTTTGATGTTTAATTTTTTACCCAAAAAAGCTGAATCGGCGTCCTGGTCAGCGTAATTGATTTGAATGGCATTTACTGTAGAAATATTTCCCAAATCAGCCTTAATCCATTCTCCGGCTTTTCCGGTGGCGGCAGACCAATAGGTTTTCATGCTTTCATCCACGGCATTATTGGGCAGATATCCACCCAAAGTAGAGGAAACTTCCACAGGTTTGTTATAATTAAGTAGCATCCATCCTGTAAATGTCTTTTTGATATCCAAACCCTGAGAAGGCAGATAATGCGGATAATCGCCAAAGGCAGTATTACACCACATCACATCATCTTTGTCAAATCCTGTTGGCCATATTCCGATTCTTCTTTCAAAATTATTTTTAGTCGAAAGCTGAATGGTAGATACATGCCACCAGTTTTTTTGATTGTCCTGAAAAGAAGCCCCATGTCCTGCACCGCGAGCAAAACCGCCCACTTTCATACTTAATGGGTCGGGCTGTGCTTCCCATGGTCCAAGGGGAGTTTTCCCAACCAAAACTCCGTCGGCATAACCACTCATTTCTGTTCCCGGGGCTCCATATTGAAAATAGTATTTTCCGTTGTGCTTGTTTACCGTAGCTCCTTCGATAAATCCATCCAGAAATGTATCATCCATGTATTCGCCAAATCGTTGCCAGCCATACCGCCAGGACTCGAGAAAATACATTTCTTTTCTCGTACCAAAAGGTTTCATGGTTTTCCGGTCAAGTTCTACGCCGTACAAGGGGTAACGATTAGAGCTTCCATTGTACATATAAAATTTACCGTCATCGTCGGTGAAAAAGGCGGGATCCCATCCACCGATTTCAAAATCATCTACCAAGGCCGTCCATTCGTTGGCTTTTGGGTTGGTACTCATCCAAATTGTAAATTCGCCGGTATAAGTAGAACCAAAAACTACCATAGTATCGCCGATTATTCCCACCGCCGGGGCACACAATTCATCATAAACTTTATTTTTTGGGCGGAGAAATTTACGAGAATGAAAAGTCCAGCTGGACATATCAGAACTATGCCAATATCCCCACTGGTTTGTGCTAAACATATAAAAATCACCTTTGTAGTTTACAATCACCGGGTCAGCAGTGGCTCTGTGACGCCCCCATTCACTAAAATTAGGAATGGGTGTATAGCCGTAGTCAACATTGATAGGGTTGCAATAGGTTTTTTGCTGGGCATTTAGAATATCTGAAATTGATATAATAATGATAGCAAGCAATAAAAGTCTTTTCATTTTTAGATTAAATAGATTTTGGGGCAATTTATTAAAAAGCCCAAAATAATAAATGAGTAATGATGTTATTTGACTACATCATGTCAGTATTTTCTTTTCTATTTGGAAAGTTTTTTTAATAAACTAAAAGTTTCGAATGATTTATTGGTAATCAGACTTAAATTCCAAAGGACTTAAATTTGTTTTTGCCTTGAATAGTTTGCTAAATGATTGAGGATGTTCAAATCCTAACTCATATGCAACTTCACTAATGGTCAGTTCTGAAGTTGACAAAAGTTCTTTTGCCCTTGAAATAAGTTTTTCGTGAATATGGTTTTGAGTACTCTGGCCGGTTAATGATTTTAACAAACCACTAAGATAATTTGGAGAAACATTGAGAGATTCAGAAATAAATTTCACAGTAGGTAACCCACCTTTTAATAGGTTTGAATCTTTAAAATATTCATTTAAAAGCTTTTCTAAACGATCTAAAACGACATGATTACTTTTTTTTCGGGTTAAGAACTGCCTCTGATAAAATCTGTCAGCGTAATTGAAAAAGGTTTCTAAGTATGAAATTATAATATCTTTGCTAAGTTTATCCGGATTATTTGTGTACTCTGTTTTGATATTGTTTATTATTCCATTAACTATTATCTCTTCCTCTTTTGATAAAAATAAGGCTTCGTTTACAGAATAATCAAAGAATTCATATCTTTTCATTTTTTTTGCCAATGGAGTTCCCCAAATAAAATCAGAATGAATTAATAGAAACCAACCTGACATATCATCTCCGGGTCCCGGACCAGCACCTCTCAATACCTGATTAGGGGCAGAAAAAACCATCATTCCTTCATTAAAATCATATGTCTGTTGCCCGTAGAATAATTTGTTTACAGAACCTTTTTTAAGTGAGATAAAATAAAAATTAAAAACGGCTCCTATATCTGTTTGACCTTTAAAAACATTTAAAACGGAATTATCAAGAACACTGATGTTGGGATGCAGCGGTTTTGGTAATCCCAAAAACTCATGAGCCTCGGAAATGCTATTTATTTTGAATAAATTCTGATTAGGCATAACAAAATCATTTTAAAAAGGGGAAACCTAGAAAAAGCATGACTAAAATAAGTAAAAAAAATAGTATTTCCCAAAGAAAAAGTTTAAAATTTTTACGTTTGGCCGCAATATTAATTAAAATGCTAATAATGAAAATATTAATAATAATACCCATTAAAAAAGTTCTGGGTGTTAATAAAAATATGCCACTCAAAAAGGAAAATGTACCCATAATTGGTGTTCCCGGACCCTTAATTCCGAGATTAAAAATCTCATTTTTTGAATTGTGTTGATCTTCCATATGCATAGCTGACCATCCATATTTAAAATTTAAACGAATACAAAAAACAAATAAGATTAAAGAGGCCAGATTGTTAAATATGTAGATCATTTTTATTAATTATTTGTGTCAAAGAACCATTGCCAGACTTTTATCAATTTTTAAAACATTAAAAAGTTGTGGTTTAATTACCGGAACACCATAGTTTATGCCTTCGATCGTAAGAGATACTAATTTACTAACATCTGCATTGATTTTCGGATTTATGTGTGAAGTCAAGTTTGACTGATAATTTGAATTAAGATCAGGTGGTATAACTTCAAAAACCTTAATTTCGGTTTGTTCTAGTTGCGTTCTCAGGGCTGCGGTATAACCTCTAAACCCTGCTTTTGTGGCACTATATATTGGTGCGGTACCGAACGATAGCAATTCCATACCAGCGGTGATATTAACTATGGCCGCTGAATTTGCACTTTTGAGTAAAGGGATTAATTGGTAAACGATTTGAATTGGAGCTATTAGGTTAGTGGTGATTTCTTCATTGATTTTTTTTAAATTTAATGATGGATTTTCCAAATCAATTATTCCTAATTGACTTCCATTGTTGATGATAACATTAAGAGAAGGGAAATTCTGATTAATTTCATTGTTTAAATTTTCTACATCTCTGTTATTGGAAAGGTCGCAATATATTGTATGTATTCTTGGGTGCTTTTTTTTTGCCTCTTCTAATTCACTTAAATTTCGACCGGTAACAATAATTTTGGCTCCAATTTCATCTAATTGTTTTACAAATTCTAAACCAATATTATTGGTTCCTCCTGTAATAAGTACAGTACTCTCTTCAAATTTTATCATGGCAAAATATTATTTACCACAAAAATTCTATATTTTATCTCTTTCAATTTAGCCAAATCTACTTTTTTTGTAGCCAAAAAGTGGCTCAGAATTGATTTTGATACGTTTTTTTTAATTTAAGATATTATTTTGATATGGAAAAAAAATGCAATGTGTTGATTTTACACATTTTTTAAAAAAATAAGTTTTAATTTTCTTCTTGAAAGAAAATAGAAGTTGGCTTTTTGTTCTTAATTGTTTTCTATTTTTGATTCTTAAAACTCAAAAAGAGAAATGCCTTCTAAATTTTAATTTACTTTATATTTTATTACTTTTAATGGTTAAGTCAAAATAAATGAATGTCTTATAACCGATTATATTTTTTTAAAAAATGCCAAAGAATAACTCCTGTTTTAAAATGAAATCTAAAGCTATTGTTCTTTTATTATTTATTCCTTTTCTGGTTTTTTCGCAGAATATTCCGGATAGGGTTGCAAAAATCCAATCGCTCATCCCAGAAATCGATGCGAAATTTGAGGCTTTCCGAACGCAGAATCATTTGTCGAGTGTTTCTAATGCGATTTTGGTAGATGGCAAAATCATTCATCAGACCAATAGCGGAATTGTGAATTATAAAACAAATAAGATTGCTGATGATCAGTCGGTTTACAGGATTGCATCTATGTCAAAAAGTTTCGCTTCTGTAGCGATTTTGCAGCTTCGTGATGCCGGGAAACTGAAATTGGATGACCCGGTATGGAAATATATTCCTGAATTAAAAGGCCAAAAATATTCCAAAGATTCCCCTGAAATCACCATCAGACATTTGCTTACACACGCAGCGGGTTTTCCTGAAGATAATCCCTGGGGTGATCGCCAGTTAGGAATTTCTGAGACCGAAATGTTGAAAATGTTTAAGAACGGCATCTCGTTTTCCAACGAACCCGGAGTCGCGTATGAATACAGCAATATGGGCTTTGCGATGTTGGGTCAAATCATCAAAAATGTGTCGGGGCAGAGTTATCAAAGCTATATCATCAACAAAATATGGAAGCCGTTGGGTATGAATGATACTTATTGGGACTACACAAAAGTACCTGCTGGTCAGTTGGTAATGGGCTATCGGTGGTTGAGGGAGCAATACATTGAGCAGCCGTTGGAAGGTGACGGAGCGTATGGCATTATGGGTGGAGTTTTGACTTCTATTCAGGATTTTTCAAAATACATGGCTTTGCATCAGGATGCTTATAAAGTGGATGCCCCGGCATCAGGAATTTTGAAGAAAAGTTCTTTAAGAGAAATGCACTTTCCGGCCAATTTTAATAGCCTCAATAACCGTGGATATACTGCTTTCGGAGAGCCTTGCAGCAATGTATCGTTTTATGGTTATGGTCTGCGAATCGACCAAAACTGTAACCAAATCAGGAGTGTGGGGCATTCGGGTGGTTTACCGGGCTTTGGTTCTGACTGGAAGATTCTGCCCAATTATGGCATCGGAATCGTGACATTTACCAATGGAACCTATGGCGGTGCGGCTTTGATGAACAACCAGATTTTGCCTTTTATTATTGAAAAAGCGGCTTTATCACCCATTCCGTTCCCTGTTTCCCCGATATTGAAACAGCGGCAAAATGAGTTGATGGCCCTGTTGCCATCCTGGGAAGGAGCTGAAAAGACCGGGATTTTTGCTGAAAATTTCTTTCTTGATTATTTCCCTGATTTACTCAAAGTGGAGGCAGAAGGAATTTTTGAAAAAACAGGTAAGATTTTAAAAATTAATGAGATAGTTCCTGAAAATGCTCTCAGAGGGAAGTTTTTGTTAGAATGTGAAAAAGGAAAAGTGGAGGTGAGTTTCACGATGTCACCCGAAAACCCACCTTTGATTCAGGCATACAGTATTAAGTTGAAATAAAAATTTGAAGTTGAATTTTTAAAAACTATTTTAATTTCACTTTTTCTACGCCTTCAAAAGTCATTTTGATATCTTTGATGGTGCCGTCTTCGTTGAAAAACATCCGGTCGATACATACTACACGATGGTCACGATCCAGATTTGGAATAGGCCGACGGTGATAGACCATATACCAATCATCGGTTTTAGGGATATTGATTACAGAATGGTGTCCGGCACCTGTGGCAACTTTTTCATCAGCTACCAAAATTGTCCCTTTTTTATCGAATGGCCCAAAAACACTATCAGAAATTCCGTAGGCTACTTTATATGTACCATTGGTCCAGCCACCCTCTGACCACATCAAATAATATTTCCCTTTTCTTATAAATAGGGTAGGGCCTTCCACATAACCTTTTGGCGTGATTTCCTTCACCAAATCACCATTGGGATAGGGGATCAATGCCGTAAAATCATCATTGAGTTTAGCGATATTGCATCGTCCCCAACCACCATAAATAATATAATACTGGCCATCTTTGTCGAGAAAAACAAACTGGTCGATAGGCTGGGCTTTATTGTAGAAGTTATTAATCAGCGGTTTGCCCAGATAATCCTCGTATGGTCCTTCAGGTCTTGTGGCAACTCCAATTCCAATCCCTCCAATTTTATCATCTTTATCGGGGTTGTTTTCTCCAAATCCTTTTCTTTCAGCACTTTGAATATCATTTGCCGAAAAAAACAGAAAAAATTTATTGTCTTTATTTACAATACTTGGAGCCCACATGGCCATATAAGCCCATTTAACTGCAGCAGTATCAATGATTTTTGGATGTTTGACCCAGTTTATCAAATCATTGGAAGAAAAAGCATCTAAAAATACCTGGTCTTTATATTTGGCAGAGAAAGTTGGGAATATCCAAAATTTATTATCCAGAATAACTCCTTCAGGGTCAGCATACCAGCCATCGAATATAGGATTTCCCGAAAGTTTTTTATTTTTTTGTGCTGAAACATTGGAAACGAATAAGAAATAAATCAATAAGAAAAGCAGGCTTTTGGAACGCATCATTTAAATTTTTTACAGTTTTTTTTGGGTATAAATATCTGATTTCTTTTTTCGGTACCAAAATAAATTTGGATTTAGACTTAAAAAACTAAACATCTAGATTAACAAAAGTTTTTTATGAGAATTCGATGAGCAAATGCTGTTTTTTGAGTTAATTTTCTAGATTTGCCTAAAAAATCATAACATGCAAATTATCAAATTAATCAATCATCCATTGGCTTTTGGGTTGGAGCTGGTTTTGTTTTTTGGAGTAGGATATTGGGGATATTTTCAGGGAAAAACCATTTTTACAAAATGGGCCATTGCCATTCTTTGTTTTCTGGTTTTGGTAACGCTTTGGGCATTGTTTGCATCTCCAAAGGCGAGTATGAGGTTAAAATTCCCTGCCCTGAGTATTTTCAAATTATTGATTTTCTCTACCGGCACTTTTGCGTTTTGGAATCTTGGAAAAGCCTTGTGGGCAATAGTTTACACAGTCCTTTTCATGGTTAGTGTAGCACTCTCTCAAATTGAGGAAACCTCATAAGACCTATTTCCAGATTCTTTTTAGCCCATAAATCATTCCCGATCTCAACACAGCTTTTCCATTTTTTGTGTAAAGCGTGGTTTTGTTGAAATATTCAGTTGGGAAAAATAAATCGGTGAGTGCTATTTTGCCATCATTTACAAAAACCTCGATAGAGGCATTGTCAATCAATGCTCTTATTTTTAGATTTTTAGCTGTCATTGGGGCCGAATGTATTTTTGAGAATTTCTCAGAAAATGTAGAAATTCCCGATCGTGTGCGGTCAATGAAAACTTCCTTTTTGATTTTATCATAGCCGAAAACCAATTGTTCATTTTTGGCATTTTTCAAAACAAATCCAATCTCAGTAGCATCTGATTTTTCTAAATCAAAATCTATAATCAGCTCTTTATAAATATGTTGGCTGTCAATTTCCAATTCAGAATTTATTTCTATTTTTCCAATCATTTTACCAGAATTACGAAGTGTATTAATCTGATTTACAGGTGACTGTGCCAATTTGTATCCTTCAGCTGATTTGTAAAGTGTTAGTTTCCTGGGTACAGTCATACCACTTCTCCAGGTGCTGGAGGGAGTGCTTTGGGCATAATCGTCCCAGTTTGACATCCATCCAATATAAATTCTGTCCTGATTGGGAGCGTTGAACCAGGTTACTCCGGCGTAGTTATCTGCACCATAATCCAGCCAAAGTGTAGTGCTCGGTGGGTTATCATTTTTAAATGTTTTTCCATCAAAATGCCCTACAAAATATTGGGTCCCCGAACCTCCATTTACGGCTCCCCGACCAATGTTTTGAATCAAAATCCACTTTTCCGTTCCATCGGAGGCTTTTATAGGAAAAAAATCGGGACATTCCCACACCCCGCCATGTGATCCATCATTTTCACCAAACGAACTAGCAAAAGTCCAGTCTTTGAGGTTTGGAGAAGTAAAGAGTTCAAGATGCTGCCCTACAGCGAGTGGCATTACCCACCGTTGGCTTAGCTCATGCCAAAATACTTTAGGGTCGCGAAAATCCACATCTCCTTTATTGGGTATGACAGGGTTTCCTTTATATTTGGTCCAGGTACGCCCTTTGTCGAGACTGTAAGCAATTCCTTGTGACTCCCGATCTGTTCTGCCGGCTTTTTCCTTTTCCATGTCATGATAAGTGAAAATCGCCACCAATGGTTTTTCTTTCCCGGTTTGAAATCCAGAGGTATTTTTTTCATCTACAACGATGCTCCCTGAAAAAATATAGCCCAGAGAATCAGGAAAAAGGGCAATAGGTAAAAGCTCCCAATGAATCAGGTCTTTGCTCACGGCATGGCCCCAGTGCATGGGCCCCCAAACGGTTTTATCGGGATAATGTTGATAAAACAAATGGTATTCACCGGCGTAATAAACCAAACCATTCGGGTCGTTCATCCAGCCTTTTTCTGGAGTAAAATGAAACTGAGGCCGGTATTTTTCTTGATAATAATCTTTTGTTTGTGCGATTACGATATTTGTAAATATGATGCTTAAAAACAAAATGTTAACCAATATTTTTCTCATAGTTTAAAGTAGTTTGGTCAAATTTAAGCCATTTAGTATTTAATTTTTAATTTTTCTCCTAAACCTTTTGCCGGAAATTAATAATTCAAATTTTCTAAATTGTCCTTTTTCGATTATCTTGACCCCAGAACTTTATCAATCATTATGTTAACCCGAAACCTCCTTTTACTTTTTTTTATAGCTAACCAGATTTTTGCCCAAAATGAAAATCTTAAAAAACTGGATGAATCATTGATTACACTCCACAAAAGAACTTTATTTAACGGGGTGGTTCTGGTTGCTGAAAAAGGGAAAATAACTTATCAGAATTCCCTTGGGTATTCTGATCTGGCTCAGACTCAAAAATTGAATTTACAATCTTCTTTTAATCTGGCGTCGGTATCCAAACAGTTTGTAGCCATGCTGATTATGATTCAAAAAGATAAGAAATTGCTCAATTTTGATGACCCAGTTTCTAAACATTTACCTGCTTTTCCTTATCCCAAAATCACCATCAGGCATCTTCTCACACATACTTCCGGTCTGCCTGAATACTTTGATTTGGCTGATGAATATCTTAATACTTTGGACACCCTCACAAATGCCAAAATGCTGAAACTTTTAGCACAGTATAAACCCAAAACCGGATTTGCCGCTGGACAAAAATGGGAATATTGCAATACAGGTTATGTTTTGCTGGCTTCAATTGTTGAAAAAAATGCCCGCATGTCTTTTGAAGAATACTTTCAGCAACAGATTGCGATTCCGTTGGGCTTGAAAAACACCTATGCATTTTATTTGAATATGAAAAAGCCTGATTCCCGCTCCAAAAAGAGGGTAATAGGTTTTGAAAGAAAAAACGGTAAATATGTCTTAAATGACCTGATAAGATTGGATGGGGTGGTTGGAGATGGAAATATTTACAGCTCGGCAGAGGATCTGTTGATTTGGGCTCAAAAACTCAAAACTTTGGTAAAATCAGAGACATGGAAAGCAGCCACCACACCGGTAAAATTAAGTGATGGAAGCACCGAAGATTATGGATTTGGATGGGAACTCGACAAAAATATTATCAGTCACACCGGTAGCTGGGTAGGCTTCAATAATTGGATTGAAATCAATGAGAAAAAACAAACAGTGACAATTGTTTTGGCTAACGGCAGCAATGAAAATGCTGTCGATTTGATTCCTGAAATTTTAGAAGGAAAAAAAGTAAAAATACCTGTTTCAAAACTCATTCAAAATATCAATTTAATTGATGGAACCGGCACAACCTCCAGACTTGCCTCGGTCAGAATTTTGGAGGATAAGATTTCAGAAGTAGGTGACTTGCAACCGTTTGAGGAAGAAGGAGTTACTGATGGTCAGGGCAAGGTTCTTGCTCCAGGTTTTATTGACTCGCACAGTCATCACTATGGAGGTTTGAGCAAGAATCCTACCGGTTTGCCTGCCACCAATCAGGGAATTACCACGATTGTAATTGGTCAGGACGGAGGTAGTTATCCAATGGACACCCTTGAATCTGACATAAAAAACCATCCGGTAGCGATAAATGTGGCTTCTTATACCGGTCATTCCACACTGCGGGGTAAAGCGATGGGTGTCAAGAGCCTGTTCAGGACTGCCAAACCAGAAGAAGTTGAAAAAATGAAAGGCTATCTGGAGCAGGAAATGAAAAAAGGATCATTAGGACTTAATACCGGTTTAGAGTATGAATCGGCTTTTTTTTCTAATAAAGACGAGGTACTAGAGCTCGCAAAAGTGGCTGCTAAGTATGGGGGCAGATACATGAGTCATATCAGAAGTGAGGATGTGAATTTTGTGGAAGCCATGGATGAAATCATAAATATTGGCAGACAAACCGGGATGCCTGTACAAATATCTCATATAAAAATTGCTAAAAAAGATCAGTGGGGAAAATCGGTGGAGGTACTAGCCAAACTTCAAAAGGCACGCTCGGAAGGCATTAATATTACCGCAGACTGCTATCCTTATAATTTCTGGAATTCAACCCTTAGAGTTTTGTTCCCAAACCGGGACTATACCAATCCAGAAAGTGCGGAATTTGCTGTTAATCAGCTTTTTGATCCTTCAATGTCTGTTTTGGTAAGATATGCACCAGAAAAGACCTTTGCCGGAAAAACTATTTCGGAAATTGCAGCAATCAGAAATGAAAAGCCCTCAGAAACGCTGATGAAGCTGATAGCCGAAGCTGCTGAGTTTGAAGAAAAATATCCTGATTTTGATGAAGGAATAGAAACCATTATGGCTAAAGCCATGGATGATAAAGATATAGCCAATTTTATTTCGTGGCCGCAGACCAATATTTGTTCTGATGGTTCCTCGTCAGGGCATCCTCGCGGACATGGCACTTTCACCAGGGTTTTGGGAAGGTATGTAAGAGAGCAAAAATTGCTTTCTTTGGAGACAGCAATCTATAAAATGACCGGGCTGACGGCCGAAAATCTTGGGATTCAAGACAGGGGAATCATTGAGCCGGGAAGATATGCCGACCTTGTGTTGTTTGATCCTGAAACAGTAATTGACAATGCTGATATTAAAGATGGAAAAGCATTGAGCAGCGGAATCATGAAGGTTTGGGTAAATGGTGAATTAGTTTTAGAAAATAATAAACCCACAGGGGTTTATCCCGGAGTATTGATAAAAAGAAAGATAAATGAGTAGAGCGATAGTATTGACCGATGGTCTTTTAGTAAAAAATGATGCAAAAACCGCCCATGGACTGATACGGGGTACTGAAAGATTTGAGATCATTGGGGTGGTTGATTGCCCCGAAACAGCCGGAAAAGATGCCGGTGAGATTTTGGATGGGAAACATAGAAACATTCCGGTATTCGGTGATTTTCAGGACGCTTTTGATAAGCTTGAGAATATTGAAACCCTTGTAATTGGAGTTGCAACCGTTGGAGGAGTTTTGCCCCCTGATATGCTTCAGGTTATCAAAAAGGCCATAAAAAGTAAAATTTCGATAGTTAACGGCTTGCACGAATATCTCAATGATAAACCGGAACTGGTGGACCTTGCTCAATTTTATGGAGTAAGTCTTACGGATGTCAGAAAACCAAAAAAGAGAGAAGAACTGAATTTCTGGACGGGGGATATTTTCAAAGTGAAATCCAAAATCATCGCAGTGATGGGCATGGATTGTGCTATGGGCAAGCGAACTACTGCCCGGATGCTCACACAAATGTGCAGAAAAAACGACCTGAAAGCTGAGATGGTGTACACAGGTCAAACCGGCTGGTTACAGGGCGGGAAATACGGATTTATTTTTGATTCTACTTTGAATGATTTTGTTTCAGGAGAACTTGAACATGCCATTGTAACTGCCTGGAAACAAACAGAGGCAGACTTTATCTTTCTTGAAGGGCAGTCCTCCCTTCGTAATCCCAGCGGTCCATGTGGATTTGAATATCTGATTTCCGGAAATGCTAAAAATGTGGTTTTGCTTCATTCACCCAAACGAAAATATTTCGATGATGATGAACATTGGGGCGAAATTCCAAGTGTAGAATCTGAGATCGAACTAATAGAAAAATTGGGTTCAGAGGTCATTGCCCTCGCTCTTCATACTGAAAAATGTACTGATACCGAAGCAATTGATTTTCAGCATTTTTATGAGGAAAAATTAAAAATACCGGTTCTTTTACCTATTCAACAAGGAGTTGAAAAATTATTACCTGTTTTAAAGAATTTGTAAAAAATATGTCAGGCTGAGCTTGTCGAAGCCGCAAGGGATATCTAAGTAAAGGATTTATTTAAGTGAATTAAATAGCCTTTAGATTTTGATCAAAAAAGGTTTCTGAAAATGAAAATTAAAAACATAAAACCCTATCTAAAACATCTGCCATTAACCAAGCCTTACACCATTGCCTACAATACTTTTACAGACGTAGAGCTTGTTTTTTTGGAGATAGAATTAGAAAATGGAATTGTAGGTATAGGCTCCGCTAGTCCGGCCGAGGAAGTGGTAGGAGAGACCTCGGGCCAAACTATAAGAAACCTGAATAACGAATTTGTTCAAAATTTGGTTGGTCGGGATATCCGTCATTTTCAGCAAATTATATTTGAAACCCATCAGTTTTTCCCCAATCTGCCCGGTACTCAGGCTGCCATTGATATCGCATTGCATGATGCTTTTGGTAAATATTTGGGTGTTTCGGTGGCTGATTTTTATGGTCAGAAAATTAAGTCTTTGCCCACTTCTGTAACCATCGGAATTATGAGTGCGGCCGAGGCTTTGAAAGAAGCGGAAGAATATAAAAAGTTGGGATTCAAAATATTAAAGGTGAAAACCGGTCATAATGTAGAAGAGGATATTGAAAGACTCAAACTGTTATATGAGAAGTTTGGCAAAAGTTTCAACATAAGAGTCGATGCCAATCAAGGTTATAGTACCCCTGATTTGATAAGATTCGTGGAACAAACCGCAAAACTTGGACTGGAGTTAATCGAGCAACCACTGCCGGTTGGTCAGGAAGATGAGCTAAGAAAATTAGATGAAAATATCAGAAGTCTGCTTTGTGGCGATGAATCTATGAAAAATGCCCGATATGCACTGAAATATGCCTCAGATCCACAGCCATTTGGGATTTATAATATTAAACTCATGAAATGCGGAGGGTTGAAGGGGGCTTTTGAGATAGCTAATATTGCTCAAAATGCCGGGATAGATTTGTTTTGGGGTTGTAATGATGAAAGTATCGTCAGCATCACAGCGGCTTTGCATGCGGCATATTGCTGTCCTAACACCAAATATATTGACCTCGACGGTAGTTTTGATCTTGCCGAAGATTTGGTGACAGGCGGATTTGCAGTTGAAGATGGATTTATGAAAATAAACCCAAAGCCTGGATTTGGATTTCAAAAATTTTAATTTTGGCAGAAGCCTAAAAGCCCTCAAATGACCAGACTAGAAGCAAAAATTGGATTAAGATCTGCCAGTGTTCTGGTGGTGAGTGTGATTGTGGGCTCGGGCGTTTTTAAGAAAATCGCTCCGATGTCCGCTGAGTTAGGTTCGCCTGTTCTGCTGATTCTTTGCTGGATATTGGCCGGAATCATTAGTCTGTTTGGAGCTTTATCCACCGCTGAAATGGCAAGTATGTATCCCAACAGTGGCGGAGAATATCAATATTTTCAAAAAATCTACGGACGTTTTTTTGCCTTCACCTATGGCTGGGGCAATTTTACAGTCATGAAGTCAGCAGCCATCGCTGCATTGGCCTATATTTTTGCAGAATCTCTCAATAGTTTGGTACATTTTCCTGTCATAGCCTATGAATTTAATCTTTTTGGAATAAATTTTCTTGAAAATGCTTCCATAAAAATCATTGCTTCAGGATTGATTTTAATTTTGACCTGGTTCAATTTCCGTGGGGTGACTGTGGCCGAAAAACTAAGTAATGGCTTGACCTACCTTATGTTTGCCGCAGTTCTGATTTTTATAGTATTTGGATTAGGTTCTGGAATAGGAAACTGGACAAATCTAACTCAAAAAAGTATGAATTTTGACCATTCGAAACTGGAAGGGTGGGGGATTTTGAAAGCCATGACTATTGCGAGTTTGGGTGCATTTTGGGGTTATGAAGGCTGGAACCATATAGGGTATATAGGCGAGGAGGTGAAAAATCCCAGGAAAAATCTACCCTTAGCTTTGACATTTGGCACTTTGATAGTAATAGCCATTTACGTATTGTTGAATGTGGTATTTGCTTTCACGCTGCCTATTGATTTTTTTATAGATTTGAATGATTCTCCCAATAAAATAGCCGCCATAGAAGTGGCCAATACGCTTTGGGTGGGCGTTGGAGGAGTCTTCATTGCAGCATTGATAGTGGTTACTACGCTTAACTCTACTAATAGCTCCATACTCATGTCGGCAAGGATCTTGTACGCCATGGCCAGAGATGGTTTGTTTTTCAAAAAGGCAGATTCTGTGCACAAAAAATATCATACACCTGATGTGGCCTTATGGTTGCAGGCGTTTTGGTCCGTGCTTTTGGTGTGGTCAGGTAGTTTTGATCAACTCACTGATATGCTGGTGTTTGCGTCCTTTATTTATTATGGAGCCACTGCTCTCGGGGTTATTATTTTAAGGATTAAAGCTCCTGATGAGGAAAGAAATTATCGGGTTCCATTTTATCCTTTCATTCCTGCCATCTTTGTGATTTTCTGCATTCTACTTTTGATAATCACGATTTTCAATCAACCCAAGGAGGCTCTATTTGGATTATTTTTAATTTTTTCTGGTACACCTTTTTATTTTTTCTGGAGGAAATAAACCAATCATTTGTCGACAACATTAATATTCATTTCAAGGATTAACCCATACCGTAGAAATACAGAGAAATGAGCGAATTTTTGATTGACCAAATTTTATTTTCAGAAACCTATTTCAGACCTCTGTTGGTGGTCCACCCCCAATCAGGCCTGGAATTCTCCAAATATCTTTCCTTTTAATTGGCAGTATTAGTTAGATCAGTGAAATTCTGAGTTCTGACTTTGAATTTTGGCCGGCCCTCATCGGTGAGCACAATAAAACTATTTGAAATTGTTCGGCCATGCGGGAAAATATATCCCCCCTGAATATTTTCATTTATGGTTCTGGTTTTACCATCAGCAGTTTTTTCGGTTCTTGAATAGGGCACATAGAAAGGTCTGGCTTTTAAGTTTCCTCCTTTTGAAGTAAGTCTTTTTCCGTTTGCATTGATACACTCAAATCGGGCTATGGCTGATGGATCACCCTCAAAAAAAGATAATATTTTATTTTGATTAATGTAAATAAGCTGGCAACCACTTACATTTTTGGCCGAAATTGTAAGTTCAAAACGGTTGTATTCTTTGACTTTACTTTCATTGGTTATTTCATAAAAATATTCCACACCATCAATAATAACAGATTTATTCTCTGGCACATCTCTAAATTCCTGAGCATTGGTTGATCCTGAAAATATAGAAATCAAAATAATTACGGAAAATCGAAAAAGGTTTTTCATGGTTTGGTAAACAATTTTAGGGTTAGTTTTCACATCAAATATACAAAGATTCTGTAAATTGCCCCATCAACCTTAAAAAACCAAATTATCACCATGAAATGGATCAAACGCCTTCTCTGGGTACTTCTTTTTGTAATTATTGCATCAGCTATCGGAGTTTTTTTCTATTTAAAATCACTTCAGCCTGACTACAATGCTGAAGTGAAAATTCCGGGTATTAAATCAGAAGTCGAGGTATTGTTTGATGATTATGCCATTCCGCATATTTATGCCCAAAACGAAGAAGATTTATGGCAGGCACTGGGGTATATTCATGCTCAGGACAGATTATTTCAGATGGAAATGCTCAGAAGAGTTTCAGGTGGAAGACTTTCAGAGGTTTTTGGAAAAGATATGCTGGAGGTGGACCAGTTTTTCAGGTCTCTCGGTTTTAAAAACTATGCTAAAAAAGTGGTGGATTCTGTTTACAATAGCCAACCTAATGCTGCTTTTGTAAAAAATGCCAAAGCCTATGTGAAAGGGATAAATCAATATATCAAGACCGGAAAAACCCCGATTGAGTTTACACTGGCAGGTATTCCAAAAGCCGAATTTACACTGGAAGACTCCGAAATGATAGTTGGTTACATGTCTTATACATTTATGGAGGCATTCAGAGTGGAAGCGATTACCGAATATATCAACGCGAAATTAGGAGGAAACTATTTGGCAGATTTAGGGGTAAATACTACCATAGATGAACCCAAAATTCCAGTTGATCGGCTGGCAAAGAATAATTTGATGGATTTGAATCTTAGATTGGCAAAAATTGAAAGCCTGATTCCCTCACCACCATTAAAAGGGTCAAATGGATGGATTATCGGAGGCAAAAAAACGAAATCCGGGAAACCCATTTTTTCAAATGACACACATATTGGATTTTCTCAACCTTCGGTGTGGTATGAGGCACATTTAGAATGTCCCGGATTTAAGTTTTATGGCAATTTCCTGGCAGGCGTTCCATTTGCATTATTGGGCCATAATGAAAAAGGTGGATGGGGGCTTACAATGTTTCTAAACGATGAAATGGATTTTTACCGGGAAAAAATAAACCCTGCTAACCAAAATCAGGTCTGGTTTCAGGACCATTGGGAAGATTTGAAGGTAAGAGAAGAGCAAATTAAAATTAAGGGGCAGGCTGATTTTCTGATGAAGGTCCGGGAGTCAAGGCATGGAGTCTTAATCAGCGACGTGATGAAAACCAAAGAGCTGGTGGCACCATTTACCGATCAAAAAGCCCCCATTTCAGTATTTTGGACTTATTTTAAAGCATTGTCCCGAAACATGGAGGCATGCTATGGCATGGCTAAAGCCGGAAATGCTAAAGAATGTGAACAATCTGTAAAACTCATTCATTCGCCCGGCCTCAATGTAATGTGGGCCGATACCGATGGGAATATCGCCTGGTGGGCTACAGCCAAATTAATCAAAAGACCACCCCATGTAAATCCACGCCTGGTTTTAGATGGTGCATCAGGCAAAGATGAGCCTTTAGGTTGGTATGATTTTAGGGAAAATCCACAGATTTTAAATCCGGAAGGTAATGTTTTGTACACCGCAAACAATCAACCTGAATCGAGAAACGGAGTTTATGTACCGGGTTACTATGTACCGGTTGACAGGGCAGCAAGGATAAAAAGTTTGATATATACGAATAAAAATAACTGGACCGCTACTGAAGTCAGGGATGTAATAAATGATATTTCCAATCCAATTGAAGCAGGTTTGATTAAAGAAATCATTCCGGTATTTGACACACAGGTTAAATCAGAGAATGGGAAAAAAGCCCTCGAAATATTGAGAAACTGGAGTGGAGCCCATCAAATGTCTGATATAGCTCCGGTCATTTATTATCGTTTTGTGTATAGGATAGATGAATATTTACTAAAAGATGAGGTAGGTGAAAGTTATTTTGATTTGTTACGATTAAATATTCTTTGGGATCATGGCAGAGCAGGTTTATTTAAAAATGAAACCTCTAAATGGTGGGATAACATTAATACAACCAACAAAGAAACCCGAAAAGAGGTGCTGTCCCAAGCTTTTAATCAGGCTATAGTTGATCTTGAAAAACAACTAGGAACCGATATGAACCAATGGAAATGGGAAAAAGTACATACACTTACGCATCCTCACCCGATGGGAATATTGCCTTTGGTTGGAAAGTATTTCAGTGTGGGCCCTATACCCGCTCCGGGAGGTAAAAGCACCATTAATAACCTTGATTTTAGAGTGGATTCCACCGGAAAATATAACGTGGTTTACGGTCCGGCATTGAGAAGAATCGTTGACTTTGGAAATCCTGAAGGAGGAACCAGTATCAATCCTACGGGGCAATCGGGCTATTTCATGAATAAACACTATGATGACCAGGCAATGATGTTTGCCAATTCTCGGGCTCGAAAAGAACTCATGAACCGCAAAGAAATTGAGAAAGTAATGATTGGCAAAACGGTTTTAAGGCCTTGAAATTTAAATGAGAAAAGGTATTACTATTTTTGAAACCAAAATATCTTTTGCTGAGTTAAGTTTCTCTTTCAATGGTAATCATAAATTGAATCATTTCTGAATTATAGTGGATAATCAAGATAGATTATTACATAAATCGTCAGGATTATTTTCAATATAAAGATTTGAAAAATTTAAAGTCTAATTTTGGGTTCGCATCCTATTTGATATTGAAACAAATTCTAAAAAATACATTCGGAGGTCTTTCGCGAGAGGTTTGGTTGTTGTCAGCGGTGATGTTTATTAATCGTAGCGGCACGATGGTCGTGGCTTTTTTGAGTGTTTATCTGACTCAGGAATTACATTTTAGCCTAATCGATGCAGGATTTATTTTGGCCGCTTATGGTGTAGGTTCTCTCACAGGTACCTGGCTAGGCGGTAAACTGACTGATATTTTAGGGAATTTTCCGGTGCAATTTTTCAGCCTTTTCATTGGAGGAATCATGTTTTTGGTGACTGTCCAGACCCAACATTTTCCAACATTAATAATTCTGGCTTTCTTCCTTAGCGTAACAGGAGAAGCTTACCGACCCGCTAATAATGCTTCTATTGCTGAGTTTTCCAATCACCAAAACTTCACCAGATCGGTTTCATTGGTTAGGCTGGCCATTAACCTGGGTTGGTCAATTGGCCCTGCTTTGGGTGGTTTTTTGGCCGCAATCAATTACAAATGGCTGTTTTACGTAGATGGATTTACCAATATTATGGCTGCAGGTTTGGTATTATTGTTTTTAAGAAAATCACATAAAAAAAGAGATCGGAAAATAGTTAACATTACTTCAAGAGAATCGGTTTTGAAAGATCGGATTTTTGTGGTATTTATCGTTTTTGTTACCTTTTATGCCATTGCATTTTTCCAAATATTTACCATAGGCCCGTTATTTTTCAAAAGGGATTGTGGCTTTTCTGAGCAAGAAATAGGATTACTTTTAGGTGTAAATGGGCTTCTGGTAGTTTTAATCGAAATGTTTTTAATCGCAAAAATAGATGGAAAATATCAGAAGCTTAGACTTATAAGTTTTGGAGTATTTCTGGTGGTTATCAATTTTGTTTTTTTTGCTTTTACTCATAATTATTGGTTGCTTATGCTGGGAATTGTCTTTGCCACATTCTCCGAGATATTTGCCATGCCGTATATGAATACCTTTAGTTTGGAACGTGCCACACCACAAAACAGAGGAGCTTATTCGGGGCTATATTCTATGACCTGGGCCATTGCGAGCGTGTTTTCGCCTTTTTTGAGTACTCAGGTTATTGATAAGTTCGGTTTCCAGGCTTTGTGGATTGTACTCGGAAGTTTGAGCTTGGTAGCTACTTTCGGATTTGTTTTTATCGGAAGGTATTTGAAAAAAGCATTGTGATTTATATGAAATACAGAAGAATTGAAAAATTTAGATCAGGCCCATTTTTGAGCCTGATCTATGTTTCTCACAAAAACGGTGCAATGACCAGTGCTATCACCGAAATAAGTTTTAGCAGAATATTAAGTGAAGGACCCGAAGTATCTTTAAATGGATCCCCAACGGTATCCCCTACCACCCCGGCTTTATGGGGTTCTGAGCCCTTAAAATATTTTTTGCCATCTATTTCAAAGCCTTCTTCAAAAAGCTTTTTGGCGTTATCCCAGGCTCCACCCGCATTGGATTGGAAAATAGCCATCAACACGCCGCTGGCAGTTACCCCGGCCAGCAATCCTCCCAGCATTTCCTTTCCTCCAAAAAATCCAATGATTATTGGCGAAACTACCGCAATGATACCCGGCAAAATCATCTCTCTGATGGAGGCTTTGGTTGATATTTCTACGCATTTGCTGTATTCAGCTTTACCATGGGCATCATCAAATACTTTCTGATCATCAGGAGACCATTCGCTGTATTCAGTCTCTCCATTTCTTCTGATTACTTCGAGTGCGGCTTTTAGGGCCGGAATTTCCGCAAATTGCCTTCTTACCTCTTTAATCATATCCATAGCTGCTTTCCCAACGGCATTCATTGACAATGATGAAAACAAATAAGGCAACATACTTCCCAAAAACAATCCTACGGTAACTATTGGTTTTGATACATCTATGCTTGAAATGTGGGCGGTTTGCATATAAGCTGCAAACAATGCCAAAGCTGTAAGTGCGGCAGAACCAATCGCGAAACCTTTGCCGATAGCGGCAGTAGTATTGCCAACCGCATCAAGCTTATCAGTACGATGGCGGACTTCTTTAGGCAACTCGCTCATTTCGGCAATTCCTCCGGCATTGTCTGAAATCGGGCCATACGCATCAACGGCCAGCTGAATACCTGTATTGGAAAGCATACCTACCGCAGCTATGGCGATTCCGTAAAGCCCTGCAAAGTGATGTGCTCCCAAAATCGCAATCGACAAAACAATGATTGGCAAAGCAGTAGATTGCATTCCTAAACCCAGACCGGCAATGATATTGGTAGCGGAGCCCGTAATTGATTGTTTTGCAAGGGCTTTTACAGGTTTTGAATCGGAGCCGGTATAAAATTCAGTGATGATTCCGATTAGTAATCCTCCGCCCAGCCCAAAAATGACCGCCCAGAAAACACCAAGGCTGCTATAGGCTATTCCTGACGAATCAGTCCATTGTTCAGGCAACATAAATTTGGTAATCAGATAGGTGGCCACCAGCATAGCAAATGAAGACAAGAATTCTCCGGTGTTCAAAGCTTTTTGAGGATCACCTCCTTCTTTTACCCTTACAAAGAATGTCCCGGCCACAGAAGTCAGGATTCCAACGCCGCCTAAAATCAAAGGAAGCAATACCGCATTGAGCCCATTGAATTCATTGGTGTTTTCGAATCCTGAAAGCCCAACAAATGCTGCTCCCAGCACCATGGTACCTACAATAGCACCCACAAAAGATTCGAAGAGGTCAGCACCCATACCTGCTATGTCACCGACATTGTCACCTACATTATCAGCGATTGTTGCAGGATTTAGCGGGTGATCTTCAGGTATTCCGGCTTCAACTTTTCCTACCAGATCAGCACCTACATCTGCCGCTTTGGTGTATATGCCACCTCCTACGCGTGCAAATAAGGCAATCGAGGAGGCTCCAAATGAGAACCCGGTGATTACATTGATGACTTTCAGGGGTTCCCAACCCAGACCTATGTAAATGAGTAATAGTAATCCCAGACCAAGAATGCCGAGACTAACCACCCCTATGCCCATCACGCTACCACCTGCAAATGCAACCTGAAGTGCTTTGCCAAGACTCAATCGTGCCGCATTAGTGGTTCTGACATTGGCTTTTGTGGCTATTCGCATGCCTATATATCCTGAGATTGCAGAACACAGTGCTCCAACGATAAATGAAATAGCAATTAGATAATGGGTATTTTCCTGACCATAAGCACTCCAGGCCAAAAGAGCACCTACCAAAATCACAAAAATAAGCAAGACCCGGTATTGTGCCTTTAAAAATGCCAGGGCCCCGGTTTCGATAGCCATCCCTATTTTGTTCATGGCATCAGTTCCTGAGTCTTGTTTTATGATCCAAAAAGATTTTAACAATACAAATAATAATCCCAAAACACCAAAAAATGGTATGAGATAGATGAGCGATTGTGACATAAAATTTATTGATTATTGATGAAGAAAAAATCTTTCTAATGAAGAATTCGGATAATCCTCCAGACTTTAGGGGTAGGGTGGAATCCCCTTTTTCATAGCCGGTGAAAACAGCATGAATATTAAATAATTTGCTACGAAAATAAGATATTAATTTTCTTAAAAAATGAAATTAAGACAACTATAAAGATGATTTTGGTCGTGTTTTTGGATTAATTGAAAGTTTTTCAAGCCTATCTATTAATTTTTGAAATTGCTCGTTAAGAAAGTGTTTAAAATTGTCTTTGCTGATTCTCTAAATATTTTTTATTCATTGAAAATCGGAAAATGTTTTGCTGAAAAATTTTGATTCATAATTTTTGAAGAAATTTTCACAAAATATAAATGGTACAATTTCTCAATAACCATAAAAACCAATAATTTTAAAATATTACCTAACCCAAAAATCCATAAATTTGCACTTTACAAATAATGCAGAATGATTGACCTCAGAAGTGATACCATTACCAAACCTACCCCAGAAATGCTCGAAGCCATGCTTTCGGCAGAAGTAGGCGATGATGTTTTTGGTGATGATCCCACAGTGAAGAAACTTGAACAAAAGGCAGCAGGAATGTTTGGTATGGAAGCCGCCATGTTTGCCACATCCGGCACTATGACCAACCAGATCGCTATCAAAGCACAGACGTTCCCCGGAGCAGAGGTTATTTGTGATAAAAACTCGCACATTTACCTTTATGAGGGGGGGGGCGTAGCACAAAATAGTTTTTCTTCTGTAAAACTTTTGGATGGTGACAGGGGTAGAATCAACGCAGGGCAAGTTTTGGCGGCATTTAACAACCCCGAAGACATTCATTTGCCACTAAGTGCATTGGTTTCTCTTGAAAACACTATGAATAAAGGTGGCGGAGCCATCTATGATTTTTCGGAAATAAAAAAAATCAAACAGGTTTGTATTGAAAAAAATCTTAGGCTGCATTTAGATGGAGCAAGACTTTTTAATGCTTTGGTGGAAACCTCTGAAAGTCCGCAGGATTATGGAAAGGTATTTGACACCATTTCAATATGTCTTTCCAAAGGCCTTGGAGCACCGGTAGGATCTTTGCTTTTGGGAAGTGCCGACACCATAAAAAAGGCACGAAGAATCCGTAAATCAATGGGAGGTGGCTGGCGTCAGGCCGGATTTCTCGCAGCAGCCGGAATTTTTGCTCTTGAAAATAATATAGAAAGACTAAAAAATGACCATCTTAATGCGAAGGCTTTAGGCAAGATACTTGAAAAGGCAAGCTATGTAAAAGATATTCTTCCTATAGATACCAATATTGTAATATTTGAGCTGGAGGCTACGTTATCTCCTGAAGTTATGCTTAGAAAACTTGCTGAAAATGGAATTCTTGCGGTACAGTTTGGGCCGGCTCACATCCGCCTGGTAACACATCTGGAGTTTAAATCAGAATCTCTGGAAATTTTTGAAAAAGTTTTAACCCAAAAAATCATCTGAATGCTACGAAAAATCCTTGTATGTTTGCTACTGGTTCCAGTCGCTACTTTTGCTCAGGACAACTATAAAAACGCCATAAAATTTAATACGCTTGGGCCGGTTTCGCAATTGTATTCTGCACAGTATGAGTTGGCAATCGGTAAGCATCTGGCTTTTAATAATACTTTTTTTTATAGACCCAAAAAATTGATTCCTGCCGGAGAAACGATTGATAATCTTGCTAAAAAACATGGCCTTGGTCTTACAGGTATCAAGTTTGAAAATATTTTCATGGATGAAGCCAAACTTGGAATGAAAGGGTATTCACCGGAGCTCAGGTATTATATAGGTAAAAAGAAAAACCGCTTATTTGTTTCAGCGATCGGGCAATATGAGGATTTTGATATGACCGTACCGGCCAACCTTGCCGTAAAATATAAAACATATGCTACTGACATCAAAGTGCCTGTTGATTTTACATTTAAGACCTATTCTGCAGGTATTTTGATTGGGAAACAATTTAACTGGAGACGACTCGGCGTAGATTTTGTAATTATTGGCCCACACTTCGGAAAAGCCAAAGAATTTTATGCGGTCGCTCAAAATGCAGCTCTAAAACAACTCAATCAAGAAGAAAAGCAATATATTCTGGATAAAATACAGGAGCGATTTGGGCTTTCTGATACTTATTTTTCAAGGACTTTGGTGGATGATAAAGCCGAAATAAAATCAATAAAGCCTGTTCCGTATCTGGGGATTCGAGGACTGGGTTTAAATCTATTTTACCGATTTTAAATAATCCTTTTTAGTTTGAAATAGGCAAAGTTTAAAGCGGGTCCTCTACGATAAAATATTTCGATATCGGTTCCTTCTTTTTTGCTCAACAGCCGGTAGATGTCATTGATGGTCTGGGTTTTGGCATGTTTGTTATTGATAAAAATAATCTCATCATTTTCCTGCAAACCAGCCAGGTCGGCTTGAGAACCCGGCGTAACAAAAGTTATCACAAATTTATCGAGGTTGTCGCCCTTGACTCTAACCTCCAGCCCACTCATATCATGTTCAAAAGTTTCCCGGTACTTACTTTTTAAGGGCTTCATAATCAGATACCCCTTTTGGTAGTTAAATGTAAGCACAAATCTCCGGAGGAATTCACCTCCTATGCTTCCCTGACGGTTACTTGTTTCTTCTCCAAATTTTACACTAAAAGCCAGACTGTCAGGAAAAGAGGCCAGCACGTCATCAAATTCAAATTTTCCGATTTTAAACTTTTTTATTCTGCCAATATTTCCGTCAATCTCACCGTTTAGCCCCCGACCCAAATTGGCCCTTATCACCTTATCGGGTAAATAAATGGGTGGGTTATCTTGTGTATTTAATAACAATGCATGACCTGCCCCTGTATCTACCAATAACCTCAATTTTTGGAAATCGTGTCCATTCTGGGCAATTTGAAGATCTTCAAGATAGGGCTTTGATTGGGTTACTATGAGCGGATATACCTCACCCATTGATTTTTTGATTTTAAACTTAGAAGGTTCTTCAAACCAAATATTCCGGGTTCCAAAGTCAATTTTGACCACAAATCTTTCAAACAAATCATGGCCAAATATGCCATGAACCGTGATGCCCATATATTCCGACAACTTCAGGAGATCTTCATCCAGCACCACTAGGTTTTGTTTCAAAGCCTGAATATCCCCAATATCTATTTTATGTCCAAGAGAAACCTTTCCTTCCAGATAATCCTTTTCTCCGGCTCCGTTTATCCTTACTCTTCGGGTTACATTTAATTTTAATTTCTTGGCAATTGTCTGATCTGTAATAATAAAAGAACTCACGCCAGTGTCAAAAATAAAATTGAGGGTATCAGACTCATCGACACGTACTTTGATAATGATTAAGTTAGAATAGATTTCGAAGGGGATTCTGGAAATATGCTGTCTTTTTCCTTTAAAATGAAAGCCAAAACGCTCATTGGGTTGTTTTTTTTGAGCAATCACCTCTTCTTTCATAATCAAAAACATTATGAAAAAAATTAATGGCGGCCATATTATTTTCCTGAGATTCATTTTTTCCTGAGAAAAATACAATAAAAAATAAATAAAAACAAGCTTTTGCTCAAAATATTAGCTTTTTGCACTACTAAAATTCAATTGTAAATATTGAAATATTATTCGGAATTTTGTGCAAATTTTTGATGAATGAAAAAAGACCTTCGTAAGGTAAACTTGCAGGACCTGGAATCCTGGTTGAAAGAAAAAAATGAGCCAAAGTTCAGGGCAAAGCAAATCATGGAATGGCTGTGGCAAAAATCGGTAACAGATATCAACGCCATGACCAATCTTTCACAAAAACTCAGAGAAACCCTTTCCGAAGTTTTTGAAATAAATGCAGTGGTAACTTATAAGTCTCAGTTTTCGACCGACGGAACCATCAAATCGGGTTTTAAGCTCCATGATAATCATTTGGTAGAAGGGGTGTTGATTCCGACTGAAACCAGAATGACCGCCTGTATTTCTTCACAAGTAGGCTGCTCGCTAACCTGTAAGTTTTGTGCTACAGGTTATATGAAAAGAGAGCGAAACCTCGATGCCGCCGAAATATACGATCAGGTGGTTTTAATCAAAAATCAGGCTCAGGAGCATTTCAACGCCCCTTTGACCAATATTGTTTATATGGGCATGGGTGAGCCCTTGCTCAATTACGAGGCCATGCTGAAATCTGTGGAATATATCACTTCACCTCTGGGACTTAACTGGTCACCCAAACGCATCACAGTATCCACTGCGGGTATAGCCAAAATGATCAAAAAACTCGGAGACGATGGCGTGAAATTTAATCTCGCATTGAGTCTTCATGCCGCCAACGACGAAAAGCGGAATCAGATTATGCCTATCAACGAGTCAAATTCATTGAAGAATCTGGCCGAGGCATTAAATTATTTCTATCAAAAAACGGGAAACACCATCACCTTTGAGTACATCGTTTTTCATGGATTTAATGACTCTCTTGACGACGCCGGGGACTTGCTGAAGTTCTGGAAAAAAGTGCCTGCAAAAGTCAATATCATCGAATATAACCCCATCTCAGAGGCGGAATTTAAGAATGCCGAAAAAGATAAAATAGATGAATTTGCCGCATTTTTAGAGAAAAATCGGGTTAATGTGCACATCCGCAGAAGCAGAGGTAAAGACATTGATGCCGCATGTGGACAGCTGGCCATTAAAGAAACTTAACAATTTGGTAACATTGGCGGGCCTAAAATATTGGGTAGCTTCGAATTTTATGCTGACATTTGCACCACCAATATGAATTAGTAAACCTCATTAATTAAACTACATATGTTTGGATTAGAAACCGATGTTTTTTTACTACTGTTTATTGCATTGCTGGCAGCGAGCTTTTTCGAATTTATCAATGGTTTTCACGATACCGCTAATGCTGTAGCTACCGTAATTTATACCAATTCCCTCAAACCCACACAAGCTGTGGTATGGTCGGGTCTGATGAACTTCATCGGGGTTATCACGGGTGGAGTAGGCGTAGGAATGAGCATAGTAAACCTTCTTCCCGTCGAACTTCTGATAGACCAGAATGTGTATCATTCAATTTCAATGGTAATGGCGATGTTATTCAGTGCCATCATCTGGAATTTCGGAACCTGGTATTTTGGTTTGCCATCATCAAGTTCTCATACTTTGATTGGAGCCATTATGGGCGTTGGGCTCGGATATGCCTTATTGCCTGAAAACCACACAGGTGCGGCAGCTATCAACTGGGACAAAGTAAAGGACATCTTTACCGGATTATTGATGGCACCTTTAATTGGCTTTACGCTGGCGGTAGTCTTGATGTTTATACTGAGAAGAACTGTGAGTAAGGAAGCCCGAAATCAAATTTTTTCAGAACCAAAGAAAAATCAGACCCCTCCGGGCTGGATAAGGGGAGTTCTCATCTCAACCTGTACTTTGGTAAGCTTTTTCCACGGTAAAAATGATGGACAGAAAGGTATCGGTCTGATGATGTTGATATTGATTGGGGTTTTACCATCTTATTTTGCTATAACCAGTGCCAAAAAGCTCAAAGATATTGAGCCTGATTTAATCAAAATTGAAGCCATCGTCTCTAAAGTTGATACTGTAGGATTGGGGACTTCGGAGATGAAACACATTAATGAGATTAAATCCAATATTGCTTTTTTGATGCCAGTGGTTAACCAGACTTCAAATGATACCACAGGTAAGCTGGAATTGAGAGGAGCGATTTTAAAAGTTTCGAGTAATACCAAGAAATTGTTGGCTGATGAAAGTGTTAAACTAAGCAAGGAAGACCGTGATGTGCTCTCAAAAGCTGCCACAAAAGAGGAAAAGGGTATCAGGAAAGCAACCGATTTCGCACCATTCTGGGTTATACTTTTAATTTCAATTTCTTTAGGTCTGGGTACTATGATCGGATGGAAGAGAATTGTGGTAACCGTGGGTGAAAAAATCGGGAAATCACATTTGACTTACGCCCAGGGAGCATCTGCTGAATTGGTGGCTGCGATTACCATCGGGCTTGCTTCAGGATTTAAACTACCCGTGAGTACTACGCATACGCTTTCTTCAGGTATAGCAGGTTCTATGGTTGCTTCAAAAGGTATTAAAAACCTTCAGCCCGGGACTATCAAAAATATAGCCATTGCCTGGTTATTGACTTTACCGGTTTCGATGATACTATCAGCTGCTTTGTTCTTAGTGTTCAGAATGTTTGCTAATTGATCAATCTTATGATATTTTGTTAAAAAGCCACTTGTAAAAGTGGCTTTTTTGCTTTCCTGACTTATTTTTGTTTGTAAAATTTATTTTATCTGAAGCTCGCCGAAATTCATTATCTGGAATCTATTAGCCCCGTTACCCTTGATGAATATCTCGAAAAAGGATGGTTTCGTTTAGGGCAGAACATGTTTACCACGCATTTTCTCACTTTTAATCAAAAACAATACAGTGCTTTATGGTTGAGAGTACGGCTTAATGCTTTTGTGCTTTCTCCCAATCAACAAAAGATTTTTAAAAAGTGTCATAAATTTGAAGTCAAGTTTTCTGACTTTTCGCTTACCCCGGATTTGGAAAATCTGTATTTCAGATACAAGGAATCAGTAAAGTTTAACCCCACCGATTCCCTGGAGCATCTTTTGCTTGACTACCAGATTTTTAATATTTTCAGGAGCAAGCTGGTTGAGGTTTTTGATCAGGGAAAACTCATTGCGGCAGGGGTATTTGATGTAGGAGAAAAAGCTGCACAAGGGATAGTGAGCTTTTATGATCCTGATTATAAAAAGTATAGTTTGGGTAAATTCCTCTTATTACAAAAAGTGCTTTTTCTTCAAAGCCAACACTTTGAATATTTTTACCCGGGCTATTTTGCCCCAGGTTTCAAATCTTTTGATTACAAGCTTGATATTGCCCCTGAGGTATCAGAATATTTTGATCTGGAACAAAAATCCTGGAAATCGCTCGCAAATTTTAATCCGGTAGCCTTGCCTTTGAGGAAAATTGAAAATAAACTCAGACAACTATCACAGGAGCTTGAAATGCTGGGAATTCAACATGACTTACTCAAATATGATTTTTTTGATCTCAATCTCACCCGCAATTACAGAGAATATATGCTGCTCGATACTCCAAGGGTTTTATTGTTACCGGTTGTTTCTTTGATGGAGGAATGGATCATAGTTTACAACATACTGACTCAAAACTATGAATTTACAATTACCCGCAAAGCTTTTCAGACCAACCTGGAACCCATAGCAGGTGTATATAATAGTTTCTTGCTTAAGCCTGTCAGAATCTTGTTTTCAGACAAAGAAATCGGAGGTTTTCTTCAAAAATGGGTCAGCGTGTTCTCGAGATAAGATTTTTATAAAAGATTAAACCCTGTTTATGCATTAGGACTTCGTAAAGAGAGCTTAAATTGCAATAAATCAGACATTTAAATTCAATTAGCATAGCACCGCTATGGTGATTTAATTTAAATAGGTTGTAGCCCGTACTGAGCTCGCCGAAGTAAACTGATTTGCAGCAATTTAAGGTCGTAATAGAATTTCTAATGCATAAAACGGGTTAAATATGACCTTTAGACTGATAGATAAAATAGAAAACCATTATAAATAATAAGCCGGTTTTATAAAATTCAGAGAGGTCAGTTTTTTGGTAGAAACGGTGTTTTTGCCGAAGCAAATTAACAAGGTCCTCCATTTGGTCATCATTGAGCCAGGAGGGCAGCGAAAGGGTACGGAATCCCAGATTGGCCTCATTGACCCTGTAGTATTTGATAGTAACCTCAGGACTTATTCCAAGTTTTTCATTTCCGTATTCATCAAGTATTTTTTCAAGTTTTTCTTCATTGACGCCGGGTATAGCCAGTTGATTTTTAGGTATTTTAAAATATGGTAACAGCAAAATAAGCCCTATGGCCAAAGAAATTAGCAAATAGCTTCGATTTCCATAATTGTAAATACTTAATAAAATTATGGGTGGAATAGAGGCTACCAGATAATTTATCCTCGCTGCGGTGATTTTCCTGAAATACAGCTCCCTTCCTATCTGAAAAATAGCTATAACAACCATTACCGATAACAGAATCAGAGTCGGTAAATTGACCATTTTCATTTGATGAATATTATTTTTTTTCAAAACTACCACTAAAACCCTAACTTTCAACTTGGTGAAATAAAAATCAATTCTAAATCAAAGAAAAACATGACCAAAACTATTTTATTTTGTTAGTCGATAAATCTACATTTATATTAATAAAATGCAAGAAATCAAACCCTTTACCTGAATCATCAGAATTAAAAAACAGATTACTTCATTTTTGTAAATTATTGATAACCAGAAAAATATTATAATTATGGCAGCATTTGATACCAACCACGTTCGCAACATCGCCTTGCTTGGGCATGCCGGCTCAGGTAAAACTACCTTTGCCGAAAGCATGCTATTCGAATCGGGAACAATTACCCGAAGAGGTTCAGTTTCCCAAAATAATACCGTAAGTGACTATCATGAACTGGAGCAAAAACGCGGAAGCTCGGTTTTTGCCTCTTTGATGCATACCACCTGGCATGACTATAAGATTAATATTATTGATACTCCCGGGTATGATGACTTTGTGGGTGAAGTTATAAGTGCTCTCAGGGTTGCTGATACCGGTGTAATGCTGCTAAACGCCGAAATGGGAGTAGAAGTAGGAACAGATATTATATGGGAATATACCGAGAAGTTTAAAACCCCGATGCTTTTTGTGGTTAATCATATCGACAAAGCCAATGCCGATTTTGACCGTACACTTGCCGAAGCAAAAGCTCACTTTGGACCCAATGTGGTTGCTGTTCAATATCCTGTTAAAACCGGTCCGGATTATCATCAGATGATTGACGTACTCAATATGGTGATGTATGAATACAAACCAGGTGGAGGAAAACCGGAGAAAAAAGCAATTCCGGCAGAAGAAAAAGAAAAAGCTGAAAAATTGCATCAGGAATTGGTGGAGGCAATAGCCGCTAATGACGAAGGTTTGATGGAAAAATATTTCGATCAGGGTGAGCTTTCAGAAGAGGAAATGAAAAACGGCCTTCACACTTCAATGATCAAGCATGATATTTTCCCGGTTTTTTGTACATCTGCTGAGCAAAACATGGGCGTAGGCAGGGTAATGAGCTACATTGATAATGTATGCCCGTCGGCCAGTGAAATGCCACCACAAATTACAAAATCAGGCAAAGAATTAAAATGTGATCCCAATGGCCCTGCCTGTATTTTTGTTTTCAAAACAATCATTGAACCTCATATTGGGGAATTGAGTTTATTTAAAGTTTTTTCAGGAAAAGTAAAAACAGGAACTGAACTGGTAAATGAAAACACAGGAGTTACAGAAAAACTTAATCAATTATTATTAATAGAAGGCCATAACAGGATTCAGGTAGAAGAACTTGTGGCAGGGGATATTGGAGCCACTATCAAACTCAAGTCAACGCATGTTAACAACACCTTACATGAAAAGGGTGCTAATCTTGAGCTGGAACCCATTCAATTTCCTTATCCAAATATGACCCTGGCGATTTCGACGGTCAATCCGAGAGATGAAGAAAAACTTTCCAACGCCCTGCATGTCATGAAAGAAGAGGATGCTTCATTTTTCTATGAAGTATCGCCCGAGCTCAAACAAACTTTGATTCATGTGCAGGGGGACCTGCACCTCAGGATGGTGGAATGGAAAATCCAGAATATTCATAAATTGGAGATTCATCTTGAAAATCCAAAAATTCCTTACAGAGAAACCATCCAGGCTCCAGCTGAAGCAGTTTATCGTCATAAAAAACAAAGTGGGGGAGCAGGACAGTTTGGCGAAGTTTCGATAAAAATAGAACCCTGGTACGAGGGTATGCCTGATCCTAAAGGCCTGAATGTTAGGGGAAGAGAGGAAATCGACCTCGACTGGGGCGGGAAGCTCGTTTTCTTCAACTGTATTGTAGGCGGAGCGATTGATGCCCGTTTCTTACCAGCAATATTGAAAGGTATCATGGAAAAAATGCACAATGGTCCTTTGACCGGTTCTTATGCCCGCGATGTAAGAGTGAGTGTATTTGATGGAAAAATGCACCCGGTTGATAGCAATGATATTTCATTCAAAATTGCAGGATCGCAAGCGTTCCGTCAGGCTTTTATTGACGCACAACCCCAATTACTGGAGCCTATGTATAAGCTCGTTACCATTTGTCCAGCCGATTATGTGGGTGCTGTGATGGGCGATATTCAGGTAAGGATGGGTATTGTTGAGGGAATTGATGCAGAAGGTAAATTCCAGAAAATTACAGCTAAGGTTCCGTTGGCCAACATGCATGATTATTCTTCTACCCTTCGTGGAATCAGCCAGGGAAGGGCGAAATACAGTATTGAGTTTGCTGAATATGCACCCGTTGCTTATGATATTCAGAAAAAACTCACCGATGAGTATAATAAAAAACACGCTGAAGAGTCTGAATCATAAGTTGATTTGGCATTGTTTAAGCCTACTTTCTAATTCCAAATTGAAAGTAGGCTTATTTTTTACATTATTTTTGGGAAAAACAAACAAATCAAAATGGTTTTTCCGACTAATTAAATTACAACATATCATTAAGCTACATTTTTTTATAAGCTGAATAATTAGTCAGGCAAATAATTATACTTTTACGTCTTTTTTGAATGAAAAAGATGAATAAATGAGCATTAATATTTTTTTATTTCAACTTGCCTTCTATATTTGAAGCCACTTGGAAAACAACAAAACTTTAAATAAATAATTATATTTTTCGGTACATGAAACCAACCGACGTTCAGAATCCTGAATATTATCACAAAGTAGTTGATTGTCAATATGCTTGCCCGGCACACACTCCTGTGCCACATTATATAAGGCTCATCGCAGAAGGAAAATACACCGAGGCCTACATGGTCAACTGGGAATCAAATGTTTTTCCCGGGATACTTGGTCGCACCTGTGACCGCCCTTGTGAACCTGCTTGCCGGAGAGGAAGGGTTGAGGAAGAACCTGTAGCCATTTGCAGATTGAAAAGAGTGGCCGCCGACAACAAAGATGATATTTCGCAATACATTCCAGCCATTCCCGAACAAAAAAACGGAAAGAAAATAGCCATAATAGGAGCCGGACCAGCCGGTTTGACAGTAGCACGTGATTTGGCTCCTCTGGGATATGAAATTCACATTTATGACGATCAGTCAAAAGGAGGCGGAATGATGAGAACTCAGATACCTTCTTTCCGTTTACCTGATGAAGTGCTCGATTCAGAGGTTAATCTGATCCTGAATATGGGTATTGTGACCCACTTTAACCAATACGTGACCAGCCTGAAAGAAATTCTGGATAAAAAATATGATGCCGTTTTTATTGCTTCCGGAGCCCCTAAAGGCAAAGACCTTCCTGATTTACCCGGAAGATGGGATGCCAAAGCCAACGTACATGTTGGAATCGAATGGCTCGCCAATGTCACCTTTGAGCATATAAATAAAATAGGTCGTAAAGTCCTGGTTCTCGGTGGTGGTAATACCGCCATGGACTGTTGCCGTACTTCCCGCCGGATGGGTGGAGAAGAAGTGAAGGTGCTGGTGAGAAGCCCGTTTAAAACCATGAAAGCATCTCCCTGGGAAATAGAAGATGCTATGCATGAAGATATTCCGATTTTCGAAAATCATGTGCCCAAAAGTTTCGTGACCGAAAACGGAAAACTAAAAGGAATGTATTTTGAGCTCGTTAAAGCCGAATACGATGCCAATGGAAAACGTACCCTTGTACCTACCGGTGAACCCGATGCATTTTTTGAAGCTGACGACGTGATTATTGCTATTGGTCAGGATAACCGTTTCGAGTGGATTGAGAATAATTTAGGTCTGGAATTTGATAAATGGGGATTGCCAGTATTAGATGAAAAGACACTTTCATCTACAGTTCCGGGTGTATTTTTTGGTGGTGACGCTGCTTTCGGTCCTAAAAACGTAATTACAGCTGTGGCACAAGGACATCAGGCTGCCATTTCAGTTGATTTGTATTGCCAGGGAAAAGATCTTAATGATCGTCCTCAGCCTCATATCAATCTGATGAGTACCAAGATGGGTATTCATGAATGGAGTTATGGTAACGCTATCAATCATGATAATCGGTTTGTTGTGCCATTGGCCGATAAAAAACTTACACTTTCCAATCTTAAAAAAGAAGTGGAATTGGGTTTTGATTTGCAAACTGCCTTCAAAGAAGCCGAAAGATGCCTAAATTGTGATGTGCAGACTGTTTTCACTGAAGATAAATGTATTGAATGTGATGCATGCAGAGATATATGCCCTACCAAATGTATCAATTTCACTGAAAATGAAGAAGTTGAATCGGATTTGAGAAACAAATTAATTATTCCGGCTATAAATGATTCTCAGGATATTTTGGTGTCGGATATACTGAAAACGGGCAGGGTAATGGTAAAAGATGAAGATGTATGTCTGCATTGTGGTCTTTGTGCTGAGAGGTGCCCAACTGCTGCCTGGGATATGAAGAAATTTATTTATAAAACTGCAAAAGCCGGTGCTTCGGCTTGATGATATGACTGGAATTAATGATTTTGTGGTAAGATTTGCCAATGTCAATGGTACAGGGTCGGCAAGTGCCAATACCCTTTTTGGTAAATCTATTTTCAGAATGGGAGTGCCTGTTTCTGCAAAGAATATTTTCCCATCTAATATTCAGGGATTGCCCACCTGGTATGAAGTAAGGGTTAGTGAGAAAGGTTATCTTGGAAGAAAAGATGGTATTGACCTCATGGTGAGTGTCAATCCGCAAAGTTTGAAAAAAGATATCGAAAGTGTAAAATCAGGAGGATATTTGATATTTGACAGTACTAAAAGTCTGCCTGAAAGCCACTGGAGAGCCGATATCCATTTTTTGGGAATACCTTTAATGGAAATTTGCGACCGGGAGTTTTCTGATCCGCGTCAAAAACAATTGCTCAAAAACATCATGTATGTAGGGGCATTGGCTAAATTGCTCGATATCAGACTGGAAGTGATAGAGGTTTTGCTTTCTGAACAATTTAAAGGAAAAGAAAAGCTGGTTTCGCTTAATATGAAAGCCCTACAATTGGGGAGCGACTATGTTGAGCAAAATTTTAATTTTCCATTGCCATTTAGGGTAGAAAAAAGAGACCTGGTCAAAGATGCCATCATGATCGATGGAAATGCCGCCACAGGTTTGGGTGCCGTATATGGCGGAGCGTCAGTGGTGAGCTGGTATCCTATCACGCCATCTACTTCTGTTATAAGTTCTTTTGAAAAATATGCCCATAAGTTTAGAAAAGATCCTGTTACGGGTAAAAATAATTTTTCGATAGTGCAATCAGAGGATGAGCTATCGGCCATAGGTATGGCAATTGGAGCCAACTGGAACGGAGCACGTGCCTTTACGGCAACCAGTGGTCCCGGCCTCTCTTTGATGAACGAGTTTTTAGGTTTGGCTTATTATTCCGAAATACCTGTAGTGTTGGTAGATGTGCAGCGGGCGGGCCCTTCTACAGGAATGCCTACACGTACACAGCAGTCAGATTTACTCATGGCAGCCTATGCCTCCCATGGAGATACCAAGCATGTATTTCTTATTCCTTCAACACCTACCGAATGCTTTGAAATGATGGCAGACTGCTTCGATATTGCCGAGCAGATCCAGTCACCGGTATTGATGCTAACTGATCTTGATCTCGGAATGAATGAGCATATGACAGCACCTTTCAAATGGAATCCCGATAGAAAATATAACCGGGGCAAAGTGTTGAGTGCCGAGCAACTTGAGGAATATAAAAATTGGGGCAGATATCAGGATGACGATGGCGATGGCATTCCTTATCGTACCCTACCCGGTACGCATCCTTCTAAAGGAGCTTATTTTACAAGAGGTTCTTCTCATGATGAAAAAGCAGCTTATTCTGAGGATTCACCCACTTATGTAAGAATAATGGACAGGCTGGTGAAAAAAATAAAGACAGCCACCAAAATGTTGCCTAAGCCGCTTTGCTACAACTGTGAAGAAAAGTCAGACATAGGTTTGATATATTTTGGAACCTCAAATTATGCTGCCGAAGAAGCCATCGACGAGCTAAAAGCTACCGGAAAGAACGTTAATGCCATGCGTCTGAGAGGTTTTCCTTTTGTTGAAGAGGTGGCCGAGTTTGTAGATAACCATGAGGTAGTTTATGTAGTTGAGCAAAATCGGGACGCTCAAATGCGAACTTTACTTATCAATGAACTGGAAGTAAATCCTAAAAAGCTGAAAAAAGTGTTAAACTATGATGGAACACCAATCACGGCTCACATGATTATAGATCAAATTGTTTAATTTTTTGAATTCAGATTGAAATGTCATATATAAAACCCAAGTTTATCCATCCCCGTTCTCCCAAAAACAAACTGGGATATTCCAGACAATATTATGAAGGTTCATTGTCAACCCTTTGTGCGGGTTGTGGACACGACTCCATTTCGGCAGCCATTGTGGATGCATGTTACGAAATGGCCATCGAACCTCATAAAGTTGCAAAACTGTCCGGAATTGGTTGTTCCTCCAAAACACCTGCCTATTTCCTGAATAACTCTCATGGATTTAACTCGGTGCATGGACGTATGCCTTCAGTGGCTACGGGTGCCAATCTGGCCAACCGTGACCTCATTTATTTAGGTGTTTCGGGCGATGGCGACTCCGCCTCTATTGGCTTCGGGCAGTTTGCTCATGCTGTTAGAAGAAACCTCAACATGACCTATATCGTGATGAACAATGGCTGCTATGGGCTCACTAAAGGCCAGGACTCTGCCACTGCCGACCATGGTTCTATTTCAAAAGGTGGGATTCCCAATACTTTTGAGGGTATTGACATGTGTGCGTTGGCAATACAGTTGGGGGCTACCTATGTGGCACAGAGTTTTAGTGGCGACAAAACGCAGTTGGTTCCACTGATTAAAGCCGCTATCAATCATAAAGGTTTTTCGTTTATCAATGTGATGTCGCCTTGCGTTACTTTTAACAATAATGCAGGCTCAACCAAGTCCTATGATTATGTAAGAGAGCATAATGAGGCCCTTTCAAGTATTGATTTTGTCCCGGTTAAAGAAGAGATTACGCTGGAATACGAGGGTGAAGATCTGGTCGAATTGCACGACGGAACATTTCTGAAATTAAACAAACTTAACCAGAACTGGGATCCCAAAGATAAGCTTTCCATCATAAGTGCCTTACAGATTGCCCACGATAAAAATGAAATATTGACGGGTCTTTTATATATTGACAATGATTCTGTTGAGCTCAATGAATTGATCAATACTACCGAAAAACCATTGAATACCCTTACTGAAGCAGAATTATGTCCGGGCGTGGACGTACTGGAGAAATTAAATCAAAGTTTGAGATAAAATTGATTTTATAGGAAATGAAGAGGCTTTATGCCTCTTTTTTTATGGTTAATTGTCAAATCCATAATTACCACATAATTTTATTCCACCTAAAAACCTATTTCACTATCTTTACAAAAATTTCGGCCATTCTCAATTATGAAAAGATTTCGATTCTTGTTACCGGGCATTATTCTCGGAAATATGTGTTTTGCCCAGCAAATAACCATCGGAGACAATAAAGGTCAGCTTACTTTCGAAGAGTATGATCCCAAGTCAACTCTGGTGGTCGAAAATAACCCTAAAGTACGTTCCAAATTCCCCTTTATCGATGTTCATAATCACCAGTTTGCTATGGGTGAGTCCAGAGAAAATACCGATAAGTTATTGCCCGATATGGATGCCCTCAATATGAAAATCATGGTAAATCTGAGTGGCAGAGGCTGGACCAGCGATGAGAAAAAATCGACACAATCTTTAGTTGACAACATTAAAAATGCTGAATTGTACCCAGGTAGATTTGTAATTTTTACAAATGTCGATTTCAATACCATCAATGAACCCGGCTGGTCGGAAAAAGCAGCAAGAATATTAGAAGAAGATGTAAAAATAAGAGGGGCAAAAGGTTTGAAAATCTACAAGAATCTGGGTTTTAGTGTAAAAAATACAGATGGGAGTCTGGTAAAAATTGATGACCCCAGAATCGATGCGGTTTGGAAAAAAGCAGGTGAGCTGGGTATTCCTGTTTTGATACATTCAGGCGATCCTGCCTCTTTCTGGCAACCTATCAACCAGTTTAATGAGCGTTGGCTTGAATTAAAAACTCACCCCGGAAGAAAAAGAGATGTAGAAAAAGGAGATTATAGCTTTGAGCAAATTATTGAGCAACAGCATAATATTATCAAAAAACATCCCAAAACTATTTTTATTTCGGCTCATATGGGCTGGTACCCCAACAATCTAGGCAAATTGGATAGTTTACTTACTGCAATGCCCAATATGTATGTAGAAATAGGGGCAGTGATAGCCGAAATTGGCAGGCAGCCTCATACCGCCAATAAGTTTTTTACCAAATGGCAGGATAGAATTTTATTTGGAAAAGATTCCTGGGTGCCCTCTGAGTATGCCACGTATTTCCGAGTTCTGGAAACGCAGGACGAATATTTCCAATACCATAAAAAATATCATGCTTTCTGGCCTATGTATGGGATTGGCTTAGCTGATAATGTTTTAAAGAAGATTTATTATAAAAATGCATTAAAAATCATTCCGGGAATTGACAAAAGTGGTTTTCCGGATTGATTTTACGTACTTAATTTGCTTTTACCTTTTCATTTATTCATAAAATATAAAAAATAATGTTTTTACTTGGTATAGACCTCGGAACTTCGTCTATAAAAGCCTCCATCGTTGAAAGTGCCACAGGACATGAATTAAGCTCGGCACAATATCCTGAAACTGAAGCAGAAATTATCGCTCATCAGAAAGGTTGGGCCGAGCAAGATCCTCAAACCTGGTGGGAGTATTCGCAGCAAGCAATCAAAAAAGCCATATCAGCGGCAAAAATTGACGGAAAGAAAATTACTGCTATCGGTATTTCTTACCAGATGCATGGTCTGGTAATGGTCGACAAAAATCAAAATGTATTGCGACATTCCATCATTTGGTGTGACAGCAGGGCTATAAAATACGGCGAAAGTGCATTTGAGGCCATCGGCAAAGAAAAAGCCCTGGGCTCATTGCTTAACTCTCCCGGCAACTTTACCGCTGCCAAATTGGCATGGGTGAAAGAAAATGAGCCGGAGATTTTCGAAAAATGTGACAAGATTATGTTGCCGGGCGATTTTCTGGCTATGAAACTTACAGGTGAAATTACCACCACAGCTTCCGGTCTTTCCGAAGGGATTTTCTGGGATTTTCCTAAAAACCAGCTTTCCGAGGACGTTTTGAAAGCTTTTGGATTTACTAAAGATATTATCCCTGCCATTCTTCCGGTTTTTGCTTCTCACGGGAATATCAGGGCTGATGTGGCTGAAAGCCTTGGCTTAAGTACCTCGGCGGTAGTGGCCTATAAAGCCGGAGACCAGCCCAATAATGCTTTTTCATTGAATGTGGTAAATCCGGGTGAGATTGCCGCCACTGCAGGTACTTCGGGTGTAGTGTATGCTGTGAGTGATAAAATCAGCTATGATCCCTTATCGAGAATCAATTCTTTTGCTCATGTAAATCATGGCGAAAATAACCTTTCGAGAATAGGAATTTTGCTTTGTATCAACGGAACCGGTATTTTGAATCGCTGGATCAAAGAACAGGTTGCCGGTGGTAAATCTTATCAAGAAATGAACGAAGAAGCCCGCAAGATTTCAGTAGGTTCTGATGGTCTCATCGTGATGCCTTTTGGAAACGGGGCTGAGCGAATGCTTCAAAACAAACTGGTGGGGGCTCAAATGCTTGGATTGGATTTTAATACGCACAAACAAGCTCATATTTTCAGGGCAGCCCAGGAAGGTATCGTTTTTTCATTTAAATATGGCTTCGATATTATGCTAAGCTTAGGGGTGGTACCTAACGTAATCAGAGCAGGACAAGCCAATATGTTTTTAAGTGATGTCTTTACCCAAACATTGGTGAATACCACCCAGGTGCCTGTCGAGATGTACGATACACATGGTGCCAAAGGTGCCGCTTTGGGTGCCGGAGTAGGTGCCAAAGTTTATTCAAACATCAAAGAAGCCATGAGCGGTCTGACTATTCTGAAAACCATCGAGCCTGTAAGTACTGAAAAAGACAAATATGAAAATGCCTATAAATTATGGGAACAGGCATTAATACTTTAATTTTGTAAAAAATCGGTTACATGATTTCACAGTTTGGGTTTGTTTTACTGTTTTTTCTGGCTGCACTATTATTGGTAGTGCTCGTTTTAGGTGTGTCGTGGTTGTTGCGACCCTCAAGGCCTAACCCCGAGAAAAACGCAGTTTATGAATCAGGTGAAGAAACCGAAGGTACGGCTCATGTCTCATTTAACATACGGTTTTATATCGTAGCACTGGTATTTCTGCTTTTCGAAGTAGAGCTGGTTTTACTTTTTCCCTGGGCTACGGTTTTTGGTGATGCCCGGCTCATTGAAGAAACCAACGGCCTTTGGGCTGTATATGCCGGAGTAGAAATGTTGATTTTTGTTTTGATTTTGGCTCTGGGTTTAATGTATGCCTGGAAAAAAGGTCATCTGGATTGGATTACACCCCAACAAAAAGAGTTGAGATTTAAATCGCCGGTGAGTGAGGAAATGTACCGAAAACTAAATGAAAAGTACTGATGGATTTACAAACACTCGAAGCTCACGAAAGAATAAAAACCGGTGAAGGGGAAGTAATTTTGACCTCACTGGATGAACTAACCAACTGGGCCAGAGCCAACAGTCTCTGGCCCATGGGGTTTGGTTTGGCCTGTTGTGCCATCGAAATGATGGCCACTTTTGCCTCTAATTATGACCTGGAACGGTTTGGGATTTTCCCAAGAAACTCTCCCCGTCAATCTGACCTCATGATTATATCGGGTACAGTAACTTTCAAAATGGCTGACAGGGTAAAAAGACTTTATGAACAAATGGCCGACCCCAAATATGTGATATCAATGGGGAGCTGTTCCAATTGCGGTGGTCCTTACTGGGAACACGGCTATCATGTGGTAAAAGGAGTTGACCGTATTATCCCTGTAGATGTATATGTGCCCGGCTGTCCACCCCGCCCGGAAGCCTTGTTAGGCGGAATTATCAAACTTCAGGAAAAAATCAAAAATCAGAAGTTCAAAGAAGTGAAAAACTGAAAACTTTTCTCTCAGGATCTTTTCTTCCTTTTCAGAATAAACAAGATTTCATCAGTATGACCTGCTTGCATCAACAATGATGCCTCTGTGAGCCCTTCAATGGTGATTAATCCCAACCCAGCTCCCCGAGCTCATTAAGTTTGGAGATTAGCTCTTCCTGGAAAGTCTCTCTTTTTAAGTGCTGACGACTGATATTCAGAATTTTGTACTCAAACTTTTCCATATTCTATTTTTTGATATTATAATTTATGCCTATGCCATAATTGGTAACCGAAATAATGGATGGGTCGGAAGTGCCTACTAGATTGGGTTTTCGGTAGAAAATAACCGAGGGATCCACTTTCCCGAAAATCCAGAGATGTTTGTATAACCTTTGCTGAAATGAAAATTTAAGTCCTACACCCATTTTATTGATCTTTGTTTCCTTGAGTGTATAAGCATTAATCGTATTTTTTTCTTTTAAAATATCGATTATCGTTTCCTTTCTTTCCAAATTATTTAATGAAATCATTGGGCCTAAGAAAAGCGATGTATTCTTTTTTTGGAGTAAATCCGCTTCAAAAGCCAATGAAAGGCTATTAACCATATTTTTGGGTTGAACTGTTCTGTCATATGCATGGCCATCATTTAAAGACCAATAAAGATAGGAAAACGGTTTTTGAAAGAAGCTTTGGCTAAAAGAAATACCGATTTGAGATCTTTTGTTTACCGGATGAAAATAAGATATTTCATATCCTGAAAGATTTTTGAAGTGCCTATAATCGGTTTTAGAAAATGCGGGGTTTATTAAAAAGGACTGTGCACTACTCCTAATCGGAAAACTTATTCCAATTGATAGCATGAAAAATAACATAATTTTATTTTTCTCAATCTGTTTCATTTTCGGTAGTTTAATCCGATACCCAAAGTATGAAATAATATAAGTTTCGGATCATTAATTTTATCCAAAGAATTTTTCGAATAAAAGACCATTGAAGGGCTGTATTGTAAAAATATCCAAAGTCTATTTCCAATTTTTTGCTGTGCGTTAAAATTTAAACCAATACCCGGCAAAAGATTTTTCTTCTCAATAAATTTAAAAAAAGAAAACTGATTCTTTTTTAATTCAACTGATTGTATTAGTTCATTCCTTTTAAAATTATTGATTGATCCTGATAATCCTATAAAAAACGCACTTGTACTATCTTTTGAAAACTTATGTTCAAATTGGAATGCAATGCTATTCATCCTGTTATTGGGATTGGTAGTCAAAAAATATGCTTTATTAGTGGCTTGTGAAGTATAAACGTAGTTATAAAAATTATTTCTGAAACTCTGGGAAATACTTATTCCCATATAGTTTTTCTTAAACAATTTTTGACGGTAACTTACATCATAACCTATCATTCTCGTGAAATTTAAGTTGCTGCTGTTGGTATTGGAGGGCAAAAATGAAATCGATTGTCCATTTGATTTGAAAATAAATAGTGGAAAAATCAGAAATAAGATTTTTTTCATTGAAGGATATATTTATCGTAAATTTAGCTGTTAATTTTTTTAGAATTGAAAATTTTTCTGACTTGTTTACCACTGTTTTGAAATGAGAGTTTTATTGTCAATATTTCTGTTTTTTTGTCTGGTTTCCTGCTCAAAACCAGCTATCAAGGTTCTGACTTACAATATTTACCATAATGAAAATCCATATAGAAAAGGACAAAGTAACGTAAGTGATATTTCAGCATTAATCAAAGAGACCCATCCCGATGTGGTGTTTTTGCAGGAAGTAGATAGTATGACCGACCGATCGGCAGGCGTTTTCGGGAAAAAAGTGGACAATGCCGCCGAATTGGCCAAATTGACACAAAGAATATCTTATTTTTCAAAAGCCATAGATTTTAGTGGAGGCGGATATGGAGAAGCTTTGCTTTTAAAACAACCCAATGTGGTTTTCAGACAAAAACTACCAAATCCAAAAGGGGGAGAAGTGCGGTCGATGATAGCTACTGAGCAGAATTTCGGGAAAAAGTCGGTCATAATGCTAGGTACTCACCTTTGCCATCAATTTTCCGAAAATCGAATGGCCCAGCTTGAGGCCATTATAGCGTATTATTTGAAAAATGACAATCCTATGATTCTTGCCGGTGATTTTAATTTTAAACCGGACTCTCCTGAATATCAATATATCACCGGCTTTTTTATTGATGCGGCAACCCAATTTCAGAAACCACAGAACACTTTTCCCGCAGATAGCCCGGATAGCAGAATTGATTATATTTTTCTATCAAAAAAACATCCATGGAAAGTGGACGAAATAAAAGTATTTGCCAATCAGTACTCTGATCACTTACCTGTTTTTGGAAAAATTAGGTTTTGAATTGTGAAAATTAGGTTTTGAAAGATTTTTGTAATATCCAGTTTTTAATATCCAAATATTTCCTTTCTCCTTTGGCGATTGAAATTACAAACTCATATTTATCATTTTCATTTGCCTCTATATCTAAATGACTATTCAAAAGTATTAGTCTCATCAATACATATCCAATTCTTTTATTTCCATCAATAAAAGGGTGATTGATTAAAATACTTTCAATAATTGCGGCAGCTTTTTCAATCGGACTATTGTACAAATCAATATTATCAAAAGTTTGAAATGGCCTTGATATCGCAGATTCCAGCAAATCTAAATCCCTGACACCTTTAATGCCACCGAATTTTTCAATCAGAATTTCCTGAATTTGAATTACCTCATCTATATCAATCATTTAGCAAGCTTTTGCAAGAGGGAGTTGTCTTCTATCATTATTTGGCTTAAATGTTTATTTAAATCAATTTTTCCCTCAGGTATTTTGTTCGATTTTTTTAAAAAGTTCAAAATATCCTCTAAAACAGATTCAGGAGCATCTTCTATTGCCAATTTTATCTCTTTTTTCAAATCTTTAACTGTCATAGAAATCTCTTTTTGCAAAAATATATATTATATAAAATTGTCGCCATAAAAATCAATTTTATCTAATCAAATCTTGATATAAAATATTGGCAATTTCTTTTAAAAACTGATTATAACTGTCGGTTTCGGGTTCTTTGCAGCCATTGGTTATGGCTACAATGCCGAATTTCTTTTTGGGATTGAAAAACATGCAACTGTACAAACCATAAGCCGAACCGGTATGCCCCACCAGTGACTCGCCATCTATGAATTTTGCAGTTCTCCATAATGCCAACCCATAACTTTCAATATCACTTACCGGCGTTTGCATAATTTTAGAGCTCTTTTTATGGATAATCCTCACTTTTCCTGATTTACCATAGTTCATGTGCAGGGTCATGTATTTGGCCAGGTCAGGTGCCGATATTTTCATGCCTCCGGTAGGGGAAAAGATAGGCGTGGAGTAACCAAAAACGTAATTTCGGATTTCCTCTCTTCTCGGATTGTAGGCACCTTCTGAAAGAATGTATTTTTGGGTAAGGGTATCGTAATTATAAATGCTGGCCATCAACTGCTGATTTAAGGAATCAACACAGTAACCGCCATAGATTTTGAGGGGATTCAAAATATTTCTTACCACATATTGGTCAAACCGCATCCCGGAGGTTTTTTCTATAATGGTGCCCACCATATTAAAGTTGAGATTGCAATACTCATAACCCATGCCCGGAGCATAGGTGTTATAACATTTTTCCCAGTTGGGGTTTTTATCAGGGTTAATAGCATCCAGCGAAAAATACCCTTGAGAATCGTTGATAGAGGAGGTATGAGACAGCACCATTTTGAGCGTAATCGTGGCGAAAGGGTACTTGGGATTTCTCACATTAAAACCCATCAGTTTTGACATGTCATCATTGAGCGACAGCTTTTCGGCCTCCACCAGCTGCATGATAGAAGTAGCTGAAAATGACTTGGAAATGGATGCAATTCTAAAAATATTATTTTCCTGCAACGGTTGACCTGTTTCAAGACTTTGTTTGCCAAATGCTTTTTGGTAAAAGGGTTTATTGGCCTTAATAACCGCAACGGAGAGGCCTACGGCTTTGTATTTGGTCATGACTTCCCCGATTTTTGCTTCGAGCGAAACCTGTGCACTTACCAGTCCCGGAATAAATAGAAGAATATAAAGTAACAGTCTCATAATTGTTGGTTTTGGACTCAAATGTACTCGTAACTAACTAAAAATCATAAATTTCTTATGAAATTATGATTGATGGTAAAATCATATTGTGGTGCGAAAATCATAAGATTTTTGTGCACCTGGGTTAAAAATGGAATCCTCGGAAATGTTTATTTCTCCACACTCCCAAAGTCTTCAGGTTTGGTAAAGTATTCCAGGCCCAAAACGAGTAGTATCATTCCTCCGAAATTGATTTTTTGCCAGATAGGTAAAGTGCTCACATCACCTGATCCATAGATATATAGCGTATAATAAAATATGAGCATACAAAGGCTACATAATACCTTGAAAACGTGTAGCCTGGTTTTGTAAATAAATACCGTGATATAAAACAGACATACCAAAAACAATGTACTTGCTACTGTAGCCATGATGTCATGCAAGGGCGTCGCAATTAAAAATGTAGCTATCATGCCACCCGCCCCCAGATACTTTATGACATTGGACGAGCCTCGGTGGGGAATCCTTTTGGCATAATTAATAAAGAAAACAGCCAAAGCTGCCGAAAGGAAAAACATGGCTGCCATTCCCCAATATCGGGATGGATTGGGAGCTCCGTTAAAAGCTTTTTCTCCGAACAAATTACTGATGAAGTTTTGGGTCCACAGAAAACCCACCGAGTTTTTATCAAACATAGAACCACCCGGATAGAGACTCACCGATACGCCAAACAGAGCCAGCGAAATCAAAATCCCAATCAAAATCAAATGCTTTTTCAACATAAAGAAATCTTTTAATTATCAATCTTCAATGGCCTCAATGCCCTGCTCTTTCAGTTTTTGAAGGTTATTTTTCATGGCAGTGAGGAGTTCTTCTGCATGTCCCTGCCAGGTTTTAACTTCTCCGACCACTTTTAAAGGAGCCAGTGTACGGTACGATTGGGTGGGATTGCCCGGAAACTTCTTGTCGGTGAGATTGGGGTCGTCTTCAAAACTCCCGGTGGGTTCAACGGTATATATTTTTTCCTGATTATTACCCTGTGCCAGCTCCGCTCCCCAAATCGCCGCATCGAGGGTAGCCGTGAAATACACATATTTAGCCATTTTCTGTTGCCCGTAGTTTGAATTGAAGCCCGGCTTTATCAAATCCCCGGTTTCGAGAATGGCTTTGGTGCCATGGTAAAAGGTTTTCGTATTATCGTTTGTCATCAGGGTAAAATTATGTTCCAAAATAACCTGCAAAAGACCGGAAGTTTTCATTTTTTATTTGAATGGCAACAGTCTTCCCGGTCAAAGATTAAATTTTATTGGTGATTAATACTTTAAGGTTTATTTAAAGACCCTCACATAGTCAACCACCATTTTTTGAGGAAAAGTAGTGCTTTCATCAGGATTACCCGGCCAGTTACCCCCTACAGCTACATTAAATATAAGGAAAAACTCCTCCCGCAGCTCGCTCAATCCTGCCGGAGAAATGTCAATCACCTGGTATTCCTTGTCATCAAGATACCATCGGATGTATTTTTCATCCCAGGTGATAGAAAACACATGGAATTCGTCGTTAAATATCCCCGAAGCGAGTTTGGTATTGCCTCCGTATTGGGCATGAGAGCCACCATTGTCCCAGTGAGCCGTGCCATGCACCTGATTGTCGGAGCCGCTGCCACCCACCATTTCCATGATGTCTATTTCGCCGCATTTGGGCCAGCCTACCGTGTTGATATTTTTGCCCAGCATCCAGAGAGCCGGCCATATTCCTTTGCCTTTGGGCAATGCCGCCCTGATGTCCACACGGCCATATTTAAAGTTGAATTTGTTTTGGGTGGTAAGCCTCGAAGAAGTATATAGTTTGCCTCCCACGCTTTCATAATTGGCTTTGATAAAGAGGTATCCTTCTTTTACACTGGTGTTTTCTTTGCGATAATACTGCAGCTCATTGTTACCCCAGCCACAGTTGCCCGGACAGCCGTCACCCAGTTCATAATTCCAGATTTTTTCGTCCAGACCAGTGCCCTCAAACTCATCGGCCCATACCAACTCCCTGCCGGCATAGGTTTTGGGGGTGGAGTAGCCTTTTTCAGGATATTCTTTTACAGGTGCAACCACCGGCTGATCGTTGTCATCATTGGCGTTATCAACATACCCGACCGGTCTTTCACAATCTTTGATGGTCTGGGTTTTATCTCCAAGCCCATCTCCGTCACGATCCAGATACCAAACCTTTTGAGAGCAAGGTTCATTGGATTTTCCACAAGCAAATATGAAAAGAACAACAACTGACAAGGATAATAGCTTTCTAAGCATTTTTTAATTAAGGTTTTAGATTTATTACAAAAATAGGATTTTTCTACAGATTTTTTTATCACTGTTTACCAGCCCGGTATTTTCAAAGTTTAGTTCCCTGAATCAAAACTGCTGCTTTGATCGATTGGTTTTTGAGATGGAGAAATTTCTTTCTTTCTTCATCTTTCATATAGTTTTCAAAATCTTGCTGCGAAGCAAACACCACCAGATGAATCTCATAAGGCGTTTCCATATTTTGTTCGATGACGGCCTTTTGCTCGACTCGTGTCCTTAGCAGCAGTTTGCCGTTGTACTTGGATATTTGAGGGATGGCAATATCCTCAAACTGATTAAAAACTTTTTCCTGGCCGGGAATTACATATATCAATTGGGTGATATAAATCTCCGCAGATTTTTGTTTTTGGGAAGCGTTTGATGGGTTCATGACAATTTCGGTTTGGGCGATTCCACTTAGGTTCAGGCCTAAAAATAAGGCAAGAATGATATTTTTCAAATTGTATATAAATTTCTTGCTAAAGTAAGCTTTGGCCAAAAGGCAAACAAATGAATTTAGATATTTGGGTTAAAAAAGAAATTGAGATGTCAGGTTTACCACATAGCACACAATAGGTAATACCACATAAGGCACATAGGATATTGTATAAGTTAATATATTAAGAACTAAATAAATGAAAGATTTTGGTATAAAAAAACCACGACAGCTTGCCGTGGTTGCTTAGGTATCCCAAACCATTAAACTCAAATCCCCATCCTGAAATCTTTGATATGGGTTTGGGTAAGGGAACAATCCTCAAAAATGGTCTGATTGCCTTTTCCCATGGGCGACTGGCTACTGATGCCTAGCCAGGTTTCGGCCGGATATTCATTCCTGAATAAGCGTACCAGCTGCCAGTTGGCTTTGTCGGTAGAATAATAAAAACCTATGGTTTTGGTGTCAGATGACATTTTCATATATACGCTCGTGCTGTCCACCACATCATGATTGTTGTCGTCAGAGGTTTCGGTGGTCCTGACGGTGACCATTCTCCTGAGCTTGCGTTCGTCACGTTCGAAGGCAAATTTAAACCAGCGTTTTTCGTTCAGAAAAACATACATGGCTCCGGCATCATAAGTTTCCTGCCAGGTAGGGGAGATTTTGACAGTAAAAGTAAAGGGCTTTTGGTTATCGACTTTTGTCAATAAAACAGGAGCATTCCCATAATTTTTGGAGCCATCGGGTTCATTGAAATAGTCAGTTTTTTCGCTGGCTTTCATTATCAAACGGCTGTTCTCTGCCTGGCTTATTTTCATAGCACCGTTGAGTGATCGGGTAAATGCCACATTATTGAGCATTATTGAGCAGGGCTCACCCAGAGAGCTTTCCTCTGATTTTTTACAGGAAATCAATGCGAAAACAACCCCAATGAGTATCCAAATGTGATTTTTCATAGTGATAAAGGCAATCTTAACTTCTGATTCAAGGTTTTTAATATTCGAATTTAGGATTTATTAGGAAAAATAAAAAGTGAATAAAACGCTAAATCAAATTTACCTATCATTGCTCCATCACCAGATTCCCGGAGCTATCATCCACATTCAGAGCCGTTTCCGGGGCAGGCATCCAGATATCTTCATTGATCACAAATTTAAACTGTGGTCTGCTATCCAATTTCAGCCTTTCTTTGGGCAGCACCAACTCAAATCTGTTTTCTGCCACGCGTTTCAAACTGAATGGCTCGGCTCCGGGATTCCAGTCGTTAAAACTCCCCGCCACCGACACCTTGCCGATATCGCCTTTGAATCTGTCAAGAAAAACCTGCGGAGGGGAGAATTCAAATATCACCTGCTGTCCTTTGATTCGGTAGCCGTACACCTTTTTCAGGATTTGGCTTTCCTCTTTTTCTTCGGTAAAGATGCCCTTTGCTATATATTCCCTGTCTGCCGGGCTACCATAGCCCGAATGCACCACAAATGCCCGGATGCTTTCGTCAGAGCTCACATCCAGCTCAAGCAGGGTACTGATAGCTGCGGTTTTATCGGTGGTTTTTTCATAAAAAGCTTTACAGATTTTATATCCCAAAAAATAGCCCAGGTCTTGTACTTCCTTGCCTCCGATGGCCTTTGAGCCATAGAGCCAGCCCATAAATCCCCGGTTTTTTACAAACATATCGGCTTTGAATTGTTTCCATACCTCTGCTTCGTGATTTTTGCCAAAAACAATGTGTGGGGCGTAGCCATTGCCGGCCAGCTCCTGCTCAAAAAACACCTCTGAAAGAAACTCAGCCACGCCTTCATTGAGGGTCTGGGTCAGCAGCTGCCCGTTGCCATCTTTTTGCTGCAAATGGATAAACTCATGTATGGCCGAAGGTATGGCCCATTGGGCGTTCTTTTTAACCAATACCTCGGCACCAAGTATCAGGCTTTGGGTCGATTTACTGGGGCTGCCACCCACCAGCCCACAGCCCACAATAAAATAGATGCTGCCGTCTTTAAAGCCGGGATAAACCTCTTTGACTTGAGCCAGACGGGACTGGATTTCAGGTATCTGGCCGGAGATACTTTCGAGATTGGGCCTTATTCCCTGCAAATACTTTTTATTGTAAAGCATGTAGTTGAGCCATCTTTGGGTATTGCCTCCGCCCAGAGCCATAAAATCTTTGAGCCCCTGGCTGGCACGATCTACATACAGGGTCTGCACAGTTTTCAGTTGCAAGGTTTTATCGGTTTGGAGATTGACGCTGTCAAACGCCTCATAAAAATGGCGGATGTCATCGGTGTAAACTTTAGTTTGCCCCATGGCATTCACGGAAACCCAAAAACAGAATACAAACCAAATTGCTCTCATATTGAATAGTATTGGCCGAAGTTTATGCATAAATCAATTAGCCATAGTGCCGGTTGCGAAGATATGCAATATTTTAAAGATTGGAAAAATTACAGAACATTGGATTTTATACAGTTAAAATGAGAATTTAGGCTGCTAAGATTATAGAATATTATTATAAAAAACTGATAATTAGGTGGTAAAATAAGATTAATGAAGGATTGTCAGATGTTAATACAGCACAAATTGTGCTCTATTTTCCAAAAAAGTTAGGGGATTTGTGCTAGATTAACATCGAATTCGTCGAATTTAACATTGAATTCCACGAATTTGAACTTAAATTTCACGAATTTAACATCGAATTCGCCGATTTTAACATTGAATTCGCTGAATTTAACATCGAATTCCACGAATTTAACATCGAATTCCACGAATTTGATCTCGAAATCGCCGAATTTAACATCGAATTCCACGAATTTGATCTCAAAATCACCAAATTTAACATCGAATTCCAGGAATTTGATCTCGAATTCGTCGAATTTAACATCGAATTTCAGGAATTTGATTTCAATATTCCCTAATTTGAATTCAAATTACCCTCTACTGATTTCATTTTAGGGTATTTGGAATTCCTTGTTAAGGAAATTTACTTGGAGATTGGGGGGATTGTGGTGGGGATTGGGGTGGGGGAAGTTTGGGATGGGTGGTTAATATTTAATAGATTGAGCCTTTAAAATGGATAAAGTGATTAATTGTTATTTGGAATATAAAGAAGTAAGAATCAGATTAATGTTGGTCTTTTAGACAACTTAAAAGATTAATGATTTAAAAATATTTGTTATTTAATTAATTTTCTCCATTTCTCAACAACCATTCTCCATTCCCCAACAACTATTCTCAATTCATTTTCTATATGGAATCTTCTATTAAATGTTTTTTCATCAGTAATGTCCAAAGAAATAGCGAGTAACTCAGATGGAATACTCTTCATGTCGTTTGAATAACCTGAAGTTTTTAAATCTTCACTAATTTTATTAAAATATGGTTTTACTTTTTGTAAAGCTTTATCCAATTCTTTGAATCCAATATTATTTTTTTTATATTCTTCAAAAGAGTGACTAATGCGAAAATCCACTAATGGGTCTTCTGGGAAATGGAATTGAACAAATGCTCTATAACTTTCAATATTAAAGTCTTGAGATAGATTAAAAGATTTAGTTGCTCTAATTTTCTCATTTATTTGGAATTTATAATTCTCAATCCCATCTTTTAATTCTTCAAATTGTTCATCAGCCTCCTCAAATTTGGCACTCAACCTAAAAAGTTTTCTTTGGAACTTGTCAGGTACTTGAGAATCACTTTTATAATTAAGTTTATGCTCAATTTCTGCCCATGCATGCATCAATATTGTTCTAACTTGAATTTCGGCTTTCAAACCCGATAATTTTCTATAGTTTGGAGCTACTAACCATGAATCTTTTATTTTTACAATATAATGTTTTGAGCGATATGCAAACTCTTTTAATCCCAGTAAATCTGATTTGTCTTGCTCTTCAATTATATTAAACTCTTTGTTTATAATTTTGCTTATTCTTTGAATATCTGTGGTATAATAACAAATAATTCTAATTCCACAAATATCTTCAATTTCATTAAAAGGATTGACATATCCCTTTCTTTCAATTTTTTCGAAGAAAGACTCAAACTTTTTTATTCGATAATAGATGTCTAAAAATGGTATTTCTTCTTCTGTCAAAAAAGCTCTTAATGCTTCGATAAGATTTTTACCAAGACTATTATAGTTATCTTTTTCTAATTGGAATTGTTTTCCTACTGTATTTTTATCCATTGTTTAAGGTTCGAGAAGATTTTGGATGAAATTCGAAAAGGTGAATTGATTTCACTGTATTTAACCAAATATTGAGTTCTAAGAAACACATTTCTAGATTTTTAGATTAATACCACAATTTTAGGAAGTGGTAAATTAAATTAAGATTTTATGCTGCAATTCTAATTTTTATTTTTTTGTAAATTTGAGAATATTCAGCTTCAATATCATTGTACACATTTGTACCTTTTTCGTCATCAATTATTTCTATTACAACTGCATAATCTTGTAAATAATTTTCCTTAAGTGTTCCTCTAGTATAGAGTCTTAACCTTAAATCCCATGCTCCAGTTAAATACCCTCTTAAAAAACTTTTTTCAAATTGTATTATTGGATTCCATGGTAGAATATATTTTCCTTCACTTGAAATATTGATTGGTGCCATTCCTTTTTTTGAAGCTTTCATTAAAAGGGCAGAGATTCTTGACATTGAATACTCTGTATCATTGTCGGGGTCAACTGGTGAATCGTATGTAATTGTTATTTTTATTCTAAGCTTTGATTTTTTATTTGACTCATTCAATGAATCCGGAATATGAAACGATACATATTGATAATTTTCTTGATCTAACTGGCCTTCATAAATATAGGCGGCGTTGTAAGTATTTGCAGTTAAAGCATTGTCTATAAAAGGTTCCCCAAAACCTGTAAAATTGTCCCTATAATCTGTTGAAATTGATGAGGGTAAATTTTTCTTCACGGTAAAATGGCAGAGTAAAGCTCTGATTAAGTTAGGGTCACTATTTGGATATAAGTCAAATAGTCTTTGAGCATATTGAGAAATAATTGGTGCAGAATAACTCGTGCCATTATCTACACAAAGCCTGGAACCATCTGCTGAAATACCATATGAAGAAATTCTTGGAGAAAAATTATAAGGAAAGATTAAATTACCACCATGAGCAACAAGTTCAGGTTTTACTCCCAAATCGGCTCCGGGGCCTATCCTTGAAAAAGGCGAAATCTCTTCTTGTTTAGATAAGGAAGCTGAGTTATCAAACTTGGCAATTGAGCCTACAGTAAGTGACAATATAGACTCCGCGGGACATCCTATTCTCGAATAGGGATTCAGAAAATGGTCAATTGGATAAGGTCCTAAAAGAGAATTGATATTTCCAGAGGATATTATGAATAAAACTTTGAATTGCTTTGATAGAAAATCTAGTAATTTCGCTAAGTCGGAAAATTCAAAATTATTAATAGGTATTTGACCTCCTAATGATAGATTGTAAACCCTTACACTTTCGTGGTATCTTTCAACAATGTCTTCAATAACTGTTCTTAAATGAAATTCATTTGGATTAATTTCATTATTTGAAGCGTCTAGTCCAAATACTTGAATATCAATTAAGTTGCAATATGGCTGAAGAATATGATTTCCTAGGCAACTATCAACATTATCGCCAAATGCAAATCTGCTAGCTACAAAAGTTCCATGGTTGTAGCTTGCCTTAACTGATCCATTTGGAAGCATTGGTACTTGTGCAATTACAAACGATCCAAAAATACCATTGTCAACTTTTATACCAGAATCAATTATACAAACTACCGAATCACTTATTGGTTTTCTTACTGTTAATGGGTTTGGCATTTCTTGAATTGGAACTGCATTCTCAACAAATGTTGAATAATTAGCCTTTATTTCTTTTATAGTTGAAAATTCATTCACAAGTAGTGGGACTTCAGATGGACGTAGAGAGCAAGCTATTGAAGTTATACCATTTTTAAAATTTCTAATTTTGATTTCCTTGGAGTATTTTTTTACTTCTTCAATAATCGTTTGGTTAATGGCAAGTTTTTCTTTATTCGAAAGTGCATTATATAGATTTATTATAATTGGAAGTGGCTCGTGAGATTTATAATCCATTTCAACTTTAATTTTACTTTCAGGGGGAATACTTGAAATTTCTTCAATAATAGAAAAATAAGTTTTTCCAACATGTTGAGAAGTTTCAGAATACTCTAATATTTTTTGTTCAAGTATAGGTAAATTTCCTTTTTCCATCATTGCAGTTCCAATTGATTTATTATCTTTGGAGTAGCTGATAACCTTAAAACCTAATTTTTCAATATTCATTTTTTCTGACTTGACTGAAATATTTTTAGGAGTTTCTATCTGAAAAAATAAATCATTAGTTAAATGAGAATCCTTTTTTGCGAACTCAAGTTTTTTAAGTTTAAGAGTACTTCTATAAAGTTTTTGCCCATGTTCAGTATGATTATTACGGTGAAAGCTCTTACCTCCTCCATTTTTTACATATTTTTCATATCGAACATTTGAGACTGGTATTTTAAGATGAAATCTATCTTCGCTCATGGTTTTGGTAATATCTTATGGAATTAGAAAATTTTTAAATAAAACATTTTAAATGTTTCAAAATATCTATATACTATTTAGAATTATATTTAATTTGTAGAGAATTAATATCTTTAATAATTGAGGGAATTGCGTAAATTTTTTCTTCATCCTATTGGTGCTTAGTGCATTAATATCCAAATGTAATCAAGCCTAAAAGCAATACCAAGAATCGGGTTAATATTTTTTTATTCGGTGGTGGTTTTTGAATTTGGAGAAGAAAAGCATTTGTCGATTATGGTGGCCTTCGTCAGGCCTTCGTCAAGCTCAGGCTGACATGGGTGGCTCAGGCTGACAAACTTCTTGAAATGTAAAATGCAATCCGTGTCCTATCCGTGCTCATCCGTGGGTCATCATTATTAGGGAATGAAGAGCATTCGGTCACAATAAAGATTGACACAAAAACCACCAGGCAGACATTAAAGACACAGGGCTATCTGTGTCTCATCGGTGTTTATCCGTGTGCCCATAATATTTTTACCATTAGGGCATTAAGATATTTTCTTTGCGTGCTTTGCAGTATTAAAAACCGGCCCAAAACAAAGAAATCCTCAGAATCCCCCGGCCATTACGGCTTCGACTTCTGCGATGGTCTTGGCGATACGCTCACCCAATACCCGGTGGCCGGTGTCGGTGATGAGCACGTTATCTTCGATACGCACGCCTCCAAAGTCGTAGTAGGCTTCAAGTTGGGCGTAGTTTACATATTCCTTAAAAATCCCCTCGGCTTTGTATTTCTCTATCAACTCCGGTATGAAATAGCAGCCCGGCTCCACGGTGATCACATTTCCTGTCTCCAGCTCACGGGCCATCCTAAGCGAGCGTAAGCCCAACTGGGTGCTGCGGGCGAGGCCTTCGCGGTAGCCCACGAGGTTTTCGCCGAGGTCTTCCATGTCGTGTACATCCAGGCCGATGTTGTGCCCCAGGCCATGCGGCATAAAGAGCCCGCCCACACCGGCAGCCAGCATTTCCTCTGTGTCGCCATGCACGAGACCAATGTTTTTCAGATGCCCCAGCAAGATGCGGTTGGCGTTGATATGCACGTCGCGGTACATCAGGCCGGGTTTGAGCAGGGCAGTGCTGCTTTCGAGCATATCGAGTACGGCGGTATAGATTTCTTTTTGGGTTTCGCTAAACTTCCCGCTCACTGGAAACGTGCGGGTGATGTCGCCGGCATAGCACATGTCGGTCTCGCAGCCGGAGTCGTTGAGGGCCAGTTGCCCTGCTTCCATGCGGTTGCCATGGTAATGGTTGTGGAGGGTCTGTCCGTTCACCGAGAATATCACAGGATAGCTGAGCTCGGCATGGTGGCGGTGCATGGTCTCCAGGATTTTGGCCACGGCCTCGTATTCATATTTCCCGCCTTTGGTGGCACGCATGGCGGCCAGATGCATCTCGCGGGTGATGTTGACGGCCTTTTCCATTTCGGCGATCTCTTCCGGTGCTTTGTGCATCCTGAGGTTAATCACGGCTTTGGTCAGCGATTCCGAAGGAGCCAGCTGGTCCAAACTGATAGGCAATAAATTGCTGAGCAATATTTTGTTGTCGTGCCGGTAGGGTGGGAGGTACATCACCGCCGGGCTGATTTTAGTGGCAAGTTTTTCCGGCTCCAGCACAGTGGCTACACCTACTTTATTGGCCAAAACGTGCAGCGGCTCCTGCCGGCCTATCCAGATGATGTCGTCGATGGTGTATTCGTGCCCAAAGATAATCTCCTCGTTTTTGTCAATATCAATCAAAGCCGCCAGACCGGGAAGGCTGATACCGAAGAAATACAGGAAGTTGCTGTCCTGACGAAAGCGGTAGGTATTGTCGGTATAGTTCATGGGCGACTCGTTGTTGCCCAGAATCAAGATCTGGCCAGAGCCCAGGGCGTTTTTCAGGGCGTTACGTCTGTTGATATAGGTTTCTGTTGAGAAGAGTTTCATCGATTGATAGTTTTTTCTCAAAATTAAATATTCTGCCGGATGTATGGGCGGAGAAGGAGGAAATTATTTGAAAGAACCTCACCCCGCCCTTCGGGTACCCCTCTCCACACGGAGAGGGGGTAGGAAGAGTTTTTTGAGTTGATTTGTGATTTTGGATTTTCAAATCAAACCAATCCCCTTCGGGGTAGGGGCAGGATTGGTTTGATTGACGATTTTGGATTAACGATTTAAGATTTTCGTATTATTAAGACCGAACATTAGAATTTGCCAGGATACCTGGTCTAATAAACTCTGCGTCTTAGCGTCTTTGCGAGAAAAAAGATTAACCACAAAAGACGCCAAGAAACCACAAAGATTCGCAAAGAAATTTTGCTTAATGTCCTTAATTCCTTAATGGTTAAACCTTGTAATGAGAATTATAATCTTTGTGCATTTTGCGTCTTCTTAGTGTCTTTTGTGTAAAAATAAAACCACAAAGAACGCCAAGAAGCCACAAAGATTCGCAAAGGCATTTGATTACCGATTTTAGATTTTCAAATCAAACCAATCCCCCTTTGGGGTAGGGGCAGGATTGGTTTATACCAGGATTTTACAAAAATATTTCTTCCAGATTACGAAAAGAGAAAAAGAGTTTTCCCAAGCCTATTCACTCTCCTCCAAAGTCCCGGTTCAAAACTTATTTTCCATCACAAGCACCCTTTTATTGTAAGCCGCAAAGCACCCCAAACCATTTTTGACATTGGTAAACACCGGCACAGGCTCTGAAAATGGATTATCAGAAATATTGGAAGACTGCCTGACTGACTTCATATATTGATACATATCTTTACTAATGTGCCATAGCTGAATATCAAATAACTGAGGCATGTTTTTAATTATTTCTGTTTTAAAACAGCCTCCATTATTACAATAATTACTTTTACCTTCATGAGCCTGACCTTTGGGGCTAAAAATCGTTTTACCATCCAAAAGATTGTCGTTTATGAGGTCTAAGTTATCATTGAGGTCATTATTGCTCCAGAAGAAAGTACTGAAATTTTTAAATTCTTTTTTATTATTGATACCGTTGGAAAACTCCTTCGGAGTCTTTTGATAATTGCTGTACTCGGCAAAAACCTTGTAATAGTTTTCCTGATTAGGGAAGTCCTTCCAATCAAAAGTCAGGTTAAATCCATTTACGGTATCTTTATTAAAACCCTGATTATAATTAGTATATCTGGAAATCTTCAGATTCTCTATTTCAGGTACTTCATTGGGCACTGTCGCGTTGGCTTCTACTTTAAAGTTTTCGACAGAAGCCCTCAGTGTATATGTTTTTCCCGAAACAATCTTGTAACCTCGTAATTCATACTCAAAATTAACAGGATTCATGGTAAAAGTTCCTTTGTTTACCCCATCACTAATTTCGACCAAAGCATTTTTTACATATATCACTTTTTTATAATATAAATTGGTGTCACCGAAAGCATTAGGCACTTTTACAGGCTCATATTTCGGAATCTCTGAATAAATAGGCAAAGATTTACTTAAAAATACTCTCAGAACAGTATCCTGCGGACATATAAAAGATGCCATCACAAGTTTTTGTTCCAAGCCCGGAAACTTGGAAGGGTCGATTTCGTCAATGATAGTTTCGCAGGAAAATAGCATACTTCCCAAAAAGACAGGAAAAAGCAATTTGAGGAAACGGACTTTTATAATATTTACGAAAGAATAATATTTTGATTTCATGGGAATTTAGAATTTAAAGTTATAGCTGAAAGAAGGTACGATTGGAAATAAAGAATAGCGTTTCAGAACCATTTTTTGGTCAATATTCTGGAAATTATTTCCTCCAAAGAAATTATTGGACAGATTGGAGCCGACCGTATAGAAAAACGGATTCTTGCGATTATAGACATTATATACACTAAAATCCCAGGTCCGTTCATGCCGCTTTTTCTGTTTATGAAACTGAATCCCAAAATCCAGCCGATGGTAAGGCTCTGCTCTGAAACTGTTTTTCCCGCCGTATTCATTCACCTGGTAAGGAAAAACGCCGTTACTGGTCCATCCGGGGTTAGAACTCCCCCCATTTACGTAGGCTGAATATTCAGAAATTGGCACGGTGAGGGCGTTTCCGGTACCATAAACCCAGGTAGAGGATAAGGTGATGCGTTTACTGACTTCATAGATTCCCACAAGAGAGATGTCATGCCGCCGGTCGTATTTCGGAAAAAACTCCTGCCCGAAGTTGAGCTCAGGAAATTGCCAAACCGTCCTGGAGAGCGTATATCCCGCCCAGCCAGAAAACTTACCGATCTTTTTTTGGAGCAAAAACTCTATCCCGTAAGATTCCCCAATGCCCGAGGTGATCTTGTCTTCCCAGGTGTTTTTGTCGGTGACTTCGGGTGAGCCTATTTCCAGGAAGCTAGCCCCTTCTTTATAATTGATGATCCGGTTCATGTTTTTGTAATAACCCTCCAGCGTGATGCTGATGCCTTTGGCTTCGTTGAGGTCTTTGGCCAATCCCACTGCAAACTGCCGTGAGTGCTGGGGCGGAGTTTTGGTAGTCGATGGCACCCACAGGTCGGTGGGCAATCCGATGCCCGTATTGGAAAGCAGATGTAAATATTGGTTCATTTCGGCATACGATGCCTTTAAGGCCATGTCTTTGCTAAACTTATAGGAAGCTGATATTCTGGGCTCCGGTTTGAAATACTGCTTGCCGTCGGTGAGGTAATGTGAAAATCTAAGCCCGGCGTTGACTTTGATGTTTTCCACCGGGTGCCAGGTATCTTCTAAATAAATTCCTGACTCCAGGGTATTGAGCGTTTTTTTATTTTCAAAATTGAGATTACTCTGGGAGTCTTTCAGGATGCTGGCCTCAGGCGTAAAATGGTGAGCGGTGGTTTGCAAACCTATTCGGAAAGTATGAAAGCGATTAAGGAAAAAGTCAAGATCATATTTCAGTGAAAAATCTCTGATAGCAGACTGGTAATTGATCAGAAAGCTGGTTTCTCTGTCGTTTTCTATGTCTTTTATTTTTTCTTCTCCCGAAATATTAAACTGATAGTCACTAAATATCAGGGAAGTATTGGCAAAAAGTTTTTGATTAAACTGATGGTTCCATCGGAGGGTACTCGTAGCATTGCCCCAGTTGATTCCGTTTTTGAAAGTCTCGGTGCTTGAATTGGATTTGATTGTGAAAATATCTCTGCCAAAATACCCGCTCAGATACAATTTGTCTTTACTACCCAACTCAAAGTTTAGTTTGGCATTCAAATCATAAAAGAAATAGCCTCCCGTTCCATCTATTCCCGATTTCTTATTTTGGGCTTTTATAAAAGGTCTCGAAACCACATCCAGATAGGTTCTTCTACCCGAAACAATATAGGAGGCTTTCACCGGTTTGTTTTTGTTTAATTTTATCGGGCCTTCCAATACCAATCTTGAGGAGATCAGGCCAATTCCGCCTTCCCCGCTTAGCTTTTGTTTGTTGCCATCTTTCATGTTCATTTCGACTACTGACGACAGCCGGCCTCCGTATCTTGCCGGGAATCCGCCTTTGGTGAGCTCCACGCTTTTGATGGCGTCACCATTGAAAGTAGAGAAAAACCCAAACAAGTGGCTGGCATTATACACATTGGCGTCGTCGAGGATGATCAGATTCTGGTCGGGGCCACCGCCACGCACATATAATCCGGAGGAGCCTTCAGAGCCTTTCTGCACACCGGGCATCAGCTGAATCACTTTCAGCACATCTTTTTCTCCCAACAAAGTTGGAATCTTCTTGATTTGATTGACCGGAATATCAATCTTACTCATCTGCGGGGTTTCTGAAAGTGCATTATCCTGCCTCTGGGCATTGACAATGAGCTCGTCCAGCACGAGGTCTGATTCCAGCTCCACATTGTATTCCTGATTGCGGTTAAAAGGTAGTTTTACAATTTTTTTGGAATAACCCACAAATGAAAAAACCAGGGTTAGGGAATCTGTTTTGGGTAAAGTGAGGGAATAAAATCCGTAAGTATTGGTACTGATGCCCGTTGAAAGGCTGGGAACGTACACATTTACCCCGATGAGTAATTCTTTTGAACCTTTTTCACGGACGTAGCCGCTAATGGTGGTGTTGGTTTGTGCCGAAAGTTTTGCCTGGATAAATAATATGCAAAGCAAAAGCAAAGCGTGGTGTTTTCGCATAGTGTGTTGCGTTTAATGGTAATAGTTTATATGTATTTACCTAACGGAGAAATAGCCGGGAATATTTTGAGGAAGTAAAAAAAGAGATTTTGGATTTACGATTGATTTGATTTACGATTGATTGGACCTCACCCCCCCCTTCGGGCACCCCTCTCCACACGGAGAGGGGAAAGGAAGAGTTTTTTGAGTTGATTAACGTCCCGATAGCTATTGGGATTGATTAACGATTTGGGATTAACGATTAACGATTTTAGATTTTTCAAATCAAACCAATCCCCCTTCGGGGCAGGGGCAGGATTGGTTTGATTGACGATTTTGGATTAACGATTTAAGATTTTCGTATTATTAAGACCGAACATTAGAATTTGCCAGGATACCTAGTCTAATAAACTCTGCGTCTTAGCGTCTTTGCGAGAAAAAAGATTAACCACAAAGAACGCAAAGGAGCCACAAAGATTCGCAAAGATTTTTGCTTAATGTCCTTAATTCCTTAATGGTTAAACCTTAAAACGAGAATTATAATCTTTGTGCCTTTTGCGTCTTCTTAGTGTCTTTTGTGGAAAAATAAAACCACAAAGAACGCCAAGAAGCCACAAAGATTCGCAAAGATTTTTGCTTAATGTCCTTAATTCCTTAATGGTTAAACCCTAAAACGAGAATTATAATCTTTGTGCCTTTTGCGTCTTCTTAGTGTCTTTTGTGTAACTTCCTACACCGTATTATGCATGAAAAGAAAATCTCCACGACATTCAGAAACAGCCCATTATTGGGACTTAAACAGAATGAAGCATGGAGACTTTCTGATTGGATTCAGAGAAAAAACGTCCTTTCTTTCTTTTCAGAGGTCTTCTCAGTAATCTTGTAAGCCACCACTTCCGTGATATAGACCTTCTGATTATATTGATTCACATAGTTGCGGGTCTGAAGGCTGCCTTCGATTTCTACCAGTTTTCCTTTTTCAATCAGTTCCTCCGCCTTTTTGGCATTTTCGCCCCAAGCCACAATCTTGTGCCATTGGGTGGTGGTTTTCTCTTTCTGTTCACGGGTCTGGAAGGTGTTTTTAGTAGCGAGACTGAAGCTGGCCAGTTTTGAGTTTTCAAATACCTTGATGGTGGGATTGCTGCCCACGTTGCCGATTAATTTTACCTGATTCATGATGATAATGTGCTAATGATTAATGTGTTAATTAATAATATGCTAATATTCTAATGAGATAATATGCTAATAATTAATGTGATAATGTGCCAGTTTGCAGCTGATAGCTGATAGCTTAAAGCTGACAGCCATTTCACTTTTTCTCCGGTTTAAACTCTTGCACTTTGAAAGCCACGATTTCGGTTACGTTTACTTTATTATTCTGAGCGTTGGTGTACTGGCGGTAGGTGATTTTTCCTTCTATCTGCACCAGTTTACCTTTTGAAAGCAGGCTCTGACATACGTCTGCGGTTTTGCCCCAGGCGATTACATTATGCCAGGTGGTATTCTTTACTTCCTGATTGTTTTTGTCTTTGTAACTTTCGTTGGTGGCCAGGCTGAAGCTTGCTTTTTTACCATTTTCAAAGTTCATCACGTTTACTTCTTGTCCTACGTTTCCGATTAATTTTACTGCGTTCATAATTGTAATATTTAATTGTTTAAGTTTTGAAATCCAACTCGTTTTCGAATTGATGTTGCAAAGTTGGGGCAGGGCCGGAAGCTGATTCGGTTATTAAACGTTTGTATTCGGATGTAAACGATTGTAGTCGTTTGTTGTCGGATAAGGTTCTGATAATTAAGAATTTAAAATTATAGATTTAGAATGGAATTTTTTTTTGAAATTTGTAAGATAAAAGAAAAGAATCGTTTTTCAATACTCAAAAATATACTTAGAAATAATTGTCAACACTACATTTATTCACTAATTTCGTGGCAATTAAAACCTTAAAATAAATGAAAGCTTCTAAGTGGATGCTTCCTTTTGTCCTGATTCCTGTGATGGTATTTGGGCAGTCGCGTCCAACCGTGCTCAACGAGCCTCTTGACATCAGTCCTGATTTTCGTGATCATTCCAACTACTATTTTTTTGCCGATAGTCTTACCTCATTTGACCCCAAAACCGGAAAAGGTACAGTAAAATGGCTACGTCATGAAGCCATGGGCGGGCATGCTTTCAGCAATACGCAGTTTTCCTGGAGAAAAGTCGGCAATAATGAGTTCCCGGCTACCGAATATGCAGCAGATCCTACATTGCCCTTTTCACTGGAATTTGTCTCTGACCGCACCGTAAGAATCAAAATGGAAACCGGCACCAAAGGCAACTACAATGAGCCTTCATTGATGTTGGTGAAAGAACCCGTAGCCATTAACAACTGGGCCTATAGTTTTTCAGGCGGAAAACATACTTATAAGAGTGCCTATGGTTCGGTGGTTTTGACCACAGCTCCCTGGAAGATAGAGTTTTTCGATGCGACGGGCAATCTTATCACCCATACCCGGCATCAGGTCGATGGTCGCCCATCTTACAAGCCTACCATGCCTTTTGGTTTTATCCGCCGCATGCATGATTACAGTCGCAGTGTCAATGCTGCATTTGCTCTTTCACCCGATGAGAAGATATTTGGTTGCGGAGAGTCCTTTGTTAATTTTGATAAAGTAGGCGACAAAGTGGTGCTTTGTACCACCGATGCCAATGGCGTGGAATCGCACGAAATGTATAAGCCGGTACCTTTTTTCATGAGCAACAAAGGTTACGGTATTTTTATGCATACTTCCACTCCTGTGACCTGTGACTTTGGAAATACCAACAGGGCGGTAAATGCCCTGATGATTGGAGACGAGAGCCTGGATTTGTTTGTATTTTTGGGTCAACCCAAAGATATTTTGGATGAATATACCAATCTTACAGGTAAAGCTCCTATGCCCCCCTTGTGGTCTTTTGGGCTTTGGATGAGTCGCATTACCTATTTCTCCGAGAAGGATGGCCGGGATATCGTTACCAAGCTCAGAGAACATAAAATTCCGGCTGATGTGATACATTTTGATACCGGATGGTTCGAAACCGACTGGCGTTGTGATTATGAGTTTTCAAAAAACCGTTTCACAGATCCGCAAAAAATGATTGCTGATTTCAAGAAGGTAGGAATCCAGACCTGCTTGTGGCAATTGCCTTATTTTGTGCCCAAAAATGTATTGTTTAATGAAATCATAAAAAAAGGCCTGAATGTAAAAAATGCCACCGGTGGGATACCTTATGAAGATGCCGTTCTGGACTTTACCAATCCTGAAACCATTGCCTGGTACAGGGATAAAATCGGTGGACTATTGAAATTAGGCGTATCGGCCATAAAAGTTGATTTTGGGGAGACGGCTCCGCTGTATGGTATTTATGCCAACGGCCGCACCGGATTTTATGAGCACAACCTTTATCCTTTAAGATACAATAAAATAGTATCGGACCTCACGCAGGAGATTAACAATGAACGTATCATTTGGGCCAGAAGTACCTGGGCGGGCAGCCAGAGGTATCCTTTGCACTGGGGCGGTGATGCCGAAAGTACCGATATGGGGATGGCAGCTGAATTACGCGGTGGGCTATCTATTGGCGTGAGCGGTTTTACTTTCTGGAGCCATGATATCGGAGGATTTACCCAGAGAACCAACGAGGATTTATATCGTCGATGGTTGCCTATGGGTGTTTTTGCCTCTCATACGCGTTGCCATGGTCAGCCACCCAAAGAGCCATGGGATTATGGAAAGGATTTCGAAGATTACTTCAGAAATGTAATCGATACCAAATACCGTTTGATGCCTTACATCTATACTCAGGCTAAACTTTCGACCCTGAAAGGGCTTCCTATGACGAGAGCCTTATTGGTGGAGTTTCCTGAGGATAGAGGAGCCTGGAATGTGGACAATCAGTATATGTTTGGTGCCGATATGATGATAGCTCCGATATTTGAAACCGGAAAATCAGAAAGAGAAGTATATCTTCCTAAAGGCAAATGGGTTGATTTTCAGTCAGGAGCAAAATATGAAGGCGGACAATATCTGAAATTAAAAACCGGAGCCATTCAGGCCGTGATTTTGGTAAGAGATGGGGCTGTGATACCGCAAATTGACCAAACCGTGCAGCATACCGGAGAGATAGATTGGACAAAACTCACCCTTGTGAGGTACGGAAGCTCTCAGGGAATTGTTAAAGTGCCGTTGTTCATTCCAGGGAATGCTGATTTAATTAATGTAAGCTTAACACAAAAAGGAAATAAATTAAGTGTAGCGGTTGACTCAACCAATGCTAAACTTACCATTGGCGTTAAGAGCTTTTAATTGTTGATTACATGGTTCTATGATGTAAAAAGGCCGAAAGGCCTTTTTTTTATTTACTTTTGTGGAAAATTTGTACTGATGAAAAACAATGACATTCTGAGGAGGTTACGCTATGCATTTGATTTTGGCGATGATAAAATGATGAAAATATTTGCTTTGGGTGGCCTCGAAGTAAACCGTGCCGACCTGAGTGATTATCTCAAGAAAGAAGAGGATGAAAAGCATAAGCCTTTGAACGATAGATTATTTGCACATTTCCTCAATGGTTTTATCATCAATTTCAGAGGAGCAAAAGAAGGCGGAATGCCCGAGCCGGAGAAAACGCTGAACAACAATATTATTTTCAGGAAAATAAAAATCGCTTTGAATCTTAAAGATGAGGATATTCTGGAAATCTACGACCAGGTGGGCATGAAAATCAGTAAGCACGAGATCAGTGCGATCTTCAGAAATCCCTCACAACCCCAATACAGGGAATGTAAAGACCAGTTTTTCAGGAATTTTCTGGAAGGCCTGGCCAAAAAGCACAGAATTAAAGCATCCTGAGTTTTTTTAGTACCAATCATAGAAAATAAATAAAATGTTACCTTATAACAGCCTGCACTGTCTGAACACAATCAAAATTCTCCCTTGGAGAAAAGTAAATTCATTAAAAAATGTTTCTGAGAATTTTGAGTGTGTGAGTTTGCAGGCGGTCGGCCGCTGCCGTGCAGTTTTTTTTGCTTCGTTTTTTTTCGAAAAAAAATGAAGGCCCAGGCGGCAGCCGACACAAAGAATGTAACAGTTTGATAATTAATTTTTAATAGAATATTAACTGTAAATACTTTATAGACCTATTTTTAGTTAAAATATTTAGCCGTTCGGTATATAATTTCTGATAAAAATTTAATATCTATGAAACGATATTATTCAATTGATTACCTCAAAGGATTGGCCGCAGTAGGCATCATGGTTTACCATTTGGGCATCTGGGAAAACGGTCCTTTCAAAATGGATTCGGCACTCGGCAGATTTGGAATATTTGGGGTAGCAATTTTTTATATTGTGAGTGGTCTCACACTTTATTTGGTTTATCATCAGCGGCTCCAATTTGACAAAAAGGCCATTATTGATTTTCTGCATAAAAGATTTGTACGTATTTACCCTTTGTTGTGGCTGGTTACCATCATATCCATTTATCTTAGACCACAGTTACCTTCCATCGGAGATATACTTCTTAATGTTACAGGTTTGTTTGGCTTTGTGAAGTGGGAAGCTTATCTGGCCACGGGGGCATGGTCTATCGGAAATGTGCTGGTTTTCTATGTCTTATTTATATTGTCAATGTATGTCATCAAAAATTTAAAGTGGGGCATCTGGATTTTAGGGATTTTACTGGGAGGAATATTTTTATATTTTACTTTTCAGGTATTTGATCCCTCCAAAACACTTCCAAAACAATGGACCTCTTATGTAAATCCGCTCAATCAATACTTTTATTTCTATTTGGGGCTGATAATGGGCCATTTTTTTCAAAATAATAAACTCAACCTTTACTTAAGTTTGATAATCACCTTAATCGGGATTATGCTATTTGTGTATTTCCCGGCCGATGGTGATGCCATCCATATTATATTTGGCTGGAAGCGATTGGTTTTTCTGTTGAGTTGTTTACTGATTTGCTTCGGGATTTTCAAGATCGAAGGTCAGGCACCGGGCTTTTTGCATGAAGGGCTCAATCTTTTAGGAGAAATAAGTTTTACGCTTTATCTGATGCATCCTATCGTTTATGTTTTTGCCGGAAAAATCATGCTTTCCGCCCCATTTAAAAACATTCCTTATCCTCCGCATTCCAGATATTTTTTAACTTTTTGGGCTTCCATTGGGATCGCTTATCTGGTTGCTAACTATTATGAAAAATTCTTTGCCAAGCTTCTGACAAAGTAGTTTTCAATAATTCATTGCCTTATTCTCATCTTAAAAACCTATTTAATGGTACAATTTTTGCCCTGTAAGTATGGGTATATTGTACATTATGGTTAAACTGAAATTTGATTTGGTAGAGGAATACAAAAAATTCGAGATGGATATTCAACTCGAAATTGCATCCTATTTCCAGGGTTTGGTATTTCAGAAAAACGCCTATTTATTGCGGGAAGGCCATATTTGCGAAGGTATTTATTATATCGACAAAGGTTGTTGCCGATCGTTTACTCACAGTGAAAATAAAGAAATAACCACCGCATTTTCAATAGAACACAGCATCATTACTTCGCCTCAAAGTTATTTGATGCAGGTTCCATCTCTCGAAAACATCCAGGCACTGGAATACACCGAGGTCTTTTTTCTCCATTATGACCACATTCAGTATTTATTGCAAAAGCATGTGGTTTTCAATGATTACGTGAGGAAGTTATACGAAAAGATCTTCATTGATGCCGACAGTATGTTGTATTCGATCAGGTCAGAAAGTGCCCTGCAACGCTACGAAAGATTGATGGAAACCCAGCCTTACCTTATTCAGAGGGTGTCTTTGGGGCATATTGCTTCTTATCTGGGCATGAGTCAGGAAACCCTCAGCCGTATGCGTAGCCAGATTTGTACTTAAAAAAAATGCCCGCAGCATAGCCGCAGGCATTATTTCCTACTTCATTGTAGCATGTGCAATTATCTACATCCAAAGCTAAAGCTGAAATTCCAGGAAAATCCTGAATTGCAAGTGCTTGGCTTAGGAGTACATGGGTTACATGACGAAGGAGGAGGAGTTGGTACAGTGTAACCACCGTTACCACATGATGGTTTTGGAGGAGTGTAGCAATTGTTTACCGGAGGAGTGTAGCAAGTTTTTGGTTGAGTATAACCGCAACCGCCAAACAATAAACCTGAAAGGAGTCCAAATGTTCCGCCTTTTACTTCTTCGGTGTTTTTAATTTCTAATCCTGCAAATTTGTCAAGAGATTTCATTATAATAGTATTTAATAGTTAATAATAGTTTATCAATTTAGCATAGAATGATGATTCTATTGATGCAAATGTAGATAAATTAAAATTACTATTACAAGCGGTCTCTGGACTTTTTGATTTATATCAAAATAGTAATTGTTGCTTGTAAACAGGCATGGTTTTTGCAAGAAATTAATTAAAAAGAAGAATCAAGACTTTTCTTTTTACAAAAAAGCTTCGGAATTGCCATAAAAAATTTGCCGGCTTACGTGCTAAACCTTTTCCTCTGATTCAGCTTTAATGGCAGCCAATAAGGTGTTTTTTACTTTTTCGCTGAAATCTCTGATCTCGAGAATCTGACAAATCAAATCAAAAATAAAATCGAAACATTTAATATTTAAATGGACTTCACATAATCCTATCCACGATTTTACCCAATTCTCAATCGGCTCATCTTCAGATTCAATGGTTTGAATCTCAAGGTAAAAATCCAGTAATTCGTTATCGATGTTGAGTATTTCCGGTTCAGAACAATTCTTTAACAATTCTCTCTTCTCTTCCGCAGACTTCCTTACCGGGCTTAAAAATGCGAGTTGTAAAGCAAAATTTAACCGGTTCTTTTCTTCCAGAAAAAAGGAATTATAACCAAGTGCCCCAATAATAATGTTCGAAATTTTTGAAACTACTTCTACCGTGGTCGATACGCCTGCATGTTCCGGTAGCTGGATATCGCTGTTTTCAGAAACATACTGAAACCGGTGCAGGGTATTAATTTCGAAATTTGGAAAAATCGGATCCTGGTATTTTGAATTATCTATTTTCTCATAAGAAGCAAAGCTCTCGCTGAGGCTATCCAAAAAAGGAAGCCTTTTGTTTTTAAAAAAGACTTTAAGATGACTCCCTCTTTCGTTGTCAAAGAAAAAAAAGAATGGATTCCCCTCTGCTTTTTTCCGGAGATTGGTCAGAATATCTAACCAATGTTCTTTGGCAGTATAAATCATCACGCCTTGCCAGTCAATGTCTTTAAGTAGAAGTGTATTCATATTGCGATAGGGGGACTTTGCGTTTCAAACGCCTTAATTATTTTTCCATTTCCAAAACCATTGATATTCACGGCATAGTCTTTAACATCATTTTTCTTCTGTATCAAGGGTTTGCTCTGAAGCTGCGAATAGAAATAAATGATATTGTGAATGGTTTTCTGATTGATGATTTCAACCGAATTATGCAGAATTCCGGTCGAAAAAATTCCCTTTTCGGGGCTATTGTCTTCAATTATAAACCTGAATTTCTGATTCAGGGGTTTTACGGCTTTTCCGTCGTATTGCATTTGTGTATCCACAATGACGGCACTTTCATATTTTCCATCTTTAGTGATAAAAATGAGGCGGGCCTTTTCCGGACTTATTTTCTCAATGAATAATTTCTCGAGATTCTTGTACAAATATTCATTCTTGATTCTTTCATGAATAGAATGACTGATGGCTTTAAGGAACTCGGCATTTTCGAAAATAAGTCGTTTTACACCAAATTTTTCGAGCCTTTCTTTCAAATCAAAATCTTCAAAACCATAGCTCTCAACAGTTTCATCATAGCCACCTATTGCAAAGAAATGTTCTCTTGCTACACATATTTTTCCCGAAACATCGGCAGAAATATTTTCACCTGCAGCTAAGTAAGAGCCGGGATGGTTCTGCATCATTTTGCTGATATACCTTGCAAATGAACGCCCCGCATAGTTGTCGGCGTCGAGATTGACCAGAATATCACCGGTGCTGAGTCTGAAAGCCATGTTTCTGGAGTGGCTTCTTTTATAATGCTGAGGCTCGGTGGTCCGAAAGTACTTCACATTATTGCCCAATACGTTGGCATTGGATTTGTACCATTCTTCGAGACCGTCAGTCGAGTTGTAATCCAGTATAACCCATTCTACATTGTAATAGTCATTGTTGTCAACGATATTTTGCGGGAGGGTTTTCTGGAGGTGGTGCAAACGATTCATTACCGTTGTGCAAAACGAAATTTTTGGTGCAACCATTTTTTAAGAAATCCTTAGTTTATAAGTAGTATTTATGCTGATCGTTGTATATGATCAAACTTGAGTTGGTCATATACGAGATCCTCCAGCGGAATTTTGTAAAGCTGACTTACCTTTACCAGATTTCTGATAGTGGGGGTCTTAAGATCGCTTTCCCATTTGGAGTAAGTGGTTTGGGTTACGTCCAGGATATAAGATAGCTCCTGCTGAGAGTATCCAAAAAATAATCTTAGTTTTCTTAGGTTCTTCCCGATGGTTAGAATAATCATATTATCCATGACTTATTTTATTTAGCTCGATTGTGCAGATATCACTTCAAAAATTATACCACTGAATAGTTTTTTTAATATAATTATCCAAAGCGACATATTGTATGTTAAATGCTTGATTAGTAATAAATTGGAATTGGTTAAAATCAGTAAAAAAATATTTTTTTTCACCAAATTTTGTAAAGAAAGTACAAGTCTTATCAAAAATACCAGTTTGAGATATGTAAGTATCATATTATAAGCATATTAGATATTTTTGATGATTTTTTAAAAAAAATGGACGCAGTTTTAAAATTCAGGCATAGAATTTGCATAGCTTATTTCGAAATAAAATTCTTTTTCTGAAAAGCACTCAAATAAACTTTGAAATACTTTCTGACTCCAACAATTCACCCGAGCGTATTCTGTGGGGCAACAACGAAGGAGTAGAAGTAGAAGAAGCAAAAGCCATAACGATTGGTATTTGGGATGCAAAAGGAAGGGGTTCAATGGTGATTGACTTGTGGAATAAGGAAATGCACACCCTGGAATTAAAAGGATTTTATCTGGAAGTAATGAAGAAAATAGCAGAGACCGTCAGGGTTGCCACCGACGATCACGTTATGGGAAATATTATTGACAATGCGTGTTTTCAAATTACCTCTTTGCTGGAAAACGAAGTAGGAGAGTAGTTTTTTTTTATTGTTTTAAAAAATTTTATGCCTTTTTTTCAGGGAAAAAGGGGCATTGCTGCATTTTATATACTTGGGTATATAGTTCATTTTATTTGGTTTCTACACCTTTGTGTCATCAGAATACCAAAAAGAGTGAATAATTATGAAAAACTTCAGCGATTTTACCGGATTTAGCTTAGAAAGCAACGAAACTTCAAATATTTTAGGTGGATGCGGCAATTATGGCGGAAGCAGGTCATATAGCTGTAACCCTTGTCAGCCCAAATCAAATACATGTGGTGGTTACACCAAACCGGAAAGAACCTGGGGCAATTGCACTCCTGCTCGTTCATGTTGTGACTTCAGTTTTAGCTTTAGTTTTGGATGCGGAGCTCCAAGAAATTGTACTCCGGCTCCCGCGGTAACTCCTCCCGTAGTTGAAGAGATCTGGACAGCCTGAAAATGAATTAAATAACATATCTCGAAACATATTTCTCGTTACCCAAAAAGTAGATTTGACTTAAAAATTTAACATGATAAATTAGTGGAAAGGCTGGTGAATTCTCATCAGCTTTTTTTGTGTTTTACGGCATGAAATTTGAATAATATTAGCAAACACTAGTGATATTTTGAATAAAAGTTTTACCCATTACCGGCAATTTGACCAGATGGACTGTGGCCCCACATGTCTGAAAATGGTTGCAAAATACCATGGTAAAACAGTCGATATCCAATATTTGCGGGACAAATGCATGATAACCCGGGAGGGTGTGTCCTTACGGGGTATCAGCCGTGCCGCTGAATTGATGGGTTTCAGAACACTCGGCGTTAAAATTTCTTTTGAACAACTTCTTGAAGCTCCGCTTCCATGCATCGCCCATTGGGATCAGAATCACTTTGTGGTGGTGTATGATATTAAAAGAAAATCAGGAAAATATAAAGTTTATGTAGCTGACCCGGGAAAAGAAAACCTGGTTTATACCCGAGAGGAATTTGAGAAACATTGGATCAGCATTGATGACAAAGAGGGGATTGCCCTTTTGCTTGAAACCACCCCGAAGTTTTCAGATTTTGAACATGAAGGTCCGGCAGATTCCCTGAGTTTTAAGAGAGTTACCAATTATCTCTCGAAGTACAAAAGTCTTATCATTCAGCTATTTATCGGGTTGATTGCAGGCACCATCATTACCATGGTATTGCCTTTTTTGACGCAATCTGTGGTTGATACAGGTATCCAGACCAAAAACCTCAACTTTATATTTTTGATTTTCATTGCACAGTTGATGCTGTTTTTTGGGAAAGCCGGTCTGGAATTTATCCGTAGCTGGCTGCTGCTGCATATCAGCTCCAGAGTCAATCTCACGATAGTTTCTGACTTTCTGATTAAGCTTTTAAATCTCCCGTTGTCGTTTTTCGATACCAAAATGACAGGGGATATTCTTCAAAGGATTGGTGACCATGACGAAATAGAGCAATTTTTATCGAGCACCACTTTAAGCTTCATTTTCAACGCGTTCACATTTTTAGTATTTGGGTTTGTGCTGGCCTATTATGACACCAGTATTTTCGGGATTTATCTGTTAAGTGGGGCATTATACGTGTTTTGGGTAAGGTTTTTTCTCAAAAAAAGAAGAACTCTCAATCACACCAAGTTTAATTATTCAGCACAAAACCAATCAAAAATAATACAGCTCATATCGGGAGTGCACGATATCAAACTGACCAACTCGGAAAAGGAAAAACGGTGGGAATGGGAAAATCTGCAGATAAAAATTTTTAGGTTAAACCTGAAAAATCTGGCACTGGAGCAGTTTCAGGGTACCGGAGCGATGATTATCAATGAAGGGAAGAACATTATTATATCTTTTATTGCTGCCAAATCAGTAATCGAAGGCGACCTCACGCTGGGTGGCATGATGGCCCTGCAGTATATCGTTGGCCAGCTCAATGGCCCAATCGACAGTCTTGTAGGTTTTATCCAACACTACCAGGATGCTAAAATTAGCTTGGAAAGGTTAAATGAAATCCATAATCTGGCCGATGAAGAACCTCTCGAAAGTAATTTTGTAACTGATTTTGATCTTTCGGAAGGTCTTAAAATTCAAAACCTCACCTTCGCCTATCCCGGCATTGATAAACCGACACTCAATAATATCAATCTCAATATTCCCAGTGGTAAGGTTACCGCCATCGTGGGTTCCAGCGGAAGCGGAAAAACCACGCTATTGAAGGTAATCCTGAAATTTTATGAGGCCACTTCCGGGCAAATTATGATAGGCGAAAACAGTCTCAGTAGTATTTTGCCCAGCTCCTGGCGGAGCCAATGTGGGACCGTAATGCAGGAAGGATTTATCTTTTCTGATTCGATTGCAAAGAATATTGCAGTAGGTGTCGATAAAATTGACTATCAAAGGCTTTTGTACGCCGTAAAAGTGGCCAATATCTTGCCTTTTATAGAACAATTACCAGCAGGTTACAATACCAAAATCGGGGATGAGGGAATAGGAATAAGTCAAGGTCAAAAACAAAGGATATTAATAGCCAGAGCGGTTTACAAAGACCCCAATCTGATATTTTTTGATGAGGCTACCAATGCTCTGGATGCAAATAATGAGCGGGTGATTTTGCAAAATCTCAATAATTTTTTCAAAGGAAAAACCGTGGTTGTTGTAGCTCACCGTCTGAGTACTGTCAAAAATGCTGACCAGATTGTAGTGCTTGAAAATGGTACCATTACCGAAACCGGCGACCATCAATCGCTCATCGCCCAAAAAGGCAGCTATTATGCATTGGTCAAAAATCAACTCGAACTTGGATAATATATGAACAGCGATTTTAAAAAAGAATATTCAAATGACGACCTGAGCATCAAGATTCTGATGAACTCACAGGAGTCTGCTGACTATCCTGTTCAGAATCAAGGTTTCGAGAAAAAAGCCTATAAATCTTCAAATCTTGCGGGAATCAACACCCATATGGCGGATTTGGGTCTGGTTAACATTAAGAACAACACCCCTGAACTCAAGCTTAAAGGTCTTGGAAAACCTGAGAGAAGTGACCTGGTAACTGAAGTGCTGGAAACACCTCCCAACTGGTTGATAAGATGGGGAAGCACCTGGACCCTGCTGGTGCTGGCAATGATTTTAGCCATCAGCTGGTTTGTACAATATCCCGATCTCGTGAAGGGCAAAATGCAGATTACAAGTAATGATCTGGCTAAAACAGTGACCGCCAGAAAAGAAGGTTTGCTCGATGAACTGTTGGTCAAAGATGGTCAGAAAGTAGTTAAAAACCAGATTTTAGGGCGTATTCACAGTCTGGCAGATCCCACGCAGATAGCCAAACTCAAACAAATATTGCTAGCTATCCAGAAATCAAAAAATGAAATTGGCAATGTACCTCAATATGATGGCCTTGGAGAGATACAGCCTTATTTTCAGGCATTTTACAATACCTATATTTTGGCTGAATCCTATGGCGTGAGTGGGGTAGAAGCTCAAAGGATGGGTATTCTGAACAACGACATTTCGGAATTGAGAGATATTGACAGCAAGATTCGGCAGCAACTGTCCAACTATCAGAAAGATTACAATCTGGCACGGGAGGAGTACCAAAACCAGCAGAAACTTTTTAGCAAAAAACTGATTTCTCAAAATGAATTGAGGGCGTCTGAAAGTAAAATGATTAGCAAAAAATCACAATTTGATCAATTGGTGACTTCTCTCAACGACAATCAGCTGCAAATCAACCAGAAGAATCAGGAAATATTAAATCTGAAAAAGTCTGATAAAGAATATCAAAATAAACTCGAACTGGAAGTGGGCACTTTGTTGCAGCACATTCAGGACTGGGAAGAAACGCATTATATCAAAGCTGTGGCTGACGGTAAAGTGCTTTTTATCAAAAATATTCAGGAAAATCAGATGCTAAAAGCTGGCGAAAACTTGCTTTATGTAATGCCTGAAAAAGGAAATTGGTATGGAGAAATGTATGTGGGGCAATACAATATCGGTAAAATAAAACCCGGTCAAAGAGTGATTTTGAAGTTTGACGGTTACCCATATCAGGAATTTGGCACGGTCGATGGAAAGGTAGCTTATGTAAGTGAGATACCACTTGATTCGGTTTATCTTCTAAAAATAGCTTTGCCAGATCAAAAAGCAATGGCCAAAAACAATAAGATCAAGATGAAAGTAGGTATGACTGCCGGTGCAGAAGTGGTGACTGAGGAGTTGCGGTTGATTGAAAAACTATTCTATGAGATCAGAAAATATATAAAAGGCTAAAAATTGGGCAGAAAAGGATTTAAAATATGGGTTTTGATCTTGGCAAATAGTCTCACATTATCTGCCCAGAAAAACACTGCCCTTACCCTTGACAATTGTCTGGAAATGGCCATCAACAATAATTTTGACATTAAAATAGCTGAACAAAAGCACAATATTTCCCAAAAGAATCTGGAACAAAGTCAGCGGGAAAAAATGCCATCTTTATCGTCAGATTTCTCGCAGGGTTTTAATTTGGGAAGAAATATTGATCCGGTGAGCAATCAGTTTGTTACAACACCCATCAATTCTGCAACGGTCGGGCTTACTTCAAGTACTACCTTATACAAGGGAGATATGCTGAAAAATACGGTGTCTCTCAACGAAAAACTTCAGAAATCGGCGAAAATGGAATCAGAAGTGTTGAAGTTTGATTTGAAAAAAGCGGTAACGCTAGCATTTCTGGAAGTGGTTCTGAAACAGGAGATTTTGGTATTAAAAGTGGAGCAAAAGAAAATCATCGAATCGCAAATGGCCAGGAATAAGGCCTTGATTGAGCTTGGAAATTTACCCAACAGCGGATTGATTGAGCTTAAAGCTCAGCTTGAGAACGAAACACTGGGGATATTGGAAGTTGAAAATCAGTTGATAGAGGCTAAGAATTATTTAAAAAAAATAATGAATGCTCCCGATCTGGATATCAAAGATGTGAAAGAACCTCTGGTGCCTGACCTTTCGAAAAGTGCTTTGTCAAAATCGGATAATTTGGTAGGTGTACCATTTTTGCTTCAAAAGAAATTAAATATCGAAATTGCTGAAAATCAAATCAAATTAAAAGAAGGGACCAAAAAACCTTCCCTGTATTTTACAGGAGGATTGTTTACTAATTTCTCAAGCCAGGCACTCAATCGGGTTAAGTTCATTGGTGAGCCACAGCAGCAGGTGCAGGTATCAGAAAATCAATTTGTAAGTATTAACGGAAATAAGTTTCCTTTAAATGTGGTTTCATTCGTTCCCAAAACCGAAGAAGTGCGATTTGGTTATCTTTCACAGTTATTTTCAAACATTGGTTTAGGATTAAAACTGAATCTGGAATATCCTATTTTGGATAAAAACTACCGGAATACACAGATTCAGATTTCTAAAATTGAAAAGCAAATTGCTCAGTCAGAGCTACAAAAAGCCGAAACCGAAGTAAAGAACGATTTGCTCCAGATTAAGACCCAGCTCGAAAACGCTAAAAAGCTGTTTTTACAGGCTCAAAAATACGAAACGGCACAAAATGAGGCATTTAAGCTTTCAAAAGAACGCTTTGAAGAAGGCCTGAATTCATTCATGGAATATAATCAGGCCAAAATAAGCCTGGAATCTGCAAGGTCAAATGTCATCAGAAATAAATACACGCATTATTTCTACACCCTTGTCTATAAGTATTATACCGGAAATTGATTTTTTATACTTTTACCTGCAAATTTTTATTTTAAAGTCTTTAGAATTTATTAATCAAAAGACAAATGTTTGTCAATAGTTAATAATAAAAATGTTCCTTAAAATCATAAAACAGTCCGTTCTAAAAATTTGATTCACACAAATGTGAAACCTTATAAGATGTTAAAAATCAAATTTTTAGAGAGGATCATTACGGTCCGCCGTTGCGGTTTTATGAATGTTTTTTTGCTTACTTTTTTTCAAAAAAAAGTAAGTCCCCGCCGGATAGGCGACGTAAAGTATATATTTAAGAGAATTATTTTTTTGTAGTAAGTAAAAACTTCATTTACAATAATAAAAAGGTCATGTTTTCGAAAATATTAAATTTAATCGGTGGAAAATAAATTCAATTGAAAACACTCTGAATATCTGTAAAGTTTTTATAATAATTTCTTAAAAAGTGATTTCCCAATTTAGTAATGAATAAATGAAATATTACACTCCATATGAACAGTCCGCCTTTTTCAACATGGGGCAGTGTCAGATTATTTTTAATATTTTCCTTAAAAATGGAGTTATTTTAAATGAATTATATGTACCCTTGGACTAGGTTTTAGATAAGATTTATTCATTTAACCGTACTTCTGTCAGATTTTTACTTTCCTCTTCTGTAAACAACCGGTATTCAACTTTAAAAGTTTTGCCATAAGGCGTTTCTAACGAAAATCCTCCCGGTCCAAAACCATCTACTACATCAAGCGTAAAATGTGCGTGTTTCCAATATTCAAATAGATCTTTATCTACCCAAAATTCAAAACCGTTAATTTCTCCGATACATACATCCCCATACCTTAAATAAAAGCCCCCTTTCTCAAAACACTGCGGTTGAGTACCTTCACAACAGCCACCAGCCTGGTAAAACATTAAATCTCCAAATTTTGAGGAGAGCATTTCAATCAATTCCAATGCGGCAGAGCTTACCGAAAGTCTTTTTATTTTTTCCATAATCAAAAAGTATAAAGCCACGAATCCCAATCAGAATCCGTGGCAGTTTTGGTTTGGATTTTCTCAGAAGAATCCAAGTTTGTTTTTGTTGTAAGATATCAACATGTTTTTTGACTGACGGTAGTGTCCAAGCATCATTTTGTGGTTTTCACGTCCTATGCCGGATTGTTTGTAACCTCCAAACGGTGCCCCGGCCGGATAAGCATGATATTGATTAACCCAAACGCGACCCGCCTGAATGGCTCTTGGCACAGTGTATAGCTCATGGGCATCGCGTGTCCATACCCCGGCACCAAGGCCATAAAGCGTGTCATTGGCTATTTCTATGGCTTCTTCTGTGGTTTTGAAGGTCGTAACCGCCAGCACCGGCCCGAAGATTTCCTCCTGGAAAAGACGCATTTTATTGTGACCCTTAAATAAGGTAGGCTGTATATAATAGCCGCCTTCCAGTTCGTCTCCCAGATGATTTACATCTCCACCACAAAGTAGTTCGGCTCCTTCTTCTTTCCCCAGTTTGATATAAGAAAGAATTTTGTCTTTCTGGATCTGCGATGCCTGAGCTCCCATCATCACAGTTGGATCCAGCGGATGTCCCACTTTTATGGCTTTAGTACGGGCGATTACTTTCTCTATGAATTTCTCATAAATCGACTCATGAATCAATAACCTGGAAGGACAGGTACACACTTCACCCTGGTTTAAAGCAAAAAGTACCGCTCCTTCAATAGCTTTGTCAAGAAACTCATCGTCGGCATCCATTACCGATGGGAAGAAAATGTTAGGTGATTTTCCGCCCAATTCCAAAGTTACCGGGATGATGTTTTCGGTAGCATATTGCATTACCATACGACCGGTGGCGGTAGAACCTGTAAATGCGGCTTTGGCTACTTTAGGGTTGGTTACCAAAGTGCGGCCCAATTCGGCACCAAATCCGTTTACAATATTGATAACACCGGCAGGTAGCAGATCTTCTATTAGCTCCATCAAAACCATGATTGAAATGGGTGTACTTTCAGCAGGTTTTAACACTACACAGTTACCAGCGGCAAGAGCAGGGGCAAGTTTCCATGCTGCCATCAGAATCGGAAAGTTCCAGGGGATAATCTGTGCCACGACGCCGATGGGTTCGTGTACTATGATTGATACCGTGTCTTTGTCCAGCTCTGAAATACTTCCTTCTTCTGCCCTGATTACTCCTGCAAAATATCTGAAGTGGTCAATGGTCAATGGAATGTCGGCAGCCATTGTTTCTCTTACGGCCTTTCCATTGTCCATGGTTTCTACAGCAGCAATATATTCGAGGTTAGCTTCTATTCTGTCGGCTATTTTGTTGAGAATTATGCTCCTTTCGGTTGAAGAGGTCTTACCCCAGGTTTTGAAAGCTTCATGAGCAGCGTTGACTGCATTTTCAATATCAAGTTTAGCAGAATGAGCCGCTTTTGACATTACTTTTCCATCAACTGGTGATATCACTTCAAAATACTGACCCGTTGATGGGGGTGTCCATTTTCCATTGATATAGTTATCATAATGAGATTTGAGATTTGGTCTTGCCACCAGATTGTTGTTTGTACTAGCCATAGTTTTAAATAATTAGAGTTTTTTGAAATTGAATAGCACAAAAAAATCTTAGAAAAGTGAAATAAAATTTCAATTTTCTCTCATACAGTTTCATTATTCTTTCAATCGTTTGCACAATTCTCCAAGTAATTGCACAATTCTGTCAAAAAGTCAATTTGTTTTGTTATGTTTATTGTTGAAATATTAATATTTTGATTGGAATTTAATCGGCCAAGTCTTATGCTCGACCTTACTGCGAAACATTATGAAAACCGTAAACTGGAAAATCTGGTTGAAAACCGCACGATTCATACCCTAAAAAATGCCGAGCTGAATATTTTTGAAACCCATATTCAGGCTAGCCAGGTGATGCTGAGATTTCAGGAACCTGTTTTGGCTAGTATGATAAAGGGTAAAAAAGTAATGCACCTGCAAAATACCCCGTCATTTGGATTTTTACCGGGTGAGTCAGTAATTCTTCCGTCTAATGAACTCATGCATATAGATTTCCCGGAAGCCACCCCCTCCAATCCTACGCAATGTCTGGCATTGGCATTGTCAGAAACCAAGCTCAAAGAGGCAGTTGATACATTGAATCAAAGAGGCACCAAACAAAACGGACAGGAGTGGAGTATTTTAGATTATAACTATCATTTTACCAACGACATCGCCATCAATCAGATATTGCAGCGGTTGATTTTTATTTTTACTGAAAATCATCCTTCCAAGGATATCTTTTCCGATTTACTTATACAGGAACTGGTTATCAGGATATTACAAACCGAAACTAAATCGATGTATTTGAAAAAATCTTATACAGATTCCAATAACGACCGGCTCTCTTTTGTGATTAAATACATAAGAGAAAATATCACCGAAGATCTTTCCATAGATATTCTAAGCGAAAAAGCTTACATGAGTGAATCGAGTTTTTATCGTACCTTCAAACATGAGCTGGGGGCAACGCCGAATGATTTTATTATTGAAGAAAGGCTAAAAATTGCTGAGAGTATGCTGAGAAATCCAAAAATAAGCGTAAAAGAGGCATATTTGGCCAGCGGATTTAATAGTTTCTCCTATTTCTGCAGAATATTCAAGAAAAAGAAAAATCTTTCCCCTACCGAATTCAAAAGCCTTTCCAATTCAATGAAAAACCAGTGAATCTGGTTAGATGGAACAAGAACAACCCATTTGTTTGATTAAGCTTTAATGAAATCTTTAATATTTTTTAATATCTAATTTTTGGCACAAAAAAAACTCCGGAAAATGCCCGGAGTTTTTTAAACTATTATTAACTATTATTTTATTCTTATCTATACAAATCGATGCTTGAAATTAATGTGCCATTTTGAGATTCGTTAAATTTCACATTTAACTGATCCTGAGTGCCAATTGCTTTCGAAATTTCGATTTTTTCTACTCCTTTTTCGTTCAGATAAATAAACGAATTCTGGAATTTAACACAGGCAAATCCCTCTGAGAAATCATTGGCATAGTCAAACATCAATGGAACCACTGTTTTTCCTTTGTTATCGATGAATCCATATTTTTTATTGATGGCTACAGCTGCCAAACCGTGAGAGAAACCTCTTACTCTCTCAAATGAAGGAGCGATTACTACAGTACCTTTATTGTCGATGAATCCCCAACGGTTGTTCAATTCAAATGCAAGCATACCTTCTGATGATTCTTCGATATAATCCAAATTATTGATTATCTCACGACCTTTACTGTTAATTAAGCCATATTTTCCGTTGTTAGAGAATACCGCAGTACCATTGGTAAAAGGTCCGATGCTTTCGTAACCAAAATCAGTGATGGTTTTGTTTTTGTCGTTAATCAAGTGACTTTTTCCATCTTTTCTTACTGTTGCCAAACCTTCTTTGAAATTGGTAGCCTGGTCGTAAACAGGAGCTATTTCGATTTTCCCTTTATTGTTGATGTATCCAAATTTTCCGTCTTTTTTGATAAGGGCAAGGTCACCGCTAAATGAGCTCAGGAATTCGTATTCAGGTTGGATTTTTATGTTTCCTTTTTTATCAATAAAACCATATTTGTTGTTGATTTTTACTGCAGCAAGGTTTTCAGAAAAACTCATGGCATAATCAAAAGAAGCCGGGATTACCTCTTTACCTTCTTCGTTCATGTATCCAAATTTGCCGTCTTTTTTGAATAAGGCCAAACCATTGGAATATGACTCGATATAATCATAATCAAATTCAACCAATTGCAAACCGCTGATTGAAATGATACCATACTTATCATTGAGTCTTACGATCGAGAAATTATTGGTGAAGTCATTGGCATAGTCAAAAATGCAGGGAAATGCCAACTCGCCTTCACGATTAAGGAAACCGTATTTCTCGTTAACATAGATTTTTGCCAAACCGTTGGAAAATTTGTAACCAACATTAAAGTCTTTTTTAGTCTGGGCTGTCACATTGCCAACCATCAAACTGATGGCCACAAGTGAAATTGTAATAAGTAGTTTTCCCGAGGTTTTCATGAGATACATGATTTATTGTTCATGTAATCTAAAGCAAATCTTATGCCAAAAATGTTGATATTTTTATGAAAAAAAACAGAAAAACTTAGCAAAAGGTATGATTTGAAAAATATTTTCAATAATGCATACAATTGTATGATTTAGTCAGATATTTTGAGACTTTGGTTGTCAAATTGAAGCTCATATAAGTGTGCATAGGTTCCTTGTTTTTCCAATAATTGCTGATGATTTCCCGATTCCAAAATTTCTCCTTTGTCCAAAACGATAATTTTATCCGCATTTTGAATTGTACTCAGTCGGTGGGCAATGATAATAGCGGTCTGGTTTTTCATTATTTTTTCAATAGTCTGCTGTATCAGCATTTCAGACTCTGAATCAATAGAAGAAGTAGCTTCATCCAAGACAATAATCTTTGGTTTTTGCAATAAAACCCTTACAAACGACAGTAGTTGTCTCTGGCCCATACTTAAAGTGGCCCCCCGCTCCATTACATTGTATTGGTATTGTCTGGGCAAGCTCATAATAAAATCATGTATGCCCACATCGGATGCTACTTCCATTATTTCTTCTAGGGTTAAGTGCTGATTACCCATCCTCAGGTTTTCTTCAATGCTGCCATTAAAAAGAAATACTTCCTGCAAAACCACACCAATCTGACTTCTCAAATAGGTCAGGTCAAAATCCTCAACCTTATGACCATCAATGATGATATTACCTTTCTGGTGAGGATATAATCTGTTAAGTAAGCTAATAATAGAAGTCTTACCGGCTCCTGTGGCTCCAACAAACGCCACCGACTGCCCTTTTTTTACTTCAAAACTTAAATCTTTCAGAATCCATTGTGGTTCGTTGTATGCAAACCAAACGTTCTCGAATTTCACATTGCCTTCAACAGGATATTTTTCAGTTCCTCCATTTTCAAGGTTTTCTTTATCGTCCAATATTTCAATGATTCTGGATAAGCTGACCACACCCATTTGTAAAGTGTTTACTCTATCGGCGATCATTCTGATGGGTCTGAAAAACTGATTGATATACATTATGAAGGCGGTAATGGTACCAAAAGTAACCTCTTCGCCGATGATTCCCCTGGCCCCGTACCAAACGATTAATCCTACCCCCAATGCTGCGATCACGTCGGCAACAGGGAAATATACCGAATAGTAAAGTATAGATTTAATATTCGCCTTCTTATGTTCACTGTTGAGAGCCTCAAATTTCCTGTATTCCTGATCTTCAACATTAAAAATTTGAACCAGACTCATTCCAGAAATCCTTTCCTGAATAAAAGAATTAAGATTGGCTACCGCATTTCGTACCAGATTAAATGATTTTTTTACCTTTTCCTTAAAAATATATGTACTTATCAGCATAAGGGGTATGGTACTAAGGCTTATCAAAGTAAGTTTCCAGTTAATATAAAACATTACACCAATGATCAGAACGATTTGCATCAAATCACCGGCGATGGCCGCAAAACCCGAACTAAATACATCAGACAAAGACTCGACATCAGAAATAGTACGGGTAACCAATTTTCCAATCGCAGTTTCATCATAGTATTTTAACCGTAAATGAATGATTTTTTTGAATACTTTCAACCTAATGTCATGAATAATCCTTGAGCTCAGCCAGCCTGATTCGAAAGTATTATAATAAGCTACTAATGATGTAATAACTAATAATAAAACCATCGAACCCACCATAAGACTAAGGTTTTGATAATTCCCCGCCTGGATGGGACCGTCAATCGTATATTGAATCATTAAAGGCAAGGCCGGAGAAAGTAAAGCACTGATAATTATTAAAATAACCAAAAGTAGAAAACGGCCCTTATAGGGAAGTATAAAACTAAATAGTCTTTTAAGTATTTGATAGTCAACTATTTTCTTTTTGTAATCTTCTTTCTCCAAAGCTAATCCAATAAAATTTTAAAATATTACCCAAATTCTGTGCTGATTTCTACAAATTAAACATTTAATTTTGTGAAACCTTAAACTAATTTATGAAGGCGTGTTGCCCTAGTTGTAAAACAGAACCCCTGCCGTTTCAGACCTGGAAGTGTTTTTGCGGAGATAGTTTTAATCATTTTGAAACCGGAGGAAAATGCCCCTCCTGTGGCTATATTCATGAGTTTACTGAATGTATGAACTATTCATGCCAAAAAATCTCATTGCACGTGGACTGGTACCCTGTTATTAATCATAATATTTCAATGCTTCGAAGGTCACTAAGTCTGGTTTCGGTTTGAGCCTCCAATGGCTTCAAGAATAAAACCAATTCCATAGGCAAAAAGTTGTATAAAAGCTGCAGGAATACTCAAAATGCCTACATTAATACTACTATTTTGATAAGCTGATGCAATAAAAATAACCAAAAAATATAGCCACAAAACTCCCAATGATAAATCAAATAATGCTTTGCTCAAAAAAAACAAAATCGGTAAACTTAGAACAAATACCGTAAAAAGTACGGGTAAAGTATGTACTGGCTTTACAGGAATACCATAGTTTCTTTTGAGCTGAATTCTGGTGCGGCCAAAACTCACAATTTGTCTGAAAAAACTACCGAAATCTCCCCGTCTTTTATGGAAAACATAGGCATCTTCGATAAAGTCTTTTTTATAACCCATTTGTTGTAAACGGTGATTCAGTTCCATATCCTCACCCATATTGGTCTTTTTAAAGCCACCTGTTTCTTTAAATACTGAAGCTTTTATACCCATGTTGTAGCTCCTAATCTGATAGCTACCGCCTGCATTGTTTTTTTTACTTCTGATGCCACCTGTAGTAAATATCGAAGTCATGGCAAAACTCAGGGCTTTTTGATGGTCATTAAAATATTCATCTGCCCGGTCTTCACCACCATATGCATCCAAAGGCTCCTGAGTAAGTGCCTCATTTACAGTCTCAAAATAATCCTTGGGTACAACTACGTCTGAATCAAAAATTACGAGATATTCGCCATTAGCTTTTTTTGCGGCATAATTTCGGGCAAATCCTTGCCCTTCATTTTCTTTGAAAAAATACTTAATATCAAGGGTATTTTCGTATTGTTTTACCACCTGATCACTTTTGAGACTGGATCCGTCTTCAACTACCAAAATTTCAAAATCTTTAAAAGATTGTTTTTCAAGACTTTCCAGAAGTTCATCTAACTCATCCGGTCTGTTGAATATCGGAATGATAACCGAAAATCTCTTCATTTTTCTGTTTTTAGATCCAAAAGACTTTGATGATTGGCCTTCAGGATTTTCTTTATGATTTTAGAATCAATTTTCTCAGAGATAAACAAAGACTCAAACTGGCTGGGTGCCAGATAAATCCCCCGATTTAACATTGCATTGAAGTATTTTCCAAAAGCATTTATATCGCAAGTCTTGGCAGTAGTATAATCAACTACTTTTTGGTCAGTAAAAAACAAACTATACATCGAACCTATCTGATTAACCGTATAGTGGAGGTCCAGTTCTTTCAAACTTTGAGTAATTCCATAAGCTATTTCCTGTCCGGCAGCTTCGAGCTGCCAGTACACATTCGGATTTTTTTTCAAATGTTTCAACATAGCCATGCCGGCCGACATTGCAATGGGGTTACCTGAAAGTGTTCCGGCCTGATACATCGGGCCTGATGGCGAAACCATTTGCATGATTTCCTTTTTGCCCCCATAAGCTCCTACGGGCATACCTCCACCGATAATTTTTCCCATTGTCGTTAGATCGGGTTTGATGTTAAATCGCTCCTGGGCACCGCCTAAAGAAAGTCTGAAACCGGTCATCACCTCATCAAAAATTAAAACAATGCCTTCTCTGGTACATATTTCTCTTATTTGCTCCAAATAGCCTGCACTGGGAAGCACACATCCCATATTTCCCACCACGGGTTCTATAATCAGGGCAGCAATAGAATTTTTATTTTTTTCTACCACTGATTCCAGCGTAATTACATCGTTGTAAGGAACAGTAAGCGTATCGCCTAATGTAGCTGATGTGATGCCCGGGCTGTCGGGCTGCCCCAAGCTCAAGGCACCGCTTCCGGCTGAAATCAAAAATGCATCACCATGCCCATGGTAACAGCCTTCAAATTTTATTATTTTTTCCCTTCCCGTGTAAGCACGTGCAAGTCTGATGGCTGACATAGTGGCTTCAGTGCCCGAATTGACCATTCTCACCATTTCGACTGATGGAACCAGGTCAACAATCAATTTGGCCATATCCACCTCTTTTTTGGTAGGTGCCCCAAACGAAAAAGACGACTTGACGGCTTTCCTTACCTGGTTTTCTACCGGAGAAAAAGCATGCCCGAGGATCATAGGACCCCAGGAATTGATCATATCAACATACTTATTGCCATCTTCATCATAAAGATAGGCTCCTTTGGCACGTTTTATAAACTTCGGATTTCCTCCAACTGATTTAAATGCCCTAACGGGTGAATTTACCCCACCCGGAATATATTTTTGTGCTTCTTTGAAAAGCTTTTCACTGTTCTTGTTTTTCATTGATATTACCTGTAAATCTCCTCGAATGTTTCCCCATTAAATTTTACAAGGGGAACAATCCCGTTTTCATTTTGTGAATGACTATAATCAAAACCACTTAGCAAATACTCATCCTTGTATGGACCACTTTCCATGTTGATCGAAAATATACTTTTGCCATCTTTAAGCATTTTTCCGAAATAAATCACCATATCATATCCTAGATAGCTGAAGTAATTGGGCAATGCCGAAGTTTTTTCAAAGTATTTTTTTTCAAAATTTTTGACAATTTCTTTTTCTTTTTGAACAAATTCAGGGTAAATAAGAATCAAATTATTTGTGAAATTTTGAGTTCCTGACTTATCCCAGGAAAATGAAGAGGCGGTTGCAGAAATTTCGCAGGTTAACTTGTTTTTATTGTAAGATTGAATCAGTTTGGCTCCGAGATTATTGTCACCTGTAAAGAAAATATGTCCTGTTTCTGGTAATAATTTGGTTAAAAGGCCATTAAATTGTTTAAATGTTGTGATCTTATAGCCTCTTTCAATAGCTTGGTTTTTATAAATCAAAGCAAACAAAGAATCTTTTTTGGAGCTTCCAAAATAAATGCTGGCGGTTTTTCTACTATTTTTTTCGGAGAAATAATCAAGTGTCTTTTTTGCCTGTAAATCATAAGATGGCTGCAAAAGATAAGTTTGTTTTTTGTTTTTAACCAGGTCAAGATTATTGGAAATGGGATGTACCTGGATGATATTGTGGAGATTGGCAAAATCTGAAGCCACCTGATTGGTTTCAGCATAAAGCGGTCCTACAAATACATCAACCCCGGCATAGCTACCTTTTCTTTCAAAATTTTGGAATTCAGCTTTCGATTTTTTTATGTCAAAAGCATGCAATTTCAGTGAAATCCCATCAACTGCAAGTGTTTCTTCCGCCATTTTCATTCCCTGAAAAAGATCATATACATACCTGTAGTCGTCTTGTACTGCGGTGTTTGGCCCAAAATTAAAAGGTAATAACACTGCCAGGTCTATAGATTCCTGTGAGGTTTTATTTGGATTTTCTTCACCTTTAGATTCATCTTTGTCCTGTATCTTGTCAAATAGTCTGAATCTGTTGGTAAGCATATCTGAAATTTCAAGGTCTTCCTTTGAATTAAACCTGTTCTGCTGGATTTTTCTTACAAGATTCACCGCTATCTCTCTCTGACCGGGGAATTTAAAATATAAGTCTTTGAGGGTGGACTGACTCTTGATTTTTGGTATGAAGGTCTGAAGCATTTCGGTCTTTATGCCTTCAAGGGCTTTGTCATCGATGAGTTCCAGGGTTTTAAGAGCTTCTTCGAAGTAGTTTTCAGAAAAATTTATATCGGCATAAATCAGCCTGGCTTCATTGATTTTTTCCCAATCGTAATAATTCTCAAATAATTGCCTGAACAATACCCGGCTTTGATACAAATTTCCTTTGTTTTTGGCATTTAAAGCATTGTAATAGAAGGCATAAGGGACGATTGGATTTTGGTACGATTTTTGACAAAGAGGGGAAAATTTCTTTGCGGCTTCTTCATATTGATTGTTGGCAAAAAGCTGAACAGCCTTTTTATATTCCAGCAAATAACTTTGGTCACCCAATTGACCCATCGCCGAATAACAGGTGCAAAAGAACAATAGAAGCCCTTTTTTCATCGTAAAAGATTGATTGAAATGGTCAAATAAGAAAAATGCTCTACAAATATAAAATATTGTAGAGCATAATATTATTTCTTTTTACCTGTTTTTTTCAATTCTTCTGACTTCTTCTTCATTTCTTCAGAAGCCTGAAGCTGTTTTTGAAGAAAGTCGCCGAACTTATTTTTCTTTTGAGGTTTGGACTGAAAATTCTTGCGGTTCTTTTCAAGTATTGCCAAAATCTTATCTTCGTCTATGAATTTCCTGACAGCCAGCTGTTGACCAATCGTCACCACATTAGATACCAAATAGTAAAAACTTAAAGCGGCTGGGAAACTGTTGAGCACAAAGAAAAATATTATTGGAAAGAAGTAAGACATCTTTTTCATGTCGATAGGGCCTGGCTGATCAGGTGTTACCTGATTATTATAGTAGGTAAAGGCCAAACTTGAAATCGTCATTAAAACCACAAATAAACTGATATGGTTGCCGATAATTGGTAAATTGTAACTCCAGCTGATTGGGGCATCGTAAGTAGATAGGTCACTCGCCCACAAAAAGCCCTTTTGCCTGAACATGGTCATATTGGGGAAAAGGAAGAAAACTGACATCAGGATTGGCATTTGTAATAAAAGAGGTACACAACCACTTAACGGACTAACGCCTACCTGTTGATACAGTTTCATAGTCTCCTGTTGTACTTTCATGGCGTCATCACCAACTCTTTCTTTGATGGCGTTGATTTCAGGACCCAAAACTCTCATTTTAGCTGAGCTAACATAAGATTTATAGATCAAAGGTGTTAAAACCAGTTTGATGATAAGCACAACAATGATTATCAAAAGACCATAATTGGAAACGAAAGATTCAACCCAGTTAAACAAAGGCACAAAAATGTACCTGTTGATAGGTTTTACGATATCATAACCCAGGTAAAGGTTTTTCTGAAAATCGTTTCCGGCAGCTTTTAAGTTGTTAAGGTCATTTGGTCCAAAATAATATTTCAGTTCAACCCCTTTTGCAAGTTCATTTCCCGCAAAATCAAGTGTTGCTTTACCCGTTTTTACAATTGAACTATCTTTTTCGGGGGTTTCAAGCAAAAATTTAGCTTTATCAAAAAACATTTTCTCGGCTATCACACCTGAGGTAAAATATTTCTGTTTGAACGACATCCATTTAACCGGAAGTTCTGCATCTTCATCTTCGTTACCGGCTGAGCCCAGTCCGATGTCTTCAAAGTTTTCTTCTTTGTCGAAATAGTTTATCTGGGCTGATTTCCGGTTTTCAGAAAGGTCATTTTCGGTTAATTCATAATTATGCGACCAAACTAATTGTGCCGGTGCCCCCGATTTGAGTTTGGAGGCATCCACCATTTTTAGTTTTTGTATGATCTCAAAACCTGAAGTTTTAATGGTGTAAGTTTTTTCGATAACTCCGGCAGGAGAATTTGCCGTGAAAGTGACAATCGAAGGATTAGCTCCCACAGTAGCATCTGTATTGTTGGTATTAAAGGCCAAACCTGACAAATCAACTGATCCGCTGGTCACAGGTATCTGATAGTTGATTCCCGACCTGGTGCCATCAAAAATCACCATAGGTTCTTTTTTATCAGACTTAAAAGCACTGTAACTACTGTAGTTTTTTAGTTCTACTTTACGGATGGAAGCCCCTTTTGTCGAGAATGTAACAATTAAATCCTTATTTTCAACTTTAAAGGTTTTTTCAGGCACACTGTCGCTTATTGCAGTTGCATTCTGAGCCGTTGCGATCTTTTTAAGAGTTTCTTGTGCAGGAGCATTGTTTTTTTTGCTTGCTTCAGTATTGGCGGGTTGGGGCTTTGAGGACTCAAAGTAGGTATAAACCCCAAAAAGCACAAAAAGCAGTATTAACCCGATGATAGTATTCTTATCTAATTTTTCCATTATTTGGATTATGGTTTGACAAAATTTCCGCAAAAATCGGAAAAAAAACTTGATTTAAACGGTTTAAGCTAAATTAACTTTTTTCCAGAGCTAAAAATTCCGTGTTCTTCTTTTTTTAATTATAAAATCTCGAAAAATTATCGAGGATGATTCCTGTTGCCACTGCTGCGTTCAGCGATTCAGCATTTCCGAACCCCGGTATGGTTATTTTTTCCGAAATAAAAGGCAAAATTTCGTTTCTGATGCCGTGAGACTCACTTCCAATGACCAAATTGATTTCTTTTCTAAGTCTCAATTCATGAATATTAGTACCGCCCAGATATGCACCGTAAGTATATTTTGAGACTTTTTTTAAATATTCACGCAAATCAACATAGTGACATTCTATTCTGGAAAAAGAACCCATTGTTGCAGCTATTACTTTTGGATTGTAGCACTCAACGGTATCAGCAGAGCAAAATATTTGTTTTAAACCGTACCAGTCAGCCAGCCTGATTATGGTTCCCAGATTGCCGGGGTCTTTTATCCCATCAAGGATCAGATTTAAAGGTTGATTTTTGGGTTTTGAATCAAAAACGGGGATTTTTACAACAGCAACCCCTGCAGTTTGATTTTTTTGAGTAGAAATAGCTTGAATCTGCTCTTCAGATCCAACATGTAAGGGTAGTTTTTTCAGTGATTGAAGTAATATTTTCTCGAATGCCGAACTGCAGAAAATTTCGATTATTTCATATTCTGAACTAACTAACTCCAGGATATTTTTCTGGCCTTCTACAATAAACTCCCCATATTCTTGCCTGTATTTTTTATTATGAAGAGATTGAACGTATTTTTGTTGCTGTTTTGAAATCATATACAAATTTAAGAACTATTTTGTCAAAAAGTATTTTTCGATTAGGGGTATTGTTTACATTTTCTCTGTCCATCTTTTCGTGCAGAAATTCAGTACCTGCGGGAAAATATATTCTTTGGCGAAATGACTTTCGTGGCCAGCAGCATGTGGTGGTCGAAGAGCTCGAAGAGATCATCCCTTTTAGTCAAAAAGAAAATTCAAAACCGCTGGAATTGCCCATCACTCCAAGGGTTTGGTGGTATAACTTCGGACTTAAGCAGTTTGATTCCCTCAAACAGGTTCAAAAGCTCAATCGTTTTCAGGTAAAAATTGAAGATATCAGAAATTCGGAGGGTTATAGTATAAGAAAAATTCAGAAAATTGAGAAAAAAGCAGGTCGCATTGAAGACAATCTGAAAGAGAATAATGGATGGTTTTGGCGAAATATTGGTGAAAAACAAGTGTATGCCTACGAATCTCAAATCGCAGAGACATCAACAAAAATCCGGAAATTTCTGTTTGATATAGGTTATCGTGATGCAGAAGTATTTTACAAACTTGATACGATTGGTAATTCCAAAAAAATAAAAGTGATGTACCATGTTTCTGAAAAAACCGGATATGTCATAGATACCGTAAAATACTATTGTTCAGATAGTGCCCTGAATATTTTATTGAAAGAAAATTTAGGAAAAGCCTTTATAAAGAAAGGTAATCTGTTTGATTTGAGACTTGTTCAGGCTGAGAAATTAAGATTAGAGCAGCTTTTTAAAAACAATGGATACTATAATTTTAACAATAAATTCCTTTTGCATGGGGCCAGTAACCCTGAACAGGACGAAAATGTTTTCAAACAACAAAAACATGGAGAGCTTTATTTTGAAGTATTGAATCCTGGAAGCCAAGGGCATGAAAAGTTTAATATTGAAGAGGTAGTATTTAAAGCATTTGATCCCAGTGTTACCAGTATCCATTTAAAACCTGATACGGTTGTTTTTAATGGTGTCAAATTTATCCGGCTTGATCAAAATATTCCTTTAAATGTGCTGTCAGACAGGATAATTACCCGCCAAGGAAATCTTTATCGTCAGATAGATGTACAGGAAACCCAAAGGCAAGTTGCATTTTTTAATCAGTTTTCCTTTGCCAGTTCACAAGTCAAGCCCTTGGCTCCGGGTCAGCTTTCGGTGGAATATTTTGCTCCGTTGTTGCAGAAGTATAGCTTTGGAATTAGTCCCGGTATCAATAATATTTACAATGATGGTTCCACATTTTTTGGTTTTGGTGTTCCTGTTTCACTTACTTCCAGAAACCGCTTTCGAAAACTCGAGACCATTGAAGCCGCAATAAGAGCATCTTATGAAGGGCAGCCCTCGCCTATTATTTCAAATGAGAAATCGATTAGAGGTAGTTTGGAATTAGGTCTGAATCTTAATGTTACGCTCCCTAACCTGTGGTTGTTTCCACGCCAAAGCAATAGATACAATCTAAAAAATCCGAGAACAATACTTGGTTTAGGGTATAATTATTCAGAGCCTTTTTGGGGAAAAAGATTAAATTTTAAAGTAAACACCAACTATTCTATTCAGCTCAACAAAAACGCCATTTTGTATTTCAGCCTTCTCGATGCATCTTTAATCAATACCATATATTTTAACAACGAAGCGGGACAGTCTTTTTACAATAGCCTGATTTCCCTTCAGCAGGAGCAAGGTAATAATCTGAAAGTGACTTTTGATCCCCAATTTGTATCTTCTATTAATTCCAACCTTGTTTTTAACAAACAAGACCCTAGTAAACCTCTTTCTGATTCAAGGTTTTTTCGGTTGTTTTTAGAATCCGGAGGTACTGTGCTAAATTTTCTCAACAATAAAGACCAGATTAGTCTCGTCGAAAAGTTATTTCCCCTAAAGCAATCCGCCAATTCTATTGATTCAGTGAGGCAGTATTTCAGATTCGTAAAAATCAATGCGGATTTCAGACGAAATATTAATATCAATAAAAACAGCAGTTATGCTTTCAGGCTTAATCTTGGGGTGATTAATCCTTATGGAAACAACAGATCTTTGCCTTATGATAAAAATTTCTTTGTGGGGGGAAGCAATAGTGTTCGGGCCTGGGCCCCGCGTACTTTAGGTGTAGGTTCTGCCGGTGCCGATACTACCACTGCCGGTAATACTATTCCGCAGCCTGGTGATATTTTGTTTGAATCTAGTATAGAATATCGCCTAAAAGTACTGCACTTTGCGGGAGATATTCAAATAGCCACTTTTCTGGATGCCGGAAATGTATGGAAATGGCACAATATCAATTCGCCTTCTAAAGTCAACAAATCAAATTTTGATTTAAACAGGTTTTATAAGGAAATAGGAGTAGGGACAGGCTTTGGTATTCGTTGGGATTTGTCTTATTTTCTTTTTAGATTCGATTGGGGTATTAAAGTATTCGATCCTGCCCGCACCACTGGTCAAAGATTTGTATTGGATGAGTTTTCGCTGAAAAGAAACCAACCTTATGGCCTAAACTGGAATTTTGGTATAGGGTATCCGTTTTAATAGAATTGATATTTTAAAAGCTATTCAAATTTAAAATCATCACAATTTAACGAATTTTAATCTTTGTATTTCTGCCATAATGTCAGTTTTTTATTAATTTTGCAAAAAATATTATCAGAGATTAGCATGATTGTGGAAAACGAAAAAAGCCTCAGTGTGGAGGAAAAAGAGGCATTGGATGAGGCCAAAATCTCAAGAAACGAATTTGTAAAAGGAACCAAAAAACTATACATCGAGAGCTACGGTTGTCAAATGAACTTTGCCGACAGTGAAGTGGTAGCGTCGATTCTTCGAACCAACGGATATTCAACAACTTCTGATGTTTCGGAAGCTGATCTGGTATTGATAAATACTTGTGCCATCCGTGACAACGCCGAGCAAAAAGTACGAAACCGGCTCAATGCCCTCAATGCCAATAAAAAACAAAAACCTGACCTTAAAATAGGGGTTTTAGGTTGTATGGCAGAAAGATTAAAAACCAAGTTTTTGGAGGAAGAAAAAATGGTGGACATGGTCGTAGGGCCTGACGCCTATCGCGACCTTCCCAATCTCCTCGAAGAAGTAGAAGAAGGTCATAAGGCCGTCAATGTATTTCTGTCACGTGAAGAAACCTACGCCGATATTGCTCCCATTAGATTAGATTCCAATGGAGTTTCTGCTTTTATTTCTATCATGAGAGGTTGTGACAACATGTGCAGCTTTTGTGTGGTGCCGTACACCCGGGGTCGTGAACGCAGCCGTGATCCTCATTCCATTATCAGCGAAGCCACCGATTTGTTTGAAAAAGGCTACAGGGAAGTCACACTTTTGGGTCAGAATGTGGATTCATACAAATGGGAAAATGAGGAAAAGACGGAGAGATTTAATTTCGCTCAATTATTAACTGAAGTTGCTAAAATCAACCCCGAGTTAAGAGTAAGATTTTCGACCTCCCATCCTAAAGATATTACCGATGAAGTTCTCTATGCCATTAAAGCTAATGAGAACGTGTGTAAGTACATACACCTTCCCGCACAAAGTGGTAGTTCCAGAATTCTTGAATTGATGAACCGAACCTATGACCGAGAATGGTATTTGCAAAAGATTGATAGAATAAGGGAAATTTTAGGAGACGATTGCGGTATCTCGCATGACATAATTGCAGGTTTTTGTACAGAAACCGAAGAGGATCACCAGGATACACTGAGTTTGATGGATTATGTGAGATTTGATTATGGATACATGTTTTTCTATTCAGAAAGACCCGGCACTCCTGCTGCCAAAAAACTGGTAGATGACGTTCCGGAAGAGATAAAAAAGAGAAGACTTAACGAAATCATTGAAAAACAGCAGGGGCATTCGCTTTATCGCAATCAGCAAGCTGTAGGAAAAGTGCACAGAGTATTAATTGAAGGTTTTTCAAAGAGATCAGAGGACGATCTTGCCGGAAGAAATGATCAAAACAAAATGATCGTTTTTCCTAAAAAGCATTATAAAAAAGGACAATATGTAAATGTACTTGTCAACAGCTGCACCGCTGCAACCCTGAAAGGTGAAATTGTAGAATGATAAATACCGCTGAAATACAAACCGTAAAAAACAGATTCGGGGTAATCGGAAACGCTCCTTCGCTCAACTACGCCCTCAGCGTGGCTATTCAGGTAGCACCCACCGATCTGACGGTTTTGATTAATGGTGAAAGTGGAAGCGGCAAGGAATCTTTTTCTAAAATTATTCATGGACTCAGTGGCCGAAAATTAGGCCCCTTTATAGCTATTAACTGCGGAGCCATACCAGAAGGTACCATCGATTCTGAACTATTTGGGCACATAAAAGGCTCATTTACCGGTGCAATTGAAGACCGGAAAGGTTATTTTGAAACCACGAATGGCGGCACTATATTTTTGGATGAAATAGCCGAGATGCCCTTAGGTACCCAGGCTCGTTTGCTCAGGATATTAGAAAATGGAGAATATATTCCGGTAGGGTCCTCAAAAGTAAAGAAGACGAATGTAAGAGTGGTGGCAGCCACTAATGTAAACCTCCAAAGTGCGATTGAAAAAGGAGAGTTCCGAGAGGACTTATATTACAGGCTCAACACAGTGCCTATTGTGGTTCCTCCTTTGAGAGAGCGGGGTTTTGATATCGAACTGCTTTTCATAAAGTTTACTTCTGATTTCGCAGAGAAAAATCATATTCAGCCTGTTGATTTAACCGAGGAGGCCAAGGAATTGCTCCGGGCGTTTCGTTTTCCCGGAAATATCAGGCAGTTGAAAAATATCGCCGAGCAAATCACGATTTTGGAAAGAGACCGTATCATAAGTGCGGCAATTTTGGAAAAATATCTGCCCAAAAATCAATCATCAGGCCTGCCGGCATTGTTAGCCAATTCGGAATTAGGAGGTCTTAACGATTTTACGGAAAGAGAATTGCTGTATAAGGTTCTTTTTGATATGAAAAAAGACATCACAGATCTCAAAAAGTTGGTTTATTCGATGATGTCCTCCGGTGTAGATTTATCTTCAGAAATAAGCAAAAATGACCTTTTTAAAGAGGTAATTGAGCCTGCTGTTGCTTATCCCAGGCATGTTCCGGTCGAAAACGAACCGGTGTATCCGGTCTATGCCAAACCCCTCAGCGAAAATCTGATACACATTGATGATTACCAGAAAAACAGGGAAAATATAGAGGATATTTCTCATGAAACTGAAGAAGAGTCACTTTCTTTAGAAAAAAATGAGAAAGAAATGATTGTTAAAGCCCTCAGAAAAAGTAACTTTAAAAGAAAATATGCTGCACAAAGTCTGGGAATATCCGAAAGGACACTTTACCGAAAAATAAAACAATACGACATTGAGGATGAAGATTAACATTTGGAAAAGTTTTTTGCTACTAAGCCTGACGGTGATGGTATCGGGGTGCGGAATCTATAAATTTACCAGTGTAGAATTTAACAAAGACCTTAAGACTTTTTCAATCCAAAACTTTACCATGGCCACAGCCGGTGGGCCTCCCAATCTTACCCTCAATTTTAATGAAAAGCTCAAGGAGTATTATCAAAGAAATACCGACTTAAAGTTCAGAACTTCTGATGGCGACCTTCATTTGGAAGGCACCATTATTGCCTACGAACTAAGTCCCATTTCGGCTACGGCTGGCGATAAAGCAGCCATGAACCGGCTTACCATAACTGTTCAGGTAAAATTTACCAACAAACTTCAGGAAGAGCAGAATTTTGACAAAGATTTTTCTTTTTATCAGGATTTCCCTCAGGATCAGTCACTTTCACAAGTGGAACCCAACCTTGTACCCAAAATTCTTGACCAGTTAGTATTAAATATTTTTAATTCCACAGCTGCTACATGGTAATTCATGGAGAAATAATAAGTAAGTTGCTTAAAACCAAGACCTTTAAAAATCCAAAGGACTTGATAGATCTCATTGCTTGCTGTGAAGCTTTTCCTGAATCTATAGTGCCGTTTTCTATTCTGAATAATTTTCAGGCTGATATTTTTAAAAGTCATTTGTGGCAAAAATCAGAGGAATATTTAGCGGAGAGTCAGGAAATATACCGCCATTTTATTGGCATTACAAAAGAAAATACCGACTCAAATAAGAAGACGAAAATAAAGAACCTTGATTTCAAGGAAATAATTTCCACTTTCGCTAATAATTTTAGAGAAAAAAGAACAGAGTTTTATAATAAACTTAATTTGTTTCCAGCACATTACCACTTTGAGGTGATTGAAAATAAGACTGAAGATATAATTGATGAGACAGAATTGATACAAACGGAAATTGAAAATATTAGATTTCCGGGTACTCAAACTGAAATTAAATTTTAAAATTAGAATAGTGTTAATTCAAATAATTGATAATTAAGTTTTTAGAGGAAAGATCCGGAGTGTTTTTAAATACTAAATCTAAAATTCTAATTGAAAATAGCTTTTAAATATTCTTGATTTTTTTCATAAAAAAGCAATTAATTGCTATCTTTGCGGTTCTTTTAAGAAAAACATAGAAATTTTATAAATATGGTTACTACAATATTGATTTTAATGATCCTTGCCGCAATTCTTTTAATCGTGGTAATTTTAATACAAAACCCCAAAGGTGGTGGATTATCTTCTGAATTTGGAGGTGGTTCTTCACAGATGTTTGGCGTTCAAAAAACCGGGGATATTCTTGAAAAATTAACCTGGGGATTCTTTGCATTCTTGTTGGTTGGAGCTTTGGGAACCGGCATTTTAGCAAGATTGGATAGTTCCTCACAAACCTCGGATAGCGATGTAAATGTTGAGCGTTCGACTACTGCTCCGACTTTACCTGCACCAACCACCGCTCCTGTAACGGCACCTTCTAATGCACCTGCCGGTACCCCTGCACCTACCAAGTAATTTTTTTAATAAAAATATTTTCAAAAGGTATCTCATTCAGAGATACCTTTTTTGTTTGTATAACTGATGTGACTTTCCAATTCAATTTTATATTTTGCAACAAAATATTCTGAAACCCTATGAGTAATTCTGAAATAGCCGAAATCATTGAATTAACCGGAAAACTTCTCGATCTGCACGATAGGGACGAAATGCGGGCCAAAACCTACCTGGGTTTGATTTTTACTTTAGAAAGAATAGAAGAGAATCTGTTTGAACTTAGCCACGAAGCTTTACAGAAAATCAGAGGTATTGGTAAGTTGATGGCGACAAACATCAGAGAAATTGTAGATACCGGGACACTCAAAGAGCTCCAGGAATTATTAGAAATGACCCCGGAAGGTGTATTTGAGATGTTTAAAGTCAAAGGTATTGGGGTAAAGAAAATAAAATTCTTGTGGAAAGAAATTGGTATAGATAATTTAAATGATCTTAAGATTGCCTGCGAAAATGGAAAAATAGCACAATTAAAAGGTTTTGGAGAAAAAACACAAACCGCCATTCTGGAATCCTTACAATTCCTTCAGGAACAGGAGGGGAAATTAAGAATGAACAAAGCCGAAGAATTGAGTGAAATTATTCTTTCAACTTTAAAATCAATTTACCCCGAAGTAGAGGCAGCCGGGCAGGTGGTTAGAAAATGCCAGGAGGTTGACACACTAAGTTTTTTAGTAAAGAAAGACGGTTTTGGCGGAATTAAACCCCCAACTGATCTTTTTATTCAGGATTTGCAGGCCTCATCTCCAAATGTTTGGCGTGGATATTTTGGAGAATTTAAAATTAATGTGGAAATTGAAAAAGCCGGTACCAAAGATTGGATTTTCAAAAAATTAATAAAAAATTCCTCAGAAAATCATCTGAAACTAATTAACCCTAATGGTGATAGTTTGCTGAAAATTATCTCAGGAAACTTCTTTCAATCAGAGGAGGAAGCCTATCAGGCTTTTGGATGCAATTTTATTATCCCGGAAATGAGGGAAGGATTGAATGAGTTCGAATGGTCAAATCTAAATAGGGTAGAGGATCTCATTACCTGGGAAAAATTAAGGGGTACCATTCATAATCATAGTAAATATTCAGATGGAAATCATTCTTTACAACAAATGGCTGATTTTTGCAAAAGTCTGGGATTTGAATATTTTGGAATTGCCGACCATAGTCAGACAGCTCAGTATGCATCAGGTTTACGCCCCGAAATTGTTTTGAAACAACATTCAGAAATTGATCAATTAAATGCTCAATATCAAAATTTTACAATTTTAAAAGGCATTGAATCTGATATATTGCCCAATGGCGAACTCGACTATGAATCAGAAATTTTAAAAACATTTGATTATATCGTGGCCTCTGTTCATTCTGTTTTAAATATGGATAAAGAAAAGGCTACACAAAGGCTTATCAAAGCAATTGAAAATCCCTATACATCTGTTTTAGGGCATTTATCTGGTCGTTTATTGCTGTCCAGAAAAGGTTATCCACTTGACTATCCCAAAATCATAGATGCTTGTGCCGCAAATAAGGTGGTGATGGAACTTAATGCGAGCCCTTACAGATTAGATATTGACTGGAGGTGGATAGATCGTTGTCTTGAAAAAGGAGTCTGGATCAGTATCAATCCCGATGCCCATGAGATGAAAGGGATTTATGATATGAAATACGGAGTTTCTGTAGCCCGAAAGGCAGGCTTATTAGCCCAAAACACTCTGAATGCCCAACCTCTGGAAAAAGTTAAACAGGTGTTCTCAAAGCAATAAAAAAGGAGGCGAAAGCCTCCCTTACATAATATTTCTGATTATTTGCTCGACGGTAATCCCCTCTGCTTCAGCTTTAAAGTTCCTGACAATCCGATGTCTCAACACCGGGAAAGCCACGGCTTTTATGTCTTCGATATCAGGAGAATATTTGCCATTTATCAAAGCATGACATTTTGCGGCCAATACGAGGTTTTGCGAAGCACGCGGACCGGCTCCCCATTCCAGATATTTCTTTGAATCTTCAGAGGCGTCTTCTATGCCCGGACGGGTCCTATGTACTAGCTTGACAGCGTATTCAATCACATTATCTGGTACAGGTACCATCCTGATTAAAGTCTGAAATTCTTTTATTTCTTCAGCACCGAGCACTTTATTTACATCAACTTTTTTATCAGAAGTTGTATTTTTTACTATATTTATTTCCTGCTCAAAACTTGGATAATCGAGGCTTACCATAAACATAAACCTGTCTAATTGTGCCTCTGGTAGGGGATAGGTACCTTCCTGCTCAATTGGGTTTTGTGTAGCCAATACAAAAAATGGCTTTGATAGGGAATGTTTTTCGCCGGCGACCGTAACGGAGTATTCCTGCATAGATTCCAACAGGGCAGACTGGGTTTTTGGAGGCGTCCTGTTGATTTCATCAGCTAGAATAATATTGGCAAAAACAGGACCTTTTACAAACTTAAAGTTTCGGTTATTATCCAAAGTTTCAGCACCGGTGATGTCTGAGGGCATCAGGTCAGGTGTGAACTGAATCCTGTTAAAATCAAGATCAAGAGCTGAAGCAATGGTTTGAACCAGCAGGGTTTTTGCAAGACCCGGAACACCTACCAATAAGCAGTGGCCCTGACAGAAAATAGCAGTCAATAATAGTTTTACTGTTTCTTCTTGTCCTACAATTACTTTACCGATTTCAGCGGTGAGGTCATCATAAATTTTTTTTAGGGCATCAGCTGCCTCCACTTCCGAATTGTATTTTTTTAAATGCACAAGGTTTATTTTTTATTGTTCAAATATTCTGCAAGACTGATATTCAGGGTCAACACTAATAAACACCTCAGAAAGAGCCTCCTTAAACCATTTTTCGATGATTTCATTTTGCTTCATATTGAGGGCAAAACTCTTTAATTTTTCATAATCATCTTTCAAGCTGGCTTTGTGTGCCTCTTTTCTGGTTTTTACTTTTACAATTCTCATTCCAGTTTTACCATCAGGGCTTCTGTAATTCATTGGACTACTGACAGCTCCAACTTTCATAGGATCAACTGTGAAATATAAATTAGGCTCCATAGATACATCTAGGGGCAGTAAATTGCTACCAGTTTCATCGCTAAGAATCACTCCTCCCGACTCTGAAGTCATTTTATCTTCGGAATACAATTTAACTGCTCTTTCAAATTTTATGGAATCAATCTCAATTTGCTTTTTCAAACTATCCAAAAAGCTTTTCGATTCGGTTAAATCAAGCCTGCTATAGTCTGGCCTTAACAAAATATGGCGTGCATGGTATTCCTGTCCTCTTTTTTCAAGCGTCTGAATCAGGTGATAACCATAGTCAGACTCAATGATATTACTCAGGCGGTTGGAGTCCAGGCTCATAGCGGCAGCTTCAAATTCAGGTACCATTTGTCCTCTTTTCGACCATCCCAGGTCACCTCCCTGAATTTTTGACCCTTGATCTTCAGAATATTCTTTGGCCAGTGAAGCAAAGTCCTCACCTTTTTCAATCCTGTTTTTAAGTTCATTAAGCTTGGTAATCAGCTCTTCTTTTTGATTCTTATTGACCTTGGCAAATTTCACGATTTGTTGTAATGTCACCTCGGTTGGTATAATTGGTAAACTATCAGACGGAATTTTATTGAAAAACTGTCTCACTTCAAGTGGAGTAACATTTACTTTCTCAGTGATGGTGCTCCTCATTTTATCGGCAGTGAGTTGTTCTTTAACCTGATTTTTAAGTTCTGATTTTAGGGTTTCTATAGATTTGCTAAATTGCTGCACAATGTTCTTTTCGCTTCCATATAGCCTGATCATTTCCTGCATTCTGGCATCAAGTTGGCCGCTGATCTGATCATCTTCTACTATCACAGAATCAATTTCGGCTTTTGCCACAAGTAGTTTCTGAACAACCATACTTTCAAACGCCTGACATTTATCGAGTTTTTGCCCTTCTGCAGCAGCCCTGGCAACGAGCGTTTCAACTTCAGATTTTAAAATATAATAGTTATCTATTTTAGCTATGATTTTGTCAACATTATGTTTGGTTTGCGAGAAAGCCAAAGTTGGCAATAGCATCAATAGTACGATTAGTTTACGCATGTAATTATTGTTTTTTTATTTCTTTCAAAAGTTTTGAAAACTCTTCTTTATCAAAATTGAGCTCAAATTTACGACTTAAGCTTTTTATTAGCTCATTTTCAAGATAAATTTGATATTTTTCTATCACATCATATTTATAATCTTTAAAATTAGCACCTGTAGTTTTGATTTTTAGGTTGAATTCTTCAATACGGCCATTGTTTTTTACACTTCCTGTCTGATTAGTCCATTTAAGTCCCATTTTCTTTTCAAATTCATTCTTTGAAACCTGATATTTCAGGTAAAGTATAGAATTGGGATTTTTTTCAATGAATATCTTCGCAAGATCTGAATCATAATTACTAAAAAACTGGAAGGTTACCCTTTGATTTTTGAGCCAGTCAAATCTTTCTGCTGGTTTAGAATTTTTGAAATTTACTTCAAGAATTTTGGTTAATGGCACACCATTAGTAACCAGAAAATCTACCGTATTTTTAATTCGAAGTTCAGAAATTCTTTCCTCTTCATTGTTGTCAATGTGTCCACCGATTTCAACAATATAACCCGGATTTTTCCTCATAATATTCACAAGACCAATCAGCTTTCTTTTTGCCTCAATGTTTAGCTCTGATTCATTTTTTTCAAAATACAACGGTTTAATCCCACGGTGTAATTGATAAGGCTTGCTTTTTTGTTTTAATTCATAAAACTTTGCTCTCGTTTCCTCTGAATCAAAGCTCATAGAAATCATCTCACCAGTCTCTTTTGGAGGGAATAAATCAGGATTATTTTTGAAAAAGGATTTTTGACCTGTAGTGTCATTGACAGACTTTTGAATCACCCTCTCATTGATAATTTTTGACATCAAAAGGTTTTCTTTTTCTTGTCTAAAGAGCAGTTGTAGTTCTGGACTATTGTTGACCGCTACTCTTTCTTCATAATTCAGTAATAGCCGGGTAGTATATTTTTCAAATAACATCCTGGAAATGGTATAGGGTGTTTCTTCTGGCCCCCATTTTTCATATTGCTGATGGTCTTCAATATAGCTCAAAAAATCTTTTACAAAATATCTGTTGTCTTCAATATGAAATAGCACAAAGCCTCCAAGATCATTGTTTGGGTTTTTCCAGTTTCTGGTCAATACCCTGTCATCCACATAATTTTGAACCTGCTCCAGAAGTTCTTCATTGACTGTGAACTTAAATCTCTTTTTTATGGATTTTATTCTTTCTTCCAATAAAAATTCACCTCTGGAATCGGTAGTTAGTTTATTCTCTACCCGCTTTAAATAAGTATTTTTATCATCCTGGGGGTATTTTTCAATTAGTTTTAAAATGTGTAACCCACTTACTGACCTCAAAGGTTTGCTTATTTGCCCTACTTCCAGAGAGAAAGCAGCCTCCTCAAATGTTGATTCTTCACGAGTGCCAATTCCAAAAACAGGTAAAATGCCATTATTTTCTTTTGAATTATTATCATCGGAATATCTATGAACCAAATCATCAAAATTTCCGGTTTTTTCACTGATATATTTTAATGAATCAAGAAATGAAAATGTCTTTTCATATTGTTCTTTACTTACATCAGGTCTCAGATGTTTAAAAATATGCTGGACTTTTACGTATCCGCTGTTGGGTCTTTTGTCATTTACTTTAATAAGATGATATCCCATTCTCGTTCTTATTGGAAGAGAAATTGAATCTTTAGGAGTATGGTGAGCCACTTTTTCGAGCGGATAAATCAGGTGCAATGTAGAAAACCATCCAAGGGCTCCGCCTTTAAAATTGGTTTTAGGGTCTTTAGACCATTCTTTTGCTAAAGTTGCGAAATTATCCTTTCTTTTAGCAAAATCTCTGAGTTCCAGCAATTCCTTGTAAATCTTCAGGGTGTCTTCAGGAGAGGCATAGACCGAAAGCGGAACGAAAATATGTGAGGCATTAACTTCTGTTTTATAATATTCAAAAATCTCATTCTGAAGTTTTTCAACAGCTTTTTTATCGACAAGATATTTTTCAAGTGTAAGCCGGTTGTAGGTTTCTACTTCTTCTTTAAAAATTTCTGTTGTATCAATTCCTCTTGATTTTGCCTCCAGAACCAACAATTTCTTTTTTAATATCTCATTTATTATTTCTTCATTATTTAAAGAATCAAACTCAGCTAAACTTTCAATATCCTCCCTTAGGTCTTTTTTAGATATTTCCTGCTGGTTTATGATCAAAACGGGCGGCTCTTTGGCTACTTCCACCATTTGTGGAGCTGGTTGGGCAGGAGGAGTTTTGATTATTTTCTGACAAGAAAACAGTGAAATTAATATTAGGCTATATATATATATGTTGTTACGCTTATGCGACATGTTTTTAAATCTATTTTTAAAAAGGCGGAAAAAAGTGTTTTTGCCTTTTTCAATTTTAAAATTAACTGAAAATCGTACTTATTATTTCAATTAATTCAAATAAAGTTTCCTTTTGGTTCCTGCTGGGAGAGGCAATGAAAACTACCTAGTCCCCAAATGATTTCAGTAGAGTCAATACCGGTGATTGTTCTTCCAGGAAAGCATTGTTCTAAAGTTTTTAAAGCCTTATCATCATTTTTACAACGATAGGTGGGTACAATCACATGTGCATTGCTGATATAAAAATTAGCGTACGATGCAGGTAGCCGCAAACCAGAATCTATAACGGGTTCAGGCATTTCTATCTCAATAATGTTCAGTTTTCGACCATCAAGGAGTCTCATTTTTTTTAACAACTCAAGATTTTCCTTCAAAATTGTATGATTTCCATCCGAAACTTTCGGTTCCACCATAGTTACCACCGTGTCAGTATTAATAAATCTTACCGTATCGTCAATATGGCCGTCGGTATCATCTCCTGCAATCCCATCTTCAATCCAAAGCACCTGTTCAACTCCGTAATAATTTATCAGAAATTCTTCAATTTGTTTTTGACTGAGATGAGGATTTCGGTTTTTATTTAAAAGACACGATCTTGAGGTCATCACCGTTCCTTGGTCATTAAACTCCACTGAGCCTCCTTCCATCACTATGCCGGGACTAACAAACTCTGTTTGAATTACGTTTGCAATTTTTTTTGGAATAGCGTTGTCACTGTCATAAGGTGGATATTTCCCTCCCCAGGCATTATATTCCCAATCCAGTACGAGTCGGGAATTATTTTCATGATTGATCAATATGCCAGGGCCATGATCGCGGCACCACGAATCATTCGTTGGGTGGTCAAATATTTCAATATTTTCTTTTGGTACCGAAAATTTTTCCAGATTGGCTTCAAATTCGGATTGATATTTTGCTTTATCGAGATTTATCCTAACTTTTTCACTCTTTGCAATAGTCCTAATAAATTCAAAATACGAAGGGAAAACTTTTGGTAACCGGTCTTCCCAGGTATCTATATTTACAGGATAACTCAGCCATGTGGCAATATGCGGGTGCCATTCAGCAGGGAAAAAGTATTTATTTTCTTTAGGAAACATACATCTATTATATACGAAAAAAGAATTTTCTGATTAAAGGGTGCAAAAATAATTTCTTTTTTTTTGTTTTTGGTAATTAAAAATCAATTACTTTTGCGGCAGTATTTGGGGAAAAGCATACTTTTCTCCCTTAAAAACGCAAGAATCTCTTATAAACGATTCGTTTTTTAAGAGTGGTTGAATAAATGATAGGTTAAAAACAGTTGAATTTTTCAACTGTTTTTTTTATTTTTTGAAAAAAAACTGAGGAAGCATTTTTTATATTATTAATTTTTAATATCTTTGCACCTCAATTCGCTGGAGGGATCTCCTTACAACAAATCAGAAGAAGTCGTCAATCTGACGAAACCTTTTGATTTCGACTGTGAATAACTATCTAGGCAGTCTCCTGTTCGCGATTATTTTTGGAATGACTATTGAGGCAACAAGGCGTGTTCCTTCATAAATTTTTCGCCTTACCCCTGTGGTTCAGTGTCTTTGTTCAAGTTGAATCATTTTCAACCTCTGAGATGTAAAATAATAATAAGTTTGGATTTGAGCGGAAAGCTTCGTACTTTTGCAGCCCAATTCAAATTTGGGAAATTTTAGCGATAATATTAAAGTAAAGACTATGTCTGGAATTATTGGAAAGAAAATTGGAATGACGACCATTTTTAATAATGGCGAGGCGGTGCCATGCACAGTTATCGAAGCTGGCCCTTGTGTTGTGACTCAAGTCAGAACTGAAGACAATGACGGCTACAATGCTGTTCAACTTGGTTTTGGTGAGAAAAAAGAAAAAAGAACTACTAAAGCTCTTCTCGGACACTTCAAAAAGGCTAATACTACTCCTAAAAGAAAATTAGTTGAATTCAAAGAATTCGAAAAATCATTTACGCTGGGCGAAACCATCCGTATCGAAGATGTATTCGAAGAGGGTGAGTTTGTTGACGTAAGTGGAAACACCAAAGGTAAAGGTTTCCAGGGTGTCGTTAAAAGACACGGATTTGGTGGTGTAGGTCAAACTACTCACGGTCAGCACAACAGAGCGAGACATCCGGGTTCGGTAGGTGCATGTTCTTATCCGGCTCGTGTTTTCAAAGGTTTGAAAATGGGTGGTAGAATGGGTAATACGCATGTAACTGTTCAGAACCTTAAAGTATTGAAAATGTTCCCTGATAAAAATCTGATTATTGTGTCTGGTTCTGTTCCGGGTCCTAAAAATTCAATCATCACTTTGCATAAGTAATAATTAAATAAGGTCGATAACTAACGACATCGAAAAAAAAGTTAAGTAAAATGAAAATTAAAGTTGTAAACAAAGAAGGTAAAGAAACCGGTAAAACTGTAGAGCTTAGCGATGCGGTTTTCGGAATTGAGCCTAATCAGCATGTGGTATGGCTTGATGTTAAGCATTATCTTGCTAATCAGCGTCAAGGTACTCACAAGTCGAAAGAAAGAGCGGAAGTTGCACGCTCTACCAAAAAACTTCTTCGTCAAAAAGGTTCAGGTGGTGCTCGTCACGGTTCTGCCAAAGCTCCTACCTATGTAGGTGGTGGTAGAGTATTCGGTCCACGCCCTCGTAACTACGATTTCAAACTCAACAAAAAAGTTAAAGTTCTTGCCCGTAAATCAGTTCTTTCTGCCCGTTTGGCCGAAAACAATCTGATTGTTGTTGAAGATTTCGGTTTGGATACTCCAAAAACAAAAGCATACATCTCATTTTTGAATGCTTTGAATCTTGCAGGAAAGAAAACTTTGTTCGTTGTAAATGGTGGAGAAAATAATCTTTACCTTTCAAGCCGTAATATTCCTAAAACCAAAGTTTTAGACAAAGACTCAGTGAATACTTACGAGCTTATCAATACCGATGTGATTTTGCTGGCTGAGAGTACAGTTTCTCATCTTGAATCAATTCTTAAAGATTAATCAATTAAAGAAATGAGTGTTTTAAAAAGACCAAAAATAACTGAAAAATCTCAGGCTCTTGGCTCAAAAGGCAAATACACTTTTGTGGTTGATACCAACTCAAACAAATTGCAGATTGCACAAGCAGTTGAGAAAATGTACGGAGTAAATGTAGAAAAAGTAAATACGATTACTCAAATTGGTAAAAAGAAATCAAGAATGACAAAAACAAAATTGTCATCTGGAAAAACCAGTACCTTCAAGAAGGCGATTGTTACCCTAAAAGAAGGAGAAATGATAGATTTTTACGCAGAATTATAATATTTGATTTTTTAAAGTATAGCCTGTTAAGGCTGCAAAATAGAAAATAATGGCAGTTAGAAAATTAAACCCTATTACTGCGGGTACAAGACATCGGATAGCACCGGATTTTTCAGATATTACAACTAATAAACCTGAAAAAAGCCTTACCACCTCAATTAAAAAAACAGGGGGTAGAAACAACGAAGGTCACCGTACAGCCAGATACATTGGTGGTGGTCACAAAAGAAGATATCGTATCATTGATTTCTACAGAGACAAGTTTGACGTATCTGCTGAAGTAATGACTATCGAGTATGATCCTAACCGTACTTCAAGAATTGCTCTCGTAAAATACGAAGATGGTGAGAAAAGATACATTTTAGCACCTCAGGGATTGCAGGTTGGTCAAAAGATAGTTTCAGGAGAAAAAGTAGCTCCGGAAGTTGGAAATGCTTTGTTGCTCAAAAACATGCCTTTGGGTACTATTGTACACAATATTGAGCTGACTCCCGGTAAAGGTGGTCAATTGTCAAGAAGTGCCGGTACATATGCTCAGGTTTTGGCTAAAGATAGCAAGTATGTTACATTGAAAATGCCTTCTGGTGAAATGAGAATGGTGTTGGGTACTTGTATGGCAACGGTGGGTTCGGTTTCAAATCCTGATCACATGAACGAAAGATTAGGTAAAGCCGGTCGTAACAGATGGTTGGGTGTACGTCCAAGAGTAAGAGGGGTAGTAATGAACCCTGTAGATCACCCGATGGGTGGTGGTGAAGGTCGTGCCTCAGGAGGCCACCCTCGTTCTAGAAATGGTTTGATTGCAAAAGGTAAGAAAACCAGAACTAAGAACAAATACTCTAATAGATTAATCATTTCTCGTAGAACTAAATAATAGATTATAGATGGCTCGTTCGCTTAAAAAAGGACCTTATGTAGATTTCAGACTTGAAAATAAGGTTGACTCAATGAATGATTCAGGTAAAAAATCAGTAATCAAAACCTGGTCAAGAAGATCAATGATTACTCCTGATTTTATCGGGCATACATTTGCTGTTCACAATGGCAACAAGTTTATTCCTGTATATGTAACCGACAATATGATCGGTCACAAATTAGGGGAATTTTCGCCTACCCGTAACTTCAGAGGTCACGTTAATAAAAAAGATAAAGGTAAAAGATAATAATCCCAAGGGTATAACTCTTTAAATTATTCTAAAATAATGGAAGCAGTAGCAAAATTAAAAGATTTTCCAACCTCACCGCGTAAAGCAAGGCTTGTGGCTGATTTGATCAGAGGTAAGAAAGTAAATTACGCCTTGGGTGTTCTTTCTCATCAACCTCAGCAAGCGGCACCCGTACTTAAGAAAGTATTGATGTCTGCTATCGCAAACTGGCAGAACAAGAACGAAGATGCTAAAATCGAAGAGGCTGATTTGTATGTTAAAACTGTAATGATTGACGGTGGCAGAACACTGAAAAGATTACGTCCGGCTCCTCAGGGTAGGGCTTACAGAGTGAGAAAACGCTCTCAGCACATCACTATCGTGGTTGACAGCCAGGAAAATAATTAATAAATACTTTATAGTAGTAAATAAAATATCAATATTTCAAAATGGGACAAAAGGTAAATCCTGTAGGTTTGAGGTTAGGATACATCAGAGGTTGGGAATCTAACTGGTATGGTGGTAAAAATTTTGCCGACAAACTGGTTGAAGATGACAAAATCAGAAAATATATCAATGCCCGTATTCCAAAGGGATCAGTTTCCAGGGTTGTAATTGAAAGAACCCTAAAAAGAATCACCCTAACCATACACACTGCCAGACCAGGTGTTGTGATTGGTAAAGCAGGTAGCGAAGTTGATAAATTGAGAGAAGAGCTTAAAAAGCTAACTCAGAAAGATGTTCAGATCAATATCTTCGAAATCAAAAGACCTGAAATTGATGCCAAATTGGTTGGTGAAACTATCGCTCAGCAGCTAAGAGCTCGTATCTCTTACAGAAGAGCCATGAAACAAGCGATTCAATCGGCAATAAGAGTAGGTGCTCAAGGTATCAAAATCAAGCTTTCAGGAAGACTTGGTGGAGCTGAGATGGCTCGTACCGAAATGTATAAAGAAGGTAGAATTCCTCTTCATACACTTAGAGCTGACATCGATTATGCAGTTTCTGAAGCGTTGACAGTATATGGTTTGATAGGTATTAAAGTTTGGGTGTTTAAGGGAGAAGTTTTCGGAAAAAGAGACCTGACCTCTGTATCAGCTCTGGCTACCGAATCATCAGATAGCAAAAAGTCGTCACAGGGTGGTGCTCCACATCAGGGTGGAAAAGGCCGTAGAGACGAAGATGGAGATAAAGGAAGAAGAAGAAAGAACGGCGGTAAGCCAAATGGACAAAGAAGGAATTAATTTTTTGGCAATAGCCTAAATTATCAAAGTTATGTTACAACCTAAAAGAACTAGATTTCGTAAGCAGCAAAAAGGTAGGATAAAAGGTATTGCCTCAAGAGGCCACCAGATAGCTTTCGGATCATTCGCCATAAAAAGTCTTGAACCGGGTCGTATCACCGCAAGACAAATCGAGGCAGCTCGTATCGGGGTTACCCGTGCAATGAAACGTGAAGGTCAGGTATGGATCAGAATTTTCCCTGACAATCCTATCACGAAAAAGCCTCTTGAAGTAAGGATGGGTAAAGGTAAAGGTGCTCCTGAGTATTGGGTAGCCAACATTTATCCCGGCACCATTTTATTTGAGGCAACAGGTGTGCCTTTGGAGTTGGCTAAAGAAGCATTAAGACTAGCAGCTCAAAAACTACCGGTTAAAACAAAATTCGTTGTTCGTAGAGATTACGAAGCATAGTAAACAAATACTTCAATTTATTAAAGAAGATGAAAAAAAATGATTTAAGTGGTTTTACTGTGGATCAGCTAAAGCAACAAATCTCCGAAGAAAAAGACAGATTGGTGAAACTTAAATTTGCTCACGCGATTACACCTATCGAGAATCCAAAAAGGATTACTGAGACACGTAAAAATATCGCCAGACTTTTTACTGAAGTTTCCGGTAGAAAGTAAATATCATTCTAAAAAAACATGGTTTGCATTAACCATTAATTTTATCCGAAAATGGAAAGACAAGTAAGAAAAGAACGTATTGGAGTTGTGACAAGCAACAAAATGCAAAAGTCTGGGGTAATTCAGGTCGTACGTAAAGTGAAGCATCCCAAGTATGGTAAGATTATGCTCAAAACCAAGAAATTTATGTTTCATGACGAAGAAAATACCGCTGGTATTGGAGATACCGTGAAAATCATGGAAACTCGTCCGTTGAGCAAAAACAAAAATTGGAGATTGGTTGAGATAATAGAAAGAGCCAAATAATCTGATTATTTCATAAAAGTAAAAGGCAAATAAAATGTTACAGCAAGAATCAAGAGCCAGTGTAGCTGACAATAGCGGGGCTAAGGAAGTATTGGTAATAAGAGTGTTGGGTGGTACTAAAAAAAGATATGCTTCTGTTGGTGACAAAGTAGTTGTTACTGTTAAGCAGGCGTTGTCTTCTTCCAATATGAAGAAAGGTACAGTTTCAAAGGCCGTTGTGGTTAGAACTCGTAAAGAAGTAAGAAGAAAAGATGGCTCTTACATCAGATTTGAGGAAAACGCAGTGGTTTTACTTAACAACCAAAACGAACCAAGAGGAACCAGGATATTTGGACCTGTTGCGAGAGAATTAAGAGAAAAACAATTTATGAAAATTGTCTCTTTAGCTCCTGAGGTACTTTAATCCCTTATTTAAATTAGTAATTAAATTATTACAATGGAAAGGAAATTTAATAAACAACCAAAGCTTCATGTTAAAAGCGGCGATACTGTAGAAGTTATTGCTGGTAACAACAAAGGTAAAAGAGGTAAAATCGTTGAGGTTTTGGTTAAAAAAAGCCGTGTTAAGATTGAGGGCATTGGTATGATCAAAAAACACATCAAACCAAGTGCTCAGAATCCTCAAGGTGAAATCAGAGAAGAAGAGGGCTCAATCCATATCAGTAATGTTTTGGTGGTAGATCCTTCTACTGGAAAAGCTACCAGGACTGGTAGAAAAGTAAATGAGGCAGGAAAACTTCAACGTTATTCTAAAGCATCAGGTAAATTTATTTAATCTAAAAACTGTGGGTCGGAAATCCACAATTTGAAAATGGCAAGACTAAGAGATAAATATCAGAACGAAGTAGTTAAAGAACTGATGGATAAATATCAGTACAAATCGGTAATGCAAGTTCCGAAACTATTGAAAATCGTTGTTAACAGAGGTGTTGGGGCCGCTACAGCCGACAAAAAACTTGTCGACAACAGTGTAGATGAGCTTACCACCATTACCGGTCAAAAAGCTGTACCTACAGTATCAAAAAAGGCGGTTTCTAACTTTAAATTAAGAGAAGGAATGCCTATCGGAGCTAAAGTTACTTTGAGATCCAATATCATGTATGAGTTTCTGGATCGTTTAACTTCTGTTGCACTTCCCAGGGTACGTGACTTTCAGGGTATTAGTGACAAAGGTTTTGACGGAAGAGGTAACTATACTTTTGGTGTTACTGAGCAAATCATTTTCCCTGAGATCTCAATCGATAAAATTAGTAAAATTCAAGGTATGGACATCACGTTTGTGACCACAGCTAAAACCGATGCTGAAAGTTACGAATTGCTGAAAGCTTTAGGGATGCCATTTGCTAATAAAAACAAATAATTTCAATTAATACAGAGCTATGGCAAAAGAGTCAATAAAAGCTAGAGAAAGAAAAAGAGAAAGATTAGTTGCGAAATTCGCTTCTAAAAGAAAAGCCCTCAAAGAAGCTCAGGATTGGAAAGGTTTAGACGCCCTACCTAAAAATTCTTCGCCGGTAAGACTTCATAACCGTTGCAAACTTACAGGTCGTCCAAAAGGATATATGAGAAAGTTTGGCATTAACAGGGTTACTTTCCGCGAAATGGCCAGTACAGGATTTATCCCTGGCGTTACCAAATCTTCTTGGTAAAATTTTTTTTTCTTAATTTGAATTACTATCTTTGCAGCCCAGTTAGATAAGTCACGCCTGTGATACTGTCTGATGTTGGCTAAGGTATCCTAAAAATATTTAAAAAAGATGATTACAACGGATCCAATAGCAGATTTTCTTACCAGAATTAGAAATGCTATTAAAGCTAGGCACAGAGTCGTTGAGATTCCTGCCTCCAATCTTAAAAAAGAACTTACAGTTCTTCTTTATGACAAAGGATATATCGCTAGTTATAAGTTTGAAGACGATGGTGTTCAGGGAAATATTAAAATTGCCTTGAAATACAATCCTTTGACTAAAAAATCGGCTATTATAAACCTTTCAAGAGTATCTAAACCAGGTCTTCGTAAATATGTGAAAGCTGATGAGCTTCCACGTGTATTAAATGGTTTGGGTATCGCAATAATCTCAACATCAAAAGGAATTGTAACAGATAAAGAAGCCAGAACGCTTAATGTAGGTGGTGAGGTTTTATGTTACGTTTATTAATTTAATTTAAGTTGACCGCTTTATTTTTAAAGCCTTAAACAATTTTTTATGTCAAGAATAGGTAAAAAACCAATTTCAATTCCTGCAGGAGTAACTGTTGAAGTTAATTCCGACAACCTTGTGACTGTTAAAGGTCCTAAAGGTGTTCTTACTCAGGGAATGGATCCTGATATGGGTCTTACAATTGAGGATGGAGTACTTACAGTAACCCGTCCCTCGGAGCAAAAGCGTCACAAAGCACTTCATGGACTTTACAGATCTCTAATCAGCAACCTTGTGGTTGGTGTAAGTGAAGGATACAAAAAAGAACTTGAGCTTGTCGGTGTGGGTTATAAAGCTACTAATAATGGTAACATTATTGATATGTCTTTGGGTTATTCTCATAACATCTATCTTATCGTTCCTAAAGAACTGAAAGTAGAAACCAAAATGGAAAAAGGTAAAAATCCAATCATCATTTTGGAAGGTATTGATAAACAGTTGATTGGACTTGTTGCCGCCAAAATCAAATCTCTACGTAAGTCTGAGCCATATAAAGGTAAAGGTATCAAGTTTGTAGGTGAGGTAATTAGAAGAAAAGCTGGTAAAACTGCCGGTAAAAAATAATAAATAGTAGAATATTTAATCAATAAATATATGTCTAGTCTAAAGTCTGAAAGAAGACAGAAAATTAAGTGGAGAGTTAGAAAAAAAGTTAATGGTACTTCTCAGAGACCAAGATTAACAGTTTTTCGTAGCAATACTGGTATATACGCTCAATTAATTGACGATATCGCTGGAACTACTTTGGCTTCAGCTTCTTCACAAGAACTAGGTCTTAAATCTTTGAATGTTGAAAATTCTAAGCAAGTTGGCCTTTCAATTGCAAAAAAAGCAATTGAAAATGGTGTAAGTGCTTGTGTTTTTGACAGAAATGGATATTTGTATCATGGAAATGTGAAAGCCTTGGCAGATGGTGCTAGAGAAGCTGGACTAAACTTTTAATTCGAATTAAATGAAAGCAATTAAAGTAAACGAATCAGAACTTAAAGAGAAAGTTGTAGCAATAAATCGTGTTGCCAAAGTAGTTAAAGGTGGTAGAAGATTTAGTTTTTCTGCAATCGTTGTTCTTGGCGACGGTCAGGGTGCAGTTGGTCAGGGACTTGGAAAGGCCAATGAAGTAACTGATGCTATTTCTAAAGCTATTGAAGATGCCCGTAAAAACCTTGTAAATGTACCAATTATCAATGGAACAGTTCCACATGATATGATTGGTAAATTTTCGGGTGGTTTTGTATATGTTAAGCCTGCAGCTCCTGGTACTGGAGTAATTGCAGGTGGTGCTATGCGTGCCGTTCTTGAAGCTGCTGGTGTTCACAATGTATTGGCAAAATCTAAAGGTTCATCTAATCCCCATAATGTTGTTAAGGCAACAATTGATGCATTGGTAAAAATGAGAGCTCCTCATGAAGTTGCGATGCAGAGGGGAATCAAACTAAACAAAGTATTCAACGGATAATACCGTAAAAAATTAAAGAGATGGCTAAATTGAAAGTTACTCAGACCAAAAGTCTTATCAAAAGACCAAAATCACAGAAGTTAACAATGCAGGCACTTGGATTAAGTCGCATTGGTAGATCTGTTGAAATTGAAACTAATCCTGCTATTGAAGGTATGATTAGAAAGGTTAGTCACCTAGTTACTATTGAAAATATTTAATTTTAGGGCAAACCGAGTAGTATTAACTGCGTAAAAAAAATTAACAATGAAATTAGAATTATTAAAGCCTGCGGAAGGCTCAGTAAAAAATAACACCAGATTAGGTAGAGGTCAGGGATCTGGAGGTGGTGGTACTGCCAAAAGAGGTCATAAAGGTGCGAAATCTCGCTCTGGTTACAGTCAGAAGAGAGGATTTGAAGGTGGTCAGATGCCATTGCAAAGAAGGTTGCCTAAGTTTGGTTTCAAAAATATCAACCGTGTCGAGTACAAAGCCATCAACCTTGACACCATTCAATCATTAGTAGAATCAACCGGAATCAACAAAATTGATTTATCTTTCTTGAAAGAGCACGGTTTAGTTTCTAAATTTGACCTTGTGAAAATTCTTGGCAGAGGTGAAATGAATGCTCCGGTTGCTATAAAAGTTCATGCATTTTCTAAAACCGCAATAGAAAGTATTGAAAAGGCGGGAGGTAAGGCACTTTTGGTAAGTGATGAAACTTCATTGGAGAGCATTGAGATTGCTTCAGTTTCAGTTAAAGGTAAAAAAGCCGTGGCTGCTGAAGTATCTGTTCCAGAACTTGTTGCAGAGGAAGCTCCTAAGGCTAAAACAAGCAAAAAAGCTAAATCAGGTGATGAGCTTGAGAAAATCGAGGGAATCGGTCCTAAAATTGCCGATCTTTTTAGAAATGCCGGAATTGATACATTTCAAAAATTAGCTGAGACCAGTGTCGACTCAATGAAAGAAATTCTTTCAAATGCTGGAAGCAATTTTGCATCGCATGATCCTTCTACCTGGGCTGAACAAGCAACACTTGCTGCTGCTGGTAACTGGGATGAATTAAAGGCTTTGCAGGATAAACTAAACGGCGGTCGTCCTGAATAATTTTTCTTATTATGAAGAAATTAATTAATACTCTAAAAAATATTTGGTCAATTGAGGAGCTAAGAAATAGAATCTTAGCTACTCTTTTTATCATTGTTGTTTTTAGAATTGGTTCTTACGTTACACTTCCTGGTGTAGATCCAAATAAATTACAAGACTTAACAGCAAGTAACGGATTACTTGGGTTGTTAGATACATTGGTTGGTGGTGCCTTCAGTAAAGCTTCAATCATGGCTTTAGGTATCATGCCCTATATTTCTGCTTCAATTGCAATCCAGTTGCTAGGATTAGCTTTGCCTTATTTTTCTAAGCTGCAAAAAGAAGGGGAGTCTGGAAGAAAAAAGTTAAACCAAATCACGAGATGGTTGACCATTATTGTGACCGCAACTCAAGGTTTTACTTATTTGCGTACCACTATTCCTACTGATGCTATTACAATATCTCAGGGGTTCTTTTATTTTTCAGGAGTAATAATGTTGGTTGCCGGTACTATGATGAGTATGTGGCTAGGCGAAAAGATTACTGACAAGGGAATTGGAAACGGTATTTCTATGATCATTATGATCGGTATTGTTTCGAGATTTCCGGGAGCTATCTACAGTGAGGCTACTGCCAGAGGTGCAAAGGGTGAATTCCTTTTCTTTATCATAGAATTGGTAGTATTATTCCTTGTAGTAATTTTTGCTGTGGCTATGACACAGGCAGTAAGAAGGATACCTGTACAGTATGCCAAACAAATTGTAGGTAATAAAGCAGTAAGTGGTCAAAGACAATATTTACCTCTCAAATTAAATATTTCGGGTGTAATGCCTATTATATTTGGTCAGGCATTAATGTTTATTCCTGCTTTTGTTGCTTCTATGTTTGCTGAAAAGAGTGACGTTGCTCAAAGCATACAAACAATATTTCAGGATCCTACTTCCTGGCAGTATAATTTGCTTTATTTGATTCTTATACTTGCATTTACATTTTTCTACACTGCAATTTCAATTAATCCAAATCAGATTGCGGATGACATGAAAAGAGGTGGAGGTTTTATTCCTGGTGTAAAGCCAGGTTTGCCTACGTCTGATTTTGTAGCACAGGTTTTGGATAGAATTACCTTACCAGGTGGTATTTTATTAGCAATGATAGCAATTTTCCCATCTATTGCCAGTTTGTTTGGAATGACTCAGTTGTTTGCCGGATTTTTTGGAGGTACTTCATTATTGATTTTGGTAGGCGTTGTTTTAGATACTTTACAGCAGATAGAAAGTTATCTTTTGATGAAAAAGTATGAAGGTTTGATGGAAAGCGGAAGAATCGAAGGTCGTCAAACTTCAGTAGTTAGTAGATAAGATTAATGTCCAAAAAGGTAATATATCTTAAAAGCTCTGAAGAGGCCCAGATTATCAAAGATAATGGTATTATTTTAGGTAAAGCCCATGCAGAAGTTGTAAAAGCAATTGAGCCTGGTGTAAAGACTAAAGATTTAGATAAGATTGCTGAAGAGTTTATCAAGGACAATGGAGGTAAACCATCTTTTAAAAATTATAATGGTTTTCCAGCGACACTTTGTATATCTGTAAACGAAGTAGTGGTTCATGGGATTCCAAGTAACAGGGAGTTGAAAGAAGGCGATATTGTTTCTGTAGATTGTGGCGTTTTTAAAAATGGATATCACGCAGACAGTGCTTACACTTACATGGTGGGTGAAGTAGATCCCTTGACTCAAAAACTTTTGAAAGATACAAAGCTATCTTTGTTTGAAGGTATTCATCAGGTAAGACCAGGCAACAGAATTGGAGATGTGAGTTTTGCGGTTCAGAATTTTGTTGAAAAAATTGGTTATGGTGTGGTAAGGGAATTGGTAGGTCATGGCGTAGGTCGTAATCTTCATGAAGCTCCTGAGGTTCCTAATTTTGGAAAAAGAGGTAACGGACCGAAACTTCAGGCAGGTATGGTAATTGCTATTGAGCCAATGATTACTTTGGGAAAGCGATTTGTAGTTCAGGAAAACGATAACTGGACAATCAGAACGGAGGATCGTTCTCCTGCTGCTCATTTTGAGCATACAGTTTTAGTTACAAAAAGTGGATTTGAACTTCTTACCACTTTTGAATATATTGAAGAAGTTTTAGAGAATAAAAAGTTAGTGATTATTTAATATGGCAAAGCAATCAAATATTCAGGTTGATGGAGTTATCGTTGAGGCATTGTCAAACGCTATGTTTAGGGTTGAGCTCGAAAACAAGCATGAAGTTATTGCTCATATCTCTGGAAAGATGCGAATGAATTATATACGTATTCTACCTGGAGATAAAGTTAAGCTGGAAATGTCACCATATGACTTATCTAAAGCAAGAATCACTTACAGATATAAATAATTTTATAAAAAGAATTTATTATTAATTAAATAAAATGAAAGTAAAAGCATCAGTAAAAAAACGCAGCGAAGATTGCAAAGTCATCAGGCGTAAGGGTAAAATTTTCGTAATTAATAAGAAAAATCCTAAATTTAAACAAAGACAAGGTTAATATATGAGGATCTCAGGTGTAGATATTCCGGACAAAAAAAGAGGTGAAATTTCTCTAACCTATATTTACGGTATAGGACGTAGCTCGGCTAAAAAAATTCTTAACGAAGCTAATATTTCGGTTGACAAAAAAGCTGGTGAATGGTCTGACGAAGAGGCAAATGCTATTCGTGCAATTATTTCCAATGAATTTCAGGTTGAAGGTAGCCTGCGTTCAGAAATTCAGCTTAGCATCAAACGTCTTATGGATATTGGGTGTTACAGAGGTTTGAGACACAGAAAAGGTCTTCCTTTAAGAGGTCAGAGAACAAAAAATAACTCTCGTACCAGAAAAGGTAAGCGTAAGACTATCGCTAATAAGAAAAAAGCGACTAAGTAATTAAAAATAACAGATCAGAGGTACGCATTTGCGTACCTGCCTTAATTTATATATCTTTCAAAAATGGCTCAAGCTAAAAGAAAAGACAAAGCAAAAAAGAGAGTTGTTGTTATTGAACCTTATGGACAAGTTCATGTTAAGGCTTCATTCAACAATATTATTATTTCAGTGACTAATAGTACAGGTCAGGTAATCTCGTGGGCATCTGCCGGTAAAATGGGTTTTAGAGGCTCCAAAAAGAATACTCCTTATGCAGCACAAATGGCAGCTCAAAACTGTTGTCAGGTAGCTTACGATTTGGGTATGAGAAAAGCTGATATTTACGTTAAAGGTCCTGGTTCTGGTAGAGAATCAGCGATGAGAACAGTTCAAAGCGTAGGTATTGAGGTTGTTAATATTTTTGATATTACACCGATGCCTCATAACGGTTGTCGTCCTCCAAAAAGAAGAAGAGTTTAATTTTTTATCAAGTGGTAGTTTGGACATTGGGGCTACACATTTGAATTCATTAATTTTTTAACATGGCAAGATATACAGGTCCGAAATCAAAGATTTCAAGAAAGTTTGGGGAGGCAATTTTAGGCCCAAGTAAAGCATTATCAAAGAAAAATTACCCTCCTGGTCAACATGGACGGGGGAGAAGAGGTAAAAAATCTGAATATGCATTACAGCTTCAAGAGAAGCAAAAAATTAAATATACATATGGAATGCTAGAGCGTCAATTTGCTCGTATATTCCATTTGGCTGCTGTAAGAGATGGTCAAACAGGTACCAATTTGATTCAACTTTGTGAATCAAGATTAGATAACATCGTTTATCGTATGGGTATTGCTCCTACCAGAAGAGCCGCCAGACAATTGGTTACTCACAACCATATTTTGGTTGATGGTGAAGTTGCAAGTATTCCTTCATTATTGGTGAAACCAGGTCAGACAGTGGGTGTTAGAGAGAAATCAAAGGCCCAGGAAAACATCAAAACCAGCTTAAGCCTTAATTCAGCTAAAAAATATGGTTGGATTGAGTTCAATTCTGCTGATTTCGTTGGAACATTCATCAGCTATCCTGAAAGAGAGCAAGTTCCTGAGAACTTCAACGACCAGGCAGTTGTCGAATTGTACAACAAATAAAAAAAACACCATCCTTAGCGATAAGGATGGTTTCAATCATTTATTATGGGATAATCCCATAATTATTTCGTTAACGAAAATAAACAGCACAGTATGTCAATTTTAGCATTTCAAATGCCCGACAAAGTCGTAATGGAAAAGGCTGACGACTTTCATGGTTTTTTTGAGTTTAAACCACTCGAAAGAGGTTATGGGGTAACCATAGGCAATGCTCTTCGCCGTATATTGTTGTCTTCACTTGAGGGATACGCAATAACTGCTGTGAGATTTCCGGGTGTACTCCACGAATTTTCATCAATTGAAGGTGTTGTGGATGATGTGACTGAGATTATTTTGAACCTTAAACAAGTGAGATTCAAAAAAATTTCAGACTTTGTTGATAATAAAATAACTGTAAAAGTTAAAAATCAAACTGAACTTACCGCTGGTGAGATCAGCAAGTTTTCTTCTTGCTTTGAAGTATTGAACCCTGAACTGGTAATTGCAAGACTTGATTCTAAAAAAGAAATTGAGTTTGAAATTATCGTGGATAAGGGCAGGGGATATGTCCCGAGCGAAGAACACAAAACCAACGATTTGCCGATAGGTTTTATTTCTATCGATTCGATTTACACGCCAATCAAAAATGTTAAATATAGCATCGAGAATACCCGTGTAGAACAAAGAACCGATTACGAGAAACTTTTACTTGAAATAAAAACCGACGGTTCCATTCATCCTGAAAAGGCACTACAGGAAGCTTCTCACATCTTAATTCAGCATTTCCTTAAATTTACTGATGAGAACATGGTGTTTGATTCTAAAAAAGATGAGGAAGACAACATGGTTGATGAAGAATTCCTTCATATGAGGAAACTTCTTAAAACTTCGCTTCAGGATCTCGATCTTTCAGTAAGAGCTTATAACTGTCTGAAATCTGCCGATATCAGAACGTTGGGTGATCTTGCAAGATTAGAAGTAGCTGACATGATGAAGTTCAGAAACTTTGGTAAAAAATCGCTTACAGAATTGGAGCAACTCATCGCCGATAAGCAATTGCATTTCGGTATGGATGTTTCAAAATATAAGCTGGACGAGGATTAAATAAAACATCGCAGAATAATTTTTTAATAATCGTAATAGGTGGGTTACCTGGCTGCGAGAGGAGAATCAAACCGTTACTTACGAATTTAATTTTTTTATGAGACACGGAAATAAAGTAAATCATCTTGGTAGAACAAAGTCACATCGTGATGCACTTCTTTCAAATTTGGCTGTATCTTTGATTAAAGCCAAAAGAATTGAGACCACTTTGGCTAAAGCCAAATCTTTGAGAATGTATGTCGAACCTTTGATTACTAAATCAAAACAAGATAATACGCATTCAAGAAGAACGGTTTTCTCATATTTGCAAGATAAAGAAGCCATCAAAATTTTATTTGGTGAAATTGCAGAGAAAGTGGCCGAAAGAAATGGTGGTTATACCAGAATTATTAAATTGGGTCAAAGACAAGGAGATAATGCCGTTGTGGCACTAATTGAGTTGGTTGATTTCAACGAAAACTTGTTAACGAAAGATGCCGGTGAAACTGAAGCTAAGGCTAAACGTTCGAGAAGAGGTAAAAGTAAAAAGTCTGAAGTTGTAGCTTCTGAAGAAGGTACTTCAGCTGAAGTAGTTGAAGAAGCAGCTGTAGTTGAAGAGGCTGCTGTCGAAGCTCCTGCTGAAGAAAGCAAGGATGGTGAGACTCCTGCTGAATCTGAAGAAAAGGCATAATCAGCACTCAATATAAAGAAAAGGAGACCATTGAGTCTCCTTTTTTTATGTCTTATTTTCAATAAACTATTCTTAGTAATCAATCAAAACAGAAAACCAATACCGGAATTTTAGTTTCACTTATTATAGATTTAGTTTTTGAGGGATTAATAATTCCGTCTAAAAATCCTCTTTTGTGGGTAGTTAGAACCAATAAACTTAATTTTTCTTCTTTAATTAAATCCATGATTCCATTTTGGAAGTTTTTTGAGGACTTTTCTATAATTCTTATTCCTGACTTTTTAAAATTCTTATTTATTGAATTTATAAACTGTGAATCTGGTCGAAGATTAATTTCATACTTTTCAAAAATGTGGCTAATTATTAATGGATTTGAAGAGTGTGCTTTCCATTTTATCGCTTTTTCAATAAATTTTTCTTCGTCATATTCTAATTCAGACGCATAACAAATATGCTCAAAAATATCGCCATTATATTCTTCTGGAATTACCAAAAGAGGTGATTTTAAATGATTAATCATGTGCTCTGCGGTGGAGCCAATTACTCTCTCAAGAAAACCAGTATGACCTGTTTTACCTACAATTACCAAATCGACCGATTGATCCATCGAAGCATCATCAATCATTGAGTTGATATCGCTGTAAGAGATAAGAAAATCAGAAGTTATTCCATTTTCTTTGTCCTGATCAACATATTTTTTCAGAGTATCTTCAATAACTGAGACCGTTTCGGTATAAGTTTCTTCAATCAATCCCACCGGTATATTTGGATCCAACACAGGAGGGGTATAGGCATGTACATACCTAATCTTAAGTCCGTCAGCTTTGGCAAGCATCAAACCATAATTTCTGGCATTTTCTGATCCATCTGAAAAATCGGTAGCGATTAGTATCGTTTTCATGTTTTTGAATTTTCTGTTCTAAAGCTAAGAAATTTTATTCTAAAAAATTATGATTTAAGTGCATTAAATAAGATGATTTTTAGTATTTATTTTATTTTTGTTTGGCTTAAAAGAATAAAATTTAGAAATGGCAAAAAAATGAATTAACTTTGTTCTCCGATAAATTAACTGAATCGGAAATCAATCTTCAAATGAATTTTACTCCCCAAGATGCCATCCTTATGCTTCAGGATGGAACTATTTTCAAAGGAAAAGCTTTAGGCAAAATTGGTACTACAGTTGGTGAAATATGCTTCAATACCGGAATGACCGGTTATCAGGAGATATACACCGATCCTTCCTATTTTGGCCAAATTGTGGTAAATACTACTTCTCATATTGGGAATTATGGTGTTACCCTTGATACTGAAGAGGAATCGGAAGGTATTAAAATTAAAGGAATGATTTGTAATGCCTATGCTGACCACTACTATTCAAGGACCACGGCAGATATGTCGCTACAAGAATACTTTGAAAAGGCCGGAATCGTCGGCATTTGCGATATTGATACCCGCCAGATAGTAAGGTATATCAGAAATGCAGGAGTGATGAACTGTCTGATTTCATCCGAAACAGCAGACATTGTTGCCCTGAAAGCCCAGTTGGATGCTTGCCCTTCAATGGATGGCCTGGAACTGAGTTCATTGGTAAGTACTGAGGAACCGTATTTTCTGGGAGAACCCGATTCAAAATATAAATTGGCTGTCATAGATTATGGCTGCAAAAGAAATATACTGAGGAACTTTACCCGAAGGGATTGTTATATCAAAGTTTTTAATGCCAAGACACCATTCTCTGAAATCAATGAATGGGATGCCGACGGTTATTTTATTTCGAATGGGCCGGGTGATCCAGGTGCTATGGATTATGCGGTTGAAACCATCAAACTTATTCTTGAAACCGGAAAACCTCTCTTTGGCATTTGCCTGGGTCATCAATTGTTAAGCAGAGCAATGGGAATTGGAACCTATAAAATGCACAATGGTCACCGTGGACTAAATCATCCCGTAAAAAACCTTATTAGCGGTAAATGTGAGGTTACTTCACAAAATCATGGATTTGCGGTAAAACCCAATGAGGCGTTTGAAAATCAGGAAGTTGAGGTAACTCATATCAATCTGAATGATAATACGATAGAAGGAATAAGGCTGAAAAATAAACCGGCGTTTTCGGTACAATACCATCCTGAGGCTGCTCCAGGGCCACATGATGCCAACTATCTTTTTGACCAGTTTGTAGGAATGTTGAATTAATCACCATCAAATGCAATTTTTCAGCACCAATCGTCAAAGCCCGGATACTAATTTTGAACAGGCAATTTTTCAGGGATTACCTCCTGATAATGGATTATATATGCCTGAGGAAATTCCCAAATTACCCGTATCATTTTGGGATAATTGTGACAAATTATCATTCAATGAAATCGCTTTTCATGTTTCAGAGGCTTTTATTGGGGATTTGATTGCTAAAGAAACACTCATGAATATCCTAAATGAGGCATATGATTTCGATACTCCATTGACCAGGATTGATGTCAATACCTATTGTTTAGAGCTTTTTCATGGACCTTCCATGGCGTTTAAAGATTTTGGTGCCAAGTTTATGGCAGGGGTTATGTCTTACTTTTTGAAGAAATCTGAACAGAGAATCAATATTTTGGTGGCTACTAGCGGAGATACGGGGGGAGCTGTAGCACAGGGATTTTTTGGAAAAGAAAATATTACCGTTACCATTTTGTATCCAAAAGGGAAAGTAAGTGAACTTCAGGAAAAACAGTTAACAACGCTAGGTGGAAACGTTTCTGCTCTCGAAATTGATGGTACCTTTGACGACTGCCAGGCCTTGGTTAAACAGGCCTTTCTGGATGTGGAGTTAAAAGAAAAATTTAGCTTAGCTTCTGCCAATTCAATAAATATTGCCAGGCTCATACCACAGGCTTTTTATTATATTTATGCTTTTTCCAGATTAAAAGCCCTAAATAAAGAAATAGTTTTTTCTGTGCCATCGGGTAACTTTGGTAACCTGACCGCCGGTTTGATCGCAATGAAAATGGGTATGCCGGTAAAACAATTTATTGCAGCTACAAATCTCAATAAGGTTGTTCCAGAATATCTTAATTCAGGGGATTATAAACCAATTTCCCCTTCAATTGCCACTATTTCCAATGCAATGGATGTGGGTAATCCGAGTAATTTTCCTAGAATGTTTGAGATTTTTGATAAAGATATCGAAAAAATGAAAAGTAAGATTACCGGTTACTTTTATGATGATGAACAAACACGGGAAGGAATAAAAGAAATTTATGGACAAAAGAACTATTTGACTTGTCCGCATTCAGCCATTGCCTATCTGGGTTTAAAAGAATATCAGAAATTAAATAATTCTGATGCAATTGGGGTATTTCTTTCAACGGCTCATTACTCCAAATTTTTGCCCGATATGGAGGCTACGCTCGGCTATCTTCCCGAAATTCCTGAAAGGCTAAAATCGCTTTTGGATAAAACCAAAAAATCGGAACAACTGACTACCAATTATTCCGATTTTAAGGATTATTTGCTTAAAAATCTGAAGTAAAACTATTTCAGAATTACTGCTCCTAACGGTGGAAGCGTAATTGCAATCGATTGTTCAAAACCATGAGCCGCGATTTTTTCCGTTTTGATGTCAGCATTCGAAATTCCTGAACCCCAAAAGTCAGCGTGATCTGTATTTAGGATTTCAGAATACTGTTTATCTTTTGGAACCCCGACTCTATAATTTTGCCTTGGAACAGGTGTTAAATTTAGCAATATCAATACTTCATCATTCAGGCCTTTTCTACGGTAGTAAAGCACACAATTTTCAGAATCGGTTGTATCCAGCCAGTCAAAGCCCTCTCCGCTAAATTGTTTATCAAATAAAGCAGGCTCGGAGGTATATATTTTATTCAATGCCCTTATTACATTACTTATTCCTTTATGATTATCATATTGCAGTAAATGCCAATCAAGACTTTGCTTGAAGTTCCATTCGGCTGTTTGGCCAAATTCACCTCCCATAAAAAGCAATTTTGTTCCGGGATGGGTAAACATGTAGGCAAAAAGTAATCTCAAATTTGCAAATTTTTGCCATTGATCGCCGGGCATTTTTTCAATAAGTGAACCTTTTCCATATACCACCTCATCGTGAGATAGTGGTAACATGAAGTTTTCGGAAAAAGCATATACTGTGCTGAAAGTGAGGTCGTTTTGATGCCATCTGCGGTACATTGGGTCTTTTTCAAAATATTTTAGGGTATCATTCATCCAACCCATCATCCATTTCATTCCAAAACCCAAGCCGCCAAGATAAGTTGGTCTTGAGACACCCGGAAAGGCGGTTGACTCCTCTGCGATAGTCTGGGTATCCGGAAAAGAACGGTAGATTTCTTCGTTGATTTCTTTAAATAGTGAAATCACTTCGAGATTTTCCCTGCCTCCATAAACATTCGGAATCCATTCTCCGGCGTTTCTTGAATAATCCCGATAGAGCATTGAAGCCACGGCATCAACTCTCAAGCCATCTGCATGAAAGCGGTCAAGCCAGAATAGAGCGTTACTTACAAGGAATGACCTTACTTCGTAACGACCGTAATTAAAAATATAGGATTTCCAGTCGGGATGATAACCCAGTTTGGGATCTTCGTGCTCATAAAGAGCTGAGCCGTCGAATCGGTAAAGTCCATGAGCATCATTTGGATAATGTGAAGGTACCCAATCGAGTATTACCCCAATATCGTTTTTGTGTAATTGCTCGATCAAATACATCAAATCCTGAGGAGTACCGAATCTTGAACTTGCGGCAAAATAGCCCGTAATCTGATAACCCCACGAAGGCTCATAAGGGTGTTGCATGATAGGCATAAATTCCACATGGGTAAATCCAAGGTCTTTCACATAAGGAACCAATGTATCGGCTATTTCTCTGTAACTTAATCTCCTTTCGTTGTCAGAAGGGTCTCGTTTCCAGGAACCGATGTGTAGCTCATATACCGAAATCGGGGAATTGAGACTGTTTTTGTTTCTTCTGGAGGTCATCCATCCATTATCTTGCCATTCATACCAGGTGTCCCACACCATGGAAGCAGTTTTGGGTGATTCTTCCCACCTCAATGCGAAAGGATCTCCTTTTTCCAGTTGTTGCCCACCGATGTTTGACTGAATGAAATATTTATAAACTTCGCCATTGCCAACGTCAGAAATCCATCCTTCCCAAATCCCGGAGCCATCCCATCTGGGGAATAACTTGTGACTTTGGCTGTTCCAGCCGTTAAATCCTCCAATCACACTTACGTATTCGGCGTTAGGTGCCCATACTCCGAAATAAGTACCTGTAACGCCCTGATTTTCGACCACATGTGAACCCAATTTTTCATATAATCTGAAATGCCTGCCAGATTTGAATAATCCTATATCAAAATCAGAAAGTAATGAGAAAACTTCCACGTTTTGAAATACCGGTTTAAGAGGTTCTTGTTTTTTTTTGCCCATTTTGTAATTTATCTTCAGTTAAAATATTTTATTTTTTTAGATTTTTCGTCAGAAAAGGGTGTATTATTTTTTTTATGATATGAAAAAATATTCTGTTTTATTATGGTTTCAAATTATAATACCAAAGTAGTTTATTTTGAAAAACTAAATAACAAATTCTGGAAAATATTTTCTGAAAATAGAAATATAAATTTTCATTAATGCATTATTTCTTAAAAAGCCCTAATTTTGCGGTTTGATAGAGACAATTCATGGAAATTAGCAAACACGAACAATACGTTATATACAAGGCCGGCAAAGGAGAATTAGATGATAATCAGTCGGCACAAATCGAAAAAAGTATCGCAGGATTATATTCTTCAGAGGGAAGGATAAACTTTATAATTGACCTCACTATTTCGGATTCAGTCTCTGATTCTGCAATAAAATTATTTGGAAAAGTACAACGCATCTGCTCTAAAGAGTCTGGTTTGTTAGTTTTGGTGACCACTAACGATTCCGTACTTGATTTTATATCAACCCACGCCGAGGAATTCTTACTTTTTCTACCTACAGTAGATGAAGCTATTGATGCCATTTCAATGAATGACATGGAAAATGATTATGATAATGATGGAGAAGACGAATTTGGGTTTGATGGAGAAAATGATTACTGAAAAATCAAATTAAGCATTGGAATTAAAAGTTTTAGGTAGTGGGTCGGCCACACCCCAGTTGGAAAGAAGTCCTGCAGGATCAGTCTTGACTGTCGATAACTTCCTGATTCTCATTGATTGCGGTGAAGGAACCCAGTTTAGAATGCTTCGCCATAAAGTTAAAATTTCGAGACTTCGGTATATTCTAATCAGTCATTTGCATGGTGATCATTTTTTTGGATTGATAGGTCTGTTGAGTACCATCAATATGCAAAAAAGAACAGAGCCACTGACGGTTTTCGGACCAAAGGGCCTTGATGAAATCATCACTTTACAATTAAAACATTCGGGATCAGCTATTGGGTTTCCATTGTTTTTTCGTACAGTAGATACTGATTCTCCTGAAATTCTGTTTGAAGATGAAGTGATTAAAATAAGAACATTTCCCTTAATGCACCGAATTCCTTGTGTGGGTTTCAGGATAAGTAAGAAAGTTAGTAAACGTAAAATTCTTTCAGAAAAATTACCTTCCAATTTTCCGGTACCGTATTATAATTTACTCAAAAACGGACATGATGTGGTCGATGCCTTGTCGGGTAAAACCTACCTGAATTCAGAATTTACCACAGAAGGTCAGCCTGAAAAAATATTCTCCTATTGTTCTGATACAATTTTTGATGAAAGGATAATACCATTCGTTGAAAATTCCGATTTGCTATATCATGAAGCGACGTTTTCTCAGGAAATGGCAGAAAGAGCCTATATGACCCATCACAGTACAGCCTCGCAGGCTGCCATTATTGCTTCAAAAGCACATGTAAAAAGGCTTATTCTAAGTCATTTTTCCTCCCGGTACAAATCACTTGATCACATACTGGAAGAAGCAAGAGCGGTTTTTCAAAATTCTTTTCTTGCTGAGGAAGGCCAAAGTTTAAATTTTTAAAGTTTTATTGTATTATTCCAATATGTATTTTAAAATAAAACAGAATTTTTAAGTAATAAATCTATTAAATCAATAGAGTTAATATAAATTTGAAAAAAATATTCGGAATCGCAAATGCAGAGTTTCAGAACGGAGATAGAAAATCCCCTTGTTGAGAAAGATATTATCGACCTTGAACAAAAAATCAGGTTATTTAAAGAAGGAGCCCTTCACGAAGACAAATTCAGAAGTCTAAGGTTAGCCCGTGGAGTTTACGGACAGCGTCAGCATGGAGTACAGATGGTCAGAATCAAATTGCCTTATGGTAAAATGACTTTCAGGCAATGGGCCAGAATAGCTGATATTTCAGATGAATATTCCACCGGAAACCTGCACCTGACCACAAGACAGGATATTCAGATTCATTTTGTAAGTCTGGACAAAACCCCTGAACTTTGGGCAAAGCTCGAACAAGATAACATCACTTTACGCGAAGCCTGCGGTAATACAGTCAGAAATGTGACTGCCTCAGTTACTTCTGGCATTGACCCCAACGAACCTTTTGATGTCACTCCCTACTGCCATGCGGTTTTTGAGTATTTTCTCAGAAATCCAATTTGTCAGGAAATGGGCAGAAAAATAAAAATAGCATTTTCCAATACCGCTGAAGATACTGCTCTTGTATATATGCACGATTTGGGTTTTATTCCCAAAATTGTGGATGGTAAACGAGGTTTTAAAGTTTATCTGGCAGGTGGATTGGGTGCTCAGCCAAGAATGGCAGATTTGGTTCATGCGTTTTTGCCTGAAAATCAATTGATTCCCTTTACAGAAGCAGTTTTAAGAGTTTTTGACCGACATGGGGAGCGGATTTCAAGAAGCAAAGCCAGACTTAAGTTTTTGGTACAGAAAATTGGCCTGGAATCATTTTTACAATTAGTGGAAGATGAAAGATTAGCCATAAAAAATAAGGTTTTTGAAATAAATACTACTCCAGAAACTGTGATTGACGACCTGAAGGAAAATCCTTTGGAAATAAATGAAATCGAAAAATTTGCGATTTGGAAGGAAACCAACGTTTTCAAACAAATTCAGGAAAATAAATATGGTGTGTTTGTTAGAGTCCCTCTTGGAAATATTTCTACAAATACTTCCCGGTTTTTAATTGAAAAGTTACGTGGTTTTATATCTGACGATATTCGTGTAACGATAAATCAGGGCTTATTTTTCAGGAATATTCCGGAAACCAACCTGCCATATGTCTTTTCTGTGTTGTCCGAAGCAAATCTGGCGGCTCCCGGGGCCAATAGTGTAGCAAAAATCACTGCTTGCCCCGGTACGGATACCTGTAATCTTGCAATTTCTGACAGTACAAGCATCACTTATGAGCTGGAAAAAGTGATTGATAATGAGTTTTCAGATTTGGTAAAAAACAACAATCTGAAAATCAAGATCTCAGGCTGTATGAATTCTTGCGGACAGCATGGCATGGCCTCTATAGGATTTCATGGTAGTTCTTTAAAGTCGCCAGATAAAAAAGTACTTCCTGCTTTGCAGGTGCTTTTGGGAGGTGGAAATTTGGGTGATGGGGAAGGAAGAGCAGCTGAAAAAGTAATAAAAGTGCCTTCTAAAAGAGGTCCTGAAGTACTTAGGGTTTTGTTCAGGGACTTTTATGAAAATCAAATTTCCGGTGAATATTTCAATGATTATTATGACAGACAGGGAAAAAATTATTTCTATGAACTGTTGAAACCACTTGCCCAACTTGAACATCTCAAAGATTCTGATTTTGTAGATTGGGGACAATCGGAAGCATTTGAAACAGCTATAGGTGTTGGTGAATGTGCAGGTGTAATGATTGACCTGGTTGCTACTTTGTTTTTGGAAGCAGAAGAGAAAATTGAAGATGCAAAAGCGGCATTTGAAAATAATCAGTGGGCTGATGCAATTTATCTTGCTTATAGTGGTCAAATTAACGCTGCGAAAGCACTGCTGTTGGATATTGATGTTAACTGCAACACTCAGAATAAGGTTATAAATGAGTTTACTGCCAATTTTGATTCGGCTTTTGAAGGAAATATTATGCAAATCAATAAGAATGAACCCACCGAAAAATTTGCAATAACCTACATTGAATCGGCTGAGAAGTTTGTAGCTGAGACCAAAAAACGCAGAGAATTAAATCTTTTAGCCGAAAAATGAAAGAGCTGGAAAAGAATATAAAAGTACCCAAACTGACGTTGGTAGGTGCAGGTTACGGAGATCCTGACTTGATAACGTTAAAGGCAATCAAGGCTCTGAGAAATGCCGATGTCGTGCTTTATGATGCTTTGGCCAACGAGGAACTGCTTGACTATTGTCATCCGCTTTGTGAAAAAATATATGTCGGTAAAAAGGGACATCAAAGTGGAATCAGTCAGGATAGCATCAATTTTCTGATTGTGGAAAAAGCCTACGAAAAAGGGCATGTGGTACGGCTTAAAGGAGGTGACCCGTTTGTTTTTGGAAGAGGTAGGGAAGAAATTGATTATGCTGAAAAAAGGGGTATTCTGTGTGACTATATTCCGGGTATTTCATCGGTATTTTCGCTTGGACAATTCAATATTCCGCTTACCAGCCGCGACTCGAGTGATGGCTTTTGGGTTATGACAGGTCACAAATCTGATGGCAGATTTTCTGATGATCTTGAACTGGCGGTTAAATCTAATACCACTTTGGTTTTTTTAATGGCAATGAGCAAACTTGAAAATATCAGGCACGCTTTTATAAAAGAAAATAAATCAGAAATTCCCTTTTGTATTATTCAAAATGCCGGATCGAACAATCAAAAATTGATTTCAGGAAAAATAAAAGATATAATATCTCTTGTTAAAAAGAACCAAATGACTAATCCTGCCATAATTATGGTTGGGGAAACAGCCAGATACGCTCAATTTTCAAAAACTGAAATTAGTCATAAAACGCAAGATTTTTTGGCGAATATTTAAGCTCTTGCCATTTCAAATTTATTTTTGCATTTTATTAATCTTTATGAACGATAGATTAAATAATTTAGAATTACTTGAAGCATTTCGTGAGGTGCTCTCTCAATATCCTGAAAGAGTGGTGTTTTCTACCTCATTCGGACAGGAGGATCAGGTAATAACAGACTTGATTTTTCGAAATAATCTGCCTATTGAAGTTTTTACACTTGATACGGGAAGGGTTTTTCAGGAAACTTACGAATTAATGGATAAAACACGGGCTAAATACAAGAAGCCAATTAAAGTGTGCTTTCCCGATGCCACCGATATCGAGAAACTGACCACTGAAAAAGGTTTTAATTCGTTTTACGAATCCATTGATAACCGCAAAGAATGTTGCTTTTTGAGAAAAATAAAACCTTTGAAAAATGCCCTTGCCGGCAATAAAGTTTGGATCACCGGTTTAAGGTCTGAGCAGTCTGAAAACAGAAGCCAAATGCAAATGTGGGAATTTGACGAAGCCAACGATATTTTCAAATTTAATCCTTTGCTTCACTGGACTCAGAACCAGATGGAGACTTATCTGGAAGAAAATAAAGTTCCTCAGAATGTCTTACACAAAAAAGGCTTTATAAGTATTGGTTGTCAGCCTTGTACCAGGGCAATAGAGCCTGGAGAACATCCACGGGCAGGTCGTTGGTGGTGGGAGACCTCACACAAAGAGTGCGGTTTGCACGGAATAAAATCATAATTTTGCAAAAAAATAATTCAGTTTTTAATAAATGGACATAAATAAACATTTCCCCAGGGCACTTGAAGACGAGGCAATATACATCATCAGGGAGGTAGCAGCCCAGTTTGAAAAGCCCGTTTTGTTGTTTTCCGGGGGAAAAGATTCTATAACGTTAGTTAGGTTGGCCCAAAAGGCTTTTTATCCCGGTAAAATACCATTCCCCTTATTACATGTAGATACCGGGCACAATTTCCCCGAAACCATTGAGTTTAGAGACCAATTGGTGGCAGAGTTGGGTGTGGAATTAATCGTCAGAACTGTAGAGGATAGTATAAAAGCTGGCCGGGTAAAAGAAGAAACCGGAAAATATGCCAGCAGAAATGCCCTACAAACGGTTACTTTGCTTGATGCTATTGAAGAATTTAAATTTGATGCTTGTATAGGTGGTGCTCGTCGTGACGAAGAAAAAGCCAGGGCTAAAGAGCGTATATTTTCAGTGAGAAATGATTTTGGCGAATGGGATGCTAAAAAGCAACGTCCAGAATTATTTGATATGCTGAATGGTAAGATCGATATCGGAGAAAATGTGAGAGTATTTCCTATATCTAACTGGACTGAACTGGACGTTTGGAACTACATCAAAGACGAGAATGTGGCAATTCCTTCCATATATTTTGCTCATAAAAGAATGGTTTTTGATCGCGATGGTATGATCTGGTCTGATTCCGAATTCATAAATAAGACTGAAGATGAGATTCCGTACGAGACCATTGTGAGATTCCGCACGGTAGGCGATATGACCTGTACAGCAGCGGTTTCGTCGGATGCAGACACCATAGATACGATAATTGAAGAAATATTGGAGGCCGAGATATCGGAAAGAGGAGCCAGAATCGATGATAAACGCTCAGAGGCAGCCATGGAAAAACGTAAACAACAAGGATATTTTTAAAAAATGGATATATTAAGAATAGCGACTGCCGGCTCTGTCGACGATGGCAAAAGTACTTTGATTGGCAGGCTTCTTTTCGAAACCCAGTCAATTACCAAAGATAAAATCGAAGCACTAAAAGCTGCCAGTCAAAGAAAAGGACTTGATTTCGTGGATTTATCATTATTGACAGATGGTTTAATAGCGGAAAGAGAGCAGGGTATCACGATTGATGTAGCACATATTTATTTTAATTCCCCAAACAGAAAATACATTATTGCTGACACCCCGGGTCATTTTGAATATACCCGGAATATGGTGACAGGAGCCTCAAATGCCTCTGTTTCTATTATTTTGATTGATGCCAGAAATGGGGTAGGGGAGCAAACACGCCGACATTTCTATATTTCTTCTTTATTGGAAATCAAAAATGTGATTGTGGCTGTCAATAAAATGGACCTGGTGAATTATGATCAGGCTGTTTTTGAAAAAATAAAAAGTGATTTTAATGAAGCTGCAACCCAGGCCCGAAAACCTGGTCAGAATATTTCATTTATACCACTGTCGTCTTTATATGGCGAAAATATTGTAAATGTTTCAGAGAAAATGACCTGGTATCAGGGCGAATCATTACTTCAATTGCTTGAAAGTATTCCACCAATCAGCCTTGAGAAAGAGAACCTCCCTTTTCGCTTTCCTGTACAACAGGTAATCAGACCCAAAAAAGATGAGTTCCATGATTTTAGGGGATATGCAGGCAAAATTGCCTCCGGTTCAATTTCAAAAGGAGACATGGTTACTGCTCTTCCCGGAAATCAAATCAGTAAAGTCGATAAAATTTATAAATTTGATACTGAGCTGGAATCTGCCTCTCAAAACGAGTCAGTTGTTATTACCCTGGAAGACGATATTGATATCAGCAGAGGAAATATGCTTGTGAAAGTAGGGGAGCAGCCTGAGTTTAGTAAACAATTGACTGCTCAGGTTTGTTGGATGGATACCAATCCCATGCGGGCTGGAAGTGCCTATTTACTTCAACATGGTATCAACAGGGTCAAAACAAAGGTTTCTCAGATCAATTCCAGTTTAGAAATTTCTAATTTTGAAGAAATTGCCAATGCTGAAGCACTCAAATTGAATCAGATTGGGGTGGTGAGTTTTCGTCTTGCCGGACCTATTTTTGCTGATAAATTTGAAGCAAACCCTTCCAATGGTGCATTTATCCTGATTGATGAATTTAGCAATAATACAGTAGGTGTAGGATTTATGTTATAAATAAAAAAATATTTTGTAATTTTAAGGTGGCTTCGGTCACCTTTTTTTATGCCCAAATTGTATAATTCTTATAGAATTTATTATTTTAATTACAAGTTTTTTCTACATATATAAAATTTGGCAAATACTGCTTTTTACCTTTTAAATTATTATTAAATTGCATTGCAACTTTTATAATATACTATAATTTTTACATTTTTATAACTTTTATTTTAATAGTTTTTTATTAAAATTTAAGAGTACAATAAACATTTCTTTAATTAAATAATGACTGAAAACTTTCAAAATCAAGGGCTTTATTCGCCGGAATTTGAACACGATGCATGTGGTATTGGATTTAGGGCACACCTAAAAGGCAGGAAATCGCATCAGATTGTGGCAGATGCCATACACATGCTGGAGAGAATGGATCACCGGGGTGCTTGTGGTTGTGACCCTAATTCCGGGGATGGTGCCGGTATTTTATTGCAAATTCCTCATGAATTTCTTTTTGAAGAATGTCTCAATTTGGGTATTGATTTACCGGAATTGGGAAATTATGGTCTGGGTATGGTATTTTTTCCATATAATGCCACTGCAAGGGAAGAATGCAAGGAGATTTTGAACAGAAAAATAAAAAGTCTTGGTTTTAAGCTTTTAGGATATCGGAAGGTTCCTACTCAAAACGACACGCTGGGTCATGATTCAGGCTCTGTTGAACCATGGGTTGAGCAGGTTTTTGTTCAAAAAACGGATGCTTTACAGGATAGCATGTCTTTTGAGAGAAGATTGTATGTATTAAGACAGTTTGCTACCAAAATTATCAAAGAATCAGTTGAAGGTGCCATGGAGCATTTTTACTTTTCTTCTTTGTCTTCAAAAACAGTTTCATACAAAGGTCAGCTTACTACCAATCAGCTAAAGTATTACTTTCCTGATTTGACCAACGAAAATGTAGTTTCGGCTTTTGCTATCGTTCACTCCAGATTCTCAACCAATACTTTCCCGGCGTGGAAACTTGCTCAGCCTTTTCGGTATATCGCTCACAATGGTGAAATTAATACAGTAAAAGGAAATGTAAACTGGATCAGAGCTGCAGAGACTACTTTCTATTCGGAATTTTTTACCGAAAAAGAAATGAAAATGATTTTGCCGATTTGCGATAAAAGTAATTCGGATTCAGCACATCTCGACAATGCCATTGAATTATTATACCTTTCAGGTCGTTCTTTACCGCATGTTATGATGATGCTTATTCCTGAAGCATGGGATGGTAACGATCAGATGGATCCCGTTAGAAAAGCCTTTTATGAATACCATTCCAGCATTATGGAGCCATGGGATGGTCCGGCTTCGATTTCATTTACGGACGGAAATATAGTAGGAGCAACTCTTGATAGAAATGGCTTACGTCCATCGAGATATTGGGTACTTGACGATGATACCGTTATCATGGCTTCCGAAGCCGGTGTTTTGGATGTAGATCAGTCAAAAGTGATTTCAAAAGGTCGTTTGCAGCCCGGCAAAATGTTCGTAGTTGACATGGAGCAGGGACGCATAATCCCTGATGAAGAACTTAAAGCTGATATTTGCTCCAGACAACCCTACCAGGAATGGCTTGATGAACACAAAATCAGGATTTCGGAATTGCCCGAATCTATCAGACCCTATACCAATTACGATGAAAAATCGCTGTTAAGACGTCAGCAAACCAGCGGCTATACCTCTGAAGATTTGAGGACGATTTTGGCTCCTATGGCTGCTTCAGGGGCTGAAGTAATTGGTTCTATGGGTATTGATTCACCATTGGCGGTGTTGTCTAATCAAAGTCAGCACTTATCATATTATTTTAAGCAACTTTTTGCACAAGTTACCAACCCACCAATAGATTCTATTCGGGAGCGGGCTATCATGTCTTTGATTTCATTTGTGGGTGCAGCTGATAATATTCTTACAGAATCCCCTAAGCATTGCCGTCAGGTACAGTTGGAGCATCCTGTTTTGACAATCAAAGAATTTGACAAACTTCGTTTTGTAGATTATGAAGGTTTTCAGGCAAAAACAATCAATACTTACTTTAATGTGCAAACCAAAGACCCGGGCAAAGCCCTTGAGTTTGCCTTGGAGCGGGTATGTCGTTACGCTGAAGATGCCATCAATGATGGCTTTGAGATATTAATACTTTCCGATCGTTCGATTGATTCTGACCATGCCCCAATTCCAACATTATTGGCCACGGCTGCTATTCATCATTATTTGATCAGACAAGGATTAAGAGGTAAAGTAGGTATACTGGTTGAGGCAGGTGATATTTGGGAAACACACCATTTTGCTACCCTTATTGGTTACGGTGCTTCAGGAATATGCCCTTATATTGCTTTGGAATCAATTTCTGATATGAACCGAAAAGGTTTAATTGATGGAGAGTTTACCGATGAGCAATTATATAAAAATTACGCCAAAGCAGTTGATAAAGAATTGCTTAAGATTTTCTCGAAAATGGGAATATCTACACTTCAATCTTACCGTGGAGCACAGATATTTGAATGTATAGGTCTCAATAAATCAGTGGTTGACCGGTATTTTACAGGTACAATTTCGAGAATTGAAGGTCTGTCTTTGGCCGATATTGCAAAAGAATGTCTGATCAGACATGCGATAGCCTATCCAAAAGTAGCGGTTTCAAGTGTTAGAAAACTGGAAGTAGGAGGGGTGTATCAATGGAAGCAGAGAGGTGAAAAACACCTTTTCAACCCCGATACCATTCATTTACTCCAGCAATCTACCCGAATTGGGGAGAAAGATCCGGAAAAGGGATATGAGATTTTTAAAAAATACTCTCGCCTCATGAATGACCAGACCGAGCAAGCCATGACTTTGAGAGGGTTACTTGATTTCAAAAATACAAACAATTCGATTTCAATTGATGAGGTTGAACCTATTGAAAGTATTTTGACAAGATTTGCTACCGGAGCCATGTCATTTGGATCGATTTCCTGGGAAGCACATACTACTTTGGCCATTGCAATGAACCGGATAGGCGGTAGGTCAAATAGCGGAGAAGGTGGTGAAGATGAAATCAGATACCAACCCAATGAAAATGGAGATATTCTCAGCTCAAATATAAAACAAGTAGCTTCTGGTCGTTTTGGAGTAACTTCCTATTATTTGTCAAATGCCAAAGAACTTCAGATCAAAATGGCTCAGGGTGCCAAGCCTGGAGAAGGTGGTCAGCTACCCGGACATAAAGTCGATGATTGGATTGGGAAAGTGAGACACTCTACACCAGGAGTAGGGTTGATTTCTCCTCCCCCTCATCATGATATTTACTCTATTGAGGACTTAGCTCAGCTGATATTTGACTTAAAAAATTCCAATAGGGATGCCCGTATTTCTGTAAAACTGGTTTCTGAAGCGGGTGTTGGTACGGTAGCGTCAGGTGTAGCTAAGGCACATGCTGATGTGGTACTTATCGCTGGATACGATGGTGGAACAGGAGCCTCACCCCTTTCTTCGATTCGTCATGCAGGTCTTCCTTGGGAGCTGGGATTGGCTGAAACTCACCAGACATTGGTAAGAAACAAATTACGTGGCAGGATTACCGTTCAGGCGGATGGGCAAATCAGAACGGGACGCGATATTGTAATAGCCGCTCTATTGGGAGCTGAAGAGTTTGGGGTTGCTACTGCGGCATTGGTTACTGTTGGTTGTATCATGATGCGTAAATGCCACCTGAATACCTGTCCGGTGGGTGTTGCTACTCAAAACAAAGACCTGAGGGCCTTGTTTAGCGGAAAGCCAGAGCATGTAGTCAATATGTTTACTTATTTGGCGATGGAGGTTAGAGAAATCATGGCAGAAATAGGTTTCAGAACCATCAACGAAATGGTAGGCCAGTCGCAAATTTTAAAGAAACGTGCTAAAATTGACCATTGGAAACTCAAAAATCTGGATTTGTCAAAAATTCTATACAAAGAAGACGCAGATGATTCAGTTGCACTTTACAAAAAAGAAGAACAGGATCACGGTATTGTGGGCGTTTTGGATTGGCAGATGATTAACGATGCTAAAAAAGCTTTGGAATCAGGTGAAAAGGTAACTGCAGAATATACCGTAAACAACCTTAACCGCACTATTGGAGCTATGCTTTCCAATGAAGTTTCAAAAAAATATAAAGGTGATGGACTTCCTCAAGGTACCATTCACTACAAATATCGTGGAACAGCCGGACAATCCTTCGGAGCTTTTTCAACTAAAGGCTTAAAATTTGAGTTGGAAGGTGATGCAAATGATTATTTTGGAAAAGGGCTTTGTGGAGCAGAATTGGTAGTTTATCCCGATAGAAGTGCGACTTTTGAACCTTCCAAAAATATGGCGGTAGGTAATGTATCTTTCTATGGTGCTACTTCAGGCGAAGCCTATATAAGAGGAATGGCTGGTGAGCGTTTCTGTGTAAGAAATTCAGGTGCCAAAGTTGTGGTTGAAGGTGTAGGTGATCACGGTTGTGAATATATGACTGGTGGAGTTGCTATCATTCTGGGAGAAGTAGGTCGTAACTTTGCTGCAGGTATGAGCGGTGGTTTAGCATTTATTTATGATGAAAATGCGACTTTTGAAGCCAAATGTAATAAAGAGATGGTGGATTTGGATGATTTACTGCCAAGTGATGAGTTATTACTCAAAAACATGATTTCCAAACATTTTGAAACTACCGGAAGTGATGTAGCCAAAAATATATTGGATAATTGGGATACGGAAAAAGTGAAATTTGTAAAAGTATTCCCAAGAGACTACAAAAAGATTTTATTGAAAAAAGAATCAGAAAGTATCGCAGCTTAATTAATTGAATTTCAGATAGTAAAGTTTATATAAAATGGGAAAACCAACTGGTTTTTTAGAATTTGAAAGAAAGGCTTCTCAGAAAAGAGATATTGCCGAAAGAAAAAAGGATTACAATGAGGTTGAGACCAAATATTCTGAATCTCAAACCAAAGAACAAGCCGCCAGATGTATGGATTGCGGAATACCGTTTTGCCACAGTGGCTGTCCTTTGGGAAATATCATTCCGGAATTTAATGATGCCGTGTATGATCAAAACTGGCAGTATGCTTACACATTGCTGAGCTCAACCAATAATTTCCCGGAATTTACTGGCCGCATCTGTCCTGCTCCATGCGAATCAGCTTGTGTGCTTGGTATCAATAAATCGCCGGTTGCTATTGAATATATCGAGAAATCAATCATTGAAAAAGCTTTTGAGAACGGTTGGGTGGTACCAAATGTTCCGAAAAAACGATCAGGAAAAAGCGTTGCAGTCGTAGGTTCAGGTCCTGCTGGTCTTGCCGCTGCAAGCCAGCTGAACAAAGCTGGTCATACTGTAACTGTATTTGAAAGAGCTGATCAAATTGGGGGCTTGGTAAGATATGGTATTCCTGATTTTAAACTGGATAAATCTATCATTGACCGCCGTATGGAGGTGATGATGGCTGAAGGGATTACTTTTAAGACAGGAGTGAATGTAGGTATAGATTATAAATCAGATAGGCTTTTGGCTGATTTTGACGCCGTTTTATTGTCTGGTGGTTCTACTGTACCAAGGGATATTGAGATTCCTGGTAGAGAACTTAAAGGTATTTACCCGGCAATGGAATTTTTAAGCCAACAAAATAAAAGGGTGGCTCAGGACCTTGGAAAGTCGGTAGATAATACCAAAGACCATCGGGGTGAAAAATATGCCAATGGAGAGATATTGGCTACAGATAAAAATGTTTTTGTAATTGGAGGAGGTGACACTGGTTCGGACTGTGTCGGAACTTCAAACCGCCATGGGGCAGCTTCAATCAATCAAATTGAGATTATGCCGATGCCTCCTGCAACCAGAGCAGAAAGTACTCCCTGGCCGCAATGGCCAATGATGCTCCGAACTTCAACTTCACATGAGGAAGGTTGCGAAAGAGCATGGAGTATCAATACCAAGGAATTTATTGGTGACGAAAACGGCAATCTAAAAGCCATAAAATTAGTAGAGATTGAGTGGGTAAACGAGAATGGCCGTATGACCATGAAAGACAAACCGGGTACCGAGAAGGTTTATCCTTGTGAGTTAGCACTTATTGCTGCTGGTTTTCTTTATCCTCAACCCAAAGGACTATTAGAAGGATTAGGCGTGAAATTGGATGCAAGAGGAAATGTTGATGCCGTAAAATATAAAACCTCTGTCGAAAAAGTTTTTGCTGCAGGCGATATGCGTAGAGGACAGTCTCTGGTGGTATGGGCTATTTCTGAAGGTCGTGAAGCCGCCAGAGCTATTGATGAATATCTGATGGGAAGTTCTTTGCTTGAAGCTAAAGCTGTCTCAATGATTTCGGCAGAATACGTAGGTTTGTAAGGATTTATTAATAGAATTTATTTTAATGCCATGGATATCATTTATTCATGGCATTTTTTTTAATAGTTATAAACGCAGATCATCAAATGGGTGGCTGTTAATAAAACCAACTATTTGAAATTTAAGATATTCAGATGATTTTCGCAAAATTCATATTCTTTGGGCTCGTTGGATGAAACAAGGATCAATCTATCGTTCAGGACTTTTGCAATTTCAGATTTATACCAGTTGAAACCTTTTTCATCGAGATTGGAGGTGGGCTCATCAAAAAACAAAACTTCGGAAGTACTATAAAATACCAAACCGAGTTTTAATCTTTGACGCATGCCGGAGGAGAAAAACTTTATTTGCTTTTTGCGGTGCTTTTCAAGCTCTATTTGTTTCAAAAAATCAACTGCAGATATTCCATCTTTAAAATCTTTGAATTTCTTATGAAAAATAACTGCTTCAAGGAGGGTAAATTCTTCAATAAGTTCAAGATAAGGTGCTGAAAATGAGAGATGCTGATGGAATTCTTCTTCGTGTATATTTTTTTCAGTAGTAGAAAAGCTCACTTTTCCTTCATTTACAGGAATCATTCCAGCTAAAGCCTGCATCAAGGTTGACTTTCCCGAGCCATTGGGACCCGTAATTGCGATAGCACTGTTTTTATCAAATGAGTAAGTCAGATTCCTGAAAACCCATTCATTTTTAAACTTTTTGCCTATATTTTGAGCTTCAATTTTAAGCAAATCATTCTACATTTTTGTTGCCGCCGCTCCTGATGATTCCTCTTTCAGAATTTCTTACAAAATTAATAATTTCGTCTCTTTCCGCAGTAGCAGCAAGTTCTAATTCTATTTTATCAATGGCAGCAGAGTTATTTAAACCTGAGAGGTAAATTATACGGTAAATTTCCTGAATCTCTTCAATCTTTTCACTGGTAAAATTTCTTCTTCTTAAACCAATAGAGTTAACTCCGGAATAGGAAAGCGGTTCACGTGCAGCTTTTATAAATGGAGGAACGTCTTTTCTGACCAAAGATCCCCCGGCTACCATGGAATGAGCACCAATATTGACAAACTGATGCACAGCACTGGTACCACCGATGATTACAAAGTCACCCAAGGTGATATGACCGGCCAATTGAACACCATTGGAAAGGATTACATTATCTCCCAAAAAACAATCATGGGCAATATGTACATAAGCCATCAGTAAACAGTTTTTGCCAATTACAGTCTTGTTACGGTCAACTGTTCCCCTGTTGATGGTCACACACTCCCTGATTACTGTATTATCTCCAATTTCGGCAGTTGTATATTCCCCTTTGAATTTCAAATCCTGTGGTATTGCAGAAACAACCGCTCCCGGGAATATTTTACAATTCTTGCCTATACGAGCACCTTCAAATATCGTTACATTGGGGCCAATCCAGGTGCCTTCTCCGATCTCAACGTCATTTTGTATGGTTGTAAAAGGTTCTATTACAACATTTTGAGCAATTTTTGCACCCGGGTGCACATAAGCCAATGGCTGCGTCATAAATTATTTCTTTTAATTGGATTTCTTTACCAATCTGGCTGTCATATCCACCGAACAAACCAGATTTTTGCCTACCCAGGCTTCACCATGCATTTTGGCAACTCCCATTCTGATAGGTGCTGAAAGCGTACATCTTATTACTAACGAATCTCCCGGCAAAACATTTTTAAAAAACCTGCAACTTTCTATACCTACAAGATAAGGCCAGTATTTTTCGGGCTCCCCGGTTGAAGTTAAAACCAAAACACCTCCTGTCTGAGCGATGGCCTCAACCTGTAATACTCCTGGCATCACGGGATTTTCAGGAAAATGACCCGTAAACTGCGGCTCATTCATCGTAATGTTTTTAATGCCTATCACTGTAGTTCCATCTAACGACATGATTTTGTCAACGAGCTGAAACGGATATCGGTGGGGTAATAACTTTGCTATATCTATTACGGTAAAAACCGGCTCGGCGTTGGCATCAAAATAAGGAGCAGCTGTAGATTTCTGATCAATTTGTTTTTTGATAAGTTTTGCCAACTCAAAATTAGAAGCATGACCAGGCCTCGCAGCAAGAATATGAGCCTTAAGCGGACGACCAATCAATGCCAGATCTCCCATTAAATCCAGAAGCTTATGCCTGGCAGGTTCATTGTGAAATTTGAGTTTCTCATCATTCATGATGCCCGCTTTACCATCACTTTCTATTTTTTTATCTAGAAGTTTCTCAAGATCCGAAATCTGTTGTTGCGAAATGTCGGATTCGGAAATAACTACGGCATTGCTTAAATCCCCGCCTTTTATCAGACCTTGTTTGGCTAAAAACTCTATTTCGTGTACAAAAACAAATGTACGGCACGGGGCTATGTGTTCCTTGAAAAGGGCAATTTCATGAAGCTGAGCATGCTGTGGGTGCAAGACTTTTGAATTGAAATCTACCATCACCGTCAACCTGTAATCGTCGAGAGGCAAAGCAGCTAATTCAATATTTTTTTCCACATTTTTGAAATGCACTGCTTCCGCAACATCATAATAATTGCGGAGAGCATTTTGCTCTGAAATACCTGCTTTTTCAATCAATTCCACAAATGGCAAAGCACTTCCGTCAAGAATAGGTACTTCAGGACCATTTATTTCAACCAATACATTATCCACCTGTAATCCGGCCAGAGCAGCCATCAAGTGCTCAATCGTACCGATACGGCCACCCTCCTTTTCTATAACAGTACTCCGGCTGGTATCTACCACGTAATCTATCAGGGCAGGGACAAGGGGTTTGTTTTCTAAATCAATTCTTTGAAAAACTATTCCATGATTATTGGCTGCGGGTTTTAAAGTAATGGTAACCACTTCACCGGTGTGCAACCCTCTTCCGGAAACCGATACAATTTCAGAAATGGTATGCTGTTTTAAATTCATTATCAATCAGGTTTATTTTTTATTATCGTTTACAAATATTTTTCTGAGTGCAACCTGCTGCTTAAGGTAATCATTGATTGGCAGCAGTGGACGACCCGAAAAAGACATATTGGGCTTGGTTATACTTTTACTTACGCCGGACTGAGCACCTATTTTGGTACCATCGGCTATAGTAATATGGCCCACAAACCCTACCTGACCAGCAATCAAACAGGATTTTCCGATTTTAGTTGAACCCGCAACACCTGATTGGGAGGCTATTACGGTATTGTCTCCGATTTCTACATTGTGTCCTATCTGAACCAGATTGTCGAGCTTAACGCCATTTCCAATCAAAGTTGCTCCCATAGTTGCCCTGTCAATCGTGGTGTTGGCTCCAATGCTCACATGATTTCCGATGATTACTATTCCAAGCTGAGGGATGTCCTGGTAAACCCCGTTTGCGTCGGGGGCAAACCCAAAACCATCTGAACCAACGACCGCTCCGGAATGAATCACACAATGATCCCCAATCTCAGTACCATCATATATTTTTACGCCCGAATAAATAATCGTATTTTTGCCAATTTTTACATTTTTACCTATAAAAACCTGCGGGAATATCTGAACATTTTCCTCCACTATACTTCCTTCGGAAACATAAGAAAATGAACCCAAAAAACAGTTTTCTGAAACTTTTGCGGTTTCTTTGATCACAGAGAAATCTTCTCTTCCCGTTTTTTGATTTTTGGTAAGTTTCTGATATTCAGACATCAGATTGCCAATGGCGAGATAAGGGTCTTCCACCGCTATGAGATTGGTGGTGATTTCTTTACGAGGTTCGAAATTTTTGGAAACAATTACCGCACTCGACGAAGTAGAATAGATGTAATTCTCGTATTTCGGATTGCCCAGGAAAGAAATACATCCCGGTTTACCTTCTTCTATTTTTGCAAAGTCATGAACCAGGATATTTCCGTCACCTCTTAAATCTCCTCCAATGAGATGTGCTATTTGCTGTAAAGAAAACTTCATTAACCTTATTTGAGATGATGTAACCGGCCGCTAAAATCACGGTAAATATACATCATTGGCATAACATAAATAATTTTTTTTGACAATATTGCTCATAGCCTTGATGGTCGGTAGGTCTGATGCCTCAGAGATGTCAAGTATTGTACCATTTTTCATCAAAATCTTTATATTTGATGATTTGGCTATATAACCACTGTTGCTGATACTACCACCGGATACCAGATATTTTAAGAACCCGGGATCTATTTTTTTTGCATTTAATTCAGCTGTTTTTTCGGCCAAAACTGACTCGGTATCTAAATCAACATCGAGCATAATCTTAAACAAATTACGGTCAACCAGGCCAGTGGCTAATAACGATAATACATAATCTGGAGAATGCTGAAGTTGCTTTATCAGTCCCCAAATGTCATAATCATCAAGTTTAAGGAATGCATAAAGGTTATTTTCATCATTTAAAAACTGCTCTTTACTAATATCATTTTTCAAAAAAACCGAAAGTGGATAAGGTAGAACAACTGCATTGTCGCTGATATTCAACTCTTTAATTCTTTCAAAAAGTTTAATCAACATTGTCTCAGCACTTATGGCTGTTTTGTGCAGATATACCTGCCAATACATGAGTCTGCGGGCGACAAGGAAGTTTTCAACACTTAGCAATCCTTTTTCCTCTACGACCAGCTCATTGTTAACGACATTGAGCATTTTGATGATCCTTTCGGCACCAATTTTACCCTCCACTACACCTGTATAAAAACTGTCCCGATTAAGGTAATCCATTCGGTCCATGTCGAGCTGACTGGAAACCAGTTGGTGAAAAAATGGCCTGTGATATTGATCATTAAATATTTCGATTGCCATTTTAAGTCTTCCTCCGAATGCATCATTGAGTCGTTCCATGATTACTTCAGAAATAAACTCATGGTTAACATTATCCAGGAGCGTAAATTCCAAAACATGGGAAAAAGGACCATGACCAATATCGTGAAGGAGAATTGCCAGCTGTGCGGCCTCCGTTTCAGCATCAGAAATCTGGAGACCTTTTGATTCCAGTGTAGCCAGTGCTTCGGTCATAAGATGCATAGCTCCCAGAGCATGGCTAAATCGGGTATGAAACGCACCTGGATATACCAGTTCAGACATACCCAACTGTTTAATCCTTCTTAATCGCTGAAAATAGGGATGCTCTATGACTTCAAAAATAAAATCTGACGGGATTGTGATGAAGCCATATACCGGATCGTTGAATATTTTTCGTTTGTTGGTCAACTCGCTGATTTTTTGTGCAAAATTAGGGTTTATGCTGAATTTTTTAGCATTCTCGTGGTATTCAGTATTTTATTTTGCAACAACTGTAGTAGAGGCATTACGGTTCTAGGTTAGAAAGTTGGAAAGTTAGTGTGCTAATTAATAATGTGCTAATGGGTTAATTTGGAATTGAAGGTTCACATTACGACTTGATGACCTTCACTCCTTAACCTATCTTAGCGTTAAAAATAAATTTGGGTGTATTTTTTAACCATGAAGAAATTAAGGGCATAAGGGAATATCCTTTGTGGAGCTTGGCGGCTCCTTTGTGTCTTTTGCGGTTTAATTATTACACAAAGGATACTAAGAAGGCACAAAAAGCTGCGTAATATTAAACCATTTAATCAAGATGTGGAGAGTACTAAATACGCTTCAGTTCATTCCGGGAAAGTAGAATCTTAAAAAAATAGCTATAAACAGATTCCATTTACTGATTATTGTTCCTATTTTCGCTTTAGTTTAACCCTAAAACATTAATGCTATAATCCTAACCCTCTTCTGCATAATTTAAGAAAGTTTGGATTTGAATTCTTTTCCATTTTTATCGGGGTATTTGCTGCCTTCGCTTTGGACAACTGGAACGAGAACCGCAAAGATGAGGTCACCGAAATGAAAATCCTCACCGAAATCTCCAATGGACTCAAACAGGATATCAAAGACCTCGAACTCAACGAGAAAGGACATGAAATGGGCTTAAAAGCTGGACAATATTTTACCCGGATTATTAATGGCCAAGCCGCCACTCAGGATTCGTTAGTCATTTATTATTTCAATATGTTCCGTGACTTTATCTCGATTCAGAATATCTCGGGTTATGAAACCCTGAAATCAAAAGGTCTGGAAATAGTGCAAAATGATTCCCTTCGCCTGGAAATCATAGCTTTGTATGAAAACTATTACAATTCCTTAAGAAAACTGGAGGAAGATTATTCCGAACTTCAGTTTCATGATTCTTACTTCAAGGAATTTAACGAGGTATTGGCACCCAATTTTATCATAGACGAGGCGGGCAAGATCAAAGGAATAAAACAGCCCATCAGGATTGCGGAAAATGAGAAGAAAATCCTGCTGGTTTATCTCTGGAAAATTAGAACCAATCGTGTAATTATGTTAGGAGGATATCAGGAGATAAAAAACAAGGTTAAGAATCTCCAAAAGCACATTGAGGAAGAGCTGGCAAGAAACTGAAGACTTTTTTTTAGGCAGAGTTTTTAATAGAATAATAAGGAAATGGGCGAATAAATTCAGTAAGGTTTTATTCTGAATTGCAAATATTAAACATGAATCTATGAAAGCTCTGGACGAGTTTTATCATCAGCAACCTGAACCCCGGAATGGTTGTTTGCTCGCATTGAAAGACTTCATTCTTGCTATGAATGATGATATATCAAATGAATGGAAATACGGAATGCCATTTTTTTGTTTCAAAGGCAAGATGTTTTGTTATTTATGGGTACATCGAAAATGCAATCTTCCGTACATAGGGCTGGTAGAAGGGAAGTATTTTGAGGAAACTTTTCTAATTCAGGAAAAAAGATCCCGTATGAAAATCATGCTCATTGACCCGACCATTGATTTACCAATTGAGACCATCAGGCTAATTCTGCAAAAAGCATTAAACCTTTACCAATCAGGGGAAATCAGGATAAAAGGGATTTAAAGATGGATTTTTTTAAAGCTGCATCAAAAAAATAAATACACACGGTAATGGTTTTTATTATTAACAATATGTACAAGCCTGTCTATTTTAATATGCTCTTTCCTCTCTTATAAAATTATTAAAATCAAAACTTGAAAGTAGGGGAGATTAATGCTCAGACAATTATTAATATTTAAATTTGACTCTTAACTTTGGAAAGAAATCAGTTGCATTTCAATATTCAACCCTAAAAAAGATAATGAAAAAACTTTCTATTATACTCCTTTTCCTTGCATTGCGGGGATTTGGCTTCTCGCAAACCGTTAAAATCAATTCAGATATTGTTGCATCAAAAACGGTTTACGCAATGCGGTTGCTTGAAAATACACTTGGTAAAGCTGGATACAAACTGAGGGATACCTTGACGAAATTCACAATTGATTTAAAGATAGATTCCCTTAAGTTTGGACCCGAATCCTTTGGAATTATTCCCAGTAAAACCACCATAAGAATAGTAGGAGGGGACTCTCGAGGCTTAATTTACGGTTCACTTGCACTTTGTGAAAATATCAGAAATGGTGTTGCTTTGGATAAAATAAAAGCGACAGAGGAAAAACCCAGATACACATATCGAAATATTAAGTTTGATTTGCCATACGATACCTATCGCCATAGCTATGCCCTGGATTTACATCAGGAAACCTGTAAGGACATCAAATATTGGGAGTCTTTTCTGGACATGATGGCTGAAAACCGGTTCAATATCTTGAGTCTTTGGAACTTGCACCCATACGTGTATATGATTCGTGCCAAAAACTTTCCGGAAGCATCGCCTTTTTCTGACGCAGAAATGAAAGAATGGCAAACACTTTTTCATGGTATTTTGAGATTAGCTAAAGAGAGAGAGATAGAAACTTATCTGGTGCCTTTTAATATTTTTGTAAGTCCGGAATTCTCTAAAGCCCATAATGTGGCCATGGACAATCTGGAGCACCACTTTTTTGTGAGAGGCGATACTTCGGAAATTATTAAGCGTTATACCCGTGAAAGCGTGGCTCAGGTGTTACAAGAATATCCCGAACTTACAGGGTTTGGTCTCACGCTGGGTGAAGGTATGGCCGGAATGAGCCCTCAGGAGCGTGAAGATTGGATGAAAGAAACCATCATCGAAGGCATGAGGCTGTCGGGAAGAAAGTGTAAGTTGATTCATCGCATACCGTTTTCGAGCAATGTAGGTTCGCTGGGGCCAACCAGCATCGAAACTGAAAGACTAACCCGTAAAGCTATCGACGAAGAAGGCACAATGGACTTTATTGAAAAACCCATTTGGGCTGATTTTAAGTACAATTGGTCGCATGCACACTCTACACCTACACTTGTGAAAGTGCACGGCGGAAAGCTTTTTGATACTTATTTTGTGCCCAAACCAGAAACCTACAAAGTTACCTGGACAGCCAGGAATGAAGATTTTTTCTGTCTAAGATGGGGAGTGCCTGATTTTATAAGAAGTCATATCAAAGAAAATAATCAGGAATATGTGGGAGGTTACACGATAGGTTCTGAAACTTATATTCCTGCCAAAGATTACTTTACAAAATCTGATATAAAGGTGGATTGGAAATATGCGTTTGAGCGGCAATGGTTGTTTTACAAACTTTGGGGTAGATTGCTTTATAATCCTGATACACCTGACGCTGTATTTCAAGCTGAGTTTACAAATAGATATGGAAAAGATGGAAAAAACTTGCTTAAAGCCAGTTCCTTGGCAGGAAAAACACCGCTCAGGCTTGCATCTTCTTTTGATTTTACCTGGGATTTTAGTTTGTACAGTGAAGGTTTTTTATCTCTAAAAGACAAAACCGTTAGTTATATTGATATTATCAGGCAAATTGAGCAACCCGTTACAGAGCCAAGTTTTGTTTCGATTGCTGATTTTGTAAAAATAAAAACCAGTGGAGGAAATATAGAATCTGGAAAAGTTACTCCACCTATGTTAGCCGAAATGTTGGAAAAGGATTGCAGAATAGCACTGGAATTGACAAAAAACATCAACACTAAAAATAATAACACGCTCATGTATGAGGTGGCAGATGTATGTACCTGGGCGTATTTGGGACTGTATTATTCCGAAAAAATAAAAGGAGGCGTTGCTCTTCAAGTTTATCGAATGACAGGAGATTTGCAGCACAAGCAAAAGTCCATAACGCATCTGGAAGCAGCCTTGAAGTTTTGGGATGAGGTTATTGCCATCACCAAACCCATCTATAACGATATGCCTTTGGTGCATTTTACCGAACAATCTGACAATACCAAAGAACAAAATGAAGCACTACGGTTTCATTGGCATATTTTACGCCCTGAGGTGGCAAATGACATAGAGATTGCAAAGAATTTAGTTTATGAGAAGTGAAATATTGAGGTTGGGTTTTTCGAATTTGGGAGAGTGTAAATATTTGCCAAAGTATTTTTATTCGATTCCTGAAAATGACTTTTGAGGGATAACAAATTAGTTATTCTTTTTATTTGAGGTCTGCTGAAAAACTGGCAATAGTTTGATTTATAAATTTATAGGGAGAGTTTAAAAGATCCCTCTGTGAGTTTTTTTAACTATTATATCAAAATCCCTGTTACAAAATATACTCCAAATAGCCTTAGCCATAGGCAGTCCATGTACTTCTTCAATCGTAACTCACCACACCAGAGCGTGGTTTCGTTTTATTAACTTGTAGCTAAATTACTTGTGACTTTTTCAGCAGACCCTATTTAATTCGGATTTCAAGCCTTTTGAATATTTTTTACCCTAAATTCCCGTAAAACCTTAATGATGGGGTTAATTCTAGAATTCCCAGATTCTATAAGGTTTTTCTTTGAAGTCAGCCCCCTCCAAGTCAGGAGGAATCTCCAATACAGCATTGGCTTTTATTAGATTAATAAAATCTCCGGAACCATTACCGGAAATTGGCGTTGCGTGGTTAATACCATCAATATTTTCAACTTTTACCTGAATTAGATTTGTAAGATTACTCTTTATTTTACACTCTTCAACCAGAAACGCTTTTTTTTCTACATAAACCTTTTCTTGTAAGTTATAACTTAACCATGGTTTTACGTATCTGACTGTACATAGAAAAGCTGCCGTTGGATTACCAGGAAGAGCAAAAATAATTTTTCTTCCTTTATTTCCAAACCAAAATGGTTTCCCTGGTTTCTGAGAAATTTTATAAAATATTTCACTTATACCTAGTTGAGAAAATATTTCAGGTAAATTATCCTTTTTGCCCATTGAAACTCCACCTGAAAAAATTAACACATCATTATTTCTGATTAAACGGCTTACTTCACCTTTCAATAAATCAAAATCATCATTTAATATGGCTATCTGTGATTTAATATGTATCGATGAGAGGATATTTTGAATGGCCCAGGTGTTTGATGCCCTAATCTGGTATTGTTTGGGGGTAGCATTTATTTCGACAATTTCATCACCTGTGGCGATTACCGCAACTCTGGGAGGTGCATATACTTTTGGTTTGGAAACCCCAACAGAGGCTAAAACTGCTATAGCTGCGGGCGAAATGACCGTTCCTTTTTTTATCAACCTTTCATTTTGCTTAGCATCCTTTCCTTTCTTTTGAATATTCTGATTTTTAAAAATGTTTTTGGTCAGGATTCTGGCAACGGCTCCTTTTATTTCAATATCTTCATACCGCACCACGGTGTCAAAATCAGAATGCAGAGAGGCTCCTGTCATAATTTCAATACAATTACTTTCAGACCTCCGGGCAATTGGAGCTTGTCCTGCATATTGCACTCCTTCAATTTTAAAATCAATCTGTCCTTTATTCCAGTCTTCAAAACTAATTGCAATACCGTCCATTGCAACCTTATCATAAGGCGGAAAAGGTCTGTCCGCATAAATGTCTTGAGCCAGAATCAATCCAGAGGCTTTTTTTAAAGGTATTTCAATTATTTTTTTTGAAAACAGATTCTCACGCATTAATTGTTCGGCTCTCTCAGGACTGATCATTTTCTCTTTCATAAAATAGCTTTAAAAGCCTTCCATACTCACCATTCTGATAAGTTCAGCGGTGTTATTCATTGCTGTCTTTTTAAGCATATTAGCTCTATGATTGGATACTGTCCTGACACTCAGTTCAAGTATTTTGGAAATTTCAGGACTGCTTTTTCCCTCCGATATCAATTTTAAAATTTCTTTTTCCTTCTTTGAAAGGAGATTAAGCAAACCTTTGGTTTTAGATTTTTCCGGGCTTTGATTTTTTGATTGGATTGCATTTATCAAAACACTTGAAATTTGATTCGGGAAATATTTACCGCCATTACTTATGGTCGCAATAGCTTCCATAATTTCTTCCTTTTCACAATCTTTCAATAGGTAACCATCTACACCTTTCTCTATACTATTCATAACATAGTGAGGGTCATTATGCATAGAAAATACCAGTTTTTTAAGTTCTGGAAATTTTTGAGAAAGAATTCCGGCAGTTTCCACACCATTCATCTCCGGCATATTTAAATCTAACATCACCAGGTCGGGTTTTAAATCCGGAACAACCTCTATAGCCTCCCGGCCACTCCCTACATCGCCTGCAATGTGTATTGACTCTTCATCTTCCAATAAAGCAATGAGACCTTTTCGGACAACAGCGTGATCATCGACCAGCAATAATTTTACTTTTTCCATTTTTCTAAAGATTTATGACTTTGGCAGTTTTAAGAAAATATTTGTGCCTTTTCCAATTTCTGACTTAATTTTAATTTGACCTCCTAATAAATTGGCTCTTGTTTTCATATTCATCAAACCATTATGAATAATAGACTGCTTTTCATCGGAAATACTATCCAATCTAAAGCCAACCCCATCATCCTCCAACTCAAGAAATACATAGCTTTCATTTTCAACCAATCTTATCATTAGTGTTTTTGCTTTGCCATGCTTAATCGAATTATTAATCGTTTCCTGGATAATTCGATATATATTAATTTCAAGTTTGTTACTAAATCTTACACTTTTTACAGTTGATTCTATTAGTAAATTTAAACCATACAACCTTTTTAAATTTTCTTTTACGATTTTTAAGGTCGCTAACAAGCCATAGTCGACCAATACAGGTGGCATGAGATCAAAAGAAACTGTTCTTGTTGCGTCTATGGCTTCATTGATAAGGATATTCAAATTTTCCACTGTTTTTTTGTACTTCAAATCATTTTCAATTTTAAATGATTTAAGTTTGCCTGCAACCAATTTAATACCGGTTAACATTTGCCCCACGCCATCATGCATTTCCAGGGACATTCTTTTCCTTTCTTCCTCCTGCCCCTTAAGCAAAGCTGAGGTTTTAGCTTCTTCCTCGGCAAGCTGCATTTGATATTTCTCTCTGGTAGCAATTTCCAATTTTTCCTGTGCCTGAAGTAACATTCTGTTGGAAAATCTCAATTGGTCATTTATCTCAAGTTGTTTTTTCTCAGAATTTGACAATTTACCGATTACTTCTTTGACGTATTTAATCAATGGGCTAAAAATCATCAGGGCTTCAACCAATAAAGTAACCACGGTAAAAAACATCAATATCCACTCAAATTTTTTTATGGTGATAACTTGTTTAGTGGACCAATCGTCATAAGTAAATACTATTTTGTCCATTTTTTCAAGGAAGGACTGACCTGAAGCAATTAATTCCAAATCATTAATTGATTGGATGGAGTTTTCATTTACACTTTTTAGAATATTTACTAAAATATCATAGTCTTTTTGAATGCTTTGATATTGTGCATGAATTAAATTTTCAAATTTTTTATTATTACCAAATTTTTTTTCGTCTGACAAATTTTTAAGCAGAAAATGATTTTTTTCCCATACTGCTAAATCAGATTTTATCTCTACTATATACTTTAACTGGGTATTCTTATCTAATTTGTAATTTTTTAAAACCAGTGTATTTTTTACCATTTTTTGACTAAGCATTCTTTGTCTGCCTGCCAGATTTATGGTATGTGCATCATTGAGAGAATGACTTAAAGTGTATTGAATCAGGAATTGTCCCAAAACAGTTAAAATAGCAACTACACTTAATGCAAAAATATATTGCATGGTGAGTCGCTGCCCTACTGTTTTATCAATAGTTTCCATTTTGAGTATTTTTACCCAAAAATAAACTTAAAATTATAATAATTATGCCTGAAAAATAAAAATATCAGATATAAAGAAACACTTTGTCTTTTTCAACTTCCACGGGATACGTTTTTAATGTAAAATCCTCTCCACTTAAACATGCACCGTTTTTTAAAGAAAATGCCTTTTTATGAAATGGGCATGCGACTTTAGGCTCGGTTCCTGTGGAACCAATCAAACCTCTTGAAAGAGCCATTTGCTGTTTATGAGGACAGAGGTTTTGTGTAGCATACCATTCACCTTTGCTGGTAAAGTTAAATATGGCGATTTGTTCTCCATCAATTAATACACATGCCCCACCGTTTTCGGGGACATCTGAAATTTGGCAGGCATAAATTTTTTGGGTTTTTATTTCTATATTTTCCATAATTTCAAAAAGTAATCTAAGGTTTAAAATTTTGCAATGTTCCAGTCTTCAGCCTTGATTTGGCTTCTCATTTCTTCAAATTTCACTGTTGGGTCTTTGGTTTCAGGGGCATTTACGAAATGAACAAACCGTTTTCTGATTTCCGGCGTTTCTACCGCCTCTTTCCACTCACATTTGTAATTATCTACCAGCGACTGCATCTCCAACTCCAACTCCTCGTTGATCCCAATTACGTCGTCAATTATAACCGATTTCAAGTAGGCTATTCCCCCTTCCATTTTGTCAATCCAGGTGGCGGTTCTTTGAAGTGGTTCGGCTGTTTTGATATAAAACATCAGGAATCTGTCAATAAGTCTGATACATTCTTCTGAACTCAAATCAGTTGCTATCAAATCAGCGTGTCGGGGTTTTGAGCCGCCATTACCACCGACGTAAAGATTCCAGCCTTTTTCGGTGGCTATGATTCCGAAATCTTTACTCTGAGCTTCAGCACATTCTCTTATGCATCCAGAAACCGCTGATTTTAATTTATGGGGTGAGCGAAGTCCCTTATATCTGTTTTCTACTTCTATGGCAAAGCTTACGGCATCCTGCACCCCGAACCTGCACCAGGTGGTGCCTACACAACTTTTTACCGTCCTCAGGGCCTTTCCATATGCATGACCACTTTCAAAGCCCGCAGCTATGAGCTCTTCCCAGATTTTTGGTAAGTCAGACACATGTGCCCCAAACATATCAATACGCTGGCCACCGGTAATTTTGGTATATAGACCATACTTTTGAGCTACGTTTCCGATCACAATCAGTTTTTCAGGGGTGATTTCGCCACCCGGAATCCTTGGCACCACTGAATAGGTGCCTCCACGCTGAATATTAGCCAAATACCGGTCGTTGGAGTCCTGAGCTGTTAGACGACCTGTACCCAAAACGTTTTCATTCCATAAGCTAGCCAAAATAGATGCTACAGCAGGCTTACATACCTCGCAGCCATCGCCAACACCATGCTTGTGCAAAACTTCGTCGTAGGTTTTAAGATTGTTGAGTTTGGCCAAACTCAGCAACTCCTGTCGGGAATAGTCAAAATGCTCGCACAGTACATTTCGGATTACTTTACCCTGAGATTTCAATACACCCTGAATTAAGTCTTTCACCATAGGAGTACAACCCCCACAGCCTGTGCAAGCTTTCGTCGATTTTTTGATTTCATCAATGGTTGTGGCATTATTTTCTGTAATCTCAGAAATAATTTTTCCTTTCGTAATGGCCTCGCAGGAGCAAATCAGGGCTTCATCGGGAAGGGCCATAACCCCGGCACCAGCATCGCCTTCACCTCCCCTGGCCCCAAGAATAAGGTCCTCGGGGTCCTCTGGTATGGGCAATTTGTTGTTTACAGTTTGAAGCAACATACTGTATTGGCTGGCATCTCCTACCAGGATTCCTCCTAAAAGCAATTTAGAATCGTTGCCTATGTTAATTCTTTTATAAACTCCTTTGGTCTTGTTTTCATAAATGATGGTCTGACAGTCTGGCTCTTCTAAAAACGGATTCCCAAAACTGGCCACATCCACCCCAATAAGCTTAAGCTTGGTAGACATGTCGAATCCTGTGAAAGATTTTGCATCTGCACCTACCAATTGATTTGCCACGATCTCAGCCATGTCATAGCCCGGGGCCACCAATCCATAAATCATTGTATTATGGAGAGCACACTCACCAATCGCATAAACAGAAGGGTCAGAAGTCTGCAAAAGGTCGTTTACCAAAATCCCACCTCTTGAACCCACCTCTAATCCGGCTATTTTTGCTACCTCATCACGGGGTTTTATTCCGGCTGATATTACAAGCATATCTACTTCAAGCCTTTCACCATCGGCAAAAGTCATTCCTTCAATTTTCCCGTCACCTACAATTTCCTGAGTATTTTTATTACAATGAACCTTTATCCCAAGGTCCCGGAGCTTACCTTTTAGCAGATCGGACCCGGCCTGATCGATTTGCCGTGGCATAAGCCTTGGGGCAAATTCAATTACGTTTGAATCACTTATTCCCAGATCGAGCAGGGCTTTGGCTGCTTCCAATCCCAATAGTCCACCTCCGATCACTGCAGCCCTGGTAGCTTTAGGGGCATAGGCTTTCATCATGTCAAGGTCCTCAATAGTACGGTACACAAATACCCCTTCCTTTTCTACCCCCGGGATCATGGGCACAAACGGTGCCGATCCAGTCGCAAAAACAAGAAAATCATACGGCAAACTTAAACCAGAGTGAGAAGAAACCATTTTTCTGTCAAGGTCCACATTGGTGATTGGGTCGGCGAGTTTGAGAGAAATATTGTGGGTTTCATACCAATCCAGTGGAGCCATGGTGAGTTCCTCAATAGTTTTTTCGCCCATATAGGCACTCAAATGTACCCTATCATAAGCCGGCCTAATTTCCTCACCAAACACAGTGATATTATATAGGTCATTACCACTTTTTGCTATGAGTTTTTCACAAAACTTATAGCCTACCATTCCGTTCCCGATTACAATCAGATTCTTCTTCATAAAATTCTTTGGTTTAAAATTTCATTCACTTAACATTAAATATAACTATTCAAATATTAAGTATTAAATGAGTATTTGTACTTGTTCAAAAGTAAGTATTTGTTTGAAAAAACCAAAAACAATATTTAAAATCGTATCATAATTCTGAGAATTTCTCAAGTTTTATAGAAGCAAAAGAATTTTATTAAGTTTTATATCAAAAAAGTACAAAATTAATTAAGTATATATACTCATGAATACTGGAAAAATAACTTTGATTGGTGCGGGCCCGGGCGACCCTGATTTACTTACTATAAAAGGAATGAAAGCCCTGCAGTCGGCAGATGTTGTTTTATATGATGCTCTGGCAAATCATGAGCTATTTAAATACACCCCTAATCAATGTATATATATAAATGTAGGCAAGAGAGCCAACCAACCCTGCCCTAGTCAGGAGGAAATAAATCATTTATTGGTAGAATATGCTTTTAAATATGAAAATGTAGTCAGACTCAAGGGAGGCGATCCGATCGTATTTGGCAGAGGAATGGAAGAAGCCGATTATGCCAGACAATTTGAAATCGAAGTGGAAATCATACCGGGAGTATCCAGCTGTATTGCTGCTCCGGCATTGGCAAATATTCCTGTAACAAAAAGAGGCATTGCAGAGAGCTTTTGGGTGATAACCGGCCATACTCAAAACGGAAAAGTATCTGAAGACCTGATCCATGCCTCAAAATCAAATGCCACCATTGTAATTTTAATGGGATTGGGCCATCTTTCCGAAATAATGGATTTGTTTTTAAACCAGAAAAAGGGCGACCTCCCTGTTGGAATAATTCAAAATGGTACACGCCGGGATCAAAATGTGATTTTAGGCAAAATTAAAGATATAGAATCTTTGAAATCACGTCTGGTAAAAAATATGCCCGGAGTTATAGTAATTGGAGAAGTGGTAAATCATGCTATAACGGCCGAATTGGCAGAGGTTTATTTTGAAAGGAATTAATCAGGTAAAATCTACAATTGGCTTTTACACCAAAACCAGCATATTTATGCTGGTTTTTTTATCCCCTAAACACAAATACTCAAAATTTATAAAAATTAAAAATACACAAAAAACAAAATATTATTCTGTTTTATATAATTTACTTCATAAAATATTGGTTGTAAAAGCAATTTCATCTATACAAAAAATCAATTTTAGATTCATATCTAATGAAATAAGGAGAATTTTTAACAACAAAATTTACTTTTTTGCATAAATAGGTTATAAAAACTAGAGAGTAAGTTAAAAAAAATGAATTTTAACCAATTTTAAGTTAATTTTTTAAGGCATTTTTTAAGATATTTTGCAAAAACTAATTTTAACAATATAACATTTCGAATATATACTTAAATAAACTAAAGAACTTTTGAGAAAATTAACTATTTTATCTAATAATATTCTTGAGTATATATACTCATTTGTAAATTTGAATATGTTTAACTCGAGATAAACAAAAAACCGCACTGATACGGGAAATATCAAATGCGGTCAAAAAAAATTGGTTTGCCTACGTTACTTGCATAACATCGACCTGACAAAGATATTTTTTTTCTTTAAATATTTAAAGGAATTAAGTCAAAAGGTGTGAGCAGGGTACAAAGTCCAGAGTTTGTTTTATCATTAAAAAACCTCAAGAATTATGTTTACCCTATCAAAAAAACTTTTACTCATTTCATTACTAACCCTTTCGCACATGGTAGTGCGTGGGCAGTTTAGCCTCAATGGTCAAATCAGGACCAGAACAGAATATCGTGACGGACTGGGCAACCTCCCGGCAATAGGCTCAAAACCAGCAGCCTTTACTTCTCAAAGAACCCGTTTGATTTTTGGATATAAATGGGACAGGGTAACTTTTAACACCTCAGTACAAGATGTAAGAGTATGGGGGCAGGATGCCGCTACCATCAATAACGCCGACGGAAGCCGCTTGATGGTACACGAAGCCAATGCAGAGGTTGTTCTTGCCAATGTGGCTGATACCACTATAAAATTTAAAGCTATTCAAAACTTATCACTAAAAATCGGTCGCCAGGAATTGGTATATGACGACGTAAGATTACTCGGAAACCTTGACTGGCTACAGCAAGCCAGAAGATTTGACGTTGCCATGCTAAAGGCCCAACATTTGGGATGGTTGGTAGATATTGGAGGAGGATTTAATCAAAACTCTGATGCTTTTGGTGTAAGTGGCACTTTTTATACACCAGGAAATGTACCTGCGTCTGTACTATCCAATAAGAATGTTTCTCTAGGCATTCCTTCAGGATTTATTCCAACTTCAGGCAAAGGTGGGGCCCCGGTTTTGGCTACGCCATTGAGTACCAATGGTCAAAACCAACAGTTTAAGTCATTTCAGATGATATACCTGACCAGGAAATTTAAACAGACCAAATTTTCAGGATTGTTTTTCAAAGATGATTTTTCGAAATATATCATTGACAGTGTAGGTAATGCTACCCAAGGCTATGTATATGGTCGAAGATATAATCAAACCGGTGTAAATTCAAGACTGACATATGGTTTAATGCTAAATAATCAGTTTGGAAATGCATCCTCACTACTAGGAAAAGTACAAAGCCAGGCGTGGTTTTATGCTCAGTCAGGCAAAGACAGAGATGGACTTACCATCAAAAATGCCTACCATTATGGAGCGTTTTTCATGATTCAAAAAGGTAATTTTTCCTTCGGACCTGGTTATGAGGTTTTATCTGGAAACAACACCATCAGCCCTACTGCCGGACAGACGTCTAAGTTTGACCCTCTTTATGGAACACCTCACAAACATTGGGGATATATGGACTACTTTTATGTTGGAACCGGCTCAGCAGCAGGAGGTTTAAAAGATGGATACCTGAAAGGAAAATATATTTATAAAATATTTACGTTCAGTCTTGATGCCCATAGCTTTGCCCTTGAAAAATCGATGCCAAATAAATTGGATTCAAACAAACCATTGGATAAGAAGCTAGGAACTGAGATAGACTTCCTGCTTAATTTTAACCTCAATAAGTTTACCAATATTGAGCTGGGGTACTCCCACATGAAAGGCAGCAATTCGCTGGAATACTCAAAAGCCGCCACCTGGGACAAAACACAGAAAAACGCAAACTGGGCATACCTGATGCTCAATATAAGACCCGATTTCTTTTATACCAAACCAGTGGCAATCAAACAATGATTGCCTCAACTCACCTAATTAAGTCTTAAAAAATTAAAATAATTAAAACAATGAAAAGATTACTATTATCGGTAACCGTAGCCGCCGCTTTGGTGGTGGGCACCCTTACCTCAGCCTTTACACCTGCACCATTGCCAACGGTAAAATTGGGATTCATTCCTCTAACCGACTGTGCTCCACTTGTAGCCGCCAAAGAGCTTGGATTATTTCAAAAATACGGAGTCAATGTGGTATTGAGCAAAGAGGCTTCCTGGGCAAACATAAGGGACAAAATCCTAAACGGCGAACTTGATGGAGCACATTGCTTGTTTTCAATGCCTTTGTCGGTTTATACCGGAATTGGCGGAAAGGCGGGCTCAGCAATGAAAATTGCAATGGTATTAAACAATAACGGCCAGGCCATAACGCTTTCCAAGGATTTTTGCGGAATAGTTGGTTTTAAAGAAACAGCAAAAGTGGCTGCTGCAGTCGCAAATCTAAAAAAGAAAAAAGAAGTAACATTTGCCATGACCTTTCCTGGTGGCACGCACGATATCTGGTTGAGAAACTGGATGGCAGCGGCAGGTATCAACCAAAAATCGGTTGGAATCATAACTATTCCTCCCCCACAAATGGTGGCCAATATGAAAGTTGATAACATGGAAGGTTTCAGTGTAGGAGAGCCATGGAATGGCGTGGCAGCTATGCAAAATGTGGGCTTTACTGAGATTGCTAGTCAGGATATATGGAAAAATCACCCTGAAAAAGCATTAGTAGTAAACAGTGATTTTGCTTCCTCAAATAAAGCCGACCTTAAAAATGTTATGAAAGCAATTATAGAAGCATGCAAATGGCTTGACAACAACGGAAACCGCAAAAAAGCTGCGGCATGGCTTACCAAACCCTACTATGTAAATGCCCCGATAGCAGCCATAGAAAGCAGGCTCATAGGCTCATACGATCTTGGATGTGAGTTAGGTTCACAAAAATACGGCGACAACAACATGAGATTTTACAATAACGGAGTAGTAAACACACCCCTGAAATCGCATGCTATTTGGTTTCTCGCTCAGTACGTGAGGTTTGGATACCTCAAGTCAGCTCCGGCATATAAAGACATCGCCGAAAAATTAATTTTGGATGACTTGTGGGCAGAAGTGGCAAAGGAAACCGGAGTACCGGTTCAGGCGGATATGAAAGGTTTCAAAACCAATTTGGATGTAGCTTTCGATCCAGGCAATCCTGCTGCCTATCTGGCTTCTACCAAAAAATAAAACTCCGGCTCTCCAAATTTTATGGAGAGCCCAATTTTCCCCAAATAATTAATTTATATGAAAAAGATTTTTTCTCTTGAAACACTGAAAAACCTGGGAGGTTTTGTGGTGAGTATGATCATCTTATTGATAATTTGGTCATTGGTGAGCTATATTACAAAAAACGAAATCCCTGGCCCTAAAGCTACATGGTTGGTTTTCAAAGAAATGATGGCTGACCCCTTTTATGACTATGGGCCAAATGACAAAGGAATTGGAGTACAATTATTTTCCTCAATAAAAAGAGTATTAATGGGCTTTTTGCTTGGAAGCATATTCGCCATACCCATTGGCATTCTTATGGGTTCTTCCAAAATTGCAATGAAAATCATAAATCCGATTGTGCAGGTTCTAAGGCCCGTATCACCATTGGCATGGTTTCCATTAGGACTTTTAGCCTTCAAAGCTGCCGATGGAGCTACAGTTTTCATAATCGCTATCACCTCATTGTGGCCAACACTGATCAATACGGCATTTGGGGTTTCCAATATCCCGAATGACCACAAAAACGTAGGAAAGGCTTTCGGTTTTTCGAAATGGCGGTACATCTCCAGAATTTTGATTCCTTTTTCATTACCTCATATCATTACAGGTCTCAGATTATCAATCGGTATTGCCTGGATGGTAATTGTGGCAGGAGAAATGCTTTCAGGAGGCGTAGGAATAGGATTTTTTGTTTGGGATTCATGGAATGGCCTTAGCCTTGAGAAAATCCTTTCAGCCATTTTAATAATTGGATTTGTAGGCTTAATCCTGGATAAAATATTTAGTGGTGTTCACACTTTTTTTGAATATGAGGCCAAATCTTGATTCATTAAATAATAAAACCGAGAAAAAATGGAAACATTAGAGATATTAGAAAAAAAAGAAAAAATTTCAAGCACCGGCAATTGCATCGAGATCAAGGATTTGCGAATCAGTTTCCCTGCCAAATCCGGGAAGATTTTCACTGCCGTAAAAGATATAAATCTGAATATTAAAAGTGGCGAAATCGTTAGTATTATCGGACATAGCGGTTGTGGAAAATCGACCATAATGAACTCCATCAGCGGCCTTGTAAAGCCATCGGAGGGTACCGTAATAGTTAATGGCAAGCCGGTTAAAGGCCCTGGTCCTGACCGTGGCATCGTTTTCCAAAACTATAGCCTTTTACCCTGGTTTTCAGTTTACAGAAATGTTTATGAAGCAGTTGATTCTGTTCATCAGGAATACACCAAAGCCGAAAAGCACGAATGGGTAGAGAAAAACCTGGAAATGGTAAACCTCCTGCAGCACAAAGACAAGCTACCATCTCAACTTTCAGGGGGTATGAAGCAAAGGACTGCCATAGCCAGAGCTTTCGCCATAAATCCTTCTGTGCTTTTACTTGATGAGCCTTTTGGAGCTCTGGATGCCCTCACCAAAAGTGCCCTGCATGTGGAATTGCTAAAAATCTGGAACCTAAATCATCGCAAGCAAACTATCGTGATGGTAACGCATGATATCGAAGAGGCTATTTTCCTTTCTGACAGAGTGGTGGTGATGAACGATGGACCGGAAGCAACCATCAGGGAAATTGTGCATATTCCAATCGAAAGACCTCGTAATAAAAAAGAAATTGTGCATACTAAGACATATATGGATGTTCATGACAAATTATTGAGCCTTTTGGTAAAAAATCTTTCTATCGAAGATGCTGGCGTGGCATACGAATAAGCCCAAACTTCATGCATTATATTAATAGGTATAGTCAAAATTGAACTATACCTATTTTGTTTTACACAATACTTCCATAATAATTAAATTTATACTTATATTTTTTTGAGTATTTATACTTATTTTATATTTTTGATTATTGAAAATTAAAAATATGAATACCCCTCTTACAAAACTTAAAATATTCAGCCTCGACAGTGTACAGATGCGTACATTTCATATTACATGGGTTACCTTCTTTATGTGTTTCTTTGGTTGGTTTGGCTTGGCCCCGCTTATGCCTACGATCCGCGAGGACCTTGGCTTGAGTAAATCACAGGTAGGGAATACCCTGATTGCCGCAGTTTCTGCAACAATTATTGCGAGGTTATTCATTGGAAGACTTTGTGATACCTGGGGGCCAAGAAAAACCTATACCGCATTACTGGTATTGTGTTCAATTCCTGTGTTTTTGGTTGGTTTATCTCACAGCTACGAAACATTTTTACTGTTCAGATTGGCCATTGGAGTAATAGGTGCAAGTTTCGTGATTACCCAATTTCATACTTCAGTGATGTTTGCCCCGAACATCAAGGGCACCGCCAATGCAGTTGCCGGTGGATGGGGAAACCTCGGCGGTGGTATCACCAACATGTTGATGCCAGTAATATTCGCTACTATTGTAGGATGGGGATATTCGGCATCAGAGGCCTGGAGGCTTGCCATGATTGTCCCGGGTACTTTATTGTTGATTTCAGCATTTTTATATTTCAAATTCACTAAAGACACACCTGCAGGCAATTTCGATGAAATCGAGCGAAACCAGAAGAAAAAAGCAAAAGGAAAGGCCAGGGAAGTACTCACAGATTGGAGGGTATGGGCTTTAGCCATTTCATATTCCATTTGTTTTGGCATGGAAATAACTTTCGACAACGTTGCTGCATTACATTTTGTCGATAATTTTGGTGTATCCCAAAAAACAGGAGGTCTATTGGCCGGGTTATTTGGATTTATGAATCTTTTCGCACGTGCCTTAGGAGGGATAGTTGCCGATGCAGTAGGAAAAAGAGGTGGCCTTGGAAGCAAAGGAGTTTTATTGGCGGTATTTATAATAATAGAAGGCATTGGCTTGTATTTCTTTGGAGCATCGGCCACTATTGGTATGGCCATCACAAGCATGGTATTCTTTGCTCTGTTCTTAAAAATGGCCAACGGAGCTACCTACGCTCTCACTCCTTTTATTAATGAGAAAAATGTAGGCCTCGTCGCGGGAATAGTAGGTGCAGGCGGCAACATTGGCGGCATGCTTATGGGCTTTTTATTCAAATTTGAAGATATTACTTATGCTCAGGCTTTCCAATATATCAGCTATGCAGCTATCGTGGCAGGGCTTATAGTTGCCTTTACAAAATTTGGTCTAAAACAGGAAGAAGACATTGTTACGGAACTGGAATTAGCCACTGAACTTATCAGAAAATAAGAAACAACGGGTTTGGGTTTTGATTTGTACGTTTAATTGAACATTTATGTCTGTTGAAAAAATATTTAAATCAACTTGTTGCTACTGTGGTGTAGGATGTGGGGTTGACATTCATCAAAAAAATGATGGAAGTATCCTGGTAAAAGGTGACGCAGACTATCCCGTAAACAAAGGCATGTTGTGTTCGAAAGGAATGAATCTTCACTACACTGTGATGGACAAGTCAGACCGAATTCTCAAACCCCGAATGAGGCCTTCCAGGAGTATGCCCTTCCAGGAAACATCTTGGGATACAGCTCTCGACAGAGTTGCGGCTTCGTTTAAAACTTTTATTCAAAAATTTGGACCTGAGTCTGTAGGATTCTATGTATCGGGGCAATGCCTTACAGAGGAATACTATCTCTGGAACAAGCTCATGAAAGGGTTTATTGGGGCAAATAATATCGACACCAATTCAAGACTTTGTATGTCATCAGCAGTGGTAGGTTACAAATTAAGTTTGGGAGAAGATATTGTACCGGTTTGTTATGATGATATTGAACTTTCAGACCTCATATTAGTTGAAGGTGCAAACCCGGCATGGTGCCATCCGATAATTTGGAGAAGAGTTGAAGCCCATAAAGCTGCCAATCCAGATGTGAAAATTATTTGTGTGGACCCTCGCAAAACCCAAACTGCCGCTTCAGCAGATTTACACCTATCCATCAATCCTGGCACCGACGTAGCTCTCAATCATGCCATTGCGAGAGTTTTAATTGATAATGGAGGTATTGACCCTCATTTCATAGATAGCCATACTGATGGTTTCGAAGATTTCAAGAGTCTGGTTTTCCAGAATTCAGTCGATGAATATGCAGAAGAATGTGGAATAAACGCTAAGGATATTTATACCCTCGCTGGTTGGATCGCTTCCTCAAAAGGATTCCTAACTATGTGGACCATGGGTTTGAATCAATCGGTAATTGGGGTAAATAAAAACCTTTCTCTTATCAACCTATCTTTGATTACAGGTAAAATCGGTAAACCAGGTAATGGACCATTTTCTCTTACCGGTCAGCCCAATGCCATGGGGGGAAGAGAAGTGGGAGGACTAGCCAATATGCTTGCCTCTCATAGGGAACTATCAAACCAAATTCACAGGGCTGAAATGGAAGAATTTTGGAAAGGAACCAATATATCTGAAAAACCTGGACTTACGGCTACAGAAATGGTAGAAGCATTAAATTCAGGTAAAATGAAAGCTATTTGGATTGTTTGTACCAATCCCTTGGTGAGTTTACCTAATGCCCACCTCGCTGAAAAAGCCCTGAAAAATGCTAAGCTTGTAGTAGTGCAGGAAATTTCGGAAAGAGCTGATACTGTCGATTTTGCTGATATAGTGCTTCCCGCAGCTGCATGGAGCGAAAAAGAGGGGACTATGACCAATGCTGAAAGGAGAATATCACATCTGAGCAAAATTTCGGAACCACCTGAAATGTGTTTGCCTGATACTGAAATAATCTGTCGATTTGCCAAGAAAATGGGATGGGGTAAGCATTTTTCTTACAAAGCCCCTGATGAAATTTATCAGGAATATGCTAAAACTACTGCTTACACAAACATAGATATTTCTCGATTAAACTACCAGATAATCAAAGAAAAAAGATCTGTTCAGTGGCCTTACCTAGAAAATCAACAAATTGGCACATCCAGGATATTTACAAATAATGAATTTTATACTCAAAATAAAAAAGCCAAAATACAAGCAGTTCCTAAAGAAAATTTATCAGAAAAAACTTCTCCAGAATTTCCTCTTGTACTTATAACTGGAAGAATTCGTGATCAATGGCATTCCATGACCAAAACCGGGAGAGTAAATAAGCTAAACCAGCATATTTCTAAACCATATGTAGAAATCAATACTAAAGATGCTATTGAAAGAGGAATCAAAGAAGATGATTTAGTAACCGTTGAGAATAGCCGGGGAAAAGTAAGGTTAAGGGCGAAAATTACCGATTCATTAAAAAAAGGAAATTGTTTCATTCCCATGCATTGGGGTAAAATCGTTGGGTCAACCTTTGGAAGAGCAAATAATTTAACGAGTCCACTAATTGATAGCAGATCAAAAGAACCCGATTTTAAATATGCCGCTGTAGAAATTCAAAAATATAGAAAGAAAAAGGAGAAAATAATTATTGTTGGTTCAGGTTCAGCAGCGATTGGGTTTATCAATGAATACAGAAAACAAAATACTGATGATGAGATAGTTGTATTCAGTAAAGAACCCTATCCCTTTTATAATAGAATTATGCTGCCTGATTATGTTAACGGGGTCCTAAAATGGGAGCAATTAGTAAAATTGTCGGAAGAAGAATATACAAAAAAAAATATTCAAGTAAATAAAAATACAGAGGTAAGCTCCATAGATAAAAACTCAAAAACACTTATCGATAAAAATGGGAAAACTCATAGTTATGACAAGTTAATACTCTGTATGGGAAGCCGGGCTTTTATGCCCAAGAATTTTCCAAAAATACCGGGTATTTTCAATATTAGAAGCAGAAAAGATGCGGATGATTTAAATAATTTTCTAAAACCGGATTATAAAATTTTAGTAGTAGGAGGTGGTTTGCTGGGTCTGGAAATGGCAGCAGCTCTAATTGATTTGAAATACCCGGTAAACATTATCCAAAGATCAAGCCGATTAATGGATCGCCAACTCGACAATGTAGGCAGTAATATCTTGCACGAAGAGATGGTTTTAAGAGGCATGGATATATTCTATAATGATGAAGTTGAGCAAATATTTTATACCGATAAAGTTAATAAGGTAAGACTCAAGTCCGGGCATACCTTAGACTGTGATGTAATTTTGGTTGCAGCAGGTACCAACCCAAATATTGAGCTTGCCAAAGAAGCAGGTATTGATTGCAAAAGGGGTGTTTTGGTAAATGATTATTTACAAACATCAGATTCTGACATTTTTGCATGTGGTGAGCTTGCTGAATGGAAACATCAAATGTGGGGTATAACTGCAGCAGCTGAACAACAAGCAGCTATCGTTGCGAATTATTTGGCTGGCAGTTTTTCAGAATATTACGAAGGAAGTCTTTCACTAAATATCCTTAAAATGAAGGATTTGAACCTTTGCTCCCTGGGTCTTGTAGAAATTCCCGCTGGCCAAAACGGTTATGAAGAGATTATATTTCTGGATAAAGCAAAACATTTTTATAAAAAGTGTATCATAAAAGAAGACAAACTGGTAGGAGCAATTTTAATTGGTGATAAAAGTGAATTCCTTGAATTTAAAAACCTCATAGAAAAAGGAATTGAACTTTCTGAAAAAAGATTACAACTTTTGAGATCAGGTGAACCCCAACAGCCTGTAAAAGGTCGATTAATTTGCTCCTGCAATAATGTGGGAGAGGAAAACTTGCTGGAAGCTATAAAAAACGGAACAACCAACTTTGAATTGTTGTGCCAAAAAACTGGAGCTGGCTCAGGTTGTGGCTCCTGTAAACCAGAAGTTAAAACCATCTTTGAAAATAGCCCTCACCTCCTCTCAATTATCAATTCTTAACTATGGAAGATTTTCTGACAATAAAATTTAATTTTATCGGCGGGGTCGTTTCTCCGGGTGATTTAAGCAAAATACTCAATGCTGCTAAACTCGTAAACATAAATTCGGTGAAATTCAGTCTCCGACAGCAACTGATTTTACACGTTCCCAATCATCTCTCCAAGTTATTGTCTAGCTATTTATCAATAATCGATACCAAATATTATACCGACGAATCTTCTTTGCCCAACATTGTGAGTTCTTATGTATCTGAGGCCGTATTTCAAAAAAGCACCTGGGTAAGTGAAGGAATATATAAGGATATTTTCGATTCTTTTGCGTTTGAACCTCAGTTAAAAATCAATATTTCAGACAATAATCAAAGTTTCTCTCCTTTTTTCTCCGGGCATTTAAATTTTGTATCATCTGCAATACCCAATTTTTGGCATTTTTATTTAAGATTACCAAAAACTAATAAAGTCTATTCATTTGAAAATTTAATCTATACCCAGGACATACATAAAGCCTGCAGCCTACTGGAGTCAAAAATTTTAAGTGATAAACACATACAAGCTCAACAATTGTTTTCTTCTCTTGAAAATCTGATAATAATTCCAAATTCGGCTCCTTTGGTATTACCAAAATTTTCACTTCCTTACTATGAAGGATTCAATAGATATGACAATAAAACCTGGTTGGGTATTTACAGTCGTTGGGAAACATACGATATTAATTTTTTAATAGAATTATGTAATTTATGCAAAGATTCAAAAATTGGTGAGATCTGCCTTACACCTTGGAAATCCTTGGTAGTAAAAGGAATAAAAGAAAGTGAAAGGCCCGAATGGTCGAGAATTCTTGCTAAATATAATTTCAATGTGAGGCATGCTGCAAACGAACTTAACTGGCAAGTGGAGGATGATTCTGAGGAGGCCCTAAAATTAAAAATGGAATTGGTTGAATATTTGAACCACAATGATTTAAGAACTTTTGGGTTATGTTTTGGGATAAAAATTGCACCCAAAACTGAGGTTTATGCTTCTATCATGATTCAAAAAAGACGCATCAAATTCCTGAATTTAATACCACTTTTCAATGTTTATGACATTTCATACACAGCAGACTTTGACCCTAATGGTAGAACCAAAGTATTTTATGAAAAAGGGCTATTTAAATATAATCTAAAAGAGCAACTTAGAAGGTCAATATTTTTTTATAATAAAAAAATCACTAACCAAAAACTTGAAAATAAAGAGCTTGCAGAAATCAAAGAACCAATTTTGGCCAATTCCCACCAGTGTCCCGATTGTTTAATGGTTTATGATGAAAAATATGGTGATGAATTAGCAGGAATACCTGCAGGGATTGTCTTCGAAAATTTACCCGAAAACTATGAATGTGGTGTATGCGGTTGTGAAAAAGAGAAATTTGAAATCATTCGGAATTATGAAATTGGAGATTGAAGAAAAAGCAGATGACTGAAGAATTCTGAACAATAAGTATTTAAGTTAAGACTTTACTCACAATTCAATTCCGATATGGTGCGATTAAGACGAGGGGGATGTGGTGCCGCCAGTTGAAGGTATTCAAGTTTCTATTCCGATATGGTTCGATTAAGACGAGTATTGCAACGACATTGAATGAGGTCTTTTATCGTTTCAATTCCGATATGGTTCGATTAAGACCCGCCATCCACCACCACATTCGGCGGCACATCCACGTTTCAATTCCGATGTAGTTCGATTAAGACTTCTCAGGGGGGCAAAGCCCCCAAACCTTCGTCAGTTTCTATTCCGATGTGGTTCGATTAAGACATCTTTATGGCGTCTTGATTGGTCATTGTTTTTAATGTTTCAATTCCGATGTGGTTCGATTAAGACCGAACATATTCCCACCTTAAAAAAGGTATTCCGGTCGGTTTCAATTCCGATGTGATTCGATTAAGACTTTGAAGCCCATTTCAATTAGTTTTTGATTATCTTCGTTTCAAGTCCGATGTGGTTCGATTAAGACATCTTGCACTACTAAGCTATAATGAAGGGGTAATTCGGTTTCAATTCCGATGTGGTTCGATTAAGACAAATTTACTGCCGTTCCATTTTTGTATATAATTCGGTTTCAATTCCGATGTGGTTCGATTAAGACCTGGGTGAAATCAGGATACTTTGTTTTGATGCAAAGTTTCAATTCTGATGTGGTTCGATTAAGACATGAACGTTTTTTATGCCGAAAGTAAATGCAATCCGGGTTTCAATTCCGATGTGGTTCGATTAAGACTTGGAGGCGGAATAAATGACCGTGAAGTGATTTTCAGTTTCAATTCCGATGTGGTTCGATTAAGACGATTATTCCTCAGCCTGGCCAGCTCATACTTATCTCTGTTTCAATTCCGATGTGGTTCGATTAAGACCATGTCGGCTAATGGTAACCTTCTGAGCTGTTCTTTGTTTCAATTCCGATGTGGTTCGATTAAGACACTTGAAGCTGAAGTTGATCAGGATATTCTCTCCTGTTTCAATTCCGATGTGGTTCGATTAAGACTAAAAAGTTCATCAAGTTCTTTTTGTATTGCTCCGTTTCAATTCCGATGTGTTTCGATTAAGACGACATTGACAAAGTTTGGTTTGAGGCATACAACGAAGTTTCAATTCCGATGTGGTTCGATTAAGACCTTTTCGCCCGGCTCCAGTTGCTTGACATAAGCCGTTTCAATTCCGATGTGGTTCGATTAAGGCAATCAGCCAATTTACCAAAAACAGATTTATAAAAGTTTCAATTCCGATGTGGTTCGATTAAGACCGGCAGACAGGTGCTATGAAAAAGAACCTGACCCCGTTTCAATTCCGATATGGTTCGATTAAGACAAATCCCGCCCATTACCCCAACGATCACAATAGAGTTTCAATTCCGATATGGTTCGATTATTTTTTGATTTTCAATACCAGACTGGTGTAATGAGGCTCTGATTAGCTCTTTTTCAGCCTCATTTAAATACAAAATATCCTGAAGGTGTTTGGTGGTAGCATTATCCACCAAAGCATACCGGAATTTTCGATCAAAGGCCACATCAAAACCTGCATTTTTTATTTCTTCAAGATCAGTTCTGATAGCATCTTTAGAAACATTATACAATTGGGAGAAATCTTTGATAGAATAATGGAATGGATTTTCGACCAGTGCCTTAAATACCAATAGGGCACGTAATCGTGTGGCAGTATCCAGTGGTCGGTTCATAATAGTTAATCGGGGATTAGTACAAATTTAAAAAAATCTTCCTCTCGTCCTAAATTTTGGTTAATTCATTTTTAAATATTTATTATTCGGTACAAAAGTGGAAAATTCTGCTAGGTAAAAACTATAAACCGAGGTGAAATTGAGAAAATTTTTACTGAAAAAGCTATTCCGTATTACAATTAAAATAAAATGACTGGGTGTGCTTCTTGTTTTTTTAAAATTAATCTAACTGTAAACGCCCGTTACTCCCCTGTGTACGCAGTAAAAAGGGCGTAAACACGCTGTAAACAAGCCGTTTACTAGCTGTAAAAAATGCATGTAAACGGGGGAGTAACGGATATTTTAAATTTGGCAGCTTTTCCAAAATAATCATGTAATACATCAAATAATACAAAAATGTAATACAAAAAGCTGGCTTTCGGCGAATCCAATACTTAGGTAATCAATTTTAAAACATTTTATAATCAAGATAAATAGGGATAATTTAAACCAATGAATTAAAATATTTGAGGAGTTAAATAACAGCTTGCTTAAATAAGTCTGAAAAAAGGATCTCAGCATGGGAGAGCATTTGGGAAAATTACAAAGAACAGGCCACTGACCTTAAAGAAAAAAATTAGCAATTATTATTAAGGGGTATAAAAAAGGGCCTTTCAAATAAGGCCCAAAGGTTTTCGAAAAAAAACGGACAAGAGAGGTCTATATTAAAGTAAATCTGTCTTTACCCTTTGCATTATTAAACACCCACCAAAGGAGAAATATAAACATAGAAAACAGCAATCCAAAGAGTAAGTTTGGCTGGTTATTAGTCTCTAAAGTGGCGACTGGTTTTACTACCACTTTTTTTTCAACTTTAACTATTTTCGGTTTTAGCTCATTGTTTATGCATTTCAGTAGCCACTTTGTAATTGTTTGGTTACTTTTTTGTGCTTCAAATAAGACCTTCTCTTTTAATTCTGCCGGAATTCTGAAATTAATCATTTGATCTTTTAATTCTTCATCTTTCATTTTAATAACGTTTTGGTGAATTTTTTGGTAAAAATAATTGACTTTGCCTGGTTAGAGTTGGTAACTTTACCTTCAAGAAGCCAGGCTTCTAACTCAGACTTTTTGAAGTAGTTTTTCCCACCACGTTTATAGTGGGGAATCTTGGAAGTAGAGCAGTACTGGTACAATGTCTGTTTGGACTTTTTCAAAAACTTAGCAGCTTCGAAAATATCCATGAAAGGATCATTGCCCTCTGAGGAAGTAGTAGATTCATTTTTAAGTCCTGAGATTTCCTCTTTAACGATACTCCTTAATTCCTCAAGGAGGTGATTCAGGTCAAAGCCTGATAGAAAAATTTGGTTCATTGGTTTTGCGGATTTTAATGAAATTCAAATTTACAATGAAATATTCGTAATACAAATATTTATGATACTATTTGCGAATTTTTATTAAAATTTATAAAAAATGAAACTCCAAAATGTATTGCACATTGTATTGCACATGGGCATAAAAAAAGGAGTCACATTTCTGTAACTCCTTGATTTTCAAGTGGGCCCACCTGGGATCGAACCAGGCACCTACTGATTATGAGTCAGTTGCTCTAACCGAATGAGCTATAGGCCCTTTTTCAAAGTATCTCCCTGAAAAGTGGTGCAAAGGTATGAAATATCCAGCCTTAATACAAATATGTTTTTTGGAAAAAATGATAGGTTTTTTGCCCAAAATTATAATTATTTGAAAGTCAGTTTTTTACTTTTAAGTAAATACATTATTTAAATCAATAATTTTCCGGAAAAGTTTAAATGCTTACCAAAATTTTGATTCCTTCAAGATTTCAACATTTCACGGGTATTGGCTATCAATATTTCATTTTTCTCATTGATGTGACCCAGATAGGTCTGCTCTTTATTGCTAAAAAGTGAATGCATATAATAGGCAAATCCTCCTGAGCCAAACATCAAAACTTTTGCTCTGGCAAGCAATAAAATTGATTTCTCCAGATTTTCATATGTTTCTCCTATCATTTTTTCATCAATCAATTTTTCTAACTTATCATTGAGTAAGAATTGATTTAAATCTTTGTTTATCAGATTTTTAATAGCCTTTTTTTGAGAGTTATTCAAAGTGCTAAATTTTGAAAAATAGTGATTTAACAAAATATTTTTTGAAGTTTGGTAACCATCCGATATGAAAACAATCTTTGTTCCTGATCCTCTTAAGTCCTGAAGTTCCTGCAACACTTCCACATACATTTCTATTGCCCTTCCAACCCTGTTCTTATCGTTATTCAGATCAAATTGCTCCGTATCTTCGTTGTCAAATGTTACCTCATTTCCATAAATTACGACTTTTCCGGCATCTGACAATAAAGTAACTGAATCGCCACACCGTTGATGAACCACGAATAATTTTTCTTCATTAGGTGCATCTTTATTTTTGTTTTTCCAGAATGCGTTATTCAAAAATTGATTGAAATTTATCGTCTTTCCAGAGTTAAAGAGGTCATCAAGCTTATAACAATATGGGTATAGTTCTGGCGTCCATTCCAATACAATGCTCTCATGATCAGAGTATTGCCATTTAAGGGAGGCAATCAGTTCCTCCTTTGTGGATACTTTCTTAATAATTTCGGACAGGAATGGCGTAATTGGATCATTGATTGTATCTGCCGAAATATTTAAACCTAAAAAATCCAGAAATCTTCCATTGATGTCGGTTCTGTCGAGCCTGGAAATAATTCTTTCTGCCAGGTTAAGTGATTTCGCGATAAGGGCGATACTTTTGTGCTGAACCGGAAAATTGATTAGTATCTTTTTCAAAAAAAAGAAAAAGCCTCTGATTCGCCTTCTAAAATTGCTCTCTGCTGACCTTTGAATTTCCAAAGGGGTATGCAGGTAAGTCGCACCAATAGCTTCACCAATCAGAAACAACCTTGCAAATTGGGTTCCCAATTGATCACCAACACCTACACTGGAAAAAGTCTTTATAGTAAAATATTTTGCCATTCCTCAATTATATCTTATGCTGTTGAATTTTGGTGTACGTACTCAAAATCCCTAGTTTCCAAATAAGTTTCTCTGAATATTGGTCTTTATTACTGAAAAAAGGATAGTTGAGCATTTGACAATCCTGCAAAGATATTAAGATTTTCAGGAAAAGGGTTTCGCATTTTTTGATCTGGAAAAATTAAAATTAGAGCATGTAAATTTTATCATTTTTGGTAAGGATAATATTTGACGCTTTACTTTTTTGAAAAAATGGTAATTTTTCAATATTGTTTTGGAAGAAAAGTGTTTTAAAGTTTCTAATATATCATTATTTTAAAATGGATTTTGAGTATTAGGATTTAGGTGTTTAAAAAAGGAAAGTTAAGATTTTGGATAGTAATTATTTCGAAAATACTCTATTTGTAGAAAAATATCTAAATAATAATAATAGAAATAAAGAATTGAATTTTAATAACTTACTTTTTTAGGATTGGAAAACCCTAAATGAAAAGTAATCTGGCTAAAATAACCAGATTACTCCAAAAAAAATCATATATTCATTAATCGGGCCTGATTAGTTTACAAACAGGTTCCACTAATTTTCTTTACAAATTTCAGAAAAATAGAATAATTACAATTGTAGAAATTAATCCAATAATGGTATTTTTTACTTATTTAAGGATTTTCTAAAATCAGATGGGGACATTCCGGTGCTGGATTTAAAGAATTTAGTAAAATAAGAGTTGTCTTCAAAACTAAGCTGATAGGAAATTTCCGAAATACTGAGTTCAGAATTGACTAAAAGTCGCTTGGCCTCCAGAATCAGGCGATTTCTAATCCATTGACCTGCAGTCATACCAGAGTTGGTTTTACATTTGGCGTTAAGATAATTGGCCGTTATCGAGAGTTCGTTGGCATAAGTTTGAGGATTGTGCCATTCTGAAAAATGTTTTTCTATCAGCTCTTCAAACCTTTTTAGAATATGTTGATTGGCTTTAAGATTTTCCTCAGATTTGATTTTCTCCAAATCACAGGCAGCCAAATAGAAGATTTCCAAAAGATAGACTCTGATTTTTTCAAACCAATACTGTGGCTTTTTGGAATAAACAGAAGCAATTTTTTCAACTATATCCCGGATATCAGGAAGTTGCAAACCAGGGTGGAAAGGTTTGACATCTCCATTTCTTTTAAACAAGCACAATTCATCAATAAACCCTTTTTTAGCGAGAAATTCGTTGAAATAATCCTCGCTGAAATTTATCATGTATCCTTCAACCTCTTTATCTTTAAAAACCAGATGATGAACCTGACCCGGAGAAAGAAAAAATACCACCGGACCTTCAAAAGTAATGTTATTAAAATCTATTCTATGCAGTCCCTGGCCTTTTCCAATGAACAAAATCTGGTAAAAACTATGTCTGTGTGGTCTTTTTGGGATAAATATATCGTTTTTTAATAATTCCGAAAGGTCATGTACCGCCACCCGGCTCGAGGCAGCCTCTCTTGAAAACAAATCGCAAATATTTAGTATTGGAAGACTCATGTATTCCTTTTGGAGAGCTAAATTCAAGGCTAATATTTCAAGAGCAATTTAAGAATAAACTTTTGTTTAAAATTAACAATTTTACCTGGTTTTTATAAATGGGAATGTTTTTATAAGAAAATATGTTTAATTTTGAAGATGATAAAAAAGCTATTTGTTTTTGTGCTTACGGCCATAATTTTGGTTGAAAGTCTGTTGCCTAATGCAATAGGCATGACGGAAGCAATCAAAATAGGTAAACTTTACCAACATTTTAAAGTCCATCAAAAACTTGGTGAGGATTTCCATACATTCTTCTGGGAACATTATGCTTCAGATTCCAAACACAAGTCGAGTTCTGATCACAAAAACCTCCCTTCCTTTGAATCCGGTTTTTTAGCGATTTCTATACCTGGACATCCAATTGTGCTACATTTTGAAGACAACAATTTTTTGGGAAACTTTGAAAAGAAAGTAAATAACAGCTACATTAATACTTACAGGTTTGACTATCTGAAGACCTTGCTCAATCCCCCTCAAAAAGGATAATAAGTTCAATTTTCCTTTTTTATTTATTTTTTATAATTCAATTATTATGTTTGAAAAACTTGTCAAATATAGTATTCATCACAAATTAGTGGTGGGTATTGTATTAGCATTGGCTCTGGCAGGCGGTATTGTGGGTTTTCAGAAATTGCCCATTGATGCCGTACCGGACATTACCAATAACCAGGTGGTTGTGATTACACAGACACCCACTTTGGCGGCTCAGGAGGTAGAGCAATTTATTACTGCCCCTCTGGAGCAATATTTTCTTAATATTCAGAATGTCGAAGACATACGATCCACTTCGCGTCAAGGACTTTCTGTAATCACATTAATATTTTCTGATGATATAAGTATTCTTCTTGCACGTCAGCTGACTTCGGAACAGTTAAAAATGGCCGAGGATGCAATACCGGGTAATTTTGGTACTCCGCAGTTGGCCCCAATCACAACAGGCTTAGGCGAAATTTATCAATACACCCTTGAAACTGAAGGTGCCGCAAAAGAAAAATATGACCTCACAGAACTAAGAACCATGCAGGATTGGATCGTAAAACGGCAACTTTCCGGTATAGAAGGTCTCACCGAAATTTCGAGTTTTGGAGGGTTTGTTAAGCAATATGAAATAAGTGTAGATCCTTCCAGATTGGGCCAGACAGGTATTACGCTTCGGGAAGTTTATGATGCAGTAAGTGCCAATAACCGTAACACTGGGGGTAGTTACATTGAAAAAAATGATCAGACCTATTTTATAAGGGGTGAAGGAGCCACCAGTTCACTTGAGGACCTTGGAAATATCGTAATTAAAATGTCAGGGGGGGTGCCGGTGTTAGTCAAAGACATTGCTCAACTGCGGTTCGGTTCAGCCAAAAGATTTGGGGCACTTACCAGAAATGGAGAAGGAGAAGCCGTGGGAGGCATCGTTCTGATGCTTAAGGGAGCCGATTCAGAAAAAACCATTAATCTGGTTAAGGAGCGAATTGAAAAAATCAATAAAAACCTTCCTGAAGGAGTTGTTATAAAACCTTTTATCGACCGTACAAAACTAATAGATAAATCCTTAAAAACGGTCCGCAACAATTTGATGGAGGGAGGATTGATCGTGATATTTGTATTGGTTTTATTGATGGGTAGTATCCGGGCCGGTTTAATCGTAGCTAGTGTTATTCCCATCACTATGATAATAACCTTTGGTTTGATGCAAATTTTTGGCATTACTGCCAATTTGATGAGCCTTGGAGCTATTGATTTTGGTTTATTGGTTGATTGTTCCGTCATTATTGTTGAAGCCATATTGCATCAACTTCACCACGATGAAAGGTTTAAAGAAGAAAAAATCAGAAACAATGTTTTTGACAGTGTAGTTTTCCAGACTACGAAAAAAGTACTTTCAGCTGCCTTGTTCGGTGGTTTGATAATTTTGATTGTGTATTTGCCAATCCTGTCTTTGGGTGGTATCGAAGGTAAAATGTTTAAACCAATGGCCATGACCGTAAGTTTAGCGTTAAGTGTTGCTATTTTACTCTCTATCACTTACGTGCCGGCTATGAGTTCACTTTTATTAAAAAATGAAGGTAAAAAAGAATTTAAACTTTCTCAGAAAATAATAGATGTGCTCTTTGGGACATTCAAACCTGCATTCGATTATTCGATTAAGCATTACAAATCGGTATTGCTTGCTTCAGTAGTTTTATTTGGAATTAGCATTGCCCTTTTCATGAATATGGGTGGGGAATTTATTCCGACTTTGGATGAGGGCGACATGGCCATAGATTTTCAAACACCTCAGGGTTCCTCTTTGAACACCACCATAGCTGCCACCACCAAAGCACAGCAGGTTCTTAAAAAGAATTTTCCTGAGATTCAGCAAATTGTAGGAAGAATTGGTTCTTCAGAAGTACCTACTGATCCTATGCCACCTGAAATGTCTGACCTTATGATAAATCTAAAAGACCATTCTGAATGGACAAGTGCTGAGACCCGTACAGAACTTGCTGAAAAAATGAGTAAAGTACTGGAGGAAGAAATGCCGGGTACAACAGCTGAATTTACCCAACCGATTCAGATGAGGTTTAATGAGATGATCGCCGGCTCGAAATCGGAATTTGCCATAAAAATATTTGGTCAGGATCTGGAATTGCTCAATAAAAAAGCACATGAAGTAGAAAAAGTGCTTAATAAAATGGAAGGGACTGAAACTGTAAAGATTGAGAGAATTAGTGGCAGGCCTCAAATAAATGTAAAATATGATAAAGCCAAGCTTTCGCAATACGGATTTAATATCGATGACCTCAATTTCAATCTAAAAACCGCTTTTGCCGGAGAAGCCGCGGGGATTTTCTTTGAAAAAGAGAAGCGGTTTGACGTGGTGGTTAGATTTGCCAAATCAGCAGCAGATGATCTCGAACATATCAGAAACCTTCCTGTAACAACACCCGAAGGAGCCCTGGTGAAATTCTCTGATCTGGCAGAAATAGATTACAAAAATGCACCATCTCAGATTTCAAGAGAAAAATCAAACCGTAGAATTATCATAGGGGTGAGTATTAGTGGACGTGATCTGGAAGGTTATGCCAATGAGGCAGCTCAGAAAATCGAGCAAAAAGTAAAGTTGGAGCCGGGATATTATTTTGAATACGGCGGATCTTTTGAGAACTTGCTCAATGCCAAAAACAGACTCATGCTTGCAGTTCCGGCAGCTATGGTACTCATTTTCTTCTTGTTATACTTTTCACTTTCTTCTTTTACTCAAGCGGGTCTCGTGTTTAGTGCCATTCCTTTTTCTGCTATTGGGGGTGTGTTTGCTCTGCTATTGAGAGGAATGCCGTTCAGTATTTCAGCTGGTGTTGGATTTATCGCACTGTTTGGAGTGGCGGTTCTTAATGGTTTGGTTTTAATCAGTTATTTTAATCAATCTGAAGAGCAGGATATTTTGAAAAGGATAAATGAAGGGGTCAAATCTATGTTCCGACCGGTGGTGGTTACAGGTCTGGTAGCTTCTCTTGGATTCTTACCAATGGCTCTGTCTAATTCGGCAGGAGCCGAGGTACAGAAACCTCTGGCAACCGTGGTTATTGGTGGTTTGTTCACCTCTACCTTGTTAACATTAGTGGTACTGCCAATTATTTATATGATTTTTATGCGGTATTCTCACAATAAAAAAGGACTTTGAAAAATGAAAAAAAGTGTAACAAAAATAACTATTTGGGGTTTGATATTACTTTCACCTCTTCAAGGTCTTTTTGCACAAAATTCCGAATTGAATCAGCTGATCCAGCTGGCTTACAGTCAGAACCGTGATTTACAAATGGCGTATAAAAATACCGAAATGCATAAGGCACAAATCAATACGGCATACGAAATGCCTAAAATGCCGGTAGAGCTTCAGGTGGGAAATATTCAAAATCCATTTGTGAGAGATTATACCCTTGGGTTTTCCCAAACTTTTGATTTGCCTTCGGTTTATAAAAACAGAAAGCAATACCTTACTTCTTTGAGTCAAACTGCGGCCGCCCAAGCCGATGTTTTGAAACGACAACTAAAGCTGGAGATCAGAATGATTTATGCTTCTCTCTCTGCGGTGAATTCCAAGACCGAAATAATTAACCAGGAACTGGAAAAATTGAAAGATTTGAGCAGGGTTTACCGGCAAAAGTTTGATCAGGGCGAAACAGATCAATCTGATTTTTTAAATGTCAGGCTAAAAGAAAACGAGTTGACAAGGAATTTATCAGTACTTGAAATGGAAAGGAAAAACCTTGAGTTACAATTAAACCAGATTGTAAATCAAACTTCACTTCCTAAGTTTTCTTATGCAGAACCATGGACATATATTGGAATGGTTAACGGTTTTATTCCGGATAATCCGGTAAAAAAACTTAACAACAGCTTCATTGATAATGCATTAAAAGAAGTGTTGACGATAAAAGATTTTAAAAAACCATCCTTCAATGCAGGTGTTTATAATCAAAGTATGCAGGGTAGCCTCAGACAATTTGTGGGCGTAATGGGTGTCGAAATTCCAATATTTGTGAAAGCATTCAATGCCCGTCAGCAATCAGCTAAACTAAGGGTTGAAATGGCTGAACAGCAAAGAGATAAATTTGATTTTCAGATGCGTGCAGAGTTGAATTCCTTGTTTAATCAATTAGAAATCATAGAAAAACAGCTCAGCATAATCAGAAATTCGAGTTTACCTGATGCCGAAAAATCGTTGTCCATTCTTTTAAATAAGTATAAAGAAGGGCAGGTGGAATATACCGAATGGTACATTGTTTTTGGGCAGTATCTCGGATACAAAAACAATTTGGTTGATTTGGAAAAAGAAAAGAATATTACAATTTCAAAAATTTATTATATATCTGAAAATGAATAAGTTATTAATAGCAATAGTAGGTAGTTTAGCATTTTTCTCATGTTCTTCTGATAAAGAGAAAACTTCAGAAACAACTACAGATTCTACAAAGACAGGAATTTTCTTTGAAACTTCCAGAGCTAAGAACCTTCCTATCGAAACAGGAATGGTTGAAATGAAAGAAATGCAAAATGCAATAGTACTGAACGGTGTAGTGGATGTACCACCTGATCAAACCTTCTCGATTAATTATCCATTGCAGGGTGTAGTTTCAAAAATCAATCATACGGTTTTGCCGGGTAGATTCCTGAAAAAAGGAGAGCTTTTGGCCGAGATCCAAAGTATGGAGCTTCTACAAACCCAGCAGGATTATTTATCTGAAAAAATTAAAGGGGAATTTCTAAGTCAGGAATTGGAGAGACAAAAAAATCTTTTGGCCAATGACGCCACCGCCAAACGTAAATATCAGGAAATAGAAAATCAGTTCAAGCTTAATCAATTAAATACAAGAGCTTTGGCAGAGAAATTAAAAGTATTAGGTATTTCGCCTTCTCTGCTACAACAGGGTAATATTTCTGCATATTATTCCCTGAGAGCTCCTTCTTCAGCTTATGTAAAAGATGTGAAAGTGTCAAACGGGAAGAATTTTCTGGCAGGAGAAGAGCTGTTTGAACTGGTAAGTACCCAACATATTCATGCCGAATTAAAAGTATTTGGAAATGATATGTATTTGGTAAATATTGGTCAAAAAGTAGAATTTACAGATACAAAAGGACTTACACAAACCGGGAAAGTTTATCTAATTGACCGAACCGTCGACCCTGATAAAAAATCTCTCAATTTACATATTCATATTGATAATGAAGCATTTGAGCAGACATTAAAACCTGGGCAGTTCATATCCGGAAAAATTACGACTTCTAATACAATGGTACCTGCTGTGAAAGAATCAGCCTTACTTACCTCTTCTGAAGGAACCTACGTTTATGTAAAAACATCAGAAAAAACAGGGGTTAGATTTGAAAAAATTGCTATAAAAACCGGTAGGACATCAAATGGTTATATTGAAATAATTTCTCCAAAAATCTCCCGAGAGATTGTTACCAAAGGCGTAAGCTTCGTCGATAACGGCAGCTCAGAAGAATAATGATTTTTATTAACCCAAAAGCCTTGCGAGGTTTTTGGGTTATAACAACTCTCTCAGGCTCTTATCTTTATGGTGATCAAGATTTCGGTTTTTGGGTTCTCCAATTATTTGGTTGAGATATATGCCTGTATGACCACTAAATAAATACGAAACGATAACTGCTATGGCCAGGTAAATCCCATTCTGGCTGCCAAATAGTTCCAAACCCATAAGCAGACAAGCCAAAGGTGTATTAGTAGCCCCTGCAAATACAGCAACAAAACCCATCGAAGCCAAAAGTGCTACAGGAAGCGGGAAAATGGCTGCCAGAGCACTTCCTAAAGTTGCACCAATAAAAAATAATGGCGTTACTTCACCTCCTTTAAATCCGGCAGAAATTGTAAGCGAGGTAAGCAGTATTTTGAAGATAAAATCCTGTGGGTCTGATATTTTGAGAAATGAATTTTCGATTTCTGGTACACCTAATCCCAAATATTTAGTATTTCCCCAAATTAAAATTATTACTACCAGAATACTTCCTCCAATAACTGGCCTCAGTAATTCATTTTTGATATTTTTTGAAAAAAAATCAGTCAAAAAATGTAAAGTTTTGCTAAAAAAAGCGGCTGTCAAACCAAATAAAACTCCTGATATAATACTGAAAATTAAGAAGGCAGGTTTTAAGCCTAAAGTCGGTTCTGAAAAAAAATGACTATGAGGGGCACCCAAAGCTCTTGCAGTATAGTCTGCCCCAATGGCAGTTATAAAAGCTGGGAAAATGGCATTATACCTGATTTTCCCTACCAAATAAAATTCCAGTGCAAAAACTGCTCCAGCCAATGGTGTACCAAAAACAGCTCCGAATCCGGCTGCAATTGCTGAAATGAGGAGTATTTTTCGATCCGAACTATTTAATTTTAACGGTTTGGAAAGCTGGTCAGCAAATGCTCCCGCCATTTGTAATGCTGTGCCTTCACGTCCTGCAGAGCCACCAAATAAATGTGTGATGATGGTACCTATATAAATAAAAGTTGCCATTTTGATTGGAATGGTTTTTCCAGATTTTTGTATATTATCTATTAAAAGGTTGTTTCCGGATTTAACATCCTGGCCAAAATACTTATAAAGAACGGCCACCGATAATCCACCCAATGGTAGCAAAAGGATGATCTGTGAATGAGCCTCACGGTAGGAGGTTGCTATGGCTAAGGTTACCAAAAAAAAGTAACTCATTGCACCAATCGGAACTCCGATTATGAGGCTGATTACTAGCCATTTAAAGGTGTAAAATAAAGCAGGGTATTTTTTATAAAACACTTTTTTAGGATTATTTATATATTTCCAACCATTTTTGCTGTGAAATTATAGCTTCAGAAAATTCCGTCTTTAGTCGCATTACAAGGTATTTTAGCGGTAAAATATCATTGATTGAAGCCACTCCCTGTCCCGCTGACCAAACCGTTTTCCAGGCTTTCGCCTCGGCTTGTCCGGCGTCCAACTCTTTTCCGAAATCAATTTTAGCTTTACTTTCCAGCATTTCACTAGTAATACCGTTATTTTCTAGGCTTTTTTTAAGAAAATTGGCATTGACTCCTGATACAGCTGCAGTGTAAACCACATCGGTCGCACCACTTTGGTTGATCATTTCTTTATATTCCTCGGGAGCATTAGCTTCGGTGGTATTAATCAACCTCGTTCCGATGTAAGCCAAATCGGCTCCCATTTGTAGGGCGGAAGCTATATCCCGGCCGGTACTTATACATCCTGAAAGCAAAATTGTTTTTTTGAAGAATGATTTTACTTCTGCAATAAATGGCATAGGATTCAAAGTTCCACCATGCCCTCCAGCTCCGGCAGTTACCAAAATAAGCCCATCTACTCCGGCTTCAGCGGCTTTTTCTGCATGTCTTCTTTTGATTACATCATGAAAAACCAAACCTCCGTAACTATGCGCCGCATCGACCACCTGAGCAACAGCCCCCAGAGAGGTTATTATCAAGGGTATTTTGTGTTTGACAACAACTTGCATATCAGCCAATAACCGCTGATTGGTAGGGTGTACAATCAAGTTTACGCCAAACGGAGCAGGCTTCTTACCTGTTTCTTTTTCAAAATCTTCAAGGGCTGTTTTTATTTCAATAATCCATTCTTCAAAACCCTCAGTGGACCTTTGATTTAAAGCCGGAAAGGTGCCTACTATACCATTTTTGCAACATTCAATCACCATTTTTGGATTAGAAATCAAAAACATGGGTGCTGCGACTACCGGTAATTCTAAATTTTGAAATGGGTTCATTATCTATGGTTGATTTTATTTTTTTGCGGGTCTGATAACACCTTCCTGAACAACCGAAGCAACCAGAATGCCATCTTTTGTAAAAATATTTCCTCGGGCAAAACCCCTGCCATTGGAAGCACTTGGGCTGTCAATGGCATACAGTAACCAGTCATCAATTCTGAAATCACGGTGAAACCACATGGCATGGTCAAGGCTGGCAATAAAAATATCTTTAGAAATCGGGCTTTTGGAATGCGGCAAAGTGGCTGTTGTCAAAAGATTGTAATCCGAAACATAAGATAATAATTGTTGATGCAACTGTGGCGAAACGTCCAGTTTTTCATGAGATTTAAACCAAAAATGTCGGAAAGGCAGTTTTTTTGAAAAATCCAGAAAGCTTACTTTTTCCACCATTCTAAACTCGAAAGGCCTTGTTTTTACCAATTCAAAAATGGTATTGGGTACAAAAAGCTTGAATTTTTTCAAAAGATCCTCGTCAGACTTCAAACCTTCGGGCCCCGGTACCTGCGGCATTTCTATCTGATGGTCATAGCCTTCCTGAATTTTATTGAATGAAACCGACATAAAAAAAATAGCGATTCCGTTTTGTTTCGCCACTACTCTTCTTGTACTAAAACTTCCACCATCCCTGACTTTTTCAACTTCAAATACAATGGGAATACTGATGTCGCCTGCCAAAAGGAAGTAGGCATGCATCGAATGTGCGATTCTTCCTGATTCGACAGTCTGTGTGGCGGCACTGAGCGATTGAGCCAATACCTGACCTCCAAATACGCGTTTCCAAGGTGCCTGATAATTTTGCCCCAAAAAAACCGAATCACTCAATTTTTCTAAAGAAATAAGATTAATAAGTTCGCCGATATTATTCATACCCATGCAATTTCGGGTATTTTTTTATATCAATAAACTATTTTAAGAAAATATGATGCTTTTAAGCTTAATTAATTCCCGAAAATCTGGGATTTACGATACTGTTGTTCATTGAGCCGAAAGTGTAACTCAAACCAAATGAAGTAAGATAAGAGAAATTGGTTGCCAGCTGCCTTCCTCCCAACAACACACTCGAGGCGTCTGAAGAGCTTTTGGGTAGGGTTATCTGGTTGTTAATTTGTGAGCCATTGCCATAAAAACTCAACGATAAACCTTCGGCTATCCTCAATGATAATTCGATTTCCAGGCTTATTCTGTATTTATCCAGCATATTGAGATACTGATATCCGGAAACTTCAGTTCGGAAATTTCCCCATGGTTGTGTAAGACCCAAAATTCCTGTTAACTGCTGGTAAGGGAGAAGCTCTCTGTTTTTGTCAAAAACGGTAGTTTCTATGTAATTCATGTCCCGCATACCTGCCTGATATATCCATCGGAATTGTTTTCTGTTAAACTCTTTAACTGGAAAAATTGAATACTCAAGTGCAGGAGCAAGGCTCTTTGAAAACTGTATGTTTTGATATACACTGTGGAAACCTTTAATGAAGCCACCCAATGCCCAATGATCAGAAAATGACTTGACATACAGAGAATTGAGACCATAATCGTTGACTTTTACCACATTAAGTACTGAGTCAACCACCACGGAGTTTGTTCTTTGGTTATAATAAGTAAAAAAGCTAAATTTGGAATGCTCAGTGGTGCGTCCTCCTCTGAAATTTCCATCAAATCTCACGGTGGTTCGGTTACTTTCTCCTTCAAATCTTCCACTACCCGCCACTCCAAAAATCCATCTGTTCCATTTGTCTTTTTCGGGAACTACTCTTTTGGATTTTGATTTTACAAAATTCACTTTTGCTATTTCCACCACCTGCTTTTGATCCAGAAATCTTATCAATCCATGGCTAATCCCGTTCAAAATTCTATTTCTTAGAATATCGTCTGTGGCATCGACTTTAACATCGAATGTGATAGTGTCGCTTTTGCCAAAATACCCTTTCTGGCCTTCCATGTAAAGATAATATGTCCTTCCGGCTGGGTTTTGGTCAGTGAGAATCATAATTCTTATATCAGCATCAGACATTTCTCTTGTAAAAGGAAAGTTGCTGAGCTCAGAAACCAAAAAATCGTAATAGCACTTGGTACGCTGACAATCAACAAAGATTGTTGGATTTTTATCCTGGTTTTGTGCAAAAGATAAAAACGGAACACTTACCGAGAGCATAAGTAATATGCCGGCTAAGATTTTTTTCATTTTATAGGGTAATGTAAATGGAAATACAAAATTATGGTTTTATTTTCTAAAATCATTAAACGATACTATTAAAGCAAGAAAAGCTCCCGGAAAATCCGAGAGCTTTAATCTAACCCCTAAAATAAACCACTATAATTTTTCCTTTTTCAGGATATCTGAACTCTGATATATTTAGAAACGCAAAATCCTAAAAAAATGTTGCTAAAATTTCCAAAAAATTCGGGACACCGTTACCACGATTTATTTAACGGTAACGGGGAAACGATTTTCATGTAAAAAAAGTTGAAAATATTTTGTTTAAATATCTGAAAATTAATGCATTGTTAGCAGGGGAAAAAAGCAGAAATTTAAATGGCTTTTTCCGGGTCAATTTACCATTAACAATCATTAACAATTTTAGAGATAAACCTTTTTTTAATTCCGTACTCTAACATACAAAAATTAAGAAACCGATAAATTTTAAGATTATGAAAAAGTTAATAGCAACAATCGGAATTATGAGCGTAGTAGTATTAAGTGTTTCGGCTCAGTACGGCAGAGGGTATGACAGAGATAGCTATGGAGAGAAATACGGTCGCGTGGAAAGGTATGACAGAAATGGTGGAAGCTGGGGATATGACAAAGACTGGAATGTGGTAAACGATTCGAAATATCATAAAATTAATTCTTTTCAACACCAGGCCAAAATGCGGATCAATGAAGGGATTGCTAAAGGACTCATTACGCATAGAGAAGCCAATCGACTTTGGAATGAATATGAAAGAATTGAACGAAAAGAAAATCGGTTTATGAGAAATGGCAGAATTTCAAGATCCGAAGCCAATGAGCTGGAGCATGATCTGGCCAGGTTAAACCGAATGATTTCTCAGGAAAAGAGAGATTTTAACCGTAATTATCACAGAGGGAGATATTAAAGGTAAATTAGTGGAGTAATAGTTTTTTCGAAAAATAATGGGCAGCTTAGTTTAGCTGCCCCATTTTTTTGCATTTAAATCATTTTTTGAGACTGCTCACTAGTTCAAAAGCGTCTTTTTTGGCAATTTCCAAAGCTCTTTCAATTTTTTTAGCCCCCATCAATTCAATTTTCAGGTTGGCAAAATCGGCTTCTTTTTTCTCAAGCTTACTTTCGGCCTTTTCCTGATCTTTTTTGATTTTTGAAATTTCTTTTTCTTTTTTTGCCGATGCTTTTTCCATATCTGTTTTAGTTTTCAGATCATTGTAAGTTGAGTCTTCAGAATAAAGTTTAACCACAAGCTCTTCTTTTTCTGACAGTGCTTTGGCCATCAGTTCCGGGCTTTGGTCCAATTTTTTACCTAATTTTTCCTGCTCTTTCAAATTGTTTTCAAGGCTTTTTTCCAGCTTTTTGATATCTTTTTGTGCACTGGCAAGCTCATCTTCTGCATTTTTAAGATTTTCTTCAGCCATTTTAATTTCCAAATTTTTCTGAACCCAATCATCAAAATTAGTTACAAAAGCCTCAGCTTCTTTGGGTTTGATTTCAAAAGATTTTAAAGGCATCATTTCCTGATCAAGGAAAAAGAAAACCACTTTAGTTATCTTTTTAGTCGAAACAATTTGAGCAACCATGCTTTCCATTTGCTGTGAAATCATCGAATTTTTAATTTTTTCGACCTTTATACTGTTTTTGGAAGGATTTGATAATTTTCCAAAAGGCTTAAGGAAGGTTTCCAAATCGGCCTTAATATCTTTTTCGTCCTGATTGGAAAGAACAAAATAAGTGCTTACGGCTTCTTTACCAAAAAGATGATTTCCGGAATAAACCCGGTTTTGAGCAAAAATTACTAATGAGGTAAAGGTAAGTGCCAGACTTAAAAAGTATTTTTTCATGAGATTAAAATTTATGTTCATTGAATTTTTTTGCAAAAGATTACAATTTTCTTTTTAAACGAATTTTCAGTAAAAAACAGATAATTTTCGCCGCCATCCTGCCATTTAAGTTGCTTTTTTATTTCTTCGGCACTAAAAGGGAAATTTCTCACTGCGATATTTGCCTTTCCTGTAAGATTTTCGGCTACAAGATTTTTTTTATCATAAGCAAGAACTTTACTGACTAAAAAGGTTCGACCGGGAAACAAATTAACAATTTTTTCAGAAGTATACAGATGGCTGTTTGCAGCTATTTTTTCTAATCCAAAATACGCTGAAACTGATTTGAATGCACCTGCCTTCATAATCGCTGCATTAGGTTCATAAATATAAGCTTTTGGTTCTGAATAACTTACCGCTGCATTTGTTTCTTTCGAAAAATCAAATGAAAACTCCTGTGTAGTCCCATTCGATTTCAAGTTAACGCATTTAATTTCCGGAAATTCGATTTTGGAATTTCGGATGATAAATACCAGTTCTTTGACCTCATTTTTTTCTGATAAAATTAAGACTTGATGTACGTATTTTAGTAACATTATTCCCGCTTTAATATCAAGCATGGGGGAATATTTTACCATGATGGTCCGGTTTGGGGCAACCATATCCTCAATCATTGTGCTTAAGTCCGGCGAACAATCCTGAATCCCAACCATCTTGCGGTTGTTTAGATCTCTTCTGGAGGGATCAAGATATAAAAAGTCAATCGCATCAGTAATAGGAAATTCCTCGGCGGGAAGTTGTGTAAAGCTTATATTTTCCTTTCCCATCTTCTTAAAATTAAAGGCAACAATTTCACTTAAATTACCATTCGGTTCATTGTGAATATACCTTTCAAATTTTTGGGATAAAAAGAAAGCATCTACACCCAAGCCTCCGGTTAAATCGGCTCCTAGTTTTCCACTTACGTAATCACTCTTGTATTTGGCTGTCCACTCCGATGAGGATTGTTCCAATGAAACTTTTTCCGGTGCGATAATTTCAGAATATTTTGCCCAGGCCGGGATTTTATGGCTGATTATCTGGTTAAAAGTGATTTGATTGGCTACAAGTTGTAATATTTCCCGACTCAACTTAAGTGGATTTTTGAGTACAAATGCCCTCAAGTCATTGACATCCTGCCTTTTTGCAATTTCGACAGCATCAATATGATTTAGTAAATTTTGTTTTTGACCGGGCAAATGAGTTTTTTCTGTAAAAATAAATCCAAATATTAAAATTCCTGTTGTCCGAATTTATTTTATTATTTTTCAGAAATCAACTTCATAAAAAAGCCTGACTCAAGGTTGAATCAGGCTTCAAATTATTTTTGTCGGCCATTCCGTTCTTTGAGTTTTTCAAGCAGCATCTGATTGAATCTCCTTTCGGTTTCCATCAAAGTGCTGTATTGTTGCGGACTAATAACTTTTAGAAACGAGTCCCGGTATTTTTTTGTAAGATTAATTTCCTCCTGTCTTAAATCCAGAATTTCATCCTGACGCTTCAAGGCCTCGTTATTATTCAGGCTTTGGTTGTTTCTCGATAGCTGCCTTATGTCCCTGAAAATCTCATTTCTATCGTCTGAGTACGCATTGTAAATTGGCCAGAATTTTTCCGCCTGACTTTCCGTGAGCTTTAACTCCTGCGTGATCATCCCAATCTTCATAGCTTTTAGTCGGTCACCTTTGGGACCGTCAGGCCGCTGGGCAAAGGTGCTCATTCCGATAAGCAAAAAAGACAATATGTAAATCAACTTTTTCATCCTAATAATATTCAAATCTATGATTTATAGTAAATTTTTAAATGTCGTTTTCTTCCAGATACTTCAATATCTCTTTTTCTGAAACGGCCTCCGGTACGGGCGTTGCTGCAATATTTAAATCTCCCCCTTCGGTTACAATCAATTCGAGGTCAGCATCGGTGAGTGGCTGATCGGCCAGATAAGCAACCATTTCTTCAGATGATATTTGGGCAAACTGATCGGCAGGTTTTTCCTGATATTTATAAAAACCGAAACCTAAACCACCGACAATAATTGCACTGGCAGCATAACGAAATATTTTCTTGTTACGAAATACCTCCAAAAATGGGCTTTGTTTTTTGCCAACAGTCTTTTGCAAAATATCGGCTTCCATTTTTGCAAAATAATCATCAGAAGGTATTTGAAAAGCTTCTTTCTTATTGATTTTTTCCAGAGAAATTTTTCCAAGAATCTGATTCTCCATTTCTGAAAAATAATCTTCAGAAGCCTTAAATGGCTGTTCTTTAGGGAATTCTTCGGTTTTTAGGGTTCCCAAAATTCTCTCTTCAAAACTTTCAAAATAGCCTTCAGGAGCTATAAATGGCAGTTCTTCAGTTAAAGTCCGGACACTGACTTCGGATAAAATCCTGTCCTCCAGTTCCGAAAAGTATCCTTCGGGAACAGTGAAAGGTGATTTTATTTTTTTTGTTTCGATATCCATTCTTTTGTTATTCTTGTAGGTTTGACAATTATTCCTGACCAAGGTTTAATTTTTTGTCAAAAATTCTTCAATTTTTTTTACAGCAAAATGATAAGTGGCTTTGAGCCCACCCACACTTGTCTCAGTGATTTCGGCTATTTCTTCATATTTGAGGTCGTCAAAATATTTCAGATTAAAAACCACCCTTTGCTTGTCGGTGAGCTCCAGCAGAGCTTTTTGCAATTTGGTTTGTATCTCGTCACCTGAGTAATAGCTGTCGCTTCTCGAAGTTTCGAGCTGATTGACCAGGATTTCGTTGTCATCTATCGAAACAGACATATCTTTCCGTTTTTTCTGAAGAAATGTCAGTGCCTCATTGGTGGCAATGCGATAAAGCCAGGTATAAAGTTTTGAATCTCCCCTGAATTTATCAAGGTTTCGCCAGATTTTGATAAAAGCCTCCTGTGTCACATCATCGGCATCGTCATGGTCAATCACGATTTTCCTGACATGATAGTAAAGCTTTTCTTTATAACTTTTCAGAATAGCCCTAAAAGCCGTCTCATGCTTGGATGGATCCTGTAAAAGTTCAACAATTTCTTCGTCTTTCATTATGGAGTAAAAAAAATCCCGAAGCTTAGACGCTCCGGGATTCAAAAGGTTTAATTATTTTCTGGAAATAACTTTTTCTACTGCCGCAACGATGTTTTCGGCACTCAGGCCATATTTCACCATGAGCTCTTCAGGGGTACCTGATTCACCGAAAGAATTATTAACAGCGATATATTCCTGTGGTGCCAGGAAATTCTGTGTAAGTACCTGTGCCACTGCGTCTCCAAGTCCGCCATTGGCCTGATGCTCTTCACAAGTCACCACGCATTTGGTTTTTTTCACTGATTTCAAAATTGCAGCCTCATCCAAAGGCTTGATAGTATGGATATTGATGATTTCTGCATCAATTCCTTTTTGTTCCAAAATTTCACCTGCTTTGATGGCTTCCCATACCAAATGACCAGTAGCCACTATGGTCACGTCTTTCCCTTCGTTTACCATCCAGGCTTTACCGATTTCAAATTTCTGATCGGCAGCTGTAAAAACTGGCACAACCGGGCGACCAAAACGCAAATATACCGGACCATGATAATCAGCGATTGCTTTTGTGGCAGCTTTTGTTTGGTTGTAATCGCAAGGGTTGATCACCACCATATTAGGCATTGCACGCATCATGGCAAGGTCTTCCAATATTTGGTGGGTGGCACCGTCTTCGCCAAGGGTAAGTCCCGCATGAGAAACGGCTACTTTTACGTTTTTGTCAGAATAAGCAATTGACTGACGGATTTGGTCATAAACACGACCTGATCCGAAGTTGGCAAAAGTAGTGGCATAAGGAATTTTGCCACCGATAGTCAAACCGGCTGCAATGCCCATCATGTTGGCTTCGGCAATACCTGTTTGGATAAACCGTTCCGGATGATTTTTGATAAACGGAGCGATTTTTAATGAACCCACGAGGTCGGCACACAGGGCCACTACATTGGGATGCGACTCACCTAGCTCCGTCATGGCATCACCAAAACCTGAGCGGGTGTCTTTTGATTCTGTGTATGTATATTTTTTCATCTTTAATATCTGATTTGAAATAAAAAATACGGGATCAATAATCTCCCAAAGTTTCAGGTAATTGAGCCAAAGCCGCTGCTAATTGCTCATCGTTAGGAGCTACGCCGTGCCATTTGTGACTACCCATCATGAAGTCCACACCCGCACCCATTTCCGTATGAAGCAGGATCATTACCGGTTGTCCTTTTCCGGTTAATCTTTTTGCCTTTCTTAATCCGGCAACTACTGCTTCCATATTGTTACCTTCTTTGATGTCAATCACATTCCAACCGAAAGCTTTATATTTTGCTTTGAGGTCACGGTTTGACATTACCTGGTCTGTAGAACCGTCAATTTGCTGACCATTATAATCAATGATAGCCACTAAGTTGTCAACTTTGTGATGAGGAGCAAACTGGGCTGCTTCCCATACCTGACCTTCCTGCTGCTCGCCATCGCCCATCAAAACATAAACATTTTTGTCGTCACCGTTAAGTTTTTTGGCTAATGCCGCACCAATTGCCACAGATAAGCCCTGGCCTAGTGAACCTGAGGCAACTCTGATACCCGGTAGTCCTTCATGAGTAGTTGGGTGACCTTGTAAACGGGAGTTTAGCTTACGAAATGTTCCTAATTCTTCAGCTCCAAAATAACCTCTTCTTGCCAATACCGAGTAAAAAAGTGGAGAAGTATGGCCGTTGGAGAGGAAGAATAAGTCTTCGTCGGTGCCGTCCATTTTAAATGAAATGAAGCCGCCTTTTCCTTTGCGGTTGTTGATTTTCATTTGTTGGAAATACAGTGCCACTACCACGTCGGCACAACCTAAGGAGCCACCCGGATGGCCGGATTTGCAACCGTGCACCATGCGTACTATGTCGCGTCGCACCTGACTTGCAATATCCTGAAGTTCTTTGGTTTGCATCTAAATAAGAATTTTGTTTATAATTTTCACAAATTTACCATTAAATATGCTTTGGTCTAAATGTTTAAGTCCAAAAACTATATAAATTGATAACGTGTCAAATTTACACTTAATAAATTTATTATTCCAAAAATTTCTTATTTATTTTGTGAAAATCTGTCAGGGAATTATTCAATTGCATGATTTTTTTTGGTTTTAGAATAGATTTTTAACTCAGTTATTGCATCGTATAAATACCTGAAAGGATTAGCGACAGAACAATTTGATTTTATGATTTTTATCATTTTGAATTGAATAATGATATCATAAGAAATTTAATGTATTAAAATTATTTTTAAATGCAATTTTTGCATTACCAATAACTAAAAATATAGAAATGGCAAAACAACAAACATCAACCAAACCTTCAGTAACCACCCTTGCTAAAAAAAGCAAAGCAACCAAAGAAGCCATCACAGAAATACCAAATGAGAATGGGAAATCAGAAAATCAGAAAGTCTTGGTACCTCAGATACCGACAGAATTCGATTCTGACTGGAGGAATGTAACGGTTACACTTGGAGAGCTTTCTGATTTAAATTCCAAAAATAAACTGGTAGAGTTTTTTAAAGAAAAGAATGCTGATCCTCAAAAACTTTCCAAAACTCTTAAATATGAAGAGGAACTGGAAAAACTTCAGATAGAGCTGGTAAAATTGCAGAGATGGGTTCAGGAAAGTGGGGCAAGGGTGGTGATACTGTTTGAAGGAAGAGATGCGGCAGGTAAAGGTGGAACCATCAGGCGGTTTACGGAGCACATGAATCCACGGGCATTAAGAGTAGTGGCTTTGCCAAAACCAACCGATGATGAAATGGGGCAGTGGTATTTTCAACGTTATATCAAGCAGCTACCCAATAAAGGCGAAATTGTCTTTTTTGACCGGAGTTGGTACAACAGGGCTGTGGTGGAGCCGGTTATGGGTTTTTGTAATCAATCCCAATATGAGCGTTTTATGCAACAAGTGACTGAGTTTGAACACATGCTGTATGAAGATGGTATAATCATCATCAAATTCTGGTTTTCTATTTCAAAAGAAGAACAATTAAGACGGTTTAACTCCAGAAAAGCCAACCCTTTGAAGCAGTGGAAGTTGAGTCCTGTGGATATGGAAGCCCAAAAACGATGGAATGAATACACAAAATACAAGGAGGAGATGTTTAATAAAACTCATGTTTCTTTCAGTCCATGGATTATAGTAAAGGCCAATAACAAAATGAAGGCCCGATTGGAAAGTATAAGGTATGTTTTGTCACAGATTCCGTATGCCAATAAAGCCACTACTGTAAGGGTGTTGCCTGATCCTGATATTATTACCCGATATCACAGAAGGGCAATTCAGGTAGATAATTAGGATTTTAAGTACTTTGGGGAAGTTATATTTAAACAGTTTAATAGTAATTCCTGGATTTTTAAAGGTATTATCCCAAGAATATCTTTGAAGCTTTTTTTTAATTTCCTTTTTTAGAAATTGCTTTTAGTTTCTTTACCTGGGATTGTAAAGCCATATTACTATTTTTAAAAAATACTTCTCTAAATTCAATTATCAAATAAAAATCCGGGAGAACCCGGATTTTTATTTACTTATTTATTTAAAGCTTCAATAATTTTTATTAAATCAATATTATCGCTCAGATCACTTTTTGCTGCCATTCGATCGAGCATATCTCTTTTTACATTAACTGGCTTTTTATCAATTGAATACTCTCCTTTCAAATAAAGGTCGTATAAGGCTTTATTTTTTAAAAGAATCTCTTCAATGTAGTTTGTTGTAGCTTTTTTTGCTTTTTCCTCACCTGGAGCTAATATTAAAGTGAGCAACTCCAGATTTTCAGTGTTGGTGCTTGGATTCATTGTTCCCGAGAATACCTGAGTTGAGGGAGGTGCTTCGTGATACTTCAAAATTTTATATTTACCATCTTTTACTACCTCCATAAAATACTTTTTAGCTGTGGCACCAAGAGGACTGCCATTGACTAGTTTTGAGACATCGCTAAATAGTACAGGAATGTATAGTTTTTTCTCAATTGCCAAGCCTTTAAGTTCTTTTGGGGAATATTTTTCTACCGATTTTTTATCAAACTTGCCATCATTAAATAGTGTCGCAGGAATAAATCTGACGCCATCCTGTACCTCCCAAGGGGCATTTTCAAAGTCATTAAAAAAGAATCCTTCAATTTCTTTATCTTCATTTGTGATTACCATTCCCTCGATGAATCTGGGTGCTTTGGGTGCTTCAACAGCAACTGTTTGGCTAAGATTTGAAGTTGAAGCAGTTCTTGCTGGAACCAGTGTCATGTCTGGGTTGGGAATTTCACGTTCAAAGTGAGTAGAATATTTATTGTTCTTTTTAAATAATTCTAATAAAGCATCCGCATTTTTTATCAGTTCCTTGCCATCTTTTTCATCAATATCATCCTTAACCAATCTTTCAGCAAAAATTTTCGCCTGAATTGGATCATCTAAGTAGTAATAAAGGGTTGATAGGTTATAAAGCGAAGCATAAACCAATTTTTTCTGATGTTTATCTTCGATATCTAATTTGGAAAGTTTAGTATAATAATCAATGATTGGTCCAAATACAACATCTGTATCATCACCTTTGGTTTTTTCAGTGAACTTTTCAAGTTCTTCTTTTAATTTTCTTGAAAACTTTTGATGGTTTTCGTATTCATCATGCTTTTTTGAATCTAAAATCCATATAAAGTCATTTAGAGTTTGCTTTTTATAACCAACTTCGTAAGAGAAGTAATTAGACAGATTATTGGTCATCTCATTAACCTCTCCTCTTAATAGTTTGGAGCGAATCGTAACCGAATTATCCAAATAATACTTGTTAGCTTCTGATGAAGAAGTGAACTCATTGGTTTCAAAAACTTTAAAATTACTTGGGTTAAAATAATTAGTTCTTTTAATTACTTCAACGTTTTGGCTGTTTCTGACATCATAACTAGCACCAATTGAGTAAGTAATTTTGGTTTTGTAATAGTTTTTACGAGCGGTGACTTTACCGTCTTTATCTTTTGTTTCCTCAGTTCTTGATACTAATTCATTCTTTCTGATGACAAAATCGTCCATTATGATATTGACAGTTAAGGCGTTAGGTTGGTTGTCAATTTGGCTTAGCCCATCTATTTTTATTTCCGAAATAATTTCTTCATCCGTCAAAAATTGTCTTATCCCAGGATTAGATTTAATTACCACATTATAAAAAAATACGTTTTCGCCTTGGGGGTTTTTGGGGTATAGAGTTCTTTTTATACTAAACCTTAGTTTATCAATATCAACTCGTTGAGAAAAAGTAAAATTGGAAATGAAAAGCAGTAATAATACTACTATTTTGTTCTGTAGTTTCATAATATTTTTAGAATTTAATTTTGTGTTGCGGTTTTTCAACCTCCGATTCGATAGTAAACAGTAATTGACCAGGGTGCCATGAATTTATCCATTTTTTGGAGGAAATCCCCTATTATTGGTACATCACGGTAAATTGGAGATGTCTCCCCGGAAGAATTTTTGTAATTGTTAATAAACCAGTAGCCCAAACCACCTTCGGCCAAATACCCAAATTTTTCTCCGATCATCCCTTTTCGACCAAGCATTAATCCGGCACCTAGTCTTTTGTTTTTAATGGGGTCTTCAAATTTAATTTTTTGTGATCTGAATTTTACCACGGGGGATACAAACCAACCATCAAGGGTTTCTACTGGTTTAAAGTAATAGTTGGCTCTTAATGTTCCATTGTAACCAGTTCTCTTTACTCCAATTTCAGTTTCGTTTCCATTTTCATCAGTTATCGTTGCTTCTCCCCACTTTTGAAATATGAAACCGTTGACTAATTCAAGACTGAACTTGTCATATCCCATTTCAATACCGATTTCAGGTTTTTTTGATAAAGTAGAACTTGTGTTTAGTTTGATATCTAATTGAGCGTCAGCTAAATATGGATAAATTAACAATAATAAAAGTAGATTTTTTTTCATGAAAATTAATTTTATGTGAGAAATAATTACAAAGTTAAATTTTATTTAATGGTAAAATGTGAATGGACAAAATTTTATTTGAATTTGATTAATTTTTATAAATTCTCAGTCAGGATCGAAGGCCGTTTCTGATTTGATTTCGCCCATTACGAAAATACTTTGGGTTGAACCAATATTTTCGAGAGATGCAAGTTTGTTCATGATGAATGACTGATATTCCCTCATGTCAGTAACCACTACTTTTAACAGAAAATCATAATCACCTGAGATATTGAGGCATTCGGTTACTTCAGGCATAGAGACAATGGCTTTTACAAATTTCGCTCCCGCTTCCTGAGCGTGTTCTTTCAATCTGATGTTGCAAAGTACCATCAGGTCTTTTCCTACTTTTTCTCGGTTAACCAATGCTACATATTTTTTTATCACTCCTTCATTTTCAAGCCTTCTTACTCTTTCATAAACCGGAGTGGGAGACAGGTTTAATCTACCTGCCAATTCCTTAGTGGTTAATTTGGCGTCTTGTTGCAAATGCCTGATTATTTCTTTGTCGGTTTCGTCAAGTTTCATATTATTTTTAGAAAATGATGACAATATTAGATAAAACACAAACGAATTGCAATTTTTTCAGATAAAATATCTATATTTTTTATCTTATACTTTATTTTTTATCTAAAATAGTTATTTTTGCAAAAAAAAGATTAGCGGAATGAGCATACTCAAAGAGACATTAGCGAAAAGGATATTGATTTTAGATGGGGCAATGGGCACCATGATTCAAAGATACAAACTAACTGATGCCGATTACCGTGGAGAGCGATTTAAAGATTTTCCTCATGATATAAAAGGAAATAATGACCTGCTTTCAATTACCCGACCCGATGTGATCGAAGCCATACATAAAGAATATCTAGACGCAGGTGCCGATATAATAGAAACCAACACCTTCAGTGGCACCACTGTGGCTATGGCCGATTACCATATGGAGGATCTGGTTTACGAGCTCAATCTTGAAGGTGCAAAAATTGCAAGAAAAGCTGCGGACGAATATACCCTGAAAAATCCTGAAAAGCCCAGATTTGTGGCTGGATCAATGGGACCCACTACAAAATTAGCCTCGCTTTCTCCTGATGTTAATAATCCGGGTTTCAGAGCTATTACTTTTGATGAATTAGTGGTGGCCTTTAAAGAACAAGTAAACGGACTGATTGATGGTGGAGTTGATGTGCTATTGATTGAAACAGTCACTGATACGCTTAACTGTAAAGCGGCCATTTTTGCTGCTCATGTGGTAATTGATGAAAGAAAATCAAAAAATCCTGATTTTGAAATGCCTATTATGGTGTCAGGAACCATTACAGATCAGTCAGGAAGAACACTTACAGGGCAAACTTCGGAGGCATTTTATAATTCTGTTTCTCATGGAAATCTATTATCTATTGGCTTAAATTGTGCTTTGGGGGCTCGTGCGATGAAGCCATATCTGGCTGAATTGTCTCGTGTTGCTGATTGCCTTATAAGTGTATATCCTAATGCCGGGCTGCCCAATGAAATGGGCCAATATGATGAGAGTCCGGAATATATGGCCTCTCAAGTCAAAGAATTCCTGGAAGAGGGCTATGTGAATATTTTAGGCGGATGCTGTGGAACGACTCCGGGTCACATAAAAGCTTTTGCTGAAATAGCTCAAAATTATCTACCCAGGAAAAAGTCTGAAATTGGGCCCCTTTTAAGGCTGAGTGGCCTGGAACCCATGACGCTTACCAAAGAATTGGGATTTGTAAATGTAGGCGAGCGAACCAATGTGACCGGCTCAAAGAAATTTTTAAGGTTAATCAAAAACCGTCAGTTTGAAGAAGCTCTTTCTGTTGCTCAGGATCAGGTGGAAGGTGGTGCCAATGTGGTCGACATCAACATGGATGAAGGCATGCTGGATGGGGTGGAATCTATGACCACATTCCTGAATCTGATTGCCGCTGAACCGGAAATATCGAAAGTACCTATCATGATTGACTCCTCAAAATGGGAAATCATTGAGGCCGGCTTAAAATGTGTGCAGGGAAAAGGCGTTGTAAATTCCATTTCTTTGAAAGCCGGAGAGGAAGAATTTATTAAACAGGCCAAAACAATTAAAATGTTTGGAGCGGCGGTGATCGTGATGGCCTTTGATGAAGATGGTCAGGCAGATACCACCGCCAGGAGGATTGAAATTGCAAAACGATCTTATGATATTTTGACCCAAAAAGTAGGTTTCCCTGCTCAGGACATCATTTTTGATTTAAATATTTTTCCTGTAGCTACCGGCATTGAAGAACACAAAATAAATGCTATTTCATTTTTTGAAGCCACAAAATGGGTTAGAGAAAATCTGCCTCATGCTCATGTGAGTGGTGGTGTGAGTAACGTTTCATTTTCATTCAGAGGAAATGACCGGGTAAGAGAGGCCATACATTCTGCATTCTTGTATCATGGACGCCAGGCTGGTATGGATATGGGAATTGTAAATCCGGCGATGCTGGAAGTTTACGATGACATTCCGAAAGATTTGCTTGAGGCAGTAGAAGACGTTTTGTTGAATAGAAAAGATGATGCTACCGAAAGATTGCTTGAACTGGCTGAAGGTCTGAAAGGAACAGGAAAAGAAACCGAAGCTATTGCTCAGGAATGGAGAAGTTTACCCCTCGAAAAACGTATTGAGCACTCCCTTGTGAAGGGGATCGTTGATTTTACCGATGAAGATATGCAGGAGGCTCTCGATAAATATCCACAGCCGTTGCACATTATTGAAGGACCTCTTATGGACGGAATGAATGTGGTAGGAGATCTTTTTGGCTCAGGAAAGATGTTTCTGCCCCAGGTGGTAAAATCAGCCAGGGTTATGAAAAAGGCGGTAGCTTATCTTTTGCCGGCATTGGAGGCCGAAAAACTTAGAACAGGTAACACCACAACCAATAATGGCAAAGTGCTTTTAGCGACTGTAAAAGGTGATGTACATGATATCGGAAAAAACATCGTCGGTGTGGTATTAGCCTGCAACAATTACGAAATCATAGATATAGGTGTAATGGTACCGGCTGAGAAAATCCTTGCTGCCGCTGAGGAACATCAGGTTGATGCCATAGGGTTAAGTGGATTAATTACACCTTCTCTCGATGAAATGGTGTTTATGTCCAAAGAAATGGAGAAAAGAGGGTTGAAAATTCCGCTATTGATTGGTGGTGCTACGACCTCCCGTGTACATACCGCGGTTAAAATTGACCCTAATTACAGCGGACCGGTAGTTCATGTTTTAGATGCTTCCAAGTCGGTGCCGGCAGTGAGTAATTTACTTAGTCGGGACTTAAGTAAGGACTATGTTACCTCGGTAAAAGAAGATTATGCCCGATTCAGAGAAGAATATGAAAGCCGTCAAACTGCCAAAAATTATATTACTATTGCAGATGCCAGAAAAAATAAGCTTCAAATAAGCTTTGATGACTATCAGCCAGTAAAGCCTAAGTTTTTGGGCACAAAAGTTTTGGAGAAATACAGTTTGAAAGAAATCGCCGACTTTATTGACTGGACACCATTCTTCCAGTCCTGGGATTTGCATGGACATTATCCAAAGATTTTAAATGATGCGGTTGTAGGTATAGAGGCCCAAAAGCTATTTGATGATGCACAAGCCATGTTGAAAAAAATTATTTCTGAGAAATGGTTTGAAGCCAAAGCTGTACTCGGTTTCTGGCCGACGGCTACCGAAAACGAAGATTCTCAGTTGATATATGACTTTGAAATCAATGATGAAGGACATACCAGCAGTTGTTCGTCACACGCTCATGATCACAAGATTTATATCGAGAAACGTGAAAAAGTAATTGGCCAACTGCAGCATTTACGGCAACAAGGCCAGAAAGGCTCAGGTTTACCCAATTTATCCATTGCTGATTTTATTGCAGGAAAAGAAAATGGTATTAAGGATTATTTCGGATCATTTGCGGTGGCCATTTTTGGAGCTGAAGCTAAAGCCAAAGAATTTGAAAAGACCCATGACGACTACAATGCGATTATGGTAAAAGTATTGGCCGACAGGTTTGCCGAGGCATTTACTGAGCTTTTACATAAAAAAGTCAGAACAGAATATTGGGCATATGCTGCTGATGAGGAATATAACACAGAAGAACTTATCAGGGAAAAATATCAGGGAATCAGACCGGCACCCGGGTATCCAGCTTGTCCAGACCATACTTTGAAGGAGACCATATTCCGACTTTTGGATGCAGAGAAAGCCATTGGTATTCAATTAACTGAAAGTCTCGCCATGTGGCCAGCATCGGCAGTAAGCGGCATGTATTATGCTCATCCTCAGGCCAAATATTTTGGTTTGGGTAAAATCAATAAAGACCAGGTGGAAGACTACGCCTCGAAATCGGGAAAGGATATCGAATTGGCCGAAAGATGGCTGAGTCCGGTGTTGAATTATTGAAGTCGGAAAGTTAGAAAATAGTATTTACTTCAGAAAATAAATTTGTATTTTTGAGAAAATAAAATTTGTTTGAAGTAAATCCATTCGCATATGAAATCGTATTATTTCATTTTTGTTTTTTTCTTTTCAATAACTCAGGTTTTTTCACAAGAGAAAAATAGAAAGCTTGCAATTCTTGTTAATAATTCTTTAAGGTTTAACTTTTATGATTTAAATTTTGATGAAACTTTTGAGGATGGTACTCAGGTGAAGAGGCAAAATAAAAATAATAAAATAGCCTTCTATCCCTCTATTTCACTAATAAAAATCACTAAAAATAATAGCATTTTTGAATTTGAATTAGACAACATAAATTTCGATAGAGAAAGACACATCAAAAATATTATTTACCTGAAAGGAAATAGTACTACCAGGTTTAATCTTGGATTGAGGAATGGCTTTTCATTTGTCAAAATTCTCAACTCTTCCACATCAAAATTAAGTCTTGGGTCACAGGTTTATATTTATAATAACAGAATTGAAAATACCGGTTTTTATATTGACTTTGACGGTATAAAACAATATTATCCATTTGGTGTTGTGTCTGGAAGTTACAAATTATTAGGTTCCAATTTTGGAATTAACATTAAATTCAATAAATCTTTAAAAAAGAATTTGTTATTTCAATCACAGATTTTGATTGAACCACTTGGTTTTCAATTATATAATAAGGAATTATTTAGACTGAAATTCTTAAAAAGAAACTTTAATAGGGAAGAGCAAATTTTAGAATCTGATCGGCAAAATGCTTGTTTAAATTGTGGTGTTTTACAAGTTAAATTCTCAATCGGTCCAAAGTTTTAGTATAATGAAAATTTTTAGCACAATCTTTCTCCTAATTAGTTTTTGGAGCTTTTGCCTACGAGCTCAAGAAAATAATAAATTCGCAATTAAACTAAATATTGGTTTGAATAGAAACCCTGTATATAATGCTAAAGACTTAACAATTTATTCTTACAAAAATAAATTCTTCATTTTACCATCATTTATGATTAAAAATAAGAAAAATAAATGGCGGGAGTTTCAAATTGGGTACAATTTTGACAAAACAGAAAATGATAAAATTTTAAATAATATTTCAGGAAATAATCTGAATAAGCAATATTTTAATGAGGAAGTTATTTCTAATGTTTTCTTTGAATGTACTAAGTATAATGATATTTTGAAAAAGAAAAAAAGAAAAATATCATGGTTTATAACAGGTAATTCCAGAATTGAATTTGATAAACGTAAATTTGAATATTATGGGTATGAAAACTTATATAATAATGGATTAAAGCTTTTATACTTCAAATTTGGATTATCTAACCGTCTTGCATACAATTTTTCGGAACAATTATTTATGGAATTCAAAATGCCATTTCCTGTACTTATTAATTGTAAAATAATCTCTGGTAAAAAGACAACGGATGCTCCTGTCGGTTACTATTTTAAAGAACAAATAATTTTTGATTTTGATCAGCAAATTGAGATAAAACCATCCAAATTATGGAAAGAGTTTGAAAAAGGTGGGCAAATTGGAATTGTTTATAAATTTTGACTTATTATTTTTTGGGAAGCGTTTGGCAAAATCTCGTATAAAGTTCTTAAGTAAAACTTTTAAGTATGCCAGATAGTTAACTCCGGTGTTGAATTATTGATTCACCTCACCACCACCTGAGCCGTATTTCTGCTCAGTTGCTCCACAAAGATTTTCCTGTCTTTGGTAAGGTTTTTTAGAGTATCAGATTGGTAATGACGAACGGTAATGAGTTCAAGGTCAGTATTGTATAATATTTTGAATCGTTTTTGCAGGTCAGTTTTCAATTCGTCAAATTTCATATTGTCAAAATCAAGACAGACGGTGTAACTCATCGCAGAGTTTTGACTCAGGTTGCATTTGAGATTGTGACGGGCTATTATTTCAAAAATATTGGAAATATTGGCTTCTGTCACAAACGAAAAATCCAGGGTAGAAATAGAAATCAAAACCTGATTCTTCTTGACAATTATTGAAGGTAAATCGGTTTGTGTAAATGGCCTTTCATCTACTACGGTCCCTGATTCAGAAGGATTTAAAAATGGCTTTACAAACAACGGAATTGCCGAATTTTGCAAGGGTTTGATGGTTTTAGGGTGAATTACCGTAGCTCCATAATAGGTCATTTCGATGGCCTCCTGATAGCTTAGTTGTTCATATTTCCCGGGATTTTCAAAAAGCCTGGGGTCAGCACTTAAAACACCGGGTACGTCTTTCCAGATTGTAACCGATTCAGCAGCAAGGCAATGAGCAAATATTGAAGCAGAGTAGTCAGAGCCTTCGCGACCCAAAGTGGTAGTTTTCCCGTCTGATGTGCCGCCCAAAAATCCCTGAGTGATGTAAAGTTGAAAGTCCTCATCAATCAGTTCAATACTACTTTTCGTGGCATCCCAATTTACCTTCCCTTCCCTGAAAGTGGAATCGGTTTTGATATATTTTCGGGAATCTAACCATTTGTGAGTCAGGCCAATTTCTTCAAAATAATAAGCGATGATTTTGGTGGATAGAATCTCCCCAAATGATACAATCTGGTCGTAAAACTCATCAAATTTTTCCCCTATATAATTTTCAATTTTTAACCTAATTTCATTGATTTTTTCATCTAAAAAATGGAGAATTGGCTCAGGATTTTTGAATAAACCCGAAATCAGGTCGGCATGGTATTTCCTTACAACTTCAATTTTTGCTTCAAGATCATCTTTTTTGAAAAATGAAGATTTAACCACTTCTTCAAGTGCGTTGGTGGTTTTTCCCATGGCTGAAACTACCACAAGAATATTATTCCCTTCAAAATGTTCCAGTATTTTTACCAGATTCTTAACACCTTCCGGCTCTTTGACTGAAGCCCCACCAAATTTGAAAACAAGCATAAAAATATTATAGAGTTGATTTTATTTTTTTGGGATCCATCCTTGTATCGAATAGACTGATAATGTAAATCTTTTCATCATCAAAAGTATAAAATAGCGTGGTTTGCCGAGTTATAATACATTTTGAAGTCCTTCTTTTATATCAGATCTTGGTGATGCATTTGGAAAAGACACTATAAAAGATAATGTTTTTTCCAATTTAAAGATAAAATTCTCTTTTACATGCTCTGACCATCTTGATTTTAAGTACTCCAGTAATGCATCTAGTTTATTGGCGGCGTTGTGAGTAATAACAATTTCTCTCATTCTAAATGCTTTTCAATAAATGACTTATATTCAAAGTATTTACCTTCATTCACCTCAGTAATCCCTAAATCAATTTCTCTTTTTTCATAGTCCGATAAATCATCCCAAAAATCTGAGGATTTACTTTTCAAAATATTATTGATTGATTCAAGAATTTTTGGATTTTCTATTTCCAAAATCATTTTCACAATATTTATTTTTTCAACACTTAAATCCATAAAAGTAATTTTTTTTAAAAATAGTCAAAAAAATCAAAACAGGTCTCACTCTCCAAAAAACTTCAATTTCAAAGCATTTTCACCAGCAAGTTTACCTGCCAGTTGACCTTTGTCCAGCCCTTCTCGATAGTGAATGCCTCCGTAAAGTCTTGAAATACTAGTTTCATTGGCCGATTCCCAGAAATTTTTAAATGTTTTAGGTGCCCCGGTCCAATATTTTGAGTAATCGGTAAAACCGGTACTGTCGCCCAAATATTTTGTCAAAACCGTAGCCATAGCCGCTGACTGTGCCGAGTGGCCAGACGGGAATTCAGGAAACGGAGGGGTCAGAAGTGTGGTTTCCCAGGCACTGTCAATGTATTTTCTAATATAAGCAATGGGCCTGATCAGGTTGTATTTATATTTCAAACCCCATGTAATCACAAAAGCGTCATGCATGGCAAAGCACAGATTGGCATAAACTGCAGCTGCTGAGTCAATAGTGGTAGGTTTGTTTCTGAATATTTGGGTAAGAATAGAAAGTGAGTGCCCGACGGGTGTGTAAGTATAAGTGGCAGCATCATCCCAAAAGTTGGCAATCCGGTGTTTTTCTGAGCCGGGAGTGACTTCTTTCGAAACTGTATAAACTTCAAGTGCCTGTTTGTAAAACTTTGAATCCTTGTAAATCGAAAATTCAAAATCAGGTTTGATAGTGGTTTCCTGTTGATTTTCAGGTAAAAATGTCCTTACTTTTCCCCATCCGGGATGAAGCGGACCGGTATTTTCCAAATCAGCACTTCGATTGATTTCAAAACAACTTTCGCATTTTGGCAATTTGTAATTTATGTCATAGCTCCTATATGTACTTTCCTTAGCACCGTCTTTATCGGCATATCTTAGAACCAATTCCGCTACTGAAATACCATAATTTTTTGATTTCATAACCGCAAGCTTGCTTTTATTTCTGGAAAAATAAGCATCTACTGAGTCTTTATGTGCCAAAACTCTTTCCATGTACACATAGGGAGCAGCCAGGAAAAACTTATCAATAGTAGCAAAAATGGCATTGTTTAGTGACAATTCAGGTATAAAATCCGAGGTGTCAATGGCATATTCAGCAGGTACTTTAAAATCCTGAATTTGCCCCGACATACTATTCAGATTCCTAAAAGCAGGCAAAATTGATTGATACGCCGCCAGGTTAATGTAGGCCATACTTCTCGCTGCCACCAGAGGAGTGTATCCGGGAGTTTGTTCGAGTAAATCCATCACTAAAACATGCCATTTTACCTGTAAATCAGAAGTTTTAAAGTCGTATTTTTTCGAAGGCAAAGCTTTTTCATAAACTATTAATTCTGTGGTGTTTCCTTCCTGAAACTCTCTTCTTTGGGGTACTTGTCCGTAGGTGTGAATGGCTGCAAATATTAGTAAAAATGCCTTTTTCATTTTATGCTTGACAGAAATTGCCGTATTTTGGTTTCTGATTCGAATTTAGCATATAAACATTTGTCCAAAGCATGCGTCCAAAGAAATTATTTTTGCTTGATGCCATGGCTCTGATTTACAGAGCTCATTTCGCTTTTATTAAAAACCCCAGAATTACCTCTACAGGGCTCAATACCAGTGCAGTATTTGGTTTTACCAATACTTTACTTGAGGTTATAAAAAAAGAAAAACCGACGCATATTGCGGTTTGTTTTGATACAAAAGCTCCAACTTTCCGTCACGAACATTTTGTAGAATATAAAGCCAATCGGGAAGAACAACCGGAAGACATTACCGTGGCGATTCCCCTTGTGAAACGATTGGTAAAAGCTTTGAATATTGCTCTGATTGAAAAAGATGGTTTTGAAGCTGATGATGTGATTGGTACCCTGGCTAAAAAAGCTCCCAAAGATGAATACGATGTCTATATGTATACGCCTGATAAAGACTATGGACAGCTGGTAGATGAACATATTTTCTTGTATAAACCAGCTTTTTTGGGAAATGGGGTAGAAATTATGGGTGTTCCTGAGGTCCTTGCCAAATGGGATATTAAGCGTATTGACCAGGTGATTGATATGCTGGGTTTGATGGGTGACAAAGTGGATAACATTCCCGGAATTCCCGGAGTAGGTGAAAAAACGGCTGCTAAGTTGCTTGAACAATATGATTCGGTAGAAGGCATCCTTGAAAATGCTGACAAAGTACCCGGTAAAATGGGAGAAAAAATAAAAGCTGGAAGAGAGTCTGCTTTAATGTCAAAATATCTGGCAAAAATTGAAATTGATGTTCCGGTACCTTTTGATGAAAAGGAATTGCTTTACGAAGAGCCTCATTATGAGGAGCTTTCAGTATTACTTGACGAACTGGAGTTCAGAACTTTAAAAACAAGACTGATAAAAAATGCAGATGGCTCTGCTACTGCTCAGACTGGCACTCCTGCTCCAAAACCCAAAAAAGTTGCCGACACAAGTTCTCAGATGAATTTGTTTGGAGAAGCCGAATCAGAGGAGGAAACTCCTGAACCAAAAGGTGAAAAAGATACCATTGATACGGTAGTTCATGAGTATTATCTGATACAGGCTCCTGAAGAACGTGCGGAATTAATAGAATATCTTATGGCCCAGGAAGAGCTTTGCTTTGATACGGAAACTACTGATATTGAAGCTATCGATGCCGAGATTGTGGGTCTGTCCTTTGCATATAGACCTCATGAAGCTTACTATATTCCATTTCCGGCCAATCAGGAAGAAGCCAAAGCGATTTTGGAGGAATTCAGACCGGTTTTTGAAAATGAAAAAATCAGGAAAATTGCTCAAAACCTCAAATATGATCTCACCATACTAACCAATTATGGGATCGAGCTTAAAGGAGAGCTATATGATACCATGTTGGCTCACTATATCGTTGAACCGGAGCAGAGACACGGGATGGATTATCTTGCTGCCAATTACCTGAACTATGAACCGGTTTCGATTGATACTTTGATAGGAACAAAAGGCAAAAAACAAGGCAATATGCGGGATGTGCCTTTGGAAAAGATCAAAGAATATGCCGCAGAAGACGCCGATGTAACCATGCAGCTCAAGCATATTCTGGATAAAGAACTTCGGAAAACCAATCAGGAAAAACTCCTTACCACAGTAGAGGTTCCTTTGGTCAGGGTTCTGAGTGCGATGGAAAGGGAAGGAGTGAAGCTGGATGTGATGGCCCTGGCTGAGTTACAGGAAACACTCCACAAAGATTTGGTGAGAACCCAAAACGAGATTTTTGAAATTGCCGGAATGGAATTCAATGTGGGTTCACCTAAGCAATTAGGGGAGATTCTCTTCGAAAAAATGAAAATCGATGAAAAGCCCAAAAAGACCCCAACCGGACAATATGCCACCGGTGAGGATATTTTGACCAATTATGAAGCCGAACATGAAATCGTGCGTAAGATTTTGGATTTCAGGGAATTTAGTAAGCTAAAAAGCACTTATGTTGAAGCCCTGCCTCAATTGATTTCGAAGAAAACTGGAAGGATTCATACTTCTTACAATCAGGCCGTTACGGCTACCGGTCGACTGAGTAGCACCAATCCGAATTTGCAAAATATTCCGATTAGAACGGAAAGAGGAAGAGAAATCAGAAAAGCGTTTATCCCTCGTGACAGCGACCATATGATACTTTCGGCGGATTATTCCCAAATTGAGCTTAGGATTATGGCCGCTTTTAGTGGTGATGAAAGTATGCTTGAGGCATTCAATCAGGGCATTGATATTCACTCAACCACGGCTTCAAAAGTCTTTGGAGTAGGATTAGGGGATGTCACCGGCGACATGAGGCGTAAAGCCAAAATGGTCAATTTTGGTATCATTTATGGTATTTCTGCATTTGGTCTGGCTCAAAGGCTGGGAATACCGAGAGGGGAGGCTAAAGACATAATTGATAATTATTTTGAGCAGTTTCCTAAAGTCAAGACATTTATGGATGCTTGTATAAACAACGCCCGTGACCTTAAATATGTGGAGACTATATTGGGCCGAAGAAGATATCTGAGAGATATTAATTCCGGAAATCAAACCAACAGAGGTTTTGCAGAAAGAAATGCTATCAATGCCCCTATTCAAGGTTCGGCGGCTGATTTAATTAAAGTGGCTATGATTAATATTCATGATTTTTTTGTACATGAAAATCTCAAATCAAAAATGATATTGCAGGTGCATGACGAATTGGTCTTTGATGCCCACATTTCTGAAATAGATATGCTTAAAGAAAAAGTGGATCATTTTATGGCGACCGCCATCCCAATGAATGTGAAAATCGAAACAGGTATAGGCGTGGGTAAAAACTGGTTGGAGGCTCATTAATTTTTAAATACTTTTAGGCTGACTTGTTTTAGAATGTTTATTTACAAATGTATATAAGCATGATTTTGGTCATTGGATTTCTAGTTAATAAAATATAGTTTCGCTGCTGACAAAAAGTTCTGCCCTTGAAAAAATGGGGGATGAACTCCATGAAATGTTAGCATACCGATATAAAATTTATTCCTATTTTCTTATCCCGATAGGGGTTTTACTTCTTGTTTTCTACCTCAGGGGTATAAAACCCGAATTTTTAAACATTCCGGTTTTTGCTTTTGCCAGCACTTATCTTGAAAACAGGTTTTTAAGTCTGGTGCAAACCAATGCCATTGACGAGATTGGTTTTACCTTTCTTGTTTCCGGACTATATCTTTTAATAATGACTCAGGAAAAAAACGAAACTTTTATCCTGAATGAATTAAGGATAAAAGCTTTTCTTTTCGCTTTAAAACTGACCTTCTTGCTTTGGTTAGTAAGCTATCTCCTGTTTTATGGGTATATCATTTTTCCTATTTCGATGCTGGCATTTCTTTTTTTTATTTTGGTTTACTATGTGTATTTGAGGATTAATATCAGATAACCTAAATTTTAGTAAAATGAAAATAGTATCTATTTCTTCCCTTGTTATATTAATTGGCCTGACTTCCTGTAATTTATTAGAATCTGTAAAACCTGATGCAGCCATAGGAGGCGAACAATCAGTGATGGGTGAGGTGGGAAATACTTTTAGTCTGGGGAGTGTTGCGGGAGTCAACGGATTCAAGGCAGAAGTGAAATCACTTGATGATGGAGTGAGTTCCATTTCGGCCAGTGTTACCATTACAGATCCACTCATTTTGGAAATGGCTAAGTCTGTTCCTGAGTTTAAATGGAACGGTAATACACTCAGTGTAACCAAGAAATATCGTATCACCGAAGAGGGGATTCAGAATGTTTATGATGAAGGGAATTTTACACTTGTGAAATATGATGATAAAGTCGGGGATTCTTATTCTATTAAAGTTGACGGGAAAAAAATTACAAGAGAAGTAGCGTATAAATCTACAACAGACGATTATAGTTGGGGTTTTATGGATATCAAAGTTATGAAAATAGCAGAAACAGGCCGACCCGTTGCCGGAGTTTCTAAAATTGAATACATAGTGAATCATAAATGTGGCGTTGTGGGCTTCAAAGCTTATTTCGAAGACGGAAGCAGCAAAGAAGTAAGGTTCTTTAGTAAAAATTAAGCAATATATCATTCATCTATACCCTTAAATAAACCGTTCGGGGCTTTCGATTAAGGTTGGAAGTCCCGCTTTTTAAAAAATGTTATTGACAGATCCAAATATTGAACCCGGTCATGAAATCCTTGCTGCTGCACTTAAGGAACGAAAGGAAGTTTACTTTACTTTGGAAAATAAGCTAAAAGAAGGCTTCGACCTTGAGTATCAGTGGAGGTATTATAATGATGGAAAAGCATGGCTTTGCAAAGTGGTTAAAAAGAAAAAAACAATTTTCTGGCTATCGGTATGGGAGGATTGTTTTAAAATCACTTTCTATTTTACCGAAAAAACACAATCAGGAATATTTGATTTACCTGTAGGCCAAAACATAAAAGATTTACTTTCTGAAGTTAAGCATATTGGTAAGTTGGTTCCCCTGACTCTCGAGATAAAAAATGAGCACCTTTTGGCTGATTTGAATGAAATAATAAAATACAAAATCAGCATTAAGTAGTTTTGGAAAATAAATTACTATAGAATTCAAAACCTGAAGAAATGAAAAATATTGAGATATATTTTTTCTCAGGAACCGGAAATGCAAAGCGGATTGCACTTTGGATTTCTCATGAAGCTCAAAAAGAAAATATTCCCTGTCATTTGCATAATATTGGCTCAGGTCCGCACCCTGCTCCATCACCAGATTCGACCATAATATTTATTTCCCCCGTTCATGGATTTAATTACCCAAAAATCACCCTGGATTTTATCAGGAAATTTCCACCAGGCACCAATGATGTAATCCTGATGAATACCCGTGCCGGGATGAAGCTTGGAAATTGGGTAACACCGGGTTTGACGGGTATCGGTTTTTATCTTTCGGCATTTTGGCTCAAAGGAAAAGGGTATAAAATAGTTGGTCAAATTCCTTATGATATGCCTTCCAATTGGTTACTGTTACACCCGGCTCTCAAGACCAAGGCCTCTTATTTTATTCATGAGAAAATAAAAGAGCGGGTAGTCAGGCATTTTGAAATTTTAAAAAATAACAAGCCGCTTTTCATTTCAAATCAGGAAATCGTTCAGGATGTCCTTATAGCTCCCATAAGTTTGCTTTACTATTTTTTTGGAAGATTTTTTCTTGCCAAAACATTTTACGCTTCTGATAAATGCGATAACTGTGGGATTTGCATCAAAGAATGTCCGGTAAACGCCATTATTGAAGTTAATGGGCGGCCTTACTGGACGATCCATTGTGAAAGTTGCATGCATTGCATGAACTATTGCCCCGAAAAAGCCATTGAAACTTCTCATGGTCTTGTAGCCTTTACAATTTTGGCTTATATTTTCAGTATAACAAACCTCCAGCATTTATTTCCTGCTATCAAGCATCTGGGATTTATAACAGAATTTGTTTTAAAAAATCTGATTTTTCTGGCGATAGTCATAGTTTTTTATTCTCTCCAGCAATGGCTTCTGAGATTTAGTTTTTTTGCCAAAATTATAGCCGGATTATCTTTTTCCTATTATAAGTTTTGGGGAAGATATAAATCTATTTTTTCCGAAAAAAATAATAAAAAATAACGTTACGGCCTGGTTATATGAGGTTTGTCATTGTAATTCTCATTTAAAAAAATCATATTTAATTCATAAAGACAAAAAAAATGTTCAGTTAACGTATTCGGTATTTTTTTATAAAATTATTAATCTAAAACATCCTTAAATCATGAATAAAAACCGACAATTTGCAATGTTTATTTTGATGTTGCTACTTTCTTCTTTGACTTTTGGGCAGAAAATTGGCGTAAGATTAGGAGCAAGTTTGGCCGATATTTCCTACAAATCAGATGGAGAAGATTATAACAGCGACTTGAAAACCAGAGTGGGATTTCATGCTGGTGTTTTTGGCGAAATGCCCCTTAGTGATAATTTAGCCTTTGAACTTGGCCTTATTTTAAACCAAAAAGGGTATCGTTTGAGTGAATCCGATTCTGAAGATGGTTATGATTACAGTTATTCGGGTTCTGCAAGTGTGATTTATGCCGATATTCCCCTTAATATCAAATACTATCATGAACTCGACAATGATCTCTCAGTTTTTGGAACTTTCGGACCTTATGTTGGAGCCGGAATTCTCGGAAAAACCAAGTTTAAATATACTTCAAACGGTAAATCAGACTCAGACTCCGAAAAAATAGTTTTTGGGAATGACGACGATAGTGATTTCAAACGCTTAGATTATGGCCTTGGAGTCGGGGTTGGTATTGCCAAAGAAAATCTTCAGTTGGGAATAAATTACAATTTTGGACTGGCAAATATTGCCCCCGGAGGTGATGCTGACAATAAATTTTCTAACCGGGTTTTGGGTATTTCGTTAAATTATTTTTTGAAATAATTATCCATGTGGTCGGGAAAGAGGAGGGGAAACCCTCCTTTTTTTATGAGATTTTTGCAATTCTCAAAAGTATTGGAAAAAATACCTGTCTGATTACATTGGGCGGCCAAAACTCCCTTATTTCTCCGATTAATCCTTCAACAGGGTTATATCCATTGGCTTTTACGAAATGCTTTACTGCCGACCAGGTGTTAATATAACCTTCAAAATGGTGAATATTCCATTCGAGGTCGATGGTAAATGCAGGGGCATTGATTTCGTCCAATGGAAATGGGATGCTTTTGTATTCATCATCAACATACCTTCGCTCTTTATCCCAATAGGAGCCAATTACCTCAAAATAAAATTTATCAAGGATTGAATCAATTTCAGGGTTAATTTTTACTCTTCCGTAGCCAATTACAGCAAAAATGGTTTCGGTATGTGCATGAGATTTTACCACATCATAGAATCTGTCGAAGTCAAACCAATGGATGGCCTGGGCTACGGTTATCAGGTCAAATCTTTCATTGCCAAAATTAGCAATTTCGGCAGCTTGAACCTGATATTCAATATTTTGACCTTTAAAAGCATTGTCTATTTGGTTTTGACTGAGGTCTGTAGCGATCACTTTACTGAATTTACCAGCTAGTAGTTTTGCCAGTTGTCCATTGCCGGTGCCACAGTCCCATGCTGTTTTAGGATCAGGGACCAATCCACAAATATATTCTACCAAAATAGGGGGATATTCGGGTCTGAATCGGGCATATTGGTTTGAATTACCGGAGAAATTATCTTTTGCCACATCATTATTTTTTACAAAATAAACGAAATTTTTTACAAAAATTATTTTCTAAAAAATTGCCTGAATGTGATGTTTGCCTCATAAGGGTATCCATTTAATCGTTAAATTGCCTCTTGAATAATTTCAACAAATGTCAAATTTTACTTTACTGGCTATAATATTTGGGTATTTTCTGGTTTTGATGTTTGTATCAAAAATTACTTCCAGAAAAACAAAAGCCAGCTCTTTTTTCGACGGAGACCACCAGTCACCCTGGTTTTTGGTGGCTTTTGGCATGATTGGGAGTGGTATTTCTGCTGTTTCGCTGGTATCTATTCCGGGCAATGTAGGCAATGAGAATCTGTATTATTTCCAATTTATTCTGGGAACAATTGTCGGGTACTTGTTCATTGCATATATATTAATACCGATATTTTTCAAACAAAAACTTGTTTCGATTTATACCTATCTGCAAAATCGTTTCGGAGAGGTAACTTATTTAACCGGAGCTTCGTTCTTCATGGTTTCACAGTCTTTCGGGGCAGCATTACGTTTACTTTTATCTGTTAAAATACTTCAGTCGGCATTTTTTGATAAAATGAACATACCTCCGGCCATCACAATTCTGATACTTTTGTTGATGATTTGGCTATATACCAACAAGTCGGGTATAAAAACCATTGTTTGGACAGATGCTCTGCAATCTTTGTTTTTGATTTTAGTAATTGTAATATCGATTTATTCCATAGTAAAAGCTTTGGATACAGGTGAAAAGAGTGTTTTGAATGCCATCATCGCTGATCCTAAATTCAAATTTTTTGATTTTGACTGGAATTCCGGCACCAATTTCTTCAAGCAATTTATCTCCGGTTTTTTGATTACCATAGCTTTGGTAGGATTGGACCAAAGTATGATGCAGAAAACGCTTACGGTAAGCAATGCCACCGATGCCAAACGTAATGTGCTCACTTTCAGCTTTTTCATTGCTGCTGCCCAAACTTTATTTTTGTTTCTTGGCGTTTTACTTTACATGTTTGCCAGCCAAAAAGGCCTGCAATTGCCCATGGAAAACGGGAAATATACCCAACCTGACGAACTTTTTCCCACGCTTACCATGAATTACTTTGGAAGTATTGGTGTGATAGCATTTTTCATTGGGGTTGTTGCTTCGACATTTGCCAGCATTGACAGTTGTATTGCTGCCCTTACCACCAGTTTGAGTTATGATTTTTTTGATTTCGAGAAAAAGTCGGAAGAAGCTAAAAGGAAATTGAAAAACATGGTCTTAATTGCCGTAAATATGGCGATGTATCTGATCGTACTGGCTTTCTTGAACAGCGAAGGGTCTATCATCAATTCGATTTTTAAAGTGGCCGGTTATACTTATGGGCCACTTTTGGGGATTTATCTTATTGGCTTATTTACCGAAATCAAATTTCAGGAAAAGTGGTTGCCTTATATGTCTATTTTGGCACCTATACTGACTTTGGGACTCAATTATTGGCTGGAAAAACAAGGTTTTAGCCTGGGGTTTTTAAATATTTTGATCAATGCCGTATTTACAATGATATTGTTATGGATAATAAAGAAATAGTTTTTTTGCCTGAAACCCGAGCTTCAATCTTTGACCAATGTGCAGACATGATGGTAGCTACCGACCCGTGGATTACCCTGGGAATGGATAAACAACGTTGTTTGAAGGCATTTGAAGGAGAATGTAAAGAGATATTTTCGGTTTGGAAAAATGGCAAACTGGCAGGTTTTGTGATTTTGCAAATGTGCGGTACATTTCGGGGGTATATTCAGACATTGCTAGTGGCAGAAGAATTTCGTGGACAAGGCATCGCCAATCAAATACTTAAGTTTTGTGAAGAACATATTCATAAGATATCTCCGAATGTGTTTATGTGTGTTTCATCATTTAATACACACGCACGCAGGGTTTATGAAAAGTATGGTTTTCAGGAAGTTGGAATCCTGAAAGACTTTATCAGAGCAGGTTTTGATGAAATATTACTCTGGAAAAGAAAGTAATTGTCTTTTTTTGATAAGCTAGCTTAGAATTAAGCAATATCTCATGAAGGTCATTACAATTCCGGTCTATAATTTCATTCGAATAGTTAAAAGCTTCATTTCTTTTAATTTTGATGAAACGATAAAATTTCAAATGAAATGATCATTCTGAGAGAAAGATGCATTAATTAAAATCACGTTAGAATATCTCGAATTTGTTGTATTCAGAAAACTTGTTTATTTTTTTGGTGTTTAAATTCATAGTAAACCCCAAAATATGTCAGTTCTATGTTTTATAGTATACTAATTCCGCTGTTATCACTTATATTATTAGAGGTTATTCTTGGTATTGATAATATCATTTTTATTTCAATCCTGGCAGATAAATTACCCGAAAGCCAGAGAAATAAACTCAGATACTGGGGAATAGGATTAGCAATGGTTATGCGATTGGGTCTTCTCGCATTTATTTCCTGGATTTTAAAGTTGGACAAAATTCTATTTACGGTTTTTGAAATTGGTTTTTCAGGCAAATCTTTAATTTTATTAATCGGAGGGCTGTTTTTGATTTATAAAAGCACGAAAGAGATTTATCATAAAACCGAGCAGATTGATGGTTCTCACTCAGAAAAAACAAAAAAACAAGGCTCATTTAAAAAACTACTTTCAGAGATTATCCTCCTTGATCTCGTATTTTCAATAGATTCAATTATTACGGCAGTTGGCATGGTAAATGAACTTTGGGTCATGTACACTGCTGTTATAGTGACCGTTATTATTATGCTGGTTGCTTCAGGCCCGATTAGTAAATTTATCAATCAACACCCATCGTTTAAAGTACTGGCTTTGTGTTTTCTCATGATGATAGGTGTCGCCCTGCTAGCTGAAGGGCTGTCTTTCAGCATACCAAAAGGATATATATATTTCTCAATGGCATTTGCATTTTTTGTAGATATTGTTCAAATGAAAACCATTAAAAAGCATTAAATCAATTTCTTAAAATTGTTGATTATTATATTGTAGTTTGTTTTTAGAAAACTATTTATCAGCATACATTTCTAAAGTTTTTCTAATAAGTTTTTAAGCTAAATCTAAATTCTCAAACTTACTTTTGAATATTAGAACAAAAATAGCATTGGAAAAAGAGGTCTTAATTGTAGAGGATGAAGATAAAGTAGCGTCTTTCATAAAGAAAGGCCTTAACACGCAGGGTTATGTTTCAACGATTGCTGCTACAGGCAGAGAGGCTCTTGATTTTATTGCCGATCGCAATTTTGATTTGATAATTCTTGATATTGGTTTACCCGACATAACTGGTTTAGAGGTTTGTAGCAAAATCAGGGAGAAAAATCCCGGCGTACCTGTATTAATGCTCACTGCCTTGGGAAGTATGAGCGATAAATTGTCTGGCTATGAAGTTGGTACTGATGATTATCTGGTCAAGCCTTTTGATTTTATGGAGCTTCTGGTAAGAATGAAAGCTCTGCTTAAAAGGAGCCATGATCATTCCAGGCTTATTGAAGATGTATTATTGAAAGAAGCTGATCTAGAGCTAAATCTCAGCAAAAAAATTGCCGTAAGATCCGGTAAAGAGATAACCCTTACAGCAAAAGAATTTAGTTTACTTGAATATTTTATGCGAAATCGTGGCAGGGTCGTTTCCAAACTTGATATCGCTGAAAATGTTTGGGATATTGATTTTGATACGGGTACCAACTTTATTGAAGTTTATGTAAACTACCTTAGAAACAAAATAGATAAGGGTTTTAATAACAAGCTTATTCACACGATCTTCGGAATGGGCTACATGCTAAAAAACAGATGAAAATCAGAAACAAGCTATTTTTGTTTTACAACGGTATCGTTATGGTATTGTTGTTTTTGTTTTGCATGGTAATATTTTTTCAAAGCAAAAATTATCGTCTTCAGGAGTTTACGGGTTTACTTAGAAAGGAAGCTATTTCTGCTGCAAATATTTTTTTTAACCAGAATGCAATAAGTTCTGATATTCTTAAATTATTGGATCGAAATAATTACACCGTTCTTGCTGATGAGGAGGTCGTGATATTTGACGAAAATTATACATTAATATATGAAACCGGTGACGATAACTTCCAAATTCCGGTTAATATTTTTGAAAAGATAAAATCAAATAAAGAATATTACTGGCAAGATAAAGGTCATGAATTCCTTGGGATAAAGTTTGAAAATAAAAAGCAAAACTATCTCGTTATCGCCTATGCTAATGACCATCTCGGACTTATTAAGCTAAAGAATCTGGCATTTGTTTTATTTTTCGGAAGTATGGTTTTGCTTATCTTGAGTGCTGCCGCAGGGTGGTTTTTAGTAAACAACATGTTGAACCCTATCCAGGAATTTATAAAAAAAATAGACCGGATTAAAGCCTCTCAACTCAATGAAAGATTGGCAGCGGGTAATCAAAATGATGAGTTTTCTCAGCTGTCAGATAGATTTAATCAAATGCTCGACCGGCTTGAAAAGGCATTTAAGGCACAAAAAGCCTTTGTTTCAAATGCTTCTCATGAGCTCAGAACCCCCCTTACCTCTATTACAGGTCAGATACAAGTGTCATTACTGGCCAATGACGACCCTGAAGATCTAAGGAAAATGATACAGTCAGTGCTGGAAGATGTTAAGCAACTTAACCGCCTAAGTAACAACTTGCTGGATTTGTCTTCGCTTGACAATGGAAACCCTAAACAAGAATTTACCCTTATAAATGTACTGGATAAAATATCAAGGGTAAGAAGTGAAGTTATCAAGAAAAATCCGGAGAGTACAATTTTAATCAATTTTGAAGTTAAAGAGGAGGAAATACCTGAACTCATGGGCAATCCTCATCTCCTTTATACCACATTCTTTAATTTATTGGATAATGGCATAAAGTATTCTCCCTACAAGACTGTCAATGTAAATGTTATCAACCAGGATGACAGTATTTTAGTAGAAATCACCAACAAATGCATTATAACTAAATCAGATGACCTCAGGGACTTTTTTGAACCATTTAAGCGTGGGCTCAATTCCAGACACATTTATGGTCATGGGGTAGGATTATCTCTCGTCAAAGGCATAATTGAGTTGCATTCAGGTACAATTACCGTGGAACTTGTTGAAGCCGGATTAATCTCCTTCAAGGTCTTACTACCCAAAAAAATCTAAGTTTTTTCTAATATGAGATTAAGTCTGGCCTAATATCTCCAAACTAGCTTTGTTTCATCCAACAGGGAGTTGGGCAGAAAACAATAAATAGTAAAAGATATGAAAGCGAGTAAAATTTTGTTTTTATCTGCATTGACAATTGGGCTGGGAAGCTGCACCATTATCAGACAAGGTGAGGTAGGGGTAAAACGTTCTTTTGGGAAAATTAAGCCTGAACCACTATTGGAAGGTGCGAGAGGATTTAATCCTTTGACAACTACCATTATCAAGCTTCCTACCCGCACAATGAATATGGAAGTGAGGGTTCCACTGCCTTCAAAAGAAGGTCTGACTGTTCAGTCAGATGTTTCCATTCTTTACCGTCTCGAGGGTAGTTATGCTCCGAAAGTAATCGAAAGGCTTGGGAAAAATTATGAGCAGGTAATCATCTTGCCGGTGTTCAGGTCTGCAGTAGCTGATATTTCATCTCAATATTACGCCAAAGATATGCATACAGGGCAGCGGTCTATGATAGAAAAGTCGATCAGAGAGCTGATGATGTCGCAATTGGGAGAGAGAGGTTTTGTGGTGGAATCAGTGTTGCTTAAAAGCATAGTTTTACCGCCGGGTCTTTCAAAAGCAATTGAAGACAAATTGGAAGCAGAACAAGATTCTCAAAGAATGCAGTTTGTTCTGGAAAAAGAAAAACAAGAGGCAAAAAGGCTAATCATAGAAGCGGAGGGAATCAGGGACGCACAAAAAATAGTGGCAGAGGGACTCACACCTCTATTGATAAAGTTTAAAGCAATAGAAGCTTTTAACAAACTTTCGAGTTCACCAAACGCCAAAGTCATCATAACCAGTGCCGATCAACCTTTGATGCTGAACGCCAACGCTGAGCAACAATGATCTAAAAGTTTTAAAATTAATATTCAATATATCGTAAAATCATCGGTCCCGGCTCCACCGGGGCCATAAACAAAATGTACAATGAAAAATCTGATAATATCAATGAGTTTAAGCTGTGTAGTTTCAATTGCTTCATTCGGGCAAAATAATGATAACAGGAATTATAAAATTCCAGCTAATCAAAAGCAGGCAATCGGGCCATCAAAAATTGGGGTTTTCAGAAATAATCCAGATTACAATGGCCGTTTTATGTCAGTACACAATTACAAACATAGCGATCTGAATAAGGTAATTTCTCCCGAAAAAATCAAAGTCTTAAAAATGAAAGGTAATTCAGAGCTGGAAAGTTTTAATCCGCATCTTTCGTTCAGGAACTACAAGGCTCAATTGCCGGTGCGTCAGCAAAATCATGATGAAACCTTACCAAACGTGGTGGCTCTTGATTAGTCATTTTTCCAGAATTGGGATCCTGCAACATGTTGCCATCAGGAGTTTTAATTGCCAACCTTAAATATTGAATAAAAATGACGATGCTTGAATATACTAAAATGATTTTGGAGAAAGTAAGTTTTGAACCCGCGATATTTAGAAAAGAGTTAAGGAAATCATTGAGATATATTTCCAGGGAAGAATATAATCATCTTAGAAATTGGGTCAAAGATAAGTTTGGTCACTTAAATCAGAGGAGAATAAATGTCTCCAAAACACGCTGAAATTGGGTAGTAAAGTGATGTGAAATTCTATAGAAAAGTAAGGTGAAAAGGGTATATTTAATTATTCATTTAAATCTGTAGATAAGATGAAAAAAGTAAATCGTATTTCAATTTTTATCATTGTCGCGTGGAGTTTGGGAAATGTGAATCAGGTTTTTGGCCAAACCACAAAATACTTTGACTTTAACAAGAATTACAGTTGGGGAATCTTATTGGGGAAATGCCCGGTTGAAATCAATACATGGGATAAATTTATGATTTACTCCCGAAACAGGATAAACAATCAAAGGGATTTTCCAAGCAATCAACTTAGATTTTCTTTGGAAAATTTAGGGGCCTCTCATATCCAATATTCATTTTCAAAAACAAAGGAAAATCAGGGCTTAATAGCTTCAATATTTTCAAAGTGTGATTTTCTGGATACTAATTCCGGTTCTGATGTAGTAGCTATCAAAAGATTAGCGATAATCAACAATTCTTTGCCTAAAAATCAACTCCAAGATTTTTTTCAAAAACAGGCTCCTCATTTTAAGGAATTTTCTATCAACCAATCCTTCTTTGAAGATTTTGAAAAGAGGTTTCTTTCTTATTTAAAATCGGAGGAATTGGAGTCCGGTGAAATTTTAAAATGGATAAATTTCAGAAATTATGAGGTTCAGTAAGGAAAAATACAGACCATAAATTAAGAAAAAAATAATACAGTAATAGCTAGAAATAAGTTTGGGGAATTGGAAAGCCAGTGTGAGATTCGCATTGGCTTTTTTGTTTTAATGAGAAGAGACAAATACAAATACTGTCTCAATTTGCAATATATTCCTCTTTGGGAAAAACATTAATCTTTGGCCTACTGATTTTATTACTAAAAAGTATAATTTTGGTATTAAATACCTTCCTTTGTATTTTAACTTAATCAACAATAGAAATGACAACTGCAATAGTTTTAATCAATGCCGAACGGCAAAAAATAAGTAAAGTAGGTGACCAACTGGCTGCCATTCATGGGGTTACCGAAGTGTTTTCAGTAAGCGGCAGATACGATTTGGTGGCTCTGATCAGGCTGAAAAATCACGACGATCTGGCAGAGCTCATGACTGGCAAAATCACTGAAATAGAGGGCATCACCCGCACTGAATCGATGGTGGCGTTCAGGGTGCTTTCAAAACATGACCTCGAAGGGATGTTTGATTTGGGGAGTTGAATATTATTCAGGATTGAATATTTTTTGTAAACGATTTGGTGTTTTTCTCCTCTATCATCCAAACTACCTCAGGCCTTTCTTTATCAACTTAATAGCCCAATCATAGTGGCTTGATGTGGCACCAATAAAGTAGGCTCCTAACGAGGTAGTGCCGGTCCAGCGGTATCTTTTTTTTTCAAATAGCTCCTCGTTGCTGTGTTTTTCTATAAGTGCAGTAATATTATCATGTGATTTAAATAGTTTTTCCATTACAGCTTTCAGACCAGATCCTTGGTAGTCTTCCCAAATCTTGCGGTTGAGCAGGGGAGTGGTCTTCCAGGTATAGCCTGGAGCGGAGATTTCGGTTTTTTGGCCATTCATGCCTACAGAATACCAGTTGAGCATCATGAGGTGCCAATGATGTAAATGAGCCAGAATATCTCTAATATTTCGGTTCATAGTTCCTGGTAAAAACTCCTGATTCGGATTTTCGGTGCTTTCAACCAAAGCCATTAATTTTTTGAAATTCACTTCGCTTTGATTTAATAGTTCTATTTTTGAAGTAGGCCGTGCCATTGCTTATCTGAGCTTCTTGTCCTTCCTAAAAATACTGATAATCCTGTCATCATTGCGTTTGTCGGGGATGGTTTGGCCTTCGAACTGGCCCGGATAACCCAGTTGTAATTTTATTTGGTTATTCTGCATCATTATGGGGTCGATTATAACCCAGGCACAGGAAGCGGAAGAATAGGAAGGCCAGAAATAGCCGGTATAGATCAGCTCATCGTTGGCTTTGATGGCAAATGGAAGCCCAAAGACCGAAGGTTTGAGATTTTTTACTTTTTCTGCTGCCTCGCTGGTGAGTTTAAAGGTGAAAGTCTCGTTGTCGTAGGATTCAAAATCTTTATAGGATAATAATGGTTCATTCTCTGTTTTTACAGTTTTCTCGTCAATTTGACAGGATTGATGGAGTTTTTCATATTTTTCAATCAAAAATAAATCAACTGTTCCATTTTCACCAATATTGATTTTTTTACAGGAAACTATCAATATGATTAAACTTGCCCATAAATAATATTTAGCTTTCATTTCTTGTCTTTAATAATAATAAGGAGGCAAAGTATGGCCGAAACAGTTGTAAGTGGTGTAAAAAAATACTTTTCAAAAGCTGTTTCTGCGAAAAGATTTCCTATGGTATTTACAAAAAACAACAGGGCATAAAGACCAATAATCCAGTTCAGAATTTTTGCTGGAATTTTATTTTGGATGTATCCGGCTTTCAATAGAAAAACCAAAATATTTATAGCCAAAACGGCCATTGAAACGGTCTCAAATACCCGCATTTCCTGCACAGAGTTTAGCTTTCCTGCCCAAACTATGGTATACGGAATTACTCCGGTAAAAACAAGAATATGAAAAATCATTACTCCTGATAGAAGTGCAAGCATTAAATTCAGGGCTTGTTTTTGAGAGGGGAGTTTCATATTGATATTAAATGCCAAACTTTTTTCCGGGCATTGTCATAAAATTATAAAATAATTAGATTGTAAATTCATTTCTTTTTAAATACCAAATAAACTTCAAGTTTGGCTTTCGCGTTGGACTGTAATTTGGTTAGCCATTTTTCTTCAATGAGTCCCACAGACCAGGGCATTTGTTGTTTCGTATATATTTTGGCTTCACTTACATATTTTAAGGCCTCAGCACCGGTCACTGTCCAAATCAGATATTTGTAATTGGGACTCCAGTCGGGACTGCTGAAGAATTTTGCAGGAATTCCCCCTCCCGAGCCGGTTTCATCCAAATCCCAATTGTCAACTGCCCATGTTTTGGTACTTTTTACACTAAAACTTAAAAGTTCGTTGGTCGAGGGGTTATAGGTAATCTGGAATGGGTCGTTTTTTACATTCACACTAATATTCCCATTGTTTGCCTGAGGGTTATTTTCTTTGTAAAAATAGAAATCCAGACTTTCATCCTTGGTGCCGCTCCACGTTTTGTCAATACCTTCTGGAACCTTGCCACTGTAGGCAACTTTTGCATCAAAGCTTCCTGTAATAAAAATGTGGCCACTGTCAATTACAAAGTCAGATTTGACAACACTATTGCTACTGATTTCTATGCCTCCAACGGCCAGAAATGCACTTATTTCTCCCACACTTAAGTCTTTGAGTTTTCCCTCAAATTTTCCATCTTTAGCCTCAACTGTTTCAATGATTTTTAATTTTTTGTCTAAAATATTTACGGGACCATTATAAACTATTGGTAAGGTGTATTCGGCATCTTTGGTATGAATCACAGAACCCTTGAAGGCTCCATCACTGCTAAAATCACTGATATAGACCTTTACATCCGGGATAAATAGCCTCATGGCATTTTTACCTCCTTCCATGGCTGCGGGTATTATTTTAGTAGACATTGACTCCACCGTGGGCTTATCAATGTGTACTTCGCTGACATTAGAAACCAGCCCTATCCACCAGGGTTGTGCACAAATTTTAATTCCATTTTTTTCAAAATGAGAACCGATAAACATAGATTTGTCAATTTTCGGGCTGGAATATTTTTTCCCTGTCTTTGATAATGGAACTACGGGATATCCCTGTGAGTCTGTTCCACTGATGGTTTGATTGCTAAAAAAACTGGTGTTGGTATAAACTGCCAGGATATGAGCCAGTTCCCGGATGGTAGTGGCTTTTTTAAGATTATTTGTCAAATTTACATCAGCAGGGAGTTGGGACCATTTTTTGAATAATCCCTGAGTTTTTTCATTTTGACCCAGATAATCCATGTATTCTTCAAAAGTATCAGGGTCACCAAAATATTCACTGTCGCCCAAAGGAGCCGGGTGAGCATCATCCCGAACATGAGCAGGTGTAGCATTGTCAGCGATCATGTGGAGAGTTTCTCCAAGGCAACGCCATGCTTTTCCCATTAATTCTTTTCTTTTGGTGGGATCCGCTGTATTAAATGCATCTTTAACAGCTATTTTTCCCTGTACCCAGGTATAATCGTGAGCAGAATGAGAAACGGCCCATTCTACGCCATCAATTTTTGGATTATCATAAACCCCATATGCCGACTGCACATACCCCATAATTCCCCTCGATTGATCGGTAAGGTATCTGCTGCCTTCATTTTGGGTTGGGTCGTAAAAATGCCTCAGAGAATTTAATACCTCAGGTTCGTCTGCCCAAATTCCTCCTGAAATTATCCAGTTTTTAACCGACATGTCCATTTTTCCTTCAGTAGTGGTTAGCTTTCCCCCGGTTTTCATACCTGTCCCACTAACTGATGCGGTCAGATTGAGGTAGATGTTTTTGAATTTTTCAATACTTTTATAAGCTGAATTGTCGGTAAAGGCAGCAATCATGTTTTCATTGATGATGGGATGGCTGTAATGATTGCCAAAACTACTCAGGAATGTCCAAAGGAAAATATAGGCTATACTACCTGACAAAAATGCGATTATATGCTTCGTATTTTTCATGATTAAAGTCTCATTAATTTCCAAATGCCACTATCATTTCGGCTAAATGCCACACTTATAGGCTTATCTTTGAAAGTAAAGCTATATTCGGCATAAATGGGGGTCGCAAATTCCAGCTTTCTATTTTTATAGGCACTGCCAAATTCTTTTAAATAAGGTTCTAACTTTGGAATTACCGTTTTGAGTCTATCGGAAGCGTCGGGACTCAGCATGTTCTGGATTTTGGCAACATCTGCGGTCAAAAGGGCAGTTTCCAATGCTGAAGTCTGGGTGTTTAGACCTTTGGTATCAATTTCGATTTTTTCTGATACGGGTGCAGGAAAATCTTCTTCGGCCATTTTACAGCTTAGGGGTAAGAATAGATGCAAAAGACTTGTAATTAAAAATCCAAGAAAAACAGATCTGGCAAAACTACTTTTTTTCATAATTTTTGGCTTTTTGGAGATGAGGAAACCCAATTCCGAAACATTAGCCACAAATAGAAAAATTGAATATTTTCAGCCTCTCTTTAGGATTTGATAATATTCGGAAATCGGATTTGCTTGAAATTTAATCTATTGCAGGGATATTTCTTATTTCATGCATCATAGGATTTTATGTTAAAAATCAGAAAATGCCAGAGGGAAGATATTTTTTCGAAAAAATGTAAATTGGGTTGTTTTTTGGATATTTACATTTTTCAATTTTCCATCATCTCGCCGCCTCAATCCATTTATTTACAATGTTTTGAAGGTTCTCTTTTTCTGTATTTATGGTCTCAATGTTTTTAAAAGTTGCCACGGCACGGTCGTTTTCTTTCCAGTCTAGCAGACCTGAGACATCTTCAATTAATCTCGTAGCTGGCTGGGCGATTTTCTGAGCACCTCGATGCAATATCAACTGAACTTGTTTGGGGGGATGTATCCGCATCGTGATTCTGTCTTTGTCTTCAAAACAGTAATTTGGGCCATTCCATTTGATATTTTCCCTGATTTCCGGGTTTGATTCTAAAATGATTCCCCGCAGGATTTCAATGTTTTCTCTTAATGGGTGACTTTGACCGTCAAGAAATGCCGTAACTTCAGGGTTTAAATTGGTATTCATCAATTCCAGGATATTTGATTTTTAAAATATTAAAGTTTTTTCTTAATCTTTCCCATAGCCCTTACAGGGAAAGTGCCTACACCCTTGAATTTGGGGGGTATCGCACTGAAAGTAAAATCATCGTCAGGTAGCAAATTTAAATGGCATAAATGCTCCACAATCAGGATTTCTGCTCCTAAAAGTACAGTATGTACAGGTCGGGAATTTTGACGGGTGTCATCGATATTATGTGAATCTATTCCAACCAGTTTGGCTCCGCAGTTTTTCAGAAATATTGCGGCATTTTCAGTTACATAAGGGTGGTTTTCATAATATTTTTCTGTATTCCAAAATTTATCCCAGCCGGTATGAATCAAAACTGCCCGATTTCTGATTTCGATGTTTTCAAAATGTTTTTCAGTGATTTCCAGGGTTTCGGCAAATGGTACTCTTACCACCACCGTTTCCAGATCCGTAAAACTTTCCAGGCTCACTTCTGAGAGGTCTTTTCCTTTTTCAAACCTATGAAAAGGGCAGTCAATATAAGTACCGGTATTGCTTACCATTTCAATTTTACCAATCTGGAATTCAGTGCCTTCTGCATAATTTTTCCTGGAGTTTTCCCGGCTGAGGTAATCACAGATAATAGGAGCGGGCAAGCCTTTGTAGGTAATCAGACCGTTTTCAATTGTGTGGCTAAGGTCAATCAGTAGATCGTTTTTTTTGATATTTTGATCTGGTTTCCTTTTATGATTTTCTGAAATTATTTCTTTGTTAAAAATCCTGGTTTCACCTACCATCAAAAGTTTGAGGTCAGCGATGAGGTAATCCGTCAATTCGTGGTCAGAAATGCTATCTGAGCTGATATCCAGCCGAAAATCATTACCCTTGATGCTTCCTCCATTGATAAAGCTTATTTCAAAATCAAATTTTACCCGCTTTTCCAAAATCCTTTGATTGTTTTAAAAGTACAATTTTAAAAGTAAAAATTAAAATGTTTCAAAAGTTAAATGGCAAATGTTTTTTTATTTCAAAAATAGCTACCCTAAGAATATAGCCACCAAATTTATCACTTATTTTCAAAACTGTAACTTTGAAGGGGCGATTAATAATAATTAAATAAGCAATTTATAATCAGTCGATTATTTGATAAAATCCAGTGCGGCAGCATGCCTTTCTTTTATGTATTTATCAAGGTCAATTACCGACTGATCGAAACTTTGACTATTTGGAATAGATCCATAAGGATGCTTCTCAATTTCATTTGGAGTAAAATGTGGTGCCAGTACACTTTTATGTTTGTTGAGATAGTCGGTCATCAAGGCAGGCGTAAAAGTTTTCTCCACAAACTCTTTTACAGAAGCCTTATAAAAGGCAAAATATTCAGGGTCATCAATCAGATATCGGATAAGCGGCCATTGAACTTTTACTTCATTCATTTCAAAAGTAAGGGCAGTACGATTCAGCCCGCCTTTCATCTGAAAAGATAGGTTTAAATCATAAGGTACCCATTGCAGTACACCATCAATATTTACTAAAAAATAGTTATGGGTAAGCTGCCCGTAGCTATCCCAGTTGCCAACGGTATTGTTTACTGCTAGATATTTTAGGAATCCTTTTACATTAAAAACGGCTTCAAGTTGCTTTTTCCAGGTTTCACGGTCTCCAATTCGGTAGGAGTGATTGAGGGCAGCAATGAAAGCCTGAATATCTGAATAATCTGAGATTTCTTTGTTGTTTTGCTTTTCAAACTGCGAAGTCACAAAAGTCTGAAGATTTGATTCCGGTTTATATACGTTGCCAACTTTTTTCCCGGTTTGGGTCACCACCAGGTGTTCTTCCACGGTTTCAATGGCCTGGTACATACCACAGTATTTTTTTCCCTGACCAAAATCAATAAATATTTTGTAATAAGCTACCTGACAAGCCAATACTCCTGCTTTTCGATAAAGGTTAGTCAGCAATTTTTCTTTCATAAAAGAATTATCTCCATAACTTGGCACCATTGCCAGCTCTTTGAAACCATAAAATCGTTGATTTTTTGTTTCAGGATATTTATCCTCAAATTCATCAAACTGAAGCTTGAAAGGAAGCTTATAGACACCGTTTTTCCAGATAGCACTCAATGAAGCATTGCCTTTTAACCTGAAACCTACTTTTTCCCATTTGAAATTATCCTGGGTAACACTTGCTTCAACATAAATAGGGTCACCCGGTACAGCATCCAGACTACCATTACCTGCTGGTGGTGTGGCTCCGGGAATGGTAGTAGAACTCCCAAACTTTCTGGCTGTCCGATATTCCATGTCTTTCTGAATTTTGTCCCAATTTTCCTGTCCAAGATTTATAGTCAGGCTTCTTACCTGGTCCTCAGGGTAAACCCAGGCATAGTCGGGAATTTCTCCAAACGCTTTTGTGGTAGCAGGATCTTTCGGCTTTTCACAAGCAAAAATGAAAAGTAACAGCACAGCCGTAGCGAGCCTAGAACGCATAATTGTTTAATTTTATAAAAGCTTCCTTAAGAGGGAGAGCGGTTGAAAAAATAAATGATTCCAGTTAAAACTGAAGGGGTAACAAAGTTAAGTTTTTTAAAGCGTTTTAATTATTTCTGTGTAGATTTGTTTTCATTTAAATTTATTCAATCATGAAGTATTTATTAAGTTTTGCACTGCTGATTTGTAGTGCCGTGGCATTTGCCCAAAATCCAATTGACGGCAACTGGAAAGGTAGCCGGGAAACTCCAAACGGAACTTTCGAAATCAATTACACCTTCAAAGTAGAAGGCGACAAACTCACCGGAACCTGGAAAACACGTTTCGGCGAAACTGCCATTGAAAACGGAAAAGTAGATGGGAAGAAGTTTTCTTATTCTATCACATTTAATGATATGACCATCAACAATACCGGCGAGCTAATCAATGATAATGAGATGGTGGTTAAAAACGAAAGAGGTGAAACCAAACTTACCAAAGTGGTAAAAACGGAATAATTTTATAATTCTATTTTTTAAAACCTCCTGAATTTCAAGTTATTCAGGAGGTTTTTTTATTCCTGTATATTCTATTCTTTCATTAAATAGGCTCTGTGTCATTTTTAGTGGAATTCTATTTTCTTAAAAATTCTATTTTAAAAACGATACCTTTATTTTCCAAACACATAGAACACATAGCCATTCTATACCATTATCATTAACATAGATACATAGTTGACTTGAACTATTGTACCTATGTGGTATTTCCTATTGTGTACTATGTGTTATTTATTTCATTTTATCGCCTTTCGTCGAATAATTATATGTAAAAAAAGACAAATGGACAAAATTAAAAATTGTATTTCCACTGTTATTGACGCAGGACCATTAAATATCGATATTCTGTTTTACCCAATATACAATACCACAAAGTCAAAGGATATTGAATCCTTTTAATAAAAAAAAGACGCAGCCGGTTAAACTGCGTCTATTCCTATTAAACCATTTATCAGTGACTTCTAAAATTCCATTTTGAATTATCACTGTTAAAATCAAATTTACCAAGGGTAGGGGTGCTGTCACCCAAAGAAATGAGGGCGTATTTTTCATTGCTTCCCGGTACCACCTTAGGCATGATTCTATAAGTGCCGTCAATCAATTGGTCTATTCTCCAGAGCTGCTCAGGGGCACCTGTAAATGTTGGAACCGTAATCACCTCGGCATCGGCGGTGGCAGCAAGAGCCCTTTCGGTGCCGGCGATCACGATTTTAAAATAAGGTCCTCCGGGATATCCGCCACCGTCAGTAGCGGGTGAGATAGTCCATTTTTGATGTGGTCTGAACATATAATCTCCAATTCTGACCTGCGTATTGCCTGCGGGCCAGGTATTGATTACATCAGAAAGTTGCTGGGAAGGTACAGGTTTGATGGGCTCGTCGTTGTTGCGGTTAAAACCACGCATACCACCCGGCATTCTTACAAAATCCACTGCAAGCTCGAGGGCATAGCCTCTCCTTTCTGATTCGATTTCGTAGGTGCCTTCTCTAAAATTATCGCCCGCTACCGGCCAGCCATTTTTCCAAAGGAGTGGTCTGATTCCCAGTACGCTGCGGCCGCTTTGATCAAGGTCGGCTTCGTAGTGGCATGACATTTTTTGCACGCCATCGCCCAAATCCAGTAATCCGAAGTGCCCGGGACCATTGACTCTCCAGCCAGCACCGGCTACCATTTTACCGCCGCCTTTAATCATGTCACGTCCCATGTTGTCAAGGTAAGGTCCGGTTACTTTTTTCGAGCGGCCCACTACAATATTATAGGTGGAGTTGGCTCCATCACAGCAGGTTCCGTGTGTTCCCAGCAGGTAATACCATCCGTCACGATAAATCAGGTCTGTGGCTTCGCAATCAATTGCAATGTCAATAGCCTTATTGCCTTCCACCCGTTTTCCGGTGGTAGGATCAAGCTCAACCAATCTGATAAATCCAAAATATGTTCCGTAACATAACCACAACCTTCCATCGGTAGGGTCAAGCAATAAACCCGGGTCAATGGCATCGCAATCTTCCTGACCATCAGACGAAGCCACCACTATGGCCTCAGAATATTTAAAATCAGGAGATTTTGGATCGAGGGTTTTGTTCCACATAGTAAGGATGCGGCCATTATGTCCACCACCCAGACCACCCCCGGTAGCACCGTAGGCAATCAGGTATCTGTCACCGATTTTTACCACATCAGGAGCCGCTCCGCCTCCGGGTCTTACACCGCCTTCGTTCCAGGTCCAGCCGTCTTCCGAAATTAAACCACCTCCTCGTGTACCAAAAGTATAATATTTACCTTCACATTGCATGATAGTAGATGGATCATGAATGAAAGGTTTGCCGATTTGTGCTGCCAGCCTGCCTGAAAATACCAGTGCGAATATTGCTGTCAGACTCAATATATTGATTTTTGATTTCATTATTTTGATAAATAAAAATTGATAAATGAATTAAGGCTGAGGGTTATCACTCATTTGTAATGGTGATATTCCTGATTGGTTGACCGTTTTCGTCCAGAAAGCGTACACAAAAGTCACTCATACCGGGCCCATTAATTATCGCCCCTCTAAGAATGTTTTTGCCTTTTTTCAGGGTCAATCGATTTGAAATGCCATCGTCCATCACCATACGGCGGTCGCCCGATAAAAGCAGAGCCTCGCTGCCATTGAGCCACCACATAGAAGCAGAATTGGAACCCGCTGCCAATCTTACATTTTTCATCTCTTCAGGACAATTAATCACTGTAACCGCCCAAAAAAGCACCCCATAGATAGGTTTCCTGAGACCGTAGGCAAAACGGAACAATTTTACATTGAATTTTTTACTCTCCAAAGCATGCCAGGTGAGCTCCTGTTCACCAACTTTTACTTTTTCTCCATTTTTGGGAATTATCGTAAACTGGTTTGGAAAATACACGGTATTAAAGGCTTCTCTCAGGTAAGAATCAGTAAAAACGGTGTTACTGCGATTTGGTTTATTGATAGGTTCCAATAAAGACCACCTTTGGATAAATCCTTCAGCATCCGGATAGTTAATTTTGGTGGTAGCCTCATTAAAATACCCCGCTATACTTCTGGTGGTATCAGTTGTAGCCACGGTAGCCTGCCCTTTCCCGGGTGACGTGGAAGTACATCCCTGTATTCCCAACACTACCAAAATCGCAATACCCATTGCAAAAGGTATTGGTTTGAGTTTCATGCTCATAGAATTGTTTTTTTTACGTTTAAGAATGGTTGAAAAAATATCAGATTCCTAAAAAGAATGATTTTTTCAGGAACAGATTTTTGTTGTACAAAGTTAACAAAAAATAATACTTAATTGTGTTAATTATACACAATCATTTTTAAAAAAAATAGATAAACTTTACATGAGAATTTTACCAGAATATTCCACATCAATTTGTCTGAAATGAATTTTGGGGTTCTTTTTCAGGAGATTTTGGAAGAAGAAAATAGAGAGGTTTGATTTTTAACAAATTAACAATAGTCGCGGCGTGTTTTCGATTGGAGCACGATGCACACAGGGTGGTACCTGTAATTCGGGATGATCTATCGCCAATCGCCAAAGATTGCCCAGACCTAAGCTTAGTGGTTCGGCCTCAGGAGCGGCCTGATAGTGCAGATCAAAAAAATTATCTTTTAAAAAGCTTTCAAAATCTTCTGATTCTCCCTCAAAAAGATTTAATAATTGTTGCCTTATTTCAGGAATCAATATTTTTTGAATTGCCTGAGAATTTGGAATTATTTCGCTGGGATCACCGTAATAGGTGCATAAAAAGGTATCGGTGGGCAGGGGAGAGCGGTCCACATGGTACGAATATACATCAGTAGGGAAAACGGAATTTTCCTCATCCCGTTCATAGGATTGAATCAGATTCAGGACGGGATCAGCTCCAAAATCAGTTAATAGTTGGAGGTCATTTAATATAATTTCACGGGCTAGGTTGCCTTCTTTACTTAATTGGAGTGACAGAAGATAATCTTCATCGATGACCGTAATATTGTCTTTTACGGTAATTTTTTCAACAATCTCCGAAAAGTTTCCGGCTAAATCACGTTTCCAGCAAATCGCATTCTTTTCACCTTCAAAAGTGGTATTAACAAGATTTTGAAAATTACTGACCCGGATAATATGTTTTTCAATACTTTGTCCCACGTATTATTTGCCTAAATATAAATTTTATAAAAGATTTCAAGCCGGGGAATAAATCATGGTATTTTTTTTACTGCATCAAATAAAACCTTCCTTTTTCGACATTCCAGATCATCAACGGTATAGCATTTTAAATCTTCAAAACGAAAGGTGGCTTTCCCGATTACCATCCCATCAAGATCTATGTTAATAATCGAAAAATAATCCTCGTCAGTCCATTCAATAAATCCAAAATATACCTCCTCATCATCGAGTTCAAACTTTATGAGGTAATCCTTATTTCCGATAAAACTTTCAAACAATGTGGTAAAACCATCTTTAAAATCGTTTTTGCTTTTCAGGTGGTAGGTTTGGGCTAAGATTTCCTTTTGGCGAATAATCAATAGCTCAATCCCTTTGAGATAGGTAGTTTCGGTTTCTACAAACTTAATGTCAGCAAGACTAAGGGTCACAATGCCGTCGGCGGTTCCGAATTTGGAAAAATGCTGCAAAATCACATACTCGTCGGTATATTCCAGTACGTATCCGCAATTAAAACCTTCATCAGTTCCGTAAAGATTCAGGCCAATAAGGGTATTTTCTTTCTTCGATTTTTCAAGAATGTCGAGTATCATGGGTTAAGTTTTATTTATCTTTTTGGGGAATTATAAAGGTATTCCTTTTATTCAGAATCAAAAATAGACAAAAAATGGATTTAATAATTTGTATTAAGGTAAAACGTGCGATGGAAAATAAGGTATTGTTTTTTGTAAGATTTCTATGGGTCCCAATCGTAAATCTTATTTTTGATAATTTTTAGCTAAAATAATGCTTTTAAGACAATAAAGAGAAATTTGAATTTACCAAAAAGTATAATCCAAAGCGAAAAGAGATGGATTTAATAGGCAAGTATTTACATGAGATATTCCTGTTTATGAATTCAAATACTTAACTATAGTGCGGAGGTTTTAAGCATTCCCTTGTGATAGATATTTATATAATTTCGCTGATCAATGCAATTGCCTTTTTCAATCTATTTCATTTATAGTCGCTTATTTTAAGAAACTTTTGTGAAATATATTTTCCCCTGATGCTAACAACCTCCTTTGCGAGGCAGGCGTTTATAAATCATTTTACCATCCCGCTCCACGTAGTCACCTGAAAGGATTGGATAGGCGTACTTGGGAGCATGCGATACATTCCGGCTTCTGATCAGGATATTGTCGTTTACTTTCAGGCTATGTAATTGCTGAAATTCATTGGATTTTAAAGGCCCAAAACTCAGTATAAAATCGTCCCCTTTAATCCTGACCATCACTCCGTGACCAAGCCTGGAGCCAATAGGAAGCGAAACAGCGGTAATAACGCCCTCCATACTGGTACTATCCCTTAATGACTTTCTTATTTTGGCTTCACTGGCATATACTTTCTTACCGGCAGGCGAGGCTTCCCATTTCTTAAACAAAATACCATCCGGGGTAGCCTCCCATTTTTTCCTCGAGGCTTTCATTTCAGCTGCTGTGAGTGGTTTTGGGATCGCCTTTTCAGGTGTTTCTTTTTTAGTAACCCGACTTGCAATTACGAGTCCGCTCGTAAGCAATAAAAGGAATAAAATACTGTAAACGAGAGACTTTAAATGTTTTTTATTGGCCATAGTTTGCTCTTTTTAAGTTTTTATGCCGTGAAGTTACTCCGGAGGTTCTTATATCTTAGAAATAGCATTGTAAAAATAATTGTAAAAAAATGTAAATATTAATTTTGCCATTCACACAAGCCATAATAAGCAGACTTTAGTGAATAAAAATGGCTTTTGATCAAAATGATTGTCCGTTAAATGCGTTTGGAAAGAAGAAATCTGACCGGCTTTTTTCATAATGTTTTATCTGGAATTCATTTAATAGGGGAAGAAACCGACCAACCTGCTATCCGAATGAAATACTTTCGGATAGCAAGTGACAGGTTTTAAAACAGGAGAAATTCTTATAATTTGGTATTGCTAATAAAGGCAACATACCTGCCGTCAGGCGACCAGGACGGGGTGTTTATCGAACCCTGCCCTCCATAGAAATAGGCAATCGTCTGCGGCACCCCACCGCTCAAAGGCATTATTTTTAAAGTTACTTTTTTATAAAACGGATGACTTGCAGGGTCTATGTCCTTCGGAAAAGCAATATATATCAGCTGCTTTCCATCCGGCGAAATATGTGGAAACCAATCGTTGTATTCATCAAAAGTGACCTGCTCCTGATCGCCGCCATCGGGCTTCATCCGGTAGATTTTCATGGTACCGGTTCTTACGGAGTTAAAATATATGTATTTGCCATCTGGCGTGTATTCGGGGCCGTCGTCGAGGGTAGGGGTTTTGGTCAGCTGGGTTTCTTTTTTGGTGGCTATATCTATGGCCCAAATATCCTGCTGACCGTTGCGATCGCCCATATATATCAAACGTTTACCATCCGGTGACCAGCTGTGAAACCAGGAATGCCCCCAGGCCGGGTCGGTGATTTGTTTGGCTTCTCCTTTTCCATCGAGTGCCATCGTATAAATGGTTGAGCGGCGGGGATTACCCAGGTATGAGCTCAATCCTATCATTTTTCCATCGAAAGACAACACGTGGTCGTTATTATTGACCACAGCATTACCCGTATTTAAGATTTCTTCTTTACCGGTAGCCAGGGTAAATTTCAACATTTTACCGTCGCTATTATTGTAATACAGGCATTTGCCGTCTTTTGACCAGTTGGGAGCCTGAATGGAGTTGGGCACCGAATGGATAATTTTTCGTAAACCGGTTTTTACATCCAAAATTTCAATTTGGCTGCCCAGATAATCTTTATAAGGCGTATAGTCATCAGCAGCGGGTATGGTGATGCGTACATTGGAGAAAATTGCTTTCTCGACCACTTTTTCGTTGTGTGAGCATAGAAAAAGACCCGCAAAGACCTCCTCATTGAGACTAATTTCTTTGGTAACCATTTTAAAGCTTTCGCCTTGGGTGGCTGCCGAAAAAAAGAATTTATTGCCTTTTCGCTGAAACTCGATATGGCTGGGGTGGTAGGAGGAAAGCTCCACTTGATGGGTTTCGGCATCAGTGGCCTCCCGATATTGAAGGGAAGTGAGGATATCACCATGCACACATGCATCGGCATAGGCTGCGTTAGGGTCAAGGCTGTTACGGGCGATAATGCCGATTTTGCGATGCGGGTCTGTTCCGGCCCCGATAAACTTAATCGTAGCCGAAATGATAAAATCGCCTTTTATTTTTTTCCAAAGAAAATTATGCTGGTCGGTTTTACCCCACATGTTGATACCCGCAGCGGATAGGGTATATTCCTGTGTCTCCGAATTATAGGATACATCGCCTTTTATAGCGGGGTTTCCTACATCTGTTCGTTCGTCAAAAAGACCAATTTTACCGGGTAATTGGCCAAAGGCCGTGCTAAAAGCAACAAAAATAAAAATAATTGTTAGTGATTTCATTTTGATTTGATTGGTTGAATAAATAAATCAAAATTAATGATTTTAAAGAAGCATACTGAAATATTCTTAAATAAATTCCGGATTAAAAACTGCAACAAAAACTAATGATGGTTTGCTTATTTTCCTGGCAACCTGATATTCCCGGTGAATTGATAATAAGGATTTTACCGGAATTCGTTTAAAGGGGATGAAACAATCCATTCGCCTATATAAGGGAAATATCTTTCGATCGCAGATTAGGCTTTAGGCTATGCAATCAATTTCTTAAAATATTCTTTATTTGTGACTGATCTTATTTATTTAAAAAGATTACAAATCCTTTACTGCTCCGTTTTTGGTACATCCCGAGGGAAGTCAAGGAAATAATTTATGGTTCAAATTTGTTGGGGGAGAATCCAAACTTTTTCTTAAATGATAAGCTAAAATGTGGGACAGAGGAATAACCTAAATCCATGGCTATTTCACTTATTCTTTTCTTTTTATGTATGAGTTCATTTTTGGCAATTTCAAGCCTTGCATCTGATAAATATCCGAAAACTGTTGTTCCGAACATTTCTTTGAATCCTCTTTTTAATTTGTATTCATTAATACCAACCACCCTGGCAAGTTCTGACAAACTGGGAGGTGTTTCGAGCTTATCAAGAATATATTCCCTTGCGTAATTTATGCACTCTTTATCGTAATTAGTTTTGATAAAACTACTCTTTATTTCTTTGTCAGTGTTACAAGCTTCGGCTTGAAGCACCAGAAATTCGATACTTTTTGACAAAAGAAACATTTTTTTTAATCCATCTTTATAGGCACAGTTTACGATGTTCTTAATAATATTTTGCATAACTGCATCTAATGGCAGATTGGTTGGTGACAGGATGGCAGCCTTTCCATTTATTAAATTTTCTCCAAATCTATTCAGAGCATCGTTAGCGTCCTGTGTAAGACGTAAAAAAGCATCTTTCGTAAATTGCATTATAAACATAGAGGCTTTTGACTCTTTAAATCTAAGGATTCCCTTGTCGGTTTCTTTAGGCTGGGAATAGAATAAGTTATGCTGATAAGATCCTAAAATCTGAGAATCCTGATAAGACCCATCACCTAATATAACTGTTCCTTTTAAATTGGCAATGAATGTAATAAGTTCAATATTAATATCGTAGTGACATTTTAATTCAAATGGTTTTTCAAAAGCCCAGTCGGAGTAGGCCATTCTGATACCTTCAAAATACCATTCATTAGAAATAATATCAACATTGAGAAGATTAATTTTCTGAGAATGTTCAAGTAAATTATTGCTTTCGAATCCGTTTTCGAAAAAACCATCCAGAATGTTAAAATTTACTTCGGAGTTATCTTCAAATCTAAAGGCCATTAATCCGTATTATATAAGTTAAGACACCACATTTTGTAACAAAATAGTTTTTATAACATTCAATTTTGTAACGATTTAAACGGAAAAATTAATTGTATTAATATTAAAACTGGAAAAAAATGGAGTTAAATTTTAAAAAAGCATTTTTGAATTTTGTGTATGCTTTCGTAATTGTGACAATCCTAACTTTTGCCTCAAGTATCGTAACCACCCTAATTTTTAAACTCCCATCCTATAAAGAGTTGGGCGTAAGTCCTTTTAAAGACCCCACCTTTTTAAAGACAGTACCATATCATCTTTTAATTAATCTTATATGTTGGACTTTTTTTAGTTTCCTCTATTTAAAAAGTAAAAAAAAGGAAAACAATGATATTTCTGGAAGTGAAGCAATTTACCTGGGGATTTTTTGGCTGGTAATGGCCATGATTGCGGATTATATAAGTTTTGTACTTATTAAAAGTCCAATGTCATTTACCCCCTATCAGTTTTATATAGAAAACCAGCCTTGGATTTCCATAATGTATTTTTTTGTTTTAATTACGCCTTTAATCTCCTATTACATTTTGAGATTGAAAAGATAAATCAGTAAGTTTTGGCCTGTAGTTATGATTACTAAAAACCTTCATGTACAAAAAACTGAAACTCAAAAAGCAAAAACCCCATAGGTAAAAACTACGGGGACGCCAAGTCTGAAGATTAAGTTCAAGGCCGGGCAACGTTTGCTAGCCGCCCGCCATGCTTCATTCTAAATGCTTGAACGCATTATTGCATGCCGAACAGCTTGCCCCGTAAAGCGGGGAAGTCTTAGCTGTTGTATGATGTTTTTATTTCCATTGCTGTTCTAATTCGAGAAGGTATTGTTTCCGCCAAAGTCCACCACCATAACCCGTCAGTTTTCCATCTGTCCCAATAACTCTATGACAAGGGATAATAATTGATATTCTATTCATTCCATTTGCATTTGCTACTGCCCTGACAGCATTTGGATTATTCATTGCCTCAGCTTGTTCTTTGTATGATTTTGTTGCACCGAAAGGAATATTTAGTAATTCATTCCAAACTTGATTTTGAAATTCAGTACCAAGAGTAGAAAGTGGTACACTAAATTGCTTTCTTTTACCTTCAAAGTATTCTGAAAGTTCTAATTCCAGGATTTCAAAATGTTTGTTATTCCCTTGTACTATGGTGGCATTATAAAGTTTGGCTATAGATTTGAGCTCTGTTTCAAGCATTTTGCGGTCAGTAAATTCTAAAAGGCAAATTCCTTGCGAAACCGCACAAGCAATCATTGTTCCCAATGGCGTTTCTATTCGTTTAAGGTCTATTATTCTTTCATTTTTACTATTTTTTGGGGAAACTCCAAAAATAGATTTAAAAGATTCTCCAAAACCGCTTAAAGATTCAAAACCCGATTCAAATGCTATTTCTGTTACAGTATTACCTTTTTGTATTTTTTTAAAGGCTGTATTTATTCTGAATATTCTTTGGTAGGCTTGAAAAGTAATTCCATGATTTTTTAGAAACCAACGTCTAATCTGATTTGGCTCCAACCCCCTTTTAACCAAATCATAATCTTTAAATTTATTGCTCGGATTTGCGATTAACTCGTCAATTAGTTGTTTTATTGAATCGGGTGTTTCATTTAATTTTTCCAATGGATTACATACCTTACAAGGTCTATACCCCTTTAAAATACACTCTTTTGAGGTTTTAAAAAATTCAACATTTTCTCTTTTTGGCTTCCTTGCAGTACATGAAGGGCGACAGAAAATGCCTGTCGTTTTTACAGCTGTAAAAAAAATCCCTTCAAATGTTGTATCTTTTTCTAACTAAGCCTGATACATAATATCTTCTGTTAGTTCTACTTGAATTCCTAAATTATTCATATGATTTTGTCTTTTGGAATCGGCTAAAATAGTACATGATTGCAACATATTGCAACCGAAAAATTGACAAGTATTTTATTTATTTAGATCAAAAGAGAGGTTTAAAATGGCTCTTGTGTTTATACTTATTGTCCTCTCACTATATGCACCACCAACGCAAAGAGGTATTCCAATTGAACCCCATTTATAACTTCGATTTAGGAAAAAGCACATCCCCACAGTATTTATCCATACACTTTGGTTGTTTTTTTGTTCAGGGAAGTATGTTGTTTCTCCAAACCAATTCGTGTGTAATTTCCAATTTTCATCAAGCGTCTTGGTATGTAATGTGCTACCAAAAAATGTAAATAAGCCCAAGTTGTCATCTTTGTTTACAAAACTTGCTATTTCTATGAATTTAGATTTATGACTAAATCCAAATCCTGTTGCCAAGGCAGGTGTATAATAGGTTGACTTATTGGTTAAATTAAAGTTAGCCACGTTAGCCATCCTTATAAAATAGTTGGTTATTATTTTCTGGCTTTTGCCTTCCAAAGTGGAAAATAAAATAAATAGAATCGTGATTGTTTTTTTTGTTGTCATTATCTTTTTTAGTGCAAAAAGACAACTTTAAAAAATTGTGTGCAACCGAAAACTTGACAAGTATTTTTATTTGTGAGTTTGTTGTGGCTCGTTTTATAATTCTGACTAACGTTTTTTATCCACTTTGATTTTCAATTAGTTACAATTTCAAGATCATCACTAATCAGTCCAAATTTAATGATTTGTTTTTGGATTCCTTTAAGCTATCCTAATTTTCGTTTATAAAAATTATCAACCCAGCCGGGAGTTTTACAGAGTGTCAAGTATAAGCATTTGATCAAGTTCAGGCATGAGCGTGGGTAGAAAAATATTTATTGGATAATAAATCCTATTCTATCTGGCGACGGGATGTTATTACGGAAAATTCCAAGAGCTAACATTAACGCGTATAGAAAAAGCCGGCAATATCTCTTGATTGGCTATCCCCCAAAACAGGACATGCTTTACGGACTTAGATGCCGCACCGGTTTCGCCGAACACATCCGGGGTCGCGTACGACTAGCAAAAAGATCGGAATGCCGCATCACCCAACTTAGATGACCTTTAGTGGGGGCTTTCTTCTACATTGCTAAATGTTGGCGGCTGCCGCTTATGTCCGTTTAAGAGGTTTTAAATGTCCTAAAGGTACATTTAGTTTTGCGTTTCATATTCAAACTGCTGATACACAACAGTAAAAAGTTTGTTTTAATTAATTAGTGTTACACTTTCAGTCGCATTTTTTACTTAAATTTAAGAATCTAATAAATCTGAAAAATCTGACATATCGGAGTTTGAAGGCGGAAGCAAATATCTATTATAGGATTCAATTTGAATACGGTTATTTTCATCTGGAATATTTTTTACTTCTGGGTAAAGATTTTGAATAAGCATGTTTTGAATAGATGATTCAAATTGTTTTTTTAGTTCCTTTTTTATTTCTGGGTCTTCTACTTTGGCAGACATTTTTTCAAAAAATTCCATTCTTTTTAACATCTCCATTCTCCAAATATTATGAGTTTTGTGTATGTTCTCAGTCTTTATTCTTTCCTCTTCTGCTTTCTTTTTTTCAATTATTTCTTTACTTGTTTCTTTTAGTATCTCACTTTCTGTTTTGTTTTTTTGAGCGTCGTAAAAATCTTTTTTCAAATTTGCTAACTTTGCTTCGCCAAAAATTTTACCGAATTCTTTTAATGCTTTACCAGCGGATTTGATAGTCATCCAAATTGAGCCATTCTCAATCCACGTAATCTTTAATGCTAATTCTTGAGAAATACCTTTGTCATTCTCTATAATTTCAACTACTTCATTTTTGGATAAAGCGACAACTTCGCCTTCCATTACTAACAAAGTGTTATAGAGTTTTCGTTGATTATACAAAAAACGTTCGAAATTTATCATTGGATAGGTGCCGTCAAGTGAATGAAGTTTTAGAGACAAGGCAGTGGGGTCATCTTTTATCTCATCTGTGAACTCAACTTTTCCCTGTTTTTCCTTATTTGAGGATAATATTGAACTGAGTATATTTTTGCCTAATATTAAGTCATTAATTCCACTATCAACAATATAAGCATATTGATTTTTAAGAACAAAGGACCCAATTGTAATTCCTATTTGAATTACTGGCAACTCTACTTTCATACCTCCAGGTACAGAAACCTTTTGCTTCCTAATTTCTGGATTATATCCTAATTTTTCTGAAAGGTCCTTTGTAATAACTATATAATCATACCAGTCATTAAATTCTGTATCATAAATCCGAATTTGATTAAGGTCATTCAGAGGGTTAAATATTGTACAATTTATTTCCATTCTAATAGATTTTTTGTTGATAGTATTGGTCTTCTTTTACGTGTTATCTGCGGTAGCCGCCAACGGTTCACGGCTTGGCGAAGGCAGGGCATTTGAAAACCGTCAGCCGAAATTAAGCACAAATGTTGATAGAATTACAAATGCTCAATTACTTCCTTCAGTCCTGCTTTTGCCAAACCGATGTTGGTGGCAGTTTATTTTCTTTTTATCCATTTTGGTATTATCAAAATTAGACTACCAAGAACAAAAATCCAGATTCGTATTTTAGAAATAAAGTCAAACAAAACAGACTTTTTCCATTCGTCTAAATATTCTTTGTCTTGCGAATAATATTTCCAATGTTTGTTTATTTCTTGAAACTCTATATATCTCGAATTGCTTGTTTTGTTATTGTCAATTGAATATTCTTTTCCTAACAAGTCCCACACTCTGTCAAGTTTTACTTGTGTTTGGTAAAATTGAGCTTCTCTAATTTCACTTTCAATATCTGTCTCTATAAGTTGAATTAAGAAAGATAGAAGAATAAGTAAAAGTCCTATACTCTCAATTATGTTATTTTTTCTCTCGGTCATTAAAGTAGTTATAAATTTTAAATTTTAGGGGCAAGTCTGTCAATAACACTTTTTGAAATTGAAATCCAATTTTGAAATTCTTCATCAGTTACATTAATGTTTTCTGAATGAACAGCAAGATTTCTTAATTCTTTGAGACCAATTATTAAGTTAGCCAAATACTTTTCAATAAGGTTATTCTTAACAAGATAGTTTAAACTGTCATCAAATTTGTTTGATTTGTCCTGTCGTTTATCGATTTTAATTATTGAAGTTTCAATTCGTTTCCAAGCTTCAATAATTTGCGTTTCTTTTGATTTCTCATTGGTTTTATCAAATTCCCTTTCTATTAAGTCGATAGGATAGAACATAGTTACTCCTGCATTGACAGCTTCTTTTTTTATCTCTTCAACTTTGTCATTAAGTTCAAATTTTATGTCCTTAATTTCAGCAGTCTTAATTCTCGAAATAATTGATTTAATTTCTTTCTTGAAATAAAGGAAAACTATAAGAAATACCATTGGCCAAGCCAAATGTCCAATTAACTTTTCTACTAACTCAAAGTATTTGAATATTTCTGTTTGTTCCATTTTTTAAGTGTCTCGTTAAATTGCCACCAACGAGTATATTTCCGAAACTCATTTTCGGAGTTTCGGAAATATCGTTATTAAATATTTATTGATTTTGTAATTAATGTTTTAATAATGAGGAGGTTGCGAGTTAATCTGAGTTTCGGTAATATTTTCATGAGATTTTTTTGTGTTTTGAATTTTATTCTATTTGTATTCAAAAATAGGATACAAAGTTCTGTAATCCAAGTTTTTATTTAAGATTTAGTTTGTCCTGCGGCCTTACAATTTATTCAGATCCTTAAATCGAAATATGGGTATACATTTCCATTGGTTTTGCCAATGATATTCTCCCGAAAAAGCTTGAAAGTTGCCATTGAAGTTACCGCTGTCCGAGGGATGGCTTTAGCCATTACTGCCAGGAATTCAAACTTCACAGGGGGGGCATTTGATCTCAAATTTGACGATATTGAAGTCATAGGGGGGTAATTTGATCTCAAATTCGTCGATATTGAAGTCGTAGGGGGGTAATTTGATCTCAAATTCGGCGATTTTAAAGTCATAGGGGGGTAATTTGATCTCAAATTCGTCGAATTTAACGTCACAGGAGGGTCCTATGACGTCACAGGAGGGTCATTTGATCTCAAATTCGGGGGATATTTGATTTTTTCTGAGGGATTTGACTATGCTCCAGCTACCAATAATCACCCGGTAGCCCATTGTCTTTATTGATTTATGCTATGCAAGGATTGAGATTCAGGAATTTTCGGGTTGCTCTTCAATAGGCTTTTTCCGGAAGTAAGGATGGATATTTAAACCGATATTTTTATTAAATACCATAAGTTTAGTATCGAAGACAAAAATGAATTTCATTAAAAATAGGCACAGGGGCTATGCTGACCTTGGTTTGGATATCTTATTATTAAGCATATCATAATCGTAATCGTACATTTCACTCAGAACATCGGGATGTCAATATGGTAATCGTCCATGTCAAGCAGAACATCGTGAATGTCAACCTCGTAATTGCCTATGTTAAGAAGAACATCGTGAATGTCAATATTGTAATCGGCATTGTCAGGCAGAACATTGGTAATGTCAACCTTGTAATCGCCAATGTCAAATACAACATCGGGAATGTCAATATGGTAATCGGGAATGTCAAACCAATCATCGGGAATGTCATGATCATCGCAGCGTTTTTCAAAATGGAAAACCCCTATTTTGACCTGATTTTATAGAAAAATATGCTTATGCAAAACTTAATTCACGCAGCCACCAATCTTTGCTTCAAATACCACTCCGTTTTTAATTTCAAATACCCCCAGGCTGGCATCCATCAGAATCGACTGATTTGACTGAAACAATACATTGGCATTGCCCTGGATGGTGATATTGGCCTTAAGCTGGAGGTTGGTTTTTTTCGCAGTGCTTCCTCCCGAAATATTGTCATTGGGGCTCGTAAGCACGATATTGCTGTTGCAGTCATTGGCACCACAGGCAATGGTATTGCTCAGCTCACCCACAAACACGTCGTCTATAAAATAATAGGACAGGGTATTGGCCGGCTGGCCACCATAACCACCACTCGCTCCACCGGAAATATCCGCCGATTCCTGCGTGAGGGTATTAGATTGCTTTTTGAAATTCCCAATATACAGATTTTCAAAAGCCTGATCGGCAGTGATTTCCGCGGCAATATTTACCCAGTTGTCTTTTTCGTGTATCACGATATTTTGGGCAGGCAATACCGTCCTATCTGTTTTGAGGCTGTCGCTGTCAAATTCTATCACCGGCCTTACACTTAGACCAAATCCCAGGTTGTTGGAGGCCATCAGGTAATAATCAGCCCTGCTCACATACATGCTTAGTAAGTAGCGTTTACCCACTACCATGGGCTGGTTAAATGGCGTGTGCAGATATTCCCGGTATTCTGATCCCCCGGTAAAAATACCGGCATAGCCTTTTCCGCTTCGGGCCGACTGAATGCCAAAAATATTGTTGCGGGGAACTTCAATACTGGCATTAAAGACGGCACAGGTACTGAAATAGTCGGCTGAGCCTGAAGTGGGAATATTCCATCCAAGCCCCTGCAATAAAGTTTGACCGGGAGCCGAAGGAGAAGGTACGAAAGATTCGGGACAGCGATCGGGGTTCTCAAAAGAAGGATTCGGCACGAGATTGGTGCTCAGGCAGGTATTGGCATATATGACGTTTTGATTTATTTCAGCCACATCAAAAAGCTTTATTTTAAATTCCAGGGTTTCGGCATTGTTAACCGCCGCCACATTGATCAGATAGGAGGTACCCGCTACAAGGTTGGTGAGTTCCAGAATGTTGGATTTCCAGATTTGTTGCGGTCCGGAATTTTCGTAAGTGCATTTGATGAGTACGGGGTTATTGCAGGCATCGGTGTAGGCACCTATTATGGCGTTGGTATTGAGGTTGTCCACTTCCACATTCATTTTAGGACCGGTTGCCACAAACCTAAACCATACGTCTTTAGTAAGAAATCCACAGCCGGAAGTATTTGATTCGTTGGTTGCCAGATTTGAGGAAAAAAACTGCGGGGCAGCATTGGCGGTCAGTAAGGAGGCATTTGCACAGTTGTCATTTACCGGTACCACTGGTGTAATGATTCCAATCTTGAAATTCCCCTGATCTTCTTCATTTGTGGCCTGGGCTGCAATGTTCAGATAATAGGTAGTGCCAATAGTGAGTCCGGTTTTGGTGAAAGAGATATTGTGTACCCCGGTAAAACAAGTGGAGGATACTATCGAAAATGCCCCGCATGAGCCGGTCAACATCACCACGGCAGGGTCTTTTACATAGCCATCGTATATGATGCGGTGCGTAGTAGCGGTAGCGGTAAATTTATACCAGACTTCATTTCCGCCAAAACACTGGGCATTGGTATTGGTGGCATTTACAGTGGTACCTTCGGTAAAAATCGGTGTGTTGCCAGCTGCGGGAGTAAGGGTAACAGCGTCACTGCATAAATTGTTGGCAGGAGGGTCGGTATCAGAGGTAACTGCAGCAAATATCCTTCCTCTTAGCACTGATGAAACGGTATATGCCCTGACCAGATAGGCGGTGCCGGGGGTCAGGTTGTTTAAAACCGTATTTAAAGAAAATGAACCGGCACCCGAGTTGCCACAAACTATGGAAACCAGACTACCACAAGTGCCCGAGTAAACCACATAAGCAAGGTCTTTTACTGTGGAAACCAACAATAGGCGATGGCTGGATTTGGTAGCGGTAAAACTGTACCATACATCGTCGTCAGGCGTGCCTGTTACCGCACAACCCACCGCTTCGGGGCTGGTGGTACTCAAAAATGTGGTACTGGAAACGTAAGAAGCCAAACTAGCTGTAGGCTGTATATTGAGCGGAGTGGGGCTGGCACAATGATCATTGGCCGGCGGACCGGAGTTTACCACCTGAATTTCAAATGTACCCTGGTGGTTAATGTCTGCCGTAAAAGAATAAACTTTGATCAGGTATTCATTTCCCGTAGTGAGGCCTTCCAGTTTGATAAAATCTTCTGAAACATTGGTAAAATCGGACCTTTTGCAAGCTACATGAACGGGCGTATTGCAATTGCCCGAATAAACGGCCACTGTTAAATCATTAATATTTGCAGCGTTGGAGTTTTTTCGGAAAACCACAAACTGTGTCGGGGAAGCGGCCGTGAATTTGTACCAAACATCCAAACTATTGGCAGCACCGCAGGTGTTAGTTCCGATGGTAGCGGTGGCAAAAACCGTACTTCCTTTTACATAATTATTGCTGGTCAGGGTATTGTTAACTGGTAGACCCACTGCATTGCCGCATAGATCATTATTCGGAGCAAGGCCATTTTTGATGCAAAACTGAAAACGGGCATCACCGGGTGAGTAGCTCGAAACCCTGAGATAATAAGTGCTGCCCATCGTGAGACCAGTGAAAGTTTTTTCTCCCTGTTCAACTATATCCGCAGAGCAATCAAGATAAGTTTTGGCCTGACAAGTACCTCCAAAAAGCTCGAATTTAACAGGATGGCGGGTATATTCCCCGTTGAGACCTAAATTGAAGTCGAAGTATTGGTCTGAGGTATTACCCAACCATATTTTATGGGTGGTAGTGGATGCCACAAACTTATACCATACATCCCGCATGATTTTTTTCTCGGGGTTGCCTAAGGTATTGCAAGTTTCAAAAATTGATTGGGAAGAATTGTTTAGATTGCCCGCTACAAGTTCACAACTATTGGCATTGCCCGAAGGTGCTACCAGCGAGGCATTGATGCATTCATCATTATTGTCAGGAACCGGCGTACTGATACAGGCCGTTAAAGAATCAAGAGTGTAAACGGGCATCAGCAAACGAATAAAATAAGTCTGACCGATGGTTAGTCCACCCGGAAAAGCAAGCGAGTCATAATTCTGGGTACAACCCATGGAGGTTAAGCCACTGCAGGTCCCCTGAAATAATTGATATGGGAAGGTGAGATTACCAGATTTTATGTTTAGCCTGTGCTGTGTAGCTGTAGCGGTAAACTTAAGGAAGATATCTTTCTCAGGCGTACCCGAAATACCCTCATAATTACAGCCATAGGCATATTCTGAAGCAGTACTGAAACCTTTGGTGTTGATTTTAAGCGGTGAGGTGCAGGTTGCAGTTACCGGAATATTTAGTGCTCCACTGCAATCATCAAAAGGTAAAACATAGGGTGAAGTCACGGCCACTTCAAACAGCGACTGATTGGTGCCAATGGTGTTGCTGAAGACCCTGAACCTGTACACCTGTCCCGCAGTGAATTTGTCGAGCGTGAGGATGAGGGTATCGCCTCTCAAATCTCCGTTTTCACATTGAGGTACATTCACGGGAGTGGAGCAGCTCAATGCAATCAGTGCATTGCAGGCACCGGAATACACTTCTATCTTTCCCTGGTTTTGTTTCCAGCCTTTTAGTTTGATCTTATGGACCTTTTGGGTAGCCGTAAATTGAAACCACACATCATCATCGGTGTTGGTACCTCCCTGATAGCTGTTTGAAGAAAGGGTGGCATCGAAGCTACTACCGCTGACCGCATTCTCAAAGGTATCGGTGGCGGAGGGATTAAGTGTAATGGCTGTAGCACAGTTGTCGTTGACAGGCAGGGAAGTAATACCAATCGAAAATGCTCCCGGCACTATGCCCTCATAATAGACCCTGATGAAATAGGTTTGGCCAACGGTAAGATTTGAAATGAGAGCCGAAGAGTTAAGGGTTTCATCAAAACCGGATGAAATACACTGTTTGGATACAAGGGTGCCACAGGTGCCACTGAAAACTTCCAGGATGATATTTTCAAATGAATTAATTTTCTGGAGAAAAACCCGGTGGCTGGTTTGGGAAGCTGTAAAACTATACCAAACATCATCATCGGCATTTCCGCTGCAGCCGGCAAGGCTCTGGGCAGCAAAATTGGTACTTCCTGAGGTTTTAATGACAGGTACATTTGCGGGATTTACGGTCAATGTAATCGCAGTGCTGCATTCATCATTGGCCGGTGGTTCAGTGTCTAATATACAAATGCTAAAAGTACCGGCGTCTTCCTGACTGGTGGTATTAATCCAGATCAGATATTCTGTTCCTACGGTCAGACCAAAAACACTCTTTTCAACTATGGGGTCATTGCCAGGGCTGCCGCAGCTTCCGATTCGGTTGATATCATTACAATTATTTTCCAGCACATCGATATAAACATTCTGGATCGATCCCCTTTCCAGCCGGATTAACTGAGAACTGGAAGTGGCGGTAAATTTATACCAAACTCCATATTTGTAAAAATCACAATTATCATAAATGCTGTTGGAAACCCCCACCGAGGTTCCATTTACAGGCGTGCAGGTACTGCCTGAATTGAGTACAATTGCACCTTCACAGTCTTCATTGGCCAAAGGCAGATTGACACAAATATCAAAAGTACCTTCTCCACTGCCTATATCAGCCGAAAATACCCTCACATAATAAGTATCGCCGGGTACCAGATTGGATACTTTTGCATTTTCAGTTTCCGACCCCGATGTATTGTTGGTGCAATTGATTTCCGACAAATTGGCACAATTGCCCTCATAAACCTGAAAGGCTGCATTGTTTAAGGTACCGGGGGAAATATTGACAAAATGCTTGCTTTGGGTTGCCACAAAACTGTACCATACATCATCGTCCACCTCACCGGAGCAAAAGGCATAATCTCCCGGAAGGGCATTGATAGTGGTTCCCTGGGTGGAAAGGGTACAGTTCATGTCATTGTTGACGCTGATTGGTGCGGCGGAAACACAACCGTCATTGACAGGAGGAGGAGGGAAGTTCCGGACACAAATATCAAATGATCCACGGCTGAGAGCATTGCTTCCGCAGGTATAGACCAAAAGGTAATATTCGTCTCCAACGGTCATACCGGTTTCAAATATGCGGTTGGAATTAAAACTTTTCAATATCAGGTTAGCCCCTTGTTTATGGAAAAGCTCCACTCTGAACCCCGAGCCGGTTCCGGTTGAAGTTAGGTCAACTAAAAGGCTGTCGTTGGTTGCCGTAAATTTGTACCAAAGACCATCGGTTATGGTGGAGCATCCGGCATTCGATGCTTCGTTACTCAGGGCAGTGGTATTGTTTCCGGCGGTATTTTGGATGCAGGTGAACCCCGAATTTACGGGGATATCAATGGCATTGGCGGAAACAGAATTGACAGACGGGCTGCTCAAACATAAATCAAATGTACCGGAAGAGCCAAACAAATCCCATATTCTTATATAATATTCCTGTCCAATGGTAAGGTTTTGTGCCAACATCAAACCGTCATTGTTACAGATTACAGACGAAGGATTGGAACATGTACCACTCACAAGCTGTAGGTTGGGTGATCCAAAAGTAGCATTGAGAAGTTTTATAAGCATATCAGACTGTGTGGCAGTAAATTTATACCAAACGTCATTTTGTACCGGATTGCCATTACATACCGTTGGTGCCATTGGACCGCTGGCATTAACCAGGGTGCCGGAAGTGAGTATATTGCAGGAGGCATTGTTGGCGGTAAGGGCTATTGCTCCCGCACAGGCGTCATTGGCAGGCATGCCGGTGGCTTCATTAATGCAAACCTGAAATGTCCCGGTCTGACTGAGCCCCTGATAATAAGAATAAACTCTGAAAAGGTAGGTTTGTCCGGGAGTAAGATCACCTATTTTAAGGGTAAAATTAGGGGAATTGGACTGGTAGCATACTTTTGATTGGAGATTGCCGCAGGAGCCATCGAATAATTCAACCACGGGTACGATTACCGAACTGCCCGAAAGGGTGATGTTATGTACCGCCGCAGTAGCTGTAAAACTAAACCATACATCGTCGTCGGCCATACTTCCTGCACTGCAGCCGCTCATACTTTGGGTAGCGTCTGCATTGGTGGCATTGGTTATAAGTGTACAACTCTGGTTTTGATTGACCGTTAAGTTTATCGCTCCGGAACACTCATCATTGGCCGGAGAAGCGGGAAGTCCCACACAAATGGTAAAAGTACCTCTTGTAGTGCTGAGACTGCTGCCGCTATGGACTCTGATAAAATATTCGTTGCCTATCGTAAGGCCTGAAACAATACTTTTTTCGGTATGGGAGGTACTGTTGTTTTCGTTGACACAGGCCAAAGAAGTTAGTCCGGTACAAGGGCCTGAAAAAACCTGAAATACGGGATTTTGAAGGGTAAGGGAACTCACTTCAATCTTGTGCGTGGTGGCCGTAGCTGTAAATTTATACCATACGTCGTCATCAGCAGAGGTAAAATTGCAGCCACTCATGCTTTGGGTAGCTCCCACGGTAGTGCCGGTGGTAGTCACCCCGCAAAGGTTGTTGGCATTGACTGTCAGATTAATAGCTCCGCTGCAATTGTCATTGGCAGGTGTCTGTGCCATTGAACAGGTAATGGAACTTAAAAAAAGCAATATCAAACCCGGGTATTTCATAGCAAAATTTGTTTGCCCAAAAATACGTTTTGACAAAATACAGATTTACTACTAATGTTAGTAGGGGACCCCGGACCGACATCAAAAGCTCTTGCTATTAAAAGCTTATTTATCTAATCGATAATGCAACAACGTAGTACCCCCAATATAGGCTTTCGTATCAATAAGTTGTAATTTTTGGCGGTGGCCCAGCATATCAAATATTCGCATGCCTTTATTGATCAGGATCGGGTTGATGAAGAGATAAAATTCATCTATATGATCCCCGGCGATGAGTGAGGATACCAATTGGGCACCTCCATACACCAAAATATCTTTGCCGGGCTCGTTTTTTAGGTTGGTTACAGTAGTGCTCAGGTCATCAGAAGCCAGACTTACGTTTTTTCCAAATGGTTCTTTTAAAGTTTGGCTGAAAAGGATTTTACGGAGGTTCACCATTTTTTGAGCGAAAGTATAGATGGGGTGATCAGGGCCCATTTCTTCAAAATGCGGAATAAAGTTTTCCGCCATTTTTCTTCCAATCAATAACGTATCAGAGGTATCGGCCAGCTCATTGACCAGTTCAAATGAAGTGGGGTCGGCACCTCTGATTATCCAGTCTTCCTCGCCATTAGGCCCGGCTACAAAGCCATCCAATGATATATGCATCTGTAGTTTCAGCTTTCTCATAAGGTTTTATTTTCGGCAAAAATAGGTTTGCATTTCTGATTTGATGATAGGCAATTGTGACAAAAATGGAGGGAGTAAATTGTTTTTTTCATCAAAAACCAACAAAAGAAAAATCAACTCCAATACATTTGCTTATTATTCAGAATTATCCCTCTTTTCTAATTAACTTTCTGATAGCTACCAAATGGGAAAACAAAACCACAGGCACAATAAACACCGGCAGCCAACTATAGGGGAACTGAACCACCGCCATATTCGGCTGGTCGAAGGCGAATAACTGCATCGGAAATGGGGCAGAGAAAGCCGCCAGAAAAACGATATTGAATAAAAGGGCAAGACAAACCAAATTCCAGATCAACAACAGTTTACGGTTTTTTGAATTTCCTTTAAAAAATAGAAATGCCGCAATGGGAGCGGAGATTCCGGCCAAAATATCAAAGTTACTACCCTCAAAAGTCATCAGTTGGGGAATAGCTTTTGAGAGAAATAAGCCATACAGTACGAGTTCAACGGGAATCCTGACCACATGCAAATAGATGAGCGGTTTTAAAGGCAAACTGTCGATAAAGTTTTTCCCTGAAGTATTATTAAAAAGAAATATCAGGAAAACAATAGCGGGGAAAATCCCGAAAAGGATTAGTTTGGGAGGCATTGCCTCCAGGTTATTTTTATAAAGTCCTGAAAGGGTAAGAGCCCCCTGAAGAATCAGCCAGACGACCAATGCACCCAGTATTTGATAGGCTTTTTTACGCTCTGCACCGGATTTTAATATAACCCGAAACAAGAGAAATAAGGTTAAAAGCGTGGTGGCTATAAAAGCCAGACCAATATAATCCGGTACATTTTCAATCATGGTTTTTAGAATTTAATTTATCTGAAAATATTACCCCATGGGTTCCCAGAGTTCGATTTTGTTGCCCTCGGGGTCAAGGATATGGATGAACTTGCCATAGTCAAAGGTCTCTATTTCATCGACCAATGTCACGCCACTGGCTTTGAGTTCTTCCACCAGGGCTTCCAGATTCTCGACACGATAATTTATCATAAACTCTTTGGTGGAGGGCTCAAAATATTTGGTGTTATCTCCAAAGGGTGCCCATTGGGTATCGGCTTTCTTCTTGCCTTCGGCATCTTCATACCATTCAAAGGTGGCTCCGTAAGGATTGGTTTGGAGGCCCAGATTTTGAGCGTACCATGCTGTGATTGCTTTGGGGTCTTTACTTTTGAAGAAAATCCCTCCGATTCCGGTTACTTTTTTCATATTAAGGGTTGATATTGTGTAAAGTAAGGAAAATTTTTCCAGAATAATGTTTAATAATATTTTTTTGTTAGCAAATGAGTCAAAAATAGTTACCATCCAAATACCCTATAAATCTTACGCATTTGAGGCTCTGATTTCCTGAATTTCTTCCTCACTTAAGCCGCCTTTTTCAAGTACCGAAATGATAAAGGCTGTCTTTAGCCTTGCATACGTATAGCGATCCAAATGCTTATTTTCCAGAATGTTTTGTTTTAGTTGAGTATATTCATCCACCAGTGCAGGTGATTTTTTTAGGGTATCCCGAAATAGTAAATGGTTTTTGAGAGCGGTGCTATCGGCAAAACATACATAAAGATGATGTTTCATCTCCATTTTATTCCCGAAAATTGAGGAGGTTTTTTTGCTCTGTCTGAAGGCATATCTGCCCGAGACTCCCTGTTCACCTTTTGCTATATAGCCCAGGTTTTGAAGTACCTGACTTATCTCAGGCAGCCTGTTTTTTTCGTATATGACGATATCAACATCCAGAATGGGTTTGGCCCAAAGACCATTAATTGCAGTGCTGCCCACATGTTCAATTTCAATTTTGAAGTCGTGAAGATTTTCAGCTAAATGTTTTTTTAATAACCTGAATTCCACCTCCCATTTTTCATGATAAGGTACAATCGTAATTGCCTTATTTTGCCTACCCAAAAACCAGGAGTATATATTTTTTAACCAATTATTCATCAGAAATTCTTGTCTTGAAAAAAGAAAGTTTTTTCTCCTTCCAAATAAAAATCAAATTTATATCTCAAAGTTTATGAACGGATATTACTCCCTTTTTCGAAATTCAAACAATAGAGAATCTTCTTTCCCTGAAACTATTGCAGAGAGGTTATCCGCTGTCCGCTTGTATTCAATCCTGGTTGGGAAAGGATTCAAAGCATTTTCGGCTGTAAAAGTGTTTTTATCAACTTTTGTCAGCGGAAACCTTGTGGCTGTTTCTTCTCCTTTTGCCGTGATATCAAGACGCCAGGAGTCCCTGATTTTAATGAGCTGCATACTTTCCTGCCATACGGTATCAGCACCTTCTAGAGTACAGCTATTACCAATATACATACTATCGCCCGATTTGTGCCAATCTTCATAGGTCATCTGATTTTCTTTGGTATGGGTGCGTTGCCAGTCCCCTAATAACCAGTCCATATTTTGGTCGCTTACCCGTTTGCATGAAACCAGGGAAGAGATCAGGAGGCAAATCAGGATAATTCTTTTCATCTTCTATTGATATCTGATCGGTAACTTATTTAATTTAAGCAATATAAGTAATATTACCATGATTACTGTGGCCATGATGGCCAGTAAGTTAATCACTTTTTGAACTTTGAGTTTTGATCCTGTAATTTGGCTTGATAAATATATAACAGCATAACCCAGCAAACCGCCTAAAGTATTATTGACGAGGTCGGTTGCATCAAACGCACCTATCCGGAACACAAACTGAAGGATTTCCAGACATAAACTCATTGCAAACAAAAGTAAAAATATGCTCAGGAAATTAAGTTTTCTCAAAAGCAAACCTGCATACAAGCCTGCAGGAACAAAAATGAGAATGTTCATGATCACTTCCATGCGGTCAATATGACCATAAAGAAAATAGTCCTGATAGGGGATAAGATTGACAGTGCGGTGGTCCATATATGAAAACCGAACGCCAAGTTTGAAAATCAAAATCCAGAAAAGGGCAATCAGATATACCCCCAGGAGCATGCGGGTGTGCTTATCCGCTGAATTTTGAGCGGGTGTATCCCCGTGTTTTTGATTTTTCATCGTTTTTCCAATCAAAGAGTTTACGAAGATTAGGAAAAAGGATCATCCATGCAAGCGAATCGAAGAATTATTTGTTCAGATGGATAGCCTCCAAAATAGCTCCTTTTAAAATTTCGAGGTTTATGTCCCCGAGTTTCTTGAATTTAATGCAATAACCTGTCACTGATGCCTTCCCGATTGTTTTCCCATAAGTAAGTGGAAGATAATTTTTGTCAGCCAATCCCATGATATAGACAGAGATACCGCTGGTATTGGCACTGATGCCAATCTGGTAGAACTCTTTGGTCTTGCCGTCGGCGTATTTCATGATTTGGCTGCCGTAGCCAATGTTGGGGTTGGACACCACTTTGCCCGACTCATCTTTTCCATCGAGGTACCAAAGTTTGCAGCCTGGCATAATCTCCGATATACTATCATGCAAAGCCTGCATTTCGATACTTTTGGCTGCCGGGAGTGAGGCTATATAGCTTTTGATCTGATCAGTTATTTCCATTGGTACTTTTTTTTCATGCAATAATAGGAGAATTCTCCGAATGCAGTCGGTGGCGAAAATGACAATCACGGGGGGAGTTTTGTAGATACCGGAAAATCGGCTCAATACATTAATATTAAAAAATGGATCAAATATAACCTGTTGGGCCGAATTGGCTCGGATTCAATATATTGCGGATGGAAAAACTTCAAATAAATATATTTTTACCTAATTGACGGCGTTCTATTTTCATACCAAACGCTTTTTCAAAACTATCATTTATCTTTACCAATAAACGGGCATCTTATATTTACCATGAAAATTAGACATCACTTTCTGGATTGGGTGAGGGTTATGGCCTTTCTGCTTTTGATTTTATACCATACGGGCATGTTTTTCAATACCTGGGGCTGGCATTTCAAAAATCCGGTCACATCCGGCAATTTTGAAATTTGGATGTCGCTGGTCAATCCCTGGAGACTCTCTCTTTTGTTTTTTGTTTCGGGAGCCGGAGCCAGTTTTGCCACCCGCAGTCGCTCGCTGGGTAGTTTTGCTAAAGAAAGAATCACCAGGCTGCTTATACCGCTCATTTTTGGTATGTTGGTCATTGTGCCACCCCAGATTTATCTGGAGCGGGTAGTAGTTGAGGGGTATACGGGCAGCTATCTTAGTTTTTATGCCAAAGTATTTGAATTCAAGGCTTATCCCGAAGGTAATTTCAGCTGGCATCATTTGTGGTTTGTGGTGTATCTGCTGGTATTTTCGCTGTTGGCCATTCCTTTGTTTAGGATTTTAAAAAATCGGCAAATACTCTCTACCCGATGGTCCACGGTGCTGATTATTTTACCACTGTCCTTATGCTATTTTTTGTTGAGAGACCGTTGGCCCACTACCCACAATCTGGTGGCCGACTGGTTTAACTTTACCTTTTCGTTTTTGATTTTCTTGATTGGATATCTTTTTGGCAATCAGGCAGATATTTGGGAAAGACTCGAGCAAAAAAGATATTTGAATCTGGGCTTTGGGATATTTCTGATCGTTTTCAACATCGTGCATGATGCTATTTTGGGCCCTTTGTCGGAGGAAATCCTCTGGGTTAAAATCCTAAATTCTGTTTTCAAAATCGCTTTTATCTTCTGTATTATTTTGGCTATTCTGGGCTTTGCCAAAAAGTATTTAAATTTTGAAAATAGTTTTATCAAATATAGCAACAGGGCAGTATATCCTTTTTATATTTTGCATCAAACCGTCATTTTAATGCTGGGCTATTACGGGTTAGACTGGCAAATAAACCTGATCCTTAAGTTTTTTCTGATGGCCACCTCTACACTGCTTATTTGCTGGGGCTTATATCATTTTCTGATCAAAAACTATAAAGTAACCCGGTTGCTATTTGGGGTAAAATAAAATTTTAAATGTATTTATAATCAATATCTTATGGTAAAAAGTATTTTAGACGAACCTCTCAGAGCGGAAATCATTGAAAGAGTGCGGAACTTGAATAAAAATCTTCAGGCTCAATGGGGCAGCATGAATGTTTTCCAGGTGGTGAAGCACTGCAGGCTCTTTGAGGCCTGGATTCACGGCATTGGAGACTGGGATTATAGTGCCTCACGCAGTACACCCACGCAGGCAGCCGAAGCATTAATTGCAGTAACCTCAGATGATACCCCCATCATTAAGCACGCACCCAGTACCCAAATATTGATTGTAAATGAAACAGAGGTGGATTTTGAAAAGGAAAAAGACCTTTGGATTTCACATCTGGAAGCTTATCAGAATTATCACAATCCGGCCTTTGTGCATGATTTTTTCGGTAAAATGACGCCGGAACAAATCGGGATTTTGGCCTACAAGCACACCGACCACCATCTGAGGCAGTTTGGGGTGTGATTTTGGGTTTTAATGAAATTTCATCGCATTTGGCTTAGAAATGTCTGCGGTTCAAAGTACTATTGGAAGCACTTAATGCACTTAGAATTGCTTGATATCCTGATTTAGGGCTAAGAAATTCTGTTAAATAAAATCAACTTTACTTAAATGATAATTAGTCAATATATCATAATTTAGTTTACAGATTATTCTTTCGTCTCCTCGCCGGAGGGGCGATACTTTCTTTGCCTTCCCAAAGAAAGTATCCAAAGAAAGGGAACAATCTTCAATGTGTCACGAAAATTTTGAATCGAAAGTGGTAGTTTAGAAAATTATCGTTTATAATTTTCTAAACACTGAAGATTGATTTTAAGGAATACATAAATAAATTTTATTATCAGATGAAAATTCCAGTGGGCAGAAACTTTTTTTGGCTCCGCGTCATTTTTAGTGGAATTCTATTTTCTTAAAAATTCTGTTTTAAAAACGATACCTTTATTTTCCAAACACATAGAACACATAGCCATTCTATACCCTTATCATTAACATAGATACATAGTTGAGTTGAACTATTGTACCTATGTGGTATTTCCTATTGTGTACTATGTGTTATTTATTTCATTTTATCGCCTTTCGTTGAATAATTAAATGTAAAAAAATACAAATGGAAAAAATTAAAAATTGTATTTCCACTGTTTTTGACGCAGAACCCTTTTTTTAAACATTTATTATATATGAGCTATGCTTTTCCCAAACTCACGCCAGATAAGTTCTATCGTTTTATTCCTACATGAAATATTATCTGTTCAAAGATTCAGAAATTTTAAGGAGTCTTTTAGCCTCCTTTTCAAAGAAGGTATCCCATAATTTCTGCGTTCGCAAATTGTACATGTGATTGGTTTCCAAGTCATAGCGTTTTTCCATTTCCAGGTATTTGGCTTCGGTATTTTTATAAATAGCATCAATCTGGCTTTTATAATTTGTCTTTGAGAAAACAGCCTTTCGGTAGATATTGTGGAGATCCAGAGCCAACAAATAGGCGATATTCAGATGGCCCTGCTCATGATTAAGCAATTCGTCAGATATTTTACCGGGTTTATACCAGGAATTATCTTTCAAACCATAGCTTACCTTGATGTCAACCCATGCCCTTTGGTTTTTAAACACCGGACTGGAATAGCTGTATCTTACATACCACCAGGTCATGGCATAGAATTTTGAATTGGGGTCAATATCGCCCTTAAAATCATCCCACGTTATTTTTTGATGAGGGATGGGGTGTTTATCTGCATTATTGGATTCAAGCGTACAGTTTAGAAAAAATAGGGAAACCAACATAAGCGGTCCGGCGATATGTTTTCGCATAGATTCATTTTTTTCGCTAAAATTAAAAAAATGATTCGAAAAATTTAGGCTCATTTAAAATTCGGTTGGCTTAGAAAGGCCGGCTTTTCATGATAATTTCACGGACTTAAAACAAATGAGCCGTTTAAATTTATATATCTGGCATTTTTCCAAAACCAGATATCAATAATCTCGATGACTCTTTTTATCTTTAAGGCTATTCAACCAAACCTCCTTATGTTTTTAAAATCCAAAAGAATGTTTTTCGGCTTATTCGGACTTTTAATGGCAGGCATTGGCTTGCTCGCCTTTACCACTTTGCCATCGGTGCAAAAGAAGAAAAAAATGAAGGTGCTCATCATTGATGGACAGAGTAATCATGGGATCTGGCCTAAGACCACCGCCATGACCAAAGATTATCTCGAGAAAACGGGCCTGTTTAAGGTGGAAATCGCACGTACCAAATATTTATGGCTCGGGCCGCATAGCCAGATGGATAGCACCCAACTGATGCAAAACTATTTGAAATATACCTTGTCTGATAAAAAATATGAGGTTTTAAAAGAGTCAAAAGAAGATCCTGATTATTCGCCGGATTTTGCTGCGTATGATGTAGTGATTTCTAATTTTGGGTGGAAAGCGGCTCCGCTCCCCGTTCAAACCCAAAAAAAACTGGAGGCTTTTGTGGCTAATGGCGGAGGGCTCATCACGCTTCATGCTGCCAACAACGCCTGGGATGACTGGAAGGCTTTCAACGAGATGACCGGATTGGGAGGCTGGGGCAACCGAAACGAAACCTGTGGTCCTTATGTATATTATGACAAAGAAAATAAGCTCGTGCGTGATACCACACCCGGTCCAGGCGGCAGCCACGGGGCTCAGCAGGAGTCTGTCGTGATCAACAGAGCTTCGGAGCATCCTATCATGAAGGGATTGCCCGAAAAATGGATGCACACCCGCGACGAAATATATGACCGGCTGCGGGGTCCGGCTCAAAACATGACCATTTTAGGTACCACGTTTTCTGATCCCACCGGCAATACTCCTCCCTGGAACAAACGGGTAACAGGTACCGACAGACATGAGCCCATGTATTTAACGGTTAACTATAAAAAAGGGAGGGTATTTAACATTTCCTCGGGCCATAGTGATGTTTCATTTGAATGTGTGGGCTTTAAAACCTTGCTGGAAAGAGGTGCCGAATGGGCCGCCAGCGGTAAAGTAAGCCAGCCGGTGCCTGGAAATTTCCCTACAGAAAACGCCATAAGCAAGATTGACTGGAAGAAGCCTTGAAAGATTTTCAGGGATTGAAAATTGGATGGGTTTGTAGATTAAGCCTGGTCTAAGTGGTGACTTCGTAGGTTTATGGCTCTTTGGTGTGATCTTTAAAAAAATGAAGAACTGATTGGCAGGTCTTGCTTTTATTCAGGTTTAATTTTTACTATTTTATTATCACGTAAAATAACCAATTCACTATTTTTAGCTTTCTTGAATTCTAAAAGCCTTTCATAAACTTTTTCGAGTCCTTTGAGAATTTTAGCCTTTTCTTCTATCTGAATTTCAAATGTGGTCATAATAATTTTTTAATTGGTTAAATTTTTCATGATTTACAATATTTAACAAACCATCAATCTGTTTATCTGCCAAAAGTTCGTGCATTCCTTCGGAATTATCAAAAATTAAAGCTCCATCAACAATCGGAAGATAGATATCAAACAAATTTTTAATTCCTCTGGTATACCTCCGTTCAATAATTTCAGGTTCGATATTATGTCCTCCTTCAAAAACTCTCGTTTTTACACGCTCTTTTGCTAATTCTACATTTTGAAGCCAAAAGAAAAGCAAACTAACCCTGTACCCATTTTTTTTCGCTTCAAAAATTTTACTTTTATAACTTTTTGTTGATAAAGTCGTTTCGAATGCAAAGTTTTCATTTTCAGAAAGTAGTTCATCAATCCTGTTCAACATAATTCTACCTGCTTCAAACGATACTTTTTCAGGTTGAAAAGGTGATAGCCCTTTTGCTATTTCATCCGCATTTACAAATTCTTTACAGTCCAAAATTTCAGGCAGTATAGTAAATGATGCAGTAGTTTTGCCTGCTCCATTACAACCTGCAATTACGTAAAGTTTTTTATCAGTCATTTATGCAAATTTACAAATAAATTTTCTAGTCATTAAATTTATAATAATGAATGATGTTCTTTATGAATTATTCCTGTGTATCGGGTATTTTCGAAGATTGGAAAATAATTTTACAGCAGCCCAATTAACAATGAAAAAGTTTCATTTGAGTGTGTAGGCTTTTAAACCTTGCTCGAAAGAGGTGCCGAATGGGCCGCCAGCGGTAAAGTAAGCCAGCCGGTGCCGGGAAATTTCCCTACAGAAAACGCCATAAGCAAGATTGACTGGAAGAAGCCTTGAAAAGTTTAAGATGTGGGGAATTGGAAGGGTTTGTAATTAACTTTGGTTAGATGGCACGCTGGTTCTTTCACATTTTTTGACTGTTGAAGCTTGATAAAGAGGATTGCAAATCCTATTTTATCTGGCTTCGCTGAACATGTCGAAGAGCAAAATTTATCAAATCCTTAAAAACAAACCAAGATATTGCTCAAAATATCTTCGCTATCAGAAACTTATCAAGACTTAAGCAACAATGTTTTTTCCCAAAGAAAAACATTGTCGCAAAATGTTATCTCATTCCGGTATTTTTTCTTCCAAAACCGCATTACCTGCAATATCAAAATAGGTACAAGTCATTTGCTGCATCGAAACCTCCCATTTTTCCACACCCGTGGCAGCACACATTTTTATAAATGTCAGATAGTCGGTTTTGCCTTGCTGATGTGCCAGCAATTGCTCCCGGAATTCCTCTTTGAGGTGTTGGGGTGCTATCTCCAGAGCCGCATATTTTGCGGGCACGGTTGCGGTATGATTATTTTTCCCATGATAATCCATATGGCCATCAGATACGAAAGCTTCATAATGGGTCACGCCCAGAGATTTGATTTCGCGGATATAAGCCGGAAAGTCGGCTCCTGATTTAACTTTGCTATGGGCGGCTTTGATTTGCTCTGCTGTAAACATAATTTTGATTTTTTTTTCTGTTAAAAAGATTACTAAAAATAGAGGGGTACATTCTCTCAGGCTAAAAAAGGAGAAAAACTACCCGGACGCCGAGTCCGAAGCCAACATTCCCCGGATTAGTTCAAGGCCGGGCAACGTTTGCTATTCGCCCGCCATGCTTCATTCTAAATGCTTGAACGCATTACGTTGTGCCGAACGAAGCCTTATTTGTTTTAGGGAGTTTATTTATTCTTTATCCAAATTCAGATAATATAATTTTGCAGCTTCTTGAATTTCATCATCTAAACTGTCATCTAGTGAATATGAGTAAAGTACCCATTTATCATTTGGTTTGTAAAATTTAAAGATAAACCTAATCGGCTGTCGGTCGTACTTTACAAGATATGAGTATAAAACAAAACTTTCAGCAAACTTTTTTGTTGTGATTAGTTCATGTCCGTAATATTTTCCCATATAACTTTCTGTGAATCCATTTAAAGTGCCAATTATTTTATCTATATCATCTTTTATTCTTTCGGTCCATTTATTCGTCGCATATAATTCTTTTACTGCTTTTCCTGCGTCTTTTTCATAAGTTGCAAAAAAAGTGTCAATCAATTTTTGTGGGCTAGATTGTGCAAATAAGTTACTTGATGCTAGAATCATTATTACAATTATTGTACTTTTCATTTTATTATATGTTTATTGAGTTCTGTTTAATTACTTACATAACGAACAGGGCTTGTGGCAGGTGGGGCATTTTAGCACCTAAGTTGAGCCACTGCACGCTGTTGATTTATGTTTTACTATTCAATAACTTTCTTCCGCCCCACTTGCCACAAACCCATGTTGGTGGCTGTATTTCCTACGGATTCCAATTATGTAATTTGTACTTTGTTGTGTCAAATTTGAAAACTGTTTTTTTGAATCTTGTGTCCATATTAAGCCAAGCAAATAAGGAGTCTTTTTGAGTTACTTTGCTAGAATCATCCAAATCATAATCTATGTCTCTGTATCGAGTAACTATGTCAATTTTTGTGTCATTATTCAAATCTTTCAACCATGCGTCCTGTACAAAGTGCCAACCCTCGTCACCAAAAGAATCTGCTAAATCATTTATGCCAACCACTTTTTTTAGAGAATTATCCCAAATTAATAAGTCAATGGCTGACTCTTCATAATATTCACTTGGTCTTCTCAGAATTAATCCTGTTTTCGTGTCAGACAGTTTAAATCTAAAACAGCCATAAACATGCAATGTTGTGTCCACGAATAAAAACTTAAATTTGTCATCATAAGTCAATAATTTGTAAAAACTTTGGCCTATAACTTTTCCTTTAAATTTATCTCCGTTTTTTAAGTCATCAGGCGTATAAATATGTAAGTTTTCGGGTTCAATTTTTTCAAATAAGTTTAAGAATTGTTCATAGTTGTCGCCTTCCTTTTCTTGACTAACTAATGCTGGCGAAGGTCTGTCTTCTGTTGAATTTTGCGTTGTACAAGCTACAAGAAAAACCAATATTGTAAGTAATGTAAGTATCTGTTTCATTTTTAATATAGCCACCAACGTTTTGCCGCTTTGCGAAGGCGGGGATTTTCAGCACTGAACTTCATTAAATGCACAAAGCTTGATTTTAGCACTTCACTGTCATAGAAGCACGAAACCCCCGCTTTTGCAAAACGGCTGTTAGTGGTTCGGGCTTTATTTGAGTTCTTGATCATTCAACAATCGTTTAATGTTCTCTTTTGTGTCATTGTTAGGTTCAATTTCGCCTAAATGTGTAATTTCTCTTTCAATCTCAGACGACCAATTTTCTTTTTTCCACTTGTCCAAAACTTTGATTGCCATATTTCGGTTTCTTGTTACGGGATTTCTAAGTGATGTCAAGACAATTATCTCTCCCTTTTTAGGATAGTTTTCCAACAATGTAGTTGCGTATTCAAGACTTGCGTGTTTGTCATAATTGTCGCCAAATCCGTTTGAATCTTTTGCTCCAGTTGCCAACTCGTCAAAAGGCAAATGTTTAAGAGCAAATTCTATGATTTTGTCGGAATGTTCGGGTTTACTGTAATGTGTAACGTCATACCACGAAGAACTCTCAAGTGGTTTTTCTTGCAACCTTGCCCAAACGGTTTCCCACAAGTCAATTCCTAATTTTTCTGCTGCTTGTTTGGCGTTCCAATAAATTACATTGTCATTACTTTTCAAACCTTCATACGCAACAATTTTCCAATCCCTGCTATTCAAAATTTCAACGATTTCAATTAGGCAATTTGAAATAATATCTTGATTCCAACCATTTTTCTTTTGCTCTCCGATGTCGTTTTGTAACTCCGTGAGAAAGTCTTTGATTTTTTGTAAAGCGTTAAAGTCTGAAATATCGTTTGCGTGCTTTTTTGCGTGTATAATGAAATCTTGAATTACTTGCGAAGCAAAAGGATAAGTATTAATGCCTTCGGCTGGACTATGTTCTACGATGAGTGCTTCAATAATGTCAGAAGCCGACTTGAAAAGTTTGTGGTTTATTTCATCGGTTTCTAATTTCTTATGAAGTTCTCCATCAATAGCACAAGTGTATGCTAAGTATTCATACATAATGCTGTTTTTATACCCTTCATAAATCAACCAATCTTTGATTGGTTCGCTTAATTCAGGTCTTGATAATCGGTCAACTAATTGAATTTTACCCCAACCGTCAACTTTCTTCGCTAATTCCCAAAGGTCATTTTCTGCATTGTCCGATAAGTTTGCAATGGCGATAGTTGAATAAACAGTAAACTCATCGTGTAAGCCTAAAATCTTAATGTCGTTAAGAACAGATTTATTTTGGCACAATCCTAAAATTGCAATACCAAATTTTACTGCATTTCTTTTGTCAGTTTTTGTGGCTAAATCTTTTGCATAATTAAAAAGATGAGGTTCAATCGGTAATGAATCATTAACTACTGCTTGTAAAAAGTCATCAATAATTCCTATCACACCTTCGTTTTCTGTGATTAGTCGGTAAAATTCCTGTTCGCTTATTTTGTCACCTTTTGAAGCAATCCTTTTAAGGTGTTTTGTTAACTCGCTAATTCTTTTTTTAGAGTCATCTGAATCATCTGCACCAAACATTGCATCCATCAGTCCTGGTGCAAATCTTACCTTGTCATCATCTTTTTTCTCGTCTGGAAGGTCGTGTGCTTTTTCAGAAAGATTACCCTTTTCGTCCAAGTTTGAAGAAAGGAATTTGAGAATAGAATTATCAATTCTCCATTCTTTAATCTCTATGGATTCTTTTTTGTCAAATATGTCTTGTAGCCATTTTTTTATCATCGTGTCTATCTTTTTAGCCTGACCACTAACGGACGAGTATTTGCGATGTGGCTGGTTTTGAAACCGTTCTGCCCGTAACAAATGCTCAATAAATGTACAAAAGCTGAGGTTAATTTACTAATGTTAAATTGGAAAACTGTCCGTCCAAACTGTTGCCAAATAGAATCCCAAAAGCTCAATTACTTCCTTCCGCCAGCCATATAGCAAATACTATGTTAGCCATCGTTTTTGTTTTATTCACAACCAATTCCTAACATTTTATTTCTAAATCTTTGTGGCGTAATATCTATTCCATTTTTTATCATTAAGGCTTGTTTCCAAGTGCCTTGTCCGTAAGAATTAGTAATAAAGGCTATACTGTCGTTTGGTTGTTTTGGGCCATAAATATACTTTTGAATGGTCAAATTGCTGCTTTCTGATTTGCTTTTGTAAAACTTCCCAATTACGATTAATGTGTTTGTTTCGTCAAATTGTTGAGGTCGTGCTTTTCTTATTAATTGTCCAGTTTGTGTGTCAAATTCCATTTCAAAAAAGTTAAATGTCGCAATTGAGAAAACAGAGTCACTTTTTGTCATTTTAAAATCATCTAATGTCCATATTGTATGCCAAACAGACTTAACCACACTGCAAGTGTCTGATAATAAGTCAACAAGTCTATAATTAGATATTAGGTTGCCTGAATTGTAAAAATATAAAACTTTTCTTTGTCCAATTTTGTGTCCCTCAATAAAGTCGTCAATTACTGTTATTTTTTTTCCATCATTTGATATTAAAATTGTCATACTCGTAAATCCAGCATCTTTAAAACTGTATATTTTTTTTCCGTTTTCGTCAATAAGATTCCATTTTTTTCTATTGTATTTTAAAGTGAATTTTCCATTTTCAGATTTGAAAACCGTTGTCAATCGTTGTTCATCAGCAAAAGCTAAAAATGTCAAAAAGGTTAGTATAATTGTCAGGGTGTAATGTTTCATAAAATGGTGGCTAACGTTTTCGGGCTTTGCGTTCGGGCGGGTTTCGGAGCACAAAGCTTCAATTTATTTCTAAAGTTTCATAGAAGCACTAAGCTCCAAGTTTGCACGTCACCCCGCCTGACGCAAAACCCTTGTTGTGTGCCGTTTATTTCACGCCGAACCTTTGATTTTTATAGTCAATAATCACAATGTTTTTCAAAAAGTAAGCGTTTCCTGTTATGCCCCAAATTTCCTCTTCTTTAAAAAAATTAGCATTGTCTTTTCTGTTGTCAAAATAAACTGTTGATTTGTTAAGTTTCTTTTTTCCGAACAAAATAGGTTTAGTGACTGTCTGTCCATAAACCATATAATATTCACCCCAACTTGAAATTTTTAAAGAATCAATTATTGGTTTTGTTGAAATTTCATTTGCTTGCTCTGTTGTAGTCATTAAGGCAAATAAACTTGAACCTGTATCAAACATTAGGTCTTCATCCTTGCCATTTATAGTGATAGGTATTTTAATTCGTCCGTTTTTTATTTTATAATTTCTAAACTGTGCTTTTGAAAACTGTTTTGGAAGTTCTGTCGTAACACAAAGTCTTTTGTTTGGATAATCAATAATCAAAATTTTGTCTTTGAATAAATCTGGTGCAATTGTTCCAATATGTTTTTCTGTTTTTGTATAAATTGAGTCTATTAGAATAGGGTCTCCAAAATTTTTGAAGTGTCCAATGTTACGCTTTCCAAAATTAACACTGCCTAATTTAAATTCAATATCTCTAAATTTAAAATTTGTTTGGCTTTGTATTCTAAATTTAAGTGTTGTGTCTATTTTGGTGTTTAATTCGCTATAAGTATCAAGATATGGTTTGATACTATTCCCATAAATCACCGTTTCAATAGCACCTAAATCAATCTGCATATTGAATTTGTGTGGTAAATTGTCTAACGATACAGGAATTGTAATGGCAAGTTTGTCGAAGTATTTTCCTGAAATACTGTCTCCAACCCAATTAAAATGTATCCATTCAAGTTTCTGTCCAAATGAAGATATTGAAAATACAAGGAAAATTGCGATAAAAATTTGTTTCATAAATTTTTGTTTAAATGTCAAGGTTTGTAGAGTGTTCGCTTAAATGGCACACAACGTTTTGCCGCTTGCCGCAGTGGGGGATTTCGGAGCACTTAACTGTCAACCAAGCACAAATGTTGATAGAAGCACTGCACTTGATTTAACCACGTCAGCCCCCATTGCGGCAAACGGCTGTTGGAAGCTGCCCTTCTATTCTCTGTCGTTTGTTTCACTAAGTCAAGTTTAGCTTTTCAAATAATACTCTGTTACGTTCTTTTGAGTCTTTCAAGACTTTGTCAAAACTTAAAATTTCAACATACATATTGTAATTGTCATTGAAGGAAAAATATCCGTCACCACTTGGAAGCAATTTGTATCCTGCATCTTTTGCAAATGCTTTCAGTTTTTTTGTCAAGTCGCAAACAATGTAGGCGAATATAGGAGTATTTGTTCTCAAGTCAAATTCCCTTTCGTGCTTGTCTTTCGCTTCTCCTTCAATTATTTCTCTTGCATATTTATTTACTTGTTGAATTGGATTTTCAATTTCTGAGTAATCATCTCTCATTGGTCTTTTGAACTCAACAAGCACTATTGATTGATAGGGTTTATCGTCATTGGCAAAAGCAAACGGCTTATTGAAGATTAAAATATCAGGTCTGTCTTTTGAATCTGAATTTACTTCTGCAATTTGTTTGAATGATTTGTCAGAAGCCAAATATTTATGATAGGAAAGTTTTTCATCAAGCATCCAAAGATTATGGTCTTCAAATCCAATTTCATCAGATAGAGTCTGCAATGGGAAAATTAAACTATGAACCGCTTTTTCAGGTGCTCGCTTCTTTAGTAGCTTGTCAAAAAGGTCTATTACTAATTTTCTATGAATTACGTATTCAGAAAGTTTGGCATTTCCTACTTCAATTATTTTTGAATATAATTCCTTGTGTTTCTCGTCAAAATCTTCCAAGTCATCTTCGTTGTCTATGAATTTCAACACCCTTTTAGTTTCTTTCTTAACATCAAGTTCAAGTTCTTGTTGGATTTTAAAAACTTCAATTTCCATTTTGTCTTCCGAAAGGGTAGAAGGTATTTTCTTTAACTTTTCAGGCTTATATTTCAATAGCTGTCTATAACGTGGGTGTTGAGCCACAAACTCTCTTACCTTGTTTAATCGTGTTTCTGATAAGTGATTTATTTGCTCTACAAATTCTAAAAGAATTAAGTCTGAAATTGCTTTTCTAAGTTCTTCTTGTGTTGTTTGGTCGGGAAACTCAACTTCGCCCTTTGCAAAGTTTATTGTGGTTCTTTCATCATTTACATTTTGGTCAAGATAATCGCCTTCAACATAAACCGCTAATGAAAACTTACTCCCTTCATCATCAACAAGGAAGTTGTCCAATTCTGGAATGTCAATAGACAACTTATCTATGAGAACTTCTCGGTTATTTGCACAATAGTGAATTTTATTGTCAACTCTGTCATTGTAGAGTTTTACAATACTCAGCTTAAAGTCATTATTTCTGATTTTAATATTCTCGTTTTTTACTTGACCGTTTGTGAACAGGAAAAACAAATCATTAACGATTATTGAATTCCCCAAATCATTTAAAAATATTCTTGGACAGTCTGAATTAAGAAAATAGATAAATGTGTGTTCAATTATTTTCATTGCAATATCTTCTGATTGAGAATTGCACCATTTTCTATAATCTTCTTTCAGTCCTTTCAGTTTGACAATAGTGAATCGTTCTGCTGTTCCATTTACATCTTCTAACGAATGTTTTTCAATTCCACGTTTTGTTGGCTCAAAGCTGAACTTTCTTAGTTTCCAACTTCCGTTTACTTTATATCTGCTTTCAATTTCTGCTCTGTGAAATGCTCTTAGCCAAGTAAATCTGCCTACACCTTTCCCACCTTTCTTGTATGTCGAGTGTGCGTAATTAAAAGATTCATAGTTGTCGTCATTGAAGCCAATTCCGTTGTCTTTAATTATAAAGTCAATTATGTCGGGTAGTTTTTCTTGACCTTCAAGTTTCAAATCGCCTTGGTTAGAACGTATTATCTCAATTTCAATAATGCCTGGTTTGGTCGCACTTTCTTCTTCAATAGCTTGTATGGAATTAACGATAGCTTCAAACAACGGCAGAAGTGAATTGCTGTAAGCAAGTTTCTTCTCGTTTATTTTTCCTTTAATGTCAATTTGCATAAGTCGTTAATTATTATTGGTTGTCGTCTTTTTAGGGTTGCTGCCAACGGTTTACGGCTTGGCGAAGGCAGGGCTTTGAAAACCGTCAGCCGAAATTAAGCACAAATGTTGATAGAATTACAAATGTTCAATTACTTCCGTCAGCCCTGCTTTTGCCAAACCGATGTTAGCCGTTCGGTTTTCTTTATTGATAGTTTTCATCATTCCATATTAAGAGTTCGCAAATTTTGTCAATATTTAGCTTGTTGTCCTGATTTATCCTTTCAAGTCTAATTTCAAAAGTTTGTAACTCTTGTTTTGCGATTACAATAGCCATCTTTAAAGATAAAATGTCAAGTGAAACATATAGGTCTTTTGGTGTCGGCACAAAGTGTTCGTCAAATTCGTCTACTGAAAAATCAAGAACAATTTTGTTTGCGTCTATCTTTACTTGTGGTTGAGGGTGTCCTGCATAGTAACCATCTTTCCCATTTGCAAGGTTTTCCCAATAATGAATGTCCGAAAGGTCACCACAACATTGTGGGAAATATTTGTCTTGTCCGTCAATACGAAGAACATAACCACCAAATAATGAACTTGCTTGTTCTCGTTCGTATTTACCGTCTCTCATTTCTTGTGTGTGGTCAATTACAAGTTTTGTCAAATTGCTGTCTGTGATTTCAAGAGGTCTATAAAATGAAGAGCCTGCTAGATATGGTTTAAATACGTCTATAAAACCTGCTTTTTTGTAACTGTCAGAATTATACTTGTCCCATAATTCAGGAAATTCCCAATATGGATACTTGTCAGGTGTCGGTATGTCCTGATTGTTATATCCAATTTCTATTACGGGTATCAATTCTACTGTCATTGTTTGTCTATATGATTGTTCTCTAAATAAACTGACGGCTAACTCATAAATAGACGCAAAAAATGCAGTAGTTTTCGGATTGTTTTGTATTATATCAATAAACTGTTGATTTTTTGCGTGAGTACTTATTTTTTTATGTTGTCAAAAATAATTATTTTTTTTATTTCCTTCAATCATTTTCAATATTTAAGTCATCAAATGGGCTTTTTATATGCTCAAGTGTTCGTTGGCTTACATGTGTATATCTAAGGGTGGTTTTTATATCATTGTGGCCGAGTAACTCCTGAATAAGCTTTATGTCGGTCCCTCGCTCATGCAGATGTGTGGCGTAGGAATGTCGTAAGCTATGAAAACTTACATCTGATTTTATTTTTGATTGCTGTTTGGCTCTTTGAAATACTGCCTGGAGGCTTCTATCCGAATATTGACCACCATACTGGCCTTCAAATAGCCATTCTTTAGGTTTATAGGTTTGATAATATTTACGTAGCAATACCAGAATACCTTCTGACAATTTCACAGTCCTGTCTTTCTTCCCTTTGGCACCTTTGATGTTAATTACCATTCGGGCTGAATGAATATGTTGTACTTTTAAGTTTATTACTTCGCTTACTCTAAGGCCGGCAGAATAGGCCAGGTAAATCATGGTTTTATGCTTAAGGTTATCAATAGAATTGAGTAGGTCGGCCACTTGTTCCTCACTCATTACCTCAGGCAATGTCTTTTCGGTAAGTGGTCAGTCTAAATGATAAAAAGTGCGTTTGCCTCCCAATACTTTTTCATAGTAAAACTTTATGGCGGTGATGGTGGTGTTTTGAACTGATATCGATATTTTACGGTCATTTACAAGATATCGGAGATAGTCTGTTATTTGTTCCTGAGTGATGTTTTCGAGGTTTTGTTCAGAAAAGTAGTTTACAAATTCTTCAAAGGCCAATCGGTACGTTTTGTAAGTGATTTCAGGATTCTTCATAGCTTTTCAATCGATATTTTTTTGTTGCAGCGTTATGGCTGAATGGCTTGATAACATGAAGGTTATAGGCGATGTTTTATTGTTTTTTTTGAATTTTTAATTAGATTTGCTTAAAAGTATAAGGATTCAAACCTACTACAATTAACATGAAAGCTATAAAAGTGCTACTGGTATTGAGCCTGGTTAATGCTGTTGCCTTTGCTCAGAATGCCACTGAGATGGATGCTAAAAGCCTAAGATTGCCCCGCTATAGCAATCTCACGGCCATTACTTCTGCTATCACTTCGCCGCTGAGCGGCATGATGGTATTTAATGCAGGCACGGCCTCGGTGTGGGGTTACAATGGTACTTCCTGGGTAAATACCCAAAGCACCGGCAACTGGCTCAATCTCGGCAACGACATCTACAATGCCAATACCGGCAATGTGGGCATCGGAATGAATCAACCAATCGACAAGTTGGAGGTCAACGGTAAGGTGGCCATTATGCATAATTTTAGCCTTGAATTCGGTAAATATGTTGCGGGCAAAGAGACCAATGCCGGAAGAATAGGATATGCCCTTTTTACGCCTAATACTCTCGATATTGTAGGTGCGGGTACCGCTTCTAACAACCGCAAGCTCCGCTTTTGGGCGGAGGGCGGTAGTATTTTTGAAGGCCCGGCTGATTTTAATGGTAACATCAGACCACGGGGAATCAGTATTGTCAATAATTTGACTTTAAATACCGGGGTAACCTGTACGTTGGGTTTTGGTGGTTACGATTATACCACCGGACTTATTCAAAGCATAGGAGTCAACACTTCCAATGCCCGTTTAGGATTCTTTACAGGGTACTCATTTACCGGGGGAGCCAATAACCTGTTAGAAAGACTTACTATTGCCAACGGCGGTAATGTGGGCATAGGGGTGACTGACCCTCAGGCTAAACTGGATGTAAACGGAATTACAAAAATCACAGGTATCAATGGCACCAAGTTGTTTTCGGTAAATAATGCCCTCACCGAGCTTCTGGGCGTGAGTCCCAACGGAATAAATATCAGTACCAACCCCAATTTTAAGGCAAAAGCAGGAACCGTTTTGGTTAATACAGATAAGCCTTCCCAACTCGGGAAATGGGGCATTGATAATCAGGGAGCAGAAATGACCAAGACAGGGGATCAATCTATACCGCATGGTACCGCCACCAAAGTTAATTTTGATGCCGTAGTGTTTGAGCACAGCAATGTGGTAGCAGGTCATGAATTCGGTCAGAATATAGCCAACACAGGTACAGACGAGTTTTTTGCAGAGGCCGATGGCATTTATCTGGTCGATTTTGAGTTACACTGGTTTGAGCCCACGCTTCCTGTAGGTGGAAGTGGGCTCAGGAACGGCAAAGTTATGATAAAAGTAAATGGTGCCACCCGCAGGGAATTTGATATGGGGATAGATATCAGAGACCGATGTTATATCAAATGTGAAAATGAGCCGCAAATTAGCATTTGGGTGTATCATGAGCACTGTCTTGACCCACCACCGATTTGTATTACGGGCATTAATCGCACGCTTCAGAGAGCCAGGGTTACAGTCGTGAAGCTTTAGGTTGCAGGTTAACGGGCATATTTGGTGTAAATGAAAGTTTTTCTTTGTTAAATTGTTGATTATCAGGTATAATTTAGAGCTTAGCTTAGTCTTCAAAATCCTTTGTGGGATTAAAAATTCCTTATATTTTGTGCTAAATTAACCTAAATAAAAGGGTAATTGCTCTAAATTAACATCAAATTCGTCGAATTTAACATTGAATTTCACGAATTTGATATTGAAATCGTCGAATTTAACATTGAATTTCACGAATTTGATATTGAATTCGTCGAATTTGATATTGAATTTCACGAATTTGACATTGAAATCGACGAATTTGACATTGAATTTCACGAATTTGACATTGAAATCGACGAATTTGACTTTGAATTTCACGAATTTGATTTCGAGATTGGGGAATTTGAAGTTGAAATTGATGGCTTTGAATTCATTTCAGCCCATGATGTAGGGAGTTTTCAGGTATTGTTTTTTTTTACCGGGAATTGGAAAAGCGTGTAAGCTATGTTCTCAATGAGCTTGTTAACGTGTAATTAAATTTCTGGAAATCTTTAACAGAAAGACATATCATGATTTTAATCCTTGCCAACCACTGTTTAATTTATACTGACAATACAGAAAAATATGCAATTCATTGGGGATATCTTGCAAATCGAAATATTTTTCGGAATTTTGAACAAAAAAAAGACTATGAAATTGCTAATAAAGAACTTCATCCTGATTTTGTTGATTGCTCAAAATTTTTCTTTCGGGCAATCCACTTTAATCACTCCCGGGAATAATCAACCCAGTATAGCAGCAGTTTCTACCAATAGCGGAGTACTGGTACCCAAAGTTAGCCTGACCGCCAATCTGTCTTCGGCGAGCCCGCTTACTGCTCCCGCCGAAGGTACTTTGGTTTACAACAATGGACCCAATCACATTCATGGCTTTTATTTTTGGACCGGTGCAGCCTGGTCATCTCTTGGAATAGCGATTTCTAGTTTATCTGCCACCGCCCCATTGGCAATAGTATCCAATTCTGTTAAAATTAATGCAGGTACTGCGGCCGGGCAATTGTTAACATGGGATGGTGTCAATTGGGTGAATACCAATCCCAAAAGTCCGGCTTCAATATCAAATATTCAGCCTTACCTGGCTTTGAATTACTGTATCGCAACAGCGGGTATTTTTCCATCAAGAAATGGAATAGATCCTTTTATCGGAGAAATCGGAATTTTTGCTTTCAATTTTGCTCCCAGATATTGGGCATTTTGTAACGGCCAATTATTACCAATAAATCAAAATCAAGCTTTATTTTCATTGCTTGGTACAACCTACGGAGGAAATGGTCAGACAACCTTTGCTCTTCCCAATTTGCAAAGCCGTGTTCCCATTCACTTTGGTCAGGGGCCAGGTTTATCACCCTATTCAATCGGGCAAACGGGAGGAACAGAAAGTAATGTTGTGAACGATAAATATTGATTATCTCAAATTTGGCATCCAATGAAAATCAATCAATATCTTGCTATATTTTTATTATTATGTGCCGGTTTATCCAGAGCACAATATACGGTTATTACTCCGGGAAATGATCAACCCAACATAGAATCAGTGACGGCCGATGGAGGAGTTTTAGTGCCAAAAATTAGTCTTTCAAGCAACCTTTCCGTTTCAACTCCTGTGCTGGCCCCACAGGAAGGTATGTTGGTTTACAATACTGGAGCTTTACAAACCAAAGGATTTTATTACTGGACTGGAGGGGCGTGGGCGTTTCTGGGTGTGGTTATTCCCGATCTTTCGGCGAATTTGCCCATAGTAATTCAATCCAATACTGTTAAACTTAATGCCGGGACTACCCCCGGCCAGCTTATTACCTGGGATAATGTAAATTGGGTCAATACCAACCCAAAACCACCTGCAGCAATAAATAATCTACAGCCTTATCTTGCATTAAATTATTGTATATCTTTATTTGGAGTTTTTCCATCACAAAACGGTTCAGATCCTTTCATTGGGGATATTGCCATATTTGGATTTAATTTCGAACCTGTCGGATGGGCATATTGTAACGGACAGTTGTTAAATATTTATGATTACGACGCCCTTTTTGCTCTGATAGGAACTACTTATGGTGGCGATGGGCAAAACACTTTTGGATTACCTGATTTACGGGGCAGAGTACCAATTCATAAAGGGCAAGGTTCTGGTCTTTCACCATACCTTTTAGGGCAACAAGCAGGTAATGAGACCACTATTATTAATGATAAATATTAATTTGAGAAAGCCTTCATTTTTTTTTGTTTTCATTTCATTGGCAAGTATTGCTTTCGGTCAAAAAACTCCCCCTAACCAGTGGGCATGGGATCAGGTGGGTGTGAAAAGTGATTTTAAGAAGCTTTCCGGGAGGAGAAATATAACGATTGCGATAATTGACGATGCCTTTCTGATTGAAAATGCAGCCTTAAAAGGCTATTTTAAAACTAACCCCAAAGACCTGCCCGACAATCATATTGACGATGACCATAACGGCAAAGTGGACGATTATCTGGGCTGGGATTTTTCAGACAACGACCCCAACGTGAACCCGCCACAGGGAGATTTGAGGAGATTTGGTCATGGAACAAAAGTAGCAGGAATCGTAATTGAAGGGCTCAATAGGTTATTGTTAAACCCAAAAGATGTAATTAAAATATTACCCTTAAAATCCTCATCTGATACCCGCAACAACAATTACATTACAGATGGCTATGAGGCCATTAAATACGCCATAGAGCAAAAAGCCGATATTATTGTTTGTTGCTGGAGTGGGGGTATTTTTGATAAAGAGAAAGAAGAAGTTCTGAGAGCCGCACAGAAAGCAGGAATAATCATGGTTGCCTCAGCAGGGAATTTTGTTTCAGAAAAAGAGCAGTTTCCCGGAGCTTATTCCTGGGTAATTAATACAGCAGCCCTAAATTCCAACTTTCAGAAGCAGCAAGTTTCCAATTATGGTCGCTTTGTAGATATTTCCGTTCCAGGAGATTCGCTCATTACTTTGAGTACGATACCCAATGCTCCCAATAGCTCCTTGTCAGGCACTTCGGCATCGGCTGCATTTTTAGGGGGTATTGTGGCAGCGATATTTTCTGCATTTCCCAAAATCACTCCACAGGAATGTGACAGGATTTTGAAAAACGCTTCTGATCCATTGGAAACTTACAATCCTCTTTTCAAAGGGAAACTGGGATCGGGGGTATTAAATGTAAAAAAACTGATTCACAATCTGGAAGCTCAGGAATCAAGCCCAGAATTTCATACACCTAAAGGCTATATAGGGCTTTCAAAAAACAAAAGGAAGGTAATTGCACATGCCAAATACCCTGAATATAAGCTCATCAACAGCCAGCCACAAACCCAGCAAAACATAAATGTTCTGATTGAAAAATGGGACAATCAACTTAAGTCTGACACTATTTTAAACTTAGCTCAACTCAACCTACCTTTCCAGTTTAAGGCGGATTCATTTGTGGTTTCGACCAATAAAAATCTGAAATCAAATATCTACCTCTATTTTGAAGCCATGGCTATCGACTCCAGCTATTTGTATTGTACGGAGACCCTGCATTTGACCGATAAAAGAGGAATTATAACGGATGGGAGCGGGGAAGAAAACTACGCCAATAACTCCAACTGCAAATGGGAACTGGAGGTTAGCAAAGAGAAACGTATAAAGATTACGTTTGAAGAAATGGATACAGAGGCAAAAATTGACCAGATTTATATTTTTAGTGATTATGGTACCGAATCCCCTATTTTGGCCATATTCAGCGGTCAGAACCTTCCTCCTCAAATCACCACCTGGACCCATAAAGCCTTGATTTGGTTTGTGAGCAATGGGGCTATCAATTACAAAGGATGGAAACTCAGATATGAAGAGGTGGATTAAATGCCGGAGAAATCATTTCTCTACCGATATTCTGATAAGAATTTTGTATTGAATTGTAAAGAGGAAATTTGATAACTGGATTTTTGCCATTAACCTTTATTTTTCTTTCTGCCCTTACTCATCACCTTCCTTAAAAACCTCACCCAAAGGTTCCATTTGCTGTTGGCAGAGTTGGGTGTGAAATGATTTTCTACTTTGTCGAAAGCATCTTCAATAAATGCATCGTGTAGCCACCGGATGGCCAATGTCCATTTAATAGTGGCCCAGCCAGAGGTTTTCATGTCAATGATATGGACCAATTCAGAATTATCAGCATCGATAGCTTTGATATCAAACCTATGAATACCATCAAAGCCTTTCATGGTAAATTCAAATGTGACCGCTTTTCCCGACTCATAAGCTTTTACAAAATACCTGATAGGCCCGTGTCCTCCTTTTGAACCTACCTGCAAACCTTTGTCCAATCGCATTCTCGGCCATTTATTGGTAGCTAAAAGCATATCTTTATCAGTGGCGAGCGTTTGCAACATTTCACCCAGTATCGTAGCAGGCTGGGGGATAGGTCTCTTATGGATGTTGATGACTTTCATGGGTTTGATTTGTTGCTTACATATGCAATTTGTGAGAATTGTTTTAAAAATGCAAATCGTTTCCTATTAACCTATTTTCTGGTCAAAATACAGTGGTTGAGAAGATTCACCATTTTGTTAATCTTTCTGAGAAAATAGCACACAGACTTTCCTGATCCTACGGAACACGGATCTGCACGGATTTTTTTATCTTATATGAAAAGTTCGTAACCTCCGGTCTTCCACCAGGATTCCTGGAATATCTTCTGTTTGATATACAAATAAAAAACCTTTTCACCGCCACTCCCTTATCTCCCATCCTTTGGAAAGGGCGACTTTTTTGAGGTGTTTGTCGGGGTTGATGCAGATGGGCTTACCAATGGCCGACAAAGCGGGCAGATCGTCGATGGAATCGGAATAGAAACAGGCATCTTCGACTTTATAATTATTGTTTTTGCAAAAATCCACCATCGGAATCATCTTGTATTTCTCAAAACACAACTCGCCCCGAGGATTCCCTGTCAATATCCCGTTTTTGACCTCCATACGACTGCAAATGATGAGATCTAAATGAAGTTCGGCAGCAAACAACTCACAGAAATAATTCATTGAAGACGATGCCAGCACCAGGTAGGCTCCCTTTGAGCGGTGTCGTTCGATTTCCTTGCGGGCAATGGGTAGAATATGGTCTTTTAGCTGTGTTTGAAAAATGTCGGCTGCCATATCCTGAACCATCTTCTCACTCAGGCCATCGAGCCAGGTGGCCAGTCGGGTAATGATGGCCAGAGTTTTAACCAATCTGAGTTTGTACAATATCGCAAACATATAACCCATCAGCAATTTCTTCTTTTTGATAATGCCCCTCCGGTAGGCATCTTTGATCAAAAGCGTGCTGCTGTCGGCCGGAATAAGTGTGCGGTCAAGGTCAAAAAAGGCCACATAAGGGTGAGAAGCCATAAAAATTATTGCTGTTAAATTGTTCCGAAATCTAAAACTTTAAAAACTTAAATAATGCTTACCATAAGGATTATAAATAATCTCAAGCGATTTGGGTTTAAGCGACACCGACAACTCTTTATCAAAAAACAATTCCCCATCCAGATGAAACGGCACCTTTTCGTCAAAATGGATTTTCAGACTATCAGTTTTGAAATACTCCACGTTTTTGTCGGAAATATGTGTTCCGGTAGGCACCTGCATAAACAACCGGATTCTGCTCAAAAGACCGATTTTCTTCACCAGACAAACATCCAGCAGGCCATCATCAGAAATGGCCTCGGGGGTGATGAAATATTTGGCTGCAAACCGGCGGCCATTGGCAATCGTTGACATAAAATACTCCGATTCGGAATGCTCCCGGCCATTCAGGATTTTGAAAGTATGTTCTTTATAAGTCAACAGCGTTTTGAGAATGTGATAGAGATATTTGTCGCCGCCTTTCCGTTTTACGGAGCCGTCTTCGGTATAATTCTGGGCTGCTACGTGGGCGTCAAATCCCAGGCCCATGCCATTGAGGAATGCCTTGCCATTGCACACGCCCGTATCAATCTTAACCGTATTGCCCTCCAGGAAAATGTCCCAGTCTTTATCTTCGAAGCGGTTGGGAAAGCCCAGTAACTGTATGGTGTCATTGCCGGTACCTGCCGACACAATGCCCATTTTTACACCGGGTTTGTCTATCAAAAAACTGGCCACCTCATTAATGGTGCCATCGCCACCGACCGCAACGATGTGGTTAAACTTTTCTTTGTAAAATTCCTCTGCCAGCTTGGTACCGTGGCCTTTGTATTGCGTCAGTCTGACCTCGGCATCGAGGTTTTTGGTTTTGATAACGGCCTTCAGTTTTTCCAGATATTTTTCTGCGAAATAATTTCCCGCGGTAGGGTTGAGTACAAAGCCCCATTTGGCGGCAGTTTCAGATTTTGGGTTCATAGAGGTTTATAGGTTAATCCCGAAGCGATGCACCGGCGGGTAAAGTCGATGATCTCTTCGTCTGGTTTATTGATTAATGTCTCGTATTTTATCCTTTCATGAATCACGATCTCCGGCCCGGCACTGAAGTCTATGATCCAGGTGGTTTTGGGTTTTAGCTCAAAAAAACCGTTGAGTGTTACGGGAATGATGTCCATTTTGGAGGCCTGCATGACCCTGATAAATCCCTTGTAAAACGGCAGCAAAGTACCATCCACCGTGCGGGTGCCTTCGGGAAAGATGGCGATGGATTTGCTGGCGGTCTGTCCGCTCACCTGATTCAGGATATCTTTGGCATTTCTCAGGCCGGAGGTACGCACGGGGATGAACCCGAGCATTTTAAGGGCACGGCCAAATAACGGAATCCTGAGCAGATATTCTTTGCCAAACCAGGCGATGTCAGGGAAATACGACATGATGGCCGGAATGTCGAAAATACTGGTATGGTTGGCGATCAGGATGTATTTGTCGCCTTTTCGGATATGCTCAGCTCCGGTTATTTTGATTTTCTTTCCCAAAATCAGGAAAATGATTTTTGCCCATAGTTTCAGTAAGACATTCAGGATACTTTTTGAATCAAGCGTAATGAGCACAATCGTGATCACCACGACAACGGCCGTAAAGGAATAGATGAAAGTATAGGCAATAATCGAAAGAAAGGCATTGATTATTTTCCTGAGCATAAATCTGTAATGACGCAAAGACCCGGGTTCAATTGGTTAGTAATTTGCAAAAATTACAGAATAAATTTAAATAAAGCAAGTTTTTCATGTTTTTCTCCAATGATTTTCGACAGGTTTTGGGGTGGGGGGAGGAATTATGGGAAAAAAGGTTTACTCGAAATTATTTTGGGATTTAGGATTACAAATCTAGTTTTATCTAGCTTCGACATGTCCTTACTGAACATGTCGAAGAGCTGATAAATCAACCTGTATTTTTCAAACCACTAGACAAGGCATTTATAATACTTAATAACTTATTTAGCAATTTGTCTTTTTCTAAATTATTTTCATCATCCATACTTCGCCATATTTTTAAATATTTAACATGTAACTTGTGTAAAACAAAAAGTTTTTCATTCCGCCATTTTAAATTATCATACTGCCCCAATCTTCTGTTTGTTGAAGATTCATTAAATAGCTCTTCAATATACTGTAAACCATTTTGGTAATCAGCTAATAACATAGACATAAACAATTTCTTTTCATTCTCATCCTCATCAAGCGAAACATATAAGTTCATTATTTCTAAGTTAGATAAGATAAGATTGGTCTCTGTTTGAATCATCAAAAATTTAATGAAGTTCCAGCTATTTATTCCTTTTTTTAAATTTTCGAATTCATGAGGTTTTTCGATTTTCAATTTTTTCAGGGCTTCACCAAGCCCAAACCATCCTGTTAAAGCAAATCTTGATAAATTCCAACTAAATACCCATGGAATAGCCCTAAGGTCTTTTAGTGTTCTGGTACCTGTTCTCCTGGCTGGCCTTGATCCGATTTTACTCTTTTCCAATACATCTATACATGTCGTTTTGCTGTAAAAGTTTATCAAGCCTGGGGTTTCAATTAGGTTTTTATAATGTTCATATGACTTTTCTGCAATAAACTCCATTGCTTCAATGGGATATTGAGTCTTTTCAATTTTTGTTTGGCTCTCAATTAAATGCCTGGCTATACCCGATGACAATGCACTTAAGTTGTAGGTTGCAGTTTTTGGATTTCCAAATAGTTGTGCAACAGATTCGCCTTGAACAGTAATTTTCAAAGTGCCATTTATAGTGCTTTCAGGCATACTTTCTACAAAACGATGGTATTTTCCACCACCTCTACTAATGGTACCACCTGTGCCATGGAAAAAGTAAATTTCTGTGTTATTATCTTTGCCAACTTTAGTCAAAGCTATTTCTGCCTGGTATAGATTCCACTTACTTGCTATTGTGCCACCATCTTTATTGCTGTCACTGTAACCTAACATAATCTCTTGAGCAAACCCAGTGTATTTTCTACGGGATTGTGTAATTGGATGTTTAAAAAATGCATCTAAAATTTGAGGGCCATGGTGCAGATCCTCAATGGTTTCTAAAAGTGGAACTACTTTAATGCTGGTATTTAATAACTGGGTTTCACGCATAAATAAGTAAACAACCAATAAATCACTAAAATCCCTGGTCATACTAACAATAAAAGAGCCTATACCGTCAACTCCATACTGATTTATATGTTGGCGAATAACTTTATAACAATCTAAAATAGCATCTGCCTCCAACCCATAGGAAATCGTTACATCAGTAATAAGTTCATTTTTTTCTAATATTTGGCTTAGATATTTTATCCGTTTTGTTTCTTCCCATGTTTCAAAATCATAATCTTTCTCACCATTGCATTTTAAAATTTGAGATATTGCTTTATCATGAAAAGCACTATTCTGTCTTATATCTAATTTTGCCAGGTGAAATCCAAAGCTTTTTACTATTCTTTCAACAGGAAATAACAGACTTTCTGCAATGCTATTTAAACCATTTTGTATTAAAACTCCTCTTAATACTTTTAAATCTATTTCTAAAGCTTTACTAGATTTATAGTGTGATTTTGAATCTGTGTAATTTTCCGAAATAGTATTATCTAATTGGCAAATCATTAGATTTACAAATTGCCTCCATGGTTCATAGCGGTTTCGGTTAATGGCCCGTTTGCCTGACTCACCCAAAAGCTTTTCTTTGTTTTCTATTGCCTCTGATAGTTCAAAAGGAATAGAGTTGGTAATAGCAGAGACAGATATTTTTTTTGCCAAATTTTCCAATTCATCTCTTACAAGATTTAACGCAGTTTTTCTGTGAATCAGAAGAGTTTCTTTAGTGATAAGAGCAGAAACAAATGGATGTCCATCTCTGTCACCACCCACCCAACTTCCAAATTCAATTTTTGGAAATAAGTCCGGATTTTTTATTTTAAGTGGGTTAAGACCCAATGCTACCCATGAACTTTTCAATTGGTCGTCGGTATTTTTTAGTACATTGGGAAAGACCTTTTTGAGGTAATGCAGTACATTAGCTCTTTCGTCCCTTATTTCCGGTTTTTCCATGTAAATCTCTCCGGTTCTCCACCATCTTTCCAATAGATAGAGGATATTCTCTCTGATTACATTTTGCTCAATTTTACTTAATGAGGAGTTCTCTTTTTGAACTAATAGTAAGAATAACTCTCGATGAATTTCCAATACAGTAATTCTTTTAGCCTCTGTGGGATGTGCAGTTAGAACCGGTATAATATGGGTTTTAGAAATTGCTTTGAGCATTTCCTCTTCAGAAAGGTTTGCATTTTTCCATTTATTTAATGTTTCGGCCCAAGACCCACGAATTGTTACAATTTTGTCCTCGTCTTCAAGTTTTCTTCTGTACTGCATAGCAGCATTTTCTTCGACCAATGTTATGAGTTGAAAATATATACTTAGAGCTTGAATCGTTTTCCCGTTGGGTAGTTCTTCAATATCTGTTTTTACATTATTTATTGAATAATTAACTAAATCAATTACTTCATTTTCGTTTATTCTTGAGAGCATTTCTATATAACAATCAATAATAAATCTTCTGTCATCAGAAATCTTCTTAAAATGTGTATGTTCAATATTCATAATTAAAAAAGTACCTATTTATATATAGTTTATAGTAAAATCCTATTTATGTAAAAAACTTCAGTAATAATCCGGATTTGAATTCTTAAGTTTAGTTTTTATTAATAGTTCCGATTTAGTGAGATAAGTTTTTACATTTATTTTAAATCTTTATTTTTTGTAGAACAAAATAAATCGAACCTTGTTAAGTTGCAAAAGGCGATCTTAGATTTAATGGTATTTTAATTCTAAAAATTACCACTCACCATTATTATCCCAATCTGGAAGCTTGATAGATAGGATTTTCAATTTTCAAAAAGGAAACGTAACCTTAATCTTCCCTTTTCTAATACCAAAATAAGTTGTTTTAGGGTAGTCTTTGATTCTGTATTCGTAAGCCATGATATTGAATTTTAAGCAAATGGGATTAACGCAGAGAAATTCTGGGATTTAGGATTACAAATCCTGTTTTATCTAGCTTCGACATGTCCATGCGGAACATGTCGAAGAGCTGAATGCTCATATATTTGCCGCTTAATCAAGAGATTACGGAGATACGGTTTCAGCATTTCTTTTTAGTAAGGCACTAAAGTCCCTGCGATTTTGAAGGTTTTGCCAACGAGGGTCTTTTTCATAAGCTTTTGTTGAAACAGTCCCAATTTTAATAGGCGAATCCAATGCCTTTTTTAGGGTAGCAACGCATAATGAGTCTTTTCCCTGAAGAGCATAAACTTCTGCTAATGAATCCCAGTAATTAGCATTATCGGGTTCAATATTAATAGCCTTTTTTATGAATTGTTCTGCTTTAATATAGTTTTTTGCGTCTATGTATGAATAGCACAAAGCATTATTTTCAAATCCACCAAAGGGTTTGATCGCTCTAGATTTAGCTACATATTGTTCCGCTAGTCTTATATTTTTTTGATTAAAATAATAACGGGCAAGCTGCAAATAAACATTTGATAATGATACCTTTTCCCCATCAACTGTATTGTGAACGATACATTTTTTAAGATTTTCAACATAAATTTTATTATATTTTATCTTTTGTAATGAATCAGATTTATTAAATCTTAATCTATTAAATGATACATTTGATTTACTCCAATAACTGTTCATGTCGTCCGGATACTTTTGCAATAAGGAATCTGCCCAGGAATCTGCTTTGTCAAAATCACGTTCAATAAGCGAAACATTACATGCCAAAAAGTAAAAATCGTTGTCTTTGATTACATCTCTATGTCTTTTTAAGTAGTCATAGGTTTTTTTTAAGGCAATAGTATCTCCTCTCATATTGTAATATTGTAATAAAGAATAAGGTTGCCTGACAAGCATGATATATAAAGCGGCATCATGAACTAAATTTTTTATGGGATGGCTTTTATCGGCACTAAATTCTTTTACGGTTTGGTCAGTAATTTGAACGGTTATTGTTTGCAAACTATCGGTTAGTGTAACATAGCCACCTATATTTTTGTCTTTTTTTCCAAAAAAATTAAGAATTGCTTTTACTATTACCCTTAGATTAAAACCCTCAACGTTGATTTCACTTAAAATCTGAGTATTGTCGTTGTCAGAATTTCGGGTGGACTTCAAGTTTCTATCATTAATTGACAGACCAATTTGAAGTGCTAACTCCTGGTTAACTTTGTCTATTTCGTCTAAAATTGCTTCTTTAACTACTTCTCCTGAATAGCCCTGATCTTCCCAAGCTACAGGGACTTTGAAATCCTTAAGATAAAATGTGTTTTTATGATATTCTTGGTAAAGGTAAATACCCAGGGAAATGAATAGTACCAGCCATATTACTTTCACAAAAAAACCAAACCATTTGTCAAACATTTCAAGTGATGTCAATAACCTTAACTGTTTCAGAGATAGAATTATTCTTGAAATGGGATTCTTCATACTTTATCGTTTTTCGTTTGATACTGCTTTTGTGTTTTAGGCCTTCACAAGATTATTATTCTCTTTGCAAAATAAGAGGATATTTTGTAAATATTAACATTTAGCTCTTCGACATTTTCTCAAAAGTCGAATCCATATTCAAAGGATTCTCAATTCTCAGTAAGGGTAAGAAAGTTCCATCTATTACTTTCTAAATTACTGATAATGCAATTTTTGTATTCTTAAATCTGAACCTTTCTACCCCAATTATTCCATCGGCAAACGCAGTTTTACGGCAGTTCCCTTGTCCGACCATTCCGTTTCTGTATTTCCGCCCAGCTCCTGCATAATGCGTTTCACGATCCCCAGACCTTTTCCCGAGGAATATTCGTCCTTTGTTGTTTTTTCATTTAAACCCGGCCCCTGGTCCTTGATCGTGATTTCAAATTTATCCTGCATTACCTGCGTTTCACAGTAAATTGTGCCATTCTGCGGAGAGTATTTGATGGCATTGGAGAGTACATTTTGCAGGGCACTTTTGAGCAGCAGTTTGTCTGTCATTACGCCGGAATCCTTATCCCCGGGAAGTTTGATCTGAATGTTTCGGGCAGCGGTAAGAGGTTCGAATTCACTTTTTAGTTCATCGATTAATCCATAAACTGTTATTTTCTCTATCTGAAGGGCATTTTCGCCAAACTTTTCATTTTCAAGTATTTCCGAAATCATTTTAAGTCCCTGTTCACTGCTTTTGACAATGTCTTTGATGAATTCCCCGCTTTGATTTGCTGCAGTATGGGCATAGGCGTACCCCAGTGCCCTGATACTCAGAAAAGGCGTCTTAAGATCGTGCGATACCATACTTATCAGGTGATTTTTCTGGGTGTTGAGTTTGGCCAGTTGCCGGTTTTGTCCTTCGATGATCCGGTTTTTCTGGCGGTTTTTCCAATAGGCATAAATCAGCATCCCGATGGCGAGCAAGCTCAGCACCAGACCAAAGAGATAAATACTTTTCTTTTCAGTTTCCAGGCTCAGATTATGGCTGAGTTCGGTATTGATACGCTGCTTTTTTTCGGCTTCGTATTGTTCCTGTAGTTCTGCAATTTTTTCTGAGTTTTTAATATTAATAATCTCATCTTTGATTGCCCCATATTGCTTTAAGTAATAGGTGGCTTTTGGGTAGTTACCGGTACTTTCGTATATTTTACTGAGCACTTCATAGGTGTCGAGCTCTTTAGGCTTTGATTTGAGGTTTTGGGCGATTTTTTCCGCTTCCAGGGCATTTTGCAAAGCTTTGATTAATTGTGAAGTACCCAAATAGATATTGGCAAAACTTATGAGGTCAAACCAAAGGTCTTCCGTCATGTTGCGGGTTTTATGGATCGCATAGCATTCTTTTACGAGTTTTTCAGCAAGTACATAGTTCCCTTTCCTGAGGTACAATGAGGCGATGTTGGTCTTGAGGTCGGCAATAGGTACCGGATCTCCAATTTTGTTTTTGATGACCAAAGATTTATTGTAGATAAGCAAGGCGGAGTCCACCTTGTTTTCCTGGGCATAGATCATTCCCATATTGTTATAAAAAGTGGACAACACCAGATCCTTAGGTTTATCATGCTGAGCATCGTTGATGGCTTTCAGGATAATTTCCCTGGCCTTTTTTTGTTGATTCTGGTTAAAATATATACTTACAATATCGCCCAGAGCCTGGTACTTTTCAGGTACAAAATTTCTTTTTTCCGATTCATTCAATAGCCTGAGATAGGATTGCAGGGCTTTGTCGGGCTGGTTGTCATATTCATAATAAAAACCCATAAAACGGTAATAATAAAGCTCTTCCTGCTGAAGATTGAGTTTTTGGGCTTCTGAGCGTATCCTTTCTGCATTAATTTTTATGGAGTCCTTTTTGCTTTCATAGAAATGCATGGTTTGGTCAATGAGGGCATTGACAGAGGTTTTGGTTTGAGCCATGGAGATTTCCGGCAGCAGACCTAAAATTATAATCATCAGTTTTTTCATGGGCTTTCAGATTTCTACCAGATTGTTTTTGATGGCATATTTTACCAAACCCACCGAATTGCTTACTCCCAGCTTAATCATTAGGTTTTGGCGATGAGTATCTACGGTTTTGGTACTTATATATAGTTTTTCGGCAATATCGGCACTGCTGTATTCTTTACAGATCAGCTGCAGGATCTCCTGTTCCCGCGGACTGAGCATATTTTTGTGTTGATTCAGAAATCCCTTTTCTTTTATCGACTGATCTTTTTCAAAATTGAGGGTGATGTCATCTGAAAAATAGGTACCCCCCTTGCTGATTACCCTTATGGCCTCAAAAAGGGGCTCATAAGCGATGTCTTTGAGTAGATATCCCTGAATTCCAAACTTTTCGAGCCGATGAAACATGCGGCTACCTCTTAAAATAGTCAGATAAAGTATGGGAAGCTCGGGTCGAATCTTTCTGATATGTTGAAGCAGGACTTCCGGTTCGTTTTCATTAAGATTGACATCAAGGATCAGAATGTCGGGGTCCGGATTATTCTCAAGAGTATCAAGAAACTTATCTCCATTGGTAAAAATGCCTGTTACATTGAAATCGGCCTGTGTGGAAAGTACCGATGCCATACCTTTTAATAATAGCTCATGGTCGTCCACGAGGACAATGTTTATTGTTTTCATGGTTTAGAATTTTGGCTGAAAAACAGGTAAAGGTTTTTACAAATATAAAGAATTTTGCAGAAGAAAATATCCTTATTTTCCCTATGGTGACGAAAAATCGAAATCTGCAACTTTGTATTGTCTCTTTTCTTGTAAAAGGACTCAACCCAGATACAACCCATTGACATGAAAACACTTAAAGAATCACCTCCGGGCTGGAAGGGACATCCGGCCTTTGATCAAATCGTAAGAATTGAGGCTGTAGAAAATTATTCCAGGCTAATTGACAATCAGGGCAGAATTCTGGTTTTTGCCCGGACCCTGGGAAAATATGAGAATGCTCTGAATCTCCCCTTTTTCAGAGTCAACCGTTCCTGTATCATCAATCTGAGTTATGTAAAAGCCGCAGGAGGCACGCTTGAGCTCCAGGATGGTTTTCAGGTGAATATCTCGCGACGCAGGAAAGAGCATGTTTTCAAGGCTTTACAAGAAATCAGGTAAAGTAGAATTACGATATGGGGTTTATTACCGTCCGGGACAATAATTTCTAAAATATTAATAATAATCACCTGAATTTTAAACACATGAAAAAATTTAAACTTCTTGTCTTTCTGCTGCTTGCAGGAAAGTTATGGGCACAAAACGGAGTAGCCAATATTGAACCGGCCAATCTGATCAAAGACTCAGAAGAGCGAACGGTAACGATGAAAAATGGCAACCTGAAAAATACGCCCATTGTGTCGCATTGGCAGTTGCATGCCAGTGGTTTTCAACCTTCGATAAGCCTTGGAGCAGGTGGGTTTTATATGGAATATGCCGAGCATCCCGAATACTCTATAGTGACTCAAAATGCGGGTAATGTGCAGTCGGCCAGCATGATGGCACCAATTGACCTCCCGCACAATTCAGAAGTCCAGGTATTGGAAGCCTGCTATATGGATAGAAGTGGCACGAGCAATTTCCCCGATTGCAGCCTTAAATTTAACTTCCTCAGAGTGGCTGACAACGGTTGTCCCCCTGAAGTTTTGGGTACAATAGTTTCATTAGGATCCGGGCAGGATCCCAACTGTCCTATAAGATGTACCAATCTGACGCTGGCACCCGCCACCATAAATACGGTGAATAATCAGGACTATTTTTATTATGTATTGGTACAAAGTTTTGATGATAACGGTGCCAACGGAACCGCCAACTGTGGAAACTGGGCAAACGCCAATATTGGCGTCAGAGGAATTCAAATTCAATATTTACAAAAATGAAAATAGTCAAAAAGGTCCTTTTGCTTTTCTTTCTGTTTGTTTGGCTTTCCTCCTGTGAGAAGGAGGAAGTAAAAAATGAAGTCTTCTTAAGTTGCAAAATCAATGGTGTAGCTTACAAGGTTACGGGCGAAACTGCCACCTACGCCACCTTAAAAACGGCGGATACCTACTGGATCTATGGCATCGACGCAGCAACAGGCAAGGAAATGTATGTGAGAGTAGGCGTAAACCAGGGGGTGGGTACCGTGCAAATGAAAGGCACTACGCAAGCCTCATTTGTTGATGCCGATAAAACCAATTATCACACAAATTTCAACAGTGGTTCGGGTGAGATTACCCTCACCGAAAAAACTGCCACGACCCTAAAAGGTAAGTTTTCATTCATCGCCAATACTTTCTCGGCTCCCATAAAAAAAGCAACGGTGACCGAGGGAGAGTTTAATGTTTTGATCAAATAAAATGCTCATTTTAAATAAAAATAGTTATGAAATCATTAATTTTTACCATGATCCTGAGCCTGAATCTGATTGTAGTAAGTGGCCAAATATTTACCCAAAGTGTTACCGATGAGTCGATTACAATTACACCCAGAGGGATTCAAAGTAAGTTGCCCAATAACCTCGCGGAAACTAATACCGGACTGGGAAATAGTGTTCTCAGAAATTTAAATACTGGTATTCAAAACAATTCAGCATTTGGTAACAATGTTTTAAAATTGAATACTTCGGGTTCTGAAAATACAGGTCTGGGAGCAAATGTTCTTTCTAATAACTCAATAGGAAGCAATAATATAGCAATTGGTTTTGATGCATTAGAATCAAATACGGAGGGTAGTAATAACACTGCTATTGGAAATGGAGCCATGTTATTTAATGTAGCCAATAACAGATCCACTGCCGTTGGTTACGCTGCTATGCGAAATACAGACAATCGCACGGTGGGTAGAAGTACCTATAATACCGCAGTAGGTGCTTTTGCATTAAATGGTAGTACAACGTCTTCCAACAATACCGGACAATATAATACGGCAATTGGCGATGAGTCTATGACTAGTAACACTTCCGGCTCTTATAATTCGGCACTTGGGATTTCAAGTTTATTGAAAAATACCACAGGAATTCAAAATGTAGCTTTAGGAGGCTATAGTTTGGCAGATAATTTGGATGGAAACAGCAATACGGGTTTAGGATTTCGCAGTTTAAATAACAATATTTCTGGAGATAAGAATATTGCCATTGGCTTAGATGCGGCATTTTTTAGTACCATAGGTAGCAATAACATAGCAATTGGATCACAATCTTTGTATTCAAATATTGCAAACTCTGGCTCTATTGCAATTGGTACTGATGCCATGCTATTTGCAGATAGCCGGACTATTGGCATATTTACCGAAAATACTGCAATTGGATATAGTGCATTCAAAGGAAGTTCAGTCGCTGCCAATAATACCGGTCAAAGCAATACTGCCATAGGCTACGAAACACTTAAAAACAATTCAAGCGGAAATCAGAATTCTACTTTAGGTGTAAATACACTTATCAGTAACACAACAGGGTCGCAAAATACGGTTTTGGGTTATGAAGCAGGTTTTACAAACATAACAGGCAGCCGCAACGTCTTCATCGGTTATCAGGCAGGTTATAACCACGATGCCAATGATTTATTGGTGATTGAAAATTCAAGCGGAAATCGTGCCTTGATCCGAGGGGATTTTGCAGGAGATAAAGTAGGTATCAATCGCCTGAAAAATGAGATTGATTCAAGAACCGAAACCTTACAGGTGGAAGGCGAAGCCTTTAAAACCACCGGCACGGGCAACTGGATCATTCCATCTGATAAAAGGTTAAAAGAGAATATCGTTTATCTCAACTCACAGGAAACCCTCAATAAGGTTTTGAATATGAGAGGCGTAAGCTATAACTGGATTGATAAAAGCCGCGGAAAAGACAAGGTTTTTGGATTTATCGCCCAGGATTTGCAACAAATTTTCCCTGAAAATATAAAGACAGATAAAGAAGGCTACCTTTCGGCATCGTATGGTGCCTATGACCCAATGATTGTAGAATCTATCAAAGCATTGAAAGAATTGATTGATATACAAAAAGAGGAGATACAAATACTCAAAGAAAGAATGGGAAAACAAGCATCTGAAATCGAAAGACTAAAAGCCGGTTTGTAATTGAAATTATTCAGGATCAAATAGTTTATCACGATGAGTTAAAATTATTTCGGATTCTATTAATCATATACAATTGAGTCTTAGTTCATAATTCCAGGCGGAGCATAGCGAAACGACCTTTTGTGAGTTTTTTTCAAAAAAAAGCCCGAAAGAAATCTTCCGGGCTTAAGACTATCAATAGTTTTCGTGAAATTTATTAATTCTAATTATTCACACACCCTCCAATTTCGGCTTTGAAGGGTTTCCCGGAGCTGGGTACCATCACAAAACCCGGATTAAGCAAGATGCTGCTGCCTGCCCGGTATTCGGTATCGGCATTTTGGATTTTTTCGGTCGAAACCAAATATTGATAAGTATATCGTTTCCGATCTGTACCTTGGTTGCCACTAAGCGTTTGGTTATCAGGATAAGGAGTATGCAGTACTTTTACCACCGGCGAACCACAGGTATTGGGGTCAGGTTTGTTTACAAAAGCATACAGCGGCTCACTGGTGTTTGAGATATATTCAATGTGTTGGCCTGTCTGGCCGTTAGACCATTTGAACTCCAGTCCATTGGCTAAAGGGAAATTTTCGAGATAACTGGCCTGCAGGGCAAATACTTTTCCTTTGCAATAGTCCGTAAATGTTTGCTCGGTAAGGGTGTACTTTCCCATTTTCCATAAAAACCAATGGCCATCAGTAATATTTCCCCTGTTGCACAGCACATTGTAGTAGGCAGAGTGGTCGGCGAAATAGGTATTTCCTACCAAAGTACTACAGGCGGGTACGTCACCTACATGCAAAATATTTAGTTGTCCTTCCGAATCGTAAAATCCGCGTCCCGGGGTGTCGGGCATCGCAGTATAATAAGAGCCGTAGGTTTTTTTGGAAGGACTGTTTACGAGCATGTTCTCATCAAATTCAAAACTGATGATATTGGAATAAACAAACAAAAGCGTTCCGGAATTTACGTTCATACTTACGTTTCCGCTTCCCGCACCGATCGCTACCATTTCGTTGTTTGGGCCTTTTAGCAAATTTTTAAAAGAAAAACCAGAAGTTGTAGCCTGATTATGGTCTGTAAAATTAAATGCTACGTTGGCAACCAAATTTCCCAAAAGGTCATATTTAGCCATTTTACCACCCTCCTGTGCTACGAAAATGTGTCCGTTTTTTTCAATCAGGCTTTTTCCTGTATTGGTGCTGGAATTTTGCAATGCCAGACTACGCTCCCATACCAGATTGAGATTAGGATCAACCAGCAACAACCAAAGGTCTCTGTTACTGTTCAAAATACTCGTCTTATTTCCCGAAGGCCCAGAACTACTTGAGCCCAAGATAGCTATGGAGCCGTTATTCAATAAGATGGCATCTCTGGCTTCATCTGTACTACTTCCGCCAAAACTTGCCTCAGCCAGTTTGTTGCCATTGCCATCTATTTTTATCACCCAAATGTCTGAATTTCCGAATGAGGCAGAGGTTTTGTTTCCACTGATACCCGAGGTGCTGGTGGCTACAACGAAAATCTCATTTTCTGTTTTTTTAAGAATCTTTACCGCAGTTTCACCTCCATTACCACCAAAAGCCTTGTCCATCAGATAATTGCCTTCAATGTCCCGCCACAAAAGCCAAAGGTCGTTGCCGCCAAAGCCAGCTTGTGTTTTTAGTCCGGTGATTCCTGATGGTGTGTCACCTGCCAAAAGCAGTTTGTTGAACCCTACGCTTGCGATATCACCCCCGTTGGTATTGGGCACACCATGAACGATAATCTGAGGAAATTTCAAAGCCCCTGAGGGCAGAAAAGCATTCATAGTCATCTGATCATCAATATAATAACTTGTGCTTCCCTGAAGCGGGGCTATGGCTAAAGGCGAATCATAGTTATTGTATCTGAAAGCATCTCCATGGGTTCTTGAGCTATGTTTGACTGTATAAGTACTTGTGAAAGGTGGTAAATCGGTCAGAATTTTTGGAGCAGGAATAGTGGCAGGTAAGGGAAGGAATGTAAGCGAATTATTCGACTTATACATGCAGCCGTTGAGACAATAAGCCGAATAGGTTTGAGGGGAATTGAGTTGTATTACATCCAGCGTAGTTCCTACCACCTGATTGCTCCAGATGGTAGTGCCTGTGCAGCTGCTTATGCTTAAAGTGGCTGTGCTGCCCGGACAGGTATTTAGAGTTCCTGAAGTTAAACTGATGGATGGAGCAGACACAGAACCTGCCACCAATTGAACTTCCACCACACCTGAAGTCAGATTTTGGCATAAACCAACACTCACCTGATATTTATATAACCCTGCCTGACTAATATTGGTCACCTGAGATTGTGTAGCTCCTCCAATTGCTACGTCATTTCTAAACCATTGAAAGCTTTGATTTCCCTCCATGGAAGTTTCAGCAAGAAAATCCACCGTAGAACCCGTACAAAGTTTCAAAACATTGGGTTGATGTGAAATTGGCGAAATATTTAATGAAACAGGCAATTCAGAGAGGGTGATTTCCTGCGACTCCTTAACAGTACAAGCAGCCAAAGGACCTGAATAGTTCACCCGTAGTTTGTAAATGCCTTTTGTAATAACAGTTGCATTTGGTCCTGTTGTGAACGAAGCATTGTCTTTGAACCATTGGAAAGTCGTAAATTCCGAGGCTGAAAAATTACTTTTGGTTGAATCTATGCTCAAGGCAGCTGGTTGGTTGCAATTGATGAGGGTGCGGTTGCTTTTAATCCCTAAGCTATCTTCCGAAGCGAAAACCACCTTCACCACATTGCTTACCTGTGTACTACAGGCGTTGGTCAGGCCTGTTTGGGTTTTTACGGCATAATTACCTCCGGAAGTTACAGAAAGTGTTGGCTGATTGTTATTACCGATTTCTGAATTGTCTTTTACCCATACATATGAGACAGTACCCGGAGGGACCACTGCATTCAAAACGGTGGTTCCGTTACACTTGTATGCACTGCCGGTTACTGAAAGCAAAGTACCGGTAGGGCAGTTTCGGAATTTGGGAGAAGATACCATTGACCACTTTCCGTTTGCATCCTTTACTCTTACATATAGTACATGATCACCTTCCAAAAGACCGGGAGGCAATGTAAAGTTGATATTTTCCAAATTGAGCGTTTGGCTTGTAGTAATTGGGAAATCCGTCGCTGAACCAAATCCAGGATCAGAATCTACAAAATATTCCATTTTCACAATATTGGGTGGGGCAGGCAGGATATCGGTTTTAAAGAAGTTTTGCTGATATACCACACTCCATTTGCCCGATGCATCTTTAGCTCGGATATAAAACTTATGAAAACCCAAGGGAAGATTTGAGGGTAATGGAATGTTTAAAGCTTTTGTCACGGATTGACCCGAAGTAATGCTTAAATCATTGGCCAAACCAAAACCAGGGTCGGCATCTATAAAATATTCGAGTTTTACGATGTTAGGTGTTGCACTTGGTAAATTTGTTTTAAAGAAATTTTGTTGCTGTACCATTGACCATGTTCCGTTGGTATTTTTGGCACGTAAATAAAACTTATGAAAACCAACAGCAAGGCCGCTTCCGAGCGGAATACTCAAATTTGCAGTAGCTGTGGTGGTGCCTGAAAATGGTACAGCCACCCCCGCTCCAAAACCAGGGTCAGTATCTATAAAATATTCGATTCGCTGAATACTCTGGGCTATAGATTGCCCAAAACATCCTAACAATAGAATGCTTAGAAAAATCTTTTTCATTGCTATTAGTTGTTGCTTTGGATGGTGATGCTGCCTGTTAAACCCGAGGTTGTAGATCCTGTCGCATTCAAAAATAAATTGGTAACCACAGGTACTGGGGGCTGACCAGATAAACGATAAGGTGTGGCACCCCCAAAAGCCCCCATATCAACCCCACCAAAACCAGTACCAATAGCAGCCGAGCCTACTTTTAGTTGATAGTCCTTATCTTGTGTTCCATTACCGCTTAACGGATTACTTACTACAAAAACATCGGCCAATACTATATTTTCGATATTATTATTAATACCGGGCGTTGGAAAAGTATCGCCTATTTTTAAGCAATGGGCATAGGTATTATTAACTCCAGAAATTGAACTGTTTACTATGCAATTGGTAAAGTTACCATTGGTTATATTACTAATGCCATCAATAACAGACTGGCTTACCGTAATGCCAGTCAAGTCTGCTACTCCATCTCCTAAAATGCAGTTTTCAATGGTATTGTTTTGCCCTGTTCCTATTATTGCTCCGTGGGTAGAACCAAATTGTTTTGTAAAACAGCTTTTCACTAAATTATTGTTGGAGTTCAATCTTAAGTTTATATTGGGTATAAATTGGCATCTTTCTATCAATACATCACCACATTCTATAACAACAGAGTTTTGAAAAGACAAACCAATAAGAGAGGAGTTCTGGGCACCAACCTTTATCTTTAGCAAACCTCCTCCACCTGCGGATTCAAAACCCTGAACTTTTGATTCGAAAGTGTTTTGTGGAAGAGGGTTAACGAGTCCGGCGTTTGTACCAATATTATAACCATTACCTATTATTACAAGTCGCTTTGAAATACCATCCGTAAAGATGTAGTTGATGTTTGATGGCTCAATATAGATGGTATCGCCTGGCGATGAGTCGTCATGGGCAGCTTTAAAAGCTGAATATACTATATTGGGTACCAGCTCAACACCTACATTATTGTTTACCCTACGAACTGTGGCTAAGGTATTACCTAGAATCAGGAATGCTAAAAATGTAAAAACTGTCTTTTTCATGAGTTTAAACGTTTGATTGTTAGTATTTTAATAGAAATATTATAGCTTACGCATTAATTATTTGAATAGCCTGAAATAAGTCATTCCGCTTTCTCCTGGAAATTACACAATGCATGTCATTGATCAGATAGGCGTTACTCCCATCCACATATTTCAGAAACTGCGTATTGATCATCGTAGAGCGGTGAATCCTTACCATATTTCTAAAAGGCAAAAAACGCTCTTCCAGCTTCTGGATATTTGTACTTACAATCACCTTAAGGCCACTTTTCAGATATAAATAAGAATAACTGATATCTGCCTGAATCATCACGATTTCGGTTGGGCTGATCTCCATTCTGGAACCCACATGCACATCTGTAAATGGTGCCAGGTTCATACTAAAATCTTTGGTGAGTTTTTTTCTGGTAGTTTTCATGTTAAAGATTATTTAGCGTTGCTCTTTAAGGCGGTACAGTCTGTGGATTCGATAATATGTCCGGTAAAAGTACAAGCCAATGGGTTGTCTGAATTGTTGAATGCCATGCTTCCGGAGGCATTAAACCCTTGTATAGTCGGGGCAATTTTGTCTCCTGCTGTCAATTGTACAATTGCCGTATAACGTTGAGAAACTTCAGAAGCATTACCCTGACAGGTAGCAGAAAATATTTGGGTAACCGGAGCATTTGATGCGTTTAGTTTATGAATCATCAAAGCGTAATTTATAGTGGTTTGGAAGGTCCCGTTAAATTCGAATTGATAAATTCCGTCATTAGGAGCACTATAGTAATGAAAATCATTGTCTCCTGCTATATTAACAAACGTTGAGGCACCACATATATCAAAATTTTCTACTGTAAAAGGCAGGAACTGAACGCTTCCACTTGGAATACTGGCTTTCAAATTTCTCGTTAGAGAAAAGGAGCATTTGCTGATACAATTGCCATTTTCCCATTTTGCATCCCCTTGATCATCTGTCGAAAATAATATTCTGCCGGGTGCCTCATTAATATATTGAAGTTTTACATTTCCTTCGGAATGAAAAGCATAACCCGATGTATTGGTATTGATAATATTGAATGCTGTGGAGGTGCTCGAAATGCCATCTGAATAAGGCAGCGATAAAGAAAATGTCGGAAATACCGCCCAGGTTGCATTTCCTGAGGCATCTGATCTTAAATATCTTCCGGTGGCGGCTCCGGTTGGTAATTTTAAACCGCCCTCTATCAAGGCTCCGCCACTTACCTGGAATTTTTGCGTATTGGTTGATAAGTCAGATTGAAGTCTGTTAATTCCAAATTTCCCATCCTTCAATACCATAAAAGCATTGGAACGGGTAGCGTTGGAGTTTCCATTTCCCATCACAAAAAGTGGGTCTGAGGCTACCCAAGTGGTATTTGAACCTGTTGGAATGATATTGAAACTTCCCAAAGTAGTAACTCCAAATCCTCTCGGCTCCAGTCCCCAACCAAGGCCATAAAGATATTGCCCTGAAGTCTGATTGTTACTTTCTCCAATTAGTACTGTGTTACTCGTACCATCTGAGATATTGTTATTAAATCCACCTCTCGCAGAGTTGGTGCCAACAACCTGCCAGTTGCTGGAAGGTGAGACCGGAATAGCCTGCCAGGTGGCATTTCCATCGATATCAGAAGTTAATACCTTTCCAACACCCTCATTGTGGTTTTTGATTCTTAGTTTCGATTTGATTATAATGGAGTCGGCTCTGGTTTCTACCTGACCATTTACAAAGTAGGTTTGAGTTAGTAAATACAAAATGAAAAATTTTCTCATAGCTTATTTTTTAATTGCAACAAAACTAGGTTTGAATAAAATGGAGCGGTACTACTAATGTTAGTAGGGTTTTATTTAACGGTAAGCTTTTTGACAGAATCCCCCTATAATTTGGCAAGAATGGCATTGTGAAAAAGAAAATCGAAAGCATATTTTTGTAAAAAAAAACAATGGATATGGAATCATCAAGAATCAAGGTAAGTGTCACCATCAATGCACCGATAAGTAAAGTCTGGGAATATTATAAAAGCCCTGAGCATAATATCATCTGGAATACGGGTCACCCCAGCTGGCATACACCACATGCTGAAATCGATCTGCATGAAGGTGGTAAATTTCTTTTCAGGATGGAAGCCCGGGACGGCAGTGCGGGGTTTGATTTTATTGGAACCTACACCAAAGTGGTTGAGCATGAGCTGATTCACTTTGTTATGGAAGACGGGAGAGAAGCCGAGGTAATCTTCAGGCAAGATAGTGATCAGGTTATGCTCACCGAAGTTTTTGATCCTGAAAATATGAACTCACGTGAACTACAGCAATCAGGCTGGCAAGGTATTCTCGATAATTTCAAAAATTATGTTGAGAATAATTAAGGATTAGAGTTTGAATAATTCTGACCATATAACAGCCCATTATTCAGTGGGCTTTTTTGGTTTTGAATTATAAACCGATTATCTTAATGATTCAAATCATTACAGAAATATGGCTGGCTCAGGAAAAAGCGTCAAATCTTTGGAAATCCTGCAATATGTAGTGCTGATTTCCTTTATTCTATATTTTGGACGAATGCTATTCATTCCGCTGGCATTTGGAATGCTGATAAGCTTTGTACTTTTTCCTGTTTCTAACTGGTTGATATCCAAACGGTTTCCGGCAATTCTTGCATTTGGAATGCCCGTTGTTGTGGTTTTCTTATTTTTGGTTTTTGTACTTTTTCTGCTTGTCAATCAAATTCTCGAGTTTACCAGAGAATGGACTAGTCTGAGGAGTAAACTTTTCGAAGCCATAGAGAATGTGAGTGGGTTGGTGGCTCAAAACTTTAATTATAGTGCTGCATCACAAAAAGTTTTTTTACAAAATCTATTGGATCAATCAGGTGGAAAAGCACTGGCATTTTTACAAAGTATGGTGTCCTCGCTCTCCGAGGGAATCTTTACTGTTATAATGGTTCCGGTCTTTGCCATTTTAATTTTGGTTTATCATAAACTCCTGAGTCAAACACTTTACTCTTTATTCCCCGCTGATAAGAGAGAATCAATACGGCAAGTCTTAATCGAAACGATAAAATCGTACTATGATTTTGTAAAAGGTATGGCCCTGGTATATCTGTCAGTTGGAATTCTCAACAGCATTGGGCTTGCTATTATTGGCATTCCTCATCCTGTATTGTTTGGTTTCCTGGCTTCGGTGCTAACTTTTATTCCTTATGTAGGTATTATGGCGGCCTCGCTTTTGCCCATCAGCGTAGCCTGGGTTACTTATGATTCAGTCTGGTATGCTCTATATGTAATCATAGTTTTTGGCATTGTACAAGTCCTGGAAGCCTATATATTGTTTCCTTATATTGTAAGCAACAGGCTTAAAATTAATACGTTGGGTATTTTTATTGCAATCATTTTGGGTGGAATTTTCTGGGGGGCATCCGGTATGATATTGTTTATCCCGATGATTAGTATTCTAAAATTAATGGCCGATAAAACTGAAAAATTAAAATCAGTTTCAATTTTCCTGGGAGAAGGCTAATTTTTTTCTTTCAAATATTTTTCAATCAATAATTGGTGATGCTCCACATGAAAAATGGTGAAGTAAAGCAATTCTCTTAGTGTCAACTTCCCGAGCAGTGGGTGAGGGGCAATCAGATAATCCAAATCATTTTCCGAAAATGCATTGACTTGTTTTCCCAATTTTTTGATTTGCCTTTCCAATGTCAAAATGAGCTTCTTTTTTGCTGTGAAAGGTACTTCTTTGGGAATAAATCTTGAAGTTGCTCTTCCTCCTGCTTCAAGCTTTTGATGGTATTTGGTAAAAACTTCGTCATAAGTACGACTGGGACGGTTTGTGGTGCCAAAGATCATTTTTAGCATAAAATTGGGCAACATAAAACCCTGATTCAAAGGCTTTACACTCTTGATGATATGTTCCAATTGTTGTCCCGCCGACCATTTGTCCTGAAAAGCATATTCAAACTCATCCTGAGAAAGTCCATCGATATACGAAATAAATGCCTGATGCTTATCTTCGAGGTTCTGAATGATTTCCGTTTTGTTCATGACTTTGATTTTGATTTAATTCAGGTCGGTTTTTGATATTTCCCGCCACATTCCCGGTTCCAATTTATCCAAAAAAACATTACCAATTCTTATTCTTTGCAAAAAAAGAACCTCGTAACCCAATTTATAGCACATCCTCCTGATTTGCCGGTTAAGTCCCTGAACCAGAACAATCCTGAATTCTGAATCAGAAACTTTTATAACTTCACAAGGAAGCGTCATTTTGCCCATTATTTTTATTCCTGAGGCCATGTTTTCAATAAACTCCTCAGTGATGGGTTTATCGACTTTAACCAGATATTCCTTTTCGGTTTTGTTTTCTTTTCTCAGAATCTTATCGTAATACCGGCCGTCGTCTGTCAAAATGAGCAGACCTTCAGAGGCTTTGTCCAGTCTTCCAACCGGAAATACATCCGAAAAAGGCAAAATATTGATCAGATTATCAGGGATTTCCGGGTTTAGGGTGGTTTCTACGCCGCGAGGTTTGTAGTAAGCCAAATATTTGAATGTTTTGGCAGCCTGTACAATCTTTCCATCCACCTTTATTTCATCTTCTGGCTCCACTTCAGGATTTGAGGAAATTACATTGCCATTGATTTTTACTTTTTTATCCATCAGCAATTGCCGGACCTCCTTGTTGGAAATCCCCAATTGCCGGACCAATAAATATTGAAGTTTAGTACTAAATCCCAATGGAGTTATTTATTAAATAAATTAATGATGTTCGAATAAAATTGAAACTGTAATAAAAAGGTATCAGTTTTACTAATCTTTTCTGTTTTCTGCAAATTAAAAAATTGACCCCAGAATATTGATTTTCATATTTCATAATTTTGGAAATGAATCTTGATATTTCAATATAGAAGGAATTAGAAATTAAATTTTCATTTTTTAATTCTCTTGCTAAATCATTCAAATTAATTCATTCCCTCATTCATTCAATCATTCCCTCATTCATTCATTGATTTTACGAAACAAACGCCTTTCCCATCAATGCCTGAATCATTGTGAATGAAACAAAGGCAAAATAAAGAAAAGCAAAAATCCAGACATAAGTTCGCTTTTTTGATTCTGAAGTTTTTAAGGACGAAATAAAAAAGCCAAATATCGGAACAGCCTGTAAGGCATGTATTCCAAAGAAATGAGCTATCCTCAAATCACCGAAAACTTTACTCCAGTTAAAAAAGGGTATCCCTTTGGCACCCAATTCAGCACCTACGGTATGGGTATTTACTGCACTCATATATCCACCCCAAAAACTGAAAATAATAAAAATGATCAGACCTAATTGAATAGAAAGTACTTTATTAGAGCTGATCAAAAAAGACTTTTGTCTGATAAATTTAAGCGTAATCAATAGGGTTGAGACCGTCAGCCAGACAATCATAATTCCCATTAATGCGTAAAGGATTCCGCCTATGATCTCAGTTTGGTTGAAGTGTGACAATTTCCCTCTGAAGGCCTGAATGCTAATGACGGCTTGTTCGAAAATCATGACAATTGTTGCTAAAACAGAGAATCTTCTCACGGCCTTTTTGTCTTCGAAATATTCTAAAATATAAGCAAAACTCCAGGCGTAAATCCAGATGCTGAGCGAAAACTTGATGGGTTTTATCATGGAATTGATTCCTAAAACCTCTACATCGTTAAAGGGTGTGTAAATACCTAATAATAGCGTCAATACCAAAAAGGCCGTGCCGCACTGGGCCAATAATTTATTGCGGCGATATATTTCATTTATAAAATTCATAATGCAAAAAGATTTTGTTTGGGCTAAGTTGTTCTAAGCTCAAATAGTTTGAAAAATATTTAATTTGGTTTAAACCAGCGATTTGGTCTTTAAGGTTTTTATGATAAAAAATATCAAATACCCCATAGGACCAAACATAAAGGTAAACGGAAGCGGAATTGTATAAAGCCAGCGGGAAATCTGCAAAGTTTTACTTTTTCTGACAATATAGGCTCCCACAAACAAGTCGAAAGCAAGATAATGCAACCATCCTGCAGCCACCGAATCATCGTTTTGGAAAAGTGCCTTTACATTGGCAAGCGTACTGAAACTATCTGCACTGAAATCTCCCATGCCTTTTAGCATTAAATAGGAGTAAATCACACTCAAAACCACAATCATTCCGCTCAATACGATGGCCTGGGTATATTTCCAGTTGGGAAGAAATATGATTAGGATCCAGCCCAAAATCACGAAGGCGTTTCCGAAAGAGAATATTGCTGAAGCATTCATAATCAGTCGATGAGTTTAATGGAGGTTTGTAATCCGGTAGCAGGAATACTGATTTTGCAGTCATCAAAATCAGGAGCTGAAAACCTGGGCTTGAAGTTTTTTGAGAAACCAAAAGGCTCGGAAGGATACCCAAATACATTTTTGTCCAGATTGAAATTGCCATTGAGGTCGTGGTAAACAGCAATTGCATAATCTCCCTGGGGCAGCTCGGTGATGTTAAGCAATAGTTCCCCTGTTTTGGTGGGTTTGATTTCTTTTGCCAGGCTGATGTCGTTTCCATTGGGGAAATCGCTGCCTTTTTTAAAAAACGCAATCCTGATCGTTCCTTTGGCATTTTTGATGTTCTGAATCCTCAGTTGAAGCTCAGGTTTATCGGGCATTCCGATGAAGCCCAACGATGTCAAGATGGTAATAATAAGAATTTTCATAATTGTTTTTTATTAATGTTTTTGCAAAAATGAACAGTGTTCATAAAATACACATGTCACATTTGTGACAAAATATCATTTGGATTTACTAAGCCTGCTCCTGATTCTGCTCAAGGACTGACGTTCTACGCCGAGATAGCTCGCCAGGTCGGTGAGCGAAATCCGGTTAAACAGCTTTGGATTTTGAGTGATAAAATCAAGATATCTTTCTTCGGCTGTTTTAAACAGGAATCCATCAATTCGGTATTGGAGTCCAATCACTACCTGCTCGGTCACTAATCTTCCATATCGCTCAATGATTTTGTATTTATCGTAGCCTTCCTGCATGGCTTCATAGGGCAGTTCGACCATGATGCAGGGTTCAATGCATTGAAACTGGAATTTAGAGGGTCTTCTGCTGATATAATTGGGATAATCAGTCACATATTCATTTTCATACGAAAACCAGGCTGTTTTCTCGTTTCCTTCCAAATCTTCATAATAAGCCCGTACCAAACCATGCACCAAAAAAGCCAGCGAATGCTGCATTTCACCTGATTTCAGATAAAAATCTTTGGGCTTGAGCCTTACCACCCTCAGGTCTTCTTTGATATAATTGAGGATATCCACCTCAATCTCAGGACAGAGGGTTTCGTAATGGTTCAGATATAAATTGATGGCTTGCTGGTCGGTCATGATAAAAACAATCTCTATTTCATAACCCCAATAAAGTCAATTTGTTTGAGATTTTCAAACCAGACCATTGTTCAAAGCCATTCTGATGGCCTCGTTGGCTGAGTTAACATGAAGTTTTTTGTAGATATTTTTTAGGTGGAAATTTACCGTAGGGAAGCTTACACCCATTTCAGCGGCAATAAGTTTATAGCTGAGCCCCTTAACCAGTAAATCCAGAACTTTTTTCTCGGTAGTAGTGAGTTCTACAAATTCTTTGACTGCAGCATTTTGCATCTGAAACATGCCAATAACTTTCCGTGCGATGGCCGGGCTCATTACCGAGCCGCCCTGGTAGGTGTCGAAAATGGCCGAAATGTATTTTTCAGGAGAAGAAGCCTTCAAAATATAACCGTTGGCACCGGCACATAGGGCTGCAAAAATTCTTTCATTTTCTTCAAATACGGTTTGGATACAGATCTGCACATCGGGATATTTATCTTTGACCAGTTGTGTAGCTTCTATGCCATTGAGACCGGGCATCTGGATATCCATCAGGATCACGTCGGGTTTTTCTTTTCTTGAATTTTCCAAAACCTCACGGGCATGGGCGTGTGAACCCACCAGGAGTAAATCTGCCTCCAAACTTATCGTTTCTTCCAACAACTCCCTGATCTCCTTTTGGTCTTCGTAAATGCTTACTCTTATCATGTTATGGTAAAAAAACAAAATAACCGGATTTGTTTCGGAAAAAATACTACTAAAATTAGTGGGTTAAATTTTTACACTGATACTGGTGCCAACATTTATTTGGGTGCTTATCTTAAAATCAGCATTGATTTTTTCTGCTCTTGCCCGCATATTAACCAAACCATTTCCTGCTTTATGGTCTTCAAAATTAAATCCCTTGCCATTGTCGGTTAATATCAATTCGATTTTATTTCTTTCTTTTATGATTTTAAAAACAATATGCCCGGCATCCGCATATTTGGCCGCATTGTTTAAGGCTTCTTTGAATAGGTAAATCAGGTCTCTTCGTTTATCAAAATGAATCATGTCAGGAGCAAAGTTCTCTGGAATTCCAACCAAAAAGTCTATATCTCTGGCCTCACATATTTCTTTGCCAAAATCCAGGATTCTGTCCAGCCAGTTTTCTTCATTATCGTTTTGGGGATTGAGTTCATACACGGCCAGCCTTACTTTTCCCAAAATTTCCCTTGCTTTGTCAGCTATTACCTGAAGCCTTTCCCTGATTTCTGATTCAGAGCTGGTCTTTCTTTTACTCAACTCACTGTACATGGTCAGGCTACTCAATGAAGCCGCCAAATCATCATGAAGATTGCTCGAAATCTGATTTCTAAGCCTTTGCTGTCTTTCCCTTTCCAATTGGTTTCGCCGAAATTTATACCCCAAAGCCAAAGAAAATAATACGATTTCAAACATAGAGCCTATCATCAATACATATTCCTGATACAAGCTGCTGATTACACCCAGATTTTGCAAAGCAATGATTAAAGATGCCGTAGTCAGAAAAAACACCGCAAAAGCATAAAAGTAAATAATGGCAATTCTACGTTTTATGTAAATTATGCAAACCAAATAATACAAAAACGAAAAAATCATACTCAGGGCAATTGCGAAATAGTTGATCTGATTGGGGTGCCAGAAAGGGGTGACTATCAATAAAATAATAGAAAATGTGAGAATAAAATACTTGATGGGTTTCCAGAATTTTATTTCTTTCTCCAGCTCCAGGAATTTTTCTGTAAATAAAGTGATAAAAATATAGGAGATGTATAAAAACATCAGAAAGGCGTATTCATTGAAGGGGTGATTTTGCCAGAAATATTGAAAAGAAAGCCCATAAATTGAGAATTGGAATAAGCCCAGACTCAAAATATAAATCATATAATACAGATAGGTCCGGTCTTTAATGGTTAAAAACAAAAACAGATTGTAAAAGGAAATCAGAATGATAAAACCGCTGAAAATTCCCCAAACCAGCTTTCGGTTACTGATATGAGCCGTGATTTCACTTTCGTTCAAAATTCTTACAGGGATTTTTAGGTCCCGCGTTGTTGCCGCACGGATATATACATCATATTGCTGATTTTCAAGCAGATTTAACTCAAAAATAGGGTTGGGGTCTTTGATTTTGTAGCGTTTAAACGGCCACTGGTCACCTGATCTACCATAAAATACCTCCTGACCTTTTTCAAAAATCCATACTTCCAGTTCACTGAGCCGGGTGTTTTCTACTTCCAGAAACCAGGTTTGATTGGAGTTATTCTTAATTTTAAATTTAACCCAGGCCTGTGCATCGGTATAAAGGAAATTGGGAATTGCCCCGTTCAATTCTTTTAGCTTTGATTCAAAAGCGGGGTTGTTTAATTCAGGTTTTATATATTTTCTTTCATTATCCAAAAATGCCTGATAGTGAATGGGTATAAGGTCTTTGGCGTTGTTGGTCAGTTGGTTATATTCAATCTGGGTTTCGGATATTATTTGACCCGGATAGAAATAATTCACCCCATCCACCCCTCCAAAGTACAGCCGGCCGTCATTTGACGCCAGCGAAGCAAAAGAATTGTATTCATAATCCTGCAAACCATCGTTGAGGTTGAAAGTCACAAATTTCTCGGCTTGCAAATTGAGTTTGCATATACCCCTGTTGGTGCTCAGCCAAAGGGTATTAGGGTCAGAAAATTCACCGCAATAAACAAACGCATTGGGCATACCTTCATTCATTCCGTATTTTTTCAGAATATTCCCTTTTTCATCCAATTTATACAAACCCTTGCTCGTACCTAACCAAAGCCGGTTTTTAGCATCTTTTTTGGCAAAAATCGGAATCACATTGCGGAGTATCTGCCTGACTTTTTGATTCGAAAACCAAAACAGGCCATTTTCGATGGTGCCCACAAGCCTTTCATTTGCAGAGATATGATAAGTGAATATCACCCGATTATTTCTCAGATCATTTTCCCATCTGAATTCTTTATTTTTAGGGAAATATTTTAAGATGCCGGTTTCTGTGCTCAAATTCAGCGTTTTATCAAAATATTCCATACTTCTTATAAAGGCATCTTCCTGGTTTTTGAAGTGCTTTTTGATGGGTATATTTCTTAAAGTTTCATTTTTGATCACCGCCAGTCCTTTACTGGTAGCTACATAAATGGAGCCTTCAGGCGTTTTTAAAAGATGGGAGAGGTGGTTGGAAGGTAGTGCAGAATTGGAGGTCAGAAAATATTTTTTTACCCGAAAATCGTTTCTATCGAGCAGCCACAAACCGCTATTCAGAGTTGCCACCCACAGATTGTTGCCATCTTCACATACTGTCCTTATGCTGTTATTTTTTAATTCGTCCGGAAAATTCTGTGGAAAATCAATGGTCATTTTACCAAAATTCCCGGGAATAACCTCTATTTTGTCAACGCCGTAGGGGTCGCTGTTGGCCCATACGATATCGTTATCATCTACATATAAATGTGTGATGAGGTTGTCTTTCAATCCCGGATTAAACTCAGTCTTCCGTTTGATATTATCGATTTTTAGCGTTTTGGTATCCAGTATTACTAAACCCAAAAATTCGGTGCCCATCCATAGCCTTCCCTGGCTATCAAAATCCAGACTTTGCACCAGTCCGAAATACTGGTTACGGTATTTATCGATTTTTTGAATTTTCCTTTTCAGCGGATCAAAAATCAAAAGCCCTTCGGTGGTACCCATGTAGAGCTTCTCTCCAAACCACTTTATTTTGATGATATTGAGGGTATTTCCGAACAGATTATCTTTGGTATTGGAAAAATAATTTTCTGTTTTTCCCTGTTTGAAATGAACCAGACCATGATTTTCTACAATCCAGTATTCGTTGGGAGCGATGATCTCTATCGAATTGAAATTGCTTGCGAAGTTGGGGATGTAATTGATTTTTTTATAAAAACTTCCATATTTTAAATTGTTGACGTTCAGGCTGATGTAGCCTTTTTCGGAGGTTTTGAGCCATAGTTTTCCAAACTTAAAAGCGATGGGCAATACTTCCTGGCCTGCAAAAAAATTGGTAAATCTATCCTTTTCAAAATCATAGCGACTTAGCCCATTTTCATGCCCCACCCATACTTTTCCGTTTTCGTCCTCTACAATCCCCGATATTTTCAAGCCGCTGATGCTATGGGTATTTTTGTTTTCGGGTCGGTAAATGTTTATTTTTTTCCCGTCAAAAATATTGAGCCCGTCCTGACTACCAAACCACATATAACCGCGGCTGTCTTTCAAAATGGCATAGATAGAACCCTGAGACAGGCCTTCCTTTGTGCCGAAATGGTTCACCCGGTAAGGTGGCAATTGTCCGGAAGTGCTGATTGTAAGGAAAATGAGGATCCCAACTAAAAGTTTATGTTTTATTCCAATCAATTTTTTAATAATAGTTTTAAACGAAAAACCCCTCAAGATAGTCACTCCGGGCATATTTTAAGAAATAAAAGGATTGAATTTTATCTTATGACAAAAAAAGCAGCTAGAGAGATAATTATTTTAAGTAAAGAAATTCTATAAACTCAAAAATCTTTCCTTTTCTCTTCATTTTTTCGGCATGCCATAAAATTTGCATAGCAATCCTATTCCCTTGGTTTTGATTCAAGAATAAATATTTTTTTAGATTTACAAAATTGCGGATAGAAAAATAAATCTAGATAGGAAAATATATTAAATCAAATGAAAATACATTTAATGTCTGTGCAGTGTTTAGAAAAATTTCACTTGGAGTAACTTTCTGATTTATGGCTCTAAATTGAAATTTTTCGTGACACATTGCACCGACCGCCTTTTTTTTGGAGGACCGCCTCCCCGGTTCTTTTTTTGGGCGAGCAAAAAAATGAAGGGGGACGCCAAGTCACCGCCGGTAGGCAACGTCAGATTGGCATATCCATTATTTTAGTTTGGTACCTAATATAAAATATCAATATCTGACACTTTGGCAGAAAATTCATTTATGGAATAATTATTGAAAACCTGTTTAAGAAATTTTAATCTTTTTGTATGAAAAAGGCAAAGAAAGAGGAGGAAATATTGAAAAACGAAGAAACAACCGAGGCCACAGAACCTTCCAACGAGACGCCAATGTTTGAAGAAATGTTGAGCGAAACTCAAAAGCTGGAATCGGAAATCGCAGAGGCAAAAGACAAGTATATCAGATTGTATTCTGAATTTGACAACTTCAGACGCAGAACCGCCAAAGAAAAAATCGAAACCGTAATGAACGCCACCGAAGGCCTCATGAAAGAGCTGTTGCCGGTTATGGATGATTTTGAAAGAGCTCAGAAATCAATGGAAACCACTGAGGATATCAAGGCGATAAAAGAAGGTATTGATTTGATTTTTAATAAATTACAAAAAACCTTACAAGCTAAAGGCCTCAAAGCAATGGAATCAAAAGATCAGACTTTTGATGTGGAACTGCACGAATGCATCACCCAGTTTGCTGCCGGTGACGATAAAAAAGGCCTGGTGATTGATGAAGTAGAAAAAGGTTATTATCTCAACGATAAGGTAATCAGATACGCCAAGGTGGTGGTAGGTAGTTGATTGCCGATAGAAAAGTATTAAATAGCTGAAAGCTTATTGCTGACAGCCCAAAGCAAAATATTAATGGCTAAAAAAGATTATTACGAAGTACTGGGAGTGTCTAAGTCGGTTACGGCTGAGGAGCTGAAAAAAGCCTACAGGAAACTTGCCATCAAATATCACCCTGACAAAAACCCCGGTGACAAAGAGGCAGAAGACAAGTTTAAGGAGATAGCCGAGGCCTATGGTGTGCTTTCTGACCCTGACAAAAAGGCAAAGTATGACAGATTCGGACATGAAGGCCTGGGTGCGGGAGGCTTTGGCGGTGCCGGTGGCGTAAATATGGAAGATATTTTTAGCCAGTTTGGGGATATTTTTGGTGATGGCAGCCCATTCGGCAGCTTTTTCGGTGGTGGCCGCAGCAGCGGAGGATCACGCAGGGCCGTGAGGAAAGGTTCTGACCTCAGAATCAAACTCAAACTTAATCTGGAAGAAATCGCCAATGGCGTAGAGAAAAAAATAAAGGTAAAAAGATACGTTTCCTGTAAATCTTGTAGCGGCAATGGCTCCAAACACGGAAACTCACTGCAGACTTGTGGTACCTGTAATGGCTCCGGCCAGATCAGACGGGTACAGCAGACCATGCTCGGGCAAATGGTAACCACTAACACCTGTCATGTGTGTAACGGCGAAGGAAAAGTAGTGCTCGACCGTTGTGAGGTATGTTTTGGAGAAGGCCGTGTGCTCGAGGAAGACATGATTACGATCAAAATACCTGCAGGCGTGGCCGAGGGAATGCAGCTTTCGATGTCGGGCAAAGGAAATGTGCCTAGTCGTGGAGGCGTAGCCGGTGATTTGTTGATTCAGATTGAAGAAGAGGAGCATCTGCAACTGAAACGTGATGGCAACAACCTGATCTATGACCTGCCACTCAACTTTGTGGATGCCGTATTGGGCCGTGAAGTGGAGATTCCGGTGGTGACAGGGAAAGTTAAGATACATATCAAAGCCGGAACGCAGGCCGGGGAGGTTTTGAGGTTAAAAGGCAAAGGCCTGAAAGACCTGAACGGTTACGGCACAGGCGATCAGCTGATATATGTAAACATTTATACGCCTAAAACGGTTAGCTCAGAAGAAAAGGCCATATTGGAAAAGCTAAGAGAGTCGCCCAACTTCCAGCCTAAAGCCGGAAGCGACAACAAAAGCATATTCGACAAAATGAAAGACTTCTTTCATTGATACAAACTAAAAACTATACGGAATGGTCTTCTTTGAAAAAGGGAGGCCATTTTTTTTGGAGATATTTTCAATTGAGAAGGCCAGGAGCCATTGCATATTGGCTCCCAATCAGAAGACTTTATTTTTTAGTATAATAAACGGTTATTTTTGGCCTTAAACTTTCATCAGGATGATCGCTTGATGCAAATAATAAAACCCTATAAGGCTCTTCCTTTCGAAGTTTTAACATAAAACCAAAACTATTATTTTTATCATTTATCATATCTTGGACAATGTTTTTAACATCAATATTTTTAAAATCTTGATTTGGATTGGTAGATTTTGGAACTAGCACTTGACTAATATTAGTGGAATTAGGTTGTGTTTTCCATGTTATATTGCTTTCTTCCCATCTTGAGGTAATTCTTTGAATTAGGAAATCATTTTCTCCATTGTGATTGCTACCGTACATTGATGTTTTATTAAAATATAATGATAAAAATGCACTATCCACTTTTGCACCGGCTGGGATAGAAGATAAGTCAAAATCTACAGCAAATCTGCTAACGTTTAATTCTAAATTTTGAGTCTGGGCACTTAAATGAATACTTTCTGAGTTTCCATAATTATTGTTTGGTACAATATAACTAAATACGGCATCTTTTCCTTTTGTGGCATCGGGTTGTAGAATAAGTTTTGAATGGGGGCCTGTGCTAACCTTTTTGCAAGAACTAAATGATACGATTAGTGAAAAGAAGATTAAATAGAAATAAATTGGTTTCATTTTTTTATTATTTATTGTTGTCAGAAAATTTGATAAAAATCGGTAATTTATTTTTGTTTTCGGTTTGAACTAATCCGGAATTCTTTTTTTGGATACAATATTTTTTGGATTTACTTTTTTCAAATATTGCCCGTAAGCGGAAATATTTTTGAAAACCTATATAATTGACTCTATTTTTTATGAATATTCCATTTTTCTTAAATTACAATAACCATGCCCATTTAATATCAACACTTTCTAAAAAATCTGTTAGAGTTAATTAAAAAAGTCCTTTGCTCAAAAAAGTTATAATAAATATTTTTAATCATCGTATATCCAAAGATTTATCCCATTTCAAGTTAGATAACAAAAAGAAGAATTGTAGTAAATTGAAAATGAGAGCTGTGCGAAGGATATTTCCTTTGTACGTGCGAAATGCGGTCTTTGACCGCTAACTACTAAAATGGTATTAATTGAAAGAAGGATCACAAATTCAGGACACATTTTATGACATTCTCGGTTGTAAATTGGGTGGATGTATTTTTACGTAAAATATGCCTTGATATCATTAGAGAAAGTCTTAAATTTTGTCAGAAACAAAAGGGTTTGATTTTACGTGGATATGTCATAATGTCAAACCATGTTCATGTTATTTTTCAGGCAGAAAAAGGGGATTTATCTGATTTGGTAAGAGATTTTAAAGTTTTTACCGCAAAAGAAATATTAAAAGCAATTCAAAATGGACCAGAAAGTAGATCTGATTGGATGTTAAAGCGATTTGAATTCAAAGCAAGAAGTAACCAAAGAAATAGCAATTTTCAATTTTGGGAATTTGGAAACCATCCTGAAGAGATATTTTCAGAAAAGTTCTTTTGGACCAAATTAAAATACATCCACATGAATTCTGCAAGGTCTGGTTTGGTCTCAAAGGCTTCGGACTATGTATATTCCAGTGCATCAAATTACGTAAGAAATGAAGGAATCGTCGATGTTGCCGTTTCCTCAGTGCTAATTATTGATTTTACTAAACCTGGAAGTATCATTGAAATTAATGAATGGTGAGTAAATTCACCGGTCAAAGACCGGTATTCGCACGTACTAAGGCAGGAACCTTTACACAGCGGGCTTTCTTCTTCTTTGCTAAATAGTGTAGGGAGTTTAAATGTATCGATATTTCCTTATGCCGAATAAATTTTTAGAAAACTTCTCATGTCCCAAATAAGATATACCGACACTTTTAAAAGTGTGTTTAAAGTCGTTAAAATTCCTAAAAAGAAATTTTGGAAACTCTATAGGGTCGCTATTGTCCACATACAGAACAAGGCAATGCACTATGCCCATTTTAAAAATAAGGCTGTTACGAAATATGATGTCAGTTGTGCTATATCCTTGAATCTTATCAATCGGAATATGCTTTTTTTCTCTTGTTAAAACATTATATAAATAAAAATTGTCGTTAGCAACAATTATACTAAATCTCTGTATAATTATGTCCCTTGTGAGATTCCAAAAAATTAAAAAAGAAGAGCAAAGAATAATTAACGAACCAAAAAATCGTATTCCTTTTTCTCCGGTTTCTATGTCTAAATTGAAAATTATGGACGTAGCTATTAAGAAAAACAAAAAGAGAATCCCAAAGAATAAAATTGTTGCTATTCTAATTGCTAATATTAAATAATTGAATCTTCCCAAAAAAGAACACATAGTATCGCAAGTTTTGTCACTGTTTGAACATAGTTAGTTGTGTGTCATACCAATTCTGACTAACGTCTTTTATCCAATTTGATTTTTAATTCGTTTCAATTTCAATATAACCGCTAGTTATGCCAAATTTAATGATATGTTCAGTAATTCTATTGACCAATCCGAGTTTTCTTCATATCCCAATAATTCTACTAAATAATGCAAGGTAATTTAGTGTAAACTTAAAGATAAGCCTCCTTCATGAGCAATCGTCAAAGACCGGAATTCGCACGTTCGAAGGCTGGAGCCTTCGCACAGCTGGCTTTCTTTCTACGCAACTTGAACAATTCTGCAATTTTCACAGTCTGGGCTTGTTTTAACAAAGTCTGCTATTGAGTTTTTAATATCGTTAAACGATTCTCCATAAAAATACAAACCTGTCTCGGTATTACCTTGCCAATGTCGAATTACGTCACTTTTAATATTTGCTAATTTTATAATTTCGTTTGCAAATGCTTCTGTGTCGGAATTTTTGTAGACTTCATCTGATAAATTAACCCCGTCTAAATATATTGCAAGTCCTTCATTTATTCCAAATGGAATTTTCTCGCCAGTTTTTTCGATGAGTAAATTTGAACCTTTTGGTGCTCCCAATTCTTCAAGTTTTACTATAATTTCTTTTACCATTTCATTATCTACCTCGTCTTTGTTTAAGCAAATCTCAATATCGCAAAATGCAATTTCTCCATTTTCTTCCGAACCTGTTCCACCGCCAGTTACTTCTCCATAATATTTTAATTTCAAAAATTCGTCTAATGGGTCTTCGTAAATATCTCCTCTGTCAATCGGCATTACCTTGTCGTTGAGAGTCGCTACAATATAGTTTCCCGTAGGTTCTTCCTTTTTAGAAAATAATTTGTTAAACAGTTTTTTTAGCATCGAGGTGTTTTTTTAAGCTTGCTACCAACATTAGTATAGATCCAATTACTTACGCCAATTGCGTCTATATCGTTATTAATGGAAATCGATATTTTTTGTTTAATTACTTTATTTTCAAACATATATCCGTTGGTAAGCATTCGTTGTCGGTTAATACATTTCACATTGCAGACCGTGTGGTCTAAAATCATTACGAATGTAAAAAATTGATTTTGAAAGGCAAATAAATCAATGAGATTTTTCTTTTTCGGTTATCAATCAGCGGTTTCGGGGCTTTGTAGCGGGAGTTTTTATTTCAAAACCAGGATTTTGAAAATCACAGATGGGTTTTGGAATGTCCCAGGGGGGGCATAAAAAGTTTTAGGGGGGGCGTAAAAAGTTTTAGGAGGGTCATAGAAAGTTTTTGGAGGGGGTAAAAAAGAAAAAGTGGGGTATTTGAAAGTGTAGCAGGCAGCAATGGATGATTCCCTTCCTGAAATGAAATCGAGTAGGGTAGCTTTTGACATCGAATTTCACGAATTTGATAGCCTGTGGGCCTGGTCTAGACTCCCAGGGGCCGGTTTTCGCAGATACCTGGGTCGGAGCCGTAGCATAGTGGTGCTATGTGCTCAAATACCGGTTGGGTACATTTTCCGGTACATATTCGATGCCGTAGGCGGCCTTGAGCAATAGGGCTACGACCTCGTAAATGTCATTTTCAGAGCGTTGAAACTGCCTCAATAAACCCATCATGGCATAACTAATCGGGTTTACCGCCGGCACGAATGTCTCCCATTCATATCCCTGCCCCCAAATCAATCCTTTTACCGTAAGGTGTAAATCCGCATTGTGAGCCAATAAAAACTTTAAAACAGCAAGGCTTTTGTTGGCATCCTGGTTCACAGTATGAAAGACAGGCGTATGGCCGCCGAAACCATTTTGGTCACAGGCCGCCTTTGCATTGACATCAGCACCATGTTTTACCAATATTTGAGCACAGGCCAGATGATTGAATTCGGCACAAATGTGCAGTAAAGAGGCCTCCACAAGTGGAGTAAACGCACATTCAAAAGTATATTTCCTGGCCAGGGCGTTTTTATCTTTACCCAATAATTCATCCAGAAAACCGGCATTGTCGGTCAATACTGCGAGTAATTCCTGATCTTCAAATACCAGTCCGAAATCCACAAAAGCCTTTACACAGCTTTTAAACTTCGGTCCACGGGTATACATATTGATTAATTCATAGATCAGCGGTTTGCCTCTGTGCATCATATTGGGATCCACACCCCTTCGGAATCCTTCTCTGATACCCGCTGCATCATGCAACTCAAAGGCTATGATTATTTTTTGTAAAGCATCCATTTTTGATAGACAGGGAATTAAATCCGCTCAGCTACTTTGCCTTTTTTTCGACCTCTGCCTTGATTTTGGCCAGATGTGCTTTGAGTTTTTTAGAGCCACTGTTGAGCATAAATATCATGAATACAGCCACTCCGACATAAACCCATCCAAACCCCCGGGTGGCGAGCCCATAAAGCATGATTCCAATTAAAACGCCGACCAAAATGGCGGTAAACAATAGCTGTTTTTTGATTTTTTTCTGTTCTAACAAAAGTTCTTCCAGGGGTACCTTTGCGTAATCTTTGATTTCTGGCATATTTAATAATATCGTTTAAGATTTAATTTTGAGGATAATTGTTGACAAATATATAAGAAAGAATTTGAAAGCTGTTTTTTAAGAAAAATCCCTGTTATTTGGACTGAGGATTGCGTTTTACGAAATTAAGCGACATGAATTTTGTTTAAAATTAACCTAAATGTAAGGGTAATTGCTCTAAATTAACATCAAATTTGTCGAATTTAAGATTGAATTTCACGAATTTGATATTGAATTCGACGAATTTAACATTGAATTTCACGAATTTAACATTGAATTCGACGAATTTAACATTGAATTTCACGAATTTAATATCGAATTTCACGAATTTAATATCGAAATCGACGAATTTAACATTGAATTTCACGAATTTGACATTGAAATCGACGAATTTAACATTGAATTCGACGAATTTAACATTGAATTTCACGAATTTGATATCGAAATCGACGAATTTAACATTAAATTTCACGAATTTGACATTGAATTCGAGAGATTTGAGATTGAATTTCGGGAATTTGATTTCCAATTTCGGGAATTTAACATTGAAATTGAGGGATTTGAGATTGAAATTGAGGGATTTGAGAGGAAGTGTAGAGGCTGTAAACTAAACGGAGTTTCTATTTAAACTCTGCGAGACTTAGATGTTTAAGAGAAATATCAATATATTTTGGATTTGAAAACAAGCTCCTTTTTCTGTCACTCCAATTGTTTAATTGTTCAGTTATTACCTTTTTATCGGATGTTTTTTCTGTCAATGAAATAAAGTCGATTGATGATAAAAGTTCCAGAGCGAAATCAGAATAAAATCCAGTCAAAAAATCAATTGTTTTAAAAGCAATATTCTGCAAGTCTTTATTGTTTTCAATTACCATTTTAACATCTTCATAACCATCAGCAATTAGTGTTAGTGGTTCAAACGGCTTTTTGCTCATATCACTATAGCCCATGATATAACTACCGTTCAAAACATTTAATACAAATCTTACCTTACCGGAATAAGGACCATAGAAATTCGGGTTAAAAATTAACTTAAAATACTTTTCACCTCCAAACCTTTGCAAAAAATAGCAGACTTTTTCACTAGAAAATTCAGAGACGTATTCTCCATTTTTCACTAAATCGTATAATACGAATAAAAGTAATGCTCTGGCATCGGTCAATTTTACTCTTTCTTTCTTTAAACTTTCTTTTATTTGCTGTGTTGGTTCATAAACAATTATTTCTGTATCAAGATTACCTAATTTTTGTTCAATAATTTTTTTTACTTTTTCCCATTCTAACCCGCCGTTACCAGCTCCTAGGGGCGGTATGGCTACACTGTCAATTTTATTTTCATTTAAAACTCTAATCAAATCATCCAAACCTGACTCAATAAAATAATATTCAGAAGGTTTTCTCCAATCCTTTTTGGTTGGAAAATTTATTATATATTTTTCACCGGAATTAAGATTCGAATCTTTAGTTACAAGTAATTTTCCAATTTCAATTTCATTTCTTTTACAGGCTTCTACATAGGTTTTGAAGTTGTTGTGGTATGCTTTCTTAAATTGTAAAGCAATTCCTTTTCCCATAACACCAACAGTGTTAACTGTATTTATAAGAGCTTTTGCATTACTTTCTAAAATGTTACCTGTTATATATCTAATCATAGTCAAATATTTTAATAATATGCGTTTGGGATGACTTTAATTTTTTCTTCAGCTATACCCATTTGAATCAATCGGTTTTTGGTTTTGATGGTATTGCAACCAAAGCCAATTATAAATTCTGGAGGCAAATCCTCTGAAATTAAGAACTCTGCTTGTTTTTTGCGTTTTATGTTTAGGTTTTCTGTTCCTCCCCAATAGGATGTTTTTATTGCCTGCCAATCAATAATATTTATGAGTTCATTTATTTTCGATTTATCATAAAATGAAGTCAGCATATCCGTTGCATGTCCATCTGAAAAATAATATTTCATGCCGCTTGACACAATCTTACTTAAAGAGCATGCTAAATAGATAATGTCATCAGGTTGAGTTGCTTGCTCTACAAAGTTTCCTCCATGTTGTGCAACATATAACATTGGCATTTTTACCCCAAAATAAAATGGTATAAATTCTCCCAGTTTTACAGAATCGCATTCTGTTGGTTGAGATTCACCATTATCAACATTAACGGTTCGTTTACTTCTTGTATCAATTAAACTTATGTCTCCTATATTTATATACTCTGGATTCCTATTTGGGGAGTTTTTGTGGGTAATACCAAACTTTAGAATATGTGAAATATTCTCAATGTGGGTAATTCTGTACAATATGACATTCTTTAATTCCACAAATTATTAGCTTTTATAAAACGTCAAATATATACATTTTATATAGGTACATGATAATATTGCTCTAAGTTTTTAAACATTTAGCCCATATTTCTATTTGCAAATTGTGGCAAGTATCCATTTTTGTTAAAAAGAATTTCGCATTAAATTCGTTAGAGTTTTTGTCAATTTGAAAATAGATTCCGGAGCAGACCGCATGATTTAAATTCATAACGAATGTAAAAAAATATTTCCTGAAAAAAGAAATGCTGCAGGAAAAATCGGATTTGTGGATAGAAATGGCTGAAAACGCTCGGTATTAGCAAGACTGTGGGCATAATTTTATAAGTATCAACCCCAAAAGGCTGTTACCATCTTTCCCACGGGAACTTCTTACGCATTTTACGTTTTGAGGTTTTGGGTACTGTGCCGGTTTCGGTTATTTTCTCGCCTTTTTCACTGTCCCACAAAAAGTGAATCCTCGGTACCGCGGTCAGGCTTTTACCCGAAAATGTACCAGATACCTGTGTGGAATGCCGGTGCTCCATTTTGATATGGCAACTTTCCATGGGGCATCGGGGTGCCCAGCAGGAAGATAGAAAAAGGGCAGCCAATAAGCTAAAAAATATCAACTTTGAATTTCTCATAAGGGTACTACTATTCTGATTCCTGCTGTTTTACTAAAATACCAACCCGAGGTATTCGGTTGTCTGATTTCCTTATTGGTCAGATAGCCCAAATGCAAAACGGGTGCTTCGGGATCCATGTCTTCATCTGTAAAAACCGTCTCAGAAACATTGTATTTACCCAGGCCTGCACCTATATAACCATCTAAGAATAAGTGTTTATGGATTTGAAAATGCTTCCCGAATTTCAAATTCACCGCCTGCCGTGTTTCCTGAAACGTAATACCGGTTATGGTGGCATACGAGGGCAAATTGTTACCTCCTAGTCCTACAAATGCGTCCATTGTCCTTTCGTACATGCCTTTTACGTATTCGATGGAATAATACCGCCCAAATGGCTTTTTGTCCAAAGCATAAAACGGATACCAGTCAGAGAAATACATTTTAATCTCACCCCGGTACTCAATATTTTGGTTAAGGGGCATGGTATTTTTGATGTCTTTGTTAAAATTGCCTTTTCCTGTGCCTTTTCCGTAGTCAAACGAAAAACTAAAACGCCCAAAAGGCGGAGCGAGCTCAGCACCATATTGCAGCGTATTGTTAAATCCAAAAAGCGTGGTAGGGTTAAATCGTAGCAACAAAAACGGAACATGGGTAAATTCCACATTTTTTAGGGTGGCCTGTTCGTCCAGATCTATCCCTGCATTTTTTTGAGAAAATGCATTCATTCCGCTCAGTATCAATAATAAAATCAATATTCTCTCTTTCATCCTATCTGATTGATTTTCTTTAAAATACCCTGGTCCGAAAGTTCAAATTGCCATACTGAAGTGGGTGTTCTCACCAAAAACTTATTCATTTTGGGGATAATCCTGATATGTTTGGCGTCCGGAATACTACTTTCCGAAGTTTGAGTAAGCGTATGGTCCGGGTTTAATCGGTTCACGGTCAGTTTACCATCTGTGGAAAGAGAAATTAAAAACCTTTGCATCGATTTTATGTCAATCACCTTGTCAAAGCCCGCGGATTTCCTGAGCTTGATGTCTTTGTTTTTATCGATGGTAAAAAACTTGATGCCCGCATCCAGGTTGGGCAGACATTCACTGCCACCTCCTGCCACCAATATTACGCTGTCAATGAGAGCAATCTGATCACAGATACTGATGGCGGTAGAAGCATAGTATTTGGTTTTGATATTGTTACCGGGGAAAATCGCCCCCAATCCTTTTGAACTTAAGTAAACCAGCGTGTCGGCATTTCCGGCCACTTTTTCAATATCTACTGAGTCCAGCTTCAAGGTTTGTAAATTCAGGTTCATAATGAACTCATCGGCAAGCAATTTGATGGTGTTTTTACTCAAAATTATCTTCTGTCCGTCTTCGGTTTCGCTGAAATTTTCAACTTCGGTATTGCTTCCCAAAATCCTTAATGAGCCAATCTTTTCAACCTCAGAACATGCTGTTATGACCAGGGTCAAAATCAAAACTCCAAATGAGATTTTTATATTTTTCATCTGTAGCAGCTTAGTTTGGTGGTGATTTTTCTTTTTTCCCATTCCAATATATACCCGGTGGAATCCGATGGGCACTCAAAGTACACATTCCGGGCTTCGGGGTAATCCGGAAATTTGAAAACATTTTTTCTGCGGTTTACAAATCCAATATTTCCGGGAGCAAACATCACGCTGTCGGCTTTTTCGGGTTTAAATTGGTCCAGAAAATCCAGTCCTTTCACTTTAAAAGCAATGAGGTCATCGCCGTTGTTGCAAATGATGTGGTCATCTTTTATCGTAAAATTTCTCAATGCAGGCACAGTCAGAAAATACAAGGGTTCAGGACTGGCACTTTCAGGATTTTTGAAAATATGGATGCCTTCGCCATATTCAGCAATAAACAGGAACTTATCAGTACGGTAGCTATCGCTAATATTTTTCACGGGTCGGGATGGTAGGAGCAGGATCTTATCCAAATCACCCCTTTTTATGGTTTTTTTAATAAAATAACCTTCTGATTGGGCACTGGGGTCACTTTCACGGAAATCCTCAAATTTTCGGCAGGAACCCAGCAACATCACCATCGAAAGTGCGAAGACTGCTTTTAACATTCAAAAAATGATTTTTTTTTATTTTTACAATAAACGTTCCAATTTGGTTTTTCTTATTTCCCCAAAAAAAATCCCACCCCATATAAGGTAGGATAAAGGATATTTTAAGGATGCTGTCGTTAAATTCCAATTAATTACTAATTGTTCCTTATATTTTTTTTTGTCTATTGAAATTGGTTCTCCATAAAAACCGTGGAAAGGCAATTTTGGATTTTACTTTCTTTATATCAAATTTTAAAACCTGGGGGTTGGCTGGTTAAAATGCAAAGTTAATATTCCATAAAAAGTATTTTTCCTAAAAAAAATAACACATAGACCACATAAGGAAATACCACATAGTCACATAAGTTTCAGTTTACTATGTATCTATGTGAAAAATATTGATAAAGAAATGCTATGTGTCCTATGTGTTGAGATATTGCATGATCTGAATTTTGAATAGATTTTCCAGTACTCAAAAAAAATTCTACTCAAAGTGATAAAGCGTCATTTTTTTTGTCAGATGCTAAAATTTCAAATGCAAACAAACAGACTTTTCAAAATTATTTGTTGCCGTAGGCATAATAATACTTCATTGCCTTATCCATCTGAGCGGTAAGATTCGCAATTCTGGACTCATCGTTAGGGTGGGTCGAAAGCAATTTCGGAGGTTTTTGAGAATTCTCCGAAGCTTAGGCCATTCTTTGCCAAAAAGTAACAGCCTCCTGAGGATTATAGCCCGCCATTGACATAAAAATCAACCCAATTTTATCGGCTTCAGCTTCCTGCTTACGGCTGTTGGGCAACACACCACCCAGTGTGGTTCCAATACCCAATACTTGCCCTGCGGCTTCCATTACACGCTGATCGCCGGTAGCCACCCCGGCAGCTACAGCTCCTATTTGAGTGATTCCCTGAGCCATCATCGCCCGACTCATACGCTCGCGTCCATGTTCTGCTATGGCGTGTGCCACTTCATGACCCATTACCACGGCAACGCCGGCTTCAGACTGACAAATTGGCAATATTCCCGTATAAAATACCACTTTACCCCCTGGCATACACCAGGCATTTAACTCTTTACTCTCTACAGTTCTGAATTCCCACTGATATCCGTCTAATAAGGAACCCAGGTTTTGTTGAATCAGATAATTCTCTGCTGCTTTTTTTATTCTTTCACCTACACGTGCCACCATCTGGGCATCGGCTTTTGATGCCGGCACTTGTTTTACGGTATCCAGAAATCCTTTGTATTGTTGAAAGCTCAAACTCATCATTTGTTCGCCCGAAACCAGCCCTACAAACTGTTTTCTGTTGGTAAGTGGCACTCTTTGGCATGCCCAAATAAATACAGCTATCAAAGATGAAGCGAGTAAAACCTTATATTTTTTGTTCATTTTGTTGTTAATTATGGTAATTACTGAATTGCTATTTTTTAAAAAAATGAATTTCGTTTTTTTTGATTAAAACGCTAAATTAATTGAATCATTTATTCTCTAAGACTTATTTTTGTGAAAAAGTAATCTTAAAATATGAAAATTCTTGCTGTTGGACGCAATTATGTGGCCCATATTGCCGAACTCAATAATGAAAAACCCGATCAGCCGGTAATATTTTCGAAACCTGAAACGGCAATTTTACGTAACAATGAGCCTTTTTACTACCCTGATTTTACGCAAGATATTCATCATGAGGTGGAGATATTGTTGAAAATATCGAAAATGGGAAAAAATATTGAAGAGAAATTTGCTCATAAATATTATGAGGAAATCGGCCTGGGTATTGATTTCACAGCCCGCGATATTCAGACCCAACTCAAAAATAAAGGTCTGCCCTGGGACCTGGCCAAAGGCTTCAATGGCTCAGCACCCATTTCAGAGTTTATTCCGAAGGAAGGTTATGATATGCAAAATCTCAATTTTTCGCTCGATGTAAACGGTGAAAGACGTCAGACAGGAAATACTTCGCTCATGCTGTATTCGTTTGATTATCTGATTGCGTTTATTTCCAGATACTTTACCTTAAAAACCGGAGATATCATTTACACCGGTACGCCTGCGGGAGTAGGTCCGGTAAAAATAGGTGATAAGCTGACCGGAAAAATTGAAGAAAAAATGATGTTTGATTTTGAAGTGAAATAAATGATTCTAAAAAAATATTTTAAAGCTGCTTTCCTGATTATTGGTTTAAAAACCGCCATTGCTCAAAGTCCATTTCCCAAAGGATATTTCATTATGCCCATAGCACCCGGACAGGCAACTTCGCTTTCGGGTTGTTTTGGCGATATCCGTATCAATCATTTTCATGCCGGTTTGGATATCCGCACGGGTGGGGTGGAAGGTAAAAATGTCTATGCCGCTGCAGAAGGATATGTTTCGAGAATAAAAATCCAGAATGGAGGCTATGGCAATGCCATCTACATTACGCACCCCAATGGTTACACTACGGTTTATGCTCATTTGAAAGTTCTGAACGATACCCTTCAAAAATATCTGGTTGCACAGCAATATGTTCAAAAAAACTGGGAGATCGACCTTTCCTTAAATCCGGAACAGTTTAAGGTTAAACAAGGTGACCTGATGGCACTCTCCGGCAATACGGGTGGCTCGGCGGGACCGCATCTTCATTTTGAAATCAGAGACGAAAAAGAAAACGTTTTGGATCCTTCACAGTTTGGTTTTTCTGACCTTAAAGATGTCGCAGCTCCGGTTATCGAAATGATATCTTTGAAAACCATGTCGAAAGACGCCCGCATCAACGGGAAGTTTGGATTGTTTAATTTTCCGGTCACCAAAAATAAAAAAGGCGAGTATGTGTTGGCTCAAAAAATATATGCCAAAGGACTTATCGGCATGGAAGTGCTGACCTATGACCGCAGCGGCAATTCACCCTTTAGGCAAGGGGTAAACCGCATCGTTTTGCAGGTAAACGGAGAAAAAACTTTCGACTTTAAACTGGACAAAATGGCCTTCCACAACAGGCTCTCTATGAACACGCATGTGAACTATGAAAAGCTGATCAACAAAGGCCAGAAGGTCCACAGATGTTATGTGGTTGACGGAAATGATTTCGATTTTTATAATACAGGAAATGAAAAAGGGAAATTCTGGATAAAAAACGATACCAACGCTGTAAAACTGGAGGTTTTTGATGCTTTCCTGAATGCTGCCCGTTTGGAGTTTAAAATTCTGAATGAAAGCCTGGATAAAAGTGTCAATCCGCTTGTCAAAAAGTCGCAACCCACAATTGGAATTTCTGATAATTTTCTTTTCGTAAACTATCAAAGCAACGACAGTATTCCTGAGAAGATTATAGTAAAAGCCAATGGGAAATTTGATACCACCTATTTTGAAAAATCAATCCAAAACCACTGGACCAAAGTCTTTGATTTGAGCGAAAATTTTATTGATGTACTATGGGTAGGAAACAAGAAAATGGATGTTCCGGTTAATTATTTCATAAGGAAATCAGAGCCAAATTTTAAATCAGAAAAATTCGATATTGATTTTCAGGAATCTGTATTTTTTGATGCTCCTGTAAATATGCAGGAGAAGGAGAATAAATTAATGCTGCACGAAGATATTATCCCGCTGAAAAGTCAGGCCACGGTAACCTGGAAATCTTTTAATGCACCCAACTATATCGATAAATTCGGCATTTATCTTCAGGACCGGAAACCGAAGTTTATCGGCGGAGAATGGGCTAAAAACGAAATCAAATTTAACATTAAAGAATTTGGTACCTATCAATTGATGTACGATGGCGTGCCACCGCTCATAACGCCCCGAACCCTTGATTCCAACGCTTTGAAATACAGGATTTCTGACGAACTTTCGGGTATAAAAACTATCCATTGTACCGTAAACGACGAGTGGGTGCTGATGAATTATGAATTTAAATCGGGTTTAATCTGGTCAGAAAAAGCAGACCCATCAAAACCTTTTTCAGGTAAAGTTGTTCTATCTATAACAGACAACGCCGGCAATATTGCCAGGCATGAAACCGAAATTATCAACAAAAACAATGAGACCGGAAATTAATACGCCAGCCCCCGATTTTGAAGCTTTTAATCAGGATGGTAAAACAGTAAAGCTCAGCGATTACAGGGGGAAAAAAGTAGTTTTATATTTTTACCCTAAAGACAATACACCCACCTGCACAACCCAGGCGTGTAATCTGAGAGACAATTATAAGCAGCTTTTACAAAATGGATATGTGGTTTTAGGAGTGAGTGTGGATAATGTGAAATCACATGCCAAATTCAAAGCGAAATTTGAGCTTCCATTCGACTTAATCGCCGACCCTGAGCATAATATTGTAGAAAAATACGGTGTTTGGGGAGAAAAAATGATGTTTGGCAAAAAGTACATGGGTGTTTTAAGAACCACTTTTGTAATTGATGAAAAGAGAATTATTACTGAAATCATCGATAAAGTGGAATCAAAAGTGCATTCTGCCCAAATAATTGGTTGATTTTTTAGAAAAAAAACTAAAATGGATTAATATTCGTTATAATTTTACATTGATAAATAATTCCGGCATAGGATTGAAAAAAAGATTTCTTAAATTTCTAACCGTTTTCATGACCCTGATTACTCTTTTGAGTAGTCATGGATATGCTTACTATAAGCATACTTGTCTGATTACTAAAAAAGAAACTGTTTCCCAAAATCTCCACACCTGTTTCGGAAATTATAAGCCTGAGCCTGACAACTACACAAAAATTAAAAGATCTTCCTGCTGTAAAATTGAGCATCTGGTAAACAAGGTTGACACGGGTGGTAAATTTGATGTTAATCTTCATTTTGATGTATTATTTTCTCAAACCCATTGCACAGTTTTTGAATTTAAAACCTCAGAATCCCATTTAACCGAATGCACCGGCTATCATTTTTATTCTGATTCTTCTCCTCCTGCCTTAAAGTTGTTTATTCTGAATAATTCATTTTTAATTTGAGAAATACATATAAGTGCTTTTAAATAAGTGTTTTATGTTTTATTGAATTTTAAAAAATGAAAAATATTGTTTTTCTATTAATTATATTTAGTTCCGGTGCCTTTGCACAGTCTATCCAAGGGAATATTAAAGATTCCCAAAATCAGATTTTGCCCGGTGTAATCGTAAGCATTATTGGTGAAAAAGGCAATGTAGTGTTTTCAGACGAAAAAGGTGATTTCTCGATAAAACCAGTAACCCGCAATCCCAAATTGGTTTTTACGTTATTGGGATTTAATTCTGATACCCTTTTGGTGAAAGATAATTCATTCTTAAATATTGTTTTAAAAGAATCCAATGCTACACTCGATGCTTTGGTGGTAAATGGAAACGCCACTGTAATTGACCGTCTTTCACCAATTCAAACCGAAACCCTTACAACCAAAACGCTCGCTAAGGCAGCTTGCTGTAACCTGAGCGAAAGTTTCGAAACTAATGCCTCTGTAACAGTAAGTTATGCCGACGCAGTTACCGGTGCCAAACAAATTCAAATGCTGGGACTGAGTGGAGCTTATATTCAAACCAATGTGGAAAACATTCCCAATCTCAGGGGTTTGGCGGCTACTTTTGGTCTCAATTACATTCCCGGTACCTGGATACAGTCCATTGACATTGGAAAAGGAGTGGGCTCAGTAGTGAATGGTTATGAAAACATGGCAGGTGTAATTAATGTGGAACTTAAAAAGCCGGAAAATTCTGAAAGGTTATTGTTAAATGCCTATCTCAATCATTGGGGAAGAGCTGAAATAAACCTGAATACTTCCAAAAAACTCAATAAAAAGTGGTCCACCGGTATTTTAAGTCATGCCTCAATGCTACCTACCGAGTTCGACCGAAATAATGACGGATTCAGAGATTTACCTAAATACAACCAAATCAATCTCATCAATCGCTGGAAATATCAATCAGATAAATATATGGCTCAGTTTGGAGCTAAATATCTGGCAGAGGATCGTTCCGGTGGACAAATGGGATTTGTCTCGGCACAAAAAAGTCCTTCGATTTATGGGTTCTTCAACCAAACCCGCAGGTACGAACTTTTCTCTAAAACTGCGAAACTCTTCCAGGAAAAACCGTACCGGGGGCTGGGTTTGATTCTCAATTATTCAGGCCATTTTTCGGAATCTTATTTTGGCCAAAAACCTTATTCGGCAGATCAAACGAGTTTTTATCTTAATCTCATCTATCAGGATAAAATTGTGGATACCCGACATACCTACAAAACCGGAATCAGCTATTTAAATGACAATTATGATGAAAAATTAGGCGGTTTGACCAGAATCAGAAATGAATCGGTACCTGGCATTTTTTATGAATACACCTACAATCACCTGGATCGTACAGTTTTGCTGGTGGGTGCGAGGTTGGATAAACATAATATTTTTGGCACCAGGTTTACCCCCAGAGTACATATTAAGCAGGATATTGGTCAAAATGATACCTGGAGGCTAAGTGCGGGTACTGGCTTCAGAGTGGCCAATCCATTGGCTGAATATTTTGGAAATCTGGTTAGCAGCAGGTCTGTCGTCTTTTTGGAAGAGCTCAAGCCTGAAGAATCTCTTAATTTGGGAACCTCTTATATTAAAGAAATCGGGAAGCTTTCCTTGTCAGGAGAATATTATTTTTCAAAATTTAAAAATCAGATGGTAGCTGATGCAGAGCATGATCAGTATTTGTATTTTTATAACCTTGAAGGCAAATCATATACTCAAAGTGCTCTTTTTGAACTGAATTATGGCCCGAAAAAAAACTGGGAGGTTAAACTTGCCTATAAATATGTGGAAAGTAAACAGACCTTAGGAAAACCAAACAGGGAAAAAATCCTTTTTGATAAAATGTTTTTACCGAGGCATCGGGTTCTGCTCAATATGGCCTATGCATTGCCTTATGATAAATGGAAGTATGATTTCACGGTACAATGGAATGGTAAAAGAAGGATCCCCAATGCCGGAAAAACCGTTGATCTTGTCAACTACAGGACAATGCCTGTGATATATGCTCCTTCATTTTTTAATCTTAATGCCCAGATAAGCCGTAATTTTCCTAAAACTGAAATCTATCTTGGCGGTGAGAATCTTACAAATTTCAGGCAAAAAGACCCTATTCTTTCGGCTGACCAGCCTTTTTCTAATAACTTTGACGCCGGATTGGCCTGGGGGCCTGTGGTAGGGGCTACCATTTATTCAGGATTACGTTATAAAATACCTTAATTTCGGTTTATTGTTTTTAAAAATATTTTACATAAATTTCTTAATATCAAACATATAATTTAATTGTTATGAAAAAAGTTTTGGGTTTTCTTTCGCTGATTTTATTAATGTCAGTTTCGGGTTATGCACAAAAAGCAGCAACTGTAGAAGAGGTTAAATTTAAAACTTCTGCCAAATGTGGCATGTGCAAGGAGCGTATCGAGCATGATCTGAGCTTGACCAAAGGTGTAGAAAAGGCTGTTTTAAATTTGGATGATAAAACAGTTTCAATTTCTTACAATGCCAAAAAGACCAGTCCGGAGAAGTTAAAAGTTAAGATTTCGAAAATTGGATATGATGCAGACGAAGTTATCGCCGACCAGAAAGCACACGATCGCCTTCCTGATTGTTGTCAAAAAACGGCGGATGCACATCAGTAATTGTTTTTAAGTTTTATTGGAATCAAAAAGTTATGAAAGTAGAATTAAACAGAGTAGACGATGCCTTCCATTTTCAGGCCAAAGGTGCTTCTGAAATAGTCGTAAATATTGACGCTGCCGAAGCTATAGGCGGGAAAAACCAGGGAGCCAGACCAATGGAGCTGCTGCTAATGGGCTTGGGTGGATGTACTTCCATCGATGTGATTTTGATTTTGAAGAAACAAAGGCAGGCTTTGGAAGACATAAAGCTGGTAATAGAAGGTGAAAGAGAAAAAATCGAAGGAACTGAAATGAGTCCATTCCGGAAGATAAACATTCATTTTATTCTGAAAGGTGACCTGGATGCTAAAAAAGTAGAAAAAGCCATTGAATTGTCGATGGAAAAATACTGCTCGGCCACGGCTCAGTTGTCTTGTTCAGCCCAAATAACCCACACTTATGAGATAGTTTGAGAGGTTTGGCACGAAGATTGATTTTTTAATTTTATTAATCACAAAAACAATAAGATTATGAAATCAAAAATCGCTCTCCTGTCATTAATTATCGCCCTTGGATTCAGTTCATTTGCTGCCGATTCTCCCATTGCTTTCGGCAAAAAGAGAGGTAAAAAAGCAAAATCTGAGAAATGCTGCTCTGAAATGTCGAAATCACAATGTAAAACAGAGGCTGCAAAAGGTGGTGCTGCTTGTTGTGCAAAAAAGTAAAAAAGATAGAAAAATTTCCCTAAGGCTTCCCTCATCAGGAAGCCTTTTTTTGTTATTTTTACGAAAAAATACATTTTAAATTGAAGCAATATCAAGATCTCCTGAAACATATTTTAGAACATGGAACCGAAAAAACCGACCGCACCGGCACCGGCACCATCAGTGTTTTTGGGTATCAAATGAGGTTTAATCTCAATGAAGGTTTTCCGTTGGTTACAACCAAAAAAGTACATTTGAAAAGCATTATTCATGAGTTACTCTGGTTTATCAAAGGGGAAACCAATATTAGTTATTTAAAAGAAAACGGAGTCAGTATATGGGATGAATGGGCCGATGAAGCGGGAAATCTGGGGCCGGTTTATGGAAAACAATGGCGTTCGTGGTCTGGTAATAATGGAGAGGTAGATCAGCTGAAGGAGGTTTTGGCTCAACTAAAAAACAATCCCGATTCCCGCCGGATAATTGTTTCAGCCTGGAATGTTGGCGAGCTTTCGCAAATGGCTCTTATGCCTTGTCATGCTTTTTTTCAGTTTTATGTGGCTGATAATAAGCTTTCCTGCCAGTTGTACCAACGCAGTGCAGATGTATTTTTAGGGGTTCCATTCAATATTGCTTCTTATGCCCTTCTGACCATGATGATCGCTCAGGAATGCAATCTGGAATTGGGCGATTTTGTCTGGACCGGTGGCGATACCCATATTTATGCCAACCATCTGGAGCAAGTCAATACCCAGCTGAGCCGTGAGCCAAGGCCATTACCCAAAATGAAGATAAATCCTGAGGTGAAGTCAGTCTTTGATTTCAAATTCGAAGATTTTGAATTGCTCGATTACAACCCCTATCCCGGCATTAAAGCTCCTGTGGCTATTTGATTTTCCAAATTCAATTCACAATTCTTTCAATCCAACTTTTATCAGGACATTCTTCAAGAAGCTTAGCAACTGATTTTCTAAATTTTGGATGAAAATAATCAGGTGATATTTCACAAAGGGGCTCAAGTACAAACCGCCTTTTTTGAATGTAAGGATGTGGAATGGTTAAATTTTCAGAGGAAATTGAAACCGCATTAAAGAACAGAATATCTATATCAATAATTCTGCTTTCCCATTTTTGGCTTCTGACTCGTCCCATATTTTTTTCAATGGCAAGAATCAATTCCAGGATTTTAAAAGGCCATAAATTGGTTTCAATCTCTACGGCCATATTATAGTAATTGTCCTGATTTTCAACGCCCCATGCCTGGGTTTCATAAACAGAAGATTTTTTCTTTAGCCTCCCGATTTCGGATTCAATCTGTTTGATTGCTTCCTCAAGATTGGAATTTTTATCGCCCAGGTTGGTTCCCAGTCCTAAAATCAACCGATTCATATTTTTATAGCATCGGATTGCTGGAAACTATCTTTTACATGCATGAGCTCATTCAAAAAGTCCGGGTCTTTTTCTAAAGCATTTCCAACAATAACGACATCAGCACCGGCTTTCCAGGCATTGTAAGCTTTTTCTGCACTGTTTATACCGCCGCCAACAATCAATGGAGCAGTAGTATTACTCTGAACCGCCCTTATAATATTTTGATCTACAGGATTTTCCGCACCTGAACCAGCATCCAGATAGAGCAACTTTAAACCCAGCATTTCACCGGCCATTGCGGTAGCTGCAGCCACATCTGGTTTATCATTAGGAAGGGGAGTGGTGTTACTTATATAGGATACAGTCGTCGCTTTTCCGCCATCAACCAGCATGTATCCTGTAGGTAGAATTTCAAGTTGGCTGCGTTTGAGTGCCGGAGCAGATAGTACATGTTGTCCGATCAAAAATTCAGGGTTACGACCTGAAATCAAAGACAAAAACAAAATGGCATCAGCCTGAGGGTCAATATGAAGGCTGTTTCCTGGAAATAATATGACGGGTAATTGGGTTTCTTTTTTTAGAAAAGCAATACTCTTTGCCATAAAATCACTCGAAATCAGACTTCCACCCACTAAAATAAAATCAACCGGGTATTGATTAAAGAGGCTAGCCCAATTCGCAAGAATGGCATAATCAAGTTTGTCGGGGTCGAGCAATACCCCAAGCGATTTTTTCTTATTTTGTTTATTCTCAATTATTTTCTTCAGTACCATCCGCATCCTTATTCAATTGCTCAATCAATTCCAATATTTTGTTTTTAGCCAGAGATAGTAAAACTGAGGTAACAATTCCACTCATGGCACTGCTGACAAAAGAGGGTGAATTTTCCTTTTTTGGTTCTTTTTCAATGGATTCTTCCTTTTCATCATCCATAAAAATTTTTGAAAAAGCATAGGCAGCAACTACAATTCCGCCGATAATCAGTAAATTCTTGCTCTTATCTTTATAATCTCCCAATTGATTTTTTATGGCCAATGTAGCTGACTCGAGCGTATTTTCCAATTGCAATTTTTTTCTGTCTCTGTCGTCCATCAGAATGTTAAATTTACCATGCGAAGTTAAACTAATTGTTTCAAAAATCGGAAGATTGAATGATTTTGTCCTTTATTTTGATAAAATAATCTAAATATTGGTATGAAATAAGGTATTGGTATTTTTTTCAAATTAGTTTTTTCGAAATAATAATCCTTGAGAATCAAACGACCATTGCCCTGATTTAAGATTAAAATCAATAATTGCCTTCAAATGTTCCTCGTCTGATTTTGTTTGATTTTGGATTTTAGCAATGCTGCAGGGAAGCAGTTTTTCAATCTCAATTATCAGTTGGCTTGATGCTTTATTAAGAATTCCATTTTTCTTTTTTTCAATGCAAATATCACAAATGCCGCAATTTTTATCTGAAGATTCATCAAAATAATCCTGAATAAACAGCATCCGGCATTTCGATTTTTGTAAGGTATAATTTTTAATAGCCCTCAAAGCCCGCTTTTCATTTATCTTCCTTTCTTCCAGCTCCCGGTGGTTTATACTTAGTCTGTCAGGATCCTGAATTTCTGTCAAAAAGCCCAATTGGGAGGCATTTTTTTGAGGAATATAATCCACTAATTCCATTTGTTGCATTTTTTCAAGCATTTTGATTACCTCTTCCATTGGTGCCAGAAATGCCTGGCTTATTTCTTTTTCTGAAATATTTATGTACGACGTAAAAATCTCTCCGCCATAAATTCTCAGAAGTGTTTTGATAAAGAAATCACTTTTGGGGCTATTGCTTTGAAAATTTAATACTTGTGACGATGGTGCAGTAAATTTTAGCTTTGGCGGATTATGATACGCATCACTCAGATAGATCAATCCCTGGCTTTCGAGCAATTTGAGTGCATAATGGGTCTGATACACATTTAATCCAAAAACTGAGGCAAAACTGTGTAAATCAAAGTCAAAACTGTTGGTGGGTGAACTTTCAAATGCCTGCTGATAATAGTTAATCAGCGACTGATATATTTTAGAAAGGAAACTATTCTCAGGGTATTTGTTGTCAAGGTTATGCTCCAGATTATCAATATCAGAGTGGTTAAAAAGGGCCACTGCATAAGCTTTTTTTTCATCCCGGCCTGCCCGGCCAGATTCCTGATAATAAGCTTCCAGATTTTCACATAAATCAACATGCACCACCAATCTGACATCGGCTTTGTCGATACCCATTCCGAAAGCATTGGTTGAAACCATTACTCTGGTTTGGTTGGTTATCCATTCATCCTGCTTTTTGTTTCTTTCTTTCAAACTCAGTCCTGCATGGTAGAAATCGGCGGAAATCTTATTTTTGCTTAAAAATCGGGCAAACTCAACGGTTCTGTTTCGGGTTTTGGCATACACTATCGCTGAGCCATTGATAGAATTAATAATTTGTAAAAGTTTTTCTTCTTTGAGTTCGGTTTCTATAGAGCTATAGGAAAGGTTTTCTCTTGCAAAACTTTTCAAAAAAACCTGTGCTTTTTTTAGCTCAAGTTTTTCAATAATGTCTTTTCTGACTTTAAGGGTGGCCGTGGCTGTTAGAGCAATGGTAGGCACATTCGGAATAAGCTTACGAAAATCTGCAATTTTAAGATAGGCGGGTCTGAAATCATAACCCCACTTGGAGATGCAATGAGCTTCATCAATTGCCAATAAACTTATAGGCAGATATTTTACACGGTAAATAAATGTTTCAGCCCGCAGTCTTTCGGGAGAAACATATAAAAATTTCAGATTACCATTGGTAGCGTTTTCTAATATTTCATTTATTTCTCCCTGTTTTTGACCAGAATAGATAGCTGCGGCCGCAATATTTCTTAAATTTAATTGATAAACCTGGTCTTTCATCAAAGCAATCAATGGTGATATCACCAGACATAGCCCTTCGAAATACATACCCGGTACCTGAAAGCAGATCGATTTTCCTCCTCCGGTGGGCAAAAGTGCAAGCGTATCGTTTTTGCAAATAATACTCTCAATAATTTCTTCCTGCAAAGGTCTGAACTGGTCATAACCCCAATATTTTTTTAAAATATCTATTGGTGCAAGCATACTTTTTATTGAAAATTTACGTACTTGGCTGTAAAACTATCGAATATTTTTTCAGCTTAGAAAAGTTTACCTGTTTTAATGATTTATCTTTACCAAAAATCACAAACCCGGAATTTTTGTTTATGAAAAAAGTTTTATCTCTTGCTTTGGTGATGTGCTCGTATGTATTGGTTCATGCCCAGATGAAATATGATTTTAAGGTTGAAAAAAGAAAGGCACCAGATGTAATTTGTCCAGCCAGGTTTGTGGACAATCCAACGTTCAGAGATATTCCTGCTCACATTAAAGAGCAAATCAATAATTCTAAAAGCCGGCTGGCTGCCAATCCGCAGGGGGCAACCTTTGATGTGACCTATGTCGGGTTTCCGGATGATGCCAAAGCAGCTTTTCAGAGGGCAGTTGACATCTGGGCTTATTCATTGCGTTCTACGGTCAACATCAAAGTTACAGCTTATTGGGAGTCTTTAGATGACGGTGTTTTAGGTTCTGCCAATACAACTAATTATTACAGAAATTTCTCAGGTGCCAGAGAGGTAAATACCTATTATCCAATTGCTTTGGCAGAAAAGCTTGCAGGAAAAGATATAAATTCTATCAACGAAGATGATATCTACTGCAGGTTTAATTCTGATATGCCCTGGTATTTTGGAACAAGCAGCAGTGTGCCATCCAATACCTTTGATTTTACTTCTATAGTACTACATGAATTGGGTCATGGATTAGGTTTTGTTTCTTCTATGAGAGTAGCAGGTACACAGGGGTCTTATGGGTTTGGAGGGACTTTTTATTCGATATTTGATAAATTTATTCTCAAACAAGCCGAATCAAAATATTTGGTCGATACGCTTAATTATAAAAATCCTTCCACAAGTCTAAAAACTGCTCTTACCAGCAAAGATTTAAATTTTGTAGGGCCAAATACAGCCTATGAGCCTGTAGATTCGCGAATTAAGCTTTATGCACCTTCTAACTGGGAAAGTGGCTCCAGTATTTCACATCTTGATGATGTAAAATATGGAAAAGGAGGGCCCAATTCGCTGATGACCCCTACAGCTAGTTACAGAGAAAAAAACCTCGACCCAGGCCCCCATACCATGGCGATTTTTGCTGAAATGGGTTGGAAAAGTACCTCGATTTCTCATGAACCTTTAAAAAATATACTTACAGCCCGAAAAGTCAGATTCGAGGCAAATATTCTCTCAGACACTACGCTGGTCAATAATACGGCCAAATTATCTTATATTCTGAATGAAGGCCCCACCAATTCAGCGGTGGTTTTACCCTTGGCTAAGGGAAATAACGGAAAGTATTTTGTCGATGTGGATTTACCTTCCAATGCCAAAAAAATCGAGTATTTTTTTACCGTAGTTGACAATTTCAAAGATACCGTAACTGCTCCTGCAAATGGAGGATTTGGTAGTCAAAATTATATTTATAGTTTTGAAATTGGGCAGAAAGACCTTTATGGTCCGGTAATAGAGCACTATCAACCTGAAATTCTCCTGGATGCTTCACCGGTAAGCCTGGTTGCCAACGTAGAGGATGATTATCAGGAAGGTATTGACACAGTTTATGTAGAATATTCGGTTAATGGCATAAACCAGGCTCCAATTGGACTGAAAAAATACTTACCCGGGGTTGATAATCCACAATTTTCGCAGGGAACATCGGATGTCTTTGCCTATTTTCAGGAAAATGGAATCAAAAATCTGAAAGACGGCGATTTGGTAAAATATAGAATTATAGCTCAGGATAAATCCAAAAATAAAACTATTTTACCCACTTATTATGCAGGTCAGAATACTACTGATATACCTCAGTCAACCTATTATGAGTTTCTTATTTCTACCATAAAAACTACCGCAGTCAAAGAATATTCCAACGATTTTGAAAATGACAATGGTGACTTTGCAAAACTGGGTTTTAATATTGAAAAATCCGACGGATTTGGCAGTGGCGGCCTACACTCAAGTCATCCTTATCAAAATGGGATAGGCTTACTTGACCCGGCTTCTGACGTTCCCTATATGTCATTTGAAAAAAATGAAATTGCCATGTTAAAGGTGCCTATTGAATTAAAAAATACAGGTGCTACCCTTACTTTTGATGAAGTAGTATTGGTTGAACCCGGCGAAGAGGGTTCTGTTTATGGAGAAAATGGCTTTTATGATTTTGTTGTAGTGGAAGGTTCGCTTGATGGAGTTTATTGGTTTCCATTAGAAGATGGATATGACAGCCGGAAATATTCTACTATGGAAAAACTCTACAATTCTAAGAAAAATAATGGCTCTCAGGCCAACTCAACGGCAGTAGGTACACAAGCCTATCAAAAAACCAGGACTATTAATATCTATGGCAATGAGCTCACCAATGATTTTGCCGGAGAAGCCTTATTATTGAGATTTAGGCTATATTCTGACCAATGGACAAACGGATGGGGTTGGTCTATTGATAATCTTTACGTTCAAAAAACAGCTCCCAAGGTATTGTCAACCGATCCTGATCAGGTTTTAGGCTTAAAAATGGGACCCAATCCGAGCCAGAGTCTTTTGAAAGTAGAATATCAGGCAGAAACTGACAATCAGGTGAAACTTGAGATTTTTGACTTAAAAGGCAGGGTGTTTTATACAGATCAAATTCCTACAGATTCTAAATTATTAAATCATGAAATCAATATTGCTAATTTAAAATCAGGAACTTACCTGTTTAGGCTCGTCGAAAATGAACGTGTTATCGTCAAAAGATTTGTGAAATTATAAAAACTAAATCCTCCCGAAAGTGGAGGATTTTTTTTGAGATTTTTTAAGAATTCAGGAATGGTTTTTGTTATATTTATTTTTTTTAAAAATAAATATAATTTCTCAGAAACAGTCAACAACGGCATAGATGAAAAAAATACTTCTTTTTGTTTTATTATGTTTTCAGGCTAAATCTCAGGATATTTTGTTCCTGAAAATTGATACAACTGACATTTACGCTGTCAAATCAAAAACCAATAACAGGCTGGAGGGATTTCTCAAAAGTGAGGAAAACAATAAGTTTATGGTCTCTTTTTCTGAAAAATTTGGCTCTGATTTTGACAATTCTGTTAATGCGAGCAAAATTTTGTCTACCAATATTGATGAGCTGGAAATGGACTTGTTTGACAAAAAACAAAACCAGTTGAAATTTTTAAAATTGTATCAGGAAAAAATATCTCCTGAGCTTTTCAAATATGTGAGCAACGAAATTAAATATAATTACTGGCAACAAATTTTTTCTTATCCGATCATTAGGGGGAATGCCGATAAAACCCTGAAAAAAGTAGTCTCTCTTCCTTCAGTTGTATCAGAAGGACTCTCTGAAAATCAACTAAATGATCCGGTCTTACTTGAAGTCAATGCTTTCAGGTCACTGCTCTATTTTTATATTACTTATCAAAATTCGGCCAGACGAAAATTTGAAAAATACAGCGACAATCTTTTGGCCACACATGACAAGTCAGATTATGCAATTGAGCATTTGAAGGGTGAGGTGCTTGACTATACCCTTGCCGACCTGCTTAACCGACATAAGGCATTGCTCAATGCCAGTCTCACCAAAAACATTTTGACTCAGATCAACGACCGGCAATATAAAACATTTTTGGAGGGTAGTTTTCTTGAGAATATCGTTCAAAATGATGCAAAAGTATTAAAAGAGAAAGAATATGCAGCTGCCCAATCTTTAAGTAAAGACTGGGAAGATATGATTACTAAAGATGGAAAGCCATTTGATATGTCGAAATATAAAGGCAAAGTGGTCTATGTTGATTTTTGGGCTAGTTGGTGCGGACCTTGTCGCTCAGAAATGCCTTTTTCTAAACAAATGCATGAAAGCCTTACCAAAGAACAAAAGGAAAAGATTGTATTTTTATATATTTCCATTGACGAAAAAGAGGAAGCCTGGAGAGCTGCAATGGAAAAACTTGGACTTGATATTTTCGAAAATGCCTATGCAAGCGGGGGTTGGGCAGCAAAAGTCGTCCAAAAGTTTAAGATTACCGGTATTCCGCGATATATGATTATGGATCAGACAGGGAAAATCATTAAAGCTCAGGCTAACCGTCCCAGTAACCCCGAAACGCTTAAAGAACTGCTTTTGCTGACCAACTGAGATATCTTTTTCCAGAAAAAAGTCTTGAAAATCATGATTTTTAGCTTAATTTTGAATCATATTATTTGATTCGAAGTTTTATTTGAAAGTACATGGTGTATGTTTAAATATTTGTTCCTGATATTATTGTTGTTGATTTTTGTGGCTCCACTTCGCAGGTTTTTATTTTGGCTTATTGTGGGGCGTCAGATCGTAAACGAGCAAAAAAAGTATCAAAAATCTCAAAATCCCCCTCAAAGACCGGAAGGTGAAATAAAAGTAGATTACATTCCCAAAAAAGATAATAACTCACAATCTTCAAGTGGTCAGTATATTGACTACGAAGAAGTTAAATAGTATTTTATGAGAAACCGACAATTCAATATTCCCATTTCGATAGATTTTGCAGTTTTGATATTAAGGGTGGTTCCCTCTTTATTTATGCTTAGCCACGGTTATGGTAAATTGATGAAATTAATAGGAGGAGACTGGTCATTTGCCGACCCAATAGGAATAGGAGAGGGTCTTTCGTTGATTATCACCATTTTTGCTGAGTTTTTTCTTTCTATCTTCGTGATTTTTGGCTTCATGACCCGGCCTGCCCTGGTGGTATTGATGGCTGTTATGACCGTTGCAGCTTTCGTGGTGCATGCTTCTGATCCGTGGGATGTGAAAGAACATGCCATATTATTTTTGAGTATCTATACTACTATTTTTATTACAGGTCCGGGGAGGATGTCAATTGATAACCGAATTTTCGGTTAACCTAGAATCAGTTTTTCAATAGTAACCGGGAAAAATTCATACTCTAATTGGTGTACTTTTGCGGCTACCGTATCGGCAGTATCTTCCTCATTTACCGTACATTTGGCCTGAAAAATCACTTTCCCATCGTCATACTTTTCATTGACAAAATGAATCGTTATGCCGGTTTCATTTTCTTTTTGGGCAACAACGGCTTCATGTACATGGTGACCCCACATTCCTTTGCCTCCAAATTTTGGTAACAATGCAGGGTGAATATTTACGATTTTATTAGGAAAAGCCTCAATCAAATTTTTGGGAATTAACCACAAAAAACCTGCTAAAATTACCCAGTCAATGCCTTGATTTTTAAGAAGATCTACAATTTTATCTGATTTTGAAAATGTAAATCGGTTGAATACAATCACTGGAATATTCATTCTGTTCGCTCTTTCAATTACCCCGGCCTGTGGATTATTGGTAAGGATAAGAGAAATTTCGACCTCCGGTTTTTCCTTGAAATAATTAAAGATATTTTCTGCGTTGGATCCTGATCCTGAAGCGAATATCGCAAGTTTCTTCATTTTTTATTTTAAAATCAAATATCTTGAAAACCAATTTCTGCCTAAAATAATGCTATGCTGCTCATTCCGATCAACATGATAATTTTGCACCATCTGCTCAAAAAAGCAAAATGTTTTTTTCTGTCGGCATAAATCAAATTATAAATAAGGTAAATTATTAATAAACCAATGATTGAGAAAACCGTATAAATCCTGATATTACCGATTTCATAAGTCAAAACAACCACCAAAGCAATAAAGATAAATACCAAAAAATAAATCACGATTTTGGTTTTTCTGATACCGTAAACAATCGGTAAAGTTTTGGCACCATGAGCTTTATCGCCTCTGATATCCTCAATGTCTTTGATGATTTCCCTGATTAAATTGATGAAAAAGGCGAAAATAGCATAAATGTAAACAAGCTTATTGTTAGGTTGAAAGTAGATGGCAATCTGAGCAATAGACAGTGCGGTGAGCAAAGCGACAATAAGATTTCCTATCAGTGTTTTTTTCTTCAGTACAGAAGCATAAAGCCACAGTGTAGTTATTGAAAATACATTGATAGCCAGGATTTTCCAGCCTAAAAATATAGCCATAAATAAAGCCAGACCACTAAATATCTGATGAAGTAGTAAAGCCGATCTTCTTTTAATGGTGTTACCCACAAAAACTTCATTCGGTTTGTTGATCCGATCGATTTTTACATCAAAGTAATCATTGATGATGTATCCGCTTGCTGCAACCAAAACAGTGGAAAGTACCATAATCGCAAACCAGCCATCAAAATAGAAGGGAGATTGCTGATTTTTTATCAAAAACATCCTTACTAATAACTGCGTAGCGGCTATTATCAGAAGATTTGGATATCTTATCAGTCGGGCAAAGTTTTTGATATTAGGGTAAATGTTTTTGTAAATTTATTAATAAAACCCAGAATTTGGAAATGCAATTCCGAAAACACTGAAATACAACAAAATTAATTTAATAAAACGTTTTCTTATCTTTTGTTAATCCTTGAAATGGTGGAATTATTTTGGGTTTATATCTTGTTATTAGAAAAGAATTGAATTTTCACCTTATAAAAATTTAATGAAAATAGGAATAGTATGCTATCCCACTTTTGGAGGTAGCGGAGTAGTAGCCACCGAGCTTGGAAAGGCGTTGGCTCAACGAGGAAATGAAGTGCATTTTATTACATATTCACAACCCATCAGACTTGATTTTTTCAACGAGAATATCTTTTACCACGAAGTAAATATTTCAAATTATCCGCTGTTTGAATACCCACCTTACGAGTCTGCACTGGCTGGTAAAATGGTGGACGTTGTAAAATATGCAAAACTTGATATTTTGCATGTGCATTATGCTATACCCCATGCAACATCGGCTTTTTTGGCCAAACAAATATTAAAACTTCACGGAATAAATATTCCTGTAATTACTACCTTGCATGGTACTGACATATCTATTGTAGGTCGCGACCCGGCACTTAATCCGATTGTAACTTTTGGCATTAATAATTCTGATGGAGTTACGGCAGTATCAGAGGATTTGAGGAAAGACACCCTGAATACATTCAAAATAACAAATGAAATCGAAGTTATCTACAATTTCGTGGATTTGACCAGATTCTATAAACAGAAAAAAGACCATTTCAAGAGTCTGATTTGTCCCAATAATGAAAAACTTCTGGTACATGCTTCCAATTTCAGAAAAGTAAAGAGGGTAGGAGACATAATTCAGGCTTTTGCCAAAATCAGGCAGGAAGTACCAAGCAAACTATTAATGGTAGGTGACGGTGAAGAAAGACAAAAAATGGAAGAACTCTGTCGTAATCTGGACCTGTGTGAAGATGTAAGATTCATTGGTAAGTTAGATGCTATTGAAGAGGTTTTGTCCGTAGCAGATTTATTCCTGATGCCTTCTGAAAAAGAGAGTTTTGGCTTAGCCGCACTCGAAGCCATGGCATGCGAAGTACCTGTGATCTCATCTAATATCGGAGGTCTGGCGGAATTGAACATTCATGGCGAAACAGGATTTCTCAGTAATGTGGGAGACATTGATGATATGGTAAAAAATGCTATTTTTGTATTGAAAGATGAAAACTTGCCGGTATTTAAGCAAAATGCTTTGAAAAGGGCCAAACAATTTGATTTAAACCTGATTGTCCCCAAATACGAAAGTTTTTACAAATCAATAATGAAAAAAATGGCTAAATGAGAGAGCTTTCCTATCTCAATAAATACTTCCTAAAATATAAATATTTCCTTTTTTGGGGTATAGTTTTCACACTTATATCCAACCTGTTTGCCATTATTCCTGCACAAGTTGTGAGGCATGCTCTGGAAATGGTCAAAAATAATATAGATCAGTACAGGTTATTTAATGGCTCTGGACTTCAAAAATCGATTTATGAAATAATCACCTTGAGTATTGCTGTCTTTGGGGCCGTTATACTTATTATGGCTATTCTGAAAGGCATTTTTCTATTTGCTGTCCGACAAACGATTATTGTGATGTCACGACACATTGAGTACGATCTCAAAAATGAGATATATGCTCATTATCAAACGCTGCCATTGGCTTTTTATAAAAAAAATACGACAGGAGACCTTATGGCACGTATATCTGAAGATGTTGGAAAAGTAAGAATGTATCTTGGCCCTTCATTGATGTACCTCATCAATATGGTTATTCTGGTATTTTTGGTAATTTCTTACATGTTTTCAGTTAATGCAAGGTTGACCTGGTATGTACTTATCCCGATGCCGGTGCTTTCCATCAGTATTTTCTTTGTGAGCAGCGTCATCAATAAGAAATCAGAACTTATTCAGAAATCTTTATCCAACTTGTCAACTTTTGTGCAGGAGTCATTTTCGGGAATTAGGGTTATTAAGTCTTTTGCAAAAGAGGACGTATTTTTTCATTCATTCGAAAAGGAAAGTAAAAACTATCAGCACCAAACCATGGGCCTAACCCGGGTTGATGCCCTGTTTTCGCCTTCAATTATGTTTTTAATTGGGCTAAGTACAGTTATTTGTATTTATATTGGTGGTCAGGAAATCATTGCAGGAAGGTTGTCAGCCGGCAATATCGCCGAATTTATCATGTATGTTTTCATGCTTACCTGGCCTTTGACGGCCCTGGGATGGACTTCCGGACAAATCCAAAGAGCAGAAGCCTCACAGAAAAGAATCAATGAGTTTTTGAAAACGCAAAACGATATTGTTTCTCATAAAAACATCAATAAAAAACTCGAAGGAAATATAAAGTTTGAAAACGTAGGATTTTTATATCCTGATACGGGCATACAGGCCTTAAAGAATATAAATTTTGAAATAAAAAGAGGGAAATCGTTGGCGATAATAGGAACTACCGGCTCAGGAAAAAGTACTTTGGCCTCACTTTTACTCAGGATGTATGATGTAACCGAAGGAAAAATCCTGGTTGATGGTATTCCTTTACAGGATTATTCAATAGCTGAATACAGGAAACAGCTGGGTTATGTGCCTCAGGAAGTGTTTTTATTTTCTGATACGATCGAAAACAATATCAAATTTGGCAAAAATTCGGCCTCATTGGCAGAAGTTCATCAATCAGCCCGAAATGCTGAGATTTTTGACAATATCATAGGATTTGAAAAAGGGTTTGATACCATTGTAGGAGAGCGGGGAATTACGCTTTCGGGAGGTCAAAAACAGAGGACTTCAATTGCCAGAGCTCTTCTCAAAGACCCGGGAATTTTGATTCTTGATGACTGTCTTTCTGCAGTGGATACGCATACCGAGAATAAGATTTTGGAAAATCTGAAGGTATTAATGAAAGGAAAAACCACTATTATTATTTCACACAGGGTTTCCAATGCCCGATTAGCTGACCAAATCATTGTTTTGGATCAGGGAGAAATCACTGAAAAAGGAAGTCATGAGGAATTATTGGCAAATGGAGGGTCGTATAAAGAGCTTTACGACAGACAATTAATGAAAGAAGAGGTTTTGTGATGAAAGACATTTTAGATAAAATAGAAGCGGTCATTTTTGACATGGATGGCCTTTTGGTGGATTCCGAGCCGCTATGGCATATTGCCGAAAAAGAAGTTTTTGCTGAAGTTGGCCTCCATCTAACCACGGCCCAATGCCTGGAGACTACCGGTATGCCTACGGGTTTTGTGTTTGATTATTGGTACAAAAAGCAGCCATGGGAAGGAAAGTCCAAGGAAGAATTAGAATTGATGCTATTTGAAAAAATCCAGATATTGATAAAGGAGCGGGCTGAACCCATGCCGGGCGTGCATGATACCATTGATTTTTTCAGAAAAAAAGGATTCAAAATTGGACTGGCATCCGCTTCACCGATGTTTCTAATCGAAATAGTGTTAGATAAATTTGGTTTAAAATCTAAATTTGACTTTTATCATTCTGCCTTACTTGAAAAACGAAACAAACCTAACCCTGATGTTTACTGGACAGTCGCCAATAAACTAAATGTACCCATAGAAAAATGTCTTATCCTGGAGGATTCGATTAATGGTGTAAAGGGTGCGGTCGCTTCAGGTGCTATAACCATAGCTGTTCCTGAATCACATTTTTTCGAAAGGGAGGAATATTCTATGGCTTTTTATAAAGTTTCTGGTTTACCGGCACTGCTACAATGGATAAATACATAAAATTCTGATAATACTCATACGCTACACTTACCAAACGTCATTTCATTACGTGTGATTATTACACAAATTCGCACCATGAAGCACCCACGACGGATTTTGGTCCACAAAACCTGATAATAGTATCAAAAAGTGTGTCATTCGTGCAAAAAAGGGTGTGTTATTATTAAATCTTATGAAAAATTACGTGTCAGCAGAAGAAGCCGTCAAACTTATCAAGTCGGGAGATAGTGTATTTGTACATACAGCTGGAGCCACTCCTACGGTGTTGACTAAAGCCATGGCTCAAAGACATGAAGAACTCAAAAATGTCAAAGTTTACCATTTGCATACCGAAGGCGAAGCGGCCTATGCTGGTGAAGAAATGAGCAAGAGTTTTCATGTCAATTCATTTTTCCTCGGTGCCAACCTCAGAAAACCAACGAACGAGGGTTATGCCGATTTTATCCCCGCGTTTTTGAGTGAAGTCCCTATTTTAATGAGAAAAGGTATCATTCCGATTGATGTCGCCTTAATCCAGGTTTCACCTCCCGACAAGCATGGTTTTTGTTCTTTGGGAATCTCTATTGATGCTACCAAAGCTGCCACGGATGTTGCAAAAACAGTAATAGCACAAGTAAACCCTAAGATGCCAAGGACACATGGCGATGGTTTATTACACATTAGCAAATTTGCGGCAATGGTTTATCATGATCAGGAATTAACCTTGATGCCCCCACATCCATTGACTCCTGAAGAAACTAAAATTGGTGAGCATATTGCAGGAATGATATGCGACAGAGCCACATTACAATTGGGTATTGGTGCTATTCCTGATGCCGTACTTTCTCTTTTAGGTAATCACAAAGACCTGGGAATTCATACAGAGATGTTTTCCGATGGTATTATTCCCCTGGTTGAAAGTGGTGTAATTACCAATAAATATAAAACCCGGCACAAAGACGTGATAGTTTCTGGATTTATGTTAGGCTCAAGAAAGTTATATAACTTTGTTGATGACAATCCGGGTATCAGAATGCTTGATATCGAATATGTAAATGATACTACCGTAATCCGAAGACTTCCAAATATGATAAGTATCAATAGTGCTATCGAAGTGGATATTACCGGCCAGGTTTGTGCCGACTCAATAGGTACCCGAATGTTCTCCGGAATTGGCGGACAAATGGACTTTATCAGAGGAGCTTCTTTGTCACCAGGAGGCAAACCAATAATAGCCCTTACTTCTGTTACCAATAAAGGGGAATCTAAAATAGCTTCTATGCTTAAACCAGGTGCAGGTGTTGTAACCACCCGTGCTCATGTACATTATGTAGTCACTGAACATGGTGTGGCTGACCTTTATGGTAAAAATCTCAGAGAAAGAGCCAAAGCAATGATTGCAATAGCCCACCCTGATCATAGAGAGCAATTGGAAAAAGAGGCATTTGAAAGATTCAAGATTTTTTAAATAATCGCTAAAACCTGAAAGAAAGAATGCGGAAATAAGATTAAGTTTGGGGAAAAATTCAAAACATGGAGTATTTTTCTGAACAAGATTTTGATAAAAATTCTTTTTTGAAAGAAAATATAAAAAAAGCCGAATACGAAGGCTGTACTTTCAGAAATTGTGATTTTTCCCGCCAACATCTTTCAGGTTTTATTTTTAGTGATTGCCGTTTTATGGACTGCAATCTTTCTCTGGTTTCATTTAAATCTTCTGCTCTTAAGGAAATTGAATTTATTGATTGCAAAATTTCCGGGGTTGACTTTTCCCAGGTTAATCCTTTTCTTTTGGAATTAAAGTTTGTTGGATCTATCATTGAGAATTGTATTTTTCAGGATTTAGGACTAAAAAAGACGAGTTTTGTTAATTGTTCTCTTAAAAATACAGATTTTTCCGGGGCTAAACTTTCAGAAGCAAAATTTCTGGATTGTGATTTATCAGACGCTACTTTCGACAACTCTGACTTACAAAAGGCCGACTTCCGAACCAGTAAAAATTTTAGAATAAATCCAACCAAAAATCAACTCGCAGGAGCTAAATTTTCAAGGAATACTATCGATGGGTTACTTCTTGATTTTAAAATTAATATCGAGTAGCAAATTTTAGGCAACAATATTTGGGTAAGGTGCGTATTGATTATTACAGTTTTCAAACTGTTTTTTTATAACGCATTTTACCAATATTTGATAATGTCCAAAATTAAAGTCTTGTTAACCACCTTATTATTAGCCCAATTTATTTTTTCCTGCAAAAAAGACAGTGATATTACACCTGATGACTCTTCAGATACACAGGATGAAGTCAATGCCCTCGAAAACATGGAATTGGCCTCAGATTATTCCTGGAATGCCGCAGACGAGAAAGTAATTACACTGAATGGCACAAGTGGCACTGTGAACGGAACCGGTGCTAGTATTTCTAATGGAATTTTGAAAATTTCATCGGCAGGTACTTATAAGATTTCGGGTACTTTGACAAACGGGCAAATCGTTGTGAGCACCGATGATAAAAACTTAGTAAGAGTTATTCTGAATGGTGTAAATGTGACTTCTGCAAAAAGTTCTCCTTTATTTCTTGATAATGCTGAAAAAGTGATTGTGGTACTGGCGGAAGGTACCAATAATGTTCTGACAGATGCTTCCACTTATTCTGATGTTTCAGAAGGACAAAATGCAGCATTTTATAGCCAAACCTACACTGCAATAATGGGAACAGGAAATCTTACTGTAACCGGAAAGTTTGCTGACGGTATTGCCAGTAAGGATGGCTTGGTGATAAAAAATGGGAATATCACTGTAAATGCAGTTGATGATGGTATCAGAGGAAAAGATTTTTTGGTAATAAGAGGAGGAAATTTTAATGTAAATGCCGGTGGTGATGGCCTGAAATCCGACAACGAAACAGATACTGAATTTGGTTATATTGGTATAGAAGACGGTTCATTCAAAATAACTTCCGGAGGTGATGGAATAAGTGCTCAAACCAATGTAAACATTACCGGAGGAAATTTTAATATTACGAGTGGTGGTGGTAGCAGTAAAACTGTGGCAGCAACGCTGTCTGCAAAAGGAATAAAAGGTCTGACTTCAGTAGCCTTAAACGGTAGTTTTACCATTAATTCTGCCGATGATGGTATTCACTCCAATACTAAAGTTTCCTTTTTTGATGGTGTATATGAAGTTTCTTCGGCTGATGATGGCATTCACGCCGACAATGAGGTGGTGATAAAAAAAGGAACCATTAATATCACTAAAGCCTATGAAGGAGTCGAGGCAAAATTTATTACGATTGATGATGGTAATATGAGTATAGTATCAAGCAACGACTGCCTCAATGCCACCGCAGGAAACAGAACAGAACAAAACGATGGAGCAATATTAACCATAAACGGAGGATACATTGTCCTTAACGGCTCAGCGGGTGATCCTTTGGATAGCAACGGCAGCATGGTTCAAACTGGTGGCACCGTAATTGCCCATGGGCCTAATTCCAGTCCGGAAGTACCCATAGATTACAACGGTACCTTCAATATCTCGGGAGGAATCCTCCTGGCATCAGCACCGGGAACTCAGATGTTTCAGGCTCCGAGTACTTCTTCCAAGCAAAATTCTTTGAAACTCACGTTTAAGTCTCAAAATGCAGCTGAAACCCTGTTTCATATCAAAGATGATAAAGGAAATTCTCTGGTGACATTTAAACCGGCCAGAAAATATATAGGAATAGTTTTTTCAGCGGCTGAGCTTGTAAAAGGAACAACTTATACTATCAGTACCGGAGGTACTTCCACAGGAACATTGAACGGAGGCCTTTATTCAGGTGGAGTTTATAGCGGTGGTGCCGAAAAAGGTACTTTTACAATTACTTCAACGGTAACCAGCGTTAGTATTTGATTTTTAGAATGTTAATAGTTAATAATACAACAAAAGCCTGAGAGTTTCTCCCAGGCTTTTTTAATAATTCGGTTATTATTGAAATATCAAATCACTACATTGACGATTCTTTTAGGAACCACAATGATTTTTTTCAAGGGTTTGCCTTCCATCCATTTGATTACCTGCTCATTAGCCAGTACAGCCTTTTCGATATCTTCTTTGCTAATATCAGCAGGGAAATTTAGATTAACTCTCACTTTTCCATTGACTTGCACAGGATATTCAAAGCTATCCTCTACCAAATATTCAGGATTCCATTTCGGGAACTGCTGTAGGGAGATACTTTCCGTATTGCCAATCAAGCTCCAAAGCTCTTCGGCGATATGGGGAGCATAAGGAGAAATGATTACCAGCAATTCACTCAAAATCGCTTTCTTATGGCATTTCAAATCAGTCAATTCATTTACACAGATCATGAATGTACTCACCGAAGTGTTGAAAGAGAAGTTTTCTACATCTTCTTCTACCTTTTTGATGGTTTTGTGCAATGATTTTAATTCCTCTTTTGTCGGTTCTGCATCTGAAACTAAATATTTGCCGTTTTGGTCAAAAAATAACCTCCAGAATTTCCTTAAAAAGCGGTTGGTACCTTCAATCCCTCTGGTATCCCATGGTTTTGATTCGGTCAATGGACCCAAAAACATTTCATATAGCCTCAAAGTATCCGCACCGTATCTTTCCACCAAATCATCCGGATTGACCACATTGTATTTTGATTTGGACATTTTTTCAACTTCAGAAATTGTCTTAAAATCACTTGGATAATTATCAACGCCTGCAGAGTTAACATATTTATTATCAAACCAGTAACCAGCCTTGTTTATAAATATACAATTTGTTGGATTAAGATAATTTGATTGAGAAATGTATTTAGGTATATCTAAAACATTGTTATTAACAAGTCTAATATCAACGTTAGTTTTTATGTAATCATCGCTATCTTTCAGATTATCACCAATTGTTTCGGAACTATAAAATACATATAAAGCTTCATTGGTTGGAAATTTAGTTTTTGGATGACCGTACTCAAGATTCTCTGGTGATGGAATTCTGATGATATTGGTACCTATTTTTAAACGATAAATTTTCTCAGAAACCCCATTAATCATCCCCTGATTAATCAGTTTTTTGGCAAATTCTTCTTCCTGTACATGACCCAGATCTTTCAAAACTTTGTTCCAGAAACGGCTGTACAACAAGTGCCCGGTTGCATGCTCCGTTCCACCCAAATACAAATCAATATCTTTCCAATAGCCTATGGCTTCTTTTGAGGCAAAATCATCGGAATTGTTGGCATCCATATACCGGAACCAATACCAGCTGCTACCAGCCCAGCCTGGCATGGTGCTCATTTCCAATGGATAAGCCTCGGTTGAACCTTCCGGTGTATAATTCCAGTTTTTGGCTCGTCCCAGTGGCGGTTCGCCGGTTTCGGTCGGCTGGTATTTGTCGATTTCTGGCAATATCAAAGGCAAATCCTTTTTATCTACCAGATGTGGAATATCTTTGCCATCAGCATTTTTCTTGAAATAAACCGGAACTGGCTCACCCCAGTATCTTTGTCTGGCAAAAACCGCATCTCTCAGACGGAAATTTACTTTTCCTTTTCCGATACCATTCGCTTCCAGATATTCAATCAATTTGGCTGTTCCTTCTTTGTAATCCAGGCCATTGATCATTCCCGAATTGATATATTTCCCTTCTTTGGTGGCATCAGCTTGATTTTCAATGTCTTGCTGAGTATCCAATATTTGAATAATTGGCAGGTTAAAATGCGTAGCAAAATTCCAGTCACGTTGGTCTCCTGATGGCACTGCCATCACCGCACCGGTTCCATAGCCGGCCAAAACGTAATCTGCGATCCAGATAGGCACCCTTTCTCCATTGAACGGATTGATACAATATGAACCTGTAAATGCTCCGGAAACCGTCTTCACATCGGCCATACGATCCAATTCGGAGCGTTTTTGGGTTTCGGTGATATAGTTGTCTATAGCAGATTTCTGTTCATTGGTTGTTAGCTCAGCCACCCATTCATGCTCAGGAGCCAAAACCAGAAATGTTACCCCATAAATAGTGTCGATTCTCGTAGTAAAGACCTCAATTTTTTTGTCAGAATTTTCCACTGCAAATTTCACAGAAGCACCATTTGACCGGCCAATCCAATTGCGTTGCTGGTCTTTCAATGATTCTGACCAATCGATGGTGTCGAGTCCGTTGATCAATCTGTCGGCATAGGCGGTGATACGCATCATCCACTGACTCATTTTTTTCTGAATTACCGGATAACCTCCACGTTCCGAAACACCGTCCTTCACCTCGTCGTTCGATAAAACCATACCCAACTCGGGGCAGAAATTCACCACAGATTCAGCGAGATAGGTCAGACGATAATCTAAGGAAACTTCATATTGTTTTTCGGCAGACCAGCTATTCCATTCTTCAGCACTAAATATTGGTAAATCTTCCTCACAGGCAGCTTTGGCGGCTTTTGAGCCTCCTTTTGAGAATAACTCATAAAGTGTCTCTATTTTTTCAGCTTTGTCGGTTTCTTTGTTGTACCAGGCATTGAAAAGCTCCATGAAAATCCACTGGGTCCATTTGTAGTAGGAGGGATCCGAAGTTCTTACTTCCCGTGACCAGTCATAGCAAAATCCAATATTTTTGAGCTGTTTGATATAGGTCTCAATGTTCTTTTCGGTCGTAATGGCCGGATGTTGCCCGGTCTGAATGGCGTATTGCTCAGCAGGCAAACCAAACGAGTCAAATCCCATTGGATGCAACACATTGAAGCCCTTTAGTTTTTTGTATCTGGAATAAATGTCAGAAGCGATGTAGCCGAGTGGGTGACCGACGTGTAATCCTGCACCCGATGGGTAAGGAAACATGTCTAACACATAACATTTAGGTTTTGTGGTGTCGATTTCAACCTTATTGGTTTGTTTATCTTCCCAATATTGCTGCCATTTTTTTTCTATCTCACGGTGTCTGTATTCTGCCATTCTTGCGTTTTATCTAAAAATTTCCGCAAAAATAGCGATTTTATATCAGATTTTGCTAATTGAACTGGTTTTTGGTCCACTTAATGAATTGAAAAACGTTTATTTCTTTTTCAACTCTTCCTCCAGTTTTCTGATCTTAAATTTTTGTAGCTCAATGATTTCCAAAAGTTGTTCTACGTTTTTGTCCAATCCATATACTTCTTCAGGTTCATTCAAAATATTCGTTTCTGAAGTATTTAGCATTTGACCACGACCTGTGATGAGCCAAATCGGGTTAAGCTCGGGGAATAGTTCACAGATTTTGGCTATTTTATCACTACCTATTTCTTTGTTGTGTTTGATGGCACGGGAAATGGTTCCATTGCCTATTTCAAGAAAAGTTTCAAACTTCCTTATGCTAAAATTTTTATAAACTATGAATTCTTTTAACCTTTCAAGCATAAAATAATGAAAAAAATCTACAAAGTATTACTTTTGTAGAAAAAAGTCTATATATATTATCAAATATTAACTACTTACTACTACAATGAAACAAAAGTACAATACTTCCACAAAAAGAAACTTAAGATTTGAGGAAAAATTCACGAGAGGAGATTTGATGAAAATAAAAATAATGAGCGGCAAAAGCTATGATACCGTAAGGAAAACGCTAATCTATCAAACGCTTCATAATCAGGAAGTCATCGATGCCGCCAAAATGATAATCGAATTTAATAAAAAAATATTTACAAAATAATGCTACTAAATTTAGATGCCTTCAAGCAGTTTTGGTTTGGAAATGAATGTCCGGCAAAAAATAATGAAATTGAACACCTCAAGGAGCAATTGTACAATTATAAAAGACTTTTTGAAGCTTCAGAAAATGAAAGGGAGTTATTGATGAAAAGAGTTATTGAGCTCGAAAAAAACAAAAACACCTCCAATTTCGAAAATTGAAGGTGTTTTGAAGAGAATTTTTATTATTTTAATTCGTCTTTATCTTCTACAAAATTGACACTCACTGCAGCCAGTAAGAAACAAATACCACCGAAAATCAAGGAATAAATAGCATGGTCATTGAACAGGTATTTTACGAATAGTCCTCCTACCAATGCATTCAGGATTTGAGGAATGGTAATGAAAAGATTAAAAATACCCATGTAAACCCCGATTTTTTGTACCGGTAGGGCACCTCCCAAAATGGCATAAGGCATGGCAAGGATACTACCCCAGGCCATTCCAACACCAACCATTGACACAATCAAAAACTCAGGATTTGGGGCAAAATATATGGAAATCAATCCAATAGCTCCACAAACCAATGAAAATGCATGTGTTTTTTTACGGCCAATTTTCGCAGCGAGTTTTGGCAAAATGAAGGCATAAATGGCAGAAACGCCATTATAAACTCCGAAAATAATTCCCACCCAGTCACCGGCTTTGTTAAACATCACCGAGGAATGGTCGTCGGTTGGAAGCCCGTAAATATGCTGTGCAACTGCTGAAGTGGTATAAACCCACATGCTAAATAAACCAAACCAGGAGAAAAACTGCACCAGACCCAATTGTTTCATTGTTTTAGGCATGGCGATAATATCTGCTAAAATATTAGATTTCGGAGCCTCGGTTTCATGTTCATCTCCGAAAGCTTTTAATTCTTCGGGTGAATACTCCGAGGTAGAAGTGATAGTCCAGATGATACTTCCCAATAATATCACCCCACCGATAATAAACGACCAGATTACGTTTTGAGGCACTTGTCCTGCAGCGGTTTCCTGATTCATTCCAAACCAGTTGGTCAGTGCATAAGGAAGCCAGGAGCCCACCACAGCACCAACTCCAATCAGAACCGTTTGAATCGAATACCCTCTGGTTCTTTGCTCAGAATTTAATTTATCCGCCACCAAAGCTCTGAAAGGCTCCATGGCCACGTTGAATGATGCATCCATAATCATCAAAAAACCTGCTCCAAACCACAATGCGGGCAAATATTTTGTAAAACTGCCGGCATTGGGCATCATAAATAAGCCAATGGCTGCCAAAACTGCTCCAACCAGAAAGAATGGGCGTCTTCTGCCAAGTTTGGTCCAGGTGCCATCGCTCCATTTCCCGATGATGGGCTGTACAATCATCCCAGTTAGTGGTGCCACGATCCAAAACCAGGATAGCTCGTGCACATCGGCCCCGAAATTCATTAAAATACGGCTGGCATTACCATTTTGCAATGCAAAGCCCATCTGGATTCCGAGGAATCCCAGACTCATATTCCATATTGCCGCTCCCGAAAGAGCCGGTTTGTTATTTTTTCCTGAAGCATTAATTTGTCCTCCTGATGCCATTGTATTTAAGGTTTAAGTATTATTTAAGTTCAAATATTTTAAATGAATTCGGTGCTATTGAAACATTTAATTCAGATGATTCAACACTAATATTCAATTTCTCATTTCCATTGAATTTTTGCGTGGCTTTTATTGATTTTTTACCTTTGAAGCGATCTGTAATCAGATCTTTTGGAAGCTTTATTTCTGTATTTATTGTATTATTTAAATCAAAATTATAGACAAAAAGTAACATTTGCCCATCCGTAAATCTCAAATAAGAGTACAGTTTATCCTGATTATAACCCTCAGATTTGCCCCAGGCATTAAGATATTGTAAATCATGGAATTGTCCTTTTGAAATTGCCTCATTTTTGACCGCAAAATGCAATGAATTTTTATAAAAATCACGTATGGCTTTTTGCTCAGGTTTTATTTTTTTGCTATTAAATTTCCCCTTTGCAATCCAATCCTGTAATTCCGGCAGTCCCCAGAAATCAAAAATGGTAGTACGGCCGTCATTTCCCTGGAAACCTTCAGCTTTGTCGGGTTTTACCCCTAATTCCTGACCAAAATAAACCATCACCGGACCGGTATGCAGCGTGGCTGATAGCATCCAGGCGGCAAAAGCAGACTCCGGTTTTTTTCCAAAAAAGTCAGAAGCTATCCGTTGCTCATCATGATTTTCAAGAAATCTTAACATATGATTGGCAAAGTCACCTGACTCTTTTTGCCAAACATTCGTGATGTCCATCGCATTTCCATGACCTTCAATCAGCCTTCTCAAAGCATCATACAAACCTACCTTATCATACAAATAGTCAAATTTTCCGTTAAAAATATAATTGGCATATTCTCCGGGATTATAAATTTCAGCGATAAAAATCGTATTTGGGTATTTGGCTTTTATTTTTGGAATGACCCAGCCCCAAAATTCAACAGGAACCATCTCGGCCATATCACATCTGAAACCATCCACGCCTTTTTGACTCCAATATTCCAGAATTTCATACATTTTATTCCAGGTATCAGGAATAGGGTCAAAATGCCGGCTTCGATTATTGAGATAATCAACGCCATAATTGAGTTTTATGGTTTCAAACCAATCATTGATATTGGGTTGAGCCGAGAAGACATCATTCCCCGTGGCTTTTGCAGGGTTTTCAGCGTAATTTTCAGAAAACGAAACAGGAGGTTTTATGTCAGAAGGGAGTTGAAGGGCATCTTTCAGGTAATAAAAATTATTTTGATTTGAAAAACCGCCTGATTTTTCATCATTCTCGCCAAAATCTTTGATTTCTTTTGGTTTTACATCTGACTTATACTGCCGGGCCACATGATTTGGCACAAAATCAACCAAAACTTTCAGGTCAAGATCATGTGTCCTTTTTATCAGAGCCTCAAACTCTTTCATCCTGTCTTTGACATTATTGGCCAGATAGGGATTTACATCATAATAATCTTTGATGGCATATGGCGAGCCTGCAATACCTTTTACCACTTGAGGATGGTCGGCTTTAATTCCAAATTCACTAAAATCGGTCATGGTGGCGTGTTCTATCACGCCTGTGTACCAAATGTGGCTGGCTCCTAGCTCTTTTAATGACTTCAGGGCATTTTGGTTAATATCAGAAAATTTGGTTGTACCGTTTTGCTGAAGTGTGCCATTGAAATGATTGGATAAGTTTTGATTCGCAAATAATCGTGTAAAAATCTGATAAACAACAATTTTGTCCTGCCTCTGTGCCACTGCCAAGTTCATAATAAGGGTAATAAAAAGAAACGTAGTTATTTTAAATTTCATAAGGTGTAAAGTATTCTGTTCAAAGGTAAAAATGTTTTTTCTATGAAAAAAAACTCTAAATGCTTTATTTTGTAAAAAATACTTTAACAAAAAATGATAAAAAGAAAACTTGCCGGGATTATTCCCGCTATTCTTCTATTTGCATGCCCGTTTTTAGGGTTTTCCCAAAATTTTAAAGTGGAAAAGATTAACCCTACCAATTGGTATGTAGGGATGAAAAATCCTAATCTTCAAATTCTTTTTTACGGAAAAGATATCTCAAAATCAGTTGTAAGTTTAAAGCCATATCCGGGCGTAAAACTTAGGAAGGTTAACAAAGTTGAGAATCCAAACTACCTTTTTGTGGATTTGGAAATTGCAAAAACCACAAAAGCTGGTAACCTGAAATTTATGTTTGGAAAAACCGAAATCAGTTATAAGCTTTTCAATCGTACAGCCAAACCTCAACCTTTGACTCAAAACGACTTTATCTATCTTTTGATGCCCGACAGGTTTTCCAATGCTGACGAATCAAACGATAAATTTTCAGACATGGCCGACCCTAATCATGATCGTAAAAATCCGTTTTATCGACATGGAGGTGATCTTCAAGGGGTTACTAATCACTTGGATTACCTGAAAGAACTGGGTGTCACGGCGATTTGGATGACTCCAGTTATAGAAAACAATCAATTTTTGACTGATGAAGGTGGTGCTATGAGAAGTGCCTACCATGGTTATGGATTTACCGATCATTATAATATTGACAAAAGGTTGGGAGGAAATGAGGCCTATAAAACATTAGTCAATGAAGCCCATAAAAAAGGATTGAAAATAGTACACGATGCAGTTTATAATCATGTGGGTATCAATCATTGGATATTGAAAGATCTTCCTATGAAAGACTGGCTCAATCAATGGGATAAATACACCAATACTACTTACAAAGACCAACCTACCTACGATGTACATGCAGCCGAAATCGATAAAAAAGAGATGTTGAATGGCTGGTTTACGTCATTTTTACCTGATTTAAATCAGAAAAATTCTTTCGTTTCAAATTTCCTGATTCAACATGCCCTTTGGATCGTTGAATATTTCGGAATCGACGGCTGGCGAATCGATACTTACATGTACAATGATCAGGATTTTATGAATAAATGCAATAAAGCACTTAATGACGAATATCCTGAAATGCATATTTTCGGTGAATCAGCTGTAAATAACCCTATTGCTCAGGCATATTATACGAAAAACAATCTGGTAGTACCGATGAAATCTAATTTGCCGGGAACCCTGGATTTTGTAGTGGAAGAAGCGATTTTCGAGGCCTTGAATCATGATTTTGGATGGAATGAAGGAGTAAGTAGGTTGTATTCAGTGTTGGCCCAGGATTTGGTCTATCAAAAACCCGAAAAAAATGTTTTATTTCTTGAAAATCATGACCATCACCGATTCTTCTCTGTCATCGGAGAAGACTTTGACAAGTATAAAATGGGTGTTACCTGGCTATTGACCCTCAGAGGAATACCTCAGTTTTATTACGGAACTGAGATTTTAATGAAAAATTTCAAGAATCCTTCGGATGCAGAGGTAAGACGTGACTTCCCCGGTGGGTGGAAAACAGATTCTTTGAATAAATTTGAGGCAAAGGACAGGACTGCCGCAGAAAATCAGGCATTTGACTTTGTAAAAAAATTGGCCAACTATCGTAAAAACTCTGAGGCTATTGCCAAAGGACAATATACGCAGTTTGTGCCAAGAGATGGCGTTTTTGTTTATTTCAGGCATACTGAAAAACAGGTTTTAATGGTTATTTCAAACACCTCAAAGGAAAAGAAAACCATTGAAAAAGAACGTTTTGCTGAAATAATCAAACACAGAAAAGCTGGAAATGACATTATTTCCGGAAAAGAGTTTAATGATATCTCAAATATTGAAATCGACCCAAAACAGGTTTTGGTTTTGGAATTAAAGTAGATGTCACACTGAGCTTGTCGAAGTGTAATAAGCAAATTAAAAAACTTCGGGACGGTCAGTTTGATAAAATAGTAAAAATATTTACCAAAGAAAAATGAAAATAAAAGCATTCCTGTTTGATCTGGATGGCGTGATTGTGGATACTGCCATTTTCCATTACCAGGCCTGGAAAAAAATGGCAAATGGACTTGGGTTTGATATTGATGAGGAATTCAATGAAACTTTGAAGGGAATTAGCCGGATGGATTCCCTAAACGCTATATTAAAACATGGGAATCTGGAGATTTCAGAAGAACAAAAACTTGAATTAGCCGCCCAAAAAAATGCCGACTACCTTGAATTGGTAAATACCATGACACCTGCAAATATCTTACCGGGTGTTTCAAGCTTTCTAGCAGAAGCCAGAGAGTCGGGGGTAAAAATCGCTTTAGGATCTGCTTCAAAAAATTCAAATCTTATTCTGGAAAAAATTGGAGTTAAGCCACTTTTTGATGCGATTATTGACGGCAATCAAGTTTCAAAGAGCAAGCCAGATCCTGAAGTTTTCGTAAAAGGAGCTCAATCTTTAGGTTTTGAGAACGAAAGCTGCATTGTTTTTGAAGATGCCTTCGCAGGGGTTGAAGCAGCCAAAGCCGCAAATATGAAAGCTGTTGGAATTGGAAGTTCTAAAGTTTTATTTAATGCGGACATTGTCATAAACAGTTTTGAAGGACATTCCGTGTCCGAATTTTTAAATTTGTAAATTCATTTATATAAATATTATTCCAATGAAAAACTATATCAGGCATGATGAATGGAAGATTATCGAGGAAGGATTTCATGCTGAATACAATGAAGTAACTGAAAGTCTCATGAGTCTCGGAAACGGTAGAATGGGGCAGAGAGGAAATTTTGAAGAGACATTTTCAGGTCATTCTTTACAGGGAAATTATGTTGCGGGAGTATGGTTTCCTGACAAAACACGGGTTGGCTGGTGGAAAAACGGGTATCCTGATTATTTTGCAAAAGTTATCAATGCGGCCAACTGGGTGGGTATCGAAGTAAAAATCGGGGATGTTATAGTTGACCTTGCAAAATCGAAGATAGAGCATTTTTATCGGGAATTGGACATGAAAACCGGGGTTTTAAGCCGGGATACAACTATTGAGATAGAAGATGGAAAACGTCTTAGAATCCAATCTTCAAGATTTTGCTCTATGGCTCACGATGAAGCCGGAGTGATCAAATATCAGGTTACGCCTTTGAATTTTTCAGGAGAAATTACCTTCAAACCGTTTATTGACGGTGATATTTCAAACCGTGATTCCAACCATGGTGAGAAGTTCTGGGAGGAAATCGACAAAGAGACACTTTTCGCTGAAGCAAATCTGACACTTCAAACCAAAAAATCACCCTGGACAAGTGTGCCCCAGTTTCAGGTTTGCACAGGAATGAAATTTACAGTTTCTAAAAATGATAAAGACTTGTCTTTTAGTTCCTTACCTATAAAGCTTGAAAAATACGTAGCTTGTGAGACGAAAATTTCGGTTACTGAGGGTGAGACCTTGACTGTTTATAAGTACGCAGTTAATCTTTCCTCTGAAAACCACCCGGTTGAGAAACTTGCTGTGAATTCAAAAGCTTACCTTGAAAAAATCGCGAAAATAGGATACGAAGACTTATTGGCTGCTCATGTAGCATCGTGGGAAGAAAAGTGGAGCCGCAATGATATCATTATCAAGGGTGATGTTTCGGCCCAACAAGGTATCCGGTTCAATATTTTTCATCTGCAACAAACTTATACCGGGCAAGATGCCAGACTAAACATTGGTCCCAAAGGATTTACCGGAGAAAAATATGGCGGGGTGACTTACTGGGATACCGAGGCTTATTGTATTCCATTTTATCTCTCTGCTGCTGATTCATCGGTTGCTCGTAATCTTTTGGTTTACAGATATAATCATTTGCAAAAAGCCATTGAGAATGCCCAAAAGCTGGGTTTCAAAGATGGAGCGGCTCTGTATCCGATGGTAACTATGAACGGTGAAGAGTGTCATAATGAATGGGAGATTACTTTCGAAGAAATCCATAGAAACGGAGCCATAGCTTATGCCATTTATGACTATATTAATTATACCGGTGATGAAAAATACCTGAACGAATATGGACTGGAAGTACTAATTGGTATTTCTAGATTTTGGTCACAGCGTATTACCTGGTCTGAAAATCTGAAAAAGTACGTGATGCTGGGAGTTACCGGACCCAATGAATACGAAAACAACGTAAACAACAACTGGTACACCAACTATCTGGCAGTTTGGACTTTAAAATACGCCCTGGAGTCTTTACAAAAAGTAAAAGCAGAGGTTGCTGACTTTGAAAGGATTGTAAATAAAATTTCTTTTACAGAAGAAACCGAAACCTCAAGGTGGTCGCATATTATCGAAAATATGCATTTCCCGTATGACGAATCTAAAGCAGTATATTTACAACAGGACGGATTTTTGGATAAAGAGCTCCTGACCGTAGATCAAATCACTGAACACCGACCAATCAACCAAAAATGGTCCTGGGACCGTATATTGAGGTCTTGTTTTATCAAGCAAGCCGATGTTTTGCAAGGTTTGTATTTCTTTGAAGACGATTTTGATCTGGATACACACCGCCGAAATTTTGATTTCTATGAGCCTATGACGGTGCATGAATCATCCCTTTCGCCTTGTGTACATACCATTTTGGCCACAAAACTTGACAAAATGGACAAAGCCAATGAAATGTATCTGAGGACCTCCAGATTGGATATTGATGATTATAACAATGACACAGAAGACGGACTGCATATCACTTCTATGGCTGGTACATGGATGTCGGTAGTGAAAGGGTTTGGTGGTATGAGAGTAAAAAATGGAGAAATATTCCTTGACCCCAAATTGCCTCAACAATGGGAAGGTCTCTCATTCAGAGTTGGAATTCAGAAAAATTTACTTGAAATCGTAATTAGCCAATCTGAAATCGAAATTGTAAACCTCAGTGGGCCGGATATCTTATTGAATATTAAAGGTGAAGAAGTAGTTGCTATTTCAGGTAAAACCCTCAACAAGCCCCTTTGATTTTAATAATTGAAGTGCTTTTGGTTGCTGATTAATGTTTCTGCGGTCCAAAGCACTTCTTTTTCAAAGTTCTGGGTTCTTTTATTACAATTTTTCACTCTGCAATAATGACAGCAATCAGGTAAGCAGGGGTCTGAATGAATAAAGAGTTCAACATCATTTACGGTATTTTTTCGCAAAATTTTTTCCAAACCACTCACTTCCTCATGGGCATCTTGCAGCGATAAATAGTAAGGAAGCGTCAAATGACAATCAATATGTAAGTCAGCTCCATATTTCTTTACCCTAAAATTGTGAATATCTATCCATTCATCTTTTCGGTTTTTCTTTAGAATTTCGATTATTTTTTTCAAAACATCATAATCAGTTTCATCCATCAAGCCCGAAACAGATTTTCTGAAAATCATCACGCCATTGTAGATGATATAGAAAGCCATGATGATAGCCAATATTGGGTCAATTATTTTATATCCGGTAAATTTCACGGCAAAAAGTCCAATTAATAATACTACACTACTTACCGTATCAACCAGAAGATGATGCCCGTCGGCTTCCAGAACTATGCTGTGAAGTTTTTTTCCATAATTTATCAATAAATACCCCACAATGCCATTTACAAAAATGACGATAAGTGTTATTCCTAATCCTGAGCTTAAGTTATCAATTGCGATATTTCCATTGCCTAGAGCAATTATTGCCGGAATAAGCGTTAAAATCCCGGCTATAATTATCAAAAAACCTTCCAAACCCGATGAAAAAAATTCCACTTTCCCATGCCCATAAGGGTGATTTTCATCACGGGGAAGGTCACTTAGGTGCAATGAGTATAATGCAAATGAGGCGGCGACAATATTTACAATGGACTCAGCTGCATCAGTTAAAATTGCGTTGGATTTTGTGATTAAATATGCTGAAAACTTCATTGCCATCACAATAAAAGATACAGTGAGCGAAATAATGATGGCGTTTTTTTTATTCGAGAATAGTCTTTCGAGCATTTGGCAGAAAAATTTTTCGAAACTAATGCTTTTACATTAATTTTGAACCATGGAAAGCCAAAAAAACACCTGGAAAAAACTTTCAACGCAGGTAATCTATGAAAATCCATGGATTGAAGTTGAGCATCACGAAGTACTAAATCCCTCGGGAGGTGCCGGAATTTATGGTCAGGTAAACTTTAAAAATATTGCCATCGGTATAATTCCGGTTGATAACGATCTGAATACCTGGTTGGTAGGACAGTTCCGATTTCCAATAGAAGAGTATTCATGGGAAATTCCGGAAGGGGGATGTCCCATGGGTGAAGACATCCTGGAGGCTGCAAAACGCGAACTGAAAGAAGAAACGGGTTTTTCGGCAGAAAAATATACTATGGTTGCCAAAATTCACACTTCTAATTCTGTTTGTAGAGAAGTAGGGTTTATATTTTTGGCCGAAAACCTCACGCATGGAGAATCAGAGCCCGAGGAAACAGAAGATTTACAAATCAAAAAGGTATCATTGAAAGAGGCTTATGAACTCGTTATGAATAATCAAATAACCGACTCCCTATCAGTCGCAGGTATTTTAAAAGTGGCAATCTTAAAAGGGCTGGTTTAAATATCCCAATCAGAAATTTTTTCCAGTGCTAAATAATCTGTCAAATCATATTTGCAGGGAACAATACTCACGTAATTGTTTTCCAGAGCCCAGATATCATTATCCTCTGCTTCAGCTTCACGATTTACATAATAACCTCCCATCCAGTAATAGGGGCGTCCATGCGGATCTTTTCTTGCGTCAAACTCCTCATGCCAATAGCCATTAGTTTGACGACAAAATTTGATTCCTTTAATTTCTTCGTCCTGTTTTTTGGGTATATTTACATTTAAGGCAGTGCCTTGGGGCATCCCATTTTTAAGAACATAGGATGCAATTTTGGTTAAAAAAGGCCTTGTGTGCTCAAAGTCAGCATCATAATGAAAATCATCTAATGAAAACCCTATAGAAGGTATCCCTTCAATAGCTCCTTCGATAGCAGCTGACATGGTACCGGAGTAAATAACAGAAATCGAAGAGTTGGAGCCATGGTTGATTCCACTTACCACTAAATCTATTTTTCTTCCGTTCAAAAACTCATGTTTTGCCAATTTAACACAGTCAGCAGGTGTTCCTGAGCACTCAAATGAGGCAATTTCGCCAAATATCGGTGACTTTTTAATATGAAGAGTTGTATCAACCGTGATAGCATGACCCATTCCTGAATTTGGGCTATCTGGTGCGAGAACAAAAACTTCTCCCAGCTTTGACATTTCTTCAATCAATACTTTTATTCCTTTTGAGGTGATTCCATCGTCGTTGGTTACCAAAATAAGTGGTTTCTTCATTTTTACTATTTTCTCTGAATATTTCTCCAAATTTACTAATCAATGTTTATTTCCTTCGGAAAATTTTCAGCGATTCCTTATTTTTACGAAATATTTTATCGAGAGAATCATTAACAATGCACATTGCAATCACAGGAAATATTGGGGCAGGTAAAACCACACTAGCCGAAATGCTGGCTAAACATTATGGTTGGGAAGTATTTTATGAAGCGGTTGACGGCAATCCATATTTGGCACCATTTTATGGGGATATGAAAAAATGGTCTTTTCACCTTCAGGTGTATTTTCTTAATAGCCGTTTTGAGCAAGTTTTAAAAATCATAAATCAGGATGAAAGAACTATTATTCAGGACCGAACCATTTATGAAGATGCCTATATTTTTGCTCAAAATCTTTATGACAATGGAAGTATGAATGAAACTGATTTTCAGACCTATAGAGGGCTTTTTAACACTATAATGAAGGCAATCTCTCCCCCCGACCTTATGATTTATCTAAAAGCTGACATTCCCAAGCTTTTGAGTCAGATAAAAAAGAGGAATCGTGATTATGAACAAAACATGGATCCTGAATATTTACGGAGCCTTAATTATTTATATGAGAATTTTAAACATCAATATGATCACGGTAAATTTATAGAAATTGATGTAAATCATTTGGATTTTGTTGACAAACCTGAAGATTTTAAATTAATCACTGATAAGCTGGAAAAAACCATAAATATTGGTACTCAGCTCAAGATTTAACTTTATTTAAAATATCATCTAAACGATATTCCAATCTAAATTCTTATTTTTGGCAAAAAATTCTCCTAAATAGTATTTTAATAAACTGAATATAATCATTTTATGAATTTCAAAAATCTAAACAATATTGGTGGCTGGCTTGTTTTTGCTATTTCGCTGGTTACTTATACTCTTACAGTTGAGCCTACGGCCAGTTTTTGGGACTGCGGTGAGTTTATCGCTTGTTCTTATAAACTGCAGGTTCCTCACCCTGCTGGTGCACCATTTTTCCTTCTTTTGGGTCGCATTGCATCCATGTTTGCAGGTGCCGATGTTTCCAACGTTGCTTTCATGGTTAATATGGTATCGGTGCTGGCAAGTGCATTTACAATTCTTTTCATGTTTTGGACCATTTCGCTTTTGGGAAGAAAAATAGTTGGACAATCAGCCGATACCATTGATTCTGAAAATACAATTAAGGTTTTAGGGGCGGCACTTGTTGGTTCATTGGTTTATACTTTTTCTGAATCTTTTTGGTTTTCTGCAGTTGAAGCCGAAGTTTACGGATTATCATCATTTTTCACTGCAATTGTAGTTTGGGCAGCTTTCAGATGGGAATTGATTGAAGACCCTGCTAAACAAAATAAATGGTTGATTTTCGTGGCGTACCTGGTTGGTTTATCTATTGGTGTTCACTTGCTTAACCTTGTTACACTTCCGGCATTGGCCATTTTATATTATTTCAAAAAAACAAAGAAGATTGAACTTAAAGGAGCATTTATGGCCTTTTTGGGTGGTTTGATAATTCTTGCCGTAATAATGGTAGGTCTTATTACCGGTCTTCCAACACTGAGCTTTTCATTTGATAAAATCTTCGTCAATACCTTCGGCCTTCCCTTTGCGTCGGGTATGATTTTCTTCATCTTACTATTGATAGGAGGTTTGGCTTATGGAATTTATTACAGCCAAAAGCACGGGAAAGCAACGCTTAATACTATTCTTCTTGCATTCTCTTTTGTTTTGATAGGATATTCAACTTATACAATAGCTTTAATCAGATCCAATTATAATCCACCTATCAATGAGAACAATCCAAGTGATGTATTAAACTTCACCTATTATCTCAAAAGAGAGCAATATGGTTCAAGACCCTTGTTGTATGGACCAATTTATACAGCTCAGCTTCAGGCAATTGAAAGGGGAGAGCCTAACTATAAAGTTGGTAAGGATAAATATGAAACGTATGATTACTCACCCGAATACGTTTGGGATCCTAATGGGAAGATGTTATTGCCGAGAGTTTGGTCGCAAGACCCTAATCATATGAGCCTTTACAGAAGCAAGCTGAATCTAGCGGAAGGGCAGCGTCCAAGTTTGTTCAAGAATCTGGAATTTATGTTCACCCACCAGTTTGGTCATATGTATTGGCGTTACTTTATCTGGAATTTTTGGGGTCGGGCCTCGGATATCTCTGATGCGGCAGCAACAAATATTTTTGAAAACAAAAAAGATTTACCTTCATTATACGCTCAGAATAAAGGTAGAACCAACTATTATGCCCTTCCTTTGATTCTTGGCATACTAGGATTTTTATACATGTATTTCAAAAGAGATAAGGATGCCATTGTGATGTTCCTGTTATTTTTCTTTACAGGATTAGGTTTAGTAATTTATTTAAATTCGCCTCCTGTTGAGCCTCGCGAACGTGACTACATATATGTTGGTTCATTCTATTTCTTTGCAATTTGGATTGGTGTTGGGGTCATGGCCATTGCCGATTATGTTTTGAAATTTATCAAAAATGGAGTTGCCAAAGCTGGAGTTGCCACTGTTATTGCCTTGTTTGTGCCGGTTTTGATGGCTAAACAAGCCTGGGCAGGTCATGATAGGTCAGATAGGTATCATCAGGTTGATTTTGCAAGAAATTTGCTAAATAGCTGCGAAAAAAATGCAATCCTGTTTACTGGTGGTGACAACGATACATTCCCTCTTTGGTATGCTCAGGAAGTGGAAGGCGTCAGAACCGACGTTAGGGTATGTAATTTAAGTTTGTTGGGAACAGATTGGTATATTGAACAAATGAAGCGTAAAACTTACGAATCAGAGGCATTGCCAATCTCTTTGGAAACTGACAATTATTATAAAGGTATAAATGACCAGATACCTTTTGTTGAAAACTCAAATCCACAGATTCAGGCGGGCATTAATTTGAAAGAATTCCTGAAACTGGTAAAATCCAACGATCCTGCGATACAAATGCAGGTGAGTTCAGGCGATTTGATCAATGTTTTACCTTCTCCTAATTTCTACCTTGATATGAATGCCGAAGAAGTTGCAGGAATGAGTTTTGTACCTCAAAACTACAAATCATTGGTTAAAGACCGCATGGAATGGAATTTTGGTAAAAGAGATATTCTTAAAAATGACCTTGTAGTTTTGGATATAATAGCTCAAAATAACTGGAAAAGACCGATTTATTTTTCAGGTACTTTGGCACCCAATTCCTACCTGAACCTCAAAGAATTCTGTCAGCTTGAAGGATATGCGTATCGATTGATGCCGTTCAAAGTTGCAGGAGCCAAAGACGGCTTTGTGAATCCTGAGGTGATGGAGAAAAACATAAATCGTATGCAGTGGAGAAATCTTAATAATGAAAAAGTTTATTATGATTCAGAGACCTATCTTAAAGTACCGATTGTAACGGCAAGATTCGCGTTTTTAAGATTGGTCGATCAATTGGTAAGAGAAGGTAAAAAGGCAGAAGCTGAAAAATATCTCGATAAATCTCTGGAAGTTATGCCGGATAAAACTATTCCTTTTGATCAATTGGTTGGCAACTATCCAATATTTTATTACGAGATTGGAAAGGTTGAAAAAGCAAGAAAAATTGCAGATATAATGGTTAATCGTGCCGATGAAGAATTAAAATATTTTATCGAAAAAAATCGCTCCAGCAATGATCGTCAGTGGGGTGACGGGAATATTCAACAGATTATTCAATCGGATATGAGGACCATCCAAATGCTTTACAGTGCTGCTGAGCAATACGATAAACCTCAGGCTGATAAGTATAAAAAAATATACGAGACCCATTTAGCCAAAATCCAATAGCCCGAATTATTTTAAAAATTAGCCCCGAAGAACTATACTCCGGGGCTTTTTGTTATTTTTGCAATCATGTTGCAAAAAGGATTTATTTCATTTTTTATATTCGTTTTGATTTCTATCGGAACACCGGCAATTATTTTAGCTCAAAAAGTAAATTGTGGATGTTTTGTATCCGGAAAAATAAAGGATTCTCACACAGGAGAGGCCGTATCAGGTGCCTTGGTTGAGATTAAAAGCGAGAGGAAAGCGGTATTTTCAGATAATAATGGAGACTACAGAATTGATAATCTATGTGAAGGAAAATATTTAATTTCCGTGAAAATATTAGGTTTTGAGGAAAAAACACAAACTATCAATTTAAATCATGAATACCATTGGGAAGTCGCCCTGGACGAATCAGAAATCCATCTTGGAGAATTGAACATAGTTGCCAGAAAAGTTGAAACTATAAATTCAGGTTTAAAGACTATTTCTGCCGAAATAATAAATCAAAAATCAGGAGAAACTTTCGGTGAAATAATTAAAACAATATCAGGGGTAACTGTCCTCAATACGGGTAGTAATATCGTAAAACCGGTAATCCATGGATTACATTCAAATCGTATTTTAACTATCAATAATGGAATAAAACATGAAGCACAGCAATGGGGGAATGAACACGCACCGGAGATTGATCCATTTTTGGCTAAAAAAATAACCGTTATAAAAGGAGCATCTTCGGTAAGATACGGACCTGAAGCAATAGGTGGTGTAATACTGGTAGAACCCGCTGATTTGATTCACAGAGAAAAAATAAAAACAGAAATCAACCAGTTTTCCATGTCAAATGGCTGGCAAAATGGACTTTCCGCAATCGCAGAAGGGAGTCTGCACAAAATAAAAGATTTAAACTGGCGGATACAGATTTCGGGTAAAAAAGGAGGTGATATTTCAACACCTGAATACAAACTTGCCAATACAGGCGTGCAGGAATTTAATTTTTCATTGGCAGGGAAGTACACTATTAAGAAATTTGATAATGAATTATTTTTTAGTCAGTTTAATTCCAAAATTGCCATTTTTGCCGGAGCTCATATCGGAAATTTGACTGATCTGGCAGCTGCAATCAACCGATCAAAACCTCTGGAGATCTATACACCTGATAAATTTAGTTATTTCATTGACCGACCATTTCAGGATATTCAGCACAATTTATTGAAAATCAAGTCATCAATTGCATTAAAAAATGGTCAGAATTTAACCATTACTTTTGGAAATCAATACAATTTCAGGTCAGAGGTTGATGCTTTGAGAGGGGATAAATCTACGGCTCAAATATTTAAAATTTCTACACAATCTCTCGAGAGTATTTATAAGCATAAACCCATTTTTGGAAAAATCAACGGAATTGTCGGTCTAAATACATCCTTGCAAACCAACCTGACTACCGGAGAATTAAAAAGGCCGGTTAAATCCAGTGTCTTAATCCCAAATTTTCAATCTAAAAACTTAGGAGTATTTTTAACCGAAAGATATGTAAAACCAAATATTGAATGGGAGGGAGGCGTAAGGCTTGATTCAAGATTTATGAACGTGTATTATGTCAAAAGAGGTGAAAATTTGGTAAACACCGACAAATTTAACAATTTCAGACTGTCGGCTTCTTCAAGTATTAACAAAATCATAAATCCTAATTTTAAAATTGGTTATAACGTGGCCACTGCCTGGAAGCCCCCTGTAGTGAGTGAGTTATTTTCTGACGGTGTGCATCATGGTGCAGCAACCTATGAAATAGGAGACAAAAATCTTGTTTCTGAGAAATCATTGGACAATTCAGTTACATTGGAATTTGATTCAAAAAAATATCAATTTGAATCGCAATTTTATATCAATTTTATAAATGATTATATTTTCCTTGCACCAACAGGAAATGGAGTTTTAACAATAAGAGGGGCATTTCCTGAATTTAAATATACACAGACCGATGCTATTCTTAAAGGTATTGATTTAAGCAATCGATTGAATATAATAAATAATCTCTCAATTGAAAACCATCTTTCTATCCTATGGGCTGACGACAGGGTTCGAAACCAGCCCTTGATATTTATTCCTGCCAACAGATCAATGACTAACCTTACCTGGAAATTACCTTCTAATATTTTTTTGGATGAGATAAAACTGAGCCATCAATTTATAGCAAAGCAAAGAAGATTACCTGCCAAATCTGTATTTGATCAGGTGGAAAATCCTGAATTCAAACTAATTGGTGGTGATTATGCACAGGCACCGGCTGCTTATCAATTATTTGATATTTATCTTTCAAAACACTTTATTTTAAAAAATAAGACCAGGTTAAACGCGGGATTTGAAATTAAAAACCTCACAAATACTGTTTATCGCGATTATCTTAATCGCTTCAGATATTTTTCAGCCGACCAGGGAATAAATTTTATTTTCAGAACCAACTTGACTTTATAAAAAAGTAATTATATTTGCAACATTGTTGCATTAAAATAATTTTTATGAAAAAGAACATTTTGGTACTATTTGTCTTATCCGGGTTTATATTCTCATGCAAGGATGATGTAGAACTTGAGAATGAAAATGAGCTAATTACTACTATAAAATTACAGTTTGTAAATGGTTCTGAAACAAAGACTTTTCAATTTAAGGATCCGGACGGAGATGGAGGGCAGTCTCCTGTAATTGATAATATTACTTTGAAAGCAAATACTGGTTATCAGGTCTCTGTATCATTTCTTGATGAAAGCAAAACTCCTGCAGAGGATTTGACGACAGAGGTTTCAGAGGAAAGCGATGAACACCTTGTGATTTTTACTTCTAATCCATCATCATTAGGTGTTTATACTTATTCAGACAAAGACGTAAATGGATTTCCAGTAGGTTTGAAAGGAAATTATAAAACTGGAAATGCGGGGAGTGGATCATTAAAGGTTCAATTGAGACATCAGCCTCCTGTAAATAATAAAGCAGTAAAAGACGGTTCAGTCAGTCCGGGAAGTGATGATGCCAATGTTGACTTCAAAATCAATATTAATTAATTTCCCCTTCTATTAATTATTTAAATTTTCACAGAAAAGGCAATATTAGCTTATTTTTGTGAAAATTTTTTTTATGCGGTTCTTAGTTCGGAATTTTCTCAAATACAGAGACATGTTTGCAGTGGTAATGTTTATTACCGGACTGCCGCTCATTTATTATATCAGAGACGGTGTAGGGCTTGCTCAAAATAGTTCGGCTTTTACTGCAGCTATGGCGGTGGGGCCCTTTGGCATAGCTTTTCTTTTCAAAAATCTTAAAAGTTTTGAAAATCCTAATCGTGTTGCATTTTCTTTATTATTAATATTTCTGATTATTACTTTTGCGTATTTTCTTTTGAGAGATAGGTATTCTGCCGTAAACGGAAATTTTGAAATAATAACTTATGCAGTAATTTTCCTTGTTCTGGTATCGGTTTTATTCATGACAAAGGAATCAATTAACCGGGGGTTTCTGCCACTTGCAATTTTCCTGTCAATTATCGGAGCAGCCTTGCTGATTTATGCAGTAATCAACGACCCCCTTTTTGCAATCGGCAAAAGGGCTTCAGTAAGGTTTGGAGAAAATGATGAACAGGGTAACCCTCATGTTTATGGAAAGGGTGCATTTTTTGGCATTATTTTGATTTTTTTAAGTATGAAATACCTCAAAAAGATCACGATTAAAGTTTTACCACTATTCGCCACTTTTATATTTTTTCTGATAGTTTTGATTATGACTCAAACCATGGGTCCGATTCTGGCAACACTTTTATTTTTTGCCTTATTTTTTTATTTCAATTTTACCGTTGTTAAAATCGCATCTTTAGTGGGATCGCTTTTGTTAAAATGGTATGTCGCATTGGTTTTAGTAATATTTATTGGTTTTGGTATTCAAATGTATATCAAAAACAAGGATATTTTAAAGCCTGTGTATAGTCAGGTTGAGTCAAGATTTGGTAAAATTTTCAAAAGTCTTACAACAAGTGAAAAAGATATAAGGAAGAAAAAAGGCACAATCGATGCATCGGCAAGTGGAAGGATAGAGCTTATCAACAATACAATTGAAACACTTGATGAGAATTTTTCTGAGGGTAGGTTGAGGTATATTATTTTTGGTAATGGTTACAAACATAATTATATAGACATTCCACATCTCGAAGTCTTTGATTCTTTTGGATTGTTTGGATTATTTATATACACGATACTGTATGTCTATATGATAAAAATCGCCGTCGTAGAAATGCGGAATCCTCAATCCATAGCGACAGAATTTATCGCTTATGGTTTTATATATTATATGGTCTTGAATTTTACAGGTGGATTGATCATTGAATATTCCAGAATTAGTTATTATGCCTTAGTAGCGAGATTTGTTTATCCTGGAGCCAATCAATTTATTAAATCGAAATTTTCTGGTTTAACCTAAATTTAGTCATTCAAAGATTTCAGACTCCTTTTGTCACTACTTTTTTAAAACCGGCCCACATTTCTTCTGCTACTTTTTCAGGAGAAAAATTCTGGATTATTTGTTTGGACTTTAATCCGAAAGGTTCAATAATTTCAGGTTTTAATACGAATTCATTCATTTTTTCGGTCATCTGAACCACATCAAAAGGATCAAACTTGAATCCATTTTTATTTTCATGAACTAAATCCGGTGCAGAACCACATTTTTCCGACACCAGTACCGGCATTCCGCATGCCATGGCCTCATTTACTACCAAACCCCATGGCTCAGAAAAACTCGGTAAAATAAAAATATCTGCCAGTGCCATATATTCAGGAACTTCAAACCATTGTTTTCCATCGACAAAACAAACTCCCTCAAGTTGGTTCTCGCTTACATAATGCTTCAATTTTTCCTCTTCTGATCCATTTCCAAGAATGATTAAACCCCAATCAGGAGTATTCAGATTCTTGTACGCAGCCAGCAGGTTATCAATGTTTTTAAATTTGATTAATCGCCCAACATAGATAAAATTGTATTTTCTGAGGCCTAAAATATTTTTCTTTATTTCCCGGCTTTTTTGTGCTTCCTGATAAATTGAAGCTACTTTTTGATTATCTACTGCGTTATTTTTGAGAAGGATTTTTTCTGGACTGATGCCCAGTTTATACATGTATTCAGCGGATTTGCTACCATAACAAAAAAAACCATTTCCCATATTAACAACCAGGCTTTTGACTTTTTCTCTCCATCCCACATTGGGATTATCGCTTTCAGTAGAATCTATCGAAATGACCACCTTTATTCCACTTAACTTACAATAAAGTAGGATCAGGTTCATGGCGGGTTCATAATATCCCGAAATATTAACAACATCGGGTTTAAATTTTCTTACCCAATAAAACATGGCTTTAAACCGCCTGAAATTTGAAATATTTTCATAGTATTCATCATATAACAATTTATAATCATATTGATGAATCCGCTCATCTGCTTTACCTAGTTTTGCCCTGGTCAATTCATTTGCAGAAGTCTGCAATACCAATAGTTTATCGTTATTTTTATTCACAATGGTTTGTAACTCGCTGTATATCTTAGCTTTATAGTGAGCCCAAAGCCACTGATGAATTATCAATATTCTCATTCTGTAGTTTTGTTTCTTGAAAACTCAAAATTAATCATTTCTCTATTCCTGTCTAAGTGTTTTAATTTTATATTTAATCATGCGGTTATAAGAAAATTTTAATAAAGGATTACTAATTGCATTTTATTTGCATTTTTGTTTCATAATTAACTTAAAATATTAGCCGAAACTTTGTTTTTCAATAAATTATCTCTAATTTTGCACTCCAAATTTTTTATAATAACTAAATTATATTGTAATGTACGCAATCGTTGAGATAGCAGGCCAGCAATTTAAAGTTGAAAAGGGTCGTTACATTTATACCCACCGTTTGGCGGGTGAAACGAACGCTGAGCTTGTTTTTGACAAGGTGCTCCTTGTTGATAATGACGGTAATGTATCAGTAGGTACACCAACCGTAAGTGGTGCTTCTGTGAAAGGCACAATTCTTGAACATCTTAAAGGCGAGAAAGTTATCGTTTTTAAGAAAAAAAGACGTAAAAGTTACCAAAAGCAAAATGGTCACCGTCAGGCTTTGACAAAAGTTCAGATTGACGAGATTGTAGCTGCTTAATTTTTTGAGAATCTTAAAAATTATTTAAAGAAATGGCACATAAGAAAGGAGTCGGTAGTTCGAAAAACGGTCGCGAGTCGGAAAGTAAAAGATTAGGCGTGAAATTGTACGGTGGTCAATTGGCCATTTCAGGAAATATTTTGGTTCGTCAACGCGGAACAAAACATAATCCTGGTCAAAATGTAGGCCTTGGTCGTGATCATACCTTGTTTGCTTTGAAAGATGGTATCGTGACTTTCAAAAAAGGTCGTGACGGAAAATCTTTCGTTCATGTTTTGCCTCAGGTTACTGAAGCTTAATATTTTCAGGATATTATGAAAAGAAAGGAGGCGAACGTCTCCTTTTTTTGTTTTTTAGAAAACTTAAAAGCCAAAACAATTGTTGAAATTTGAAAAGGAGATAATATGCTTAAGAGAAATACGATGATATATACAGAGTTGAGTCCTAATCCCAACTCAATGAAGTTTGTCCTAAATTATGAAATTGTACCAGAAGGGCTCTCATTTGATTATCCGGACATGAAATCAGCATTGGAAGAATCCAAAGCCTCTCCACTTGCCGCTGATTTTTTTCAATTTCCCTTTGTAGAAAGAGTTTTTATTAGTTCTAACTTTATCACTTTGACCAAAGACGCTGAAACCGAATGGGATGAGGTAGTTTTTGATTTGAAAAAGTTTTTAAAGATTTATTTTGATGAAAATCAGCCCGTTTTTGCTCAGAAAACTATTGACTCTAATACATTAATTGTCAATCCAAATGACGGTCCGGTGGTGGCTAAAATCAAGGCTACACTTGACCAATATGTACGGCCTGCAGTAGAATCAGACGGCGGAGCAATTAATTTTTCCTCTTATGATGAAGAATCAGGATTGGTTAAGGTCTTTCTTCAGGGCTCATGCAGTGGATGCCCGTCTGCAACCATTACTTTAAAATCAGGTATTGAGCGTCTGCTAACATCCATGATTCCCGAGGTGAAACTTGTGGAGGCAGAAGGAATCTAAGTCAAGTTTTTCAAAGTTTCTTTCATGGCATCAATTTGCCTTTTTTTCTGCATAATAACAGGTGCAGCAACTCTTTCTTTGCAGTCAAAAATTGAGCATTTCTCACAGGTTTGATTGACCTTAACTTTTTGAATAGCCGGATCATCTACAAACTTGATGATTTTTCTCAAATCTTCATCAATTTCAAAACCAATACTCACACTCACATTGGTATTTTCAATGATATTCAGAGGCCGGGCAATTGAAATTATAAAATATTGATTACCAGCATCAGAGTATTCCGAAATTTGCGTTTGAACAAGTGTTGCGGGCTTAGCGTTCTTTTTGTTTTGCTGTGCACTCAGTTCATCTAAAATTTTCAAAGAAACCCATCTTCGGCAATAGTTCTCGCTACGACTCTCCTGAGGATCATGTAGTTTGGAAAGATGAAGTTCTTTAGTCAAGACATAATTTTTTGTGTTGGAAGGTGCTTCAAAACGCAGGAAGAACAATTTATCAAAATTGAAGTTTTCCGGTAATAAACTAAAAATCCTGTGGATAAGCGTTTCGGGTGTAGTTTGGTATTTTTGAATGAGATTTTTAATGAGTTTTTCTGAAAAAGTGCTTTCTTCAAAAATGGTCTGAAGGTCATTTATCAGTTGGGCTTTTTTCAACAAAATGGCTCCTGCAAAATAGGAAGCCTGGAAATTGTTAAATACCTCTTCAAATGAATGAACCTCAACCCATGACGAAGTGAGCGGCCGGTCTTTGAGATTCATATATAAAAATCCCAACTCTCTGGCCAGTGTAAAAGCTCTTTGATCCGAGCTAATACGTTTGTTGAGTAAAAGTTTTTTTGATTTTGGAACAAAAACAGACCTGATGCTAGCCAATGAAGGGAATTGGTTTTCATCAAAAAAATTAATTTTTATTTGATAATGTTCTAATAAATAGTTACTTAGATAAAATTCGTCAATTTGAGAATTTCCATCGAGTTTGTTTTCTGAAATAAACTTTTCTGCCAATTCCTCCAGATCCGGAAAATAATTATTGTGCATTTCAAGATAGGAGCGGAGCACCGCAAAGTAGAATTGCTCTACACTCATGGAATAACTCCTTCCAATTTTTATCACAGTATTGATAAAAGCACTGAGTTTGGTAGGAGCATCTGCTAGCATCTCCAGGAGATTCGCCGGATCAATTCCAAAAAAATCAAACGGAATTTCAGTGAGAAAATTGGAATTAAGTAAGGTGGATATCGGATCTAATTTTTTACTTAATTTTAAAGAAACCAAACTATCATAGTCAACCTGCAAAGCATCTGACAACGCATAAATTTTATCAGCTTTAGGGTACTTTTTGCCTTTTTCTATTTCGTTGATATAAGACATCGAAAGTCCTGAAATATTGGAAAGTTCCTGCAAAGACATTCCTTTTTCCTGTCTGAGCTGTTTTAACTTCAGGCCAAAAATAAGTTTAATGTGATCGGTGCTTAGGCTCATATTTCGGGGCAAATCAGGTTATGGATTTAAAGGTAGAAAAAAGCCATAGAAAACCCAATTTCGAACCTAAAAATGTATTTAGTCTTTATTTTTGTATGAAAATATTGATATTAATTTGGACTTTCTGAGAATTCCATGTTCAGTTCACTGCCCACACCGCTCAGAAAATTGCCGGTCGATGCTTGTAATGTAAGTTTTCCTTTTTGAAGAACCACAATTTTAAACTTACCCTGGAAGCCTACGATGTTGATATCTAGTACCTTATTATCTTCCAATAAATTCCATGTCCCACGATTTATCACGGTTTTTGAAACTTTCTCAATCGCTCTGGTTTCCTGATTTTCTCTGAATTCAAAAAGCATCTGATAGAGTACAACTGCTGAAGCATTGAGATTACCATCACTTATAGTCTTTCCTGAAGTATCGGTATATCTGTCAAGTTTCCAGGCATTTCGGCTCAAAAGCTGAGATGAAGTCAGATTTTCATCAGGGTCAACTTTGTTTTTTTTACAAGATCCCAAAACCAAAAGAAGGCTGAAAACAATAAGAAGATTTCTCATAATTCACTTATTTTTGCAAATATTTATTGCCAAATGACAGGTACAAAGTTAAGCAACATTTTCTTTAATATTCGATTTATAGGCTATGTACTGTTATTTCTAACGGTAAATTCTACTGTTTATTCTCAAAATTGTACCCAGGATCTTGATTTTAACTTTAAATCGTCTTCACCTGGCCTCGGAATTAATTGGGAACAGTTTCCTGAATTTTCGTTGCCTTTCAAAGTGGTTTACGGAGGCACAAGTATCTTCGAGAATTATAATTTACAGTCTAAAAGAGGATATTCTCATTTCGCCAATGCGTTCAATTTTTCAAAAATTCCGGCAACACAAAGAGCTTTAGTATTTTATGGGGTCACCGACGCATTACCTTTGCAACCCTGGCATACTGAAAAAAATCCCTGGGGAAACGACCTCACAGTATTAGCCCGTTATTGGGACAGTCGGATAGCAGGTTTTCAGAAAGAAACGGGGGGGAATAATTTTATAGATGCTGATTTAATGATATTTGATATTGAGCGGCAAATAAAATCGGATGACTCTATTTTGGTTCTAAAAAAATCGGCTTTTACGCCAGCCGAAATTAAAAGTCTCCCAAATGACCAATTTATTTTAGCTTATAAAAAAGAGTTGCAAAAGTTGTATAGTCTTTCATTTGAATATTTTCAAAACAAAGCTTTTCCTTCGTCAGGGCATTTTAGCTCTTATACCGATAGCCCTGTTTTAAATACTTTTACCAATATTCAGGGAAAGACCTGGGAGCAATGGAAAACACAGAAATCGGCTCTAAACTATCTTTGCTATGACTTTGATAAACAAATAGTTGGTGGGTCTTTTTACAACTATCAAACATTTTTGACACCTTCTGCATATTTTTATTATGACTATCCCCACCCATTTGCATCTGAATATTTATCATATCTTTTGTTTCAAATCGAGGCTAACCGGGTCTGGTCTCCAAAAGAGCAGATGCTGTTTGTGTGGCAGAGGTACAGTTTTAATCCAGACTATGTGAAAAAGTCAATAAAGCCATGGATGGCTGAGTCGATGGCAATTTTTCCTTTTATGGCCGGTGCAAAAGGCATATTTTTCTGGGAAGACCCTTCAGATTTATCTTCCAGGTCCGATTTTTCCAATTACGAATATTTTACAAAAGGTTTGTATAGACTCTCAAAATATAAGGAGGTTTTTGATGGAGATTATAAAATTATTGAAGAGTTTTCGGCACGCGATTATAACGAAAACAAAAAACCAATATGGCGTGGTATCTTAAACGGAACCCAGCTTTTGGTCGCAGCACAGAATCCGTACGCCAAATCTGAGTCAGAATTGGTAGAATTGACCATAAAACATGGAAATTGGGCAAAAAATATCACTTTAAAAGGCTATGATCTTTTTTTATGTAAATATGATTTAACGCTTCCAACATTTTTGGTCTCAGAAGAGCCACGGATAGTGGTTTTTCCTAATCCTTCCTCTGATTTCCTGCAAATTTTGGGATTAGATTTAAATATGGAAAAAGTAAACATTGAGATTTTCGATTCAGGATCAAAACTGGTTAAAAAGTCAGAACTAAAGACAAATGCCGGCGGTTTAGTAACAATAGAAGGAATAAAAACATTAGCACCCGGGAATTACATAATAAAAATTGTTCAGGGAGTAAATGTCGTTACGAGGAAATTTTATATCAATGAATAAACTAGCCTACGAAAGCAGCCCCTACCTTTTGCAACATAAAAATAACCCGGTCGATTGGTATCCCTGGGGAAATGAAGCTCTGCAAAAAGCACAAATGGAAGATAAACCCATTATTTTGAGCGTGGGGTACAGTACTTGCCATTGGTGCCACGTGATGGCTCATGAGAGTTTTGAAGATCATGAAGTAGCCGAAATTATGAATCACTATTTTGTTTGTATCAAACTGGATAGAGAAGAAAGACCCGACATTGATGGAATTTATATGGATGCAATCCAAAACATGGGACTTAGAGGAGGGTGGCCTTTGAATGTCTTTTTGATGCCAGACACAAAACCTTTTTATGGGGGTACTTATTTCCCAAAGAAAAATTGGATAAATCTTCTGCTTAGTGTTTCAAACTCTTACAAAACCCAAAAGGAAAAATTACAGGAGTCGGCAAACGGTTTTTACACTTCACTAAATGTTAAGGAATCTGATAGATTTAATTTCGGGAAAGATACGGATTCTATAAGTTATTCCGAAAATGAAGTCAATCAAATACAGAATAAACTTCAGGATAGTTTTGATCCTTTTGATGGGGGAATGAAACGTTCTCCTAAGTTTCCGATGCCATCAATATGGGCAATGATATTGGATGCATCCACCTCATTTTATAACCAGAATCATGAAAATCAACTCAAACTAACGCTGGAGCGGATAATTCTGGGAGGTATTTTTGATCATATCTCTGGTGGATGGTGTCGTTATTCAACTGATGAAAAGTGGAAAGTACCCCATTTTGAAAAAATGTTGTATGACAATGGTCAATTGCTGTCGCTTGTGGCAAAGGCCAATTTATTTTTCAGTAATGACCCAGATTTTAAGAAACTTACCGATTGGGCTGCTTTGATGACTATTTCCTGGCTAAATACTGAAATGAAATCTCCAGATGGGGGATTTTTCTCTGCCCTCGATGCTGATTCGGAAGGAGAAGAGGGTAAATATTATGTTTGGAATAAATCAGAAATAGTCGCTGTTTTAGGAGATAAGGCTGAGGATTTTTGCATTAATTATAATATTACTGAGAAAGGAAACTGGGAAAATCAAAACAATATCCTGCACCTTGAAAAGCAACCGCCTGCATTTTGGGAGATGACGGAATCTCACAAAGTTCTTAAATTGAATATTATCAATAGACCAAAACCGGGTCTAGATTCCAAAATCTTGTCAGGTTGGAATGCTTTGATATTAAACGGATTAGTTGACGTAGGAAGATTTACAAATGCAAATATTCCTGCCGGTATGATTGAAAAAGGTTTTGCGTTTTTTCAGGATAATTTTTTTGTAAAAGATGGAAAAGACCTAAAGTTGAAGCATCAGGTAAGTTTGAAAGATAATCCCGGTTTTTTAGAAGACTATGCGGCTACAATTCAGGCTTTTATTAATTATTATCAATATTGTTTTGAAGAAAAATTTCTGGATTTTGCTTTGCAACTGTCTGAATATGTGATAGCTAACTTTTTTGATGAAAAAGAGCAATTATTTTATTTTACAGATAAAAATTCTGAAAAACTTATAGCAAGAAAAACCGAGATTTTTGATAATGTTATCCCCTCGTCTAATTCGATGATGGTCAGAAACTTGTATTTGCTTGGTAGAATTTTTGAAAACACAAATTATACCCAACTTGCAGAATCTATTTTTCAAAAAATCAAACCCCTTGTAATTCAGGATCCGCAATGGTTATCCAATTGGGCATCAATTGGTTATTTGTTTTCAAGTCCCAAAAATGATATTGTTGTGGTGGGCCAAAATTATCATGATATCCTTGGTCAAATTCAAAAACATAAATATTTGGCCAATGCATTATATTTTGGTGCGGAAAGTAAATCAGAATTGCCTCATTTTGAAGGCAGGTTTGACGACGGTAATCAGACCAAAATTTACATCTGCATTGATAATGCCTGCCTGCTCCCAGTAGACAGTGTAGAAGATGCCATCAGATTATTGAATGGATGAATGATTTCTTCAAAATAGGAAATATAAATGAATTTGCCTCCAATGTGTGTTTTGGAGATGGTATTTCTTTAGAAACAAATCAAAAAGTACTCTCATTTTTTAAGTTTTTAAAAAATAAAAATCTTTGTGAAATCGTAGGTTTGGTACCAACCTACAATACTTTGGGCGTGTATTGGAACCATTTGGCTGATTTTGATTTTAATAGCCGTCTTGAAAATTTGTGGGAGGAATTTCAGACTTCTGAAAATCAGGGAACTGCAATAGATTCCAGGATTTTTGAATTTAGAGTTGATTATTCCGGCGAAGATATTTTTACATTAACCAAAAAATTGAAATTAAGCTTAAAAGAAATTATTGATTTACATTCAAAACCAATTTATTCCGTTGCAATGATTGGTTTTTTACCGGGTTTTCCATATTTGATTGGCCTTGATGAAAGACTTTCTATTCCACGAAAACATACTCCGGCTTTAAAAGTAAGAAAAGGCAGCGTTGCGATTGGTGGAAGTCAAACAGGTATTTATCCTCAGGAGAGTCCGGGAGGATGGCATATCATAGGTTATATTGATGAGGATCTGTTTTTACCTGAGGCCAGCCAAAAATCTTTGCTGAAACCACGTGATAAAGTCAGGTTTATCCCTGTATAAAAAAATGATAGTTACAAAATCAGGAATATTTGCCAGTTTTCAGTCTTTACCCGATCCAAGTGAACAATGGGCGGGGATTTCCCCCGGTGGAGCTGCTGATATTTTTTCATTTTCATTATTAAATCTGGTTCTTGGCAATAATGAAAACGAATCATGTATTGAGTTTTATTTTCCCGGAATTCAGCTTTTATTTCAGGAAGATTGTATTTTCTGCCTTGCTGGAGCCGATTTTTGTCCTTACCTAGATGATAAACCTTTGAAGAATCTTGTAAATTATCAGGCAAAAAGTGGCCAGGTATTGACTTTGAAAAAGAAAATTAATGGAAATGTAGGCTATTTTGGTGTTAAAGGAGGTTTTGATTTAGAAAATATTACCAAATTCAATTCCAAAATAGTTTCAGGCGATAGCCTCAAAATAAAACTTAAAGATTCAGATTTTAAATTTGCAAATCTTTCCAATCGCTATTTCGAAGAAAAAATATCACGTGGAACTATTAGGTTTGTTCCTGATAATGAGTATTTTGATTTGGAAAATGAAATGAAAGAAAGGCTAAATAAAAGTACTTTCGAAATAAGTCATGAAACCAACCGCATGGGAATAAGAATTATGGGGCCGGAAATAAAATTAAAAGTTCACAAAGAGCTCACTTCGGTTCCGGTAACCAAAGGTACGATTCAATTGCTGCCGGATGGAAATTTGACTATTTTGATGGCCGATAGTCAGGTGACAGGCGGTTATCCCCGATTAGGTTTTATTTCGGCGGTAGATATTGATGTTTTGGCTCAAAAATATCCCTGCCAGAAGTTTAATTTTAAACCTATTACAATTACAGAATCGAGAGAATTAATCAAAGAAAGGAACGATTTTTTGAAAAAACTTGAAGGTAGTAAAAAACTAGCCACTAAAAATTTATGATAGACATTAATTGTGATATGGGTGAAATCGAGGAATTTATGACCTCAGGTTATGATGTCTCCTTAATGCCTTTTGTGAATTCAGTTAATATCGCTTGCGGTTTTCATGCCGGTTCCGATAAACAGATGGCTTATACGATAGAACAAGCTTTAAAATATAACTTGAAAATCGGTGCTCATCCCGGTTTTGAGGATTGGCAAAATTTTGGAAGAGCTGAAATATTTCTTGATTATTTTCAAATTAAGGACTTAATATTAAGACAATTAGAGGTATTTTTTAAAATTTCAGAAACGTTTAAGATCAAGATCAATCATGTAAAACCGCATGGAGCACTTTACAATATTTCAGCTAAAAATCGCCAATATGCCAAAGCCATAGCAGAGGCTGTAGCTGAATTTTCAACTGACTTGATTTTGGTTGGTTTATCTGAAAGTCTTAGTGTTGTTGAAGCCCAAAGTTTGGGTTTAAATACACTGAATGAAGTTTTCGCTGACAGATATTACCTGTCTGACAAAAGCCTGGCTTCTCGCTCAGATGGTGGTTTAATTGAGGATTTAGGAAAGATTGAGAATCAAATTCAATGCTTTTTGAAAAAAGAACCTTTTGAAACTAAAGATAAATCAAAAGTAAATATAAAGGCAGAAACTATCTGCATACACAGTGATTCGGCAAATGCCCTTCAAATCGCCCGATTAGTTTCCGAAAAAGTAAAGTTATTTTACCAGTCTGCCACTTAAGGTCAAAAGGTCTAATTCTGAAATTTTAACATTATACTGAGCACTCACCAGCCTGTTCATCACGGTATTGAAGCGGGTTTGTGCGTCGTTTAATTCAAGAATTGTTGAAGAACCCAATTTGAATTTTTCAAGCGAAATATCAAGGTTTTCTTCTGCCACTTTTCGATTTAGCTCTTCCAAAGATAGTATTTCTTTGTCATTTTCATACTGTTGAAAGGCTGATGTAAGGTCATTTTCGATTTGGTTGAAGAGAGCTTCTTCCTGAATTCTTAAAATATCACCTGAAATTTTGTTAGCCTGAATATTTCGATTGATAATACCCCCATCAAAAATCCTCCAGGTGGCACTAATCCCGGCATTTAGACCGATTGATTGGTTAAAAGTTATCAACCCGGCATTATTTGAGTTGAAATTGTATCCAAATGAACTATTCAAATTAATCCTGGGTTTCCGGAACGACTCACTTTCTTTCCTAGCCAGTAAATTTATTTCTTCTGATTTTTTAATATTCAAAAATTCAGGATTTTGGCTTCGTGCTTCTTCGATCAAGTCCTTCAAACTATAAGAAAATCCTTTGAAGCTATCTTTTTCGATTTCAAAATCAATTGAGGGACTCCTTCCCAGCAGTCCATTGAGTCTTACTTTAGAATTTCGTAATTGATTTTCAATATTCGCAAGATTGGTTTGTTGAATACTTATATCGGCTTTTGATTGAAGAAAATCCAGTTTCGAACCACGTCCTATTTGCCAGCGTTCTTCAGTTATTTTTAACCTCTCATCATAATATTTCATTATTTCTTTAAGATAGGCAAGGGTTCCTTCAAGTCTTTGAATATCATAATAAACCAACATCACATTTGATATTGTATTTTGAATCAAAGTTTGGTTTTGGATTTTAGCCTGCTGTCCCTGGCTTTTTAATTTTTCAAAAGTGGCCTGCATTTTTTTGCCGTCATACAAAGTGTAGCTCAAAGCCAGGTTTGTATTAGGGGTAATGGATCTACCAAAGCGATTAATCACTCTACCATCAATGAAATTCTGATGAACCTGATTAAATGAAGAGTTGAAACTCGTGTTCCAGTCGATCACCGGAAGCATACCGGCATTGGCCTTATAGATTTGGTTTTCAGCGAGTTCGATTTGTTTTTTCGAAGCCTTTAAGCCAAAATTATTTTCAAGTGCGATATTTTGTGCTTCTGAGAGGGTTAAAACTTTTTGCCCAAAAATATTAAAACTATTTAGTGCAAATAGGGTACTTATAATTATTCTGAATTTCATTTAAATTAATTTTTTTTGAAGAATTTCATTTTTTTAATCATGAGCCATTTCCTCAATGGCTTTCATCCTTTCAAAATTCTTTTCTTTACTCAAATATATGTATATGGCCGGGATTATATAGAGGGTCAGAATAAGGGAAACCAACAATCCTCCGATAACAACAATACCCATCGAACGGCGACTTGCACCTGCAGAACCCAATGCCAGGGCTATTGGCAACGCCCCAAAGGTGGTTGCAAGAGTTGTCATCAAAATGGGTCTCAAACGCAGCGATGCAGCTTCAATGGCAGCTTTTGGTTTAGAAAACCCTTTTTCACGTAACTGATTGGCAAATTCTACTATCAAAATACCATTTTTAGTAACCAAACCTATCAACATAATCATTCCGATTTGGCTAAAAATATTTAATGTTTGATCAAAAAACCATAAGGAAATGACCGCTCCTGCGATTGCCAACGGCACCGTAAACATAATAATCAGTGGGTCAACGAAGCTTTCAAATTGGGCTGCGAGAATTAAAAATACCAAAATTAGAGCTAAACCAAATGAAAACATTGTGTTAGATGAACTCTCAGCAAAGTCTCTGGAAGAGCCTGTAAGTACGGTTCTGATGGTTTCATCGTTGAGCTTGTCACGTATTTCATCCATAGCCTTAATTCCGTCTGCAATTGTTTTTCCGGGAGCCAAACCTGCCGAAACAGTGGCACTCATATATCTGTCGTAGTGATATAATTGTGGTGGACTGCTGTTTTCTTCTACTTTTACTATATTATCAAGTTGAACGAGCTCCCCTCTGTTGTTTTTTACATACATACTTTTGAGGTCAAATGGCTCATTTCTGTCTTTACGATCAAACTGCCCAATTACCTGATACTGACGACCATTCATCGTAAAATAGGAGAAACGCTGTCCGGCAAATGCCAGTTGCATGGTCTGTGCCACATCGGCAACTGCTACACCCAAACTTTTAGATTTTTCACGATCTATTATGATTGAAAGTTCAGGCTTTGAAAACTTAAGATTCACATCTGATATCATGAATGTTGGGTTTTTCTGAACTTCATCCATGAATTTTGGTAAATATTCCCTTAATTTCTTGAAATCCGGAGCCTGAATTACATAACCTACCGGCAAGCCGCCTCTTCGGTTTACTGAAATGGTTTGCTGTTGATTTACAAAAGCCCTTCCATCCGGTATTTTCTTTAAAATATTGGTCATATTATCACTCACATCCATTTGTGACTTGGTTCTTTGGTCTTTTGGATACAATGAAATCCTTCCAAAACCAGTATTTGCTCCACCAGATCCACCAAAAGAAGGAGCCGTAACGGTCATAACCCCATTCACTTCGGGAATAGAATCATTAATCATTTTCTCAGCTTTCTGGATATAATTATCCATGTAGTCATAAGAGGAGCCCTCAGGTCCTGAAAACTGAATCTGTAGGCTACTACGGTCATCCAGCGGTGCAAGCTCGGAATTTAATTTTCCCCAGAAAAAATAAACCAGCCCAAAAATGACCATCATAATTGGCATTACCACCCATTTTTTCTCCAAAAAGCTACTCAAACTGTTATGGTAGGATTCTTCCAGTTTTTGAAAGAATGGCTCAGTAGCTACATAAAATTTTGATTTTTTGGCTGTTTTGCGGTTTAAGTAGGCATTGAGCATAGGAGTAAGGGTCAGCGATACAAATGCCGATATCAATACAGCACTTGAAAGTACAATTCCAAACTCCCTGAAAAGCCTTCCAACAAACCCTTCCATAAATATTACAGGCAAAAAAACAGCAGCAAGGGTAATAGAGGTAGAAATTACTGCAAAAAATATTTCATTGGCACCTTTAACCGAAGCCTCGATGGGATTCATCCCTTCTTCTATTTTTTTGAAGATATTTTCAGTAACCACAATACCATCATCCACTACCAGACCCGTAGCCAGTACAATGGCAAGTAAAGTAAGTACGTTAATGGAAAAGCCAAAAAGATACATTATAAAAAATGTACCAACCAGTGATACAGGGATATCAATCAAAGGTCGAACAGCAATTATCCAGTCTCTGAAAAATAAGAAAATAATTATTACCACTAAAATCACAGCAATAATCAGAGTTTCAGCAACTTCCTCAACGGATTGTTTCACAAAAGTAGTGTAATCTATAATTACCCCAAGTTTTAAATCAGAAGGTAAGGTTTTTTCAATTTCAGCTTTTCTTTTGTAAACTTCTTTCGCAATATCCAAAAAATTAGCTCCGGGTTGAGGTTGAACGGCAATCCCACACATCGGAACTCCATTCCATCGGAGTATGGTTTCCTGATTTTCTGCACCAATTTGTGCATAGCCAATATCTTTGAGCCTGACAATTTGCTCTCCAACATTTTTGACTATCATATTATTGAAATCCTCTTCATTAGTGAACCTACCAATGGTTTTTACTACCAATTCAGTGTTATCACCTTGTAATTTTCCGGATGGAAGCTCCACATTTTCACGGTCAAGTGCAGATTTAACATCCTGGGTGGTTACACCCATAGAGACCATTCGCTCAGGATCCATCCAGATTCTCATAGAGTATCTTTTAAAACCCCATATCCTGATTTCACTTACTCCTTCGATAGTTTCCAATCGGGGTGAAACAACGTTTTCGGCAAAATCAGATACTTCCAAAATATTCCTGACATTGCTATTTAAAGAAAGAGAAATGATAGTTTCTGAATTAGCGTCTGCTTTCCTTACAGCTGGCAGCCCGTCAAGGTCTCTTGGAAGTAGGAAAACTGCTTGTGATACTTTATCCCTCACATCATTAGTGGCTTTTTCCATATCTACCCCAAGATTAAACTCTATAGTGATATTGGATGAACCCTGATTGGATGATGAACTCACCGATCGGATACCTTCTACACTATTGAGAGCTTTTTCAAGAGGCTCAGTAATTTGCGATTCGATGATATCTGCATTTGCACCGGGGTAATTTGCACTCACATTGACAATAGGAGGGTCAATAGAAGGGAATTCCCTTACGCCCAAAAACTGAAATCCGATGAACCCGAAAAGTAAAATGAGCAGGTTCATGACAATGGCCAATACCGGCCTTTTTATTGATAGCGTTGATAAAGACATAAAGTATTATTTTTTTGTAAATACCGGTGTTCCGGCTTTTAAAGTCATAAGTCCAGAGGTTATCAAAGAATCTCCAACATTCAACCCTTTCAAAACCTGAAGGCTGGAGGCATTCCTTAATCCTGTTTCAATTTTTATCTCTTCAGCTTTTCCATTTCGCTTCACAAATACTTTTTTACCATCCACCACCGGTATAACCGTTTCTGTGGGTATCATTACTGATTTTGTACTGCCAAGGTTGATAAATACTTTTAAAAACATGCCGGGAAGCAGTGTATTGGACGCATTACTGGCTACCGCTCTTACTTTTAATGTTCTAAGTGTTTCGTCAATTTTTGGATCAATAGCAATAATAGTCGCAGTTCTTTCTTCTATTGAACCATCAGTTTGAAATTTGATGTTTTTTCCCGGAGATACAGAATTAAGATATTTTTCCGGAATTGTGAAATCAAGTTTTATAGGATTAAACTGCACCAATGAGGTAATTATGCTGGCTGGAGTTACATATGCTCCTAATGAAATATTTTTAAGACCAATTTTTCCTGCAAAGGGAGCCCTTATTTCCGTCTTGGCCAATTGAACTTTTAGTAGGTCTTTGTCCGCTTTAAGTGTAAATACCTTGTTTTGCGATATCTCATATTCTTCTTTGCTGATTGCATTTATGTCAAGAAGTTTTCTTTGTCTGGCTTCAATCTGTGCTGCCAGTTTTTCTTCAAGTTCTATTTTCCGTAATTGAGCCAGAATATCGTCATCTTTAATTTTTGCGATCAAAAAACCTTTTGCCACCATTTTCCCTTCGGGGATATTTAGTTTTGTTATAATCCCGGAAATCTCACTTTTCAAATCTACTTCCTCATTGGCTACTGTTGTTCCGGAAGAAAACACCGTTTTATCAGAATTGTCCAAACCTACAATCAATGTTTTTACCATCATGGGTTTCATATCACCGGGTTTACCACCTGGTCCCATCTTTTTATCTCCGGGTTTGCCCGGCCCTTTAGTTTGATCAGAACTCCAAAAGAAGATTTTACCCAATATCAAAAGAAAAATAATACTTGCAGCTATAATTAATGGACGCATAATGTTAGATAAGTAAAAATTTCATCTAATTTAATACTTATTAATTACAGTGAAATTTTATAATGGATAATTCTTAATTATCAATAGACCAAAATATTGATTTAAGAAACTTAGAAATTACATTTGAAAATCGTTTTACCATCCGAAAAAATGAAAATAAAAAATAGGGGTACCGCAATTTGGTCCGCTGCAATTATAATGGCTACTTCAGCGATTGGACCGGGATTTTTGACCCAAACCACCGTTTTTACAGGTATCCTGGGGTATGATTTTGGATTTATCGTCATGATTTCTGTAGTAATAGATATTTTAGCACAGAACAGCATCTGGAAAGCAATTGGCATTTCAGGAAAAAACATTCAAACGCTTGGGGATGGTCTTTTCTTTGGGCTGGGCACTTTGGTTTCCATTTTGGTAATTCTGGGGGGACTGGTTTTTAATATTGGAAATGTGGCAGGTACTGGCTTGGCAATGGAAACAATTTTCGGCATTAATCCACAAAATGGAGCCCTCATTTCAGGTTTTATCGTTTTGGTCGTATTCTTTGTACCTGATTCTCAAAAATTACTCGATTGGTTTGTAAAAACTCTTGCGATTATAATGTTGATTTTTGTGTTTTTGCTTGCGTTGAAAGCACCATTAGATCTGAAGTTTTTGTTTAAAGGTACTTTTTGGCCTGGAAAATTTGATGTTAAATCTACATTGACATTGATAGGAGGTACTGTAGGTGGATATATTTCATTTGCTGGAGCACAAAAATTATTAGATAGCAAAACCACAGGACTTGAAAATCTTTCCAGTATTTCAAAAAGTGCAACTATGGGGATTTTGACAACAGGGTTTATGCGTTATTTTTTGTTTCTGGGCACATTAGGAGTAGTTATTTCTGGGCAGGTTTTAAACCCACAGAATCCAACTGCCTCTGTATTTTTTATAGCTTTTGGAAATTATGGAAAACTTTTTTTTGGAATTGTTCTGTGGGCCGCGGCTATTACGTCGGTCATTGGAGCAACCTATACTTCTTTTTCTTTTTTCAAAAATCTACATACAACACTTAAAAACTCAAAAATAGGATTCATTTTATTATTTATCATTATTTCTCTCCTTACTTATATAAAAATAGGAAAACCAGTGAATTTGCTCCTGTTTGCCGGATACATCAATAGTTTCATTTTGCCGTTAGGTTTGACGATTTCCCTGTTATCATTTAAAAATACTTCATTATTTGGAGCGTATAAACCAGCGATTTGGGTGGTGACTTTAGCCTGGATATTGGTATTTTTACTTTTGGGATTTAGTATTTACAGTCTTATGGTTTGATTTTAGTTGATTTTTATAATTTCATCTTGAATTTTATCTTTTTTTGAAAATGGGATTGTGAAATTTCTTAAAAAAATTATACTTTTGCATAAAAATAGAAATTATATGTTTGGATATCAATTCCCAACCTGGTTACCGATATTGTTTTTTGTTACTCTTCTTACCGGAGCATTTTTAATGGGTTCCTGGTTAAAGAAAAGAGACAGAAACTACTAAGAGATTTAAACTTAACCCTTAATTATCCCTTCAGTCAGATGATAAATCTGTGCTGACGGGATTTTTTTTTGGATAACTCTTGCCATGATATGACTTCTCGTGCCGTTTGAACAAACCACAGCTATGTTCTCAAAAGTTTTCAGATACTCAATATTATCAGTGATTTCATGTGCCGGAATGTTCTTATCACCCAAATTGTAATCTGAGAATTCTACAACTTCTCTGATATCTATTGCAATAAATGATATTTTCTTTTTTTTTAGGATAAGGTATTCCTCAAAGGTAATCTCAATTATTTCTCTTGTCATAATCTTTATTGTATCATTCCTTCATCACCAAAACTGTAATAACCGTTATCAGAAAAAATAATATGGTCAATTAGTGTAACCTCAAGTAAATCAGCAAGGTCTTTCAGTTTTTTGGTCAATCTAATATCGGCCTCACTAGGTTTTAAATTCCCCGAGGGATGGTTATGACTTATGATAAAACCATTGGCAAGGTTTTCAATTACATGCCTGAGGATTATCTTTGAATCAGCCACGGTGCCGGTAATGCCTCCGGTACTAATATGAATTGTCTTCAATATCTCCAGATTTCTCTTTACCAGAATCATCCAAAACTGCTCATGATCAAGATCTAGCATAAATTGTTTCAAATGATTATATGCTGCATAAGAAGTTTTTAGTTTGATGTTTTCTCTTGGTCCAGAATCCTGTCGTCTTCTGGCAATTTCCATCGCAGCAACAATAGTTACAGCTTTAGCTTCACCTATCCCTTTGAATTTCTTTAACTCGTTTACGCTTAATTTGGAAAGCCTGTTTAGGTCGTTTCCAACCTCTGCCAAAATAATTTTAGCAAGCTCAACGGCGGTATGCTCTGTACTTCCCATTCCCAATAATATGGCAATGAGTTCAGCATCAGAAAGTGCATGGCGACCTTTCAATATCAGTTTTTCTCTTGGCCGGTCTTCCTCGGCCCATGTCTTAATGGTGGTTTTTGTGGTGTAGCTCATTTATTTATGCTATTTAAAACAAATATAAGAATTAAAAGGCATAAAAAAAGGCCGCACAACCGACCTTTTGATATCTTTTGGGCTTAAAAGAAATTAAGCAGCCAGGTGATTTACATGTTTTGTCAAAGCAGACTTAAGGTTAGCTGCTTTGTTTTTATGAATCACGTTTTTTCTTGCAAGTTTATCAAGCATAGAAGAAACGGTTTTCAATAATTCGGTTGCTTCAGCTACATCTTTGGTGCCTCTCAATTTTCTGATAGCAGTTCTTGTAGTTTTATGCTGATAGCGATTTCTCAACCTTTTTGTTTCGTTCGATCTGATTCTCTTGATTGCTGACTTATGATTTGCCATCTTTTATTTATTTTTTTATCTGTATCTCTAAATTTTGAGGTGCAAATTTATGAAAAATCTCTAAATTATTAAAATTTATTTTGAAAATATTGATAAAATTTAATTTTTCAGGGCAGTTTGAGTAAATTTATACCTCTAAAACCGAGTGGATTTTGAATTTTTCTATTTTAAAACTGACTAAGAGCCTTTGGGTAGTCCTAATTGCTGCCTTTTTATTTGGGTCTTGTAAGACCTCAAACCTGACTTCCAACAGCATAAAAGTACCTTCATCAATTTTCAAATATTTTAAATATGAAGGAAAGAGCTCGCCCATGGTTTCAGTTCACCGAGGTGGGGGAGAGATGGCGGGTTATCCGGAAAACTGCCTTGAATCTTTTCAAAATATTTCTTCAAAAATGCCTTGCATTATAGAATGTGATGTTGAAATGACAAAAGATTCAGTATTGGTTTTAATGCATGATAAAACCCTGGATCGTACTTCTACAGGGTCAGGTCTTGTGGTTTCTCATAATTTTTCAGAAATCAAAGAATATTATTTGGAGGATAATTTCGGTTATAGAACCAATTTTAGAATTCCTACTTTGGAAAATACATTGGACAGGGGAAAAAATAAAGTGATATTTACACTGGATGTAAAAAAGACAACACCGTACAGGAAAGTATTAGAGTTGGTAAAATCAAAAAAAGCTGAAAACTTTGCTGTGATTATCACTTACAATGCCAATGAGGCTATTGAGGTATATAAATTAAATCCGGATGTATTAATATCTGTAAGTTTGATGCAGGAAAATGATTATTATCGTTTGAAAGAATTGGGAATACCTGATAAAAACATGCTTGCATTTATTGGTACAAGGGAGCCTAAAACTGAATTTATCGAATTTTTACATCAAAAAGGAATAAAAACGATTTTGGGAGTATTAGGCAATCTGGATAAAAAGGCTGCCGCAAAAGGCGATGAATTCTATGATGAATTAATAAAAAAAGGGGTGGATATTTTAGCAACTGATCGCCCGGAAGCGGTTTTTTCAAGGATTCAAAAAAGTAACTAACACTAATCATAAACTATAAATCATGTTGAAATTTAAAATTCTGATTTCAATTTTTCTGCTGACCAGTGTGTTCACCAATGGCCAGGAAATATTAAGAAAGCGAATCTCCGAAGCATCTATGGCTATCGAACCTAAAGTTGTCACCTGGCGAAGGGACTTTCATGAACATCCTGAGCTTGGAAATCAGGAATTTAGGACTGCAGCTATTGTAGCCAGGCATTTGAAAGCCTTGGGCATGGAAGTACAGGAAAATGTTGCTTTTACAGGAGTGGTTGGGATATTAAAAGGAGCTAAACCAGGCCCTGTGATTGCTTTGAGAGCCGACATGGATGGTTTGCCTGTGACAGAAAGAGTAAATGTTCCTTTTAAATCCACCGTAAAAACCATTTACAATGAACAAAATACAGGTGTTATGCACGCATGCGGTCATGACAGCCATGTTGCAATTTTAATGGGAACTGCCGAAGTTTTGTCGGGCATGAAGAACGAATTGGCTGGTACCATTAAATTTATTTTTCAACCCGCAGAAGAAGGTGTTTCGGATAAAAACATCCCGTTTGGTGCAGATGGAATGATAAAAGCGGGGGTTTTAGATAACCCTAAAGTCGATGTCGCATTTGGTTTACACATCAATTCCCAAACGCCTGCCGGAAAAATTTCTTATAAACCGGGACCTTTAATGGCAGCTGTTGATGAATTAAATATTACTATCAAAGGCAAACAAACTCATGGTGCTTATCCATGGGAAGGAGTAGATCCTATTGTGACTTCCTCTCAGATTATCAGTGCGTTGCAAACAATTGTTTCCAGAAATGTGAAGCTTACCGAAGCCCCGGCGGTTGTAACAGTAGGGGCCATTCATGGTGGGATAAGACACAACATTATACCCGAAGAAGTAAAAATGATAGGAACTATCAGGACCTTGACCCGTGAACAAAGGATACTTGTACACAAAAGAATCAACGCCATTGCAAAAGGAATAGCCGAATCGGCAGGATGCGTAGCAGAAGTAAATATTGTGAATGGCTATCCGGTTACCGTAAATGATCCAGAACTCACTGAAATGATGGCGGCAACCCTGGAGAATTCTGCCGGAAAGGAAAATGTAAAAATTGTTCCAGCGGCGATGGGTGCTGAAGATTTTAGTTATTTTCAGGAAAAGGTCCCGGCTATGTTTTTCTTTCTAGGCGGTATGGATCCTACAAAAAATCCTTCTGAGGTTGCTCCTCATCATACTCCTGATTTTTATATAGATGAATCTGGTTTTGACTTAGGAGTAAAAACATTTTGTAATTTGGTTTTTGATTATGCCGAAATGTATAATTCGAAAAATAGGCCTGTCGCCACTCCAAAAAATAAAACTAAAAAGTAAAATGGCAGCTGAAATTGTCGAAATAGTCCCTGAGAATCCTGACGACCGTAAAATAGATTATATAGTAAATTGTCTAAAGTCAGGAGGTTTGATAATATATCCTACCGATACGGTATATTCAATGGGATGCGACTCAAGCAATGTGAAAGCTGTAGAAAGGTTATGCAGACTGAAAAATATTAAGCCTGTTCAAAACAAATTTTCTATTGTTTGTCATGATCTGAGTGATATTTCAAAATATGCAAAAGTGCCCAATATTGCTTTCAGAATAATGAAAAGAATACTTCCCGGACCTTACACTGTGATATTGCCCTCAACCGGTGATTTGCCAAAAATATTACAAACCAATCGTAAAACAATAGGAATAAGGGTGCCTGATCATAACATTCCGAGGAGAATTATTGAAGCCTTGGGGCATCCAATAATTACGACTTCCGTTAAAGATGACATTGACGATATCATTGAATACCCCAATGAAATTGAGGAGATTTTCGATCAAAATCAGCATAAAGTTGATATTATCATTGATGGTGGATGGTGTGGCATCATTCCATCTACCATCTTGGATTGCACCTCAGAGACAGAAATAAACGTGATACGAGAAGGACTGGGCGAATTTGAGGAGGTGGGTTGATTAACTCAAATCTTTCATAGACAGCCCAATTCTTTTTCTGATTTTGTCCACTTCCTTAACTTTTACTTTCACCTTTTGATGTACTTTTACCACCTCATTTGGGTCTTTAATAAATCGGTTGGCCATTTCTGAAAGATGTACAAGCCCATCTTGATGAACGCCAATATCCACAAAACAACCAAAAGCTGTAATATTTGTAACTATTCCCGGAAGAACCATACCAACACTCACATCTTCAATACTGTTAACATTGCCAAATGCAAAAGCTTCCAGTTTTTCTCTGGGATCTCTTCCAGGCTTTGCCAGCTCAGACATGATATCATTCAGCGTAGGTAACCCAACATCAGAACCAGTAAAATCCTGAATTTTTATGGATTTTCTCAGACTTTCATTTTTAATTAATGAAGGGATATCAGTTGAAATACTTTTGGCCATTTTTTCGACTATTTTATATCGTTCAGGATGTACAGCCGAGTTATCAAGCGGGTTTTCTGCCCCATGAATTCTTAAAAAACCTGCCGCTTGTTCAAATGCCTTTTCTCCAAGCCTTGGCACTTTTTTTAATTCATTTCTGCTTGTAAATTTCCCGTTTTTCGTTCGATAATCTACAATATTCTGTGCGATACTTTCTCCAATACCCGAAACATAACTCAATAAATTCTTACTGGCTGTATTCAATTCTACGCCCACCAGGTTAACGCAGGACTCCACTACATTGTCAAGGGTGTTTTTTAATAATTTCTGATCCACATCGTGTTGATATTGACCAACTCCAATACTTTTTGGGTCAATTTTTACTAGCTCAGCAAGTGGATCCATTAATCTTCTGCCAATAGAAACTGCCCCCCTAACAGTGATATCTTTGTCTGGAAATTCCTCTCTGGCAATTTCTGAAGCTGAATAAATCGAGGCTCCCTGTTCTGAAACCATTATGACCATAATTTTGCTCATTTCCGGGATTGCAGCCAGCGTTTTCTTAACAAAATCTTCAGTTTCTCTACTGGCGGTACCGTTTCCGATTGCAATAGCTTCAATTTTATATTTTTCCAGTAAACTTCTTAAAATTGCAGCTGATTCCTGTGATTTAATTTGTGGATAGAGGACCGTTTCGGTAATTAAATCACCATTTGGATTCAAAACTACTGTTTTACAGCCAGTTCTAAACCCCGGGTCAATCGAAAGCACCGTTTTCTGTCCCAAAGGGGCTGCAAGCAATAATTGCCGTAAATTGGTTGAAAAAATATTTACAGCAGCTTCATCAGCTTTTTCCTTCAATTTATTTTCAAATTCTTTTTCAATGCTCGGAATGATCAACCTTTTCACCGAATCTTCAATTGCAATTGACACTTGCTTTTTGGGTTCAGGGAATCCTTTCAGGTAGATTCTTTCCAACTGATCAACCGCAAAACTTTCCTCGATTTCTATTGAAGTTTTCAGAAATCCTTCCTCTTCTCCTCTTTTTATGGCTAAAAATCTGTGGGAGGGGATATTTTTGGCAAGTTCATCATATTCAAAATAATCTTTAAATTTTGCTCCTTCAGTTTCTTTTCCCTTTTTTACTTTAGCAATTAAAATTCCATGCTTCTCAAACAAAACTCTTACTTTGTTTCTGGCGTTGACGTCATCGGAGATCCATTCGGCAATTATATCACGGGCACCTGAAATTGCCTCATCAGTATTTTTTACTTTTTCATTGATAAATTTTTCTGCCAAAGCATCGATATCGCGATCATTTTGAGCAAAGATTTGCTTTGCCAGTGGTTCTAATCCATTTTCAATTGCTACGCTGGCTTTTGTTTTTCTTTTTGGTTTATAAGGAAGATACAAATCCTCCAGCTCAGGGACAAAATAAGCTTCTTCCAGCTTTTTTTTCAGTTCGGGCGTTAATTTTCCCTGTTCATCTATTGATTTTATAATTGCTTCCCGTCTTTTGTCCGCTTCGAGGAATTTATCAAAGTATTTTTTTATGTCCAATATTTGAACCTCGTCAAGGCTTCCTGTCGCTTCTTTCCTATATCGGGCAATAAATGGCACGGTTCCGCCTTCTTCAATCAAATTTATTGTATTTTTGATTTGCGAAGGGCTTATTGTGAGGGTTTCCGAAATAAATTGAATCTGGCGGTTTGTCATTCCAACTGTTTTTTACTTTTTAATATCCTACTCACAAAAATCCGAAGTTTTTTTTTATTTGAGCAAAAAAGATTTAAAATCAAAAATTTTATTTAGATGAAAATGATAAGATTATTAATTGTATTTTTCTCGATTTCGACATTTAATGCCTGTGATATCCTTGAGAATCAGGAGATTTCAGCGATTTCATCTTATACCATTAAATCGGGTCAAAGTTTTGGATTTTGTTTGGGTAAATGTTATTCCGAAATGACCATTAAAGGTCAGAATGTCGAACTTTTGGTAAAAGAAAGAAGTTTGAGTGGCGGTGCCGATCAGGAAATTAAATATAATTATAATGAACCAATTCCCGCAAATACCACTTTAGCGATTGAAAAATCCTTAGACATTGAAAAATTCTTTGCTTTGAAGGAAGTTTATGGCTGTCCTGATTGTGCCGATGGAGGTTCAGAATGGATAGAAGTAATAACAGATAAGGATAAATCGCACAAAGTGACTTTCGAATATGGAAAAACCATCCCTGAAATTAATGATTTGATTGTAAATTTGAGGCAGGAAAGACAAAGGTTAATTGAAAAATACTCCAAAAATTAATGCCTCAATATGATTTAGTAGTGATAGGAGGTGGTGCCGCGGGATTTTTTGCCGCGATTAACGCCACCATTCTGAATCCTTCATTAAAAGTTATTATTTTAGAAAAAAACAGAGAATGCCTGCAAAAAGTTAAAGTCTCAGGTGGCGGAAGATGTAATGTGACCAATGCTATTGAAACACCTGAGGCACTCCTTCAGTTTTACCCCAGAGGTGGTGAATTTTTACTTGGTCCTTTTATAAGATTTGGTCCAAAGGAAATGAAAACATGGCTTAACAACCATAAGGTAAATCTAAAAACCGAAAAAGATGGGAGAGTTTTTCCGGTAACAGATAACTCTCAGACAATCATTGATTGTTTTTATGGTCTAGCCCGCTTGGGGAAAGTTCAAATTAAAACAAGCTACAGGGTTGAAAATTTTGAATACTTTGAAGAAAATTGGGTAATAAATGGGGGAGTAGACCAAGAAATCAGAGGCAAGGATCTATTAATTGCAACCGGAAGCGACAACCGAATCTGGCAATTGGTATCTGAATTGGGCCATAGTGTTGTTCCTGCTATTCCTTCGCTTTTTACATTTAATTTTACCGAAAAAAAGATTAAAGAACTCCAGGGGATTAGTTTCGAAAATGTAAAAGTAAATATCAAAAATAGCTCATTTTTTCAGGAAGGACCTTTGCTGATAACTCATTGGGGTGTATCAGGACCCGTAATTTTAAAATTATCTTCAAAAGCGGCTGTTTTTTTATCAGAAAAAAAATATTTGTTTGCTATTGAAATTAACTTTTGTCCTGAATTTTCAAAAGATCAAATATTAGAAATATTTAGAAAACAACTAGATTTAAACCCAAAAAAACAAATTCAAAACACTGCTTTGTTTCAGTTGCAAACAAGATTTTGGAAATATATTTGTGAAAAATCCGGGATAGGTGAGCATCAGAAATGGGCAGAGTCAGGTAAAAAACAATGGACTTTACTTCAGGAAAATATCCAGAAGGCGGTTTATGAAGTAAATGGCAAAAGCACATTTAAAGAGGAATTTGTTACTGCCGGAGGAGTTAATCTTAGTGAAATAAATCCTGAAACTTTTGGCTCAATAAAAAATCAGAATCTTTTTTTTGCTGGTGAGATCCTGAATATTGATGCAATGACGGGTGGTTTTAATTTTCAAGCTGCCTGGACTGCTGCCTGGCATGTTGCTGCTTATCTTTCAAAAATTTAGTTTGAAAAAAGGAGCCGGAAATCATCCCAAAAATACTCCAGAATAAGCCAAATACAGCTGGAGGGTAAGGATTATCATAATTTAAGGCCCAAATCCAGGAAATAACTCCAAAAAGCATTGATAAAATGGCACCCATTTCATTGCTTTTTTTCCAAAATAAACCAGCAGTAAGAGGAACAAATAATGCCACCAGGCTCAATGCTGAAGATTCACTCACCAATTCAAAAATTGAACTTCTGGAAAATGAAAGGATTATTGCGATGATAGTAATAAAAATTGTGGATAATCGCATGATTTTCAAAAGCTTTTGGTCCGAAATTTTACCGCCGGACAAAGGTTTAATCAGATTTTCGGCAATTACTGTAGCCGGAGCCAACATAGCAGCACTGCAAGTACTTAATATGGCAGAAATCAATGATCCGAAAAACATGATTTGAAAAAACAAACCTGTATTTTGTAAAACCAGATTTGGAATGAACATCTGTCTGTCGTCTTTTAACAGCCCGGGGGCTATCTGTGAACCCATCAAAGCGATAAAAAGTGGCAAAAGGGCGACACTAAGATACATTATCGATGAAATTAGGGCTCCATTAAATGCACTCTTTTCTGACTTTGCCGATAAAACCCTTTGAAAAACGTCCTGCTGTGGTATAGAACCCCAACCAATAGTGATCCAGGCTGAAAAATAAATTAGCCAACTAGTTGAAGTGTTTTCTTTTGGTATAAATCTCCAAAAATTATCGGGCATAAGTTTTATTTGCCCTGATTTTGAATAAAACAATACAGCCAAAAAGATCAAACCCGCGATTATCATAATAGTCTGAATGGTGTCAGTAATAGAAATAGACCACATACCTCCGATATAGGTATAGAATAATACTAATGCGGCACATAAAATAACGCCAATGTAAAATTCAATGCCTGATATAGCCTGAAGAATAATAGCCAATGCTATTAATTGTGCTGCTATCCAGCCAAAGTAGGAGGGGATCATAAAAAGTGCAGATATGATTTCGACTTTTTTTGAAAATCTTATTCTGAAATAATCGCTGAATGTATATAGGTTCAATTTATATAGTGGCCTGGCATATATCAACCCTATCAGCAGCAAACATAATGCTGCACCAAATGGGTCTTCAATAATTCCGAGAATGCCATGGTCGAGGAATTCGGAAGAGGCACCTAATATCGTTTCTGAGCCAAACCATGTAGCAAATAAACCAGAAGCAACTACAAAAGTTGGCATTTTACGTCCTGCCAGCACATAGTCTTGTGAAGTTTTTACATATTTTGAGGAATACCAACCAATTATTAGGGTTAAAATCAAATATCCTGAAATAAAAACTAAAAGCATTAATTAATTTTTCAAAAGATTAAAATAAAAATATTAAATTTGGTTTCCAAAGATAAACCATAAAAACCTAAGCCCTGAATTGTGACACATTTAATTGAGCGATTTACTGAACATTTAAAAAAAGGCAAATACAATACTGCAACCATTGCTGCATATCGTAATGCTATTTTTGTTTTTTATAATCATTTCAGAGATTATCCTCAAAGTAAAATTACGGATGAACTTATTTCCAGTTACTTGTTGGGGTTGTCACAAACCAAAAATTCCAGATATGATGCTGTTCAGACAGGGAAGGCTATTAAATTATTTTACGAAGTTATTTTTAACAAAACACTCAATCTGAAATCCACGGGAAAAATTAAGGAAGAGCAGGTGATTGATGTATTAACAAAAAGTGAATTGGTGAGTTTATTTTCCTCAATTAAAAATATCAAACACCGTTTACTCCTGATGTTGGTTTACAACAATGGGTTAAAAATCAATGAAGTAATCAATCTTGAAGTTTCAGATTTAAATCTTGAAGAACATACTATCACTATCAGAAATAAGGCTCCCAAGAAGAACAGAGTCTTGAGGCTACCTTCTAAACTTAATGGATTTATAAAAAGCTATTTAGAAAAACATTCCCCATCCACCATTTTGTTTCCGGGTGCTGGCGGAGACGGGTATTATTCGGCAAGAAATATTCAGATTTTTTTCCAAAAAGCACTGTCTGATGCAGGTATCAATAAGCAGGCAACTGTCAATACTTTAAGGCATAGTTTTGCTGTCCACTCTCTTGAGCTCGGAATGGATATTCATATTTTACAAAAAATATTAGGACATTCAAATATTCAAACCACCACTGTATATCAGCAGTTTATAAAAATTAATACGCATAATATTCACACGCCGCTTGAGATTATGGATTTGCCAGTTTAGAAAAATGTTAATGTTTTTCTTTCTTGAGATTTTCCAGATCTATCTTCTGATGCTTTAGGGCATTGGTTTCAAGCTCAACATATTCTTTTCTTTTTTTTGCGATATCCACCGCTAAATAGATGGCACTAAGCATGGAGTTAGGATCTGCCTGATTTTTACCAGCAATATCAAATGCAGTTCCATGGTCGGGAGAAGTGCGAATACCCATAAGGCCTGCAGTAAAGTTTACGCCGGTTTCAAAAGCCATCATTTTAAAAGGGGTAAGTCCCTGGTCATGATACATGGCCAAAATACCGTCAAATTTTTTATAGCTTCCGTTGGCAAAAAATCCATCAGTAGGGAAGGGCCCAATTACGACATTGCCATTTTGTGTAAATTCCCTGATGACCGGAATAATCACGTTGTTTTCCTCTTCGCCAAGTAATCCATTTTCACCTGCATGAGGATTTAATCCCAAAACAGCAATCTTGGGTTTTTGAATTCCAAAATCAATTTTTAATGAATCAATAAAAATCCTTAATTTCTCAGAAATTAGCTCTTTGGTTAGTTTATTTTTTATTTCAGAAACCGGCACATGGCCCGTTACAACACCAATTCTCAGGTCATCACTTACCATGAGCATCAATACCTGATTTTTATCAAATTTTTTGGCCAAATATTCTGTATGTCCAGGAAACTTGAAGTTTTCGTTTTGAATATTTTCTTTCGAAATCGGGGCAGTAACAAGAGCATCAATATCCCCCTTCTTTAGATCATTGGTGGCTCTTTCAAGAGCATCAAAAGCAAGTTTCCCGGCTTTTGGGTCCTTTTTTCCCAGTTCTAACTCAAAATATTCACCTTTCAAACAATTGATTAGACTGGAATTTTTGGACTGTGCCTGTCTGGGCTCATTAATCCCAACGTATTGCCAGTGATGCAAATCGATAAATTGTTTATAACGACTTAAATGCTTTCCTGATCCATAGATAATAGGTGTACATATTTTGTTAATTCTACTGGTAGAAATAGCCTTTAGGAGCACTTCAGGTCCAATTCCGTTCACATCACCTATCGTAATTCCGATTTTCGGCAGGAATTCATTTTCCATAAAACACAAATTCTTTTTTTTCCAAAATTAATAATTAATAACCAGCTTTCGGACTTTTTGATACTGATTATTCCAAATTACTGATCAGAAAATATGTTAAAACTATATTATCTAAGTTATTGGTGATTCATAGTTAGATTCCTTTCGATTTAATCTAATTAAAAACGAAAAAGGCCGGGCTTACAAAACCCAACCTTTGTTACTATTAAACCTTATAAAAAAACAAAATTCGATGATTAAAAAGATACAATTAACAATCTAACTCCTACAAAAGTGTAGTAGGACATACATAATCAGTCAAAGTAAATTTGCCAGTATCTTTGATAGCTTTAAAGCCGCCTGCAATATCAACCAGATTATTAAAACCTCTGGATTTCAAAATAGAAGCCAGAACCATTGATCTATATCCTCCCGCACAATGGATATAATATTTTTGGTTTTTATTTAATTCTGCTAAATTTTGATGAACAAAATCCAAAGGAAAATTGGTAACTCCAACCACATGCTCTGAATCATATTCGCTCTTTTTCCTGGAGTCAATAACCTTTATTTCAGGATTATTTGAGAATGTTTCAGCAAATTCAGCTGCTGATATTGAAGTAATAGTTTCAGTAGTATTTCCCTCATTAACCCACGCTTCTATACCACCTTTTAAATACCCAAGGGTATTGTCGTAACCAACTCTTGAGAGGCGGGTAATGGCTTCCTTCATTTTACTTTCTTCTCCCATTAACAAAATAGGCTGGTCAAGGTCGGTAATTAAAGTTCCTGCCCAACTTGCAAATGAACCGTCCAGGCCAATATTCCAACTGTTTGAAATAAAACCCTTGCAAAACTCCTGTGCTGCTCTGATATCCAAAATTAATGCACCTGTTTCTTCAGCAGCAGTTTTGAACTCCAGAGGACTAAGGGCTTTCATGCCTTTTTCGTAGACATCGTCAATTTTCCCGTAACCCATTTTATTTAAAACTGCATTTTTAGGGAAATATTGAGGGGGAGTTACCAGGCCTGTTAATACTTTATCAATAAATTCTTCACGTGTTTTTGCCTGAAGGGCATAGTTGGTTCTTTTTTGATTTCCGAGGCTATCGGTTGTTTCTTTACTCATGTTTTTACCACAGGCGGATCCTGCTCCATGCCCTGGAAATACGATTACATCGTCGGAAAGTGTAAGAATTTTATTATGAAGACTGTCATACAGATAGCCTGCCAATACTTCCTGAGTTACGTTACCTTTTATGGCCAAATCGGGCCTTCCAACGTCGCCAATAAATAAAGTATCACCAGTTATTACGCCATAATCTTTATCATTTTCATCTTTTACCAGAAAACAGCAAGATTCCATCGTATGACCAGGTGTATGAAGTACTTTTATTTTAATATCGCCTAATTGTAATTCTTCATCATCTTTGGCAACTAATGCAGCATAGCCTGGTTGGGCAGTTGGCCCAAATACGATTGTTGCACCGGTTTTTGCGGCTAAATCCAAATGACCTGATACAAAATCGGCATGAAAATGGGTTTCTAAAATATATTTGATTTTAGCTCCGGCAGCAGCCGCTTTTTCAATGTAGGGTTCGGGCTCTCTTAATGGGTCAACGATGGCAACTTCCCCATTTGATTCAATGTAATAAGCTGCTTCGGCCAAACAGCCGGTGTACATTTGCTCGACTTTCATGATAATTCTGTTTAAAATTTTGATTTATTTTTCTTACAAATAATCTTTTGATGATTTTTTCTGTAATCATTTCGAAACAAAATTCGTAAACAGTTTTTTATCAAAAAGTGATTTTTGTCACTTTTGGATTTTTTTTATAAATAATATTGAAAATCAAATATATTATTAAAGCAATTCAATTTTATTTCTTGATAGTTTCAGTTGTCCAATTTTTTCAAGCTGTTTTAAGAGTCTGGAAACCACTTCTCTTGAGGTTGCGAGCTCGTTGGCCAGTTCTTCATGAGTGGTATAAAGGATTCTTGTTCCCCCGGTAATTTTAATTTTTTTTCTGATTAGGGAAATCAATCTTTGGTCAAGTTTATTAAAAGCGATACAATCGATAGTTTCCATTAGGCTATCAAATCTTTTCTGATAGGTATTGAAAACAAACATTTTCCAGCTGTTGTATTTGCAAATCCATTCATCGACTTTCTCTACGGGTATTGCAACAAATCTGGTCTTTTCTTCTGCCAAGGCGGCTATATCGGAGATTTTCGATTGTAGGCAGCAGGTCAATGACATGGCACAGCTATCCATGCCGGAAAGATAATAAAGTAACATTTCTTTTCCGTCTTTATCCTCTCTCATAATCTTGACGGTGCCTTCTATTATAATAGGAACAAATCTGATATAACTTCCCGGACGCATGAGATAGCTGCCAGATTCAAGTTCCATGAAGTTTCCTATTTGGCTTAATTCATTGATTAATTCAGCTTCAAAAAGTCCTTTAAATTGTTTTTCGTAGAATTCGGGATCTTTCTGCATTTTGTATTTCTATTTTTACAAAAATAAAACAAAAAAGCACTTTCCCCTAAAGAAAAGTGCTCTTCAATTCAATTATTGTTTATCAGGCATTTTGCTGATTCATTACTTCCGTTTGTTTCCGAATTGACTCCATGTGAATCAATTTGAAAAGTTCTTCAACCACCTCAGGGTAAAGATTTAAACTTTTTGCCCAGTCAGCTCTTGTTTCATGAACAGCTTTCCATCTGTCAAGTTGTAGCACAGCCACATTGTGGTCTCTTTTGTATTCGCCCAATTGCTCAACCACTGCCATTCTACTCGCCAAAACCTCCAAAAGTTCACGATCCAGATTGTCTAATCTTTGTCTCAGTCTTTCAAGCTCACTTTGGAAATCACTCTCATAGGTAGCTTTTCTAACCTCAATGTTGGAAAGCATCTCTGCCAGAGCATTGGGCGTCAATTGTTGCGAGGCATCAGACCATGCTTCATCAGGATTTCTATGTGATTCGATAATCAAACCATCATAATTTAAATCCATTGCTCTCTGGGTCAATTCTGCCAGATACGCTCTTTTTCCCGCCATGTGACTGGGATCTCCAATCAACGGAATTTGAGGAAACAAAGTCTTTAATTCTACAGCAATCTGCCACATGGGTGAGTTTCTGTATTTAGTCTCCTGTGCATTGGAAAAGCCACGGTGTATAGCCCCCATTTTATTGATTCCGGCACCTGCAATTCTCTCAAAAGCACCTACCCAAAGGGCCAAATCCGGATTGACAGGGTTTTTGATTAATACAGGTACATCAACGCCTTTTAGTGAATCAGCAAGATCCTGAACGTTAAAAGGGTTAACCGTTGTACGAGCACCGATCCAAAGCACATCAACGCCATATTTTAAGGCCAATTCCACATGTTGTGGCGTAGCAACTTCAACCGCAGTTTTCAGGCCTGTTTCTGCTTTTGCTCTTTGTAACCACGGCAAAGCTTCTTCTCCTTTTCCTTCAAAGCTACCCGGGCGTGTACGGGGTTTCCAAACGCCAGCCCTAAGGATATGGGCAAATCCATTGTTTTTTATTCCAATGGCAGTCTCAATCACCTGCTCTTCAGATTCTGCACTGCAAGGGCCTGCAATGATCAATGGTTTTCCGTCGGTTTCAACCCAGGTATTCAAGGGTAAAACATCAATATTCGCTTTCATTGTTTAATTAAAATTGGGTATTACGACCAATTGATTTATCCTAAATTTATATTTTTTTTCCAATCATTAGTATCTTTGTACATTCATTAACAAACCAAAAAACACGGTGAAAAATTTGATTTCTCAGGTTGACTTCTCAAATACAAAGGTTGCGTTTGAAAGCCAAAATTCTTCAATTCTTTGGAAGAATTACAATATTTTCAGACTAATGAACCAAAATTGGCTCGTAAATATAGGCACTTTTTTTATAAAAATTAGTCTCAAATTTGGCTTGCCGGTAAAAAAAATAATAAAAGATACAGTTTTTGGATTGTTTTGTGGTGGAGAAAGCATTACGGAATGTGAAAATACCATTCAGATTCTTCATAAATTTAATGTAGGCACTATTCTGGATTATTCAGTAGAAGGTGAGGATGATGAGCAGAGCTTTGAATTTACAAAAGAAGAAATTATCAAATCTATACTTTATGCCAAAGACCATAAAGACAAGATTCCTTTTTCAGTTTTCAAAATTACGGGTATTGGTTCAAGAGATTTGCTTACTAAAATTCAGGAAAATAACATGCCTTTAGCAGATGACGAGAAAAAGAAATTTGAAGCTTTTAAAAACAGACTGAATACGCTGGCACAAACGGCTTTCGATCATAATATGCGACTTTTTATTGATGCGGAGGAGACCTGGATCCAAAATGTGATCGATGATCTGGTGCTCGACTTAATGAGAAAACATAATAAAGGCAGCGTGCCGATTATTTTTAATACCTATCAATTATACAGAACACAGGCCTATGGTATTTTGAAAAATCATATTGAAACAGGGAAATCTGAGGGCTTTAAAATTGGTGCAAAACTTGTGCGTGGAGCTTATATGGAGAAAGAGCGGAATAGGGCCCAAAAGTATAGCTATGCAGACCCCATCAATGCTTCTAAAGAATTAACGGACAGGGAGTTTAACAATGCTTCGATTTTATGTATCGAAAATGCGGATTGGGTAAGTGTTTGTATTGGAACTCACAACGAGGAAAGTAACAAGGTTGGAGTTGAATATATTGAGAAAAAAGGTTTGGATGTTGGTGATCAACGTGTTTATTTTGCCCAACTTTTGGGTATGAGTGACAATATTACGTTTAATTTGGCAAAAGCCGGGTTTAACACAGCTAAATATGTTCCTTTTGGACCGGTAGAATCAGTGATGCCTTATTTGTTTCGACGTGCTGAGGAAAATTCATCCATTGCCGGGCAGACCAGCCGGGAGTATAAATTATTTAAAAAAGAAATTGACAGAAGAAAGAGAGAGCGTGTATGAGTAATTCCTTAAAGTATTTTTTATTTGCTACGGCTTTGATCCTCGTTGATCAGATATTAAAATTGTGGATGCATTTTGTGGTTTTACCTCAGCATTTTGGAAACATTGATATTATTCCCGGCATTTTTAAACTCCATTATGTTACCAACAAGGGCATGGCCTTTGGAATGGAGCTAGGTGGGGAATATGGAAAACTTGTTTTGACATTGTTCCGGTTGGTTGCTATGTTTGGAATTGGCTGGTATCTTAATTTTCAGGCAAATAAAACCCCCAATAATGGGTTGCTTTGGGCTATTGCTGCCATTCTGGCTGGTGCAATGGGAAATGTTCTCGACAGTACTTTTTATGGGGTATTAATCAATGGAAATGCTCCTACTGAAGCCCCATATCCCTGGTTCCACGGGCAGGTGATAGATATGTTTTACTTTTATATTCTTGACGGTTTCTGGCCTGAATGGGTTCCTGTAGTAGGAGGTACCTATCACTCAACTCCTATATTCAACTTTGCAGATGCATGTATTTTTCTCGGTGTTGTTTCAATTTTGTTTTTTCAAAAGCGTTTTCTTGAAATGAAACCGATGGATGACGATTTTGTAATGCATATGACAGAAAATGACGGCGTTAGTAATGGGATTTCCGATGAAACATCTGATAAACAATAGATTATAAATTAATTTAGAATGTAGTTACTATGAATTTAAGTACTGAAAACAAATTAAAATATCTAAAAATAGGTGTAGCCGCCTGTATTTTCATGGCTTTGTTTTTTTCTTATCAATTACCGGCTGGTAAATTTCAAATGATATTTCAGGAGGTCTTTTTGGGGATTTCGGTGCTTTTGATGCTGGTACTATTAAATCATAAAGTTGAATCATCCAAAAAATGGTTCAACATAGCTTTGATGGTTGCTATTATTTTAACCATGGTTTTGTATTTACTTTAGACTTTATAAAAAATAAAAAAAAGAGCTATCGGAAACGGTAGCTCTTTTGTTATATATTTCAGATCTTATTCTTTGTTTTTGTTCGGGATTAATAACTTTTCTCCTCTTTCAGCGAAATTTTTGGTCTTTCCGTTTGCAGCCATTAATTGTTCAACTGTAATCCCGTACTTGCTGGCAACAACTCTCAGGATATCGCCAGGCCCCACGGTATGAACTGCTTGAACCGGCACAATTAATTTAGTTACACCAACTTTTATTCCCTCTGGATCAACCCCCGGATTTAATTTTTTGAGCGTATTTCCACTAACATTGAATTTATTAGCAATTCCATAAAAAGTCTCCCCAGATTTAACAATATGTTTTGCCGTTTCACCTTTATACTTTGGAGCTTCAACAGCCGGCTCTTCTTTTTTTACTTCCTCTTTTGGCTTTGATGAGGCTTCTTCAGATTTTTTATCTTCGGAAATTGTTTCTTCCGGTTTTGTAGCTTCAGTGATTTGATTTTTGGTATCATCCTCATCCACTACAATAGAATCCGTTGTTTTAGGGACTACAATTTCTTCAGCGGCTAGTTCAGAACTGGAGTTAGATTCATCAGACATCATCTGCCAGCCAACGTATAAAAGTACACATACTAATACAATCAAAACCGCTAGTACTGCAGTAGGCGTGGTGCCGTTTGGTTGATCGGGTTTGGGGTTTCTGTCTTCAAATTCCATTGTTTATTTTTTAATTTCGGTATTCATTAAGTTAACTTTCTCTTTTAATTCGATTTTATATTCCAATAATTTTGATTTCAAATCGGCATTTTCGGTACCGAGAATCTGAACAGCCAGTAGGCCAGCATTCATGGAAGCATTCAAAGCCACAGTTGCTACTGGTACGCCATTGGGCATTTGAAGTATTGATAAAATAGAATCCCAGCCGTCAATTGAATTGCTCGACTTAACAGGAACCCCTATTACCGGCAAAATAGTGGCTGATGCAACCATACCTGGCAAGTGTGCCGCACCACCAGCCCCAGCAATAATGACTTTAAGTCCTCTTTCTAAGGCGGTTTTCGCATATTCCAGCATCCTTTCTGGTGTCCTGTGTGCTGAGACTACCTCAACTTCGAAAGGAACTCCAAATTTTTCAAAAATCTCTACCGCACCCTGCATGACTTTCATGTCGGAGCTGCTTCCCATTATTATTCCTACCATGCAGTTTATTTGGAAATTACCTTTAGTTTATCTTTTACAAAATTCACCTTTTCAATCAAATATTCAAAATTTGATTCCAAAATTGTTACATGACCCATTTTTCTGAAAGGTTTGGTGGTCTTTTTACCGTAGAAAAAAGGGAATACACCCTCAATTCCTAAAATCTGATCTAGTCCTTCAATTACTACTTGTCCCTCATGACCAGGCTCCCCCAGGATATTGACCATTGCCGCAGTAGAAATAGGTCGTAAGTCAAGCAAAGGTAAGTCCAGAATAGCTCTCCAATGCATATCAAACTGTGAAATCAGGTTGGCTTTTTGGGTATGATGACCACTATTGTGAGGACGTGGAGCGACCTCATTTACCAATATTTCACCTTCCCGGGTTAAAAACATTTCAACAGCCAATAAACCTACGATCTCGAATCTTTCCGCAACTGATTTGGCAATACTTTTAGCTTTTTCTTCTATTTCAGAGTTGATATTAGCCGGAGAAAACAAATATTCCACCAGATTGGCTTCGGGATGAAAGACCATCTCAACCACCGGAAAAGCTACAATCTGACCAGAGGGGTTTCTCGCAACAATTACTGCCAGTTCCTTCTCAAAATTTATTAGTTCCTCTATGATGCCCTTTGCGTCAAAAACTTTCTCAAGCTCCGCCTCATTTCTGATTATTTGAACGCCCCGGCCATCATATCCACCAACACCAATTTTATTGACTACCGGAAAGCTTTTTATTTTTTCAATGGCATCATTCTTATTTTCTACCAGAAAAAACGCTGAGGTAGGGATATTATAGTCATCAAAAAACTTTTTCTGAATAGTTTTATCTTTAATTTTTTCAACAATTTCGGGCTGTGGATAAACCTTTTTGCCTTCAGATTCCAGTTTTCTTAAGGCCTCAATATTTACATTTTCAATTTCAATTGTAATAATATCAACCGTCTTGCCAAAATTATAAACGGTATCAAAATCCATAATATCACCGAGTATAAAATTACCTGAAATGGCTGCACAAGGGCAGTGAGGATCATTTTCCAGCACCGAAATATCGAAATCAAAATCAAGGGCTGTCTGAATCAACATTTTTCCAAGCTGACCACCCCCTAAAATACCAATTTTTACATTGTTTTTAAAACCCATATTATTTTATTTCAAAATCTTTGGGCTTCAAGCCTTTGTTAAATTTGATTGATTGTACCTCTGTACTCATCTCACCCATTTGTGTTTTTTGCTTTCTGATAGTTGGAAAAAGGATATCGGAACCTTTAAAAGCTTTATAATTTTCAAATACAGTGGTTATTTCCATTGTCCCTCTCGGGCTGGTGCGTGTAACCGAAGTCCGGTCTTTCAATCCGGTGGTGGGATTAAAATAATCTTTTGAAATTTTTCCGTCAGTATCTTTTATTTCAATCACATCGTAATTAATTCCTTCGAAAGATTCTGAAGGGAGTAGGGTAGTCGTAAATCCAAGTTTTTCATATTCTAATTCTACAAAGGGATTGGCTCTTGCCGACTCATTAATGGCCTCTTTACCTTTTTTGGGTTCCTGATTGTTATTTCCCCAATTGCTTTTCATTACAAAGGTTTCCCCATCAAATTTTGAAGACATCAATTCCATACCATTTGAAAACATTGAAGTGCTGTATTTAAAAGGAAACGCAATTTTTGTTTCGGTTTCGCTTACTCCTCTGGGAGTTTCGGTGGTGGTTGAAATCACTAAATCAGTGATTTTAGCACTGCTTTTTGAAATGTTGGTTACATCCAAATACTTTTTGATTACATCCTGAGCAGATTTTTGACCATTAGCTATATTTACAGCTAACAATAAAATGACAAAAAATTTGAGTTTCATGATAAATTTATTTTGAATTGAAAAAATGATACAAATGAAAACGCTCTTTTGAGTGATTTTTATCTAAAAATCCAAACAAATTTTATTCAACAAAGTTAGTCCTAAAAATGATGTTAATGAAAAAAGAAGTTGCAATTTTTTGGTTTAGACGCGATTTAAGACTTGAAGATAATGCCGGACTATATTATGCCTTAAAGTCAGGATTGGAAGTCCTCCCACTGTTTATTTTCGATAAGAACATTTTGGAAAAACTTAACAATAAGTCTGATAAAAGGGTTGATTTTATTTATCAGACCATTACATCTTTTAAAAGTGATTTAGGAAAATTGGGAACAGATCTAATGGTAAAATATGGATCACCTGAAGAAGTTTGGAAAAATCTGATAAATGAATTTAACATAAAAGAAGTTTACACCAACCACGATTATGAAAAATATGCTCTGGAAAGGGATGCGACCATAAAACTCCTTTGTAATCAGTCAGGTATAGGATTTTTCTCTTACAAAGACCAATGTATTTTTGAAAAAAATGAGATTTTATCGGGTTCAAATGAACCATATACAGTTTTTACACCCTACTCAAAGAAGTGGAAAGCAAGTTTGACCGGTTTTTTCATTAAACCTTATCCTACCGAAAAGTATTTCGGGAATTTTTTGAAAACAGGACCATTAAAAATGCCTGAATTGATAGAAATGGGCTTTCAGTCCACAAATTTAAAATATAGTTTGCCAATACTTAATCAGGAAGTCGTTGCTAACTATCATAATACCAGAGATATACCTTCTATTGAGCGGACTTCCCGACTAAGTGTACACCTCAGATTTGGCACAATAAGCATCAGAAAGTGTGTACAGTTTGCATTAAAATACAATGAAACCTGGCTCAATGAGTTGATTTGGAGAGACTTTTATATGAATATCACTGCTAATTTTCCTCAAATTAATTCAGGTCAAAGTTTTAAATCCAAATATGACTTGATCAAATGGCGAAATAATGAAGCTGAATTTGAGGCCTGGTGTAATGGTAAGACAGGTTTTCCAATCGTTGATGCAGGAATGAGAGAGCTGAACATCACGGGTTTCATGCATAATCGTGTAAGAATGATAGTTGCATCCTTTTTGTGTAAAGACCTTTTGATAGACTGGAGGTGGGGAGAGGCGTATTTTGCCGAAAAACTCCTGGATTTTGATTTTGCCGCAAATAACGGAGGCTGGCAGTGGGCATCAGGAAGTGGTTGTGACGCTGCACCATACTTTAGAGTTTTTAATCCGGTTGAACAAACCAAAAAATTTGACCCAAATTTATCTTACATAAAGAAGTGGGTACCGGAATTTCAGGATTTCTCTTATCCCAAACCAATTGTTAATCATGATTTTGCAAGAAAAAGGGCACTGGAAGTCTATAAACAAGCATTATCGTAATCAAAGCATAGCTTTTTTGCCTTAGTTTTTTTTTAAAACGCTCTTTTTGTAGCTTTGGGTAATTTTCTGTTCAATGGATTCATTTCTAAAAATTGCCGCAAAAGATATTTTTTCTCAAAATCCGCTCGATTCACTTCGTGATCTGGTAATTATTTTGCCCAGCCGTAGGTCTGTTTATTATTTCAAAAAAGAGTTTTCCCAATTTTCAGAAAAGCCATTTTTTTTGCCAAAAATCATCGCAATTGATGATTATTTAATAGAAAAATCAGGATTAAGATTGGTTGATAATATCAATTTATATCTGAGGTCTTTCAAGATTTGGCAAAAAATAGATCCAAATCAGTCAATAGATACTTTTTTACAATGGATTCCAACGCTACTAAAAGATTTTGAAAATATTGATTTTGCCCTGGTTCAACACCCTCATCAGCTATTTAAATATATGAGTGAGGCTCAGGCGATAGAAAGGTGGGGTTTGTCTCAAGATTTTCAGTTTTCCGATAATGCAATTAGCTATTTCAGTTTTTTTGATAAAGTGGCTTTTCTTTATGAGGAACTTCAAAAAGACTTGTTGAATGATAATGAATGTAGCAGAGGCCTGGCATATAGGTTGGTTTCAGAAAAGAAGGAAGAATTGTTCGAAAACACAGGGAAAAAGCATTATTTCATCGGTCTCAATGCTTTAAGCAAAGCTGAAGAAGAAATTATCAGGTTTTTAGTAAAAAATAATAGAACTGCTTGTATATGGGATACAGATAGTTTTTACATGAAATCAGACCAAAAGGCGGGTAAAAAGCTTTTGCAGTATAAAAAAAGCGGGAATTTTGGTCCATGGAATTATGAGTTTGATTTACTGGGAAATTTACCCAAAGAAATCAGGATATTTGAAGTACCCAACGAATCCGCACAAATAAAATTGGTGAAAAATATTATTCAGGAGCAAAAGGATAGCTCACAGGTTCTGGCTGTACTTGATGAAGCTCAATTTGAACCCCTGATTCTAAATCTTCCAGAAAAAAACCTTAAACTCAATGTGTCGATAGGTATTCCGCTTTCAGGAAGTAAGGTTTCGAGCCTGGTCAAATCCTTGATTTCTAATTTCATAGATTTCCAAAAAAGCCAAAAAATCCATAGAAATATCCTTATCAGACTTATAGAACATGATATTTTCAGATTATTACTTGGAAATTCTTATGTTCAAATTGAAAAAAGTATTAAGAAAAGTTCAAAATTTTATTTTTCGATTTTTGATTTTCAGGAATCAAAACATCGCTTCATTAATTTACTTTTTGCTACAGGTGATTCTATTAAATTGATTGAAGTAATTTCCGAATTTTTAAATGAAATAATTCCGGCTGTAATTGAACATTCTTTGGAGGTTTCATTTTGCAATGCTCTGAAAGTCAAACTTTTAATAATAAATGATGAGCTAAAAAATGGATTTGCCATTTCTTTAAATGCTTTTGGTATTTTGATTGATGAGATGTTGAAAAACGAAAAACTTCCATTTGAAGGCGACCAGAATACCCCACTTCAAATCATGAGTTTGCTCGAAACACGCTGTCTTGACTTTGAGAATGTAACTTTAATGTCGCTCAACGAAGGTTTCTTGCCATCTAATACCAGAGCAAATAGTTTCATTTCCAACGATGCGGCCTTTTATTTCAATTTGCCCCAATATACCGATCAGGACTCCATTATGGCGTATCACTTTTTCAGGTTGCTACAAAGGGCACAAAACATTAATTTGATTTATCTGACAGGTTCAAGTAATGAAATGACCGTGAAAGAAAAGAGCCGATTTATAAGCCAAATTGAAAATCAATTGAAAACCGTAAATGATGCTTTGAAAATAACTTACCCCAAAGTTAGTTTTGAAACAAAGGTTAGAAATGAAATTGAAAATCGGTCAATTTTGATAAAGAAGCAAGGGGCCGTTCTGGAAAATTTAAAAACCTATCTTGAAAATAATGGTTTGAGCCCAACAACTTTAAACAATTATATCGATTGCCCGCTAAAGTTCTATTGGCTCAATGTAGAGAAGCTCAGACCTGAGAATGAAATTTCAGAAACCATAAAAGTTGATACTTTCGGGGTTATTCTACACGCCGTATTAGAACTTTCTGACTTTGACAAAGGCCTCAAATCCAGAGAAAAATTAGAATTTAATAAAGTAAACCTTCCTGTCATACTGGAAAAAGTATTTACTGAACTGGAAGTTAAAATTGATAATAAGCAAGGGCTAAATTATTTATTAAAAAATGTAGCTGAAAAGTTGCTTGAGCAATATTTCGATCTGAGAATTGCAAACATTTCGCAACCTTATGAAATTATAGCCAATGAATTATACCTTGAATCTATTTCAGATTTTTATAGCACAAAAGTCAAATTCAAGGGAACAATTGATAAGATTGAAAAACATGGGAATGTAATAGAATTAATAGACTTTAAAAGTGGAGAAGTTGATTTTAATAAAGCTGAAACTAAAAATATTGAAGAGATATTTTCAGAGGAGAAATTTGGAAAAATTAGGCAGCTGTATTTTTATATTTATTTGGTTTTCAAAAATTTGAACAAATCTGACTTACTAAATTTCGACAAAAATCAAATCTGTTTAAAGTCTAGAATATATTCTTTTCGTAATTTACAAAATGATTATTCACTGCCTGAAATGAATGGAAATGATGAGCTTTTGTTTGGGGAAATTGAAAATGCATTAAAAAATATAGTCCGTGAGATGTTAAATCCGGAAAAGGATATTCTGCAAACTGAGGACAAAAAGAATTGTAGGTTTTGTGATTTTAAAAATATCTGCAAAAGGGAATAAATTTATTAATTTTTACTTGTTGATAGCTAGTGGTTTAGATTTTTATTTTTTTATTTTTCAAAAAAAACTATTAGCAGGCTATTGCCTTTAAGGAAAAAACTGGTATCTTTGCATCCGATTTCGCTCACAAGCTTATTTAGAGAGATGGCAGAGTGGTCGAATGCGGCGGTCTTGAAAACCGTTGACTGTAACAGGTCCGGGGGTTCGAATCCCTCTCTCTCTGCTTAAAAACCGACTCTTGTCGGTTTTTTTTATGTTCTTATTTTCAGAATTTTATTTCTCGGGATTAGCTATACTTTCATAAATTCAAAACAATTATCCAATTTTTAGAAAGTTAATAAATTGTTAATTTTCAATAAATTAAAAAAAAAACAAAATGTTGAAATGTTGATTATCAGTGGATTAAAGAATTTTGTTGAAAATAGGAAAAACGAGACAAAATTTGCCTATTTGTAGCGTTTTAGAATTGTTTTGACTAAATTTAAAGGATATAGTATTCCCTTGATGCTCTCTGAGAATATCTGATTGTTAATAATTTGTCGATCTTGGACGGTTCCTCATGGCTTCCAGGTACTCTTTTGGAAAAGCGGATTCCTTTTTTTGCTTAAATTTTGAGACCACAACAATTGAAAGTAATAAAATGGCAATAGTTAAAAATAGTATCATTATGATTAATAATTAGGTTTATATTGCGTAATTAACTAACTTCTAATTGGATACAATTTTTTTGCCAAAAAAAATATTATCAAGATATCAACATTAACATTTTTAAGACAAATGCCTCTTATTTTAGTGCCTACGCCTATTGGGAATCTTAAAGATATGACAATCAGGGCTTTAGAAATATTAAAAGACGCTGATTTAATTTTAGCTGAAGATACCCGCACATCAGGTATTCTTCTAAAACATTTTGAGATTTCAAAACCCTTACAGAGTTATCATATATTCAACGAACATAAAACTGTAGCCCGGATCATTGAGGAATTGAAAAAAGGCAAAAAGGTTGTTTTGATATCCGACGCCGGCACTCCCGGAATTTCTGATCCGGGATTTTTAATAGTTCGTGAATGCGTTCAAAACGAAATAGAGGTTGTTTGTCTTCCGGGGGCTTCTGCTTTGATACCTGCATTGGTGGTATCGGGATTGCCCACCGATAGTTTTGTTTTTGAAGGTTTTCTGCCGGTAAAAAAAGGTCGTCAAACCAAATTAACGGAGCTTAAATTCGAAAAACGCACTATGGTTTTTTATGAGTCACCACATAGGCTATTAAAAACTCTGGAAAATTTTATTGAATATTTTGGCGAAAACCGCAAGGTTTCAGTTTCCAGAGAGATTTCTAAGTTACATGAAGAAACATTAAGGGGCACATTGTCAGAAATTCTTACTATTTTTGCGAGCCGCTCTATAAAAGGCGAAATTGTAATAGTTTTAGAAGGAAATAATTCAAAAAAGAAAGATTATGAACGTGAGTAATAAATGCGTATTGGTAACTGGAGCTTCCAGAGGTATTGGAAAAGCAATTGCGACTGAATTTGCAAAAAATGGAGCAAGAGTCGCTTTTACTTATCTATCTTCAATTGAAAAAGGACAAGCTTTGGAACAGGAATTAAGTCAGTATGGTACTTTTTGTAAAGGTTATAAGTCTGATGCCTCGGACTATACTTCTGCAGAAAATCTTATCAATCAGGTGGTTGAGGATTTTGGTGGGGTAGATGTTGTCATCAATAATGCTGGTATTACACGTGACACGCTCCTGATGCGTATGTCTGAAGAACAATGGGATGAAGTTTTAAGAATCAATCTGAAATCTGTTTTTAATCTTACCAAAGCCGCCACCAAGCCTATGATGAGAGCCAAAAGTGGTTCAATAATCAATATTTCTTCGGTAGTTGGATTAATGGGAAATGCAGGCCAGGCAAATTACTCAGCATCTAAAGCGGGTATGATAGGTTTTACCAAATCAATTGCCAAAGAATTAGGTTCCAGAAATATCAGATGTAATGCCATTGCACCTGGTTTTATTGAAACCGAAATGACTGGAGAACTTAATGAAGAGCAGTTAAAAGAATGGACTAAGTCAATTCCATTAAAAAGAGCAGGGCAAGGACAAGACATTGCCAATGCTTGCCTTTTTTTAGGTTCTGATGCTTCATCTTATATTACCGGCCAGGTGTTGGTGGTTGACGGGGGTATGTTAATGTAATTAGTAAATATTCGGAAATTTAAATGAGACCAGAATTAATTCTCCAATCCCCGCTTTGGTATGTGTTAATCTGTGTTTTCGGAGCTTTTATTTTCGCAATATTTACCTATTATAAAGAAAAAAACTTCAAAAATCTTCACAGAATAATACTGGCCGTAGCCAGGGGGATATTATCATTTTTGATTGGCTTCCTGTTGCTTGGTCCAATGGTCAAGTATGTTTCTCAATTGATTCTTAAGCCCAAAGTTTTGATCTTGGTTGATACTTCTAAATCAATGAATGCCCTTGGAAACCAGGCATTTGTCGAATTAAAGAATAATTTGAAGGCCCTCAGTGATTTTATAGCTGATAATGATTTTGACTTCGAGATAAAATCTCTTGGAAGTGATAAAATCAATTCAAATTTCGAAAATATCACGTTAAATCTCAATCATACCAATCTCTCTGAGGCTTTTTCTGATATAAAAAATAACTATGAAGGTCAAAATTTATCAGACGTAATACTCGTTTCTGACGGCATAATCAATCAGGGTGTTTCGCCGTCTTTTCAAAAATACCCTTTTAATATTCATACGATTGGTTATGGGGATACTACCACCCGAAAAGATCTGTTAATCAATGGAATAGCTGCCAATAAAATTGCTTATTTGGGCAATAGATTCTTAGTCAATGTTGATTTAAGTTCATTTTTATTAAAAGGGAAATCAACTTCAATTTTCCTGAAGAACGGACAAGGAAAAGTTCTTCAAACCAAAAACCTGAATATTGCAAAAAATGATGATTTTCAAACTGTAAGTTTTGAAGTTCAGGCTGATAAAGAAGGAAAACAAAGATTTATCATTGAAGCACAGCCGATTGCAGGTGAACATTCGATTAAAAATAATACAAAAGATTTTCTGATTGATGTAGTGAACGGCAAAGAGAAAATCCTTTTGGTTGCATATGCTCCACATCCTGATCTGAAGGCAATTAAATCAATCATTGAAAAAAATGATTTGTTTGAAATAAAAATTGAAATATTGCAGAGTCTGGAAACTGGTCAGATTGGAAAAGAGCCTTTTGACTTATTAATATTGCATCAATTACCCGATGTTTCAGGTTCCAATACCCCAATTTTGAATTCTCTAATGGCTTTGAAAAAACCTACTCTTTTCTTTGTTGGTAGCCGCTCCAATATTTCCGCATTTAACGGAATGCAAAATGTTGCCGCCATTAATGCCCAAATCAATAAAATTGACAAAGTTTCGGGAATGGTGAATAACGGATTTAACAGATTCAAACTACCTGAAAATGCCGATGATTTGATTGGGAAATTGCCTCCTATCAATTCACCATTTGGTGAATATAAAGTCTTTCCGGGTGCAGAAATTGTCCTTTTTCAAAAATTTTCAGGAATCAACACCCAGCGGCCATTATTAGCTTATAACGGTAGCACAGAAAAGAAAAGTGCTGTATTTTTAGGGGAAGGCCTCTGGCAATGGAGATTGGAGGAGTTTTCCCTTGATAATCGCCAGTTTGTGGTGGATGATATTATAATAAAAACCCTTCAATTACTTACGGTTAAAGAAGACAAAAGCAAACTTCGTGTTTATCCAATTTCCGATCGGTTTGATTCAGATCAGAAGATTGTTTTTGAAGCCGAAGCATACAATAATATTTTTGAAAGAATATATAATCAAAATATTTCTCTTTCAATTAACAGCGACAACGGTACCACAAAAAATTTTAATTTCACCAACACTGAAGAGATGTCAAGATTCGAACTGTCCAATTTGCCTTCAGGATTGTATTCCTATTCGGCTTCAGCCGAGATTTTAGGTAAAAAAGAGGTTTCCTCGGGGCAATTTATGGTGAGTAATTCAGACTTGGAGACGATAAATACCAAGGCTGATTTTGATTTACTTAAAACCTTGTCTAATGAAAACAATGGGGATTTTGTCTATTACAAAAATGCGATTGAACTTCGGAATAGCCTAAAAAATAAGGGTTTAATCAACAAAGTGATTAGTAACGAAGAAATGAAAGACCTCATCAATATTAAATGGATTTTATTTTTACTTATTGTCATTGCTTCTTTTGAATGGGCATTTCGTAAATATTTGGGAGGATATTAAAAAAGCCGGCGAAACCGGCTTTTAATTTTTTTTTTAAGAAAAGCTATAATATTAAACTTCGCATATTAATGGACTAAAACCCTTGCTTTTTTGGGTTGCATCAGCTTCTTCATTTTTTCGCGGTCAGCTTTACCCATTTGCTCTAGTTGAGTATAGGCATCGTTTAAGTTATTAAGCACATTATCAATATCTTGCAAGGTGATAAATCTGGAAATCGTCATTCTTAATCCAGACTTATTCATAGGCACACTCGGGAAACTACATGTATCCACAAAAGCTCCATGGTCTACAAGGTATTTTGAAGCATAAAATACGTTCTCAAGGCTACCCAGAACTACATAGAATATTGGTGTTTTGTGATCACCACTGAGAGGCAAATTTAGCTGATTGGCTTTTTTCCAAAAATATTCGATTTTCTGTTTCAATTCAAGTTGCCAGTCTGCAAATTCGGCTCTCATATGAATCTCTGCCGATTTAATTGCGGCGGCTGCCACGCCAGGGTGGGGTGGACCTGAAAAAACCATATTTGTACCTAATGTTTTTACCAATTCTTTGGTTTCTTTGTTTGGATATACCATCAGACCACCTCCCACGCCAAAGCCTTTTGCCATTGATAAGCCAAGATAAAGTTTTTCATGTTTTCCCATCTCGTTCAAAACATAACCCACACCGTTTTTACCTGTCCAGCTTGTACCATGTGCATCATCGGCATAAACATGAAACTGCTCGTATTTATCCAAAAGAACCTTTATGTCCTTCATAGGAGCACCATCGCCCATCATAGAGTACACGCCATCAATCATGTACCATACATTCTTGTGTTTTTCCTTTAGCTCTTTTATCCTTTCTTCCAGCAGGTCTATTCGGCTATGTCTGATGTACTCCACATGAATTCCTGAATTTCGTGTAATGTTTATGGCAGTCTGAAGACTGCTGTGAACATATAAATCCAGGATTACGGCATCGTCTTTTCCAAGTAAAATTGGAAAATTTGAGACGTGTGCAAACGTGGTAGAAGTAGTGACGTTAACAGGTTGGTCGTACATTTTTTCGATTGCCTCTTCCATTTTTTCAAAAATCTCTAAGCCCATAAATGATCGGGAAGATGAAAAATACATTCCATACTTGTCAATTCCTTCTTTGGCGGCAGCTTTGATTTCGTCGTGCTGATCTAAGCCCATGTAACTGCAGTTTCCAAAAAATACTGCGTCTTTACCTCTTACGGTCACTTTCCGACCGTCATAACTGTCACCTGTCGAGACAGCTTTTATTACCCCAATTTCCTGTGCGGCAACAAATGATTGATTTAAAGTTTCTAATTCTTTTGAAATATTTATCATTACTGGTTTGATTTAATATAATCACCAGATTACAAGCTCTGTACCAAAAATCTACGTTTTTGCCCCCCCTTGATATAGGTCAATTATTAAACGGTATCAAATTCATAAAAAAATTAAAATTAATTTATAAAGCGAATAAAAAAATGATTTTCGGTTAATCATATACTTTTGGTTTATAAATTGGACATATAATTACTCACAAGTTTTTTCGTTTGTATCTTTGTTTTAAAAAAAAAGCTAAGTGAAAAAAAATCTGTTATTATTTGTTTATTTTATTTCCCAAACCATTTTTGCTCAAGATATTAAAGAGGTAAATGCTGCACTGGATTTTGAGAAAAAACCTTCCATTATAAGCATTCCAATAGATATTTCGATTGAAGATCTACAAAATCAGATTAATTCAGGGATGCCTGATTTGATCTATGAGGATAAAAGTTTTGATGACAATGACCATGATGAGCTCAAGGTTAAAGTTTGGAGAAAAGGAAACCTAATATTTACTGGTTTACAAAATGATGTATTTTCTTATGAAGTGCCATTGAAGATTTGGGCTCAAAAAAGAATTTCAGCCTTAGGGGTTTCTCAGGCTCCGGCGACCGAATTTGAATTGAAATTGAAGTTCTCCTCAAAATTTTCGATTACCCCGGATTATGATATTTTGACGGTGACTAATGGTCTGGGATATGTTTGGATTACAAAGCCTGTTCTCAAAACTGGATATGTTGATATTCCGATTTCGCCGGTTATAGGTAAGTTAATAGAAAATAATCTGTCACTTTTTGCAAGGCAAATCGACCAAACCATCAAAGAAAACTATTCTTTAAAACCCTACGTTTTAAAGGCTTGGGAGACAGCAAAAAAACCATTTTTAGCTTCTGAAGAGTACAATACCTGGGTAATTGTTGATCCGGTTGATATGTTTATGACTCCTTTAAAAACAGTAGGTAAAAGTTTGAAGTCTGTACTTGGAATCAAAGTTTTTGTGGAAACGCTGGTTGGAAATCCGGCAAACGCAGAAGTTAAACCTATTAAATTACCTCCTTTTAAGACAGTCAATAGCATCCCGGATATCTTTGAAATTCAGCTATTTAATGTCATTAGCTATGAGCAAGCCACCAAAATCAGCCAAAATATGTTTCTTGGGCAAAAATATGAGTTCAAAAATGGAAAATATAAAATTGAAATAGTGGATCTGGTAGTAAGCCAGGAAAACGAGCAAATGTTAATCAAAACAGTTACAAAAGGTAGCTTTAAAGGTGCAATTTTCATCAAAGGCATTCCAAAATACAATCCGGAGAAAAAAGTGGTTGAATTAACTGCTGCTGAGCTGGACATTAAAACTAAAAATATATTACACAAATCAGGTGCCTGGCTGCTGGAGGGGTATATGGAGCGTAAAATAGAATCGGAATTTGGGCTTCCAGTCGATGACATTATTAATTATGGTAGGGCAGCAGTTCTTGAAACAATTAATTCAGAAATCACAAAAGGAGTAAAAATGAAAGGGGAGATTATTTCAATTACGCCAGACAAGGTTAAAGCATCTGAAAGTGGAATTCTTGCCATTGTAAACTCGAAAGCCAAAGTTGAGATTGTTGTTAAAGGTATGTAAATAAATATTAATGTCAGCAATTTGTAATTTTTTCGTAATTTTGGGTTGAAATAAGCTAACCTATCGCTGTGGGAAACTACAGAGGAAAGTCCGAACAACAAAGAGCATCATGCTACCTAACGGGTAGGATTCTGTAATCGGAATACAGAAAGTGCCACAGAAATAATACCGCCACGCTTTAGCGTGGTAAGGGTGAAATGGAGGTGTAAGAGACCCCCGAGCTGTTTGTGAAAGCGGCTGCATTGGTAAACCTCATGAGTTGAAAGACCAAATATACCGACATTTCAGGGTGGCTCGCCCAAGTCGGAGGGTAGGTTGATAGAGCGAAAAAGTGATTTTTCGCCCAGATAAATGATAGGATAATACAGAATTCGGCTTATTAGCTTATTTCTTTTTTGAAAAACAAAAAATAATTTATATTTTTGCACTCCAATTTTAAAACAGGGGACGGGTTCCCCATTAAATTTCCAAATTAATGGCTGTTAAAATCAGATTAGCTAGAAGAGGTCGTAAAAAAATGCCTATTTACGATATCGTAGTAGCAGACTCAAAATCACCACGTGATGGTAGATTTATTGAAAAACTTGGTCAGTATAATCCTCATACTACACCGGCATCAATTTCTTTGAAATCGGAGAGAGCTTTGTACTGGTTGCAAGTAGGTGCTCAGCCAACTGACACCACAAGAAAAATTTTATCTGTTAACGGTGTAATGCTCAAGAAACACCTTCAAATTGGTGTTACCAAAGGAGCTATCACACAGGAGCAAGCCGACGCTAAATATGAAGCTTGGTTGACTGAGAAGAATGACTTGAGAGCTAAGAAAATTGCAAAACTTGAAGGAGATAAAAAATCTCAGAAAGTTGCTGCTTTTGAACTTGAGCGTAAGAAAAAAGAAGAAAAAGAAGAAGCTGCAAGAAAAGCTGAGCAAGCTTTGATTGACGCTGCGAATCAAGCAGAAGCTGCCGCTGAGGAAGTGGATGCAGAAGCTGCAGCTGAAGCAGAAGTTGCTACTGAAGAAGGTGCTGAAACACCGGAATCAGGAGAAGAAACTCCTGCGGCTGAATAATTTTCGAAAGATTATTTATTAAAATCCTCGCTTTTAAGGCGGGGATTTTTTATTTTAGTATCATGAAAAAGAACGAGTGTTATTCATTAGGAAAAATCACCAAATCGCATGGTTTGAAAGGCGAAGTAACTATTTATTTGGATGTTGATCAGCCCGAAAACTACAAAAAAATTGATGCTCTTTTATTAGATATTAAGGGTGAATTAATTCCTTATGATGTTGAAAAAATACAAATCAGAGGTAAAAAATCAATATTAAAGCTCAAAGAAATCCATTCCATCGAAGAAACTGAAAAAATTGTGAACTCAGAAGTATTTTTACCCCTTAGTGCTCTTCCCAAATTAAAAGGAAACAGGTTTTATTACCATGAGGTAATCGATTATTCGATTTTTGACAATAATTCAAAACAGGAGATTGGAAAAATTAAGGCCATTTATGAAAGTACCGGAAATGATCTTTTTGCGGTTGATCATGAAGGCGTTGAAGTTTTGATCCCGATTGTTGACGAGTTTATTGAAAAGATTGACCATGCTAATGCCACAATATTCCTCATTTTGCCTGATGGTTTGATAGAAGTATATCTAAATTCCTGAAAAAATGCGAATAGATATTATTACTTGTCAGCCCGGATTGATTGAAGGTTTTTTTTCTCAGTCAATCGTGAAAAATGCTCAAACCAACGGCCATGCCGCAATTTATATTCACGATCTCCGGAAATATGGGCAGGGAAATTACAAACAAATAGACGATTATCAGTACGGAGGTGGTGCTGGAATGGTTCTCATGGTTGAGCCTTTAGCAAATTGCATACGGGATTTACAAAAAGAGACAGTCTATGATGAAATCATTTACATGACCCCAGATGGAGTAACCCTCAATCAGAAAACAGTTAACTCCCTGTCTCTCAGGAAAAATATAATGATTATTTGCGGGCATTATAAAGGTATTGATGAGAGAATAAGGGAAATGTTTGTCACTATGGAAATTTCAATTGGTGACTATGTATTATCAGGAGGTGAATTAGCTGCGGCTGTATTCACTGACGCCCTCGTTAGATTAATACCGGGGGTGTTAAATGATGAGACTTCAGCCCTAACTGATTCCTTTCAGGATAACCTGCTCGCCCCACCGGTATATTCCCGTCCTGCTTCATTCGAGGGTCATGAAGTACCCCCTGTTTTACTTTCCGGAAATGAAAAAAATATTAATGATTGGAGACTCGAAAAGTCAATAGAAAGGACACGTATCAGAAGGCCTGATTTGTTGGATTTTTGATTGTTTTTCTCCCGAAAAAAATGTACTTTTACAAAAAAATAGTAAAACTTTACCTTAATTTTTTATAGAATCCTTCACCTATATTTATGGCAGAAGAAAACGAAAATCAAGAACTAAGTGCCGGCAATCATGGCACGATAATTCCAATTAATATTGAGGATGAAATGAGAGGTGCGTACATTGACTATTCGATGTCAGTGATAGTTTCGCGTGCCTTACCCGATGTAAGAGATGGATTTAAACCTGTTCACCGAAGGGTGTTATATGGTATGTCTGAGTTGGGTGTATTTCATAATAGACCGTATAAAAAATCAGCCCGTATAGTAGGGGAGGTTTTGGGTAAATATCACCCGCATGGTGACTCATCGGTTTATGATACCATGGTTCGTATGGCTCAGGAATGGTCCCTGAGATATCCTTTGGTTGATGGACAGGGTAATTTTGGTTCAATAGATGGCGACTCACCTGCTGCAATGCGTTATACTGAAGCAAGGTTGCGTAGAATTGCAGAAGAGATGCTGGCAGATATAAATAAAGAAACAGTTGATTTTCAGGGTAATTTCGATGATTCACTTTCAGAGCCATCTGTGCTTCCTTCTAGAATTCCTAATTTACTTTTAAACGGTACTTCGGGTATTGCTGTTGGTATGGCTACCAATATGGCTCCTCATAATTTAACGGAGGTTGCTGATGGTATCATTAAATACATTGATAATCCCAGTATCGAGGTAGAAGGTCTTATGGAATTTATCAAAGCCCCTGATTTTCCAACAGGTGGTATAATCTACGGTTACAGTGGTGTAAAATCAGCTTTTGAAACAGGTAGAGGGCGTATTGTTCTAAGGTCAGTGGCCAATTTTGAAGTTTCAAAGACCGGAAAAGAGCAAATTGTAGTAACTGAGATTCCATATATGGTCAACAAGGCCAATATGATTGAAAAAACAGCTCAGCTGATAAATGAGAAAAAAATTGAGGGCATTTCCGACCTAAGAGATGAATCAGATAGAGAAGGTTTAAGAATTGTATATGATCTTAAGCGTGACGCTGTGCCTAATGTAGTACTGAATAACCTATTCAAATACACGCAGTTACAGTCCTCTTTTAGCATTAACAATGTAGCTCTTGTAAAGGGTAAACCAGTTACATTGAATCTTAAAGAATTAATTAAATACTATGTAGAGCATAGAATTGAAGTAATTACCAGAAGGACTCAATACGAATTAAAAGAAGCTGAAAAAAGGGCTCATATTCTCGAAGGATTGTTAATCGCTTTAGACCATTTGGATGAGGTAATTGCGTTGATCAGAAACTCAAAAGATCCTGATGAGGCTCGTGCGGGTTTGATGAGCAAATATAGTCTTTCCGAAATCCAGGCAAGAGCAATTCTTGATATGAGATTGCAAAGATTGACTGGTCTGGAAAGAGATAAAATTGTTGAAGAATACAAACAGATAAAAGAGTTAATTGATGAGTTAAATTCGATTCTTGCCTCAGAGGAGAAAAAGAAAGATATCGTAAAAGCTGACCTGGTAGATATCAAAACTAAATTTGGCGACGCTCGTCGCAGCAAAATAGAGATGGTAGGAGGGGAATTTAATATCGAAGATATGATTCCTGACGATGAAATGCTCGTTACGGTTTCAAATCAAGGTTATATTAAACGTACTAATCTTGCCGAATATAAAACCCAGGGAAGGGGTGGTACAGGCTCAAGAGGGGTTAAAACCAAAGAGGAAGACTTTACGGAGCACCTTTTTATGGCGACCAATCACAATTACCTGCTATTCTTTACCGAAAAAGGTAAACTATTCTGGCTGAGAGTATTTGAAGTACCCGAAGGCAACAAAACCTCAAAAGGTAGAGCCATTCAAAACCTTATTAACATCGAATCTGATGATAAAATTAAGGCGGTTCTAAACGTAAAAACGCTTTCCGACCCTGATTACATTAAAAATAATTACATAGTGATGTGTACCAAAAAAGGTACAGTCAAAAAGACATTGTTAGAGCTTTATTCCAGACCTCGTCAAAATGGAATAATTGCCTTAAACATCAATGAAGGCGATACTCTAATTGATGTAGCATTGACAAATGGTAATGATTACATCATTATTGCTGCTAGTCAGGGTAAAGCGGTTAGATTCCATGAATCAGGGATCAGGCCTATGGGTAGGGGAGCTACTGGAGTGAGGGGTATATCTCTGGCTGAAGATGACCATGTGATCGGAATGATTTGTATTAACAGAGAAGATGCCCAGTTAATGGTAGTTTCAGAGAATGGATTTGGAAAAAGGTCTGATATTGAAGATTATCGCATCACTTCCAGAGGAGCCAAAGGGGTTAAAACCCTAAATATTACTGATAAAGTTGGAAGGCTGGTTGCCATTAAAGAGGTGACTGATTTTGATGACCTTATGATTATTACAAACAAAGGTATCACAATCAGGATTCAGGTATCAGATTTAAGAGTAATGGGTAGAAATACTCAGGGCGTCAAATTGATAAGAATTAATGATAATGATGGAATTGCCTCGGTAACCCGGATTATCAATGAAGATTCTGACGAGGATCAGTCTGCAGATTCAGATACTGAAGGAACTCCGGAAATATCTCCCGAATCATAATTAATAAATTGTTAATAAGGAAATAGAAAATAAACCTAATTATTAATATCTGTCTAAAACAAAAAATAAAATCAATTAAAAAATGAAAAAAATAATTGTAGCAGGTTTCATAAGTGTAATCGCTTTAACTGCTAAAGGTCAGGCAGCAGCAGACCCTTTAAAAGAAATTGAGTGTAAGAGTTATGCTGATGAAGTAAAAAAAGCCATTAAATCGACTGAAAATCCTAAGCAAAATGTTAAAAGTGCCACTTGGGTTAAACTTGCTGAAGCATATGTGACTATTGGAAGCCGTTGTACTGACGATTCAACTGCTTCACAAAAGGCTTATGATGCTTATTCTAAAGCTTTGGAGATTGAGAAAGCAGCTGGTGGAAAGAAGGTGAAATCTATAGAAGAAGCCCTTAATGGTGCTACAATGAGCCAATTATTTTTATCTCAGGGTGCCAATTTTTATAACAGCAAAAATATGTCGATGGCTGCTAAATATTTTGCCATGAGTTCGAAAATCAATCCAAAAGATACTACAGCAGCCCTTTACGCAGGTATTGTAAACCAGGCAATAGGAAATTCAGCGGATGCAAAAGTAAATTTTAACGCATATATTGATAATGGCGGAAAGGATCCTGCTGTATATTATAGCTTGGCTCAAATTCTAAAAGTTGAAAAAAAATGGGATGATGCCGTTTCTGTTTTGAGAAAAGGGGCAGCGAAGAACCCTGCCGACAAAGACCTTCAAAATGAGATAATTAACACCTACATTGTTTCAAACAATATAGATGGTGCTATTGCTGATCTTTCTAAAATGGTTGACAAAGATCCAAATAATATTCTGAATTTATCAAATTTAGGACTACTATATGATTCTAAATCTCAGGATTTTGGCTCAGAAATTAATAAAATCAAGGATGCCATTGAGAAGCACAGTACTACTGACCTGGAGAAAAAATTAGAAGGTGAGAAAGATAAACTTACAGTTTATGAAGGTGAAATTTCAAATCTTACCGCCAAACTTAAAAAAGAGCCTAAAACTGCAGCTGCTACCAAAAAACGAATTGCAGAAGTTACAACTCAAAAAGTTAGCATTGAAGAGGGGATAGCTAAAATCCAAAAAGAAATAGAAAGTAAAAAAGCTGATCAAAGCACAGCCGGCCTTGATGCTAAATTGCCTGAGTTAATCCAAAATCAGAAAGCCAACCAGGAAAAAGCTTTAGCTATATATCAGAGAGTCTTAGCTTTAGATGCCAATCATTATGAAACAAATTATAATATGGCTGTAATGTATTTCAACCAGGCTGTTGAGACTAAAAAAGTGGTAGATGCTATGGATATGAAAACCTTCCAAAAAGATGGTAAGGCTATCGAACAAAAAGCATGTGAACAATTCAGTATTGCTAAACCATATTTTGATAAGTGTCAGTCTTTGAAATCAGATGACGATATGGTAATTGAGAATCTTAAAAATCTAAATCGTATTTTGGAACAGTGTAAAAACTAAGTCCGAGAAAATAGGCCACAGTTAATGTGGCTTATTTTATATTTCTTTATTTAACATAATATAAATTATAAAACATTTAAAAATAATTCAAAATCTGAAAAAGGTCGTTAATTCTTATTTGGGATAAATGTCTCAAAAGTACCATCGGAATAAAAAATCATAACTTTTATCTCTTTTCTTTCCGAAATCCCTGAGCCCTGAGAATTGAATATTTTATTTTCATCCTTACCATTGTCAGGAATATTCAATTCTCGCTCGCTATCTAAATCATCCATAAAATGATGATAAGAAAATTTTTTGGCAATATTCTGAATGATGGTTTTATCTAATACATGGCCATCGAAAAACCAATCTCGACCTAGCTCCGGAAATTTATCAGATATTTTCTGGCAAATGTCTAATGATGGCTTGTTTCTGTTGGTTAGGATATGACTCAGGATAGGTCGACTGACTTCAATATAGTCCGCAAATTTGGCCGAACTTATTCCTAAGCCGATAATTAACTTTTCTATTTTATCTCGTAGTTCCACGACATAAAATTAACTATTAACACTAATATTTGACAAAATAAATCAAAATAATTTACAAATGTTGATTGAGTAATTTACAAATATTGCTATATTGACATAATTTGTCAAAAAAATATATGAAAAACTTTTAACGCTGATATGTTTTGAATGATAAGAAAACTGTATAAAATTTGTGGCATCAAAGGATTTCGACTTTGTGTTTTCCTATAAATAAAATTGCTATTTCCGTAGAACTTATTAAAACTAAAGACCCGGCCTATCACCGGCTGGGTCTTATTTTTGAAGATTCCGGCTTTTGTGCTTTCAAATTATATAAAAGTTCCTATATCTACAAACTTATTTAACAAAAAGGGGCTCAATTGTTACATTGAGCCCCTTTTAATTTTAAAATATTTATATTTAAACGCTTACATTATTTTCCCTAAGTGCCTGATTTAGTGATGTTTTTAGATCAGTACTCTCCTTTCTTTTTCCAATAATCAATGCTGCAGGTACTCCATACTCACCTGCAGGGAATTTTTTCATAATTGTTCCCGGTATTACCACAGAGTTTTCAGGTACTACACCAATATATTGGACTGGTTCAGGACCGGTTACATCTATGATCTTGGAACTACCAGTGATTGTAACACCAGCTCCTAGCACTGCCTTTTTCCCAATATGGGCTCCCTCAACTACAATGCACCTGGAACCAATAAATGCACCATCTTCAATAATTACCGGGCTTGCTTGAGGTGGTTCTAGCACGCCACCGATACCTACTCCGCCACTTAAATGGACATTTTTGCCGATTTGAGCACAACTGCCCACTGTCGCCCATGTATCGATCATGGTTCCTTCATCAATATATGCACCAATATTTACATAAGATGGCATTAAAATCACCCCGGGAGCAATATAGGCCCCATATCTGGCTACAGCCGGAGGAACTACTCTGACTCCTAATTCCTTATAATTTCTTTTTAATTCCATTTTATCGTGATATTCAAATATCCCGACTTCCTGAATTTCCATTTGCCTTAATGGAAAAAATAAAATGATAGCCTTTTTAATCCATTCATTAGTAACCCATTTTTCATCACTATTTATATTAGCAACCCTCAAAACACCTTCATCTACTTTTTTCACGACCTCATAAATGGCGTCAATCGTTTCCTGGTTTTTTAAAAGTGCCCTGTCGTCCCAGGCAGCTAAAATCAAATCTTCCATTGTACTATTTTTATGTATTTTATATTTAATTTTACTTTATCAAAACTGCAATAAAATGCAGAAAAAGAATCTGTTATGAAATATTAATTAGCTATTTATCTGAATTTCATTTTTTAATTTTTTGAACCCAAATAATATTTTGCTTTTGAAGATTTCCTTTACAAAGATAAGAAAATTGGGCAGTAAAAGGAAATAAAAATGGATACTAAATGCACTATTTTAATTAGTAATTCAAGAGTTACCCCTATTCCATTCTTAGCAAAATTTAGTAATTATTAATTACTATTTCTTATTTATAAATAATTGATTTATTTAAAGATAGTCTGTCATATTTCATAGAAAAAGGAGAATAAAAATACAAATCCAATATAGTAAATGGGAATATATTTTTTAATTTTGTGTATCTTTTTTTTACATAAATTTAGAATACAATGAAAAACATCAAAGTAGCAATTAATGGATTTGGCCGTATTGGTCGTTTGGTTTACCGTCAAATTTATAACATGGAAGGTATCGATGTTGTTGCTATAAACGATTTAACTAGCCCAAAGACACTTGCTCACCTATTGAAATATGACACAGCTCAAGGTCGTTTTGAAGAAAAAGTTGAGGCCACTGACAGCTCTATAATAGTAAATGGTGACACAATTAATATTTATGCACAGAAAGACCCTGCTCAGATTCCTTGGGGCTCACATGATGTTGATGTAGTTTTAGAATGTACCGGATTTTTTGCTGATGCGGCTAAAGCGGGTGCTCACATTACAGCAGGAGCTAAAAGAGTAGTGATTTCTGCTCCTGCAACAGGAGATTTGAAAACTGTGGTATTCAATGTTAACCACGATATTTTGGATGGCTCTGAGACCATTATTAGTGGTGCATCCTGTACTACAAACTGCCTTGCTCCTATGGCTCAGGTTTTGGAAAAAGAGTTCGGTATTGTAAATGGACTGATGACTACAATTCATGCATATACCAATGACCAAAATACTCAGGATGCTCCTCACGCTAAAGGTGATTTGAGAAGAGCCAGAGCTGCTGCCCAGAATATCGTACCCAACAGTACGGGAGCTGCAAAAGCTATTGGTTTGGTTTTACCAAGTCTTAAAGGAAAACTTGACGGATCAGCTCAACGTGTGCCAACCCTTACCGGTTCATTAACAGAATTGACTTGTATCCTGGATAAGAAAGTAACTGTAGATGAAATAAATAAAGCTATGGCTGCTGCTGCTAATGAGAGTTTTGGATATACTGAAGATGAAATCGTAAGTTCTGATATCATAGGAATCAGCTACGGTTCATTGTTTGATGCAACACAAACCAGAGTACAAAATGTAGGAGATACGCAGTTGGTAAGAACTATCAGCTGGTATGATAACGAAATGTCATATGTTTCTCAATTGGTTAGAACAGTGAAGTATTTCGCATCATTGATCAAATAATCAGGTAGTAAATGCAATTTTAACTAAAAGAGTCTCAAATCAATTTGAGACTCTTTTTTTATGTTTAGCTTTTATATAATGTATATCAGAGCCTTTTTGGTGAAAAAGTTGTTCGTAGTGGGTTTTGATTTCAAAATGCTCCTTGTTTAGCTCAGATAGATACAAATTGTCGGTATAATCAATAATTTCAAATTCGGGATCAGCTTTGATTACTTCGAGGGAATATTCATATAAAAATTTACTATCAGTCTTTAAATGAAATAAACCTTCGTTTTTTAAGTAGATTTTATATAAATTTAAAAATTTCTGATTAGTGAGTCTCCTTTTCTCCTCTTTATCTCGAGGTTGAGGATCAGGGTGAATCAGCCATATTTCCGAAACCTCGTCCGGAACAAAAAACTCATCCAGATATTGAATTCCAGTTCTTAAAAAAGCAACATTTTTTAGATTTAATTCAATAGCTTTTTTAGATCCTCTCGCAATCCTATCTCCTTTGATATCCACTCCAATATAATTTTGATCCGGAAATTCTTTTCCTAAGCCTACAGTGTACTCTCCTTTTCCACACGCAAGCTCAAGCGAAATAGGATTTGTGTTATTAAAATAATTTTCGTTCCACTTGCCCTTAATAGTGGTGTATAATTCTTTTCCTCTCTCGATTACATTTTCAGCATTTTGATTATGCTCAAATCTTGGTAGTTTTTTCCTTGACAATGTTTATAAATCTTTTATTTCTGCAACTAAGTAGGTACTTCCACCCACAAAAATAATATCTTTTTCGGTAGAAATTGCTTTTACATGCTCAATAGCGGTGTTAACATCAGGAAAAGGAAGAGATATTAAGCCATATTTGGAAGCGTAATCCACTAATTCCTCTGATTGCATTGCTCTGAAAGAATCAAAAGTGGTGAAATAGTATTTGGCCTCTTCAGGAAGTAAACCAAAAACTTTCTCCAGGTCTTTATCTTTAACGAATCCAAGTATTAGGTGTAAATTGTTAAAATCGGCCTCCTTTAGCCTCTTGAGTGTTATTTTTAATGCATGTTCATTATGACCTGTGTCGCAAATTACAATTGGATTTCTACCTATTATTTGCCATCTTCCTTTGAGGTGGGTATTGTGGATAACATTTTTTATTCCAAGCAAAATATTATTTTGTGTTATCTCGACTCCAATACTCTGCAAAACATCGGACAATTTCAAAATACCAATTATATTAGCAATTTGATACAATCCTACTAACCCGGAATTGATTTGTATTATCTCTTGAGTTTCTTTGTTTTTAATTTTTAAATTGAGTGAATCTAAATGGTCACTAACTTCCACCATTTCATAGTAATCACTAGCAAAATAAATGCTTGAGTGATTATCAAATGCCTTCTGGCTAAATACTATTTTAGTTTCTTCAGTGTATTCCGATATTACCACCGGCGTATTTGATTTGATTATCCCTGCTTTTTCTGAGGCAATTTCGGGAAGGGTTTGCCCTAAAACATCCATGTGGTCAAATCCAATATTAGTAATATGGCAACAAATCGGACTAATTATATTAGTAGAATCCAACCTCCCTCCTAGCCCAACTTCAATAATAGCATAATCGACTTTTTCTTCGGAAAATACTTTAAATGCTAACGCAACTGTAACTTCAAAAAATGAAGGTTCTATTTTTTCGATCAGGGCCTTATTATTTTCAACAAAATCGATAACAAACTGTTTTGAAATCAGATTTCCATTAATTCTGAATCTTTCTCTGAAGTCTTTAAGGTGCGGTGATGTATATAATCCAACTTTGAAGCCCGCTTCCTGCAAAATAGAAGCCATAAAATGAGAGCTACTACCCTTTCCATTGGTCCCTGCTATATGAACGCTCTTAAAGTCATTTTGCGGATTTCCCAGTGCTTCGCAGAGCAGAATTATATTGGTAAGTTTAGGTTTTATGGCCTTTTTGCCAATTTTCTGAAAAACCGGAAGCTGGTTGTACAGATATTCGATGGTTTGATCGTAGGTCATCCCGCAAAATTATCCTCTGGTGATATTTATAGTAATTGTACCGGTAGATCTTGGAGGCGGAGTGCCTTCAGGTACGAGGTTTGTTTTAAGTTTTTTGGTAATTTGAGTCTTATAATAATTTGTCACAGAAGGACTTAGGGAGGTTTCGATAACATCAATTCTCTGAACATCTCCAAAATCATCAATTATTACCTTAAATTTTATTCTTCCGGTTTCTGAGGAATTATCTTTAGGTATATTCAATGGTCCTTTATTTTTCCAACCGGAAATATTAACAGAAGTTCCACTTCCTGTACCACCGTTTCCGTTTCCTCCTTTTCCTGGTTTACCCATCATACTTTTGCCATCCACTGTGCCTCTTGGGTCACCTTTATCTCCAACTTCTCCGGGTTTTCCGTCTCCATTGTTGTTGCCGCCAATACCTGATTTGGTTCCTATTGTTCCATTTGAATTCCCACCACCAGAGCCGGGTTTCTTAAATATAGAGCCATTGTCAACTGTTCTTTCTTTGGGAGCAGGTGGAGCAGTAGTTTTAGTAGTATTATTATTGGATTCAGCTACTGGTTTTGAAGGTTTTGCAGGCTCTTTGCTTTCCTTCATTGTAACTTTAGTATCCTCATCACTGGTAATTACTTTTGATGGAGATGTTTTGACTGGAGTAGATTTCTCCACTACCGGTTCAGGTTTACTTATTTCCACTTTTTTAGGAGACTCATTTCCAGAAGGAGGAGCCGCTTCAAAATTCTCTTTGGAATCATTGGCCTGATTGTGCGTCTGAATATTCCCGGAACCCACCAAATCTACTCCATAATTCAAATCAACACCCATAGCTAGTTCTTCAACAGGCTCATAGGCAATTTTTATTAAATATAGCGAAACAAGGATTGCCGCATAAATGAATATACTTATCCCCCATGCTTTAACTTCGTGACTTCTGGATTGATTTATCGTTTGCACAATATCAAATTTTTTAATGGTAAACGGGTCTTTCGCCCGTTAATTGTTCAATTTTGTCAACAAATTCTTTGGCTTGTTGCTCGTTTTCGGCGGTTACATAAACCCTGTATTTGCTACCACTGGGTCTTACTTTAGCCGGAATGCCGTTTTCAGCAAGATATGTAGCCAAATTATCTACATTTTCTCTCACCTTAAATATTCCAATATTTATAATATAATTACCACTTTTTTCTTGACTTGAATGGTTTAGAGTTTCATTACTTCCCGAAACTTCTGCTGATTTATCTTTCGGCTTTGTGCTTACTTTTGTTTCACTTTTGATTACATTTTCACTATCATTTATTTCGGGGAAATTTTTATCAACGTTTTCGAGAGAATCAATTTCTTCAACCAAAGTTTGTTCGGTACTTTTTGAAGGAGAATTTTTTAGAAAGTTATTCACCAGACCATATGACAACAGGGCCACAGGCAGAAGGAATAATGTTAATTTTAACCATGAAGAGTTTTTGGTATTTTTTAAGATAACCGGATGATTAATCTTTTCCTGGCGGACTTTAACTTTCTGAGGTAAAACCGGTGGAGTGCTAGGAGGAGCTACAACAACGCTTTCAACTACAGGTTTTGCTGGCGTAGAGGCTATTATTTTCTTCTCTTCAATTGAGTTTTTTTCAGGATAAAATTCAATTGTTCCATTGGAGCTTTTAAAAAACATTCCAAATCCTCCCCAATCAAATTTATTCTTTAAAATAATTTCTTTTTTGAAATTTCTTAAAAAATCCTGATACTCTAATTCCGCAAAATTATCTGGAATAGAAAGTGATTCTGAAAGTGCCTTGGTTAATTTATTATCAGGGTCTTTCGTGATTACATTTTCAAATCTGATTGATTTTTTGCTTCCGATCAGCTGGTTTAATTCGTTATAATAAGGTTTTGAATACTCAAAAATAAATGCACCAATTCCAGGAAGAATAATAAAATCCTGTTTCTTTATTACCGTTAATATTTCTCTTTGAATATCCAATTTATTAGGAAAAATTATAAAGACACATTAATACCTGCAACGAAATTCAAACCCATCTGAGGATAGTTGTAATAACGTTGGTAGTTTTGTCCTACAATATTATTCAATTTTACGAATGCAGAAAACTGTTTGCTGAATAAATAAGTAAATTCAGCGTTTAAATCTGCTATATTTTTCATTTTTACGGTTTCCATAGTCATAATATCTTTTGAATATAATCCACCTAAAAAATAAAAATCCACAGAAGAAACTATCTTGTCGGCAATGGTGAAGGTATTACCTAATCGGGCCGTGAATGCTGGTCTGTGGTAAGGTTTATCAAATTTTACTGTTTCGTAATAATTATAATCCAGTTTTAGGTTGGGTTTCCAATTGTCAAAATTGGAATATCCAAATTCTCCAGAAAAATTAATAAAATCGGTCAAACCATCCTCATAATCGATTTGGAATTTAGTAACGCTTACAGGAAAACCAGTTGGCGAAAATGTAGTACCCTCATATTGGTTATAATAGTAAAGGTTTTGATACTTTCCATATGAAATTTTGGCGTTATAGCTTATTCCTGAATACATTTCAGCTCTAGAACCAATATAAATATCATTGTTTTTATAAGTATTGAGAAGGTTGACCTGTTCAACCAAAAATGGATTTTCATTCAAAAAAGAATGTAAGGTGTTTCTGATAATATCTCCATCATACCCAATAAAAAAGTACGTTAATGAGGGTGTTTTGTATGAAATCAGGGCTGTTGGGTATCCCTTTGTGGTGTTGATATTTTCGATTTGATCATATTCATTGACCGCCTTGAAACCTATTTTGGCAGAAATTTTTCCAAAATCAAACCTAAAACCAGGTTCGACTCGAAACAGATTTCTTTTTCTTACCGGATTAAATTCATAATTATCGGAGCGATGAGTCAGATAGGCTTCGGCATCCAGCAGTGCGGTTATTTTGTCTTTTTTTAAAGGGAAAAACGCATGAAAATTGGTACCCCAGTCAGTTTCAGAGGCATCGTAATGGTCGGAAACAGATTTAACAGTAGTAGTTAAGGAGTAATCTACCACCGGATTGGGATTGGTGTTCTCAAATGTTCCTGAAAAAGACAAAAGATTCAACACTTGTTTAAGGTCTTCAGGTTTATAATCTTTGTGTATGGTAGTATCATATCCATAAAAAAAATATTTCCTTCTTTCGTAACCTGCATCTACTTTCAATTCGTAATTCTTCTGGTGGTATTTACCGTTCAGATTAACTTTTGAATTGCTGTTGGCAGAGTTTTGACTTTGAATCGGCCCTCTTTTTGCAGAATTGTGTAGTCCTGATATGCCATAAATGAATTTTCGGTTCTGATCAGAATTGATATAAGTTTCACCGTAAAATCGGCCAAAATTTCCTGCACCTATTTTCAGATAGTTTCGGTAACCAAGAATTTCCTCATCCATTGATTTTTTGGTTACGGGATTGACCACTGATGGAACAAATTTGGTCTCTTCCACTGCAGTTGGCTTTCGGTCATAGAAAGAGTAGGTCATCTTTTTTTCTTTCTTTTCCGCCACAATAGGAGGTATTTTTTCCAGAATCCTGTTTGCTTTTGGGATAACTACTTCCTTTTCTTTTTTAATATTAATCTCTTCATTCACTACTTCTTTTTGAGCATATAGAGAGGCTGAAAAAAGACTTAATACTACTATTGCTGATATTTTTTTTACTGTCATTTTCAGTTGATTGCTTTAAGTTTTTGTTTTGCTTTTTCTACTGTGTCTTTATTATCAGAATTTTCGATGATAGATTTCAACGTTGCTTTTGCCATGAACTCATCATTTTTTCCCAGATAATTGTCTGCTATAAGTAAGAAGGCTTTCTCATACCAATAGGTAAAGTCAGAAAAATCAGCAGCTAATTCCTGAAGAACTTTTATAGATGTTTCGTATTCTTTTTTGGCATAATGAATTTCACCAATGAAATATTTTGCTTCGGCTCCTGATATATCTTTGGCCATTCCAATTACTTTTTCAAATTCTGTTTTGGCGGAATTGTAATCTTTTTTCTGGAAATTGGCCTTTCCTTTAAATAAAACAGCCCTGTTTTCAGCACCCATAACTGTGTTACCGCCTTCCTGAATTACTTTGTTACAAAATTCAATGGCTTTATCGTAATCACCTTTGAAATAATAAGATTTGAAAAGCCCTTCCTGAGCAACTACGATGTCTCTTTGATTGGAAGTGCTAGAAAGTACCTGCAAAAAATTAAGAATTGCATCGGAGTAATTTTGCTTATCGTAATTTATATTCCCCGATCTGATTGCTGATTTGCTTAAAAACTCTGAATTATTACTTATTACTATTTCCTGATAATATTTCAAAGCCTCATCTTTTTTGTTAAGGATAAAATAGGATTCTGCAATGAGGAAATTTGCTTCGGGAGCTGAACTACTCTTTGGATTTGCATTGATAAAATTTTGCAGGGCTACAATAGCTTTATCATATTTTTCGGAATAATATAGGTCTTTTGCAGCATCAAATTGCAAATTAATGACAGATTTGTCATTGGGGTTACTTTTTTGATATTGGTCGGCAACTTCAGCAAATTCTTCTGTTCGGTTACTGTTATTCAATGACTCTCTCAATCCAAGCAAAGCTTCTTCAGCATATTCGGTTTTGCCATATTTATTAATTATCACTTTAAAATCTGCAATCGCCTTATCATGATCCTGAAGATTTGAAAAGGAAATCGCTCTTTTTAATAATGCCTGCGGGATTAAAACACTATTTGGTTTTTTTCTCATTAAATCGGTCAAAATTGATATTGCTGCGGCGTAATTGCTTTTTTCCATTTCAAATTCAGCATTTTGGAATAGAGCATCATCAATTAATCTGGAAGAAGCATATAATTTTGAGAATTTTTCAAAAATTTCCTTTGATTCCTTATCTCTGTCCAAATACTTTAAAGTTATGCCTTTTTGATAAAGCGTGTAATCCTTGTCGGTTTTGTTGACTTGATATGCCAAATCGTAATTTTTAAAAGCCTGGGTATAATTCTTTTCGGCCAGTTGGCAATCCGCAATTCTTACCAGGGCATCTTCATAATTCTGAATCAAAGAGGTCTCTCCTTTCGAATTATTTCTAAAATCCTCAAAGTATTTTTGTGCTTTAGCAAATTCCTTTTTGTTGAAAAACACATATCCAAGGCTATATAAGCTTTTTTGTTTGACTTCGGCGTCACCTGAATTGGCCAATTCTCGATAAATACCTTCAGCAAGTGGGCTTTCAGAAAGATTAAATGATTCAGCTTTCCAATATTTTGCTTTTGTAGCTAATGCCTTATCCGTGGGTTTTTCAAGTGATTTATCGAAATACTTAATTGCACTTTCATATTTCTCGAGATTAAAATCAACAACTCCCTGGTTGTAACACAATTTTTGATAGGCCTCATCAATTTTTGAAGTCCTGCGAGGCAGAGATTCTATGTAATTTATAGCAGAAACATAACTGTTAGTCTCAAAGAAAATCTCACTTAGCAATTCATTGGATTCATCCACATACTTTCCATTGGGATAATTTTTAAGATAACTTTGTAGTTCATTAATAGCAAGTTGGTTATTTGACTTTTCTACTAAAACTTTTACATAATTGTAAGCCGCTTCCTCTTTGATATTTTTATCAAAATCACTTTTTTTAGCGTTTTCAAATGCGGCCATTGCTGCATTTAAATCTCCTGTTTTCAAAGAGGAAATACCCAGATAATAAGCTGATTGCTGTCCAATTTCTGAGTTATTGTTAGCTAAAGATTTAAATAATGTTGAAGCTTTTTCAAATTTTCCGGTTTTATATAGGCTGAATGCATGACGAAAAGTAACCTGATCACTTACTGATCCTCTCCGGAACGATTTGAATTTGTCGTAATAAACTGCAGCTTTTTCAAAATTATCATCGAAAAAATTGACTTCAGCGGTGAGAAGGCACAAATCGTCAATTTTTCTTCCATTCGGATTGGCGATTATTGGTTCGGCATAAGCTGTAAGTTCATCATGTTTTTTTTGGCGGTAATATATTTGTCCGATCCAGTTTGGGACTTCGATTTTATAAGGATTTACATTTTCAACACGCTTCAAATCGGTGAGTGCAAGGTCAAAATTTTCATTTTGAAAATTTATCACTGCCGCATAATATGCAGCATTCAGGGCATTGGGTGCTACCGTACCCTTAACTTTGTCAAATTCTGAAAGTGCATTTTTGAAATCCTTAGTTTGGTAATATGCCAAAGCAAGCTGGTATCTGATTTCATAAGTATCAATGTTATCAGATCGGTTTTCAAGGGCTTTTTTGTAGTATGCAATGGCTCCTTTATAGTCTCCCTTATCGAAAAAGCTTTTTGCAAGGTCATTAAAAATTAATTTGGCTTTTGGATGTTCAGGATTTTTCAACACAAATCTTTCAACTTCGATATCTGCATCTTTCGCTTGAGTATAAAGCGAAGCTAATGCGGAATAGTATTCGGCATTGGCGATATTGAATTTGTTAGGGTTTAAAGATTTTTCAGATTTTGAAATATACTCATGTAATTCTTTACGTGCAGCTGCATAAGCTTTCTTTTGAAACAACTCTATTCCGTTATTAAAATGGGCTTCAAGTTGGGTATAACTAAGCGTATTTTGTCCAATTAAAGTATGGAATGAAACAAGGAAAGCTATCAATAATGATTTAAATTTCATAATAAGGAATTTGAAATAAAATTGAACAAAATTAAGAAATTGTTCCGTTTTTTTCTCAAAAACTAAGATTTAAAAAACTTTTTGAGATATTTATCGAACAAAACGATTTGATTTTTTAAAAATTGTAGTTTTGTATTCATCATTAATCAAAATCAAATGTTAAGGTTTAAATTTATTGTTTTATTATTGACGTCTGCAGTGTTTTCATCCTGCTCTGCTACAAAATTAAATACCAGCAAAATGAAGGATTATCCTGTTTCCTATGAGCTTTCTATGCCTGAGCCCAGCTCACACTACTTTGAGGTTAAAATCACTGCTACTGTACCAGAAAATGTTGGTTTTTTAGATTTTAAAATGCCAGTTTGGACACCGGGATCTTATCTGATCAGGGAATATGCCAAAAATGTGGAAGGGTTTGAAGCTTTTCAGGCTGGCGGTATAATAGAATCGAATAAAATTTCAAAAAATACCTGGCGTGTTAAAATTAACGGAAAGGAAAAAGTAGAAGTTAAGTATAGGGTTTATTCTTTCGAACTTTCAGTGAGGAATGCTCATCTTGATGATACCCATGGATATGCTAACGGTGCCGCTGTTTTTATGTTTGTACCGCAGTACATTAACTCAGCTACATCATTGAAAATCATTCCACATGAGTCATTTAAAAAAGTATCTGTGGCGTTGCCAGCTATCGGAAAAAATACTTTTGAGGTTGAAAATTTTGATTTGCTTGTTGATAGCCCGATTGAAGTCGGAAACCAAGATATTTTGGAATTTGAGGCTATGGGCGTAAAACACACCATTGCCAATTATTCTGTGCAGGATCTGGGTTATGATCCCAAAACTTTGATTAATGATTATAAAAAAGTGGTAGAAGCCAGTGGAAGCGTTTTTGGCGGTGCACATCCATGTAAGGAATATCTGTTTATTGTCCATCATATGCCGGGGATTGGGGGTGGCTTGGAACATTTAAACAGTACCACTTGCCAAACGTCACCTGATGCCTACACTGACAAGGAAAAATATGTTGGGTTCTTAGGTTTGATTGCACATGAGTATTTTCATTTGTGGAATGTAAAAAGACTGAGACCGGTTGCATTGGGGCCATTTGATTATGAAAACGAAAATTACACCAATATGCTATGGGTTTCAGAAGGTTTTACCTCTTATTATCAGGATGATATTTTGAGAAGGGCCGATATGATTGAAGAAAATAAATTCCTGGGCATGTTGGCTTCTGATATCGGAAATACAGAAAATGCACCTGGAAATAAAGTTCAGTCAGTTGCGGAATCTTCTTTTGATGCCTGGATTAAATATTACCGGCCTAATGAAAACTCAAATAATTCTACGGTTTCTTATTATACCAAAGGCGGCGTAGTTGGTACGATGTTAAACCTTATGATAATTGGAAATACAAACGGTGAAAAATCACTGGATGATGTGTTAAGGCTGTTATATAATGAAAATTATCTTGCCAAAAATGTTGGATTTACTGATGATGAATTCAGAATTGCCTGCGAGAGAGTTTCAGGATTAGATTTGAAGGAATTTTTTAAAAATCAGATATATGGAACTGAAGCTATTGATTATAAGAAGTTTTATAAAATGGCAGACATTGATGCCAGCGTGGAACAATTAAACCTGGATAAGCCATTTCTTGGAGCACAGGTACGGGGTAAAATCATTTCCAGGGTTGACAAAGGTACTGCCGCCTATTCCAACGGATTGAATGTAAATGATGAAATTTCAAAAGTGAATGGTAAAACATTTACTACATTGGCAGAATTGCTGGAAAATAAAAAAGTAGGTGATGTTTTGGATTTTGAAGTAAAAAGAGGTGGTGTAACAAGAAAATTTTCAGTTAAGCTGGAGGGAAACCCAAATTATTCGGTGAAATTAACTCCAATTAGAACGGATGACCCCATTTCAATAAAGAAGTACAAAAAATTTATGCATATAAAATAAAAAAGTGGCGAAAGCCACTTTTTTATAATTTAAGCATATCGTCCATACCAAAAACACCTGTTTTATCAGCCAACCATTCTGCCGCAATTACCGCACCTAAAGCAAAGCCTTGTCTGGAATATGCGGTATGTTTTATTTCAATTTCATCTACATCTGAGATATATTTTATAGCATGTGTGCCAGGAACTTTTCCCTCTCTGGAAGACCAAATTGCTATTTCATCTTTTTTTGGGATTTCGTTATTTACCCAAGTTTTCTTTTCTGGATTATTCTCTATGATTCCTTCCGCTAATGTTATGGCGGTACCGCTTGGGGCATCTAACTTCTCGGTATGGTGTATTTCAGAGGTGAAAATTTCATATTGTTTTTGAGGAGCCAAAAGACCCGCCAAAACCTTATTAAGCTTGAAAAAAAGGTTTACACCAATGCTATAATTGCTTGAATAGAAAAATGCCGCCTGGTTATCCTTACATAACTTCTCTATTTCTGCTTTGTGTTCAAGCCATCCGGTGGTACCTGAAACCGTTTTAAAGCCTTGCTTCATACAGTTTTTGAGGTTTTCATATGCCGAATGTGGCGAACTGAATTCAATTACCACATCAACATCAGCAGCAGTATAATTTGAAAGTTTTTGATCGCTGTCTAAATCTACCCTGAATGCTATTTCATGCCCTCTTTCCTGGGCAATTTTTTCAATTGCTCTTCCCATTTTGCCATATCCAAGCAAGCCTATCCTCATCTTTATTTTAAATTTAAATTCATTCTTAAACCTATTCCGGCATTCTGACCCAATGGACCACCACTTATTCTCATAGAAATATCGTCTGAGACATCAAAAGTCTTCATATGGGCTGCTACATTGGCTTCAACGGCAAATAATAGCCAGCCGGCAGCAAATCCGATTACAGTGCCTTGTTTCCACCTCCGGTATTGCCTTGCGGCTGTATTTATTACACTCTCATTATACGGCCCCATATTCCCAATCATGATTTCGGTGGTCCCTTTATCAGACATTTCCTGAAGATAACCCTTAAATTCCTGAAATTTTTTATTATTATCGTAGATAAAATAACCTCCTACAGCGGCAGCACCATAAATTATAGGAAGTTTTATGAACTGCTTGTTGGTTATTTGTCCCCAACCCGGAAATATCACCGAACGGAAAAATGCAACTTTGGGTCTTTCATTAGATTTTATGGGAGAAAATCCAAAGGACTTGGAAAATAATTCTTTACCATTTTTTCTAAAACTTCTGAATTTGTATCCTCTTGAAGTATCTATTGTCGTAGTATTTTTCTTATTCAGGGAGTCAATTTTTGACAACAGGGAATCCCTTTGCCCGAAAGCAATTACGCTTTTCAAACAAATAAACAGAAACAAAAATATTCCGGCTTGTTTTAGATTCACAATCAGTAAATTATTTCTTTCGGAGCTTATTCAAAATTTCATCTAATTCACTTCTTGATCCAAACGGAATTTTTATTTCACCTTTTGAATTTTCATCAGCCAAAACCAATACTTTTCTGTTAAATACTCCCGAAAAACTTTCCTGAAATTCTTCAAGTGAACGTTTTTGGATAGAATTACTTTTTTTAGTAATATTTTTGGTTTTTTTATCTGAATTGTGATATTTAATGATCTCTTCTACTTTTCTTACCGAAAGTTCGTTCTCAACAATATCCTGATAAATTTTCTGTAACAATTTTTCATCCTCAATGCCTAAAAGAGCTCTGGCGTGCCCCATTGAAAGCTTTTTTAACTTCAAACCCTCCTGCACAGCAATTGGCAAATTTAATAATCTCAGATAGTTGGTAACTGTGGTTCTGTCTTTGCCCACCTTTGCTCCTACTTCCTCCTGCTTTATATTACATTCGTCAATTAATCTTTTATACGCCAACGCCACCTCCATTGCGTTTAGATTCTCCCGCTGAATATTTTCAATGAGCCCCATTTCGAGCATCTGATTATCAGTTGCCTCACGTATAAATGCCGGAATTTTAGTCAAACCTGCTAATTTTGAGGCCTGCAAGCGTCTTTCTCCCGAAATTAACTGAAATTTGCTTTCTCCAATTTTTCTGACTGTAATGGGCTGAATTATTCCTTGTGACTGGATCGATTCTTTCAATTCATTCAAAGCAACCGGCTCAAAATTGGTACGTGGCTGGAATGGATTAGTGCTAATATTTTCAATCAGAATTTCAAAAGACCGGTCTTCAACAGGCATAAGTTCCTCTTTTTCCTGAGTTCTTTCAGAAAGCAAAGCACCTAAACCTTTTCCCAGACCTTTTCTTTTTATTTGTTTATCCATTGTTTCTGTTTTCAAGTATTTCGTTAGCAAGTTTTAAATAATCAGCAAATCCAAAATTCGGAATGGAATGATTGAGATTCTCAATTGAAAAGTGTGGAAGGCCTAAATAATAATTTCTTAAAATTGATGTATTGAATATTAAATCCGAAAAATTTTCCTTCAAGAAACCTTTAATTCTATCCACCAGCGTATTGTTATTGTCCACTTTAGTAAGTAAAATTCCTTCTACTTTCAGATGTTCAACTTTCAGAATTTCTTCAAAAGTTTCATTTAAATTGTCAATTCCATAAAATTCACATTCTACCGGAATAATTACTGTGTCCAGTTTTTCCAATACCTGGTTTGTAAATTCATTTTTATAGGATGGAAAATCAACCAAAACAAAATCATAATTTTCATCAAAGGTGATAGCCTTTTGAAATGATCCAATATCTTTAGCTTTGAGGTATTTCCATGAAGATTCGGAAATTTTTATCGTTTCTGAATTTCTATTTTCTAATTTTAAAAAATTATTTAAATCGGAATTTTGGCGCAAATCTATCAGTGCAACTTTTTGATTTAAGGTCGCCAGACTTTCCGCCAGGAATACTGCCGAAACAGTCTTTCCCGAGTTTTTTTCTAAACTAAAAATTCCTATTTTATATGACATAAAACTAAATAATCACAAATTTGATAGAAAATGTATTAATTAACAACTCTACCAAACAAAAAAGAGGTTTTTAAACCTCTTTTTTGTTTTATCCTAAATAAGCTTTTAGTGCTTTGCTTCGGGAGGTTTGTCGCAGCCTTCTGATGGCTTTTTCCTTAATCTGCCTTACTCTTTCTCTGGTAAGATTAAACTTCTCTCCTATTTCTTCAAGCGTCATTGCCTGCTCGCCATTCAGACCGAAATAAAACATGATTACTTCTGCTTCTCTTTGGGTCAAAGTTGACAAAGCTCTCAAGACTTCTCTTCTCAGGGAATCATTCATTAATTCCTGATCAGGTCTGATTTCCGTATCATTTTCCAAAACGTCCAAAAGGCTGTTTTCCTCTCCCTGAACAAATGGAGCATCAACTGAAACGTGCCTGCCTGAAATTTTCATAGTATCGACTACTTCATTGGCAGAGATTTCCAATACTTCGGCCAATTCCTCAGGTGATGGCTCCCTTTCAAATTTTTGCTCCAATTCAGAGAATGTTTTGGAGATTTTATTCAAAGATCCTACCCTGTTTAATGGAAGTCTCACAATTCTTGATTGCTCAGCCAAAGCCTGAAGAATACTCTGACGTATCCACCAAACCGCATAAGAAATGAATTTAAAACCACGGGTTTCATCAAATCTTTGAGCAGCTTTAATCAATCCCAAGTTTCCTTCATTGATCAAGTCACCAAGTGAAAGACCCTGATTTTGATATTGTTTAGCAACAGACACCACAAAACGAAGGTTGGCTTTTGTTAGTCTTTCTAAAGAAAGCTGATCCCCGTCTCTGATTTTTTGAGCCAATATTACTTCCTCATCAGGAGTCAATAAGTCCACCTTACCGATTTCCTGAAGATATTTGTCAAGAGACTGGCTCTCTCTGTTGGTGATTTGTTTACTAATTTTTAGTTGTCTCATTTTTTATCTTTTTTATATAAATGATTTCACTCTTTTACCTAACGAACTAACCTAACAACAATATTAATAAAATTATTGTTCTTTTACCGGTTTTTCTTCTCTTGGAGGTCTTGGCAATAAAACTTTTCTTGACAGTCTGTATTTACCGGTTTTCTTGTCAATTTCGGTAAGTTTTACCTGAATCTTGTCACCCTCTTTTAATACTCCGTCCATGCTAGGAAGTCTTTCCCACGAAATTTCAGAGATATGAAGAAGACCTTCTTTTCCTGGTAAAATCTCACAGAATGCACCAAAAGGCTGAATAGATTTCACAGTAGAATCGTAAACTTCCCCTACTTCAGGAACTTTAACAATACCTTCGATGCGTTTTCTTGCCATGGCCATACTCTCGCCATTGGTCGCAAATATCGAGATATATCCTTTATTGTCTTTCTCTTCAATATTTACAGTTGCACCAGACTCTCTTTGAATTTCCTGAACAACTTTACCACCAGGTCCTATCACAGCACCAATTAATTCTCTTTCAATCACGATGGTGTGAGCTCTAGGAGCAAAAGGTTTTAAGTCCTCTTTAGGTTGAGATATAACTTCGGTCATTTTGCCTAATATATGCAACCTGCCATCTTTTGCCTGATTTAATGCTTTTTCGATGATATCGAAAGAAAGACCGCCAATTTTAATATCCATTTGGCATGCAACGATACCTTTTGATGTACCTGTAACTTTAAAATCCATATCACCCAGATGATCTTCATCACCAAGGATATCGGATAGAACAGCCCATTTTCCGGTTTCCTGGTCGGTAATTAAACCCATGGCTATACCTGAAACCGGAGCTTTGATTTTTATACCGGCATCCATTAAAGACAAACAACCGGCACAAACAGTCGCCATTGAGGATGAACCGTTTGATTCCAAAATGTCACTTACTACTCGGATGGTATAAGGATTTTCCTCATCTTTGGGCATTACTTTTTTGAGAGTCCTTTGAGCAAGGTTTCCATGTCCAACTTCTCTTCTGCCCACGCCTCTGTTGGGTCTTACTTCGCCGGTAGAAAAACCCGGGAAATTATAATGAAGGAAAAATCTTGAAAAACCTTTTTCCATTGGCAAGTCAACGATTTGCTCGTCAAGCTTTGTTCCCAAAGTGGTTGTGGAAAGTGACTGTGTCTCTCCTCTTGTAAACAAAGCCGACCCGTGTGCTGATGGCAAATAATCCACTTCACAGGTAATCGGGCGAATTTCGGTAAGTTTACGACCATCCAGACGTACGTTTTCATCCAAAACCATTTTTCGTGATGCATCATAAGTGATGTCACCAAAATATAATTTATGCAGAGGATTAGATCTTTCTTCTTCAGGTTGGGCTTCGATGAATTCTTTCAGTATACTGGCAAATCCCTCGCTTCTTTCGTGCTTATTGGCACTTCCTTTCATACATACTGCATAAACTTTGTCAAAAAGTTCATCGTACATTTTCTTTTTGAGATCTTCGTCATGAGTTTCATGGCAATACTCTCTTTTTACAGTCTTACCAACTTTGGCTTCTAATTCTTTTTGAGCTGCAATCTGAATTTTTATGGCATCATGAGCAACTTTCAAAGCCTCAACCATTTCGGCTTCAGAAACTTCATTTCCCTCACCTTCTACCATGTTGATGCTATCAGCGGTACCAGCGACCATCAGATCAAGGTCAGCTCCGGCAATCAGGCTCACAGCTGGGTTGACAACATATTCACCATTTATTTTTGCTACTCTAACTTCTGAAATTGGACCATTAAAAGGGATGTCAGAAACCATAATTGCAGCTGAAGCGGCCAATGCTGCCATAGAATCAGGCTGTATGTTTTCATCAGCAGAATGAAGCGTTACCATCACCTGTACTTCGGCATGGAAATCTTCAGGAAATATTGGTCTTAGTGCTCTGTCGATTAATCTTGAAATAAGGACTTCATTGTCGGACAATTTTCCTTCTCTTCTTTGAAAACTTCCAGGGATTTTACCTGCAGCGGCAAATTTTTCCTGATAGTCAACAGATAAAGGAAGGAAGTCAGTGCCTTCTTTGTGTTCTTTGTTGGCACAAATGGTTGCCAGCATAACCAGGTTTCCTGATTTAAGAACTACTGCACCATCGGCTTGTCTTGCGAGTTTCCCTGTTTCCAGAGTGATAATTTTCCCATCCGGCATCTGGATGGTTTGCGATTGAATATTAAACATTTTAATTTTTGGTTGTATTTTCCGCTTTGATACAACTATTTAATCCTGAATTCCGCGGGGATATATATTAAAATAATTATTTACGAAAAAAAGGGAACCTCAAATTGAGATTCCCTGAGTTTTTTATTTACGAATTTTAAGCTCAGCGATGATAGCTCTGTAACGGCTGATATCAACTTTTTGTAAGTGATCCAACAATCTACGACGCTTACCAACTAATTTCAAAAGACCCGAACGGGTCGAGAAATCATGTTTGTGAGTTTTTAAATGCTCAGTTAAATGAGCAATTCTGTAAGTAAAAAGGGCAATCTGTGACTCGGCTGAACCGGTATCAGTTGCTTTTTTTTGTTGACCTTTTGATGCAAAGATCTCCTCTTTCTTTTCCGGAGTTAAATACATGTATGTTAACCTAGATTAAGTGATAAAATTAAAACAGCTGCAAAGATAATACTAAATATTAATTTTTGAGGCGTATTATCCAAAATATTTATTTGAAAAAGAGGATTTTAGACTTTAAACTTTTGGGAAAAAGTAAACTTAAAAACTGTTTTTCAAATACTTTAATGCCTTTCAAAATTTCTAATAATTTTAATTTCCTGTATTTTCAATTGGTTTTAAGTCTCTTTCCCAATTGTATTTTAGAAATATAGATTTTTATTTTTTCAAAAAATTGATTGTAATTATCATTTTCGAAAAGTCGGGCATCGTTGGAAGCCTTTTTTAATAATACGTATCCTAAAATACTCAAAATAAAGTTGGGAATCCATACACCCACAACTACAGGAATGATGCCTTCTTTAGCGTATTTATCGCCCAGCTGCATCAAAACATAGTAAAAAATAAAAATACTTATGGAGAGTAAAACGGGCATTCCAAATCCTCCCTTCTTTATAATTGAGCCTAGTGAAGCCCCAACAATAAAAAACACCAAACATGAAAAAGCCATTGTTACTTTATGCCAACGTTCTACATCAGCCCGATACATCTCCTTACTTTTGTTTGAAACAATAGCGAGGTCAGTTTCTAATTGATTTTTGAGATTTCGGACCTGGGATAAGGCGTATTCATCTGATTCGTCTTTTCGGTTACTCTTTTCAAGCCGAGTCAGTTCTGCTTTAATCCAGGGACCTGGTTTTATATTTACTTTCCTTGCAGAATCAGATGGAAGCGGCTTTTTAAATAAATAAGAATTTTGACTTTTTATTTGCAATGTTTGCTGAGCGATAGTTTTACGAATTTCAATTTTCGCAGAATCAATTTTTGAAGTCAACTCACTTACATTTTTCATGTATTCGTGGTATTTAAACTGATCCTCATTGGTTCGCTTTATTCCGAAACTTTCCAAGGAAAACACCACTTTATTTTTTTTGAATTGGGTTTTGGTGAATTGTGTTTCGTCGTAATTATTGAATGAATTTTGACTTTCAGTATAATTATAACCATTAAAAAGCTCAAAAATCAGGTAGTTGCCGTTATACATGGTGTACATTTTTCCGGAATCGGCAATGGTTATGTTTTTATTGCCTAGATTACTCGAATGGTTATAAACAATTATATTTTTAAGCGTTTTTCCATCGGGGAATTTCTTCTGAACTTTAATACGGTATCCAGGAATTTCTTTATAAAAAATACCTTCCTGTATATTCAGAGTCATTTTTGTAGTTTTTACATCATATAATAGCGAATATCCTTTCAGGTTTGCCCAGGGATTTACCCTGTCATTATAGAAATATGAAACTATACTAATGAATATTGTTAAAATAAAAGTGGGTAAAATGAGCCTGGAAAGCGGAATTCCGGCTGATTTCATGGCGGTGAGTTCGGTATGCTCTCCCAAATTCCCAAAACACATCAAGGTGGCCAGCAAAGTAGCCAAAGGTAAGGCCGTTGGTACAGTGATTAGGGAGAAGAAAAAGAAAAGTTTTGAAAATACGTCTATGCCAAGGTCTTTTCCGATGAATTGATCAAAATACATCATCAGGAACCTCATCAGGAAAATAAACACCACTATGGCAGTGGTAAGGACAAATGGACCAATGAAGGATTTTAGAAATAATTTATCGATTTTTCTCATACGGAAATATATCTGATGCAAAAATCGAAATCTTTTGTGCGGTAACCAAATTATTAAGATATATTAAGATATCACCCTCCTACTATTTCCTTAAGATCGTGAATGAGACTTTTCCACATGGTTTCTAATTCATCCTGATCTTCAATTTCAGAGCAGTCGGTAACTTTTAAAAAAACTGAATTGTCTATTTCGGAAGTAATTAATTTAAATTCCAGAAAACAACCTTCATTTTCACCCAGAAAATCAAATCTTGCCGATTTATTGAGTCTGGTAGAGGTCAATTCAGCAATGTGCACTTCAGAATCCCAATGAAAATGAAAATGGTGATTATTGTCCATAACTACCTTTTCAGCAAACCATTGTTGTAATCCACCTGCAGTACTAATGTAATTATATAGCACTTTGGGCGATGTTTTGAATGGAAATTCCTGTGAAAATTTATATTTTGTCATTTTACGCTTCTTTTTCTTTCGATTTAAAATATTTGTGTAATTAATCCAAACAAAATCTATATTTTTTATTTTTTTGAGGAAATTTCTAAATCATTTTTTGTTTTTAAAGAAAGAATGAATAGTTTTGCACCCTCAAACGACGGCGGGGTAGCTCAGATGGTTAGAGCGTCGGATTCATAACCCGGAGGTCAGGGGTTCGATTCCCCTCCCCGCTACTTACATAAAATCAAATCTTTGTATTTTGTTGGCATTAAACATGAGGCAGTATCACACTGAAACTGCTTCCTTTGTTTTCTTCACTTTTGATTACTATCCTGCCCTTGTGAATCTCTACAATTCTTTTGCAGATTGACAGTCCGATTCCATGACCTTTGTAATTACTAGCGTTTTTAGTACGATAAAAGGGTTCAAAAATCTTCTCCTGATCATCTTTTGAAATTCCGATACCTTCATCTGTAACAATTACTATGCAGTTGGATTTATTGGATCTTATATTTATGGATGCAAGTTTATTTTCTGAATATTTGCATGCATTGTCAATCAGATTATTAAACAATGTCTTTATCAATGATTTGTTTCCATTTATAGTTACAAATGCGTCATCTTCAGGAATTTCTTCAAAATCAATATTGATATGATAATTGAGATGCTGATGTAGTAGCTCGTCTTGTACTTCAAATAATACCTCATCGATTCTTAAGGGTGCCAAAATTATACTTTTATCTCCTCTATCTGATTTTGCTAGCTGCAATAATCCATTGGTTAGCTGAATAAGTCTTTGATTATCAATATTTAAAGATTTCAAAATCTCCTGATATTCCCCTGAAGTTCTCTCCTTTTCCAGTGCAACCTGAATCTCAGATTTTATGGCTGCCAACGGAGTTCTGAGCTCGTGGGAGGCATTGCTGACAAAGCTTTTTTGTAATTCAAATGACTTTTCAATTCTCGATAGCATTTGATTAAAATTATTGGCAAGCTGTGCAATTTCATCCTTGCTATTACCTGTACTCAATTTTTTATTCAGATCATTGGCCGTAATTTTCGAAACTTCCTGATTTATTCTGGAAATGGGCTTTAGGGATTGCCCCGAAAAAACAAATCCAAAAACTATCGTCAGGATTATTGCAGAAATTAGACCGATCGTCATTGCATATTTAATATTCTCAAGCTTTTGTTTACTATAAATATCTTCTGATTGAGCCAAGATTAGATAATCCTCCTGTGTCTCTTGATCTTTATACATCAATCCTACCACCTCTTTGTTTTTGTAATCAGACTCCAGATATTTTTTTTGCCTGACTTGTTCCAGTAATTCCGGGCTGTAATAAATTACAGTATCGGATTCGATATTGGAATATTTTACTTTATTATTTTCGTCAAAAACCAAAACTTCAGCTGCATAAAGGGAAGAAAGGGTATTACGGTCAATAATTCTAAGGAGTTTTCTATCGACATTTTTTTCTTTAATTAGTAGCTGTGCGGTAGTTACCGCTCTGTCTTTGAGGTAGTTATTAAACTCTTTTTTATTGTAGGATTCTAATAAATAATAAAGTGCTACGGAAAAAATTACCAGAATCATTGCAACGATTAAGGTAAATTGGTATGTGATTTTAGTCCTTATCTTCATTTACAATTCTTCTTTCAAAATATACCCCATGCCTGTCTTGGTATGTATAAGTTTAGGAATAAACTCTTTGTCTATTTTTTTTCTAAGGAAATTGATATAAACTTCAATTACATTGAGACTTTGTTGTGAATTCTGCTCCCAGATGTTATCGGCCAAATCGGTCTTTGACACCACTCTGCCTTTATTTCGCATTAGGTATTCCAAAAGTAAGAATTCTTTTGGTGTCAACTCTATTTCTATACCCTCCCGGGTAACTATTTTCGACTCGGGATCGAGTTCGAGGTTGGCAATTTTTAGAATATTATTATTGTTTGTTTCTACTCCACGGGCATTTCTTTTTATAAAAACATTTATCCTGGCCAATAACTCTCTGAAATCGAAAGGTTTAACCAGATAATCATCGGCTCCTTTTTCGAAACCTTCGATTTTATCTTCTGTTTCACCTAGGGCAGTTAGCATAATAATAGGAACAGAGGGCTTCTTTCGACGAATTTCCTCACAAACTTCATAGCCGTTGAGGCTGGGCAGATTCAAATCCAAAAGAATGAGATCGAAATCATTATGTAAACCCAATTTAAGACCTATTTTACCATCATAAGCAACTTCTGTTTCATATCCTTTTTCGACCAGTCCCTTGCTTATATTCTGAGCGATTCTGACGTCATCTTCAACGATTAGTATTCTTTTAGTTTCACTCATTTTTCTTTTGAAAATATTTTCTGAAAAATTAATCCTATCGACAAAACCAATATTACACCAATAGGGTTAAGCCATAAAAACGCTACAAGTTCGTATTTCCAGATTAAAATTACTAATATTTGAGACAAAATAGCACTTAAAAGCAAAGCCTTCGATTTTATCTTTTTTACGTAAAATGCTGCCAAAAATATTCCAAGAATGATTCCATAAAACCAGGAACCTAAAATATTGACTAGCTCTATCATGGAGCTGCCGAGTTTTTGAGCAAAAGAAGCTACTACGATACTGAATATCGCCCAAAAAATTGTAAAGATTTTAGAATATCTGAGTTCCAGTTCAGGTGTTTTTGCTTTGAAACGACTTTTGTTTATAACATCGACCAGCGTGGTAGCTGACAATGAGCTGTAAGCTGAGGCTATGGAGCCCATAGAAGCCGAAAAAATCAGGGCTATCATCAATCCAATCAAGCCATGAGGCAGGTAGTCCATAACAAATCTCAGGAAAATATAATTAACGTCATTGGCATCGCCTTCTGGATTGTTTTTTTTGATTAATTCGCCAGCTTGTTTGTTTAATTTTTTTTCTTCGCTTAAAATATTGTTTAGTTGATCAGAATTTGATTGTATTTCTTGATTTGAAGCCGTTTTAATGGAAGCTTTTAATTTTTCGGCGACAATTCTTTTACTTGTACCAATTATTAGATTTTGATTTTCAATGATTTTATATTCGTTTGAAAATTTTCCAATCGCTAATTTTTGAGCTTCTGTTTTATTAAAAACAACAGGAGTTGTATTAAAGAGATAGAAAACGTAAACTAGCACCCCTATGATTAAAATTCCAAATTGCATCGGAATTTTTAAAAAGCCGTTTAGAATCAGTCCGAGTCTGCTTTCTTTGATCGATTTTCCGGTAAGGTATCTTCCAACTTGCGATTGATCGGTTCCAAAGTACGACAGTTGCAGAAAAAAACCTCCTATTAAACCTGACCATAGATTATAACGCTCTGAAGGATTGAAATTCAGGTCAATCACTTTCATTTTTTGAGTTTTCCCTGCGATTTTTATGGCATCCCAAAAACCAATTTCTGACGGAAGCATTTTTACTACCAGAATTCCAACAAAAATTAATACCAGAGTAATTAAAAACATTTGTTGGAGGTGCGTGTAAGAAATGGCTTTGGTCCCTCCTATTACTGTGTAAATGAGGACGATACCACCCATGAAGATATTGGTGTAAATAATATCCCAACCAAAAATAGTGGATAAAATAATGGAAGGAGCATATATTGAAATTCCGGTGGATAAACCTCTGGATAATAAAAACAAAATGGCTGTAAAAATCCTAACCCTAGAATCAAATCTGGTTTCTAGGTATTCGTAAGCCGTGTAAACTTTTAATTTATGAAAAATAGGGATAAATGTGATGCTCAAAACGATCATAGCAAAAGGAAGACCCAGGTAAAACTGAACAAAACGCATTCCATCGACAAATCCCTGGCCGGGAGCTGAGAGAAAAGTAACTGCACTTGCCTGCGTGGCCATTACTGAAAATCCTACATGATACCATGGTAGTGATTGATTTCCAAGTAGATAAGATTCAATATTTTTATCTTTCCGGTTTTTAAAAACGCCAAAAATGACTATGGTAGAAAGTGTTACAAACAAAATAATCCAATCGATACTGTTCATGTTAAAGATTGGGTTAAAAAGTAAAATAGAATTATCAGAATAATAGTGAAAATGGTAAGTGCCCAATAAAGACCCGACCAGCTTTCAAAAAAAGGGGGTTTTTCCTCTGAGAGATTCATTTGGTTAAGGTTGATTATTTTACGGCTTCAAGAAAATCCCTGGCTTTGAACTGAAGGTCAGAGGTTGGATAGCTTCTTAGAAAATCATTCAAAGAAATGACATATTGGTCTTTCAAACCTAATTTTTGTAGGGTTAAAAGTCTGAGCATGGCCAATTTGTCTTCGATTTGGCTTCCAAGATATTTATTGAGTCCTTCCTCAAGGTTTTTGAGAGCTTCCTGATATTGTCCTGATTCATAATTTTTGAATACTTCTGAATAAAAGCCAGCAACTTCCGTTTCTTTATCTTTAGTAAATTTTTGACCGCCTTTTTTTAATTGTCTGGTAAAAGAGGAATAAGGATGGTCTGTAATCAGTTTTTGGGCAAAAACATTGTTGACCGGGTCTTGTTGATCCAATGTCATAAAATACAGCACTTCGGGCTCATAGATTGACCTTGGGTGTTCGTTTATAAGTTTTTGATAATAAATTTTGGCCTTCAGGTTATCTCCAAATTTTTGAGCGTATATTTTCCCAATTTGGAATAGTGCTTCTTCTTGTTTTCTTTTAGAAGCTAAAATCTGTACGTTGGAACGAGGTATTTTCCTCATCATTTCCTTTACTTCCTCATTAATAGCTTTTTTTTCCAGGTCCTCATTTTCGGTCAAAGTTTCTGATTCCTTTTGATTTTCAACAGGTTTTCCAGTTTCTAAAATTGTTTTTTCTATTTTTAAACTAAAGGAACCCATTGTTTTTTCGGACCTTCTCCAATTATCTTCCAGAGGGCGGTTTCCCCAGTTTCTGATAAAATCGTTTTTTGATTTTACACTTTCCACCGGGTCATATAAAACCCATCTGTCTTTTTGATTTGATGGGATTAAAACCTTTGGGCTCTCGGTTTTTGCTGCAGTTTCCATTTCTGATTTTTTCTCTGCAGCTTTCCTCGCCTCAACCATTTTAAATAGTTTGGTTTCAAGGGCGTCGTTGCTTAATGCCGAAAGCATTTGAAGACTGTCTTCGAGATCATATGCTTTTTTAAATCTGATGAATTCATTCAGATTTAGTGCTTTAAGGCTTAGTTTATCGAAATTAGATTCATTTTTTGGTAAAGTTACGATGGTCGAATCATAATAATTTCCTGCTTTTTCATAATCCTGAAAAACATCAAGGTAAATATCAGCGATTGCCTGATAAGAACCAGCTTTTATTGGAGCATTGTCACCTGCGTTGGCAATCGACTGGTTGTAAAAACCTATGGCTTCTTTATAGTTTTTTTTCCGAGCTTCAGTTTGAGCCATCTTTTGAAAAATCATTCCTTTATTGTCCAGATTTTTCCTGTCTTCCAGCATTTCACCGAACAGAATATTTGTATTATTTGCTAATGATTCTGACGAAAGCAAACCTAGCTGAGCATTGAAAGCCATTTCGTACTCAGGTTTCGATTTTAATACATTTCGGTAATATTTTCTGGCTGCAAGGTTGTTTCCCAGAGACTCATGCAGTTGCCCACAAACAAAATTATACCTGGCTTTGTTTGGAGATTTTCCGATATATTTCAGTCCTTCTTCCAGTAAAATCAGAGCCTCATTGCTTTCGTTAAGTTTTTGATGAAGATAGGCTCTGGTTAGCAGATATTCAGCTTTGGAGGTATTGTTTAATTTCCTGTTTTTGATAATATCACCAACCTGATTTGCAGAATTTATATCCTGGTTTTCAATATAACTACGCATGAGCCATATCAAAGCTTCTGTTTTTTTTTGTTCCGACCTCGCTTTGGTGTTTACATATTTAAAAGTTTCAATTGCATTAAAATATTCCTGCTTTAATAGTCTTGACTTACCCAGTATCAAATATGCTTCGTCGAGGTATTTGGAATTGGAATGCCTCTCAGCAATTATTGAGGACTTTTTTATTGCATCTATTAAATAAAATTTTGCTGAATCAAGTTTATTGGAGTCAATTTTTGGAAAAATGGGTAATATCTGATCGAAATTTTCCTTTTGTTTACTTTTTATAATAAATCCCGCCTCTTTATAGTCTTCTCTGGCAATCAAAAGAGCATTATAGCGGGCATTGAGATTATGCCAGACTTTACTGGTCGGACTTTTGCTAAATTGGGAGCAAGAGGTAAGAAAAATAAAAAGTATAAGGATATATTTTTTCACAAAAATCAAAAATGGTGTTTTGAAGGTTTTAACGCAAATTTATTCAAATAATTATCCAAATTAAAGCCAAAACCAGAAATTCAAATCCTGAATGAAATTAAAACCGGTTATTTAAACCGGATTTTTTAATGGCATTTTTCGCTGCCCGATAACCTAATTCAAACATTTCCTCTGATTTTTTTAAACTTAGTCCGTCAAAACTACTAATTTTTTCGGGTTCTATAAGAATATCAAATTTGGGATATTTTTGTTCTGCTTGTTTCCCAAGGGTTAAAATCAGACATTTCATCAATATGTCTTTTGCAGTTGCGACCGGCATATTTTTTTCATCCGGCATTAGATTAACCCCAATTTTAAAGTCTACCAGGTTTTCAATTGGCTCAACCGGGAGATTATTGATTACACCGCCATCCACTAATGTTTTATTGTCAATGATTACCGGTGAAAAAATCCCGGGTATAGCACATGATGCCAAAACCGGCTTACTAAGTTCTCCCGAATTGAAATATACCGCTTCTCCATTTTGTATATCTGTAGCACAAATTGTCAAAGAAGTTTTTAAAGAATCAAAAGTATTCTGAGGAATGAATTCCAATAAAATCTTTTCCACTTTTTCAATTGAAAATAAACCTAACTTGTTAAAAGCAAGCTTGATACCTCCTGATATGCCTTTCTTTTTAATGATTTTCCCAATTTCTTCAGGTTCTAAACCCGAACAATAAAGGGCACCAACCAGAGCACCGGCACTAGATCCGGAAATGTGGTCAGGCTTGATACCGAATTCATCCAGAGCTTTGAGAACACCCAGGTGAGCAAAACCTCTTGAACCACCACCGGACAAAGTCAGCCCTATTTTCATGATAAGAATTGGCTTAATTTACCCAATTCAACCGGTTTAAACCCTCGTTCTGTTTTTTCGATTCTTGCCGCCTCATTGACAACATCATGATCAAAAATTAAAATTATATTTTCTTGCACAATTTTCTCAAGTAAAGTCTCCTTCTCCTGCATGGTAAGCAGTGGCCTTATATCATACGACATGCAGTATGGTACATGAATATGGGCAAAAGAAGGAATGGTATCTGCAGCAAATATTAGTTTTTGTTTTCCGGTGTTAATAATAGGCATTATCATTTTTTCAGTATGCCCATCGGCAAAAAGAAAATCAAAATCTGGTTTTGTTTCTGATTTATCAAGGAAATATAATTGCCCCGACTCATGTAAAGGCATTAAGTTTTCTGCTAGGAAAGTTGCTTTTTCTCTCGGATTGGGATTCATTGCCCAGTCCCAATGACCGCTATGGGTCCAATATTTGGCATTTTCAAAGGTAGGATTAAGTATTTCTTCGTTATTTTTAGAGACCGCCCCGCCGCAATGATCAAAATGTAGATGGGTAAGTATGACATCGGTAATTTGAGATTCGTGATATCCGGCTTTTCTTATTGATTGTATCAGGTTGCCATCTCCATTACGATAATAGAAATTTTGCCATTTTAAGGCTTGCTTATCCCCCATTCCGGTGTCAATGAGCGTTAAATTTTTGCCATCTTCTACCAGCAGACAACGCATATTCCAATTGCAAAGATTGTTTTCGTCGGCAGGTACCATCTTTTGCCAGATAGTTTTCGGAACCACCCCAAACATGGCTCCTCCATCAAGTTTGAAATTTCCGGCATCAATTACTGATATTTGCATCTATTCTATTTTTTTTGCCAATTTAATTTTTTAAAATCAAACTAACCACATTTTCGACATGAAAAGTATGCGGAAACATATCGACCGGTCTTAAGCTTTCGGTCTCATATTTAACTGACAAAAGTTCGAGATCACGAGCCTGAGTGGCAGGATTGCAGCTAACGTAAACGATTCTTCTTGGAGCAATTTTAAGTAAAGTTTCAATTACCGGTTTATCCATTCCGGCTCTTGGAGGGTCGGCAATTACGATATCCGGTTTTCCATTTTCATTTATAAATTCTTCAGTAAAGATCTTGGCCATATCTCCTGCAAAAAATACGGAATTCGATACCTCATTTACTTCTGCATTGATTCTTGCATCCTCAACTGCAGCCTCTATATATTCAATTCCGACTACTTTTCTGGCTAAAGCTGATACAAAAAGTGCAATAGTTCCTGTGCCTGTATATAAATCATATACTGTGTCATTGGGCTCAATCTGAGCATACTCTCTTACCAATTTGTATAAATTATAAGCCTGGTCTGAGTTGGTCTGGTAAAAGGATTTGACACCAATTCTAAAGTCAAGATCCTCCATTTTTTCGGTAATATATGGTTTTCCAAAAAAATTTATAGGCTCTAAATCAAAATAAGAATCATTTCGTTTTGTATTAACAAAATAGTTTAATGACGTAGTATTCGGAAATTTTTGAAGAAATGAATTTAAGGTTTTTTCAATATTTTCCGGGTCATTTTTTGCAAATTGAACTACCACCATGCTCTCGCCTATTGAAGTGGTACGAATCATCAAAGACCTGAAGAATCCTTCATGGGCCACATGATCGTAAAATGGAAGGCCACTTGCCCTTGCGAAATCATTGAAAAAATCTCTGATTTGATTCGAAGGGTCGGGTTGTAAAAAACACTTTTTGACTGGATAAACTTTATCAAATCTTTTTGGAACATGAAAACCCAGTGCATTTGAGTCAAACTCCTCACCGGTGGCTATTTCGTCAGGCGTTAGCCATCTGGAGTTAGAAAATGTGTATTCCAGTTTATTGCGATAATATTGAATTTTTTCAGAGCCCAGAATATTTTCAAAGCCATTTAGCTGAATTTTTCCAATTCTGGTGAGTTGGTCTGTGACTTGTTTTTGTTTTTGAGCAAGTTGTGTCTCATAAGGTACATGCTGCCATTTGCAGCCACCACACACTCCGAAATGTTCACAGAAAGGCTCAACTCTGTCATTGCTAAATGAGTTTATTTTCAGTATTCTGCCTTCCGAATATTTCTTTTTGGATTTACTAACCAAAATCGTGACTTCATCGTTGGGGCACACCTGGCTCCCGTCAACAAAAATCACCTCACCTTCGTTTTTTACAATACATTTACCCTCTGCCGCAAAGTCTAAGATTTTAATGTTTTCGAGTGTATATTTTTTATTTTTTTTCATTGTCAAAATTCAAAATTCAAATTCTATTTCGGAAAGAATATTCATTAATGCTCACCGATAAATGTTCCAATTTCATAAATTTGCCACAAAACCGAAAATTTTGAATATTATTTCTCAAATCATAAAAGCAAATAGCAAAAAAAAAGCGATGAAAACTTCACCGCTTTGTGATCCCGCTGGGATTCGAACCCAGGACCCATACATTAAAAGTGTATTGCTCTACCAGCTGAGCTACGGAATCGAAAAACCGTTTTTAAAATCAAGTGATCCCGCTGGGATTCGAACCCAGGACCCATACATTAAAAGTGTATTGCTCTACCAGCTGAGCTACGGAATCGTGTGCCTTTCTAAATGAGGATGCAAAATTAGGAAATTATGAATAAAATGCCAAACTACCTGATAAAAATTCTTTTATTATTTTTTTTGATTTTATTTCAAGCCATTGATATTAAGGCCCAAAACGAAATTGCCCAAAAAGGAGATTCTTTGTTTAGTGCAAAACAATATTCGGAAGCTGCAAAAATTTATGAGTTGATTTTTGCTGATAAATCCGTAAATAAAGAGAATCTTAACCTGAAACTGGCATTTATTTATGAAAACATGGCTGATTATCCACGCACATTGTATTATCTGAGCAATTACTATAATTTGAAGCCTTCAGATGAAGTTTTTGAAAAAATGAATAAAATAGCTTTAGAAAATAAGTTTACGGGATTTGAGCGGAATGATGTGAATTTCATTTTGATGCTCTATCAGCAATACTTTGTGATAATTCTTTACCTGCTTATAAGTATCGGACTCATCATTTTATTTATTTTTTACAGAAAAAAACAAGCCAATGTGCGTATAAACAAGAAACATTTATGGATTATGGGCTTATTTTTAGTGATATTATTAGTGTTAATTAACGTTCCTAATTCTTATAAATCAGCAATTGTTAATCAAAAGGCCTATCTAAGAGGTTTGCCTTCCGGAGGGGCACCCATTACAGGTCAAATATCTGAGGGAAATAAAATTAATATTTTTGGTCAACAAGATATATGGCTCAGGACATTGCACAACAATAAGGTGTCATTTGTAAACAAAAATGATGTCTGGCTTATTCAGAATTAAGATTTTTTAGGTATTTTTTTTAAATAGATTTTTTGTTGGAGGTAAAAATTACTAATTTTGCGTCATCAAAGGCGAGATGGTGGAATTGGTAGACACGCTACTTTGAGGGGGTAGTGAGCGTAAGCTTGTGTGAGTTCGAATCTCATTCTCGTCACAAAATTTAGAGCCGCAAATGCGGCTTTTTTATTTTCTTCTAATCAAACCTCTCCTTTTTTTGAAAGAAGGCTTATTATTTACATCAAAGCATTTTAATGGGCTGCCGGGCAATTTATGATAAATAGGAATAAATGCTCCTGCGAACAATGAAGCTCCGTGAGGGTTGAAAGTATTAAAAATTCCTGTAAGATTATCAAACCCAAAATATAGGCCTGCAGCTCTCATTGATAAACCCAAATTAAAGTTTCGGAAATTATTATCGAGACCTACTGGAATTGCAAATTCGAAATATTTTTTCTCAAACCTTGGTGTAAAATACAATCCGGAGTGTCCAATTACGCCCCTTCTGGCCGATGGCAAAAGGTATTGGCGATAGGTTAAATTCAAGTATAATTTTTCAGAATATTTATAATCAAAACTAGTCACCGAACTGGCCGGCATCAATATACTAAATGATGATTGTCCTGGCCCCAGGCCAAAAATACTTTCAAGGTCCCCTATCAATTGTTCAATCCCTTTAAACTTTTGAATATCTCCAAAATTGATGGTCTGTGTTTTTCCATCCAAACTGTTTATTATTACCATAGGCCCTGAAAACTTAAGAAATCCAATATCAATCAATGAAAAAGAGATTTTATAGGTGTATTTATTGATTGTAGGGTCAGTAAAATTTTTACCTTTTCGATTTCTGGAAAATGTTCGATAGTCTGGCCGGAATTCAAAAACCAAACCTAGATCTAAGCCCAGGCCCTTGCCCTGGCCATTTATTGACCGCATTTGGGTGGTAAAATTTTGCAATTCCAGTTTTTGATAAATACTCGCAGATGCCAGAGAACCTTTTACATCAGCCAATACCAGTTCGTTTAAACTGGGATTTGTCGGATCGTTCTGGAGTTTGTAACTAAAATCGCTGGCTTCTATTGAGCCGTAACTGTTACTGTAGATATATTTGGCGGTAGCACCAACTTTTAACATTTGCTCAGCATCATTTTTAATAACTAATCCCATAGTTCCGTAGATTTCATTAAAAAATCCACTATTGATGTAAAGACTTGAATTTTTGATGTCTTTTCCTACAAAATCTTTGGAATATGCTCCAAGTACCAAACTATTTCCTATTGAAGGATCAGTATTCGAAATTGAATTCAGATAGCGATACCTGATGCCGCCTGCCACTCCCATCTTCCATTTTTTGATATCAACACCAACTGATGGGCCAGTAAGAGCTCCGTTAAGGTAAGCGGCGACATTATTTACATTCTCGTTAGTTTTTTTGTAAGTATCCTTAACTATTATTTTATTATTAGTGGAGTTTCTATATTGTGAAGAGACTTTATTAATAATCATGCTACCTACCGAATAAGGAGCATCCCATCTTACATAATTGTTTTGGAACTCAATACCTACACCAACCAAATTAATAAAAACCATCTGCCGGGTATCAACTACATTGGCAGGATTATTAAAAACTCCAAGTGTACCAGCGTAGTTACTTTCAGAAATTCCTTGGAATTTTTGGGAAAAAATGGGCGTACTTACTAATAAAAAAAAGAAAAATTTGTATTTTAATGGCATTAATCCTGTTTTGTTGAAATTGGGTTTGCAAAAATAGGTTTAAATAGATTGATTTACAGTAACAATAACCAAAGAAATTATGAATGAAAACTTTGCAAATTACTATAGTACCAAGTTCTATGATGAATTGGTAACAGAAAATTCCATGCCACATCATGATTTGGAATCTGTCTTTAATTATTTCAACGAAATGAACATCGAAGAATTGAAACAAAGGCAGAAAAATTTAGAAAGTACAATGGTAAACATGGGTATTACTTTTAATGTGTACTCAGAAGAGGGTGGTACTGAGCGTATTATTCCGATAGATATTATCCCCAGAATTATTAAGGCTAAAGAATGGGAAATACTGGAAGCAGGTCTAAAACAAAGGATTTTTGCACTTAATGAGTTTCTAAAAGATATTTATTCAGATCAAAAGATTCTTAAAGACAAAGCTATTCCTTCAGATGTGGTGTTGTCAAGTAAAGGATTTCTGAAAGAATGTATGGATATCAGACCTTTGAAAGATATTTTCATTCATATCACCGGTACTGACCTTATCAGAAATGAAAAAGGTGAATTTGTAATTCTGGAAGATAATTTAAGATGCCCTTCAGGGGTTTCATATATGCTTCAGGGGCGTGAACTATCCAAACAGGGGTTGTCAGGTTTATTATCCAAATCCAATGTCAGGTCTATTTCAGAATACCCTGAGAAGCTTTTTGAAGCATTGAAATTTGTTTCAGGAAAAACCGAACCGACAATTGCAGTTTTAACTCCAGGGATTTATAATTCAGCTTATTATGAGCATTCGTATTTGGCACAGCAAATGGGTGTAGAATTGGTAGATTACCGCGATCTGACTGTCGAAAACGATATTTTGAAAATGCGAACCACACGGGGATTCAAAACCGTAGATGTATTGTACCGCAGGCTTGATGATTTGTTTATTGACCCTATTTACTTCAATAAGTCTTCGATGATTGGGATTCCAAATATTTTTCAGGCTTATGCCAAAGGAAATCTGGGATTAGCAAATGCATTAGGTACCGGAGTTGCTGACGACAAAGTAGTATATGCTTATGTGCCTAAAATCATAAAATATTATTTAGGTGAAGATGCTTTGCTCAATAATGTAGAAACATATCTATGTGAAAATCCTTCTGAGATGAATTATGTGCTCGAGAATATCGAAAAACTGGTGGTGAAAGAAGCCAATGAGGCCGGAGGGTATGGTATGTTGATCGGCCCTAAAGCAACAAAAGCCGACCATGAGGAATTTAGGAAGCGAATCAAAGAGAATCCCCGAAATTATATTGCTCAACCCACTATTTCTCTCAGTACCTCTCCTTGTCTGATTAGTGAAAACATCGAAGCCCGGCATGTTGACCTTAGACCGTATATTATTTATGGTGAGGAAATTTATGTAACGCCCGGTGGATTGACCCGGGTAGCATTGAAAAAGGGCTCTTTGGTAGTAAATTCTTCTCAAGGTGGTGGAAGCAAGGATACATGGGTATTAAAAAAATGATTTTTTTCATAGTATATTAAGTTAGAAATTTAATAATTTTGTAAAAAAATATTTTATGCAAAAGTCAGAAATAAAAAATATACTATTGGTTTTAGGTCTGTTGAGTATTGCTACCATTAGCAGACTAGTCGATCATCCCGGAAATTTTACACCAATGGTAGGTATTATGCTTTTTGGGGTGGCTTATTTCCAAAAAAATATATTCAGATTTCTGGTTCCAATAAGTTTTATTTTATTCAGTGATATTGTGCTGGAATTAAAAACAGGACAAGGTTTCCACGAATTGCTTCCAGTAGTTTATCTCGCTTATGCACTTATTGGAGTATCAGCATATTTTTTATTGAAAAAAGTATCTTTGGTAAATCTAGGATTAGCATCGTTGATATCAACTACTTTATTTTTCTTAATTACCAATTTTGCATTATTCTATCCTGCATCTGCGGAAGTAAATGCTACTTTGGGATATTATCCTCACAATATGCAGGGAATCATTGCCAGTTATTCTGCAGGTATTCCATTTTTCAAAAATATGCTGGTGGGTGATTTAATGTTCACAGGCTTTATTTTTGGAACTTATCATCTGGTTAGAAATTTTGGATTTTCATTTTCCAAAAATTATTAATAGAAGCTTTAAAATTTTAATTTAGAGGTACTTTGTACCTCTTTTTTTTATGTATATATATAATATCACTTTTGTTGTTCATCAGAATTTTGCCGAACATTTTGAAAGCTGGCTCAAGAACAAGGAGATTTTTTTTGAAAGGCAATCTATTTCGGTTCAACCACTCAGGATTCATACACGGGTTGAGGAAGGTCATTTGAATTATTCTTTGCAGATAAATTTGGATACAATTGAAAAACTTGAACATTTTCAATCCAGTGAATTTAGTAAACTTATCAAAGAAAAATCACGTCTTTTTGGTGAAAATGTACTCAATTTTGAGACGATTCTTGAAAGATTTTAATCAAATAGAGGCCAGTTTACTTTCAGCAAAAATGCTCTTGGCATAGCCAAATAATAAGGGCTCACATAAAATCCATTATTGGGAAGTCCCTGATTTACATGACCAAACTTAAAAGCCAATCTTACTTTATTGATGTTGAAACTGAGATAAGGATCCACCACAAAACTTCCCCATACCTTAAAATCATCCTGCAAATAAAAATGATTCAGCATCGGTGAATAGGCTTCAGCTGCATATTTTGACTTATAAAAAAAGTCGAGGCCGGTTTTAATATGCAAAACCTTTGCATAAGTGATGTCAAATTCAGCATTGGTGTAATTCTGAAATTTGGGCAACCGAAAAATATCCGAATTGGAGTTTAAACCTAAATCAAAAACAGTTGACAAATTAACTCTTCCTTTTTGATAGCCAATTAGAGCTTGGATTTGCAAAACTGTAAATGCCGATGAGGCTTGTTGTGGCGAAAGTTCTCTATTTAAATAGATATAATTGGCATATAAAGTGTTGGAAACAGCAGGTTGAAACCTGATTTTACCAAAGTTTAAATCATAAGAAGCTTTAATAAATGTATTGGAAATGGCTCCAAAATTATTTTTCCAACTAAAAATACCATTATCATAATTTTCGAAAAATAAACCGGCAGGCCTGATAGACTGGAAAAACTGTCCCTGAAGTCCTTTAAAAGAAATGATTCCGTTTACGTAAAAACTATTGATTGAAAATTCGCCGTCTGCATTCAGGAAATTCGAAGAATCAGGAAAGAAGTATCTGAGTGCTCCTCCAAAAAATATCTCAGGTTTGAGGTTTTGATTCAGATTTTCAAAATAACGGTTCTCTTGATTATATAATCTTTGTCTTCCATAGACTTCATAGTTAAAACCCTTAAATCTTCCTTTGAAACCAATTTTATGATTAAATGCATTGAAAAGAAAATTGGTCTTCAAGGTGTCATTTACGCTGATTGAGCTATCGAGTCGGTACGCCTTAGCGAATTTATTTTTAGAGAGAAGTGGGTCCAGGAAAATTCTTTTTTCATGTTGAAAATCAACACTCTGAAAAATCTGAAAGCCATTTTTTAATATCATTTGATGAAAAAGATGAAAATTGTTCCACTTTTCTCGGTTATAAACTCCTGCCAATAGTTGTCCAGAATAATTGTTTCGGTAGTTGGCCAGGAGATCTTCGGGTTTTATACTCAGATTTGATTTTTCTAAAATTCCCCCTTGTTCATTTTGGGAATGATTGAAGTGGAAAAATGCCGCTAGTAACTGATATTTTTTATTTTTGGAAAAATAGTTGCCCCCAATATTATACATCCAGTGGTCCACCAGTTTATCTTCAGCCGTGACAGCGTCGATTTGCTTGGAGCTATTAAATTTGCTTACCTCCAGTGTAATATTCAGCTGTTTATTAATGTTTTGACTATGCAAAAAATCAAGCCTCGAATATCCCTTAAATCCCTGGGTGTAGTTTAGATCTGTATAGGGGGATCTGGTATGATAGAATTTAAAATCTTCAATTTTGGGAGCATATAATTCGAAAACATGATAGCCTGCTTGCTGGCTAATATTTTTATCAGGGCGGAAAAAAAAGGATTTTTGAGCAGTTCCCACATTGCCAAGATCCTGATACTGCCAGTTATTTTTAAGTATTATGTCAGATTTGTAAAAATTATGTATTAATGTATCGGGCCGATGTTCAATTTTTTGATTTTTAAGTAGGTAATTTTCAGTAATACAATAAACAGAATTGAACCCATAGACTTGTTTGGTAGAGTCATCCAGAATTTGACCGAATGAATTTAAACTCGTAGATATTATTAAAAGAATGAGATTTCTAAAACGCATAAAGCAGTTTTTTGCTTTTCAATTAAAATACAAATTACGTGATTTTATCTTGATTATTTGAGTTTAGACCTGATGGAATCCCAAAATCCTGCCTCATTTTCAATTTTTAACATTATTTTAGAAACGTAAATCGCTGGATTAGAATTTCGGGGTATTATTTTTTTTATTTTCACAAAATCCTTTTCAGTTGTAATTATCGGAAGATTAGACTTTAATATTTCGGAAATCTCTGATTCAGAATATTGAAAATGGTCGGGATATTTATAATGAAATTGGATCTGATACCTATTTGCAATGGATTCAAAAAATTGTTTATTGTTGGCCAAACCCGAAACCAAAATTACTTTTTCACTTTGAGTCAGTTCCGTATTAATTGTTTTTTTTTCTAAAGTACTTTCCATTTTTGAAAAATAAATTTCAGCATTTGAATATTTTGAAATTTGGAGCCTGATGTTCTCTTTTTCAGCAGTATCTAAATCTATCGGGCATTTCGATACTAAAACTATATTGGCTCTTTTTGCCCCAATCCGACTTTCTCTCAGGTTTCCGGTGGGTAAAAGTACATCTTCGTAGAATGGTCTGCTGAAATCTGAAAGCATAATCATTGTTTTTGGTTTCACATGGCGGTGTTGTAAAACGTCATCAAAAATTATCAAATCGGATTTTGATTCCTTTTTTTTAAGATATTCCAGAGCTTTTTTCCTGCTTTCAGATACAATAAAACTAAGCCCCTGATGTTTTTCGTATAACATAAAAGGTTCGTCACCAACTGTTTCAGGATTTTCAAGATTTGTAATTTCTCTCAAACCTTTCGTTTTTCGACCATATCCCCTACTGATAACCGTAATTTGATTGTCTTTCTTCAGTTTTTCAATCAGATAGTCCACAACTGTTGTTTTTCCGGTACCGCCTACAGTAAGGTTACCAACTCCAATTGAAGGTAGAACCGGAGTTATTGATTTTAGAATTCCAAAATCAAATAGCAGGTTTCTTAAAGTTGTAATAACTTTGTAAATTATTGAAAAAGGGAATAATAAATACCTGAAAAACTGTAACATTTATGGCTTTTGCTGCTCAATACTACAAACATACGTTAAATTTTAGATTTGATGCAGGTACATCAAGAGGAGTTTTAAGAAATAAAGATTCTTATTTCTTGAAAATTTATAAAAAAAACATACCTGAAATATATGGAATTGGAGAAGCAGGGCCTTTAAAAGGGCTTAGCATTGATTTTGGTGAAAAAGCTGAAAATAAAATACAAGAAATTGTAAATAAAATAAATAGCATCGAAAGTGAATCTGAATTTGAGAAGTTAATTGAAAGTTTGGACGATTTTCCAAGTGTCAGGTTTGCACTTGAAACGGCTCTACTGGATTTAAAAAATGCTGGAAAAAGGTTAATTTTTGAAAACGACTTTTATCAAAATGAAAAACCAATTTCAATAAATGGATTGGTGTGGATGGGGTCTGTTGATTTTATGCAAAAACAAATCAGAGAGAAAATTGAAGCAGGTTTTGATACCATCAAATTGAAAATAGCGGCTCTGGGATTTGAAGAAGAATTGGAAATAATCAAAAACCTTAGGAAAGAATTCTCTCCCGGGGAAATTACCCTGAGAGTTGATGCAAACGGTGGATTTTCAAAAGCAGATGCTTTGGAAAAATTAAAGAAACTTTCTGAATTTTCAATTCATAGTATTGAACAGCCCATCGAAGTTAATCAAATTGAAGAAATGGCATATTTGTGCCAAAATTCTCCCATTCCTATAGTTTTAGATGAGGAGTTGATTAACCCAGGTGTATCAAAAGAGGACCTGCTGCTTGCTATAAATCCCCAATATATCATTTTGAAACCGAGTTTAATGGGAGGAGTTTCAGGTAGCAGGGAATGGATTAATCTCGCTGAGAAAAATAACATTAAATGGTGGCTAACCTCAGCATTGGAATCAAATATAGGATTAAATGCCGTATGTCAGCTTGCTGAAGAGTATCCCAATAATCTTCTTCCTCAAGGATTAGGCACCGGACAGCTTTACTATAACAATTTTGATTCTCCTTTGACGGTTGAAAACGGTAAGATCAGATATAGAAAAGATTTAGATTGGAATCTGGAATATTTCAAATGAGTTTTAGCTTGCGGGGTATTTTTGGTAAATTTGCAGAAAAAACGCATTTATGAACTTCGAGGCTTTGATTCGTCCCCATTTATTGGCATTAAAACCCTATTCTTCGGCAAGAGATGAATATTCCGGAACAGAAGGAATTTTTCTCGATGCCAACGAAAATCCCTTTGAATCGGTTACAGGTGAAGCTCATAACCGCTATCCCGATCCCTACCAGTGGGAAATCAAAAAAAAATTAGCCGGCATTAAAAACGTTCAACCTGAAAATATTTTCCTGGGAAATGGCTCAGACGAACCAATTGATTTGATCTTAAAGGCAACTTGTGAACCTAAGGAAAACAATATTCTTATCCTTCCTCCTACCTATGGGATGTATAAAGTTTGTGCTGATATTCAACAGGTTGAGGTGATTGAGGTGCCTTTGTCTGCTGATTTTCAGATTGATATGGATGGAGTTTTTGATACGGTAAATACTGCAACAAAAATTATTTGGGTTTGTTCGCCCAATAACCCCAGTGGAAATCTTATCGAGCCAGGAAGTATTTTGCAACTTATCAAAGCCTTTCCTGAAAAGTTGATTGTGGTAGATGAAGCATATATTGATTTTGCCGATACAGCCTCTTTTATTGAAAAGTTGGAGGAATTTCCCAATCTGGTGGTATTACAAACTTTTTCAAAAGCCTGGGGAATGGCGGGTCTTAGATTAGGTGTGGCCTACTGTAATCCATTCTTGATCAAAATATTAAATAAAATAAAGTATCCTTACAATCTAAATATTTTGACTCAGCATAAGCTTCTTGAAGCTCTGGGAAATGAAAAAGTAAAAAACGAATTTGTGAAGGTCATTATTAAAAATCGTGAGGAACTGGAAAGTAAATTATCCGGATTTTCATTTGTAAAAAATATTGTAAAGTCTGATTCCAATATGCTTTTGGTGAAATTTGAAAAAGCGAAGGAATTATTCGAATCTCTGCTTGATAAAAAAATCATTATTCGGGATCGCACAAACGTGATTCTATGCGAAGAAAGCCTTAGGATTACTGTTGGAAGTCAGGAAGAAAATCAAAAGTTATTAGAGGAAATAGAAGGATTTTATAGCAAAAAAGCCTCATGAAGAGGCTTTTTTGTGGAGAAGATCGGGCTCGAACCGACGACCCCTTGACTGCCAGTCAAGTACTCTAGCCAACTGAGCTACATCCCCGTTTTTTCTTATGCAAAACTAACATCATTTTTTTTAATTTCAAAAAAAATTACCATCCCGGAACCATAAAATTCAAACCGGAAACCACATTTTGCTTTTTGCCATTATAATAGGGTATTGCGAAATACGGTTCTAATACCAAATATCCCAAAACATTGACCCTGATGCTCAAACCTGTGGTTACAATTGGTGAGTTTTTAAATTTTAAAGCTTTTGATGCAAAGGTGGGAAACTCATTGGTTTGGCCTGGTTTATTTGAGGCAGACCAGATTTGTCCAGCATCTACAAAAAAGTTTAAATCTGAAGGTAAATAATCAAACTTGAATAGTGCCAACTTCTCCGGGCCTGTAAATGGTAACCTGATTTCAAAATTTGCCAAAGCCATTTGTTCCCCTTGAAGGTTTTCTTGTGTAATAAAACCAGTTTGTTTACTCAATGCATTTCCCCAAAAACCATGCATATTCCAGGGATATCCCAGATAAAGTGGATTTATTTTGTTTAGAAGTTCGAGATTGCTTGGATTAAGCCTTCCATTGTACAGAAATCTACCCGCGAAAGTAAATGGCTTAAAATACTTGTATTTTCTGCCATCTAATAGAATTGAATTGTAGCTTGTAGAACCAATAAATTTTGCCAGCTCAAGCCTGTACCTGTAGCCATTAAGTGGTGCGGTTGTTCCAAAAGTAGTGTTATCACCAACCAGTGCCACGTAAGTTTGTCCAAGATTAAAACCTTTATATCCTAACTCTGAAGCGTCTAGTTTTTTGGGTTTTCCTGAATATTCTGGCTGAAAGTCGATAATATTTTCTAACCTATCATAACCTATAAGACCATATTGAGGGTATTCTTTTACCCCGAAAGAGTACCAGTTGGCAGAAACACCGAATTCAATTCTGGTGTTTTTACTAAATGGCTTGTAAACAAAGCCGGAAACTTCATCAATAAATAATCTTACAATCCTTTGATTTACTTCACCATTGTAATATTGAAGACCATTCATCATGCCCACAGAATCTTGCTTGTTGGCCGAATACCCTCCTAGTAATCTATAGGGTAAATGCGAAGCCGATATTCCAAACTGCAAAGGTCTTTTTTGATTCAAATAAAAAAGTTGGCCGCCAAAATCCTGAATCTCTCCGTTTAGAGCAGCCGTACCCATTAATTGGTTATTGTTAAGCATATCGCTGAAGAGTGCGGTAATTCCCCCTCCTACACCCGTTCCAAAGCGACTTGTACTCATTCCGAGGCCGGAGTTGGCCAGGTATTCCAATTTAAACTTTGGACTGTATTTAAGGTTTTTAAATTCTCCATGACCGATTCTTGTTTTTAAGTAATCGGCCTTAAGATTGGTTGAAACGATATCAGCTCCATTTATTTGATTTCCGGGAGCAAGAATAGATCCAGTTTCTGAAAGTAATGATTCACTTAAGGATTCGTTTAGCAATTCAGTTTTAACGGCTTTTACGATAGAATATTCACCTTTTGAAAAATAATTATAAAGAATTTCACCAGAGTTTGAAGCTACCGAAATTGCAGGCGAATACATAGTAATGCCGCTTATTCCTGTATAAAAATTAGTTAATTTCCTTATTTCTTTATTTGAAATATCATAACAATATAGGTTTCTAAATCCATCAGGGTCACTTAGGAAATACAATTCTTTTCCATTCGGACTTAGTTGAGGATTCATATTATCTGCATGTTGAAATAAAGATAAAATTTCGATTGCCTTAGTTTGAATATTGATTTTAGCAATGATAAAATCTTCTTTTGCCAATATATTTTTTCGGCCACTACGGTCGCTTACAAAATACAGTTCTGAGCCATCTGGACTCCATGCCGATTGAATATCTGAGAAGACATCCTGAGTCAAAGCAATTGTTTCATGTGATTGAATATCAAACAAGTAAAGGTCTGATTTGCCTTGTTTAAGGCCTGTAAATGCAATCTTAGATCCGTCAGGCGACCACGCTGGATGTGTAAAAGAATCAATATCTTTAGGGGAATATTCTTTTTTCTCGCCTGTAAAAATGTCAATTAATAAAAGTTTATTTTTGGATTTGGATTGGATCACTATAGCAAGTTTTCGGTTATCAGGAGACCATGAACCTGATGTTTCAATGAAGCTGTAAGAATCAACATGTGCCCCGAAAGAGGTACTCTCGATTTTCTTAATTACTTTTCCTGTAGCACTTTCTGCTATATAAATATCAAGCGAAAGCACGTTTCTGGATGAAATATAAGCAAAATACTTTCCATCAGGACTGATTACTGGAGCAATATTCATCTCTCCACCTGATTTTGATGAAGCCAATAACTTACCTCTAATTTGTGTTTCCCTATTTTCTTTTTGCTTATTGTAATATTGTTTCTGATCATTGATAAAACGCTGCGAAAACGTTTCGGTGTCCATTTTAAAGGCACTTATAAAGGCACGTTCGATTCCAAACATAGCCGTTTCCTTAAATAATGGCCTTATAATATCGTCGCCATAATTGGCAGTAACATATGCCCAGAAGGCCTGCCCCCAGCGATAAGGAAAATATTTATGTTGTTTTACCACTAGATCTTTTATGGTCGGAATATCATTATTAAGTACAGCGTCCCGCATCCACATGCTTGTATGTGAGTCATTTCGACCAAGAGACATGTATTCAGCTAAACCTTCAACCATAAAAAGGGGCAAATTCTGAATATTGGCCAAAGAAGTGGAGTCTCCTCCATAGGTAAGTGTCTGGTATTGAAATGCGTGCACCAGCTCATGACCCAAAACGTGGTCGGTCTGTCGGTTGGTGTACATCAATGGCATCACCACTCTTGTTCTGAAACCTTCCGTAACCCCTCCGGTACCCTCACCTATTTCACCACCAATTGCAGTAGTTTCCTGAAAGTCGGGGTGAGAGTTGTATAAAATGACTGGATTGGGCTTAACAAATGCCATTTTAAAAACATTCTGGTGCAGTTTATACCAGTTTTCACTATTGATCAGAAATTCGTCAATGGTGTTTTTATTTTCCAGGTAATGATATAATTCGAAGTGAGGGGTTTGGGTGACTTTAAAATTATTGGTTTTGTTTCGCTGTTTATTTTGGCCAAAATATTGCGACTGACCAATCAAAACTGTTGGAAGAAAACAAAAAATCGACAATAACCTTACAAACCTTCTTGGCATCAGAATACTTTTTTTTTGATAAACGAAAAAATCACAATTGTGGTCTTGTGACTTTTACAAATTTAGGATACCAGTATTTAGAAAACAAATTGTCTTCTCTGACTCCTTTGGTGGTAGAGGCATGAATAAACAATATTTCTCCCGGACTCTTTATTTCTGATATTATTCCGGTGTGATTTATTCTTTTTGAGCCTACTTTAAAATACAAAAGATCACCCAAAGCAGCTTGTTCTAGCTTTATTTCTTTGAAATATTCAGCCTGTTTATAGCTTATTCGTGGAATTTTTTTCTCCAGGTCTTCAAAAACTTTATAAACCAGCCCCGAGCAGTCCATTCCTTCGGTGGTGATTCCGCCAAATTTGTAAGGGGTACCCATATATTTTTCAGCTGTTTTGACAATGATTTTTCCATTGGCCGATTTTTTAGGCACCGCATTTTTACGGCAGGAGCTGAAAGCCACAAGCAGAATTAAAAATATACCAAAAGTCCTCATTTTTTATAGATTAAGGATTCGATCTGACGAATCAGAGACCGGCCTTCGTCAAGAGAAGGTTCCTCAATTTTGTCAATTATTATGGTGCCTGATTTATCAATTAACAAAAAATTAGGCAAAAATTCAGTATTAAAATTTTGTTTATATTCTTCTGAATCAAAGGCATTTAAATATATGGCAAATACTTTTGTGGCTTTAACAAAATTTTCAAAGTCCTCACGGGTATCAGTTGAAACGGCAATCAGAACAAGGTCGTTGGTTTCTTTAAAATAATTGATTACTACTTTTAAATGTTCCAGGTCCTGCACACATGGTCCGCACCAGGAGGCAAAGTTGACCAGAATTACGTTTTTACCCCGGAAGTCTTTGAGTGATATAAGGTTGCCCTTGATATCAGGCAAAATAAAATTTTTAACCGTCCGTCCCGTTTCAACTTGCTGGTATTTGTTAATCTTTTTTAATATCGCATTGATATAGGATTGGTTTTTAGCATAATTCTTAAAACTTCCCACCATCAGTTTGTTTTCTTCGGTAGCCCCTTCTTTTTCAATAAATTGTATAACTTTTGTGGCAATTATCCTTTCCAAAAGTGGTCTTTCTACAAGGTCAAGCGATTCAAAATAGTCCTTAATAGCTTCAATTTCAACGAGTTTGTCTTCAGGGTATTTTTTAGCAGTGGCGTTGGTATTATCAATTAATTGTTCGATAAATATCCCGAATTCCAGAGATTTGGCTTGTGTTTTTGGGTTAATTATTTTTAAATCGAACGTTTTTATTTCTTCTTTCGAAAAAATATTATGAAACATCAAAAAACCTAATTCTGAATTATAATATTTGCCGATAATATCGGCTCTCTGAAGCATATAAAAATTCTCGCTTAAATCTATCCGATATTTATTAAGCAGGTTTATCTGTTCTGTTTTGAGATAATTAGTTAAGTCAAAATATCCCTTTCTGGAAATTTTCCTCAAATTCTGCAATTCATAATCCCAATCTTTTTCTGTGGTAAATTTTTTCTCCTGCTCGAGAAAATATTGAAATTTCGCTGAACCTTCTCCCGATATTTTTAAAGTATTCCGGAAATCATGATAATCGGCATTTAATACAATATTGTCCTTGGGCTCTATTTTCCATTGATAAAAGCCATATTCTCCGATGTTTATGTCAATATAGGCGATATCCTCCAGGACTGTCTCCAGAATGAACTGCTTTTTTTTGTCGAGTTTTAAATCATATTCAATAGGTTCTTCTACCCAGTTTTTATAGATTGTAACCCCTAAGCTATTTTCTTCGTAACCCGTGATTTTTCCTGAAATGCGGAAAGCTTCCTGAGCCATTACAGCATTTCCAAGCCCCCAAAGGGAGAAATACAGGCCAATGAAAACAATTTTTATCGTTTTTTTCAATTCAAATTACAGATTTTGATATACTTCCAGCAAAATACCATCTTTAAGTCCTAAGTCAGGTACAAACATTTGATCAGATTTTGCCCATTTCATGGCCGAAAAATATATTTCAGAGGCATGCTCAATTACATCAGCACGGTCGGGGTTCATTTTTAGCTTGTTGATACGCTCATCCACCGTAAAACTACTGACATTTTTGAGGGCGTCTTCCAGTTGCTGCAAATTGGCCATTCCCTGCTCGTTGGTTTGAATAAACTCAAATAATTTCGAAATATTGCCACCTGTTCCGATCGAAATTACATTTTTCCTTTTATGAACATTGTCTTCAATCCAATTATGCATTTTTTTCCACTGATCTTTATTGACTTTCCCCTCCATCAGCCGCACCGATCCGATTTTAAACGACTGCGAAGTCTCTTTGGTTTTACCATTGTAGAGGTTAAGTTCAGTACTTCCACCACCAACATCAATATGCAGATATACCTGATCTTCCCGCAGCTCATTTATGATTACGTTATTGATCATTTCGGCTTCTTTTTCACCGGAAATCAAATTGATCGTCATTCCCAGCTCCAATTTCACTCTTTCGCAGATATTGAGGCCATTTTCTGCTTCTCTGAGAGCCGAAGTAGCACAAATCAGATATGCATCAACCTCATGAAGTTCCATCAAAAGTTTATAAACGGTTAGTAGCTTCTTGATTCTGGCTTCACTTTCATAATGGATTTTTCCGGCAGTAAACACATCATGACCCAGTCTGAGTGCAAACCTCACATATTCTACTTTTTTAAATGAAATCCTTCCCTCGTCATTCAAAACAGATGAAATCTGCATGCGGGCTGCGTTGGATCCGATATCGATAGCGGCAATCTTCATTGGTTTAAAGTTTTATATTATGCAAAAATATGGATAATTTTGAAAATGCTTAAGGAATCAGAAAGTTTGAATAAAATTGCCAGGATAATTTCCTTCATTGGTAACCCCATGGTGCTGGGTTTGTTGGTGGTTTTGTACATCCAGTTTTTTCACCAGGGTTCCGCCACCAATCATTTGCTGCTGTATTCGATGGCCATCGTGGTTGTTCCGGTCGGGGCTTATATCAAATACCAGGTTGATCAAAAAAACTTTCGGGATTATGATGTTTCGCATCAAAAAAGGCGAAACTCTTTGTATCGCTTTGCCCTAGTTCTGATTTTTGTTTTGATGCTTGTTTTTTATTTTCTGAAGGCACAGGCTGAGCTACAATTGATTATCAGAATTCTGTTTTTGCATCTTTTTATCAGCTTTCTGACCAACCAGTGGATCAAGGTTTCGATGCACACAAGTTTCAATTTTTTATTTGCTTACATGATGATGCCCAACAATTTATATTTTGGCTTAGGGCTTATTTTTTATGGTTTTGTAAACGGTTGGTCAAGAGTTCAACTTTCCCGACATAAGCCCCGCGAAGTGATAGCAGGTTTACTTTTGGGTAATTTTACCGGCACTTTATTTTTGTATTTTCTAAAAAGTATTCAATGATAAGTTTTTATTCTAAAAAAGAAGGGTTTAAAGTTAAGGAGGTTCTGAAAAAGAAAAAATGGCTTAAAAAACTGGCTGAAAATGAGGGATTTAAGATTTCAGAGTTGTCTTACATATTTATGGATGACGAGGCATTGTTAAAAATCAATATCGAATATCTGCAGCATGATACCTATACCGACATCATTACTTTTGATAATTCGGAAAAGAAAGGCAAAATAGAAGGTGATATTTTTATCAGTGTGGACAGGGTTAACGAAAACGCCACAAAATTTAAAGTTGACTTTGAAACTGAGCTTCTCAGGGTTTTAGCCCACGGACTATTGCATCTATGTGGCTACAAGGATAAAAAGAAGGAAGAGGAAACTTTGATGCGTGCCAAGGAGGAATATTATTTGAATATTTGGTCAGATAAGTGATTAAACTTTGAAATTTGGAAGTCTGATAGTGGTTTTGATACTTGGAACAGGGCTGAGTTCATGTTTCAAAAAGTATATTGTATCAGAAAAAGAAATCAGGGCACATTATGATACTTTGGCGGTAAAGCCTCAATATCAGATCATAAAAGGAGAAAAATCAGTATTGTTCTGTGCTACTTTTGGCTCTGATACCCTGCCTCCGGTTTTGTTTCTACATGGTGCTCCAGGTCGGTGGGAAGGCTTTACAAAGCAGCTTGACGACAGCCTTCTGCGGCATAAATTCCATTTAATTGCACCTGACAGGCCGGGTTATGGCAAGTCCTATTTCAAAAGAAAATATCGAAAGACGGATATAGTAAAGCAAGCGGAGATGTTGCATGCCGCTTTGGCTCTAAACCACTCGGGCAAGCAGGCGATTCTGGTCAGCAGGTCTTATGGTGGGCCAATCGGAGCCCAGATGACTTACAAATATCCTGAAGCTTATTCAAAACACATCACCATGGCTCCGGCAGTGAACCCGGCAGCGGAGAAATTCTTTAAATTTTCAAAATATGGAAAATGGCCAGTAGCAAGATGGATAATACCAAAAAGATTTAAGACCGCCACAGACGAGAAATACGATCATATTGAGGAATTATGTAATTTAGAACCCATTTGGGACAAAATCAAAGTTCCAACCGTGCTGATGTATGGAGGCAGAGACTGGGTGGTTTCCAGGGAAAATTTTGAATATGTAAAACAACGAATGAATCCCAATTACCTCAAACCTATATTTATTCCTGAAGCCGGGCACAGAATCAGCCGCTCACATGCGGGTTTGTTGCGGCAGGAGATTTTGAATAGATGAGGAAACATAAATAATATATTAAAAGCCCTTCTGATTGCAATCAGAAAGGCTTTTGAAAATAGCATTTACTCTTTTTTATTAAAATAGAAATTTAAAGAAATGCGGGCATAAGTAGGATTGCCGCTAATTTTAATAGTCTCAGTTTCGGTTACATAGTTACCGTTGTTTGTATAACTTCGATAGGATTCATCATAGTTTCCATGCAGATATGTAAAACCAAACTCCCCGCCTAAGCTAAATTGCGGATCAAGAAAATACTCGGTTCCAATACCAGCACTCCCTGCCCATAAATTTAGGCTTTCAAATTCATCGGCCGGATTTGCATAAAAAATAGGCTTAGAAATGGTTAAATCGAGATAAGGCTTAAGTTTGCCATTATCTTTTAGATAGTATTTCGTGCCAATGGTAGGCATGATGATACCAAGTTTTACTTTTTCAGTGTCACCGTCATAATCATCGGTAATCCTCAAACTGGCTGACTGAAGGCTTAGATAAGGCATAAAATGAGTTTTATTTTTCAAACCCAAATACGCACTTTTGGTCCCATAACCGGTATGAACTCCAAATGATAACTGAGAAAAAGCGAGATTTGAACAAATGAGAAATACGAAAATGGAGAAAATTGTGATTTGTTTTTTCATTTTGATAGTTGTTTTTTTAAGCTTCAAATTTAGTATTAAAACCTTTATTTTAGCTATTTTTCACTTTTTAAGTGTTTTTTGGTAACCATTTGGGGGAAAATATTACAAATTTTCTTATTTTCAAACGAGTTATCTATGGATATACTTATTTGATTTTGTAAAAATCATAATTTAAGTTCTTTTCAAGCTTTAAATTTCAAAATGAATAATTTTCCTATCTAAATCTCAATCAATCCTCAACCAGCCCGTAATACTCATTCTAGGTTTATGGCTGAGCAACACTTCATGTTCCAGCTCGCTACTTTTGAAGAAAATGCATTTGCCGTTACTAGGACTGATGTTTTCAGGTACTTCGTCTTTATAAATGCAAAGCTCTCCCCCATCGCCGGGAATCCAGTTTTCGTTCAAGTAAAAAATCATGGTGTATTGCCGGCTGGAATTACTCCTAAACTGGTCAAAATGTTTTTGGTAAAAACTCCCCTTTTCGTAGAGAGCATAGTGAAACTCATAGCCTGTAATGCCCGTATAGCAGGTTTGATTAAGAAAAAGCACAAAGGTATCCATGATGTCAAAGAAAGCGTTTTCGTGTTGATTTTCATGGGTTCTATCCAGCCAAAAGATTTTGTCGGATCGAACGCGGTCATTTATGTTGGCTTCTTGCCCCAACCCAGTTTTGGCTTTCTGTAGTTTTTTATCTTTGAAAAGTTGTACCAAGTTCTCTCTAAGATTTTTGGAAAGAGCCAGGCTCAGGAAATTTTCCGAAATACCCACTTTGTCAACCAAATACGCATCCACGAGAGCATCAAAGACCTTTTCCATTACCCAAAACCAATAAAAAGCGATATTGGCAGTATTGCCGGGCTAAAGGTAGAAGATTTATTGATGGTGGGGCTATTTTTTGGGGAATGTTTCAAATTTTTTACTAGAAGGTTTATATTTTCGGATTGCAAACCCACTTTATCAAGCTATGGTATCCTCCTGCAGAAAAACTCCAAAAGCTGAGTATTTTATGTCAATAATGAATAAAAAACTCGTTTTCGCAAACAGAATGTTGATTTTTTCTAAGCATGAATTCGCGAATTTAATTATAGCTCTTCCACAAATTATATTCCTAAATTTCCAACTTTTTATGTTTTATACTCAATTTCATTGGGAATTAAAAAGATAATCCAACTATTGCAACTATGTTTCTAATTTGATAAACAGGTGCGTTAATAAATTGATAGTACCTCACTCCTAAATTTAGCTTTGTTTTTGAAGTAGATTTCCAACCAGACTGATAACCAATTCCAATAGGTGTTGCAAGTCCAAAACCACTTTTTTGAAATTTCTTTTCCCCATTCACTCTCTGATTAGTGGAAAATCCCAATTCAAAAAAAGGGAAACCTTTTTCTTGTGGGTTTCTTAATGCATATTGAAGTAATAAATTAATACCAAGAAAAGAAGGGTTATATTTTATTTTCTCAAATGAATATTTCGAAATATTAGCCTCGACTGTTGTTGATAATCTTCTATTGACCCTATTATCACCTGCTATTTGGAAAAATATCCCGGCACCATAGAATAGAGATGATTCTTTCACCCCAGTTGAATTAAATTCCCCAGACCCAAATAACAATTTACCGCCAAATCTGGTCAAATTTTTCTCCTTACTAATTTTATACTCTTGATTTCCTACGCATTGATTATACTTTGAAATGGCTTCAGTTAAATTTTCTACCTTATAGTCTAACTTTTCAATAAAAGTATAGCGATTAATACAATCATTGCATAAGCTATCGATTTGATAGATGTATAGTTGTTTATCTACATATTTGTCACCTGCTCGAATTCTTTGAACTTTTTTTAAGATTTGGATGCTATCATTTTTTTTTATTAAAAAACCATTTGGACTGTATTGATAAAGTGATATTTTGCCTTTAACTAATACCAAAGAAAATATATTCTTATTTTTACCATTTTCCACAAATGCTGTACTTTCGAATCGTTTGTTATTTTCTAAAAAATACGAAATTTCAAAAGGTCTGTACAAAATAGAATTTTGATTTTCAATTTTATCTCTGTAAATACAAGATTGTGTCATTTTTCCTAGTCTATTATCTTTGATAAAGCCAACAAGGGAATCTCCATTTTGAAAGAAAATCTTACCACTTTCAAAATTTTGAGTAAATGAATTATTGTAATAAAATAAACAAAACAGAAGGAGGATTTTTTTCATTTTCATTTAAAATTAAAGATTTTTGTTCCAACGCTGTGCAAAACGATGTTTTGGCAGAAAGTTGAGTTTTTTGTTTAAAATTAAAACATTTAATAACGGATTATGTTGTACCGCAGGATTTTGCAATCCACCTCAGAATCCAGTCGCTCGAGGAATTTGTAAAGAAACAAATTCTAACTTAAAACTAAAATTTAGCCCCAAAAACAACAAAACAAACTTACATAAGCTGTAACGAATATGCAAAAAAAAGAACTAGAAATTTTTAAAAACTACATTAAATTGTCGCTCCAAAACATGTTTGTATAGGAACAAAATGAAAATTTAAACAATCACCCAAGAATTTAGAAGTTCCCAAAGATTGGGTGATTAGAAGGATCTTTTGTAATAAGCTATTTATGCTTCTCCATTTATCATAAATCCAAAAACTATTTTTTTGTCGAGATTTACTGCAATTTGAAAATTTCAACTCCCTCCATCTTCTACAATAATTTTTTCTGTTTCCCAATTTGGCATTGAGTGACAAAGACAATTAAAACTTACAATTTTTCACCTTTTTCATTTGTAAAAGCTTCACATTATTTATAGTATTTGCCAAATTCAATTATTCTGCCTTTGTTATGTAATGAGACGCCCAAAAAATTAACCTCGATCAACACTAGAGGCGATCTCTTCTGCATTATATATTTCAATTCTTTGTTTTGCAAGTTTTTTGGCAAGATGGAAGTCTTCATTATTCAAACTAATGGATTTATTTGTTTTTAAAATTGTAAATTTTGCTTTATCAATGGAGTTTGATGAGGTATGAGAATTGAATGAGAGAAAAAAGCAAAATATTATGTAAATTTTTTTTTCATATTTTCCAACTGACTTAGTACGAAACCTTTGGGAAAGCCTTTAACCAAAGGCTGAAAATATATAAGTTTGTATTTATTCTTAATTAATATTTCTAATTTAGAAAAATGGAGATATAAATCAAATATCACAGCAAAGTCTCAAGAAATATTTCCTTGTAATTTATACAAAAAAACGACCCCTCTCGAGGTCGTTTTTCAAAACAAATACTAAATATATCTTACGCCAACACCTTAGTAATCAAGTCGGCAGCGTCTTTGAGTAATACAGCTGAATATACTTTCAGGCCTGATTCGTTGATAATTTTGGCTCCTTCTTCGGCGTTGGTTCCTTGTAGTCTCACGATAATCGGCACCGGAATATCACCAATGGTTTTATAGGCTTCTACTATACCGGCAGCCACCCTGTCGCAACGCACAATTCCACCAAATATGTTCACAAATATCGCCTTTACGTTAGGGTCTTTCAATATCAATCTGAAACCCGCTTCCACCGTTTTGGCATTGGCACCACCACCTACATCGAGGAAGTTGGCAGGGTCACCGCCTTTAAGCTTGATAATATCCATGGTAGCCATCGCCAAACCGGCTCCGTTTACCATACAACCCACGTTTCCGTCCAGTTTCACGTAGTTAAGATCACTTTCTGAGGCCTCAACTTCCATAGGATCTTCCTCTGCTTTGTCTCTCAATTCAGCCAGATCTTTATGACGGAACAAAGCGTTGTCGTCAAGGTTTACTTTGGCATCCACGGCCAATATTTTGTCGTCCGAAGTTTTCAAAACCGGGTTAATCTCAAACATCGAGGAGTCAGTTTCTTCATACGCCTTGTACAAAGCAGTAAGGAAGGCCACCATCTCTTTGTGTGCCGCACCGCTTAAGCCCAGTTTGTAGGCTACTTTACGTGCCTGAAAACCCTGAAAGCCCACTCTTGGGTCAATCCACTCTTTGATGATTTTTTCAGGGGTATGCTCAGCTACTTCTTCGATGTCCATCCCGCCTTCAGTCGAAGCCATGATTACATTGCAGGCTTTACCTCTGTCAAGCAATATCGATACGTAGTATTCTTTCGGCTCAGAAGCACCCGGATAATATACGTCTTCGGCAATCAAAACTTTATTTACTACTTTTCCTTCTTCACCGGTTTGAATAGTCACAAGCGTGTTGCCCAGCAGATTGGTAGCGATGGTTTTGGCATCATCCGCTGACTTGGCCAGAGCCACACCTCTTTGATCGGTACCTACTATTTTCCCTTTTCCTCTACCACCGGCATGTATTTGCGACTTCACCACCGCAAATTTAGAATTAGTCCTTTCAGCGATTTGCTGATAACCCACCACAGCTTCTTCTACTGTAGAGGCAACGATTCCTTGTTGAACTCTTACACCATATTTCGATAAAATTTCTTTCCCTTGGTACTCGTGAATATTCATAAATTGTTAAATAAAAATTGAACTTTTCTAATTTTTTGCCAAATTAGCAAATATTTGGTTTTTAGAAAAATAATATGAAACAAATATAGTTTTTTTGCAAAGAAATTTTAAATTTAAAAAATGCTCGAAGCACATAATATTAATAAGAAATACGGCTCTTTAGAGGTTTTAAAGGATATTTCGCTCAGTATTCAGGAGTCAGAGATAGTGTCGATAGTGGGAGCCTCAGGAGCAGGAAAAAGTACCTTACTGCACATTTTGGGTACTTTGGATAAGGCCGATTCAGGAAAAGTATTTTTGGATAAAATAGAGTTGAGTGGTTTAAATTCAAAGGAATTATCCAGGGTGAGAAATAGCGAAATCGGCTTTATTTTTCAGTTTCATAACCTTATGGCTGAGCTCACTGCCCTTGAAAATATATGTTTACCGGCATGGGTAGGAAAAAAGGATGAAAAAGAAACCAAAGAAAAGGCTTTGGTTTTGATGGAAGCTTTGCATATTTTGGATAGAAAAGACCATTTACCTTCTGAAATGTCGGGCGGTGAGCAGCAGAGGGTAGCCGTGGCACGGGCATTGATTAATAGCCCCAAATATGTATTTGCCGACGAACCCAGCGGGAATCTGGACTCGAAAAATGCAGAAGAATTGCACAGTTTATTTTTTGATTTGAGGGACAAATTCGGGTCTTCGTTTGTTATCGTTACACACAATCCACATTTGGCCGAGAGGTCGGACCGGGTAATTGAACTAATTGATGGAAGAATAAAACTATGAATTTTACTAAGAAACAAATCCTGTTCATCGTATTGTGCGGGATATTTTTGACAAACGCCATTGTGGCTGAAATTATTGGCGGAAAGATATTTTCGCTCGAAAACACCCTCGGTTTCCCTCCAGCCGGTATCAAGATATTTGGTTATTCACTTGATTTTAATATGACCGCCGGTGCCATTAATTGGCCTATAGTTTTTATTATTTCCGATATCATCAATGAATATTTCGGGGTAAAAGGCGTAAAATACATTTCATATCTGACTGCGATACTCATTGTCTATGCATTTTTTGTTTTATATGCGGCCTCTGCCCTACCTCCTGCAGCCTTTTGGATGGATATCAATAAGCTCGACCTGCAGGGAAAACCACTTGATATTAACAACGCCTACAGTATGATTCTCCGTCAGGGAATGGGAATTATTGCCGGTAGTATTATTGCTTTTTTAATTGGGCAAATGGTGGATGCTTTGGTTTTCAGCAAGTTGAGACAATGGACTTCCAACAGAATGATCTGGTTGCGTTCTACAGGTTCAACGATAATTTCCCAGCTGATTGATAGCTTTGTAGTGCTATTTATTGCTTTCTATGTATTCGGGAAATGGGATTTTGCACAGGTGATGGCCGTGAGTGGAGTCAATTACATTTACAAATTTACAATGGCAGTAGCTCTCACGCCGCTAATTTACCTCCTGCACTATATAATTGACAAATATCTGGGAGACGAAGCCTCTCACCAGATGATCGAGAAAGCGACTTTCAATTAGTGCTGTTTGCAGTTGGGCAAGTATTACAGTTGCCCGAGCTGCAGGTGCTACAACTTGGGCTCGAGCTTCCTTTTTTGCCCCATAATTTCACTATTATGTATCTTATCGCAATCCCAAAGATTACGATGATGGCAATATTTTCAAGAAATCTAAGCATTTTTGATACAGATTTTTACATGTTCAAGATGGTGCTGAGAATGCCATTTGTAAAGATTCAGAACACTTTTCAAAATGTAGGTTCTTTGATAGCCATTATGATAAAATGTTTTATCAAAGGTAGCCGCGGGCTCATTTTTAAGTAAATGATATAGCCTGTTATGCAAGCCTTCAATGATTAAAAGAGAGTCCTCGATGGGCAAAGCAGAATCCGGCAATTTAGCCCATTCGGCTTCATTGTACCCTTTTATAGTTGGATTTTCCTCTGTGAGAGCCAGTTTAACTCTGATGTACATGTTGGCGTGAGAATCAGCAATATGATGAATTACCTGGCGGGCGGTCCAACCTTCCGGCCTGTAGGCGGTATCCAGTTGTTTTTCGGTCATATTAGCGGTAATACCCCGCAAAATTTTCGGATAATCTTTCAGAAATTCCAAAGCCGAAAGTGCTGATTCATAATCGTACTCTTTAGTAGGGTCAAATTTTCCAATAGGGTATTTTAATTCTTCCATTATTTAAGCTTTATACCAAAAACGTTTGATTTCTTTTAAAAGTTCGGGATGTACTGCTCCTCCAGCAATTACATCTCCACCAAACAAATAATCATCGTTACCTGAGAAATCGGTGATAATTCCGCCTGCTTCTTTTACCAATAAAACACCCGCGGCCATATCCCAGCTATTGAGATTATATTCAAAAAAGCCATCATAGAAGCCTTCGGCCACAAAAGCCAGATCAAGGGCGGCTGAGCCAAATCTTCTTAATCCATGTGTTTTTTGCATCAATGATTCTAGAATATGAATGTATTTTTCCATATTATCAAATTTAAAATACGGAAATCCGATGGCAAAAAGACACTGACTTAAGGATTGATTTTGAGTAACTTTTAAGGTTTTTTGGTTTTTAAATGCTCCCTGACCTTTTATTGCTGAATAAACATCTTTTTTGGTGATGTTATAAATTACACCCACCAAAACATCTTTTCCCTGGGCTAAGGCTAAGCTTACTGAATAATGAGGCAAACCGTGAATGAAATTCGAAGTACCGTCCAATGGGTCAATAATCCAGTTTAAACCTTCTTTGTTTTCTTTGTCAATGGTATTTTCTTCAGTAATAAAACCCGCCTCAGGCAATATTTCCAAAAGATGTTTTACGATCAGTTTTTCGGCTTCTTTATCAACATAAGACACCAGATTGTTAATGTCTTTATATTGTATTTTATCTGAAGTAAAACTTTCTGATTCTTTTTGGATAAAATCTCCTGCGGCAATGGCCACATTTATTACCTCACTACAAATCTTATTTAAATCCATTTTATTTTTTGATATTGAAATAAATCCTGACAAAAGCGGTCAAAATTACCGGAATGATAGCGGTAGGAATTTCCTGCGGGATAAATTTCCAGCTAACCAGTAAAATGATGTTGATAATCAGATAAATATAAAAAACAGGGTTAATTATTTTTTTATTATTCAGGAAAATAATCATTGGAAAAAACAGAGGAAATGCCCAAATGACATTCATGTTGTTTTCAGTTACACCATGGTCTGTAAGAAACCAAAGTCCCATTAAAAACCATCCCGCAATACCTAAAAATCCAAAATATGCATAGTCAAACCATTTGAGGTATTTGGGTTTCACTTTTTGTGAAAATGATAATATAGTTATGATTATTAGAAACAAGGTTAGCACCACAAATGGACTAAAGATTCCTTTTGGTATCTGAGGTTCATCCACAAAAGTGAGTTGATTTTTTGCTAAAACAAATGGTAGCTTGATATTATTATGAACTATAACCGCCGAATCGAATCCTATGGCCAGATTGTCGGGAAGAAACATAGCACCCGATTCTTTCGTTTTTTCATCGGCAGGAATCCCAATTGCGATTTGCATGCCCAAATTTGTCCATGGTTGCTTTGCTGCCGCATATTTATTAATCCATTGTCTGTAGCTTGAGTCGGCATGAAGTGTTGGTGAAAATTGAAGGGAGTCTTTACAAACCTGCTGCAGAATATCCCTGATTCTACTGGCACAATTGTAATAAAAAAATCGGTAACGGTATTCCCTGTTCTCAGGAAGGTAATTATGCATCAGGAAATCGTACAAATCTTGTTTTTGAGATGCTGATAAATTTAAGATTTGCTCTGATGCCGAGCGGTTTTCATTGTTTTTATAATGATCTACAAAAAGTTGAAAATCATATTTGGCCATTTGGTAAGGCAAAGTACCTTTCAGAAATTTTACCACAAATCCTGGCTGATCAAAACTGAATGTACCATAATCATAACATTCATTAATATTGTTTTCAGGGTCATTGAGATGTAAAACAGTGTGCCCCCAGATTTGATAAATGGCATCCTCAGAGGAACCCGGAGAAATAGTAACTAGTCCAAATTGGGCTTTTTCGGATAATTTCTGGGCACTTAACCCAAAACTTCCCAATAACATCAGAAAAACAAAAAGTTTTTTCATAAAACAAAAAAGCACGAAGTAAAAACTCCGTGCCTGTTATGGTATTAAAGGTTTATTGTTCGATTGCCTGTTCTTTTGGTTTTTTGTTAAAACTTAACACTTCTTCTCCATCCACATGATCTACCAAAATGGTATCGCCCTCTGAAAGTGCCCCTTTCAGGATTTCTTCAGCCAACTGATCTTCCACATATTTCTGAATAGCCCTATTTAATGGCCGGGCTCCATATTGTTGATCATAACCTTTTTCAGCAAGATAATCTTTTGCTTTCTCGGTGAGCTCCATACTGTAGCCCAGACTGGTAATTCTGGAAAGGAGTTTTTTCAAAGAAATCTCAATAATCTGATGAATGTCTTCTCTGCTCAAAGAGTTAAATACAATCACATCATCTAATCTGTTAAGAAATTCAGGAGAGAATGTTTTCTTGAGTGCATTCTGAATGGTGCTTTTCACCATATCGTCCTGATTTTCCACTCTGGCTTTGGTTGCAAATCCTATGCCTGCCCCAAAATCTTTCAAATCTCTGACTCCAATATTGGAAGTCATAATGATTATCGTATTTCTGAAATCCACTCTCCTACCCAGACTATCAGTTAGAATACCATCATCCAAAACCTGAAGAAGGATATTGAAAACATCAGGGTGGGCTTTTTCGATTTCATCTAAAAGAACTACAGAATAAGGTTTTCTTCTTACTTTTTCGGTTAATTGACCACCTTCTTCATAACCCACATAACCCGGAGGAGCTCCAACCAATCTGGAGATTGAGAATTTCTCCATATATTCGCTCATATCGATTCTGATGAGTGCATCTTCTTTGTCAAACAAATATTCTGTCAGAGCCTTAGCTAATTCGGTCTTTCCGACACCGGTTGGTCCAAGAAATATAAATGTTCCGATTGGTTTTTTAGGATCTTTTAAGCCAACTCTGGTTCTTTGTATAGCTTTTACAAGTTTCTGAACAGCAGCGTCTTGACCAACAATTCTTCCTTTAAGCGAATCACCCATTTTCAGGATTTTTTCGCCCTCATTCATGTTGACTTTCTTAACAGGAATACCCGTCATCATGGCAATTACCTCAGCTACATGATCTTCAGTTACTTCATGACGTTGTGTTTTGCTTTCTTCTTCCCAGGCTTGTTTGGCATTTTCAAGCTGTTCCAAAAGTTTTTTCTCCCGGTCACGTAACTGAGCTGCTTCTTCGTAACGCTGACTTTTAACTACACGGTTTTTCTCAACTTTTATTTCTTCAACAGCATTTTCAAGATCCAAAACTTCCTGAGGAACATTGATATTGCTGATATGAACTCTTGCTCCTACCTCGTCTATTACATCAATGGCTTTATCCGGGAGAAAACGATCAGTAATGTATCTTTCGCTGTATTTTACAGCAGACACCACTGCTTCCTGAGAATAGGTAACATTGTGATGATCTTCGTATTTGTTTTTGATGTTATTCAAAATCTCAATGGTTTCGTCGATAGAAGTGGCATCTACCATCACCATTTGGAATCTGCGAGCCAACGCACCATCTTTTTCGATATACTGACGATATTCATCTAATGTAGTGGCACCAATACATTGTATATCACCACGAGCAAGTGCAGGCTTAAACATATTGGAGGCATCGAGCGAGCCACTTGCACCACCTGCCCCTACAATTGTATGTATTTCATCAATAAATAAAATAATCTGAGGGTTTTTCTCAATTTCTTGCATCACTGCCTTCATTCTTTCCTCAAATTGCCCCCGATATTTTGTACCGGCAACCAATGAAGCCAAATCAAGCGTGACTACCCTTTTTCCAAATAGAACTCTGGAAACTTTTTTCTGAACAATCCTCAATGCTAATCCTTCTGCAATGGCAGTTTTACCCACTCCCGGCTCACCAATCAATATCGGATTGTTTTTCTTTCTTCTTGAAAGTATCTGGGCTACTCTTTCTATTTCCTTTTCACGCCCTACTATTGGATCAAGTTTACCGATTTCGGCCATTTTTGTTAAATCACGGCCAAAATTATCCAAAATTGGAGTTCTTGACTTTTCTGAGCCTTTCGGATCACGGCTTTGACTCGAATAACCACCTGCACCACCGTATGTTTTATCGTCATCGTCGGTATCGGGATGTTCCATGGTGGGCTCTTGCCCTGTCAGCTGATATTCGAGCATTTCTTTGATAAGCTTGTAGTTAATCCGATAACGATTCAATATCTGACAACCAAGGTTGTCGTCATCTCTCAAAACGGCTAAAAGCAAATGTTCGGTCCCAATAGTATCCGATTTGAAGATTTTTGCCTCCAAATGGGTGATTTTTAAAACCTTCTCTGACTGACGTGTAAGCGGAATATTGGCCAGATTCTTAATTGTATTGGTGGCAGTGCCTCTGGTCGAACTTTCAATTGAAGTACGCAATTCTTCAGGATTTAAGCCGGCTTTTTGTATCAATTCAAGCCCCAAACCTTCTCCTTCTCTAATCATACCCAATATCAGATGTTCGGTGCCTATGTAGTCATGCCCCAATCTCAAAGCTTCCTCTCTGGCTAGAGAAATTACTTCTTTAACTCTTTGCGAAAATTTGGGTTCCATTCAATAATGTTTTATAAGTTAAACAGTTTTTTGTTTAAGTATGTTCAATTTTCAATTCAAGCTTGATTTTAACAATATTTCAAGGCTTTCCGGCCCTTTTGAAAATATTAAATCTATAATACTCAGGTTTGGTTCAAAAGTGTTGCCAAAAATCTGATAATATGGTACCGAAATGTAATTTTCAGGTAAATCGAGCCTGTTTTTTGCATTAAAATTAAGAAATTCATGCTGATATTCCAAAAATGGATATTCTTCCAGCGAGATTTTTGGTTTAATTTTTAAAATCTGAAATATTTTTTCGAGTGAAAGTAAATTTAGATCAATTAAAAAGTCTTTTTTGTTCGAAAAAATAGGTTCTAACAAATAATCGTAATATTCGAAAAATGAGCTTTTTTTATAGGTATTTTCTATAGTTTTCCAGGCAATTTTATGCCAGTTTTGACTGTAATCTATTTTAATATCTTTGATTGCGGTGTGATTTGAAGACTTTTTTACGTTTACATTAATGAAATCCACCTTTTGGGGACTGATAATATTTGCTCTTGTATGGTAGCTTTGTTTTTGATATTGTTCGTTAATATTAATAAAAATTACATTTTCTTTAAGAATGGAGCTCATATAGGCCAAACATGGCAAAAAATTTGATGAGTATATCATAGTACCTTTTTAGGATAATATTTTTACAAAGATAACCAGTTTTTTAATGAAGAGAATGTCCCGTTTTATAGCATTCTTTCTTGTGCTTTTTAATTTTGCATCTTTTGCTTCACCTGCCGAAAACATCAGGATCACGATAGTTTTGATAAATGAGGTAACAGGAGAGCCTATTTCCAATAATTTTGACATTAAAGTTAGCTCCCATCCCGATGGAAAACTAATACTTGTTCAAACCGCCAAAAAACGGTCGTTTTATGAGATTAAAGCAGGAACAATTATCAGGGTGAAGGCTACAGCCAATGGTTTTTATTCTGAGGAAAAGGGTTTTGATACCAAAGAAATGTCGGATGGTGATATTATTGAGCTAAGGATGAATCCTAAACCCTCAGGAAATTTAAGGATTTTAACGATAGATAGTGAAACCAAAGATCCGGTTGCCGGAGTAGTAGAAATTGATTTTCATAATCAGAAAACGAAGGAAATTATTGATGAAGATCACCCTCAGGGTAGTTTTGTATATGAGCAACAGGGAGTTTATAAACTTTTGACAATAGCAGATGGATATCTGAATGATACCCGGGAGTTAAATCTGAATATTTCACCTGAGCAAACACAAAGCGAGGTTGTGATTGAATTGGTAAAAAACAGGATGAAGCAGGAGATTGGTCTTTATGATAAATCCAATAATGGTAAAATCCTAAGCGGAAAAGTAAAAATAACGCATAAAGAAACTGGTCAGGTAGTATATCAGGGAAATGTTGTAAATAGTTCAATAAAGTTTGATGCTAATCGTGATGATAAGTATTTCTTAAATATCATAAGTGATGGTTATATAGAATTTAACCAGCCTTTTCAGCTTTCAGGAAAAATGCTAAGGTTCGGGTTGAGTCCCAATGCCGCATTCCTTATTGATGTATATGATGAAGAATCTGGAAAACGACTCTCAACAAATATTGATTTAATAAGCCCAAGCGGAAAAAGGTCCTCTATCAAATCTTCTGATTCCCAATCAATTGGATTTAATCCTACCGAAATTGGCACTTACCAGCTTATCAGTAAAGCCGATGGCTACATAAACAAATCGGGAAGTTTGATAGTGAAGTCGATGAATGCGGGTTCTACCTTTTTTACTTTGAGGTTGAAAAAAGGCTCAAATGAATATACACTTTCGGTTGTTGATTCACAGGACAAGACACCAGTTAATACGGCTCAGGTAAGAGTTTACAATGAAAAATCGGTGGAGATTCAGGGTACTACGATCAAAAATATCAAAAAAGTTAATTTGGAAGAAGATAAAAAGCACTTTTATGAGGTTTCGGCTACCGGATATTACGATAATACAGGCAACATCAAGATTGGAGAAAAAACAGTTGAAATATTATTAAAGAAAAAAATAGATACCCTATCGAGCATTTCCATCTTGGTATTAGATTTTCAGACCGCTCTCCCGGTAGTTGACCCGAGAATAAAGATTATTGATGAAAATAAGAATCCTGTAGCAACCACCTATGACGGCACTAAAGGGGAATTTTTCTGTGATAAATTAAATTCAAAAAATACTTATACTTTCGAATTAAACGCTAAAGGGTATAAATCTGTAACGGGTGAAATTTCAAAAGGTGAAAAAACAAAATCCATTAATCTGGTATCAACAGAAAGCAACGATTTCGTAATAAAATTTTCCGATGAGTTTACCAAAGAACCAATTTTCCCTGAAGTCACGATTTTCGCTAACAAAAAAGAGATTTTCAGAGAAAAAATTAAAGAATCGGCTAAAGTACAGATGTCAAATACCAACAGCTATTTGGTGGAGTCTAATTTGGATGGATATAAGAAATTTTCGAAATCAGTAGATAAGCGGGAGGCCAGCGGAAATGAATTTAATTATAAAATATTGAAAGAATTATATGGAATAGATTTCAAATTCGATGAGGATATTACTATTGATCAGGCAAAATTATCTCAAATTAAACTTATCAATAAACTAACCGAAAGAGATGAAAAACTTATTTTGGGACCTAAAAACAGCGGATTTTCTGCCAAAATATCGCCGGATATTACCTACATCATTAAAGTAAGTCTTCCGGGCTTTCAGGATTACTCAAATATTTTTACACTAAAAATGGCTAATGCGTCGGATTTGAGTTATTTAATTAAACTTATTTCGAAAGAAAAACCTATAAAAGAAGTTAAACCAGAGGAAAAACCGATTGTAGTTGCTGAGGCTGTTTTGGATGTGGCCAACATCCAAAAAGGTGTAAAACATCCCCTTCCCGGAGTTAATTTTGAAAAAAGCAAAACTATTCTTGTGCCAGGGGCCGAAACCAAACTGGAAGGTTTACTGAAATATTTAAAAGAAAATCCGAATGTAAAAGTTGAAATTGCAGGTCACACCGACAATGAAGGCAATGATCAAAGATTGAATCAAAGGCTCTCGGAGTTTAGAGCCAAGGTGGTTGCCAATTATTTTTTCAATAAGGGAATAAAATCTGAAAGATTAAAAACCATTGGTAAAGGCTCATCAGAACCATTGGTACCCAATGACACCGAAGAAAATAAAGCTAAAAACAGAAGGATTGAAATTATGATTTTTGACAATTAAGATTTGGCCGCAGCACGTCTGAGCCGATCATTAATGGCCAGCCCCAAACCATGCTCAGGTACCAGCTCTACGTAAATCTTTTCGAGTGTTGTTTTGTCAAACCATCTAAGCCCTTCAAACAAATTTCTGGCGGCCTCCTGCAGGTCGCCATTTTTGCTTAATATAAACTGATTATTAATATTTATTTCGCTTTTTAATTTCTCAAACCCTAAAAAACCAATATTTTCAGTTTGGTTAATTTCAGTATCTGCTGAAAGGATTTCTATTTTTTTGTCGGGCGAATAATGCTTTTCCAGCATTCCGGGGGCTTGCGGATTTGAGCTTGAATGCTCCTTAAGGATTATTTTTTCCTGTAAAATATCCTCAATTTTTTCAATTTCAAGGCCTCCCTTTCTGTAAACGACCGTGGCACCATTTTCAAGACCAATAATCGTTGATTCCAGCCCAATTTTACAGCTTCCTCCATCCAAAATATAGGGTATTTTTTCACCCAGCTGATCAAATACATGCCTTGCTGATGTTGGCGAAACATACCCAAAAGGGTTGGCACTTGGTGCGGCCAAAGGGAAATCAAGATTTTTTAATAATTCTAATGCTAAAATATGGTCAGGAATTCTGATAGCCACTTTTCCTAATCCACTTGTTACAATGTCAGGGATAATATTTTTCTTTTCGATCAAAAAAGTCAGTGGCCCGGGCATATATTTTTGGGCTAATTGTGAAAATTTTTCAGGGAAGTTTTGGGTATATTTTTCTATTTCTGTGATTCCCGACACGTGAATTATCAATGGGTCAAAAGTTGGTCGGTTTTTAACAGCAAATATTTTCGAAACCGCCTCTGGATTTAAAGCATTTCCTGCCAAACCATACACCGTTTCCGTTGGAATTGCAACTACCTCTCCCCTTTCAAGCAGGTTTTTAGCTTCATATATGTTTCTTCCGGTCTCGGCTATCATAGTTCTTTTTCAAAATACAAAATATCTTCTTCGGGATTAAAATTATAAGGTTGCGTCATGCTAAAACCAAATTTTAGGTACGAATTAACCGCTTTTTCTAATCTTTTAAGCGTATCCAGTTTCATTTTCAAATAACCTTTCAATTTTGCTTCAGTTAAACAAATTTCAATCAGGTTTTTTCCAATTCCTAAGCCCTGAAATTCCGGTTTAACATATAACCTTTTCATTTCACAAATTTCACTTTCCAGCTTTTTCAAAGCGACACAACCTACCGCAGTTCCATTATTTTCTGCTATCCAAATACTTCCCTCCGGCTCATCATATTTACCAGGTAACTCGTCCAACTCCTTCTGGAAATCCTGAAAACAAAGTGAGATACCCAAAAATTCCTGATATTCGGTAAATAAACCTCTGATTACCTCTATGTCTTCCGGAGTTATTTTTCTAATTATCATTTATTTAAAATATTCAAAAGGATAGTTAACTTCTTCAAGAGTAAGGCCATTTGCTTTGGCCGCCATACCTGCATTTTCTCGTTTTTTGGATAGAATAATGTTCTCAAAATCGTCATGGCTAATTTTTCCAAAACCCACCATCAACTGAGTTCCAACAATCGCCCTTACCATTCCTCTTAAAAACCTGTTGGCTTTAATATGGAATTCCAAAATCTGACCATTATAAATCCAAAAAGCCTCCAAAATCTGGCAATCAAACGTTTTTACGTCAGTTTTAACTTTGCTAAAAGCTTCAAAATCAATATATTTTTTTAAAATATCACAACTTTTATTTAGCAATTCAAGATCAGGTTTCTTAAAGATTAATGCTGCGATATCCTTATAAAAAGGATCTTTATTGTGGATAATCCTATAGATGTATTTTCTTGAAACCGCATCAAATCTGGAATGTGCGTCTTCTGAAAGATGGTAAATATTTTGAACTGCAATATCTTCAGGCAAAATTTTATTTAAGCGATTTACCAATTGTCCGGTATTAGAAATCTCTGTTTGAGTTTCAAAATGTGCAAATTGTTGTCTGGCATGCACACCGGTGTCTGTCCGGGAGCTTCCATTAATGGTTATTCTTTCCGAAAATATTAAAAAAAAAGCCTTTTCCAATTCTTCCTGAACCGTATTTGCATTGGGTTGAATTTGCCAGCCACAATAGTTTTTACCAATGTAGGATATCTCCAGAAAGTATTTCATGTGCCAAAATTACGGATTTTTCATGATTTCCCCATTTGGATTTCCTCACAATAATTTTTTTTGATAGCTTGCAAATTCTTACAAAACCTTGAATAAATAATGAAATTAACAGTCAGAATTCAGCTCATTGTCATGATGTTCCTAATGTTTTTTACCTGGGGTGCATGGTACGGACAGATGGGCAAGTATCTTTTTAAAGCATTAAAAGCCACCGGAGAGCAGCAGGGGCAAGCTTATACCACGTTTTCTATTGCTTCAATTGTTGCTCCTTTTTTCATCGGAATGATTGCCGACAGGTATTTTTCTGCCCAAAAAGTAATGGGAGTTCTCAATTTGATTGGTGCCGGAATTCTATACTTATTGATCCAAACCAAAGATCCTGATGTCTTTTTCTGGTATATTCTGGCTTATACATTAACATTTGCTCCTAATCTTGCACTTTCCAATTCTATTGCAATGAATCAAATGAAAGATCCGGGCAAAGAATTCCCTTTTATCAGGGTTTTTGGAACGATATCCTGGATAGTAGTAACCAATATCGTAGGTTTCTATGCTTTGGGTGATAAAGTTGATATCTTTAAAATTTCGATGGTTACTTCTATTATTTGGGCTTTATTCTCATTTACCCTTCCCGATACCCCTCCAAAATCAACCGGAGAAACTTCTCTTTCAAAAATTTTGGGTGTTGACGCTTTTGTTTTATTTAAGGATAGATCTTATGTCATTTTCTTTGTTTCATCGGTATTGATTAGCATTCCTCTTGCTTTTTATTATGCTCACGCCAATCTCTCATTAACTGAATCTAACCTAACTAATGTAGAAAATAAAATGTCTTTGGGGCAGATGTCTGAAGTATTATTTATGTTGTTGATTCCGTTTGCTTTACAAAAATTCGGCATCAAAAAAATGCTTATCGTTGGTTTGATTGCCTGGATTATCAGATTTGTAGCTTTTGGATATGGCGATGGTATTTCAAGCCAGTGGATTCTGATTATTGGAATTTTGCTTCATGGTGTATGTTATGACTTTTTCTTCGTAACAGGCCAGATTTACACCGATAAAAAGTCTGGAGAAAAAATTAAAAGTTCGGCCCAGGGCTTGATTACGCTTGCTACTTATGGCATAGGAATGGGTATAGGTTCACTATTATCAGGAAAAGTATTAGATGCTTACACCACCATTCAAAATGGCGTTACAATTCATAATTGGACTGCTGTATGGTGGGTGCCGGCTTATATAGCCATGGCCGTAATGGTTTTGTTTGTTTTGTTTTTCAGAGATAATACGAAGAAAATTCAGAATTAAATTCATTTAGAAGATTGTATTAAAAAGAAACCGTCAAAATGGCGGTTTCTTTGTTTTTTTATATATTAAAATGAGTAAATATTTAAAGCAAAAATTTGTCAATTATATGATTTTAATTATTTGTATATCGTTTTGCAGATACTAAATTTGTACTTAATTATTCAAACAAAAAATAATGGAATACAGAATCGAAAAAGATACCATGGGGCAGGTAAAAGTGCCTGTAGATGTATATTGGGGAGCACAAACACAACGCTCTATTGAGAATTTTCAAATTGCACAGGATATCAATAAAATGCCAAAGGAAATCATCAGAGCTTTCGCATATTTAAAAAAAGCAGCAGCTTTAGCGAACCTTGACGCAGGTGTGATTGATGAAGAAAAGGCAAAACTTATTGGTATCGTTTGCGATGAAATTCTGGAAGGAAAACTTGATGATCAGTTTCCGCTTGTAGTTTGGCAGACCGGATCAGGTACACAATCCAATATGAACTGTAACGAAGTTATCGCTTATCGCGGCCATGTAATCAAAGGGGGTGAGCTACTGGATGAAAAAAAATATTTACATCCCAACGATGACGTAAATAAGTCGCAGTCATCAAATGATACCTTCCCTACGGCCATGCACATTGCTGCCTATAAGATTTTGATTGAAAAAACCATTCCGGGCATTGAAAAACTGAGAGACACGCTGGCCCAAAAATCAAAAGATTTCATGTCAGTGGTTAAAATCGGTCGTACCCACTTCATGGATGCTACGCCCCTTACCCTGGGTCAGGAATTTTCAGGATATGTATCTCAGCTAAATCATGGAATAAAAGCCATAAAAAATACTTTAGCCCATTTATCTGAGCTAGCATTGGGAGGTACGGCTGTTGGTACAGGTATTAACACTCCAGATGGTTATGACGTCAATGTTGCCAAACATATTGCTGCATTAACCGGTTTGCCTTTTGTAACAGCTGAAAATAAATTTGAGGCTTTGGCAGCACATGATGCCATTGTAGAAGCACATGGAGCACTTAAAACGGTGGCAGTAAGTCTGATGAAAATTGGAAACGACGTTAGGATGCTTTCGTCGGGTCCGAGATCAGGTATCGGGGAAATATTTATTCCTGACAACGAACCAGGTTCGTCAATTATGCCGGGAAAAGTGAACCCAACCCAAAGCGAAGCCATGACTATGGTGGCAGCACAGGTTATGGGTAATGACGTAGCTATAAACATTGGTGGTGCAACTGGTCATTTTGAGCTTAATGTATTCAAGCCTGTGATGATTCATAATTTCTTGCATTCGGCTAGATTGATTGGTGATGTATGTGTGTCATTTAATGATAAATGTGCGGTTGGAATCAAGCCATTGCATGAAAACATAACAAAACATGTGAATAATTCATTGATGCTTGTTACGGCTTTAAATACTAAAATTGGATATTATAAAGCTGCCGAAATAGCTCAAACTGCCCATAAAAACAACAGTACTTTGAAAGAAACGGCTATTAAGTTAGGATATTTGACTGCTCAAGAGTTCGACCAATGGGTAAAACCTGAGGAGATGGTAGGAAAAATTAATTGATTTTGTTTGGAAATCAATTAGATATCCTTAATTTTGGTCAAAAAATTGGAATTATGAAAAAAACAGTGCTCTATTTGTTGATGATGGTTGCAACTTTTTCATTGTCAAGTTTTGGTATTTCTGACAATCCCAAAGCTACTATGACGATTCAAAATACATCTAAAAATCGGACTATAGCATCAAAATCAAGTTATTCAAATTCCATTTCTGTTATACCTGAAACGCCTTCGGTTGAAAAAAATAAAGAAGCCGAGAAAACCAAAAGCATTATTCAAAAGTTTTTCAGTTTTGTGTTTTCTTCGATTGTTAAATTGGTTTTTGGGTTAATTTCTAAATGATTTCAAAATTATTAATCATAACAAACGTTGTCTTTTAAAGGCAACGTTTTTTTTATGCGATTTTTTACTCTACTTATTTTTATTCTCTTTATTTCCTGCGAAAAATCAGATATCACCAAAAATCTTGATGCTCAAAAAGGTGATATTTTTATTGTAAACGGTGGCGACAATAGTATTACGCTCATTAATTCTGAAACGCTGGAAAAAAAGAATCAATTTTTTCTGGAATCAAAAGAAAACACATTTGCTCATCATATTTCCTTTAACCATGATAAGTCTGAGTTTTCAATTGCTTTTCCGGAATTCGACTTTGCCTTAGCCCATGATAATCTTCATTTTGTAACAGCTTTGGGTAATGTTGGTGTTTTTGATTCGAAAACGGGAAAACGCAAATTGTTTTTTGGCGTACCGTTTGCCAATTACAATACAGTTTTTTCCAAAAAGTCTGATGAAATTTGGACAGGATTGATGAGTCATTCTGGTAAAGTAAATATTTATGCCGATTTGACCGGAAGTTTAATAAAAGAGATACCCGTTGGGCCAGATCCAAGCGAACTGTTAATCGTAAATAATGGTGCAAATGCCGTAATCGCCTGTGGTGAAACTTCGTTTTTAACGGTTATCGATACCGAGAAAAAGGAAATCATTAAAGAAATAAAAATAGACCCCTATCCTACCAATGTTTGGCCCGGCTGGGCTGAAGATGTGGTATTCGTTGAAAACGCAGTTAGAAACTCCCTAAATGTTGTAAATATTTCTACTTTGACAGTTACTGATTATATAGATTTTCCTTTTAAACCCGGCATGATGGTTTATAATCCCGTTAATCAGGAGATCTGGATATGTGCAGGCCCTAGTTTAAATAAAGTTTTTATTTACAAAAAAGAATCCGGAAAATGGGAGAAAATCAATGAAATTGAAACTGAAAATGACCCGCATCAACTGGCCTTTTTTGATAATGATTCCAAGGCTGTAATTATTAATCAAAAGTCAAACTCGGCTCTTATTTTTGATGTAAACACAAGGAAACAATTAAAAAAAATTATTACTGGTTCAAAGCCAAATGGCATTGCAGTTTGGTGATTATTAGTTACATTGATGCTATTAGAAAAAATAAAAAAATATTCATCAGAATTTGAAGAGGAAATAGCTTTTAAGGAGAGGTTTATCGAATTAATAACCCATAATTCCAATTGCTATTCAAGAGAATCCTTGGCCGGACATATAACTGCATCTGCCTTTATTTTTGATAAAAATCGCAGAAAAGTACTTTTGATACACCATAAAAAACTAGACAAATGGCTTCAACCCGGTGGTCATTGTGACGGTGACAAGGATGTTTTTTCTGTGGCAAAGAAGGAAGTTTGGGAGGAAACCGGCCTGAAGGATTGCATTTCAGATGGAGAAATTTTTGATTTGGATATTCATATAATTCCGGAAAGAAAAGGTATACCTGAGCATGAACATTTTGATGTCAGGTTTCTGTTTTTCGCCGATAGTAATTTCCCACTCATTCAAAATCATGAAACAATAGACTTAAAATGGATAGATATATCGAATATCAGTGAATATTCGGAAGAAAAGTCGATTTTAAGAATGTTAGAGAAAATACTTAATTCAGAATATTGAAAATCAAATCAATATACAAATCGCCTTCGGAAGTCATACCCGCTTCTACCCCCTTTGATTTTTGATCTGCAATCCTGATATGATGAATAACTTTCATCAATTGACCAATTGAGTAGCTTTGTGCAGCTTTTTTATAATCTTTCAAAAAATATGCATTTACTCCCATGATAGTTGCCAACTCATTATCAGGCCGGTTTTTTAATGCATGCAAAAGCAATACTTTTGAAAAAAAGTTAAATAAAATTATCAAATTGGGTGTAATCGGATTGTCTTTTGTGTTGTCTCCAAAGAATTTGACAATTTGATAGCACTTTTTGGAATTTTTCTCAATAAGTGCTTTTTGAAGTTCAAAAACGTTGTATTCTTTCGAAATTCCAACGTATTTTTCAACTGCAGTAGCATCAATGGCCTCGCCTTCTTTTAGATTCAGTTTGATTTTATTGATTTCGTTGTGAATAGACTGGAGGTTATTTCCAATGTGCTCTGATAATAACTGAACAGCCTTGGGACTAATTTTTAATTCATTGGCTGCACAAAAGTTTATAATAAAATCGGGAATTTCATAATCATACATTTTTTTGAAATTATGAATTTCGCCCTGATTGGCAAAACTTTTAACCCATGACTTCCGCTCATCCTGGGCTTTTCCAAATGCCAAAACAAGAATGGTGGTGCTCAGCGGATTTTTTACATAATTCTCAATTAAAGTCTGATTTTCTTTGTTGGCCAGGTCAGAAATCTGATGAGCTTCTTTAACCAATACCAACTGCTTTTCAGCCATCATCGGGAATTTTCTGGCGTAATTTATGATATCACCAGTAGAAATATCTTTACCATAAAGGACGTATTCATTAAAACCTTTTTCGAAATCAGGGATGGCAATATCCAGAATTTTTTGAGCGAATTGATCAATATAATAAGGTTCTGTTCCGTGTAGCAAATACACAGGTTTAAGACTTTTTGAGCTTAATTTACTTATTATCTGTTGGTAATTATTAGCCATTTAAATGGTTTTCTTTCAAAAAAGTTCTTGACGCATTTAAAAGTTCGGGGAAGAATTCTTTAAAGTTCAAATCAAGAAAATCATAATTTTTCTCAAAAATACTCAGGCTTTTTATTAAATCTACTTCAGGCTTGTTAATTCTTTTGTTTAAATTATTAAAAGCTTTTTCTAGTCCCCAAATCTCAATATAATTCTTAAGCCAGTCGTGTTCTATCATTGAATTCACCAGTTTTTTCATATTTTCCGGTTGAATATCCTCCTGATACCTAATGGATTCATATATCCTTTTCCTAAAACTATCAAATTCTTCAGAAGAGTAATTTTCCCAGTTTTTTTGAAGAAAATGATCGTATAATACATCCATAACAATTGAGGCATACTTTCCGTTTATTGGATAAAATAAAGCCTTAGACTCTTTTAAAACTGCGTGAGAATCAGTAAAAGTATCAATCATGCGGTGCATTTTCAGCCCCAATTTGATATCCTCAGGAATGTATGCATTTTTAGGGTGTTCAATATGGCCGGAAATAAAATCTTCAAGAATGTTTCCTACAATAATGCCATCATTTTTACCTGAAAGAAAAAGATGAGCCAGATAATTCATTCTTTAGAATATTGGATTACTTCAACTCCAAACTGTCTTAAAAAATCGACTCCTTCGTCTGATGGAATTCCTTTATATTTTGCATAAGAATCTAAATAAACTACTTTTCTTATCTTCATTGAGTAAATTACCCGTGCACAAGCAATACAAGGCGATAATGTAACGTACAGTGTAGAATCCTCAACTTTTGCCCCGTTTTTAGCAGCATACAGAATTGCGTTTTGTTCGGCATGCAATGCGAGCGAACAACTCCCTTTCGAGTCCCTTGGGCAACCGGTTTGTCCAAAATCTTCATCACAATTGTGAGTCCCTGCAGGTGGACCGTTGTAGCCAATGGATATAATCCTGGTTTCATTGGTCAAAACCGCTCCAACCTGAGCTTTCACACAATGAGAGCGTTTAGCCAGTGAAACTGCCAAATCCATGAATATATCGTCGAATTTTGGTTTGATCATATACAAAATTAGTTCATTTCTATAGAAAAATAACTTATCGCAAAATAAGTTTTTTAGTTACTTCCTCAGTCGAAGATTTTACTCTGAGATGATTAATACCAGGAGCCAATATATTTTTGGGGATCAAAATAACCCTGCTGGGGGTATCTTTTAGGGTAATTTTGGTCAGAATAATACCTTTTTGATCAATTATCGCATATTCGATAGTTTCAAGGTCTTTGACCAAAATTTGAACCCCGATACTTTCATTAATTGTAGGATTTTCCAACACTTTTACCTGAAGGTTTTCAACTTTCGGCAGGTCAAATTCAGCATTTGCGATTAATTTCTTCCTTCTTTTACTTATATCTAAAATTGCCCTTACCCTGTTTTTTTGATCTGATGTAAAAATATTCATGCAACTATCGGCCGTATAGTCCATATAGTTTTCTATCATGTTTTGGGTCTTGACATTATTACAATTTGAGAAAATTGCATTGCATTTAACGCCCAGGTTCCCTCGCTCTGCTGGCGGAGTATCTTCACAATAGTCTGTACCGCAAAATTCATCACCCCAGGTATGTATTAAACCCAGCCAATGTCCAATTTCATGGGTGAGTGTACGACCATAGGTATAAACTCCTTCGATGGCCGTGCCGGTTTGTCGCCCCAATGCATGATGATCAATTATAACCCCATCAATTCTTTCATCAATATCTTCAAGTTCTAAACCGTCAAAGTTTCCTCCCGGAAATTCGGCATATCCAAGATAATTATCGGCCAAAGTAGTAACCCAAATATTCAGGTATTTGGAGGAGTCCCAGTAAGAAATATCAGAAAGCTGGAAATTATCCTCAAATACATCGAATTCTTTTTTACTATGGTAAATTCGGTTGATACCCGTAGTTGGTTTACCGTCTGGATCGATTTTGGCCAGGAAAAACTCGATTTTCATATCCGCTCCTACCGGATTTGAATTAAAGGCAGGCGTATTTTCTAATTTTCTGTAATCTTCATTTAATACTCTGATTTGAGAAAATATTTGTTCGTCTGATATATTTCCGTTTTCGGCTCCACCAATGTTTCCTGTCTTATTATTGTGAATTATATGAAACACAATTGGGATTTTTATTACTTTTTCCTCCTTTTTCTCCAGAAAATCAGTTTTGAGAAAATATTCATCAATTTTCTCCTGTAACTTTTTATGCTGTAAAAGAACTTTTGTTGGGCGGTTTTCGGGCACGGCACATTTTCTCACGACATTTTGAGAAATTGTATCATGAGAACTGATTAAAATAAATACAATCAGGTTAAAAATCAGCTTTTTCATAAGCTTCCAGAATTTTTACAACCAAGGGGTGCCTTACCACATCAGAACCGTCTAATTGTATAAACTGGATTCCTTTAATTTTATTTAATTTTTTCTCTGCATCTTCAAGTCCTGACTTCTGATTTTTTGGCAAATCAACCTGAGACTTATCACCTGTAATAATTATTTTAGACGATGGGCCCATTCGTGTCAGGAACATTTTGAGCTGCATTGGAGTAGTGTTTTGTGCTTCGTCTAACAGTATAAAAGCATTGTCGAGGGTCCTGCCTCTCATATATGCTAAAGGTGCAATTTCTATCGTATTTTTTTCAAGATATCCTTTGAGCTTATCATTTGAAATCATGTCTTCGAGTGCGTCGTAAATGGGCCTTAAATACGGATCAATTTTTTCCTTTAAATCTCCGGGAAGGAAACCAAGATTTTCTCCTGCTTCAACTGCTGGTCGGGTAATGATGATTTTTCTGACCGATTTTTCCTTTAATGCCCTCACCGCCAAAGCCACAGCCGTGTAAGTTTTTCCAGTACCAGCTGGTCCTATTGCAAATACAATATCATGATTTTCAACTGCATCAACAAGTTTCTTCTGATTGGGTGTCTTGGCCTTGACTATCAGCCCTTTATTGCCATGAACGATTACATCTTCCTGGTTGAGAATATGATCGATAGCATGGTTTTCGTTTTCAATTATTGCTTTTACTTTTTCGATTGGAAGGGACCCATATTTGTCAAAGTACTCAAGAAGCTTCTCAATGATTTCATTGAGTTTCTCAATTTCTTTTTCTGATCCTTTGAGATGCAATTCATCACCTCTTGAGATAATTTTGCTCTGGGGAAACGCTTTTGCAAGTTCTTTAATGGTGCCGTTTTGGAATCCAAGAAATTCTGACAAGGGCAGAAATTCTAATTTGATTGTTTTATCTGTCAAACTTTTTCGTTTTTTTAAAATTTCCTCAAATTTCAAAATTTATAAACAAAATCCTCAATTTTTCCACAAAAATATTTCTAACAAATTGATTAATAACTGATTTTAAAAAAGCAAATATTTTGTGGAATTTTTGTGTTAAAATTTTAAATTATTATTGCATTTGAAAAACCGATAACCCAAAAAATTTTGGCTTTTAGTGAATCTATAAATATTAAGAATGTCAATGACAGATTGGCCTTCCAACAGGGGAAGTCTGCACCTCAGGTTCCTGAGATGGAAGAGGCTGTGTTGGGGGCAATCCTCATTGATAAAGATTCATTTTCGACTGTAAATGAACTAATTAGCCCATCCGGATTTTATAACGAAGCCCACCAGGTTATCTATCAGGCGATGCTCGAACTTTACAATAATGCAGAACCAATTGATACCTTAAGCGTGGTTAGACAACTCAGAAAGACCAATCAAATTCAGAAGGTAGGTGGAGCCAAATATATTGCTACTCTTAGCAGTAAAGTTAACTCTTCAGCCAACATCGAATACCATGCTTTGGCAATTAGCCAGGCTGCGGTAAAACGTGAGATGATAAGTGTAGCAAATGAGATTATGGCGGAAGGCTTTTCTGACACAAATGATATTTTTGATCTGCTTAATAAAACTGAACAATCCTTCTTTTCGATTTCTGAAAAAAATATAAAAAAGAATTACCTGGACGCAAATACAATCATGCGTCTTTCGATAAACGAACTCGAGCAAAAGAAACAAAACAATGCAGGAGGTCTTACGGGAATTCCCAGTGGATTTACTGAACTTGATGCTCTAACAGGTGGATGGCAAAAAACTGAACTTACGATCATTGCCGCACGACCAGGTATGGGTAAAACTGCATTCGTGGTTTCTTCAATGCGAAATGCGGCAGTAGATCATAATTATCCTGTAGCTATTTTTTCTTTGGAAATGTCGGCCACACAATTGATGCTAAGGATGATATCGGCAGAAGCTGAAATTGATAGTGAGAAACTGAGAAAAGGAACTCTTCAGCCTCATGAGTGGGAACAACTGCATCATAGAATTAACAAACTTTCAAAAAGCTCTGTATTTATTGATGACACCCCGGCTTTGTCGATACTGGAACTGAGGGCAAAATGTCGCAGATTAAAAGCCCAGCATAATATTCAAATGGTAATCATTGATTATTTGCAGCTGATGACGGGTGATGATGGCTCTGGCGTTTCAAGTAGTCGCGAGCAGGAAATTGCTGCCATATCGCGGTCTTTGAAAAACCTTGCAAAAGAACTTGAAGTTCCGGTTTTGGCTCTCTCCCAGTTGAGTCGTGCTGTTGAAACCCGCGGTGGTGATAAAAGGCCTCAACTTTCTGATTTGAGGGAGTCTGGCTCAATAGAGCAAGATGCCGACATGGTAATGTTTTTGTACAGGCCTGAATATTATAAAATCACTGAGGATGAGTTGGGTAATTCAACCGAAGGAATTGGAGAGGTGATTATTGCAAAAAACAGAGCAGGTACTACTGACAACATCAAATTGCAGTTTATTGGAAAATATACTAAGTTCGCAAATATTGGGGATTATTCCTCATCAGCGAGTTATGGAGGAAATGCCGCATCTTTTAGCCAGAATTCGGGCATTGGTGATTTTGAGAGTAAAGGATCTGATATTGGATTTGCAACTTTTAAAAGTAAATTAAATCAAGGTAATCAGGATCCGGAACTTCCAAATCCTGACGAAGAATATCCATTTTAGAATCTTTATATATTAAAACTTTTCAGAATCCAGCCCCCTCCTATTACATCATCATTTTCGTAAAAAACAGCTGCCTGACCGGGAGCTATAGCATTTACAGGATTTTTGAATTGAATCTCCAGCTTATCATCACCTATTTGTTTTAAAAAGGCCTCTTGTCCCTGATCCTTATACCTGATTTTTGTGATTGTTTCCAAGCCATTTTCGGGTATAATTGCATATTTTTGAAGGTTTAGCTTTCCGACGTGCATCGCATTTCTTTTTAGAAATTCTTCAGTGCCCAACACCACTTCATTGGTTTCTTTTCGTATCTCTGTTACAAATACAGGATATCCCATCGCCACTTTAAGCCCTTTTCTTTGGCCAATGGTATAGAATGGATAGCCTTCATGTTTACCAACGATTTGTCCGTTTTCCAGTACAAAATTTCCTCCTTTTACACGTTCTTCCAGTCCTTCAATTCTTCTTTTCAAGAATCCCCGGTAATCATTATCAGGCACAAAACATATCTCATAGGACTCTGATTTATTTACTAAATCGTAGAAGCCTTTTTCTCTTGCCATATCCCTGATTTGGTCTTTGGTATATCCTCCAAGTGGTAACAGTGTCCGGCTTAAACTTTCCTGCGACACTCCCCAAAGCACATAACTCTGATCTTTAGTAGCATCAAGTCCTTTTGAAATTACATAGCGTCCATTTTCTTCCCTGATTTTTGCATAATGTCCGGTTGCGATATAGTCGCATCCGAGATTATCGGCTCTCCTGAGCAAAGCATCCCATTTTATGTGTGTATTGCACAGCACACAAGGATTAGGGGTTCTTCCTTCAAGGTATTCACCTGAAAAATGATCAATTACATAATCTCCAAACTCTGACCTGATATCAAGAATATAGTGAGGAAAACCAAGCTCTACTGCAATATGCCGGGCATCGTTAATAGAATCAAGGCTACAGCAGCCGGTTTCTTTTTTTGTGCCACCACTGGAGGCGTAATCCCAGGTTTTCATGGTCATGCCAATAACTTCATAACCTTGTTCGTGTAATAGCACTGCTGCTAACGAACTATCAATGCCGCCACTCATGGCGACTAAAACACGTCCTTTTTTGCTCATTTTACTGTCGAGGGTTCAAAGCCCTCCGTTTATTTTCTACAAAATTACTAACATTTTGGTCATTAAATTGGTTCTTGGCTATTTTTGCAAAAAATTGAAAATAATGACTAAGCCAATCCTATTGGTTAAAAACATAACCAGCCTTTCTGAAGCACGCTATTGTGCCGGAATGTTGGTGGATTTTATAAGCTTTGAATTTAATCCTCAATCAGAAAATCATATTGAATCTGAAAGATTTAAGGAAATAAAGACATGGTTAAGCGGAATAAAAGTGTTGGGTTCGTTTTCTCAGGGTAATATTGATGATTTAATTGAAATATGCAACCAACATCAACTAGATGGTGTGATTTTGGACAAAAATCAATTTTTTGAGTTATCTGAAGAAATGAATTCTGAGGTAAAAATCCTGGAAATTGAAGATATTGAACTACAATACCAAGATTTTACTAAACTTAATTTCCTTTTGTTAAATAATTCTTTTGAAAATAATCAGAATATTGGAGCATACAATATTCCTGTTTTAGTTGGTTATGAATATGAAAATGTAAAAAAAGAAATTAAAGGAATTTCCGGTTTTGGATTTCTGGGAAGTAAAGAAATACAAACCGGAATAAATCAATATGATGACCTAATGGACGCTTTGGATTATATTGAGGAAAAATATAACTGAATAGTTTAAAACGTATATTTTCAGTTTATCAAATCAAAATACCACTTATGTAGTTTGTATTACACAGTACCTGATTTAGATATAGCTTTGTATCATCAAAAAAATGAAAAGCTATAAAAAATGAACAGAATCAAAAATCAAGACAGTGTCTTAGGGGGAGTCTGCCTGGGATTGGCAGATGAACTCAAAACAGATGTTACGTTGGTGCGGGTGGTCTTCGTAATATTATTTTTCACCCCATTGCCAATAGGCATAGCGTACATTATTTTATGGGCTGTTTTGCCCAAAGCCTACTCTTCGGTGTATGCCGGAGGGTTTGAAAGTGGAAATTCGGATAATAATTATAACATTAAAACAACAAAAATAATGAGCAATCAAAATAGAAACGGAAATATGGTTGGTGGCCTGATTTTAATAATTCTGGGTGCAATCTTTTCTTTCAAAACTTTCTTCGACATCAATCTTTTTTCTTACGTAAAAAACCTTTGGCCTTTAATCCTGATTGGATTAGGTGTATGGATTATCGTTAAAGATAAAGACGAAGATAATAACATCAATAACACTCCAAACACCGGTACAGGTTATTAATATAAATCATAATGAACAACCGTGGTAATATATTCGGAGGTGCCATTTTAGTGGCATTTGGAGTGTTCTTTTTGGGTTATATCAACGATTGGTTTCAATTTGATATATCATTACGTGACATTGCGAAATTCTGGCCTTTATTTATCATTTTGGCGGGTGTAGCGGTTTTATTTAATCATAAAAAAACCATATTTAACCCCACGACTGCTCTATTAATAGCATTTGCAATTCCTCTTGCAATTTACAATGCTTCTACCAGAACAATTGATAATGTCAAAGAAAATTTGGATGAAGAATTGAATTTTGAATGGGATGACGATTCATCAAATGACTATGAAGATTACGATTCTGATGAAAATGACACTACTGCCATAAAAGGAAGAAGTAATCAGCAGTTTTCAGTGCTTATGCAGCCTGGTGTAGAATATGGTCAGTTAGAAGTAGGAGGTGGTGCCGCTGAGTTTCATTTAGAAGAACCACAATCAGGTAATATTTTTGAAGCAAATTCAAGATTATATGGTTCGAAATTTAAACTTGAAGATGAGAAAAAGGGGAATATACACGAGATTAAATTTAAGATGAATTCGAAAAACAACTCCAACAACATTAAAGTTGGAAAAGGGTTTGACAATGATGTTTATCTTAAACTTAATAAAACTCCGGTTTGGGATTTGGATTTGGGAATTGGTGCAGGTCAGTTAAAATTTGATCTAAGAGACTACAAAGTCAGAGACATAAAAATGGAAACCGGTGCTGCAGATATAAATCTTAAAATGGGTGAAAAGCTAGCAGAGTCTAAAATTAGGGTTGAGAGTGGTGTTGCAAAAATTAAAATTTTAGTGCCTAAAAATTCCGGTTGTCAAATCAATATGGATGGAGCTCTGAATGCAAAAGATTTTAATGGTTTTAGCAAAGACAAACCCGGTCATTGGAAAACTGATAATTTCGCATCAGCAAAAAATAAAATCTATATCGAAATAGAAAGTGGTTTATCGGCTGTTACAGTCGACAGGTATTAATAAGCGATGAAAAGGGAAAGAGGTTTGCTTAATTAGGCAGACCTCTTTTTTTTACATGTATACCTTGTTCTGAAAATCTGAAGTTTTGAAAAATCAATGACTATTAATTTTAAATATGAATTTCAATCTTTGTATTTCAAGGCCTGAACGGGGCTTATTTTTTTTATAATCATTGCAGGAATAAAGGTTATAAGGAGAATCACCAGAAAAATACTGATATTGACCAATAAAACTACCCACCAGTTCCATTCAATGGGGACATACTCCATATAGTAATTGCTGGCATCCAGTTTTATGATATGAAATTTTGATTGAATAAATGCCAATGAAATGGCAATAAGATTCCCGAAAATCAAACCTTTAAAGGTGATTCTTCCCCCATTAGATAAAAATATCGACCTTATTGTACCATCTGTACTTCCAATAGATTTTAACAAGCCTACCATTGGTGTTCTTTCCATTATCATTATCAGTAATACAGATATCATATTAAAACCCGCTACGATTAAAATCAGAAAAATAACTAGAATAATATTTCTGTCGAGAAGTTTGAACCAATCAAAAAATTGAGGAAGAATCTCTGTTACTTTTAAAACTTCATATTCCTGAGGAAAAATTTCAAGAAGACTTTCTTTTGTTTCCTCAATAAGTGAAATATCCTTCAAATAAATTTCATAATGACCAAACTGCCCTTCATCCCAGTTATTAATTTTTCTTACCTGATTAATATCTCCATAGAAATAAAGCTGGTCCAATTCTTCGACATTGGTATTGTAAATCCCAACAATTTTTAACTTACGGGCACGAGGTGGATTCTGAATAAAATATACCAAAAGGTCATCGTTGAGTTTTAAATCCAAATCATTCAGAATTTTTTGACTTACAATTATTTCTTTTGAAACCGAGTCCTTACCAAAATCGGGCAATCTTCCTGCAATAAGATTTTCTTTAAATTCTGACCAGTCATAGTTTTTGTCGATTCCTTTAAATACCACTCCCGCGATAGCATCTTCAGATTTTAGAATTACTGATTTTAAAGCAATTTTGTTTATCGATTTAATATTTGGAAGATTCCTTGTTTTTTGTTCACGTTCCAAATTATTTGGCATACTTGTTTCCTCAAACGACCGATTAAGTGTAATTTTGCTAATCTGAATATGTGAAGTTTGGCCAAACAGTTTTGATTTTATGGTGTTTTTAAATCCATAAAGCACGAAAAATGATAATATCAGAACCGAAACAGCAATTGCAACGGAAGCAATACCTACTTTGATTATTACAGAAGAAAATGCCTGGTTTTTGGTAAACCGTATTTTTTTTGCCAGATAGTAGGCTACTTTCATGCTCAGGAGTTTGGTTCCGCAAATTTAAAGCTATTTTACGATTATTTTTGGTTATATTGGTTTTAGGCCTTTTTGATTCGATTATTTGAAAAATATTTAAAAAAATTACTTAAGAATGACTCAGCAAGAGATTTTGATTATTGATTTTGGTTCTCAATATACCCAACTTATAGCCAGAAGAGTAAGGGAATTGCATGTATATTGTGAAATACATCCGTTTCACAAGATTCCTGAAATTACGAAAAATATTAAGGGAATAATTCTTTCAGGTAGTCCCTGTAGCGTTAGAGAAGAAGGCTCACCAGATATCGATATGAGTTTCAGAGGAAAAATTCCGGTTTTAGGAGTATGCTACGGAGCTCAACTATTAGCTATAAAAAATGGGGGGAACGTTGAAGCCTCTGAAACAAGAGAATACGGAAGGGCTTTTTTGCATGATTTTGATAATTCCAATCATCTTTTTGACGGAATAAAAGATAACACCCAGGTTTGGATGTCACATGGCGATACAATTACTGCCCTTCCTACAAACAGCAGACTTTTAGCATCTACTAATTCGGTAAAAAACGCAGGTTTTGTTTTCAATGATGAGCTTACTTTCGGTATTCAATTTCATCCGGAAGTAACCCATTCTGAAGATGGAAAAATCCTTCTCAAAAACTTTGTGGTTAATATTTGTGGTTGTGATCAAAGTTATACTGCTCAGTCGTTTGTAGATGCTACTGTTGCTGAACTTAAAGAGCAGTTAAAGGAAGATAAAGTCGTTTTAGGCCTTTCTGGTGGTGTAGATTCCTCTGTTGCAGCTTTGTTAATTCATAAAGCTATTGGCAAAAATCTTTATTGCATTTTTGTTGATAATGGTTTACTGAGGAAAGATGAATTTGACCAGGTTTTAGAGTCTTATAAAGGGCTTGGATTAAATGTCGTGGGAGTTGATGCCAAAAGCAGATTTTATGATGCATTAAAAGGTAAAACTGACCCGGAAGATAAAAGAAAGGCTATTGGAAAGACTTTTATTGAGGTTTTTGATGATGAAGCCCATAAAATTCAGGATGTAAAATGGTTGGCCCAAGGCACTATATATCCCGATATTATCGAATCTGTATCGGTAAAGGGGCCATCAGTAACCATAAAATCGCATCACAATGTGGGAGGCCTTCCTGATTTTATGAAATTGAAAATTGTTGAGCCTTTAAAATTGTTATTTAAAGATGGTGTAAGAGAAGTTGGAGCAAGTATGGGAATGCCTCAGCATATTCTGGGCAGACATCCATTCCCCGGGCCTGGTCTTGGAATTAGAATCTTAGGTGAAGTTACACCTGAGAAAGTTCAGATTTTGCAGGAAGTTGATGCCATTTTTATCAATGGATTGAAAGAAACCGGCCTCTATGAATACACCTGGCAAGCTGGTGCCATGCTTTTGCCTGTTCAAAGTGTTGGTGTCATGGGCGATGAGCGAACCTATGAAAGTGTTGTTGCCTTAAGGGCGGTTACCAGTGTAGATGGAATGACTGCAGACTGGGCTCATTTACCTTATGATTTCTTAGGGGAGATATCCAATAAAATTATTAATAAAGTAAAAGGTGTCAACCGCGTAGTATATGATATTAGTTCGAAACCACCTGCTACAATAGAGTGGGAATAAAAAAAAAGCCGGTTTTTCCGGCTTTTTTTATTATTGAAAGAAAATAATACTTAATTCGGATTGATACTTCCTTCAAATTTAATTTTAGATTTTACTCCGTTTTTCTTGAGTTCTTTGGAAGTCATTTTTTGTTTGTGGTACTTTACTCTTCTTATTTCAAGTGATCGGGAAAGAATCAGGTATAAACCGAAAAGACCTATGGTATAAAGACTTAATTGAGTGTTGGTAAAGAAAGTTCTTAAAACGTAAGTAATGGTTGTTAAGGATATTGTAGCAAAATAAAGGATAAATGAAGTAGCTATATGAGATAAACCGTTGTCAACCATCAGATGATGAAGGTGTAATCTATCTGCTTTAAATGGTGATTTCCCTTTCAATATCCTCAAACCAAAAACTCTTAGCGTATCAAAAATAGGAACGCATAAAAGGATTATTGCAATAACGGGGGCGTTTTGATAAACAGTTTCGGTGTGTGTATTGAATACATTAAACTGAACAAACTGAATAGCTAAAACCGAGATAATAAAACCGACAATCAGTGAGCCTGTATCCCCCATGAATATTTTATTATTAATAGAGAAATTGTATCTTAAAAAACCAAATAATGAAGCCGAAAGCGAAAAACCTAAAGCAGCAAGTGACCATTGATTGTTTAATGCAAACCACAAACTGAAACCAGCTGAGGCAATCATTCCAATGCCTCCAGACAAACCGTCAATACCATCAATCAAATTAAATGAATTGATTAGAGCAACAAACAGAAATATCGTAAATAAGGCACTAATAATATAGGGTAACTCATAAATCCCAAAAATTCCAAAAAAAGATGTAATCCTCAAATCACTTCCAACTACTACGAGTATTGCCACCAGCACCTGTGAGCCTAATTTTTTCAAAGCATCCAGAGCAAAAAGATCATCTTTTATTCCGAGGAAAAAAAGAATCACAAGTCCTGCCATAACTTTGTGTAAAAGATATCCTTCGTCGAAAAAATTCCACAACATGTATCCGATGAGTGTACTTGCAAAAATTGCAACTCCGCCAAAAGTTGGTGTAGGGTGCTCGTGCGAACTCCTTTTAATAGGATCAACCATCAAGCCTTTAATATTGCAAATATTAATTATGACAGGAATTGATCTCCAGGTAATAAGAAAAGAAACCAGCATAGATAAAACCAACTGGATGCTTTTTTCGGAGATGATGTTTTCAAAAATAAGGTTCATTCTATGAAGTTAGAGGTTCTTTATTTGTGTATTACTAACGGTTTACCAAAGATATACATAAAAACAAGCTATCTCCAATATTATTTTGATTAATTGTACTAAAATCTTATTTTATGGAAAATTTTCAATTTTCAATAATTCGGTTTCTAATCTTCACTGCCGGGTTTCCCATATAAATTCCATATTCCTCTAAATCTTTGGAGGTGATGCTTCCAACAGTCAAAACTGAATGACTTTTTAACGTTACCCCCGGGCAGACCACTGCCCTTGCTCCTATCCAAACACCATCTTCAATTGTTATTTTTCCGGGAACCAAATCAAAACTTTCTTTTTTATAATCGTGATTTCCCGTCAATAAAAACGCACCCTGAGATATGCAGCAATTATTTCCAATCTTAACAGTTACAAAATTATCAATCCAAACTTTTTCCCCTATCCAAACATTATCCGAAATCTCCAAAAACCACGGAAATTTTATATTAACCGATGGTTTAATTACAAATTTTCGTCCAAATTTCATTCCAAACATTTTCAATATGAATCTTTTGATAGCCATTGGCCATAGAAAAGTAGTGTTGATGAATATTTGACTAAAAAAATACCATAGTATCCTTCTTGATATGCTGCCAGGGTTATACCAGGAATTATCGAATTTATCAAAATTTACTTTATTCATCTCAGGCAAGTTTGCTAAATAATAAATTGCTCTTTTCTCTACCCTCTGTTAACCTATCAGAAAGAAACCGTTTAGTAGCTTCAAAATGCTTTTCGTATGCTTTTCTATCCCCAAGTTCCAAAATATTCGTCCATTCATGTACAGCAGTATGGAATGCCAGGTCATCAACCAGAATCGAACGGTCTTCAATGGCGGTTTGGATGGTTTCTTCAAGCAGAGCTTCATTTTTAAAGAGATATTCTGCCAGGCCTACCCTCAATTTAAATGGAGGAGTCTGGCAAACAAGGTTTTCAAAAGGATCGATCCCTAAATCAGCCCAGGTACAAACCATACTCAAAAGACTCAAATGGGAATTGGGCTTGTGATTTTCTCCGGGATTTAGGGTATATTCTTTCATTATTTCATCACTAAGCATAGTTTGGTTATTTCTTTTTGAAAAAATAATGTCTCTGGCTTTTAGTACTTTATTTTCAAATTTAGTCTTTTTCCCTGCCAGCATGAAACCGAAAAGTTCATTTTCGACTGTAGCAAATTTCCTTACATCTTTAATTGCAAAGGGATTATAAAAAGCCAATCCACTGTAAACATGAGCTTTATAGCTGTAAATTCTGAGTGTCAGCAATAGTTTAATATTATCTATGCCGTGAATCTGATTTTCAATTTCCCAGGGAAATACTCTTCGGTGCATGAAAGCGGTACCCACGCTTTCAAAACCTACATGAGTGATTACCTGCACATCAGCCATCATTTTATCATGTGCATGGTAGTCCTCCAAAATTTGTATTTTAGAGCCAATCAAAGCCAAAATAGTTTTGGCATTTTCGAAAGATTCTTTAGAAGCCCGGTGATTAAAAACCGCCATAGTTTGGCCATCGGGGTTAACTGATGGACCATAAAGTGCATGAGATCCGACTATTTGGGCATCGGCCGGAAGATATTTTTCGAAAGCTAAAATTTCTGGTGTTTTTACTGAAGTTTGTCCAGTGACAATTGCACCAAATTTAGTGGATGGCCCTGCATGTTTTACAACTGATTCAATGTTTTCAGCCTCGACCGCATACATTATAAAATCGCAAAGTCGTGAAACCGAAACAGCATCGGGCAAAATTTTGATTTTGGTATCTGAAAGTTCAGACTGGAGCAATGGAAATTTTTCGGGAAGGTCACAACCATAAACCTCCATGCCATTTTTATCCCATTTTCTGGCAAAAAGTTTACCCATGTCACCTAATCCAATTATTCCAATTTTCATATTCTTTATTTCAAATGCTTTTACAAAACTACCAAAAGCATTTTAAAGAAAAAAGGTTTGGAGTTTTTCACCCCAAACCTTCTTTTTAACAAACAAAAAAGCGGATATTATTTTTCTATTCCGTATTTTTCGATGTATTTTTCGGCAAGTCTTTTCTGTTTATCATCCAGCAAAACTTCTTTTCCTGAAATAAATGCCCGCTCGATTCGAGATGTTCTCATATCTAAAATGTCACCTGTTGAAATCACGAAAGTTGCCAATTTTCCTGCTTCAATAGTTCCTACAAGATCATCGATTCCCAAAATTTTTGCATTGTTTATAGTAATCATACTTAAAGCTTGTGCCTTGGTAAGGCCATGTCCGGCGGCATTTCCTGCCACAAAAGGTAAATTTCGGGTACGCCAATATGAATCATTGTAATACATTCCTACCAATAAGCCTTTAGAAATTAAACGGGAAGGCAATTTATATGCCGACCACACATCGTTGTCGGCTCTTTCAGGCAAGCGATGAGTACTTGGAATAAGAACCGGAATATTGTTTTGCTTTAGCAAATCAATCACCAAATCTGAATAAACGGCACCTACTATCACCGGATATTTTATTTTTTGGGTCTTAGCAAATGCTATCGCATCAATTGCTTCTTTATCGGAACTTATCGCTAGATATAGCCTGCTACTACCTGAAAGGATTCCGGTTAAAGCCGAAAGTTTCAGATTTTCATACTGATTATCTTTTGATACTGTACCCGCTTGTAAGAAGAAGGTTTCGATCTCTTTGATTTTACTTTGATAGTTTTCGTTTTTCTTAACTTCCCGAGTAAAAGTAGCCTGATTAAACGACATGCCAAACTTTGAAGGCCAGTTTAACCAAACACCATCATCGGCTTTTAAAACGGCATCTTCCCAGTTCCAGCCATCAAGATTCATTATTGATGAGCGACCTGACAATACTCCTCCTTCGGGGGTTGCCTGTGTTATAAGTACGCCATTTCCTCTTACGGTTGGAATTACCTCTGAGTCAGTGTTAAAAGCAATAAGGGTTCTTACATTTGGATTATACTCGCCAATTTCCTGAAAGTCAGATGTAGGTCTGATAGATTCTATTTCAGTTAAACCTAGGGAATTATTTGGTGAAATTATACCGGGATAGATACTTTTCCCTTTCAAATCTATAATAGCTGAGCCCGGAAACTTTACTGATAAATCAGAATTGGAAACTTCGGTTATTTTTCCATTTTCAATAACCATACTTCCCTGGGAAAGCTCTGTACCGTTTCCAACAAAAATACGGGCATTTTTGAAAACTGTTTTGCCGGTAACCATTTTGCCTACTTTCGGATTTTGGGCAATCAATTGGGTCCCCAGCAGTGTTATTGATATCAATGATATTATTTTTTTCATAATTATTTTCAAAAAAAATTAATGTTGATGATTATTTTCATTTAAAAAAGCATCCAGGTTTTCGATTGAAACGCCATCATACTCCAGGATACTGTCACAATGGATGTCCTGAAGGCGTCCTCTAAATTGTGGTTTCGCGGTTGGGGTACCTTTTGCTTTTTCCTGAAGTAGTTTCTGAATTAATCTGTTTTTCTCGTCATTAATCTCTGTAAGTTTTTGGTTTTCTTTTTCAACATCAAAATAAATTGCCCCTTCAATTATTGTTTTTTCCGGAGTAGCATATATTGACAGCGGATTATCATTCCATATCACCAAATCAGCATCTTTACCTGCTTTGATAGAGCCCATGCGGTCACCCAGATGAAGCATCGTAGCAGGATTTAATGTAACGGTTTTCCATGCTTGCTCTTCCGTCAATCCGCCATATAATACCGTTTTTGCAGCTTCTTGATTTAATCTTCGTGCCATTTCGGCATCATCAGAATTGATTGCGGTCATTACACCTGCTTTGGTCATAATTGCTGCATTAAAAGGTATGGCTTCTTTCACTTCCATTTTATAAGCCCACCAGTCAGAGAAAGTTGAGCCATATATTCCTCTGGCTTTCATTTTATCTGCTACTTTATAACCTTCCAGAATATGAGTAAGTGTATTAACCTTAAACCCTAGTGAATCAGCGAGTTTCATGAGCATATTGATCTCAGACTGCACATAGGAATGACAGGTAATATTTCTGTTGCCATCTAAAATTTCTACTAATGCATCAAGTTCCAGGTCTTTTTTTGGAGCCTTAAGTCCGGTTTTTATTTTAGCTGAATTATAAGCATTCCATTCGGCTTTATAGGCTTTAGCTCTTGTAAAAGCATCTAAAAACACTTGCTCAACACCCATTCTTGTACTTGGGAAACGATTGGGAGTTTGAGGTGCATTGCCTCTTTTTACATTTTCACCCAAAGCAAACTTGATAAATTTTGGTGAATTGCTGATAATAAGATTATCGGGCGTTTCACCCCATTTTAGTTTTACAATGGCTGATTGACCTCCGATACAGTCTGCTGACCCATGCAATAACTGTGAAGTAGTAACACCACCAGCCAACTGACGATAAATATTGATATCCTCGGAGTTTAACACGTCTTCCTGGCGAACTTCCGATGAAACAGATTCAACCTCATTGATTGAGAAAAGTGCAATATGGCTATGCTCATCAATTATTCCATTGGTCAGGTGTTTGCCAGTGGCATCAATTATTTTGACGCCAGGAACTGATAAGTTAGCTCCTACTTTATCAATTTTTCCATTTTTTACCAAAACATCGGTTTTGATGATGCCATCTGCTTCATTGGTCCAGACGGTCGCATTTTTTATCAATAAATCTTCTTTGATGGGAATGCTCGTGTTTCCATAGGCTGTGAATGGGAAAATATTCGAACCTAGAACTGGTTTTTCCTGTTTTTTTACAGAATCAGCCTTCGATTTTTGGGCATCTGAAACTTTTACAGCATTCCATGAAAAGTTACTTCCTTTTTCGTCTTTTCCTTCCCCTTTTATGGCATTCCCATCAATCAAACCCGACATTCTGATAGTTCCCGGTTCTTTTTCAGATTTTTTGTAATTGATTGTAAGGAAATTGTTGTCTCTAACAGTAGTAGTTTTGATTTTTGTGGAATCATTTACTACAATCTCAATCGAAGGTTTATCATTATCACCTGTTACATCCAATTTAACTTTGTTGAACTGAGGCAAAGTGATTTCATATTTTCCATTGATAGAAGCCAGACTTAAATCATTGATAACGTATTTTTTACCCTGTATCCAGTTTTCTACTATTTTCGATTTAGGATCAAATATTTCTTCTGTGGAAATGATAAAATTGGCGAAAAGTCCTGTTTTTAAACTACCCACAAGATCGTCAATTTTAAGTGCTTTGGCCGGAGATGAAGTGAGTGCTTCAAGTGCCTGATTTTTATCTAAACCATGGGTAATTGCTTTTTGGATATTAGTTAGAAAAGTACTTTTTTCAGGTAAATCAGAAGTAGAAATTGAAAAATTGATCTGATTTTCAGCTAGTTTAGCCAAATTTGCAGGTGCCATTTCCCAATGTTTCAAATCTTCGAGGCTTACCCTTTCAGCATCAAGAGGATCTTCCACATCCAGTGCTTTGGGGAAATTTACTGTTCCGATAATATGACTGTTTAGTTTTTTTATTTCTTCAATTCTGCGATATTCATCACCGCCTGATTTTTGAATAAACTTCAAACCGAATTCTTTTCCAATTTTCTCAGCCCGTAGCTCATCTAAAAGACTCTTTCCATGAAAAATAGAAGGTAAGCTCAGATTCTTTGCCATAGCTTCCAATGAAAGATTTCTTTCGGAGCTGTTTCCCCCTGCCACGTACCATTTTGAATCATAAATTGCCTGACGTAGTAAAGCGACGCTTCCCATCAAAGAAACAGGATAAGTCTGCGTACTTGAGCCTTTTTCAAATGAATAATGTGCAGCAACCTGGGTTTTCAACAGGGATTCTTTCTCCGAGCCTGATGCTAAGGAAACCAATGCCGACGTACCTCTTGCAATTCCATCTTTGGAGTGACTCACTACTACCCCGAATCCGATTTTACGCAACTCTGAAGCTGCTTTATCATCTACTTTAAAAATATCTGACGCATTTACTTCAGGTTTTAAAGCCTGATTCCAGGAGAAAGCCCCTTCTTTTTGGGAATTAAATTGCGTATCATAGAAATTTGTCGGGCGTTGACGTTTGATTTCGGGCATTCCATAATCTGAATCCAGATCAATGAAAGATGGATAGACATGTTTTCCGGCCAAATCATAAATCATGGCTTCCTTTGGGAATTCAAAATCTTTTCCCACTTTTAAAATGCGATCTCCCTTAATTAAAATCCAACCATTTGTGATAGTAGTTTTTGAATCAACATGTAAAGTAGCATTCTTAAAGAGGGAATATTCGGGTCTTTTGTCTCTTACTCCATTGACAGGGACAGTAGTTTGACCCAGAGAAGAATACCAAAAGGAAAGTAATACCAGAAATAAACCGTAGTTTTTTCTCATAAAGCTTAGTTTTTAGATGAATAAAATTTTTTAGTAAAAATAACTTAAATATTGAATTGAAAAATAATCCCAAGGATTAGATAGATGTAAATCCTTTTTTTATGGATAAAAACTTTTTGTGCCCATAAATACTGTGGGTATTAATTTTTAAAAATTCGTTTTTTTTCTATTTAAACCCGTGGCGAGCAGTTAAATTTGCATTAAAAAAAGAAATAAATGAAACCCACTTTGTTGATTTTGGCGGCCGGAATGGGCAGCAGATATGGAGGTATTAAACAATTGGATCAATTTGGACCTAATGGTGAAACAATTATAGATTATTCGCTTTTTGATGCTATTAAAGCGGGATTCGGAAAGATTGTATTTATAGTCAGGAAAGAATTAAAGAATGATTTTGAAGAGATTTTTGGTCCTAAGTTAAAAGGGAAAATAGATTATGATTTTGCTTTACAGGAAATAGACAGTTATTTACCAGAAGAGCTTGCCGGGGTAAAGCGGGAAAAACCATGGGGTACAGGACATGCAGTCCTATGTGCCTGGGATCAAACCTCTGTCCCATTTGCGGTAATCAATGCAGATGATTTTTATGGTTATGAAGGTTTCGAGACCATGGCAAAGTTTTTATCAACAAATTCTGATGAACAGACACACGCTATGATTGGATACCAAATAAAGAACACACTTTCGGAAAATGGTACTGTTTCAAGAGGTGTTTGTGTTACAGATAAGGATGGTTTTTTGGAAAATGTGACCGAAAGAACGAAAATAATCAGACAAGATGATGGTAAAATTGCCTTTTTAGATTTAGTTGATCCGGTTGTTCTGGAAGAAAACACCCCAGTTTCTATGAATTTTTGGGGATTTATGCCCGGAGTTTTTCCTGAAATTAAAGCTATGTTTGAGGAATATTCAAAAGCTAATTTTGATGCTCCCAAAGCTGAATTTTACATTCCCAAAGTGATGAGTCATCTGATTGACACCGGTAAAGGTAAGTGTAAAGTTTTTGAAAATAGCTCTGACTGGTTTGGAGTGACTTATCCTGAAGATAAACCTATCGTGGTGGATGCTATCCAAAATCTTGTAAAAGCAGGTAAATATCCCGAAAAATTGTGGGATTAAAATGTAAAAGGCCCAACATTAGGCCTTTTACATTCTTTTAATATTTTCAATAATCTGCATTTGAATTAATATTTCTTCATCTTTGAAGAATTTGGGTTGATTTTTTTGTATCACATCCGAAATGTTTTCAAAAAGTTGACTCCATCTGCCTTGAAGCGTTTCAATTTTTCCTGTAAATTCCAATCCGGAAATATTGGAAACTAATGATCCATCAAATGCATTAGATTCTTTGCCAAAATCAACACTTATTGGCCATTTTCCTGAAACTAAATGCTCTTCCTGTACATCTATGCCGTATTTAACAAAACTACCCTTTGTCCCATGAATGGTATATTTCGGCCCTTGATTTTTCACCATCAAACTAGACTTAAGAGTAACTTTAGTTTTGCCGTAATCAAGATAAATGTCAAAAGCATCGTCAATTTCAGAGCCTTCCCTTTGCGTAAAAACTTTTCCTGAAACCTCAGAAGGTATGCCGAATAAACAAACCGACTGATCAATTAAATGTGAGCCAAGATCATACAAAATCCCATTTGCAGGCGATACTACTTCTTTCCATTTTTTCGGATTTAAAAGCGGTTTAAAACGGTCAAAATGGGCTTCATAGCTTAATATATCTCCAAGAACACGAGATTCAATAACTTTCTTAACAGTTAAAAAATCAGAATCAAACCGGCGATTTTGATAAACAAACAAATGCAAACCTTTTGAGTTGGCTAATTGAAAGAGAATCTGAGTTTCCTGAAAAGTTGCAGTTACCGGCTTTTCTAAAAGCACATGCTTCCCTGCCTCCAGACATTTTTTTCCATATTCAAAATGGGTGTAACTTGGAGAACAAATTGAAATCAAATCAATATCGTCGTCCATGAGGAGATCATCTATTGTTTTAGTTGCCTTAGTTTTAGGAAATAGTTTTTCATCAATTTCCTGAGACGTTACAATATACTTTAACTCAAAATCAGGATTTGACTGAAAAAAAGGAGCCTGCAAATATCTCCCTGACAAACCGTAACCAACAATACCTACTTTTATCATTTAAATGCCTGAATTCCAGTAATTTCGTGGCCCAAAATCAACAAATGAATATCGTGTGTGCCTTCGTAGGTTACTACAGATTCGAGGTTCATCATATGTCTCATCACCGGAAACTCGCCGGTAATTCCATTTCCACCCAGTATCTGGCGAGCCTCTCTCGCAATTTCTAATGCCATAGCAACATTATTACGTTTAGCTAATGAGATTTGGGCCGAAGTGGCCTTTCCGCTATCTTTCAAGGTTGCAAGTTTCCAAACTAAGAGCTGGGCTTTTGTAATTTCGGTAAGCATTTCTGCTAATTTCTTTTGAATCAACTGGAAACCACCAATTGGTTTTCCAAACTGATTCCTTTCCATAGCATACTTTTTTGCTGTATCGTAGCAGTCCATAGCAGCACCCAATGCACCCCAAGCTATACCATATCTTGCGTTATCTAAGCAACTTAAAGGGGCCTTTAGTCCGTCAGCGAGGGGCAAAATATTTTCTTTGGGTACCTTCACATCACTAAATACCAATTCGCCAGTACTGGAGGTTCTAAGCGACCATTTGTTGTGGATTTCCGGGGCAGAAAAGCCTTCCATTCCTTTTTCCAGAATCAACCCTTTGATTCTACCCTCTTCATTTTTGGCCCAAACCACTGCTACATCTGCAAAAGGGGCATTTGATATCCACATCTTGGCTCCATTCAAAATATAATGGTCTCCTGCATCTTTTATATTTGAAACCATGCCACCGGGATTAGAACCATGATCGGGTTCAGTAAGGCCAAAACATCCCAGCCATTCACCACTTGCTAATTTTGGAAGGTATTTTTGTTTTTGCTCTTCAGAACCATATTTATAAATCGGGAACATCACCAGTGAGCCCTGTACCGAAGCCGCAGATCTGATACCTGAGTCACATCTTTCCAGCTCCTGCATCATAAGACCATAAGCAAGATAATCGGTTCCCATACCTCCATAGTTCTCGGGTATGGTCGGACCAAAAACTCCCATTTCACCCATTTTTGCCACCAAATGATAAGGAAATCGTGCTTGCTGTGCTACATCCTCGATGATTGGAGAAATTTCTTTTTTTACAAAATCTCTCACCGATTCTCTAATTAATTTGTGGTCGTCAGATAATAAATCGTCCAAATCATAAAAATCAGGTGATTCGAAATCATCTTTTTTGGGTGAAATCTTAAATTCAGGTTTCATAGTTGAAGTCTATTAAAATTTGTTTGTTGATTATGTCTTGAAGTGTTTGTCTTTCTCTGATTAAATATTTTTGGTTTTTATAAATCAAAACTTCGGCAGGTTTGAGTCTTGAATTATAATTAGAAGCCATTGTAAACCCATAGGCACCGGCGTTTAAAATTGCAAAAATATCGCCATCGCTAGCGGCCGATAAGGATCTGTCTTTTGCGATATCGTCGGTTTCACAAATGTACCCGACAACATTGTATTTCTGTAGGTTTTCAGATGTATTTGATACATTAATAACTTTATGATAAGCATCATACATCATGGGTCTGATCAAATGGTTCAATCCTGTATTTAAACCAATCAATGTTTTTCCCGGATTTTCTTTTACCACGTTGGCTGTGGCAAGTAATATTCCACATTCACTTACCAAATATTTTCCGGGTTCAAACCAAAGTTCAAGGTCTTTTCCATATTCTTCACAGAATTTCTTAAAAGCAGCACTTAATTTTTCACCTAAATCTTCCATATCTGTTTCGTGATCTCCCTTTTTATATGGCACCTTAAAACCACCGCCCAGATCAATATATTTCAGGTTCTTAAAAGATTTGGCAAATTCAAAAACCACATTGGCGACCTCTACAAAAGTGCTTCCATCTTTAATATCCGAGCCGGTATGCTGATGAATTCCCACGATATTAAGGTCATATTTTTGTTGCAATGCCAGTATCTGATCTACTTGCTCAATCGCAATTCCAAATTTTGAATCTTTGTGTCCTGTACTAATTTTTTGATTTCCGCCACCTTCTACATTGGGGCGTATTCTTATTAATACAGGTTGGGAATTACCGTATTTTTTACCAAACTTTTCTAAAGTTGGCAGGTTGTCTATGTTAACTATTACGCCATTTTCAACACTATCCTCGATTTCGTCAAAACCAACACCTGATGAAGTAAATGTAATATTATCAGGTAAAAAACCGGCTATCAGACCTAATTGAAGTTCTTGAGGGGATACGACATCCAGTTCAACACCCAAATTTTTCATCAGTTTTAAAATCGAAATATTCGTATTGGCTTTACACGCATATTTTATTTTCATGTTAATTTCAGAAAAAGCATTTTTTAGTCTTCTGACTTTTTCTTCGATTACATTTCCATCATATACATAGAGGGGACTGCCATATTCTATTGCTAAATCTGAAATTTTAAAATCCTGAATGAAATACTCGTTGTTTTTTAGAATCATCAATTATGTTTTTTTACAAAAATAGACAGGGAAAGGAAATAAATAAACAATTTCAGTCCACAATAATCAATCTTTTCCTAATATTATTTTATCAAAAAATCTTGTCTGAACCCTGAGATTTTGTGCCTAAATCCTTATATATTGCATCATTCAAAAATATTTCATGAAAAAACAAACTAAAAAATTAATATTCATTTTTTTATTGTTGAGTATAGGAGGATATGCACAAGTCAAATCAGGACCCATGCTTGGATATTCCGAAATGCGGGAGGTTTTGTTGTGGATTCAAACCACAAAAAGTGAAAAGGTGAAATTTGGGTATTGGGAAAAAGAAACTCCGGCCAATAAATTCTATACTGATGAGGTGAGTACCAATAAAGATAATGCTTTTGTTGCCAAATCTATTGCAAATCAGGTTTTACCCGGGAAAAAGTATCAATATGAAGTATGGATTTCAGGAAAATTAATGAAGTTTTCTTATCCTTTGGAATTCCAAACCCAGACCCTTTGGCAATATCGAACCGACCCACCGGCATTTAAATTTGCTGTTGGTAGCTGTACATACACTAACGAAGAACGCTTTGACAGACCGGGTGCCCCCTATGGAAAAAGTCCACAGATTTTTGAAAAAATTTATGATCAAAAACCCAATTTTATGGTTTGGGGTGGTGACAATATCTACCTGAGAGAAGCTGACTGGAACACCAAAACTGGGGTTTATCATCGTTACAGCGAATTTAGAAAGGTAAAAGAGCTGCAGCCTTTATGGGCAAATGTACACCACTATGCCATATGGGATGACCATGACTATGGCAACAATGACGCTGACAGAAGTTTTTGGATGAAAAACACGACGCTCCAGGCATTTAAAGATTTTTGGGGTAATCCGAATTATATATTTGAAAATGAGGCCATTACAGGTACTTTTATGTGGGAAGACTGCCAGTTTTTTCTTATGGATGACCGTTGGTTTAAAGCACCCAACGACATTTTTGATGAAAACAAAGATTATTACGGTGAAAAACAACTTAATTGGTTAATTGATGCTTTGAAGTCATCAAGTGCTCCTTTTAAATTTGTCGTAACTGGGGGGCAAATCATCAATGAGGCCAAGGTTTTCGAAAATATGGCAACTTATCCCGGTGAGAGGAAAAAATTGTTAGACAAAATTGCGGAACAAAAAATTAGCGGTGTAATATTTATTTCAGGTGACAGGCATCATACTAATTTACAAAAATTAGACAGAGACAATAACTATTCCCTTTATGACCTCACTATCTCGCCAATGACTTCTTCAGCAGGAAAACCCGTTGAAGAAGAGTATAAATTCAAGACGATAATAGAAGGTACAGAAGTTAACAATCTTCAAACATTTGGAATAATGGAGATCAGCGGAAAAAGAACTGACAGAGAGCTCAAAATCAATGTGTTTGATGCTCAGGGAAATAAAAAATGGGATTACATTATTAAAGCCAAAGATCTAAGAGCCAAATAATTACACAAAAGATTCTATGGAAACTAAAATATTTGTAGATTCCGAAGTTGGAACGCTTAAACGATTGATAATACATAGTCCCGATAGTGGTCTGGGCAAAGTAGTTCCATCAAAGGCTCAGGACTGGCTTTTTGAGGATATTATCCATCTGGAAACTATGCGGTCTAAAGAATATGATTACTATGTGAGATTATTATTATATTTTTTGGATCCGGATAAAATCATAGGTAAGGCTCCTATGGGTAATTCTGACCGAAGTTTTTTTAAACCAAGTTCGGAGAATTATTTTGATTCCGATAAAGTAATAGAATTTGAATCCCTCCTGTTTGATGTTCTTCAAATTGAAAGTGTAAAAACCCAGATTATTGCTGCGGTAAGTGCCATTGAAGAGTGCTCTTATCTTGAAATGCAATATTTTTTAAGTCTCAATCTGCGTGAACTTTCTAAAGTTTTGATAACCGGAATGACTGAATCAGGGGAAATGTTTTTTCCGCCTATTCCTAACCTTATCTTTACCCGTGATATAGGAATAGTAATCAATGACCACATTTTACTTAATAAACCTGCCAAAGCCGCAAGAAGCAGAGAATCATTGCTGGCAAAATACATTTTCTTTAATCACCCATTTTTTAATGGATATCAAAGTAAAATTATCGAGGTGGAAGAGGAAGAAGAACACTTTTTGATGCCTGAGGATCGCCGGCAAAGGTTAGATACGCTTGAAGGAGGTGATGTAATGATGGTGGCACCCGGGCATTTGCTTATCGGAGTAAGTGAAAGAACCACAGTGGAAGCAGCACGACAGGTGATTGACAAACTATTTGAAAAAAAAGTGGTCAAAAAAGTCACCTTGTTAAAAATCCCTGCTAAAAGGGATTATATGCACATTGACACTATTTTTACCCAAATCAAAAAAAATGTTTGGGTCTTGTTGGCATCACTAGGCAGGACTACCGACACCGCTAAGAATGAGCAGGTTTGGGATGAATTAGGTCAGAGGGTTACACATGAAGAATTGGTTATTAAGCAATTTTACAAAGAAAATGACCAGGTTAAAAGCAGAAGTTTTGATAATCTTGAGGAATTGTTAAAATATATCTCTGAAATTGATCTTAAATGTACTGAACCGGTTAATTTTGTGTATTCCGGTAACAATGAATTTCCGTTTGGTGCCCGTGAACAATGGACCGATTCCTGTAATTTATTGGTTATAAAAGAAGGAGTTGCAATTGGCTATGACCGAAATGATAAAACAGCTGAGGCTTTTAGAAACCTTGGTTTTAAAACGATTACGGCAGGCGATTTAATCCATAAATTTGAAAGTGGGACACTCAGCCCTAAACAGGTAGAAAACACAATTATTTTATTACCATCTGCAGAACTTTCCCGGGCCAGAGGTGGGTCGCATTGTATGAGTTTACCACTTCAAAGAGATTCGGTTTTTCCAGAAATTAATTGATTTTGATATAATAAATATATACTCAAATGCAAGAACAAATTACTTCAAACATACTGATGATCAGGCCGGTAAATTTTGCTTATAATGAGGAAACTGCCGGAAGTAACGCATTTCAAAAAAATATTGAAGCATCCGATCCTAATGCTTCGGCTCAAGTGGCTTTTGATAGTTTTGTGGAACAACTACAACTCAGAGGAATTAATGTTACGGTTGTTCAGGATACGCCGGATCCATTTACACCAGACAGTATTTTTCCCAACAACTGGCTGTCAATGCATCATTCAGGAAAAGCTGTGCTATATCCGATGATGGCTGAAAACCGTCGGCAGGAAAGAAGACATGACATTTTGGATTTGCTTCGCGAAAAATACCACCTTGATGTGGTGCTTGATTTTACCCATTTTGAAGAAGATGGGATGTTTTTAGAAGGAACCGGTAGCTTGGTTTTAGACAGGATCAAAAGAATTGCCTATGCTACCATTTCTCCACGAACCAATACAGATGTACTGAACGCATGGAAAAACCAAATGAATTACGAATTGGTCACTTTTCATGCGAATGACCGAAATGGAGAAGCTATCTATCATACCAATGTGGTAATGAGTATGGGTGATATATTTTGTGTGATTTGTTTGGAAGCAATCACTGATTTCGATGAAAGGGTAAAAGTTAAGGCTAGATTAGAACAATCAGGAAAAGAAGTTGTTGAAATCACCATGGAACAAATGGAAAATTTTGCCGGAAACATGCTCCTTTTAAAGAATGATACAGGGAAAAAATTCCTTGTAATGTCTCAAAGAGCCTATGATTCTCTTTCCAGAGATCAAAAAAGAAATCTGGAAGACAATGCTGAAGTTATTCATCCTGATTTAGGAATAATCGAAGAGCTTGGTGGTGGTTCGGCAAGATGCATGATTGCCGAAATACACTTACCATTAAAGTGATTTCTTATCAGGAAAATTTAAAATTATAACTCAAAGAAATAATCGGAGCACCAAATACCGTTAATTTATAAGATTTTATAACATTTCCCTCTGATTTTAAAAAAACAGAATAGGCGTTTTTACGACCATATAAATTGTAAACCGTAAACGTCCAGTTTCCCTTCCAGCGTCTTTTGTCATTCATGCTGGGATTATAAATATTCCAGGCAAAGTCGAGTCTGTGATAATCAGGAATTCTTGAATTATTTCGAAGAGCATAAAACGGATACATATTGTCCTGATACTGAATAAATCCCTGGGGTAATGTAAAAGGCCTGCCTGTACTGTAAGTAAAATTAAATGAGAAATCATGATGTTTTCCCTGATTAATTACCAAAGTAGAATTTATCGTATGGGGGCGATCATAATTGGCAGCATACCAGTCGCCCTGATTAATCTGTTGTGAGACTTCGGGGCCTTCATTTACCTGATTAAAACTTCTTGCAAAAGTATAATTTATCCATCCGGTCAATTCTCCTTTCTTTTTGGTAGCCATAAATTCCAAACCATAGCTATTATTTTTCCCCTGAAGCAACTGACTTTCAGGATATTCTTGCAAAAGGAAATCAGCCCCGGGTTTGTAATCAACAATATTATTAGTTTTTCGGAGATACCCTTCTATTGAATATTCATAAATACTTGATTCCGTTTCCTGAACATACCCAACGGTTAGCAAATTGCTCACCTGAGGTTTAATATATAAATCGGAAGTTTTCCAGCGTGAAGTGGGTAACGGTGTAGTGGTATTGGTCACTACCTGCAGGTACTGCCTCATCAGATTATATCCCAGTTTTAGTGTTTTTTTGGGGTTTAGCTGGTATCTTATCCCCAGGCGGGGTTCAAGACCACCATAAGTCTTTTGTACAACTCCCTTTCCTAAAAAAACAGTATCGATTAGTGAAATTTCATCACGTGGATTTCCCGCAATGTAATTTCGATAGCTTCCAGGACCCATATTTAGAAAATAAGAGTAGCGAATGCCACCGGTTGCCACCAGTTTTTTTGAAAATTCAATCTCATCTTCCAAATATACCGCAGTTTCATAGGCCAATTCATTTTGGGTTTTTACTCTGGTGATATTTTGGTTTGTCCCAGGATTTAATTCACCGGGGTTAATATCATACCGAATTGCGTCTAGCCCAAACTCCACTTTATGTTTATTTTTGAAATAATTTAAATTGGTTTTAAACTGGTTAAAGTTGATACCCGAAATTATTTTGACTTTGTTATCTGAGTTTAATTCAGGCAATAAAGTAGTTGGCTGATAGGTAGAATTAATGAATTTGGTTTGAATATTGAGATTTGCATTTATGGAATGAAACCAATTAAGTGTATTGTTAAAAGTCTGATATTTATATTGGGTATTAGTACTATTCACTTCATTGATTGAACCTAAAATCTCGGTCTGAAAATAATCATTACTGAAATAAGAAGATAGTGTAAGTGTATTTTTTGGATTGATGATGTAAAACAATTTCGATGAAGCATCACCAAACTTGGCTTTTATGTTATCCAGTTGCTTTGAAGCTAGTGGAAGGAGGAAATCATTAAATGCTCCCCTACCCGATATCGAAACTCCCATTTTGTTTTTTATGATTGGAATATCAAGCAATAAACGGTTTGAAACCATACTTATCCCACCCTGGAGTTTAAATTTTTCGGTATTAGGATTACTTAGGTTTACGTCTAACACAGCTGCCGCTCTGCCTCCAAATCGGGTCGGTACGTTTCCTTTATATAAGTCAAAACTTGATATGGCTTCTGATGGAAACGCTGAAAATAAACCAAACATGTGGGTTGGGTTAAATATCGGAGCATCATCAAGTAATATCAAATTCTGATCGGTGGCTCCACCTCTGATATTGACCCCATTTGAAGCCTCACCTACACTCGAAACACCGGGGAGCATCTGTAAGCCCCGCATAATATCGACTTCACCAAGAGCTGAAGGAATTTTGTTGAGTGTCTTGATGCTGATTGTATTCACTCCCAAAAGAGGTTTTTTGATGTTTGAATTTGGGTTTTTGCTGCTTACCAATACTTCTTCAAGGTCATTGGAGACCTGTAAAAGGTTTATTTCAAAAAACTTATCACCCGCTAGGTTTTCCTGGTATCTCCAGGGTTTATATCCTATAAATCTAACCACCATTATGAGGTCTTTTTTGCCGACATAAAATGAAAACTTACCTTGGCCGTCAGTGATTACGTTTAATTGACCATAGTTGATATTTATAGTGGCACCTGCCAGGACTTAACTGGTTAATGAGTCTTTGATTACGCCTGAGACCTTAAAGGATTTTTGTCCTGAGGCTGCTGATACCAGAAAAAATAAAATGGAGATGATAAATACTTTTTTCATAATTTTCTATAATGGCCACCCTTCCGGGGCTAATGGTGTTCTGGTTTTTGATTTTACACAAGGGGCAACCGGAGGTCTGGAGGGTGCCGATGGCTCCGGATTAACGATTCTTCCATTTAATAAACCTATTGGATTTGGACTACCGGTATAGTTTCTTGGTACCCAAATAGATTTCACGCTGCTATTGGCAACCATAAAATACCCACCAACTATTTCTGATTTATTGTTAATGTTTTTAATATTACCAATGAGTGCCGCTGGCGGGGAATCAGCCAATGTGCCGTTGGTTTGGTTTTGTTCCAATAGAATTTTTAGATATCTGAAAGCCTTTTCATCTATATTTTGTTGAGTAATTTCTATAACAAATCCTGAGAATGAATAAAATGGCACTTTTGCTATTAATCTATTTTTAATCTCCAAACTATTTGAATATCTGTCACTCATGATATTGAGTTCACTGGAGTTCAAAATTTCCCAACAATTGCCAGAGCAAAAATAATCATAGGTATTCCCGGTTTGAAAAAGTGAAGCGACCGGAAGACACCTCCCAAGTGGAGCAGGACTTGTCATATAAATTGATTCATAACAAGAAATACAAAAGGCTTGTCTTTCAAAAATCCTGTATGTCCACATATAATTATCCCCTTTTTCGGGGTTATCATAAGTGTCAACATAGACCAGGTGCCCCGGATATCTTTTATCGCCCGATTTGATAGCTTCTTCATTAAATTTAACAGTATGACCTTTAATTTCGGGAGTGTTTTTCATGGTTTCAATACTTGATTCATATTTTTCACCATTTTTTAAGCTTACTACTAACTGATAAGTGCTTCCGATTTTGACTTTGAATCCTACAGGTAAATAATACAAGCCCTGAGCACTGTTTGCAGCGGGTATTATTTTGGACCCGTTTTCTATTATTTGAACTTTTGCCGAGTCTTCCGGGAAAAAATCAGGATGATTAGAATTATTAATCACTGATCTTCTGATGGTTATGTATTTTTCTTTATCAGAATCATCTATTTTTCCATCAATTATCAAAAATTTATCACCTGATTTAAAGTTAATTTCATAAGGTTCAACGCAGGAAATTAAAAAATAAATTCCTGTTAATAAACAAGTTAATTTATTGAAAATGATATTTTTTAATTTACCCATCCTTCAGGCATGATTGGAGTTCTATAATTACTCTCTTTACAAGGTGCCAATGGTGGCCTTGTCAAATCCATACCCATGGGTTCAGGATTTGGTAGTCTTCCCTGAAACAAACCGTAAGCCTTTATCCCTTCATGGCGTTCGCTTCTGGGTATCCAAAGCCTTTTTGTTTTTTTGATTCCGGCCATAAACATCCCTCCTATTGGTTCTGTGCTGTCATTGATATTCTTTATATTACCAACGAGTCCTGCAGGAGGAGTATCAGACAAGGTACCAGTATTTTGACTTTGGCTCATCATTATTTTAAAATAATCATATGCAGCCTTTGAAATATTAAGTTGGGCGACCTCAATCAAAGTACCGTAATACTGAAAAAACGGTATAGAAGCTATTTTCCTGTCCGTGATTGATGCTCCATTATAATATTGGTCGCTCAAAATATTAATCTCTGAACTATAGAATTTATCCCAGCAATTGCCATTACAACTGTAATCGTAAATCACACCTCTCCTTTTTAGGTTTGCATCTTCTACACATTGCCCGTCTGGAAGGGGGTTAGTATAATATTTACCTCCAAAACACGAAATGCAGTAGTTTTGCTTTTCAAATAATTTCCAGGTCCACATGTAAAAATTCTTGTTGGACACATCATCTTTCGTGTCAAGATATACCTCATGACCATTCATACTTTTACCGTCATAATTTATTCCCGTGGTTCTGTAAAAGGCTGTAAGTTTCTCAATTTCGTTAATATTTATCGGAGTTTCAGTACCACTTTTATATTTTTTCCCATTTCTTAGCTTAAACTCCAGATGGTATTTATTTCCGGCTTTAACTTTTAGGTTTTCAGGTATCTGATAAATACCATTTCCTAGTGAAATACAAGAATATTTTGTTACTTCATTTTCGAAAATATTAACTTCTGCATCTATTTCCCCTTCTATGATGTCGCTGTTTTTAGTGGAATAGCTCCGTCTGATATAGATTTTCTGAACTGGATCAATATCATTAATTTGGGCATCTACAAAAAGGATATCTGTTTGATTTCTTAATGTCAAATCATAAGGTTCTACACAGGCAAAAACAAGACTTACAGATAGTAAAAATAGCAGAATGGTGTTTTTTGACATTAAATTAAGGTGTTATTAAGGACTATTATGTAAAACAATTTTTGCTCATTAGAAAATACCAATGAAATTTTTCAGGAACTGTTAATTGCTGAAAAATTACAGAAAACTTATTAATGAGCCGGTCAAATAAATCTTAAAATGAATCCCTATTTTTTATTATACTTTCAGAAAACCAATCGATCTTTAAATTTACGAAAGATTAAATCAATCGCTGATTATTTAGAAGAAATATGAGTCAAAATTGTGTTTTTTGTAGATGAAAATTAATTCTTAACGTAATATGAATTGTTGTTTGGGTGATTCTTTCCTAAAAAAAACGATTCCTATAAAAAACAAGTCAATTGATACCCGCACCTGAGGATGATTTTGAATCTCGCTCCAGGCTTTTTTCATACCCTTTGACCAGTAAATATCATCGAAAACAAAGCATGTGCTATTGGAAACGTATGCCAGAGATTTTTCAAAGTATGACAGCGTGGCCTGATAAGTATGGTTTGCATCAAAAAATACTAAATCGGGAGTACCCATTTTTTTCAATGCTATTTCAAGGGTGTCATCAATATTGCCAATTACTATTTCAATATTTTTTAATGCCAAAGTATCGAATATTCCCTTCGCTATTTGTGCTACCTCCGGGCTACCTTCCAAAGTTACCACTCTACTTTCTGGCTTTGAAGATGCTAAATATAAGGTAGTTACACCTAATGATGTCCCTAGTTCAAGTATATTTTGGCAACCATAATACCTGCAAATGCGAAATAATAAGCGAGACCACTTTTTTGATTTTAATGATGAATTGGCAATTTGCGAGATTTTGCGTGTGGCTTTTTTATATTTTTTTGAACCTGCACCCAGATCAATAAAATGTATTTCTTCGGTACTATTAGCTAATGCATTTCTTTGATTTTCAATCTTTTCAAAGCATGAATCTTCGAGATCACTCTTAAAAACATTATTGTAGAATTCAAAAACAAAAGGAGAATGTATGGAATGAGCATTTCCGGACTTAATCCGGTATTTTAAATATTCAAAAAACATGTTTTAGTTTAAAATGGCCGGCATCATCAAAACAAACTCCGGGATTTTTACAATTAATTTTTCGCCATCTAATTGTTTTTCAAGTAAATAGGTGCCTGACATTTTACCAATCGGAGCTTTGAAATTGCATCCTGATACATATTCATACGATTGCCCGGGCTCAATAATCGGTTGAAAACCCACTACGCCATTGCCAATTACCTCATATTTTTCTCCAATTCCATCGAAAATATGCCAATGTCTTGAGATTAACTGTACGGTATTTTCAGAGTTATTTTCAATTCTGATGCGATAAGAAAAGGCATACATAAATTCAAGCGGATCAGAATACATCGGCTGGTATTCTGATGTTACGGTCACTTTTATTCCGTTCGTAATAGCTACTTCCATATCAATCGGTTTTGATAATAAAACGCAACAAAAATTGATTAATTTGTAAATTAAAGGATAATTTTGAAAGTTTTCAATTTTTCAATATTCTATAAACGGTTTTTTTGATATTTTTTTTCGAAAAACATTAAATATTAGTCTGGAATCATGAATGTAGAGATAGAAAATTCCTGGAAGATTCAATTATCTGAGGAATTTGAAAAGCCTTATTTTAAGCAACTTACAGATTTTGTAAAAAAAGAGTATTCCTCAAACGTATGTTATCCTCCCGGAAAATTGATTTTTAATGCATTTGAAAAATGTCCTTTCGAAAAAACCAGGGTCGTAATCCTGGGCCAGGATCCCTACCATGGACCTAATCAGGCACACGGTCTTTGTTTTTCGGTAAATCATGGGGTTACTTTTCCGCCCTCTTTGTTAAATATCTTTAAAGAACTTAAAGAAGATATTGGGAAGTCAATTCCCCTGTCAGGAAACCTGGAAGAGTGGGCATCACAAGGCGTTTTGTTGTTAAATGCAACCTTAACTGTGCAAGCAGGGAAAGCAGGCTCGCATCAAAACAAAGGTTGGGAGCAATTTACTGATGCCGTAATCGCCAAACTTAATGAAAAAAAAGAAAATCTGGTCTTTTTATTGTGGGGAACTTATGCTCAAAATAAAGGCAAATTTATAAATCGCGACAAACATTTTGTTTTAAAAGCCAAGCACCCTTCTCCACTTTCAGCAAACTTTGGAGGGTGGTTTGGACAAAAGCATTTTTCACAGACCAATAATTTTCTCCAAAGTAAAAATTTAGGAAAAATAGAATGGTGATTTTCTTATAACGAACAAATAAATGCAAAAATACGAAATGATAGCCACTACTTTGATGGGCCTGGAGACAGAGCTTTCAAAGGAGCTGGAGGTATTGGGAGGTCAAAAGATTGAGGTTTTAAAGCGGGCCGTAAGATTTTACGGCGATGATGCCCTCATGTATGCAGCCAATATTTCTCTCAGAACTGCCCTGCGTGTGTTAATTCCAATTGATGAATTTCCTGCCAATAATGAAAATGATCTTTATTATAAAGTCAAAAGTTTTCCATGGGAAAATATTTTTGGACTTCATCAAACCTTCGCCATTGAAGCAGTCACGAGTGGTGAATATTTCAGGCATTCTAAATTCACAGCATTACGATCTAAAGACGCCATTGCAGACAGATTCAGGGAAAAAACAGGGAGACGACCAAGTGTTGACCCTGAACAGCCTGATATTTCGATAAACATTCATATAAATGTAAATCAAGTATCTGTTTCGTTGGATTCTTCAGGAATCAGTCTTGATAAAAGGGGGTACAGGAAATTAAAATCTGTAGCTCCGATTAATGAAGTATTGGCCGCCGGAATTATATTAAAAAGTGGCTGGAACGCTTCATTGCCGTTTTATGATCCTATGGCGGGATCGGGAACATTTAGTATTGAAGCTGCTATGATCGGCTCAAATACTGCACCCGGCCTTAACCGTTCTTTTTCATTTCAAAATTGGGGAGAATATGATGAAAAGCTTTTTGAAAAAGTTAAAACGGAAATCCAGAACCAAAGGAAAACGGATGATCTAAAAATTATGGCCAGAGATATTCTTTCACAAAACATTGAAATAATTGCAGAAAATGCCATGAATGCCGGGGTTGAAGATTTTATAAATCTAAAGAAAGCTGATTTCTTTCAAACCGATCCCGTGGATTCTAAAGGTATTTTGGTTTTGAATCCTCCTTATGGTGAGCGGTTAAAACTTGGAAATATTTTTGATTATTATGCAAGAATCGGTGATACATTCAAACAAAAATATGCCGGTTTTGATGCATGGCTTATAAGTAGTGATAAGGAAGCTTTAAAATATGTTGGCCTCAGAGCTGACGAAAAGTATGAAATGAATAATGGAGGGCTGGAGGCCAGACTTTTGAAATTTAAACTTTTTAAGGGAAAAAGTAATGCATAAAAAAAGCCGTTTAAAACGGCTTTTTCATTATTTCTTTTATACAATTTCTATTTTATCAAACTAAACAATCTGTTCCACCTGATTTTATTAAGAAGGCCTGCATTACGATCAATTGACATCCAGATAAACACAGCTTTTCCAACAATATGGTCGGCAGGAACAAAACCCCAATATCTCGAATCATCGGATTCGTATCGGTTATCCCCCATCATAAAATAATAATCTTGTTTGAAAGTATATTCTGTGATTGGTTTGCCATCTATAAATATCTTACCATCCTTATATTCAGCGTTGTCATTCAGATCAAAAGTGGTGATAACCGATTTGTACATCGCAAGATTTTGAGCATCCAATTTAATCTTCATCCCTTTTTTGGGGACAGTAATAGGCCCGAAATTATCCCTGTTATTGGTATAAAGATTACTTCCATAGGGGAAACTACGAAAAATCGTATTAGTATCCCCTTTGGCAATAATATCAGGATAAACATTGGTAATGAAATCCATGTTTTTTAATTCAGCAAGTGCTGATTCGGTGGTGGTAATATCGTAATAATACTTCCCGTTTTCAGAAGTAGAGCCTCTGTCTGTAATTCCTAATTTTGTAAAAAGCTTAGGATTTATATTGGTATTGCATTCAATTTTACACCATTTTTGGGCATTTGGTGGTGTTTCCATTTTTTTGCCGTTGATATAAATTTCAGCATTTTTGCTTTCAATCACATCTCCACCAATACCGATGCAGCGTTTGATATAATTGGTCCTAAGATCAACGGGGTATTTATCATAACCGCCAAATTCATCCGGTCTTTCGGGACATCCCGGATAGTTAAACACCACCACATCTCCATTTTTTACGTCAGTAAATCCAGGAAGACGGTAATTAGGCAACTGAATCCAATCTAAATATGAAGGGATCTCTGTAAACCAAATTTTTTGGTGAGTAAGCGGAATCTGAAGTATGGTTTTAGGTGTACGGGCACCATAATGCACTTTTGATACAAATAAAAAGTCGTCGATTAACAAACTTTTTTCCATCGAACCCGTTGGAATGGTATATGCTTCTAAAAATAGACCGCGGATCAAGGTAGCTGCAATAACAGCAAAAAGTACTGAATCCCACCACTCTCTTACAGCTGACTTTTTAGGTTTTTCTTTTTTAGTTCCGAACATGAATTACAAAATAAATTTTTACAAAAATATAAATTAAAAGGCAAAAAGCTTACCTTTTATTGTGTTATAAAGTAAATTTGGTATAAACGGCATTTTTAAATTAATCAGCGGAATCAAGAATTTCATCAAAATCTTCCTGCATCTGTTCAAACCGCTTCATCACTTTTTTCATAAATGAGTCTCCCAGCATCTCATCAATTTCTTCTTCACCTGAAACATCCAACTCAGAAACTTTGTAAATTTGCTCAAGTAAACCGATTTCAAATTTTATAACATACTTATTGTTAAAAAAATAAAGCTCGGCTATACAAAAATCATTAGGTATTTTTTTTATAAATCTCATCAGATGAAGTATTTCTTTCTTTCGGTTTTGTTGCTTTTTACACTTTTCGGCTGCAAAAGTAAAAAAGAATCAGCGGAATTCTTTAAAAGAGGAAATTATCATTTTAAAAAAAATGAATTGGATAAAGCGGAACATTTCTTTACTGAATCAATAAAAAAAACACCGGATTTTGCAGATGCCTATAATAACCGGGGAGTAGTCTTCCTAAAACGAGGGAATACCGACAAAGCCCTTAAAGATTTCGAGAAAGCGGTGAATCTCGATGCAAGTTTTGTGGATGCCAAATTTAACCTGGCGAAAATTCTTAGTGAATCAGGAGAATATAAACGTGCTGAGATGATTTTTAAGTCTTTGGAAAGCAAAATGAAAAATTCCAGTGATTTTTACAATCAAATGGGTCAAAATACGATCCGGCAAAATCATTTTGACGAAGGTTTAAAATTATTGGAAAATTCATTGAGCCTAAACCCTGGAAATGTAGAAACCCTGACCAATATTTCTTATTTGTTTTTGATACAAAACAGAGAAGACGAGGCTCTAAAATTTGTTGATAAAGCCTTAAAAATCAATCCTGACTTCGGGTTTGCTTTAAATAATAAGGCGGTTATTTCAGGCAGAAACCGGTCATTTAAAGAGGCGATAAATTTACTGGAAAAGGCATTATTAAATGACCCGAAAAATTTGGTATTCATCAATAATCTGACCCTTTATTATCTTGAAAATAAAGACCTTGAAAATGGCTTAATTTATCTTCAAAAGGCACAGAAAATTGATGAAGCTAACCCTTATACATTGAGGAATATGGGGGCTTACTTGTTTTATTCGGGGAAAAATACCGAGGCTTTAAAAGTATTTCAGCAAATTGAAAGAAGTAATCCGGAGGTTGACCATATCTACTATTTTCTGGCACTAAATACTGCTTCATTGAAGGATAAAACTTCTGCCTGCAAATTTAGGAAAAGAGCTGAAATTCTGTCAGAACCATGGTTAACAATACTGCCTGATTGTTAATCTTTTATAAACGAAATATTCCTTTTTAATCCTTCAAATTTGGTTCTTTTGATCGCTGAATTTTTAAATATTTCGTTGAATAATTCCTGTGTAATTTCCTCCCATTTAGCTATATTTCTCAACTGGTCAGAAGGGACAAATTCAGGATTGGTGTGTTTTTTCGAAAACCGATTCCAGGGACATACATCCTGACAAATATCACAACCGAAAATCCAGTTTTCCATTTTCCCTTTAAATTCATTGGGAATATTTTCTTTTAATTCAATGTTTAAATAACTTATACATTTGCTGCCATCCACCACATAGGGTTCGGCAATTGCGTCAGTCGGACAAGCGTCTATACAAGCCGTGCAGGTGCCACAGTAATCTTTGATAGGGCCGTCAGTTTCCATTTCAAGGTCACATATAATTTCTCCCAAAAAGAAAAAACTGCCCATCTCCCTATTTATCAAATTGCTGTGTTTCCCCACCCATCCCAATCCAGATTTTTTTGCCCAAACTTTATCCATAACGGGTGCAGAATCGACAAAAATTCTGGCGTTAATCTCACCAAAATTCTCCTGCATAAAACTTAGCAAATCAGCAAGTTTTCTTTTAAGGACAAAGTGATAATCTTCACCATATGCATACTTTGAAATTTTTAATTCGGTTTCCAGTTCATTTTCAGGAAAATAATTCAAAATGACCGAAATCACTGATTTAGCTCCATCAACAAGTTTTGTAGGATCAAGTCTTTTGTCAAAGTAATTGGCCATATAGGTCATTTTACCATGATAATCTTTTTGAAGCCATTTTTCGAGGTTCCTGGCTTCATCTTCCAAAAAGCCGGCTTTGGATATTCCACAGAATTCAAACCCAAGTTCTTTGGCTTTTTCTTTTACTAATTGGGCCTTGAGTTTTATATCCATTCTAAAGTTTTTGGCAAAACTAAAACCAAATTTTTAATTGACCTTGTCATATTTGGCAAGTTTTAAGTATTTTTGCATTGATAATCAAGGAATTTTTTCCCGATGTCTTTAAAAAAACGTTGCTTTCTAATAATTTTTTTACTCTTTTGGCAAATCTCATGTATTCCCATTGAAGATTTACCTCCATTTGATATTACCGTCACTTTACTACCCAATGGCACTTCAGCAAGATTGGATTGGCCACTGGTTAATGACCCGCAAATAGGAGCTGTAAGATACGATGTATATATGGGAAATAATCTGGTAGTCAGCAATTTAAATGTGAATACTTATACTTTTAATAATTTACAATTTAACACTTCCTATTCCGGAAAATTGGTTGGAAAAACCCTTTCAGGAGATCAGGAAGAAGCGAGTTTTTCATTTACCACACTTAAAGAGTACATTCCAATACCCGATCCTGGCCTTGAACAGGGTCTGATCGATGCTGGATATGATACAGAGGGAATTATTAACCAAAAAATGCTAAAAGAAGATGCCCCACTGGTTAAGAGGTTGATTGCCAGACAAAAAAATATTACCAATACCACTGGTTTGGCAAATTTTACAAATCTTGAATATCTCGATTTGTCTATTAATGAGATTTCGCAAATTGATTTGACTCAAAATACTAAACTAAATTACCTTAATCTGGGACAAAATTTACTCACCAATGTTAATTTGTCACCCAATGTGCTTCTTAAAAACTTGTTAATCCATAATAATAGCATATCTCAACTAAACATCACCCAATGCACCTTATTGGAGGTTTTGGTAGCAAATTATAATCAATTAGCTGCAATTGATATTAGCAGGAATAGCCTCCTGATTACGTTGGGATTGAATAATAACCGCCTCAATCAGGTTAATTTTTCAGGTACTCCAAGATTGACAGAAATTGATTTAAGCAACAATCCTATTTCCGGTTTGAGTCTCTCAAATCTTTCCGTATTGAAAAATTTGGCTATTCAAAACGCATCTCTTACAGGTATCAATATCGGTGGACAGCCAAATTTGGTTCATTTTGATATCTCCGGAAATTTAATTACTTCTGTTGATGTTAGAAATAACACTTTATTGGCGACATTGGACGTGTCTTTTAACAGACTTACGATTTTAAATGTGAAGAATAATGTGAATTTAATCGCATTAAATACAAAAAATAACAATAATCTTTCTCAAATTTGTGTCACGAATGTGGTTCAGGCTCAGGATAATTTTGACTGGATCAAAGATGATTTTACTGTTTATAATACTAATTGTAATTAAAAAATGACGTACGCCACTACCGAAATCACTAGTGCCGAAATTCTCTCAGACAATCCTGTTCATCAGAGATTATATTTTCCTTATGAAATGGCTTCCAAAATTATCAGTGGAAAAGTTCTTGAATTGGGTTGTGGATGGGGTCGTGGTGTAGAAAAACTCATCAATTCCTGTGATCATTTTACTGGTTTAGACAAAAATGAGCCACTCATAAAAGCATTAAGAGAAAAATATCCTCAAAGCTATTTTAATACAGTTGATTTGCCGCATTTGACTGAATTTCAAGACAATACATTTGATTTCATTGTAACCTTCCAGGTTATTGAACATATTCAGGATGACCATAAGTTTCTGGAAGAAGCCAAAAGAGTTCTAAAACCTGGTGGTAAGATATTGTTGACTACCGTAAATAAGGATTATTCACTCAGTCGAAATCCATGGCACATCAGGGAATACCGGACTGATGAATTGAAAAGTCTTATGTTGAAATATTTCAAAGATTTAGATGCAAAAGGTGTGAGTGGAAATGACAAAGTGTGGGAATATTACGAACAAAATAAAGTTTCGGTTAGAAAAATTATGAGATGGGATATTTTGGATTTACAACATAGACTCCCATCCTGGATTCTAAGAATTCCATACGAAATACTCAACCGTTTTAACCGAAACAAATTGTTACAACAATCGGAAGGGCTAGCTGCTGAAATCAACTGGGACGATCACTATCTGAGTCAGGAACCTGAAAAATGTATTGATTATTTTTTTGTGGCAACAAAATAAATGCATCTTTACCTGCACATTCCCTTTTGCAGGCAAGCCTGTTATTATTGTGATTTTCATTTTAGTACTAATCAACAACTAAAAAGTAAGTTGGTGCAGGCACTTTGTGATGAAATCATTCTTCAAAAGGATTTTCTCAAAAATCGTAAACTTGAAACAATTTATTTTGGAGGGGGAACCCCTTCCCTTCTATCTGGGTATGAGTTAGGACACATTTTTGATAATATTTGCAAAAATTTCGATTTGTCTTGCATAAAAGAAATTACGCTTGAAACCAATCCTGAAGATATAAATTCTGCCAATATTAATCTATGGAAAAGTTTCAATATCAACAGGTTAAGTCTTGGCATTCAAACTTTTCATGAAGGCACTTTGAAATTTTTTAATCGAAATCATACGGCTGAGATTTCGATAAACGCTCTTCGCCTGCTACTCGGTGCAGGATATTCAAATCTCACGGCGGATCTTATTTATGCTCACAACGTTTTAGAGCTTGATGAAAACTTATCAAACAGCATTTTAGAAGATGATTTAAGATTGATTTCCCAATTTGGGCTAAATCACATTTCGGCTTACAATCTTACGCTTGAACCAAATACTGTATTTGGAAAATGGCTTAAACAAAATAAACTTAAAAGCATTTCAGAAGATCATGCTTCCATTCAATATCAGATTTTGGTGGATTTTTTAAAATCAGAAAATTATATCCAATATGAAATTTCGAATTTCGGAAAAGAAGGTTATTTCGCAGTTCATAATTCTGCATACTGGAAAGACGAAGAATATTTGGGTATAGGCCCTTCAGCACATTCCTATAATTTAAGAAAAAGGCAAAGCAATGTGGCCAATAATCCAAAATACGTACAATCGATTTCAGAGGGGATTGTCCCTTTCTCTGAGGAAGTTTTGAGTATAGCTGATAAAGTGAATGACTATTTGCTAACTGGTTTAAGAACAATTTGGGGTATTGACTTAAATAAAATATCCCAAATCGCCGGGAATATTCCTCAGGCATTTTGGGATACTTTGTCTAAATATAAATCTGAAGGGCAAATAATCCAAAATGATGAAAAAGTAATTATTTCAGATTCCGGACGAATATTTTCAGACAGAATTGCTTCTGATTTGTTTTTTTGAATAGATCAGGCACAAACTTCTTCGTACACAGCAGCGAGATGATGACCAATCATATCAGCTGAACGGCCTTCAATATGATGTCTTTCCACAAAATGTACTAGTTCACCGTCTTTAAACAAAGCGATAGAAGGTGATGAAGGAGGCAACGGAATATATTCACGCATTCTCTGGGTTGCTTCCATATCTACTCCTGCAAATACAGTCATAAGTTGATCGGGCTTATGCTCAGAGATTTGCAAAGAAAGTTTTGCTCCGGGACGACATGTACCGGCCGAACAACCACATACCGAGTTAATTACGACAAGAGCGGTACCTTTTTGATTAGCCATGAAATTGTCAACGGCCTCTGCAGTAGTCAACTCTTCAAATCCCGCACTGGTCAAATCCAGTTTCATGGGAGCTACTAAATGGGGAGGATACATATTTTTATATTTCTGTTTTTTAATTAATAATTCCAATCTTACATAAATCCAAGTTCCAGTTTGGCAACTTCGCTCATCATTTCAGTCGAATATGGTGGGTCAAAGGTAAGTTCTATGCTCACATCATTTACGCCTTCAACTTCTCTGATTTTTTGTTCTATTTCCACAGGTATGCTTTCAGCAGAAGGGCACGAAGGCGAAGTCAGGGTCATCAACACGTAAACGTTATTGACAGGAAACACTTTGATGTCATAAATCAAACCCAATTCAAATACATCGACCGGAATTTCCGGGTCATATACCTGCTTAATAGCCTCAACCACCTTATTTTTTAACTCTTCTTCTTCCATATACTTTTATTCCGAATAGTTCGAAAACATCAATTATTGATATTTAGTTCTTTAGTCTCTAGCCTGAAAAGCCAGTGCATAAGTTTTCATTTGCTTGACCATTGCTGCCAGTCCATTTGCCCTGGTTTGAGCCAGATGGCTGGTTAGTCCGATTTTTTCTATAAAATATAAATCAGCGTGTAATACTTCCTCAGGCGTATGACCGGAAAGCACCTTCAATAGCATACTTACCAATCCTTTCACAATAATTGCCTGACTATCTGCTTCAAAATTTACAATACCGTCTTTATAGCTGGCATTTAACCACACCACAGATTGACAACCTTTTATAATATTTTCTTCAGATTTATGTTCTTCAGGCATTGCGGGCAATTTTTTACCCATGTCGATGATGTACTCATACTTTTCTTCCCAATCATCAAATAATTCGAAATCGTCAATAAGTTGATCTTGTGTTTCGTTTATGGTCATCATTATGAAAGCATTTTAATTACTTTTTTTACTCCTTCTACCAATCTATCTATTTCTTCAAATGTATTATAAACTGAAAATGAAGCCCTTACAGTACCCGGAATATTGAATCTTTTCATCAAAGGCTGAGTACAGTGATGTCCAGTTCTTACAGCTATTCCTTGTTGGTCCAGAATTATTCCGACATCTTGGGGATGAATATTATCCAAAACAAAAGATACCACACTTACTTTTTCTTTCGCTTGTCCTACAATGGTCAATCCTTCAATTTCTGATAGTTTTTCTGTAGCATATTTCAAAAGCTCATCTTCATAGGCAGCAATATTCTTTTTTCCCAAATCATCAATATAATCAATAGCAGCTTTGAAGGCCACCACATCGGCGATACTGGGCGTGCCTGCCTCAAATTTATATGGGAGATCTGCATAGGTGGTTTTTTCAAAGGTTACTTCTTTGATCATTTCACCACCCCCACGATAGGGAGGCATGGCTTCAAGAAGTTCTTTTTTACCATATAACACACCCATACCCGTCGGGCCAAAAAGTTTATGAGCCGAAAATGCATAGAAGTCTGCATCAAGATTCTGAACATCAATATCAATATGACTACTTGCCTGGGCTCCGTCAATTAATACTTTTGCTCCAATTTTATGAGCTGCTTCAATGATTTCTTTTACCGGATTGATGGTACCCAGAGCATTGGAAACATGTACAACTGAGACGAATTTGGTTTTAGGTGAAAGTAATTTGAGATATTCATCCATCAAAATCTCTCCCTTATCATTAATAGGTATTATTTTAAGTAAACAACCTTTTTCCTCACAGAGCATTTGCCACGGGACAATATTGCTATGATGCTCCAGTGTACTGATAATAATTTCGTCGTCTTTTTCAATAAATTTTTTACCAAATGTATTGGCCACCAAATTGATACTGTCGGTGGTTCCATAGGTAAAAATGATTTCTTCGGAATATTGGGCATTCAAAAAATTCTGTACCGACTTTCGGGTCTCTTCAAAAGCTGCGGTAGCTTTTTCTGCCAAATAATGAATACCCCTGTGAATATTTGCATTGTAACCCTCATAGTATGACATCAATGCATCAATTACTACTTTAGGCTTTTGAGTGGTGGCGGCATTGTCAAAATAAACGAGTTTTTTTCCTTTAATCTCCTGATGAAGAATCGGAAACTGACTTCTGATTTCGTTGATATTGAGCTCCACTATTATTGCAGTTTTTGTTCAATTTTGGCATCCAAAATCTCTCTGAGTTCCTCAATTTTAATTTGCGAAACTACATCTTCGGCAAACGCAACCAATTGTAGCCTTATGGCATCAGGTTTAGGAATGCCTCTTGACTGCATATAAAAAATTGCCTCATCATTGAGTTTTCCTGTGGTAGTACCATGTGAACATTTTACATCATCAGCCCATATTTCGAGTTGGGGCTTTGTATTCATGGTAGCTGAATCTGAGGTAATTACATTACGACAGTTCTGATAGGCATTGGTTTTTTGGGCATCTTGTCTTACGAAGATTTTACCGTTAAAAACACCTGTTGATTTATCAGCCAAAACACCTTTGTAAAGTTCATTACTCTCACAATTGGGCATACGATGATCAACAAGTGTATGATTGTCAATGTGCTGGCTTTCATTAGGAATATATAAACCATACATATGACTTTCAATATGTTCCCCATCAAGAATGAGGTTCAGATCATTTCTGATAAAACCCCCATTGAGCGAAACTGTTGCTGAGTAAAAGTAACTTTTTTGTTCCTGATACACCTGTGTGGTTCCAATATGCGTACTAAGGTTGTTTTCGTCCTGAATTTTATAATAGTCAACTCTGGCATCTTGTTTTACAAAAATCTCAGTAATGTAATTCTCAAATGCCGCATTTTCTCCTACGGTTTCGTAAATCTCAACTATTTTAGCTTCAGAATTTTGCTCTGCAATTACCAGATTATGGAGATTTATTGCGATGTTTTCCTGCTGCGAATCACTGATGAAATGTATTGTAAGCGGTGCTTCAAGAGTGGTATTTTTAGGAATAAATATCACTACTCCATTGTCAGCGAGAGCAATATTTGCGGCTGTAGCTCCATCGTTTTCCTGATTCAGATGCTTGGCATAATATTCCTCCAAAAGCTCCGTCTTCTGTTTTTGAGCGTCTTTTAATGTAAGTATTTCTAATTTTTTACTTTCAGGCGAATCAGAAAATGTTTCAGAATACTGACCATTGATAAAAACTATTCTGTTTCCTGAAATTTTTGGAAATATATCGCCAGAAAGATCTCTATTTACATTTTTGGGAAAAGTAAACGCTTGTTTATCAACTTTTTTGAGACTGGAATATTTCCAGTCTTCGTTTTTAGTGGTTGGTAAACCTAAGGTTTTAAAATGCCCAAAAGCTTCTTTTCTTTTCAGGTTAAATGCCGAATCAGCCCTGCCGTTTAAGGTAGCCTGGAAAGCATTAAACTCCGTCTCTAATTGAGTTTGTATATTTTGAAATGACATTTTCCGGAATTAATATTAAACCAAAGAATTTTCAAGGGCGTCAGCTTCAGCTTTTACCCAATCGTAACCTTTTTCCTCCAACTCCAGAGCGAGCTCTTTAGTACCTGACTTCACGATTTTGCCCTTATACAAAACATGCACAAAATCGGGAACGATGTAGTCGAGCAAACGCTGATAGTGGGTAACAACAATAAACGATCTCTCAGGGCTTTTTAGCTGATTTACGCCATCAGCCACAATTCTTAGTGCATCAATGTCAAGGCCTGAATCTGTCTCGTCGAGGATACCAAGAGTAGGCTCCAACATCGCCATTTGAAAAATTTCGTTTCGTTTCTTTTCACCACCTGAAAAACCTTCATTTAATGATCTTCGTAATAATTGATCATCAATTTTAACGGTTTTCGCTTTTTCTTTCATCAATTTCAGAAATTGAGCTGCATCCAATGACTCTTTTCCGTGGTACTTTCTGATTTGATTAATGGCTGTCTTGAGGAAATTGATGGTAGTCACTCCCGGAATTTCCACCGGATATTGAAAAGCAAGAAAAATTCCTTCCGCTGCTCTTTCTTCAGGTGCAAGATCCAGCAGGTCTTTACCCTGAAATTCTACACTACCTCCGGTTACCTCATAATCTTCTCTACCGGCCAAAACAGAGGCCAAAGTACTTTTCCCTGAGCCATTTGGACCCATTATTGCATGAATTTCACCCGGCTTCACTTCCAGATTAATTCCTCTTAATATCTCTTTACTTTCAACTCTTGCTTGTAAATTACTGATTTTCAGCATAAAATGTAATTTTTTCTAATTCAGACTACAAAGATAAACCTTTAGACTTATTTTCTGTTATTATTTTTAATAACTCTAAATAAGCTTCACTTGTTCCTTAATTGCAGTATTTTTTAAGAATTAAACTAAATACACGTAGTTTTCGTATTTATGTAAAAGAATGAAAAATACTTGTTTGAATTTAAAGTTTTAAATTAACATTTTGCTACGATGAAAAAACTAATTGTCATATTTTCAATATTAATTTCCCAAAATATTATGGCACAAAAGGATTGTGATCAACCCAAAATTACGAAAACAGATAAAGAGTGGAAAAGTCTTTTAACTCCGGAACAATATTACGTTACCCGGCAATCAGGAACGGAACGGCCATTTACCGGCATCTATTGGAATCATCAGGCCAAAGGGATCTATGCTTGCGTGGGATGCGGTCTGGAGCTTTTTTACTCAAGCACAAAATTTGATGCGGGATGTGGCTGGCCTAGTTTTTTTAAGGCTATTGATGATTGCCGGATATTAGTTAAAAGAGATACTTCGCATGGGATGATAAGAGATGAAATCAGATGTAAACGGTGTGATGCTCATCTGGGCCATGTATTTGACGATGGCCCAAAGCCTACAGGTTTAAGGTATTGTATGAATTCGGCGGCCATGAAATTTATACCTAGTAAATAACAAAAAAAAAAATGAAATGAGCCTTTTACCTTTTTATCAGGTACAAGGCTCATTTTATAAAATATCTATTGTAATAAGTTCACAATTTGGGTACATTTGGTTTAATGGGGTTATCAAAATTGTTTGCCCCTTTAACTTTCACTTTCCTTTTGAAAACCTTGTCATGAACCGAAACATACATGGTGTCGAAATCGGGCTCACCAAAACAGAGATTCGAAACCTGACCTTTGGTTTTTGGAACCGGAATGATTGCATTGACTCTTCCCAATTGATCCAAAACCTGAATACCTGAAAGCGTAGTAACATATATTCTTCCATCACGGTCACATTTCAGGCCATCACTCCAGGCGTTTTCGTCCTGATCTCTGACATGTAACCAACCAAATTTCTGTTTGTTAGCCAGTGTCCCATCTGCTAAAATAGAATACACCCAAACCCAATGTGAGGTAGATTCGGTCACATAAAGCTGGGTTTGGTCGGGAGACAAACAGAGACCATTGGCAAATTTCAGGCCTTCATCAACTATTTTTTGTTCACCGCTGGGTTTGATAAGTAAAATTTTACTGGGTTTTTCCCGTCCGTCAGGTTGGGTTACGTAAATATTACCATTTTTGGCAATGGTGATGTCGTTACCCGGGGTTTCTTCAGTCAAAGCCTTAAGGAATTTACCATTTTTGTCATACAAATGCACCTGTTTGGTAGGTGGCTGCGACCATCCTCCGGTAATAGTAAGCATATTTCCATCCGGTGTAAAGGTGATACCACTGGCTTTTTTTGCATCCTCGATATAAATTTCAGGTTGACTTTTGGAATTAATCTTATAGGTTTTGGAGTTAGGAATATCCTGAAAAAACACTTCACCTGCTGCATTTACTGCAGTACCTTCGGTAAAACCATAATTTTCTCCTACCAACGTCCAGTCTTCATTTTCTATCAAAATATCATTGAGAAACTGATTTTTAGAAACCCCTGCAGTGATCTTTTTAGGATAATCCCGCCATAGCCAACGCATGGCATCTGCAAATACCGCAGTACCGTGCTGATTATTGTGTGCTCCTTCGCCCCAGATATGTTTCACATCATATCCCGCAAAAAATAGTGCTCTCTCCATACTTTCATTGGCCTTCCACCAGTCACCGGCATAGATATTTAGATCATTGGAGCCATCTTGCAAGAATACCCTGATAGGCTTGGGTTCATATTTCCTGATCAAAGTGGGATATCGGTCGGCTCCTCTTAGCCCGACATAAGTACCAATGGCACTGAAAACCTTTGAAAACTCATGGGGTCTTTCCCATGCTGCAGTGAAAGCACATACCGCCCCACTGCTGGAACCACCGATGGCTCTATCGTTTCCATTGGTAGATAGTTTAATAATCTTACCGTCTTTCGTTTTCAGTTTTTCTACCTCTGGAAATATCTCTTCAAGCAGGAATCGGACATAATTATCACCCAATCCGTCGTATTCAAAACTTCGGTTATAGCGATTTAAGGCCTGCTCTGAGTTGAAGGCTTTCACCTGTCCCGGAGTAATAAATACGCCAATGGTGACAGGCATGGCTTTTTCCAAAATCAGATTGTCAAAAACGGTTGGGGCCTTCCATTGCACTCCGTCCTGGTTTACATATACGCAAGCAGGAGTATTGGATTGATATTGAGCAGGAACATAAACACTGATTTCACGGGTAGTTCCTGGAAATATTTTAGAATTTTCGAATACAAATTTTATGATTTCGCCTTTGGGTACTCCCGGTTTTTCGATGGAAGCCGGATCAACAGGATAGTTTTCCATTGGAGTTTGGGCTTGGGAAGAAAGCACAAACAAAATACCTAGAAAAGTGAGCGTTCTTTTCATTTTTGTTTTTTTAGGGTTGAATAATGAAGGCAATATAATAATTTTTGGCGAGGTGTGATAAATTTCACTTTATTGGTTTTAATGTTTTTCAAAAGATAAATTCGGGTGAGGGACAGAAATGGAAAGCCCGTAGTGCGGCTGGATGAGCGTGGACGGACTTGTAATGGATAGCCCGCCCGCCACGCTTATGGCGTGGTGGGCACCCCCAAAATGAAAAAAGTTTTGTGCAGGATGCTTTCTGAAGTATTTTTGTGAAAAATGATTTTTTTAATGAAAAAGAACGAAAAGTTTTTATACGAATACCTCAACAATGCCTCTCCCACCGGCTTTGAAGTGACCGGGCAGCAGATTTGGCTGGATTATTTGAAACCCTTTATCGATGAACAAATTGTGGATGTGTATGGTACTGCTGTGGGTGTCATCAATCCGGGTAAGCCCTACAGTGTGGCTATTGAAGCTCATTCTGACGAAATCAGCTGGTTTGTAAATTATATAACTGACAGTGGTTACATTTATGTCAGACGTAATGGTGGATCTGACCACCAGATAGCCCCTTCGATGCGGGTGAATCTGCATACGCGTAAAAATGGAATTGTAAAAGGGATTTTTGGATGGCCGGCTATCCATGTGCGTGATGCGGCCAAAGAAGAAACACCCAGCCTAAAGAATATTTTTATCGATGTAGGTGCCAGTTCTAAAGCAGAAGTAGAAGCGATGGGTATTCATGTAGGAACGGTGGCTACTTTTGAAGATGGCCTTATGGAACTCAATGAGAAATATTACGTAGGACGTGCTCTTGACAACCGCATCGGTGGATACATTATCGCCGAGGTAGCTCGTAAATTGAAAGAAAACAAAAAGGAGCTGCCATTTACCCTTTATATCGTTAATGCTGTTCAGGAGGAAATCGGTCTGCGGGGATCGGAGATGATTTCCAGAAGACTGAAACCGGATGTGGCGGTGGTGATTGACGTTACCCACGACACACAGTCACCGATGTATGATAAAAAACGTGACGGAGATATAGCCTGTGGTAAAGGGCCAACGCTTTCATACGGCCCTGCTGTACAGAACAATCTCCTGAATATGTTAATTGATTTGGCAGAAGAAAAGAAGATTCCGTTCCAGCGTGCGGCAGTTAGCCGATCTACAGGAACTGATACCGATAGTTTTGCGTATTCGGCAGAAGGCGTGGCCTCGGCATTGATTTCTTTGCCTCAGAAATATATGCATACTACTGTAGAAATGGTTCATAAAGATGATGTGCAGACATGTATAGATCTATATTATGAGTTTTTGACCCACCTGGAGGCGGGAACTGATTTTAGATATATAAAATAAAAAGGAAATAAATATTTGCCATGAGTAATGCTCGTGGCATTTTTTTTACATGAAAAATAGGATTGAAGAAATTTCAGAGAAAAACCTTGCGGGTATAAGCTTAGAAATGAGTTTGTTAGAAAATAAAACTTTTGAGCTATGGAGGAGTTTTATGCCACACAGAAATCAAATAAATAAGTTGAAATCAAACTTATTATATTCTGTTCAGGTTTTTCCGGTTGACTATTACAAAAATTTTAGCCCAGCGACAAACTTTGTAAAATGGGCAGCAATGGAAGTAAACGAAGCTAATGAAAATTTTCCACAAGGAATGGAAATCCTGGTGATACCCGCAGGCAAATACATTGTTTTTGAGTATAAGGGACTTAGCAATAATCCGGAAGTATTTCAGTATATTTTTGGTGAATGGCTGCCCAATTCTGGTTATCAACTGGATGACAGGCCTCATTTTGAAGTTTTGGGAGAAAAATATAAAAATAATGATCCGGATTCGGAAGAAGAAATCTGGATTCCTGTAAAATGAAAAAAGTAGCCTGAAATTCAAGCTACTTTTATAGTTAAATCATTTTATACTATAACAATCTTAATGAAATTGTTCTTCTTCTGTTGAGCCTTTTAGTGCTGCGGTAGAAGTCGCACCGGCAGTAACTACGTTTTGCACAGCATCAAAATAACCAGTTCCTACAAATGCCTGATGCTTAATAGCCTTGAAACCATGCTCTTGCAGAGCAAATTCCCTTTGTTGCAACTGAGAGAAACCAGCCATTCCACGATCCATATAGGCTTTTGAAAGCTCAAACATAGAAGTATTCAAGGCATGGAAACCTGCCAAAGTGATAAACTGGAACTTATAACCCATTTCGGCAATTTCTTCTCTAAAGGTTTCCATTTTACCCTCAGTCATGTACTTGGCCCAGTTAAATGAAGGTGAACAGTTGTAGGCCAACATTTTATCAGGGAAATTTTCTTTAATACCCTGAGCAAATTCGCGTGCCAGACCTAAATCAGGATTTCCGGTTTCCATCCAAATCATGTCTGCATAAGGTGCATAACTCAGTCCACGGTCAATACCTTGCTCGAGACCATTTTTAACATAAAAGAACCCTTCGCTTGTTCTTTCTTTTGAAATAATGAATTTGTGGTCCCTAGGATCAATGTCAGAGGTGATGAGGTTGGCTGCTTCGGCATCAGTACGTGCCACCACCAAGGTTGGAGTTCCCATTACGTCAGCTGCCAAGCGTGCTGCAATTAGTTTATTGATGGCTTCCTGTGTAGGTACCAATACTTTTCCTCCAAGGTGGCCACATTTTTTGGCTGAAGATAGCTGGTCTTCAAAATGAACACCCGAAGCCCCCGCTTCAATCATTTGCTTCATCAGTTCAAATGCATTCAAATTACCTCCAAAGCCTGCCTCTGCATCGGCTATAATTGGCACTAACCAATCTTTATCCCCATCTTTATTTACGGACTGAATCTGGTCGGCTCTCAACAGGGCATTGTTGATTTTTTTAACCACCGCTGGAACCGAGTCGGCAGGGTACAAACTTTGGTCGGGATACATTTGTCCGGCTAAATTTGCGTCAGCCGCTACTTGCCAGCCTGACAAATAAATGGCGGGCATCCCTGCAGCCACCTCCTGAATGGCTTGATTGCCGGTAAGAGCACCCAAGCCAGCCACCCATGGTCTGGTTTGAAGGGTATTCCACAATTTTTCGGCTCCCAAACGTGCTATGGAATATTCCAGATCATAAGATCCACGAAGTTTGATAACCTCTTCGGCTGTAAACGGACGCTCGATTCCTTTCCATCTTGGGTTGGTAGCCCAATCGGTGATAAGGGCATTAATTCTCTCCTGGTTTTTCATAACATTATATTTTTTTTTAGTTTGCAAAAAGTTTAATTGACTGTTTTATAATTGCTTATATGCTTTTAGTGTTAAAAATTCTTCGAAATTTTCAGTAAAAATCAAATTTTTGAATAAGCCTGCAGCTTGTTCTATTTTTGACTTGGACAATTCCGGAATCTGAAATAGTTTTTCTAGTTCTTCATCAAAGAGTCGCTTGATATATTCACGGTTTACGATTTGATTTTCATCGGTTTTTACACCATGATGCAGCCATTGCCATACTTGAGCCCGCGAGATTTCGGCAGTGGCGGCATCTTCCATGAGATTATTGATAGCTACTGCACCGGAGCCATCCAGCCAGGAAGCTATGTATTGTATTGCCACAGAAATATTGGTTCTGATGCCCCTTTCTGTAATACTGAAATTATCAATATTCACATTGAGCAAATCAAATGATTTGACATTTACATCTTCCCTCATGATATGTTTTTGATGAGGATTCGTCCCTAGTTTTTTATCAAATTGCTCAAGTGCTACCGGAACCAAATCAGGATGGGCAACCCAGGTACCATCAAATCCGTTTTCAGCTTCAATTTTCTTATCTTCCTTTACATTTTTTATGGCTATATCGTTAATTTGTGCATTTCTTCTGTTGGGTATAAAAGCTGCCATACCCCCTATGGCATGAGCACCTCTGCGATGACAGGTTTTTACCAATAAACTGGTATAAGCTTTCATAAACGGCACTCTCATTGTGACCAAAGCCCTGTCGGGAAGTATAAAATCAGGGTTCTTGCTGAATTTTTTGATTACGCTAAATATATAATCCCAACGCCCGGCATTAAGCCCTGCCAAATGGTCTTTTAATTCATAAATAATCTCATCCATTTCGAATGCCGCCAAAATAGTTTCAATCAAAACTGTGGCTTTTATGGTGCCCAGGGGCAAACCAAGGTATTTTTGAGCTTCAACAAACACTTCATTCCATAAAGCGGCCTCTTTGTGTCCTTCCAGTTTAGGGAGATAATAATAGGTACCTGAGCCTCTTTCGGCGAGGGTCTGATGATTGTGTAATAAATACAATGCAAAATCAAACAACGAGGCTGAAACTGGTTCATCATCAAACCAAAAATGTTCTTCCAACAGGTGCCATCCTCGTGGTCTTACCAGCAGCACTGCCAGGTTTTCTCCCAGTTTGTATTTTTTTTCTGGTGTTTGAAATGTTAGTGTTCTGAGATTGGCATCAATCAAATTTTGCTGACCGTTGATGCAATTGTCCCATGTTGGAGAATTAGAATCTTCGAAATCTGCCATAAAAACCTTTGCACCAGAATTAAGGGCATTGATTATCATTTTTTTATCAACGGGTCCGGTAATTTCAGTACGGCGATCCTGTAGATCCTCAGGGATAGGTGCTACTTTCCAATCTGAAATCCGAATTTTCTCCGTTTCTTTCAAAAATCTTGGAAGTTCATCAGCCTCCAGCTTTTTTTGTCTGATTATGCGATTCGCCAACAGCTCTTTTCTCTTGTTTCGAAATTTACTTTCGAGGTGAGTAACAAACTCGATAGCCTCCGGAGTGAGTATTTTCGAAACAGTTGGATTGGTCTCGTTGATTATTTTGTAATTGCCATTAATTAAGGTTTCCATAAAATGATCTGATAAAATGTAAATGATGATTCAAACATAAAAACGAAAAAATATAAACCAGCGAAATTTCGCAAATATTTTATTTTTCATTTTAATTTTTAGTGATTTTCTTCAAAAAGTACAATACTATTGTATTTTCAATAGGCATTGTATCAAAGGATTACAATGAAAATCAGGATTTTTCTATAAGATTAATAATAATTAGAAAAAGCAGCCTTTGACTTTTCTTGAAATAATTTAAAGAATTTTTTGCCCACCTGAACTAATATTTTATCAAAATGGTTGAAATAAATAGCAATGGGGACGACCGGTTTTGACGGCATGATGCCATTGCGAGTATAAGCATGTATGGAGTTGGTGGAAGGTCTCCATTCAAAAAATCTACCGAACAATAACTGGCAATACTCAGTATGCCATGGCTGCTTAATTTCGGAGTAAATTAGCATTTGCCATCGTTCCTCTTTTGCTAACCTCTGTTGCGGGAGATCAAGGAGCGTCGAAAATAGAGAGGCGTTTCAGTGCGGACTTCTTACGCTGAAATAGTAAACGAGAAGATAAGGTGAGGGTTAGGTACGTCAGACGGCTTCCCGATCCCGAAAATTAAGACTGACTAAACATGTAGAAGGCTCGACAGTAGCCGTGTTCGGACCAGGGTTCGAATCCCTGCGTCTCCACTCTAAAATCGCAATCATTTTATTGGTTGCGATTTTTTTTGCTAATAATTTATTCTGAAATCCCCTATTTAACGAAATCTCAAATTCCACAATCCTTTATTTTAATCTTACCTATCCTTTAAATAAAATAATCATTAAGAAAAATGAATTTGAAATTAAAAATCAGGAACTTTATGATTCGATTTTGAAAATTTTATTACAAATATTTTAAACCAAAAAACATGAAAAAACTATTGCTATTGTTATTCCTGGTTACAAATTGGGCATTGGCTCAAACCAAACAATACCCAAGCATTGATATTCCCTATAAGAAATTTGTTTTGGAAAACGGACTAACGGTAATCGTCCACGAAGATCATAAACTACCTATCGCTTCTTTCAATATCTGGTATCATGTAGGAAGTAAAAATGAAAAACAAGGAAAGACCGGCTTTGCACACCTTTTTGAACACATTATGTTTACCAGCACTGAGCACTGGAGCAATTTTGACGAAGTGATGCAAACTGTCGGCGGTGGAAACAATAACGGAACCACCAACAACGACCGAACCAATTACTTTGAAACCTTTACCAATACCGGTTTGGAAAGAGTTTTATGGGTAGAGGCCGACAGAATGGGATTTTTGTTAAAGGGACTCGACAGCACCAAAATTGAGATTCAGCGGGGAGTAGTTCAGAACGAAAAACGACAGGGAGAAAACCAGCCTTATGCTATAGCTGAAGAATTAACAGTAAAAGCAACTTATCCAAGCGGACATCCCTATTCCTGGACAGTGATTGGGAGTATGGCTGACCTTAGTGCTGCCAGTGTGGATGACGTAAAGGAATGGTTCAGAACTTATTATGGACCTAATAATGCCGTGGTTGCCATTGCCGGAGATGTGAATGCTGAGAATGTAATGGAATTGGTGAAAAAGTATTTTGGCGAAATTCCAGCCAGCCCTCCAATTGCGAAATTCACTCAGAATATCGCAAAAATGAAAGGAACTATATTCCAGCAAGCACAGGACCGGGTTCCTCAGGCACGATTACAAAAGACCTGGAATGTGCCGGCATGGGGAACAGTTGAACTTACGCAGTTGAACTTGTTAGGTGATATTTTGACCAACGGTAAATCTTCCAGATTGTATAAAAGATTGGTTTTGGATGAAGATTTGGCTACAAACGTATTTTTCTATACCAATGAAGGGGAAATCGGCGGACAATTTTATCTTTTTACTGATGCCAAACCTGGAGTGAGCCTGAAAAAAATCAATAATATCATCAATGAGGAGCTAAAGAAAATATTTACTACGGGAGTAACTGCAGAAGAAGTAGAAAGAACTAAAACCAATTATTTCGTACAATTGCTTAAGGGTTTGGAAACAATCGGAGGTTTTGGAGGAAAAAGTGACTGGCTGGCCATGAGTGAAACTTATGGAGGAAGTCCTGATGCCTATAAAACCATTTTGGAATACATCAAAAAAGCGAACCCGGCCGGAATAAAAAAAGTTGCCAATGACTGGTTGAGTGATGGGGAATATGTTTTGGAGATATTGCCCTATCCCGATTTCACTACCACAGAAACCAAAATTGACCGCACAGTAATGCCGCCTGTTGCCAAGCCTTCGGTAGCCAAATTTCCGGCAATTAAAACCTTTAGCTTGAGTAATGGCCTTAAAGTATATCTTGCTGAAAAACATGAATTGCCTTTGGTAAATATGATTACTACCTTTGGAGGTGGTTTTACGGCAGATAAATTTGCCCAATTAGGCACAGCTAAAATGACAGGTACCATGATGCTCGAAGGTACAGCCACAAAAACGGGAACCCAGATCAGTGATATTTTGAATTCATTGGGCACTACGCTTACCAGCAATGCAGGAGTCGATAATTCGATTTTAAATATGAGTTGTCTTAAAACCAGCTTTGATGCATCACTTGCACTTTATTCCGATATTTTGCTGCATCCCTCTTTTCCTGAAAAAGATTTTGAAAGGGTAAAAAAAGAACAATTACTGGCTATAGACCAGGAAAAGGCTTCTCCAAATCGACTTGGAAGAAGAGTTTTGCCCGCTTTGCTTTACCCTGCCGACCATGCCTATAATATGCCTTTAACCGGTACGGGCACGGCAGAATCTGTTGCTAAAATATCCAGAAATAGTTTGCAGAAGTTTCATGAGACCTGGTTTGTACCCAACAATGGATTTATGGTGGTAGTGGGTGATATTACTGAAGCTGAGTTGAAAAGTAAACTGGAGAAAAGCTTGGTAAACTGGAAACCCAAAGCGACTCCAGCTATCTCCATTGGTGATGCTCCTGTGGCGGCATCCCCAGCGGTTTACATCATTGATAAGCCTGAGGCTTCGCAATCTCAGATTTTTGCAGGACTTACTTCACTTTCGGCCAAAGACAAGGACATCGATGCTTTTGGTCTGATGAACAATATTTTGGGTGGGACCTTCCTCTCGAGGTTAAACATGAACCTCAGAGAAGATAAACACTGGAGCTATGGTGCGGGATCAAACATTTCGCCTACCAAAGGACCCGGGATGTTTTTGGCAAGTACAGGTGTCCAAACCGACAAAACCAAAGAGAGTGTGGTTGAAATATTGAAAGAATTGACACAAATCAATGATAGTAAGCCTATTGCCCTGGATGAATTTGAGAAAGAGAAAAATGCTGCCATTTTGTCAATTCCCGGCGATTGGCAAACCAATAATGGCATCATCGGCTTTTTGCAGAGAAGTATTCTTTTTGATCGTGGACTGGATTATCCAAATCAATATGCGACCAACCTGGAAAACTTAAGCCTTAGCGACATGCACAATGTGGCAAAGAAAGTAGTAAAAGCTCAAAACCTTACCTGGCTGATTGTGGGTGACCGTGCAAAAATTGAAAGCGGAATAAGAGAGTTAAATCTCGGACCCGTAAAGATTCTGGATAAAGACGGAAAAGAAATCAAGTAAAACACAAAGGCCAATCAGAGAAATCGGATTGGCCTTTTTATATTTTCAAAATATTTATTTTACTCCAGACAAACTAAAGGGAAAATCACCTTCTTTCACTCCCTTATTTTCATTGGGTTTTGGGCTCATTTTTAAATCTAAAATACCTCCTTTCATAATGGCTTCATGCGTAAGGAAATTTTTGGTGTAAGATTGGGCATTGAGATATGCATCTTGCACAAAAACTGCTTCTGAGGAATTGTTTGGGGCATTGATCACAAACTTTTTACCGTTTTCCAGCGTCAATGTTGCTTTTTTGAATAAAGGTGAACCCAATACATACTCATTGGTTCCCGGGCTTACCGGATAAAAACCCAGTGCCGAGAACACATACCAGGCGGAAGTCTGTCCGTTGTCTTCATCACCGCAAAGGCCATCAGGGGCATTTTTGTACAATTTATCCATAATATTCCTCACCAATTTCTGAGTTTTCCAGGGTTGACCGGCATAATTATACAGATATGGCATGTGTTGTATCGGCTGATTACCATGAGCGTACTGCCCCATATTCATAATCAGCATTTCGGTGATTTCGTGAATCTGCTGGCCATAGTATGAAAAATCAAAAGTCGGAGCGGTGGTAATTACGGAATCCATTTTATTGACAAAATTCTGCTTCCCTCCCATCAGGTTTTGTAAGCCTTTGATGTCATGAAAAACACACCATGTCCAGTGCCATGAGCAACCCTCGGTGAAGGCGTCCCCCCATTTATCCGGTCTGAATGGAGACTGAAAAGTGCCATCGGCATTGCGACCACGCACAAAATTCACATTTTTATCAAAAACATTTTTGTAATAGAAAGCTCTTTTATAAAGTGTATCCTGCTCTGCTTTCGGGCGATTAAGGGCTTTTGAAAGCTTCCAAAGGGTGAAGTCATCATAGCTGTATTCCAGCGTACGAGCAGCATTTTCATTGATATTTACATCATAAGGAATATAACCCAGCTTATTGTAATACTCCACACCATAACGCCCCACTGAACTCAGCGGTCCGGCATTTCGGGTATTTTTCCATAGAGCTTCATATAGAGTATTAATGTCGTAGCCTCTGATGCCTTTCAAGTAAGAATCAGCTATCAATGAAGCCGAATTGGAGCCCACCATACAATCTCTGTGCCCCGGACTAGCCCATTCGGGTAGCCAGCCGCTTTCTTTGTAGGTATTAGAGAGCCCTTCCATGATCTGGCCATTTAACTCTGGAAACATCAATGTAAAAAATGGAAAAACCGCCCTGAAGGTATCCCAAAAACCATTGTCAGTAAACATATAACCCGGCAGTACCTTTCCATTATAAGGGCTGTAATGCATGATTTTGTTGTCTTTATCCATTTCATAAAACTTCCTTGGAAACAACATGGTGCGGTAAAGAGCCGTATAAAATGTGCCTTTTTGAGTTTCTGAGCCGCCTTCTACTTTGATTCGGTTGAGCTGTTTATTCCAGATTTCCTGTCCTTCTTTACAAACCTGATCGAAAGTTTTGTTTCCGATTTCTCTTTGCAGGTTGATTTCGGCCTGTTCGGGACTTATGAAAGAAGAAGCAACTTTCAGATTAACAGCCTCATTGGTTTTGGTTTTAAACCTTATCACCGTTCCCACATGCTTACCGGTAGCCTCTGTTTTTAGCATATCTAAAGTGCCGTCCTTTGCAATATGAACTTCATCAAAAGCTTTATCGACATAAATCACAAAGTAGTTTTTGAAATTTTCGGGCACGCCGCCAGAGTTATTGCACGAATATCCAATTATCTTTCTTTCCTCCGGAAATACCTCAATGCGAGAATTTTTGAAAAAAGCATCCACAACCAAATAAGCTTTATCGGTTTGAGGATAAGTAATTCTGAATCTCGCCGCCCTTTCAGTTGGAGTGATTTCTACCGTCGTATTATAGTCTGAAAGATATGCCTTATAATAATGTGCCTGAGCCACTTCTGCCTTATGCGAATACCACGATTCCCTTTGATTTTCATCAAATACAAGTTTTTCGGTAGTTGCAAAAATCGAAAATGCACCGTAATCGTTGATCCACGGTGAAGGTTGATGAGTTTGTTTGAAACCTCTGATTTTCTTCGCTCCGTATTGATAAGCCCAGCCGTTTCCCATTTTATTAGTTTGGGGTGTCCAGAAGTTCATTCCCCAGGGCAATGCAATAGCAGGATAGGTATTTCCATTTGACAGGCTATAATCTGAATCGGTCCCAACCAATGGATTTATATATGCTGATAAATCAGAGTTTTGAGCGAAAATATTGAAAGACAACAAGGTAAGCAGAAAGGCTTTTTTCATTGGTAATAAATCTGGTTTTAAAATGTGAAATTAGGCAAATAGCTTAAAAAAAAGAATGGGAAATTGTAGTTTTTAAAATTTTTAATTAATTATTTCCATTCCGGGAAATTCAAACGGATTCTCACAATTTCTGCAAAAGATTTTAAAGCAGCATCATCTGTCAGATTTAAGATTGGAAAATTGGACGGATTTTGTTCATAATCAGCAATTGGGATTACAAAATAAGACTTTTTGGGTTTCTTTTCAATGTATCTCCAAACCGGCAAATAGCCAGCTTTTGCGATTTCAACCTTTTGGTTTGAATCTTTTTTCAAAAGTACTTTCAACATGATTCCTCCGTCGGCATTGGGCATGGTGTGGTTTGAAATAAAATTCCCTAATGAGTAGGCAATCAGATGTTTACTTGTCTGGTATTCAATAATTTCGATGGGTTGCACCACATGAGGATGCATGCCCACAATCATATCCACACCGTTTTTAAGTAAAAATGCTGTCTGTTCCTTTTGTTTAGCAGATATTTCAAGACTGTGTTCTTTTCCCCAATGCAGAAAAGCAATGATAAAATCCGGTTTTATTCTTTTTGTTTTTTCAATATCAATTTTGATTTGATTAGTATCTGATTTATTGATAACCGAAGGTTTGATGGTGGGAATACCGTTGGTACCCACAAAAGTGTAATTTAAAAAAGCAAGTGTAAAGCCGCTTTTTTCAACAATTAAGGGATATTTATCCTCTCTTTCTTTTTTATTTTTAAATGTCCCTGAGTGATGAATTTGCAATTGGTCCAATTTATCAATGGTATGCCTCACTCCTCTCCTCATGCCATCATTGGCGTGATTATTAGCATTGAAAAGTATATCAAATCCTGCATCTTTCAGAGCATCAGCATAGGCATCAGGACTTCGGAATATTGGCACAGGCATAAATCCAGTATAAGGTTTTCTGCCGGGCAAAGTTACTTCCAGGTTTCCTATCGTCAAATCTGCCTCCAGTAATAAAGGTTTAATATATTGAAAACAAGGCTTATAATCAAATTCAATTCTTCCTTTTTTTGCACTTAAAAGCTGTGATTCGTGACCCATTATATCCCCGGTGAAAATCAGAGATAGGGAATCTTGTGCCAAAATATTTTTGCTTGAAAAAAGAATGAAAATTAGGAGTATTGTTTTTCTCATTTTTATAAAATAATAAATTCAACACTTTCTTAAAATTAAGAATAAATTTATTTATCTGTCTGAATTTCTGATTTTTATACCAAATAATAAAAATGATTTGCATGGATGTTTTTAAATCCTGAAACTTGCTTAACAAATCAAAACGTAAAACTATGGCTACTTTTGTAAACACTTATTCGCCTCGAATTATCTCAAATTCTTCTGATAACCAGCTGACTGCCTGTGCATTGGTCGGAATCAACTCTGTGGTGATGGGTTGGTCGGTACCCGATAATTTTGACCGAAAAGACCTTTTGGGATTTGCCATAAAGAAAACGGTTTTTGAATCTAACGGTCTGGTGAGATATCAAGCCTGGCTGGAAGGCAACAAACGTTTTGATTTTCAATCTCAAACGGCATTAAGTTTATCTTCAGAAGAAGCTCCTTTTCAGCGTTTTGTATGGAATGATTACACCCTCAATCCAAATTTTTCTTATTCATTTGAAATATTTCCACTTTTGGGTGATCCTAAAAATCCAACAAAAGGGAAACCTGCCGAATTAAGTTTTAAACCAAGTATTAACGATGATGGACACTTTGGTCTTTATACCAATCGGGGAGTAACAGCAGCACAGGTTTATTTAAGAGATTTTGGAAAAACCAATCCCAAAGAAAGTCGGGAAGCCCAAAAATGGCTTTCCAGAGATTTGAAAGAATCTTTAATCAGATTTATCAACCAGGCACAGGCGGGCGACCAGCTACATTGTGCCATTTATGAATTTGAGGATGAAGAGGTTGCAGCAGCATTCGAAGCTGCCGTTAAAAGAAATGCTGAAGTGATGATTGTGTATCATGCCAAAAACCAGGAAAGAAAAGAGAAGAATGAGCATACGCTAAATAAATATCACTTATTGCCCAATCATGCCAAAGCCAGAACTAAAATACAAAATATCAGTCACAATAAGTTTGTGGTTTTATTGAAAAATGGGTCACCAAAAGCCGTTTGGACCGGCACCTGCAATTTCACCTTCAACGGTTTTTTCTTGCAGACCAATATGGCTACAGAAATCAGCCATCCTTTGACTGCTGATGCATATAATAAATATTTCGAAATTTTGTTGGCAGATCCGGATATGTCAGGTAAAAATAATCCTGCCAAAAAATCTATTTCTGACTTGATTATAGCTACGGATGCAACTTTAAATAATGAAAAATGGAAAGTTAATTTTTCGCCTGTCTCCAAAAAACATTTGCTCGAAAAATCTTCTGATTTAATCAAGCAGGCCAAAAGTGCGGTTTTGTTTTCGGCTCCTTTTGGATTGGATCAGGTGTTAGTAGATGAGTTAGGAATAAATGCTTCGAAGATTATTGAATATGGATTGGTTAACACTACTGCCAAAGCAAAAATCGAAAAACTAAATTTTGCCAATACCCGGTTCTTTACCCCTACCCGACTTGAGAAATATGCGGGTATTCCGTGGGACGCAAAAGCTTTTGGGAGCCATAAAATCCATACCAAATCGCTTGTGATTGACCCCTGGAGTGCTGACAGTAAGCTGATTGTAGGTACGGGAAATTTCAGCGATGAAGCTTGTACAGATAATGACGAAAACTTTTTACTGATTGAGGGAAATCAGCGTATTTCGGCCATCATAGCCACCGAATTCATCAGGATGTGGGAACATTACAAGAATCGCTCATTTATCAACCAATTGGGTACAGACCCGGCGGGTATTCCGCAGCTAGACAAAACCGGAAAATGGTCTGACACCGCCTACAATGCTGCCAGTAAAAGTTATAAATTTAGAGAAAGGGAAGTATTTACGGGAAAAATATAGTCAGGATCAGACTTTAGAAGCATCTTTTTTGACCTCTTTGATATACAAATCTTCAACTTTCTTGCGGGCCCATGGTGTTTTCCTGAGGAAAGTCAAAGAAGAATTAATACTGGGGTCTATTCTGAAACAATTGATTTTGACCTGTGCATACATGGCGTTCCAGCCCATTTTTATGACCAGATACCTGAGAATGGCTTCCAGCGTCATGCCATGTAATGGATCCATTTAAATAATTTTTAAGAGTTTTTGGTAAATAAAAGCCACCGCAATGGCGATTCCGAAACTTAGCAATGTGCCTATCAAAATATATTCAGTAAGCCTGACTTCGTGGCTTTTGGTAAGGTCTCCAAACCGGAAAACCGACTTGGCTGCTAATAAAAAACCGACACCTTCCCAGTGGTTGAGTACTATGAAAACAAAAACCAGAATCCTTTCCATCATGCCTATGTATTTGCCTGCAGCATTCGTGGTTTCGTTTTCCTGTTTCCATTTTGAAATCAACAACTTAATCACCACTGAAGCTATATAAGTAATTGATATAAAAGCAATTGAAAGAAGCAAGCATTTCTTTTGTAGTAAAATCAGGTAATCTATCCTGAATTCAAAATAGATTTTTGTAACCAAAAATATTACGAGCAGGTGTAAAAGCTGATCAATAATAAAGAGTTTTCTGGGCTCCATTTTTCCCTGAAAATACAGTTTCGTCCAGTCAATGACTAAATGAGACAAGGGAATAATCAAGAATACCGCCCAATATTTTAATTCAAATTGCAACAGTACCCACAACAAAGCAGCATGTATCGCCACATGAAAATACAAATACTTTGACTTGTGCTTTTTGCGATTTTTATCGGCCACCCACTTGTCGGGTTGAAGCATAAAATCACCCAAAATATGAGCCAGAATGAGTTTCAGGACAAATTCAGTCATAAGCTTTGGATTTTGAGTTTATAGTAGTCCAATACCTTTTGTATTTCATCGTATCCTGCCCTTTTCAGGCCTTCACTTATCGTGCTCTGCCCATCTTTCCCGATTTTTTTTGCTATTTCCATTTGATTGGCTTCCGGGTGGTCCAGTTTTAATTTAACCAGCTTTGCTGAGGTTTCTGTCCATCTTTCCATGGTCAAAGTCACCAACGACAGCATCACATTCAGTGCAGCATCAAGGTCTTTATTGGGAGTTTTTATGGCCAAAGTCTGCTTTTTTAGCTCATCAAAACACGCTCCTGAGTTTAGAAAAGCCGTACCGTTGGATTCCGTGATTTTGGCACTGCGATAGGTTACTTCCCCCAGCCCAATAGCCAGTCTCACATCCAGGCCCGCCCATTGTTTTATCTCGGCTTTAATTCTGATTGCAACCTCAAGGGCATCGATGGTTGCAGTATTTAACTGAAAGCTATCGCCGCGGTAAATCTCCCAGTTTTTGGGTTCTTTGCCGTATCTTTTCAATACAGACTTCAAGGCAGGCAGCCAGTCGTCAGGACTTACTTTCCTCGAATTTATGATATCGCCTGTTATTATTGCTTCCATTTTTGTTTTAAAAACATTCAAATATATACAACAGATATTGTTTTTCCAAAAATATCGCCTAATAAACCGATATTCTTAATTATCGGTTCCAGAGACGATATTTTAAATTATCGGCTTAGGAGACGATAATCCCATTTATCGGTCATATAGCCGATAAATTTACAAAAACATATCCAAATTTAAAATCAGAGCATATTCTATGAAGTTTAATTTAAAAAAATGCTTTCAGGGCATTGCAGACTTATCTTTGCAGAAAAAACATCCTCCTGAATGGATTATTTCAAAAAGCTGGCTGATTTGCTCAAAACAGAAAAAATCGAAGATCAGGCTCAATATAAAAGACTTACGGAAACGGCTTCGATAGGCGAAAAACGGGCAAACGGACTCACCTGGTATCCCATCGCCATCAGAGGGCAGGAATTGGGTCGCGGAGATTACCTGACCGTAGAAGTCGAGCGAACCACCCATCAGGACCTCCCGCATCAATTCAGGTTTGGAATACCGTCAGTGATATTTTCCAATCATGACCCCAAAGTTGACCGGGTAGAAGGCATAATCAATCACCAAAGTGGCAACAGAGCCAAAATCACCCTTAGAACCGACGAACTGCCGGACTGGTCACGTGACGGAAAACTGGGGCTGGAAATACTCTTCGACAATAATTCTTACGAAGAAATGGAGTCGGCGATAAAAAAGGCTCAGGATTATAAAAATGCAGATGTATTAACCGGAATTTCTAAGCCGGTTTTTGAAGAAAATTTCGACAAAATAAAAATCCAAAACCTAAACAACTCACAAAATCAGGCGGTCAACAATATAATATCGGCAAAACAACTATCCATAGTGCATGGCCCTCCGGGCACAGGAAAGACCACCACCATAGTAGCAGCCATCACGAAAATGGCTTCAAAAAATCAGAAAATACTGGTTACCGCCCCGAGTAATGCTGCAGTGGATTTACTGGCAGAAAAGCTTTCAGAAAAAGGTTTGGAGGTACTGCGGGTGGGTAATCCGGTGAGGGTATCTGAAAGGTTAAATAAGCTTACTTTAGAAGCCAAAATGAGCCAACATCCTGCTTTTAAGGATATTAAAAAACTAAAAATTCAAGCCAACGAATATCGCAGCCTAGCCCACAAATACAAGCGAAATTTTGGTAAAGCCGAGCGGGACCAACGCAAAGCACTTTTTGATGAGGCTCATAAGATTTTGAAAGAAATCGAAAACATTGAGGAGTATATCATGGATGATTTAAGGGGAAAAACGCAGATAGTAGCAGCCACCTTAGTTGGAGCAAACCATTATACCGTATCCAAAAATCAATACGATGTGGTGATTATCGATGAGGCCGGACAGGCACTGGAACCCGCCTGCTGGATACCTATTCTTAAGGCTGAAAAAGTAGTTCTGGCGGGGGATCATTCTCAGCTCCCTCCTACCATAAAGTCTGAAATAGCTGCTCAACAAGGTCTTTCAGTTACTTTACTCGAAAAACTGGCAAATACTCATCCCGAAGCTGTAACCCTACTCGACACACAGTACCGCATGAATGAGAAAATCATGGCTCATTCGTCAAGAGAATTCTACGGAAACCGCTTAATTGCCCATGAATCGGTCAAAAAACAGGTCTTGAATCAGGAAATACCGCCTCTGCTTTACATTGATACAGCAGGTTGCAGTTTTGATGAAAAAATCGAAGGAACCAGTGCCACCAACCCTGATGAGGCCGCTTTTGTGGTAAAAAGAATGGAGGAATTCAGTAAATATTTTGATAACAAGACCAGCGTAGCGGTAATCAGCCCATACAAACAGCAAATTAAAATACTGGAAGAACTGGTAAATGCATCCGAAACCCTAAAACCTTTTCTAACCAATATTTCGATAAATACGATTGATAGTTTTCAGGGTCAGGAACGTGATGCGGTATTTATCTCCATGACCCGCTCCAATCCCGAAAACCAGATAGGTTTCCTTGCTGATACCCGACGCATGAACGTGGCCATGACCCGTGCACGTAAATTGCTCGTAGTAGTAGGCGACAGTGCAACCATTGGCAGTCATCCATTTTATGCAGGATTTATTGAGAACTCAGAGAAAACTGAGGCTTACAAAAGTGCATGGGAATTCTTAAATTTGTAATCTCATGAATTTACAAAACCTTCCAACTGTAAGCATTATCATCCCTTCCCGAAATGAAGAGAGCAATCTTCCTTTTTGCTTAAAATCGCTCGAAAAAATAGATTACCCGAAAGAAAAGCTGGAAATAATACTAGGAAATGATAATTCTGATGATGCTACGCCGAAATTACTTCAAGCCTTTGCCAATCAATATTCTCATGTCAGGTACATAAATATTCCAAAAGCCGAAGAAAATGAAACACTGAAGGCAAAAACCAGAACTTTGAATTTTTTAATAAAAGAAAGCACCGGAGATTTTTTGTTTTTTTCAGATGCGGATATTGAACTACCTGCAGGTTGGATAAAAGCTATGCTCAAAAATCTGGAGCCCAATGTGGGTGTAATGGTTGGAGTTACAGCTTTCAGAAATACTGATTTCCTCAATGCCATGCAAGGCACAGAATGGCTCATGGCTCTGACCATGATGAAGGTCTTTTCGGACAATAAAATCCCTACCACAGGAATGGGAAATAACATGATGGTGAGTAGAAAAGCTTATGAAGCAGTGGGTGGATATGAAAAAATTGGGTTTTCAATCGTCGAAGATTATGCTCTTTATCAGGCAATTATAGCCAAAGGATTTGACTTCAAACATGTATTTGAACCCGAAATTGTGGCTTACACCCGCCCACCTTCAAATTTTCTGGAGCAAAGAAAACGATGGATAAAAGGTGCTTTGGAAAGTAAGTCCTGGCTCATTGTTTTAGGCCTTTCTCAGGCATTTCATTTACCTGTATTTATATTTCTTGCAATCTATTCTCCTATTTTATTGGGTATTACAAACTGTATCTTGTTCCTCTTTTATTTTTTTATTGTATTATTTTTTGAGAAAAAACTGGCTCTGAAAGGTTATTTGCGGTGGCTTCCTGTATTTTTGATTTACATGCCGGTTACGTGGTTTGTTCAGTATTTCGTTTTTCTTTTTTCTAAAAAATTAGACTGGAAAGGCCAAAATTTCGAAACTAAAATATCCTGAGAAACAATTTATTTGAAAACATTATTATTAAAAGAGCAGATTTTGCATTTTTGTGTGTTTTTTAAATCATTATGAGCAAAAAAGCTTTAGAACTCATCATCGACAATCTCGACACCGTTTTCAGAGGAGACGCCTGGCATGGTCCATCTGTTATGGAAATCGTCAACAGCTTACCCTTGGAGAAGGTCACCCAAAAACAGCAGTTTTCCAGCGAAACAATTGCTCAGCATGTTTTTCATCTGATGGCATGGAGGAAGTTTGCCCTGGAGAAACTAAACGACAACATACATTACAGTCTCGAAACTGAGGAAGACAACTGGGGAAAAGCTGAAGATACTAAAGCTGAAAACTTTCAGATTCTGGTTGAAAATCTTAAAAAGAGTCACAATGAATTGATTGACCGCCTCGAGAGCTATGATGATGACCTTTTGGAGCGAAATGTACCCGGAGAATATTATAATTTTTATAAACTATTAAATGGAATAATTCAGCATGACACCTATCATCTGGGGATGATTTGGGTGTTGTGGCAGTAAATTTATCGCTATGGCACATACCAATACCAATATCGAAAACCTAAAAAACCTTTTTAATTCTGCGTTTCATGGCGGAGCGTGGCATGGTCCCTCAGTTTTAGAGCTCACCAAAGGTCTTACTGTTAAGGAGGTATCTTACAAAGCTGGAAACGTACATAATATTGCTGAGCTCATCTACCATATCACAAGTTGGAGGATTTTTGCCGTAAAAAAAATGCAGGGAGACGAAGCCTATGTGATTGAAGACGAAAAACTGAACTGGGGAAATATCGGAAAAATTGACCAGTTTGAGCTAGAGACACTCATGATGGAGCTTACCTTAAGTCATGATGAATTGATCAAAGAACTGGAAACCAAAACTGATGATTTTCTGAATAAGATAGTTCCGGGGGCAGAATATACCTTTTTCACTTTATTGACAGGGATCATCAATCATGATTTATACCATGCCGGTCAGATTGCCATTTTGAAAAAACTTGCAGCCAAAAACGCTAAAGGTGGTGACGACGATTTCATAGGAAGTAGCCGCTATTTTGAAGATGATCTGGAAGATGATTTTATTTAACAGGTAGCATTTATAATCAAAAAGCCTTCGAAATGATATTCCGAAGGCTTTTTTATGAGATGTTTTTTATTCTGCTTTAGTAAACTTTGAAGTTCGGCCAATCAGCGAAATTCCGATATAACCTCTTACATCAAGGTGGGTAGGACTCACCTGAGTGATAATACAGGAATAAGTTTTGCCATTTTTAGGGTCATAGATTGTTCCGTCTTCCCATTTTTTATCGCCTACTTTTTTAAAGTTTTTCATAAATATCAAACCCATCAAAGGAGTGCTTTTAAGTTTTGCATCTGGGTTTTTAGTATCGGTGCGTGGTTTACCGTTTTCCAATGGATCTTTGAGCCAAACTACCTTTCCAAAATACTTGCCGCCGTTTTCATAAAACTGCACTCTGGAAGTTTTCTCTTCATTGTACCAGGTTCCTTTGGTGATGTCCTGTGCTTTTGCTCCAAAAACCATTAATAAAAATGCAACTGAAAGAATTCTTTTCATTCTGATTTTATTTAAGATTTGATTATTGTTGATTGTATTTTTTTGTAAAATCCAAAAATAAGAAAGGAAATACAAATTCCAATCAATGCTCCAACAAAAACATCCATAGGAAAATGTACACCCAGATATATACGACTGTAGGAAACAATTATTGCCCAAAAGAGCAGAGCTGGTTTCAAATATTTTTTATAAATACCAATTTGTGATATTGTAAAAAATAATGCAAAACTATTGGAAGCATGAGATGAAACAAAGCCATATTGTCCGCCACAATTGCCCACCAGATGCATCTGAGACATAATTTCTGGATTATGACATGGTCTTAATCTACCAAAAAATGGCTTCATCAATCCGGAAGTAATAAAATCGGAGCAACCTGCGGCAACTATTATTATAAGGATGTAAATAACTCCTTGCTTGATCCCGAATTTTTTAAACAATAAAAAAATAAGAAAAACATATAGTGGTAACCAGGTTCGGGAATGTGATATCCAAAGCATTAACTGATCCAAATTGCTTGTATGGAAGCCATTTAGCCATAAAAATAACTTATGGTCAATATTTATCAGATACTCAATCAAACTTCAAAAGCGTTCTTACTTTTTTCATAGTATCCGACGCAATATCCGCCGCCTTCTCCTCTCCTACTTTTAATTTGGCCTCTAAAGCTGCACTATCTGCCATATAATAATCAAAAAGATCTCGTTGATTTCCATATTTATCCAAAATCAAATCCAAAAATTCTTTTTTGGCATGTCCATAACCATAACCACCCGCCAAATATTTCTGACGCATTTCGGCGATTTGACTTTCATCGGCTATCAAAGAATATAGTTTAAATACAAGGCAGGTATCCGGATTTTTGGGTTCTTCCAAGGGCGTAGCATCGGTTACAATTCCTTTGATTTGTTTATAAAGTTCTTTTTCAGAAAGAAAAATATCTATGTAATTATTGTATGATTTACTCATTTTTTGCCCATCCACACCGGGAATGGTCATAATTTGCTCATTAATCAGGGATTCGGGCAGCACAAAAAGCTCTCCGAAAACTCTGTTAAACGAAGCCGCAATGTCTTTTGACATTTCAAGATGTTGTTTTTGGTCTTTCCCAACCGGCACAAAATGAGCCTGATACAAAATAATATCAGCAGCTTGAAGGACAGGATAGGTAAATAGCCCCGCATTTACGTCAGAAAGTTTGTCCGACTTTTCCTTAAACGAATGAGCGTTGGCCAACATAGGATATGGTGTAAGGCAACTTAAGTACCATAAGAGCTCCGTATGAAAATGGGCGAGTTTTGATTGACGGTAAAAGAAATTCTTTTCTGCATCAAATCCACAAGCCAACCATGCAGAGGCCACCGCTTTGGTATTCTCCTTTAATAAATCAGGATTCTTAATAGTCGTAAGTGAGTGTAAATCAGCGATAAACAAAAAAGATTCGTTCTCCGGATTCTGCGACAGCTTGATAGCCGGCTCAATCGCTCCCAAAATATTTCCTAAATGTGGTCTTCCACTGGCCTGAATGCCAGTTAATATCCTTGACATATGTTATTTTTACGATTTATTAATTTCACAAAATTAGCTATTAAATATATGATTAAGGAAAGTACACTTGAATTTTTAAAAAATCTGGAAGAAAATAATACCAAAGAATGGTTTGAAATGAACCGTAAATGGTATGAAACTTCAAAATCAAATTTTGTTGATTTTTGCAGCTTAATTTTGAATGAAATGAAACAATTTGAGCCAGACTTTTCAAACACAAATATCAAGGATTGTATTTTCAGAATTAACAGAGACATTAGATTTTCAAAAGACAAAAGTCCGTACAAAAATCATTTGTCTGCTGCATTTGGTCCTGGTGGCCGTAATTCCGGCAAAATTGATTACTACATTCAATTACAAAATGGAAAAACCTCTATCGGTGGCGGAATGTGGCAGCCTAGTGTGGCAAACTTAGCTAAGTTTAGGCAGGAAATCGATTATTCGCCTGAAACACTTAAAAATATTATCGAATCCAAAGAATTTAGAAAGCACTTTCCTGAGATTTATGGTGAAAAACTAAAAAAAGCACCCAAAGGCTATGACCCCGAACACCCTGAAGTAGAATTATTAAAATACAAGGAATTGTTTTTTTTCAAAACCTTCACCAATGATGAAGTTTTTCGTGAAAACTTTCAGGAGGTAATTTTGAATCATTTCAAAATCTTAAAACCTTACATTGATTATATCAATGAACTTTTCTTTGGAGAAACCGATTGAGCAATTCAGAATAATATTTCAACTTTTCATTAAAATTCAAAATTTTTATAATATTTAGCGTTTGATATTCAATTTTATTATTTTATCAAAAGAATAACCCTATTTTCTATTTTTTTTAATTTTTAATGAAGGTTTCGATAATATTTAATTGCACTTTTCTAATATTTTTCAAAAATATTCAAATTTTATTTTATTTTTAAACATTATTTTTCATTTTTTCTCAAAATTTTATTTTGAAATATTTGGAAATAGCCAAATCATGCATTTAAATTTGTACAACAAAACAAAAGAAACTATGAGACATACTATTGACAAGCAGACTTACAAATACCTTTTCGGAATCCTAATGTTTTTTGCCTTAGTTTTGGCCATCATTACCGGGATGTTATACATTGATTTGGCAGGTTTTGCCCCAAAAACTTTGACCTTTTCTGCCTCTCTGTTTTTTATGCTAATCGGAATTTCTTTTTGGTTAAGAATTGAATATTTAAAGCATTATAATTTATACGCTTACAAAGCAAGAAGGGTCCCAATGTGGTTTACAGCAGGTGCTTCAATGATTGTAGGCATTTTGATATTAATCTAAACTCTATACTATTAAATTATTAAAGAGGCTAATCGCCTCTTTTTTTTTGCATTTTCGTAAACAATATTTATTGAAACATGGTTATAAAAGCTAACCATTCATCATAATTGACAAAAATGCTTAGAACCATTATCTTTTCAGCAATTTTTTATTTTTCCATTTTTCCGGTTTTTTCACAGAAGCAAGGGAGTATTTCAGGAAAGATTCGTGACAAAAGTTCACAGGAAGAGCTTGCTTTCGTAAATCTTCAATTAAGCAATTCCACAAAGGGTGCCACAACCGATGAATCAGGTAACTTTAGGATTTCGAATATTCCGGTGGGAAGTTACAATCTGGTCGTTTCTTATGTGGGGTACAAACCCTTTACCCTTTATAATATAGTGGTTAACACCGGAAATGAGAATAACTATATCATCGAGCTTGAAGCCGATATAGCTACCCTCGATGCTGTTGAAGTAAAAGCAAAAACGCAAACCGCTGTTACGGCTACAATCGAAACACCATTAAGTGTTCAAAAACTAACCACAGAAGAAATAAAGGCTAGCCCTGGTGGAAATTTTGATATCAGCAAGGTTATCCAGGTTTTACCGGGAGTTGGGGGCGGTGTTGGCGGTGGTAGCTTTCGAAACGACATCATTATCAGAGGTGGCGGAGCGAATGAAAACGTATTCTATCTTGATGGAATCGAAGTACCCGTAATTAATCATTTTCAAACCCAGGGAAGTAGTGGCGGCCCGCAAGGGATGCTCAATGTGAGCTTTATCGAAGATGTGAAACTGAGTAGCTCGGCCTTTGATGCCAGATACGATAATGCACTGAGTTCGGTTTTTCAATTTAAACAAAAAACGGGCAATCCTAATGATTTTCAGGGTAATGTCAGGCTGAGTGCAACAGAGTTGGCGGGGACATTGGAAGGTCCTATTTCAGAAAAAACTACCTTTCTTGCTTCAGCCAGAAGATCTTATCTGCAATTATTGTTTAAAGCCCTTGATTTGCCCATCAGACCTAACTACTGGGATTTTCAAACGAAAGTTCAGCATCAAATCAATAAAAAGACTTCCTTGAGTTTTATTGGTTTGGGTGCCATAGATGATTTTAGTTTTGTTATTTCTGATGCTTATTCACCTGAAAAAGCAGAAACAATAAATTCTTCACCTACTATTAACCAGTGGAATTACACCGTTGGAGCATCGCTCAAAAGGCTGGTTCATAACGGATACTGGAATCTGGCTCTCAGCAGAAATATGTTTGACAATAGCATTTTGAAATATGAGGACAACCAGAAACCAGAATCTTCTGCTAAAACTTTGGACCTGAATTCGAGGGAAATTGAAAACAAACTTCGCTGGGACATGAACAAAAGCATTGGAGCCATGAAGTTTTCTTATGGTGCGATGGTGCAATATGTTAAATATCAAAATACCACTGAAAATGTAATACTGAAAGAAATTTTGAGTTCAACGGGTGCGGTAATTCAACCCGAATTGAGAATAAATTTTGTGAGTCCATTGAAGCCCTTTTTCAAATATGGGGCTTTTGTTCAATTAGGAAAACGATTCGTTAACAACAAGTTAGGTGTTTCAGGTGGTCTCAGAACTGATGGAAACAGCTTTACAGATGATGGAAATAATTTCCTCAAAACAGTTTCACCAAGAGTGTCTTTTAGTTATTTTGCAAATAATCACTGGGCTATTAATGCCTCGGCAGGAAGATACACCAAACTGGCACCATATACCATTCTTGGATTTGCCGACAACACCGGCAAACTTGTCAACCAAAACGCTCAGTATCAAATATCCAATCATTTGGCAGGCGGGTTCGAATATTTGCCAGATGCAAGTTTAAGATTTACACTAGAAGGGTTTTACAAAGGCTATGAAAATATGCCTATCTCTGTTAGGACCGGAGTAAACTTGGCCAACATGGGTGCTGATTTTAATGTTTTAGGTAATGAGGCCGTACTTTTTGATGGAACTGGTAAAGCCTATGGCATTGAGTTTTTCGCTCAGAAAAAACTAACCAAAAGGTTTTTTGGTGTAATGGCATACACATTTTACAGGAGTTTGTTTGCCGGTACAGACGGCAAACTTATTTCAAGTAGCTGGGACAACCGGCATTTAGTGAGTTCAGCTTTGGGTTATAAGTTTAGGAAAAACTGGGAAATAGGACTTAAATTCCGGTTCCAGGGCGGTGCTCCATATTCTCCAATAGATATCGAAACTTCAAGAAAGAATTTTGTTACGCAGGGAATCACCTATTATGACTATTCGAAGTTGAACAGTATGAGATTAGGAGCATTTAATAGTTCAGATTTGAGGATTGATAAAAAGTTAAATTTCCGGAAAACAACATTAGATCTATATCTTGACGTAACTAACTGGTATTTAGCCAAAAGCCCTGATGTGCCGCAATTTGCTCTGAAAAGAGATGCGAACACTAATAATTTCCTGACCACTGATGGAAATCCTATAAAACTTGACGGTTCCAATGGGATTGATTTTATTGTAAACGAACCTTCTGCACTAGTTACACCAACGATTGGATTTATTTTAGAATTCTAATTTGAGCTTTATAAATCCGAAATAAAAAAAGGCCTAACCGGCCTTTTTTTATTATTATTTTGAATTCAGAATCGCCTGCGTAAAATCCTCTATCAAATCTTCAATATCTTCAAGACCTACCGAAACCCGCATGGTTCCTTCAAAAATCCCAAGTGCTTCTTTGTCAGCAACAGCCACTTTAGCGTGGGTGGTGGTGTTTGGGTTGGTTATAGTGGTTCTGCTATCGCCAAGATTCGAAGTCAAAGATGGAATGGTTAATTTCTGCGTAAATCTTATCACTCTTTCAAATCCTCCCTCCAGTTCGAACGTTACCAACGCCCCACCTGATTCCATTTGTTTTTTTGCCAGATTGTATTGAGGATGAGAAGGTAAAAACGGATATTTCACTGATTTAATTCCTTCGATATTTTCCAAAGCCTGAGCTAGTTTAAGAGCATTTTCACAATGACGGTCCATTCTTAAGCCAAGGGTTTCCAAACCTTTGCTGAGTACCCAGGCATTAAATGGTGACATGGAAGGTCCAGTTTGCCTGCTAAAGAATCTTACATGTTCGATATATTCTTTTTTACCGACAATAATTCCACCCAATACTCTACCCTGTCCATCAAAAAACTTGGTTGCGGAATGAATGACCAAATCAGCCCCATATTGTCCTGGGGTTTGAATCAATGGCGTTGCGAAACAATTATCCACTGAAAAAATCAAATTATGTTTTTTGCACAAATCACCCACCATCTCAAGATCAACCAATTCCAATCCGGGATTGGATGGTGTTTCGAGATAAATCATTTTTGTATTTGGGAAAATTGCAGCTTCCCAAGCTTCTTTAGGCTCAGAGGCATCAATGTAGGTGTAGGTTATGCCCCATTTGGGTAAGATTTGCGTAATAATCTGATGAGCAGAGCCAAAAAGAGCTTTTGAAGAAACAATGTGGTCGCCCGAAGCTAACAATGCTCCAAATCCTGCAAAAACAGCCGCCATGCCTGTAGCAGTAGCGATGCCTTCTTCGGCTTCTTCAAGCATACAAACTTTATCTACAAATTCCTGAACGGTAGGATTTGAAAACCGGCTATAAATATTGCCTTCCAGGGTATTATCAAACAATTCTTTCCCCATCTGTGCGTCTTCAAAGCAAAAACTGCTGGTAAGGTAAAGAGGCGTTGAATGTTCCCTGAACTGACTTTTTTGGGTTTGTGTTCTGATAAGTTTGGTTTGCTTTTTCATATAAATAATATCCAATCTACTGAAATATAAGGCTTTATAAAATTAAAATTTATTGTTTTTATAATTTTCAATCCAGGATTTATGAAAACCTGAAATTTTCTCAAAAAATGGTACTATGATTTCTTTTGTGTCTTTTTCAAAATCTCCACTCACAAAAAATGGCTCTGAAAACACACAGGTCTTTAAAGGCAAATCAAATCCAACCAACACAATTGGAATTTTAGCACCCTCAGCTATATAATAAAATCCGGTTTTTAATTTTTGAACGTCGCCTCGGGTGCCCTCAGGTGCAAGGGCAAAAAGCATTTTTTCTTTGCTATTTATAGCATTAACATAGCTTTCAACTAAGTTGTTTTTCTCTGATCTGTAAACTGGGGTACCTCCCAACCATCTGAATATAAACCCAAATGGAGGTTTGAAAAGTTCAGCTTTTCCAAGATATCCTATATCCATTTTCATAGCAGCTCTTAATCCCAGGCCTACAAAAAAATCCTTGGTGCTATTGTGAGGAGCAACTACAAAAATACCTTTTTTGAGTTCAATTGGAACTCGGCCCTCAATCTTCCAACCTAATATTTTAAAGAAAAACCTGAAAATGAAATTCATAATAAATATTCCCAAACTGATTATTTTTCTAACTAAAGTACTTAATTATCAGTTAATTGGATTTGGCGAAAAACATAATACAAAAATCAAAATAGCAATCCAACCTAATATCTGTCTGGCGAAATTTAGCGGCTTGGCATCTTTGGTGGCTGGATGATAAACACCCAAAACTCTTCCAATCAAAAAACCAAAAGCCAGAAAACCAGAATAACCAGAGGTTTGGGGTGAATATTTGGTAATTAACAATTGGAACAAAACCACAGAAAGTGCGAGTATCCAGTTATTAACTTTATTTTCAAAAATCCTTGAAAACGAAAGGTAGTTGAAATAAACAAAAAACACAAATTTCAATATCAAATCAAACTGCTGTTCTGAATATGCATACGCAAACTCATGTAAATTGAAAAGACCCAGACCGGAATAGGAAACTAATAAAACCAAAAAGACTGGTGAAACTATGTCAAATGCCTTCTTCCCAATTAAAGAAAACATAATGTGTCCGCCATCTAATTGGCCGATGGGCAATAAATTTAATGAGGTAAACAACAAACCTAAGTACCCTGCCAATAAAACCGGATAATGAGAAAGCTCAAATGCATGAGGTAAACGCAAAGGGTCTGCAAACGTTCTTTCCAGAAAGCTATACAATATACTTTTCCCGAAAACAATAGCGTTAGGGTTATTGGGTGAAAGATTTAATAAATCGCGGTAGTTTCCATTGAAATTTTTGTACTCTGGATGAATCGCATATACAAAATCATCAGTTGGAAGATTTGAAAATCCATAAATCAACACCCCTACAGCAACCACAAAGCCTGCCAAGGGGCCTGCAATACCTATATCAAAATAATCATTCCGATTTTTAATAACTTCTTTGATCTTGATAAACGCCCCGAAAGTTCCTAATGAGGTTACAATTCCCAGCCATCCGGGAATATAATAAGGCAAGGTAACTTCAATATTTCTGATGCGAGCCATAAAATAATGACCGAATTCATGAAAAGTCAAAAAAGCAAGAAAAGGTACTGAAAACCAGAAACCTTGCATTAAGTCATTGAGGTTAATCGTCTTATAAAAAGCCAATACCGGCTTTCCCGAGATCCATTCATAACCCGATACGGTAGTCGTGACAATGGTTATCAGAAATAACAAAAGGTGTAATCGCGGACCACTGAATAGTTTTTTCATTCTATCAACAAATCAAGTATAGGCATGAAATCCTCTGGAGGATTGATTTTTATGGCATTGATGCCCACTTCAAGAGCAGCATCTATATTGCTCTGATTATCATCTAAAAACAAAATCTGGTGAGGTTCCAGTTTTAATTCTTTTATTAAATGATGATATATTTCGTAATCTGGTTTGTAAAGTTTTATTTCATAAGAAAAAAAGGCATGATTGAATATCTCAAAAAATTCAGGAAAACCGTGCTTATCTCTGAAATATTTTTTACTTGCTTTAATGTGGGTAAAATTGGTGTTGCTAAGAAGGTAAACCGGAATTTTTAGTCTTAACTCTTCCAGATATTTTATCCTGTTAACCGGTGCGTCCAATAGTAAAGCATTCCATGCCTCATCAATTTCATCATCATTGAGCGGGTATCCCAATGTTTGTCTGACTACATCCCTGAATTCCTCTTCATCAAAAAAACCTATCTCATATTTCCTGAAGATTTCATTTTCTAAAAATAATGCCTTTACTTTTGAAACAGGTTTGAAAGTCAAATCTGCAAAAGCCTGATAGGTTTTTTCAAGGTCAATATTGATAATAACATTACCAAAATCAAATACTACAGCCTTAATTTCATCTTTTAAAACCATATCATTCGATTACAACCCCCATAGAACAGAATTTTTCGATTCTGTTATTGATTCTTTCTGAAGGACTTTGTTTTTCAAGATTTTCGATTTCTGCCAAAATAGTATTTTGTAGAATTTCTGCCATTTTTTCCCAATCCTGATGAGCTCCGCCCAGTGGTTCAGGAATAATACCATCAATTAGGCCATTGCCTTTCATATCAGTGGCAGTAAGTTTTAGAGCTTCAGCAGCCTGCTCTTTAAACTCCCACGTTCTCCAAAGAATAGTTGAACAGTTTTCTGGTGAAATAACGGAATACCAGGCATTCTCAAGCATTAAAACCCGGTCACCTATTGCAATTCCTAATGCACCACCTGAAGCTCCTTCACCAATAATGATGCAAATCACAGGCACTTTCAGCACCATCATTTCCTTTAAATTACGGGCAATGGCTTCCCCTTGTCCTCTTTCTTCCGCTTCAAGACCGGGGAAAGCACCGGGAGTATCAATAAGTGTAACTATAGGAATATTGAATTTCTCAGCCATTTTCATTAACCTTAAAGCTTTTCTATAGCCTTCGGGGTTGGGCATTCCAAAATTCCGGTATTGTCTTTCTTTGGTTTTTCTACCTTTTTGCTGGCCAATCACCATCACACTTTTACCATTAATATTGGCAAGTCCTCCAATAATGGCCGGATCATCCCTTACGGTACGGTCTCCATGTAACTCATGGAATTCTGAACATATCCTTTCGATATAATCCTGGGTATAGGGGCGGTCGGGATGTCTCGACAGCTGCACTCTCTGCCAGCGGGTAAGGTTCTGGAAAGTCTCTGTACGAAGGGTATCGATTGCAGCGTTTAGATTCCTGACGGCAGCACTCACATCAACATTGTTTTCCTCTGCGAGTTTCTTCATGTCTTCTAATTTGGCTTCCAGTTCGGCTATAGGTTTTTCAAATTCGAGTAAAGTCTTCATTCATAGTAATTTTAAAGTTCGTAAGTTTGATTTTCTTCCGGAATTTCTATATCCGAAAAGCCATCTTCGAGCAAAATTTGCCTAAAATTAATCATAGCATCCAAATCTCCGTGTACTAGGAATACTTTTTTTAATTTTCCATTGGATTGATTCTTTGCAAAATATATCAAATCATCAAGTCCGCCATGACCACTAAAAATATCAATTTTTCTAATTTTTGCATTGACTTCATGTTTTTTATTGCGTATCACAATGTTTTTTAATTCGCCAGACATCAATTTTCCCCCAATTGAATCTTCAGTGGCAAAACCAACCAGCAGAATAGTGGCATAAGGATTTTCAATATTTTTTTCAATATGATGCTCAATCCTCCCGCCTTTTATCATGCCTGAAGACGAAATAATAATGCAAGGCTCAGCATGAGTCGATATCGCCTGACTTTCTGCGGTAGTTTCGAGATATTCCAGGTTGGCAAAATCAAAAAGACTTTCAGTATCCTCATAAAAGTCTTTGGACTCTTTATTCAGATATTTCCTGAATTTCTCATATACCTTGGTACTACTTTTTGCCAGAGGGCTGTCTGTAAATACTTTAATCGGTTTGATATTATATTTTTCATACAATTTATTGAGCGTATAGAGCAGGCATTGCGTTCGGCCTACACTAAAACAGGGAATGATTAATCTTCCGGCTTTTTCTACGCATGCTTCTTCAATAATTTCCTTCAAAATCAACTCAGGTTCACCACTGTCTTTATGATTACGACTACCATAGGTACTTTCCATTATAAGGTAGTCCACTTCGGGCATTGGCATAGGATCAGGTAACAAGGTAAAATTTCTCCTTCCCAAATCACCCGAAAACCCTATTCTTTTCCATCGACCATCCTCTTTTATTTCGATTAAAATATGAGCTGCCCCCAACAAATGGCCAGCCTGAATGAACGTCACATAGCCATCATCTTTAAATCTAAAGCGTTGATTATAGGCCAATGGAACAAAATTCCCAATGGCATTTTTCACCTGTTTGTCAAAATACAAACTCTGGGTTTCTATGCTTTTCCATTTTTTAGATTTCTTATGACTTTTTTCTATTCCTTTAGCAATACGGGTATTTAAGTTTGCAGCATCATAAAGCAATAGTTCAGAAAGATCAATGGTGGGGTTGGTACACAACACCTGCCCTTCAAATCCTGCCTGATATAAATTGGGAATCTGTCCGGAATGGTCGATGTGTGCGTGGGTAAGAAAAACTACATTTACCATCGAAGCATCAAAAGGAAAAATGCCGTATTCTTTTACAGTTTTTCGTTCTTTTGTGTCATTTAGAGATGAACCGCAATCAATTAAAATCCGATAATCATCGTCTAACTCCAACAAAAACATACTCCCTGTAACCCTTCTGGCTGCACCGTAAAACGATAACTTCATCGAACAATTTTCTATTGAATAATCCTCTCTTCGAAACCGCAAAGATAATTAAAATACTACCTTTGTTTAAATAAAAAATCGGTTATGGGTATATTTTGTATGATATTACTGCAGATTGGTCAATATTCTGCATCCTTAAATAAAGTTATAGAGGAATTTAAAAAAATACCTGAAGCCAAATATGTGAATGTTTCGGTTTCGGTAAGAGAAGTTAATACTAGTAACGAAATTTTTGCCTATCAATCTGATTTATCCCTTGCTCCGGCATCAACTTTTAAGTTACTTTCGACAGCGGCAGTTTTAGAAAACTTTGGTCCGGAGTATCGGTTTCAATCAGATGCCTACCTCACTGGAAACATTGTTGAAAATGTACTTTATGGAAATATTGTGGTCGATTGCAATTTTAATCCGGCATTTGGTGCGAAAAGATTTAATAAAAACACCCTGAATGATATTGTCAAGAGCTTACAAAATAACCATATAACAAGAATTGAAGGCAGGGTAATTGCTCAAAAAACCGATAAAATGGAAATTCCGATGGATTGGCAAATTGGAGATGTGGGTAATTATTATGGAGCTTTCCCTTCTGATTTTAATTACAATGAAAATATGTTCTCGGTTTTCTTTGATTCAGACACCAAATTAGGAGACACTGTAAAAATAGGAAGCATTATTCCGGAATATTCTAAATGGAAGATAATCAATAAAGTTACCGCTGCTGCTCAGGGTACGGGCGATCAGGTAAACTTCATTTCTTTGCCTTATTCTAAAGAAATAATAGCAATAGGAACTATACCTGTAAATAGCCGGAATTTTGAGATAAAAGGCTCAATTCCAGAACCTAATCTGGTTTTTGAAGAAATTCTAACCAAAACTTTAATTGAAAACGGCATTGAAGTGGCAGGCAAAAATTATGATAATCAGGAAAGAAAACCATTTTTTACTGAAAGTTCTCCACCCATTAGTGAGCTCATACGGGAATGCAATTACAAGAGTGTGAATTTTTTAGCCGATGGATTTGGGAATGCTCTCTTACAAAAAACAGGCATAAAAAGCCTTTCAGAGATGTATAAAGCTATTTTTGGAAACCGCGACAGTGTCAATTATAATTTGTTCCGAATTAATGATGCTAGTGGCCTTTCGCCTTCAAACACCATTAGCACATCAGCAATGACCCGATTTTTATCAGGGAATACAAAATCGGAAAATTTTGATGTATTTTTTGAAAGTTTACCCATTGTTGGAGAAAATGGCACCGTACGAGGATTTGACCCAAATAAAAAAACTGGTGGAAGGATTCATGCGAAAAGTGGTTCTATCGGTGGAGTTAAAAATCTCGCCGGTTATTTTAAAAACCAAAAAAACGAGTTATTCACATTTGCAATTTATCTGACCGGCTTAAATGATACCGCTGGATTATTTTCCCGCAATTTTTATGAAAAAATGTTAATCGCCATGATTGATATAGGTCAATTTTAAATAATATTGCCATGTGTTTTCAATTCCAAAGATAAAACTTAACGTTTCCGGACAACCGGAATTCTAAGTGTCGGGTAACTACTCTCTATTTTTTAACCATAAAAAAATAAGTAAAATGGGAGTATCCATATTTGAAAAAATTGATCGTAGCTTAGGTCCATTGGGTGCAATTTCACATTTTGGTCATCATTATTTTAGCTACCCTATTCTGGAGGGAGAAATTGGCCCGTACATGCAATTTAACGGCAAAAAAGTCCTCAACTGGTCACTGAACAATTATTTGGGACTATCAAATCATCCTGAAGTAAGAGCTGCTGACGCTGATGCGGTTAGCCAGTTTGGTTTATCTTACCCCATGGGGTCCCGTATGATGAGTGCCAATTCCCATTATCATGAGCGTTTTGAAGCAGATTTGGCCGATTTTTCAGGTTATGAAGATGCATTTTTGATGAACTTTGGCTACCAGGGTATCATGTCTGTGATAGAGACATTGGTGGATCATCGCGACGTAATCGTATTTGATTCTGATAGCCATGCATGCCTTATTGATGGGATTCGCCTCCATAAAGCCAAAGGTGGAGCTTACTATAAATACAATCATAATGACATGGCCAGCCTTGACCTCAATCTCAAAAGGGCAACCAAACTTTCTGCCCAAAATGGTGGGGGTATTCTGGTTATCACCGAAGGGGTTTTTGGAATGACCGGTCAGGTAGGAAAACTGGATGAAATTGTGGCCATGAAAGAACGCTATGATTTTAAACTTCTTGTTGACGACGCCCATGGTTTTGGCGTGATGGGCAAAACAGGTCGTGGTACGCCGGAGCATTTTGGTGTTCAGGATCAGGTTGATATCTATTTTGCTACATTTACCAAAGCAATGTCAGCCATGGGTGCGTTTGTCGGAGCAAGTTCAAAAGTTGTAAAATTCCTCAGATATAACGTAAGGTCGCAGATATATGCCAAAGCTTTGCCGATGGGTTATGTTTTGGGGGGTATCAAAAGGCTCGAGCTGATCAGAGAAAACCCGCAGTTCAGAGAAAGATTATGGTATATTGCTAAAAAGCTCCAAAACGGTTTAATTGCCGAAGGTTTTAATCTGGAAACCACCAACACACACGTGACGCCAGTGTATTTTAACCAGAATTTCACTCAAAATGAGGTCGGAAATATGATCATAGACCTGAGAGAAAATCTGAATATTTTTTGTTCGGTAGTTATATATCCTGTTGTTGCTAAGGGTGTTGTGATGTTAAGATTAATTCCAACCTGTATGCATACCGAGGAAGATGTTGAATACACTATCAATGCTTTTAAACAAATCAGAGAAAAATTAAGTCAGGGAGAATACAATTATGAAATCCCGCTGAAAAGTGAGATTTATTCAAATATTTAATAAAAAGTTATGCCATTTTTAACACTTTCTAATGCAGAGTACTACTATGAGGAATATGGCTCAGGTAGTGAAACCATTGTATTTGCTCACGGTCTGCTATGGAGCCACTGGATGTTCCACCATCAGATTGAATATTTACAAAAAAACTACAGAGTCATCGCTTACGATTTCAGGGGACAGGGAAAATCAAAAGCCCTGAATTCTAAATATGACATGGAGAGCCTGTATCAGGATAGCCTGGAACTCATTAAAATCCTTTCTGATAAGCCTGTGCATTTTGCAGGTTTATCAATGGGTGGGTATATTGGAATGCGATTGGCTGCACGAAGTCCGGAATGGATTAAGAAGGTTATATTGATGGAATCTTCCTCTGAAGCAGAGCCTTCTGAAAATGTCGCCAGATATAAAATGTTAAACACACTGGTCAGAACAGTAGGATATTGGCCCGTAGAAAAGCAAATTATGAATATTATGTTTGGTAAAACTTTTCTAGAAGATGACAATCGCAAAGCCGAATATGAAGTTTATCTGAGAAAACTTAAAGAAAACAACCGTGCAACCATAACCATGGCTACTGAAGGGGTTATCCAAAGAGATTCGTTTGATGAGGAATTAAAAAACATTAAAGTACCAACCCTTATTTTGGTGGGGGAAGAAGACGTGCCGGCTCCGGTTGAAAAGTCTGAATTTTTACATCAAAATATAGAGAATTCTATTTTAAAGGTTATTCCTAAAGCCGGCCATACCGGGGTTTTAGAAAATCCCGAACAATATAGTTTTTTAATTGAAGCTTTTATTGAAGCCTAAAACTTACTTTTGTGTCTGTTTGGGTAAAAAACAGATTTTATGAAAGTAATTACTAATTTTTTAAAATACTCAAGCCTGCATGTGGCCTTCATTTCTGGAATCCACATGTTGGCTTTTTTCAATTTACCCTCTGGCACAGCTATCACGCATTGGCCAACACTCCTCCAGGTCTTCATTTCAACGTGGATCATATATATCGTGGACAGGCTTCTGGATAATATTTACAATGAAAGTACGAGTCCAAGGCACGCATATTTTGAAAATAACCAATACAACTTTTCACTTCTGCTGATAGGTCTTATAATAATAGATGTGGTGTTATGCTTTTTTCAAAAAGCTGAAATCCTGATTTTTGGTTTTTTTCTGGGGTTGATTATTGTAGGTTACTTGTTTGTTCTCAACAAATTCAAAAAGGTACGCAGTTACAAAGAATTTCTGATGCCCCTTATTTTTCTAACCGCAATTACTGGTCCGGGTTTAATTCTTAGCAGTAGTATCAATCTGAGTTCCTGGATTTTAACATTTATGTATCTTTTACTTATCTATCAAAATATCTTCGCTTTTTCATTTTTTGAAACTTTAAATCACGAAAAAGAAAACAACTTTACTACGATTTTCGATTTGAATCGCATTCGTAAATGGATTAATTATTTGGGAGCCTTCAATATTATTCTGTTTGGAATATTATTTTTAAATTTTTCAACTTATCCCGACAAGTTAGCATTTATAATCACCTTAATCTCATTCCTATATACCCTGGGTCTGGTTTTTCAGCATAAAATAAAAACTCATTTTCGGGAAGTTTTTGATGGATTACTTTTTCTTTTTATCCTTGTCTTTTTCATTTAATTTTTTGATTCCTCTACGGTAAACATAATACAAAAATCCCCCTAAACCGAACATCAACAGGAAATAGCTATCCTTGAATCCCGCATTTTTGTAAATCACCTGATCAGACCAAATGATCAATAAGCCCAAACTTCCAAACAACAGTAAAGAATCAAATAATTTCATATTCTAAATTATACTTTCTAAAAAAACTCATTCCAAAATCCCAACTTTCTCAAACTTCTCAAAAACTGTTGCGGTATGCGGGGCATCTTTCAATTCCTCCGTAAGGTCCTGCCCTGCCCAGTGTTCATAATGTTTCCCGTTTTTCCATAGTCTGGAATTACCTACGTCATACACGATTCCTTCGAGTGCAACCCATATTTCAGGCTTATCCTGACCGTTTCTAAGAGCTAGTTGACTCCTTGTAATTTTTTTCATTTTTGAGGTTTGGTTCAAAAATAAGGGTTTGGACAGTTTATTTTGATATTTAATTGTAATTCATGGCATTTTTTTTGACTAATCCATCATAAAAGATATATTTGCATTAATAACATAAATTCAAAAAAATGAAAACCAAGATATTATTCTCATTAGTAGTTGTTTCAGTGTTTGCTTTTGCCGGCTGTAAGACCAAAGTGAAATCAACACAAGAACTGGTGAAGAAAATTTGGATAGTTCAAACTGTAAAAGAAGGCAATACTGAAGTTTATAAATCAGGAAGTACCAGCAATATTCAGCCGGGTTATGGTTCATTCAGACTAGATTTGTCGGCTCCCCCAACTGTAATTCTTAAAGAAAAGGATGGGAGCTCTTTCACCGGAAAATTTGAGATAACTTCGAGTAAACTCAGTCTTTCGGCATTAACACCAGAACCAACCGGTACCGGTGGAAAAATAGAATATGATGTAAATACCGCCACCGAAACCTCGCTTGTTTTGACCAACGCTTCTCCAAATCCAAAAACTGGCGGCACTATTAATGTTTATACTTTGATTCCTGCGAATTAATAGAATTTAAGCGATATTTAAAGGTACTTCCCATACGGAAAGTACCTTTTTTGTTTATTTAAGCTATAAAATCTACCTTTGTAAGATGGAAAATCAAACATTGGAGTCTTTGGGCGAATTTGGCCTCATTGATCGTATTTCGGAAAGTTTTCAAAATATTTCATCTGCAACCATTAAAGGCATAGGTGATGATGCCGCAGTAATTGATGCCGGTTCAAAGTATCAATTAATCAGCACTGATATGCTCCTTGAGGGAGTTCACTTTGACCTGGTTTATACCCCGTTGAAGCATTTGGGTTATAAAGCTATTGCTGTAAACATCTCTGACATTGCAGCAATGAATGGTGTTCCACTGCATGCAACTGTTTCCATAGGAATTAGTAACCGGTTTGGGCTTTCCGACATTGACGAGTTATATGAAGGGATCAAACTTGCTTGCGAGGATTATAATATTGATCTGATAGGTGGCGATACCTCATCGAGCAGATCGGGATTGGTTATCTCAATAACAGTGGTTGGTGAGGTAGCTAAAGATAAAATTACATACAGAAGCGGTGCCAGTGAAAACGACATTGTATGTGTAACAGGGGACCTGGGTGCCGCCTATTTGGGATTACAAATATTGGAACGTGAAAAACAGGAGTTTTTAGCAAACCCCGCCATGAAACCTCAAATCGACAATAAAAGCTATGTAGTAGGCCGGCAGCTGAAACCCGAAAGTCGTACAGATATTGTTTTTGATTTATTGGAAAAAGGAATTGTGCCTACATCCATGATAGATATTTCGGATGGTCTGGCATCTGATATTTTACATTTAGCCAAAAACTCAGGAAAAGGTTTCACGGTTTTTTTCGAGAATATACCTATTGATAATCAGACACTTGAAACTTGTGCCGAATTCAATTTAAACCCTGTAACCAGCGTAATTAACGGAGGTGAAGATTATGAATTGTTAATGACCATTTCGCAGGCTGACTACGAAAAAGTAAAAGATATACCCGAAATTACCCCCATAGGATTTGTAAACAATGATGGTACTTCCTGGTTAATTTTAAATTCTGGAGAAAGAACCAAATTAATAGCCCCGGGCTGGAAAAATGTTTAAATTAATAACTAAAATACTTGTATTAAGTCTGTTTTCTTCGATTTACGTTTTTGGCCAAAACGAAATTTCGGAGATTAAAAATCAATTTAAAATTGACAGAAGAACTACAATATATGAAGTCGTTTATGATCCTGTAACACACTCTTTAAAAGGTAAAACCAATAATATTGCGGCAAAAAAGGCATTGCTTGATAAATACAAAGGAAAAAATATTAAAGATTCCTTGCTCGTTTTGCCTCATCTGCTTCCCGGACAAATGCCTTTTGTAATTGCTAATGTCTCTGTTGCTAATTTACGTTCAGAGCCGGAGGAGTCAGCGGAATTATCGTCACAGGTTTTACTGGGTACACCTTTGAAAGTTTTTGAAAAGTTGAAAGGCTGGTACAGAGTTCAATGCCCCGATCAATACATAGGATGGATTGATGCCAGCACTGTGAAGCCCTATTCTGAGAAACAATTATCTGAATATCAAAAAGATAGCCTTATAATTTATACCGATTTTTATGGTAAAGCTTTAAGAGATACAACTTCTGGCTCATTGCCCGTAAGAGATTTGACTTTTGGCAATTTACTGGTAAAAGGTAAGGCTTCTGGTAATTACACGGAAGTGATTTTTCCGGATAAAATGAAAGGATTTGTTACCACAAAATCTGTATCCAGGCTAAATACCTGGTTGAAGCATTCAGAAAGTTATGGTGACGATATTGCCAGATTTTCGCTCAATTATTTAGGCACTCCTTATTTGTGGGGAGGCACTTCGGCAAAGGGAGTAGATTGCAGTGGATTTACCCGGATGTCTTATCTTTCCAAAGGTCTGTATTTGCCACGCGATGCTTCTCAACAAGCACTTATCGGTGAAAAAGTACCGGTAGATTCTACTTTTAGGAGTCTGCATGTGGGCGATTTATTATTTTTTGGAAATACTGAAACCAAAAGAGTGAGCCATGTGGCGATGTGGTTAGGCGGAATGTCTTTCATTCATTCATCAGGAATGGTTCGGATCGACAGTTTTGATCCCAAAGCTCATAATTATTCTGAATATAATCTCAACAGGCTATTGTTTGTAAAGAGAATAAAACCGGAAACCATCAAATTAAAAGAGGGAAATCTGTATGAGTTACCCAATTAGACACTGTGAATGAATACTAAATTTTGAAATTAAGGCATTTCAGATGATAAAAAACAATTTCGAAATTCGAAACCTCCTCAAGTCTAATCGAATATATCGTTTTTTTGATAGAAAAGTGCCTCAAAAGTTGGCTCAGCGTTTATCCAATGACGGACTTCCTCTTGTAATTGCATCTGTTTTAGTTGGTTTGATCTCTGTTTTATACGAAAAACTGTTTGAATGGGGCGAAAATCTTAGCCATCAAATCTACGAATACAGTCCGCATGTTTTCTGGGTGTTGTCACCATTTAGTTTTTTTCTTAGTTTTTATACCATCCGGAATTTTTCAAGATTTTCCAACGGTAGCGGTATTCCGCAATTACTGGCTGCGATCGATTTGTGTGATTCCCGGAGTAAAGGCATCTTAAACAAGCTATTGGGTTTGAGGGTAATTTTAATAAAAATTGTTTCCAGTCTTATTTTGTTGGTAGGCGGTGGAAGCATAGGCCGGGAAGGTCCTACGCTTCAAATCTCCGGTTCAGTATTTAAGTTTATAAGTAATATTTTTTCAGGAACAAAAAAGATCGACCTAAAAACAATGCTTATCACCAGTGGGGCCTCGGGTCTTGCAGCTGCCTTTAACACGCCATTGGGGGGTATAGTGTATGTAGTTGAAGAATTAAGTAAATCCCATATCAATAAACTCAGGGTTCCTGTTTTTACTGCCGTTATCTTTGCCGGATTTACCGCTCAATTTTTTATGGGATCCTATTTGTTTTTGGGATTTCCCAAAACACAAACCTTGCCTTTAAATCTCATTCCACTTGGTTTTGGGTTAGCTTTACTCGGGGGTATTTTTGGTTCACTTTTGGCCCTTTTGGTTTTGAAGTTTTTTAGTTTGTCAACAAAATTCAGCAACCCATATGTGATGCCAGTAGTTTTAGGTTTGTTATTTGCAGCATTAATCATTTATACCGGAAAAGACACCCTTGGTACTGGTAAACCTTTAATCAACAGAATTCTTTTCAATGCTAATCATGATCTTCCCTGGTATACATTTCCCGGAAGGTTTTTGGGAAGTTTGTTGTCTTTTTCCTCTGGTGGAGCAGGTGGAATTTTTGCAACCTCATTGTCATCAGGGGCGGCTCTGGGCAATTGGATCGCAGCCTATTTTGATATTCCAACAGGCCATCATAATTTACTAGTATTAATGACTATGATAGCGTTTCTCACCGGCGTAACCCGTACTCCTTTTACTTCCAGTATATTGGTATTGGAAATGACGGACCGACATAGTGCAATTTTTTACTTTTTAATGGCAGGCATAATAGCACAATTTGCCTCAGAAAGAATTCTCAGGAAACCCTTTTATGAAATCCTGAAAGAAAGAATATTGGCGGGTTTCGAAAAATCAAAATCCCAGATCAATTCTTGACTGCCGGTCATTATTTGGAAATGCAAGTCCTGAAGGCAATGTTTTGGGCACATACCTCATTAGATTGGGATCCCGCAATCCATTTTTTATAAAAGAAGCCAAATCTGCAATTTCAGCATCAGTCAGATTTAATGCGTGAAACTTCGGAGAAATTTGTGAATCAGGAACCGAGGAATTTTCTTTTTTGGCGATATTTTTATATTTCAATACCTCTTCAATTGTTTTCATTCTGGAACCATGCCCGTAAAATGGAGAATCGGTTAGATTATACAATTGAGGAACTTTAAATTTGTACATATCTTCAGCTTTTCCGGTAAATCCTCCCCTGCCTTTAAATTCTACACTTCCTGCTTTCACATTATGAATTGCAATATTTCCACTGGTTGGAAAATCTTTCATACCAATGGCATGAAATTCCATATTTGCAAGAGAAGGGCCGTTATGACATCCTGTGCATTCTGCTTTTCCAAAAAACAAAACAGCACCTCTCTTTTCCTGATCGGTCATTGCATTTTTATTACCTTTCAGCCATTGCTGAAACGGAGCCTGATTGGCCAGTAAAGTTCGCTCATAGGCGGCAATTGCCAACGAACCATTCATTTTCAATTGAGCTGGATTATCAATGGATGCGGCATCAAATGCTTTAGTATAAAGGTTTTTATAGGTAGTAAGATTGCTAATCAGAATTTTGTCAATGACCAGCCTGTGTACCTCTCTTCCTGCAATAGCCTGTGTTTCCACTCCCTCATACCCCAGATTATTGTTTTCTTTTGGGGTACCCTTGGTCCAGCTGCTTTGCGTACCGGCATTTAAGGCAGTTCCGCCAAATTGTCCGTTCCAGAGGATATTTTTTTGATAGGCAATATTAAGTGCAGATGGAGACTTCACAGGTTGAACATCTATTTCAGATGCCTTATAAATGCTGTTCATCACTCTTTTTTCGCCCTGAATTCCAAATCCGGCACCTCCTTCTCCAATCCCTTGAGAAACACATGCCTGGAAACCAGCCTTTCCATGATGACAACTGGCACAGGAGTAACTTTGAAAGGACTCCATTTTTTTAGGATTTTGACCCAAAGCTGTTTCATGAAACAATAATTTACCTAATTCAACTTTGGCCTCTGACAAGGGATTCTTTGGATCCTGCGGGATTTTTGCATAATCATAACTTTCCGGTAAAACATAGAAAGAAAGTCCTTTTCCTGAAGAAGTGGTCTCTATTTTTTGTGTAAGTTCCGTATCTAAGGTGCTGGCTACGGGATCCTGATTACTTTTGTTACATGCAATTGCGGTTAGACCTGTTACCGCAAAAACAATTTTACGAAACAATCTTTTCATATTATCACTCTTTTCCTGACCAAACAAAGATAGGAAAAAATTGATACAATTGTATTTATGTCTTCATTTTTTTCTTTTTTGCAGCGGGAAACAACACATTATTCAGGATGAGGCGGTATCCGGCGGAATTTGGATGAAGGTTAAGGTCGGTGGGTTCCTCATTTACAATGTGCTGATAATCTTCCGGGTCATGTCCCCCATAGTACGTCCAGAAGCCCTTTCCGGCAGTACCATGGATATATCTGGCTTCGTTGGAGGCACGATTTTCGGCTAAAATAATGACCTCCGATTTGATAAACTGCTTTTTAAAGGCGGTGGTCTGCCCCATAAACCCTTTGATCAAATTACTGTGATTTTGAGTAAGCATGGTGGGCACGGGGTCGTATTTTGCCGAAAATTCAAATAAAGTGAAATAATCATTGGCTTCATTTACGCCTCTTTCTTCATAGCGATTATCAATTTCTGAAAACTCAACTACATAGGGGTCTTCCTCGAGTTTGAAATTCTTAAATGCGAATGTTCTCTGATAATCCAATTTGGCGTTGGCGTTAGCATCAGAACCATCCCCATCATAAACGGTCTCCACGATATCTACACCCTGTGCTGCCAATGCGATTTCATAAGTATCGGTAGCATTACACATGGCAAACATATAGCCACCTCCCAATACAAACTCACTTATTTTTTTTGCCACCGCACCTTTTAGTTCCGATGCTTTGGTAAAGCCATATTTTCTGGCGATAAATTCTATTTCTTTTTTTTGTTCCTGATACCAGTTAGTGCTTTTCAGATTAATAAATTTCCCAAATTGCCCCGTAAAGTCCTCATGATGTAGATGCAGCCAGTCATATTCCGGTAATTTTCCCTGCATTACTTCGTCATCATAGATTTTGTCAAAGCTAATTTCGGCATAGGTAAGGGCCAAAGTTACGGCATCGTCCCATGGGCGGGCAGATTTCGGTGTATAGACAGCAATTTTTGGTGCTTTTTGAAGCTTCACCGCATCCATATTGGCATCAGGGTGTTTTACCTGCCTGATGATGGTATCATATTCTGAGTCAGAAATCACCTGATAGGAAATACCTCTTACGATACATTCGTTGATGAAATTTTGAGTGACCGGCATAGAAAAACTACCGCCGCGATAATTTAGTAACCAATCGATTTCAGTATCATAATTTTTTAAAACCCAAAAAGCCAAACCATATGCTTTCAAATGATTTTTCTGAACCTCATCCATAGGAATAAACAATTGATTTGCCATTGACCGGGTGGTTATCAGGAAAAAAATGATAAGCGGTAAAATGCCTTTCTTCATGGTTTGTTTATAAAAATTAGAATTTTGAACTTTGCATTAATAACCTCAAGCGAGGTTTTTTATTATAATTAAGGGCGTTTTTGTATGAAATCTCATCAAAGATAGTTCCAAACTTACTTTTTTAAAAGAATGAATCTTAAAGAAAATGTATTGGAAGGACTTAGGTCAATTAACTCCAACAGACTCAGGACAATTCTTACTGCCAGCATCATCACTTTTGGCATCATGGCCCTGGTGGGGATTCTTACAGCAATTGAAGGCATGCAAGGCTCAGTCAACAAAAGCTTTGAAGGACTGGGTGTAAATACTTTTGACATTAAAGTTGAACAAAATACCGGACGGAGAATGAGAGGTATGGTTGCTAAGCAACCCAAAGCAATTACTTTCAGGCAAGCACTGGAATACAAGAAAAAATTCACGGAGAAGACCAAATCATTTGTGAGTATTTATACATTTGCCTCACAAGGTGAAACAGTAAAATATAATGACCAAAAATCGAATCCAAATATAGTAGTTGTTGGGATAGACGAGAATTATTTGGGAATGAAAGGTTATAAAATTCAAACCGGTCGCAATGTTTCCATAAATGACAGATCCTATTTTAATCGAATTGTAATTATTGGAAACGAGCTTGCATTGAAGTTTTTCCCCAATGTGTCGCCTATCGGTAAAGAAATTACCGTTATGGGCGAAAAGTTTTCGATCGTGGGGGTTTTGGAGAAAAAAGGAAGTATCACCGGTGGTGACGATGACAGAGTAACTTTGATTCCGCTTGAAGTAGCCAGAAACTATGATCAAAACGGAAAATTTTCATTTGACATAACTACCTCTGTTCCTGATGCGGTAGATCTTGAATATACCCTGGCTGAAGCCAGTTCTGTTATGCGACAGGTAAGAAGAGACAAAATCACTGATGAAGATTCATTTAAAATAGAGCGGTCAGATGCTTTACTAAATGACCTGAATGAAGTTACCGGTTATTTACGCATTGGTGGTTTCGCCATTTCATTAATCACACTTATCGGAGCCTCCATTGCACTCATGAACATAATGATGGTATCCGTAACTGAGCGTACACGTGAAATCGGCATCAGAAAAGCATTGGGAGCCTCACCCAGAAAAATTAGATTCCAGTTTTTGATGGAAGCAATAGTTATTTGTCTCATTGGAGGCCTTGCAGGTGTCATACTTGGGATTTCTGCAGGCAACCTGGTTTCCTATTTTATGACCAGTGGCGGAGCTTTTGTGGTTCCATGGAACTGGATCATTCTAGGATTGATGGTGACAATTATCGTAGGATTAATTTCAGGATATTATCCGGCCTTCAAAGCTTCTAAATTTGATCCTATCGAGGCTTTGAGATACGAATAAATCTTTTTTTTGAAATATTTTGATTTATTCGTTTTTCCGATGTTTTTAATAATCAGACATTTGGAGAATTGAGCTTCAAAAAAATCAAAAAATATGCAAACAAAATTTGTAAGCTAAAAAATCATATTCTACTTTTGCAGTCCCAACAGCAGTTGTACCCGCCCAGGTGGCGGAATCGGTAGACGCGTTGGTCTCAAACACCAATGAGGTAACACTCGTGCCGGTTCGACTCCGGCCCTGGGTACAACAAAACAGAGCCTTCTTACTTTCGGTAGGAAGGCTTTTTTGTTTCTAATTATTTATAGCAATTCTTCATATCAGATTATTTTAAGTCAAGGGACTACATTTTACAATTAAAATATACATTTTCAGGCATTTAAGATCTTTTGCAAAAAAAAAGCTTTCAAAGTCCAGTCGTATTTTTATTTATATTAAATTTTTATTCTTTTTGTTTTAAAATACCTTTGAAAAATACAATTATCATTTCCTTGAAAATGATATCGGATGAAAATTTTAATCTTAAATCAATGAAAAAAATATTGGAAAATAGAATCGCCGTAATAACCGGCGGTGCAGACGGAATTGGGAAGGCCACAGCCTTAAGATTTGCCTCAGAAGGAGCTACGGCTCTTATCTGGGACTGGAATGAGGAAAAAGGCACTGAAACTGTGGGGCAAATTCTTAATGAAGGAGGTAAAGCGGCCTTTTATAAAGTCAATACAGCAGATTTCAAAACGGTGGAAGAAACCACCCAAACCATTATTGCCCAATACGGTCAAATTGATATCCTGATTAACAATGCAGGGATAACGAGAGATGCCTCACTCAAAAAAATGACGCCTGAACTTTGGCAACAAGTCATTGATGTAAATCTCACCGGGGTTTTTAATTGCTCCAAAGTGATATCTGACTACATGGTAGAAAAAGGTTATGGTCGTATAGTTAATGCATCTTCAGTTGTGGCTCTCTATGGAAATTTTGGACAGACCAACTATGTGGCTACCAAAGCGGGGGTGATTGGAATGACTAAAACCCTTGCCCGCGAATTGGGGAGGAAAGGTATCACGGTAAATGCCATAGCTCCCGGATTTATTTCCACAGAAATGGTAAAGAAAATGCCGGAGGAAGTATTAAAAGGAATGGAAGAGAAAGTACCGGTAAAGCGGCTGGGAAAACCTGAGGATATTGCAGCTGCCTATCTATTTTTATGTAGTGATGACGCCTCCTACATCAATGGAGCGGTTTTGAGTGTAGATGGAGGTATGACAATCTAAAATAATTCAAGGTATTATGGCCACTTCAGACCAGGTTATTGGAGCAAAAATACTGTTTCTACTTTACGGAGCAGTTATCATTTATTTCGTATATAAGGGTTCAAAAAAAACCAAAAGTTTCAGCGATTATGCCGTTGGGAGTTTGGCATTCTCACCGGTATTTGTGGGATTATCCCTGGCAGCTGCCATGACCAGTGCGGCGACTTTTGTGATAAATCCCGGATTGGTAGCCACTTATGGGCTAAGTGCATACTTGTCATTCGGTGTGTTTTTCCCGTTAGCTTCACTGGTTTCTCTGGTGGTATTGAGCAAAAGCTTCCGAAAATTCGGACAGTCAGTTCAGGCGGTTTCTTTGGCCGGCTGGATTGGTAATCGATATAACAGTAAGGGTTATTCATTATTTGTAGCGGTACTCTCACTATTGTTGATCACCTTTATCATTCTGATATTGGTTGCCCTCACCAAAGTAATAAGCCAGGCTTTAAATGCAGACCAAATCTGGGTTTTAGGTATTTTGGTTGTTTTCATTTTTGGATATATGATGTTTGGAGGAGCCAATTCCATGGTTTATACCAATACCATTCAGGCCATTATTATGATTGCTGTTGCGGCTATATTAATTGGTTCAGGTTATAGATTTTTTCAAAATGGCTTCACAGGGATTTTTGATGGATTAAAAGCCATAGATGAGCATCTTGTCAAAACTTCAAACACAGAAAGCCCACTTTTCCGCGATTTTTTCGAAATCATTTTTGCTCAAATGGTGGTGGGTGCAGCGGTGGTTTGTCAACCACATATTATTACCAAATCATTATTATTAAAAGAAGAAACTGACGTAAACAAGTACCTTACTACCGCCGTCATCGTACAGTTTTTATTTTTTTCCGTGGTAATTGCAGGCTTATTTGCCAGACTGGAATTCCCTGATTTACAATATTCCGGCAAGCCCCTGAATATCGACAGTATTATTTCAGCCTATGTGATTCAGGTTTTCTCGGGTGGAATTACAGCTTTATTGGTCGGCTTATTGGTAATATTAGGGCTGATGAGTGCTGGTTTTTCCACCATCGAAGGGTTGATTCAATCTTTGAGCACCACTATCACAACAGACATCATTAAACCCCTTGCAGGCCTAAAGATGGAAGAAGAGAATCAGATTACCGTCAACAGAATCGTGATTGTTGTACTTGGGATTGTGTCTTTTATTTTTGCACGACAACAAATCCTTTATCCAAATCTGAGTGTTGCCATATTTGCTCAAAATGGGGTTTATGCTTATTTTTCAATCTTATTTGTTCCCATTGTTTTTGGAATATTTCTTAAAAATATAAAAATATCGGTGCCGCTTTCGGGTTCCATTACTGCTCTGATAGTGTATTATTTTCTTTACTACCTGCTTCCGGGTTTGGTTCAGTCAGGTGGTCTGGACATGGGTTATTTTAATATTTATTTTTCGGGAAAAACACAAAATCCGGCTATTGCTGCCTCACTGGCAATCATTTTATCATTAATCATAAGTTTTATTGTGTATTTGGTTACCAGAAAATCCAAAGTAGAAAATTCTTAAAAATTTTGATTCATGAATGATTTTAAAGAAATATATAAAAGTAAGCTTTTACCATTGGAAAAAGTGGCTGATTTACTGGTCAGTGACTCTGATGTAATTGTGGCTCAATGTGCCTCTGAACCTCAGGGATGTATGGGTAAATTTCACCTGGCAAAAGAGCGGGTAAAAGGCGTAAAAGTGTTTTCAGTGCTTACTTTGAAGCCCTACGAATTTTACATGAAACCCGAAATGAAAGGCCACTTTGAGCTTTGTAGCTGGTTTCATGCCCCGGGTTCAAGACAGGCATTAAAGGAAAAAACCGGTACGGTTACATTTGTTCCCAATATGCTGCATAGAGCTGCCTCTGACCGTATGAAAGTCAGAAGACCGCACCTGTTTGTGGGTACCTGTACACCGCCTGATGATAAAGGATTCGTTTCCCTTTCGCTGGGAATAACCTATGAAAAAGATATTCTTGAAAATGCAGAAATAACTGTTCTGGAAGTAAATGACCAACTTCCAAGGACTTTTGGTGATACACAGGTTCATGTTTCAGAAGTGGATTATTTTGTGGAATATTCGCAGCTCCCTCCCACCCTTCCAAAGCCTGTACCTGATGCGACGGCCATGGCCATTGGTGAAAACATTGCCAAATTGGTAGAGGATGGTTCAACGCTTCAGTTGGGTATCGGAGAAATCCCCAATGCAGCAGCAATGATGCTCAAAGATAAGAAAGACCTCGGTGTACATACCGAAATGATGGTCGATTCGATGATGGAGCTCTACGAAATGGGCGTAATCACCAATAAAAAGAAGGGAATTCATAAAGGAAAGTTCATAGCCACATTTGCGATGGGCAGTGAAAAACTTTACAAATGGCTGGATAATAATACCGCAGTGGAATTCCTCAGAGGTAAATACGTTAACGACCCTTGTTTGATCAGGCAAAATACCCAAATGGTTTCGATCAACACCTGTATTATGATTGATTTTACAGGTCAGGTGGCCAGTGAGAGTATTGGTATTGAGCAATATTCCGGAACAGGTGGTCAAACCGACACAGCTGTAGGTGCAACGGAAGGGCTGGATGGGCTCGGCAAATCCATTATTGCATGCCGGGCAACTGCAAGAAATGGAAGCATTTCGACGATAGTTCCTGTTTTGCCACCGGGCACAGCTGTCACATTACACAGAAGCAATACAGATTATATAGTTACAGAATTTGGAAGTGTAAGGTTGACGGGATTGACTGTAAGAGAAAGAACCCATGCGTTGATCTCCATTGCTCATCCTGACTTTAGAGATGAATTGACAAGAAAAGGAATTGAAATGGGTTATATCGATTAATTATTTTTGAAAAATATGTTACCAATTAAAATAGTAGGTACCGGTTTATATGTCCCTGGTGAACCGATTGGCAATCAGGAGCTCAAACATTTGGCCCGCATTGAATTTGATGCTGAAAAAATGGAGGCCAAACTAGGTATAAAAACCAGACACATTGCCAGACTGAGGGCCATTAAAGAAACCACACTTGATTTTGCAACACATGCCTCAGAGGAAGCGATAAAAAATGCAGGAATAAATCCTGAAGAAATTGGTCTTTTAATCGTAGCTACAGATACTCCGGAGTACATTACTCCCGCAACGGCTATTGTTTTACAGGGAAGGATTCAGAAAAGCGAAAAATGGGCTATGGCTTTCGATGTAGCTTCTTCCTGTGCCAGTTTCACAATGGCCTTTGATACTGCGGCGAGTATTTTGGCCGCAAATGCCGGAATAAAATATGCTTTGATTACAGGGGTGTACAATATGCCTGCTTTTGTAAGAGATGGCGACGCCTTCGGTTACAGTATTTTTTCAGATGGTGCAGCCGCTTTTGTTTTAACCAGAGATCTGGAATCAAACGCTTCTTATCTGGGAAGTCAAATGCTTGCAGATGGTACACAGTATGACTACATCGGTGTATATGCCGGCGGATCCAAAATTCCTGTAACGAAGGAGGTGCTCGACAAAAACGAAAACGGTCTGTTAAATCTTCAACCCCTCCCAGGCGACAGAAATGTAAGGTTATGGCCTATGGTTGTTGAAAAGATTCTTGAAAAGCATTCGCTCCAAATTAGTGACATTGATTATTTCTTTTTTACCCAAATCAATAAATCGGTAATAGAAAAAGTAATGGAGGCACTAGGGCAACCCATGGAAAAAACAGTATGTGTGATGGATCGTTACGGCTACACGGGCTCTGCTTGCATACCTATGGCATTTCATGAAGCTGTAAAATCAAATTTGGTAAAAAGGGGACAAAAAATATTATTTGTGGCATCGGGAGCGGGACTTTCGGTGGGCAGCAATTTATTTATATATTAAATCATGACAAAAGTTGGTATAGTTGGTACCGGGATTTATCTACCTGAAGAAAGGATGACTGCAGCACAGATTTCTGCTGCTACCCATGGCGTCTGGAGCGAGCAAGCTGTAATCGAGAAACTTGGAATTATTGAAAAACCCATTGCAGGACCATTGGATGGTACGCAATTTATGGGAGCTATGGCTGCCAAAGATGCTTTACTAAATACAGGGATTGACCCGCTTGACATTGATGTAATACTGAGTATTGGAGAAGAATGGAAGGAATATCCACTCACCACCACCGGAATCTACATTCAGAATGAGATAGGTGCCCATAAAGCCTGGGCAATTGATATTCAGCAGCGATGCGGAACAACCGTGGCGGCTCTCAAAATGGCAAAAGACATGATCATCGCCGACCCGGAAGTCAATATTGTTTTAATTGCAGGGGGTTACCGAAATGGCGACCTGATAGATTTTGGAGACTCCTCTGTATCCTTCATGTTTAATCTTTCGGCTGGTGGTGGTGCTATTATAGTGAAACGCGACCACCCGGAAAATGAAATCCTCGGTACACACATGATTACGGATGGTTCTATGTCAAGAGATGTGGGTGTAAGATATGGTGGAACGGCAGAACCTATTAATTCTGAAAATTTGAATAAAGCCTATAAATCACTCTCTGTTTTTGATGAAAAACACATGAAAGACAGATTGAATGAAGTCTCCATCAGCAACTGGTTTTTATGTATTGACAAGGCCTTTGAAAAGTCGGGAATTCCCAAAAATAAACTGGATTTTCTTTGCTCTCTGCATTTCAAAAAAAGTATGTATGAGCATATCTTGAATGAACTCTCTCTTCAGGAAAATCAAAGCATCTATTTGGATCATTTCGGCCATATGGGTCAAATCGACCAGATCCTGATTTTGCATCTGGCCAATGAAAGGGGTATGCTTAAAAACGGTTCGGTTATTTCGATGATTGCTGCCGGAATAGGCTATGCCTGGGGAGCCAATGTGATTAGATGGGGCACTTAAGTCGCAGGATTTTTTTGGATATATATATTACTGAATATTAAATATTTACATTCATTATCTCCAAAAATTCTTAAATAAGTCAACCACTTATATTTTGGTTTAGCATTTAATTTTTTTAACAATATCATCAAATTTGTATTTTATTAATATTTTAAAGGATATAACTATGAAAAGATTATTTTTATTATTGGTTGGTGTTTCTCTTCTTGCCATTGCTTGTAAGGAAAGCGAAGAAGTTGCACCGGTTTATAACCCCGCTACTGACGGATTAGTTGGTGAATGGTATTCTTCTAAAACCAACATTGCTCCCCTATTGGTAAGCTTTAAAATTGATTCGATTCATGCGGTGTTTAATACCAACAACACTTACAAAGTTGAATCATTTGCAGCAGGTGCTAAAACTACGCTTGAAGGTACATTTGCTCAGAAGAAATCAGATGTAGGTTCTATCTGGACGATCACCCTGAATCAGTCAACTCCAACTGCGTTGACCTCAGAAGGTATTTTTGAAATTTCAAAAGATGCTTCGGGCAAATATCTTATGAAATACGAAGTGGCTCAGACTTCACCAAGTATCGGTGCTACTGCTCCTACTGCCTCAGGTGGTTTTGGAAGTACCAATGGCGGAAAGCTTGGAACTATTAACATTCAAAAATACATCAAAATCGTAAAATAATTTTTGCGGATAAAGGTCAGTAAGGAAAAGTCTTTCTGGCCTTTTTTTTATTCTGTTTCGTTTTTTCGAAATTAACCCAATACTCCATGAAAAAGTTTGGTGCTTTTATTATACTTTTATTGATTTCCAGTCATTTAATGTCTCAAAACATTCCCGGGAATCAATATTTCACCAAAGAAATTCCTGAAAAAGCCAATCGCGAGTTTCAGTTTATTGCCTACTACATCAATCAGGGGGTAACTTCAAATATGTATCCTGAAAATGACTTTCTGAAAGGTCAGATCGTGGGGCGACTATTCGGCGGAAACACTTCAAAAACAAGTAATACCAAAACCAGTGCCTATGTTGAGCAGCGTTTGATTCCATTTTTCATTTATCAACCCAGCCTCTTTAATGGAAAAGCCATTTTAAGGGCATCTTTTGAGTTGGACTGGACATGGGGAGACGCTGCTTATGGCGTTGGGGGAAATTTCGGTGGCGGATTTTCGGCAGATCAGGTTAACCTTCAAACCCAAAACCTGGAACTGGAGCTTATTCCAGCCAAAACCTGGGCTATTAACCTGGGATTACAACGAATCTTTGATACACCTTATAATCCCTACCGGACAGTATTTGATAAAATGTCAAATACAGGGTACCGTCTGGCTTATTTTGGTACCGATGGCACAGGAATTTCAGTAAGAAAAGACAATGACTTTTCCAGGATAAAAGCCGGCTTTTATAAACTTTATGAAAACTATGTCCATCTCAACGACGATGTATCTTTGATGGAACTTACCGGCGAAAAAGATATTACCAAAAACTGGAAACTTGGAGCTTCGCTATATTATGTACGTGACAGAGCCTCAGGAGCGGGTGGTGTTTCGATATTAGGTCAAGGACTTAACAGCCTGATGGCCAGCCACAATGGCGTCTATAAGTTTGCTTATGGGGATGTTCCTAACCGAGCTGACGTAGGCTGGGCAGGTATGTTTTTCAGCCGCAATGCCGATCACTGGGTGGATCCATGGCAGCTGAGTGGCTTCTTTAATATGAACTTTGGCAAAGCCGATACCCTCAGCAATCAAAAAGTCTCAAAAACCGATTTCACCAGAGCCACCAATATTTTCGGTTATGCCGGAAATCTTCGGGCCTCTTACCGGTATGGCCAAACACTCAATGACAACCTCACACTCGATGTGACCTACACTTCGGGCGATGCCAATGGTCTGGCTGACAAAAAGTATTCTGGTGTAATCACCGGTAATCAATGGGGAGCTCCCGGTGCCATCTTTATCAGCAGTGGCTCTTACTTACTTATGCCCCATGGCAATGTAGTTAACCGCTTCACGCCTACTATTCCCGACATTTCCAATATGGGTTATGGCCTTACGGCGGCCGTATTGACTGCCTCTAAAGGCTTTATCCCCAATAAAGTTATAGGTAAAGTGGGTATTGCCAATGCATTTGGAAATGTGGCACCCAAAGGTGGCAGGCATTACATGGGCACAGAGCTCAATTCAAGTCTAAGTTACAATTTTGGTCCGTTTATGAGTTTGGAAGTTCATGGAGCTTATTTGAAACTGGGTGATTTTTATGATAGCAAGCAGGCATCCTACGGCAGTGCCGTAAATGGTGGAATTGACGGAAGGCCAGTAAGCCCCTGGACGGCGTTTGCAGTTTTTAAATGGCTGATGTTCTGATTATTTTCAATATATGCTCATGAATTTTCTCAGAAAAAAAATATTTTTGAAATGAAAAAACGAATAAATACCTTTCTTATAATTCTGGCAACACTTTTTGGATTTGGCCAATGTACTACCCCCTATAAAGCCATCCAAAATTTGAAAAGCATGGATGAATTGCATTACCGCGACGCCTCCAAAAAAGTGCATTTACCAGTTTCTGGATACGATATTGCTTATTCCGACCAGGGAAGTGGCAAGACCATCATCTTTATACATGGTTTGGGAAGCTATCTGCCGGCATGGAACAGAAACGTAAATGAACTGAGGAAAAGTTATCGTTGCATAGCGATAGATTTGCCGGGTTATGGAAAATCAAGCAAACAGCCGCATTCAGGAAAAATGTCGTTTTATGCAGGTATTGTAAAAGAATTGATTCAGGAACTTCAATTAGGAAAGGTATATCTGGCGGGCCACTCCATGGGTGGGCAGATTTCGATGACCACAGATTTGTTATATCCTGAAATTGTTGAAGGACTGATATTGGTAGATCCAGCGGGTTTTGAAAGCTTTACCAAAGGACAGAAACAGTGGTTCAGAGATGTCATGACACTCGACGGCGTAAGGTTAACCACCACCGAAGCCATCCAAAGTAATCTGGCCAGTAATTTTTATGATTTGCCTAAAGAAGCCGATTTTATGGTAACAGACAGAATGGCCATGCGAACTGCCAGCGATTTTAATGCCTACTGTTATGCGGTGGTGCAGTCAGTAAGTGGGATGGTTAATGAGCCGGTATTGCCTTATCTTTCTGATATTAAATGCCCCACGCTCATATTTTTTGGAGAAAATGATAACCTTATCCCCAACCGATATTTAAATCCGGGACGCACAGCTGATATTGCGAAAACAGGAGCTGCAAAAATCCCCGGAAGCAAATTGGTGATGGTGCCGAAAGCCGGTCATTTTATGATGTTTGAGAAGCCTGAGGTGTTTAATGCTGAGGTGAAAAAATTTCTTAATTAGAATTTAAAAGTTTTATTGTTAAAAAAGTTTTAAAGGGAGCAAATTGATTTTTTGCTCTCTTTTTTGTACTTTATATTTATACAAAAATGTAAACCAATGCGGCAAAAACTACAATCTTTCCAGGAATTTACCCAATCATTGTACCCGCATGAGATTGATTATCTTATCCATATTCAAAACTTCAATAAGGAAATAAACGAAAAGATACTCCGACAAATACATTTTAATCTCACCTCAGGCAGACCCCCGAAGGAATTTGACCAGAATATTGACAAACGCACCTATTCTTATCTCAAAAACTGGATTCAGACCACCCTCAGCAAGATAGATATTGATGAACATCTTTCGTGGCTGATGGCAACAGAACTGAAAGTAATCACCGATAAAATAACCCCCGAAGATGAGGCGGAGTTGGTAGCCAATATGAAAACTATCAGGCCGGCTCACTACAATTTTATCAGGTTTTACAATGCTATTCAGTATTATTGGGAATATTTGATGGTACGTGGACAGACCAACAACCTGAATATCGTTGCCAACTTTCTAAACGAAAATGCCGAAACCTATAAACGGTTAAAAGAGCTCAATCTGGAGCTGAATAACATCACTGATAAACTCGTAAAAAATGAAGATCTGAAACAGGAAGAACAACAGGAAATTGAAAATTTTCTGTCAGAAACCTACTGGAATGAGGAAAACGATGGCTATACCCGATACCGGGCGGTAGTTAGGCTCACTATCTATTTTTATAACAAGCGGCAGTTTCAAAAGCTGGTTTCCATATATGAAAATCTGGATCAGGTCTTAAAAACGCCTATTTTTTATTGCAAACGAGTTTTGGCAAATTATTATGCCAACCGTGCCATGATGCATTCAAAACTCAATGAGCTGGATCAGGCCAGAAAATATGGCTATCTTTCTATAAGAAATAAGAATAGTGACTATCTTTTTTACCTTGTAAATCTTTGCAATGTATTGATTAAACAAAAAAAGAAAGAAGAAGCTTACAAGCTGATGCAGAGTGCATTGAGCACTTTAAAGCAAACTGGAAACTACTATTATAAAATAGGGTTTGTTTCGTTTTACGTCAGGACTTTACTCGAAATCAACAAAGTAAATCAGGCGATAGAATATGCCTCGGGATTTTTTGATGCATTTAAAAATGAGATATTTGAGCACCGATGGCATTTGTTTATTTCAAACTATCTGAAAGCCCTGATTCACGGAAAGAAATATGCAAAAGCCCTCTCAATATGCCGGAGATACAAATTAGTTACCAAGGAAAAGCAAAGAATGCATCGGGCTGATTATCTGCCTGTAATCCAATATTATTCACTGGTATTGGAATATCAAGAAAATCAAATCAGTAAGGATAAATTTTTGGCTGCTCTTATGAAATCTAGCCAGGAAATGATGAATAACGCTTACCAAACACAAAGAATCAACGACCTTCTGGACGAGATACATGAATATCTTCCTGAAGAGATCAGTGAATTGAAAAGAAAAATTGCTGTGCTTAGGAAAAAGTAAATGATTCCCTTATCAGGCTGCGTTTAATTGTTTTAAAATTTCTACAATACCCATCACATTGTGCTTCATAACTTTCAGATTATCCTCCGTTTCGGCATCCAGGAAATTGGACTTGGCATCTTGTTCCGTCTTTAGAAGAAACATAACCTCATCATTTAATGAAAACATCTGCAAATTGGATTTAAGAGCATGAGCCCTGATCGTAACACCCGAAAAGTTTTTGTTCCTGACTTCCGATTCAAGTAAGTCCAGCTCGTGCGGGGTGTTGTTAATAAAAACTTCAACTAAATTGGATAAAAATTCGAAATCGCCTTCAGTTATAGTGTTTAAATAGGAAAAGTCAATGTCCCCAAGTCTTATTTTCTCCTTGAGATTTAATTTTAATTGTACCACTCATTAGTATTTTTCTATTAAGCAACAATTTTTTGACCATTTCTAATTTTTTTTTAATCCAAAAAGGTTGTTTAATTGTCAGATCATTCGAAAATTTTATAAAATACTTAATTTCAACAAGTTATTCAAAGATTCTTTTAAACAGATTTAAACAAAAAATTAAACCTTAGCATCAAAAAGCGAAGCAATGAATCTTCATTTTTCCATTTTCTGGAAATAATATCCAAAAATTAGACTTTTTAAACATTTTCGGGGGAAATAAAAATCGTGCCGGACAAAAAATAAGAATAAAAAATGCCGGTTTTCACCGGCACTTTCTTTATGCTTTGGGTTTAACTTCCTTAGGTTTAGGTGTTTCAGCTGATTTTTCAGCTACCACCGGAGCTCCAGCTTCTTTTGGTGCCTCAATCGCCTTCTTTACCGTTTTTTTGGCGGTCTTTTTAGCCGTTTTTTTGGCAGCTTTTTCTAATTTCTTAGCTTCTTTTTCTTTTTTCTTCTTTTCTTTCTTTTGAGCTTCTTCAATGGCCTTAATCAATTCTTTAGTTGCCTTTTTGACTACTTTTTTGATTGATTTTCCTGAATACTCTTTGGTAAGATCTTCTAAAGCTGAGCTAACTTTATTTTTTAAGATTGCCTTATCTTCTTTCATCTAGGTTTTAAAATTTAATTATGCTCAAATTAAAAAATATTTTTTCAAATTCCAATGTTAAATTTTACAGAAATATTTCTAAATCTTTGACATTCAAATCAATATATCCTTTCTATTGCTTTATTTTTTTGCTAAATAAATAAAAAGGCTCCCATAAGGAGCCCCATTATATTTTTATATAACTTTCAATGACCACCTGTTTCCATCGGTGAATTCAGGATATCTTTCAACAAGGTTTCCTCAATATACTGTGCTTTGTAGGTTACCCCATAATCTGAGAGCCTTGCTGTAAAAGACCTGATATGATTGCGGGAACCTTTGGTCAAATTGGCATATACCGCATTGATGTCCTGATTATCAATCTGTTTCTGAGCTTCCATCAGGTCAAATATGTCAAGGTCTTCCACGGTTGCCCCTACATTCAGGCCTGCAGTAATAGTGGCAGAGCCTTGAGTCGTAAGGTCATTGTAAAGTTTTTGCAGGGCTGCATTATCAAATACTCCCGCAGCATTTTTACCTACCGGATCAGTGATCTGGTATTTGTTGAGTAAGGAAAGAATGGCACTGGTATGGGTGTCTTCGCTTTTTGAAATGTTATTGAAGACATTGATTCCCCATTTTTTATACAAATAGGTATAAATATCCCTGGCTAATTTTTCTTCTTCCCGCATCAGAATCAGTGAATTCTTTTCGAAATCGCTCAGACTTTCGGAAGGTAAATTGATTGCGGTGGAGAGGTCGGTTGAAAATACTACCGGTTCTATATTGGATTGATCACATGACTGGGAAAATAATCCCAATAGCATTAATACAAATAAGTTTTTCATATTGTTTGTTGTTTTTATATTAATAAATACGATTGTATCAATCCTTTCGTGGCTTGCATATTTAGAAATATGTGGAAATTAACATTTCATTAACGGATGGTAATTTATCATAATAGGTATTTTATTCATAATGAGAAGACTATCTATATATTGTTAATAGGTGGTGGAGTATTGTTTTTTAGTAAAATGAGAGAAGAACATAAAACCTCACACCATCTGTTTTTTAACCATTAAGGTAGATTAAGGAGTGAAGGTCATTAAGAAGGAAAGGGATCTATTTTTTATCGAAACACAGATTCCCTTTGTGCCTTTTGTGCCTTCTTAGTGTCTTTTGTGTAATAATTAAACCACAGAGCACACAAAGGAGACGCGAAGATCCGCCAAGAGTTTTCTTTAAATCAGATCAAATACCTAATCTTTTAAAACCTCACACCGCCAATACTTTTAACATTAAGGCAGATTAAGGAGTGAAGGGCATTAAGCAGGAAAGGCGTCCGGCTATTCCCAAAACCAATTAGCAAATTAGCATATTATTAATTACCACATTAACTTACCAGCGTAGTTGTCGGGAACACATTTTCAAAAACTAAATTTAGCAGGTTCTAAAAAGCATTTCAGTTTACATCTCGACTATCGCTCGATGTGACATTCAACTGTCAGTTCGAGCGTTAGTCGAGAACCTGTTTCAAAAGCTAATTTAAGCAGGATTAAAAAGCATTTCTGTTTACATCTCGACTATCGCCCGATGTGACATTCAACTGTCAGTTCGAGTTAGTCGAGAACCTGTTTCAAAAGCTAATTTAAGCAGGATTAAAAAGCATTTCTGTTTACATCTCGACTATCGCACGATGTGACACGCTACTGCCAGTTCGAGCATAAGTGAGCACGGTAGTGCGAAACTTACCAATGTAGCTGTCGAGAACCTATTGCCCCAATTACCACATTACCCCATTATTAATTAGCACATTAACTTCCCAACTTTCTAACTAAAAAAACTATTGCCTACTCCCTACTCCCTGTTACCTTTAAATATAATACTCCGAGCTATGCTTAATTTCTTTCAAAACAAAAGTGCTGTTTAAGACTCCGATGTTTTCGATTTTTGACAATTTGTATTTTACAAAATCATGATATTCTTCGAGACTATTCACATGAATCTTAAGCACAAAATCAACCTGACCGGCCAGATGGTAACATTCCTGCACCTCATGTAGTTTCTGGATTTCCTGTTCGAAATTCTCAATGAAAGCCTCATTGTGGTAACGCATCGAAACCTGACAAATAGAGGTAACCGATTTATTCAACAGATTTTTGTCCAAAATCGCCACATATTTCTTGATAAACCCCAGTGACTCCAGCCTGCGGATACGCTCATACACAGGCGAAACGGTAAGATTAAGCGAAGAAGCCAGCTCTTTGGCAGTAACTTTCGCGTCTTTTTGCAATACCCGCAGTATTTTTTTATCTATTTCATCTAATTCTTCCATAATTTTTATTTTAAATCTAATATTTCAAATGCAATTAAAGCACAAATAACTATATTTTCATAAAAATAAAACTATTATTCCTGTTCAATACTATTTTTTATGAATTTATTATGGTATTATTTAATTTTGACCATAAATAAAATATTAAACTTTTATGGCCGAAAGAATATTAATTACGGGAGCTAACGGACAATTGGGAACCGTCCTTGCTGATGCTTTGATAGAAAAGTACGGTTGGGAAAATGTATTTGCCACCGATATCAGAATACCTGAAATCAACCGGCACGCCATAAGTATACTGGATGTTTTAGACAGCCAGAAACTGGAAGAATTTGTCTTTGACAAACAAATCACCCAAATCTACCATCTTGCGGCCATTCTCTCGGCCAAAGGAGAACAGGAACCCCTTAAAACATGGGATATCAATATGCAGGCATGGTTAAATGTGCTTGAAACCTCCAGAAAGTTAAATGTCAGGAAAGTTTTCTACCCCAGCTCTATCGCCGTTTTTGGTGATTCTGCTCCCAAGAACCCTTGCACGCAAACTGCCCAGACAGAACCCACCACGGTTTATGGTATCAGTAAAGTGGCCGGTGAAAACTGGGCACAATATTACCATAAAAGATATGGCTTAGACGTGCGGTCGCTGCGATACCCGGGTGTAATCAGCTATCAGTCATTGCCCGGCGGTGGTACAACCGACTATGCTGTGGAAATTTATCATGCTGCTGTAAAAGGACAGGTATTTGAATGTTTCCTTGAGGAAAATACCACCCTCCCGATGATTTATATAGATGATGCCATCAGAGCAACATTAGAACTCATGGATGCTCCGACAGAATATATCAAGATCAGGACATCATACAATCTGGCAGGAGTAAGTTTTGATCCCTCCGAAATTTATGAAAGGATAAAGGCCATTTATCCTGAATTTCAAATTACATTTAAGCCCGATTTCAGACAAAAGATTGCGGAGTCCTGGCCACAAGTAATGGATGACAGTACTGCCAAAGCCGATTGGAACTGGATGCCGGAATATGATCTTAATAAGATGACCTCGGTGATGATTGAGCATTTGAAGGTGATGCTGGGGAAGGAAAAGAGTGTGATTTAACCTCACCGATTCGTCGGACCGCCCCCCCTCTCTACAGGAGAGGGAGTTTAATTACCCAGGTGTTTAAAAATGAAAGTATATAAAACAAATTCTACATAAGAGAGGGAGCCGAAAACGCTCTTAAGAGATTACATGAATGACCAATTTTTAAAATAAATAATTTTCTTTAATACCAAAAGCATAAAGACATGTTTGACCAGGTGAGAAACGAATTAGCCAAAGAACTCGAAGAAATAAAAAATGCCGGATTATATAAGTCGGAAAGGGTTATCACCACTCCACAGGGAGCGGTGATCAAAACTACCACGGGACAGGAAGTTTTGAATTTCTGTGCCAACAATTACCTGGGCCTATCGGCTCACCCTGAAGTGATTGCTGCCGGAATCGAAGGCATAAAAACCCACGGATTTGGGATGTCCTCGGTGAGATTTATATGTGGCACTCAGGATATTCATAAAGAATTGGAGAAAAAAACGGCCGAATTTTTGGGCATGGAAGATTGTATCTTATACGCTGCAGCCTTTGATGCCAATGGAGGTGTATTTGAACCTCTGCTCAACGAACAGGATGCCATCATCTCCGACGAGCTAAATCACGCCTCCATCATTGACGGCATAAGGCTTTGTAAGGCAGAGCGTTATCGCTACAAAAACAATGACATGGCTGACCTGGAGGCCCAGCTCATAGCCGCTAAAGATGCCAGAAGAAAATTAATCGTAACCGACGGTGTATTCTCTATGGATGGCTCCATCGCCAAACTGGACGAAATCGTGGCATTGGCAGAAAAACACCATGCTATGGTGATGGTAGATGAATGCCATGCCGCCGGATTTATAGGAAAGACCGGAAGAGGTACCACCGAACTCAAAGAGGTTTTCGGAAAGGTTGACATCATCACCGGCACTTACGGAAAGGCTCTGGGTGGAGCGATGGGAGGTTTTACTGCTGCCAAAAAGGAAATCGTGGAGATGCTCCGTCAAAAAAGCCGGCCATATTTATTTTCCAATACTCTGGCCCCGTCCATAGTGGCTGCCTCTATCAAAGTGTTGGATATGCTTTCGGCTTCTACACATTTACGCGACAAACTTGAAGCCAACACCCAGCTTTTCAGAAGCAAAATGACCGAAGCCGGTTTTGATATATTGCCCGGTGTACACCCTATTGTACCTATTATGCTTTATGATGCCCCTCTGGCACAACAATTTGCAGCCAAACTTCTCGAGGAAGGCATTTATGTAATTGGTTTCTTCTTCCCGGTTGTTCCTAAGGGTAAGGCCAGGATAAGAGTTCAGCTTTCGGCTGCTCATGAAACGACCCATATCCACAAAGCGGTGGAAGCATTTACGAGGGTGGGAAAAGCATTGGGAGTGATTTAATGTCGATATCAGTGTTAATAATTCCAAAATGGAAATACTCTCTTTGAATAATTGGGAAACAGATAACAATCGGCTTAATTAAGTTGTATAACAAAAAAAATCCGGTCTGAATCAAACCGGATTTTAAAATATAAAACTATACTATTTTAATCTTTTTCTTCGCGTTCCTTTTCATGTTCTTCGGTGGTATTATCAACACCTGAATTTGAGCCGGAAGAAGTTGCCCTTATTTCAGTATGACGAATTTCCCCACCTGTTGTACCCGTTTGTTTTGCAAAAATCAAAAGAATTCCCGCAGTCAAAAGGATAATAATGGAAAGTATCTTTTCGAATTTATTTCTGATTTTCAGTAAAACAATACCTGCAAGCGAAATTAAGCCCAATGCGTAAGAAATAATGGCGAATTTTTCTGCCATTTCTTCATGATTATGGATTAAAGCATCCGTAACCCCGGGCAGTTTCTCTGTGATTGCTTCAGCCCCTTCTCCCGACACAAATGCAGGAATGGTCACAATTGCTCCTAATACAAATACGAGATAAGCTGAATATTTGATATCTGTTGATTTAAACAAATATGCGATAATTAGAATAATAAGTCCCACCAAAGGGAATATGATTGGGAGGTGGTTAACCACCAAATGAAAATGTGCTCCGTTCATTTTGAAAATGTTTTTAGTTATAAAAAATATTAAGCATAAAAAACATCAAAACGAAATGCAGGAGGCTGAATCATTTTTCGGAAAAACACAAAAAAGTAGTTGTCAAGAAAACGGTAGTTTCGAATATATTTTTTTCCCGATAATATTATAGAATCAAATTTCACATAATACTTTACCAGGGGAGCAATATAATATGTACTGCCAGTATCGAAAGAAGGCAAATTCTGATGCTCCGGTCTTTGCTTATGACCCGAGCTTTTGGAAAAATGCAACCAGAATAAACTTAAAAGACTCTCACCAGATTTATGGCAAGTAGCAAAATGAATATACGTAGAGCCTAGTTTGGGAATCTCAGCTATGCCTTTATTGCCTGGAATAAGACTTTCCAGCAAAAAGATTACGACCATAAATGATATTCCAGCCCTTTTTAACACTATTTATAATTAATTTCAGTACAAAAATATACCTTTTCAATCCTTCAAATAGTTAACAGGATGTTAACCCTACAAAGACTTCCCGTTTTCAATTAATAGATCATACTTGTATCCCGCACCAAAGTCTTTGTTTAGAATTAAAGTACCCTCGATGGCCACATTAGCTCCCATTGGAATATTTTCAGTGGTGGTTATGGTGAGATCAAGCGGCTTGCCTCCTTTCATACTTCCATCCTGAATGTGAATCCAGTTGAAATTCATAATACCATAATTAGCTTTTACCACTTTGCCCGAGACTTTTACCTTTTTGCCATTTAAGTTTTGTTTATTTTCAAATACGGCACTTAGTTTTTGTGTGCCAGGGACATTTTTTAATTCTTTGGTATCCACTGAAACCGGTGCCTGTTGCATTTGACCATTTGAGCCCGGATGAGCGGCTACATCTATTATTTCAGATACCAGATATATCTTATCAAAAACCCTGTGATGTTCCTGAGATTCAAAATCTGTTTTGAGCAACCCGCCTCTGTAGAAATATTGATTTCCTTTCTTTGCATCAAATTTGGTGGCAGCTATCCAGAAAGTATCCAGTTTCTCCACCACTCTTAAATAGGTATAACGTTCGGCGTTTAGAATTTCTATAGCGGTCACATCATGGAATTCACTGTCATTTGAACCGGATGAAGGCATGGACGTGGTCCCTGCAGCAAAGGTTCCAGTGTTAGCCATTTCTTCCTCAATAACTTTTGGCTTTGATTTACAGGAAATTAAAACACTGATAATCAACAAGGATAAAATTTTAGAGATTTTCATTTACTATATTAATTTATAATCTTTTACTTATTTTTGATTCTTTGTGAAAGCGAAACAAAATACCGGTTATAGGCGATATTGGGCTCGATCGTACTTTCAAAATTCAATGACAAAGATGTCTGGTTTTTGGTATAAACACTGGCGGTAAGGCCAATGATATCCTGCAAGGTTTTCATGTCTGAATTTACGTAATCATAATTGACTTTCCGATAGTTTACCTCAGAATAAAATTTTCCCTTTCCAAAATCTTTGCTCAGCCTTCCTCCCCAAATAGATCCTTTCAGATAATAAGTATCCAGATAGTTGTAGTTAAGATTTAAATAAGCCTTAACGCCCGGAACCCGGTTGATGTTGAGATTGGCCACATAGTTTTTGGTAGGCTCGGCTTTGAAATCCTGATATCGGTAAAAGCCTGAAAGACTTAAGCCAAATGACTTCATATTATTGTAATTGGCCGTCATTCTGTATCCCTGGCGGGTTTCCTGCGTGAGCAATTGTTCGACGTAGGTACGGTAAGTTTCATAATAGATAATATTGCGGCGGTTATCATAAGAAGCTGAAAAATAGAGCTTTTTGTAGGGTTTATATCTGAGGGAAAAATAGGTACTGGTGAGGTCGAGATTATGAGTGATTTCGTTGTTAATGTTTTGATATAAATCCATTTCAATAGAATAAAACAAATTTAAGTTTTTAACAATGGAGTTATTTATCTGAAAATAAGCAAACCTACGATCAGTCATATTTTTATATTTCTGCTCTGCTATTGCAAAAGTTATCTCATTGGCACCAAATCCTTTCTGCATATTCAGGCCCACAAAACCACCATATTGAAATAAGGACTTATTGAATCCGTAATCCATGAAGTCGGGCCGCGTTCCGGCAAATGCTCCAAGGGATAACATCCTGAGACGATGCTCAAATTGCAAGCCATCTATAGCACCAATATTGGCCACCTGGTTGTTTATTTTTCTCCCAAAACTTATTTCTGTATTTCGGTTAAATTCATATCTGGCCGAAAGATTATAGATTTTCAGGTTGTCCCAAAGTTTGCTGGTATCATTTTCAATCCCAAAGCGTTTGGCGTGTATCACATAGGCATTCAAAGATAGTTTCCGGTCGTTGATATGGTTATAATCCATTGAAAATGAAGTCCTGACTCTATTGTAAGCTTTTTCCGACTGATTCATGCTCCCATTGACCGAGACCATGGCCCGGGCATAAAGATTATCTTTGAAATATTCTTCATCGGTTAATCTTTGAGGTTTTATTGCCTGATTTTCTTTTTTCTGAATGGTTTTTTCGGTTTTCTTTTGTTCCGGTTTTTGTTCTGTATATAAAAACCTGACCTTATCTCCTATTTTGAAGGTATTCTTTAAAAGAGGAATGGTAAGCACCGAAACCGAAGAGACGGACTCGACGATCAGACCTTTTTCCCAGCTATTGTTTTTCAAAATCTCAAGGGTATCCCCTATTTTAAGACTTCGGGCATTTTCGATTTTTAGATATACATTTTGAAGCGAAATAAATGTTACTTCGCCTTCGAGCCATCTTTTTTCCTGAGAAAAAACCTGAGCCGCAAAGCCAAATTGTATCAATATGTATATGGCAAATGCTTTCATTTAATCTTTTCCTTTGGGGTGACAAGACAAACAAGCAATGCTGTCATAAGAATAGTTTCTTACGCCTTTATGGTCCTTATCTGTTTCTGATTTTCCGTGACATTTAAAACAGCTGAATACCTGATAGTTACTGGCATTGGTATGGCAATCGGTACAACTGCTCCATTTGCCTTTATGTTCGCCACTGTAAATCGGAAAATAGGAATTGTCATGATCCCAGGTAGCCGGTTTCCATGCATTTTGACTATGACAACCTGTGCAATCTGTCGGAAACTTTGAAGACGCGTGATTGGGAGAGGCATTGTTATAATCAGAGCTATGACAACCATAACAAGTGTTTGGTGTATTGTTGAAATTCCCACCGGCATGACATTTGGTGCAACTGTTGGCAATACCTGCATGAGCACCAACCAATGGATAGAAATTATTATGATTGAAAGTTGAGGGTCTCCATCCCGGGTTAGTGGTATGACAACTGGCACAATCGGTCGAAAATCCTGAATTAACATGGTTGGGATTTGAGGCTGCTCTATAATTGGAATTATGACAACTATTACAATCGGTTGGCGTGTTGTTGTAATTTCCTCCAATATGACATTGCGTACAGGCCACAGAAGCGTGAGCACCGGTTAAAGCCCAGTAATTATTATGATTAAAAGTAGAGGGCCGCCAACTTGGATTGGTAGTATGGCAGCTCGCACAATCTGTTGAGAATCCAGAATTTACATGATTGGGATTTGTAGCCGCCGTGTAATTGGCATTATGACAAGCGTTACAATCAGAACTCGTTGTTGAATAAGCATTTCCAGTATGGCAAGCCACACAAGAACTCACCGAAGTATGTGCCCCGGTAAGAGCCCAATACTGGTTATGGCTGAAACTTGTTGGTTTCCAGCCGGGATTGGTAGAATGGCAACTTGCACAGTCAGTCGAAAGTCCTGCTGCAGTATGGTTAGGATTAGATGTGCTTCTATAATTACTATTATGACAGGAGTTACAATCTGATGGAGTAGTTTTCACATCCCCAGTGGTATGACAGGAAGCACAATTGCTCACTGATGCATGTGCCCCGGTCAGTGCCCAATAACTGTTATGATTAAATGTGCTTGGTCTCCAACCCGGATTGGTGGTATGGCAGGATGCACAGTCAGTTCCCATTCCCAATTGTTTGTGATTGGGACTGGCTGCTGACTGGTAATTCGCATTATGGCAGGCATTGCAATCTGTCGGAGTATTATTGAAGTTACCGCCTACGTGACAGCTGGTGCAATTGCTCACATTGGCATGTGCTCCCGTCAAAGGCCAGTAATTATTATGGTTAAAAGTACTGGGTCGCCAGCCTGGATTGGTAGTATGACATGTTGCACAATCTGTTGAGAAACCGGCAGAAACATGGTTCGGATTGGTTGCTGCTTTAAAGTTTGCGTTATGACAGGAATTACAATCCGTCGGCGTATTTTTCACGTCTCCATTATTATGGCATTTGGTGCAATCCGAAACATTTTTATGGGCTCCGGTTAATTGCCAGTATTGATCATGATTGAAAGTACTTGGCAGCCAACCCGGATTAGTGGTATGGCAGGAAGCACATTCTGTTCCCATCCCCATCACTTTGTGATTAGGATTAGTTGTCGCATTATAATTGGCGGTATGACAAGAATTGCAATCTGCCGAAGTGGTTTGATAGCTTCCCGATGTATGGCATTTTGTACAGGAACTTACAGAAGCATGAGCACCGGTCAGCGGCCAGTATTGACCATGGTTAAAATTGGTTGGTCTCCAGCCAGGATTCGTCGTATGACAACTCGCACAATCCGTTGAGAATCCTGCATCGGTATGATTGGGATTTGAGGCCGATTTGAAACTTGCATTATGACAGGAATTGCAATCTGTAGGGGTATTTTTTACATTTCCATTATTATGACATTTGGTACAATCCGAAACATTTTTATGAGCCCCGGTTAATTGCCAGTATTGATCATGATTGAAAGTACTTGGCCGCCAATCCGGATTAGTCGTATGGCAGGAAGCACAGTCTGTTCCCATTCCCATCACTTTGTGATTAGGATTAGTAGTCGCATTATAATTGGCGGCATGACAAGAATTACAATCTGCCGAAGTGGTTTGATAGCTTCCCGATGTATGGCATTTTGTACAGGAACTTACAGAAGCATGAGCTCCGGTCAGCGGCCAATATTGACCATGGTTAAAATTGGATGGTCTCCAGCCAGGATTCGTCGTATGACAACTCGCACAATCCATCGAAAATCCCGCATCGGTATGATTGGGATTTGAGGCCGATTTGAAACTTGCATTATGACAGGAATTGCAATCTGTAGGGGTATTTTTTACATTCCCGTTATTATGGCATTTGGTGCAATCCGAAACATTTTTATGAGCCCCGGTTAACTGCCAGTATTGATCATGGTTGAAGCTACTTGGTCTCCAACCGGGTGTAGTATTATGGCAGGAAGCACAGTCGGTCCCCATACCAATCTGTTCATGATTGGGATTTTTAGATGCTTTGTAATCTTTATTATGACAACTGTTGCAATCCGTTGGGGTACTTTTAACATCTCCTTTATCATGACATTTGCTGCAATCATTGATACTGGCATGAGCACCTTCGAGCACATAAAACTTGTTATGATCAAAAGTTGAAGGTCTCCATCCGGGATTCGGGGTATGACAGGATGCACAATCGGTCGAAAGCCCCATCAGGGTGTGATTCGGTGATTTAGAAGCTACATAGTCTTTATTATGGCAATTGTTACATTCTTTTGATGTACCCTCATATATTCCATTTTTATGACACTCATTGCACTGTACATTTTTATGACCGCCTATTAATGGGAAATAGTTATCATGTTCGGTAAACTTCGCCGGTCTCCATCCGGGGCTGGTGGTATGACAAGTAGCACAATCATTGGAAAGGTTTAGCTTTTTATGATCCGGGTTTTTGGCCGCCTGATAATTGTTGGTGTGACAACTCGCACAATCATTTGGTGTATTCCTGTAAGCACCGTCTTTGTGGCATTGATTACAACTTACTATTTTATGGCCTCCTGTAAGCGGATAAAACTGATCATGATCTTTAAATAATGCAGGATACCAGCCGGGTGAGGTGGTATGGCAGGAAGCACAATCCTGCGAAAATCCCAGCTTCTTATGATCAGGATCTACAGTAGCATTATAGTTTTTACTGTGGCAGGCATTACAATCATTGGGTGTTTGGTTGTAATTACCATTATGGCATTTGGCACAATCGTTAGCAATAAAGGCATGCCCCCCTGTTAAAGGATATTTTATATCATGGTCCGTATATTTTGCCGGTTTCCACCCTGGTGCAGTGGTATGACAAGATGCACAGTCAGTACTGATGCCAGTTTTGGTGTGATTCGGATTGGAAGTTCCTGCAAAATCTTTATTGTGGCATCCCACACAATCTTTAGGCGTATTGGCATAATTTCCTCCCGGGTGACATTTTTCGCAATCCTGAGCAATGCTCGCATGGGCACCGGTAAGGGGATAGATTAAATCATGATCAGGAAAAGTTCTGGTTTTCCATTCTGGTGTAGCGGTATGACATTGCACACAGTCGTTGGAAAGCCCCAACTTGCTGTGATTGGGTCGGGTAGTTGCTCTAAAGTCTCTGGTATGACATTCGGCACAAGTAAGACCTACCGGCCCAAAATTGACATTGTTATTGGTTTTATGACAAGACTTACAATCGACAGTAGCATGAACGCCCGATAAGGGAAAACTGGTTTTTTCATGCAAACCGGTAATATTGGACACCAGCCAGTTATTGGTACTGTGACATCTTTCACAATTGGTACCCACCGTTTGCTGGTGTACGTCCTGGTGACAAGCGGCACAATCAGATTTGGCATTTTTAAATTGAAGATTGCTATGACATGATTTACAATCAGCAACCGTGTGCTTGCCTGTAAGTTTGAAATCTGTAGTGTTATGGTCAAATTTACTGTCTGATGCACTTATCTGCCAGTTTTTAGTGGTATGACAGGAAGCACATTCCATATTGAACCCTTTCCCATGCGGCGATTGCCCTAGGATTCTGGTGGCAAAGGCCATCAGTAGCAATATTATAAATGACAGTCTACGCATTTGAATTTGCCGAGTTTAAATGATCTTACATTTTCTGTTCCCCTTATAAAATCCTTGTGGCATTGATAGCAATCCACATTTTTGTGTTCTCCATCGAGTTTGAACCGGGTTTTATCATGGTCAAAACCTATACTATCCCAGGCTCTGAAAGTATGGCATGATGCACAGTCGGTTAGGCCATTTTTTGCGAATTGCCCCCCATGTACATCTTTATGACAATTATTGCATGCTCTGTCTAAACCCTTGATTTTTTGTACTACCAGACCTTTTGATCTATCAAAATGACAGTTGCCACAGTTTACAGCCTGATGCCCTCCCTCCAATGGGTAATCGGTCTGATTATGATCAAAGCTTATGCTGGCCCATGAACCGGAAGTGTGACAGGTTTCACAATTCTTTTCAGGATAATATTTTTTATCAATGGCATTTTCATGGATATCCTGATGGCAATTGTTGCATTTTTGTTCAGGTATCTTGAATTTCCAGTCCTTTCCGGTCTTGTGACAGGAAATACAAGGTGTAGCCACATGGGAGCCTTGTAACTTGAAATCACTTTGATTGTGCTTTTCAATGGTAAAAGTGGCCGGCATAAAATCATCTTCCACATGGCAGGAGGCACAGTCTGGATATTTGGCTTTTTTGGCAGCAAAATCACCATTATGTTTATCAGTATGGCAATCTAGGCATTGCTTATGAGGTACAGGATCGGTCAGTGCTTTTTTATGACACGATTTACAATCTGTATTTTCATGTTTTCCTTTCAGCACAAAGCCTGTATTGTCATGATCAAAATCACTTAGGGTTTTGGTATTTTTAAGTTTAAAGGAATTCTGATTATGGCATTTTTTACAGTCATCGCCAAATTTCCCTTCATGGATATCTTCATGGCATAATTTGCAATCCAAAGGTTTTTTGCCAAAAAACTCTCTGAATTTCCCTCTTCCGGCAAAAGTTTTATCATGACATTTTTTACAGGAAACACTACCATGTTTGCCTTCAAGGGCAAAGCCGGTAAGTTTATGGTTAAAAGTGGGATTGTTATTAATTCTGGCAAAGCTTTCGTCATTGTGGCAACTCTGGCAATGGTTCCCATAATGTCCGTTGTGCTCATCTTTATGACAGGAAGTGCAGGAATTGGAAGCTACTCCGCTATATTTTACAAACTTCTTGCCGTTTCTCACTTCTTGTTTATGGCAATCATTACACTGCACCTTTTGGTGAGCTCCCCTCAGGGCAAAGTCAGTTTTATTATGGTTAAAATTATCCGGTTTTTTGAAATCCTTAAAATCATGGCAAGTGGCACAGTCTTTTGATAGGGTACCCTGATGTACATCATCATGGCAAGTGGCACAAGCCGTACTCAAACCCTGAAATGTATTCTTTCTGGCTCTGATTGTAGCAGAAGCAATGTTTTGTGGTTTATGACACTCATTGCAATCTTTGGGTTTGGTTTTATGACCATCCTTCAATTCATAACCTGTGAGACTATGATTGAAGGTTTTCTTGTCCACTCTTACCATTTTGAAGTTTACCCCATGGTGATCACTATGGCAGGTGATACAGTCTTTTCCTCTTACCTCTGAAGAAGCATGAAAGCCTTTTCGGGAGGAAATTCTTACGTTCAAATCTTTATGACAAGCCAGACATTTCTGATTGGAGATTTTGTCGCCGATACTGTGGCATTGGGTACAGTTACTCAGTCCTTCCAGTTTACTGTGGGATTGGGTTAATTTACCGGGTGAAAGCTGGGCATGCGACAGGTTTGTTATAAAAATTAAGAAGAGAAGTGTTTTTAAGCATCTAAAAGGCAATAACATCCCTGACAACCTTGTGAAGGATTGCTGTTGGTCAACATTTAGGATTATATTTCTTGCCTTTTTTATCACTTATGATGCGATTTCATGGTATATCCAAACCTCTTGGTAATTTCTATTCCTGCGTTTTTCAAAAATTGCGTAGGCAGTTCCCCGCCTGCAAAGATGTAAACCAGATCATTTTGCAAGATGATTTCCTTACCTTCCCGATTCAGTATTACTTCGAACTCCCCGATTTCATTTACATTAGAGTTGAATTCCATCCTTATCACCTTTGAATCAATGGCTTCCTTAATTTTAGCCGTATTTTTCGGCTTTAGCCTGTTAAAAACTTCCCCTCTGTAAGAAAGCGTTACAAAATTGTTTTCAGCAAGCAGAAGAGCACTCTCAATGGCTGAGTCCCCCCCACCGACGACCAAAATATGCTTTTGGCTGATTAATTCCGGCTCAAGGAGCCGATAAGCTACTTTTTCCCTGCCTTCTCCTTTTACATTTAGTTTTCTTGGGCTACCCCTTCGACCAATAGCCAGCAAAACTTTGTGGGTATGATAGGTTTCACCCGACTCAGTTTTCACAATGAAATTGTCGGCAGAGGGTATCACCTCAGATACCTTCTGATGCTCTTTAATGAGGATGTTGTTTTCAGAAATTACCCTCGTCCAAAGATCCAGAAGTTCGGTCTTGCTGGTCTCGTAGAGTTTTACTTTGCCATAACCCGGGAGCTCCATGGGGTTGGTCATCACTACTTTGGCTCTCGGAAAACTAAAAACGGTACCTCCTACAGAATCCTGGTCGAGTGTGACGGTTTTTAATCCGTATTTTTTTGCCTGTAAGGAAGCAGAAATGCCGGCAGGTCCTGCTCCAACGATTAATAAATCATAATCGGCACCATGGTTGCCTGCTATGGTTGGCTTTATATTATCTACCGCCTGTTTACCCTGCTCAACACTGTTTTTGATGAGCCCCATGCCTCCCAACTCCCCAGCAATAAAAATCCCCTTGGAATTGGTTTCAAAGCTCTGGCTTACATGTGGCAGATCCACGCCGCGTTTTTCAGTGCCTATTTTCAGAGAAATGGCTTCTACAGGACAAGCATGGAAACAAGCTCCATGACCCACGCAGTTGGAAGCACTGATCAGCTCTCCTCTGCCATTCACAATCCCCAGAATATCATGCTCGGGACATGCCGACACACAGGCACCACTTCCGATACATATATCCGGGTCTATATAAGGATAAAGTGAAACCGGCTCGTGAACCCCTTCTTCAATCGCCACTTCGATTTTCTTCTTTATTTTTTTTGATTTTCTGGACTGAATTCCCAAATAAGCAAAAAGCACTATTGCACTCAGCAACAGCCCGCCTCCATATACTGCTATTTCCTCTAAACTCATCATCAGAATATCCATTTATAACCAAAAGCCAGCGTAATGCCCACATGAATGAGCATGATGACCAGCATCACTATTGCAAAGGGCAGATGCACCACATGCCAGTAGTTAAATAACTTTTGCATTAATTTTAATCTCTTTATTTTCCGGTTGATTTCCAGCTCATGATTGACCATTTCCATTACTTCCAACCTGGCCGACTTTTCCAATCCATAATGCTTCAGGCTTGCCTTAATATCATTTTTATGTTTCCAGTCATAGAAATATTGGGTAAAAATATTACCCTGATTTTCGTATTCATTTACCTCAGTCAGGATTTTTCCGATGGTATCAAAACCTATTTTAAACTTAAGCCGGTTGCTAAGCTCAAGCTTCAGGTCTTGTATTTCGTTTAAGGAAAGTTCTCGTCCCTGACGGGTACGGGGAATTTGTAGATAGATAAAACGCCCGACTACCCCACTGGCCACCACAGCCACCATACTCCAGAAGCTAATGGATACGAGACCGCCGAATTTGAATGAAGTATGAAACAATATCATAACCGGACCGAGTGTGCATAAAAATATGTGGAATTCCAGCCAATGTTTCAGAATCCAGACATTGGAGAGGGCTTTCATGTATTTTCTGGCCTGATAACCAAAAACCCCGATCACAATTAGTAATGTACCCAATATGCCCAGGCCATGACCGTAAATCCCGCCGGGCTTCAGCTGCTTGTGAGCAGCATGATAGAACCTCTCTTCATAAGGGGTTCGATAATACGATTCACCATACAGATACAGATAGACCGTGACAGCTATCACTATCAAAGCCATTGTACCTAGGTACATGCGGTGAGCAATTTTATTCATTCAGATGTATCGGTTTTATTCTTTGGGTGTGAATCTTTTTTTGAAAAATTTCTTCTATTTGGATTTAAGCAATTTCCTGTATTTTAAATAAGCCAGTAAACTCAAAATACTTAACACAGTCACGGTATAATACACTGCCGGCGGCATAGGAACAGGGTCGCCCGCAGCATAGGAATGTAAGCCGGACAAATAATAATTTACCCCCAGATAAGTCATAATCACCGTACCAAAGCCAAAGAGAGAAGCAAAATTAAATGCGAATATTCCTCTCATTTTGGGAATCAATCTCATGTGTAATATGAAGGCATAAACCAAAATCGTCACCAGTGCCCAGGTCTCTTTGGCATCCCAGCCCCAGTATCTACCCCAGGACTCATTGGCCCATACTCCACCCAGATAAGTTCCCACACTTACCATCACCAATCCTGCTGTAAGGGTGATTTCGCTTATGATCGTCAGCTCTCTGATGGTCCTTTCTATATTGGCTTTGTTTTCCTCTTTCAGAAAAATCATCAAAACCAGGTTTAACATGCCAATCACTGCCCCTAATAACAGAAAGCCATAACTGCCCGCTTCCAGCGAAACGTGAATGGTGAGCCAGTAAGATTTCAATACCGGTACCAAAGGGGTTATCTCGGGGTCAAGCCAGCTCATACTGGCCACAAAAAGGATGGTAGCGGCAAGCGTAGCCGTCGCAGATAAGCCTCCCAAAGATTTTCGGGAGATCAATAGGCCTCCCAATACTGTCGTCCAGCCAATGTAAATCATTGATTCATAGCCATTGCTCCATGGAGCCCTGCCCGAAATGTACCAACGCAGCCCTAAGCCTAAAGTATGAAACACAAAACCCAGGACCATGGCATAGAAAGCCCATCGGGTCCATTTTTCGGTTTTGCCGGATTTTTTAATGGTGACAAAAAGGAATAATCCTGTAAACACCAGACAAAGAATGCCGTAATAGCCCTTTAGCCGATTAAATGCATCCAGTTTATTCAGGAAAATCTCAGCACCCAGTTTGGTTTCAGAAGGAATAATATCGCCTCCATTGGCTTTTTGGTATTTAATAATCTGCTCAAGATTGGCATCGGCAGCATTGAAGTTACCTTCATTGACACTGTTGACATAAGCCGAAAACAAACCGCTCACCGAAGTGGCAGCCACCGGCATATTTTGATGATCGTGCATCAGGTCAGCAGGGGTAAGCCAGGGAGCAGTTGGATTTCCTTCCTGTGGAAACCAGCGGAAGAGGCTGCCTGAGAAAACCATATTTACGATATTGACTTTCTCGTCTATTTTTATCAGAGCTTTTTCAAAAGTTCCCTGATCTTTGGGCATCATATTTTGTGCTGCTTTCACGGCCTCACTCAGGATATAGCTCCCATCAGGATTAAAGAAAGCATTATAACTCAAAAGTCTCTTATCGGTCTTGAGCAACTCTTTGATTTGGGGATGGTCAGCAATCTGAATCATCTCCACCTTTTCCCATGTACCCGGATTCAGCATCATGGAAAGGATAATCTGATCTGCTGATTGTCCATCGAGACTTTCTTTTCGCGACAATTTCCTCAGAATCTCATTGTCAAAGGTATTCATGGGTTTGATCCGGCCATTTTGATCCTGCACCATGAGTTTACCAAATGCCCGGGCGTGTTCCGGTGTAACTTGCTGAGCAAAAGTCCCGAAGGAGGTCATCGAAATGAGTATGACAATAATTGTTTGGACAGAGCCCTTGCTGAGTCTTCTCAGCAAATCAGCAAAACGACTTTTTTTATCAAAGAAATTCAGAATCATACCCAGGGTAAGCAATGCATAGCCAAGATAGGATATCCAGGTACCCCAAAAGTCATGATTTACACTCAGATAAGTGCCGAGCTCATCCTGATCAAAAGAAGATTGGAAAAACCGGTAACCCTGATATTGGAGAATATTATTCATAAATATCCGCTGCTCACGGTTTACATTTTCTTTTTCATCAATGAGCGTAACCTCACTGGCATAAGAAGAAGGATTCTCGGTGCCGGGGTATTTTTCCAGAATGAAATCACGGCAGGCGATGGAGAAAGGTAATGTTTCAATTCTGGATCCAAAAGCTATCTCCAGGCTCAAGTCTTCAAATTGAAATACAACGGGTGTTCCTTCGTCATTTTTTCTTCCTGTTACCAATTCGGTTTGAGTTTTGCCATTTACTTTAACCGTCATCATCAAGCCCACCAGACTTTCGTTGCTTAGTTTTTTTGAGCCGGACTCAATGCTTACATTTCCTTTAGGAATAAAATCGCCGAAAACAAAACTCGAACCCCCTACGGTATAGAGCGACCTGAGTTTAAGGGGATGTTCACTTCCAGCCGTCAGATCGCTTACCTCTTGTGTAGCCATAACTCTCTGGTTTACACTTTGGTCGGTTATAAATACCAGCGAGTCATTCTGTAACCTGATATTAAATGCGTTTGGAAGGTTCTGATTTGTAAAGTTGAAATTGACACCGTTGATCATTTGCTGACTTCCTTCACCCAGAAAATATTCTTCGCGTCCTCCGGCACCTGCAATTACTACTTTTAGCAACGGTGAGCCTCCCGAGGTGGGAAAAGCCTTTTCAGCCGGATTGGGCAATACTTTATCTAACTTAACCTCTATAATATTTTTACCTATCTGATAGCTCCCTTCAAAATCATTATTTCCTATAGCAGATATTTCAAGCGGTTCGGTAAAAGAATAACTTTTATTGTTCTGAATTACCCTGAATTTTAAATGAGAATCCGAACTTAGGAACAAATTGGAAACAGCTCCTTCGCGGATGTGCATCATCCCCTCAAATCCGGTGTACCGCGTGACAGCAGAGCCCAGCAAAATGACGAGAATCGATGCATGAAAAAGGAATGAGGCCCATTTTTTCTGCTTGATAAGCTTATATCTGAAAATATTGGCCAGTATAGACAATGAAAATAAAAGCAATAAAACTTCAAACCAGGTACTTTTAAAGATTAATTTTTGTGCAGAAGAGGTTCCGAAATCATTTTCTATAAAAGTGGCAATACCAATGGAGAGTGCGAACAATAATATATAAATACCGGCTGCCCGGGTAGAGGTAATCTTCAAAAAAGCTTTCAAAGCTAATTGCTTCATATTCATATGTTAATAGTAAAGTATAGGTTGAGTCATTGTTGTATTCCTTCAAAATTAGTACCAAAGCATTAAAAAGATATTAAATTCAAATTAAACCCAGATTAATTAAAAGGTGATTGATAAATTTCCTATTCCAAATATAAGAATGTGCAAAACCAGAGATTTTCCATATGCTTAACCTTTTATATACAAGTGATTTACTTGTTCTACGCAATAATTTCTGATTTGCTTCCAGTAGCTATAATTTTTTGAAAAATACTTTTCAACGGAGGCATTCTATATAATATTCCGTTCTGAAGTTCCGGGCCGCATGGATGGGCTGAAAAGAAATTCAAAAATGTTTGATGCGTAAGTCTCTGAAAAAACCTTCGGTGCCGACTTCCACCCAGAGCCCTATGCCGCCATGGGCCTGTTCTCCAAGCTTTAAATCATTAACTATCAATACCGGCTGGGGAATATCATTATTTTCAAACCCGCTTGCAGGTAATAAGTTTATAAAAATATAAGAAACCCCACCCCCTTTTTTTTTGGAGGATGTTATTGGGAATGAATAAGTTCCGGGTTGCGAGTACCGAGTATCGGGGGTGACAAGGGAATAATAAATAATTGGGAATTAGTTGCGAGTTTCGAGGGGTGAGTAGCGAAGGTGAACTACGTAATAGATTATTATCAATAAATTTATAAAAATGTAAAATTCCTTATTTCCAAACCCGCTTGCGGGTGAAATGATTATAAAAAAGTAACCCACCCCCAACCTTATTTTTGGAGGATGTTATTGGGAATGAATGAGTTCCGGGGTTCGAGGACCGAGTGGCGAGTACAGGGTTCCGGGATGAGAGGGGATTTGTCAGACGTTGGGCGGAGTGTGAGATCACTCAACTGATTTAGGAGTTTCCTATCTGATTAAAACCTGTCTTACTTTTAGACAATATGTTCCGATATTATAGGTATATTTGGGTATGGCAGCTAATCATTTTAATATAACAGGCTTAAATCCTGAGCAGGTATTGCTTGCGAGAAAGCAATTTGGCTCTAATCTCCTCCAATTCAAAAAAGAAAACTCCCTGATTAAGAATATTTTCCACATCATGGTGGAGCCCATGATGATTCTGCTTTTGGTAGCGGCTACCATCTATTTAATAAGTGGCGATACCGGCGATGCCCTATTTATGCTGGCCGCTATCCTCTTTCAGGCTTCCATCTCCTTGTATCAGGATTCCCGAAGTAAAAATGCCCTTGAAAAACTTCAGGATTTCACCCAACCCAAATGCAAGGTGATTCGCAACGGTGAGGTGATTGAAATAAAAAGTGAGGACCTGGTTATAGGCGATAGTCTGATGGTGGAAGAAGGCACTTTTATCTCGGCAGATGGCCGTATCGTTCATTCCAATGATTTTTCAGTCAACGAATCTATCCTCACCGGCGAATCATTTGCCATATCTAAAGACAAAGACCATGAAGACCCCCATATATATAGTGGTACCACAGTGGTCAGTGGATTGGCGATTGTGGAAATCATGGCCATTGGCAATGAGACCAAATTGGGAAAGATTGGAAAAGGGTTGGAAAGCATTCAGGAAGAAAAAACACCCCTGGAAATTCAGATTGCCAATTTTGTAAAGAAAATGGCCATTGCCGGTCTCCTGGTTTTCCTGGTAGTATGGGCTATCAATTACAGTCAATCGGCAGATTTTCTGGAAAGTCTTTTGCGGTCGCTTACGTTGGCGATGAGCATTTTACCCGAAGAAATCCCCGTAGCCTTTACCACCTTCATGGCTTTGGGTGCCTGGCGGCTGATGAAGATGGGGATTGTGGTGAAGCAAATGAAAACCGTGGAGACCCTCGGCAGTGCGACGGTGATCTGCACCGACAAAACCGGGACCCTCACCGAAAACAAAATGAGTCTTGCCCAACTGTATCTGTTGGAAAGCAGCCGGTTGTTTACAGTTGAAGAAATAGCCGGAGATGCAGAAAGGAATCTTATCGAGACCGCCATGTGGGCCAGTGAGCCTATCCCATTTGACCCGATGGAAGTGGCCTTGCATCAGGCTTACAAAGAAACAAGCGAACAGGACGAAAGACCTGATTATAAAATGATCCATGAATATCCTCTGGGAGGGAAACCACCCATGATGACCCACATCTTTGAGAATCATGAAGGTAAAAGAATCATCGCCGCCAAAGGAGCTCCGGAGGCATTGATGGCAGTAGCCAAACTTTCGGAAGATCAAAAGGCTAAGATACACCAGGCCATACACACCATGGCCCGGGAAGGATACAGGGTTTTGGCCGTAGGTGCCTCAGACTATTCTGATGATGCTTTTCCCCGCACCCAACAAGAGCTGGACTTTGAATTCCTGGGGCTGGTTGCCTTTTATGATCCTCCCAAAAAGAACATTCAGAAAGTATTGCAACACTTTTATGAGGCAGGCATAGCCGTAAAAATCATTACCGGCGACAATGCCGCCACCACCACTTCCATTGCCAGGCAGGTAGGATTCAGCGGTTATGAAAGGCATATATCGGGAGATGAACTCATGCAAATGACTGAACCGGAACTCAACGAGGCCGTGATGGAATATGCCATCTTTACGAGGATGTTCCCCGAAGCCAAGCTGAAGATCATCAATGCTCTCAAAGCCAATGAGCAGATTGTGGCCATGACCGGCGATGGCGTAAACGACGGCCCCGCCCTCAAAGCAGCCCATATCGGCATAGCCATGGGCAAAAAAGGCACAGAGATTGCCCGGCAGGCGGCTTCCCTGATATTGCTCGAAGATGACTTATCCAAAATGGTCAATGCCATAGCCATGGGCAGGAAGATTTATACCAACCTCAAAAAGGCCATCCAGTACATTATTTCTATCCATATACCCATCATTCTTACGGTGTTTGTGCCGCTGGCATTGGGCTGGCTCTACCCCAATATCTTCTCGCCGGTGCATATTATCTTTCTGGAAATCATCATGGGGCCTACCTGCTCCATCATCTATGAAAACGAGCCCATCGAAAAAAACACTATGCAGCAGAGGCCCAAGGCATTGTCTGTTACCTTTTTTAACTGGAAGGAGCTTTCGGTAAGTATTGTTCAGGGGCTGGCCATCACTGCAGGCACGCTTTCGGTTTATCAGTATGCGGTTATGGCGGGTTATTCCGAGGCCCTCACCCGCACCCTGGTTTTTACCTGCCTGATTACCGCCAATATTTTTCTGACGCTCATCAATCGTTCGTTTTACTATTCGCTCTTTACCACGCTCCAATACAAAAACAACCTCGTGCTCTGGATTATTTTCCTTACGGTCACATTGTCGGCTCTGATATTGTATGTGCCTCCTTTGACACGGTTTTTTGAATTTCAGACACCTGACGTGAAACAATTAGGATGGGCTATGCTGGTAGGTTTTATATCGGTGATCTGGTTTGAAGGGGTAAAAGGCATGAAGCGGCAGAAATGGCTATGATCTTCTGACAAGCTGCCAGGGGCTTTATAGAAGAAAAAAATAACCGCAACGTTGCTGCTGCGGTTCCAGGGGTATTCCGATATGTAGTAGATGCCTCAAGCGGTGGGTTCCTGAGCTTTGGCTCTGGCGTTCCTCATGCTTTTGGAGGGGTTGTCAGATACCTTAAAGCCCCAGTCACCCAACTTCTTGGGTTGTGAGCGATAGACGCCCATCAAGAGGTCACGGCTGGCTTTGATGGTTTCGGAGATGGGTTTGAAAAGTGCATCTCTTTCACGATAAGCCAGTTCCATTTGCCGGCGAAGTTCTTCGGCTTTAAGATGCTGCTGTTGGCAAGCATCCAGCTTGGTTGAAGCTTCGGTCCAGCTGTGGTCCTGAAGGGTGTTGAGCGGAGAAGTCTCTCCGTCTGCCTGATGTTTGGCCCGGATGATACCGGCCAACTCGATTGCTTCCTGCACATTGGCAGGGATTGTTACTCTTACTTTTGCCATCTTATTCTAATGAAGGGTAAAAGGTTATAAAATTATTTTAGGGATATCCTGGAAAGGTTCTGTGTTTAACCTCACCCCCCCCTCTCCACAGGAGAGGGAGTTATATCGGGAATTTTTCAGTATATCCAGATTCACTCAATGCCGGTTTTATTTTTCGGGTCTCAGATTTTTATTACTTTTTGGTACAATTAACCCTAATGATATCCTGTTGACCTTCCCAACAAAAAAACCTGTTTGCATTTCTTCCTTAGCTTTAAAACTTACCTATACATCCTTCCAAAATCACCCGGCTGTGGCCAGGCTCATGATTTTTTTCAGTTTTATTTAGGTTCGTTTTTTAATTCTGAGGGTTTTGAAATGCTAACAGGTTTATCCTTTCTTGAGCGATACAAAAGTAATACGACATGGCTGTGCTTAAAGCGTCGGTTTTTGGGCTTATCTCCTCTCTATCTTTCATACTATTGGTTAAAAACTCATTCTGAAATGCCGCATCAACAATTATCAGGAATAATTAACTTGCTTTTTGGAGATGAGGATCCCAAAAAAAACCGGACAGTAAATTCAGATATTTTAAACATCTACCGACCACTTGATTTATAATTAAATAAAAAAGCGTTTGAAGAGGAGACAAACGCTTTTTTGATTGTCATTATATAGATGTTGCAAAATCTAATTCTTATTTTCACACGGAACTGTTGAGTAACAAGGGTTATTAGGAGCAGGATTCGCCATAAAAATATTTGAGCCACACGAGCTTTTACCAGGTATTATTACAAATCTATATTGCAATATGGAAGAAGTACCTACAGACCCGGAGTTGTCATGAGTAAAACGGTATAATTGTATTTTATTAGCATGTACCTGAAACCAGATTGTATTTGCTTTGCCGCCCGCAAAGCTGGTATATGGTAAAGGGAAATTAATAACATCACCAGGAATCTTAAAAAACCCCTGCACACTACCCTGGTCAACGATAGTAGAGTTTAAACAACTTAAAAATAAATGGTTAGTCTTGCATACCGAACCATCAACGGTTGTATCTCGCCATGCTGAAGAAAGCGTAGTCCAGGCTGTGTAAATTACCCCATCTTCCCAGGTAGCGTTTCCGTCTGCATCTGTTGAGACCAATACTCTTCCTGTGCCTGCGTTCATTGTTCCTCCACTAAAACGAACGTTACCGTTTGCTCTTAACGCCAGACCAGATGATCCGGAATTGTAAAAATAACCAGCGATAGCTGCTGAGCCTGTACCTGCAGTGGTACCATAAACGCCCCAACCCTGCCCTGCATGCGAGCCATATACTCCAATACCATATGTCCCGGTACCATTGTTGTGACCGCGAACTCCAGCAGATAATGATCCTGGAGAAGTTGAAGACATAGTACCCTTAACGGCAAAAGCATTAGCACCAATACTGGGATTAACGGTTTCATTGGTACCTTGAGAAAACGCAAACTGGTAGCAAACTAACAAAAGGAAAAATAAAAATACTTTTTTCATAGAATAAAAATTTAATTTCTACTAAAATTAGACCTTTATTTAGTAATGCTGCTCTTTGAGGATTAGGATTTTATTTTATGGCAAATCTGATTTTGGAATTATTTCGGGAAGGTTTGAAACATTTGTAAAATACACCAATAAACACTGATTAAAAAGTTATTAAAAGAAAGTAAAAAGTTTTGAAGGCCAACTATCCCTGAAGAAGGGGTGAATAATTAAAGTTTAAAACATTTCCAGATTCACTCAATACCGGTTTTATTTTTCAGGTCTCAGATTTTTATTACTTCCTGGTACAATTAACCCTAATGATATCCTGTTGACCTTCCCAACAAAAAAACCTGTTTACATTTCTTCCTTAGCTTTAAACCTTACCTATATATCCTTCCAAAATCACCCGGCTGTGGCCAGGCTCATGATTTTTTTCAGTTCTATTTAGGTTCGTTTTTTAATTCTGAGGGTTTTGAAATGCTAACAGGTTTATCCTTTCTTGAGCAATACAAAAGTAATACGACATGGCTGTGCTTCAAGCGTCGGTTTTTGGGCTTATCTCTTTCATGACTTTTTTAAAAATCATGGAGAAGCATATCATTGCCAACAAGATTTATACCCCGGGATATTTGTGGATTCTATTTCCGCGTCTTAAATTGAAACGTTATTAACGGTCAATGAATAAAAGCCCGATTAAAACATCCAAAACATAACAATTATATTTTATGAAAATAACGACAGACATCACCAGACAAGATTATTACGAATATGTAAAGTTTCACTTTTTCAAAAGCTATTTAAAAAGAATCATAATTTCAGGAGCATTTGCCTTACTCGCAATTCTTTACTATATTAATAAGGATGAATTCAGTCTTTCCGGCACAATAAGTTTTTCGTTGGCTTTTATACTATTTTATGCTTTAACAATCTACATTGGTTTAAGTAAAACTAAAAAATTACCTGAAAAGGATGGAACAATACTAGGGGTAAAAGAATATGAATTTGGTGAGGAAACAATTACGTTTAAAACTCCAAAATCAGAAGGAAGTTTTGACTGGTCAATCATAAAAAAAATGGAAGAATCTGCCAATGCCATATATCTTTATACAGATGCCGAGATGGCTTTTGTTATTCCCAAGAGGTTTTTTATCAATAAATTAGAAATTGAAGATTTTAAAACGCTGGTTAAACAGAAGTTAAACATTGTTTAAAAACACCAATGAAAGTAAGTGGCTGATAGGATTTGTTTTCATTGAAGTATGCTTCCCCGGCCTCCGCATACCCTTGATATTCTGATATTTAAAAAAACCATAAGTGAACCCATGAGTGCGAAACCTACCAGTATTGCTGTCAAGAATCCAGTTGTGATTTCCTTCCTTTATTGTTGCAGACAATTTAATAATCAGGCACCTGACACGCTCAAAAATTAAATGACCTAATTTTCAACACTAAGTCCATAATTACAGGTCAAATACCATTTGTGAAAATCTCCTTTTTTGTATTAATTTTACACCAAATCAATTGTAAATTTAATTTGCTAATTCATGCAGAAATACAACGTTAATCAGCAGCTTATTGAAAATCTTCTCTCCTGGGTTAATTCCGGTGAAATAGCCATCCCTGAGATTCAAAGACCATTTGTTTGGGATAATTCCAAGGTACGAGACTTAATGGATAGTTTGTATCAAGGCTATCCAGTGGGTTATGTAATTGCCTGGCGGAATCCAAATGTTAGATTAAAAGATGGCTCACAAAGTGAAGGAAAAAAAATACTTATTGATGGACAACAAAGAATCACTGCACTTACTGCTGCCATTTTAGGACATTTTGTAATAAATAAAACTTACCAAAGAGTAAAAATAAAGATTTCATTTAATCCATTAATTGAAAAGTTCGAAGTCCAGAATCCAGCCATTTTGAAAGATAAAACCTGGTTGCCCGATATTTCAGAAGTAATCAATGGTAGTGTATTAAAAATAGTAAGAGAATATCTTAAACTAAATCCAGAGGTGGACGAGGAAGTAATTGAAAAGAATATTACAAAACTTATAAACATACCCAAAAAACAGATTGGGATTATTGAACTCTCTCCTGACCTTGATATAGAAACTGTAACAGAGATTTTTATTAGAATAAATTCCAAAGGAGTGGTATTAAGTCAGGCGGATTTTGCTATGAGTAAAATTGCATCGAATACAGAATATGGAGGTAATCAACTTAGAAAAGCAATTGATTATTTCTGTCATTTGGCCATTGCTCCTGAATTTTTCCGGCACATTGAGGAAAACGATTCAGACTTTGTGAAGTCTGATTATTTCAACAAAATGAAATGGCTCAAAAATGAGAGTGAAGACCTATACGATCCCGATTACAATGATTTGATTCGTGTTGCATTTACATCTCAATTTAGTAGAGGTCGTTTATCCGATTTGGTTAGTTTGCTTTCGGGCAGGAATTTCGAAAGCCGAACCTTTGAAGATGAAATCGCTGAGCAATCTTTTGAAGGGTTAAAAAAAGGAGTCTTAAATTTCATGAATGAAACCAATTATAAAAGGTTTTTAATGATAGTAAAATCCGCCGGTTTTATTTCTCCAAAACTCATCAGGTCGCAAAATGCTATTAATTTTGCCTACATATTGTATCTAAAACTTAAAGACTTAAACAATACCCCGGCAGAAATAGAATCTTTTGTTAGACGCTGGCTTGTTTATTCAATTCTGACTGGTCGATACAGTGGATCTCCTGAAAGTGCTTTTGATTTTGATATTAAACAAATCAACTCAAAGCCCATACAGGAAATTTTGAAAGAAAGAGAAACTGCCGAGCTTTCAGAAGCCTTTTGGGCCGCTTCTTTACCTCAAAGCCTTGATTCATCAGTTGCAAGTAGTCCTTATTTTCATGTGTACCTGGCTGCTCAGGTAAAAGCCGGAGACAAAGGTTTTTTCTCAAAAGACATCACTGTTGCTGATATGATTCAATTACGGGGCGATATCCATCATTTATTCCCTAAAGATTTTTTGAAAAAGCATGGATTCGATAAAAATAAATACAACCAGATCGCCAATTATGTCTATATGCAATCCGAAATTAATATCAAGATAGGAAATAAGTCTCCTCAGGATTATTTCAAGATAATAAGAGAACAAATGTCATTAGCAAGCTTACTCATTACGGGAATCACTACGGAAGATCAGTTGCTGGAAAACATGAGAATGAATTGTATCCCCATCCAAATAGAATCAATGACAATAGATAATTACTCCGACTTTTTGGCCGAAAGAAGGAAATTGATGGCGAATAAGATTAAAGAATATTATAGACAACTTTAACATATGGCAACGGACTTATCAAAATATCTTGTAGTAGGGGTTTCCTCAAGAGCTTTATTTAACCTTGAGGAAGAAGATAGAATTTTTAAAGAAGAAGGAATTGCAGCTTTTAGAAAATACCAAAATGAAAATGAGCAACATTTACTTAAACCTGGTTCTGCTTTTTATTTGGTTAGAAGTTTGTTGGAAATGAATAAACTTGCTGATGAAAAAATAGTTGAGGTTGTTGTAATGTCAAGAAATAGTCCAGAAACAGGAGTTAGAATGCTAAAATCAATTAAAGAGCACAATTTAGACATTACCAGGATTGCCCTTACTGGGGGAGAACCTCTTTCCCCTTACATAGAATCGTATGCCATAGATCTTTTTCTTTCTAAAGAGGCAAGGGACGTTCAAAATATTATTGATAGCAAAAAATGTGCTGCAGCACTTTTACTTGAGCCTCCAGAAAATTTTGATACAGATGATAAAAGGGTAAAAATTGCCTTTGATGCAGATGCTGTTTTGTTTTCAGATGAATCAGAATTAAGATTTAAAAATGAAGGTATCGAATCTTTTCATAAATTTGAATCCGAACATGAAGATGAACCTCTAAAGGAAGGCCCTTTTGCAAATCTTTTAAAGAAATTGAGTCATATTCAAAATCATTTCCCCGAAGGGATTAAATACTCCCCTATGAGGCTAGCAATTGTGACCGCGAGAAATGCCCCTTCTCATATGAGGGTCATTAAAACTTTAAGAAAATGGGGAGTTTATGTTGATGAGGCACATTTTTTAGGTGGAGTATCTAAAGACAAAGTTTTAAAAGCTTTTGGGGCTCAAATATTCTTTGATGATCAGGACACCCATCTTGGACCTGCATCTAAATGGGTCCCTTCTGGAAAAGTGCCTTACGCTTCTGATTCTCAGTTGACAATTAATTAAATTTAAAAAATAATATTAATGATAGAATCTTTAAATAAATACTTAAACAAAGTAATTCAAGGTGATTGTTTAGATGTTATGGAAAACATTCCAGATAAATCAATTGATTTAATTCTTTGTGATTTACCATACGGAACTACACAAAATAAATGGGATTCTGTAATTGATTTGAATCTATTATGGAAACACTATGAAAGAATAATAAAAGATTCAGGTGCAATAGTTTTAACCGCTCAAGGTTTGTTTACGGCAAAACTCATTATGAGTAATGAAAAATTATTTAAGTATAAAATAATCTGGATCAAATCTAAATCAACTAATTTCTTAAATGCGAAAAAGCAACCACTTAGAAAGCATGAAGACATTTGCATTTTCTATAAAAACCAGCCAACATACTTTCCCCAAATGACAAATGGAGAAGCCTATGATAAGGGAATAAGAAAAGATCAGTTTACTGGGAGTTATGGAGATTTCAAACCTCGGCATATTAAAAGTAACGGAGAAAGGTACCCAAGCGATGTAATAGCGTTTGAAGAACAGTCAATTAACGATTTTATTTATATAAAAACTGCTGAGTCCGAAGGTTCAGTTTACCATCCAACCCAAAAACCAATTGAATTGGGAAGATATTTAATTAGAACTTTTACAAAACCAGGAAATATTGTACTTGATTATGCTTATGTGAATATTTATTTCTTGGGCGTTCCCCTATCGGGTCGGGCTATTCGTTCCAATCTTTTGTTCGTTCCTCTCAAAAGGATTTCCACTTCAATCCCTAACGCAACCAAAATCGCAGCATAATGGCAGATACACTTACATATTTAGACATTGCTTATAAAATTCTAAAACAAGAAGAAAAAGCACGGTCGCTACATTACAAAGTAATTGCTAAAAGAGCATTTAAACTTGGGTTGATTGAAAGTGATGATTTAATTATTGCAGGAAATATTTCTTCAGCAATTAATTCTGTTATTCGAAAAAGCAAGATTGAGGGTGAAGAATCAAAATTTATAAGCTACGGTAAAGGGCAATATGGCCTTACTGAAAATGAACCAAAAGGAATATTTGCAGAAATTAGAGATAAAAACAATCAGGTTAAAAGACAATTATTAGAAGCTCTTTTATCAATGCCACCTTTTAGCTTTGAAGAATTAGTTGGTGAAGTTTTAAGAAACCTTGGTTTTGAAAACATTACAGTTACTTGTAAATCTGGTGATGGAGGAATTGATGTTACTGGAGAGTTAGTTGTTGCTGGAGCTATAAAAAACAGTGTTTGTGTTCAGGTGAAAAGATGGCGAAACAATGTACAGAGGGCAAGTATTTCAGAGCTTCGTGGAAGTTTAAGACCACACCAAACAGGTTTATTTATAACCACATCAGATTTCTCAAAACCTTCAATAGAAGAAGCAAGCGACCCATATAAAGCTCCTATTTCACTTATTAACGGAAAAGAATTTGTCGATATTCTTTGTAATTATGGAATTGGCGTAACAGCAGAAGAAGTAATAATATATGACATTGATGATGAAAATGGTCTAATTGATATTCCTGGAAAAGTTGAAGTTGATGAAAAAGGGATTGAGATTTTTACCAAATATAAAGGTCAAGAGCATTATGCAATATATTTTTCACCTTCAAAAGTAATTTACAATAACGAGGTATTTAAATCTCCATCAGCTGCTGGAACAAAGGTTCAAAATGGGTTACCTGTAAATGGGTGGAAGTTTTGGAAATTTATTGACGAAAAAGATGGGAAAACATATCCAATTGATAGAATAAGAGAGAAATAGGCTATGAAGGAAAGTGTCAGTTATAGGAACGGTATTTTAAAAATCACTTTTCCAGATTATGGGAAGGATGGTAGAAATTACGGAGAGCTATTTGATTTCTTGGGAGATTTTGACATAATCACTGCAAGCGAATTGGGTCAAGATGTAATCGTAATGAGTGACACAGTTTTTATGTTCACAAATTCTGATGAAGGGCAATTAGCGAGAAATTCATATATTGAACTTGGACAAGTTTGTTTCTTGAAAGATTTTATTGAGCCTGCAAATGCTGTTCACACAGATTTTTTGAAATGGTATAAAAATTAGAAGACAAAGAAGGAATTGTAAATGACCCTTGTTGCGGAACAGGAACAATAATCAATCAAGCATATTTGCTCAAACAAGAATACGAGTTTAATCAAGACGAAATTATAAACACTACTTGGGCATCAGACAAACATTCTTTCCCGATTCAATTGTCTACACTTACTTTGGCAAAGCCAAACAACATTGGCAAGGTGCTTAACATTTTTAGAAAAGATGTGATTGAATTAGCAACAGGGCAAAATGTAACTTTCAAAGACCCAAACAATGGAAACGATATTGTAAAAATTTTCCCAACTATTGATTATGTTGTTTCAAACTTACCATTCATCAAGAGTAAAGAGATTGAAGTATTAAATCCGAACATAACAGAAATAAACAACTTCATTCAAGGTGAAGATACTACTACAAAATCACTAAGTGGCAAAAGCGACATTTTCGCTTATATCCCATTTTATCTACATCAACTACTTTCTGAAAACGGAAAAATTGGGCTGATACTTTCTAATGCTTGGTTAGGAACTGATTACGGAGAAATTTTCTTAGAGCTAATTCAAAAATTCTATGACATTGAAACTGTTGTAATTTCAGGAAAAGGAAAATGGTTTGACAATGCAGATGTAGTAACTACTTTCTTAATTGCAAAAAAGCGGAACCCAAATACTCCAATAGACCAAAGCAGAACAATTTCATTTTGCACCCTAAAAGAAAGCATAGACGAAATACCTGACATTAAACAATTGAGCGAAAATATTTTGTTGGAAACTGATAATCAATTTGTAGCTGTTCAAAATTATTCAGTAAATGAGATAACCAATTTTGAAACTATTGGTGTTCCTTGGTGCGGTTACTTTGCAAATCTTAATTGGCTTACAGAAGTTTCAAAAAAACTAATTGATTGCAATCAGATTTTCAAGTTTACCCGTGGTGAAAGAAGAGGTTGGAATCCCTTATTTTATCCTACATCTGGTCATAACATTGAAGCGGAATATATAAGACCAGTTCTGAAAAACCTAAGAGGAACATCAGGGCTTTATTGTTTAGCAGATGGAGAAGCATTTTGTTGTTCAAAAAGTATTGAAGAATTAGAACAACTCAATCATACAGGTGCTTTGCAATGGATTAGAAGTTTTGAAAATCAAAACAACGAAACAGGCATTCCGCTTACCCAATCTTTACGTAGAGCAAATATGTTTTGGTATGAGATGAAAACCGATAATATGGCTGACTTTGTCGCTAATGTGAATTACGACAAAAGTTTGTTCATTGCAACCTTTGTTAATCGTTCTTTCATTGACCAAAGAATGATTGGACTTTCAATTAAAGCGGAGTATCAGGATGAAAACAGGGTTTTACTGCTTGCCTTATTAAACAGCGTTCTAAGTATGTTTTTTATTGAAAGTTTCGGTTTTGGTAGAGGTTTGGGTGCACTTGATTTAAGAGCGACAAAATTTGAGCGTGATTTTAAACTATTGAATTTTGAACTTTTATCAGACGAGCAAAAGCAAAGTATTATCAATGCTTTTCAACCAATTGCAATAAGAAATAGATTGCCTTTGGAACAAGAAGTTGAACAAGCAGACAGAGTAAATTTTGAAAGAGTTCTATTTGAAGCATTCGACATTTTTGAGCATTACGAAGCAATTAAATCATCCTTGTTACATCTTTATAGAATAAGATTTGCAGTAAAAAGTTAATTTTATTATTAAAACATTATATTATGGTTACTACATTAGAATTTAAGGCTACAATAAAAACTAAATTAAGAGTTGCACAAGCCATGCACCTACCTTTTTTGGAAATTAATGCTAGAGAACTGCATTCATATTTAGGAGCATATCCAGGCAATTCTCATTCTATTCCCTCTTGCTGTAATGCTTTGCGTTTTTTTTTCGATGAAAATGAAGATGAAATTATTTCACAACCTCCAAGGGGGAATGGCCCAAGTTTAACAATCAGATATAATTTTCCAAAAGTTTTGGAGAATTATCCTTTTTAAAAGTTGAATCAAAAATTTGATCAAGGAATAGTTATGGATATGATTTCATCCCGAAAAATAATAGGACAAAAAAATAGAGTTTTAACTTTTAATAATTACAAATTTAAAACTTGAGTTTTATAAGTTTTATTCTGGAATTAAAAAAAAATTGTATATTAATTTTCGGTACCTCACTTAAGGGAGCGAAAATTTTCTTTTTATACTTTAGATTTCAGGCAGTCTTTCTAATTTTTCATTCTCCGTTCCTTAAAAATCGGAGCACCGTCCAGTCATTTTAATTTACCCTACCGCAATTCCAAACTCCCCATAACCAGGTCCAAATTCCTGAAAATTGAAATCAAATTCGGCTATTTCAATGTCAAATTCGTGAAATTCAATGTTAAATTCGACGATTTCGATATCAAATTCGTGAAATTCAATGTCAAATTCGTGAAATTCAATGTTAAATTCGACGATTTCGATATCAAATTCGTGAAATTCAATGTTAAATTCGTGGAATTTGATGTTAAATTCGACGATTTCGATATCAAATTTGTGGAATTTGATGTTAAATTCGACGAATTTGATGTTAATTTAGCACTTTTACCCCTTCTGTAAGGGTAGTATAGCACAAGTTTTCTCCATTTATTGTGATAAATTGGCAATATTTCCTGTTATTTATAGCTAATAATCAGCAGTTTAAATCTTATAGGAAAGATTAATATCAATAATAAATAGTAATTACAGTCAAAGTGTTAAAAATTTTATAATCAAAAAATAAGCCTTTAACCTACGTTTAGATAGTATTACATTTAAAATAGAAATATACCCTATTACATTCATTGTGTCGGCTGCCGCCTGGGCCTTCATTTTTTTTCGAAAAAAAACGAAGCAAAAAAAACTGCACCCTGCAAACTCACACACTTAAAATTCTCAAAATTATTCATTTATAAATTTTATCTTTTATCTATTGAGAATTTTAATTGTTTTCTAACAGTGCAGGCTGTTATAAGGTATATTTTTTTTATATATCCTTTTGACAGTAAAAAGTAATTTTAATCTTCAATCATTTAAGTAGATCAAATGAAATTTCCTTGAATGCCTGTGCAGTGTTTAGAAAAATTTCTTAGAATGATTTGATTGTTTTTCAAAACCACTCAATTGAAATTTTTCGTGACATTTTGCACAGGCCGCCCTTTTTTTGCTTCGTTTTTTTGGGCGAGCAAAAAAATGAAGACTGCCGGTAGGCAACGTCAGATTGGTTATTGCAAATTTTTTTATATATCCATATTCAAAATTCATATTTGGTAACTGCCGCCTTCAAATGCTCCTGCAGACCATCGCCTTTGATTACCCAGGTGTGGCCGGGTAGGCCCAAAATAAACCTTCCCAGGCCTTTGGGGTCACAGATGGGGCCAATGAAAAACCATTCGGCTTTGATTTCGGTGAGGTATGGGCGGGCCTGGGGCAGCTCCTCGCTCATGAGGTCTTTGGCCAGTGGACTGAGCCTGATCTTCACGATTTCGGTCTTCTCACAACTAAACCCAAAGGGATCCATCTTCAATGTCTCTTTCCGGGATTTGCTGCAGGGCGTATCGGTGATTTCCACCTCCCCTATCCGGTCGATTTTAAAGGACTTGACGGTGCGGCTGGCTATCTCGTAGGCTTTGAGCAGCCGGTGGTGATCCAGAAACGCAATGGGCTCCACCAGGCGGTCGCTATGTTCTTTCTTCCCGGTGGGAGAATGGTAGCGATGCAAAACGATCCGCCGTTTATGGTCGATGGCCTTTGAAATCTTGTCGAAGTTATCCGATATCCTGACCTGAGTGAGCTCGTCGAGGGTGGGCAGGGGCAGCAGTTCCTCTTTGAGTTTGTTGACAATACCGGCCGTAAGGGGGTGGTTGGGCTTGTGCAGCAACAATGTTGACCTTATGAGCGATTTCTCTGTGGTCTCGAGCTCCCCTTGCAGGAGTTTGTCGGCACCAAAAATAAAGAGTCTGCCGTTGAGGTCTTCATCGACACTGACGGCAATGTCTTCGAGGGAATCGAGATACACTTTCACCTGTCGGGTTTCTACTTCCAGCAGTTTGGCGATTTCTTTGATGTTCAATTTCCGTGTGCTGAGAAAACCTATCAGTCGGATGAGGTTCTCTGCTTTTCGTCTGTTATCCATGTGAATCGGAGGAGATTTAATTGTGGGACAAAGATAATGTGTTAATGTGATAATGTGTTAATGGGTTAATTTGTTAATGGGGGTTTAAGGTGATAAGAGGAAACAGGCAGTAGGCAACAGGCAACAGGTTCTAGGCAGTTACGCTAGAAAGTTTCGCACTATCATGATCAATTATCCTCGAACTGACAGTTGAATGTCACATCGAGCGATAGTCGAGATGCAAACTGAAATGCTTTTTAGAACCTGCTAAATTTAGCTTTTGAAAATGTGTTCTCGACTAACGCTCGAACTGACAGTTGAATGTCACATCGAGCGTTAGTCGAGATGTAAACTGAAATGCTTTTTAGAACCTTCTAAATTTAGCTTTTGAAACAGGTTCTCGACTAACGGTCGAACTGACACCCTATTGTCACATCGAGCGTTAGTCGAGATGTAAACTGAAATGCTTTTCAGAGCCTGTTAAATTTAGCTTTTGAAAATGTGTTCTCGACAGCTACTCTGGTAAGCTAATGTGCTAATTCATAATATGCTAATGTGTTAATTGGTTTTGGGACATGGTAGATGGCTTTCCTGATTAATGACCTTCACTCCTTAATTTAACTTAATGTTAAAAAAAAAAGGCGGTGAGGTTTTAAACCATGAAGAAATTAAGGGCATTAAGAGAATATACTTCGCGGAACTTTGCGGTTCCTTTGTGTACTTTGCGGTATAGCTGGAAATACATAAGGGAAAAGCGTCGCTTGTTGCTTTCTTAATTTAAGGGGAAATCTAATGAAATATTCTGGCGGAATTTACGTTTTAAATTAAAGGTTTGATGAGGTAATATCCCTTCACTCAAAAACAAAAATTCTAATCATCTTTATATAAATCTTTCCGTGAAAAAAGTATTTGTTGCCGTTTGTCACCTCACTTTATTCTCTATTTCAGTCCTTTTCACCGTTTCATGTATTTCTGGCAAAAAGCCTATCGTTTCGCAGGTGGCTCCTGTCCTCATCACCGATACCGTTCAGTACAATTCTGATGACCCGGCCATCTGGATCAACAAGAAAGATAAATCGGGGAGTCTGATCATAGGAACCGACAAAGGAAAAGATGGGCATGATGGTGCTTTGGTGGTATTTGGTTTAGATGGAAAAGAAATCAAAGATAAGACTTTCAGAGGGCTGAAAAGGCCTAATAATGTGGATGTAGCCTATCAGCTGAAGTTAAAAAGTGGTAATACCGATATTGCGGTGTGCACCGAAAGAAATACAAATTCAATCAGGGTGTTTTCACTTCCCGATATGAAAGCCATCGATAATGGCGGCATCCCTGTTTTTGAAGGGGACTCCATCCGATTGCCGATGGGTATTTCCTTATATACCGATAAATCGGGGGAGATTTATGCCATCGTTAGCCGGAAAAATGGACCGAGAGAAAACTATTTGCATGAATACCATCTCGTGAGTGATGAAAATGATCAGGTGAAGGGTGTTTTGGTGAGGAAGTTTGGAAGCTTTAGCGGAAAAAAGGAGATTGAGGCCATTGCGGTAGATAATGAATCAGGCTATGTGTATTATTCCGATGAAGGCGTAGGAATCAGGAAATACTATGCCGCCCCTGACCAACCTAATACCGAGCTGGCCCTTTTTGCTTCGAATGCATTTAAAAGTGATATTGAAGGCATCTCCATTTATAAAAAAGGAAAAGGCAAAGGGTATATATTGGTATCGGACCAGCAAGCCAACCAATTTCATATTTTCTCAAGAGAAGGCACAAAATTAAACCCCCATGACCATCGCTTAATCAAAACCATCAAGACCAATACAATTGAAAGTGACGGTAGCGAGGTAACAAGTGTGCGTTTACCCCATTACAGAAAAGGCTTGTTTGTGGCAATGAGCAACCCAAAAGTATTTCAGTTTTACAATTGGAAGGATATTATGAAAAAATGATTGTCTACCTGCAATTATGGAAAAGACAGTATTATTCTTTCTGAAATAATATTTTACAAATCAAATCAAAGACCTGTCTAGCAATATAAACCTTCTGATTTTTTATAAATAATTTTGGCAATCAGTTTACAATTAGTTTTTTTACCACGGTCTTCTGCCCGGTGTCAATTCTTATGAAATAGGTCCCTTTGGATATACTTTCTGGTAAAATCATACGGCTACTTTTTCCTTTCAAAACTACTTTTCCATTCAAATCCAAAACTTCGATACTTTTGATGGCTTCATCCGGGATTCCGATATTCAGTTGGTGGTCGGCAGGATTGGGATAAATCATAAGCTCCTCTTTGGTATCGATTCCTAAGGCAACTTCCTGATATATTCCTTTGTGCCCTTTTACCATGGCCATCGTGACTGAATACGGCTTTAGGGTAAAATTCAATTTATTGCTAGTGGGTTTCAGGACTTCCTTTACCAATGCATTCTGCGATTTGGAAACGAAGGTTTCGTTTTTGGGTAAATCTTGGATTCTCATCAACGTTACATCCGAATCAAGAATGTATTCATCAAAAGATACAGTTACCGGCTGATTGGTGGCTGTTTTGTTGATGATTAAAAGAGAAAGAGAATCACCGCTCATATTTTTAGAGGGATAGATCCCAACCTTTTCTTCGGCGTCTGATGTGCCTGAACAATAGTGGGCTTTATTGTAATTGCTGGTGAGGTGCATCACTTCCCACATGCCGGGCTTCCAGCTCCAGGGTGTAAAAATCTCGACGCCGTTTTTCATAAACTCCCCCATGGTAGAGGCATACCATATCGCCGAAAGGTTGGCGTCCTCGGTATTGATGCCTGATTCGGTCAAGGCCAGCGTTCTGCCATGATTATTTCCCAAATACTGATCAAGCCAGCCGTTGATTCTCCCGAAAATGTATTCCTTATTGATAGAGGCATCCCACCCCCCATTGAGCCGATGAAGCCCGTTGGCTTCCGGGAATGCAAAGTTTTTGTCAAAGAATACCCTGTGCAACTGGGCTATCTCCGCAGCATTGGAGGTAGAAGGATAAAAATGCAGGTCGATTACGTCGAACATCCTGACACCCGTCTTTTTTTCTTCTTCGACCAGCCTCATGATGAAATATTCCGTCCAGTTATATTTTTTTCCGTTGTATACAATCGCATCGTTGTTCCAGTTGTACCATTGCCATTCATTAGCGGCAACCGGCCCGGTAAGTTTAATTTCTGGAAATCTGGCCCGGGCACTGATGGCCATTTTTACATACCGCTGTATAAACTCCTCTGCCGTGATGAGGTTGGGCATCACGTCATCATGGGTGCCATTCCATATCTCCGGTTCATTGTCCATGTTCCAGTAGCTGGCATTTTCTTTTTTCACTTTTAACCGGTCAAACCAATGACTCAAAATCGCCGTGCTGGAGTCGGCGGGCCAGGGTTGCAGATATAATCGGGGGTCTCCCTCTACTTTGGCTTTTGTGCCGGTGGGACTTAGCACCCCATTACCCGCGAGGTTTTGGGCCACGCCTTCCCACCATTTGGAATTATTGTAGTTCCAGTCATTGAAATTATTTTGGTTATTGGCCGCTACCCAGCCTATCAATTGAAAGGCCCACATGCCCTGTGCTGAGGGGAAGTTTTGCTGCATGGTAGTCACGACCTTGTCCCAGTCGTTGGGATAGACGTTGTTGTACCAGTCGGGATGGCTAGAGAGCTTTTTCCGCCAATTGTATTTGGTGCTGTTGTTGCCGCCGTTTTCTCTGAAAAATCGCACCCCGGCATCTTTGATACGGGTAAGGTCAGCAGCACTCATCTGAGCATTGGGGTCAGTAAAGCTGAAGGAGTTATTCCGGCCATACAGATAGGGAGAAATGGCTCTTACCTCAGACTCAGGTTTTATGGTGAGTTTTATCTGGGAAAATGCCGGCAAAGAGGAAAGTAATATTGTTGAGGTTAATATGATGCTTTGGTATTTTTTCATTTGGGAGAATAAATTATTCTAAAAGTACGGGGAATATTTAGGATTTCAAAAGGAAGGATATTGTGGTAATTTGTTAATTTGTTAATGTGGTAATGTGGTAATGGTTGAAAGTGGTAACAGGAAGCAGGAAGCAGGCAATAGGTTCGCGACAGCTACGATGGTAAGTTTCGCACTATCATGCTCACTTATGCTCGAACTGACAGTTGAATGTCACATCGAGCGATAGTCGAGATGTAGGCTGAAATGCTTTTTAGAACCTGCTATATTTAGCTTTTGAAAATGTGTTCTCGACTAACGCTCGAACTGACACCCCATTGTCACATCGAGCGATAGCCGAAATGCAAACTGAAATGCTTTTTAGAACCTGTTAAATTTAGCTTTTGAAAATGTGTTCTCGACTAACGCTCGAACTGACAGTTGAGTGTCACATCGAGCGATAGTCGAGATGTAAACTGAAATGCTTTTTAGAACCTGTTAAATTTAGCTTTTGAAAATGTGTTCTCGACTAACGCTCGAACTGACACCACATTGTCACATCGGGCGATAGTCGAGATGTAAACTGAAATGCTTTTTAGAACTTGTTAAATTTAACTTTTGAAAATGTGTTCTCGGCTAACGCTCGAACTGACACCCCATTGTCACATCGAGCGATAGTCGAGATGTAAACTCAAATGCTTTTTAGAACTTGTTAAATTTGGCTTTTGAAACATGTTCTCGACTAACGCTCGAACTGACACCACATTGTCACATCGAGCGATAGTCGAGATGTAAACTGAAATGCTTTTTAGAACTTGTTAAATTTAGCTTTTGAAAATGTGTTCTCGTCAGCTACGCTGGAAAGTTAATGTGCTAATTCATAATATGCTAATGTGTTAATTGGTTTTGTGACAAGGTAGATGGCTTTCCTGGTTAATGACCTTCACTTCTTAATCTACCATAATGTTAAAAATAAATGGGATGAGGTATTTTTTTACCATTAAGCGATTAAGATCATTAAGAAAATTCCTTCGCGGAACTTGGCGGCTCCTTTGTGTGCTTTGTGGTTTAATTGTTACACAAAAGACACTAAGAAGACACAAAAGGCACAAAGGGTAATTAGTTTTTCGGAAAAGGTGTGACAGGCAGCAGAGATTTTCCTTCGCGGAACTTTGCGGTTCCTTTGTGTACTTTGCGGTTTAATTATAACACAAAAGACGCCAAGAAGACACAAAAGGCACAAAGGGTAATTAGTTTTTCGGGAAAGGTGTGACAGGCAGCAGAGATTTTGCTTCGCGGAACTTTGCGGTTCCTTTGTGTGCTTTGCGGTTTTATAATTATACAAAAGACACAAATTGGTGAAGCCGGAATTGGTCAAAAATTATTTCCTAAGCTGAACCCTTTTCGATGTAAACTCATAATTTCCTTTTCAGAAAATCAATCACCTTTTTACTGTATGCTTCGGTATCAAACATTTTACCGTAATGCGGGGCATTGGGCACGATGATCAGTTCTGACTCCACGCCTACTGCCTTGAGCCAGCCATGCATCAATTTGGACTGACGGTTGGGTACACTCTCATCTTTTTCACCATGAAATATCAGAAACGGAGGATCATTTTTATCGACATAGGTCACAGGACTGGCGGCTTTGGCCAAATCAGGCCGGGAAATTGGACTTGCACCCAATAATACAGATTCAGCAGCAAAGGGATTCTCACTTCCGGGCATGGAAATCAAATCCACCGGGCCATAATAATCTACCACCGCATTGAAATGAAATACTTCAGGCTTGTAGGCATTGAAAAATGCAGACACCTTGTTGTTGTTGGCCAGGCCTTGTAAAGTAGCCAGATGTCCTCCCGCCGAAAAGCCCATGAGAGCGATTCGGTTTTTGTCAAGATTATACTTTGAGGCGTTGGTACATAGAAAGCTTACCGCCTGATTGCAGTCCTGAATCAGAGCTGGGAATTTGGCCTGAGAGGCCCAGCGATAATCAATGGATGCCACGGCTATCCCATTGTTAATCAAAGCAGAAAGGGTATTTCCCATATAGCTCATATCAGCGTATTTGTCATTGACAAGCCAACCTCCTCCATGGATAAACACCACAAAAGGAAACTTGCCTGTGGCATGCGAAGGTAGATAGATATCCAATTGATGCTTTTTCAGGGTATCGTTTTGGTACGGGATATTTCCATGCAAAATGGTTCCCTCGGGATAAAGTTTCAAAACAGGATTAGAGGATTGGGAGAAAGCATTTATTGTTAAAAAACACAGTAACAGTATCAGAAGACTTTGGGTTGAATTTTTCATAAATTAATAATATCTAAAACATGCATTCAAATTTAAAGAACAAATTAAGGTTCTGCGTCAAAAACAGTGGAAATACAATTTTTAATTTTTTCCATTCGTCTTTTTTTACATTTAATTATTCAACGAAAGGCGATAAAATGAAATAAATAACACATAGTACACAATAGGAAATACCACATAGGTACAATAGTTCAAGTCAACTATATATCTATGTTAATGATAAGGGTATAGAATGGCTATGTGTTCTATGTGTTTGGAAAATAAAGGTATCGTTTTTAAAACAGAATTTTTAAGAAAATAGAATTCCACTAAAAATGACGCAGAGCCCAAATTAATTTCTCCCATAAATTTAAACCATTAAATAAAATTGACTTTTACCCTAAAAGGACTAGTTCCTTTTAATTCACTTTTCACAAAATATAATTTGAGGTTTCGGGTTCATTTTTTTAACTTTCAAAAAAATTATTCAACCCTGCGATGATTGGAAAAACACAAAGTGTTAAACCCTCGTGTATCTGCTATAGACCAGGGCTCCAATTGCCTGGTTGGGAAACAGGATAAGATTCTTTAAATACACTGAATCCTCTTTTTAAAAGCATTTATTAATTAGTTTCTAACTTATTTTTTTCATTTAGCAAAATATTATGAAAAAATACACCTTAAATATCAACAAGAAATCATTGGTCATTGAAGCGGAACCCGATACCCCTTTACTTTGGGTTATCCGAGACTACGCAGGACTTAAAGGAACCAAGTTTGGTTGCGGTTTGGGTCTTTGCGGAGCCTGTACCGTACATTTGGATGGCCAACCGGTCAGATCTTGCCAGACACCCGTCTCAACCCTGAAGCCTTCCTCAAAAATTACCACCATTGAAGGTATATCGGCTAATATTGACCATGTGGTACAAAAAGCCTGGATCGAAGAGCAGGTGCCGCAATGCGGATATTGCCAATCAGGACAAATCATGTCGGCGGTGGCTTTGTTAAAGGCCAATCCTCACCCTACCGATGAAGAGATAGACACCTATATGTCAGGTAACCTATGCCGCTGCGGTACCTATATCCGTATCAGAAAGGCCATCCACCGGGCTGCCGGAGACCTCAGCAAGTAATATTTAACCTTTTACCAAAAGACATCAAAAATGAAAACGATAAACAGACAGCGTGAAAATTCTCATGTAGAAAACCGCCGGAATTTTCTCAGAAAGTTGGGATTCAGCGGTGCCGCTTTTGTGATAGGCATAAAATATGGTGAAGGCCATCAGGAAATAAGTAATTTGAGCGAAGCCCTCTTGTCTCAGGACATTTCATTCAACCTGAGTCCCTATATAATTATTGAGAAAAGCGGAAAAATAACCCTGTTCAATACCAAACCCGACATGGGTCAGGGCACTTTTCAATCCATTCCTGCTTTGATCGCCGAGGAACTGGAGGTCGAAAAATATGAAATTAAGCAATCAGGGGGAGAAAAGATCTTTGGAAACGGTCAGTCCTCAGGAGGAAGCTATTCGGTACGGGGCAGTTATTTCGAATTAAGGAAAGTGGGAGCTGCCGCAAGGGAGATGTTGATTACAGCTGCCGCTACCACCTGGAAAGTACCTGTATCGGAATGCTATGCTTCCAACGCAAAGGTATTCCATAAGCCTTCAGGCAAATCACTTGACTATGGCAGCCTGGCAGAAACCGCCTCCAAACTGGAAACACCCTCCAACCCGGTTCTTAAAGATCCGAAGGACTTTAAGATTTTGGGCAAATCCATGAAAAGACCCGATATCCCGGGGAAAGTTTCAGGCAAAACGATTTTTGGTATTGATGTACAGGTGCCGGGAATGGTTTATGCCTCCGTGGAGCGGTGTCCGGTTTTTGGTGCCAAACTAAAATCCTTTGACAAAAGCGAGGCCATGAAAGTCGCCGGAGTGGAGCAGGTGATTACGGTAGAGCGGGTTTTTGGGATCTACAAATCGGTAGGCGTTGCCGTGATAGCCAAAAACTATTGGGCAGCCCTGAAAGGCAGAAAAGCCCTGAAGATTGAATGGGATTATCAGGGGCATGGGGATTTCAATACCGATGATTATTTCCAAAAGCTCAGGGAGCTCTCGAAATCGGAAGGTGTGGTTGATAAAAGTGTGGGCGATTTTGATCAGGCCTATAAGGATTCCTCTAAAAAAGTGGAAGCATTTTACGAGACGCCGTTTGTGTCGCACTCACCCATGGAGGCCATGAACTGCACCGCTCACTGGAAAGAAAATGATAAACTGGAGATTTGGGCTTCTACGCAGGTGCCATCCGATATTATTGATGAAATCCCGGCAATGTTTAAGCTCAAAACTGAGGATGTGACCCTCCATACCTGTTTTAATGGAGGGGGTTTTGGAAGAAGGCTTTCCAATGACTTTGTGATTGAGGCAGTTAATATTGCCCGGGCAATCAAAAAGCCGGTAAAAGTAATCTGGACCCGGGAGGATGATACCCGGCAGGGACCTTTCAGACCGGTGACCTTCTCTGCTTTAAAAGGAGCTGTGAATGAAGATGGGAAACTGGTGGCCTTTCAGCATAAGGTTATCTCCCCTACTATCATGTCATTTCTCAATCCCGCATTTGACAAAACCAAAGTGGATGAAACAATGGTCGAAGGCATCAGCCATCAGGACTATCAGATCCCGAACATGAAAAACAGCTTTGTGTTTGCCGACATTCATATTCCTATGTTCTGGTGGCGGTCGGTGACCAGCTCCACGCTGGCTTTCTCGCATGAATGTTTTATCGATGAGCTTGCCGTCGCTGCCGGAAAAGACCCGATGGCTTTCAGGCTTGACATGCTCAAGGAAGATGCTGACTCCAAAAGGGTGCTGCAAAAACTAAAAGAGGTATCAAAATGGGACACTCCCCTGCCCAAAGGCAAAGGTCGTGGTGTAGCTCAATATTTATTTTTTGCCGGACTGGGGGCTCAGGTTTTTGAAGTAAGTAAATTATCAGATAACTCGGTGAAAATCGACAAAGTATATGCTGTGATTGACCTCGGCACGGTGGTAAACCCCGATACCGTTAAGGCACAGGTCGAAGGGGCGATTGCGATGGGCATTACAGCCGCCACTAAGCCCGGGATTACATTTTCGGAGGGGAGCACAGTACAGAGCAATTTCCATGATAATCCTATCATGCGTCTGCCCGAAATGCCTGAAGTAGAAGTACATATCCTGGCAGATGGCGGAAAGACCATCAAAGGTGTGGGAGAACCCGGACTACCACCCGTAGCTCCGGCTTTGGCCAATGCCATTTTTGCCGCTACAGGCGTAAGGATCCGAAAAATGCCGTTTGAACTGGATAATTTGGTTTGATTGTTCAGGAATTAAGTAAACAGGCAGTAGGCAACAGTACTTTAAGTTGGGAAGTTAATGTGCTAATTGGTTTTGGGAATAGCCGGATGGCTTTTATGCTTATTGACCTTCACTCCTTAATCTATCTTAATGTTAAAAATAATGGGAGGTGAGTTTTTTTAAACCATGAAGAAATTAAGGACATTAAGAGAATATTCCTTTGCGAAACTTTGCGACTTCTTTGTGTGCTTTGCGGTTTGATTATTACACAAAAGTCACTAAGAAGGCACAAAAGCCACAAAGGTTATTTTGTGGAAGAGAATGTGTTAATTAATAATTTGATAATGTGTTAATTAGGTAGCGGTGTATTAGTTTGAAAGTTGGTAAGTTAGAAAGTTGGTAAGTATAGGAAAAAAATAGTTTTTAGATTTTGGGTAAGAGCCTGTTAAATTTTTCAAAAAACATAAGATTTATTCTTTTTTGAGTTGGCGAAGGTCATTATTTCATGGTAGATGATTGTTTTATTTTTATGAAATATTACAATTTTATTCAATCATGAGAAAAACGCTAAATATTTCTTGCTTCTTATTTGTTTTTGCTACCATCGCAAATGCCCAGGGTTTTGACCTTAATGCCAGCATCAAACGCGGAAAAAGTATCTATACCAAAAACTGTGTGGCTTGTCACATGCTGGATGGCAAAGGACTTACCAGGGTTTTCCCGCCATTAACCAAAAATCCTAATCTTTCTGATAAAAAAAGGATGGTGCATATTATAACCTATGGTCTGAAAGGTCCGATTAAAGTGAGTGGCGTACCATATCAGGGCGAAATGACACCCTTTAAACTTACCGATCAACAAACTTCTGATGTCATTAATTTTGTTTTAAATTCGTGGGATAATAAACTGGGGCAGGTTCTTCCTGAGGAAATCCAACCCGCCTTAAAAACCAAAATCAAAAATTATACGCCCTATAAAAAGCCCTGATAACATGAATTTTAAAAACCATTAATATTCAATTGTATTATTTACTACATTTGCTTCCTGAAAATGTTAATAAGATTTTCCTGGGATTATTTGAGTCTTTTTTTGAGTAGCTCCATTTTAATAATCATTCATCGGTGATATTTCTCTTAGACCTATATCATGTGAGTGTATCATATTTGATTTACTAAAATTTGAATTGTTAATATTCGGAGGGGTTTTTAATGGTTAATTTAATTTTATTACTTCTGATTCTGGGTATCATTGCGTTCCTCTATTCCTCTGTGGGGCATGGCGGTGCCAGCGGCTATTTGGTGGTTATGGCTTTAGCCGGGGTATCGCCCTTAATGATGAAACCTTCGGCTTTGATTATGAATCTTGCGGTATCGGCATTTTCATTCATTGGATTTTACAGAGCGGGTAATTTCAAATTTAAACTTTTCCTCCCCTTTGCCATAGGAAGTATCCCGCTGGCGTATGTTGGGGGAGCTATGACCCTTACCGATGATATTTACAAGAAAGTATTGGCCATTGCAATATTATTTTCTGTATTCCGCATGGTATATCAATTTAAAGACCATACTGAAGCTACCCGAGACATCAATCCCATTTTTGGTATTCTTACGGGATGTTTCATCGGGATTATTTCCGGCATGATTGGCATTGGTGGGGGTATAATCCTGAGCCCGGTGATACTGCTCATGCGGTGGGGAAATATCAAAGAAACTGCTGCTGTATCTGCCTTGTTTATTTTTGTAAATTCTTTGTCAGGCCTTTATGGTCAAATGCAAAACGGCGGCATCCATCTTACCGATAACCTGCAATATGCTGTAGTGGCTACTATTATCGGCGGCTTATTCGGTTCCTATTACGGCAGTCAAAAATTCAATATTCCCACCCTCCGGTTTCTGCTTACGGTGGGCCTGTGCATTGCCTGTCTGAAATTATTGTTAAACTAATCAACTAAGGTTTCATTCCCAGAGCTTTGACATAGCCGGCATCCACTTCGCAATTTTTAAATTTCATATTTTCAAGCAATTGGGTCATCGCTTTACGAACCAAATCCTGATTGGGACGTGCCTCTCTGATTTTCCCAAATGAGCTGCGGTCTTTTTTGGTATATTCAATAATCTCATCCCAGCCCTCAGGTTTGGCAATTCGCATCATCCCGCTTTTGGGTACCATCTTTTTGTACGGCCAATAGGTCCAGCCGATTTTATTTTTGTTTAATAATTGAGTAAACTCCTCAACCCACTGATCGGTGTTTTCTCCGGTTTCACCCATATACATCGGCAGATTGGTTTTCTCCCTGAAATCAACAAACTTCTGAATGCTCTGCTGCTCTACTTTACACCAATAGATATGGCAGGTGTACATCAGTTTATCATCAAACTTCCAGTCACTGAATACCGTAAAAGTTGAGTTCCACTGAGCCCCGCCCAGCATAATTATATGGTTCTTATCTACTTTTCTGATAGCCGCAACGCATTTTTTATATAATGGCTCCAAACCTGCATTTAAGCGAGGAATATCTTTTTCATGATAGGTGGCGATGGGTTCGTTTAATAAATCATAAGCCATGACAGTAGGATTTCCTGCATACCTTTTGGCTATTTTCTGCCAGATCGCAATAAATTTTTGCTGACTTTCCGGTGATTCAAAAAGCCAGGGATAGCCGTAGCTGTCGTCAATATTGTCACCGGTTTGTCCACCCGGGGCATCATGCATATCGAGGATCACATAAATGCCGGCCTCTCCACACCATTTTATGACTTTGTCAAGCAATTCAAAACCATCCTGGTTGCCGGTGAGGCCCATGTAGTCTTCATCGGTAAACAGTTTGTAGTGAAATGGGATCCTGAGGGTATTCATCCCGGTTTTTCTGATATAAAAGATATCTTCCCGGGTGACATAGTTTTCTTTAAATTTTCTCCAGAATTGGTTGGTAAAGTCCTCTCCTACCATTTCGCAAAAAGCTTCATTTATCAAGCGAAAAGAGGAAGCCTTATCCTCAAACAAAAACATATATCCTTCCGGATTGAGCCAATTGCCCAGATTGGTCCCTTTGATTTCAAAAACTTTCCCTTTAGGGTCAATAAGTTCCTGACCTTTTATTGAAATAAATTTATTGCTTTGTGAAAAAGATGGAAAAAACGAAATCAGCAATAGACTTAATCCTGCTATTGATTTTGACAATTTATATTTCATTGGTTTTGTTGGTTTTATTTGGGAGAAAATTATTGATTTGAAACTACTGTTTTCTTAATAATTTTTATTTTATCAAAAAAATGGCATTAAAAATATTTTCAAGGAAATTTTTTTTATTATAAACAAAGCTAACATCGTAAATTTACTTTGCGTCGCCTTTCCGGCGAGGACTTACTTTTTTTTGAAAAAAAGTAAGCAAAAAAACATTCATAAAACAATGATCCTCTCTAAAAATTTGATTTACATTTTCTTATAAAGATTGAAATTAGTGGAATCAAATTTTTAGAACGGACTGTTTTATGATTTTAAGGTACATATTTTCAATAATTATATATTGGACGTCAGTAATCCGAGATACTGTTTTCAAGACTTCAATAATTTCAAAAAATAATCCACATAAATTGATCTTAAAAGTAACATTATGAAAGAGATATAAATGATTTTTGGGTAAAATTTTGTTTTTGGGTCAAAAACTATGGAAATACAATTTTTGATTTAAAAATCTCTTTTTTGAATTCTAAAATTTTTGTTGTTGTCCTTTTACATATTATTTTTCAAAAGAAAGGCAATCAAATGAAATAATTAACTCGTAGGACACAATAGGAATTACCACATAGGCTCAATAGTTTAGGTCAGCTATGTATCTATGAGAATCATAAGATTATAGCATTGCTATGTGTTCTATGTGTTTCGAAAATAAAGGAATTGTTTTAAATATAGTAATTTAATGAAAGTCACATTCCACAAAAAATGACACAGAGCTTAAATTTTTTTTTGGTAAATAATTCATAAAATAATGAGACTTAATTGTCTTTCGTCTTTTGAAATTTGATTTTCGTACATATATGTTTGAATAATATAAGTTTTTGAAAGAATATTTTATCAAATTTGAGAAATCATTTTTTAATATGGCAAAATACAACCTTAATGTAAATGGAAAAACCCGGTCAGTCGAAGTCGATGCTTCTACACCGGTATTATGGGTTTTGAGAGATCACCTTCAACTTACCGGAACCAAATATGGCTGTGGTATTGCCATGTGCGGTGCCTGCACCATTCATCTTAATGGTACCGCGGTTCGTTCGTGTCAGCTTCCGGTTTCGTCGGTGGGAAAACAGGAAATCACTACCATTGAAGGGCTGTCTGAAAAAGCTAACCATCCCGTGCAAAAAGCATGGATAGAGCATGATGTAGCTCAATGCGGCTATTGTCAATCAGGTCAAATCATGACCGCGGCAGCTTTGCTGAGAGATAATCCCAACCCCTCCGATGAAGACATCGAAGCTACTATGAGCGGCAATATTTGCCGTTGCGGCACTTATCTCAGGATCAAAGATGCGATCAAAACTGCCTCGAAGAAATAACCCAAAAATTGATTTCAGATTTTATGAAAAATACAGAAAGATACGACAGACGCTCATTCCTAAAGTCATCTGCCCTGGCGGGTGGAGGATTAATGCTCAGCTTCAGCTGGTTTACCAAAGCCGAAGCTGCCACAAAATTAGCAGCAGGAATATCGGAAAAATGGTACGAACTCACAGGATATATTAAAATAACGCCTGAAAATGTAATCAAGATTCTATGCCCCAACCCTGAGTTTGGTCAAAATGTGATGACCTCACTCCCCATGATCGTGGCTGAAGAGCTGGATGTAGACTGGAAAAATGTGGTAGTGGAAATGGGTCCTCATGATAATGTAAAATTAGGTCCCCAGTTTACCGGCGGGAGCAATTCTGTCAGAATGTACTGGAAACCATTGAGAATAGCCGGAGCTTCTGCCCGACAAATGCTGGTGGAAGCCGCAGCACAGGCATGGGGAGTTCCTGCCGCTGAAATCCATACAAAGGCAGGGGTATTATCTCATAAAAACGGTAAATCGGCAAAATATGGTGAAATGGCAGAAAAAGCAGCCACCATAGCTGTTCCGAAAGAAGTCAAAACCAAAGCCGTAAAAGATTTTTCAATCATCAGTAAATCAAAGAAAAATGCGGAAGGACTCAAAATTGTGACCGGAAAACCACTTTTTGGAATTGACTATCAGGTGGACGGCATGCTAATAGCCATGGTCCAGCATCCGCCTGCGTTTGGTATGAAACTCAAATCATTTGATGGCTCACAAGCCTTAAAAATGCCCGGGATCAAAGACGTTTTCAGCTTTAAGTTATATGACGAAGGTTTTGAACAGGGTGGTTTTGACACCCGGACTTTCAATGAAATGATTGCCGTGGTCGGCAACTCCACCTGGGAAGTAATGAATGCCCGCAAAAAGCTGAAAGCACAATGGGAGCCCGCAGGCGACATCAAAGATACTATTACTGGTAGAGACGGAAAAAGAGAAGTAACCGTACCCGGAAGATTGGAAACCACCGCCAAACAATTTGAAATGATGGCAGAATTCGCCCAAAAGCCTGCCCGACAATTGCGAAAGGATGGTGATCCTGAAGCGGCTTTCAAAAATGCCGCAAAAATTATTGAAAGAGTCTATAATGCCCCCTTCCTGGCACACAATACCATGGAACCCATGAATTTCTTTGCCCACGTCCAGGAAGACAAAGCATTGGTGGCGGGTCCTATTCAGGCACCAGGCTGGATGGAACCCACTCTGGCAAAAATTCTGAATATGCCTGCCGATAAAATAGAAATTCAAATGACCCGAATGGGCGGTGGATTTGGTCGCAGAGCCTATGGCCAATATGTGTATGAAGCGGCCCGTATCTCTCAGAAAGTAAAGGCTCCGGTGAAACTGATGTACACCCGTGAGGATGATATGACTTATGGTATCTATCGCCCCATGTACACCGCTACCTATCGGGCGGCCTTGGATGCCCGTAATAACCTGATAGGATTTCATGTGATTGGCGGGGGAATACCTGAAAGTCCTATACATGCCAACCGATTCCCTGCCGGTGCCATTGATAATTATCTCGCTGAAGCCTGGGAAATCCCTACCAACATTACAATAGGTGCATTCCGGGCTCCCCGCTCCAACTTTAATGCTGCCGCAGAGCAATCGTTTCTGGACGAGGTGGCCGAAGCCATGGGCAAAGACCCGATTGAGTTCAGGCTGGAATTACTCAAACGAGCCAAAACCAATCCTGTGGGTAAAAACAATGAATACGATGCCGACCGCTATGCTGGTGTGTTGGAATTGGTGAAAGAGAAATCAGGTTGGGGCAAAGTTGAAAACAATAAATACAGCCGTGGTGTTGCTGCCTATTTTTGCCATAATTCTTATGCCGCTCATGTCGTCGATATGGTCACACGTGATGGTGAACCCTATGTAGAAAAGGTTACCAGTGCCATGGATTGTGGCATTGTAATCAATCCTGATGCAGCAGCCAATATGGTTCAAGGGGCGGTAGTGGACGGAATCGGCAATGCATTTTATGGGGAAATGACCTTTAAAGACGGTGTGCCTGCACATAATAATCTCAATACCTATCGGATCATCAGGCATAATGAAGCTCCAAAGAAAATAGACGTTCATTTTGTACAAAATGAAATCGATCCAACGGGCTTGGGAGAGCCTCCCTTCCCTCCTGTTTTTGGAGCAGTGGCTAATGCTTTGTATAAAAATACCGGAAAGAGATATTATAACCAGCCGTTTACTGCGGAGCAACCGACTATTTAGACAAACGTATTTTTTGAAAAATTTAAAACGAAAAATTTGCTCCTCCCCTTTCAAGGCGAGCTGTTTTTTAAGAATAAAATTCTGAATGTTATTTTTTGGAGAATATGTTTATTTTTCCTGCTGAAATTCCAGACTTATGTTTTTTGGTTTATTTCAGATTATAAGATTTTAGCCCATAATTGAAAATGTCTTTCGATCCGGTAATATATCTGGACTATAATGCTACCACTCCTGTTGACCCCCGGGTACTGGAGACAATGCTACCGTATTTTTCGGGAGCTTTTGGCAATCCTTCAAGCAATCATCTTTTGGGGTGGGAAGCTGAGGCAGCGGTAGATCAATCCAGAAAAACCATTGCCCGGTTTATTGGAGCCAAACCTTCGGAAATCTCATTTTTCTCCGGGGCCACCGAAGCCCTCAATACGGCCATCATCGGATATGCTCAGCGAAACTTTTCGGAAAACCGAAAACATATCATCACCTGTAAAACGGAACACAAAGCCGTGCTGGAATCGTGCAAATACCTGGAAACACAAGGATTCAAAATTACCTGGCTTGATGTAAATCATAATGGGGAAATTGATTTTGAAACGCTCAGAGATTCAATTACCGACAACACCCTCATGATATGTTTGATGCTGGTCAATAACGAAACAGGCGTGATTCACCCTCTGGCCCAATTTATTCAAAAACTTAATCGGCCTGATTTGGTCTGGCTGGCTGACATCACCCAGGCTATTGGAAAAGTACCTTTTAACCTTAGTGATATTCCTGTGGACATGGCGGTATTTTCGGGACATAAAATTTATGGTCCCAAAGGTGTTGGGGTTTTGTATAAAAAGTCGAATCTGCAAATTAAAGCCATAAGCCATGGAGGAATGGCCGAAAATGGCCTTCGGGCAGGCACGATAAATGTGCCGGCGATAGTAGGCCTAGGTAAAGCCATCGAAATCTATGAAACAGATTTTGAAACTGATAATAATCGTATCATAAAGCTAAGGGACTATCTGGAATCAGAACTTTTGCAAATCCCTGAGGTTAAAGTTAATGGCAGAAATTCGGTGCGAGTTGGTAATGTCACCAACCTCTGTTTTGAAAATATCAACAATGCACATTTCCTGAAAAAACTCAATCGGCTGGCACTATCCCAGGGCTCCGCTTGTAATGCCAACCATACCAAACCCTCGCATGTATTACAGGCCATGGGGCTTTCTGAAAACGAGGCATTTTCATCAGTAAGGATAAGCCTTGGAAGATTTACCACTGAAAATGAAATTGAGTTTGCCATTGATTATTTCAAAAAAATAATTCCTACACTCAGAAAATGAACGAATTAAGAAATATTATTCTCCAATATGAAAAACTAAAAGAGTCCCAAACGCCTTCCGTTCTGGCTACTGTAGTACATGTGGAAGGTTCAGCCTACAGGAGAGCAGGAGCAAGAATGATCGTAGATGAAACCGGCAATATGTACGGGGCCATAAGCGGGGGATGTCTGGAAGGGGATGCTTTGAAAAAGGCTTTATATGCTTTGTATAAAAATCAAAAGAAAGTTATTGAATACGATACTTCCGATGAAAGCGATGCAGTGTTGGGAGCTCAGCTGGGTTGCAATGGTCTGATAAAAGTAATTTTTGAACCCATTGATTTTGAAGATTCTAAAAATCCAATGGAGATTTTGAAATGGGCGGAAAAGCAAAGTATCCCTACCGATGTTTTGATACATTATTCTGAAAATGAAAAAGTTAATGGAACTTTTGGGGCCGGTAACGCCGATGCTCATTTTGGAAATCAGCAAATTAACGAAGGGATTGGGGCGGAAATAAAATCAGCGACAGGCAAAGGAATAAACTATTTTACACTAAATAATGAGGCATATTTTATCAATAAGCTAAAGCCTCCTTTTCATCTTTTGATCATCGGGGCCGGAAACGATGCTGTAGTGCTTAGTCAAATGGCTGCCCTCCTTGGATGGGAAATCAGCATTTTGGACGGGAGGCACACACATGCTACTGATCAAAGATTTGCCGAAAATTGTCAGGTTTATCTGGGTGATGCCTCGGAGGTATTGAAATGTATTAAAAATCCTGAAAATACAGCTCTGGTCTTGATTTCGCATAATTTCCAATATGACCTCAAAGTGCTGAAACAAATTCAACCTCTAAAAAACTTACCTTATGTTGGAATTCTGGGGCCCAAAAAGAAGTTTAATAAATTGTTGGATTCGCTTAAAGAGGCCGGAATTGTCTTTGAAAATGATGCACTCAATGGCTTATATTCGCCCATGGGTTTTGATATTGGAGCAGAAACCCCGGCCGAAATCGCACTGGCAACCTTAGCTGAAATCCAGGCAGTAATCAACCAAAAAAACGGAGGTTCTTTAAGGGAAAAACCCGGCAGAATTCACAATTAGATTATGATAAGGATAACATTTAAATATTTCGGGGTCGTTCAGGAGGCTACTCAAAAAGAAGAAGAGCAGGTGGTATTTTCGGAAAGTGTGCTTTCTGAATCAGTTGTTAAAAATTGGATCGAAAGCCAATACGGCAATATTTTGACGGAAAACATCCGAATAGCTGTCAACCAAAACTTTGTGGCCGATTTTAATATCACCGAAAATGCGGAGATAGCCTTTTTACCCCCATTTGCCGGAGGATAAATGAAGAACCTGGAGAGATATTCGAGACAAATACTGCTTCCCGAAATCCGTGAGCAAGGCCAGCAAATGATTGGTGAGGCGAGCGTTTTGATTGTGGGTGTGGGTGGTCTGGGAACTTTGGTGGCCCAATATCTGGCCATGGCAGGGGTTGGAAAAATCGGCCTGATGGATTTTGATCGGGTATCGAAAAGTAATCTCAACCGGCAGGTACTTTATACCGAAAAAGACCTGGGCGTTGTGAAAGTAGAAGCAGCCAAAATGCGTTTAATGGAAATCAATACTTCCTTAAACTACCAGACTTTCAACGAAATACTTTCCACTGAAAATGCAAAAGATATTTTCAGCAAGTTTGACCTGATCATTGACGGCACCGATAACATCATTTCAAAGTACATTATCAACGACGCCTGTAATGCTTTGAACAAACCCTGGGTTTACGGCTCTATTTATCGCTTTGAGGGTCAGGTTTCTGTATTTAATTATGATAATGGGCCTACCTACCGATGCCTTTATCCCGAAAACGACAATCAGGTACTTTCTTGCGAGGAAGCCGGCGTGGTGGGTGTGGTATCGGCAACGGTTGCGATTCAGCAGGCTACAGAAGCTTTAAAGATTATACTGAAGAAAGAAAACATTCTTAGCGGAAAGCTATTAGTTACCAATGTATTAAGCCATAAAACTGCCTTCTTTGGGATTCAAAAATCGAATATTGAAACAAAAACAAATAAATTTCAGATTCCGGCGGATGCCTTGATCTTAGATGTAAGAAATGAATCGGAAACGCCTGAGCCGGACTTTGAGAATGTTTTGAAAATCCCGATGAATATTTTAGAAGAAAATACCGGGGGAATTCCGAAGAATAAAACGGTGTATGTATTGTGCCAGTCGGGAATCAGGAGTGCAAAGGCCGTTGAAATACTAAAAAACAATTTTGGTTTCGAAAACCTCATCAATGTAGCCGGTGGAATTTTTAACCTAACAAAAATATAATGGAGATATTCATCGAAGGACCGGTTTCACCCCAATTGATCACCGATACGATTTCAGGATTCCAGGCCGAAAACCAGATAGGTGCTCACAATATTTTCCTGGGGCAAATCAGGGCTGACCATGTCGATGGCAAGCATGTAACCGCCATAGCCTATACTGCTTATACAGAAATGGTAAGCAACAAAATGGAGGAAATCAAAACCAAAGTCTTTGAGCTATTTGACATTCAGGATTTCAGGATTTTGCATTCTTTAGGGAAAATCTCTGTGGGTGAAATTTGTCTGTTTATTCTTACCACCGCCAGTCACCGGAAAGATGCCATAGCTGCCACCACTTATATTTTAGAAGCCATCAAAAAAGAGCTTCCGATATTTGGCAAAGAGCTTTTTGAGGATGATTCTCACCAATGGAAGGTTAACCGCTTTTGAGGATTAAAAATTAAAATCCAAATAATATCCTGCAACATAAATGCTAACGTGCCGAGGAACCTATTTTTGGCTTACCATTGGATAAGTTCTATTTCCAAAAAAATGCCCCCGATTAATGTTTGATTTTCAATATTTTACTAATTTAGTATTTGAAAAGACCACACGGTCTGCCAAAGTAAATTGATTAACCGACAACCAATGCTTATACACGGATATGTTATTGATATTTAATAATTTGAATTATTTCGGGGGAAAAGGATATAGACGCAATTGGTGTAAGTAATTGGATATATGCTAATGTTGCCTGCCATTTTTGACAAAGCCTACCAATGACAAAGTCTGAAAAAATATTAGCACAAATTAATTCAAATGTATTCTTCAAGGAATTTACATTTAGTAAGAATGACTTTAAAGAATTGGACACTAATCAGCAACTTGAATTCGCCGACAATGTCGTTCGGTTAGACAACCTTTTTTTTGTTTATCAGGTTAAAGAACAAGATTTAAGTTCAATCGACGATAAAAAATGGTTTGAAAATAAAATTTTAAAAAAAGCTGTAAAACAAATAAAATCGACACTTGGATTTATTGAAAATTATCCTGAAATTCTGATAGAGAACGAAAAAGGACACAAACTAAATATCACAGAAGCGAACGGTTGTATTGATACAAAAAGAATTATTATCTACTCGCCAAATGATAATTTTTCAGAAGATTTACGCCGACAGAAGTTTTATGAAAGTTCTGAAATTGGACTTATACACCTTTTTCATTATGAAGATTATTATTGGGTGTGTAAATATTTAATAACACCGACTGAGATAAATCAATACCTAGATTTCAGAGAAAACTTATTTTCTTTTGACAAAAGATATAGCAATGCACTTCCAGAGCAATATTTTCTAGGACACTTTTTGGAAACACCGAAGACAGACCATTTCGAGCCAAGATATATTACAAATCTCATAACTCATAAGTCGGACACAGACAAGTTTGACATTTCTAATATCATTGGAAACTTTGCCAAAAATATAAAACTAACAAACTATCAAACAGAGTACTACCCAATCATTACAGAAATTGCAAAACTAAATCGTTCCGAACTAACAGAATTTAAACAACGAGTTTCACTGTCGATAGAAAAATCGGAAACAGCCGAATTTATTTATCCTTATAGAATATACTTACCAAGAACAGATTGTGGTTTTGTATTTATCCCATTACATTCAACGAAGGCACACAATTGGAAAAATGCACTACACAATTTGACAATGGCTCACAAGTATGAAAGCAAGGCTCAAAAATGTATCGGAGTTGTAATATTTAGAGATAAAGACGACCTCAAATATTTTGAATTTTATTGGCAGTATGTAGACTCAACTTGGGAATATGACGAAGAAATGGAACAAATATTTAAAGACAACTATCCACCTTTTAGAAAGACAAAATCAAAACAAATTGACAATCCGTACAAATAAAACGGCAGGCAACATTGCATTGGCATTATGGCGGCTGACGAATATAGGCTCAACAGTTGTGGTACTATTTAGCTTTTGTACTATATTCGGCTGACGGAATTCTATTTCCGCCACAACTCCAATGCTTCAACGTTATACCTAATTTATGAGATATCTTTTAACAATAATAATATCGTTTATCTTTTTGTTGACATCTTGTGATTTTGGAAATACAGGAGAGGAAACTCATATAATCGGTAAATACTATGTTGGCTGGGCAGACATGGAATCAAACAGGAATATTTATATAAAAGAGAATCTCAAATCGAATGAAGGACAAGTGATAGTCTCAGGGTATGTTTTTGAACTTGGCAATAATGACCGATATATAATAGCAAAAACTTTAAGAAGACCAAAATCAACAGTAGAATACTACCATATAATCGACACCAAGGGATATTATCATACAAACATAGACAATAACAATTACTGGGAGTTTTCATCAGAAACTGAGTTTCAAAGAAAAATAAAATCACTAGGAATTTCAACGCTTAAATTTGATAGGAATTACATTAAAGACACGAGGCAATAAACTGCATAACAAATAAAAGGCTTCGTTCGGCACAACGTAATGCGAAACTGTCGCATTTAGAATGAAGGCATGGCGGTCGGCTAGCCTTATACTAATCCGGGCCACGTTGTCTTCGGTAGTTTTTCTCCTAATTCTTAGGAAATTATAGATCTTAAAATATATTTGAATTCATTAATTCTTTCTTAGCAGCATCCAAAGAGTCCCTAAAGGAGACTCTGCGAGGACAATCTAAAATCACTCCAACTTCACCGCCAGGGAGCTCAGGAATATCCAACGATTGGAATCATTGAGCATGTCTTTGCCTGAAAGTTTTTTGATTTCGGTTCTGAACCACATTTTCCCGAAAAGTTTCCGATCGTAGTTAAATGAGAAGGCAAATACCTGGTCTGGGGGAAACCCGATGGAATACATATATCTTAAGACCTCACTATTAGGGTCATGGATATATTCGCATCTTAAGGCAAAGCTGTTTGTATTACCTATCGGCAAGCGGGCAATGAGTACGGGTGTCCACCATGTGCCATCCTTTACATATCTGGATCGGTCAATGCCGATATCGAACCCCGCTGTGAGGTTGAGGCCTTTTGCCGGATTGTAAGTCATATAAAGATTATGATAATTCCTTTGAATATCATCATAATTTCCCAAGGTTATGAAATTACTGTAATTGATTACCGTGGTTGTGTTGATTTTATAGTTTAATTGTAAACCTACAGCAGGAGTTTGCCATTCCTTAAAGTTTTGCCAGCCATTGAGATATAGCAGCGAAACCAGCCAACGCTCGTCGTTCCAGGTGAGTTTGGCTCCGCTCTCATAGTAGGGGGAGTTTTCGGCCATAATACTCCGGCTCAATGTCGGGCAGTCGGCTGATACCGCACTTTCAAAACCTATATGAGAGGGAAACACCCCGGCATCGAGCCAGAGATTCTGTTTTGAACTCAATTTTAGACCTGCATTGGCCTCGAACAAATCTACATATCCGCCAATGTTTTCTTTGGCATAGCTGCCTGCCGCCACCGCCAGATTAGTCCTCCATCGTTCCATGGCATAGGCGGCTTTTACAAAGGCCAGGTTAATATCAGGTTTGCTGAGCGTAGTGTGGTTGTAATAATAATAGGGCAATCGGTCAAAACCGCTTTTTTTGGAATCCATTGAGAAATAGGCCTCAGCGTAAGCACTTAGATGAAAATTCCTGCTGCTGTCGGTCTGACCGTAAGCAGCAGGAATAATAAGCAAAACTATACTAAGTGTTAACAGTGTTTTTATGTTCATGTATTCTGGCGAGTTGTACATTTTCTATTGCATGATACACCAAAGGGATGTTTTCAATTTCCACATCACTTTTATCCAAACCAAAAGCCCGTACATCGCTCAAGCCGGCTTTTTTCAAATAAAAATAACTGTTTAAAAGAAGACTTTCTCTAACCGTAAGATCATTTTCGACGGATAGATATTTCTCCAGTACAATAAATTTCAGATCTTCTTCATCATTGAAAACACTTATTTCTGTGGCTTTCACAGGCAAAGTTAGTTGTTTTTCCTGGATTAATTCTTTTACTATTTTTTTGAAATACAACTCTGTGCGGGGCTGAATCCTGAAACCGATATTGATGGTTACTTTGATGATTTTATTATCCAAAAGCTCAATTACGTCATAATTAAGGGTGTAAGGATCGGTGGTGCGATTGATATGCAAAAACCAATACACTTCCGCTTTTTTAGGTTTTTTCGAAAAAATAGACCTGATTATCTTTTCCTCGATTTCGTGCCGGCGATCGGCCTTGGTCAGGTAAATTAAATGCGTGGCATACATCGGTATTTTATCTTCCTGACTGAGAGCAGCAATTTTTTGAGCGTATTTGCCCAGATCCACAAATCGCGTAAATGAATTATTGAGTTTTCGGGCTTCATACCAAACATACATCACCAGAAAGATTCCCAATTCAAAGAATAAAAACATCCATCGCTCTTTGATTTTGGCCACATTGGCAATGAAAAAGGAAGTTTCCACAATAAAGAATACTGCTAAAATCGCTGCCACCAAAAACTTATTCCATTTGAGTTTAAACAAAAGAAAATAGCTCAGCAATAAGGTGGTCATCAGCATAGCGATGGTTATCGAAAAACCGTAGGCGGCTTCCATGTGCTCGGAATTCCTGAAATAGAGTATCATCATGATACAGCCCACCCAAAGGATATTGTTTACACTCGGTATGTAGATTTGCCCCTTTTGTTCAGTGGGTTGTCTTACATTTACTCTCGGCCAGAAGTTAAGGTTCATGGCTTCGTTGATTAAAGTATAGCTTCCACTGATCAAAGCCTGCGAGGCGATGATGGTGGCCATGGTGGCGATGATGATTCCTGGAATCAAAAACCAGCCCGGCATGATTTCGTAAAACGGATTTCGGCCTGAAAGCATCGGACTGCCTTGTGATAATAACCAGGCCGACTGACCGAAGTAGTTGGTTAAAAGAGCCACTTTTACAAAAATCCAGGTGATTCTGATGTTTTTTCTCCCGCAATGGCCAAGATCGGAATACAGTGCTTCTGCACCCGTAGTAGCCAGGAAGACAGCCCCCAATAGCCAGAAACCTTTAGGGTAATGGGTGAGCAATTTAAATCCATAGTAGGGGTTGATAGCTTTCAAAACTTCAGGATGAAGGGTTATCATTCTGGCACCTAAAATTAACAGCATTGAAAACCAAATCAGCATGATAGGGCCAAAGGCTTTGCCCACATTATCAGTCCCGAATCTTTGGAAAAAGAAAAGAAATGAAAGAATTACAATAACTATCGGTACGGTCTGAATGGTTTCCAATCCTTTGATATTCTGAATCCCTTCTACCGCCGACGCTACCGAAATCGGTGGGGTAATGATGCCATCCGCCAATAAAGTGGTAGCACCCAAAATGGTAGGAATGACTAATTTTTTGCCATAACGTTTTACAAGAGCATAAAGGGAAAATATCCCGCCTTCGCCATGGTTATCAGCTTGCAGGGTCAGTAGTATATATTTAAAAGTAGTTTGGATAGTTAAAGTCCAGAAAATACAACTTATACCACCATAGACTAATTCCTGAGTTATGGGTTTGGTGCCAATGATTGCTTTTAAAACATACAATGGGCTGGTACCGATGTCGCCGTAAATGATTCCAAATGTGACCAAAAGTGAGGCAAAGCTCACCTTCTTAAAGTTTTCGTTTGTCATTTTTTTGTGATTTCAAATAAATAATAATGAATAAGCTTGAGCTGAGATTTTATTTCATCGATATGATATTCCAGAAAAGGCATAGCAATGCGGTTATAGATTTTTGCCATTTCTGATTTTAAAAATTCTTTTTCTTCTACATTAACTGATTCTTTTTCAGTCATTTCGAGAATATGCTGGTATTCAGAATGGTGGGAAAGTAAGTCTAGCAGCAGAGCGTTTCCGTTGGATTGCATCATGGTAGAAAGCTCTTGTAAATTGTTCTTTAGCCCTGAAAGATTCAATTTGAGTTTTTCTGATTCATTCATGGCACAAAATAAGCCCACAGCCTATATGGAAGGCATATTGAATAAACCTTAAAACATAAAGAAATTATAAAGATTTACTGGAAGCGGTACCCTACCCCATTTTCGGTCAGGATATGTATGGGTTTATTGGGGTTGTCCTCTATTTTCTTCCTGAGCGTACCCACAAAAACCCTCAGATATTGGGTTTCGGTCTGAAAACCAACGCCTTTGAAGTTTTTAAGGATATATTGATGGGTTAATACTCTTCCTTCATTTTTGGCAAAAAGTACCAAAAGACTGTATTCTGTGGCGGTGAGTTTTAGTATTTCGCCATTCTTTTTGACGATACGGGCCACCAGGTCCAATTCCAGGTCACCAAATTGCAGCACCGTAATATTTTCTTTGGATTCCGATCTTTTTAAGGCCAACCTTATTCTGGCCATAAGCTCTGCAGTGCGAAAAGGCTTGGTAAGGTAGTCCGTGGCACCGCTATCCAGGGCCCTAACTACTTCTGATTCCTGATCTATTACAGAAAGAATAATTACCGGACCATTGTACCATTCGGTTAATTCTTCGAGCAAGTCGAGGCCGTAGGTATCAGGTAAATTTAAATCCAGCAATATCAGATCAGGGAAAAAGCTGGCCGCCAATTGTTTTCCTTTTTTGCCGTCTTCTGCAGTGATTACTTTATAGTCATGACTTTCTAGGGCTATTTCGAGCAGTTTCCTGATTTGAGGTTCGTCATCGATTACCAATATTTGTCGCTTATTCATAATTGAGCTGATTGATGTAGGTAGTTTCTGCAGGCACCGAAATTTTCAATATTAATCCCGAAGGTTGGTTTTCTTCAATTTCTATTTTTCCCTTCTGTAATTCTACAAAACCTTTTATAATTGACATCCCCAGACCTGTACCGCTTTTCCCGGCAGAATTTACCCTAAAAAACTTTTCAAAGACTTTGAAATGATATTCGTTGGGAATTCCGGGGCCATCATCAAAATATTGCAATTCTAATACACCGTCTGCTGGTATAATTTTAAAAAGGATATTTGCATCCTGTGGGGTATATTTTTCGACATTGGAACAAATATTGGAAAGGATTTGCTCCCATATAGCGATATCGATTTTATAGAAAGGGAGAGCACCCTCTGCCTTTATTTCCAGATTTCTATTGCCTAACTCAAATCTATGTAAAATATTATTTATCAAATCGTTAATATCACACCATTCGGTTTTTACTTTGTACATTCCCGAATCCAGCCTTCCCATATTCAGCAGATTATCGGTTTGCTCTTTCAGGCGGTTACTCGCGATTTCTACTTCATTCAGTATCTCCAGTTTCATTTTGTCGGTGAGATAGGGCGAATTCTCCTTCAAGGTATCCGTAGCAGTGATGATGGCCGCCAAAGGAGTCCTAAATTCATGACTGAGTGAATTGAGCACGGTTTGATAAATATTGAGCAACTTTTCTCCCTCCTGTTTTTCTTTCAGGATTTCCTGTTGCCGCAAAATCCGGTTGGAAAGTGTAGCATAGATCACCACAATCACAAAATAAATGCTGAACATCAGGATGTCCTCGGTGCTGTGGATATGAAAAGTATAATAGGGCTCGATAAAAAAGTAGTTGAGAATTAAGGCACTCAAAACCGAGGAGATTAATACCGCCTTGAAATCAAGGAGTATTCCCAGCATTGCAACATTGGCTAGCAAAATGAGTGCGGTGATTTGATGTGAAATATTTTCACGAAACAAAAACGAAATGACAGAAATGATCGCTACCGAAGAGATACCAAAAAGAATATTACGATATTTTATGGAAGGTTTGATGCTATAATTTTTTTAAAAGTAAAGGTAGAATTCCGAAATTTAAAAAATATTATTTTTAGATATTTTTTTAAATTATCTTCACCCAACATTAAACCTTAAATACTGTGAAAGTTCTTTTTCGGGTACTATCCCTCTTTTTGTTTTTTTCTTTAAGCAGCCATTTAATATGGGCACAAAACCAAAAACCCCGCACCATCGTCACGACGGATGGCGAACTGGATGACGTGGATTCGTTTATCAGGATGTTGTTGTATTCCAACGAGTACAAAGTCGAGGGCCTGATCATCAGCAGTTCACAATGGCATTACAAAGGCGACGGCAAAGGTTCCAGGTTTACTTCAGAAATGGAGATGACCAAAAAAATGTACGGCGAACGCACTGAGCTTCGGTGGCCGGGCGAACAGTGGATTTACGATTTGGTAGATGCCTACGGAAAAGTATATCCCAACCTCATCAAACATTCTAAAGATTATCCTACCCATAAATACCTGAAAGACAGAATCAGGATCGGAAACATCGATTTTGAGGGCGAAATGGCAAAAGACACTCCCGGTTCTGATTTCATCAAAGAAAAACTTTTGGACGATGATATGAGCCCGCTCTACCTGCAGGTGTGGGGTGGCACCAATACCATCGCACGGGCATTGAAAAGTATCGAAGATGAATTTAAAGATACCCCGAAATGGAATGGCATCTATAAGAAAGTATGTCAAAAGGCCATCATCTATGCGATTTTGGACCAGGACGCCACCTACAAAAAATACATTGAACCCAACTGGAAAGACATCAAAGTGTTTTACAATGCCAACCAGTTCTGGAGCTTTGCCTATTTCTGGAAGCGGGCCATTCCTGAACAGCTTCATGCTTATTTGGAAGGTAAGTTTATGGGGCCTATAATCAATGACCATGGGCCACTGCTAAAAATGTACTACAGCTATGGCGACGGCAACCCACCGAAAGGAGAACTGGAAGATATCTACAGCAGCATGGAGCAGGCCAAAAACAATATGTGGGGGAGTTTCGGGCAATATGATTTTATATCGGAGGGAGATTCTCCGGCATTTCTCCATTTGGTGGATGTGGGTCTCAACAACCTGGAAAACCCCAATTTTGGTGGCTGGGGTGGCAGGCTGATGCAATCCAAAACTACGCCCAGCCGTTGGGAAGACGGTGACCCTGCGGCGGACTTTAATCCTTTTACCCAAAAAATGGACAATGCCTATGCCCAAACCCGCTGGATACCTGCCATACAAAATGATTTTGCTGCCCGTGCCGACTGGTGTGTTAAAGATTTTAAAAATGCAAATCATGCCCCTAAAATCTCTGTGAAAGCAAACTATCTTTCCGCCAAACCAGGACAGAAATTAAATATTCAGGTGACCAAAGGTGATCCTGACGGAAATTCCGTTACGATGAAATATTGGCAATATCAGGAAGTCGGAAATACAGATAAGAAATTGGAGGTAATCGCTCAAAGTAAGGGTGTAAATATTGTTATCCCTTCCGATGCCAGATCTGGAGATGTTTTTCATCTTATCGCTGAAGGTACTGACAACGGGAAGCCGGCATTAACGAGATATCAGAGAATTGTGGTTTCTGTAAAATAGATTTTGAATAATTAAGAATTTTTAAGCCTATATACTGAGGTTGATGTAATTACAATTTCAGTTTTTTTGAATTTCTTTCGTCGCCTAGCCGGCGAGGCCCTACTTTCTTTGCTTACCCAAAGAAAGTAGGCAAAGAAAGGGAACAATCTTCAAAGCGTCACGAAAATTTGGAGTCATTAAACTTGAATGTTAATATTTCAACCAGAAATTTTCTAAACGCTGAAGATTGATTTATGGAATTTTCATAAGTATTATTTTACAACTGTTTGTATTTTAATTCTTAAAAAATAATGGCATCTGTTCTTCCTTTACTTTTGTAAATTAAATAAGATCGAAAAATAGGTTTAATTAGGTTAAATTTATATCGGTAAATTCTGATAGGTGAGCCGCAAGTTAAAATGGACTTCATTAAGACTCAATTTATTAATAAATCAAATGAAAATACCTTGAATGTCTGTGCAGTGTTTAGAAAAATTTCGACCATCAATTTGAATTTTATTCATTAGAATTAATTTAGAAATTTTTCGTGACACATTGCACCGACCGCCCTTTTTTTGCTTCGTTTTTTTGGGCGGGCAAAAAAATGAAGGGGGAGGCCATGTCACCGCCGGTCAGGCGACGAAAGATTGGCAAAACACTTGTTCTCCTTACAACAAACAACTCTTCTACTTGTTCCTACAGTCAATGGTACACAAGCATCCAAGATTTGCGAACGAAAGCATTGTCCAGAATTAGAATTCCTCTATCGCTTTGACATTGAGAAAATGTCGAAGAGATAACTAGATTAACTTATTCCACAGGGCCTCTAAACCTCTGACGAATTGCTTGATTTAATTTCCCCAATGAAAATCGAAAATTAAGTTTGCTCAAAAGAATTCAAAAACAAATCATTATTTTTGGCATAGCGTGTAAAGATTTTTAAATAGTAACTAGTTGAAAATCAATGCCAATAATAGACGAAAGTCAGAATTCCAAGAAATAGATTATTAAAATGAAATATCAGACATTTAAGCCACATAAAGATTTAGAATCCATAGTCAAATTTTATTGGACTTTGGAAGTGCCTTATGACCCAAAAAATCAAAAGCAAAAGATTGTGCCTGACGGCTGCATAGAAATGACCTTCAATTTTGGCGATAAGATAAAAAGATTCACTTCCGAAACAGACTTTATCCTTCACCCAAATGCCATGGTAATGGGACAGAGAACCAAATCCTTTGACATATTACCTACAGGAAATGTTGATACTTTCGCAATCTGTTTTTATCCTATTGGCTTTGCCAACTTCGTAAAAATACCTCTTGAGAACTTGGTTGACAAGGAAACACCCATTTCAGAACTTTTCGGACAAGTAGAAGCCGACATTTTAGAGCCACAAATGATTCAAGCTGCTGATACCAAACAGAGAATTGATATTATTGAAGCCTTTCTTTTAAAACTAATAAATGATAAGACTACTATAAGCAATATCGTAAAATCAACTGTTGATGTACTTCTCAAATCAAACGGAACAACACATATAAATGATATTTTGACAGATGACATTTCAAAAAGAAGGCAGTTAGAAAGACATTTTAGAAAGCAAATTGGTATTAGCCCAAAGCAACTAAGCAAGGCTATTCGACTTCAAGCAACTTTAAATATGTTGCTTAACAAAAAATCAGAAACGTTAACAGATATTGCTTACGAAAGTGATTATTTCGATCAAAACCATTTTATTAAAGATTTTAAAGATCTCGTTGGAGTTACGCCAAAGGAATATCTGAACAATGAGCATATGGCTCTATCTGCACTTTTCTATAAATAAATTTTGATTGTCGCATTTCTACTATTTTGACTTTTCCATAACTTATAACTTTGCTCCTGAATTTAAATTTAAACGATAATGACAGTCAAAGCTTTATTTTTAGTTTCAATGGTTTCTTCAATTTGTTTTGCTTCGTGCAACAATTCAGTCAAAACTAAATCTGAACCAACCACACATGACACATTAACAAACTTAAAATCAGAAAATATGAAAAGTTACATTTCAATGTTTGAAATTCCGGCAACGGATATTACACGGGCTATAAATTTTTACCAAGCATTGCTGGACATCAAAATAGATAAAATGGAAATTGAAGGAATGCAAATGGGAATATTACCGTATGAAGGTCAAATGGTAACTGGAGTCATCATACAGGCAGATGGATACACACCATCTGCAGATGGTGTAACAATGTACTTGAACGCTGGTGAAAATCTCCAAGTAGTACTTGATAAAGTTGAGAAAAATGGCGGACAAATAATATTACAGAAAACAGCTCACGCAGACAAAAGTGGGCTCTTTGCAATTATCCTTGACTCGGAAGGAAACAGGATGGCTCTTAGCTCACCGAAATAACTGAGAAAGAAAAGAGTAATCGTAATGCCTAGAGCCGTAACCTGCAATCCGTGATTGGAAATCCTCTAACGGTTCGACATTGAGAAAATGTCGAAGAGTTAAACATACCCGGTTAAATATTTAAAGAAATGCCTTTAATAGATAACAAATCAGAAGAGCTGAGAAGCCCAATACCGCCGATGCGGCAGTTTGCGATTTATATCCCTGGCTTACACTCATACCTGACAGCTGCGTGACCACCCAGAAAAAACTATCGTTTACATGGCTGGCCACTGCCGAACCTGCACCAATGGCAACTACAGTCAGAGCTTTGTGCATCTCCGTATCCAAGCCGAGTTGGGGCAATATCGGAGCAACTATTGATGCCGATGTGATAATGGCAATGGTAGAGGAGCCCTGGGCGGTTTTCAACAACACGGCTATAAGGAAGGGCAACATTAAGCCAAGGTTGAGGTCGCCCATGGAGCCACTTATCATGTCTCCAATACCGCTGAGTTGTATCATTTTTCCAAAAATCGCCCCTGCCCCGGTGATGGCTATAATTTCGGCAGAATTAATAATGCTTTCGCTTATCCATCCTTTGTTGCCAAGCATACTTTTCTCCAGTTTGGCAGGCAAAAGTAAAGCAAATAAAAAACCCATAAACAAGGCAATAACTGGCGTACCCAAAAATGAAATGGCCGATACAATGCCTTCCTGCCTGATGAAGGGCCGGTAGTCATGCAATGATTTTAATATGATAAATCCAAGCGGAATTAAGATGGGCAATACTGATTTGAACAGGGTTGGTGGCGTAGGTCGCAGGGTTTCCTGATGTTCCTCAGTTTCGGGACTTAAAAAATTTCTTTTCCCGACATAAATGATAAAAAGCACCGTGGGGAATAATGCGAAGAAGCTTACGATTAATCCTAACAATATAACCAATCCCAGTTGGGCATTGAGTATGCCGGCAGCTCCAATGGGTCCCGGAGTAGGTGGCACCATCGTGTGGGTCGCCATTAAGCCCATAGATAGCGATACGGCCGTGGTGATGATAGAAAGGCCCGCTTTTCGGGTTAAGGATTTATTGAGAGCATTTAATATCACAAAGCCTGAGTCTGCAAAAACGGGTATCGAAATTATAAAACCCATGGAGGCCATGATCCAGGGCACCCTGCTCATTCCGATGATTTTCATTATTTGTTCGGCCATTTTGAGAGCGGCACCGGTTTTTTCAAGGAAAGTGCCGATGATCACCCCAAAAATTATCACAAGGCCAATATTACCTATCGTATTCCCAAATCCTTCCTTTATGCCGGTTTCTATGCCCTTTACACCTACACCGGTGGCTATGGCATAAAAAAGAGCTACCGTAAAAAGCACAAGGAAAGGATGAATTTTGAGTTTTGAAGTACCGGCAATTATTAATACCACCGAAACCACCAATAAGAGGATCGTCATTCAGCGTTTTTATTTAGGGTTGAATTAAAACGCTTAAAGCTATGAAAATATGTCGAAAGTTTTTCAAAACCCGGTTCAGATTTCAAACCTCTTAAATGGTTTTTTACTATCTTCGGGATTTTCAATTAAACTGGTTAGCATGACGGCGTAAAATTTTTGTGCAATAGCTCAATACTGGATTGGGAATACTCTTTATTTAGCTTCGACATTGAGAAAATGTCAAAGAGCTAAGATTGTCAAAGAAACTAAAAAGTATTTTGGGGTGGATATAGCAGTTATATTTAAGACCCGGATGGAAATCTTTGGGAAATTGCCTACAATCCATATTTAAAGGTTGATTAATACGATTGCCGGCCGCCAACAAGGGATAAAAATATATAAGTTTTAATGTATCCAGTAATTGTGAATCTTTACTACCAGGATCAAATTTTAAAATATTATTTAAAGTATGTCCAATTCTTAAATCGTCAATCGTCATGAGATCGATAGTAGAATTATTAATTTAAATTTTAAAAGAAATGACAGAATTTATGATGATTTTCAGAAACGACTACAATCCATCGTTTAAGCCATCGCCAGAACAAATGCAGGCTAGCATTAAACAATGGCAAGATTGGATTGGAGGCATTGCCGCACAAGGAAAATTTATAAGTACCAACCGTTTAGGATTTGAAGGGAAAACCTTGAAACCAAAAAATGTGGTAACAGACGGCCCTTATGCAGAAGTAAAAGAAATGGTAGGCGGTTACATTATTGTAAAAGCCAATGACATTGATGAAGCTCTGAAATTAGCGGAAGGTTGCCCAGTCCTACATATTGGCGGAAACGTAGAAGTGAGAAACATTTTAAAAATCAACTAATTTTTCCCAAAGAAAATCAGGATTAGATGTTTTAATTATGCAAAAAGAGGAACTAATTCCACAACTTTTCAAAACAGAGTATAGAAAAATAATTTCTGTACTCTGTAAACTTTTTGGAATCGTCCACATAGAAATTGCCGAAGATATTACCACAGATACGTTTTTATTGGCTTCTGAAACCTGGGGTTTAAAGGGAGTCCCCGAAAATCCAACAGCCTGGCTTTATGCCGTTGCTAAAAACAAAACAAAGGATTACTTAAAAAGGCACCAGACATTTTCTGAAAAAATTGTACCAGATTTAAAATATAATCATCCTGCCTTTGAAGAGTTTGAAATAGATTTGTCCAACGAAAATATTTCGGACAGTCAATTAAAAATGATTTTTGCGGTTTGTAATCCGACTGTTCCGGCAGAAGCTCAAATCGGTTTAGCATTAAGGATACTTTGCGGCTTTGGAATTGACGAAATAGCAGATGCGTTTTTAACAAATAAGGAAACTATTAACAAACGCTTATTCAGGGCAAAAGAAAAACTACGAACTGAAAATACTGCCATTGAGCTTCCTGATGAACAAGAAATACCAGAAAGACTGGAAAACGTTCTGACGACCATCTACCTGCTTTTCAACGAAGGCTACCATTCAAAATCGCATAAAATAAATTTAAGGAAAGAGCTGTGTTTGGAAGCAATGCGATTGAATTATTCCCTGCTTGAAAACGAACGCACTAACAAGCCAAATGTAAATGCTCTAATGGCCCTGATGTGCTTTCACTCATCGAGATTTGAGGCAAGGGTTGGTGAAAATGGTGAGCAAATATTATATGAGGAGCAAAACCGAAATCTTTGGAATGAAGGCCTTATTGCAAAAGGCAACTACTATTTAATTGAAAGTGCTAAAGGTCAGGAGATAACAAAATATCACCTGGAAGCATCTATTTCCTATTGGCATTGCACTAATATCGAAAATTCAACAAAATGGGAAAATATTTTACAACTCTACAACCAGCTGTTACAAATTGAATACTCGCCAATAACCGCCTTAAACAGAACCTATGCCCTTTCAAAAGTAAAAGGAAATGAAATTGCCGTTAAGGAAGCTTTAAAATTAGATTTAAAAAACAACCAGTTTTATTATTCGCTTCTAGGAAATTTATATGCTTCTTTTGACAGGAAAAATGCAATAAAAAATTATGCCCTGGCTTATAAGTTAGCAAAATCCGAAAACGACAAAGCCCTTATTCAAAATCAATTGTTGAAATTGCAGTGAAAGAACATTTACAATTCCAAAAGTTTGAATAATAGCTTGCTGCAACTTTGGTACAATTACAAACGATCATACTAAAATAAATTTTTCCCCAACATCGGCTCTTCGAAATGTTCCGTTAGGGCATGTCGAAGCTAGATAAAATAGGATTTATAATCCTTAATCCATTTTTTCAACTTGTAAATCCAATTTTTTATTATAATTGCTTAAAATTCAAAAACATGGCTTACGAATACAGAATTAAAGACCAACACGCTGTCTATTTCATTACTTCCACAGTTCATCAATGGGTTGACGTCTTTAGCCGTCAAGACTATGCTGATATTATAATTAATAGCCTAAATTATTGTCAAAAAGAGAAAGGTTTAATTATTTATGCCTGGGTAATTATGTCTAACCATATTCATTTAATTGTTCAGAGTCATGAAAATCATTTAAGTGACATTATACGGGACTTTAAGAAATTCACAGCATCACAAATAATCAAGGCCATTGAGAACAACCCTAAAGAAAGCAGAAAGAAATGGTTGCTGTGGCTTCTTAAGAAAGAAGATAAAATTTGGTTTTGGGAGGAAGGCTATCACGGAGAGGAAATAGACAAGGATGATTTCTTCCAAACAAAATTGAAATACATACATATGAACCCAGTAAGGGCAGGTATTGTAGAAAAAGAAGAGGAATATCTCAATAGTAGCTGTGCAGATTATTATGGAATTAGAAAGGGGAAGATTGAAGTTACTTTTCCGTTTTGAGGATTGGAAATCCTCTTTATCTAGCTTCGACATTGAGAAAATGTCGAAGAGTTACATAAAAAAGAAAGAAAGCATTTAAACTTTCTGCTATGACGGCAGTCTATATTAAAAACCAAAGCATTTCATGAAACTAATTACCCTTACATTTCTTGTATTATCCACAGTTTTAGGTTGTAAAAAACAGGACGTACATCCACCCACCAACGGAAATGAAATGTATTTCCCCCCGAATACCGGCAACAGCTGGGAGCAGACTTCCATGAAGTCGCTGGGATGGAATGAAGCCGCGGTGGCAGACCTCAAGAATTTCCTTAAAGAAAAACACTCCAAATCCTTCATGATCCTCGTCAATGGCCGCATCGTGATGGAAGAATATTTCGATGGCCACACAGCCACCGATACCTGGACCTGGAACAGTGCCGGCAAAACGCTGGTTTCGACCACCACGGGCATTGCAGAGCAGGAAGGCCTCCTCAACATCAGCACCAAAGTATCTGATTACCTGGGCACCGGCTGGACCAGTGCTCCCAAAGATAAAGAAAACCTCATCACGGTCAGACATCTGCTCACCATGGCTTCGGGGCTCGACGAGAGCAATAACAGGGTCATAAAGGAAAACCTTACCTATGTGGCCGATGCCGGCACCCGCTGGGCTTATGCCAACGTATTTCAGAAATTGATGGACGTGGTGGCCAAGTCAAGCAATAAGGATTTCGAAGCATATTTCCAGGCCAAACTAAGAAACAAAATCGGGATGGATGGCACCTGGCGTGACGGCCTCATTTTCAGGCTTTTTCACAGCACCACCCGCAGTATGGCACGCTTCGGGATTTTGGCCCTCAACCATGGCAAGTGGAAAGACGAGCAGATCATCAACGAGACATTTTTCACCAATGCCACCAACACTTCCCAAAACATCAATCCCTCTTACGGGTATCTGTGGTGGCTCAATGGCAAGGCAAAATATATGGTGCCGGGCAGCCAGACGGTGTTCCCGGGCATGCTGGTGCCTAATGCCCCCGCCGACATGTTTGCGGCCATGGGTGCCGAAGACCAGCGATTATATGTGATACCCAGCAAAAATATGATCGTGGTGCGTATGGGCGATGCCTCTGAGCCCCTCAATCCTTCGTTTGCTGTCTCCGGCTTTGACAAGGCCCTCTGGGAAAAAATCAATGCGGTGGTGAAGTGAACTTTTTGAAATCAATAATTGGGAAGATTTAATTAACACTTATTGTTACATTTTTTAAAACTGTTTTCACAAAAGCGTTTACTGGGAATCCCTATATTTTCAGGGTTTAGCTGTGCGAAGGCTAGTGCCTTCGTACGTGTGAATTGCGGCTCGTAGCCGCAGAAAACAAATTACTAAAGTAAGAATATGGAAAAGGAGGATATCAATACGGGATCAAAGTAAGCCACATTTTATGACATTACGGCTCTTCAACATGTTCCGATAGTCAAAGGAGCACAAGAGTGCGAACTTTGCGAGCGAAAGCTCATTTTAATCTAGATAAAATAGAATTTAATTTCCTAATATTTTCCACAAAAAACTAAGCTAAAAAACAACGGTTATTATCATTACCCAAATCTCCCCAAATCCTCCTACATTTGTCAATAAGCCTAAACCCTAAAATGAGGATGTTTAAAAATATTATTGTTTTAATGTTTACCATTTTGCTTCCAGCATATTTGCAGGCTCAGCCGGGTTTTAGCCCAAAACAGCAACGGGTACAGCAAGCGGTCGTAAAAATGTTTGAAGACCTATCCAATCGTGATGCTGTCAGTCTCCGGCTGGATTGCACACCTGATGTTACGTTTTATGAGTATGGGCAGGACTGGAATATCGATACCTTGATAGCTAAGGCCATTACCGGCAATAAAGCTGCGAATTTTAAACGTGCCAACACCTTTGACTTCATCAGTACCAAAGTACATCATAATATGGCGACTGTGAGCTATAGGCTCAACTCAGTCATCACCCGAGAAGGTAAACGCACCACCATACAATGGCTCGAGACGGTGATATTGATCCGGCAAAAAAAGCACTGGAAAGTAAAGCATCTGCATTCTACCCTACTCAAAAAAGATTAGTTATTGACAGCGTGTAATTCGTAGATTCAATCAATTTTAAAGGCAATAGCTTACCCTTTGGAAAAAATTTTCCATTAACTTTTCATTTTCTCAAAAAAAACTTAAAAAAAATCTTGACTCTTACCTTACGTGATAGCCTATGTTTGTGTCATCAATCAGAATGGGTATATAAAATGAAACTGTTTTCGGTAAAACAATTGGCAAAAATCGCAGGGGTAAGTGTACGTACCTTACACCTGTACGATGAAATGGGTCTGTTAAAACCTGCAACCCGTACCGAGGCCAGGTACAGGATGTACGGCGAAAAGGAGCTGCTCCGGCTGCAGCAGATACTCTTTTATCGGGAGCTTGATTTCGAACTACGGGAAATAAAGGAAATTTTGGATAACGGGGAATTTGATCTCCTGACTTCCCTTCAAAATCAGAAACAAAGCCTGAAAGCCAAACAGAACCGCATTTCAACTCTTATCCAGACGATTGACAAAACTATTAATAACATAAAAACAGAAACTATCATGACCAATCCCATCGAATTATACGAAGGCCTGTCCGAAGAGAAAGCAAGCAGGTATCGCACCGAAGCCATTAATAAATATGGAATGGAAACCATCGAAAAGTCTGAAAAAGCCTTGATGAAGCTCTCAAAAACTGAGATAAGCCTGCTTAAGGCAGAGCAAAAAGAAATCGCAAAGAAACTATTTGCTCTAAAAGAAAAAGACTTTAAAAGCGAGGAAGTGCAAGCTTTAGTGGCCCTGCATTATCAAAACATCAGGCAGTTTTGGGGAACAGTCAACTCCCCTGACCCACAAGCTGAAGCCTATGCGGGTTTGGGTCAACTTTATGTCGATGACCCTCGTTTTACCCAAGCCGACGGACAAGACCAGCCCGCCTTTGCCAGGTTTATGCAAAATGCCATGGAATATTTCGCAGCCACACTTTAGGATCAAATATACTCTTCGGGATGCCTCTAAGGAAAGCATCCCGAGGTTTTAATGTATTTTTGTAATCAACAGACAGGCGGGATTCTTTCCATTCCAAAATTTTCAACTATTTTTAACCACACTAAAAATTACCCATGAACCGTGAAGAAATAATCAGGCTGCGGTTGGCCAATCAGCGGCTGTCAGTTCCGGGTTTTGATAAACCGGAAGATGTGGTGGCACATTTTGGTGCCATGCAGGCTCAGGACTATGGCATGGCTCTTTGGGCGGTGGCATTACGGACAAAAAGTTTGGAAAAATCTGCCGTAGAAAACTGCATCATTTCGGGAGAAATGGTTAGGACGCACATTTTACGGCCCACCTGGCATTGGGTGCATCGTGCCGACCTCCGGTGGATGATGGAGCTTTCAGCACCCTATGTAAAAAAAATCACCCAATACAATGATAAAAAGGAAGGTCTGAGTCGTGAACTCTTTCTGAAAGTATGGAAAATCATCGAACATCAATTTAGGGATGCCGACAATCTTTCCAAAGAGGATATAATGGCTGGTTTGGCGAAACAGCACATTGAAGTCAGCAATTTACTCGCCACCCAGATCCTCATCAGAGCAGAATTGGAAATGTTGCTATGCAATGGGATCAAAAAAAACACTTACTCTCTTTTTGAAAAGAAAATCCCGGTCGGTGAAGCATTAACCCAAGCCGAAGCCATCGAAAAACTCGCCCGGAAATATTATTTTTCCCGAGGTCCTGCCACTTTGAAAGATTTTGCCTGGTGGAGTGGCATGAGCCTGAGCGATGCAAAAGCGGGAATAAGTGCAATGGGCAATGATCTCCTGCATTTCGACCTGGAAGGCTTAAGATATTACTATTTTGAACCCCAAAATACAATACCTAATATCCCGGTTAGCGGTCTGCTCCCCTGCTTTGATGAATATACGGTGGGCTATTCTGAAGGCAGAAACATCGTTTTACCCACCGGACTCGACAGCTCCGAAACCGGAAACGGTATTTTTAAGCCCATCGTAATGGTTGATAATGAAATTGTGGGTACCTGGCGAAAAATAAAGAAAAATCCATTTGTAAAAATCTCAGCATTTTCTAATCAAAAGCCATTGAGCAGGAAAATCACAGAGGAACTGTTGAGGCGGTTTAATAGATTTAATATTTGAAGACCCAAATTTTTGAAAGATTGCAGTTAGTTTATTGGAAAAAATAAAATTTGACGTAACCTGGTATTGTTTGTAATACCTGACTCATAAACCCTAATTTTAAAACTATGAAATACGACCAATTAGTCCCCAATGTGTATTATGAGAATATCAACGATGGCTTGAAAATGTTCGTCAATTGCCTTGGCTTTGAGATTGGTCATAGTGAGTTGAGTGCCAAAGAGCCTTTTTGTGTACTCAATAAAGATGGCTTGAGCATTTATCTGTTCCAACATGCCCCACTGGCCAAAGAGCATAATCCCGAATTTAGGATAGTCACCAAAAACATTGAAGAGGTTTATGAAAAGGTTTCTAGGTCACATCCGGAATATCTTCATCCCAATCTAAAAATAGTGACGCTTCGCCCCTGGGGTGCCAGAGAATTTGCCCTGAGAGATGATCAGGTCTGTATTGTTTTTCAGCAGTGGTGAAAGTATATTTGCTTCTTCCCCAAAAAAAGTTAGAACGTAATATGAAAAAGAATCTTCGATTATTTTCTCTCCATTGGAAAATCAAAAATTTATTTACAAATCAAATTATTCGTAAATTGTGAGCCTTGTGTTAGGTGCTATTGGCCAAAGTCTGAGCTAAGAACTAAACACAGAATGGATCAAAGTAATCTATCTTTCATGAAAAAATTAATCATAAACCTCTTATTCCTGATTTCAGTATTTGCCCAAAAGGTTTATGCTCAAAATAGTATTCCTCATTTGGAGGGCAAAGGGAATCAAAGATTTCTGGTGGTAGAAGGCAAGCCATTCCTTGTTTTGGCTGGAGAGCTGGGCAATTCTTCTTTTACAGGAACGGAATACATGAAGCCAATATGGCCTAAGGTTAAGCAAATGAATCTCAACACCATTCTCGCACCGGTCTATTGGGAACTCATCGAGCCTAAAGAGGGTCAATTCGAATTCGATTTACTTGACGAGCTCATTCTTGAAGCAAGAAGGCAGGAAATTAAGTTAGTTTTACTATGGTTTGGTTCCTGGAAAAACAGTATGTCCAGTCATGTGCCGGCTTGGATCAAACAAAATCAGACCAAATATCCCAGAGCCAAAGACGAAAAAGGCCAAAGTCAGGAGATTTTGACACCTTTCAGTGAAAATAATCTTCAGGCCGACATCAGAGCCTTTACCACTTTGATGAAGCATCTGAAAACCTTTGACGGAAAGGCACAAACCGTGATTATGGTACAGCCTGAGAACGAAATCGGCATGTTGCCTTCAGCAAGAGATTATCATCTGCTGGCCAACGAGCTTTTTATGAAAGACGTTCCTGCCGAATTGACCGATTATCTCAAAAAGAACAAAGAAAATTTAGTGCCTGAATTTTTGAATATATGGCGGAAAAATGGATTTAAAACCAAAGGGAATTGGAATGAAGTATTTGGCGAGGGTTACCGCACCGACGAATTATTTATGGCCTGGTATTTTGCAAAATTCACCGGAAAATTGGCAGAAGCAGGAAAGGCTGCTTATCCTTTGCCCATGTTTGTAAACGCGGCATTAATCAGAGCCGGAAAAGTACCGGGAGAATACCCGAGTGCGGGCCCTTTACCCCATCTTATGGATATCTGGAAAGCGGGAGCCCCTGCGATTGATTTCCTTTCTCCCGACTTTTATACCCCTGATTTTGAGCACTGGTGCAATCTTTATATAAGGCAAGAGAACACCTTGTTTGTGCCTGAGCATCGTTTTGATGCCACAGTGGCAGCCAAGGCTTTGTTTGCCATAGGGCACTACGGGGCTATCGGTTTTTCACCCTTTTCCATAGAATCTACACCCAATCCCGAAAAAGAAGAAATAGGAAAAGCCTATCACCTGATCAATCAACTGAGCCCGATGCTCGCCCAATATCGCGGCCAGGGTATGATTGATGGCGTTTTACTGGAAAAAGACAAGGTGCTTTCCACTGTGGTATTGGGTGATTATGAGTTTTCTTTTAAAAACAGCTACAGTCTGGGTTGGGAAGCCGGAGCCACCAAATCGGAATGGGATTCAGGTGGTGCATTGATTATTCAAACCGGTAAAAATGAATTCTATATTGCCGGCTCGGGTATCGTGGTTACTTTCAAAAATTGGAAGAAAAGAGAAAAGACAGTGGGCATTTTAAAAAATGAAGAGGGCGTTTTCGAAAACGGAGACTGGAAAGTAATCAGACATCTCAATGGAGATCAAACGCACCAGGGCCGCCATATCAGGATAAGTCACGGAGATTATTCTATCCAGAGGCTGGAACTGTATGATTATGAGTAGATTGTGAGTAAATCTCAACTATTGATATATGTCTGTAAAAACTGAATTTATTTGGAATTTATTTTTTTTTACTCATAATTGAATAAACTTATAGAAATATTTAATTCTTAAAATAACAAATTTCCGAGGCAAACTATCTGAATTTCTTTGCAATTTTGTAAAAACAAAAATCCAAAAAATATTTAAGAAATCTGACGCTATTTGTGGTATGGTTGATTTTAATTTCCTGCAAAAAGCCCGGCCCCGACCCTAAACTCAATTGCCGTATTACCTTGACGGCCAGCAACAGAGGCTCAAAAGCTTCTGTTTTTTACGATGGTGACTCCATCATGAAAAAGTCATCACATTTTGAATGATTTATTTTAGGTAAAGCACAAAGCTTAACCAAATCATAAGTTACAATTTTTGATTTTTCTTTTTACCAAAAATTTAAGAAATTTATATGTAAAACAGATTGAAAAATGGGCTACTACATTGACTTAGAAAAACTTTCGATTGATGATTATCGGTTGAAACTGGAATCTGCCTACTTGCCGCCCAGCAGAATTTTACTTAAAGAAAAACTGGAGGAACGATTTACCTATTTCAAAACTTTGGGGATCAGCAATGTGAAAGACTTGATGCAATTACTCAAGAAAAAAGACACGTTTAGTCAACTTTCTAAGCAGGATGTGTTTGCCGGTGATTACCTAACTATCCTTTTGAGAGAATTAAACAGCACGCTTCCAAAACCCAATAAACTGGCGGAATTTGTATCCATAAGCCCTGAGATCATCAACAATCTAGAAAAAGCGGGAATCACAAATACTGAAAAACTATACAACAAAGTACAAACTAAATCTGATAGAGAAAATTTATCCCAAGCTACAGGAGTTGATTTAAAAGACATCTTAACTTTAACCAAATTGTCCGATTTGTCAAGAATTAAGTGGGTTGGGGTCACTTATGCCCAAATGCTCTACGATTTGGGCGTGGATACTGTTGAGAAAGTTGTTTCTTCCGACCCCAATGATTTGCATGACCGGATAAATCGGATGATCAAAGAAAAAAAGATTTTTAAAGGTGCCATCGGCCTTAATGACATTAAAATATTAATTGCATCTGCCGCAGAATTGACGCAGGATATAGAATATTGACAAAGAGAAGGGTTTACTAATCTTTCAGAATATGATCCATAATATCAAACAGACAAATTATTGAGAAAAGAAAAACCAATTATATTAAAAAAAAACCTATCAAACCAGCTTTTTACAGTCTCAAATAAAACAGATTTTAGGTTAATTATCAAATACTTAACTTAGATTTATAATCAAAAACAGAAGATACTTATTTTTTCTATTTTGATGTTTTTTTTAGAAAATAATCAAAAATCTAAGGAAGATTTAACTAAAGTTTCGAATTAAGGTTAAAAATAAGTGTTTCGGTTTATTTAATTTTTTTAAATAATGAAAACAAATTCTTTTCTGGTTGGATTGGTAATGATATTTATACTCTCCAATCGCACAAACACTCGGGCTCAGTATTCTCCCTGGCAATATAATGCCAAAATTCATAATATAGAATTTTCGAAAATCAGATATGGACTCAATAAGAATGACACCACAGTAATCATTGGTTATCTAAAAAAACCAACTGTGATCCAAGGCTTTTCTTGTACAGCTGACTGGGTACATTTTTCAAAAGACTGGAAACCTGTTTTGTTTAAACTCCAGAAAAAAGCATCTATACATAATTTTGTATATCCTGAAAATGCATGGATAAGGTTTAAAAAGGACGGGGTTATTTGTGCATTTCCAACCGAAACCAAAATTCAGGGCTACAATTGTATGGGCAGTGGTGGTGCTAAAGGAATACAGACTTCGTTTTACCCTGATGGAAAACTGGAATCTTTTTATTCTAATCGCAATATCTTCGTAGGCAAAATTGCTTGTAAAGGAGGCGTTTTCAATAATATTATTTTACATCAAAATGGCCAACTGAAGGAATGTACTTTGTCAAATGATCAGATAATAGACGGCCAAAATTTAAAAAAAGGGAAAAGAGTACGCTTTGATGTAAAGGGTAAACTGCAGTAAGTTTTTGAATAAAAACACCTAGACTCAATTAAACAAATTACTCCGGGATTCAATTAATTGATGCAGATTTTTATCCCATCAATGAGCTTTATTCCCGGATTTTATATAAAGAGAAATCAAAAATTCAAATTACTTTTTGAGAATTTCCAGGCCTAAAGACTATTAAAATTTACATGATAAAATACTATTGGTGAGACAATGTGTTTTCCCTTTTCGCAAGGCTTTCCAGCTCATTCAAAAAAATCTTTTCAGCCTGATCAAACCAATTCCTGTGGTTTTTATTTTGATATTCTCCAAATTCCAGATAGTCCACAAACTTTCCAAAATCCAGGTGTTCAGAATAAAAACCAGCTCCCGAAAGCTCCCCGTCAAAGGCATTGCACTTTTGCTCATAGTGATTTTTTACAGGAACCATCATCACTGGTTTGCTCAGATACATAGCCTCACATACCGACTCAAAGCCTGCCGTGCTAATCAGGCCTTTACAGGCTGCCATCCTTTCCAAAAACATGCGATTGGAGATTGGATTAATTTTTAAATTAGCAGGAAGCTTTATTTCGGATTTTAAGTCCACAAACATTTCGAAATTTTCATGAGAAAACATTTCACACTGGGCTATGACCTTCGTAATCAACTCTGCCTGTGTCACATACACCAATATAAAATTCTCCTGGCTCACTTCCTGGTGTCTTAGCTCCGACCTTAACAATGGAGGTACGGTATGAATATTTTTTTCAGACCAAAACTTCCTGAACGACAATGCCAGCATCTTGTTTGCCTTCAATGAAGTAATTTTAGTATTAAAATTCACAAAAAAGCGATCTAGCCTCTGATTTTGTGGATATTCAAACACACTGTTGAGCAAAAGATACTGATGACCCACACATACCACAGGCACATCGAAGCGATTTAAAAAACCAGAATAAATTCCACCCAAAAAATCGTAAAAATTGATAAGAACATCTGGTTGATGAGTTTCAACCATACTTTTTATCAACTTTAGGCTATTCAGATATTTGGCAACTCTCGGAATCGATTTCGTAATGGTTTTGAATATGCTCAATTCGCTGGTTTTGTGATTATAAGCCAAAGCAGGACTTAAAAAAGGTAAAACCTCAAAATTAGGACAGTTATTTAAAAGCACCGGTTGTTTATTCAAATCTGATGTGCCTACAAGTGCGAATACCACATTATGACCATTTTTAACCAGAATTTCCGATAAAGCAACCGCCTGGGTTTGATGTCCCCTGCCCTCTCCTTGTATTATAAATCCTATTTTCATATCAAGATGCCATTATTGTTGAACCATAAATCAATTCTTTATTAAATGCTTCTTTTAATTTTTCTGAAGGTTTTTCCTGATGAAAATACAGGATGTCCCAGTTGCCGGAGAAGTCTTCTACCAATGCCGACATCGTTTCGACCCAATCACCCGAATTCATATAAATGATTCCGTCGATTTCTTTCATGGCCGGTTGATGAATATGCCCGCAGATTACCCCGTCACAGTTTTTTGATCGGGCGAGTTCGGCCAATTTTTCTTCAAAATCTGAAACAAAATTCACTGCTGCTTTTACTTTTTGTTTGATAGATTGTGAAAGCGAATAATAAGGTAAGCCCCTGAAAGTGCGGTATTTATTGTAAAATTTATTGAGCCAAAGCAAAAAAGTATAGCCATAGTCGCCCAAATGTGCGAGCCATTTCATCTTTGAGGTCACCGAGTCAAATATATCGCCGTGGGTTATAAGGAATTTACGATTTTTGGATTTCAATATCATGTCCCGCCTGATCTGAAAATTTTTCCCTACTAGCAATGGCAACACTTGGTCCAGAAAATCGTCATGGTTGCCCCTGATATAATACACTTTAGTATCCAGTTTTTCCATCATTTTCAAAACCACCCTGAAAAAACCGGTATGTGCTTTTTTCCACGAACCATATTTTTTCAACTGCCAGGCATCAATGATGTCACCATTGAGCACCAGCCTTTCGCAGGTATTAATTTTTAGAAACTCGGTGGCTTCCACTGCTTTTGCCCCGCCTGAACCCAGGTGCAAATCAGACATTACTATGGTTTTATATTTATATTTCAACGGCTGTTTTTTTACAAAAATCAAAATAAGATATTAACACAGTGTATCTTAATTATTATCAAATGGTTAAATCAGGTGCTAATGCCGCCTATGAATTATTTTTTTAACATTCTCTTAATATTAAAAATCGTAATTTTGTAATAAGTTATGTTAATTATGAAAATATCAGGAATAGCCATTAAGTCTGGATTAAAGATTGCCAATATTGTAAAATCAACCAGAATCAGGTCCATTCAAAAGCAGCAGGAAATAGTATTGCGAAGATTACTCAAAAAGGCCTCTGACACAGAATTTGGCAGCTATTATAACTTCAGGAAAATATTAAAAAATAAGTCGGGAAAAGAGCTCAGACAATCTTTTAGCAAATTGGTGCCGGTTCACAATTATGAAAGTATGTACCAAAACTGGTGGTTTAAATCCCGGGAGGGAAAAGCCAACATCACCTGGCCGGGAAAAACGAAATATTTTGCTTTGAGTTCAGGCACTTCAGATGCGTCATCAAAGGCGATTCCTGTAACTAAAGCCATGATTAAGTCCATTCACAAAACCAGCATCAACCAGATAATTTCTCTGGCTAATTTCACGGAAATCCCAGCGGAAAGTTATTCCAAAGGTTACCTTCTATTTGGTGGAAGCACCGAGCTCAATCATTGTGACAACCACTTTGAAGGGGATCTCAGCGGCATTACATCAGGAAAAGTACCTTTTTGGTTTGAAACATTTTATAAGCCTGGCAAAAAAATAAGCAGGGAGAAGAACTGGGAAACCAAGTTAAGTAAAATAGTAGAGCAAGCCCCTACTTGGGACATTTCGTTTGTGGCCGGTGTGCCTGCATGGATACTATTATTGTTTGAACGCATAGTGAAGCATTACAATGTAAAAGACATCCATGAAATATGGCCCAACCTTATTTCTTTTGGTTGGGGAGGTGTATCGATAGAACCATATTTGGAAAGTTTTAAAAAAATCCTGAACCCCGAAAAACCATTTTACTTTATTGAGACTTACCTTGCCTCTGAGGGATTTATTGCCTACCAGACCCATCCCAATGAAAGTCTCCGTCTGGTAACCAATGGCGGAATTTACTTCGAGTTTGTGGAATTTAATGACGATAATTTCAACAACGAAGGAGAGATGAATTCCAAAGCTAAAGTCTTAAGTCTTTCAGAAATAAAGGAAAACAAAGATTATGCTTTGCTGTTGAGTACCTGTTCCGGTGCCTGGAGATATTTAATTGGTGATACCATCAAATTTAATAATGCCAACGAGGGTCTCATTCAGATTACGGGCAGAACCAAACATTTTTTGAGCGTCTGTGGCGAGCATCTTTCGGTTGACAACATGAACCAGGCCATCAAACTACTGGCGAAAGAGAAACAAATTGAAATCAATGAATTTGCGGTGATGTCGTTTAAAACTGAAAAAGGTTTTGGGCATCACTGGTTTATAGGCACCGATGCTAAAGATCTGGATGGCAGCGAAATAGGCAACAAAATAGATGAATTTCTGAAAATTCTTAATGACGATTATGTAGTTGAGCGGGCTCACGCATTAAGCAATTTGAAAGTTTCAGTTTTAGAAACTGCCTATTTTTATGATTGGATGAAAGAAAATAATAAAATGGGTGGCCAACATAAATTCCCCAGAGTATTGAAAGGGACATCCAAAGAAAGTTGGGTAAAATTTTTGCAATCAAATCAAAAGCTTTAAACCCAGAGCTATAAATATCAAAGCATTGAGAATCGAAAGCTGTCTGGAATATTTTAGCAGCCAGTTTGCTCTACGGATATTAAACAGAATAAGTCCGTCAATGATCAGCATGCCCAAAAGTGCGAAAAAGAAAAATATCAGCTTGTCTGTTTTATCAGCATTAATCTTATTAAGAAATACCATAAATCCCATCCATGTAAGGTAATTGTAAGGATTAAGCGTATTGATTAAAAATCCTTTCACAAACGGTAATTTGAATTTGCCGGAGACTTGTACACTTTCAGTATTTTTGGTCTCAATAAATAGCTTTAACAATAACAGGCTCCCTAAAACTATAAAAAGAATACCTGTGCCGAGAAATATATTCTTCTCCCAATTTTGAGGAATTGCAAACCACGAGCTACCGGCATTGACAATCGAGATAAGTAAAAAATCAGACAAGGCCACACCGCCAAGTAATAATGATCCTGCCTTCACCCCATTTTCGAGAGTTGTCTTTATCAGTGAAACTTTTACATTGCCGATTCCTGAACCTAACAACAGACCGGAGGTAATGCCGGAGTACACGAAAAACATATGCCTAAGAATTTTGCTGCGAATATAGGAGAATAATTTTTAGGGTAGCTATAAAAAAAAAGGACTGGAACAAAACGTTCCAGCCTTTCCCGCTACTAAATCCACACAACTTTTATCTTTAATTTCTTATATCTCTTGTCGTTTTGTCATATTGACACTGCAAATGTAAGACATATTTTTGAATTGAAAAATTTTTTTCAAAAAAAAATCACTTTTTTTTACTGTTTTTTTGACAAAATTGGATTTCGCAAAACATTTTTCAAAGTTATTTTTTAAAAATATGCATAAACTACTGAATTTCAAACACCTTAAGATTACAATACATGTAGAAAATAAACTAAAAGCGAAATTAAGCCATTTTTTTCTTGATTTATATCAAGACAAATTTCAAAAAAGACATTAAAAAAACATTAACATTTGTATATTTTTCAAAAAATGAGGCTTTTTAAATGCTTTCAAAATTTACAGAATTTTTTACATTAAACTCTTGAATAAAATCATTTTCATGACTTAGAATATCAGAAAACGTAAATATTCCAAAACACAACATTTCGATAATATTGGCTTAACATTAACTTAACATTACCAAACTAATTTTGCAGCTGAAACAAAATACCAATATTAATGATCAAGTTAAGACTTTTATTAATCACATTAATTTCTTCTATTTCTTTTGCATTTTCACAGACAGGAAGTATCAAGGGGAAAATCCTTGAAAAAGCTATAAATGATGCAGCCATCGGTGCGACAGTTAAAATTGATGGTACTCCTCTCGCTGCAGTTACAGGCGTTGACGGGAGTTTTACATTTCCAAAAATCAACCCTGGTATCTATATTCTCAAAATAACGAGTATAGGATTTTCACCTGTTTCCATTGAAAATGTCAGGGTTGAAGCTGACAAAACAACGCTGATCAATGCTGAATTAGTCGAGGACTCAAAAGTACTGGATGCAGTTGTGGTAAAAGGACAACGGATGACCGGCACAGAAGTAGCTGTAATTTCAGAATTGAAACAAATGCAAACCATAGCTGTTGGCGTTTCGTCACAGCAAATCACTAAAACTCAGGATCGCGATGCATCACAAGTGGTTAGAAGAGTACCTGGTGTTTCGATTTTTGACGAGCGTTTCATAGTAATCAGAGGGTTAAACGAACGCTACAACACGGTGTTGCTTAACGACATTATCACACCTTCTACTGAGGTTGATATTAAGTCATTTTCATTTGATTTGATTCCGAGTACTGCCATTGACCGCATGCTGGTATTCAAATCACCATCTGCCGAGCTGCCTGGAGATATTGCCGGAGGAGCAATCAAAATATTTACCAAGACCGTCCCTGACGGCAACAATCTTTCAATGGGCTTCGGCTTGGGTTATCGTACAAACAGTACCGGCATGCAGGTTTCTGATCACATTGGTTCCGGGCTAGATGGGATTGGCTTTGGTGGCAACTACCGTGATCTTCCTAAAGGGTTCTCCTCCACAAAAAATGTTATTAATTACGCCTCCACATCGGATATCATCAATGAATTCAAGGCATTGAACCCATACTACGACATATCAACAAAAAGAGTAAATCCTGATATCAGGGCAAATCTCAACTACTCAAGAAGATTTTTCTTTGGAAGAAAAGAATTAACCAATTTTAGTTATATCAATTATTCCAACACGCATACCAATTTTGATATCAAACAAAACAGGTATTTTTTCAATGGAAGCGTTCAAAATGATTTCACAGACAACAGTTATGCTAATAACGTAAGATTAGGAGCAATGAGCAACTGGGCTCTGATTTTGAATCCTAAAAATAAAATTGAGTTCAGGAATCTGTTTAACCAGCTTGCTACTAAAGAAACGGTTACCAGAAATGGAAACCTTTATGAAAACAATCTGGAAATATTTAATCAATCTTTCAGATATGAGCAAAAAAGCATTTTCTCAAGTCAGTTGAATGGAACGCACGAACTTTCGGAAATCTCAAAACTTAAATGGATCGGGGGTTTTGGATACACTATTCGTAAAGAACCCGACTTCAGAAGATTCACTTCTTCCAGAGAAATGGGAAGTAAAGGAGCTTACAAAATGGACCTCCAGCAATTTGAGTCACCCACCCTTACCCAGGCAGCAAGATTTTATTCCAACATGGATGAATTCGTGTTAACCGGTTCAGTAAATTATGATAGAATTATTGATAAAAATCAAAATGAGGAGCTAAATAAAGTTTTAAAAGTGGGTGCTTATACCGAATACAAGGACAGGCTATTTGCTGCCAGATGGTTTGGGATAGTTAACCCTAATCGCGTCACTAACGAACTTCTATCGCTTAGCCCTGATAAATTTTTCAATACTGAAAATCTTAGCCCTACCAGAGTTTTCTATTCAGAAGGTACCAACAATGATGATAAATACACAGCTCAAAATTTACTTACAGCTGGTTATGTAAATTTCTCATTGCCTTTATCAGAAAAACTTAATTTAAATCTTGGTATCAGAGAAGAATTTAACCAGCAAAAACTTCAAAGCCGGGAAAGAGGTGGTGGAGCTAAAATTGACGTAAACAACCCAATTTTCAGCACTTTACCTTCATTGAATACTTTCTATAAATTCAATGCAAAAAATATCCTGAGATTTGGATTTGGAAGTACGGTTAACCGTCCTGAATTCAGAGAATTGGCACCATTTACATATTATGACTTTGCATTTGACGTATCCAGAAGAGGAAATAAAAACATAAAAGTGGCAACGATTCAAAATTTTGATTTACGTTATGATTTTTATCCTTCTGAAACAGAATTAATAACCATCGGTGCTTTTTATAAAATGTTTAAAAACCCTATTGAGGCCGCAATATTTTATAACGGTTCAACTGTATCATTTACTGTTGCCAACTCTCAGTCTGCTTATTCAACCGGGATAGAGGTGGAAGTCAGAAAAGAAATCAATAAAAACTTGATGGCAGTATTTAATGGCTCGCTTATTCAGTCAAGTGTAACTGTAAGTGGTGTATCTGACCAAAGCCGTTATCTTCAGGGTCAATCTCCTTATTTGTTAAATGCCGGACTATTCTACAGTCTTCCAAAGTTAGGTTTGCAGGCAAATGCCCTTTACAATACAGTAGGTAAAAGAATATATGTGATAGGTGATAACGTACTAAGTTCCAATGTATTTGAAATGCCACGCCATACCATAGATCTTAACCTTACCAAGTCTTTAGGTAAATTAGAACTTAAAGCCGGGGTACAAGATCTTTTAAATCAAACATTTAGATTGATTCAGGACACCAATCGCGACAATAACATCACTGACACTGACGGAGTGTTTCAGGAATACAAAAGAGGATCAAATTATACTATTTCAGTAAATTATAAATTTTAATATACTCCTTTTTTACTAATTAATTTCTAAAATTATGAAAAACAATTTCAGAGTTCTGTTTCTACTACTTTTGAGCATCGGCCTCACTTTTACTGCCTGCGACAGAACAGATGACGAAGATGAGGACACTACACCCGTTGGTGAAAACCTTACCATCAAAGGTTCAATCACCAGCAACACCACCTGGAAAGCCGCAAACAAATATCTATTGGAAGGTTTTGTGTACGTGGAATCAGGTGCAACTTTGACAATTGAGCCGGGTACTGTAATCAAAGGAGACAAAGCTACCAAAGCAACATTGATTATTAAGCCGGGGGCTAAAATTATTGCTGAGGGTACCGTAGCTAAGCCAATTGTGTTTACTTCAAATCAACCCAAAGGCTCAAGAAACCTTGGAGATTGGGGTGGCGTAATTGTTTTGGGTAAAGCACCGGTAAATAAAACTCCTGCTACTATTGAAGGTGAAAATATTTCGACTTTTGGTGGAAATGATGCTGCTGATAATTCGGGAATATTAAAATATGTTAGAATAGAATTTGGTGGAGTGGCTTTTGAAACGGATAAAGAAATAAATGGCCTTACACTTGGAGGTGTTGGTAGCGGTACAGTAATCGATTACGTACAGGTAAGTAGCAATGGAGATGATGGATTTGAATTCTTTGGCGGTACTGTAAATGCAAAACACCTTATTTCATTTAAAAATCTTGATGATGACTTTGATACTGACTGGGGTTTCAGTGGAAATGTTCAATATGGTTATATTTTCAGAGACCCAAAAATTGCTGACCAGTGTTCATGTTCCGATTCCAATGGTTTCGAGTCTGATAATGATGCTTCAGGATCAGATGCATCTCCCCAAACCAAGGCTCAATTTGCTAATGTTTCGATCTTTATAGCTGAAGGAACTCCAGATGCTAAATTCCGCTCGGGTTACAGAATCAGACGTAATTCTGCCATCTCTATCTATAACTCTTTGGTGGTAGGTGCATTTCCAAAAGGAGGATTTGAACTGGGTGACGCTGCTACACAAAAGAATTTTGTGGATGGCAAAAACGATTTCAAAGGTTTGGTATTCGCAGGAATGAGCAAGCCTATCGTGTCAGGAGCTGATGAAGCTAAACTAAAAGATGCTTCCAGAAAAAATCAGTTCGGTGTAGAAATCTCAACTTTGGGACTTCCAAGTGGTTATAATGCTGCAACAGGAAAACCTTCATTCTTACCAAATGCAGGGTCTCTCTTATTGACTGCCGGAGCTACGCTTCCTTCGGGATTTGAATCAAATACTATCGTTGGTGCATTTGGTGGTACAGACTGGACTACCGGCTGGGCTAATTTCGACCCACAAAACACCGAATATTGATAAAAGACATATAGTCAAGTTTAAGACTTGATTCATATTGGTAATGCTGCATAAAAACCGGGACTATGTTCCGGTTTTTTGTTTTTACACTATTTCAAACATCACCTTTAATTCCATTAATAATTACCACATTATCAATTATTAATCAGCACATAATCAATTATTAATTAGCACATTATTAATTATTAATTAGCAACCTATCTCCTACTCTGATTACTCCTGCTTTGTGTATCACCACATTTTGTCCAAACAAGATTTTATTTCCTGATTTCCGATAGGTAGAAAGCGTAGCCAGTGGTTCTATTGTTTTTTCCAAAGTATCAGGATTAATGGTAGTCATAACACATCTGGCACAAGGTTTTACGCCATGCAGTTTTACGTCTCCAATTTGAAGTGCCCCGAAACTATCTTCGACATGAGCGTCACCACCTTCAAAAACAATATTTGGGCGGAACCTTTCCATTACAATATTTTCAGGACATTTTGAATTGAGAAATTCAAGTGATTTCTCTCCAATAATCAGAATCGGGTAACCATCTGACATACTGGTTTCTTCATCTCCAGTTACTGCATATTTTTCATCAATTGGTCTAATGGATTCTTCGGGTTGAAAAACCAACCTCACTTCTATTCCAAGTCTTTCAGAAAACCATTGATTGACATCCTTTGCGTAAACCAATGCCTCCAATTCATCATCCCAAACTTTTACCTTTGTTTTTTCAATTGGAAAATCGTCAAGGCTAATTTTTAAATTTTCCTCATTTTCAAATGATTCAATCGTAAGATAATTATCTGAAATTCCAGTCTTAAGTTTTGCTAAAACAGGAAATTCCCTTTGAGACAAAAAACGATTGTTTTGGTCCACCAGCATCCATCTTCTGTCCCATTTTAACCCCTTATTCCCAACTTCCGAAAGCTCCAACCCAATGCCTTTTAAAGATTTTACAGGATAAATAAACAAACCAATTACTTTCAAATTATAAATTTTTGTGACCGAAAATAGCTCAAAAATGTTAAAATCAGACGATTTGGGAATAATTCTTTGATAAATTTTCCCGAACAATCAGATAGTATTTTAGTTTTTGACAATGTAGTCGTATTTTTGCAAACCTAAAGAGCCAATATCAGCTCATATTTTACTTTTTAAGCCAAAATGAGAGAAATACAATTCAGAGATGCGGTAAAAGAAGCGATGTCAGAAGAGATGCGTCGCGATGAAACTATATTTTTAATGGGTGAGGAAGTTGCCGAATACAACGGTGCTTACAAAGCCAGTCAGGGGATGTTGGATGAGTTTGGCCCCAAAAGAGTGATTGATACTCCGATCGCAGAGCTTGGATTTGCAGGAATTGGTGTTGGTGCTGCGATTAACGGTACCCGCCCCATCATCGAGTTTATGACTTTTAACTTTTCTTTAGTTGCCATAGATCAGATCATCAACTCAGCTGCAAAGATTCTTGCAATGTCGGCAGGCCAATATTCTTGCCCTATTGTTTTTCGAGGTCCAACCGGTAACGCAGGACAGCTGGGAGCTCAGCACTCTCAAAACTTTGAAAACTGGTTTGCCAATACACCGGGGCTGAAAGTTGTGGTACCTTCTAACCCTTATGATGCTAAAGGTCTTTTGAAAGCTTCAATCCGTGACAATGACCCTGTTATTTTTATGGAGTCCGAACAAATGTACGGGGACAAAGGAATGATTCCAGATGGTGAATATATATTGCCACTAGGTAAAGCCAATGTTGTGCAGGAAGGTACCGATGTTACGATTGTTTCATTTGGAAAAATGATTCCTCGGGTAGTTTTACCCGCTATTGAAGGCTTGAAAAAAGAAGGAATCAGTGTTGAATTAATCGACCTGAGAACTGTTCGTCCAATCGACTATGAAACAGTTGTAAACTCTGTCAAAAAAACCAACCGTTGTGTGGTAGTAGAAGAAGCCTGGCCTTTAGCAGCCATTTCTTCTGAAATCACCTATCATTTGCAACGCTATGCATTTGATTATCTTGATGCTCCTGTAATCAGGGTCAACAGTATGGACATTCCGCTGCACTATGCTCCTACATTAATCGAAGCCACTCTTCCAAACGTAGCCCGTACAGTAGATGCTGTTAAGAAAGTATTGTATAAGAATTAAATCATTGGATATTCAGGAAATAAAAAAGCGATGAAGGAAACCTCATCGCTTTTTTTATTATTTGACTTACAAAAAATCATTTCAAAGGATTAAATATCAAATCTCTGTAATCTTCCATAGAATGCTTGATTACATCTGAAGCACCTTCTTTTCCATATTCATAAGCTATCTCACAATGCTGGGGCTCACCGGGCAAATTTTTGTACGTTAAAAAATAGTGTTTCAGTCTCTCAACAATTCCTTCAGGCAATTCACTGATATCGTTGTACTTACCATAAATCTGATCTCCGAGCAATACGGCTATTATTTTATCATCCGCCTCTCCTTTGTCGATAAAACAGAAACCTCCGATAGGTCTGGCCTGCAGCAATATGTCTCCATGTGAAATATGATGACTCGACAAAACGCAGATATCCAGTGGGTCACCATCGCCAAATTCTACATTTTGTGCTCCATTTTTTCTGGCATATTCTGAAACTTTGTCTCCACAATAAGTCTGTGGTAAAAATCCATATAAAGATGGAACAATATTGCTATATTTTTGAGGGCGATCAATTTTCAAAAACCCCGAACTTTTATCAATTTCATATTTGATTGTATCAGAGGGGACGATTTCAATAAAAGTAGTTACTACCTCGGGGGCTTCGCTACCAATCGAAATACCATGCCATGGATGTGCTTTATATACTGGCTTCATTTATTATTTTCAATTTATTTGCAAATATAAACACAGAGTGTGGTCCAAAATTTTTTTGTGTATATAAAATAATATCCTTTCAAACTAAAACAACATTTTCGCTGTTGTTTTCGTAATTCAATATATTTTTATATTTGTAATCAAAAATTATTTTTTTGCACGATTATTGAAATCTATTTTTATCAATAAGTCTTTCTTTAATATTTATTGAAATGAACATTACTAAACCTAAGGTAATCAAAGATTACGACAAGCTTACAGAGGAAATGCAGGAAAGCATCAGAGAGCACTATCCCAATGGATATGCTGAACATTTAATACGCTTTACCGACCGCGAGGGAAAATATGTATCGGCTCTGCCTTTTGAAACCGAAGACAAGTATTATTTGATCAGAATGACCAATTCTGAGGCTTTAAAGCTGGCCAAATATGATTCCGGAAGCGATGATGAAGATGAATCAAAAGATGAAGAAAAGGAAGGTTATGATGACAATTATACCGACCTTGACAGCATGCGAGTTGGAAGCGGCCGGAAATCAGATGAGGACGAGGATTATGACTAAGTTAATACTTTGTTAACAACCAGATTATCAGAAATTTTTAACTGCCATTTTTCGTAATGGCCATATATTTTATTTATCAATGAAAAAAATAGTTCTTTTAATTTTTATTTTATTTTCGATTGGAGCCAATGCCCAAACGACCGGAATTGCATTTGAAAAAGGAAATTGGTATTCCATTCTGCAAAAAGCAAAAGCTGAAAAAAAATTAATCTTCCTTGATGCTTATACCAGCTGGTGCGGCCCGTGCAAAAGAATGCAGGCATATGTTTTTCCAGACAAAAAATTAGGGGATTACTTTAACGCCAATTTTGTAAATGCCAAAATTGACATGGAACAAGGCGAAGGACCTGCCATAGGGATGAAATATCCCGTAAAAGGGTATCCTACTTTATTCTTCATTGACCCAAATACAGGGAAGATTGTTAAAGAAAACTTAGGTGGATTGACTGTAGATCAATTGTACAAATTGGGAGAAGATCTTCAAAAATCTAAAAAAAGCAGCATTTAATTATTTAGTAGCTATTTTAATTGTGAAACAGTGGAATCTTGGCATTTCACTGTTTTTTTCATTTTAATACCACAAATGGAATATGAATTAATGAATTTCAGGAAAAGTCTCGTAAAAGTCAACCCTCCTGATTTTACTTGTTTCATTTTTTTTCCCACCAAGAATATAACTACAAAATACTGTTCATTAACCTTTTAACTATCACATCGACAATGTTCCTGCTTGTAAATAATTCATCCAATTTGGTTATTATTTCATTGAGTCAAGGCACAAAAAAATTGGATTATTAATTTGTATTATTGAGGTTTGATTTACCTTTACATATTACAATTTTAAATAAAAAATGAAAGAAGTATATATAGTTGCCGCAAAAAGAACCCCAATTGGTAGCTTCGGAGGCATGTTTGCAGGCACATCAGCGGTACAGCTGGGAAGCAGTGTAACCAAAACTGTGGTTGAGGAATCAAAAATTAACCCCGAACATATAGATGAGTTTTTTTATGGCTCGGTGGTACAGGCCAATCTTGGTCAGGCACCTGCCACACAAGTTATACTGGGGGCTGGATTATCAGAAAAAATCCCTACCACTTTGATTAATAAGGTTTGTGCTTCCGGATTGAAATCTACCATGCTGGCAGCCCAAAGTATCCAGTTAGGACAAAATCAGGTGGTAATTTCCGGTGGAATGGAGAATATGTCGCAGATTCCTTTTTATCTGGAAAAAGCCCGCTATGGCTACGGTTATGGAAATGGTCAGCTGATTGATGGCCTGGCAAAAGATGGCCTTACAGATGTTTACCAGCAAAAAGCCATGGGTTGCTTCGCGGATGCCACCGCTGATAAATATGAAATCACTAGAGAAGAGCAAGACGAATATGCGATAAATTGTTACAAAAAAATAGCAGAAAATACGCAAAATGGAAATTTTGCAAATGAGATTGCATCTATTGAAATCAAAGACAGAAAAGGAAACATTAGCCTTATCACCCAGGATGAAGAATACAAAAAGGTAAACTTTGACAAAATCCCGGGTCTAAAACCTGCCTTTACAAAGGAAGGTACTGTAACTGCTGCGAATTCTTCCACAATCAATGATGGAGCAGCAAGTTTGGTTTTGGTTTCAGGTGAATATCTTAAAGCGAACAACCTGACCCCATTGGCAAAAATCATTTCCTATGCTGATGCTTCACAAGCACCCGAATGGTTTACTACATCACCCGTTATTGCAGCTGAAAAAGCCTTAAAAGCCGCCAATTTATCTATTTCTGATATTGATTATTTTGAAGTAAATGAGGCTTTTGCTGTGGTAGCCATGGCTTTTGCAAAGCACTTCGATATTACGCATGAAAAACTAAATGCATTTGGCGGAGCAGTTGCACTTGGCCACCCGCTTGGATGCTCAGGAGCCAGAATAATAGTTACTTTGATTAACGTGTTAAAATCAAAATCCGGAAAATATGGCATGGCAGCCATCTGTAATGGAGGCGGTGGGGCTAGTGCGATTATTATTGAGAATCAGCAGCCAGCCTGATACTTACGGCATTTTTGTGAGCAATAAGGCTTTCGGCTTCGGCCATGGTTTCAACAACCGGGCCTAATTGCTCCAATCCTTCTCTGGAGATTCGCTGGAATGTGATTTTTTTCACAAAACTATCAACCGATACGCCACTGTAAGCTTTTGCAAAGCCGTTGGTAGGTAAGGTATGGTTTGTACCTGAAGCATAATCTCCGCACGATTCCGGAGTATAATCACCAATAAATACCGATCCGGCATTTACGATTTTATCCAGAATCTTATCAGGGTTTTCTGTTGACAGAATCAGGTGTTCCGGAGCGTATTGATTTAGAATTTCGATAGCTTCAATTAAATCCTTCACCAAAATACCTTTGGAATTTTCCAAAGACTTAGCTGCCAATTCTTTACGTGGCAAGTCTTCTAATTGCCTGTAAACAGCATCGATGGATTTTTCAATAATATTTTTATCATCTGCGACCAAAATCACCTGACTGTCGGCCCCATGCTCAGCCTGAGAAAGCAAATCTGAGGCAATAAATTCCGGATTGGCTCTATGGTCTGCCAAAACAGCCACTTCTGATGGACCTGCAGGCATATCAATGGCAATTCCATATTGATTGACCATTTGTTTAGCAGCAGTGACATATTGGTTTCCAGGACCAAAAATCTTGTAAACCTGTGGTACTTGTTCGGTTCCAAAAGCCATAGCTGCTATGGCCTGAGCCCCTCCTATCCTGAAAATATCGGTTACGCCAGCTATTTTAGCGGCATAATAAATGGCAGGGTGATTACTTGGAGAGCAAAGGACGATTTGTTTACAACCAGCGATAGCCGCCGGGATAGCCAACATCAAAACCGTGGAAAACAAGGGTGCTGTACCTCCCGGAATATAAATACCAACTTTTTCAATCCCAACGCTTTTCCGCCAACATTGTACCCCGGGTAGTGTTTCAATTATCTCAGGCTCCGATACCTGACCAGCATGGAATTTATGAATATTTTGAAAAGCCTGATCTATTGCCGATTTCAATTCGGGAGAAATCTGATTCTCAGCGTTATTAATCTCAAAATCATCAACTTTGAAATTATCCAGAAGAATATTATCAAATTCCAGAGCAAATCTTCTTAGTGCCTGATCTCCTTCATGCTTTACGGCATCCAAAACCGGTTTAACCTTAAGGCTGATTTCTTCAAAATTTTGGGTAGGCCTCTGAAGAATCTCTTTTAATACTTCACTTTCAGGATATTCAAATATTTTCATTAAAACATTAATTAAAAACCAATTATCTGTTTTTATAATATCATTTTTTCGATTGGAATCACCAAAATTCCTTGTGCTCCGGCGGCTCTTAGTGCCTCAATTTTCTCCCAAAACTCATTTTCCTCCAAAACCGAATGCACCGAACTCCATCCTTCTATGGCAAGGGGCATTACCGTCGGACTCTTCATGCCTGAAATGATATTGATGATTTGCTCCAGTTTGTCATTGGGAGCATTGAGCAAAATGTATTTATTGTCCTGAGCTTTCTGAACCGCATTGATCCGGAATAAAATTTTATCCAATATTGATGATAACTCGGCATTTAGATTTTTGTTTCCGATTAAAACCGCCTCAGACTTAAAAATCTTCTGAACTTCCTTCAAGCCATTACTCAAAAGTGTACTTCCAGAGCTTACAATATCGCAAACCGCATCGGCAAGACCAATCGACGGAGCAATTTCAACAGAGCCACTAATTTCATGAATTTCGGCAGAAAGATTATTTTCTTTCAGGTACGCAGAAAGAAGCTTTGGGTAGGAAGTGGCAATGCTTTTACCATTAAGAAATTCGGGGCCGGTGTAATCAATTTCCCTTGGAATTGCAATCGATAGCCTGCATTTTGAGAAACCTAGTTTTTTAACCGTATTTACATCTTTTTCACTCTCAATGAGGACATTCTCTCCCACAATTCCCAAATCCGCCACGCCATCTTCAACATAACCGGGGATATCATCGTCTCTTAGAAATAGAAACTCGGCCGGAAAGTTTGATGATTCAGACTTTAAGCGACCCTTGCCCATATCCAGTTTAATACCACATTCTTTGAAAAGTGCAATGGAGTCTTCACTTAATCTGCCTGATTTCTGTATGGCAATCTTAATTCTTTGGCTCATTCTAAACGTTTTTTTTGCAAAATTAATCCTCAACCGAGCAATTTCAAAGGTTATTTCACTTAATAAATAATTTTTCTTTCAATATTTTTTGAAAATTCAAAACTATTAAATAATTTTAGTGCCTAATCATTAGTACCTAAAAAACCTTTCCATGAAAGAATTAAACTATAACAGTGCAAAAAACAATAACACTTTCCTAAGTCTAAGATGGTTTAGAATTTTGAATCTCATTATCTTGCTGATTATTGGGATTTGGGGATTGATAAGTTTTTGAACTACGATTAAATTTTGTTTCAAAAAAAATCTTTAATTTTGGGAAAAGCTATTCCAGATTGAAGAAATTTTTATTGCTGTACTTATTTTTTAGTGGTTTGATTGCATCTGGCCAAAATAAGTATTTTATATATTTAAAAGACAAAACCGGGTCTTCATTTTCAATAAATAAGCCCGAGGAGTTTCTTTCTGCCCGCAGTATTAATCGGCGAAAAACTCAAAAAATTGCTATCAATCTCAGAGATATTCCGGTTAATAAAACCTATATCGATCAAATCATTACTAAAGGGGCTAAAGTTTTGGGTAAATCAAAATGGCTCAATGCGGTATTGATAGCTGCAACGGAAACCCAGCTCAATGAAATTAAAAAACTCAGTTTTGTAAGCTCTGTTGAAGGAAATGGTGATATAAAAGGAGCCAGAATTGGTACTACTGCCAACTTTAATAATAAGTTTGGCACTCAGGAAGACTATAATTATGGCAACTCTCTCAACCAAATACAGCAGATCGGTGCCGACAAAATGCATAAAGCAGGCTTTACAGGAAAAGGAATCCTGATAGCCATACTTGATTCAGGTTTTGAAAAAGCTATAAATCTTGAGGTTTTTAAGCATCTGGTTTCAGAAAATAAAATAATTATGACCTATGATTTTGTGGATCAGGAAAGTGACGTTTATGACGACCACAATCATGGCACTTCAGTTTTAAGTTGCATAGCAGCAAAATCACCCGGTAAGCTTTACGGCACTGCTCCAGACGCTTCAATTGCACTTTTCAGAACCGAAGACGTATCGTCTGAAACTAAAATTGAAGAAGTTAACTGGCTTTTAGCGGCAGAAAAAGCCGACAGCCTGGGTGCTGATGTAATCAATTCTTCTTTGGGTTATTATGAATTTGATAATCCAAAACAAAACTATGTTTATACCGATATGGATGGTAATAAAACCATAAGTGCCAAAGCTGCTGATTTTGCTGTCGGAGTTGGTATCATTGTAGTGGTGTCCGCCGGGAACGAAGGGAATACAGCATGGAAATATATTTCAACCCCTGCCGACGCTGATTCAGTGATTTCGGTTGGAGCGGTAGATGTAGGTGGAAATCCGGCGGGCTTTTCATCATTTGGACCCGGTCCGACGGGCACAATAAAACCCGAAGTCGCAGCTCGTGGATCTTCTACAGTGTTAGCTTATCCAAACAATACCATCGGAGCCTCCAATGGCACCTCATTTTCATCACCAATTATGGCCGGTTTTTGTGCGTCTCTCAAGCAGGAATTCCCTACCCTTACCGCTTTGCAAATGAGGGAAGTAATCATAAAATCAGCTTCGAAATATGAAACACCCGATACCAGAGTGGGCTATGGCATTCCCAATTACGATAAAGCGGCTGAGCTTGCAGAAAAATTAGTTAAAAATCCGTTGGGTGTCGAGGTGCAGGAATTTGATTTAACAATCAGCCCGAATCCATTTTTTAATAATTCCGAAATAACTATATCAGGATTAGAGCCAAAACCGGATGCTGAATATTTTGTAATTGATTATTCAGGCAAAACAGTTTTCACAAAAAAAGACCTTAAAAAACTCAATGAGTCACTCCAAAAACTCCCTGCCGGTAATTATATTTTGAAAGTTAAAAGTGAAGAGAAGTTTTATTCCGGAAAAATAGTAAAAAGTGAATAAACAGAAGAAATTTTACTTTATTTCAAAAAAAATCCCGGCTCTCACCGGGATTTTTTTTATTTTTCTTTTTGAGCTTCTTCTTTCAGATGTTCTGTCATTTTCTTTCCTGCCTCTTCCAAAATCTCAAGCAATTTCGGGTCTTGCGTAGAGTCCTTAAGCATTTGAGCCAAATTTCCCACTACATCCACAGCAAAATGATTCATTTCATCTACTGGCATATCTTTGGTCCAAAGATTTATTCCTAGTAATCCTTTGTGGTAATGATCCCACACACTTATTGAAATCGCTTTGCTTTCGTTAATTCCTTCATTTGGATTTTCGGTAGCATCCCAAAAAATCTTCTCCGGGATCCGGTCTCCATCTAACTCAATCGTAAAATTTATTTCTGATTTGGCCATTAAATTTTTAGTTTTTTTTGCAAATATCTGACAATTATAATTGGCTTCCAAAAACTCTTTTTAATAGCTCGGTAGTCCTGGCCAATGGATTTTCTCTGATTTTAGCCTCTTCCTGTGCCACCAAAACAAATAGCCCATCAATAGCTTTCTGTGTTGCATAGCCTTTTAAATCGGGGTTGATTTGTTTTACAAACGGAATTTTATTGTAAGTACCTGCTATGTCGCCATAATATTTTGTAGCATTGGTTTTGTTAAGCGAATTAACCATAATGGGCTCAAAAGCCGCAACTAACTGCGGTGAGGTGGTTCTTTTTAGAAACTGCGTAGCAGCATCTTTTTCACCTTTTAAAATATTGATGGCATCAGTGATGGTCAGCTGTTTGATGGCCGAAATAAAAATTGGTTTTGCTTGTTGAGAAGCTTGCTCTGCCCCTCTGTTGAGAGCCAGCATAAATTTATCAACCTCACCACCTAAGCCTATGTTTCTCAGCGTACTTTCAACTTTTTGTACCTCTGGTGGCAGTAATATTTTAATGGCAGGGTTAAGAAAAAAACCATCGGTAGCCGAAGCTTTATCTGCACCAAGATTAATACCTACACTCAATGCCTCTTTTAATCCGGCAGATATCTCTTGCTCAGTGAGTGGAGCTCCTGACAATACAGCATTAACAACATTTCCCAAATTGATTTTTTGGCCGCATGATAACAAACCGAACGATAGTGCAAAAGCAACTAGAAAGATTTTCTTCATTTTCTAAAAATTAATTAAAATTGGAATTGTCCGAATATTTAAGGAAATTCGAACGTCGTTTATTTAAACGATAATTATGTATAATAAGTAACAAAAGTAATCTTATAAATTTTAATGAAGTTGATTTTTGCTGAGGTAATTACCATTGGGGATGAAATTCTTTACGGTCAAATAACCGATACAAATACTAAATGGATTAGTGAAAACCTCGACAAAATTGGGATAAAAACCAAAAGGAAATCTTCTGTAGGTGACGATAGAAACGAAATCCTGAGCATTTTAAACGAAAGCCTTCAAAGGGCTGATATTGTACTGATCACTGGCGGACTGGGGCCAACAAAAGATGATATCACAAAGAAAACCCTGGCCGGTTTTTTTGATGATCATTTGGTAATCAACCCCCATGCGGAAGCTTTCATAAGACAATTTTTTGAAAAAAGAGGCAGGGAATTTACCGAAATTAACCGACAACAGGCAGCGATCCCTTCTCGGTGTACCTATCTGCATAATGCCACCGGCACCGCCCCGGGCATGTGGTTTGAAAAAGATGGGAAGATAATTGTATCAATGCCTGGCGTTCCCGTTGAGATGCATTATTTAATGGAAAATGAAGTTTTGCCAAGACTGAAAAAAAGATTTGAATTACCAGAAATCATTCATCAGGTAGTCAGGACTATTGGATTGGGCGAATCTTTTCTGGCTGAAAAAATTTCAGAGTGGGAAGACAGCCTTCCGGAAAACTTAAAACTTGCCTACTTGCCAAGCTTCGGGGAAGTAAAACTTAGGATTACAGGCGTAGATTTTGATTATAAAAAACTCCGGAATCAAATTGATGATGAAGTAAAAAAACTGGTTCCGATTATTAATGATTTCATTTATAGCACTGATAATGAAAACATTGAGGAAGTGATAGGGAAACTTTTGATCCAAAAAAATCAAAAAGTGAGTGTAGCCGAGAGTTGCACCGGAGGATACCTTTCTCATCTTTTCACTTCAATCCCCGGTAGCTCCGCATATTTTATGGGAGGCATTGTAAGTTATTCCAATGAAGCAAAAATGGAGGTTTTGAAGGTAAAACAAGAAACATTGACTAAATTTGGGGCAGTAAGTGAGGAGACAGTTAAAGAAATGGCCATTGGGGCTAAAAATCTTTTAAAGACCGATTATGCAATTTCCACGAGTGGTATTGCAGGGCCGGACGGTGGCACTCCTGAAAAGCCGGTAGGAACAGTTTGGCTTGCAGTGACCGATGGCACCGAAACACTTACCAAAAAACTAACGCTTGGCAATCAAAGGCTGGTTAATATCCAATACAGTGGAAAAGCAGCTTTAAATTTGCTAAGATCTATGATTAATAAGGAAAGCAGGTAATTTTTATATGGCAAAAATTGAAATCTTGATGCCCAATATGGGTGAAAGTATATATGAGTGTACGGTTTTGAAATGGCTCGTAAATGAAGGAGACACCGTAGAGGTTGACCAGATGATTCTGGAAGTAGCTACCGACAAGATTGACACTGAAATTGGTTCTTCTCATTCGGGTAAAATTACCAAATTCCTGGTTAATGAAAATGACGTTGCTCTCATAGGTAAGCCTATTTGCGAAATTGAAACTGATAGTGAGGTAAGTACAATTACAAAAGAAATTCAGGAACCAAACATTCCTGAAATTGCTGAATCTCTCGAACTTGATATTGAACAAATTAAAGAGTCTGCTGTTTCTTTAAGCTCCACGCCGGGAAGATTTTATTCTCCTTTGGTATTAAGTATTGCCAAAAAAGAAAATATTTCACAGGAAGAGTTAGATCAAATTATTGGTAGTGGGCTCGAAAACAGAGTTACAAAGGATGATATCATCGGCTACCTGGCTAATCGTACGTCTAAAAAATCAAAAATTGACCTTACACCCGAAATTCAGGTTAACTCCGGACAAGATCAGGTGGTAGAAATGGACCGTATGCGGAAGATGATTTCCCAACGTATGGTAGAATCAAAACGTATCTCTCCCCACGTGACTTCTTTTATAGAAACCGATATGACCGTGGTTACCAACTGGAGAAATAGGGAAAAGTCAAAATTCTTTAATACTTACAAAGAAAACCTGACCTTTACCCCAATTTTGATTGAAGCGGTAGTAAATGCTATCAAGAAATATCCAGGCATAAATATACAGGTGGATGGTGAGAAAATTATTTTCAAAAAAGATATCAATATCGGCATGGCTGTAGCCCTTCCAAATGGAAATCTGATTGTTCCGGTCATTCATCAGGCAGACAAATACAATCTACCCCAAATGGCAGCCAAAGTCAACGATCTGGCACAAAGAGCAAGAAATAATCAGCTCAAACCCGAAGAATTGGTAGGTGGCACTTATTCTGTTTCTAATATAGGATCATTCGGAAATATATCAGGCACACCTATAATTTTGCAGCCTCAGGTGGCAATTATGGCTTTTGGTGTCATCAGGAAAATGCCCGCTGTAATCGAAACCCCCGAAGGAGACATGATTGCTATCAGACAAAAAATGGTTATTTCTCATTCTTATGACCATAGAGTTGTAGATGGCTCGTTGGGTGGTCTATTTCTGAAAGAGGTATCAGATTTCCTTGAAAATTATAGTTCAAACAGAGAAATAAGCTAGAAGTTTTATGCTTTTTAATTCATTTGAGTTCCTTCTTTTTTTTCCGATTGTAACACTGCTTTATTTTTTGCTGCCCTATAAACACCGGTGGCTTTGGCTGCTTTCAGCCAGTTGTTTTTTCTATGCTTTTTTTAAGTGGTATTATATTTTCATTCTGGTTTTTACAATCATAATAGACTATTACGCTGCATTTTGGATTGCCCGAACATCTGGTGCCAAAAAGAAATGGGCACTGGGCCTTAGTTTAGCAGCCAATATTGGGGTTTTGGGGATGTTCAAGTATTATTATTTCATAGTTGACAACTTCAACGCAGTTATCTGGAAGGCGGGAATTCATCAACATTATGAGCCATTATGGCATTTTCTACTGCCCATAGGACTTTCTTTTCATACTTTCCAAGCCATGAGTTATACCATTGAGGTTTATCGGGGGCATCAGGAAGTAGAAAAGAATTTTGGCATCTATGCACTTTATGTGATGTTTTATCCCCAATTAGTGGCTGGCCCTATTGAGAGACCACAAAATGTTTTACATCAATTTTACGAGAAATTTGACTTTGATTATGACAGGGTAAAGTCCGGAATGAGGCTCATGCTTTGGGGTTTTTTCAAAAAAGTAGTTATAGCCGACAATCTGAGCGTTTTCGTAGATAAAGTTTATGGCGATTTACCTCATTACCAGGGACTTCCAATCCTTATTGCCACGCTTTTCTATTCTTTTCAAATCTTTTGTGATTTTTCAGGTTACAGTGATATCGCTTTAGGAACCGCAAGAGTAATGGGTTTCAAACTCATGAAGAACTTTGACCGACCTTACTTTTCAACGAGCATTTCCGAATTTTGGCGGAGATGGCATATCTCACTTTCTACCTGGTTCAGAGATTATTTATATATTCCGCTCGGCGGAAACAGAGTTGGAGTCTTTAGAAAATACTTTAACCTGTTTATAGTATTTATGGTGAGTGGTTTGTGGCATGGGGCCAGCTGGAATTTTGTAATTTGGGGCTCTTTACATGGAATTTACCTCATATTTGGTCAATTGACAGAATCGTTTCAAAAGAAATTCTTCGGGTTATTTGGTGGCGGTAGATTTTCCAGGTTTATTGAGGGTTCGTTTACTGTATTTTTAGTAATATTTGCCTGGATATTTTTCAGGGCTAAAAATTTCGCTGATGCTAAATATGTCATCAAAAATGTATTCGCAACCAGCAGCCACAGTATTTCTCAACTGATTGAAATGATCGGAAAGAAAGAGTTGATTGTATTACTTTCTGCTATTCTGATTATGGAAATAGTCCATAAAATGCAAAATACAAAGGCTATTGGCACCTGGATCGAAACACTTCCAAGATGGCAGAGGTGGTCGGTTTATTATTTCTTTTTGTTCTTCCTGCTTACCTTCGGATATTTTGGCAAAGTTCAGTTCATCTACTTTCAGTTTTAAAAAATGAATCAAGATTTCAAAAAATATATCAAACTATTACTGATTTTTGGTATTCCTTTCTGGTTACTGGCAATTAGTTATTTCATTTTTGACCCATTTCATGTACTCCGAAATTATCAGGATTATGGTAGTAATTATTTGAAAACTTATAACAGAAATCGCATCAGTACTCAGACTTTTCTCAATTATAATCCAAAATATCATTTTGAATCTTTCATTTTTGGAAGTTCCCGGTCAAGTGCTTTTCTAACCGCCGAATGGGGAAAGTTTATCGGTGATGCCAATCCATACCATTTTGATGCATTTAATGATAACATTGCCGGAATCAGAGGCAAAATGCAATTTATCGAAAAGCAAGGAAACAAAATCAAAAATGCTCTTATTGTTATTGACAATGATACATTTAGCGAACAATATGATGATGAAAGTGATATAGTACACCTAAAAGATTGCAGATGGTCTGGTCAAAATCCGGTTTTATATCACCTTGAATTTTTCAAATCATTTTTTAAAAAGGAATATTTCATTTCGTATTTCGATCTAAAAATCAACAAAACCTACCGCCCCTGGATGGAGGAGTTTTTTAAATTTAAATATTACTATGAAGCACCCCGGAATGATTTTTATTTCCCTGAAAATGAAGAAGGTATAAAAAAAGATTCGGTAAAATATTATTCAAATCCTGACTTCAGGAAAAGATATTGGAAACCGGAACCTTACGATAAAACTATCGGCGAGCAGCATCTGGCAGATTTAAAAATCATCAAAGAGATTTTTGAAAAAAATAAAACCAAATATAAAATTGTAATTTCACCGTTGTTTAATCAAATTGACTACAGTCCAATCGATTTAGAGGTTTTAAATATTTATTTTGGGAAAGAAAACGTATACAATTTTTCAGGAATCAACAAATATACCAACGACATCGGAAATTATTACGAAATGTCGCATTACAAACCTCAGCTGGGAAATATCCTGATGAAGGAAATGTATCAGAAAGAAGTGAAAGCAAACTGAATAAGGTTAGCTCCCATTTTTAAAGCCTCTTGTCTTACACTTTCCGGATCATTGTACATGGATTGGTCTTCCCAGCCGTTGCCGAGGTCACATTCATAAGAAAAAAAACAAACCAGTCGCCCTTCATGGACAATTCCGAAACCTTGAGGAGGTTTATTGTCATGTTCATGTACTTTTGGTAAACCCTTGGTGAAATTATACTTTTGATGATAAACCGGATGCGAGAAAGGCAACTCCACAAATTCATGTTCGGGAAAAACTTTCTTCATTTCTCTTCTTATAAAATTATTGAGCCCATAGTTGTCATCAATATGAAGAAAACCACCTGCCAATAGGTAATTTCTCAAATTTTTAGTTTCCTGGTCAGAAAATACTACATTTCCATGCCCGGTCATATGAATAAAGGGGTATTGAAAAATCTTTTTGTCGCCAGCTTCAATAATATCTTCTTCAGGGAAAATATTGGTTTTCAAGTTTTTATTACAAAAACTGATGAGGTTGGGCAGAGCGGTCTTATTAGCATACCAGTCGCCACCACCATTATATTTCAATTTGGCGATTTTCAGAGAATTATTTTGTGCAAAAACAAAATTTATTCCCAACAAAAAAATAAATGAAATTTTAGAAAATCTCATAGTAATTCAAAAAATACAAATTGATTTTTAATCCTTCAAATTTAACAAACTCAAGGCCACTATTCCTGCGGTCTCAGTTCGGAGTCGGTTTGAGCCCAAAGTTACGGTTTTAAATCCAACTTCATTCGCTAAGAGAATCTCCTCTTTCGTATAATCTCCCTCAGGACCTATAAATATTAAAACCTCAGAGCTTAGTCTTTGTGTAAAAAGAGGCTCCGCTACATCATCATAATGAGCTATAAATATTTGTTTACCGGCAAAATCCTGCTTCATAAACGCCTTAAAATCAATCAAATCACCCAATTTTGGAAGATAAGCTTTCAGAGATTGTTTCATGCCCGAAACTGCAATTTTTTTTAATCTTTCCAGGTTGATTTTTTTGGGGTAAGTGTGGGTAGTTTTCACAAAAAAAATCTCATCTACTCCAATCTCAACTGCTTTTTCAACAAAATACTCTATACGATCGGCATTTTTGGTTGGACAAATAGCCACCGAAATTTTCCTTTTGGGCTCATTATAATTTTGGATTTCCTCCAGAACCGAGAATCCGCAAGCCTTGGGATTAGGGTCGGTGATACTGCAATTGTACCACCCACCCTTTCCGTCAGTTACCTGTATGGTGTCGCCTTTCTTTTTCCTCAACACTTTTACGCAATGTTGCGAATCGTTGGCATCAAGTTCTTTTTTTTGATTGATATCCGGACAATAAAAAAGAAAATCAATCTTCGAAGCCATTTTTAAAACTATACAGAGTTTTGTCGAGTTTTAATTTTCCGGCATTAAAATCCGCTATAAATTTCTCGATGGTTTCCAAATCTATTTCGTCAAGATTCAATGCTGCTTCTATACCAACGCCAAAATCAAAGTCAGGGTCAATGTCCACAAATTCTGAAACTTTAATGGTTTCGTCTTCCTCCATTTCCTCAATCAATTCCATGAGCATCTGCTCTGCATCCTCATTGATTTTGGTTTTGTCGGTACGATCTTCAAAAGGCACATAGTCTTTATAGATTTTCATCACCTTATTCTCGGCCTCTTCGTACACCAAACTACTATGATGCAAAGACAATGTGCTTAAAACAGCATCATATATCACTTCTTTGCCCTCGTATTGCCCGACAAACTGAAAATGATAAAATTCTCCTTCATCTTCGAATTCGTCCTCATCGTCAACGAGTACAAAATTCTGTCCTTCCTCCAGGCACTCTGCCTTTAGTTTTTCAATTTCTTCTTTTTCAAATCCCGGGTTCATTATCTTATATATAAAAGTTCACGATATTTTGTTAATGGCCAATCTTCATCATCAATGATAAGCTCAAGTTTATCCACATTTTTTCGAATCACATCAAAGTAAGGACGTACTTCAGTAGAATAAATCCTGGCTTTCTCAACGGTGTTGTCGGCATTGTTGGCCTTTTTCCTTGCCTCAGTCATACTTAACACATTGGTTTTTATAACTTTAACTCTATTTGAAATATCTTTAATTATTTCAATTATCGGAGAAGCATCTTCCGAAAGTCCTAGCTCCTGCAATGCTTTGGCGGTCTGAACCAGTCTGGTTTGGTATTTTACAGCGGTAGATACAACATGATTTTGAGCCAAATCGCCAATTACTCTTGATTCGATTTGAATTTTCTTGATATAATTTTCAAGCCTGATTTCGTACCTTGCGTGCAACTCCCTCCTGTTCAGAACTTTCATATCTTCGAAAAGCGTATATGTCTTTTCTGAAATATAGGCTTTCAAAGCGTCGGGAACATCTTTAATATTAGAAAGCCCTCTTTTGGCGGCTTCTTCTTCCCATTCTTTAGAATATCCGTTGCCTTCAAAAAGTATGCTTTTCGATTCTTTAATATATTTTTTCAGAATCTTAAGAATAATCCCCTCTTTTTTGCTTGGATCTTTTTCTCTCTCTTCATCATACTCTTTTCTGAAACTCTCCAATTGCTTGGCTACGATCGTATTCAAAACCATCATAGGCGTCGCAGAATTTGCAGAAGAACCAACAGCTCTAAATTCGAATTTATTGCCGGTAAAGGCAAATGGCGAGGTACGATTACGATCAGTGTTATCCAGTAAAACAGAAGGTATTCTGTTCAGGCCTAATTTAATATAGGCATTTTCTCCCTTCTCGATTTCGATAATCTCTTTATTTTCAAGATCTTCCAACACCTTGGTCATTTGGGTTCCCAGGAAAATAGAAATTATTGCAGGAGGTGCTTCATTGGCTCCCAGCCTATGCTCATTTCCTGCCGTTGCTACAGTAGCCCGTAACATGTCGGCATTGTCATGAACCGCCTTTACTATGTTTATCAAAAATGTTACAAAACGGAGGCTTTCTTTTGGCTTGGTGCTCGGTGAAAGCAGATTTACACCTGTATCGGTTTTAATTGACCAGTTGTTATGTTTACCACTCCCGTTGATTCCGGCAAAAGGTTTTTCATGGAAAATCACCTCAAAATTGTGCTTTTGGGCTGTTTTCTTCATGATATCCATTAACAAAATATTATGATCACATGCGAGATTAATCTCTTCAAATGTAGGAGCTACTTCAAACTGCCCCGGTGCTACCTCATTGTGTCGCGTTCTGACCGGAATGCCGATTTTCAGTGCTTCCAGCTCAAAATCTACCATAAAGGCATTGATTCTTGGAGGAATTGAGCCGAAATAATGATCTTCCAATTGCTGACCTTTGGCAGGTGAATGTCCAAAAACAGTTCGCCCACACATCACCAGGTCAGGCCTTGAATTATACAATGATTTATCAACCAAAAAATACTCCTGCTCGATACCACAGGTAGCAGTAACTTTCTCCACATTTCGGTCAAAAATATTGGCCACAGAAGTTGCTGCTTTATCCAGTACAATTGAAGAATTGAGTAAAGGAGTTTTGGCGTCAAGTAATTCTCCGGTGTAAGAAAAATATATCGAAGGAATACACAAAGTGCCGGTGCCGGTGCTGTTATAAATAATAAATGCCGGAGAGTTGGGATCCCACACTGTATAACCTCTGGCCTCAAATGTTTCCCTTATTCCGCCATTTGGTAGTGAGGAAGCATCAGATTCCTGCTGTACTAGTGCCGACCCTTTAAATTTCTCTATTGCATTTCCATCAAATGAAATATCAAAAAATGAATCATGCTTCTCTGCTGTTCCGCCGGTCAAGGGTTGAAACCAGTGGGTATAGTGCGTTGCACCTTTTGAAATCGCCCATGATTTCATAGCCGAGGCTACCTCATCTGCCACATTTCCTTCAATATTTTCACCGCTTTTAATAGCGTGAGATACTTTTTTATAAGCATCAGGCGAAAGCAAGGTCTTCATTGCCTCATCAGTAAAAGTGTGAATTCCGTAGTAATCAGTCACTTTCCCTTCAGGTAAATTGATCTGCGGAATTAACCTGTCCTGTGCTTTTTCAATTGCTTTCCATCTAAGTTCTGCCATAATTCTAAAAAAATGGTTTTGTCGTTTTATATTTGAAGCAAATTACGCATTTGTTTTATCATAATTAAATAAATTTCCGAAATAAATGAGAGAAAGAATCAGATTTATGCTAGTCTATTTTGCATTCTGGACCATCTATTTTGTTTGTGCCAGAATCATATTTCTTTCATATCATATTGAAGACACAAAAGGGCTTACCCTCGAAACTGTATTCGGTATATTTTATCATGGTTTCAGAATGGACCTATCTATGGCTGGTTATTTATCCCTCCTGCCATTTTTATGGATTAGCTTTTCCAATTTTATCAAGAAAAGTATATTTCAAAATTCTATTTTTTCCTATACTTTCTTCCTTGTAGTGATCGTGACGCTTATTATTGTTTCTGACCTGGAAGTTTACAATATTTGGTCTTTCAGAATTGATGCCACCCCGCTTCGATATCTTACCAGCCCTAAAGAAGCCTGGGCCTCCATCAAAAACTCACCTATTATTCCACTGATTATTAGCTTCATTATCTTGATTTTTGTAGCTAATTATATCGTTTATCGCATAATTGCAAACAAAATATACGACTGGAAAAATATTAAAAATTTCCCGTTCCTGATTTATGGTCTCCTGTTAAGTGCGGTATTGATTATTCCGATCAGAGGGGGTGTAGGTATAGCCCCCATGAATCATAGCTCCGTATATTTTTCAAATATCAATTTTGCCAATATTGCTGCCATCAATGCCCCCTGGAATTTCTTTAGCTCGATGGTGAATAAAACTTCCAATAAAGTAAATCCTTACACTTATTTACCCAAGGAACAGCTGGCCAAAACCGTTTCAGAGCTATATAAGACTTCCGGCAATCCAAAGCAAATGGTTAATCTGGAAGTAGATAAACCCAATGTTTTGATTATCACCTGGGAAAGTTTCACCAAAAAAGTAGTTGACAATTCTGTAGATGGCATCGAAATCACGCCTGAGTTTAATAAGCTTAAAAATCAAGGATTATATTTTGAAAATTGTTATGCCATGGGTGACCGCACCGACAAAGCTATAACTTCTATATTGTCAGGTTACCCTGCACAGCCAACCGAATCGATCATTAAACATCCCAATAAAACTGCGACGCTTCCTTTTCTGAGTAAAGATTTTGAAAAAAATGGATACTCAACGCAGTTCTATTACGGTGGGGACACGGAGTTTGCTAATATTAAGTCATACCTTTTCAATGGAAATTTTGAAAAAATCGTTGATATGAATGATTTCCCGGAAGAATTATCTACTTCAAAATGGGGTGTTCATGACGAATATTTATTTGATAAATTTATTGAAGAACATAGATACCAAACCAATAAACCATTTTTCGCCACACTCTTGACGCTATCTAGTCATGAGCCTTTCGAAACTCCTACAGAAAAGGTTATCAAGGGAGAATCAACTGAAAACCAATACCTTAATTCACTCAATTATACCGATAAAAGTCTCGGTAAATTTATTGAAAATGCAAAAAAACAATATTGGTGGAAAAATACACTGGTCATTATTGTTGCTGATCATGGACATCCGCTTCCTGATACAAAAAACCGGATTGACAATTTTAAAATCCCCATGCTCTGGACAGGGGGAGTCATCAATTCATCCGTTAAATACCATCAAATTGTTTCACAAATTGATATTGCATCCACTCTTACACAACAACTCAGATTGAAAGCCGATAAATATACATGGAGCAAAAACATTTTCTCCCCTAGAAAAGAATCCTGGGCGTTTTTTGATTTCAATGATGGCTTTGGGTTTATCAAACCGGGAAAAGAGCTACTATTTGATAACGTAGGACGAATTCCAATCAATCATAATCCAAAAATCACACCTTTGGATTTGAAACAGGGAAAAGCATTTCAACAAAAATCTTTTCAAGATTTCCTGGATCGATAGTCTTTTCAAAAATAATCCTGATTTATCCCGTAGGAAATATTCCTGTGGGATTTTTTTTATTTTCTCAAATAGAAAGGTTTAACAATTGAACTAATAAATAACTGAGAGTAGGCCCTATGGTTAACCTAATATATTGATTGGAAATATCCGGAATCTAACAAAATTATCTTTTGAAAATCTTTGGAAACAAAATCAAATGCCACTTAAGATCATTCATTATAAATAAAAATCTTCTAGTTTTTTTTAATATGGGAAAAATACAATATTTAATTTTTTAAAAAAATCAAAAACAAGGTTTATTTTTTCACCAAAACATTTAAAAAATATAAAATACAGGAATTTTAGGTTTACTTTTTTACACAATTCTCATTCTATTTTAATTTTTTTCAAAATAAAAGCCAAATTTCAAACCTCAATCTTTATTAAAATCTCAATTTTCCGATAAATAATTGTATTTTTCAAACAAAATGAAATAAAAAGTATGATTTTTTTAAAATGAAGAAATTTTATTCTGATTCTACGTATATATTTGTAACATAATTTTAAAAACAAAACCGAATCAATATTAAATTATTACAATATGGCAAAGTCGAAATTAGAGTACATTTGGCTTGACGGTTACAAACCAACTCAAAGCCTTAGAAGCAAAACCAAAATTGAAAACAATTTCTCAGGAAAACTTGAAGACTGTGATATGTGGTCGTTTGATGGCTCTTCTACAGAACAGGCTCCGGGTGGTTCATCTGACTGTCTTTTAAAGCCAGTATTTATTTGCAAAGACCCTCAGCGTCGTGACGCATATTTAGTAATGTGCGAGGTATTGAATGCTGACGGAACTCCTCACGTTTCTAATGGCCGTGCCACTATTGATGATGATGATAATGATTTCTGGTTTGGTTTTGAGCAGGAGTATTTCCTTTGGAACGACGAAACCAACAAACCATTAGGTTTTCCGGCAAACGGATTCCCTGCACCACAAGGACCATACTATTGCTCAGTAGGTGCCAAAAATGCTTTCGGTCGTGATATCGTAGAAGAGCACCTAGATGCTTGTCTTGATGCCGGTCTTAATGTAGAAGGTATCAATGCTGAAGTAGCTGCAGGTCAGTGGGAATTCCAGATTTTCGCAAAAGGAGCTGCTGAAGCCGGTGACCAGATTTGGGTTGCTAGATATATACTTGAAAGAATCGGTGAAAAATACGGTGTTTCTATCAACTGGCACTGTAAGCCGTTGGGTGACCTTGACTGGAATGGTTCGGGTATGCACGCCAACTTCTCAAATACTGTATTGAGAACTTGCGGTGACAAAGGCACTTACGATAAAATTTGTGAATCGTTCCGTCCGTTTGTAAAAGAGCACATAGCTGTTTACGGTGCTGACAACCACCTTAGATTAACAGGAAAACATGAGACTGCTTCAATCGATTCATTCTCATATGGTGTATCTGACAGAGGAGCTTCAATCCGTATTCCGATTGCCGCTGTTGAAAAAGGCTGGAAAGGATGGTTAGAAGACAGACGTCCAAACTCTGCCGCTGACCCTTACAAAGTAGCTGCCAGAATTATCAAAACTGTAAAAACTGCAGACGTATAATTCTTTAAAAATAAACACTTAGAGCCCTCTGAACTTTGTTTGGAGGGCTTTTTGTTTGTACTTTTGCAGGCCATTTTTGAGCATATATGAAAAAAGTCGCTTTTTATACTTTAGGATGTAAACTCAATTTCTCTGAGACATCAACCATATCAAGGAGTTTTGAGGAAAAAGGATTCAGAAAAGTTAATTTTACTGACACCCCGGACATTTTTGTCATCAATACCTGCTCGGTGACTGATAATGCCGACAAAAAGTGTAAAAAAATCGTAAAAGAAGCTCAAAAAATAAACCCTGATGGATTTGTAGCTATTGTAGGCTGCTACGCTCAATTAAAGCCTGCAGAAATAGCTGAAATAGAAGGTGTGGATGCTGTGCTTGGTGCAGCCGAAAAATTCAGATTACACGAGCTTTTAGGGACTTTTGAAAAAGAAAAGACCACAATCAGGCAACCGGGAAAAGTTTTTGCATCAGAAATAGACCAAAAGCTGGATTATCATACCTCCTACTCTCTCAATGATCGTACCCGTACGTTCCTTAAAGTACAGGATGGCTGTGATTATCCTTGTGCCTATTGTACTATTCCATTGGCAAGAGGTGCCAGCAGATCGGATACGGTTGAAAACATCGTAAAAGCTGCAAGAGAGATTGCTTCAAATGACGTAAAAGAAATTGTTCTGACCGGCGTAAATATCGGAGACTTTGGCTTAATAAATGGCCAAAGGAATGAATTATTTCTTGATTTAATAAAAGCTCTGGATGAGGTAGAAGGAATTGAAAGATTCAGAATCTCGAGTATAGAGCCTAATTTGCTAACCAACGAAATCATAGAATTTGTGGCACAATCAAAAAGATTTGTCCCGCATTTTCATATTCCGTTACAATCTGGGTCTAACAAAATTCTTGGCTTAATGAAGCGACGTTACAAGAGGGAATTGTACCAGGAAAGAGTCACCAAAATCAAAGAGGTAATGCCAGATTGCTGCATTGGCGTCGATGTCATAGTAGGTCACCCTGGCGAAACAGACGAGCTTTTTCTCGAAACCTATAATTTCCTGAATGAATTAGATATCAGCTACCTGCACGTATTTACCTACTCAGAACGAGAAAATACAGCTGCGATAGGCATAAAGCCCTCTGTTCCACAAAATAAAAGAGCCGAAAGATCAAAGATGCTTCATATCCTTTCTGATAAGAAAAAAAGGTATTTTTATGAACAGTATTTAAATACAGAAAGAGAGGTTTTATTTGAAAATGAAGAAAATGAAGGCATGATGAGTGGCTTTACAGATAACTACATCAAAGTAACCGCCAAATACGACCCTTTATTGGTAAATGAAACCAAGAATGTAAATTTAGTGACTATAAATGATAAACTGGAAGTAGAAGTAACGGAACCTCAGGAAGTATTAATTCACTAAAAAAGGCACTTCGGTTTCCCAAAGTGCCTTTCTTTTTAATTTCTAAATATTATAGATTGTTATATATAGTCTCTCCATGTTCGTAAATATCAAGACCTTCTTCCTGTACTCTGTCGCTTTCACGAAGACCAACAGTCAACTGCAAAGCTTTGAACAAAATAAATGAAGTTACCAAAACCCAGGCCATGGTAGAAAACACCCCTACTGCCTGAATGCCTAACTGCTTAAACCCAAATCCGTAAGCTAAGCCGCTTGAAGTAGAGAAAACACCTACCAGCAATGTTCCCAATGCTCCATTAATTCCATGAACTGAAATTGCTCCTACAGGATCATCAATTTTCAGAATTTTCTCAAAGAATTCCAAAGCAAATACCAATGCGATTCCACAAATGATACCAATAAACAAAGCCCCTATCGGCGAAACTGCGGCACAACCTGCAGTAACACCAACCAAACCGGCAAGGGCTCCATTTAGTGTTACAGAAAGCGAAGGCTTCTTATATCTGAACCATGAAACAATCATTGAGGCGATAGCACCTGCGGCCGCAGCAATATTGGTAGTCATAAATATATGTGCAACCGCAATAGCATTGTCTTTTCCCACTGCGGCCAATTGTGAGCCTGGATTAAATCCAAACCAACCCAACCAAAGTATGAATACACCCAGAGTACCTAAAACAAGATTGTGTCCAGGAATTGCCACAGGCTTACCTTTTACATACTTTCCAATTCTGGGACCTACAAGGAATGCCCCTACCAAAGAAGCCCAACCACCCACAGAGTGTACTACGGTTGAGCCCGCAAAGTCAACAAAGCCCATTTTGGACAACCATCCTCCACCCCAGGTCCAGTGACCCGATACCGGATATATGATCAAAGAAATTACCAGACTGTAAATTAAATATGCGATAAATTTGGTACGCTCAGCCATAGCACCAGAAACAATAGTGGCGGCTGTTGCTGCGAAAACAGTCTGGAAAAATAAAGTGGTATAGGGAGGTAACCCCTCCATTGAATCATCACCAAAAAACAGTGTTACTTTACCAATTACGCCAGACACATCTTCGCCAAACATTAGGCTATAACCTATAAACCAGAATATTAATGATCCTACAGCGTAATCCAGCAGGTTTTTCATCAAAATATTAGCACCGTTTTTTGCACGGGTAAAACCCACTTCCACGAGAGCAAAACCTGCTTGCATAAACATTACAAGACAAGCCGCAATCAACACCCACAAACTATTGATTGAGGTGGTCATTTCAGATAATTGAGTCGAAATATCTTCCATTTTATTATAATTTTCTTTGGTTTAAATTATGTAATATTAATTTTAATTAAGGGCCGGAGCACCTTCCTCGCCTGTTCTGATTTTTATTGCTTTTTCTACATCACTAATAAAAATCTTTCCATCACCAATTTCTCCGGTGTGACCTGAGGCTAAAATCGCTTTTATGGCGGAATCTACAAATTGATCCTGGCAATAAAAGCTAATCAATATTCTTTCAATTATTGAGGTATTGTACAACATTCCATGATAAGAACGCTCTTCTACTACTTTACCCTGGCCTCTTACTTCCCAATAAGAAAGGAAATCAATACCTGCTCCATGTAAAGCTTCTTGCACCATATTGAATTTGGATTTTCGAATAATGGCTTCTACTCTTTTCATAAGTTTCTTCGATTGGTTTAAGTTAAAAATATGAGTTTCAGACTTTGTTAAAAAATATAAAAAAAATACAAATTCTGTACTAAATAAAATATTTTGCCACCCGACATTTACTATTCTATCTATTAGTAAAATAAATACATTTGTTTCATTTTTCCAAATTTTATTCTTTATTTTTTATATTTTTTAAAATTAAAATTCTTTTTTATCTATTTAGATAAAATTTAATTCGGAATAGTTTTATTTAATATTAGAAAAGTACAAATTGTATTTGAATAATATAATTTCAAACTTTTTTAACATATTTATTAAATTTTTTAAACTAGTTTTTAGCTTATTTTTCAATTTTTTTAATCATTATTGACTTTTTTAAACTAATAAAATGATTTTTTTCATTTTAGCTAATTATATAAAAATATTACAATTCTATAAGGAAGTTCTAAACAGAAATAACCTTTAAGTTTACATTTAGATTCTAAATTGAAAATCATTTACTCGTGAAGTGAATAAAAAGAAAATACCCACCACAAGGCAGGTATTTTGCTAATTGGAGTACAACAAAACCACAATAAATTGTGATTTTTTTGCAAATATAAGGTTTTAGGCTTCTAACAATGCTTCATCATGCTGACTAATATCCAGTCCAATTTTTTCATCTTCTTCACTTACTCTCAAAGGCACAATGATATCAGTGATTTTTAATACTATAAACGACATGATAAACGCAAATGCTGAAACTAATGCAAGGGCAACCATGTGCTTGATAAATAATGTAGTCTCACCAAAAAACAAACCTTGATCTGTAACCACACTGTTAACAGCAGAAGTAGCGAAAATACCGGTAAATACCATACCTACCATTCCACCCACTCCGTGACAAGGAAATACATCAAGGGTATCATCAAGAGCTGTTTTGGTTTTGTAATGTGCCAACACATTGGAAATAATAGAAGCAACAACCCCAATTACCAATGCATGAGGTATAGTAACAAATCCTGCAGCAGGAGTGATAGCAACCAAGCCCACAACTACACCAATACTAAACCCAAGGGCTGATACTTTTTTACCTCGGGCAGCATCAAAAAGAACCCAGGCAATACCTGCTGCTGCTGCTGAAGTATTGGTTGTGGCAAAAGCAAGTGCTGCCAAAGGACCTGCACTTAAAGCTGAGCCTGCATTAAATCCAAACCATCCAAACCATAAAAGACCTGTTCCAAGCAATACATAAGGAATATTTGCAGGTGGAAGGAAACTATTATCAATGTGCGAACGACGTCTTTTCAGATAAATGGCACCCGCCAAAGCAGCCCAACCAGCCGACATATGCACAACAGTACCACCAGCAAAGTCAAGCACTCCCATTTCAAACAGAAAACCACCAGGTGCCCAAGTCATATGAGCCAATGGAGCATAAATTAAAAGGCTAAACAGTACCATAAATACCACGTAAGACTTGAAATTGATACGCTCAGCCAATGATCCGGTAACAAGTGCAGGAGTAATTACAGCAAATTTTAATTGAAAAAATGCAAACACAATAGCAGGAATAGTACCCCAAGGTTTGGCATCCAAGACTCCTTTAAACATAAAGTGTGACATTGGATTTCCAACAAATCCACCGATACTTTCACCAAAGGCAAGGCTATAACCTACTACAACCCAGATAATTGAAATTACTCCCATTGCGATAAAACTCTGCAACATGGTCGAGATTACGTTTTTGGCATTAACCATTCCACCATAGAAATAAGCAAGGCCGGGAGTCATAATCAAAACCAAAGCCGATGCAACCAACATCCAGGCAGTGTCACCACTATTAATACCTTCTGTGGTTATAGCTGATGGAATTGATGGGAACACTAAAGACATGATAGTCACAACAGCCAAAATTGCTAATGGCACATACGAGGGCTTTACACTTTTTGCGGTCATAAAAAAAGAGGTTTATACGTTGTACAATTATTAAAAACTTAAAATCAGAAATAGAAAATCAATGCAGCACCCAATGTTGATTGAGATTTTTTAGTCAATTTGCCATCTTTGTCATACAATTGGAAAGTCCCAGCCGAATTTTTGTAAGAATCAAAACGATACTCAGGCTTAAACATCAAATTGTCAGATACTTTATAACTTCCGGTAAGTGTAATACCAGTAGTAGAAACACCACCACCATTTTCATCGACCAGGTAGATACCACCTTTACTGTTATCGAAATATTCAATTCTGGTTCCTAAAGAGAATTTTTCAGAAACTTTACCGTTGAGATAAAGAGCTGCTCCACCCCATGAACCTATGGAATTTTTTCCATAAGCAGCATTTAAGCCAACGAGAAGTTTTTCAGTGGCCTGCATAGAAGTAGTTAAATCAAACCAGCTATACATATCTTTTTCTTCAGCACCTTCATTTGACCCAAAATAGTTAAGATACACTGACCAGGTATCGGTTGGTTTTAGGGTAATTTGCCCCTGAATACCTTTGGCTTTATTAAAATCATCCTTACTGTCCAATCCATTTACCACACCTACCATAAATCCAAATTTATCAGTTGCAGCAATATCAAGCTTGATACCTGTATGGTAAAAAGGGCCATTACCGAAAAGATTTGACAAGGAATAATTGAAGTTAACCGGAGCATCAATCACCTCATAACCCACATTGGTACCGTACTGACCACCTGTAAGTGTAGCCTTCGCACCCAATTTCCAGGCAATGTAAGCTTGCTTGATGGCAAGACCGGTCGTTCCTATGCCTTCTCCAAGCGGACTCATCGTGTTACCGTAGTTTCCAAGATCGCCATGGTTACCAAATGTCAAATCAATTACCCCCGTAACTTTATCAGTTGTATAGGTGGTTTTCATTTGAGCTAAACCAATCTGAAAATTATTAGCCTTTTGATCGAAGATTCTTTCAAAACCTGAAGCACCAAGATTTGACTGAACGCCATTGAAATTGGCAAAATAATAGGTATCAACGTAACCGCTAAAGCTCAATGGGCTTTTGGGCTCTTCCGCTGCCACAGCTTTTACCTCTTCTTTCTTTTCAACTTTTTTCTCAGTTTTATTGGGTTTTGTCGGATCTTCAGTTGCAAGAGCTGCTAATGACAAACTTGCTCCTAAAAATGTTAAAAATACTCTCTTCATAATTTTCTTTGGTTTAAATTAAAAAATGGTATGTTATATTTTTCAGCAAACCTGTATGATTTTTTTATCCAAATCAAATTTTGAAGTTTAATTTTTGAAAGTTTTTTCGAAAAAATATATACTTTCTTGAAATATTAATATATTTTTTACCTAATTTTTAATTTTGCACGATTTATTTTAAATTTTTATAAAATTCTGTGTTTGTATTTTTTTGTAAAATTTAATTTTGATTTTAACAATTTTACATAATTTTCAAAATAGCATTTTAAAAAATTATTAAGTAGAAAAGCCTTAATAATTTAAACTGAACATATATACCTAATTAAAAAAATACAAAAAAAAGCAGCCCTGATCCAGAGCTGCTTTCCCCAAATTATTTATTAAATGATTATTCTGCGTGAAGCCAGGCTTTTTTAGCCATCAAAGTCTCCTCATCTTCAACATTGTCAGGATCAGGCACACAACAGTCCACCGGACAAACGGCAGCACATTGTGGTTCTTCGTGAAAACCTGTACATTCAGTACATTTATCACTTACTATATAATAAAATTCATCGCTTACGGGTTTCATCGAAGTGTTGGCTTTAATAATATTACCATCGCCAAAGTCAACCTCTGTAAGTTTGGTTCCTCCGGCGTATGTCCATTCAATCCCTCCTTCATATATTGCAGTATTAGGACATTCTGGTTCGCAAGCACCGCAGTTTATACATTCATCTGTTATTATAATCGCCATTTGACCTGTTTTTTATTTAAATAACAAATATAATTATTCAAAGTTTTAAAGCCTTAGTATTTTTGTACCTAAAATCAGTTTCGTGGCATTATTTATAAAAAAAATGAAATTAGAAGAAAGAATAATACTATTTTCAAAATTTGGTGAAATTCTCAAAAACAGACTAAAAAATAATGAATTATTGGAGCTGTTTAGCCTTGCAAAATCCAAAAATCCCTGGTTTACTCTTGATAATATTGAGCTTTCGGTAAAAAGTATTTCTGAACAGTTTCTTGATAAAAAGAAAATTTTTGAATTTACCAATCAATACCCCCAAGCCTATTTTACAAAAGAATCTGCAAAAAAAATTGGAATCGTAACAGCCGGAAATCTGCCTTTAGTAGGGTTTCAGGATATATTTCATGTGATTTTATCTGGAAATATCGCAGTAGTCAAGCCCAGCAGTCAGGATGAGGTTTTATTAAATTACTTTTTAAATACTTTGTCAGAAATTGACGAAAGCATTAGTCAATATTGGATTATTCAGGATAAATTAAACGACGTTGAAGCCATCATAGCAACTGGAAGTGGAAATACCTCCCGGTATTTTGAATATTATTTTTCAAAAAAACCAAATATTATCAGAAAAAACCGGAATTCGGTGGCAGTACTTTCCGGAAATGAATCCAGAAAACAGCTTTCAGACCTCGCAGGAGACATTTTTAGCTATTTTGGATTAGGCTGCCGAAATATTTCAAAATTGTACGTTCCTAAGAATTATGATTTTAAATTGTTTTTTGAATCCATCGAATATTGGAATGGCATTACGTACCACTCCAAATACAATAATAACTACGATTACATGAAATCAATTTATTTGGTTAACGGCACGCTGCATCTTGATAATGGTTTTCTTTTATTGAAAGAAGATGAAGCCATTGGCTCACCTATTTCGGTTCTGTTTTATGAATATTATGATGATATTGAAAATGCAATAGCAAAAATCAAAACCCAAAGCAATGATATTCAAGCCATCGTAAGTGATTTAAACTTACCATTTCCAACTATAGCACCGGGTAATGCCCAATGCCCAAGACTTAATGATTACGCTGACAATGTGGATGTTATACAATTTTTAAACGGTATCTAAAAACTTTGCGACCAGGACAAAAACTCAGGAAATACTTTTTTCCAGGTGTTAAAATTGTGTTCTCCCCCATCTACTTCAAGATAAACGATATCGTTTTCGGTATAGCCTTTGGTTTTTAGCTCTTTGATAAGGTCGAGGGTGTCTTCAATAGCATCAATAATACCATTGTTATTTCTGTCGGCTTTTTCGTCATTGGTACCACATTCAAACCAAAACTTCAAACCGTTTTTATGGCTCGATTTTTTGATTTTATTATGCATAATACGATCCAAATCATCAGAATACCCTTCTTCATAACTTTTATCACGCCACCAAAATGAGCCACTAAATACACCCACTTTTGAAAACACATGAGGGTTTTCCCAACAAATGTCCATAGCTGACAAACCACCCAATGAAAAACCACATAGGGTATTTTGAGAGGGCAACTCGTAGGCCGGGAATCTTTTTAAAATATAAGGCACCATTTCGGAGATCATAAATTGCATATAATTTGTTGCCAGGTCTCCTCTTCCTTTGTAATCAGGAATATAGGAAGTTCCATATTCTCTGAGTCGTAGTTCGGTGGTGTGAATACCTACATAAATCAATTCTTTCTTTGTTTTATTGAAAAAATTATTCAAAATATCGGCAATACCTAACTGGTCAAAATCCTGGCCATCGTTCATATATAATACCGGATATTTTTGATTCGGTACCAGTTTTGAAGGCAAAATCAAATCGTAAATCACGTCTCTTTTTAGGAAAACAGAATTGATTTTATTGTTTTTTAATATTTGCAATGAAGTTTTTGGAGTCATTTTTCTACAAAAAAATTAACAAAATTGCCTTAAAAGGTTTTTTGTTTAAAATAAAATTATTAGAATTAGGTTCGGATTAAATAATTGGCAAATTTAAGCACAAATGCAGGAAAGAAACCTACAATTTTATTCTCATATTTTGGGACGAAACCTCGACCTATATGTTGCCGGTCATTGGGGAGTGCCAATTTTGATGTTCCCCACTTCTCTTGGAAATGCCTATCAAAACCGGGACATGGGTCTTCTTAGTAGTGTTCAGGAATATATTGAAGCTGGAAAAATTAAAACTTATAACATCGGTTCAATAGATTCTGAGACCTTTTATGGTAAATACCTATCACCGCATGATCGCATTTATAATTACGAACTTTACACACGGTTTCTAATTCATGAATTGATTCCGGAAATCCAAAAAGAGAATAATACCCACAGAATCGGAGCGGCCGGGTGTAGTTTTGGAGCATTTCATGCAGTGAATCTGGCATTAAAAAAACCGGATTTGTTTCATTTTGCTATTGGGATGAGCGGCTCTTATGATATCGCGACTTTTATGGAAGGTTATCATGATAATAATGTTTATTTCAACAACCCGGTGGAATTTGTCTCCAATTCTGAAAGCTGGATATTTAATCATATCAAAATTATTATTGGCACATCAGATTGGGATATCTGCAGAAATGAATCTCTAAGATTATCTCAAATAATGGCTAAACGTGGTATAAATCATTGGTACGATGAAAAAAAATGGGCTACACATGACTGGCCCCTATGGATTATGATGTTTCCGGAATATATAAATACAATTATCAATTAAAAATCTAATTACTAAGCAAATACATGAAAAAGATAGGAATATTATTTGGTATGGAAAACACCTTCCCCTGGGCATTCATTGACAGGGTTAACCAAAAAACTGGTAAAAAAAATATTATCGCTGAACCGGTTTTGATTGATAAAGTGGAACAAGGAATTGGAACGGATTATTCAGTTATTATTGACCGCATTTCGCAAGATGTTCCTTTTTACAGAGCCTACCTGAAAAACGCCGCCATGTGTGGTACCGCAGTGGTAAATAATCCCTTTTGGTGGAGTGCTGATGAGAAATTTTTCAACAATTGCCTTGCAGTAAATATGGGAATACCTGTTCCAAAAACTGTACTCTTACCTTCAAAAGAGCGTCCCGATGACACTTCAGATCAGTCATTCAGAAATCTGGGAATGCCCCTTGACTGGCAATATATGTTTAGCAGAATCGGATTTCCGGCCTACATGAAGCCGCATTCAGGTGGTGGATGGAAAAGTGTTTACAGAGTAGAAAACCCTGACGATCTCTGGGCAAAACACAGTGAAACAGGGCAGCTGGTAATGATGTTACAGGAAGAAATTACGTTTACAGATTATTATCGTTGCTACTGTTTGGGCGGAAAATATGTACATATCATGCCCTACGAGCCCAGAAACCCGCATCATCTGAGATACGCTACCCAACCCAAAACCCAGGGTGAAGCCCATAAAAAGTTGATGGCTACCATTACTGATTATGTTTTAAAACTCAATCAGGCACTTGGCTATGATTTTAATACCGTAGAATTTGCGGTGAGAGACGGAATTCCCTACGCTATAGATTTTTGCAATCCTGCACCTGACGCTGATGTGAATTCGGTAGGCCACGAAAACTTTGAATGGGTGGTTGAGCATGCTGCACTGATGGCGATAGAAAAAGCTGAAGGGCAAAATCCTGATGGGAATAATTTAACCTGGGGTACTTTTGTACGAAATGCAACTACGCCAACCGCTAAACCCAAAACCAAAGCCCCTAAAAAAGCTTAAATATGGCCCTTTTCACCCTTGGAATCGAAGAAGAATTTCAGACTATAGACCCTGTAACCCGGGAGCTAAAATCGCATATGTCAAAAATTGTCGAAGGAGGCAAAGTGACTTTACAGGAACGCATCAAGCAGGAAATGCATCAGGCAGTTGTAGAAGTAGGGACCAATATTTGCGAAAATATTGTGCAGGCCAGAGAGGAAGTTACCTATTTGAGAAAAATGCTGCTTGATTTGGCTGAAAAACAAAACCTGCATGTAGCCGCCGGAGGCACACATCCTTTTTCAGATTGGCAAACCCAGCTTATCACCGAGGATGACCGCTACAACAAGCTTATTGACGAAATGAGGGATGTTGCCAGAGGGAATCTGATTTTCGGACTTCATGTACACGTAGGTATCGATGACCGCAATGCCGCGATTGAAATCATGAACGAAGCCCGCTATTTTTTGCCACATATTTTTGCACTTTCGGTTAACTCTCCCTTTTGGTGCGGCCGAAATACCGGATTTCATAGCTACAGAGCAAAAGTTTTCGATAAATTTCCCAGAACCGGGATTCCTGAGCATTTCAATAGTGCCACAGAATACGACAGCTATCTCGATTTATTGATCAAAACCGGCTGTATCGACAACGGAAAGAAAATCTGGTGGGATTTACGCCTTCATCCTTTTTTCCCGACTATCGAATTCAGGATCTGTGATGTACCATTAAGAGTTGATGAAACGATTTGTCTTACAGCCATTATGCAAGCATTGGTTGCTAAATTATGGAAATTAAGAGAGCAAAATCTAAGTTTCAGGACCTATAGAAAACACCTGATCAATGAAAACAAATGGCGGGCAGCAAGGTACGGCATTCACGCCAAACTCATCGATTTTGGAAAAGAAAAAGAAGTAAGCTACCGTGAATTGGTGGACGAACTCCTGGATTTTATCAAAGATACCGCTGAGGAGCTTGGCTCAACCCACGAGGTAAATTACGTCTATGAAATCCTTAAAAACGGCACCGGAGCAGACAGGCAGCTGAAGGTTTTCGAAGAAACCCATGACCTGAAAGCAGTTGTTGACTACATGGTTACCGAAACCCGATTCGGTCTTTAAGATTATTTTTCCGAAATTTGCAACTCATCAACAAAAATGAAAGTGTTTAAAGTAGGCATATTGGATTTATATAACGGTGCCCCCAATGAAGGCATGCGGTGTATCAAAGCATTGATTTCGGAATTTCAACAAAACAACAATTTACCATTTACCTATCAGATATTTGATGTAAGGGCAAATCACAAACTTCCACAACCTGCTGATTTTGAAGTTTATATATCTACAGGAGGCCCTGGCAGCCCGCTGTTAGAAGGTACTGAATGGGAACAAAAATATTTTGCTTTTATTGATAATCTTCTGATTCATAATCAAAAAAATCCGGAAAACCGAAGGCATTTGTTGGCAATATGTCATTCCTTCCAATTGCTGTTTCAGCATTTTGATTTAGGCATTATTAACAAAAGAAAATCGACATCATTTGGTGTGATGCCAGTTCACAAAACCTCGGAAGGCGAATCAGAAAATATTTTTCAAGGTCTTGATAATCCTTTCCATGCGGTAGATTCAAGAGATTATCAGGCATTGCAGCCCAAAATGGAAAATTTCGAAAAATTGGGAGCCCAAATTTTATGTCTGGAAAAAGAAAGGCCTCATATACCACTCGAAAGAGCCATTATGGCAATCAGATTTACTCCGGAAATCATTGGTACGCAATTTCATCCTGAAGCAGATGCAGAGGGTATGCACCGTTATTTTCAAACAGAAGAAAAAAAACAGGCAGTTATTGAGTCGTATGGCGAGAAAAAATATTTTGAAATGATTACTCATCTCGAAGATCCTGACAAAATTAAGCTTACAGAATCCGTCATCATTCCTAAATTTTTAGAGACTGCATATTCTGAAATTTTTGAACCTGAACTAAATAGATAAGTGAAAGCCGAGCCAAGAAAATATTTCAATGATTCTTTTTCAGAAGAAAAATACCAAAATCTCTTAGCTGAAATCAACAAAGAGTTCCCCGGAGTACTGGATTTTAGAATTGCCGAATCACCTGTTTTCATCGATAAAGAACTGAAAATCAAAATCCTAAATACCTGCAGTGACATTATTGATGCGATCAAAAAGCCTGATTTTATAGCAAATACAGACAGAGCAATTCCTGCCGGAAGACTTATCGACAATGAAAACGATCACCCTAATTGCCTGGCTATAGATTTTGCGATTACAAAAAACGAAGATGGCGTTTTTGAACCGCAATTAATTGAATTGCAGGGTTTTCCATCGCTATTTGCTTATCAAAGCTATTTGGCCTCGAAATACAAGAAGCATTTTAATGTAGAGAAAGGCTATTCCGAGTTTTTTAACAGACTCAATACGATGACCTACCAGCAAGAAATGCAACAATTCTTATTGAATGGCTCGCATCCTAAAAACGTAATACTTTTGGAAGTTTATCCTGAAAAACAAAAGACCAGACTGGATTTTGAATTAACCAAAAGGTATTGGGGGATAGAGGCAGTTTGTATTTCTAAAATAAGAAAATCGGGGAAAGACCTGTATTATGAAAAAGATGGAAACAAAATAGCGATTGAAAGAATATACAATCGTTTAATTTTTGATGATATTGAAAGAAACTATCCGGAACTATTACCTCAACTGGATTTATTAAATGATCATTCTGCGACCTGGATTTCTCATCCAAACTGGTTTTACAGAGTATCAAAATTTAGCATGCCGTTATTTCGCTCAAAATATATTCCTGAAAGCAAATATTTATCTGATTTTGAGCAATTTCCAATAGACCTGGAAAACTATGTTTTAAAACCCTTGTTTTCTTTCGCTGGTGCAGGCGTAAAAATTGATGTTTCGGTTGATGATTTAAAGGAAATACAAGATCCCGAAAATTATCTATTGCAAAGAAAAATATCCTACGAACCTTGTATTGAGGATGTTAATCAAGAAAAGATAAAATGTGAAATAAGGATGTTGTACATCTGGCCTGACGGAGCTAAAAACCCAAAACTGGTTACAAACCTTGCCCGTCTAAGCAGAGGAAAAATGATTGGAGTCGATTTTAACAAAAATTTTGATTGGGTTGGAGGAAGTGCTGCTTTTTTTGAAACAAACTAATAATCAATGGACAACAGAACTTTTTTCCTGAATAACCTGGCTCAGACATCTGATTTTCCTTTGGCTCTGGAGTTGGTTTATGCTGAAGGCTCCTTTTTATTTGACAATAAACAAAAACCATATCTCGACCTCATTTCAGGAATTTCGGTAAGTAATGTAGGCCACCGGCATCCTAAAGTGGTGGCTGCAATCAAAGAACAGACTGATAAATATTTGCACCAAATGGTGTTTGGGGAATATATTCAGTCTCCTCAGGTACAGCTGGCTCATGCCCTCACCGAAACTTTATCAAATCTTTCTACCAAGGATGGTCACAAAATTGACAATGTATATTTTACAAATTCGGGAACAGAAGCCGTCGAAGGTGCATTAAAACTGGCAAAAAGATTTACGGGAAAAACAGAGATTATCTCCTGTCATAATTCTTACCACGGCTCTACCCATGGGGCTTTATCGCTCGGAGAGGAACATTTTAAGCGTTCATTCAGACCCCTTTTACCCGGAATTAGAAAAATCGAAAGAAATAACCTGACCGAGATAGAAAAAATCAATAAAAACACTGCGGCTGTAATAATTGAATTAATAGGTGCGGAGTCTGGAATTAGAGAAACTTCCATAGAATTCATAAAATCGCTCGCTGAGAGATGTAAATCTACCGGCACCCTCCTCATATTTGATGAAATTCAAACGGGTTTTGGTAGGACCGGCAAATTTTGGGCCTGTGAACATTATGGTATCGCTCCTGACATATTGCTATCGGCTAAGGGAATGGGCGGAGGAATGCCGATTGGTGCATTTATGGCACCCCATGAAATAATGAAAGTGCTTAAAAACAATCCAATATTAGGTCATATTACCACTTTTGGCGGACATCCTGTTAGTTGTGCAGCATCGCTGGCTACTTTAAAAGTTATTCTTGATGAGATTGATTTTTTTGAAATGGAGAAAAAAGCCCTGAAAATCAGAGAAATCTTCAGCAAAATTCCTGATGTATCAGAAGTAAGGGGAAAAGGAATGATGCTTGCCGCTCAAATGGAGAATTTTGATATTTTGAAAAAAAATATTGACAGACTGATTGATTTAGGAATAATTACTGACTGGTTTTTATATTGTGATAATGCGATGAGAATATCCCCGCCATTGAATATAAGTTGGGAAGAAATAACCTGGCTCGAAAACAAAATCAAAGCCTTATAATACAAAAAAGCCTTTCAGATTAGTTTCTGAAAGGCTTTCATATATAAAATAAATTATAGAGCCGCTTCGAGTTTCTGTGAAAGTACATGCTTAGGCACAGCACCCACGATCTTATCTACCATTTCCCCATTTTTGAAAATCATAAGTGTAGGAATCGAACGGATACCCAATTTTGAAGGAGCTACCCCATGCATATCTACATCCATTTTACCAACTATAGCTTTGTCTTTATATTCACCGGCCAATTCTTCTACAGCTGGCCCTATCATCTTACATGGTCCGCACCATTCAGCCCAAAAATCAATTAAAACGGGTTTTTCAGATTTTATTAGCTCATCAAAACTAGCATCAGTTACTTCTATTGTATTTGCCATTATTGTCGTTAAATAAATTTAAAATTATAAATGCTAAACAATTGTTTTTCCAAAATAAGTTCCGTAAATTTTCTTTAAGTTTAATACGCAAAAATAGTTTGAATGTCACCAACAGTCAAAGCTATTTGGGAAAATACCTGCTATTTTTGCTAAAACACTCAATATTATGGAAAATAAATTATTGGAAAAACTAGACAAAATGATTGAAAAAGGCCAAATAGTTGAGGCTTTTGAAACTTATTTTAGTGAAGATGTTCTGACCCATGATGAGGCTGGCGGTAAAACACATACCAAGTCAGAGAAAAGAAAAATGCTGGATGATTTTTTTTCTGTATTTCCTGTAATTAATGATATCAAGCTACATGGAAATTTTACAATGGGTGATACCAGCATTTCCAAATTCTCGTTTGTATTTTCCAATGAGGAAGGAGTTACTCAACGCTGGCATGAGTTGATTACCAGAAAATGGAAAGATGGAAAGGTAATTGAAGAATTTTACAGTAGCGGCGACCTGGATGATGTAAAAAAGACCCTTAAAAAGCAGAAATCTTCAGATAAAAAACCAAAAAATAAAAAATCAGAAGAAAAAAATGAAGAGATTTCGTCATCAGAGGAACCTTCAAAAACTTCTCAATCTGATAATCTGAGAATAATTGAAGGTATTGGCCCTAAGATCGTGGAAGTGTTGAAAAAATCGGGGATTACTGACTTTAAATCTTTGGCTTCGACCTCGGTGGAAAAACTGGGGGATATTCTTAAAAATGAAGGGCCACGATATGCCCTCCAAAACCCTTCAACTTGGCCTATGCAAGCCGATCTTGCAGCAAAAGGTAGTTTTGAGGAGCTGGAAAAATTAAAGTTGAAAATTGTAGATGGAGTATTAACCGCATAAAAAAAGCCCGGTTTCGCCGGGCTTTTTTTATGTATTATCTAAATATTATTTCGCATTATCGGGATTCAACAGATCATAAAACTGATCCAGTTTAGGCATCAAAATGATTCTTGTACGACGGTTAATCGAGCGACCTTCAGCGGTATCGTTTGAAGTTAGGGCATTATATTCTCCGCGACCGGCAGCTACAAGTTTATTAGGATCCACTCCAAATTTCTTTTGAAGCGTTCTTACCACAGCTGTTGCACGTTTAACACTCAAATCCCAGTTGTCATCTAAACATTCCGTGTTAATTGCCACGTTGTCAGTATAACCTTCAACCATCATTTCAAGGTCAGGACGAGACTGAATCAACTTGGCCACTTTTTCCAACACACCAAAGGCTTTTGGAGAAATTTTGTAGCTTCCACTGGTAAACAACATTTTGTCAGAAAGATTGACCATAACCACTGTTTTGTCAACTTTAACTTCCACATCTGTATCATCAAGTCCATCATTAAGCACTGATTTCAGGTTAACCGCCAAGGCAAGATTCATTGAATCAGCTTTAGATTTAGCAGCTTGCAAAAGACCGATATACTTGTCTTTTTTCTCCAACTGTGCCAAAGTACGGTTGATGTTTTCGTTGGCTGACTGATTCAAAACTGTCAAACCACCCACTTGTTGCATCTGAGTATCTCTAACTTTCTGCAAATCAGCGATTTGAGCTCTCAAATCATTCATTTGGCTTTCTTTGGCATCTTGTGACGCTTTCGAAGTCGCAGCCATTTTTTCTTTTTCCTGCTCGCAGCTTACCAGTTTGTTTTTGAAGTCATTGACCATTTCACCTCGTCTTTCAAGGTCGGCTTTTGTAGCTGTCAGTTCAGACTGCAGACTTACAAATTTTTTCTTGGAAACGCATGAAGTAAAAACAACTCCCGCAGAGAAAAGCAAGATTAATTTTCTGGATAAATTCATAATGAAATATAGTTTGTTTTAAGGTTCATATAAATGAGGGTGCAAAGTTAGTATTTCAAAAAATAATAATGAAATATTTAGTCAACAAGAAAGCTCAAATAATCGCCACTTTCTATGAAAACAGCTTTTAATGGTAATTCTTTATACCAGTAAGTCCAACTTTCCAGCACCGAATCATCGTTGTTTAAAGAAACCCTAACTTTTTGTCTGATATATTCTGATTGGAAAAGATTTTCAGGAAAATAATTTTCATATTCATCCAGATCAAAAAGAAAATTTGAATTCAACAACTCATAGACTTCTCCGTAAACCACATAATGTTCTCCTTTTTGATTTTCGATAATTCCGGGATATTCACCCAAATCATAAAGTTTGGCAGAAAATTTTGCATTACCTAATAGTTTTGAATTTTCAGAGAACTGCTTTTTGAATGGATTTTTTGCATAAGAACTTAGAAGTGTTCCGTAAACAAAAAGATATTCCTTCTCCACTTTTGAGTTTTAGATATTCTGAAATTCTGCTTTAACTTTTTTGGGTAAACTGTCTACGATCAAATTATAGGAATCCGTAACCAATTCTTTGACCAGACTGCTTTTAACTGAAAAATCAATAAAAACCATGTTCCAGTGGGTTTTGTTCATGTGAAATGCCCCCTGTATAAAAGGATATTCCTGGCGGAGTTCCACATTTCTGTCTGGTGTATTTTTTAGACTTATGACCAATTCTTCACGGTCTAAAGGCAGCAATGCGAACATTTTACCCATCACTTTAAAAACAAGCGTGTCAGGTCCGAAAGGCAATTCTTCGGTTACACCTTTGAATGAAAGGCAAAAATCTCGCAGTTCTTCGATATTCATCGTAAAAAGGCTCTGTAAAGCATTACTAATACAGCTATCAAAAACATTACAATCGAAATCTTATTGATTCCATGCATTATCCTCAGGTTATCGCTCGATGGGTATTTTCCGGAAGAATCTTTCTTAAAAACACGTGAGAAATAATTAAAAACAGGTGCTACTTTCACCATTTCTTTCCAGCTAGCCATAATTATAAAGTTTTTAAAAGTTCATTTTCTGCTGATGGCTCAATCCACTTGCCATCTTCTTTTATCAATTCAATCAGTTCCTCAACAGCATTTTGCGAATTTACCGATCTTTTTACCACTTCCTGCCCCCGATAGAGTGAAATCTTATCTTTCCCGATTCCCACATACCCATAATCAGCATCAGCCATCTCGCCTGGACCATTTACGATACATCCCATGATTCCGATTTTAATTCCTTTCAAGTGATCGGTGCGTTTCCTGATCATTGCGGTAGTTTCCTGTAAATCAAAAAGGGTACGGCCACAAGACGGACAGCTTATGTACTCAGTTTTCGACATACGTGTACGGGCTGCCTGCAAAATACCGAAGGCCAGACTGTTGGCAACGGTTTTGTTTTCTGCACTAATCATTATTCCATCTCCAAATCCATCAATAAAACATCCACCTAAATCTGTAGCGGCAAACAACTGCAAATCTTCATCCGAAAAATTTGTATATTTTTTTGAAAGAATGACAGGTGTTTTTAAATCATATATTTTATTGTAAACAACACGGAAATCAGGATATGCATTTGGTCTTTCTGATTCAAGAATCAGGATTGCCTGATTTGAATTCTCTAAAAATGAAAGTAAATCACTATCAATTTCTCCGGTTTTTATTTTTACAAAAAACTGAACTAAATTATTAGCCGAAGCATTTTTATAATTGTGAATATCAAATAAAGGTATTTTATTCTTTTGATCTGGGTGATTTTCCCAGGCTTCAAAATCCAGAATTTCTTTCAACCCATTAGGAAGCATGAAATCAATCTGATTTTTACCGGAATAAATAAAATCAGCACCGAGGTCATTCATAGCCCATTTGTCGGGCAGTGGCAGATAAAAATGACCGATAGCCTTCAAATCCTCGATTTTAATATTTTGATTATCAGAAAAATCCGCAATAACCCTTGGCACCAAATGACCTCCCATGATTCCCGTTTCGCTCGTCTTTCTTCTTTTGTACGAAAATGAATCATATTTTAATTCAGAAATTTCCTCCAAATCAAAATTTCCGGGATTAGGAGAATACCTGTCGATTAATTTTCTGGCAACAGGTGCTTCAAATTCAGGATCTTCGGTAAGGCTGACTCTTACAGTATCGCCCAGTCCGTCTTCCAACAAAGTACCAATACCCATTGAAGATTTTATCCGGCCATCTTCCCCTTCACCAGCTTCTGTTACTCCTAAATGCAGCGGGTAAGGCTTCATTTTTTCTTCCTCAAGTCGCTGACAAAGAAGCCGGTAAGCCTGTACCATCACTTGCGGGTTCGAGGATTTCATAGAAATCACGATATTGAAATAATTCTCGTCTTCGCAAATTTTCAGGAATTCAAGTGCAGATTCGACCATACCTTTGGGAGTATCGCCGTATCTGCTCAAAATACGGTCAGAAAGTGAGCCGTGATTGGTGCCAATTCTCATGGCGGTGCCGTATTCTTTACAGATTTTTACCAGGGGCAAAAAACGGTCACGGATGCGATTCAGTTCATCCTGATACGAGGCATCTGTATATTCAATTACTTCAAATCTTTTCTTGTCGGCATAGTTTCCTGGGTTCACCCTCACTTTCTCCACTATTCTGGCCGCGAGTTCTGCGGCATTTGGAGTAAAATGTATATCTGCAACCAAAGGCGTATTAAAACCTGCTTCCCGCAGTCCATTTTTGATATTTTCCAGGTTTTGTGCTTCTTTTACACTTGGAGCAGTGATTCTTACCAATTCGCAACCACTCTCTATCATCCTGATACTCTGTGCTATGGAACCCTGAGTATCCATAGTATCGATGGTGGTCATTGACTGAACTCTGATTGGGAAATCAGAACCCATCCACAGGTCACCGATTTTTACCTGATTGGTTTTTCTACGGGCGTAATGACTGAAAGAATCACAATATGACATCAAATTGAATTTTTTGTGCAAAAATAAACAAGGCTAAGGTTTAAAACAGAAAATTTGAGAGTTTGTTTTGGTGTGTTATCTAAAAAATTAACTCATGGAATATTATTGATTATAAACCTCTCTTCTGTGGGCAATTTTAATTATTTCAATGGTGATTATGGCTTCTTCCAAAGTGTAAATTATTCTGTAATTCTTTAATCTAATTCGAAAACATTCTTTTCCTGGAGTCCTCAGACTTTTATACCCTTTAAGTTTCTTATATCCTTTGGGTTTTGGATTATGAGCAAGCTCTCTTATTAGCTTAATTATTTCAAGCTGTAAGGTGGGTGGTAATTTAGATAATTCTTTATCAGCAGCTTTATGATATTTTAGTATATATTCCAAATTATTTTTGAAGTGCCAGAACTCTTCTCTCTACATCAGAAGCATCAATAGTTTCGCCATTTTCCCTTTCCATAGCAACTAAAGTATCTTCATAATCTTCAATCATCTCTTCAATATAATCTTTAAATTTCTTATTTTTCAAATCCAATTGAAGTGCAACAGGCTTCCCATTATCATCATACAGATAAGTCTTATATTTATTAATTGTAGATGCTGTCATTTTAATAGCCGCTTGATTTTTAAATATTTAAAACAAAATTATTTCCTTCACAAAAGAAATATATTTTTGACAAAAACAAATTAATTTTTTTGATTATTAAATGGAAAAATGATTACAAAACCTTCAAATCATAAAGGAATATTTCAATTCTAAAATTAAAAACGAAAAAACACATAATTTTGCATCAAAATATGGAAAAAATCGAAAACAATACGCTTCCGGTGATGGAAGCTTTTTATACGCTCCAGGGCGAGGGGCACTACTCCGGTCATGCCGCCTACTTCATAAGATTAGGTGGATGCGATGTGGGATGTGTTTGGTGTGATGTAAAAGAATCATGGGATGCCGATTTACATCCACAATATTCCGTTGAAGATATTGTGAATCAAGCTTCAGAGTTCCCCAAAAGTATCGCCGTAATCACAGGAGGTGAGCCCTTGATGTACGATTTGAATGAACTCACAGTAGCGTTGAAAACGGCTGGTTTCAGAACCAATATCGAGACCTCAGGTGCTCATCCTTTTACCGGGAGTTGGGATTGGGTTTGCTTTTCTCCAAAAAAATTCAAAGAGCCGCTTCCTGAAATTTATGGAAAAGCCAATGAACTCAAAATCATCATTTTCAATAAATCAGATTTTGATTTTGCAGAAAAATATGCCGCTTTGGTAAACCCCGATTGTAAACTTTTTCTGCAACCGGAGTGGGACAAAAGAGAGAAAATGACACCCTTGATAATTGATTATATAAAATCAAATCCCAAATGGAGCATGAGTCTCCAAACACACAAATACCTTGATATCCCTTGATTTGAATGCTATAATGATTTCATTTTTTGCTTTTTTTATAATGAAAAACAAAAAAATATCTAACTTAGCTGCCCTTTTTCGACAAACTATACTAAATGAACAGAGTTATTTTAATCGTGCTTGACAGTGTGGGCATTGGAGAATTACCCGATGCCAATCTTTACAACGACCTGGGAGCAAATACTTTAGGGCATATTTTTGAAAAATATCCACAAATCAAAACACCTAATCTTGTTGCTTTAGGACTTGGAAATATTGTTCCTGAAAACATTATCCCAAAAACCAACAAACCATTAAGTGCATTTGGAAAAGCTGCTGAGGTTTCAGCCGGTAAAGACACTACCACAGGTCATTGGGAAATTGCAGGCGTAACCCTGGAAAAACCTTTTCCAACTTTTACTGAAACTGGTTTTCCTGATGAATTTATCAAAAAATTTGAAGAAAAAATAGGCACAAAAACCATAGGAAATATTTCAGCCTCAGGCACAGAAATCATTGATAGTCTAGGGGAAGAGCATATAAAAACCGGCTTCCCGATAGTTTACACTTCGGCTGACAGTGTTTTTCAGATTGCTATGCATGAAGGGATAATTCCCATCGAAAAGCAATATGAAATATGTAAAATAGCCCGGGAAATGCTGATAGATGATCTGGAAGTAGGGCGGGTAATTGCCAGACCATTTGAAGGCACTCCGGGCAATTTCAAAAGAACCTCCAGAAGAAAAGATTATGCTACTTTGCCTCCTCATACCATTCTGGATGCTTTGACCGCAAACGACATTTCGGTACATTCGGTAGGTAAAATCTGGGATATTTTCGCAGAAAAAGGAATATCTTCTCATGTAAAAACGGCCAACAATACTGAAGGGATGCATCAAACACTTGAAGCACTCCAACAAATAGATAAAGGATTAATTTTTACAAATCTGGTTGATTTTGATATGCATTTTGGGCATCGTAGAGACGTCGAAGGATATGCCAAAGCAATTGAAGCATTTGATGAATTTTTGCCAAAACTCATGGTAGCATTAAAACCCGATGATTTATTGATCATAACGGCAGACCATGGAAATGACCCGACACATCACGGAACTGACCATACACGAGAGTATATTCCGATACTCAATGTGGGTGAAAAAATAAAAAAAGGTGAAAATATTGGTACAAGGAGTACGTTTGCAGATATAGCTGCCACCATAGCCGATGCTTTTGGCATAGATTTTTCTACCAATGGAGTAAGCTATTTACCTCAAATATTAAATTAAACTTATGGCTGATTTATTAGCGTCTTCAGAACTAGTGCTTAATCCCGACAGCAGTGTTTATCACTGTAATCTTCACGCCGAAAACCTTGCCGATGTGGTTTTTCTGGTGGGTGACCCAGACAGAGTGCCGGTGGTAAGTTCATATTTTGACAGCATTGAATTTAAAACCCAAAAACGTGAAATCGTGACCCATACCGGCACGGTTAAAGGCCGGAGAATTTCTGTGGTTTCAACCGGAATGGGAACAGATAACATCGATATTGTTCTGAGCGAACTTGATGCAGTAACCAATATTGACCTAAAAAACAAAACTTTTAAACCTGAGCATAAGCAACTTACATTTATCAGAATGGGTACATCAGGAGCTTTGCAGAGAGAAATTCCGGTAGATAGTTTTGTAGTCGGAGAGTATGGTTTAGGTCTGGATGGCTTGATTTATTATTATAAAAATGGCAAGGAACTTAATGATGAAGGATTTGTCGGTGAATTTATGAAACACACCGATTGGTTACCCGAATTACCCAAACCCTATCTGGTGAAAGCCGATGAAAATATGGTAGCTATTGCCAAAGGATTGGGAATTTTCGCCGGAGTAACTACTACTGCTACAGGTTTCTTTGGACCTCAAGGCCGTGTTTTGAGACTTGGAATAAGTCAGAAACATCTCAATGAAAGGCTTTCTGATTTCAGATATAATGATTTAAAAATCACTAATTTTGAAATGGAAACTTCGGCTATTTATGGCTTATCCAGGTTAATGGGCCATAGAGCTCTCACGGTTAATGTAATTGTGGCAAACAGATTTTCGGGAGAATTTAGCAAAGATTCTCACGCAAGCATAAATAGGTTAATAGAGAAAATGTTATTCGAATTTTTACCTAAAATTTGAAAATAAAAATATGACAGTTGCAAAACAAGCCATAGAAACCGATCACTTAAATCACGGAATACCGTTTGATGCTTCGGTTTTTGAAAATATTAATATAAATAAAAGTGCAGTTGAAAGAAGAGCTGCCACACTTCCCGCACGCCGTACCGTCAAAAAAAACTGGCAGGCGGCATGGTTACTCAAAGCTGTAACTTGTATAGACCTGACAACGCTTGCGGGTGATGATACCAAAGGAAATGTAACCCGTCTTTGTGCCAAAGCTAAAAATCCTATTAGAAAGGACATACTGGAAGCATTGGGAATGGAAAATTCCGGAATTACTGTCGGCGGTGTTTGTGTTTATCACAATTTGATTCCATTTGCAAAAGAAGCACTTCAAGGTTCTAATTTGCCAATCGTAGCCGTTTCGACCGGTTTTCCTGCCGGAAATAATTCATTTGAAGATAAAATAAGTGAAATAAAACACTCAGTGGCTGCCGGAGCAAAGGAAATTGACATCGTAATCAGCCGTGATTTGGTTTTGGAAAACAGATGGGAAGAATTATATCACGAAATTTCGGAATTTAAAAAAGCCTGTGGTGATGCTCATATGAAATCCATTTTGGCGACAGGTGAAATTCCAACTTATACCAAAGTTTATAAAGCCAGCATGGTAGCTATGATGGCAGGTAGTGATTTTATCAAAACCAGCACAGGTAAAGAAAGTGTAAATGCGACCCTGGCTGTGAGCCTTGTAATGTGCAGAGCCATCAGAGATTATTTCGAAATGACCGGCACAAAAGTAGGTTTTAAGCCTGCGGGTGGGATTCAGAAAGCCAAACAAGCCACTGATTGGTTGATTTTGATAAAAGAAGAATTAGGAGATGAATGGCTCAATGGAAATATGTTCAGAATTGGAGCCAGCAGTCTTTTGGGTGATATTGAACGTCAGCTCGAACACCATGTAACTGGTGCTTACTCAGCGGGTTTCCGTCATCCAATGCAATAATTTAGAATAGAATATTCCACCTTCAAATTTCCCCTCTTATTTGGAGAGGAGGCAGGGGGTGAGGTAAATTAAAATAATATGAAAATAAGTGAAATTTTCGAAAATATGACTTATGGACCTGCACCCGAAAACGCTTCAGAAGCTTACAAGTTTTTGGATAAATTTGAAAAGAAGTTTCCGCTATTTATCAACGGCGAATGGCAAAAGTCCGATTCAGAGGTATTTATAAAAACGTTCAATCCATCTGACAATTCAGAGTTGGCAGAAATATCCACGGGCAGCCCAAAAGATGTGGATGATGCAGTAAAAGCTGCCAAAAATGCTTTGAAACCTTGGGTAGCCTTAGGTGGTCATGGCAGAGCAAAATATCTTTATGCCATCGCCCGTCAGATTCAAAAACACTCCAGGCTTTTTGCGATTTTGGAATCCCTTGATAACGGTAAACCGGTAAGAGAAACCCGTGACATTGATATTCCTTTGGTCGCAAGACATTTTTATCATCATGCAGGTTGGGCTTCATTAATGGAAACCGAATTGCCTGATTATCAGGAAGTGGGAGTAATCGGACAAATTATCCCGTGGAATTTCCCAATGCTGATGTTATCATGGAAAATTGCACCTGCACTGGCCATGGGAAATACGGTGGTCTTAAAACCCGCTGAATTTACATCTCTGACAGCCTTACTTTTTGCCGATATCTGTAAAAATGTTGGATTGCCAAATGGTGTAATCAATATTGTTACCGGTGACGGAAAAACGGGTGCTGAAATCGTAAATCATCCCGGCGTGGATAAAATTGCTTTTACGGGCTCAACGGAAGTTGGAAAAATTATCCGAAAATCTATTGCGGGTTCAGGCAAGAAACTTTCATTGGAATTAGGAGGAAAATCTCCTTTCATCGTCTTTGAAGATGCAGATCTCGACTCAGTGGTAGAAGGAATAGTGGATGCTATCTGGTTTAATCAGGGTCAGGTCTGTTGTGCCGGTTCCCGACTTTTGGTACAGGAAAGTGTAGCTGAAAAATTATACTCAAAGATCAAAAAACGCATGGAGAAGCTCAGAATGGGCAATTCTCTTGATAAATGTATCGATATTGGAGCTGTGGTGGACCAAACACAATGGAATACCATAGACGGCTATGTAAAAAAGGGGATTGAAGAAGGAAACCAAATTTGGCAACCTACCTGGGAATGTCCAAAAGGAGGACAATTCTACCCTCCCACCCTATTTACTGACGTACCTGCAGCTTCAATAATCGCTCAGGAGGAAATATTTGGGCCCGTTTTGGTAGCCATGACTTTCCGTCACCATAAAGAAGCTGTGAGTCTGGCCAACAATACCCGTTATGGATTAGCAGCAAGTATCTGGACGGAAAACATTAATCTTGCTCTGGATATCGCACCTCAAATCAAAGCCGGAACTGTCTGGATTAATTCATCCAATGTTTTTGATGCTGCGTCCGGTTTCGGTGGTTACAGAGAATCTGGTTTTGGCAGAGAAGGTGGTAAAGAAGGGCTTTTTGAATATGTTAAACCGAAAGTTGAAAAGGATTTCCTGGAAAATGCACCCAAAGTAAAAATTTCGAAAACCAAAACAGCCTTTAACCCATCTGGAATTGACAAAACTGCCAAACATTACATTGGCGGTAAACAAGTAAGACCTGATAGTGGATACTCTATAAACATCACTAGTCCCTGGGGTGATTACATTGGTGAGATGCCCGAAGGAACGAGAAAAGATATCCGGAATGCTGTAGAAGCGGCTGCCGGAAGCACTTCATGGGGAAGCATGACAGGTCATGCCCGAGCTCAGGTTTTATATTTTATTGCCGAAAATCTATCTTCCAGAGCCAAAGAATTTGCCGAAAAGATTGCACTTATGACCGGGCAAACTCTGAATGACGCCGAAAAAGAAGTAGAAGTCTCGATCCAAAGGATTTTTAACTATGCAGCCTATGCCGACAAATACGATGGTCAGGTGCATAGCACCACCTCAAAAAACGTTACCCTGGCCATGCCCGAAGCATTGGGCATTCTAGGCATTGTTTGTCCCGATGAAAACCCACTTTTAGGCTTTATATCATTATTATTACCTGCATTGGCCATGGGCAATAATGTGGTTATTGTTCCATCTGAAAAACATCCCTTTTCGGCAACAGATTTTTACCAAATTCTCGAAACCTCAGATGTACCTGCCGGAGCGGTAAATATTATTACCGGCAGAAAAGAGGAACTTGCTTCAGAAATGGCCAAACATTTTAATATTGACGGACTTTGGTATTTTGGCTCAAAAGAAGGTAGTGAAAAAGTGGAAGCATTGGCTACCGAAAGTATGAAACGTACATGGGTCAACTACGGAAAACATCGAAATTGGTTAGATTCAAAACATGGATTTGGAGAAATATTTTTAAGAAATGCCACTCAAATCAAAAATATCTGGATACCATACGGTGCCTAAAATTTAAACATATCACTCTGACATTGATTTATGAGTGAGCCTTATAAAACAAGATACTATTTTAGAAATTATGACAAGTTTACATATTGGAGCCCAAAAAGGCGAAATAGCAGAATCGGTATTATTACCCGGCGACCCACTCAGAGCCAAATTTGTGGCCGAAAACTTTTTAGAAAATGCCGTATGCTATTCCCAAACCCGGGGTATGTACGGTTTTACAGGAACTTATAAAGGTAAAAGAGTCTCTATTCAGGGCTCAGGTATGGGAATGGGCAGTTGTGGTATTTATGTTCATGAACTCATCAACCATTACGGTGTAAAAAACATCATCAGAGTAGGTACATGTGGGGCTATCCAACCGGGCCTAGGTTTGGGTGATGTGATAGCTGCCATGAGTGCGTCGGGAGACAGCGATGCCAATTTTCATACCTTCAAAGGCATGAACTATGCCGCCACCGCTGATTATGGTTTATTAAGTAAAGCTGTGGAATTTGCTCACCAAAATAATATTTCAATCAATCCCGGACAGGTTTTTAGCACCAATACTTTTTATGACGAGGAGCCCAATCGCTGGGAAGTTTGGCAGAGACATGGAATATTGGGAATAGATATGGAATCTCAGATATTGTTCACCATTGCAAAAAGATTTGGGGCAAAAGCCCTGGCACTTTTAACTGTTTCTGACAATATTATTACTGGCGAAACTGCCAGCCAACTGGAAAGAGAACAAACTTATAACAACATGATGAAAATCGCCCTGGAAGTGGTTTAATCATTTTCAAAAAAATTAATGCAAAATAAAAAAATAGAAATAGGCTACAGACAATTTGATAATTTGGCGGAACTCGAAGTATCTGACCAAAATTTGATAAACAGAGCTCTGGAAGCATGCAAAACGGCCTATGCTCCGTATTCCAATTTTCCGGTGGGGGCAGCGGTATTGCTGGATAGTGGTGAAATTTTCATTGGAAATAATCAGGAAAATATTTCATTTCCGGCAGGAACATGTGCCGAAAGAACGCTCCTCAATTTTGTACATGCTAATTTCCCGGAAAAGAAAATTTTAACCATGGCCATTACGGCTACCAATAGTCACTCCCATAACCCCGTGACACCCTGTGGTGTGTGCCGCCAGGTGATGGTAGAAATGGAACGTGAACAAGATACCGATTACAGGGTTTTGCTACATAAGCCCGGTGGTAGTACTATTGAGTTTTCGGGTGCCAACCAGTTATTACCCTTAGCATTTGAAGATAAACTCAAAAAATGAGCCCGGAAAGAGACAGGTATTTCCTGAAAATTGCAGCTGAATTGGCCATCCAAAACGTAAAGGAAAATAAGGGTGGGCCTTTTGGTGCAATTATTGTTAAAGATGACCAAATTATAGCCACAGGTTGCAATTGTGTAAGCTCGGCCAACGACCCCACAGCTCATGCTGAGGTAACCGCCATTAGAAATGCCTGCCAAAAATTGGATACTTTTCAGTTAACCGACTGCACTATTTATTCCACCTGTGAACCCTGCCCTATGTGCCTGGGTGCCATCTATTGGGCCCGTCCTCAAAGACTTGTATTTGCTTCCACCAAAAAAGATGCTGCCAAAATCGGTTTTGACGACGATTTTATATACCAGGAAATAAACCTCCCCATTGAAAACCGCAAAATCTCTACTTCACAAATCAATATCCCCGAAGCAGAAGAGCTATTCAAACTTTGGAAAGATAAGTATGATAAGGTGGAGTATTGAGTTATTTTTTTTATGAAAAAATTTAACTTCACTAAAGAATAGAAGCGAAATATTCTATTTAATAGATACTAAAAAGCCACATTTAAATGATTTAGTGTATTCCTTCCGAATTCCCCTACCTGACCAAAATCAGTTTTTCTTGTGATGAAGGTTTTGGCTATCTCTTTTTATCAGCCGTAATCTTGCAGAGAAATTAATTGTTTAAACAAATTCTTTTAGGAGATTTAAACCTAATATAAAAGTTATGTCAGATTCAATAAAGTATGTGTATTCTTTCGGTGGCGGAAAAGCCGATGGAAACGAATCGATGAAGAACCTGCTCGGGGGCAAAGGAGCCAACCTTGCAGAGATGGCGGGACACCCTAATCTTAAACTACCGGTGCCTCCGGGCTTTACAGTTACCACTGAGGTATGTACGTATTTTTATGCAAACGGAAAACAGTATCCTACAACACTGAAATCACAGGTAGCTGATGCTATCGCTCAAATGGAGCAAATCACCGGCAAAACTTTTGGTGATGACAAAAATCCTCTTTTGGTATCTGTAAGATCAGGAGCCCGCAAAAGTATGCCGGGTATGATGGAAACAGTATTAAACGTAGGTCTTACCGAAGAAACTATCAAAGGACTGATCGCCCAAAGTGGTGATGAACGCTTTGCTTATGACGCTTATCGTCGTCTGATCATGATGTACGCCGATGTGGTTATGGAAAAAGCCGGTGGTATTGAAGTAAAAGGTGGCAAAGGTATTAGAAAAGTATTGGACGAAAAACTGGAGCACATCAAAGAAACACAAGGTTACACTTCGGATACTGAACTTACAGTTGGCGAATTAAAAGCCTTGGTGGCAGACTATAAAAAAACCGTTAAGAAAGTTTTGGGAGTAGAATTCCCTGATAACGCCGAAGAACAGCTTTGGGGCGGAATTGGTGCGGTATTCAGTAGCTGGATGGGTAAAAGAGCAATCGAATATCGTAAAATAGAAAGGATTCCTGAAGAATGGGGTACCGCAGTAAACGTTCAGGCCATGGTATTTGGTAACCTTGGTAACGACTCTTGTACTGGTGTTGCCTTTACCCGTAACCCTGGTAACGGTGAAAATAAATTCTATGGTGAATTCCTTGTAAATGCTCAGGGTGAAGACGTAGTGGCAGGTATCCGTACTCCGGCTCCTGTAAACGAATATTCAAAAAATAGCCAAAGTGAGCAATATGACTCTCTTGAAAAACTAATGCCGGAACAATACGCCGAGCTTTTCGAGATTCAGAGCCGTCTTGAAGGTCACTACCACGATATGCAGGACATTGAGTTTACCATCGAAAGAGGTAAATTATATATGCTACAGTGCCGTATTGGTAAGAGAAATGGCGTAGCTGCTGTAAGAATGGCCACAGAAATGTATAAATCTGGTCAAATTGACGGCAAAACAGCCATCATGCGTGTTGGACCTAATCAGTTGGTTGAATTATTACTTCCAATGCTTGATCCTAACATCGAGAAAGTAACACCTGTAATCGCCAAAGGTTTACCTGCTGGTCCTGGTGGTGCAAAAGGTAGAGTGGTGTTTTCATCTGAAGATGCTGTAGAATGGGCATCCAAAGGCGAACAAGTAATCCTTGTAAGAGAAGAAACTTCTCCTGAAGACGTGGATGGTATGCACAAAGCTCAGGCCATTCTAACCACAAAAGGTGGTATGACTTCACACGCTGCATTGGTTGCTCGTGGATGGGGTAAATGTTGTATCGTCGGTTGTGCTGACATAGAAATACACAGCCATTCTAAATTCTTCAAAACAAAAACCGGTGCCACCATCAAAGAAGGTGACTGGATCAGTTTGAATGGTACCAAAGGTAATGTATATGAGGGAAGTATGCCATTGGTAGATATTGATGTCGATAAAAACGAATCATATCGTGACTTGATGGAGTTGGTTGATAAATATAAAGTAATTGGTGTAAGAGCCAATGCCGAAACTCCAAATGATGCCACTGCGGCATTCAAGTTTGGTGCTGAAGGTATCGGTCTTTTCCGTACTGAGCACATGTTTTATGGTGAAGGAAGTGAGCAGCCGTTGTTCTTGCTTCGTAAAATGATAGTAAGTACCACCGAGGAAGAAAGAAGAGAAGCTCTTGACGAACTCTTTATCTATGTTAAAAAAGACGTAAAAGCTACCCTTGATGTGATGAAAGGGCATCCGGTAACCTTCCGTTTGCTTGACCCACCACTTCATGAATTCGTTCCTCATGATAGAGAAAAACTACAACAATTAGGTAAAGACCTTGGTATCAGACTAAGTGTTTTAAACCGCAGAGTTTTGGCTCTTCATGAAAACAACCCTATGCTGGGCCACCGTGGTGTTCGCTTGGGTGTTAGTTACCCAGAAATCACCGAAATGCAGATCAAAGCCATTCTGGAATCAGCTGCAGAGTTGACCAAAGAAGGTAAAAAAGTGATGCCGGAAATCATGATCCCTGTAACTTGTACTGTAAATGAGCTTACCCATCAAAAAGCTATCGTGGAGAAAGTTTATGATGAAGTTTGTACACGTTTGTCAATGAAAGAGATTCCTTATCTTTACGGTACAATGATTGAAATACCAAGAGCAGCACTTTTGGCAGAAAAAATGGCCACAGAAGCTGATTTCTTTAGCTTTGGTACCAATGACCTTACTCAGATGGGCTTCGGTTTCAGCCGTGATGATATCGGTGGATTCTTACCTAAATATCTTGATCTGAAACTATTGAACGATGATCCATTCGTAACAATCGACCAGGAAGGTATCGGTGAATTGATCAAATTTGGTACTGAAAGAGGTCGTAAAACCAAGCCAAACCTGAAAGTGGGTATTTGTGGAGAGCATGGTGGTGATCCTGAAAGTGTGAAATTCTGTCATACAGTAGGTATGAACTACGTAAGTTGCTCACCATTCCGTGTGCCTATCGCAAGATTGGCCGCAGCTCAGGCAGCTTTGGAGTTCCCAAGAGGAAATTAAAAAACCCCGAAAATAACCTATCTTTGCCCCGGAAATTTATTTTTTCGGGGTATTTTTTTATGATTGAATTTGAAATTATTGATAAGGCAAATCTGGGTAGAATCCGGGAAATAGCCTACCAAACCTGGCCAGAAGCCTATAAAAACGTTATTACCACTGAGCAAATAGCCTACATGCTCAAAATGATGTATGACAACCACCCATTGGAGATTCAGCTTCAGGCAGGCCATATTTTTATAATTCTGAAAGAAGATGGAAAAGATATGGGTTTTGTAGCGTTTGAAAAAAACTATGAGGATTCCGGATCCACCAAAATCCATAAATTATATGTTTTGCCGGAATGCCAGGGAAAAGGATTTGGAAAAAATTTAGTTGAAAAGGTGATAAAAGAAATCGCTGATTTCAATCAGAAATCATTGATTCTGAATGTAAACAAGAAAAATCCTTCTTTGAATTTTTATGAAAAAATAGGCTTTAAAAAGGCAAAAGAGCTTATTATTGACATTGGAAATGGCTTTTTGATGGATGACTATATAATGGAATTGGAAATAAGAAAATAAATTCAATCATTCTTTACTTAAACAATATCCAAAAATCTCGCTATTTTATCCTTCAAAACCTGATTGATGCGTTTATAAGATTCAAAAGTCCAACCCGCAATATGTGGAGTCATTATGACGGCCTGATGATTACTAAGATATTCAAAATCAACTTTTTGGGATTCAGTCAATTTACTCAGTTTTTCATTTTCCAGTACATCCAGACAGGCACCTTTAATTTTCCCTGACTTCAAAGCATCGACAAGGTCATGCAGCACCACGATTTCGCCACGAGCTATATTACAAAAATAGAACGGTTTGGAGAACTTCTCAAAAAACGCTGCATTAACCCAATTTTGCGTTTCAGTAGTTAAAGGAATGTGTAAACTCAGAATATCAGTTTCTCTGAAAATTTCATCTAGCGTTGACTCTTTCAAGTACTGGTTACCAAATCCATACCGATATTTATCATAAGCCAGCACTTTACAGCCAAATGCCACCAATCTGCTGGCTGTTGCTTCACCGTTATTTCCATAACCGATGATACCTACCGTTTTGCCAAAAAGCTCCTCCCCGCGATTTTCCTCCCTTTTCCAAACGCCCGCTTTAACTTCCGGATTGGCGATACAAATTTTATTAAAAAGGCTCAGAATCATGCCAATGAGATGCTCGGCTACCGCCACCCTGTTGCCCTCATTGGCCGCAAAAATCTCAATATTTCGCACCCTGCAAGCCTCAATATCTATGAGATCAAGGCCTGCTCCTGCCCTGCCGATAAACCTTAATTTTGGTGCATTTTTCAGGAAATCTTCATCAATAAAAAATTTACTTCTGATTATCAGGCCTTCATAATCAGCTACTTTGGCTTTTACTTCTTCAATCGAAATATTGGGAAAATAATCTACCTCCAGTCCCAGCTCTGCGGGCATCTGCACAATGGAATCATGCATTTCATCAACAATCAAAACTTTCATAATCCTGAAATATCGTGGTTATTTTCTTTGGATAAGTGCCATATAAAAACCATCAAAGCCCGTTTCTGAAGGTAATACATGACGGTCTTTTATCAATTCAAATTCTTTATTTTCAGCCAAAAACTTTTCTACCTGCTTTTCATTTTCAGAAGGCAAAATAGAACAGGTGGCATACACCATTTTTCCTCCGGCCTTTAGCATTTTAGAATAATCTCTTAAAATATGCTGCTGGGTTTGCTGAACTTCCACCATAAACTCCGGTCTGAGTTTCCATTTAGCATCGGGGTTTCTCTTGATTACCCCCAAACCCGAGCACGGAACATCCAGCAGGAGCTTATCAGCGGTTTCTCTTTGTCTTTTGATGGTTTTTCCTTCAATCAGCCGGGTTTCAATGTTGGAAATCCCATTCCTTTTGGCTCTTTTCTTAAGCTCAACTAACTTATGTTCTTCCACATCCATAGCGATCAACCTTCCCGAATTATTCATACTTGCCGCTAATGACAAGGCCTTTCCACCAGCACCCGCACAGGCATCAATGACCCTTTCGCCCGGTTTTACATCCAAAAACTCCGCAATGAGTTGACTTCCGGCATCCTGAACCTCAAAAAATCCCTTTTTATATTCCTCCCAACCAAAAACATTTTGCCTTTTTTGGAGTTTCAATGCATTCTCAACTCCCGGCACTTCGGCGGTTTCAATATCTTTTGATTTTAATACTTTTTTTAATTCCTCTTTCGAAATTTTCAGTGTATTGACCCTCAGAAAAACCTCAGCCTGGTGACTCATGGCTTCGAGTTCAGCAAACCTTTTTTCACCTATTTCTGACATCAAAGTTTTATCCAACCACTCAGGAATAGAATATTTTATACAAAAATCTTTTTCGGCTTCTTCTATTTTGAGATTAATTAATTTTAAATCTATTTTATCAAAAAATGAAGGATTATTTTCATGATAACCATTGATAACCAAACCAATAAGCACCAGATATTCTACAGAATTGTGACTTAATTTTTCATAATTTTCACCGGCAATAAAATTAATCTTACGCCAGTTTCTAACAATATCATAAGTATTTTCGGCAATAAAAGCCCTGTCACGCGAGCCCCATTTCGGATTAGATTTCAGAATTCCATTGATCGCCTTATCCGCCTTTCTGTTTTCGATAAATATCTCAACCAAAGCTTGTTTGATAGCATTAATAAGTGGCGGAAAAATTTTTACAGGTTTTGCCATTCTCAATTATTTTTTGCAAATTTAGAGATAATAATATGCTTAGCCGGACAATTGTTGGAAATTTGATTTAGAAATTTAAAAAATTGAAGGTAATTTTGAGTACGTTAACCTCATTGGCAAAATAACAATAATCCTGAAATGATCTCTAAAAAAGCTAAATATGCTCTGAAAGCCCTCACCAGACTTGCGGTACAAGATGACCCCAAAAAGCCTGTTTTGATCAGTGAAATATCTGAAAAAGAGAATATTCCCAAGAAGTTTTTGGAGGCTATTTTGCTGGAATTGCGGAACAATGGAATACTTACGAGTGTAAAAGGTAAAGGTGGCGGCTATATGCTGAGAATGCCTCCCTCAGAAATAAACCTCGCCAAGGTGATAAGGGCGATAGATGGCCCCATAGCCCCGGTGCTGTGTGTTTCTCTTAATTTCTACGGAAAATGTGACGATTGCAGCTCCGAAGAAAAATGCCGGATCAGACCCGTGATGGAAAAAATCAGAGATGCCAATCTTTCGGTTTACGAAAACACCTCTATTCAGGACATGCTCAATGCCGATAAATAATTTCAACCCTTTTTCAGGAGAAATGACCTCCAGTTTTGAATTTGAATCTGCCGCAATAGTAGAATCTAAAATCCTCACAAGCAAAAAGGCCTTCAAATATTGGAAAACCTTTGAAATTGCTGATAGATGCAGCCTTTTTTCAAGATTCGCTAAGGTACTTCGGGAGAATTCTGAATCTCTGGCCATGGAAATCACCCGCCAAATGGGTAAAATCATCGCAGAAAGCAGGGCTGAAATAGAAAAATGTGCCCTGACCGCTGAATATTATGCACAAAAATCAGCGGACATACTAAAAAACAAAACCGTTTCAGAGGTCAACCCCAAAACATGGTATGGTTATGAGCCTCAGGGTGCTATTTTTGCCATCATGCCCTGGAATTTCCCGTTTTGGCAGGCTCTCAGATTTGCCATACCTACACTTATGGGTGGAAATGTGGTTCTGCTCAAGCATGCACCCAATACATGGAAGTCTGCTGCCCTTTTGGAAGAATTATTCCTGAAGGCGGGTTTCCCTGAAAGAGCATTTCAGAGTTTATACATTGACATAGATTTAGTTGAAAAAGTAATCGCCCATCCATTTGTAAAAGGTGTGACACTGACAGGAAGCAATCTGGCCGGTGCCTCGGTGGCAGCATTAGCCGGAAAATACTTGAAAAAATCCGTTTTAGAGTTAGGTGGCTCCGATCCATTTATTGTTTTGAAAGACACTGATCTGGAAAAAGCAGCAATGTGGGCCGTAAAATCCAGATTCCAAAATGCAGGACAAACTTGTATAGCAGCCAAAAGATGGATTGTAGACAGTGAAGTTGCAAATGAATTTATAAAATTGACAATCAGGCACATACAGCAAATCACATACGGTGACCCCATGTCAGCCAAAACCCAAATGGGGCCACTTGCGAGACCAGATTTAGCCGATAAAATAGAAAAACAAGTCGAAACGCTGATTAAAATGGGAGCTGAGGTGATTATTCCGGGAAAAAGAACAGGTAATATGTTTAGTCCTGCTTTTTTGAAAATCAGAAGAGAAATCTCCGCCAACTTTACAGAAGAATTATTTGGTCCGGTGGCTTGTGTGATAGTGGCCCATGACGAAAATGAAGCTATCGAAATTGCTAACGAAACAAACTTCGGACTGGGAGCCAGTCTCTGGACCTCTGACCTGAAAAAAGCGGAAAAATTGGCCGAAAAAATTGAAGCCGGAAGTGTGTTTGTCAATGCAATGGTGAAGTCTGACCCAAGTTTACCTTTCGGAGGCATCAATGCTTCGGGTTATGGAAGAGAACTTGGGGTTTATGGTGTAAATGAATTTTTAAATACTAAGTCGTATTATTTTGAAAAATCATGAATATTTTTGACATAAAATAACATTTTATAAATTAACCTCGCAAAAATTATGGAAAATCAAAGACCTACTTTTCTTACTGTATTGTGTATTCTTACTTTCATCGGAAGTGCATGGGGGATTTTTGGGGCATATACCAATTATTCATCGGCAGGATTTGCCTCAGGTATGGGACAAGATGTAATAGATCAGGCCAAAGATCAGATCGAATCCTCAGCCAAATCAGAAAAAGAGAGTGAATTTGCCGGAAAAATACTTGATTCGGTTTCTTCCAATCTTACCGAGAAAAACATAAAAGACGCCGCCATTGCATCAGGAATTTCGAGCATTTTAACCCTGATCGGTGCAGTTTTGATGTGGGGTCTCAATAAAAAAGGCTACTGGCTTTATATAATTGGTATCGCTGTGGCCATCATTGCTCCTATGACTATATACGATGGTATCATGAGTGCAGCCGCAGGCATAGGATTTGGCTTTTTTGGAGCTATTTTCGCCGTACTTTACGGACTTAACCTCAAACACATGCATTAATATTTAAATACACCAGAGTCGAAAAAGCCTTCCAGGGGCTTTTTCGGCTTATATAAGATGTCAGACCCTCAAATTCCTATTGCTCAGGCTCTCGCCAAAAATTTCAGGTTTACCCCTACTCCAGGCCAAAACCGCCTGTTTATGTTGCTTGAGGAATTTTTGGAAGACGAAGATGACCGTTGCATTTTTGTACTGAAAGGATTTGCCGGAACCGGAAAAACGACCGTTCTGAGTACGCTCATGAAGGTGCTGCCCAAGTTTGGCTGGAAAAGCGTTTTGCTTGCCCCTACCGGAAGGGCGGCCAAAATCATGAGCAATTATTCAGGCAAAAAATCGCAGACCATCCACCGGAAAATATACAAGCAGGTGGAAGATGCCCACTCGGGCAACTTAGTATTCAAACGCCAGCCCAATACCAACGAAGGAACGCTTTTTATCGTAGATGAGGCCTCAATGATATCTGACACGCGGGAATTTGGTCAAAATGGCCTCCTGCACGACCTCATCAATTTTGTTTTTGAAGGCGATGAAAACAAGCTGTTGCTGATTGGAGATGAAGCCCAACTCCCGCCTGTCGGCATGTCACTTAGTCCGGCTTTGGACATTAACCATCTTCAGGATTTTTATCATTCCAAAGTCTTTACACAGACCCTCACCGAGGTCATGCGTCAGCAGCAGGCATCGGGCATATTGCACAACGCCACCACTCTGAGAGAGCAATTGACCGAGAAAAATCCCGATATACTGCTGAATACCAAAGGTTTCAAAGATTTTTTCAATATGTCGGGCGACAGAATCGAGGACGGCCTGCAATATGCCTACAACAAATATGGGCAGGAAAACACCATACTCATCACCCGATCCAACCGTAACGCCGTGCAGTACAACCGGCTCATCAGAAACCGCATAAATGGCTCGGAAGCCGAGCTTGACAAAGGCGATATCCTGATGATTGTCAAAAACAATTATTCGGTACTGGGGGAAGATTCCGAGGCCGGATTTATCGCCAACGGGGAGTTTGCACAGGTACGCAGGCTTGGACGGGAAGAAGAAATGCACGGCTTCAGGTTTCAGAATGTGACACTCACGCTGGTGGACTACCCCGAGGAGCCCGAATTTGATACACTCATCATTCTTGACACGCTGTATTCCAACAGCCCCAGCCTGAGTATTGAAGAAAACAAGCGACTTTATGAAAGCGTGATGCAGGATTATTTTTGGGTAAAAACCAAAAAAGAAAGAAAAAAGAGAATCAGAGAAGATAAATACCTCAATGCCCTCCAGGTAAAATTTGCCTATGCTCTTACCTGCCACAAGTCGCAGGGTGGCCAGTGGGACGCCGTTTTTATTGATCAGTTATATTTGCAAAACAACGAAATAGACCACGAAACCCTCCGCTGGCTATATACGGCCATTACGAGAGGGATAAGTGAAGTTTTTTTGGTAAATTTCAATCCGAAATTTTTTGGCATCAAAACCGAAGACTAAAATGGGAAAATCAAAGCACCGTCCGAAAATATCCAAACATCAGGTTTTTAGCTCTGCCGGCACCGCCAAATACATCGGGAAGGCCATAGAAGGCGAAGCCGAACTTAAACTGATACAGTACAACCCCAACGGACTACTGATTACCGAAAACCCTGATATAGAGCAGATAGCCCGCCAACGTGAACCGGGCTTTAACCATTGGATCGACCTGGAGGGTATTCATTATACCAAACTCGTCGAACGCACCGCGGCGGCCTTTGACCTGCACCCTTTGCTGATCGAAGACGTGCTCAACACCACCCAGAAAGCCAAGCTGGAATATTACGAAAAGAGCGATCTGCTGTTTGCCTGCCTGAAAGTACCCCGCCGAAACGCTCAGACCCAGGCCATTGATACCGAGCAGGTTTCGCTGGTATTGATGCGTGACATGGCCATCAGTTTTCAGGAATTAGACAACACCGACGTGTTTTCACCCATACTGGAACGCATGAACCGCGAAAACAGCAAAACCAAAAAAGCCCGCATCGACTATCTGTTTTATTCGTTTTTTGATACCATCACCGACTATTACTATCCTATCCTGACCGAAATAGAAGAGGCCCTCGACCTGCTGGAAGAAGAGATATTGCATGAGGCCCGGCCCGGTCATCAGGAAAAGCTGTTTTATCTGAAAAGGGAGATTATCTATTTGAAAAAGAGCCTGTTTCCGCTGAAAGAAATCATAGGGCAGCTGATCAGAGACGACCACCATTTTTTTAGTGATGAGTCAAAAAACTACCTGCGTGATGTGCTTGACCACGTGACCGAAAACCTGGACTCGGTGGATACTTTCAGAGACGACATCGACAGCCTCACCACCAACTACCACTCGCAGCTGAGCAACAAGATGAACTCCGTCATGAAGACCCTCACCGTGTTTACGGCCATATTTATGCCGCTGACCTTCATTGTGGGCATTTACGGTATGAACTTCGACCACATGCCCGAGCTACGCCACCCCAACGGCTACTTTTACACCCTCGGCGGCATGGCCTCCCTCGCGGTAGTGCTTTGGATTTATTTTAAATGGAAGAGGTATATTTGAGAGACTTAAAAAGTTTAAACTTATTTCTTTTTTACCGAAAAAGAAATAATCTTACCATTCATTGTTCATTCAAAATCAATATTTTATATTCGTAGAGAAATTAGATCACACGGTCTGCAAGTTTTAAATCTTTTAACCGACAACAAATATTTATGCTCAGATATGTATTTGAAAATAAACTATTTAAACAAAAAATATCAATTGCATCTAAATATTGCGTAAATATGGATGTTATATGGAATTTTAAAAGACAACACTAAAACAATAAAACGAACTTGACACCGGAGCAACAACTTTTAAACGGAGTAAAAATCCTCTCAACTTACCTTGAACCTTTAGGTTTTCATTTTAAACTTACTGGAACAGGACAAAGTTCAGGTGGACATTTTGCATTCGGGCAATTTGTTTGTGGCGACAGAGAAATTGAGCTGCATTTTCGATGGTCGCTGGGACTTGTCTCGTATAAAGCTGACAACACGGTTTTAGGACACGAAGATTATATAAATCTGCTTGACAAGCATGGACAAAATAAGTATCCGAATTTTTCAGACGAGCCGAACGATGCATTTAAGTGTTTAAGATTTGACCTAGAAAACTTACTGAAAGACTTTACCGAAAACAACGCAGTCCAATTCCGAAAAAAAGGCCCAGAAAAAGCAATAGAAATTGAAAAGCAGCAAGAAGTTAAAAACAAAGCTAACAAGAAGATTTATTCTGGTGACCGACAAAAAATTGACCAATCAAAAATTGAGTTTAAGAATGGCAATTATGTAGAAGTTGACAAACTTAAAAAGCAAATTCAGCACCCAGAGTTATTAACAGAAACAGAGAAGAAAATATTTGAACTAAATAACGTAAGAAAGAATGGATAAAAAAGTATTGGAAAAAGAATTTTTAAGAGATTTTATTATACAAAAACATGTTCATTTTCGGCAATTTGAGCAATGGATGAGATTATTATTTTATATTAACAAAGAACTAGAGAAAAAATACGATATCATTTATCAAGAAATATTCTACATAAAATTTTATGAGGTAATTACAATTGGAATTCTTTATTTAAAAGAAATACATGAAGGCCTAGTGATGTCAAGGAATTCTAACGCCGTTTGGTATTATGATTTAATAGAAAAATTAAACTCAATTAAGAATTTATTAAGTGAATCTGAATTTTTATACTTGGAATATCGAAGACATAACGCATGTCATATGTTTCAAACCCATTATGAGTTCATTCAAAAGGATTTAAGTATTAAAAAAGTCCGAAAAAATCAAAGACTTAGTGATATAAATAGAAAAATAAAAGACTTAATTTCGAAATTTGGTTCAGATGATGCAATAGATGAATATCTAATGAAAAAACTAAATCCCGTTTTAAATGAGTTGTATAGATTTCCTTATTCAGCAAAACAAAATGAAAAATAACTTTTTTACTGAACTGTTCTATTAACTTTATATAGACAACCTCCTTCGAACCTGCCAATCTCTTTCGTCGCCTCGGCATTAAAGTAAGCAGATTGCACTTCCAAAATTCCTCAGAGGCCTTCCCAAGCCGACAAAAAAACCAGAAAAAACCTTTTTACCCTTTGAAATCCTAACCAAAACCGTGAAATACTTTTTTTGATAAAAGATTTAATTAGATATTAAAATTCATTAAAAAAATTGAAGATATATTTAGAGCAGAATTTAAATTGACTGAAGAATACAATTTTCCAACAAGTTTTTATCAATTTTGGCACAAAAAGCCTAAATTTAGGCAAATAAATCATAATCTTTGGGTATCCAAAAGCCTCGTAAAAAATTTAGACACTGAAAAGAATGCTTCCCGAAAAATCAAATGGTGAAATATTGCTGTATCAATCCGACGAAGGGCAATTAAAAATTCAGGTTCGTCTGGAAAATGATACCGTTTGGCTTTCTCAAGCGGATATGGTGGAACTGTTCCAAACTACCAAGCAAAATATCAGCCTACATATTAAAAATATTTTTGAAGAAGGAGAGCTGGAAGAGTTTTCAGTCGTCAAGGAATACTTGACAACTGCCGTAGATGGTAAAAACTACCGTACTAAGCACTACAACCTGGATGTAATCATTTCTGTAGGTTATAGAGTAAAATCGCTGCGTGGTACACAGTTCCGTATTTGGGCAACCGGGCGACTAAAAGAATATCTGATTAAGGGCTTCACGATGAACGATGATTTGCTGAAGCAGTCAGGAGGCTATTTTGAAGAATTGCTGGATCGTATTCGGGATATTCGATCATCAGAAAAAGTCTTTTATCGGAAAGTACTTGAGATATATGCCACAAGTTTGGACTATGATCCCCGGGTGAGCATGACCCAGCAGTTTTTTCAAACAGTTCAAAACAAGTTACATTGGGCTGCACACGGCCATACAGCAGCCGAAATCATTTTTGAAAGAGCCAATGCCGAGTTACCTTTCATGGGCTTGACCACATTCAAAGGTAAAAAACCTACCAAACAGGAAATTGGGGTTGCAAAAAACTACCTTTCTGAGGAAGAATTGGCAGTATTAAACCGTCTGGTTTCCGCTTATTTAGACATAGCTGAAGTAAACGCCATGCAACGAAAGCCCATGTATATGAAAGATTGGATTGAAGTGCTTGATGGATTCATAAGTATGAGCCGGCAAGATGTACTAACCCACGCAGGAAATATTTCGGCTGAAATAGCTCAACATAGAGCACAAACTCAATACGAAGTCTATCAAAGCAAGGCAGAAGATGAACTATCGGAAGTGGAGAAACAGTTTATTGCGAGCATTGAGCAAGCCAGCAAGAAAATCAAAGAATTGAAACCCTTAGTTAAAAAGAAATAATAAAATTTAAAGCTGGGAAATCTTTTGTTAATAAACTTTTATAAAAAGGACTTTAACCGAAAAATGACTAGGTAATTTATTTTATTAGATAATTAAGAGAAAAAACACATAAAATGAATAAAAGACTAAAAATTACCGGCACAGTCGCACTTACAATTTTAGGATGGTTGATGGGAGGAATTGCTTACACAGTAAGACTTCCTTTTGGTTTAAATACTTTGTTTTTTATTTTAGGAGTAATTTTAATGCCTGCCGGTTTTATTTTATTAATAATAATTTTAAAGAAATAAGAAATTACAAATTTAAATCCTTTCTTCAGTTTTTGCCTTCTAATCATTCCGATACTATAAAAAGGATTAAAAGTCATGTTCCTTTCGAAAAGTCTTAAAAATAAATTAAATAATTAAAAACCCGAAATACCTTGAAAAAACGGACAATTAGAGCAAAAAAAATTTTAAGTAGCTTAAATAAATACAAAAGCGATAAAGATTCACATTTTGACATAGACAGACTTTTGTTAAATAAGTGCTTATACTTCCAAATGGAAGATTATTATGGATTCTGTCGGGACAAACTTGCCTCTGGTGAGCTTAAACAAAAAACAATCGAGGTTCTATATAAAGTTTTTCAAGATTGGGAAAATGAATTAATCAATTTAAATTTTGATTTTTATTTAGCGATTTGGCTCTGTTCACCCAGAATAGGTCGAAGTGAAGTTGTTTGTGCAATCAAAGAAGAAATTGATTATTACGAAAACGAAGCTTTTTTACCAGGAGACTCAAAAACTATATTCAATCCTTCTCAATTTGGTAAAATTTCTAAAAAATTAATGGATTTAAAGTGGGACCTAAAAATTGATTTAGATAATATAAGTGATTGGGAAATTAATTTTCCAAAAGAGAATTATGATAGTTTAAAGGAATATAACACTGACCAAAAACGATTTAAAAAAAATATTGAAAACTCAATTAAAAAAATAGAAAAGGCAGACGGAATCATGTATTTATTTCCTGTTGGAGACGTCTGGGTTGGACAATCAAAAAGGTAAGGTGATAAAATTTCGAGTTTTAATAAAGAACGTCAGAAGACAACGATCCAGGTTTCCTCGAAATAGAAGGCAAGCTGTCTGACCCAACGTAAAGTGATATTGCAGCTTTTTAAATGAAGTCATTTACTAATCATAATCTCCCCAAAGACTCTGATTCTCAAACATTTCTGAACAAAATAATGGAAATGTAAATTAATTTATAGAATATTGTCACAGCTAATATCACCATAAGGCTATTTCGGAAACTATTTCTACCCAAATCAATATCACGGTAATTTTTTAAACTTTAAACTTTAATTGACATGAAAACAATTATTCATTTACTTGGCGTTTTGATTTTAATTTCAAGTTGTACCCGGAAAAATACTGACTCAACAGCAATCGATTTTGAAAAGGAGAAAGCTGCCATTCAGGCTGTGATCGCTAAAGAAACGGAATCCTATTACAAACAAGATTTCGAAGGCTGGAAAAGTACGTATCTGCAATCGTCGGCATTCCGGAAATTTGGCTATTGGGAAGGATACCCTGAAAAAGTCGTTTCCTATATCGGCTTTGAACCTTTAGCAGCTGAAAAGAAAAAACAATTTGATGCCAACGAAACGCTTTGGGTGGGATCCACAGAGGAACGTTCCAATGAGAATTTTCGCATAACCAAAGACATGGCCTGGTACACTTTTGAGCAAGATTCCTATGAAAAAGATACTCGCAAGTTTCTCGGAAAATCATTGGAAACCAGAATCCTGGAAAAAGAAAATGGCGAATGGAAGATTGCTTATCTGGCGTTTCATTATTACCCAATGCCTGCCGAGAAAAAGTGAAAGGATTAAAGCAAAGGTGTTTTTATTAAGTTGAATCGTTTTACACTGCTCATATCCCTGAATTTATCGGTATTACATTCAAAATCTTTATCTTTGAGCAGATTAGGAACATCCAAAAATGAATGACAAAATACGAAGACAGCTCACCTTATTTTTAGAGACAAAGGACGCTGAAATAATTGAAAAGATAAGGAAAACCTATAACCCGGTACAATTTAGCCTCATCAAAGCACATGTAACCCTTTGCCGTGAAGATGAAATCGAAAATTTGGAAAAAGTAAAATCTAACTTAATTGCTCTTGATAATCAGGCGATTGAACTAGAATTCAGAAAAATCGAACGGTTTGAAAACGGAAAAGGGCTTTTTCTGCCCGCAAAACTTAAGCACGAAGCATTTGATAATTTAAGGAAACAAATACTGAACGGCATCTTCTATGAGCCAAGAACCCAAGAACCTCATATTACCTTAATGCATCCCCGAAACTCAACCTGCACCGATGAAATATTTGATGAAGTGGTAAAAATGGATTTGCCCTCAAAGTTTACTTTTAATAAAATTAGTCTTATTGAACAAGAAGCCGGTGGGCCATGGAGGATTTTGGAGGAATATGAATTGAGGAAAAAAAGGTTTAAATTTTAAATCACAAAAAATCTCTCATAACTTCAACTTGTTGAAATCCCTCAATTAAATCTTTATTGGTATCAGAATTTTCTTTCTTCAGAACATAATTCAGTTGCTCTTCATCCTGAAAAGAAAAGCTGAAGGAATATGGAAAAACATCGCATTTCGTGGGTTTAATAATTTTAATGTCTGATTTTACTAATTCAATAACCCTTCCATCGGCTTTTAGATTTTTTAAATCAATTTCAATATCAATAGGAAGCTCAAATATTTTAGTAAACTCACATCTAATTTCGGAATTTATTATTTCATAAGTTCCTAATTCATAAGAAGTAACATCAGACCCTAAACATAGAAAAGTGTAGATTACTTTATTATTTTCTGAAAAATAAAAAAGACCTCCGGCACAATCAGAACCAACAATAGAATCAGGATTGCATAAATTAGGATCAGAAGTTTGGGCAAAAGTGTAAAGGCCATTTAAGGAAATTTCTTCAAACTTTTCCGTTTTTTTTTCGAAACTATCGCACGCAAAAGCACTAATAATAATTGGAAGTAAAATCAGGTATTTAAAATTTAGCATATATATTTTGATTTAGGTTATTCCTAATGGTTTAGCCAAAAAAATATACTTCCAAAAAACTTAAATTCTCCTCACACCAATTCCTCCGCCGAGAAACCAATTCTTTTGAGTTTGTTGGTGACGTCCTGAGCGGCAATTTCGAGATTTTTAACGTCAAGAATTTTTTCGGGATTATTGATATCTACCTGCCAATTTCCGGCTCCTACGAGGCCGTCAAGTGTGGTTTGTACTTTGGCTACACAATTATTGCAATTGATATTGGTTTTGAATTTCATGTTTGAAAAAGTATTTTAAAGTTTCTTAAATTTTAATCTGAGGCTGTTGCTCACCACCGACACCGAGCTCATGGCCATAGCCGCACTCGCCAGCATGGGCGACATCAGAAATCCGTTGTAAAAATACAAAATTCCGGCGGCAACAGGTATCATCAATGTGTTGTAAATAAACGCCCAGAAAAGATTTTGATAAATGGTACTGGTCGTAAACTTCGAAAGGTTGATGGCCTTTTTGACCGTCGAAATATCAGTACCGAGCACCGTAATGTCCGCAACTTCCTTGGCGGCATCGGAGCCATCTCCTATGGCAACCGACACATCAGCATTGGCCAGTGCCACGGCATCGTTTATGCCATCACCTACCATAGCCACCATATCGGCGTTTCCTTTCAGTTTTTGTACATAATCACCTTTTTGGTCAGGCAACACTTCGCCTCGGGCCTGATCTATTCCCAAACTTTCCGCCAGGTCTTTCACCACCTGCTGTTTGTCGCCCGACAGCAGATGCAATTTGATACCCATTCTTTGTAAAGCGGTGATATCGGCTTTTACGTCGGTTTTGAGGGTATCACCCACTTCAAAATCAGCAAGGAGGGTATTGTTTTTTGCAAAATATATTATTGAGGCATTCGATTTTACAGTGATTTTTACACCATTTTCCAGCATAAACTGCTCATTACCTGCCAAATAGCTTTCACCTTCAAAAGTTGCTTTTATGCCTTTCCCACTAATGTTTTCGACTTGCTCAATATTGATTTCTTCTTCGTCAGGAAAATGCCCGGCTATGGCTTTGGCCATGGGATGCGTAGAGTTTCTTTCAATATTGACCAGGATTTTTGGGTAAATAGCTGCCGAGTCATACCAATTTTCAGAAACAATATCCGGCTTTCCTTTGGTTAGTGTTCCGGTTTTATCCAACACCAAATCGGTGATTTTCCCGGCTTTTTCCAATGACTCGGCGTTTTTGATCAAAATGCCATTAGCTGCCCCTTTACCTATTCCCACCATCAAAGCCGTAGGCGTAGCAAGACCCATGGCACAAGGGCAGGCTACCACCAGCACTGTAATAAATGAAAGTAAAGCGAGGTCAAAATTATGGAAGATAAAATACCAAACCAGAAAACTCAGAATCGAAATGCTGATGACCATGGGCACAAATATCCTTGAAACCTGATCCACCTTTTTCTGAACGGGTGCCTTGGACGAAAGTGCTGTTTCTACTTTTTTGATGATTTGAGAAAGATAAGTTTCGGAATAAATCTTTTCGACTCTAAACTCCAAAACACCTTCCTGATTGAGCGTTCCGGCAAAAAGTTTATCTCCGGTAAGTTTTAGATTGGGAATTGGCTCACCATTGATCATACTTTCGGATACATGTGACTGCCCCGAAACCACTATACCATCCAAAGGAATTTTTTCTCCGGCTAATACCCTCAAAATATGACCCTTAACAATATTTTCTACGTTTCCTATAGTTTCCTTTCCATCCTGGATAATCCTTACAGACCTGGAATTGAGTTCCATCAGTTTTTTGATGGCATCTGATGCCCGGTTTTTGGCGAAATCTTCCAGATATTTTCCCAAAAGAACAAAAAACACGACGATACCGGCGGATTCAAAATATACCTGTGAGTGGCCATGATGCCCGAAAGCGTGAGGAAAAATCATCGTGTAAACACTAAAAAAATATGCTACTCCTGTGCTGAGAGCCACCAAGGTATCCATATTAGTATCTTTTACCAAAAGTTTTTTCCAGGCATTGATAAAGAAATGGCGGCCAAAATAAAATACCAGAGGAGTAGCTAAAATCAAGGAAACCATTGGCATGTGCTGCCAATCCATGAAAAACATTCCCAAAGCAAAAAGCGGAACCGCAAAAAAGGCAGAGAGATAAAGTTCTTTTTTTTGCCTTTCAAACTTCTGATTTTGTGCCTTTTCGAAATCAAAACTTTTCTCGAGAATCAAATCAAAGCCTATTTCCTGCAATCGTTCTTTAAAAATCTGAGGAGAAGTGAGTTGAGGTAAATAGGTTACTGAGGCCGAGTGATTGGCATAGTTGGCCGACGATGACACCACGCCATCTACATATTTCAGGACGGTCTCGGCACTGTTGGCACAAGCAGCACAGCTGTAATTGAGCACTTTGAAAGTCTGCGAAACGAGATTAAACCTGACCTGCTGCGATGAGATCTTCTCAATGATTTCAGGAAGACTTTCGGACAAATCATTGGAATCAATCGATATGCCTGTCCGGGACCAGGCTATCTGATCTTTGGTATCGAAAGCAATATTTTTGAGCTTATCTAATTTTGATTCGGCAATCGCTTCAGCAAAATCTATACGGTAGGTTGCCATTTTTTAATTCAAAAAACGAAAGCATTATTCACAATTTATGAGCCCGTTTGCGACCAATAAGGGCAAAAACACATAGAGCGTGAGTCCTTTGATGAGGAAAAAGAAAAACCCGGCCCATCCGAGTTTTTTAATATAGGATATTATCTTTTCTTTTCTGCTTTCCATGATATTCTTAAAACCAAAAAACAGGTAGTTTCAGTTCGATTTGAGTTTCTTTTTTCTAAGCCCATTGGTTACCCATTTGTTTAATGCCCTGCTTACCACAGCAGAGCCAGCACCCAAAACCGCTCCGGCTAGTACATCAGACGGGTAATGCACCCCAAGGTGCAGCCTGGAATAACCCACGGTACCTGCATATAGATAGCTTGGTACGATAACGTACCATTTGGGATAACTCAATGACAGACTGGTAGCTGTAGCAAAAGAAACCGAAGTGGCTCCACTTGGAAAAGAGGCGTCGTTTTCGACCGCAAAATTCTGGATATCTTTGTAAACTTCATAGGGTCGGGCCCTATTAACGGTTTTTTTCAAAATATACCCTACCCCATAAGCACCGATAACTGAAAGGGCAGCGTTGGTGCCTTCTTTTTTAAGGCGGGCATCGTTTTTCAGAAATCCGGCGGAAAGCAAAATAACAGGCGTGCTCACAGCTACGAAATCAGCTGATTGATTAACTAATTGCAGCTCACCATCAAATTGTTTATACCGGTTTAGATTGATTTTCCTTAGCAATTTAATATCAAGCTCCTGAGCTGAAAGCTGGTTTGTGAGTCCGAAACAGGACAGGAGCAATATTTTCAGGAATATTTTCAATTATAAAAAATCTTCTTTTTTCATTGAATCAATCAATTGCTGACGTAGTCCATCAGTGGCTTTTACCAAAGGTAAGCGTACTCTTCCGTCACATATTCCACGAATTTCACACACCATTTTGATACCTACAGGGTTGGATTCAACATAAAGTAAAGTATCAAAATCATGGAAACGGTTCTGAATTTTTGAAGCAGTTTTGAAATCTCCATTTAGGGCAGCATGGGTCATTTCAGCAAATTCTTTCGGAAAACCATTGGCTATCACCGAAATAACTCCCTGAAAACCAAGGCTAATCTGTGGAGTAACGAGGTTGTCATCACCTGAAAGCAAAATAAAATTCTCAGGCATTTTTTTGGTAAGCTCGAGGGCGATCTCCATGCTGCAAGAGGCATCTTTCAGACCGATAATATTGGGATGCTTGGCCAACTCTACTGCCGTAGGTACTTGAATAGTTGCTACGGTACGACCGGGCACATTATATAAAATCACAGGAAGCGGAGAGGCATCAGCAATGGCCTGAAAGTGAGCTGTGATACCCGCCTGAGATGGTTTGTTATAATAAGGACATACCGACAAAACAGCCTCAACACCGGTCAAATCGGTGGTTTTAAGCTTATGAATCACATCAGCAGTATTGTTGGAGCCCACGCCATAAACAATTGGGAGATTCCAGCGATTATTCTTTCTGACAAAATCTAAAAGGGCTATTTTTTCTTCGTTGGTGGTTGTAGCTGACTCGCCGGTAGTACCATTCACTACAAAGTAATCGGTTCCATTTTCAGCATTGAATTCCATCAGTTTTAACAGGCCGGCAAAATCAATGTTATTGTTTTCATCAAAAGGAGTAATCAGAGCTACTCCAACTCCCCTAAGGCGGTGTTCCATTGTTATATTTTTTTTACAAAATTACTTAAAATAAATTTTAAAAAGATGAGATTTGAAGGTTTTTAAAATTCTTAATCCTTATAAATCAAACACACGGCATGAGCTTCCAGACCTTCTTTTTTACCCACAAAACCCATTGTTTCGGAGGTAGTGGCCTTTATAGAAACATCATCCGGTTCAATATTGCAGCATTGGGCTATGGCAATTTTCATTTCAGGTATATACTTTCCAATTTTGGGTTCTTCCAATATCAACGTACTATCAATATTCCCGACTCTGTAGCCCTTCTCTCCTATCATTTCGGTTACTTTGGTGAGGAAAACCTTGCTGTCCATACCTCTCCATTGGGGGTCAGTATTTTTGAAATGTTTCCCGATATCACCTAAAGAAAGTGCTCCCAAAAGTGCATCACAGATAGCATGCAAAAGCACATCGGCGTCAGAATGCCCCATTGAACCCACAGTATGCGGGATTTTTATTCCACCCAAACTCAACTCATAACCTTCGGCCAACTGATGTACATCGTAGCCATGCCCGATACGTATATTCATATTATTCTTTTCTGCTCGTAAAATTAAGCATATTTTTGTGGCAATCTTATTTTACTTATGATAGAATACCAACATTTTGAATTAAAAAACGGCTTGAAAGTATATGTGCATCAGGATAAATCGAGTCCGATAGCAGCTTTTAATATTTGTTACAATGTTGGTTCCAGGGATGAAAATCCTGAAAAAACGGGATTTGCCCATTTGTTTGAACATCTGATGTTTGGGGGCTCAAAAAATATTCCCTCTTACGATGAGCCTTTGCAAAGGGTAGGCGGGGAAAACAATGCTTTTACATCACCTGACATCACCAATTATTATATCACACTACCTGTCAATAACTTAGAGACTGCATTCTGGCTGGAATCAGACCGTATGTTAAGTCTATCTTTTGACCCGAAAGTTTTGGAAGTCCAAAGAAATGTGGTGATTGAGGAATTTAAACAACGGTATCTCAACCAACCTTACGGCGATATCTGGCTTAAGCTCAGACCATTGGCTTACCATGTGCATCCTTACCGCTGGGCTACCATTGGCAAAGAAATCTCCCATATCGAAAATGCAACCATGGAAGATGTGAAAGAATTTTTCTATTCGCACTATCTGCCCAATAACGCTACGCTGGTAATTGGTGGAAATGTTAACTTAAAAGAGGTTGAAGGCCTTTGTGAGAAATGGTTTGGAGGAATTTCGGCAGGTAAAATTGCTGTCCGAAATTTACCTAAAGAACCCGTTCAAATGCAGGAAAGAAGGCTTGAGACATCGGCAAAAGTACCATTAAATGCCCTTTACAAGGCTTATCACGTACCGGGAAGATACGAAAATGGCTATTTTGAGGCTGATTTGATAAGCGATGTACTCGGCAGAGGAAAATCTGCAAGATTGAATCAGGTTTTGGTCAAAGAAAAAAAACTTTTCAATAGTATCTCGGCCTATTCAACGGGTTCATTGGATCCAGGCTTACTGGTAATTTCTGGACACCTCAATCAAGGTGTAGACATTGAAACTGCTGAAGGTGAGATAGAAAAAGTTTTGGATACTATTAAATCAGAAGAAATATCCCAAACCGAGTTTTCGAAAATAAAAAACCAGGCAAAAGCCACCATAGGTTTTGGTGAAGTAGAACTGCTTAACCGGGTGATGAACATCGCATTTGCGGCCAATGCCGGTGATGTCAATTATTGCAATCAGGATATGGAAAAAATTGATGCTGTTAAGCTCAATGAGCTTCAAAACACAGCAAACCAAATTTTGAAAAAAGAGAACTGCAATACCCTGATTTACAGAGCGGAATAAGATTTATCTTTTCAATCGCATAAAACCGTCGGTCAGAACTATCTCATCTTTTTTATCCTGTCTTTTGTAGCCGTTGCCTTCCGGGTCTATGTTATTGTCAAAACCGGTTGCCTGGGTGATTACCTTGCTTTCGATTTTATCTTTAATACGTCCCAAGCCTCCGAAAGCAGTAGCAGTGGCCTTTTCTTTCCAATAACTACCTTCAAGTTTTCCCGAAAATTTAACTTCCAAAAAACCATCTTTCCCAAATTTCAGGGTTAGCACTTCGTCATTGTTTCCTGAATCTCCCACATGGTATTCCATCCTTGGTGACTTCGTCTCTTCAACATATCTGATGGTAGCAATTCCTTTGTATTTTCCAAAATCCTGAGCTCTTTTGATGTTTTCTTTTGTGTCAGGATTATCGGCATTAACCACCAGATAATCACCTTCTTCGGTAAAATCAGTACCATAAAAATTTCCGATCCAGATTCTGAGCATACGGTCGGGTTTGGTAGCATTCCCAGTGAAATACGCATAAGCACCCAACCTGATTTGCCGTGGCTGGGTGTTGTACTCTGTGCCATCGATTTTGACACTCATTGTATTTTGATTGGTACTTTGACCGGAAGTAAAATTAACAAATGAAAGAAATGCAATTAATGACAGTATATTTTTCATTTTCCGGAATGTTTAAATTATTTAATTTCAAATACTTATAATTATTTTTCAAAAATAAATTAATTAATCGATTGGAATAAATGCTTCTTTTCTAAGTTTAATTTTATAAAAAAACAGAACCCAATTAGGCTCTGTTTCTTTTTGGAATATGAGAATTGTTAATCCGGAATATTGTATAAAGTTTTTAAATCCTCATACCTCATTCGTTTAAGTCCAGATCTGCCATTTGGACCTAAATCAATTGGCACAAATACAGTCCTGAATTTGGGCTCTAACTTTTTAATTTCTTCAAGAAATGGTGTTGATCCACTATATTGACTTAATGGGAAATATGTTTTTAATGTACATTCTATATAGGGAATTGTCACCGGCCACCCGATTATCATACTATCAAAATAAATCCCACCAGTATCATATCTATCGGAAAACACTATGCTATTACCTTCAGCATCTTTGAATTTGTGGTAATAATAAATAGTTCCCAATGGGGCTTTGGTGGCTTTATCCTGTACTAAAATTTGGGAATAATCAGCGAAAAAGTTAAATGCAATTTTAGAAGGATCTGGAAACAATTTATCAACTTCACTCCTGAATTCATTATAAAAATAATATGAATTCGCAGTATTTGAACCTTGAACCCAATTACTTCCTAAATCTAACCAATCAGTATAGGTGACCTTTACTGATAATGTTTTGCCGTTTGTTCCTGCCGCACCTGTTGCACCCGTTGTACCGGTTGCACCTTTATCTCCTGTAGCTCCTTTTGCACCTGCAACTCCGTTTGCTCCTGCTAATCCTTGATTTCCTGTTTCACCTTTGGGGCCAATTGGACCGGTGGTATCACAACTTAATATAATCAAAGACAGACCTAATATATAAAAAATATTTTTCATTTTCGTTTTGATTAATTGCTTAAAATAATACTTGCTCTAGCCTCAAAGCTAAGGGCGGTTAAACCAGCTAATACACTACTATTGGCTGTAGTAGGATCGTCAAAATGAATAAACTGAATTTTGCCTTCCTTAAATCCATTTAATTTCACTTCATATGAACCCATGGTATAAACCAAATCCTGATTCAATTCATAAAAACCAGCAGATCCTTGATTTACTCTTACATAAACAGTAATAATTCCTTTATCTAAAACTTCTTTTGTAATTTCAGGGGCAGGAACCTCGCCAATGAAAAGAGTCTCATTCAAAGCATTAGTATTAACATATTTCCAGGTGGCTTTGGACCATTGTGAAACTTTGAAATTTGCTATTCCGTTTTGACCATTTGTTCCATTTTGGCCAGCTGCACCAGTGGGTCCTTTGTCTCCGGTTGCACCGGTATCGCCTTGAGGACCTTGCGTATTATTATTTGTACCCGCTGCACCCTGAGGTCCTTTGTCACCCACTGCACCCTGAGGTCCAACTTCTCCGGGTTTACAACTGAAGCCAATTGCGGATAATATAATTAGAAAGAATATTTTTTTCATTTTAATTAAAGATTAGTAGAAATAATAGAAAATTGAAACTTTGTCTGATCGCTATTTAAGCTGTCTTGCATAGCCTGTCCTGATATTTGGTTGGAATAAACTCTGGAAGTAAATGAAATCTTCTTTTCCGAAACCTCATAAGTCACTCTTGCCAAATTGCCGCCAATATATCTATAATAAGCTGATAATCTTGGCGTTAAACGATAGGTATAGAGACTTTTATTGGCATTAATAAACATCGTAAAGAAACTATAATCCATTCTTTCTTTATACAATTGGGGTTCCTCTATTTCAAATTTAAAAATATAAGTACTACCTAAACCATCGTCAGAATTAGGATCCAACTTCCAATTAATACTTTTCCAATTGGTTGTGTAGCCATAATATTGACCATTCTGACCATTTTGGCCATTAGGACCTGTATCACCTTGGGCTCCAGTAGGCCCGGTGAGTCCTTTAAGTCCAACAGGACCATTTTTTCCTGCAACACCAGCATCGCCTGTTGGTCCTTTTTCGCCCTGAGGGCCCATCTCTCCTTTCTTACACCCAATACTGAGCACAAGAATTGCCATAAACCCTAGTAAGGGTTTAAATAATTGTTTCATAATTGAAATTATTAAATTGATAGATAAACATGGGATAAATGATTTGAGGAATTTGTGCTTCATAATTGGTGAATTCTCAAATCTTTTGGTAAAAGTATAGATAAGGATTTGGAAAAAATTTGATATAAATCACCTTTTTGAAAATCTATATAAAAAAGGAAAAATTGAATCTAAATTTAAACAAAAGAAAATTTGAATAGGATTGAGAAGTTGTGCAGATTTCAATTCAAATATTTTTAAAGATAAATATTCCTGATTAAATCAATTTAATTAAAATAACTTTTAGCTTTTATCACCCGGCCGTTTCCCGGTGCGGTAGTTACTGAAAATACAAAGCCGGGATTGACCGCATAGGAGCCGTATTGCCCTTTTTTATTCAAAGCGATAAAACCAACCTGAAAATCTCTCGCTTTTTTAGGATTAATTTTCACCAACCTTTCAATAGCCAGCTTACAAGCCATTTCCGGACTTTTTCCCTGCCGCATAAACTCAACAACCATAGCAGCTCCCGCTATTCTAATTACTTCCTCTCCCTGACCCGAACCGGTGCAGGCACCTACCTCATTATCCACATATAATCCCGCACCAATTATGGGTGAATCACCTACCCGACCACGCATTTTAAAGCCCATGCCTGAGGTGGTGCAGGCTCCTGAAATATTGCCGGAATGATCCAATGCCAACAATGCCATGGTATCATGGTTGAAGTCTCCATTTTCGAGAAACTGAGGAGCAAAAGGCCCTTTCCTCTTCTCAAAGGCATTATTTTGCTGCAATTCAATATTTTTTACAGGTTTATATTCCGATTTCTTTAACCAATTTTCATATGATTTTTTGGCGTCATCAGACAATTCATCTTTTTCAGCCTTAAAACCTTTTTCGATAGCAAACTGCCTGGCACCTTCTCCTACAAGCAGGACATGTGGAGTATCTTCCATAACTTTTCTGGCTACCGAAATCGGATGTTTGATATTTTCCATAAAAGCCACCCCGCCGCAATTCATTTTTTCATCCATGATACAGGCATCAAGCGTCACTTTGCCTTCCCTGTCGGGATTTCCACCCAGTCCAACGCAGCAATTGATCGTATCTTCTATCTGATTAGCTCCTTTCTCTACAGCATCCAAGGCTCTTCCTTTAGGCTCTTTCAAAATCGTCATCGCTGCTTCATTTACAGGGATTCCACTATCCCAGGTCGAAATTACGATTGGTTTTTTGACAGAATCTTGCCCAAAAACGTTAAGGTTGCTTAAGAAAGGTATTGTCAGTAATCCTTTTTCCAAAAATCTTCTACGGTTTGTCATTTGTTTGATTAGTTAGTTTTTCCAATATCTCTGTTTCCTGTTCCTTTTATATTCTTCAAATCGTCACCAAGTTCCAGACGGGCCTTATCAGCAAGCTCATTTAATTTTTCAATCACTTCCGGGAAATATTTGCTTACATCATATCTTTCGCCGGGATCACGTCTCAAATCAAACAGACCCGACTTGTGATTGTAATTTTCATTCACTGTTCCCGGCTGACCATATCTTCCAGGTTCGAAACCTTCATAGGTACGTCCGGGATGATCAAAAACAAGTTTCCAGTTTCTGTATCTGATTGCCTCCAGGTTATTTTTTCGGTAATAATATAAAAACATTTCTCTGGGGCTATCTGTGAGCCCTTTTAAATAGCTCAAAAGGCTGATTCCATCGATTTGCCTTGCCGGCAATTGGGCTCCTGTAGCCTCACATATAGTTGGCAGGATGTCTATCCCTGATGACAAACCATTCAATATTTTACCCTCAGGCAGCGTCCCTTTCCAGGCCATCAATGCAGGTACTTTCTGACCTCCATCAAAGGTCGTACCTTTTCCTTCCCTCAACCCACCGGCACTCCCGGCATGATTGCCGTAGTTTAACCAAGGGCCATTGTCAGAGTTGACTATGACCAAAGTATTTTCTGAAAGGCCGTTTTCTTTTAGATATTTCCTGATCAGACCTATACTCCAGTCAAGCTCCATGATGACGTCACCATAAAGGCCTTGTTTAGATTTACCTTTAAATGATTCGGAGGCAGCTAAGGGGACATGAGGCATGGGGTGAGCCAGATAAAGGAAAAAAGGCTTGCGTTTATTGGTTTTTATGAAATCTAACGCTCTTTCTGTAAATAATTTGGTAAATTGACCAAAATCGGGATTTCTTTCAATGATTTCTTCATTTTGGTAAAGGGGAAGTTCCGGATAATAATTTTTGGTGGTTGGATGTCCCGGCCACATATCATGTGAATAAGGTATGCCAAAAAACTGATCAAAACCATGCCTGGTGGGTAAAAACTCCTTTTGATGACCCAAATGCCATTTTCCTATTGCAGCAGTAGCATATCCTTTAGTTTTCAAAGCTTCAGCGATGGTGGTTTCTTCAGGATTAAGTCCGATTTTAGCAGTGTGGTCGAGTGCTCCGCTAAAACCAATGCGATTGGGATAGCAGCCGGTCAGCAAACCAGCTCTGGAAGCAGAACAAACTGCCTGTGGGGAATAAAATTGACTAAAATACAGACCTTCATTGGCCATTTGGTCAAAATTGGGAGTTTGGTAATCGATGGCTCCTGAAATTGCAATATCTCCATATCCCATATCATCAAAATAAACCAACACTACATTGGGTGACCTTTGAGGCTTAAAGGATAATGCCAATAACATTAAAGGAATATACCAAATGCCGGCCTTATTAATTTTGAAGAATTTATTTTGATTGATAAATGTCACTTTTTTATTTTTCAATATTTATAAAACAATAGTATTTCCCCCAAATATTATAAAAAAAAAATTCGCAGGAAAAGATTTTCTGATAATTGTCAGAAATCAATAAAAATTACCGTAAACATAGTTTTTTAGCTAAATTTGCAGTGTTTTTTCAACTAAAATTTCTACGAAATTGAACTCAAAAGTAATTCTAATCATTTTGGACGGCTGGGGATTACCAAAACCCGGTGAAGAGTGGAGGTCGGCAATTGAAGCGGCCAAAGTTCCATATTTCAGACAATTAATGGCCACCTACCCCAACAGTACGCTGGAGGCATGTGGCAGAGCTGTCGGTCTTCCAAATGGGCAAATGGGAAACTCAGAGGTAGGACATATGAATCTGGGTGCTGGTAGAGTGGTGTATCAGGAATTGGAGAAAATAAATGTAGCCATTGAAGAAGGAAAACTGGCTCAGGAAAAAGTACTTGTCGATGCCCTGAATTATGCAAAAAACAATGACAAAGCTTTTCACCTGATCGGGCTTTGCTCCGACGGCGGTGTACACTCACATATCGATCACCTCAAAGGTCTATGCGAAATAGCCGCTGCACAGGGGGTTAAAAAAGTGTATGTTCATGCTTTCATGGACGGACGCGATTGCGACCCAAAATCTGGAAAAGGATTTATTGAAGATTTGAGCCAAACCCTCGAAAAAACTGGAGGCAAACTGGCCTCTCTTACAGGCCGTTATTTTGCAATGGATCGTGATAAACGTTGGGACAGAGTAAAACTCGCCTATGATGCTATGGTTAACGGTGTGGGTGAAAGTGTTGAGAAATCTGAGGTTTCGGCAGCCATACAAAAAAGTTATGACAATGATGTCACCGATGAGTTTTTGAAACCTATTATTGTGACCGAAAATGGCCAGCCGGTAGGAAATATTCAGGAAGGTGATGCAGTAATGTGTTTTAACTTCAGAACTGACAGAGGCCGGGAAATAACGGAAGTTTTGACGCAACAAGACTTCCCGGAGCAAAACATGAAAGTTCTTGACTTGTATTATCTCACCATGACCAATTATGACGAGAAGTTTAAAAACGTAAAAGTGATTTACGAAAAAGACAATCTGAATAATACCCTGGGAGAGGTTTTGGAAAAAGCCGGTAAAAAACAAATCAGATCGGCTGAAACAGAAAAATACCCGCATGTAACTTTCTTTTTCTCTGGGGGTAGAGAGGAGCCCTTTACCGGTGAAATGAGATTGTTGTCACCATCACCTAAAGATGTCCCTACTTATGACCTCAAACCTGAGATGTCGGCAAGGGATTTGGCCAAAAACCTCGTTCCTGAATTGAATAAAGGTGAAGTAGACTTTGTAGTTCTCAACTTTGCCAATCCCGATATGGTGGGTCATACGGGGGTATTTTCTGCTGTAGTAAAAGCTGTTGAAACAGTTGACAGTTGTTTGAAAGAGGTAGTTGAGGCTGGAAAAGCCAATGGTTACACTTCCATCGTGATAGCCGACCATGGCAATTCTGATTATATGATCAATGATGATAAAACTGTAAATACGGCTCACTCGCTTAATTTGGTGCCATTCATCGTGGTTGACGATGCTTATGAAGGTCAGCCAAAATCAGGAAAACTGGGTGATGTTGCTCCTACTATTTTGAAAATAATGGGTGTTGAGATTCCGGCTGAAATGACAGGAAACGTTCTAATATAAAAAATTAGTCGCAATAAAAAACTCCCTCAGAGCTTATCCGGGGGAGTTTTTTTTGCCAGCTCATTCACAAAATTTACAATTTTCAGCAAATCGTTTGGTTTTTTTATTGACATGCCGTTATCTGAAGCATACTTTTTGGCTTCTTTACTATAAGGTTCGAAAATTTTATAATTATTTGAGACTATCTGCATCTTTTCTCTCCAATTTATATAGTATTCCGTCTTTTTTAAAAACTCTCCTTCATAGCCATCCCCACTAGCTTCGTAACCTGTTCTGTCACCCGAAACTTTTGGATAAAACCTACATTTATTTAGTCTGAAGAGCTCAATATGCCCTTCTGTCAATTTTTCATAATAAAAATCACCCGCTCCGGCATACTGTTTATTGTACTTTTTAAAAACGTGATTGGCAATTTCAAAAGCATAAGGTTCTATTTCCATAACATCGCGATCAGCACCAAGAGAAACATATAATTTGTTTTGAGCTAAATTATATCCGAGTAAAGCCGAAGAAGATTTTCCATTAGGTTCTAATATAACAGTACCTTTATGCCATCCATTTATAAAAAACGGCGTACCTTTATAAACCAACTCTCTGATATTTAAAGTATTAAGCCTTAAATTATTTTCTTTAAAATAACTAATTAAAACTGTGTCTCCGTTAGAATTGACATCAATTTTACTATCAGAAGAAGAAAATTTTAAGTTTTGTACAAAATATTCCTTCGCTGGTTCCTGAGCTTGACAATTAAAAAAAAACGCAATAGATAAAACTAAAACAATACTTTTCATATGCTAAACCATAAAATAAACATCTGATTTTCAAATATTTAATACCAAATTTATAATTTATTATTAATTTTACAAGGAATCGGGGGAATATTTTCAAAATAAAAAAAAAGGAAATATCCAATCCCGGTATTTCCTCTTATTTAAATTCATATTTTTTGATCAAAGTCAAAAGCACAAACTCTTTTTCCCTTAAGGTATCAATTGGCATTAAGCATCAAAGGAGCATTTTTTCCCATTATGATAATTTTTGAATTGGGTGAAGCGGCCAGTTCTTTCTGAGCTTTTATCTGCTCATATTGCAACTGTTTGTCGGTGAGTGTTGAGGTAATAATCCGCTGATAATCAGCAATACCCTGTGCCTCAACACGCTTTCTTTCTGCCTCTTGTTTTTCTTTTTGCAACACAAACTGCATTTTTTGAGCATCTTGTTCCGCGTTGATTTTTGATTCTATCGTTTTCTTTACCGATTCAGGAAGCGTGATATTTCTAACCAAAAGTGACTCTAATACCAGACCTCTGCCTTTAAAATCTTTTTCGATTGCACTAAAAATCCGGGTTTGAAATTCGTCTCTTTTTAATGAATACAAACTCACAGCTTCATAATTGGCAGAAATATCTCTGATTCTTGTTCTTGAAAGTGGCCTTACTATTACATCCACATAATCCAGACCTATACTTCTTACAATATTTGGAGCTTTTTCAGGCAAAATCCTGAATAAAACGGTGAGATCAATGGTAACCTCAAGTCCATCGGCTGAAAGCACTTTTATAGCATCATCACCTGACTTTGACCCTTCATCATGCACACCTGACATGGTATAATTCTGGGTTTTGATGTCCAATTCTTTCACATCTACAAGAGGGTTTACGATATTAAGACCGCTTTGTAATGTTTCCTGTTTTACATTTCCAAATAGCGACTGTACACCCACTTTCCCTGCATCAATCTGGACAACCATTGTAGCAAATAATCCCAAAAGAATCAGAACAAATCCCCCGATTTTTATACCACCGGCAAATCGGGCCACCGGATTATTGATTTTAGATAAATTAAAAGCTGCCAACAGGGCAACTACACCAAGAATAATAAGTAACATTATTTGATTTATTTTTCTGCTAATTTACTGAAAACCATAAGACTTATTCATTTTTTTTTACAAATGGCAAGAAATGACAGATAATATGTGTTTTTGTATTTTGGTAAAAAAAGGGATTTCATTTTAAATTAATATTCGGTCAAAAAAGAATAAAAATCTTATATTTATTGCAAAAAATTATTCAGACCATCATGAAAAAACTACTCTTGGGATTATTTATTCTTCTTACATGTCAGAACGCTAATTCTCAGAATTTTTATCCCTTTCAGGGAATATCCTTTAATAAAGTAAAATTAAACGATAATTTCTGGTTGCCTAAAATAGAAATCAATCGCACCGTAACGATTCCGTGGTCTTTTGAGCAATGTAAAACTACAGGCCGAATTAAAAACTTCGAACAAGCAGCGGCCCGGTCTGGAAAATTCTGTGGCGTATATGTTTTTGACGACAGCGATGTATATAAAATCATAGAAGGTGCCTCCTATTCTCTTCAGGTAAAATATGACCTGAAACTCGACAATTACTTAGATTCACTTATAAATGTTATAGCCGCCGCACAGGAACCTGATGGCTACCTCTATACCGTAAGAACCATGGGCGATAAGCACCATTGGATTGGCACCGAACGCTATGAAAAAGAGCATGAGCACAGCCATGAATTATACAATATGGGTCATTTTTATGAAGCAGCGACCGCCCACTATTGGGCTACAGGCAAAAAAAACATGTTAAACCTTGCCATAAAAAATGCCGACCATTTGCTCACAGTATTTGGATCCGGAAAAAAATCAGTGGCACCCGGGCATCAGGTTATTGAAATGGGTCTGGTAAAAATGTATCTGGCAACCGGCAAAAAAGAGTATCTGGATTTATCACAGTTTTTTATTGAGGCAAGAGGAAAGAGAATATACCCCAAAGCACCTGGAAATCAGGGTGCAACCGTATGGGAAACGGGAGAATATTGGCAGGATCATAAACCTGCAACTGAACAAACAGAGGCCATTGGGCACTCCGTAAGAGCCACTTATTTATACGCAGGCATGGCAGATGTGGCGGCATTGACACAAAATCAGAAATATATCGAAGCGATTCATAAAATTTGGAATAATGCTGCCGGTAAAAAAACCTATATAACCGGTGGAATCGGAGCTTCCGGTGGTTGGGAGGGCTTTGGTCAGGATTATGACCTTCCCAATGAAGATGCCTATTGCGAAACTTGTGCCGGAATTGGAAATGTGTATTGGAATCACCGAATGTTTATGCTCACAGGTGAAGCCAAATATATGGATATGGTGGAAAGAACGCTATTTAATGGGATTCTGGGAGGAATTGGCCTGGACGGAAAAAGTTTTTATTATGCCAACCCCATGGAATACACCCTTTCTAAAGGAGAATTAAGTGGCGAAAACAAACGCTCCCCATGGTTTACATGTTCGTGTTGTCCCACAAACATCTGTAGATTCATGCCTTCGATACCCGGCTATATTTATGCAAAAAAAGATAATCAGTTGTATGTTAACCTTTATGTCGGAAGCGAAACTGAGGTAGAAATTAACCCAAAAGAGAAGCTTTCAGTTAAACAAACCTCCAATATGCCCTGGGATGGAAACATAAAATTTGAGGTAAATACAAACAATAAAAAGGGAACTCCATATACTTTAAAATTTAGAATTCCGGGATGGGCAAATGGCAATATCTTCCCAACCGATTTATATTCTGCAAAAATGGTCACCGAGATGGGTGATTTTATTAAGATTAATGGCAAGAATGTGCCGGGAAATGAAATTAAGATTTCAGACCAATATATTGTTGTTGAGAAAATTTGGCAAAAAGGGGATGTGGTGGAGTTAAACTTCCCGATGGAAACTTATCAAATCGCCTCAAATACGAAAATTAAATCTAACCAAAATTTATTATCAGTTCAAAGAGGACCGGTGATGTATTGTGCCGAATTTGCCGACAATAATGGAAAGACCTCCAATATTGTAATTCCTGAATTATCAAATTTCAAATACAACTATGAACCTGAAATTTTAAAAGGAGTAGGAACGTTAAAAACAGAAGCAAAAGTGCTCAAAGTGGAGGCAAATGCAGTAAACACTGAAACCAAAATTGTGAAATTAATTCCCTACTATGCAAGATCAAACCGCGGTAGTGGAGAAATGAAAATTTGGTTTCCCACGAAATTTTCCAATATAAAAATAGAATCTTACTAATCAGAATTAAAAACTGACGAAATACAATTCAGAAACCTAAGTTACCTCATAAAATACATTTGGATATTTAAGTTATTTTTGAATCAAAATTAATTCGCAGCATATGTTTAGCTATTGGGAGAAAGATTTGTTTATGCCGAACTACGATTTTATTGTAGTGGGTTCGGGATTTGCCGGTTTATGGCTGGCGTATTTTTTAAAAAAGAAAAAACCTGGTGCTCAGATAGCCATCCTTGAAAGAGGAACTTTACCTCAGGGAGCGAGCACAAAAAATGCAGGTTTTTCATGCTTTGGTTCTCCATCTGAGCTTTTAGCTAATGTAGATAAAATTGGTTGGCAAACCACCCTGGATCTTACAGAAAACCGCTTTCAGGGAATCCAGATTATCAAAACCTTCTTTGGAAATACTATCGATTATAATCCTTGTGGGGCAAGTGAATTATTTTTTGATGAGGAAAAATTTGAGGCTGCTCATTCCAAAATGGAGGAACTCAATCAGAATATTGCCGAAAATGTAAAATCCTACTATCACTTTTATCTCGATAAAAACATAATCCAGAACAGCGGATTTGCAGGTTTTAAATATGCTATTAGCAACAATCAGGAAGCTTCTATTCATCCCGGAAAACTATTTTATAGCCTCTATAAAACATTGATCTCGATGGATGTAAAAATATTTTTTGGCACCAAAGTCACCGGTTACAACACTGAGGGAGAAAAAGTAATCGTAAAAACTGAAAATCTCGGCGATTTCACCACTAGCCACCTAAGCCTGAATACCAATGCATTTACTGGCGACCTATTACCTGAATACAAAATCAAACCGGGAAGAGGCCAGGTTCTAATAACCAAACCCATCGAAGGATTGACATTTGACCGGACTTTTCATTTCGATCAGGGTTTTTATTATTTCAAAAATGTGGGTAATAGGGTTTTGCTGGGTGGTGGTCGTAATAAAGACTTACAAGGTGAATCCACCCTGGATTTTGCAGTAACAGAAAATATTATTAATCACCTGAAAGATATTTTAAAAGATAATATTTTGCCCGGAAAAACTTTTGAAATCGAAGACACCTGGAGCGGAATAATGGCCTTCAATGAATCTAAAACCCCGATTTCTCAAATTCTGAAGCCCAATCTTTCAGCCAACGTTTGTATGAATGGGATGGGGGTAGCATTGGCTCCTACGTTATCCAAAAAATTAGCCGAGGAACTTACCTCCAACGGCTAATTTCATAAAAAAGAACAAATTAAAAATCAAACTTTATTCCTTGTGCCAATGGCAAACTATCACCATAATTGATGGTGTTGGTTTGCCTACGCATATAGGCTTTCCAGGCATCAGAGCCACTTTCTCTTCCGCCTCCGGTTTCTTTTTCACCTCCAAATGCCCCTCCGATTTCGGCACCTGAAGTTCCAATATTGACATTGGCAATGCCACAATCTGAGCCCTCTACACTCAAGAATCTCTCCGCATCTTTAATGGCATTGGTAAAAATAGCTGAGGAAAGACCCTGTGGCACCTCATTTTGAAGCCTGATTGCTTCCTCAAGTATATCATAACCTATCACATACAATATCGGAGCAAAGGTTTCGGTGCATACAACTAATATTTGCTTTTCAACTTCTATTATGGTAGGTTCTACATAACATTCACCTAAATCAGGTAAAAGATTTCCGCCATAAACCACCTTACCACCATCCATTTTGGCAGTCTCAATGGCTGATTTATATATTTCTACCGCATTTTTATCAATCAACGGGCCTACATGATTACCGGAATCCAAGGGATCACCGATTTTCAACTGAGCATAAGCCGACTTCAGGACAATTACAACTTTTTCTTTTATGCTATTGTGTACAATTAATCTTCTGGTGGTGGTGCATCTTTGCCCTGCTGTTCCAACTGCCCCAAACACCACACCCGGTATAACTAACTTTAAATCAGCCGTATCGGTAATTATTATTGCATTATTTCCACCCAATTCTAACAGATATTTCCCCATTCTTGCAGCCACATTTTGACCGACTGACTTACCCATACGGGTGCTTCCCGTAGCTGATACAAGGGCGACGCGGTGGTCTTTAGCCATGGCTTCGCCAATGGTTGCATCACCAATCACCAATCCCGAAAGGCCCTCTGGCAAATCATTTTCTTTCAGAACGGTAAGTATAATATTTTGACAAGCCAATGCAGATAGAGGTGTTTTCTCTGAAGGTTTCCATACACAAGTGTTTCCACATACCCAGGCTATCATTGTGTTCCAACTCCACACTGCAACAGGAAAATTAAAAGAACTGATAATTCCGATTACTCCAAGCGGATGCCATTGTTCATACATACGATGAGAAGGTCGCTCAGAATGCATCGTCAAACCGTACAATTGTCGTGACAGGCCAACCGCAAAATCACATATATCTATGATTTCCTGTACTTCACCCAATCCTTCCTGCAGGCTTTTTCCCATTTCATAACTAACGAGACGTCCGAGATCCTGTTTGTTTTTACGAAATGCCTCACCCATTTGTCTTACTATTTCTCCTCTTTTGGGAGCAGGCACAAGTCTCCAGCTAAGAAATGCCTCCTGAGCTTTTGTGACAACCTTATCATAATCCGAAATTGTCCCAGTGCCAATTGAACCTATCAAAGTGTCATTAGTTGGAGAAAAAGACGAAATTTCCGGCCCCTCTCCTTTCCAGGATTGCAAACCTGTGGATACGCCATAATTAGTCGGTTTAATTCCAAGATTGAATAGTGTTTCTTTCATTTATATACTTAATTCATTGATGATAAATTTGTTAAAACTGTGGGGTATTGTTGAATTTATTTTTGAAAAATAATTCACATATTAATTTAAATTGAATCTTGGATATGGTCAAATGGAATTATTTTCTACTTAACAGCCCAATCTTCCAAAACAATATCCTTAATTCGTTGAAAATGAGAGGTGTTATTAGTAACCATAACCAGATTATGCACTACAGAAGTAACACCAATCAACAGATCAAAATCGTCGATTCTGGTTCCGGCTTTTCTAAGTCTGGCTTTTTCTTTAGCATATAAATCTAAGGCGGCAAAAATTGGTAATATCTGAACCCCTGACAAAAAATCACTTAGAACTTTCCTGTTTTTTTCAGGTTTCTCGCTATTTTCTACCCCAAATTTCAACTCAGCTAGGGTAATTTCGGAAATAAAACACTGTTCTTCCGAAATAACATCGAATTTTCTATTTAGCTCATACATGCCTTTCATATAGAAAATTGCAATATTAGTATCAATCAAATACCTCTTCAAAATGATTCAATTTGACGATTTAATTCTCTGCTTTCCCTAATTTCTTTAATGATTTCCTCACCAGACTTAGAGGAATCAAATGCACCAAATGCCTTTTTCTGAAATGATTTCCTGGGTTTTAAATCTGACTTTACAGATGCTGATAATCTGGCAATTAAATCCAGTTTATTGCCTGTACTTAAATTGTCAAATAAACCCAAATACCCATCTACTATTTTTGAGTTAAATTCTATTGTACTCATTTCAAATCGTAAATTATTTTTAAAAAAATCAAATGATTTTACAGTATTAAATAATATTTCTGTTCAAATAAATAATTGATTTAATTTAACTTATTGAATAATTTCAAAAAAATTGAAAACCAAAAAATATTATAGATGATTTCTTTTTTTACAAATCTAAAACTTTTGATAGCTCATGGCACATTTTCACTAAAAAATTTGTGCAAAAGAACTTAAGATTATACATTTACCATAACCAACTCACGATAAAATAATGAAATCTCGCATCGCAATCTTTTTTCTGGCAATAAGTTTATCTGCCTTTCAACTTTCAAAATCAAGCTGGGGATTTTATACTCACCCTATAATCAATAGATTAGCCGTTTACAGTTTACCTCCGGAGATGTTTGGCTTTTTCAAAACCAATATCGATTATATTACTGAAAATGCCGTTAACCCCGACCAACGAAGATATGCAGTGATAGGAGAAGCTGAAAGACATTTTATTGACCTTGACGATTATCAGGATTCTGTCATTGTTACTTTACCTCATTTGACGTGGAAAAGTGCGGTGGAGAGGTTCACAGAAGACTCATTGATGGCTCATGGAATCGTACCCTGGCAGATCCAAAGGATGAAATTCCAACTTACTGATGCTTTTGCCAAAAAGGATGTTAAACTCATTCTACGTATCGCTACCGACCTTGGGCATTATATTGCAGATTCCAATGTTCCGCTGCACACCACCTCAAATTACAACGGACAAAAAACCAATCAATACGGCCTTCATGCCTTTTGGGAATCGAGATTACCGGAACTGTACAGTCAAAATTATGACATGTTTATCGGAAAAGCAGAATACGAGCCCAATGTAATGAAACGATCATGGAAAGGCGTACTTGATGCCCATGCCGCACTTGATTCGGTTCTTGTTTTTGAGAAAAAACTTACAGAAAAATTCTCAGAAGATAAAAAATATACGGTAGAAGAAAGAAATAATATTACCGTCAAGGCATACTCGAGGGAGTTTTCGGCCGAATACCATAAAATGCTTGACAATCAAGTAGAAAGAAGAATGAAAGCCTCTGTAAAAATGATTGCTGACATTTGGTACACAGCCTGGGTTGATGCCGGTCAGCCCGAAATAAATCAACTCGGTAAACTACAGGTGGATCCTAACGAAGAAAAAGAGATAATGAAAGCCTGGTTGCAGCGTTTGTTAAATGTCAGAAAGGAAGCTGACGATAGTTAATTATGAAATTCTGGTTTTTACTTATTGTATCACATTTTTCTTATTCTCAGATTGTATTCAGGATTGAAAATAAAAATCCGGAAATAAGATTTGAAAGTTTTGTCATTTCAGGAGTTGAGATGCATAAAAACAACCTCAATAAAAGCATAGGCGAAATATTTAACGCCGACGGAAAAAAAGTACCGGTAGTTTTGGAAAAACCAATTCCTGAAGCCATTTCAAAATACTACACAAAATACAATGGAGTTGCGGAGCATAAAAAGAAGATTTTGATCAAAATCAAGCATTTGGAGTTAAATGAAAAAAGAAACACCAATGCTATCGAAGGAAAGATTCTATACGAAATGGAAGCCTGGCATATTTCTGAAAACGATACTTCCAGACTTTGCCGAGCCACCAATAAAGGCCAATATTCCCGTAATTTAGGCAGTAAAAATATAGATAATGTACAAAATCAGGTCAAAACAGCCTTGGATGGTGGTTTAATTTATCTTGTCAATTACGTAAAAAATTATGGCAGTCAATTAGAAGTCTTTGCAACAGATTCAGAAGTAAAGATTTTGCCTTTTTTCTCAAAAAATTCTGCCGATACGGTATATTATCAACAAAGAAAAGTGAGCTGGAATGATTTCCGTGGGCCAATAAGAGATAAATCGGGTTATGGTGCAGCGATTTTTACGAGTTTTGGCTATGATTCAAAAATTTATATCGAAAACCATAAAATCATAGTGGAAATTAGACCCAGTGTTTTCACCGACAAAAATATGTCCTGGGCTAAACCGGAAATCAAAAATGAAAAAGGACTAAGGCATGAACAGCTACATTTTGATATTAGCTACCTCAATGCTTTACTTTTTTTGCAAAAAATAAAGACCTTAAAAGCCGACACCAGAGATGACCTCATTTCGATGATTAAATATGAATATCTCGAATTTTATAGAAATACACATAACATGCAGGAAAAATATGATACAGAAAGTGATCATAGTTTAAACGCAATACAACAAAAACAATGGGAATTAAAAGTGAGCAATCAAATAAAAGCCATAGATTTGGGTATGATATTTAACTAACAAAGCCTGAAATGATTTTACAAACTGCGGTGGCAGTCTTATATTTTATAAACAAGGTTCTTTTGAGTTTGGGTAAAAAATCTGGTTGGCAAATAGGACTCTTGGCTTCTATTTTGGCTATTTTTTATTTTTATAGTCTGGGAAGTATGCTACTTGTAGGATTAGAAATAAGCTTTCTTTCGATACTTTTGTTTGGATTGTTAACCCATCAAAAAGAATTAAAACAACAGGAGATTTTATATGGAATCATGATTTTTGTAATGATTTTGCTGTTTTTTATTTTAAAAGAATCCTCCTGGCTTGAATTTTCAATATCATTATTATTTATTTTGGCCATATTTGGCCTGGCACACCGATGGCTTTTAATCGGCTGGATTTTAATGCTTTGCGGACATTTGCTGATGGGCTATTTTACCTATCAAAAAGGAGAATTTATTTTTGCTTCCATGCAATCCTTATCTGCAATTGTTGCATTATTTGCTATTATCAGAATCTACGCCAGCGGCTCAAAACTGTAACCTTTCTCCGAAAAATATTCCAGATATCGTGGTAAAACATAACTCAGATTTTTCCAAGCCTTTTCAGAATCATGAAAAAGTACAATTGCTCCATTTTCAGTTTTCCTAATTGCATTTTTTAAGCATCGCTCCTTTTCATAATCTTTATCATAATCGCGGGTCAAAACCGACCACATCACGATTTTATGCGTTTTTAATATTTCAGATGCCTGTTTTCGCTTTATTCTACCATAGGGTGGCCTGAAAAAATGACTTACAGCGAAAGTTTCGATAGTATCCTGACATTGCCGGAAGTTTTCTAAATAAAGCCCGTTATCGGTATTCCATCCTTTTAGGTGGTTGTGGGTGTGATTGCCTACCTTATGGCCATTGATCAATATTTTTTGGAAGATTTCAGGGTGTTTTTTAATATTTTCACCCACACAAAAAAAAGTAGCTTTTGCCTTGAATTTATCCAATTCGGAAAGAACAAACTCTGTATAATCAGGTACGGGACCATCATCAAAAGTCAAATATATTACCTTTTCAGATGTATCTACTTGCCAGAGATATTTTGGGAAAATAATATTTAAAATTTTTGAGATACGCATGATTTCTTATGATAGCTCCCTGTTTTTCCAGATATATTTTTTGTCTGAAAATAAAGATCTTAAACCAAAAAAAACGACATAAAAGGGATAAAAAATCTGAACAAGCGGAATAAAAGGAAGTGTATCAGTTTTTTTAAATTTTACCAAAACCAATCCCAGAAAAATAATTTCCAGGAAAGCTCTGAGGCCAAGCCAAAACCATAACCCACTTATTAACAAATATATACTTCCAAGATTCAGAATAAAAATGTAAATGGCTAAAATTTTGGGAGTCCATGATTTATAATAATTCCATTTGCTGGCCCATCTTTTTCGTTGATTGTAAAACTCAAAAATATCTTCCGTATCGTTGGTCAGAACAAGTGTATTATTTTGTCCGGAAAAACATACTCCATCAGGAAATTTTTGAAAAATTTTATGCATCAGAAATTCATCATCACCGGAAGCCAGAAATTCATTCCCTTCATATCCTTTTACCTGAAAAAATGCAGCTTTTCTATAAGCAATATTTGCCCCACTACACATATTGGGACGCTTTAGTTGAATAGATGTACCACCGGCTGCCACCAAAGATGCAAACTCAATAGTTTGAATTTTATTCCAGATATTCCGGAAAAAACTATTTTTAACTTTAAAAAAACTAACCGCCCCTGAAATGAAAACGACTTTTGGGTTGGTAAATATTTTTTGATATTCTGAGAGCAAATCAAATGGCAGTTCACAATCGCCGTCAGTACAAAAAATAAGCTCATTTCTGGCGTAATGAATTGCTTTTGTGACCGCGTTTTTTTTGGGAGCATTTCCTCTCTCTTCCGGACCCAAAGAAAGAATCCTCCAGCTTAATCCCGAGTTTTCAAAAATATTTTTTGCCACAGCCACCGTATTATCTTCAGATTGATCATCGACCAAAATGACCTCAAAATTATCCTTACTTATGCTCTGATGCATTAAACTATCCAAAAGTCTGCCGATATTTTTCTCTTCATTCCTTACAGGTATTATCACTGAAAAGCTACCTGTAACTTCCTTATTTTCAATATTTATTGACCTCAATCTAAACAACCAAATGAAAATACCGGCAGAAAGAATTATCGCATAAATTCCAAATAACAAGTCAATAATCAGATTCATTTTTTAAGTATTTTGGGATTTATAATCATAAAAATTACTGGAAGAAAAATATTAATAAACCAAATTGTGAAAGTGGCTAATGCGACTGCCGTTGGGTCAAATTGATAAAATCCAAAAAAATTGATTCCCACTATTTCTCTTATGCTTAAGTCTCCCAATATATTGAGCCCCCCTCCCACCGTTTTAATCAAAAATATAAGATTGACACCAATAAAAGCAAGGTTGAATGGAATTTTTAGTCCAAAAGCTAATAGTACAAGATAAAATTGAAGAAAGAATACCAGATTTCGTAGAAAAGAAAAACTTAAAACCTTAACTCTTAATAGATTAGACAAATCCAATTCAGTGATTGATCTTTGATTATATCTTCTCAAAAAATCAATTTTTTGGGTAAAACCCCAGGAAATATTTAGCTTCAAGATAAAAAATAATCCTGCAAAAGATGCCAAAATCAATACTATGAATAGATAGGTAACAATTTTTTTAATTGAAACCTCTGCGATTATAACCCACAAACCAAATCCGATTGCCCCAAAAAGAATCGCAGCAAAAGTTTGGGTCATAGAATTATAAAAATTTACCGCCAATGCCATGGATTTGTTTCTGGTCCTGAAACTCAGACTTCTGCCCAAAAAATCACCAACCATAAAAGGCGTGAAAAGACCTGCGATCAATCCCCTTAAAACATCGCCAAGAGCCTGACTTGAACTTCTTTTTTCAAATAAATCTGTCAACAATTGCCATTTTTTTAATTCAAGGTAATAGTTGACAAATAACAAAATAATAGCAGATACCAAAAATTTCAGGTTATGAAAAACTACCCGGAACAATTTGCCCAAAATTTCTTTATTAAGATTCAAAGCTTTTAGATTTCTGTATAACAAAAACACTAAACCCGCCAAAACAAAGAATTTTAACAGGTTAATCAGCTTTTTTGAGTTAATTTTCGGGAAATTTATCAGAAATCTTTCTTTTGGAAACAAAAATAAGCGAAAAAATCATTCTAGGTGTCGATCCAGGTACGCGAGTGTTGGGTTATGGGCTAATTGGCGTCGATGGTTCGAAAATTAGAATTATCCAATATGGGGTAATCAGATTGGAAAAATACAATACCCATGAGTTGAAATTGAAGAAAATTTTTGAGCGAATCACACAACTCATCATAGACTACCAGCCTGGTGAAATGGCCATCGAGGCTCCATTTTATGGCGAAAATGTGCAGTCGATGTTAAAATTGGGAAGAGCACAGGGCGTGGCCATGGCGGCAGCACTAGCCAAAGACCTCAATATTGTAGAGTATCTTCCGAAAAAAGTTAAGCAAAGTGTGACCGGCAATGGAAATGCCAGCAAAGATCAGGTGGCCTATATGCTCGAAAAACTTTTTAATCAGACCCTTGATAAAAAATTTCTGGATGCTACTGATGGCCTTGCGGTGGCAGTATGTCATTTTATGCATGGAAAAACCAAAGCCATTACTGACAATACCTCCAAAAAATCCGGTTGGTCGGCATTTCTGGCTGAAAACCCTGAAAGATTAAAATAATAGAACTGAAAGGCTCAAAGAAATACTGGGGGTAAATCCTAGAATAATTGTCAATTTTAAAAAAACCTTCGAAAAATGGTCATATAGGGCATTTTTTAAGTCATTACAAATCAATATTTTAGTTTTTTGCGACAAAAAAATCTGAAAATATTCGCTTTTTTTTTGACTCCAGATTTTGCTCAGAAAAATAAAAGGTCTATATTTGCAAACCTTTTCGAGAGGAAGGAGAGATGGGTGAGAGGCTGAAACCAACAGTTTGCTAAACTGTCGTACTGGAAACGGTACCGCGGGTTCGAATCCCGCTCTCTCCGCGAGCAAGGTAAAAGTTAAAGTTTTAGTGAAAGTTAAAAGTTTAATTAGTTCTTTAAGTGTTTGATTTTGAAAAACTGAGTGTATTTGAAAAGATACGATTTATTAATAAAGATATTTTCACAAAGATTCTTTCTAATAAAACAGTTGACTTGGAGATTAGAGATCAAATTAAAAGAGCAAGTTTAAGTTCTTTGTTAAATTTAGCAGAAGGCTCAGGGCGAGAGAGCAAAGCAGACAAGAAACATTTCTATGCTATTTCAAAGACTTCATTATTAGAAGTTTCTGCATTGCTTATTGTCATTGAAGATATTTATTTTAATGATTTCAGTTATCTTAAAGATTTAACTTTGGAATGTATAAAAATGATGTCTGGATTAATAAAGTCTGTTAATTAACTTGTACTTTAAACTGAAAACTAAAACATAAACTTAAACTAATTCGGGGTGTAGCGTAGCCCGGTCATCGCGTCTGCTTTGGGAGCAGAAGGTCGCAAGTTCGAATCTTGCCACCCCGACAAAAAAAGCAGCTTCTGCTGCTTTTTTAAATTTAAGGAGGTCCCGTAGCTCAGCTGGATAGAGCAACAGATTTCTAATCTGTGGGTCATAGGTTCGAATCCTATCGGGATCACTATAAGCAACCGTAATTATTTGAAAAACAAGTAATTACGGTTTTTTATTTTAAATCTAGCCCGCATTTAGCCCGTAAAATTAATTATCCCCATCTTTGTGTAAATAGTACCTCACAAACAATGGCATATGGTCTGAAACTTCGGTTTTAATATTATTCAGAATTTCCTTTATTTGTTTTACAGTCATAACGTCGGCACTTGCTATTAAGTTATCAATAGTGACCCACCTTACAACCTTAGTCTTTTTTCCGACAAGCTGATCTGCCATTTGTGAGCTAACGAGGGCAATATCCAATCTTGATCCCAACTTTGTTTTTCGCTCATAATACAAATGCGAAAAATCTGAAGTATCATTTATTGACTTAAACTTCACTTTCCCTGCCCTTTCTAACTTGTGCATTGCAGCCCAGTCTGAATCCTCCGGATCTTTGTTCCAGTCACCAATCATTATCACATCGCCATCAACATGCTCCCCTTCAGTTTGAAGCCAGTAGGCGAGCTTCTCGGCGGCTATAATCCTTTGTGAGCTACCACCACCAACTTGTGACTTAAGGTGCAAGCCAATAAGCTGGAAAGTAAACCCACTATTCAGGTCACGAGGTGACCTCGCTAAGAAATATCCATAATATGGAAGCCTGGGAAATACATCCTTATTGTCACCTGTTTTTACCTGACCTTTACCAAATAACTCAGCAATGTCATCATTTGACCTTATCCAATCTTTATCATACATAATAGCAATCCTTTGGTCCCCACCGGTTGTTCCGTAAACGACCTTATAATTCCCCGAGCCAGATTCATTTAATAAATCTGCTACGATATCAAGGGAACCATTTTGAGTTTCCTGAAAAACAATAGTATCCTCATTATGATGCTTTTAAACAGTCCCGGAGTTGGTAAAAGAATTACTCCTTTTCAAACTTCGGCTCATGGGCTGATTTGTAGCTGCTTTCAGGAGTGTATTTTTTTTGTTTCGGTATTTCAAAATTAATTTTTGTCTGATGGAGAGAGAATTTGATTCGGTAAATTATTAACTCCTGCCATAATTGGAACATTTAACAAGTGTTCTGTCACCCTTCTACCCCAAAGTCTCGACAATGCTTTCGCTGTTGATTGTCCAGAAAAATTGCCTTGTGCCGACTCTACATTTAATAATTCAAAAACTGGTGCCAACTGCGTACCTCCACCCGGCTTTGGAACTGATTGGAATGTCCCTGTGTTTCTTACCCCATCAAAATTAATGTCCCCAAAACCACTCTTCTTTTGACCCAAGACTCTTTTCAATAAACTATAAAAACCAGTTACTTCGTGGTCTTTAAAGGTTGCTGCATTTGGACCTTTTATTTGAAAAATTACGGGATCGTTTTTTGGATTTGCACCCGACATCCATCTTGGTGCATTAGGTAATTCATGGGCATATACACTACCTTCTGTTTGACCCCATAAACGACCCTTTAACTCACTAAGCAATTTTCCTGGGTTTTGAAAAATCTTATTCTTATCACCTTGAAGTGTATAAACTTCATCTATAATATTGGGGTTATTTTTCGTATTTAACCCTCCAATTTTCTTACCCGCAAAAGGAAGTATAACTGATGAAGCAATATCAAATCCAGCTGTGTAATATTCTTCATCTGCGATTTCTTGTACAACATCCTCGATGCCTTTATAAATTAGCCCTCCGGCAATTACAGGGGCTGTCCAGCCAATAGACGAAGCTAATAGTAAAGGTAACCCTCCTCCACCAACAGTTCCAATTAAACCAGAAAATAACACCTCTCCAACACTAAATTGTTTGGGATTCCCTTTTTCATCTCTTCCCTCACCACTTTGAATTTGCACAACTTGTCTAGATGCATTAATTCCTATTCCTGATAAACCACCAATTGCCGCTCCTGTAACTACCGCGGTACCTAAGACCGTAAGTCCACCTTCCGCCGAAAGGATTCCTATAGCAACTAATAAAGGAATAATACCACCAGTCGGGTCTGTAAAAAGATTTGGGTTATGCTTACAAAAAAAGTATGAATTGGAACTATCAAAATATTGAAAAGAATCTCTTTGGAAATACAACCCTATCTCCTGATCATAAATTCTCTTTCTAAAATCATATTTATTTATCAAACTGATTTGAGGTCTCCCACTAAAAAGAATACTTACAAGAGAATTTGATGAAGAAGTAATATTCTTTCCTGAATCAAAAACACTTGGTAAACCAAAAGAACTAAAATCAAAATACTGTAAAGGATTACCGTTCTTATCAGTGATGCTGCTTAAAGATAGTATACTGTTTTGGTGAAAGAAATAATTTGATTGCCCTTTACTTTGAACAATATATTCATCAAGTCCTAAACCAAAAGCGTTTTGAATCGAATTACCACTTTGTGGTTGTTCCTGTATGGAACGAAGCCCATCATAATAGAAAAGATTTGAGGTATTATTTTCTTTCCGTTCAATGATTCTCCCTTCGCCATCATAGCTGTGCTCAAACAAAGTAAAATTATCAGCTTTGCGTTCAACTTTCACTAGGTTGTCAAATGCATCATAGAAGTAATTAAAAACATCATCCGATATACGATTCCCGTTTTTGTCATACAAGTAATTAATGTTTGCTCCGCCTGAAACAGAATTAAGCTGCAAAAGATTATTGTAGGCCATATTAAATTGAACACCATCTATATTCCATCCTGTTCTTTTATCATTATCGGAAAGTGAATAAGTTTCTACATGGGCCGCCGCATTAAGATTTAAGCCATTCAGAAAATTGTCAATGCTCTGCTGGTCGTTTAAATTATTTGGAATCACCGCATTTAATCCTGTATAGCTTTCCGTTAATCGGCTTAATTCATCGTAATTAAAATATTTATTTGTGTTTGGAAATGAATCTCTGATTATTATTTTTTTTCTCTTATCAGCGTCAAACAAATATTTTTCACCATCAATTGTATTACCTAAGCTGTCTTTAACATTCAACCCTGATAATTTTCCTTCAATGTCATAACTATATTCAGTTACAGATTGGTTTGCATACTTCTTTCTTATTAAAAACAACCCTTCATATTCAAATGCCGACAAGATAGTTCCTTCTGCAAAATCATTTATAAGGCAATTGGCTGTTCCCTGCTTTTCAAAAACAACTTCCTTGATTCTCCCCAATTCATCCAATTTGTATTTATCAATTCTCCCATCAGGAAAACTTAAAGCAACACTGTTATTAATATCATCAAATACTTTCTTAATAGTTTCTGTTCCTTGTTTTTCTTCAATAAGTCTGTTGAAGTTGTCAAACTTTTTTAATATGGTATGAGTCCCTCTTGCTACTGAATTATTTCTTCCAAAACTGTCATAGCCATAAGTCACTTGAGGGGTTTGTATGGCACCTCCATTAACCTGAAAATCCATTTGTGTTAATTGACCTTTCGGATTGTAACTAAAGTTGGTTATTGTGCCATTACAGTCAATCTCTTTTTTTAAAAAGCCAAAAGAGTCATATTCTTTGTTTATTGTTGAGTTGTCAGAGTATTGGGTTTTAGTGAGATTATTTCTTTCGTCATAAAAATATTTTGTCAGATTATTTTCTGCATCTTGGTATGAATCCAATCTTCCTATTAAATCTCTGTTCCATTGGTTAATAATAATTTCATTCTGACCTCTTAATAGACATGATTTGATTGTTTGCCCGTTAATGTCATAAAACAGATTGACCTGTTGCCCTAAAGCATTGATAACCCCTGTTCTTAAATTTCTGTCATCGTAAATAAATCTAATTTCATTTCCTAAAGGGTCTTTTGTTATAATTTGGCGGTTTCTTTCATCGTAAAATACTTGCTGATTTATTGAAAAAATATTTCCATTTAATGTCGTTTGAGTTCCACTTGATGAAACATTGCCATTTGCATCGTAAGAAATGGACTTCTTGTTCCCTAATGGATCAGTAACAAGGATGGTTCTACCAATGCCATCATAATTAATTTTGATTGCATTGTTTTGGTGATTAATTGTTTTGATGGTAAGATCATCCTTATCATAATACAATTGAGAAGTTAGCCCATTTATGTCAGAAGTTTTCAATCTGCCTTTTTCATCAAATGATAATGTGTGAGTTTGCAGTATGGAATTAAGTGAATCCTGAATTACTTTTTTGATAACCTTATCACGGTTTCCGTAAGAAAATTCCTGAACAACCCCAAGATGGTTTATCTGAGAAGTTAATCGGGCAAAAGAATCATAACTGAATGTTTCGATATTCCCATCTGGGTGGGTTACACTTTTTAAACTCCCAAGTCGGTCATAGTCATATTTGGTTTTGAGTGGAAATTCTGAATTAGAAAATCTTATTTCTTCCAAAATCAAATTCCTGTCGTCATATTTATTTCTGAACTCCTGACCTATAGGGTTAAGCAGTTTGATGACATTGCCAAAATAGTCTCTTTGGATTTTGGTGGTTTGGGGCGATGCAGTGTTTGAATACTTTTTAACTTCAACTAGCCAGGAAGCTACATCGTAAAAATATTCATTGATAATAAATTGATCATTAAGTACAGCATCGTTATAATTTCCTTTAGGTAAATATTCTTTTGCAACCTTTCTGTCTTCATTGTATTCAAACTTGTAAACAGCTCTGGTGCCATTAACAGCAGGCAATTCTGTTTTGACTAATTGTCCAATAAGATTATGTTCAAACAATGTATCATTGCCGAAACCATCAACTGCTTTTTTGATATTGCCTAATGCATCGTACTCAAATAATTTGACCAATGGCGATATGTTGTCAAATGCAGTTACTTTTTTAACCAATCCAGCACCATTTCCGTTGTTGATATAATCATAAGATTTTTTTCTTCCTTCCGGTGAAATTTCTTCAAGGAGTTGACCAACTCCATCGTATTTGAAAATGGCTTGGCAATTATTCTGGAGTGTTCCATCAGGCAAGGTTGTGTCAGGGTAAATTAATTTTAGGAGATTTCCTTTAGCATCGTATTCAAATTGAGTAATTGAGCCCGCCTCATCCTTAACTGATTTTATTTTTTGAAAATTGTCTTCATATGTAAACTCCGAAATAACCCTCGGTGCTTGTGGAACAGGTGGAATAAGTGCCCTGGTTGTATTGTATTTAAGCACCCGAAGTAAATTCCCATCTCTTTCAGCTACTGAAAGTGGGTTGTTCGGGTCATGTTCATAATACTCATAGAAGTCTGCCATTCCGTTGGCATAATAGAACTCAGTCATCTGCCCATTTTTATTATACCTGTATGATTGTGACCAAATCTGGTAGGAGCCATCAGCACATAACCTGAATCTTTCATCCAGAAGATTTCCTCGGAAATTGAAAGTGAAAACTTTCAAAGGCCTCTCTGGTTCATAAAATTCTGTCTGTAAAAAAGCATCGTTTATGTAATCATCGAATGGCGGAATGTACCTAATGTTGGTGTATTTGAATAAATATTCTCCGCCCATGAAATATTGTTTTATTACCCTATTGAAACTATTATCCGTGGTGTCTGTTCCATAAAAATTTTCGACAATAACCTGACCTTTTGCATCAATCACTCTTAGAATATTATTCCTTAATTCTGCTAAAGCTTGAAAATCGTCATATTCATAACACGTCATTAATCCATTTGGAAAATCTGGAGTTGGAAAGGTTATGACAGCAGATAATTGCTCAATGTTATTTGCATGCATATATATAATTTCTTTAGGCGGCTTGCCCTGTTCCTGAATGCACTCTGGATGCAATGCTTCAAGCAACCCGCAACTGCCATAAATGAAATTTATTTTTCTTCCTACTGTATCAATAACTGTCTCAAGTTGATTTTTTGAATTATAAATAAGTTGTTGAGAGTTTTTATTCGTATCCTCAATTTTAATTAATGGTATTCTTTCAAAACCAGCATCTTCGAAATACCATTTCATTCCACCTTTAAATGTTAGAATAAAATCAGAATTTTGAGCCCTTTCTAGTTTAGCAAAAACACCTCGAGGTGGATTATAAAGATTTGAGTCTCCTGAATCAAAATAGATATCCTCTTGCAAGTATCCAGTATTTACGGCAATTGAACCATTGTTCAATTGCCGTAAATAAACATTATAATTATGATCCCAGTTGTACCCAAAAGGGCCAAAGTAAGTTCTACCGCTTTTATAGGAGCGAACAAAAACAAAGGGAAAACCGACCGAGGGCAATTCAAAATCTACCTTCTCTAAATAAAACTCACCTGAAAAAAGGTTTACAGGGTCGGCCCCGATAGTTTTTTGTTTTTCTTCATCTTTTGACCTCTCTTCTGCTTCACCAGCTGGAGGTGCCTGTTGTGCTGGTATATTTGGATCAGTATTATCAACTTCAGGGCTAGATTCAGAAGGTGTTTGACCTAATTCGACTGGAGGAAATACAAATTCCCTTCCTAAACTCTCACTCGTTTCCTCTCCTTCGGGTGGTGGATTATTAGCAATGGGTGGTACCCCTTCAGGCTTAGGTGGAATCAACGATTGTGAATCATTCTGCAAAGTAGGGCATTTAGAAATAAAGTCTAGATAATCGGGTTCTAACGTTATTTCCGATAAGTTATTCTCTTGTTTTATTCTTAATAACTCAGTAATTGCTGAACATGGATCAGATAAATCATTAAACTCAGCACCCGGAGAAATTTGTTTACCATTGTATAAAAAAGTTTTATCAGATGTCAGATTTCTTAGTTTCATAAAATGCTAGTTTAAATAACACTAATTAGAATAATATTAAATTAGAGCTTTGAATATCTATTTTGCAATGTCAGGTTTTTTTATACTCAGAATTTCATTTTTGGATATCCCAAATTGTTTTGAAACAACAATATCATTTGTTGACAATATTTCGTTCAACGAAACATCTTTAGAAACTTTATCTTTGACCTTAGGATTAATGAAATCAAGGTCATGAATTGAAGATTCCAAAACTTCACTAGGTAGAATTTGCATCAATCTTTTTTGGAAATGTTTTGATTGAATATAGCCAACTGTCCCAGGAGCATTTCTTAAAGGTGAATTTGAAGCAGAAAGCATAGCGTTCTGAATCATTCTTATAATTCCTTTTTTAAATGGAAAATCACTTCTCTTACCCAAAGGATTCTTTGGATTAATTTCCGGAATATCAAAAAGCGGTGTTATATCAAAGGGAATTTCTGCAACAATATCCTCAAACCAGTCTGAGGAAACAATATCTACATCAATAGGATTAAGTTTTATGTTTGTAACATCTTTGCTTGAAATACATTCGTTGTAAATAATTTGAGTGCAAAGTTTGCGTTGAGTAATTAGAAGTCCATTGATATTAGCGACTTGACTTACTGAAACATTTTTTTTCTTTCTTAAAAAAACTTTATATTTTCTGTTAAATATAGCTTTTTTTGCACCGTCACTTGGTAACATATTTTTATTTTTGACCAATAATTCTATCTGCACGTTGTCCGGAGAAACACATTTATAAACATGCTTAAGAAAACTTAGTCCTTCGAAATCAGATAATGTGTCATCATCCATTTTTAATTCTTTTATAGATTTATGACCACTATCACCTTCATCAGGATCAAACTCCCAACCATCCGCCTCGAATCCATCAAATGTAACAACGCCTTCAGAAACATCAGTTTTTATAGATGCAGGGTCTCCTCCAAAAGCATCAATAAAAGCCCCCCCAACTCCTTCGAAAAATCCAAGACCTAAACATTTAACCTTAAATGAAACAACATCTTTTGTTTTATATTCATATTGATCTTCTTTTGAAATATTATCCTCTACAAGTATGTTCTCTGGAAAATGACCAGTTTGTAAAAAAGCATCTACGTTTAGAATTGATTGCTCTTTATCTCTTATGACTATAAAGAAGAAGTCTTGAATTCCTTCAATAACTCTTAATCCTTGTACAAATGTTCTTTTATCTGTGGGTTGCAAAATGTGTGGACGAGGCATCATGATGAATGATGATCTGTTTGATCCACTGTGGTAACCTGTCAACAGATTATACATTTGACTTAGTTGTGTAGTTGTGGATTGTCCCTCTCTTCTTTCACGAGAAGCATCGGTTCCAATCGCCCAATTTGCTTGGTCAGTTTCAGTTCTTACCTGGCCGGTATCTCCTCTTACTTCTCCAGGCGATCCTTGACTTACTCCTCCTAAACCAGCGACTTCGACACTTTGTTCCGGGATTCGAACTGTTGCTCCGGCATTCCACGAGCTTTGAGTCTGTTCTGTTGTTGCAAAAGACTTATTTGTTGTTAATTTACTAACTGAAGATGTGAGTACTTCACCTGTTTCTGATGCAGCCTGATAAAAGTCTCTAACTTTGGGTTCAAAGTCAATGATGCGAGGATATTTAGTTAAATCATCCTTGTTTTTTGTATCTGGATGGACAGAAACATTTAATAAGACACCATAGCAACCAAAATATTCTCGAGTTATGTCATCAATTTTAGAATAATCAACTCCTTTTATGGAGGCTAGCAAATCAATTATATTTTGTTTCTCCTTTTCATTTGGTTGGTATCCTGTTATGCTACAACTCACTTTTAGATAAGTTAATTGTTTACCACACTTTGTATATTCTTCCGGAATATCCTCGACCTTAGGGTCATAAGTGTAAAGTGAAATAGATGACCTAAATGGTGAAGGCATCTTTTTGTCACAAAAAGTCTTGTCCATCATATCCTCGCTGGAATTAACGATTTTCCAAGGAATATCTACTGGAAGGTTTAATCTGAAGTTTGACATAGTTTCTCTTTTTACAGGTTCAGGAATCTTCATCAAAAGAGAAAAAAACAATTTATTCCTACAATCTATTTTTATTAAATGGCATGTTATTTTACAATTAATTTTAAAGACACCTATTAAACTAAAACTCAAGTCAAATTCAAATCTTAAAATTTTCTAATGTTTAATTAAAAAAAACAAGCCAAATCTTGAAAAAAACAACCATTTAATTGATAATTTGCTATGCACATTATTTGATCAAAGAGATGCACAATCGAAAGTTGTTTACAGAATCTAAAAAAATATGCGGTATTCCATCAGTGAACAGCGATTACAATCGGTATACAACTTGTTCACAGGTGGTTTACAGAAGCTATATACAAGCCTGTGAACACGTTCACTGTGTTTACAGAAAGTCTGTTAACAGACATTTTCTCCCTAATAAACTCAGAAAAATATAAAGGAGAGCTATTAGAGTGTAAGTAAAATCCTCTAAAATTAAAACTTAGTAGTTTCGAATTTTAAATCCTTAAAGCCGTTAAAAAAAAAAAAATTTCACCCAGATAAGATTTAATGGGATTCATTTTTTGAAAAGAATTATTTTTTCAAAAAAAATTGACCGAAAAATAAATATTTGTGTTTTTCAATTTTCTATCACTTATTTTTTACAAAAATTTTGTTTCATTAATGATTTTGTGACTGAACAAAAAGTCAGAAAAAATAATATTATAAAGGCCATTTTTCAAAAACAGAAGTTTTAAAATATGAAAAAAAAATTAGTAAAAATCAGCACTTTCCTTGTAATTATTCTTCTATTTATTAAAATTACAGTTTTGGGTCAAACAACTGTTTCTGGAGAAGTTTCAGGTACTTGGACCAAGGAAAAAAGCCCTTATATTCTAAGTGGTGACGTTACAATTCCTGCAGGAAAGTCTTTGACAATGCAGCCCGGTGTCTTAATTGAAGTTCCAAATTATAGTACTGATATAGTAGTTTATGGCACCTTAGTAGCTCAAGGATCGTCTACCGATTCAATTTATATCAAAGGGAAAGCTATTCCAAATAACTCAATATCTACTCACGGAGGCTCTATCATTTTTAAACAGGGTAGCTCTCCTTCTATCCTTGACTTTGTTTCCATAAGCCAAATGGGGGACTCTTGGTCGTTTGGAAAAGCTATCGAAATTGAAAAAAATGCTTCACCAACAATAAAAAATACTTCTATTAGAAATAGTGAAAATTATGATATTTATTCATGGCCCGGAGGTGTTATCAATTTTTCAAAGATAAAAGCTTTGGTTTCGTTATCAGGGGGGGAAGTTCAGATGGTAGCTATCATTCCCAACCTTGGAAATAAAGGTTCAATTTATGAATTATTAGGCGATTTAACTATCCCAAAAGACGGCAGACTAACTGTTGCATCTGGTGTGACAATTGAAGTTCCAAATTATAGTACTGATATAGTAGTTAATGGCACCTTTGTAGCACAAGGGTCGGCTACCGATTCAATTTATATCAAAGGGAAAGCTATTCCAAATAACTCAATATCTACTCACGGAGGCTCTATCATTTTTAAACAAGGTAGCTCCCCTTCTATCCTTGATTTTATTTCAATAAGTCAAATGGGGGACTCTTGGTCGTTTGGAACAGCTATCGAAATTGAAAAAAATGCTTCACCAACAATAAAAAATACCTCTGTTAGAAATAGTGAAAAATATGATATTTATTCATGGCCCGGAGGTGTTATCAATTTTTCAAAGATAAAAGCTTTGGTTTCAATATCAGGGGGGGAAGTTCCGGTGGTGGCTACCATTCCCAACCTTGGAAATAAAGGTTCAATTTATGAATTATTAGGCGATTTAACTATCCCAAAAGACGGCAGACTAACTATTGCATCTGGTGTGACAATTGAAGTTCCAAATTATAGTACTGATATTATTGTAAATGGATCACTATTAGCACAAGGTTCAGAATCTAATCCAATTTCAATAATAGGCAAAGAAATTCCCAATAATACAATTTCTTCTCATGGAGGAACTATTTTTTTTAATTCAGGTGGATCTTCTTCTGTGCTTGAATATACCTTGATATCTCAAATGGGAGATACTTGGACAAATGGTAGGGCTGTTGAAATTAACAATAATAATGTTCGAATATCTAACTGTAAAATTAGTAATAGTGAGGATATAGGTATTTATAACAATTCCGAAAATTTGATTATTGCTTCAACTAGTATATTTGGAAATTTCACTGGGATCTATAATGCTTTCGGAAAGCCAACATTAAATGATAACAAAATATTTAGTAATAATAATTTTGGAATCAATAACAAAGGCATCGAAAATATAGATGCCAAAAACACATATTGGGGAGATCCAACCGGACCATATCACTCATCACTAAACCCAAAAGGAAAAGGAAACAAAGTTTCTGACAAAGTCTTATTTACTCCATGGATCGAACAAATTACGAAAGTAAATCAAACCATTAACTTTTCAGAAATAGGGAATAAATATGTAGATGATACACTTTTTCTTAATGCCACTTCTACTTCAACATTACCTATAAGTTATTCAATTGAAACGTTACCAGTTAATGGGGTTGCAGCTCTTTCTGAAAACAGAATCACCTTTCTGGGTCAAGAAGGTAAAATCATAGTTACTGCTCAGAATTCTGGGAATCAGTTCTTTTTACCAGCTGAGATTAAACAAACATTTACTGTTTCAAAACGAAATCAAACCATTTATTTTCCTGCAATTCCAAATGCGGTTATAAGCGATTCTTCAATTATACTTTCAGGAAGTTCTTCCTCAGGACTGAAAATCTCTTTCAGAATAATTTCTGGTTCTGCGACATTGAATGAAAATACCTTGAGTTTTAACTCTGCCGGAAATGTGACAGTAGAAGCATTTCAACCCGGAAACAAAATCTATAATCCAGCAACCAGCATTTTTCACACTTTTAAAATAGAATCTGAATTAAAAAAACCTGATTTATTTATAGAGAAGGTTGACCTTCAACTATCGACAATAAATGCAGGTGAAAATTTTAGTTATGAATTATCAATTAAAAATAATGGCGGAACAACCGCACCAAAAGGGGTATTAATTAGAGGTTATCTATCTTTAGATAATAAAATAGACGGCTCAGACATTCTTTTTGCTGAAGATTCAATTACTGTTCCTATTTCTTCAGGTCAAACTCAGACATTTACTAAGCAAGCCCAGGCACCTGACAAAATTAACACATACAATTTGCTTTTTTGGGTAAATCCTGATGCTACATTTGGGGAAATTTCGTACTCAAATAACATCTCCAAACCAATAATTTTAAATATTAGGCCGGGATATACTGCCAATGCAAATGTAGAATCGAATTATTTTACACAAGGAAGCAAAATCCCCATAATAGGACAAGCTATATTTAACAATGGAAGACCTGCAATCAACGTACCTGTAGAAGTTTACATAATTAATCAAGGTATTAGAAGGATAGTTTTAGGAAAAACCGATAATAACGGTAGTTTTTCTGTTTCCTTTTCTCCCTTGGAAAAAGAATCGGGTCATTTTCAAATTGGTGCGTGCTTTCCTGGTCAAAACCTAAAAACAGAAAATGATAGTTTTGATATTTTAGGAGTTAGGGTCAATAATGCGAATTCAATAATATTTAACGTAATACAAAATAAAACTATAGAAGGTTATTTAGAGGTAAAAAATCTAAGTGATAGAACACTCAAAAATTTCACAATTAATCCCTTATCCTTACCCGATGGAGCTTCTTTTAAGTTCAAAGTTATTCCACTTTTAGAAGGTAACTCTACTGATTCAATAGGATATACAATTACAGGAACAAATCCTACAAAAGGAAATAATTATTTGGAAACTGAATTCCAAGCAAAGTCTGATGAAGGCCTGATTCAAAAGATAGTTTCAAATTATTTCTGTAAATACGCCAAAGGAAACCTAATTACAGAAATTTCAAATTTAAAAGCAAATGTTTCAAAGAGTTCGGAGAGTAGATCTTTTGAAGTAAAATTATTCAATAATGGGTCAGCATCAACTGGACGTATTTCAATAGACCTTCCAAAAGTAAATTGGATTAGTAGTACAACTTCAATTAATTTGTCGCCTTTAGAACCGGGTGATTCTACAACAATAATTTTAAAGTTTAAAACAACTGATGAAATATCAGTGAACAGCCAGATTAATGGCAAAATAGGTATTAATTCAGAAAACGGGAATTCATTATCCCTCCCTTTCACATATCAAATTGTTTCACAAACTACTGGCATCGCAAGTATAACTGCCACTAACCAATATACTTATAACACCAATAATGGAAAAGGTCCAAATTTGAAAGATGCTTCGGTAAAAATTTCGAATCTTTTTACCGATGAGGTTTATTCTAGTGGTTTAACTAATGATAAAGGCAATTTTTCGAGCATCCCAATACCAGAAGGTAAATACAGACTCGTTGTGGAAAAAGAAAAACATATATCATACGATAATATTATCATGATAAATCCGGGAGATACTACGAAAACTATTGCATTCCTGGATTTCCAAGCAATTACTTTTAATTGGAATGTAGTTCCTTCGAATGTACAAGACGAATACGAGACTGTTTTGGAAGCCAAATTTGAGACAAATGTACCTCTTCCAGTTGTTACAATAGAGATGCCAAATGAAATGCCGGAACTTTCAGTCGGCCAAGAATTTCAATTTATGGTTACATTAACAAACCACGGATTAATAACAGCTAAAGAGGTATCTTTAAATTTACCTATTTCTGATAATGAATACGAATTCATAACAAGTTATTACCCAGCCGACCTTCTTGCAAAACAAAGTATTCAAATTCCAGTAATTATGAGGAAAAAGAAAAATAATGGTGGAAGATTTTTAGTCAATTCGACAGGAATATCTTGTACCGAATTTGTTGGGGTTATTTATAATTATTTATGCAACAACCAAAAAATATGGGTAAGAAATGGAGTGTTAATCAAGTATATTGGGAGGTCATGTCCGAGTGGTGGATGCACAAATTGCTTTCCATTGGGAGGCTTTGCCACTGGAGGAATCGTAGTGCCTCCACCTGCAATTATCAAAAAAAACAATTGTATTCCTTGTATGTCTGATATAGCAGGTGCAATAATTGGATGCCTGCCTTATACTGAAATCCCACAATTACTTTTCTGTTATTCAGTCGCTATTATAGATGAATCTAAAGTAGACAAAGGTTATGAATTGATAAAATGTGCTGTTGAAGGAGGTATAAGTTTAGTGCCGGTAGCTGGGTGCGTTGCGAATGTTGGTGCTGCAATAGTTACATGTTATGAAAAGCTAAAAAAAGGTAGAATTAAAAGAGAACTTCCAAATTCATTTTTAAAGGAAATATCGGAAAATTTAAATGAAGTAAAAAATGGTTTTACTGCATTTAATGCCTGGATGGTAGAGTATTTTGGAAATATAACAGAAAAAGATGGCTGGAGGGTTCTTTATCCATTAGTGCAACCATTTTTAACTGATGTAAAAGTAATCCCAGCCGAAAATCAAAAAAATATTATATTGGAAATGCAAGGCTTTGACATTTCATCCGCATCACTTAATACATTTTTTTTGAGGTGGAACACATCTATTGAAGCCTATGCTAAAGGCATTGAATCACCAAACTCTGAATATCCAAAAATTATCAACTGGAAAGTGGTAAATGAGAATATATTGACAATGGTCAGATCACACAATTATTCGGTTAAAAAAGGTTTCAAGACTATTGATGATATGTACAAAAAGTCTATTATGAGCCTTGAAGAAATAATTAATGGAGAACAAAATGGTGTATGTGCTTCGGTTACAGTTCAGTTTAACCAACAGATTACAATGACTAGAGAAGCTTTTGAAGGTACTTTAGAAATTTTCAATGGACACCCCTCAGAGGCAATCAAAAATATTTCAGCAAAAATTGAAATTAGAGATGAGAATGGTACATTAAGCAACCATTTATTTGAAATTCAGCCACAAAACCCAGGACTACTTTCTATTATTAACTCAAATGGAAAGGGAAATATTAAATTTCAGTTTATCCCTTTAATTAACGCAGCACCTGAATCATCCAAAGTATATTTATTTGGCGGCTCAATAACTTATTTAGACCCTTTTACATCTACTAGCATAACCATTCCTTTAAATAAAGTCTCAATAACCGTCAACCCAAGTCCCAATCTGAAATTACACTATTTTATGCAACGTAATATTTTGGGAGATGACGCACTTACTCTAGACGAGGTAGAGCCTTCAGTTCCTGCAGAATTGGCAGTTATGGTGGAAAACCATGGTTATGGGGTTGCTCGAGATTTTAAGATTTCATCAGCTCAGCCTGAAATTGTAGAAAATGAAAAGGGACTATTAATCGACTTCAACATTGTAGGTTCTAATCTTCAGGGAAACCCAAAGCAACTGGGATTGACAAATATTAATTTTGGAGATATTAATCCTTTGAAAACAATAATTGGTCAATGGTACTTCACTAGTTCATTACTTGGAAAATTTGTAAGTTATGATGCAAAAGTAGTTCATAAAAATAGCTATGGGAATAAAGATCTTAGTTTGATTCAGAGTGTTCAACTTCATGAATTAACTAAAAGTATAGAGGCATATGGGGAGTTGGAAGACGGAATAAGTGATTTTCTTGTAAATGATGTCTTTGATGTTAATGATAAACCAGATATAATTTACTTTTCACAAGGAAAAAAAACCGCAAAAGTTAGTCAGGCGATAAGCGGATCTTTTAATTTACCATTATCTGGTAGTACATTTACAAATATATTAACTATCACTCCTTCTGAATCTGGCTATAATTATATCAGCTTACCTGATCCAGGAAATAAACTTTATGAAATAGTCAGTGTTGTTAGAAACGATGGGCAGGTAATTCCAAATAAAAATGTTTGGCTTACAAATGTTACATTACCCGTGAGTCAGTCTCCCATTTATGAAAACAAATTTCATATCGTGGATAATTTCACAAGTAAATCTCCAGGTCTTTACACAATAAAATGGAATCGTAAAAATCTAAATACTCCTACTATACAGAAAATTGTAGGAGCCCCAGAGAAGGTAACTTCAAAACAGGTTAAAAGTCTAAAAGTTCAATTTGTCAATAAAATTGACCCTTCAACTTTCACAATTGAAGACTTAAGTCTTTCTTTACAAGGAGGCTCAAATATGATTAATTCTTCAGTACGGATATTTACTTTAGATAGTATAACTTTCAATATTGACCTTTCATCAATTACCACAGGGAACGGTCTTTATGTCTTTACCGTCCAAGCATCGGAAATTAAAGACACTAATGGCTTTTCCGGTTATGGTGGAAAACAAGTTAGCTGGCCGCAATTTTTAACCGGATTACAGATCGTTGGACTAAGTGCTAGTTATTGCAACAACTCAAATAATGTAGAATTAATAGGTATACCTGCTGGCGGAATTTTCAGCGGCAAAGGAGTCACAGGGAAAATATTTGACCCAAAAACTGCGGGTACTGGTCAACATATAATTACCTATAAAAAGGATGGGCAGCTTGTTAATGATACAGTATTAATATCCCTGGCCCCAATATTGAAAATTGTTACAAATTCTACTACACTTTCATGCATTCAACCTAATATAAATATTTTTGCTCAAACTGGTGATACAACATCAATTTTAGTATATAATTTTTCTGGCCCAGGCTTAAATCAAATTAGCAAAAAAAATAATGCTGTATTAAGTACACCAGGAACATATACTGTAAAAGTCAAAAATACGTTTGGATGCAGTACCATTGATAGCGTAGTGGTAAATGAGAATATCAATTTTGAAAAAATTGTTTTAACTGAGCAACCTGATAGTGTGTACTTTATAAACCAAGGCTCTACATTTAATATCAAAATTGCGGCAAAAGGTTCTAATCTGAAATATCAATGGTTTAAAGATGGAAAGCCTCTCATAGGAAATACAAATGACATTTTAGAGATAATTTCTGTATCTCCAAGTAATGATGGGGTATATTTTTGTGAAGTAACGGGTGATTGTGGCAAGGTAACAAGTAACCCTTTCACTCTTAAGATTAATTCTATTGCTCAAATTTTAGAAACATTTCCAACAAAAACTGATTTTAAATTTGAAGTTTATCCAAATCCCACTGAAATTGATAAAGTTTGGATAAATATTAATGGAACAAATAACCAGGAAGTAGAGATAAAAATATTTGATCTGACAGGGAAAGTATTTTTAGAAAAGAAATTAATTTGCCTTGGAAATGATTATAAGATACCAATTGATCTTGAAAATACACCATTAGGAATTTTGTTGATCCATATTAAAGCTGGTAATAATTCTATGGCTAAATTTCTTGTGAGATATTGATTGTCAAAAATACTCGAAATTTAATTTTGATAAAATTTTGAACTCTCCTAAAAAGTGAAGTAAGGAGATAGATAATTATTTTTTTATAAAAAAAGCAACAATTGAAAAATAATTGAAAATCAAAATATACAATATTTTGAAAAATCTTTTTTTAATTAAATTGCTTGCATTAACTCATAAAACATTTCATTGAATTCACTCCACCAACTCATCCGCTATCTTCTCGGCTTGTTCTAAGACCGTCTCTGTGGCTAAAGGCTGCATGTCGGGCGGATAGCCATATTTTCTGAGAAGTCGCTTCACAGCCACCTTTAACGAAGCCCTGACGCTTTCTTTGATAGTCTAGTCTATTGAAGCATTCTTTTTGATGGTTTCGGTGAGAACAACAGCCAATTCCCTCAATTTATCTTTTTGCATCAAGTCTCTGGCACTTTCGTTGGATGCCATCGCTGTTGTAAGCTGGCCTTCTGTTTTCTGTCATTGTCAAGCCTTGTCCATTATAGGTTTACGATATTTCTGTCCAACTGTTTTTTGTCGGTTGTGGGTGGCGAAAAAATTAAAACACCGAAGGGATGGAAGAAAAAAATGGAATTTGTCTTGAGTTGGGGCAGGCACACTCTTTGCCAAGTTTTGGCTTGTGGGTTGGCTTGTGCGACTTGGCAATGTGAGTGATTGCTGCGTTGGCATTAGAATTTCCTTTCTGTTTTTAAAAGTTGTCCTGATGAGGTAATTAGAACCTCCTCCCAAAAGTCAGGGTTTTTAGTCTTGTCTGACTTATTATAAATTTTGTCATAGAATGCATTGAGGTTTTCTAAGCCATGTTGAGTACCTCCTTTGGGGTCAGTGTTTTTAGTTGTCCAATAATTGACCATACCCTTTGAAATTACAGAGGCCTTTCCTGGCTCTTTCAAAAGTCTAAAGTCGTCTTCTAGCTTGATTTCAAATTTGTAAGTGTCCGTTCCATCAGATAATTCAAACTCAACTTGTTCACCACGTTTTAGAAATGGTTCATTCTGAATTTTTCTCAAAGCCTTCAAAGTGTTTAGGCAATTGCCAACTTCACTGTTGAACTTAGGAACATCATAACTGTCATGGCTTGTTGGATTGAGTACAAACTTTCTATGGCTGTCTAAATCCTCAAAAAGTTGTTTATCAAGACCCGAACCTACTGCAAAAAGGGTGAGTTGCTTAATCAGTCCGTTCAAGTCGTGTAAATTGTATTCAACTGTATGTTGCCACTTTTTAGGTAAAAATTCTTTGCAAAAAGCTTCTGCTTCTTTCCTGAGGAAATTACCCGAAATCTCGTATTCTTTGAGCTGAAAGTATTTCTCAGCTTTGTCAAGGTAGGTTTCCGAAGTTTTGATGAGAGGTTGAGGAATGCCGTCTTTTTCACATTCGTACATTTCAATGTATTTCCAGTTGGTCTGATTGAATTTCTTTATTCTATGTCTCAGCAACTCAAAGAAATTACGGTCATGTGTAAGAATGATTAGCTGATAATCGGTGAACTCTTGAAGAATAATATCAAGTACAATTTCCCGATTACTCATATCGAGGCTTATCAATACATCGTCTAAGATTAGAAATTTTGGCGTATCGGCAACTACAGCACCGCTTAGTTTTTGGCCTAGCATGGCTAAACGGATTGATAAGGCAATAGCCGTTAGTTTCGCTTCATTTAAAAAAGTGTGAGGTCGTGTGATTTTCTGTTTGTGTGCAGGAATATGAGCATGATTGAAATGTGCATGAATAAAAACATTGGGAGCAATGGTTTTGTGATTTCTTTTTGTTGTACTTGCATCAACAAATGCATCGTAAGAGCAGTTTGCTATTTCAAAACTTACTGTAAACGGTTGCTTAAATTTCTCCAAATATTCGTTTACAGATTCTACGATGGAATCGAAATAAAACTGAAGTTCTGAATTGAATTTTGTTACTGCTGCGGCAAAGGTTTTATATGGTAGTTCGTGCATTTTTCCTCTCGGTTGCATTCCGGGTTTGATATAGTCCCACCATTCTTGTGCATTAGCAGTTCCCACAACTCCGTCATGTCTGACAAGATTTTCTCTGAAATTTATGAAAGGTAGAATCTCCTTGTCCATAATAGGGAACAAGTCAATTTGTTGCGGATTTTTAAAATCATGGATTTTGGAAAGCAACTTGTAATTGATGAGTTCACTGCCCTGAACCGCTTGGCGAATTAGTGGACCAGTTTTGGTGTTTACCGTTGAGTTTGATATTTGCTTGTCAGACGTTGATTTGTGGTCGTCTTCAAAAACTACTTTTATGTAGCTATCGTCTGCATCTGGGGCAAAGCGATTTCTAAGATTTTCATCATGATTGTGCTGAAAATACTTCTGTACTTTTTGAGGTGTGTCCTTGAAAACACTTTGTAAAAAAGTGTATAATGCCCAATACAAACTGCTTTTACCACTTCCGTTTTCTCCGAAAATTAAAGCATTCTGCCTTTCGAGGTCTATGGTAACTTCCCCATAGAAAAACTTGAAGTGTTTGAGCTTTATCTGTTTAATCTTGTTCATTACTTGGCTGTTTTAATGGGCATGATTAAATCAGCCAGTTTGATGTCCATTAATTTCAGATTGTTACGGATTTCGTTGTCTTTTTCCCGCAAGGTCTGATAGGCTTTTTCAATAATTGCTATTGCTTCCTTTTCCCCTTTCCCTTCTATGCTTTTAAAATCTCTTTGAGCATACCTCATAAACTCAATGTCTGCCTTCTTGAAATCTTCTTCAAAATAAAGTTCATAAACCAATGCGTCAATTACTTCTTCAAACAATTGAACAAGATGGCTATTGGGTACATGTTCATTAATTGGACTTTCAACTGGTAGTGCTTTTAAGAAAAGAATGTAATCAACTAAATGAATAATTGGTAATTGATTATTCAAGTTCGCAATAGCAATTGGTATTGATTCAAGTGGTTCCTTTTTGATTTTAGGAAAGGTCTCTTTATTGTCAAAGAAAATCTTGATCCAATAATATTGTACTAACTTAGAATTAATAATACCAAGGATGAATTTTAAGTTGTAAGATTCATTCGTAGTGTATATGTTGTAAATTGTGTTAAGTGTATAAATCCCTGCAGGGCAAAAACAAGCTTCTGGAAATTTTCCAATTTGGCGAACGAGTAACCTTTCTTTGTCATAAACAGCAGGATTGCCTCCGCTTTTTATTGCATTTGGTTCAAAGCAAACATATTCAGTTGGTTTCTTTAGAAAGTATCTTGTAACATTAGCTCCGTCTACAACTGGCACATAATGATTGTTTAATTTATCTTTCGAAACAAATTCAGTTCTATCGAAGGTTTGAATACCAAAATAAGCTCTACCAAATTGTTTTAATGTAGGTTGAGATTTTAATCTTGAAATGTATATGTTGTCACTTGTGTCAAATTCAAATAAATAATCATCTGGTTTAATAGAATTTTGAAAAACGTGTTTTTCTTTACTCGATTCTATGTCAAAAGATGCATTTGTTACATCAACAATTGATATACGTTTTTCTAATCCTTTTTTATCATTTTGGCTAATAAGAATGGAGTTGTCTACTGAAGCATTTTTGAATACAGGAACAGAGAAGCGAATAATTTTTTCTATTTGAGTTTCTTTTACTAGTATCTTTCTTAGATTATCATTGTGCTTATTTTTCAGAAATGTATTAGGTGTTATGTAACATAAAATGCCGTAATCTTTTTTAGCTAATTCTATGCCTTGTTCAATAAATAGATGGTATAAATCGGTTTTATATTGTGCGGATTTATATTGCTTCCTTAATTTTTCTTGCTCTGCATGGTTCAATGACGTGTTTTGCAAAAGTACATAAGGTGGATTTCCAATAACAATATCAAAATTATCTACACCATACATCCATGAAGGGTCAAACCAATCCACTTTATCGTTACTAAATGGATTCCATGAACTGATCAAAAAAGCTCGGCTATTAACATCCGCTACACCTGATTTTATTTGTTGCTTAGAAATCTTGTCTTGAATACGTTTAAACTCAGCCTTTAATTCATTTTTATACTCACCGTAGCTTTGCAAGTAGTCTAATCGAATTTGCTTTAGCTTTTCTAAATCATCATTGGTATTAAATAAGCCACCAAAATCTTTTTCCTCAGGCAATTTTAATAATGCATCAGCAGTTACAAACTTAAACTCAAGATTTGGTAATGGTTCAACTCCTCTGTTTGGCATTGATTCATCAATGTTTTCATCTACTACCAATGTGAGGAAACAACGCAGTTTTGATATTTCGGCTGCAATGGGTTGAATGTCAACACCGTAAAGCGTGTTTTGGATTACACCAATTTTTCGTGCATACTCAACCGTGGTCAGTTCCAGTTTTTCTTTTACTTGTTTTCTTAGCAAAGCATTTTCAATTCGGCTTATTTGTCTTGCTTTCCACCATTCTGCATTTCGGTCTAGCTTCTGTAAAGCCATCACTATTTTTTGAAGCACACCCATTGGGAAAGCACCCGAACCACAAGCAGGGTCAAGTATCTTTAATCGGTCAAGTGCTTCCAGTATTTTTTCTGAGTCAGACTTTGAAAATGATACCTCACTATCAATTTTGAAAATCGGTTTTAATAGATCTTTGTCAATTTGAGTTTGGTTTTGCAGATAAAGCACCAAACTTTCTGTAGCCATATAGTCCACAATTTCCCTTGGGGTATAAAAACTACCTGTAGCTTTACGTGCAGTTTCTCCACTATCAGGGTCAATTTCAGCCAATAGGTTTTCAAAGATTCTACCCAACATTTCAGGGTCTACACTCACTTCAATGTCAACTACACTATTTTCATCTATAGTAAAATTGTATTGTTCCAGATTTTCAAAAAACTCCTTGAACCATTGGTCAGGAATTTCAAGTGTGTTGATATAGTCAGAAAAGCCTGTTGTTTTGTTGGGTTTGTAGTAGTCTTCTGTCTGTGGTTCAAACAAACCACCATTTAAAAAAGGAATCTGTTCGCAGCCATCAGGCAACTCTTTCCACCTTTCAGGCATTGGCGTGTTCAAGGTTTGAAAGAACAGTTTTTCTAAAATGGAATGGTAATAATTTGAATATTTCTTTACGGCTTCACTGCTTAAAAGAAACTCAGGCAATAGCGAAACGCCTTCGTCAGATTTTTTCACTTTCAAAAACCAACAAAAGACCGTTCTGCCAATTAACCTTACAGCAAATTCCTGGTAAATTTTCTTTGAAGCATTATCAGAAGGTTTGCCAATTGGCAAATTCAAAACTCTATCGTAGGTAATGGCTTTAGCTCCCTTGCCTTCGGTTGCTCCAACCAACTGATAAAAGTGTCTTGCAACAATTTTATAAAACTCTTCATTGAGAGCTTCAACGCTAAAGGCATTGCGGATCTCTTCCAGATATAGTTTCTTTCCTGCTATGTTAAAAAGTCTGTCAACCGGTGTTTTAGTTTTTTCGCCTTTACCCAGTAAATAGGTGTATCGTTTTGGCTCTGTTATTTTCTTGGTGATGTTGCCTTCTTCATCAAAAGTTCTGATTTCACTTACAAAACTTAATCTCCACTTATCCGCTTGCTCAAAAACTATTAAGGCTCCATCCACATCGTATTTGTAAACGGAACGAAGCAATTCTCTTAATCCGACTTTGTTTCTTTCGAGCCAAACTTCGGGTTTTACCTTTACTAAATATAAACCAATGATTCTGTCATCTGCCGTATTGAAGCTGCCCAACTCAAAAACTGATTCTGCTTTTTTGTTACTTGCTAAAGGGATTGAAGCTGGTTTTTGCAGAAAGTTTTTTACGCCAAATACCTCTGTCAATAAATTCTGCCAGTCAGCAAGCACAAAGGGCTTAGATAATATGCTTTGTAATGTCTTTTTATCCATTATTCAATAAAAGTTTCTGATAGCACAATTTCAGGTGTCCCGATACTTTCGGGATTGGTGTCAATTTCTTCTAGTTTGGTTTCTTCTTCGTCACTGGTAAAAGCATCGTATTTCTTCGCTAAAGCAATAAGCAAATTATCCACTTGTGAAGTAGTGATTTCTCGTTTGCTGAAAAACTTCTGGCTTAACTTTTTCAACTCATTTGCCAATGGCGTGTAAGTTCCACTTTCAACAATGGGTTGTAAGGTTTGGCAGGTTTCTTTTACAATGGCTTGGTGTGTGATGGCTTTAAAGTCACGCAAAAATTTCAAAGCCTGTTTTGTGTTGGCATCGGCTTTGTCGGTGGTTGTGACCTTTTGTGTTGTTCCGCCTAAAAAGTCTTCGTCAAATGATTTCAAGGCAGCCTGAACATGGTCGTAATGATTCACAGGCAATGCAAAAGATGGTTCTGCTGACCGTGCTTCAAAAATTTGTGCTGCCTCTAAAAAGGTCAATGGATTTACTTTGGTTTTATCATTGATTTGATAAAACTCCATTTTGTAAAGCGATTTCAAAAACACCACTGTTGAACCGTGTGTGTCTGCCTTTTGAGCATATTTGTTATTTCTTGCTGTTCTTGCCTTTAACGGAAAGGCTTTGATGCGTTTAAACTCTTTTGGATTATTGTCTTTAAACTCACGGATGTAACGCAAATAATTTAATCGCTTATCTTCATCATCAGGCAATCCTTCATCAAACAATTCAAACTGCTCTAACATTTCTTCGTGGGTGTAAATCTGTGCATCTTCACCAAAAGCCGTATGAAAGCCTTGTAGTTTGATTAAAGCATTGCTGTAAAGTTTGATTTCTTCATCGCCTTGTTGAGAAGGGTAGAAGTTGTAGTTGTAAATAACTCCCGCAACACTTCCAATTCGGTTTACACGTCCAATGCGTTGCATAAGCCGGGTTGCATTCCAAGGCGTATCATAGTTTACAATTACATTGGAACGATGCAGGTTTACCCCCTCTGCCAATACATCGGTTGTGATGATGATATTGTAATCGTTCTTTTTCTCTCCTATGAAGTTAGCATCAAAGTTTTCCTGAATGGTTTCAAAAATCTTGCTTCGGTTGTCACTTGAAACATTCAAAACTTTGGTGCTTAGAAATGCTTCGACTTTCTCGGTTAGGTAATTTGCGGTATCCGTGCTTTCTGTAAACACAACCAATTTGCCTGTTGGATTAATTTGTTGATTCAACAATTCATCCTTAAGAGTGATTAGAAAAGCATCTAGTTTTGGATCTTGCTCAACTCTGCTCCATTCTTTCACTAATTCTTGTAAAAGCAGATGGTCCTTTCGCAAGCCATCAATAAATCCACTGTCAAAATCCTCAGGACTGAAAACATTGTTTCTCGGATTCTCAGCACTCATTTCAAGAATCATCACTTCCAAATCTTCAATGCTAAACCCTTTTTCCATCAGGTCGTTCACACGCAGATCTGGAGCAATTAAAACTTTGCCCTTATCAAACATTTCAATCATTCGGCCTGTGGCAGTGGTCAGATTCTTTAATGATGATTTAAAAGCAGTGAAACTGCTTTCTAATCTTTTTACCATCAATGTTTTCATGATTCCAGCCAAGGATTGAGAAACTAAAATCGCTTGATCGTAATAGTTCTCTCTTAATTCAGGTTTCAAATATTTGATAGCCTGATAGCGGTAATACTGGATTTTATCATCATCTGTCAAGTAGAAAACTGTATGATAAAACAGCTTGCTCAACTTGGCATCAAACTCATAAATCTTCGGCTTGGGAGCAGCAATTTCAGGAAAAACAATTCCCTGTGCTTTTAAATCCTCAATGTATTTTGGATAGTTCTTTAAATCTCGTCTAGTTCTACGAACGGTTATCTGAGAAATTATTTTTTCACGAATGATTGAATACAGTTCTCTGATCCGTTCAATGTTCGGTTCGTCTTGTTGCATAATTTCTCTGAACTCACGAATGATTGGCCCAAAGAAACTTTGCAAGTTGGTTACTGGCAAAGTGCTTCGTCTTGCATCTTGAAACAGTAGCAACTGATAGTATAAATCTTGTGGTCTATTGTTTAGCGGTGTGGCAGATATTAGAATGACTTTTTTCTTTTTGCCAGGCACTAAGCCTTCTCCATTTCTTGAAGCTTTGCAAATTCGTTGAAGTAATCCGAACGATTGAGAAGTGTGGTTTCTATATCGGTGTGCTTCGTCAACTAAAACCAAGTCATAATCTTCTTTTGCCCAATAATTCAAATCATCACCGTTCACAATTTTGTCCAAACGTCCGTTGGTAATGAATTTGGTGTGTCGGTCAATGCCGAAAAGTCGGAATGTGTTTTTCCAGTTCTTTTCTAATGCAGGCGGAAAAACGACCAATATTTTAGTGTTCAAAGAGCCATTGGCAATTAAAAACCGTTTGGCAATCATGGCTGCAATAACTGTCTTTCCTAAACCAACTACATCCGAAAGGAAAAAGCCATTGTGTTCCATCAACATTTGAAAGCCTTGGTTTACGGCATCAATCTGATAAGACAGCTTTTTGTAAGTCTTTGGCAAGTCTCCAACTGTGTCTGGGTCGTAGTCTATGTTTTTACCGAAGTATTCAATTAAGAATTTGATGTAAAGTTCATAAGGCGTGAAAGTCTGCCCAATGTGTGTTTTCTGTTTGAACCGCTGAATATCTGCTGGAAGAATTGGTGTTGAGTGTTCCCATAATTCAACAAATTCTTTTTTGGTAAACTGAACATCGTCATAGTCTTTGAGTGCAATATTCAATTCATAGTTCGGTGATTTCTTTATGCCAAGTCCTGCTTCTGTTAGGTTAGATGAACCCATTATTACCCAACCATCTGAATGTTCGCTGTGATTTTCGGGTAAAAACAAATAGAACTTTGCATGAATCGCTTTTGAGTTGTGAGCCCTTACTTCAATTCGTCCGTTAATCAAGTCGTTCACGAATTGCAAAACGCCTTTTTCAACTTCTTCCGAATACTTGGCTTCTTTGATGTCTTGAATAAACCATTTCAAAAATTCCTCTTTCGTTTTTTCTTCATCACCGAAATACAAAAGCCCTTTACGTTGTGATTCGGCAAACATTTGGTCAACATTGATGCCGACTAGTATTTTGATTTCTTTTAAGTCTTTTAAATATGGTTGTAAAGCGAAGTAACCCGAAGAACGGAAGTAACCAACTACCGCATAAAAGGCATATAAGTCTTTCATGTGTTCGATAATTCCTTTGAATTTATCGAACATGCTTCGTTCGCTATTATTTGTAAAGAATTTAGATGACATTATCTCCTTTTGCTTTTTATCTGTTTTTCTGCCTCTTTCAGTCCTTCACTCAAATGTTCGAGTCCGCCAAAGTCTTTGCTTATTTTGTCTGCAAAGTAAGTTATCTGCACTTCTTTCAAGTCCAGTTCAAAGATTTCAGAAAGTGGTTTTAAATAGTCAGGCGATGCAGGTCGCTCACCACGTTCAACTTTGCTCAGAGTTGAAGTGTCAATGTCGAGATAAGCAGCAACTTTCAGCAATGGTAGTTCTATTTCCTCTCTACGCTTTCTGAAATAGTCACTAAATGTTACGCTGCTCATTTTGACAAAATGTTTTGGACAGAAGTGTCAAATTTAATGCATTAATGGAGAAAGTCATTGCGTGAGCTGTGAAATATTTGATTTTTCGGAGTTTGTCGGCAGCTTTCCAAAGTTGTTTTTCGAGAGGTTCTTCGGTAGTAGTTTTTTGTTTAGCCATCAGATACAGGGATAAGTAATTTTTATTTTGTGTTAAACAAAAGTAAAAAAAATCCAACTTATAGCGATATGATGCAATGGAAAATGTGAGAAAATATCTGAATCTGGAGGGTCAATATTTATTATTCGGTGGACAAAGAACAGATGGTAGAAAAAATAACGGAGCATTAAATACCCCGTTATTCTTTTATTTTAAAATACCATATTTCCTTTTTACATCTTCCTCAAAATACGTAAATACCTCATACCAAAATTCCAGTTTAAAAATTTCCATTCCGGGGTTGTGTTTTGATAAGTTCTGTCTGATATGATCAATAGAAAGTTGTACTATTTCCGTAAGAATATCATCATTGGTTTTTAAACTCAAATTTTCTGTCTCAAGCTGGGCAATACGGGCTCTTAAATTCAGTATTTCTTCATTTTCTGATTGCATTATTTCGGGCTCAAGAAATTCAACTCTATCCATAAGATTATATCTATATTTGGATGAGATATTATTTTCCTGAATTGGCGAATCAGGCATGTTTACAGTCATTTGAATCGGGTGTAAATCGCCCGTAACGCCCTCAGGAATCGCAGATGAATCGCCCGTTAAGCGAGCGTTAAGGCATGAATCGTATTTTTGATAATACCTTTCAGGGAAAGACATATTATCGGCCCACCGTTCCTCAACAGAAATTCCCATTTTTTCATCCTCTATTTCCTGAACTAACATCTCTAAATCTACACCATATTTTTGTATTTTTTCAAGAATAAAGGTTATATACCTGTCGGTAATTGCTTCCCGGATATTACCTATGGCGAGTTCATAAAAAAGGCTTTCCAAAAACACTGAATTTGACTTACAACCCGTAATTTTTACGAGCCGGGTAATTGCCCTGTGAAGTTCAGGATCTACTCTTGCCATAAATGCCTTTTTTTTGCCTTGAGGCTTAAAATCTTTTCTGATTAAAGGGAATGTTGCCATAATTTATTTATTTGTTTTACTGTTAATAATTTCTATTGCTTCATCATATTTTGCCTTAAATTCGTCATATCCTGTTTCTAAGAAATACTCCATCTCTTTCAAAATATTAGGATTTCTCAGGTTTTCCGGCTGTATTTCATATTCTTTTTTTGTTCCTGACCATAGGACCAAAAAGCCATTTTCCATAACTTCCCACATGTTTTTTTACTTTAGGCAGCTTTTGAATACAGACAATCAAAAATATGTTTGTAATAACTTACATATTGTCGGTGAAGCTCAGGTGCGAAATCCTTTAAAATCTGAACATGCTTCACCACAGGCGGTTTGACTTTGCCGTTTTGAGCTTTTTTTGGGGGGTAACCAAGCTTTTCTGTGCGATAAGGAATGATCCGTCCGTTCATTTTCTCAAATTGTGGTCCCACTTTTCGGCTAATGGCTTCGATTTCTTCCTTACCTATAACCTCTACCAGGTGATTGATGTAGGAAAAGGTGTAGGTGTCTTCGTTTTCTGGTGGGGTCACGAATATGTTAGGCTTTTGGGCATCGCTTGAAAGCCATACCGACCGCTCCTGAAGCTTTTTGGTGAAATACTTCATTACCGGTACCGGAGTGAGTTTTTCGGTGATATCGCCGTTTTCGTCAACGGCTTCGACTTCTTTCAGGAATGTCCTGCCTATTTCATCGGTGACTACCTCTTTTTCGACTGAAGGCTTAAATCCACGTAGGGTGTCGCTGCATCCCCAGATCCTTCCGTAAATCTTTCGATCCTCGTATATTGGAATATATTTCTCAGTACTTACAATCATAGGCTCGATTTCCCCTGAACTATTGCGGTAGTTGTTATCAAAGGTTCTTACCATGATTTCTCCTGTGTTTGGATCTTTAAAGAGTTTCTGATTGTCTTTCAGTGCCTTTTCGGTGGGCTTTTTGGCAATGTATTTGATCACATAGGCCGTTACGCTTTCCAGATTACGTATGGCGTGGATGTCGGTGCTGTTGGGGTTCATGAAACCCTCTTTCAGGTTTCGTTCAAAAATTTGTTTTTGTCGGTCTGTGGCACACTGCTCAATCATATTGGGGCTCATGGGTCTATGATACTTTTGGGATACTTTCAGGTATCCCCTAAATAGGTCCGGTATTTTGTCGGGTATTGGCTCGCCATTCAATATGGTATCGTTGATGGCTTTATATTCCATTATGTCTTTTTCAAGAATGGCTTTGTCAGCAGTAAAGCCGAATTTTTCAGCCATTTTCTTGTTAATTTTAGCATATCGAGAAACATACCCAAGTATCTCCAGACATTCATTCCATTTAGCTCTGATGGCTTCCCAAGGCACGTATTTATCGACTATGAGATGAAAATGAATATTGGTGTTTTTTTGTGGCTCTGCCCTCCAAAAGTAGATGGAAACGCCAAAGCCCTTTTTCTCTCCTTTTTTGGGACCGATTTTATACACCTCACCCGAATCAAAGGTGAGCCATTTGATGAATGGTTTTAGTATCCGCTCTTTGATTTCGTTGTCGGTGTGCAGTTGGCAACATGGCAGTGTCAAGGTTATGAAAGTTGGGAATACTTTCTCACCATTAACCTCTTTTTTTGAGGCTTTGATATCGGTATTGATTTCCACAGCAGTAAGCCATACTGACATCATCATTTCGATGTATCGTCGGGTAGAAGGTGAAAGATAGCCATTATAGGCATTATCGTTTCCGGCCTGAGATAGCAGGTTTTTTTCTTTGTTTGGGTTGAGGGGAGCAAGTCCTTTTTCACGACGATAAACATCAACCTGAGTGATCGATTGGTTTTTGAATTTGGCAATGGTCTCGATAGTGGCAACTTGAGTTATGGTGCTAAACACTTCTGGTGCCAGTGTGGAGTGTTTTTCTGCTTTATTGTTTTCTAACCTCAAAAAAGGAGCTTTTACCGGATTACCAAACAGATCGTGATTCGACATTTTCGTAAAGGTTTGCTTGATTATTAAGTTTTTCCCAGAACCGACGTTAAGACAAGCCAACTATATGCTGGATGTTTTTTCGGGAATTAATTGAGGGGACGAAGGGATTCGTTCATAATCTCACTGTAACGGTAGAATACCTTATTGCCGAGGCCATAGGCTTTGAGTTTGCCGGTTTTGGTGTAAGACCAAAGAGTAGATAGGTTTATACCCAATAATTCGGCAGTTTCTTTACGGGTAAGCAAATCCTTACCAATTGAAGCAGATACTTTTGGGGCAGTTTGGCTTGATGTGTTCATTACGCAATCGTTTTTTGTTTGAAATGATTGCAAGATGTGGCCCTTTGAAGGTAGAAAAAAATACGAAAAAATATTATTTTTAATATGATTTTGTATAAAAAAAAATACAAATCATTCCAGAGAGTTTAGCCATTTTTTAAAAGCTTATATTTAAGCATTCTATCCTGTGTTTTCATATTTTCGATTTTTTTTATCATACTAATATTGGCATTAAAAGTATCATTAAACCACTCTTTAAAATAGGTATCTTTTAGGCAAATAATCATACCATCTTCTTTTAGTTTCCTGTAAATAAAACTTATATCACTACACCCGTTTTTTTTGAAATACTCAGAATTTATTAACTTATTAAATAAATCATAATCTTTTGTGCTTCTAAATATTTCAGGATGTGGATTAATTTGTTTCATAAAAGTTAAATTAAAGCCCCCTCTACGTCCATTTTCAAAGGTTTTAGCAAGAAAATGTATAATAAATGTGTATGAAAAAATAAATCTCTCATAAACAAATTCATGATATTCTAACCAATATGTAACTTTTTCAAAAATTTCAAAATTATTTTCTCCGTTAAGCTTCGATTGTAGTTCTTCAAAAGAAATATCTAATATCTTACAGAGAAAAGCTGTATTACTTCTGTTTATGGGAATTTTTCGAAAATTAATAAAATCATTATCCTCCTCATCCAGTAATTTTTCCATCATTTTTTTTGTAAAATATATAGAAATAAAAGATTTTACCTCAATAAAGAACTTAGTGATTTCTAACAAATTTATCCTCTTTTTTGACCACTTTTCTATTATTTTGAATTCAGCCGGGTAAAAATTAAATAATTCATTTTGAGCATCCTCAAGATACTTTTCAACTTTTTCCTCATTAAATGTTTTTCCCAAAAATAGTATCGCTTCGAATACGTTTTGACCATTGTTTGAAATATCTATTATCTCATCAATATAGTTGTTTATTTCCAAAATAATCGGATTGTATTTTTCATTGGCCAATTTGATAATCTCCTCGCTATCAAAAAAATATCTTACTAATAAATCATCTGTGGTGGTAAGGTTTTTCTTCATTTTGATATTTTTTTTTAAAAATTAACTTTATTATAAATTTCCATAAGTACCGAAATATGATCTAGCCTACCTTTCCCAATATATTCCAAAAAGGATTTTTCTGTGGTGTGGCCAGTTTGAGCCATTAAATAAGTAGTGGGTATCTTTCCGTAAAAATTAGTTGCAAATGACCTTCTACCTACATGTGAAGAAATTAGTTTCCATTTTTCATATTTGGAATCTACATCCCTTTGTAGGGAAGCATCATAAATCGAACCTCCGGTTAATTCAGCAAGACCAGCTATTTTACAAACCTCTTTTATGTATTCATTATATCTTTGGTCTGAAATTGGTCTTGGAAATTCACCATTTCGCTTCTCCAAAATCTGCCGTACAGGTGGTAGGATTGCAATCATCATTTCTTTTTTGGTCTTTTTTTGAGTCAAATCAATAAATTGGTTGCCATTTATTTCACGTATAAGGGATTTTTTGCACCTCATAAGGTCAGATACCCTTTGGCCTAAAAAACAACTAATCACGAGCCAATCCCGGGCGTTGTCGAGTGATTCTGTTGGCATTGGCGTTTCTTCTATTGTTTTTATTTCATCCAAACTCAGATAAATTTTATATGCCTTTTTATCTTTTGACTTTATGAGCTCAAAATTATTACTGGTTTCATACCCAGCGGCCTTGGCATGGAAACAAACGGTCTTTAAATGCTTGGTTAATCTGAAAATGTAACTTTGTTTGTATTTATGTTTAGCTAAATACCTGCAAAATTCTTCGGCATATTTTATATCTACATCCTTTAGGAAAACTTTCCTATTCAAAGAAGCCTCAAACTTCGAAATAAGATTTTTTATGGTCTTGTATCTCCGAACCATTAAAAAAGTGGAACCAGTGGATTCCTTATCTTTGATGTACATATCAAAATATTCAAGGAACAAAGGTTTTACATTTTTTTCTTTTTCGTTGGAGATTATTCTCGATATCCATTGACTGTCCAAAATGGTATTATCGTCAACCTTGTTAAAAGCATTAATAATTTTTGTCTCAATTTCGGAGAGCTTTGACTGAATATATTTCCCATCAGCATCTTTGAGATTTTTGGGCTGCCTCTTTTTTTCGCTCCAATTGTCAGGATCAATAAACAAATTGGTTTTCCCTTTTGCGTCAAAATTTCTGTCCCGAACTCTTACATAAATTGGAGATGGGTTCTTTTTGCTTTGTAATAAAAAATTTACGGTCGCCATATTTTTGAAATTTCCTGGGCAAAATCTAGCCCGTATTTAGCCCGTAAATTCCGATATATTCCAATAAAAAACAATCTATTTAAAGTTAACGATTTGTTAACATACTGATTTGTAGTATTTTAAAATTGCATGAGATTGTATAAGATTGTGATGTTGTTGTCCTATCGGGATCACGTAGCTCGGCTTTTGCCGGGCTTTTTTATTTTACATAATTAATATATAAATCCACATACCAATCCAATGATTCAGGATTCTTCATGGCATCGCGGGTAGCGGCCTTATCCGGGGAAATTCCCATTAATATTTTCTTTACAGCCATTTCCATTTTCTTTCCACTAATGGTATAAGGGATATCTGGTGTTTTAATAATTTCATCGGGAACATGTCTGGGGCTATATAATTTCCTAAGATTATTATTAATGACTTTTTTATCTTCTTCGCTTATTTCCTTAACAGTTTTTATGAACAAAGGCATATAAAAATCTCCGTTTCCCTTCTCAATGCAAACAATCAAACTATCTTTAATAAATTCTATAGTCTCTACTGCACTGTAAATTTCTGCCGTTCCAATTCTTACTCCTTCCCTATTCAAGGTGGCGTCAGACCTTCCGAAAACAATAATCCCGCTATTTTCCGTAATTTTTATCCAATCACCATGACACCAAACTCCCGGATATTTTTCAAAATAACTAGACTTATATTTTTCATTATTATTATCATTCCAAAAAAATACCGGCATGGAAGGCAATGGTTTTGTAATCACTAACTCTCCCAAATCTCCATTGACTGATTTGCCGTTTTCATCCCAGGCTTCGATAGCTGCTCCCAGCATTCTGCATTGTATTTCGCCGGAAATGACCGGTAGCATTGGATTCCCTCCGATAAATGCCGAACAAACGTCTGTCCCACCGCTGAGTGAAATTACCGGAACTCCTGTAATTTTATCAGAAAGCCAGTTAAATGCCTCTTCAGAAAGCGGTGACCCAGTCGAGCCTATTGTTTTCAGAAATTTGCTTTTCCCCGAAATATTAATATCAGACTTTAAACATGATTGAAAAAATGCTGCCCCGGCACCTAAATGATTGACTTTTTGATCATCCACAAAATCCCATAGGACATTTAAGTCTGGATATGCCACTGAGCCATCAAACAAACACAAAGTAGCTCCGGCAAGCAAAGAGGAGAGGGCATAATTCCACATCATCCAGCCGGTGGTAGAATACCAGCAATATCGGTCATCATTCTTTACATTTTGATGCAGAGCCAAAGCTTTCAGATGTTCCAGAACCATCCCACCGGTTCGATGAACAATGGCTTTAGGCTTTCCTGTGGTACCAGAGCTATACAAAACCCAAATCGGGTCATTGAATTCTACTTCTGTAAACTCCAATAAGTGCTTGGTTTCTTGAGAAATAATATTACTCCATTGTTCACTTTCAAATAAAATTGTGTTAAGACCTGAGCCAATACCGTTTTGAATTTCTTCGACTTTGGGCAAAATATCAAAGGACTTACCATTGTATTGATAGCTCGAATTGGCAAAAAATACTTTGGGCTTTATTTGCCCAAAACGCTCAATTACACTCTCAGAACCGAAATCAGGCGAGCACGAGGACCAAATTCCTCCCAGGCTGTTTACCGCAAGAAATGCGATAATGGTCTCCGGATTATTGGAAGTATAAGCAACAGCGGTATCGCCTTTTTGAAAACCCAGAGATTTTAACCAATAGGCAAGATTGGCCACTGAAGTTTCCAATTCCTCCCAGGAAATTCTTTTTACTTCCTGATTTTCACACTTATAAATAATGGCAGGTTGGTTAGCGTTTGTATTTCGAAAAATAAGTTTGGAATAACTCAAATGTGCCCCGGAAAACCATTTTTTTTGATCCATCTCAGAGTCATCAGAAACAACTTTTTCATATTTCCCTGAGAATTTTATCTCAAAAAAATCAGCCAAAACCACCCAAAAATCTTCAAGACAATCGATTGACCAATTATAAAGAACATTGTAATCAGAAAAAGTCTTACCGGTAGCTTTTTCGGCAAATTTCAAAAAGTGATAAAGATTGCTATCCTGAATATGTTTTTCAGAGGGTGTCCAAATAGTTTTTGACATAACTCAAATTTCCATTTCCAATAATTTATAGCTCAAAGCCTTTCCATGTGTATCCATTCGTAATGAGGTAGTTACACCAGTATCCAGTGCCTCCTGACATACAAAAAGCAGGGAAGAAATATTGGGCATTTCATACCTTACTATTTCTCCTTTTATGATATTCCCAAAATGTTTTTTTACCAAATCTACTGTCACTTTATTTTTAAGCAACTCATAATCAGTCTCTTGAAAAGGAATCAAAGATAAAGTCGAAACATTGCCTTTATCTCCGGCACGGCTATGGGCTATTTCGTATAATTTCATAATCTAAAATATTTTTACTTGTGGAAGAATCAAGTTTCTCTTCACTAAAACCGACATGATACCTATCACTTCATTGGCGTATTTCCTCACACCACCTCCTCCGGCCGGACCATTGGTATAAAGTGCCTCCACTTCCTCACCGATCAAAGATGCTGTGTCAATATCTTTAGCTTTTCCAGCAATTCTTAATCTTACTTCATTTGGAATAACAGGATTTTCTTTATCTCCGAAAACAGAATTGATACCGATATAGTCTATTCTAAAATCATCAAATTGAGAAGATACGCGTTTCTCGATTGTTTCTCCAGCCAGTTTAGCCCGTTCAAATGCAGAAGGACCGGCATAAGAAATTTCACCTTCTCCAAGAAAGAAAGCTTTGTAGCCCACACTTACCTTATAATTTTCCGGCTTAGTTTTTCCACCACCGCCGGTAACTTTTACCTGATTTTCAGCTATTTCTTCCAGCTTAACAGTTGTAAAATCAGCCACTACATCGGGAGTAAAGTATTCATTCGGATTTACCACTTCATACAACAACTGCTCTTTTGCAGTCATCAGATTTATAACTCCACCTGTACCTTCAACTTTCGAAATAATACCCGAACCATCAGAAAAAACATCGACATATGGATGTCCCAATTTTATCATATCCTGAACCGGTTTTTTAACAGGATCAGCAAAATATCCTCCGGTAATATGTCCGGCACATTCCATCAAATGGCCTATTACAGTTCCTTTTCCTAGTAATTCATAATCGTCTTTTGACCAACCAAATTCGCAAATCATCGGAGCCAAAAACAAAGAAGGATCAGCCACCCTTCCGGTTATAATTATCTGTGCATCAGAATCCAAGGCCTCAATAATTCCATCTACCCCGATATATGCATTGGCTGAAATCAAAGTATCATTGTTTTTTTCTTTTATTAATTCAAAGGCTTGATTTTCTCCATTAAAAATCTCAAAGGCCTCAATAGGAAGATTTTGATAAGTCAAAACATCATCTCCGAAAACTGCAGCAACTTTAATATCAAATCCATTTTTTTCGGCCAAGACCTTTACTTTCTTTGCAGCCATAACCGGGTTTGCAGCCCCCATATTGGTGATTAATCTTACTTTATTTTTCACCAAATGCGGCAATAAAACCTCAATTCTTCTTTCCAAATACGGGTCGTAACCTTTGTCCGGATTGGCCATTTTTCGCTTTTGTGCCAAAGCAATGGTTCTTTCAGCTAAACATTCCAAAACCAGATAATCCAGTTCTCCTTTTTCAGCCAATATGACGGCTGGCTCTATTCTATCGCCGGAAAAACCTGCTCCACAACCTATTCTGATTTTTTGTTTCATTATCAAATATGTATTGAACCCGAAATAATTGCCATAATTGTCATTACTATTGTGGTTCCCCAAGCCCACCAAAATGTATGTTTTTGATGCTCACCCAGATCAACTTCCGCCAAACCAATCAATAAAAAAGTGGATGCTGTTAGCGGACTGATGGGGAATCCTACCGTCATCTGGCCCAAAAGAGCTGCCCTAGCTATTTCGAGCTGGTCAATTCCAAACTGACCGGCAGTTTGGCTCAAAATGGGAACTACACCAAAATAGTAGGCATCAGGCGTAAAAAGAATACTGGCGGGTAAACTCGTAAGGGCAGTAAGCACCGGTAACCAGTTGGCATGTTGTTGAGGAATCAAACTTACCAACGAACCAGCCATGGCTTCAATCATTTTAGATCCGGTTAAGATACCGGAAAAAATTCCCGCAGCGAAAATCATACTCGAAACCATGAAAATATTGGTTCCATGTCCCTTTAATACTTTTGTTTGTTCAGAAAGTTTCGGATAATTGATTAACAAGGCCAACATACTGAAAACCACAAATAAAACTGGTGCAGGGATCCACCCTATGGTAAGTGAAATAATCAAAAAAATGGTTAAAATAGCATTGAAAAAAATCAATTTAGGTCTTTTCAATCCTTGCTGTTCCTGAGTAAGGTTTTTGGAATGAATATAATCCAAATCAATCACGCCAAGTCTGTTTCTTTCTTTTTTTCCCAAATAATAAGCCACAAACAACACCCAAACCACACCCGCAATGATGGAAGGGATATTGGGATTGAAAATATGCACAGCATCTGATTTCATCACGGAAATGGCTCTTGCAGAGGTACCTGACCATGGCACCAGGTGCATAGGCCCAACACTTAAAGCTACAATACTTGAAAGTACAAGACGATTGATTTTCAATCTTTTATAAATGGGCAAAAACGCAGAAATAACAATCATAAATGTAGCGGTGCCGTCACCGTCGAGATGGACAACCATAGTTAATATGGCGGTTCCAATAACCACTTTCAATGGATCACCTTTTACTGACTTTATGATGGCAGAAATAACGGGGTCAAAAAGCCCGGCATCTAACATTGTAGCAAAATACAAAACAGCAAACATCAACAAAATCCCTGTGGGAGCCACTTGTTTGATTCCTGCTATGGCGAAATCACCTAATTCTTTAGGAGAAAAACCAGCCAAAAAACCAAAAAGGATAGGCGTGAGCACCAATGCCGTTATGACAGACATCTTTTTGCTCATAATCAGCACCAAAAACACCAGAATTGTGCCAAAGCCCAGAAAAGCCAGCATATTGTAAATATTAAGGTTGAATTCCGAAAAACTTTAAATCTTTCGCAGCCCCTAAATTATTGAAATAGTTTGGGATTATTGTATCGGGAGGATAAAATAAGTGAAATAGACTAACTTAAGTCTCAACTAATTGAAAAGAAATCAAGTAAATCACATTCTTATTAATAAATTTAGATAATGATAAAAATACTAAAATTTTACCTGTATCGTTTTTCAATAAACTCTACTAAACTATGAAATCAATCCTACTTCTAGTCTCAATTTTCAGTTTCTACCAATTTTCTTCTGCTCAAAACAAAATAATTAAGGCAAATTCAAAAACTGTAAGTATAAGAGATGGTGACATTTTTAAGAAAAATACCTGGACAATTTCTCCTGAAATAAAACCTGATGTTTATGAAACTTCGAATTTAGGTAAAAAAGTAATTTTTTATACGGACATCGATTCCATTTCTATAAAAATTACTAATAAGACTCAATATGACTTTATTATAGTTCTAAACGATTCTATTAAAGCTCCGACACAGATTAAATACAAACCGAGCTACCTGGATATTTTGAAAAAAGCATCTAAATTTAATTCCAATGACACCAGAAAAATCCCTGTATTTGAGTATCAGGACAAAGAAAACCCAAATCTTGTCGCCCTAAGAAAAGGCTTTAAATTAGACTCTATCGCGGGTAAAGGAAATCAAACACTGAAAATCCTCAACTTGCTTCATTGGGTTCACGATTTGATTCCACATGATGGCAATCATGAGAATCCTGTTGTGAAAAATGCGATGAGTATGATAAATCAATGCAAAAAAGAAGATCGAGGGCTAAATTGCAGAGGGTTGGCTACAGTACTAAATGAATGCTACTTATCTCTGGGTTTTAAATCACGGTTTGTTACTTGTATGCCCAAAGACTCTGTTTTTAATGATTGTCATGTAATTAATATGGTTTTTCTTGATGAACAAAAAAAATGGATTTGGGTTGATCCTACAAATGATGCCTATGTAATGAATGAAAAAGGAGAACTCATTAACATAGAAGAAGTTAGAGAAAAACTAATAAACAACAAACCATTAATTCTTAACCCTGATGCCAACTGGAACAATAGATCAAGCACTACCAAGGAGAACTATTTGTATCAATATATGGCTAAAAACCTTTACAGATTTAGTTGCCCACTGGTTAGCGAATATGATAGTGAAACTAGATTAAAAGGAAAAGAAATAGTGTATGTGGAACTATTGCCATTAGATGGTTTTCAGCAAAAACCTGATAAGGACGAATACTTTTCCAATACCAATAACACAAAAGTAATAACTTATAAAACTAACAATCCCAATATATTTTGGAAAGTACCTTGATTTTTTTTAAGATTAATTAAACTACATTTCGACTAATTCACTGAATTTTTAAACATGCACAAATATCTTACTCTAAGTATTATAATAATTCAAAGTTTTATTTCAAATATGCTTTGGGGCCAAAATGTAACCTCTAAATCCTATTATTTTGAAACTAATCAATTTACACTCTCTAAAAAATCCTTATTAAGATTTTCAGAAGATTTTAACAATTTAAAGGGAAAGCAAATTACATTAATCAAAATTGAAGGTTATACAGATACCGATGGTAATGAAGAATTTAACCTTAAATTATCAAAAAAAAGAGCATTTACAATAAGAAGTCTATTTCTTGAAAACGGTATAGATTCCAGCATAATAAATTTGGCTTATTTTGGAGAGCAGAAACCAATTGAGAGTTTAACAAAAGACAAAAACAGAAGGGTTGAAATTACAATAACTTTTAAGGAATTATATAATGAGAACATTTTCAATTATCTAAAAAAAGATAGTCAATTATTTAATTCCAATCCGAATAATAAAATCACCATCATAGGAAAGGAAGGGACAATCATTAATATTCCAAAAAATGCATTTCTAAGGAAAAACGGGGTTCGAGAGACCGATGATATCAAAATTGAATTAAAGGAATTTTATAAAAAATCAGATATTGTTTCCAATAACCTGCACACCATGTCAAATAAGGAAATCCTTGAAACGGCAGGAATGATTTATATTTCTTCAAAATCAAAACATGGTGACCTCAGGTTGGTAAAAGATATGGAAATTCAATTTGGAAACAACAAGAAAATTGAATCCATGCAAACCTTCATTAGTGAAGAAGGTGATGAAAAACTTAATTGGATTCCTGAAATCACAATTCCTGAACCTGAATCTCAAGGCGATACGCTAATACGCGAAAAGGCTTCGGCGAACCAAATAATAATTAATGAAGGGAGACTTAAATCCCAGCAAATAATAAAATATATGGTTCTAAAAACAAGGTCTCTGGGCTGGATTAATTGCGATAAATTTTATAATTTAAGATCCTCGACCAGTTTACTTGTTAAAACCAATGAAGAAGAATCTGTTGTATTACTCGTTTTTAAAGACATCAACTCTGTTGTAAATGGAGATAAGGTAAATAATAATATGTTGAGATTTGAAAATATACCTAAAAACCAAAATGCAATTTTAATATGTTTTAGCCTAAAAGAAGATGAGTTTTATTTTGGATTAAAAGAAATTACTACAGGGCAAAATCAAATTGTAGAAATGAACTTTCAAAAAACTACCATTGAAAAAATCAAAAAAGAGTTATTAATATTGAACAATTAGCGAAGTAGGCCTAGACCCCATTAATCTGCCAAAGTATTTTATCAAATGGGCAAATTCAAATTTATCTTATTCAAAAATGGAATTTGTTTTTTTGTTTGTACAAAATTTTAAGGATTCTATTAATCTAAATTAAAAGATTCATAATGATTTAACTCCTTTTCACACCTCCAGTCCCATCTTTTCCTTAATCTCTTTCATCTCATCCCGGAAACGGGCAGCTTGCAGGAAGTCAAACTCAGAGGCGGCTTTTTCCATTTTCTTTTTGGTTTCTTCAAGTAAAGCCTGAAGCTGCGGTTTGGTCATGTAGGCCACTATTGGATCAGCAGCAATGCTCACGCGGTCAGGCTCAATATAGTAACCTTTGGTACTTGGTTTGAAGTCGGCGATTGAAGTCTGCTCCATAATCGCCTCCTTACTTTTCAGAATGGTCGTTGGCGTAATGCCATGTTTTTCATTGTATTCCATCTGAATCATACGGCGGCGATTGGTTTCGTCGATGGCTTTTTGCATCGATCCCGTGATACGGTCGGCATACATGATTACCTTGCCGTTGGAGTTACGGGCAGCCCGACCAATAGTCTGAATCAATGAGCGAATATCTCTCAAAAAACCTTCTTTGTCGGCATCCATGATGGCTACGAGTGAAACTTCCGGCAAATCGAGACCTTCCCGCAATAAGTTCACACCAACCAAAACATCAATTACTCCCAATCTCAATTCTCTCAAAATCTCCACTCGCTCCATGGTTTTTACTTCGGAATGGATATAACGTCCCTTTATTCCAACCCTATCCAAATATTTGCTGAGTTCTTCGGCCATGCGTTTGGTGAGGGTGGTTACCAATACTCTTTCTTCTTTCTTGATACGGTCGTTGATTTCTTCAAGTAAGTCATCTATTTGGTTCAAACTTGGCCTGACATCGATTTCTGGGTCAAGTAATCCTGTTGGACGTATAATCTGCTCTACAACAACGCCACCGCTCAAATTAAGCTCATAATCGGCAGGGGTGGCACTTACGAAAATGGTTTGCGGAACAAGATTTTCAAATTCCTGAAAAGTTAAAGGGCGGTTATCCAAAGCGGAAGGTAGGCGGAAACCATATTCTACCAAAGAAGTTTTTCGAGAACGGTCACCTCCATACATGGCCCGTATCTGAGGCATACTTACGTGACTTTCATCGACAATGAGCAGGAAATCATCCTGAAAGTAATCTAAAAGGCAGAACGGTCTTTCTCCGGCTTTTCTTTTGTCAAAATATCTGGAATAGTTCTCAATTCCCGAACAATAACCCAGCTCCCGCATCATTTCGAGGTCAAACTCAGTGCGTTCCTGAATCCTTTGAGCCTCCAAGACCCGGCCCTCACTTTCGAAATATCGGATCTGAGCCACCATATCATCCTGAATGTCTTTGATGGCCGATTGCATCACATCTTTTCCTGTAACAAATAAATTGGCCGGAAAAACAACAATCTTATTTTCATTTTTGATTTTTTTCCCCGAATGAGGCTCAATCATCTGAATTTCTTCAATATCATCACCCCAAAAAATCACCCGATAGGCAAAGTCTGCATAACCAGGAAAAATATCTACAGTATCTCCTTTAACTCGAAAAGTACCTCTCGAAAACTCAATTTCTGTTCGGGAATATAAAATCTGAACAAGAGAATACAGGAATTTATTTCGGCTGATATTATCGCCTACATTTACTTTTACAATGCTATCTTTAAACTCATTGGGGTTGCCCGCACCATAGATACATGATACCGAGGCTACAACAATCACATCGCGACGACCAGACATCAAAGCAGAAACAGTACTCAACCTCAACTTGTCGATTTCCTGGTTAATCATCAAGTCTTTTTCTATGTAGGTATTGGTAGAAGCGATGAAGGCTTCGGGTTGATAGTAGTCGTAATATGAGATAAAATACTCAACGGCATTGTCAGGAAAAAACTGTTTGAATTCCCCATAAAGCTGAGCTGCGAGGGTTTTATTATGACTCAAAATGAGTACCGGCTTATCTACCTGGGCAATTACATTGGCTATGGTAAAAGTCTTTCCGCTACCGGTTACCCCTAAAAGTACAGAGGCTTTTTCTCCTGAATTTATGGACTGAACCAACTGTTCGATAGCTTGAGGTTGATCGCCTGTAGGTTGAAACTGAGAAGTAAGCTTATATTCCATAAATAAAAATTTGCTCAAATATAAAGAAAAAAACAGCCTTTTCGGGCCTTAAGTTCTGATTGCTAAATAGTTTGGCGAAGACTATTTGGTTTTCTGTTTTGGTTTTTTCGGTGTCATAAAAAACTGTATTTTACCGCCATTTACAATGTCAGAATGTTTGATTTTCAGGCCATCTAAAGGTTTTCCATTCAAAAGTATTTTCTCAATATAAACATTCTTCTCACCTTGGTTTACGCTTTCTATCGTAAACGTTTTGTCATTTTCAAGGTAGATTTTTGCTTCATGAATAAGCGGACTTCCAATCCAATATTCTTCTGAACCCGGTGAAACAGGATAAAAACCCAGGCTGCTAAACAAATACCAGGCACTCATCTGACCACAATCATCATTTCCACGGAGTCCGTCGGGGCCATTGGCATATTGGTTATTTAATATCATCCTGATCGTTTCCTGAGTTTTCCATGGTTTTGAAGTAATGTTATACAAATAAGCCACATGATGAGCCGGCTCATTTCCATGCACGTAGTTTCCGATTATTCCTTCCCGGGTGATATCTTCGGTATTGGCAAAAAAATCATCCAGCAAATGCATCGTAAAAAGTGAATCTAAATACCTCGAAAACCGAGCCTCGCCTCCCATTGTTTTCATCAAGCCTTCTGGATTATGTGGAACATACAAACTGTAATTCCAGGCATTTCCCTCAATAAAACCCTGTCCATGCGTTTCTAAAACATCAAATTTTTGTCTGAAATTTCCGTCTAATAATTTTGGCCTCATAAAACCCAATCTGGAATCATACACATTTTTCCAGTTTTCAGAGCGTTTATGAAATTCCTCAAAAATATCATTTTTACCCAAATATTTCGCCAATTGAGCGATGCACCAATCGTCGTAGGCATATTCCAGCGTATTGGAAACCGAGGTGCTATTTTTATCGGACGGGACATATCCCAAATCCATGTATTCGCCAATTCCCTCATATTTTCTTTGCCTTGCAGTGTTTACGCAGGCCTCAAGTGCCTCGTTTGCATCACCTTTATACACTCCTTTCAAAATGGCATCCGCCACCACCGAAACACTATGGTAGCCACTCATGCACCAGTTGTCGTTGGCATAATGTGACCAAATCGGGAGCATTTTCAGGGCACTCTGGTCATAATGTTCCATCATACTTTTAACCATATCGGCATTTCTGGAAGGATTTACGATGTTGAGATACGGATGAAAAGCCCGAAAAGTATCCCAAAGCGAAAATGAGGAATAATTGGTAAATCCCGAAGCCTGATGTATTTCATGGTCCAGCCCTTTATATTTTCCATCTACATCCATATAAACTGTTGGCATCAATGCAGCATGATACATAGCAGTGTAAAAATTGACATAATCCTTCTCAGACGGCAATTTTACCTCCATTTTGCTCAATTCTTTTTCCCATAAATTCTGACCTTCTGTCCTGGTTTTTTCAAAATCCCAATGGGAGATTTCTGCATTCATATTTGCCAAAGCTCCTGACATACTGACTGGCGACAAAGCCACTTTTACCATTACTTTTTCACCGGCCTCCACATCAAAATCAAAATGCATTCTTAGCTTTCTTCCTGCCAGATCAGGAAAATTTTCCTGTTGATTAAATTTCCTCCAAAAACCTCGGTAAACTTGCTGATTTTCGTAATTTTTACTTCCATAAGACTTAAAAGGCTTTGAAAAAGTCATAGAAAAATAAACAGTACGGGTTCTTGCCCAACCTGTAGTTTGCCTGTAACCTGTCAATGTGCTATCATTGAGCACTCTAACCACCGTCCAGACGTTCTTATCTTCATAATTGTAAATCCCTGAGGTCAAATCCAGAATGATATGTGCATCATCTTTTTTCGGAAAAGTATAGCGATGAAACCCAACTCTAGTACTGGTAGTCATTTCGGCTAGAATATTATCATCCTCCAATAGCACCTTATAATAATTGGGCTCCGCACCTTCATTTTTGTGACTAAATTTTGACCGAAAGCCATTTTCAGGTTTATCTGCTATGCCTGGATTCATCAATAGTTTACCGGTAGTTGGCATCACCAAAATATCTCCTAAATCTGAATGTCCGGTACCACTGAAGTGCGTATGACTAAAACCGACAATGGTAGGGTCCTGATAGCGGTATCCGGCACAAAACGTATAAACCTCAGGGTTATATTTTCCATTTAATTCATAAGAAACAGTATCCGTATCCGGGCTCAATTGTACGGCTCCAAAAGGCACAGTTGCACCCGGAAAAGTATGCCCCATTTTTGCTGTGCCTATAAATGGGTCAACATATTTGATTTTATTTTGAGAAAATACTGTATAAGAAACTAATAATAAGCCCAATAAAAATTTATTCATTCAAAACTTCTTTTAATGTTTTAAAAATAACAGGTTTTGGGTTTTGAAGGTTGATTTTAACGAATATCATTCAAGAAAAACTTTTAGGCTTTAAAAACAATTATACTTACATTTGATGTAAGAAAAATTAATGCTGTCCAAAATTATTTGACACATTTTTCGTTTTTTAATTATCAAAAAAACAACAAAAGCATCATGAAAAAAACCACAACATTTCTCGCCTTATTTCTGCTAATAAGCCTTGGGCTGCAGGCTCAGGAAGAAGAAAAAACCAAAATCTTTAAATATCATCCTTTTAGTTTGATTACTGGTTCATTTAATCTTAGTCAGGAAATTTTCAATAAAGACAACACAAAAAGCACTGTTATTGGTCTGGGAATCAGATATGTTAATAAAGAATCGAACAATAATTATTACAGCGGAAGCACTGCTTATGAGCAATTTAACAAATGGCAGGGGGCATCTGTTTGGGTTGATCGCCGGTTTTATGTTCCGGCTTTTCAATCGGGTAATAAATATGGTTTCAATAATGAAAAAGTAAAATTTGGTGTTTATCTGGCTCCAGGGATTAAGTTTGATTACAATTATAATAATTACGACAACGGATATTATTCAAACAATTACAACCCCAGTGGGCAACCTATTGACCCTGTTTTGTTTGTTAATAATGGTAAAACCAGTTATTTATCCGCTTTTCCCAATATGAATATCGGGATGCAATTCACCCTTTTCCAAAACATGTACGTAGATATGTTTATTGGTGGCGGTGTTAAATTTATCTCAAAGAAAATTCTTGATGAAAATAATCACCAGGATGGAAGTTATGGATACTCTTATGTAACAACCGAAGCCATCGAAGCTTTCGTGATTAGAGAAGGTGTTAGGCCAAATTTCGGTTTTTCTTTAGGGATAAATCTTTAATCAGGCAAAATTTTATTTTAATTTGGGGTATCAAATAATGCTATCCCAAATTGATTTATTTAAGACGATTCTCTCATTTTTGGCAAACTCAAGCCAACCCCAAAAATCTTTTTTTGGCTTTTGGTGCTCAGTTAATTTTAGGAGTTTTTATTTTGCCAAAAGCCTATGCCATGCTTGACGTGTCAGGTACTCTTCCGGCGTTGGAGTTTCGGTTTGGATTTAAATCTGATTGGGTCGTAAATTATCTGAAAACCATCGGAAGCAAAGGCCGGGGTATTTATCTAATTATCAATCTTTTGATTGACAGTATCTATGCAATCATTTACAGTATTTCTTTCAGTTTAATTTTAAGTTATTTTCTAAAATTATCATTTTCTCAAAATCATTATTTTAGATTATTTAATCTGTTTCCCTTTGTGGTTGGCATCTTTGATTTGATAGAAAACGTGGGAATTTCAATATTGATTATTAGTTTTCCTCAAATAGACACTTCGATAGTCGCCCTTGCATCTTTAGCAAGTCTGGCTAAATGGGGAGCCATTCTTTACAACATCATTATGCTGTTTATCGCCCTTTTTGCCTGGGTATTTAGTCGGATCAGGCTCTTCCGGAGATAGGACTATTTTATCCCAAACTTCTTCCCGGGACTTTGTTTTACCAAATCCTGGAACTCAAGGTTTAATAGTATTGAAGCCAGTTTATTCAAAGAAATTCCAGTTTGCCAGCTAATTTCGTCAATCAACATATCTCCATTTTGGATGAGCTTGCTCAAAACCGCACTTTCTTCCAGAGAAAAATGTGACAAATCAATTTCAGTTTTTTGATTTTTTGCAGAAATGGAATTCAAATCTTCATCCCATTTCATCCAGCTAACAAAATCTTCCACATTGGTAAAAATCTGAGCTTTATTGTTTGAAATCAAGAAATTGGGACCTTCTGAATGTTTCTGAAAAATCCCGCCCGGAATTGCAAATACTTCTCTATTGTAATTATTGGCATATTCGGCAGTGACCATCGAACCTCCTTTCTTCCCTGATTCTACGACAATAACTGCATCAGCCAGCCCGGCTATGATACGATTTCTGGCAACGAAAAACTGAGGCATCGTTCTGGTATAAAGCGGTTGCTCCGAAATCAACAGTCCGGTTTCTTCCATTTCTCTGGCTACTTTCTGATGGCTTTTAGGGTAAACATCATCCAGACTATTGGCCAAAACACCCACCGTAGAGAGTCCATGTTTTAGTGCAGATTTATGAGCAGCCACATCAATTCCATAAGCCAAACCACTGACTATCTGGACATTATACTGTTCCAGTTGACTTACAATTTCTTCAGTACTTTTTTTACCATATTCGGTAGCTTCCCGTGTACCCACAATGGCAAGCGTACGACTGTAATCCAGATTCCCCTTTCCTTTAAAATACAAAATGGCCGGAGCATCGAACAGATTTCTGAGTCTGGGCGGATAATCGGTATTCTTGAAAGAAACAATTCTAATTCCAAATTTTTCACAATCTTTAAGTACTTCCTCAGCTTCTCTTAAAGTCTCATCAGTCCTTTTCAACCCTTCAACAATACTCCTGCCTACATTAGGAACTTTGAGGATTTTGGCAGAACTGGCCTTCAAAACCTCCTCAGCCGACCCAAATGCATTGAGAAGGTGCTTAAATACCACCCCTCCAACTCCTTCGATTTTACTTAATGCTATTTCGTGTAGAATTTCCTGTTGCATAGAATTTATTCCATTGATGTCATAAGCCATTCCAGGCTTCGTTTTACTTCTTTTAATCGTGCAATAACCTGTTTTTTCTGTTCTCCTTCTGCTTTCTTTTCTTTGAGTTTTTCTTTTGCCCCTTCAATCGTGTAACCCTCGATCTGTATCAGATTAACAATTTTTTGAAGCTTATCAAGGTCAGAATGTGAGTAACGACGGTTTTTCCCAACTTTTTGAATCTTTACATTAAAGGACTTAATGTAAAACTCCAGCGTAGGCAAAGGTAAGTTGAGATGACTGGCGACTTCTTCTGTAGTAAAAAAAAGCTTCATTTAACTTGAACAGATTTTTTTCTCAAATCTAATACAATTTGTTTGAGTTCCGATAATTCTTGTTCATTTGCCTCCCAATTATTGGTCAATATATATAATAGTTTCAACGATTTTAGCTCTTTTAAGACCTCAAAATTACCGCTGAGCTGATTATTGGAAACATCTAAATCAGTTATTAAATCGCAATTTGTGAGGCCGGAAGGCACTATTTTTAACATATTATAGCCCAAATCCAAAAGCTCAAGGTTTGGTGGAATCTCAGGAAGTTGGCTTAGTTTGTTATGATGAGCATAAAGCGTTTTCAGATTTATTAGATGCGAAAATCCTTTCGGAAAATCCCAAAGCTTGTTATTGGAAACCGCCAAAGTTTGGAGTGATTCTAATTTGGAAAAACTTACCGGTAAATCTCTGAGATTATTGTGATATAGATCCAAAATCTGAAGTTTTTTTAGTTCACCAAAATTCTCAGGCAATGAATTTACATAATTATTATAGAGATTCAGCACCTGAATGTTTTTTAAAAACTTAATATTTTTTGTAGAAAAACCCGAAACTGAATTATTGGCCAACACCAAATCAGTCAAATTTCGGTTTTTTAGCCATTTTTTATTTAAATTTTCAATCCCGTTTTCAGTAAGATTCAAAACTTTCAAGGTATTATTTCTTCTTATCTTTAAAGATTTGTCGGTCAAATAATTATCACTCAAATCAAGTATTTTTAAATGAGGAAATTTCCGGGTATTGATTTTTATTTCCGAAATCTGATTTTTGTTTAAGCTGAGATTTTCAAGTTTTTTAAACTTATAAACCTCCCCTGGAAGCTTTTTCAACCCGTATCCTGAAAGATTAATTTCTTTAACATCGGGATTCAAATCAGCCAGATATTCTTCAACTGTCTTTGCTCCGGGTTTATTATTAGAATTTAACAAAATGCTTCCGGAAACCACAATTGGCCTTAATAGCTCTGTTTTGTTTTTAAATTGTTTCAAACAATTTTTTAAAGCTTTTTCCAAAATCACTTTTTGGAAAGCTGAAAAATCAGCCTTTTTATAAGAAATCAAGCTATTATTTCCTGATTGTATAATTATTGCATCTAATTGAAATTCAACCGAATCAACCTTTTGTAAATCATTAAAATACAACACATAATTTAAATATTCAGAACTTGAAAATTGCCTGTACGCATCATCTCTAACTAACTCTCTCTTCAATAACCTTCCAAAATTCAGAGCAATTTTGATTTTCAAGGTTTTGTCTTCTTCAAATTCGACTTTAGTTTTTCTCTTTTCGCTTGTACCTGCGGTATCTCTAAAAATGATTTTCTGAGAAAATGAGATCTGGATGATCGTTAAAAAAAAGAAAATTGTGAGTTTGGTCTTCATTCCTATTGTAAGTTTTTGTATAAAACTATAACTATTAATTTAGTTATACAAAGAAAGATGAATCTTTTCTTCAAAAAAAGATTGAAAAAAGCTAATTTTGCGGCTCATTTTTAAGGAAATCAATTCAAACAGTATGACCTCGCACCAAATTCGTAAGGCATTTTTAGATTTTTTCATCAGTAAAGGCCACCTGATAGTTCCTTCTGCTCCGTTGGTTGCTAAAAACGACCCCACCCTGATGTTTAACAACTCAGGTATGGCACAGTTTAAGGACTTCTTTTTGGGCAATGGCACCCCGCCAAGCACCAGAATAGCCGATACACAAAAATGCCTAAGGGTGAGTGGCAAACACAACGACCTGGAAGAAGTGGGCTTTGATACTTATCACCATACCATGTTTGAGATGCTGGGCAACTGGTCATTTGGTGATTATTTCAAAAAAGAGGCCTTGCATTGGTCATGGGAATTGCTCACCGAAGTCTATAAACTTCCTAAGGATAGAATATATGTATCTGTTTTTCAGGGAGATGAAAAAGACGGCGTACCTTTTGACCAGGAGGCTTTCGATATCTGGAAAGAAATAATCGGAGATGAAAACCGTATTATTCTCGGCAATAAAAAAGACAATTTCTGGGAAATGGGAGAAATCGGACCTTGTGGCCCTTGTTCCGAGATTCATATTGACCTTCGTGACCAGGAAGAAATCGACGAAATTTCCGGAAAAGACCTTGTAAACAAAGATCATCCACAGGTTATCGAAATCTGGAACAACGTATTTATGCAGTTTGAACGTAAAGCCGATGGCTCTCTGCTTCAGCTGCCAGCCAAACATGTGGATACCGGCATGGGCTTTGAAAGGCTTTGCATGGCTATTCAGGGTAAAAAATCAAATTATGATACGGATATTTTCCAGAATACCATTCAGGTAATCGAGCAAATGTCAGGCAAAAAATATGGGGTAAACGGTACATTAAGATCTGATAATTACGTAGATGTAGCTATGCGTGTAATCGCCGATCACCTCCGTGCGGTGAGTTTTGCCATAGCCGACGGTCAACTGCCTTCCAATGCCAAAGCCGGTTATGTAATCAGAAGGATATTGAGAAGGGCCGTTCGTTATGGTTATTCATATCTTGACTTCAGAGAGCCGTTTATGACCAAACTGGTACCGGTATTGGCTGAGCAATTTGCAGATGTATTTCCTGAACTAAAAGCTCAGGTAGATTTCGTGGCAAAAGTAATTGAAGAAGAAGAAAAAACTTTCCTTCGTACCCTGGAATTGGGACTCAAAAGGCTTGACCATATTTTTGGAGAAACCAAAGATTCCAAAATATTGGATGGTAACACAGTATTCGAACTTTCAGACACTTTCGGTTTTCCGGTTGACCTTACTGCATTGATTGCCAGAGAGAAAGGATTTACGATCGATGAAGAAGGATTTAAAAGTGCTTTGGCCGAGCAAAAAGCCCGCAGTCGCAAAGACGCCAGCAAAGAGGCCGCCGATTGGATAGAATTAGGCGAAGTGGATGGCGTGGAGTTTTTGGGTTATGATTTCACAGAATCCAATGCTCAGCTCATGAAATACCGGGTGGTTAAAACCAAATCCGGCGAGGAACTTCATGTGGTTTTGGATCAGACACCGTTTTATGCCGAAATGGGTGGTCAGGTAGGTGATACCGGAACGATTTCATTTGAATTAGGTGGACAAAAACATGTGCTTCAGGTTATTGACACTAAAAAGGAGAATGACCTTTTTGTGCATATCACCAAAAATGCCAAGCTGGCAGATGTCCTGGAACAAACACAACAACCTATTGAAGTTTTTGCCCAAATAAATAATAGTAGAAGAGAAAACATCAAGAAAAACCATACGGCTACGCACCTGATGCTGGCTGCTATGCGTCAGGTATTAGGCTCACATATTACACAGAGAGGCTCATTTCAAAACGACGAAGTAACTCGTTTTGACTTTTCGCATTTTTCGAAAGTAACTGACGAAGAATTGTTAAAAATCGAAGATATTGTTAACACCAAAATCAGAGAAAACATTGCACTGGATGAAAAACGGAACGTGCCCATCAATGACGCTTTGAAATTGGGAGCCACCGCAACATTCGGTGAAAAATATGGCGATTTTGTGAGAGTAATCACCTATGGTTCAGACTTCTCGGTAGAATTATGCGGGGGTACCCACGTGCCTGCTACAGGCGAAATCGGTCTTTTCAAATTCACTTCTGAGGGCTCTGTTTCGGCAGGTGTAAGAAGAGTAGAAGCCGTAACCGGTGAGAAAGCTCTTGAACTGATGCGATCTCAAAGCGAAACCCTGGATGCCATTAGAGGGCTACTCAAAGGAGCGTCTGACCTTCCAAAGGCCATTGAGGCATTGATAGAAGAAAAAAATCAGCTCCAAAAAAGAATAGAAAGTCTTGAAAATGAGAAACTAAGTGGCCTGAAAACCGAGCTTCTTTCTAAAGCCAAAAATGTAGAAGGAGTAAATGTAATGGCTGAAAAAGTTACCGTATCCAGTGCCGATGCCTTGCGTCAGCTGGCCTATGATTTGAAGAAAGACTTGGGTAAATGCTATATTGTTTTGGGTGCAGTAATCAATCAAAAACCCAATCTGGCGGTGTTAATTGACGAAAGTCTCCTGACTGAGAAACAATTGCATGCCGGAAATATCGTAAGAGAGTCAGCCAAAGCCATGAAAGGTGGTGGGGGTGGACAGCCACATTTTGCCACAGCGGGTGGTAGCGATGCCGGTGGGCTGGAAGCAGCAATTAAACAGGCATTGGCATATATTTCATAGGCTAATTTCTCCGTTTTATACTTGTCAGGTCAATTTTAGGATATTAAATTTTTTTAATAAATAAGTTTTTAGTTTATTTGTAAAAGCTTCGGTAATTAAGCTTTTTTTTGGAATTACTTTTTAGACAACCTTAATTTTTTAAACAATTGAATAGAAGAATTGCGTTACAACGTGTGGCAATAATGATGGGAGGAGCTATTTCGGCTCCGAGTCTGGTTGCTATGCTTGAAGGCTGTAAGTCTCCCAATGCTTCGGGAGGAAACTTTAGCTTAAGTAAGGAATTTCAGGCTCTGGTCTCTGAAATTGCGGAAGTTATTATCCCCAAAACCGACACCCCTGGTGCAAAAGATGCCAACGTGGGTCCATTTATTGAAAAAATGCTGAAAGATTGCTATTCTGATATTCAGCAGGTACATTTCATAAAAGGGCTGGAGCAAGTGGAAGAAGAATCTAAAAAATTGGGTTCTGATTTTATCAAATTGCCTGCTGATCAAAAAACAGCAGTAATGAACGCCATGGTTGCTTACGCAAAAACAGAATCTGAACAAAACGAAGCTTCAAAAAAAGCCAAGGAAGTAGATTCTGAAAGCGGACTTGCCAAAGAGCAACAAAAGAAAAAAGATGAGGTTGAGATACCGGTTCCGTTCTTCACTTTAATGAAAGAATTGACCGTTTTCGGTTTCTTTACTTCCGAAATCGGAGCTACCAAAACATTGGATTTCATTCCAATACCGGGTCGTTACGAAGGCTGTATTCCTCTTAAACCAGGACAAAAAGCCTACGCAATCTAATTATCAACCTTACTTATTAAAAAACCTTCATGAATTTACAAGGAAAAGGTAAAGAATCAGTTACCTATGATGCCATTGTGGTTGGCTCCGGCGTGTCCGGTGGCTGGGCTGCAAAAGAATTAACCGAAAAAGGTCTCAAAGTACTCATGATCGATCGTGGTCGTGATGTAAAGCATATTCAGGATTATACCACCGCCATGAAAGAATCATGGGAGTTTGAACATCGCGGCAGGGTGGATAACCAGGTGAGAAAAGACTATTGGGCCGGAGTAAGAACTGGATATACAGCCAACGAAGAACACCGCCATTTTTTTGAAAAAGATATTGAAAATCCTTACGAAGAAACCCGTCGGTTTGACTGGATTCGTGGCTACCACACCGGTGGACGCTCGTTACTTTGGGGTCGTCAATCTTACCGCTGGAATGAGAGGGACTTCACGGCCAACCTGGAGGAAGGTGTAGGAACCGACTGGCCTATACGATACAAAGACCTTGCACCCTGGTATGAATACGTGGAGAAATTTGCCGGAATCAGCGGCTCAAAAGAAGGCCTGGATGTATTGCCAGATTCTCATTTTCAGCCGGCTATGGAGCTCAACTGTGTGGAAAGAGAAGTTAAGAAAGGCATAGAGAAAAACTTTCCCGGAAGACATCTGATAGTGGGTCGTGTGGCTCACCTGACCAGCCCAACACCTGAGCAACATGCTCTGGGTCGGGGAAAATGTCATTTCCGAAACCGTTGTATGCGTGGTTGCCCTTATGGAGCTTATTTCAGTACGCAGTCAGCAACATTGCCTGCCGCACAAAAAACCGGAAACCTGACATTAATAAATGACAAAATCGTTTATTCGGTAATTTTTGATGATGAAAAAGGCAAAGCCACCGGCGTAAAAGCCATAGACCAAAATACAAAGCAAGAAGTGGAGTATTTTGCAAAAATAATCTTCCTTAATGCCAGTGCCATCAATTCGGCCTGGATTATGATGCAGTCAAAATCAAAAACACATCCTAATGGACTGGGTAATGCTTCTGACCAACTAGGTAGAAATATCATGGACCATCATTTGGGTGTGGGAGCTTCAGGTCAATTTGAAGGTTTTGATGATATGTATTACTATGGACGCCGTCCCAACGGAATCTATATCCCAAGGTTTACCAACTGGGGTTCCGACAAACGTGACTTCCTTCGTGGGTTCGGTTATCAGGGAGGTGCCTCCAGAGGCAGAGGAGATGCTGACGCCCCGTTTGGAGAAGCTTTAAAAGAATCACAAACCAAACCCGGCCCATGGACTATCAACATTGGAGGATTTGGTGAAACCCTCCCCGACCCTACCAACAGATTTACCCTTACAGACAAAAAAGACAAGTGGGGGCTGCCTATCATCAACTTTGATGCGGCTTGGGGCAAAAACGAATGGAAAATGCGGGAGGCCATGGAGTCAGAAGCCAAAGCGATGCTTGAAGCCGCCGGTGCCAAAAACGTAATGAGCTATCATGACAAAGAGAAAGCTCCCGGCATAGGAATCCATGAAATGGGAACAGCCAAAATGGGCCGGGATGCTAAAACTTCGGTATTAAATGGAAACAACCAGGTTTGGGGAGCACCCAACGTATTTGTGACCGACGGAGCCGCAATGGCCTCCGCCTCATGTGTAAACCCATCGCTCACCTACATGGCCCTCACTGCCCGTGCAGCCAATTTCGCGGTAGAAGAGCTGAAGAAGATGAATTTGTAATATTTAGTTTCTTAGAGATACTTAAAAGCCTCCATTTGGGGGCTTTTTTGTTTAATCAATTCAGAAATTCTCCAAAAAAAGAGACCATTTTGATGATCTCAAAATTTTACAAAGAATTGAGAATAAAGAATATTTAGTTATATTTGTAGTATAGTCACCTTGTTACAATCCAAAAACTACCTACGCCAAAATGCTATTTTTTAGTAGAAAAATACAAAACAATTCAAAAAGTACGGCAAATATTGCGTCTATTTATGAGTTAGGTGTAATGCTAAAAACGACCATACAAATATGACAACAGGAAAAAATTTAAATAAAAATTTAGAGACATTTTTAAGGCACATTGACGCTATTAAAGACACGTTGCCAATGACTATGCTTCTCATTCAACCTTACAACAAAAAGGCGAATGACGACTTTATGAAATTTCTCAAAGAAAGTGTTGAAGAAATAGAAGATGACAATGGAAAGAAAAGACTTTTAGTGAAAGCTGACGAATCTAAAAAGTTTGAAACACTTGAGAGAAATGCTTCGACTTCAACACTCGCAAACAAAATAATTCCTGAAAGTTTGTTTGTTTCGTTAATTTCACAATATGACGCTTTTTTAACACGACTTCTTCGTGCTATTTATGAAATTAAGCCAGATGTGTTAAATGGTTCTGAACGGAATCTAACTTTCTCCCAGCTAGTTGAAATGGAGACGATTGAAAATGCGAGAAAATTTATAATTGATAAAGAAATTGACACTGTTTTAAGAAAGAGCCATTCTGAACAATTTGACTATCTCGAAAAGCTAATAGGGATTAAGCTAAGGGAAAATCTACCTATTTGGCAAACCTTCATTGAGATTACAGAGAGAAGAAATTTACTTGTGCACTGTGATGGAGTTGTTTCCAATCAGTATGTAAAGAACTGCCAGGAACATAATTGTCAGATAGAAAAAACAAGAGTTGGTGAAAGGTTAGGCGTTGAACCCAAATATTTTTCAAATGCATATAAATGTCTTTATGAAATTGCTACTAAGTTGACACACACAATTTGGCGAAAATTACTTATTTTAGACTTAAAAGAAGCTGACAGAGAATTAAATGATGTTTGTTTCCATTTAATAAATACAAACTCGTTTGACCTTGCCGATATTCTTCTTGAATTTGGTTGTCACCAAAAAAGACATTTCAATGATTCTTTAAAAAATGTATTTATTGTCAATGGTTCGTTATCAAAATATCTTCAAGACAAAAAAGATGAAGCAAAACAAATACTTGATAAAAAAGACTGGAGTGCAAGCAGTGATGATTTCAAGTTAGCATATGCAGTTCTAACTGACGACTACGAAAAGGCATATGAATTAATGATTAAAATCGGGGATAACGGAGAAGTTGACAAATCTGACTATAAACAATGGCCTTTATTCAATAAAATTCGGACAGAAGAAATGTTCAAGGAAACCTTCAAGTTGATTTTCAAAGAAGAATATTCGGTAATGGAAACTCCAATGAGACCACTCCAAGAATTGATAACAAAAGAAATAAAAAAGAACAAAGAACTAAAAGAAAAGACCGTTAAAAAGGTTGAATCAGCGAAAGAACTAAAAGAAAAAGAAAGCACTACACCTAACACGGGTTTGCCGCAAGTGGGGGGTAAGCGTAAATCGAAAGTACGTGCTTCTAAATAAAATTTGTGCTTATTGACAGGTAGGTGCATCTAAATCCCCACCTGCGGCAAGCCCGAAAACGTTGGTGGCAAACGAAAAAATTGCTCTGAACTACTTAACATCGAAATAGACATCAAAAAAAATTAAGAAAATATCAATTAGTGGAAAATATATTAGGCAAGCTCAAACCGAAAGAAGTTATCGCTCATTACAGCAAAATTTATCTTAATACTTTTTTAAATGAGAATGGTTTTGATTTTAAAGAAAATCAATTAGAATACCATAGAAAGAAACCAGAATTCAAACAAATTATTTCCTTCAGCTGTAGCAGGAACAATTATACAGGCCATATTATTGATTTTGCTATAGGATTTTGTAATTATTGTCCACGCTTTCAAACTTGGTACAAAAAACATTATGGACAAGATGTAGTGGGAGGCCCTTTAATAATTGGAAATGAAAGAAAAATGGAAGGGTGGAATAATCAATATCAAAAAATAGGTCATGGATCATTTGGCTACGACTTAATTAATCATGACATAGAGCACCAATTTTTTGTAATTTTAGAAAACCTTCAAAAATGTATAATTCCGTATTTGGATCAGTTTGACAGTTTTGAAAAAATCATTTTAAATCCAAATAAATATATTGAAGATGGACAATTTGACTTATTTTCTAGTTTACGACAAATAGAACATTCGATATTCATAGACAATTTCAAATTAGCAAATGATATAAGAAGTAAATTGTCTTCTGAAATTCCTAAAGACTACGAAAAATACTTTCAAAATGAAATAAAAAGGATTTTTAAAGAATAATTATTTTATCAAAATAGATTTTATACACATATTATAATAAAAATAAAGACAAAAACGCAAGCCACCAACATGTCCTTGTGGCAAGTGGGGCTGGTGGAAGTGATTGAACATTAGGAACTTTATTTTACATTTGTACTAAGGCTTAGCATAAGTAATTCTATTTCCCCACCTGCCACAAGCCCTGAACGTTACCTGCAACCAGTGTGGACTATTTTAGGACATACAATTTCTTTACAATGAATTAAAACTCGGAAATAAATTAAGGAATTCAATTGCTCACAAACTTAAATATAACCAGAAAATACTTGAAGAATTTCTTAAAGGATTTTGTGTAAGCTTCCCATTTTTACCAAAAAAAATCCTAAGCAGAAGCAACTTTATAGTATTTGGCGGAGACTATTTTATGAGAAATCTTCCTAATAATGCTAAACTGGCAATATTGCTTAACTTTTCCACTCAAGAGTTATGTATGGCGGCATAAACAGATAAAGGCGGGTTAAATTCAATATGAATAGCACAAACTGCAGGGAAATGGCTTTATTAACCGTCTTTCAGATGGCCAATACCATTTCGAACCGAAAAAACATTTAGGACTGTCGGGAAGCATCTAAAAATGTAAAGGAAAATATAAAATTTCAGAAATAACTTTCTTACTTTTAATAAATCGAAAAAAGATTTAATTTTTAGATAAACCAAGGTACCTCCCCCTGAAAACCTAAAACTATTTTCAAAATGAATATTCCTTTAAATTTCCTTTTAAAAACCTCATTTTTAACAACATTTCTATTTTTAAGTTTTGTCGGAAAAAGCCAAAACAGAGATGACATTAACAATCGGGATATTTTGTATCTTACATCTGGCGGAAAGCTAAACCCGCTTCAAGCCATCATGGATATCAGGCATTATACCATTGAATTGGATGTGGATATTACCAAACAATCTATAGCCGGTTTTACTGAGGTGAGTTTAAATCTTTCACAAAAAACCGACACTTTAATGCTTGACTTGATTCATTTGTATAAAGTTACCGGCATAAAAGTGAATGGCAAAATCGCCTCTTATATACAAAAAGACGATAAAATATTTATCACTTCTTCTGTAGGATTTGAGAAAGGAAATCAGAAAGTTAAAATCCAGTACAATGGCATACCCCCGGTGGCCATCAGACCACCATGGGATGGAGGTTTTACATGGACAAAAGACGTGGCAGGAAACGATTGGGTAGCGATAAATATTCAAGGTGAAGGTGGAAAAATGTATTTCCCGTGCAAAGACCACCCCTCTGACGAACCCAATGATGGCGTTGATATGAAAATCACTGTTCCTTCAAATTTAGTTGTAGCCGGTCCGGGTTTATTAATAAACGTAAACACCAAAAAAAACAAATCCACTTATTACTGGAAAACCAACTACACCATAAGTAATTATTGTATTTTGTTTAATATCGCTAAATACAAAGTGGCCAGAGACACCTATACCACCATAGCGGGAAATCTGGTTCCCATTGAGTATTATGTATTAGAAGCCGATACTGCTCAAGCCAAAAAGGTGATTGAATTGAAAAAGCGGGATAGCAAAATCTTGGAAAAGTACTTTGGTGAGTATCCTTGGGTCAAGGAAAAAATCGGAATCGCTGAAGTGCCAAATCCAGGAATGGAGCACCAAACCATGATCACTTTCGACAATAAATTTAAATACAAAACCATCAATGGGCAGGAATATTCCGATAACCTTTTTCATGAGTACGCACATGAATGGTGGGCCAATAAGGTGACCAACAAAGATTGGGCACACATGTGGATACAGGAGGGAATTGCCACCTACGCAGAAGCTTTGGCGATGTTAGAAATTGGTGGCGAAACGGCCTACAACACCATGATTGATGGCCACAGAAGGGGTGTTAGAAATAGAAAAGCGATGGTTTTGGGGGAAGAAGTAACAGAAGAAGAGGTGTATTCGGGAGGAGATATTTATGTAAAAGGCTCCTTTTTTATGCATAGTTTAAGGTATTTAATAGGCGATGAGATTTTCTTTCCTACCATTAAGAAATTAGCCACCGACCCAAAATATACCTATGACAATGTCGTAACTTCCGATGATGTTGAAAAGCTATTTAGCTCTGCAGCCGGAAAAAACCTGAAACCGTTTTTTGATTTTTACTTGAAAACTACTGATGTTTTGGATATAGATGTGAAAGAAATTGGCTTTCAAAAATATCGGATTAAGCTTAATAATTTCTTCATGCCTTTGCCATTTGACATAATATCAAACGGCAAATCAGAGAAAGTGATAATCCCTGCAGAAGGTTTTACAGTGACCAGCGATTTTGCTCCGCAAGTGGATCCCAAAGGCAATTATCTCAAAAAAATAACGATACATTGATGCGAAACTTAAAGAACATTTTAATAGCCACTAGTCTGCTTTTATTTCCCAAAATCGTTTTGGCAGATGATTATCCTGTCAATAAAAACATTGACATCAAACATTATGCATTTCATCTAACATTGTCGGATGATACTGATGAAATACTGGGAAATGCTAAAGTTAGCATTTTGTTTAAAAAGGCTGGAATACAGTCATTTAGGTTAGATTTAATAAATAAAACTACCGATAGGCAATGTAAAGGCATGCAGATTGACTCCATAAAAGCCGGGAACATTCCGGTGCTCTTTTCCCATCAAAACGATGAAATTATAATCAATTTGCCAAGCCCTTCTGTTGCCAACACTGAATTGGAATTTAGCATAAAATATCACGGAATACCATTTGATGGGCTAAAAATAGGTCCTACAAGAAATGGCGATAGAAGCTTTTTTTGTGAAAACTGGCCCAATAAAGCACGCCATTGGTTGCCAACCTATGACCACCCGTCAGACAAAGCAACTTCTGAGTTTATAGTGGTAGCACCTTCTCATTATAAAGTTGTGTCGAATGGCTTGTTAATGGAAGAATCTGATCTGGGAAATAATACAAAACTGACCCATTGGAAACAATCAGTGCCGGTTTCATGTTGGTTGACCGTACTTGGAGTTGCAGATTTTGCTGTAAAATATGTGGACAGATTTGAAGGAAAAACTGTTGAAACCTGGGTGTATTCCAAAGATAGAGAAGCTGGATTTTATGATTTTGACGAACCTACCAAAAAAGTATTAGAGCTTTTTAGCAGCTACGTGGGGCCATTTGCTTATGAAAAACTAGCTAATATTCAATCTGTTAACTCTGGTGGTGGAATGGAAACTTCTTCAGCGATATTTTATTCAGATAAATTGATTAATGGCAAAAGAGATGTAAGATTAAGAAATGTGGTCATACACGAATTAGCACATCAATGGTTTGGCAATTGTGTTACTGAGTCAACTTGGGACGATGCTTGGCTAAGCGAGGGATTTGCTACTTTTTTTACGATGCTATTTATAGAAAAGGAATATGGAAAGGAAGAATTTGACAAGGAGGTCATAAAATCTAAAGAATCAGTTTTTAAAATGGCCAAAAAAATGCCTGATTTTAGTATTGTTAGTCCGAGAACTGCTGAAAAAGAAGACGTAACTTCGGGTCTGACCTATCAAAAAGGTGCCTGGATACTGTACATGCTCAGAGATATGATCGGTGAAAACAATTTCAAAAAAGGAATACAATCTTATTATGCTAAGTTTTTCAATGGAAGTGCCACAACTGATGATTTCAGAATAGAGATGGAAAAAGCCTCTGGCAAAGATTTGAAAACGTTTTTCAAACAATGGTTATTTCAACCCATCAATCCTTTTATAAATGGCACATGGAATTTTGACGAAAAGAGTAAAAAATTAACTATACAATTATCTCAAATTCAAGATTTTACATATAGTTTACCAATAGAAATAGCCTATTACACCAAGGGTAATTCCAAGCCCACTATTTTGAAAATGAATCTGACAAAAAAACAGCAAATACAAACTTTCAATTTGAATGCAATTCCGGAAAAAGTGGAATTTGACCCACGAAATGTTTTGTTGAGCGAGAATGTTTTTGTGAAGAAATAGGATTAAGTAATAATTTCGTCTGTTTACATTCTCGGTATAAAATATGTTTGCCTGGAAAATGCTATTGTCCTCATATTGCTTGGTTAAAAATTTTATCATGAAGAATCAGGCAATATTCCCAGATTCCAAAAGTTTTATCTATCTTACATCCAATAAATTCCAATATTTTAAAACTAAAAAAAGTCCGGTAAAAATGGCTTTGAGAATACTAAAGAATAAACTCTTACTCTGCGGCAACCACCGTTGTCCTTTTGAAGAAACCATTTGGACGACTAATCCTATATTTACGAAAATCGTATTTTTTTGCCAAATTTCTATTTTTGCATTTAGCTTAAATTGTTACTCACAAAATGCAGTGGTTTACTTCGAAAAAGAGAGGCCCATTATTACTGATTCAACAACAGTAATAGCAATTGAAAACAACCCATTCATTGAAAAACTTGAAAAAGACCCAAAATTTCACCAGCTTTTACTAAAATATTTAGACTATATATAAAAATTAAAAGTTTGATTACTAAGACTTTATCTAAAATAAAAATGGACTTGAAAGCAAGAGTTATTTCTCTAAATACCATTCTATTTATTTTTAGTTCACAATTTGTTTTTAGTCAGATTGAATTCAACCTAAAAGGAGATATAAATCGCATAGAAAGTGTTGCTTTTCGTAAAGATTGTAATTTGATCTTTTATTCAGCAGATACTCGAACCCAATATTTATTTAATGTGGACAGTGTTGGTATATATGAAATAAACCTATATCCCTTGCACAAAAATATTTATGTTTTTGGGAAATTAGATTCAAAAATTAAGATTGATTATGACTTAATAAATTCTTCCTTAAAAATAGAAAATTCGCTAGAAACCAAAGATCTCAATGATATTGAGTCATTGTGGTTAAATGAAATGAATAAATTGAAGTTAAGTGTGAAAAATGAAGACTTATACAAAAACACTATTGTAACATTTGACATATTAACTAACAGAATATTAGAAATCAATAATCAGGAAGTTATGGATTGGGCTGCGTTGTTTTTATTTTCAGTCGAAAAACCTGATGAATATTATATTCCAAATTTCAAATTTAAAGAGTTTGAAAGGGTAGCTCTTCAAAAAGGTTTTACTCTTCCTGAGTTTAATAAATTACTAAAAATAAGAAATATAGACCAAAATCCAATAAAATGGAAATAGAATTTGTCATCCACTCGAAGTTTCTCAATCGACTGGGAAGACCAGAAAATTTTTCTCTTTTCATCCGTAAAAATCGCTTTCATTAACTCTTTTTAACCGAAAATAAACACAAAGTAAATTGTACTTTCAAATGATTATCGATTTGGCGTAAAATATTAAACCATATTTATAGATTCCAAAAATTCTATCTACCTTACATTCAATAAATTCCAATATTTTACAAAAATTAAAAAAATCTGAAAATATGGCTTTAAGAATACTTAAAAATAAACTCCTGGATAACTCTTAGTAAGAAATAAATTAATAATTAAGCGAATAAAGCCCAATTTTCTCCCTAAGTCAAAGTAAGATATACTTCCAGAAATTCAGAAATCTACTAAAAGCAGGGAAATCACCCACTTTCCAATTTTAAAAAACCAAAAAACAATATTTCTTAAAACCACTCTAAACTCATTCCAATCAATGAGGAAGGTCAGTTTTTCTCTAATTACACCAAATTATATTTGCCTGAAGATTTTTCTATATCAATATATGAAAATATGTTAATTTAAAAGAATGATTAAAGAAATAAGCTTTTCTTTAAATTAATAATAACCTTATAATAAATGAATCAAATCAAAAGTAAACATGCTCCCACTTTCCTCCACAGAACTAAGGCTGTGGCAAAACTAAATTAGACAGTAAAAGCAGAGGACATTAATTGGGATTTGAAATTTATCGTAGGAAAAAATTGAATATCTGAAAAATTCAAAAAAACAAAAGGATAAATATTATCTCATATTATGAAAGTTGAAAATACAAGATATAGTAAACTTGGGGTCATAGGAATAGCCGCTCTGGCTGTGGTAGGTTTGGTTTTGATTGGGTTTACTATCAAAACAGGTCTTAAGACCAATCAGGTGGTTATCCCTGAACCCATTAACCCGCTGGAGGGTAAAGTTTTACCTCATCTTGACCATAGTGCCTATTTTAAAGACACTATCACTTCCCCAACCGAACTCACCAAAACCTGCCTCAAATGTCACCCAAATAGTGCGAAAGAGGTTATGAAAACCCCACACTGGACCTGGCTTAGTGGTGATGTGAACCGCAACGGCAAAAACATAAAGACCGGTAAAAGAAATCAGGTAAACAACTTCTGTATTAGTGTGGTGGGAAACTGGAAATCCTGTGTGACCTGCCATGCAGGATATAACTGGTCGGATCAAAATTATGATTTTAATAAAGAAGAAAATGTGGATTGTCTGGTTTGCCACGACGGCTCCGGCACATATTCAAAGTCAAATTATGGTTTGCCGCATAAATCTGTGGACTTAAAAACCGTAGCCGCCAGTGTAAGACGCCCCAATCGTGATAATTGCGGCATTTGCCACTTTAACGGTGGTGGCGGCATGGGCGTGAAACATGGTGACCTTGACGAATCCCTGCTCAACGCCAACCCCGAACTTGATATTCATATTGGTAAACTCAATTTTCAGTGCATAGATTGTCATGAGACCAAGCACCATGCTATTTCGGGTAAACTGAATACCACTTATACCGAAAAAACAAAGGTCAACCGATTTGACTGTATAAAATGTCACGATGAAAAGCCTCATAAAGAGCACCGCCTGAATGAGCATACCGCTAGGATCGCCTGCCAGACCTGCCATATTCCTGAGTTTGCCAGAAAACGACCCACCAAAATGACCTGGGACTGGGCAAAAGCCGGCTCAACCACCCGCAAAGACAATCCGCATGAATATTTGAAAATCAAAGGGGAATTCCACTATGAAGAAGAGGTGGTTCCTACCTATGCATGGTACACCGGAAAAATGGACAGATATATCACCGGCGACAAACTAGACAATGAAGAAGAGCATAATATCAACCATCCGATAGGGTCAAGACAAGACCCAAATGCAAAGATTTGGCCGTTTAAAGTGCATCATAGCAATCAGCCGTATGACCCTGTAAACAACATCCTGATACCTCCGCTTACCAGTGGGGAAGGAGGCTATTGGACCAAGTTTGACTGGAAATACGCCATCGCAAAAGGTGCCGAACTGAACAAATTGCCTTACAGTGGTAAATATGGATTTACCAAAACCAAAATGTACTGGCCAATCAACCACATGGTATCTACTAAAAATAATGCGTTGACTTGTACGCAATGCCATTCACCTGAAGGAAGAATCAACTGGCAACAGTTGGGTTACAAACATGACCCGGCTCAAGGTGCCGTAAAATCAAATAAAAAATAAAATATCATGAAAAAACGACCCAATCCGGTAACAAACCCCTATTTAGCAGGGACTATTTTAGGGGTAGTTTTATATGCCGCATTTGTGCTGACCCACAGCGGATTAGGTGCCTCAGGTGCTATTAGCCGTATTCAGGTAGCCTTTGCCAAGTTGGTTTGGCAGTCGCATGTCGACAAAGTAGGAACTTTCGCTGCCATGGGAGCGGGAGATCACAATCCTCTTGACCATGCTAGCGTGTTGTTACTTTTTGGAACATTTATCGGAGGAATGATATCTGCCTGGTACAATGGACGCATGAAAGTGGAAATTTTCAAAGGACCAAAAATAACAAATATTCAAAGGTTGATTTTCGCACTTATTGGGGGGGCTATCATGGGTTATGGTGCCCGGTTTGCCAGAGGGTGTACTTCGGGTCAAGCACTTTCAGGTGGTTCTCTGCTTTCTGTAGGAAGCTGGGCATTTATGATGAGCGTATTTGCCGGAGGCTATGCATTTGCCTATTTTGGAAGAAAACTTTGGTCAAATTAACATTAAAAACAAATCATTATGTTACCTATAGATGTTATCGCATTATTTGGAAAAATCGGTGGATATCTGATTTTTATCCTGATAGGAATAGGTTTTGGGGTCTCCCTCGAGTTGGCCGGTTTTGGTGATTCCCGCAGACTGGCGGCACAGTTTTATTTTAAAGATATGACTGTACTGAAAACCATGTTCACCGGAATTCTGGTAGCTTGTTTACTTATATTTTTATCTTCCGGTTTAGGATTTTTAGATTTTGCACAAATCTCGGTTAATGAAACCTTCCTCTGGCCGGGAATAGTTGGCGGATTTATTATGGGCATAGGGTTTATAGTAGGTGGATATTGCCCCGGAACCTCATTGGTTTCTACCGCAAGTCTAAAAATTGACGGCTTGTTTTTCTTGATCGGAGCCGTAGTTGGAGCCGGTATTTTTGGTGAAACCCTTCCAACTTTCGAAGATTTTTGGTATTCTTCTTTTTATGGCCGTTACCTGCTGTCTGACTGGCTGGGCTGGTCAGTTGGTGCAACAGTTTTTGCTGTTACAATCATGGCTTTAGTAATGTTTTACGCTGCCGAAAAAACCGAAGAATATTTCAGAAATGAAGGCACCAATAAACCCTGGTCATGGAAGATTTCCCGCAAGGCCTATATCTTCAGTTCCGGAGTTTTGGTGATTGTTTCGGTGATAATCTGGGCTTTAGGTCAACCCGATCCTGCCAGAAAATGGAAAATGCTGGAAGGTAAATATTCCGGTATGTTAAATTCGAAAAAAGTATTTATTCATCCTTTAGAATACATTAAAACCAGCAATGACGCCAACGTGAAGTTAATCACGCTGGATCTAAGACCTCATTCAGAATTTCAAAAGTTTCATTTATATGGTTCTGTCAATACCAAAATGGATGACCTGTTAAATCCAGATTTTGTAAATCCCTATACCCAGCTACCAACCAATGGTGTGGTAATATTACTTGCTGAAAATGATTCGGTGTCGGTACAGGCATGGAAATATTTGAAAGTGCAGGGTATTGAAAACCTGTATATTATGGAAAATGGTGTTCAAAACTGGAACAACCTTTTGGCTGACAAAAAAGTCCATGGAGAGCCCATAAATCTATCTTCACCTCCTTCAGAAGTGCTCGAACTTTTCAAAAAGGATGCCTATACTCCTAAATTGAAAATCGGTGGCAAAAAACGCTCTGGTGGGCTCTGTGGATAAAATATTAATTACTCATGAAAGTATTAGCTTCAACATTTAAGATCTTTTTCAGTACGCTGGTCATAGTATCGGTGACGTCGGTGGCAATTGCACAAACTTCAAAGTCGGTGGCTCCGGCAAACACGGAGTGTATATCATGCCACAAAGACAACATTTCAACGCATGCTTACAATAGCTCGGTTCACCAGACATTAAAATGTACAGCTTGTCATGTCAAGGCAGATGCTTCACATCAAAAGCCCAAAGCCGCAGCCGGCAAAAAAACATGTGTGGTAACCTATAAACCTATGAATTGCAGCAGCTGCCATACCAATATTGCCAAAGAGCATGAGGGAAGCATACACAATTCAACCAGATTAAAAGTGGGCTGTGCAAAGTGTCACGATGACATACACACCATAACATCGATAAAAAATGACAAAATTGCAGCAGCTAAGTTATGCAATCAATGTCATGAAAAGGAATCAGACTATTTCAGTTCGGCTCACTTCAAAGCTCTTAAGAATGGAAGCAAAGATGCTGCAACATGTACTGACTGCCACGGATTGCACGCCATCAAAAAAATCGATAACGTAGCTCAGGGTCGTACATTTCACACACAGGCTTGTTTGAAATGCCATGGAGATCCTAAAATAATGTCAAGGAGCCATGTGACTTCAATAGCTCCTGAAACTTATTTCCAGAGTTATCATGGAAAAAACATTAGATTGGGGTATCCTGAACGCGTTGCAGGTTGTGCCGACTGCCACGGAGCCCATAAGATTCTACCTGAAAAAGATAAGAATTCTATGGTCAATCACGCCAATCTGACCAAAACCTGCAAAGCTTGTCATACTCATGCAAGCCCTGGTTTTGCGAAATTTATTCCGCATGCCGAGCCAACCAACAAAGCAAAATATCCCGCCTTGTTCTGGGTTACCTTGTTTATGAATGGTCTGATGGGTGTCACTTTCATATTTTTCTGGGTGCATTCCTTACTATGGGCCTTCAGGGGATATGTTGAGAAAAAACAAAATCAAAATGATGAATATTTTGCTACCGGTAATAACAAAGGTGAGAAAAAAGTAAAAATCAAAAACAAAGTTTACAGAAGATTTAAACCGGTTCATATCATCCTTCATTTATTTGTGGTTTCAAGTTTCCTTGCTTTGGCTATTACCGGGCTTCCGCTTAAATTTAATGATACCTCGTGGGGTAAAACATTTATGGATATGTTTGGTGGGGTTGTTACTGCCGGTATCATCCACAGGATTAGTGCAATCATCACTTTCGGATATTTTATAGTGACATTGGTGATGAGCATCCGCTATTTGTTTTCGAAAAGTGACTCGGGTGAAAGTTTTTGGGATAAACTATTCGGACCCGATTCTCTGTTCCCCAATATGAAAGATGCCAGAGACATAAAAGCGATGTTTAAATGGTTCTTCTTTAAAGGTCCTAAGCCTACATTTGACAGGTGGACTTACTGGGAGAAATTTGACTTCCTGGCGGTATTCTGGGGTGTAGCCGTGATTGGATCCAGCGGATTGGTTTTATGGTTCCCTGAATTCTTTGGCAAATTTATGCCGGGTTGGATGTTTAATATCGCAACGATTATACACTCCGACGAAGCTCTTCTCGCTATTGGCTTCATCTTTACCATACATTTCTTTAATACGCACCTGAGAGTCGAAAAATTCCCAATGGATTTTGTAATCTTCAACGGACAGATTACCGAGGAAGAAATGGTGCATGAGCGTAGCGAACAATGGGAACGCTATAAAAAACAAGGCATTACGAAAGAGTTTGAAGTTAATAAACCGGTTTCGATGTGGTTGGAGATTGCCCTCAGATTGTTTGGATTGATGGCTGTAGTAACCGGAACTATCCTTGCAATGCTGATAATCTACACCTTCTTCCAGGGAGGCGGCGGACATTAATTAAAAGCAATAAAATTCAAAATCTCAACAGTGGTTAAATCGCAGTTGAGATTTTTTTTGTAAAAAAATCTCCTAATCCACTGATAAATAAATTTTTAACAAATATTACTAATAAAAAAGTGCATTTTAATGGTGTGATGAGAGGCCTAGCTATTTATGGAAATATCACCCCTTTTATATTAAACTTTTTATCAATCAGTATAGGAACTGATTTATTTTACAAAATCGTGTCCACTCTTTCACTGACCCATTTAGGAGAAACTGGATATTAATTCTAATCAGTAAAATTATCCAGATATAATCTTTGATTTTTCAGAATAGAAAATAGATAGTACCCTAATTCCTTGATTTACACCAAGAAAGACGACCAAAACGCCTCGATTAATGCTAAAAACTCATCAGGAAAATTTACCTAACGTGTTTTTAGCTTGGGATATTTTCAAATGAGAAATAAGGTTAAAGCAATTCAAAATCTGATTTTGAAAAATTACTTATCAATTGGTTTTGAGGAATTTTCGATATTTTAAATAAGCCAAAATACTCAATACTGATAAAACCAAAACCGTATAGTAAACCGATGGCGGTACCGGAACGGGATCACCGGCCGCATAAGAGTGCAATCCTGAGAGATAATAATTAACTCCAAGATAGGTCATAATCACCGTACCAAATCCAAAAAGTGAAGCAAAATTAAAAGCGAAAATACCTCTGATTTTTGGTATTAACCGCATGTGCAAAATAAAAGCATAGACCAGAATTGTGACCAAAGCCCATGTTTCTTTGGCATCCCATCCCCAATACCTTCCCCAGGATTCATTTGCCCAAACACCACCCAAATAAGTACCGACACTTACCATCACCAAACCTGTTGTGAGGGTGATCTCACTAATGATGGTCAACTCTTTGATAGTCCTTTGAATGTTGGCTTTGTTTTCTTCTTTCAAAAATATCATCAAAACCAAATTGAGCATTCCAATAACTGCCCCCAACAATAAAAAGCCATAACTACCGGCCTCCAGCGAGACATGTATAGTGAGCCAATAGGACTTCAGAACGGGAACAAGTGGGGTTATTTCGGGATCTAGCCAACTCATAGAGGCTACAAATAATATAGTTGCTGCAAGCGTAGCAGTTGCTGCCAGACCTCCAAGCGATTTTCTGGAGATTAATAGCCCGCCCAAAACGGTGGTCCAGCCAATATAAATCATAGATTCATAGCCATTGCTCCACGGAGCCCGGCCAGAAATATACCAGCGTAAACCTAAGCCCAATGTGTGGAACAAAAATCCAGCAAACACCGCCCAATAGGCCCAGCGAGTCCATTTTGGAGTATTTTTTGATTTTTTAATGGTTCCAAACAAAAACAAACCTGTAAAAATGAGGCTTAATATTCCATAGAATCCTTTCAGACGATTAAAAGCATCAATTTTATTCAATAATAATTCAGATTTTATCTTTTCTTCTGATGGGATTATTGCCCCTCCGTTGCGTTTTTGAAAATTGACAATTTCATTTAAATTTTTATCCGCTGCTACAAAACTTCCATTGGCAATACCCTCATTTACACTGTTGACATAAGTAAAAAACATATTTCCTACAGGTGAAACAGCTTTTTTGGTTTCGTAATCATGCATCAGGTCAGCCGGAGTTTGCCATGGTGCAGCCTGGTCACCGACTTGTGGAAACCACCTGAAAAGACTACCTGAAAAAACCATGTTTACAATATTGACCTTTTCATCAATCTTTATTAGTGCTTTTTCAAAAGTTCCCTGGTCTTTTGGCATCATATTTTGTGCGGATTTTACAGCATCGCTCATCAGATAACTGCCGTCTTCCCCAAAAAAAGCGTTATAACTCAGAAGTCTTTTATTTGTTTTTAACAAAGCTTTTATCTGAGGGTGATCCGGAATCTGGATAATCTCGGCATTCGACATATTGTCAGGATCAAGCATCATTAAGAGCACCACCTGGTCGGCTGACTGACCATTAAAATTTTCCTTTCTTGACAATTTCCTGAGAATCTCATTGCTGAGACTATTCATAGGTTTTATCCTGCCATTCATATCCTGAACCAGCATTTTCCCAAACTTCCTGGCATGATCGGCAGAAATCTGCTGAGCTGAAGCTGAAAATGTTAACAATGAAAGGCTTAAACCAACTCCAACAACAACATTGGTGGTTTTTAGCTTTTTTAATAGTTCTGAAAAACGACTCTTTTTGTCAAAAAAATTAAAAATCATCCCTATGGTCAACAAAGCATATCCTAAATAAGAAATCCATGTACCCCAAAAATCGTGATTCACACTCAGATAAGTGCCCAGCTCATCCTGATCAAAAGAAGACTGAAAAAACCTGTAACCTTTGTATTGTAAAATATTATTCATAAAAATTCGCTGCTCACGATTAATATTCTCTTTTTTATCAATGAGCGTCACCTCGCTTGCATAAGATGAAGGATTTTCGGTTCCCGGGTACTTTTCAAGAATAAAATCACGGCAGGTTAAATAAAAAGGCAAAGTATCAATACGGGAACCATATGAAACCGCCATTTTTAAATCACCAAAATCAAAAAACGAAGGCTCCCCTATTTCTCCGGACCTCCCGATGACCATTGATTGTTGCGACTTACCATTGTCTTTAACGATAACTGAAAGCCCTGCAAGACTTTCAGAATTCAATTTTTTGTTGCCCGATTCTATTTTCACTTCACCTTTTTCAATAAACTCACCCACCACAAAACTAGAATTTTCAGTACTATACAATGATTTTAACAACAGAGGATGCGACTGATTTGGCTGAAGGGTACTTTCTTCCTGAGTAGTCATCACCATTTGACGTACAGGTTGGTCGGCAGAAAATGTGAGTTCTCCGTTTAAAAGTTTGATATTAAATGCATTGGGAAGATCATTTTCAGAAAAATTAAAGTTGAGACCGTTTATTATTTTTTGTTCAGCCTGAGCCACATAATATTCTTCTCTGCCACCAGCCCCGCCCACTACCACTTTTATCATGGGTTTACCTTCAGAAGAAGCAACCATTCTTTCGGTAGGATTTGGTAAAACCTCATCAAGATTTATGTCAATTTGTTTATTTCCGATCTGGTAACTTTTTTCAAAATTATTTTTTCCCAAAGATGAAATCTCAATTGGTTCGTCAAAAGAATAGGTTTTCCCCTGATAATCAATCCTGAATTTCAGATAATTTTCGGTAGTAAGATATTGATTCGATGTATTTCCTTCTCTGATATGCATCATGCCCTCAAAGCCTGTGTAACGGGTTATTGCTGAACCCATTATGATCACAATAATCGAAACATGGAAAAGCAGTGAGGCCCATTTTTTTTGCTTGATAAGCTTATATTTAAAAATATTTGCAACAATAGATAGTGAAAATAAAATTAGTAAAACTTCAAACCATCTGCTTTTGAAAATTAATTTTTGAGCCGAGGAGGTACCAAAATCATTTTCAATAAAAGTAGCGAGGCCTATGGCGAAGGCAAAAAGCAAAATATAGATTCCGGCTGCCCGGGTCGAAGTAATTTTATCAAAGACTTTTTTAACGATTTCCATTCTAAATCAGGTTATTAAATATTTCTCAAATTTACCATGGTTTTTGGTCCAAAAAATTAAACTAAAATTATAAATTAACCTGTTTTTTATCAGAAAAACGGCTCAGTGAAGTACTTTCTAAAAAAAATAGTCATGATTTAAAAATAACAACATTTGTGAAAAATACAGAAATGTGAGAAGATCTTGGGTCAATCGGTTAATAAAATGAATTTCCGCAGGGTTTAATTAAAGTTAAAGAAAAACCTCTCTGCGGTTAATCAAAAATAAAGCAGGATTTTATAATGTTGGTAAAAAAGCTATTTTTGTTAAAAATATCATCATCAATGAACCCAATGACCGTATTTAGACTTTTTGTCCTCCTGTCCTTTTCCTTATTATTTTCTTGTAAAAACAACGCTCAAACTGTCACAAATAGCCAAAATAAGCCAATCATAACCGGAGCTGAACAGCTTGAAAAATATTTGCCCTTATTAAAAGGAAAACGAGTAGGAATACTGGCCAACCCAACCACCATCATTGGCGATAAGCATCTCGTTGACAGTCTTTTAAATTTAAAAATCAACATCACGAAAGCCTTTGGTCCGGAGCACGGTTTCAGAGGTAAAGCTTCGGCGGGAGATAAAGTAGATGACGAAAGAGACCCTACTACCGGCCTGAAGATCATAAGTTTATACGGCAAGAAAAGGAAACCGTCAGCAGAAGACCTGGCGGATATTGACCTCATGATTTTTGATATTCAGGATGTGGGCTGCCGTTTTTATACCTATATCAATGTGCTCAGAGATGTGATGGAAGCATGTGCTGAAAACAACAAACCACTGCTGATTCTTGACCGGCCCAATCCCAACGGATATCTGATTGACGGGCCGATTCTGGATATGAAATATAAATCAGGCATTGGGCAGTTTCCAGTTCCGATTGCTCACGGCATGACTATCGGAGAATTTGCGATGATGATCAATGGTGAAAAGTGGATTCCCAATAATTTAAAATGTGAGCTGAAAGTGATTCCGGTTGCCAATTATAATCACGAAATGCCTTATTCTTTGCCTGTTAAGCCCTCGCCAAATTTAAACACACAGCAAAGCATTCTTTTGTATCCCGCTACTTGTATGTTTGAAGGAACCCGACTCAATCACGGAAGAGGCACAATGTACCCATTCACCATTTTTGGTAGCCCGCTTCTAAAAGGAAAATATGACTTTTCTTATACTCCAAAAAGCATTAAAGGTATGAGTGAAACTCCATTATTTATGGATGAAGTATGTTATGGTCTTGATCTGAGAGAATTTGATACCGAAAAATTAAGGCAAACCAAAAAAATCAATTTGAGCTGGATGATAGAACTATACAATGCCTACCCTGAAAAAGATAAGTTTTTTGATCGTAGCCTGAGCAATCAAATCGGAAACATTGATTTTCTGGCCGGAGTAGGCGAATTTAAAGAGCAAATAAAAAATGGTCATTCTGAAGATGAAATCAGAAAAACCTGGGAGCCAGGATTGAGCAATTACAAAAAAATGCGAATGAAATATTTAATATATCCTTAAAATCATGAAGTTTCCTGTAATACCTGCTGATAGGGAAATATTTGAAACGGAACTGGCAACTTACTGGTGGTCAGATGATAATTATTTAGTTTCTCTTTCAAAAAATGTATTAAGAACAGTAGATAATTTAAAATCTAATTCGGAAGTAATCCAAAAAATCACAAATAATAAACCAGTACCATTACTAATTTACTTAACTGATTCACCAATACCCGGTAAAGAGGCTAGAGAAATTTCTACTTTACTATTACCGATAAATTATTCTGTAATGGCCATGGTTTCAAAACGCGGTCTCGGAGCTTTCATTATGAAACTTTTATTTAGCTTAAAAAAATCTCCGATACCCCTAAAAGCTTTTACAGATGAACATGATGCAAAAGCATGGCTCCTGTCAAAAATTCAGATAAAAAGCATGTGAACTCCCTCACCCTCAGCCCGTTTATAAAAATCTCCGACGGTCAAAACGCCATCTAATTCAGCAATCAGATCCTCTTCTTTATAATGGAAAATCTTCATTGCCAATTTACATGCCCATAACTTACAACCCGAATTAGACAGGATTTCAAGGAACTCGGATACCGGAGGCAAATCAAGTCTGTCAATTTCTTTTTTCATCATAGAAGACGCAAAAGATTCCATTCCCGGAAGACCACCCAAAAATGTCGGCACATGGACTCCAGGATTACCAACGGTGGCGATATGGAGGTCATTAAGTTTTTCTTTGTGGATGGCATCCAGACCAAAAAAAGTAAAGAATAATTCCGCCTCAATGCCTTCCATGGCTGCCCCATTGGCTAAAACGAAAGCTGCGTAAACACTGTCTAAATTTGCTTTAGACAGAATAATCATAATCTTTTTCATTAAACTAAAGTATTTTACCTTCGAAAGTTCAACTAATAAAAAGATATATACTATGACTGACCTCAACTAAAAACATGCTCATATGTTGTTTTAAAGATCTTGTACTGATGACGAGCAAAAAGAAAATTAATCAATTTTTTGGAAATTAAAATAATGTTACTATTTTTACAATGTGATACCTTTTTCGTAACATAAATGAGCGATTTATAACAATGAAGATTTCTGCTTCGCAAATAAAAATCCGAAACGCTGCCAGAGACCTTTTCAAAAAATATGGCTTAAAAAAAGTAAGCATTGAGGACATTTGTAATTTGGCAAAAGTCAGCAAAATGACATTTTACCGCAGCTTCTCCAACAAATCTGACATTGCCTACAAAGTAATTGAAAATGAACTTATTATAGGCCAAAATACCTATGATGAAATCATGAACAGTGATATGGATTTCAAGCAAAAAATCCATGACATTATTCAGAAAAAAAATGAAAACAGTCAGGGTATAAGCATGGAGTTTTTGAATGACATTTTTAATTCAGAAGAGACCGAAATTCAGAATTTAATTCAATCGCACACTGAACTATCAATTCAAAAGGTAAGGGTATTTTTTATGGAAGCAAAGGAAAATAACTTCATCAGAAAGGAAATAAACATCGAATTACTCATTTTGATGATCAATTCTTTTGCCCAAAAAATGAAAGACCCTACTTTTCTGTCGATTTTTCAGTCACCCGAAGAGGCGGTGAGAGAATTAAATAATTTTTTCTTTTATGGAATAATGCAAATACCTGACAATGAATAAATACCGGAAAATATTCATTTTATTTTTCTTAATATTTTTTCAGGAATATATAAGTAATGCCCAAATACAATCAGATTTTAAGGGGCAGCTGTCCTGGTTAAATACCTATTCAAACGCCCAAAAATTCAATTCTACCCTAAGATATATTCCAGAATACTCAGCAAAATACGAATTTGACTCTATACGAAAAATAGATTTTGAAAGTTCGTTTAATTTCACCACCTCCTACTTCACTGATTCCGGAAAGGTGGCATTCAATCCATCGGCATACCGGCTGTGGGTGAGGTATTCGACCAAACAATCGGAATTAAGGCTTGGTTTGCAAAAAATTGATTTTGGGTCGGCTACCCTTCTGAGGCCTTTGCAATGGTTTAACCGCATTGACCCCCGCGATCCTCTCAGAATCACCAACGGAGTGAAAGCTCTGCTGGGAAGATATTATTTTGTTAACAATGCTAACCTGTGGATTTGGGGACTTTTAAACAACACCGAAGTGCGGGGAATGGACATATTCAGTACCAAACGAAAATACCCTGAAGTAGGTGGTCGATTGCAATTGCCTGTTCCGAAAGGCGAAATTGCCTTTACTTATCACCATCGCACCGGTATTTTGCCGGAGAACTTCCCGGCTCAGGTCAACAGCTCTTTTGCCGAAAACCGCATCGGATTTGACACAAAACTGGATTTGATAGCAGGTATTTGGGTCGAGGGTACTTCTATTTTTAGAAATGCTGATCTGGGCTCGCTCAGAAATCAAACCACCCTTACTTTGGGTACAGACTATACTTTTGGCCTGGGATCAGGGCTCAATTTGATGTTTGAAAAAATGTGGGTAGGATTTGGGGAAAAATTTGGAAAATATCAGCAAAATATTCATCTCAATGCCCTGGTAGGCACCTATCCTATCAATATCAATAACCGCATAAGCGTGTATGGAATCTATTCCAAAAAAAGTGAAATAAGCTCATTGGTAGGAAATTTCGAGCATCAGTTTAATAAGATCACCGCTTATCTGATGTTTTTTCATAATCGGTCAGGTTCATTTTCGCTTTTACAGAATCAGATGGGCACACAATTTAACGGAAAAGGTTTTAATATACTTTTGATATACAATCATTAATATAATGGAAAATATAGTCACCTTAAAAAATGTAAGCAAGAAATTCAAAGTTGGCGACGGCGATTTCTGGGCTTTAAAAAACATAAATCTGGAGTTGAGCAAAGGCGAATTTGCCGGCCTCGTAGGACCCAGTGGTTCGGGTAAAACTACCCTACTCAATATTATTGGTTCTCTTGATGTACCCACCGACGGCGAGGCCATAGTTTTAGGAAAAAACATAAGCGGATTATCACACAAAGAATCCGCCGATTTGCGAAACCACTACCTGGGTTTCATTTTTCAGGTTTACAATCTGCTCCCGGTTTATACAGTTTTTGAAAATGTAGAATTTGCACTTTTACTTCAAAAAATTCCGGAAACCGAAAGAAAAACCAGGGTCATGGAGGCTTTGGAATGGGTGGGACTGGCTCATTTGGCACATACCAAACCCTCGAAGCTTTCAGGAGGCGAAGGCCAACGGGTAGCCATTGCCCGGGCCATGGTCAAAAGACCTGAGATACTACTTGCCGACGAACCTACCGCCAACCTTGACGCAGAGAACGCTCACCACATTCTGAAAATCATGGAAAAACTCAATCAGGAGCTTAAAACCACCTTTTTGTTTTCAACACATGATGAAAAAGTGATGCAATATCTGAAAAGAACCGTTAGGCTCCGGGATGGAAAAATTGAAAGCGACCACTTTGAAAATAATCAAAAGCTATGAAAATTGCATTTCAACTGGCCTGGAAAAACCTGATAGGTGCAGGGCTAAGAACATGGCTCAATGTAGGCGTTTTGGCGTTTTCATTTTTGGTGATCGTATTTTACAATGCCATGCTCGATGGCTGGAACCACCAGGCAAAGTTTGAGAGCATAAAATGGGAATATGCTCACGGACAATTAATTAACGAGAACTATGACCCTTATGATCCTTTTACGGTGCAGGACGGTCATGGGATTTTTCCCGGAAAAACAGCTGACCTTTGCCCAATTTTGATAAGACAGGGTACACTTTACCCCAATAACCGTATGCTTACTGTGGCTTTAATGGGGATTGATACCAGTCAACGTATTGTTTCGATTCCCGTTGAAAAGCTGAAATCAAAATATGGAGAATTTCCGGTGATTATGGGCAGAAATATGGCCAATAGCCTGAAAGTGAAAGTTGGAGATCAGATATTACTCCGCTGGAGAGATAAAAACGGTACTTTTGATGCGACGGAGGTAACCGTTTCAGGAATATTTAAAACAGATGTACCTACGGTGGATAACGGAAAAGTCTGGATGAGTATTCAAAAACTATGGGAAATCACAGACTTAAACCATCATGCTACCTATTTTGTTGCTAATCAAAACTTTAAAAATCCAAACATCCCCGGATGGAAATATAAAAGCCAGGAGGCTCTGCTTCAGGACATTACCAATATCATTGCCATGAAAAAGACCAGCAGCTCCATCATATATATCCTTTTACTAAGTATTGCCTTGCTTGCAATTTTTGATACACAGGTACTCTCTGTATTTCGACGCCAAAAAGAGATAGGCACCTATGTGGCACTTGGCATGACACGTACTCAGGTGGTAGGGATTTTTACAGTGGAGGGCTCGATGTATAGTGTTTTTGCAATCATTATTTCCGGGATAATTGGCATTCCTTTATTTGCATTTTTAGCCAAAACCGGCATTTCTTTTCCTACCAATTCGCAGGATGTTGGATTTGCAATGGCCGAAACCATCTACCCTATTTTTGGCATAAAACTTATTTTGGGCTCTATCCTACTAGTGATGGTTTCCGCAACTATTGTTAGTTTTTTACCTACCCGAAAAATCACAAAAATGAATCCAGTGGACGCTCTAAAAGGAAAATTACAATGATAAAGTTTTTAATAAAAGGCATTCTCAGAGACCGCAGCCGCAGTTTACTGCCCATCATTATCATAAGTTTGGGAGTATTTCTTACCGTTTTTCTTACGGGTTATCTCAATGGTATCATGAATGATCTCAAAGAGCAAACGGCCAAATTTGACACCGGGCATGTAAAAGTGGTCACAAAGGCATATTTGAAAGAAATTAACCAGATTCCGATAGACCTTTCAATCATCGACGCTGAAAGCATTGGCAATACTTTAAATCAAAAATATCCTGATTACCAATGGGTTAACAGGATTAAATTTGGTGGTATTGTGGACGTACCTGATGCAGTGGGGAACTCGAAGGGACAAGGTCCGGCAGCGGGTTTTGCGATTGATATGTTTGACAAAAATCAGGGTGAAATTGAAAGGTTTAACTTACAAAACGCCCTCATTTCAGGCAAGATTCCTGAAAAATCGGGTCAGGTTTTGATTGGAAATGATTTTGCAGAAAAATTAAAACTTAAACCCGGAGATGAAATTACCATCATGGGCTCAACCATGTACGGAAGCCTGATGTTATATCCTTTTAAAATTTCCGGAACGGTAAAATTTGGCATGAAACAATTGGATCAGGGGGCAATCATCATCGACTTATCTGATGCCCAAAAAATGTTGGACATGGAAAATACCGTGAGCGAGATTCTGGGTTTTTCAAAATCGGGCAAATATGACAATGAAGATGCCGAAATGATGTCAGATAATTTTAACCGGAATTATAGTCCAAAAAATGATGAATTTGCACCCGCGATGGTTCCCTTAAAGCAACAAAACAACATGTCGGAAATGATTGATTACTCAGAAAACATCGCTGCTGTTTTTATCTTTATTTTCGTGATGGCGATGTCTGTGGTGCTTTGGAATACCGGTCTGCTGGGTGGAATCAGGAGATACAAAGAGATTGGCATCAGACTCTCACTGGGCGAATCCAAGCCCGTCATCTATAAAAATATGATATTGGAAGCCGCAATTATTGGCGTAATAGGCTCTGTAATTGGTTCTATTTTAGGAATATCGCTGGCATATTACCTCCAGACTGTCGGCATTGACATCAGCGGAATGATGAAAAACTCGAGCTTGTTTTTCTCTCCCCGAGTAAGAGCCGAGGTAAGTCCGCCTTTGTTTTACATAGGCTTTATTCCCGGTGTAGTGGCTATGGTTACCGGCACCATGCTCTCAGGTATAGGTATTTTCAAAAGACAAACCTCCCAACTATTTAAAGAATTGGAAGTATAAATTATTCATATTTAATATTTTACAAAAAAAATGAAAAAGTTTAAAGTGCTGATAGCTATTTTAATTTTGACAAATCTTTCGTTTGCACAAAATCTTTCCGCAGATAATATTTTGAAAAAAGTAGATGCCAATATGGTTTCCAAAAATAGAATCATTGAGGCCAAAATGGTGATTCATGGTCAAAGAAACGACCGCGAGATTTCCTCCAAATCATATTCGGAAGGCATCGAAAAATCATTTACTGAATACCTTTCGCCTGAGCGTGAAAAAGGCACAAAAATGCTGAAATTGAAAAACATGCTCTGGATTTACTCCCCCTCCACTGACCGCACCATCCAGCTTTCAGGTCATCTTTTGCGGCAATCGGTGATGGGCTCCGACCTCTCCTACGAAGATATGATGGAAACCCGTAAACTTTATGAAATCTATGATGCAAAAATTTTAAGACAGGAAAAAATTGAAGACAGAAACTCCTGGCTGCTCGAATTAAACGCCAAAGTGGAAGATGTGGCCTATCTGAGGTCTCAAATCTGGATCGACACTGAGAAATTTGTTCCGCTACGTCAGGATTTCTTTGCCAAAAGCGGTCAACTGTTAAAAAGATGTTCATTTTCTGACATCGAAAAGGTAAATGGACGTTGGTATCCAAAGAAAATAAATTATAAAGACATGCTGAAAAACGGCAAAGGCACTGACTTCATTATGCTTAAAATAAGTTTTGACACTACCATTCCTGATTATATTTTTTCGAAGGCCTCATTGAAAAAGTAAAAAATTTCCTGACAAAATCTGCCAGATACCCGGGCAAACTGACAAGCGTTTTTCGAAAAACCTGAAATTATGTCAGTAAATCGGCAGATTTATATGCTTGGCTTAGAAATTGTGAAAAGGACAGAAGTTAATTTTAATCAATCTTTAAATTATTAATAGTATTATGTCAGTAAACGTAAAACCTTTAGCAGACAGAGTAGTAGTGGAGGCCGCTCCAGCCGAAGAAAAAACTGCATTCGGTATTATCATTCCTGATACCGCTAAAGAAAAGCCTCAAAAAGGTACGGTGGTGGCTGTGGGACCCGGAAAAAAAGACGAACCAATCACTGTAAAAGTTGGCGATTCAGTACTTTATGGTAAGTATTCAGGTACCGAAATCACTGTAGATGGAAAAGAGTATCTGATCATGAGAGAATCAGACATTTACGCTATCGTTTAATTTTTTTTAGACAGATTATTTATTCAAAAAAACATCAAAACAACAATGGCAAAACAAATTCTTTTTGATACCGAAGCTAGAGACAAACTGAAAAGAGGCGTTGATACGCTGGCTAACGCCGTAAAAGTAACCCTCGGACCTAAAGGTCGTAACGTAATCATAGACAAAAAATTTGGTTCACCTTCCATCACCAAAGACGGTGTTTCGGTAGCCAAGGAAATCGAACTGGCTGACACAATCGAAAACATGGGTGCTCAGTTGGTTAAAGAAGTAGCTTCCAAAACAGCCGATCAGGCCGGTGACGGTACCACTACTGCAACTGTTCTGGCACAGGCTATTTACACCATCGGTGCTAAAAACGTAGCTGCAGGTGCCAATCCAATGGATCTGAAAAGAGGTATCGACAAGGCCGTTGGTGCAATCGTAAAAGATCTGCATGATCAGTCTAAATCAATTACCACTTCCAAAGAAATCACGCAGGTGGCCACAATCTCTGCCAACAACGACCACGAAATCGGCCAAATGATCGCTGACGCCATGGACAAAGTAGGTAAAGAAGGCGTAATCACCGTAGAAGAAGCTCGCGGAACTGAAACCGAAGTAAAAACCGTAGAAGGTATGCAGTTTGACAGAGGTTACCTTTCGGCTTACTTCGTAACCAATGTAGAGAAAATGGAAGTAGAGATGGACAGACCGTTCATTTTGATTTCTGAGAAGAAAGTTTCTTCTATGAAAGAATTGCTTCCTGTATTGGAAGGTGTAGCTCAAACTGGTCGTCCGCTTTTGATTATTGCTGAAGACGTAGATGGCGAAGCCCTTTCAACTTTGGTGGTAAACAAAATCCGTGGTGCCTTGAAAGTATGTGCCGTAAAAGCTCCGGGCTTTGGTGACAGAAGAAAAGCTATGCTGGAAGATATCGCTATCCTTACCGGTGGTACTGTGATCTCTGAAGAAAGAGGTTTCAAACTGGAAAATACCGACGTAAGCATGTTGGGTCAGTGTGAGAAAGTGGTTATTGACAAAGATAATACCACCGTAATCAACGGATCAGGCGATCAGGAGCAAATCAAAGGCCGTGTAGGTCAGATCAAAGCTCAGATCGAAACCACGACTTCTGACTATGACAGAGAGAAACTTCAGGAGCGTCTGGCCAAATTGTCAGGCGGTGTGGCTATCATCTATATTGGTGCAGCAACCGAAGTTGAAATGAAAGAGAAAAAAGACCGTGTTGATGATGCTCTTCACGCTACCCGTGCTGCGGTAGAGGAAGGTATCGTTGCAGGTGGTGGTGTGGCCCTTATCAGAGCTCAGGCTGCCCTTGAAGGTATCACTCCTGCAAATATGGACGAAAAAACAGGTATTGCAATCATCAAAAACGCTATCGAATCTCCATTGAGAACGATCGTTTCCAATGCCGGTGGCGAAGGCTCAGTAGTAGTTCAGGAAGTTAAAAACGGAAAAGACGCTTACGGCTACAACGCCCGTGACGACAAATACGAAGACATGATTGCGGCGGGTATCATTGACCCAACTAAAGTGACTCGTCTGGCACTGGAAAACGCAGCCTCTATCGCAGGCTTGTTGTTGACTACCGAAGCCGTAGTTTCTGACATCCCTGAAGACAAACCAGAGATGCCAATGCACGGTGGCGGCGGCGGAATGGGCGGCATGATGTAATATCGCATTAAATACCATTTAAGGAGAGAGAGGCTCAATTTGGGTCTCTCTTTTTTTTATGAAAATGAAATCAAGGTTTGTCTTCAAATTCAACTGGAGTGCTTTTGGTTAATTAATCAATTCTAAATTCAATAATCATTCTACTTTTTGGGGATAAAAACCTAAAAAATAATATCCTTAATTATCTCTCTTGACTTCTGATTTCTTTCCCAGTACAAGGTATGGGAAGCAAACCAACCATTTCTTGTCCACCAGCCCCCAACAGGTTTAAATGCATGGTTTCTAATACCTTTACCAAATACTTTGTTTTCCCCTCCAACAAAATCATTTTCAAAAAAAATATTATGCCATCTCAAAAAAGAAAAATGAGACGAATGATTAATTACTTTTATAGAGGCCAATTGTTTGGAATTTAAAACTTCAAAATCTTCATTAAATGTAAATTCACCTTTTTCCAGTATGGGAGGACAGCAAGGCAACTCCCGAAAATCAACTTTACTATTAAATTCTTTTCGATTTCTAGCCAACAAATAGCCTCCATGACCCAGAGGTGAGCCAATGGTAACAAAATCAGTTATTTTCCATGGATTGCTAAGTGCGTTAATCCCTTTTAAAACTTCCCTTTGGTGAGACACAAAATCATTAGGAGAGAATTTTTCTTCACTGATAATTTGCTTCATATTTTCAATATATCCATGATCAACTATTTGCGATTTGGGTTGATATTTGTACATATAATCAATCCAGAGGTTATGTATAATGTCATAAGCAACCACCGAACCCAGACTATGAGCTACCACAACAATTCTATTATATTTTGGTTTGCCCGGAGACCTTTCTGCTTCATGTAGTTTTCTTAGAAAATCAATTCCTTTTTTCCTGATTTCAAACCTCGCACTTATGTTTTGGGGACTCGGAGTAAGATATTTGACTACATCTCCGATGGAATCAGCTATTGAAATAAAAAACAGATTCAATACCGATCTTACGACAATAAATAACCCTATTAAAGACAGTGCGGTCAAAATTGCGGCAGAAATTGGTTCATGTGTATGAAAACAATACCAGCAGGCATATATTGCCGTTGCAATTGCTCCCAGCAAAAAGAAAATTTTTATTCTCAACACCTTAATCCGTTTTGAAGGTTTCTTAAAAAAGATACCCACAACCCATTTAACGATTTCGATGGTTTTGGGCAATTTCACGAGATTAGCCCAATAATACTCAAAAAAATCAGTGTGCCTTTTGTCAATTGTCAGCCTTCTCGTCTCAAAATTTTCAGCTATACGATCAGGATTACTGAAAATAGTATCCTCTTCCTCTGCAATATTTTTCACGAAGTCCTTCAGCGTTTCCTGAGGTCGCTGGGCACCCATTCCATGAATTATTACAACTGCAGTTTTGCTCATGCTAAATAAAAATCAGAAGTTAAATATTTCTTTGGGTTCTCCACAGCCATTTTATTCCAGAAAACTTGTCCGATTTTACTTCTAAAATTTTCCACCAACTCTTTCTCATTTTTGATTCTTGCGGTCATAAAGAAGTCGGTGCCAAATAACATTTTTTCGATTGGGAGGCTGCCACTATTCAGATCTTTGATTAATTGCGTAATTACATCATCGTCGTGAAGTACAAACGAAACATCAGCATAGAGATTCGGAAAATCACAATTAACAAGCAATTCCTTAATATCTTTATACCATTCTTTTGCAATGAACCTTTCTTCTTTTCCTTTAATAGTTTCTTCACCGCCAGTGTGAGCGAGACAGAGCTTAAGTTGAGGATATTTTAACAACACGTCCCAATAATTTAATGGATGAAGAAAATAGTCACAAAAATCTTTGGGTTTAAGATGGTAATTCCTCCGTATTTCATTTTTTAAGCTTACACATTTTGACCTGATGACCGGCTCAATAGGGGTCGCATCCTCCACAGGATTAAAACTCAGAGGAAATTGAAGATGCTGAGGCAGTGTTTTGTCAGACCAATAGGCTCCATCAGGCGTGCAGTGTGTCATGATAGGCAGCTGATGATCGATCGCAAACCGATAAACAGGCTCCAAGCGAGGATGAAATGGATAGAAACCCAAAGATGGGTACAACTTCAATCCCACGAAACCACTGAACCGGGCAGGATTAAAATACTGGAGTAGAAACTCATTGATGTCCTGACCGTGAAGCTCCATTCTCGGGTCAATGCCCAGAAAAGGGAGCAGTTCGTTAGGATATTTTCTTTTAAGATCCTTTACATGATTTAATTGTGTATTAAATAAGCCTTTATAACCTTTTGCATCCATATGATCAAAATTCATGGTTAGAATTACAAAACGGGCATCAGGGTAGACAGATTTGTAACCTGAACGAAGTTCCGTGAAAACATCTTCCGTAGTTTTCTTATTACCAATCATGGCAAAATCAATCAGTTTTCGAAAATTACCACCAGTGAGCTTTTTTAATAAATACAAGACCGGGCCGCTCAGCACTCTCACTCTCAACAATTGGGCAACGATTGGAGCAAAAAATCTTGAAAGATAATTGCTTATAAATGAATCAGGCACGATTTCGAAATTGAAAACGTGACTGTGACAATTGACTATTCTCTCGCTCATGATGGTGTATTTTTTAATAGATTAGTATTCAGTCCGGCCTTTCGCATATTCACTATTTTGTTCAAAACATCAAACCAAAAAGGGGCACCAAAACTCATAATATAGGCCGAAATCAAGACTCCCAACAAGAAATAAAGGCTTTTTCCGACACTACCAAAGCCGGTTTTTATAATCAAAAACAGCTTTTCTACAGAGATTTTAATGTCTCCTGTATCGGTCATAAATGAAGTATCCCAGCCTATCGGTAAGCCTTGATTGTATAGACTATCCAGGGTTTCTTTAGCCGATACATTTCCCCCCTTCTCAGATGCAATCACTGCTCCGGCCACCAATGTACTCCGAAGTGCCGTATTGACATATAGCGTCTTAAGAATTGCAAAAAAATTGATATTCAATATCAGTGCAATCAAAAACGATTTAAAAAACAGGCTTTTTTTGACTTCTTTTTTGTACCAACCGGTCACCCGATCCATATACCCCAGATACCAATCTTCCAGGTTCTTAATTATGGCATTATATTTCTCTGTTTCACTCTGAAATGTTTTTGAGCTGGAAGCAAAACTGCGGAGCAAAGATTTTAGATTGCTTTCATTTAATGATTCCATGCCATTGACAAATTTCAAGCTATCGGCCTCCTCTTTATTCAAAATTATATGGCTAATCTTTCCGGTTTTTTTATCCTGATCAAAATGGTCAAAGGTTCCCTCCAGGCTTATGAGACTAAAAACCGATTTGGCAAAGTTTCCGGCTTCGATGTAAGACGGCATTCGGCTATCGGGCATACTAAGGCCATCAATACTTGGCTGATGGTATAGTAAATCTCCAAAATTTTTGTTAAGAGGGTCATCCAAAACCCTTTTTATAGCTTTCCTGAGAAATGCTGCCCTTGAGTTTCTTTCTAAAACAGTAATTTCCTGCACGCCGCTGACAAATACCGAAAGCAAAAAATAAACGAAAACCAAGGCAAGAATAAAATCCAATACAAAGGAATCAATCATAGCTTGAAATATTTAGGTAAAATTTTGAAGTAATATTGTATTGACCTGACCATCTCATTTTTTCAGGTAACATACAATAGATTTACATATTTATTTCGAAAAATAAGATTTACATGAAAACCTACCTAACCATTTTTATTTTTCGGTACACTTATTTATTTGAAAATAAACTAATTGCTATTCAACAACTACAAAAATGCAATTTCAACACCACTGACAGACAGAGCATGGCGAAGACCACTAATTTGTCTAAATTCAATGGAACGGCAATCCTGCAGTCCGATGTTCAGGGCTACTGAAATGATAATTTTGACAAAAAAATGCCAGTCTGAGAGACTGTCTAAGACAGTCCAAATTCAATATCTACTGAAGGGGTGATTTTGACCTCATTCCGATAAACAAGGAGAATGAAGTCCAAATTCAATCGGTCCGGCGTTCCGGACTACTGAAGGGGTGATTTTGACAAATGCGTGAGGTGATGGCGTATGTGCATAGCCGTCCAAATTCAATAACTACTGAAGGGGTGATTTTGACCGCCGCATTTTTTATTATTTCTTTCACTTGTCCAAATTCAATAACTACTGAAGGGGTGATTTTGATGCGGCAAACCCATCGCAGATTCAATGAAAGTCGTCCAAATTCAATAACTACTGAAGGGGTGATTTTGACTGCTAAAGCTCGTTTACTTCCGAAAGTTCGGTCCAAATTCAATAACTACTGAAGGGGTGATTTTATTTCCATTTACAGCATTCTCCAATAGCAATTGCTAGATCGCAATTGTGTCCGCATTCAATAACTACTGAAGGGGTGATTTTGACTAAAATCAAAAATAAAAATGGAAGCAGAAAACGTCCAAATTCAATATCTACTGAAGGGGTGATTTTGACACAAAAGAATACATTGTAGCCTTCGAAAAGGTCCAAATTCAATGATTACTGAAGGGGTGATTTTGACAAAATAGGATATGGAAAAGGTTGAATTTATGGAGTCCAAATTCAATGATTACTGAAGGGGTGATTTTGACTTAGCCTTAAGTTGGTTGATTTTGAAGAGATGGGTCCAAATTCAATAACTACTGAAGGGGTGATTTTGACTGGTGCTGGTAGCACATCAACAGGAACTGGAACGTCCAAATTCAATAACTACTGAAGGGGTGATTTTGACATCACTCGATTGGTGAGTGGTGGGGGACTAAAGAGTCCAAATTCAATAACTACTGAAGGGGTGATTTTGACTTCACCTCCGAAAACAAGGAGGATAAAGTCCAAATTCAATCGGTCCGGCGTTCCGGGCTACTGAAGGGGTGATTTTGACTATTTTGGGATGATATTATTGTATACGTGCTGTCCAAATTCAATAACTACTGAAGGGGTGATTTTGACCGATTACAACAAAATAATTTCAGGAAAAAAGTGTCCAAATTCAATAACTACTGAAGGGGTGATTTTGACATGGCTTGGAACGATATCAGCGGTGCAATTGGAGTGTCCAAATTCAATAACTACTGAAGGGGTGATTTTGACGTAATCAATTTCATTGTGATGATTTTAACGATGTCCAAATTCAATAACTACTGAAGGGGTGATTTTGACACATCAATCCTGTTATCTATAAAAAAGAAACTGTCCAAATTCAATAACTACTGAAGGGGTGATTTTGACTTCAGGGGCTATGGGTAGTTTGATTGTAACCGTCCAAATTCAATAACTACTGAAGGGGTGATTTTGACTTTATTTGCTTCACTTAAACATAAAAAAAATGAGCGTCCAAATTCAATAACTACTGAAGGGGTGATTTTATTTCCATTTAAAGCATTCTCCAATAGCAATTGCTAGATCGCAATTGTGTCCGCATTCAATAACTACTGAAGGGGTGATTTTGACTCTTTTTCAAAATCGTATCTTTATGAAAAGTATCGTCCAAATTCAATATCTACTGAAGGGGTGATTTTGACAGGGTGTATGGTAACCTGCTTTTGGGTTCTAAGTCCAAATTCAATATCTACTGAAGGGGTGATTTTATTCCCATTTACAGCATTCTCCAATAGCAATTGCTTGATCGCAATTGTGTCCGCATTCAATATCTACTGAAGGGGTGATTTTGACAGCATCGCTCTGAGTGTAGCAATCTGTAGAACAATTGTCCAAATTAAATATCTACTGAAGGGGTGATTTTGACGAGGTATATACAACGTATGGAGGTATGAGAACGTCCAAATTCAATATCTACTGAAGGGGTGATTTTGACATTTCTTTTAAAGATCACCGATAAAACGGATTGTCCAAATTCAATATCTACTGAAGGGGTGATTTTGACAATCTTATGAAGACATTATTTTGGATATTGGGTCCAAATTCAATATCTACTGAAGGGGTGATTTTGACAGCATTTTTGGTATCAGTTTCAACTTTTGGCCGTCCAAATTCAATATCTACTGAAGGGGTGATTTTGACTAAATCATTATATATCATGAGAACACAAATTGTCCAAATTCAATAACTACTGAAGGGGTGATTTTGACTTCACCTTCGAAAACAAGGAGGATGAAGTCCAAATTCAATCGGTCCGGCGTTCCGGGCTACTGAAGGGGTGATTTTATTTCCATTTACAGCATTCTCCAATAGCAATTGCTAGATCGCAATTGTGTCCGCATTCAATAACTACTGAAGGGGTGATTTTGACAGGTATTTTTGTTAAAACATTGGAAATTAGAAGTCCAAATTCAATATCTACTGAAGGGGTGATTTTGACAAAAATGAAAAGAAACAAGTACTCCTTAGAAGAAAAAGTCCAAATTCAATATCTACTGAAGGGGTGATTTTATTCCCATTTACAGCATTCTCCAATAGCAATTGCTAGATCACAATTGTGTCCGCATTCAATAACTACAGAAGGGGTGATTTTGACAACAAATTTTAGACGCTTTAAAAACTAAGTAGTCCAAATTCAATATCTACTGAAGGGGTGATTTTGACAGCACGGGAAGCAAGATTAGGCGACGTATGGTTGTCCAAATTCAATATCTACTGAAGGGGTGATTTTGACAGCATTTTTTCGCAAATAACTGACTCATAATACCTTATAAGACATAAAAGTGGGTGACACTTGTTCATTAAATTATTAAAAAGTCTTTTTTGCCAGTAAAATACTCCCAGTCAATTTTAACTTCTCCTATCTCATACAGGCTGTAAATTACCCGTAAATGCAAAAAACACCCTTCAAATCACAATACGTCAAAGAACTCACATCGGAAGTGTGATACCGTGGCCTTTGGCTTTGGCTTTCCCCAGGCCCAGCCCCACAGGCAATGCCAGATCCGTAAAAAATATGGTCTCAAAACAGAGAAACTTCATGCTTTGCCCCGAGCCATGTACATCCACCGAAGCCTTACGGTCAAGGGTGTGCAGGTACAGGTTGATGTCACGACTGTACATTTCGAAACCCAGATACTGATAAAAATTGACCACATGATCTCTCAATATGCCCTCTACCAGGTCTATGCGTTTCCGCAGGGCCTTTTCGGCTTTCCACTTGGCATAATTATCTTCATTAAATGGCAGATATGACTCGCATTTGTATTTGATCACATTTATACTTTTCCCGGGAGTAAAATCTTCCTCCTGACCTGTTTTGACTTTAAAACCATTAGGCAACTGCTCCAAAATACCCATCACGGCGTCTATGCCTTCATCCATAGCCCAAATGGCCGGTTTGCCTGCAATATCACGATATTGCACCAGTGGGTAGTCCAACTCATCCTCACGGTGGTTATGCAATAGCGGATGTGAGCCATTGGCTAAACCGTTGACCAGCTTTCTGAGATCATCAGGGCTTATATCTGGTGCTTTGGGAAACCGTATGGAGAGGGTTTGGTGGGTCATGAGGTTAATTTTAACTTACCTTGATCAATTAATAATTTTTGAACTATCAATAGGTTCTTTAAATTAGGATAAACCTGGGATTCAGAATTTGAAAAGGACGTTAAATAGTTACGTTTACCAAGTGTAGGGAAAAGGTATTTCATATTAGGATCACTTGCTGAATTATAATAAAAAACAGCTATACCATTCCCAACCAATTGCTCCGAAAATGTTTTAAGATATAATTTTAATTCCTCTATTTCCCAAGAATCGCCATCTTTTAAATTGGCATGTTCAATAATTACAGCGTTTACACCATTTAATTTATTTTTCAAATCATCATACCGCAACTGCTCTAATTGAACTTTAGAGTAATTTAATTTAGTCAAATCAAGTATGGTGTTTAACCCTTCATCAAAATTTGAATCTTTTTTGTAAACAGCCAATATTTTTGTTGTTTTTCTTAAGTCTGATAACCATACTTCACTTTCAAAAACATTTTCGATGTGTTCTATTTTTTGATTTACCAATCCTTCAACTTTTGAATTTATAATTCTAAAGGTATTTATTTCTATTCCCAATAAAGCCAAAGCGGTACCAAATACACCAAAAATCCATGACCAATTAATAAGGGTTTTGATGAACATCGATTCTATTTCATTTTCTTGAATTTGATGTTTTTTTTCTACCTCTTGTTTGAAATTGTAAACATCTTCTCTAATAGTCAGAACTTCTTCGTTAGTTAAATTTTCTTTCCTTAGCTTTTCTATTTTATTGGTGACGCTATCAAGTTTGATCTCTATCTCTGTATTCTGATCAAAAAGATGCTTTTTAATGGTACTACTATCATTTTTAGTAATAAATATTAGGGTAACAGATGCAATGATTGCCACTACAATTAAAATTCTTGTTAGCCATTTATTTGCAAAAAGTTTTTCCATAGTTTTTTTGCTAAAATTTAAATTAGTTTTTTATTGTTGTGAAATCTGAAAATAGAGGCAGTGCTTGTCTTTTGGAAGGAGTTTTAAGTTTTGCAAAATTCTTCAAATCAGGATATTTCAATTTTCCGGTGTCAGGCGATATACCTATAGCCATTGCAATAAGTTCTTTGATTTGTAAACTTGATTTCCAAGCAACATCAAACTTAATCATCTCATTTTCAAAATCCTGCATATTTTTTTCAATTTCGTTTATACCTCTAATCTTTATTTCAATCTTACCAAAACCATAAGGTTTAGCTAATCCTATATTATGGCAACAATTTTTGGAATTATGAAAAGTTAGAGCCGAAAGTAAGGCACCCAACTCAACAGGTTTTAGATTGTGGTAGGCTATTTTGGTGGTAAATCTCGTTCCAGATTCTAATGGAATAAACGATGTTTTAACTTTACTCTTTTCATTATTATTAATATTATTTTGAGGCAATATTTTCGATATGTTTAATTTATCATGAATTGCGTACCTTTTTCTTCCAGAAATTTTGGCATCTTTATCATTTAGAGTGTTGTATTCACCGTTTAATGAGCCATCTGGATTTACGTCTTGTTTAATATAGAATGGGTAAAAAGTGGGTTTCGGACTTCCTAAAATCAATTCCTGTAAAATGCCCTCTTTGGCATTACTGGTGAAGGCATGCGAAAAAAACACCCTGGATTTAAGCTTATCATTTTCAGTTTTACCAAAAATTGTCTCGGCCAGATCTGGCTTAGGATTATTTCTTTCAGGTTGCTGCTGATTAATAGTATCAATAATCCCTTTTTTATACGCCATTTTGTAGAGTACAGTTAATCCAAAGTCGATCACGTTGTCACTTTCATCGAGTCTGAAAAACACAGGTATTGGCCGATTATTATAGAATTTTGACTCCCAAAATTTCCAATCTTCACTTTTTTTGTAGGCTTTTAAGAACTTATCGAACGTCTGTTGATCTACTTTACATTTTAATTTATCATCGTTTTTAGGTTTTGAAAATAAAAATTGTCTACTTTTCTTACCCATATGTCGGGTAAGAACCAAAATTTTTTCCTCTTTTGAAGTTACAAAATTATGAGCTTTGGGATAATTGGACAAAGGCAATTCCATGTCGTAAATTTCTTTCAAAGTTTTTTTCTTTTGAATAGGGAATGTCGGTTTGCCATTTTTATCGAAACCATCGCTTCTGTCAAGTCTGTTGTATGGAATCGTATTTTTATTCGCACCTTGTAAATTACCCAATTTCCCACTATCCATAATGTATATTTGGGTGCCATTTCTAAATAACCAACCCATATTTAAACTTCTTGAATCTTCTTGTAAAGTATAAAGCTTCGAATTGTTCAAATCTCTAAAACTAAAATCGTCCATTTCATTGACAAAATTCAACTTACCAAATCCCAATATTTCCACCACCGACCTGATCATATTCCTAAAACTTGACCCCGGAATAAAATATCTTTTTTGACCATTGGAATCTATAAAGTGCATAAATTCGGTGCTATTTTTTTCACCATCACTTTCATAATATTTATCACCATTTATTTGAGTTCCTCTAATAAATATCGGACTTTTCGCCTCAATTTCTACCTCAAAACTTCCCGAAAGGCCATCATCGAAAGGCACATCATGGCTCACCAACTGCCCCCAAGAAGGAAAATAGACTTCTTTATTTAATGGCACAAAATTATAGGGGGAGGTCACCTTTACCTCTGCTTCTGGTGGCCTCTGGTTGTTTAGTCTGTTGTCACGACCAGCATTTCTATGGTTATTATTATTACGGTACTGCTGAGCCATATTTATTATTTTTTAAATCCCACAAATATTTGAGCTACTTGAATCCACGATTTAAAGTCTTCTCCACTGATAGGCGAGGCCTTCAAAGTATATAAATCTCTAAATTTTAACAAACCAAGGCCTTTTTTAGAACTTGGGTAAGCCTCTTCTTCGGAGAGTTTAAAGTTAGGAAGTCCGAGGCTTTCCAATTCATATTTATAGGCATAAATCTGCCCATCGATTTGTTTCACAAGTAAGCTTATATTTTTAACCTCATGGTACATATTAGCCTCCAGTATTTTATCAAACACTGTTTTATCTTCGGTATGCTGAACCGGCTCACCTGATTTGTAAATACTAGGTCCAGCCTCATCAGAAATCCTCCAAATATAACCCTGCCAACCTTCGGTTTTTACTAAGTTCCAAAACTCCTTTAGTTCTATTTTCATGATTTTCCATTAATTATCCCATGTCCTTTTGCAGCCATACCGCCTATAGGTAGCGTACCATTTTTTATATCAGCCAAGGCTTTCACAAAATATTTTTCTTCCACCGTAGGTTCTACAAAATAATTGATTGTTAACTCGTCTATGTAAAATGCTTTTTCGCTAAAGAGTGCAGTGTCCAGCGTTCCACCCGTAAAACGATCAATAGTATTGTGCATGAGTTTAACCTCAGATGCGTTTTGGGTAGGTATAAATATATCAGGAATAATCACTCTACCTTTATTACCTGTCTGGGTGGCCGACTCTTTGGCTTGACCAAAAAGAGCTTTAACGGCTGGGTTATTTTCGCCTGTTATTTTATCAACTTCTTCCCTGAATTTTTCTAAATCCACAGTTTCTGAACCTTCCTTTTTGCAGCGAGCAGCAATTTTTTCTAAAGAAATGGTTTCCTTCTTGCCCAAATTATAATAAAAGGCTACTCGGTGTGCAATGAGGCCTTTGATACTACTTCCTGGAATAACAAAATATTCTTCAAAATCAGGAAAATAATAATTTCGATTTTCATCCTTTTTCAAAACCCATTTAATGGCCCTTTCTTTATAGTTGATAGCATCGGTTTCATCATCACTACTGCCTGCTCCAAAATGAAAAAGACTTTGGGAAGTATCAAGCTTTAGTTGTTTCCATTCCACCGATTTTTTTATATTATTCTCGATTTTGAAGCCTGTATCATTGCCGAGACTAGGTTCGATGGCTGTATATGTCTCAAAATCTTTAGCATAATAGGTTTTTATTTCTTGTATGGTACACAGGCCATATCCTCTGTATTGTCCAGAGCCTAAAAACAAATTAAAACTCTGAACTTTGTTAAGCATCAGCTCCCAAATTTTGTCTTGAGGTGTTTGACTTTCAAGCGATATTTCAAACTTAAATCGAGTGCCTTTATAAACCACCTCCTGGTCAAACAGTCCTCCCTCAAGTGCTGTAGCTTTGTGGTCATGCCTTGCATGGGGTCTAATAGGTAAATCTTTAAATTCTTTGAAATAGGACTTATCAAACACTTGATTATCCAGTATCTCTATTACTCGTTTTCCATCGTAAAGGAGGGCATCAGAAAAAATCAGATTGGAACCTTCGGGTTGAGAATTGTCTGTATTTCCAAAAAAATGTTTAAAATCCACTCCCAAACCATCCTGAAATGCACCTGCAAGTGCTGTCCCGGGGATGTAGGGTAAACCATTGAAATCCTTCTCTATAGGAGCGTCCTGGTAATAGTGTAATTTATCACTTCCTACGGCTAGTGGTGTTTCCGCTTCTATGACAAACCTTGCAAAGTATCTATGCATTTTTCTTTTGGTTTATTTTGGATTTAACAAAGATTTTGAAAACTTGGGTGTTACCACTTTCTGTTATTACTTTTTTCAAGATATTAAAGTCCTTTTCTTTCCACTTTGTGTGGATACTTTTATTTACCCTTGTTCTATCGTCAGTTATCAAAACCTGTTCAATGGCCTTATTATCAGTTAAATATTTAACCTTCATAAGAATATTACTCCATTGAGAAGGGTTGATGGCATTTGAAAATTTACATTCATCATCCAATATCTCGGCCTTCAAATAATCTTGCTTCAACTGAAGTTTCAAATCGCTTCTTTCTTTCAGTAAAAGGTAAATGGGATCTTCAGATTCACCCAAAACTGGTTTAGGTGTTTTTTTATAATCTGTGATAGCAAATTTTTCTAAATTGAGAAATTCAGGATTAACCTCTACCTCGCCGAAACCTTCCGACTTATGAACTCCTATTCCGTCGACATAAAAATCTCCATTAACTTCAATTTCTTCTTTGAAAACAATCACAGAACCTTTTTCAATAATTAGCCTTTGGGCATCAAAGGCTTTTCTATGAAAATTAAATGGTGCGTAGGTCCTAAAACGTAGAAAAGATTTATTCCAGTCGATTTGAGCCTGTTTATGTCCACACAACATTTCTGAGGTTAAATGAGAGGTGTAGGAACCGTATTCATTTAAAAAACACCAATTAGAGGCTGCAAAAAGTGTTTTTACTTTATTTCCGAATGTTTTTATTTCCGGTGTATTTACAGCCTCAATCTTAAATTTTCCTCCAAACTCAGCACTTTTTGACTTCCCCAAATAAACATTTTGTTTTTCTTTGGTCAATATGTCAGTAACTTCTTTCAGTTGGTCAGTGGTAGTTGCCTTAACATCAAACTGAAAAGTCTGCCCACTTGTAATAAATCTGTACAAATACATACCGCTTTCTTCAGAAGCTCTGTGTTCAAGACTCCTGGCGGCCTTCATTCGTTCGCTGACTTCAACCTTGCCACTTTTTAATTCACTACCTGCAACTATAAAATACCCATCTTTTATTTGTTTAACTTTTGTAGTCGGAACTTCACATTTTGCAAAATTAATTACGTCTCCATGTTCTTTGGATTGGAACTTATGATAACTCAAAGGAATTGGCAATGCTCTTTGCTCATTTATAACAAGGTGAGCATCTCCAAAGAGTACAGAACCATTAAATACAAAATTGTTGATGACTTCGTCATTTATGGCAGGGTTATTTTTTGAGGCATTAAACAATTTATTTGCCACAAAACCTTTAAACAGAGCACCGGGAATGTACTCAAGTGTTTCGGTTGATTGCTCAGTTTTGGCCTTTTTAAACAAAATGAGTGGTTCCGTGGTGGTACATTGAAATCTCTGAATATACATATCTCTACTATTTATCAAATTTACATCTTCCTAAACCTCTGTAGCGTTTTTCGCCAACCATCCTGATGCCTTTCATAGCTTTAATTAATTTTTCCTCCAGTTCATCATTTACCCCATCTATTTCCGCTTCCAAAATTATAGGAACACAAACCTCCATTTTTCGAAGTGAATTTTCCACAGCTTGCTTTCCAGAATCTACTTTAGTGGATGTTCTTGTATTATAAAGCTCTTTTGAAGCGAATTTATTATTTTCTAAGGCCATACGAAGTGCCTCTGGCAACCTGGCAGTTCCAAAATTTATTTTACCACTTTTATTATCGTCCTGTTCGTCTTCCTCTTTACCTGTCTTTTTTGCATGCCCAAAAAATTCTACAACTTCATTAGGAAATGCTTCTGAAAAAGCTTCCCTCCAAAGTCCTTTAAGAGTTTTTCCAGGAATTATAGGAAGCCCTTTTTCTTTTAGAACCACGGAATCAGCTCCATAGCCACCACCTTTACCTGAACCTACAGCCCAAAAGGACAGGAATTCGATTTTATATTTAAAAGTGCTCATAATCAACTAACTGCTAATAATGTTAAATAATCTGCGTATTGCTCTTTCTTATACTTATTGAATTTATCTCCATATTTTTTCTTGGCTCTTTCATTAATCAAATCAGCCTCAGGCGATTTGTTCATACTTAGATCAAGCCATTGTCTCATCGCATTTTTTATACCCTTTTCTGCTTTTAGTTCTGTAGTTTTTTCTAAAAGTTCTGATATTTCATTTATTTCGTAAAATCCTTTTGAAATTTTAGTAATTTCATCTGGTAATAGTAATTCTCTTTGCACCAATTCTTCATAATTGCTTATGAACGAGTCTAAAATTTTGTGAAACACAAAGCCAGATTTTTGCCTTTTACATTCTTCTTTGGCTGCTTTGCAAAGATTCTCGGCAAGCTCTGCTGTATAATGAAAGGGGAATTTAGCTTTAACAAATGCTATTCCTGAACATGCAGTAAATGTTTTTATTTTGGTGTTTTGTAAAGATTGCGTTTCATATTCACTCAAAAACTCTTTAACAAATGGTATAGCAAATTCAGCTCCTAGAATCAAGGTAACGTCGTCTCCACCTAATATCAAAGGCCTGAAAGGTATTTTGTCAAAACTAGATTGTCCAAAAGTTACCTCATAAGCCTTTTTAAAAGCACTATTGGTTGACTTAGAAATATTGCCAGCAAATTCTCTAATTGCTTTACTTCTGGCAATCGGGTCATTCTTATGTTTTGTAATCAATTCTCCGATATAATTTCCCATTCCATTGCCATCTATATGAATGAGGGCAAGCCAGCTGTGTTTTCCTTCAGCCGCCATATCTTCAAAATCATTCACTAGAGCTTTTCTATCAGTTATACCGGCCTTTTCACGAAGAGACTCATCGGCATTGGGAGATTTTTTGAATTTCGCAAGATTAGCCTTATCTATGGCGTTTCGCTTTTTTAAATAATGCTCATTTTTTATTGATTCCATAGAAACAGCCATATCTCCAGTGGTTTTGGCCATTTGTCTAGCCATGTGACCGAGGTCGAAGTCATGAAGCGGAATATTTCTTTGTGCAGAAAGTGCTTTTTCTAAGGCATCCAGATCAAGTTCTTTCACCACAGCTTGACTAAATGGCAGCCCAGGTGCTTTTTGTCTGACAAAATCTCCATACCGCTCAAAAATTTCCTTAGAGCCTTTCTCATCTGTAAAAAACCTAATATTTCCAGCAGCCATTTGTATAGCTTCTCCAGAAATATTATTGTCCTTTAAAAATTTTGAAAACCATGTGGTACAAACTGCCTCTACAATCTCACTGGCTCCAATTATTTCACGAAGGTTGTTGGTTTGGAATATATATGCTTGTATACCTTGTACAGTGAAGCCATATAGGTGCGTATAGGACATTATAATCGTTTATGGTTAATAAGTTCGAATTTAAAAAAAAAGAAATAACGAATTTATAATTCTGAAAAAATTTATTATTCGGTCTTGTCCTTTTAACAGTGGAAATGTCCATCTAATTAATAATCAACCAATTCAACCAACTTAATTCCTTCATGCCTTAATGTTTAAAAAAAATCCTTTGTGTATTTTGTGTAATTAAGGTATTAGGCAACAGGCTGTAGGCAATAGTTATTTAAAGGTAGTAAAAGAATAAATTAAAAAAAGGAGGATTCTAGATGGACTTAATTCCTTCATACCCTAAATGTTTAAAACAATCCTTTGTGCTTTTTGCGTCTTCTTTGTGGGTTTTGAGTAATCAAGTTTTCAGGCAACAGGCAGTAGGCAACAGATATTTAGAGGTGGGAAGTTAGAATGAAAGGTTCTTGATACTCTTAATATTCTTCATGTTTAGAAATATAGAACAAGGATACAAAACAAGTTTTGCTTTACACGAAACATTTTTTATGAGCCAACAAACATTCATTACTAAAGAAAAAAAGTTTTTTGTAAGCCAATGAACATTCATTACTAAAGAAGAAACATTTTTTATAAGCCAACAAACATCCATTACTAAAGAAAAAAAGTTTTTTGTAAGCCAACAAACATTCATTACTAAAGAAGAAAAGTTTTTTGTAAGCCAATGAACATTCATTACTAAAGAAAAAAAGTTTTTTGTAAACCAATAAACATTCATTACTAAAGAAAGAATGTTTTATGCAAAAGAAATTCCAGGAAATTTTAGATAGAAAATTACCCTATAATCAAATTCAAACGATTCGAGAGATTGAAAAAGAACAAATTTGAAGACTCGAAAGTAATTAGATGGATTAACTTCAAAAATCAGATTGAAGATTTGATGATTCAATAGATGATGTTGAATCAGAAGAATTAAATGATGATGTAAATGAAATAGGAGATAAACATTAAGATGAATTTAATGTACGAGAAGATAAAACTTTTGATTTATAAAAAAACTTGTATTTGATTTTCCTAAAATTATTATTAATAATACAATTAGAAAAACAATACATTTATTCAATTTCAAATCTATTCAAATATCTTATTATCAAATATTTAGAATACTTATTTACATAAAAGGAGTCAAATTTCGTTCCCCTTAAGTAACACCTTAAATACGTTTTGTTAAAAAAAATATCGGGCAAAATGCGAAAAATTTGGTCTGACATTTTAATTTTCATTAGCTTTGTATAGAACTAATCAAAACACTTTTTCCTCAGCTGTTAAGAAAGAAAAGGGCTTGTCCCGTATTGTCGTCGTCAGAACTCGTGAAATGTAATTAGGTCGATAAGGCCTGGGTAAAATTCCAAAATATTATTTGGAATTAATTTTAGCAAACCCACCTTGTCAAAGACCAAAAAAAACAGGTTTGATTGCTTAAAAAAGCGATCAAACAAGGGAGAATTGTGTTTGTTTTGTTTGTTAAAATTAAACTGAAATCAGTTATATACGGCCTCCGGGCCGAGCATAAAAATCAAAAGGCCTCCCCCAAAAAAGGAGAAGCCTGATGACGTAAAAGTAATTTAGCGATTCAATTTATGTCAACATTTGAGATTTATCAAGTTCCGGGGCCATTTTTTCTCATTTTAAACACTGCTTTAAAATGAAAACAACACAGAGTAGTACTCTGACCTCTGCAGTTTCAAGGATCGCGGGAGTGCGATCGATTGCAGCCGATTTGGACCTCGGAAATGGTCTCACTGTTGACAATTACCAGGCAGCCATCACTGATGTGGAGGCTCTGGTAAACCAGTACAATACCCAGGTGGCCAGCCTGGGTGAACTAAGAAACCGTATTACTGAAAAGGAGACGGTACTTAGGGATTTTTCAGAAAGGATGTTGATCGGTGTTGGAGCCAAGTTTGGCAAAGATTCCAATCAATACCAGATGGCCGGAGGCACCAAAAAGTCTCTGAAGAAAAAACCAAAGAGGGTCGCAAAAACTGAATAGTTGTAGCTCTTTTTTGTGGAAGTGGGTCAATAAGCTTTGGCCCATTTCTGTTTATTTAAATTCCTGATATGCTCCACTATTCCCGGTATCACTTCATTAAAAAGTTATTAAAAGGTCACATGTAAAAATAACAGACTTTCAATTTAGCATGATTTTTGCTCTGATTTCATGAAACCATTTTTCCATATTATGACGAGAAATTTTTTAATAATTTGTTTGCTGGTTGCCGTGGGAATTTCCGGTTGCTCCAAAAAGGACAAAAAACTGGGGATTGAAGATACCACTCCTACTCAAAACGGCTGCAAAATACTGGCAAATACCCGTTCAGACGGGCAGTCATACCAATATGTTTTTTCCAATAACAAACTCCAAAACATCCTGGGCTTCAATGACTTTGATACTTTTGAATATACCAACGGAAAAATCACCAAAGCATATAACTCAAAAAACAAAAACGCTTCTATATTTTTTAATTTCGATGCTAATAACCTTCTGAAAACGATCACTTTTGAAGGTAAAGACAGTCAGGGAAAGTTTTTTAGTTACCCTACGACCATCACCCATAACAACATCAACAAAATCGACCGGTTGATCTTAAGCTGGCCTACTTTTGCAGGAAAAGTAGAAACCAAGTTTTCATACGATGCTGCCGGCAATGTAAAATACATAAGTGCTTATCTGGATGGAGAATGGCAAACGATTCTTGAAAACACAAAATTTGATGACAAGATTTCGCCATACAAAAACCAGCAATTGGGTCAGATTCTGAGCTATTACATGGTATATTCGCTCTTGGGTCCCGGGTACAATTTCACACATTATATCAATGCCAACAATGTATTGGAAGCGACCGTAAAAAAAGGAAACGAAAAAATTTATTACAGCTACGACTATAAATATAATGCCCAGGGATATCCTTCAGAGGTAAATTACACCAAAACTATCAACAACCGCCCGGCTCCGGCAGCCGAAAAATTTACTTATGACTGCGACGCTCAGGCCGTTCAAAAATAAAATCACAAATAACTAAATGGCATTAAAGCACTTAAGTACTTAGGTGCTTTTTTTTATAAAATTTCTTAAAATGGTCTGAAGAAATATCCCTAACTTTGTATCCCGTAATCAATCATTTACAAAAATGCCATTGAACGGGAAACACCAGAAAACCAAGTATATTTTTGTTACCGGCGGAGTAACTTCTTCTTTAGGAAAAGGTATCATCGCCTCATCTCTCGCCAAATTACTCCAGTCCAGAGGATTAAGTGTAACCATCCAAAAACTCGACCCTTATCTGAATGTTGACCCGGGCACGCTCAATCCTTATGAGCATGGCGAATGTTATGTAACAGACGATGGTGCCGAGACCGACCTTGACCTTGGGCATTACGAACGTTTCCTCAATGTACCCACTTCACAGGCCAATAATGTAACAACCGGTCGTATTTATTACAATGTACTCAGCAAAGAAAGAAAAGGTGATTTTCTTGGAAAAACCGTTCAGGTAATTCCCCATATCACCGACGAAATCAAACGTAATATTCTTCAACTGGGCAAATCGGGTAAATTTGACATCGTGATTACCGAAATTGGGGGTTGCGTTGGAGATATTGAATCATTGCCGTTTTTAGAAGCTGTACGTCAGTTGAAATGGGAATTGGGTGAAAAAAATATGTTGACGGTTCATCTTACGCTGGTTCCATATTTGAAATCGGCCGGTGAATTAAAAACCAAACCCACGCAGCATTCGGTAAAACAGTTGCAGATGTCGGGAATTCAGCCTGATATCATCGTTTGTCGTACTGAACACCCACTTCCCGGTGATATCCGAAAAAAAATCGCCCTGTTTTGTAACGTGGAGGTGCAGTCTGTAATCGAGGCCATGGATGCCAAAACCATCTATGAAGTACCGCTGCTGATGAAGAAAGAAAAGCTGGATCAGCGTGCCCTTTACATGATGGATATTTATAACGACAAAGATTCTGACATGAAAAAATGGGAGGAATTTTTGTATAAATTCAAACATCCGGAATCTGAGGTTAGAATTGGGCTTATCGGAAAATATGTAGAGTTGAGAGATGCCTACAAGTCTATTGCTGAGGCATTTATACATGGAGGGGCAGTAAACAAAACCAAGGTTAAAATTGAATGGATTCATTCAGAAAGCATGGTTGCAGAAGCTGTCGAAGAAAAACTTAAAGATTTAGACGGCGTGCTGGTAGCCCCGGGTTTTGGTGAAAGAGGTATAGAAGGCAAAATTGCAGCTGTAAAATATGTAAGGGAAAATAATATTCCGTTTTTGGGTATATGTCTGGGTATGCAGATGGCCGTGATAGAGTACGCCAGAAATGTATTGGGTTGGGAGAATGCACATTCGACTGAAATGGAAAAAACCACCGAATACCCGGTAATTGACCTCATGGCTGATCAGCAAAATATTGAAAACAAAGGCGGAACCATGAGATTAGGGGCTTATAATTGTAAGCTTTCAGAAAAATCTTTGGCCAAAAAAATATACGGAAAATCTAAAATATCTGAAAGACACCGTCATCGCTGGGAGTTTAACAATAAGTATCGTACCGATTTCGAAAAAGCCGGGCTGTTTATTGGAGGTACCAACCCCGAGAATGACCTTGTAGAAATCATCGAAATTCCCAAAAACAGATTTTTCATCGGCGTGCAGTATCACCCTGAGCTTAAAAGTACGGTACTTCAGCCACATCCGCTTTTTGTGAGTTTTGTAAAGGCTTCTTTAGATTATAAAAATTCGAAAAAATGAATCAATACCGACATTTTGAGGTAACTGAAAAACCTGATAGAAGTTTCGAAACACATATTTCGATTTCTGAAATCTCGGATTTACCTCAAAATGAGCTCCTGGTAAAAGTCCATTTTTCCTCATTAAATTATAAGGATGCACTTTCCGCCAGTGGCAATAAAGGTATCACTAAGGCTTACCCACACACACCGGGAATTGATGCTGCCGGGGTGATTGTAAAATCCGATTCAGAAAAATTTAAAGTAGGTGATGAAGTAATTGTTACCAGCTATGATCTGGGCATGAATACCCGGGGAGGATTCTCTGAATATATCTCCGTGCCTGCCCGATGGGCTATCCCAAAACCCGCAGGGCTTTCTTTGAGGGAATCTATGATTCTTGGCACAGCAGGTCTTACGGCGGCAATGGCCTTGGACAAAATTCTAAATAATAGTCCTCAAATTCAAAAAATAGCTGTTACAGGGGCATCAGGTGGAGTTGGGCTCTGGGCTCTTTTACTTAGCAAGCATCTTGGCCTTGAAACAGTTGCCATTTCAAGAAAGGTAGAATCCAATTCATTTTTTGAAGAAATTGGCACCCATGAAATCATCAATAATTTTGAAATTTCCAATCGACCGATTGCCAAACCCATTTTTGATGCTGCCATTGACACCGTAGGTGGGGACATTTTAAGTCAACTATTAAAGTCTGTCAAACCCAATGGCAGTGTAGCAGCCTGCGGCATGGCAGCGTCCTCTGATTTTTCAAGCTCAGTATTTCCTTTTATTTTGAGAGGTATCAATTTGCTTGGAATCGACTCGGCAGAGGCCGGATATGCCTGGCGTGTAAAACTATGGAATCTTTTGGCAAATGATTGGAAAGTATCTTTTCCCGAAAACCTGGTTCATGAAACCGGCCTCAGACAGCTGCCGGAATACATAAAAAAAATGCTCAACGGTGAGCATTTCGGAAGAACAATTTTAAATCTTTCTTTAGATTAAATCGCAGAAAAAATCTCCTGCCCCTTTTCATTTTGATGGCTCAATGTCCACTGGCTGGTGAAGGTAGTTTCAACCAAACTCTTGCCCATTTTACGATATATAGATATCTGTAGTCCCAGGCTATTTTTAAAAATTTCCTCTACATCTATCACCTTCATGTCTTCGTAAATCCAAAATTCCTGAGGTTTTTTCACCGTGGCCAACTCAAAAAGCTTAAAATCACGGTGGTCACGGCTATAATCCTCTCCCCTTCTTGAAATCTCTATTTTCAAAAAGGGAAAATTATTATTGAATTTCTTAAGTAAATTCGAAATTCGTGTGTCACCGTCTATTTTAATTCCTCCTCTCATTACCAGGTTTACTCTTCTTCTAAAATGTAATCAAAATTGAGGAAATTATTTTTCACTTATTATGACACTTATCATTCAGCAAAAAAAATTAGAATAGATTAATATCTTAGGCTCAATTGGATTTTATGACATTTATCATAAATTTGCTATTCAAATAGCCATATTTTGCGAATGGAAGACAATAATTCGGAATTATTTTTAAAATACTTTGTGGAGATTGATATTTTAAACCAGTTTGAGGCCATTTTCAAATATGCTAACGAAGGAATAATCATCACTGATTCAGACAGCAAAATTTTGAAAATTAACCCATCTGGACTTAAAACTTTTGGTTATGAAAAAGAGTCTGAAATTTTAAATCAAAAAATTGAAGTTCTTATTCCGGCACGGTATCGGCACGCCCATGTAGATAGCCGTCAAAACTACAATGAAAACCCAAAGGCTCGCTCTATGGGTCAAAAGATGGATTTGTTTGGTCTGAAAAAAAACAAAGATGAGTTTCCGGTTGAAGTAAGTCTGAGTCCTTTTAGCAACAGCAACGGCAAGTTTGTGATTTGTTTTATCATCGATATCACCAACCGTAAGAAAGCCGAAGAAAACGAAATCAATTATAGAAAAGAGCTGGAAAGGGAAGTAGAAGAAAGAACCCTAATTTTAAAAGAAGCGATTCAGAAACTGGAAAAGACCAAAGAAGAACTTGATCAATCGCTGAAAAGGGAACAGGAATTAAACTCCATGAAAACCAAATTTATTTCCATTGCCTCCCATGAATTCCGCACACCCCTTTCAACGGTACTCTCATCGCTTTCTCTGGTAGAAAAATATTCAGAATTAAAAGATGGAGAAAAGCGGGAAAAACACATTGAACGCATCAAAAAATCAATCAGAAACCTTACCGAAATATTAAATGACATACTTTCAGTCAATAAAATTGAAGAAGGAAAAGTAAGTGTAAATCCCGAAAAACTTGATATTTATGCTTTGGTACATGATATGATATCGGAGCTCACAGGTTTGTTGAAACCCGGGCAGCAGATTCTTTTCGAAAAGAACCCAAGTGAGGATCCAATGGTAATTCTGGATCCAAAGCTTCTAAGACATATTTTAATAAATCTGCTTACCAATGCCATTAAGTTTTCCGGCGAAAACACCACAATAACTATTTCAGTAACTACCCAAAAATCAGAAATATTTATCAGAATCATAGATCAGGGGATAGGTATCCCTGTTAAAGATCATAAAAAGCTATTCACAAGATTTTTCCGGTCGAGCAATGTAGAGAACATTCAGGGTACCGGACTTGGACTGAGTATAGTGCAGCAATACGTCAACTACCTCGATGGAAGCATTAAATTTTCAAGTGAAGTAGGAAAAGGCAGTATTTTTAATGTAAATTTACCAAGAAAAGTAAAACCCTCAATTGTTGAATAACCATTTAAAATTAAATGAAAAGAATACTATTAATTGAAGACAACCCGGATATCAGAGAAAACACTGCAGAGATTTTGGAGCTGGATGGATACGAGGTTTATACCGCAGAAAACGGGAAATTGGGTGTCGAAATGGCAACCAGTCTCAAGCCTGATTTGATAATTTGTGATATTATGATGCCGGTTTTGGATGGTTATTCGGTTTTGCATTTACTTTCCAAAAACCCTGATACTGAAAACATCCCTTTCATTTTTCTAACTGCAAAAGCCGACCGCAGTGATTTCAGAAAAGGGATGGAAATGGGAGCCGACGATTATATAACCAAGCCTTTTGATGATGTTGACTTACTCAACGCCCTTGAAAGCAGGTTTAAAAAAATCGAACAGATGCAGAAAAAGTATTCGAGGAATATTGAAGGCTTGAATAATCTGGTAAGAGATGTTGGTGGTGAAGAAGAACTTAGAAATCTTACTCAAAACAGAGAAAAAAGAAAGTATAAAAAGAAGTCTGAGATATTCAGAGAGGGTGATTTTCCGCTTTATCTCTTTTATATTGAAAAAGGAAAAGTCAAAACATACAAAACCAATGAAGATGGCAAAGAACTGATTATCAATCTTCACAACGAGGGGGATTTCTTTGGATATGTAAACTTAATGCGGGAAGACAGCTACATGGAATCGGCATCGGCCCTTGAAGACTCTGAACTCATCTTAATTCCAAAGTCAGAATTCTTTAAACTTATACATCAAAACAGACAGGTATCGCAGAAATTTATCAAAATGCTGTCTGACAATATAAAAGAAAACGAAGATCAACTGCTCAAACTCGCCTATAATTCAGTGAGAAAACGTGTGAGCGAGTGCTTGTTGAAGTTTTTCGAACAATCAGACGACAGAAATAATAAAAATGGCATCAAGATTAGCCGTGAAGACCTGTCAAATATGGCCGGAACTTCGATCGAAACTGCCATCAGAACCTTGTCTGACTTTAAAGATGAAAAATTAATTGAGATATCGACCGGAAAAATAAAGGTTATTAACTTTGACAAGTTAAAAAATCTAAAAAATTAATTCGGTTAATTCGATAAACTGCTTATAGTCAAGTTGCTCTGCCCTTTTAGTCATATAGGGCAGATTTTCTTTTGTAGTAATAGGTCTCAGGGCGTTCCCCAGCATCTTACGCCTTTGGTTAAATGCAGTTTTTACTACGAGTTTGAACTTGGCATAATCAAAATCCGGAGTTTTTCCGTAATTTCTGACCAAACGAATTACCCCTGAATCAACTTTTGGGGGAGGATCAAAAGCACCCGGTGGCACCGAAAACAAATATTCAATATCATAATAAGCCTGCAAAAGCACGCTCAAAATACCATAATCTTTATTACCCGGGCCGGAAGCAATACGTTTACCCACTTCCTTTTGCACCATGCCTACTACCTCCCCTACCCGGTCTTTATAATCCAAAACTTTAAAAAATATTTGAGAAGAAATATTATAGGGGAAATTCCCAATTATCCCAAAATTTCCCTCAAGTCCATTGTTCTCATCAAACTCCATTTTCAGAAAATCCTCTCCAAAAATCTTATCTTCCCTGAATTTCAGGACATTTTTGAGATAGTCAACTGACTCACGGTCAATTTCCACCACCGACAAATCCAACTCGGGGCGTTTGATCAAATATTGGGTAAGCACACCCATACCGGGGCCTACCTCGAGGAGCTTTTGATTTGAGAAAACATCCTTGTAGCTTTCCACAATATCCATCGCAATGCCCTGATCTTTAAGAAAATGCTGACCCAGATGTTTTTTCGCCCTAACTTTTTCCAATTTTCTGTTTCGGTTTTTTTAAAAAATTACTCAAAAATACGCATAAAATACTTAGATTTAGGCATTATTATACATCTGATTACAAGATGAAAACCAAAGCTCAAAAATCTTCAGCCCCAGGCACCAGCGAAAAATTTGATTTATTACAGGACTTTGTGGATAATACTTCAGAGATTATTCTGATGCTGTCCCTGACAGGTGATTTTCTTTTTTCTAATATAGCATTTCATAATGTAAGCGGCTACAATGGTACCGACCTTAAGCATCTAAAAATAAGCGACTTGCTACATCCCTCCTCAAAAGAAAAAACACTTGAAGGATTTGAAAAAATAAAAAACGGTGAGAATCTCGGAGAGTTTTTATTGATTATCAGAAATAAAGAAAAAAAACGGGTTTATCTCTCAGGCGATGTCAGTTGCAGATATTTAAATGGTCAACCGGTTTCTTTCCGCTGTATTTTACATGATATCACCTTGAGAAGAAGAGCTGAAGCCGCACAAAACCTCTATTATTCTATTGCTCAGAGCAATCTTAGCTCAAAAAACCTGGAAGATTTCTTAACGCAGGTACATCAGAATCTCCAGAAAAATATTTATGCCAATAACTTTTTTGTTGCGGTATTTGAGCCTGAAAATAACAGTATTTATTTTCCATACCATGTTGATGAATACTTTGAAACCGGCCATGACTATAAAAAACGGAATCTGGGCAATGGCCTGATTGAATATACGATGGTACAGAATAAACCATTGATTTTCAACAAAGAAGAACTTTCTGTTATTATCGAAAAAGAAAAACTATTTATTTATGAGTCGATTCTTCCGGCCATCCAGATTTTGGTTCCTTTGATTTTAAACGAAAAGACCATCGGGGTGATCGGAATTAAATCCTACTCCGATGAAACCAAGTTTTCGAGCCGCGATCTTGAGTTACTCGAGTTTGTGTCGGGCCAGATTGCCCTCGCCATGGAACGTAAAAAAGCAGAGGAAGAACTGACAATCCAGACCGCCCGTTTAAATGCAATTTTTGACAGCAGTACACATTATATCTGGACGGTTAACCAAAAGCATTTGCTTAGTTCATTTAATAAGAATTATTTCAATTTACTCTACCAGCAACTTGGGGCTCCCCCGGCGGTGGGTACCAGTATTGAAAAAATGGGCTGGAAGTTGATCTCTCCTGAAGATAAACCTATTTTGAGAGAAAAATACAACCTGGCTTTTCAGGGGCATCCACAGTATTTTGAGATGCACTGGGGCGAAAAAAATGGGGGTAGTAATTGGTTTGAGTTTTATCTGAATCCTATACTTTCAACCGAAGACGGACAGATAGATGAAGTATCAGGAATAGCACGAAATATCACTGAAAAGCAAAACGCCCTCATAAATCTTCAAAAAAGTGAGGAAAAATTCAGAAATATCATTGAGTCATTTATTGATATCTATTACCGTACCGACCTCGCCGGAAACGTGATTATGATTTCACCTTCGGTGTTAAAGCATACAGGCTACACGATTGAGGAAGTGATAAGACAAAAAGTTGATAAATTTTTTGAAAATGCACTTGACTCCTCTCAGGACATCAAAGCACTCCTGAAAACAGGAAGCATCACCAATTTCGAAGTGCTCGTAAAAAGAAAAGACGGAACCTTGCGGCAGTTTATGCTCAATATCAGAATGATAAAAGATGCCAAAGGTCTGCCGATTGAAGTCGAAGGGGTTGCACGTGATATCACTGAACTAAAAAAAGGTGCTCTGGAATTGCAGAAAGCCAAAGAAGAGGCCGAACATTCATTAAAAATTAAAGAACAATTTCTGGCCAACATGAGCCATGAAATCAGGACACCAATGAACGGAATCATTGGTATGATTGATGTTCTGAACGATACACCGCTTGAAAAAGACCAGAAAGACTATGTAAAAACGATCCGGAAGTCATCGGAAACTCTGCTTACCATTCTTAATGACATTTTGGATCTTTCAAAAATTGAAGCCGGCAAAATGGAATTGGTGTACAAGCCGTTGGATTTGAGAGAGACACTTGACAATCTGGTGGCCTTATTTACCCAAAAAGCCAGAGAAAAAGGAAATATACTTAGATATGAATTTTCTGAGTCCACACCTCAATATATTGAAGGTGATCAGGTAAGGCTTTTGCAAATACTCTCAAACCTTACATCCAATGCCATTAAGTTTACCAAGAATGGCAAAATTGCCATTTTAATCAGTAGTCAAATCGCTGAAAACAATCAATTTAAAATCAAATTTGAAGTTACAGATACCGGCACCGGGATTTCCAGAGAAAATCAGGACAAATTGTTTCACTCATTCCAGCAATTGGATATCTCGACCAAAAAAGCTGTGGGAGGTACAGGTTTAGGTCTTGTGATATCGAAAGAATTGTGCAAGAAAATGGGTGGCGAAATAGGTCTGGTTTCAGAAGAAGGGAAAGGAAGCAATTTTTGGTTTTCAATACTCGCCAAAAAAACCGAAAGCTCTGAAATATCAAAACTGGAGAAATCACATGAAGAAATAACGCTTACTAACTATTTCTCTCAATATTCTCCAAAAATTCTTTTGGTAGATGACAATAGCGTAAACCGGAAAGTTGCCACAGAGATTTTAAAAAAGGCTAATTGCGATGTAACTGACGCGGATTCAGGGATGAAAGCCATTCAGATTTTTGAAAAAAATCAGGACTTTGACCTTATTCTCATGGATATTCAAATGCCGGAAATGGATGGCATTGAAACTACCCAAAGACTCAAAGAAAAATTTGCAGGCATATTGCCCAAAGTAGTGGCAATGACTGCGTATTCTATGCAAAATGACAAGGAAAATTTCCTCGCCAAAGGGCTGGATGATTACATTTCAAAGCCAATCAGAGCCAATATCCTGATTAAAAAAGTAGAGGAGTTGGTAAATTCTAAAAAATCGGTTCTGCCCGAGCAGAAAGTTATTAAGTCAGGTAAGACAAGCGAACCTAAATCTATTGACCTATCGATTCCTGCATTTGAGATGGAAGTAATTGATGGTTTGAGAGAAATGGTTGGAAATGAAATGCTTGCCTCGGTTTTTGAAGATTTCAGACTTGAAGCCGAAGAGCAAATCAGCAACACCAAAAAAGCTTTTCAAAATAATGATGTGGTGAGTATTCAAAAAGAACTACATACACTTAAGGGTAATTCCGGAACTATAGGATTGATGAGGATTCATGAAATTACAAAGATCATAGAAGTCCCTTCCAAAACAGGAGATCTGACAAACTTCGAAGAGAACATGAAAATCTTAGAGGCAGAATTTGAGTATTTTAAAAACAATCTGGCTAAAATAGTTTAAACAAAAAAAGTCGCTTTCGCGACTTTTTTATTTTTGCAATACTTTAAAATCTTAAAGCTCAGGTATTCTCAATACTTGTCCTGGATAAATTAAATCCGGGTCTTTAAGCATAGGTTTGTTAGCTTCAAAAATAGCAGGGTATTTCATTGCATCACCGTACATTTCTTTGGCAATTTTCGAAAGACTGTCTCCTTTGACTACAGTATAGTATCTTGCTTCCGGAGCTGGTGTAGCCACTGTGATTTGATTATCAACCGCCACAACACCTTCTACGTTTCCTACTGCAAGAGCAATTTTCTCGGCGTCTTCCTGAGTATCTGTCTCACCTGAAATCGTAACAGTATCACCATTAACTTTTACGGTAAGCGAGTTAAAAGGAATACCAAGACCTTGAACGTGCGACAATAAAGCTGAGGCTTTCAATTCTGGAGTTTTTTCGGCTGCTTCCTGCTCATTTTTGCCAAAAAGTTTCTCTCCAACTCCTTTAAAAAAAGACATTAATCCCATTTTGTGATTGTTTTAATTGTTTAAATTTATTAAGCAAATCTAACTGATTTTTGGAAAATTGAGACAGTATTTAAAAAAAAATGTCACAAAAAATAATGAATAAATTTTTACGTTTAAATTGCGATATAATTTAAAATCAACATGAAAAAAATAATCGCGATAGCAATTCTTTTTCTGAGTTTAACAGCAAATGCTCAGACCGACGCTGAACTCATCACCCAAACCTTAAATGATTTTCTGGAAGGAGGTACGAACGGCGAAGTTGAAAGATTTAAAGGGGCATTTTTTAGTGATGCCATTCAAAAAGCCGTGGGAAAAACAGGTGTAACGGGCATGTCTGTTGAAACTTTAGCCTCAAAAATAAAACCAAATCAAAAAATGGAGCGTACTACCCGGATTATTTCCTGGAGTTATGCAGGCACTGCCGCTACCGCAGTTACCGAATCAGAATATGCTAATAATAAAATAATTGACCTGCTAAATCTTCTGAAGGTTAACAACCAATGGAAAATCATAAGCCGGGTATATTCCAGAATTGAAAAAAATGAAGATGTGACTTCTTCTAATCCTGTGGCAGCAGATCCAAAGGCCAAAGGAAAAACCCCTGCTGCAACCTCAGCAACAAAACCAGCTCCCAAACCTAAAAAGCCTGTGGCTGATGATGGTTGGTGAGAAAAATTTTTAACCATAAAAAAGGCTTGAAAATTAGTTCAAGCCTTTTTTTATTAAAACTCCCTGTGTTTGGCCTCATCAAAAAGCCTTTCTTTAGGCAGAGATTTAAAATATTCATAGGTTATTTTTAATCCTTCCTGGCGGCTAACTTTTGGCTCCCATCCCAAAATTTCTCTTGCTCTGGTAATATCAGGCTGTCTTTGCTTGGGATCATCTTTCGGCAACTCCTTGTAAACTATCTTTTGAGTAGTATTGGTTAGTTTGATAATTTCCTCCGCAAAATCTTTTATGGTAATTTCAGAAGGATTCCCCACATTAACCGGATACGCATAATCAGAATGTAACAATCTGAAAATACCCTCCACCAAATCATCAACATAGCAAAACGAGCGGGTCTGACTGCCATCACCAAAAATTGTCAAATCTTCACCTCTCAGAGCCTGACCAATGAATGCAGGCAAAACACGACCATCATTCAACCGCATCCGGGGACCATAAGTATTGAAAATCCTTACAATGCGGGTCTCTACACCATGATAAGTATTATAGGCCATAGTCATGGCCTCCTGAAATCTTTTGGCTTCATCATAAACTCCTCTTGGACCAACAGGATTTACATGGCCCCAATAGTCTTCATTTTGAGGATGTACCAAAGGATCACCATAAACTTCTGAAGTAGAGGCAATCAAAACTCTTGCATTTTTGACCCTTGCCAATCCAAGACAATTGTGAATACCCAAAGAGCCAACTTTTAAAGTTTGAATAGGTATTTTCAAGTAATCTATCGGGCTTGCAGGAGACGCAAAATGAAGGATATAATCCAGTTCACCAGGAACATGGATAAACTTGCTTACATCGTGGTGATAAAACTCGAAATTAGGGAGTTTAAAAAGATGCTCAATATTACGCAAGTCACCTGTAATAAGGTTATCCATCGCAATGACATGGTATCCTTCTTTGATAAATCGGTCACAAAGATGACTTCCGAGAAATCCGGCACCGCCGGTAATCAAAATTCTTTTCATTTTATTATTTTTTGGCGGTAACTGTATCACGACCAATTGAGAAATAATCGTAACCCATGGCCTCCATATCTTTTAATTCATACAAGTTTCTTCCATCAAAGATAACTTTAGATTTTAAAGCAGCCGATAATTTTTCAAAATCAGGAGTTCTGAACTCAGGCCACTCGGTCATAATCATCAAAGCATCTGCATCTTGAGCGGCTTCATAAGGATTTTTGGCATATTTTACTTTTTTACCAATCTCTTTTTTTACATTGGCCACCGCTTCCGGGTCAAATACCACCACTTTGGCACCTGCTCTTTTGAGTGCTTTGATATTATACAACGCCGGAGCTTCTCTGATATCGTCAGTATGAGGTTTAAATGCCAAGCCCCACAAAGCAATGGTCTTACCTTTCAAAGATCCACCAAAGTACTCTTTTAGTCTTGGCACCAATTTGGTTTTTTGTCTTTCATTTACCAACATAACCGACTTCAAAATTTTGAAATCATAACCATATTCCTTGGCAGTCTGACCCAATGCCTGAACATCTTTTGGAAAACAACTACCACCATAGCCAATACCCGGAAACAAAAATCTTTTCCCGATACGACTATCGGTACCAATACCTTTTCTCACATTGTCCACATCGGCCCCGGCGATTTCACAGAGGTTGGCGATTTCGTTCATAAAGGTAATTTTCATTGCCAGGAATGAGTTTGCGGCATATTTTGTCATTTCGGCTGATCTTTCATCCATAAAAATTATTGGATTGCCTTGTCTCACCAAAGGTGCGTATAGTCTTTCCATAATTTCTTTGGCTCTTTCTGATTTAGTTCCTATTACCACACGATCAGGTTTCATAAAATCATCTACGGCTACACCTTCCCGAAGAAACTCGGGATTAGAAACCACATCAAAAGGCACTTTGGCATTTTTAACTATTGCAGCATTTACTTTTTCTGCTGTACCAACAGGTACAGTACTTTTATCAACTATTACGGCATAGTCTTCCATCACATGACCCAATTGATCAGCTACACCCAATATGTATTTCAAATCAGCAGAGCCATCTTCACCGGGAGGCGTAGGCAGAGCTAAAAATATTACTTCAGCTCCTTTTATTCCTTCTTTAAGATCAGTTGTAAACATTAACCTGCTTTCTTTCCGGTTTCTGTCAAACAAAATCTCAAGACCCGGCTCATAGATAGTCATTTTCCCTTTTCTCAGGCTTTCAACTTTGGCCTGATCAATATCAATACAGGTAACATAATTTCCTGTTTCAGCAAAACAAGTACCAGTAACTAATCCAACGTATCCGGTACCAACTACGGCTATTTTCATTTTTTAAATTATTAAAAGTGAATTATTCTACAAAGCTATATTAACATTTTCAAATACAACTACAAAAAACTTCTTTTTTTTACATGAAGTATGAAAATATAGTGACTTTATTAATTAAAGTATATACAAACCTCACTTTTTTAACATTCAATGTTAAGTTTTAAAAAAAGATATAATCAAAATATCTCCGGGCGAAAAAAACAATATTGTCTCTTTTCTGCAAGGAAAGTCTGATTCGGGAATAATTCTTCCCAAAGAAATTTTATGATTGATTATTATGAGAGAGCGAAGGCTAAGTGGTTAGTTTAGCCCTGAAACCATGGTTTCAATTTATGTTATACAAAAACCAAGCCTATTTCCAAACAAAAGGAAATTTTTGACCATGGTATTTTTTAATTTCCATCACAACGGTTCCGATTGAAAAGTCAATTTCAACCTGAATGGGCACCCTGTTCTTATCATCAGAAACCCAAATACGGATGGCGTTTTCACCTTTGAATAGTTCGTTAGGCGGTAGAATTGGATTTAATTTTAATACTTTTATTTTACCAAATTTGGTATTTACAGTGCCTTTTCCTGCAAATCTTATTTTCATAGGATACAACTCTTCGTCAAAAAAAACCGGTGCAGCGAAAGTCTTTCCTAAAGCCTGAGCATTATAATCGAATGTCCTGATGAGGTAATAGGCTGAAATTACATCCTGAATATTGTTTGGAACTGAAAAGGTTTTGGTTTGGTCTTTTTCAGTTTTCAAAACTTCATTTTTTGAATGATTAAATGAAATCACCTGATCTCTTTTGAAATTATTTTCTCTGGCACTGTAAATAAATCGCTGAGGTACAAATGCGAGCGTATCAAGATAAGTGCGGTAGGTATTGCTTACTTTAAAAATATTGGTCATGCCAGCGGTACGTCCTACCACATTTATTTTAAAGCAGGCCCTTTGATTTACATTATAAATTTTTTCATCTACATCTACATTAGCTTCACCAATGGTAAAAAAGCCATATTTGATTTTATAATGATATGATTCACCGGCAACAAAAGAGTCATTCTCTACAAAACGGTAGTCGCCCTGAAAACCAAAACTGAACAAGAAAAAAGAAAAAATTATGAGAATTAACCGCATAAGATCAGCCAACAATTTTAAATGCCCGCAAAAAATATTTTTTTTTGGAAAACTAAAAACCAAATGAAATATTATAATCAGACTTACAAAAATAAATCCAATAGATTTAAATCGAGCCTAAATACAAAAAAAAGTGCCTCCAAACAGAAGCACTCTTTCCAATTTCTATCATTAGAATCTATTAATCTATTGATGCATCATCAAGATTCTTGTCCATAAGTGCGTCGGCATTGCTTGAAACCGTCGCTTTGATTCTGTCCTCCAACTCGGCCATTAATTCAGGATTGTCTTTGATAAGTGCCTTAACAGCATCTCTTCCCTGTCCCAATTTATTTTCAGCATACGAAAACCAGGAGCCTGATTTTTTAACTATATCCAGGTCAACAGCCAAATCCAACACTTCACCCGATTTTGAAATTCCTTCACCATACATGATGTCAAATTCGATCACTTTGAAAGGAGGAGCTACTTTGTTTTTAACCACTTTTACTTTGGTGCGGTTACCAATTATATTAGAATCATTATCTTTTATCTGACCTATCCTTCTGATATCAATCCTCACCGAGGCGTAAAATTTAAGAGCGTTACCTCCGGTAGTGGTTTCAGGACTACCAAACATGACACCAATTTTATCTCTCAGCTGGTTGATAAATATGCAGCAACAACCCGTTTTATTGATTGTACCCGTTAGTTTTCTCAAAGCCTGCGACATCAATCTCGCCTGGAGTCCCATTTTACTGTCACCCATTTCACCTTCGAGCTCGGCTTTTGGAACCAATGCCGCCACGGAGTCAATCACACAGATGTCAATCGCACCTGAAGAAATCAAATGTTCTGCAATTTCGAGTGCCTGCTCACCATAATCAGGCTGAGATATCAAAAGGTTTTTAGTATCAATCCCTAATTTCTCGGCATAAACCCTGTCAAAGGCATGTTCTGCATCTACAAAAGCTGCTATTCCGCCCATTTTCTGAGCCTCAGCAATTGCATGCATGGCCAGGGTGGTTTTACCCGAAGATTCAGGACCATATATTTCGATTACTCTTCCTTTTGGAAAACCACTTACACCCAAAGCAAGATCCAGACCCAGTGAGCCGGTTGATATTACAGGAACATCCATTACTTTGGTATCACTCAACCGCATCACAGTTCCTTTACCGAATGCCTTATCAAGTTTATCAAGTGTTGATTGTAAAATCTTAAGTTTGTCTGCGTTGTTATCGTTTGCCATTTTTCTAATGATTAATTTTGTGTTACAAATCTATATAAGTTTTTTAGTAAAGTCGTGCTATGTTTTTTAGCAATATCCATATATAACTATTTATCAATGCTTTAAGTCTGACAAATTTACAGTTCTTTAATTTTGATCTTCTTCCAGGCTACTTTAATACCACCTCCATCATGAATTTGAAGAGCTATTTTTCCGTCAATTTCACCTATGGCTTTGTCCTTCAAAAAAATCATCTGAACACCATTGACCCAGGTGGTCACTTCATCATTTTGAACCTTTATTTTCATTGTATTCCATTTATTCATTTTTACATTATCAATTGCGGGATCCGGTTTGATTAGCCATCCTCTTTTATAAGATTCATAAATTCCACCCGAAAAATGACCCGGAGGTGCTACTTCAGCCTGCCAGCCTGCCACTTTTGTTCCTTCAATATCAGAATGAAAAAAAACGCCGCTATTTCCATTGGCTTCCGGTTTAAACATCAGCGAAAGTTCAAAATCTTTAAATTTTTGTTCGGTGGCCAGATATCCATATCCCTTATCCGGGCCGCTTTCACAAATAAGATTCTTATTTTTAACATACCATTTTTCGGTACCAAAGATTTTCCATCCATCCAGATTTTTTCCATTAAAAAGACTTTTTTGGGCATTGGCACCTACTATCAAAAACAAAAGAAACAGAAGAATTGAATTTTTTTTCATTTAAAATATGTTTAGAATAGTTTAAAAGTAACCAATACATTCGAAACCAAAAAATTACTTTTGTATAAGATTTAAAAAATCAAAAATGAAATTTAGCGATTTAAATATAAACAGATCACTGCTCAATGCCCTTGACGACATGGGCCTGAAAACCCCCACTTCCATTCAGGCGAAAGTTTTTTCTGAGGTGATGTCGGGGAAAGATCTGGCCGGAATTGCAAAAACCGGCACAGGAAAGACGCTTGCTTATTTATTGCCACTGCTCAGAATGTGGAATTTCTCGAAAGAAAAACTCCCTCAAATTGTAATACTCGTTCCTACACGAGAACTGGTGGTGCAAGTACAGGAAGTGGCTAAAAAACTGGCTTCCTATATCTCTTTTGATACCGTAGGCGTTTATGGCGGAGTCAATATCAAATCTCAAATTATTGAATTGCAAAATGGGTGTGATCTATTGGTGGCCACTCCGGGAAGGTTTATTGACCTGGCAGCTGCGGGAGTATTAAAAGTCAAAAACATCAAAAAAATGGTTTTGGATGAATTCGACACTATGCTGGACCTTGGTTTCAGGCCTCAACTCGAACAAATATTTGATAAAGTACCTGAAAAACGTCAAAATCTGATTTTTTCTGCTACAGTAACCGAGGACATTGAGGCCCTATTGCAGGATTATTTCAAAAGTCCTGTGATAATTGAGGATGATTCGATGTCAACACCGCACCAAAACATAAATCAAAGAGCCTATATTCTACCCAATTTCGGCACAAAAATCAATTTGCTCGAGGTGTTATTGAGTAATGATCCGGAAATGACCAAAAACCTTGTTTTTGTTTCGGAAAAAAGTAAGGCCGATGTTCTTTTGGGTGAATTGCAAAAGCGAGGCATGGAAAGTGTGGACATCATCCATTCAAATAAATCCCAAAATTACAGGTTCAATGCTATCAATCGTTTCTCTGAGGGTGAAACCAGAACCTTAATTGCTACAGATATTGGTTCACGGGGTCTGGATATTCCTCTAATAAGTCATGTTGTCAATATGGACCTGACCGATCAACCCGAAGATTATATCCACAGGATAGGTCGCACCGGAAGGGCAAGTCAAAGCGGAAAAGCTTTAAGCCTAATTACAGAAAAAGAAGCCAGCACTTTAAACCAAATTGAAGAATTGCTGGATTATAAAATTGCCAAAGTGGATCTGCCGAAGCATCTTGAAATTTCAGATCAGATTTTTGATTTTGAAAAAGAGTATGTACCTGTAAAATTTATAAAACTCAAAACTCAAAAACCTGAAGGCGAAGCTTTTCATGAAAAATTGGAGAAAAACAAAAAGATAAATGTGAGGAGAAACATAGAGAAAGAAAAACAGAAAAAGTATGGAAAAGCCTACAAAAAAGAAATAAAACCAAGCTAAGCGATATTTATGGCCTCGAGAATCATTGAGAAAATTTACGGGAACAAGACCAGGATCAGAGTTTGTGGAATCTTGATTGAGCAAAACAAACTGCTTATGGTAAACCATTCGGGCCTCAATAGCGAAAATATTTTTTGGAGCGTACCCGGCGGGGGCGTAAACGAAAACGAAGGCATAAAAGAGGCATTAGTCAGGGAGTTTAGAGAAGAAGTAAATCTTGAGGTAAAAATTGGCCCTCTTATGCATATCAAAGAAGCCAAAATCGGTGCTTTACACGCCATCGAGTTCTATTTTGAGGTATATGCCGAAAATCAAAAACCCCGACTTGGCCAGGACCCCGAGCATAATATTCTGACAGAAATCGCCTGGAAAAGTATTGAAGAATACCGACAAATAAAACATTCACAAAGAATAAGCATATTTGAAGGTTTTAATTCCTTCAATGATTTCACAAGCAATATTTCTTTTTTAAATTTGTTGGATGGAGCCAATTTTCAAAATAACCGATGACCGTTTTGATGCCGATCAGATTGATTTGTATGACTTGAAAATTGAATGGCAGGATTGCAGGTTTAAAATTGCTCTTAAAAACGTAAGCTCCAATACTTTCATTTGGTTTGAAGATTATTTTTTGGGCAGTTATGCCACATTTGAAAATTCTGTTTCCCAGATAAGAGAAATATTCAATACACACGCATTTTTGAAAGCCAATTTTTGGAACTCCATCGTTGTTTCGGTTGACACTCCCCTGTTTTTAAGATTAGAGAACGAGCTTTTTGATGACCAGATTCCCCCATTTGATTATTTAAAAATGGTTTTCCCCCATTTGGAATCTTCTGAATTTGAAATAATTGAATCACCATTTGATAAAGTGAGATATCTTTTTGGAATTCCGAAAGTGATATTGAATTTACTTTCAGAAATTTATCAGAATAAAACGTTGGAAATAAAGCCTAAACTGGCTAATCTAGCCGAATTTTTCAATAAAAACAACCAACTCAACACTTCCAACCTGTTGATAGTCAATGACAAATGGATTGATACAATAATAACCAAAAATACTGAAATAGAAATCAGGAAATTTCCATCCGTAAGCAATGAGATTAATCCTAAAGTTTTTACTTTGCTAAATTCTAATGGTAAAAAAACTTACTTATTTGGAGAAATCACCCCTTTTTCTGCAATTTATAAGGTAATAAAAGCGAATATTGAGCAAGTTGAAATCGGAAAATTGCCGGACAACATCAAGTTCTCTCAGTATTTTGATGAAGTGCCGGAGCAACGGCATTTAAGTCTGTTTGTTTAAAAATTATTTAGGGTCTGTTGAAAAAGTCAGAAGTAGTTTAGCTACGAACCAATAAAAAGAAACTGTACTGTGGTACAGTGAGTTGTGATTGGTGAAGTAGATGAACTGCTTCTGGCTAAGGCTATTAGGAGCATCTTTCGTGCAAAGAATTTTTAAATTTTTAGTTAAAAAACTTTCAGAAGAATATTATAAACTCTTTCTAAAAATTTATAAATCAAACCATTGCCTGTTTTTCAGCAGACCCTATTTACGAAAAGTATAATCGAAGCCGTATTGAACCTTGAGATTGTAGTCAAAATACTCAATGGCTCTTTCCACTTCCTTACCTTTCATGGCAATAAAATATGGCTTTTTACCTTTTTTATTGACCAATTTGGTATCCACTTTATAAATGGTTCCTTCAGGAAAATTCTTGATAAATTTACTTGGAATGCTCACTTTAAGATTTTCCGGTACTTGCTGACCGTTGATGGTCTTCAACTTCATCTTATCAGACTTTAAATCATATAGTGCTTCAGCAAAAACATCAAGGAAGTATTTTTTCGAGAATTCGGGGACTTCGTCCACTAAAGACAATTGCATTTTCCAGTATTTTATAGATTCTGACGCAATTTAAATCCAATATTTGAAAAAAAATAGGTGAAAAGTATATTTTTTCGTACTTTTGCAGAAAATTTGGGAAACAATCATCAAAAATGGCTGAGGTAAAAATTTTTTCCGGTACCAATTCAAAGTATCTGGCTAGTAAAGTAGCTTATTTTTATGGAAAGGAACTAGGGAAAATATCAATTCAACGGTTTGCAGATAGTGAAATCTCGGTCAATTTTGACGAATCTGTCAGAGGTTGCGACCTGTTTCTTTGTCAGGCTACATTTCCAAATGCCGACAACCTGATGGAGTTACTCCTTATGATTGATGCAGCAAGAAGGGCCTCGGCACACTATGTAGTAGCGGTTATTCCTTATTATGGCTATGCCAGACAAGACAGAAAAGACCGTCCGAGAGTAGCCATAGGTGCCAAATTGGTTGCCAATATGCTAAGAGCAGCGGGTGCCGACCGAATCATGACACTTGACTTGCATGCCGGTCAGATTCAGGGATTTTTTGATATTCCGGTTGATCATTTGGAAGGCACATCGGTGTTTGTTCCTTATTTGAAAACCAAAAATATCGAAAACCTCATCTTTGCTTCTCCAGACGTTGGTGGTGTATCAAGAGTGCGAAAATTTGCAAGTTTTTTTGATGCTGATATCGTGATTTGTGATAAGCAAAGAAAAAAAGCCAACGAAATCGCGGGAATGCAACTCATTGGGGATGTAAAAGATGCCAATGTGGTTTTGGTGGACGACATGATTGACACGGGTGGAACGATTTGTAAAGCTGCAGGGTTAATCATGGAAAAAGGTGCAAAATCGGTCAGAGCGGTAGCAACTCATGCCGTAATGTCGCACAAAGCCCATGAAAATATCACCAATTCGGTATTTACTGAGGTGATAGTTTCGGATTCTATTCCTTTAAAAATAGACAATCCGAAAATTAAAGTTATTTCGGTAGCCGAGCTTTTTGCTCATGCCATCGGAAGAATCAGAGACAATGGATCTATTAGTTCATTATTTATAAATTATCAACATCAAATTACATTTTAATTATGAAAGTAACTGAGATTGTAGGGTTTAATAGAGCGAATCTCGGTCGTCAGGCTGCACAGGAACTACGTGCTCAAGGCATGGTTCCGGGTATTCTGTATGGCGGAGCAGAGCAAGTGTCATTTTACGCACCTGCCTATTTGTTCAGACCACTTATCTTCACGCCTGATGCGTATGAAATCAAATTAACAATTGACGGAAAAGAGTACAATGCTATTCTTCAGGACAAACAATTTCACCCTGTGAACGACATGCTTATCCATGTTGATTTATTGGAAATCACTCCAGAGAAAGTAATCACTACTTCTATTCCAATCAGATTGACCGGTACCGCAATTGGTGCCAAGAAAGGGGGTAAACTGGTTCAGACTTTGAGAACACTTAAAGTTAAAGGACCAGCAAAAGATATTCCTGAATTGGTTAATCTTGATGTTTCAGACCTTGATTTAGGTAAATCTATCAAAGTAAAATCTTTGGAACTTCCAGGACTTACCATTTTGGATCCTGAAGCCAATCCGGTAGCTAACGTCGCTATCCCTCGTGCATTGAGAGGTACATTGAACGCTTAATAAGATTCTTATTATCCTTAAAAGAGTTCTGAAAACAGAGCTCTTTTTTTGTTTAAAGATTTTTAAGTTTCTCCAAAAAAACATCTATCCCTTCAACCGCAGTTTTCTCGATAAACTCAACATTTTTGGTATTAAAAGAATAGGCCGGCATTGATGGATCAATTACAAATTTTGGTACGTCATTTCCCACATAACCCACTAATCCGGCTGCAGGATACACTTGTAAACTTGTGCCAATGACCACGAAAATATCAGCATCCAGACATATATCTGCTGCAGGTTCTATCATGGGCACCAATTCACCAAACCACACGATATGAGGTCGTAATTGTCCGCCATCTTCAGCTAAATCTCCCAGATTAATCGCCTTATTATCAACTTCATATATCAAATCAGGATTTTTCACACTTCTGACTTTTGAAAGCTCACCATGCAGATGTACCACATTTGTTGAACCAGCTTTTTCATGCAGATTATCAACATTTTGGGTGATTATTTTAACCTCAAATTCCTTTTCCAGATCTGCCAGAACGAGATGAGCACGATTAGGCTTAGCCAGGTATGCCTGTTTTCTTCTTTCATTGTAAAAATCCAGCACCAGCTGAGGATTCTTTTCCCAGCCTTCCGGTGTAGCTACTTCTTCAATGGCATAGTTTTCCCATAAACCACCCATATCACGAAAAGTTTTCAGACCACTCTCGGCACTTATTCCTGCTCCGGTGAGTACTACTAATTTCTTTTTCATAAAAAAAGCACCCTGAGGTGCTAATTTGTTATCCTTCTGCTAGCTTAAGACAATCTTCAAGGGTCAAGGTGGCAGGATCAGTTCCTTTTGGAATCTTCACATTGCGTTTCCCAACCTGAATATAAGGACCATAGCGACCATTTAAAACCTTAACTTTGTCATTTTCAGGATACTCTCTGATAATTTTCTTAGCTGCAGCTTCTTTAAGTTCTTCTATAATCTGGCCAACCCTTGTATCGTCAATGGTTAGGGGGTCGTCATTTTTGCCAATATTATAATATGTAGCTCCATGTTTAATATAGGGGCCAAAACGCCCTTTGTTAATCACCACGGCCTCACCTTTATAGTCAGCCATGTTTCGGGGCAATGAGTTGTCAGCACCTGAAAGTTTGGCGTCAATGATTTCGATAGCTCTTTCTTTGGTTATTGCCAATGGGTCTTCACTCTTATCGAGATTATAATATTTACCATTGTACAAAATATATGGCCCATATCTTCCTTCATTTACGACCAAAGCATGTCCATCATGCAGACCCAATTCCAGCGGCAATTTTGGACCTTTTAAAATCGAAAGAGCCTCTTCAAAGGTAATATTTGAGATCAAAGTACCTTTTTTGATAGACACGAAAGTGGGTTTGTCTTCGTCAGTGGCCTCTCCTACCTGGAGATAAGGACCGAAGCGGCCAATTTTTGCAAAAATCTTTTTACCCGAATCAGGATCTACCCCCAGCTCAAAAGAACCAGCGGCTTTTGCACCATTTTCACCAGTTGCTTCTTCTATTTTATTGTGAAATTCCTTATAGAAATTCTCTATCATTTTTTGCCAGGAAACTTTCCCTTCGGCTACATCATCAAACTCGTTTTCTACTTTAGCGGTAAACTTATAGTTGAGTACATCTTCAAAGTTTTCTACCAGATAGTCATTTACAATAATTCCCAGGTTTGTTGGGAATAGTTTTGCTTTTTCGGCACCAAAATTCTCCGTACCTACCGTATTGGTGATTTCACCATCCTTGAGGAGATAATCTTTGAAATTTCTCTGAAAACCCGCCCGGTCTTCTTTCACGATATATTCTCTTTTGATTACGGTCGAAATGGTGGGTGCATAGGTAGATGGACGCCCAATACCCAATTCTTCCAGTTTCTTTACCAGCGAAGCTTCGGTATATCTTGCCGGTGGGCGTGAGAAACGCTCGGTGGCTTTCATTTGCTTCAAAACCAGTTCCTGTCCTACTGTAAGCGGGGGAAGCATGTCTTTATTTTCTTCGTCTTCGTCGTCAGTTGATTCCAGATACACTTTGAGGAACCCTTCAAATTTTATAACTTCGCCTGTTGCAGTAAGTTCTTCAGGACGGGTAGAAATGCCAATTTTTGCAATCGTTCTTTCTATCACTGCCTCCGCCATTTGTGAGGCGATGGCTCTTTTCCAGATCAAATCATAAAGCCTTTTCTCATTTCGGTCGTTTCCGGTTTCAGTTACTGCAAAATCAGTGGGTCTGATGGCTTCGTGAGCTTCCTGAGCCGACTTATCTTTAGTTTTGAATACCCTGGGCTTAGAAAATTTCTCTCCATAAGTACCGATAATTTTATTTTTGGCGTTGTCGATAGCTTCCTGAGACAGATTGGTGGAGTCAGTACGCATATAAGAGATTTTACCCGATTCGTAAAGCTTTTGTGCCAAAGTCATCGTCTGTAAAACCGAGAATCCCAGCTTTCTGGAAGCCTCCTGCTGTAAAGTTGAAGTTGTAAATGGGGGAGCCGGACTTTTGGTGGTAGGCTTAACCTCCAGTCCGTTGATTTTGTAAATTGCAGGCACACAATCCTGCAAAAACTTTTGTGCTTCACCTTCAGTTTCGAAATTTTTGCCTAATTCTGCCGTTAGCACTTTATTCTTTTCTACCAAAAACTGTGCTACAACCTTAAATGATGATTTGGATTGAAAACTCTCAATTTCACGCTCTCTTTCTACTACTATCCTAACAGTAACCGACTGCACCCTTCCAGCTGAAAGATTTTTGCGGTCACCTGCTTTAATTCTTTTCCACAAAACGGGTGAAAGCTGAAAACCCACCAATCTATCCAATATTCTCCGGGCTTGCTGAGCATTAACCAAATCTATATCTATTTGCCTGGGCGACTCAATGGCTTTATTGATGGCATTTTTGGTAATTTCCCTAAAAACTATCCTTTTGGTATCATTTCCAAGGTTTAAAGCTTCTTTTAAGTGCCAGGAAATAGCCTCTCCTTCGCGGTCATCGTCAGTTGCAAGCCATACCTCTTTGCCTTTGGCTAAATTTTTAAGTTCGTTTACAACCTTGACCTTATCTGAAGAAATCTGATAACTGGGATTGAATTGATTATCTACATCTACACCCAATTCTTTTTCCGGAAGATCTCTGATATGTCCAAAACTAGATTTAACGATAAAATCACTACCTAAATAACCCTCTATTGTTTTTGCTTTGGCTGGAGACTCAACTATTACCAGATTTTTTGACATACTAAATATATAAATGTATAGAAACCTAAATGTGAAATTTTGGGCAAAATAAGTATATTATCATTTCAAACCGAAACTTTTTTTAAACATAGACCTCAAAAATGCCTGATTTAGGTGTGATTTTAATCTAAATTTTAGGAAGTTATGCAAATAATTCAGTTTGAGTTTTTCAGGATGATTCTTGAAATATTTATATTACCAACAAAATCCTTTTTAGTAGTTTTGAAAAAAAACCTATCAAACTCGAAGTTTTTCCTGTTTAGACAAAAAAAATATTTTAATTTTTTCATGGCTTAAAATCATTCAAATTATTGTTTTTCAAATTATTACAAAATTTAAAAAATCAAAAAACAGGATTTTTATAAAAAAATTAAAATAATCCTATTTTAAAATCTAAAATCAATTCGTACTTTTGAAAAATAGAATTAAATAAAAAAATATTACGCTGATGAAAGTATTTGATTTGGATATGATAAAAGCGACTTATGCCAAGTTTCCTGAAAGAGTGGAAGCCGCAAAGAAGCTTTTAGGAAGACCAATGACTTTGGCAGAAAAGATTTTGTATGTCCACCTTTGGGACAACTTACCTTCCAAGCCTTATGAACGTGGTAAAGACTATGTAGATTTTGCACCTGACCGTGTAGCTATGCAAGATGCCACCGCACAGATGGCCCTTTTGCAGTTTATGCAGGCTCAGCGTGAAAAAGTAGCTGTACCCTCAACCGTACACTGCGATCACCTGATTCAGGCCAAAGTTGGTGCATCAGAAGATTTGAAGATTGCCAATGAGATCAACAAAGAAGTTTACGACTTCCTTTCTTCAGTATCTAATAAATATGGTATCGGTTTCTGGAAACCGGGTGCGGGTATCATTCATCAGGTTGTATTAGAAAATTATTCATTTCCGGGTGGAATGATGATCGGTACCGACTCTCACACACCTAATGCGGGTGGATTGGGTATGATCGCCATCGGTGTGGGTGGTGCTGATGCCTGTGACGTTATGGCCGGCCTACCATGGGAGCTAAAAATGCCTAAACTTATTGGTGTTAAACTGACGGGATCATTGAAAGGTTGGGCTTCTGCCAAAGACGTAATTCTGGAAGTCGCCGGTCGCCTTACTGTAAAAGGGGGTACAGGTGCAATCGTTGAATACTTCGGAACTGGAGCAGACAAACTTTCGGCTACCGGAAAAGGTACCATCTGTAACATGGGTGCTGAGATCGGAGCTACCACTTCGGTTTTTGGATTTGATAAAAAAATAGGAAAATACCTGATTGCTACCGGTAGAAGAAATGTGGCGATAGCAGCAGGAAGAATCAAAGAATATCTTCGTCCTGACCAGGATTGTATTGATAATCCCGAAAAATATTACGATCAGGTTATCGAAATCAACCTTTCGAAACTGGAGCCAAGAATCAATGGTCCTTTCACTCCGGATTTGGCATGGCCTCTTTCAAAATTTGCGGCTGCAGTTAAGAAAAACAACTGGCCGGCGAAACTGGATGTAGGTTTGATAGGCTCTTGTACCAACTCTTCTTATGAAGATATGACCAGGGCAGCTTCTGTAGCCAATCAGGCAGCTGAGAAAAATATCAAAGCCAAAGCCGAATACACCATTACTCCGGGTTCTGAATTGGTGAGATTTACTGCAGAGAGAGATGGCCTTTTAGGTACTTTTGGAAAAATTGGTGGTGTAGTATTAGCTAACGCCTGCGGACCTTGTATCGGCCAGTGGGCACGTCATGGTGCTGAAAAAGGTGAAAGAAACTCAATCATCACGTCATTTAACCGAAACTTCGCCAAAAGAGCTGACGGTAACCCTAATACTCACGCATTTGTAGCTTCACCTGAAATCGTGACTGCTTTTGCCATTGCCGGAGATTTGACTTTCAATCCTGCCAAAGATACATTGACCAACGAAAAAGGCGAGCAGGTAAGACTGGATCCGCCATTGGGAATAGAATTGCCTCCGATGGGCTTCGATGTATTGGATGCAGGATATCAAAAACCAGCCCGTAGCGGTAAAAATGTAAAGGTGAAAGTTAGTCCAAAATCAGACAGACTTCAGCTTTTAGCTCCATTTGCCAAATGGGAAGGTACCGACCTTAAAGGCCTTAAACTTCTGATCAAAGCCAAAGGAAAATGTACCACTGACCATATCTCTATGGCCGGCCCATGGTTAAAATACCGCGGTCACCTGGACAATATCTCCAATAACCTATTGATAGGTGCGGTAAACTTTGCCAACGAAGCTACCAATAAAGTTAAAAACCAATTGACCGGCGAATATGGCGAGGTACCTGCTGTCCAACGTGCCTATAAAGCCGCCGGTATTGGCTCTATCGTAATCGGTGACGAAAACTACGGTGAAGGCTCATCAAGAGAGCACGCAGCCATGGAGCCACGTCATTTGGGCGTAAGAGCTATATTGGTGAAGTCGTTTGCCCGTATTCACGAAACCAACCTCAAAAAACAAGGGATGCTGGCTTTGACATTCGCCAATCCGGCAGATTATGACAAAATCAAAGAAGACGACAGCTTTGATATCGTAGGTTTGACTTCATTTGCTCCTGGCAAGCCGTTGACCGTTGTGGCCAACCACACCGATGGAAGCAAAGACGAAATCACGGTTAATCATACTTACAATGATGCCCAAATAGGCTGGTTCAAAGCCGGTGCTGCATTAAACATCATCGCAGAGCAAGCCGGAAAATAATATTTCTTGCTTATGTTTTGTAGAGAATCCCTGGCTGAGAGGCCGGGGATTTTTTTGTAGAGCATTATGTCTGGTAATTATTACAGGGATAAAAGTTAAATATAATTCTAATTGAATCACAATTAAATATTACATCTTAAAATAAAAATCCTACGGAAATAAATTCTCTAAAGTTAGTTTGATATAAATTATAGTTATTCCTAGAAATTGATAAAATGTTAGAATCAAAATCAATAATCGATAACTTTTTCTTATAACTTTCAATATAAGGTAAATTATTATTTCTATTTCCAACTCTAGTGGAGAAATTACATAAAATTGGAGGGATGAAATCTATAAAGAATCTATTCTGGAAACGATATCTAACTTTTGAAGTTAGTCCAATTTCTGAAGTAACTACTTTCTCATTTATGTCATAACCATGAGTCCACAAAAACGATTCATTATACCCAATTTGATATTTTAGGCTAAGTAGAAATTTTAGATTATTCCTCTTTTTGGTTAAATCTAAATGGTTCAGAACTAGAAAATTAACAAACCTTGAATCATGTAGAACACCTCCAACTGATTGGTTAACGACGCTTTTCGTTTCCAGAGAATCTTCTTTAAAAAGACCACCATTTAATCTAAACTCCCAAAAATTACCTTTTTTGTTCGTAAAGCTTATGGAAGGGTTGATTCTGAAATTATTTTGGTTCACTTTTCTACCTCTAAAAACTGAATCTTGAAAACCATACAAAAATTTATACTTTTTATCATAAGAAAAGTTTAAATTTAATGATTTTCTAAAATCATTTTGCCCAAATAAATTTAAACTAATGAGACAGCTGTTAATTAATATAAAAAACTTCATTTTCATTTGGTAAATTTAATTTTTTCCCATTTACTTAAATGCTTTTTACATAAAAATATATAAATTCTGTAAAAAGTTAAAATACTTTAAAATCGATATATCTTTATGAAAATAAAATACGACAAAGAAACTGATATTTTATATATCAAATTCAATGACCTGACTGTATATGAATCAGATATGGAAAAAGAAGGAGTAATTTTAGATTATTCAGTTGATAGACAATTGGTCGGAATAGAAGTATTAGCTGCCTCTAAATCTTCTTCAAAACCCAATATTGTTGAATATGAATTAGCTTGAAAATATTCGACGGGTTCAAAGTCGATTCCGAAAATGTCAATCGAAGACAAAATTTAAAACCAAACACTGATGGCAATTTGATTCTACTAACAATTCACCAACGTTATCTCAATTTTAACATTAAAATAAAGTTTATTTTCAGATTAATTGAGTAAATTCAAGCTCAAATAATTCTGAATTATGATTGAAGGAAAAGTAAAAATTGGATTAATAGGCTCGCAATTTATATCAACTATTCATGCTGAGACAATAAAAAAAGTAGCCGATGCAGAAATCGTGGCTGTGATGTCGCCGACCCTTGAACATGTTAAAACTTTCGCCGAAAATCATAAAATTCCTAACTATTTCACCGATTTAGATAAAATGCTGGCCATGCCAGATCTAGATTTGGTGGTGATTGGTGCTCCGAATAATTTGCATTGTGAAATCACAGAAAAAATAGCATTGGCAGGAAAGCATATTGTTGTGGAAAAACCATTTTGTCTGAATCTGAAAGAGGCCGACAGGATGATTGCGGCCTGTGAAAAAGCAAATGTTAAACTTATGTATGCGGAGGAGCTATGCTTTACTCCAAAATATGTGCGAATGAAACAGCTTTTAGACGAAGGGGCATTGGGCAAACCTGTCTTACTAAAGCAATCAGAAAAGCATGATGGGCCGCACGCCGATCATTTTTGGGATGTGGAAAGGTCAGGTGGTGGCGTAATGATGGACATGGGCTGTCATGCAATCCAATTTTTCAGATGGCTTAATAAAAACAATCCTATAAAATCAGTATATGCTCAGATGAGCACCAGTGTACATATTGACAAAACCATCGGTGACGATAACTCAATTTTGATTTTAGAGTTTGAAAACGGCGTAACGGCAATGGCCGAAGAAAGCTGGACAAAACTTGGTGGCATGGACGACAGGGCGGAAATTCATGGCTCGGAAGGCGTTGCTTACGCCGATGTGCTTCAGGGTAATTCCATTCAGACTTATAGCACAAAAGGTGTAGGCTATGCAGTGGAGAAAGCAGGAAATACTGTTGGCTGGAGTTATACCATGTACGAAGAAATCTGGAACTATGGATTCCCGCAGGAGTTTGAACATTTTGTGGATTGTGTGAAAAATGATAAAGAACCGCTCGTAACAGGTCATGATGGAAAGGCTGTATTGGAAGTGATAATGGCTGCGTATGAATCAGCCGGAACAGGTAAAAAAATATTACTACCTTTTAAAACTGAAATTGACAAACCTTATAAATTGTGGAAAAAGTGAGTTTTTGATATAGTTTTCTTATTATAAAATATTCAAAATAAACTCCTTAGAAGTATAAACCGGTAAATCAGAAAAGTAAAAGTCGTTGATATTTTCGGTAATTATCGCCTCACATCCGGCGTGCAAAGCTGCATAATATTGCAGGCCGTCTTCATAATCTTTAACTTTTTTGTTTGTATTAACTGCAATTACTTCTTTTTGACCAATATTGGTTATTCCTAGATGACCTGACAAAATCTGCATTTTCTCAATTGCCCGCTTGTTTCCACATTTTTTTTCTGCGAAATAATAGGCAATAGCAAGGCAAATCGGCGAAGTAAAAAGCTGATAATTAGACCTGTAAGAGGGTAAACTCATCAACCGTGAGCTATAACTAAAAACAGGCATCTCATGGTTAAGGACAGAAACTAATATGTTGGCGTCCAAAAATAATTTCATTTTCTGGATTCGTAATATTCTTTCTTCAGAGACTTTGAGCTTTTGGTAGCGGTTTTATAAATAGCCTGCTCTTCAGCAACCAAACTTATAAAATCTGCTATCGGAATATCTTCCAGCGAGGCATAAGACTTGGGTGAAGAAGTGATTTTCTCGTATAAAAACTCGGTAAGCCTGCTCAAACTCATGCCTTGAGATGCAGCAAAATCTTTGGCCTTTTCTATAATCTTCTGGTCAAAACTTAATGTGATTTTAGTATCCATTTCTTATTCAATATTTTATACGTACAAAAATATTATTCTATACGTAAAACTCCAAAATAATTTAAATATTCTTTCCAAAATCCTTTAATGCAGCAGTTTATAAAAGTCCGGCTTCGAAATCAATTGCCCTTTTTCATTGATAAAATCAGTAAAATACATCACAAAAACCGGCATTTTTTCTTTTAATGGGATTGTTATAGGTTTTTTATCTGTAGGGCAATCAACCATAAAATCGGGATCTACGGGCTTTGCAGGTTTTAAAAAACTCAAAAACTCCTTTGGCTTTTCTATTCTGATACAGCCATGTGAATAATATCTTTTTGATTTCTTAAAAAGTCCGCGGCTGGTCTGGGTGTGTTGCGTATCGTGCAAATAAATACTAAATGGGTTTTTCAGGTTAAATTTTATCAATCCAAGAGAATTAAAACATCCGGTAGTCTGCCTGATTCTGTAAGGGAATTTATCTCTTTTAAAGGTCTCCCATTCCAGGGATAAAGGATCAACTATCTTCCCTTTTTTATCTAAAACCTCGTAAAAATTCCGTTCTAAAAAGCCAATATCAGCAATAGTCTTAGGAATTATCTCATCAAAAACAATATTCTGGGTAGGATACCAATAGGGAAACAAGGAGAAATTGTCAATATAGTCGGCAAAAATGGGCGTCTGATTTTTATACGTCCCCACAATCACATTCATTTTGTATTTGAATTTTGAATCCTGAAAAACATACAATTCCTGAGAAGGAATATTTACCCAAACAAAATCGCCCTTACTATATTTTTTTATCCATTTGAAAAAATTCCGGAATTCTGCCAGTTCCTTCTCACAATAGGGGTATTTGAATGAATTTTTGTAAAATTCAATTTGAGGCTCAAGTGTTGACAGATCAATATTTCCACCCAAAAAATTTTGTACCCAGGACTTGGCATTGGAACTGTCAACTGAAGCCGGCATTGCTTGGTAGGTAAGGCATCTGGGTTCATTTCCAAACTCAAAATTTAGGGCAAAATCAAGTGCATCGGAGGTGTCATTTGAAAAAGTGTCAGTTCGAGGCAAATTATAAGTAATTCTGAGACTATCAATAATATAGGTCGTTTTACTTTCCTGACCATAGATGGAAAAACAGAAAATATAAAATACAGGAATGATAAGTCGCCTGAATGACATCTATTATTTTCAGATTAAGTAGTATATTTTAAATATTTACTAAAGTAGGGATTTTTTCAAAATATTTAAAAACACTGTCCTTTTTTTTAAAAAGTCTAAACTCAAATTACATCTAAACCCACACATATCATTGAAAAAACAAATTATTAAAAATACATTTGAGGTGTAAATGAGAAAAAATGGTAAAATTAGATAATATTCAGACCGAGGTTGATGCAAGTTTCTTATACTCTGTACTGGCTAAACTGGAAGAAAATGAAGGAGTTGCAATGATTTTCGCTCAAATGAGCGAAATAGAAAAGAGCCATGCTGTTGCATTTTTAAAATCCAACAACCTGAATATTGATAAAATGCCAAAGCCTTCTTTCAGAGCAAGAGCTATTGTCAAAATCAGCAAATTTGCCGGAAAAGACTTTATTCTCGGAATATTGCTGGATACAGAAAAACGACTTACCAAAACTATTCTTAAAGCCCGGAAAGACTTAAATCTGGCAGGTTCAATATCGGACACTTCTCATGTAAATATCCTCAACAATATACTTGAAAGAAAAACGGAAATTACGGGAACTGAGCTTTCAAAATTTGAAAAACAACATCGCTCTGTCGGAGGGAATGCTCTGCGGGCCGCTGTGTTGGGAGGCAACGATGGCCTGGTTTCCAATTTCAGCCTGGTGATGGGTATAGCCGGAGCTACCAACGGACAAAAGGAGGTTTTATTGACTGGTTTGGCAGGCTTACTAGCCGGAGCATTGTCAATGGCTTTGGGCGAATGGATATCGGTAAAAAGCTCTCAGGAACTCTATGAAAATCAAATGGAGCTGGAAATGGCAGAACTGGAACATAACCCTGAGGGTGAACAAAAAGAGCTTGAACTCATTTATCTGGCCAAAGGCTTTTCGGATATAGAATCAAAAAAAATGGCCCATGATGCCATGCAGGACAAAGAAAAAGCACATCAAATATTGGTAAAAGAGGAACTTGGACTCAATACCGAAGACCTGGAAGGCTCGGCAATGGAAGCTGCGGTTTCATCATTTTTGATGTTTGCGGTGGGTGCAATTTTGCCCGTTATCCCCTATTTTTGGCTGGGTGGCAGAAACGCCATTATTATATCCTCCGCATTAAGTGCCGTTGGCTTGTTTATGATTGGTGGTGTAATCACTATATTCACCGGGAAAAGTTTTTGGAAATCTGGCTTGAGACAAGTGGCTTTTGGTCTTGCGGCTGCTGCTATTACATTTGGAATTGGAAAACTCATCGGAGTTTCAATTGCAGGCTAACTTCTGGCTTTCTAGCTTTCTTTTTCCAAAAATTCCCTTATTCTCCGGGCTTTGTCTTTTCCTAAAACGGCATTCAATTCCTCTTCGGAGGCATTTTTGATGTTGCTGATACTCTTAAAATGATTTAAGACCTTAGTGGCTGTGGTTTTACCTATTCCCACTGCCGATTCAAGACTGCTAATCAGGAAATTTTTACTCCTGCGGTTGCGGTGATGTGTGATGCCAAAACGGTGTGCCTCATCACGGGCTCTTTGAATCAATTTAAGAGATTCAGACTTTTTATCAATATAAACAGGTAAAGTATCCTCCGGAAAATAAATCTCTTCAAGTCTTTTCGCTATACCAATAATCGGAATCTGTCCATAAAGACCTAATGTCTTAAGTGCATCACAGGCTGCCGAAAGTTGTCCTTTGCCCCCATCTATAATAATCAAATCAGGCAATTCGGCTTTTTCTTCCAAAAGTCTTGCATATCGGCGGCCCACCACCTCATTCATGGTGGCAAAATCATCAGGGCCAACAACGGTTTTAGGAATAAAATGCCTGTAATCACGGGTAGAAGGCTGACCATTTATAAAACATACCATGGCCGAAACCGGATTTGTGCCCTGTATGTTGGAATTATCAAAACATTCGATCCTCCTGGGGAGCGATTTTAAGTTAAGGTCTTGTTTTAGTTTTATCAAAACCCTGTCACGTTTATTGGTAGCACCACTGGCTTCAATTGCCTCCCGTTCGGCTTTTTCATGTCTATAAAACATTACATTACGGAGCGACATTTCGATAAGCTTTTTCTTATCGCCAATCTGTGGAATAGTAATCTGAACTTTCAGATCAACCTCCAAATCAATGTTGGTGATGATTTCTTTGGCTTCAGATTCATATTTTTTTCTCAAATCAAAAATCACCAACGTCAGAATATCAGACTCTGATTCTTCCAGCGGTTTTTTAACTTCGAGGGTTTGGGTTCTGATTATGGTTCCATTTACGACTTTCAGATAGTTGATATAAGCTGCTTTTTCATCCGATTGAATTGCAAACACATCGGCATCATGGATATTGGGGCTAACAACCGTACTTTTTGACTGGTAATCTTCCAGAAACTCAAGTTTTAACTTAAACTTATGGGCATCCTCAAAAGCCATTTTTTCAGCCGATTCCAACATTTTTTCATGAAAATACTTCTTGGCCGGACTTACATTTCCTTTCAGAATATTGTGCACCAGTTCGATTTCCTTCATGTAGTCTTCCTCTGACTGAAGCCCTTCACAGGGTCCTTTGCAATTGCCGATATGGTATTCAAGGCAAACCTTAAATTTCTTATTTTCAACGTTTTCCTGACTTAAATTATACTTACAGGTGCGTATGGTGTAAAGGTTGGTAAACATATCAAGCAACGCATACATGGCCTTGGCATTGACATAAGGACCATACATTTTACCCAAACTACGGTCTTCTATCCTTCGGGTTTTAATTACTCTTGGAAACCGCTCGTTGGTTACACATACGTAGGGGTAGGTTTTATCGTCACGGAGTAAGATGTTGAACTTGGGCTGGTGCTCTTTAATAAGTGTATTTTCGAGCAAAAGTGCATCCCATTCGGTGGGTACTACTGTATATTCCAATCGTCTGATTGTTAGCACCAACCGTCGGGTTTTCCTGTCTGCCCGATCAAAATTATAAAAATAGCTACTGATCCTGTTTTTCAGGTTTTTGGCTTTCCCAACATAAATTATCTGATTTTCTTCATCAAAATACTTATAGATGCCGGGTTCATTGGGCAATAGCGGTATCTGACTTTTATAATCAAACGTAATTTCTGCCATAAATCAGAACATTTTTTTTATTCCGTAGGTAATGATTTTGCTAATAAAATTCAGAAATCTGTATTTTTCGGGAAAAGTAATAAACCTGCCGTGTTCGAGGGGATTTGGCATAGAATATTCTTTATATATTTCATAAACATATTTTCTCACTGAAAAACCTTCATCCTGATTGTTGATAAGCACATTTTCATATCTTATTCTTGCAAAAAGAGTATTCCATTTCTTCGAATAGCTATGAAAATCCAAAATCTTATCAATTTGATTTGATGAAATAATATTAAAATGTTCCTGAATCAGCTTTGGTACCTGAAAATCATACATTTTGTTTATCAGATATAATCCTGTAATCATTGACTTATATAGCTTGAATTCTCTAGCCAATCTAATCTGCTTTTCCCAATCCATTTCTGCCGAATACTTATTCAAAAAAGCCATTAAATCTATTAAATGCCTCTGCTTAACCCAAAACTCTTTTCCTCCATGATGCAACACAATCATCCAGAAAATGGTTTGAAAAGAGGGTATTACCGGCAGTATTGAATCATTTTTTAGATTATCGAAAAAAGAAAAATAATTGATTTCATAAGGCATAAATCCATACGTCAAGCCCCAGTGCAAATCAATATGTAAACCATTTTTGTAAAAAGCTTGTTCATATTTTCCTTTTGAACTTAACATCAAATCAACTTTATCAATTCCTTTGGCATTATCGAATTTCCTATTAAAAAATTCAAATTCGTACCCATTTTCGATAAAATAATTGATAGCTTTTCTGGCGTCATCGGGATATATTAATAAATCCATATCGCCTGATTCTCTCAATACTTTATTATCATAAATCAGATTTGAAAACAATACGCCTTTATAAGGTATTGCTCTGATATTCAAATCTTTAAAATCATTGAAAATTGATTTTATCAGATGAGAATAACCTAATTGTTGAAATGCCTGCCGTGTTGTAAATTCCTGATAACTATCTGTGTAAGGAAAATCTTCTTGTGTAACTCCAAATTTTTTAAAGGCATAAAATGCGGCCGGTCTTAACCCATGAAAAACGATTTGTTGATGCAAAAGTTCACGATCTTTGTTCGATTTAAGCAATTCCAAAATTCTTCCATCTTCTTTTTCTAAAAAAGACACCTTAACTATTTCAGTTAAAATTTCAGGATATTTTTTTTTCAATTTTTAAAAAATGAAATGATTATCAGAATTAGTGCAGTAAATCCAAGTCCAAGTGACTCTCTTCCCAACTCAATATTTAAAGTTTTCATACCCATCTCATTGAGTAAAAGCCCTTCCCAAGCAGGAGGAAATTGATTTACTGCCCAAAATATATAGGGTAACGCAACTAAAACGAGGGTTTGAGAAGAAACCTTGCCATTCATTTTAAGATAAACAAGATATATTGGAAACAAGTAAGTTGGCATCCAAAGGTATGGATCAGGGTCATTGTATTGAACTCCGACGAAATATACGAATATCAGAATAATGACATAATAGAAGTATTTCATATCTTTTTTTTACTTTCAAAATTAAGGGATTGTAATTCAAACTAAAAAATGCTCATGAATTATTTCGATATTACAATGATAATCTCAAATATTTATCTGGTAGCGTAAATAATATTTTTTACTGTTTTTTTCTTTTAGAAATTGGGTTCTAAGAATAAAATTGCTACTTTTGTGACGGCAAATTACCAGCTCCTGCTGAATCCCCCAGGACCGGAAGGTAGCAAGGGTAGGCGGTTGTAGCGGTGAATTTGCCATTTTTTTTGCTTCATTTTTTTCAATCAATATATATAACATGAAATTTTTTATTGACACAGCGAGCCTTTCGGAGATCAAAGAGGCTCAGGATCTGGGTATTTTAGATGGTGTTACAACCAACCCTTCATTGATGGCCAAAGAGGGCATTGGTGGAGAGGAAAATGTAAAAAAACATTACAAAGCCATATGTGACATAGTAGATGGTGACGTAAGTGCAGAAGTAATCTCAACTGATTATGAAGGTATGATCAGAGAAGGGGAAGAATTGGTAAAAATTGATGATCAGATTGTGGTTAAAATCCCGATGATTAAAGACGGCATCAAGGCTATCAAATATTTCTCTGAAAGAGGTATTCGTACCAACTGTACGCTGGTTTTCTCAGCGGGTCAGGCTCTGTTGGCTGCCAAAGCAGGAGCTACTTATGTATCGCCGTTTTTAGGAAGATTAGATGATGTAAGTACTGATGGATTAGTACTGATTGAAGAAATCAGAACTATTTACGACAACTATGGGTATCAAACCCAAATTTTAGCGGCTTCAGTAAGACATCCAATTCATATTTTGAATTGTGCTAAAATTGGTGCAGACGTGATGACCGGACCATTATTGGCGATTTTGGCGTTACTTAACCATCCTTTGACTGACCTTGGTCTTGCAAAATTCCTTGCCGACCATGCAAAAGTGAATAAGTAAAAAAAATACTGTTTCGGGCATAACCACGAATTCCATTTAATTAAGATGGCGATTTTATAAATCAATTTCTTAATTTTGGCTTCGTGGTTATTTTTTTATAAATCTTCTAGAAAAAAACTTAAAATGGATTCGGTAATTTCCCTCAAAAATGCATACATATTTCAAAAAGAAAACCTCATTCTTTCTGATGTAAATTTTGAAATAAAACAAGGGGAATTTGTGTATTTAATCGGGAAAACCGGAAGCGGAAAAAGCTCTCTGTTAAAGACTTTATACGCCGATTTATTTTTGGAAAAAGGTCAAGGGGTAGTTGCAGGATATGAATTGGAAAAAATCAAATACAAGGAAATACCCTATTTAAGAAGAAAAATAGGAATCATTTTCCAGGATTTCCAATTGCTTCCCGACAGAAATATTCAACAGAATTTACGTTTTTTCATGGAAGCAATGGGATGGGAGGAAAAAGCAAAAATTAATGAAAGGATCGTTGATGTATTAGAAATGGTAGGTCTGCCTGAAGTTTTAAGTAAAATGCCTCATCAACTTTCCGGTGGCGAACAACAAAGAATCGCTATTGCCCGGGCCCTTCTTAATCACCCGGCCATACTACTTGCCGACGAGCCTACCGGCAATCTTGACCCTGAGAAATCTGTTGAGATCCTGAAACTTTTTATGAAAATAAATCTGTTGTCAAAAACAGCCGTACTTATGGCTACACATGAACTTGACCTGATTGAAAGATTTCCGAAAAGAACCTTATTTTGTGATGGTGGTCAAATCAAGGATCTCAGCGATAACTAGACCAATTCAGTTTCATAAACAACCCTCTGGGATTGTGAGCATTAAGGGCTTCCAGTACATTGTAGGCTGAATCGAATCCGATTTTATTCCTATTAATCATTTTTACCGGATTGGAAGCTGAAAAACCAACAGAAATACCCATAAATGAGAATGGTTTTCTTTCATTCCTTAATTTTATTTGCAAACCGGCTTCTACTTTGGCATTTATTGCAAAATCTTTATATTTATAAAACTTATCCACTTCGTCATTGCCGAGGTTTTCTGCCATAGTGGAAGAATATAAAACCGGGCCCATCGAAAAATCAATCAATGGCAAATATTTTTCAGAATAAATATAAGGAAGATACCTCCCTTTAAAATGTAGCCATGCGGTGCGATGATTCATGAAGAAATCACCATCAGGGGCAGGTTTGTTAAATTCTACCTGTTTAGTTCCAAAAATCCCAATCTCTCCACCCAAAAAAATACTACTGAGGTTATCGCTTTTTGCATTCGGATTTACCAAATATGCCAAATATACCCCCGGGGAATTTACTGATACCAGCTGGGATTTTAATTTTTGTCTGTGGTTACTGGTGGGAATATCTAAAACAAACCCAAAATCAATTATATCTTTCTCAATGAATTTATCTGGTTCAATTTGTCCAAAAACCGATACCTGTATAAGAAAAAAAATAAGAAAATAACGGGTCTTCATACCTTTATCTGGCTTTTAAAACTGCAAACGGTATAATCATTTCTTCCAGCGAAACACCTCCATGCTGAAAAGTATCCCGATAATGGCTCACATAATGATTAAAATTATTGGGATATGCAAAAAAGTAATCATTGGTAGTAAAAAAGTAGGAAGTGGAGACATTTGGACTCGGTAATTTATAATTTTCCGGCCTTCTTACTTCAATAATTCCGTCAGGTTTATCATCTAAATTTAAATTTTTACCCTGCTTGTACCTCAAATTGGTATTTACATTTCTGTCGCCCACTATACGTTTAGCGTTTTTTACTTTTACCATACCATGATCTGTGGTAATTACGAGCCTCCCATTTTTGGAAGCAATTAATTTCAAAAAATCTAGAAGCGGGGAATGCAGTAACCAGGAGCGTGTAATCGACCTGTAGGCAGCTTCATCAGGTGCCAATTCCTTTATCACGGCCATGTCAGTACGGGCATGAGAAAGCATATCTATGAAATTATAAACAACGACAATCAAATCATCCTTTAAGAGGTTACTAAAACCATCCACGAGGGATTTAGCCTGATTATTGGTAAGTATTTTATGATAAGAAAATTTATGATTGAGATTATTTCTTTTAAATTGTCTTCTCAAAAATTCTTCTTCGTTTTTATTTAAGCCATCTTCGTTGTCCCCTTCATCATTCACCCAAAGGTCGGCATGTTGTTTTGACATTTCAAGGGGTGACAGGCCTGAGAAAATAGCATTTCTGGCATAAGAGGTGGCTGTGGGCAAAATAGAAAAGTATGTATCTTCCTCTTCAACAATAAATATATCATTGATAATCTCTTCCATTATTTTCCATTGATCGAGTCTGAAATTATCAATCAAAATAAAGAAGAGAGGAGAATTGGGTTTAATAAGTGGAAATATTTTCTGTTTGAAAAGGTTAAAAGAAAAAACCGGCTTCTTCACTTTTGGATCAGTCATCCAGCCTTCATAATTATCCTCCACAAATTCACAAAAACGGCTGTTGGCTTCCGATTTTTGCATCAAAAACACCTCTTCCATTGATTTATCAACAGAGCGATCAATCTCTAATTCCCAGAAAACAAGCTTTTTATAAATTTCAACCCATTCATTAAAATCCAGATCATCATTATATTGCATCGAAATCTGCCTAAAGTCCTGCATATAACTGGAATTGGTTTTTTCTGAAACCAATCTTTTATTATCCAGCAGTTTTTTTATGGAAAGCAGAATCTGATTAGGATTGATAGGTTTAATCAAATAATCGGCAATTTTAGAACCTATAGCCTCCTCCATAATCCTTTCTTCTTCCGACTTGGTGATCATCACTACAGGAATATGGGCCTTGATTTTTTTGATTTGAACCAACGTTTCTAAACCCGTCATTCCGGCCATCATTTCATCGAGAAATATAAGGTCATAATTATTTTTCTCAACCATATCAATAGCATCGGCACCACTAGGTACCGGAGTAACATCATATCCTTTGTTTTCAAGAAAAACAATATATGGTTTTAACAAATCTATTTCATCATCGGCCCATAAAATGGTGAATCTCTGCATTGCTTTTTCTTTTTTTGTACTTATTGTATTAAGGCATACGTTATTTATACCCCAAAAATTGCTTTAAAGCCTCAAAATCTTCGGGGGTATCAATACCAATACTTTCTGACTCCACCTCTACCCCATTGATTTTAAAGCCATTGCTTAGCCAACGTAACTGTTCAAGTTTTTCAAGGTTTTCTAACTTAGAAACAGGAAATTTCACAATTTTCTCCAAAACCTCCACGCTGTAAACATATAAGCCTATGTGCTGAAAAAAAGTATTTTTCTTGAGCCATTCGTCCACCGCTATTCCACGAATATGTGGAATCGGCGACCTGCTGAAATACAAAGCCTGCTTTTTTTCACCTAAAACCACCTTCACCAAATTGGGATTTAATAGCTCATCAAGGGTTTTGATAGGCTTATAGGCTGTCAATATTTGAGTATCAGCATCTAATCGACTACAAAGCGAATCAATAGTATCAGGGTCAATCAGCGGTTCATCACCCTGAATATTTACTATGAAATCAAAATCAGTATTACCGTGTAGTTCTTTAGCCACCTCTGCACATCGGTCAGTCCCACTTTGATGAGATTCAGAAGTCATCAAAACGTCTCCTCCAAAACTTTCGACATGTTGGTACACCAGTTCATTGTCTGTAGCCACCACTACCCTGTTAAGGCTTTTGGTCTTTTTACATTGCTCATACACCATTCTTAAAATGGACTTCCCTCCAACCTCCTTGAGTAGCTTACCCGGAAACCTCGTGGAAGCGTATCTTGCCGGAATTACACCCAATATTCTCACAAAACATTATTTTTTTACAAATTTAAACTAAAGTTTCAATAATAGGTTTTTTAGTTTTTCTTGAAACAAACAAAAATTTAATCTTAATTTTGCTGTGCAAACCGTGCTAATATGAATAAAATACTCTCGCTCACTCTTTTTATTTTTGTTTTGTCTTGTTCTATTTCTGCTAAATCACAAAACAATGCAAAACTTGAAACTGAAGTCAGGAATAATTTAGTATTTATCAAACATAAGGTCGTAACGGGCGAAACTTTATATTCTCTAATCAATAAATATGAAGCAAAAAGCTCCGAGGTTTTTGAATTAAACCCTGAATTAAAAAATAATCCAACTATCAAGATTGGTCAGGAATTGGTTTTCCCAATGATGAAAAACGGAAAACATATAAGTGCTGAGGGATTAAAAAAAGTGCAAAAATCTGAAAAGTCCAATCAGAAGATTAAAAAAGAAAAATTCCATGAAGTAAAAGCCGGGGATACTATTTTTTCGCTAGCCAGAGATTACGACCTGGATATCAGTTACTTGGTTGAAGCAAATAATATAAGTGATAACCTCATAAAAATTGGACAGAAACTTTTGATCGATAAAACCGAAATTGAAAAAATCGGCAAAAAGTTGGAAGAAGAAAGTAAAAAAGAGGTATTGGAGGTAAAGCCGGTTGGAAAAAAACACAAAGAACAGGGCGTTGCTGAAGTCATAAGCACCGGAAACCGCACTACCAAAAATCTGGTGATGCACCGTACTGCACCCATCGGTACAATAATAACAATTACCAACGAAGCCACCGGAAATACAATTAATGCACGAGTAGTGGGCAATCTTAAGAAAGTGGGTGCTGATCAGGATGTTATGATTAAGCTTTCTCCATTTGCGTATTATAAATTGCGACCAAGGGACTCAAGAATTAGAGCTTCAATCGAATATTATACTTCAAAGTAATGCATAAAATTGGGGTATTTTCACAGGAAACGATCGACCTGCTGAATGAAAAATATCTGCAGTATAATCAACCCAACTTCATTGAGAATGACCCGATTTTAATTCCGCATCGGTATTCCAGAATTCAGGATATCGAAATTTCCGGTTTTTTTGCTGCCACGCTGGCATGGGGACAAAGAAAAACTATTATCAAAAAATGTGAAGAATTGCTTGAGGCAATGGACCATGCCCCTTTCGATTTTATCATGAATCATAGTGTGTCGGACCTTAAATTACTTCAAAACTTTGTTCACCGCACTTTCAACTTTACAGATCTGCTATATTTTATTGAATTTTTTAAAAATCATTATTCTAAGTTCGATAGTCTGGAATATGCATTTATGATTGAAAATATTGAAGGAAAAAACATCAGAATTAACCTGATGCGATTCAAAGAATATTTTTTCTCGTTGTCAGATTTTCCACATCGAACCACAAAACATATTTCTACTCCTGCCAACCACTCTGCATGTAAAAGGCTGAATATGTTTTTGAGATGGATGGTTAGAAAAGACCGCAAAGGTGTGGATTTCGGAATATGGAAAAACCTAAAAACCAGCCAATTGATATGTCCATGTGATGTGCATGTAGAAAAAACAGCACGGATTCTGGGCTTAACTCAAAGGCCAAAAGCCGATTGGCATATGGCTGAAGAAATTACCGAAAATTTGAAATTCTTTGATCCCCTTGACCCTGTAAAATATGATTTTGCTTTGTTTGGAATGGGTATTGAAAATTATTTTAGTAATTAACTGATACTTTTATTTCAAAACCTTCAATCAGAGTATTTATTTCTTGATTTTCGCAAAAAACTTCCTTAATTTCGGGATAAAATTACCCATATTCCGGCTTCGAATTCTTTTGATGAGATTAATCTGATACACATTGAAGGAGGTTTGTGCTTATATTTGCACCGTGGATAAGATAAAATTAGAAATACTGGACCTTTCGCCCAGTCAATTGCAGGCTGGCTCTTTTACTTTGATTCTCAATGAAGCCAATGGAGACAGGAGACTGCCCATCATAATTGGTATGTTCGAAGCTCAGGCAATAGCCATCGAAATGGAAAAAATAATTCCTACCCGGCCGCTGACTCATGATTTGTTCAAGTCTTTTTCAAAATCTTTTGATTTTTCAGTAGAGGAAATTCAGATTTCAGAGATTGCTGAAGGCGTATTTTTTTCGAAAATAATTTGTACAGACGGTATTCGTCAAAAGAATATAGATTCCCGCCCCTCAGATGCCATTGCTATCGCTTTGCGATTTAATGCTCCGATTTATACTTTTGAGAGTGTGTTGAAAGAGGCCGGTATTAGTTCTAATGAACTTGGGGCTGAAACAACCGACTCAAAACCCAGAAATATAAAGGTAAAGTCTTCGCAGGAGCTTTACACTCATTCGTTGGATGACCTCAAAAAAATGCTGGATGAAGCTATAAAAAATGAAGAATACGAAAGAGCAGCAAAAATCAGAGATGAGATAGACAAAAGAAACTGATTTTTCTTAACATACCATAGCCCATATTTTTAAGAATACGAACTTACCAATAATGCTAAAGATAATAAAAAATTTCATGCCCGTACCTTTGGAAACCTCCAATCCGTATCTGAGGGCATTGTCATATCTAGATGTATTGGGTTTGTTTCAAAAAGACCCTTTCGGCAATTGGATGGTTTTGAAAAGATTGGTAATTTTTGTGGCTGGCTGGCCTACCTATTACCGAATTGCCGTTGCCAATCAGTTAAAAATTGAAGGAACAGAATACCTGAAGGATCTTCCCAATCAAAATGTCTTTTTTATTTCCAACCATCAGACCTATTTTGCTGATGTAATCTCATTTTACCATATTTTTTGTAACATAAAATGGGGTTTTGGTAAAAAACTTATTCCTATATATCTTTTTTCTCCCAGGGCCAGAATATTTTATGTTGCCGCCAAAGAAACAATGAAATCGGGGCTGATACCCAAGTTATTTAGCCTTGCCGGTGCTATTCTTGTTGAGAGAAGCTGGCGTGCTGATGGTCAAAATGTCAAAAGAGAAGTTGATAAAAATGCAGGAGATAGTGTATCGCAAGGACTAAAATACGGCTGGGTGGTAAGTTTTCCCCAAGGTACAACCAGCCCATATGCTCCTATCAGGAAAGGTACCGCTCATATCATAATGGCCAACAAACCTATTGTTGTACCGGTGGTGATTAATGGTTTTAGGAGGGCTTTCAACAAAACAGGATTAAAATACAAAAAAAGGAATACACAGCTGAGTGTAAAATTTAAAAAACCAATTTATTTTGATGATTCGCACAGTCTTGAATACATTACTAATACAGTTGAAGAAATCATTGAGCAAAGCATGCCTGAGCTAATTGCCGAATGGAACGCCCTGAAAGAAGAGGCCAAAAAAGGAGAATAGACTTTAAAAAACCTTAAAATTGCAGGTTGACACTATCCAACCAAAAATAAATAATTAACTTTGCGATACTTAATAGAAATCAATGGTATTTAACCGAAATCTAGGCAGTTACCCGGGTATTTTGATTACAATCAGTCTTACTGTTGCTTTGTTCCTGATAGGCTTCAGTGGTTGGATTGCTCTGTCTTCTAAAGAATTGATTAAATATGTTAAGCAAAATATTGAGGTTCAGGCATATCTTGAAAAAGACCTCGATTCCACCCAGATTTTAGCGTTAAAACATAAAATTGAAGCAATGGGAATCGCTGAAGTTACCAATGGACAAGCCCAGGTAACGTTGATTTCAAAGGAAAAAGCAGCAGAGATTTTTTATAAAGACACAAAAGAAGATTATAAGGCTGTATTAGGAGAGAACCCGTTCCGCGATTCTTTTACCATCAAATTAAAAGAAGAAAAAATAAGTGAGGCACAATTAAAAAATATCAAAACGGAAATTGAGAAGCTAACGGGGGTTTTTGAAGTGGAGTACGCCAAAGATTTTTTAAAAGGCATTATTACCAATGTCAACAAAGTTTATAAAATACTTGCTCTCATCGTTTTTATATTTTTTGTAGCCACTATTTTATTAATCAACAACACCATTAAACTGGCTCTTTATAGTCAAAGATTTATAATCAGAACTATGCAGTTGGTTGGGGCTACTGATTTTTTTATTCAAAAGCCATTTTTAATCAAAGGCATTGTTCAGGGCGTAATAGCATCTGTTATTAGCATTTTATTAATATTTTTGACAAAAAACCTGGCAACATCGCAAATAGACGGACTTGCTTTGATTCAAAATGATGCCGCATTGTACGTTTTATTTGGCATATTATTGATTTTAGGACCAGTAATTGGTTTATTAAGTACTTATCAATCAATCATCAGATACCATAAAATGGATCTGGATAAATTATACTAAAACATTTAAATTAAGAATTCATGAAATCAGACAAAGAAAAAGAAACAGTTGAACAACAAGGTGCCTCTTCACTACCCTTTCAAAAAGGTAACTACATGATAATGTTGATTGGAATAGCACTTATTATAGCTGGATTCGTAATAATGACGCTTGATAAATCAGAATTTGGTTTCGGATTTTTGGGAATCACCCTTGGACCTTTAGTTGCCTTTGCCGGGTTTATGGTTGAACTCTACGCTATCCTTAAAAAATAACATGTCGGTATTTCAAGCTATTATTCTGGCTATCATTGAAGGCCTGACAGAATATTTGCCGGTTAGTTCTACCGGTCACATGATTATTGGTTCAGCATTTTTAGGTATTGCAGAGCATCCATTTACCAAGATATTTGAGGTAAATATCCAATTTGGTGCAATTCTGGCGGTAATTGCACTCTATTGGAAACGCTTTTTTCAGAGTCTGGATTTCTATAAAAAACTAATAGTGGCATTTATTCCCGCAGCAGTTTTGGGCCTTTTATTAGATGATTTTATTGATTCTTTATTGGGAAATGTTTGGGTAGTGGCAATAAGTTTATTGGTTGGGGGCGTAATTTTGATATTTATTGACAGTTATTTTGAAAAAAAACCTCAAAAAGAAGAAAGCGATTTAAAAGACTCTTTCCTGATTGGTTTGTTTCAGTGTATATCTATGATTCCTGGTGTTTCACGTTCGGCAGCCACCATAATCGGAGGAATGTTTCAGGGGTTAAGCAGAAAAACTGCCGCCGAGTTTTCATTCTTTCTTGCTGTACCCACAATGTTCGGAGCCTCAGCTCTTAAGCTTGGGAAAGGTTTCTTAAAGGGTACACTCAGTTTTAATCAGGAAGAAATAAAATTGCTTTTGATTGGCAATGTAGTGGCTTTTATAGTAGCCACGATAGCAATCAAATTTTTCATAGGATATTTACAAAAACACGGCTTCAAAATTTTCGGAATTTATAGAATTATAGTTGGAGTTGTGCTGCTAGCATTGCTTGCTGCTGGTGTTGACCTAAAAGTGATTTAATGGAAAACCCTTTCAATGACAGCGTTTTACTTATCGACAAGCCATTGACATGGACATCTTTTGATGTAGTCAATAAAATAAGATATGCCGGAAAGTTCAAAAAAGTGGGTCATGCTGGCACACTTGATCCGTTAGCTACAGGTTTGTTAATACTTTGTACAGGTAAAAAAACAAAAGAAATAGAAACCTATCAGGCCCAGGTTAAAGAATATACGGGTGTTTTTACAGTTGGTAAAACCACCCCATCGTTTGATTTAGAAACCGAAGTTGATCAGGAATATCCAATTGAACATATCGGGTCAGAATTGATCGAAAAAGCAAGAATTTCATTTTTAGGAAAGATTTCTCAAATACCGCCTGTTTTTTCAGCCATAAAAGTTAACGGAAAACGTGCTTACGAATCTGCACGAAAAGGAAAAGACCTTGAGCTGAAACCCAGAGAAATAGAAATCAATGAATTTGAAGTGGATGCGAGTTCATTTCCTTTGGTTAGATTCAGGGTGGTATGCTCCAAAGGCACCTATATACGGAGTCTTGCCAGAGATTTTGGTCTTGCTCTGAATTCCGGTGCTTATCTATCAGAATTACGTAGAACCAAAATCGGCGATTTTAGCGTTGATAATGCTGAAAGTGTTGAAGAAATGGTAAAAAAACTTAAGCTTTTGAATGAAAATTTACTATAAACTCTCTGATTTTCAACATAATGGAAACAGCATCGTAACCACAGGTACCTTTGACGGGGTGCACCTTGGTCATCAGTTGATTATCAAAAAGTTAAAAGAAAAAGCAAGAGAGTTAAACGGTGAAACAGTGTTACTCACCTTTTGGCCACATCCCAGATTGATAATTTCACCACATGACAACAACCTCAAGCTTCTGACTACCATAGATGAAAAACTTGAAATTCTTGGCTCTCTGGGAATTGATCATGTGGTAGTATTACCTTTTACAAGGGAATTTTCTGAATTGAGCTCCGACAAATATATTGATGAAATTTTGGTTAAGGGTCTGGGCACCAAGGCTATGGTAATAGGTTATGACCACAGATTTGGCAAAAACCGTGAAGGAGGTATTGACTATTTAAAAAAGCATTCTGACCGATACAAAATTGAAGTTACTGAGATTTCAAGGCAGGAAATTGAAAATATAACCATAAGCAGTACCAAAATCAGAAAGGCTGTACTGGAAGGCAATATTAAAATTGCAAATGAATTGCTCGGCAGGCCCTATTCTTTTTCCGGGCATATTATCAAAGGCAGACAACTGGGCCGAACAATTGGTTTTCCTACTGCAAATGTTGCTTTACAAAAAAATTATAAGCTGATTCCCAAAAATGGGGTTTATATCACCAAAGTTCATCTTAGAAACAAAACTTTTGGAGGAATCATGAACATCGGCAACCGGCCGACAGTGGATGGAATTGGAACCTCGATGGAAGTGCATATTTTCGAGTTTTCTGACGATATTTATGGTGAAAATCTGAAAGTAGAAGTTTTGGAATTTGTAAGAAATGAACAGAAATTTGACAATATTAAAGAACTTATTGCTCAAATCGAAATAGATTGTGAGCAAGCCCTAAAATATTTGAATGAGAAGAACTGACAAAATCATTTTCTTTTTAATCTCTGCTATAATTATTACCGTTTTGTGGGTATTTCAATACAAAATTTCGGTAAATATTCCATGGTGGGACGACTTCTATGGCATCATGCTTCCTGTTTATAATTTGTTTACCGACATTCATTTTATTGATAAAATAAAATTCTTCCTGTCTTTAAACAATGAGCATCGGGTTGTAAACGACCGGATTTTCATGCTATTAATTTACCTTTTCACGGGCACATTTGAAATGAAAACCCTGGCCATGTTGGGATATCTCAATTTGATAGGTTTATTGGCCATTTTAATCAAATCTACTAAAGGTCACGTTATCAACTATTTGTATTTCATACCTCTAATTTTTTTAATTTTTCAGGCTCAATATTATGAAAGCTTGCAATCATTGATGGTTCCTTTCCAGAACTTCTCGGTGATATTCTATGTATATCTGAGCTTTTATTTTTTAGTATTTAGGAAAAGAAATTATATTTTTTGGGCAATTCTATTTGCTTTTTTTGCCCTATATAGCCATGGAAATGGTATTCTGGCTTTTTTGATTGGGGTAATTATCCTGGTTTTTAACCGCAGATTTTCTGATCTCAAAGTGTGGCTGCCTGCAGGTATAATAGCTATTGGCTTATATTTTTGGGGATACCAAAAACCGGAATGGGGACCCGAAGTTTCATTTAAAGAGCATCCTGTTGCTGCGTTTAGGTATGTTTTTGAGTTTTTGGGTGCTTATTTCCAAAATATAACTGAACTATCATCAACCTTAAATCAAAGCACATTTAAACATTTGCTTTTAGAAGTTTACGGTTATTCTCTCATGGCCGTTTTTCTGGTTGTTTTTGGGAAAAAATATTTATTCCCGTTAAAAATTGAAAAACTTAGAAATGCAAAAACTGACCAGTTTTTAATTGTAACCATAGGTTTTATTTTTGCCACCGGACTCATGATTGGGATATCCCGAACAGGATTTCCGATGCTCAGCAGATACACCATAAATTCCACGTTTTTAAGCGTTTCGGTATATTTATTTGTTCTCATAAATTCCAAAAAGAAAAAGTTAATAGCCTATTTTGGAATAACTTCGACGTTTCTGGTTTTAGTTTTTTCCTATTATAACAGCACTGAAAATGCGACTTACAACAGATTAAATTGCGAAATGGATGGAATTAACTGGCAAAAAAATCATACCTGGGCAAATCAGTACAGCGATTCCAGCCATGTGGCCAGATTAAATCACCTTTTAGATGAACCCTATACCAGGAAAAAGTATATTTTCCCAAAATCCAAACTAGATAATTTTGAACAACTTGAGGTTTCAGAATTTACCAAAAACCTAAATTTTAATATCACCGATGGTGTTTTGGAAATTTCAAATGAAGTTATTGAAAATGAGATTCCTGAAACATACTTTTCGCTCGAAAACGATAATTATAAATTTGTTTTCCCTGCTAAAAACTTAAAAAACAGTCTTATGGGTTTTATCGGAAACCTAAAATATTATTCTGGAAAATACCGGACAGCTTTCCCTGTAAAAGTGATTCCATCAGGTGAATATCATATTTTCAAAATCGAAAACAAAAACAGTCAAATTAAGAAAACTGACACGGGTAAACGACTAAAAACGCCTTACATGATATATTGAATCAGGCATTTCTTACATAACTTCCCAATATCTTAATCTGGTCTTTGTGCTTTTTCAGGATTTTCTGGAAATTACTGTCTTTGTAATAACCTAATACCTCAATAAAAAACCAGAAATTGAAATCCTCATTTCCTTTGTGAGGCCGACTCTCTATTTTGGTAAGATTGAGTTTTTGTTTTTTAAATTCCTGAAGAAAATCCGCCAATACACCTGACTCTTCAGTGTGTGGCAACCTTGCTATCAAAGTGGTTTTGTCATTACCAGAAGGCTGATTTTCAAAATGTTTGGAAAGAATAAAAAATCGGGTGCGGTTATTACTGTTGTCTTCGATATTATTAAACAAAACCGGAATTCTGAATAATTTCGCTGCAATTTCGCTGCAAATAGCTGCGGCTTCCGGGTCTTCTGCGGCCAATTTTGCTGCTTTTGAAGTTGACTCCACCTGAATCTCTTCGGGGTTAAGTTGTTCGAAATATTTATTTAAAAAACCCCGACATTGTCTGAAGGCAATATCTTTGGAATAGATTCTTTTTATTTTAGAGGGGTTTTCAGCCTCGGTAGCCAGAGCAAAGTGGACGGGAATTTTGAGTTCAGCAGCAATATTCACATTGGTTTCATTCAATAAATCTACCGTTTCAAATACAATACCTTCCTGATTGTTTTCAATTGGAATTACTCCAAATCTCACTCTTTCGGTCTCGACAGCCTCAAAAACTGCTTTAATCGTGGGCAGGGTCATATATTCAGACATGGCACCAAACCGGCTCTCGGCTGCCTGATGTGTAAAACTGCCTTCGGGACCCAAATAAGCTATTCTTTCAGGAAGCTCAATATTACGTGCTGTTGCGAAAATCTCCAAAAATATGGCCTCAATGGCTTCTTTAGTAAGTGGTCCATCATTATGTCTGGCAAGACGTTCCACTATTTGTTTTTCACGTTCGGGACGGTAGATTATTTCCTTCCCTTTATTTTTGATTTCTCCAACTTTCTGCACCCACTTCATTCGTTGGTTAAGCAAATTGAGTAGATTGTCGTCCAGTTGGTCTATTTCTTTTCTAAGATCTTCTAAAGTCACTATTATATTTTTTTAATCTTCCAAAACTATTTCTTTTTCTTCAATAATATCCTTTTCAATAATCAGATTATCGATAATAAATACCTGTCTTTCAGGGGTATTTTTACCCATATAATAGCTCAAAATCTTTGGTATTGAAGATTCTTTTTCAAAAATTACCGGATCCAATTTTATTTCTTTTCCGATAAATTCTTCAAATTCGTGGGGCGAGATTTCTCCAAGACCTTTGAATCGGGTTATTTCGGGCTTACCTCCCAATTTTGAAATTGCATTTTGTTTTTCTTCATCAGAGTAGCAATAAATCGTTTCTTTCTTATTTCTTACCCTGAAAAGAGGTGTTTGTAAAATATAAAGATGACCTTCTCTGACCAAATCCGGGAAAAATTGCAGAAAAAATGTCAACAGCAAAAGTCTGATATGCGAGCCGTCAACATCGGCATCAGTGGCGATGATAATCTGATTATAACGCAGCGTATCGATACCGTTTTCAATATCAAGGGCATGCTGAAGTAAATTAAATTCTTCATTTTCATACACCACTTTTTTACTTAGACCAAAACAATTAAGTGGCTTACCGCGAAGACTAAAAACAGCCTGTGTCTCTGGATTTCTTGCTTTGGTAATGGAGCCGCTGGCCGAATCCCCCTCAGTGATAAATAGCATGGTATCAAGGCGGCCCTCAAATTTTTCATCATTAAGATGGTAACGGCAATCTCTCAGTTTTTTATTATGAAGATTGGCTTTTTTTGCCCGTTCATTGGCTATTTTTTTTACCCCCGCCAGCTCTTTTCTCTCTCTTTCTGATTGCTCTATGCGTTTTTTCAAGGCATCTTTTACATCAGGGTTCATGTGAAGAAAATTATCCAGCTTTTCTTTGAGAAAATCATTGACAAATGTCCTCACCGTGGGAGCATTTTCTTCCAGTGAAATATTGGTTGAGCCTAGTTTGGTTTTGGTCTGTGACTCAAATACCGGTTCCTGAATCCTAACTGAAATGGCACCAATAACCGACTGCCGGATATCTTCAGGTGCATAGTCTTTATTGTAATGGTCACGAATGGTCTTTACAATGGCTTCTTTAAATGCAGATAAATGAGTACCTCCCTGTGTGGTATTTTGCCCGTTTACAAAAGAATAATATTCTTCGCCGTATTGATTCCCGTGGGTAATGGCCACCTCAATATCGGGACCTTTAAGATGAATAATATTGTACCTGAGACTAGCCTCGTCGGTTTTTCTCAATAATAAATCTAAAAGTCCGTTTTGAGAAATGTATTTTTTTCGGTTAAAATTCAGAGCTAGCTGGGCATTCAGATAGCAATAATTCCAAACCATGTTTTCGATATACTGAGGAATAAAATGGTAATTTTTGAAGACGCTGGCATCAGGGATAAATTCCACATAAGTTCCGTTCTTTTCGCTGGTAATTTCCAACCCACTTTCCTCAATGAGATATCCCTTTTCAAAAACAGCAGATTTAGATTCACCTTCACGATAAGAAATTACCTTGAAATAACTTGAAAGTGCATTGACGGCCTTGGTACCGACACCATTCAGACCTACTGATTTTTGGAATGCTTTACTATCATATTTTGCTCCGGTGTTGATTTTTGAAACCACATCTACCACTTTACCCAATGGAATTCCCCTTCCATAATCTCGTACTGTGACCTTCCCTTCATCAATAGTAATATCTATGGCTTTTCCATGCCCCATGGCAAACTCATCTATACAGTTATCAACCACCTCCTTCAATAAAACATAAATTCCATCATCAGGTGAAGACCCATCGCCAAGTTTTCCGATATACATACCAGGCCTGAGCCTTATGTGCTCTTTCCAGTCGAGAGATTTAATACTATCTTCGTCGTATAGAACTTTATTTTCTTCAGCCATTTTTACCCTGTAATATTTGTAAATCGAAATAAATATTTTAACTTTGCATCAAAAAGCACTTTTTAAAATAAAGACTTTTAAATTTAATTTACCGAAATTCTTCTGTTAATTTTGCCAATTGAAAAAAGCAAAACAGATAGTAAAATTTATTTGCAAAATGAAATTTCCCAAATTTAGGAAGACAAATCGAATACCGAAAATTCTATTTTTATTAATTGCGATAATTGCTACAAATATTGTAGTAATGGGTCAAACTCAAATGCCAAATAATCAAACTCCTGTCAATCCCCCTGCAACAACCAAAAAAAATGCAACAGAAAAGCAAGCCACCAATAACAGAACCAATGCTATAAACCGGACTCCCACTAATGAAGTTACAAATAACAGGGATATTACCATTGCACCCGCTGACGAACAAGCCATTCTGGCCGAAGAAAAAAACAGGCTAAAACTGGAAGCCGAAATGGCGGAAGATGAAGCCAAAGCAAAAATAATAAAAAGGACATTTGGTAGCTCTGTATTCTCAAATACAAAATTTGACCCGACAGCAAATGTTAATGTAGCTACACCAAACAATTACGTTTTAGGACCGGGAGACAAACTAAACCTGGATATTTATGGCTATTCTCAAGCTACTCAAACTGCTACTGTAAACACAGATGGCTTTATAGTTTTACAAAGAGCCGGGATTGTGAATGTGGCTGGCCTTAACATAGAAGAGGCTGAGAAAAAAATAAAAAATGCGTTATCGAAAGTTTACCTGGGTTTAAACAGTGGCAACGGATACCCTGCTAATACATTTTTGAAAATATCTTTGATTGGCTACAGGTCTATCAAAATAAAAATCACTGGGGAAGTTATTGCTCCGGGAACCTATACCGTTACCAGTTTTACAAGCATGCTCAATGCTCTTTATGCTTGTGGAGGACCCAATGACATCGGGACTTACCGCGAAATTAAATTGATTAGAAACAACCGGGTAGTGAGTACACTTGACTTATATGATGTTATCACCAAGGGCTTTTCAAAAGGTGATATGCTTTTGAAAGAGCAAGATAATATTCAGGTTGGACCCTATATTTCCAGGGTTGCAGTTGAAGGCAACATGAAAAGAACAGGTCTTTTTGAAATTTTACCTCATGAAAATCTGAATGTCGTCCTCAATTATGCAGGAGGATTTGACCAATATGCCTATTCTGACAGAATAAAAATATATAGAAATACTCCTACAGAAAGGAAAATTCTTGATGTAAAATCTGATGAATTTAACAAAACTCTGATACAATCCGGCGATTCACTTGTAATTGGTAAAATATTAGATAGGTTTGAAAACATCGTTTCTATCAATGGTGCGGTATTCAGACCGGGAGAATATTCTTTAGATAACAATAAGACCTTGAGCAGTCTGATAAAATCAGCAGAAGGCTTAAAAGAAGAATCCTTACAGGGTAGAATAAATATAATCAGGACAAATGAAGATCTATCAATTCAGAATATATCTGTAAATCTTGCAGATATTAACGCTGGAAGAGTTTCTGACGTAGTTTTAAAGCGATTGGATGAAGTATTTGTTCCCAGTATTTTTGAGTTAACAGAAACGTCGTTTGTAAAAATTCAGGGTGCAATCAATAATCCTTTGGCTGTGGATGGCGTTCAGGTTCCATTTGTGAAGAACATGACTATTCAGGACTTAATTGTAAAAGTGGGTGGCTTGACAGAAGCCGCTTCATTGTCCAAAGTAGAGGTGGTAAGAAGAAAAAGAAATGTGGATCCAAAACAAATGGACGCTCAGATTTCTGAAATCATAGAATTTGAAATTCAGCCTGATCTTGTCGTGGAAAATAAGAAAGAGACTTTTTATTTACTTCCATTTGACGAAGTATTCATCAGAACATCACCCAATTATGAAAAACAAAATTTTGTTACTTTAAAAGGGGAAGTAATATTTCCCGGAAAATATGGTATCAAATACAAAGATGAAAAAATCTCTGACCTAATAAATCGTGCAGGAGGACTAAGCCCTCAATCTTATATAAAAGGAGCTACTCTGGTTCGTAAAACACTTTTGAGCGATTACGAAAAAAACCAGAGAGATGAAGTTCTTACTAATCTTAATTTGAATACAAAAATAAAAGCGGCCACAACCAAAGCCCCGGAAGAGACAGAGGAAATTTTAACCGAGGAGGAAGAAGCACTTGATAATCAAATAGTTGAATCTGTAGGTATCGATTTGGAAAAAATATTAAAAAACCCTGGTTCTGCAGAAGATTTGATTCTCCAGGATGGTGATGTAGTAAATATTCCTAAACGATTACAAACTATTAGAATTGAAGGAGAAGTGTTGTACCCAACTACCGTAAAATATATGCCTGGGTTAAATTTTTTGGACTATATTTCGAGATCTGGTGGCTTTACCAAGAAATCAGCAAGAGGGAGAGCATTTATTATTTACCCTAATGGTTCCGTTGACAGAACCCGTAAGTTTCTTTTTGTAAGAATACACCCTAAGGTTGAGCCAGGAAGTGAAATTGTAATCCCTGGAAAAACAGAAAATACTGCGGCACAAATAGCACAAATGACAGGTATTATTACTTCAATGAGTCTTACCATCACCACAGTTGTATCAATATTGGCTATATTTAAACTGAACTGATAAATAAAATGTCGGAAAACAAAATGTCTTCAGATCAGATCTCAACAAAAGAGTTTTTTAAATCTGTTTTTAACTTTTTCAATTTTCTGGGAAAAAACTGGCAGATATTACTAATTGCTTTACTGGTTGGTACCGGATACGATATTTTTAATAATATTACAAAAGGAAAAGAAAATGAATATACCGGTCAGATAATATTTCATGTTGAGCTGGAAGGTGGAGGCGGACAAAATCAACTCTCTGGCCTTGCTTCAACATTCGGATTGGGAAATCAGCAGCAAACCGGTGACCTTTTAGCATCGACCAACTTTGAAGCTATCGTAACTTCGGTAAACGTATTCCAAAATGCCTTTATGCGGGAAGTACAACTTGATGGCAGAAAGGATCTTTTTGTAAATATATTTGTGGACAGCAGTGACATAAAAACCAATGAATGGGGTGGAAATATATTTACAGGCCCCTCAGATTATGCCAAATACAAGTTTACAAAAAAACGAGCTGAAGATTTTTCCCCCTATGAAAATCAAATATTGGGTGATATTTATACCAAACTAAGTTTTAATACTGAACTTGTCCCTAAAGAAAATTCAAGCCTTTTTGTTTTGGTGAGTAGTACCTCAAATGAAAAACTTACCAAATTGTGGCTGGAAACCCTCATGATGGCCACAGAAGATTTTTACCGGGAAATGAGAACCCGCAAAACCAAACAATTGCTGGCTATTCAAACCAACCGACTTGACAGCTTGTCATATTTAATGAAAAATAATGACAAAAGGATTGCACGGCTAAACTTTGATTTACCTAATGTGGTAGATCCATCAGCACCGATGCGTCAACAACAATTATCCAGAGATAATACTTATCTTTCAAACCAATACTATACACAATTGGCAAATGTGGAAAGTTTGAATCGAATCCTTTTTGAAAGGATTCCTATCTTTACGGTTTTAGAACCGGTAAGACTTCCACTTACAATATATTCGAAAGTTGGAATCAGCACCCGAATGTCGGGATTGATTGCATTGGTGGCGATGATAATAATTTTAACTGTAAGAAAAACTTACCTCGAAATAATAGAGGAACAGTAAAACCCGTATTTATGAACTCAAAAGAGCGAATAATAACCGCAAACAAATCCACCATCGATTATATTCTGGATATTTGGCAATCCAAGGAATTACTATGGATTTTGGCCAAAAGAGATATTTTGGTTAAATATAAGCAAACTATTCTTGGAGTAGGTTGGAGTGTATTTCGACCCTTGATAACAACCATTGTTATGGCTTTTGCCTTCGGGAAAATAGGTTCTTTAGATACCAATACCTCCATCCCGTTTATTTTGGTGGTTGCACCTGGTGTAATCGTATGGTTATTTTTTTCACAATCATTGCTCAACATGAGTATGAGCATCGTAATGAATGCCAATCTTGTAACCAAAGTTTTCTTTCCCCGATTAATTATTCCGCTATCAACAGTGTTTTTAGGCTTGGTTGATGTACTTATTTCTATCGGGTTGTTCATTTTTCTTTGCGTTTATTACCAATTTTTACCTGATTGGAAAATCATTTTTGTTCCTGTCTTTGTCTTACTTACATTTTTTGCAACTTTTGGCATTGGCTTGATCACCGCAGTATTAAATGTAAAATTCCGTGACATTGGCCAGATCATTCCATTTATAATTCAGTTTGGATTCTTTATTTCACCTGTTGGATATCTTACTTCGAGTGCAGCTTCCAAATTTTCAAACCCATTGGCATACAAAATATTTTTGTTAAACCCTGTAACCGGCTGTATTGATGCTATGCGATGGGCAATGCTTGGAGATTTTGCAAAATTTAACTGGGAGTCATTTCTACCTTTGATCGCATTTATTATTGTAACATTTTTTGTGTCTTTCCGTTTTTTCAGAAAGCACGAAAATTCTTTTGTTGATTATATCTGAAAAAATGTCAAATACGGTTTTACATATCGAAAATGTATCAAAAAGATATATTTTAAATCAAAAGGGAAATTCAAACGATGACCTTCGTGACACCATTACCCGTATGACAACTAAAGTTCTTAAACCTTCCCAATCCAAAATGGAAAAAGAAGAGTTTTGGGCTTTGAGAAATATCAACATGGAAGTCAAGCAAGGTGATAGATTGGGCTTGGTTGGTGCAAACGGAGCCGGCAAGTCGACTCTCCTGAAAGTTTTGAGTCAAATTACCCAGCCAACTTCCGGAATCGTTAAAGTTAGAGGGCGAATGGCAAGCTTACTTGAAGTTGGAACAGGCTTTCATCCTGAATTAACCGGCAGAGAAAACATCTTTCTTAATGGTGCAATATTGGGAATGCAAAAATCTGAGATAATCAAACATTTTGATGCGATTGTTGATTTTGCAGGTATTGAAAAATTTATTGACACTCCTGTAAAACGTTATTCTTCAGGCATGTATGTGAGGCTTGGATTTGCTATAGCCGCTCATTTGGAACCTGAAATACTTGTAGTTGACGAAGTGCTGGCTGTAGGTGATGCCGACTTTCAGAAAAAAAGTATAGGCAAAATGCGTGATGTTTCAAATAGTGGCCGCACATTGATTTTCGTAAGTCACAATCTCACTGCGGTACAAGGTCTATGTAACAAAGGAGCGTATTTAAGAAGTGGCGAATTGATAAAATATGGTAAGATTGATGAGGTGGTAAATGAATATGTAAAAAACGTATCCAAGTTTCAGCTAACTCAAAATTGGGAGGATCGGGAAAAAGCTCCGGGGAATGATTTTGTAAGAATAAAAAGCATCCATCTGATTCCTAAAAGTGATATCTTGCAGGATAATTTTGATACCAGAACTGCCTTTGAAATAAGTTTTGAGTACTGGAATTTAGTTTCTGACGCTGAATTAAATGTAAGTATATTTCTTTATTCAATGACGGGAGAATGTATTTTTAACGTAGGAGATGATGCCAAAATATACCAAAAAGGAATTGTAAAGTCTTCCTGCAATATACCCGGAGATTTTCTAAACGATGGCTCTTATTATATTTCAATTATGATTGTAAGAGACCGCATTGCTCCCGTATATTTCTTTGAAGATGCCCTCGCTTTTGACATTCTGGACCATAGAGAAGGTACAGATTGGTATGGAAAATGGCCCGGATCAATAAGACCCAAAATGATAGTTGTAAATTCAGAACAAAAAGAGTTATTATAAAAATATAGTGGAAAACATCATAATTAATCAAAATAGAATAAACGTAACCAGGTCTTTTTTACCTCCAAAAGAAGAGTATGATGAACTTTTGGATAGTATCTGGGAAAACAAAATTTTGACTAATAACGGTCCGCTAGCCATAAGACTTGAGAATGAAATCAAGACTAAAATTAATAATGACAACTTCCTTTTTGTAAGCAACGGCACCATAGCGATTCAATTGGCGATAAAAGCCATGGAACTAAGCGGTGAAATCATTACTACTCCATTTTCATATTGTGCTACTACGAATGTCATTGTTTGGGAGAACCTGACACCGGTTTTTGTAGATATTAATCCTTCGGATCTTAATATCAACGCCGATTTGATTGAAGAGAAAATAAACGAAAAGACCTCAGCCATCCTTGCCACGCATGTGTATGGCAATCCCTGCGATTTAGAAAAAATAGAGAAAATTGCCCAAAAATACAATCTTAAAGTAATCTACGACGCAGCTCATGCTTTTGGTGTGAACTATAAAGGCAAATCTTTGATTACCTATGGCGATGTTTCTACCTGTAGTTTTCATTCTACCAAAGTTTTTCATACCATTGAAGGAGGTAGCGTAGTTTGTCAGGACAGGGAATTGTTCGAAAAAATAAAGCTAATCAGGAGTTTTGGACATATTCAGGATGAATATTTTGCAGCAGGAATAAATGGAAAAAACTCAGAGTTTCACGCCGCAATGGGGATTTGTAACCTCCGTCATCTTGAAAGCATTATTGCCGGGAGAAAGCGGGTCTTCAGGGAATATGATAATCAACTTGATTTTAGGAAAATTGAAAAAGTAACCGAAAAATCTGACCATCTGGAGTACAACTTCGCCTACTATCCTGTTGTTTTTGAATCTGAAAAAATCGCTCTCGAAGTTGTAAGAAGTTTGAATCAGGAAAATATTTACCCCAGAAGATACTTCTACCCTTCTTTGAACCAGTTAACATTTTTGGAAAGCACACAGAGTTGTCCGGTAAGTGAAGATATATCCAACAGAGTACTATCACTGCCTTTGTATCCTGACCTGGAATCGGAAATAATTTCTAAAATCTGTAAAATTATCAATTCGGTTGTCAGCTAAATACCCAAATATTCTTTTCGTCAGCCATGATGTAAACAGAGCCGGAGCACAGCTTTTTCTGTTAAATATCATGAAAGACCTTAAGTCAAAAGGTTATGGCGTTGTGTTGTTATCGATAGATGTATGGGGTAGTTTAAAAAATGAATTTGAAGAAAATTTCCCTACATATTACGTCAACCAACCCACCGATAAAAAGAAATGGGCTTTTTTACGTGAAAAAAAAACAACCTCCGCAATTGAATTGCTGGCTTCAAAATTTCAATTTGACTTGTTATATGTCAATACCATTGCCTCTGCAGGTATTTTAGGAAAATTAAAAACTGCTTTTAATAAGCCAATTATAACTCACATACATGAGCTTAGTTATTCCATCGCTCAATTTGGTACCCCTGATGCAATTGATAATCTCTTTAATTTTTCCGACAAAATCATTGCGTGTTCGCAAGCTGTGGCTGACAATCTTTTGAAATACAAAAAAAACGCTGACTTAACTGTAATTCATTCTTTTGTTGATAATAAAAATATTTTAGAACGGGAATCAGCTTGTAACAATTCCAACATCAGAGAAAAATATGGTTTAAAAGAAGGTTTTCTTATCGGATGTTGTGGCAATGCAGACTGGAGAAAAGCTACCGATATTTTCGTTTTGATTGCCTCTGCTGCCAAAAATCACCCCGATTGGAAGTTCGTTTGGATAGGCATAAAAAAAGATAATGAATATTTCGCTCAATTGAAATATGATTCGGAAAGATTAGGTATTGAAGAAAATATTATCTGGATTGAACCCACTCCCGACGCTGTAGAAATCATCAATCAATTAGATGTATTTATGGTGCCATCGCGTGAAGATCCATTCCCGCTGGTGGTTCTCGAAGCTGCTTTGTGTGAAAAACCAATTGCCGGATTTAAAAATACTGGTGGTGCTGATGAATTTATCGAAAACGACTGCGGCTACAGGGCTACCTATCTGGACATTAATGAAATGATTCAAAATCTTGAATCTCTGTATATTAATACCAATGAAAGAATTTTATTGGGAAAAAATGCAAAACAAAAAGTCATTAAATTGTATAGTTTTGAAAACTCAATTGTCAAATTAGAGAAAGTTTTTGAAGAAATTCTATAGATTTGAAAAGGAAAATTATTCTATTTCGTTTTAAAATAATAAACAAAGGATTTAGATAGTTAATAAAATAAAAACTCATGAAGTCATCGATATATATTTTTGTATTTTTAATTTTTACCACATTTGGCTCTTTTGCACAAAAAGAAAAAGGTAAAATCCTGAATGCACCCAAGATTCCCAACAAAAAGCAAAATACACAAAGCCAGGATGCTAAAACTAAAAAAGAAGAGGAATTTGATTTCATTTTCGAAGATGAGCCAAAGTTAAGGTTTACCAATCAATACGAAAACGAAAATTCCAACAAAACTCAGGCCACTCAGGGTACAAAAGAAAATCGAGAAGGAATAAAAATAGAACCGCTCCGTGAAATCAACCCGATAGTACATGAAGATACCTCCAGTATTGATGAAGGTGAGTTAATGACTGTAGAAATAGAAGAATATGCCCAGTTTCAAGGTGCGGATAGTATGGTGAGGGTTGCTTCCTATTTTTCTGTGTGGGATACCCGAAGTCTCGACCCTTATGGACTCGACCCTAAGGAATTTGACGAAATTGTGCCCATAAAACTTTACGACCCAGCTGAAGGCCGTAACTGGGCTCCGGTTCTAGATATAAGTAAGGTAACCTCACATTTCGGATGGAGGGGTCGTCGCTGGCACAAAGGTACTGACCTTGACCTGGAAACCGGCGATAAAGTTTATGCCCCGTTTGATGGAATTGTAAGAATAGCTGGCGTGCATTCGGGATACGGAAGAACACTTATTTTGAGACATTACAATGGACTTGAAACACTATATGGGCACTTATCCAAGATAAATTTCGAAGCCAATACCCTGGTAAAAGCGGGTGAGGAAATAGCCAGGGGAGGAAACACCGGCAGGAGTTCAGGCTCCCATTTGCACTATGAAACCCGTTATGAGGGAAACCAGTTTGACCCGGAAAATATCTATAATTTCAGCACAAACCCTATGCAAATCAGAGGACAGGAGTTTGTATTGTCCCCAAAAGTATTTGATTACCTGAGAGGAGGAAAATCCAGAGTAAATAATGCAATATCTGGAAACCCTGAAAGTGCAGGCTCAATTGATCCAAATGTAGATGACACGGAAGATATAGCTGACGATGACGAAGAAGAAGTACCAATTAAAGTTGAGAAAAAAACTTGGTACATAGTTAGACCGGGAGATACTCTGATTGAAATTGCGAGAAAATATCACACATCGGTAGGTGAAATTGCCCGAATGAACAAAATTAGTTCTTACCGAAAAATTTATTCTGGTTTAAAAATAAGAGTCAAATAAGCCATTAAAAATCAACACATTATAAGATGAAATTAGACGTATTAGTAATGGCTGTGCACCCCGACGATGCTGAGTTAGCTTGTTCGGGAACAATCCTGAAATTGGTATCAGAAGGGAAAAAAGTTGGGATTCTGGATTTCACTGCCGGTGAACTTGGCACTCGAGGTTCAGCAGAAATCAGGCTCGCAGAAGCAGCAGATTCTGCCAAAATATTGGGTTTATCAGTCAGAGAGAACCTTGGTTTAAGAGATGGTTTCTTCAAAAATGATGAGGAACACCAGTTACAGATTATTAAAATCATAAGAAAATATCAGCCAGAAATAGTTATCGCCAATGCCATTGAGGATCGCCACCCGGACCATGGAAGGGCTGCCGCTTTAGCTTATGATGCATGTTTTTATAGTGGATTAAGGAGAATTGAAACCTTTGATGAGCATAATCACTCTCAGGTTGCGTGGAGGCCTAAAAATGTCTTCCATTATATTCAGGACAGGTACATTGAACCGGATTTTGTAATTGACGTGACTAAATTCTGGGATCAGAAATTAGAGTCTATAAAAGCATTCAAAAGTCAGTTTTTTGACCCAAATAGCCCTGAACCGGTTAGTTACATCTCTTCTTTCGATTTCCTGGATTTCATTGAGGCCCGTTCAAGAGAAATGGGGCATAAAATTGGAACGACCCACGGCGAAGGATACACTACCTCAAGGAAAATTCAGGTTAAATCAGTCTTTGATATACTTTAAAACCCTGAAAGTATTTCTCCAGTTGGCTCTGATTACTATTTTGAAATGGTTTATTAGGTTTTGAAAAAAACCAAAATGAGCATTTAATACCCAAAACCTATCCTTCCAGGATTTGAAAATTTGTTTATGGGAAGTTCCACCTTCAAGGTATTTTGCCAAAATCCCGGGATAAGCAGTGATTTTTTGAGCTTTTTTCAAGCATTTTATTTCCCAATCAATATCAGCACTCAGATTGTTTCCAATGTAAAACGGGGCAATTTCTCTTTTAACAATGAAAGATTGGTGACAGACCAGCATACCTGTTTTATATCCTTTCCATGTTAAATTTTCAGGAATCTTATGGGGGGTGATTTGTGACCTTAGTCCTAATGCCGCTCCCTTATCGTCAATCATTAGGGTGTCGGAATAAAAAATATCAGCTTCATTTAATTTACTTATTTTTTCAATAGCATCATTTTCAGCAATTTCATCGCCTGCATTCATAAACCAAACGTATTTTCCTTTCGCCAGTTTCAGACCTTTGTTCATGGCATCATATAGCCCATTATCTTTTTCAGATATTATCAAATCAAAGACATCTTCAAACTTTTTAGCAATTTCTAATGTGCCATCTTTAGAGCCTCCATCAATCAAAAGATACTCATAATCTTCACTTGATTGATTTTTTATGCTCAAAATCGTCCTCTCAAGAAACTTTTCGGCGTTATAGGTTATAGTTATGATTGAAACGAGTGCCATTTTTTCATTTATTTAAGCAAAATTACCTAAAAACCAAACAAAAATTGACATGAATTTCAACAATCCAACAATTTCAACAGCAATCTATCTTAGATTTCTTATCTTTGGCATATTTTTAGAATAATCAGAAGAAATAAAAATATTTTAATGAAAAGCACTTTCCAATTCAAAAACCTCATGCCTTACCTGATAGGCCTTTTAGTTCTCCTTGTCATAACCTTTCTCTATTTTAGCCCTGTATTAAGTGGAAAAACACTCTCAATGCATGATAACAACATGGCAACAGGCATGGCTAAAGAATTGGTTGACTATCATGAAAAAACCGGAGAATGGGCCTGGTGGACCAACAGTGCATTTGGCGGTATGCCGGGTTTCCTTGTATCTGGTGGGTATCCTTATAATTTTACCGGGCATTTCGGTGCTTTTATAAATCAGCTATTGCCTACGCCTGTTAATGTGATTTTTCTATTAATGGCCGGGTTCTTTATTTTAATGATTACCCTAAAAAGAAACATTTGGGTGGCAGTATTAGCATCAATCGCTTATGGACTAGGCACATACAATCTACTTTACACCGAGGCTGGGCATATCTCAAAAATCATCGCCCTTGCCTATGCACCTGCATTGGTAGCAGGATTTGTATTGGTTTTCAGAGGAAAATACCTGCTGGGATCTTTCATGACTGCATTTTTCCTGGCGATGGAATTATATGCCAATCACCTTCAGATTACTTATTATTTCTTATTGCTTTTAGTAGTTTACAGCATATATGAAGGCGTGAAAATACTTAGGAAAGGTGACCTAAAACACGCCATAGTAGTAACTCTATGTCTATTTGGAAGTGCCATTTTGGGTGTAGGAACCAATGCTGAAAGACTCTGGAATAATTTAACCTACTCAAAAGAATCTACCCGCGGCACATCAGAATTGGCTAAAACTACCGCCGGGAAATCGGGTCTGGACAAAGACTATGCTTTTGGTTGGAGCTATGGAATTGACGAAACACTAACATTAATAGTACCAAATATGATGGGTGGTGGCTCAGTGGGCTCACTTCCTAAAACCAGCGAAACCTATCAAACACTTACAGCTGGTGGCGTTGACGCAAATATGGCGGAACAGTTTGTTCAGCAATTGCCTTTATATTTTGGCGAACAATCCGGTACCTCTGGCCCGGCTTATTCGGGCATACTGATTGTTTTATTATTCCTTCTTGGATTGTTTATTTCAAAAAATAACCTAAAATGGGTTGGATTGGGTCTTCTTTTATTCTTTATCATATTGGCCTGGGGTTATCATTTTGCGACATTTAATGACCTGATTTTCAAATATCTGCCTGGTTATAATAAATTTAGAGCAGTAACTCAAACTTTGGTGATAATTCATTTCATTTTGGTTTTGGGTGCAGCTAATACTTTAAATAAGTTGATTACGGAAAAGGTTGATTTTAGTGTTTTAAAAAAGCCTTTGATGTATTCCATGGGTATAATTTTAGGCTTAATTCTTATAGGTTATTTTTCCTTAAATTTTTCAGGTGCCAATGATGAAAATTTCAAGCAATCTTTAAGTCAGTCACTTGGGGCCGACTTTGCAGGTCGAGTTATGGCAGCTCTCCAATCTGACCGATCCGGAATGGTGACCTCTGATATTTTAAGAGGTATAGTTCTGATGGCTTTACTTGCAGGACTAATATTCTTTTATTCTAAAAATAAAATAAAAACTCAGGTTTTTGGGCTTGTTGCCGCTTTATTAATAGTTTTTGATCTATTTAGTGTTGGAAAAAGATATTTTAATAACCAGGATTTTGTTTCAAAATCACAAGCATCGGCGGTCTTGGAACCTACACCAGCTGACCTGGAGATTCTAAAAGATACTGACCCCAATTACCGGGTTATCAATCTTACGACTTCGTTTTGGTCTGATGCCCGTGACTCTTACTTCCATAAGTCAATCGGTGGGTATCATGGTGCCAAACTTAAAAAAATTCAGGAGCTATATGAACTACAAATGGTAAAGGACGGGAAGTTAAATTTCAAGGTCTTAAACATGCTTAATACCCGATATTTTGTAGCCCCGGGTCAAAACAACGCTCCAATGGTTCAGCGTAATCCTGATGCTCTGGGAAATGCCTGGTTTGTTGATACCCTTCAGGTGCTCAATAGTGCCGATGAAGTGATGGCATCTTTGGGAACCTTCCAGCCTAAAACTAAAGCTTTGGTGGAAAAAAGTCAAAATTTATCTGGAAAAACATATACTACCTCCACTGCCAATAGCATTGTTTTGAAATCATATGCACCAAATAAATTGGTGTATGAATCGAATGCCACAACTCCTCAGTTTGCAGTATTTTCGGAGGTCTATTACCGTGGAAACATCGATTGGATTTCTACTATAGATGGAAAGCCCGCCAACCACCAAAATATAAACTATGTTTTGCGTGGAATGGAAATCCCAGCCGGAAAACATGAAATCGTATTTGAATTTAAACCCGTAAGTGTAGAAAAAGGGAAGTATATTGATTTCGGAGCTTCAATAGCCCTTATATTGCTTTTTGTTGCTGCCATTATTAAGAGTTTTCGGAAATCCGAGGACTCTTAAATTAAGCTTTGGTAAACCTCTCTATAGCGTTGGGCTACTACTTTTTCACTGTAGGAGCTTAATACTTTATTTACAGCATTTTCGGTAATTAATTGCTGGTTTGCTTCAAAAAGTACCCAGTAAATCCCTCTAGCGAGATCTTCTGAAGACTTATACTTAGCTAAATAGCCATTAGATTTATGGTCAATCATTTCAGGTATTCCTCCTACTTCAAATCCCACCGCTGGTGTACCACATGCCAGGGATTCCATTATTGTATTGGGCAAATTTTCCTCCAATGAGGGAATCACAAAAACTGTAGCCGCATTGTAGGCTTTTACAATAGTTTCCTGATTAGAGATTGTTGCCAAATTGTGTACTTTAAAAGGGAGCTGATCAAAATCTGTGGTATTTGCCTGTCCAAAAAGTAAAATTTCAATTTCAGTTTCCTTATTAACCTTTGACTTTAAATGATTTAATGCTTCCAAAAAATAACTAAATCCTTTACCCGCTGCCTGAATTCGCATGGCGGCAAAAAGAATATATTTTTTCTTAGGATCAAGTCCAAATTCATTAAGTGCTACTGAAAAGTGTATTGGCTTAAAAATATGAGTATCAATTGGATTGGGAATGGCAATGACCTTTTTATTTTTTAAAAGTGAGCTAATAGCTGCCCTGTTTCCTAACCATTGGCTACAAGTTACTACTGTGATGTTGGCTTCAGAAAAAACTTTTGCCTTTTCCTTCCAAATCTCATTAGAAAGGTCATTTGATTTTGGGTTTTTCAAAAATTGATTGCAATTACCGCAGCTTTGCTGATAATTTTCACATAGTCCGGAGTGGTGACAACCGCCCGTAAAAGCCCACATATCATGCAATGTCCATACGATGGGTTTTCCGGTATTTACCAATTTCTGAATGGAGTCAATGGACAAAAAACCAAAATTTGTCCAATGAAGGTGAATTATATCAGCATCTGCAATATGTTTATTTTTAGAAATATCTATCCCAAATTTTGCAGGATTAAAAGCAAATCTCACAATTTTGCTTTTTTCAAAATATAAAAAATACAACCTTTCTAATACAAAATTTAAAAAGGCAATTTTCTTAGAAAACCATGAATTATTAAGCTGAATTACACCTTCCTGGCCTGACTTACTTTGCTGAACCAACATATGGGCATCGGTATCAGTCCATTGATTTAAAGCCTTTAATAGCCTCCTACAAGCAATTGCTGCACCACCGGTAAAGTCATCAGTATTTAAAAGTAATATTTTCAAGGGTTTAATAATTTTTTCAAAATTAAAATTAAAGTATGAGCATTGAATTTGAAAAGAGCTGAAGTTACACATTTGTAAATATCAGTAATATGACCATTTTTTTCAAAAACTTTCACCCATCTGTGAGATAAAATACTGTCAAGAGATTGTTGGTTATATGCTTTGACGGTAGTATTGACTAATTTTATACGAGTTAACCATTCTTCAGCCATTTTTAAGGATACACTGTTATTAAATGAAATATCATAATGTAGTTTGGCTTGTTCAGGAGTGATTAATATCCCGAGTTTCTCCAATTGATATTTTTGAATTCCCAAAACCGCTGATAGCATTTTGTCTGACTGAATTGCAGTAAGATTATTACTATGCACTCTGTAATCTATCAAAACTTCTGGAAGAATTCCTAATTTGTGATTTTGCAAAATTCTGACAAACATGTCATAGTCTTCCGCCGGAGAAAAAACGGGATTGAAACCAGAGTCAGGAATTGCAGTTTTAATCATGGTCATACCGGAAACCACAAAGTAGTTTACAAATAAAGAAACAGCCTTCAAATGTTTATTATTTATATAATTTTTAAAAAACTGCCCGGTTGGGTTATTTTCTCCATTAATAACCCGTGCCCAGCAACTCACTCCAGCATATTCAGGATGATTTTTTAAAAACGCAATTTGCTTTTCAATTCTTTTGGGGTAAGCTATATCATCAGAATCTAACCACACGATGAGATTATTTTTTGCAGCCCGGTATAAGATATTTCTTCCGGCAGTTAATCCCTGATTGATTTTTGAATGGATTATCCTTATCCTGGAATCGGATTTAGCATAATTCTCTAGGATTGAAAGCGTTGAATCATTTGAGCCATCATTATATATCAGCAATTCAAAGTTTTGAAAGGTTTGATTTAAAACACTGTCAATAGAATTTGAAATATATTTAGCTGCATTGTAAGCAGGCATTAATACAGAAACCTCATTAATTTCGTTCATATTAAATTGCCTTAAGGCTCTTTTCGGTAGGCTTTTTTGATTTTCTCCCAAATGGAGTAGCCACTGATTTTTGCCAGCCAGTTTCTTTGTTTCAATACCTGGTTATAGAGCACCGGATGTACATACATGGGAGCATTTGTGGTCGGGGTGAAAGGTAAAATTCCTTTTTTTGCGTATAAAATAATATTTTGACTATACCAATGATCAATTAAGGGATTGTCCCAAATTTTTTCTCTTAAAATATCGAAACAATCGTATCCATGTAGTTCAAACTTCTTTCTCCAATAATTGGGTTCTTGTTCATTGATATGATTTTGTCCGCCCTGGCCAACAATAGCGGCAGAAAACAGAACGACATCACTTAAATCAACCAATGATTTCACAAAAATATCGGCAGAATCAATGCTAATATGTTCAGCTACTTCAAGTGAAATGGCCAGATCAAATTTTTCTTTGGTTTGAATAGATTTTTCCAGATCCTGAATTACAACTACATCTTCAGGTACAGCAAGTAAATTTCGGTTAAGATGGTTGCCTTCATAACCACAGATTTTTTCGACACCTAGGTCTTTAAATACTTTCAACCATGTTCCTAATCCACAGCCTACATCTACTACTGACTCGGGTTTTTTACCGAGAATCGAAAATAACATTGGAATCAAATTTTCGGCGGCTCGGGTATTATGTGTTTTCGTATTATGCTTATATTTAACCATTTATATAATTATGATATTTTAGATTCTAGTAAGTTATTTTTTCAATTTAAAATTAACCAACATTACTATGCAAAAATATATAAAATAGTTTGGAGAAATTATGACTATCGAAAAAAGCTTGAAAGATAAATCGGATAATTTTTTTTATCATCAAAAGAATTTGAATAGCTTTGTAATTATTCAAATTTTCAAAGTAAAATTTTGAAGTATAATCCGGATTTTGAATTTATTTCTAAAAAAATCATAAAACTTCCGAAATTGAGTATTTATGGGTAATTTTAAGCCCAAAATTATTTAATACATTTCAGAATTGACAGATAAAAAAATCAAAATATCTTTATTCATATCTAATTTTTTCGAAAGTATTGGCTCTGTTTTCAAGGTAGTTTTGCTATCAAAATTTAGAACTGTAATTGCCGAAAAAACAAATTCTGATGCAGTCATTCTCGGTAATGGCCCTTCTTTGAATTATTCTTTGGAGCATCATCTTAATTTCCTAAAAAATAAAGATGTTTTTTGTGTAAATTTATTTTCATCAACTCATTTTTACCGGGAAATCAAACCCAATAATTATATATTACTGGACGAGGCATTTACTGATAAAAATCATGACCGAGCCAACACTGCATTGATGCATATTGTAAATGACACCAATTGGCCAGTAAATCTCCATATTCCGCTAAGGTTTAAAAAATCGGAGCATTTTATAAAAAACATTGAAAAAAATATAAATCTTAAACCCATCTATTTCAACTATGTTATCTTTTCGGGATTTGATTTCCTGAGATTTTGGATTTACAAAAATGATTGGGGTATGCCTCAAAGTCAAAATGTTTTGGTTGCCTCAATTTTCAGATGTGTAAATATGACTTATAATAACATATTTTTGCTGGGAGCAGATCACACCTGGCATGAAAACATTAAATTAAACGCTGATAATGAAATCATTGCAGATGATGCCCATTTTTATGGGAATAAATCCTATGAAATAAATAAAATTGGCAATAAAAATGAATCTTATCTGGCAAAACAATTTCTATCTCTCCACAAGGCATTTAAAGGTTATGAAGTTTTGGGAAGATATGCCGATTTTAGAAATGTAAAAATAATTAACGCCAGTAAAAGGAGTTTTATTGATGTTTTTGAGAAAATTAAATTGTCCTGAAAATGATTTGGAAAAATAAAAAAGTTTTAGTCACAGGAGCTGATGGATTTATTGGTAGCCATTTGGTCGAACATCTGGTAGAGCGAGGGGCTGATGTAAAAGCTTTTGTATATTATAATTCGTTCAATTCCTGGGGCTGGATTGATAGTTTTCCAAAAGATTTAAAAGATAAAATCGAAATATTTGCAGGAGATATTCGCGACCCATTTGGTGTAAAAAAAGCTGTTGAGGGTGTTGATGTGGTTTTTCATCTTGCAGCTTTGATTGCGATTCCTTACAGTTACTATTCGCCGGAAAGTTATGTTTCAACTAATGTAACGGGCACACTAAATGTTCTTATGGCCTGTCGGGAGTTAAATATTGAAAGGCTTTTGGTTACCTCAACTTCAGAAGTTTACGGAACTGCTATCAGTGTGCCCATTGATGAAAAACACCCCAGACAAGGGCAATCACCTTATTCTGCCACGAAAATTGGAGCCGATGCCATTGCTGATTCGTTTTTCAGAAGTTTCAATCTTCCTGTAACCATAGTGAGACCTTTCAATACATATGGTCCAAGACAGTCGGCAAGGGCCGTCATTCCAACCATTATTACTCAGCTGCTTCATGGAAGTAAAGAAATAAAACTAGGGGCTTTGCACCCAACGCGTGATTTGGTTTTCGTGAAAGACACCGTTCGCGGTTTTACGGAAATCGCCTCCTCTGGAAAAACTATTGGACAGGAAGTAAACATAGCCACCCAAAATGAAATCTCTGTTTTGGAATTGGCCGAAATGTTGATAAGTCTCATTAATCCAGATGCAAAAATTGTGAGCGACGACAGCCGGCAGCGTCCAAAAAATAGTGAAGTGGAAAGATTACTAGGAAGCAACGCCAAGCTACACGAACTCACCGGTTGGAAACCGGGAATAAGTCTCAAAGAAGGACTCAGTCAAACCATTGATTGGTTTTCAAAAGAAGAGAATCTTAGAAACTATAAATCAGACATTTACAACGTATGATTCCACTATCAGTTCCCAATATTTCAGGCAATGAATGGCAATATGTTAAAGAGTGCCTTGATACTGGTTGGGTATCATCGGTGGGTAGCTATGTTAACAAATTTGAAGATATAATCAAAGATTACACAGGAGCAAAATTTGCTATTGCAACCTCAAACGGCACCTCAGCACTTCATATTGCATTGCAGTTATCAGGAGTACAAGCCGGCGACTGGGTCATTTGTCCAAATATCACTTTTGTGGCTTCGGCAAATTCGATCAGCTATTGCGGGGCTAAGCCTTTACTGATTGATATAGAAGAAGATACTTGGCAAATGGATTTAAAACTTCTTAAAAAATACCTTCAAAAAAACACAGAAATCATTAATAATGAATGTGTTATTATTGAAACCGGTGAAGTAATTAGAGCCATAATGCCGGTACATATTCTTGGGCATTTAGTTGATATAAAGGAGGTTTTAAAAATAGCTGAAGAATTTCATCTGAAAGTTGTGGAAGATTCTACCGAGGCACTGGGTTCATTTTTAGATGAAAAACACGCCGGGACATTCGGGCAATTTGGCACTTTGAGTTTCAACGGGAACAAAATTTTGACCACTGGAGGCGGTGGAATTATAATGACCAACGACGAGGATCTCGCCAAAAAAGCTAAACATCTAACCACACAAGCTAAAGCTTCTGTTTCTGAATATTTTCATGATGAAACCGGATACAACTACCGGCTCGTAAATATATTGGCAGCCATTGGAGTTGCTCAAATGGAGCAACTTCCGGAATTTTTAAAAGTTAAAAAAAGAATATCAGAAAGATATCTGGAGGCTTTCAAGGATGATAATAATATTATTTTCCAAAAACAACTATTTGGTAGTAAACCCAATAACTGGCTTTACACTATAAGAGTAAACGATAAAAATGGTTTGATTGGATATTTAAAAGAAAACCAAATTGAGGCACGACCTTTTTGGGTTCCGATGAATTCATTACCGATGTTTAAAGACAGTTTTTATGTATCTGAAAAAGATTTTAGTCACTTAATATACGACTCTTGCGTTAGCATTCCATGTTCAACGAGCCTTTCGCCGGAAGATCAGGAACAGGTAATCTTAAAAATCTTTGAATTTTATGGCAAAAATTAATATACTTTTTCTCGGAGGTGCCAAAAGGGTTTCTTTGGCGGAAAAGTTTATTGAAGCCGGGAATATGCTAGGCCATGAAGTAGGTATTTTGGGTTATGAGCTAGATCCTTATGTGCCTCTGGCTGCAATTGGAAAAATTATTATTGGCAAAAAGTGGAATGACCCGGAACTATTTTCACATTTAAATAGCACCATTGCTGAATTCCAGATTGACATCATTTTACCCTTTGTGGATCCCGCTACAACGGTACTTTCTAAGTTCTCACCTGAAAATTCGAAAACTTTTATTCCGGTTTCATCACCAGAAACCTGTAATATTTTTTTTGATAAAATACTGGCTAACAATTGGTTTATCGAAAATCATTTCCCGGTTCCCGGTTTCGAACCCGGCCAATTCCCTTTAATTGCCAAGCCAACAAAAGGTTCCGCCTCGCAAGGGCTGATTTTCATTGATTCAAATTCAGACTTTATAGATTTTCAGAAAAATTTTGATTCCAATTCCTATTTAATTCAGAAAAAAATTTTTGGAAATGAGTACACTGTTGATTGCTATGTAGGAAAAGGCGGAGAAATTAAAAGTGTAATTCCACGAATCAGGCTTGAGACCACCGGAGGCGAAGTCACCAAAAGCAAAACCATCAATCATCCTGAAATAATCAGAATTTCAAATGAAATATTGAAAAAAGCTGGATTTTCTGGACCAATTACGATTCAATTTCTTGAAGATGAAAAAGGAATATATGTTATGGAAATTAATCCCCGATTTGGTGGTGGAGTAATTGCCTCTATAGAAGCAGGAGCAAATATTCCTTTATTTGTGTTGAAAGATTTCTTAAATTTAGACATTGAAGTGGTAAAAGACTTTAAAGTAAATAAGTTGATGGTTAGAGCTAACCGTGAATTTTTCTTTGATATTTAAATAAATATGCAGTTAATCATAGATATGGATGGTACTATTTGTACCGAAGAGAAAACTTACAGCAGGTCTATGGCAAGCCCTTTGCCTGGAGCAGTCGAAAAAATTAACAAGCTTTATGAAGAAGGGCATACCATATTAATTTATACCGCCAGAACCTGGATGGAGTTTGAAATGACCACACATTGGCTACAAAACCATGGTGTTAAGTATCACCAATTGATGATGGGAAAACCTATCGGTGATATGTGGATTGATGACCGTGCCAATAAATTTACTGATTGGGAAACCACCTATCAGCAAGTACAGGAAAAAGCAAAAAAGAAATGAGTAAAGTATTAATAATAGCTGAAGCAGGAGTTAACCATAATGGTGATTTTGACCTTGCCATTAAGTTGATTGATGAGGCCAAAAAAGCTGGAGCTGATATTGTAAAATTCCAGACTGCAGTGCCAGAGCTAGTCATGTCAAAATTTACCGAAATGGCTGACTATCAAATAGAAAACACTGGAAAGAAAGAATCCCAATTGGAAATGGCAAGGAAAATACACTTGCCGTTAGATGCCTACAAAAAGCTTCAGGATTATTGCGAGAAAGTGGGAATTGAGTTTCTGTCAACACCATTCGATATGAAATCGATTGATGTTTTGATAGATTTAAACCAAAGGATTTTCAAAATACCATCTGGAGAAATCACCAATTTACCATATCTTGAGAAAATCGGAAAACTTGGAAAAGAGGTAATTTTGTCAACAGGAATGTCAGTTGTAGAAGAAATCTTTGAAGCCATTGAGGTAATAAAGAAAGCAGGTACTCCTAAAGACAAAATTACTGTTTTGCACTGCAATACTGAGTATCCTACGCCAATGAAAGATGTTAATCTTCTGGCAATGAACGACCTAAGAGACAAACTTGGGGTAAAAATCGGATACTCCGATCATACCAAAGGAATCGAAGTACCTATTGCTGCAGTTGCTCTTGGTGCCACCGTCATAGAAAAGCACTTTACTCTAGACAATACTATGGATGGTCCTGACCATAAAGCATCTTTGGAACCGGAAGAATTGAAACTGATGGTCGATTCAATCCGAAATATTGAACTTGCAATGGGCGATGGCTTAAAAAAAGTAAGTGATTCGGAAAGAAAAAATATGGTAATCGCCAGAAAAAGCATCCTTGCTGCTAAAGATATCAGGAAAGGAGAAGTATTTTCGGAAGAAAATCTTATCGTAAAAAGACCTGGAAATGGGATTTCTCCTATGAAATGGCACGATATTATTGGCAAAGTAGCTATAAGAGATTTTATAGAGGACGAACTTATAGAAATTTGAGAAAAATTTGTTTCATAACCGGCACCCGGGCAGAATTTGGTCTGTTGAGTCCACTTATGCGTCTGTTTCAAAAAGATAATACTTTTGAGCTGCAGATTGTGGCCACCGGAATGCATCTGTCCCCTGAATTTGGGCTCACCTACAAAGAAATTGAAAAAGAAGGCTTTCTCATCAATGAAAAAGTAGAAATACTGTTATCAAGTGATACCAAGACAGGAATGGTCAAATCTACAGGTCTTGCTTTGTTAAGTTTTCCTGATGTTTTTACAAGATTGTCCCCGGAAATCGTGATAGTATTGGGCGACCGTTATGAAACCTTTGCTGCCGCCACTGCCGCATTTATGATGCAGATTCCGGTTGTACACATTTCAGGTGGAGATGTTACAGAAGGTGCAATAGACGACGCTTTAAGACATTCAATTTCGAAGATGTCATCATTGCATTTTACTGCTTTGGAGTCTTACAGAAAAAGAGTTATCCAACTAGGTGAACAACCTAACACAGTTTTCAATGTTGGGGCTTTAGGGATTGACAATATCAAAAACCTAAACTTACTTGACATCAATGAACTTAGAAGATCAATTGATTGGGAGGATCTGAATAGTTATTTTCTGGTAACATTTCATCCTGTAACGCTTGAATCAGAATCTATCGAAAACCAGATGAGTCATCTATTTGACGCTTTAAATGAATTTCCGGAAGTAAAAGTATTATTCACATTACCAAATTCTGATTCGGATGGCAGAAAAATCATTGAACTTATCAAAAATTATTCGGCTTCTGAACCATCCAGAATTAAATATTACACTAGTTTAGGGCAATTAAGATATTTGTCAGCGGCTAAAAATGCTCTCGCTGTAGTAGGAAATTCTTCTAGTGGAATAGTAGAAATTCCAAGTCTCGGAGTACCTACCGTGAATATCGGGAAAAGACAATCTGGCAGAGAAGCAGCAGAAAGTGTGATTCATTGTGATACAATAAAAGAGGCAATCATTCATGCTTTAAATTTAGCCATCTCCGAAACTTTCAAGGAAAAAATAAAAAGTATTAAGAATATTTATGGAGAAGGAAATACCGCCTCAAAAATATTTAAAATCATTAAAAACCATAAAATTGAGGAAATCTCTAAAAAGTTTTACGATATAAAATGAACCGCTTGGTAACCGACAATCACAAAACAGGCAGAGATGCTCTCAAATTGCTCAATGAGAGCCATGGAATAGTGGCACCGGTTCTTTTCGTACTGGAAAATCAAAGAATAATTGGCTCTCTTACAGACGGTGATATCAGGAGGGGGCTACTAGCCGGCCTTCAAATTGACGATTCTATTGAAAAATTTCTAAACAAAAACTTCCGTTATTTTACTGAAAACAATTGGGGGAAATCTGAAATTATTCAACTTAAAAAGCTAAATATCAGATTTGTTCCTGAATTAAACTTCGAGGGCAATTTTGTTAGAATACTTGACCTTGAAAACCAGAATGCCAGCCTCCCCTTAAGTGCTGTTATCATGGCCGGGGGAAAAGGTGAGCGGCTTTTACCTTTGACACAGAATACGCCAAAACCTTTATTAAAAGTTGGTGACAAACCTATTATTGAACATAATATTGACCGGCTAATTAAATTTGGAATTAACGATATTTATATCTCTGTAAGATATTTGGCAGAGCAATTGGTAGAATATTTCGGTGATGGTAGAGACAAAGGTTGTAATATCTATTATATATTTGAAGATGAACCATTAGGAACCATTGGGGCATTAAGCAAAATTGAGAATCTCAAAAATGAAAATGTTATTCTGCTGAATTCTGATTTATTGACCAACATCGATTATGAGGATTTTTTCAGGGTATTCAAGGAAGAAAATGCAGCTATGGCAATTGCGTCGACCCCATTCGATATAAACGTTCCATATGCCGTGCTTGAGTTTTCGGAAGGGAAAAACATAAGTACTTTTAAAGAAAAGCCCAAATACACCTATTATTCCAATGCAGGTATATATTTGATTAAAGCAGATTTACTCAATAGAATCCCCAAGAATGAGAAACACGACGCCACTGATTTCCTAAATGGTCTTCTTTCTGATGGTTTCAAGGTTATTTCAGAACCTATTCACGGTTATTGGTTGGATATAGGCCGAATCGAAGATTATTTTAAAGCTCAGGAAGACATAAGATATATTAATTTATGAGCAAATATTCCGACTGTCTGTTTGTAATCCCCGCCCGAGGTGGCTCTAAGGGAATTCCCGGAAAGAACATAAAACCACTCAATGGTAAGCCTCTGATTCATTATTCAATTGAGTATGCCCGAAATTTTGTTTCTGATGAGCAAATCTGTCTAAGTACAGACTCTTTAGATATAATCGATATTGTTGGTAAATCTGGTCTTAAAGTGCCATTTTTACGGCCAGCACATCTGGCAGGCGACCAAAGCTCAACATTTGATGTTTTGAAACATGCCATTGAATCTTTCGAAAATCAAAACAAATATTTCGAGAATCTTGTGCTTCTCCAACCTACTTCTCCTTTTAGGGCTAAAAAACATTTTGAAGAGGCTTTTCTGGAAGCATCAGAAGAAGCGGATGTTGTAGTAAGCGTGACAGAAGAAACTCAAAATCCATACTATAATGTATATGAAGAGAATGAGTCTGGATTCTTGAAAATTTCAAAAGGCGAAGGAAATTATACCCGTCGTCAGGACTGTCCAGCCGTCTATGCCTTTAACGGTTCTATTTATATTTTCAAAATAGAAGCCTTAAAAAAAGCAGATTCTTTCAGAGATTTTAAAACCATAAAAAAATATGTGATGGAAGAGGTCTATAAAGTGGATCTTGACACACCTGCCCAATGGCAATATTGCGAATACCTTATTTCCAATAATATCTTAAAACCTGAATAATGAGTGTTATAAGGAAACAGACTATCCTGAATACTTTATTTTCCTATTTAGGAGTACTCATAGGCACAGTAACTCAGGCTTATTTTGTTCCAAACTACCTAAGCACTGAGCAAAACGGGGTTTTGCAGCTATTAATGAGTTATATGTTTATTATTGCTCAAATCGCAAGTTTAGGTTTTAATAATGCCGGAAACCGTTTTTTTACTTTTTTTCGGGACCCCGAAAAATCTCATAAAGGCTATTTAAATCTTGGCTTGAAATTTACAGCATTAGGGCTGGTTATTAGCTATTTAGCACTATTTTTACTTAAAAGCACCCTGGTTAAAAATGCCGGAGAAAAATCTGATCTTTTCGAAAATTACTATTGGCTTATTTACCCAATTTCCCTGGCTACAGTTCTTTTTAATCTATTCGATAATTTCCTGAAATCTAACTATCAGACTGTTTGGGGTACATTTCTTAGCCAGTTTCTACAAAGATTTTTGATATTTCTGAGTTTATTTTTGATTATTTTCCAAATTACAGATTTTAATAATTTTACTATATACTGGGCAATTGGCTTGTCAATTCCCACCTTACTCATCGTTTTTCAGGTATTTAAAGTACCTGGAGGTAATTTCCAAAGTGATTCATTTTTTAAAAATTGGAACAAAAAACGGGAATTCTATATATTTTCAATGATTAGCACACTTACTGGTATCTCTACCTTAATTATTGCTCACCTTGATAAGATTTTGATTTACAGATATCTTGGACTTTCAATGACAGGTATTTATGGTACAGTATCCCTTTTTGGAAGTGTAATGGGGATGTCTTACAATGCAGTCGTAAAAGCCTCTGCAGCAATCGTAATTGATTCAATCAACACAAATGACATTCCAAAACTTGAAAGTATATACAAAAAGTCTGCACTGACACAATTTGCATTCGGCTGTCTGGTAATTACTGGTGTTTATTTTAGTATCGACCATTTATTTCATTTTATCAAACCACAGTATGAAGTTGGAAAAACGGCCTTACTATTAATTGGTTTTGCCAAATTGATTGATTTGAGTAATGGTATAAATGGCTTGATTTTGTCTAACTCTAAATACTACAAAATTGATACGATTTTAGTGATTACATTTGTAGGATTATTACTGATTCTCAACAATTTACTTATCCCGAACTATGGTTTAAATGGTGCCGGTTTAGCTGTTTTGGTTTCCATGCTTTATTATAATATCACAAGAACGCTTGTAGTTTACCTAAAATTTGGAATACATCCATTTAGTTACAAGCAGTTTTTAGTTGGAGTTTTTGCTTTGTCACTTTTGCTAATTGGCTGGTTTTGGGGAAGGGAAATTGTAATTTCTAATAATCATTTTACTTCATTAGTAATAAAGTCTGTCGCTATATTAATTATTAATACCTTTTTGTTTTTATTTATTTTTCCCAAATTAAGGACTTTCAAGCTATAAATTTTGTTTTTCCTGATTTGCATAAAATCAAAACTAGGTCTAGAGAATCCGTACAAATAGATTGAATTGTATTGGTTTTATTAAAAATTATTATCACAGGCTCTAATTTCAATTCTTGTTGTATTGTTCAGTTGTGCTCCTGGTTTTAATATTACTGATCTCTCAGATAGAAAATTGGCATTATTTCCAACAATATTATGATTAAGAACTTCAGTTTCAAGCGATGATTGAGATGTATTTAAACTATTATTAATACCCTGAACCTTTCTAAAAGGAGGGCATTCGATAAAGGAACAATTATTTGGCAATGATGCATAAACTGATTTGGCTTCACTGTCAAACAATGGGCCACTAAATGCTTTAAAGTCATCAATTTTTCCAATGAATTTTTCTGTACCAAAATTACTCCCTATATAGAATCTGGGAGATTGCCCAAAATAGTTAGAAATAGAATTGGAGAAGCTCCCTTCAGCAACCTTTACTCCATCCAAATAAAAAATTATTCTTTGTTGCTCTCGAATTACCAATACATGATGCCATGAATTCAAAGATACTTCATTCGAAATCAAAACACTTTTAATTCCAGAATTATTAATAGTAGATGAAAACACCAATTTAAATAAATTTCCCGTTCTAACTGAGTTTTCTAATTTCACATTATGGTCGTAAGGAGATGTACCCATTGAAAATAAAGTTTGTAATGGTGCCGCAGAAGTAGGATAAAACCACAGGGAAGTTGAATAAGTTTGAGAAAATAATATAGGACTTGACAACTCAAATGATGAATTTTCATTGAACTGCACTGCAGAATTCAAGTTGTTATTTCGATCAGGTGTTAAATTAATGTTAGACTGTATTATCGGAATGTTATTAATCATTTCCTGAAACCCATTTTCAAATGGCAGACAAAAAATTCTTGATCTTTCTCTAAAATTCAAATATTCATAATTACAACTTTGTTTTAGAAATAAAACCCTAACTTCTGCTTCTGACAATGCTCCAGAAAAGATTTTTAATTCATCCATTGCCCCATTAAAACCCTGACCACCAAAATACCGTGACCCAATCTTCGCAATGTTTCCGGCATAATAGGGAGATGAGCCATTGGCTGATACAGATGCCTTTCTTATCCCATTTATATAAATTTTCAATGAATCAGAACCCCTGGTCATTGTAATTAAATTCCAATCATCAACAGTTAAAGTATCATTTGCCATAGGATAACCCCCTCCTTGCCCATAACCAATATAGTTTGGCAAAACCCACTTTGGCCTGTCTCCTGTAAAATGTGCCCCGTAATTATTCATCACTCCAAATGATTGATCTCCACCATCATTTCCAACAGAGAAAAGGCAAGTATATGTGTTTGTTGGAGGAATACTATTGAATTTAACCCATGCAGAAAAAGTATATTGACCATTCAAAAATTCGTTCGAAGTTACATTTAGATAATTATTACCAGTGAAAAGAGCTGCTCTGTTGGGATTTCCAAATCTATCACTTGTAAATCCAACGGAGGTATTAAAAGCTTGATTTATTCCTTTTTCATCTAAAAAATTATTATCAAATTCGAAACAGGAAACCAATTTATTTTGGTTAGAATTGTTTTGAACCAAAACGGTTGCCAAACCAGTTGGCGTGAGAGAACCACATTGGGTGCTAGTTGCAGTAAGAATTCTATACTGACTTGTTTGCGAAGGAGAAACAGAGATAAATTGAGGGTTGGTTGTGGCTACAATTTGGCCAAAATTTTCAATATTTAAATTTACTGGTGGGTTAACTGAATAACTCACTTTTAGTTGTGCAGATTGCCCAGCGGTTATAGAATAATTTCCTTCTATTGATGCAGCTTTAACGACACAATCATTTGGAATATAATACTTCACTTGTCCACCAACAGGTTGATTAATATTAATATTTGTATTTTGATTTGAATAATTAGTTAGGACAATTATATAGTATTTGTTATTTACAACATTTGTTAATGTTAATCTTACATCAGGTTCTGAACCAAAATCACAAGTTAAAGGTGGATTAGTTACCGCTGAACAAGCATAATTCAAATCATTGTTAAAAACAGGCCCGTATATAGCACCATCAATGTCATAATTAGAACTATTTGTGAAACCAAAATTTAATGTTCCATTAATTGTAGAATCAACTTTTATCAAAAACCAATATTGATTTGGCACTGAAACCAGACATCCTGTATTTCCACCCACTGGAAATACAAAATCACTAGAATTCACATATGCGGGAAGAACAAATCCAGATGAAAAAACCAAACTATTTATATCTGCTAGTCGAGTACAACCAACAGCAGCAGTTGCATTTATGTTGTAAACTGGGGGGCTGCCTTTTTTTATTTGCGAAAAACCTGGAATTATTGAAAAAATTATGAAAAATATGTAAAATAATGTTTTTAATTTTATATTTGAAACTGTTGGATTGTTTCTACGTATCATATTGATTTAATTTAGTTTTAGTCAAAAATAACAAATAAATAATAACTATTTACAAATTTATTAAAGATTACAACTTGGAACAGAAATATTAAAATTTTAAAAACTCATGAAACACTGCCCCGAATGCGGAAATCCTATTTTGGGTAGAATTGATAAAAAATTCTGCTCTGATATGTGTCGCAATACCTATAACAATAAGCTAAATGCCGGTGACACCAATTATGTAAGAAACATCAATAATACGCTCAAAAAAAACAGAAGAATTCTTGAATTACTTTGCCCCGAAGAAAAAAGCAAAACTACACGTAAAACATTGAATGACAAAGGATTTGACTTTAACCATATTACTCACATCAGGAAAACTCAAAAAGGCTCTGTTTATAATTTTGTCTATGATTTTGGCTATCTCGAACTGGAAAATGATTTTTTCCTGATCGTAAAAGACAATAGATCTAAAGATTGACCGTATTAGTGTTTTCAATTTCTATTATTATATATGTTTAAAAATATCATATTGGCATTGTTTGCCTTGACTTTGGTTTCTTGTCATAAAAAATTAGTCTTTTTTCAGCCTGGAAAATCGGTAAACTATCACTCCGAAAAAATCCCTTCGCTCAGCCAATCTTTTCCTGAAACAGACACCAAAATTTCTACTAAACAACCAGAAATAACTGCTAGTATTGAGGAGACTCTCGAATTCAAGCCCCACAATCCAGTAGAAACAGAGGATTTTGAAAAGGAAATATTAAGGCAGGAAAACTCAGATTTTACAAAGACAAAAAAAACTGGATACTATATTTCTGAAGATAATATTAAAGAAAAAATAGCCGAAAAAAGCACTTTAAAGCACAAAAAACTATATCCACTTTTTAATGATAACCTAAAAATCGGTTTGGTATTTCTAGTTATTGCGGCAATACTTGCTTTATTTTCATTAAATCAACTTGTCCTCATTTTTGGTTTGGCATCGTTGGTTTTTCTATATTTGGGTTTGAAAAAATATTACCGACGAAAACGCATCAAAAGCATCTTTAAAAAATGAATGTAGTTTTATTACATGGTTTCGGAGAAAACGCCAGCATTTGGGATGATTTTATACCATTATTAAACCCAAAAATTAAATATTTTACCCCTGATTTTTCAAAGAAGAAAGATTGCTTTTCAATACCGGAATATGCCGAATGGCTTCATAAAGAGTTTGATAAAAATGGCATCAAAGAAGCCGTGGTAATCGGCCATTCCATGGGTGGTTACATCGCTATCGAAGCTTGTCACCAGTTCCCCGACAAAATTACCGGCCTGGGAATGTTTCACTCTACTGCTGCTGCCGACAGTGAAGAAAAAAAGGATGCCCGTGATAAAACCATTCAGTTTTTGATCAAACACGACACCGAAATGTTTATCCGACATTTCTACCCCAATATGTTTAGTGAAGCTTATAAATCAGCTCACAAAGAATTGATAAACAACAATATAAAATTATTTAGCAATATCCCAAACGAGGCTCTTTTGGCGGCAACTATTGCCATGAAAGGCCGGAGAAATCATTTCGACACCTTACAAAGCCTGGCAATTCCGGTTTTTCAGATTATTGGGGTATTTGATACTTTTGTTACTTACCAGGATGCACTTACACAATCTGTATTACCCAAAAAGCCAAACGTTCTTTTGCTTGATGATGTAGCACATGCCGGTATGCTTGAAAGCCCGAAAATGTGTGCTGATTTTATCAATAATTTTCTTGAAAAAATCGCTTAGACTTTGTAGCTTCGGTGGGCGTCGAGCTTTAAGAAAATAAATAACAGTAAGGTAAATGACAACAAAGATGACCCTCCGTAGCTAACAAATGGCAGTGGAATACCGATGACCGGCATTAATCCCACAGTCATGCCTATATTTACCAGAATATGGAAGAAAATAATACTTGCTACACCATATCCGTAAATTCGGGCAAATTTTGATTTCTGTTTTTCCGCAAGACTCAGAATTCTGTTTAATAAGATAAAATACAGCCCTAATAATACAAAACTTCCAACAAAGCCCCACTCCTCCCCTACGGTACAAAATATAAAGTCGGTGTCCTGCTCAGGCACAAAGTCTCCTTTGGTCATGGTGCCTTTCAAATACCCCTTACCCACAAAACCACCGCTTCCAATAGCTGTTTTTGATTGGGTTACATTCCAGGCTGCACCTCGGGGATCGATGTCAGGATTTACCAAAACCTTTATACGCTTTTGTTGATGAGGTGCCAATACGTTGTTGATTATAAAATCTACAGTCAACACAAATCCCGAAAATAAAATAAATAAGCCCAGAATCCTTTGAAAATTTTGCCGGGTTCGTTCATATCTTTTTAGAAACAAGTACCAAAACAAAACTCCAACCAAAGCCAATCCCATTACGACTGCCCAATTAGGAAAAATCAATGCTAAAATAAACATCAAAATAAAAGCAATCATCAAAGCCGGATATATTCCGGGAAGACCTTCACGATACAATACTATGACCAGGGATGCAAAGGTTAAAGCAGAGCCGGTTTCTTTTTGCAGGATTATAATAATAGGTGGTACAAAAATAAAAAGAGCAGCCCTTAATGCATATTTAAATTTGGAGACATTTACTCCAAGCGTTGAAAGGTATTTTGCCAAAGCCATAACGGTAAAGGTCTTGGCAAATTCAGCGGGCTGAAGTGAAAAACTGCCCAGTTTAATCCACGATCTGGATCCTTTTATGTCTGAACCCAAAAAAATGGTGACTATTAAGACCAAAATCATTATCCCATAAAAAATGTAAGCAAAAGTGTCGTAGATTTTAAAATCTACAAACAAAATCACCATCACCAGTGCAAAAGCCACAAACAGAAACAAAATTTGCCTGCCTGCATTATGACTAAGAGAAAAAATAGCCTGAGGGCTATCTACGTCATAAACTGCAGCATAAATGTTTACCAGACCCACGGAAAGCAATGCAATGTATATCCAGATTGTGGTCCAGTCGATTCCTTGTTTAATATCTATATCCTTCGCCATCAGTTCAATCTTTTTTAGGAGCTGTTTGTTTTTGAGTTGAAATTTTCTGTCTGTACGAGTTTGCCGCAGCAACAGTGGTATAATGTGTGTTAACAATTTGGTCTTTATAAGCCGGTCGGCTTATTTTTCCTTTCAAATACTGCTCAATAAGTAATCCGGCTATCGGTGCCGACGCCGTACCTCCAAAACCCGCATTTTCTGTCACAACAGCAATCGCAATTTTGGGATTGTATCGCGGAGCTATCGCTATAAAAATCGAATGATCTTTACCTCTTTTGTTTTGAGAAGTACCTGTTTTTCCGCAAACTTCAATGCCCTCTACCTGGGCGGATCTACCGGTTCCGTTGGTTACAACCAATAACATACCTTTTAAAATTTCCTCAAAATGGCGGGGTTCAATTTGAGTTTTATGGGTTTCAACAGGTACTCCTTTTGCGTTTCCTTTATTCAGCCCCAAAGAATTAACGATATGAGGAGTAAGCCAATAACCACGATTGGCTATAGTAGCAGCCATATTTGCCAATTTAAGAACGTTAACTCCCAATTCTCCTTCACCAATACTAACCGAGAAAAAATTGGAATATTTCCATTGGTTTTTGCCATAGACCTTATCATAAAGCTTAACATCAGGCACTTTCCCTTTGGTCTCAGATGGCAAATCTATCCCAAGTCTGGTTCCGAACCCAAATCTTCCAACATATTCACCCCAAATCTCTAATCCTACACGGGCTTGTTTAAATGGATTAGTCTCCTTATTATTGGCTATGATTTTCCTGAAAACATTGTAAAAATAGGGGTTACTCGACAATTGTATAGCATTATACAAATTGGCGGCCTCGTAAGGTCCGCTATGAAAAATAAATGCAGATGGCGAACTAGCAAAAGAGGTTTTCGGATTTATTACACCCATTTGAAGACCAATACCCGCCTGAACCAGCTTAAATGTAGAACCCGGACGATAAAAAGCCGAAATAGCCCTGTTATTTAAGGGTCTGTCTGGATTGGTGCTAAGTTTAGCATAATTCTTTGAAAACTGCTTGCCGGAAAGCAAACTAGGATCATACGTTGGATAGGACCCCATTGCAATAATTCCACCAGTCTTTGGGTCTATGGCCACTACAGATCCTACTTTATGAGAAAACAAAGTGTCGGCCAATTGTTGGGTTGCCAAATCAATGGCGGTATACAGGTTTTTACCTATTACGGCCATGGTATCGTATTTTCCCTCGGCGTATTTCCCTTTTTCCTCGCCTTTGGCATTCATTAAGGTAAATTTTATACCCCGGGTACCCCGCAAGTCTTCTTCATAAAATTTTTCTAAACCTGAAAGTCCGATATAATCACCTTTTCTGTAATAATCTTCTTCTTGCTCTTCAAACATTTTTTGAGGAATCTCCCCGATATACCCAAGAGCATTGGCCATTGTATTTCCGGGATAAGTCCTGAAAAAAGACTGCTCAAAAGTGAAGCCAGGGTACTGGATCATAGCATCAACCACACTTGCATAATCTTCTTTGGTAAGTTGTCTTAAAAAAACTGAAGGTCTTTCTGTAGAAAAATCTTTGGCAACGGCAAGTGTACTATCAAAATAGCCTTTTGTGATGTTAAACAATCTGCAAAAGCTAAGCGTATCCATGCTTTTGACTTTTTTGGGAGTCACGTACATATCATACACTTCTTCGTTGGCCACTATCAACTTTCCTGTTCGGTCATAAACTTGCCCACGAAGCGGAATGCTAATTTGCTTCCTTATAGAGTTATTAGCACCCAAAGATTTGTATTTTGGATCTAAAACTTGCAAATAAAATAAGCGGAGCAAATAAATAACTCCGATGGTATAAAAGAAAATAAGGATCGTAGGTTTCCGATTCTCGAGCATGAACAGTATCTGGGCTTAAAATGCAATCCCAAATTTCCGAAATAAAAAACTGATAATTTAGTTTAGCCCAAAAAATATTTTTTTATGAATTCAATAATTTATTTCACCTCAAAAAATATCTATTTAATATCCCTTTTGTACAATTAATGAAATATCTAATAATAAAGTGAATTTCGATAAACTTGCTGAAAAATAAGCAATTATGAAATTTAATTTAATGCTTTCGAACAATAATGAGACCATTTAATCCCACTAATTTATAATAACTAGAATATCCTTTTAAAATTCTTCCGAACAAGTTTTTATTAAATTTTAGAAGCTTTAAATTGGCAAAGAATATGCTATTTTTGTAAAAAAAATTGATTTGCAAAAGTTTAAAGAAATACCTCAAAACAAGGTTTCCGAAGTTGTCAAAGCTATTATTAAAATGGGTGAAAACTTTTCAATCTGGACTTTGAAGGGTAATCTTGGAACTGGAAAAACAACATTAACCAAAGCCATCACCAAAGAGCTGGACATAAAAGATGATGTACAAAGCCCTACCTTTTCATATGTAAATATTTATGATCAAAAAGTATTTCATTTTGATTGCTACCGTCTTAAAAACCTGGAAGAGGCCTTAGACTTTGGAATGGAAGAATACCTGGATTCCGGCAAACTTTGTATAATAGAATGGCCGGAAGTGATCGAGCAGCTACTTCCAGTGCCTTACCTGAGTATTGAAATAGAACACAACCCAAATAACACCAGGGATTATACCTTAAAAATTATTGAAAAATGACAACCGATACACTTAAAGAACTGGCGAGACAAGGTGCCCTTGAAACCAAGGAATCACCTATGGCAATTATGAAAACCCAAAAAAGTCTGAGTTTGGGAGTTCCAAAAGAGCTTTCAGAACATGAAAACAGGGTACCACTAACACCAGATGCTGTGGGTTTATTGGTAAAAAACAATCTGGAAGTTTCGGTTGAATCAGGAGCAGGTGAAAAATCTAATTTTTCTGATATAGAATATTCAAATGCCGGGGCTAAAATTGTTTATAACCATAGGGAAATCTTTGAAAATGATATTATTATAAAAATTGATCCACTGGTTAATGAAGAATTCGACATAATAAAGCCTAATACCACCTTAATTTCGACCTTAAACCTGCCCTTTCTAAGTAAAGAATATTTTGACAATCTCAACAAAAAGAAAATTACGGCCATTGCCTATGAATATATCCAGGATAAAGTCGGAGAATTCCCTATAATTAGAGCAATGAGCGAAATCGCCGGAAGTGCAGTTATTTTGATTGCGACGGAGTATCTTAGTAGTGTAAATAATGGCAAAGGAGTGATTTTGGGTGGAATTACAGGAGTACCCCCCACCAATGTCGTGATCATTGGAGCTGGTACTGTGGGCGAATTTGCTGTTAGATCAGCCCTGGGCCTGGGAGCAAATATAAAAGTTTTTGACAGACAACTTTACAGACTTCACCGCTTGCAATATGCTGTGGGCACAAGGGTATATACTTCTATCATCGATTCAGTAAGTTTGGCTCAGGCAGTTGCTGAAGCCGATGTGGTGATTGGAGCCCTCAGAGGTGACAAAGGACTGGCACCCATGGTGGTATCAGAGGACATGGTATCCAACATGAAGCCCAACTCTGTAATCATTGATGTGGCGATTGACCATGGGGGGTGTTTTGAAACCTCGGTGGTAACCAACCATAAAAGTCCGGTATTCAAAAAACACGGGGTGATTCATTATTGTGTTCCGAATATTGCCTCCAGATTTGCACATACTGCCAGCATGGCATTAAGTAATATTTTTTCTCCGGTATTATTAAAAACTGAAGGCTTGGGAGGAGTAAATGAAATGATTTTCCAAAACAAATGGTTTATGAAAGGTGTGGTTTGCCACAAAGGTTCAGTCACTAACTTATATCTGGCTAAAAAATTTAATCTAAAATTCAAAGACCTGGGGCTTTTGATTTCGGCCCAATATTAAAGTTTAAAAATATGATAAATCATAGTAACGAAAATACCTTAATGGACGACGCTAATTCGCCGGAGATCAACCAAAAATTGATGGGGAAAGTGGCTAGTGATTTTGTAAAAGTATCGGATCACCTCAAAGAAGCCTCTTACCAAATAAGGAAAAGAGAATACTCAAAATTTCCGATTTTTGTAGTTTCAACTGAGGAAATAGAATTGGGAGCCCTGCTTTTTCACGCTTCTGACTTTAAAACTGAGTACCATTACAGAGCGAGTTTTGTTGAAGAATTTGTCTCCAGGAATATGATCGGACAAGAGTCCGATGAACTATTCAAAGAAAATTATAAAGACGCCGATGAATATTGTTGCTTGTTTGTAATTGATGAAGGCTTTGCAGGATTTATCTATTTGCCTTATCCTAATGATTAATATTTACGGTATTTTAATTCTACATGTTTGCGACCTTCAATAAATCCGCTTACTATCAAAAACTTAGAAAACAAAAATGTAGATCTAATTAACAAATAATCATAATTAAATCCATTTTGAAATAAATAAAAGGAGGATAGAATATCACTAATTACATTTAATGCAATACCCCAAAGTAAGAAATTTTTCCCAGGATTTTCGGAACTTATCAGAATAGAAAATACGCCCAAAATTGCAAACTGAAAAACATAAATTAATACCAAAAAGAAGAATGAATCAGGCACAATTTCCATTAAAAAAAAACCAAAAAACAAAAAAGCAAAAAGCAAATATGGCCACCCGAATTTGAAAAAATCTTTACTTCCGAAATAAAACTCACCTTTTCTCTGACTCCTGACCAAACTAATATATATCTGATGTTCAATTAGATAGAAAAATAATGCAAATGTAATAACCAAATCAATATGAGAAAATGAAAATGCTATTTCACCAAAAAAAGTAAAAATTATTGACCCTAACAAAAATTTATCAAAATTCTTTTTTGGGAAAGGCGAACTTAAATAATAATAAAAAAACAGTGATAAGGTTGGAAAAATTTTAATTATGAGGCTGGCTATTTCCCCAAAAAAATAATATGAGGTGATTTCGATTACCGAAGCGATAAAAAATAGATATACATACTTTTTAGCATTTCCTGTTTTTATCATTTTATAGTCTTCCTTGACGATGTAAAACCTTCAATAATTAAAATTTGTGAAACAAAATAACATATTAAGCTAGTAGAGAAAACAAAATTTACCGGGTTTTTGAAATAAAAATACACATATAAAATATTCGAGAAAAACATTAAAAATATTCCGGATATGAGTGTAAAATATGAATAATTGTTAACGGGTCTGTACATGCTGATAATGGAAAGTAAAAATATCAAAATGGCAGTCATAAACATCAACAAGTATTGAAAGATATTTTCAACATCTAAGAAAACAAATCCCGAAAGAAAAAATATCAATACAGCTGGAATTACAACTTTAAAAATATCAACACCCCGGATTTTTACCAATCTTGAGCCCTCAATTCTAAATTCAAATAAATAAAACAATTGTGTAAATAGCATCAGCACCATTTGGCTATTCATTTTTGTTTCATAATTAAAGCTAATTCTACTCACATATATTAAATCAGAAAGGTAAAGAAAAAGCAATGCTAATAGTACATATAACTTAACTTTCAGTTTAAATAATTTCCGAAATAAAATATAATAAATTGAAAGTACAGGAACAAAAATTGAGAGAAACAGATCAAATTGTTCAGTTTTTTTAAAATAAAAAGAAGAAATTCCCCAAATTGAAAAAAAGGCTAATATAAAGTGATCCCAATAGTTTAGACAGATACAATAATAAAATAAACTATTGTTATTGTTGTAAAAGTCCTTCTTTTTCTTTTTTGCTTCTTTTTTCTTTGTTAATAAAATAGGATAATTGTTGATAAT
>JAIUOF010000010.1 GCA_020161355.1 Bacteroidota bacterium | reverse complement strand
ATTATCAACAATTATCCTATTTTATTAACAAAGAAAAAAGAAGCAAAAAAGAAAAAGAAGGACTTTTACAACAATAACAATAGTTTATTTTATTATTGTATCTGTCTAAACTATTGGGATCACTTTACCTTTTATCATTTCAGTCAGTGACTTATCACCTCCTTCCATGATAAAACCAGCAGGTGGCGGTATTGATTTCACGCCTTTTTTCTCTGCCCAATACCTGGAATAGGTCATATTTTTGACTACCCCTTTTTCCACCCAATAAACCTTTTCCTGTGGACGGCCATCACCACTAAACGGCGAGCCGGGGATCTGTGGATTTTGAGGGTCAGAGTAGATATTTACCCTTTCGTCGAAGAGTTTTTCGCCTAACCGGGTGCCGCCACCTTTTTTACTTAGGAAACTGCGGCCTTCGTCGGCATTGCGGGCATCCATGCTACGCATCATATTTTGCAGCAGATCTACTCCGGCGGCTGGTTCGAGGATCACCGTATATTTCCCCGGCTCCAAAGCCTGTGCCTTTACCGAAGCCCGAGCCTTTTGTGCAGCAACTTCTGTGGCCGATTTTGCTTTCAGCAAGCTCACATCATTAAAGTCTTGCAGTGCATATCCCGAACCGAGACCATCGTCTGTTCTGACCGTTACCGAGAAATCAACCTGTGATTCTTTGTTATAGGCAAACAGGCCCTTATTGTTGCCCATGGCGGTAAATCCGCTGCTGTCTTCCAGATAACCGGCTGCTGTGAGCCCGTTTTTGGCACAAACTCCTATGCTGTCGGCAGCAACTTTTGCTCTTAATTCGGGCGTAATATTGGCCGTAGCCTGGGCAAATGTCTGACTATCCACATAGACTTGTGGCCCCAGATTTGGCACATATTCAGGGTTTTCAGGAGCAAGTTTTGCAATCTCCTCGGCTCTTCTTACAGCTTTTTCAAGTGATGCATCATCCAACTCATTGATGGTGGCTGTACCGGACTTTTTCCCGAATCCTGAAGTGACAGCCAGAGACAGGTTTTCTGATTCACCAGCGGTTGAAACCGTATTACGGGCATAACGAATATTGCCTCTTCGGCCACCACTGAGGGTGACACTTATTTCATCAGCTTTCGAAAAGCCAATCACCTTGTCGATGATTTTTTTGGCTTCTTCTTTTGATAATATTTTCATAGTTTTTTTAGTTAACAGGGAGTAGGCAACAGGCATCAGGGCTTTTGACCTACATTATTAGTTATTTGAGTTAACAGGCATTAGTTAATCATAGACTGGTCTGACCTTCGGTGCTGACCTACCCTATTTATTTCCAACTTACCTACTATCTAACTTTTTTTTATATTTTCCTTCCGGTATTAATCACATTTACGCCATTGAAACGGGTAGTTGAGCTTCCGTGCGACACAGCCGAAACCTGCGAAGGCTGACCTTTGCCGTCAAAGAATGAACCGAAAGTCCGGTAATCGTCTTTATCGCATATTTGCACACATGAGTTCCAAAACTCCTGAGTATTTGACTGATAGGCCACATCTTCCAGCATGCCGGCGATTTCCCCGTTTTTGATCTCATAAAACAGCTGCCCTCCAAACTGGAAGTTATAACGCTGCTGATCAATAGAATAAGAGCCACGACCTATGATGTAAATCCCTTTTTCTACCCCTTTAATCATGTCATTCACGTTTAACTTTTCGGTGCCGGGTTTCAAAGAGACATTGGGCATCCGCTGAAACTGCACAGAGCTCCAGTTGTCGGCATAACAGCAGCCATGCGACTCTTTTTCGCCCAAAATATTAACCTGGTCTCTGATGGCCTGGTAATTGACCAGTGTTCCGTCTTTGATGATATTCCATTCTTTACATGGCACGCCTTCGTCGTCATAACCCACTGTTCCCAAAGCATTTGGTTGGGTTTTATCTGCCACGATATTGACCAGTTTGCTGCCATAGTTAAAGTTGCCGGCTTTCCACTTGTCTAGTGTGGCAAAGCTGGTACCTGCATAATTGGCCTCATAACCAAGGACACGATCGAGCTCAGTTGGGTGACCCACAGACTCATGAATTGTGAGCCCAAGGTGGTTGGGGTCAAGTACCAAATCATATTTTCCGGCTTCTACGCTCTTGGCTGTGATTTTTTCTTTGGCTTGTTGTGCCGCAAAAATGGCATCTTCAACCATATCGTAGCTGTTTCTATAGCCTACGAGATTTTTCGGCCCTGCGATTTTTTCCGATGCCAGACCATCAAGATATTCGTAACCCATGCCCATTGGTGAGCTGAGGGCATCTCTGGTTTTAAATTTCCCCGCCGCTTTATCGATTGCAGTTACCGTAAATGTTGGCCAAATGCGATGCACATCCTGATCAATATAAGAGCCATCGGTGCTGGCGAAATATTTTTGTTCGTTGATAAAAAACAGATTTGAGGTAACAAAAGCTGCTCCGTTTTTCATTGCTTCGCCATTTACCTTCATCAGCAAGTCGATTTTTTCCTGCACGGGTATCTGAAAAGCATTTTTCTGAATGGGTGTATTCCAGGTTACTTCGCCTACGCCTTTTTGAGGAGCGAGTATTACCGGCTCGGTTTGCATTTTTGAGTTTGCTTTGGCAATTGCGACAGCCGTTTCCGCACATCGGGCAATACCATCAGTCGTTACATCACTGGTGGCAGCAAAGCCCCAGGTGCCATTGGCAATGACTCTGATGCCCACGCCATACGATTCCGCATTCACAATGTTCTGCACACGGGTCTCACGGGTGAAGAGGTACTGCTGAAGATACCTGCCTATTCTGACATCGGTATAAGTGGCTCCCTTGGATCGGGCGGCGTTCAGGGCGATGTCGGCAAATTTCTTTTTGGTCGCGATATCCACCGTATTTTCTGCCATAAGTTCGGCAGTAGTGGCCTGACCAATTATCGGGATGGAAGTGGCAGCAAAGGCTCCAAGCCCCATTCCGGTCATCTGAATAAATTTTCGTCTATCCATTAGGGTTAGTTTGATGATAATAAAGATTTGTAAAAGTATTCTTTTTTTTGAAAAATGAAATATTGAAGGGTGTTTTTTGGAAAATCAATCGGTTAAGGGGCTGAATGGGTCGATTATTCGATTTACGATTAATTCGATTGACGATTGATTCGATTGGCGATTGATTCGATTTTGGATCTACGATTGGGGGATATTTTTATATAGGGAATTTTATACAAAAAATGTTAAAAAAATATACATAGGCATCGAAATAGGCCGGAATTGCGTCTATATAGATGAGTTTTTTTATTTTAAGGATAAAAGAATTAATAACTGGGATTAGACCGGAATTGCGGCTCATATTTTTTAGGCCGCAATTTTTTTAACTTCCAACCAATTTCAAAAACTCCAAAATACCCATTGCTTCTATTTCGCCATTCATTGGAAAAGTCTCGGTTCCGTTATACAATAGAAATTTGCGGGTTGCTTTAATATCCTCACTTGCTCTTATAAAGCCCGCAGGCACTTTGGGCGTGAGATTTCTTTTTATTTCGATTGCCCATTTTTCGTTTCCTTTTTCCAGAATTAAATCAATTTCGGTTTGTTCAGCTGAGCGATAATAACTTGCCTGCCATTGATCAGATAAGGAATTTATAATATTTTCGATCACAAAACCTTCCCATGAATACCCCACAACCGGGTGTCCCAACAGATGCTGAAAGTCCTGAATCATGAGAAGTCTATGAAGTATGCCTGAATCTCTGATATATACTTTCGGAGACTTAACCAATCTCTTTTTGGTATTGCCCGACCAAGTTGGCAACTGCCTTACCATAAAAAGCTCTGTCAAAATATCCAAATAATTTCGGGTGGTGGTATGGCTTACATCCAAGCCTTTTCCCAGGGCTGAAAGATTAAGTTGCTGCCCCTGAAGATGTGCCAGCATAGTCCACAAATTCCGCATTCTGGATGGCGAAATGCCCAGACCTGCTCTCGGTATATCTCTTTCCACATAAGTTGAAACAAAGCCGGTTCTCCAGTCCCAACTGGCGGTTTCGCTATTGGCCAGATAACTATCAGGATATCCTCCACGTAACCAAAGTTTTTCCAATGAAAAATTAAAATCTTGATTTTCAACAAGTTCCTTAATCGAAAAAGGAGTCAATTCCAGATACAAAATACGGCCAGCCAGGGTCTCAGAGCTCTGGTTAAGCAAATCTCTTGAAGCTGAACCCAGAAGCAAAAATTGGGCATTGGGTTCACCGGCCCGTTTTCTTTGATCGATAATTACCCTCAAAGTTCTGAAAAGATCAGGCATTTGCTGCACTTCATCTATAATGATAAGTTCGTTGAAATGTGTCTTTAAAAATGCTTCTGCGTTGAGCAGTTTTGAGCGATCCGCATCAGACTCCAGGTCAAGATAGATAGATTTTTTTGTTGTAAAACTCTCAGCAATCTTTATAGCCAAAGTAGTTTTTCCAACCTGTCTGGAGCCCAGGAGAGCCACTGCCGGAATATTACTTAATGCATCTTTTAGCCTATTTTCTAATTCTCGCGAAATCATATTTCCTGATTTTTATGCAACAAATATAAAAAATATTCTTGCAAATTGAAACTTTCACTTTCAAATTACAATATTTCGAGGTATTTTCTTGCAAATTGAAACTTGTACTTTCAAATTACAATATTTCACAGTTGTAGTTTATCTGGGGTAAAGTGTCGGAACAGGACTTCAATATATGGTTTAAAAACCGTAATTTTGCATTTTAAAAATCAAAAAGGATGTCTGTACAAATTGGTCCAATTGCCGAAACGCTAAGCCAGTATTTAAGCGATAAAAATTATTCAAAAGTGATGATTTTGGTAGATCAAAATACCAAAAAACATTGCTATGAATCAGTAAAGCCTTTGCTGCCTGCCCATAAAGTGATTCAAATAAAAGCAGGTGAGGAAAACAAAAATCTGGAAACTTGTTCATATATCTGGGAACAAATGACTGAAAATGAGCTTGACAGGCATTCACTTTTGGTCAATCTTGGCGGTGGTGTGATTGGTGACATGGGGGGCTTTTGTGCAGCTACCTATAAAAGAGGCATTGACTTTATCCAAATACCAACTACTTTGCTTTCGCAGGTAGATGCCAGTGTGGGAGGTAAACTAGGTATTGATTTTCAGGGCTTTAAAAACCATTTGGGAGTTTTTACGCTGCCAAATGCCGTGTTGATTGATAAGGAATTCCTTAAGTCTTTGCCTGAAAGAGAGTTGAGGTCGGGATTTGCGGAAATTATAAAACATTGCCTGATTCAGGATGCCACCAAGTGGAAAGAAATCAGGATTTTGGATTTGGATCAACAAAATCTGGGTGATTTGATACAGCACTCGGTGGAAATTAAGAAGAAAGTGGTTGCAGCTGATCCAACTGAAAAAGGGTTGAGAAAAATACTGAATTTCGGGCATACTCTGGGGCATGCAATCGAAACTTTCTTTTTAGATAAGGGTAAAAAACGGCTGCTTCATGGTGAGGCTATAGCCGCCGGAATGATTGCAGAAGCATACATTGGATTCCAGAAAGGTATGCTCGGTGAAGACGAACTGGCTCAGGTTGAGGAGTTTATTTATGCCGTTTATGGCTCTGTAAATATTGACCCCAATGATTTTGAGGCCATCATAAAGCTAACGCAACAAGACAAAAAAAACAAAGGAAAACTGGTGAGAGCATCAATATTGAAAGGAATCGGCGACTGTGCTTATGATATTTCGCTTTCAAAGACAGATATGAAAAAAGCACTGGCTTACTATTCCGGAAAATAATGTTTCCGTATTGCAGCCCTGATTGAGCCATTGTTGGAGCTCCTTTTATTGCTGGCGATAGCCGCAATAAAAGAGCGACTGGCGAAAGCGGGATAAGCTGCCCAAATAATAAAATTCTGAAAATTATTTTTGTGTAATGATAGGAGGGTAAAAAAAAATTATTAAAATTTGTTGAAATAAGCAACTGAAAACTAAAGTATTGCGTATTTACTGAAATTTTAAAATTTATACCCTAATGAAGAAATACCTATTACTCGCCGTGGCGACTGCCATGACTATGTTGAGCTGCAACACTGCTAAGCTTCTCGTTGACAATGATTACAGTTATGATACTGATTTCACCACTTACACTTCCTACAATTTCCTGAATTGCGAGATTGACACCAATGATATTTGTACGGAGATTCAGGATGCCATAAGGAGACAAATGAAGGCCCGAGGCTATAAAATGCAGGATGAAAACCCCGGATTGCTGGTGAGCTATAGCATTATCAAAGAAAGAGTGGGCTATAAGGGGTACTTTCAGCCATCGTTGGAAAGGTGGGTAAATAAATATGAAAATGATGATGTATATAAAGTTCAGAATTACAATTTTGGCGGAGGGATGATATTGGTTTCGCTGCTGGATGCTCACAGCAGCAGGCTAATATGGAGAGGATACGCATCGGGAGTATTTAATAAGAAAGTAAACAAGCCTGTGAATTATTATAGAAGTGTAGTGAGGAGTATTTTTGATCAGTACCCATTGTTTGCGGCAGGAGAAAAGCCACGAAAGATCGTGGAAATATAATTTGGAGTTTTAACCCTTCTAATTTTAGGTAAAAACCATAAAAAAAAATCCCCGGGAAACCCGAGGATTTTTTTGGTAAAACCATTTAAAAATTAGTTATTTTCGGGTCTAAGACTTCTAACTGTTTTACCGGCTCTCCACATTTCTGAGTCGCGAAGTTCGGCCAATTCTACCTCAAGTTTTTCACGATAGTCAGGTTGAGAGTTACGCTCAATAGAGATTGCAGCTTCGTTTTGAGTAACTACTGAGTTATACAATTTCTCAAAAACAGGCTTGGTTGCATCACGGAAAGGCTTCCACCAGTCCAAAGCACCACGTTGAGCAGTGGTAGAACAGTTGGCGTACATCCAATCCATACCGTTTTCGGCAACCAATGGCATCAATGACTGGGTCAATTCTTCCACAGTTTCGTTGAAGGCTTCTGAAGGAGAGTGACCGTTAGCTCTCAATACTTCGTACTGAGCAGCAAAAATTCCCTGAATAGCACCCATCAAAGTACCTCTTTCTCCTGTAAGGTCAGAAGATACTTCTTTGTAGAAGTCGGTTTCGAACAAATATCCTGAACCTACTCCAATAGCCATAGCGATACATTTTTCGCGGGCTTTTCCGGTTGCATCCTGATAAACGGCAAATGATGAGTTAAGACCTTTACCTTCCACAAACAGACGACGAAGTGAAGTACCTGAGCCTTTTGGAGCAGCAAGGAACACGTCAACGTCGGCAGGAGGAACGATACCGGTTTTTTCTTTATAAGTGATTCCGAATCCATGTGAGAAATACAGGGATTTGCCCGGAGTAAGATATTTTTTCACTGTAGGCCAAAGTTCGATCTGAGCGGCGTCAGAAAGAAGATAGCATATGATGGTTCCTTTTTCAAGAGCTTCTTCGATTTCGAAAAGTGTTTCGCCAGGTACCCAACCGTCAGCAACAGCTTTGTCGTAAGTTTTACCTTTACGCTGTCCTACGATTACAGGAAGACCGTTGTCACGCATGTTCATAGCCTGACCGGGACCTTGTACGCCATAACCGATTACAGCTATAACTTCGTTACCCAATACTTCTCTTGCTTTTTCAAGAGGAAATTCTTCGCGGGTTACCACTTCTTCTTCTACCCCACCAAAGTTTAATTTTGCCATTTTTTATATAAATAAATTGATTATACTATTTTAAAATTTATGCATACATGAGTTTTCCTTTGGGTGCCGGGATTGTTCGATTAAGACTTTTAGCTGTCTCAATCCAATTCTCAATCACACCGGACACATTAGATAGTGCTTCCTGATATGAGGCACCATCTGCCATGCAACCGGGAAGCTCGGGAACCTCGGCTATAAATGAGCTATCTTCATTGCTCCAATAAATGACAATCTCATATTTTGTATTCATAAATCTATTAACTTATATTTTATTAAAAGATTTCTTACTTGTTTAACCTGATAAGGCTTTGCTTTTTCACCAACGGGTTGAAGGTTGATGATTTCTACTACGCCTTCTTTAAAGAATATGTGATGGCTTCCTTTAATTCTTAACTCAAACCCTAAAGTTTTTAAAATTAAAACTAAATCACTAAAAGAAATATTATGGTCTGAACTACCACTTACTACTTTGATGATGAGCTTTTCAATTTTACTCACTTTTGATTTTTATTTTTTTCGGAATTAGTATTTTAAAACGGTGCAAATTTCAGAATTTATTTTGTCATTATCAACATTTTACAAATAATACTCCCATTCCTGATCTTCCGGTAAAAACTCTACCAATCCGCGGTGCGTTTTACCAACTGCCACCCTGCCTGAACGCACGAATTCGATTATACCGTGGGGTTTGAGATATTTGAAAAACTCGAATATTTCCTCCTCGGTACCGGTTTTTTGAATCACCACATAATCGAGCTCCCAATACACTACCCATGCTTTATAGATGGAGTTGATGGCATCAATGTCTATAGGTTTTCCACCCAAAGGAGTGGCTATTTTGAACAGAGCGATTTCGTTGTAAACAATATCCTGGTTGAGGTAACCAAAAACAGAAAGTACCTCCACGATTTTTCTGATTTGCCTTACCAGCTTCTCAACCTCTTCTCTTTTGGGATGTTTGATGACGATCGTGAATCTCGAAACGCCTTTTCTTTCGGTTTCAGATACGGTCAAAGACTCAATATTTATCCTTCTGCGAGTAAAAATGATGGTGATTTTATTGAGAAGACCTATGCTGTTTTCGGTAAAAACACATAATGTGTATGTTGTCATAACAATATTTTATTTTTAGAAAATACTCAAAAAAGCATTTTATTAGGTTAAATGATTAATGAAGTCTGATATCTGAAACACTCTTTCCGGCAGGTACCATTGGGAAAACGTTTTCCTCTTTTTCAACCACCACTTCCAACACATAAGAGCCTTTGTGATTTAACATCTCGTCGATGGCATCATTCAGATTTGCCCTTTCAGATACCTTTTTCCCCTCAATCCCGAAACCTTTGGCAACCATGATGAAATCAGGATTATGTAGTTCTACAAAAGAATATCTTTTCTCGAAAAACAATTGTTGCCACTGTCTTACCATACCTAAATAATTATTATTCAAAATGATAAGTTTAACTTCCTGCCCTGTTTGAGATATAGTTCCCAGCTCCTGAATGGTCATTTGGAAACAACCATCACCTATAAATGCGATTACCTGACGGTCGGGAGCACCCATTTTGGCACCAAGTGAAGCGGGAATTGCAAAACCCATCGTTCCCAGGCCTCCTGAAGCGATATAAGAGTGGCATTTTTTGAATTCATAATATCTCGCCGAAACCATCTGGTGCTGACCTACATCTACTACGATACAAGCTTCGCCTTTGGTTTTATCAGAGACCATTTTTACAACCTCAGCCATTTTGATCTGACCTTCAAATTTAAAGTCTCTGTCGGTCACAAACTCCTTCTCTCTGGGCTCCAGTTTCCGGAATTCGTTTTTCCAGGCAGTATAATCATTACTTTTTACCAATGGCAGCATTAATTTCAAAGCTTCTTTTACGTCACCCACTACCGGGGCTTCAGCTTTTTTAATTTTGTCGATTTCAGCCGGGTCAATTTCAATATGAACGATTTTGGCTTGTTTAGCAAAAAGTGAGGCATCGCCTGTTACCCTGTCATCAAAACGCATCCCGATAGCAATGAGCACATCGCATTGGTCGGTCATTACGTTAGGGGCATACATTCCATGCATACCCAGCCAACCCATGTAGTTGGGGTGATCAATTGGAAGAGCGGAAATACCTAATAAAGTACTTGCACAAGGAATATCAGTTTTTTCAATGAATTCCTTGAATTCCTGCATAGCTTGAGAAATCAAAACCCCATGACCGAACAGCACATACGGCCTTTTTGCATTATTGATCAACTCGACAGCTCTTTCTATCTGATCATGTTTCGGAGTTACTCTTGGATGATAACCCGGCAAATAGGTTGTTTTTTTGTATTCAAAAGGCTTAGTCATTAAGCCTTGTTGAGCATCTTTTGTGATGTCAACCAAAACCGGCCCCGGCTTTCCGGCTTTCGCAATAAAAAATGCTTTAGAAAGTATCTCCGGAATCTCATCGGCATTGGTTACTTGATAGTTCCATTTACATATCGGTGCCGTAATACCAATAACGTCAGTTTCCTGGAAGGCATCGGTACCCAGCAAATGCGATGCAACCTGACCCGTAATGGCAACGATAGGCGTACAATCAATGATGGCATCGGCCAGACCTGTCACGAGGTTAGTAGCACCGGGACCTGAAGTAGCCATGCAGACTCCTACTCTACCCGAAGCTCTTGCAAAACCTTCCGCAGCGTGGGCTGCACCCTGCTCGTGTCTTACCAATACATGATTAAGTCTGTCGGTGTAATCATAAAGTCCATCATAAATAGGCATAATGGCTCCACCCGGGTAACCAAAGATGGTTTCTACGCCTTCTGCCAAAAAGCATTCCATCAGGGCTTGGCCACCTGTCAATACTTTTTTTTCTGATGTACTTTCTTTTGCCATATCCATGACTTCCAGTTCTTTACTCATGGTATTTTTGTTTTTATTTGTTTTTGAAATTTTGATTATTTGTCTGTTACACAGCCTTCTTCGGCACCCGCAACGTTTTTGAAATATTTTCTGAGTACTCCTTTCTCAATAAATGGAGGAGTCAGGGGCTTCCATGATTTTCTTCTTTCGGCCAATTCGTCATCAGATACATGAAGAATCAATTCCTTGGTTTCGGCATCTATTGTGATTTTGTCACCATCCTTAACCAATGCGATAGTTCCGCCTTCATATGCTTCGGGTGAAATATGACCCACCACAAATCCATGTGTACCTCCCGAGAAACGACCATCTGTAATTAAGGCCACCTTGTCACCCAAGCCCGCTCCCATCACCGCTGAGGTAGGCTTTAACATTTCCGGCATTCCCGGCCCACCTTTTGGTCCTTCATAGCGAATTACGATTACCTGACCTGGTTTAATTTCACCTTTGGCGATGGCATCGAGCATTTCTTCTTCTTTATCACAAACTTTGGCGATGCCTTCAAACTTCAGCCCTTCTTTTCCTGTGATTTTTGCTACGCCACCCTTTTCAGCAAGATTGCCATATAGAATTTGAATATGGCCGGTCTGTTTGATCGGATTCGAAATTGGAAATACAATTTTCTGATTTTCAAAATTCAGATCCGGAACACTTTCGAGGTTTTCGGCAACGGTTTTCCCCGTGATGGTCATGCAATCTCCATGAATCATCCCTTCTTTCATCAGATATTTCATCACTGCGGGTACTCCCCCTATGGCCAGCATATCTTCCATATAATATTTACCTGAAGGCTTAAGGTCAGCAATAAATGGTGTACGGTCAGAAATGGCCTGAATATCTTTATAACTCAGTTCAATACCTGCCGAATGGGCAATTGCCAGATAATGCAAAACGGCATTGGTAGAGCCACCTAACGCCATAACAATTGTCAATGCATTTTCGAGTGATTTTTTGGTGATGATATCTCTGGGAAGGATTTGTTTTTCAAGCAAATTTTTCATCGCAGCTCCAATTGCCACACATTCAGCGGTTTTGCCTTCATGCGTAGCCGGATATGAGGCCGAGTTAGGCAAACTCAATCCCAATGCTTCAATGGAAGAAGCCATGGTATTGGCGGTGTACATACCTCCGCAAGCCCCTTGTCCGGGAATAGAATTTTGTATAACTCCCTTATAATCTTCTTCTGAAATTGCATTATTGATTTTCTTTCCGTAGGCTTCGAAAGCAGAAACGATATCAAGTTTCTGTCCCTTCCAACTACCCGAACGCACCGTACCGCCGTAAACCATGATGGCGGGTCTGTTGACTCTGGCCATGGCCATGATAGCCCCCGGCATATTTTTATCACAACCTACAACAGCAATAACACCATCATACCATTGAGCGGAAACAACGTTTTCGATAGAGTCGGCTATAATATCGCGGCTAGGAAGAGAAAAGCTCATGCCATCGTTTCCGTTGGTCATGCCATCAGAAACGCCAATAGTATTGAAAATCAAACCAACCATGTCGTTGGCCTGAATGCCCTTTTTCACATGTACTGAAAGTCCGTTGAGGTGGATATTACAAGGGTTACCTTCATATCCGGTGCTGGCAATTCCGATTTGCGGCTTGGCCATATCTTCTTCTTTCAGACCAATGGCATAGAGCATGGCCTGAGCAGCGGGATTAGAAACTTCCTGAGTAAGGGTTTTAGAAAATTTATTGAGGTTTTGCGACATTCTTGAAAACTTTATTTTTAGCGAATTTTCGCTATAATTAAAAAATTTACTTTACAAATGAAAAGATTTTAGAAATACACTCCAAACATATTTTAGGTAAAATCCTGAAGAAGAACATTTTCAAGGAAAAAGTCTATGTTTTTTCGGGAAAATACAATTGAGGGTTGCGGATTTTCGCCAGAATTATCAATTCAACCTTACTTTAAGGTCAGTTATTTCGAAGAAAATAGACAAAAAATTAAGTAGAATTTATCAAAATCAAAAAATTGAAATTTGATGAATATATAATTTTGTGAATTGATTCACTTTTTTATATATAATTTTGTGAATTGATTCACTTTTTTATATAGTTTTGTTGAAAAAATATTTCATTATGATTAACAGAAAGCTGGAATCAGAGATTGTTTCGAAATTTCAGAAGGGAAAAGGAATAATTATTCTTGGGCCGAGACAAGTTGGAAAAACCACATTGATAAAAAAAATTATCAATGAAAACAGCTACAGCTCACTATGGCTCAACGGAGATGAACCGGACATCAGGCAAAGACTCACCAATATAACTTCGACTCAACTAAAAAACTGGGTCCAATCCAATCAGGTTTTGGTGATAGATGAGGCTCAAAGAATTGAAAACATAGGCTTGACATTGAAAATTGCGATTGAAAACCTACCTGAAGTCCAGGTGGTAATTTCGGGATCGTCATCTCTTGATTTAGCGAATAAAATCAACGAACCCCTTACAGGAAGAAAATTTGAATATTTTCTTTATCCAATTTCTTATGAAGAAATGAATGAGCATCATGGAGAAATAAACGAAAAAAGATCGCTCGAAAACCGACTCATTTTTGGCTCCTACCCTGAAATCATAAACAATCAGGAAAACCCAAAAGACTACCTGAATTTGATAACTGAGAGCTATCTATATAAAGATTTACTCATGTATGAAGGGGTTAATAAACCGGCAGTTTTAACTAAAATTCTTCAGGCACTGGCACTACAAATTGGCAGTGAGGTTTCTTATACTGAAGTTGCCCAATTGGTAGGAGTGGATAAAAATACGGTAGAAAAATATATAGATCTACTTGAAAAATCGTTTGTAGTTTTTAAACTAAATGCCCTAAGCAGGAATGTCAGAAATGAAATAAAAAAGACGAAAAAAATCTATTTCTATGACACTGGGGTAAGGAATGCTTTAATTGGAAATTTTCAGAATTTCCAGCTCAGAACAGACAAAGGGGCACTATGGGAAAACTACCTGATGGCTGAAAGACTTAAATTTCGGAAATACAACAAAATGTATGGTTTTACTTATTTTTGGCGGACTTTTCAGCAACAGGAGATTGATTATATTGAAGAATATGACGGCCATTTGTACGCTTTTGAATACAAGTGGAATCCAGCAGAAAAAGTAAAACTATCGGAGACTTTTACAAAAGCATACCCCAATTCCAGTTTAAAGGTTATAAATCCTGATAACTATGAAAGTTTCCTTTTAAAAACTGAGTAAGGATTGTTTATTCTTTTTTTATTCCCCAAAACCCATTAGTTTTCGAAAAAAAACGGAATCGTATGCGTCGTCTATTTATTTATATTTCATCTGCATTGATTATCACCACATTACTTCTGGCCATTTTTATGGATCGCAACTGGTATGTAATTTTTGTGATTGTAATGTTCCTAACGGCATTGGGATATTTTGATATGATCCAGACCAAACACTCCATCATGCGGATATACCCTGTGGTGGGAAGGCTGAGGTTTTTTATGGAGGAAATGCGACCCAAAATCTATCAATATTTCATAGAATCAGACATAGATGGCCGCCCGATTAATCGCATAGACCGCTCTACAGTATATCAAAGAGCCAAAAAAGAAAATGACACCATGCCCTTCGGCACCCAACTCGATGTATATTCTGAAGGATATGAATGGCTGGCACATTCTATGGCTCCGAAGAATTTTCATAAAATGGGGCATAATCTGAGAGTAACTGTTGGTAACAAAGATTGCAAACAACCGTATTCTTCGAGTATTCTTAACATCTCGGCAATGAGTTTTGGTGCATTGAGCCGAAATGCCGTTGAGGCCATGAATGCGGGTGCAAAACTTGGCGATTTTGCCCACAATACAGGCGAAGGTGGCTTAAGTGAATACCATCTAAAACATGGAGGAGATGTGATTTGGCAAATTGGAACCGGGTATTTTGGCTGCAGAGCCGCTGATGGGGGATTTGACCCGGTACAGTTTGAAGAGCGGGCTACCCTACCCAATGTAAAAATGATTGAAATCAAGATATCTCAGGGTGCCAAACCGGGCCATGGAGGCATACTTCCGGCTTCAAAAAACACCCCCGAAATCGCCGCAGCAAGAAATATTAAACCTTACACCTTAGTAGAATCACCCCCTTCACACAGTGCTTTTAGTACACCGCTCGAGTTGATTGATTTCATAAAAAAACTCAGAGAACTTTCAGGTGGAAAGCCCATAGGTTTTAAACTTTGTATTGGTCACAAAAGCGAATTTATAGGTATTTGCAAGGCCATGATTGAGACCAACACTTACCCTGATTTTATCACTGTCGATGGTGCAGAAGGCGGTACCGGTGCTGCTCCACAGGAATTTTCAAATTATGTAGGTGCTCCATTGCTTGACGGACTGGCATTTGTGGTCAACATTCTCAATGGATTGGATATCAAAAAACACATCAAAGTGTTTGCCTCAGGTAAAGTGACATCGGGTTTTCATATCATAAGGGCACTAGCAATTGGAGCGGATGCCTGCTATTCTGCAAGAGCCATGATGATGGCGGTGGGGTGTATTCAGGCTTTGCAATGCAATACCAATAAATGTCCGGTTGGGGTTGCGACACAAGACCCACAACTCACTGTCGGATTGGTAGTTGAAGACAAAAAGACCCGGATCGCTAATTTTCATAACAATACCGTAAAAAGTGTGGTTGAGCTGCTGGGTGCAACAGGCCTGGATGAGGTTCATAACCTTAACCGATCGCACATTTATCGCAGAATATCATTTAGCTCAATGCAGACTTACGAAGAGATTTTCCCATCTGTGGAAGTGGGGGCATTTTTAGACGAAGCCAATCTACCTGAAAAATATAAGCCCGACTTTAAACATGCCAGTGCCGAACAGTGGGGTTTTGTAAATATCAGTAAGTGGGGAAGTAAGCATTAAAGAATATTATGGAAACTCAAATTGAAGTATTTAGCTTTTTAAAAATAAGTAAACTTGAATACCTTCAAGATCTTCAAAAAAATGGAAAATTCTATTGTAATTCATTTAAATTTTTTAGAGAATTTGAAGGCTCTCCTGCAATTAATGATATAAATGAAGGACGTGTCCAAATAAAACAAATGAATGATATTACCATCTTTTCAAAAGGAAAAAAGATTGGAAAAGCCAATAACGGACAATTGTTTATTGAAAAATACCATTCTGGAAATATTTACTGTCTTTTTGCATTAAAAAATAATATTCTTAAACCTCACGGAGAAAAAATAAAAATTACAGATTTGCCAACTAATTTAGGTGATTCTGTTCTTGTAATTTTTAATGTTGAGAAATTCATTAAAAAGGTCAAAACAAAATTAAACTTACTTGGAAAAGAATTTCAAATTTCCCCAGTAGAATATTTGGATTTCAAAAGTCATAATGGATATCTTTCACCCTTCTCAAAATCCAAACTATATAGTGATCAAAATGAAGTCAGAATATTTATCTCTGGAGAAAAAGAAGAACCATTTATTTTTGAAATTGGAGATATATCTGAAATATCATATCTCTGCTCTCTCGAAGACTTTAAACAGTTAGATTTTGTTATACAGGACTAGACTTCTTCTCACTTCTGCTCCCCACTCCCCATATCCAGAAAATCCATACCATCGCCAGATTTCTTTTTCTGACCAAATGAATATCTGAGATTGACACCAAATCTGCGGGTATCTGAAAGCCGACGACCATTACCTGATATATTCCCCTGATTCAGACTAAAATCATAGCGGTTGGTGAGGAAAACATCTGAAATATTGGCACTTACTGAAAGTTTCCGGTTAAAAAACTGCCGGTCGATGTAGAAATTTAACGCTCCAAAATTGCTCAGTTCATAGAATTGCATCTGCCCTTTGAATCGGGCAAAACCGTGCATCGAAATATTGGTCAGTTTGTTGATTTTAAGCTGATGATAGGTAAAAACTGACCAGGAACCCCGGCTAAAGGATATGGGTTTATTATCAAGCAAGCCACTGTAATCGTTATAGTTATACTGCGTACCCAACACAAAAAAGTATTTCCCTCCCGGTGGTAATGCACCCATGGCTCTGAAATAAGTTTCGCGGTTTTTACCCAAATTGTCATAAGTACGATAGCTCAGCAATGGATTGCTTTTGTCCTGATAAACCACCGAAGTGAAAATGTCATTGATATAGTTGCGACCAATGGCAAAAATCGGGCGGTTTTCGAAACTGATGTTTGCCTCATAATTATTGGAAAACTGTGGCTTAAGCCCTGGATTCCCAGCCTCATAATTATACTGATCTACAAATCTTGCAAAAGGATTCAGCTGCTCATAAACAGGCCTTGTGATGGTGCGGCGGGCAATCAAATACCCACGAAGCTCGTAGGTGGCAATGGTAAAGAGTTTTCGGCTGAAATAAATATATGGAAAGAATTCGGTGCGGTTGATTTTGAAAGTGGTATCAGCAGGCACCAACTGATGGCCGTTCATGCGTGTATTCTCAAGTCTCCCACCCATTTTCAAAAGGAATTTTCCGAATGATTTAGATGCCTGAAGATAGCCCGCATTGATGCTTTCTTTATATAAAAACTGATTGGTCCGGAAGTTATCCACCTGCGTTTTTCCATCTTTTGTGAGGGAGAATTGAGTATCTCCATCAAAATTTAAGATTGTATTTTTTATACCTGCCTCAAAAGTGATTTTATACGGAAAATAATATTTAAAGTCCAGCATAGATGTAAAAAGCATCCTTTTATTAAGCAAATCTCCATTTCCCGAGACTAAAAACACTCCCGGAGAAGTGAAACTTGTGGTATATTTTTGCCCTCCATTAGTTTCAAAGTAATCCAATGAAATATCAGCTTTCAACATAGAGCCCAGACTGTCAAATTTGTATTTCCCATTTATCCCCTGATTGATATTGTATGTAAAATTATCGTTTTGCAAAGCATTGGAATTGCCGGAAAGTACCGATTCATTGCTCATCAAAACTACTTTGCTGATATTATCAATTTTTGATTCGGATTTATTGATATTTAGCCTGCCATCATAACCTAGCTCCAATTTTTTAGATACATCAAAATTTGCCCCCAATCCTGTGAAAAATCCATAAGCCGGGAAAACCGAATAAGAAGAAGAATTCAGTTTTTTGGGTTTATCATCGGTAGAAATTAAACGATCAAACTGGGTGTCATCAAAGCTATTTCTTTTATTAAGGTTAAATTGCAAATAAGAGCTTCGTTTATCCTGACTGCGGTTCAGATTTATTCCAACAAACTGATTTCCAAACCTACCCTGATTAAAACCTGCACTTAGGGTACCCGTACGCCCCAGTTTTACGCCTTTTTTCAAAATTACATTTACAACCCCACCGGCACTTGAGGCATCCATACTCGCCGAGGGAGTTGCAATTATTTCTATTTTATCAATCGCTCCCGGGGGAAGGCTTTTCAAAATGGCTGCGATATCAGAAGGCCCCAATTTTTGCTCACGTCCGTTGATAAATACTTTGGCTGGTGTGGTGGTGTTAAGGTAAATATTTCCGTCCTGATCCAAAAAAATACCGGGGATTTTCTCCAGGATTTCATAACTATTGGTGCTGGTATTGGCTATGGGTTCCGGGTCAACAATGGTCTTATCCTCCTCTTGAGTCATCAGCGGTTTTTTGGCAGTAACTACAACACTTTGCAAGGATTTTGAGTCTTCTTCAATTGTAAATTCGATACTTTCTGTTTCTCCCGAAATTTGAATTTCTTTCTCAATTGACTTATACCCTACACTTGTGATTTTCAGTTTGTAATTTCCTTTTTCATTCAAAAGAAAAAAAGCCTTGCCTTCCAGATCAGAAACGGCATTGAGTTGTTTTTTCGAGGTGATTTTTTGAAGGTTTACGTTTGCTCCAAAATGTGGTAACCCACCAGGTTCATTGAGCTTAATGGTTAATTTTTGTGCAATTGCGTTTGCATGGAATAAAATAAAAAAGAAAATTATGGAAAGGCTTTTTGAAACTCTCATCAGGTCTGTTACAATATCGGATATAAATTTTAACGGAAAATTGTGAAAATTACTTCAGGAAATTGTGAAAATTTACAAGAACGGTAACATTAACAATCTGTTATGAATTACGACAACTCTAATCCCATTTGGAATACCAAGGCATCATTCACTTCAGATTTAATGTTTTCATTTTCAATGTGACCATATTTTTTTGTTAAGCGGACTTTGTCAATTGTCCTGATTTGATGACATAAAACAATTGATTCATTTTCTAACCCGGCGGTATTATGAGGCAAAAGAGCTTCGTTGGGATATACAATTCGACCTGTTTTTCTAGTGGTTATTGGTAGGACATTTACTGTATTCAGGAGATTATTAATTCTATTTTCACTTATAATCACAACTGGTCTTGATTTCCCTTGTTCTGAACCAACCACAGGATCTAAACTTGCCCGAAAAACAGACCATTTTTCGTATTTACTCATTATCAATTGAATTGAAATCGTCTGTTATTTCATTTAAATCTTGAATAAATAAAGGATCTGAGATAGCTTTTTCCATTAAAGCAAACTTCTCTTCATGAGTAGATTTTACATCTTCAATAGTGACATTCACTTTTGTTTTCCCCCGAAAATCTTTGGGTAAATCAATAACTACCTGGTTATTAGAAACTATATATGTTTTAGTTACTGTCATTTGAAAAATCATTTTAAGTTCAAAATAAACCCTAAATCAAGAATTCGTGAATAATTTTACAAAAACAAAATTAATCAATCAATAAAAGAACTGCATATTTTCAAAAATCCCTTCTTCTGATTTTTATTTTTATCGCATTTTCGATGGGTTTTTCACTCACAAAAATCAAATATCCACCACCACCTGCACCTGAAAGTTTGTGACCCAGTGTAACCGGGCGATATTTTTCGATGGTTTGTAAAGTCTCTTCATCCACCATATTAGGAAACATCGCAATCTGTGCTTCGAATGATTCACGAAAACTCCTTCCGAAGGCTTGAATATCTTTATCCAATATGGCTTTCCAGCAAGCTTCTGCTGCTACTGAGAGTGCTCGGGCTCCTGATTCGTCAATATGCGTATTGGAAAGCACACTGTAACCTTGTTGCCTTGGCCCCAATGCAACTAAATACAGACGATCTTCAAGCCATTTTAAAATATCTTCGTCATAAATACTTTCGATCGTGGCCGGCCAATAATGCCCTCCGGCATAATATAGTCGGTTGAGCCCAGGAAAAACAATTCCAATTGAGTCCTGCGAGCCTGAAACCTCAGTCGTGCCGGGAGGATTTTCAAAACTAAAAAGCACTTTAGCATTTTGCTCGTAATTTCCTGATGGCAAGGCCGTTCTCCACAACTCTATAGCCTTGTTTCGGGTACTGCTCGACATGCCGCTTCTATGATTAAACTCTATCGTAGGCTCGATAGAAACCGTCAAAACCGGTCCCGGGAAATACTTCGACACAAAAGGCTGATCGAGCCACCCGCCTGCCAAATCTATCCTGAAAGGAATGGTTGACCTGGTTCTCAAAGTGGTGGTAGAGCGTACCGGTAAGTCAGCATATGGAATGCGTTGTAAAACTTTATATTCGATGTTTTTTTCCTGACAAAGAGCCTCTTTATGAGGAGTATGCCCATCTTCATTGACGATAAAAATATCAGGTTTGATATCGTCCAGTTCATCAACAAAGTCAAGTAACCCCTCTCCCTTACTGATTCGGCACTCATGCACACATTTCAGGGCATTGAGCATATATTGGCGTTCATCCTGTGTGATCACCGGATACCTGTTTTTTAAATCAAAAACTGTTGAATCGGAGCCAATGCATACATACAAATTACCAAAAGATGCTGCTTCGGTCAGGAAAGCGATGTGCCCGCTATGCAAAAGGTCAAAACACCCGCTTACAAATACTTTTTTTGAGGTCATTAAAAAGGATTACTTTGACACAAATATACCAAAAAAGGGCAAAGATACCAGTTTTGGCATTCCTTACCCTTCTCTAAAAACTTTTATTACGCTTATTTTTTAGCTGCCAATTCCTGAATCTTCTGGTGAATCATCACCTGGTTGGAAGCGATTTTTGAGAATCCACGCACGTCGTCACCCGACCACGCATTGTTCATTTCGCCATAACTTCCAAATACCGGTGACATCAAATCAAACTCTGATTTAATTCCCAAAACCTGGAAATTGTATGGAGAAAGTTTTACATGTACCAGACCTGTAACTGTTGACTGTGAGCTTTCCAGAAACTGCTCGATATCCCGTAAAACCGGTTCATTGAATTGTCCTTCGTGCAAAAGCATACCATACCACTCCGACAAGCTCTGTTTCCAATACTGCTGCCATTTGGTAAGGGTGTGTTTTTCTAACAAATGATGTGATTTTATGATAATCAAAGGTGCCGCAGCCTCAAAACCAACCCGGCCTTTGATGCCGATTATGGTATCGCCCACGTGGGTATCCCGGCCGATGGCATAGGGAGAAGCCAGATCATGAACCCTCCTGATGGCATCTACCGGATTCTTAAATCTTCGGTTGTTTACGGCTTTCAGTTCACCGTTCTTAAATTCAAGTGTGATTTCAGTTGGTTTTTTCTTAGTCAACTGTGTGGGATATGCTTCTTCAGGCAGATAATCCCAGGAATTAAGTGTTTCTTTTCCACCAACTGACGTACCCCAAAGTCCCTGATTAATAGAGTAGGTTGATTTGTGCCATTCTCTTTTTACACCTTTCGAAATCAGATATTCAATTTCTTCTTCTCTCGATAGTTTCAAGTCTCTGATTGGAGTAATGATTTCAGCATCCGGAACAATCGTTCTGAAAGCCATATCAAAACGTACCTGATCGTTTCCGGCACCCGTAGAACCATGGGCTATGGCGTTTGCACCCAGTTGTTTGGCATATTCTGCTACCGCAACCGCCTGAAAAATACGCTCTGCACTCACCGAAAGTGGGTAGGTATTGTTTTTCAGCACATTGCCAAAAACGAGATATTTGATACACTCCTGATAATACTTGTCAGCAACTCTGGCAGTGTAGTGCGATTTTACGCCCAAATCCAAAGCTTTCTTTTCGATATCGGCGATTTCTTCTTCCGTAAAACCTCCGGTGTCAACCAGCACAGAATGCACCTCCATACCTTTTTCTTCTCCCAAAAACTTTACACAGAATGAGGTGTCAAGACCACCACTAAACGCCAATACTACTTTTTTCATTTCGATTTTATGCCAGGTAAATATTCCGCAAAATTAAAATTAAATAAGGGAAATAGAAAGGAATATTGAAATATATGGGGGTAAAATTGGATTCACCATACCACTTTCAACCCTGAAGATTGATATAACTTTATATTTGAATCGTCAGTGATTAAACAATAATCATTTTTTAGAGCTTGCCAAATTAAGATTCTGTCAAATGGATCCCGATGGTATTCTGGTTCCAAGTTGTAAAATGTAGAGGTTTCATTTCCTTTCAGCGGAATTATAGAATACCCATTTTCAAGAAAAATATTATAAATTTCAAATGGCGACTTTCCTCCCAAACTCAGCTTTCCAGACTTGAATTTGATAGAGATTTCCCAAAAACTTGCAGCACTTAAGTCGATCTGGGATTCTTCAGATTTTAGTATTTGTTTTACTTTTTCAGATAATTTTTCGGGCTCAAATAAAAACCAAATAAGGACGTGTGTATCAAGCAAATATTTCATTATACACCCAGACTAAATTCTTCTTCGGTAGTTTTATTAAAATCCCCAGACATTAAGTAGTCTGAGTTATTCTTCCATATTCCCATCAAATCTGCTTTTCTTTTATTTTTTTTTAAAGAAAAATACCCGGCAACTTCATTATTTTTCCCTTTTACAACACAAATCTCCTCCCCCATTTTTACTAAGTCAATGATTTCAGAAAAACGAGCTTTAAATTCTGCTACCTGGACTGTCTTCATTTAGAATTAAAATTTTTATTAAAGTTAAATCTAATTTGTCAAGTTGTCAAGTTAAATTTTATCAATCCATCTCTTTCGAATACTTCTCAATATGCTCTTTGATTTTCTGAATACGATTGGCAGGGCTTGGATGTGTACTCATAAATTCGTCGCGGTCGGCTCCGCCACCGGCAGCGGCAAGAATTTCCATTACTTCTATCATGGCATTGGGATCATAACCTGCCTTAATCATAAATTTTATTCCAAATTCATCGGATTCCAATTCGTCATCACGGCCAAACTTCATCAGTTTCACCTGAGCCACATAATTGGCGATTTGAGCTGTGTTCATATCACCTGCGGCTGCGGTGGCTGCTCCGGCCAATCCCTGATAAAATTCGGTTTTTGCCATCTGCTCGCTGGAATGCCGGTAAACTACATGTCCGATTTCGTGACCCAAAACTCCTGCCAACTGATCTTCAGATTTTAGTTTTGACAACAAACCCGCAGTTATAAAGACTTGTCCACCGGGCAAAGCAAAAGCATTGATGGTCTCAGGGTCGCGTAAAACATGAAACTCAAATCTGTAGGGGTTGGCGTGGCCATTTTGCAGAACATATTTATTAAACTCATCCAAAACTTTGTTCCCAACCGATTGTGCCTTGAGCTGAATAGCGTTATCAGGGTAGAGCCCACCATACTCAGCTGCCATTTGAGGTGCTGACTGCAAGCCCATGGCGACCTCTTCCGGAGGTGAAAGGCTAACCTGTTGTTTTTCGCCGGTGAGGGGATTTTCCTGAGTTTTGCTGTAATAGCTCAACACCGCCATCAGAGCCATCACCACCCCAATTATCAATCTTAATTTAAATCCTCCGCTGTTATTCATAGTATATTTTGGTTCAAAATTTCAATTCTCTGTCAATCAGAACGGTAAAATTAGGTTTTTTGAAAAACAAAAAAAATTGTTTTTCAGTTAAAGATATTTAAAGTAATTTTGATTGATTCTAAAGAATATCGAGAAACTATACGTATTTAAACTTAAACAAGAATGACCGACGCTGACTTGAAAAAATCGGAGCCTCTTCTTATTGAGGATCCATCAAGATTTGTTGTTTTTCCTATCAAACATCATGACATCTGGGATTTTTACAAAAACCACGAAGCCTCTTTCTGGACTGCAGAAGAACTAGACCTTTCGCAAGATACCAAAGATTGGGAAGCCATGAATGATGGCGAACGCCATTTTATCTCTCATGTTCTGGCTTTTTTTGCCGCTTCTGACGGCATTGTAAACGAAAATCTTGCCATTGGATTTTTGTCAAATGTGCAATATCCCGAAGCTAAGTGTTTTTATGGCTTCCAGATCATGATGGAAAACATCCATTCTGAAACCTACTCTCTTTTGATTGATACTTATATCAAAGATATGAAAGAAAGAGACCGCTTGCTCAATGCCATTGACACCATACCGTGTGTTACCAAAAAAGCAGAATGGGCTATCAGATGGATCGAAAACGGCAACTTTATTGAAAGGCTTATCGCCTTTGCGGCAGTGGAAGGTATTTTCTTTTCAGGCTCTTTCTGCTCGATTTTCTGGTTAAAAAAACGAGGCCTTATGCCCGGCTTAACGTTTTCAAATGAATTGATTTCGAGAGATGAGGGTCTTCACCGTGACTTTGCGTGTCTGCTTTACACTGAGCACATCAAAAACAAACTTCCTGAGGATCAGATATATAAAATTATCACTGACGCTGTAGCCATAGAGAAAGAATTTGTGACCGACGCCCTTCCGGTTTCGCTGATAGGAATGAATGCCGCCCAGATGTGCCAATACATAGAATTTGTAGCCGACCATCTACTTGAGTCTTTGGGCTTGAAAAAAGTTTACAATGCAACCAATCCTTTTGACTTTATGGAGTTGATATCGCTACAAGGCAAAACCAATTTCTTTGAAAAACGCGTTGGAGAATACCAAAAAGCGGGTGTTACCTCTGAAAGAGATAAAATGACATTTTCGCTTGACGAAGATTTCTAAAAATAATCTTACCTTAAACTATAATAAATGCTCACCTCAAAAGGGTGGGCTTTATTTTACCAAAACTAAATTGAGATAGGAAGTCAAAATCTTCAGGCCATTTTCAAAATGATGGTTATTGTTGATGATGAGGTCAGCGTCGTGCTTGGTAGGCTCAATAAACTTCTCGTAAGTAGGAGCCACATGGTTTTCCCAACGATAAAGCACGTCCTGAAGATCATATCCACGCTCATTGTTGTCTCTGATAATCCTCCTTCTGATTTTAATATGCTCTTTGGCGTCAATAAAAACCTTGAGATTGAGCATCTGGGAAATGTAAGGGTCATGAAAAACAAAAATTCCTTCAACCACTATGATAGGGGCAGGTTTGAAAACCAGATCCTTGGGTTTCATAGTGGAGTTATTGAAGGTATATTCCTTTTTATGCACCTCTTTACCCGCTCTTAAATCATTGATATGCTTGGCAAATAACTCAAAATCAATGGACTCCGGCACATCAAAATTCTCAACTCCATTCCGGTCTTTGGGTACAAACTCAATCTCTTTGTAATAATTATCCTGAGAAATCAGGCATATTTCATCGTCGGTATAATGACTCAATAGGCTGTGTAAAAAAAAGGTTTTTCCTGATGCACTACCGCCTGTAATTCCAATTATCAATGGAGACTTCATGATTGGTTTAATTTGTTTTTAGAAGTAATAAATGATAGCATTGGGCATATGCACACAGCCATATAGGTAGCCGATTTTTGAAGTCTACCTGCCAAAAGTCTCATTATGATTGGTAATTATTTTGCACAAAAATAATAAAAACATAACAAACCAATTTGCATCTTTGCACAGAATGTTTTCAATAAAGTATCAAATGAGGTCTGTTTCGATTTTGGGAGGGGGTTGGTTGGGATTACCATTGGCTATTTTACTCAGAAATAAAAATTGGAAAGTAAAAGTTAGTACAACTTCCATTCACAAAATTGAAGATTTTAACTCTTTTAATTTGGTTCCTTATCTATTAACAGTTGAAAAAGAGGGGTATTTAGATTCCGATTTTCTGGATTCTGAAGTAATTGTAATTTGTTTCCCCCCAAAATTTAAAAGTGAAAATCCGGAAGATTACCTTTTGAAAATCAGGCATCTTGCACTGTCGATTTCGGGAGTTGATAAAATTAAAAAAGTAGTTTTTGTCTCCTCAACCAGCGTCTATGAAGACAGTGACGGCATGAAGTCTGAGCCAGATGCCGATGTAAACCACCCCTTGTTTAAAGCAGAAAAAATATTATCAGAAAAACTCACTCATCAAAAAGTGATCGTAGCAAGGATGGCCGGGTTGATGGGTTATGACCGAAATCCATGTAAGTACTTTGGAATAAGAGAATTTGTTGCTGAAAGTGCAGTAAACTATATCCATCGCGATGATGCCACTGAAATACTCGCCTGGTTAGTTGAGCATTTTGAAGAAAGCATTACATTAAACTTAAGTGCACCCAATCATCCAACCCGGGGTCAGATTGCCGAAATAGTTTGCAAAAAACAGCAACCTAATCCAAAATTAAAAACTAAAAAGGGTAAAATCATAAACACTGATTTACTACAACAGATTTATCCAAAAAAATTCCTTTTTCCCGACCCCCTGAAATTCAAATATTTATAAAGTGAAATCAATAATTTTAGATAAAGTCAAAAAAAATCTTTCTTTTTTTTCGAAAACTATTTGCTAAAAACACCTGCAATCTATATTTTTGCACCCACATTACAGAATTGGCTGATGGTGTAATGGCAACACAGAGGTTTTTGGTGCCTTTATTCCAGGTTCGAGTCCTGGTCGGCCAACTCGCAAAAAAGTCGCAATCTTGCGACTTTTTTTTTGCCCTTTTCTCCAAGTTTTATCAAATAAGTTTGTAATTAATCAATCTTTTTCTCTATTTCGGATTTTAATCATATTTAAAGTTCCGACATGAGTTTTTCTGAAAAAGACCTTAAGCAAATCGCCCAGCGAGGAAGCGATATTACAGTTATCAATGAGCAAATTGAAAATTTCAAAAGTGGGTTTCCATTTATGAAAGTAAACCGTGCAGCCACAATAAACGACGGTATGATTAGATTGGAACAAGATGCTATTGATCAATATATCGGCCTTTTTGAAAAAGAATCATTAAAAAAAAGATTATTGAAATTTGTTCCGGCGTCAGGTGCTGCAAGTCGGATGTTTAAATCTTTGTACTCGGCTAAAGATGAAGGAAAATCAGATAAGTCAGTTGATGAATTTTTTAATAGATTAAAAGATTTTGCTTTTTACAAAAGTCTGGGGCAGTACATTTCCGGAAACGAAAATCAACAAACTCTGGAAGCACTACTTACGGCCAAAGGGCTTGATTATGGCAATCTCCCGAAAGGTCTGCTGGAATTTCACAAGTATAATGGTTTTACCCGAACAGCCATTGAAGAACATCTGGTCGAAGGGGCACTGTATGCCAACAACAAAGGAAAAGTAAGACTTCATTTTACGGTTTCTCCTGAGCATAAAAAGAAATTCAAAACGCTCATAAGTAGTGTAATAAAAAAATACGAAGAGCAATATTCTGTAAAATACGACATCAGTTTTTCGGAACAAAAAGCTTCTACTGATACTATTGCTGTTGGGCTAGACAATGAGCCTTTTCGTGACAATGGCGGAAACCTGTTATTCAGACCTGCCGGCCATGGTGCTTTGCTCGAAAACCTGAATGATCAGAATGCCGATGTGATTTTTATAAAAAATATCGATAATGTAGTACCTGACCACCTCAAATCAGAAACTATCACTTACAAAAAAGCTCTTGCAGGCCTCTTGCTAGACTATCAAAAACAGATTTTCTATTTTCTGAAAAGACTCGAAAAACCTGCTCCCAGCCACTATTTTGTCAGTAAATCGATCAGATTTTTGAGAAATAACCTGAATATTGAACCTCCGAAAGGCTTCAGAAACTGGTCACCCGAAGAAAAACTGGCATTTGCCAAAGACAAACTCAACCGCCCGCTTCGCATCTGTGGAATGGTAAAAAACGTAGGTGAACCGGGCGGCGGGCCTTTCTGGGCATTGAACGAAGACGGCTCGGTTTCGTTGCAAGTGGTAGAATCAGCCCAGTTTGACATGAAAAACAAAAAACAAAAGGAAATTTTCGAAACCGCCACCCATTTTAATCCGGTGGATTTGCTTTGTGCAGTAAAAGATTACAAAAAAGAAAAATTTGATTTATTGAAATTCCGGGATCCAAAAACGGGATTTATCACCGAAAAATCTCAATCAGGGAAGGTATTGAAAGCACAGGAGCTTCCGGGACTTTGGAATGGCTCCATGGCCAACTGGAACACCCTTTTCGTCGAAGTGCCATTGATAACATTTAATCCTGTAAAAACCGTAAATGATCTTTTAAGAAAAGAACATCAGCCCGCCTGATTGGTGAAAAATATTTTCTATTGAGCCTTGAAATTTTGAATTTTCAAGGCTTTTTTAGTTTAAACATGTTCCCAAATAAAATTTTGATTACTTTCTAAAAATATCACAATTAAAACCCTTAATTGTTAAACTATTTTTATATATTTCGAAAAAAAGCTCTATAACAAACTATGAAATTTATCAAACATTTCAGTGGATACCTGCTTATGGTTTTGCTGATATATCTGCTTCACAAACCTATGGGTCAACTGCCTCCCCTGGGTAGGCTCTTTAGCCCGTTCGAAGGATTTTTACAAAATACGGAATCCAAAGCCCCCATTGCTAATGGTGAGCTGGAACTACAAGGCATTAAAGAAGAAGTAAAAGTAGAATATGACATCAATCGTGTTCCTCATATTTTTGCCAAAAACGACGAAGACCTGTACTTTACACAGGGATATGTAATGGCCAAAGATCGTATCTGGCAGATGGAGTTCTATACTTTGGTGGCTTCGGGCAGGCTGACTGAGGTAGTAGGTGAAAAAGCCCTGGAATATGACAGGTACAATCGGCGGCTGGGTATGGCCAGAACAGCCAGAGAAATTGCAAAAAAACTGGAAACTGACCCTATCTCAAGTAGTGTTTTGAAATCATTTACCAACGGGGTAAATGCCTATATACGGCAATTGGATTATAAAAATTACCCCCTGGAATACAAAATTCTGGGTTATGGTCCTAAGGAATGGTCTCCTTACAAAACCATTTTGATGCTCATGAACATGCGTAATACGCTCAATGGAGGAAGTGATGATTTCAGGATTACCAACGTAGCTGACCAATATGGACTGGAAGTAGTTAAAGATTTGTTTCCCAACTATCCGGTGGTGGAATCGCCTACTATCCCGGTGGGCACACCCTGGAACTTCGAAGCTAAAAAAATTGCTTCTCCATCAAGTATCATGGTAGAAAGAAAAGAGAATAAAGTATTGGTTAATATTCCCTCCCCGGCTCCGGAAATAGGATCAAACAACTGGGCTGTTGGTGGAGCTAAATCGGCAACGGGACTACCTATTTTGGCCAACGACCCTCACCTGGGGCTTACTTTGCCGTCCATCTGGTATCAAATGCAGCTGACTACGCCTGATATGAACGTATATGGAGTGGCATTGCCGGGCTGCCCGGGCATTGTGATTGGCTTCAATAAAGATGTGGCCTGGGGGGTAACCAATGTGGGAAGCGATGTGATGGATTTTTATCAATTGAATTTCAACAATTCCGAAAAAACACATTACAGATATAAAGAAAAATGGATGCCGGTAATCAAATATATCGAAGAGTTTAAACTAAAATCGGGAAAAGTAATTAAAGATACCCTAATGTACACCCATCATGGCCCAATTGTGTACAATACTTCCAAAGAAACGAATTTTAACAAAAATGCTCCTGCAGGACATGCGATGCGGTGGATCGGAAATTACTCCGATGACTCAGACCTAATGGTGTTTTATTATCTTAACCGGGCTAAAAATTATGATGACTATCGTAAAGCCTTAACTTACTATTCGGCACCTGCCCAGAATTTTATTTTTGCATCTAATCAAAATGATATTTCGATCACACCCAATGGTAAACTACCACTTAAATGGCAACAACAAGGTAAGTTTTTATTAGATGGCTCAAAACCTGAAAACGATTGGCAGGGGTATATTCCGGCAGAACAAAACCCTACCGTTAAAAACCCACCAAGAGGCTTTGTGAGTTCTGCTAACCAGTTTCCGGCTGATCTTAGCTATCCTTATTATTTGGGATGGAAATTTGCGGCTTCAAATCGGGCAGTAAGAATCAATGAGCGGCTCACTGCCATGAAAAACGCCAATGCAGATAGCCTCAGAGAGCTGCAAAACGACAATTTCAATGTGGCTGCACGTAGGATTTTACCCGGATTATTACCTATTTTACAAGTTTCTGATGATCCAAAAGTTGCGGTAGCCAGAGAAATATTACAAAAATGGAATATGAAGAACGATCCGGACGCAGTAGGAGCAACTATATACGAAAGATGGATGCGGGAACTGGGAGACTGGATTTGGGAAGATGAGTTTCCTGTAAAAAGCTACATGATGCATCCTACCGAAGACCGTACATTTGAAATGATACTAAAAGAACCCAAGGCCAAATGGTTTGACAACAAAAATACCCGGGAAAAAGAAGAAACCATAAACGACATAATTGTCGGAAGTTTTGCCGCAACACTTGACAGTTTAACACTGAAAAATGGGCCGATAAATTCAGAAACCTGGGCATGGAGTAAGGTAAAAAATACTACTATCAAACATCTGGTACCTGCCTTTGCGAGTTTTTCACGCACAGGCGTGATGAATGGAGGTGGAAAAGGAGAAGTAAATGCCACCTCTGAAACCCATGGACCTTCCTGGAGAATGGTAGTAGAACTCGACAAAAACTGGCCCAGAGCATTTGGATTGTATCCCGGTGGACAATCAGGAAACCCTGGAAGCAAATATTACGACAATATGATTGATAAATGGGCTGCAGGAAAACTAGATACTTTGGTTTACTTAAAAAATGCCGATGAAAAGCACCCCAAATTAGAAAAAACGCTAACCATTAAACCCAAAAAATAAGATGTTATATATATTGATAATCGTAATTGGCGGACTACTTTCTATATTTCTTCCCTGGTGGATAATTGCCCCGGTGGCACTGGGGTTGAGCTGGTGGAAAGCCAAAAACATTAAAGAAGCAGCTTCGATTTCCGCAGCAGCGGTGGTGACACTTTGGATTGGTTATGCCACTTATCTTAATATTGTTTCAGAAGTAAATCTTACTGATAAAATCGCTGATTTGTTTACTGGTGGAGTCGGTTTCCTATCAAAAATACCCAAAACAGTTTTTGTTTTTTCAATAATGACTTTGATAGCTTCCACTATCGGGGCTATCTCAGGCACAGCAGGAGTACAATTGAGGAGATATTTCAGGATTCATTGAGAGAAATTGATTTAAGAACACTTAAAAAACCAATAATCTTTGCCTTAAACATTTTGAAGGATAATTACTTATATTTGCACCTTCAATCGGAAAAATAAACATTAATGAAAAAAATTATCGCTTTAGTTTTAGGCGTTTCACTGGCTTTCACAGCTTGTAAAGAAAACGCCGGAGCCGGAAAAACTACCGGACAACCTTCAGGAAGAATTGTATATGTAAATACCGACACCCTTCTGAATAACTATGATTATTATAAAGATGTAATCAAAGAATTTGAGAACAAGAGTTTTACTTTGGAAAATGATCTGGCCAAAAGAAGTCAGTCATTCCAAAATGAAGTCGCATTGTTTCAAAGAAGAGTACAAGCGGGTGGTGTATCTGAAGAACAAGCTCGCTCTACTCAATTGGCATTACAGAAAAAAGAGCAGGATATTATGCTTTTCAGAGATAATGCTGCAGGAAATTTACAACAAGAGCAAGCTAAAAAAACTGATGAACTTTTGAGTAAAATCCATGACTATCTGAAAAAATACAATGCCGGAGACAAATATGACATGGTTATTGGATATTCAAAAGGTGGTGGGGTATTATATGCCAAAGAAGACCTCGACATTACTCAGGATGTATTGAAAGGCCTGAATGAAGAATACAAAAAATCAGGAGATAAGCCTGCAGCAGCAGATACTACCTCTAAAAAATGATATTCTTAGTATTAAACGTTTAAAGACGCATTCCAAAAGATGCGTCTTTTTTGTTAGCTTACATTTTTTAGCCAAACCTATTTCTTAATTTTGCAAAAAAATAACCAATATATGACAGCATACGTTTTTCCGGGACAAGGTGCCCAGTTCAGTGGTATGGGGAAGGAACTCTACGAAACCAATCCAAAAGCCAAAGAATTATTTGACAAAGCGAATGAAATTTTAGGATTTGATATTACCAAAATAATGTTTGAAGGCACCGATGAGGAACTCAAACAAACCAATGTTACGCAGCCAGCGATATTTCTACATTCAGTGATATTGGCTTCTACTATCGAAGATTTTAAGCCTGATATGGTTGCCGGCCACTCGCTTGGCGAGTTTTCGGCATTGGTAGCTGCCGGGGCTCTTTCGTTTGAAGATGGACTAAAACTGGTAGCAAAACGTGCTGCAGCTATGCAGAAAGCGTGCGAAATCGTACCTTCAACCATGGCCGCAGTTTTGAATCTTTCTGATGAAAAAGTGGAGGAGGTTTGTCATCAGGTACATAAAGACACTCATGAAGTAGTGGTTCCGGCCAACTACAATTGTCCCGGCCAGTTGGTGATTTCCGGGAGTGTGGAAGGAATCAATGTGGCTTGCGAAAAAATGAAGGAAGCCGGTGCAAAAAGAGCTTTGGTACTTCAAGTGGGTGGAGCGTTTCACTCACCTTTTATGGAACCTGCTCGCGAAGAACTCGCTGAGGCAATTGAAAATACGACTTTTAATACACCATCCTGTCCGATTTACCAAAATGTAAACGCAAAGCCTTCTTCGGATGTGAATCATATTAAACTTAATTTGATTCACCAGTTGACCGCACCGGTGAAATGGACCCAAAGTGTACAACACATGGTTGCCGATGGAGCTACAAAATTTGTGGAATGTGGCCCTGGTAAAGTTTTACAAGGATTGGTGAAAAAAATCGCCCCGGAAGCCGAGACCGCGGGAGTTTAATTTTTAAAGAATAAAAAAAAAACCGGAGATTGAGATTATATATGAATTTCATTTTCCGGTTTTTTTATAAAATATCGGACGAAAGGCCATTCAAGTTATATACAAAAAAATTCCCTCCAGCTTTAGCTGGAGATTAAGTAATGGAGGAAGAACAATTGGCTTTGGCCAAATTTCATTTATCTGCAAATCTTTCAAATCCATATTTGCTAATAAATTCCTCATATTCTTCTTGAAAAGTCCTTTTCCCATGATGTTCTTCCTGATTTTTGATATAATTCCGAACTACCCCAATCATTGATTCCGAAACTGAAACAGCAAAATACTCTTCCTGCCACTCAAATTTAGTATTTCCAATAATTTTCTCTTTGTTGATCCAATAAGACGATTCCCCTTTAATAAGTTGCATGATTTTTTGGATGTTCTGATTGACTCCGAGTGAAATAAGGCAATGACAGTGATCAGAGTACCCATTTACAGAATCTACAAATATTTCTTTCTCTCGTGCATTAAGAAAAATGTGATTCCAAACCTTCCTTCTGATTTCTTTAGTATTTAAATAAGGAATCCTGTTCTTTGTACTCCAAACAAAATGTATATAAACTTTTATGTATGGCATAATTGGCTGTGTTTATTCATCGAAAATAATAAGAGAATTTCATTGACAAAAGAAATATTTGGCTTAAAGCCCTGATTTTCTTGATTTCATAATAAGTAAATGGGCTAAAGCCCGTTTCTATTGAAATTTATAAATAAAAATAGCCCAAAGCTTGAAATGAATAAGAGATAGAATCTAGGCATATTTTGACAAAAGGTAATTTCAAATTCATCTTTTTTTTTAAATAACTTTAGATTATAGCCCATTTCAATTTAACAAAAAAAACTATAAATTGCCTCCAGCTTTAGCTGGAGATAGAAGAAAGAAAAAGAACAAAATTATTGGCTTTAGCCAAATCTTTCACATAAAATTTTTCCAAACAATATTTGGGCTAAAGCCCTTATATTCATGCTGATATTTAATTATCAAATGGGCTAAAGCCCATTTCTATTTAATTAAAATAATTCCCTCCAGCTTTAGCTGGAGATTAAGTAATGGAGGAAGAACAATTGGCTTGAGCCAAATTTCATCACAACAAATAAATCCCTAATCCATAGGCAGGAAGATGAAGCTTTTGGGATTTTATTTCCAGATTTTTATTCGAAAAAATCTCTTGTTTTAGCTGAAATTTAAAATCCAGAATCACATTTTTGTCACTTACATTTTGGATAACAAGTACATCCCCTTCAGCATGAGGACGGATAAAAGAGACTATTTGAGGATGATTAATATCTGAATGCTTCAGATTTGGAGGGCTAATTTGAGCAAGTGCAGGAATCTCCTTTCTTATTTGTATCAGTTTTTTGTAAAAATTAAACAAAGAGCCAGAATCCTCACGCTGAAAACGTAAAGGGGTAGTTTTTGAATCTGAATTAAATTTAGGTTTTCGCCAATTGGTGCGTTCATGATCCTCAAAACGGCTGTTCCATTGAAAAGCCTCCCTGATATTCTCATCGGGCTTGGTTCCTTTCATCCCGAGTTCTTCTCCATAATACAAATATGGGTTACCGGGCAATGTCAGCAGCAAACTTGCTGCCACTTTCAGTTTGTCAATATTGCCCTCAGCTATGCTTCCAATACGGTTTTGGTCGTGATTAGTAAGCATCGTGGCATCAATGAAATCCGGGTTTTCTTTTGAAAATATTCTATAATTTCTCAAGAGCATCTTCACAATATCTTTCTCCACTTTGCCTGTTTTTACAATGTCCTGAATGGCAAATGCCAGATCAAAATTAAAATTGGCTTTTAATCCCCTGAAAAATGGAGCAATTTTTTCGGCAGAAGTCCAAACCTCACCCACTATATAAACATCCGACTTTATGGCCTCCATCTTTTTGCGGAATTCGACCCAAAAATCATGAGCTTTATTTACTTCCCAGTCTGGATAAATATGTTTGGCGGCATCCATCCTGAAACCGTCAATTCCTTTTTCCAACCAAAATCTGCCTATTTCATAAATTTCATTTCTTACCGCAGGATTATCCATATTAAGGTCAGGCATTTCGCTCCAAAACAACCCATAATACTTTTCCTCTTCCCCTTTTTTCACCCAATGCCAGGGTTGAGTTTCCTGACTATCAGCGGTTTCCCGTCTTTTTTCTATGCCCCTCTTTTTGATTTCTTCCGGGTTCATCCAGTAATAATAATTTCTGAATGGATTATCTTTCCCCTTTTTAGCTTCCAGGAACCACCTGTGGCTACTACTGGTATGGTTTATTACAAAGTCAAACAAAACCTTAATTCCCCTCTTATGAGCTTCATGAATCAGTCTTTCGAGATCTTCCATACTCCCGTATTCAGGATCGACAGACTTATAATCAATCACATCATATTTATGATAGGAGTTTGACTTGCAAAATGGGGTAAGCCAGATTCCTTCTACGCCCAATTCAAGGAGATAGTCAAGTTTGGAAGTAATACCATTGAGGTCTCCGATACCATCACGATTGGAATCACAATAAGAGCGAACAAAAATTTCGTAAAAAACCCGGGGAGTTTGGTTGTTGTTCAAGAAGTTACAATTTTAGGCAATAGGCAATAGGCAATAGGCAATAGGCAATAGGCAATAGGCAATAACTACGATTATTGGGATTTTTGAGTTCCTGATGAATGTCTTAATGCTTTTCGGCATAAGCCAAAACCTTATTCCAAACTCGGAAAACATTGCCTGAACAGATTTTCTGAATGTCTTTGTCTGAATATCCCCTACTCAATAGCTCCGCAATAAGATTGGGGTAATCAGCTACATCTTTGAGGCCGGTGGGCAGGCTATTGCCAACTCCATCAAAATCAGATCCTAAGCCAATATGATCTATTCCCGCTAAAGAACGTACATGATCAATATGATCTGCAACTTTTTTGACATCAGTAAAAGCTAGTGGATGCTTTGCAAAAAACTCATCCATGATAGCTTCTGCTTCATCTGACCTTGGCTTAACACCTTTTTCGTCTAATATCTTTTTGATTTCGGATTGAAGACTTTTACGGTATTCTGTCACTTCATTGGAAAGAAAAGTCGAACCAAAATTTATCATTATTACACCACCATTTTTAGCCAATTTTTTAACCATATCGTCAGACATATTCCTTTGAAAATCAGGCGTATAAAATCTGGAAGAAGAATGTGACGCAATGACCGGTACAGGAGCCATTTCAATAACCTGATAAAATGAATTGTCAGAAATATGAGACACATCAATCATGATTCCTTCATTGGCCATGGCTTGCACAACCTCCCTTCCAAATGGGCTCAAACCTTTCCAGGTGCCAGTGGTGTCATAGCTGGAGTCACAAATACGATTATCTTTACCATGACAAAGGGTGATATAACTAATGCCCTTGGCTCTGTATGCAGCCACATCAGAGGTTGATATTATCGGAGAGCCATTTTCCATACCCATCGGCAAGGCTATTTTGCCTTGTTTTACTATTTTCGAAATATCTTTTGGGCTTTTTGCCACCTGAAAATAGCCCGGATTTTCTGCTGAAATATACTCAACCATATTAATAAGTGAATCAGCAAGCTTTTGAGCATCAGCCGGTTCATAACTTGCGGGAATATAAATCGACATGATCGGAGCATCTAATCCCCCTTTTTTTGCACGATTATAATCAAAATCACCAGTTTGACTTGCGATTGGAATCCCCACAAACTCTTTTTCCATCCTAAAGTTCTTAACCTTCAGCCTGTAGGGTAGATCTACATGACCATCAACTATGATATATTTTTGGGCAAGTTTATTGGCTTTTGATAGGTCATTTTGAGAAAATGCACTGTTATAAGCCACAACAAATAACAAGCTTGTTGTAAAAATGAAGTTTTTTATCATTATGATCAGGGTATTATTAATTTCAAATATAGGATTTGGTTTTATCTGAATATCTAAAACCCTGAAAAAAATGTTTTTTGCTAAGAAATAAGAAAAATAAAACTATTCAGGATTGGAAAAATCCAAAATCAGCTTTAAAACTTAAAAAATTAGAGATTATTGAGGATAATGGTATCCGTCTCAATTTCATTGCTTTGGTTTCCAGCCCTGTCTTTGATGGTGATGAGGAATTTTACTTTATCTTTTTTTATCCAAAAGTCATGAAAAAAAGCGGGCATCCGATAGCTTAGTTTTCCTTCAAGTGGTCCTGGTTTATCTGTGCTAAGAACAGGAAAAAAACCGGAAAGTGCCACCTCGTTAATAACTTCCTCAAATTTCCCGTTTTTTTCTCTGTACATTTTTACATTGTAATTGTAGCCAAACTTGTTAAAATACTGGGTGGTTTCTTCAGTATTTACCCCCAAATCACCATCTCCATCCTGAAATTTTATAGTCACTACCACCGAATCTTTAACACCACCAGTGGCTTGATCCAACCTTACTTCGGAAGTGATATCATAAAATTCGATTTCTGGAGTAAGCGAAAAGTCGGGCTCTTTGTAGCAGGAGCTTGCCACAATTACCACCGAAAACAGAATAAATAAACGCTTAAAATAATGCTTACTCATGCCTAAATCTTAATTTTGTAAAATTAATAATTTTTTCTTTCAGAAAACCAAAAAATGACGCTCAGAGACGAACTCAAATCAGCCATAATTAACCTTGGAAACCAACCCATGGCATTTGAAGAAATCGCTCTTGAGATTTTTAAATATCAATATCATTTAAATCCCGTTTACAAACAATACGTAGATTCACTTAAAAAAGATACTAAAAAAATAGACCGGATTGAAAAAATTCCTTTTCTACCCATCGAATTTTTCAAAACACATCGGGTTCTGAATCAAAACGCTGAAAGCCAGCTGGTATTTGAAAGCAGCGGTACAACTTCTCAAAATACCAGTCAGCATCATATATCCGACCTGACGCTATATGAATTGCTCAGCAAAAAGACATTTGAACAATTTTACGGCCCTCTGACCGACTACCATATTTTTGCTTTGCTTCCCTCCTATCTCGAACGAAACAACTCGTCGCTAGTGTATATGGTTCAAAACTTTCTGTATTATTCTTACAGCACTCAGGGTGGTTTTTTTCTTGATAATTTACCAAAAATGTTTTCCAAAATAAGAGAAGCCGCCGAAAGTGACAGAAAAATACTCCTGTTGGGTGTAAGCTTTGCCTTATTAGATGTTGCAGAAAACGAGAACTTTAGCAATATTTTGAAAAATATAAGCTCAAAACTCACTGTGATGGAAACCGGAGGTATGAAAGGACGCAGAAAAGAACTGATCAGAGAAGAACTTCATAGTGTTTTGACCAATGCATTTGGAGTGAATGAAATCCACTCGGAATATGGCATGACCGAGTTACTCTCACAGGGATATTCGAAAGGCAATGGCATTTTTGAGCTGCCCGCAACCATGAAAATTTTACTTAGAGAGATAAATGACCCCTTTACTTATTTGCCAAGCTTCGCGATAGGTGACCAAAATCAGACCGTAAAATACCGTGGAAAAACAGGCGGAATCAATGTAATAGACCTGGCAAATATTGATTCCTGCAGTTTTATTGAGACCAAAGATCTGGGTAGTTTTACCGAAGATTATAGTAAATTTTCAGTCATGGGACGTTTCGACCATTCTGATGTTAGAGGGTGCAATTTGTTGGTGAGTTGATTTTCAGGAATCAGGCAGCAGGAAACAGGCAATAGAAAACAGGAAATAGGCAGCAGAATCAGGTGTTATGAATTATTGGCAAAAGTGGTACCGGTAAATCTGAGGTTTCAGTATTTTTAAATATGAAAATCGGACACTTATAGCCTCAAAACCTCCATTCAACCAATTTTTTAATCCAAAACAAACCTTTCAGCACAAAAAAAGGTTTTTCTTTTCAGTAACACTTATAAAAATTCAATATCATGGCATTACAGATTGGCGATATCGCACCAGATTTTAAACTTTATTCTACTGAAAAACAAGAAGTTAGCCTTTCAAGCTACAAAGGCAAAAAAGTTGTAGTTTTGTTTTTTCCAATGGCATTTACGGGGGTTTGTACCACTGAGCTATGTTCTTTACGTGACGACATAGCTTCCTATCAAAACCTTAACGCAGAGATTTTAGCCATTTCAGTAGATTCTCCTTTTACACTTGGAAAATTTAAAGAAGACCAAAAACTTCCTTTCCCTTTGTTATCAGACTTTAATAAAGAAGTTTCGGCTGCTTATGGTTCACAGTATGAGGAGTTTGTTCTAGGATTAAAAGGTGTAGCAAAGCGTTCAGCTTTCGTAATTGATGAAGAAGGAAAAATAGCTTATGCCGAGGTATTGGAAAGTGCAGGAGATATTCCAAATTTCGAAAATGTTAAGGCTGCATTAGCCTGATTATAAACTTTATATGGGAGAAAAGGATGATACTTTTCTCCCCAAAAAATCATGAACAGACTAATTGGACTTATCATAGTCGTGATATTTTTTCTTATCATAGACTTTTATTTTTTTCAGGCCGTAAAGACCCTCACCAGAGGCTTAACAGAAAATACCCGCAGAATAATTAATTTTATTTATTGGAGTATTCCGGTGATTTCACTGGCCATGACACTAGCCGCATTTACACTTTTTCCTGAGTACCTGAGTGCCAAAACACGAAACTTAATGGCTGCAGGAGTTTTTCTGATATATCTTTCAAAAATCCTGGGTTCTGTGTTTTTATTAATTGGTGATATTGTTAACCTTATCCGATATTGGGGTCAAAAAGCCATTGAAAAACCTGATTCTCCTCAGCCTGCATCACTTACCCGTTCTGAATTTTTGGCAACCGGTGCCCTGGCAGTGGGTGGTTTAAACCTTGGAACTATGGTTTTCGGCATCATTTCAGGTGCTCATGATTACAGAGTAAGGAAAGTGCCACTTTACATCAAAAATCTCCCGAAAAAATTTGACGGTATGACTATCGCTCAGCTGTCTGACATTCATTCTGGAAGTTTTTACAACAAAACAGCTGTAAATGGCGGTGTGGATATGCTATTAGCCGAAAAACCCGATGTAGTGTTTTTCACAGGAGACCTTGTAAACAATGAAGCGAAAGAACTGGAAGACTATTTTAATACTTTTAAAAGAGTAAAAGCACCTTTGGGTGTTTATTCAACATTGGGCAATCACGATTACGGTGACTATATGTCATGGGAAAGTGAAGCTGCAAAACGAAAAAATCTGGAAACTTTGATTCAGGGTCATAAACTGATGGGCTGGGACATTCTTATGGATGAAAACAGGAGCCTGAAAGTTGATGGGGAGAGTATCGGTATCATTGGTATTCAAAACTGGGGCATGGGTGGTTTTATCAAAAAAGGCGATCTGAAAAAAGCATTGCAAAACACTGAAGATCAACCTGTAAAATTACTTCTCTCCCATGACCCTAGTCACTGGAGAGCCCAGGTTGCCGGTCACCAACCCGATATCAATGTGGCCTTTGCAGGTCACACCCACGGCATGCAGTATGGTGTTGAAATCGGTGATTTTAAATGGAGTCCTGTGCAGTACCGATATAAAGAATGGGCCGGGCTTTACAAAGAGGCAGATCAGCAACTTTATGTTAACCGGGGATTTGGGTTTATTGGTTATCCGGGAAGAGTAGGTATATTGCCGGAAATTAGTATTTTCACACTCAAAAGTGCCTGAAATACTTCCAATTCGGGAAAACCAAATTATGCTTCATAAAACATTAGTAGAAGAACTAAAAACTACGCTTAAGCTTTCGATCCCAATTATCGTCGGACAACTGGGCGTGGTGTTGATGGCCGTTGCAGACAATGTGATGGTGGGTCAGTTATTGGGAAAGACCTCATTGGGAGCCGCAGGCGTAGCAAATTCTATCGCATTTTTGATAGGTTCGCTTGCTGTAGGCGGTCTGGCTGTAATTGCCCCCATGGTTTCAAAAAGTTTTGCTGAAAACGATTCCGGGTACCTAAAAAAGCTTTTCGTCAATGCCAATTGGGTTGCGGGCATTTATGGAATGATATTAAGTCTTATTGGAACAGGAGTCTATTTTAATTTCGGAATTTTAAATCAACCTCCCGAGGTAACCAGGTTATCCCCTTCTTTTCTGGCCATCATTCTTGCTTCCAACTTCTTTTTGTATCTTTTTGTAGCATTAAAACAATTTGCGGATGGTTTTTCTAGGCCTCAGGTTGCCATGACAATAACTATTATTGGGTTGTCATTAAACGTTTTTGGAAACTATGTATTGATTAAAGGCCCTGCATTTTTTCCCGAAATCGGTTTAAATGGTGCCGCATATTCCACATTTATTACCAGGTCAATTATGTTTTTTAGTTTGGCAGGGTATTTATTTTTTAATAAAAAACATCTGAATATTTTCAGAAATAATCATTGGGGGCCAGATTTGAATATAATAAAAGAAATCTTAAAGAGAAGTGTGCCCGGAGGATTTCAGTTTTTCTTTGAAATAGGGGCGTTTTCTACTGCCGTAATCATGATGGGCTGGATTTCAGAAACCGCACTGGCCGCTCATCATATTGCCATTAATATCGCCTCATCTACCTATATGATGGCCACAGGTATAGCCTTTGCAAGTGGAATCAGAGTGGGTGACGCATGGGGTAGAAAAGACACTGAGGGTATAAAAACTTCGGGCAACGCTGGCTATATGCTGGTTTTTGCTTTTATGACTATCTGTATGGTGGCAATATTTATTTTCAAATTGCCTATCCTACATTTCTATATCAATGACACTTCGGTGATAAATATAGCCTTACCTTTACTTACCATAGCTGCAATCTTCCAACTTTCTGATGGTCTGCAAGTGGTTGGATTAGGCGTTTTACGAGGTCTTGCTGACATAAAGCTTCCGACTGTAATCACCTTTGTAGCGTATTGGCTTATCGCTCTCCCCTTCGGTTATCTATTAGGCTTTAAAGCCAATTGGGGAGCCAATGGTATCTGGATCGGCCTTTTATTGGGCTTGACAGCTTCTGCTTTTTTCTTATATTTCAGATACAGATTTTTGATTAAACCTGATATTTTAAACAAGCGAATCTTCAAAAAACATTCCTGATTACTCCCCTACCACACCAAGTTGGACGGTTTCAGGGTAAGAAATTTTTATATTGTTTTCATGAAAGGATTTTTTCAAAGCGGCATTGATTTCGTAGAAAATATCCCAGTATTGATCAGGGTGTACGTAAGGTTTTACCCCCACTTTTACGAAAAAACTTTCAAATGACTCAATTCCTACAGGATTTTCGTTTCCTTTTATGATTCCTTTGACTTTTTTTAAATCTTTTTCGATGATTTCCTTTACCCTGGGAAAACTTTCCTCATAAGGAATCCCAATCATGATTTCCAGTCTGATTTTGCCTTTTTTGGAATAATTAACCACTGTATGCGATGTAACCTGAGCGTTGGGGATTATCAAAGTTTTCAATCCGGGTGTTACTAAAAGTGTGTTAAAAATCTGAATCTCCTCCACTTTCCCAAATTTCCCCTCTACTTCTATCCAGTCTCCAACTTTATAAGGTTTAAATATCAAAATCAATATACCGGAGGCAAAATTTCCGAGCCCTCCTTGAAGGGCAAGGCCCACTGCAAACCCTGCTGCTGCCAACATTCCCATCAAAGCTGAGGTGTTAAAGCCTGCCACACCTGCCGCCATCAGGATAACAGAAACTTTAAGCGTAATACCCAAAAGTGATTCAAGAAATGAAGTGAGTTCGGGAGAAAAGCTGGATTTTTTTAAACGGCTGACTACAATTTTCCCCAACTTATTAACCAACCACAGCCCTATAACAAGTACAAGAATTGCCCCAATTAATTTTGGAGAGTATGCAATTATTTTATTGATAGTATCTTGAAAGAGTAAGTTTAATTTTTCCAATTTCGGGGAATTTTTTTTGCAAATATACCAAAAACAAAAAGCCCCCGAATCCAAAAGATCCGGAGGCCCGTATATTTCTTTGTAATCCAATTAATTGTCTTTACGCTCCATACGTTTACGTTCGTTTTCGTCAAGATAGATTTTCCTCATTCTCAACGACTTGGGTGTCACCTCAAGATACTCATCTTTTTGGATATATTCCATACATTCTTCGAGAGAGAAATTGATTTTTGGAGCAATCTTAACGTTGTCATCAGATCCCGAAGCACGCATGTTGGTTAATTTTTTCGAAGTCTGAACATTAACAACGATGTCATTTTGACGATTGTGCTCTCCGATAACCATTCCCATATATACATCTTCACCCGGATCAACAAAGAATACCCCTCTATCCTGCAACTTGTCGATAGCATAAGGAACTGCAGGGCCATTTCCCATTGAAATCATCGAGCCATTGATACGATCAGGAATATTTCCTTTGTACTCTTCATAAACTTTAAAACGGTGGTTCATGATGGCCTCACCCTGGGTTGCAGTCAAAACATTGGAACGGAGTCCAATCAATCCTCGCGAAGGAATATTAAATTCAAGGTGCTGTAGGTCTCCCTTTGGCTCCATTATTAAAAGCTCACCCTTACGTTGCGTTGCCAACTCTATCACTTTACCGGCTGTTTCTTCGGGTACATCTACCACCAAAGTTTCAATCGGCTCAAGTTTTTCACCATTGGGCCCTTCTTTATAAAGTACCTGAGGCTGACCCACCTGAAGTTCGTAGCCTTCACGACGCATGGTTTCAATCAAAACCGAAAGGTGAAGAATGCCGCGACCAAAAACTAAAAATTTATCTTCAGAATCACCTTGCTCTACTCTCAAAGCAAGGTTTTTCTCAGTTTCTTTCATCAGACGATCACGCAGGTGACGTGAAGTTACAAACTTGCCCTCTTTTCCAAAAAACGGTGAATTGTTGATGGTAAAGAGCATGTTCATGGTAGGCTCGTCAATCGAAATCCTTGGCAATGCCTCAGGATTTTCGGCGTCAGCTACGGTATCTCCAATTTCAAAATCTTCCAAACCTGTGATGGCACATATTTCACCTGACTCTACTTCCTGCACTTTAACTCTTCCAAGACCTTCAAAAACATGAAGTTCTTTGATTTTCATTTTTTTGATAGTACCATCAGACTTACAAAGAGCCACTTGCTGGCCTTCTTTCAAAACGCCTCTGGCAACACGACCAATCGCAATACGACCTACAAATGAGGAATAATCCAGAGAAGTAATCTGCATCTGTGGTGTGCCTTCAACACTTGGAGAAGCCGGAATTTTGGCGATAATTTCATCCAAAAGCGGAGTGATACTATCGGTCTTTTCTTTCCAGTCATGACTCATCCAACCTTGCTTTGATGAACCATAAAGACAAGGGAAATCCAACTGGTCTTCCGTAGCACCAAGGTTAAACATCAGGTCAAAAACTGCCTCATGCACTTCGTCAGGGCGGCAGTTTTCTTTATCCACTTTATTTACCACCACCAATGGCTTAAGACCCAAATCAATGGCTTTGCTCAATACGAAACGCGTCTGTGGCATTGGCCCTTCAAAGGCATCTACCAACAGGATTACCCCATCGGCCATTTTCAGAACTCTTTCTACCTCTCCACCGAAGTCAGCGTGACCGGGAGTATCTATGATATTGATTTTAACGCCCTGATATCTTACCGATACGTTTTTCGAAACGATGGTGATACCACGCTCACGCTCAAGGTCATTGTTGTCAAGTATCAGGTCTCCGAATTCCTGATTTTCTCTGAATATTTTGGAGGCATGAATGATTTTGTCAACGAGGGTAGTTTTACCGTGGTCAACGTGAGCGATGATGGCGATGTTTCTTATTTCTTGCATTATTTCCTTATTTTAAAGGATGATTTGATGAAATTTTTCCAGAACTGTTATTTACGATTCCTCAAAAAGTCCGCAAAGGTAGGAATTATTATTCAAAAAAAAGAATAATGGCAGATTATTTTAAAGTAAAATATTGATTTTCAAATATTTAAATTGTCAGAATTTTAATAGATAAATAATCCCAAAATGATAGCCCAAACTTAGTTAAACCTGTTTTTTTCCAAGATATTTTTAATGATAAGCTCGGCATGAACCCGGGAATTTTCAATAAACAACCGACGTGTGTCCATCCCACCACAAATCACCCCAGCCAGATATACATTGGGTACATTGGTTTCCATGGTGTTCTCATCGTACTGTGGTTTTCTAATTGCATCATCAGAAAGTTTTATTCCGATTTTCTCCAAAAAAGATAAATTGGGCTGGTAGCCAGTCATAGCCAGAACCCAATCATTAGGTACCGAAATTTTCCCTTCAGGAGAATCTATAAATACTTCTCTTTCAGTGATTTTTGTTATTTCAGAATTAAAATAGGCCTTGATCGACCCTTCCTCAATGCGATTGATAATGTCTGGTCTCACCCAATATTTAACTCCTGGACCAATTTCAGGCTCACGGATTACCATTGTTACATTGGCTCCTTTTCTCCATGTTTCGAGTGCCACATCCACAGCCGAATTATTGGCCCCGACTACCAACACATCCTGAAAAGCATAAAAATGCGGGTCTTTGTAGTAATGGGTCACTTTGGGTAGGTTTTCGCCTTCGACATTCATAATGTTGGGAATATCATAGTAGCCCGTGGCCAAAATGAGGCTTTTTCCAACGTATTTTTCTTTTGAAGTATTAATAATTACACCGTCAATGCTAGTCTGAACCTCCAAAACTTCTTCAAAAAGCCTGATATTCAATTTTTTGGCAATCACCACTCGTCTGTAATATTCCAAAGCTTCGGCCCTTGTAGGCTTGGCAGCGATACTCACAAAAGGCACATCGCCGATTTCGAGCAGGTTTGAGGTGCTGAAAAAAGTCATGGTGGTGGGATAATTATAAAGAGAATTCACCAAACAGCCTTTTTCCAATATCACATAGCTTAAGCCGGCGTTCTGACAGCCAATTCCATTGGCAAGTCCGATAGGCCCTCCACCGATTATTATTACATCGAAGTTTTTCATAATAGCAAATTTAGACAAACTTCAACTATGAAAATTATCCATTTGGCTATTTTACTTAAATTGAAGGCTAATTCTAATATAAATGCAAATAATTCTAAAAACAGAAAGACTTACGCTTAGAAAATTTACTCTTCAAGATGCCGGATTTATGCTCGAACTCCTCAATTCTCCACTATGGATAAAATTTATAGGAGATCGGAACGTAAAGACTTTAGAAGAAGCTGAAATTTATCTTCAAAACGGTATTTTAAAAAACTATGAAACACTTGGCTATGGTTTCTATCTCGTGCAGGAAAATATTTCAGATAAAGCAATCGGAATGTGTGGCTTTGTAAAAAGAGATGAACTGCCTGCTCCGGATCTGGGTTTTGCATTTTTACCAGAATACATTAGCCTGGGTTTTGGGTCTGAAATAGCTGCTGCTACTTTGGAATTTGGAAAAAACTCGCTGCAATTAGAAAAAATATGTGCTATAGTAAATCCTGAAAATCAAGCATCTAACGCACTTCTAAAAAAACTTGGCTTTCAATTTCAGAATAAAATCCCTTTTGGTGAGAAAAAAGATTTACTGAATTATTATGAGATTTGAAAAGGCGGTTAAATTTGTATATTTGAACAAAAAATTATCAAATAATGAAAAATTATCAAAATTTCATTGAGATAAACCACCAGGTTTTACTTGGGAAACCTGTAATCAAAGGAAGCAGAGTTTCTGTGGAACTCATATTAAGGAAAATGTCTCAAGGAGCAAAAAAAGAAGATATTATTGAGATGTATCCCAATTTAAAGAATGCTGAAATTGAGGCATGTTTTGAATATGCTGCTGATGTATTGGCCAATGAAGAAGTACTGGCTTGATGATTCTCGCAGATGAAAATATTGACCATAGTATTATTCAAATGCTCAGAAAAAATGGAATTTCTGTGACTTCTATTTATGAAAATCACAGAGGAATTAGTGACGAAGAAGTCATTTCGCTTTCAAAAAAACCTCCAAAAATTATTCTTACTGAAGACAAAGATTTTGGAGAGTGGGTTTTCTCTCATAATCAAAAAGATATAAGCGTAATACTATTGAGATATCATTTTTCAGAAACACAAAAATAAAAGATACATTGCTTGAAATCATTAATACCAAATTCGAATTATTGCAAAACTCCTTCACAACTATCACTCCTAATAAAATCAGAATAAGACCCTACAGTTAACCTAGCCTTCTATTTCCTACCACCCATCCGCCAAATATTTCGTTGATAGAAATTTTATCTTCCTTAAAACTTAATCCATTACTTTTGTTTTGGTCAAAAAAATTGAAATGGTCATAATCAAAACTGAAAATATTGCCAAAAGGTACATCATGGGTACCGAAATAATTGATGCTCTCAAAACGGTATCAATTACTATAGAAAAAGGAGAATATGTGGCCTTCATGGGTCCCTCGGGCTCCGGGAAATCAACACTCATGAATATTATCGGATGCCTGGATAGCCCTACAGGGGGCACATACATTCTCAATGGCAAAGATGTAAGCCATATGTCGGAAAATGAACTGGCTGAGGTCAGAAACAAAGAAATAGGATTTGTGTTTCAAACTTTCAACCTTTTACCCCGTCAATCATCTTTGGAAAATGTCGCTCTACCCCTTATTTATGCAGGTTTCGGCAAGGCAGAAAGAACAGAAAAGGCACAAAAAGTACTTGAAAGTGTGGGGCTGGGCGAACGCTCGCTCCATAAACCCAACGAACTTTCAGGTGGTCAACGCCAAAGGGTAGCGGTAGCCAGGGCTTTGGTCAATAATCCATCAATTCTATTGGCTGATGAACCTACAGGTAACCTCGACACCAAGACCTCGTACGAAATTATGCAGCTTTTCAATGAGATTCATGCCAAAGGCAATACGATTATCATGGTAACTCATGAAGAAGATATCGCCAACTATGCCCACAGGGTGGTAAGGCTCAGAGATGGCCTCATTGAGTCAGATGTGATTAACCCGCATCCTACCGACCCAATGGAGATGGCAAAAAAATTGGCCGAAAAAACTAAATGACCTTTTTTGTCGTTTATCCTTTAAATGAAAGTATTTTCAAATCATAACTATTAATAAAAAATGAAAAAAACCTTATTATTTTTACTGTTTTCAACCGTTTTGGGAAGTTTTGCTTTTGCCCAAAAAGCACCTCAAAGCCCGGCTATGACCGCCGAAAGTGCCAATGTGAAAATCACTTATGGTCAACCTTCTAAACGTGACCGCGAGATTTTCGGCAAATTGGTTCCTTACGGACAAGTATGGCGTACCGGTGCCAATGCCGCTACAGAAGTTACTTTCAAAAAAGATGTAACATTTGCCGGAAAAAGTGTAAAAGCAGGTACTTATACCCTTTTTACAATTCCTAATCAGGGCGAATGGACTGTAATCCTGAATTCTCAATTGAAGCAATGGGGATCTTATGAATATGATAAAGTAAAAGATAAAAACGTTGCCGAAGTATCGGTTAAATCAATGGCGACAGATAGTGTTTGGGAAAAATTGGTCATCACGGCTGAAGACACTCAAATCACCATCGGATGGGACAACACCATGGTGCATATTCCATTGAAATGGTAATTCTAAAAAACATCAGGAAAGCTGCTCAAACGGGCAGCTTTTTTTTTGCCTGATAATTTTTCTCTGAATTAACTCTCCGTTTTTAATAAAGCTATTACCACAAAAAAATATATGAGATTCCAACTATTTTTTCGTTTTTTGAGTCCTAATAATACCCTTAAATGTCGGAATTAAATTCCGGTCGGCCTTTTATATATGTCAAATGATCAACAAATAGTAGAAGCCTGTATCCGTCAGGAACGGGTTGCTCAGAGAAAACTGTATGAGCAGTTTTCTGGAAAACTGTTTGGCGTGGCCATGCGATATATGAAAGACAGGGAAGAAGCTCAGGATGTGTTGCAGGATGCGTTTGTAAAGATTTTCAGGAAGATTGACACCTTTAGGTTTGACTGTCCACTGGAAGCCTGGATGCGAAAAATAGTGGTGAATACCGCACTCAAAGTGCTGCAAAAAAATGCTCAGATGAAATGGGTTGACATTGATGGTCAATATGATCTGGAAGATCAAAATCAACAGAATTTAGGGCTGGAAAACATGAAAATGGATACGCTTTTGGGTATGGTCAACGAACTACCCGAGGGTTCCCGTATGGTTTTTAATTTGTATGCCATTGAAGGTTACAAGCACCATGAAATTGCCGAAATGCTGGGAATAAATGAAGGCACTTCCAAGTCACAGTATTCCAGAGCAAAAAACCTGTTATCAGAAAAAATAGTAAAAGAGAACAACAGACTGGCCAAAAGCCGGAGTGAATATGAAAGAGGATTTTGAACAACAATGGAGCGATGCTCTGGGCAATTATTCGGTGCCCCCACCCGATGATGCCTGGGCAAATATTGAAGCCCGCCTCGATGAAAAATCGAAAAAACGAGGGCTCATATTGTGGTGGACTAACCCAAGGTTAATCTCGGGTGTAGCTGCTGCTTTGGTACTTTCGCTTGGATATTTATTTTATAACAAGTTGCCAAATCAAAATGATGTTTTGGCCGAGCAAAAAGAAAAAGGTTCTGTAAAGCAACCTTCATTAAATAAAACCGGTGAATCGCGAAATGACATTGAAAATCAAGTGACCGTTGGGGGGGCAAAAAAAACGCAAACGATCTTTGCTAAAAATAAAACTTTTCAAAACTTAAAATCTATTGTTTCCAATAATTCAAAATATGAAGTTTTAACGCAATCAGCACTACAAAATATTGAAGAAAAATCAGCTGAAAATCTTGCTATGGTGACCAGCATGCAATTAGCTAATAACTCTGTTGAGGAAATAAAGAATGAGAAATTAAACTTAGAAAAAACAGGAGTTGATAAACTGCAACCCCAAAAAATGCGAACTTATGCCAACAGGTTTGTTTTCGGCCGAAACAAGCTGGCTTATGAAATGCCTGAAGAAGAATTAGTTGCTAAAAATACCGATAAAAAACATAAAATATGGCTTGGGTTAAATTCTGGTGCTGCCCCGTTTAACCCCAATTACTCCTATTCCGGATTTACAGGTGAGGCACTCACAAGTGCTAAAAACGACGTCGCATTTCAGGAAGTTAGCAATAGCAATGTTCAGGCTTCTTTTTTACCCTCAGGCAATGGAACTACCGGTAGATACAATCAAAATAACAGTATGCCGGAAAATACTTTCAAAAACGGGCAGGCATATAATTTGGGGTTAAATTTTGGTAAAAATTTATCAAAAAACTTTGGAATTGAAAGTGGTATCAGGTATTTGAGAGCCAATACTTCAATGAATTCCAATGTTTTTGCTATTGACCCAAAAAATGGTAATGTGAGCTCCTATTTTCAAGCCAACTACCTCTCTTCCGGCAATAATGCAAATTTCCAGACGGTATTATCACTTTCAGAAACCAGCCAGCAATATTACCATTATGTCGCTGTGCCGCTGGTGTTAAATTATTCAGTACCTCTAGTAAAAAACCTTAATATTGAGGCTTTGGGTGGATTCAGCAACGACTTTTTTATAAAGACAAAATTTGAAAGCCTGGCTACAGGAGAAAGCACATTGGGGCCATCAAACTCAAATTATAAGCTTTTTAATATTAGTGGACTCGGCGGTGCCCGACTCAATTACAATCTATTCAGGAACTGGGGTTTATCGGTTGGGGGAATGTACCAGCACGCAATATTTTCAGGAACTGGCCAAAATACTTCACTTAAATTTAAACCTCAATCTTTTGGATTAAATTATGGCTTAAGATATCAGTTTTAAATTTCAGACTAAAATTCTGGTATCCGGTTGAATATTTTTGGCCGGATATTTTTTTATCATTTTATTAACAAAAAATACTGACGGGTTTACCATAAAAATATTCTTAAAATAACTATTATTGCCCCGATTTTGAAAAAAGACCTTACGTTTTTTAAAAAATCATTCAACTAACCATTTTTATATATTTAGCTATGGAAAACCGTTATGGGGGTTATCTGGCCGGGAAAGGGCCGGGAAATGCCACCCAAAAAGCACTTCAGAACAAAACCAACCTTCCTCAAAAAATTGACCTCAGAAAATTCCTTACCTCGATAGAATTGCAGGTGGGTAACAGTTGTGTGGCCAACGCCCTCGCAGGAGCGTATGAATATATGGCTAAACGTGAGCTGGGAAACTCCGAGGATGTGAGCCGTCTGTACATTTATTACAATGCACGCTATCTCGATGATATGCAGGATAAAGACGGCGGGTCCTATATTCAAACAGCCATAGACGGCCTGATTGAATATGGTGCTTGTAAAGAACAGCTGTGGCCAAACGTATATGAGTCTATCAATGATGAGCCAGCCGGAGAGGCTTATGAGCAAGGTTCGCAATTTAAAGTGGTCGAAAAAGAATTTATAGATACCAATCTGGATCTTTGGCGTGAAACCCTTGCCGAAGGTTACCCGATTACTTTTGCCATCAATACTTTCAATTCCTTTGATGATGCCAACAAAAACAAAGGACGTGTGCCTATGCCACGTGCTTCTGACAACGTGCGTGAAACCCACGGCTGGCATGCTATGCTCTGTGTGGGGTATTCCGATATCGACAAGGTATTTATCGTAAGAAACTCATGGGGTGATAAATGGGGCGACGGAGGTTATTGTTACATTCCCTATGACTATGTAATGAATACTGAATATAATTCAAACGACAGCTGGATTATAAAATCAATTGAAAACCTGGATTACAGTCAGGACATCGAAGTAGAAGGTGATGATTCCTATTTCTATGATGATGAATACCTGGTGTTTACCGATTATTATGTTTACACCGAAAACATTGATGATTTTGTAAATGATCTGGACGCATTGATTCTGGAATATGTGGAGTCAGAAGAAGACTATTTCTTTGATTATGAAGAAGGTGAGGATGAAAACGGGACATTTGTGCAACTCAACGAATTCTACCTCTATACTGAAGATGAAGAGGGCTTCATAGAGGCATTAGATGAGCTTTCTATGGAATATGGCGATGAAGACGGCTATGACTACACTGTAAACCGCGATTTGGAAGCAGCAGAAGAAGAAGATTCTGAGGAGGACGAAGAAGAAGAATATGAGGAAGACGAGGAAGAATCAGAAGAAGAGGAATACGAGGAAGAGGATGAAGAATCCGATGAAGAGGATGAGGAAGAAGAAACTGATGAAGAGGAAGATTCTGATGAGGAAGAAACTTCGAGAAGAAAAAGATAAGAAAGTGAGAGAGATACCAGAAAAGTATCTCTTTTTTTGTGTCTTGAAAAACAAAAACTAGTCTAATAAATGAAAATCTGCCAAAACATAATTCTGGTGGGTTTTTCTTTATTTTTACTTAAAAATCAATTTTAATCATGAAAAAAATTATCTGCATTTTCTTTCCCTGTTTGTTTTCTCAGCCGTAAATGCTCAGTCAATCGACGAAATTCTGGGAAAATTTGACCAGCTCAATGACGATTCTGACAAGACTGAACTCACTCAAAACCTTACCAGTCTGACTTCGGCAGTCGAAAAAGAAGCCAATGACGGCGAAGGGCAGTTCAAAAAACAATTGCTCGGTCAGGTAGGAAATATTAAAAACATAATTCCGATGGTAACCGGTGGCACTGCCAAAGGTGGCGTGATTCAGAAATTAATCCAAACCATAAAAATGCTGGTAGGAGCCAACAGAGTAAGCAAGATCCTGGGTGGTGGTTCATTGCTAGGAAAAGGTGCCGGGCTAGCAGGAAACCTCAACATGATTAAAGCCGGAGCTTCACTTTTTGGTGAAAAAGAAAGCAGCGGATTTACTTCACTGATAGGAAATATAGCCGGTAGTACTTCCAAACTTGATGGTGGCGGTATGGCTGCCAAAGCTGCAGAAACTGCCTTGAAACCTCAACTTGCCAATCTGATGGGTATGGTGGGAAAACTGATGCCTTGATATATTTTTGAAAAAACAAAGCCACGGAATCCAGCCGGAAACCGTGGCTTTTATAGTTTATAGGGTTATTCTACAATGATACTTCCCACCGAAGCTGTGATTTTTACTTCTGCTCCTCCGCCATTTACTTTTCCTTTTACTTTCCCACTTTCCAGATTATTACTCACTTTTGCCAGTTTTGTACTTTTGATTTTCCTGGCCGAAAGATCAAGATCCATCCCCTGATTGAAAGGCAAGTCCACATTGATATTGCCGGCACTGGTGCTTAGGTGCAGGTATTCTCCGATTTTAACAATTTTGGCATCGATACCGCCTCCCGAAGTCTTTGCACTTATATCACCCGCCACATTATTGAGATCGATTCCTCCACCTGATGTTTTTACATCCAGGCTACCTTTTACAGTTTCTACATCTATACCACCACCACTTGTGTAGGCCACAATATTACCTTTCAGATTTTTAAGATCAATGCCACCACCCGAAGTGTTAAGATAAATATCGCCTTTGCTGTTTGATACATCTATGCCGCCACCGCTGGTATTTAAGTTGATATTTCCTTCAGAGTCAATCAGGTCAATGCCACCACCAGATGTTTTGCCTTCTACTTTTCCTGAAAGACCGGCCAGTTTCAGTCCACCACCTGATGTTTTAAATTTCAGGTTACCATTGAGGTTTTTCATGGTGATGCCCCCTCCCGAAGTATGAAGATCGGTATCGATATTTTTAGGTACATCTACTTCAAAACCTATCGAAAGTCTGTAATTACCTGACTTGGGTTCACGAGGTTTGGCAGAACAAACAATAGTACCTTCGCTAAAACCCACATCTATGATATAACGGTTAAGTTCATCTTCAATTTCTTTGTCTCCCTGCACGTAATAATTATTGTTTTTTCTTACAAAAACTCTTACCTGAGCATCTTTAGAGTCGGTTCCGGCCACTTTTATACCACCTCCCGAAGTGTTCACCTGTAGTTTTTCAATCTTTTCATTGCTGAAGTTTTTTACCAGATACGGTTTTTCATCTTTGGATTGTGCAAAGACAAGCGTCAATGCAAAACACATCAATACCAGTAGATTATACTTTTTCATATGATTATATTTAAGTTTTTATCAAAGATGATTCCTGATAAAAATGGTTGCATGAATAGCAGAGGAAAATATTGATTTCTAAAATGATATTTCTTGCAGCTTTTTTTTCGATGATATTCTATTGAAAAAATTTCTATTTTTACAAAAATTTAAACCCAAATAAACCATGAAGTCAATAGTTTTGATTGTCAACATTCTGGCCTCTATATCTTTACTTCCGGCCTTGTATATGGCTATATTTTCACCATTTTTGTTTGACTCAGGAGCCACTACCCGCACCTGGACCTTATTTTTCACCGTGCTGGCTATTCCGGCTTCGATCATTATTACGCAAATCATCTCGTGGATTCTCTTTTCAAGAGGCAATTATTCAACTGCTCTTTGGGTAAGTTTGATTCCTCTGATTTTCGTGATTTTACTGGTAATTATGTTTTTGAGTTCAAACAAACTCACCTGAAACTTCAGCGTTTGACAAGCCGAACAGTTTTCTGAGACACGGCATTTTGGTATTTTGCAAAATAAATCCCTGTTGGCAAATGGCTTAAATTCAGGGAGAAATCTTTTTGGTTTACTTCAATTTCCGGGATGACCACAAATCCTTTCAGGTCATACACCTGTAGGTTACCTTGTGGGTTTTCTTCATTTATTTTGAAAAATATTTGATCAGAAAAAGGATTTGGGTAGACTAAAAGCAAGTCACTGGCTTTTTCGGGTTCATTGGCAAGCAGGTTTCCGCAATTGCCACCCAATGTTATTGGCAAAGCCTCAAATTCATCCAAAAGAATGTTTTTTATTTCGGAAGAATCGACACAAAACCAATATTTAAAAATGGAAGCGTAAACCGCCCTGAAGTCATATTGCATCGGGATATTATCATTATTACCCACTGAAGCCGATATAGTTGTCGGTTTTCCAAAATATCTGGAATTGACTTTTGCCCCAAAATAAAATAATGGTGCCGCAGCTCCATGATCGGTTCCAAGGCTTGCGTTAGACTTTATCCTGCGACCAAATTCAGAATAGGTCATACCCAGCACCCTGTCTTGCACACCTAAAAATTTAAGGTCATCCTGAAAAGCCTTGATAGCGTCGGCGAGCTGAGCAAGAAGGTTGGCATGAGTCCCGGTGCTGGTATCTGTAGCGACGGTTTGGCTGCTGTGAGTATCAAAACCACCCAGTTTTACATAATATATTTTGGTTTTCAATCCGCCTGCAATCAATCTGGCAACAATTTTCAGCTGATTGGCAAGATTGAGGTTAGGATATTCTTTTTGCTGACTAACTTTTAGAGCAGCGGCTTTTATTGTGGATGCGTATTGATTGGTTTGGCTCGAAATTTTACGAATAAAACTCAATTCTTTTCCAGCCAAGGTGTTGGGAGCAGGCTCTACTGTATCGTCAATGAGATTATAAAAATTTGCGGTGTCTGAAATGGACATACCCATACTGAAAATCGGCCCTTGCAGAGCTGTAGAGACCACTGAGCCTATCTGAATCGCGAGTGGATCGGGATATTTTTCAGATGGATAGCCTTCCGGAAAATTGGGATGCTCGAGTGCCAGGTACCTGCCAGCCCAACCACTCTCCAACACCTCATTTGAATCAGAAGCTGTATTCCAGATATCAGTCGCTCTGAAATGTGAATAGTTGGGATTGGGATATCCCACATCCTGGATGATACCGGCCTGCCCCTCAGCAAACATACCTGTTAGGTTTTTTAATGAAAAATGGAGCCCAATTTGGTCACTTTGGCCAATTTTTAGGAGTTTATTCTCAGTGATGGCAATATTTTTCCGGGCATTGAGGTAATTGGCGTATTGATTGACAGGAATAATGGTATTCAGCCCGTCATTACCCCCATTTAATTGTATCACTACCAGCACTTTATCATTTTCTAACAGACTCTCACTGAGGCGACCCATCCCCCACAAATTTTGTCTGTCAAGTAAAACCGGAGCCATTAAACCGGTCATTGAGTTTTTTATAAAATCTCTTCTTTTCATGGTTTAATGCAGTTGGTATTCGGGTAAGTCCATCAAATAGGTGAGTAGTTTCCTCAGCTTGGTATTCACCAAACTTAGATTGGTATTGGTAGGTTTTTCTTTAGCTGCTGTCCATATTTCTGTCCAATAGTAATCTGAGGCCTGATTGTCGAGTAAAAAGTCGGTTTTAAGATCAGATTTTGTTTTTGCCGAAAAATCAATTTGAAAAAACAGCGTCGTAAGTTCCTCGATCAAAGCATTTGGATCTGAAGGATTCCTGAGTTTTGAAATGAATGTTATGGGATCAAAACTCAATGTTTGGTTATTTCGCTTAAGACCTTTGGCTATGAAATTATCGCTGGCCTTAGTTCTTTGCGGCAAAGTGGTTGAGTTAATCCAGATTTCGTGAAAAACCGGTGACTGATAATATGCAGGCCAACCGGCCACACTGGGAGGATCTCCTAAAAACTGTTCTCCTTTATCGGCGATACCACCGATGTCATTTGCAAGTTGGTAAAATTCAAGAATATAATTTTCATATACCGGCCAGGTAGGTTCAAAAACCCGCATAACCCCCAAAATAAGATCGACCGGGCTTTTGATTACTGCTCCATGCAATTCGGGATCAAAAAAATGCTTGCTCGAAAACATGGCTTTCAATACAGGAGCGATCTCAAATTTACTGTCTCTGAATATTTTGGCTATTGGTACTATGAATTTCTCTTCTATCTCTGCCGTGATTTCGTAGTAAAAAAAGAAAATGTATAGTTTTCTAACAATAAACAAACTAACCTCCTCTACCGAAAATATCATGGTGAGCAGCTCGTCGAGCTCATTTTGAGCAAAGTCACCCGTGTGACCGATTATAGTTTTATTTCCAAAGAATGCCGAAAACTTCTTATCGGTAGCATCATGTCTGTCAGCCTGAAAGTAGGAAGTAACCGTATCCCGGTTTACCCGATACCCTGTCAATACTTTTGCTGCACTTTTGACATCATCTTCGGTATATTTTGAGTTAGGACCTTTGCCGAGGGTAAACAATTCCTGCAATTCCCGGGCATAGTTTTCGTCTGGAGCGGTTTTAGTATTCTGGTTGCCGTTAAGGTAGATTAGCATCGCAGGCTCAAGGGTCATAGCCTTTACAAAATCTTTGAAATTCCCCAGGGCATGTTTTCTGACGGTATTCAGATATTTATAGCCCATGCGGGCATCATTATAATTGCTGATTTCAGTTGCAAAATGGTTGTGCCAAAACAAGCACATTTTTTCATGTATAGTAGTAGTCTGAAAATGCATCTGCAATATCCACCAGGCCTTGAGTGACTGCTGTCGGCGACTGTTTACAGTTCCATCTCCGTAAAGGGCATTGACCCAGGTTTGACCTAATGCCACCCCCGTGGTATCTTTTACTACAGACTCATAGTGATTGACCGGAGGATTGGGTGTTGGGGCTACTTTTACCAATTCATTTATGGCTTGATCCAGATTATACTTTTCAAATTTCTGAACGTCTTTCAGGCTAATCCCAAAAAGTGTCCGGCTTAGTAGATGTTTTCTGGCTTTTGCATCAAATGTACCCGTAAATTTTTCATGACTGACAGGTCCGAAGGACTTCATAGGATCGGGAGTTTAATCAATTTGACACAAAAAATAAGCCAAGGTTTAAAACTTTGCTTCAAATATTTTATCCTTTTCCAAAGAGATGTTTTTTACAAAATCTTTATAAACAAGCTCCGTTTCGCCACCCGGTTTGCCTTTGATAGTCAAAGTTTTAAGCTTCCCTGCTTCCCAACTCATATCTACTTCAAAGCCACCGCGGGCTTTCAGCCCTTTTACGGAGCCGGTTTTCCAGGTGTCTGGCAATGCCGGAAGTAAGATAATCCTCTCAGGGCTACTCTGAATCAGCATTTCAGCTACAGCAGCGGCTCCCCCAAAGTTACCATCAATCTGAAATGGTGGATGGGCATCAAAAAGGTTGGGATAGGTACCTCCTCCCCTCGCGTAATTCACTTTAACACCGTCTGGCTCTACATATTTTAGCAGCTCTCGGTACATTTTATATGCCCGGTTACCATCCCAGAGCCGTGCCCACAGGTTTATTCTCCAACCTTTTGACCAGCCGGTGGTTTCGTCGCCTTTGATTTCCAGCGTAGTTTTTACTGCTTTGGCAAGACCTGGAGTTTCTGTCATATTTAGGTGCGACCCGGGAAACATACCGTACAAATGTGACTGATGACGATGCTGGGGCTCAGCGTCGGCCCAATCATAATACCACTCCTGCAAATTCCCCTTTTTGCCCACCTGATAAGGGTGCAGATTGGCCAATACTTCTTCCAGTTTATTTTTAAAATCCCAGTCGTTTTCCAAAACGTTTATAGCACTTATCAAATCAATGAAAAGCTCTTTTATCATCGCAATGTCGGCCGTCCCCCCATAAAGTGTCGCCCCTTTGTAACCTTTGTCAGTGATATAGATGTTTTCGGGAGAAGTAGAAGGTGAAGTAATATATTGGTCGTTCTGATCTTTTACGAGCATCGAAAGACAAAATTCAGCAGCACCTTTCATGAGTGGATAGGCTTTTTCTTTCAGGAACAGGTTGTCTTTCGTGAAAAGATAATGTTCCCACAAATGCGTACTGGCCCAGGTACCTCCCATGGCCCAGTTGGCCCATACGGGGTCACCTTTGCCAAAATTACCCACCGGATTGGTCATGGCCCAGATATCAGAATTATGGTGACAAGCCCAGCCGTTGGCTCCGTAGAAGGTTTTGGCGGTGATTCGACCTGTTTTTTCAAGATTTTCAATAAATGAAAGAAAAGGGGCATGCAATTCAGAAAGATTGGTATTTTCTGCCAGCCAATAGTTTTCTTCGGCGTTGATGTTCATCGTGTAATTGCTGCTCCACGGTGGCCTCACATAAGGATTCCACAAGCCCTGCAGGTTGGCTGGTACTCCTGATGTCCTCGAACTGCTGATGAGCAAATATCTGCCAAACTGGAAATATAAGGTTTCCAGATAGCGATCTTCAGCTCCTGTGGCGTATATTCTTAATCTTTCGTCGGTTGGCATGTCTTGGATTTTTCCGGGATTTAAATCGAGTTTTACCCGGTCAAAATATTTCTTATAATCTGCTAAATGTCTGTTTTTTAAGACTTCATAAGATTTTGATTGCATCTCACCTAGCTGATTTTTTACAATGGCTTTTTCATCTTTCCCTTGTGTAAATGGATCTTTATCAAATCCATTGAAGCTGGTGGCCATACTCACAATCACTATGACTTCTGTGGCATTTTGAACAGAGATAATGTTTTCTGTTTTCCCAATTTTTCCACCTGTATTTTGTAAAGTTATATTTCCAAAAAATCTTGTACCCCTATTTTCAGCATAAACTACAGGATCAATGTTGTTATTCACATAATTGGGATCGGCTTTAATCGGTGCTCTGCCTTCAAAAATCAAGGCTTTGTTTTGGGATTTAACCGAATATTTCAGAAGAGATTCAAACCTGACATCGAAATTCAATTTTCCGGGGACTGAACTTTTTATCTTGATAATAAAAACCTTGTCAGGATTTGAGAAAAAATATTCACGACTGATTTTCGCACCATCCTGCTCATAATTTACTTTAGCGATGGCATCATCAAGCGACAATTCGCGGTAATATTTTTCCGATTTTCCTTTTTTGAAATCAAAATACAGCGTTCCCAAAGGAGCATAAGATTCCGAGAATTTCCCCTGAATATTTCTAATTAATGAATCGGCAGCCTTGTAATTTTCATTTTTCAAAGCTTCTCTCACCAATGGTGAATATTTGTTAGCTTCAGGATTCATATTGGGATTTACCGGCTCTCCCGACCACAAAGTGAGGTCATTTAGAAATATTTTATCGGTCTCGGTACCTCCAAAAATAGTAGCTCCCTGCATCCCATTTCCGATGGGCAATGCTTCTTCAAAATAGCCTGCAGGTTGTTTGTACCACAGTTTTAAAGGCGTTTTTTGGGAAAAAGAATATTGAGAAAGCAGGCAAAAGAGAAGGAATTTGAACTTCATTTTTTTAAGGTTTGAATGTTTCTCAAAAATAAGGAAAATTGGCGATTGCAGTGTTTTATTAAATAATGAATTGTTTTGAATTGATAAATAATGGTTTTCTTTGGAAAATTTTTAGAAAATGAAAATAGTTTTCCTTGACTCCTATACCGTTAACCCGAAAGAAGTAAATCTGGATAGATTCAATCAATTGGGGGATTTTATACATTATGACCGCACTGCCCCGGAGCAGGTTTTGGAAAGAGCAAAAGGTGCCGAAATAATCCTGACCAATAAAGTGGTGATTTCGACTGAAATAATGAAACAACTTCCTGATTTGAAATATATTGGAGTAACCGCTACCGGATATAATGTGGTAGATATAGCCGCCGCAAAACAAAAAGGAATAATTGTAACTAATGCCCGGAATTATAGTTCTGATGCAGTAGCTCAACACGTAATTGCCATGATGCTGGCATTCACTAATCGCTTGCCGGAGCATAATAATCTGAAAAAATGGGCCTCTCAACCCGATTTTTGTTATTATGATTATACTTTTTCTGAACTTTCAGGCAAAACATTAGGACTTATTGGCTTTGGTAATATTGGCCAAAAAGTAGCTCAACTGGCATTGGCTTTTGGAATGAAAGTATTGGTATTTAAGCCCAATCCATTGCTGGATAATATTGAAGGAATTTCCCAGACTAATCTTGATTCATTGTTGGAGAAATCAGATTTTGTGAGTTTGCATTGTCCATTAAATCAGGAAAATGAGAAATTGATGGACAGTAAGGCTTTTGAAAAAATGAAAAAAACAGCTATTCTCCTAAATACAGCTCGCGGGGGATTAATCAATGAAACTGATTTAAAAAATGCACTTGAAAACGATATCATTGCCGGAGCCTATCTCGATGTATTATCCACAGAACCACCCCAGATGGATCACCCTTTTCTTGGACTGAAAAACTGCAAAATATCTCCGCATATCGCATGGGCGAGTATCGAGGCCAGAAACAGATTAATGGATATTGTTTTTGAAAATATAAGGCTGTTTCTGGAAGGAATGCCTCAGAATGTGATAGAATGAATTTAGTAGTAATAAAAAATCTTATTATCCAGAAGTTTTTCTTCTTTTCGAAAAGGAATACCTGCAGGAACATGGGGAGCTGCAATGCCCTCACCCAAAATTAAAGGGCTTTTTATTACTCTTATTTCGTCATAAAGTCCGGCTTCAAAAAAAGACTTGATGGTTTTAGGCCCACCCTCAACTAAAATGGAGTGAATTCCTTTTTTGGCCAAAGCCAACATCGCATTAGGAAGAAAATCACCTTCAATTTTTAAATATTCCAGATGACCTTCTTTTTGATTTTTTAAACTGTTAAGGATTATGGTTAGAGCAGATTCAACAAATATTTTATTTTCTCCGGAAAGCTCCAAAGCTTTATCAATAATCACCCTGACCGGGTTTTTGCCTTCCGGCCAAAGCCGATTTGTCAATTGCGGGTTATCATTTTTCACCGTATTGAAGCCAACCAAAATTGCATCCTCCTCTGCCCGCCAGCGATGAACATTAAAATCAACTACACTATTGGATATTTTTACAGGAGACCCATCTTTGGCAGCAACGAAACCATCCGCCGTTTCAGCCCATTTAATAATAACATAAGGCAATTTCATTCGCATGGTTTTAAAAAACCTTCGGTTTAGCCATTCCCCTTCTTTTTCCAATATTCCGGTTTCTACCTCTATACCGGCATCCCTTAGCCGCTTAACCCCTTTGCCGCACACGAGCGGATTGGGGTCAAGATTACAAATGACTACTTTTTTTACTTTCAGATTTACCAGCAAATCGGCACAGGGAGGAGTCTTCCCAAAATGACTACATGGCTCCAGACTCACATACACCGTACTTTCTGATAACAAACTTTTGTTTTTTACATCAGCTACGGCATTGACTTCGGCATGTGGTCCACCATATTTTTGGTGAAATCCTTCCCCAATAATCAGGTCATTGTGTACAATCACACAACCCACCATCGGGTTGGGACTCACCCATTCACGGGCTAGTGCCGCCAGCTCAAGGGCACGGCTCATGTACATTTCTGACTGATTCATCATTTACAAATTGGCAACTCTGATCGGAGTAACTTTATATTCTTTCCAAACCCCATTCAGAATATATGGCTCGGTTTTAAGATATTCTTCGATTCCTGATTCGGTTTCAAACTGCAAAAACATCGTTGAACCATTCATTTTTTCATCGGCAGTCAAATGAGCCCCTGCCATAAGCAGGTTACCGTTGGCTTTAAGCTTTTTGGCATATTCGAGATGCTGAGGTCTGATAGCCATCCGATGCTCGAATGCCCCTTCGGCATCACCATCGTGTCCTGTTACAAGATACTGAAACATAATTTATTAATTTAAAGATTTAACCAATATGTCATTTTCAAAATAATGGCTCTGTTTTTCGGTGTCCAGGGTTGAATCCTGTATCTCGGGATTTCTTCGGCAAAATAATTGTCGGTATAAACCAGAAAAATATCGCTTACAGGCTTATATCTCCACTGAATTCTGGTATTGATATTGGTGTTGTTGGTTTGAGAATTATACTGAAAATAGGTATTCAAAAACAAACTTTTAGAAAACGATACCTCAGCCTTAGGGCCGATCAACCAATACCTTGCTGAATTATGTGGCTTAGGCAAATGAATATCATTCAAAAATAAATCCATCGAAATACGCCCGTAGGGTTGTATTCGGTAAGAAAACTTGGATTCAATGCCCGTATTTTTTCCTCCAAAATAAGTGCCATGATACAAAAGGAACTCTGTGCTGAAATTATATTTTTTGGGACTTTTTACATTGATAAAAACACTCGCCATTTTGTAGCCTCCCGAATCGACTGGAACGATACCTGTCTGAAAGTCAGGGTTCGGATTATCCCCGGCATTAGTAGGATCAAAAGGTTTCGTAAGGTAAGTATAAGCCATATAATAACCGCCTGATAGCTCGCCTTCAGCCGGGGTATTCAAAAACAAAAACACGGGTTGTTCGGTATCAAGCCTTTTACCCTTCAGATCAAATACATCAGATCCCTCCATTCCAATTCCATAAGCATTTATATATTTTGAAATTCTCTTATTTTTGGGATTCAAAATAATCGTGATTGGCCTGTAAACTGTGTAAACACCGGTTCTCGGCGTAAAACCAACCTCTGACTGAAAGTCCTTTCCAATACGGGCTACACCCAAATTCACATCCAGATGTGGATGATGATATCCAATATATTGATTGATAGTGCTGGCGTCTTTTCCACTTGTCGGGCTGAATGTCTGATGATAATAAGATTCTGTTTCGAGACGGTTATCGGGTGAATAATAATTAAATTCCAGGCCAAGTAAGCGATTAAATTTATTCACACCCTGCAATGAACTTTCGGGAATGTTTCCAAAAATTGTTTCTTTATTTATTCCAATTACACCAATGTAGGAACGTGTAAAAAGCTGTCTTTGCAGTACGCCAACAGCATAATTTGTGGCTGGCAAATATTTATTTTCCCCTTTGTTTACTTTGGCCGTCTGCATATTCATTAGGCCTATTCTCCAGTCTTTATTCAATTTCCCGCTTAATCGGGCACCAGCAATAATTGGCACCTGCTCTACTAAATGTGTAAAAGGATTTTCGGTCAAGCCAATTCTTCTGGAAAAAAATGGCCTTGAACCCGGGAAGCCAAACTTGTCAAATAGGTCAGAGTTTTCAATAAAAAATTGTCTTTTTTCAGGGAAGAACAATTCAAACCGACTCAGATTGGTTTGCTGGGCATCAACTTCCACCTGCGAAAAATCAGGATTAATAGTAAGGTCAAGGTTCAGTGATGGCGTAATGGCTACTTTTGCATCCATTCCTATGCCTTTTGTGGTGGACTTGTCATGAGGTAACTCTTCAAGTTTGTCACCTCTTGGGAAATCTAAGGCGTAACCTCCCGAAATATATGGAATGAGTGAAATATTCACTCCGGGCTCAGGTGGATTATCCTCCCAAATCAAGTCACCGGTATAAGCAAGATTATTAGGACGAAAATTTCTGGGAACCGGTGACCAGGTTGAAACCTCGTTGGTCTTCATAAAAAAACGACCAAAGTTAACCCGCCAGACATTTCCAGAGGGACGAACTTTATATCGAAGGGTGGTAAAGGGTATCGCCACCTCCAAAACCCAATGGTCTTCATGGTTACTTACGACCGAAAACCATTTATTATCCCATGAATAGTCTGTTTCTTCTCCCAGAGAAATCAATCCTTCTCTTTGAACATTAAGCGGCGAAACTCCAAACTGCATCCCATTGAGCTGGTCACCAAATGCATCAATATTAATCGAAAATACATCGCTGGACCCACTTTCAAAATCTCTTTTAAATGAGCTGATGGTGTAATCGGCTTTTTTTTGCCAAGCCACCATCGACACATACAAAAACTTGTCATCAAAAGTCATTTTTACTTCTGTCTGACTTTTTGCAAATGAAGTGTCAAAAGGTTTATTAAGGAAAAAATTATTAACTGTTTCCGCAGCCTTCCATACGGCCTCATTTAGTTTTCCATCAAGCTTGATGGGTTCATTTGATTTCCTGATATGAAAAGCTTTTCGGTTATCTTGAGCAGAAATTTGTATATTTATCAGTGAAAAAATAAGAATATAAATGAAATTCCGAAACTTCATAAAGGTTTATTTGTTATCTCAAAGAAGAATTTAACTACAAATATGGTAGATTTATATTTCTAAATTTTATTTTCTACTGATTTCATGGCAAAAAGAAAGAAAAAAGGGGCAATAGCCTCGCAAAAAGAGCAGATTCACAACTTTTACAAAGAGTTTAATGACAGAATTTATACCCTCAATGACCTCTTCAATTATCTGGATATATATGATGACGACGATAAAGTTTTTGTAAAACTGATTCTCGAAGATCTGGTAGATGAAGGCAAGCTGGTACAGGTGGGCAGAGGAAGATTTACTCTTTCTGAAAAAAATGCTGAGGTAGAAAATATTACCGGGAAAGTAGATTTTGTAAATCCGAAATTTGCCTTCATTAGATATGATGACAATGAATCCGACGTTTTTGTACCTGCCGACGACCTTAATGGTGCTTTGGACGGCGACACTGTAAAAGTAGTCATTTCCGGAAAAAGAAAAGGCGGAAAAAATCCGGAGGGGCGTGTGGTTGAAATTTTGGAAAGAGGGAAAAACCGGATCGTAGGAAAAGTAAAAGTTTTTGCGAATTATGCACTGGTAAAACCCGACAACAAAGGCTTTCATGAAGATGTTTTTGTCTCAAAAGATAAAATAAACGAAGCCAAAACCAACGATCTCGTAATCGTAGAGATAGAATCATATCCCAACGGAAGTATTCAAGCTTCAGGAAAAATAATAGAAATTTTAGGACAAGCCGGCGACAATGACGCTGAAATGAATGCTATCATGGCTGAGTTTGGCTTGCCTGTAAAATTCCCCGACGACGTACACAAAGAAGCTGAGGCCATAAGTGAGGTAATCTCGCCGGAAGAAATTAAGAAAAGAAAAGATTTTAGAGATACGCTCACTTTCACGATAGACCCGGCAGATGCCAAAGATTTTGATGATGCCATAAGTTATAAAAAACTTGAAAACGGCAATGTGGAAGTAGGCGTACATATCGCAGATGTGTCACACTATCTTCAACCCGGTACCCGCCTTGAAGAAGAGGCATACCGCAGGGCCACATCTGTTTATCTGGTTGACCGTACCATACCCATGTTGCCCGAAAAACTTTCCAACAATCTCTGTTCACTGAGACCCAATGAAGATAAGCTGGTATTTTCGGCGGTATTTGAGCTGAATGAAAATGCGGAGGTCATCAGGGAATGGTTTGGCAGAAGTATTATTCACTCTGACAGGAGATTTTCCTATGAAGAGGCTCAGGAAATACTGGAACCCGATGCTCCTTTAGATGAAAAATATACTGAGGTGCTCAATAATCTCAACCGCATGGCCAAGGTGCTAAGAAATGAGCGGTTTAATAAGGGAGCTTTTAATTTCGAAACCAATGAGGTAAAATTTACCCTTGACGAAAAAGGCAGGCCGATTGGTGTTTACCAAAAAGTAAGAAAAGATGCTCATAAATTGATTGAAGAGTTTATGCTTTTGGCCAACAAGCGTGTAGCCATGTATGTGTATAATCTCAACCAAAAAACCAAAGCTCCGGAGCCCTTTACCATGGTTTACAGGGTGCATGAGCCGCCAAATCCTACCAAAATCGACACTTTTGCTAGGTTTGCCACCAAACTGGGTTTTAAGGTAAAAACCAATTCCAACGCCCAGTTGTCAAAGTCCTTGAACGCTCTGATGTTTAAAGTTGAAGGTACGCCCATGCAAAATGTGCTGGAGTCTCTGGCCGTAAGAACCATGAGCAAAGCACGATACTCTACCGCAAATCTGGGGCATTTTGGATTGGCATTTGATCATTACAGCCATTTTACTTCTCCCATCAGAAGATATCCCGACGTGATGGCTCACCGCATGTTGCAGCATTATCTCGATGGTGGTTCGTCGCTACCGGAAGATGACTTCGAGACCCGATGCAAGCACAGCTCCGACATGGAAAAGCTCGCCTCTGAAGCAGAAAGGGCATCTATAAAATACAAACAAGTAGAATACATGAGTTATATGCCTTCGGGTACTGTATTTGAAGGAGTAGTGACAGGTGTGACTGACTTTGGGTTATTTGCCGAAATAGAAGATACCGGATGTGAAGGGATGGTTAGATTGGCTGACCTCACCGAAGATTTTTATGAATATGATGCTGACAATTACCGTGTTGTTGGGAAAAGAAGCCAGAAAATCATCGGTTTTGGGAATAAGGTAAAAGTTAAAATTCTGGCCACTGATCTTGAACGCCGCAGTATGGACTTACAACTCATTTCGGTAGAAGGAAGCAGTTTCAAAACCAGCAGCAAGCCAGTAACTAATAGTCGTCGGTCAAAGAAACCCGGACGAGCTGATGGAAAACGCAGTAGCAAGAAGCGGAGATAATGTGTTAATGTGCTAATTAATAATGTGTTAATGTGCTAATTGCCAATGTGTTAATGTGCTAATGTACTAATTAATAACTAGTTAGCATATTTTTGTGAGCAATAATTTAAGATCTGCTTCAACTTTCTAACTGAAAATAACTGTTGCCTACCGCCTGTTGCCTAAAACCTAATAACGCAAAATGCACAAAGAGGTCTGGGAACAATAATTTTAAACAAGAAGATCATCAAGGAATTAAGGACCTGAATATTAAAGCCTTAGGTCATTTCAAACTCAGTACCCGCTACCCGGAACTTTCCAACTTTCCAACTGAAAATAACTGTTGCCTACTGCCTGTTGCCTCACTTTCCTTTCTTCGCAAAATACTCTGCCTCATAAATCTTGGCGTCAACCAGAAATCTAAACCAAAAGCCCTGAAGAAAATGAAAAACCAGGCCTTCTTTTCCATCTAAAAATCCCATTCTGATAAAATACCGATATACAAAATACAAAACGGAACGCCAGAAAATAGGAGACTGATAGTATCTCATTCTTTTATAGCGGTGACGCTCCATGGGGTTACCGTTTTTATTGGGTTTAATCGTATTTCCAGCACCGGTCTGTGTAGTCATACTCAAGGCATCAATAGCTTCCAGGGTTGACCATTTATTGTGTCTCTCGGTAAAATTGGCCAGGGTATCGGTGATGGTATCGATGATGGTACCTTTCAGGACCAAGCTCTCGCCCTCAATCACAAAATGCTGATCATAAAGTTTGTCTTCGCAATAGCCAAATCCTTTTTTGAAAATAACCCCGTGGTAAACCGGAAAATGCCCCCCATGTTTTATCCATCTTCCTAAAAATATGGTCTTTCTTGAAGCCATAAATCCTTTGATGTTTTCAGCAATACCATTCTCAAAATGCCCGCTGAGTTCGGTTTTAAATTCAGGGCTTACTTCGTGGTCAGCGTCGATATTCATGATCCATTCATTGGAGATTTGGACGTTTTGTAAAGCCCAGTTGCGTTGAGCGGCGTAGTTTTCAAAGGGATGATGGTAGATATTTTCAGTATATTTTTTTGCCAGAATTAAGGTATCGTCAGTTGAGCCAGAATCCACAACAATTATCTCAGATGCCCATCCTGAAATGCTACCGAGGCAAGCATCAATATTCTTTTCTTCGTTAAAAGTTAAAACAATTACGGTTAATGGTATTTTTGACATTCCCTTTGATTTTTCTCCCCAAAGATAGGGTTTTGAGCCAACATGCGAAAACGCAATGCCAAAAGGAAAAATAAAAAACCGGAAGAACATTTCTGATCTCCCGGTCCAGGTTTATAAAACAATATTTTTTATTTCTTTTTGAAAGAATAAACCAATGAAAATTTCTTTGGGTTATCTCCTATTTTTGCTTCCCATGCACGATACTCGGCATTTTCAGTATCTAATTTTAACAAGGCAAACATCAATAAGAAAGATTCGGGGGTAATGGTAGAGGCATTTTGAATATCATCCAGCGATAAACCCATGGTTTCAAGTTTAACTTCGGTGCCCTCAGACGTCACTTTGCAAGTGCTATTAAACTGATAATTAGCGATTTCTGGCTCTCCAAAAACTATCTGTTTTTTTGCATCATCATATTTGTATTTTCCATCAAAAAACTCCAGACCATCAGGCACAGAGAAAGAACCGTCGGCATTAAATTTTGAACTACGCGTTTCAATTGTATTTGGGACTTCCAGTTTATTTCCATCCACATTGATCTCCACTTTTTGAAAATCATATTCTCCTACTATTGAAAACGAAGGAGCTACCTCTTTTTCGGTCTTATCGCACGATATAAACAAAACAGGCAGCAGAAGCACAGGCAGTAATACTTTTCTAAACATTATTATTCGGTAAAAAAAATTGTAAAAAATGGCACATTCGTCCTTAGTTTTTACATCAATTTTTTTGCCAAAAGCCGTTTCTACCTAAAAAATGACCAAAATAATATAGTAAAGTATATCCCTGATTAAAATTCAAACCCCAACCTTATCTGCATTCGGTTAAGATTCCGGGTTTCGGTCACATTGTAATAATACTCCTCGTTGTTATTTGTGTTGATTTCCAGATACTGATATTTGAATCCAAAATTGACCAACCATGCTGAACCATTTTTTGTAGGAAAAATAAACCCTACTGCCGGATTCAACATCACACCTCCGTTGGTTTTATTAAAACTGTTTTTGGGATTAAACACCGTAGAACCATAACCGGCATCTATTCCAAGCTGTAGTTTTGCTCCCTTTTCTGATTTTTCAATCATCACCTGTCTGATTCCAAAAGCCAGTGGCGACACCAATACACTGGCATAGGAATCAAGGCCCAATGTAAGGCCCAAAGAAGTATTTTTCCTGATTCTAAAGCCATTGAAAGTCTGCAGACTCAAACTCGCAACGTTTTTGGTGGTATAAGATTGCTCCGGCACCATAGTTCCGGGAGCATAATTGTAATAGTAATAAGGGTAATTGTAGGTTATTTCTTTCACCCTTCCCGGTAGCAGCCCAAACTCGGTCTGATTTACAAACGGATATTTGAAAATTTTGGTTTTTTGAGCCATGCCTACCTGATTCCACAAAATCATTATTAGACCCAATGCACTAAATATCTTTTTCATTTTTCTCTTTTCTTTTGAAATAAATAATTAATTATCAAATCCTTACTTTTTTGTAACTACTTCGATTTTGGAAAGTAGTTTGAGATTTTTAGGGTCTGAGTTGTCATACTGAAAGAATCCGTCATCTCCGATCATTAAAAGCAGATTATTTCCCAGCTGAATGACATCAAATGCGTTGATGCCTTTGATATGCTGCAATAGTTTGATATCATTGGGGTCAGCTACATTATAACTTTTCAAACCATACTTACCTTCACAAAGGGTAAGTTTATTGGATAAAACCGACAACCCGTGCGGATTATCCATTGTATAAGATTTAATTAGAAATGGATTGGTAAGGCTACTGATATTTACGATATCCAATTGGTTGGGAGACTGCCCGCACCAGCCTTGTCTGAGCGTCACATAGGCATTATCCCCTTCGACAACCACCGGATCACAAGCTCGTGCATGCTGGAAGATGGACTGCCTGATTGGTTTGGCAGGATTGGAATTATCAAAAATATACATGCCTGTATTGCTCCCAATAAATAGTTTGTCTTTGTAAGGAAAAATTGTCTCTGCACCCCAGCCAAGATTTACCTTATTAACTGAGTCGGGTTTTTCGGCAGTGCTGATATCAAAAACCAGCAAATCGGATTGGGTAGCGGCGTAAAGATATTTATCATAAATGGTAAATCTGGCCATAGAACCGCCTGTACCTGAGGTACCGTTTGCTGATGGAGTACCACTGGAGTTAAAGGCATCTTTTGCTGATTCATAATAAACCCCGCCCCTGTAAATTGGCCAAACAGGGTTGTTTTCACCGCAATTGGTACTAATGGTTTCGGTAATCGTTTTGATTTCATAATCGGTTATGATTTTTGAATATGGGTCATAATACCAGGAAACCCCATCAACCAGCCCGTAATTAAAGACATTCATTCTTCTTCCAATTTCTTTAATGGCCGTAGGATTCGAAATATCAAAAGCCACCAGGTCAGTATAGCTGTCGGTATAAAGCACATTGTCTTTAATGGCCATGTCGATTACACCCGGAATCTTCAAAAATGAAAGTTTCTTTGGGCTGGAAGGATTGGAATTGTCAATGATATGAATACCTTTTTTGGTTTCACCGATTAGCAAATAATTGCCATAAGCATATATTTTCCCGGGATTTTCGAGATCTCTGGGTGATTCAACCCCAATTCCGGTTCTTATTTGCTCCTGCCCAAACGAATACGGCACTGTAGCTCTGTAAGTGCGGGTTTGGCGGCAATTATCGGTACATGACCACGAGGCCAAACCTGCAATGAGTATAACTATTAACTTTTTCATATTTTTTTCAAAATTGAAAATTAGAATCTTTTTAGAAAATATTATAGATTTGAAACTATACCTACAAACATTATCGTGTCTGATGACTTCTCAGTGATGACTATTGCAAAAGGCTGATCGCAAATAATCTCAGGATAGGAAGGCATTGAAGTCAAAACAATACCAATGGAGGTAACAGCGGCGGCTTCAGTTCCTTTTTCATCTACCGAAAGAAAAGTATCCTGTTTCACAAATCCTACCTTAATTTTACCTGCAGGCTTCATAATTTTGGATAAATCAGCCTGATCAGAAAAGGCCTTTTTCATGCCCATTCCACCCAATATATCATTTAGTTTTTTTGAATATTCAAGGGTGAATTTAGGTAAACCAACCACCACTTTTTGCTTTACCATGCTTTGCTCCAATGTATTCCAACTTGAAGGGGTAAGATCGGAAATCACCTTGTGCAGGTTGTTATTTTTGGGAAGCAAAATCTTCATCGCATACTTTTCATTTCCATAAGGTAGCTCCACAAGTTTTAGCTGATCATTTTCTACAAACCTGAACTCATCGGTTTGGGTCATCATGTCAACTTTGTTTTTCGATTTAATACCTGTAAAATCGTGCTTGGTGGTGTTTTCAGTCTTAAATTGTTTGCTCCAGTCCCCTTTAAAGTAGAGAGCATTAATCAAAAACATCACATCGTCGGTTTTAATCTGGTCCAGAATTTTTTTGATTTTCTGGTTGGTATTATCGGCGGCCCATTGATTGATTTTGTTAACAGTAGCAGGATTTCCAAAGTCTTCGGTATATAAGCGGGCGTTGAAATTGGCAGAGAGTATGTCAGTGTAGGATTTTTCGGCTAGAAAATCTTTGTTTTGCCAAACCGAATTGGCGATTGTATTTACTACTTTAGGATCGACCAGTGGCAGATTGTCAATCAATATTTTATAGGTCTTATTGATTTCATCCATATTTTCATTTTCAAAACCCAGCATTTTCTGAATCTCAGCTTTTGTTTCGGTATCAGCCCCATTGAGCAGCATTCCGAGAGCTATATGGAGACTTAGGGGCGAAACAAAATAATTGGTCTCCGGTTTTTCGTCATTGTTAACGGCTTTCCAGAACTCAAATGCAAAATTGTCGGTCTTTTGGGCGAAATTTTCCGAAATACTAATTGATTTTCCTTCTGGAGAAGGTGATTTTTCACAGTTGGTCATCATTAAAAAAAGAGGCAGGGTGGCTAAAATTAAAATTGCTTTTTTCATAAAAATTATAAAAATTTAAATCCAAACATTTCATTACTAAAATATGCTATTCTGCAACCGTAAAATAGAGCTTTTTTGGGGTGGTATCTGAGGTAATCAGCGTAAACGACTTATTGTCATTGGAAATCTCATACTTCCCGACTTTTGCCAGGCGGTTGAGGTAATCAGTCTCAAATTCTTGCTCTGCTTTTCCCCCAGCTATTTCGGTAACACTTATATCATTAATAATGAACGACTTACTTTCTTCCTGAAAGTCAAACCCGGCATAATAAAAGTTTATAGTACTTTTGCCATTGAGGATATAAAAACCCCTCTCATTTTTTTCAGGTTTTAGCTCCATGATTACATTGTAGCTAAGGGCTTTCCGGTTTTCATAGGAAATCAATTTCCACTTTTTAAAAAAGCCTGCATTCGTAATTTTAGTAGTTCCGTCTTTATCGATATTCAGGCTGTCGAGTACTTTATCTGATTTGCACGAAAACATCGCCATTATCAGTATTATGACTATTAGATTTTTCATAATGATTGTTCTAAATTCTTTTTAAGGATACGCTTAAAGCCTCATTACCCCAAGATATTGAAGGGCGGACTTCAGATAAGCCTTGGCCCGCCTCCAATTACCCTTAAACCTCTTTGATTGTAAGATACTTTTTTCATGAAAATGGTTGTAAACCTAAATCAATTCAATTTTTAATAACTCAAATCTAAATCCATTTTTTGCTTTAAACTATGAGATTGAATAGCTCCCTCTTTGTTTTTCAAATTAAACAAAATATGCATTTAAGGAACTTTTTCAGAATTTTCTGGTTTATATGAAAATATGTTCATATTATTATATCCAAAATTCATTTCTAAATCAGTTTCAAAAATATAATGAAAGAAACTCTTCTGACCGGATGGACCTTTGTGAGGTGGTTGCGATTGATAATCGGAGGTTATTTTGTGTTAAATAGTATTCATGAACGCAACTATGGAGTTATTATGGTTGGGTCGCTGTTTATTTTCCAGGCTCTTACCAATACCGGTTGTATGGGAGGTGCCTGCGGAGTACCTCAAAACGGAAAAACCAACACAAATACTGACCCCGATGTGGTTGAATTTGAAGAGGTAACAAAAGAATAAGTAAAATAACAGGAGTTTTTAGAAATATGAATTATCAGAAATTAATTGTGCCTGCGATAGGAGTTTTGGTAGGAGGAATAGCCGGTTACATGTACTGGCATGAAATAGGATGCTCATCCGGCACATGTCCAATCACGTCAAAACCCCTCAACTCTACGCTTTATGGAAGCGTGATGGGTTATTTGATTTCTGATCTGGTTTTTGATTTTTTAAAAAAGAAATAGGGTTGAATAAAGGTTATACAATTAAGGCGGACCATTGAGATCCGCCTTTTGTATTTAGAGTCTTTCAAAAGCTCATTTTTGATCTTCGGGAAGCATCATTTCCAGAATCTCTCTCGACACCCCGGTCATAGAAAACCCTCCATCGTGGAACAGATTCTGCATGGTAACCATACGGGTTAAATCTGAAAAAAGCGAAATCACATAGTCGGCACAGCTATCAGCTGATGCATTCCCCAGTGGTGAATTTTTCTCGGCATATTCATAGAATGTTCCAAAACTACCGATACCACTTCCGGCCCGGGTCATGGTAGGCGACTGAGAGATCGTATTTACACGTACTTTTTTAAGCTTTCCGTAACGATAACCGTAGCTGCGTGCAATCGACTCAAGCAGGGCTTTCACGTCGGCCATGTCGGTATAAAAAGCAAAAGTACGCTGAGCAGCTATGTAACTCAAAGCTACAATAGAGCCCCACTCGTTCATTGCATCAAGTTTTTCGGAAGTTTGCAAAAACCTGTGAAATGAAAGTGCCGATATGTCAACGCTCTGCTTAAACCAGTCGTAGTTAAGGTCGCCATATTCTTTTCCTTTTCTTATATTAGGCGACATGCCTATGGAGTGTAATACAAAGTCAAGTTTGCCGCCTAGGACTTCCATTGATTTGGTAAAGAGATTTTCAATATCCGCCTCTGAAGTTGCATCAGCAGGGATAATCTCGGCCTCACATATTTCTGCAAGTTTATTAATTTCTCCTAATCTCATGGCTATCGGAGCGTTAGTCAATGTAAAAATCGCTCCTTCTTCTTTGGCCTTAAGAGCTACTTTCCATGCTATTGAATTTTCATCCAAAGCACCTGAAATTATTCCTCTTTTGCCTTTAAGTAATCCGTATCCCATAGAATTTTTGGTATTGGTTTGTCGGTACAATATTTTTCAGAATGCAAAAATAGGAATTTTTTTGATTATGATTGGTATTTTGCACGAAAGGCCGTCTGTGTGGATAAATTAATAACTCACGGCTGACATTTAATTTTTGTAGAAAGCCTCCAATCGCTTACTTTTGATTCCCTTTTTTTAAAATTTCTTTATGATTGTTTCTCCGTCTGAGCCTTTTAAACTTATTTTCAGCTTATATGAACACGAGTTTCTCGGTTTTTTGGTGGAATCTTACGTGGCTCAACTCAATGCAAAAGGGCAAATCACATATCAAACCCAAAACATCTCTAGTGTAAACTTCAAAGACTTTGAGGCACAACTTGATGATGGCGACGAAGAATTGGTAAAATGGACCGATGCCATACAGCAAGACGAAATCCTGAAAAAATTCAATAACAAGAAGCAGTCAGCTCAGGATTTTTTTTCAAGAGTATTTGACGAAGAGAAAGGTGATAAACTTTTGAAAAGTACTATTCTTTCCTACATCGAAAATTACAAAAGAGAAATATTTCTACATTTGAAAAACAAACCTGTGTTTGTAATGGGTAATGATGGAATCCCGACATGGAAAGACATAGAAGTCATGCAGGAGCCCGCAAAAGCCTATTTTCATTTCGAACGGCAGGAAGAGCAAACCATCTACTACCCTATCATTAAGTGTGGAGAAGACCGGGTAAAGTTTCAGTTCAAAAATGCATACATTGTCAATGACCTGCCGGCCGCTTTATTGGTCGATGGCAAATTGTATCTTTTTGATAAATATGCCGATGGAAAAAAACTTAAGCCATTTCTCAACAAACCCAATATTGTTATTCCCAAAAAAATAGAAGAAACCTACTACCGTAAATTCATTGTACCATTAGTAGCCAATTTCAACGTTTTCTCTAAGGGTTTTGATATTAAAAAAGAAAAACACGAAAGTCGGGCAGAAATATTAATTACAGAAGTTAATTCCAATTCAGGAAGTACCCTTTTTGACTCGGGTAATTCAGCCCAGACCGACAGCAAATTTGTGTTTGAGTTGTCGTTCAATTATGGAAATTACAATTTCCGGCATGATAATTTCAGTTCTCCGGCACATGTTTTTCTTGAAAAAAACGAAGATAGCTGGGTATTTCATAAGGTCGAGAAAAATCTGGATGCTGAAAAACAGACCATTAACCTTATAAAAAAACTGGGTTTAGACCTTAGAAATGGCCGAAGCAGCACTTCCAAACATGATGCAATTGACTGGATCAACCGCAATATGACCGCTTTGGCCGAAGCGGGCGTCAGCATCACACAAAATAAGGAAAATGCGGTGAAATATTTTCTGGGCTATTCGAAAATGGAAATCAAAATCGAGGAAAATCATGACTGGTTTGATATTCATGCTTTGGTACAGTTTGGGGAATTTAAGTTGCCGTTTTTAAAAATCAGAAATTATATCCTGAAAGGTCAGAAAGAATTTGAGCTACCCAATGGTGAGATGGCGGTGATTCCTCAAACCTGGTTTTCGCAGTATTCTGAGCTATTTGAAAGCATCGAAATTGATGACCTGGAGACCCCAAAACTCAGGAAATACCAGATCGGACTGATCCAAAGTTTATCCGAAGAAGGGCTGGCCAATACCGTGATCAACCGTAAGCTGATGTCATTAAGAGACTTTAAAGAAATAGAAGAAGTTGACCTTCCAAAAGACTTTAAAGGAGTTCTGAGACCCTATCAAAAGGCGGGATATGATTGGTTACATTTTCTAAAAAAATATAAATTCGGAGGTTGCCTGGCCGACGATATGGGACTCGGAAAAACCGTAACTACACTGGCATTCTTACAAAAAATTGCAAATGAAAAACCTGAAAATCCCAGTCTGTTGGTCATGCCTACCAGTTTGATTTACAATTGGCAAAAAGAGGCTCAGAAATTCACTCCAAAACTCAGGATTTTAATACATTTCGGCTCTAATCGCTACAAAGACACCATGGCTTTTGGGTTTTATGATTTGGTAATCTGCTCCTATGGTGTTCTCAGGCTGGATATTGATTTTCTAAAAAATTACAAATTCAACTACGCCATTCTGGATGAATCGCAGGCTATCAAGAACCCCGGCTCGATGATTTTTAATAGTGTAAATCAACTTTATACCAACAACCGCATAATTCTTACCGGTACGCCATTAGAAAACAGCACTATGGATCTCTGGACTCAGATGAGTTTCGTAAATCCGGGGTTGCTGGGGAGCATGAATTATTTCAAAAATCAGTTTCAACAGCAAATCGAGAAACAAAAAGATGAGGACACACTGAAAAAGCTATACAACCGCATCAAGCCTTTTATGCTGAGAAGGCAGAAAAATCAGGTGGCCGAAGAATTGCCTGAAAAAATAGAATCGGTACAATATTGCCAGATGACAGCCGAACAAGAGAAAATTTATGAAGAAACCAAGTCATATATCCGGAACCAGCTTTTGCAAAACATAGGAAAAGAAAACCTGAAAAGCAGAAGTATAATGGTATTGCAGGGACTCACCAAGCTTCGCCAACTGGCCAATAATCCTTTAATGGTTGATGAACATTTTGAGGGAGAATCCGGCAAAGACAAAGACATATTGCATAAGCTCACCGAAGTAGCCGAAGAAGGCTACAAAGTGCTGGTTTTTAGTCAGTTCACCAAGCATCTGGCACTCATCAAAACCAAACTTGAAGAGAAAAAGCTCGACTATCTGTATCTTGACGGTGCCACACAAAACCGCATGGATCTGGTGGAAAAGTTTCAGAATGATGAAAAAATTAAAGTATTTCTGATTTCTCTGAAAGCCGGAGGAGTTGGATTAAATCTCACTGCCGCCGAGTATGTATTTATGCTTGATCCCTGGTGGAACCCGGCCATAGAAGCTCAGGCGGTGGACAGAGCCCACAGGATCGGCCAAACCAAGACCGTGTTTTCTTATAAATTTATCACGAAAAATACGGTGGAAGAAAAGATTTTGGATCTCCAAAATTCTAAAAAACAACTATTTAATGACCTGATTACGGCCGAAGAAGGATTTATAAAGTCACTTTCAGAGAAAGACATTTTGGGATTGTTGGAGTAACAAATGACTTACCTATTTACAACTTTTGTTCGGGAAACTTTATCGTGTCAACCAAGCCTTTTTTGACTAATAAAGGTCATTGGTTCATATGGAATAAATCTGGAATATGAGCGAATCAGAATTCTCCAAAATGCCGGCTTCTGCCCATTAAAATCAACGACTTTAGTTTTGGTAACGGCTTTGCCAATCGTACCATCGAATAAACCCTCAGAAATAATATAATAAAAAGGCCAGAAAAAATAAAAACCCAGAATAGAAAATGCATCAGAACTGATGAAAGCATATTTTGACAATACACCTGACAACTCCAATGTAGAAAGGAAAAAGGTAGAAAATAAAACGGTGAAAATTATAGATATAGGATAATCAATAAGAAAGTTGATAAATCTTTTCTCTTTACTAGCCAGAATATTTGTGGGCTGTGAATTATCTAAAATTATTGTGTCCATGAGTGGAGTAAGATATTATGTAACCAAAATAAGCACTTTTCAAAGATTATTCAAAACTCAAAACCACCGATTTTTAAGAACTTTTTAAAGGTTTTAAATAATTCAATCCCTAAAAATATCCTCAGCCGGAAACTCCAGACCTTCAAAAATCTGGCTTTTGATAATATCTGAAGAAATAAACGGGCGGTGGGAAACATATCGGCCATTTTGCAAAACATATATACTAACCCATTTGTCGTCAGGGTTTACGATCCAATATTCTTTTACCCCTGCTTCTTCGTAAAGGTCAAATTTAAATTTCATTTCTTTGTCGGTATTTCCAGGTGAAAGAATTTCTATCACCAGGTCAGGAGCACCCACACAACCTTTGTCATCTAACTTTGTAAGGTCACAAACCACACAAATATCAGGTTGAACTACTGTAATGACTGTTTCATTTGATTTTGAAGGAAGCCGTACATCGAAAGGGGCATAATATACTTCACAAGGATTCCCGGAAAAATACTTTCCTAATTCAAAATTTAATCTCCAGGAAACTTTCTGGTGTTTTCTGGCAGGAGCGGGAGACATTTTAAATATCTTCCCCTTAATAAGCTCTACTTTTTCCTCAAATTTCCACAAAAGGTAATCGGCATAAGAATATTCCTTATTTAGATCCAACTGGTCAAAACTCGTAATTTCCATGCGATTTTGGTTTTAATATCCAAAAATAAACAAAATCAAATCAAAAACTCAAACAAATCGGGTTTATCATTGATATAGGTAAACTGGACATTGGCTGCTTTCATCCTTTCGAGCAACTGCGGAAATTCATCTTTATTACCGAGCTCCAAACCCACCAACGCCGGGCCTCGTTCACGTGAGGTCTTTTTCGAATATTCAAAAAATACGATGTCCACCGTTTTACCCAATACCTCTTCCAGAAACTCTTTAAATGCACCTGAGCGTTGTAAAAACCTGATAATAAAATAATGTTTCAGACCTTCATAAAGCAGAGATCGTTCTTTTATTTCTTCTGTCCTGGTGATATCATTGTTTCCTCCACCGATGATGCAGACCACATTTTTGCCTTTTATTTTGTCTTTGATAAAATCTAATGAAGACACACTCAAAGCACCTGCAGGCTCAGCTACGATGGCCTCCTCATTGTAAAGCTGGAGGATAGTTGAGCAAACTTTCCCTTCGGGAACCAACAAAATATCATCAAGTTTATCTTTAACAATCTCAAAAGTGAGATCCCCGGCACGCTTTACCGCAGCTCCATCCACAAACTTATCGATGTGTTCGAGAGGTGTAACTTTGTTATTCTTAATCGAAACCTTCATCGTAGGTGACCCCTCGGGCTCAACACCAATCAGTTTGGTTTTGGGACTCAATGTCTTGAATACCGTACACACACCCGACGATAAACCTCCCCCACCAATGGCAAAGAGCATATAATCAATTTTAAAATCGGCATCTTTGAATATCTCAAGGCCTACAGTGCCTTGTCCTTCTATGACCTGTTCGTCATCAAAAGGATGTACAAAAACCCCACCCTCCTCCACAATATGCCGTTGTGCAGCGTCAAAGGAATCATCATAGGTGTCCCCTTCCAGCCGAATCTCCACCCATTCTTTTCCAAACATTTTTACCTGTTTGATTTTCTGAGCGGGGGTGGTTGTAGGCATATAAATCAGGCCCTTTACACCCATTTTCTGACAAGCGTAAGCTACACCCTGGGCGTGGTTACCCGCCGATGCACACACGACTCCGCCTTTAAGTTGCTCTGAACTCAGATTGGCCATCTTATTATATGCACCTCTGATTTTATAAGAACGCACCACCTGAAGGTCTTCTCTCTTTAGATAAACATTAGCCCCAAACTTCTCAGAAAGATTGGTGTTGTACATTAAAGGCGTTTTTATGGCTACGTCTTTTAAATTAGATGCGGCAGCATATATATTTTCGATATCTATTTTTGTTGACATAAGTGTATTGAAGATTTTTCTAAGAGATATTACCAATCTCTTATTCAATTACAAAATAAGAGATTATTTCCCCGGAAATCAATTATGAAAATAGTATTCGATATTTAAATTTTTCTTACACAAATATTGACGATTTTAAATTACGACTGCAGAATATAAAAACAAAAAAGACCCAAAACTTTCGCTTTGAGTCTTTGTTTTGTACCGGGGACGGGACAGAAACGGCTGCCGCAGGTACGCCTGCCGATCGCCCCGCACGAGCGATAAGGCTCATAGGATTTTAAAACAAAAAAGACCCAAAACTTTCGCTTTGAGTCTTTTTTTTGGTACCGGGGACGGGACAGGGACGCCTGCCGATCGCCCCCGCACGAGCGATAAGGCTCAGAAGATTTTTAAAAACAAAAAAGACCCAAAACTTTCGCTTTGAGTCTTTTTTTTGGTACCGGGGACGGGAATCGAACCCGTACGAGCGATAAGGCTCACAGGATTTTAAGTCCTGCGTGTCTACCAGTTCCACCACCCCGGCGGGATACCCCCAAGAAATGAAAAAAGTCCCCATTTTCATAGGAACTTTTCATCTCTTGAGCGGAAGACGGGTCTCGAACCCGCGACCTTAACCTTGGCAAGGTTACGCTCTACCAACTGAGCTACTTCCGCTTTTGAAGAACCTTTCCGTTCAATGTGGGTGCAAAGATAGAAGGTCTTTTTTTATTTGTCAAGGCTATTCTTAAAAAAAATAATAAAATTTCTTTTTGCTCTTTATAATGCCCTAAGCCTGTGTATTTTTGCGTAATTATTAATTTATGGAAAGAAAACCCGATTTTTCAAAAGGCCTGTTGCCGGCTATTATTCAAGACTCTTTAACCGGAAAAGTACTAATGCTGGGTTATATGAATGCTGAGGCTTTTGATACTACCCTATCAACCCGGAAAGTCACTTTTTTCTCAAGGTCAAAAGATAGACTTTGGACAAAAGGCGAGACTTCAGAAAATTATCTGAATTATATCTCACATGCTGTAGATTGTGACAATGATGCCATTCTGATTCAGGCTGCACCCGACGGCCCTACCTGTCACACCGGTGACGATACTTGCTGGCAGGAGGAGAATTCCGGAAAAGTACAGTTTATCAGTCACCTCACAAAAGTGATCAAAGACCGGAAAAACAATCCAAGCGACGTGTCATACACAGCTTCTCTATTTAAAAAAGGCATCAATAAAGTAGCTCAAAAAGTAGGAGAAGAAGCGGTAGAATTAGTGATTGAGGCCAAAGACGATAACAAAGACCTGTTTTTAGGAGAAGCCGCCGATTTACTTTTCCACTATCTGGTTTTGCTCGAAGCCAAAGCATACACCCTTGATGAGGTTTTGGAAGTTTTAATTAAAAGACATCAGTTAAAATCCTGAAATTATTATGATCAATTACCTTGTAAGATTAGTAATTATCGGTGCCATCGTGATGATAGTACCCCGGTACCTGAAAGGCATATATGTTGATTCGTTTCTCACAGGAGTCATTGTGGCATTTGTGATGAGTATCTTGAATACCTTCGTGAAGCCCATACTCAAGTTTATCTCCATACCTGTCACCTTCATGACATTGGGTTTATTCTCATTGGTCATCAGTGTTTTTATGGTATATGTTTGTGCCTACCTCGTCGATGGCTTTAAAGTAACGGGTTTCTTAACCCCTTTACTTCTAAGTATTCTGATTTCCGTTTCCAACAGTTTTATTGGCTTATTTCAGTCTGATAAAAAAGATAAATGAAAAAAATCGTAATCCTGACACTCATCGTTTCGGCTTGCAGTTATTCCAAACCATTGCAAATTCCCGGGTTTAAGGAAAGTGTTTTTTCTTCAGATCGGGGTTCATGTAAAAATCAAAGAGCTGCAATGAGAGACCTTTTGTTTAAAAACAAAGATCTGATTTTGGGTATTTCCGAAAATGAAGTTTTTAAGACATTCGGAAGATATGATTATCAGGGCTTGGGCAGAAAAAATGAAAAATCATTTGTGTATTTCCTTGAAAAAGGCCCGCAGTGTGATAATATTCAAAATCCTACTCAGGCCGAAGCCATGATTTTGCACTTCAATTCAATCGGATTGGTAAAAGAGGTGGTATTTAACCATGGAGGATTAGCATCAGAAAAACCATGATTTTTGAATCTCCCTTTCTCTGAAAAGGTCTTCCCTCTGCAAATTTTTATAAAATGTTTTTAGGTAATGGTTAACCGATTCGTTTAATCAGGCAATACTTTCAACGTACTCTTTATACACCATAGCTATACCTTCTTTCAGATCAATCGTATGCTTCCAGCCCAAAGAATGTAGCTTTTCCACGTTCATCAGTTTCCTTGGTGTTCCGTCAGGCTTGTCGGTATTCCATTTGATTTCACCTTCAAATCCAACGGTAGCTTTTATGGTCTCGGCGAGCTCTTTGATCGTCACATCGACACCGGTTCCAATATTAACAAAGTCTTTTTCATCGTAAGTTTTCATCAAAAACACACAGGCCTCCGCCAGGTCGTTGGCATGTAAAAACTCACGCATAGGTGAACCGGTACCCCATAGTTCAACAGTAGGCTTACTTTCCATTTTGGCTTCATGAAACTTCCTGATCATGGCCGGCAAAACATGGCTTGTGTTTAAGTCATAGTTGTCGTTTGGACCATAGAGGTTGGTAGGCATCACCGAAATAAAATTGCTGCCATACTGATCCCGATAAGCTTCACACATTTTGATACCTGCAATCTTCGCAATAGCATAAGGTTCATTGGTGGGCTCTAAAAGTCCGGTCAAAAGGTACTCTTCTTTCAATGGCTGAGGAGCCATTTTAGGATAAATACAAGATGACCCCAAAAACATCAGCTTTTTTACACCATAGACATGCGATGCATGAATTATGTTATTTTGAATCTGGAGGTTTTCGTAGATAAATTGTCCCCGGAAAGTATCATTAGCTACTATACCTCCTACTTTGGCAGCCGCTAAAAATACATAATCAGGCTTTTCGTTTTCAAAAAAATCAAATACCGCCTTTTGATCTCTCAGATCAAGTTCTTTGGACGTTCTTTCTATAATATTTTGATAACCTTCACTTTTTAGTTTGCGAACTATGGCCGAGCCAACCATTCCCAGATGCCCGGCTACATATATTTTGTCGGATAATTCCAATTTTTTACTGAAATTTACGTTTTGAAAAATTAAAATAAGAAATACAAAAGTACTACAGAAGGTCTGATAAATGAAAAAAATCGCCGTCATATTGCTCCTCACAATCGGAAACAGCATAAATGTTTTTTCACAGGATGTTATTCCCAAAGCAAAAACCAAAGCTGAGAAAAAAGCAGAAAGGAAAAACATGACTTTGGAGCAAAAGATTGAAAGTACAGTTCCTGTCGATGTTAATCTTCCCTCAGCAAAAGGCTCTGTGAAAGTTGGAAATCAGGAAATTAGCTCAGTTTCAGATGCTAAAAAATTTCTAAACGAAACCCTGCCGAGTCTGGGAGATGAAGCCAAAAAGAAATCAAAAAAAGCAAAAAAGGAGATTGCAAAAGCGAAAGCAGCCATATTTGACGGAAAATCATACGAAAAAATAGCCATAGAAAAGAAAATCTGGAAAAGAGGATCAGGTGCAAGATTAGAATACAAAGAATTTTATTTGTTGAAAAATCACCAAAAACCCAATCCATATCTTAGAAGCTACACCTGGTTTGACAAAAAAACTAATAAAATCGTGGATGCACTCACACGTGACACCCGCACCAATGTGCTGCTTCATGGCCCTTATAAAGAATATCGAGGGGAAAGCCTGATGGCCGAAGGGTATTATTATCTGGGAGCAAAAGATGGTCGCTGGCTCACTTATGACAAAGATTTTAACCTGATTGATAAAGTTTATTACAATCGCGGTTTTTTGCAGGAAGCAGAAATATCTTATTATGCCGATAGCCTAAAAATCAAAGAGATTTTGCCTAAGCAATACGGCAAAGTAGCGGGAAATTATTACCGTTTCTTTGAAGATGGTACACTGGCGGAAGAGGGAAAATATGATGAAGGAAAAAAAATCGGAAAATGGATTGAATATTATCCAGGAAACCGCCGAAAAAAAGAAATTCTTTTTTCCAACGACCCATACCTCGAAACACAGCCTGTTGTGCTAACCGAATTTGATGAAAAAGGTAAAATAATCTATCAGGCACCTGCTGCTAAGAATTGAACCCTGAAAATATAGGGAAATAAAAGGACCGCAAAAGCCACAAAGAAGACGCAAAAAGCACAAAGAAAATTCTTAATTTTAAAAAAATGTCGCCATTTCTTTAATCGAAAGCCTTTGCGTCTTTTGTGACTGCTTTATGTAACTTTGTGTAATTTTACTAAGTCAAGAATTAAATCAATTCTTCAAAAAAATGCAAAAATCCGAAAATGAACTTTCAAATATCGTAATAGGTTGTGCTATTGAAGTACATAAGCTATTGGGCCCCGGATTATTGGAATCAACATATAGAGAATGCTTACTTTACGAATTAAATAACTCAGGACTTTATGTGGAAAAAGAAAAAGCGTGTCCTGTTATTTATATAGAGATAAAGCTAAACCAAGGCTATAGAATGGATTTATTGGTTGAAAATAAATTAGTAATCGAAATAAAAACAGTTGAAGCTTTTAATGATGTACATACAGCCCAGTTGTTAACTTATTTAAAACTCGGAAATTATAAACTTGGTTTATTATTAAATTTTTATGTAAATAGCTTAAAGTCAGGCATAAAAAGAGTAATCAATACGCCAATTTAATTTTTATAAAGAAACCAAAGAATATGAAAAAGATATTATTACTAGTACTCATAAGCATTAATGCTTTTGCACAAGACATTACCGGTGTATGGCGGGGAGAGTTTCCAACCGTGATTGGCCAGATGCCCTTCAATCTGAAATTTGAAAAAACGGGAGGAAAACTAACGGCCTATTCGCTCAACGCCGAAGAAAAAATCCCTTTTGATGAAGCCCGCATTTCGGAAGATTCATTATTTCTCAGAATGGAATTGTACGATGCGGAAATTCACGCCAAAATTGACGGGGATAAAATGACGGGCTATTTCAAGAAAAAACCTTACAATGCACCGCTCCGTCAGGCCAATTTTGTGGCTCAGAAAAATGATTCCGGAAGATTTTTAAATCCTTCTCCATCGAAAAAGAACATCACCGGGAAATATCTTGTAAAATTTTTTGACGGAAAAAACACCGACGAAGTGGTGGGCGTATTTGAGCAAAAAGGCTCGGAAGTAACCGGCTCGTTCCTTACTCCGACCGGTGATTACAGATTTTTACAAGGAAATACCAGAAACGACAGCCTGCTACTTTCGGGATTAGACGGCAACCACGTCTATCTTTTTTCTGCCAAAATAAAAGGTGATAGTCTGGTAGGAGGACGTTTCTGCTCTTCGTTTACCGTAACCGAAGACTGGACCGCCGTACTCGACCCCAAAGCCGAGCTGCCCGATGCCGAAAAACTCACGTATCTAAAACCCGGTTTTAATTCCGTTGATTTTTCTTTTAAAGATACCAAAGGAAATATAATAGCCTCTACCGACGAAAGATTCAAAAACAAGGTTTTGGTGCTGCAAATCATGGGAAGCTGGTGTCCCAACTGCATGGATGAGACCCAATTTATGACGCAGTTCTACAAAAAATACAACAAAAAAGGCTTTGAAGTGGTAGGTTTAAGCTTTGAAAGAACCGATGATCCCGCCATCTCTCATCCAAAAATCAACCGAATGGTGGAGCGATTCAAAATCCAGTACCCGGTGGTCTTGGCCGGAAAAACAACCGACAATGACCCTTCCAAAAAACTCCCGATGCTCAACAAAGTGATGGGCTTCCCGACTACCATCATCATCGATAAAAAAGGAGTTGTCAGAAAAATCCATACCGGCTTCAGCGGGCAGGGTACGGGCGTTTATTATGAGAAATATATTGCCGAATTTGAGAATTTCATTAATAAGCTGATCAAGGAGTGAGTTATTAAACTCAAAATTTTAATTGTTTCAATTGCCGTTCCAACTTACATTGCCTTTGAAATCCCAGCCGTAAGGTATTTCAGTCCCCAATTGACCGGATGGTTGTAACGTTGGTTTATAATACATATACAGTTTTGGCACTAAAAGCTCGATAGTTTCGGTAAAATCGTTGTTGTCTTTTATTGAAAGTACAAAAACCTGTTTCATTTTGTAGTTCATATAGGTTTGATACCCATCTCCGGGAATAAATTTCGCAAAGGCAATTTCTAAATCATCAAAACTTCCAGTTATTAATTTATAATGAAATATTTGACTGCTTTTACTTTTCGATTTTGTAAAAGTCAATACCTCCGTTCTAGCTCTTCCATTGGGTTTATTTAGGTGAGGTACTGTAACTATAAGTTTGTCGTTACTTGTTGAATAACTTACATTCTCTATTTCAATATAATCATCAGAGTATCCCGAGACCAATGTTTCAGCTACTAAGTTTGTACCCTTAATAAAAATTTTGGCTGACTGGGCTATTGCTATATTTGTTAACAAAAAGAAACCTGATATAATTGTCAAAATTTTATTTTTCATAATTTAGTAATTATTATTAGATTTTAGAAACCATATATACCTGTACTATTTCCAGTTAAAAAATTAAATCCATAAGAACTTCCTTTGGTAGCTACTCCTAATCCATCGAAGCTATGAACTATAATTGACACTTTTTCAAACTTCAGTGTCATTTTATATTGAGGTATTTCTAAGTTTATCATAGATAAGGAACTTATGGTTACTTGTTCCATGCGTATTCTTTGCAATTCTGTCTGATCCGTTGGCAAGCTATTGGCGGGTTTATCAATAAATAAATCCACAATCGCAGTTTTAGTATTATTAACCAGTTTGTCGAAAATACCAATCACCGATTTATCTAGTTTAAAAACTACTTCCATTTCACCAAATTCAGTAACTCCTCCATTTACAAAATTACCATTGACTTGATCAGGCATTCGTGTAGTTTTTACCCAATCAAAATCGTATGTATCAATCAAAAGATTGTTCGTTTTTAAGGGTATAGGTGTGACTGTTGAACGGGTAGGGACAATGTATTCGCCATCAATACCCTGAATATCAAGAAACATGACGACAGTATTCTGGGCAGGGCAAAACTGCCCAATTACCAGCAGTCCAAATAATAAAACATATTTTTTCATTTGTTTGAAATTTTACAAGGTTTTTATTGCTTTCCAAATGCCTCAGGGTATAAATACCTCCCCTTCTCCGAAGCCGTTTTTTCTACAGTATTAGGTATCCTGAATTTTTGTGCATAGGCATCGTTTCTGATTCCGGTCACTTGCCAACTTATTTCGATATTGGGTTTGTCAGTCTGAATCACAAACTGATTATTCATGATTTTCTGCGAAACCATAGCCTGAGCAAATGCCCCGATAGGTGTAAGTTGGTAGCGAAAATCGGAATTCAAACCCTCAAAATAATCAGGTAATTGGATAGTAGCAAAGCCTTTTTCGTCAGTTATTACGTTTCCGTTGTAGATATTCATCATATCAGGGCTCTCGACAAAGCTATGATACAAAAACTTATTTTCAGGATCTAAAGGATGGTCTATCTTAAATGAACCCGAGGCTTTGGACAATGTACCTGCAACTGCCAGGTCACCACTTACTGTCACCGAACCATTAAAAGTAGCTTGTCGGGCATTGATATTGTCTTGAAAAATCGTGTTACCTTCTATAATGGTTTGACCATTCAGGTGCGTCGTGCCCTCAACATTTAAAGCAAATCCACCGGGATTGAAAGGCGAAATGATAGAAATGCCATGTTGAAAATTAGTATTATTCACCACCAATTTGGCATTGAGAATATCTCTTGAGCCAATCTGCACATTGGCTGAGTCGGAGGTCTCACTTAAAATCGTACTTCCGTTAACTTGAAAAAAGCGGCTTGGTGTAACGGTATTTATACCTACGTAACCATTATTCAGAATACTTAATCTGTCGCCGCCATTTACTTTAAAATTCATGAAATGAGGGTTAGCCGACTCAAATTGCAATCTGTCGCTAAATGTACTAATTCTACCTACCTCTGTTCCAGACAATCCAAGTCCGTTGGAAGGCTCGCTCCTTCTGAAAAACAAATCTGCTCCCCCTGGATCGGCTGTGGAAACATTCCCATAAACATATTGCGGGCTTTTGATGAGTAAATTTCCGTTACCAATACTAGGCTGTATGGTAATTGACTGTGCCAATATTGGGCATGAAATAATAAGCAGTAATAGGACTGAATAAATTTTTCTCATATTTTTCAATATTTTACTTTAAATAAATTGGGATAATTTTTTTTGAGTTCTGCCATTCTCCTTCGGGAAACCATCACTTCCTTACCATTGGAGAGCCGAAACATCCAGTTTTTATTAATCAAAGTAGTGTTTTTGATAGATTTTACATTAATTAGGTCAGAGCGGTTTACTTTTATAAAATCATCCATATTCAATTCCTCAAAGACTTTAATATTGTAACCCGAAATGTAAGTCCTCCCATTTTCAAGATGCAAAACCGTATAATTGATGGCAGATCTGAAATGACAGATTCTGGCTTCCTCCGAAACCTTCAGGATTTTTGGTGTTTTCATGGTAAATTAAGTTTTTGGGTAATGGTGTAGCCAATTAAGGAAATTCCCAATGATTATTTTTTGCAAAAGTGTTTTTGCAAAATCAAAAACTTTTGCAAAATGATTTGCAAATCAATATATTTCCGACATTATCCTGAAAACTAATAATTTACAATGCATTTACAGCTACAAAACCAGCTCTTTCTCACCGAGCTCAGAGAACAGTTTTTTCAGAAAATTATAGACAATTGGCAGGCATTAGGTCTTGAAATTTTCGGTGAGCTGGAGTCTTTTGAGGCCATAAAAAACAAGAATGGCTTCCTCGAAACGCTTATGCAGGGTATTGAGGAAGATATTAAGTCAAAAGTCGGTAAGCAAAGCTCCAGGTATCTTTTCAGTAAGGACTTTTTAAGAAGATATATATTTGAGCACAATCTTAAGTCGGTCAGGATTCAGTCCCACACCCGCACAGCTATTGTTTTGTTTTTGGGATATGAAAGCTGGGAAGATTTTTTGGAACAAAATAAAGAACTTGAAAACTCCAACGTACAGGTCAATTATTTCAATGTTTCGGAAAGCCTGCTTCCTTCGCTACGGAATACTGAAATCATTCAATTAAACGAGCCCGCTTATGTGAAATTTAGGGTGGTCTCTTCCCTGAAAAAAAAATACAAAATTGCAGGCCTTATTTTGGGTTGCATTCTTGTGGTTTGGTTTGCAAAAAACTGGTGGGACAAACTTCCTTTTTCAGAAAAAGCTCTGGAAACTATCGAATTTAGAGTGATCAAAACCGTTGGGCAATATCCGCAATCAGTTCGAATTGCGTATGATATTTCAAAATTACGAAACGTCAAAAAAGTAGAAGTTGAGTTAGGTGTTGGAAAAATCCTTTCTTTAAGCTCCAACCAATCCTATTTTTTTTCATCTTCAAAAACCAAAGACACAATTTCCCAAACCTACTTCTATCCCGGAATCTATCGGTTAAAACTTATTGTGAACGACCAGGTTATCAAAACTATTCACCATACCGTTTTTTCCAAACCTAATCAATGGGTAGCCTGGGGCTATGGGATTTTCAATCAGAACAACTGGATTACTAATATTTCAGAAGAAAAAAATTATTTCCAAAACGGCAGTTATCATTTCAATCCGGCCGACCTTCCCGATGAAATCAAAGATGAAAATGACATGAGAAATACGGTGGCAGTTTTGACTCAAATTTTCCCTGTCACTTTAGATAGCTTAATGTTTGAAGCCAGGATCAAAAACCCGGAAGCCAGTGGCGGGGAGACCTGCTACGACATGAGTTTTAATATTTTCGACGAAGAATTCAATATTTTAGAAACCAATTTTGTAATGAAAGGTTGCACCGACTATGCCAAGTTGGTCATTGGGAAAACTATCTTCAGGAGGCCGCACGCCCCTACTAGTTTAGATGTTGATCTGGATTTATTTGGAATTGATCAAAACCAATGGAACGACATTAAAATCATTACCAAAGCTGGAAAAATTTCAGTTTTTATTAATGAAAATCTGGTCTTTTCCGGCAATTACAATCCCATTTTAAGTGATAAAAAAATAACTGACATCAGGTACATTACGAAAGGGACCGGTTGGCTCGACAAAGTGAAAATTTCGAATTCTTACACTCAAAAAGTTATTTATCAAACCGATTTTTGAATAGGCAAAACCTCTTTTCCTCTTTGATTAATACACTTTTATCAAAAAATAATATTAGTATGCTTGCATAACATTATTTTTCTTTTTTTATTTGCAAAACAGTATGCTTGCATACTATTAAATCATCTTTAAAATTTCGTACAAAAAAATGTCAACCGTAGCTGAAAAGTCATCTTTGAAAGGTGGTGAGTTCCTGATTAAAGAAACTACCGCAGACCAGGTATTTGTGAGAGAAGAATTCAACGAAGAACAGCAAATGATTGCCGATACTTGCCGTGATTTTCTTCGTACTGAAGTACACCCGATTTTGTATGAAATTGATCATGCAAAATCACCGGAATTGATCTCCTCATTAATGGATAAAGCGGGGGAATTGGGCTTATTGGGTACTGCTGTACCCGAGGCTTATGGTGGCTTTGGCATGAATTTCAATACTTCGATGCTGGTTGCTGAAGTTTTGGGTGCAGGTTATTCCTTTTCTGTGGCTCAGTCGGCACATACGGGAATCGGCACGCTTCCCATTTTATATTATGGAAATGAAGAGCAAAAACAAAAATATCTTCCTAACCTGGCTTCAGGCGTATGGAAAGCGGCCTATTGCTTAACCGAGCCGGATTCCGGTTCTGACGCCAACAGCGGTAAAACCAAAGCCGAACTCACCGCTGACGGAAAATCTTATAAAATCACGGGACAAAAAATGTGGATCACCAACGGGGGATTCGCAGATATTTTTATTGTTTTTGCAAAAATAGAAGATGATAAAAACCTTACCGCCTTCATCGTAGAAAAGTCTTTCGGAGGTATTACTATGAATGAGCCTGAACACAAAATGGGCATTAAAGGCTCCGACACCCGTCAGATATTCTTCAATGATTGTATAGTTCCGACGGAAAACATGCTTTCAGACCGTGGAAATGGCTTTAAAATAGCGGTGAATATCCTTAACGTAGGGCGTATAAAATTGGGCATAGCAGCCATTGGTGGGTCAAAAGGAGTGATTAACCATGCGGTAAACTATGCCAATGAACGCAAGCAATTCGGAATTTCCATAGGAAGATTTGGTGCTATTAAACATAAACTGGGTCAGATGGCCACAAAAATATGGGCATCGGAGTCAGCTTGTTATCGTGCCGGACAAAACATTGATGACCTGATAGAAACCTTTGTTGCAGAAGGCATGAGCGATGCTCAGGCTAAACTCAAAGCTCTTGAACAGTATGCGATCGAATGTGCGATATTAAAAGTTCATGGCTCGGAGGCCCTTGACCTGGTTACAGATGAAGGCGTTCAGATTTATGGTGGTATGGGCTATTCGGCTGATGCACCCATGGATCGGGCCTACCGTGATTCGAGAATCAACAGGATATTTGAAGGCACCAACGAAATCAACCGGCTTTTGATACTCGATATGTACCTTAAAAGAGCCATGAAAGGAGAACTTGACCTTTTGGGACCTGCCACCGCTGTAGGAAAAGAAATACTTTCAATTCCTGATTTTAGTCTGAGCGACGATGATGTAGTTTTTGCTGCTGAGAAAAAAGTATTGAAAAACCTGAAAAAAGCAGCTTTGATGATAGCCGGTGCGGCTGTTCAGAAATTTATGATGAAACTTTCACATGAGCAGGAAATCCTGATGCATACTGCCGACATGATAATAGAAATCTATGTGGCAGAATCAGCACTTTTAAGAGCGGAGAAACTTATAGCTATGAAAGGAGAATCGGCCGTTGCTCTTCAAAAAGAAATGGCAGTGGTTAATCTTCACGATGCCGTGGCAATATGTCAGGCAGCGGGTAGAGAGGCCATTCAGGCATTTGCTGAAGGTGATGAGTTGAGGGTGATGTTGATGGGGCTGAAAAGGTTTACAAAAATAGACCCTATCAATACCAAAGACGCCCGTCGCAGAATAGCCGATGCTATGCTTACTGAAAATAAATACGTTTTTTAAATTTCCCCTTTGGTGGAAAATATTGAAAATTTTGGCTTAGAATCAACAATTAAAAATCAACAAACCGGCTTCATACTTTTGAGGTCGGTTTTTTTTCAATAGATTAATATCTCTTGTTTTCCTAAGTCAATGATTTATTATTGTATCATTCTTGAGAAATTTTATGACACAAAAGACACAAAGATTCGCAAAATGCACAAAGAATTACATTGATCTATAACATAAAGAATTCACTCTTTCCAACCAAAAACAACTGTTGCCTACTGCCAGCTGCCTAAAACCTAATAGCACAAAAGACACAAAGATTCGCAAAATGCACAAAGAAGTCAGTGTTTCAAAATTTTTTACATGAGGCATGTTAAGAGATTTAGGCAATTTCTTTGTGAAACTTCGTGTCTTCTTAGCGGTCTTTGTGTTACTTTAATATTTAAAAGATGTCGTAAAATGCACAAAGAAGGCAGAGCTCTAAAATTTTAAACATAAAGGAAATATGGACGTGAATATTTTAGGCAAGCACAATTTCAAACTCAATACTCGCTACCCGCTACACGGAACTTTCCAACGAAAAACAACTGCTGCCTACTGCCTGTTGCCTAATACCTAACAACACAAAAGAGCCGCGAAATGCACAAAGAATTACATCGACCTATTGCATTAAGGATTCATTTTTTAATACCAAAAGAACTGTTGTCTATTGCCTGTTGCCTAATACCTAATCCCTAATGTCTCAAAATGCACAAGGAAGTCTCCGGCTTTAATTTTTAACCAGTTTCAATTTATTAAGACAATGTAGGCCCCAAACTTAATTTTTAGATATTTACATTTGGGTAATAATAAGTGTGTGAAGTTCTCCAGTCTTTGAAAGAATATTAAAAAGCTATTTCAACTGATTGAAATAGCTTTTTAATGTTGAAATAATTTTTTCAGGCCACTTCCTCAATAATGGTAACCTTTTGAATCTTATCCCCCTGACGGATCTGGTCAATAATATCCAAACCCTCCACTACCTTGCCAAAGCAAGTATGATTACGGTCAAGATGCTGGGTACCCTGACGATTATGACAGATAAAAAACTGAGAACCTCCCGTATTTCTGCCTCTGTGAGCCATCGAAAGTACCCCTTTGTCATGATATTGCAATTCACCGGTCAATTCACATGGAATAGTGTAACCCGGTCCACCTGCACCAGTTCCATCAGGGCAGCCTCCCTGCACCACGAAATTAGGAATCACGCGATGGAAAGTCAATCCATCATAAAATCCTTTTTTGGATAAATCAATAAAATTTTGAACCGCAATCGGGGCATCAGTATCATAAAACTCAATTACCATTGTACCCTTATCAGTTATCATTTCTGCTTTTCTCATGCTGTATTTTTTTTTGCAAAAATAATATTAACATTCCATAAAATGAGAATTTCTAAAAATATCAGACTTACTTTTGACTTTCTTTTAAATGGTTCTTATGGAAATCGTAATAGTAGGTCTGGGGTATGTTGGCCTCTCTTTGGCAATTGAGTTTGGGAAAAAACTAACTACAATTGGGGTAGATTTGGATGATACCAGGATTTCTCAACTAAAGGCCATGTATGATAAAAATTGCGAAATTTCAGAACAAGAATTCACAGATGCTTCAATGCTAAAATTCTTGACCGAAATTCCGGAAAACAATAACTGTGTTTCAAGATTTTACTTTATCACTGTTCCTACCGATGTTTATCCAGATAAAACTCCTGATTTCACAGTTTTATATAAAGCCACAAATGATGTTGGGGAAAAACTTAAAAAAAATGACATTGTGATATTCGAAAGTACGGTATATCCTGGCTGTACTGAGGATGATTGTGTCCCAATTTTAGAGAAAGCCAGCGGTCTTAGATTTAATGATGATTTTTTTTGTGGCTACTCTCCTGAAAGAATAAATCCTGGTGACAAAAAAAACAGGCTGACCAATATTTTAAAAATCACATCCGGATCAACACCTGATGTTGCAAAAAAAATCGACAAATTATATCGTACAATCATATTGGGAGGCACATATAGTGCACCAAGTATTAAAATTGCGGAAGCTGCCAAATTAATTGAAAATTGTCAGAGAGATGTGAACATTTCATTTATGAACGAACTCGCTCTTATTTTTGACGGCATGGATCTTGACACACAGGAGGTGCTCAAAGCTGCGGGTACCAAGTGGAATTTTTTGAATTTTCAACCTGGGCTGGTCGGTGGACATTGCATAGGAGTTGATCCCTATTTCATGATTCATAAAGCAAAAAAATTTGGCTATTCCCCTTCTCTCATTGGTTCAGGTAGGAATATAAATGACAAAATGGGGAGTTTTGTGGCAAATAAAGTAATTAAGCTCATGGTTAAAAAAAACATAACGATTAAAAGAGCCAAAGCTTTGATTTTAGGTATTACTTTCAAAGAAAACTGCCCAGATATACGTAATACCAAAGTGGTAGATATCTATGCAGAATTGAAAGAGTTTGGATTGGAAGTGGATATATATGACCCATGGGCAGATAAAGATGAGGTACTGGAAGAATATGAAATAAAACTGATAGCCGAAATCAAAGAAGAATATGATGTTGTTCTGCATGCAGTCAGCCATCAAGTATTTACTGAAATAGACTTTAAAGAGATTTTAAAATCAGAACATGTACTTTTCGATGTAAAATCAACTCTGGACAGAAATATTGTGGACGGAAGATTATAGGAAAATAGGACTCTTTCAAAAATAAAATAATTTGGAAAACCTTCAGTTCTTGAATAAGTATATTCGCTTTCTTAATTAAACCTTAAATATTTCCACAAAAGTCACAAAGATGCAGAGCCCCATATTTTTAAACATGACGAAAATTAAGAAAATAAAATCATTATGAATTCTTTCTTTCCAAATACCACCTTTCCACCTAAAAATTACTGTTACCTACTGCCTGTTGCCTTAAACTTATTAGGGAAACTTTTACCAATTAGAAAAACTTATTTTTACTTTGTCATGAAGCTTTAGCCATACTGATAATATTATTTGCATTTTGGCATAAAGCTTTTACACTTTGGTAAATCTTATTTGCTCTTTGGCATGAAGCTTTAGCCATACTGATAATCTTATTTGCACTTAGTCATAAAGCTTTTACACTTTGGTAAATCTTATTTGCTCTTTGGTATGAAGTTTTTGCAGTAATGATAATCTTATTTACATTTCTTGTGAAGCTTTTTACATTTGGGCACAAAGCTTTATGGATTTAGTAATAAGCAATTTCGGTATTATAATAAATACCCAAAAACAACCAACCAAATTAAATTGACCTTAAAAATTTACCATAAAATAATAAATCCAAAACTTAATGCTCCCTTTTTTCCTAAATCTTCCTAAAATATCTTATTTTTGCCTTGAATAGTCTGCCAGATAGGTTAACCATTAGGCTTAATTTGCAGATAAAACTGTTAAAAATTTATATCAAAGATTATTTCTTAAAATGTATGACAAAGTATTTTGTTTTAATCTTAATTATTATTTCCACCCAATCATTTGCTCAAAAACCCGTTGATGTCAATAACTTTTCTGATGCCCAGATTGAGTCCTTTTTGAAAGATGCAGAAAATAAAGGTTTGTCAGAGTTACAGGTTGAAGCCCTGGCCAAAGCCAATGGTTTCTCCAATGAAGACATCGTAAAAATCAGGGAGAGAATCAATAGGATAAAGACAGGTACCAATAACAATGCAGGCACTCAAAACACTGTCGTAAGAGAACAGTTGGGGGAAATATCAGAAAGGGCATCCGTTCAGGTCGAAGCCGAAGTGAAAAACAAAAATGTGCTTTTCGGATCAGATTTGTTTAACAATAAAAATCTCAATTTCGAACCTAATTTAAGAATTCCTACACCGATCAATTACATTATTGGTCCCGATGATGAGCTCAACGTCGATATTACAGGTTACGCCTATCAGCATTATGATCTAAAAGTAAGCCCTGAAGGTACTGTAAAATTAGAAAGTCTTTCCCCTATCTATGTCAATGGCCTTACTGTACAAAAAGCAAAACTTAAGATTGAACAAAAGTTAAGAGGATTATTTGCTGGTCTTCGCAACGGCTCCCTTGAAATGGACGTAACATTGGGAAGGGTCAGAACCATCAAAGTAACCGTAGTGGGTGATGTAAAATCTCCCGGCACCTACAGCGTTTCATCGCTGGCTACTTTATTCAATGCCTTGTACGTTTCAGGTGGACCCACGAGCATGGGAAGTTTACGGAACATCCAGTTATTGCGAAACAACCGGGTGATTCAGAAACTAGACCTCTATGAGTTTTTACTCAAAGGCACTATGAATGGTAATGTCAACCTCATGGATCAGGATGTGGTCTTTATACCTGCATTAGACCGTAAAGTATCTTTTATCGGTCAGGTAAAACGACCCATGGTATTTGAATTAAGGTCCGAAGAAAATCTGGAGGAAGCCTTACATTTTGCAGGTGGATTCACAGAGGATGCCTATTCTGCGATAGTGCAAATAAGAAGAAACAATGACAAAGAAAAGCTATTGGTAGATGTGCCGGAACAAAGCTTTAAAACTTATACCTTAAAAAATGGTGATCAGATAGAAGTGAATGCCATACTTGACAGATATGTCAACAAAGTGGAAGTTTTGGGAGCCGTTTTTCGACCCGGCCAATTTGCATTGGATACAAAACTAAAAACCATAAGAGACCTGATTACCCGTGCAGAAGGCTTGAGAGAAGATGCATTCCGAAATAGAGCCATCTTAAAAAGGGAGCGGGAAAACCTGGATCCCGAATATATATCGGTTGACTTAAACAAGGTTTTGGCCGGGGACGACATTGCCTTAAAGAGACAGGATGTCTTGATTATTAAGTCATTGGTAGAGCTTAGGGAATTGAGAAAAGTAAATATTGAAGGAGCGGTGAATCAGCCGGGAGAATTTGATTTTGCTGACAGCATGAGTGTAAGCGATCTGGTGATGTTGGCCGGGGGTTATAAAGAAGGAGCTACCCCAAAAAGAATTGAAGTGGCCCGAAGGTTGTTTAACGACGAAAGCAAAAATGAAACCGTTGAGGTAATCAGTATTGATGCCAATAAGGATCTTCAATTGGGTGCCAAACGTATGGTGCTCAAACCATTTGACCGGGTTTTTGTAAGAGACTTACCCAATTATGAAGCTCAAAAATTGGTTAACATTACCGGGGAAATCAACTATCCGGGAAATTATGTCATCCAAAATCGCAATGAACGTATCAGCGATTTGATAGAGCGTGCAGGAGGCACCAGGGCCGAAGCCTACATACACGGAGCCAGATTTTACAGAAAAGGAAAGCAAGTAGCGGTGGATCTTTCTAAAGTCATGAACAATAAATCCACTCCCGTTAATCTGTATCTGGAGGAAGGAGACCGTTTGTTTATCCCAAAAGAAGAACAAACCGTCAAAGTTTCAGGTCAGGTGCTCAATCCTACCTCAGTGGCTTACCAGGCAGACTTTGGTTTTCGGGATTATATTTCTCAGGCAGGAGGCTTTAGTGACTCCGCCAGAATAAGGAAAACCTATGTTAAATATGCCAACGGCTATACGGGCCGTACCAGATATTTTCTAGGCATCAAAGACTTCCCCAGAGTAGAAAGGGGTATGGAGATTATCGTACCCGTTAAGCACCGGGACCGCTTGAGCAAGGCCGAAGTAATTTCATTGAGTACCGGCATCGTTTCGCTTTCTGCAGTATTGTTAACTTTGATTAGGCTTATTCCTTAATTATAAAATAGAAATGAAAGAAAAAGATAACGCAATTGGAATAAATATTAAAGTATTTATCAAAATTTTGCTTGAAGAAAAAATTGGCTTCATTTTAATATTTGTATCAACTATTGTAATTGGATTAATTTTTTCGGTTACCCTAAGGGAAGAGTTTATTTCCGAAGGAAAAATACTTCCAGAAATACAATCTAATGATGGCAAATTAGGTAACATAAAAGGATTAGCCTCGTTGGCTGGCTTAGATGTAGCTAACTTTGAAGGCACAGATGCAATCAGACCTGATTTATTTCCTGAAATATTAAAAAGCACACCATTTTTTTTACAGTTATTTAAAATAACTATAAATACACAAAACAATAAAAGTTTAACTTTTGAGGAATTTTTTTTCAAATATATTGAAGATAAAAAAGAAATTGAAATTGATGAAAGGTTATTGTTTCCTGTAAAAGATGAAAAGATAATAATTCTAAATAAAAGAAACGAAAAGAGAATTGAAGAATTAAAGGCAAGAATTAAATCAAATATTGACAAAAAAAATGGAATAATTAGTATTACAGCAAAAATGCCAGACCCTGTTGTTGCAGCGAAAGTTGCTAGATTCGCAATGGATTATTTAACTTTTTATGTTTCTAATTATAGGGTTCAAAAAGAAAAGAAAGACCTCTTATTTTTAGAGGAAAGGTTAATATCAGCAAAAGGTAATTTTTATAATAATCAAGAAAGAAAAGCTAGGTATAGTGATCAATACCAATTTCCAACAATTAAACTTCAAATGTCGGATTTGAATAGAGAGAGAATTGAGTCTGATTATAAAATTTCTGCGAGTTTTTATAATGAACTTTTGAAAAAATATGAAGAAGCCAAAATTAAAGTCCAACAAGAAACACCAGTTTTTCAGATTTTGGAACCTCCATTAGCACCAACGGAAAAAAGTGAGCCTAGAAGGATAAGAATCTTATTTATTTTTGGACTTTTGGGGTTATTTCTAGGTGTAGTCTATATATTGGTTAAAAATAAAAACTATAAGATGGTTTTTATTAAATTATGAATAGAATTTCGCCTATTACTAAATTTTATTAGTTTGAATAAAAATATTATAAGAAATTTTTCCTATTTAAGTATTCTTCAAGTAGGAAATTATGTGATTCCATTAATTACAATACCTTATTTAATTAAAACGATTGGAGTAGAAAAGTATGGCTTAGTTATGGTAGCTCAATCTTCGATGATTTATTTATCAAATTTAGTCGATTATGGTTTTGGATTAACTGGAGTAAGAGAAATTTCTATATTTAGAAACTCTCCCCAAAAATTAAGTTTAGTATTTACAGAAATTTTGATGACTAAATCTTTCTTATTAATCGTAGGAATAATTTTTACGGTAATATTAATTTTAGTTTATCCTAAATTTAGTGATCAAAGTTTGCTACTTATTTCAAGTTTCCTAATAGTTATAGGAAATAGTTTCATTCCAATATACTTTTTTCAAGGTTTAGAAAAAATGCAACTAATTACAGCGTTAAACCTATTTTCAAAAATTTTCTTTACACTATTGATTTTTGTTTTTATAAAATCCAAAAATGAATATATATTGGTTAATCTTCTTCAAGGAATAGGTGCATTAATTTCTGGTATAATTGGAATAATCATTGCTATTAAGTTTTATTCAATTAAAATTATTTCGAATAAAATTATAAGAAGAGTGAAGTATCGATTGGTTAAGAATTGGAATATTTCATTATCTTCAATCTCAATTTCTTTTTATATGAATTCAAATGGATTGGTTTTAGGTTATTTTGCAAATGAGGAAATAACTGGGCTATATATGATATCTGAGAAATTGATTTTTTTGATTAGACAATTACTAACCATTTTTTCTCAAGCTGTTTTCGCTCATATCTGTGTAATTCAAGATGACTTAAAAGAGGTATTTAAATTTTCAAAAACAGTATATTTGCCATTTCTAATATTCGTCTTTTTTTTGTTTTTATTGATGTTTCTTCTTTCTGATATTGTTTCACAGTTATTAATTCAAAATTCAAATACTGAATTAAGGACTTATATAAAATTATTCAGTATTGTTCCACTAATAGTATGTTTAAATATACCTTTTAATTTACTGCTTTTAGCTAGGAATATGAAAAAAACCTACAGTATGATACTGGTTTCTTCTGTATTTTTCTATTTAATAATAGTTTTAATATTTACCAAATATTTTAATGTTTATGGGACTATTATATCAACTATTTTAACTGAGGCATTTGTTACGGTATCAATGATATTAGTTGTATATAAAATAAATCATTCAAAATGGAATTTTACAATTTAAAAAAAAACAATTATTTCTCCAATACCAGAGACGATATTATTAGTTGCCTTCCAAATAATGAACAAAATAAAATTTTGGAAATTGGAGCTGGAGCTGGTGATACTCTTTGCAGAATTAAGGAATTAAATTTGGCATCAGAGGTTGTGGGATTTGAGTTATTCGAGTTACCGGATTCAAATCAAAAAAATCCACTAATTGATAGTATTTTTTTTGGTGATATCGAGTATGCGACATTACCTTTTGACGATAAATATTTTGATGTAATTATTTTTGGTGATGTTTTAGAACATCTGGTAAATCCATGGGATGTTATTGATAAACAAAAAAAATTATTAAAAGATGGTGGTACCATTATAGTTAGCTTGCCAAATATTAGGTATTTCAAGGCTATGTATAAAGTTTTTTTTCAAGGTAGTTTTAGGTATGAAGAGCGAGGTATATTTGACAAAACTCATTTAAGATTTTTTTGTAAAAAAGATATGTTAGAGTTAATGGAAAATAATAAATTAAAATTAGTTAAAGTGTACCCTTCTTTTAAAATTAGATCTAATGCAAGGAAAATTAAAATTTTAAACTTTATTACTTTAGGCTTGCTTTCCGAGTTTTTAGCTAGTCAATATATAATTATCGTGCAAAAACCATTTTTACAGAATTAAGTTAGTATTACCTCAAATTTTAATTTTAAAACATCTAATATGAGCAAATTTCAAAAGATAATATTATTTCTAAAAAACCTTAGATTTATCAGGTTTGCAGTCCCAGGACATTTTTATTCGCCTTTACCGAATATCGATGAAATTGATGAATTTAAAAATTTTATTTGGCAGCAGCAAGGAAATGAACTTCCAAGTATTAATCTAAACCATGAAAATCAAAAATTATTTTTAGAAATAATTAATAAATACTATAGCGAAATACAATTTCCATCAGAAAAAGCTGACCTAAGATATTTTTTTGAAAATCCAGCTTATAGTTATTCTGACGGTATATTTTTATATACAATAATGAGAGAATATAAGCCAACAAAAATAATTGAAGTTGGTTCAGGATATTCATCTTGTCTCATGATAGATATGAATGAAATTTATTTTAGTAACAAAATTGAAATAACATTAATTGAGCCATACCCAAAACTTCTCAAATCATTAATAAAAGAAACGGATTCTCCTAACATTATCCCAAATATCTTGCAGAGAGTCCCACTAAATACTTTTAAAAACCTTGATGAAAATGATATTCTTTTTATAGATTCCACTCATGTCTCTAAAATTAATAGCGATGTTAATTATATTATTCATAATATACTTCCAATACTTAAAAAAGGTGTTTTAATTCATATTCATGATATTTTTTATCCATTTGAATATCCTATTGAATGGACTTATGGCGGCAGAGCGTGGAATGAAATCTATATTTTAAGGGCTTTTTTGCAGTATAATGATTCATTTGAAATTGTTGCTTTTAATACATATATTCAACAATTAAATGAAGAGGAAGTTTTTGGACGGTTTCCACTTTTAAAAAATAATACTGGAGGTAGTATTTGGTTAAGAAAAACAAAATAATTATTTTAAATTTCCTGACCAGCTTTTACTTATAATTCAAAAGTTGATTTTGTATATATTTAATCGAATAAAAAGTTACTAAACTATTTTTAATTAGTTTGTATGTCAATATTAATTCTAGGTCTTGGTCTAATAATTTTAATCCTGAATCTTTATTTCTTTAAAAGATTAAATCCAATTTTACTTTTTTCAGTCATTTGGATTTTTGTACTTTTTTTATCAAGTCTGGAATTAATGAAATTAGATGAAGTAAAATGGGATACATATCTCTTATTACTATTTTTGGTTTTTTTTTCCAATATAGGAGCTATTTTGGGAAACAGGAAATATTTGGCCAATATTGAAGACGATTATTTTGTCTTAGATAAGTTAGGTCATATAATTTTTTTCGTTTCTATTGTAGCTATTTCAATAAATTTTTATTTTGTTTTAAGATATATTGGAGGTTTTAGCTCTTTCATACTTGGAGCTTCGCAACTTTATCATGATCGAATTGAAGGGACATTTAAGCCACCAATACCATATTTCGGATCCTTGATTTTTATTTCCTGTGTTTTCTTTGGAAGGGAAACTGTAATAAAACCAAATATGGGGAACTATTTTTTTTCTTTAGTTACTTTATTGTATACAATATTGGATACTATGTTAAGTTTTGGAAGGGCTAATTTTATAATTGGTTTTCTTCTATACCTTCTGTCTTTTTTTTTATCAAATTTCAAAAAAGGTAGTTTCGCCTTTAAAATCGGATTAAGAAAAATAGTAATCAGCTTTATTTCAGTTTTATTGTTTTTTTTATTTTTAAACTTGATTAGGGATACTAGAGGGGGGACTGAAGATTATTATTTCAAAACAGGAACTAGTCCTTTTGTTGAAAAATTGAATGAATTAGGAATATTTCGGCCATCACTATACTTTTATTTAGTTGGACCTGTAGCTGCTTTTGATAATATTTTTGAACATGAATTTATTGCAAAGAACCCGACTGGCTATGAAACTTTTGCACCATTATTTAGACCTTTTTATAGATTGTTTGATATTGATGTTGATTATTATGAAGAATTTATAAATATTGGAGATAAGGAAACTAATATAGGAACTATGTTCAAGCCTGTATTTTTAGACTTTGGGATATTTGGATTGTATTTTTTCCCTTTGATAATTGGATTCATTTCAACTTTAATTTTTCAAAAGTGGAAAGTTTCTGAAAAATATATTTACCTAAACGTTTTTTTTATTGTATATCTTGTAATGGGGATAATGGTAAATTTATTTTCTTCAGGTCAATTTTTTGTTCCTTTAGTCATGATTTTTGTATCTCACTTCGCCTCAAAAATTAAATGCAAATTACTATTTTAATAGTTTCATATAATTCTTGTAAACTAATTGTTAATCAAATTAACAGTTTTAAAAAATTTGTTAAATCAAATAATACTAAGTTTGATTTTTTAGTCTTTGAGAATGCAGGTTTTAATAGTGACTGGAATAAATATGATAATTTCTTAAAGAAATTTAATATAAATTTAATTTTATCAGATGAGAATCATGGTTATGGAGGGGCATTCAATCAAGTGATAAATAAAGTAAAATCTGATTTTGTTGTTTTATGTAATGCTGATTTAATATATGATTGTAATCCATTTGATTCATTATTAAACACATTTAAAGTATATAATAACATAGGGTGTGTTGGTATTACGCAGAAATATTTAAATAATAAGAGGCAAAAGTCATTCAGAAAAATTTTAAACTTAAAGAATTTACTATTAGAATTATTTACATTTGATTTAATATCTTTCGGTAATTCATTCAGTGAAAATACTAATTCGATATTCTTAAATGATTGTTATGTTGATGGAGCTTTTATGTTTTTTCAAACTGAATTTATAAAAAAAATTGGAGCATTTGATTCAAATTTTATATTTTATTTTGAGGATATGGATATATGTAATAAAATTCAAAATTTAGGTTATAAACTAATTATTAAAACAGATGTTTCAATTATACATTTAAGGGGAAGTGATTCAATTAAAGAAAGTTTAGATTTAAGTGATTTTTCTATTATTAACTATTATAACAGTTTAAAGTATTACATTTTAAAAAATCATAGTATTCCTTCTTTATTTTTTATCAAATTTATTGTTATAATACTGTCTTTCCAAAAAGTAATAATTGGGTCATTGCTTTTTTTTATTCTGGGAATAAGAAAGTATAAAAAAATGATATCAAGATATATAATTTTTATAAAAAAGATATATGATTTTATTTTGTGACTTTACTCCTAGGGTTCCAATATATGATTCTGCTATTTTAAATTCTTTGATTAAAATCAAAGATAATGAAATGATTTTTTTAACTGACCCTCATTCATTCAATTATTACTATTCAGAGGATATAAGGGAAATTATATTTCATAAGAATAGTTCATTGTTGAGATTATTAAAAATTATTGGAATCTTCTATAAACCTTTGTCATATTTTATTTGCTGGATATCGCTTTTTTATATTCTATTCAAAAAAAAGGTATCAGTCGTACATTTTCAGTGGTTATCCCTATATGAGAAGGTAAATATTGAGCTATTACTAATAAAAATTTTAAGAAATTATGATGTCAAAATTATTTATACAGTTCATAATGTTGTACCTCATAATTCAAAGAATCAAATAGATAGGTATTTAAAATTATATAATCAATTTGATTATTTGATTTGTCATAATGAAGCTACTAAAATGGAAATAGAAGAAAAAATCCATGATTCTACAAAAATAAAAGTAATTCCACATGGTATTTTTACTACTAACTCAAATAGCAATTCAGTTAATACAGAAAAGAAATTATTGCTCTATGGATTTATATCAGAATACAAGGGTTTTGACCTATTAATAAAAGCTAGTAGCCAAATTTTAGAGCATAGTTTGAAGATTAAAGTGATAGGTAAAATTGAAAAAAAGTATTTTAAAGAAATAGAGAGCGATTTAAGTAAAAGTTCAATAGAATGTTTATTTGATTACATCTCCTCAGATAAATTAGATGATTACATCATGGAAAGTGATATTTTAGTATTTCCTTACAAAAAAATTTCACAAAGTGGAGCACTTTTGAAGGCTTTAGGCACTGGAAAAATTGTTGTTTGTTCTGATTTACCTGCTTTTAGAGAATTAATGGGTGATAATGGTTTGTATTTTAATTTAAAAGATAATGAAGGATTATCAAAACTATTAAAATATGTATTAGATAATTTTGATGAGTTAAAACAAAGGTTTGAAGAAGCATCAAAAAAATACTTAGAACAGTTTAGTTGGGAGAAAGTTGCACAAACGACATACAACCTTTATAAATTATAAAATGAACATTACAATTGTATACCAATATTTTGGTACTCCAAAAGGAAGTTGGAGTACAAGGATTTACGAACTGTCTAGAAGATGGGTAGGTGAAGGCCATGAATTGACCGTTATCACAAGTCCATATCCCAAATCAGATATTAAAACTTCAAAGTTCATAGAATATTTGGAAATAGAAGGGATAAAAGTTATAGTAATTAATACTCCAGATAATAATAAAAAATCGATTGCAAATAGAATTTACAACAGTTTGCTTTTTTCAGTATTTTCAACTTACTATTTATTAAAAACTCCCAGCGATATTGTAATTGCTAGTTCAGGACCAATTACTGTTGGAATACCCGCTTTAATTAATAAAATTTTTAATAGAATCAACTATGTTTTTGAGGTAAGGGATTTGTGGCCAAGAGGGGCACAAGAATTAGGTTTAATAAAAAAGAAATTATTGCTTAAGATTGGTTTTTGGATTGAGAAAATATTTTATGAGAAATCTGTTTTAGTTGTAACGGCATCAGTGGGTCAGCAACTTGACATCATTAATAGATTTCCTTTCTTGAAAACTATAAATGTTTCTAATGCATGTGATATAAAAATGTTTGAAACAGTCAATGAGAATTATAAATTACCACACTGGGCTTTGGGAAAAAGTATTTTTTTGCATACCGGATCTATCGGTTTAATGAATGACTGTATTCAAATAATTGATGCCGCGAAATGGATAAAGAGTAATGTAAAGAATTCAAATATTCTCATAGTATTTATTGGAGATGGTTCTGAAAGATTGAATCTTGAAAATGCTGTTGAAGAAAATAACATTGAGTTTGTTAAATTTCTTGGCCTGGTTCCAAAAATTGAATTAGTAAATTGGGTTAATGCTTGTTCAGCTACATTGCTCACCAGTGCTAATTTTCCGGTATTAGATACGATTAGCCCAAATAAGTTATTTGATTCTTTTGCAGCAGGAAAGCCGATAATTCAAACAACAGAGGGTTGGATTAAAGAATTTATAACAAATGAGGAGTGCGGGATAAATGTTAAAAATAGCAATCCAAAAGAGATGGGAAACTCTATTCTTAAATTGTCTTTAGATGATGATTATGTATCTTATTTAAGTAAAAATGCTAAGAGGGTAGCATTTGAGTACTTTGATAGAAATAAGTTGGCCAAATATTATATCGATGAAATTCTAAAAGTGGTGTAATTTTTGAATGATTATGTATTTTGATTTAAAACCATTTAATAAAATATACAGTTAATATTTTTTTACTGAGTTCTTTGGATTTAAATTTATGTCTGAAAAGAAATGATTAATAACGAAAAATTTATAGAAATGAAAAAGATTTACATGCTTATTTTGTTTTCATGTGCAGTAGGTTACACTTTTGCACAGAATGGAAAAGTTGGTGGCCAAAATGTTGGTATTGGAACAGTGTTACCAGATCATTCTGCAATTCTTGATTTACAATCAGTTGACAAGGGTCTGCTTATTCCCAGACTTTCAATTACTCAAAGATCCTCAATTAAAAATCCGGCAACTGGATTGATGATTTATCAGACTGATGGTGTGAAGTCTGGGTTCTACTTTTATGATGGAGAAAATTGGAAGCCTTTGAGTGAAGGTAATGCCAATTCAGTTGCCACTTTAGACATTAATGGATGGGCCTTAGATGGTAATGCTACTGCAACCGCCAATAAAGCGGCCGCTACTTTATCAAGTTTTTTAGGAACACCTTCTGGCATTCCACTTAATTTTAAAATAGGTTCAACTTTGGTTGCATCGATGTACGGAAATGCAGGATTGGGGAATCTATTTTTGGGCGTACAATCCGGACAAGTTTCCACTAGTACTGCATCACTTAATACTTCTTTGGGTTATCAGGCTTTAAAAGATAACAATAATGGTGGAAGAAATGTAGCGATTGGAGCACAAGCATTATTTAAAAATACTGATGGCGGATTTAATTCTGCAATAGGTGCTTTCGCACTTCAAAACAATCTTACAGGTATACAAAATATGGCAATAGGTACAGCAGCATTAGCTGGTAATCAATCTGGAAGTGATAATGTGGCTATTGGTGGGAATGCAATCAGAACTTCAACTGATAAAAGTTTTAATGTTGCAATCGGAACTAATGCTGGAAGAAATAATATCGGATCTTCAAATATTTTTATCGGGTATTCTTCTGGTCAAAATGAAACAGGCTCCAACAAGTTATATATTGCAAATACTAGTACAGCGAATCCGTTAATCAAAGGAGAGTTTGATAACAAAAACCTGAAAATTAATACAGGTGCTACTACATCAACAACGGTGGGCTTTTTGGCTGTGGGTAACTTTGATGCCGCTTTTACAATGCCTACTGCTAATTCATATAGGTTGATTGTTCAGGATGGTATCATTACCGAAAAGGTAAAAGTGGCATTAAGAACAACTGCTGATTGGGCCGACTATGTTTTTGAACCTGAATATCAGAAAAGCATGATGAGTTTAGAGCAGGTTGAAAAATTTGCCAAAGAGAATAAACACTTACCAAATGTCCCTTCGGCTCAACAATTGAAAGATAATGGAATGGATGTAGGAGAAACCTCCAAGATGTTTATGGAGAAAATAGAAGAATTAACGCTTTACATGATAGAACTTAATAAAGAAGTGAAAGTACTAAAAGCTGAAAATGAAAAATTGAAAAGTCAATTAAAATAATCAAAATTACAAGTTAATTTAGGGCCTCGTTTTGAGGCCTTTTTTTATGAACATTCTACTAACAGGAGCTTCAGGATTTATTGGAAGTTATATTTTTGATAAATTATCAAAAGAAGAAAATATTATTACTATTGGTAGGGGAAATCAAAGTATCACATGTGATTTATCTTGTGAAGTCCCCGATTTGAAAGACCAATATTTTGATAAGGTTATTCATGCGGCGGGTTACGCCCATGTCGGCACAGATGTGCCAAACTATAAAAAAAAAATGTTTGACATAAATCTGAATGGTACCCATAATTTATTAAAGGCAATTTCCATGGTGAAAATAAAACCTTCCGAATTAATTTTTTTTAGTACTGTTGCAGTTTATGGCTATAAGTCAGGACATAAAATAACTGAGGAATTCGATTTAAAAGCGACTGACCCCTACGGGGTGAGTAAGATTGAGGCAGAGAAAGCGGTAATTACCTGGTGTAATATTAATAATGTAAGGTATCAAATATTAAGGATACCATTGGTAATTGGGAAAAATCCCCCGGGAAATCTAAAAAAAATGATCGATGGAATAGAAAATGGAAGGTATTTTTCGGTTGGAGGCGGGAAAGCAAGAAAAAGTATGGTCCTTCTTGATGATATAACACAGCTGATAAGCAGACCTTTAAAATTATCTGGAGTCTATAATATCACCGACGATTATGATCCAACATTTAGAGAATTAGAATTAATAATATCTAAAAATTTTGGAAAAAATATATTCAATATACCTCTTAATTTAATAAGATTTATAGGCTATTTAGGGGATTTTTTAAAATTTTTAGGATTTAAAAAAATCCCACTTGACACAAATTTGATAAATAAATTGACCAGCGACCTTACCTTTTCTTGTGAGAAAGCCAAACTAGAATTAAATTGGCAACCTCATAAAGTAACATCAAATTTTCCTATATGATAAAATATTTGTTTGTATTCTTCTTCTCCATAATTACAATTTTGTCATATGTATTCATCGCCCGGAAAAAAAAGATATTCGACATACCTAATTTAAGAAGTTCTCACACAAAAATTACTGTCAGAGGAGCCGGTATTATTATTCCTTTAATAGTAATATTTTGCGATAAAGACTTTATTTTTAAAAATTTGCCTTTTCTCACAGGTTTGCTTTTGGTGGCTATTGTTAGTTTTATTGATGACATAAAAAGTTTGTCAAATAAAATGAGGTTTCTTGCACATATTTTTGCTGTTTTACTGATATTTTTTCAGTTTAAGTTTTTCAATCTTCCAATTTATTTTCAGCTGCCTTTATTTATTTTATACCTGGGCATTATTAATGCTGTGAATTTCATGGATGGCATAAACGGAATATCTGGAATCTATGGATTTGTTTTCTTTTTTTCGATTTTCATTATTTCGCAAAAAAGCCACATTTCATTTGACTCTGAATACTTAAAATACATTTCAATTGCACTCATTGCTTTTCTGTTTTTTAATTTAAGAAATAAAGCCATTTGTTTTTTAGGAGATGTTGGAAGCGTATCAATGGCATTCATATTCATATATTTCATATCTGAATATTATTTTTTAACAAACGACTTAAGAATTTTATTTTTCCTCATATTATATGGTATAGATACATCATATACAATGATTTATCGGTTGATTAAAAAAGAAAATATATTTAGTGCCCACAAAAGCCATTTGTATCAATTGCTGGTTAATGTTAAAAATATCTCTCCTGTTTTAATTGCTCTACTCTATGGGATTATTCAATTAGCCATTAATTTTTGCATAATTTATCTCCATAATAATATTCTTCAAGGACTTATGGTATTAATTATAGCAATTTTATATCATTTTCTAAGAAAGAGAATGAATCAAAGTATTGAATTTTAATAGAATCAACTGAGCTTTTCCCGGATATTTAACTTGTATATGTTGCCAGATAATAAAATTGTAATATTAAAATTGTAATAGTACTCTCTGAAAACTATCTTTGTTTTGTATGAAAATTATTAAATCTGAATTATGATAAGATTTTTATATAAATTCAATGACAAGTTCATTTCCAAATGGCTGGTGCTTGCTTTGGATATTTTTATTGTAGGGCTAGCCTTTTTACTGGCCACTACTATACGTTTTAATTTTCAACTTACTTATACAGATCCCTACCTCTTTAAATACCATTTTCTGGGTGTTATTTTAATAAAACTAGCTGTTTTTTTATTTTTGGGCTCCTACAAAGGCATCATTAGACATACAAGTATAGAAGATGCTAAACTATTGTTGAAAGCCTCCTTTATGGCTTCAGGTATTATATATGGGCTTTCCTGGTTAAATATCCGTTTCTTTTACAGCTATCTGCATATTCCTTTGTCTATAGTTATCATTGACTTTTTTATTTTGTCTTTGGGATTGATTGCCAGCAGGTTTTTGATTAAAGCCGTTTATGAAAGTATGCTCAATACCTTTAAATCCAACAAGGCGGTAATTATTTATGGTTCAGGGCGATTGGGGATGGTCACCAAGAACACATTGCAGAATGACCGTAAAAACCTTTTTCAGGTACTTTGTTTTGTAGATGATAATCCCAATAAAGCAGGCAAAACGATTGAGGGCATAAAAGTGGTCAACAAAGAAGAGGCGAAAAGGATAATTGAAAGCAAAAAAAATTTGGACATTGAACTTATCATGGCCATACAGGCGATTTCGCCGGTGAGAAAAAGTGAAATTGCCGATGAGTTTTTAGAACTTGGCGTAAAAATCAGGATGGTGCCTCCGGTGAGCCACTGGATTAACGGACAGCTGAGCGTCAATCAAATCCAAAACATCAGGATTGAAGATTTGCTGGAGCGACCCACCATTCAAATCAATAACCGCCTGGTGGCAGACTATCTGGAATCCAAAGTGATTATGATCACGGGGGCAGCAGGCTCTATCGGGAGTGAAATAGTTAGACAAGTGCTGACTTTTAATCCCACACAGATTATTTTGGTAGATCAGGCCGAATCTCCCTTATATGATCTGGAAACGGAGTTTTCGAGATTGAAAAATAAAACCAAAGGGGAAGTTAGCCTGAAATATGAGATCCGCAATATCATTAATGCGGTACAGATGGAAAAATTATTCCAGAAGTATAAGCCGCAAATTATTTTCCATGCTGCAGCCTATAAGCATGTACCTATGATGGAGGAGAATCCATTTAAAGCAGTTGAGGTAAATACTATGGGTACGGCCATGCTGGCCAAGCTGGCCAGTAAATACAAAGCAGAGAAGTTTGTATTTATTTCTACAGATAAAGCCGTAAACCCCACCAATGTAATGGGGGCTAGTAAGCGACTGGCCGAAATGTATGTCCAAAGCCTCAACCGTCACCATCAGAATGAAACCCGTTTTGTAGTGACCCGTTTTGGCAATGTTTTGGGCAGTAATGGTTCTGTAATTCCGCTTTTTAAAAAGCAAATCGAAAAAGGAGGGCCTGTTACAGTAACACATAAAGAAATCATCCGTTACTTTATGACTATCCCTGAAGCCTGCCAGTTGGTACTGGAAGCCGGTACCATGGGAAAAGGAGGAGAAATCTATGTGTTTGACATGGGGGTGCCGGTAAAAATTCTGGATCTGGCCGAGCGAATGATCCGACTGAGTGGATTTGAACCATATACTCAGATTCCCATTTTATTTTCGGGTCTGAGAGCTGGAGAGAAACTCTATGAAGAATTATTGGGAGATAAGGAAACCACTTTGCCAACCCACCATCCCAAAATTATGGTGGCCCGGTTAAAAGCGGGAGATTATGAGGAATTGGATAAGAATTTTACGGAGACCCGCAGTGAATTGAATGCCATGACGCCGGCAGAAATTGTTCAGTATTTAAAGAAAATGGTACCTGAATTTATCAGCAAGAATTCGGTGTATGAAATCTTTGATAAAGCCAACCCCTGATTTTCATTTCCAATATTTTTTCGCTTGTAGCTGGAGTCCAACATTTTTAGTCCAATACGCTCCGGCATCCAATCCAATATTTGCAGATAGAAAATAATCTTTAAATTGGGTTCTGATTTCCTGTCTGAATGAAATCTGATTTATATGGATTGGAAATTCTAAACTTCCGAAGTTTTGGGTATGCAATAATTGGGTAGCCAATTGATAATTAAGTAAAGAATAGGCTATTTTCAGATTAATCGCTTTAACCTTAGAGTTCACAAAATAGTTTCTATTTTTCTGATCGGTTAATATTTGTTGATCATTTTTTGAAACAAGAATTGGGCTGCCAATATTAGCATCTTTATACCTCCAGTTATCCCTATAAATACCATTATTAAAATAGTTATCGTTCCCACGTAATTCCGGAATTTCATTCCTGAAATAATCTCCACCCTGAGAACGGGTATCTAAAATTTCAAAGGTAATTTTCTGAAGATATTTGATATTCTTACCGGTAAAAGAAAGACCGACGAGACCGTCAATAATATTATTGAGATAAAACAATGATCCATCATCATAAATGCTCTGCCGGTAAATCAAAAATGTTCCAACTTTTGAATTAATTTCAGTGCCAATATCGACAGTACCCAAATGATTCCCGGAGCGATTTCCGGCCTCATTGGCATGCACTCCAGACTGACTGTCCCAGGTACCTAATCTACCCATGCTTAAACCGGTGACGACATTAAAATAAGTAAAAAAATCAGTTCCATATTTGGAGATGGTTTGACTACTGATTTTATCATAAAAGGGTACAGCAGGCCTTCCCCCCCATTGTACCTGATGATTGAATCCGGCAATAATCTTGATTTTCCAGCCGGGTTTACCCAACCTCCCGTAAAAGCTTTTTTGATGTAAATAATAATTTTTAACCGAATCTCCATCTCCAAACCAGCCATGGGCATAATTACCTTTGATGGCTATCAAGCCACTTCGCACCACCGGAGTAAAATTAGGAATAGAAATGTCAAGCTTTGGCAAAGGAAGGGCATTGCCTGACCAAATATAAGAACCCATGGTGCCGCTTGTATCTACCAAACCCTGAATTTCTTTTTTCCTCCCGATATAAAACTCAAGAAATTTAAACCTGCCTTTTAAATAAGCTTGCGGCAATAATAGTTGGTTAACCCTACCCACATTGATATGAGGTTCTATTTCGTAACCCCAATCCAGTTTTCGTAATTTTTTATCAGCAGTATAGAGGGAATCATATTTTTTTTTGACATTTCCTGAAAAATACAAGATTTGACTATTTACAGGCACGGTTCCGTATTGTAAACTACGGATTAAAAAAGGGGTATATGCATTTGAGGAGGTTATTATTCCGGCTGTTGAGGAGATACGGGTATTCACCCAGATATTTTTTTGACCAAATGTCAACTGGAGTGTAAAATAAAGAATTACAAGTAAAAATTTTCCTTTCATAGTTCTGGTATATTTTATTTAAGGCTGTGTTTTATCTGATAAGTTCTATTTTACCTGCTTTCGTCTGAATGCTGTTGTCATTGAGTGTAATTAATATTTTGTAAAAATAGGTACCCGAGGGCATATTTCCATCAGGATTCCATTCTTTTCCCGGTCCGGAAAAAACTACCTCGCCCCATCTGTTGTAAACCTCCAGTTGGGAAGATTTAACCCTACCAAATCTGCCTTTCACCTCAAATGCATCGTTGATACTGTTGGCATCCACAGAAATAGCATCGGGTGCAAAAAACAGCGGTGTTATCAGAATTGACACGATATTAGAATGGCTCTCTTTTCCGGCGGGGGAAATTGCCTTTAATCTGAATTTGGCTTCGGTGTTGAAGGCATCCAGCTTAGTATCAAAACCAAAAACTGTTTTTGATAAAGGATATTGATTTCCTATTTGATTATCATTGTCCTTATACTCCAGAACCTCATAACTGTCAATAAGTTCATTGCTAAATGGTTTTGCATGATTCCAGGACAAGTCATCCGACTTATCAACTTTCAACAAAATATTACATACAGAAGCCGAAGGAACAGATTTACTTCCACAAATATCGGTATATTGAATCCTGAAACAAGTCTCATCCTTAGAAGGATCTACCTGAGTTGGTTTGAAGATAAAAGGAGTGGCAATCAAACTGTCTGTTTGTAAAGAATCTTTTTGGTCAATTTTTATTAAATGAAAAATAGATTTATTGAGATTCCAGCCTGAATCATCAGAAAACACTATTTCTATTTTATTGCTATCGTTTACATTTAATAGTAAATCGTTGATGGGAGGAGTCAACATCGTTTTTCTTGAAATACACCTTTCGAGAGATTTTGTAACACCCTTAAACGGCTGGTTCATAAAAACACCTTCAGAAACAGAATTAATCTGATAGCAATAGTCTTTTTTGCAGTCAATGGAATAGGTCTTGGTAATTTCGGTGGGTAAGATAATTTCAGGGAGTAAACTGCTGTTATTAACTTTAGTTTTGATGGTGTTGTGAACATTTATATATCCAAAGACAGGAGGCAAAGGTACAGCACTGTTATTTAAATTTATCGGTGGATTCACCCAATTCAACGTATTGCTTGCCGGACCTGGGCTAATAGGGTCAAATGGTATAGTACAAAGCATAGAAGACCTTTCTGTTCCCCCGCAAATTTCAGTTCTTGAGACCGAAAAACAATAAGACTTGCTTGAATCAGGTATTGAAAATTTGTATTTCCCGGGTATTTTGGAGCCCAACAAAACAGGTGGTGATGGAGAATATTTTTCATGAAGATTTATCTCATATCCGCTCGGATCAAACACTCCCGAAAATTCAATGCTTGCCTCGGTAGGGGTCAACATCTCAACAAGGGAAATATTACCGCGGTTTGGATTTTGAAATGCATTTAAAGTAATCGTTTGATTAACTTCGCATAGTTTCTGGCCTGTATTATTTCGAAAATAAAAATCTAAATTCAAAGGAAATACAACTGTTTTGGGACCTGAATTATAGGGGAGTTGCGATGCACTAAGTGATATTTCGGGATCAGTACCTAATTTATAATTAAGATTAAATCCATTATTTAAAGTTTGATTAGGTACATAGACTGTAACAAAGTTATTGCATTGGGTATAACTTACCCTGGGTTTAGGCAAGACCGTAACTGTTTTACAGGCAAACATTTCAACTCCATTTTTTTTTCCATATTGGATAATTCTATAATCTTTGGGGCTATCTGTTATGTTGATAATTGCCCCGGAAGAGTCTTTACTTCCCCACCAATCCAATTGGGCAGAATTTTCATTTCGGTAATCAAAAAAATAATGAACTTCCTCAGCTCCGGAAAGGTCTCTGACTTTTACATTAAGCGGCGTACACCCTGAAGTAAGATTTCCTACGATTTCGAATGCTCCTTTTACTGCTCCCGGGGGTAGAGAATTGCATAAGTCCTGAGCGAACCCGAAATTCCGGGTCACTATCAATAAATAAAAGGTTAAATATTTAATTATCCGGCTACGCAAAAATTAATGAAAATTTTCACCAATTTAGTTAAATTTCTGATTTGCCTGAATTAAATTTATTTAGTGGAGCGAATCTCGTCTATCTTATTTTCCAATCCAGCCAATAAGTCAACCCAATTTCTGTTGTAAGGAAAATGTCATAATAAGTTAATGGAGTGGAACTTGACCCTCTCAGCTTTCCTGAAAGGTCAATACTACTGATTTCTATGCCATTATTCAACAATACTTCATTACGGTTTCTGCCTGTAAGTGCATCTGTGGCTTCTTTAGATCTGTTGTGAAATATATAGGCATCAGGATTTTTAAACTCTTCTTTATTCAGAAACAAGGTGCCGCTTACATCGTCAAGGTAGTCATTAAACGGCACATTGAGCATCGCCTGTGCTTTGAAATCCCAACGTCGGTTTATTTTTTTATTAAATCCAACCCCAAAAGGTACATTCAGAAACACCGGAGAATACGAAACGTTGGAGCCGGAAGTATGAAGTGGTCGTAAGGCTTTCCAATCCCCCGAGCCGTCCGCTGAAGGGGCCATGGCTTTGGGATTGTTGGTGGCCACCCCTACCCCAAAAATAAAATAAGGTAAAAAATTACCTCTCCTTCGGTTTATGGTGGCGTTGTTTTCAATGATATAGTATTTGAGGGTATAAGATAGCTGGAAAATGTTATTTCTGAAATGCAAATTACGCTCGAGGTATATGGGTAAAAGTTTTTGATATCCCAAAAGATTGGTATTGTATTTAAAATCACCTCCTTTTAATTGGGTAAACCTCAAATCCAGATTTTGTGCCCATTTTTCATTGAACTCTTTGGTAAGGGTAATTGCCCCATTGAATGAGGTGGATTTTAAAATTCCGCGAATCGGCAAACTATAAGGCGACATGTCCCCATAATAAGTGCTTGAGCCAAGAGATCCGCTGAGGGTGGTATTGCTGGTGAGCCGGCTTCTTTGTGCATTGGCTCCAAAAAAGGAAATTATGAATAAAAAAGTGATAAATCTAAACCTCATTCCTGAGCAATATTTTTTTAATCCCGGTCAATACCTAACGCAAAAATAAGCAATAATGATATATTAAAGGAAAGCATTTTGAAAAATGGCTTTATTCTCAATTATTTTCGAAAAAATAAGTTTAGGAATAAGAAATTATATACAAAAAAAGAAATTACCATTTGGTTTTTTAAATCCATATCAGACAAAATTAATATGCTACCTTTCCTCGATCATGAATTCGATTAAAATTTCCTAATTTTACGGTTTCATTCGGTATAAATGAAGTTATCAGTTTCCTCGGTTTTGAGTTTCCTGGCATTTACCCTCATGCCTCTTTTCAGCACTTCTATTTTAAGTTATTTTCTGGTAAAAAACCAGGATTTAATACATTCGATGGGCTATTTGGAGTGGTTTCTGCTTAGCATTTTGCTGACCATAACCTCATCTGTTGCACTGAGTCCTCCTACATTTTTGGCGGTAGTTTTTGGCTATTTTTTAGGATTCCAAGCTCTTCCATTTTTGCTTTTTATTAATTTTGGAGCCATTTCATTGGTCTATCTCTTATACAAATACTTAGATTTTAGGTGGGTGGACAGTTACCTTAATCACCACCAAAAAGTGCAAAATCTTCTCCAAAATATTAGAAAAGACGAACTGAAGATCATTTTTTTTGCAAAGTTATCTCCGGTTTTACCTTTCGCCCTTACCAACCTCACCTTTGCCGTATCAGGGGCAAGTATCAGGCATATTGTATTGGGCGGTTTTATGGGAATGCTCCCCAGAACCTTGCTGGCCATTTATACCGGCTCACAAGCCAGAGAAATCAGCGAGATTATCAATAACCCGACAGGGGACTTTACCGCTCAGCTCATTGTTTTCGGTTTGGTGCTGGTCTCAGTTTTTGGGCTTATTTTTGTTATGAAAAAATATTTCAAACCCTCATGATGAACTGGCAAACCCTCTATTCCAATAAAAGACTTGGAGCACAAAACACTACTCCCCGTGATGAAATACGAGGAGATTATATGCGTGATTACGACAGAGTGGTTTTCAGCTCTCAATTTAGAAAACTACAAAACAAAACGCAGGTTTTTCCCCTTCCCGGTGCGGTGTTTGTCCACAACCGGCTTACTCACAGCCTGGAAGTTGCTTCTGTGGGCAGATCACTTGGGAAGGCCGTAGGAGAAAGACTGTCAAAATTGCACAAACAAGCATTCTCAGAAAATATCGCCGACTTCTACCGGTTTGAGCTTTCAGACGTGATTCAAACTGCCTGCCTGGCTCATGATATAGGGAATCCCCCTTTCGGGCATTTCGGAGAAGAGGCCATCAGGGCATTTTTTAAAACCTATTTTTCCGAAAATTCAGAAACCGGATTTTCAGAAAGGCAAATCAAAGACCTGACCAAGTTTGAAGGAAATGCCAATGCTTTCAGGATTTTGACCAACATTTTTCTTCAATCAGGTTTAAAATTGACCTATACTACTTTGGTTTCGATCATTAAATATCCGTCTGACTCGGTTTCAGGTTTCGACAAAAAGCAATTGAATACCAAAAAGTCCGGTTTTTTTGATGCGGAAATGGGGCATTTCAAAAATATTGTAAAAGAACTGGGGCTTATTCGGGAAGAATCAGGAAGAGAGGTTTATTCCAGACATCCCTATGTATATCTGGTTGAAGCAGCCGACGATATTTGTTACCGGATAATCGACCTCGAAGATGCCTTCAAACTCAATGTGATCAGTTATCAGGAAGCCGAAAGCTTACTCCTGCCACTCTTTGAGTTTGATTCCAGCAAAGATTATATTGTCAATAAAATCCCCCAAATACCGGATGAAGGCAAAAAACTCTCACTTTTGAGGGCAATGCTTATCAATCTGCTCACCCAAAAATGTACTGATGCTTTTTTATCTCATGAAAAGGAGCTTCTGAATGGACAGCTAAATAAGTCACTGATTGACTTAATTGACGAACATTCTATTGGGGTTTTGAAACAAATTGACCGATTTTCATTTGATAAAATCTATAACCATTCTTCTGTAATTGAAAAAGAATTGGCGGGATACCATGTTATCAACGGACTGCTCGAGGATTTCATCGGGGCCATCAGTTTACCGGATGCCGCCCGCTCACAGAAAATCCTTAAATTGATTCCGGAAGAATATCAGTTTTCAATAACAGACAACAGTTATCAAAATTTCCTGCAGATTGTTGATTTTATTTCAGGTATGACTGATGTATATGCGATGGATTTATTCCGAAAAATCAGGGGAATTCAGTCACCGGGTTTTTGATCACAAAAAAATAGCGATCAATTGACCGCTATTTTTAAAATCTATTCAACCTTAAATAAAAAATCTTTATATCACCACTACGCTGTTTAAATCAGCCGATACGCCCGAAGGCACATATTTATCGGCAGCTTCATCATTGATCCAGTTGGCACCATCAATCAGATATCTGAATTGAAGCTCCTGCCCTACCGGCAATTCAATCGTAGTTTTAAATGTACCACCTTTTTGTTTTTTCAACTGCGTGTCAGTCGAATTCCAATTGTTAAAATCTCCCAAAAGAGCAACCTCTTTTCCTTGTACCTGATCTGCCGAAAGTTCGAAAGTAACTTTACATACCGGCTTTGATTTCAAAAACTGTTTTGCTAACGCCATTAAAGTATTTCGTTTGATTACATTGCAAATTTACTATTACAGGTTTTGTAAGTCCATGTAAATTAAACCCTTAAATATTAAAATTCTTGAAAAAATACAATAATTCGGTAATTGAATTCAAAACTCAACTGATTTTTCTTCAAATTTTTAATCAAAATTCAAAAAATAAGCCGGGCAATCATCCAAAAATCTTTACCAACGTGGCAATAGTTTTGTCTAATTCTGCAATAGTGGTAAACTTGCTGAATGAGAATCTGACGTTGGCCCGATCTTCAGGAATCGCCAGAGCATTTAAAACATGAGAGCCCAGATTGGTGCCACTGGCACAAGCACTACCTCCCGAACAGGAGATCCCTTCGATGTCGAGCTTAAACAGGATCATTTCATTGTCGGGGTGTGGCGGAAAGCTTACATTTAATACAGTATAAAGACTTTTTTCCAGGTCACCTGATAAGCCATTGAAACTTACGCCGGGTATATTCTGAATCAAGGCCTCTTTCAGATAACTTTTTAAACCCAAAATATATTCTTTATCTTTTTCAAAATTTTGGTAAGCCAGCTCCAAAGCTTTTGCCATGCCCACAATCCCATAAAGGTTCTCAGTACCTCCACGCATATTACGTTCCTGTGCTCCGCCATGGATCAAAGGATGCAGCCTGTTTTTAGCATTGATGTATATAAAACCTGTGCCTTTGGGACCATGAAATTTATGGGCCGAACCGACAATAAAGTCAATGGGACTATTTTTCAAATCAAAAATATGATGTCCCATGGTTTGCACTGTATCTGAATGAAAAAGAGCTTTATGGTTGGCACACAGTTCGGCTACCTGATTGATGTCCAACAAATTGCCAATTTCATTATTACCATGCATTAGACTGACCATGGTATTTTCCGAATCATGCAACAGGCTTTCCAGCTGATTTAAATCTACATCTCCCCGGTCATTGTTTTCGAGAAAAGTAACTTTAATCCCGAATCTTTCTTTAAGATAATCAAGCGTATGCAACACCGCATGGTGTTCCAGATTACCCGAAATGATGTGTTTGATTCCGAGGATTTCCACCGATTTGATTAAAGCCATGTTGTCGGCCTCAGTGCCACACGAGGTAAAGAAAATCTCCCCCGGCGAAGTACCCAGAGAGGCGGCAATGCTTTTCCTTGCCATCTCAATGGCCGACTTGGTTTTGCGGCCCTGAGCATGAATTGAGGATGGGTTACCATAAAACTCAGTCATATAAGGCATCATTGCCTGCAACACTTCGGGGTCAAGTGGCGTGGTGGCGGCATTGTCGAGATAAATTCTTTCCGGCATTTTTTTCAAAATAAGAATGCAAAATTACGAAAAATCCCTCATTCTATCGGCACATTTCGCTTAAATGCCCTGCCGAAATCAATCAGCGACTCGGTTTTAAGTACGCCCGGAATATGGTCAATCTTTTCGTAAAGGATCTTTCGCATGTGTTCACTGTTTTTGGCTACTATTCTAATATATAAAGTGTATTGCCCTGTGATATAATAACATTCCACTACTTCAGGTATCTCTTTCAAAAGCTCTATGATGTGCTCCGAATTGGAATCTTCCTTTAGGATAATTCCCGTAAAAGCACTCCATTCATAGCCCATCTTACGCTCATCCAGTTCCAGGGCCATCTTCTTGATTAAGCCTGCCTCTTTCATGCGGTTGACCCGCTGATTAACCATCGTATTGGAGATTTCCAGCTTTTTTGAGATTTCAGAATAAGGTTTACGGCCATCTTTTTCCAGCTCTTTCAAAATCAGAATATCGTATTCATCCAGATCCATATTTTCTTTTTTTGGAAATATTTAATTAATTTTTTCTAAAATAATAAATGAAATAAAAATATTTACCAAAATATTGCTAAAAAAAGGAAATTATATTCATTTTGATCAAAATCTTTGCTTTTGTTATGAAACAAACCCTTAGCTCTTCGGAATATTATATAGCCTTAGAAGAAAAACATGGTGCACATAATTATCATCCGTTACCAGTGGTGCTCGAAAAAGGACAGGGTGCCAGGGTGTGGGACGTCGAAGGCAAAGTCTATTTTGATTTTCTTTCGGCCTATTCTGCGGTTAATCAGGGGCATTGCCATCCGAGAATTATCGCAAAACTCACCGAACAAGCTCAAAAGCTCACACTCACATCCAGGGCATTTCACAGTGCGGCTTTGGGAAGGTTTGAGCAGTTTATTACCGAACTTTTTGGCTATGACAAAGTGCTGATGATGAATACCGGCGTGGAAGCTGTAGAAACAGCCCTCAAAATATGCAGAAAGTGGGCTTATGAAAAGAAAGGTGTACCGGAAGGCAAGGCCAAGATTATTTTTGCCAGTGAAAATTTCCATGGCAGAACTTTGGGGGTGATTTCGGCCTCTACCGACAGCGGCAGTACCAACGGTTTTGGTCCTTTTTTACCGGGCATTGAGGTGATTGCCTACGATGACATCGAAGCCCTGGAAAATGTATTGCTCGAAGATCCTTTTGTGGCGGGTTTTATCGTGGAACCCATCCAGGGTGAAGCCGGAGTAAAGGTACCTCATGAGGGCTATCTGAAAGAAGTGGCCAAACTTTGCAAAGCTGCCAATGTGTTGTTTATTGCCGACGAGATTCAGACCGGAATAGCCCGCACCGGAAAAATGCTCTGTGTGGACCATGAAAATGTAAAACCCGACATTCTGATATTGGGAAAAGCCCTCTCAGGAGGTGTGTTGCCGGTTTCGGCAGTACTGGCCAATGACCCGATCATGCTATGCATCAAACCCGGACAGCACGGGTCCACTTTTGGAGGTAATCCACTCGCATGTGAAGTAGCCCGGGAGGCTTTGCAGGTGGTATTGGATGAAAATCTGGCTGAAAAGGCAGGCAAACTGGGGGAAATTTTCAGAGAAAGGATAAACGATTACATTCCCCAGAGCAAAATTGTGAAACTGGTCAGGGGAAAAGGATTGCTTAACGCCGTGGAAGTCAATACCGACGAAGCGTCAAAACTTGCCTGGAATATCTGTTTAAGACTGAAAGAAAAAGGCCTCCTGGCCAAACCAACCCATGGCAACAAGATCAGGTTTGCACCGCCTTTGGTGATTAGTGAAGACGAGCTTATCAAAGCTACCGCTATAATTATTGATACTTTCAGGGAATTTGAGGAGTCACTCTGATTGCCGGGTTGCGGGTTACGAGGACCCGAGTTGCGAGGGCCGGGTTGCGGGTTACGAGGACCCGAGTTGCGAGGGCCGGGTTGCGGGTTACGAGTCAAGAATGATAATTATGAAGAATTGCATTTCCCTTGAAAATTAGCACATTATTAATTATCAATTAGCACATTACCCCCTTTCCAACTAAAAACCCTGATGCCTATTGCCTGCTCCCTAAAACCAATTAACACATTATTAATTATCAAATTAGCACATTACCGCCTTTCCACCTAAAAAACCTGTTGCCTGCTCCCTGTTCCCTAAAACCAATTAGCACATTATTAATTAGCAAATTAACACATTACCACCTTTCCACCTAAAAAACCTGTTGCCTGCTCCATGTTCCCTAAAACCAATTAACACATTATTAATTAGCAAATTAGCACATTACCCCCTTTCCAACTAAAAACCCTGATGCCTATTGCCTGCCCCCTGTTCCCTAAAACCAATTAACACATTATTAATTATCAAATTAACCCATTATCAATTAGCATATTACCTAAACGAATACAAAAAAGGAGCCTTGTGGGCTTTGCCGGTAAATTTCTTCTCAATTCTTTCCAGAAAACCCAAAGAGAGCATCTTCCGCTGGAAATTGGTTCGGGTAAGTTTGGCACCCAGTATGGCCTCATGAAGATTTTGGAGTTCGTTCATGGTAAACTGTTCGGGCATCAGATTTTTGCCTACGGCATGGTTGTAGAGATCATCGGAGAGAGACTTTCTGGCCGCCTCCACAATCTCCTTGTGGTCGTGCATAAGTATGGGCAGGTTTTCGATATCGTACCATTCCAAAGATTCTGACACGCCGTCTTTATTGAGCACTACCTGGTTGACATCGACCAATGAGAAGTATCCGATAGACACAAACCGATTTTCAATAAAATCCTTATGACTTTCAGGAAAATCCAGGGCTTCTATCAGTTTGCTTCTGGTTTCTACCTTTACACGGTTTACCTTTCCAAAGACCCCAAACTGCTCGAGATATACTTCATTTACTCCAGTTCTTTCGCTCAAAATCCGGTGAGCTGCCGCATCGATGTCTTCAGTCTCTTTGATAAAACCTCCAGGCAATGCGAATATATTGGTATCGTTAAATTTCAGAGCCAAAACTTTCAGACTATGACCCTGAAAGCCAAAAATTACACAATCAATAGATACCAGCGGTGAATATGGACTAAACAAAGAGGCTACAGCATTCATACTTTTGGGATACTTTTGAGATAGTAAAAATAACCAGAAATATACATTTAGAGAAAGACTTTTATTTTTTTGTAAAAAATTGTGTTTCAAACGCTCTAATAATTTGAAATAATTTTTTCTAATAAAAAAATATGTCTATATTTGCAGCCCGATTTAGAAAAAGATAATTAAATAATAAAATGGCAAAGAAAGGAAACAGAGTGCAGGTGATATTGGAATGTACCGAACACAAAACTTCAGGAATGCCCGGAATGTCACGCTATATCACTACCAAAAACCGCAAGAATACCACTTCGCGTTTGGAGTTGAAAAAATACAATCCGGTATTGAAAAAAATGACCGTTCACAAAGAAATCAAATAATAAACCATCGGGTTTAGTAAACATTAATAATTTTTAGAAATGGCAAAGAAAGTAGTTGCGACCCTTCGTGATAAAACAGCTCTCAAGAGTTTTGCAAAAGTTATCAAAGCTGTAAAATCAGATAAAACCGGTGCCTATACCTTTAAAGAAGAAATGGTAGCCGTTGATAATATCGCTGAAGCTCTGAAATAAGCTTTTGTGTTAAAAATATTGTAAGCCTTGCCGTACGCGGTTAAGGCTTTTTGTTTTGTTATGGATTTATAACATAATTATTATTGCTATACAGCTAAATATTTTTAAACTAAAAATATGCCTATAATCTACTTTTAAATGGTGTTTTGTTAAATTTAAAAAAAACTTTTTACATACTTTGTGTCGGCTGCCGCCTGGGCCTTCATTTTTTTTCGAAAAAAAACGAAGCAAAAAAAACTGCACCCTGCAAACTCACACACTCAAAATTCTCAAAATCATATATTTATAAAATTCAATTTTCTCTTATTGAGAATTTTGATTGTGTTCAGACAGTGCAGGCTGTTATAAGGTCACATTTTTTATTTATTTTATCCGATTGATACTAATGAATAATTATCTTCTACAGAAGAAATTTTCCTCTGACGTTGCCTAATTGATATCCTTTTTTTATTATACCTCTTTTGTTAAAGCATTGAAATACTTTTTCCAAAATAAACCACTCTAAAACTTACTTTTTAATATCTTTTGTTTTATTTGGAAATATTTCAATGAAATAACCTCCAAATATTTGTTACATTTTTTATTGAAAATATGAAGAAGTAACTAACAAATTTTTCAACTGAATTAAATTATAGGAGCCCTCGGTTATTATTTCATTACATTTATGAATTAACGTTTTGAATTTCGCAATTAAATGAATTCTCCCAAAGTATTTTCTCAAAATATAATTGTAACCAAAGAACACCTCGATGAGATGCAGCATGTCAACAATCTGGTGTATATCGGATTTCTTTTGGAGGCGGCCACTGCCCATTGGAACAATACCGTTCCTGCCGAAATTTCGGATGCCATCCGTTGGGTAGTGCGAAAACATGAAATAGAGTATCTCAAACAAGCCGGAGAGGGAGATTTACTGACCTTAAATACCTGGGTTGACGATTTTGAAGGGGTGACCAGTCTACGATACTATGAAATATTAAAAAACAAGACCCTCGTAGTAAAGGCAAAAACGCTATGGGTAGCCCTTGATGCGGTATCTTTAAAACCAAAAAGGCTTGAGCCGGCAGCTTTGAAAAAACTCTTCTTTGATTAAAGCCCTACTCTTCCCCAATATAAACATAAGCAGGCAAAACATTGATCAGGTAAAAGCCCGATGAACTCATGTCTTCTCCTTGTGTGATTTTCCCGAAATTTTTCTTGAAAACCACCTTGTTTTTGGTATAACTTAAAGCATAATAAGCATCCTCAAAACCGGAGATTTGCTCCTGTTCCAGGCTGAAGTTCTGAACCTCGGTTACATCTACTTTACTGATAATCACCACTGCCGCACCGCTCGAATCGGCAGCATTCCTGATTGACAAGGTAAAATCTTCGATCTGATTGTCTGCCTGATTGGTCAATTCAAATTTTACGCCGCCGGGCTTCAGAATATTTCCGCAGGAGCTTAGACCCAAAAACAAAATCATTATAAAAACCCAATTCCACTTTTTCATTTCAAAAACCATTCTTAAATATTTCAAAAATACCAGCCGTGAAATTAAAAGATAAATTCCGATTTAACTCAGGTAATGAAATCTTAAAATATTGGGTTTAACCCAAATTCCTCAACAGGCCATGGACTGCAATAATATTTGGCATCATATTCATTGCCACCCTCAATCAAAGGTATCCCGATACCTTTTCATTCGGTTGTTATGACTATTTCACCAAATATTTTTTCGTCATCATTTCTATTGAGATATTTGGGTTGAAAGATTATTAGTTAAATTTGCAAAAAAACACGTTTACTGATGGGCTTATTCGACTTTTTTAGCAAAGAAAAGAAAGAATCTCTTGACAAAGGACTGGAAAAATCCAAGACCAGTATTTTTGACAAGATATCCAAAGCCATTGTCGGTAAATCAAAAGTAGATGAAGAAGTTCTGGATGAACTGGAAGAAATCCTGATTAGCTCTGACGTGGGCGTAGATACCACCATCAAAATCATCAGAAGGATAGAAAAAAGGGTCTCGGACGACAAATATTCTTCTGCATCGGAGCTCGACACCATCCTTCGGGAAGAAGTAGCCGCCCTTTTGCAGGAAAACAATTCTCAGGACGTACAAAACAGCTTTGAAACCGAAAACCTCCCCAAGCCTTACGTGCTGATGGTCGTAGGTGTAAATGGCGTAGGCAAAACCACCACCATAGGCAAGTTGGCTTATAATTTTCAGAAAAATGGAAAAAAAGTAGTACTGGGTGCAGCCGATACTTTCAGGGCAGCCGCTGTGGACCAACTTAAACTTTGGGGCTCAAGGGTGGGTGTGGAAGTGATTGATCATGGCATGAATACCGACCCATCGTCAGTAGCCTACGATGCTATCAAAGTGGGTGTAGAAAAAAATGCCGATGTGATCATCATCGATACCGCAGGCCGCCTGCACACCAAAGTCAACCTCATGAATGAGCTGGGTAAAATCAAAAGGGTAATGCAAAAGATTCTGCCCGAAGCCCCCCACGAAGTAATGCTCGTATTGGATGGCAGCACCGGTCAGAATGCTGTAATCCAGGCACGGGAGTTTACCAGGGTTACGGATGTAAATTCACTGGCCATTACAAAACTCGACGGTACCGCAAAAGGCGGGGTCGTGATAGGCATCTCCGACGAATTCAAAATCCCGGTGAAATATATAGGTGTAGGTGAAAAAATGGAAGACCTGCAGGTATTCAACAAAATGGCCTTTGTGGAGAGCTTGTTTAAGAAGTAAAAAATTCCCTGGCTCTTCCCCTATCATCAATCCTTACAATTCCTCTTTATTGGTTATTTCACATTTCTAATAGGATTTGTTTATTAAAATATTGCCTTTTTCAAGGATGATATTTTCGAAATTTAATAGCCAAATTATTGGGTTTTTCATGGTCAAAAATGCAAAAAATTACTATTTCAATAATAAAAGGTAAAATTTTCAGATTCCGAATTTAAAAAGACACCGAATAATAAATTTATTTTTTTCCGGCTTATTTTTTTCGTTACTTCACAAACAGACAATTGATTGAAACTCATACTTTTCAAAGCTTCATTTTTACTTTGAATTAAACCCGTACCATGAATCTAAAAGAAATTATTTCCGGAAAAAAAATTAAAGACTATAGCTTTTTAGGGGCTGATATGCATTCACATTTATTGCCTGCAGTCGATGATGGCAGCAAAAGCATTTCAGAGAGTATTCAGTTTATCAAAAAACTTCAATCAATGGGTTTTTCCAAACTCATACTTACACCCCATATCTACAAAGAATTCTACCCCAATACCAAAGAAAATCTTGAAGAACGTTTTCAACTTTTACAAAATGAAGTAGCCGAACATAATATGGCTATCGATCTGCATTTGGCAGCAGAATATTACCTCGATGAAAACTTCATCAAACTACTGGAAAAAGGAGAACTGCTGACTTTTGGAAAGAAGGGATTGCTGGTTTTGGTAGAAACTTCTTTTGTTTCCTTACCGGCCTATTTTGAAGAGTACCTCTTTGAAATCATTGCAGCGGGTTATACGCCTGTACTTGCACACCCCGAAAGATATCTTTATTTAAACGAGCGGTTCAGGGTATATCACAAACTCAACGAAATGGGGGTATTGATGCAACTTAACATCAATTCTCTGGGGGGATATTATGGAAAGCAGGTAGAAGAGCTGTCCCTGAAACTTTATGACAACAACCTGGTGGATTTTCTTGGTACTGACCTCCACCACGAAAAACACGAGGAGTTTCTCAAATCAATGCTCGGTAAGAAGATCATCCAGAAAGTAGGGAAGTATAATTGGCTTAATACAGCCATTTAAATGTAAATATACGTTTATCAAGGCTTATCAATAAGCCATTTCTTCGCCTTTGATCAGATTATAAACTGTCATAAAGATAATTTTGAGATCAAGCCACAGGCTCCAGTGCTCGATATACCAGATATCGTAATCGACTCTGAGTTGCATCTGCTCCACCGTTTTGGTCTCTCCTCTGAAGCCGTTTACCTGTGCCCAACCGGTCACGCCGGGTTTTACCCAGTGCCGCATCATATATTTATCTACTGTGTCTTTGGTGAGCAGGTTATGCTCATGAGCATGGGGCCTTGGGCCCACAACCGACATATCGCCGAGCAACACATTGATAAATTGGGGCAACTCATCAATGCTTGTTTTACGGATAAAAGCACCCACTTTCGTAATCCTGTTGTCAGATTTTTGAGCTTGTTGAAATTCTCCGGCTGTCTGTTCCGTCCGCATTGACCTGAATTTAAAGCATTTAAACTTCTCCCCGTTTTTCCCCCAACGGTCCTGCAGAAAAAACACCGGACCCGGTGACTCCAGCTTAATTATAATCGCCATAATGGGAATCAGCCAGGAATATATCAATACAAAAACAAGCAATGCAAATACAATATCAAACATCCGCTTGATGAAAACCCAGGTGGGCTGTTGCAAAGGCTCCGCACGTAAGGTAATCAGAGGATAATTCCCGAATAACTGAAACTGAAACCTGCTGTAATAGAAATTGTCAAAATTGGGAACAAACTTCAGTCTGATGGCCTTTTGGTCACAGTAATTAATCAAAATCTTGATTTTATCCTTGCTGATTTTATTGGAGGTAACGATAATCTCATCAATTTTTGAGGCATTGGTTAAGATAAAATGGTCGATGTCGCCAAGATATTTTATGCCCGGCAACTCAATGCTCTTGATGGCAATCAGACCCGATATCTTCATCCCGAAGTGGGGATTATTGACAATCAGCTCTATCAGATTTTCGGTGAGACTGTTATGCCCTACAAAGGCGATCATCCTGGTATTTCCACCCCTTTCCCGGTATATCAATAAAGCCTTCTTGGTAATGTAACTTTTTATAAAAAGCGTAATTGAAAGTAAAATAGCATAGTACATTACGAAGGTACGGGAATAGGACATCTGATTCAGTGAAAAGAATACCTGCCCGGCGATAATTACCTGAAGAGCAACATTCTGTACCAAAATCAGCATTTCTCCTACAAACTTTTCAGTCCTGAATTCTCCGTAGAAATTATTGGCCTTGGTTGAAAAATACCAACCCAATGATAGCATAATTAAAAGTAAACCGTCGGACCTTTGAAAACCCTTATTGCTCAATATCAGGGAAAGGTAAAATACGGTTATGATTACTATAAAATCTGTGGTAAATTTAAAAATACCAATTTTCGTAAGCTCTCTTCTCATGTCTATAATAAATACTATTTACAAGCGGTATCTGCAAATACCCTGTAATTCCAGAAAAGGGACTTCATTTTAAAATTGTTTTCACGGAAGGGCCACGTCGCTTTTCCATCTGTAGAAATCCTGAAATCATAAGTTTCCTCTGGCTTTAATTTATATGTTTTCATAGTCCTTGTATCTCTTGTAAAGGTAGCCAAATCTTTCCAATTTTCCTTGCCTGACACACTGAATTGTGCCCACATTTTTACCGGAATTTGAGCAGCATCCAGAGTCTTTCCAGCCGGACACACCACCTCTACTTTTAAAATTATTGCGGCGGGTGCTTTCCAGTTTGTCAAATCTATTGATTGTGTGAGATTTACACAATTTAGAAAATTTTGTGATTTAAAAAAGGGTTTGTCAGACTTCCCTCCTCCATAATCTAAGTAATCAAAAAATTGCAATGAAAATTGCTTTACCTCAGCAGGAAGATAGCTCACTGTAAATTTGGAATTTAGGTTGAGGTTAGTATAAAAACTTCTGATTACCTGATTATTTTGAGTATTTATCACTTTAAAAAGCCCTTGTACATCCAGGTCGGAATAGTGCGTCAACAAAGTAAATTCAGCTTTTTCACCGCATAATTTCTTATATTCACCCAAAAACCAATACCCCGATTGCTTGGCTTCAAAGTTGACAAATATCCCATGGGCGTCTTTTTGCCATTGTACATCCCCAAAAAAGCTAACCTTGCCACTGAGGTCATCATAGTGAAACAAACCTGAGCTTATAGCGGGGATTACCGTTACAGGATTTTGTGCATCTGTTGAAAGATAAACTCTAAATTGAGACAACCCTTCCCAGCTACGCCATTCTTTGCTTTGATTTTCTGTTACTCTTAAAAATATCCCGGTTTTAAATCCGGAAAATTCAACGGGATAACCTAAAAGATTACCCGAAGCCGTATATAAATTGGGAATTATAGCTACCGGTATTAATCCGCCTGCCTGAATCCCCATATAATCAATCCTGATTTCTGGTGTGCTTTGACCCACATAACCATTGAGTCCTTTACCATTTTTTACATTAAATTCTGTTTCAACCCATTTTGCATTTCCTGCCATTTGCTTTTTACCTTCCATCTTGACCTGATCTGACCACACATTGGCCCTTGCTTCCCGTAGTTTTCCCAGTCTGGCAAAAACAGCGGCATTACTCCGGGAGGTAAAATACAATTCCTGCACCCAGGGCGTATAACCGGGAGCTTCCACCCGCACTGAAAAATAAACAGGCTCCTTAGCAGTAGGCAAAATATCCCTCCCAATAGCCAGATAAAACCGACCGTCGGCACTCAGTTTGATCTTTTTTACACCCAGGGTATTGGTAACTACCGCGGAGTCTTTGCCCACGAAATGCAAACTTACGTTTTCTGGTATTTTGTTTTCATAGTCCCGCACGGTGATGGTAAGGGTGCCATCAGCCAAAGGCTCCAGAAACTGCAGGCTTACATCCTCCATGAGCGGTGTGCAGCTCAGGCAGATCAATATTCCTAAAATGCCTGCTATTTTTCCCATAACATTCTTACCGATAAAACTGGATAATACGACCAGCCAGCAAGATTCTTCTCCAGCTGAGGGATCTGCTCGCTGAGATTAGTGGTTTCCAGGAAACCTTCATATTCCAGATCCAGCCTGGGCCTGCCCCGGTAGCTGCAAGCCGCCACGATTTCCCACCTCCGTCGTATAGCTGATCTGGATTGCCATTGAATCCCCAGTAAAGGACTCAGCACCGGATAATGAAGCCGGACTCTGAGATAACCAAAATCTTCCGGACTGATGACCACCCCATCCAGATTTACGCCTTTCGTGGTATAAACCTCTCCTTTGAATTGATTAATCAGGGTGATGCCGCCTCCCGCTTTAAGCGAAAATTGCCTGTATATTTTTTTTAAAACTGATCCGTTTAGCATCAAAGCATTGATGTGAGGTAATATCACCAGGTCGGAAGTGCTGTCCGAAGCTCTTTTTATCTTTTGATTCCAACCTATGTAGGAAAGGCTTGCTTCGGCAGCGACTTGCCCGAGATTGATCCGGCCCACGACCTCTACGCCTGTTGTACCGAAGCCAAAACCATAATATTTCTGAATTTGGGTTTGAGAAAAACTCTCAAAACGCAATAGTACCAGACAGAGCAAGACTATACTTTTTGCCCTTTGAGATGTGGATAAGCCCGATACGATTTCACTAAGATAGCGGTAAACCCTGGCCTTATTTTTACCCTTGAAAATTTTAAAAAAATAAGTCAAAATGGAAAAATCCAAATAAAATTTCTTATTATCCAATACATGAATATAAATTTCAGCCGAATAATAAATGTTACATAAAATATTTTGTTCCCTTGGATTTAAGACTTAATTTCGGAGACATGGAATTATTTATTTTAACACTTTAAAGCCAGGAAGATTATGCAAAAACACACAGAGACAGCACCCGGAATTTGGATCAGGTTGGTAGTAGTAGTTTTTTTAGTTGCCTCCGCCATAATCATGTTCCTTTAAAAATTCTGACTCAGTGAAAATTATTCACTGAGTTTTTTTTTGCACTTAATAATCTCATTAGCCATATCTTTTTTTTGGATATCAGAAGTTTTTAATCTTTAACAAAAAACACCTCAAAAGGGTACTACTTCTATGTGAATTATGTGTTCTATTTTTTTACCACATAGTACACAGTAGGAAATACCACAATAGGCACATAAGAAAATTTCTGGGCTATGTGAACTATGTGTTTTGAATCTTTACCGAATAGCACAATTCTATGTGAACTATGTGTTCTATTTTTTTACCACATAGTACACAGTAGGAAATACCACAGTAGGCACATAGGAATTTTCAGTATCAGGTGATCTATTTGTTTAAAATCTTTTTCGCTTATACAAATCTATGTGAACTATGTGTTAAAAAACTTTACCAAATAGCACAATTCTATGTGAGCTATGTGTTTGAAATCTTTACCACATAGTACAGAATAGGAAATACAACAATAGGCACATAGGAAAATTTCAGGGCTATGTGGCCTATGTGCTTTTTTTTTACCACATAGTACACATCAGGAAATACCACAATAGGCACATAGGAAAATTTCAGGGCTATGTGTTTTAAAAAAAGCAAAATCAAATTAAAGAGAATCGGGAAACCCAAAATCCATACTTATCTCTGAAACTGATTCCAGTAATTGGTATGATACAGGGCCAGCCGCTCATCCAGACGGAAGTTGGTTCTGAAACGCTCGCCAATAAAATAACCCGTAGAATAATAATAATCCCAGGCAAACTCCTCGCTGGTACGTAGTCTCACATATTTATTTTCAGCAATGCTGCCCGGCGGAATCGCGAAAGCCAGATGCAAGCCCAGCGTAACCCCATGGTTAGAGGCCACACTAAAAAATCCCACATCCGCCTTTTTATACATCCTTACAAACTCCAGCCTGGCACCGTTGTCGCCATACAAAAACCTCCCGGCAGTAAGCTTGAGCTGTGAATTGTATTTATACCAGCGTACTGAAAAATTAAACAGGGCCGAGAGATCCTTAAAACCCGTGTATCTGAATTCCCGGGGATACCAGTAATACAATCCGGAATAATTGACATCCAGTCCATAGGAATATTTGGAGGAGGGATCAGCTTTCTGATACTGGAAGTCAGCCCCGTATCGGTCACGGTAAAAAAGCCCCGCCGACCAGGACATATACCTGTAAGACCCCAGATTAAGAAACTGACTCAGATAAGTAGGTGCAGGACTAATGGTACGGGGTTGACTCGTCAGCTGATTGACCAGCGGAAAATTGATGCCCGTGTAAACCGATAGCCCCAATGGCAATACGATATTGGTATTGAGCAGCAAACTGGTTTTATTGGCAGTCGGCTTATCAAAATTACCAAAACTGGCCACAAAGGTGGGCTTCAGAACAAAGTCTATTTTGTAATTCCAGAAATTCTGGCTGAGATGCTCCGGAAAATAAGAAGCCTCATTTGCTATCACTTCCCCCCCGGCATTCAGCGAATAAGTGGCCACCGGTATGCCATGTATCATGGGCGTGACATCGGTCATGCCTTCTTCGTTACGCAATTGGGCAAAGTTGAGTACCTGACTTCTGAGGGTACGGTTTTCAAAATACAGCGAGCTGTCGAGCCGAACGGTTTTTTCCATAGACCGCAACATGTTTTGAGCTCCGGCATTCCACACCGCAAAGCAAATCAGACCCAAAAGCAACAATCTCTTTTTCATAGGTCAATCACGGTTTTTGGGGTTAAGGTTTCCCTGAAACGAAGCTCCAAACATCCATTGATCTCCGTTGAGTATGCCAGCCTGCACATGCAGGTGGTCAATAATATTAAGATAGGCTCCGGCATTCCATTTGAGACCATCCCATTCGCCCATCAGCCCGCCTATATTTTTGAAGGAAATTTTTCCACCTGCAATGGGGCCTACCAGATACGAATTTTTGAACTTGTCAGCTGTCTTCTTTTGTAAGGTAAACTTGGTGAAAATATTGCCATTGTTACGGTTTTCTTCTGCCCTATAAAAATAATAATTGCTGCCATATCCCATAGTAGTCTCTGTTTGGAGCCAGGGGAGCAGCTCAAAATGCTTGGTGGCCACCACAGCCTGAGTAATCATCGCTGCATCTATAGTAAAAGGATTGGTCATAACCAAAGCCACTGATGGTTGATACTTCTTTTCATTGAATAGCCTCCATCTGATGTCAAACTGCCTGTCCCCCAGTCCATCCTTGATTTTTTTACCATTTTCACGTGCCTGCAATAAAGAAAAGGTAACATCAACATTGGGAAGTAAGCCCAGATTTACATAAAGGATTTGTTCGGAAAGTTTCCCTGGATACCTCAAACTATATTTTTGGGGATTGTAGTTGTAGCCAAAACTCAAAAGACCATCGGCCAGCGGTGCGGCGGAGGGTACATTGAAATAGCCCGGCTTGCCGGAAAGGTTTCGCTGAGACTGAGCCCAAAACCCTGAAAATAAAAAGACTGACAAGAGCATAACCCTTGCCAGTCCGGTATTAAATCTTAAGAAATCAATCATTCCCAAACCTTAGTTTCCACCACCCTGATTATGACATTTGATATTTTCGTCAGTATAAGTTTTGGTGATAGCGGCCAGCTGGGTATTGTACTCGTCGGTTACTTTTTTAGTATCTGCATCACTGGCAGCTTTAGCCTTGTCGGTAATCGCCTTGGCTTTAGCATCCAGAGCAGCAATCGTGGCCGAATATAAGGCTTCATAATTGTTAACGGTATCCTGATAAATGCTTATCATGATGGCAACAAAAATATTGTATTGCGATTGCGTAATCTTTTTAGCCGTTAAAGCAGCATTCAGACCATCGTAAGCCGTATTAAATAAAGAAAGTGCCACCGCCAGATTCTGAGTTTTTAAAGTAAGAGCAGTAGCCTTGTCAGCAGCCACATCAGCCGCTTTGATATTATTATCGTAAGCCGCTTTGATTTTAGCGATTTCAGCTGCCTTTCCGTCATCCAGACCTTTTTTGGCATTGTCGAAAGCCAGTTTGATGGCGTCGTTACAGGCATTGGCGATGCTGGCCATTTCTACTTCTGGCTTAGCCACATTGCTTCCGGGATTGCCCCCTGTTCTACCACCAATCGCTTTTCCATCCACAGTAGGCTTGGTCAGGGTTGCCAAAAATGCATTGGCAGCACCCGAAGCAATCAGGGTCTTTACATTGGTGGCCAGAGCGGCTGGCAGGGCTTTACCGGCTTTAATATCTGCAAGGGCAGAAGTAACACCTGTAGCAATTGATTTAGCGGCATTGGTATCTACTTTACTGGCAGCAGCCTGCAGCTCAGGAGTAGTATTGCCCAAGGTTAAAGCAGCAGCAGCAGCAGCTACAGTCGGAGGGGTGCTTACTGATCCGGCAGTATAAGTAGTAGCGGCAGGACTGGTAACCGTGATAGGTGTAACGGCTACATTTTTAAAGGTCTGGCTGAAATCAGGCACTTCATCAACGGTTTCCTTCTTACAACTGCTTACCCCTAAAAAAAGGAATGCAAGTGTTGCGATCATTCCAATAAAATAGGACTTGTTAGATTTCATAAACTTTGGTTTTAAAAAAATTAAAAAAATGAATTAACTAGATTTAACATGGCATTCCAATATAAACAAAGATTGCCATTTAGCGGTCGAATTGCAAATTAAATTTTAAATATTTATTTTTTGGTACGTATTTGAATAACTATTTTTATATTCATATTTATAATGTTCTAAAAAATCATGGAATTTCCAAATTTCCTATTTTTAGGCACTTTTTCTTGCTTTCAAACTCCTGATTTTCTGGCTCCTAATCATGCTGTTAAAGCGTAATCCCGAAAACGTTCCAATCAAAAGTCCTGCCAAACCATAACCGATATCCAACCAGGAAAAGTGTCTCTTAACCAAAAACAACTGACCGGCTTCGGCCAGAAGCAAACTTGCTCCCGCCAGCGTAATCCCCAACCACAATCTTATTTTTTTGAAACGCAATGAGATTAGAAATCCCATGAACAAAAATGGAACTGCCGTCCGTAAATCCTGATTTTGGGGAGCATCCGCCCAGGCCGACAGCCAGCCGGGGAATATGCCCATCTTTTCCATCTGCGGAAGTGGTACCCAACTACAATATAGGGTGAATCCCATCAGGACTCCAATTAAAACCCAACTGGTAACCTTAAACCATTTTCTTCTTAAATCCATCAGAATAGCTCTTCCTCCCGAAGGCTAAATTAGTTTTTTTATATCGAAAAGCTATCAGCCGTCAGCTTTCGGCTATTAGCCAATCGTAAATCAAAAATCGTTAATCGAAAATCTTTCCACCTTTCCAACTAACCCCACTGTTGCCTGCTGCCTGTTCCCTTTCGTAAATCATTACACCAAGTTCCACAAAGAAGGCACAAAATGCACAAAGAAATCTGAGTTCTATTTTTTTACCATTAAGGAATTAAGAGCATTTAGGTTTAACACCTTGAACATTGCACTAGCCCCTCGCATCCCGGTACTTTCCAACTTACCAACTTTCTAACTTTCCAACTTAAAACACTGTTGCCTGCTCCCCGTTGCCTGTTCCCTCAAATCAATCGTCAATCGAAAATCTTTCCACCTTTCTAACTTACCAACTCAAGCCACTGTTGCCTACTCCCTGCTGCATGTTCCCTTTCGTAAATCGTTACGCCAAGTTCCACAAAGAAGGCACAAAGTTTCTCAAAGGGCATTCTCATTCTTCGCGTATTTCGTGTCTTCTTTGCGTTCTTTGTGGTTTTTATAAGCTTTCGGCTATCAGTCAATCAAAAATCGTTAATAGTTAATCGCAAATCTTACCACCTTTCCAACTTAAAACACTGTTGCCTGTTCCCTAAAACCAAACATCCTTTTCAGATGGGGAAACTCCTTTTTGCCAGTTCTTCTGCTCTGTATTTTCGGTTCAGACTCAGTTTGATTTTCTCTTTCAATATCAAAGCCATGAATCTGGCATTGGGAACAAAATATTGCTTAAATCTTTGGAGTGGTTTTGCCGACAACATGTACAACCATTCCAGCCCGGCCTGCTGCATCCAGTAGGGAGCCCTTTTTTCCAGGCCCAACAGTATCTTCACGGCACTCCCTATGCCTATCATACAGGCATTGATTTTCCCATGCATTTCTGCCATCCATTTTTCCTGGGCCGGACTTGGCATCGAGACTAGTAAAAAGTTGGCTTTGGAGGCATTGATATTATAGATACAGTCTTCTACTTCCTGCGGTATTGCGGGGTTTGGAATACTATTGACGCCACTCACGATAAGCCAGGGATGTCTGCTGCGGGTATATTCCAGAAGTTTGCTCAGCAGAACCTCGTCAGACATCAAATAAAACGCACTCAGGTTATAGTTTTCGGCATACATAAGCAGGGCGGGGAGCAAGTCGGGCCCGGATACCCTTTGGAGGACCTTCCCATACAAATCTTTCATGGCCAGCACCAACGGCATGCCGTCAGGAGCTACGATGTCGGCATGGTTCACCATTTCTCTGAGAGCCTGGTCTTGCTCCAGGGCCATACAGAGATGCACATTGGCCAGACACACATAGGAAGACTGCCTCTTAAAACCCAATACCAGGATTTCGTCGAGGATCTTTCTGAAGGTACCCGGGGAAATCAGCAGGTTGACCAGCCGGACTTTCTCCACTTTTATTGAGTTTACAGGTAATATTACCAGCCTTTGCCCGGTCACCAGGCAAAGGAGCATATGCTATAAAAGTGGATTTAAGTTAAAATAATGGAATTGAGAAATCTTACCGGGAATCCAGAGGGAAGGTAAAATCTTCAAAATCTTCTTTGGTTGATCCTTTTGGCCATCTCTGCCTTTCTGTAGGAAGGATGCAGTATCAGTTATTTTATTAGGTTTAAAATCCAGATTCCACAATTTTACTATTGCTTAATGAATCAAGATTTATTCAGCTTACTAAAAATTATTATATTTTAGAAATTGCTATCTTCAAACTATCTCTCCAATAAGGAATTTCCAGTCCAAACTCCTTTTTGATCTTGGCTTTGTCCATGGCACTCCAGGCGGGTCTTTTGGCTTTGGTTGGATACTCAAAGGTCTTTAATGGATGCAGGATCATATTTTCCCCGACGATTTCAAAAATCCCATGGGCAAAATCAAACCAGGAAATTACCCCTTCATTGCTGTAATGGTAAGTACCATAATTTTTGCTGTCCGAATCGATTATTTGTAAAACAGCATCAGCCAGATCCACCGCATAGGTAGGACTCCCGATCTGGTCGGCGATGATTCCTAGGGCTGAGCGGGTCTCTGAAAGCTTCAGCATGGTTTTCATGAAATTGTTGGCAAACTCAGAATACAGCCAACTGGTGCGAATGATAAAATGCTTTTCACAATTTTTTGCTACCAAATGCTCCCCTTCCAGCTTGGTTTTACCATATACACTGATGGGTAAGGTTGGCATTTCTTCATTTAACAAAACGGGCATATTTCCTTCAAAGACAAAATCAGTTGAAATATGAATCAAGGTAGTATTGAAAGGCTCACAAGCTTTGGCAACGTTTTCTGCACCGGTAGCATTGATAGCCCATGCCATTTCTTCTTCATCTTCTGCCTTATCAACCGCAGTATAGGCAGCACAGTTGATGACAAAATCAGGCTTTTGGTGGGCGAATACCTTTTGAAGTACCTCATAATCCAGGATGTCGCAATCAGCCTTATCTCCAAAAACCAACTCCAACGCAGGCCATTTTCCCGCTATGCTATTAAAACATTGGCCTAACTGACCATCTCCGCCTATGATTAAAACTTTCATCTTTTACTTTTTTTCAGGAATTAAAGAAAGAAGATATTTTCCATAACCTGATTTTACCAAAGGCCTGGCGATTTCTTCCAATTTGTTTTCATCAATGAAACCCATCCTAAAGGCAACTTCTTCGATACAGCCGATTTTCAATCCTTGTCTTTCTTCAATTACTTGTACAAATTGCCCCGCTTGCATGAGTGAATTAAAAGTACCCGTGTCCAGCCAGGCAGTTCCTCTGTCCATGACACCTACTTTCAGGTTGCCTTCTTCCAAATATACTTTGTTGATATCTGTTATTTCCAGTTCACCTCTTGGACTGGGTTTTATGTTTTTGGCGATTTTAACCACCCGATTATCATAAAAATATAAACCGGGGACCGCATAATTACTTTTCGGACTATCGGGTTTTTCTTCGATTGAAAGTGCCTTAAAATGTTCATCAAACTCCACTACCCCATATCTCTCAGGATCGTGAACCGGATAGGCAAACACTATTCCACCCCTTGGGTCAATACAGGACTGCAGCAACTTACTCAAGCCTGAACCATAAAATATATTGTCACCCAATACCAATGCCACTGCATCGCTGCCAATAAAGCTTTCGCCAATAATAAAGGCCTGAGCCAGGCCATCAGGACTTGGTTGTACGGCATAACTAAGTTTACAACCTATACGATTGCCATCTCCCAGTAGTTTTTCAAAAAAAGGCAAATCCTGTGGGGTAGAAATGATTAATATCTCATGGATACCCGAAAGCATTAAAATAGATAGGGGATAGTAAATCATGGGCTTATCGTAAACAGGCATGAGTTGTTTACTTACTGCCAAAGTCAAGGGATGCAATCGAGTACCGGAGCCTCCCGCAAGTATAATACCTTTCATATTATTTCGCTATCAGATGGTAATTATTTACAGATCATCGTCCTTTTCTTACTCCTTTATTAAAAACCTCTTTAAGGTGATTCAAATATTGGCCATTAATATTATCCCAATCGTACAATTCTTTAATTTTAAGGTTATTATTTTCTATAAAATTAAAAAAGTCACTTTTATTTACCTTATTAATGGTTTCAGCTACCTGATCTTGATTGTTAAAATAAAAAGCATCAGACCCTAAAATGGATTTATTAAAGATATTATCATTTGCACAAATCAAACCTTGTGAAGCCATTGCTTCCAGTAAAGAAGGATTTGTTCCTCCAACCGAATGACCATGAAAGTATAAATTTGAAAAATGACGAATATTGTTTAAAATGTTAATATCATATATTCCTCCTTTGAAAATTATATTTTTATTCCCTTTGAATTTCTCAACCAAATACTTTCCAAACGGGGTATTAGTTCTTCCAATAATTACAAATTTTCTATTTTGATTTGACTTGGCATAACCATCCAATATAATCTCAATATTGTTTTCAGGCTCCATTCTTGCAACAATCAAATCATATTCGTATGGTTCTAAATCAAATTTGGATAATATATCTGCGACAGGTGTTTCGAAAAGATGAGAGCCATAAGGAATGAAAGTGGATGGAATATTATATGAGTCAGATAAGTATAAAGATATACCAATAGAATCTGATATCCAATGATCACTAAATCTTACTCCTAACTTTTCAGCATATTTTAAAAATCTCCGAACTGGTTTTGAGTACTTACTTCTTTGCCACTCCAAGCCATCCATATTTGTAGTTACAACAACATTCTTAGGCAGCAACCACCCCCATACTGTGCTACTGGTATACCCCAATTGAAGTATAATATCAAAATTGTTTTTCCTAATATGTCTAATGCAGTTTAAATCATAAATAAACTGGCCAGCAGTACCCCATTTATCTTCAGGATCCCAGCAATGAACTATTTTTACACCATTCCAATTTTTTTTTTGGTAAGGATGGTTATGTGAATTATATACTGTGACTTCATATCCATTTTTTACTAAGAAAACAGATAGATATTCTGCCAATTGTTCAAATCCACCATAGTTATTTGGAATACCTCTGGTTCCTAATATGGCAATTTTCATATTATTTTCTCCCTTTTGTTTCTATCACATTTAAATATATCTTTTCCAAATCCCTTATATAGTTTGTAGAGGAAAAATTTGATTTAGCGAATTTCATAGAGTTTTCAGATAATTTATTATATGAATTATCATTTAAATTATTACAATGATTAATTAACTGAGCCAATTCTTTAACATTTCGTGATTCAAATAAATAGCCATTTTCTCCATTTCTTATTAGCTCTGGAATTCCACCAATATCCGCACCAATTACAGGTTTACCCATTGCCATCGCTTCAATAACAGTCATTGGATTATTTTCATACCATTCTGAAGGAACAATTATAAAGCTTGCTTTTGATATTAAATCTAGAACTTCTTCGCTGTGTTTAAATCCTAAGAAGTCAATATTTCTAATTTGTTTATTTTTGACATATTCTTCAAGTTGAGGTTTCATATTACCATCTCCGACTATTTTTAATTTAATACTAGATAAATTTTCGAATGCTTGAATTAATGTATTTAACCCTTTTTCCTTGGATAAGCGACCCAAATACAACATATAATCACCTTTTTTAAAAATATCTTTCTCAAAAAAACTGAGCTTTTCAAAATCAATGAAATTATACAGAACACTAGATTTATCTAAATATTTCTTTTCATATTGAGCATGTTTATCGAATATAAACTTGCTCACCATAATAAAATGATCAATATGCTCTATATACGAAAAAAAAGAGTCTCGTATGAAGGATTCTGAAGCTGAAAGTGTACTTTTCAAATAGCTATTATCAATGCATTTTTTTTTTATGGCATGAAGATAATTTCGAGATCTAGCACAGGTTTCACAAATCTCACTTTCCTTATCTAAAAACGTATAAGCTGGGCAAAGCATTTTGTATTCATGCACAGTCATAACTACAGGTATATCAAAGTCTTTAAAGACTTTCACAATAGCAGAAGAAAGTCGACTTTGAAATATATGCAAGTGAGCAATATCTGGTCGGTAATCTTTTAGCAATAATTTTAACTTTTTTATTGCTTCAAAATTATAAATAAATGATATACCTGAATCAAGTTTATTTTTTAAGCTTAATTCTCCCTTTAGATTTTGCTTTTTTACAAAATAATCTGAATACCTTGAATAAAGATTTCTTTCGTCTTCACTTGAAAATGAATAAACTTCATGACCAGCATCTTTAAGTAAATTGATAGTTTCTAAATATACTTTATCAGAGCCGCCTCTTACATAATGAAAATTATTTATTTGGAGAACTTTCATAACGATGTTTTTTAATTAACCTATTATTAAAGAATCCTAACAAAAAGAAATGAAGAGATGTAATCAAAAAATTAAAGTAAAGGTTTTCTGTAAAATGGTAAATAGCAATAGTATAAAATGGGATAAGAATTATTGATCTGCCCAATTTCATGAGAACAGATAAATAACTAAATATTAATATTATACTAAGTAAAACGCCAACCTCGAAAAATAGCCCAAGATAATCATTATGAGCAACCAAGTGTGTTGAAGTAAATTTAACAGTATTACCTAAGCCCACTCCAAATAAATATGTTTCATTACTACTTTTTGATATAGATTCAATAATTTCTGTCCAATTCTTTATTCTAAATAAAAAGGATAAATTTGAAACATTGTTTTGTGAAAAATTTATAGCTTCTGAATATTCAACTTTACTAAGTTCTGAAATACTTGTGTTAATGTTTAATAATTTACTTGCAGTTTCAAAAGTTCCTTCTAGTTTTTTTAAAATATTAATACTGTTTAAATCAAAAAAAGTATTTATCAAGAGAAGAAATAAAGATAGGAATATAAAAAAAACTAAAATTTTCTTTAGAATTTTTATTTGAATGCAGAATAAACTTGATATCGAAAACGCCAAAAGGGCACCTAATGTTGATGAAAGAATAAATCCAATTCCTATAAAAAAAAACACCCACAGTTGTTTAGTTGGGAAAATTAAATTGATTATTACTGAAACCACAATAAAATAATAAGAAAAATTATTGGAATTAACAAAAATAGAATAGAAAGTTAAATCATTGATTATTTTTTGATATATCAAAATCACAAATGGAAAAATGAACAATGATAAATATAAAAATAACTTCCAAAAATTACCCAATACTGCTTTATTAGAAACTAAATACTTGCCAGTAAAATAGAAAACTATCGGTGCAATTATCTTTGGCAAAAGTTCAAGTTTTGATTCTTCAACAAATAAAAAATGGAAAACAAACAATATTGAAATTACTAAAATAAAAAACCTCTCTTTTAAATGAAGATTTTCCCAGTTTTGTAAAATCCTCATACTTAAAAAAAATAAAAAAGCTAACTCAATTCCCTTAACTATAGAATCAATTAAATCAATTCTACTCAAAACAAAAATTGATTGTAAAAAAAATATTACAATGTAAAACTTAAATATAAATATTAAATTAACTCTCACATTCTCCTATTTTTATACATTTTATACCTAAACCTAGAATAAATTTCACTGAACTGAACTATAGGTAATAATGAAATTGAAATAATTTTGTAGATAAAAGCAATTAATATAAATTCTCTTCGATTTTTATTATATAAATTAGAAAAAAAGAAGGACTTTTCAAAAAAAAATTTTATAAAAGTATTTTGAGACTCCAAATTTTTTAATTCATTTTCAGAATAACTATCAAATAATTTGGAAACTTTTTTTTCCCTCTCCTTTGCTAATTTTTTTACATATTTTTTTAAATAATATTGTTTTATGGGAAATTTGGTGGATGTGTTACCAGATCTTATCCTTTGAGAATATAAAAATTCAGGATGGTTGCCTACGACAAATTTAAAATCCATTGCCCTTAATACGAAATCATAATCTTCAACGGTAGGAATTCTATATCCTTTTAGGGCTTCGTAAACCTTCCTTTTTGCTAACCAAAAATGAGGAATTGGTGAAAACAAAAACTTTACTTTATTAATATCATTATGAGAAGTTAGATATGTTTCTTCAGCAATAAAATTATCATTTTCATCAATAAGTATGACATTTGTACCTAATAGATCAATATCATTATAGATTAAATATTCAAATTGCTTTTTTATCCTATCCAAATCTGATATATCATCACCATCCATTCTAGCGATAAATTCACCTTTACTTACACTAAAAGCGAAGTTAAGGGTTTCCACTATTTTCAAGTTACTGGCATTTCTGAATACTTTAATTCTTTGGTCAATTCGGGATAATTTCTTAATTATATTAAATGTTTCATCATTCGAACAATCATCTACAATAATTATTTCCAAATTATCATAGCTTTGATTTAAAATGCTCAAAACACTTTTTTCAACAAACTTTTCAACGTTATATACTGGTATTAGAACAGAAATTAATGGATTCATGTCAAGCTTTTGGAATAATTCTTATCGGATTACCGTAAACTATTGAGTCATTAGGTACGGACTTATTTATAAAGGTATTAGCACCTATTGTAACATTATCTCCTATTAAGACCTCTCCAATTATAGTAGTATTTGCACCAATCTCAACATTGTTGCCAATAACTGGACATTTTGAACCAAGATATTTATTTCCAATAGTAACATTATGTCTTAATAGGACGTTATTCCCTATCACAGCTTCGGGGTTAATAACCAGTCCTGTTCCGTGCCATATTTGTAATCCATAGCCAATCTTGGTGTTCTCTGGAATTTCAACACCCATAACCCAAATAACAAGATATTGATAAATTTTCCTAATTGGGTAACCTAAAATCTGGATTAAAATAAATTTAGATGCTTTAATATTATTAGCTATTCTATAAAAAACTGCAATAAATCTACCCTTAGGATTGTTTTTATTTACCTTAATATCTACTAATAAAACCTTGTAAAGATTCATTTAGTTAATTATTCAAATATTCTTATTTTTAAAATACTTTTCCAAAAAAAGTTTATTAATTTTAGGGATAATCCTAAAATTTAAAATTACCATGAATGTGAAGGAGGAATAATTCAACTTTCTATTTAAAATAATACCTTTAACTATTGCAATTTTGAAGTTAATAGGAATATTCGATCTCCAAATAAATTTTAAGTAATTTTTGTTTTCAAAATCAATATCAATCAAATTCGATAATAAATAGTCTTTTATGTAATTATCTCTAATTTTTTTTACAATTAATTGTTGTTCATTCCTTTTGGAGTTAGAAATTTGGTTTTTAGATATTCGATATTTTACTAATACATTTGGAAGATTATTTAATTCTCCAATTTTGGATAATTCACACCAAAGACCATAATCTTGAGAATACTTATATTCTTCATTATACTTAATACCTTTTTCCTTTAAAATATCATTTCTAATTATTGATGTAGGGTGTGCAATAGCATTGTCAATAAATAAAAGCTCTTTTATTTTTTCATTTGACAAAGGTAACTTAATGGTATTTCCAAAATCAAATCCTTTTTCATCAATAAGCTTAAAATAAGTTCCTGAAGCCACGCATCTTAAATTAGATTCCATATACTCAAATTGCTTTTTTAATCGATCAGGATTCGAGATATCATCTCCGTCCATTCTCACGATATATTTCCCTGAAGCAATGCCTAAACCTTTATTTAACGATTTAGTTAATCCAATATTTACTTCATTTTCAATAAGAAAAATCCTTTTATCTTTTTTTTGAAAATTTTTAACTAAATTCTTATTATCAATCGATAAGGGATTGTCCAATATTATTATAAATTCAAAATCTTGAAATGTTTGATCTAATATTGAAGAAATTGAAATATCTAACCATTCGTTAGGCTCATTATAAACAGACATCAAAATGGATATCTTTGGTAAAGCAGAGTTCATTTTTCGCATTAATTTATTTTAATTGCCGGATTTCCAACAATTACACTATTCGCTGGAAAGGATTTATTCACTAATGATCCCGCCCCAATTATACAATTATCACCAATGGTAATTTCACCAAAAACCACTGAACTTGGAAAAATCACTACATTATTTCCAATTGTTGGGTATTTAGCACTTTCATATTTTTCAACCTCCTTTGTTCCAATAGTTACATTTTGATAAATTGTGCAATTATATCCAAGTACAACATTTTTCCCTATAACAATACCAACTGGATGGGGAAAAATAACTCTTTTATTTTTTAAAACAGACAAACCAATTGTTAAGTGATTAGATAAAATAAGCCTTAAACTTTTAAAAAAAAATATACTAATTATTAAATCATAAAAAAAAGCAATAATTAGTTTTATATCATAAATTAGGGTTGAAATCCTTACCATTTTAAAAAAGTTTTTGCCTTAAGAAATCGATAGTATGCCTCAAAAATATTTGAAGTTAAAATTGCAATAATTACATAAAAAATAGGGTCATCCGGTTTAATTACATAAATAAAAAATATAAAAAATATAAAAAATAACCCTGAAAAAAACATACTTTTTAAAACTTCAAAATCGCGATTGAAGACAATTAAGCAATTTCTTCCAATTAAAGCGGCAAAAATATACGGAGTATAGTTTAGCCCTAATAATTGTAAATATATAATACTTTTACTCATTTCAACACCTCCAAGAATTCTAACAATATATTCTGCGAGTAAAAAATTTATTGTAGATATAAAAAGTGATAAAATCACCGAAATTTTAATTATCTTTTTTAAAAAATCTATATTCTCGGTTTTCAAAATTATTGGAAAAATGGCTTGACTAATTAAATCCAGAAAATTAGTAAATATATTTACCACTTTTTGAGCCATATCAAAGTATGCAATATTTTGATATCCAATAAGTGGCTTGATTAGAACTATACTAAAATTTGACTTAATAGCATTTGAAATATAAGCAAATGCCATTACATATGAAGCTCTAAATCTTTCTTTTAAATCATTTAACCCAATCTTAACAAAAAAGAAAGATTCTAGTTTATAAAAATAAAAGCAGCCTATACCATAAACAATAGTAGTATAAAGGTTTAATTTAACAAATAGTAAATTGTCATTTTTACCTTTTATTAAAGTAAATATTAAAACTGTTAATATTAGCTTAAGCAAAACATTTAAAATTGTAATATACTTTAATTTGTTAATTCCTTGAAAAAACCATATAGGTAGAAAGAATTCAAATAATAAATTCCACATTGAATAAATAGCTATTTCTATTAGCTCCTTTTCCAAGGAAAATAAATTAAATTTCAAAATAAGAAATGAGGGAAGAGAAATTGTTAATAACAAAATAAATTTTGAAAATATAATAGAAGATGCAACCTTATTCCTATCTAAAATATTATTACATCTACCTATTTCTCTTGCTCCTGTTATATTAAATCCGAAACTAATTATTATCGCCAAGTAGCCAAATAAGTTTTGAAAAAAAACCACTTTTCCAAAATTATTGCTTCCAATAGTTTTAATCAAAAATGGGTAAGTAATCAATGGAAGAACCATATTAACTATCTGCAGAATAGTAAGGTATGATAGATTTTTTAAAACACCCTTGTAATTCATTTCATAAAAAATGACTTATACCATGAAGAAAATTCTTGAATATTTTCAACTAAATTTTGATTTTGAGAAACACCAATTTTCCGTCTGATTTTTTCAGTATTGGCCCATGTTTTTGGTACATCACCATCTTGCATAGGTAACATTTCTTTTTTAGTTTCTGATTCAAAAGCTTTTTCTATATTGGAAATAAAATCCATTAAATTAATTGGTTCTCCATTGCCAATATTATATACATTGAATCTCCCTTCTTCTTTTGAATTCAACAATTTTATTACTCCAAAAACAATGTTTCCAACAAAAGTAAAATCCCTTTGCATATTCCCATTATTAAAAACTTTTATTGGTTTCTTGTCCATTATTGCTTTTGCAAACAACATTGGTGCCATATCAGGTCTTCCCCAAGAACCAAAGACGGTAAAAAAACGCAAACAAGTTATTTTTAATCCATATAAATGACTATAACAATGAGACATTAACTCGTTACTTTTCTTAGTAGCAGCGTATAAACTTACAGGAGTATCAGTTTTGTCATTTTCTTCAAATGGAATTTTAGAATTAGATCCATATATCGAAGAAGAAGAAGCATGAATTAAATGTTTTGGGGGGAATTTTCTTGCTGCCTCTAAAACATTATGAAAACCTAAAATGTTTGAATGAATATAAACATCGGGATTTTCAATAGAATACCTAACACCTGCCTGTGCCGCCAAATTTATTACATAATCAAATTTTTCAGTTTGAAATAGTGAAAATAGTTGTTGTTTATCTTCCAAATTACATCTAATAAATCTATAATATTTGTATTTATTACTTTGAACAAGATCGTACCATTTTATAAAATCCTGTTCAATTCCACATTCATTTAATCTAGCATACTTAAGTGAAGGAGAATAATAATCATTAATATTATCTAAACCTATTACTTCAAATCCCTCATCTAAAAGTTTTAAAACTGTATGAAATCCTATAAAACCCGCTGCACCTGTGACTAATACTTTTTCCATAAATGTGATACTGTCGTTAAATTTTAAAAATAACGCTTTTAAAAATTAACCCGTTTAACCTTTAATTCTTTTAACTATTCGAGAAACAAACCCTACTTTTTTTATATTCGTCCCATATCCGTAACCATATCCGTAACCATATCCGTAATCAGAAGATTTTGTATAATCCACGGCATTGAAAATCACATTGAGGGATTTGAAAACCCCGGACTCTTTGATTTCTTTGAGTTTATCCAGTAAGTTTTTGGGGGATTTATTGAAACGTACCACATAAAAGCAAACATCGGCCAGAGGAGCCATGATGAGGGCATCTGTCACCAAAGTAGTAGGTGGGGTATCTAATAGGATATAGTCAAAGGTCTGGCGGAGAACTTCTATCAATTCAGAAAGCTTATGTTTGGTCAGCAATTCCGAAGGGTTGGGCGGCATAGGGCCGGAAGGAATCAGGAATACATTCTGATAGGCCGTACCCTGTACTATCTCCTCCTCATTGGCTCGACCAATGAGATAATTGCTTACCCCTTTTTTATTACTCACGCCCAGATAGCTATGAATACTGGGCTTTCTGAGATCCAACCCCAATATCACCACCCGCTTGTCCAGTAAACCCAAAGATGCCGCAATGTTGGAGGTCACAAAGGATTTCCCTTCGCCCGGAGCGGAGCTGGTAATCATGATGGTGCGGCCGCCTTCCTTTTTCTCAGCATCTCCCTCGAAGAGATAGGCCAGATTGGAGCGAATCATCCGCACCTGTTCACTCACAAAAGAACGACTATTTACATCCAGTATTTCCCCTTTGTCCTCCTCCGGTTTCACACCAATTTCCCCAAATACAGATAATCCCGTTTTCTTCTCTATCTCTTTCTTACTCTGTACGGTATTGGTGAGTAAATCTATCAAATTAATTACTCCGGCAGGAATCACCAATCCGATCAGAAGGGCTATTAAGGCAATGATTTTCTTTTTGGGTTTTACAGGGTCATCAGAGCTGTAGGGATTATCCACCACCCTGCTATCCGTTACGGTACTGGCATAGCTCAGAGCGGTTTCTTCCCGTTTTTTGAGCAAAAGCAGATACAAGTCCTCTTTGATACCCGCCTGCCGCTTGATGGCCACAAACTGACGCTCTTTGGTAGGCAGGGTACTGATGCTCCCCTCGAGGCGGTTATTTAAGGAGCCAAGGGTAGAGCGGGTCACCATCAAACCGTTTTTCTGGTTTTTTACGTTTTCTCTGATGGCTGCTTTCAGATTGGCCTGCTGGGTTTCAAGCGTCTGCAAAAAGGGATTATTGGCAGTAGTAGTTCGGCTCATCTTTTCCCGTTCCAGCTCCAGTTCGGAGAGCTGATTAATATAGCCCGTCAATACAGGGTCATTGACCATCAACGAGCCGGGGCTCACATTGCCGACCTGGTTGCTGGCCAGGTACCGATCGACCCCATCCAATACCCGCAACTGGATGTCCACCTCATTGAGTTTGGAGTCATTCTCTTTCACTTTCTGAAGGAACAGATTGGCTTCGGTGCTGAGATCGGTCACGCCTGCTGAGCGGCGGTATTGCTCCACATCCTGCTCCACATCGCCCAATTCCTGCGTAATAAGCTTCAGACGGTCTTCAATAAAATTGAGCGTATTGGTCGATTCCCGGTTTTTATCTTCCAGCGTAGTAAAGGCATATTCCTCCAGTAATTTGCCCAAAATATCTTTCCCTTTTTCCGGCAAAGCATTTTCCATGGCCAGTTTGATCACCGTGGACTTCTGTGTAAGTAGCTCAGTAGTCAAGCTTTCTATTAAGCCCGAAATTACTTTTTCCTTGGGAGCAAATTTCACTCTGATGTATTTATCCTCAGCAGGTTTCATGCCTTTGGGGAACTTGGTCACTCTAAACACCCGAAAGGAACCATAAGGGCTGTTAATCTTGGCCGAATACAGAAACTTGCCCATGAGCTTATTGTTCATGTCCCGGATATTGTAATAAGAGCTGTCCAGCGGCTCAATATGCAAATCATTGGCGTAGGCAAAGGGGGTCAGATCCTGGGCATTGACTTTGATGGGGCTGGCGGTATGCAATTCAGCATCTCTGATCCTGCCAATATGCCAGTAACTCACGGTAAGGTTGAGCTCATCCACTACCTTCTCCATCAGATTGCGGGAGCGTAAGACCTCTATCTCGTTTTCCACCAATTTGGAGGCACCTGAAAGCCCTAACTCCTCCATTATTTCTCCCCCACCTTTCATGCCTTTCTGCTCGTCTTTGACCAGCATGGTGGCCGACACACTGTAGATGGGCGTGCTGTACCGCAAATAAAACCAGGCGGCCACGCCACAGGCAATCACCGAAAGCACAAACCAGGGCCAATGCCGTAAATATTTTAAAAAGAAAGCCCGCAAGTCAAAGTCGGGTTCTGTCTCTTCTTTCCAGATGTCGTAAGGGTTCTGTGTACTCATGGGTATAAATTTAAACTATTCTATTGGTAGCGTATTGCCATTTTTATTTTCCGGTACAAGGCTGCACCGCCTAATATCCCAATGAAACCAAATATTACTGTAAACTTTTTGGGTCAATCCATTATGCTTCTTCTCCTCCGCCTGCCACTTCATCATCGCAAAACACCCCTCCCTTACCTAAGGATTGATGCCGCAACTTACCCCCCACTCCCGTGAATAGAAAACATCCTTATTATCCCCCCTCTCTTATGGAGAGGCGGGCGGGGGCGGTCCGACGTATCGGGTGAGGTGTCATTTCACCACATTCAATATCAAAGTCACCACTATCGCCAGTGTTGAGATCGCACTCATGTAAATGGGTGCCAGCTGTACTTTTTGCTCGGCATAGGTACCCTTGGAAGGAAGTGGCTCCACATAGAGCAGGTCACCGTTCCTGAGATAATAATATTTGGAATGAAAGATATCTTTGTTGCTGAGATTGATTCTCACAATCTCCCGGTCGCCTTCATAGTCTCTAATCAGCATCACATTTTTACGGTTACCAAAGGCCGTAAGGTCACCCGCCATGGCCAGGGCCTCTGGCAGGGTGGTGCGGTCATCCAGTAAGTTAAATACCCCCGGGCGGGCTACTTCGCCCAATACCGAGAACTTATGGTTGAGGAAACGAATGTTGACCGAAGGATTTTTCAATATCTTCTCCACTTCTTTTCTCACCATCTCAGCAGCCTGATCGGTACGCATGCCCAGCAGATTGACCTTGCCAATCATGGGCATCTCCACGCCCCCTTCTTTATCCACCAAAAATCCCAACGGCTGGCCTCTCATTGATCCACTTTGCCCCGGGAAGGTCGTAGTGAGTAAAGGGTTGATGTTATTGAAATTGATGATATCGTTGGTTTCCTTGTTCAGAGAGGTAATCGTTATGGCCAGAATGTCGTCAGGCTTAATGACCGTCTGGACATTGACGAGGTAAGGCAACTGCATGCGTTCGGTGGAGTCGGCACTGTCAAAGTAAGACATCACCGGGGTCTTGACACAGGCATAATTGAGCCAGGCAAGAGCCAGAATCGCAACTAGTTTAAGATTTATTTTCATTATTAGGAGTTTTTGCCTCTCAATTTATAGCATTTTTCACAAACTCACCACCTTTTCGATGATATTTTTATTGTAATCAAACCTCACTTTCATGCCCAGGGTTTCGAGATAAACCGTCAGGATGCGGCCCTTGGTTTCGAGTATCACCCCTTCGGCATCCATAAATGCACCGGAGGACACCACCACCCGGTCATTGGGACTGAGGCTTTCTACCGATACGTGAGATGGGTCAAAATCGTTGAGCAGGGACCTGATTTTTTTTATTTCGGCTGGCTTTAGGGTGGCCAGCTCGCCTCTGAAGTTTACAAATTTTACGATGCCCGGAGTCTTAAACACCTCGAAGCGTTCTTTTTCATCTATATGTACAAAAACGTAGGATCTGAACAGCGGCTCTACTACTTTTTTTACCCTGTCGCTCCAGGCACGAGCCACGGTGATTTTGGGGCACCATGCCTCTATGCCTTGCTGCAGCAACAGTTCTTCGACTTTTTTTTCGTGTCTCGATCGGGTGTAGATTACGTACCAGCGGATCATTGTATAATATTCATGGCTAAAAAGTTCAAACTTGTAAATGGGTGAGTGATAAAGGTTTTTTTGGAAAAAATTATATATTTTATCAGCATCCTTAGTATTTCAAAATTTAGTAAACCCACCTGTAAAGTTAGAACTATGAGAATTTACATACTTAAGCAAAATTTCAAGTCCTTTTTTACAAATTTTACGTCGCCTTGCCGGCGGGGCCCTACTTTTTTTTGAAAAAAAGTAGGCAAAAAAACACTCATAAAATAATGATCCTCTCTAAAAATTTGATTGGCAGCACTCTATATTGATTGTCAATTACTCTTAAATCAAATTTTTAGAACGGACTATTTTATGAACAAAGGAACAATTCTTTTTATTCTTAGGAATCCCTGTAAAAAATAAATTCTCTCTTGCCTTTTAATTCTTATGGTTGTTAGGGATAGGCAAAAAAACTGAAAATATGAATTGGTTTGTACGGCTTCGCCCTCTCAGTCCCATTTTGTGGGTCCCTAGCGGTCTATTTGTCAATCATACAGTGGGCAAAATATGCAATCCAGAAGATCTTAGTTTCGGCTATACTTGATCATTTCTGATGAGGAGGTATTCCATTGGGGAAGCCCTCCGGGCGTTTTCATGCATATTTATTGTTTTAATCTTTCTCAATCAAAAGGCCTGGATAAATCGACCTGAGATTTCCTTAAATAGTGAACTGGTTTACCATTTAATGTTTTAAAACAATTACAATCAATTAGTACTTTGCTGTCTTTAGCTTCGGTGCAAATAAGCTATGGACCCCTAAATTTTGAAGTTTTTTTTTCAAAATTTATTATTCGGTATTTTATTTTTTTGTTAAAATTGATTTATTCCAATTACTTATTGAAATCAGAATAAATTCTAAAAATATCAAACGATTTCGTTTTCCAGCAATACAAAAATTAATTTGGAGAATCGGTAGAAACGCCAAAGAAAGCCGCAAAAAATTTCAGATTTGAAAAATATTTTAATAATTGATTGATGGGTGTCATTCCAACATTTAATGACTTAAAATCACCTTTCTAACCAAAAAAGGGGCAGCCGTGACAGGGAAAACAAGAATGAAAAACTTTGGTTGATGGTGGTTGAAAAAGCCAGACTTTATGCTTTTGCTATTTGAAACAAAAAGTTTTTTATAAAGCAAAAGACTTTCATTGTAAAGGAAGAAAAGTTTTTTACTAAAGAACGAACATCCATTATAAAGGAAGAAATGTTTTTTACTAAGGAAAAGCTTTGCCAAGATGATTTGGAAATTGGATGAAGTTTTTGGAGAGCTTCCTGGTGAAATAATTTTATCAATAATCTTCGTCCGAAATTATCAATCATTTTATGAAGATATCAAAGAATAGTTCTCGGAGAGAGCCCGGTAAAAATCAAAAAGAGGGTTTGAGAAAAGGAAAAAAATTTCATTTTCAGAAAATTTCTTGCTAAATTTTGTAGCAAATTTTTGGTTTTACTAAAAATAATTTTATTTAGAAAAATATAAATATTTAACAATCAGCACTTTAAATGTTTTATAAAATAATTAGAATTAATATTTCGAACATTTATTCATATTTTAAATAATATTTTTAGCAAAATGCATCATAAGTCTTTATTTGTCAATCCCTTACAAGAATGTGTAAAAAAAAATTCATATTTCTTGTTTTTTTGTCATTTAAATATCTATTATAAATACCTAAATTTGTTAAAGATTAGAATCAAGTAACGTTGCCTTCTTATCTAACATAATTTTTACGGGTAATAAAATACTCGGTTTGTCATCAGAACTCGGATATTTTTTTTGAGAGAATGATGAGGGTCAATGCCAAACTGTAACAATAGGTATTACAGTGGCGTTGAAAAAAAACCCGAAAATCATTTTTAATATTTGAAATTCCTGCATTTATGGCAAATGCCTTAAATCAGGGAAACAGAATTGCTGTGGAAACACAGCCCTGAAACGGACTGAATAATCAGTTATAACCGGCCGAAGATGCGGTAAAAATCAAAAGGCCCTCACCGAATGGAAAGAGCCAGTTGACATTAAATCTTAATTGACGTTACAATTTATGTCAACATTTGAGGATTATCAAATTCCGGGGCCAAAATTTTTCAATTAAGATGAAGAGTTATGTACTCGCCTCTGCTATTACCAGGATTTCGGGAGTGAAATCCATAGCAGCCGATCTGGACCTCGGAAATGGTCTCAATGTTGCCAGTTATCAGACCGCCATCACTGAATTGGAGGAACTGATCGACACCCATGTGACGCAGGTTGCCCAACTGGGTGAGCTGAAAAACCGGATTCTCGAAAAGGAGAAAGTCCTCCGGGATTTCAGTGAGCGTATGCTGATAGGCGTTGGAGCCAAATATGGCAAAGATTCCAATCAGTACCAGATGGCCGGTGGCACCAAAAAATCGCTGAAGAAAAAACCGAAGCGGGTTCAGAACACGCCCCAGGCCGCAGCCTGATTTGGAAAGGGTCATCTGAAGAGGTGACCCTTTTTAAATATATTTTCACTAATGAGTAATAAAAATGGAAATAAAATTTTGGGGTAGCATTTATAAAGTAAGAACACTAAAAAGTGTTTTTGTTATTTTTCATTCTCACTCTAAATAAACGAGCTGATTGAAAAATCAAAAAAATGATTCCTTTAAATCATAAAACCGAAACGTCGGACCGAGTCCGTTCTAAAAATTTCATAAAATAATATAACTAAAAGGAAAGCAATCAAATTTTTGAGAGGATCATTACGGTCCGCCGTCGCGGTTTATGAATGTTTTTTGGTTGGGTCCGACCCTTCGGCTTTTTTTCGAACGGTGCGGCGACCCGCAAAAAGTAACTCCCCGCCACGCTTCGGCATAGCGACGTAATATATAAAACGTATATTTTACGGCTCTGCGTCATTTTTAGTGGAATTCTATTTTCTCAAAAATTGTATATTAAAAACAATACCTTTATTTTCTAAACACATAGAACACATAGCCATTCTATACCTTTATCATTAACATAGATACATAGTTGACTTGAACTATTGTACCTATGTGGTATTTCCTATTGTGTACTATGTGTTATTTATTTCATTTTATTGCCTTTCGTTGAATAATTATATGTAAAAAAAGAAAAATGCCCAAAATTAAAAATTGTATTTCCACTGTTTTTGACGCAGAACCAATTTTTCTTTCAGCTTGACCAAACTTATGTTTTGAACAAAAAAGCTTTTAAATTTTTAGAAACATCAGTAATTTTCAATAATTCGACATTACCTTTTCTATTTCATTTTTGGACTGTAAGACAGACATGTTATAGCATATTACAATGTTGTCGTTCCAAAATTTAGAAATTCTTCCTGTTTATGTTCAAATAGGCTCCGGCATGCCAAATCTTTATGCCAAAAGAAAAATAATATGAAAATTTTCAAAAACCCTCTTCCCTAACTAACTGGCCTACATTTTAGAGTTTTTAGACTGATAATCAGCCAAAACTGATTAAAAGTATTCATATTCTCACAAAATATTGTAAAATAGTAAATTGTGAAAAAAAATATTCGGAAAACTTATGCCCCGCGGCATGGTATTTGTATCCTTTTAATCAGTGATAATTTTTTTAAACTGCCGCAAGGCAAAACACTTAAATCAATTTTATTCCAATGGAAAACTTTAAAAAATTCGCCCTCGTGGCAGTTCTTGCAGTATGTGGATTCGGTGCTTCAGCTCAGGATACTCAAACAGACAACCATACCATTACCGTAGTAGTACCTAGCGTGGCCCTTTTAGACCTTGAAAGTAGCTCAAGCAAAAACTTCAGTGCTACCTTCGTGCAGCCTACCCCACTTGAAGCCGGTCAGAAACTTAATGCTCCTGCCGACAACTCAGCAGTTTGGTTAAACTACTCGTCTATCCTTCCTGCTTCAGGTGTACTTTCTCGTCGTGTAGATGTGAAATTGAGTGCTCTTGTTCCGGGTGTAACTATGACTGTAGTAGCCGGTGCAGCAACCACAGGTGCAGGTACTAAAGGTACACCAACCTCAGCTGTAACCCTTACTGCTACTGATCAGCCAGTAATCAACTCAATTGGTAGTGCTTATACAGCTACCGGTGCCAGCAACGGACATCAGTTGACTTATTCATTCTCTGCAGTTGATGCCAACTACTCAGCTTTGAAAGCCGGTAGTACAGCTGTAACCGTTACCTACACTTTGGTAGATAACTAAGATATATTAATACTATTGAGTGACCTATAATACCCCGACCGGGAGGAAGCAATTCCTTCCGGTTTTTTTTGTATTTCGGGGTGATTATTAATTCAATTCTTCTATGGAATATTTGTATCTCAAAATCAAAATCCGTCTCTCTTTCATATTGCCTTCTCTCTGTGATTTAGCCTTTCCCAACCAGTAATCCACAAAATCAGGTTAAGAAAAGCAAAAAATAACTCACCTTTTGTCCTATTTATTCTTTACATTCTCCTAACAAATCCAATCAATCATGCCAAATTTGAAGATGATACCGCTTGATATTTTTTATATTTTTTTCGAAAAAATAAATCATTAATAATCATTTATTTATATATTAGCCCGATAAATGTTTGGTAATCAGGCATATTATTTGTAACATTACTAATTGTTAGGAATCAAAAAAAAGGTATTTACTTACCGTAAACGTGAAAATACCATGAAACTACTTAGAAAAACTACAATTTTGGCTGCATGCCTGTTTGGCTGTATGGGAGCAAAAGCCCAGGACATTCAAAACAACGACCATACCGTCACTGTGGTGATACCCAGTGTAGCCTTGCTGGATCTGGAAAGCAACACTTCCAAAAATTTCAATGCGTCGTTTATTCAGCCTACCCCACTGGAAGCCGGTCAGCGATTAACTTCACCTGACAACAATGCCAGCGTATGGCTCAACTATTCCTCTATTCTTCCGGCCTCGGGGATACCCTCCAGGAGTGTGACGGTGGCGGCGAGTACTTTGATACCAGGCGTAAGTATTTCAGTGTTGGCAGGAAGCTCATCGACAGGTGCAGGAGCCAAAGGTACACCCACGGCAGCCGTGACGCTTTCGACAACCGCTCAAAACATCATTACGGGCATCGGGAGCTCTTACACCGGTAACGGCGTAAATTACGGGCACAATCTCACCTATACGTTTTCCTCTCCCGATGGCAACTACGGAGACCTCAGGGTGGGTTCCACCCCGGTGACAGTGACTTATACTTTGGTGGATAATTGAAAAAAATACTAGCAACAGGGCAAATAAAATAAAATATTGTTCCTTTGAATCATAAAATAGTCCGTTCTAAAAATTTGATTTAAGAGTAATTCACAATCAATATAGAGTGCTGCCAATCAAATTTTTAGAGAGGATCATTATTTTATGAATGTTTTTTTGCTTACTTTTTTTCAAAAAAAAGTAAGGCCTCGCCGGCAGGGCGACGAAATATTTTTCCTTAGGGGTCTTCTTATAGTTTTGAAAAATGTACTAAGTGATATAAATAGAAATTTTGACCAATTTTTTTTTCTGGGACACTAGTAATTTAAAAAAAAGCCTGCAAGTCATATGATTTGCAGGCCTTTCTATGGGTCATATTTACTAAAGTAGCTTCTCCAGCAAGGCTTTGGTGGCTTTGATGCCCTCGTCTTCACTGATTTTTTCGCCCTCAAATTCTATCCCGACATTGCCCTTGAAACCTGCGTCTTTCACGATCTTCAAGATGCGGGCATAGTCCATTTCGGCCTCATTGCCTTTATCATCAAAGACATGGGTCTTGGCACTTACGCCCTTGGCAAAAGGCATGAGCTCGGCAATCCCTTTGTAGCGGTCGTATTCTTTGGTGCAACCTGTAGGGCCACTTTCCAGACAGAAATTCCCAAAATCAGGCAAAGTCCCTACATTTTCCATGTTTACGGCCTTCATCACACCTGCCAGCCAGCTTCCGTCAGAAGAATAACCTCCATGATTTTCCACCACAACATTGATACCTTCTTTGGCAGCAAATTCTCCAAGTTTTTTCAATCCATCAGCAGCATTTTTGGCAACCTCCTTGGCTGTTCCCTGTCCTGCGGCATTCACTCTGATGGTACTTGCTCCCAAAAATTTCGCAATTTTCACCCAATCATGGTGGTTTTCTACGGCCTTTTGTCTTTCTACTAAATCTGCATTACCGATATCGCCCAGGGCATCGCACATGATGAGGCCCACTTTCACGCCGGCTTCATCGCAACGCTTTTTGAATGCCTCCCAGTAGGCCATATCTTTGGCTTTGCTAAAATAGAAAGTATTGACCAGCTCAATGGTATTTACGCCATAACCTGCTGCAATCTTCGGAAAATCGTCGGGATTTAATTTCCCCTGCAAAAGCGAATCGGGGTTTTCTTTCAATAATCGGGCAAATGCCTCCCAGTCGCCGTTGAGGGCATCGCCAAAAAAGCTTTTGTGCAATGACCACTGAGCCAGTGAGATATTACGATCGGGTTTTTCTTCGGCTTTGGGTTTACAGGATAAAAACAAAACCGAAATAATAAAGAAACTAAAAATGGTTTGTTTCATGATATTTAAGATTGAATGTTTATTACAAATTTTCAAAAGCTTATTCCATAAGCCCTTATTCAAAAGATTACAACAATTAACAAACCTTTCGTCGCCCTTCCGGCGGGGACCTACTTTCTTTGCTTACCCAAAGAAAAAGCCGGGGAGGCGAACCTCCAAAGAAAGGGAACAATCTTCAAAGTGTCACGAAAATTTGGAAACATTCAAATCGTTCAATGAATTTTGACAAAAAATTTTCTAAACACTGAAGATTGATTTAAGGTAGCAAAATTTTAATTTCTAAAATTACTAACGGTTGTATTTTCTAAACAAAATGACCTTTAAACCTAGCTTTAGATTGTATTTTGTAAAAAATTGAAAAACCTAAAACTCTCTGTTTGTGTCCAAGCTAAAGCGAGGCTAAGCCTTCATTTTTGCCAATCGTGGCACAATTCAAGAAAAACGAATAGGAGAGGCGACCCTAAAAAATTGAACGGCAAGGGCCGACCACCTAAAAACTCATACCAGATTGCCACACCACCAAAAGATTCTCGTAATAACTTATTGTTAAATATTAGTTGCGACTGCAGAAAAATAAAAAATATTGTTCATTTAAATCACAAAACAGTCCGTTTGAAAAATTTAAGCTGGAAAATGAAAAACCAGGGACAATACTAAATTAAATTTTTCAAGAGGATCATTGTTTTGTGAATGTTTTTTTGGTTACTTTTTTCGAACGGTGCGGCGACCCGCAAAAAGTAACTCCCCGCCGGAAAGGCGACGAAAGTAATTAAAAAAAACTAGAACTATTTTTTTCAAGGAGTGGCCTGCTTTCATAGCCTATCAAAATAAAAAGAGCAATCTTTAAAGTAAAAAAATGGAAACATTCAAATCGTACAATGAATTTTGACAAAAAATATTCTAAACACTGAAGATTGATTTAAAGTTTAATCAATTTTTAAAATTAAAAGGAATTATCTTCTTAAATTCTATTTTCTTTCTTCCGAAAATAAAACATTGACCCTAAGACCATCAGAAAATAAGTTCCGGCAAGAATATAGGAAGCAAAAATAAAAAAAGTCACATTGCTGGTATTGTGCTGAAAAAAGTTTTTGTAAAACAACACCAAAAGACTCCCAAAATAAGCATAATAATCGGCGAGCGTAATCATAAATCCAACAGTGCCAGCATACTTAAAAGCCGCCAGCATCCTTTCAAAATACAGGCTGTTACACATCGAATAAGCCACATAGGCTCCAAAACCCACGCCTATCAGCCAAACGATAGGATTGAGCACACCCACCTGATACAGCAGAGTGCTGCCACCGATGATGATGGCACCCGTAAGCAGTAAAGTCTGAATGACATTAAATGCCAGCCTATGGTTTCGGATCCAACGCATGGAAGCCATCAAAAGCAATACTACTATCGCAATCGGAATTTCGGTTTGCGTAAAAAGGGCGGTTTTCCCTCCAAAGCCCAGCTCAGCCAGCATCTCCGGCATAAAATTATCGCGGAATTCGCGGTAAGCTGTCAAAAGCACATAAGAAATAATAAAGAGCGTGAGGCCCAAACCAAATTCTCTCACAAAAGCCTTTCGGTCGGCTTTACTCATAGGGAGGCGTTCAACACGGTCAGCAATATCTGCGGCCGCGGGTCGCGGAACCTGAGCTAAAAACAATACCGAGACTGCCAAGGGCAGATACATGACCGAATCGGCCACGAAGGGCATCATAAACTCCGAAATATCCAGACTGCCCATCACCCACTTGCCCACACTTTTGGCAAAACCGGAGCCGATGATAAACGAGGCCGTAAGAGCAGCCACCAGCAGATCGGTGCTTTTCCTACCTTCGAGAAAACCCAGGATTACGCCATAAAACATCCCCAATGGAAGACTACCCAGAAACACAAAGAGCAGATTGTACGGTGCAGGCACCAGACCAAAACACAACATGCTCAGCCAGGACAAGGCAGTAAACAGGAGCAGGCTTTTGGGCCGGTTTTCGGGTTTCATTTCTGAGACCACCTTCACCCCTATTCCTTTTGACACTGCAAAACCTACCACCTGAGCGGTAATAATGAGGATTTTAAAATGTATGCCAAAATAATACAAGTCTTCAAAAGTGGCAGCCGTATAAGCCCTCCTAAAAGGATAAAAACACAGGTAAGTGCTAAATGCTGCGACGGCCGCAAAAAGCGTTTTTACCCATTCGGGGCTGTTGATAAGTTTGTTCTTCAGCAAAATACCGGGAAAATTTAAGGGTTTATTCTTTTACGGTTATTTCTTTTTTTGTGCCAAAAGCCAGGTTAGATAATCGGGCTCTTTAAATACATTGTCCCAGGAATTGTGATTGACGCCGGGATACTCTTTGTAAACCACATCACAGCCCAAAGCCTTAAGTTTTTCGGTGGCTTCACGGGAGTGTTTTACCGGGATGACCCCATCCACGTCGCCATGATATATTCTGAAAGGCACTTTAGCTTGTGTTTTGGAGTAGGCATTGAGGTCGGCCCCACCGCATATAGGTGCAGCTGCTGCAAAAAGTTTTGGATAACGATACACCGCCTCAAAAGTACCCATGCCACCCATTGACATGCCGGTGATAAATATTCTTTTTTTGCCGGCTTTTTTGCCTTTGATCATACTTTGCACCAATTCGACAGCTGCATGTAAGGAAGGATTTTCGGGATAGGTATAGTTAAAATCCAGCTCGAGGGGGTATTTGGCCCGGGAAAACTTGACTGATGCCCAATAGTCTTCTTTGGCACACTGCGGGAATATTCCAATAAATGGTGTTTCTTTTGATTTATTCAAAAACATTTCAGAGCCATATTTCAGCTGAGAAATGTTGTCATCGCCTCTTTCGCCTCCACCATGGAGAAACAAGAGGAGCGGATACTTATTATTGGGATTGTAATCCGGAGGTAAAAGCAAACGGTAATTCAAAACCGTGCCTTTGCTGTCGGTGTATTTCAAAGCCTGAAAAGCCTCATACTGAGCTACGGCATTGAAATAAAGGAGAATTAAAGAGAACGTAATTATTTTTTTCATAGATTAATTATTAGAATTCTGCGATCAAAACATAAAAAAAGGTTCCTTTAAATCATAAAACAGTCCGTTCTAAAAATTTGATTCCCACAAATGTCTATTCTATTAATTAATTGAAAATCAAATTTTTAGAGAGGATCATTGTTTTATGAATGTTTTTTTGCCTACTTTTTTTCAAAAAAAAGTAGGGCCCAGCCGGCAAGGCGACACAAAGCTAATAAAAATTAAGCCCTGGTTTTCATCCTAAAATTTTTAGTGTTAATTGGTTAAAAACAATATCCAGACCTTGTTCTCTTAGTTTTATTACTTGTTGACTTCGGGTAATTAGAAACAAAATATTAACATAATGTTAATGCCTCAAATATGGGAAAGATTACGTATTTATTGCTAAAGAAATTCGTTTTATTTGTTAAAAAAATCTGAATGATGAAAAAGATAATCGGTATAACTTTAATTCTGGGATGGAGCTTATTTTCCTGCCAAACCCAACAAAAACTGGTTGTTGACAATATTGGTCAATATACCCAAAGCCATCAAAGAGTGGCCATTTTACCCTTTAAGGTTACTTTTAGTGAGGCCTACAAAAATATGAGTTTGCGAGGTAAAAGGCAGGGGGACTGGAAAGAGCAGGAGCGTGTGGCGGGTTTAGATTTACAAAAATCTGCCTTCAGCATGTTATCTAAAAGAGCCAACAAAAAAAATTATGGCATTACGGTTCAGGACTTCCTGACCACCAATAAAATCCTTCAAAGTGAAAACATCAGGTTTTCGGAATTGGCTGCAGCGGGTAAAGGACAGCTGGCAAGAATCCTTGGCGTCGATGCCGTGATTTGGGGAGAAACAGATATGCAAATGGATCCGGCCGGTTGGCGAAACCGTAACGGCATAAGCACCACCATGGCTTTATTTGATGCAAAGACCGAACAGAAGCTGTGGCAACAAAGCAGCTTTGCAGATGCCATGAGACGGTTTGACACCCCTCAGTCCTTGTCTGAAAACACTGTCAATAATCTGATCAATGCCTTGCCTTACAAAAAGCGGGAAAGCAGGGAAGATTAATTGCATCCGCCGATCTGAGCCTTGAAGACCTCCGCCGAACCTGCCTGAAAACCCGGCTTGAGTAAGATGGACTTCCCTGCCTGATAGGTGGTATTATCGGCCACATTGGCCTGACTTTCGATGGTTTCGGAGGCTTTATACGTGCCTGCTGCCTGGGTGATGGCACCATAGATTTCAGAGGTATTGCACCCGGAAATATTTATGATAAAGTCTTTGATTTCACCAAAATAAAATCCGGTAACCGGGTCATTACCTTCAGTGACAGAGCAGGGGTCTGCTGGGGTCTGCAGATAGGTTGTTTTAATCCTCATTCGGGTTAAGCCCGGTGTTGTACTCATTGGAATCTGATAGGAAAATGTTTTACTGGTCCAGGCATTGCCATCATAAAAAGAATAAATGAGCTCGGTATTGGTGAATGTCCCATCATTGTTCAAATCCATCCACACGGCTATGCCATCTTCATAGCTTCCGGGATTAAATACACCAAAATTGTAGTTTGCCCCTTTAGTTAAGTTGACCTGTGGCGAAGGCGTAACCAACGAAAAGCCCGAGGTGTTGCAAGTTACCAATTGATCATAGAGACTGGTTGCACCAAATAAAATCTGTAATCTGGAAAGCCGGTCATCGTCATCGCAAATTAAGCCGGTGGGTTCGCAGTATGGACAGGGTCCACCCACAGTAATATTTAAAGCTGATCGTGGAGAGGTGCCACAACTCGTACTTTGACATTCCACATAAAAGGTTGTATCTCTGTTGATGCCGCTTGCAATCACATTATTTCCGGTATAAAGTGGCGTACCGCCACTCGAAACATTATACCATTTTAAGGTAAATCCTGAACAACCACTCGCTGTCAAAGTGGTTTCATTGATACCGCTACATTGAGTTATATTCGAAACCCCGGGGGCTGCTCCCGAATAAATCTGTACTACTGCAGGGGTTTTGTAACTTTCACAATTGGTTTGTGTACAGGTTACATAATAAGTAGTGGATGCATTCAAGGAAGGTGTATTGTATGGGTTGCCCGTGAAAACAGGGATGGTGGAAGCGGACGTGGAATACCAGTTGTAAACCCCGCCTGTACAACCTGATGCCAATATTGATGCAGGATTGTTGGCACAAACCAAGGTGGTTTCAACAGAAGGCTTAGGTGCCAATACTCCCCCTAAACAAGTTGCTGCATTTACTTCAGCGGCCATTTTTTGTTTTACCAAAGGGCCAAAACCATTGGCAAAGGTAATACCTGTGCCGGTGAGATGACAATAACTCATGATTGTTCCTCCACCCGGAGCCGGCGTTGGTCCTGATGTACACCCCGATTCGACATAACCCGCAGTCGGTCCACAATTATCTATAGCATTTGGAGGGTTTACACCATCTGACCAGCTGCAATTGTGCGTATGCGGTAGCCCGAAATTATGTCCGATTTCATGTGCCATCACTTCTACATTCCAGGAGAAAGTAGGAATATTCTGCACCGTAGACGACAAACTGGTACTGACTCCCTTGGCAGCGGTTTTTGTACATCCGGCAAACACAGCCCGGGAAGCCATTCCATTAAAAATCGGAGGAAATCCTCCGGTAAAATAGTAGGCCACACCTCCGCCATAATTTTTTGCAGAAACCAAATGTACAATATCCCCGTTAAAAGTATTGCCTTGAGAATCCCAGTATTTATCGAGAGAATCGAGCATGGCACCGATATTGGTTGCAGGATTATATGGATCTACTGTAGTCCAGACAAATATCTGAGAGAGTTGAATCCTGACTTCGTCATTGTTGTAAAGTTGTACTACATTGTTAAATATCGAAGTCAGCGTATTCACTACATTGGTAGTGCCACCCCATTGGTTATAGGTATAGTTGTCGGCTTCAAGCATAATGTCAACCACCCGGCAATTGGAAACACTGACAGAACGGTTACTTTCCGGTGTAAAATTTTTTATCTCTTTGGTTATCTCACCGGCACAAATGGGGGTATCATTTTTTATATCCTCTGTGTTGTACACTACATGCAGATTGCCGGGATCATCTTTGATTTTCCCAATGGTCAAATTTATCTTTTTACTCCAAACCATTCCCTCCAGGGAGCCGTTGGTTAGGGTAAAGACTACAGTAGAGCCTGCCTCACCTTTGATTTTCCCCTTAAAAAAAGAGGGCATTTTCATTCTATGCACTCCTTGTGGAGTCATCACTTTAAAATTATCTGACAACACTTTAGTGGGTTCAATTTCTAAGATCAGGTCTCCGTTTTTTGTAGGTAAAAGTAATTCTACTTTAGTTTTTTGCAATTTAATCTGACTCAAAATGGTACTGTTGACCGCCAATACCTGAGCAGAAGCCATGGAGCTCAATTGACCCTGCGTATTGACATCACTGACTGACTGACTGGTTCTTTTTACAAAAAGATTATTGATTCGAACCTGAGCAAAAAGGCTGAAAGAAAGGATTGAAAAAACTATTCCGAGTAGAATACTTTTCATTAAGGCTACATTTTTTTTGCAAAATAATATTTTAAATTTTATAAATAAATATAAATTTTATACCGCTTAATAATTATTCGTCCTTTATAACCCAATTTTTGGGATATTATATGACCCCACAATTTCTACTTTTGATTATGAAGCCAAAGCATAATTTCCTAATTTTGCGGCTGAAATCAAGATACTAAATATGGGAAGAGCGTTTGAATTCAGAAAAGCACGTAAAATGAAGCGTTGGAGCTCCATGGCCAAGATCTTCACGCGAATAGGCAAAGACATCGTAATGGCTGTGAAGTCGGGCGGTCCTGACCCTGGCACCAATTCCAGGCTTAGGGCGGTAATCCAAAACGCCAAGGCTGCCAATATGCCCAAAACCAATGTGGACAATGCCATCAAAAGAGCTTCTTCAAAAGATCAGGAAGACTACAAAGAGATTGTACTGGAAGGTTACGGACTTCATGGGGTTGCTGTTTTGGTAGAATGTACCACTGACAACAACAACCGTACTGTGGCTAATGTGAGATCTTATTTCTCCAAAACCGGAGGTAACCTGGGTACCAACGGCATGCTTGATTTTATCTTCGAAAGAAAATGTATTTTCAAAATCGCCAACAACGACAGCATCGATCTCGAGGAGCTGGAGTTTGAACTGATAGACTTTGGAGCCGATGATGTTTTCCTCGATGAAGAAAACAATCAAATCAACATCTACGGTGAATTTACGGCCTATGGAGCCATCCAAAAATTCCTGGAAGAAAAAGGATTGGAGCTTGTTCATGCCGACTTTGAACGTATCCCTACCGACACCAAAAAACTTACCGAAGCCGAAGCCGCCGATATTGAGAAACTTTTGGACAAACTCGATGAAGACGACGACGTGCAGAATGTTTATCACAATATGGTAATTGAATAAAGAAAAGTGCCGGTGGGCGAGTAACGAGATGCGAGTTATGCGTGCCCGGTTTACCAAAAAAATAAAATAAATTGCTGATTGCCGGAAGCTTATGCTGAAAGCCAAAAAATAAATACAATGAGAAAAAAATATGCCGCAGGAAACTGGAAAATGAACAAGACTTTCGAAGAAGGCCAAATATTGCTTTCTGAAGTAGTTAACATGGTAAAAGACGAATTGACTCATCCCAACGTACAGGTGGTATTGGGTGTGCCCTTCCCTTATTTAAGTTCTTTCTCAAAATTAATCGATACACCTAAGGTAGCTCTTGCTGCCCAAAACTGTTATCCAAAGGCCTCGGGTGCATATACCGGAGAAGTGTCGGTACCGATGCTGAAATCAGCTGGTGTTACGTATATCATCATTGGTCACTCAGAAAGAAGAGAATATTTCGGTGAGTCTGATGCTTTCATTGCCGAAAAAGTGGACGCTATTTTGGCTGAAGGCCTTACACCAATCTTCTGCTGTGGCGAAACTTTGGCCCAACGCGAAGCCGGCATCCATTTTGATTTTGTGACGGGTCAGTTAACCAACAGCCTTTTCCACCTTTCGGCTGAGGCTCTGCAAAAAGTAGTGATTGCTTACGAACCCATCTGGGCTATTGGAACCGGCGTAACCGCCTCTTCGGCTCAGGCTCAGGAAATGCACAAAGTTTTGCGTGACCATCTTGCTTCAAAATACGGACAGGCGGTTGCCAACGAAATCTCTATCCTTTACGGTGGAAGTGTAGGTGCGGGCAATGCCGTTGAACTGTTCTCTCAACCCGATGTGGACGGTGGCCTGGTAGGCGGTGCTTCTTTAAAATCAAGAGACTTCACCCATATCAGCAAGTCATTTCCTGCATAAAGAATAAGAAGTAGGTCAGCACCGAAGGTCAGACCGGACAAAGAAAGCCAATGCCCCCAAGCGTTGGCTTTTTTCTTAAACGTAGGTCAGCACCGAAGGTCAGACCGGTCAAAAAAAGCAAAAATACAGACCCTACAAAAACAATTTCAAATCCCAATTTCCGTTAAATTAATATATTTTTTCACATAAAACCTACTTCCAATGAGAATCCTCCTGCTTCTGCTTCTTACCCAATTAAGTTTCGGTCAAATCAAAGGCATTGTAAAAGACCCAAGAACAGGCCTGCCTATTCCTTATGTCAACATTGGTATCGAAAATAAAACCCTTGGCTTTTCTGCTGATGAAAACGGGATGTTTTTTTATGCAAAATCAGATGAGAATCAAAATCTAATTTTTACCGCCGTAGGTTACAAGTCATTTAAAATCAACTCCGAAAATCTACCCAAAGAAATATTATTAACTGAAAACATCCTGGTACTACCGGATCTCGAGGTATCTCCACCCAAACATTAAATGACCCAGACCATTGGAAAGGTCAACAAAAAAGAGATCAAAACATTCTTCGGCAATGGCGGAATGCCATTTATTGCTGCCAGATATATTCCTTTCCAGGATTACATTTCCAAAACCAGATATTTGAAAACCATAAAAATCCTCACGAACAGTGATATCAAAAATGCTGTCTTTAACCTTAGAATTTTTACAATTGATCTGAAGGGCGAGCCAGTTGAATATTATAATGAAGGTAATATCTTAGCCAGATGCAAAAAGGGAAAACATATAACGGAAATCGATGTTAGCAACCTGAACATCAAATTTCCTGAAACCGGATTGTTGTTAGGGGTAGAAAATTTTATCATTGTATCCAATAAATATGTTTACGATTATTTTGATAAGGCCACCCAGAAAAAAATGAAAGCTACTTCCTATGAACCCGATTTTGGCGGAGACATGGAAACTGCAAATAATGGCTGGAATTATTACTTTGGCACAAAATGGCATAAACAAGTGCCGTGGCCTGTGGACTATAAAAATCTCAAAGGCAAATACCACAATCTGGTTGTTGAAGTCGTATTAAGCGACTAAAAAAATAACCATGTAATTTATACATAAGAATGCTGTTATTGCATGATTAATTTAAATTTATGAAAAAAGCACGCCCCTTCACAGAAGCGTGCTTTCAATATCTTTAGATATATTGATCAGAAAGGAAGATCGTCTTCTCCTTCCAATGCTGCCGGAATCGGTGGTGCTGGAGCCGCCGGAGCTGCAGATGAAGAAGGTGCCGGTGTTTCAGCCGCATTTTTCTCAATTCTCCATCCCTGAATACTATTAAAATATCTTACCTCTCCCTGAGGGTTAGTCCATTCCCTTCCTCTAAGATTGATGGATACTTTTACAAAATCACCCACATTGTACTGATTCAAAAGATCACATTTATCCTGGGTAAACTCAATCAAAATATGCTGAGGATACTGCTCGTCTGTAGTTACAACCAATTCTCTCTTTCTAAAAGTTGCACTTACCTGTTGTTCAGCGTTGATTACTTTAATATTTCCGGAAACTTCCATTTGTTTAATTGTCTATTTTTGTAAAACTTATTACAAATATATAATCTCTTGGAGTTTAATAAAACCATAGACCAAATAATTTCTGAAATTGACTCGCTGGTCGATTCCGGCCTGAAATGGGGAGGATGCTGGTCATCCAGGTACAACCATTTCTGGAAATACCACAGGCCTGATAATAATGTATTTTCTCTCGCCTCAACACTTTTTATTTTAAATCAATACAAAAATCATTTATCTGATAGTCAACAAGATACAATTAATAATATAGCAAAAAAAATCATTCCTGTTTATGCCGGATATCAAAATAAAGATGGCCGTAATACCTATAATTTTTACCCAACCAAACCCTCACAGCATTTTGGAAATGGCCTTCTAATGCACCGTTTTGACCACTTCAGGCTTCCTGACGACATTGACGATACCGCCATGGTTTATCTTAGCTCTGCGATCGGTCCTGTTGAGGTTAAGGCCTTAAAAAAAACACTCAAAAATCATCTTTCTGTCTCGTCATCAGGCTTGGTTTATGACACATGGTTTGGGAAAAATATGCCACATGAACATGATGTATGTGCTTTATGCAATCTCATGTTTTTAATCTTTTCCAGTAACATTCCTCTGGAAACTGAAGATATCAATACCCTCAGTTTTTTGGCAGAAAACATCCAACACATACGCACAAAACCCTATGCCATCGCCAGACATTACGGACATCCGGCCTTGATCGTTTATCATTATGCCCGGTTGATGGCCGGTTTTAAGATTGAGGTATTGGAAAAAAGAAAAAAAGAGCTGGTCGAAATTTCAAAAAATATTTTGTTAGCCGAAAAGAATCCTTTTTTCAGAAAAATAACAGAAATAACCCTCCTGAAATTGGGAGAACCCCTGAAAATCAAGGGTTTTGATTACGATGATTGCGAAGCTTACACTTTTATAGGAGCACCGCTGGCCCCCTATTCATTTTTTGGCAAATTAGCCTTCAAAAAACCATTCCTGATTTTTTACCAATCAAGGATCCACTACTTAGCGATAAATCTGGAACATATCCTTTTGAGCTCAAATATTGCCGGCAAACAAACGTTTTAGTCCATATTTTCTTAATTTTACAAAAAAATTCCTAAACCCAATAATGAAGGCAATTCTTAGTTATTTTTCATTCATTTCCCTCATCATTATCCTTTTATCCTGCGGCTCCGATGACACCCGAAAAATTCAGAAAGTCCCGGTAAATATTGAAATCATAAGGTTTGATCAGGAGCTCATGCAAACCAAAACGAAGGAAGAACTCGCCGCTTTGTTTCAGAAAAATCCTGAATATGTACAATCAATGTATAATACTTTCCCCGGCGATACGGCATTGATTTCGCATGTTTTTTATCTGAGCCAGCATCCGGAAACACGGAAACTTTATGACTATACCCTTACTCAATTTGGTGATTTTAAAAAACTGACTTCAGAACTTGAAGGAGCTTTTAAGGCCATCAAATTTTATTATCCTGACTTTAAAGTCCCAAAAGTCATGACCACCTTTTCGGGTCTTGAAAACGACATCTCCGTTTCTGACAGCCTGATTATCATAGCATTGGAAGCATTCGCCGGCCCTAAAGCACCCTATAGACCCGAGCAACCCAATTATATACTCAGCCGCTATTCTCCTGACTATATAGTACCTACGGTGGTGAGGTTTCTGTCAAACCCTTACAATAAACTCGACCCCAATGACCAAAGCTTTGTGGCCGACATGATGTTTTTTGGCAAGTCGCTTGAGTTTACCAAACAGATGCTTCCCAATGTAGCCGATTCTTTAATCATCGGTTATTCCGACGCTCAACTCAAAGAAACCTGGAATGCTCAGGATCTGGTATGGGCACATATAGTAGATAAAAATCTTTTGCAGGAAAAAAATCCGGCAGTGAAAAACCGCTATTTCGGGGAAAGACCCAATGTGCCGGAAATAGGTCCCTCCTGCCCCGGAAGGATTGGCCAATGGCTGGGCTGGAGAATCATACAAAAGTATAGAACTGAAAACCCCAAAGTGACGTTTCAGAATATGATGGCCGATGCCAATCCAAACGAAATATTATTAAAATCTAAATATCGCGGTCAGACCGAAGAATAAATAATGGCGAAAGGAAGAGGTTTTTGGGATGAAGTAGCCCCTAAAGACAAAAGGAAGATTAGTAAAGATGGATTCAAGAAGGCCCTGAGTCTTTTCAAGTTTATGCTTCCCTACAAAAAAACCTATCTGATTGGCATCGTGTTCCTGGTATTTTCTACCCTTACTACCATGGCTTTCCCGCTTTTGATAGGTGAAATGACCAAAGTAATGGAAGGAAAATCACAATTTACGATCAATCAGGTGGCTATTTATTTTGGTGCCATCCTTTTGGCTCAGGGAATATTTTCATTTTTCAGAGTATATTTCTTTGCTATCGTGAGTGAAAAAACCGCCGCTGATCTCAGGAAAATTCTTTTTGACAAATTCGTAAAAGCACCCATTACCTTCTTTGAAAACAACAGAGTGGGTGACCTCATGAGCAGGCTTACTTCCGATGTTTCGGCAATTCAAAACGTCCTTTCTATTACGCTTGCCGAATTTTTCAGACAAATTGCCACACTGGTAATAGGTATCGGGATGTTGGTTTATATTTCCTGGAAACTTACCCTCTTCATGCTGGCCACATTTCCTATTATTGTGATAGCTGCTCTCGTATTTGGCCGATACATCAGGGTCTTGTCAAGAAAAGTTCAGGACAGACTCGCCGAAGCCAATACCATAGTAGAAGAATCACTACAGTCGATTTCTATTGTAAAAGCTTTCACCAACGAGCGTTTGGAATCGAAAAGGTTCGGAAAAAGTATTGATGAAACAGTGAGACTAGCACTCAAAGCGGCTAACCTTCGCGGGGGCTTCATTTCATTTTTCATCATTGGCCTGTTTGGAGGTATAGTCCTGGTAATCTGGTACGGAGGCAATCTGGTTATTGGAAAGGAAATCCTGATTTCTCAGTTGATTACATTTCTTACGCTGACCATATTTATCGGCGGTAGCCTGAGCGGCCTGGGTGACCTCTATGCCCAACTACAACGAACTGTAGGAGCTTCTGAGAGAATTCTGGAAATTTTGGATGAAAAAGACGAAGTCAACCTCGAAAATTCGATTGAGGCTAATCCGGTAACAGGTAATATTTCCTTTAAGAATGTAAATTTCAGATATCCGTCACGTACTGATATTGAGGTACTAAAAGGCCTTAACATTGATATTGATTCCGGGAAAAAAATAGCACTCGTTGGCCCTTCCGGTTCGGGGAAATCAACCATCGTGCAGCTATTGATGAAGTTTTACACCCTGGCCGATGGCAAGATTACCATTGACGGGCAGGATATTGCCGGTCAGGATGTCAGCTACTTACGGCAAAACATCGCCATTGTACCGCAGGAAGTCATCCTTTTCGGTGGAACCATTTTTGAGAATATCGCCTACGGTAAACCTGGAGCTACCCGCCAGGAAGTGGAAGACGCTGCACTCAGAGCCAATGCCGCAGAATTTATAGAAAAATTTCCCGAAAAGCTCGAAACTGTTGTAGGAGAAAGAGGTGTAAAACTTTCGGGTGGACAAAGGCAGCGAATTGCCATTGCCAGAGCGATATTAAAAGATCCGAAAATTCTGATACTGGACGAAGCCACCAGTGCTCTGGATTCGGAATCAGAAAAACTCGTACAGGATGCACTCAATGAGCTCATGAAAGGTCGTACTACAATAATAATCGCTCACAGGCTTGCGACCATCAGAAATGTTGACCAAATTTATGTAATCAAAGATGGAGAAATTGCCGAATCGGGCAGCCATGAAGATCTCATGACCGACAGAAATGGCGTATATTCCAATCTGGTAAAAATGCAGTATGATTTAGAACCTTTGGATTCATAAAAAAAATGTTACAGCGAGATTCCTCCGAAATATTAAAGCAGTTTGATCTCAGGCATACCGATACCCGTGAGAATATCCTCAATGGTTTTATTTCCAAAACCATCGCTCTTTCTCATGCCGATATTGAATCTTTTCTGATTGATGGCTTTGACAGAGTTACCATTTACCGCACACTCAAAACCTTCCTTGACAAAGGGATAATCCATAAGGTTTTAGATGATCAGGGCGGCATAAAATATGCTTTGTGTAAAGAACAGTGCTCGCATTCGGCACATCACCATGACCATGTGCATTTCAAATGTTCCAATTGCGGTGACACCACCTGTATCGAAAAACTAACTGTTCCTGAGATAATTCTGCCGGAAGGTTACCAAAAAAACGAAATCAATGTATTGGTACAGGGTATTTGCCCCAAGTGTCAGTAAACAATAGAAAACATGTATCAAATCAAAGAAGCAATATTCGAAAAAAGTGCATCCAACTATTTGCAATGCCCCAAAAATGAACTCCCCGAAATAGCCTTTATCGGCAGATCCAACGTGGGCAAATCATCGCTTATCAACATGCTGACGGGGGTCAAAAATCTTGCTAAAACTTCACAGACGCCAGGGAAAACCCAATTGATAAATCATTTTCTGGTGGACAAAAAATGGTACCTGGTTGACTTACCAGGGTATGGTTTCGCCAAAGTGCCTCTTTCAGAAAAAGGGAAATGGGAAAAAATGACCTGGGATTATCTGCTCAACAGACCCAATCTCAGATATGTTTTTGTACTTATAGATTTAAGGATACCTCCTCAAAAAATTGATCTGGAATTTTTATATAAATTAGGAGAAAACGGACTTCCGATAAAATTGATTTTTACTAAAGCAGACAAAGTAAAAACTATGGAAGCACAGAAAAACACCACGGCTTTCAGAGAGGCAATGGCGGTTGACTGGAAGATCATCCCGGAGTTTTTTATCACCTCGGCCGAACGAAAAAATGGTAAAACAGAGCTTCTGGGGTTGATAGAAGAAATAATCTTCGACAATTTTTAATTTTTTTTAATATATATTTGCGGAAAATTACTATAATTTAAAGATGGCAACAGAATATTTGGGAATAGACGTAGGCGGCACTAACGTAAAAATGGGTATTGTAAATGCCGAAAATGGCAATATCACCAATTTTTATAGTCACGACACGGTTTCCTGGAGACAGAATAATCGTTTCGTTGAAAGCCTTGGCGACGCCATTGCCGTTATGCTCAATGAAAATCCCGAAGTTCAGAAAACAGGTATTGGTGTTCCGGGGCTCATTACCCGTGATCGTACCACCTTGCTGGAAATAACTGCTATCCCCGAAATCGATGGCACTTCTTTGATTCCTTATCTACAAAAAAGATTCCCGGGTAAAGATTTCTTTTTGGAAAATGACGCCAATGCTGCGGCTCTGGGTGAATATTATTTTGGAGAAGAAAGTGTACCTGAAGACTATATATTCGTAACACTGGGCACTGGAGTTGGTGGTGCCGCCATTATCGACAAACAGGTGTTTAAGGGTGGCGGCGGAAACGCCATGGAGCCTGGTCATATGCCATCGGCAAACGGAAAAGTACTGGAAAGGAATATCGGTAAAAATGAGTTGCTCGCTTTGGCAACCAAAATGAGAAGCGAGTTTACTGGTAATACCAAACTTCCCAACGACGGCTCTATTTCAACTACCGGCCTGGTGGCTGCTGCTACCGAAGGTGATGAACTAGCCCTGAAAATTTTCGACGTTATTGGTACGTTGCTTGGCGATGGCCTGGTATCAATGATCAGAATCCTTGATATCACTACCATTTTGATCGGTGGAGGTCTTTCTGCAAGTTTTGATTTTATCATGCCTGCCGTGAATCGTCAACTGAAGTATTGGCTTACCCCTTATTACATCAAAACCCTGGAAATCAAACGTGCCACTTTGGCCAACGACGCGGGACTTTTGGGTGCTGCGAGTTTGTGTTTTTGATTGATATTTTTTTAAAAATAAATCAAAAAGCTTGTCTTATACCAAATCCTAGAATTGGTTATGACAAGCTTTTTGTTTGGCAAAATCAGTGATTGACCGCGGTTACCATCGACTCCCGGGAAGTGGTTTTCATTCCAAAATATAATACCACAAAGAAACACAACAATGGCACAATATAGGCAATCTGGATATTGTACCTATCAGAAATCAAGCCCATAATAACCGGGAAAATAGCCCCGCCAACGATAGACATAATAAGGAGCGAAGAGCCCAGCTTGGTATTTGAACCTAGTCCGGTAATACTCAAAGAAAATATGGTAGGAAACATAATCGACATAAAAAAGTAAGTAGCACTAATGGCAACTACTGCAGCAAGACCAGTGCTGAACCACCCGATAAGCATAAGTGCTGCACTAATACACGCATATATGGTAAGTAACTTGTTTGATGCAATTTTGGTAAGCAACCATGTACCCACAAACCTGCCGATCATAAACAATACAAATCCAAATGAAGCATGAAAGCTGGCAATCTGCGTGGGCGATGCCGTTTCTGAAATTTGATATAGCCAATGTACTAATCCAAAATGACTATCCTTTGCATAATGTAGTTTAAGATCAACAAAGTAACCCCAGAGCGATGCTTGTGCGCCTACATAAAAAAATTGTGCTATTACTCCGTAAATCAAATGGCGATGTTTTGTTATTCCTTTAAACGATGCGCCTTTTTCCGCTGGCGATGATAACTCTGGCATTCGGGTTATGCCAAATAAAACAGCAACCAGTAATACAATACCAGCAATTACGAGGTAGGGTGTTTGAACCGATTGTGCCTCTGCTATTCTGATTGCTTCAGCCTGATCAAACGGTAAGGCAGCCAACGTTTCATTGGTGTGCTCTACATCCGAAAAGATGAACAAGCCCCCGACAATTGGCCCCATGATAGCACCAAGCCCGTTAAATGATTGCGAGAAATTAATTCGGCTGTCGGCCGATTGTGGGCTACCCAACACCGTTACATAGGGATTTGCAGCCGTTTCCAGAAAGGCCAGTCCACAGGCAATAATAAATAGTGCGAATAGAAAGAAACTATATGCGCGTGTGCTTGCTGCCGGAAAAAACAAAAACGCCCCCAATGCAAATAG
>JAIUOF010000009.1 GCA_020161355.1 Bacteroidota bacterium | reverse complement strand
AAGATGAGACTTCCCTAGAGGAACGTTGGAGATTACGACGTAGATAGGCTACAGGTGAAAGTGCGGTAACGTATGCAGCCGAGTAGTACTAATGAACCGACTGAGCTCTTTATATTTTTTAAGAAAAACTTATTCTTCACAGTCTTTCCTTATCACAATGTTTTATGAGTTGCGAGTAGCGAGTAAAACAGATGTCAAAAAGAAAACAAACGCCAAAGCCGACAGCATAGAGCTGAAAGCCGTAAGCCATAAAGACCTTCATGGTGTCAATAGGGCGGGTGAACACCTCTTCCCATTTCGAACAGAGCAGTTAAGCCCCGCACCGCCGATGGTACTTGGATCAAACCCGGGAGAGTAGGTAGATGCCAGTTAATTACTAAGGCCTCAGTGAGTAATCACTGGGGCTTTTTTGTTTTACATCGTTATAGAAGAAAGACGATATAATCGTGCGGTAGAGAGGTCATTTTAATAGATTATTAGAAAATAGAAATTTTTGTAAATAATAAATCTTTTTGTTAGATATTTTTTAATGAAATTACTAATAATTAAAATCATGAATTTCATTTCCTTTATCATCAATTATTAATAAAGTATCATTCTTTACTTCTTTTTCATAGTAAATCATAATGAAGGTTTTACCATTAAACATTTTAAAAATGAAATCGCCCATAACCATATTATCATGATTAAAATAAAATTCTTTTCTAATTGATTCTTTACCATTTTTCAAAATACTATAATCATAAAAGTACAAAACAGAATCATAATTTATTTTTTTATAAAGTTTAATAATAAGGTTATGGTTTACTTCGAAATTACCTAAATATTTTACTCTTGGAATTACAAAGTACCATCTGAGACCGTACCAGATAAAAAAAAGAGGAAGTATTATCGTTACTTTTTTCAATATTTTTTTAATCAAAATCATTCCCATTTCTAAAAGTATTTAAAGCGAAGATTAATCTTACTCAATTTTACATTACCCGCTCTTGTTTTGATTATTAAACCTTATTTGGTTAGATTCTAGACCAGATGCTTCAAAGTCAGAGCAAGCATCTTCAACTGAAAACACCGCTGTATGGTTGGCATCAATGTCACTGCCTCCTAAATTATTCCTCTTTTTTAGGGCGAAAAGTAAATTGTGGTTTATTGTTGAAATGGTGGAATTCAATTTAAGTAGCATTTATTTGGGAGGATTTGATTCTATAAACATAAAATTATATATCTGCATTATTTATATTTTGTGTTGAAAAGAAATTGTTATGATTTATTTCAGTCTTTGATAGCCTTACTAAATCAAGTATTTCATATTATTTTTCGCTAAAGGTAAAATGTAATTCTAAATTTATAATTATCCGAGGCTATTTTTTTTATGATTAACAAATTCTACCCGGCCAGGGATAGCAACGGAAAGCCCGCAGTGCGGCTGGGATGTGCGGAAGCCGGACTTGTAGTGAATAGCCCGGTCACACCACGCTTTGGGCGTGGGGTGAGGCCGCCAAAATTATTTATTATTTTATATCAATTTACCATATATCAAGTCAAAAATGATTTTTGAGGCTTTTACTCTTTTATGCTTTTTATTCGTTTTATCCTGATAGGATGGTTATTGGTGTTGGAATGGGATTGCTGCACTATCATGCCCCTCCAGATCCTCAATATGTGTTTTTTTGATAAAAATTTTGGAATAAAAAAAGCGAGCCTGCTGACTCGCTTTACCCCTATGGGGAGAATGGGGTTCGAATCGGATCGCCGCACCGCCACGACCCCCGGAACCACAATCTGTATATTTTTTGGAAATAAGTAAGAATAAAAAAAGCGAGCCTATCGACTCGCTTTACCCTGATAGGGAGGCTAATGGGGTTCGAATCGGATCGCCGCACCGCCACGACCCCCGGAACCACAATCTGTATATTTTTTGGAAATAAGTTAGAATAAAAAAAGCGAGCCTATCGACTCGCTTTACCCTGATGGGGAGGCTAATGGGGTTCGAACCCACGACCCCCAGAACCACAATCTGGTGCTCTAACCAGCTGAGCTATAACCTCCATATTGATTTAGGACTGCAAAGGTATCGAAAATTTTAGATTTTGAAAAGAATATCAAAGGAAAATTTAACGCTTTTTTAAATGAAGACGGATTTATAGCTTATTTTTTGTTTTGGTTTTTGTTTACCACATTCTAATTTAACTTTGTTGCAAATATTAGCAGGAATTTATGTTTAAACTTACTAAAAAAGTTGCGGTAGTTACTGGCGGTGCCAGTGGCATAGGTTTGGAAATATCCAGGGCATTTGCTAAGCAAGGAGCAATTGTACATATTTTTGAAACGAATATTGATAAAGCTGAGAGAGAAGCTGACTTAATTAATGCTAATGGTGGAAAGGCTTATTGCCACAAAGTAGATGTATCTAATCAGGAAAATGTAAATAAAAAACTTCAAAAGATTCAGGCTTTGTTGCCCGTGAATATTTTAGTCAATAATGCCGGAATTGCCCACGTTGGAACGGTAGAATCTACCAGTGAAGAAGATTTGGATAGGTTATATAATGTCAATATTAAAGGATTTTATAATTGTATGCATTGTGTGATTCCACTGTTTAAATCAAATGGTGGCGGAATAATAATTAATATTGCTAGTATAGCTGCCACCGTGGGTATTCCCGAGAGGTTTGCTTATTCAATGACTAAAGGAGCAATATTTGCGATGACAGCTCAGGTGGCCCGCGATTATGTAAAGGAGAATATTCGTTGTAACAGTATATCCCCGGCAAGGGTTCATACTCCTTTTGTAGATGGGTTTATCAAAAAGAATTATCCTGGTCAGGAAAAGGAAGTTTTTGAAAAGCTTTCTAAAACTCAACCGATTGGAAGAATGGCAAAACCTGAAGAAATAGCCGCAATGGCAGTTTATCTGGCTTCAGATGAGGCTTCCTTTTTGACAGGTTGTGACTACGTTATTGATGGAGGCTTTGTAAAACTTAATAATTAAAAAGAATATTCGACCATTTTTATGAAACTTATACGATTTGGAGATTTTGGGTTTGAAAAACCAGGTTTTATTTCCTCAAACGGGAAATATTTTGATGCGAGGGGTTTTGGAGAAGATTTTAATGAGCAATTTTTCGCCAATGATGGTTTGAATCGTTTTTCGAAATGGATAGAGGACAATGGAGAAAATTGTCCGGAGGTCGATTCTAATACACGAATTGGTTCTTGCGTTGCCAGACCTTCTAAAATTGTCTGTATCGGCCTAAATTATGCCAAGCATGCTGCTGAATCAAAAATGGAAGTTCCGAAAGAACCAGTAATCTTTTTTAAGGCTACTACTGCTGTTTGTGGTCCTAATGATAATGTAATAATTCCAAAAAATTCGGTTAAAACTGACTGGGAGGTTGAACTGGCAGTTGTAATCGGGAAAAAGGCGTCATATATCTCAAAAGAAGGGGCAATGGATTATGTTGCGGGATATTGTTTGCATAATGATTACTCAGAAAGAGAATTCCAATTGGAAAGAGGTGGACAATGGGTTAAGGGAAAATCAGCAGATACTTTCGCACCTTTAGGACCATTTCTTGCAACTAAAGATGAAATTGCGGATCCACATTTTCTTAATTTATGGCTTGATTTGAATGGAAAAAGACTGCAGGATTCTAATACCAATGACCTTATTTTTGATATTCCTACTATAATTAGTTATCTCAGTCAATTTATGACTCTTTTACCGGGTGATGTGATTTCTACGGGTACTCCAGCGGGTGTAGGGTTGGGATTGAATCCCCCAACCTATCTTAAACCGGGGGATGTAGTGGAATTAGGAATTGAAGGTCTGGGAACTCAAAGACAGGTAGCTATTGCCTATAATAGAATTTAAATTCTAAAGAAAATAAAAAGAGGCTTTGAATGATCTACAAAGCCTCTTTTCGTATATAAACTATTTTAAAAGACCAAAGTTTGAATGGCTTTTGCCGGTATTGTAATATCAGTGGCTTTTTGACCTACGTAATATTTATACAGAACTTCCCTGTCACTTAAATTTAGGACAATGGTAACCAATTGCCCATCGGGGTTTTTAAATGAAGTGCTTAGTAGTTGACTTCGGCTCGCTGAATTTGCAATACGCTTAGCTCCTTTTTTTATGAATTTTGAAAAATGACCTATCATATAGTAAGATGGCGTATAAATGATTTCATTGGTGCTGAGATCGGCATGAATGGGAGCAAAACAGAAATTACCTACGTGATTTGGGCCACCTTTTTCATCTAAAAGAATATTCCAGTCTGTCCAGGCCACTACCCCATTGTTAAAATCATTGATGAGTGATTTACCATATCTTTCTCCATTTGTCCAAAGCTGATAATTGGCAGGATTAAATCTTTCCACACAACCTTCGGTGAAAAGGAGTTTTTTATCAGGATACATTTCCTGCACTTTATCCACGTTTTCAAACATTGGATCACCACCACTCCAGTTTTCATACCAATGGAATCCCACGCCATACACATATTGAGCTGCATCGGGGTCATCGAGTATTGTTGAGGCTCTTTGGGTCAACAGGTCGCGGTTGTGATCCCACACAACGATTTTTTTTGTTCCCAAACCAGATTTCTTAAGGGTAGGCCCAAGGTATTTTTTTAGAAAATCTCGTTCATCTTCAGCGGAATATATACATGATTCCCAGGTTTGCGTAGCCATTGGTTCATTTTGAATGGTAAGACCCCAAACGGGAAGACCTATTTTTTCATAATTTTTGATAAATTTCACATAATAATTGGCCCAGGACTGTGAAAATTCTGGCAACAATTTTCCTCCGCGAAGCATGTTATTGTTGGTTTTCATAAATGCAGGAGGGCTCCATGGGCTCACATAGAATGTTGGTGTTTCGCCCGCTTTTTTAAAAGCTTCTTTAATAAGTGGCACTTTATATTTTAGATCATGCGAAATATCCCAGGTTTTTAGAGCGGTATCATCTTCCTGGACGTAGGTATATGAGTCTGAACTAAAATCACAGCTGTTGATATTGGTTCTGATAAGGTTATATCCGATTCCCGATTTTTTATCATAATAAGCATTCAATATCTCTTTTTGTTTTTCTGCGGGCAGTTTATAAAAAACTTCGGCACTGGCATCAGTTATAGCTCCACCAATACCTACCACAGTTTGAAAGGTTTTTTTTGGATTTACAAAAATACAAATCTGGGTTTCGACAGGTTGTCCGGTGGGTACAAGGTTGGCATTTCCGGTTAAAGTCAATTTTTGGTCGGTTTGGTTGGCAGTAGTATATATTTTTACATTTTGTGCAAAAACTGAGTATCCGGCCAAAACCATAAGAATTACAAATAGTTTTTTCATAATAGATTGATTCAATTCAAAATTTTAAGGTTTTATAAATCCAATTTCAATATAATACAAAAATTTACATTTTTATTGATATTTTAAATGATTGAGGTCAACATATTAGAATAAAAAAAACAGGCTTTTGATGCCTGTTTACGTTTAATCACATAAAAATTTTTCGAAAATTGGATAATTCTTCGATTTATGAAATTAAAAACCAATTGCATTTCCGCCATCAACCCTGAGAGAAACGCCCGTAATGTATTCAGCGGCAGAAGACGCCAGAAATACAACTGCGTTGCCTATATCTTCCGGTTTTCCAAATTTCTCCATTGGAGTGCGACCCAGGGCTTTATTCATGCGGTCAGGGTCTGAGTTCATTGCGGTTTTCATCATTGCTGTTTCGATGAATCCAGGGGCTACGGCATTTACTCTTACATTAAATTTGCCCCAATCGGTGGCCAGTGCTTTTGTAAGGCCTTCTATCCCGCTTTTAGAGGCTGTATAGGCTGGTACGCGGTCGATGCCATAATAACCCGCCATGGAGGAGATATTAATTATTGAGCCTGCTCGGCGGAGTATCATTTTTTTAGCTACCTCCCGAGTCAAAGAAAATACAGCCTGAAGGTTGGTTTGAATAATATTGGCAAATTCTCCATCAGTTACTTCTACCGAAGGCTTTTTCATGTTGATTCCGGCATTGTTGACTAAAGTGTCGATAGGCCCAAATTTATTTTCTACTTCCTCAACCAGCAAGGCGGTCTGAGTTAAATCAGTAACATCGTTAACGATAAAAAAAGCATTTGGACCTAATACTGAAACAGCTTCTTTTAAAACTTCTTCTCTACGGCCTGTGATTACCACTCTGGCTCCTGCATTTATGAGACATTGACTGATTGCCAGCCCTATGCCTGTTCCGCCGCCAGTAACGACGGCTAAACTCCCCTCAAGGGAAAAAGGATTTTTCATTTTATGTTAAATTGAATAAATTATTGTTTTTTTGCTAAATCCAAAGCTTGAGTGGTAATCGCGTATTTCAATAACATATTTGGTACTTCCCAGTCAGGTAGATTATTTACCTTATAATATTTCAAAAATCTTTCCATAACTTCACCAAAATGAGCCTCATGGCCTGTTCTGTAACTATCAGGGATAAGAATTTTGTATTCTTCTCCTTCTTTTTGAAAAGATACTCCGGGATATTTTTTAGCCAGAAAATCCACTGTATTTTTTATTTGAGACTCTGAACATTTGGCATTTTTGATATATAGCTGAGGCACAAATCCCTCCTTTTCACCTTGTCTTATTTCAATGTCCGAAAGGCTTCCTCTCATAATGGAATAATGAGTATCACCACCTTTTTCAGCACCATATTTCCAGAGAACCCGAACTTTTGAATGAATTTCTTTAAGCTTAAAATCAATCTCACCATTGGCAAATACTTCCAGCGAATTGCCATCTTTCAGATTACTTTTTAAGAAATCAGGAAATTGATTGGCACCTGTAATTTTTGAGAATTCCGATAAAGTCATCGTTGTTGGCCATCTTTTTGCTGCTATTACCTCAGCATCGGTAAGTTGTAAAGGAGTATCAGGAAATGCGGCCCACTGTACCAAATCTACGAGATGAGTAGTTACATCTACAATGCCTTCGCCTTGTTGTTTGGTATCCATAAACCATTGTGGCCGAATTAGCGGACTTCCGGATACATATTTGAAAAAATAGTGTACACTTTCTTTAATAATAGATGGATTTTCAGGACTTCCCGGGAGTAGTTTTCCGAAAACTTCCGGAGAAAAGGATAATTCTCTTTGCAAAACGGTGGTGATTTCACTCCTTTCGGTCATTATATCATAAAGCAGTACATCTTTTTCTTTAGCTATTTCAAATGCTTTTTTGAGTTTTAGAAAACCTTCAGAGTCGATGCACATGGGTTTATCAGCCAAAACATTCAAGCCTGAGGAGATACTTTTAAGAATCATATCGGTTTTTTTGGCATTGTTGCCTGCCATGACCACAATATCACCTTTTTTCTCAGAAATCATTTTCTCGAAAAAATCATTTCCGGTATAAACATTTTCATTCCAGTGCGTTGGGTTTTCTTTTCGATTGTTATAAGCTTCGATTCTTGCAAGGTGTTGCTTTAAATCAGAACCCTCCGGAGCGTAAACTCTTACATTCTGGTTTAAGCCCGGAAGTGAGGTTTTTTGGACCAATGCAGCATGAAAATGACCCGGATCCAATGTGATTAACCTGGCCGCAGGCTTTTCAAAGGCTTTATTTTTATTGTAATCCAGCTTGGTTTTCTTTCCCATAGCGTATTTTATTCCTCCAAAAACATGTTCTAAAAATAATGGGTCATCGAAATCATTTTCATTATGTCCACCGGCAGTATAAAATACACGTCCGCCCTCAAACTCATGATACCAGGCGTTGGGGTAGTTTTGCGGATGCCGTCCCGATTGAAAAGAAGTAGAATCGAGAGCCATCAATACTTTAACATATGGCCTAACCGGACCAAAAAGATACCATTCGTCCCAGCGTTTCCAGGTTTTTGGGAGATGTCTGGTTGAAACATGTTTATTATCAACTACTTTTATAATTCCGGATTGTTGCGGAGGATGCCATTTAAATGTAGCCCCCAGCATGCGGTTAAACCAAGTCCAGTTTCTTTCAACACCAGATGTGGAATGAATACCCACAAAGCCGCCACCGGCTCTGATATATCTTTGAAGGGCAGCTTCCTGGTCTGCATCAAATATGTCCTGATTGGCACTGACAAAAACTAGTGCAGCGTATTGTTTTAAATTTTCATCATTAAAAAGGCTCGCATCTTCTGAGATGTCGGCCTTAATGCCCTTTTTTTCACAATAATCTTTTAGGGACTGATTGGCATGTTCAATGGATTGATGTCTGTAAGCCCATTTGGCATTTTTTGAAAAAATCAAAATATTTTTTTGACCATAATTTTCAGAGAAAATAAGGGAAAATAAAGAAATAAATAGCATGATTGTTTTTTTCATTTTTTCAAAGATTGAATACTGCAAACCTACTAAAATTCAATATTTCAAAAGTTTTAATAATCTTTAAAGTATGATATTATTTTGACAAAAATATTAGAATTATATTCAAAATATTATTAATAAGTTTAATCTTCCAAAATGTTTCCCAAAAAAGTATGTTTTAGAAGGAGCGAAATCAGAAGAAATAAAATTGACCAATTGAGATATATATAATAATAGTCGCTTACATTTTTTATGCCCTGATCTTTAAATTTACTTTTTTCCAGATTATTAATTTGCAAAAATATTTTCCCTAATGTTCGGTTGTCTGTTGCTCGGAAAAATTGTCCGTTCCCATTGTTAGCCAACATTTTCAGGGTCTTTTCATCAATTTTTTCAGAAGTACCATCTCTCCCAATTGCTATGGTATAGATTCTTATTCCTAAAGTTTTGGCCAAATCCAATGCAATATTAGGGTCAATACTTCCGGTGGTATTGTCGCCATCACTGATGATTATTGCGACTTTGGATTTACCCGGCACATCCCGAAGTTTATTAATACAAGATGCCAATGCCAGTCCAATTGCCGTACCGGAAGTTTTTACCAAATTGGTATTAAGCTTGGTGATTTCATTCTGAAGTTGTTCATAGTCAGTGGTTAGTGGGCTTAAGGTGGTGGTTTCTCCTGCAAAAGCCACCAGGGCAATACGGTCGTTGGAGCGACCTTTTATAAAATCTACAGCAATTTTTTTTGCTGCTTCAAGTCTATTGGGTTGAAGGTCATCGGCCAACATTGATTCTGAAACATCCACTGCCAGTGAGATATCGATGCCTTCGGCATATTTTTCCGAATTTTGATCTTCGAGCTGAGGTCTGGCTAAAGCAAGAATCAGATTTACTAAACCGAGCATAAAGAACGCAGGTACAAGATATCTGAGCCAAATAAAAATAGAAGATTGTATCGAGATTTCAGAAACGGAAAGGATGAGTTTGGGTAAGCGATGCGACTTAAATACCCATTTTAGAAAAAATAGAATAGGTATTAATAACAATAACCAGAAATAATATGGATTTGCCCATTCAAAAGCCCTGAGGATATCAGGATTAAACCATCGAAGGGAAAACCATTTCATTTAATTTGCCGATGATTGAATTTGAGATAAGGCTTTCCTCACACTTCCATAGGTAAGTAATAGGGTTTGAGCCGTTTTATAATCCACTCCACTTTCTTTCATGATCATTCTGATGCCACGCTCAACCAATTTTTCATTGGAAAGCTGCATATCTACCATTATATTTCCTCTGACTTTCCCTAATTTTATCATAATGGAAGTAGAAATCATATTTAGGACCATTTTCTGAGCAGTGCCTGATTTCATTCTCGTGGAACCTGTAACATATTCTGGTCCGACTACCACCTCTACCGGAAATTGGGCTACAGCGGCTACCGGGCTATCTACGTTACATACAATACAGCCTGTTAAAAGACCATTTTCATTTGCATCACTAAGGCCACCTTCTACATAAGGCGTACGACCTGAAGCTGCAATACCAACCACAGTATCCAAAGGACCTACTTTATGCTCTAACAGATCTTTCCAGGCTTGCTGCGGGTCATCTTCGGCATTTTCGACAGCATTTCTGATGGCAAAGTCTCCACCGGCAATTATACCTACGACCATTGTTGGAGGAACACCATATGTAGGAGGACACTCAGATGCATCCAAAATACCAAGCCTACCGCTGGTACCGGCTCCAATGTAAAATAAACGACCGCCCTTTTGCATTCTTTCTACTATTTTTGAAACCAAAGCTTCAATTTGAGGAAGAGCTTTTTCTACAGCCAAAGGAATGGTTTTATCTTCCTGATTAATTCCATTTAATATTTCGGAAAGACTTTTTTTCTCCAGATTATTATGATTAGAAGGGGCTTCGGTAGAAAGCCCCTCGAGATTAAGATTTTTGCTCATTGACCAACTGCGAGTAGTATTTGTAAAACAATGGGATGGTTTCGATTCCTTTCATAAAATTGAAAACTCCATAATGCTCATTAGGAGAATGAAGGGCATCTGAGTCTAACCCAAACCCAAAAAGAATCGACTTTAGACCTAATTCTTTTTCAAAAAGGGCTACGATAGGAATACTCCCGCCACCACGAGTTGGAACAGGGGTTTTACCAAAACCTTCTTCAAGTGCCAAATACGCAGCTTTATACCCTATTGAATCTGTTGGTGTAACATATGGCTGACCTCCATGATGTTTTTTTACCTGTACTTTTACAGTGGCAGGTGCAATTTTTTTGAAATGTTTGGTAAATAGATCAGAAATTTCTTCCCAGTCCTGATCCGGAACTAAACGCATTGAAATTTTTGCAAATGCTTTTGAAGGCAAAACCGTTTTGGAACCCTCTCCGGTATAACCGCCCCAAATACCGTTGACGTCCAAGGTTGGACGAATAGAAGCACGCTCACGGGTAGAATAACCTTTTTCGCCTGTAACTTCGTTAATTTCCAGATCTTTTTTATAAGCCTCTAATTCAAAAGGAGCAGATTCAAGGGCTTCTCTTTCTGCAGCAGATAGCTCTATCACTTTATCATAAAAACCTTCAACGGTTATTTTTCCATTTTCATCGTGCATTGAGGCAATCATTTGGGCCAAAACATTGATAGGATTGGCAACGGCACCTCCGTAAACTCCTGAGTGTAAGTCACGGTTGGCAGCGGTGACTTCAACTTCCATGTAGGCAAGTCCTCTCAGGCCGGTTTCTACCGAAGGTATATCATTAGCAATAATAGACGTGTCCGAAATCAGAATGATATCGGCTTTTAGTTTTTCTTTATTGTTTTTTACAAATGTTCCAAGATTTTCAGAACCTACTTCTTCTTCTCCCTCAAACATTATTTTAACATTACAAGGTAGCCCTTCATGCAAGTTCATGGCCTCAATTGCCTTCACATGCATGTAAATCTGGCCTTTATCATCGCATGATCCCCGTGCAAAAATGGCCCCATCAGGGTGAATCGGGGTTACTTTTATGGTAGGCTCAAATGGCGGAGTATTCCAAAGCTCAACGGGATCAGCCGGCTGGACATCATAGTGGCCGTAAGTAAGAATAGTCGGTAGAGCGGGGTCAATTATTTTTTCGGCATAAACAATCGGATGGCCGTCAGTTGGGCAAATTTCGGCATGGTCCAGACCCGCATCCAGTAATTTACCCTTAATATATTCAGCCGCCGAAAGCATGTCATTTTTATGCTTTGAGTCGGCACTTACCGAAGGTATTTTTAAGAAATCAAAAAGTTCGTCGAGGTATCTTTGTTTGTTTGAAGCTATATAATTTTTCATAAAAAATCTTTAAAAATAAAGTCAAAAATAGGCTATTTTTTTGGAGGAAAAAAATGACTTTTTCTGATAAATTGAACTTTAATAAAGAATTATAAAGTGTTTTTGGGAAAAATATTGTGGTGAAATTTATTAATCAAACTCAGCGAGGAGTTAATTTTTTAAAATAAAACATCAGAATCTCACTGTGTTAATTCTGATGTTTTAGATTGATCTATTTGATTTAAAAAATATTGCTCTCAATATAGTTCAGGAAACTTGCCAGGTTTAGCCTCATTCATAAGTTTATAAGCGGCTTCAAAGATGGTCTCGACATTTGGTTTTGAGAAATAGTCGCCGTCAGAGCCATAAGCAGGTCGGTGAGCATGAGCACTTACAGCTACAGGTTTTGAATCAAGAAAATGATATGCATCCTGTAAGTCAAGCACTTGCTGCATCATATAGCCGGTGCCACCACCCGGGATATCTTCATCAGCGAAAATAACCCTGTTTGTCTTTTTGATGGATTTCAGGATTATTTTATTTATATCAAAAGGGAGTAATGTCTGAACGTCTATAACTTCAGCTTCAATCCCCGATTTTTGCAGATCTTCAGCTGCTTCCATCACAATCCGGCACATAGATCCATAGGTCACAATGGTGATATCGGTGCCTTCTCTCAGGATTTCGGGAACACCCAGGGGTTCACAAATTTCTGCCAGATTATCGGGTAATTGTTCTTTAATACGATATCCGTTGAGGCTTTCGATGATTAAAGCCGGGTCATCGCCTTTTAAGATAGTGTTATAAAATCCTGCCGCTTTTACAAAATTCCTTGGTGTAATTACATGAATACCCCTCAATGCGTGTATCATAGCGGCCATGGGTGAGCCCGAATGCCAAATCCCCTCCAGTCGGTGTCCACGGGTTCTTATAATCAACGGAGCGAGTTGCCTGCCTACAGTACGATACCGCAAAGACGCCAGGTCGTCGGTTAAGGTGGCGAGTGCATAATAGATATAATCGAAATACTGAATTTCGACAATAGGACGCAAGCCTCTCATAGCGGCACCAATTCCTTGACCGATAATCGTGGTTTCTCTTATACCAGTATCATTTATTCGGAGTTCTCCGTATTTTTCCTGTAATCCGGCAAAGCCTTGGTTAACATCCCCAATCTTTCCAACGTCTTCTCCCAAAGCGAATACAAGGGGATTATTTGCAAAAAGAGCATCAAAAAAATTATTAATTATCTCTCTGCCATCAACCATTGGACTATTTGGTGAATACAGCGGTTTGACTGGAGCAACTTTCAATGGCGAGGTAGGATACTCGCTGTAAAGATGGGTGTTGTATCGCTCAGCATTTTTTGACTCCAGTGAAACAAGCAATTTTCCTATTTCTTTGCTTAATTTCTCAATTTTGATGTGACGAGCCGCTTTCTTCAGAGCTTTAATGCCGTCTTTTTTCTGAAGATTATTATTGTTTTCTAAAGACTTTAAGATATTCCTGATGTCTGCATTGTCTTTCTGATTTTCCGAAATATCCTTCAAAAGGTTTATAACCGTTTTGTTTTCCTTATTTATGGCCTCTCTTGCTGCCTCCCAGGCTTTTTTTCTGGCATTTTTGCCTGTCTCTTCAGCTTCAGCCTCAATCAGCGTAAGTTCCGCTTCCTCACAGACTCCGTTTTGTAGTATCCATTCCTTAAATTTCAGATTACAATCAAATTGATGTTCCCATTCCAGTCTTTCCCTTGATTTGTACCTTTCGTGCGAACCTGAGGCCGAGTGCCCTTGAGGCTGGGTAACCTCATATACATGTACGAGTACCGGTACATGTTCATCACGGGCAATCCTGGCGGCTTTTTGATAGGCTTCTACAAGACCCGGGTAGTCCCATCCTTTTACTTTAATAATCTCAATGCCTTCTTTTTCCCCCCTTTCAAAACCTTTCAGGGCTTCCGATATACTGCCTTTGGTGGTTTGGTATTCTATAGGTACCGATATCCCGTATCCATCATCCCATACCGATACCACCAAGGGGATCTGTAAAACACCGGCTGCGTTGATGGTCTCAAAAAACATTCCTTGTGAAGTGGAAGCGTCACCGATAGTGGCAAAACAAACCTCATTTCCGTGGTTTGAAAAGTTTTTTTGATTTTTCAAAGCTGAATTCTCCCGATAAAGCTTGGAAGCAAATGCCAAACCTACGCTTCTGGGCATTTGACCGGCGGTAGAGGAGACATCCACCACACCATTATACATTTCGGTTTGATTGAGCCAGTGGCCTTTTTCATCGACCCAATGATTGCCGTAATGGGAATTCATTGATCGTCCACCGGAAAAAACATCGTGTTGGGGGTCGGCATGGGCGTAAAGCTGAGCAAAAAATTGTTGCCAGGTAAGGCCCTCTGTAGCCGCAACGAGCGTTTGGTCGCGATAATATCCGGAGCGAAAATCTCCTTTTCTGAAAACTTTAGAAAGAGCAATTTGAGCTAATTCTTTCCCGTCACCGAAAATTCCAAATTTTGCCCTACCCATAAATACATCTTTTCTGCCTAATAAGCTTACTGCACGGCTTTCACAAGCCAATTTGAAATCATCAAGAATTTCTTTTTTAGAAAGAATTATGTCTTTTATCGTAAAATAACCATTCAAAAGGTCATTCATAAGCAAATTCCGGTTTAGAATTCCTGATTTTGAACTGTTTTTTTGCAAAATCCAGAATTAATAGTGTAAAATTAAATGATATTTTTTAAAAACCAAGCCGATAATATTTATACAGATGTATTGTTAATGCATTGTTAAAAAATTTTGGTTTTTAAAACCTTGGTATTTACTTTGCATAGAGGTTTGTATCAGAATTATTTATAACAGTTAATATTTAAGAGAATGAAAAAATTATTTTTTACGCTTGTAAGTGTGCTTTTATTTGCAGCCGCATCTCATGCTCAGGGAGTTTTGAAGTTTAACAAAGAGACTCATGATTTTGGAAAAATCGCAGAAGGTCCTTTGGCAACATATTCTTTTGAGGTTACTAACACAGGAACTGCCCCTGTTATCATCACTAATGCTCAGGCGTCATGTGGTTGTACTACTCCTGAGTGGTCAAAAGAACCCATCATGCCAGGTGCTAAAAGTGTAATTAAAGTAGGATATAATACTTCAGGCCGCCCTAATGCTTTCACAAAAACTATCACCGTAGTTAGTAATGCCGAAAATGGTACAGTGATATTAACTATCAAAGGAAATGTGATTCCAAAAAGTGCAGCTGGAAGTAAATGATATTGATTTGATTGTTTTTATTTAAGGTCATCGGAATCGGTGACCTTTTTTTGTTTTCATTAATTTTTGTGGAAAAAAGTGATTATTTTTGAAATTATAATTTAATATTTTCACAAAATGAAAAAATCACTATCCCTGCTTTTATTTATTTTTTTTAGTATCAACCACGTAAATGCCCAACAAAAAAATCAGGTTTATTTTGATGGAGAATTCTATATAAAACTGAAAGAAATTTCAAACTTCTCAAGCAGTAAAACCACTTCCTCTGTTGATGTTAAAAATGAAATCCCATTTTTAAGTCAATACTCAAAATTTAATATTTTGAATGTAAGGCAACCGTATTATTTCTCAAAAAATGAAAATTTAAAGAAGATTTTCAGGGTTAAAATTTCTGATGAGGAGAATTCCGAAAAATTCATGGCCAACATTAAAGCTGAAAATAATATTGAATACATTGAACGTGTTCCTTTAAATAAAGTTATCTATACTCCAAATGATCCAAGTATTTCGAGTTTATATCATTTGAATAAAATTAAAGCTTATGAAGCCTGGGATATTTCAAGAGGAAATGCGGAAATAACCGTTGCTGTGGTGGATGACGCTGTTCAAACCGACCATCCTGATTTGGCTGCAAACTGTATTGCTGGTTGGGATGTTGTTGACAATGACAATGATCCAAGACCTCCAAGTACTTCATACTCACACGGAACCCATGTTGCTGGTATTGCCGGTGCTGTAACTGACAATGCTGTTGGTGTATCCTCAGTTGGTTTTAACAAGGTTAAGATAATGCCTGTAAGGACTTCAAACTACCCAGGATATATAACCCATGGTTACGAAGGGATTGCGTGGGCGGGTTCACATGGTGCTAAATTGATTAATATGTCATGGGGAGGGGGTGCTTATTCAACGACTGACCAGCAGGTAATAAATGATGCTTATAATAATGGTGCAATATTGGTTGCTGCAGCAGGCAATAGCTCTACAAGTACCCCAATGTATCCTGCAGCCTATGACAATGTTATTGCAGTGGTTAGCACCAATGAAACGGACAATATTAGCTACTTCTCAAATTATGGAACCTGGGTTGACTTATGTGCTCCCGGAAGCAATATTTACAGTACAGTACCTTTTAATTTATATGATACCTATAGTGGAACCTCTATGGCTTCACCTCTGGCTGCGGGTTCAATGGCATTTATTTGGAGTAATTTTCCAAACCTTTCCCAAACGGAGTTAATTAATCTTGTAAAAAGTTCATGTGACAATATAAATTCCATAAATCCGTCTTACACCGGGTTGTTAGGTTCCGGGAGGATAAATGTTTATAATGCCCTTCATTGTTCAGATTTTTCAGTTAATATTACCCCGGCAGAATCTCCAATAGTAATATGTCAGGGGGAAGGACAATTGTTAACTGCCAATTTTATTGCTGATGCAAATTATCAATGGTTTAATGGATCACAACCAATTTCTGAAAACAATGGCAATACCCTCACTGTATCAAATACAGGTAGTTACAAGGTTGTGATAAGTAAGGAGATGTGTATTAATGCTTCCAATACTGTAAATGTAACAGTTGTTCCAATCGAGCTAAATATCAGCTCAAATAGGACTCCAGCTACACTATGTGGTGATTCTTTGATATTTTCTGCTCCTGATTATCCTGGATTAACTTATACATGGTTTAAAAATAATCAGATTATTGCAGGACAAAATAACCGGAATTTAACTGTAAGTGCCGTTGGAACCTATAAATTAAAAATAGAAGGTTCTGATTGTACTCCGGTTTTTTCAAATGAAATCGTTGTAAATGGTGTAGAATATTCAATAAATAAGACGGGGCCAATAATTTTTTGCGAGGGTTTAAGTGACACCCTCAGGGTAAATGAGATTCCAGGAGCTTTTTATCAATGGAAAAGAAATGGAAATTATATTGGGAATAGTTCCAGTCAATTGGTTGTTAACCAAAATGGTAGCTACAAAATTGAAGTTACAACGGGTGGTTGTGGAACCAAAGAATCTGTTCCGGTAGTAGTAAGTGTAATTCCTAATAATATTAATATTTCCACAGCAGGTTCACCAATAATATGTGGGGTCGGGAACTACAAAGAATTAAAAGCCCCAGTGCTCACGGGTGTATCTTACCAATGGTATTTCAATAATCAGATTATTGAACATGCTACCAATAGCAATTATTTTGCATCGAATGCGGGGAGCTATAAAGTGTCTCTTTCTGGTGGAGCATGTAGTAAATTTTCAAATGCAATTCAAATAGAAGCGGTATTAGTCTCGGCAAATATTAACCCTTCAGGGTCAATAGTTTTATGTCCTGGTCAAAAAGTTGTTTTGAGGACTGATCAAATAGCAGGTGCAAGTTACCAATGGAAAGAAAATGATAATCTTATAGGATCAAATGCAGACTCAATTGAAATTGGGGCTTCAGGTTATTATTATGTAGAAATTAGAAAAAGTACCTGTTTAATAAGCTCTGGTGTTAAGGTTGTTTCTGTAATGCCAAACTTTTTAAATGTTTCGACCTCAGGTTCTCTTTTGCTTTGTCCGAATACAGGAGTTAACTTATCGGTTGAAGGATTTTCAAATGGTTTTAATTTTGAATGGAAAAAAAATGGACAATCAATTGGGAGTAATACTAATTTTTATTTTGCATCTTCAGCAGGTTCTTATACAGTAAGAATGTTTACTGATAATTGTAGTGTTCAATCTGACTCTATTAGAGTAAATCAAATCTTAGAAAATCTTGTCATTAATCCAGTTGGCAATTTTAATCTTTGTACTGGTTCTACATTAGCCATAAGTTCTAGTACTATTCAAAACGCTACCTACAAGTGGTTTAAAAATGATGTAGAAATTCCTAATTCTAATTCCAATACTTTTTTGGCAAGTCAAATGGGAACATATCATATAAAAGCTAATGTAAATAATTGTAATTTTATTTCTGGATTTACCACTTTAAACATTTTTTCAGAGCAACTATTACAACCTACCAACCCCGTTAACAAGACTATTTGCACCGGCGATTCACTTGTAATAGGAAATGGATTAAGTGTCACAAACCCAAATGTGAATAACAATGAATCTGGAGAGTTTAATTATTCTGGTCCTCAGATTGGATACGATGGAGGATATAAATCTGGAAATGATCCAACTATAACATCAACCTTAAGTGGAAACATTACCTACATGAAAGTCAAAATCATTTGGGAAAAAAAAGATGGATACGGATATAGTTCTTGTGGCACACCTAATCCTGGAGGGTGGCCATATAATAATGAAACTCAATTTCAGTTAATTTCTCCAGATGGAACCACAACAACTATAGTACAGGGTGGTTTGTATGGTGGTGATTATGGTGGCGTAGTTACCACTTATTTTGCAGATGATGGCAGTACTATTGTTCCAGGGTATTCGCCGACCTCCGGTATTTTTAAGCCTTATCAGCCTCTTTCAAACTATTACAATAAATCATCTTACGGTCAATGGAGATTATTACCTGTTGATTTGGCTGGAGGTGATCCTTTATGTGTTTCAGGTTTTTCGATATATTTCGAAACCGGTGGCGGACCTCAGGAAATCACCTGGTGGCCATCTAATACAGGTAATTCTGGTAAACTATATACTGGAAATGAATTTTACCCCAGAAAGACTGAGCCGGGTACCTATACATATTATGCCCAGGTTCAGTCCACAAGTAAATGTAACAGCGACCGTATCCCGGTAACATTAACTATTACTCCAACGAAACCAGCCAAGCCGGCAATTACAGCCACAATTAATGGTGTCGGAAAAGTAAGTCCAATTACCTTATGTGGCGGGGAAACATTGACTCTTACGGGAAACCAATGCTCAGATGGGATAATACATTGGTTAACAGGGGAAACTGGACAATCAATAAATGTTAGCCCCACTTCTAAAATATCTTATTGGGCAACTTGTGAAAAAGAAGGATTTTGTCAAAATATTTCAGATCAATCCGATTTGTTTGAGGTAGACATTTTACCAAATATTTTAAATTTGACTCAAAACTTTGAAGTTGGAGTTAATCAAAATTTTTGGGCTCAAAATTTAAATGCCAGCGGAAAGATATTAGGTCAATCAAATATTGAATATTCTGCTGGAAACTCAGTGATTTTAACTCCAGGTTTTTCTGTCTCAGCAAATCAAGGAAATAAATTTAAAGTTTTTGTTGGGCCTTGCAAAAATCAATAACTATTTAAAATATTTATTTAAGTTTCAGAATCTACAAAATCATTATAGCCAATTTTGAAATTTTGACCCGTTTTTTTATATTTATACAAAAAAATCGGGCTTATGACCATTCTTTGTATTTGTACCTATTTTAAAGGCTCTGAGTTTCTCAAAGCAGCCAAAGCTGAGGGAAATAAAGTCTTTTTGCTTACTCACAAAGATTTAGAACATAAACCATGGCCCAGAGAAAGTATTGATGAGTTTTTTTACCTGGAAAACAATGAAAATACTTTTGAAACCTACAAAACCATCATTCAGGGGACATCTTTTTTGATGCAAAAAAACAAAATTGATCTGGTAGTGGCTCTGGATGACTTTGATGTAGAAAAAGCCGCTCTGGTCAGAGAACATTTCAGGATTCCGGGAATGGGTCAAACTACCGCAAGATATTTTCGCGACAAGCTAGCGATGCGAGTGCAGGCTGAAGATTTCGGAATACCGGTTCCTGATTTTAGTCCACTTTTTACAGATATTGATATTACAGAATTTTTGGAAAACACCCAGGGGCCATGGCTGGTAAAACCACGTTCAGAAGCTTCGGCAGCCGGAATAAAAAAGGTATATTCAAAAGATGAAGCGTGGTCTCATATCCATTCACTGGGTGATGACAGACACCAGTTTTTGATTGAGTGTTTTAAGCCCGGAGATGTTTATCACATTGATTCACTGATTATTGACAGTAAAATTGTATTTGAGAGGTGTAGCCAGTATCTGAGCCCACCCTTTGATGTAGCCCATGGTGGAGGTATTTTCAGATCGGTAACCGTAGAGCATGGCTCAATTGATGATGAAGCCCTTTCATTGATTAATCATCAGGTAATGAATGCCTTCGGGATGCGATTTAGTGCTGCTCATACAGAGGTTATAAAGTGCCACGCTGATGGCAATTATTATTTTCTGGAAACCGCCTCACGTGTTGGAGGAGCTCATTTGGCGGAGATGGTGGAGACGTCTTCAGGCATAAATCTCTGGAAGGAATGGGCAAAAATTGAAACGGCTGTAGCTGAAAAGAAAAAATATATTTTACCCAAAGTTGAAAAATCCTATTCGGGAATTATCATCAGTTTATCCTCACAGCAATGGCCTGATATGAGTCCTTTTAATGATCCTGAGGTGGTTTGGGTCATGAATGAAGAATATCATGTGGGATTAATAGTAAAATCTTCAGAAAGAAAAAGAATATTGGAATTGCTCGATAAATACGCTAAAATGATTGTGGAAATGGGTTATCATGCTTCAGCCCCGGCTCCTGATAAACCAACGCATTAAAAGAAATGAACAAGAAAAATCTGGTATCTGCCGTGGTGGATATCCTCGAAAATAAAATAGCCGAAATAGAAAAAGCCATTGAGAATGTTCAGGCTTCTGTCAATGAAGAAACAAAAAGCTCAATGGGCGATAAGTATGAAGTTGGGCGGGTAATGGCTCAAAATGAGCGTGAAATGCTGGAAGTGCAACTCGGTGAGCATAAACGAGAAATGGAGATTCTCAATACGGTAAATTTCTTTCAAAATTTTGATGAGGTGAGGCTGGGTGCTTTGACTGAAACCAGTATGGGGAAATTTCTAATTGGGGTTAGTCTGGGAAAAATAACATTTGAAGGTGAGTCAATAATGCTAATTTCTCCCAATTCACCGATAGGAAAAGAGTTAATAGGTAAGACCTTAAATCAAAGTTTTGACTTTAAGGGTAAACCGGTAAAAATTTTCTCTGTTATTTGAAAGCCGTCTCGAGCCCGGGTTTAACCCAAATGTACCTTTGCAGTGTATCAAATTGTGATACCCGCACATAGCCGTCATGATTTTGTTTAAGAAATTCTCTGGAAGATGGGTTTTCCATATCTAATCTGAAAAGACAAATGATGTCAGCATCGTGTTTTTTGGTTAATGTATCTATATTGTCTTTTTCAGGAATCCAATTGAACCTATTGAAATTGGTTTTGTAAAAATTAAAGCCGAAATCATCGTGGGAGAGCAATACCAAGGAATTTCTTTCACCCAATTCTTTCATTTTTTTGTAAAAATCCACATTGTTGGGATGTTGAGATTTGAAAGGAAATCCCATTGCCAGACCTAGCAAAAGAGTTCCTGAAACCAGATGTCGGGTAAGTTTCAGCTGCTTTCTCCAAACCAAAAACTCAGTAAAAAAGCCTGTTGCCAACAAAATCAGAGGCATTAAAAGCAACACAAAATGCTGACGTGGAAATACAACCAGAATCAAAAGCAATGCAGGCAGAAATATTAAAACCAGGTAAGTATCTGGTTTTGGTATTCTTATTTTTTTTGAAGAAGCCTTAAAATCAATTGCTAACAGAAAATAAAAGACAAGTGCCGCAACAAAATACTTGGTTTTGCTTTTAAAAATTGAAACGAAAACATCATAAAAAATGGATTTCAGGAAAATAAGTATTTCTTTGGCAAGTCCTGTAATATTACTTAAAACATGTTTCAGAAACATTACCGGATTTGAGGTAATAAGTTGAATCTCATAATTAACCTTTCCAAATAGCTTTTCAAATTGTATAAATTCATCGTTCAGGTCAAGATGTTTTCCGGTCCAGGCTTCATAATTATCAAAAAAATGCATGATAAAATTGGCCTTAAGCATGCCTTTGGGATAAATGCCACCTCCAACGATGTATAATAAGATTAGCAAGCCCGACAGATAAAAAACAATGCTGAGTTTATTTTCTTTTTTTGCAAAAAATATCAATGCCAAAAATACAAAAGGGAAAATCCAGAGGTATTCAGGGCGACTTACATAAATATTCAATAAAAAACCAAGAGCGAGCAAAGCCAGATTTATACTTTTTTTCCTTTTTGGGTCAATTAAAATGATTGTGGAGAGAATTATTACCAGATTAAGAAAAGTGATTTTTGGAAAAATAGAAATTTGGAATCCTGAAAAAAGGAATAAAAGGCTGATAAAGAAGGAGGTGTAAAAGTTTTTTATATATGTATTGAGGAAAAATATTAACAAAACAAAAACACCTGTTGACAGCAAAAAGAAATTTGTAAAAATGAGTTTTAATGGATCAGAAATAAAAAAAGACAAGATTTTTATCCAGGACAGATACAGCAGATTCCCCATATTTGCCATAGGGAGTGAGAGATTTATGCCGTCATTCAGAAAAACATCTTCATCAGTAGTAGGCAAATCATATCTACCAAAAGAATAAAAATAGTAGACCAAAATACTCAGGAGAATAATTGTGGACTTAAAGTAAGCTTGCTGAGTAAAATTCTGTTTTTGATGTGAAATCATAATATTTGGCGAAGCAATAATTGATATCTTTTTTATGGCAATTTAACCCTAAACCCGGCATAAAAATGAAATGTTGAACACCTTTTCATTTTTGGATAAAATCCAAATTCAGATTATCTTGAAATTCCTCAAGAAACTTTCCAACATGAATACCATCCACCAAAGCATGATTGACATGTACCGCAACCGGCATAAGCAGTTTGTTTTCTTTTTCAAAAGTCTTTCCAAAGGTAATTTTGGGGCAACTGTCGGGGAAAGAAAACGCCCGGGCATGAGAAACAGAAGTGAATTTGATCCAGGGCAGACTGCTGTAATGAATCACATTTTGTCCGGCTCCTGCAGGAACCAGTCCGGTAGCGTTTTGAACTCTTTCAATCTCTTTTTGAGCTTCGGTTTTAAAGATTTGATAGTCAGAATTATAATCAAAATAGGCAAATCCAAAGGTGCCATCAGGACGATTGATGGTAGGCGATGCATGAATGGCATCATACAAGTAAACCTCTCCGTTTTCGATTCTCAGCCTAAAATTTTCGATGCTGTTCGCCGCTTTTAAAGAAGCATACAAATAATATAAAAAAAAGGATTCTCCCGTTTCTTTGGCTTTTTTGTAGGCAAAAGTACAATCTACTTCAGCAGTAATTCCAAAAAATGGCTCTTCAAATTTTGAAAAGAATTCAAAATGATCTTTTCGCGGCCAGGTGGCAATATCAAGTTTATTTTTCATAAAAAAACTAAAACTTCATCGAGTTTTTCAACTTGCTTAAATTGCTCATTTTCAATCTCCACATCCACCAGCTCGTGTGCCCAGGTGGTATGGTAAGGCACGTGCACACCCCAGCCACCGAGCTCCAGCACCGGCAGAATGTCTGATTTTACAGAATTCCCGATCATCATGAACTCACTTGGTTTTATATCGAGATGTTTTATCAGTTTTTGATAGTCAGCAGTGCGTTTTTCCGACATAATTTCGATATGGTGAAAATATTCTTCCAGCCCCGACTTCCTTAGTTTTCGTTCCTGATCCAGCAAGTCACCTTTGGTAGCCACCACCAGCCGATATTTGCCTTTTAGGGCTTTTAATGTATCTTCCACACCTTCCAGCAATTCAATGGGCTTTTCCAGCATTTCTTTACCCAGTTTGATGGTTTCTTCTACCAGTTTCAGGCTTCCTTTTGATTCCGTTATGACCGAAATGGTCTCAATCATACTCAGCATAAAAGCCTTGATGCCATAGCCATACAGCTCCAGATTTTGCATTTCTATCTTAAAAAGCTCCTTGGCCGACGAATGCATGGGCAGGTAGTCTTCCACAAGGGCACAAAAACGGTCTTCTACTTCACGAAAATATGGCTCATTGACCCAAAGGGTATCATCGGCATCAAAAGCAATAACTTTTAGTTTGTTCATTTTTTTAAACAAAAATTTTATTTCTAAAAAAATTTAAAAATTGGCGGTTTTAAATGTTTAATATTTCAAATAAATATATCTTTATACAAAAAAAGGACATTTCAACCTTATAATTAATGAAAAGAAGAGATTTTATTGCAAAAAGTGCTTTCGCATTAGCCGGAAGCAGCCTGCTTACTACTGATGTTTTTGCTGCAAAAAAAGCAAAACATTCGCTGGGAGTTCAATTATATTCTGTCAGAGATGACATGAGCAAAGACCCCCTCGGAACGCTCAAAAAAGTGGCCGAAATGGGGTATAAAAACGTAGAACATGCCAATTACGTCAATCAGAAATTTTATGGTTGGACGGCAAAGGAATTCAGGAAAGTGTTGGATGATTTGGGGTTAAAAATGCCATCGGGTCATACCGTTTTTGGCAAACCACATTGGGATGAGTCTAAAAATGATTTTACTGATACCTGGAAAAAACTGGTAGAAGATGCTGCCATTTGCGGACAAAAATATGTTATCAGCCCGTGGTTAGATATTGCTTATCGGAAAGACTTTGATCAGCTGAAACGCTTCATGGAGGTTTTCAATAAAAATGGTGAGCTGTGTAAAGCCAGCGGAATGAAGTTTGGGTACCATAATCATGATTTTGAGTTTAGTCTTAAACTCTCTTCTATAAAGGTATATGACATAATGCTGCAAAACACTGACCCTAACCTGGTAGCACAGCAGCTCGACATAGGCAACATGTATGGTGGAGGGGGTCGTGCCATGGATTTGTTGAAACAGTATCCCGGACGTTTTGAACTGATGCATGTTAAAGACGAAATCAAAGCCAATCCTGATGGAAATACTTATGAAAGCACTATCCTGGGAGTTGGAGTGATAGGAGTGAAAGAGGTAATTGATTATGGTAAAAAGAAAGGAGGAACCACCCAGTTTATCATTGAACAGGAATCTTACCAATCTAAAACTCCGATTGATTCAATTAGAGAGGATCTCGAGATAATGAAAAAATGGGGATATTGATATTCCTGAAATAATTCTGAATGGCGGTCTGAAAAGATCGCCATTTTTTTGTTGGAATTTTCCGGCAAGAAATTTTTGATTTTTAAATTCAACCATTTACCTTTATTCATCGTAACCTATTCATGTATAGGTAAATATACACAAGGATTATTAAAATTTTTACACCCATTATGAAGCCCAAGGCCGCCACTTTAAAAATCATTGCCGACAAACTGGGTTTGTCGATTTCTACTGTTTCCCGAGCTCTCAGGGGCATGCCCGAAATCAATACCGAAACCCGTGAGGCGGTTTTGGAATTTTCAAAAAATCTCAATTACAAACTGCCATCAGTGGCCAACGCAGGGGCAGTGGATCAGGCATTTTTGATTGCTGTAATCGTACCTGAGCTTAATTTCTTTTTTCAACAGGTAATAAAAGGGATTGAAGAAAATGCTCTTTTGGCCGGTTTTTCGGTAGTTTATGCCATAAGTAATGAATCTTACGGCAGAGAGCTGACACTTGTCAACCGACTGATAAATCATAAAGTAGATGGTTTTTTAGTGTGTAAAACTCAGGAAAGCACCAACGAGGAGCATTTTAAACATATCGTAAAACTCAACAAACCGCTGATTTTCCTTGATAGGAAAAGCCATAAAGTGCCTGGAGCATCTTTTTTGATAAACCATAAATTAGCTGGGAAAAAAGTAGTGGAGCACCTTTTGGAAAAAGGCTATAAAAGAATATACTTTGTAGGCACTGAAACCAATTACAATAAAGATAGTAGTCTCGAGCAAGGCGTTTTGGAAGCGATGGAATCCAACCGGAAGGATGACTACTCCCGTAACTTCGTTTTCGGAGATTTTGATCTGGAGTCGGCCTACGAAAAAGCCATAGAAATCCTTAATTCCAATGACCGCCCCGATGCCTTTATTGCTTCGAGTGACTCTGCGGCTGCCGGTATACTTAAAGCTGTGAGAGACCAGGGATATAATATTCCAAAGGACATCGGTATAATAGGATACTATGACAAGCCAATCTCGAGTGCATTAACTCCTACTCTAAGTTCGGTGAGCATTCCAGCTACCGAACTAGGGAAAAGAGCGGTAAATATGCTCATTGAGCAGGTGCATCTTGGCTTTGAGATCAGTGATGCAACCATTTTACTTGAGCCCGAAGTGGTACCTCGTGAATCTACAAATTTGCAAAGAAGGTTTTTTGGTCTTTAATCCAGGCATTTCTTTATTTGTCTTTTGACAATGCTGCCAGGGTAGCATTTACTTTTTTGGCTTCCTCAGCACTGGCTACCACCATCAGGAGTTCTGACACAAAACTGGATTTACCATTTTCAGTAACTTTGATAACTTTTTCTTTTCCTTTTGTCAGGATAGAAATTGCCATATTTTGACCCTCGACGTCAAAGCTATTTTTAGATGCATCAATATCTTTGATATTAAATTCAAAGGTTTTTTCTATGGTTTTTTTGCCTGAAGCCGTGGTAGTTACTAATTTCCACTTATTTTCATTTGCACTAAGTTCCTGGGTAATTCCGCCCAATTCCTCATTTCCCAGCGTTTTCACAAGCCATGCAAAGTTTTCTGGCTTTATACCTTGTTGACATTTTTTGGCAATTTCCGGCAAACTGCTGATAAGAGTTCTGGCCGATTCGAGATCAGGAATAAAAAAATCAATTTCTTTTTCAAAAGATTTTTTGCCATCACTTTTTTCCAGGGAAATAAACTTTTGACCATCAATAGTTTTTGCCGAAATGACCGGATAGTTTTTGTCTATTTTCAATTTAAAATCGGTTAAATCTCCGAAGTTAAAACTATATTTTTCTTCTTTAGACTTGCCTTTTACCTCAGTTTCCCTGCTGTATTCACACATACAGTTTTTATCAATTTTTTGCTCGATTTTATCTTCCCCTAACTCAATAGCCGAGATTTTTGACAAGGCATCCAAACCCGGTGACCCACTTATTTTTAGTCTGTTTTGAAGTTCTTTTCTTGCCATTGGTAAAAACTTCTTCAAAGCCATCGCCAAAATCTTCGTTTCTTTTGGTTTAGCAACATAGAATTTCAGGCTGTTGCCATATTCTACTTTATTTTTCAGATTATCAGTTATTCTAATAAAATCGTCTTTGTCGTTGGTTTGAATCTCTACTTCAAAAATGCTTCCCTGTGCTTTGGTTTCAATACTTTTGTCATTGAGGTCCCCCCAGGAAAAATCATAGCTCATGTCTGATTCTTTTTTATTGGCGGCAAATTTGGTGTCCACTTTTACCCGATCTTTCAGACTGCCGGCCCTTTGAGTGCTTTGCGTAACTTCTATTCCTTGTTCCTCAAAACTGGCAATAGTACCTTCCACCATTTTCTGGAGTTCAGTGAAAGAATCTGTAAGCTTTATGCCGGATTCAAACTTGCTTTTTGCGACCGAAATCGCCGCTTTTATGCCTTTTTCAAACTCCTTGGCATTGGTCACATCATCAAATCTGAAGACCATTTTGTTAACATATTTTTCAAATTTTTCGGCTTTGGTGTATTTTATTGCATCAAAACCCTCTGCGGTAGCCACCTCCACAGTGATGATTTTTTTGGAAGCTTCCCTTTGTACCAGCACAGGGCTGAAAAAAATCAAGTCAAAGACAAATTCTTCTTCGGTGCTTTTTCCTTTGGAATCGGTATAAGTTAATCTAAAAACCCCTTCGGTACTTCCCTTGCCTGATGCCACAATTTCCTGACCAAATATCTCTTTTTCGAGTTGAACCTCTTTGATATATTTGTTTAAGTCACTGATGGTCTGGGAATAAGAATCTGGTTTTGCCGTAAAAAGTAGTACAGCTATCAAATAAAATATATTTTTCATAGGTAAATTAAAATTTTGACCCAATGTAGATTTTCAAAATTAGAATTGCTATGATGATGGTTAGGTTATCAAAAATTTTATTTTAAGGATTTAAATGGATTAACTGAAATTTTGGGTTATTTCAGGGTGAAGAAAAGATTTAAAAATTTAATTTTACAAAAAAAACAAATTATGAAAACTTCAATCAAACTGATAGCATTTTCAATAATACCCCTTTTATCAATGGCTCAAATCAAATATCCTGAAACAAAAAAAACTGATCAAACCGACAACTATCATGGCATTGAGGTAAAAGACCCTTATCGCTGGCTGGAAGATGACAAGTCTGTCGAAACGGCTGCATGGGTGAAAGCACAAAATGAGGTAACATTTGATTATCTGTCAAAAATTCCTTACCGCAAACAGATTCAGGACAGGCTTGAAAAGGTTTTTAATTATCCCAAATATTCAGCCCCATCAAAAAAACACGAATGGTTTTATTTTTACAAAAATGATGGACTGCAAAATCAATCGGTATTATACCGTCAAAAAGGCCTCAACGGAGCTCCAGAAGTGGTGATGGACCCAAACAAACTTTCTCCCGACGGCACTACGAGGTTGATGCAATTCAATATTTCTAAAGATGGAAAATACGCAGCTTATGCCCTTTCAAAAGGAGGCTCCGACTGGATGGAAGTTTTTATCATGGATTTGAAAACACTGAAAACCCTTGATGATAAACTCGAGTGGGTGAAGATATCGGGCCTGGCCTGGCAAGGCAATGGATTTTATTACAGCCGCTATCCTAAGCCAGAAGGCAGTGCATTAGCAGCCAAAAATGAGGACCATCAGGTGTGGTTTCATTCAGTTGGTACATCTCAGGGAAAGGATGAATTGGTGTATCAGGACTCGGCCAACGGACAGCGTTTTCATACATTGAGCACTTCGGAAGATGAGCAGTTTGCGTTTTTATATGTGAGTGATAGGGGAAAAGGGCTTGATGGGAATGCTCTTTTCTATAAAATGAAAGGCCAAAAAGACTTTTCTCCTGTGGTGAAAGAGATCACAAACTCTTCTTACTCGTTTATTGAAAATGTAAATGGAAAATTTATTATCCAGACCAACGACCAGGCCCCCAATGAAAAATTACTACTTTTTGATCCTAAAACCGGGAAATTCTCTGATTTTATTGCCGAAAAACCTGAGCCTTTGCAAGGTGCCGGTACCGCCGGAGGCAAACTTTTCCTTAATTATTTAAAAGATGTGACTACAAGAATATATGTGTATAATCTGAATGGAAAGCTTGAAAATGAAGTAAAACTGCCCGCAGTAGGAACCGCCGGTGGTTTTGGCGGAGAAAAGGATGATAAGTTTGTTTTCTACTCCTTCACCTCCTTCACTTTTCCTCCTACTATTTACAGATATGACATTGCCACTAAAAAAAGCACCGTTTTCCGTATTCCTGAGGTAGATTTCAAAGCCGATGATTTTGAAACTAAACAGGTGTTTTACACTTCTAAAGACGGTACAAAAGTGCCCATGTTTATCACTTACAAAAAAGGTTTAAAGCTCAATTCACAAAATCCAACCTTGCTTTATGGCTATGGTGGATTCAATGTGAGCCTTAACCCTGCTTTTAGCCCACTTTTGATTCCATTTCTTGAATACGGCGGTGTATATGCACAAGCCAACCTACGTGGAGGCTCTGAATATGGCGAAAAATGGCATGAACAAGGCATGAAACTCAAAAAGCAGAATGTATTTGACGACTTCATCGCTGCCGGAGAATATCTGATTGTCAATAAATATTGTGATTCTGAGCATTTGGCTCTTCGTGGAGGCTCTAATGGCGGGCTTTTAGTAGGTGCGGTGATCAATCAAAGACCCGATTTAGCCAAAGTGGCAATTCCACAAGTGGGCGTGATGGACATGCTGCGATTCCACAAATTCACCATTGGCTGGAACTGGATAGCCGACTATGGTTCTGCCGACAATGCCGAGGAATTCAAAGTTTTATATGGTTATTCGCCTTTGCATAATATCAAATCAGGCCTAAACTACCCGGCTACTCTGGTAACTACTGCCGACCACGACGACCGCGTGGTGCCGGCCCATTCGTTTAAATATACCGCCGAGCTGCAAGCTAAAGCCGCCGAAAGCACCAAAAATCCTTTGTTGATACGCATAGACACCAACTCAGGCCACGGTGCTTCCAACACCAGGAAAAACCTCGAAACCATGGCCGATATCTATGGCTTTATCTTTTGGAATATGGGGGTGAAGGTTTTTTAATATTCTGAAAATTATGAGAATTTTTAAATTTTGGTTGGTTTCAATTACGTCATTAGTTCTTAATGTTACTTTCTTTTGTAGTTCTTTTGCTCAAAATAATGGAAACATAAAATTTCTTAGCTTAATTCATGGAAATAAAGAGGAATATTTAAGAAGTATTTGTAACACTTCGGATGGAAACTTGTTGATATCTTTTTATACTAATTCAACTTCAGGAAATTTTGATACTCAAATAGTCGAGTCATATGAATTTTATGGTGTTATAATAAAAATTTCACCTGAAGGAGTAATACTTTGGCAAAAACATTTTTATCCAGGAGGAGGGGATATGATTTCTAATATTATAGAGAGGAATTCCAATGAATATATTTTTACAACGATTAGATTTACTCAGGATGATTTGTTCCCTAGTTGGCATTTGGTGACATTGAATTTATCTGGAGAGATTGTAAATTCCAAGCCCCTTGAAAATGGTGCAGGTAAAAATTTACTTCTTCTAAATGATGGAAGGTTAATAACCCATGGAAAAGATGAAAATTCGATAAGAGTTTATAATTCTGATGGCACTATAAATAAACCAAGTAGTTTTTTTAACTTCCCTTATTTTTCTGGGTGGTGGGAAATAAATAAAATTGTTCAAGTCTCGGATGAATTTTTGGTTTGCGTTGGAGAAAAAAGCGGATATTATAGTAATGATGATTGCTGGCTGGCAAAATTAAACCTCAATTCGGGAAATATTGAATGGCAGAAAACGTTTGGAAGCACTTCAGATGATGAAATTTCAGATGTTTTTATGGATCCGGAAGGATCTTTAATCGCACTTGCAAAAGTTTCAAGAGGAGATTCGTTTTTTAGTAACTCTTATTATAAATCCACAAGTTTATTTCAAGATAGTTTTAATATGGCCTTTTTAGAAATCAATCCTCATAATGGTAATATTATTAAGAAAAGATGTTATTCAGGTTATAGCAATTATTCAAATGCATTTTGTGGTGCAATAAGACCAATTAATAGTAAAAGGTTTCTTTTTTCGGGTGGATTGAAAGGAGATGGAGGAGATGCTATTGCTCATCCATCCAATCAAACATTTCAAGTAAATCCTTGGATATTTTCAATAGACAATCTTGGAAATATTAATTGGCAAGTTAGATTTGGAGAGCCTGATGTTTACGAGGAAATTGGAGAAATAGAAATTAAGAGCAATAATCAAGTTTTCGTGGCAACCAGTTTATTTGATTCCAATGATATAAAATTATATTTAATTGATTCTATTCCGTCAGCAAATCCATGCTCCTCATTAGTAGAGCATTCTGGAAATATTGATAGTTATACAGGAATTTCCGCTATGAATATAAATTCAAGTGTAAGTCTCAATTTTAATACAAATCTAATTTATAATGCTCAAGGTTTCATCGAATTGAAACCTGGTTTTGTTGCATCCAATTCCAGTGTATTTATTGCAGAAATAAAAGATTGTGATTAAAAGAAAATTAAATATGTACAATTCTGTTTCTTAATATTAGCTCACAGTTTCCAAGGTCGCTAAATCCTGAATCCGGGTAATTTCCTTGATTATTTCATTTTGAGCCGATGTAATTGTCATCTCTGAATTTATTTCTATACAAATCTATCAAAATTCAACCAAAACCAAATAGCATTAGATAAAAAGTTCCTTTGGGAATTACATTTTCATTTTCCCCCCAAAAAACCCTAAATTTGCTTTATGGAAAAACCAATTTTCAACAAACGCATTTTCTGGGATGTGGTATTCGAAAATATCGATTACGATGCCAAGGCCAATTTTGTGATTGAGCGTGTGTTTGAGCGTGGTGATGTGCCAGATATTAGAAATTGCTTCAAATATTATGGCGTGGAGAAAGTAACTGAAGCCTTGCTCAATGCCAGGTTTTTGCCGGAAACCAGAATGTATTTGGCTGCAGCTGCTATAGATAGACCCTTAACTGATTTCAGATGCTACACTTTGAGACAGTCGAATCCGACACTTTTTCCTTACTAAAGGAATTACTTTCGATGCCTGAATTAAAGGAATTTTCTTTAGTTGGTGGCACAGCACTTTCTTTATTATATGGGCATAGAATTTCGGTAGATTTAGACTTGTTTTCCAATTCAAAATTTGAAAATAACATCATAGTAGAAGCACTTACGAAAAAATTCAAAAGTGATTTCTTAATTGAACAAAAACCACCACAGTTTGGTATTTTTTGTTTTATAAATGATGTAAAAATTGATTTGGTAAGGCATCCATTTGAAATGTTGAACCCACCTTCGGTTATTCAAAATATTAGAATGTTTTCTAAAGAAGACATAATTGCAATGAAAGTTCAGACCATTTTAGGTCGTGGGAAAAAGAAAGATTTTTGGGATATTTCGGAGCTGTTAAAATATTATTCTGTTCAAAATTTCATTGATTTTCATACAAATAAATACAGTCTTCAAAATTTATTAATTTCGGTTCCTCAAGCCCTCACGTACTTTTCAGATGCCGATGAAAGCGAAAACCCCGTTAGCTTAAAAGGCCAAACCTGGGAAAGTGTTAAGGCTCATATCCAAAAGAAAGTACGAGAATATCTTCAAGGTTAAATTTCATATGCACCTCCTCAGAACCAACTCCTCTAATACCGACTTCCAGTTGCTTGTAAAAGCTTTGGATGAATATCTGACCATAACCGATGGGGACGAGCATGCGTTTTATGACCAGTTCAATAAGATTACTCATATTCAGCACGTTGTGGTAATATATAATGGTGAGCAGCCTGTTGCTTGTGGAGCCATAAAGAAATATGAGGATGGCGTATGGGAGCTCAAACGTATGTATGTGGTACCTGAGCAGAGAGGTAGTGGAATAGCTGCTTTTTTAATTACCGAACTTGAGCGATGGGCAAAAGAATTGGGGGTAAAAAGGCTTATTCTCGAAACCGGGAAACGTCAGGAGGCAGCCGTTGCATTTTATCATAAAGTAGGTTACAAAGTCATAGAAAATTTTGGGCAGTATATTGGGGTCGAAAATAGTATTTGCTTTGAAAAGCAATTGTGAATATACAAGGCAACAGGGTGTAGGGAACAGGCAATAGTATTCACAATTTGGTAAGTTTGTAAGTAGCAATTAAAGTCAATTACCAATCCGTGACTCATCCGTAGAATCCGTGGTGCAGTCCACAAAGAGCGGTCTTTCTTTTATGAAGTAATTTATAAGAATATTTATAAATAACAGAAATTTATATATTTGCATAAAATTACTCTGCTTGCATACCAATGGAAACTTACGCCCGAATTTTACTCATAGCCATGCCGGCTTTTTTGTTTTTGGTTTTATTCGAAAAATGGTACGGCTACCGTAAACGCAAAGACCCCTTTCGGGCACTGGATACCATTTCGAGTCTAAGTTCGGGCTATACCAATGTTTTAAAAGACGTCCTTGGTTTAAGTATTACCATCATCTCTTATGATTGGTTTTCCTCACATTTTGCTTTTTTCAAGATAGAAAATACCATCGCTACCTATGTTATTGCATTTATTGCCCTCGACTTTATGGGGTATTGGGTACACAGGCTTTCGCATGAAGTAAACCTATTTTGGAATAAACACGCCATTCATCATAGTTCTGAAGAGTACAATCTGGCATGTGCTTTACGTCAAAGTATCTCTAGTTTTGTCAATATCTGGACTTTCTTTCTGATTCCGGCAGCCATTTTTGGCGTGCCACCCATTGTGATCGCTACGGTGGCTCCACTACATCTTTTTGCCCAGTTTTGGTATCACACGGTTTATATTGGAAAAATGGGCATCCTGGAGAAAATCATAGTGACGCCTTCGCATCACAGGGTGCATCATTCGATCAACCCGGAATATATGGACAAAAATCACAGCCAGATATTCATCATTTGGGATAAACTTTTTGGTACATTTCAGGAAGAACTGCCAGATGTACCTCCGGTTTATGGCATTACCCGCCCGGTAAGTACCTGGAATCCGGTAAAAATCAATTTTTTGCATCTTTGGATTTTGATAAAAGATGCCTGGAGAGCACCAAAAATCTGGGATAAATTCAGAATCTGGTTTATGCCTACGGGCTGGCGTCCTGAGGGTTTTGATGAAAAATATCCAATCAAAAAGATATCAGACCCTTACCATTTTCAAAAATATGATATTCAACTCAATGAAAATGCCCTGGTTTGGGTTTGGGTACAGTTTGTGGCCACTTTGGGCTTTTTGGTTTTATTATTTTTAAATATTTCAAAACTTGATATGGCAGGAATGCTCACATTCGGGGCGTTTATTTTTCTGCACGTTTACAGTTATACCGAATTTATGGATAAAAACCCCAATGCTATTTTTTTCGAAATCATTAAAAGCCTGTATTTAATCGTCGGGCTATTGGCATTTTCCTATTGGTCACCGATTATATCCGAAAACTTGAAAATAATACTGATAGTTTATGGAATTTCAGCCACAATTTTGACCTGGTATTTTGCAAAAAAAAGTCCGCAACACTCTTTGTCACGGACTTCATAAGTTTTTTTTATTAAATCTTAATGTTCCAGATAATCCAAATCTTTATTGTGGGTTTCGGCAATGGAAAGGGTTGAATAAAAGCCAAGGAGGTAAATCACAATTCCTAAAATTGCGGCAGACCAAATCGCACCCTGGCTTGGTTTTAGAAAATTGAAAATTACAATCATACCTGCCAATGCTCCTCTCACCATATTGGGAACAGTAGTGGCGGCTGTTGCTCTTAGATTAGTGCCAAACTGCTCAGCACCTACCGTCACAAACATCGCCCAGTAACCTGTCCAGAAACCTAGCCATACAGCAGTTGCGTAAAGTGTGTTGGCAGTTTTCATGCCACCAAATAAGAAAAATAAAACGCCAAGCAACGACATGCCCATCATCAATGCAATAGCTTTTTTACGTGAAGCCAGCCAATGGCTTAAGAAGCCGCTGATAAAATCACCCGCCGATATGCCCACATAAGCCCACATTATTGCAAGTCCGGGTTCTACTTTTTCTGTAATTCCCAAGGCTTCGCCAAACTGATTGCTCAGATAAATCAAAATTCCAATACAAAACCAAGTTGGCAAACCAATGCCGATACATTTCAGATATTTCACAAACCGGTCCCAGTCGGTAAAAAAAGCGAAGAAGTTACCTTTAGTGACATCAGATGTATGTTTGATGTTTTTGTACATTCCCGATTCTATTACACCCACTCTAAGTAAGAGTAGTAAAAAACCCATTCCCCCGCCAATGAAATAAGCGATAGTCCAGTCGCCTGAAAGCTTTACGGTGAAAGTAGCCACAACAGCACCTAAAAGACCCACTCCAGCAACCAAAGAAGTGCCTTTTGCTCTTAAATGTTTTGGCAAAACTTCTGAAACCAGCGTAATACCGGCACCTAATTCGCCGGCGAGACCTATTCCGGCTAAAAAACGGAGCCATTTGTAAGCTTCAACTTTGTCAACAAAATCAATCTGAGGAATCAGTCCGCAAAAAATATTTGCTAGGGAATAAGTGATTATTGAGCCAAAAAGCACGGAAAGTCTTCCTCTTTTATCGCCCAGCGTTCCCCAAAGGATTCCGCCTATCAAAAGACCAATCATTTGAGTATTAATAATTGAGGAGCCAACAGAGTCAATTTCGGCTTTTGACAATCCCAAACTTTCAAGGCTGGGAATTCTTACGATTCCAAAAAGCTGTAAATCATAAATGTCAACAAAGTAACCAAGGGCAGCTACAATAACAGGCATACTGAAAAGATGCTGAAGGTCAGTCTTTTGCGATTTCATGGTTAGGGTTTTATTTTAAAAAAAGGGTTTATATTTTCACACCAAATGCCAGGTCGCCTGCATCACCAAGCCCGGGCACTATATATGACTTTTCATTGAGTTCATCGTCAACATCTCCAATCCAAAGTTTACATTCAGGCATACGTGCTTTAACAAATCTGGCACCACGATCGCTGGCAATTACCGAAACGATATGCGTTTTGGCGGGTATTCCAAATCTCAATAAGCCATGATAAGCTTTTTCCAAAGATTTTCCTGTTGCCAGCATGGGGTCGCAAATTATCAACGTTTTGCCAGTTAAGTCCGGGCTGCTTATATAGTCCATTTCGATATTAAAATGCTCTGATTTGTCATGAACTCCTCGATAAGCACCAATAAAAGCACTGTCAGATTTATCGAAAAAATTGAGTAAACCTACATGAAGGGGCATTGCAGCACGAAGTACAGTCGCTATTATAGGGAAGTCTGTCAATACCTGCGTATTTTTTTCGCCTAAAACAGTGGTTATTTTTTGATTACTAAAAGTCATGGTTTTCGAAATCTCGTAAGCAAAAATCTCACCTATGCGTTCAAGGTTTTTCCTGAACCTCATAGTGTCTTTCTGAATTTCCACATCTCTCAATTCCCCAATAAAATTTTTTACTATCGAATTGCTCTCTGATAAAACAAGCATGATTATTAGTTTTTTACAAAAATATAAATTTTACTTAATTTATGAAACCACAGTTTGAGGACTTTTACTAATCTGCAGTTTCAGTTTTTTCAAAAAAAATGCCCTTTTTCGGTATCCGAAAAAAGGCATCTGAAATGTCGGTCAGTAAATCTGTTAAACTTTGATTTCAACGTCAACACCTGCAGGTAATTCAAGTTTCATCAAGGCATCAACAGTTTTTGGACTTGCCGAGAAGATATCGATCAATCTCTTGTAAGTACAAAGCTGAAACTGCTCTCTAGATTTTTTTGATACGTGCGGTGAACGCAATACTGTGAATTTCTCAACACGTGTTGGCAAAGGAATTGGACCGCTTACGGTTGCTCCTGTTGACTTAACGGCTTTAACGATTTTTTCTGAAGAGTTGTCAACCAAAGAATGGTCAAACGACTTCAATTTGATTCTGATTTTTTGAGACATTGGTTCAAATTTATTTTGGTGAAAAAAAGCCTTCGAAAGAACCATTTACTCCGAAGACCGAAAATTGAGGTGCAAAATTAGTATTTCATTTGGTAATAGCAAAATCTTTAGGGAATTTTGAAATCAATTTTAGTAAAAGAATGCTCACCTTTCCAAATGCAAAAATAAATCTTGGTCTGAATGTCATCGGGAAACGGCCTGATGGATACCATAATATTGAGTCGGTTTTCTATCCGGTAGAATGGGCCGATGCTCTTGAAATCATAAAAGCAGATGAGTTTTCTTTCGGTTCCACTGGTTTGGAAATCCCTGGGAATGCTTCCAACAATCTTATAATTAAAGCGTTTCAAATCCTTGTAAGTGAAGGCTTGTTGCCCGACAATTCCGTTAAAATACACTTACACAAAGTTATACCCATGGGTGCCGGAATCGGCGGAGGTTCAGCAGACGGAGCCTTTGCTTTGAAAATGTTAAATGAAATTTTTGATCTAAACCTTTCAGACTTACAACTCGAACACTTTGCCTCGCAATTAGGCAGTGATTGCCCGTTTTTTATTCAAAATCGTCCTAAATTCTGCTTCGGAAGAGGTACAGATTTCGAGGAAATAGACTTTTCCTTAAAAGGTTACAGTCTTGTTTTGGTCAATCCTCAGATCCATATTTCTACAGCGGAAGCATACTCAGGAGTTATTCCACATTCGTCGGAGATTTCTATAAAAGAAATTTTAAAAATGCCAATTTTGAAGTGGAAAGGGCTGTTGGTGAATGATTTTGAAGAAAAAGTACTTTTAAATCATCCGAAAATTTCCAGTGTAAAGCAAGAATTATACAATGTTGGGGCAATATATGCTTCGATGACCGGAAGTGGCTCAACTGTTTATGGTATTTTTGAAAATTTGCCTGAAAAATACAATCCTGAAAACTGTGTGATATGGAGCGGTAAAGCTAAATTCTAATCTCTGATTTTATAATACCAAAAAATTCCAAGCCCATTCTGAGAATAATACAAGAATTTTAGTCTTTTTTTTGCTTTTTTATCGGATTAATGAAATTTTTTTTGTTATTTCGCACCCGAAAATTCTGACAACAGAGGATTTTCAAATTAGCTTCATAATTTAATTATTTGAATAATAAAAAGCATGGCATCAGTAAGACCAGATGAGGTTTCGGCGATTTTGCGTGAGCAATTGGCCGGTGCAAAAACCGAAGCAGAACTAGAAGAAGTAGGTACGGTACTCCAGATTGGTGATGGAGTTGCACGTATTTATGGACTTTCTAAAGTACAACAAGGAGAACTTATAGAATTTGAAAATGGCCTTAAAGGCTTGGCTCTTAACCTTGAAGAAGACAACGTAGGTGCGGTATTGTTGGGTGAGTCTTCAGAAATTAAGGAAGGTGCAGTTGCCAAAAGAACCGGACTGATTGCCTCCGTAAAAGTGGGTGATGGTATCGTGGGTCGTGTAGTCAACACATTAGCTGAACCTATTGACGGACATGGTCCGATTCAGGGCGAAACTTTCGAGATGCCACTTGAAAGAAAAGCTCCGGGTGTAATCTATCGTCAGCCAGTTACAGAGCCACTTCAGACGGGTATCAAAGCTATTGATGCTATGATTCCGATTGGTCGTGGTCAACGTGAGTTGGTTATTGGTGACCGTCAAACTGGTAAAACTGCTGTTTGTATTGATACTATTATCAACCAAAAAGAATTTTTTGAAAAAGGGGAACCCGTATATTGTATCTATGTAGCTTGTGGTCAGAAAGCCTCTACCGTGAAGCAGGTTGAGCAAACCCTGCGTCGTTATGGTGCTATGGATTACACAGTTATCGTTTCTGCCAATGCTTCTGATCCATCTCCGATGCAATTCTTTGCTCCATTTACTGGTGCTGCAATCGGTGAGTATTTCAGAGATACTGGTCGTCCGGCTTTAGTAATTTATGATGACCTTTCAAAACAAGCCGTAGCTTATCGTGAGGTTTCTTTGTTGCTTCGTCGTCCACCGGGACGTGAAGCTTATCCTGGTGACGTATTCTATCTTCACTCTCGTTTATTGGAGCGTGCTGCTAAAATCAACCAGTCAGATGCGATTGCTCAGGCTATGAATGACCTTCCTCCTTCTTTGGCAGGCAAGGTGAAAGGTGGCGGTTCATTAACAGCCCTTCCAATCATCGAAACGCAGGCTGGTGACGTGTCGGCTTATATCCCTACCAACGTAATCTCTATTACCGATGGTCAGATATTCCTTGAGTCAAACTTGTTCAATGCCGGTATTCGTCCAGCTATCAACGTAGGTATTTCGGTATCACGTGTGGGTGGTAATGCTCAGATTAAGTCGATGAAAAAAGTAGCAGGTACTTTGAAACTTGATCAGGCACAGTTCCGTGAATTAGAAGCATTTGCAAAATTTGGTTCTGACCTTGACGCCGCTACCAAGCTTGTAATCGAGCGTGGTCGTCGTAACCAGGAAATCCTGAAGCAAGGTCAATATCAGCCAACTTCTGTGGGTGAGCAGGTAGCAATCATATTTGGTTCAATTAATGGTATCATGGATTTGGTTCCGGTAGCTAAAGTAAAAGAATATGAGCACGAATTCCTTACTATTTTGAAATCTACCAAGCCAGAATTGATCACCAATCTGGCCAAAGGTAAATTAGAAAAAGAGGATACCGATTATATCATTAAATTCGGTAAAGAATTGGCTCAGAAATATGCATAATGCCAAAAATATTTGAATATCTGAATATTGCATTTTTCTTTTATTCAAATGAACACGAGCCAGTTCATGTTCATGCGGCAAAAGGAGGTAAAGAGTCAGTGTTTGAAATATTAATTTCACAGTCAAAGATAGAATCAATAAAGATTAGAAAAGTTAGAGGCAAAGAGCATTTGGATAAAATAGATTTAAAAAATGCCGGAATTTTTGTTGAGAAATATGCTGATGAAATAGTTAAAAAATGGATTGATTTTTTTGTCTATAAAAAAGAAATTAAAACTGAAATCATTTCCAAAAGATTATGAATAATCTGGAAGTTGTTAATGCCGAATATTTAGATGGTTATAAACTAAAATTAGTTTTTAGTGACAAAACCGTTAAAGTGGTTGATTTTGGTAATTTTTTGATAAAAAAACCTCATCCTCAGTATTCCAAATATTTGGACATTCCCAAATTCAAAGATTTTAAAATTGAAATGGGAAATGTGGTATGGGGCGAAAATTGGGATTTGATTTTTCCGTTATCCCAACTTTATAGAGGAAAAATAACATATTGAAATTTTATATATTCGTAAATTGAAATGGCTTCATTAAAAGAAGTAAGAAATAGAATAACTTCTGTAAACTCAACAATGCAGATCACAAAAGCTATGAAAATGGTTGCTGCTGCTAAATTGAGAAAGGCTCAGGATCGTATCATCCAGATGCGTCCCTATGCCAAAAAACTCAATGAGCTTATTGCTCAGGTGTCAGAAGGTACTGAGGTAGGAGCCAATAGCCCCTATACTCAGGTAAGAGAAGTTAAAAATGTGCTCCTCATTTTGGTTACTTCTGATCGCGGTCTTTGTGGTGCCTTTAATTCCAATGTAATAAAAGCATCTATTGCCTACATCAACGATAATTATGCTGATAAAAATCTAACTGTTTTGCCTTTAGGTAAAAAAGGCGGAGAAGCTTTTGTTAGAAGAGGGGCCAACGTAAATGAAAAACATACAGATATTTTTCATCACCTTACATTTGATGCAGCAAAAGTAATCGCTGAAGAAGTAATGGCTGATTTTGCTTCGGCTAAGTATGACGAAGTTGTTTTAGTTTTCAATGAATTTAAAAACGTCGCAACACAAATCATCCGTACTGAGAAACTGCTTCCTTTGGTAAATGATGGAGAAAAAGATAATAAGAGCTCAAATGTTGATTACATTTTCGAACCATCTGAAGAAGAAATTCTTCTGGAGTTGATTCCAAAGTCAATCAAGATGCAATTGTTTAAGGCAGTTTTAGACTCCAATGCCGCAGAACATGGAGCCCGTATGACTGCCATGGATAAAGCCACCGAAAATGGTGGTGAGCTTTTGAAAGCACTCAAGATCGAATACAACCGCTCTCGTCAAGCCGCTATTACCAAAGAAATCCTTGAGATTGTTGGTGGTGCTGAGGCATTGAAAAGTGCATAAAAAATTTGATTTATATCAAAAAAAGGTGTGTTAAACGTAAGTTGGCACACCTTTATTCGTTTTTAATATTATGGAATTATTAAGAAGACCAAGAAGAACCAGAGTTTCAGCTTCTATTAGAGATATGGTTGCCGAAAATCATCTTTCAGTAAATGATTTTATCTTCCCAATGTTTGTTCAGGAAAGTTCTGGAATAAAAATAGAGATAAAATCAATGCCTGGTATTTACAGGTTTAGTCTTGATACACTTTTAGAAGAATTGAAAGAGGTGGTCGATTTAGGAATTAAATCTATTTGTCTGTTTCCAAATTATCCCGAAAGCAAAAAAGACAAATATGGCTCAGAGAGTTTGTTGCCTGAGACGCTTTATTTGAGATGTTTGTCCGCTATAAAAGAAAAATTTCCCCAGCTCGCTATCATGACCGATGTTGCCCTTGACCCCTACAGTTCAGATGGCCACGATGGGGTTGTTGAGAATGGCAAAATATTAAATGATATTACCGTAGATATTTTGGTAAAAATGGCCGTGGCTCAGGCAAAAGCAGGTGCTGATATCATTGGGCCATCCGACATGATGGACGGAAGGGTAGGAGCCATCAGAAAAGGATTAGATGCCGAAGGCTTCACTGACATTAGCATAATGTCATATACAGCAAAATATGCCAGTGCTTTTTATGGTCCATTCAGAGATGCTTTGGATTCTGCTCCAAAATTTGGAGACAAGAAAACATATCAAATGAATCCCGCTAATGTAAAAGAAGCTTTGTTGGAGGCTGAATTAGATTATGCTGAGGGAGCTGATATTTTAATGGTGAAGCCTGCTTTTAGTTATTTGGATGTAATTAAAAGTCTAAAGGACAATTTTAATATTCCGATTTCAGCCTACAATGTTTCGGGTGAATATGCTATGATAAAAGCAGCTTCTCAGAACGGTTGGATTGATGGTGAAAAAGCTATGCTTGAGATGTTAATAAGTATGAAAAGAGCCGGGGCTGATATAATTTTAAGTTATTTTGCCAAAGAAGTTGCTTTATTATTACAGAAGTAAAAATAGGAGTTTCGGTTTTCTGAAACTCCTATTTTACCATGCTTAAATGTTCTATTAGAGATTCTTCAACCTTTGAAATTATCAACTCATAGAATGGCTCTGGATTATTGTTGACTTGTACTTCTTCTAATGTACGGTAATAAGTCAATCTTGAATCCAAATCACCTTTTAAGATTGCAATTGTAAATCCATTTTTTAACAAAATAAAATTCATTAATAGCCTTGCGGTTCTTCCATTTCCATCAATAAATGGGTGAATACTTACAAGCCTTTCATGCATCTCTGCTGCCAAAATTACAGGATGCATCCTCAATTTATTTTTTTGATAAAAAAGAAAAAAATCGTCCATTAGTTCTTCGAGCTGTAGAGCATCAGGCGGAATATGTTTACTCCCCGAGATTCTTACCCCCACTTTTCGGTATGTTCCAGCAGACTGACTATCAATTGATTTCAAAACCAATCGGTGAATATCCAAAAGGCTTCGTTTTGTAATATCCTCATTTCCTGTAACCATATCTTTTATAAAAGTCACCGCTTCATAATGATTTATCGCTTCCAGATGCTCCCTCATACTTTTTCCTCCAATTGTAATGCCTTCATTTACCACTAAATGAGTTTCCTGTAGCGTGAGCGTATTTCCTTCGATGCGGTTGCTGTCAAAGGTATAATTCACATCAAAATACTCATTCATTTTCTGAAGTTGCATCTGAGACAGGGGCTTTTGCGAATTCCATTTATTTTTCTGAGTATCTAATTCAGCAAGTTTTTGTTGAATATTATCTGAAACTCCCTGAAATTGTAAAACTTGTTTACTTGTTAAATACTGAATTCGGGGCTCGGCCAAAGCCAGGATTTCAAGTGCGTTTTCTTCATATTTTAGCAACTCTACTATTCTATCTGAAAGAAAGGCTTTTCTTAATTCGATTAGCGAAACATTCATTCCGGCTGCCAAATCAAGCAGATTCTTTTCAGAGGGTAGTCTTTTTCCGGACTCATATTTCGAAATGAGAGCCTGATCGATTCCTGTCAATGCCGATAGCTCCTGCATTGTAATATTATTCCTGCTTCTCCAATCCCCAATAAATACACCCAGATTTTTCATTTTTGACGATAATATTCATGACAAAATTAGTCATATTTTTAGACACTAAAAAGAATCAATCCATTTTTTTAAATTTTACCCACCAATTGCTACTTTTTTGAGCATATTAGTGATTATTTCTCTGGTATTAACGCCATCGGCTTCGGCTTCATAGTTGAGAATTATGCGGTGATTAAAAACGTCAGAAACCAATGCTTTGATATCTTCTGGCAAAACGTAGTCTCTTTTATCAAAAAATGCGAGTACTTTCGCGGCTTTGTGAAGTGCTATGCCGGCTCTGGGGGACACTCCGAATTGTATATATTTAGCTTCCTCTTTTAGTCCATATTCTTCGGGATTTCTGGTTGCAAAAACCAGTTCTACAATATACCTCTCCAGCATATCTGAAATTGATACCTTAGAAATCATTTCTTTTATGTCTTCAATATCGGAACGGGTAATCACTTGATTTACTTTAGGGTCTTCATTCTGGTTTGCAATTTTTCGAAGCATGTTGAGCTCCGATTTTTTGTCAAGGTAACTTACAAAAACCTTCATCATAAATCTGTCGACCTGTGCTTCAGGAAGCGGATAGGTGCCTTCCTGTTCTACCGGGTTTTGAGTAGCAAGTACTAAAAAAGGCCGGTCAAGTGAGTACGATACATCGCCTAAGGTAACTTGTTTTTCTGCCATAGCTTCCAGTAAGGCAGATTGTACTTTAGCCGGGGCACGGTTAACTTCGTCAGCTAATATCAAATTTGAAAAAATGGGACCTTTTTTTACCTCAAAATTTCCTGACTTTTGATTAAATATCATAGTCCCGATCAAATCAGAAGGTAATAAATCAGGGGTAAACTGTACTCTTTGAAAATCAAGGTGTAAAACCTTTGAAAGGGTATTTATAGTTTTGGTTTTGGCCAAACCGGGAACCCCTTCCAACAGTATATGCCCTTCCGTAAACAACCCTATGAGCAATCGATTGACCAAAAACTCCTGGCCAACCAATACTTTTCCCATTTCTTCAAAAATTGCCTCAATTTTCTTATATATAGCTTCAGACTTTTCCACTGATAATTTTCAATTTCAAATAGTAAATTACGGAATAAATTTAAATCAACCCAAGAATTCTGCTAAAACAAAACGGTTTCGGCCGAAAAAGTCTTTTATGATTTCTACATTTTTGTAACCGGCTTCTACAAAAAGGACTTTGGTCTCATTTCCCAAATTAGCATTAATTTCAACTATAATTTTACCTCCGGTATTTAAATGATTTAATCCTATTTCTACGATTTTTTGATAAAATATCAAAGGATTTTCATTACTCACAAAAAGTGCTAAATGTGGCTCATATTTAAGGACGTTTTCCCGCATTGCTAATTTTTCATTTTCTTTTACATAGGGTGGGTTGCTTACTATAAGGTCAAACTTTTCACAATTAAAAGGATTCTTAAAATCTAAAATATTAGCTCTTGCAAAAGATACATTTGCTCCTAAATTCTTATTATTTTTGGCCGCTACCAATAAGGCTTCCTCTGAAATATCAACTGCGAAGACGTTTGAATGCGTAAGTTTAAGGTTAACTGAAACAGGAATACAACCACTACCTGTCCCCAGGTCAAGCAATGTTTCCGGATTCTCCTTAACGATTAATTCCACTAGTTCTTCAGTTTCTGGCCTTGGGATTAATACATTTGGGTTTACAAAAAAACTTTGATTACAAAACCATACTTCTTCTAAAATGTATTGAACAGGCTCACAATTGTTGATCCTGGAAATGATTTTTTCCAAATTTTCATCCGATTGGAAGTTTTCAATCGTTAAAAAATCAGCCTTCTTAATCCCCAATTTTTTTTCAAAAACTAAATACAAAATCTCTCTGGCTTCTGCCGAATCATAAGCAGTAATTTTTGTTAGAAGAAGGTTAAAATATTCTCTGAGATTATATTTATTCATAAAAAAGGGGACTAAATGCCCCCTCAAAATTATCATATTTAAGTCTTTTTACAGTTTTCTTATCCAGATATTTCTGAACTGGGTTTTGTTTCCATGGTCTTGAAGAGAAATAACATCATCTCCATGAGCGGCAGGGTACATGTGTAGTCCTATGTAATTGGTCAAGCCTGCAATGGTTGTATTATTTTGCACCAAAATGCCATTGTGTAATACAGTAATTCTGGCAGGAGAATCAACTCTCCCATCGGCTTTAAATCTTACAGCAGTATATATTATGTCATAAGTATTCCACTCCAGCGGGCTACGCATAGCATTTACGAGTGGAGGTACATCCTTATAAATACTTGCCGCCTGGCCATTGGAATAAGTGCGGTTGTTGTACGAATCTAATACCTGCAATTCGTATCTGTTTTGAAGGAACACACCACTGTTGCCACGGCCTTGTCCCTGGCTTTCTACTACATCAGGAGCACTGAATTCAATATGCAATTGGCAATCACCAAACTTCATTTTGGTTTGAATACCGCCGCTGTTGGGCACCACTTCCATGTGGTCATTGTCAACAATTTTCCAGGGTGCAGGTTTTGTGATGTCCCTTTGGCTAACCCACTGATCGAGGTTTTTCCCGTCAAAAAGAATTATTGCGTCTGACGGTGCATCACCCAGGCTTTTTCCGGGAGTTACAACCTTAACCTGAGGCTCCCAGATTTCAGTCATTTCGGGTTTCATAGGCATTGGCGAAACTTCTGGAGGGGTATTGGGGTATTGAGCCATCGCCACACCACTCATACCAAGAAATGCCACCAAAAAAGTATTTATTGATTTTTTCATATTTGAAAGGTTGATTAATATTTTCAAAAATAATAAATCCTTCAAGAGGATTTTGAAAAATTGAATTAAAAAGCCAAAAATGACTGAATTTGTCGATTAATGAACAGATTGTAGGTTTCACTGGTAATCTGCCCATCAGAAAAATGCGTATCCAAAGAGCCAAGTTTTACTCTTAAGCCAAGAACGTTGGCATTGAGATAGCTCAAAATGTCGTTGAGATGACTTAAGCCAATGGCATTACCCAAAACACCCGTAGATACACCCACCAGGGCAATTTTTTTAGAGGTAAAGGTATCAGGATGTCTTAATCCTTCAATAAAAGACTTTACGATTCCCGGGTAAGAATTGTTATATTCAGGAACTACAAAGATCAGCTTTTCGCATTGATCAATTTTCTTCTGAAACTCATCAAATTCCGGATTTTTCTTGCCGTAAAGTGCGGTAAACTGAAAATCTTTAGGGAGTTTTTTTAAATCAATCAAACTGGCTGCCTGATTTAATTCTGTTAATTTTTTTTTGTAAAACTGTGCCACTTCTTCTGAAAGTGAACCCTCTCTGTTTGTGCCAATTATTATACCTGTCATTCAAAAATTCTGGTTTAAAATTATTTAACACGATATTTGGTTTCAAAATTCGATAATTATGTGGGAAAAAGTATTTAATCAACTTGAAACCTTAAAAAATCCTGAAAAGGCAATCCAAAAAACAAAGTATTTTAAGGTAGCCGAAGGTCAGTATGGGGAGGGAGATATTTTTTGGGGATTAACTAACCCACAGGCTCATGCTGTAGCAAAGGAAAACTTTAAATCTCTTGAATTGTCAGAGGTGAGTCAATTGCTAAAAAGTGAAATACATGAGGTAAGGTTTGCCGCACTTTCAATTTTGGTTTTAAAATACAAGAAATTAAAAGACAGAAACCTCAAAAAAGAAATTGTAAACTTTTACCTTGATCATATTCCGTACATTAACAATTGGGATTTAGTCGACTGCTCAACCCATTATATCATTGGGCCATATTTTTTGGAAGAAAAAGATAAATCCATACTAATCGGACTGGCCGAAAGCGGGCATTTATGGTCAGAGAGAATAGCGGTTATTGCAATGCTACATTTTGCAAATGAGAAATCTTTTGATTTTCCTATGTATCTGATTGAAAAATTGCTTTTTCACGAGCATGATCTCATGCGTAAAGCCAATGGGTGGGTTTTGCGAGAGATTTGGCAAAAAGGTGGAAATGAATTGGTTGAAAAATTTCTTTTAAAGCACATTTCCAATATTCCGAGAACAACTTTACGGTACGCAATTGAGAAATTTCCCGAAGAAAAAAGGAAATATTATTTAGCCCAAAAATGAAAGTCGAAAGGGCTTTTTTAGTAAATTTGCAATACATTTTTACGTTAACCTTCTTCATCAGGCTAAAATAAAAAAAAATCTTTTTTAAATACTAAAAGTATATTTTATGAGCCAATCTTTGATTAAACCGGGCGTAGTAACCGGTGAAGCACTTAACCAATTGTTGAGACATGCTAATGAAAATAACTATGCACTTCCTGCCGTAAATGTTGTAGGTACCAATTCAATAAATGCCGTACTTGAAACTGCCAAAGCCGTGAATTCACCGGTTATGATACAGTTTTCAAATGGAGGCGGAATATTCTATGCTGGTAAAAGCCTTTCTAATGAAGGTCAGAAGGCTGCTGTTGCAGGTTCTATTTCCGGAGCTTTGCATGTGCATCAAATGGCACAGCATTATGGTGTTCCCGTTGTATTGCATACTGACCACTGTGCCAAAAAACTTTTACCCTGGATCGACGGATTGCTTGATGCCGGTGAAAAACATTTTGCTGCCACAGGTTCGCCGCTATTTAGCTCTCATATGATTGACCTTTCTGAAGAGCCAATCGCTGAAAACATCGAAATCTCGAAAAAATATTTGGAGAGAATGGCCAAGATGGGCATGACTCTTGAAATTGAACTTGGTGTTACAGGTGGTGAAGAAGACGGTGTGGATAATTCTGACGTTGACAGCTCAAAGCTTTATACACAGCCTGAAGAAGTTGCTTTTGCTTATGAAGAATTGGGAAGCATTTCTCCAAACTTTACAATTGCGGCAGCATTTGGTAACGTTCATGGAGTTTACAAACCAGGTAACGTGTCTTTGAAGCCAATCATTCTTAAAAATTCGCAGGATTATATCCAGAAAAAATATGGAACAGGCGAATTGCCGGTAAACTTTGTGTTCCATGGTGGTTCTGGTTCAAGCCGTGAGGAGATCCGTGAGGCGATTACTTATGGTGCAGTAAAAATGAACATCGATACTGATATGCAGTGGAGCACCTGGGAAGGTATTCTGAAATATTATAAAGACAAAGAAGGGTATCTTCAGTCACAATTGGGTAACCCTGAAGGAGCTGATTCTCCGAATAAAAAATATTATGACCCTCGCGTGTGGTTGCGTAAAGGTGAAGAATCAATGATTGCCCGTCTTAAAGTGGCTTTCGAAGATTTGAATTGTATCAACCGTTGCGAAGGATTGTTTTAAGATTTAATATTATTTTCAAAAATCCCGTTCATTTTGTTCGGGATTTTTTTTTGACCATTTTTGAAATTCAATCACATATTAAAAATGAAAAATCAAAATAGAAGAGCTTTTTTACAAAAGTCGGCAGCATTGGCGGCATTACCCGTTTTTGGAATTGAATCAAATAAAACCGAAAAGGCATTTATCCATCATGTGTATTTTTATTTAAAAGAAAATAATCAGGAAAACAGGGAAAAATTAATAGAGGGATTAACCAAACTTTCAAAAGTGCCCACTATTAAATCATTTCATATTGGAATTCCTGCAAATACAAATCGCTCGGTGATTGTGCGGGATTACTCGATTTCCTGGTTGTGTTTTTTCAAAAATATCGAAGAAGAAGAAATCTATCAGAAACATCCAATTCATCTGAAGTTTGTTGAAGATTACGCTTATTTGTGGGAAAAAGTGAATGTCTATGACTCAATTGACATATAGATTGGTGTTTATGTAAAAACGGTGAGAAGGGCAAGATTTTTTATATTTTTTCAAGAAAAACATAGAAAGTATTCCTGAATTGTCAAGCATTTACTCAAAAACTTGGATTTTATCTTCTTTTTCATAAATTTGAAATAATAAAAACCAAAGAAAATGTTAAGTAGAGTTGCCAATTCTATCTATTGGATGAGCCGATATTTGGAAAGAGTCGAAAATTACTCTCGTTTTGTAAGTGTAAATATCAACCTTTCCTACGATTTGCCTGACACCATATCCAGGCAATGGACCCTATTACTGGAGGCTGCTCATGATAAAGAGATGTATCAGAGCCTTTATGGTGAAAATGAGGATCAAAACAAGATCATTGATTTTATTACTTTTGACAGGCTTAATCCAAACTCCATCCTAAATATGCTGGCCAACGCCAGAGAAAATGCCCGTACCGTAAAAGAAACTTTGCCAAAGGAAGTCTGGGAGCACCTCAATGGGTTCTATCTCGATTTTAATAAAAGTAAAAAGCCACAAATCGAAAATTTGCTGCCTTTTTACGAAAAAATAAAGCAAAAATGTCAGCTATTTAATGGCATGATGGATGGCACTTTGAGCCGGAATGAGGCTCACTATTTTGCCAATCTTGGAAAATTTATTGAGCGGGCCGACAAAACCTCACGTTTTTTGGATATCGGATATTTTAATTTCAGTGCAGTTTCAGATGAAAAACAGGTAAATCCGCAGGATTTGTTGATTTGGTCATCGGTTTTGAAGTCGGTAAGTGCATTTAATATGTATCGTCAAAAATACAAAAGTCTCAGGCAGGACAATATCATAGAGTTCCTAATCAAAGACCGGGATTTTCCGAGAGCGATACATCACTCAATCAAAAAAGCGGAATACGCACTTTACCGATTGTCAGGAGCCAGGCCTCAGGACTCCTATACCAATGCAGCAGAGAAAAGTATGACCATGTTGAAAAACCTCATCGATTTTACTGAAACTCAGGAAATTATTGATCAGGGGCTACATAATTTTTTAAATGAATTTCAAATAAAAAATAATAATATTGATAGCGAAATATTTAAAGTTTATTTTGACCTCGAAGCCAAATTTTAGGCAGCTTTATAATTAAATTTGCACCTCAAAAAAATATAACAACCAATGACCTTTTGTTTAGGGGTAAAAACCGCCCAGGGCATAGTAGGTATTGCCGACCGTAGAATTACTTCAGGAAGTGAGGTGTCGAGTGAAAGAAAAGTCTCGACGCATCAGGTTAATAATCATTGCCTTTTTGTCATGACCGCAGGTTTGAGGTCGGTAAGAGACAAAGCCATAACGTACTTTGACGAAATACTTGAAAAGGAAGATGATAAATTTGATAAGCTGTATAAAGCGGCCAACGCTTTCGGTGATCAGATAAAAAGAGTTGCCAACGAAGACAGTCATTCGCTTGCCAATGCAGGTTTGAGGTTTAATCTTTCGGCCATAGTGGGTGGGCAATTACAAAATGACAAAGAGCATAAGTTGTTTTTGATTTATCCTGAAGGCAACTGGATTGAAGTTACAGAAGGTTCGCCGTTTATTATTATTGGGAACTCTGGATATGGTAAGCCCATATTATATCGGAATATCAAATACAATACTCCTATTGAAGAAGTTTTAAAGCTGGGTTTTTTGGCATTTGATTCTACAAGAGTGAGTGCAAATGACGTTGATTTTCCATTAGACGTAATCCTTTACGAGAAAAACTCATTTAATATCGTTGAGCACACATTTGACAAGCAAGATTTGGAACATATTTCCTACCAATGGAATGCCCTCCTTAACGCCTCGGTACAGAAACTACCTAATGACTGGATTGACCCTATACTAAGAAAACTATCGAGATGATATTTGAAGTTGAGCATAGGTTAAAATATTCATATTCCGACTATGTGGGGCTTAATCCTCACTATCTGTATCTGAATCCGAGACCTACGCCTTTTCAGCAAATACTCGACTGTCATCTTACAATTTTACCCAAACCCGACCTCCTTGTTAAAAATATTGACCAGGAAAGCAATATTCAGCAGTTATGTTACGTGAATCAAATGCTTAAAACATTCGAAGTTTTTTCGAAGTTTAAAATTCAATCTGAACCTTTTCATGCATTAAATTTCGTATTTTTTCCTTTCGAATCCGCCAAAATACCTTTTAGATATCCCGGTAAGTTGGCCCTGAATATTGAGGCGATTTTGGGAAACAAAAGAGTAGATGCATCCGTTAAGGATTTTGCAAATCAGATTGCTCAGAAAGCAAAATTTGACACTATAGATTTTTTGATGGAACTCACCACTGAGATTCATAGAAAGTTTGAATATGTTTCCAGAGAACGGGGCGATGCCAACCCTGGATATTTAACATTGAAGACTATGCAGGGCTCATGTAGAGATTTTTCAGTCTTAATGATGGAGGCATGTGCTGCTGTAGGCCTACTTTCACGATTCATTAGTGGGTATTTGTATGGAAGCGAACTTCATCAACATGATTTACACGCTTGGGTTGAGGTGCTTTTGCCGGGAGGGGGATGGAGAGGCTTTGATCCTACCGAGGGCAGAGTGGTCGACCATAACTATATTGCATTGGCATCATCGATTGAAGACCGGGGATTAACTCCCATTCGGGGAACTTTCAGGTCATCTTCTGTCGTTGAGTCTATGCTTGATACACAAGTAATAATTAAAGCTCTGAAAGAATAATTTCCCATAAAAACAGTTAATTTTACGACTCCGATGCTATTTTCACCGGACGGATTTATTTAAGTTTTCAACTAAAAGTCATACTACGTGTCATTAATAAAATCAATATCAGGTATAAGAGGTACCATTGGCGGTAAAACGGGGGACAATCTTACCCCGGTAGATGTTGTCAAATTTACCGCTGCATTTGCCTCCATTATTTTAAAAAAAGAAACTCTGAATAAAAAGGTTGTTGTGGGAAGGGACGCTCGTCCTTCTGGTCCTATGGTTAACGACCTGGTGATTGCGACTTTGGTAGGGATGGGAATAGATGTGATTGATTTGGGTCTTTCGACCACACCCACAGTCGAAATTGCCGTACCTCTTGAAAATGCAGCCGGAGGAATCATTCTTACAGCCAGTCATAATCCTGTACAATGGAATGCATTAAAGCTTCTCAATGAAAAAGGAGAATTCATATCGGGGGAAGATGGTCAGCATTTGTTGGAAATTGCCGAGTTCGAAAACTTTTCATTCGCTGATGTAAAGCATCTCGGAAAAGTAACCAAAGACGATACATATCTGCAAAAACATATTGATCAGATACTGGCTTTGTCATCGGTGGATGTTGATTTAATCAAAAAAGCAGGATTTAAGATAGCGGTAGATGCGGTCAACTCATCGGGAGGCATTGCAGTGCCGATGCTTTTGAAGGCATTAGGTGTAACAGAGATAAAAGAAATCAATTGTGAGCCAAACGGACATTTTGCCCATAATCCTGAACCACTTCCTGAAAACCTGAGAGAAATTTCAGGTGAAATGCAGAAAGGTGACTTTGATCTTGGAATAGTAGTTGACCCAGATGTGGACAGACTTGCACTGATATGTGAAGACGGAGAGCCTTTTGGTGAAGAATACACCTTGGTTGCGGTTTCTGACTATATTCTTAGCATAAATAAGACTCAAAAAAACACCACGGTTTCGAACCTTTCAAGCACGATGGCACTCAAAGACGTGACTATCAGTCATGGTGGAGAGTATTTTTCGGCGGCTGTAGGTGAAGTCAATGTGGTCGAAAAAATGAAAGAAAAAGGATCAATCATAGGTGGTGAAGGAAACGGAGGAATCATATTCCCGGAGCTGCACTATGGAAGAGACGCATTGGTGGGTATAGCTTTGTTTTTGACACATTTAGCCAAATTTGGCAAACCTGTAGGTTTTCTCCGGAAAAAGTATCCCAACTATTTCATTGCTAAAAAGAAGATAGAATTGAGTCAGGGTACCGATGTAGATGGGATTTTGGCAAAAATCCAGAAGAAATATTCGAAATATGAAATTGACCTGAGAGATGGAGTGAAAATATATTTTGACAAAGAATGGGTGCATTTGAGAAAATCTAACACCGAGCCAATTATCAGAATATATGCCGAAAGTGAGTTTGAAACCAAAGCCGATAACCTGGCCGATAAGATAATAATGGACATAAAAGAAGCAATGATATCCTGATATTAAGCTTTTTTATATTTTTGTGAAAGAATTCAAAAAAATGCAGGGTGATAGTCCTGCATATTTTTTTATATGGAAATAAACCCGACGTTTGCAGTAATGAGACCCCTGGTAAGTGTTCACCTGCTTACCTATAATCATGCAAAATTTTTCCGCCAGTCAGTCGAAAGTGTTTTAGCACAGCAAACTACCTTTGACTTCGAAATTATCATTGGTGATGATTGTTCAACAGACGGCACCAGCCAGATAGCGGATGAATATCAGGCTCGTTTTCCTGAAAAAATAAAAGTTGTAAGAGGAGAGAAAAATGGCGGACCACAGCCCAATTCTATCAGGATTCTTGAAAATTGCCGGGGGAAATATATGTCGGCTTTGGAAGGTGATGACTATTGGATTGATCCTTTTAAACTTCAGAAACAAGCCGATTTTATGGAGGCAAATCCCGAGTTTGCGGTATGTTTTACCAATTGCCGGGTCGAGTATTTTGATGAAAAGCAACCTGCTTATTTGTTAAATCAAAATCTAAATAAAGACGTTTTCACGATTGATGACCTCATTGCCGACCATGAAGTGTGGTTTATGGGCACGGCTTCTTTATTTTTTAGGTTTGATGCGATATTTCCTACCCGACCCTGGTTCCCGAAAGTCAAAAGTGGCGATATCCCAATGATAATGTTGGCTGCAAGATTTGGGAAAATCAAGTTTCTGCCGGATGTAACCGCAGCATACCGTCGTCATGCAGCCGGAGCCAGTAATTCAGACCACAAGGACGATGCGGTATTCTTGGAAAACAGGATTTTGATGTATTCCAACCTCGATAAGGATACTGATTATAAGTTTCATGACCGGTTTAAGCGGAATCTTGGCGGCTGGTATTATCTATTGATCAATTCCAAACAATATAAAGAAAGGTATTGGGCGAAGCTGAGTTTGGTGATTAAATACTTTTCGTTGATGTTTCCTAAGGTTACCAATGCAAAAATTCTTTTGCGTGACCATGTGATTCCGGTTTGGTTGCTAAATATAAAAAGGACCATCAAAAGGCTCCTAGGTTTTGCAGGATAAAAAAAATAGGCTGAAAGAAATTCCAGCCTATTTTTTAGTTAATTCAATATCAAACATTTAATGTCCGGTTTTTAAATGACTTTATTAAAACATAAACCCCAAATAAAACCACCGGAATACTTAATATTTGACCCATATTCAAAGCCATACCTTCTTCAAAGGCCTCCTGATTTTCCTTCAAAAATTCATAGAAAAACCGTAATCCAAATATCCAGATAAAGAAAATGCCGGTTAGCGAACCTTTAGGTGTATTCCCTTTCCATTTTTCATACAAAAAGAAAAGTATAACAAAAAGAATCAGACAACTGATTGACTCATACAGCTGAGCCGGGTGACGTGCCACTTGCTCAAATTCAAAATTTTGCTTAAAAATAACTCCCCAGGGCTTATCGGTGGCTTTTCCAACTATCTCAGAATTCATAAAATTACCGAAACGGATAAATGCTCCTCCCAGAGCCGAAACGATTACCATGCGGTCTGTCAACCAAAGATATTCGTATTGTTTGTGGCGATTTTTGAAAATAAAAAGTCCAATCAAAACACCAAAAGCCGCACCATGACTTGCCAGCCCCGAATAAGGGGGAACAAGCATATCCCATAGAAACAAACCCGGGTTTTTGGCAAAATTATGACCCTCATAAAAAGCATAATGGCCAATTCTTGCACCTAAGACAATGGATAAAATCATCGTAAGTAATAAGGCATCCAGGTCTTTCTCGGGTTGATTTTCAATTTTGAAAATGCGTGCAATGATCTGATAGCCAATTACAAAGCCCAGGGCAAAGAGCAAACCGTACCAACGAATTTCAAAACTTCCCAATTTTATAATGGTGGGAGAAACATCCCAAATTATCTGTGCTAATGTCATAATTGCTGTTTTATTCTAAAGTAAAATTAGATGTAATACCCCAAAACTAAAAAATATTAAGACATATTATGAATTATTAACTAATTTTACGCTTTATATCGTTCCGAAAAACTGCAATGTTATTTCAAAAAATATTAGAACTCAATAGCCCTATTCGCAATGCTATCCGACGATAGGTGAGGTTTTTGTATTTTTTATTCTCTATTTATTCAATTTTATATTAATGGAAAAAGTCAAAGTGGGAATCATCGGTGGGGCAGGCTACACCGGTGGGGAACTTCTACGAATTTTAATAAATCATCCTCAGGCAGAGGTGGTATTCGTCAATTCTCAAAGTCAGGCAGGAAAACCGGTTTATAAAACCCATACTGATCTTTTGGGAGAAACAGAGCTTTTGTTTTCTGACTCCCTGGACTTCAGTGCGGTAGATGTGATATTTCTTTGCTCAGGTCATGGACAAAGCCGAAAGTTTCTTTCTGAAAATGTTGTACCGGCATCCTTAAAAATCATTGACCTCAGTACCGATTACCGTGATGAGTCGGAGGGATTTGTCTATGGCTTGCCGGAGCTAAACCGTGATCGTATCAAGTCAGCCATGAAAATTGCCAATCCGGGCTGTTTTGCTACTTCTATTCAGTTGGCTTTACTGCCGGTTGCGGCTGCAGGTCTTCTTAAAAGTGAAGTTCATGTGAGTGCGATTACAGGCTCCACCGGGGCGGGTCAGTCTTTGAGTGCAAGCACACATTTTAGCTGGAGAAACAACAATGTGTCTATATATAAGGCATTTACGCATCAGCATTTGGCTGAAATCGGTCAAAGTCTCAAACAATTGCAGAATGATTTTTTTGAGGATATTAACTTTATTCCATACCGTGGGAATTTCACCCGAGGAATAATGGCCAATGTGTATTTTGATTGTGATCTGGATGAAGGTGCCGCAATTGAATTATTTCAAAAATATTATGAAGGACACCCGTTTACAGTTGTCGCCCGCCAGGAGATTGATCTGAAAATGGTGGTGAATTCCAATAAATGTATTCTGCAAATCCAGAAACATGGCAAAAAATTATTGGTAACTTCAATCATTGACAACCTCGTGAAAGGGGCTTCAGGTCAGGCAGTACAAAATATGAATCTTGCCTTCGGAATGGATGAAAAAGCCGGCTTAAATTTAAAATTAGCCGGATTTTGATATTTAAAGGCCAGGTCATGAGTAACAGGAATTAAAATTTTGAAAATAAAATAAAAAAATGCTGTAAGAGATAGCTCTTCGGCAGCTAAAAAAAGATGAAACTATTTGATGTATATCCTATAAATGATATCGAGCCAGTAAAGGCATTAGGAAGTAAGATTTGGGATGAAAAAGGTCAGGAATATCTTGATCTTTACGGAGGACATGCAGTAATCTCGGTGGGCCATTCGCATCCGTATTATGTAAAAAGACTCACCAGGCAGATTAAAAATCTTGGGTTTTATTCTAATTCGGTGAGAATCTCTCTTCAGGAAGAGTTGGCTGATAAATTGGGTAAAATTTCCGGATTGAAAGATTACAGTGTATTTCTGGCAAACTCTGGTGCTGAAGCCAACGAAAACGCATTGAAATTGGCATCATTTCATACGGGTCGCACCAAAATTGTGGCTTTTACCAAAAGTTTTCATGGTCGTACCTCGGCTGCGGTTGCCGTGACTGACAACCCCTCTATCAAGGCACCGATAAATTTTGCCGGGCATGTGCAGTTTGTGCCGTTTAACGATGTGGAGGCTACAAAAAAAGCCATTGACAATGAAACCTGTGCCGTGATAGTAGAAGGAATCCAGGGCGTGGGTGGCATTCAGGTTGCTACTGAGGAGTTTTTGAAAACCATCAGAACCGCGTGCGACAAAACCGGAGCGGTGTTTATTCATGATTCGGTGCAGTGTGGTTATGGAAGGTCCGGTAAATTTTTCTCTTATCAATATTATAAAGTTAAGCCTGATATTGTGTCTGTCGCAAAAGGCATGGGGAATGGCTTTCCTGTGGGCGGAATCCTGATTTCTCCGAAATTTCAGGCTAAACATGGCCTCTTAGGTACTACCTTTGGTGGCAATCATTTGGCTTGTGTAGCGGCAATTTCTGTTTTGGATATCATAAAGAAAGAAAAATTGGTAGAAAATGCTGCTAACGTGGGTACTTATCTTTTAGAGCAATTGTCAACATTCAAAGAACTGAAAGACCTAAGAGGAAAGGGCTTAATGATTGGTATTGAACTTGAAAAGTCTGTTTCTGAAATCAGAAATAAGTTATTGTTTGACGACCATATCTTTACCGGGGTGGCAGGAGCCAATACCATCAGACTTTTACCGAGTTTGGCTTTGACCAAACCTGATGCAGACAAGTTTCTGGAGGCATTTTCGAAATATGTAAAATAAAAATTAGCCGGAGATTTAATTTCCGGCTTTTTTTCTGGCAGAAGAGTATTTATTTACAAAACCACAGCCAATTCCTTGTAATGCCGCTGATCTCTCGTTTGTAATCGAAATCGAATTTCCATTTTTCCCAAAACCATTTTTGGTAAAAAGTGCATAGGTATTGTTTACACTAACACTATTAGACTTAAACCCATCAATTACTTCCAGTTGACTCTGAAAATCAAAGTTTTTCTTTATGAAATTGCAGTTAGAAAGGTTGAGTTTCCCATTATTTGCTGAAATATTTATGTCGATATAGCAGTTTTCGGTCAAAAACTCACAAGACTCCAGTGTAGTATTACTCGTTTCGTTGAAATGAATACTGAACAGGTCACCTTTTCGGAAAGTTAGATTATTCAACGAAAGGGTAGAATTTGATTTAAACCCAAAAATGGCGATTCGGTTAAAATCAAACAGCACATGATGAATTTTTGGTGCTACGGTATTCAGATTGGCAGTCAAATATTCAAAACTGAGGGCATTCCCTGCATTTTTTATCATTGCATAAGAAAGCTCCAGGTCACCGGTTACAATTATCCCTGTCCAGTCGAGATTTGAAGTGTTAGTCGCCGATTTCATTTCAATGATGTTTTCCTGATCACCATTCATTATCAAATTACCGTTAATATTGAGACTAATAGGGCTTGATTGTTTCTCCACCACAATTTTTGTCCCGGGTTTGATGGTCAGTGTTAAACCTTTTGGAACAGTTACGGAGCCTTTTAGGTTGATCTGATCTCTCCACACTTCGTTTTTTGTAAGGGTATGGCCAGAAACATCACCAAAGATACTGTCATCATAGTTTCCTTTCACATTTACTTCCAGGAGACTTCCTTTTATGCCCATGGCAGTGGGGAAAATTCTTGCTTTTCCCGAAAAAGCTCCACCGGGCAGGTTTGTAGGGTCTATTGAAAGTGTAAGCGTATCGGTAGTTTCTACAGTTTTCGAATTGTGATCTAACTTAATCCAAGGCTTGTCGGTTTCTGCGTCGTACCGTGTCAATTCATAGCCTTTTTTCGTAATTACAACTTTGGTTTTAACGGCTGATCTGATTGTTCCCAAATCAATCTCGGTTTTATCAATTTCCAGTCTTGGTACAATAAAATTTCCTTTTACCTGAATCTTAACAGGTTCTTCCTTGGCAAAATCCACTGTAGGAGCAAAAGTCAAAGTTGCCGTATTTTCGCCTTCAACCAGACCTGTGAATGGTAATTTTATGGAATATTTGATTGTATCTGAGGCAAAAAAACCTAATTTTCCATCTCCTTTATTGATTGCCAACCATGATTTGTCACTGCTTATAGTATATTTTACTTTACCATATCCCAATTTTTTTAAAGTAAAAAATCCTGCAGTATTTGATTTGATATCTCCCAGATTTATTGCGTTTTGAGAAATTGCAATTTCGGGAAATTTGCTAAGGGTACCTTTGTTAATTTTTACTTCTTCTTCGCATGAAATTAATGCAATGAAGAAAACAAGTAATGGCAGTGTTTTATGTGTAATTTTCAAATTATTCGGGTTATAGAAACACAAAAATAGTCGATATTTGCTAAATATATTTTCTTTTAAAACGAATAACCTTCAAAAGGTCATAATCTCAGCTGAAAATTTGAAATCAGGGATATTCTTATTTTTTTTCATTTCATTAATATTCCAAAATACTTTTTCCCAAAATATCAATATCGAGATATTAAGAAAAATTAATCTGGAAAGAAACCCTTCACTAGATGCGGGATTCAGAAAACTTACCAATTCTATCACCTACACCGACATAGGAACTCCGGTAATTTTGTTTACGGTAGCTGCTATAAAACATGATTCTGTGGCGAAAAGGAAAGCAGTTTATATAGGGTCATCATTGCTATTGTCAGCGGCAATTTCCGGAATAATCAAAAAAGCAGTGAAAGAGCCCCGGCCCTTTGTGACTTACCCTGAAATACAGAAACTCACTAAAGCCGGAAGTGATTCTTTCCCTTCGGGTCATACCACTGACGCATTTTCGCTGGCTACTTCTCTGACATTAGCCTATCCAAAGTGGTATGTGGCAGTTCCTGCATACACTTATGCCTCTGCAATCGGCTATTCCCGTATGCATCTGGGTGTGCATTATCCTGGCGATGTGCTGGTGGGTGCATTAATAGGCTCAGGAACAGCTTTTTTGACCCATAAAATCAATTATTGGCTGGCCAAAAAATAAAACTTACTCTGCCGACTTCTTTTTAAACCAATAAAAAACCGGAATCCCCAAAGCCACAATAACCAAGCCCGGAATTGTAAACTGCGGTTTTTCTTTGAAAAGTATGATTACGAGGCTAAAAGCTAGAAAAATATAAAGTGCTGGTAAAACGGGAAATAGAGGAGCTTTTACTGGTCTTTCCAGCGAAGGTTCTTTTTTTCTTAAAATAAATATTCCGAGTATGGTAAATGCATAAAATAAGATTACAACACCCATAAAATAATCAAGCAAATCACCGTATTTTCCTGTCAGACAGAGCACACTGGCCCAAATTCCTTGCCACCAAAGGGCATTTTGGGGTACCCCGTTTTTATTGAGTTTTCCAAAATTCTTAAAAAACAAGCCATCTTTTGCCATGGTATAATATACCCTTGCTCCGGAAAGAATGAGACCATTATTGCATCCAAATGTGGAGATCATAATCAACAAAGCAGTGATTATCGCAAATTTGGCTCCTCCTATCACGATGGCAGTGGCGGCAGCGACTCTGTCTTCGGAGGCAAACTGTATTCCCCGCGACATTACGTCCACGCCATTGGGGTCTCCTTTTAAGGGTAAAATAAAAAGGTAAGAGAGGTTCATGATAAAATATAATCCAACCACGAGTAAAGTACCGATTGCCATACCTCTGGGGATTGTTTTGGTAGGATTTACCACCTCGTCACCGGCAAATGTGAGGCCGTTCCAGGCATCTGACGAAAACAAAGTACCTACCTGAGTCACTCCTAAAGCCAGAATGATTCCAAAAAATGTGAGTGACGTAGTGTTTAAAATTCCGTTATCAACCGTGCTTTTGGATGCCGTAAACATATCGGTAAAATTGGCTTTGATTACTTCGGCGTTACTACCAAGAGCAAATCCCAATACTATCAATAATAATATTGCCCCGATTTTGGTGGTAGAAAACACATTTTGGATCAGTTTGCCCTCTTTTACCCCTTTAGTGTTGACCCATGTCAATAATAAAATACTCAAAATTGCAAGAAAACGCTGGGAGGTTAACTTAAATGACGTTTCGCCCAACACAAACCATTCCGTGGTATCATTAATCAATCCCGGAAAAAGCACCCCGGTGTATTTTGAAAAAGCTACCGCTACCGCTGCGATAGTGCCGGTTTGTATTACGGCAAAAAATGACCATCCATAAAGAAAAGCCAGGAGTTTTCCATAGGCCTTTTGCAAAAATACATATTGACCACCCGCATGCGGATACATGGAGGTGAGTTCTCCGTACGATAATGCACCTATGAGTGTAAGGATTCCAGCCAAAAGCCATGAGGCGAGTAACCAGCCGGAAGCACCGGTTTGCCGGGCCACATCGGCACTAACTACAAAAATACCGGAGCCAATCATGGATCCGGACACCAGCATTACTGCATCATAAAGTTTGATTTCTCTTTTAAATCCAGACATATATTTTGGCTTAGGGTTTTGTTTGTTGATAAAAACATTGCAATTAAGGGATTTTTTGAAACTTTCTAATTTTTAGTTTGTGAAAATATTTTACTCATTTTCTGAATTTTGTCAAAATCTTAATAAATTGTGATTGAAACCCCGAAACCTTTTTGAAAACTAAGATTTTTGTACTCGACGATCATGAGATTTTTTTGAATGGTCTGGTAAAACTGCTGGAGGACACTTTTGATGTCAGGGGTAGTTTTACCTGCTCAGAAGATTTATTGAGAGCCTTAAGCACCGAAACGGTAGAAGTTTTGGTACTAGATGTCCAATTGCCTGAAATTTCCGCAGAAGAACTCCTACAAAAAATCAGGACTGATTTTCCCAGTCAAAAAATAATATACCTTACTCTTCTGAGAGGAACCCGGATGATTCAGAAACTTCAAAAGTTTGGAATTCAGGGCTATGTACTAAAAAATGCACCCACGGAAGAGCTTTTGAAAGGAATAAAATTAGTTGCGGATGGTCAAACCTATTTCTCTAAGGAAATCGACTCCATCAACAATGATGATGACTTGAAGAACACGCTCACTTTTCCTGACAATAAAGTGGAAGATATTCTCTCGCCCAGAGAAGTCGAAATTTTAAAATTGGTTTGTGAAGAGATGAGTAGTAACGAAATAGCTGCAAAACTGTTCCTCAGTGTGAGTACTGTTGATACGCACCGAAAGAATATTTTGATAAAATTAGGAGTGAGTAACACGGTCGGTTTGGTTAAATATGCCTTAAAACATCAATTGTTAAAATGAAACAAAGAATTGTTTTCCTGTTTATTATCCTTTCAAATATTTCTTTTGCTCAAAAAACTCAGGAGGCAATTAAAGATTTGTATTTGAGGGTAATAGAGTTTGATGAATCCAAAATAGATTCTTTAAGAATATATGCAAATCAGATCGAAAAAGACTCAAAGTCAATCAATTATACCGAAGGCGAATGTTATGGGTACAGACTCCGGGGGATTGCTTTTGAATTGGAGGGAAAGTATCAGGAGGCATCAAAAGAGTACCATTCTGGCTTAAAAATAAGTGAATTAAAGAAGGATAAAGCTGCAAAACTTATGATGATTAGTGATCTGGGGGCACTCAGTATCTCAATGAAACAATATAAAAAGGCGAAAGAATATTTTTTGAAATCTTTAGAAATAACTAAAAGTCAGGTACCTGCACCTAAACCCAAAAGGTTTTCTTCCATTTATTCCAATTTAGGCATTTGCTACAAAAACCTAAATCAGATCGATTCTGCCTTGTTTTATTACTCTGAATCTTTGAAAATTAAACGACAAATCGGAGATTCTGCAGGTATTGCTACTTTGGGCATTAATATGAGCTCACTTTTGGTTCAACAAAAAAAATATTCTGAAGCGAAAGAGTTATTAGACTATAATTTGGATTATCATACCAGAAAACAAGAATTGGACGATTTGTGGCACGACAATCTGAATATATCAATTGTTTACAGACTCACCAACGATATCAAAAAATCGAAAGAGCATTTGGACAAAGGAATGGAGTTGGCTAAAAAGTTAAATTCTCATTCTAAAATCGCGGAAACTTATCTGGATTACTCACGATTTTATGAACAGATTGGTGATTTTGAGGCTGCATATAATAATTATTCAAAATATCATGAATTAGAAAAAGAACTCATCAATACCGAAACAAATAGTGCCATAGAAGAACTCGAAACCAAATACGAAACCGAAAAGAAAACCGCTGAAAATAAATTACTCACACAAGAGTTAGAAACTCAAAAACAAAGAAATCTTCTGTGGGCGGCTTTGAGTATTGCGGTGGCATTAGCAGCAGCTGCTATCAGCTGGGCATTGTGGCAAAATCGTAAAAAGAATAAAATTCTGACCGAAAAGAACGATTTTATTCAGTCTCAAAATAAAAAATTAGCTGAACTTAATAAGGAGAAAAATAACCTGATCAGCATTGTTTCGCATGATTTGGGAAGTCCTTTTTCAGGGATAAATCTCTGGAGCAATATATTAGGTAAAAATGAAAAGTTGGATTCAGAAGCCAAAGAAGCCGTTAGCAATATCCAAAAAATGGCAGAATATGGGCAAAAAATGGTGCAGCAAATCTTGAATATAGAGAAAGATGAAACCCAGGGCAGAAGTCTAAATCTTGAAAAAGTTAATCTGGTCTCCACCATCAAAGAAATAATAACGGATTTTGGCCCGGCCGCCAATGGAAAAGGCATACAGTTAGAATTTAATTCAGAAAAAGATACTGTTGATTATCTGGCAGACAAACAATATTTGACCCGAATACTGGAGAATTTGATTTCAAATGCATTGAAATATTCGCATCGGGATGGAAAAGTATTGATTAATCTGGAATCAGGTATAGATGAAATAAAAGTAAAAATTAAGGATTTCGGGGTAGGTATGACCCAAGAAGACCAGAGAAATCTTTTCTCAAAATATGGCCAAACCAGCTCAAAACCCACCGAAAATGAATCTTCGACAGGTCTTGGGCTGCATATTGTAAAGCGGCTTCTGGATGAACTTGGCGGTACAATTACTTGCCAAAGCGAGTTGGGTAAAGGCTCTGAATTTACGGTGATTTTGAAGAAATAAATTAGTCCATTCGTACTCTTGTAAGTGTGCATCCACGAGTATTTAAGAAAGTACTCCCGATGGTTGTTGGTAAATTGTTAAATCCTGATACATAGATATTTCCTAACGCATCGGCTGTTAGAAAGGGGATGCTCAGTTGGGTATCCGACCGAAAAGATTGGAGATCGTTCTCGCCATTGGCATTTATTTTCCATATAAATGTACCATTATTTACTTTTGTGGATATGCCATCAAGACACAATACCCCCCCTGTTGTGCCCGAGATATAAATATTGCCATCAGCCCCTTTTTCTACATCTACAATACCATCCGAAACATTTTTATCAATTGATCCATAAGTACTTATTCCATTAATATTTAAAGAAGAACCTCCGTAGCTATCAATAAAGGCTACAAAAATATCGTCTTTACCTCTACTGGGTAGGGAAGCTCCATTTAGGTCGATATCAAAAGAACCCAATAACACAAAACTACCGCTGGAAAGGGTGTAAATACCATAACCTGCTGCATACCCATTGCCTCCAACCACATTGCTTTGCTCAAAGACTCCTGTTGTACTGTACCTTATGACAAAAGCTGAAGAAGTTCCGGTAGATGTAAGGGTTTGACTACCCAATGTCACAGTACTTTCAAACCCGCCTGTTAAATAAATATCATCATTATCAATCAATAAGTAATTGGAAAAATCATCGCCTGTTCCTCCAAATCCTGCCAACCATTGAGCCACTCCTGATGAGTTATATTTTACAAGGAAAGCATCGGAAAACCCATTGCTTGTATATGTTAATGCTCCGTTATTAAAGCCAATTGTTTCAGTGAAATACCCTGTTAAATAGCCATTTCCACTTGCATCTGTTTCGATTTTGGTTGGGAAGTCTATTCCGATGCCACCTTCCGATTTTGCCCAAATTAATTGAAAAGCACTATCATATTTACAAATAAAAAGGTCTTGGCCGTTGAGTTGAGAAGTAAAAAGGTTTCCTCCTCCAAAGTCGGCAGTTCCGCTATAAACACCCGCTACCCATATATTTCCAGAATCATCGATTTTAATCGAGTAAGGAATTACATTAACTACTTGTTTTGTGTTAATTACACTTCCATTAGGTGCATATTTTATAATAAACATATTCTGAAAACTTGTACTTCCATGTAGCGTTAGTGTCGGGCTTACCACCATAGAGTCAACAAAATAGCCTACCACATAAATGTTATTTTGAGTATCATGAGTTATATCCCAAATTTCGGCGTTTGGAGAAGCAAATACTTTGGGAGATACTGCCCCTTTTGCATTGGCAGTAAGGGTGGTTAACCAACTATGCCCATTATAAATTCTTACACAATTAAAGGTTGCATCAAATACGGTATCACCTTTTTGCATATCCGTTTTGGCAATTATCTGTTCATAATTAAGTTTTTCAATGGCTGCTGATTGGGCTGGTGTAATACCACCTGGTAATATGGTTACATTTTGCCCCCAAACAGAAGTGGTTAAAAGGAAAAGGATAATTATGACTATGAAGTTTTTCATATTGAAGCTAAGTTTAATTGATTCTCATTCGTACTAAAAGCGGATTGGTAGTAGGGTCGGTTACATTTATATAAGTTGTACCAATTGTTTTGGGTTGAAGTATGCTTCCTGAGACAAATACATTTCCGATGGTATCCTTGGTTAGGGTAGGTTGATGTTCGCCAAAACTTTCAAATGAAAACAGTCCTGTTGTTAAAAAACCATCATAGTGGTTTCTTCTAAGTACAAATGCTCCATTATTTACTGCTGTACTATGGCCTTCTACCGCCAGTAAACCTCCCGTTTTTCCAGCAAAATATACATTGGAATAGTCATCGCTTACGGCATCAGATACCACATCTTCAACGGTGGGGTCAACCGAACCAAACGTAAGCATTTCAGACAGATAGAAGTCGGTTGAAACTCGTGCTCCCGAACCGCTATTGTCAATCAATTTGGCTATAAACATGTCCTGGTTGCCATTTGAAGTAAATGTTTTGCCATCAAATTCGAATGAGCCATAAAAACCCCCTCCTAAATAAATCTCATAGTTAGAATCTTCTACTAATACATTGCCCGAATCAAAGTCAGGGCCGCCTCCAGCAAGTGAGTTTTGAAAGGTTCCTGTAAGATTAGCCTGTGCTAAATAATAGTCGGCTACGCCATTTGAAGTATAGATATTAGTACCAATGGTGGTTGTTCCGTAGAATGTACCTGTCAGATAAAGATAACTTCCTGTACATATCATATCAGCAAGGTAATCATCACTTGTACCACCCAAACCTGAAAGCCATGAAACGATACCTGTTGGGGTGTATTTTGCTATAAAAACATCGTACTGACCGGCACTTGTTCTTGAAAACATCCCATTGTTGAGACTGATTGTGCCATAATGATTGCCAGCAATATATATATTATTGGAATTGTCATAGTCAATACTTACAACCTGGCCTGCATTGGCAACGTCTGATTTTGCCCATAGTAACGTCATTGAACTGGTATATTTTGCAACAAAATTTGAATAACCTAAATTTGGAGCAGTAAGAGGAGTAGTACCTCCAAAATTTACTGTGCCGGAATAAAGTCCGCAGATTAGCAGGTTCCCAAGGTTATCTATTTTAAAATCTTTTATTTCAAAACTATTTCCATTAGATTGCTCATGAATGTAGCTTAATAGTGTCCCTGTGGTAGAATACTTTGCCACAAATATTCCATAATAGTTACCTGCAGTATGTTTTAGTTTCACAGTTGGGCTTAACGATATAGAGTCGGAGTAGGAGCCAGCCACGTAGATATTGTTTTGGGAATCATGCTCAATTGCACAAATTGCAGCCATATCTGATTGTAAAACCATTGGAGCGACTTCGCCCTCTGTTTTTTGAGGATGTTCTACACCCAACCATTTATTACCATTATATACTCTCAAAATGTTGTATGTGAGGTCATAAACCGTATCGCCATTTTGCATTCCGGTCTTAGCCTGGATTTGGGCATAAGTCAATTTCTCAAAACTAGTATAGGTTACAGGCGTAATACCACTTGGGGTAATGGTTATATTCTGAGCGTTTACCCAAAATGTAAAAACAATAAAAATAATTGATAGAATAATAGTTTTCATGATTTTATTGGGCATTAGGTCAATCAATTCTAAGTTTTGTCAATAGTAATAAATTGGTGTTTGCGGTAACACTATAATAAGTTGATCCAAGGGTTTTTGAGGTCAAGGAGATGTTTGAAGCATATATGTTTCCAAGTAAGTCTTTGGCTATACAAGGTGAAGCGTCGCCATAGATTGGAAATAAGCCTGTGGTTCCTTTTTGTGTATTTCTACGCCATAAGAATCCGCCATTATCAATGGCTGTTGAGTAACCATCTATAGAAATAACGGCTCCAGTATAGCCAGATATATAAATATTTTGATTGTTATCGGCAATACCACCGTTTATGTAATCATTTATGGAGGGGTCTATAGAACCAAAGGTGCTAAAGTCTTCTATATAGAAATTGGTGCTTCTAATTCTCGCATTGCTTACTGAATTATCAATTATTCGGCAGAAAAACATGTCTTGACCGCCGTTTGAATAAGATTTTTGAGTTCCTATAGTCAGACTATCATTAAAATTTCCAGCCATGTAAAGATTTTGGTTACTGTCTTTTAAGAGTACCTTCCCCTCGTCAGAACCTGGTCCTCCTCCTGATAATCCGTTAACAGTATTTCCTGCCGTATCAAATAGCCCCACAAAAAAATCGGTATCCCCATTACTGATTAGTGTATCTGGCCCGACAGCCATTGAATTAGAAAATAGCCCGGTGAGGTAGATAGAATTTACATTCAGTAGGAGATCATTTGGATAATCGAAATTGACACCGCCTACATGCGTGAGCCATTCTGCTGTTCCCGCATCTGAAATTTTTGCTAAATAAATATCCGAATCGCCATTGGTTGGTACGCTTAAAGCTCCGCTGTTGAGGCTAAAAGAGTCGTAGTAATAGCCTGCTATGTAAATATTGCTTGCATCACTGGCAATATTCAAGGCAAAATCGGTATTGGGTCCGCCTTCCGCCTTCGCCCATTGGAAGGCCAATGAGTTGTTATACTTTACTACAAATGAGTCATAGCCATCGTTTTGTGAGGAGGTAGAGGTAACGCCACCCCAATTGACAGTACCAATATATGCCCCGCAAATGATTACATTTCCTGAAAGATCCAGAATAAGGTCTGTCAGTGCAACAAAAGAGTTTGAAAACTGTGGGGAGTTATAATTGAGCAATGTACCAGACGAAGAAAATTTTGCCACAAAGATTCCACTCGCGTTAGGGATTAGCGTATGAAGCGTAACGGTAGGACTTAGAACGAGAGAGTCGGTAAATCCACCTCCGATATAAACATTATTCTGGCTGTCGGTTGCCACAGCTGCAATGTCTGCATAATGACATACAAAGCTCATCGAAGTCTGTTCTCCTTCAGTATTTAATGGCTGTTGAATCCGCAGCCAATCGTGTCCATTATAGATTCTCAAACAGTTAAATGTATTATCAAAAATGGCATCTCCATTTTGCATACCAGTTTTAGCCTGAATTTGCTCAAAAGTAAGTTTTTCAAATTTGGAATATTGAGCTGGCATAATGCCACTCGGTGTGATGGTAATGCTTTGGGCAACATTATCATGAATAATGCTAAGAAATATTATTATGATCAATACTTTTTTCATTTTAATACTAATTTATTCAGCTACTAAATCCTGTTTTTTAACCCAGGTTCTGGTAAATTTTTTGGTGTTTGGAGTGATGTAATCCACTTTCAGCCAGGAACTTTTTTGTTCCAGAACTCCCACCCATTCGCTACGGGTGATGTATGATTTGGTTTTAAATTCTGCTCCGGGTTTTGAATAAAAATAAGCTCTGGGTGATTTCACCAGGTTCACCCTTTTCCAATCCATGGCGTATTTCTGATAAAAATCTATACCAGCACCCACAAATCCCGTCATGATACGGTTGCATTGTTGTACCTCTTTTTCAAGTTTAAAATTGTATTTGTTCATATCTGTGACATAGGAGAGACTTCCATAGCCAAGTAATTGATAATCAAAATTGTAAATCGATGCTGTAAAGTGTTTTTCACCTGCACTTTTTGAAGCTACCACATACAGTTGGCAGCGGTCCACTGTACCGTTGGCATGATAATCTGATAAGTCAAAGACCGCAGTAAGGGTATTTGAATCCTCATCAAAGCCAACATTTAACTCATCATATACGCCTGATTGAGCGAAAAGACCGGTTGAAATCAGCAATAACCAAAAATATTTCATTTCGAATTTTCAAGTAAAAATGTTCGGATGGGTTCAGAAGAAATCGTAGCTGAGTTATCTTTACCTTTGGTTTTTATGAGGGAAATTGTCGATAAATCTATGGTGTCCACCAAGGTATAATAACTTGAATTGGTGCCTTTTTCAGAAGTGGTAAAAGATATAAAAAGAAACGACCTTCCATCCACCATTACATTTTTTATGCCTTCATTAACTTCCATTTTGCCTTCTGGCAAATTGAGAATCGTGGCCTTTTGTGAATGCTTCCATTTTTCAGTTTTTGGGTCATAAATGAGCTTCGAAACGCCAAACATGGGCCCGTCAAAATTCATCAATCTTCCTTTTTCTGATGGCTCAACCGATTGATCGATAAACGAATATATTTGATTTTTGAGTTTAAAAACCAGGGTAGGCGTTACGCCCATTTCATCATACTGAGCGGCTTCATAATGGGAAAAGAAGAACTCATCTTTATGAGCATCATATTTTCCAAATAACTCCGTGCCTCTCTTTTTCCAAAATTCAATCTCCTGACTTTCAGTATATTTGTCTTCAAATCTTCTTTTATTATTGATTTTTTTGTAGTCAACTTTTTCGCCATTTTCATTAAAGCCAATCAGGAATTTCCCCTCTGATTTCATCACTAAAGGCTCAGGGCTTTCGTCATAAGTGCTCTTATTGTATTTCAGACTTTCAGAAGTTAAAGTCATTAGTTTTCCATTTTTAAAATAGAAACTTTCTATGTTTTGATAGGTTTCTCCAAAATTCACCTTTCTGATTTTTGTAAGATCAAGATTTGGGGTAAAAAATGCCACCTCTTCTCCCCCTTCCAGTGATTCCTGATTCTCATCAAGGCTATTCACCATAGAGTCGCCATCTGTTATGGCAGATTCGATTTCGCTGATAAATTTTTCAGGAGTATGAGGTATTACTTCTTCTGTGGCAACCGCCAATGAGTCAGTCGAGGTCTCGGTTTTGGGTGAATTTTGGCATGCAAAGCATACAGCAGCAAGCAGTAAGATTTTACTGATTAGGGTTTTCTCCATGTTTTTTAACGATTTTAAAGGTTTTGATAGAGGTAGGTTCCATTTCAAAATAAACGCCGTTGGCCGGGTACCAGATTTCCCCACCACAGTCATAATGAAAGGCCGAGATTTTGATTTTTTTCCCAACTTTAGGAAGTTTCCAGATGGTCGAAAACAGCTCGGAAAAGTTTTTTACGTTTTCCGGCGTGTCGTTCTCGAAACTTTTCAGGGTAAGCTTTGGTGAAAATGTTTTACTTATATCCACCAGTTTTCCATTGGTATATTCAAAAAAAGTCACTCGTTCGGAGTAATCGGTGCAGTTGGCGTTGCGGTCAATCACTAAACCAAGCAGAATCGACTTCCCAAATTTCCAATACGTCAACTGGGCTGCCATGCTTTCACCATCGGTTTTTGTAAAGAAAGACATGTATCCGTTTTTAGGGTCATTCGACTCAAGCTCAAAATGTTCCGTTTCTTTACTTGATATTAATTTTTTCCTCATTTCCTGATTGAATTTCTCAGGGACCAATTCTTTAAAATCACCAAAATATTGCTCCGGAATTTTATAAAATAATTCCATGTTAGATTGGCCGGAGGCCAGTTGTGTGGATAGTACCATTATGAATATTTTCAGAAATGTTTTCATGGTTAGCTTTTTTAGTTTCTGTCTTTTCTATTGGTCTTTTTGCGGTTAATCTGCCGGTTGGCTTCGTTTTGTTCTTTGGTGATGGCCGCCTTTTCTTTTTTGGTTACCTTTCCGTCGGCACGAGCCTGGTTTTCCATATGTTGAATCTTGGCTTGCTTCATTTCGATTTGAGCTTTTTCCTTTTTTGTGATTTCTCCAGATTTTACACCTTGCTCAACTCGCTTATCTTGCTTTTGCTGGCGTTTATTGATTTGCCCAAAACCTATTTGGCACATGGTTAACATTAACCCGATTACTAGAATTTGTTTCTTCATTTTGAATTAATTTTAAATGGTTATACTGCTTTTTTAATAATATTTTCAAATCCAAGTATTCTTCTTCGTGAAATTCTGTGACTTTGTCCGTTGTTAAGTTTCAATTGGTTGCCCTCCTGCGAATCTATCGAGTCGATGTTGATGAGGAGTTTTCGGTTTATCCTGAAAAATACGTTTTCCAACTCCTCCTCAAACCGTTTTAGGGTTTTGGCGATAATCATCGATTTTCCCTCCTTTAGATGAATAATGGAGTAGTTTTCCGCCGCCTCAATTTTTAGAATTTCAAATGGAAATACATTCCTTGGCCTTCCGGCATATTTAAATCTATAAGCTTTCATGTTTAATTTCCCGGTTTAACGATTGACAATAAGGCCTCAATTTTCTCCAATCTGCTTTGTAGTCCATCACGCTCAGCTTGTAACTTTTCGATTTTTGTATTCAATGCCTTTATGGCTTCTACCAGCATAGGGTCAAAGTCGCCATAAGCTGCCATCAGATATCCCTGGCCATCGGTTTTTACTTTTTCAGGAAATACTTTCTGTAGTTCCTGAGCTACAAAACCATATTGTAAGTCTTTTGGTCTGTTGGTGCCTGTTTGGGTGTCGTTCCAGTAATAAGTCACCCCTCTCATATTCAATACCTTATCAAGGATTTCCTTGCTTTCGAGTGAGGTAATTTCCTTTTTCAATCTCTGGTCAGAATGTGACAGCCAGTTGCCCGCAGTATTTTTTGAGGCATTTCCATTTACCTGAAAAGTGGCAGGATTTGCATCCAGATCGGCTTTCGCTCTGTTTATACCTACTTTATTTCCAATAAAATCACCCTGAATGAGGGAATTTAAGCTATCAGAATTTTCTATGATTAATTGATTATTTCCGTTCAAATAAGAGCCTGCTTTATTGCCGATTATTATGTTATTTTGGGATGATGTATTCACGTTCATGGCACTGTTTCCAATGACAATATTATTATTTCCATCAATATTATTAGAAAGAGAATAGCTTCCAATAGCAATATTATTATTACCTGTTAAATTATAGCCAAGACTTCCATATCCCAATGCGACATTTTCACTCCCGATAGAATTTTTGTCCAATGTCAAAGCTCCAATTGCCACATTAAACCTTCCTGATGTGGTTTCATGCATAGAAAAATTTCCAATGGCAACGTTTTCAGCTCCTCCAGTGTTGGTGTACATTGCCGAGTCTCCAATTGCCACATTGCCATTACTATTATTATTCCAAAGTGCAGCATGGCCGATAGCGATATTTCTTGAACCTGAGAGATTTTGTGAGAGTGCCGAATTCCCCATGGCCACATTGAAAGCCCCGGTTTCATTTTTCTCCATAGCATTATTTCCAAAAGCATTGTTGTCAGAAAAGGCAGTTCCATCACTCAAGGCCGAAAATCCAAATGCATTGTTTCTCGAACCGGAAATCAAGGCTCTTAAAGCACTGTTTCCAAAAGCCTGGTTATTGTCACCTGTTTGATTGGAAGTCATAGAACTGGCTCCAAAGGCCGAATTCCAATTGCCGGAGACGTTTGAGCTTAATGCATGTGCCCCAAAAGTTGCATTTGAAAAACCCGTTTTGTTATTTCTCAGGGCTCTGAAGCCAAATGCACTATTTTCAACTCCCGCTGAGTCATACTCCATGGCACTAGACCCGAATGCTGAGTTGGCACTACGGCTATAATCTGCCTCTTCTGATGGTGTGCCTATGCCTGTGTGATATTTCAGGGCATTTTTTCCTACTGCGGTGTTGTTTTTGGAATCAACGTTGGTTTTTAAGGCATCTTTTCCCAAGGCAAGATTGGTGGTGTCATTGTTTAGAATTCTACCGGAGGTAATGCCTGAGGGGGTTATAGTGAAACTTTTGGTTTGGTCCTGAATGGTCTGCTGAGCTTTCAGGCCAAGTGATAAAATGACAAACGAGAATAATAAAAAATAATGCTTCATGGTCAGAATTGATTTGATGGCTCAAAATTCTGAAAACCAGTAACATCAGAAAATCGTGTAATTAGGTATTTTTTTGAAATGTGGTTGTTTTTTGTTGCAGGTTTCGGTAGAATTTGGGAATAAATAAGCTTATCAAGTAATATGTTATATTTTTTTCATCCCCAAATGAACTTTATTACTTCAATATATGTATATACATTAATTGTTAAAACTTATTTAAATTTTTATCGCATGAAAAAAACATTGTTATCTCTTGTAGCTGCTTTGGTTTCAGTAGCTTCTTTCGCCCAAACCTGGACACTTGACAAAGCTCACGCTGGTGTAAACTTCTCAATCACCCACATGATGATCTCTGAAGTGGACGGAAGTTTCAAATCTTTTGAGGCTAAATTGACTTCTTCAAAAGCGGATTTCACCGATGCAGTTTTCGAATTCTCGGCTGACGTTAACTCTATCAGCACAGGAAACGATATGAGAGACGGTCACTTGAAAAGCCCTGATTTCTTTGATGCTGCCAAAACAGGTACAATCACTTTCAAAAGTACTTCAGTGAAGAAAGGTAAAGGTCAAAGCTATACGATCGTAGGTAACCTTACCATGCATGGCGTAACCAAGCCAATCACTTTGGCGGCTACCATCAAAGGACCAGTTGAGAACCCAAGAAGCAAAAAATTGATGATGGGTATCAATGCTACAGGAAAGGTAAACCGTGTGGCTTTCGGAGTAGGTACTTCAGGTGCTACTTTGAGCGATGACGTTACTTTCAAAGTAGGTGGTGAGTTTACAAAAGACTGATAATATCGCCTTTATAGCCAAAAAGGGAAGTCAACGCTTCCCTTTTTTTATTCTCTCCAGTCAATCAATGTCGGTATGGTATCCACATCAAACACCGGAATATTCAATTCTTTTTTGACTTTTGCTCTTTCGCCGTAGGCATTGTCAATAAAAATTACTTTCTCTTTTTCCTTTATATAGCGGTATTTCTCATCTTCCATTTTCAGATGGATGATTTCATCAAATATCCCTTTGTGTATCGCAAGGTTTTCAAGGGTTTGGTTCAAATCATGAAGATGCTTGGTGATGAGTTTTATCGTGCGTTTCTTTAGTTTTTGGTGATACAAAAACATCATCACGTTAGGGTTTATTTCCTGATTTTTGGTGATGGTGTCATCAAAATCGATGTAGATGGTATCATATTCCAATGCAATATTGTATCGGCTTTGCAAACAGCGGTCCACTTCTATGGCATAGTCGTTGTGAAACACCTCCACATCATAGTCGAGATAGTCATATACCATAAGAAGGGGCAGGTTTACTCCCAGACCTCTGAAGGTGTTAGAGTTTCCGGCCACTTTTACCGAGGCCTCGAGCAGTTTAAATTTCCCGTTGACATCTTTCTTCAACTGAAAATACCAGGAGCCACGAATACCAATTTCATCGGAAACGATTTTAGCGATTGATTTTATTTCTTCTGTTGCTGGCACCGAGTTACTGTTAACACTGATTCCATCGGATACTCTTTTGCGATTTCTGGGACCTACAAACTGCACCCTGCCATGGCGATCGGTGAAGCAGTCTATAGTGAGCTCCTCGCCCGGCAACAATTCCATTACCACAAAGTTCTCGATATCCTCCAGATCGGTAAGCTGCTTTTTGTCTTTTACAATAAAAGCTCCCTTGCTGCCTTGCCCCTCATCAAGTTTGGCATATACGGGGAAGCTTTCTATTTTTTCTATATCAACAAATACTTCCGGACAGAAATCATATTTATGGAAAAGGTCATAAATTTTCTTTTTACTTCTGCAAATTTCAGTGGCTTCAAGGCTTGGGAAAGCAATTCGTGTATTGATTTTTTCCGCATTTCTGGCCAGATACAAAAGAACAGTGTCGTGTGTGGGCAGTAAGATATCAATGGACTCTTTTTCAATAAGTTGATTTAATGCCGGAATAAATTCCGGAGTACCTACATAAGGAAAATCACCGTAGTAGTTTTTGTACACCATGCGTCCATGGTCCTCTTTTCCCGAAGCCCCCACTACTCTGATATTCATAATATCTTTTAAAGCCAGGTGAATTTCGAGGCCGCTTTCGGCACCGCATGGATATACGAGGACGTTGGTTAATTTATTCATGATTCTTTTCTTAAATAGTCAAATTCGCCCAGCCAGTTTTTGATAGTGGGCAAATCGTTAAACATCATTACATCCAAAATAGAAAGCCAGGGTACAAATTCTCTGCCGGGCATCTGCTGATATTCTATTTTTTTGATTTTCTGAAAATGAAGATTTATGTTTTTTTGTACAAAATCAGCCGTATTGTACAATTCCCAGCCGCCAATTGGATTGAGATAGTCTGTCGCTCCCAATGCCGAGCAGATAGCCATTACCCTATCCTGACTTTTTAAGGTATGGTCACAATCAATTTCTGAGGAAATCACCAGTGGCGTATTTATATCGAGCAGGTTACATATTTTTTTCAGAGAAGAAAAAATAAAATCGAAAAGGTTGGTTTGTTCATTTCTGAAGATTTCTTCTATTTCCGGAAAAATAGACTCGAAATGAGGAGCTTTTCTATAGTTTTCTTTGATTTTTCTTAAGGTCTTCTCTCTTTCATCAGGCCAACCTTCACTCAGAAATCTGTGGTTAACATCCAGGTAATCAGAATCTTTTTTCAGGGTAAGTGAAAAATATTCGTCTTTCCCATTTTGCAGCATGCGGTTGCGGTGAATCCAGCCTTTTTTGCTAAACTGTATGTTGTCATAGATTACAAACTCATCTACAGCGGCTATCAACTGAAAATACCCGATATAAGGTAAGAAGTAGGGTTGCATGATGGCAACTTTCTTCATTTTTTGGTCTTGTGTTATGTTTTAAACATAAAAGGTGACAAACTTGAGAAGCTCAAATTCATCACCTTTTATTGAAATATTTCAAACTTAAAGGCTGGCTACCTTTTGTCTTAGTTCTTCAAGAATCACCTCTTTCATCAAAAGCTTACGTTTTTGAGTTTTAAGGTTTGACTGCATCATCTGATCCATTTCATAGCCTGCACTTTGACTTTCGTATGACTGTACCAAATCGTCAAGGTCAGTTCTCGCTCTTTTCACGATATTGTCCATTTCACGATATTTGGTAAGGTCTTTTTGTCTGTCGCTCAGGAAGTTGAAAGTAGGATATTTTCTTGAGATTACTTTATGCAAATAACTCAATTCGAATATCTTATCACAGGCTCCACGGAATCTTTCGGCAAGATTACGATCGGCCAGATGTGAAGGTACTCTGATGGTTTTCCATTCATTCAATAGGAATTTGGCTCTGTTGGTAGCGGCCATCATATCTTCGGCTTCGGCAAGTTTTTCAACTTCTCTTACCATTTTCATCTGAGCTTCCACTCTTGGATCGAGCTTTCTTTTTGGTACAATACCTTTTGCTCTACAGTACTTTTCATAGAATGTACTGGTATGCTTTTTAAAGTTTTTGTACAGGGCTTTCAATACTTTTGGAGGGATATCACCAATGATTTTCCACTCGGTCTGGAGGTTTTTCAACTCAACGAAAGCTTCGTCCCAGTCTTCTCTTCCAACCAATTCCTCGGCTTTGCTGATCAAATCGTTGTATTTATTGATTTTTTCGTCAATAATACGATTCTGCTCTTCGAAATGAGTTTTTCTGGCCTGATAAAACTGGTCAAGGATGGTTTTGAATTCTTCCTCGATTTGCTCATTAAGTTCCTTTTCTACAGGACCGGTACGAATCCACTTGGTTCTGATTTCCTGAAGTACATCAGCTGTTTCTTTCCAGTCGGTGCTGTCGGCATAAGGCCGTGCTTCTTCGATCAAGGCTTTCTTGATATCAAGGTTTGAGGCCTGATTATCTTGAATAAGACTTGAAAGTTCGTCTTCCAAAACATCCAGTTTGTCAAGCAACGGAATGAAATTTCCGATACCATCAAAATTCAGCAATCTCTTGCGTAATTGGATGAGTTTGGTAAGATAAGAACCTTTGTTTTGAGCCTCAATTATCTCGGTCTCAAGCTGATTAACCTTTGATACGGCTATGTCGTATCTGTTGACGAAGTACTGGAAAGCTTCTTCCTCAGTTCTTTTTACTTCTCCAATCTGTCGGTCGGGCATACCCATATAGCCCTTTAGAAATACCTTACTATCAGCGATGTAAGCGTATTCGTTTTCTAGTGTTACGCCTTTCATAATTTACGGAGTGGCTACTAACGTGATTAATTAAGTACTTAAATGGTTTTGAGCCGTAAAAATCGTTTTTTTTTTGTAGATTACAAAGAATGCTGTCGATATTTGTACGAAAAATTAACATTTCTAATCACTTTTTTATTTTATGAGCGAACAGATAATCTTTTCGATGGCGGGTGTAAGCAAAATTATACCTCCCAGTCGGCAAGTTTTAAAGAATATTTATCTTTCATTTTTTTATGGGGCCAAAATTGGTGTTTTGGGTCTAAATGGGTCAGGGAAATCCACATTATTAAGAGTTATTGCCGGTATTGATAAAAATATTCAGGGAGAAGTGGTCTTTTCGCCGGGTTATTCAGTGGGACTATTGGAACAAGAACCCCAGTTGGATGGAACCAAAACCGTCAAAGAGGTTGTGGAGGAAGGCGTACAGGAAATCGTAAATCTCCTGAAAGAATTTGATGAAATAAATGAAGCCTTTGCCGACCCTGATGCCGACTTTGATAAACTCATGGAACGTCAGGGAGAAGTACAGGAGAAACTCGATGCTCATAATGCCTGGGAGCTGGACAGTCGCCTCGAAAGGGCCATGGATGCACTGCGTTGTCCGCCATCAGAGGCTTTGATAAGTACACTTTCTGGAGGAGAAAAACGACGTGTGGCTCTTTGCCGTTTATTGCTTCAGGAGCCCGATGTACTTTTACTTGATGAACCTACCAACCACCTTGATGCAGAGTCTGTTTTATGGTTGGAACAACACCTTAATCAATATAAAGGTACTGTTATAGCTGTGACCCACGACCGTTATTTCCTTGATAACGTGGCGGGATGGATTTTGGAACTGGATAGGGGAGAAGGTATTCCATGGAAAGGTAATTATTCTTCATGGTTGGAGCAAAAACAAAATCGTCTTGCTCAAGAGGAGAAATCTGAATCAAAACGTCAGAAAACTTTACAGCGTGAGTTGGAGTGGGTGCGTATGTCGCCCAAGGGTCGTACCGCAAAAGCTAAGGCTCGTTTGAACGCCTATGATAACCTGCTCAATCAGGATGCAAAGGAAAGGGAAGAAAAACTGGAGCTTTATATCCCACCAGGGCCAAGGCTTGGGAATAAAGTGATTGAAGCCAAAAACATAAAAATGGGTTTTGGTGACAGACTTCTGTATGAAGATTTGAGTTTTAGCCTTCCGCCAGCCGGGATCGTAGGAATAATCGGACCAAATGGTGCCGGTAAAACCACGCTTTTCAAACTTATTACCGGTGCCTTGAAGCCTCTGAGCGGTGAATTTGAAGTGGGTGACACCGTACAACTGTCCTATGTAGATCAGGAACACGACAGCCTGGATGCCGGCAAGTCGGTGTATGAATTGATTTCAGGAGGTAATGAATGGATACAGCTTGGAAATAAGCAAATGAACGCCCGGGCGTATGTGAGCAAATTTAACTTTGCGGGTTCTGATCAGGAAAAGAAAATCGGTGTTCTTTCGGGCGGCGAGCGTAACCGTGTTCACCTGGCCATGATGCTTAAAGAGGGTGGAAACCTGCTGTTGCTCGATGAGCCCACCAACGATCTGGACGTAAATACTTTGCGGGCCCTGGAAGAAGGCCTTGAAAACTTTGCAGGATGTGCGGTAGTGATTTCTCACGACAGGTGGTTTTTAGACAGAGTTGCCACACATATTCTGGCTTTTGAGGGCGATTCCAACGTGGTATGGTTTGAAGGAAACTTTTCAGAATATGAAGAAAACCACCGCAAAAGAATGGGCAATGATCTCACCCCCAAAAGAATTAAATACAGAAAACTTCAATAACAAATTAAGCTATGCATCACTGTTGGTTTAACGGTACCATTGCCGAAGCATCAGACACTCAGATCAATATCAATGATTTAGGGCTTCTCCGGGGGTACGGACTTTTTGATTATTTCAGAACCTACAACCGCAAGCCTTTTCAGTGGGATTGGTATTGGGAGCGGTACGAGCGGTCGGCGAAATTACTCAAAATACCCAACCCTATCACCAAAGAAGAGGCCGGAGAGGTGGTAAGTCAGTTGATCGGACTTCATCGGCAGGGCGAAGTTGCCATCAGGTTTTTACTTACCGGGGGGTATTCTTTTGACTCAGTGACCTCGGCCAAACCCAATCTTCTGATTATTTCAGAAAGTATTCACTACTCTGCTCCTGCCGATTATTACAATGGCATCAAGGTCATGAGTTATGAATATGTGAGGGACTTGCCAACGATAAAAAGTATTGATTATAAGCATTATATGATTTTGCAATCGGAGCTCAAGGAAAAGCACGCTGCCGATGTACTCTATTATAAAGATGGCGAAATAAGCGAACTTAGCAGAAGCAATGTCTTCCTGATAAACGGCCATAAACTTATCACTCCTAATAAAAATATTCTTGAAGGCATCACCCGTCGCACCGTGCTGGAGTTGGCAAAAGGCGATTTTGAAATTGAGATCAGGCCGGTGGGTTTTCAGGAAACACTTGATGCTGAGGAGGTTTTTACCACCAGTACTACAAAAAGAGTTTTGCCCATTTCCCGAATCGATGAGCATGTGATTGGATCCGGTAAAATTGGCCCTAAAACCCAGTTTTTGCTCGATAAAATCAATGATTTGGTAAAAAATTGGTAAAAGTTTTTTTATAATTCAAAGAATATTGAGCTCAATCAGGGCTCAATTTTTTTTACATTTTTTTAAAAATGTAATTTTGAAAATACAAAATATATATAAAAATGTATTTTATAAAATACAAATATTAACAAAAAATGTAAAATAAAAGATACAAAATGGAATAATTATTGTACTTTTGAAAATACAATATAGGGAATTAAAAATGCAGGAACTATTTGAAAGTCAAAACAGGGTATTGCAAAATGTGGGTTTGGACTTCAAACGCTCACTTTATCACTCTTTGCCATGGAGCGAGCGGGCGATTATGCTCATGGGGGCAAGAGGTACCGGAAAAAGCACGCTCTTTCAGCAATACATAAAGGAGAATTTTCAGACCGGGGAGGCTCTTTATATCACCCTCGATGATATTTATTTCAAACAACATACCCTGGTTGAAACGGCAAGGAAATTTCTTCAAAACGGTGGAAAACTGCTGGTAATAGACGAAGTTCATAAATACCCCGACTGGAGTCGTGAGATAAAGAATATATATGATTTGATGCCCACATTAAAGATTCTTTTTACAGGATCATCGATTTTGGAGATGCAAAAGTCCTTCGCAGATTTGAGCAGAAGAGTACTCAACTATTACTTGCCAGAGTTGTCGTTTCGGGAATTTTTAGGAATAAAATATCAAAAAAATATTTCACAATTCACATTAAATCAAATATTTGAAAATCATTTGGAAATATCAAGAGCACTTGGTGCTGAGATTGGAACCCCGATAATGTATTTTAAGGAATACCTCAAGTCGGGGGCTTATCCATTTTTTAAAGAAACTAATCTGGTCGATATCAGGCTCAAGCAGACCGTGAATCTTATTGTGGATACTGACATGCCAAGTGCTATGCCTGTCGAATATGCCACCTTAAATCAAATCAAAAAGCTTCTTTATATAATAGCTCAAAGTGTGCCATTTAAGCCCAATATCACCAAATTGGCCGAGCAGGTGGGTACAACACGGCCAAAACTATATGAAATGCTTAAGATGCTTGAAGCTGCAAGATTGATTTATGGCCTTCATCATTCCAACGTCAACATTGGCTCACTCAGTAAGCCGGAAAAAATATTTCTTCACAATACCAATTTGCTTTTTGTGTTTTCAGAAAATTCTCCGGAAGTAGGAACAGTGAGAGAGACGTTTTTTATTAATCAGCTTGAAAGTGCGGGACATAAAGTTAATTATACCGAAAAAGGTGACTTTTTGATTGACGGAAAATGGCTGATAGAAGTTGGGGGCAGAAACAAGACTCAAAAACAAATTGCCGGGCAAAAAAATGCTTTTTTAGCCTTAGATGATATCGAAACAGGTTATGGAAATACCATGCCAGTTTGGTTATTTGGGTTTTTGTATTGAAAAAAACTAAATAATTTCACAATGCTATTTTATACTTATTCATCTTACTATCAGTATATTCCTTGTCGTTGTCGTCCACACCGCCACTGATATGCTCTTCAATGATTTCCAATTGACCTGCTTTCGATATTTTGGCCGTAGCCATGTAGTTTTCATAGAAAGGAGCATCGGCCCAATCGTAGAAATAGGCGACCGGCTGGCAGGCAGTGTTTTTACCCTTTTCGTTTATGGTTACCAAAATAGCTTTGGCGTTGGAGTAAGGACAAGCTTCATAAGAATTGTAGCCCACACCCCAAAATGTAAGTATCTTATCAGCGGAAACAGTGTCCGTTTTTAGTCGGAAAACCCGCATATCTTTAATCATTCCGATGTCGAGCTTTGATAAATAATCTTCGTATTTACCTGCTTTTTTCAACGAGTCGATTTTACCATAACTTAGGTTTAATCCCGCAAAAAGACTTGTATCCGGCAGTTTTTCAACAAGTGAATTCATTTCTGCAGGGGAAATTACAGGCAAGGTAGAATCGGCAAAAATCTTTTCCAGACCCAGGCTATCAATGCTCATTTCCTGTATTCCGGTGTATTGAATTTCTTTTTTATTGTCTTTTTCGGAACAGGAAAATATAGCGATAGCAGCTAAAATAATTAGGGCAATTTTCATGGCTCAATTGGGTTTGGAGCAAAGATGAGGGAATTTTGTCATTCTCCCAAAATTATTTGTCTTATAGAACCCCCGAAATCCTATTCTTTATTTAATTATTGGAAAGGATTAAAACTGGTCTAAATCCGACTTCATTTGAAGGATATTGAATGACTTGTCTGTTACTTATTTCTAAATAATTACCTTCCGAATTCCAACTGCCTCCTTTTGTAATATTTTGATTTTCAATCATTTCAGATACATTTCCACTCATCTGAAAAATTCCATATTCGTTAGGATAAAATGAGGATACTTCGTTGGTAAGAATATTTCCTTTGGGATTTTTAATTTTTTCTTCGGACCTAAAGTTTGCCAGAAACTTACCTTTACCGTTTTTTAAATAAGGACTACCCCATGGATACATAGCTTTTGATTTACCGCCAAGTGCTGCAATTGTCCATTCCGCCTCCGTCGGGAGCTTCACTTTCACTCGTTCAGGGGCTTGAAGTTGTGAATTTATTTGACTTTCAAGCCATTTACAATATAAATTGGCACCTTCAAAACTTACACCAACCACAGGATACATTCTAAATCCTGGATATCGAAAATACTGATTTTGGTAGCCATTATAAATATTCCCATGCCTACTCCATACAGTTGTATCAGGGAGAGCTTTATCATATTCCGGGGTGTTTTTTATGGCATTAAGAAATGTGATATATTCGAGATTGGTGATTTCAGTTTTTGAAATATAGAAATCTGATGTAGTTTGTTTAATATTTTCCAAATTTACCTCACCTGCCGGAACAAACGCCCAACTCCCTTTTAAGATTTTAGTTAGTTTTTTGGATTTTGGAGGGATAAATGAAAAGAAAATTACTGAAAGAATAACTGTGGTTAAAATGAGTTTTTTCATGATTAATTGGTGTTTTCAATTTTTTAATAAACGGAAAAAAATAAAAAGGATTGTATTCCCTGACCCAAACACCACCAAAATTTCAATATTTTTGCATAAAAATCATTCTTATGTCTTCCAACCTCACCACCTGTCCCAACTGCGGGCATCAGTTTGATGCGGGCCTCGCCATGCAAAAGCATCTGGAAATAGAGCTCAAAAAAAACCTTGAAGCTCAGGAAAAAGCCAATGCCCTGAAGATGGAAGAACTCAAAAGGCAGCTTGCGGAAGAAAAAAGGGTTTTTGAACAGGAAGAGAAGAAAAAAATGTGGGCTATTGCCCAATCAGAAGCTCAAAAACGTGCTGAAGCTCAAAATGCCGCCCAGCTGCAGGCACTTAAAGAAGACAATGAAGCCAAACAAAAACAAATTTTATTGAGCCAGCAAAAAGAGCTGGAGCTTCTCAAAAAAGAACAAGAGTTGAAAAATCAGCAGGATATGCTCAAAATTCAACTCGAAAAGCAACTCATAGAACGCTCAAAAGAAATAGAAGAAACCGCCAAGAAGAAAAAAGACGAGGAATTTGAGCTGGTAAAAAAAGAATACGAGAAAAAGCTCGAGACCCAAATGAACCTGGTCAACGAGATGAAACGCAAGGCCGAGCAGGGCTCTATGCAGCTTCAGGGAGAGGTACAGGAGCTCGAGATTGAAAGTTTGCTCGAACGTACTTTCCCATTCGACAAAGTGGAGGAAATAAAAAAAGGACAGCGGGGTGCCGATGCTATCCTCACGGTGGTCAATTCTCTGGGGCAGGATTGTGGCAAGATTATATTTGAAAGTAAACGTACACAAAACTTCGGCGGAGACTGGATTGAAAAACTAAAAGATGATCAACGGTCGGCAGGAGCCGAGATAGCTGTATTGGTAACCCAGGTGATGCCTAAAGATATGGATCGTTTTGGCGAGAAAGAAGGAGTTTGGATTTGTGGTTTTCATGAGGTGAAAAGTCTGGTATTTGTGCTGAGGGAAATATTGATAAGAACCCAAACGGCTCGGTCTGCCAATGAAAACAAAGCCGACAAAATGAGCATTTTATACAATTTTTTGACCAGCAACCAGTTTAGACAGCAGATCGAGGCCATAGTGGAGGGATTCAGCAATTTGAAAGTAGAACTGGACAAAGAAAAAAGAGCCATGCAGCGGATCTGGAAAGAGCGTGAAATGCAAATCGAAAAGGTGATTACCAATACCATTGATATGTACGGCTCAATCAAAGGAATCGCCGGTAATGCGATAGCTCCAATCCAAACTTTGGAGTTGCCCGAAGGAGAATAATTGCTATTTTTTGAAATCCAGGTGGAGGCATTTTGCTGAAATTTTTCATTTTAGGCACGAATCTTGGTAACATTACAATAACAATAGTGCGAAACTAAATGAAAAGACTAATTTTATTTTTCCTAATTACCTCATATTCTTTTACTTACGGCCAGGATGATTGCGACTGTAAAAAGAATTTTGAAGAGATTTCACAGAAAGTTAAGGATAATTATGCCGCTTATTCAATGAAAATTACACCTGCAACCAAGGTAAAATTTGATGAATTGAATAAAAAAATCAATGCAAAAGTAAAAGGTGTAACCGACCCACGTACCTGCTATTATATTTTGAAAGAATGGACCGAATTCTTCAAAGATGGACATTTGTTTATTAACACTCAAACCTCATTTACTGAAACCGAACCCAAGGAGGCTGTTGAAGCCCGTGCTGCGAAGGTTGGGACACAAAAATTTACTTCTGAGCCTAAATTTGAGTCCTATTTGAAATCAAATCAAGCTACACTTGCTGCAGTAGAAGGGGTTTGGGAAAGCGACGATAAAGCCTACAGAATGGGAATTATTAAAACTGCGGATAAAAAATATACTGGATTCTTACTCAACAAACGGGATAACCTCTGGACTGCCGGAAAGGATAAATTTATGCTTGAGGAAATTGGCGAAAATAGTTTTAAAACCACTTATTATTATGCCGACTTTACTACAGAAGAGACTTTTAGCAAGCAAATTAAGAATGTCCTGAAGATGGACAATATCTATAAATTTTATAAAATCAGTCCCATTCCTACCGAATCTGCTTCGCAGGATGACCTGATTCACAAATTGCCGGATTACAGGGTAGAAAAAATTGATGAAGACAACACTTTACTTGTTTTGCCTCCTTTTACCATTCCTAATGCACCTACATATGTACGGGAATTGGTCAACCAAAATGCTGATATTATTCGTTCGAGTAAACATTTAATTATCGATTTCAGAAATAATCCCGGGGGCGATGAAACTTGCTATGATGCTGTGTTTCCGTTTATTGCCAACGGTCCGATTGTAAGAAAGGGTTCTACGGTAAGGTCATCGGTCGAGAATCTTATTTTGCTTAATCACGAACTTAAGGCCATTCAGGATTTTCCTCAGTATTCGGCTTACCTCGATCCCAAACTAAGGGATATGATTAGAAAAATGCAGCGTAATCCGGGGCAACTGGTTCAGGTTTCAGACAAGACTTTTGATTTTAAACCTAATCCAAGTAACCCACAGAAGGTGGTTATATTGATGAACAAAAACACAGCAAGTTCGTCGGAGAGTCTTATCCTGGAGTCTAAACAAAGCTCAAAAGTGATTACGATGGGTACCAATACCAAAGGCTTGGCTGACTACACCGAAGTGCGTGACTGGGGGCTTCCTTGTTTTGGATGGAGACTTGCATTGCCTTTGGGTTACAGCCACAGGTTACCGGCCAATCCGATAGAATTTGTGGGAATCAAACCAGATGTGACCATTCCAGACTCTGAAGCCGACTGGGTTTCATTTGCAGTCAAATATTTAAAAAGTACCAAATAGGATTGTGGTTATAAAAAAGCTGGAAGGGCTGCCCGAGAGGGTGGCCTTTTCAATTTTACGGGCCTTAGTGGGTTATATTTATTTTAGCTAAAATGTTTTTTGGGTAGGTTTTGTGAAAAAGACAAGACTTAAATCATAATAAATTGTTAAAAGCTGCGGTAAATTGTATAAAAAAGTTTTATTTGGTAGTAAATTTTGAAATCCTGATGAAAAATCTGCTTTTTATATTTTTGTTATTCTTTTCAATAAGTGTTTTTGCTCAAAACAGCCTGCCTCCAATATTGAAAAATTACTGGAAAAAAACAGAATTCACAACCAAAGATGGAAGCAAAATTTATAATGAGAATTTTAGAAATGCCCAGTTTGATATTAAATTCATAGATGACGATTCCTTATTGCTAATTTCTGAGAATAAAGCCACAAAATATGCCTATAAATACAAAGATAGTTTGCTGGTTTTCAAAGAATTTGTTTTAAAACTCAGGAGCGTGTCTGAAATACAGTTAGTTTTGGATCAGGCAAATGAAGATGACCCCACCAAAGCCCTAAAGATCATTTTTGAGCCCAAAAAACTTAATGATCTTACTTATTCGCCTGAAGTTTACACCTCAAAAAATGGCGAGAAGGTTTATAAAGTAGTTTTTGGTAAACTCGAGCCTTATTTCTTTGACAAAACCAGGACTCCGATGGATTATATTTTTGAAAAATTTGGATTTCCGGAATATAAAAGGGCAGGATTTGTGGTGCGGTTTGTAGTTACAAAAAAAGGAGACCTAAAAGGAGTAAAAGTACTGGCTAGCTCAAATGACAGGTATAATCAAAAACTGGTAGAAGCGGTTAATAAAACCAAAGGAAAATGGATTCCCGCCGAATTTATGGGTGAGAATGTAAATGTGGAGGTGGAATATGATTTTAATCTGGGATATACTGAAAGAAAACCGGACCCCGGAGTAGATTCTCTGGCGTATTCGCTTACCTACTACGATTATGGTACTGAGCTTTTTGAGCGGGGCTCATACAGGCAAGCGGAAAGATATTATCAGAAGGCGATTGATTATAATCCGCTAAACGTAAATGCCTATTACCAGCATGCCGCATCGAATATTTTCCTGAGAAAAAAAGAAGAAGCTTGTAAAGATTATGAGCAGTTGATTTTTTTAGAGCAGAAAAAGGCCAAAACACTTTATGATAAATATTGTAAATAATAAAATGTAAATCATTCTACCATTTTATATTTTTTTAGCCTTTGGATTTGACCTTACTACTCTATAATCGCCCTTGTTTGTGTCCCCACAAACAAGAAACCCCCTCACTTCGTCTGCGAAGGTCTCACTTCTACTTTTGAAGGCAATGTTCTTGCCGGCATTTTGATCAGATCCACTACAATCTGGCCAATATCTTCGGGCTGAATCTTCCAGGCATCTTTTCCGGTGGGTTCATGGCCATTGAAAAACGTCGCCACTGAGCCCGGCATTATGGTGCTCACTTTGATGCCTTTATCACGTAAATCGAGCATTATAGCCTGTGAAAAGCCTACCAGACCAAATTTTGAGGCATTGTAAGCTGAGCCGTTGGCAAAGAAATTGGTTCCCGCCAAACTGGCAATGGTGATGATATAACCCTGACTTTTAATCAAAGCATCGAGTGAAGCCTTCACGCTATTGAAAACGCCGGTCAGGTTGATATCAATAGTGTTGTTCCATTGTTCTTCGGTCAGGTCTATGATATTGGCGAAATGACCAACTCCGGCGTTGGCGATGAGATAATCTACCCCTCCAAACTTCTCCATTGTGGAAGCAATTACCTTTTTCATCTCAGTCATATTTCTTACGTCGGCTTCTATCACCAAAGTTTTTCCGGGGCTAAGTGCATTTAATTGAATCTCCGCTTTTCCCAGGGCTTCTAAATCCCGACCAGTAATCACTACATTGATGCCTTCTTTCAGCATGGCTTCTGCTACACCCAGACCAATTCCTTTTGACCCTCCGGTAATTATTGCTGTTTTGCTCATTTTATTCTGTTTTTTATAAAACTAAAATATGTATGTAATTGATTCAAATATCTGATATATTATTTAAAACCATGATATTTGCAAAAAAATATTCTGAAATGACGGTTTCGATAATAGTGGCGGTGGCAAAAAATAAAGCGATTGGAAAAGATAACCAATTGCTTTGGAGACTTTCTGATGACTTAAAAAATTTCAAAAAAGTTACTTCAGGTCATGCTGTTATTATGGGCCGAAAAACTTATGATTCGCTTGGAAAACCTCTGCCAAACCGCAGAAATGTCGTAATTACCAGACAAAAAGACTTAAAAATAGGAGGTGTAGAAATCGTAAATAGCCTGGAGTCAGCTTTAGAATTATTTGAAAATTCCGATGAAGAAATATTTATTTTGGGTGGTGCAGAAATATACAAGTTAGCCGGAAAATATGCCAACAAGATATATCTTACCATGGTAGAAGCTGCTCCAGAAGCCGATGCATTTTTTGATTTTGTACCATACCTTTCCTGGAATCTTATTTCCCAAACTGCTTTTCAGAAAAATGAAAAGAATGAATTTGATTTTGAGGTGATGGAGTTTTCGAAAAACTAAAAAATTTTCTAAACCAACTCTGAAAATTTCACCTGTTTTTCGATTTCTGATCGCCACTCATCCTGTCTGAAAATCAGCTGATTGATTTTTTCCTGATAAAAAATCTGAAACCAGGTGTTTTTATTAAAAAAGCAGACAGTTTCAAAAGTTTTTTCGGAATGGACTGTTAATTTTAACAAAAACTCTTCACTTGCCAACCTATGGCCATTGATTATTTGACTCAAAAACACCGGGGTAATATTTAGGTCTTTGGAAAAATAGGCATGTTTTGTGTACAAAATGTCAATATATTTTCCCAAAAAATCAGAAAATTTATGAGATAAACCTAAAGTGCCTTGCTTCAAAAACTCATCCATTTCAAGTTTTAATTGTATGAGCTTAGTTCGTATGATTTGCTCTTTGGGCAAATTTTTCATTCTTTCCAGTCTGGCTTGCATCAAAATCACCGCATCACTAGTTTTTTCTTCAATTGTGCTGTACCTTGAATCAACGCCAAAATCAATATATTCTTCGCTTTTCTTATTCATTTTCGTATTGATTGATTAAGTCCAAAATTTCAGGAACTTCCAAGCTTAAAGTCATTCCTGTTATTTTCATTTTGTAATTTTTTATGTAATGTTGTGCAATTTGAGTTTTGGGCCTTAATGATACACATCCCATTATTCCGTATTTTCTAATTGCCAGCTTTGCGAGGTAAACAATTAGGTTCCCGGCAATTTTACTATATTTCCTATTTGCTCCTTTATTTTCTTTTGAAACTGTTAAAAGTCTGATGTGAAATCGCCATTCTTCGGGAATATCTTCATAGGAAATCAACCCCAAAATATCATTTTTACCTTTAATAATAAGCTTTAAAACTTCCTGATTTTGTTCTTCTTTCCAATTGAAGAAATAACGATTTTTTGAAATGAATTTGTAATCTGTTTTTTCGACAGGTAAAATCTCTATTGGAATTAGCTCATCTGTGGAAACATCTACAATATTCATTTCATAAATATAAAAAAAGATTCCATATTTTGCAAACAATTTGAGAATAATTTGCAAAATATGGAAATAAAAATTTGGAAAGAATATGCTTGTTATGCCGAATTGCGGCTGGCGTTGATATTTCCGAATAGTGATCGGGTTACCATTTTTTCAAAAACCTGTTTTTCAGTTTCATCTTCAGTTTCTTCCAGTTTTTGAAGGGCATATTGTTGTATAGCCAAAAGTGGTAATACAATGTGCTCACGGTAATTTACTGAAAGCATGCTGATTGGGTCAGTTTCCATCAACTCCTTTTGACCAGAAACTAACAGCATATTTTGAATACTCCGTTGACTTTCCTCGTACAAAATATTCCAAAACTCACCGTAAACCGGGTCATTTTTCATGTAAGAAGTTAAAGGAAAATAGGTTTTTGAAAGGGCCATCATAGAATTTTGCATCAAGGTTTTGAAATACAAAGAATTTTCAAAAAGTGACCTCAACTCATCCAGTTTTCCCTGGTCTATTTTCTTTTGCAGGGCTGTTCCGAAACCAAAAAATCCCGGTACGTTTTGCTTCAATTGACTCCATGAACCTACGAAGGGAATCGCTCTCAAATCAGAAAGTTTGAGCTTAGCTCCCGAACTTCTTTTACTCGGTCTGGAACCAATATTGGTCTTTCCATAATATTTAAGCGGACTTTTGTTTTCCAGATAGGGAACAAAAAGCGGGTGATTTTTTAATTCAAGATATTTTTCACCTCCTAAGTCTGCTAATTCTTCAATGAGTTTTTTCTCATTACTATCCAGCAATGATTTGTTATCGGTAAATACGTCGTTGATAATTCCGGCAGAGAGCAATTGCTCAAAGTTGAAAACCGCTTGTGGTACCGAACCATACATCGAGGAGATCGTTTGCCCCTGTATCGTAATCTGAATCTCATTGTTGGCGATAGTGGGCCCCTGAGAAGCATAAAACTGATGAGTTTTTCCACCACCCCGAGCCGGAGGGCCTCCGCGACCATCAAAGAAAATCACATTTACGCCGTGCTGTGCCGATATGGCAGTCAATTTTTCTTTGGCCTTATAGATTTCCCAGTTGGCTTTGATGTATCCACCATCTTTGGTGCCATCCGAAAATCCGAGCATAATAGTCTGAAAATGATGACGGTGGTGCAAATGTTGTTCGTATTGTGGCAAACGGTAAAGTTTGTCCATGGAGTCACGGGCACTGTCAAGGCCTTCTATAGTTTCGAACAGAGGAACAATATCCACATTTAAGTTCTTTCCTGATATCCCACAGAACCTAAACATTGCCTCCACCTCTAACACCGAACAAGCTGAGGTAGAATTAGATATGATGTAACGATGGCAGGCTTTTTCTCCATTTTTTGCCTGAATTTCGGCTACTGCCCTTATGGTTTTGAATGTGTCTTTTACCAAAGAATCCTCGAACTCCTCCTCATTCACATTTAAATCAGCATGGGTCAGGAATTCAATCTTTTCGGCCTCAGTCCAATCGGCATAATTTTTTTCTGAAATCTTAAATTTCTGATTTACAGCTTCCATCACTTTTTCATGGATGCTGCTGTCTTGTCTGATATCCAGACTAGCAAAATGTAACCCGAAAAGTTTGATACGATGAATAAAACGGTCCATTTCATCAATAAACATAGACTTATGATGAGTCACCATTTTTTCTCTCACGGCAAGCATATCGCTCAGCAACTCATCAGCCGTGAGGTCATTGTTCAGGCCAAACATATTGGTATAAATCTTTGCATTGATTTTATCCAACATCGGAATGATACCCTTAAATGTAAAGCGGCGTCTAATGTCTTTGAAATGATTATAATAGCACTTCAAAATATTAGTTCTAAGCTCCTGAGCGACTCTTTTGGTAATCTCTGCGGTTACGAAAGGATTTCCATCGCGGTCACCACCCGGCCAGAAACCCAATTCTATGATAGGTTTGAAATTCTCGTCGTTGTCCATAAGGTCACCATAAATTTTATCATGGAGCATCCCCAAAGCATCATAATACACATGTCTAAGGAAGAAAATAATACTTTGGGCTTCTTCTACGGGAGTAGGCTGCTGTTCGTTGATAAACGGAGTTTTGCCCAGTTGTTGCAAAAGGGAGTCTATCGCATTGATATCATTGGTTTTGATACATTCTTCCAGATCCTGAATGATACGTAACACACTATTGGGGTAAAACTGAGTAGGGTGAGCCGTAAAAACCATCCTGACCTTAAAATTCCGAAGTTTCTCTTTCACCTCTTCTATTTTTCCTTCCTGTTTGGCCAATGCCAGAATGGCATTGATAGAACCCAGATTGTTATGGGCCTGAAGTTTTTCAAAAGCCGAATCTTCAACACTGTCAAAAAGCACCACCTGACGCTCGATATAAGTGATAAATCTGAAAAGTAAATCGATTTTTTCTTTCTCAGTCTTTATAGAAGTATATCTTTCAAAGAAGCCATCGATGATTTCCTTTGGTGTTTTGCCGTTTTCAAAGCCCAGTTCGGCATTGTCATGCAAAAAAGGCATCAGCTGACCGATATTGGTCATTTTGTCATAAGGAAGTCTTGAAAACAAAGTATTGAATACCAAATACTTGTTGTGAACTTCTTGCGTAAAAAGCGTTTCCAGGTTTTGTTTTGTCATGGTTTTGCAGGTTCCAATTTCCCAAGGCAAATATAAGAAATGAGAAATTAAAGTAGCTTGGGCAAAATATTACTTACCAGAAAACTATCAAATTGTTAAATAATCCAAATTAAATATTGGGAAAATGATATTTTATAAAATAAGATTGAGGTCATGGAAATAATTTCAGTTGTCCGGGCGGACAAAAATCTTTTGTATTGAGTTCCGGATATTTAAAATCCGGGAAAAATTTAGCTCTGGCCAATTGAGCGGTTTGTTTGATACTTTCGGCCAAATGTCCGCTTCCCCGCATTCTTTCTTTAAATTTTCTGTTTCCCAAATTGCCCTCATGCAGGCTTCTGATTTGGTTTAATATTTTTTCGGCCCTGTCGGGGTAATGTTGATTAACCCAATGCATAAATATTGGCTCTACGGCATCATTGAGTCTGACTACGCTGTAACCCATTCCCTGGGCACCATTTTCATGCAGTGCCTTTGCCATATCAAAAATTTCATGGCTATTCAATGAAGGAATGAGCGGAGCCATCATACCAAATACCGGAATCTCATTTTCATTTAATATTCTGATGGCTTTCAGGCGATTAGCAGCGGTTGAAGTGCGGGGTTCCAACCTTCTTCTGAGATCCTCATTTAGTGTGATAATACTTATTGCAACACCGATCAATCGTGCTTTGTTAAGTGCAGTAAGTATATCCAAGTCTCTTAAAATTAATGCGTTTTTAGTGATTATCGTAACCGGATGTTTGTATTTTAGAAATACTCCCAATAGATTTCTGGTTATTTTAAGATCTTTTTCAATCGGCTGATAAGCATCTGTATTCCCGGAAATTGAAATCGGACTCACCACAAGATTTTTTTTCTGGAAATGTTTTTCCAAAAGCTCCGGAGCATTGGGCTTGTAAAGGAGGTGTCTTTCAAAATCTACACCTGAGTTAAGCGACCAGTATTCATGGGTTGGGCGAGCGTAACAGTAACTGCAACCATGCTCACATCCCTGATAGGGGTTGAGCGACCACACAAAAGGCAAATCAAAGCTTTTTACAGGGTTTACGATGGTTTTGGGATAAACCGGCCTTAATATGGTCTTTTGTTTAGAGGGCTCTTCGCCCAACCACTCTTCTTCCCAAAAAGCAGTGGTTTCGGTTTTATCAAACCGGCTTTTTACATTGGCTATGGCTCCCTGTTCCTTCATTTTTTTAATTCAAAAATCTATTGAGATTTTTAGGTTAAAAATAGAGGGAAGGTTTTCCAGGAAAAAATAAAGCTACAAAAGTTGGCTAATATTGATTTACGATTTACGATTGATACGATTTACGATTGATTCGATTTTTATTATTTCGCCACAAGGGCTCCAAGACTCGAAGAGACACAAAGAGATTTATTTAGTGAAAAAAAATCCGTTTTTATCCGTGTTCTGCGATAGCAGATCTGTGTCATCCGTGTTCCAAAAAGCATAGATTTATTTATGATACACATCCTAGAAGAGACTATTTTAATGGATCAAAAAAAAACCTGGAATTTTCACGAAAAAAACATTAATTTTCCAAAAGACATCAATTTAGTTTGAATTTAGAGCTTGAAGAATTATTGTCAAAAAGTAATCTAAGAGTTTGGTTTTGGACCCTTTTTTCTAAAAAATCTCTTTTTGCCGCCATTATTGGATTTGGGTGAGCCCGTACGCAAAACAGCTTTGAATTCCGGAGCTTTTCCAAGTCCCAATGCCTCAGTAATGTTTTGTTTTTCGACCTCTTTTTCCAGCAATCTCTCAATGAAAAGTACCTTTTTTTGGTCAACCTCATTGATGAATGTCATCGAAATACCGGTAGTCTCGGCTCTTGCAGTACGGCCTATTCGGTGAATATAATCTTCCGGGTCACGAGGTACATCGAAATTGACAACCAAATTTAGATTATTGATATCAATCCCTCTCGAGAGCACATCGGTGGCCACCAGAATATTAAAATTCTTATTTTTAAATCCTCTCAGTGTTTCTTCTCTTTGTTCTTGTTCAATATCGGATGATACACCCATAGCCTTGATTTTCTCTTTTGCTAAGGCTCTGATTATCAGATTTATTTTTGCCTTTTGTGAAGTGAAAATGATGGCCGTCTGGTCTTTCTTTTCTTTCAGAAGATGCACCAAAAGTGGAATTTTCTGATTGTCGGTGGCCAGATAAAAGTTTTGGTCAATACCTACCGCAGGTTTCGAAACAGCCAGGTTTATCTCTACTGCATTGTTTAGGATTTTGTGGGCAAAAGTCCTGATTTTTGTGGGCATTGTAGCCGAAAACATCAGATTCTGTCGCTTTACGGGGAGGTGTTTGATCACATAAAGTATATCATCCATAAAGCCCATATCAAGCATCTTGTCGGCTTCGTCAAGCACCAGACATTTTAAATGGTCAAACTTCACTTTTCCACTTTGCATGTGAGCCATCAACCTCCCCGGTGTGGCGATGATTATATCTGCACCTTCGGTGAGGGCATTGCGTTGCTGATCCCAGTTTTCGCCTTTGCCTCCTCCGTATATTGCCAGACTATTGGCACCTACAAAATATCCCAGCCCTTCGATTTGTTCGTCGATTTGCTTAGCTAACTCACGGGTTGGTACCAATATCAAAACCGAAATATGGTGATTATTGTCACGAGCGATACTGTCCAGCAGGGGAATCAGAAATGCAGCAGTTTTACCAGTACCGGTTTGAGCCGAAGCCAGCAAATCTTTGCCTTCCAGGATTACCGGAATGGCTTGCTCCTGAATAGCGGAGGCTTGTCTGAAATTCATGGCCTCGATGGCGTCGAGAAGGTCAGGGTGTATGTTGAGTTCGTTGAATTGCAATTAATCTTTCTTTGTAATTGTAATTTGCAAAATTACGGTAAAAAAGCCTAATTATATGTTTATATTCTATTTATTGACAGGGGAGCGGTCAATGCAATTCAAATTTCACCCCAAAGAATAGCTCATTTGGTCTTTCAAAAACGATATTGTTGAAAATGTTTGCGTTGTTGTGTTCATATTCGAATCCCATATATACACCCTTCCATTTTTCAAATGATAACCATAGAGATGCCTGATAAACCTTTTGTTTGGAGTGCAAAACAAAACGGCTTGTTCCACTAGAAGATAATAAGGAGCCTTTAATAAATTTCATTTCTTTAGTTGTATACTCATATCCCAAAACTCTGTCGGGGAAAATTCTTGTTACAAGTGCTACTCTTTTAAAGATTTTATTGTTCACGGCTGTAAATTGAGGGCCAACACTTATGTATTCTGAACCTGTTACGGTACCAATCTCAGCTCCGAGTTGGATAAGTTCGTATCCAAAGACAAATTCAGTGTACATTATCAGGTCTTTTAAGTCGCGATGACCTTTCCAGTGCATATTTGCATCGAGGAAGAATCTGGAATTTATCAGGTATTTATGATCTTTTATGAATCTATGAAAGTTAATCATGACCTCATTTTTTACAACGGGGTCATTGGGTACCACTACATTAAAAGGGTAAGCTTCGATTTCAGTCTCAAGATGTCCATTGTCCACATAATGGGGTTCTTCAGGTGCTATTTCTCCCATTTTTTCATGCCATTCGCGGGGATGAAAAGTACTGTCCGGGTGATTTTCCTGAGCAATAATATTATTGGAGATTATCAATGGAGCTATGGAAAGTAATACTAAATACCAGTTTTTCATTTCAATTTTCTTTGGAAATACTTTCAAAAAACACATAAAATAAATCAGAAACTTTTCCGCAATATTAGAATAATATTAGAATGAAATTAAAAATTAAAGTCTTCGAAAATTCTGACTTTTAGCATAGAAAAAATGATTTTGAATTTTTATTTAATTGAAAATAAGTGAATTGTAATTTGAAATATTAAATAAAATCTTGAAATAGTTAAAAGGATCCAGGCAGGCTGGTACGGCCACCCTTGGGAATGAGTTTTAACCATTAGTATGAGAGGCAGGTAAACCTGACATTTAAAAAAGCATGTTAACTGGGTTTTTTAAGTAACTTTATTATTAATTGCCGATAATCTTAATTCAACCTTTTCGAAAAATGAAAAAAGTAATACTTCTCTTATTTATTCTTGTCAATTCGTTTTCAAGTTTTTCACAAAAACCGGTCAGGATGGGAATTGTCGGAATGACGCATGATCATGTTTGGCAAATACTTAATACTCCCCAGCATGAAGGAATGGAACTGGTTGGTTTTGCCGAATCCAATAAAGCATTGGCCATGTCGTACCTCAAAAGAGCCAATTTACCTGAAAATCTTTGGTTTGCATCTTTGGAAGAAATGATCGAAAAAGCCAAGCCGGAAGCAGTTTGTGATTTCAGAAGCACGATTGAGCATCTTGAAACAGTACAAAAGTGTGCTCCTAAAAAAATACATGTAATGGTGGAAAAGCCGCTGGCTGTAAACCTGAAAGCTGCAAAGGAAATGGAAGCCCTTGCGAAAAAATACGGAATTTCAATCATAACCAACTACGAAACCACCTGGTATGCCAGTCACCATGAGGCTTTTGAATTGATAAATAGTAAAGATAAAATTGGGGAAATCAGAAAAGTGGTAATAATGGATGGGCACGGTGGGCCAAAAGAAATCGGCTGTTCAGAAACTTTTTTGAGCTGGCTTACAGATCCCATAAAAAACGGAGGAGGTGCTCTCATGGATTTTGGATGCTATGGAGCCGACCTCATGACCTGGCTAATGAAAAGCGAAAGGCCGGTTTCGGTTTCGGCAATTGTCCAGACCAACAAACCCAATATTTATCCCAATGTTGACGATGAGGCCACGATTTTGGTTCAGTATCCAAAAGCTCAGGGAATCTTTCAAGCTTCATGGAACTGGCCTTTTGACAGAAAAGATACAGAAATATATGGTCAAAAAGGGTATATTTTTGCCAATAGGGAACCACAAATGCGGGTGAGGTCAGGGGAAAGGAATGCTTCGAAAGAGGAGATTATCGTTCCCAAACCTTTGTTGAATCCCAGAAATGATGCTTTCAGTTATTTTGCCGCGGTGGTGAGAGGAATTATAAATCCTGAAAATGATTTAGGCTCTCTGAAAGTCAATATGATAGCGATGGAAATACTCGATGCAGCTGTAAAATCTTCAAAAACAGGAAAAACGGTGGATTTGAAATAATAAATTTTGGTATTACAAAAAAAGCAAAATGAAAAATTTCCATTTTGCTTTTTTGAGAGAAATTTTATCTTCTTTTTTAAACCAACTTCATTGCCACCGGATCCCAGCTGATTGGTTTTTTCTGGAAATAAGAATCATTGCAGGCCAACACGGGTGCAGCCGCACGAAAACCGAAAATCGGGTCTTCGATAGTCGCCTGACTACCTTTTCTTATGTTTTCAAAGAAATTCCCAAAGTGGTTGGCGTGCTCGTCTTCCCCTTCTTTTCCCTTGATTTTTATTTCTTTTACCGGCTCTCCTTTTCTGTCTGCTTCGGTGTATTTTTCGTTATACCATTTTTCAAAATCCTTTTGCTGTGACTCTGAAAAAGTGAAATAGCTGTCGTAATTGCCATAACCCGGTGCTTTAGGTAGTTTCTTTTTGGTCAGGGTAAGGCCATCCCATCCAAAATCTATTTGTCCCTCAGAGCCGATAATGCGGGTATTGTTGTTGATGGCACCCGCATTGGCAAAGTTTACTCTCAGTACCATCTGGAAGGGATCCAGATTGCCCGATTTGGGATAATCCAAAATAGCCACCATCACATCAGGTACATCTCGGCCTTCTTTCCAATATCTCAGGCCTCCTGAAGCGAAAATCCGATTCGGACCTTTGGAATCCATTACGTAATGCACGCCTGTGATCAGATGCACAAAAAGGTCTCCGGCCACACCTGTTCCATAGTTTTTGTAGTTTCTCCAGCGGAAAAATCTGTTGGCATCAAAAGGCATTTTAGCAGTATCTTTCAAAAAAGTATCCCAGTCAACCGTTGCGGGCGACGCATCGGTAGGGATGCTATAATTCCAGGCTCCTATCGCACTGAAACGGTCATTGTTTGACTCCACATAGTTTACCTGTCCGATTTCACCTGCTGCTATCAGTTTTTTAGCTTCCTGAAAAACACTTCCTGATATCCTCTGGCTACCCACCTGCATTGTTTTGCCAGATTTTTTCCAGGCATTGATCACAGGGTGCCCCTCATTGATGGCCTGTACCATGGGTTTTTCACAATAAACATGCTTTCCGGCATTGAGGGCATCAATCGTGATTTTATCATGCCAGTGGTCAGGCGTAGCAATCAATACCGCATCGATATCTTTCCGGTTTAGGATTTCACGGTAATCACGGGTTGTGAAAATATTTTGACCAAAATCAGCTTTAACTCTTTCCAGCCTGCCTGTGTAAAGATCAGCCGCAGCCACAAACTCTACCCCGGGATTTTTGAGTGCTGCCTTGGTATCATAATGCCCCTGAATTCCCATACCAATCGTTGCGATTCTGATGACATCATTTGGGCTGTTTTTCAGGTTTTTGATAATATTGAAAGGAGCTGCATTACTCACCCCCGAAAAAGCCGCCACTGTTCCGAGGCTGCTGATAAAGTCTCTTCTTTTCATTTTGAAATCTATTAGGTTGATGTGTCAAAGCTAAACATTTTATCTATTAATAAAAAAATTTAATTATTAAGGTATTCTTAAAACTTAAGCAGAAATACTTTATTCCTCTGAAATTGTAATCAAAATTCGTTTCGGGCATCCCTGAATTTAGTAAATTGTGGAAAAATAGAAGCTTATGAGTGAATTGGACAGAAGGGGTTTTCTAAAAATGTCGGCCATTGGTCCTATGATTTTTTCAGGAAATAATTTTGCAAAGGGGAAATCAACACAGGAAAAATCTCAGGTCAATTTCAATGCTGATGGCTTGAATCTTTCACCTCAGCAATATACCCGGCTTTTGCTCGAAATCATTGAAAAGAAAGGTATAAAAGATGATTATTACTCTCAAAAGGGGGTGGTGGCTGAGTTGGAAGAGAAATTTGCTCTTTCCCTGGGTAAAGAGGCAGCCATATTTATGCCCACCGGCACGCTGGCCAACCAGATCGCCATCAGGACCCTTTGTGGCACCAAACAAAAAGCCCTTGTGCAATTGGAAAGTCATATTTATAATGATTCCGGCGATGCGGTGCAGACGTTGAGCAATATCAACCTCATTCCACTTGGTGGTACAAATGCCACTTTTTCACTAAAAGAAGTACAGGAAACGCTTGAAAGAACAAAATCAGGAAGAGTGGCAACACAGATTGGGGCTATTTCGATAGAGTCACCTGTCAGACGTAAGACTGGCCAGGTTTTTGACTTTTCTGAAATGAAAAAAATCGCCGTTTTTGCCAAAGAAAATAACATAAAAACCCATCTTGACGGAGCGAGAATATATTTGGCGTCAGCCTATTCGGGCATCGGTGTGAAAGAATATACTTCACTTTTTGATACGGTGTACGTTTCACTTTACAAATATTTCAATGCTGCTTCAGGTGCCATACTCGCAGGTGAAAAATCCCTGATCGAACCGCTTTTTCATGTCAGGAGAATGTTTGGCTCGGGCTTGCATCAGTCCTGGCCGTTTGCTGCTGTTGCCTTACATTACTTTGATGGATTTGAAGAAAGATACGCAAAATCGGTTAAGAAAAGCGAAGAATTTTTAAAGAAACTTTCAGAAAATGAGCGGTTTAAAGTAAAAAGGATTGAAAATGGCACCAATATTTCTCAAATTGAAATTTCAGGGACTTCTGCTGAGATTTTTGCCCAAAATCTTTTGAAAAAGAATATCCTGTTGACACCAAGAAATGAAAAAACTATAAATTTATTGACCAATGAATCAATACTTAATATTGAATTGGATGAGTTGCTGGAAAGTTTTGTGAAGGCAGTTTGATTATCTGGAAATAGTTTTAGAGGTGGAAAGTTAGTAAGGTGGTAAGTGGATTTTTGGAGTTCAAAATAAAGTTTTGTTTTATTCGATGTAAGGATAAAGTTGCCAAAGGTTTTTGATTAAAAGTTTTTTATAACATATTGAAATACAGTAAAATAAATATCAATGAGCAAGTATTTTTTATTTTTTTGTTTAATCGCATATTCTGCTTTTTCACAAAAAAGGACTCCGGAACAAAAGGCTATTTTTCTGGAGGATATTAGCTGGACTACCGCCAGGGAAGTATTAAACGAAAAAACCATTGTCGTGATTCCGCTTGGAGCAGGCTCCAAAGAACATGGGCCTCATTTGCCCCTATCAACTGACTTTTTGCAGGCTACGGCCCTGACAAAGAAAATTTCGGAAAAACGGAATGTCGTCATAGCTCCAACCGTGAACTATGGTTTTTATCCCGCATTTCTAAAATATCCCGGCTCTACGAGTACCACTTTCCATACTGCTGCCGAGACTGTAATTCAGGTGGTAAGAAGCCTGGCGGCCTATGGGCCAAAGAAATTTTATATCATCAACATTGGCCTAAGTACCTCTCCAACTCTTTATTTAGCATCAAAAACACTGGCTGAAGAAGGCATTTTGCTGGTTTTTAGTCGTTATGACAAGCCTGCATTTGAAAAAGCCGAGGCTCAGTTTCGTACCAAATCATATAGTGGTCATGCCGATGAAATCGAAACTTCAAATGTACTGAGTGTAAGACCCGACCTGGTCAATATGAAAGTTGCTGTAAATGACTCCTCGATGAAGGGGAAAATGGGAGCTATGACCCCGATTCCTGTTGAGAACGGCAATCTCAATCAGAGTGGAATCAATGGCTATGCTGCTTTGGGTAGTGCCGAAAAGGGCAGTAAAAACATGGAAGCATTTGCCAATGAACTCATCAACGAAATCGATATGATGGCAGAGATTGAGTTGCCTAAAGTGGTGGACAGGAAAGTAGAATATGCTGAATATGAGGGGGTTTATAAAAATGAGAAAGGTGATTTGGAACTGGTTATCAGCCAGCGGGAAAACCGACTGGAATACATTTTAAATGGCCGTGATCTGAGAAATTTTTTCCCACTTTTTCGGGATGACAAAGATTACTTTTCATCAATGTATCTCGATTTGCTTTTTCTAAGAAATGATTTAGGTATGGTAAATAAAATTTGGGCCAGAAATCGCGGTGAGATAGTATGGTTAAAAAAAATCGCCCCGAAAAATTAATTCCGGGACGATGGGTTTTTTAGGGTTTAGGGGTAAAAAGTCTTTTAATCGATAGGTTGAGTACCAGCGTAAACCAACGCTCCTCCGGCAATGGCTACATCTTTTAGCAAAGACATCATTGACATTTGTGCTCCATCGCCACCTGCCATTACGCCGGGAAGATGAATGGCAAAAACAAAAATCAATAACAAAATAGCCAAAAGTGTTGATGCAAGTCTTGCTTTTTTCTGCATGATGATACTCACCGCAGCAGCAATCAAAGCAACACCTGTGATGTACACCCAAATTGCCCCTCCGGGAATAGGCACCATAGGAGCCATGTTGTCAGCAGCCATGAAATGCAAAATCCCGAAAACAGCCATTGGTAAAGCCAAAAGGAAACGACCGATTTTGGTCAAAGGACCGATGATTTGTTCCATAATTATTTAAGGTTTTAGGTTAGGGTTAAATAGAAATCTGCGAAAATTAATATTTTTTATTGGTAAATAACAAAAATAAGTGCGAGAATTTTCTTTTTATTTTTTGGAAAAAGACAAATTTTATTTCGATTATTGTGAAATAATACCTCTGGAAGTAGGTTGGGTTGGGTTTTTCAAAAAAATAATTTGTTTAAAATAATCTTGAATTTTTATGGCAGTTATGGGTGAATTGAGTCCGGAAATCAAAAAAATGATGGATAATCTTGAAGCAAGTACCGGTAAAAAGCTCGATGATTGGTTCAGGATAATTGATTCTTGTGGTTTGCAAAAACATGGAGAAGTAGTTAACCATCTTAAGAGTACACATGGCATTGGCCATGGCTATGCCAATATGCTTTTGCATGTGAAAAAGTTGGCGGTTGAAGGCAGCCCGGAAGACGATGACCTTATCAAAAAACAGTATGAAGGAAAAGAAGCTCTGAAAGTTTGGTATGACAGATTGGAGCAGGCTATTAAGGGATTCGGAGATGATGTGGAAATCTCTGCCAAGCAAGCATATGTGAGTTTTCGTACTAAAAAACAGTTTGCCCTCATTCAGCCTTCCACCAAAACCCGCCTCGATATCGGCCTAAATGCCAAGGGTATAGCTCCTGACGACACCGCCATTGCCTCAGGTTCATGGAATGCCATGTGTACGCATCGCATTAAAATTGAATCAGAAGAGCAACTAAATGATACTGTAATTGCCTGGCTCAAAAAGGCTTATGAGGGGGCGAAGTGATACCCCTCAAAACAACAGCGTCACATGCCCCATAAAACTATGTTTCATACGTAGTTGGCCGTCGGAAAGGTTGCTTGCAATGAGCAGCTGCATTGAAAAGCCCGCCGTGATTTTTTTGAAATAAAAATTTGAGATTATTTTTTCTCTTCTTTTTAGAGTTTCGTTTGTGAATGTCAATTTATCAATAACTACATTATCTAAAAATATTTTCTCTTTTGTCGATTCTAGCATTGGGTATTTTTCCTTAAAATATTTACATAATAACTTGGTATTAAAATAATTAAGTATTAATATTGTTTTTTACTCAATAAAAATAGTTATTTTACTAAATATAAGTAATAAAATCAATTACTGTATGTTGTAATAGTTTGATGTGGTTATTTCTGATATGTAAAATCCAGATTTATGATTAAAAAGGAAGAGTTTTATATTATCAAAAAACGCGTAGAAGAAGAACGAAAGTTTATTCAGGTAATCATGGGGCCGAGACAAGTGGGGAAAACTACCACTGTTAGGCAAGTGATGCAGAACCTGGACAAACCTTTTCATTTTGTGGCTGCTGATGGAGTAGCTAATTCGAATTTTTTGTGGATAGAACAACAATGGGAAACTGCCAGATTTATACTAAAAAACCAAAATGCAACAGAGTGTATCCTGATTATCGACGAGATTCAAAAAATTGATAATTGGGCGGAAATTGTAAAAGCTGAGTGGGATAGAGATACTCTTAATGGTCTCAATATCAAGGTGGTGCTTTTGGGTTCTGCCAGGCTTTTGCTGCAAGCAGGCTTGAGCGAATCACTCGCGGGCAGGTTTGAGATTATCCAAATGACCCACTGGAGTTTTTCTGAAATGCAGCAGGCGTTTGACTTTACGGCTGAGGAGTTTGTGTGGTTTGGTGGGTATCCCGGTGCGGCCACATTGATTGAGGAGGAAGACCGGTGGCGAGATTATATTCTCAATTCAATTATGGAAACTACAATTTCGAAAGACATCCTGATGTTAACCCGGATTGATAAGCCGGCAATTCTCAGGAGGTTGTTTGAGTTGGGGGCTAATTGCTCCGGGCAGATTGTTTCCCTCACGAAAATTCTTGGGCAGCTGCAGGATGTTGGAAATACTACTACGCTTTCACATTATGTAAACCTCCTAGATTCTGCCGGATTGTTATGTGGTATTGAGCGATACTCTACTGAAATGATTCCAAAGCGTGCTTCTATTCCCAAGTGGCAGGTTCAGAATTCAGCCTTCAGTTCGGTTTTGAGTGGCTTAGGTTTTCAGAGTGCTCTTGGAAAGCCGGAGATTTGGGGCAGGCATGTGGAAACTGCAATTGGTGTCCATTTGGCCAGAGCCTCACGGCTGCAAGGTGTAAAAGTGTATTATTGGAGAGAGGGGAATTTTGAGGTGGATTTTGTGATTCAGTACCGGAATAAAACCCTTGGGTTGGAGGTGAAAAGCGGTAAAACGCAAAGCTCCAAAGGTATTTTGAAATTTAAACAGCAAGTCAAACCCGATAAAGTTTTATTGATTGGCAACTCCGGTATTCCGTGGCAGGATTTTCTGAAGGCGGAAATTAAAGATTTGTTTTGAGGGGAGTTTAAACTTTGAATTTGATGGCTTTTATTTCTTATATTCAATCAAGATTTTGTCTATACATATGAGTTTAATTACTTATTTAGATCCAAATAAATATCCCTTTTTAGCTTACTGAAGGGTCTTTCAACCAATCTGTCCTCTTCAAAATAAGTTTCGAAAACTAGTTTAAATATTTCATCTTCAGAAAAACCGAATGTATTTTTTAGATATTTTCTAAACGTATCATTATAACTAATACTTTTCCAAATAATTTCTTTTACTAAATCACTATGGTTAGATTCTAAAATTTCTTTTATGTCAAAATATTCGATTGTGTCATTGATTTTTAAAACATCAGAGTTTGAGAGTGAAGAATCATTTGAGATATCAAGAGAAAAATCTTCAAACTTTCCACTAAAGACACTAACAGATTTTGGTATTACTTTAAATGAAAATTTAGCGGTTAAATTGTCACGTGAATATGGGTATATGATGTTTTTTTCAATTGGATTGTCATTTGATTTTCGAGTATTACAGATAGTACAGGTTGGGATTAGGTTATAAAAAGAAATAGCCAGTAAGGGGAATTTATCTTTAGGTAAAAAATGGTCAAATGCAGGGAAGATACTTTTTGATTTTTTATCAATTCTTGTGCTTGTTGTATAATTGCGATTGCAATATGGACAAGTTTCAATTCCTAAATTTTTGGCTAAAACAAAGCCATTATACTTGTTCTTTTTAAAATCTCTAAACCAATCATAAGATAGAACTAAATTTAAATCATGAACTAGTTTTTTTTTATTCAATTTTAGCTTGATTAATTTTTGATGAAGTTCCAATAATACCATTTGATCACCAGCGAGAATCTCCTTAATATTTTTTGTAAGGAAATAGCTCAATTTCTCATAATTTTTTGGTGTTAATTTGGCTTTTGGTTTTTGAGATTTTATTCTATTTGGAATCTCATTTTTAAGTCCATTTAAGTGGCATTTTAAAGCATTTTTAGTATTATATGTGTTAATGTTAAGCATTTTTTTGTGATTTTAAGCTTTGGAGTCTTTGGATTTCATTGTCTATGTAGGATTCATCATTAGTTGCTTCAATGTACATTTTTCTCAATTTGTTTTTAATAATTGGTTCATCAATAATCTCAATAATTTTCCCATAATAAGCTTTATCTTTAAAAGTTTTTGTGATTTTTCTATTTTCTGGAAATAACTCATAATTAAGCCACTCTAAAACCTCATTTATCTTTTCTTTAGCGAAATCTCCAATTAATCCATCATTAACGAAAAACGAGTCAGATAAAAGGTCATTAATATTAGCTCCAAACGATTTTTGAGGTTTCTCAATTTCATTTAAAATTGTCTTTTTTCCATTTTTTTCAGACAAATAAATTACATTGTAATTAGGTATATCAGAGAGAGTTAATGGATCATGAGTTGTGAAAATAATTTGAACACTAGCATTATATTTATCAAAAAATGCCTCAAAGAATGGAATGATAATACTTAGATATTTTTTTTCCACTCTGGATGAAATCCAGAATCTCCTTCATCAAGGAAAATGAAGTAATTTTCACCCAAAGGGATCTTACTAAAGTCGTCAAAGTTTCTTTGAAAGAATGAGTAAAGCCTAGAAAATAAGTTCAATAATGAGATTTCACCAGAACTCAGTTTTAAAAGAGAATATTCAAAATTCATTAAATTATGAATTCTATGATTTCGAAATAGATTTGAATCAAAATCATTATTTGGGTCACTTCCAAAATACTGTGAAAGTTTGACAATATAATTATTTTGAAGTCGAAGTAGGTTCAAAGCTTGTTCTTTGGTGATAATTATTGTTTTCGTATCCCAATCAAATTGCTTTTTGTCTCTTTCGTTTAATGGCTTTATAGTATCAGTAACCTTTTGAAAATATGAAATCAACTGGATACTTTCATCAATTGGTAGTGGCTTGATAGTTCTTTTATTTTTAAATTGAATACTATGATTTTTCAAAAACCAGATTAAAATTGGTTCTATTTTGTTTTTAGTAAAAAGAGTTTTTGGCGGATTTGGAAGGCGACCTAGATATAAATAATCACCAAGTTCTTCCATTTTTCTTATAAACTGTTGAAGAATATATCTATTAAAATAGTTCTTCATTAGTTTTAGCTGAATTTCAACTTGGGGTATACTTTGGTTGACAATTTCATTACTTTCCTTTTCAATCAGATCTGATATTTTTTGAATAAATACCCTAAAGGCATCCGGTGTATTGTGGAAATAGATTCTAGAATTATCGTAATTAATTTTAAAATCATTGAATGAAATAATGTATCCATTTGGTGAAGGAATATTCAATTTTTTATCAATAATATTAGAAAGCTTAGAACTTCTAAATTCAACAAACCTTAAATCGTTGGCATATTGATGGCTTTTGATAGGGTTTGACCTATATAAATCATTTTCTAAATCTTTATTGACATTAAAATCTTCATTTATTATGTTATCGAGGCTTAAGTCTAGATAGCCATATTGCGTGTCTTTAAAGCTAATATATGGAGAGTAATAAATTATTTTATGATCTAAATTATACTCCTTAAAATCAAAATTAAGACAATTGTATTTTGACGTTTTAAGGTTCTTGTGTAAATAGGTTATATTTCCATCTTCATAAAATATTATACTACTAAAATAAAAGTCTTTGTCTCGTTTTAAGGCATCAATAATTGCATCAATAGTAGTAGTCTTACCAATTCCGTTTTTTCCAACTATGGCTGTAATCAGTTTTAGATTTTTGGTTGAATAAAATTGATCTACATATTTTTTATTTTCCTCCCTTGATATATTATTGTACTTATCTACAGAATAAAAATAAAATCCTCCAAAGTTAATTGTTGTTGGCTGGTTGTTGAAAAAATGGAATTTAGGGATATGAATTGCAGCTATTAGCATAATTAATTGCAAATTAGACTACAATTTACATAATTATTTTTCCAATCAAAACAACAGCGTCACATGCCCCATAAAACTATGTTTCATACGTAGTTGGCCGTCGGAAAGGTTGCTGCCAAGCGGCAGCTGCATCGAAAAGCCCGCCGTGATTTTTTTGTAATAAAACTCGGAGCCCAGCATGGCATTGACCATGTATCCACCAGAAAACAGGTTGTTGATACCATTTTGCTTGTCATAAGCTGCATATTCTGCCAGAGCACCTACATTGGGTAAAAGCGTGAAGTCTCCCAGATAAAACTGCCCGAAGGCGTTGACAACCGCCCGGCTTTTGTTGGCAAACTTATAATGGTTTTTGTTGGTGCCGTTGATTTTGTAGCTCAGGTCGGTGTTGAGGCCGTAAGAGCCTTTTCTGATGGTATAAATACTGCTAAGGGTATAGTCCACCGAGCCTGTACCCAATTGAAAATTAGGATTGGCCACTTCGTCGGAGTTCATGGCATAGTCATATTTTCCGGTAGGAAGTTTTATGCCGCCACCCAGCAGCCAGATATGGTCAAAAGTGTGGGCAGTGCTGTCCATAAAGGTATTGATTACATTATAGTGGGCCAGAGCCGCCACATCTCCAAATCCTTCCAGCGTTTTTTTATCACCAGAGGCCACCATGGTTTGGGCATTGTATTGGTAAGAACCCATTAACACCAACTGTGTTTTTTTGACGGGGTATAGTCTGAGCCAGGGTTCTATCGAATGGAAGTTCTCTTCGGTGCGGAGGAGGTGACTTGTAAAGTGTGATTCATAAAGTTTATTCTGAAATCTGATACCCCCAAACTTAAAGTGGGATTGGGGTAAAATACCAAAAAAAGAGGAGCCGTTTCCGCATCCACACACGTCGCAGGCAGTTGCTGAAAGATTTATGGAAATGAGAATTATGGTAAATAACTTTTTCATAAAAATGATGGTTTTGATTTTCTCCTCCACCAAAGCAGGAAGCCGGTTATAGATAGCAAACCGGGGGTAAGACCAATAATAATATAAATGATTTTGAGAAAATGCCCGCCGAAATTGCCCACATGAAGCGGGAACATAAGAGCTTCCAGTTTATCCGGGAAACTCAGATTTTCGAAGGTGGCGATTTTTAATATTTTTCCGGTTTGAGCATCAAAAACTATGGAATTTCCACCGGCTAACAGCTCATTTTGTCCTGACAGTATTCCTCTGATGCTGAATTTTCTTTCGGGTTGGGTAGGGAAATACACATATTCTGCCTGCATTTCAGGTCTGATCTGGCAGGCTTGTGCATACAGTTTGTCAAATGATACCCTCGCAAGCGTGTTTTTGGGAGTAGGGATAGTTTCTTTCTCCCAGGTTTCTTTTTCAAAAGCAAAAATATTCATCCAGAATCCGGTAAAAAAGATGATGATGTTAAAAACCATGGCCCACACGCCTACCACCCGATGCAGGTCTGAAGATAGTATCCGCCAGTTTTGGTTTCTGATTTTGATTTTGAAAGTCAGTACTTTCAGGATTTTTTTTCGGTAAACTATCAGGCCTGTAAGTATCGAAATGAGCATGGTTAGCCCAAAAATGGCAGTAAGTGCCGCTCCCGGCATACCCAGATGCAGCGAAAAATGCAGCTGAAATAGCCACTCGACCCAGCCGACTTCCAGATCATCGCCCCTGCCATGTCTGATGATTTCACCTGTGTATTGGTTAATGTCTAAGGCTCCCAGGTCATAAGAAACCAGACGGGCGTCATTGAGATATAATCTGAATCGATAGGGCTTTGTAGCGTTTCCAAAGGGGTTGACCCATGCCAGCCCATCAAGATTAGGGTATAATTGGGTTATTTTTTTATAAATAGTATCCAAACTTTGCTTTTGACCTTCAGGCTTAATTTCTTTTTGATAGAAAAAGTCTTCAAGTGAATCTTTATAAACCAGAATTGACCCACTGAGTCCATAAATCAGCAGAAAAAAGCCTGAGAAAAGTCCAAGCCACTTATGGACTTTATAGGTCAAACGCAAAGCAGGGTTACTTGACAAGGTGTTATTTTTTCAAATATTTTTCAGGGCTTTTTACAAAGTTATCTTTACACATTGGGTTGCAAAAACCATATTGAACACCCTCATGTGTATGTGTAATGGTACTGCCTTTTTTAACTTTCATTTTACATACCGGGTCAATACCATCTTCTTTTAATGCAGCTGTTTCTACTTTAGCTTTCTTTTTCGATTTTTTGGCGGGTTCCTGTTGAGCCCAGGTAGTTAAGCTTGCCACAGAGGCAAAAATCATAGCAGTAAGAATTATTTTTTTCATCTTATTAAATTTTAAAAATATTATTTTCTGATTAATGATGGCACACCTCCATCACTTCATGGAAGCGGTCATGTAATGCATAAATGGCTTTTTTCAATTCTTCTTCTGATTTGCCTTTTGTAACCATTTTGGCAAGACCTTTAGATTCTTTTTCCAACTTTTTCAATACTTCTTTCACACCCGGCTTTTGAAATCCCGCAGGAACTTCTGACATTTTCAATACCGTAGCAGCTTTGGCTAAAGAAGCGGCATTTTCCAAAACCGGTTTTAGGTTACCTTCTTCGGCTGGGTGGAAAGTTTTTGACATAATTGCATGATAATCATCTAATTGAGCCCACTTGGCGTCTTGTGCAAAAGAGTTAAGAGATAATAAACTGATAACGAGGACAAAAATTACTTTTTTCATTGAAGTATTTATTTGGTTTTAAAAATTAAAAATTGTTTGAAATTAAAAAAAATATACAAATTTTGGTATCATCTTTCCCATTTTACTTCCCTTTTTCAAATGAAAATAATTTCCCAGAGCGTATATTTTACTGTTTTTAGCCTGTTTTTCCAATGTTTTCATATCAATAAGAAAATCGTTTGTCTTTTAAAAAGTCCTCATCTGTAAGTGTATTCAGAAACGCCACCAACTGTTTTTTTTCAATAGCAGAGATAGGGATTCCAACTTTTACATTCTTTTTAAATGCCTGGTCAAGATTGGTCATATTGGTGATTCCACTATTGTAGTGTTCCAAAACTTCTTCCAAAGTCTGAAATCTCCCGTCATGCATGTAAGGAAATGTATAGGCAATGTTTCGAAGGGTCGGTACTTTAAATTTGAAGTCATCACCTTTTTGTTCTGTAATTCTGCCTCTTCCTATATCCAGCGTGTCCCGAAAATATCCGGTATCCAGTCCGTTTGCTCTGAAACTATGATCGGTAAAAAGTGGAGCCGGATGGCAGCCAGCACATCCTTTTTCAGTAAATAGTCTTAGTCCTTCTTTTTCATCATTAGAGAAAGTGGCCTTTCCTGCAGCGTATTGGTCATATTTTGAGTTTGCAGTAACCAATGTCAGCATATATTGAGACAGGGCCTTCAAAAATCTTTGCGTTGTAATCTCCTCTGTTCCAAATGCTTTTTTAAACAATGAAGGATAATCTTTATCTTTTTTGAGTTTTTCGATTACATTGGTTACTGTTTCGTCCATTTCGTTGGGATTTTGAATAGGTGCAATCGAAAAAAGGTCCAGATCAAACACCCCTCCATCCCAAAAAAACTTATCCTGCCATGCAAGGTTCATAAGTCCGGGTGCGTTTCGAATTCCCACCCGCCCTTCGATTCCATGGCTAATGGCGTGACCATGATGTGTAAAAGCATAAGCCTGGTTATGACATTCGGCACAGCTTATGGTGCCATCACGGGAAAGGCGGCCATCAAAAAATAGTTTTTTCCCCAGCAAAAAACCATCTGCTGTCACCGGATTAGACTCCATTTTATATTTAGGAGCAGGAAAACCTTCCGGAATCGCAAACAATGGAGTGTTTGGGTCAATCGCTGTCGATCCATTTTTTTGGCAGGAAAAAATTGCCGGAATAAGCAGGAAGAAAATTGCAAAAATCGAATTTTTCATGTTTTAAAAAGGTTGCCGACCCTTTAAGGCCGGCAACACAAAAAATTACATTGCGTCGTTATGTACGTGCTCAAGAGCAAAGCTGTTTTTGTAATTGGCAGAAACCGGAACCCCAAGTGTAGGATTCATGATGATTGGACTTGCAGCCAATTTGATATTTGCCCCAAAAACTTTCTGAACATCAACTGAAATATGTACTTCCGGAGCGATATTTTTTCTGACTTTGGCATTGCTGGCACTTAAATCAACGGTGATTTTCTTCAAATTATTGGCAGTAGGTGCCGACAATCCGCCAAATCCACCAATATGAAACTGGTATTTTTTGTTGGTAGCCGTAATGTTATCAGAGTTTCCTTCCATTTTGAAGAAAATATATCCCGAATTCCACGACCAGTACATATTATCGGCTCCGTAAGAAGCTGGATCTAGCACACCTGTTCTTTTCGATACATCAGTAACACTTTTGGCACTGTCAACACCTACGGTATAAGTAAGCGATACATAATCGGCGGCGGGAACATCGTTTAGCGTGACTGTCTGGCTTGCTTTGTCAGATTCTTTTACCAAAAAATACTGATCAGCATATTTCAGAACCGAACCATCAGCTTTTTTAAGTTCGATATTACTGATAAAATAATTTAAGGTAGTGACAGTGAATTTTTCGCCCGAAGTATTGGTGTAAGTTTTTGAGCCCATCACCAGGTCTTCGGTACCAACCATATTGTCGAAATTCAAAGAAAGTGAGTTTTTGTCATTGGGTCCGATTTCATCGGCTTTTTCACAAGAATATATAGTTACAGATAGAATTGCCAGAATTAAAATTCCAATTTTTTTCATTTTTTTAAAATGCTAATTTTTTGATTAAGAATATATAATAGAAATATTTCAACAGGAATGACCAAACAGAGCACCTGACCCAAACCATAAGCCGGATTGCCCAATGACATGGCCATTCCTATTCATTAGTTCCGCATCGCGAAACCTGAGATTTGTTAAAAAGTTTTTGTTAAAAAGTCTTTAAGAATCAAATCCTTGGAGGATGAAAAATCGAAGTGTAGTCCGTGGAAATAGCATTATCTAAATAAAAATAATTCTTTTCTGAGCGTGAAAAATAGGTAATCTGACCAAAATAGTTTTTGAAGTTAACCGTTTTTGTGAATCCTTCGATTCCGAAAAATTTGGTTAAAAAATCATTGGTCGCCTGTTTTTCTTCTTTTTCCTGAGCTTTTTTGAGTTGTTTGGCAAGATAACATTTACCGTCGCAATGCATCTCGGGGCGGTTTTTGTTAACACAATAGTTCTTGATAATGAAGTCTTTACGAAGTTGGTAATCTAAAAATATAGCAGGAGCCATCAATAGCTTTATTGCCAAAGCTATCAATAATGTAATGCTTAATATTTTTTTAGACTTCTCCATTATGCCGCAAATATAATCTGTAGTTGAAATTTTTTATGGTTTTGATTATTATTATTTCGAAAAAGTTTAATTTTTTTAGTACTTAAAAGTTATTTAAATACTTTTTAATCAGTAGTTAAGGGGTTTTATTCTTGCAAGATTGTATAAACTATCTCCTGATTATTGTTTTTTACGGTTCTTTCATAAGCCACAATTACTTTGTTGTCTGAAGTTGTTATTATTGCGGGGTAATTGCAGATTTCAAAATCTTTACTTAGAGTTAATTCTGATTTATCTGAATTGAGTTTTTGTAATGCTATTGTACTAAAATACTCATCATCAATATTTTTAACGGAAGTATAAATCCAATAGGTTTCGCCTTTTTGGTTGGTGGTCAGCTGTGGTGCTTTAACGGTTGGTTTAATTACCGATTTCAATACTTTCCCTGATCTTACGTTCACTATTTTTATTCCAGTGGCGTCATCTTTTCCTGTAAACCAACTAATGCAAATTCCGAACGGAGTCTCTGTTGCGGACGGCCCGGCGTGAGGGCAGCCATCAATTTTCCATTTATCTGGGTATGCATTTCTTGATTTTGAAAATGTCTTTCCGCTGTCATCTGTAAAAATATATCCCATGTCTCTGGATCCATCGGGGTAAAGGTCTCTATAGAAAATATGAGAAGTTCCTTTCGTATCGGTTATGGCATCTATTCTGCAACATTCGCATGCCTGATCGTCAATGACCACTGGCTCACCCAGTATATTTCCGGGGGTTGTTTTGGCAAATTTCACACTTCTGCCTTTGCCAGTAAGTTTTTCATCCAGCCATATTACTCCTATTTCGCCATCTGCCAATCTAACTGGTCGGCTAAAAGAGCTGCTCTTGGCCGGATTTCTGTCTTTATTTACAAAAATCGGTTTAGACCATTGAATTCCATCCTGAGAGTAAACATAGCACAGATCGGATCCAAATCTTGAAGCGGGATTGAATTTTTTTATTTCAAAAGTTACAATCATACTCCCATCATTTTTTACTGCCATTCGCGGCATTCCTTCTGCATGTGTAGCCGCAGAATCAGCGATTGGAACGTAATTTTTGGGGCCTAAAGCTTTTCCATCAAACTTGCAATAGTAAAATCTTACTTTTTTTGCAGTGTCCTTTTCTACAAAACTCAAAAGGATTTCTCCGTTTTTTGTTTTTGTAAAAGATGGATTAAAGCCTTGATTTTTGGAATCGGAAACAACAAATTCCTGAGCAAAACCTTTTGTAAAAAACAATGTAGCTAATGTAAAAAAAACGATGTTTTTCATATTATGAGTTTTTGGGCACCTTTAGAAATATTACTAAAGGTGCCGGTATTTTATTTTTTTCCTGAAATATTATATTGAATACCAACCACGAAGGTTCTCGGTGCAGCCGGAGTAAAGGTAGTTCTGTCGCTTGTTGCATTGCCTCTAGTGGCATTGGTGGCATAAAGGGCATCTGTAAGATTCATAATATTGGAATAAATTTCAATGCCATTCCATTGATAGCCAATTCTAAAATTCATGATATCATAGCCTTTATACTCAATGGTATTAATTTGGTTTTGATACCAGCTTCCTACATGCTGCCATTCTGCTGATGCTCTCAGATTTTTTGCCCAATCGGGATAATAAGTTAATTCAGTATTCCAAAGCCATTTTGGTGCAGAGGGCATCATTTTTCCATTGACATTTTTCAATGCATCAGAAGCTTTTTGACTCAAAATAAACTCCTCAAACATGTGGATGGCATAAGTGCCCCCATATCTAAAAAACACTTGTTTTGAGGGTTTAAAGGTAAGTCCCATTTCTATTCCTTTATGCATTGTTTTTCCTGCTGCCTGATAATCGGTTGAATTGTCAGGTTGACGAATGCTCAAAAGCTCGTTGGTGCCCAAGAGTTGATATAGAGATCCATCAAGATATATTTTATTATTTAGTAAAGATATCCAACCCCCGACTTCAGAATTTTTAAAAGTAGCCGGAACCAGATTGTAATAAAACAAATCTCCATTTTCGTCAGCTTTGGGTCTTTTTCTGAATATCGCAGTAAGGCCACTTGGAGCAAAGCCATTTGAATAATTGGCATAGATTCCTTTGTTTTTGCCAAAATCATAGGTCAGTCCTAGTTTAGGTGTAGTTTGGCTATAAGTTTTTGATCCTCCAATTGCCTTACCTGTGGTTTTGTCAATATCAAGGTTATTAATATAGTCAAAAGCCATGTTGTCAAACCTAAGCCCGGCTGATATTCTTAGATTTTTTATCGGTTCAAAATCATATTGAGCATAAATCGCCGAATTATGTATGTCGGCATGATAGTCAGCAAGTTTGATTTCTGGTCTTTCTTTAGTAATGGTATATTTTTCAACTGATTTTTTGTCGGCTCTAAGCTGTGCAGCCAGGTCAATCTGGTAAGCCCAATAGTCGTTGGGAGAGTAGTCCAAAGTAGTTCCTACCACAGCTTTTGAATTCATAAATTTTAATTTTTGGGTGTGCTGTGCTATGATTCCAAGGCTCTGAAAGTCATTGGAGTTTTTTTGGCCAGTCGCTACCGATGACCCTGATGTCCACCTTATCTGGTAACTGGGATTTTGTCCGTGTTTGTTGTCCCGGCCGAATGCAGTTATAAATGACTGCGAGCCATTGGTCCAATCTTTTTCAAATGTTAGCCTTGTCCTCAAAGAATATGCCTTGCGATAGGTAAACCCTGTAGTGCTCACATATTGCCGGTTGTAAAAAGCGATGCTATCCACACTACCGCTGGTTTGAGAGTCATATTTTCCATACGAAACTGTTGAGATTATTCTGGCTTTAGGAGAAAAATGATATTCCATTCGGGCATATTGGGCATTTTTAGAATAGTCTGAACTACTTATCCATGCATCTTTCTGGTCAGCAACAAGACCACCGAAATAAAAACCGAACTTACCAGCCATGCAGCCGGCACCGTACTGTACACGCTTGTAACCCCATTGATCAAACTGAGCCCCGATACGAGCCGTTGGTACAGAGGTAGGCCTTTGTGAAATAAAATTAATAGCCCCACCTACTGCTTCAGGGCCGTAAATTGAAGACACGGGCCCTTTTACTACCTCTACAGAGCTTACGGTAAACTGGTTCATCTCGAGGAGGGCATTATGATTAAATACACCCATCGGACGTATCGGCACTCCATCTTCCATATACAGATAGTAAGCATTGGTGGTCATGGGTTGTCTGATTGACATAGAATGTTGTTCGTTGTTGAGGTTTACCATCATCACACCCGGAGTTTTATTGATTAGTTCATAAACTGAAGTAGCCTTGGCTTCGTCTATTTGTTTTGAGGTAAGTTTTGAAATTGCGATAGGAGTTTGGGTTCTTAGTGCCGCTTCTCTGTTTCCTGTTACCACCAATTGCTGGAGGTTTTCCAATGAGGGTTCAAGGCCTATTACGATTTCATTTTCCCTCGATACGGTTATTTCCTGCGAGGAATAACCTATGGATTGAACACTGATTTTTGAGACATTTGTAGCCTTAAGCTCAAATACTCCATTTTGGTCAGTAAATGTTCCTTCGTTACCGGTAATGTTTTTTATAGTGGCACCTATCACGGCTTCTTTGCTCACAGCATCATAGATTTTTCCTTTTATTTGGGCGAAAAGGGCTTTTTGGCCAAAAACTAGCATTGCAATAATAAATATATATTTCTTCATTTTTTTTGTAAAATTTAATTTTTTGGGGATAGAAATCCGGGGTCAGTTTTTTTTGTAAAAACTTGACAAAGAGAATTTTATATTCAAATAAAATAACTTGAAATTGCAAGCATTTTATTTGAAACAGATAGAATTCAAGATTGAAAAAATTAAATCCTTGGAGGTTTTAAAAAAGAAATTACAAAATTTGAAGAAATGGATTCTAAGTAGCAGAAATGTAGTATTTGTTTTGAAATAAAAGATTTTAAAGAGAAAAAATCTGAAAAGGAATAGGTCTTTATTTCACTTTCAGTCATTAAAAGTTTTGTTATAAAGCTGTCAGTGGCTTGTTTTTCATCATTTTCCTGAGCTTTTTTAATTTGTTTTGCCAGATAACATTTGCCATCGCAATGCATCTCAGGACGGTTTTTGTTAATGCAGTAATTTCTGACAATAAAGTCTTTACGGAGTTGGTAATCTAGAAAAATAGCAGGAGCCATCAATAGCTTTATTGCCAAAGCTATCAATAGGGTAATGCTTAATATTTTTTTAGATTTTTCCATTTGGTCGTCGGCAATGGTTTCTTTTATACTAGTTAAGGAACACACACTACCAATAGTAGCATGTGCTCCTTTTTTTCAATATTATTTTGGCAATAAAACAGTATCTATCACATGCACCCAGCCATTGGAGGCTTTTACTGAGCCCAGGATTTTGTTTCCATCCACATAAGTGGCTCCGTCTTTTACAGTGAAAGTCACATTGGTACCATCAACCATACCCATGGTTTGACCATCCTGGAAGAAATCAGCAGCCAGAGCCGAGGTCATTACGTGGTGCTGAAGGATTGCTACCAGTTTTTCTTTGTTTTCTGTTTTTAATAAATCATCCAAAGTGCCTGCAGGCAATTTATCAAAAGCAGCATTAACCGGTGCAAAAACCGTAAACGGTCCGGCATTGGAAAGTGAAGTAACCAGATCGCCAGCGGCAACAGCTTTGACCAGCGTAGTATGATCCGGGGAAGCCACGGCTACTTTTACTACGTCTTTTTCTGATTCATCGTCTTTTACCGCTTCCTGGCCACCCATGGTGGAAGTTTGTTCGGTTGCTGTACTTTCAGTACCAGAATTTTGACATGAAATACAAATTGATGCTAATAGCCCGATAGAAATAATAATTGTTTTCATAAGGTTTGAAAATTTGAAATTTGAATTATAAATCTTTTTTATTGAATATACGATAACTGAAAAATAGCGGAATTAAAACCCATAGAATCAGCATTATAAAAGAGAGTGCGATACCCCATTTTGCAGAAAAGAAATCATGGAAAATGGCTCCGGTAATCCCCATCAATGCCGATACATCAAGCTGCATCAACACTAAAATACGTGCCAAATCTGCAGGGTTTAGTGCCGAAAGCACTAATGAGGCCGTTTCCATAGGATAGTCGCTCATGTTGACCAGAACCGAAAGCACCAGGCCATCGTACAAAATACACAGATAAAACCACAAGCCCAGGGCTATGCCTATGCCCTTCGCTTTGTCGCGGGTAATCACTGAAGCCAAAAAAGCTACAGAAACAAAGACCAGTGTTATTAAAAGGCCACTACCAATCAAAGTAAGTCCCTTGGCAGAGCCGTCAAATATCAATGTGGGTAAACCGATACCCACCAGAAAAGCCAGACTTAATGAGATACTTAGCCCCAAAAACTGACTGAAGAATATTGTCCTGCGACTGATGGGTTGAGCGGCCATCAACTCAATAAATTCATAGGAGTTATAAAAGTGAATGGTTGAAAAAATCACACTCACCAGCGGAATAACCATGATATTGATATTGAGAAGACTCAATATGCCTTTGTTGGAATCAGATTCAAACAAATAGAAGCTAATACTCAATACCAATAGCAACAAGGTATAGCCCATCACAAACCTGTTACGGATGATGTCATATACTACGTATTTTATAGTTTTTTTCATAAATCTGATGTTTAATAATAAGTATTGCCACATTGACCAGATAACCTGCAAACGAGAGCCCGTTGAGAAGTCCGCCGGTTATTCTTATAGAATTATTCGTAAAAAGATCTCCTGAAATTCTCATGAGTAAGCTCAGATTAAGCAGTGTGAGCCATAAATAGAATATCGGATGAAAAGGTTTGAAATTGATTTTTAACATTGCCGGGAATATTACAGGAGCGTGTGCCAGGATCATATTCAGCACAAATCCTATAAAAAATGCATGTAAAAGAGCATCATATTTTAACGGACTTTCCGAAAAACCCAGTAAGCCCGTAATAATCAACCAACAAAAACCGGCCAAAAGACTTATACCCAAGAATTTGTATGAGCCTTGTTTCTTAAGATTAATAATCGAAATATCATTTCTGAGTAACCATGTGGCCAGACCTATTAGGCTGATATTAAGTATAAATGAGCTGCCATAATGGTACAATGCCGAGGATACTGAAATCGAGATGAGCCAAAAATACAATTCTGTTTTTTGGTATTTTTTTCTGGGCAAAAAGCGACTTAGCTCAAGTCTTTCACCTACAATAGTGAATAAAAAAAAGAGCATCCAGGCCGCAAAAGCCATGGGGTAGGATTGGGTTTTGTATAGCACAAAGTGACCTGTAAATTGGAATACAGCACCCAATGCCAGCAAAAAATCACCTTCATTTTTAAATTTTCGGAAAATTACAAAACAAACCACCAGATACCCAATACTGCCGGCCATTAACAAAATATGGCTGACAGGAGCATGTCCTGTTAAAAAAGTAAGCACGCTTATACCAAATGAAAAAGGAATGAGGAATAATGCGGGTTTATGGAAAGTAACCACCCGCTCCAGACTTACCAGTGTTCCCAGAAAGCCGCCCACCATAAAAACCCCATGCTGACTTACCGGAACCGGATTGAAAAGTGAAATACCCCAGCCTAAACGAATCCAGCCACCTATCACGCCCAATATGAGAGAGATTAACGCTAAAGGAACAATATATAAAAAGGGAGACTTCATCAAAAACACAACATTTTTTTGCTCATCTGCATGATTTGGGCGATGATTCGGCTCAGTCTGTTCTCTCCAAATTCATCTTGTAAGGCTTCCAGCTCCTTAAATACCTTCAGCTGACCATCTTGTAAATAAACCACATGTGTGGCCAGTTCTTCGAGGTCGGACATAATGTGAGAGGTGATCAGAATCAACTTGCCTTTTGATTTTTCCTTCTGGATTTTGGCTTTCAAAATTTCACTCGAAACCGGATCAAGGCCTGCGGTGGGTTCATCAAGAATCAGAACCTTAGGGTTAAATAAAAAAGCCAATGCAGCACTTACTTTCTGCTTGGTGCCACCTGAAAGCGTACCGAGAGGCTTTTGATAAATATCTCTGAGCTTAAATGCGTCAATAATTTCTTCGTCAAGCTCATAGTCTTTTGAATTTCTGATGTCCACCATCATGTCAATCAACTGGCTTATTCGGAGATTTGGCGGATAATGGCCGATTTGAGGCATATACCCAATCTGGTTTCGGTAGTCGAAAGCATTTTTTATCGAAATATCCTTAAACCTAATCTCTCCCTTGTCAGGAATCACCATACCCAGCAATGACTTGATGAGTGTGGTTTTTCCTGAGCCATTTGGTCCCAAAATGGCAATGCACTGACCCAATTCAAACCTTAGATTGATATCTCGCAATACCTCCAGTTTGCCAAATGACTTCCCTATGTTTTCAAATACTATCATCAACTTATGCCTTTAATTCTATTGCGTTTATTTCGTTGGGTTTCATTTGCGGGTTTTCATCTTTCAGGTTTTCCGGCGTAAAACTCGGGATTATCCGCTCGATTTTATCCAGGAGGGTAACGGTAAAGCTTCTCAGCAAAATCATCACCTGGGGCATACGCTCTACCAATGTCGAAAACATGCTCACCGGCCTGTAAGCTACATCACCATGGCCATCTTTGTTTAGGTCATAGCCCTGGTATTTGTCCCAATAATTGTTTTCCAGATAGTTAAAGACCACCGAGCCGTTAGTAGCCAAATCAAATGTATTGGCTTTGAAATTGTTGATTGTGATGTGATTTTCGTCGCAGTTGGCTTGTATTCTCAGGCCTATTCCGTTTTGCTCGATGATACATTGTTTTATGTTCATACGGCTGCAGCCTTCCATATAAATGCCTACGGTATTGTCCAGGAAATGATTATGGATGATGTCACTGTCAGTAATGTCTTTCAATAAAATACCATAGGCTGAGCCACCCCAGTTTTTGTTAAAAATGTTCTCATGCATTTTTACTTTTTTCGAGTACATGACAGCTACTCCGGCTCCATTGTTTACAAAATTGTTTTTGTAGTATTCGTCCTGATGCGAAAACATAAAGTGGAGGCCGTATCTGATGTTTTTGGTGGAATAGTTTCCGAAAATGCGGGAATTGGTTACAAATTCGAAATAAATGCCGTCACGATGTCCTTCCACATAATTATCAGAGATCTCAATGTCATCACATTTCCAGGCGTGTATGCCATTGCCGGTGGTTTGTTCCTCTTTTGGAGTACCTTTGATGTTATTTTTTGCGACCTGACATTTGTTAGATGAGGAAAGATATACTGCAAAGTAGCAATTTCTGAAATCGTTGCCGGTCACCTTTACATTTTCTGACTCCAGCACTTTGACTGCAGCCCAGTCAATCATACTGGTTTCTCCAATATTGACAAATCTTATTCCTGATATTTTTACATCATTTGATTTTACGATAAAAATCTCGCCTTTCAATTCAGCATCAAGGATCGGGAAACCAAGCCCTTTTATGCTCAGTGGCTTGGTGATTTCCAGATTTAGAACCTTGTAATTGCCCTTATTGATAATTATCTGGTCATTGGCCTGAGATAATTTCAGAGCTGCTTTGAGGTCTTCAGAATTATTGATCTGCCAGATTTTGGCCGATAATAAACCCGGAATCAATAGGAGTAATATCAGAATAGGCTTTTTCATTCGAGTTTTGATTTTACTTCTTCCCAGCTCATCATTTGGGCTGTAGTGTCGCTTTTGAGGTATTCTTTGGCTTTGTTGGGGTCTTTGAAGGCACCGATATTGCCCAACATGGGGCTTCTCATTTCTCCGGAGTTTACAAATGTGGCTTTTTCAACGCCCAGCAAATCCCCGGGTGCATCAACGCCATTAAATACTATGAATTTAAACTGAGCATCATCCTGATTGCTCACTTGCATGTATTTAACCATACAGGCAGCGTCGTCAAATTTAAAAACCTTGCCTTTTTGGCTTACGAGTTCGGTTCCAAACTTTTTGTCCATGATGGTCATTTTGCAAAACTCACAGTTCTCTTTTCCATAATTGATAGTCTCAGGACCGCTACTACATGAAGTGACCACGAATATTGCCAAAAGGGAAAGGATGATTTTCAGTATATTAAGCATTTTACTTATTTGTTTTTGTTTCAAATATCACCACGCCAATGGTTACTGCACCTAAAAGCACAAACAGCCAACCTCCAATATCAGGAATAGAATAAGCTCCGAAATTGAGGAGTTCTTTGTAGCCAATCAGTGGAGGTTGATAGGCCATACCGGGTACTTTTATGGCTGCGTCATCGCTAAGGTTATGACCATATTCGTAGCCCCATTTCCAGAAATCATACATGGCTATTACACCCGATACAATCAGTAAAACCAGAAATCCAAGTACCATTTTTCGGTTTTTTGATAGTGCGGTTACAACACCTAAAGCGATGATTATGCCTACCGCATACGGCAGTATTTTAAACTCAGGGAACATTTCTTCTTTAATGTGTGCCATGCCTATGTAATGGTTCAGGCCATTGATGATATCCACCTGGCCACTAAGTTTATACAACCAAATACTCATTGAAAGACCTTCAGGGTATTGAGGTGCCCACAGGTCGATTTTCCAGATGGGGACAAAATAGGTTACTGTTAATAATAAGGAACTTACTAAAAGGCTTATCCAGGATATTTTCTTTAAAGGTTTCATTGTTTTTTTGATGAAAAAAGGCGAGCGAATTTTACACCCGCCTTTTTTATATAAATATTATTTTTTAGCTACTTTCTTTTCGGCCTCAGCAGTAGGGTTTTTACCAAGCCCCCAGGTAAGCGGTACATTGCTACCCGCAGGTGATACCCTCACATAGCCTTGCATTTCCTGGTGCAACGCCGAGCAGAAGTCTGTACAGTACATCGGGGTAACTCCCACTTTGGTAGGAATCCATTTCAGTGTGGAAGTTTCGCCTGGCATTACCAGCACTTCCGCATTTAGATTTCCTCTTACGGCAAAGCCATGAGGTACATCCCAGTCTTGTTCCAGATTAGTGACATGGAAATAAACCACATCACCCATTTTTACACCTTCAATATTGTCAGGAGCGAAGTGCGACCGTATGGCAGTCATATAAACATGAACCTCGTTGCCTTTGCGTACCACTTTGGTCTCCTTTTCACCTTTGGCTGCATAAGGGTGTTTGTTTTCCTCCAGTTTAAAGATTTTCTTCACGTTTTTCTCCACCAAAGCAGCCGGGATTGATTCAGCATAGTGAGGTTCTCCTGTTGTTGGGAAGTCAAGAATAAGCTTCATTTTATCACCGGAAATATCATACAGCTGAGCCGATTGAGCCAGTTCAGGTCCTGTAGGAAGGTAGCGGTCTTTTGTGATTTTGTTGTAGGCAACTACGTATTTTCCATGCGGCTTGGCAGTTGGTCCACCGGGGATACTCAGGTGACCCACCGAATAGAAAGTAGGTACACGATCAACTACTTCCAGTTTTTCGATATTCCATTTTACCAATTCTGAAGACACAAAGAATGAGGTGATGGCATTGCCTTTTCCATCAAATTCGGTGTGCAATGGTCCTAAGCCCGGCTTTTTAACTTCGCCGTGTAATACCGCATCGTATTTTAATACCGGGATACCGTCAAAATCTCCGTCAAAAGTTTTGCTTTCAATGGCTTTGATCATTTTATCAAATGAGAACACCGGAATCACAGCTGCTAATTTTCCGGAACCCACAATATATTGTCCGGTAGGATCTACATCACAACCATGAGGCGACTTAGGGCATGGCATAAAATACAGCATACCCGGGCATTCTTTCGGATCTAGGGTCATTACCTCGTTCATAATAGTAGAAGTGGCACTGTGGGTTTCATCACTATATACATTATGAGCATATTTTGCAGCTTCTTTTTTGCCTTTGCCCTGAGCAAGATATTCTTCGGCTTTCTTCCAGTTTACAGCCAAAATAAAGTCTTTGTCTTTTTGCGAAGCATTTACTTCCAGCAAGCTGTTGGCCTGCTCTGTATTGTAGGTGGAGAAAAAGAACCAGCCTGCAGATTTGGCTTTACCGGCACGTGCCAGGTCAAAGCTCACTCCAGGGGTTTTTAGCTGGAATTTGATTCCCATTCTTCCTGTGTTTTTATCAATACTTACAAAGCTTATATAACCCTTAAAGTTTTGTTTAAAAGAGCTGATAGGTACATCGGCTTTGGCGTCTGGTGGTACTGAAAAACGTGTTCCTGCTACTGCATACTCCGTGTTGGCAGTAATAAAAGGGGAGGAGTGATTACCGCCGGAGTTGGGCAATTCGATGATTTCCTCTGTGCGGAAAGTCGAAAGACTCACTCTCGCGATACGAGGTGTGTTGTTACCATTGATAAAGGCCCACTTACCATCGTGTTCAGAGTTGGTTGTCGAAAGGGCCACATGGTGAGAATCATCCCAGGGAACAAAACCATGAGAGGTGTTGAGCATAGGTTTGGTCTCTTCAGAATACCCCCAGCCATTTTCGGCAAACTGTGAAAACACAGGGATGATTTTCAGGGTACGGCCAGAAGGCAAACCTACTACTGAAAGCTGACCATTAAAACCACCTGAGACTATATTGTAAAACTCGTCGTGTTCTCCGGGTTTTACATAAGCCCTTTCTGCAGCGTCTCCGGCAAGAAACGAGTCGCTCGATGCCTTCTCATTTGCAGGTTTACAGGCAGCCATGCCGGCGATTGTGGCTCCTATAGCCACAATACGTAAATAATTGATTTTCATTTTATTTTTATTTAGATATGATTTTTTCGGTTTATTTTTCACCGTCATTATGCCTCATAAACTCCAGCACACTTCTCGCCTCTTTGTCGTTAATGTTTTGATTTGGCATTCTTACCAGACATTCCTCCAGTAGTTTTTGAGCTTCTGCATCTTTCTCAAGCATCATGTCCACGTTGGTAATCATGTTGAGAATCCATTCAGGTTTCCGCTTTTTAGACACTCCTCCCCAGCCGGGACCCACCAATCTTTCTTCGGTAAGCTTGTGGCAGGAGGCACACTTCATGTCGTAGATTCCCTGGCCTTCTTTTACCATAGCCTGGTCAAGAGGTGTACTCAGAGCTACTTCTTTTACTTCGGAGCCATGCACTTCTTCCTGCTTTAGCAATACCGAATCGCTCGTCTCAGGACTTTCGGCCCTTTGCTCTGCTCCGCCGCAACTCCAAATCATTAGGGTTAAGGTTATTAAACCCAGAATTTTGTTTTTCATAACGTTAAAATAATTTAAATGAGAATAAAAGACCTTCTTATCTTTTTAACAAAAGTATTGTTGAAAAGGCTCATTGAATTATGATTAATACCAAGGAAAGAATATGATATTAATCATTTAGCATAATAAAAGACCTTTATATCTTTATATCGAAATAAAATTAATAAGAAATGGAATTAATAAATGAATTGAAAGTGGGTCAAATCGTAAGAAAAAACCCTAAAGCTGCCGATGTTTTTAACGAATATGGCATTGATTATTGCTGTGGAGGCAATGTGATGCTAAGTGAGGTGTGTGAAAAACAGGCGATAGATTTTGATGAAATAAGTCTTAAAATAGAAAAAAGCTTTGAAGATAAACAAGCATCGAGTCTGGATTTTGATCAGTTTGAGCTTGACTTTCTGGCTGATTATGTCACCAATGTTCACCATAATTATTTGTACAAAAATCTGCCTGAAATCAGATTTTATGTAGAGAAGGTATTTAATAAACATGGTGAAAGGTTTGATTACTTGCCTGAGTTGCATGATTTGTATTTAGCTCTTGAAAGTGACCTGTTGGGTCATCTTCCCAAGGAAGAGAATATACTGTTTCCTTATATTAAGAAAATGATAAATGAGCTTAAGCTAAAAGAAAAATCTGAGAAGCCATTTTTCGGGACTATCCAAAACCCAATCTCGGTGATGCATGCAGAACACGACGAAGCCGGGGAGATTCTGCATCGTATGCGGACGATTACCCACAACTATACTGCTCCCGAAAACGCCTGTAATTCACATCTGGTAATGATTAGCAAGCTTAAAGAGTTGGATGCCGATTTGGTACAACATATTCACATCGAAAACAATATTTTATTTCCTAAAGTAGTAATTTTGGAGGAAGAATATTTTAAAAATGCTGTAGCATGATTTCAAAAACTTGCGGATATGCCATCAGAGGCATGGTTTTGCTCTCTTTAGAACAAAATCAGGAGAAAAAAATCGGGATTCAGGAAATCGCAGAAGAGCTATCGGTTCCCCAGCATTTTATGGGGAAAATCCTCCAGGATCTGGCCAAACGGGGTTTGATAGGTTCAGTGAAAGGTCCACATGGTGGGTTTTATTGCAATAACCGTACCGCCGGATTGCAATTGATTGATGTGATAGAGGCAGTTGACGGCCTGGGGATATTGAAAAAATGTTTTTTGGGCCGTGACGAATGCTCGGCCTCCAATCCCTGTCCGATGCACGATGACTTCGATGGTTGTCGCACCGCAATTTTTAAAACGTTTGCGAGCAAAACCATTTCCGATCTGGTTGCAAGCGTTAATTTGGGTGAGAGTGTTTTAATGGGGTAAAATAAATAGGATTTAGGAAAGCAAAAAACCGGCTCTTTGAACCGGTTTTTTTGTTTCGTATTCTTCAAAAACAGCCATATCATGGAATAGCCCCTTTTGATTTTACACTTCTGTTTTGGCCGGCACTGCTACCTTTCGACGCTTTTTACGCATCGATTTTCTAGTGCCACCTGCCATCTGGTATTGATTGGAGTCTTTGCCATACTTGGCTCCAACCCCGATCAACATTCGCTCATTTAAGTCATTCAATGCCTTCTCTTTTTCCCGAATGCGGTTTCTGACCTCTCCTAAGGAGCTCAACTGGGTATTGTAAGAGTTAATCAGGGTGTACACTTCGGTGATTGCTGCCTGATAACTTTCTAATGTGAGACCATTGCCCAGATCTAAATCCTGTGCAATTGCTTTAACGCCTGCAAGTCTCGAAGTGGCGTTTTGAATTGAAATACTTGAGAGATATCTCATACTTTTTTAAATAATTATGCCCTTTTTTGAAAAAATCGTTTCCCAATGACATATATTTAAATGCTAATTAAAAACTATGTCGGGGGGCTGCTTCTTTTTAGGGAAGCGGCCTTCTGATTTTTTGTGGAATCGGGCGGTGAAAAAATAAAAAACTAAATACAAAAATTAAAGACTAAAAAATAAAAAAACACATTTTATTTTACCAGCTTCTGATTAAGAAGAAACCTACGTTTGGCACCAGTCATGTGCTTTCGTCCATGATCCGAAAGCAGCTTGATACCCGGCTGTACACCAGGGAATTGACCCTGTTTTTTTTCTTATCTGATGAAATTTCCGTCTTTCATACAAATAAAATTTAACTATACGGCAAACATATAAAAAAAAAATTGATGTAAAATTTTACAAATTATTTGCTTTTTTAAAATGAATTGAAAATCAGCCAGTTAGAAAAATAAATGCGGAAAAATTGATGATTTTGTTTATAAATTTTGAAATTTGAGGAAATTTTAAAAAATTAATTTCGCAACTATTTGAAATTCAGCTACTTGATTTGTTGAGTATATTTGCTTTTAGTCTAAATGCAGTGGATAACTCTTAAAAGCGGTTAAAATATCTAAAAAACTTAGTAAAAACCTTCCATTTTTATGCGGAATAGCCTCTCACGCTGGATCTTATTTGAAAAAAATTGAGAGTTTCAAATCAAGTTTGGTGAAAGTCAAATCAAGTTTGGTGAAAGTCAAATCAAGTATTGTGAATGTTGAATCAAGTTTGGTATATGTTGAATCAAGTTTCGTTAATGTCAAATCAAGTTTGGTATATGTTGAATCAAGTTTGGTATATGTTGAATCAAGTTTGGTATATGTTGAATCAAGTTTGGTGAATGTCAAATCAAGTTTGGCGAATGTCAAATCAAGTTTGGTAATCGGTCAACAATGAAATATATAATTAAAATTTCAAATATTTTTCGATTCCCCTTAAACGATTAAGATATTTAGAAATTACCAAACTGAAAATTGGGGAATTAGGGATGTTGATTATATTGCCACAATAATTTGGAATCATGATCAATAAAAGCTGGAGTAAAGCCAGTCTGTTTTTCTTTTTGATGGTGGCCGTGATAGGTACCACTTTACGGGCTGCCGGGTATTTTAATATTCCGTTGGGCTACCGCAACCTGGTGCATGCACACTCTCATACCGGGTTTCAGGGCTGGGTATATACCATCATGTTCCTTATCATTACCAGCATATATATCAGCCCGGAAAAACTAAAGAAAGGCAAATATTCCTTACAGTTCAAGCTTACGCTTTTGGTATTGGCGGGGGTTCTGGTGTCGTTTTCCTTACAAGGTTATGGTTTGTATTCCATAGTTTTTTCGACCTTGTTTCAAGTGCTCAATTATTGGTTTATATATCGTTTCCTGAAAGATACAACCGAAACGCTATCAACCCAATACTCCCTGCAATTCATCAAAACCGGCTTGTACTTTGGCTTGATTTCTACGCTTTTGCCTTATGCAATTGGCATCACCTCAGCAAAAGGACTCAATGGCACCGAGCTCTATCAATCTTTGATATATACTTTTTTGCATTTTCAATACAACGGTTGGTTTTTGTTTATCGTCATAGGCTTGTTTTTTAGATTTTTAGAAACCCATGCACCGGCAGTAAACTCAACATATATTTGGTGTTTTTATTGGTTATTTACCTTAGCATTTATTCCGGCTACTGCTCTTTCACTTTTAGGCATGAGCTTTTCTTCCCACTTGCTTTTCTTTGCTATTTTTGCCGCATTTTTTCAGATTGCAGGCTTAATATGTTTTTTATTGATTATCAAACAAATGCCTTTCAAATTGAAATCAAAAAGCTATTTGAGCAAAGTGTTTCTTTACCTTTTCCTGATTTCGTTTGTGCTCAAGGTAACGGTACAGGGGCTGTCGGTTTTTCCATCAATGTGGGAACTCGCTTTTTTTGAGAAGAATATCGTGCTGGCATATCTGCATTTGAGCCTGATTGGCACTATCTCGTTTTTGCTGATAGTCTGGTTATTTGAATTGGGCTATCTGGGTCACAGTCTTTGGACTAAATCGGGCAGTATGCTTTTAATTTTAGGTTTTTTCATCACCGAAATTATCCTGGTGGCTGGCGGGTTGCATTGGTTTTATAGTCAGGATTGGCTCATTGCGGGCAGTGCGGCTATGGTATCAGGAGTTCTTGCTTTTATATTTAGTCCGGTTGCCCGTGATTAAATAGGAAATAAATTTGTATTTTATTATCATGGAGGTATTTCTACCAAAACTATACATTTAGAAAGTTACACAAAAGCCACAAAGGAGCCACAAAATGCACAAAGAATGCCGGGTTCTTTTCTTAACCATGAAGGAATTAAGGGCATGAAGATTATAGTCTTAGAACATATCAAACTCAGTACTCGCAACCCGCCACCCGGAACTTACCAACTTTCTAACTTTCCACCTTACCAACTTAAAACACTGTTGCCTACTCCCTGTTGCCTACTCCCTAGAAATTTACTATTTTTGAAAAAAGAAACAGCTCTTATCCAATGACCCTCGACCAATATATAGCCAGTATTAACACACGATATAAATCGGGAAACGCCACTGAGCATACTTACCGCGGCGACTTGCAGCAACTTATCGAAAGTTTGGTGCCAGCCGTAAAAGCCACCAACGAACCCAAACGCCAGAAATGCGGGGCTCCTGACTACATCATCACCAAAAAGGAAATACCGGTGGGTTTTATTGAGGCCAAGGATATTGGCGACAAAGACCTCGAAGGCAATAAGAAAGCCGGTAACAAAGAGCAATTTGACCGCTACAAAGGCTCATTGGGTAATCTCATTTTTACCGACTACCTTGACTTCCTGCTTTATAAAGAGGGCATATTTATAAATAAAGTATCGGTAGGAAAACTCACTGACCACGGCATAGAGCCTCTGAAGGAAAACTTCGGTACTTTTGAAAACCTGATTAAGGATTTCTGTCAACAGAAAACCCAGACCATCCGTAGTTCCAAGCGATTGGCCGAAATGATGGCAGGAAAAGCCCGGATGCTTGCCGATGTAATCAACAAAGCACTGGTCTCTGATGAAAAACACAATGAAGACAGCTCCCTGAAAGAACAAATGCAGGGCTTCAAGGATATCCTGATTCATGACATTACGCCCAAGGCCTTTGCCGATGTGTATGCTCAGACCATCGCCTACGGTATGTTTGCCGCTCGGCTGCATGATCCTACGCTACCGACTTTTAGCCGACAGGAAGCCGCCGAGTTGATACCTAAGACTAATCCTTTTCTGAGAAAACTCTTTGGGTACATAGCCGGGCCTGACATTGACGACCGTATTCTGTGGATAGTGGACGACCTCGTGGAGATATTTTTGGCTTGCAATGTGGAAGAACTCCTCAAAAACCATGGTCGCAGTACCGCCATGCAGGATCCCATCATACATTTTTATGAGACATTCCTGAGTGAGTATGACCCCGCACTACGCAAAGCCAGGGGGGTATGGTACACGCCTGAGCCGGTGGTAAACTTTATCGTGCGGGCGGTGGACGACATCCTCAAGACCGAGTTTGGCTTACCAATGGGACTGGCCGATACCAGCAAAACCAAAATAAAAGTAAGGCCTCAGGGCCAGGCTAAAGAAATAGAGCAGGAAGTACACCGGGTACAGATACTTGACCCGGCCACAGGCACGGGTACGTTTTTGGCGGAAGTAGTGCAGCAGATATACCAACAGTTTGAAGGGCAACATGGCGTGTGGAGCAACTATGTAGAAAACCATCTCATACCCCGGCTCAATGGCTTTGAGCTCTTAATGGCCTCTTATGCCATGGCTCATCTTAAGCTCGATTTGCTACTGACCGAAACCGGCTACAGACCCACCAAAAACCAGCGGTTTAGAGTGTATCTGACCAACAGCCTCGAAGAGCACCACCCCGAAACCGGCTCACTGTTTGCCAACTGGCTAAGTACCGAAGCCAACGAAGCCAACCACATCAAGCGGGATACCCCTGTGATGTGTGTGATTGGTAACCCGCCCTATAGTGTGAGCAGTACCAACAAAAGTGAGTGGATAGAGAAACTGACTGCCGATTATAAAAAAGACCTCAATGAGCGTAACATTCAGCCGCTTTCTGACGACTACATCAAATTCATAAGATTTGGGCAGCATTTTATTGATAAAAATGGCAGTGGGGTATTGGCTTATATCTCAAACAACAGTTTTGTAGACGGCATTATTCATCGTCAAATGCGGAAACATTTGTTGGAGAGTTTTGATAAAATTTATATTCTGGATTTGCACGGCAACGCGAAGAAAAAAGAGGTAGCACCAGATGGCAGCCCTGACCAAAATGTGTTTGATATTATGCAAGGCGTAAGTATCAATATTTTTCTAAAAACAGGCAAAAAGAAAGTTGGAGAATTAGCAGAAGTATTGCACCTAGACCTTCAAGGCAAACGAGATTTTAAATATGATTTTCTTGCTGCAAATAATTTATCCTCAAATACTTGGAATGTTTTAAAGCCCGAAGCTCCCAATTATTTTTTGGTAAAAAAAGATTTTGATGAATCAGGTGAATATGAGAAAGGATTTTCTTTAGATCTATTGTTTTCACAAAAGAGCTCTGGAGTTGAAACAAGAAAAGACTCGTTAGTTATCTCCGAAAAAGTTGCTGTTTTAGAAAAAATAATTTTTGACTTTCAAACTTTAGAGAGCTCTGAGCTCTCTATTAAATATAAGATTGATAATAAAAGTAGAGATTGGAAAGTAGAAACTGCGAAACAAGATATTTTAAGAAATAATCCAATAATTAGAAAAATACAATACAGGCCATTTGATACTAGAAATATTATTTATACCGGAAATTCAAAAGGAATAAATGGATATCCAATGTATAATAATTTTAAGCACTTTATTGACAAGGAAAACATTGGATTGACATATGAAAGACAGTGTGTTATTGGTGAATTTACAAATATAATAATTTCGAATAGTATTGTAGATGGACATATTCTGGGTACTGCCTTTTCAAAAGGATATACCGCACCACTTTATGTTTATCCTCAAATTGATATTCAACACACTTTAATTCCAAATACCAAAAGAACTCCCAATTTCAACAAAGAAATTCTCAATCAGATTGTCGAAAAGCTCGGTTTAGCCTTTGTGGCTGAGCGAGAAGATGGCAATGTGTGTTTTGCCAATAATAACGATGAACTCAGAGATGAGTTTAAGTCGGTGTTTGCTCCCATTGATTTGCTGGACTACATCTACGCCGTTTTACATTCTCCCGCTTATCGTGAAAAATACAAAGAATTTCTAAAAATCGATTTCCCACGGGTGCCATATCCGGCGAATGCCGGTAAATTTTGGCAATTGGTAAAGCTAGGTGGCGAAATACGGCAGCTGCATTTACTGGAAAGTGCCGCGGTTAATAAATTCATCACCAAATATCCGGTAGATGGCAGTAACGTAATTGGAAAACCTGTCTATAATGAAGGTAAAGTGTATATCAACGATACGCAATACTTTGAAAACGTTCCCCTGATCGCATGGGAGTTTTTTATCGGTGGCTACCAACCCGCCCAAAAATGGCTAAAAGACCGCAAAGATCGCGAACTCAGCTTCGAAGATATCCAACATTACCAAAAAATCATCGTCGCCCTCACCGAGACTGACAGATTGATGAAGGAGATTGATTTGGTGGGAGTGGTGTGATAATAAAATTTAACGCAATGGAATTTAACTACATTAAATCGCTAGAGTCACTGATACCAATCATAATAACTGGTCTCATAACCAGTTTTCTTACTTATTACTTTGGAATCAAGAGTAAAAATTATGAATTCGAAAAAGAAAAGAAAAAAATCAGGAATAAAATACATTCTGATTTATTAGAGGTAAAGTATTATAAAGAGAATTTAATACGGTATTTCAAAATGATGGAATCCAACGAACAAAGATCAATGTTTCCTAAGGATATAATTCTGAAAGCCATCGACTCTGACAAGAAACTCAACCCTGACTGTTTTGAAAATGCAGAGAAATCCATTCAAGAATTGAAAAGTTATGACCCGAAGCTATTTAATAAATTATCAGGATTTGGCAGGACATTTAACGATTTTATTAATAATCCCCACTATAAGTATATGAGGGATACTTCTACACTTGATCCAGTTCTCAAACAATATTATACAACGTTCTTAAATGGTCTCGATTCATTAATTATTAATGCCATTGAAATGGTTGATAATGAGCCAAAAATTCGAAAAAAGCTAAAAAATGTTTGGCCTTTTAAAGAAAAAGAAGAAAATGATTCTGATCCTAATTTAGAAGATATAAGTAAGGTTTTGATTTCAGAATTTTTTAAAGCTCAAGGTAATGAAATTGATGATGAAGAATCGGCTAAGTTACTAGAAAGTGCTGATCCCGAAGTATTAAAAGATTTGAGAAATTTAATGAACCAAGATATGTCTACTCTTAATTTTGAAAAACTATTAGAATTAAGAAGATTGTACCCAGATAAAACTGAGGCCGAACTTATTGAAATGATGAATAATGGAGAAGTCTGAAAGTTATGTATCTATGTGCCTTAAGTTAACTTGGAACATTGTTGCATGATTACAAAAATCGGTCATTTCACCTCTTGAAATATCTAAATCTGCATGATTATTTTCAAAATCAAAATGATGTACCCGGTATAGATAATAATTATCCTTTTCAATTTTACTCTTTTCCAACTCAGTTTTTGAAATGTAAAAAGTCGAATTCATTGCACCTTTGGTAGTTTTCACTTCAATGTAAATTGGTGTTCCATTTTCATCAAAAGAGGCTATATCATAACCTGCTCCGTCTCCATCAGTTTCGGAAATATGTCTTACCTTCTTAGCTAGGTTTGGTTTGTTTAGTTTTTTAAGTTTCTCTTTTTCATATTCAATTACAAACAGCTCTCCTAAATACCCAATTCGTTTATTATCAATATTTTTCTGAACAAAATCAGTTTTGGTGGTTTTGAAGCTGCTTGAGGTGATTTTGTTTTCCATGTTACGAATAAGATTATAAGTAACATTAATTGATTCAAAAGAAACTGGTGTTTTTTTTCCAGAAGGTTTAATATGCACTGCAACTGCATAAATAAAATCCTGAGTTAAAATATTAAGACTTTTATCGTAGAAGCAGTCCTCCTTTATTCTTAGTTTATGCAGCTTTATGAGTTCGTCATCATTTTTAATTTCTTCATTTATTACATTGCAGATTTCATTATAATGCCAGATAGTATCCATTTTACCCATTACCGGAATGTAATACAATTCCAATTTTTTCGAAAACTCTTTAAACATCATGTATTTATAGAAGAAGTGATTATCGGGATACATGAGTGAAAGATATACTAAAACCGCACGATCGTCCTGATACGATTTTTTGGAAGTAAATAGTTCTCCGTTTAGTATCTCAATTTCAGATTTGAATCTTTTAATCCTGGAATATACATCCTCATCTTCATTGTAAAGGGCTCTAAACATTGCCCTCAATTGTTCTGGTCTTAGGTCAGCATATTGGGTTATCATACCTAAAGGATAATAACTTCCAGCGTTAAGAAGATTTTTGGTTTTTTCCAGAGAAATCTTGAGCATCTGGCTAAAGTTTGGACTATCAATATCCCAATTATCTTGAAAGTGCTTAACCGCTTGCCATTTATTGATTTCTTTATTACTGATTGCAGCAAAGTTGTTTTTGTACTCTTCGATGTAGTGTTTTAGTAATTGGTAATTCATGATTGTTTAAAATTTTGTGTTTTTGAATTTGTTTAATAAACAATGAAAGAATTTCATTTCTGACATTAATACAATATTACAAAAAAGGTGTAAATATTTGCAGGAAGAATGAAATAGGTTTATTTTATTATTTGATTTAGGAAATATTTGCTGACAATTCAGCTAAAGGATTTAATGTTCTCAAATTGAGCCATAAAATCACAAAATCATTATATTTATACCATTTTTGTTTTTTTAACCAATAAAATAAAGCCTAAAAAATACCCTATCCACAAATGCGAATAGGGTAAAAAAACACCTAACTATACTCTATGAATTTCTTTATTTTACTGTTTTAAATCTTATTTAAAACTGATTTCATTTTTTCAACCCTCTGATGCGTGTCACCATAAACCAGGTGAGTGGGCTTACCCCGCCAAGGAAAAACACCATAGCCCCCACTCCTCTGAGCCAGGTGAGTTGATGAAAAATACCCTGATCGATAAATTCTGCTGAACGACCATACCACAGGCCTTTCTCCACTACGGCTTTAAATTGCAATGAACCTGCCGGAAACAGATCAAGGATTACCATGAGCATAAGCCCGGCATTAATTGACCAAAACACGGTGTTCATAAGTTTATCATTCCATTTTTCTGGTTTAAGAATAAGTTTTGAAGCAAAAAGACAGGCAGCTACAGAAATATTGCCGTAAACACCCATCAAAGCCGCATGGGCATGATTGATGGTAAGATAGGTACCATGCTCGAAATAGTTCATGATTGGCAGATTGATGATAATACCCATCACACCTGCTCCAAAGAAATTCCAGAAATTGACTGCCACCAGATATTTAAAAACTTCAGGAAAACCAAAACCTGAAAGTTGGTGGTACTCTATATCACCTACAGCAAATTTTGGCATATTCTTAAACCGCCATGCTTCAACAGTTAACAGTATCAACGGAACAAATTGCAATGTAGAAAATACACTACCCAAAGCCATTGTGGCTACGGGCTTGGCGTTCCAGTAAAAATTATGAGAAATACCCAGAAGACCGGTTCCAAGAAATAAAATCGTCGCAAAATACACCACTCTGATGGCAGCCTGCTTGCTTACCAGCCCCATTAATACCATCAGATAGCTTACGATCACTGTTATAAAAACCTCAAAAAAAGCCTCTACCCACATATGAATCACCATCCACCGCCAAAAATCTGCAATCACGAAATTGGTTTCAGGTTTAGCTACAAATCCTGAGATAAATAACAAGGGAATACCTATTACAGAATACAGAATCCAGTTTGGAAGATTCCAGGATTCATTTTTGACCAGAGCGGGCTTAATACCCCTGTAAATAATCACTGCCCACAGAATAAAAATTATCATTAATAGCACCTGATAGATTTTGCCTAAATCAACAAACTCCCAGCCCTGATGTCCCAGCCAATACCACCATTTACCGAGAATGCCGAGCGGGCCCAATATCATGCCTGCCAATGAGCCACCCACCAATATAAAAAGTAATACAAAAAGCGTGTTTATCATAGGCAGTTGTCCTGCAATTTCTTTTTTAGATAATAATGGAAGAATAAAAATGGAAGAGCCTATCCAACAGGTAGATATCCAGTAGAGTGAAAGCATCAAATGCCAGCTGCGGGGTATGGTTACCGGTACAGATGAGATGTCGATTCCAAGATACCCCAGCCAGTTGGTGAAGTCATTGATGGTCACCAGACCACTGCTTACCTGGATAAAAAACAACAGTATTGCCACCCAAAAAAACTTAAAGGTGGCTTTTTGAGTAGCGGAAGGTTGATAATCAGCGACTCTGTCGATAGAAAACAATTGATTAACTGCGGGCTTAAAAAACTTATTGGGCAACTGATTGTATTGACCGATGTAGTAGAGCACTATGCCGCAGGCAAGGACAAATGCCAGTAAGCCCAGTACACTCCATAGTATAACGGGCGAAGTAGGGGTATTGCCTGCCTGAGGATCATAGGGCCAGTTATGTGTGTAACTAAAGTCGGAACCGGGTCTCCTGGCTACGCAAACCCAGGCACCCCAATAAAAGAATGCACTCAGGTTTTTGATTTCTGTCTTGTCTTTGATGTAATTTTTTAAGCTTTTATGATTTTCCCGGGAAGAAGTAAGAAACCGTTTTTCGTAAAAACCAATGAGTTGTTCAAATGCGTAAGTCTGAGCCATGCTTAGCATCAATTTTTCATCTGATTTATCAAACCTGTTGTCTTTAAGTTCTTGTTTTACATTTTCCAGTATGCCGTACATTTCCGGGTTTTGTCCTTTTGTTTTACTTTGGTTGGTATAGTACTCAATCATAGCAAGATTTATCTGGTGCAAGGCCTCTGCCGAAAAATCGGGGCCACGTTGGGCTCCATCACCAAGAAAGCTTCCGTATTCCATCAAAGCATATTTATGAAATACTTCCTGTCCATGTTCTATATCTTCCTGACTGATGATGATCTTTCCGGTTTCATCTTTAAAGCCGGACATAGGCGGGGCGTCGGTATAGGTTTGGAAACCAATCATACCCACTCCCAAAATGCTAATAATGAGGATAAACCAGAGTGGCTTACTCCAGTTTTTGGTTTCCATCAGATAATCGATACTTTTTTTCATTGTTAGTTTTCGTTAAGGTTTATCATTTTATAGTTCTGAATAATTGATTTGCTTTAAAAAGGTTGGATAAGAATGAAGTCAGAAAAGCCAAAAGCTTACTCCTATGATAATTGCATAAAATATAGCGGCTGCTTTCCAAAAGGCATGGCTGTGCTTCATTTCCATAAATATCCAAAATACAATGAGAAATTTTGCCAAAAACAGAGGCAAAATAAACTGGAATGGCAACTTGAAATGAGATAATATGGCTGCATTCACAGTCAGAAATAGGAGTAGGGTATATGCTATAATTGGTTTCATTTTAGATAAATAATGGGAAAAATAATTAACCAAATCAGGTCACACATGTGCCAGAAAGCGGCCCCGGCCTCAAAGTCTTCGGGTTTTAGCTTTTGACTTTTTATTTTTTGGATGAAAATCACAAAAATCAGAATACCTAATGCCACATGCACCGCATGAAATCCGGTAATCAGAAAGTAAAATGTGAAAAAGGTATTTGTACTTAAAGTAATGCCACTGCTCAACTTTAATTGATATTCGGTAAATTTTACGATTAAAAACACCAGACCCAAAATCACGGAAAAATTTAATTGTATCCTTGCAGGGCTGTGCTTCAGTATTTTATAATTATTGAGGCTCAAAACCACAAAGAGACCACTGGTCAATAGAATTACTGTATTGAGCGTTCCCAGGCGTGAACTCAGGTGTTGTCGGCTTTCTGCAAAAATCTTTGGCTCTGCAAGTTCGAAATTTTGCATTACCAGCAGGGCTATCCCAAATGTAAGCAACTCCAGTACTATCACTATCCAGATCAACAATCCACCCGGAGGATTAAAAATGTCATATTTAGTCTTACCCATTTTTTTAACTTTTATATCTTATTTTTTCAAATAACAGAATCAAAGATTCCAGCAATTCTTCCGGCGTCGTGAGAATCTGGTAGTGGTTTTGTCCAAACATTTGTGGCAGATAGTATTTGGCCTGTGCTTCAATGGCCAGTGCATAGGAGTTTATCTGCTGCTCATGAAGCTCTCTTAATGCTTGTTTTACATCATTAATGCCATATTTACCCTCATATTTATCATAGTCATTGGGTTTTCCATCTGATATTAAGATGATCCATTTATTCTTGGTTTTTCTTTTTTTCAATAATTGCCCTGAATGTCTCAATGCTGCCCCTATTCGGGTATATCCCTGAGGCTCAGCAGCTCCTATTCTATTTTTTGAAGCATCCCAGCTTTCATCAAAGTCTTTCAATGAAATATAGGTAGTGTAGTTACGTGTTTTGGAGTAAAAGCAATCTATCGAGAAATCAATGTTAAATTCGTTGAGTATTTCGCCAAAAAGTATTGAAACCTGTTTTTCTATATCAATTACCCTGTTGCCGGCGGCATAAGAATCGCTCGAAAGGCTTACATCCAGCAAAAGCAGAATTGAAATATCTTTTTCTTTTTTCCTGTTGGCCAGGTATATATTTTCGGAAGGTGTTTTTTTTGAGAAAATGTCCACGAGCATATCGGTAGTGGCATCAATATCAAACTCATCTCCCTGATTTTGCCGGCGGTGTTGCATCATTTTGTTGTTTACATTGGCCAGCATTTTTCTGAGCCCGGTGAGTATGGTTCCTTTGTTTTTCAGGGTTTGGTGATAGTATTCTTTATCGGTTTTTAATTGGGTAAAAGGATATACTTTACAAAAGTCGGTTTTGTATCTCCGTGTGCTGAAATCCCACTCATCATATAGCAAATGGTAGCCTGACTGGTCGGTTTCCGCACTTTCAGACACGGTGGTATTTTCTATAAAATCAGCCTGATAAACCGAATGAGCCATGTCATCCACTCTCACAGTATATTTCATTTTGAGTTCTTCAAGTGCTTCCTGATGTTTTTCCAGTTCATCGTCCCCATCAAAATCACGCCAGGTGCCATCAAATTCTTCCGCAGTTTCTACTTTTTCAAAATTGTGTGTGAGTACGTAATCTTCCTGCTGTTTTTTATCAATTTCTACGCTTATTACTTCTTCAATAGCCCTGGTTTTCAGGGTGGTTAAAATCTGTTTTTCTTCAGCAATTTTTGTTTCAATACCAAAATTTTCAAGTTTTTTTTCAGTTTCGGTTTCCGGGTCGTTTCTCATCCATTTGCCATAGAGCCAGCTTAGGTCTGGTTCCTCAGCGGAATTAAAGTGTCCCAAAAAACTTTGGTGAAGGGCCTGCGTTAATTCAAATTCTTCAAACATTTTCTCCAGAACTATTGCCGATGTCGTGACGGCTTTTTCTCTTGATTCCTGTAGTTCCTCATTGTGATTTGAGCTCCAGTTTAAACCCAGTTTTTGCTGAATAGAAAGATAAAGAACTCTGAAAAAGTAAAAGGAAAGATTAGCAGCATACGAATCAAAGAATGCAACTTTTTGAGGTAAAAAGAAATTGGTGTTTCGATAGCCGCCTTCTCTTTCTGCCGGAAATATCTCAATTGCTTTTCCCGAAATGGCACGGGCAATAATCGTAAGTTTGGGCGAAATCATTTCGAGCCTTACCAAATTGGTATTGGCCTCTTCTTTGTTTTTCCTGATTTTTTTGAAAAAACTTAATACCTTGCCATATAACAGCTCATCAAGTTCCATCAGATCATCAGATTACAAAGGTCGGTCAGAGCTTCATTTACTTGTGGTTCATCGCTCAGGGGTTCTACAATTGCAACCTTAACTGATAGTCTCCTGGGTAGTCCGGAGTGTATAAGTTTGGCGGCATCGACTAAAAGTCGTGTCGAAACAGTTTCTGCGAGCCCCAGTTCTGTCAGGTTTCTGATTTTGTTTCCAATATTGACAAGTTTCGTGGCTGTAGCTTCATCAATAGCCGTCTCATTCTTAAGGATTTCGGTTTCAATTTTTGATTCAGGGTAGCCAAATGTAAGTGCCACAAATCTTTGGCGGGTAGAAGGCTTTAATTCTTTAAAACCTCTCTGATAGCCGGGATTAAATGATGCCACCAGCATGAAATCTTCGTGGGCTTTCAAGGTTTGTCCCAGTTTGTCAATATATAATTCTCTCCGGTGGTCGGTAAGCGAATGGATCGCCACAATTAGATCAGGTCGGGCTTCCGCAATTTCATCCAAATATAAAACTGAGCCTTCTTTTACCGCTTTTGTAAGTGGGCCGTCCATCCAAATGGTTTCAGAGCCTTTTATGATAAATCTACCTATAAGGTCTGTAGAGGAGGTTTCTTCATGGCAACTTACTGTTATCAAGTCTTTGTCCAGGCTATGAGCCATATACTCGATAAATCTTGACTTACCGCTACCTGTTGGTCCTTTCAGGAGTATCGGTATTTTGTTTGAAAAAGCATGTCTGAACACATCTTCTTCTTTGTCAATCGGGAGATAATATGGGGTTTTCGCAATCATTAGATTTTTTTGAAAAATTACCCGCAAAAAATTCTGCGGGTAATGTGATTTAATTGGCCTATGAATTATTTATTCATAAGCTGTCAAAAAATTTATTAAACAATCATTTAGAAACTAATGCTTCATCATTAGGAGTGCCATATTTCAGGAATTCATATATAAAGTATGATATTCCGGCTGTAAACATGGTAGCACATAATACCAATATTAGGAAATGAACCTGAATTTCTTGTTGTACTTCGCCAAACTCAATGCCTATTATGCGTTCCATATAAACCTGCGAGACACCTGCTACGCCAAAGGCCACTGTCATACCCAGCATACCTATGTTACTCAGCCAAAATGCCAGTTGACCGTGTGTTGTATCATAGAGTTTTCTGCCCGTAAGATTGGGTAAGGCATAACTTATAATAGCCAGGACAATCATGGCATATGCTCCCCAGAAAGCCAGATGACCATGCATGGCAGTAACCAGCGTGCCATGGGTGTAAAGATTGACTTGTGGCAAAGTATGGGCGAGACCCAAAAGACCGGCTCCTACAAATGAAACGATGGCAGTGCCAAGTGTCCAGTTAAGTGCCGTTTTATTGGGATGTCTTTTTTCACCTTTTCTATACATTGCAATGGCAAAAAGGGCCATTCCCAAAAAGGCCAGCGGCTCAAGAGCAGAGAATATACCTCCAATGATTAGCCACATTTTTCCTGCACCGATATAGTAATAATGGTGTCCGGTACCTAATATTCCGGAAATGAATGTAAGTCCAACAATTACATACAACCATTTTTCGATAACTTCCCGGTCAACGCCTGTAATTTTTATCAACAAGAAAGCCAGGATACCACCCATGATAAGCTCCCATACACCTTCTACCCAAAGATGCACCACCCACCAACGGAAAAAGGAATCCATAGTTTGGTTGTCAAACCATATCATACCCGGTAAATATAACAGTGCCGCAAATACCAGTCCCATAGTGAGAACCAACGAGGTGGTTGTTCTTTTTTTACCTTTATATAATGTAGCCAAAATCAAACCCAGAAAAGTCAAAACATTGACTACTACCAGCCAGTCAAGGGGGCGGGGGATTTCCAGGAACTTCCGCCCTTCCCAATAATTTAAGTGATAACCAATTACCGCTATCACACCCACGACAGCGAAAGAAATGAGCTGGATGTATGCCCATTTTACTGAAACGAGTTCATGTTCTGCTTCTTCAGGTATTATATAATATGCAGCACCCATGAAGCCCGACAACAGCCAAACAACCAAAAGATTGGTATGTACGGCCCGGGCAGTATTAAAAGGAATTACACTGTGAAGGTTGTCATATCCCATGTGGGCAAAACCCATAATGAATCCGTAAACGATTTGGAGAGATAGAAGTAGCATTGATAGTGCAAAAAACCAATAGGCTACTTTTTGTGATTTATATTTCATGATGATTAAGGGTTTACTACTTTATTTGTTTTTTCATATTTAGGTTTAGCCGGGAAGCCGTTGAGATCTACTTTCCCAATCCATGTTAAAAATGCCAGAACGTCGTTGGCCTGTTGCTCACTTAGGTGATAAGCTACCATTTTTCTTCCTCTTGGCGACCATGGGATTTCAGACATCAAAACAGCTTTAATATATTCCGGGGGTCTTCTTTCACTTACTTTTGTAAGCTCAGGAGCATAATATGCACCTTCACCAAGGATAGTATGGCATCCCATACAGTTGTTTGACTCCCAAATTTCTTTACCTCTTATCACCTCTTGGCTTAGGTTTTCAGAATGGGTGTTTTTTGGGACTTCTTTACTCAGTGTTGTCCAGGAGAGTGCCAGGAAAATGGCAAATGTGACTATCGTTCCACCCAGGAAAAACAGTCGGGCTTGGTTTTTTGATAACATATTTTATTAAATTGGTAAAAGATATTTCTTCATATAAATGAGATAAATAAAATAAGACATAAAAGTCTTTTATTCTTTATATATGAAATATGATATTTGCCAATTCAAAAAATGACAAAGATTAGGTTTTGATTTTTGTAAGAATATTAAAGCGGACTTGTAGATTATTTCAAATAAAAAATCCCATTCGATTTTTTCGAATGGGATTTAATGAATCTATTTAATAAAACTTATACTACTACTTCTTCTCTCACCGCAATTTCAGCAATCTCTTCTTCCAGTCTGAAAAGATCATTTTTCATATTTTCCAGAAAATCAGCTGATTCATTTTTAATAGATTCAACCAAGTTTTTGTAATAAGCTATCCCTTCGTTTAGGGTGGTTTTATAGCTCTCCACAAATTTATTTTTTTGCTCGATGGTCTCGTCTGTGATTTTCTGAATATGATTTTTTAAATACTTGATATTCAGTTCGATCTCGTTTACAAAAACATGTGGCCGGTGAATGGCTTTATTCAGAAGGTTTTCTTTTCCATAAATATGGCCAATCATACTTTTGAGTGAGAATTTGCCGGAAAAATAAGCCAGGTTAGGCCCCGGACAAAGCGATACCGCATCAAGATTGCGGTCAGGCATAATGCCGTGACTTAACAAAGCCGAGGACGCCAGCCCCTCACAAAGGCATTCTTTCACTTTTATGATATCATTGCCTCTGTCTATCTCCTTTTGAGGAGTTTCAGGAAGGGCCATTTGTTTTATTTTATTGTTCTGATACTCTCTGGAGGCAGTACAAATCGGAATTTTGGTAAACTCAGTATTAAACTGCAGAAATTTCTTGTAACAAGCCGATCCCGGACGGTTTTTCTCAATATTTCTATTGATCAAAGCCACTGATGAGGTATTTCTTACATTATTAAACGGCACTCCAAGTGGCGATGCGTCACTCAGATAATAATCCTCTTTTTTTGAATTTATCAATAAATCCATTGACTCCTGATCAATACTTACTGCCTCAGGAACCATCAGAAACGGGCTACCCCAGCCCACGCTGTCCACTTTATAATAATCCAGCAAAAATTCATGCTCATGTGCGGTACCTACGCCGCCCTGTACAGTGATTTTCAGTTCAGGGTGAGTTTCGCCAATTCCCATTTCAGTCCAGGTTTTTTGGCACATTTGCTGTAATTCGGCACGAAGTTCCTCCCTTTTATTTTTAAAATCTTCGAGAATGGGCCCCACCAAAGAACCGCCTGATGCGAAAGCATGGCCACCGCAATTGAGGCCTGATTCTACTCTGAACTCGGATACCCAAAGGCCTTTTTTAGCCAAAAATTTTCCCTGAATCAATGCAGAGCGGTAGTCGCTCACTTTCAGGATGATTTGTTTTTTGATTTTTCCTTCTGCATTAGGGAAGAAATCAGGGAAAGAAGCACAATAACTAAATAGTCTTGGGTTCAGACCTGCAGAAAAAACGATACCCGATTCAAGATTAGAATTGGCAAATCCACGCAGGGCAGCCATAGCATCACAGAACTCAGGCGGAAGCTGCTCTCCGTTTTTATCATAATTAAACTTATCAAGCTTAGTCATGATATTGACATCAATGGAGCCTTTCACAAGTGATTCTCTGATTTGCTTTTCTATTCTTTCTTTTTCCTGGCCTACAGCAGTCAGAAAATTCTCATACATTTTTTTGAGTTCGGCTGTGTCAGGCAGTAAATCGAAATATTTATGTATTTCGGTGCCGATTTCAAAAGCTTCTTTTTTTAAAGACTCAAACTGATCATCAACTATTTTTTTGATAAGATTGAGGTATTCAGTAATCCTGCGGGCCCGGTAGTCTTCGTCTTTCAGGGTGATTTCATTATAAATAACACCAATTTTTTCTGAATAAAACTTCCTCATTTTTTCGATGAGGTTGTCTTCGACAATCGATACTACTGAGCTGATACCATACCGGGCAACTCTCGCAGGAGTGTCAATGGTGTATCCGAGTCCCATGACCGGAATATGAAATGAATGTGCTAACATAAAAAAAATTGAAGTTTAGGCAATGTCCAATCGTTTCCCGCCACGGCGGGTTAAAGGGATACTTTTTTGGTTTAAATCAACAATATTATTCCGTAAATATAATTAACAACGGAATAATTTCTAAAATTAGCTCTCCCACGTCCTATATTTTATGATTTTTATTAGTTTTTGTTTTTTAAGCGTCCAAAACCCTGGTTTTGTAAATTTATTTCTGGCTAAATAAAAAAACACTCCCGAAAAAATATCAGGAGTGTTTCAGTTTTAAAACTACTACTTTAACCCAAAAAAACCATTACTGACCTACAATCGACGGTTTAAGACTACCAATTACACTCAAAAGTTCTCCTTTTTCTGTGGCCGGTACATTGAATTTGTCGAGAGCTCCTGATAAATCACCGGCAAGTGAATTAAACTCTTTTTCGGTGATCATCATTCCTTTATGGGCGGTCACCATGTCTTTTCCCTTGTATTTTTGAGGTCCACCCGATGCCTCACCGATCTGGTCGATGAGGTTGTTTCTGAGGCTTGCCAGCCTTGCGGAACTTGCTCCGTTTTTGGCTACGTCGTCAAGCAGTGGCTTAAAAGTCCTGACCATATCAGGGTTTACGGCTACTCTTCCAATAAACTCATCTACTACGGCTGAAATGGCATTTACACCTCCAAGTCTATCGTAAAGCGTAGGGGCTTTCATTTCCTCTTCTTTGTCGCAACTGGCCAGCGATAACCCAAACAGGATCACCAAAGCACTGATTTTTAGCTTTTTCATTTTTAATAAAATTTACGAGTTTGATAATAAATTACTGATTGTTTTAATTTTCTTTCGAAAAATCACCTGAAGTTTAGTGCATATTTGATCTTCTCAAATTTCTCAATGTATGCATGTGGTACGGGGCATTCGGGGCCCGGGTCACCTTCTATTTCCGGTGTTTTGAATTTGATATTCTCACTTTGAATTAACTCATTTAGCCTTTGTGCCGAACAGTTTTCCGGATTGAAAAGAATGCTCATCCTATTTGTTTCCGGTGAATAGGAGCAGGATGTAACCCCATCCATAGATTCTATTTTAGACTCCAGACTTGTGGCCTTTTCGGGTTGGGTATCTAGTTCATAAAACAAAATGCCTGTAGGTGGGGCATAGGCATGCATAGGCTTGGGATTAGCATTGGCATAAATTAAAAACATGCCAAATGTGCCGATTAGCCCTAAAAACGTAATTTTGATAAGCTTTTTCATGAAATTCCAATCTGTTATTATGTTTCGTTAATTAGTTGTCATCGAAAAAATATATTCGATCCTCGGCTTATTTTCAAGTAATATTATTTTCGACAAAAAGCACTTTCATTAGCTTCCAGGGGCATTTACGAAAGTTTCCGGGTTTTGGATTTTTATGTTGGCATTTTTTTTAATCCAAAAAATAAATCAATCTTTTGGAATGGAATTTTAATATGTCGATTTTTGTAGTCTAAAATATAAAATGCAGAATTTCAGGTCTGCATACCTCTCAAATCAAATATGAGTGACGCTATCAAACACGAATGTGGCATTGCCCTCATTCGACTAAGAAAACCTCTCGATTATTACATCGCGAAGTACGGAACGCCCCTCTACGCTATCAACCGCCTCTATGTGTTGATGGAAAAGCAAATCAACCGCGGCCAGGATGGTGCCGGTGTTGCCAATGTGAAAATTGAAGTACCTCCCGGAAGCCGGTACATTAGCCGGTACAGGTCAGTTGAAAACCGTGCGGTAGTTGATATTTTCAAGAAAATCAATGAAAAATATATTGAAGTTAAGAAAACCGACCCTCAGAAACTGAAGGATGCCGATTGGTTACAAAAAAATGTGGCGTTTTCGGGTGAAGTGTGGTTGGGTCATCTTCGATATGGTACTCATGGGAAAAATGAGATCGAAAACTGCCACCCACTGCTGCGTCAAAGCAACTGGCGTAGCCGTAACCTGGTGTGTGCCGGTAACTTCAATATGACCAATGCCGATGAGCTTTTCGGAAAATTAGTAAAGTTGGGCCAGCATCCTAAGGATCTCGGCGATACGATTACCGTTTTGGAAAAAATCGGGCATTTTCTTGATGAAGAAAACCAACGAGTTTTTGAGAGGTTTAAAGGAATATATGAAAATCCTGCTCTGAGCGATATCATTGAAGATAACATGGATCTTCAGCGGGTATTGCACAGGGCTTGTCGCGATTTTGACGGCGGCTATGCACTGGCTGGCATTACGGGTTTTGGAGCATCATTTGTGGTCAGAGATCCGGCAGGTATCAGGCCTGCGTACTATTGGTCAAACGACGAGGTTATAGTTGTGGCTTCTGAAAGACCTCCTGTGAAAGCTGCTTTTGGAGCTGACTATGCCGATATAAAAGAACTTACTCCCGGCAACGCTCTGATTATTGACAAGCATGGAGAGTTTGGCGAATTCAATATTATGCCTCCCACGCAAAAACTTTCCTGTAGCTTTGAACGTATATATTTTTCAAGAGGTTCTGATCCTGATATTTATCAGGAAAGGAAGACCCTGGGCAGGTTACTCATTCCTCAGATTTTGAAAGAGGTCGATTACGATCTTGAAAACACGGTATTTTCATATATACCCAATACCGCTGAAGCCGCATTTTATGGTATGGTGGAAGGAATTGAGGATTATTTGGCTGAATGGAGAAAGAAAAAAATAAAATCTGGCAAGTTATCAGAAGAAGAGTTGGACAAACTTCTGGATTTTAAACCAAGATTTGAAAAACTGGTGTCGAAAGACGTGAAAATCAGGACTTTTATCACCAATGACGATGACCGCTCTGACATGGTTACACATGTGTATGAAATGACCCATGGGGTAATCCGCAAAAAAGTGGATACTCTTGTGGTGATAGATGATTCTATTGTAAGGGGGACAACTTTGGAAAAGAGCATTTTGACTTTGTTAGACAGGCTTGGACCCAAGAAAATCCTGATCGTATCATCGGCACCGCAAATAAGATATCCCGATTGTTATGGTATTGACATGTCAAAAGTTAAGGAATTTGTGGCGTTCAGAGCTATGCTGGCGTTGTTGAAAGACCGTGGTTTGGAATATAAAAAAGAGGAAGTTTACCAAAAAGCACTTGCTTTAAGAACCGAAGGCAGGCTGAGTGAACAGAATCTCGTAAAGACGCTTTTTGAGCCTTTCAGTGATCAGGATGTTTCAGATAAAATTGCTGAGATAGTAAAACCTGAAGGTCTCAATGCGGAGGTTTCGGTGATATATCAGACAGTTGAAAATCTGAATAAAGCCTGTCCGAAACACCTGGGTGATTGGTATTTCACAGGAAATTACCCAACTCCAGGCGGCAACAAAGTCGTAAACACAGCCTTTATTAATTTTATGGAAGGTAAGACCGTGAGGGCGTACTAAACAAATCGGGAAGTATTTTGTTTAAAAATAAATGAAGGGCAATTAAGAGCTTATTTCTTTTTTGCCTTTTTTTTAGACTTCGATTTTTCTTTTACAAAATGAGGTAGAGCATACACATTGTCGGCAATCTCTTCGATACCAATAATTTTGAGACAATCTTTGATGCTTAAAATCTGATTGCCGAAAGTTTCTGAAGTTGTAATTGAAGTTGACATTATTGATAAAGTTTTTGATTTTTAATAAGAACACCCGTTTCTATGCCACCGCTCACCGGGCACAAGTACGGTTGATTTGAAGGGTAAATTTTAAGGATTTATTTTATAAAAAATATGATTCAATGCATTTTTTTGTGAAAATTCGCTAAAAAAGCCTTTGAAATTTATTATATGGTGAGAAAGTTATCGGGTTTTAAATTGAAGTAGTTGTGATAGAAAAGAAAAAAACAGGTGTATTGCTGGTAAATCTCGGAACCCCGGACTCACCCAATGTGCCGGATGTGAGGAAATATCTGAGGGAATTCCTGATGGACGGAAGGGTAATTGACATTTCAAATATTGCCAGATTTTTATTGGTAAATCTCATTATTGCTCCATTCCGAGCCCCAAAGTCGGCGAAAGTATATCAAAAGCTCTGGACCATAGAGGGTTCTCCCTTGAAAATTTTTGGATATTCCAACGAGTTACATCTTCAAAAACGACTTGGCGAAGATTTCGAAGTGAAAATAGCGATGCGATACCAAAGCCCTTCGATAGCGGAAAGACTTTTAGAATTTAAAACTTCGGGTATTTCAGAACTGATCGTGATTCCGCTTTTTCCTCAATACGCTTCGGCCACCAGTGGCTCGGTTTACCAAAAAGTGATGGAGATTGTTTCTCAATGGCAGATTATCCCTCAAATCAAATTCATTAATTATTTCTATCAATATCCAAAGTTTATTCAAGGCTTTGTCAATAATGCTCAAAAAATGATGTCAGAGCATGATTATGAGCATTTTGTGTTCAGCTATCACGGCTTGCCGGAGCGTCAGATAAAAAAAGGGGATGATTATGGTGTATGTAAATTAGGGGATTGTTGTGGTGAGATTACTGCCAAAAATCAGTTTTGTTACAGGGCTCAGTGCTTTGCAACAACCCGTTTGTTGGTCAGATCCTTAGGCCTTAAAGAAGGCTCTTACACCACCAGTTTCCAGTCAAGATTAGGAAAAGACCCCTGGATCAAGCCTTATAGTGAAGATTTAGTAAAAGAATTAGCAGGAAAAGGAATTAAAAGTGTGCTTGCGTTTTCGCCGGCTTTTGTTTCAGATTGTCTGGAAACTACCATCGAAGTCGGGGAAGAATACCGCGAGCTATTTGAAGAACACGGGGGTGAAAAATGGGATCTGGTTCCAAGTCTCAACGATCAGGACTCCTGGATAGAATTACTGCAAGACCTGGTTTTGGAAAACAAAGCCAAAAATTAATTATTATTTTTGCGGACTAATTGGGATAGTTTTTGCGTTGTGAATTAAAAAAATCGGAATTTTGAAAAGAGTGTTTTTGTTTGTGGCGTTGAGTATTGGGCTAAACGCTTGTTTTTTGTTTGGAGGTGACGTAAAACCCAAGCCTGTTGTAAAAGACAGTGTTGCTGCTTTCAATGATTCTCCGGTTTCATTTTTACCTACTACCGAAGCCTTAAATGAAGTTTCAGGTATAGCTGCTTCTCAAAAAAATCCAGGATATGTATGGTTAATTGAAGATTCGGAAGCTCAGGCGGGTGTTCATCTCATGACTGAAAAGGGCGTATATCAAAAGTTTTTTGCAATTTCAGGTAATAACCGTGACTGGGAAGATCTGGCAGTAGGACCAGGGCCAAAGGCCGGGGTGAGCTACATCTATGCACCTGATATTGGAGACAATTTAAAAGCTTTTAAGGAATATAAAATTTACAGATTTGAAGAGCCGTCTGTTTCGGCATCAAATGTAAATAACCCCGATGTGATAAGATTTTCCTATCCAAATTCTGCATCATATGATTCAGAAACAATTATGGTTGACCCCAAGACTAAGGACATATATATAGTTACCAAAGGGGAATTTAATGAATTTGTATTCCGACTGGCCTATCCACAGGCATTGGATAAAATTACTGAAGCCGAGTTGCTGGGTAAAATTCCCTTTTGGGGGATTACGAGTGGTGATATTTCTTATGATGGGAAAGAGATATTATTAAAAACATACATTGCTGTGTTTTATTGGAGAACTCGTTCGGGAGAGTCAGTTTTTCAGACTTTAAGCCGTGCCCGCGATGTAGGGGCACCCTATGTGCAGGAGCATCAGGGGGAATCCATATGCTGGGATGCGGGAGCCAAAGGGTATTTTACCATGTCAGAAAGGGGGGGACAGCCCGATGCTCCCAAGCTATTCTATTATTCTAAAAAGTAACCGGCTTTTTTCTGAGAGCCTGAAAATTATTTCTTGAATTTCTTGACAAAAAAACCTCCAATTTCTCGGAGGTTATTTTTATTGTCTTTAAAATCAATACATTAACCAAACATCCTGGCTCTGCCACCTGGACTCATTTTATTGAATTTCTTCATCATTTTTTTCATCTGTTCAAACTGTTTCAACAGATTATTGACTTCCTGAATACTGCGGCCGGCACCGGTGGCGATACGCTTACGACGGCTTCCATCAATGATATCCGGTAATTCACGCTCTTTTGGAGTCATACTTTTGATAATAGACTCTATGGGTTTAAAAGAGTCATTGCTGATATCGAGGTCTTTGACCGCACCGCCCATACCCGGAATCATACCCATAATATCTTTGATATTACCCATTTTTTTGATTTGCTCCAGCTGGCCCAAAAAGTCATTGAGGTCGAAGTTGTTCTCCCTCATTTTTTTGTTAAGCTTACGGGCTTCATCTTCATCGTAAGCCTGTTGAGCACGTTCTACAAGTGAGATCACGTCACCCATGCCCAGAATACGGCTGGCCATACGATCAGGGTGGAAGATGTCAAGGTCTTCCATCTTCTCGCCGGTGCTCATAAACTTGATAGGCTTTTCTACCACAGCTCTGATAGAAAGGGCGGCACCACCTCGTGAATCACCATCGAGCTTGGTAAGAACTACACCATCAAAATCAAGGCGGTCATTAAAGGTCTTGGCTGTATTGACAGCATCCTGACCGGTCATGGAGTCAACCACAAACAAGATTTCGGAGGGGGCTATTGTCTTCTTGATATTTTCGACCTCGGTCATCATGACTTCGTCAACTGCCAGACGACCCGCCGTATCGACGATTACTATACTTTTTCCTTTGGTTTTGGCCTCGGCAACGGCATTTTTGGCAATCGAAACTGCATCTTTGTTGTCTGGTTCAGCATATACATCCACGCCAATCTGCTCACCAAGCACCTGGAGCTGTGTGATAGCCGCGGGGCGGTAAACATCGCAGGCTACAAGCATAACTTGTTTACCCTGTTTTTTAAGATATGATGCAAATTTTCCTGAAAAAGTAGTTTTACCCGAACCCTGCAAACCGGCAATCAATACCACTGCAGGTGATCCTTTCAGATTTACAGACTGAGCCGTGCTGCCCATCAGATTGGTAAGCTCTTCCTGAACAATTTTTACAAACAACTGACCCGGTTCTACCGCTATCATCACCTTTCGGTCAATGGCTTCCTGTTTTACACGGTCGGTTACTTCTTTGGCTACTTTATAATTTACGTCGGCATCCATCAATGCCCGGCGGATTTCCTTTACGGTACTTGCAATATTTACATCAGTTATTCTTCCTTTTCCTTTAAGGGTTTTGAAGGCACTGTTGAGTTTATCCTGAAGATTCTGAAACATAGTTGATTATAATCTGCTCAAATGAGGTGCAAATTTAAGGAAAATGGATTAAAAATTTAGGTTTTTCCTAAAATGAAAAAAGGGTAAGTTCTATCTGGTATTTAAAATGTCTTTTTACTTTAAATCGAAAAAGCCCGAATCTTGCGATTCAGGCTCTCATTCAAAGGTTTTAGAAATTCTACTTTTGTAAATTACTGAGCAGTAGCTGTTCTGTTTACGTTGGTAGAAATCTGAAATGGTTTTGTCATTTTCTCGTTTCCGGTAATCACTTCGAAATAGTAGTTTCCATCAGGTAAATTGCTCAAATCGAACACTTTTGAGAAAGCGTCTTTTTTTACAATAAATTCTGTGTGAAAAATTTCACCCTGATTATTTTTGATAGAAATGAATGTTTTTTTCGAAAGATTGTCAAGACTCAATTTGAATTTCAAACCTTCAATAGCCTTTACTGTAAGGCCTTTAGCTTCGGCGTTGATTTCTACAATTTTAAGTCCGTTTGAGGCTGTTGCCAGGTTAGCAGCTGATACTCCCATCAATACTGCAAATGTTATTATAAGCTTTTTCATAAATATTTTTAAAAATTTAAATCTGTTTTTTTGAATAATTAGTCTGCAATTACAGTTCTCTTAACGTTGGTTGAGATCTGGAATGGTTTTGACATTTTGTTGTTTCCGGTCACGACTTCGAAATAGTATTCGCCATCAGGAAGGTTGCTCAGGTCATATACTTTTGAGAAAGCATCCTTTTTTCCAAGGTATTCTGAATGAAAAGTTTCACCCTGATTGTTTTTGATAGCGATATATGTTTTTTTCGAAAGTTTGTCCAAACTCAATCTGAATTTAAGGCCATCGATAGCCTTCACCGTTAGTCCATTTGCCTCGGCTTTAATTTCTACAATTTTAAGTCCGTTGGCGGCGTTGCTCAAGTTAGCAGCTGATACTCCCATCAATACTGCTAAAGTTAATGTAAGCTTTTTCATAATATTTTTTGTTCTTGTTTTCTTATTTGGAAAAATATTTAAATCTTGATTTTGTCTTAGATAATTTTACCTCTTTCGAAAACCTTTGATGCTGCAAATTTATAGAAGATACTGAATACGTGTCAATTGCAAAAATGTACTTACATGAAAGTTCTTTACAGGATGCCATGATAATATTGGAAAAGTACCACACTTGTTAGAAAAGTGCAAGTATTGGGTAGAAAGGTGCAATGTTTTTTAAAATAGTGCAAAAATCGCCCTTTGGAGTATTCTGAGAAAAGTATAGGATATTAAAATTGGGGGTTAATAATTTATATTGAAATTTTTATATTTCAGAAAATAGCCGAAAACTTTAGTGTATTTTTTACCTGAAAAACAGATTCATCCTCTTGTATTTTTCTAATATTTTTAATGATAAATTTGATTTTCTAAAATTTTGATAGCAAAATTCGGTTTTACCCTTTTTTTCAAATATTATTGTATCTGATTGATACTTTAGAAAAATATCCTTTTTAAGTATCTCACATCTCAACCTTAACATAAATGCTTCAAATTATCAAAAATGCTTCCGGTTTTGGAAACAAAACGGCTGTTATTGATTCTGATAAAGAATATTCATATGCTCAGTTACTGGATTTTTCCAGGCGTGTAGCTTCCGGGTTACTTTTTGGTGAAAATGACCTTTCAGAGCAAGGTATAGCATATATGGTAAGCCCTGGAATCAGTTACGTGGCCACCCAATGGGGCATATGGCAGGCTGGTGGAGTGGCAGTACCTATTGCTGTTAATTACCCGCTCCCTTCTATTGAATATGTCATTGAAGATACCGAAGCCACCATCATCGTGGCTGATGAGGCCTATTTTGATTTTTTACAGGTATTAAAAGAGAAATTTCCTGTTAAGATTCTTAAAGTTGAAGAGCTTTTAAAAATGGCCGTTTCAGCAATTCCTGAAGTTGATTTGTCCCGAAATGCTATGATACTCTATACCAGTGGCACTACCAACAAGCCCAAGGGAGTCGTAACCACACACACTATTCTTCAATCCCAAATCAGCACTTTGGTTGATTCATGGAAATGGACCCGTGAGGATTACACCATTTGTATTTTGCCATTACATCATGTTCATGGTATTGTAAATGTGGTTTCCTGCGGGCTTTGGAGTGGTGCTACAGTACACTTTTTGCCCAATTTCAGTCCAGAGGAGGTTTTCAGGATATTTCTGGAAGGGAAACTAAATGTATTTATGGCTGTGCCGACCATCTATTTTAAGTTAATAGCCCATTTTGAAAACCTTACCATAGATGAGCAGAAAAAACTTAGTGAGGCTATGAAGAAATTCAGATTGATGGTATCAGGCTCTGCGGCATTACCGGTTTCGGTCATGGAAAAGTGGGTCGAAATATCGGGTCATTATTTATTGGAAAGGTATGGCATGACGGAGATCGGCATGGGAATCAGCAATCCTTATGAGGGAGAGAGGAGAGCCGGGTACATAGGAAAGCCACTTCCGGGAGTAGGAGTAAGGCTAATGAATGACGGGAAATTGGTGGAAAAAGAAGCCGAATCGGGGGAAATACAGATAAAAGGACCCAATGTATTTAAAGAATACTGGAACAAACCGGAAGCTACGGCAAAATCTTTCACCTCCGACGGCTGGTTTATGACAGGAGATATCGCAGTCGTCGAAAACGGCTATTATCGTATTTTGGGAAGGGATTCTGTTGATATCATAAAATCAGGAGGATACAAAATTTCGGCCCTGGAAATAGAAGAGGTTTTACGAAAACATCCCGAAATCTCGGATTGCTGTGTGGTAGGGATTCCTGATGAAGAATGGGGGGAAGTGGTAGCGGCAGCCGTTATAACTCCTGAGAATGATTTGGATTTAAAGAAACTCAACGAATGGATGCGGGAGAATATGCCAGCGTATAAAACTCCAAGGAAATATAAAATAGTAGGTGATTTGCCCCGAAATGCTATGGGAAAAGTTACTAAAAACGATGTAAAACAGATATTTATATGAATGCACTGATGTACGGCCTGGGTCTGTTGGCCTTTTCGTTTCTGTCCGGCCAGTTTCTGGGTGAAGAGCTCGGTGTGTGGCTGGGCGTCAAAGCCAATGTGGGCGGCGTAGGTTTTGCGATGATCATTCTCATATTGGCCAAAGATTTTTTAGAAAAGAAAAACCTGGTAAATGAGGATTTCAAAAAAGGAATCGATTACTGGAACATGATGTATGTGCCGGTAGTAATCGCCATGTCGGCTAGTCAAAACGTAAAAGTAGCCGTATCCAGCGGTTTTCTGGCCATCATCGCAGGAGTAGTACCGGTAGTTTTGGTTTTTATGTTTTTTCCTTATTTAGTTCAAAAACTTAAACCCAAGAATTGATGCAAATTTTAGAAAAAATACTGGATAAAAATGGTTTGGTGGCAGGAATCCTGGTGATTGCTCTCATTATTTTATTTTCTGAAATTTTCACAAAGAAAGTTCTCAAAAGCAAAATACCCTCTTCAGCTCTGGCTATTTTGATGGGTCTTGTATTGGCATATATTGGAGGCCTTTTTTCAGGTGGAGAAAAAGGGCTGGCAGATATTGAGATTTTCAAAGGCGTGGGAGTTCTGGGTGGGTCAATGTTTCGCGATTTCTCCATTGTGGCTTCTGCACTGGGGGCTAGTTTTTTAGTCATGAAAAGGGCAGGATTCCTGGGCCTAATGTCATTACTTGTGGGAATCACCTTCTTTTTTATTGCAGGTGTAGCGATAGCTTATCTATGGGGTTATCGTGATGCCGTTTCGCTTTGTACCATTGGAGCGGGGGCATGCACTTACATCGTGGGCCCGGTTACCGGTGCAGCACTCAATGCCTCTTCTGAAGTAATGGCCCTGAGCATCGCAACAGGAGTGGTTAAGGCTATCGCTGTCACGATTTTAACCCCTGTTTTTGCAAAAAAAATAGGCCTTAATAACCCCGAAGCCGCCATGGCTTATGGAGGATTGATGGGTACTAATAGTGGTGTAGCGGCTGGTTTGGCAGCGACAGACCCGGCATTAGTTCCCTATGGTACAGTTACAGCTACATTTTATACAGGTTTGGGCTGTCTGGTTTGCCCATCCCTTTTTTATCTGGTTTTAAATCTATTTATTAAATAATTTACTGATTATAAATATTTTAATTTCAATAATATGAAAAATAGGAGAGAGTTTTTGAAAAGTGCAGGTGCTTTGGCTACTACATTGAGTCTGGGTTCTTTGAGTGAGGTAATGGCTCAATTAAAGCAGGAAAATAAACTTGGGATTCAGCTGTTTTCTATTCCAAAAATGCTTTCTGAAAACTTTGAAGGTGGCCTTAAAATGCTGGCTGCTCAGGGATATAAGGAGTTGGAATTATTTGGGCCATATCCATTTAGTGCTGAAAGTGCCAAAAAAGGCTGGGAAGCTGCAGGTAAAATGCTCGGTTTTTCTGGAAGTGGTTATTTTGGAAAATCTGCCATTGAGGTTAATAAGTTATTGAAAGACAATGGTTTAACCACCCCTGGAACCCATACCGACCTCGATACCCTCGAAAATAATATGGGAGCATTGGGAGAAGCTGCACAAATTATGGGTTGGAAATATGTAACCCTGCCCGCTATTCCGGACGACCGCCGCAAAACTTTGGATGATTATAAAAGAATCGCCGATGCCTTCAATAAAATCGGTGAAAATGCGAAAAAAAATGGGGTTAAATTTGGCTACCACAATCATGGTTATGGATTGAAAACACAAAATGGGGTAATGCCTCTTGAGATTATCCTGAAGAATACCGATCCTAATCTTGTTTTCTTTGAAATGGATATTTTCTGGACTACCTGTGGAGGTGTAGATCCCATTGAACTCCTGAATAAATACCCCAACCGATACAAAATGCTGCATCTCAAAGATATGAAAGAGAAAAAGCAGTTTGCAGGTGACGGTGGAAGTATGGGGGATTGGATACCAATGTTCCCTCTGATGGCCTCTGCGGGTGATGGTGTGCTTGACCTTAAGGGTATAGTAAAAAGAGCAAAAGAGGTGGGTGTTGAGCATTATTTTGTAGAACAAGATATGGTGGCTAACCCGGATGTAGCATTAAAAAGAAGTGCCGATTTTCTTACTCCAAAGCTTTGATTATTAACTTAAAAAGAATCTGAAAATATGGGTTAGAGTACTTAAATTTGAGATGAGAAATTCTTTTTTTGATTGAGGTTTATTTAAAATTATTGCTTGATGAAAAAAATCCTGTTGCTCCTAATGATTGCTGTTAGAAGTCTGGCTCAATCTCCTGAAAACTACACTGAATCTGCCATTGAGGCATCAAAATCCTGGATTGATCTGGACTATGCAGGAGATGGCATCATCGGACATCGAATGGATATTTTTCTGCCTAAAAAAGGGAAAGGTCCCTTTCCTGTAGTGGTGATGGTATATGGCAGTGCTTTTTTCTCGAACTCTTCAAAAGGCAATTGTTTTAAGGAGAATTATGGTCAGACCCTCTTAAAAAATGGCTTTGCGGTAGTTGCCATTAATCACCGCTCCAGCAGAGAGGCCATATGGCCGGCACAAATTCATGACCTTAAAGCCGCCTTAAGATTTGTCAGAGCCAACGCTTCTCAGTTTTTTCTCGATAATTCCTTTATTGGCATTACAGGATTTTCGTCAGGTGGACACCTTTCGGCTATGGCTGGGGTGACTTCTGGTACAAAAAGTGAAAATATCAACGGCCTTGAAATAGACCTGGAAGGAAATATAGGCAAATATTTGGAGACCTCCAGCCATGTTGATGCAGTGGTTGATTGGTTTGGCCCTACTGACTTCCTGATTATGGATGCCTGCGGAAGTAGTTTTAGTCATGATGATGCCAAATCTCCCGAATCTACTTTAATTGGTGGGGCAATTCAGGAAAATAAAGACAAAGCAGCGTTGGCCAATCCGATTTCTTATGTTTCAGCCGGAAATCCTCCATTTTTGATTTTTCATGGAAATAAAGACCCCCTGGTGCCGCATTGTCAGAGTGAAAAGCTATATGAAAAAATGCAGAAAGCTGGGGTAAATAGCCAATTGGTTATTATTGAAGGGGGCGGCCATGGGCCAGGAGTGATGATTGATAAATATTACAATCAGATGGTTGGCTTTTTTAAATCGAAATTGAAAAAATAAGTACTGAAACTTAGTTTAAACTGTTTTATCCTCAGTAAAATGATAAAGATTTTTAATCAAAAACTATCATGAAAAAACTACTCTTTTTGACCTTAATTTCATTGTCCTCTCTGGCTCAAAACATAGTGGCAACGGTCAATGGTAAAGTGGAAGGCTACATAAAAGAAAACCTCCGAATTTTCAAGGGAATTCCTTTTGCGGCACCTCCAATAGGTGAATTCCGATGGAAAGCACCTCAGCCTGTGAAAAACTGGACAGGGGTGAAAAAATGTAACTCGTTTTCGGCCAGCCCGATTCAGAACAAACCGGCCCCATTTTATTGCTGGTCAGAGGAGTTTATCGCCAAACCTGAGCCATTGAGTGAAGATTGTTTATATCTCAATGTTTGGACTACTTCAAAATCGACCAAAGAAAAGCAACCCGTCATGGTTTGGATTTATGGGGGCGGTTTGAGCAGTGGTTCGGCCAATTGCGATATTTATGATGGAGAAGAAATGGCTAAAAAAGGGGTGGTTTTTGTCAGTGTCAACTATCGGGTTGGAGTTTTAGGATTTATGGCTCATCCGGAATTGACCAAAGAATCGGGCTACCATGCATCAGGAAATTATGGTTTTCTGGATCAGATTGCAGCCTTAAAATGGGTGCAGAAAAACATTGCGGCTTTTGGAGGAGACCCTTCAAATGTAACTATTTTAGGTCAATCTGCGGGGGCTTTCAGCGTCAATGCATTGATTGCTTCTCCTTTGGCTAAAGGGCTTTTTCATAAGGCCATTCCTCAAAGTGGTGGACTTTTATCCAGAATGCTGAGCCAAAATTTGACAGAAGCCGAAAAACAAGGCGTAAAATTCATGGAATTAGCAAAAGCCAATTCGATTGCAGATTTACGGAAAATTTCAGCAGATGAAATGCAAAGATTAAGTAACGACCGCAATGCTGGCAGATTTGGCGTAACGTATGATAACTATGTGTTACCATCAGATATTTTGGCTTATTTCAAAGCAGGAAAACACAATCAAGTGCCAATTATGACCGGTTGGGTTACGGGCGATGGTGGCCTGATGGGCAACTCCAACATAAGCTTGGAAAATTATTTAAAAGAAGTCCGGGAAAAATATGCCGATAAAGCAGAAACGTTTTTGAGTATTTTTCCAGCCACAAATGATGATGAAGCCAAAGCTATGAAGGCAAAACAAGGACTGATAAATTTTGCTGGTTTGCCCTCTCATCTATTGGCAACTTTAACCAATAAACCTGCTTATTTGTATCAGTTTAGCCATGTGCCACCCGATAAACCCGATTTTCCCAATTACGGGGCTTTTCATACTTCAGAGGTGCCTTATGCATTGCATACTTTACATTTATGGAACCGCCCGTGGCAACAATTTGATAAGGATTTAGAGAATACGATGTCTTCTTATTGGGTAAATTTTGCCAAAACAGGGAATCCTAACGGAGCAGGTTTGCCGGAATGGAAAGCGTATGACAAGAGTTCCGGAAATATCATGAGTTTGGGAGATAAAATCGAAAATCAAAAAGGGATGTTTAAGAAGGAATTTGATTTTCTGGAGGCGAATATAGGGGGGGAATAAATATTACACCCGTAGAGACAAGGCATGCCTTGTCTCTTACCAGAATATCCTGTATCTATCACAATAAAATTATAAACAACAGAAAAAATCATGTCCGACAAATTTCAAAATAAATACCGCATTGCATCAGCCCGTACCTCATGGTGGAATTATGGTTGGAATGGAGCATATTTTATTACTGTCTGTACGGCAAATAGGAGCAATTATTTTGGTGAAATTGAAAATGGGAAAATGAAATTGTCGTCTATTGGAATTTTGGCAGATGTGTTGTGGCATGAAATAAAAAATCATGCTGAAAATATTGAATTAGGGGCATTTGTAGTGATGCCAAACCATATTCATGGGATTTTGATTTTGGATAGACCTGAAAATGTGAATACAGATTCGTCTGTAGATACAGGACACATAGAGATAGGGCATGCCCTGTCTATATCGCAATCAAATCAAACACCTGCCCAACAACGATTTCGAAATCAAGGCAAAAATACCGTATCATCAATAATTGGTTCTTACAAATCTGCCTTAACCAAACATTGCAATCGTCTAGGTTTAACAGATACAGATGGTGTAATTTTCGCTTGGCAAACTCGATTCCATGACCATATTATTAGAAATAATGAAGAATATCAACGCATAAACGACTATATTGAAACGAATATACAAAACTGGGGAAAGGATAAGTTTTTCGATGAAAAATAAAATTCAATTTTGTAATCATTGGATAAATATGGTAGAGACAAGGTATGTCTTGTCTTAAGGTGATATAAATTAAATACCAAATTCAATTCAAAATCATTTTCGATGAAAAAATACCTATTTTCAATAATATCAATTCTCATTTCATCATGGGTTTTTGCCCAAAAAACCGATTTGCCCCTATTGTTTGGCGTGGCCTATTACGACGAATACATGCCCTACGATCGCCTCGAAAAAGACGTGGCAATGATGAAAGAGGCAGGCATTAATGTAGTCAGAATCGCCGAAAGTACTTGGAGCACAGTAGAACCGCAAGACAATGTCTGGGATTTTAAAAGTATAGACCGCGTGCTGAATGCCATGGACAAAGCCGGCATAAAAGTGATTGTGGGCACACCTACTTATGCTTTTCCGACATGGCTGGCCAAAAAATACCCTGAAATACTCGCCACCACTGCAAAAGGCAAAAATCTCTATGGTACAAGACAAAATATGGACATCACCAATGAACATTTCAGATTCCATGCCGAGAGGGTGATCAGGAAAATCATGGAGCATATAAAGGATCATCCGGCCATCATCGGGTATCAGGTTGACAACGAAACCAAGCACTATGGCACGGCAGGTGAAAATGTACAAAAGGCATTTGTAACTTATATGAAAGAAAAATATAAGACTTTAGATGCTGTAAACAAGGCTTTTGGTTTGGATTATTGGAGTAACAGAATCAACAATTGGGATGATTTCCCTACAGTAAATGGCACTTTCAGTGCTTCAATTAATGCGAGTCTGAATTCCGAATTTTCAAAATTTCAACGTCAGATCGTTACGGATTATCTGGTCTGGCAAACCAAAATCGTGAAAGAATACGCCAAGCCCGGACAGTTTGTAACCCAAAATTTTGACCTGGATTGGCGTGGATATTCTTATGGAATTCAAACCGACGTAGATCATTTTGCCGCTGCAAAAGCTCTGGATATAGCTGGGATTGACATTTATCACCCTACTCAGGACAATCTTACAGGAATCGAAATATCGCTTGGAGGCGATTTGGCCCGCTCAATGAAAAACAAAAACTATTTTGTAATCGAAACCGAAGCACAAGGTTTTCCTCAGTGGGTGCCCTATCCGGGTCAGTTAAGGTTGCAGGCATTTAGTCATATGGCTTCAGGAGCCAACATGCTCGAGTATTGGCACTGGCATTCGATTCACAATTCGGCAGAAACCTACTGGAAAGGGCTTTTAAGCCATGATTTTGAACCCAATCCCACCTATATCGAGGCTAAAACCATCGGAAGAGATTTTGCCCGAATGAGTGATAAACTTATCAATTTGAAGATAAATAATGAGGTAGCTATTCTTTTCAGTAACGAGGCACAAACCGCCTTCAATGCCTTCAGTTTTGGATGGGGGGCAAAGGAAACCTACAATGATATCCTAAGACCTTATTATGATGCATTGTATAAAATGAATGTGGGGACCGATTTTATCGATGCCACAAAGAACTCCGATTTAAGTAAATACAAGCTCATCATTGTTCCGGCACTTTATGCAGCTTCAGATGAGGTTTTGAAAAAATTGAATCAGTATGTAAAAGAAGGAGGGCATGTACTTTATACGTTCAAAAGTGGTTTTTCTGATGAAAATGTGAAAGTAAGAAGTACCCTCCAGCCGGGCATTATCAACGAAGCTTGCGGGATTTTCTACAGTCAATTTACAGTACCTCAGCAAGTTGTTTTGAAAAATGATCCATTTAGAGTAGGAGAAGATAATCAGGTAAATACCTGGATGGAACTCATTACACCCACCACAGCAAAAGTACTGGCCTATTACGATCATCCGGCTTGGGGTACTTATGCGGCTATTACCCGAAATCTGTTTGGAAAGGGCACTGCCACCTATGTGGGCTGTATTACCACGCAGGTATTGACCGAAAAAATTATGAAAAATACCATTGAAAACGCAGGCCTTTGGAAAACTGAGCAGCAATTTGCTTTTCCGATTATTTTGAAAACAGGGGTTAATCAATCGGGTAAAAGGATTCGATATGTTTTTAATTATTCGGCGGTGCCCCAGACAATTAACTATGTTTTTGGAAGTGGTACCGAGCTACTTTCAAATCAACCTGTATCAAAAGATTCCGAATTGAATATCGAACCCTGGGGAGTGAGGATTGTGGAGGAATAGATTATTTTCTTTGCAAGAACCTTTAGGGGAAGTCAAGGGTCGTCCAGAAAAATCGAATAAATAATCATTCAGAAAGCGTAGAATTGGGGTCATTTGTTGTAATGTCGAATCATATTTATGGAATTTTGATAAACCTGGGAATTTTTTGATTAATGATTCAAATTTTGGAAAGGCGTTGCGGGCAACCCTCATTAATTACCCAAAAAACAACTGATACCATTTCGGCTTATTCTATGATGATTTATGTAAATAATTGTATTTTTTAGTGATATTGTTTTGTTTTGAAAAAGTTTTTCGCTGCAAAGCAGTAGCATAAACCCTAATTGATTGAAAAAAAATGAATAGTCACCTGTCGTTCCCCGACTACCTGGTTTTTTTTGTGTATTTCCTGATTGTTTCGGCTTATGGATACTACATCTATCACAAGAAAAAATCTAAAGTAAGTGATTCCAAAGACTTCTTTTTGGCCGAAGGTTCCCTCACATGGTGGGCAATCGGAGCATCTTTGATTGCCTCCAATATCTCTGCGGAGCACTTTATAGGCATGTCAGGCTCTGGTTTTGCAATGGGGCTTGCGATATCTTCCTATGAATGGATGTCTGCGGTTACACTTATCATAGTGGCCGTATTTTTTATTCCGATTTATCTGAAAAACAAAGTTTACACCATGCCGCAGTTTCTTGCTCAGCGGTATAACGGCACGGTGGCTACCATTATGGCAGTCTTTTGGCTTTTGCTCTATGTTTTTGTAAACCTTACTTCCATACTTTATCTGGGAGCTTTGGCAGTCGAGAGTATTTCCGGAATTTCATTTGAATATTGTATGTTTGGGCTCGCCATTTTTGCCATTTTCATAACTTTGGGCGGTATGAAAGTCATAGGTTATACCGATATAATCCAGGTGGTGGTTTTGATTTTGGGTGGTCTGGTAGTGACCTATCTGGCTTTGGATATGGTTTCTGATAAATTTAACGGGCGAGGGGTTCTCAGTGCATTGTCTATCATTAAAGAAAAGTCTGATGATCATTTTCACATGATATTTTCAGAAGGGCACAAATACTATTATGAATTACCAGGCATGGCGATCCTTTTTGGTGGAATGTGGATCAATAACCTCAACTACTGGGGCTGCAATCAATATATTGTTCAACGTGCCCTGGGGGCTGACCTTCAAACAGCCCGGAACGGAATTCTGTTTGCTGCGGCAATGAAATTACTTATTCCATTGATTTGTGCGGTGCCGGGGATTGCGGTTTATGTTTTGTACCAAAATGGATACTTTCAACAGGAAATGGTTGACGCTGCCGGAATCGTGAAACCAGACAGAGCTTACCCTACGTTAATGAATCTACTGCCCCAGGGCTTGAAAGGCTTATCTTTTGCAGCACTTACCGCAGCGATTGTCGCTTCCCTTGCCGGAAAATGCAACTCTATTGCCACGATTTTTAGCCTGGATATTTATCAGAAATTTTTTGACAAAGAGGCTTCAGAAAAAAAACTGGTAAGAGTAGGCCGCTGGACTATCCTTGGAGCATTCGCAATTGCATTGGTAATTACTCCGCAATTAAAGCAGTTGGAGCAGGCCTATCAGTTTGTCCAGGAATACTCCAATTACCTCACTCCAGGGGCATTTGCTTTGTTTTTCCTGGGTTTATTCTGGAAAAGAACCACTACTTTGGCAGCAGTGATTGCGGCCACACTTTCCATTCCTTTGGCGGTGGCTTTCAAAATTGTACCCGAAGTGCCGATGCCTTTTTTACATCGCACAGGCTGGGTTTTTCTGATTCTTACCGTGTTGATGATAGTCATTTCTCTTTTGGACAAAAACAGTAAAAGTAACCCCAAAGGACTCGATATTGATTCGAAATGGTTTAAAGTCACTTCATCATTTGCTATTCTTTCAATTTTAGTTTCCGGCATTGTTGTGGCTCTTTATGCCGTTTTTTGGTGATATATATTTGAATAAAATTCCATATTTTTATAAAAATTCTGTCTCAATGCGAAAAAAATTAGCCTTTTCTTTGATTTTATTGATTCCTGTTATCGGATTCATAGCTTTTAAATCAGGGAAGAAAAAGCGACCCAATATTGTCTTCATCATGTCAGATGACCATGCCTATCAGGCTATTTCGGCATATGATAACAGATTAATGCAAACCCCAAATATTGACAGAATTGCCAACGAGGGTATGCTTTTTACCAATGCATGTGTTACCAATTCTATTTGTGCACCTTCAAGGGCAGTAATCCTGACCGGAAAACATAGTCACCTAAATGGTAAAATTGATAACTATTTTCCTTTTGATACCACTAATGTGACTTTCCCTCAGCTGTTGCAACAAAACGGGTATCAAACCGCCATGTTTGGGAAATTGCATTTTGGTAACAATCCAAAGGGATTTGATGAATTTCAGATTCTTCCTGATCAGGGCGATTATTATAATCCAGACATAATCACCAAAAAAGAAGGGAAAAAGAAATTGACCGGCTATGTGACAGACCTCATTACCGAACTAACGCTGAACTGGCTAAAAAATGAAAGGGATGATGATAAACCGTTCTTTCTGGCGTATTTGCACAAAGCACCTCATAGGGAATGGATACCCGCAGAGAGGCATTACAAGGAATATATCAACAAAAAATTCCCTGAACCTGAAACACTTTTCGATACTTATGAAGGTCGTGGAAGAGCTTCAAATGAACAAGAAATGAATCTGTTAACTCATATGAACTGGGCGGGAGATTCAAAGATTTTTCCTGAAAATATGGATAAGCTGGGAATAAAAGAATCCCATACCTACGATAAGCGACTTTATAACATGACCGTAGGCCGTATGAATCCCGAACAACGGAAAGTTTGGGACGAAACCTATGGTAAAATGAACGAGGAATTTATCAAAAAATACCCTCAAATGACCGAAGTAGATAAAATGAAATGGCGTTACCAGAGATATATGCAGGATTATCTGGGCTGTATCGCTTCGGTTGACGAGGGAGTGGGTAAAGTACTCGACTTTCTGAAAGAAAGCGGTCTGGACGAAAATACTATTGTGATTTATACCTCTGACCAGGGTTTTTATCTGGGAGAGCATGGCTGGTTTGACAAGCGTTTCATTTTTGATCAGTCGTTTAAAACACCACTTTTGGTAAAATGGCCGGGTGTAATTAAGCCAGGTTCAAAAAACCCACAGATGGTGCAAAATCTGGATTATGCTCAGACATTTCTAGAAGCTGCAGGTATCAAACCTCCTGCTGATATGCAGGGTGAAAGTTTGATTCCGATTTTCAAAGGGAAGGGCAGAAATTTCCGTGATGCAGCATATTATCATTATTATGAATACCCAAGCGTACACATGGTGAAGCGGCACTACGGGGTGGTTACCGAAAAATACAAACTGGTGCACTTTTATTATGATGTGGACGAATGGGAGCTTTATGATAGAAAAAATGATCCTAACGAAATGAAGAACGTTTACAATGACCCGAAATACAAATCAGTAAAAGCAGAATTGCATAAAAAACTGGCCGATTTGAGAATAAAATATAAAGATTCTGAAATCCTTGATAAAATGTATATCAACAAATACGATGAACTTCTGAAGCAGGGTAAAATATTCAGATAAGAATTGGCTTATTTGATGCTTAAAGCACCGGAGGGGCATTTGGCAACTGTTTGCCTGATTTTCTCGCTGGTGCTTTTTTCCATTTGTACCCAGGGCTGCTCTTTGGGTTTAAAAACTTCAGGAAGGTTTTTTACGCAATTTGCTGAATGGCAACATTTTCCAGATTGCCATACCACGGTGACTTCTCCGTTTGAGTATTCTTTTTTCAAATTATTTTTATCCATGATTATGAAAACATTACGTCCTGATATTCTTCTGTTTTGTCAAAAACTTTCTTGGCAAACGGGCATAGAGGAAGAATTTTAACCGATTTTTCTCTGGCCATTTCCACTGCTTTATGTACCAATTTTTTCCCAATTCCCATTCCTGCAAGCTCTTCGCTTACCTCAGTATGGTCAATGATAAATTTCTTTCCAGCCCAAACATAGGTCATTTCAGCCAGAATTTTCCCATCTTTTTCTGTAAAAAATTTCCCTTTATGACCATCATCCCGGTTCATTATTTCCATAAATGAAACATTTATTGATTTAAAAATTTAATTTAGACAGGCAATATAAGTCAATATTATTATTAAGAAAAATTCGGTATTTTTACCCAAAAGATAACAACCTTAAAACGCTTTGATAGCTTTTCACTTATGAAAGGAAAACTTCTATTTCTGATTAATCTTGTTTGTTTCGTCAATATGGCATTGGCACAATATGAACCCAAATGGGAAAGTCTTGACAAAAGACCTACTCCCACATGGTTTGAAGACGCTAAGTTTGGCATTTTTATCCACTGGGGACTTTATGCTGTGCCTTCCTGGGCGACAAGATCCAACGCCGACGGTTTTGGCAGTGGGTATTCTGAATGGTACTGGCAGCGGCTAGAAGCCACAAATCTCAAAATTCATAAAGAATTTAAAGAATTTCATGAAAAAAACTACAGCGGTCGTCCTTATCAGGATTTTGCAAAAGATTTTAAAGCTGAGCTTTTTAATCCCGACAAATGGGCGGATATTTTTGATAAAGCCGGGGCAAAATATGTGGTTTTGACCTCGAAACATCACGAAGGATATACGCTGTGGCCTAGTAAAGAAAGCTGGAACTGGAATTCGGTGGATCTGGGTCCCAAAAGAGATATAGTTGGAGATTTGGCAAAATCAGTTAAAGCCAGAAATCTGAGAATGGGATATTACTATTCTTTGTATGAATGGTTTAATCCCGTTTACAAAAAAAGTCCTGACCAATATGTAGCCGAAAGGATGCTGCCTCAGATGAAAGATTTGGTTACAACTTACAAGCCTGATGTACTCTGGACCGACGGGGAGTGGGACCAGTCAGCCAAAACCTGGAGAAGTGAGGAGTTTTTGGCCTGGCTTTTTAATGAATCACCCGTAAAAAACAGTATTGTGGTCAATGACCGTTGGGGAAATGATACCCGCAGTGAGCACGGCAGCTTTCTGACTTCGGAGTATGGCCATGGTGGAGAAAACCTCAATAATGCAATCAAAAATAACCGTCCATGGGAAGAAAACAGGGGCATTGGAGATTCTTTTGGATACAATAGAAATGAAAATCTGGAAGATTACAATACGGGTAAGCAGCTTGTACATCAATTAATCGATATCGTTTCCCGTGGAGGAAATTTACTACTAAACATTGGCCCGGCTGCTGATGGAAGTATCCCGGTAATCATGCAGCAAAGATTAGCTGAGATAGGTGGATGGTTAAAAGTCAATGGAGAGGCCATTTACGGTTCAAGGAAGTATAAACCGTCTGAAGATAAAAGTATTTTTTACACCAAAAAAGGGGAGGATTTATATGTGTTTACTACCGACTGGAAAGACCAGATTAAGCTTAATGACCTGAAATCTTTTGAAGGTGTAGAAATGTTAGGTTTTTCAGGAAAAGTAAAAGCAGAAATGAAAAAAGGTGTTCTTAATATTACAGCTCCAACAATTAATCCCGGAAATATTCCCTGCGATTATGCCTGGGTTTATAAAGTTAAAGGTGCATTAAAATAGGAAAAATATTAATCAAAAATAGTTTAAATGAAGCCGCAGTTTTTAAAAAATTACCGCGGCTTCTTTGTTTAATTCTGACAATTTATCATCCAGTTGATGCCAAATTTGTCGGTAAAACTGCCAAAATAAGCTCCCCAAAACATATCTTGTAATGGCATTGACACAGCCCCACCTTCAGAAAGACTGGTAAAGATTCTTTCTGCTTCTTCACGGTTTTCCGGTTCCAGCTGAATGTGCATATTATTTCCTTGGGTCACATTAAAACCCATTTCTTTAGGAGCGTCTGTTCCCATCAAAATATGATTATTGATAATTGGAAGCTCTATGTGGAGTACCATTTTCTTAACATTTTCAGCTATTGGGGGCTGAGTTGGGTCATCAGGTAAATCACCGAAACGTTGAATTCCTTGTCCGGAAAATTCACTTTTAAACACTGACTTGTAAAATTCAAATGCTTCTTCAGTATTACCAGGGAAGTTGAGATAAGTGCAAACTCTGGATTTATTGTTATTTTTATTTTGCTTTCTGAGGTAAAACTGTGCCGCAATATATTGATCCAGATTATCCATCGCCATCGTGAAGCCCTCTTTAAAGCCCATTTCGATTATTTTTTCCAAATCTTCCAGTTTTTCATACTTAAGAAGCACATTCACAATCGTATTTTCACCTTTTTTCGAAAATGTACTTTTCCATTGAGTTCTTGGCATTTGGGTATTTAAAACCTGGTTTTCATCACAGAAAGCATCAAGATGACTAAAAGATTTTTGAAAATCAATGTCGCTGTAATCTGCTACACACCAGTGTTTGTCTCCTTCCGGCCCCACCATTGCATAAAACCACCTTCCGCCGTTACGGAAATCCATTGATTGGGTTTTTGTTTCATAAGGACGGGGTGCCCACCATTGATCGAGCATTTCGGCAGTTGTCCAGGCCTCCCAGACCAATGGCACGTCGGCTGCAAATTCTCGGGTAACTGAAATCGTATCAGTGGTTTTATCTACTTCAAAATTGAAAGTTAATAAGCTTTTCATTGATTATAAGAGTTTTAATTTTTTATTTCCAAAAGTAAGTCATCTAATCTCTCTAAGGTTGAAATCATCCCCTGCTCCATGCCCATATTGATTACGGTTTCTAAATCAGCCAGACTTTTATAGGTCACGAGCGTTTCCACAACTGTATTTTCTCCCAAATCAGTAAAAGAAACCTTCCAGTGAGCCGTAGGCAAGTCCGAATTTACTTTTCCGTTTGCATCACTAAATGCATCTTTGGAAGTGTAATAATCAATGGGTTGAATTTTTATGTAATCTGTCCAACCCCAATGCTCTGTGCCGTTGGGCTCCACCATGGCATAGTGCCAATGTCCACCATTTCTAAAATCCAGTGATTTGGTTTTTGAAGTAAGCGGAGCGGGGGCAAACCACATGCTCAGATACTCGGCTTTGGTGTAGCAGTCCCACACCAGTTGGCGTCCCGCTGCAAATTCCCGCCTGATGGTAAGGGTGTTATTGGTTTTGTCGGGTACAAAATCAAATAATAAAGGCTTTTTCATAATTATATATTTTTAGATAAAAACTGAGGTAATGCATTGATAATAAAGCGTTTCCAGCCGGATTCAAAATTATGGACTCCGAAGTCTGGGTTAGAAGCAGGGAAACTGGACAAGCCTGAATGACTAAAATCGAGTATGGTTTTCCCTTTTGATTCTGAAAGTAAAAAACTCACATAAGAAATTCCCTCATAGCCTTCATATTTCCAGCTATAGGTTAGTTTCTTTTCAAATTCTACCTCCATAATTTCGCACAGGTGATTGTATTGGATGCCGTCTTCAGGGCCACCTTTAAATTCAAACTTAAATCCAACTACAGGTAAGAATTCGTCCAGTTCAAAATACCATTGTTTCATGAGTTCTTTTTCGGTGATGGCTCGCCACACCAAGCTTATTTCGGCATCGAATTCTCTCCTTATGGTTATTTCCGGTTTCATTTTTTAATTTGTTTAAGCGTTTCCAATAAATTATCCAGTTGATCAAACCGGCTTTCCCAGATCTTCCTGAACTGCTCCAGCCAAATATCAATTTCTTTCATTTTATCAATTTCGAGTTTATAGTAAATCTCCCTGCCTTTTTGTTCCTGTTTAATCAACTCGCACTCTGTCAGTATTTTAAGGTGCTTGGATACTGCTTGCCTGGTACTGTCGAAATGTTCCGCCAAAGCATTTGGCGTCATGGCTTGAAGGGCTATCAAGGTTATGATGGCTCTTCGGGTAGGGTCGGCTATTGCCTGAAAAATATCTCTTCTCATTTTGATATGAAACTAATCAGTTGCAAATATATGTGCAACTATTTGGTTTCTCAAAATTTATTTTAATATTTTTCAATAAATTTTTATAAACAGCTGAAATACAGCTTATCAATTTTCCTGAAAGACTCAAAAGATAAATTTACCATTCATAAAAAAACAAATTTCACCAACCTTTTCTTTCATTTATATTTATCAAAAAAATGAAAAAGCTATGTTATTAATTGCTGTTCTGGTGCCCTGGTTGTCGTTTTTTTTAAGAGGAAAGATTCTCAGTGGCATATTATGTTTAATACTTCAAATCACCATCATTGGTTGGCTACCGGCAGCAATGTGGGCGGTAGCATCAAGATTAGATGGCAAAAACCAAACCCGCATCAGAAGGATGGAACGGAGAATGGCGAACTAACGGAAAGAGTTGATTTTTTAAAAAAAATACCCGGTTGAGTGTAATTACTTAACCGGGTAAATATCGATAGAGGTTTAATTTTTTTATTAGGCCACCGCATTTTTCCTGAAATCCCTGGGAGGGTAACCCATAATTTTTTTAAAGGTATTGGAGAAATGCTGCGAAGAGTAAAATCCGGTATCAAATGCGATTTGAGTAAGGTTCAGGTCTGACTCTTTGAGCAGTCTGGCAGCTTCATTGATTCTTAAAAAAATCAGGTAATCAAATGGACTGAAACCGAGGTTGCTTTTTAATTTTTCGGTAAAATTGGTCACTCCCATGCCCGACAATTCTGCCATTTCTTTCACCGTCCATGAATGAGAAAGGTTATTTTTAAGCATTACTGTGAGTTTTTGGAACTCTGATGTGTTGTCATCTATCGCAATTTCTTCTTTAAGCGTATTGCGGTAGGTGGTGATAATCAGCTCATCGATAAGGGCGTTGATTCTGGCATAATAGCCCAACTCTTTGTTCAAAAACTCGCCTTCAAGTTTTTCAAATATTTCGAAGGCTTCTTTATGATTTCTGAAAATCAGGAATCTTTTATGGTCAAATTTCGAAAAAATGGTTTGTATTTCTCTGCTGTCAATGGCAGTGTTTTCTTTCTTTTTTTCTTTACTTTTATAGTATCCGGCGTCCAGCGAAATTTTAAAGAATCCACCAAATTCTACATTTTCAAAATCCTTTTCCATTTCCACACCAGGGCTCACTAAAATCAGGTCATTGGGTCTGATTTTGAAGGTTTCACCATCTAGTTTCCACTCAAATTGCCCCGACTGGATACTCATAATACAATAGTTTTTGATGGTGATTTTACTCCGCAAAAAATCTTTGTTTTTGGGAGAAATAGCGACTTTTTTAAACAAATAGATATTCTCAAATTCGTTCTCTTCGCCTATGGTCAGGAATTCATAATTAAGAAATTTCATAGAATATTCGGGTTTAAAAATTTCGTGTCAAAAATACACAAGAAGAATCTGCAATTCCAAATCTTTGAACAATATAATTTTATCTTAAGAAATTACAAAATATTTCACTGAAAGAATATGAAAGTATTAAAGGAAAGGTTTGTTCACCTTTGCGAAATGTTCAACCAAAACCTTAATTTTTATGAAACGATTTCGACATTTGTTTCTGCCTATCATTTTATTCTCAATTTCTCCTTTTGTGATGTTTGCCCAAAACATCACCGGTAAAGTAACCAATGCCAAAACAGGCGAAACTTTGCCAGGTGTTTCAATTGTAATTAAAGGTTCAAATGGTGGTACCACCACCGATGTTGACGGAAATTACAAAATTCAGTCGTCTCAGGGATCAACTTTGGTTTTTAGTTATGTTGGTTTCATGAGCAAAGAAGTGACAGTTGGTAATCAGTCCCAACTTAATGTGTCACTTGAAGAAGATGCAAAAAATCTTTCAGAAGTAGTTGTAACGGCTCTGGGTATTAAAAAAGATGCCAAAAAACTGGGATATGCTACTTCAACTATTACCAGTGATGCCCTTTCTCAAAACCGTCAACCCAATTTTATGAACTCTTTACAGGGTAAGGTAGCCGGTGTAAACGTGCAAGGTATGGGTACCGGCCCGGGGGGATCATCCAAAATCAGGATTCGGGGTCAGTCTTCTATCACAGGACAAAACAGCCCTTTGATTGTAATCAATGGCGTTCCGGTTGATAATACCAACTTTGGTGCCAACCAAAACAACGCTGGCTCTGATGCATCCATCGGTGTACGTGGAGGCGGTGGTGTGTTTTCTGATGGTGGCGATGGGCTTTCTTCTATCAATCCTGACGATATTGAAAGTATGACTATTCTGAAAGGAGCTACAGCTGCTGCATTGTACGGTTCAAGAGCCAAAGATGGGGTTATTATGATCACCACCAAGTCAAAAGGTGAAGGTAAAGGGTTGGGCGTTAGCTACAATTCTAATTTTACTTCAGAAAAAGCACTTGATTTTACAGACTATCAATATGAATACGGACAGGGCGAAAATGGCGTAAGACCCACATCAGCCAACCCTACATCAGGTCAATGGTCTTTCGGTGAAAAATTCGCTCCGGGTATGACACAGGTCTTGTTTGATGGTGTAACTGTACCATATGAGCCCATCAAAAACCGTTATGATTTGTTTTATCGCAGAGGTCAGAACTGGACCAATACCGTTTCGCTTTCCGGAAGTGATACGAAAGGTGGTTTTAACCTCTCGATGTCAAATATGGACTCAAAGGGAATCATTGCCAACAACTCATTTAACAGGAAAACCATCAATTTGGGTCTTACCTATAATCTGAGTAAAAAATTGAGCATTAATTCCAGCATGAATTATTCAAACGAAAAAAATACAAACCCACCTAATATTGCCAACCAGGATAACTCTATCCCAACTTCAGTGTCAGTTATGGCCAACTCCATGCCGTGGGATTTGTTGGATGCCAAAAAATATGATGCACAGGGAAATGAATTTGTGTATTCCAGATTCAGAAACCGTACCAACCCATATTTTGTACTAGCTGAGCAATTTCATAATATTTCAAGAGATCGTATGTTTGGAAACATTGCTTTGAAATATCAACTTACCGACTGGCTGGCTTTGCAGGGAAGAGTAGGGCAGGATTACTGGTCAAGAGATGAAGATTATAACAACTTCCCAACTGGTCAGGCATCACTTGGACCAGCCCCGGCAGGATTTGTAAACGGTAGATATACCCAGGAAGCCAGAAGGTTTAGAGAAATAAACAAGGATTTACTTTTGTCAGGTAATAAAGAATTCGGAAACATTGGTTTGGATTTCTCTTTGGGTGGAAACCAAATGTATCGCAGATCTGATCTGAATAGTACTCAAGTGGTTGATTTTGTAGTACGTGACAAATATACCATCATGAATGGTAGAGTGAAAGATCCGATTTATGATTTGCAGGAGAGAGCCGTGAATTCAGTATATGGTTCTGCCGAAATTTCTTATAAAGGATTTTTGTTTTTAAATGCTACGGCCAGAAATGACTGGTTTTCAACCTTATCACCAGCAAATAGAAGTATCCTATATCCTTCTATTTCAGGAAGTTTTGTGTTCTCTCAGGCTATGAAGAATAGTCCCGACTGGCTGACTTTTGGTAAATTAAGATTGGCTTATGCTGAAGTGGGATCTGACCTTGACGTGGCTCCTTATTCCAATTCATTATTTTACGGAATAAATTCTAACCTTTTTGCAGGTCAACCGCTGGGTTCCTCACAAGGTACCACAGTTCCCAACCCTAATCTGAAGCCAATGAGTGTGGCTGAGAAAGAGGCGGGTATTGAGTTGAAGTTATTTGACAATAAAGTAGGTTTGGATCTTGCTGTATATAACAAAATCACAACTGATCAGATTGTTTCGGCTCAGATTTCTGATGCTTCGGGCTTTGTTTCAACTTTGATTAACAGCGGCCAAAGCCGTACCCGTGGTTTTGAATGGTTATTGAGCCTTAATCCGGTAAATAGAGGTGGATTCAAATGGGATATTAATTTTAACGGATCCTATAACAAAACCAAGCTATTGAGCCTTCTGACTGATACTCCAGGTGAGAGAATCACCACCGGAACGCATATTTTCAATGGTGAATTGCGTCAGGTGGTTGGTCAGGAATTGGGTCAGCTTTATGGTTTCGGATTCAGAAGAGATGACAAAGGAAATAAAGTATTTGGAGCTAACGGATTGCCTTTGAGAACACCAGATCAGATAAGTTTTGGTAGTGCTTTACCTAACTGGGTGGGAGGTATTACCAACAGTTTCTCATACAAAGGCGTATCACTTTCTGCTTTGGTTGATTTTAGCCTGGGAGGTAAAATGCTTTCAGGAACCAATTTCAACTTGGTACGTCACGGATTGCACAAAATGTCGCTCGAAGGTCGTGATACCGGCGGTGTAGTAGGTGTAGGTGTTAATGATAAAGGAGAAGTAAATACCGTAAAAGCACCAGTCCAGGCTTATTGGGAAGTTGTAAGATCGCAGGCATTGGTCGAGCCGGTAATTTACAATTCAGGTTTCTGGAAGCTTCGTCAGATTACGCTTGGATATGATTTGAGCAAGTTTATCCCAAAAAATATACCGGTTAATAATGTGAGATTAAGTGTTGTGAGTAACAATGTATTAATGCTGAAAAAATGGGTGCCAAATATTGACCCTGATTCTTTCGGTTTTACATCTGACAACATCGTAGGTCTTGAATCTACGGGTGTACCTACTACACGTTCAATTGGCTTTAATCTTAACGTTAAATTTTAATTCATCTAAAAACGATTTTACATGAAAAAGGTTTTTAAATATATATCAATAAGCGTTATGGCCTTGTTTGCAACTTCATGCGACAAAGGTTTTGACGAAATGAATATCAAAGAAATTGCAATCACGGGTATTGACCCGGCATTTATTCTTAATCAGGCCATAATCAATACATCGCCTACAACTTCAACGGCGATTTATGAAATGACCATTGTGCAGCAAATGGTCTCTCCCAACTCAGGAGTACTTACCGGAGCTAATTTCAATCAGGACAACAGAGCTCTGCTTGACCCTATGTGGACCAGATATTATCGGACTGTAATCAGAAATACCAAGGATATTATTTCACAGGTAAAAGACAAAAGCGACAGAAGTAATTTATATCAAATGACCAGAATAGTACAGGCCTATGCCTTTATGGTAATGACCGATTCTTTTGGTGATATTCCTTATTCTGAAGCTGGTTTGGCTTACATAAGTGCCAATTTTAAACCAAAATACGACAGCCAGGAAGCTATCTATACTGATTTGGTAAAAGAGTTGACCGAAGCTTCGGCCGCTTTGAGTGCATCGGGAAAAATAGAGACTGCTGACATTCTATATGGTGGAGATATCACCAAATGGAAAAAATTAGGTTACTCACTACTACTTCGTGCGGGGATGCGTTTGAGCGAAGTCAGCCCTGATAAAGCCAAGTCAATAGTTGCTACTGCAGCTAGTGGTGGAGTAATGTCACAGAATTCCGAGAACTTTGTTGTCAAGCATGACGCCAACTATCAAAACCCGAATGGAGGTATGCTCAACTCGACTGAAGCCAACAACTGGTATCTTGCGGCACCTTTTGTAAATCAGCTAAAATCAACTAATGACCCAAGATTGAAATCAATTGCGGTGAGGTATGTTGGTGCAGCTTCTGGTCCTCAACAATCTGCTGATAAAGCAAATCGCGATCCTGCTGTTCAGACGGGCATGCCAATGGGCTATGACAATGGAACAATTCCAGCAGTAGCGAAAGCCGCCGGGTTGGCAAGTTTTTATGATTATTCTCAAGCAGACAGAACCAGAATCGTTAAGACGACAGCTCCGCAACATTTGGTAACAGCCTCTCAAACTCAATTATTGTTGGCTGAGGCCGTTCAAAGAGGCTATATTACCGGCAATGCTTCTGAATATTATGCAAAAGGTATCACCTTGCATATGCAGCAAATGGCCGATCACGATGCCTCTATGGCCATAAGTCAGGCAGATATCGACAAGTATATAACTGAGAATCCTTTCCAGGCCTCCAAAGCTCTGGAGCAAATAGGCGTTCAATATTGGATTTCATCATTTTTAAACGGGCCTGAGGCTTTTGCCAATTTCCGTAGAACCGGATTTCCTAAACTTACCCCTAATCCTTATCCGCTCAAGGATATTAAAGGTGAATTTATTAACCGATTGACTTATCAGAACAGTGAAATATCGGTAAATAGTGAAAACGTGAAGGCTGCCATTGCACGTATGGGTGCTGATAATTTGGATACCAAAGTTTGGTGGGATAAATAATTTTCTTATATTTAGATACTTTTTTGAGGCCTTCTGATACTTGGAAGGCCTCACAATTTTTAACCTTAAATATCAATGAAAAAATTATTAATATTCCTGATAGGAGGAGTATTGGGTTTTGCTTCAGCTTCAGCTCAGCAAATTCAGTGGACACCAGATCAAATCAAACAATTTTCAAAAGAATTTACCGGCAATCGTGGGTCGGACGGCAGGCCATACATTTCTGATGCTCTGCTGAAAAGACTAAAAAACACCTCTATAGAAGAAGCCTGGGGTTATCTCAAAAACAAAGGTTTTAATAATCAATTTGAAGCCGGTTGGCAAATAATAGGCAATGTGCCACTGGTGGGAAGGGTTGTTACGGCCCAATATATGCCTTCCAGGCCTGATATTGACTTAAGAATTAAAGAAAAAGGCAAAGAAGAAAACAGATCGGGTTCGCCTAATTCATGGCCGATTGATGTACTTAAAGAAGGCGATGTTTATGTAGCTGATGGCTATGGAAAAATTATAGATGGAACCCTCATTGGTGATAATCTTGGTAATTCAATTTATGCTAAATCAAAAACCGGGGTCGTTTTTGACGCCGGAGTAAGAGACCTTGATGGACTTGAAGCCATCGAGGGTTTTACAGGATTTGTTAGAGGAATAGATCCCTCATATATCAAAGAAATGATGCTCACTTGTATCAACTGCCCAATCAGAATTGGCAGAGCGACCGTGATGCCCGGGGATTTGGTCTTGGGCAAAAAAGAAGGCGTGGTATTCATTCCGGCTTATTTGGCCGAAGACCTCGTAAAAAATGCTGAATTTATTGCTCTCAGAGATGAATTTGGTCACCTGAGACTTAAGCAAGGGAAATATACGCCAGGTCAGATTGACCAAAAGTGGAGTGAAGAAATAAAAAATGATTTTTTGAAATGGGTTAAAGACAACCCTTCCAAACTGCAAATGTCAAATTCTGAATTTGAGGAATTTACAAAAGACAGAAATTGGTAAATATTGATTTTTTTGTAATGCCTTTTAAAAAACTTATTCAATCAAAAAATTAAAAACCATGAGCAAAAATCTATTTGATCGCTTAAAATTTAATGGCGAAATACCTCAGGGTCCTGATACAGCAGGTATTCCTTCAGAAAATATAAATACAGAAAATTCTGGTGGCACCAGCAGGAGAGATTTCATGAGAAACTCAGCCTTGGGCGGTTTGTCACTGGGAATGCTTTTTGACGGAAAACCCGATAAAGAAATCGAGTTTTTAAGCCAAAAAGTAAAAAGAGCGAGCTCCCCTTCTGAGCTCAGGATTACCGACCTCAGGATTGCAGTGGTAACCAAAGCTCCCATGACCTGTCCAATCATCAGAATCGATACCAATCAGGGTATTTCAGGATATGGTGAGATACGTGACGGAGCTTCGGCAAAATATGGGTTGTTTCTGAAAAGCAGATTATTAGGTAAAAACCCTTGTACTCCGGAAATGCTATTCAAAGAAATCAAACAATTTGGTAACCATGGCCGGGCAGCAGGTGGAGTTTGCGGAGTGGAAATGGCATTGATGGATTTGGCCGGGAAAGCTTATGGAGTGCCTGCCTATCAGATGCTTGGTGGTAAGTACAGGGACTACATCAGAATATATGGAGATACGCCCACACTGGATGATCCGATCGAATTTGCAAAGAAAATGAAAGAGCGTCAGGATTTGGGTCTCACTTTCCTGAAAATGGATTTTGGAGTAGATATGCTCAAAAACCACCCGCATACCGTTATTGGAGGATTAAATATGGAGTATGATAAACAATGGGGCGATAGAAAACCTATGAAGGGTAATGCCAGAAGTTATGCTCAAACTAAGCACCCTTTTACAGGTATTCAGGTGACAGATGAAGGTATAGAAATCATGTCTAATTTCGTAAATGAAGTTCGAAAAGCGGTAGGCTATGATATTCCTTTGGCAGCCGATCATTTTGGTCATTTTGGTGTTAATACAGCCATCAGAATTGGAAAGGCCCTTGAAAAATATCAATTGGCCTGGCTGGAAGACATGATTCCATGGTTTTATACTGATCAATGGAAACAGATTTCTGATGCTTTGGATACCCCTACACTTACTGGAGAAGATATTTTTCTCAAGGAAGAATTTATAAAATTAATAAATGCCAGGGCTGTGGATATGATTCAGCCAGACCTTGCAAGTTCCGGAGGATTATTAGAAACCAAAAAAATAGGGGATTACGCCGAAGAGCACGGAATTCCGATGGCTATGCATTTTGCGGGTACACCTGTTAGTTTTATGGCCAATGTACATTGTGCCGCGGCTACTGAAAACTTCGTGGCACTGGAGCATCATTCATTTGATGTACCATGGTGGGAAGATATGGTTGATGGCATTGATAAGCCTATTTATAAAGATGGATTTGTGAAAGTGCCTGAGAAGCCTGGTTTGGGTGTAGAATTAAATGAAAAAGTGGTAAAAGCTCACCTGGCCGACGGAACGATGTATTTTGCACCAACCACCGAATGGGACAAAGTAGATAGCTGGGATCGCACCTGGTCATAATTTTGGTTAAAATATTTGAAATAAATGAAAATAAAAGATTATTGGTACACGATTAGTATTATTATTCTGGTTATTCTAGGTTATAACTTTCCCGAAACTTTCAGTAGTTTTTTAGGAATAAAGTTAAATACCTTTATTAAACCCGTTTTGCAGATAATAATGTTGGGTATGGGTGCCACAATGACCGTTCAGGATTTTGTTGAAATCTTAAAGTCACCCAAAAAGGTTTTTATAGGTCTTTTTGCTCAGTTTACAATTATGCCATTCCTGGGTTTTTTTCTTTCAAGGTCATTTGATTTTCCTCCTGAAATAGCCGCCGGCGTAGTATTAATCGGTTGTAGTCCAAGCGGATTGGCCTCTAATGTCATGGCTCTAATGGCAAAGGCTAACGTTGCCCTTTCTATTACGATTACCTCAATGGCCACCTTATTGGCACCTTTATTAACTCCTCTCTTAATGAAAGTATTGGGTGGTGAATTGATTGAGATTGACTTCCTTAATATGCTTTGGGATATGTCTCAACTTGTGTTGATTCCCATAATTTTGGGGTTATTGCTGAATAAACTATTTCCTGAATTCGTTAGAAAAATCATAAAAATATTACCCGTGTTTTCTATGGCAGGCATAGCTTACATAATTTTGGTTGTAACAGCTAGTGGGGCAGCATCTTTGAGAACCGTAGGGTTAGTATTGGTTTTGGTTGTGTTTATCCATAATATTTTCGGCTATATTTTAGGTTATTTTTCCGCCAAATTGTTCCGTCTTGCTGAAACTGATGCCAGAGCAGTAGCCATTGAAGTAGGCATGCAAAATGGAGGATTGGCTTCAGCTTTGGCAAATGAAATGGGAAAGATTGCGACTGTGGGACTAGCACCGGCTATTTTTGGTCCATTGATGAACGTAACAGGATCAATGTTGGCAAATTACTGGAGTAAAAACGAACCTGGCGAAAACTAGAAATATTTTTAAATTAGTTATACTTCAAAACATACTCCATTTTGGGGTATGTTTTTTTGTTTGTAAAAAATAAGATAAAAGGCAGATTTGATTTATATAAAACTTGGGAAATAGTAGGAAACCATGGGTAAATTTGGAACATAAAAAATGGGTTTATTCTGTGTAAACCCATTTTCCATTTTCTTTTCTGGTGATATTTAGGGGATTTTTTTCTTTTAATTCATCGGGTAATAGTTGGTCTGGCATATCCTGATAGCATAAGGGTCTTGTAAATCTTGTAATAGCGTGAGTGCCTACCGAGGTGGACCTGCTGTCTGTAGTGGCCGGGAATGGGCCTCCATGTACCATTGCATGACAAACTTCAACTCCTGTAGGGAATCCATTGATTACCAGTCTTCCAACTTTCTGTTCTAATATTTCTATTAATAAAGAATGACTTTCAAGTTCTGCTGAAGTACCCCAAACTGTCGCAGTAAGGTGGCCCTCCAGTTTTTCTGCTGCCTCATATATCTCATCTATGCCTGATGCCTGAACTAAAATACTTGAAGGACCAAATACTTCCTTAGTGAGGATTTCATTTTTACAAAAATTCTCATAATCGGTGGCGAGAAAAAATGGTTGTGCTACCATTTCACCTTCAGGTGTTAAACCCGTAGCTAAGACCTCTGATTGTTTTGATTGATTGGCGATACCATTTAGAAAAGCAGTTTGAATACCTTTATTTAGGAGATTGCCTCCGGTTGTTTTGCTGGCATGATTTTTTAGTACCTCCGTAAAGTCTGAGTCCCTGGGTATAAACATTAAGCCTGGGTTAGTGCAAAATTGTCCCACACCTAAAGTTACAGATGCTGCATATTGAGAGGCAATGGCTTCTCCTTTTTCTTTTAATATTTCTGGCAAAACAAAGACCGGATTAACGCTTCCCATTTCTGCATATACCGGTATAGGCTCAGGCCTAGCATTAGCTGCATCAAAAATAGATTTTCCTCCTTTATATGAGCCTGTAAATCCTACAGCTTTTATGGCCGGATGTTTTACCAAAGCTTGGCCAAACTCAATTCCCGCATCAAATATCAGTGAAAATACACCATCCGGCATATTACATTTTTTTGCAGCATGAATTATGGCTTTTCCCACTAATTCTGAAGTTCCGGGATGTGATGGATGGCCCTTAAATACTACCGTACAACCTGCCGCCAATGCCGAAACGGTGTCGCCGCCAGCAACTGAAAATGCGAGAGGAAAATTGCTTGCTCCAAATACTGCGACTGGTCCAAGAGGTCTTTCCATTGATCTGATATCAGGTCTGGGCAGAGGTTGTCTGTCAGGCAGTGCAGTATCAATTGTGGCATTTACCCAAGAGCCTTCCCTTAATAATTCAGCAAATAACCTGATTTGGTTCACAGTTCTACCTCTTTCACCTATTGCACGTCCTTCAGGTAATCCACTTTCCAAAGTATAGCGTTTGATTAAATCTTCACCCAGATTTTCAATTTCCGAAGCAATCTGGTCCAGAAAATCAGCTTTTTCATTTCCTGATTTTTTTCGGTAAATCAAATAAGCATTTTTAGCTTTTAATATCGCCTTTTCCAGATCCTGCATTGTAACAGAAGAAAAAGCGGGCTCAAGATTTTGACCTGAAACCGGATTTATAGCAAAAAAGACGGAACTGTTTTGCTCAGAGACTTCAAAGCCAATTAAGTTTTTTCCTTGAATCTCCATTTATTCTACCGGGTTAGAAAGTGTGCCAATAGCATCAATAGTAATGTTTACCAAGTCGCCACTTATTAGTGAAAAACTATCGGGTGGAACTATTCCGGTCCCAGTCATCAAAAAACAGCCATGAGGAAAGGTACATTCTTTGGTAAGATATTCTACCAGTTCTGTTAATTCCCTTTTCATTTGGTTAAGCTGGGTTTTTTGTTGGAAAACTACCTCATTATTCCTTAAAATTTCCAGATTGATTTCTGTGTCTCTGGATATGGGGGTCTCCAATACCAGGATTCCGGGCCCAATAGCGGCACTTTTATCATATGATTTGGCCTGTGGCAAATACAGTGGGTTTTCTCCTTCTATATCTCTCGAACTCACGTCATTTCCAACTGTATATCCTGCAATTTTACCGGTGGAGTTCACAAACAGAGTTAGCTCTGGTTCCGGTACATTCCATTTTGAATCTTTTCTGATTCTGATTTTCTCTTTGTGACCCACTGTGCGGGCAGCTGTTGCCTTGAAAAAAAGTTCCGGACGGGCTGCTTCGTAAACGCGGTCATAAAAATCACCTCCTCCGGCATCTTTTGATTCTTCCATACGGGCATTTTTACTTCTAAGGTACGTTACACCTGATGCCCAAATCTCCTGTGATACAATTGGTGCCAGAAGAATATCATTTAGATTGATATTTGATTCTGAAGTTTTTGAAATATAATTTTTTAGGAAACTAAATAAATTTTCCTGATTGATGAGCTGATCAAATGTTAAATCCGAAACTATAAAATAGCTTTGTTCTGATTGGATTACAGGTCCGATGTTGGTATTGAATATTTTCATGTTTAGGTTCTAAATTGTTTTTTAGGGTTTAAAAGACAAAGAGAACCCAGTCAAAGATTGGGCTCTCTAATTTAAGTTTTCATTATTCAAAAAATGGGACACCGGGTGTGGCATATTTTTTCATTCCTTCTTCATTGATTTCTACACCTATTCCCGGAGTATCTCTTACCTTGATAAATCCATTTTTCTCTACCATTTCACCCTCAAATTTTACTATTTCTTTAAACATGGGGTCTTTATGAAAGTAAATCTGCCATTCCATAATCATAAAATTAGGAACTGAGGCACAAACATGTGCACAGGCCATTGCCCCTAAGTAAGAAGCCACCATATGAGGTGCAAAAGGTACATAATACAGGTTGGCCAGATTTGCGATTCGTTGTCCTTCTCCAAGCCCACCACATTTTTGAAGATCAGGCATTATGATATCCACCGCACCTGATTCCAAAAGTGGGCGGAAACCATGTGCGAGATAGTGATTTTCCCCGGCACAAATAGGGGTGGAAGTTGACTCAGTGATTTTTCTATATGCCTCCGCATTTTCTGCAGGAATGGGCTCTTCCAGCCACATCATATTTAATGGCTCCAACATCTTGGCCACTTTTTCGCCCGTAATTGCATCGTATCGGCCATGCATATCAGCACAAATATCGATGTTTGGCCCCACCTCTTTTCTCGCAGCAGCCATCTGATCGTACATTCTTTGTAATTCTGCCGGACTTGCCGTCCAGTTATACCGGTCGTATTTGTTCGGGTCATTTGCCTGATCAAGATCAAATTTTACAGCTGTAAAACCCATGTCAACAGCTTCTCTTGCTGCTTTTGCAAAGTCAGCTGGAAGCGGAAGTCTGTTTTGGTAAAGAGCGGTATCCATATAAACTCTTACACTATCTCTGAATTTTCCACCCAAAAGCTGATAAACAGGCACACCCAGGGCTTTTCCTGCAATATCCCAGAGTGCAGTTTCAACTGCTGTTAGGACTGAAATAAACATTCCGGCCTGTGCTCCCTCAAAAAACCCTGAACGCCTGATATTTTCAAACAGGCGGTTTACATTTAAAGGATTTTGGCCCTGAATTCTTCGACCCATCATTTTGACCAAATGATACGTACCCGGAGTGGCATCTACCCCTTCACCATGGCCAATTATTCCCTGGTTTGTATATATTTTTACGAATAGGCTATGTCCATCCCGAATATATCCGGCTTTTATGTCAGTTATTTTTAGGTCTGACGGGGCAGAGCTTTTGGGTGCCCGGTTTATTGCAGACTCATATTCTTTGCCAAATGTAGCCAGGGGGGAGGCTGCCATTGCTGCTCCAATAGCTGCCTTGTTGAAAAAATTTCTTCTGTTCACTTTAATTTTTTTATTTTGGAAAAATCCAAGGGTTGAATATTTTATTTAAATGTCTTTTTGAGAGCTTTTACTACCAGGTTCTTTCTTTTAAAATTTCCTGAATCTGCTCAGGTGCAACCGGCAGCTCATTGATGTGGTCTTTAAGCCATTGTGAAAAGTCCTTCTCGATTTCACCAGACCAGCGGGTATCAATTTGACCGGTGGTGTATTTTCCCTCTTTAAGTCTTTGATGGCTAAATTTATCTCTCAATCTTACCACTTCAGATGATTTTACCACTTCTTCGGCAAGGTGAGGTGGGATAAATATTACGCCTCCTTCACGACCAAGGACCACATCACCGGGCATACAGGTAGCGTTTCCTATTTTTGTGGGTTGATTGATGCCGACCAGGGTGGTATTGAGTCCACCTGGTTGTGTCGCAGTATTTAAGTGATGGCTGGGATGGTAACTACGGAAATAGGAAGTGAAGCCGCCAATTTCTCTTAAACCATTCAAATCTCTTATAGCACCTTCATAAACAATACCATTGCCTGTTCGGTTAAAAATTGCATTGCCGAGGTTATCACCGATAGTTGGACCATCCTCATAAGCGTTAAACTGGTCAACTACATATACGTCTCGTTTGACCAATGTTTCAATGACCCATGTATTTTGTGCCTTTATCCGTCCATCCTGCTTTGTACCTTTGTCATCAATGGCTGTCTGGATATCAGGACGTCCGGGCATAAAAATGGCAGTAACGGCACGGCCAACGAGGACACTGTCAGGATTGATAGTTTGCCAGTTACCTTCATACTGATGCCGATAATTTTTATTTCGTAAAACCGCCCAGGCTTCTTCATGGGTGACTTTCTTCATGCGGTCAAGGATAGCGTCGGATACTTTAGGGCGGCCATCTGGAAACCTTTCCCCTTTCCATTCACGTGTTAATTGCAACAAATACTCTTTGGAGATTTGTTGAGCTGAAGTACTCATTGCCAAAAATAGCAAAGAGCAAAGAGTAAATAGTCTGATCATTTTAAAAAGAATGGTTGAATATTGGACAAAATTGAAGAAATTAAAATTAACAAACTTTCAAATTTTCCCGCTGTATAATTTTGTAATTATTTTTTGTTTAAATAGGAATAAATCATGTCAGGAAATTTTTGCTTTTTAAGTAGGGACAAAAAAAAGACCGTCAGAGACGGTCTTTTTTTCAATTATTGTATTATTTTAATAACCAGGGTTTTGATCTTTTGGATCAATCTTTGGATTATTATCAATCTCAGTTTGAGGAAGTGGTAGCAATTCATGTTTGCTGGCCTTGAAATAAGAGATAGGCTCTGAAGTCAGTTTCTTATTTTTTCTCCATCTTAGAATATCAAGATTACGAACTTGCTCAGCTGCTAATTCAACATATCTTTCATGTTGTAAAGCTTCGAAAACTTTAGCTTTGCTATCACATGGATAATTAGCAGTAGGGTAGGCTGGCATTGCAACTGATGCTCTTGCTCTTACCTGATTCATTAAAGAAATAGCTTTAGCAGAGTTACCTAATTCATTTTCACATTCGGCCAGCATCAAAAGTACATCAGCATAACGCATCACTCTCATGTTGATACCACTGGTAGCAAAGCCGGCATTGCTTTTGTAAAGCAATGAGTATTTTCTCCAGCTAATTTTGAAAGTTTTGCCATCCATTTGCGAGGAATTACCTTGAACAGCAGCATCAGAAATTACATCGTTACCATTGTTAAATTTGTCACCGGCTTTCCAGAATGACATATCAAATCTAGGATCATTTTTGGCATCTCCTTTCACTGTTCTTTCGTAATTGTCAATCATTTTGTTGGAAGGAATCAAGTTTCTCCAACCGATAGGTGAATACTCCTGAGTTCTGATTGTTTCTTCCTGAACACTGTTACCATCACCATCTGGACCACTCCAGTTAAAGGCACCGTTAGATGGAGCAAAAACTATTTCAAAAATAGATTCAGAATTAAATTCGCCTTCTTCATTGGTTAAATCTAAATAGTTATCCACTAATTTAAATCTACCGGAATTTACAACTTTCTCCAATTCAGTTTTTGCACTGGCATAATCACCCATTTGAAGGTATGTACGGGCAAGAAGCGTTTGAGCGGCAGCTTTTGTGGCTCTACCTAAGTTTTTAGCATCGTAACTTTCAGGTAATAAACCTTCTGCAGCTTTTAAGTCGGCAATCACTTGCTTGTAAACCGTTTCCTGAGTTGATTTTGGTTGAGCATCTTCTACTGACTTGGCAAACTCAGTATAAAGTGGAACTCCGCCCCACAATGTAGCCAGTTCAAAATAACCCCAGGCACGCAAAAATTTAGCTTCACCTGTTACACGGTTTTTAATTGCCTCAGAAAAGGCCGCATTCGTTTTCAATCCACTTTCGATTACAACGTTGGCACGGTGAATAGTTCTGTACCATCCTGTATAAACCGAATTAGCCACTGGGTTTGATGCATCGTTAACACCAATTAACAATTGATTACGAGGAGCCTCTAATTGTCCACCACCTGTTGCCATTTCATCGGCTCTAAGGTCATGAGTAAAAAACCACTCACGGGCCCCAAGTCCAAAACCCTGAACAGTAGCATATGCAGAGTTGACACCTGCTATAAGTTCCTGATCATTTGAATAGTAAGTATCAAAGGTTACACCATTTGGATTAACCTTATCCAAGCTTGATTTTTCGCAGCTTATTACGACTGCCAGGATGATAGCACCTGTTAATATTAATACTTTTTTCATTTCAAATATTTTTTTAGAATCTGTTTTTAACAAAATTGATAGTTATTAATTAAATCCTAAGTTAACACCTACTGTAAGTGTACGTGCCTGAGGATACATACCAAAATCAACTCCATTAGTAAGTAAGTTGCCGTTTCTTGAGGCAATTTCAGGGTCATAACCAGTATATTTTGTGAAAGTCAAAAGGTTTTGACTTGTAAAATATATTCTGGCTTTAGTTAGCACATTGTTGGTAAGTCCTGAAATTTTAGATGCAGGAACTGTGTAACCAACAGTCAAGTTTTTAAGCCTTAAATAAGAACCATTTTCAATGAAACGATCAGAAGTTCTTGAGTTTTGGTTAGGATCACCACTTACGGCTCTTGGAACGTCTGTATCAGTATTGGTAGGAGTCCAGGCATTCAACACATCTGTAGAAGCGTTGAATAATCTCAACATACCCTGACCCAATACTTTTGTACCATTGTAAATTTTGTTTCCATATACGCCCTGGAAGAACACCCCAAAATCAAAGTTTTTGTAAGTACCTGTATAATTCAAACCGTAGGAGAATTTAGGAAGGTAGCTGCCTAAGTAAGTTCTGTCAGCGGCATCAATTTTTCCATCACCATTCAAATCTTTAAATTTGATATCACCAGGTTTAGTGGCTTCATTTTGGTAAGGAGTTGCAGAATTTCCATCTTTACCATTTGCGGCTGAAATCTCGGCCTCATTTTGGAAAATTCCTTCTACTTGCCATCCATAGAATGACTGCAATGGTTGGCCAGCTTCGGTACGAGTAATATCAAAACCACCAAAGTCAGCATTATTACCTGCATTAAGGGTAGCATTTGGAGTAGCTAAACTCAAAACTTTATTTCTTACAAGGTCAAAAGTTCCGGTAAGCGTTGATTTAAGCTCTTTCTTGTCGATATGATATCCTAAAGAAACTTCAAAACCTTTGTTTTGCATACTTCCTACGTTAGCCAATGGACTGTTTGAATACCCCATTGATTCAGGAAGAGGAACTCTTAACAACAGACCATCAGTTTTACGCAAATATGCTTCGGTTGACAAGCTGATTTTGTTGTTAAACAAGGAAACATCCAAACCGATATTTTTCATGGTAGTTTCTTCCCAACTTAAACCACCATTTCCAAGACTGTTGAAGTATGAACCAAGGTTAGTACCATCATTACCCATTGGATAAATAGTATTGTTTGCAGAAACCAATGGCTGCCAGTCATAATCTCCTATTGAGTTGTAACCAGTAACACCAATACTACCTCTAAGTTTCATTTCAGAAATTGCCGGCACATCTTTCATGAAGGCTTCTTCGCTCAATCTCCAACCCAATGATACTGATGGGAAGGTACCCCATTTTTTGCCTGGAGCAAATTTTGAAGATCCATCCTTACGAACAGAAGCACTTAACAAATACTTACTGTCATATTCGTAATTCAAACGACCAACATATGATATCAAAGTATTTTCATTTACTGATGTTCTACCACTAACGTTGGAAGCACCCTGGATTTCTTTTATGTTGTTGTCAGGTCTCTGTCCGGTAAGGTTGATTTGACTAAACTTGGCATCTTGTCTTTCAGCAACCGCAGTTACATTGATAATGTTTTTACCAATTGTTTTATCAAATGTTAGTTGATTGGTAAATAATTTCGAGAAGAATTGTCCTCTGTTTTGAGATAGTTCAGCAGTTTGACGACTACGGTTACCATCATTATAAATTGGAACAAATCCTGTAAATATTGAACTTGCGTAATCACCACCAGCAGTAAATTTATATTTCAGCCAGTTGGTAAATTTAATTTCTGCATAAACTGTTCCTAACATTTTATATGATTTATCAACCTGATCTTTTTGCTCCTGTACCGCAATACGCATTGGGTTTTCAGGGTCAGTAGCATCAAGTCCCTGAGCAGTTGTAGAGTATCCTCCCAATTTGGTAGGGTCACTTACCGGCCAGTAAGGAGTCATACGCATGATGTTCATGATCATACTTCTACCACCCGCATCTCTTTCGGCAATTCGGTTATCAGCAGAAACCATCATAGTTTGTCCAACGGAGAGGAATTTGGCGATTTGATGGTCTGAGTTCAATCTGATATTCTGACGAGCATATTCAGTGAATGGAAGGATACCTTCCTGTTTGAAGTTACCCAATGACATGTAGAACTTGGATTTGTCAGTACCACCAGCCAGTGACAATTGATTGCTATTGATGGGGCCATTTTTAAACATTACATCCTGCCAATCGGTTTCTGTCTGAGCAAATGTTGTAGTAGCACCAGGGTAAATTGGAGTATTCATGTTTGAGAATCTAGCAGGAACTGGCTGACCTGAAGCAGTAAGTAATGCAGTACCATATTTGATATATTCTGCACTATTAAGGAGGTCAAGTGTTTTCCAGGCTTGTTGAGTACCAACGTATGAATCAAGACTGATATTCAATTTTCCTGATTTACCTTTCTTAGTGGTAATCAATACTACACCATTGGCAGCTCTTGAACCGTAGATAGCAGATGCACTGGCATCTTTCAAAACTTCAATGGACTCAATATCACTAGGAGCAATAGTGTTAAGACCACCGGCAGGAACACCGTCAATCACATATAGAGGATTTGGGTTTAAGCTGATAGAACCTACCCCTCTGATACGTACAGTTGGTTCAGCACCCGGGCTACTGTTGTTAACAATAGAAACCCCTGCTATACGGCCTTGCATAGCTTGAGGAGCACTGATAACGGGCTGGGTTGATAAATCCTTATTTGTAATAGAAGAAACGGCACCTGTCAAAGTTGATTTTTTCTGAGTACCATAACCTACAACAATAATTTCATCCATTAAGCTCTCATCAACCGCCAATGACACGTTGATTTCTTTTTGAGAACCTACTTTTACTTCCTGAGTTTTATAACCCAAAAAACTAAATACCAACACTGATTCATTGGAGGCTTTGATTTCATAGCGTCCTTCATTGTTGGTCACAGTACCAGTAGTAGTTCCTTTAACCACTACGTTTACTCCTTGAAATCCTTCTCCTGTTTCATTTTTAACCACCCCTTTGACCTGGGCCATCAGTGTAGTAAATGAAAAAAGAAAGATAACTAAAACAGACAGTAACCTTATTGATTTTCTCAATATGGCCATTTCTAAGGTTGTTTTGTAATTGTACAACATCATGTTTAAAAATGTTTGAATAAATGAAAATAAATTATAAAAATGAGTAAGAGATCCGGGTGTAATTAAAATTGCATTTTCTTGAGATTAAATAATATTTAAGGTTTTATTTTTAATTTTTTTTAATATGTGTCAAATTTACACGAAAAAAAAATTCATAAAAAAGAAATGTTCATTTTTTTTCACAAAATGGTATTATTTTGTTATAATAATAGGACTAACATGAAAAATTTAATTAAAAAATTAGAATTGTTTCATAAATCGAATTTTCAAAAAATGAAATCTACAATCTGTATTTTGATAATGGGGATTATTTTATCGGGTTGTAAAATGAAACCCGAAACCTTGTTTGATAAAATACCGGGTGCCGAGACTCATATTGATTTCAAAAATGAGATGAAACCAACTGAAGAATTGAATGCTTTCACCTTTACAAACTTTTACAACGGTGGTGGTGTAGGAATAGGTGATTTCAATAACGATGGATTAAAAGATGTGTTTTTTACAGGCAATCAGGTTAGCTCGGAATTGTACCTCAATAAAGGAAATATGAAGTTTGAGAAAATCACCGAAAAAGCTGGATTAAAAACAGACAGATGGTGCAACGGCGTTTCGATTGTGGATATTAATAGTGATGGATGGGACGACATATATATTGCTGTGCCAGTGCATAAGACTATGGTCAAAACTCAGAATCTTCTTTATATCAATCAAAAAACTCCCGTTCCCACCTTTAAAGAGCAAGCCAAAGAATATGGCCTCGATTATGCAGGATACACCACCCAATCTGTCTTTTTTGATTATGATATTGATGGAGACCTGGATGTTTTTTTGCTCAATACTTCTCCTGATACTCAAAATCCTAGTTATAACAGGGTTTCTATCAATGATGGTACTCATCCTTCAGCCAGTAAGCTATTTCAGAATACAGGCATTGAAAATGGTCATCCGATATTCGAAGATGTTTCCCTGAAAGCAGGAATAACCTATGAAGGCCTGGGGTTGGGAGTTGTGGTAAGTGATTATAATGATGATAATTTGCCCGATATTTATTGTTCAAATGATTTCCTGAGTTCCGATGTACTTTACATTAATAGTGGAGATGGGACATTTAAAAATGTGGTAAAAGATGCCATGCCTCACACCGCTATGTCGGGAATGGGAATGGATGCTGCCGATATCAACCAGGATGGTAAAGTGGATATTTTCCAGCTGGATATGATGCCCGAAGACAACGCACGACAAAAACAGATGTTAGGAAGGCAAGACTATGACAGAAAAGAAATAAGTATTAATCCTCCTTATAATTTTCAGTTACAATACATGAGAAATATGCTTCAGGTAAATTTGGGTACCAAAAATGGAGTACCCCAATTCAGCGAAAACGGACTGTTGGCCGGAGTTGCTAAAACTGATTGGAGCTGGAGTGCATTGCTTTGTGATTTTGACAACGACAGACAGAAAGATATTTTTATTTCAAATGGCTATCGAAAAAATGTAACAGACCTTGATTTTATAAGCTATTTCCGAAACAATGAAATGTTTGGTTCGGAAAAGGCGAGGTCACAAAGCCGGAAAAATTTAGTTGAAAAAGTTCCGGAAATACCCTTGAAAGATTATGCCTTCAAAAATAAGGGGAATCTCGATTTTGAGAATGTTTCGGAATTATGGGGGCTTGATGAAATGTCTTTTTCCAACGGTACTGCTTATGCCGACCTTGATAATGACGGAGACCTTGATTTGATTGTTAACAATATTGACAACGAGGCTTCGGTTTTTAAAAATAAAACGATAGAAAAAACAAAAAACAGGAGTTTGAAATTGGATTTTGAAGGTTCAGAACTCAACAAATCAGGAATTGGAGCCAAAATTACGGCGTGGGTAGCAGGGGAAAAGCTCCACTTTCAGAATTTTCCGGTGAGAGGGTATTTATCTACCATGCAAAAGGGACTATTAATAGGCTTAGGAAAAGGCTCTCAAATCGATTCCTTAAAGGTGATATGGCCTGATGGAAAAAGTCAGTTATTAAAAAATCTTGATTCCAATGTAACTCAACTGACCCTAAAATATTCCAATTCAGTTAAGTTAAATGAAAAAACCGATTTTGTTAGTCCGTATTTTAGTCCCGATGATAATTTGATAGAATATGTTCACAAAGAGTCTGATTTTCTTGATTTCAACGAAAATGCTGCCTTACACAAAATGCTCTCTCGTTTCGGACCGGTTGTCGCTCAAGGTGACATCAATGGTGATGGTCTCGAAGACTTTATTGCCGGAGGGGCATTCCGGGGAAGTGAAACGATGGTTTTTGTCCAGGATAAAAATGGTGGATTTCAAAAACGACAGGAGATCGCTACAGCAATGGTAATGGAAATTGGAGCATTAAAACTTTTTGATGCCGATGGCGATCGCGATCAGGATTTAGTTATAGCTGCCGGGAGCTGTGAGCAACCGCTGGATACTCAGGGAGCTTTTCAACCACAGCTTTGGCTTAACGATGGTAAAGGCAACTTTACTGCTACCGGCAATCTTCCAAAGATTTCAGTAAGCAGCCAGGTTATTGAAGCCATTGATTTTGACCGGGACGGAGATCTGGATTTATTTGTGGGAGGCAGGATTACTCCAATCCAGTACCCGAAACAAGCCAGCAGCTACATTTTGAAAAACGATAATGGTAAATTTACTGATGTAACTTCTCGTGTGGCACCATTTTTAAAAGACTTAGGAATGGTTTGTGATGCAGCTGTAGCTGATTTTGACAAAGATGGATGGGCCGATATTGTACTCGTTGGCGAATGGATGCCGATCACTATTTTGAAAAACAAAAAAGGTACTTTCGAAGAAAATATCAAAGATGACACAGAAGGATGGTGGAACAGCATTGAGGCAGCCGATGTCAATAAAGATGGATTTCCAGATTTAATTATGGGCAACGAAGGTCTCAATTCATTCTACCGGGCATCTGCGGAGCAGCCAATTGTAATGTTAGCCAAGGATTTTGACAATGATAAAAAAATGGATCCGGTGATGGGGCATTATTTACAAAACAAACTTGTACCAGTGCACCCCAGAGAAAACCTTAATCTTCAAATAAATAGCTTCAGAAAGAAATTTATCACTTTCAAAGACTATTCTTTGGCAAGATTTGACGATCTCTTTACGGAGGAGGAAAAAGAAGGTTCTATTAAGAAACTTGCAAAAATGCTTCAAACCTGTATTGCCATAAATGACCGAAAAGGAGATTTTGCAATAAAATCATTGCCATGGCAGGCACAACAATCACCTGTATTTTCTATTATAACCGATGATTTCAACCGGGATGGCAAAATAGATATCTTGCTAAGCGGGCGTTTCTATCCCAACGAAGCTCATCAGGGCCGTCAGGATGCCTCAAGAGGTGTATTATTGGAAGGTGATGGCAAAGGTGATTTTTCTGCTGTTGACTTTGAAAAATCAGGACTTAATTTTCAGGGAGATACCCGAAAATCATTATATTTTAAAAGCTCAGGTACCTTGTTGACTTTCTGTAACTCAGGGAAAGCAGAAGGATATAGGCTTAAAGGGAATTAAAATTAAACTTTTTCGATAAGGTTATTCCGGCATTTATTTTACACCATTTTCAGGATTCCAAATACCCTGAAGCTTGCGGGCAAAAATAATCTGGCCGGTATGATAGGCATTGTGGGTAGCCGTATTGGCAACGGTTTCAGCTATTTTAGCGAGTTTTGCATCATCAGCTTTTTCAATTTCGGCTTCAAGGCCAAGCATTATTTCCGAGAGCTTTTTCAAAGTTTTCTCCCAGCTTTCTTTTTCAAATTTTGTAAAAGATTCCTCATTATTTCCACTGAATTTGTCGGGAGTTTCATTCCTGAATCCTTTCAGAATTCTTTCATTCCAAAACACCAGATGAGAAGTAAGTTGCCCAATGCTATGGTTTCCGGAATTGTCATGCCAGTTGGCTTGTTCGGCGGTGACACCCTGCAACGCTACGTCAATTGATACAAACCAGTTTTTACCATGGTGCGTACTTTTTAATTGATCAAGCAATGTTTTTTTGAGGAGATTATTTTGAGAAAATCCGGCGAATGAAATCATAAATAGCAGAATAAACAGGCTTGGCTTTTTCATATTTTTGATTTTAAATGATTTATGTAAAACGGAATAAATCGAAATTTCAATAGAAATAAACAAAGATTTATTCTTTATCCTTTATTTTTTTTAGGTTTTTACAAAATAAAATTCCAATCCTGACCTACATCAGTGTAAGATATATTTCTGTATGTTACTTTTCGGGATAAATAAACCGAAGGTTACACGATCATGGAACATTCTCAATTTAAATCTGGAAAAGATCTTTCTCCAAAATCCATTCTTATCTGGCGTATTGTCCAGGCTGCAGTTTTTTTAGTAGGTCTGATAATTTTTTTAGCTTTGATTTTTTATCCCAATGTAGGTCTTATTTTACTCTGGAATATCCTGATTCCGGTTGCTCCGCTTTTACTCGTTGTCTCAGTTGGACTCTGGCGAAACATTTGTCCACTTGCCACTACCAACCTTTTACCAAGACATTTCAATCTTTCAAAAAAGAAAAAAATGACGGTAAAACAGCAATCAATTCTCGGTTTGGTTTCTGTGATTGCTTTGTACCTTATTGTGCCACTTAGGCATGCTTTACTAAATAACAACGGCATGGCTGCAGCCATCATGTTTGTGATTGCGATTGTTGTTGGAGTATCTATGGGTTTTATATATGATTGGAAAAGCGGTTGGTGTTCATCTCTATGTCCGATACATCCGGTTGAAAAGCTTTATGGCGGAAACACGCTAATTTCCCTACCAAACGCCCATTGCGATGCATGTGTGAAATGCTCGGTACCATGTCCCGATTCCACGCCCAATGTGCATCCAAAAATTGTTCAGAAAAATATATACCAAAAGATAAGTAGTCTTTTACTTATAGGAGGATTTCCGGGTTTCGTGTGGGGTTGGTTTCAGGTGCCAGATGCCAATGGTTTCGATAGTTTTGGACAATTAATGCAAAATTATTATATTCCTCTTGGTGGAATGGTTTTAAGTCTCGTAGTTTACCTGGTTTTGTCGGCAATAGTTGGTAAGTCTAATGAGCGTACTCTTACCAATGTTTTCGCTGCCAGTGCAGTTTCCTGCTACTATTGGTACCGGATTCCAAATTTATTTGGGTTTGGTCAGTTTGAGAAAGACGGGCTTTTGGTAGATTTAAAAAATATGATTCCTGCCTGGAGCATTACTGCTATAATTGTTGCATTGGCTATATTCTTTTTTTACTGGTTAGTATTCAGAAACCTGAACAAGAAAAGTTGGGTAGTAAGACCATCATATTCCTGAAAAAAGCATTTACAAGTCAAAAATAGAGTCCGGATTTAAATATCAGGACTCTGTTTTTTTGTTTAATATATACCTCGTATTTATCTGGAATTTCAAAATATCATCCCAAGATTAAGCCCTTGATCGAATGTAATTCTCTAACCTTTTGTATGGAATTTAGCTAATCGAATTTCCGTTTTTAATCCAAATCAAAAAGAACTTTTGCCAAAATTTAGGATGGCGTCAAATTTTACTTTGGCTAATTTCAAATTTATTAATCTGAAATAATCCATAAATCATTGCTTCTCGCAAGCATTTTTTAGTAGTTCCAAAGACAGTAACATGTCTTTGTGAAGTGATTTATTTAAATATTTTTTGAGAATTTTCAATAAAAAACCTTCCATGCTTTCGCTTACGGTAACTGTGGTTTTCCCATTGAGGTCGGTAAAAACCCAATTGTGAACTGCATAGAGCCCAAGTACTTTTCCTGTCCAACCTATTTGGAAAAATGGAATTACGGTATGTAAAGTTGATTTTATGGGCATACCACCAGCCAACCATTCAAAAGTGGTTTCGGCTTTAAAAGGACCATTGAGTTTAGCTTTTTTGACTATCGTCAACCATTTTGGCCAATTGTCGATGTCGGCAAGTTTTTCCCAAACCAATTGGGTCTCGGCATTTATGGTTATAGATTCCGAAGCATAAAACGGAGCATTTTTATTAACATCAATCATTTCTATCTGGGTTTTAATATTGGGATTATATTGTTTTTTATGTTAAATAACTTCTATTCAAATTTCTTTAACAGAAAAATTGGGGCAGACTAAAGTTTCCGCCCCAGATTTTTTATTTGAATAATAACTGAGAAAATAAATATAAATCATGTCTCCACACGGGCCAGGTGTGTCCGCCGGCGTATTCGCTGTAGCGGTATTTCACACCCATTTCATCAAATTTTTTCATCATTATCTGGCAGTTGGCATGAGCGATATCTTCCACGCCACCTTGTGAAATCCAGAATTCCTTGATATTGGAATTAATTTTGTCTTTGTTGGCCTGCATGTACTGATATTGAGGATCGGAAAGTTGGGTATTGTTTGCCCACCAACCAGAGCTAAATACGCCCAAATAATTGAATACATCAGAATTCCTCAATCCGGCATGAAGAGTTTGCAGACCACCCATCGAAAGCCCGGCTAAAGCACGGTTTTTGGCATCGGATGATACTTTAAAATTGGCTTCCACAAAAGGTATGACGGCATTTTTAAGTTCATTTTCAAAAATATTTAACTGCTGCATTCCAAATCCTGCAATGCCACCCGAACCAGAGAAATTTCCGTCCATCATCACGATAACCATAGGTTTGGCTTTGTTTTCGGCAATCAAATTATCCAGAATCAAATCGGTTTTACCTTGCGTAGCCCAACCTCTCTGGTCTTCGCCACCTCCGTGTAACAGATACATCACCGGAAATTTCTCACTGGCATTTTCATATCCCGCAGGTGTATAAACATACATTTCCCGCCAGCTATTGGTCACTTTTGAGTAATATTTTTTGATTCTAATGTCACCATGAGGCACATCTTTCATCGCATAAAAACCACCTTCATTATAAGGAATTTCGATCCCGGAAGCCATACGACCCATCCCGTAGAAGGACTCACTGGCGGGGTCGGCAACAGCCACACCATCAATCAATAAAGAATAATAGTGAAAACCACGGTTTACCGAATCAGTAGTGACGTTCCAGAAGCCTTCACTGTCTTTTACCATATCGTATTTTTTGCCCAAATCAATCTGAACTTTTTGAGCTTCAGGTGCTTTGACTTTGAAAACCACACGATTGTCAGGCAAAATCTGAGGGTATTTGCCGTTTCTGATATTGGTGGCAGCGGCAGTACCCAGCACTGAATATTTTGTAAAAGATGACTGATCTACAGGCTTAAACAATAATTGTGAAAACATGTAGAGACCATTTTTCCAAACTTTAAAATCATGAACACCGGCTTCAAGATAATAGATATGAGGTACTTTATTTTCGTACAAATAATCATGGGTGCGTTTGCTGAAAGTGATTAATCCATCGGCGTCACCACATGATATCCACAGAACTTTCAACATTTTCCTGGCTTTTTCGGGGTCCAGAACCAAATCCTTGGGTGCTTTGGTATTTGGAGCGGAAGAAAAACCGCCAACCCATGCAAATTTGTCAAGATTTCCCAAACCAAAATTGAGTGATTGACCACCTCCCATGGAAAGGCCAGCTATTGCCCGACTTTCACGATCGGCAATAACAGGGTATTTTTTTTCAATAAACGGAATAAGGTCATTTAACAGATCTTTCTCAAAGGTGGCAAAAGCCTCCACTTTGTCTTTTTCAAAAATATTACCTACGGCCCGGTCGTCTTTCATAGCTCTTCCGTTTGGCATAACTACAATCATGGGCTGCAATTTTCCATCGGCGTATAGATTATCAAGAATTTGCTGAGGTTTGGCACCATTGAGCCATTCTTTTTCATCACCGCCAATGCCGTGAAGTAGGTATAAAACCGGGTATTTTTTCTTTTTGTCAAAACCGGGAGGCGTATAAACCAGAGCTTTACGGGTTGAACCTACTGTTTTGGATGCATATTTGATGCTGTCGAGTTTGCCAGCTGCGATGCCACTTCTTAGTTCTTCAAATCCTTTTGGCATCTCAATATTTTGTGCAAATGCTGCCAACTGGCAAAGCATTATGCTCAGGATAAAATAAATCTTTCTTTTCATGATATAATAATTAAATAAATGATCGCTTATTGGGCAGGTTCTATGATCCGGTAATTTCCACTCAGATGCATCAGACTAAAGAGATACATCAAACCATCATAATATGGATCGAAGTATCCGTCCTCATAAGGTTTTAACTGAGCATTCCAGATTGCCTTCACAAAATCTTTGTCTTTCTTTATCAATGTCGTAGTAGCCGCTGTAGAAACCAAGCCTATAGAATGCCGGAGTTTGGCTTCAGGACCTGCTTTGAGAATAAATTCGGGTTTGGTGCCGTCAATATTAAACTGGTCGTCATAGGAATCAAGGCCTTTTGATCTCAGGAAATTCTGGAATCGAGCTGCATAATCTTCCTGCCAATTTTTGTCTTTTCCAAACCATGTGTAGTCCATGGCGATGTTCATAGGTACCCGCCACGAGTCATATCTGAAGCCCGCCGGCATCCATCGGGTAGGATGAGGCTGGCCACTAAACTCTGTATAGTCGGAATTTAAACCTGTAACCGGGTGACAGGCACGCTTGAAAAATGCTCTGGAGGTATCGGCCACAGCTTTATAAAAATCTTCATGGCCATCTTTGGCATATTTAGCCCAAACTTCCATAAATGCCGGTACATGATACGAAGGGTCGGTCCAAGAGTATCCAAACCTATCTGGTACGAAGGTGATTTGCTTGTGTTCTGCGTTGAAAATATTATAGACGTTGTTCTTGCCGTCTTTTTTCCACATGGCGTCCAGAATACGGCGGGCTTCCTGATAATAATCTATCCCTGAGTCATTTCCCCATCGGTTTGCTGCAAAAAGTAAACTTGTCACATAATACAGCTCACCGTCAGAAGCTGAGCCCGGAGAGTTTTGTTTCAGGGTCTTTGGGTTGATACTCCATGCAAAATATCCTTCACGGGGCCCACTTTGATGTTGGGAATATTTTTTAGACCAACGCCAAATCCGATCAAAAACTTCTTTTTTGTTAAACTGCACCGCCACCATCATGCCATAAGAAAGGCCTTCAGTACGTGCATCGTTGTTTTTTATATCTGATACATAGGCCATAGAATCACCCACCTCAAAATATATTTTATCGGGCCCTTCAAAAAGATCAGAATAGGCTTTTTGCAGCTTTTTATCAATGTCTTTTTGTTTATAGCCATGTTCCTTAAATACATTTCTGTATTCCGGTTTTTGGGCATTTAATGAAAATGCCATAATAAACAATAAACCCAAAAGCCATGATGACTTTTGAGGTTTATTGAATGTTTTATCGAAAGGATAATTCATGAATATCGATTAAGATGTTATTTAAAAAGCTTTTGAGCCATTTGGTAAAGGGCTCTTCTCCACGACAAAAATTCATGAGCTGTGCCTTCTGAAATATAGCCGTCAGCGTTAAAACCTGCTGCTTTTAGTTCTTCAGTAGCTTTTCTGATTCCATCGGGACGCTCTTTACTGCCACAACTCAAATGGATATATAAGGGTTTGATTTTGTCTTTGAAGTCAGCAGGTGCATAAGTACCGCCACTCAAAAGTCCGAAAGACCCGAAAACTTCAGGTTTGTTTAAAGTGATGGTTTTGGTTTCCATTCCACCCATCGAAAGGCCGGCCATGGCTCTTTTTTCTCTTGTAGCTATGGTTCTGAAATGGCTGTCAACATAAGGAACGAGTTCATCAACCAAAACAGTTTGGAATGGTTTGATGTCAAATTCACGGATTTTACCAAACTTCACTTCATTGGTCATACCATAAGTGTTTACGATGATAAAAGGCTTGATTTTGCCCTCGGCGATAAGGTTATCCATGATGAGGTTGGCATGTCCCTGGTTCATCCATGCGGTTTCATCCTCTCCCCAACCATGCTGAAGGTAGAGCACGGGGTATTTTTGTTTGCCTTTTTCATATCCCGGAGGAGTATAAACAAATGCTCTGCGGGAAGTACCTGTACTTGGCGAAGGAAACAATACTTGCTGTACATGGCCATGAGGAACGTTTTTCAGGGCATAAAAATCCTGATCTTTGGCCGGGATCTCGATTCCACTTTCCCATCTGATAGAACCATAATAGTTTTTGGCACCCGGATCATTAAATTTTCCACCGTCAATATTTACATTGTAATAGTGGAAACCTTCATCCATGGGTCCTTCGGTAGTGCCTTCCCAGTATCCATCAGCATTTTTTTTGAGTCTAGTACCACCACGGCCTCCAAGGCCCAGGCTAACTTTAACACTATCGGCAGCTGGTGCCAGAATTTTGAAACGGGCATATCCCTGCGAATTGACCATAGGATATTCCTGACCGGGTTGGTTCATAACAGAAGGCTTGAAGTCTTCAGCAATCTGAGCCTGTGCCCACACCACACTTGCTGTAAATAAGGTGCTCAATGCGATTTTTAAAACGTTTTTTTTCATTTGTAGAATGGTTGAGAATAAATAATTATTACTTGAATATTTGTTCTAATGAATTTGCCAGAAACAGTTTACAGTTCATCCAGGTATGGCCACCATCAACTATCAAAGGCTTGATTTTGATTCCTTTTTCCTCAAACATCGCGATGTTCTTCTTTACACTTTCATACAGGAAATCATCTGTACCTACGCTTATCGTGAAAAGCTTAAGCTGTTGGTTGATCTTTGCTGCATCAGGCGACCAATTGTCGAAATTTTTTCTAAACTCTTCAGTCGCAGTAAATGGAGCATATGAACAGATGTAAGCAAATTTATCAGTGTTGGTAAAACCAATGTTCAGTGTCTGGCCTCCTCCTACCGAAAAACCCGCAACAGCTCTGCCAGAGCTATTTTTATCTACAGGGTAATTTTCCTCAATGAAAGGAATGATATCATTGATTACATCTTTTGTAAAATCGGGCATTGGTGCCGGACGTACATTTCCGTAGGGCATCACGATAATCATCTTTTTTGCTTTTCCTGCTGCAATCAGGTTATCAGCAATGAGATTAGATTTTCCCACCTTTGTCCAGGTTTCTTCAGTATCTGATCCACCATGAATCAAATACATAACAGGATATTTGGTTTTTCCGCTGGCGTCAAAATTTGGCGGCGTATATACCAGAAGCTGTCTTGTTACACCCAAAGTTTTTGATTCATAGTATTGATATGAAACTTTTCCATGCGGCACATTTTGAAGAGAATGAGCCAAAGGTTGATCTCCGGGAACATCTACAATACTACGCTTAAACCGCTCATTGGCAAAAACATAAGTATTGTTTGGGTCTTGTACGCTCACGCCGTCAACCACAAAATTATAGGGATAAATGTCCGGCTTAATAGCCGGAACAGTTATACTCCAGATACCGGTGGTATCTTTTTTTAAGTCAACCGGTTCTTTTAAAAATTCACCGGAAAGTTTGACTTCTTTGGCCGTTTTAGAGAAATAACGGAAAGTAACACTTTTGTCAGGATGAACATCCGGTGAACTGATGGCCGGTGGCCTCTGGGCAATAATTTCTTGCGAAAGAAATACCGAAATAAATAAAAACAGTAACTGTATTCTTAGATTTTTCATGGTCATTTAAACAATACAGGTAAAGTTTCATTGAGATATTGCTTCACGTTCATCCAGGTATGTCCGCCGGGAATCGCAAAGGTTTTTACATTGATTTTTTTCTCCTTCAGGTAGTTTTCCCATTCGGTAGTGCCTTTATAAAGGAAGTCCTCAGTACCAATGCCTGACCACAGGAGTTTGAAATCTTTGTTGGTTTTGGCAGGATCAGCAGTGATATTGGTGAAATTTTTATCCATTTCTGCAGGAGAAATATAAGAAGCATAACTGCAAACATAAGCAAACTTATCTACGTTGTTGAAAGCAGTTCTGAGAGTCTGTCCGCCACCTCTTGAAAAACCACCAATAGCTCTGTTATCGCGATTGGGAATGGTTCGGTAGTTTTTTTCTACAAAAGGAATTACATGTTTTACCAGATCATTTTCAAAGAGTTTCATACGTTTCAGGGCATCGTCTCCATCACGGCTCATTACATCCGATGGTTTTTCTTTGCCGGTTTGCTCGGCAATTCGTGCCATTGGATTTCCATAAGGCATCACCACAATCATAGGTTTTGCTTTTCCTTCAGCAATCATATTATCGAGCATCAGGTTTACTTTTCCCACTTTCCAAAAAGTCTCTTCGGTATCTGTAGTTCCACTTATCAGGTAATACACCGGATATTTGGTTTTGGTATTTTTAGTGTATCCAGGAGGAGTATAAATCACAAAAGTTCCGGTGCTACCTTCTATACCCGGATATAATTCATAAGAAATAGTGCCGTGGGGTACGTTTTTGAGGGCATATACTGCTGGTGTATCTCCGGGAATTTCAACCAGGCTACCTTTAAATCGCTCATTTGGAAATAAATAAGTGTTTGCAGGGTCATTAACGGTAATGCCATCCACTTTAAATCCGTATGGATAAATATCCGGTTTTATCGGTCCAAATGTAACCGACCAAACGCCCTCGGCATTTTTGGTCATAGGAACGTTGGCTGCACCAAATTGACCTCCATCCAGTAAAACGTTAGTAGCATTGGGTGCCAGATACGAAAAAGTAACCGACTTGTCGGGATTTACTTTCGGAGAAACCACATAAGGGCCTCTTGGCGGCTGGGCTTGCCCATAAAAAGTCATTAAGACGGAGAATATCACTCCGAGCAGTTTAAGATTGATTTTTTGTTTCATTTTTGTTTCTTTTTTTGATTGAATAAATATTTATTTAAAAAGTTTGGGAGCGATTATACTGAAATAATTCTTTACGTTCATCCAGGTATGGCCACCGTCAGTAAAGTACTTTTCATATTTAATTCCCTTTTGGTCAAGAAGTCCCATAAATTCGTTATCTACTTTGTAAAGCGGGTCTTCTGTGCCTACACCTATCCAAAGTAACTTAAGGTTTTTGGCCGTTTGGGTAGGGTTTTTGAAAGCAAGAGCATGATTGCGTTCAAATTCTGAATTGAGTAAACCTGGAGCAAAACCGCATATATAGGCAAATTTTTCGCTGTGATTAAAACCCAGATACATGGTAGTACCGCCACCGCCTGAGAAGCCCGCCATAGCCCTGTTGTCTTTGTTGTTGATGGTGCGATAGTTTTTTTCTACCCAAGGCATGAGGTTTCCGTAAAAATCTTTTTCAAACTCTTGCAGATTGTCCCAGTTTCGTAAACTACCTGACGATTTTGAAATAACAGGATAAGCTCTTCCGTAAGGCATTACAATTATCATGGGTTTGGCTTTTCCTTGAGCAATCAGGTTATCCAAAATGATATTCGCACGGCCTACTTTGGTCCAGGTTTCTTCTGTGTCGGTAGTGCCATGTAATAAATAAAGTACAGGATATTTGGCATTAGGATTAGTTTCATAACCGGGTGGAGTATAAATTACTACAGGTCTCGTTCCAAGTTCAGCGGATTGATAGTAGCGATAAGATACCGTTCCATGCGGTACGTTTTGCAAGGTATGTACTAATGGAGTATTGCCGGTAATTTCAACCAGACTACTTTGAAAACCCTCATTGGGAAACAAGGCTGAGTTATTGGGGTCGGCTACCGTTACACCATCCACCGAAAAAGAATACGGGTACATATCGGGTTTGATGGGGTTGGTTTTTATGCTCCAAATTCCCTGATCATCTTTTTGCAATGTAAGGGCTCCTTTTTCAAACTGCCCGCTGAGTTTTACTTCTTTTGCTGTAGGAGCATAATACCTGAAAGTGACTGAATTGTCGGGATGTACCTCCGGTGAAATAACCGCAGGTCGTGGTACAGGTTGGGCAAAAGCTGAGCCGCCGTAAAGGGCTAACAAACCAAAAACTAGTTTTTTATTCATATTATAAATTGGTTAAATAAATCATTCTTTTGTAATTAGATCAAATTCTGCAATTCCAAAATCAGAGCCAGGATTTACTGTTTTCATTGGCGTAAATTTTATAAAATTGGCTTGTACAGGCTCAAAGGTCTTAGTTTGCCAAAAAGGATTATTCTTTATGTTTGAAAATTCTCCTTCGCTTGCCAATTTCCAATTTATACCATCTGTTGATGTTGAGAACTGGAAATGCGTGATGATACTGCCTTCTTCCCACCAGTTTTGAGCGGGTAAATAACGGAATCCTGAAATTTTTTGCTGTTTCCCCAAATCAATTACCAAATCCCCATTTTTCTGATGCCAGGAAGTAGTTGAGTTACCATCAAGTATTTGATTGGCATTAATATCATTGGTATTAATTATTTTCCATGATTTGTGTGAAATATCGAAAGACTCCTCACCAACTATACTTGATTGCTTGGTAAACGGATTATACGAAATCGCCTTAATCTCTACCTTACCATCTGCTGTTTTTACAGGAGTTGTGTATTTCGGAGATCTGGAAGTAGGTTGGCTTCCGTCTAATGTATAATAAATTTCAGATTCTTTATCTCCCGATTTAAAACTCACTAAACCCTCTTTGTCACGAATAATTGTGGGCGGAGTAAGCACAATTGGAGCTTTATAAACCTCGATATTAGAAATAAGTGGACAGCTCTTTGAGTCCAAAATATTGAGTCGTAGCTTAGTCGCTTCAACAGTTGGGAATCTCAAAATTCTTTTATAACCGATGGTAGTTTCTTTGGCTATTTCCGTCCATTTTCCATTTACCAATGCATCCAATGAAAATGATTTCACTCTTTGCCCCAGCCGGATAGGTTCTTGTACCAAAAAGCGGTTAAAAGAGGTCATTTTACCAAAATCTAAGGTAAGTGACGCTGTTTTGATATCATCGTTGGTGGCCCAATAAGAATCCAAATCATTGTCAATCGACTTATTTGCAGCAAATTGAGCTGTTTTTCCTCTCGATGTACTTGCTGTTATTTTTGCATTTTTTGCAAGATTACTTTTAAAAGTTTCTTTTAAGGTTTTGGTTAATTCCTGAATCGCTTTTTCGTCTTTTTCATGAATCAAACCATTGGGCATAATGGGAAAATTGAGCAACATCGTGCCGTTTCTTCCCACCGAATGATAATAAACATCTAAAAGTTGCGGCAGTGTTTTCACTTTTCTGTCTTCCCGCTCATGATAAAACCATTCCGGGCGAATAGAAGTATTTACTTCGCCGGGCACCCAGGCATTTCCGTTTTCAACCCCATGACGAAGCATATCTTCCGGCACATCACCCCTTGCATTCAACAAACTCCAATTGGTTTCGCCCACATAGCCTGCTTCTGTTCCTACCCATCTAAGGTCAGCACGGTCGCCTCCATCATTCCAAATAACAATATTAGGTTGGAGTTTACGAACCAATTTGTAAGTATTTTGCCAGTCATAGTAGGTTTTTGCATCAATTTTTCTGGTTTCATTCGCTCCTCCATAATAACCATTTCCACCATTTGCCCCATCAAACCAAACCTCGAAAATTTCGCCATAATTGGTTAGTAATTCTGTCAGTTGATTTCTGAAATAAGTAATGTATTCCGGTTTTCCGTAATCGGGATGATTTCTGTCCCAGGGAGAAAGATAAACGCCGAATTTTAGTCCGAATTCTTTACAAGCATCGGCCATTTCTTTCACCACATCCCCTTTTCCGTTTTTCCAGGGTACGTTTTTTACGGAATATTCGGTATATTTTGAGGGCCACATACAAAAACCGCTGTGATGTTTTGCAGTGAAAATGATGCCTTTCATGCCTGCTTCTTTGCAAATTTTTGCCCACTGACGAGCGTCTAATTTATCAGGATTGAAAAGGTTTAGGTCTTCGTTGCCGAATCCCCAGGCCATGTCGGTATAAGTATTTATCGAATAATGAATAAATGCATAATACTCCATTTTTTGCCATCGCAACTGATTAGCCGTTGGAATTGGGCCATACGGTTTTAGTGCTTCATTTTGAGCAAATGAGCAAGTGAAAGATGACAATAATAGAATAAAAAGCGTTTTTTTCATATTGATTATTAATTATTTAGCCCATTCCTTCCCTTCCGGGGTTCTTCTCCATTCAAAATATTTATCCAAAACTTTCATGGCATCTTCGCTTGGAACCGGTCCCATGTAGGCTTTTTGGTTGAAATACATCACTTTAGGATTTTTAGGGGAAAAGGCTTCCCATTTTGGTACGGAGTCGCCATTTGGATGACCGAATTTGGCAAAGTTTGTCCAATAAGTCATCATGGTTTCAGAAAGGGCCTCGTCGGTCGGGGTGCGATTTTGGTCGGCTGGGTTTAAGTTTCCAAACACAAAAGCCACATCTTGCCCATGAGGTGAGCCATAGCCATATTTTGGCGAACCAGCAGGATGCTCAGGGTGTTGATCGAGGTAATAATAAAATACTTTTTCTTTGGAAGTCTTGGCTTGCAGATTGGCCCAAGCCCAGGTTTGCCAGCCAAAAGCGGCATCGCGAGCAAGATCACGGGCAGTTTTAGGCACATTGTTTTCGCCTACTGGATAGGCCTTTATCAAACTTTCTGCAAATTTTCCATAACGTTTTTGGGTACTTTCGATGTAATCTTTTGGCGTTTTTGGAGGTTGAAAACTCGCACCTTCATCTGAATTATATCCGATTAAAACGGGGATATGATTGTATTTTCCTTTTTCATACAAAATGTGTTGGTCGTCAGGTACTACGTAACCATCCACAATCGGCCAGCCGCCTGGTTGCCCAAATCCGCCCGGGAGTTTTTCGGCTGGAATTGCTCTCATTTCGGCAAGTGATTTTGCTCCTGCCTTTTGCATAAATTCTACACCCTGGCTTTCTGCCAAAGACAATAATTTCATGTTTTCACCCGGGTAAGTAGTTGTTCTGTGTGGCCCAAATGAACCGCCACTTTGTGAAATTGCTCCGTGAAAAAGTCCTTTAGCCAAAGGTGATGCACAAAGCATACTCACGGCAATTCCCCCGGCTGATTCGCCAAAAATGGTTACTTTATTCGGGTTTCCTCCAAATTGTTTAATATTTTCTTGTATCCATTTCAATCCTGCAATCATATCCAAAAGTCCGTAATTGCCGGAGGTTTTCTGAGAGGTTTCGGCACTGAGTTCGGGGTGAGCTAAAAAGCCCAATTGCCCCACACGGTAAGCTATACTTACTAAAATTACGCCTTTTTTTGCCAAATTTTCACCATTTGAGACAGGCTCTGCAGTAGAGCCAAAAGCAAAGCCACCTCCATAAATCCAAACCAAGACAGGCAGATTTTCATTGGCAGATTTGGCCGGTGACCAAATGTTGAGGTACAAACAATCTTCACTTTTACCTGATGGTGGGTTTCCACCCTGAAAAGGAACAGGAGCAAATTTTGTCGTTTCTTTCACGCCCTCCCAGCTTTGGGCAGGTTGAGGGGCTTTCCAACGCAATTCACCTACCGGCGGAGCTGCAAAAGGAATTCCTTTGAAAACTGCCAGGCCATTTTCTAAACTTCCCTGAACCAAACCTTGTTTTACTTTAACCGGTCCGCTGATTTGAGCAAAACTTAAGAATGGAGTAAGGAATAATACAAAGAGTTTAATGTTTTTTATTTTTTTCATAATTATCATATTTACAATAAGTTATTTCTTTTCATCCAGTCAAAAAGTGGGTCCGTCCAGCCTTTGTGACGGAAAATAAATCCATGATCTCCTTTAGGATAAATGTGCATTTCGACTTCTACTTTGTTTTTTCGCAGTTTTTCAAAATATTGAATGCTGTTATCAACATCCACCACTTTGTCATCAGCAGCGTGAGTAAGCCAGGCGATTGGCGTATTGGCTTTTACCTGTAATTCATTAGAAAATAAGTCCTTGTCTTCCTGCGAAGGCGTTTTACCAATTAATGCATCACGAGAACCTCCGTGTGTGAGTGCATCTTGCATGGTGATTACCGGATAAACCAAAATTTGAAAATCAGGCCTCAGATTAGTATTTTCGGAATTGGGAATATAGGATTTTTCAAAATGAGTAGCTGCTGTACTCGCCAAATGCCCGCCTGCACTAAAACCCATCACACCGATTTTATTTTTGTCGATTCCGTATTTTTCGGCATTTTCCCGTAAATATTTGATGGATTGCTGTACATCCTGCAATGGACCGATTCTTTTGTCATCCATGATTTCATCGCTAGGTAATCGATATTTCAAAACAAATACTGAGATTCCTTTTTCAGCCAGACTCTTTGCAGTGCCCAAGCCTTCGCCATTGTAAACGATTACAGCATAGCTTCCTCCTGCAATTACAATAACCGCTGTTCCGTTTGGTTTTTCGGGTTTTATGTATTCCAGAGTGGGTGAGGTGACATTGCGGTACATTCCCCTGTCAAATGTCTCAACTTTATCAGTGGTTTTGGAGTTAGGTATGCTTTTAGGATAAAGAATTATTTTTTCCTGCGAAATAGCAGAAAATCCCAAAAGAAGGGTAAAGAATAGGATAAGATTTTTTTTCATACTAAAGGTTGATAAAAATATTGATTTTCAATAACTTGTGTAATGTTGTTTGTGGGGACACAAACAACGGCTGACACAAACAACGGCTGACACAAACATTGGCTTTGCATTTTTTTTATTTTTTTGAAAATTCTAACAATGCCTCCGCATATCTTTTCCCAAATTCCCTGACTCCTTCAGTGGTAAAATGAAGTTTATCAGGCACAGCAGGAATTCCCTTTGAAGAAACTATTATTGCCTTTGGAATCGATTGCGGAAGTGTCGCAATGATTTCATTATGGACAGCACATTTTCCCCCCTGGTCGGCGTTTACCACCTCGCCGGCAATCAATGGAATGGAGTTCGGAGCAAGATTTAAATCATTCAGTAAGTCATCATATATTTTTTTAACTTTTGCAGGCCAGGTTTTATCTCCCGTATTTGATTCTCCCTGATGCAGCAATATGCCCTTTATAACCCCTTCTTTCTGAGCAATTTTGGCCATTTCTATCAATCTTTGATAAGGATTTCCACCATAGGCATCCGCCATTTTTATCATCCAGGGGCGTTCGGCTGCCGATGTATCCAGATAGGTTTTGTATTTTTCTTTATCAAAGATCTCAATTTTACTACCAGCGACAGCCACATGTACCAGCCCCAATGATTGTTTCTTTTTCATTGATTTCAGCATCGTTCTGCCAAAATAATCGGCGGGCGAAAGTCCGGTTTTACATCTGCAAAGAGGTGGCTTGGCTGTGTACCATTTGCCTTTTTCTCTTCCTAACTCAGGGCAGTCTAAAGCCTCCAAAATTTTGAAACGACTGTCAATATCCAAAGTATCCTGAGCCTGGATGCGACCGGCCCCTTCCATATTTGACTGCCCAATACACAGGTAAATATGGAAATTTTTGTTTTGAGCAAATGTTTGGATTGTTAAAAAAAACAGTCCGAATACCAATAAATTTCTTTTCATAATTTTAAAAAATTACCAGGTTAACTGAATTAATGAAACGCCTTGTTGAGGCAATTCAAAATTTATATTTGTCGTATTATTTTTAATGTTTTTCCATTCGGGAGAACTTAATAACGCTAATTGCCCAGATTTTTCCAGTTCTTTAAATTGTTCCTGGGTAACAGTTTGCGGGCGTCCTATTGCTTTCCATTTTTCGAAGGAATTGCTGTGATTCTCGTCTATTCTATAATGGTGGACAAGTGTTTTTTCATTTTTTAATCCATTAATTTTGAGATTTACAGAATGGCTGATTCCCAACTCATTGAGATCATGATAATTCCAAACCAATATCCAGACTGAATTACCTTCCTTCGAAGCCAATGCATTTACATCGTTTTGATTTCTAACCCCGTTTTCAATGATATGATTTGCATTAATTCCATTTTCAGTATTGACTAAAATCCGATTCCCTTGCATCATTCCCAGCATTCTGAACACATTTAATACGGGTTTGTCTACTCCATTGGTGGCCAGATCTCTGTATCCCGCAAACCATTCCTGATCCTCGAATTCAAACGACCAGCTTACTGCACCTTTGAGGTTTATATTTTGTTGATCCATCAATTCGTAAATTCTTGCAAAAGATGCAGCGGTATAGCTGGAATACATAGTACCATTTCGGTAGGCATATTTGGGTTCACGTTTTTCTGAGCAAGCCGCACAACCTTCAGGGTCACATTCTCCAATGATAACCGGAATGTTTTTGAGTTCAGGATAGGAATTTATCGCTTCAAAACCACTCTTAATATCTTTGAGTTGAGCACCCATGTTCATGGTGACTTTCCCATTTAACAGTTCAGGGGCACCTTTTGCATGAAACCCGATGTATTGAAGGGGTGTTCCGATCTTTCCTGTTGCATAATTTTTGCCTTTGAGGCAATGCTCTATAAAACCGGTAAGATATTTATAACCTTTTTCGTTTCTTGGGCTGGTGGTATGTGGGCCTCCAATGGAGCATTCCGGACATGCTTTTTTTAGGCCGTCCGCTGCAAAATCATATAATTTGCAATATTCTTCAAAAGTACCCGACCAATAGGGGATGTCGGGTTCATTCCATACTTCCCAAAGCCAGCTTTGCACTTCCTTTTGCCCATATCTTTCAACCGAATGTTTAACCCATTGATACACCAGGTCTCTCCATTTGTCGTAATCTTTTGGGGGAGCGGTCCATCCTGTCCAGAGTTCCCCACCTTTATTCCAATAGTGCTCGTAGGGTTCAGGTTTTGAAGAAAGGTCTTTGGGCATAAACCCGATTTCCATGAGAGGCTTCATTCCCAGGTTTACATAGGTGTCCACGATAGAATCTACCGTTTTCCAGTTATAAACAGGCCGACCATTGGCATCTTCTTTATAGGCGTCGGTAAATCCCCATTTCAGGTCTGGGCCCGGGCTGTTTCCTTTGCTGGTCAGTAAATTGTGAGCTCTTACATAAACCGGAACAGGACTGAGTTGCTGTAATTCTTTTAGCAATTTTTTGCCGTTTTCCCGTGTCGTATAATTAGGTTCATCATACCCAAAAAATGCCCAGAAGGGTTTCATATCTCCAATTGGTTTTTCAGCATTAACATTAATATTCACAACCTGAGCATAGATTGCACTCATTGTAAATGCCTTAATTGCAATAAGTTTCAGAAATCTTCCGGCCATTTTTTGTTTATTTTCTTAAATGATAAATCTTAAATTATTCAAATTTTATCCAATCGACTTCAAATTTCGAATCCGAATTTGACTTCACTATGATATCATTTTTACCACTTAACTTACCTTTGGCCTCAATTTTCACCACATTCCAATCTCCAGATGCTGGAAGGGATTTACTGATTACGGTTTTATTTTTACCATTAAATACTTCTACCGAAACCTGAGTATTTTTATCAGACAAGTATTTAATAATCAAATATTTTGGTTTTTTTGTAAAAGAAACCGAATTATACCGAATCCAGGAATTTTGACCCGAAAAAATGGTTTTCCAGCCCATAAATTTATTGGTGGTATCAAGAAAAGCAATTGAGGTATTTTCAGTACTAATCTGACTAAATCTGTCGATTTGGATTTCCGAATTCGCATCAGTTAAGCCTACACCTCTCAAGGTAGGAATCACTTTTTGGATTGTTCCGTCAGGATTGAAAAACAATGAATCGGCTCTGATAGAACGAGCTTTGTCAAAAGCGGGCGATAAATCATTGTGATGATAAAAAAGCAGCCATTGTCCCTTAAACTGAACAATTGATTGGTGGTTAGTCCAGCATCCGGTGGGCGATTCATCCATAATCACGCCTGCCATTTTGAACGGTCCCAGAGGATTGTCACTCATAGCATATTCAAGTCGCTCGATGGTGTTTTCTACATGGGGGAAAGTAAGGTAATACATGCCGTTTCTTTCAAAAACAAACGGACCTTCTTTCAGTCCTTTTTTAGGTAAATCACCCAAAATCTTAACATCAGAATCCAATTCGACCATGTTTTCTTTGAGTTTGGCACCATAAATATTGCCTGCCGACCAATAAATATAGGCCTGTCCATCTTTGGCAATCATAACACTGGGGTCAATGCCTCTGACTTTTGCAATAGGATTTTCTTCGGGAACGAAAGGGCCGGTAGGAGAATCAGCAATGGCTACGCCAATCCCAAAACCTCTGCCATATTTTACCGTATCACGTGGAGCAGAAGGGAAATAAAAATAATATTTTCCGTTACGCTCGATACAGTCAGGTGCCCACATGCTATAGCTGTCGGGACGTACCCAGGGCACTTTGTTCTGGGTGACTATTACCCCATGGTCTTTCCAGTCTGTGAGATTTTCCGAGGAAAATACATGATAATCTTCCATACAAAACCAACCCAATCTTCCTCGTTTTTCAGTTGCAAGAACATCGTGAGAAGGGTACACGTAAATTTTGTCTCCAAAAACTCTGGCAGTGGGGTCAGCGGTAAACTGATCTCTGACGATGGGGTTTTGGGCGGATAAACTGACAGCAATAGCAGTCATTAAAAAGCTAAATATTGATCTTTTCTTCATGGTTGAATATGATTTTTAGAATTCAATTATAAATCCATCATTTCCGGCTAATTTAATTTTAATATTTCCATTTGCCGGAATGGAGATATTTGAAAAACTGAATGAAGGCTCTTCCCCTGAAGGCTTTCCGTTGGCAATGAGTTTTCCGGTTTTACCTTTCAAAAATCCCAGATTCAGACTCAGTTCTTTTTCGGTATTTTCCCCATTGATTCCAGCCAAATACCATTTATTTCCTGATTTACGGGCTACAACATAAAGTTTTCCAGGATAGCCGTCAATAAATTTCACATCGTCCCAGTGATTGGGAAGCTTCCTGAGGAAATTTTTCACTTCTTCGGGCACATGCTTCATTCCATCAGGACTTTCGGCATAATGCTGGATTCCGGATAAGAAGCAAACCGAAGTAGCCAATTCAAATGCCGAAGTAGTTTTTCGCTTAATTCTGGGAATTTTATAAAGATTCATTGGCGTAAAGTCCATTGGATCATATAAGTTTCTGACCATGGCGGCCATAGTAGAATGCTCGGCTTCTTTATTGGCAGAATGTTGTGAAAAAGTAATCATTTCATACCCAAAAATGGCCTCGGCGGTCATGAAATTGGGGAATGTACGCTGTAAACCACGGGGAAGGGTGGCACCATGGAAATTGATGAGGAGACCATAGTCTGCCGCATCTTTCAGGATATCACGATAATATTTTATAAAAGACTGACCATCTCCACCAAAAAAGTCAATTTTTAGGCCTTTGATACCCATAGCTTTTAATTTTGCAAACTCGGCCACTCTGCTTTCATGAGTTAGTAGTTTACTTTTAGGAGTGTAAGTTACTGTATTCCAGCTTCCTGACGAATTGTACCAAAGTATTAAACCCACGTTTTTGGTTTTGGCATAATCAGCAAGAATTTTTACTGAATCATATCCCATGAGTTTGTCCCAGGTAGCGTCCAGCAAACAATATTGCCATTTCATATCAGAGGCAAAATCGACATATTTTTTCTGAACACTGAAAACCGTTGAGTCATCTTTTTTCAAAATCCAGCTCCAGGAAGATTTCCCCGGCTTGATAAATGCAGGATCCATTTTTATGGCAGGTTGAGCCAAATCAGTACCCAGGGTTGATTCCATCACGGTTTTTAATTCACCGATTGCCAGAATCCTCCAGGGCGTTTTCCAGGGAAGGGTAGATTCCGGATTGAGCGTTGGTACCCCATCGGTAAATACTTCTGCAGGCTGAGGAAAATTGATTTTATACTCTCCATCCGGGGAATATTGTTGTAAAGCGGTACCGCAATAGCTTTCTCCAAGATCGGCTTCAGTAATTGCCACCCAAGCATTTGACGTTTTAAAAAGTGCGGGATAAATCCACCCATTTGGACCCGGAGAAGCTTTTCCTACAGGGATATCCAGTTCATAATGAGCCTCATAAGATGGGTTACTATGCTCCCATCCCGATTGAGCTTCCGCTTTTGGCTGTAGCCATGCTCGGGTTTCAAGAGGGAAGTGGAAACTGGTGTTTTCAGAAGAGATTTTCTTTATGTCGGTTGATTTTTCGGGAAAAATATATCTAAAAGCCACGCCATCGTTTGAAATCCGGAACACAATGTTCATTTTTTTGCCATCTGCATTTATTGTTTCCCAGATACTTTCATTTGCCTGATAAGAAATTTTGCTTTTTTTGGCATTGACCATCATGTAATTGTCAGTTACCAAAGCGGGAGCGGATACTTTTACTGTCCTGAGGTTTTTTGTAAAATCACCGTCTTCTCTTGTTAATCCAAGCTGAGAATTTTTCAAGACAGTTTCTCCTTTAAATTTAACAGAGTAACTATTTGATTTCAAGTCACAAATCACCTCCAATTGCTTGTTTGGGCTAAACAAACTGGCTTTGTTTATAATGGTCCCCAAAATTTAGACAGGTACGATAATTGAAATCACCTTTTAAATTTAGGAACATGAGCAAGCAAAACAAACGACGAAATTTTGATGGCAACTTTAAAGCCAAGGTTGCCCTGGAGGC
>JAIUOF010000008.1 GCA_020161355.1 Bacteroidota bacterium | reverse complement strand
GCCTCCAGGGCAACCTTGGCTTTAAAGTTGCCATCAAAATTTCGTCGTTTGTTTTGCTTGCTCATGTTCCTAAATTTAAAAGGTGATTTCAATTATCGTACCTGTCTAAATTTTGGGGACCATTATAGTCTATTGCTCATGTGGTACAAAAATGTACGTTTATACTCAAAATCCAGTTTATAAATGCAATCAATGTAAAAGAAAAATTGCTGTCTCTGATTTAGATGAAATATTTCATGAACAATTAAAATCATTTTTACTTACTGATACAGATTTAGAAACTATTTCTTTAAAATCAAACAGTATTTTAAATGAAAAAGAGCAATTGTTAAAAACAGTAAAAAATGAATATGAAAAGCTCTTAAAAAGGACAGAAATACAGATGAATCTCCGATTAGATGGTGAGATTTCAAAGGAAGAATTTGCAAGATTCTATTCACCAAGTCAAATACAATTACGCCAATTAGAACAACAAATTCCAGAGTTAGAAGCCGAGATTGATTTTCTGAAAATCCAATTTATTTCATCAGATACAATTCTTCAAGATGCTGTTCAATTGTACAACAATTGGAATCATTTGCCATACGCTGAAAAACGAACAATTGTTGAATCCATCACCGACAAAATTACTATTGATGTTGATACTATTGATATAGCTTTATCATATCTCCCCGCACCCCTCTTACAACCAAATGAAGTAAAAAGGGAACACAACCTCAGGGGTTCATACTCGCTATCAACATAAAACTACTTGGAAACTCCACGGCCAACCGCGTTCTGGAAATCACTACTTTCCGCTCTTCCAGTGGTTGCCGCATTACTTCCAGCACAGTGCGTTTAAATTCGGGCAATTCATCAAGGAAAAGCACTCCATTATGTGCCAGAGATATCTCCCCTGGTTGCGGAAAACTACCTCCACCCACCAATGCCGCATCCGAAATGGTATGATGAGGATTACGAAATGGCCTTCGGGCAATCAAGGAAGAATTAGAATCAAGTTTTCCGGCCACCGAATGTATCTTCGTGGTTTCGAGGGCCTCTGAAAGTGTCAAAGGTGGTAAAATAGACGGTAGCCGTTTGGCTAGCATCGTTTTCCCGGCACCTGGAGGCCCAATCATGATGGCATTGTGCCCGCCTGCAGCCGCAATTTCCAGAGCCCGTTTTATATTTTCCTGGCCTTGCACATGCGAAAAATCGGCTTCGTATTCGTTGAGCGTGTGATAAAATATGTCGCGGGTATCGGTGACCAAAGGTTTGATGTCAATCTCACCGGTCAAAAATCCAACTGCTTCCTGTAGCGTTTCGACGCCAATCACATCCAGATTATTAACGATAGATGCCTCCATGGCATTTTCTTTAGGCAAGATAAAACCTTTCAGCTTATTAGCCCGTGCCTCAATCGCAATGGGTAATACTCCTTTGATAGGTCTGAGTTTTCCGTCCAGAGCCAACTCTCCCAAAATCACATATTCGTTGATTTCTTTTTCGTAAATCAGGTTTCCTCCCGATGAAAGCAGACAAATCGCGATGGGTAGATCATAAGCCGACCCCTCCTTCCTGATATCCGCCGGGGCCAGATTCACAATTGTTTTGTAACGTGAAACCTCATAACCGCCGTTTTTCAGGGCAGCATCAATCCTTTGCAGACTTTCTCTTACGGCATTATCAGGCAGACCTACCACACTAAGACCAAAACCGCCTTTCAAAACACTCACTTCTACAGTGATGAGCGTGGCACTTACCCCATATACTGCGGCACCATTTGTAGTGGATAACATATCAATTCAAAAAAATTATTACTCTTCCCAATGCCAGTCTTTCCCAATCACCAACTCTTTTTTCAGGTCTTGTTTGATCAGAAAATCTCTGGTTTCCTCACTTGACCTAAACTTAGCCGGCAACTCGTCCATATTGGCCAATGCATACAGCATCATAGCTGTAAACCTTACGTTGTTGTTAATTTGGTCTTTATCAATCAGGTCTATCCTATCGCAATTGGCATGGTAACAGCCGTAGGCTTTCACAGGGAAGCTGCCTGAAGGATTACAAACAGGCACTCCTTTAAGCATAAATGGCTGGTGGTCACTGTGCAGGCCTGCCCGATTATGGTTCATATTTTTATAGTTAGCATCTACTTTCTGAATCAGAGCACCGAGTTCATCCATTTTGGCTTTCAGCTCATCATTGCCAGAGGCATTGAAACCCATAGCGTTATTGACCATGTCAAGATTCATCATCAATTTTACATTCTTGATTTCTCCTGTCTCGGCATATTTCTTCGCCATAGCTTTTGAACCCAAAAGTCCCTGCTCTTCTCCCATAAACATCACAAACTCAATCGAGCGTTTGGTTTTAAGATTCAGCGATTTAAAAACACGGGCTATGTCTAAAACCGTAAAAGACCCAATACCGTTATCCATGGCACCAGTGGCCAGATCCCATGAGTCCAGATGACCGCCAATGACTATTTTTTCATTTTTCAGTTTTTTAGAAGTTCCCGGCAATGTAGCAACCACATTCCTGGCATTGATTGGGCGACTAAAATTCCGCATGTCGATCACAGCCAGAATATTTTGTTCGTCTTTTATCCACCTTCTCATAACCTTTCCTGATTCCTTCGATACACAAACTGCGGGAATCGGAATCAACTCTCCTGTAACAGATGCTGTTCCTGTTAACAAAACCTCTCCATCTACAGCATTGGCAATAATCACACCCACTGCCCCGTATTTAATTGCCAAAGCAGTTTTTTCAGATCTGTGAAGGTTTTTTTGACCTTTATTTTCTTCTTTCTGAATATTGATATTGAGCAGAGCAACTTTCCCTTTTATTTCGTCTTTAACCTTTTCAAAATCAGGCTCCAGGCCATCGCCACAGTCCACAATCTTGGCAGTAACATGAGAAGACACCGGTGAATGTGCCAGAGCTACCACATCAAAATCCACAAAATTATCGCTTTCTTCAGGCACAAGGGAAAGGCTTACTGTATCTCTGGCCCAGGATTCTACCACGAAAGGCATGTATTTCGTATTGTTAAAGCCATATTTTTTAAAAAGTTGAAAAGCGAACTCCTCTGCCTTCTTTCCATTTGTACTTCCCGTCAATCTATGCCCAATCGTATTGGTGGCATCTCTTAGTGTTTCGTATGAACGGCCGTTTTCCAATACATCTTTATTGATTTTAAAAAAAACACTCAGCATTTCATCTTTTTCAGGAGAAAATGCCGTCATTATTAACACTAAAGCAACTATTAAAAATCTAATTTTACTCATTTCGAGGGTTTGATGGGAGTTATTTCATTTATTTAGTAAATATTCAATATTAAATTAAGAAAATAAATAATCTTTTGATTTTTTTTGTCCAAAACTAAAAAGCTCTATACTAAATGAAAAAAATTAATCTGGTACTTTTGTTTTTAAATGTAATTAATCTTTCAATGGCTCAAAAAATTTCCAATAAGGGTATTTTGGCACCATCTGCCGAAAAAAGACCTCATGACATTACCATGCATAATCATACCCGTACCGACAATTACTATTGGTTAAATCAGCGGGAAGACCCTGAAGTTTTAAAATATTTAAATGCCGAAAACGAATATCTGGAAGCTGTAATGAAACCAATAGCTGCTCAAAGAGAGGCATTATTTGAGGAAATGAAAGCCCGAATTAAAGAAAAAGATGAGTCGGTGCCATACAAAGATGGATCTTTTTACTACTATTCAAAATTTGTCGAAGGAGGTGAATACCCGGTTTATTGCCGTAAAAAAGATAATCTTGATGCCGTAGAAGAGGTGATTCTTGATGGTAATCAATTGGGAAAAGATAAAGCGTATTTTCAAATAGGAGGTTTTGAAATATCAGATAATGAAGAAATTATGGCCTATGGAACAGATACTGTCAGCCGACGTAACTATGACCTTGTTTTTAAAAATCTCAAAACCGGAGAGCTTTACCCCGAAACCATCAAAAATACTGAAGGGGGTAGCTATGCATGGGCCGCTGATAATAAGACGATTTTTTATATCGTAAGGGACCAGCAAACCCTGTTGGGGAATAAAATTTTCAGACATATTTTAGGGACAGACCCCTCCTCCGACCAACTGGTTTTCGAGGAAAAAGACAACCAGTATTATACAGGTTTGTATAGAATGAAATCTAAAAAATATATCGCCATTGTATCTGAGCAAAATGGCGTAGCTACTGAATATCAACTTCTTGAGGCATCCAACCCTCTGGGTGAGTTTAAAACCTTTTTAGCCCGAAAAAATGGTCATGAATATTATGTCGAACACTATCAAGATAAGTTTTTTGTCAAAACCAATTCTGGAAATGCTATCAATTTTAAGTTGGTTGAAGTAGAAGAGAAAAATGCTTCCAATATCAAACTTTGGAAAGAAAAAATTGCTCATAGGAATGATGTTCTGTTGGAAGGAATTGAAGTTTTTAAAAACCATCTGGTTATTCAGGAAAGAAATGAGGGCCTTATTAAACTTCGAATTATTGATCAAACCAACAACCAGGAACATTATGTTGATTTTGGCGAACCTGCCTATGATGCCTATATAGGTACAAATCCTGATTTCAATACGAATTTGCTGCGATTTGGTTATAATTCGCTCACCACTCCGGGTTCAACTTTCGACTACGATATGACTTCCAAAACCAAATATCTTAGGAAAGAACAGGAAATTTTGGGAGGATTTGATAAAAAAAATTACAAATCAGAAAGATTTTACATCAAATCTAGAGATGGAGTAAACATCCCGGTTTCGCTGGTTTACCATAAAAATACCAAAATAGATGGCTCTGCACCACTTCTTCAATATTCTTATGGCTCTTATGGTTATTCAACTGATGCCTCTTTTAGTTCAACGAGACTGAGTTTACTTGATCGTGGATTTGTTTATGCAATTACCCATATCAGAGGTGGCCAGGAAATGGGCCGGAAATGGTACGAGGATGGTAAAATGTTTAAGAAAATAAACACTTTTAATGATTTTGTAGATTGCTCAAGGGGTTTGATTGAAAAAAAATACACTGCTTCTGACAGACTTTTTGCAATGGGCGGAAGTGCAGGAGGCCTACTGATGGGAGCAATCATAAATCAGGCACCTGAACTTTACAAAGGTGTCGTGGCCGCAGTGCCTTTTGTGGACGTGGTAACTACAATGCTTGATGAGTCAATCCCGCTTACTACAGGAGAATTTGAAGAATGGGGAAATCCTAAAAACAAAAAATCTTACAATTACATGCTTTCTTATTCGCCTTATGATCAGGTACAAAGAAAAAAATATCCCAATCTTTTAGTGACGGCAGGACTTCATGACAGTCAAGTACAATATTGGGAGCCAGCAAAATGGGTGGCTAAACTAAGAGCTTATAAAACTGATCAAAACATTCTCATTTTACATACCAATATGAGTGCAGGGCATGGTGGAGCTTCAGGCCGTTTTACTGCTTTAAAAGACACAGCCCTGAATTATTCATTTTTGTTAGATTTGGCCAAAAAATTGTAGTACGATATTAAATTTCGCTTAAATAGTTTTAATTTAAATCTAAAAAGCATATTTTTGTCTCTATAACGTGCAAAAAACAGTTAATTACGCTTTAAAAACCGTAGTTTGTCAAGTAATAATTATTAAAAAATGATGAAGAAGTTAGTACTGATTTCCTTAACCTTCTTTGCCTTTGGATCCATTTCAACCAAAGCACAAGATTCCTGTTCAGTATGTAAGCCTTTTCCATGGGAAATAGGTGCACTTGCAGGTGTAAACCAATATTTTGGTGATATGCACTGTAGTAAGCCATACGCCTCACAAAATAACCTTATGGGAGGTTTGTTCCTCAGAAAACACATCAGTGATTTCTTCGCCATAAGACCACAGGTTTTAGTTGGTAAACTCGCTGGACGAGATATGGACAACCCTGATAAATTGTGGGATTACAGAAGATTAAATTTCTCTTCTACTCCTTTTGTCGAAGCTGCCGTATTGGGTGAATATTATCCACTTAGAGAAAGGAGATTTACTTGTGACGGGTTTATGAAAAAAACCTTGTCACCTTATTTATTCGCGGGAGTTGGTGCTACCTACAGCAATCCTACAGTCTATCAGGAGGCCGGTGCCAGTTTTCCGGTTAGGCCTACCGATTTGGCAGCTGATGTGGCAAAAATGGATAAATTTGGCAATCGGATTGCTGCGGTTATTCCGGTTGGTCTTGGTGTAAAATACAATGCTTCACGGAGAGTCACACTGGGAGCTGAAGCGGGATATAGATTTTCGACTTCGGACTATCTCGACGGACTGAGTCTTGCAGGTAATTCCGGTCGAAAAGACGGGTATTTTCTTGCCAATGTATTAGGTTCTTACAGATTCGGAGATAAAGATACCGACAAAGATGGTGTAGTTGACAAATGTGATGTTTGTGCCAACGAAGCGGGTTTGCCTAAGTTCCAGGGTTGTCCTGATACTGATGGCGATGGAGTTCCGGATAAAGATGACGAATGTCCAACAGTGGTGGGGCCTATCGGTCTGAAAGGTTGTCCAGACTCTGATGGAGACGGAATTGCTGATAAAAACGATGCTTGTCCTACTTTGGTGGGAAGTGCTTTATTAAATGGCTGTCCTGACAGAGATCACGACGGTGTAGCCGACAAAGACGATTCATGTCCTGATGTAGCTGGTATCAAAGAACTAAAAGGTTGTCCTGATACAGACGGTGATGGTATCGCCGATCAGGATGATGCCTGTCCAAATATTGCAGGCCCTTCATCACTAAATGGTTGTCCTGATACCGATGGTGATGGTGTTGCAGACGCCAACGATGACTGTCTGAACGTAAAAGGTTTGGCTTCGGCTAATGGTTGTCCTGATTCTGACGGAGACGGTGTTCCTGACAATAAAGACAAATGTCCTTCGGTAGCCGGACTAATGAGCAACGGAGGATGTCCTGAGGGTTATGTAAATGGTTTGGCTCCAATGAGAGGTTTTAAATCCTCAAGCGGCTGTGTGATTACCAGTGATGAATTAAGTAAATTAAGCTTCGCATCACAAAGTATTGAGTTTTATCCTGGTACCAACAAAATCAAACCTACATCATATAAGGCCTTGCAGCAGGTATGTGATGTTTTAGGTAGATGCAAAGATGCTCAACTTACTATAAATACCTACAACGATGGAGGCAGCGATGCTCAAAATGTTAGGTTGGCTAAACTCAGAGCCTGTGCGATTTATTCTTATTTTATGAAGAAAAAATGTATTTCTAAATCCAGAATGACATACAATGGATTTGGCGATGAAGATCCAAACAGCTTCTACACTACTCCTAACGGTGTAAAATCAGGTTCAAGAACTGAATTCCTTTTGAAATAAGTTATATTGATATTAAACAAAGAAAGCGGCCCAACGGTCGCTTTTTTGTTTTTATTATCCTTGAAATTTTTATCCCAGGATTGCTTATATTTTCTTCCCAAAAAGTTTATTAACCAAATCTAAATGAGAATTTAGATTTTACTACTTCCCCAAAACCTCCTTAAGTCTGGCTTCAGATTCCAGCCTTTCTTTCAGCTCTTTTTTCCCGTATTTAAACCATAAAAAAATAAGTGCACCAACGGATAAATAAGGAATTACCAATAGATAAAGGATACCAAAATTCAATCCGGTGCCTATCACTCCCCTTCCTTCACTAAGATTACTCTCAACAGTGGCACGGCACATGGCACATTGGGCATACGTAGCCACCTGCATTAAAAGTAAAACTCCCGTAGCAATCAGCTTTTTCATTTAAAAATAAGTGCTCTTTTTATGAGTTTAAAAAATATAATAAGGCGAAATCATCAAGTAGGCTATTACCCCAGTCACGGATACGTATAACCAGATTGGGAAAGCAATTTTTACAATCTTTTTATGGCTTGTGTCCATCCTGAACCATCCAAAATAATATGCCCTCAGAACAAACGGCAATACTACCAGTGATGACACAATATGTGAAATTAAGACAAAATAATACAAATATCTGATAAAACCCTCACCTCCAAACGAGGTAGAAGGGTTGCTGATGTGATACAATACATAAAACACCAAAAATAAACCACCAAACGCAAACCCTAACGAAAGGAATAATTTATGTAGGGCAATATTGCCATTTTTAATAAAATAAAGCCCCACGAGCAAAAAAATAGCAGTTAATGAATTAATTATGGCATTTAAAAATGGCAAATGCCTTGTCCATTCTCCTAAATCTAACTTAGACCTAATACCAAGCAATACTGCTACAACTACAGGAACGGCAACAGAAATAATATTAATTACTAATAATGAATCTTTTTTCTTTTCCACAAAATCTTAATTCTGAGTTAATAAAACTTTTATCTCGACAGAGAGCCTTTCTACATCTGGTTCATTGGTACCGTCATAAATTCCCCTAACAAAGCCTTTGTTGTCTAATAATAAAAACTTCTCTGAGTGTATAAAGGTTTCGTCTGTATCTTTAATATTTGGGTCATATTCTGAAGCATCGGATACAGGCAACTTAAAGTCCTTGATTGCAAGCTCATAAATATATTTCTTATCACCGGTAAGTAACTCCCAATTCTTATTTCTGTATAAAAAAGTATTCTTATATTTTTGTAATATCCATGGTCGGTCAAATTTTGGATCTACTGATATAGAAATAAACTTTACAGATTTGTCCCTGAATCTTTCTGAAAGACGGTTGATATTTTTATTGGTAACTGGGCAAATAGTGCCACACCGGCTAAAAAAGAAATTGACAACTTTTATCTGGGATGTATCTTTTACTGATTCGTATTGCAGGCTATCCTGATTTAACAATACAAACCGTGGAATCTGGCTAAAAACCGTATCCCCATCAGAAATCATTACTTCGCCACTTTCATTCAGTTTAGGGAAATAATAAGGTAAGTCAAATTTATTCTTTCCAAAAAACTTAAGAAACAGAAAAACAAAAGCCGGAATACCCAAAGTTATCAGGAGTATTCCGACTTTAAAATTTTGCTTTGACATCAGCCTCTAACTAATCCAATGTATCCACCTTCGATAATTAATGCAACCAGTAGCCAAACCACAAAAAGGGCTGGCAAAATAATAGACCAAATCATGGTTTTTACCTCATCTTTCAAGTGCATGAAGGTACCTACAATGTAATAAGCCTTCACTATTGTCATGATAATGAAAATCAGGATTTTAGTCCATTTAAAAGTATCAGCGTCCAGGCCGAATGCAACACCAAATTCAAAAGCTGTAATTACCAACAATATCCAAAACACCTTCCAAAGAGCTTTGGTTTGAGGTTTTTGTCTTTCTCCGTTTATGCTATGACTTTCCATTTTTATATCTTATTTTAAAATTTTAAACCAAATAAAAGAATGTAAATACAAATACCCACACCAAATCAACAAAGTGCCAGTAAAGACCAACTTTCTCAACCATCTCGTAATGTCCTCTTTTTTCATAAACACCATTGGCGGTATTATAAAAAATAATAATATTCAAAATCACACCTGATAACACGTGCGTACCATGGAAACCGGTAATAAAAAAGAACAAATCCGCAAAGGGTACCGGGCCATACTCATTTACTGCCAGATTGGCCCCAAAGACTTTAGATCCGTCTGCCAAAACCAGACCATGTTCTGTACCATGAATAAAGTGCGACCATTCCCAAGCCTGTGACCCAAGGAAAGTTAAGCCACCTAATATGGTCCAAAGCATCCATTTTTCAACATCGGCTTTATCTCTTCTATGACCGGCTTCTACAGCCAAAACCATGGTTACAGAACTAAAAATCAAAATAAAGGTCATAATACCCACAAAAACCAAAGGCAGAGATACGCCATGCAAAAACGGCACTGATTCGAATACTTTCTCAGGTACCGGCCAGTATTTATATGACAATTCGAATGTCTTATGAGTCATTTCCGGAACAACATCCTTGAAACTCGGTGAACCAAATCTGATCAATCCATAGGAAATCAATAAGGCAGAAAAAGTAAATGTATCGGATAACAAAAATATCCACATCATGATTTTTCCATAACCCACTTTCAAAGGTTGGGTTCCTCCTTTCCAGGTTAAATGTTCAGGGTTTAAAGAAGTTTTAGCAACTGCCATAAAAACAATTATTTAAGATTTAGGACAAATATAAAAAAAATGATTTGGGAAAAACCCAAAATAATATTTCGAAAAACAAATTTTATCTGAAAAATAATAAAAACAAAAACAAATAGACCCAAAGAATATCAAGGAAATGCCAGTAAGTAGCACATACCTCTATCTGAGTCATATTTTTTGAATGTACTGCCATTTTCCGAGCCGCAAGAAATGCATACAGCAAAACCACTAAACCCGTAACAAGGTGAAATCCATGCAATCCGGTAAGCACATAATAAAATGAGCCTGATGGATTTCCTTTTAAAAATATCCCCTGAGATTGCAAATCCAGCCATCCCAGATACTGCATCACCAAAAATAAGAGACCAAAACCGAAAGTAAGGCTTATGAAAGTTCTTAATTTTAGGAATTCATCCTTTTTGGCAGCTAAATAGGATAGATGCATAAACACACTACTAACCACTAACACGGCAGTACTATACCAAAAAATAACAGGAATCTGAAAATCAGTCCAGTTGCCTTCAGCCCTTCTTACCAAATATGCACTGGTAAATGCCGCAAAAAACATTATAATAGTTACAATAAAAAGCCAGATGATAAACTTCCACTTGTTTACCGTCAAAATTGGTTTTGGCTCTTGTAAAGTTAATTCTTTCATATTTTATCCATTAAATAAGCAATTTGCACGATTGGTAAATACAAAAAAGATCCAAACATAAGTCTGGTAGCCGCTTTTTTACTTCTTTCTCTCATAAGATGTAAAGTCTGGGCAGTAAAAAATATTCCGCAAATCATGGCCACCACAGCTGAATTTATTCCTGTCATGCCTAAATAATAAGGAACCCAGCAAAGTGGCAAAAGAAATAAAGTATAAATGGTAATTTGAATAGCTGAATTTAAATCCTGACCTCCTTTCGAAGGTAATAGCTTAAATCCGGCTTTTTTGTAATCTTCATCAAGAACCCAGGCTATCGCCCAAAAATGCGGAAATTGCCAGAAAAACTGAATAGCGAACAATATGCCAGGTTCCAAACCAAAAGAACCTGAGGATGCTACCCAACCAATCATTGGAGGAAATGCACCAGGTAAAGCACCAACAGCTACAGCTACTGGCCCTACACGTTTTAAAGGTGTATATATAAAGCCATAAAGCATCAAGGATGCCAATGCGAGTAATCCGGCTTTAACATTGAAACCAAAAACTATGATCATTAATCCGGAAATGCCAAATACAAACGAAAGCAGAATGGCTTCAGTGATACTTATGCGGGCGTTGGGAAGAGGCCTGTTCAAGGTCCTGGTCATAAGTTTATCTAACTCGATTTCCTTAATTTGATTGATGATATTTGCTGATGCTGTAACTAAAAAAGCTCCGATAGCGAACAAAATCATTTTAAGCCAGTCGGTCTGATTTGATGCTAAACTGTAACCAAAACAGCTTGAGAAGACAACAGTACTACTTAGCCTGAACTTGGTGAGCTCAAACACAGCTTTAAATTTATTATTAGCAATACTATATGATTGCGACTCCATCAATTGTTTTTTACGTTAAAAAGGAATAAACTAACAAACTGTAAACTAATAATGACCACTGAAAGTGTCAAATGAAATGGCTGAATAAGTGCCGGAAAACCAGCAAACGTCAATAACATTCCTGAAAAAATAATTAACAAAACCGATAATAATGTACTAATCGTTATCTTCCTTGAAAACTGGTTTGAACTTTTATTTATTCTTAAAAACAATAAAATCTGAACCAATAATATTGAAAATCCCAATCCAGAATGAAACCAAACCTTTCCAATCACCGTATCAACCCATTGCTCTCTCCCTACTTCACCCAAGCTCTTTTGAGCTATATCAATTCCTTCCCTAATTTGTGTTCCGAAAATTATTTGTCCAACAGTTAAAACAATTCCAATTCCAATTAAAAATGTAAGACCCCTATTACCTTTCAGATCCTTTAGGTACCCTTCAGCACGGTATGAGTATAAAACTGCAAATAAAAGTAACCCTAGAATCAAAAGAGACAGCAACATATGAACTGTAATCATGGTGGGGTGTAATTCAGATGAAACTACCTTGGCACCAAGCCATCCTTCCAATAACACTAATATTAAAGCAAGAAAGCTAAGATAAAAAATCAATGGCTTTGTCTTAACATATGCTTTGTAGGAAAAAAAGACTGAAATAATAATGAATATTCCTGTCAAAACTCCAAACAACCTGTTAATGTATTCTATCCAAGTCTTTGTAGGGTTAAAAACTATTTCACCCTTAAGCTTTTCACCATAAATCTCAGCATAATTTACAGGCAACTGATCTATCGAAGTTGGAGGTATCCACATTCCGAAACATTTGGGCCAGTCCGGACAACCCATACCTGATCCTGAAGCTCTCACAAATCCACCAACGAATATCAGACCTATTACAGTTATTACTGTCAAAAGACCAAACCTTCTAAACAAATTGGTCATATCAAAAAAGTACAATGGGCGTTTTACCCATTGTACATTGATTTTACAAATTTTTAATCATGAATAGATGTATCAAACTTGATACCTTCAATTTCCTTTTCAGATTTGATCAGCTCAGTTTCCTCTGGAAGGTTTGACTCCGGAGTAGCTGAAAAAGGAACATTTTGAGGAATAAAATCATCAGAGGCCCCTGGTTTAGAATAATCATATGGCCATCTGTAAACAGTTGGAATCTCTCCCGGCCAGTTACCGTGAATTGGCTCAACTGGAGTAGTCCATTCAAGGGTATTTGATTTCCATGGATTCTCAGTAGCTTTTTTACCTTTAAAAATTGAATATACAAAGTTAAAAATAAAAATACCCTGAGCCAGGAAGGTAAGAATGGCTGCTATTGTAATTATAGCATTTAAATCAGCATATGAACTGAATGTATCAAAACCGGACCACTGATAATAACGACGTGGGAAACCTGCTATACCAATATAATGCATTGGGAAAAATACAAAATACACACCCGCAAATGTGATCCAGAAATGTATATATCCAAGTGTACTGTTCATCATTTTACCATACATCTTTGGAAACCAATGATAAACACCGGCAATCATCCCAAAAAATGCAGCTGAGCCCATTACAAGGTGAAAGTGAGCAACTACAAAATATGTATCGTGCAATTGAATGTCGAGTGCACTATTTCCCAGAATTATACCTGTCAAACCACCTGAAACAAAGAAAGATACCAATCCGATAGCAAAAAGCATTGCTGGGGTAAATATGATGTTTCCTTTCCACAATGTGGTAATGTAGTTAAATCCTTTTACTGCAGAAGGCACCGCAATAATCAATGTAAGTAACATAAATACTGACCCAAGGAATGGATTCATACCCGTTACAAACATATGGTGTGCCCATACAATAAACGCAAGAAACATAATACCTGCCATTGAGAAAATCATAGCTTTGTAACCAAAAATTGGCTTTCTTGAATTTGTGGCTATGATCTCTGAAGTTAATCCTAAAGCAGGCAAAATAACGATATAAACTTCCGGGTGTCCCAAAAACCAGAATAAATGCTGGAAAAGAATCGGGCTACCTCCCTGATTAGGAAGAGCCTGACCGTTAATATAAATATCAGAAAGGAAAAAGCTGGTTCCAAAACTACGGTCAAAAATCAGCAACAATGCCGCAGAAAGCAAAACAGGGAATGATAAAATACCCAAAATGGCAGTAAAAGTAAACGCCCAGATGGTCAATGGAAGCTTATCCATAGACATACCTTTGGTACGTAGATTGATTACAGTTGTTACATAGTTAATACCGCCTAACAAACTTGATACTATAAACAAAGCCATTGCCACCAGCCAAAGGGTCATTCCATCTCCCGAACCCGGGTTGGCTTCTTTTAGAGCACTCAAAGGTGGGTAAATAACCCAACTTCCACCTGCCGGACCGGTCTTTAAGAAAAGAGATATAAACATGATCACACTGGAAGCAAAGAAGAACCAGTAAGAAAGCATATTCATAAAACCGGATGCCATATCACGGGCTCCTATCTGCAGCGGAATAAGGAAATTAGAGAAGGTTCCACTTAAACCAGCAGTCAATACAAAGAAAACCATGATAGTACCATGCATTGTAACCAATGCAAGATAAAAATTTGGATCCAGTTTACCGGATTCATTAATCCAATCACCAAGTAATGGCTTTAACCAGGTCATATCCATGTCAGGAAAACCTAATTGAAGCCTGAAAATTACTGATAATAAACCTCCTAGTACAGCCCATACAATACCTGAAATCAAGTATTGCTTTGCAATAATTTTATGATCTTCAGAAAAAATATATTTTCTGATAAAACCTAATTCATGATGTTCGCCGTGGGCATGCTCATCATGAGTATGTACATTTTCTACTGAAACAGCTGACATCTCTATTTTTATTTTAAAACTTTACTTGAATTACTTAAACTAGCGTCGGCAACTGATTCTTCAACAGGAGCCTCTTCCACCGGAAGATATTTTTGAGCTTTTGCTTTTAAATTGGCAGGAACCAATTCAAGAAGCTTAGGATTCTCAGCCAATAATGTTTTCTGGCTTCTTTTCCATTTCTCATATTCTGCTGGTTCATCAACCACCAGCAAGAGTTTCATGCCAAAATGGGATCTACCACAAATCTCGGTACATGCAATCTCATAATTGAAGTTTTCTTTACCCAATTCTTTCCTCATATCGTTGGTTGACTTGTCAGCCACAAACCAAAACTTGGTAGTCATGCCAGGCACAGCATCCATTTTTACACGCATGTGAGGAATAAATACACTATGCAAAACATCACGAGCTCTGATTTTCAAAAGTACCGGTTTGCCTTTAGGTATGTGCATTTCAGAAGCGTTAGAAAAATCATCAAAAGACTTTTCATCAGCAAAATCAACACCCATGGGATTACCATTGGCATCATCCATCAATTTAAAGTTGTATCCTCCTAGTTGATTATCATCAACACCAGGATAACGAACTGCCCATGCAAATTGTTTACCCATTATTTCAATTACCTCAGCATCTTGAGGGGCATCAGCTGTTACTTTTGTCCAAACTCTAAGACCGGAGAAAACCAAACCCGCCATAACAATTGCCGGAACAGAAGTCCAGATAATCTCCAAATTATTATTATGGGTATAAAAAGAAACCTTTCTATCTTTTGAGTATCTGTATTTGTATGCAAAAAAGAAAAGAACTGAGTTTACAAGCACAAAAGCGGTGGTGATAACACCCATAGATACCCAAAACCAGAAATCTGTTTGCCTACCATGAATAGAGGATGATTCAGGTAAAAAGTTTTCTCTTGCAGAAAAATATGACCAAAAAACTCCGGCTAAGCTAAGAATCCAAAAAATTAATAATGCCAAACCATTGGCATCATTGTACTTGTTGGGTTTACCGAGATAACCTTCATTTTCTTCACTCCCGGTGTCTTTGATTCCTTTGATTATTGATAGTGTTTTTGAAACGACCATAAAAGTCAATATCACAAAAACTATCGCCAAAATTGCGATTACAATTGTCATTTTACTTATTTATTTTTTCAATTAGGCTTAAAACTATAAAAAACGATTCAAATCACAAAGCCTTCTACTTTATTATACAATTAAATCCCTCTCTTGCAGGAAAGGGATTTAATCTATATTATCCTAAAAATAATACCAAAAATAAAAGGTTTGTTACAATAATTATATATCGTGATGTAAACTTTCTTCAAGGAAAGGATGATTTTTGGCAATCAGGTTAGCCTTAGAAAGTTGACTCATTATGAAATATACAAATACTGATGCAAATGTCAGGGTCGTGCCTATTTCCATTAAACCAATTCCTCCCTGATCTTTTGCAATACCTGGCATTTGCATTTGATAGAAATCCAACCAATGACCAATTAAAATTGAAACTGTCGCCAATTTTAAGAAAGTTACGTTCCTTTTAGACTCACGAGCCATCAAAATAAGGAATGGGAACAAAAAGTTCAAAACAATATTAAACATAAATGGCCAAAAATACCTTCCACCATAACCACTTAACCTTTCCTGGAAGTAAATTGTTTCTTCAGGTAAGTTTGCATAGAAAATAAGTAGAAACTGACTAAACCAAACATATGCCCAGAAAACAGAGAATCCAAACATTAGTTTACCTAAATCATGAATTGCACTGAAGTTTACTGCTTTAAGATAACCATGATCTTTGAGTAATAATATGGTTAACATCATTGCGGCCAAACCTGCTACATGCCAGGATGCTAAATGGTACCATCCAAACATGGTCGAAAACCAGTGAGTATCAATTGATAAAGAAAAATCCCAGGCAGCTGTTGAAGATGTTACTGCAAAAAATATCAAAAACAATTTTGAGTAAAACCTGCTCTTATTATAGTAAGCCAAATCATTGTACTCGTCTTCCAATAAAGAGTTTTTACGTATTTGAATCCACAGATAGTACCAAACAGCAAAATATGCAATCATCCTCACAAGGAAAAATCCAAAATTGAGATACCATGATTTTCCGGCAATTATTTTATCGTAATTTTCACTTGCCGGATCCATGATTCCGTGATGCGTCCAGTGAAAAATGATATTTCTGGTTTCAGGATACAAAAACAGACCCAACATTATCAGAGCAGGCACAATCACAAATGAAGGAAAGGCTTCAGGAACCCTTTTAAAGGAGGTGTACCAACCCGCTTTGGCAACGTAATTATAACTCAGGAAAAACACCCCAACAACTGAGATGCCTATGAAATAAACACTGTTCATCCAAAGATTGGCGACCAATCTTGAAAAAACAGTAGCTCCATGATGTCCACCACCATGGGCACCAGCCTCGTGACCAGCTTCATGATGTCCGAACTTTGCTACCAAAAAATAACCCAATATTACCAAAACCACACCAATAATAGCGGAGATAATAAGCTTTCTTTTCGACGAAGATGAAAACTCAAATGATTCGTCTAATGAAGGTATTTCGTGCTTGTGAGCCATTATTTTATTATTTTCTATTCTAAATTTTCAAAAAATATATTAACCGCCAATCTGCAATCTGGCAACATAGTGAGCAATTTTCCAACGCTCAATTGGTGTAACCTGAGCGGCATGAGGCCACATACGACCTTTTCCAAAAGTAATTACATGGAATATATGACCTGCAGAAACGTTCTTGAGTGCATCAGAGCTGTAATTGGGAACTCCTTTGTATTTAGCAGCTACTTTACCATCTCCTGCTCCTTTTTCTCCATGACAGTGCATACAATTTCTTTCATAAAGAACCTTGCCCTCCTCTTCTGCTTGCTCTGACCAAGGAATAGGATTTTTAACATTTGCAGCCAATGCTAAATCGTCCTTTCCAAAATCATATACCATCAAATCCTCCACAACAGAGCCATCTTCCTGGGTAAATTTTGTATTAAACTTTCTTCTAGCAATGGTACCAGCAACCGGCTTACGCATATTTAAGCCACCCGGATTAATCGAATTGGAATTAATCTGAGTTAATGGCTCATAAGCCCTTGAATTATACATGTTCGGAGCAAATTCCCAACCTGTATCATCATGACTGTTGCATGAAACTAAACTTAATCCAGCAATTAAACTGAAAACTATTGCTATATATGATTTTGTGTTTTTCATTTTTAATGAATTAAACTATCAAATTTCTTTTACACTCACTTCTGAAGCACCTGATTCTTTCAAAATTGTTTGAATCTCAGCATCGCTCAAAGTATTTTTACTCATATCGATTGCCATCGCAAACTTATCATCAGTACTTCTTTCGTCAAAAATTACTGGCTTAGTGGTAGGCCCCAAACCTTCCATAAAAAAGAAGGTGAATGCCATTCCAAATGCCGCCAACAATACCGTCAATTCAAAAACAATTGGAATATTGGTTGGAAAAGGAATGAAGTTTTTTCCACCTATATTCATAGGCCAATCTATTCCCATTGTCCAAAAGGTAAGTAAAAATGCAAGTGAAGTACCTGTAATACCGAATAGAAAAGCGGGAACTCCCATACGTGGTCTATCATATCCCAATGCATGATCAAGGCCATGAACAGGATAAGGACAAAAAACCTCCTGAATTTTAACTTTGCTACCTCTTACTTTACCAACAGCGTCTTTCACGACGTCCTCGTCATCAAAAATGCCTACAATATATTTTTTATGTGCCATCTTAAGAATTTTCGAATTTAATTTTTTATCAGTAAATTAATACTTGGCTGGTTTTTCTGATGAGGTCTTCAAAACTGATTTTACCTCAGCCATATTAATAACAGGCAAAAACTTAGAGAATAAAAAGAATAGTGTTGAAAACAATCCAAACGAAAACATATAATCACCAATATCAGCCATACGAGGCGTGAAGTAAGTCCAGCTTGAAGGAAGGTAATCTCTGTGAAGTGACGTTACAATGATTACAAATCTTTCAAACCACATACCGATATTTACAACTACTGCAATTACGAATGAAACCACAATATTTTCTCTTAAGCTTTTAAACCAAAAAATCTGAGGAGAAAGTACATTACAGGTCATCATGGCTGCATATGACCACCAAAGTGGACCTGTTGCTCTGTTAAGGAACGCATATTTTTCGTATTCAACACCTGAATAAGCCGCAATAAAGAATTCAGTAATATAAGCCACACCTACGATAGAACCTGTAACTGTAATAATCTTATTCATTAAACCTATATGCTCTATCGTAATATAATCTTCAAGCTTATAAACTACTCTGGTAATCAACATTAGGTTTTGAACCATCGCAAATCCCGAGAAAATTGCACCCGCAACAAAGTAAGGCGGGAATATAGTAGTATGCCAACCTGGTATAACCGAAGTGGCAAAGTCAAAAGATACTATGGTGTGAACAGAAAGTACAAGTGGGGTAGATAAACCTGCCAAAATCAATGAAACATCTTCATATCTGGCCCAGGTTTTAGCACCACCTGTCCAACCTAATGAAAGAGCACCATAAATTACTTTTCTCACACCTGTTGCCCTGTCTCTAATGGTTGCTAAATCCGGAATTAAACCGATAAACCAAAATAACAAAGAAACAGAAAAATAAGTCGAGATAGCAAATACGTCCCAAACTAAAGGAGAGTTAAAGTTAACCCATAATGAACCGAAAGTATTTGGTAGTGGTAGTGCCCAAAGAGCGAGCCATGGACGACCCATGTGCATAATGATAAATGAAGCAGCACATATTACGGCAAAAATTGTCATGGCTTCTGCTGCACGGTTGACAGATGTTCTCCATTTTTGACGGAAAAGTAGTAAAATGGCAGAAATCAAAGTTCCTGCATGACCAATACCAACCCACCAAACAAAGTTGGTAATATCCCAGGCCCAACCTACGGTTTTATTCAAACCCCAAACGCCCAGACCTTCCCACCATGTCCAAAGCACCCATCCTGCACCATAAATCAATACAAGAATAGAAATAGTCAAGGCTATTTTCCATTCCTTGGTAGGCTTGGCTTCTACATGTCTGCAAATATCTTCAGTAACGTCGTGATGCGTTTTTCCTCCAGTTACTAGATGTTCTCTTATTGGTGAAACTACTGACATAATTATATCCTAGAATTTTCAGGAACTTTATTTATTTTAAATCAAATTTATTAAATCAATGAGCATGCTCCTCGGTATGTTTAACTTCAGCTACTGCTTCAGAATTTCTTTGCTCATCTTTATTTCTAATTTTAGAAAGATAACTGATTTGAGGAATTACGTTTAATTCTTCAAGTACATGATAAGCTCTTCCTTCTGATTCCTGAGCCAGGAGTTTTGAGATTTTGGTATTTGGATCCAACATATCTCCGAAAACAATTGCTCCTGTTGGACAAGACTGCGAACAGGCTGTCTCAATCTCTCCATCAACCGGACGACGTTTCTCACTTTTTGCTGTAAGCTTACCGGCCTGAATCCTTTGAACACACATTGAACACTTTTCAATAACCCCTCTTGACCTAACAGTAACATCAGGATTGAGTACCATTTTCCCTAAATCATTATTGAGATTATAGTCAAAATTATCATTTTCAAAATACTTGAACCAGTTAAATCTACGAACTTTGTACGGACAGTTGTTAGCACAATATCTTGTTCCAACACAACGGTTATAAGTCATCTGGTTAAGTCCTTCAGAGCTATGGGTGGTAGCCAAAACAGGGCAAACGGTTTCGCATGGAGCATTGGAACAATGCTGACACATCATAGGCTGGAATACCACCTCTGGATTTTCTGAAGCTTTTTCCATTTCTTTAAAACCGCCTATACTGTATCCTCTTTCATGGGGAGCATCAGAACTATAATATCTGTCAATTCTAATCCAGTGCATCTCTCTTGCTCTCGCAACTTCAGCTTTACCTACTACCGGAACATTGTTTTCAGCCTGACAACTTACCAAACAAGAAGCACAACCAGTACAAGTGTTGAGGTCAATTACCATGCCCCAGCTATGGTTCTTCTTGTCATGACCATTCCAAAGTGAAATAGAATATGGCTTTTTCAAACCATCAGAAGTACCAATTTTTGGCTCAAATCTTCCGGCTTTGGGGTCTTTTACATATTTACTGAGGATAGTTTCCTGGATTACAGCTTCACGACCCATGTAAGTTTCATGAGTTTGAGTCTGAGGAAGTGTATATCCACTTTTTGTTTTCTCAATTTTTACATCGCCTACCCAAAGATTGGAGGCAGAAGTGGCTCCGGAAAGAAAACTTAAAACTTCGGTTCCGGTATTTCCTGCTTTACCAGCGGAAGTTCTGCCAAATCCCATCGCAATCGAAACTGTTTCGTTGGCCTGTCCCGGTTGAATTACCAAAGGAAGCTCTTTTGAAACTTTACCAACGGTAACATTTACCCAATCACCTGCTGACAAACCAAGATCCGCTGCTGTTTTTTGAGAAATATTGGCTGTATTTTCCCAGGTAACCTTTGTAATAGGATCTGGTGTTTCCAACAACCATGGATTATTTGCCTGAATACCCGTTCCGATAGTTACATTTTCAAAAACTGATAACTCAATACCTTTTCCAGTCTTCAAAGAAGCTACTGCAGCGGCAAGATTACCATTAAAGGTGGCACCTGAGACACTGGCCACAGGTGATTCCAGAACTCCATCATGAAGTGCTTTTGTCCAGGATGAACCTCCAAGAATATTAGCATTCCAAAAAGATTTCAAGTACGTCAAATAATCTGCTGGTTGACCAGCCCAGGTTAATAGACTTGATTCGGCCTGGCGAGAATTGAATATGTTTGAGATACAAGGTTGTATCAGGGAATAATAACCCGTCTTTGGATTGGCATCTCCCCAAGACTCAAGATAATGGGTACTTGTGGCAATGTATTTGCAAAGTTTTGAAGTCTCAGTTTCAGTTTCAGAAACAGAAACACTCAATTTTACTTTTTTCAAGCCTTCGGCAATATCAGCACCTTTAATCGAATCGTAAACCGGATTTGCACCAAGGAAAATCACGGTATCAACAACACCGGATTTAAGCTCAGAGGCAAACTGGGCTAATTGTGCATCACTTCCCTGACGATAGTTAACAGTAGTTCCAAAATCAATTGTAGTACCAATATTTCCAAGGAGGCTGTTTATACCATTAACTATAGTTTGAACAGAGGCATCATTTGAACCACTTACCACCAAGCCTGCTCCTTTGGCGGCGGCAAGGTCTTTGGCACATTTATCAAGGTATTGCGTGTCAAGTTTAGCTACTGAAAGTGCTGAACCAGAACCCAGAATTGCAACTAATTTATTGTAAAGATTAGCCAATATTATACCTTCTTGAGAAGGCTTGATTGTTCCCCTATAGTCAGCATTTGCACCCGTAACGGTCATCCCGGTTTCAAACTGATAATGACGAGACATGGTTTTTTTACCCCCTTTGGCACTACTTACTTTCCTTCCTTCAGCCCAGAGAGAAGAATATTCAATTGGACTAATCCAGGTTCCAAGGAAATCACAATTCACACCAACGATAACATTGGCTTTATTGAACAGATATGAAGGAATTACTGCTTTCCCAAAACTTGCAGCATTGGCCTCAATCAGACCCGATGCCGAATTTGCATCATAGGTGATATGCTTGGCAGAAGGGTATTTTTTCGCAAAATCCGCAATTACTGCTTTTGTAGTAGGCGAAATAATTGTATTAGAAACTATCCTAATATTTTGAGAAGAAGCCAAAGCGGCAGAAACCTCTTTATCTAACTCTTCCCAGGTAGTTTTTTTACCTTCTTTTTTAGGATCTTTTAATTTTTCTGAATCATATAAAGAAAGAACAGATGCATGAACTTGAGCGTTAACACCACCTCTGGTAACGCCAGAAAGCTTATTACCTTCTATTTTAATAGGTCTTCCTTCTCTTGTTTTAACTAAAACACTGGAATAGTTGCCCCCTACATTATAAGACGTAGCGTAATAGTTAGGAATACCTGGCTCTACATCTTCAGGCTTATTAAGATAAGGAATCGACTTTCTTACCGGAGCGTCGCAAGCTGCCAATGATACAGCAGCAACTCCAAAACCTAACATTTTTAAAAAATCTCTACGATATGTTCCCGATTCCAGTCCTTCAAGATTAAATTCTCTCTCTGAATTTTTCACGAGCTCAATATCGTTTTTTAACTCTTCAACACCTTTCCAATACTTTTTATTAGTATTCTCCATGAGTTATTTTATATAAATGATTTTGTATTTCTTTAATTAATAATGACATTTAGCACACTCTAATCCACCATTGTCTTCAACTTTCATAGTTTCCTTAGAAGTACTTTTATGAGCAGTTAATAATGCATCATAATAAGCATTTCCTTTTGAGTTCACATCGGTTTTGCGGTGACAGTCAATACACCAGCCCATTGTGAGTGTAGATCGTTGCTCTACGACTTCCATTTTCTGAATATCACCATGGCAATTAGCACAATCTAATCCACCAACAGTAGTATGTTGAGAGTGATTAAAATATGCTAAATCGGGCAAATTGTGCACCCTAACCCATTCAATAGGCTGATTTTTTTCAATTGCCGCATAGATTTTCTGTATCTCAGGAGATTCTTTCTTAATGGTATTGTGGCAATTCATACAAATACTTGAGGAAGGAATCCCAGATTGTTTTCCTTTGTAGACACCAGTATGACAATATGCACAATTTATTTGCATATCACCTGCATGTAGTTTGTGTGAAAATTTAATGGGTTGTTCAGGAGCATATCCCTGATGAACTCCAATTTTAAACATTCCATCCAACGATGCTTTTGTAGCTAGTATAATAAAAAGCCAAACAGCAGCAGTACGAATAGTTTTGTCAGCGGCCAAACCTTTTAGGTTAGCCTTAAGGGCATCCATTGGGCTTTTATATTCTTCTCCATCTGCAGTTGATAGTTTAGTAAGAAGATTGAGAACAGCCAAAAGTGCGACCAAAACCATTCCCATGATAACCAAAAGCACCACAAGAACTATATTAAAGAATTGGCCACCACCTGTGTCCTGAGCTTGAGCAGCAGCAGCACCATCAGCTGGGGCAGCAGTCGGAGCAGGGGCAGAATTGGCTTGCTTGATGTATGCAAGAATATTTTTGATTTCAGCTTCTCCAAAAGCAGGGAATGCTGTCATCTGTGTTTTGTTGAATTTTTCATATAATTCAACCGCATATTTATCACCACTTGCAATAACCGCTGCGGGGTTATTGACCCATTTCTTTATCCAGGCAGCATCTCTTCTGTCTTCAATTCCTGCCATACCAGGCCCAACGATAACCGAGGCATCGGTAGCGTGACATTGAGCACAATTGTTTTTGAACAGAGTTTCACCGGCTGCAGCATCGCCATCCTGAGCAATGACGCTCAATTGGAATGAAGAAAGAACAATGATGAAGGATAGTAATTTTTTCGAAATATTATTAATCATTTTAAAATATAATATTGCAATTTTTCAAGATGCAAAGCTAATGTAGGATTATTTTCTTTCAAAGTATGTATTATTATTTTTCTGACACATGAATAAATTTAGAAAGATTTTAAATAACAAAATAAATTGCTGATTATAAATAATTTAAAATAAAAAAATACCATTTGAAAGTGCTATAAAATAGCTAATCCAAATGGTATTAATTTAAGTTTTCGGAACTTTTATTGTGAGGTCCCGAGCGGATTCGAACCGCTGTACAAGCTTTTGCAGAGCTCTGCCTAGCCACTCGGCCACAGGACCTTTATTAAAAGGAATGCAAATTTACGACCAAAATGCCAAGTCGCCAAAAAATACTTTAAAATTTATAAGATTAAGTAGGTTGCATTTATAGCTTTTAAAGAGTCGAATTACATTAAAGCTTAATAATAAGGATTTTTAGACAAAAAAATGGTCACCATATTCTGATGACCATTTTTCGAATTTTACTTTATTAAAGAATTAAGCTTCATCTGATTTTTTCTTGGAAGCTGCTTTCTTTTTTGGAGATGCTTCTTCGCTTTCCAATTGATCTTTCAAAGCTGCAAGAGCAGAAATATCACCCAGAGTGGATTTTTCCGCTTCAGGCAATTTTACTTTATCTCCACCTTTAGCTGGCTTCTTTTTGTCAGATTTTGGCTCATCTTTTGGAGCTTCCCAGGTTTTGGTATGAGAAAGTACAATTTTCTTCTCTTCTTTGTTAAATTCAATAACTTCAAAAGAGAGTTTCTCTCCTACTTCACCTACTGTTCCGTCTTGTTTGCTGATACCTTTCAACAAGGCCTGACCTTCGATACCATATGGCAATTCGAGTGTAACCTGCTTGTCATTTTTACCAACAATAGTACATTCTTGAACGGTACCCGGCTCAAAAACTGACTCGAAAGTATCCCAAGGGTTTTCTTCGAGGTGTTTGTGACTAAGGGCAAGTCTGCGGTTTTCAACATCTAACTCAAGAACGATTACTTCAAGCTCATCACCGATTTTCACGAAATCTGAAGGATGTTTGATTTTCTTAGTCCATGAAAGATCGGAAACGTGAACCAGACCATCGATACCTTCTTCCAACTCAAGGAATAAACCAAAGTTGGTAAGGTTTCTAACAGTACCTTTATGTTTAGTACCTATGGCGTATTTAGCCAAAAGATCTTGTTTTGTCCAAGGATCTTCGGTCAATTGCTTGATGCCCAATGACATTTTCCTTTCTTCTTTGTCCAAGGTCAAAACTACTGCAGAGATATCGTCACCGATTTGCAAGAAATCAGAAGGATTTCTCAAGTGCTGTGACCATGACATTTCAGAAACGTGGATCAAACCTTCAACACCCGGCTTAAGCTCAAGGAATGCACCGTAGTCGGCGATGTTTACGATTTTTCCACTTACTTTAGAACCAACTTCAAGGGTTTCGGCCAATGAATCCCAAGGGTGAGCTTCAAGTTGCTTCATACCCAATGAGATACGTTTTTTATCATCATCGAAGTCAAGTACAACCACTTTGATTTTGTCGTCAAGGTTAAGTACTTCATTTGGATGATTAACACGACCCCATGAAATATCAGTAATATGTAAAAGACCATCTACGCCACCAAGGTCAATGAATACACCGAAGTTGGTAATATTTTTAACGACGCCTTCCAACACCTGTCCTTTTTCAAGGTTAGTCAGGATCAATTGACGTTGTGATTCAAGGTCTTTTTCGATCAATACTTTATGCGAAACTACTACGTTGTCGTTGGTATGGTTGATTTTCACAACTTTAACTTCCATACGTTTTCCAACGAACACATCGAAATCGCGGATAGGCTTAACATCGATTTGAGAACCAGGTAAGAAGGCCTCAATTCCATAGATGTCAACAATAAGACCACCTTTGGTACGACGCTTGATAAGGGCATCAACGATGATGTCAGTTTCAAGAGCAGCTTCAATTTTGGTCCATGCTGTAAGGATTCTTGCTTTTTTGCGTGAGATAACCAACTGACCAAGTGCATCTTCCTGTTTTTCGATAAACACTTCTACTTTGTCACCCACTTTAAGGTCAGGCAGGTCACGGAATTCGGAACGAGATACGATACCGTCAGATTTGAAGCCAATGTTTAGTAAAACTTCTCTGTCAGTGATACCAACAATAAGGGCATCAACTACGTCTTTTTCTTCGATAGCAGAGAAAGTCTCTCCATAAACTTTTTCCAGATCAGCTTTTTCTGCAGCTGTGTAACCGCCACCGATACCTTTTTTGGTTACTTTTTCCCAATCAAAATCGGGGAATGTATAATTTGCCATAAATGTTTGTAAGACGCTCATTATTACATCAATAGGCCGAGCTTTCCTATCGAAAATTGTTAAAAAAATATATTTACCTTGTTAAAAGGAGTGCAAAGGTAGTTGAAATCAGTTGAATTTCAAATATTTATATAAAAAAATTGAAGTCTCCTGAAAGGAAAGTTGAAGAAATAATTGAAATGTCTAAATAAAGGTATTTTTTGGGAGATGAGTCTAAAATAATGTTAGATGTATTGAAAATAAAGCATTAACCGGCCGAACTAAGCTCCTGTTGTTTTCTTTTACCCAGAAATGGCAGCCAATTTTCTTCCAAATGACCCGAACAATCTCTCACAAACATGACAAAGGATGGCTTGTAAGGTTTAATCTTCAGTGGCATACCGGCTTCTTCAGGGGTTAGGTCTCCCTTGGATGAATTACACTTTTTACAGGCAGTGACCAGATTTTCCCAGTGCGTTTTGCCTCCCCGAGACTTTGGCATTACGTGATCAAGCGTAAGGTCATGCTTGCTTCCACAATAAATACAAGAATTATTGTCCCTTTTAAAAATATTGTTACGATTCATAACTACACTTTTGTAAGGAACAGAAACATATTTATTGAGCTTGATTATAGAGGGCATAGGATAGGTGGATGAGACAGTTCTGAGTTTAAAAAGCTCTGATTCGGCAACCAGCTCGGCTTTTTTCAGATAAACCAAAAGGAAAGCTTTGGGTGCTGAACATATACTGATAGCACTATAGTCTGCATTTAAAATCAAAACGTGCCGCCCCATATACAATTAGCTTTTGGTTTAATATTCTAATTGTCAGGCAATTTATTTAAAAAATATCAAATAAGGAAGTCAGAAAAGAAAATTTACAATTTCTTCAAATTAATCCAAACGGGATTTTTCACGCTGAAGGTCTTTTTCTTTGATCGAGTCGCGTTTATCGAATAGTTTTTTACCTTTTGCAAGTGCTATATCAAGTTTGGCCAGACCCTTTTCATTGATATAGATTCGGGTAGGAATTATGGTTAAACCTTTGTCGGTAAGTTTGGAAGCTAGTTTTTTAATTTCTTTTTTCTGGAGCAGTAATTTACGCTCACGCATAGGTTCGTGGTTATAGTGAGTCCCAAATTCATATTTTGAGATGTTGAGATTTTTAACCAAAATTTCACCTTTGTCAACGATACAATAAGCATCGGCCATGCTTACTTTTCCTTCCCTTATGGACTTAATTTCGGTACCTGTCAATACCATACCAGCCGAATACACATCTATAAAAAAGTATTCGAATGAGGCCTTTTTGTTTTTAATATCTGTATGTTTCTGAAATCTTGACATGATTGATTCTGAAAAATCAGGGAGCAAATGTACAAAAAAAATCCCCGCCTCAATGATAGTGACAGGGATTCCGACTTACGTGCTTTCCTAATAATCCATGTGATGGCCGTAAGGCCTAACGAAGGATTAAATCTTTATGAGTATATGCTCCAATATTTTAAGTCTATTTATAAAAGTTAGCAAATTTAAATATTGAAAAACAAATTTCCAATCAATTCGCCATTTTTTCACTTTTCGAGCTATGTCTTCAGATATCATGTATCCGTTGAATAACTAAATTCGGTGTTGCTTATTAGGTAGCCAAATCTATGCCAAATTTTTATGGCAGAACTCATAAAGTTATTTTTGAAAAAATGACAAAAATCATTAAACACTAATTTTCAATTACTTAAATGTAACAAGTTTTATTTAACGGCAAAAGAAATAATATTCACAGGAATTTTTGGCAAGTAAAAAATCATCTTTTTGATCATGAAAAATGGAAATTAATCAAGCATATTGAAAATCCAAAAGAAGAAAACATTCTATTTCCTTTATTTAAAATATTTTCCCGCAAAATATATTATACTTGTAGTGTAATTTTTAAAAAAACAAAAGATTTGCTTAATACTCCTTTAATATCTACAGAAAAAGCTCAGGAAACTGCCATATTGGTGGGTTTGATTTCACAAAAACAAAATGCTGAAAAAACAAAAGAATATTTGGATGAATTGGCATTTTTGGCTACCACTTCAGGCATAAAAACTGTGAAAGTTTTTGTTCAAAGATTGCAAAATCCTGATCAGAAAACTTTTGTTGGAAAGGGCAAACTAGAGGAAATCCAAACCTGGATGGCTATCAACCCGGTTGATACTGTGATTTTCGATGATGAATTGAGCCCTTCACAGGTGAGAAATCTGGAGAAGGCATTTTCAGAAAAAAAAGTATTGGACAGAAGTCTGTTGATATTGAATATTTTTGCCCAACGTGCCAAAACCGACCAGGCTAAAAGGCAGGTTGAACTGGCTCAATACAAATATCTTCTGCCGAGACTTACGCGTATGTGGACACACCTTAGCAAGCAAAAAGGCGGAAATGCCAATATGCGTGGACCGGGAGAAAAAGAACTTGAAACTGACAAGAGGATTGTTCAGGACAGAATCGCATTCCTGAAAGACAAACTCGAAAAAATCGATAAACAAGCCATGACCCGTCGTAAAGAAAGGGACAGACTGGTGAGGGTGGCTTTGGTAGGATATACCAATGTTGGAAAGTCAACTTTAATGATCAGACTGGCAAAGACCGATGTATTTGCTGAAAATAAGTTGTTTGCCACGATTGATTCTACCGTCAGAAAAGTGGTTATTGGTCAGATTCCTTTCCTGTTGACTGATACGGTGGGATTTATCCGGAAACTTCCGACAACGCTGGTAGAGTCGTTTAAGTCAACATTAGACGAAATTAGAGAAGCAGACATTTTATTACATGTGGTTGATATATCACATCCTTCTTTTCAGGAACAAATCGACATTGTAAATACAACTCTTGGCGATATAGGTGCGGTAGATAAGCCCACAGTTCTTGTTTTTAATAAACTTGATAGTTTTGAACCTGAATCTGAAGAAGGACTTGATAAACATTTAGCTACTGAAGAAGATTTGGTGAAAAATCTGGCAAGGTTTAAGGAAAGCTATTTGAAAAAAAATGCCAATGTGGTATTTATTTCTGCTCAAAACAACGAAAATATTGGAGAATTAAGGAAAATCGTTTTCAATTTGATAAAAGAAAAACATTTCATGATATACCCAAACTGGGATGCTTCAAAAAATACGCTTTATGAATGGCAAGAGATGGAAAATGTTCAAAATGAAATTTAATATTAAAATATTTTAAAAAGAGAAGACTTCTTTCCCTAAATTTGAAAATCTAAAAAAACCTGACAGAATGAATAATAATGTAAAAACAAATTGGTCGCAATTCGGAACACTTGTGACAGTCTTTTTCTTTTGGGGCTTTGTAGCCGCCAGTAATGATATTTTAATTCCGGTATTTAAAAAAGCTTTTGATCTCTCACAAGCCGAAAGTCAGCTGGTTTCGGTGGCCTTTTATGTTGCTTACACTGTGGGTTCTTTAATTTACACAGGTATTTCTGCCGGTATTGGTGGTGATATTTTGAATAAAATTGGTTATAAAAATGGTATTGCACTTGGTCTCTTGATATCAGCATTGGGAACATTACTTTTTTATCCTGCTGCTAATCAGGGTTCGTTCCCTTTAATGATCTCCGGGTTATTTATAGTTGGTCTAGGTTTTTCACTGCAACAAATAGCTGCAAATCCATTAGCGATAGTTATGGGTGATCCAAAAACCGGCTCTCAAAGATTAACAATGGCAGGAGGTATCAATAACTTTGGTACTACTATCGGACCACTTTTAGTGAGTTTTGCCATATTTGGAAGTGTAGCTTCTGGAAACACGGAAGCAAGTATTGAAAGTGTGAAAGTGCCTTATTTGATTTTGGGGCTAGCTTTTGTACTGGTTGCGGTATTCATAAAGTTCTCATCCGTACCTAACAAAATTGATCTTGATAAAGTAACCGAGAGCGAAGCCGAAAATGATGATAAAATTTTGCACAAAAAGTCTGCTTTTGGATATCCTCAGCTGGTAATGGGTATGATTGCTATCTTTTTGTACGTAGGAGTTGAAGTATCTACTGCTAGCAATTTGCCAGCTTATATGGAAAAATATCTTGGAGTAGCAACAAAGGATATCGCTCCTTACATTTCTCTTTACTGGGCTAGTTTGATGATTGGTCGTTGGTCAGGTGCAGTGGGTGCATTTGATGTAAGTGCTGACTGGAAGAAAAAACTAAAATTTGTTATGCCATATGTGGCCTTTGGAATATTCTTACTTGTAAACTCTATCGCTCAGCATGATATTACCAAGTTTTACATTTACGCAATAGTGATAGCGGTGATGATAATTGCTGATATAGCCAGTAAAGGAAACCCGGCAAAAATGCTTCTCTATTTTTCTCTTGCTGGTGTGATTGCGACCGGAATTGGTATGTTAACAACTGGCATGGTTAGTGTTTATGCATTTATCAGCGTAGGTTTATTCTGTAGTACACTTTGGCCTTGTATATTTACATTAGGCATTACCGGGCTTGGAAAACACACCAATCAGGGAAGCAGTCTTTTGATTATGATGATTATGGGTGGTGGTATTGTGAGTTATTTGCAAGGTGTGCTTGGAGATGCCATTGGAATACAAGGAAGTTATATCGTAGGCATTTTGTGTTTTGCTTACCTGGCGTTTTATGCCATCAGTGCCTCAAAAGCATTAAAAAATCAAGGGATAGATCTTGATAAATTGACTGCAGAAGGCGGACATTGAGTCGATTGATGATTGATGATTGATTCGATTGACGATTGATTCGATTAACATTTGACGATTAAATTATTAAAACCTCATTTAGATTTTTCTGAATGAGGTTTTTTCTTTTTAGAAGCCTGGGCTATGGGATTATATTCCAAACAAAGGTCTATCCATTGGTCAAATTCTGTCTGATTTCTCATTCCTGTTTCATCTACCAAAACAAATCCTTTAAGAGGTCTGCCAGTAAACATCATTTCACTACACCCGGTCTTTTCAAGCAAATCGGCCTTAATTTCAGGATCAACTCTGCACATGAGGTCGTCTTTAATTATCCCAACACACATTTTGTCGTTGAGCATAAAACACAAGCCCCCCATCATCTCCATTTCCCGAAGATTTGGTAAATCTTTTAGTTTTTCACGAATTCGGTTGGCAAGAATTTCAGAGTAAGCCATAAATCTATTTTTTTCATAAATATTGAAAATTAATCACTTAAAACAAAAAAAGCATGATGAAATTAAACTCATCATGCTTTTTATAAGTATTTGAATTAATTACAGCTTAGCCAAAGCCTCTTCAATTGCTTTAATTTTCGCCTCGGCATCGGCAAGTTTATCTTTCTCTCTTTGAACCAACTCAGGCTTTGCATTAGCCACAAAACGTTCATTGGCAAGTTTGGCTTCAACTGATTTCTTGAAGCCCTGCGAATATTCGAGTTCTTTTTTCAAATTTTCTCTCTCAGCCTCCACGTCAAGATTGTCCCCAAGATCAATTCCAAATTCATCTCCTTTGATTACGAGACTGATTCCTTTTACAGAAGACGAAACAAAAGTGATTTCTGAAAGGTTAGCCATTTTTTTCATCAAACCCTCCAAATGAGCGTATTTACTGGCTTCCTGGGTATTGATACTTAATGGCAAGGCTTCTTTTGGCGACATTTGTTTTGACTGGCGGGTATTTCTTACCCACGAAACCAGCTCAAACAAGATTTCGAAATCGGCTAATATTTTTGAATTCACCTCTCCCCCTTTGGGGAATTCCTGAATACAAATGGAGTCATTTTCAGCTCTTTCCTGAATATTTTGCCAGATTTCTTCTGAAATAAATGGTGTCCAGGGGTGAACTAGACGCATCAATTCCTCAAAGAATCCAAGAGTGGCATCATACGTTTCCTGATCTATCGGCAAGCTTTGTCCATCCACATAAGCAGGCTTAATCATTTCGAGATATTGCGAGCAGAAGTCATTCCAAATCAAATTGTAAGTCACCAGAAGGGCATCTGACATACGGAATTTGTCGTAGTGATCAAGGGCTTCAACAACGGCGGCGTTCAGTTTTGAGCGGAACCATGATATTGCTGAGGTGTTCTCGACAGCTACGCTGGTAAGTTTCGCACTATCATGCTCACTTATGCTCGAACTGACAGAAGAGACGCTCGAGCTGACAGTTTTCCAACCTTTCACCAATCTGAAGGCATTCCACATTTTATTGGAGAAGTTACGGCCCTGCTCAACGAGTTTTTCATCGTAAGGCAAATCATTCCCGGCGGGTGAGCTGAAGAGCATCCCTGTACGCACGCCATCGGCACCGAATTTATCAATTAAATCCAAGGGATCAGGTGAATTACCCAGTGATTTTGACATTTTTCGGCCTAATTTATCCCTCACAATTCCCGTCAGATAGACGTTTTTGAACGGATAGGTGCCTTTGTACTCATAACCGGCAATAATCATCCTTGCTACCCAAAAGAAAAGGATTTCCGGAGCGGTTACGAGGTCGTTGGTCGGGTAATAATAATTGATGTCTTCGTTATCGGGATTTTTGAAACCATCAAAAACCGAAATCGGCCATAGCCAAGAGCTAAACCAGGTGTCGAGTACGTCTTCATCCTGGGTGAAATCAGCAGCTGAAACATTTTTACCTTGAGTATTGGCAATTTCGACTGCAGCCTCCAATGATTTGGCAACGATGCAAGTGCCATCAGCCAGATAATAGGCTGGAATACGATGTCCCCACCACAACTGGCGACTGATACACCAGTCACGAACGTTTTCCATCCAGTGGTTGTAGGTGTTCTTAAACTTAGGGGGAATAAGCTGAATCGTGTCGTTCATCACGTTTTCGTGTGCCGGCTTGCTCACTCGCTCCATTTTCAGAAACCACTGTAATGAAATTTTAGGTTCTATTACCGCTCCGGTTCTTTCTGAAGTACCTACATTGGATTTATAGTCCTCCACTTTCACCAAATTGCCAGATTCCTCAAGCATTTTGATGATTTTTTTGCGGGCTACGAACCTGTCTTCTCCTACCAAAATCTGAGCTTTTTCATTGAGTTTACCGTCATCCGTCAAGATGTCGATTACATCCAGTTTATGTTTTTCGCCCAGTGCAAAGTCGTTTTGGTCGTGAGCAGGAGTTACTTTTAAGCAGCCGGTTCCAAACTCCATCTCCACATATTCATCAGCAATGATACTGATTTCTCTATTAATAAGCGGAATTCTAACTTTTTTGCCAATCAGATTTTTATATCGTTCGTCTTCAGGATGCACACAGATGGCGGAATCAGCCATGATAGTTTCAGGACGAGTAGTGGCTATGATTACCTCGGCATCATCTCCGATATACTTGATGTGCACCAACTTCGAAGGCATTTCTTTGGTGATTACTTCCTCGTCAGAGACGGTGGTTTTGGCCTGAGGGTCCCAGTTTACCATGCGGTAGCCCCGGTAAATGTCCCCTTTTTGGTGCAAATCCACGAAAACGTCAATTACGGCATTATAAAGGCTTTCTTCCATCGTGAAGCGGGTACGATCCCAATCACACGAAGCACCTAATTTGCGTAATTGTTTAAGGATAATCCCGCCATATTTTTCAGTCCACTCCCAGCAGTATTTCAGAAACTCATCTCTGGTCAAATCGGCTTTGTTAATGCCTTGCTCCTTGAGCATGGCCACCACTTTGGCTTCGGTAGCTATAGAAGCATGGTCGGTACCAGGTACCCAACAGGCTTCTTTGCCCTGCATACGGGCCTTACGAATGAGTACATCCTGAATGGTATTGTTGAGCATGTGCCCCATGTGCAACACGCCCGTTACATTGGGTGGCGGAATGACTATGGTGTATGGCTCTTTGTCTTTGTTGGGTGTGGACTTGAAGAATTTATTTTTTCCCCAATAAGCATACCACTTATCTTCTATTTCTTTAGGACTGTATGTTTTTGAAATTTCCATTTGTTGAAACCCGCTTTTTTGCCTGATTTTGAATTAAAATGCAAAAATAAGGAATTTTTTTGTGGGTCATGCTTGGAAAAAAATAAATGAAGGGATAGTGATATTTAAAATTCAAAAAACGAACAAAGCCACCCAAGAATGACCAAAGGTGGCTTTTTAAAATTTCCCTTCTCAGAAGGGTTTCATAATCGGAGCAAACTATAGATGTTCCTCCACAAATACGTTAAATTCTTTTTTCATTTCCTCAAAAAGGCTCACGAAAGTTTCTCTTCTTTCTTTTAAGGCCTCTTCTTCTTCGAGGGTGCGTTCCACAGATACAATTGGGGCTGTTTGTTCTTCTAATTCTAATTCGTTTTCTTGCTGCTTGATATCATGCCGGAAATAATCAATTTCGTTTCTTTGAATCAAAAATCTGTTTTGAAATTTTTCGACCTGAATCTTCACTTCTTTGTCAGGATTTTTTGCACTGATGTGAGCTAACCGCTCTTCAAATTTTTTGAGTTGATCTTTGTAAAACTTCAAATCATTCAACCATTGGGTGTGTTCATCATGCAGCTCGAAGATATACGCTTTGTTGTCCATTGTTTTACTGAATTTTATATATCAAAGCAAAGCATTTGTATTGAAAAATAATATGATGACTGTCAATAAATGGAATGTAAAAAATCAATGTAGCCCTTTCTCCTTTCTTAGATGTTTACAAAATATTGTTGGATTTGTTACTTTTTCAAGTAAAAAAAACCACGCTCACGACCCTACATTCCAAACAAAAAGTAAATTTGTTACCGATTTTTTTAGCCAATTTCTTACCTTGTTTAATAAAAAAAGCCACGGAAAATTCCCCCGTGGCTTTCTGCATTTATAGAAAAGTTTACTTAACTCCGAACTTATAAACAGTGGTGGTATGGTAAGTTTCACCCGGTTTTAACAATGTAGTAGGAAATGCACTTTGATTTGGTGAGTCAGGAAAATGCTGGGTTTCGAGACAGAAACCATAACGGTATTCATATTTTTTCCCTGTTTTACCCACTGCTTTTCCATCAAGAAAATTCCCGGTATAAAATTGTACAGCCGGCTCTGTGGTAAATACCTCCATCGTGCGACCTGACGCAGGCTCATATACTTTTGCTACTGCCTTAAGTTTGTCTGAAGCATCATCAAATACCCAGCAATGATCGTAACCTCCACCTAGTTTTATTTGATTATCAGAAGTTTCGTTGATTTTGTCTCCGATTTTATGAGAGGTTAAAAAGTCAAACGGAGTTCCTTTTACATCTTTTAGCTCTCCAGTAGGGATCAAACCAGCATCAACCGGTAAAAATTTTCCTGCAGCCATTTGCAATTCATGATCCAGGATATCACCGTTACCTTCTCCTTTCAGATTAAAATATGCATGATTGGTAAGATTTATCACAGTCTTTTTATCTGTTGTAGCCTTATAATCGATTTTTAATGAATTGTCTTTTGAAAGCGTGTAAATTACCTCCACATTCAAATTTCCGGGATATCCTTCATCGCCATCTTTGGAAAGTAGACTAAGCTTTAGTGATGGTTCTGATCCTCCCTTGGTTTCCACATTCCATATTTTTGCATTAAATCCCGACCTACCCCCATGCAACGAGTTTGGTCCATTATTTTTAGCTAATGTATATTCAGTTCCGTCAATAGAAAATTTGCCTTTGGCGATACGATTCCCAAATCTTCCAATTAAAGCACCAAGATATCTGGCCGGTCCAAAATATACTTTTGGGTCTGATACCCCCAGGGTAATATCATCAAATTTACCATTTTTGTCGGGTGCCGTCCATCTTACGATTGTACCTCCGAGGTCAATAATTTCGACTTCCATCCCTTTTGCATTTTTCAGCGTGTAGGAGGTCACACTGTCTCCATTGGCGAGCGTACCGTAATGCTTTACGGTTATTCCTTTATCCGTCATGTTTGTACTTTGATTTGATTTTCCACTACAGGCAAATACCGCCATCGCAGCTATTAATACTATTATTCTTTTCATTTTTAAAAATTTTAAGGTTTCGTTTACTATTATTTTATCAGAAAATGATTTCTGATAGGGTTGAATTTTTCCTCAGATATCAAGTTAATTATTTTCTTACCAAAAAATCGAATAAATTAACACGAATAGCCCAATCAATAACATGGCCCCAATCTTAAACTCACTACTCACTTTAAACCAATTCTTGTCTACATCAAAAGCCGTCTCTGAGTCTTTGCCTTTAGACTCAATCAAACTGATAATCACCAAAACTAGCGAACATACCCAAAATACTATACCCATCCTGTTTAAGAAAGGTAAATCAGGGAGCTGGAACTTCAAAAATGCAGAAAGTGGAATACTCAATACAGCAGCAGCAGTAGCCCCTTTGGCAGTAGTTTTTTTCCAGAAAAATCCAAACAAGAATATCGCCGTAATACCCGGACTGATAAACCCGGTATATTCCTGAATATACTCAAAACCCTGACCAAAGTTTTTCAACAGAGGACTAATCAACAAGGCAATCATAAACGATATCACGATAGCGATACGACCGTATCTAACGGTTTGTTTTTCTGACATCGTTTTATTGAAATATTTCTGATGAATATCCAAAATATAAATTGTAGAAATACTATTGGCTTTCCCTGCAAGTGAGGCCACAATAGCCGCTGTCAATGCAGCAAATGCAAGTCCTTTTAAGCCGGTTGGCAATATGTTCAATAGCACCGGATAGGCATTGTCTGGCTTCACAATTCCTGCTTCTGTTATTCCATTAACGATACCGGCGTCAGCACTTTCCTGAAATAAAACATAAGCTGCCAAACCTGGAAGTACTACAATAAAAGGCATCAAAAACTTAAGTCCTGCCGCAAATAATACCCCATTTCTGGCTGTTTTCAAATCCGCCCCCAGAGCTCTTTGAGTCATATACTGGTTACATCCAAAATAGTTAAGATTTACCACAAACATTCCGCCCATGATAAACATCAGCAAGCCGGGTAATTGCTTATAAGCATCGATAAAGCCACCCTTGCCGTCATGCACCTGGTATTGTCCCGGACTAAACACCATATGCAAATGGCTATCTGCTTTGGTTTTTATCAGGCTCAGCCCTTCCATTACGCCTGCACCGGTTCCCACTTTGTCTGAAAGTAAACTCAAAGCCAGATAAGTAGTCGCAAGACCTCCCACTACAAGGAAAAACACCTGAATCACATCAGTATAACCGATAACCTTCATACCGCCTAAGGTAATTATGATGGCAAAAACCGTCAAAAACAAAGCACTGGCCATAAAACTAAAACCCGTCATCTTTTCAAGACTCAATGCACCCAGGTAAATAATCGAAGATAGGTTAACCAATACATACAAAAACAACCAGAAAACGGCCATAATCAAAGCAAGATTCTTGTTATAACGCACCTGCAAAAACTGCGGCATCGTAAAAATCCCGTTGTTGATATACATCGGCAAAAAATAAACCGCAATGAGCACCAACGTAAGACCGCCCACCAGCTCATAAACCGATATCGCGATTCCCAACTGAAACGCCTGCCCGCTCATTCCGATAAACTGCTCAGCAGAGATATTTGAAGCAATAATAGAGGCTCCGATTGCCCACCAGGTCAGAGACCCTTCAGCAAGGAAAAAGTCTTTGGAATCGGCAGACTGCTTGCCTTTGTGCTTATAGATCCAGTAGCCATACACAGCCACAATCACAAAATACACCAAAAAAATCAGATAATCCAGTGTTTCTAAACCGAGTTTCATAAGGTTAATTTTAGAAGTAAAAATCAAAAAAACCTCCACCCGGAGGCTTCATATATTCAAAATTATTATTTTATCATTTTGGGCGTACCCCCACTCACGCTCTGGCGTGACCGGGGTCGGGCTGTTCGCTTCTACTCCTCCCACGCCTTTTGGGGCGTGGTGCGGGGTAACCGCTTCCATCCCTTACGCAATTTTTAGTTCCGAGTTATGTGTAGCGAGTTACGAATCAATTGGCTGTATGCTTTCTGAATTTGGTACTCGGTACTCGCAATTCGGAACTCTGTATCTTAACACCCCTGTCCATAGTATGCATTTTTCCCATGCTTACGCTCATAATGCTTCATCCTTAGCGTATCTTTTATCCGCGGAGTATTAGGATTAATCTGCAAAGTCAGATAGGCCATTCTTGCCACTTCTTCCAATACCGCTGCATTGTAAACACTCTTTGCGGCGTCTTTACCCCAGGTAAAAGGCCCATGGTTTTGCAACAAAACCATTTCAACCTCTTTATGCGACAAACCCTTTTCGGCAAAAACTCCGAAAATCTGATTTCCCGACTCATATTCATAGTCCCCCTCAATCATCTTATCTGAAAGCACAGGAGCACAGGGTATATCCTGATGCGTATGGTCGGCATGGGTGGTTCCCATTATCGGTATGTCCATTCCAGCTTGTGCCCACGCTACTGCATAGGTACTATGTGTATGAGTAATTCCACCTATATCGTCCCAGGTTTTATAAAGCAAAGCATGAGTTTTGGTGTCAGACGATGGCCTCATTGTCCCCTCTACCACTTTGGCATCAAAGTCCATGATTACGATATCCTCCGGTTTCAGGATCTCATAGGGCACTCCACTAGGCTTAATCGCAAAAACCCCCTTTTCACGATCAACAGCACTTACATTTCCAAATGTAAACAATACCAGACCCAATTTTGGCAGCTGCATATTGGCTTCGAAGCATTCTTGTTTTAGCGAATTGTATATACTCATAATATTCTTATTTAGTAATCAGGCATAAGGCAACAGGCAATAGTTTTATTTTCTTGATTATCAATTTTTAATTTAGTAATCTGATAAAAGTTTATTAAAATTTTAGACTTTAAATTTTTAATAAGAACTAAAATGACATTTTTTAAGTCATTTTTCTTCTATTTTTTTTATCATTGAAACTAGCATCTTACTTATTTCTTCTAGATCATTTTCCAGGTTCATGAATTTTTCATCACTTAAAAAACCTAATCTATTTGCCAAAATAACCTGGGTATAACTTTCATTCCGACTTCCAAGAGCAAATTCTAGAAATCTAACGTAATCTTTTGCAGATCTTCTTCCATAACCTTCCGAAATATTTGATGGAATACTTACAGCAGCTTTTCTCAATTGTTGGGTCAAACCATATCTTTCTTCAATTGGAAATCCATTTGAAAATTGATAAACTTCAACCACAAAATCCATTGACTTTTGCCAAACAATCAGATCTTTAAAACTATTTATAAATCCCATTTTTAAAAATTAAACTGTTGCCTAATGCCTGATTCCTGTTGCCTAAACTCAAAACCTCAACTCCTTCCTCAAATCCCTAATCTTAGTATCCTTATCAATCACCACCAATTCCATATCAAACATCTCGGCGAAATCTTCCAGATATTCGGTCGTAAGGTTTTGGCTATAAACCGTATGGTGTGCTCCACCTGCCATCAACCAGGCCTGTAAGCCCACTTCCATACTTGGTTGGGGTTTCCAGAGTGCACGGGCAGTGGGTAGTTTCGGAAACTTCTCAGTTACTTCGACCGCCTCTACTTCGTTGACCAAAAGTCTGAATTTACTTCCCAAGTCAATCAAGCTCACATTTAGAGCCGGACCTGCTCCCGCATTGAATACCAACCTCACCGGATCTTCTTTACCACCTATCCCAAGTGGATGCACCTCACAATTCACTTTTCCGGAAGCTATTGTCGGACAAATCTCCAGCATGTGTGAGCCCAAAACCATCGGATTGGCCGGATCAAAATGGTAGGTGTAATCTTCCATAAAAGAGTTTCCTCCTTCCAAACCTGTCGCCATCACTTTCATTACTCTTACCATAGCTGAGGTTTTCCAGTCGCCTTCACCGCCATATCCATATCCTGCAGCCATCATACGTTGAGAACCTATTCCCGGTAGTTGTCTCATGCCATGTAGGTCCTCGAAAGTATTGGTATATGCTCCAAAACCTCCGTCTTCAAGAAAAGCTTTAATGCCGAGCTCTATACGGGCCGCTTCAACTAGGGAAGATCTCATCGCCCCATCAGATTTCAGTGAAGCCATCATTTCATAGGTAGCTTCATATTCTTTTATTAATGTGGCAATTTCTGCATCAGAAATCTGATTTATTACTTTTACCAAGTCACCGACTGCAAAAGTGTTTACTGCCAATCCAAATTTTTCTTCCGCTGTTACCTTGTTGCCCTCAGTCACAGCCACCTGACGCATGTTGTCACCAAAACGGGCCAGCTTCAGGTTTTTCATTTCATTTCTACCTAAAGCCACTCTCGACCATATGCCAATTTGTGCCTGCACGCGAGCATCTTGCCAGTGACCCACCACTATTTTGCGGTTGATCTTCATTTTTGTCAATATAAATCCATGCTCACGGTCGCCATGGGCCGACTGGTTGAGATTCATGAAATCCATATCAATTTCGTCAAACGGAATATCTCTGTTAAACTGGGTATGCAGATGAAGTAAAGGCTTCTGAAGGGCTGTCAAACCTTTGATCCACATTTTTGATGGTGAAAAAGTGTGCATCCAGGTGATTATTCCTATACAGTTATTAGAATAATTGGCTTCGTTACAAATCGTCAAAATTTCTTCAGGAGTCTTAACGACAGGTTTAAAAACAACTTTTACAGGAATTGAGGATGAGGCGTCAAAAGCTTCAGCAATGATCTTTGAGTGCTCGTCTACTTTGCGTAAGGTTGCTTCACCATATAAGTGCTGGCTACCTGTTACAAACCAGACTTCAAATTGTTTTAGGTTTATCATTTTTTTATTCTTTCGGTAATTTCTTAAAATATTCGTTCACAAATGTTTTTTGCCCTTCTTTGAAAATATTTACAACATTAAAATTTAGCAAAATGCCTTTAGGTTTTTCAAATAATTTCATGTAAGTCAACAATTGAGCATCAAATAGTGGATGAAAAGATTCAACAGATTTTATTTCTACAATAATTTCTTCATTCACCATTAAATCAAATCTTAGTTCCGCTTCAATATCTATCCCTTTATAATTCAACGGAATAGATTTCTGAAAATCCACTTTGAATCCTAAATCTATTAACTCCTTTGTTAAACATTTTTCATAAACTTTCTCTAATAATCCTGGTCCCAAGTTTTTATGAACTTCTATGGCCGCCCCGATTATTTTGTAGGTCAAGTCATTTAAATGTTTTTGTGTCATATCAGTGCGTCAGTTAATTAAATATCATCCTTTTAACATTAATATAATTTAATTAAACACCTTGCCAAAAATTAAAATATCTGCTTTCCTAAATCAAATGGCTATTTTTTTAAACACATAGACCACATAGAATTTCTAAATTTACATTTTCACATAGACCACATAGAACTTCCATTTCCTATATTTTCAAATAGTTCACATAGTTTAATTTTCTAATCTATGTGGCTATGTGGTATTGCCTTATGTGTCCTATGTGGTTAAAAAATATAAATACTTAATCAAATTGAGAAACCTGAAGTTTTAAAATTTAAACTATTTCCCAAACTCAACAAATTGACCAAATTCCAAATACTTGTTATATAATTTTTTGAAAATTTCTACTTTTTCTTTTTCAGGAAAGTACTCGGCATCAAATCCCGAACCCATGGCTTCCTGAGCCTCTTTTATGGTACTATAAAGACCACTAGCCACTGCCGCATTCATAGCGGCACCCAATGCACAGGCCTGATCAGATGATACCACCTTGATTGGCATATTCAATACATTTGATAATGTCTGCATCACAAAAGCCGATTTTTTGGCAACTCCGCCAATCGCAATCACTTGCTTAATAGGAATGCCTTCACTAACAAAACGATCGACAATGGCTTTTGATCCAAATGCAGTTGCTTCTACCAAAGTTTTGAAAACTAAAGAGGCATCACTGCCAAGATTCAAACCTTTAATAGCCCCCTTCAAAGTATGGTTAGCATCAGGGGTACGGCGACCATTAAACCAATCCAAAGCAATCGGGTCATTTTCGGTTAAAGGAAGAGCTGCTGCTTTTTCACTTAAATGAGGAATAAGTTTATCGGCTAGTTTTTGTTTTTCAGATTCATCAGAAATCAAATCATTTACAGGTCCCAATATCAATCTCTGAAACCAGGCATATACATCTCCAAAAGCCGACTGACCTGCTTCCAAACCCAGCATTCCGGGAACTATCGAGCCATCTACCTGCCCGCAAATACCTTTCACGAGCTTTCCTGAAACCTCTTCATTAGGTGCGATAAGCATATCACAGGTTGAAGTACCCATTACCCTTACCAAAGAATAAGCTTCGATTTCGGCACCGACACCACCCATGTGGGCATCAAAAGCACCCACTCCTATGGTTACATTCTCCGGCAAACCAAGTTTTTGAGCCCATTCTTTAGAAATAATACCCATTGCCTCATCTGAAGTATAGGTATCAGAAAAAAGTCTGTCTCTGATTCCTGCCAAAAGTGGATCAAGAGCAACCAGGAAATCTTCTGGCGGTAAGCCACCGAATTCCTCGTGCCACATAGCTTTATGACCCGCCGCACAACGGCTTCTTTTAAGCGTTTTGGGATCTGTATTCCCTGTCAAAAGGGCCGAAACCCAGTCACAATGCTCAACCCAAGAATATGCAGCTTCTCTTACTTTTTCGTCAACTCTGATCGTTCTGAGGATTTTTGCCCAATACCATTCAGAAGAATAGATACCGCCAACATACTTGGTGTAATCTATTTTCCAGCTATGAGCAAGGGTGTTGATTTCTTCTGCTTCTTTATTGGCAGTATGATCTTTCCAAAGAATAAACATTCCATTAGGATTCTCGGAAAATTCCGGCAAAAGAGATAGTGGCGTTCCAGTTTTATCAACCGCAACCGGGGTAGAGCCTGTGGTGTCGACCGAGATACCAACTACATTTTCACCTACACCCTCACCTGCATTTTTTAAAGCCTGAATCACCGAGTTCTCCAGACCCTCAATGTAGTCTAAGGGATGTTGCCGAAACTGCGATTCAGCAGGCTTACAATATTTCCCTTCTTTCCATCGCTGATAATAATGGACATGCGACGAAACTTCTTTTCCGTTTTGGTCCACTATCAGAGCTCTCACTGAGTCAGTTCCATAATCAAGACCAATGGTATATTTCATTTTTATTTGATATTATAAATTAGATTTTTATCCTAAAAACTTTAAATGAATAAGGCTCAAATGAAAACATAGCTTTCCCTTTTTCAAGACTTATTAATGACTCTTTTGTTTTTATTTTTTGTGGTTCTTCTATGGTATTAAATTTACCTAGATCATTCTCAGAAATTTCTATTAATTTACCAATTGATTTTTTTGCCAAGCCTTTTATATTAAGGTCGATTGTCTTTGCAATTGAACTGGTATTCACAAGTTTTACAATAACTTCTGAGGTTTTTTCATCAATCGATGCAGACCCATATATACCCTCCTGACCTGAAATATTTGCTCCAGCAGATTTTATACTAATTGTTTTTGTACCCGCATTATTGGAAAATAATTTTTGGACAAGATAATTGGCGGTACCAAATGAAGAAAGATTGTCAAACCAAATTAGGTCAGGTGTCCATTGCCATCTGTTAACATGTGCAAATAGCGGAGCGTAGGAGGACATATAAACCACATCGGCGTTTCGTTCAAGCCCGGTCATAAATGCCGCTTCTGAAAGTGCACATTCCCAATTGTTTTTATTATCCGGACTTACCGTTTCTAAACTTTGGGCTGCGTATTCCCCTGCAAAAATTTTATATCTGTCACGGTCATAATTATCATACCTACCTGCATTTTCTCTAAACCATTGTGGAGATTTGTAATAATGCTCATCTACCAACTCAGGCTTCAGGATAGTAAGAGCCTTTTCGGCTTGTTCAAACAATTCTCCTTCTGCAAATGGCCCGGTTCCGGAAATAATCCTGATTTCGGGATATTTATTTTTTAACGCTTTAGCTATAACCTTATATCTTTCGAAGTATTCTTCACCCCACTGTTCGTTTCCAACACCTATCATCTTCAGATTAAATGGTTGAGGATGACCCATTTCTGACCGCAAAGCACCCCATTTGGTGTTTATGTCACCATTTGCAAACTCAACAAGATCTAACGCATCCTGTACAAAAGGATCCAGGTCTTCAAGCGGGTGCATTTCTGAAGAATTGAATTGACAAGCTAAACCACATGACAAAATGGGGACCGGGGTAGCACCGATATCTTCACACATTTGAAAATATTCAAAAAATCCCAACCCAAAAGTCTGGTAATAATCAGGAGTCTGTCGATGACTAAATTCTTTATTCCAACGATTAATCAACAGCTCCCTATTTTCAACTTTTCCTACGGTTTTTTTCCACTGATACCGCTCAGCTAAAGTTCGGCCTTCCACTATACATCCTCCAGGAAACCTCACGAATCCAGGCTTCAAATCAGCCAATAGCTGTACAAGATCTTTGCGAAGCCCTCCTTTTCGGCCCATCCATGTATCCTGAGGAAAAAGCGATATCAAATCAATATCTATCTGACCTTCACCTTTGAAAATCACATTTACCTTTCCATGCTGTACAGTTTCGCCGGCGGTTACTATTGCTTCAACCTTTGACCAGTTGAGAGGTGTTTGAGTGATAACAGCAGAGCCTATTACTTTACCACTTTCATTGAGTAGTTGAATTTCCAGCGTTATATTACCCCTATTGGAACGCATAAAAGCCGAAAAGTCATATTTCGCATCTTTTTTGAATCCTATCCCGTCAAAACCCTCGTTTTGAAGACCAATATCTTTTTGTGCATCCCGCTTCTCTACCCTTACAACTTTAGGATTTTTAGGATTGACATTAGCATTGCTGTAAATAGTAAGCTCATTTTGAATATTAAAACGGGTTTCTGATTCGGGCAAGTGTTTCCATCCCATCCATGGGTATTCAAACTCAAACGACCGATTTTTTATCAGTTCTGCATAAAGACCACCATCAGCGGCAAAATTGATATCTTCAAAAAACACGCCATACATAGTGGGTTGAATATCCACCAGTGTTTTAGTAGCGTCAATATCAATTTTATAGGTGTTTTGTCCCAAAACACTCAAACTAACCGATAAAGCCAAACAAACCTGTAGTATTTTTTTCATTGAATTATGCCTTATTTCAGAGAAAAAAAATCGTTATTTCTTGACATTCAAAACAATTACGGAATAAGCCGGAACTGTCAGTTTCAAAACCCCTTTTTCAAGTTTTGCTCCGGGAAAATCCTTAATCATGATTTTATTGGGCTGATCAAATGAGTTGAAATCGTCAATTTTTGATGATGATAATATCTGCCCTGAAACTTTTGAGAAATCTTCTCCCCGCAGACTGATTGTGACTTCATGCGGCTTACGATAATCGATATTAGTCAATGATATGTTTAATGCTCCGCTGGCATCTTTTGACGCTGAAGCAGATACTGCAGTAAGTTTTTTACCATTGAATTCATATACCGGAGATTCAATACTCATTGGTACAAGCGTGGCGTCCTGGTGCACATTGTACATTTTCATAACGTGAAAAGTAGGCGTAAGAAGCATTTTTTCTTCATTGGTGAGAATAACTGCCTGCAAAACATTCACTATCTGAGCTAAATTGGCTCCTCTCACCCTCTCGGCATGATTATTAAAGACATTGAGGGTTAGACCGGCAATCATGGCATCACGCATAGTATTTTGCTGATATAAAGCTCCTTTTCCTTCCGGATCTGTTTCGTACCAGCCACCCCACTCATCTACGATTAGGTCGATTTTTTTAGCCGGATCATATTTGTCCATGATGGTACTGTGCTTAGTAACGAATTCCTCCATTTTCCATGCTTCTTCCATGGTTTTGAAATATTGAGCTTCGGTAAAGCCAACCGCCGGACCTTTTGTATCTCTCCAGCTCAAAACCGAATAATGGTGCAAAGCCAATGCCGACATCATGTTATGAGGAATATTTTTCATCAGGGTCTCTGTCCAGGCAAAGTCATCGCTGCTGGCTCCGGAAGCAACTTTATAAAGTTTGGCTTCAGGGGTAATATCTTTCATAAATGTAGCATACTGGCGGTAGATATTGGCATAATAATCGGCGGTCATATTTCCACCGCAGCCCCAGGCTTCATTACCCACTCCCCATATTTTAACATTCCAGGGAGTCTTCCTACCGTTTTGAATTCGCAAATCAGACATTGGGCTTCCGGTAGGCTGGTTTACATAGCTAACCCAGTCCGCCAAATCCTGAACTGTTCCGCTTCCTACATTTCCTGCCAAATAAGGTTCTGCACCAATTCTTTCACATAGATCAAGAAAATCATGTGTACCGAAACTATTGTCTTCAGTTACTCCACCCCACCAGACATTGACCATTTTCGGGCGTTTTTCTTTGGGTCCGATACCATCTTTCCATTGGTATGCATCAGCAAAACACCCACCAGGCCAACGAAGGTTTGGAACTTTAAGGTCTTTCAACGCCTGAATCACATCATTGCGAACTCCGGCGGTATTGGGAATTTTTGTATTTCCTTCACCCACATACATTCCTCCATAAATACACCTTCCCAGATGCTCGGCAAAATGCCCGTAAATATGTTTATTGATTTTAGTTTTGGCCAAATCAGTATTTAGCGTGATTTTGGTTTGGGCTGAGGCAATTCCAATTCCGACAGATAACAGAAAAAATAAAATCGTTTTTTTCACAAGATTAAAATTTAGGTTGAACAATTTTCTAATTGTGTTATTTTGACACAAATTTATTTATTTTTTTTAATTACACAATATACTAATACTTTTTTTCACATTAAATTGGATTTATTTTAGGAATTCTCCCAATCAGGAAATTTTTTGTGTGCAAAATCTGTGATTTTTTAAGCTTTTCCTAGAAAATAAAAAAAATAAACTCCCTGATAACAGATCGTTAAGTCCGGATTTGTGGATTGAGAGAATAGATTTATTCATTATTTCATACTCATAAAATAATGAAAAGCATTGAATTGCTTTTCATATTTATCTTTTTCTAAAGAATATAAAATGGCTTTTTTTGTAGATGAATTTTCGTTTTTTTCCCCGGTATCTTTCAACAATCCGGTCGATAAGATTTTACGGCTAAAATTTCTTCTATCCAAAGGGGTATCATAAATCGCTTCATAAAGTTTTTGAAGCTGTGGAATAGTAAATTTTTCGGGGAGTAATTCAAAACCTATCGGATGAAGTGCCGCTTTGTATTGTATTTGTTGTAAGGCTTTGCCAACCATTTCACCGTGGTCAAAAATCAGCTCAGGCATTTCTTTCATCGAAAACCAATAGCCATTTTTTGATTTAGCCAGCTCATGATCGTGGTCGTTGATATTAATCAGGGCAAAAAAACAAATAGATACTGTACGCTCTACAGGGTCACGGTCAACATTTCCATAACTGAAAAGCTGTTCCATATACACGTTGTCCAGACCGGTAAGTTCATTCAAAATGCGTTTAGCTCCGTTTTCAAGATCTTCATTGGTCCGCATAAATCCTCCCATCAATGACCATTTTCCTTTTTCGGGTTCAAAGTTTCTTTTGATTAATAAAATCTTGAGATTTTCACCATCAAAACCAAAAATGCAACAGTCAATTGCCAGCATTATTCTGGACTCCGGAGGATACAACATTGAAAGGGTTTACTTTTTATTAACACAAATTTATATTATTATTCTGATTTTCAGTGTAATTTTTTGGAGTTCTTGGAATATTTTTGAAAAAATTTTAATAATTACCCATGAAGATTGCCCTGGCTACGTGTGCACGCCTTCCTGATATGTCAGATTCTGACAAAAAATTAATCCCCGAGTTTTCAAAATATAAAATTGAAGCCGTACCAGCTATCTGGGATGACCCCGAAAATATTTGGGAAAGTTATGATGCAGTAATTATCAGAAATACCTGGGATTATTATACCAAATTCCCACTGTTTATTAAATGGCTGGATACTCTGGAGGCCACAGGAATAAAAGTGCTCAATGACTTGAAGATTATCAGAAAAAACAGTCATAAGTTTTATCTGAAAGAAATCATCGAAATAGGATTCAGGGTTATTCCAACAATATTTTTGAATTCTAATTCTAAAATATCTGATGATGATTTATTGAAATATCAAAAAATGGTTTTGAAGCCGGCTGTTTCGGCAGGCTCTTACAAAACCGAAATCCTTACCAGGAAAGATTTAAATTCTGAGAATATCAGGTCAAAAACCAGTGATGGAGACTGGCTTTTGCAACCTTTTTTGCCTGAAATACAGACAGAAGGCGAGATTTCAATGATATTTTTTGGAAATGAATATTCGCATGCTATCATCAAAAGACCTACAGACGGAGATTTTAGAGTGCAAAAGCAGTTTGGCGGGATATACCTCCCCTATTTACCCTCTCAGGAATTATTGGATGAACTCAACCCTGTTTTTAAAATCTTCGGAGATGAGTTTCTTTTTGGTCGTATCGATGGTGTAAAGTTGGGAGGCAAATTTCACATCATGGAAATAGAGATGCTGGAACCTGACCTATATTTCGATTTTTTCCCTGAAAAAGTTGCACTCTTTTGCGAAAAGGCCGTGGAAATGATTAAATTTTAAAAATTTATATTCATCTTAAATTTTCTTTTACCGACCTATAAAATTACTTTAATGAAACTAATAAAAACTGAAGTCCTTGCCGGCACGTCTTCTTTTCTGGCAACGGTATATATTGTTGCTGTGAATCCCGCCATTTTATCTCAGGCCGGAATGCCCTTCGGTGCAGTGGTAACCTCCACAGTGCTGGTTTCGTTTTTGGGTAGCCTCATGATGGGCTGGTATGCCAAAAACCCCATAATTGTGGCTCCGGGCATGGGAATGAATGCCTTCTTTACCTTCACAGCAGTAAAATACATGGGTCTCACTTATCAGGAAGCATTGGGTGCTGTTTTCTGGGCGGGCGTGTTTTTCATGCTTATTTCTGCATTTAACTTTAGGGAAGCTGTTTTGAAAGCCATACCTGATAACGTAAGAAAGGGCGTTTCAGTAGGTATCGGCCTGTTTATTTGTTTTGTGGGATTACAAAATGCCCATATTGTAGTGGATAATCCGGCAACATTGGTGGGTTTGAGAAGTTTAAAAGACCCATTAAGCATCACATTTTTTGTGGGTTTATTTGTTACGGCTATTTTGGTAGTAAAGAAACAGTCAGGTGCTCTTATTGCCGGCATAGCTCTCACTACTCTGCTATGTATCCCTATTGGCCGTTGGTGGGGTGATGCCTCAGCTGTAAATTTTGGAGACCCGACGCTGGTCAATTATACAGGGCTATTTGCCTGGCCTGATTTCAGTCTGGTTTTTCAGGCAGATTTCATCGGTAGCCTGAAATTTAGTTACATCCCGATCATTTTTGCTTTTGCATTTACTGATATGTTTGACGGCATTTCAACTCTGGTCGGGCTAACCGAAGCTGCTGATCTCAAAGATGACAATGGTAATCCAAGAAATCTGAGACAATCACTCATGACCGATGCATTCTCTACACTGATTGCGGGGCTTACAGGTAGCAGTCCGGGAACGGCGTACATAGAATCAGCGGTAGGAATCCAACAAGGAGGTCGTACCGGACAAACGGCCATCGTGGCCGCATTTTTGTTTTTACCGCTCATGTTTTTGTCACCTTTGGTTTCGCTTGTTCCGGCTACCGCCAGCTCAATTGCCTTGGTTTTGGTAGGTGCTTTTATGATGGAGCCCGTAAAAGATATCAAATGGCACAACCTGGAGGAATCCTTGCCGGCATTTATAGCTTTGAGTTTTATTCCATTTAGCTACAGTATCACGCAGGGGATAGTTTTTGGTCTTTTGAGTTATACCCTTATTAAAATACTTTTGGGTAAAACAAAAGAAGTTTCTCCGGTTTTAATCATGATCAACATCTTATCAATCATTGCTTTATGTCTGTAAGAATCTTATTTATAATCCTTTTTTTAAGTTTGAAAATTGCTGCACAAAAGATTGCCATCATCGGAGCTATGCCCGAGGAGATTGAGCTTTTGAAAGAAAATATGCAGAAAATGAAAGTGAAAACTCATTACGATCTCACTTTCTATGAAGGCAAAATCGAAGGTCAAAGAGTAGTGGTAATGAAAGGTGGGATTGGGAAGGTAAATGCGGCTTATTCCACAGCACTTTTGCTGGAAAAATATCCGATAGAAAAAATAATCTTTACCGGGGTGGCTGGCGGACTGCACCCCGATGCCCGGCCGGGCGACATTGTGATAGCCGATTCGGTTTTTCATCATGATTATGTGAGATATCTTCCTGACAATAAAGTGGTAAGCTGGTCTACCAGAAACATATCCGAAGGTAAACCCAACCCATTTGCATTTGCTTGCGATACTATTTTGACCAAAAAAGCGATATCAGAAGCTTCTTTTGTGAAATTTCAATCCATCGAAGGCCATTTGCCACAAATTTTTAAAGGTAAAATTGCAACCGGCGATGCATTTGTGTCGAGTCATGAAAAAGCCACTGAACTTTATCAAAAACACCATGCACTTGCCACCGAAATGGAAGGTACAGCAGTGGCCCAAATTGCCTATCAAAGGGGCGTTAAATTCCTGATTATCAGATCCTGCTCCGACAACGCCAACAACAACGCCAGTGTAGATTTCCGAACCTTCGTAAAACCCGCCGCCGAAAACGCTATCAGATTGGTTTTGAGGATTTTGGGGGAGTGATTTTAGTTTTTCACAAAACCCCAATAACTATACGCCAGCCCGTTAGCCACTGAGTGGAAATTATCTCCAGATTTAAGTTTGTCCTTTCCAAATTTATCGGCAAAGGCGTCATGAAGTGTTTTAAGTAATGACGTCCCGCCTGTCATAAAGACAGCATCAATATTCTTTGGATTAATATTTTTATCTTTCAGAAAACCCTCCAGATAATTCATAATTTTTTGAAGATTTTCAGAAATTATGGTTTCAGAAAATTCTTGGTACTCAATTGTCTCATTTAACACTATGCCGCTTTGCTCAAACCTAAAATCGGTAACCGGCTCATTCGAAATATTGATTTTTGCTTTTTCTATTTCTTTGAAAAGCGAGTAGCCCAGGTTTTCCTCAATCAATATTTGCAGATTTCTGACCCTGAAATCTTTACCTGAAAAATTATAAGATTTCTGGATGCTGAGTTTCATCCTAAGTGTATCGAGAAAGTTCATTTTCTCCCATGAACAGATATTTTGAAAATAGGAAAGTGGCAAATCAAGAGGCTTGCCCGGCGTGAATTCCTCTTTCACGCCTCTCCCAAAATGCGGCGTACCCTTGTGCCACATAATGTCGGAGTCAAAACTGTCGCCCCCGATATAAATCCCGCCCTGCCCGATCATATCTTTTCTGCGGTCACTTAGCTCCTCGGCTCCGGGGTTGAGTTTCATCAAAGAAAAATCAGAAGTCCCTCCTCCAAAATCGGCCACTAAAACCAATTGATGGCTCACTGACTCCCGTTCGTAAGCATACGCTGCCCCCACGGGCTCAAACTGAAAGTGTATTTCCTCAAAACCCACCAATCGGGCCGATTTTTCTAACCTATTTTGGGCCAATGCATCACGCTCAGGGTTTTCATCAAATACCACCGGGCGACCCATTACTGCCGTTTTTACTTCCTGACCCACATATTCATCAGCCATGGTCTTCAATTTTTTTAGAATCAATGCCACCAGATCCTCGGCTTTGTAAAGTTTGGCTCCGATGCGGGTATCGATAAAGCTCTTGTTGGGCAGCACTTTTTTGATGGACTTCATAAAGCGGCCATCCATTCGGTTTTTCACATAAAGCTCAATGGCCTCGGTACCCACGGCTATTTGGGTTATTTCGCCCCGGACTTTGGGCTCCTTAAAAAACAATAATGAAGGTATGGTAAAAAGCTTAACGACCTGTTTGGATTCGAGGTCAAGTATGGCCAATGCCGAATTGGAAGTACCAAAATCAACCCCGTAAATATATTTCTGCATGCTCTGAAAAGATTCCTGCCCGATTTGGGAGGACAAAGATAGACTTAATGACTATTTAAGTATTACCTAATTTGAAAATAGTTTTCGAACTTGATATTGAATGGAGAAAAGGATTTATCATTTTTTGAGACATCAATTTTTTGAAATTTATTAGCATCCATCAAACCTTTAAATCTTTTATTTGTAAGTTTCATTAATTGAAAATCTTTATAATACCAATCTATCTCACCATAATAAAATATAATAATTCCCTTCTCGTTAAAATATTCGAAGTTTTTTTTATCAGAATATTTTAAAAAAAATGATTCAAAATAGGAGTGATCTGTTTCTCCAAAAGAGTGTCCAAAGAATCCAATAATATTCGAATTTTCTAGAATTTCATCGACATCAGTATTTATATATTTTACGTTTGAAAACTTCCTAATAAAATTATTTTCAACCGTAGTTTCAAATGATTCATCAACACCAACAATTATGTTATTATTCTTTAATGTTCCATGTACATGGATAACATTGTTCTTTATAAAATCTTCATTTTTACCTAGCTTATTAATCAAAATATACTCAACTGAGTCGGTGTAGTTGAAATTTATAATCGTTAAATTTGGGTCTTCGCCAATTGCTTGTTGAAGAACAAAATAAGCAAAAGAGTCTTCAATTTCTGAGTCAGAAATATTTTCTATTTTTTGTTCTATAAGATACTTTCTTAAAGCCTGGACAAAAAAATTAAACTCCAAATATAAATTTTCTATTTTCCCATGGTTTTTTACATATAATTGTTGATAATATGACTTGAAAAGGTTCTCAATATCAATCCAATTCATTTGTTTGGAAACACTAAAGTCAAAAAGGTATTTGAAAATAGAGTCATAAACATCCGATACATGTTTATCTATATTTTCAGTAAAGAAATTTGACTTTAGAAAATCTGTATAGGAAGTTTTTAGTCCCAAATTCAAATCAAATCCATTGCCTATTACCAAAGTAAGTTTACCGTTTCCCATCCTAATTGTGTTTTTGTACAAATATATTTAGAATTGGAATTAGAAAATAAAAAACAAGAAATTTGAGCTAAATTATCCCCATCCCCTATTTTTGAAAAAATTTTAATAATTGCTCATGAACCGCAAAATTTCTCTTAGCATACTTTTTCTGGTTTCGGTTTTTACACAGGTTTTTGCCCAAACTCTACCCGATTATAAAAATCCAAAACTCTCTGTTGAACAAAGAACGCAGGATTTAATAAACCGCATGACTATTGACGAAAAAGTGGGTCAATTGCTGTGCCCCATGGGCTGGGAAATGTATGAGAAAAACGGCAATGAGGTAGCTATTTCTGCCACCTTCAAAAACCTGGTAGATACCAAACACATAGGCATGTTTTGGGGCGTATATCGGGCAGACCCCTGGACCAAAAAAACTCTTGAAAACGGCCTCAACCCCGAGCTGGCAGCCAAAGCTGGCAATGCTCTGCAAAAATATGTGATGGAAAACACCCGTTTGGGTATTCCGCTTTTTCTGGCCGAAGAATCGCCTCACGGGCACATGGCCATTGGCACTACTATATTTCCGACGGGCATAGGGTTGGCCTCCAGCTGGAATCCCGACCTGGTGGAAAAAGCCTCAGCAGCCATGGCTAAAGAGCTAAGACTTCAAGGTGGTCACATTAGCTATGGGCCGGTGATGGACCTTTCGCGTGAGCCACGCTGGTCGCGTGTAGAGGAAAGTTTTGGTGAAGATCCGGTGCTTACTGCTGCCATAGGTGTTGCAGTAGTGAAAGGTGGCGGGGCTGGCAATCTGGGTAATCCTTTTGGGGTAGTTTCTACGCTCAAGCATTTTATCGCTTATGGTATCCCGGAAGGTGGACACAATGGCAACCCGAGCGTAATCGGTCAGCGTGAACTTTCACAGGTTTTCCTGCCGCCGTTTGAAGCCACTGTAAAAGCCGGGGCTTTGTCGATTATGACCGCCTACAACTCCATAGACGGCATACCCAATACTGCCAATGGACATCTTTACAATGAACTTCTGAAAAAATCCTGGAATTTCAGGGGCTTTGTGGTGTCTGATCTTTTTAGCATCAACGGCCTCGAAGGCAGTCATCATGTGGCAAAAAACCTCAAAGAAGCTGGAGAAATCTCTCTCAATGCCGGTGTAGATGTTGACCTGGGTGCCAGTGGCTTCGCTGCACTCAAAAAATCAGTAGAAGAAGGCAAAGTGAGCATGGCAACGCTGGATGCTGCCGTGGCACGGGTTCTGAAATTAAAATTTGAAATGGGACTTTTTGAAAACCCTTTTGTAAAACCTGAAACTGCAAAAAAGGAAGTTAGAAATACTGAGCATATTAAGCTTGCAAAAGAAGTTGCGGCAGAGTCAATCGTTTTGTTGGAAAACAAAAAGGGCATTCTTCCACTTTCTAAAGACCTCAGGAAAATTGCTGTAATCGGGCCTAACGCCGACAATATTTACAATCAACTCGGCGACTACACCGCTCCGCAGGAGGAAAGCAATATTGTGACGGTTTTGGAAGGTATTAAAGCGAAATATCCGAAAGCCAAAGTAGAATATATAAAAGGCTGTGCGATAAGGGATGAAAAAAATGTAAACCTACCGGCTGCAGTAAAAGCCGCCCATAATGCTGAAGTAGTTATAGTGGTGGTAGGTGGCTCAAGTGCCCGTGATTTTAAAACCAAATACATCGAAACCGGGGCTGCAGTAACTTCAAATACTGCCATCAGTGACATGGAGAGTGGCGAAGGTTACGACAGGGCATCCTTGAGCTTATTGGGGAAACAGCAAAAATTGCTCGAAGCGATCAAAGCCACAGGGAAACCTATGATTGTAGTTTACATTCAGGGCAGACCGCTGGAAATGAACTGGGCTGCACAAAACGCCAATGCCCTGCTTTGTGCCTGGTATCCTGGCCAGGAAGGGGGTAATGCCATAGCCGATGTATTAACAGGTGATGTGAATCCTTCGGGGAAAATGCCGATTTCAGTACCAAAAAATGTGGGTCAATTGCCTGTGTATTACAACAAAAAGACCCCGATTGGCCATGAATACGTCGAAATGAACCAGCTGCCGCTATACACTTTTGGATATGGTTTAAGTTATACCACTTTCCAATATTCTGATTTGGTAATAAACAAAAAAGAAAAAGAGAGCTTCGAGATTTCATGCAAAGTTAAAAACACCGGAAAAGTAGCCGGTAAAGAAGTGGTGCAACTTTACCTGAGGGATGAAGTGGCATCGGTCGTGCAACCGGTAAAACAGTTAAAACATTTTAAGAAAATCATGCTAAAACCAGGTGATGAAAAAACAGTGACTTTCGATATTACTTCCGATGATTTATCATTGGTAAATATAAACATGCAAAAAGTCGTTGAACCTGGTGCATTTAAAGTGATGTTAGGTGCTAGTTCGGCGGATATTAGGTTGGAAGGGAAAGTTGTGGTAGAGTGATTTATTATTTACATTTATTTTCACTAAAATATTGAGGCTAATACCAATTGCAAAGTATAGGACTTGAAGCTATTTCCCCTAACTTTAAGTTGAAGATTGAATACACCTTTGAAATTATTTAGGAAAATAGGACTTGATTATATTCCATAATTCTGATTTTGTATTTTTTAAAATAAAAATCTTTGGGAGAAAGTAATTAATATTTTGATACGTTTAACTTAGCTGAAAGTTCAGTGGTAAATTTATTAAATAATAAAAGGTTATAAAAACTCTAAAAAGTACCTCAGCCAATGATTGGAGTATTTTTTTGTTCCTCAAATAAATTTAGATCAAGTTTCAATTTAAAACCACTGTATTCATTTCTGAAAGATTCTTCCTTGTAATAATTCAGGATTTGCACCATCTGAAGAATGCTTAATCCATCAGAATGAATATTTGATATACAATTTCTGCTTTCATCCGTAAGACCGACTTTCGGATGAAAAGTAGTATAAATTCCCATACTATGGGGCGAGGATAATCCAGGCCTTTCTCCAATAAAAATGGCTGTGAATTTGGCACCTAAGTGTTCTCCAATTTCGTCGGCAATGGCTACCCGACCGTTTTCCACCAAAGCCAGTGCTATTTTATGTTTTTTAGACCATTCAGGAATAAGCTGTTTCAAGACATTTATAACTTGGGTATTTACTGCATCAGCGGAAAGCCCATCGGTAATGACTAGGACAATGTCTGTTTTTTCATTATTTTTTTCTACAACTTCCAGAGAATTGTTGTCCAACTTTCGCCCCAAATCAGGCCTTTTTAAGTATTCTATTTTGTTTTCGGCCTTACTTTTTAAATTGAAAAATGGCAGATCAAATTTTGAAAATGCATCAGCCAAAAGCTCAGTATTCAAAGGGGAAAAGACGGCATCCTTGGCTCGGGCATGATCGAGTTTAAGTGATAAAGTTTGCTGAGTAGGTAAGGCTCCTCCTACATTTCCCAGCCCAATTCTGGCGTTGGTTTGGGTTTTGAGCAACTCACTCGGGTCAGTTTGTATAAGTTTATTTTCCATGCATATTGAGCAGTAAGTGTTTGCTGTTCAGGTTATTTCGTTCACCTCTTTCATTAATGATTCCCTGAGCTAAAAGCCAGGCTTCAAATTCCGGAGCAGGACGTTTTTTCAAAACTTTTCGCATATACATGGCATCATGAAAAGAGGTAGACTGGTAATTCAACATGATGTCATCGGCTCCGGGTACTCCCATGAAAAAATTACAACCAGCCACTCCTAGCAGCGTCATTAGATTGTCCATATCATCTTGATCTGCATCAGCGTGATTGGTGTAGCAAACATCCATTCCCATAGGTAAACCAAGCAATTTTGCACAAAAGTGATCCTCTAAGGCCGCTCTGATGATTTGTTTGCCATCAAAAAGATATTCCGGACCAATAAAACCAACCACAGAGTTTACCAGAAATGGATTGAATTTTCTCGCAACGGCATAAGCCCTGGTCTCGCAGGTTTGTTGGTCTACTTCATGGTGTGCATTGGCCGATAGTGAGGAGCCTTGACCCGTTTCAAAATACATAACTTGCTGACCTACAGTTCCTCTTTTTAATTCCATTGCTGCCTGATATCCTTCATTTAAGATATTTAGGTTTACGCCAAAAGAACTATTGGTTTTTTCGGTACCACCAATAGACTGAAAAACCAAATCAACGGGTGCGTCTTTTATGATATTCAAAGTGGTAGTAATATGACTCAAAACGCATGATTGTGTGGGAATCCCTAGTTTTTCCCTGACTTCATCCAGCATTTTCAAAAGATTACTGACTACTTCTGGACTATCTGTCGCTGGATTTATACCAATCACCGCATCACCACAGCCATACATCAAACCATCTATCGTGCTTGCCAAAATTCCACTTTGACTATCCGTAGGATGATTGGGTTGCAGTCTGATTGAAAGTCTCCCCTTTTGTCCAACTGTTGTCCTGAATCTGGATATTACCCCGCATTTTTGAGCCACCGCTATTAGGTCTTGGTTTCGCATGATTTTCGAAACGGCAGCGACCATCTCGGGCGTCAATCCCATTTTTATTTGGCCCAAAACTTCCTGATTAGTGGTGTCTAAGAGCAACCAATTTCTAAAATCGCCAACGGTGAGGTGACTTATACTTGAAAAACTATTTTGGTCATGTGAATCCACAATTAGTCGGGTAACTTCGTCGGATTCGTAGGGAATCAGATGTTCGGTGAGAAAAAGACTTAGTGGGACTTCACTTAAAGCAAACTGAGCCCCCACCCGCTCCTCATTGGTTTCGGCACAAATGCCTGCCAAAGCATCGCCCGTCCGATAGGGACTGGCTTTGGCCATGAGTGTCTTAAGGTCTTTAAAATTATAGGTAAAGCTATTAACCGTATATCGAAACTCCATTTGGCTTATTTTTTTAGGAGAAAATCAGATAAATGATGATTAAAACCACAATCGATCCGACAATTATCGGATGAAGATACGCCAAAATTAGCATACAAAAAACGGATAATATCAGTGCCAAATAAGGAAATACCATATGTATAATGCTTTTGAAATCAAAATGATGATGTTTGTTTAGGAACTCATCATTTTCTCCTTCCAAAATTGTCTTCGGATCCTTCTTTTTCTTTTTGCGAAGTACTATTAAGCTATAACTTACTCCAAAATACATACAAACTGCTCCAAAAACAGATAGTTCTATCAATACAGATGTTGTACTTCCCCAAATGGCCAAGAGACTTACGACAAACACCAAGGTAGCCGAAATTGCCCTATTAAATTTGCTTTCAGGAAAAATTCTTTTGAGAAAATATTCTATCTGAAAAGTAGTAGTAAAGGCAATTCCCTGTAACGAAGCTATGAGCCCGAATAGACCCAGAAAAGTAAATATTTGAGTAATTGCATTGTTTTTGCCTAAAATCAAGGCCAAAGTGGCCGGCATGGGATGGTTGTCTTTGCTGATAATTTCCCATTTTCCAGGATTTAAATTTATTCCTCCCGCCGCCAAAAGTAGTACCAGTGATGCCAAAATGGCCAAAGTCCAGAAGGCAGATTTGTATCCGATTCCCAATGTTTTCCTGAGCTTTTCCTGCTCCGTATTTTTAGAAACTATCGAAATTCCTTCAATCGCCAAAAACATCCAAATCGCAAACGGCATCGCCCGCACGAAACTATCAAAAGTGAGCTCTCCAAACTGCTTGTTTTGGGATAAGTTGGAAAAAGAAAATTCTGAAACTATGGCTCCGGAAAATATTAAAAGTTCGACAATGGCCAGTAAGGTGAGCGTAATGATGACTTGGACACCAAGATTAAAATTGAATAAGCTTACCAAACAAAAGAAGGCAATGAATCCCGTGGCTATCCAATTCGTTTTTTCTAAATGGTCTGCCAAAAAACCTAAATACTCGCCAATTGAGGTGGCAATTGCCGGATTTACGAAGAGAAATTCAAAAAGAATAAGTACGGAAATAATATCAGCCCATTTTTTGCCAAATGCATTTTTTATGTAAATGTGCGGGCCATTGGCTTGAGGATACACACAAGCCAGCTCTATCAGACAGAGAACCAAAGCATAATACAATACGGCGGTGACCAGAACCGGCACAAAAAAACCAATTGGCCCGGTGATAGCCCAACCCAGATTCCAGCCAAAAGATTCACCTGAAATCACCAGCCCTACGCCGATGGCCCAAATCGAAAACGCTCCTATTTTCTTTTGTTTAGTTTCAAAGCTACCTGATGCCATTCTGATTTTAGGGTTTTTATGAACAAAATACAGAATAGATTTTTTAACTCCATGGAATCGAATGTTTTGCCTTCGAAAAGTTTAATCATTAATTGGATAAGTGCAGTCAGAGTAGTTAGGAATTATTTAAATTGAACAAAAAAGACACGGAGATAAATTTATCCGTGTCTAATCTGTTTAATCCGTGTTCTCCAAAACTCAAGCCTTCAAAGCAGCCAATTCACTTTTCACAAAATCCATTAGTTCAGAAATATAAGCTTTTGAGAAGTCGAATTTGATGCCAGCCGCAGCATAAATCTCACCGATTGTTTTGGTATAACCTAATTTCAGAGCATTTAGATAGCCCTCAAGTCCTTTTTCTGGGTTTTGTTTGTAGTTTTTCCAAACACTGATTGCACCCAACTGTGCCATTCCGTATTCGATATAGTAAAACGGAACCTCATAAATATGCAGCTGTCGCTGCCAGATATAGGCTTTGTAGTGCTCAAAACCACTCCAGTCGGTTACTTTATCCGAAAATTCGGTGTTGATCCGTGTCCACGCTTCTTTTCTTTCATTTATGCTGTGGGTAGGGTTTTCATAAATCCAGTGCTGAAACTTATCTACTGTGGCAATCCAGGGCAAAGCTCCCAAAATATCCTCAAGATGCTCTCTTTTGGCACGTTTGAGTTCAGCTTCATTTTCAAAAAACACATCCCAATGCTCCATAGATATCAATTCCATACTCATAGAAGCCAGCTCTGCCACTTCCATTGTTGGGTTTCTGAAGGCATTAATTGGATAGCTTTTCACTTCAAATGAGTGTATCGCATGGCCCCCTTCGTGCACCATCGTCACCAAGTCCCGCACACTATCGGTGGCATTCATGAATATAAACGGCACACCAATCTCTTCTAAAGGATAATTATAACCTCCCGGAGCCTTTCCCTTCCTGGATTCTACGTCAAAATGCCCCATGGCACGCATAATTTTGATGTATTCAGAAAGCTTGGGGTCTATTTTTTCGAAACAAACCTCTGTTTTATCCAACAATTCCGAACCACTTTTGAATGGTTTCAATGCCGGGCGACCTTCTATATCTACTTTTAAGTCCCAGGGTCTTAGTTGTTCATAAGCCAGTTTACCTTTTCTTTCTTTAGCCAATTCATCCACAATGGGCACCACCGTAGCCGCAATTGCATCATGAAAAGCAACGCAATCAGCAGGAGTGTAATCAAAACGCCCCATGGCCGCAAACATGTAATCTCTGAAATTCGCAAAATCGGCATTTAGAGCCTCCTGATGCCTGAGATCACGCAATTCGTTGAAGATTTCATCGAGTTTATCTTTTTCGGCATACCTTCTTTCCGAAATCTTGTGCCAGGCCTCCTCTCTACTTTCTCTTTTCACCGCCTGAAGCAGCGTAGCAGCCTTTGGCATGGTCATTTCTTCACCATTGATATTAACCGTCATGGCACCTGTCAAAGCCTGATATTCGGTTTGTTTGATCTGGATTTTTGTATCCAATTCTATGTTGGCTTCCCGGAAAATTTCAACAGATTTTCTCAATCCCCGTAGCATGATATCATACCCGCCACCTTTCAGATCGTACTCAGAGGCCAATCCGAGAGCTTTTTTATTGAGTTCATCAGAATATACCGCCATTTTGGGTGCTATTTCCTGCACAAAAAACTGATATGCCTTTTGATTATCTTCACTAGCCGTATCACAAGTCATTTTTATATAACGCCAGGCCATATTCTCTGAAAGGTATGATTCCAGCTCACTGCGGTCTTTAAGCCACTTTTCGAGTTCGGTCAATGAATTGACCTCTCTGCTTTTCAGGTTTTCAAAAAGCGGTTGCAACTGCTCCCAGGATTCCAACTGAAAACTCTCTCCCAAAAATTCTCTTTTTCTTCTTTCCAATATTCTGTTGCTCATATTTCGATATTTGAGGCCACAATTTAGCCATGGATTAGCTGTTGAAATATATCTTTTTGTAAAAATTGATTTATATTTCAGAAAATAAACTTCAAACATGCTCCGGATTTTACCTTTTCTATTTCTTTTTATTTTCCAGAATAGTTATTCACAAAAAAATCTCGATTCATTGAATTGGGCAAATGCTTCCTTACAAAAAGAGAAACTAAGGAATGGCCTGATACACAAAACCTACCGGTTTTCAAACAAAGACTGTCTCGGGCTAAACGAAAACATCAATATTCTTGAGGTCAAATCAAAAACCAAAAAGCTTAGATTTGGCTTGGCTTCTGCTGATATTTATTCGAACCCCAATCCTTTCGGAGGCACCCTAAAACGTACCAGCGAAATTGCCCAAACCGTTGGGGCCATTGCAGCAGTAAATGCAGGATTTTTTGATATGAAAAATGGTGGAGCGGTGGATTATATCAAAATTGAAAATCGTGTTTATGACACTTCGAGGGTTGCTGCAAAGCAGAGGCTGCCGTTCAAACAAGCCATTTCAGCCCTGACTATCAATCAAAATAAAGTGAAAATCATTAAAGGCGAAAAAGAAAAAGGCTGGGAAGAACAAATCAATGCCGAATTTGTGTTGCTCACCGGACCTTTACTTCTGTTGCAGAATGAAGCTCAGTCTTTAGCAAAAACTGCTTTCAACGAAAATCGTCACCCGCGAACCTGTGCCTGCTTGACCAATTCAAAAAAACTTATGCTAGTTACTGTGGATGGTCGTGCTGCGGAATCAGAAGGTCTCAGCCTTCCGGAATTGACTAAAATATTAAAAAGCCTGGATTGCAAAAATGCTATAAATTTTGATGGAGGCGGTAGCACAACCATGTATATTGCCGGAAAACCGGAAAATGGTGTGGTAAATTACCCAAGTGACAATAAGAAATTTGATCATCAGGGTGAAAGATCAGTGAGTAACATATTTTATATCAAATAACTATACTTATTTTTTTTGAAAAATGATTGAACATTTTTTTTGCTCCCAAAACCCTTTTTTAAAAATTAAATAATTTTTTTTGTCAAAAATGAAACTAAATATTAATTGTAAAAGTTAATTGATGTATATACATATATTGTAAAAACATTAAACAAAAAATATTATGGCAATCTGGAAAATTGATCCTTTGCACTCAGAAGTGCAATTCAAAGTAAAACACCTGATGATCAGCACTGTAACAGGTGACTTCAAAGCTTATGATGCAACTGCCGAAACCGCAGGTGATGATTCATTTGAGAATGCTAAAATTAGCTTCTCGGCCCAAATAGACTCAATTTCTACCGGAAATGAGCAACGCGACGGCCACTTAAAGTCACCTGAGTTTTTTGATGCAGAAAAATTCCCTGCATTGACATTTGAGTCAACTTCATACGATGGTAGCACTTTGAAAGGTAACCTTACTATAAAAGACGTAACTAAAGAAATCAGTCTTGCTGCTGAATTTGGCGGATTGATGACCGATTTTTATGGTCAAACCAAAGCCGGTTTCGAGATTTCAGGAAAAATCAACCGTCAGGACTTTGGACTTACCTGGTCTGCAGTAACCGAGGCCGGTGGCGTAGTGGTAAGCGATGAAGTGAAATTGATTTTGAACGTACAGTTGACCAAACAAGCCTGAGTCGATTGATTGAGTATTGACGATTACTTGTTGAATAAAGGATTGAGAAGCCTCCGAAAGGGGGCTTTTTTGATTTTAATAAATATTGTAGGATTATAAACAAAAAAAGGCAATCCCAAATCTGAGATTGCCTTAATAGCCTAAATATTTATTAATCCATCATCAAATAAGCCTTAATGAAATCGTCGAGGTCACCATCCATTACCGACTGAATGTCAGAGGTTTCGTGGCCTGTACGGGCATCTTTTACGAGCTTATAAGGATGAAAAACATAGTTTCTGATCTGCGACCCCCACTCGATATTTTTCTTTGATGACTCAATGTCGGCACGGGCTGCATTGCGTTTTTCTACTTCTATCTGATACAAACGCGACTTCAGCATGTTCATGGCGTGCTCTTTGTTGGCCAGCTGGCTACGCTCAATCTGGCATACAATCACGATTCCCGATGGCTTGTGGGTCAACTGAACCTTGGTTTCTACCTTGTTCACGTTCTGACCACCGGCACCACCCGATCGGGAAGTTTGCCATTCGATATCCCCAAGGTTTACCTCAATTTCGATGGTATCGTCAACCAATGGATAGGCATAAACCGACGCAAACGAAGTATGACGACGGGCATTAGAGTCAAAAGGTGAGATACGCACCAAACGATGTACACCGTTTTCTGACTTCAGGAAACCGTAGGCCATAGGTCCATCGATCTGCATAGAAGCCGACTTAATACCAGCTCCATCACCATCGGTCCAGTCGATTTGGGTTACTTTGTAGCCATGCTTTTGAGCCCACATCAGATACATACGATACAGCATGCTGGCCCAGTCCTGGCTTTCGGTACCACCGGCACCGGAGTTGATTTCAATAATGGCAGAAAACTGGTCTTCTTCCGAAGAAAGCATTTTCTTGAGCTCCAACTCTTCTATGATGGCTTCCGTTTTTTTGCCTTCGGCTTTGATTTCCTCTTCTGACACTTCGTCCATTTGATAGAACTCGTGCAAGGTTTCGAGATCGCCCATAGCGTTTTCGGCTTCTTCATAAGCCTCTGTCCAGTTTTTAAGGGTCTGGATTTCCTTTACTACTTTTTGTGCATGATCGGAGTCATTCCAGAACTCCGGTTGGGCCTGTTGATTTTCTAAATCCCCGAGCTTCTCTTTCCGGCTATCGTAGTCAAAGATACCTCCTCAAAGCCGACACTCTGGCTCTCAAATCTTTCAACGCTTCTGTTGTCATGATTTCCTTAAATGGTTAAACATTAAATAAAAAAGTCTGCAAAGGTAGGGAGAAATAGGGGAAAATGGAAGTTTGGAATTGGGGAAATATAGAATTTGAGGATTTGTTATTAAATTTAGTTTTCAAAAAGAACTAATGGAAAACAAGAAAAGAAAGAAAACAAAAAAAGAACAGAAAGAGCATGAGGAAAGAATGAAGTTGATTCTTTATCGAGGAAAGGTTAATCTTGATATCGACCTGGATGTATTGAGAGGTAGAAATAATAATTTTATAGAGGTTCAATAAATGGATAAAAAAACTAAAGTGTATTCTGTTATTTCAACAATAATTTTCTTCACAATATATTTTGGAATAAAGCATTTGGCAGAAAACAAGTTGGCTGGAAAATGGGCTACAAAAAGCACTGGTTCTGAAACCTTTTCTTTGAATTTCATGGATAATGATTCAGTTGTTATTATTAAGAATTCTGAAAAATTAAGTATGAAATATCTAATTTTGGAGAATAATAGACTTGTTATAGAAAATGAAACTGACACCAAAGAATATAACTATTTGATTCAAAATCAAAAATTATTCTTGATTGAAAAAGGTGACACTTTGACTTTTTTAAGAAAATAAGTTTTAAGATTACCATTCAAATGAAGAGAATTGGTATGATTTAAATTATTTCTCAGTTAAGAACTTAAAACAATAAATATAAATTTGATCTTAAATTTAGTACTATGCCTGAAATAAGCAGATTCTTTGGAATAGTGGTTTATATGTTTTTCAATGATCATAACCCTCCACATTTTAAAGTTAAATACGGCGAATTTGAAGCTAATATTCTTATTGAAAATGGAGGCCTATTAAATGGCGATTTTCCAGTAAGTAAATTAAAACTTGTGGCGGCCTGGGCAGAAATTCATAAAGTTGAGTTATTAAAAATGTGGAATACAAAAGAGTTTCATAAAATTAACCCTTTGCAATAAGATGGTGAAAATTAGTAAAATTATTGATATTAAGCCTTTTGAAATTATCAGTCTATTTGATGATGGTGAAATCAGGGTTTTGGATGTTTATCCTTTAATTCAAAAACATTTACACCTTGAAGGAGTAGATAAACTGCTAGAGACTACCGCATTTGAAAAAGCTCAATTGGGTCAATTTGGTGAGATTTTTTGGAAAAATATTGTTAAATCAAAAGATAACATGTTTCTTGATTACGATATTTCACCAGAATATTTCTATTCCAATGGTAAGAAATTAAACTAAAGCCTCCTCAGCACACTAACTTAAATCCTTCGCCGTGTAAATTCATGATCTGCAAGTCGGGATTGGGCTTGAGGTACTTTCTGAGCTTGGTGATATACACATCCATACTGCGGGCATTGAAATACGAATCATCACCCCAGATGAGTTTAAGAGCATAAGAGCGGCTCACCGGTTTATTGAGATTTTGGCAGAAAAGCTTCAAAAGATCTGACTCTTTGGAGGTGAGTTTGGTGAGATTGCCTTCATGTGTGAGCGTATGCTTGTGCGAATCAAAAAGAATGTTTCCAAGTGCAAACTGGTCAGCCTCAGGGTTTTTCTCTTCTTTTTTTACTCTTTTCAATATGGCCTTGATTCTAACCAAAAGCTCTTCCATGCTGAACGGCTTGGTCATGTAGTCGTCGGCACCTACTTCAAAGCCTTTCAGGGTGTCTTCGGGCATTGATTTGGCCGTAAGAAACAATATCGGAATTTCCGGATTCTTGATTCTGATTTCTTTCGCAAGCGAAAACCCGTCTTTTTTAGGCATCATCACATCCAGAATACAGAAGTCATATTCATTTTCTAAAAACATATCCAGGCCCAGGTTGCCATCGCGGGCAAGGTCAACCTCAAATTCTTTGGCTTGTAAGTATTCCTGCAATAAGCTGCCCAGATTGGGGTCGTCTTCGGTCAAAAGTATTTTTATCATGATTTTTGTAGGGGTAACATTACCGTAAATTCGCTTCCTTCACCCGGTTTACTGCTGACTTCTATGGTGCCGTGGTGTAGTTCCACCATATTTTTTACATAACTTAGACCTAATCCAAAACCTTTTACATCGTGCAGGTTACCTTTGGGAACCCTATAAAATTTATCAAAAATCTTATTCAGATGCTCTTTAGGAATTCCCATACCCTTATCAGAAATTTTTACAGAAAGCTGATTATCTGTATTTGAAGTTGAAATCTTTATCTGAGGTTTTTCGTAAGAATATTTTATTGCATTATCGAGGAGGTTATAAAATATATTTGTAAGATGCACCTTATCAGCCATGACATTGGTTTCTTCAGCATGCAGGTCAAGGTCGAGGGTGGCATCAAATTTCTCAATCTGTACCGCATGATTTTTCACAACCTGGTCAAGGATTTCATTGATTTCAAGTAATTCGTGCCGTAAATTTATATCTCCCTTTTCGAGTTTGGCGATTTGCAATACCGTCTCAATCTGAGAGCCCAATCTCCGGTTTTCCTGCTCTATAATGTTGAGATATTTTTCGGTTTTTTCAGAATTGGTGCTAACAGTTTTATCTTTGATAAATTCAAGAGCCAAGCTAATGGTCGAAACAGGAGTTTTGAGCTCATGTGTCATGTTGTTGATGAAATCATTTTTGATATTGGCCAGCTTCTTTTGATTTAGCATGGTATTTACAGAATAATAAAAAACTGCTCCTATAAACCCAATCAATAAAATGGAGCTTCCGAATACACTCCAAAGATTGCGAATTATATAATTTTCACGATTGGGAAAACCTACCTCAATGAATTGCTGGTGCTGGAGAGCGTCGTTGGGGAATAGTTTCACTTTGTAGTTTTTAATTTCAGGATCGGAATTAAGCTTATTAAAATTGGCAAAAATCAATTTGTTGTTATCATTGACCTTGTAATAAAATGGTAAGCTAATGCCATTTTCAGCAAACGATTTTTTCAAAAGGGTATCAAGCATCACATGACCCAAACGCTCGCTTACTGACCGCTTACCTATCGTAAACTCTTTGAATACATCTTTTAAGAGCTCTGTTTTTTGCTCATTATTTTGAGACCAGTTTACCTTAACTTTTGTTTTATTGTCTGGTATATGAGGCTTTTTCTGGTAAACATTAATATCATCGGAAACCATAGTTTCGCTTCTCCCCACCGCCGGATACCGGCTATCATTTTCAAGATCTCTGAACAACACCTCAAATTTTTCATTGAGCTTTGACATTCTGAGAATTTTCTGATTAAGATTTTCAATATTTTCAAATTCTTCTTCCAGAAAACCCCCGAAGAACTCTTTTTGCAAGTCTGGCTCTACAAGATACCTTGTACTAACAAAATCATTCTTTGGGAATTGGTTGGAATGAATATCTATGGTAATTACCTGCTTGGGATCCAATCTGAGTGTGTTGCCATCATGATAAGCAAAAACCATGGAGTCGGTTTTAATAGCGGATTTTTCTACTAACGGAATTTTTGAAGATTGATTTTTTTTTGATCTTTTCCCTTTAGCGATCTCCAAAAGCCTTCGTTTGTCTTCCAGCTCAATCCGCTTTTTGGTCAGGTACATTATTTCCTGCTTTTCAAGTTTCAGGACAGTTTCCTTCAGGACATCATTGACTTTTCGGTCAAATTCTGCATTTTTGATTTCATAGGCATTTTTAATCCAGTACCATTGAAAAGCCATAAGGCCTAATAGTCCGAGCAACATAAAACCTATTAAAACATTAATTTTTTTCAACCCTTTTTATGATTTCTAAATTAATCTCATTTTTCCAAAACAAAAATATCAATAATAACGACCCAAAAACCTGGTTTAACACTTTTTAACTTTGAAAAAAATATAGAATTAAGTCAAAAATCAGGTCTGAGACACCCAAAAAACCATGCTCTGAAAAATATTGACTAACTTCGTGCAGTTTTTTAGAAAACATAATCAAGCATGTCAATTTCGGTTAATCAGCTCACAAAAATTTATGGTAGCCAAATCGCAGTAAACAATGTGAGTTTTACAGTCAATAAAGGTGAAATTGTTGGATTTCTGGGACCCAATGGGGCTGGAAAATCAACCACAATGAAAATCCTTACCGGATATATTCAGGGAAATGGTGGTTCGGCTTATCTTGATGAGGAAGAAATCAGGATTGATAACGTCAACACGAAAAAGAAAATAGGGTATCTGCCTGAACACAATCCGCTGTATCCTGAGATGTATATCAAAGAATATCTTCAATTTGTAGGTTCATTGTATGGCATGAAAAAACAAATTTTAGCCGACAGAATCGACGAAATCATAGAAAAAGTGGGGCTTTCTCCGGAAAAAAATAAAAAAATAGAACAACTTTCCAAAGGATACCGCCAGCGTGTAGGACTTGCTCAGGCTTTGATTCATGACCCTGAGGTATTGATTCTTGACGAACCCACCACTGGCCTTGACCCTAATCAGCTGGTTGAAATCAGGAATTTGATAAGGGAGGTAGGAAAAAATAAGACCATTATACTTAGCACACACATCATGCAGGAGGTGGAAGCCATCTGTGACAGGGTCATCATCATCAATAAAGGGTCCATAGTTGCCGATGATAAACTGGAAAAACTGACCGGAGAACAAGGCTCTTTGGAGCAAATTTTTAGAAAATTGACAAACGTTTAAGCCATGGATATTTTTGTAGGAAGCATTCCTTTCAAGTTTAAAGACAGTGACCTAACCAGAATTTTTGAAGAATTTGGAAAGGTAAAATCAGCTACAATCGTAATTGACAAAAGAACCCGCCAAAACAAAGGTTTTGGGTTTGTAGAAATGCCCGATGCCAGAGAAGCATTGAAAGCCATCAAAGCCCTGGATGGTTCTGACCAAATGGGCCGGGCAATAATAGTGAGTCAGGCTCAAAAAAATAAAGAAGGTGAAAAGGTTGACAATTCGCCCAGGGATTGGCACAAAAAAGGAAAAAAGAAAGATAACATTATCACCTACGGCGATAAATAATGAAATTTGAAGAATATCGCATATCGCCTCACATCAAAAGGAGCCTTGCAGAAATGGGCTTCAAAAAGCCTACTGACATTCAGTTTAAGGCCATCAAAAATATTCTTAAAGGCGAAGATGTACTGGCTATAGCTCAAACGGGTACCGGAAAAACGGCAGCTTTTGCGATACCTGTTATAGAAATGCTGATGCTAAACCGCCCAAAAGGACCCTCCCAAAAGTCTGTAGGGGCCTTGGTTTTGGTTCCAACCCATGAACTCGCCCAACAGATTGCAGAAGTTTTTCAGAAAATTGGAAAATATACCCCTCTTCGTATCCTGGCCCTGTTTGGTTCTACCGATCAGGAGCCTCAAATAAAGTATCTTGAACGAGGCGTAGATATTCTTGTGGCTACCCCAGGTAGGATGTTTGATTTGAGGTCACAGGGATATATTGATTTCAGAATGACCAAAATGCTGGTGCTCGACGAAGCCGACCGCATGCTGGATATGGGTTTTTATGATGATATTGAAGACGTAATCAAATTTTTGCCCAAAAGCCGCCAAACCTTGTTTTTTTCTGCCACGATTGATGATAAGATTAAAAAGCTGGCGTACTCCATTGTAAAAAATCCCATCAGGATTCAAATTTCACCTGATGATCCGGTATCAAAAAACATTGTACATTCGGTGGTGATGATAGAAATGGATGACAAAAGGTTTTTTCTGGAAAGAATGATTAAGGAAAATCCCGAACAGAAAATGGTCGTTTTTGTCAGGACAAAAGTACGTGCAGACAGAGTGCAGGCCGCCATGGAAAGAGCAGGAATAAAATCTGAGACTATTCACAGCGGAAAAACCCACCAGGAGAGAAAAACCACAATGAGCAGATTTGGAGCTGGCAAAAACCTGGTTCTGATAGCTACTGACATCAGTGCGAGAGGGGTCGATATTCCGAATGTAGACTTGGTGATCAATTATGATTTACCTGAAGAGGCCGAAAACTATGTTCACCGAATAGGCCGGACCGGAAGAGGAACTCAAAAAGGAAAAGCAGTTTCATTTTGTAGCACAGAAGAAGCCGAAACCTTACTAAAAATTGAAGAATTACTCGGTTATTCTATTGCTCAACAAGACTTCTCCGAATTAGATTATAACGAAACTCTTATGTTTTCAGATGCTGAAAACCGTACTTTTAAAGATGTGATGAAAGAGATTGCGGAATTTGAGAATATCCAGAAAAATCGCAAAAAAAAGAAATAATTATCTTCTGATTTTGCCACTTACATCTCCATCCACCAGATTCTCGATTTCATAAATCTCAACCAGGTTTTGGTCGCCCGGAATGGTATGCTTAAGTGCACTGGCAGCATTTCCGAATTCAATAGATTTCAGATCATCTTTTAAGATCATTTGACCATAAATAAACCCACCCAAAAAAGCATCGCCTGTACCTACCCTATCCACAATGTGTGTCACATCAAGCGTTTGTGTTTTAAGGTAGTCTGTGCCATTCCACATTCGGGCAGACAAGCGATTGTGTGAGGCACTGATTTGCGTTCTTTCCGTATCGATTACTTTTTTCACATTGGGAAAGTACTCCATAAGTTTTTGAGCTGCAATCTGAAACTTTCCTTTATCTTCTTCAACAGTGATCCCAAATATCTCTTCAATGTTTTTTCGACTGGCCAAAATTATCCCACAATACGCTGCCAATTCTGGCAAAATGTCCTGAGGCGTTTTGCCATAATTCCACATATTTGATCTGTAATAAATATCCGAAGAAACTCTTACACCCAGTTTTTTGGCAACTTTCAAGGCCTCCAGCAGAGCTGCGGCAGGTTTCTCCCCTGATGCTGGGGTAATTCCGCACCAGTGAAACCATTCAGCTCCTTCCAAAATCTCTTCCCAATTATACCCTGCGGGTTCAAAATTTACAAAAGCAGAGTTTGTCCGGTCATATACAATTTGGCTCGCACGACTTACTGCACCTTTTTCAAGAAAATAAAGGCCTGTTCTTTGGCCATTCAAGAATATGTATTTATCAGAAATCCCTAATTTTCTGATAAATGCTTTGGCTTTTTTGCCCATGGCATTATCGGGAAAAACTCCCACATGTGAAACCTCAAAGCCAAACCGAGCCAATGAGGCTCCAACATTCATTTCTGTTCCTGCAAAGGTCACTTCAAAGATCTCCGCTTGTTCGATTTTCTGAAATCCTGGTGTAGAGAGTCTGAGCAAAACTTCTCCAAAAGTGACTATTTTGGGCATTCTTTAAATGGTTAATTTGCAAAATTAAAATTATTGCTCAAAACCCCAAATTTTTAATTATCCCCAACTCCAGGCCTCGTAATTCGGCAAGTCCCCTAAGTCTGCCAATGGCAGTATAGCCCGGGTTTGTCTTTTTATTCGGATTAAGATCATCCAACATTTTATGTCCATGGTCTGGCCTGAATGGGAGCCTGTAGTCTTGTCTGCCAGACTTGATTCTGTTTTGTTGCTCCAAAACGAGGGCATGCATAACTCCAAACATGTCAACATCGCCATCAAGATGGTCAGCCTCATAAAAATTGCCTGCCGAATCTCTTTTTGTGGCTCTGAGATGAATAAAGTTGATCTTGTCGCCTAATCTTTCAACCATCCCAACTAAATCATTGTCTGCCCTTACGCCATAACTTCCCGTACAAAAACACAAGCCATTGTATTTGCTGGAATAGGCATCAATCAGGGCTTTAGCGTCAGTTTCAGTACTAACCACTCTCGGAAGACCCAAAATGGTGTATGGCGGATCATCGGGATGGATCGCAAGCAAAACCCCTGCTTGCTCAGCTGTGGGGCCAATCTCGGAAATAAACTCATACAAATGATTTCTTAGTTTTTGGTCATCTATATTTTTGTATTGAGCCAATACTTCTCTAAACTGCTCAATGGTAAAGCTTTCTTCACTACCTGGCAAACCGGCAATTATATTTCTTGTCAATTTCTCCTTTTGAGAATCATCGGCATTCTTAAACCAGCTTTCAGCCTGAGTCAAAATTTCTTCGGTGTAATCGTTTTCAGCACCTTTTCTTTTTAAAATATACACTTCAAAAGCACAAAATTCTGCTTTATCAAACCTCAATGCAGTTGATCCGTCGGGTAGCGGATAATCGAGGTCTGTTCGGGTCCAGTCAAGAATGGGCATAAAATTGTAGCAAACCGTGTCAATACCACATTGAGCCAGATTCTGAATTGAAAGTTTATAATTCTCAATATACTTTTTAAAATCTCCTGATCTCTTTTTGATGTCTTCATGAACCGGAATACTTTCCACCACCGACCAACTTAATCCTGCAGCTTCGATTATTGCTTTTCTTTTATTTATTTCTTCTATTGTCCACACTTCACCGTTTTTGATATGATGCAGAGCCGAAACTACTCCGGTAGCTCCTGCCTGTCTAACATCAGCTAAACTAACGGGGTCATTGGGGCCATACCATCTCCAGGTTTGTTCTAATGCCATTATTGAATAATATTATTTTTCCAAAATTATACTTTTAAAAAGCCAAATACTACCATTTTGTATGCCTTTTGTTGTATTTTTTTGCTGAAAAATTTCTTTGTTTTTTTCATTGAAAAAAAATTTAGATTTTTTTGGGGAAAATTTTGGAAATAAAAAAACAGTCATGCATCTTTGCAGTCCCAAAGCAAAAGGGAATTAGGGAGTTTAGCTCAGTTGGTTCAGAGCATCTGCCTTACAAGCAGAGGGTCGGGGGTTCGAATCCCTCAACTCCCACAAGTCTCGGAGAAATCCGAGACTTTTTTTATGCCTTTTTTGATGCTTTTGATTAATTTTTTCAGCATTTTTTTGTCCAAAAAAAATCATTTTTTATTTATTGACGTTTCATCAAAATAGGGATACGACCAAATTTTATCTTAAAAATTTCGTTTTCCTTTTTTACCCTTATTTTTATCAATGAAAAAAACATTTCTTTCCGCAATTTTTATTCTGCTTTCAACTTTTACTTATGCACAAAATGACTGGAAATTTGTCAAAAATACTGAAGGTATTAAAGTTTACAATAAAAAAGTGGGCAATCTAAAAGATGTCAAAATTGAGCTAACATTTGATTGTGAGATGAGTACTTTGATCGAAGTATTGATGGACATCCCTAATTTCCCCAAATGGATTTATAAGGTAAAATATTCAAAATTTATTAAAAATATGGGTCACAATCAGCGATTGTATTATAATCAAATCGACATGCCCTGGCCTGTCAAAGACCGGGATATGGTTGGAATGAGTAAAATAACCCAAAACCCTGTTACTAAAGAAGTAGTTTTGGAAGATATTGGACAAAATAAAGGAATGCCTATCAATCCAGATTATTTGAGAGTCACTGACTTTCATGCAAAATGGATTCTTACACCTACCTCTAACGGCATTAAAGGCGTTTACACACTTCACTCAGACCCGGCAGGAGAATTACCGGATGTGGTAATTAATATGTTTGTAGATGAAGGCCCTGTCAACTCAATGAAGGCCCTGAAGAAAATGATTAAAGAAAAAAAATATATCCAATCAAGCAGCTACGGTATTATAAATTGAGCAACAATCGGTTTCACAATTCAACCCCCTCACCTTGAGCCGGAATCATCACATTTTTAAAGCCCTCTGCTTCAAGTTTTTTCTTGAATTCAGTTTGAGTTTCGATTTCTCCATGTACCAGAAACAGCTTTTTCACTTTATGAGGATCCTGGCACTTTAGCAAATCAATAATTTCTGTATAATCGGCATGTGCAGAAAATGAATCCATGATGGCAACTTCGGCTTTTACAAACTTTTCTTCACCAAAAATCTTAACAATTGGTTCGCCGGATTTCAGTTGATGCCCCAATGAATTGGGTGAGCAATACCCCACCATGAGAATCGTATTTCTCGGATTTTCGACATTATTGGCAATATGGTGTTTGATTCTTCCTGCCTCGGCCATTCCAGATGCAGAAATGATGATACAAGGTTTATCATAATTATTTAATGCTTTTGAATCATTAACATCGGTGATATAGTGCAGGTTATTAAATCCAAAGGCGTCGCCGTCACGTTCGATGTATTTCAATATTTCGGGATTAAAGTCTTCCCGATGGCGTTTCATGACCATTGTGGCTTGTACAGATAGTGGGCTGTCAACATACACCGGAATATGTGGGAGTTTCCCTTCATGTTCCAGTTGGTCCAATGCATAAACCAGCTCCTGAGTGCGGTCAACAGCAAAAGCAGGAATAATCAATTTTCCTTTTTTTCTCACACATGTATTATGAACTATTTCAAGCAGATGGGCTTTCATGTCGACCTCGGGCTCATGCAACCGGTTACCATAAGTTGACTCACAAATAATATAGTCAGCTTGAGAAAATGCAGACGGGCTCTGTAAAATTTTATCATTTGGGCGTCCAATATCCCCGGTAAAATACAGTTTTCTGGTGTAATGTTGCTCTTCAAAGTCAATCATTATGCCTGCACTTCCCAATATATGCCCGGCATTGTAATATTCTACTTTAATACCTTCTTCGAGATAAAAAGGCTCATTGAGATGTATTTCCTGAAAAAGTGCCATGGCGTTTTCTACATCCTCCTCTTCGTAAAGCAGTTCTAAAAATTCTTCCCCACGGTTTTTTCTTCTTTTATTGACCCGTTCCAAATCCCTTTCCTGTATTCGAGCTGAGTCAAGTAACATTATTTGGCAAAGACTTTTCGTTGCTGCCGTACAAAATATTTGACCCGAGAAACCAAGTTTGACCAATCTCGGGATTAATCCAGAATGATCAATATGGGCATGAGATAGTAAAAGGTAATCAATTTCTTTAGGATTAAAGCCAAATTTGAGGTTGAGCTCACTGGTATTGATACCCTGAAACATGCCACAATCCAGCAATATTTTGGTGCCTCTTCTGGTCGTAATTAGGTGTTTACTTCCTGTAACTCTTTGTGCTGCTCCGTAGAATTGGACTTTCATTTTTTTGCTTTTCAGATATTTTTTGCAAAATAATCATTTGATAAATAAAAAGAATATAAAAACACCAAACAGAGTCCAGAATTTTAAAATTAAAAAAAAGCAGAAACCTCACATAAGAGATTTCTGCCCGATAAATAGTTTCTGAAAAATCCAAAGATTAATGCAAAAAGTGCCTGATACCAGTCATGACCATTGCCATATTGTGCTGATTACAATAATCAATTGACATTTGGTCTTTGATGGAGCCTCCAGGCTGAACAACCGCATTAATACCTGCAAGATTGGCTATCTCAACACAGTCAGGAAAAGGGAAAAACGCCTCTGAGGCCATCACGGCACCATTTAGATCAAATCCAAATTCTTTGGCTTTATCAATTGCTTGTTTGAGAGCATCAACCCGTGAGGTTTGTCCAACCCCACTTGCCAGCAATTGGCCATCTTTAGCCAACACCACATTATTTGATTTCAGGTGTTTACATATTTTCAAAGCAAATTCCAGAGCCAGATTTTCAGAATCCGTTGGAATTCTGTCGGTTACTATTTTAAAATCGGCTGTCTTTTCTGTGGAAAGATCCTTGTCTTGCTCCAAAACTCCATTTAAGAGTGTTCTAAACTGTTTTTTGGAAGTTTTTACATCCTTTCTAAGCAACAGTCTTCTATCTTTTTTCTTTTTCAAGATTTCCAGTGCATCTGCGTCTATTGAGGGAGCAATCAATATTTCAAAGAAAAGTTTATGGAGCTCTTCAGCAGTTGCCAAATCAACGTTTCGATTAGTAATAATTACACCACCAAATGCCGAAACCGGGTCACAAGCCAGGGCGTTACAGTAGGCTTCCTTTGAAGTCTCTGCGGTGGCTACTCCACAAGCATTGTTATGCTTGACTATAACGTATGTCAGTTTTTCAAATTCATCGATTAACCTTACGCATGCGTCCACGTCCATGAGGTTATTGTACGAGAGCTCTTTTCCGTGCAATTGGGTAAACATATCATCAAGTTTCCCGTAAAAAGTGGCCGCCTGATGTGGGTTTTCACCATAACGCAATGGTGTTTGATTTGCAGCCCGGAAATTACCACCGTCATCAATTCCCGCAAAATAGGCATGTATAGCCGAATCGTAGTGAGAACTGGTACCAAAAGCTAGTTTGGCAAATCTTTTTCTGTCTTCCAGGTCGGTGCTACAGTTTTTAGCAGAAAGAATTCCGAAGACATCATCATATTGAGTTCTTGAAGAAACAATCAACACATCATTGAAGTTTTTGGCTGCACCTCTTATCAAAGCGATACCACCGATATCGATTTTTTCGATGATATCGTCCTCTGATGCTCCCGAAGCTACTGTTTCTTCGAAAGGATATAAATCTACAATTACCAAATCAATTGCCGGAATCTCTAATTCAGCGGCTGTTTTTACGTCATCGTCATTATCTCTGCGGTGCAGTATTCCACCAAATACTTTCGGGTGAAGTGTTTTAACTCTTCCACCAAAAATTGAAGGATAAGAAGTCAGGTCTTCAACGGCAGTTACCGGAATTCCTAATTCTTCAATGAAGGTCTGAGTGCCTCCTGTAGAATAGATTCTTACATCATTTTTATGAAGTAATTCGACGATTTTGTCAAGACCGTCTTTGTAAAAAACCGAGATCAGAGCCGACTGAATTTTTTTTGACATGCTTCTTTTGAAATTTTCCGCAAAATTACTCAAAATTTAAAGGAAAGTTTATGTTCAATTCAATAATTTAAAATGAAAAAAAACTTAATGTGGTCATTTTGAAATCTCAAGAAAAATAATTCCGGATTAAAATAGAAAGAACTAATAAGCTCATTAATAACAATTTCGAATATTCCTAACTTAAAATTAAACTAAAGGAAGTGTAACGTAAAAAAGTGAAAAAAGTGGGATATTGAAATGACTGGGCGGAGTTAAAAATTTAACACTCAAAAACCAGATCTATCTCTGATTTTGGAGGAAATAAATCTACTCCGTAAATGAGTAATATTTATTAATAATCTTTTTGACTCATTCTCTAAAAAATAGAAATGAGTCATTTTTTAAAAAAATATCGAAATTTTTTCTCAATAAAAAACCATCGTTATTAGTTTTTCTCATAGCCATTCAATGTTTTACTTAAAAAAATTGATGGACTGTGAAATTTTGATAATTTTACACGATTATCATAAACCCTAAACCAATTGGTATGTCACTATCATTGTTTCGAAGGAAAAATATTTCTCAGGCGATCAAAGATGCGGAAGTGGAAAACGGAGAGCATTCACTAGCTAAAATATTGACAGTAAAAGACCTGACGTTCTTTGGGATTGCTGCCATAATCGGTGCGGGAATTTTCAGTACTATTGGGCGAGCTAGTTTCAATGGAGGGCCTGCGGTATCTTTGTTGTTTATTTTCACCGCTGTTGCTTGTGTTTTTACCGCTTTAAGTTATGCTCAGTTTGCCTCCACGGTACCTGTTAGCGGCAGTGCATATACCTATGCCTATGTAACTTTCGGTGAGCTTTTTGCCTGGATTATAGGCTGGGCATTGGTTTTAGAATATGCAGTTTCCAATATGGTGGTAGCTATTTCCTGGTCTGAATATTTTGTAAGTATGCTTGAAAATATTTTCAGAATTCATTTTCCACGCTGGCTGGCAATTGATTACGGTACTGCTAAAGCTGCTTTTTCAGAATATCTAAAAGCCTCTCAGTCTGGTGAACTGGCCCAATTAACCGAAAATACCAATATTTTGGCAAGAGCTTATCAGGATGCTCCTTCTTTTTTAGGATTAAAAATTCTTTTTAACCTTCCTGCAGGTTTGATTACCACACTTATCACATGGTTGATTTATATAGGCATAAAAGAATCCAGAAATGCATCAAATATCCTTGTAATTATAAAATTGGCAGTGATATTTCTGGTCATTATCGGGGGTGTTTTTTATGTCAGAACTGAAAACTGGACTCCTTTTGCTCCAAATGGTGCCAAAGGAGTTTTATTAAGTGTAGCCTCTGTATTTTTTGCATTTATTGGTTTTGATTCTATTTCAACTACAGCCGAAGAATGCAAAGATCCACAAAAAGACCTTCCGAGAGCGATGATCATCACTTTGATTATTGTTACTATTTTATACGTGGCCATTACTCTGGTACTTACCGGAATGGTGAATTATGCTGAACTACAGGTCAATGATCCATTAGCTTATGTTTTTGAAAAAGTTAACCTCAACTGGTTTGCAGGTATCATTTCCGTGAGTGCCGTTGTTGCTATCACAAGTGCACTTCTCGCCTACCAGGTGGGGCAACCAAGGATTTGGATGGTGATGAGTCGCGATGGATTATTACCTAAAAAGTTTTCTAAAATTCATCCAAAATACAAAACACCGGCATTTGCCACAATTATAACCGGCTTATTCGTGGGTATTCCTTCGATGTTTATGAATATGCAGTTTTTTATTGATTTAACCAGCGTCGGAACATTCTTCGCCTTTATTTTGGTGAGTGGAGGTATTCTATATATGGATAGAAATGGCTTAAGTAAAGACTCAAAATTTAAAGTACCCTACATCAACGGAAAATTCATCGTACTTCCGGCTTTGATTATCGGATTATGGTGGACTCACCAAAATACTGACGGCATCTTTGCTCATTTTGCTGAAAAACCCCTCATTGTCGTTTTCTGGTTGTCATGGCTGGGCTTAGGTATTGGCTCCATAAAATACAATTTCTCACTTTTACCTATATTAGGAATTCTAACAAATTTGTATCTGATGTCAGAACTAGGCTGGACCAACTGGGCAATGTTTTTAGGTTGGCTGGTAATTGGCTCAGTTATATATTTCATATATGGTTATAAACATTCTAAATTGGCAAAGACGAAAGTATGAAAAAGAAACTGATAGTTCTGAATCTTATTTCTATAGTTTTTATAGCTATACTACAATCTTTTTCCCAAGAGATCAAGAATAATCCTTTGGTAAAAAAAGGGGCTAAACTCAATAAAATTTCCAGTCAGTTTAAATTTACGGAAGGTCCTGCTGTAGATAAGAAAGGAAACGTTTTTTTTACAGATCAACCCAACAATACCCTCTGGAAATATGATACCAAAGGGAATCTCTCATTATTTCTTGAAAATTCAGGAAGGTCAAATGGATTGTTTTTCGACAAAAAAGGAATTTTGTATGCCTGTGCCGACGAAAATAATCAACTGTGGGCAATAGATGAAAAAGGGAATCACACAGTATTGCTTGAAAACTATGAAGGGAAACTTCTCAATGGCCCTAATGACCTCTGGATTGACGCCTCAGGAGGTATTTATTTTACTGATCCCTTTTATCCAAGAGAATATTGGAAAAGAAAAAATCAGGAAATAGAAGAAAAAAGATTGTATTATTTGCCTAAAAATGCAAAAGTTGCGAAAATTCTTGATGCTGATTTTAAACAGCCCAATGGAATTGTCGGTAGTGGAGACGGAAAATACCTTTATGTTGCCGACATCGGTGCCAGCAAGACCTACCGCTATGAAATTACCGGAACAGGGCAAATTGCAAACCGGCAGCTTTTCGCCGAAATGGGTTCAGATGGCATGACTACTGACTCCGAAGGCAATCTTTACCTGACCGGAAAAGGGGTAACAATTTTTGATAAAACCGGAAAAAAAATAGGACATATTCCTGTTCCCGCCGGCTGGACGGCCAACGTAACTTTCGGAGGTAAAAAACGTAATCTCCTCTTTATTACTGCTCTGGAATCAGTTTATACGCTCGAAATGAATGTAAAAGGGGTGAATTAAATCACCTCCCAAAATCATCCTGAACCCTTACGATATCATCCTCATTTGAAGGATTCTCTTTGTCGGTATGCTGCCATATCTCGGCCACCACCCCGTAGCCGTCGGCACCAAGCAGACGATGACGCTCACCGCATTTAAGATTGATTACTTGTCCTACGCTCAGCGGAAGAGGTATCGTCTCCTTGTCAGTATCAGAAATAACCACGCCTGCTACGCCTGCAATCAGCTTCCATATTTCAGCTCTGCGATGGTGATATTGCCATGAAAGTCTTTTTTGAGGGGCTACAACCAGAATTTTGGGACTAAGCTTTTCAAATCCGGCAAAATCTTCCAGGCTCAAATGGCTGAAAAACTTGGCAATGAAAGCCGGTGCTTGTGACTCATCAATGACAAAAAACCCACCCCATGGTCTCTGGTGGTCAGTGGCTACTACTTTGAATCCTTCTGTATCTAAAAAGTTTTGGATTGACTCAAAAACCTCAGGTTTATCAATATTTGGTGCTGTTTTCATTTTCTATTTATCACTTTTTCAAGTGGTTTTTTACTGTTTTTTTTACAAATAAATGAAATTATTATTATACAAAAAATTGAAAATTTTTCTCAAATAATTTAATTATGATTGAGCGGATGCATCAGCCCATTTTAAGTACCCCGAATATCGGATCCAACCGGTATTTAAAAACCACTCTTATCCATTTCAATACCCAAATCTTTCCAATTTTTGCTTTTTTTGTCTCCAGTCAGGCTCTACTTTGATATATTGCTCCAAAAAAACCTTCTTCCCGAAAAATTGCTCCATTTCCTGACGGGCCTCAATCCCAACCTTTTTGATTCGCTCACCTTTATGTCCAAGCAAAATCGCCCTTTGAGTGGCTCTTTCAACATATATCTCGGAGGAAACCTTAATCAGGTCATCAGATTCTTTAAAGGCTGTTACCACTACTTCACAGCTATAAGGCACCTCTTTTTTATAATTCAGGAATATCTTTTCCCTAACAATTTCGGCTGCAAAAAACCGCTCAGGCTTATCGGTCAGTTCATCCTTAGGAAAATACGGTGGATGTACGGGCAGAAATTCCAAAACCTGATCTAACAAAATATCGATACCCACATTATTAAGTGCCGAAATCTTCATGATTTTTGCAGGATTGAGTATCGTTTTCCAGTGCTCTTCTTTTTCTGTAATAGCCTCCTCACTTGCCAAATCAATTTTATTGATTATCAAAACTATCGGACTTTCGCAATTCTGAAGCTTTTGAATCACATCTTCTTCATCGTATTTTTCATAAATATCGGTCACAAAAAGCACTACATCGGCATCTTCAATACTTCCGTGTACAAACTCCATCATAGCAGTATGCAGCTCATATTGGGGTTTTATTATGCCAGGTGTATCACTGTATACCAATTGAAAATCAAAATCCGGCGTTTCACCGTTTACAATCCCCATAATCCGGTGACGAGTCGTCTGGGCTTTAGAGGTAATGATACTGAGTTTTTCACCTACCAACTGGTTCATCAAAGTTGATTTCCCTACATTCGGCTTTCCAATAATACTTATAAATCCCGCCCGATGCTGCTTCATTTTGCTGTTAGTTTGTTTTCGATGAGCCTGTTATTGTATTGTTGTAAAAATCCTTTCATATGCTTCTCCATATTAAGCAATTGATTATTTTCTTTTACAGAAAGATCATTTTTTAACTCAAAATCATTTGCAAAATTATACAATCCAAGTGGTTTTTCTTTATTAAAAACAAGTAATCTATCGTTTTCAAGCCAATGGTAATTTCCAAAATGAAAAACCGAAAAATCGGGTTTATCATCATTTAACAGATTTTTTCCAAAAGAAATGTGTGCTGTATTAATACCCAGAAATCCTAGAATCGTCGGAGATATGTCGGTTTGCTGAAAAAGCTTTTCTGACTTTTGGGCAGAGATATGTTTGGGAGAAAAAAAGAATATCGGAATCCTGAATCTACCCACCCCGGATTTGAACTTTTTACTCCCTGAGAATGAAGAGGTATGGTCGGCAGTAATAACAAATACCGTATTACTATACCATGATTGGGTTTTTGAATATTCAAAGAATTTTTTCAACGCATTATCAGTATAAGAAAGCGTTTCAAATATGGGGTGCGGGCCTTTCTTAAATTTTCCTTTGTACTGTTCAGGAATTTTAAACGGATCATGTGAAGAAAGGGTGAAAACCGTGCTAAAAAAAGGAGTCTTGAAAGTACTCAACTTCCTCCCAAAATATTGCAGGTAAGGCTCGTCCCAAACTCCCCAAATGCCATCAAAATCTTCAGGTCGGGGATATTCATTCTTCCCGAAATATTGCTCAATCCCGGCTGTTTTACAAAATGAATCAAATCCCATGGAGCCATTGGGTGCTCCATGAAAAAATGAAGTATGATAACCTGCTTGTTTGAGCATTTCGGGTAAGGCATCAATATTATTTCCGGAAAATTCCGACAAAACATAAGGTTGCTCAAAACTTGGCACACCTGCCCAAATTGCCGGCAATGCCTCAATAGATTTTTTCCCATTGGCAAAACTGTATTCTGAATAGAATGATTTTTGCCTTAAGGAATCAAGAAATGGAGTAAATCCCCCATCTTTCCATTCCTTATTAAACAAACCCGAAGCCTCTTCGCTATAGCTTTCAATGATTATAATCACCACATTCAAAGGTCTTTGGGATTCATTTTTATGAGTAATCAATGGGTTGAATGCATTTTTCAGACTTGCTTCATCAGAAAAATAAGACAAACGGCCAATTGCATTGCTTTTTATGGTTTTAATAATCGAAAATGGCGTATTTAAAACCAAAGCCACTTGTTGGGGGTTGCTCACATATTCGCCTACATGATTAAAATTGAGTGGTCGGGACGAATGGGCCAGGTCACCTCCTCTGAGAATAGCAACCAGCGGAAACAACAATACAATAAAAATGTCAACTCTGCGGTGAAAGCTATTTATGAAAGTTCCTTTGGGTATTTTTTTTAACAAAAAGACCAGTGAAAAAATCAGAAAAATTCCGGAAAAAATGGCTTCAGGATATCCTTTGATAAAACCAGGAATCAAACTGAAAAAATTATTTATTTCACCCAATTCGGTGATGTTCGCCCATGTGCTTCTCCGCAGGTTAAATTTGAAATAAGCGATATCAATACTATTTGCCAAAAGCCCTAAAACATTTCCCGTAAGAAAAAGAAAATCTGAGAAATATTGAACAACCTTATTTTTCAGATTAAAAACCGGAAATATCTGGATAAAAATAAAAGGGAGATTAAGAAAAGCGATTGTGGTAAGATCAAATCGCAGTCCGCCTTTCAAAATCGGAATTAAATCTGATTTTTTTAAAGTACCTATAGCATCCTGATTAAAATAATAAAAAATCCATCTGGAAATCTGGAACAAAATCAAAACAGCCAAAAGCTTATAAAAAGCCTTTACATAAGAAGTTCTTACAATACTCTTTAGCAGGTTTTTAATCAAATGTTACTTTAAAATTAACCCAAAATTAAGTATTTATTATTCTTTCTAAAAATCATAGAAAGGCGAATAAAACCTGATGTTTTAATTCCATCAATTTTTATTTTGGAAAAATATTCTTGCAAAAAGAAAAAATTGTTGTACCTTTGCAGTCCAATATCGCGGGATGGGGCAGTTGGCAGCTCGTCGGGCTCATATCCGCCAAACGGCGGACACAGGTTTAGAAAAGTTCTTTTAATTAGATTCGAAAGTTAAAAAATATATCGCGGGATGGAGCAGTTGGCAGCTCGTCGGGCTCATAACCCGAAGGTCACAGGTTCGAGTCCTGTTCCCGCTACTAAGGAGGTCAAATGACCTCCTTTTTTTATGCTATATGTTCACAGTTTACGTCCTGTATTCTAAAGAATACAACAAAATCTATATCGGATTTACATCAAATCTTGAACAAAGACTCACCTCTCATAATTCTCTTGGAACAAAAGGATATACGCTAAAATTCCGTCCTTGGCAAATAGCATATACCGAAACTTTTGATACTAAAAGCCTGGCAATGAAAAGAGAAAAAGAATTGAAATCGGCGAAAGGAAGAGAGTTTATCTGGAAACTAATTAAAGAAAACTATTAATCTTTTTATCTCTTTGCTGGTCGTTGGCCATATATCCGCCAATGGGCGGTCAAAGGTCCGACCGGGGTGGCGGTCCACTCCTAAAGTTGGAATATACTTTATTATTTTTTAGTATTTAGTTTACCCTTTTAGTTCTATTCAAAAAAGAATTTAATTTCTAACTACAAATCTCTCAACTAATCTGTTTTTTCCATCATAATATGTAATGAAATAGATTCCATCTTGAAGATTCGAAATATCAAATATAACTTCTTCACTATTCTTGGAATTTGGAATTAAATCTAATTCTTGCCCGATAGAATTAGAAATAGAAAAATTCTCCAAATTAAATACTCCTGTCATTTTGATTTTTATAGACTTTTCTGCCGGATTTGGATAAGCTAAAAAATTATTAGGGTTCTCGTTTTCTGATGCCATAAGTAAATCTAATTTCAAAAAATTTGGCCCATTAAAAATGGCTGGTCCACATGAATTGAGGGCATAGAATTTTAGTATTGTTGGACTTGAAATATTCAAAGGTAGTTTTTGTGGACTTGTATTAATGTAAGTATTTGACAAAGTCTTTTTTGAAATTGAGTCTATCACATAAAATGCAAACCCGGAATTAGTGGTTGATTCCACATTTAATTCAACTGCCTTATTAGATTCTAAGTATTTTGGTCCAGTTACTTTAACAATAATTTTTTCAATAATATTTATGAAGTTTGTACTTGTACTACTTTGAACACCTACATCAGAAGAAATCACCCGAAAACGATAATTGTTACCAGACGAAATATTTGTTGGCAAAATGAATTTTATTGGGCTTTGAGTTGAAATAGCACCTGGAATGTCTTTGAAATCAGCTCCTTCTTTATCTGAAATTTGAGTGTAAAAAGTGACATTCGGAACGAAGTCACCTGTGTATTTAAAGGGTAAACTAACTGAAGCCCCAGGGCAAAAAGTATAATTCGACATTTCTGGAATATCAATTTTTTTGATAGATGGTTCATTGACCCGAACATTAGATTGGCCAGAAAAAATTGCAGACCCACATTCGTTTTTTGCTGAAATAATTTTGTATTCAAAATTATAATTTGGAATAACCTTAATTGAAATTAAGCCAGAACTGTTTAGGACTCCTTTTGAACCGTCGTTTAGTTCATAAGAAACCGGTGTTGAACCTGAAACAACTGCACTTATTAAAGTTGAATTTCCATTGTTCACTGTGGCATTTCCTGCAAGATTTATATTTGCTTGCGACATAAGTACAAATCCTAATACTGAGGACTGTGAATTATTTTGATACTTTTCAAAATCGGCGGAAATTCCGTAAGACCCTATTTCAAATTCTTCCGGAAAAATAACATCTAATGATTTATTTTCTTTTGCATTAAATTTTATTAATTCTTTAACTGTAAGGTAGGTATTGGAAACTAATTTTTTTAATTTTACTATGATTATATCCTCATCAGAATAATCACCATTGAGTCCAATGCTGAGAGTTACTTTTTCGCTTTTACAAACCTTATTTTTACTTAATTTAATCGAACTTACATAAGGAATAACTGACACTGTTACGTTTCCGGAGATTTTTCCAAATCCACAAAAATTATTCAACTGTTGGATTGAATATGTGGTTTTTTTTGTAGGATTAACATTTATATATGAAATATAATCATAATATCTAATTGACGGGTCTAAAGTTGAATTTATATTGTAAGTATTTGAAATAATAGTTTGGAAGGTAGGAGAACCTGTAAATTCCAGCTTCAAATTAACTGACTCATATCCGTTTTTTTCAATTATGTCTTTTCCCTCTTTTGTGGAAATTTTCCCAGTTACCGGTTCAAAAACATTAATAGAACGTTCTTCAGAATAGAAAGTGTCTTCCGGATTTTTTGCGACTAATCGGATCTTATATTTATTTGAAGTTTTTAAATCTTTTGGAATTTGAACAATCATCTCATTGCCATCCTGATAAGTTGTTATTTCTTTGAAATTCAATCCGTTTAAATCAGTTAACTCTGCGTAAATTTTGGTGTTTTTTCGAATATAAATTCCTTTGAACGGAATTCTTAACAGTTCTCCTGTACAAACCCTTGAATTAATAGATGTACTATACTCATCAAAGTAAAGAATTGTAGTAAATGCCTCAATTTTAATTTCACTTTTTAGAGATTGATCCATGTACCCACAAGAGTTGTTTACAGATTCAATCTTAAGAGTTAAATTTTCTTTTGGATGTAACGTAAACCTCTCATATCTATTAATATCACTAAATGAGCCATGAGGTATGGTTCTCACTTCATTATTTAATTTATAATATATTGGATAACTACCGGATGACCTAAGCTCCAAGTTAAGAGGTTGATTTTTAATTACTTGTTTAAATTTTGTGTTCGAACCGACCCATGGCTTACTATTTATTGTTAAGCTTTTTTCGTCGCTGACTATTTCTGTATTGCTTATTTTTAATAAAAATTGATTTGAAACAAACCTGGTGCTTGGAGATATATTTAATACAATAGGGCTAGTTTTTCCTTCGGTTAGTTTTATTGTATTATATCCACTTCCGCCAACATTGTATAGTTCTACCACTTCATTTGAACTTAATTCACCTTCTATTGTAAAAGGAATCTTAATGTCTTCCCCTATACAATAGTTTGATTTTTCGATTTGACCGATAATAATATTTCTGTTTTGAGTGCCTTGGAATTTGAAGGAAACAGATTTTGCTGATGGGTTTATTTGCGAAGCCCCACATTCATTTTTAACCTCGGCAAGGCTAAATACCCGATTTTTTTTTTGATTTATCTTAAACTCGTAGGTTCTCAAATTTTTTGAAAAATTCTGATAGTTCAACAAATGTTCCTTGTCGTCAATAATTAATTTTACAGTTGAAGGTTCAAATCCAACACCAGGATTTAATACCATCCAGCTGCCAAGTGGGTTTGTCCTTATTGAAAGCGAGGATGTGGAGGGTTGGTTAATTTTTATCCTCCTATTAAATGCAATGTGTTCAGTGGTTGGGTTTTCTGTAGTAATCATTATTGAATAATATCCACCCTGCATTGGTGGAATCTTAGCAACTAATTTATTATCAATTAATTTTGCTTCAAATTTTGGCTGAACAACATAGCTTTCTTCCCATAAATAGAAATAAATTTTTGATTTGCTATTAAAGGTCATGTTGGTTGTAACTGGTACTTCCAGAGTTTCGCCGACACAATAATTCTTAGATGGAATTGAATCAATGGTTATAAAAGAAGGTAAAGATACATTGACACTATCAATTGTACTTTTTATCGAATTACACTGATCTTTTATTGAAACAAATGAGTTTTTTGTATTTAAATTTATTAAAGGAATTTCAGAATAGTTCTTAGTAAGATAATGACTCTGACCATTTTCAAGAGAAACTACATAGGGTGGCAAACCTTGATTAATATTAACTAATAATGAAGGAATTATACCATATTGAGAGTTACCTGTACTAACATTTCCAATAATTGCTTTTGGAGGAATTGAGAAATTAATCAGATCACTATAAATTTCTGGACTTGAACCAATCAATTGTAATGAATATGTTTTGCCGTATTCGAGATTTTGAGGTAGTGTTGACTCTAAAAAACCTTTTTCATTGAGTTTTGATACTATATCTTCCTGATATGTTCCGACAGCCGATTTTATCCTTAGTTTGAAGGAATTTGTTTCACCTAATGACCCATTTACACTATAAGAATAGTGAATTTTTTTTCCGGGACAGGATTTATATAAATCGCTTAACCCAGTAATTAGCAAACCATAAGGGTTAGCTTTGATAATAGCTTCGCCGGTGGAAATACCCACTCCGCATAAGTTTTCGATTTTTTCAATTTTATAGTTAAAGGATTTAACTATTAGTTTCGAAACGGTATAAGTTGAGTCATAGTAGCTTGGATAAATAGTATTTAATTTTGTACTATCATTTAAAACAAGGTTAAAACTCCCACCACCAATAATTTTCATTTTTAAATCCACTTTACTATATGGATTTACCTGAGAAGCCCCAACATAATTCAATTTTGCTATAGGCTTTGTGAATATTTTGAAACGATTGGAAGAAATTCCTGTAACTGCCGGGGATGTTGAATTGGCTCTAATCATATAATTCTCTCCAAAGGATAATTCCAATGGAATGATTATATCAGTTGAAGTTGAATTTATCCGTTTTAATTCCTTAAAATTTTTTCCAAATGCATCTGAAATTTCTATAACAAATTTATTGTCTTCGTTAAAATTGCCTGAAGTCTTTAATTTCAAAGATATCGAAGTTCCTGTACAATATTGGTTTAGAAAGGTTTCTACCAAAACAGAATTTTGCTGTGCATTCGAATAAAAAGATATTAAAAGTGCGAAGATTATGCCTATTTTTTTCATTTGCTTCTATTTATAATTTGACGACTTTAAAGTTTGAGTGATTGATAGTTAGATAGTAGGTTCCAGTTGGAAGATTGTTAATATTCAATTCTTTGTTTTCAAAGAAATTTTCCTCAATTATTACTTTTCCCAAACTATTAGTAAGTTTTAAGAAGAATATCTTCTCTTTAGTATTAATATTTAAAATTCCTTGAAAAGGATTGGGGAAAACTTCAATTGAAGTATTGGATTGAGGTTCAGTCCCAGTCAATAATTCTATTCGTAGTCTATTATCCCCAACCAAGGTTCCTACACCACAATCGGAATTCGATACTTTAAATAATTTATATAGGGCTTGGCCCTCTGTGATAGCAGGTACAAAGTTAAAATAATACAGGCTGTCTTTTACAATGAAAGTTTGAGCTTTGAGGCTATCAATTCCAAATGAAAAGTATATAGGGAAAGTGCCGGAAAGCTTTATTTTTGCAACAGCATCTTTAGTTGGTTCATAAATAAGTTTATTTGTAAGAAGTTGCCCAACTGGAGCTATTCTTAAAGGTATTGTAGTGTGAAAAGCCGAGCTAGCTGAAGGAACATTTGACACCACTCTAACTCTGTAATATTCACCCTGAAGTAAACTTGAGGGCAAATCTGCTGTAATCGGGCTGGTACTTCCCTTTGTTGGGACATTTATGAAATTGTCTCCATTTTTATCAGATATCTGAACGGTAAATACTTCATTTCCATTTAGACTTGGTGAAGTCGAAAAATTCACCATAATACTTTTTCCCGCACAAATTTTTCCTGCAACAGGCTGAACATTGGTTGTAGTAATTAATAGTGGTTGTGGGTCATTTACAGTAATCGTTACTTGATTATCTGATTTTGATGTTCCACAACTATTTATCAATTTATTGATTGAATAGTTTGTAGAAAATTTTGGTGAAACTGGTATTAGGTAAGAATTTGAAACCGAAAGAAACTGAACCGTACCTTTGGTACCGTCGGAAAGTTCATAAACGACAGGGAGAGTTCCGCTCTCCAATTTCAATACAAGGTTAACTTTTTCTCCCTGATTTGATATGGAATTTCCCTGTAGATTGCCCAATGGTGGGGCTTCTACCTTAAGTATTTTCCCTAAATAATTTGAATTGCTTGATAAAGCGGGGGCACTAGATTTAATATTGACATAATAATTTCCTGAGGCGAGATCGTTAGGAATCAAAAATTCTTTTGTGAGACCAGTTAGTTTGGTTTCACCTATTTTTGTAAATACATTATTACTCAGATTTTGTAATTCAACAGTAATTATATTGTTAGATTCAAAATCACCTGTTGCGGAAAAATCAACTTTAATTTTAGTACCCAAACAAGCCAATTGAGGTATATTATTGAGAATTAAGCTTGCAGCGGCTTTTACATTTACACTTCCCTGGAACTTCCCATACCCACATTCATTATAGGCATATCTAATTGAATAAATAGTACTTGTATCAGGTGACACGCGTGGATCAGTATAAGAATAGCTGGTGCTGACATTTGTTGCAGGGAATAATCCATACTTAAATCCAAATGCACCATTTAAGTTGATTATTTTGAGCTGAGCTCCTTGTGATTTCTTGGAATAAATAGCAATATCGGAATTATCCTGTGCTACTAGTTTTATGTCGGGTTTTTTGTTTATTGAAATTGATATCGGGGTAGAAGGATAGCCAGTTTCATTGTTATCTTTAATTCTTAAATAGAATTTTGGTGAATTTTTGAGGAGTCCAACAGGTATTGTTGCCACTAAAAATTCACCTTCAACTTTAGTGGGCAAGTCCCCATAGTTTTGATTATATGATTCTGATATTTGTACCTGAGCATTGAAATTTTGTGGAATATTCCCTTCGAAACCATATCTTATATAAATTTTCTCCCCTTCACAATAATTTAAGTTTGACAAATTCTCTATAATAAATTTGTAAGGTTTTGTGTCAATTTTTATTTCTCCGGTTGAACTACCTACACCACACCTGTTAGTAATTCTTGAAATGGAAAATATAGTACTTTGTTCAATGAATTTCGAAAAATTATATACGCCAGACCCGGAGTTAAAAACACTTTGACTTATTTTTTCTCCTGTTGAGAATTCTATTGCCATCTCTGAATAACTCTTAGCATTAAATTGCAAAATAATTGGAGTTCCAAATAATCCTTCTTTTTCAAATGCACCGATAAAATTTGCTTTGGGGACATCATCCAAATAAAGAAATAAATCTGGTGAAGAAATTTTTCGTTTTTTATTTGTAATCCTAATTGGCAGTGAAGTATACTCAGAAAAAACTCCCGGAATGGTTATATTAATCAGAAACTTTTTTGACGATCCCAGTTCAATATAATTGGCAACACTGTTTTCATATTTTATGGCTTCCACCGTATATACATCACTTGTATCAGACTCTCCATTTACTACAAATGGAACATCAATTGGTTTATTTTTGCAATAAATGGGTTGGTATCCCATATTTATTGAAATAGATTGTTTGATATTCTGAGGATTTGAAACCTGGACTTTGATAATTTTATTCTCCAGACTTGTTTTTCCACAAACATTTGAAACTTCTTTTATATTATAGGTTGTAGAGCTAATTGGAAATACACCTGTATTTAATAGACTGAAATCATTTTTGCCATCATTTATTAACATACTGTATGGGACATTTACAGAACCATTAACAATTACTGGTAGATCAAACCTTTTTCCAGCTTCGGAATTATAAACAGGGTTATTTGGATTAGACAGCGTAAGAGTTGGGGTGGAATTAATGGTTATACTTAAAAACTTTAAACTTTTAATGTTGGGGTTTGTGCTAATCACCCATAAATTTCCAGATGCTATTTTTCCAGGAAACGGGCTATTTATATGATCAACTCTGAGAGTAGTATCATTGATAAAGTACGCATCAAAGAATAACGAACTGGTAGAAGAATATGAAAATTCAAATTTGAATTTATTATCCGACGGAAAAGTGCCGAGTTTTTTAATAATAATATTTACCTGACCATTTTCACAAACAGAAATTGGCTTATTTTTCTCACTAATATTAAAGCCTGAAGTCACATTTATATTTGTTTTCCCTTCTACTATAGACGATCTGGTACAATTTCGGTAAGCGGCACTTGTTATTTTGTAAACATCAGAAAATAAAGGCTCTACGGTGTATTTTTTTATTTTTTCGTCATAGCTATTTTCAATATTCGTTATTGGAACCTTATTGGCTTTTTCTGCAACCCAATCAAAATAAGTATTATAATCGGCATTACCACCATATTGAACATTAATGGTTCCCTTTACTCCAAAAGGAATATCTAATTTTTCTGTCAATATTTTTACTTTGTAGTTTTGTTCAACACTAAAGGAAAAGTAATTTGTTGATTTACAATATGGGGCTGTTGATTCTAATACAGCATGGTAATTTTTCCCTTCCATTTCTGGTAGCAACTTGTAAGAGTATGTATTATCTGAAACATATTCAAGCGGAAGCCGGATTTCATTGATTTTAGTATTGTTAATTCCGTTTGAATACACATAAAGAAAAAACTTATTATCTTTGTCGAACGGCCTATCCATATTAAACGTTACAAAACCTTTGTCTCCCACACAGGCAGGGGATGTAAAATTCAGCCCCATCAATCGTAGATTTATCGGATTAACTTTGACTAATTGCTCGCCCGTAATTTTTCCAATACCACATTCATTTGTAACCTCCTTAACAGAATAAGAGGTGGTCTTTTCAGGATTTAGAATATATGCGTCACCATAAAACGATGATGGGTCTTTGATAACACCTGTGGAGTCATTGAATTTCAAAATAAAGGGCCGTGCTCCCTTCAATAGAGCAATATTTAGAGCAACTTGTTCAAATGAATTGGTTAAAAATTCTCCTGACAAATTCCCGCTAATTAAAAACTTAAAATATACATTAGCACTCCAGGGGCTTTGAACTACAGGGTCTGTAGAAACCACTCTTAATTTGCCGAATGTATTAGAAATGGTGTCAGGGATTATAATTGGTATTTGGTTCAAGCCTGACTCCTCTGAAACTGTAATTATTTTGGTTTCGGTGATAGAGCTTCCTGATTTTTTATAATTATATGAAAGCTCTATTTTAAATTTATTATTAGATCCAAATACACCAGTGGAAGTGAAGTTTATGACGTTTTTTTTTGAAGTACAGAGGTCTCCTGAAGGATTTTGAATATTTAATGTTTGTGAAAATGCTATTGTTGGAATTACCAGAATAAATAATATAAATAATCGATGCATTTGTAAGAAAAATTAAAGTTTGATAATTGAGGATTTTTTTAAAGATTTTTCCTTGGTAAGAATTTCTACTATGTATTTACCTGATGGTAAATCAGAAATATTTAATTTTGGTGATTTTTCGGAAAATGAATTAAAGATTTTAAGAATTCTTCCTTGAGGGCTTAGAATTTTAACAACAACTGGGTTTAAAAATTCACTGAATTCAAAATAATCTACGGCGGGATTAGGATAAATCAGAGTTTCAATTTCATATGGATTTTCTGTAGCTGTTAATATCCCAATTGTTAAAGGATTCAATCCTTTAACAAGTCCCATTGAACATAGGTTATTGCTTAATTGAAACACCTTATAATTTCCTGGCTTTCTTATTGATAATCTATATTGATTATTTTGAATATAATAATTTGATTTATAGATGGCTGATGAGTCGTCATAAATCAAGTAAAAGGGTGGTGTGCCATTAAATTCAAAATTTACTGTGGCGGGAGACTCTGTTGTAAAATAGGGTTTACTTGACGATACAGAAACTGAAATTCCCTGGATAACTTCAAATGGCAAAATTGATGTGGAACCAGAAACGCTTGGGTCATCTGACAATATTTTGATTCTATAATCTGTTCCTGTAGGTAAATTTTCGGGTACTGTGAAAACAAAACTATTCCCAAAAATTGAAAAAGGCATTTTGTTAAAATTCAGGCCATTTTTATCTGATATTTCAAGCTGCAAACTATTTATATCCAAACCAGAAGAAGCAAAGGTCACATTAATTTTTTCACCAGGACAGGTTTTTTGTTTATTGAGGTTTACTTCATTTATTTCTTTTTCAGTTTTGGAATTTACAATTACCATAGCCTCACCAGAAGCTTGGCCTTTTCCGCAAAGATTTGTGACGGAGATTAATTTATAAGTGGTAGTTTGCTTTGGTGAAACTTTTACAAAGGTGGTTTTTGAAACTGTCTGCCCCAATAACCCTTCAGATAAAGAATAATTAAAAAATGAGTTTTCTGTATCAGAAACAATAGTAAGATAGGTTGATTTCCCATTGTTAATGGTTGCATTACCTGAGATACTGGCAGAGGGACGGTCTAAAATTTGAATTAATACTGTATTACCCAAAACAATTCCATCAGATTTTATAGCTAATTTATAGGTACCAGGTTTTAAGGTTGAGGGAATATTTAAATTGTAATTGGAGTCTTCTATTTTTTCATTTTTTCCAAGAACATAAGTGTCATTATTATTATTAAAATTTTCTATAAAGAATTCAAAAATGGTATTTAGACTAAAGTCACCTTTAATTTTGTAGTCAACAGACATTTTTCCACCTATACAATAACTAGTCGTATTTGTGGTTATTTTGGCTGATTTTGGGATTCTAACCAGTATTTGACTATTGGAGTTAAAATATCCGCAAGCTGTGGATACTTTTGCCACTTTATATATTGTGCTTACTTTCGGTGAAACTCTTACACAATTATTTGCAGTTACTTCCCCAATTCCTTCAATCCACACAGTATGAAAATGTTGCATTGTACTTTTGATATTTATACAGCTGCTCGATTCATCAGAATCACTTAAGACTATCTCACCTGTGTTACCGTTTTGACTCGTTAAAGTAATTTTTGGAGAGGTGTAAAATGTCGATTGGATTGTATTTGATTTGAAATAAATTGTTTTATCAATTACCCTTATATCAATTAAAGAACTGGATTGGAAAAAACCTTCCGGAACCTGCACCCACATTGGGTTGCCCGGTTTTACAATTTTTATTTCTTTAAAATTATTCTGTCCATATAGAGATACCTCAACTTTAAATTCGGCTTTCGTTATATCCCCTTGTGAAACATAGTTTATAGGAATGATTGTGTTTAATCCTTCACAAAATGGAATATTTGGGTTATTAAGTAATGTAAGATTATATGGTATAACCTTTAATCCTTCACTTGTAACTTCACCTATTCCGCATTCATTTTGAATACTTTTTAAATTAAAATAACCTACTCTTTTTGGTATAAATGGGTTTAAATAATTAACTGATGAGTATTTGTAATTGTAATTAATATTGAATTCCACTTCTGGTAGCTCATCAAATTGATATTTTATTAAACTTCCACCACCAGTAATGTAAACACTATATGAAAATGGTTCATTTAGAATTAATTTTTTATTGTAAGAATAATCGTAGTCGGCTATGTATGCTTTAGGCTTTGAAAAAACCTTTAATTCAATGTCATTACTAACAATCGACCCATCTGGACCGAGAATACGTATCGCCTGATTAAATGCAGTTTCGGGGCTGTTTCCCAAAAGTTTTGGATCATTTGGTATATTGGCATCAATAGCACCTAAAGTTCCTTGTCCAATAATGTTTTTTGAACTAGAATTATAAATTTCAACCTTATAAACCTGATCTTTTGGAGGATTCCCAACTCCTTCCAAATTAATTTTAAAATTTTCCCCCAAACAAAATCCAGCTTTTTCCGGTATTTTTATTTTTACTTTATATTCTAATGGTCTCGACACTGTAATTTTTAAGCTATCTCTATAATTGCTTGAGGTATAAATTGGTTTTGGGTTATCAATTGTACCGCACACATTTGAAATCTTTTTTACCTTATATGTGGTTGTTTCATTAGGAAAAACTGAAAACTCAATGGGAGCATTACTAAGACCACCAAAACTTTTTTCAGAATTGTCGTTAAGCATTACCGTAGTTCTTGCTTTTGAGTTGGTATAGTCTAATCTAATTAATACATTTTCAGGCTTGTCTAGAATTGAATTTGTGGCTGCAATATTCACAAGAGAAGGAATGTCAAAAAATCGAATCTCTTTTATAGGGCTTTCAATATTTGGGTTGGTAACCAGAATTTTAAACCTTAAACCGGTTTCTTTCACGTTTGCCAGGGCTTCAGATGGAATATTTACAAGTAACGTTTTATTGTTTTCTGTTAATGTGGCATCAAACTCTCTGGTTTTATAAACCTCCCCATAAAAATTTAGATATAATAAACTAAATTTAATTCCAAGGGAGTTGTTGAGGGTAGGGATATTTGAAACAATTGGAATTTCAAATTTACCAGTATTAATACAAATTCCGGGAGGGTGTTCCAATGCATCAATATCAATAAATAATTTTTTTTCATTTGGAATTTTTATGCTTAGACCACCCTCGGGTATAGGTAAATCTCCACAGGAACTTTGAGCAGATTCTATTTCGTATGATTCCAAATCATCTGTAAATGGAATTATTTTGGACGCCCATATTTCACCTTCTGATGTATTGTTAGAACTAATAACCAAACCATTTCTAAATTTTGCTTCAAAAGGACCTATACCTTTAAATTTAACACCTAAATTAAGATTTTTTGAAAATTGGTTAATAAAAGGAGTTGCTGAGAGGCTTATAGATTTATCCGCCAAGGTTATTCTTTTTTCCAGAACTTCTCCATTCACCTCAGGAGAAGTAGCCGTAACTCTGAAAGTAGAAATGCTATTAATACTTATATCTTTTGGAATTGTAACCTTTAAAATAGTGTCAGAGACGGCAATGGTTGGTAAATTAATAAATTTAGACGAACTGTTTTCACGAACCTGAACCTGAAAATTATTATTTTGATTAAACAGACCTGTTTTGGCTACTGTCACATAAAAATCGCTTCCTTTGCAATATGAATAATCAAGACCTAAAGAGATAATTTTTAGAGCAATAGGGTTTATTTTTAAATTAAAAGAGCCCTTAAATTCTCCTTCACCGCATTTGTTGTTTACGGACATTATTTTATATTCTTTCGAAATGCCTGATTGCAACAAAATAGATGGATTAAAATAATTGTCAAAACTAAACGAAGAGTTGTCATCAAGTACAATGTTTGAGGGCCAACTTCCTTGTCCTGACAAAGTTACCGCCACCTTTGTATAAGGGTTCACCAGTGCTTGACCGGATAATATGACATTTGGTAGAGTGGTTATTGTAATTGGTATGACATTGCTTGTTATCTCCGGCTCTGATGATTTTATCTTTATTAAATAATCAAATGGGGTTGATTTAAATGGCAAATTGTTTATTTTCGGAATTTTTATTATTAAAGTCTTTTCCGTCAATTTTGATTCGATCTCCAGGAAATTATTATCTAATTGATTTGATATAAAAACTTTAAAGATGTTTGAGTTTCCAAACTTTACATTTGAGCTAAAAGTTAATACTACATCTTGATTTTCACAGAATGAATTTTTAGTAAATTCATCCAATTTTATACTATTTGATTGGCTTTTTACAATAAGTGAATTTAATAATAGTAGTGGTAAAAGGAATAACTTCTTAAACATTGTGTCTATAAAATTGTTTAACTTAATTTTAACAAAATTTAAGCCAAATCAAGCAGATAGAAAGATTGATTTTCAAGAAATATTCATTTAAAAAGATTTAAGCGGAAATTTTAAATAATTCAAGATTTCATAAAAATTACTTTATTTAAAATTTTCAAACATACTAAAAAATTTATTCTAGAGATTATTTCTAATTTTTTGAAATACTTTATACTTTCTTTTTCACTGAACTCTCGCAAATTTGGCTAAAATATCAGTGCTTACACCGTTTACATCAGTTTTTGTGGTCCAGGTTATTTGATCACTTTCGACTATTACCGTTCCTTCTAAAGTTTGACCTCCGGCTTCTTTCAATATCAATTTATTATCTGTTGAAAACGTGTATGTTCCGGATTTCCCAAGTGGAAGAAAGGAGTCCCCGTTATCATCAACGCACCCTTTGGGTTCAAATACTGAAAAACTGTTATTTAAATCAAAAGTTACGGTAATGTCTTTGGTGCAAGGGAAAAACTGATTGTATAAAGACCAATAATCAACCGTACTTCCTCCGATGGTTACATTAAGATTCGTTACACGCCAGGTGCCATCAATGGTTACAGGATCGACATTGTCTTTTTTACAGGAAAAAATTAACACTCCGACAAAAAATATCCCCAATAAGTTCTTCACAACAGCTTTTTTCATACTCAACTAGTTTTTGGTTTAAAATACACTTTGCAAAAATATGTTTTGAATATCTGAGATTCATTTTTTATCATCTTTTTTTTGATTTCAGGTTAAATTTTCATTTAGACAGATAGCCATCCAATAAGAATTTGAATTTTTTGAACATTTCTGCTTCAATTTTTCTGACCAAAAAATAAAAATGAGAATTCTAAAAGATATTTATCCTGATTTTTTATTGTTTTTTAGATACTTATATCTATTTTTGTGTTGTTTTTTAGATAATATACTAAGTTAAATAATATTAAAATAGATAAAATAGCTTTTTTATGAGCAAAAGTAACACTTACATTCCGTATAAAGTAAAAGATATCGCTCTTGCAGACTGGGGCCGTAAAGAGATACAATTGGCTGAAGCCGAAATGCCGGGTTTGATGGAAATCCGTAAGGAATATGGCCCAAGCAAGCCTCTGAAAGGAGCCAGAATCGCTGGATGTCTTCACATGACCATCCAGACTGCCGTTTTGATTGAGACATTGGTTGAGCTTGGGGCTGAAGTTACCTGGTCTTCATGTAACATCTTCTCCACACAAGATCATGCCGCTGCCGCAATTGCCGCTGCCGGAATATCAGTATATGCTTGGAAAGGCATGACCGCAGAAGAGTTTGACTGGTGTATAGAGCAAACTTTGTTTTTCGGAGAGGAACAACAACCATTAAATATGATCCTTGATGATGGCGGCGACTTAACCAACATGGTTTTTGATGTATATCCTGAATTAGTAAACGGTATAAAAGGTCTTTCTGAAGAAACTACAACAGGTGTTCACCGTCTTTATGAAAGAATGAAAAACGGTACGCTTTTGCTTCCTGCTATCAATGTTAATGACTCAGTAACTAAGTCTAAATTTGATAACAAATACGGCTGTAAAGAATCATTGGTTGATGCCATTCGTCGTGCAACTGACCTGATGCTAGCCGGAAAAGTGGCTGCTGTTGCCGGCTATGGTGATGTAGGTAAAGGATCAGCCGAGTCATTGAGAGGTGCCGGTTGCAGAGTGTTGGTAACTGAAATCGACCCAATATGTGCCCTTCAGGCAGCTATGGATGGCTACGAAGTAGTGACTATGGACGAAGCCGCCACGAGAGCTCAAATCTTTGTGACAGCCACAGGTAATTATAAAATTATCAGAAAAGAACATTTCCTGAAAATGCGTGATAAAGCCATAGTTTGCAACATCGGGCACTTTGATAATGAGATCGACATGGCCTGGTTAAACCAAAACTATGGTCATACCAAAAATGTAATCAAGCCGCAGGTAGATATGTACAAAGTTGAAGGCAAAGACATAATTGTACTTGCTGAGGGAAGATTAGTTAACCTGGGTTGTGCTATGGGTCACCCTTCATTTGTGATGTCTTGTTCATTCTCAAATCAAACCTTGGCTCAGCTCGAACTTTGGAACAATACTGCTGCTTATGAGAAAAAAGTATATGTATTGCCTAAAGCCCTTGATGAAAAGGTAGCTGCTTTCCACTTACCTCACGTAGGGGCTAAACTTGATAAACTAAGTCAGGAGCAAGCCGAATACATCGGAGTGACAGTTGACGGACCTTTCAAATCAGAAATGTACAGGTATTAAAATTCCTGATAAAAATAATCTCAAAAAGCCACCTGTTTCAATAATAGGTGGCTTTTTGGTTTTTACGGTAATATCCAAAAAGGTTTCAGAAATAAATTAACTGTAAATTATTCGGTTTTACCGATGGATTCAATTTCCAAATCGTCAGTATCTTCATAACTGTCTTGCTCCCCTTCCCATTTATTTTTAAGGTATAAAAACAACAAATACCAAATCCCCAAACCAACCAAAACTCCAACTAAATTAAGCAACAATTCAGAACCTGTGTCTAATCCTTCAAATAAAGAAGGCATTGCAATCGCCAGTATGAGGCCAAAAAATAATTGAGAAAAATAATAAACAAAAACCCCCAAAATGGCATAACCCCAGGGTGAGCGGTTGTGTTCGGTGGCAAGTTCATAATACTTTTTGCCAATCCAATAAATTAGTAGTAGTCCGAGCATGTTAATAAATATTTGTAGTGAAAAATAAAGTTTCGATTTTAAAATTGCCTAAAAATTCAGGCTAAATGTTAAATATAACTCCTTCCAGGTTTAATAATTTTTTCTAAAGTCATACATAAGGTTAAAATATAAATTTAGAGGCAAAAAACCAGAAGTAACAAAAAAGTGTGCCGGTTCCCGATTTCTAAATCGCAAAAGAGGATGGGCTAACTGTAAACCAAAATCATATACTACTTTTTTTGCTTTCCTTTCCCTTCCGATTTGGAAAGCCGGAGCAATATAAGGTCGATCCATAAAGAACTCACGGTTTTCACCATACGGAACTGTTGCAAATCCTAATTCATAATGCTTTTTATAATAACCTAAAGAGGTCCCAAATCCAATGTAGGACTTCTTTTCAGAAATATACCTTCTGAATAAGTATTTCAATGCTATGGCATCAAGATCAGTCACTTTGGAGTAGTTACCAGCACACTGAATACATCCTACCAGCGTGGCATTGCTATTATTTGTAAATCCTAAACTTAGAATATTTGAATTCTGCTTTTTTGTAATGATTTCAATCGGAAATTCTATAGAAATGCCCTTTCTGTCAGCAACTCCGGCTATAATTCTTGAAATTATTGGAATTGAGTTGGTGCCAATTTTTATCTGAGCAAAACTATAATCCATAGAAATAGCTAAGAAAAGTGTGAAGAATAGCATTTTATTCATACGTAAAGGATTTTTTTGCCTTCTGAAATGGAGTAAATTTCCTGTGAAATAAAATATTTCCAATCAAAAAAACTAAGAAGCTCATCAGGTTTCCTATGTTTTTTAACAAAAAAAGCCTGCTGGCTTATCTCCGGCAGGCTCAAAAGGTTTTTCTAATATTAATTGGCGATACTTACAACCGAGTTTTCGGTGAGATTCAGTGTTTTCATCACATTCTGCAGGTTGTTTTTATCCACCATTTTGGCAAATTTTCCGGGAACAATCACCACTCTAAATACTTTAGCCAAACGCATGCTGCTATTGAGTTTCATAGGATCAAAAGTAGCATCCAGGAATATGCTGAAGTCTTTTTTGGTAAAGTCAAAATTATACTGGAAAATACCTTCATTGATGGTATAAACCTGCGGAAGGGGCTTCCACACATCTGCACCGGTTTTGTCTGTTCCAGTCAATTCATACACCAAAAGCACGTCAGCATCAAAAATGGCGGGTTTGAGATCATAGAAATTCCTAAACTCGTTTCCTGGTGTAAAATCGGCTTTTACTTCAAAAACTTCTGCCAATAGTTCATTATTGATGGGTTGAGGAGTTTCGGTATAAGAACATGACTGCATGAAACCTGCCGAAATCAATAGTCCGATAAAAAATAGCTTTTTCATAACCATAAATATTAAAAGTGAATAATTCTGAGATATATTACTTAGATGCTTATGGTTGTATGAAAGTTTGCTGAAGATTTTATATCGAATTAAAAATTTTTATAACTCACTGATAATGTGTGTTAAGGAAAATGTTAATGGTAATTCAAATTAAATTTTCTCAGAAAACATACCCATAATTTGCTCCAAATAGACCTGATCAGTCTCTGAAAAATCGTTCAATTGATCTGAATCTACATCCAGAACTCCTCTGATTTTTTCCTTTGAATCAAAAAATGGTACTACTATTTCAGATTTTGAATCAGAGCTACATGCAATATGCCCGGGAAAGGCTTCGACATCTGGGACGATTACAGTTTGTTGGGTAGAAAAACTATGTCCGCAAACCCCACGATTATACCTGATACGGGTGCAAGCGATGGGTCCCTGAAACGGTCCTAATACAAGTTCACCTTGCTGATTATCTAAATAAAACCCTACCCAAAAAAAGTTAAATGCCTGCCGCAATGCCGCTGAAATATTGGCCAAATTGGCAATCATGTCAGACTCAGGGGCTATGAGTGCTTCTATCTGAGGAATGAGTGCCTCATAAAGGTCTTTACGATTTTTGGTGTCAGGTAAGAATAAGTTTTCGGCCATTTTTATATTTAACAAATATTTTTCAGCACGTATTGAGCGATTGTTTGATCCGTCGGCTGACGGAGAGTCCCACGCCGTGGCGTGGCCGGCTGCCCAAAAAATGCTGCCAATTATTTTGAAAGATTTCCAGACAAAATTATTGAAACAATACTTGTATTAGCTGATTTTTTTGAGGTTTTTTGTTTTGGAAAAAATTAACCTATGAATAAAAGAGAATACGGTCTCGTAGCGGTGGGTGAGCTGCTTGGAGATTTTATTGGCAGCGAAATCAGCAACAATTTATATGATGCAGCGAAATTTGACCGCTTTCAGGGGGGTAGCCCGGCCAATCTGGCTTCGAACATGGCACGACTGGGTTTCAAAACAGCTATCATTTCGGCGGTGGGAACCGATAATCTCGGAAAATATTTGGTGGAAAAAGTGCAGGAAGCAGGTGTTGACACCAGTCTGGTGATTTATGATAAAAACGAACCCAGTAGCATAGTTTTGGTATCAAGAACTACCGGTACTCCGGATTTTATTCCGTATCGCACGGCTGACCGTATGATAAATCCCGAAGATATTCCCGATGAATTATTAAAAAAAGCTGCGGTTTTTCATACCACCTGCTGGCCTCTGAGTAAACAACCTTCACAATCCTCCGTACTAGATGCGGCAAAAAGAGCAAAGGCAGCCGGCTGTGTATTGAGTGCCGACCTGAACTATGCCGAAAGAGTCTGGCCAGACCGAGAAGAAGCCCACAGGGTGATTAAGGAATATTTATCACACGGAGCATTGATAAAGCTGAGTGAAGATGATGCAGAAAGATTTTACGGTGAGCAATTACAGGAAGAACGGATTTTCGAGGATTTTTTCAACTGGGGTGCTGAGTTGATTTGTTTCACAAAAGGAAGTAAAGGAAGTGTGGTTTTGTGGAATAAAGGTAAAAACAAAATAGAAAACCGACCTAAAGCAGTAAATGTGGTCGATGCTACCGGAGCCGGGGATTCTTTCTGGTCTGGATTTTTAGCAGCCTATCTCGCTGGAAAATCGCCGGAAGCCTGTGCCACGGCAGGAGCCAACATGGCCCGGATAAAGCTGACAACTGTGGGTCCAATCAAAGAAAATGTTGATTTGGAGCGTCTTTTTGATTAAAATAACAAAAATTTGTCGTTTTATTCCCCCTCAATTGTCACTATTGGAGGTCAAATATGTTTGACTTCCCGGCTAATTTTGAACTTTCTGATTGGGAATTTTATTTTAGTGTTTTAACCCTATTTTTATAATTATGAAAAAAGACAAAATTATTTATTGGGTCACCACCGGATTCATTTTTCTGTTTGAAGGTGTAATGCCCGCCCTTACTTCTCAAACCGAGCTGGCCAAAGAAGGCATAGCTCATTTGGGCTACCCATCGTATTTTGGGCCTATGCTGGTTGTATTTAAAGTCTTAGGTGCCCTGGCACTTATTATTCCTCTGGTGCCTGCCAGAATCAAAGAATGGGCTTATGCAGGTTTTGGATTTGTGTTTACATACGCGTTTGTTGGGCATGTGGTCATGGATGGCCTAAATGGAATGTCCATTTTCCCTCTTATGGTATTTGGAGTCATGATTGTATCCTACATTTATTATTACAAAATCAACCCTAAAACCAATTAATACCTTTAGAATATGAAAAAGAATAAAATCATTTTTTGGATAAGCACAGTAATTATTGCCGTTTTGGTTGGTTTAACTCCAATATTAACCTGGAATGACCCACAAGGCATCGATATGATAACCAATCACTTAGGATACCCTTTATATTTTCTGAAAACATTGAATGTGCTTAAGATTATTGGAGGATTGGTTCTTTTGATACCACAGGTACCTGCTAGGGTGAAGGAATGGGCTTATGTAGGTTTTGCGATTGACTTTATTGCTGCCACTGTTAGTTTAGTTGCGGTGGATGGAGCAATACCTCAGTCATTCTTTCCTATGATCTTTATGATTATTCTTGCTGTTTCCTACTTTTATAAAGAGAAAATAGCTTAAAAGTAATTTTTCATCTGGTTAACTATATTTTTTCTAAAATACCGGTTGATAAACTATTTATAAAACACTTTAAATGAGTCAAATTGTAAAAGCATTTGGCTCATTTTTTTTTAATAATATCATTTCAGGAAAAAATTCTATTTCCCCCTGAATTTGTGCCAAATCTTACATTTTTAAAAATCGCAAAAAATCTATTTTGATTTTGTTTTGAAATTATTCCTGTATATTTGCTGCCCCAAAACCTACCATATATGTCTTGGTTTAAAAGAACTGAAAAAGGAATAAATACACCTACGGAGCTAAAAAAAGAGACTCCTGACGGTCTTTGGTACCAGTGCCCCGAATGCAAGAATATAATGCATACCCGTGAGCATAAAAACAATGCATTTACCTGTATTCATTGCAATTACCATGAAAAAATTGGCTCTGAGGCATATTTTCAGCTTTTGTTTGACGAGGGCAACTATGAGGAGTTAGACAAGGATATGATTTCGGCTGACCCACTCAATTTTGTGGATACAAAGGCTTATCCTGACAGAATAAAAACTACCGTTGCCAAAACGGGTTTAAAAGATGCCTGCCGAACGGCCTATGGAGATATGCATGGCCTAAAGATTACTGTATCCAGTATGGATTTCGGTTTTATTGGAGGTTCTATGGGTTCGGTTGTAGGTGAAAAAATTGCACGTGGTATTGATCATTCATTAAAAACCAAAACACCGTTCCTGATGATTTCAAAATCAGGGGGTGCCCGTATGATGGAAGCCGGGTTTTCGTTAATGCAAATGGCAAAAACTTCTGCAAAATTAGCGTTACTTGAAGAAGCCAAAATACCTTATATTTCGCTTTTAACTGACCCTACAACAGGTGGTGTAACTGCGTCCTTTGCAATGTTAGGCGATTTTAATATTGCCGAACCCGGTTCATTGATAGGATTTGCAGGCCCAAGGGTAATCAAAGAAACCATTGGAAAAGACCTTCCAAAAGGTTTTCAAACTGCCGAATTTGTTTTGGAACACGGTTTTCTTGATTTTATTGTAGATCGAAAAGACCTCAAAGACAAGCTTTCCAGCTTGTTGGAATTACTGACCAGAAATTCGGGTTAATACTTTCTTCCAAAATTTTTCCGGAAAGCCTCCCGTATGCCGGAGGTATTTATAAATATTCCATTATAGCATTTATTTCTTTGGTTTTGCCTTATTCTTATCAATATAGGTCTCATAGCTGCTTACCTTTGATACTATAAAAGCTCCAAGTGCTGTATTATCTGATTTAGGATTTAAATTGAAAATATTGGTTGGAATATTGCTCGAAGGAGTCGCAAAAATCCCTCCGTTTTGAGATTCCTGCCGGAGCTGTAGCACGAAATAATACGCCTCAAGCGGAATTGAAAGTATTTCAACTTTTAATTTATCCCCATCAGAAAACAATACCGGGTTTATAGACTGACGAATGGGAAGAATAAACATAAGGCCATCTGTCTTTGAGCCCGCAGAGAATCCGGCGTCATAGGCCAGGGTAATATTAGAAGGTTTGAATCTAAGTGAATCATTTTTATATGATCTGATCAGATAAGTGTCTCCTTCTCCTGGTAAATCTTTTGCATAAAATTCGGCCAGAAAGCCATTTTTAGGACCTCCGTTGGTAACATTTACGGGAAATGTAAATGCTTCATAAGACACGGAGTCAATTTCAGGAACCCTCTTTAATGATGAATAGGACTCATATTGCTCATTTCCTGCTTTAATTGAAAGTTTGATTAAATTTCCTGAACCTAAATAATCCACGCTGCGAGGTTTATAGGTATATATCCCATCATTGTTTTCATCTGTAAAGGCGATAGTTTTATTATTGTCTGAAATTACCTTCACTTCAGCACCTAATACCGGAATTGGATCAGTATTTTGAAAATAAGGTTGCGAATAATTCAGGACTATTTTTTGCTCGCGGGTTTCATTGGTAAGCCAGGCATCTACAACAAGCTGTTGCTTTCCATCTTTTACTTTGATATCAATTACATCTTCACATGACGTCAAGAACAATATAGTGGCAATCCAACTCAAAAATCCAATTTTCTTTGTTATCTCTATTTTCATTGCTTAAAATTTAAAATTGTATGTAACTGCAGGAATAAATGAAGCAAAAACTGAATAGCTAACTGCTTCAGTTTTGGAAGGTTCATCGGGGTTTTGCCGTACATAAACCGAAAATGAATTCCTTCTGTCGTACACATTATAAACCGAAAACACCCATTCACTTTCTCCCTTTTTAAACATCGCATGTTTATTTCTTCTTGTTGCCGAAACATCCACTCTATGCGAAGCCGGTATCCTGTATATATTGCGTTCGTCAGTAAAATTATGTGGAAGAGCCATTCCCTGCCATAAAAACTTATTGGTTGGAAAACTTGCCGGGGTGCCGGAAGCAAAGCTAAAGGTGGAGCCCAGTGACCACCTTTTTGTAATGTCATAAATCAAAACAGTAGAAATGTTGTGAAGCTTGTCTATTCTGTTGAAAAAATATTGGTTATTGTTTAAGCCTGCCACTTTTTTCTCTGTTCTGGAAAGTGTATAACTGACCCAGCCGTTAAATTTCCCTTTGTTTTTTTTCAAATAAAACTCCGCACCATAAGCACGCCCACTCCCAAATAGCAAATCAGCCTCAACTACAGGATTTAACAACAAATCGGCATTTCTTACATAATCTATTTGATTCTGAAGTTTTTTATAATAAACCTCTACAGAAGATTCATATATGTTATTTCCAAAATTTTGAAAATATCCAAGAGCAATCTGATCAGAAATTTGAGGTTTGATGATATTTGAACTGGGTGTCCATACATCCAGGGGGGAGGTAGCTGTAGTGTTTGAAAGTAAATGAATATATTGAGCGAGTCGGTTATAGCTTAATTTTAAAGACGAAGCCTCTCCCAATCCAATATTAAGTGCAAACCGTGGTTCAAGATACCCATAAGAACTCATTTTTTCATTCTTCGAAAATTCTGATCTCCCTGTTACTTCTCGACGGGAATTGGTACTATCAGCCTTCAGGAAATATTCTTCCCCCGGGCCCAGTCTTAAAAAATGGGAATATCTGAGACCATAATTAAGGCTAATTTTTTCATTAACTTTTTGTTCGTTCGAAATATACAGGGCACTTTCCAGTCCAAATTTCTTATCCAAACCTATTACCCTGCTTATTCCCCCCGACGTAGCGGTAGCTTTTCCCGGATTAAAAGTATAGTAGATCATTTGCCCCCCAAAAGAGACTGTATTTTTAGAATTAAGATAAAAATTAAAATCAGGCTTCAAACTATAATTTATGATATCCGAATTCCATTCAAATGAATCCTGTTTGTTTTCATTTTTTAAATCAGAATCCAGGGCATAGTCATAATTGGAATAAAAAGCAGTTGTATTGAGAAACAGTTTTTTTGAGAAAACATGATTCCATCTTAAAGTGGTGGTTGCATTTCCCCAATTAAAACCAAAGTCTGCCCCAAAAACATCCCTCCCAAAATACCCGGAAGCATATAATGTGTTTTTTTCATTGATTCTGAAATTAGTTTTGGCTGTAAAATCATAAAAATAAAACCTGGAGTCTTTGAGATCATTTTTCAGGAAAGGTTTTGCCAATACATCAATATAGGATCTTCTCAAAGCCACAACAAAAGACCCTTTTTCTTTAAGGTAGGGTCGCTCGTAGGAAAACCTGGAAAAAATAGTCCCGATTCCACCCGAAAACTCCGGTTTTTTCGAATTTCCCTCTTTCATTCTGACGTCCAGAATGGATGAAACCCTACCCCCGTAATTAGCAGGTATTCCCCCTTTTATTAGTTTTACATCCTTGACCACATCCGGATTAAACACTGAGAAAAAACCAAACAAATGCGAAGAATTGTAAACCGGAGCTTCATCAAGCAACACAAGATTTTGATCTATAGCACCTCCTCTAACATTGAATCCTGAAGCCCCCTCACCTACTGAGCTTACGCCTGGCAAAAACTGAATACTTCTGATAACGTCAACTTCGCCCAGCAATGCCGGCATTTTTTTGATGGTTTTCATTTCCACCTTATTGACCGACATCTCAATATTCCTTACGTTTTGGTCATCTCTTTCAGATCTAACCACCAATTCTTCAAGATTGTTATCTGCCTCTTCCAGTTCAATGTTTAGCGTTTGGTCTTTGCTAAAATCAATCCTTTTTTCTACACTTTTATACCCAAGCGACGACACCAGTAAAGTGTAAGTGCCCGTAGGAACCGAAACAGAATAAAAACCATAAAGATTGGTCTGAGTTCCCGTTTTGGGCTCTTTTAAAAATACTGTAACTCCAATCAGCCCTTCGCCATTGGTTTTGTCAGTTATTTTTCCACTAATGGTATGTTTGGATTGAGAGAAAACCTCATTATATTTCCCAAAAAATGCTAAGACCAGGAAAATCAACAGGCTGATTCTGGTTAATTTTGTTGACACAATAAATCGTTTATTTTTTAAATCTATTACTCTTAATACGTAAAATAACCAACAAGTAGTATTTGAATTTGTTCGAAATTTCGCCCTGAATTCAATTTTTTGGGATTTGTTTTTGATAAAAGGTGAAATAAGACTTTAATTGCATTTTTAAAATATTTTAATAATTCTTAATTTTATTTAAATATTTGATATACTTTTGTTTGAAAATTAAGCTCAAAACCATTTTATGAACAACCTTATATTCAAAGAACCAATAGCTTACGAAAAAATTCCGACCAGAATATTTTCTGATCCCAAAGAGGCTTCTATCTCGGTAGCCAGGGAAATAGCCGAGTTGATCAGGTCAAAGGCCAAAGAAGGTAAAAACTGTATTCTGGGATTAGCCACGGGCTCTTCACCCAAAACTGTGTACGCTGAGCTCATCAGAATGCACCGTGAAGAAGGTCTAAGCTTCAAAAATGTAATTTCATTTAACCTTGATGAATATTATCCAATGGAGCAGGATGCTATCCAAAGTTATTGGAGGTTTATGCGTGAGCAACTCTTTGATCATGTGGATATTCCTAAAGAAAACTATTTTATTCCTTATGGTAATATACCTCAAAATCAAATTGAAGAATTTTGCCGTAATTATGAAGCTAAAATAGAAAAACTAGGAGGGCTTGATTTTCAGTTATTGGGAATCGGAGGCAACGGTCATATCGGATTCAATGAACCGGGCTCTTTGATAAATTCGAAAACCCGCCTCATGATGCTTGATCACTCTACCCGTGCAGCAGCAGTAGCTGATTTTGGTGAGTTGGCAAAAGTGCCTAAAAAGGCAATAACAATGGGGGTTTCTAAAATACTTCAGGCTAAAAGGGTTGTTTTACTTGCCTGGGGTGAAAGAAAAGCAGGAATGATAGCCGATGCGGTTGAAGGCTCAGTAACTGAACAGAACCCATCTTCATATCTTCAAACACACCCAAATGTCCTCTTTGTAGTTGATGAATCTGCAGCTTCAGATTTGAAACGCATCAAAACCCCTTGGCTGGTAGAAGATGTGGTTTGGGACAATAAGATGACCAAAAAGGCAGTGTGCGGGCTTTCACTTGATCTTAAAAAGCCAATATTGAAACTTACCAACAAAGATTACAACGACAATGGGCTGTCTGATCTGCTAGCGAGACACGGTCAGGCCTATGAAATAAATATTGAAGTATTTAACCAGTTACAACACTCAATTACGGGATGGCCGGGTGGAAAACCTAATGCTGACGACACTAATAGACCTGAAAGGGCAATGCCGGAGAAAAAACGGGTTATTATCTTCAGTCCACATCCCGACGACGACATCATTTCGATGGGGGGTACCTTCCAGCGATTGGTTGATCAGGGACATGAAGTGCATGTAGCCTATCAGACTTCAGGAAATATCGCTGTTTCCGACGACGAAGCTTTGAGATTTATTGATTTTGTGGTTGACTTTAATGATCAGTTTGGAATCAAAAACGATGATACCACGAGAATCTTCGCAGAGGCTAAGGATTTTCTCAAAAATAAGAAAGACAGTGAGCTTGATACCGAACAAGTGAGATATGTGAAAGGTCTGATTAGAAAAGGTGAAGCAAAAAACACCTGCAGATTTGTGGGAATCCCTGTTGAAAATGCACATTTCCTCAATATGCCTTTCTATGAAACTGGTCAGGTTCAGAAAAAACCATTAAGTCAGCAAGATATTGATGTTACAAAAAAACTCATTGAGGATATCAAACCTCACCAAATATATGCAGCCGGAGACCTTGCCGATCCACATGGTACCCACAAAGTATGTCTTGATGCAATAATGGATGCTGTGATTGAGCTCAAGCACAAAAACTTTATGAAAGATTGTTGGGTATGGTTGTACCGTGGTGCATGGGCCGAATGGGAAATTCATGAAATAGAAATGGCTGTACCGATGAGTCCCGATCAGGTGATTCAAAAACGCCTGGGAATTTTCAAACATCAATCTCAGAAGGATGGCGTAGTATTTCAGGGAACTGATGCCAGAGAATTTTGGCAAAGAGCCGAAGAAAGAAATCAGGCTACTGCAGGTCTTTACAATAAACTTGGATTGGCTGAATATGAAGCCATGGAGGCTTTTGTAAGATGGAATTATTAAAATTTATTCTTTAAAAACAGTGTTAAAAGAGGTACTCAAATTTTGATTACCTCTTTTTTATTTTTCGAAAAAATTGAGAAATCGGATAGCAAATAAATTAATTTCACATACCTTTCATCAAATGCTATTCTAAAATTGGAATCACAAATGTAAATAGTCAGGCTAAAGGAGTTTTGAAGATTTTTTATTAATTATCAGATATTTAAAAAAATAATACAAAATTTCTTACGTTTATTGTATTATTTAAATAATAATTTTAACTTTAAGGCAAAATGGTACGTTTTTTGAATTGATTACAACGTACGATTATCTTAACGTATCAAACTATACCATTATGAAAAAAATTAATATTTTTATGACAGTACAATGGCTTGTTTTTATGCCATTGATTTTGCCTTTAGGAATTATCACTGGTGCCTTCGAAGGTATCAAAAAGATTTTTGAACAGGCTTCTTCTGATATTATTGAAAATCAGGATTTGTATCTTAATAAAGAAATTTAAGGTTTTCCTCTTTTATTTCTTCAGTTTCCAGCGTTAAGAATTCCTCCCAAAATGGATTCTCCGGAACTGCCGCTTTGCATAAAACTGGTTCATTTTTGATTGGATGAATAAAATAAATTCTTCTGGCGTGCAAATGAATTGAGCCATCTTCGTTTCCTCTTGGAAAACCATATTTTACGTCTCCTTTTATTGGGCATCCCATCGATGCCAATTGTACTCTGATTTGGTGGGGTCGACCTGTAATTGGTGACACTTCAATCAAATGATATTTATTAATATTTCCGATGTATCTGTAGTTTAGTTCGGCTTTCTGTCCGTTTTCAACCTCATGATCATAGGCTTTAACTGTATTGGCTTTCGAATCTTTAACTAACCAATGAACCAGTTTCCCTGATTTCTTCTCAGGTTTTCTGGAAGTAATTGCCCAATAGGTTTTCTGCACATCCCGCTTTCTGAAAATCTCGTTCATACGGGTAAGGGCTTTTGAAGTACGGGCAAATACTACCACCCCACTAACAGGGCGGTCAAGTCTATGAATCGTACCCAAAAATACATCCCCTGGTTTTTCATATTTCACTTTGATGTATTCTTTCACATAATCTTCAAGCGTTTTGTCTTGTGTGATATCCTCATGAACAAGTATTCCTGCGGCTTTATTGACAATAATCAGGTGATTGTCTTCATAAATGACATCGAATGGCTTTCTTTTTTTCATGACTTTCAAATTAATTCTTTTGCAATATTTCTCGTGTGTTCGTTGGTATTGATTAAATCATCTAACGTTGGATTCTTTATAAAAGTTGCCTTTTGCAGGCAGTCAAGTATCAGATCAGACATATTCAGGAAGCCAATTCTGTCCTGAAGAAAGGCCTCCACCGCAATTTCATTGGCGGCATTCAGGATACAAGGAGCATTTCCACCTCGTTTCAATGCTTCGAATGCCAGATTTAGGTTTTGGAATGTTTCAAGATCAGGTTTTTCGAAAGTAAGATTTGGATAGTTCAAAAAATCAAAACGTTGAAAATCAGAAGGCAAGCGATGAGGATAACCCAATGCATATTGGATTGGCAACTTCATATCTGGTAAACCTAACTGAGCCTTTATACTTCCATCTTCAAACTGCACCAAAGAATGAATAATACTTTGTGGATGAACGATTACTTCAATTTGATTGGTCTCGACCCCAAAAAGCCATTTTGCTTCTATCACTTCCAGACCCTTATTCATGAGGCTGGCAGAATCAATGGTGATTTTTGCCCCCATGTCCCAATTGGGATGTTTAAGAGCTTCTTTTTTCGTTACCTTTAAAAGATCTTCTTTCTTTTTCCCTCTGAATGGCCCACCTGATGCAGTAAGAATGATTTTTTCAATAGGATTGATATACTCGCCGGATAGACACTGAAATATAGCAGAATGCTCAGAATCCACCGGTAGGATATTGACTTTGTGTTCAATAGCCAGTTTGGTAATTAAATCGCCCGCCACAACCAAAGTTTCTTTATTGGCCAGTGCTATTGTCTTCCCGGCTTTAATAGCAGAAATCGTAGGCAAAAGACCTGCATAACCCACCAAAGCTGTTAATACAATATCAATATTTTCATTTTCAACAACTGCACTAAGGGCTTTTTGTCCACAATATACCTTTACATCAAATGGGTCAAGTGCAGAATGAACTTTATCATATTCTGATTCGAGACCTATTACCACCACATTGGGTTTAAATTCAACTGCTTGTTTAATCAATAGATCAGCATTGCTTTGAGCAGTCAACACCTCTACTTCGAAAGAATCTGCATTAGCAGAGATTACTTCCAGTGCCTGAGTACCTATGGAGCCTGTTGAGCCTAAAATCGCAACCCTCTTTTTCATCTAAAATTCAAACAGTTTGTTGTAAATAGGGCACAAAATTAAGGTTTTATCAGTAAGTTTTTCTCAATAATTGATTTATCGACTCCAAAATGATTGAAAAAAGTAGAATTAGCTACGAGTTTCTAAACTTATGGTTCAAAAACACGTAGCCAATAATTCCTTAATTTGTTAATCCAACTTAAACCAAATAGGCATATTAAAGAAAACTCTTACATTTTGCCCATTTTGTTTTCCGGGATTCCATTTGGGCATACTTTTGATAACTCTAATTGCCTCCTCGTCACAACCAAATCCTACACCTCTGATGATTTCAATCTGACCAATAGAACCATCTTTCTCTACTACAAATTTCACAAATACTTTGCCCTCAACATTTGCTCTGGCCGCCTGAGGAGGATAATTGAGGTTTTTACTCAAAAATTTATACATAGCACTCAAACCTCCTACAAAAGAGGGATCAATTTCGGCTTTTTCAAAAGTTTTCTCCGGCTCCACAGGTTTAGGAGGTTCAACTGTTCCTGCTCCGGAATTGTTTGAAGGTTGAGTGAGCATGCCCAATCCATCTGACGGCGGGATGCCCGCTAGATCTACCGTCCCAATCAGATAATCGTCCAAATTGGTCATGTCGGGCGGTGGTGTTTCCTGGGTACGGGTGTTATCAGCCACAGCCACTGGCGGTAAAACAGCCTTTTGTTGAATCTGGGTTAGATTCATGGTTTTTTTAGGAATTTTTACCTTTTCAGGTTCTTTGGGTAAAAAATCATCTATAATAATAGTCACACCTTTATTTACTTTTGGCAAGCCCATTGTCGGAGACTGGGTTTTGAAATAAAAATAAAGGAACGCAAACAAAAATAACAACCCCGAAGTGGCGTAAAAAAAAGCCTTAAGCAAATTCTCCTCATAATGAGTTCTTAAGTAGTAAGCACCGTATTCCTTGTTGCGATTTTCAAATACGATGTCGTCAAGCGTGATTTTCTCGGTTTTCATTTTGATAAAATGGTTTGGTTTGAATAATACATTCCCCTGCGACTTCTTGTCGCTTTTTTTAAAAGAGCCTGAAAGGATAAATCAATAGTCGTAGAGCGGTGTCAGAAACAAATGCCGGCTTTTTGTTTTTCCCTGAATTATATTTTTATAAAACTAAGTTAATAGTTATAATAATACAAAACAAACATTTTTTGATATTATTTTTATTTATTAAATACTCAATTCATTTTAAAAATTATTAATAAATCCGGCACTCAATGTTAAATTTTAATCTTCAGACAACACAAAGAATTTTTACTGCGTAAGACAATGGTATATAACCCGACATTATTTTCAAAATCTAATGAATGTATTAAAGAATTTTACCTTTGCCTGTTTGTTTCTAAATTTCTTATTAACTAATGATAGTTTTGCACAACAAAAAGTCATTAAAATTAAATCTGAACGATTTACTGATATGACTTTTAAATCAATTCTTGAGGAATTGCAATGGAAATATGGCGTTAGAATTAAGTTTGCTGAAAAAGATCTTCCTCAGCAAAAAATCTCTCTCTGGATAGACAACCAAACCCTTAACGAATTGCTGGAGACATCAATTTCAAACTTTAATATGGATTTAACCTACAAAATGGAGAATCCTAATTCCGCAACTTTACTCAAAAAATCAGAATTAATAGTAAGTTTGAAAGAACCCACGACCTCCCAATTTCAACCTACCAGAAAAAACTTTTTGCTCTCTGGTAAAATTATAGAGCAGAATTCAGGTGAAACATTGCCCTTTGCGACAGTTTTTGTGACAGACAGACCTGAAATATCTACCCAGTCTAACGTGGATGGATACTTTTCACTTCAAAATGTACCAAGCGATACCGTACTACTTAAAGTATCTTATGTTGGATATTTATCAAAAACTGTACGATTAAAACCCTCTTCTTCCCTGACAAACTTTACTATTGAACTAAAGGCCGAACCCAATGAACTGGAAGCATTGGTGGTAGAAGCCGAAAAAACGGAAATGGTGCAGGCAAATCAGGTAGTGGGAATGGTAAAAATGACTCCAAGAAACATTGCAAAACTCCCCAATGTAGGTGAAAAAGACCCGTTCAGGGCATTCCAATTAATGCCTGGCGTGAGTGCTTCCAATGAATCGTCTTCAGGTTTATATGTTCGCGGAGGTACTCCTGACCAAACGCTGGTGCTATACGATGGATTCACGGTTTATAATGTTGACCACCTTTTTGGTTTCTTTTCGGCATTTAATTATAACGCCATCAAAGACATCCAACTTTACAAAGGTGGTTTTGATGCAAGATTTGGTGGAAGAATATCAGCAGTTGCGGAAATAACCGGAAAAGAAGGAAATAATAAAAAATTTAATGCCGGAGTAGATTTGAGCCTATTGAGCACCAACGCCTACGTAGAATCGCCTTTAGGTAAAAATGTAACTTTATTGGTAGCAGCCCGAAGGTCATACAAAGGACCTCTTTACAATAAGATATTTAATAAATTCACCGACTCTGAAACAACTACTAACCAACAACAACCGCAAGGACCTGGCGGATTTGGAGGCAGAGGAGGATTTAATAACTTTAATACCACCCAAAAAGCCGCATCCTATTTTTATGACTTAAACTCAAAAATCACGTTTAAACCAAACAAAAAAGACATTTATTCCCTTTCGTTTTTCAATGGGACTGATAATATGGATAATTCAAGCACATCGAGTTTCAGTGGATTTGGCCCCTTTCAGAACTCGGGTGATGGTTTGGGAAATGCAACCAACGATATTTCGCAATGGGGAAATACCGGCACAAGCTTCAAATGGTCGAGAAGGTACAATAATAAACTTTACAGTAATACCCTCGTAAGTTTCTCAAATTATTATAGTGAAAGAGACAACACAAGATCCATTTCAATCACCAGAAATGATAGTTCTTTTACCAGTAGATTTGGAAGATACGAAACCAATAAACTTCAGGATTTTTCTTTTAAAACAGATTGGGAATATAAATTCTTTCCGAATCACCAACTCGAATTTGGTTCAATGATAACTTACAATCAGATCAAATTTAATTATACACAAAATGACACCACCACCATACTTAACCGTGATGATGCCGGTACCTTGGCGGCATTCTATTTACAGGATAGATTCAGGCTAATGAATGAAAAACTAGAATTAATTCCCGGGTTCAGGTTTAATTATTTTGACCTAACAAAAAAAGTTTATACCGAACCCCGCCTTACGTTCAATTATCAGTATAACCCAGAAATTAAAATCAAAGGAGGTGCAGGCATTTATAATCAGTTTATCAAGCAAATCAATCGTGAAGACATTACCAACGGTAACCGCAACTTTTGGATTCTGGCCAATGGAAGCACTTTGCCCGTTACGCAATCTCGTCATTTGATAATGGGAGCCGCTTACGAAAGGAAAAACTACCTTTTTGATATTGAATTTTACCAAAAGAAAAACATAGGTATTACCGAATATACACTTCGTTTTGTTCCTTCCTTCAGTGCGGGTAATCCAGGCGGCGGACCAGGTGGGCCGGGAGTGCCAGGAGGTGGCGGAGGATTATCGACTGAAGAAACTTTCTTTAATGGTGACGAAACTATCAGAGGGGTAGATATTTTGGCTCAAAAGAAATTTGGAAGTGTAACAGGTTGGCTGGGTTATACGCTTGCACAGGCAGTAAGAAATGTAAGTGCATTTTCTGATAAACCTTATTATGCCGATCAGGACGTTAGACACCAGTTCAAAGCCGTGGCTACCTATAGTGTTAAGCACTGGGATCTTTCCGGCACCTGGATTTATTCTACGGGCAGACCTTATACGTCGATAATTGGTGCTTACGACATAACATTATTAGATGGAACTACAAAGTCATTCACTAATCCAACCGATAAAAATGCAAATCGCCTCCCGGCTTATCACAGAATGGATGTATCTGTAAATTATAATTTCAAAAATGGAACCCTGGGTTTTTCTGTATTCAATCTCTACAATCGCACCAATATATGGTACAAAAGATTTGAAGTGGTTCGTGAAGACGGAGTTTCTTTACTGCAAACCACAGACGTAACTTATCTGGGAATCACCCCTAATTTAACCTTAAGCCTAAAATTGAGATAAAACCAAATTTAGAAACTATTTACAATGAAAAAAATATTAGTATTTTTCCCCCTTTTAGTCATTGGTCTTTCTGCTTGTCTGGAAGTGAACGACGTAGTAAATCCAGGTGACAAACCGGTAATTGAAGCCTACCTGGCTCCTGGTCACACGGTCAGTATGAAAGTCTTCACTGAAATTCCTTATACCACTGAAGATTCCGCCTACTCAGAACCCATTTCAGGTCTGAAGATTAAAATTACAGGAAGCGATGGAAATAGCTTTTATTTAACAGAAACAGAAACCGGGGTTTATGAATCTACTCAAAAATTAGGTGTTGCCGGTACTACTTATGCTATGAGTTTCGAGCACAATGGTCGAACTATTGCTGCAGAAACTATTCTTCCGGGAAAACCTGAGGGATATTCAATGGACGTTACTGAAATATATCGGGTAGCAAGAGATTTTAGTTCGTTTACTCCGGGTCAGGGTCCCCCGCAAGGAGGATTTCAACAAGAACAATTTTCTTCAATTAACTTAACATGGAATAACCCCGAAAATTTATATCATTTTATAGCAGCACAATTGCTGGATGAAAACGCAACTCAAATAGTAACTCGTCCAAGTTCTGACTCTAATTTTCCGCAAAGGCCTCCACGTAGATTTAACAATCAGCCTATTCAAACCGAATCTGCAACTGTAAATGGCCAATCGTTTGAGTATTTTGGTCGGTATGCAATAATTTTATATAAACTCAATGCTGATTATGCCGCTTTATATGAAAATCAAAATACTACTTCTCAAAATATTTCGACACCAGTAAGCACTATTACCAATGGCCTTGGAATATTCACAGGAATAAATGCCGATACTTTATTATTAACTGTAAAAAGACAACAATAATTTTTATTTATCATAAAAATGAAAAAAAGACAGGAACCAATTTCTGTCTTTTTTTTGATAAAAAATTATAAATAAACAAACATTCATTTATATTTGCACCTGCTATGAGAATCAGAGATGAAAACAAGCAGGCAATTGTAAAAGAAAAAGCAATCAAAATGCTCGTAAATGAGGGTTTTGACGGCTTTAGTATGCAAAAACTCGCCAAAGCTGCCGGGGTGTCACCTGCTACTTTATATATTTATTACAAAGACAAAGAAGATCTGATTGTGCAGTTGGGCATTGAAGCAGGCAGAGAAATGTTGGATTTCACCATGAAAAATTTTGACCCGGAAATGAATTTTGCCGCGGGCATGAAAATACAATGGGAAAACCGGGCTGCTTTTAACCTCAAAAATGACCACAAAACGGCATTTTATGAAATGATCAAAATGAGTCCTTTCAGAGAAAAAGTTTCTGAAAAACTAAAAAATGACTTCCGGGAAATCATGAGCCGGTTTATAAAGAAAGCTGTTGAAAACGGAGAGATAAAACCTTTGCCGATAGAAGTTTACTGGTCTGTGGCGTTTGCTCCATTATATAACTTGCTGCGTTTTCATGCCGACGGACAAAGTATTGGCGGGCGGCCGTTTGAATGGAAAGATGAATATATGTATCAAGCCCTTGAATTGGTTTTGAAAGCTTTAAAGCCTTAAAATATTTGGAATTGCTAATTTGAAAAAAATGAAAAAAGAAAAAGTATTTACCCCTTATCAGGCATTTGTGGTGGCTGTTCTGGCTTTTTTACAGTTCACCATTATCCTTGACTTCATGGTGCTTTCGCCTTTAGGAGCCATATTAATGCCTACTTTGAAAATCACCACCTCTCAATTTGGTTTTGTGGTATCGGCCTATGCTTTCAGTGCAGGAGCATCGGGACTGTTAGCAGCTGGTTTTGCTGATAAATATGATCGCAAAAAGTTTTTGTTGTTTTTCTACACAGGTTTTTTATTAGGTACTATGCTCTGTGCCATGGCACCCACCTATCATTTACTCTTAATCGCCCGAATCGTAACGGGGATATTCGGTGGGGTAATTGGCTCTGTGAGTTTTGCAATCATTACCGATCTTTTCCCTATTGATAAGCGTGGCCGGGTGATGGGCTTTGTGCAGATGGCTTTTGGGGCAAGCCAGATTTTGGGACTACCCATCGGGCTTTATCTTGCGAATAAAATGGGCTGGCATTCCCCTTTTTGGATGATTGTAGTTATTGGAGCACTTGTAGGAATAGTGATTTTTATAAAATTAAAACCTGTAAACGAGCATCTTAAAATTCAGGAAAAGAAAAATGCTATCCAACATTTGGGAAAAACACTTTCCACCCCACTTTACATCCGCGGTTTTTTAAGCACTGTATTACTGGCTACCGGTGGCTTTATGATGATGCCATTTGGTAGTGCCTTTGGTACCAATAATTTAGGATTGACATTGGATCAACTACCTGTACTATATATGGTTACCGGAATTTTCTCAATAATTTTTGGACCTCTGATCGGGAAGTTTAGCGATCGGGTGGGTAAGTTCAGGATGTTTGCTGTAGGAACTATCATCGCTATAATAATGAGTTTGATATATACCAATCTGAGCATAACGCCTTTATGGATTATTATGATACTTAATATTTTATTGTTTTTGGGAATCAATGCCCGCATGATCTCGGCCTCTGCACTTACATCAGCCATTCCTTCGCCACAAGATCGTGGTGCATATATGAGTATTAACTCTTCGATACAGCAGATTTCAGGCGGAGTAGCTTCTTTTGTGGCAGGCCTGATTGTGGTCCAAACGCCATCCGGTCTTCTTGAACGCTATGAAATACTGGGTTATGTAGTAGTGGTAAGCATGATTGTGGCTGCGATTATGATCTGGTGGCTGGATAAACATTTAAAAATGAAAAAGATGATTTGATACCATTCATCATTTCTTTGAAGAAAAAGCTTTCTCTTCAATATAATTTTAGAAACTAAAAATCCGAAAATATGGAATCGAGAAGGGAATTTCTGAAAAAATCATCCTTGGGATTAGGGGCATTGGCCTTCCCGAATATTTTTATCCCGAATACCGAAAAGAAACTCCATGTTGCATTAGTTGGCTTGGGGCGGTATGCCGGCTATATGGCTGATGGCATCATGGAATCAAAGTCATGCACGGTGGCGGGTTTGGTAACCGGAACACCTTCAAAAAAAGAGATTTGGGGCAAAAAATATGGTGTTCCTTCAAATAATATTTATGACTATCAGAATTTTGACGAAATAGCCCTGAATCCGGATATAGATGCAGTGTATATTATCCTGCCCAATGCACTTCATAAAGAGTTTGCCATCAGAGCTGCAAATGCCAAAAAGCATGTAATCGTGGAAAAACCTATGGGTATTTCGGCCAAAGAATGTCTGGAAATCATAGCTGCCTGTGAAAAAAACAAAGTACAGCTGGCAGTGGGATACCGCCTGCACTTTGAGCCCTACAATATGGAAATGATGCGGCTGGGCCAAAACAAAATCTATGGAAAAGTAAACCTTGTAGAGGCGTCACTGGGTTACAAAGTAAACCCCGACCCCAATGATTGGCATTACAAAAAAGCCCTTTCGGGTGGTGGGCCTTTGCAAAACCTGGGTGTGTATTGTGTGCAGGCAGCCCGATATATCACAGGTGAAGAACCGGAAAGTGTTACCGCACAGTTTGGCCCGGTTACCAATCCCAATTTCAAAGAAGTAGAAGAGTCCATCACCTGGCAGCTGCATTTTGCATCAGGTACGGTGGCGACCTCTTCCTCCACCTACAATTCCGGCATTGACCGGCTATTTGCATCGGCTGATAATGGTAATTTTGAGCTGAGCCCTGCCATAAGCTACGGACCTTTCAAGGGTCGCTCCCCGGCAGGAGAATTTAATTTCCCGGAAATTAACCAACAACAAACCCAAATGGACGAACTGGCAAAATATATTCTGAACGAAAAACCATTGCCTTTACATATTACCGGCCACGAAGGCCTAAAAGATATGCGTGTGATTGATGCCATATACAAGGCTGCAGCCAGTGGAAGGCGGGAGAGAATTGTTTCATAATAGAAGTATGGTGGGGTTTTACCTACTTATCTAGCTTTGGGATTGTCCTGCGGAACATCCCTAATAGCAGAAATAGCCTTCGCAGAGCTGAGTGAAACCCGCTTTACTCCCCAACGAAGCTACAAGCTTCGTAAAGCGGGAGTTTTACCTAATCCTTCCTATCTATAATTTATTAAATATGGTACAAGTAGTAATGGGAGCAGGCATATTAGTAAAATTTTAACTATCGATTTAACAGAATAAATGTCGAAATCTTTGGGATAGGTGTTCACTATATGGTCAACCCTTTTTTTATTATAAAAAAAATAGAAAACAAATATTAAAATAAATACTACAGGAAAATAAGCCATTTTATTGTTTAGGTAGTCCTTATAGAATACATACCTAGGAAGTACCACTTTGAAAGATATTTCAATAATTCTTAATATTGTAATAAAATGAAATAGAACTGTTAAGAAAACAGAAGATGATGCCATGAATTTATATGTATCATTGCCTTTGTCCCTAAAATATCGATAGAAGAAATAATAAACAAAATTATACATGATTTAATCAAATAAATTTTCTGTAATCGATTTTCCTGTACTTTCGTCCCCGCAGAGTCTCCAAAAAGGACTCCGCGGTTGCCACTATGCGGCAGAATATTTTAAAACGTAAGATAAATACAATCGGCGATGATTTGGAGATATTGATTGGTTTTTTGTGATTTTGGAATATTTCAAATTTGAAACTGCTGGAAACATAATCTATATGTTCAGAGTCCCAGAACTGAGGATAAAAAAAACTTCTTATCTAGTTTCGGTATTGTCCTGTGGAACATCCCGCAGAGCGGGACCAACTAAGAAAAATCAATTAAAAAATAAATGGCAGGTAAAAGGCTTAAAATTTGAAAAGCAAGCTACGTTATATTATCTTAAACTGTCTTTTATAATGTAATATCCTTGATAGTCATCAAAACTTATATACTTCTTATTTCTAAAAAAAGTATACAATATTGTTATTTCTTCATCATTATTAAATTGATTTTTTAATCTAAGGTAATTATCTGATTTTTCACAATATTTTTCTATTAATTCTTTTGATTTTAATAAATCAATATTTCTATCAGGTTTTATAATTACATAGCTTTTACTACTTTGTTCCAAAAGATTTTTTTTTAAGTATATTTTTTCATTAAATAAGGAGCATAAAAAATCATTAAACTTAAATCTATCTTTATATTCTCTTTTGTACACATCATATAAACTGATATTGTTTATTTTCATTATCCTGTTATCATCTAATTTGAAAAACATAAAAAGGTTTGAATTTGGAGGAGGTAGCTGTTCAGAAACCCCTTTACTAAACTCAATCAAGAATTTTTCAGACTCCTTACATTCTTTATCTTTTACTTGACAAGCTAATATGATAAATATCAATAATAAATAAAAATGTGTTCTCATCTTAATCATTATTAGGTGGGTTTTTAAGTTTTTTATTATCAATCACTTCTCCACCAAATTTGGTTCTCATTTTATTACCCCGCAGTGCGAATGCTCTTGCCTTAGTACTGGTGTATTTCGGCCTTAGACCGAAGTTAAATAATAAGCATTTTACCACTCATCAATTTCAAAAATACTGTTTTATTTTATTAAATCAATTATTGGATTTTCGACCCAGCATAATTTCAAAAAGAGACTCTTCGGTTGCCACTTTACGACAGAAAATTTTAAAATCCAAGATAAATACAATCGGTGATGATTTGGTGATTTTGGTTGGTTTTTTTGTGGTTTTGGGATATTTCAAATTTGAAACTGCAGGAAAGATAGTCCGGGTGTTCAGAGTCCCAGAGCTGATGATAAAAAATCCTTCTTAACTAGCTTTGGGAGTGTCATGCGGAACATCCCGAAGAGCGGGTTTAGCGTTTCACCAAGCCTCACGATGCAATCGTGCGGTAGCAGGGAGAGCCCCTAATCCTTTATATGTTTTTCTATTTCTAATAAAGAATATAGTGTATAGTATCCTTTATTAGGTTCAGAGCAGATTTGGATATTTTTAGGATAAGTTTGACAATGCAGCATTTTAGAATTACCAGCTATTTTGCCTCCTTCTCCACTTAATTCAATATCGAAACTTTTCATTTTAATAACATATTTCTCTTTTATTTTCAGTCTAAAGGCTTTGTTTTTCCGCATAACAATTTTAAATTTTTGATTTTGATTAAACGCATAAATAACATAAATCTTTTTATGCCTTTTTATTTTATTAATTATAACTGTATCTGTATTTAATTTATCAACCATTCTATATTGGCTGTACGATTTAATCGAAAAAAACATTATGATAATTAAGAAAATATTTTTCATGTGTTTAAAATTTGTAAAATAGATGACAGGCTAATGCAATCATGTCCATATGTGTCTTTTATCCCCACATAGTCTCAAAAAGACTCTGGGATTGCCACTATGCGGCAGAATATTTTAAAACCTAAGATAAATACAATCGGCGATGATTTGGAGATATTGATTGGTTTTTTTGTGGTTTTGGGGTATTACAATTTTGAAATTGCGGGAAGGATAGTCTAAATGCTCAGAGTCCCAGAGCTGAGGATAAAAAATCCTTCTTATCTAGCTTCGGGATTGTCCTGCGGAACATCCCGAAGAGTGGGGGAGTTTTACCTAATCCTTCCTATCTATAATTTATTAAATATGGTACAAGTAGTAATGGGAGCAGGCATATTAGTAAAATTTTAACTATCGATTTAACAGAATAAATGTCGAAATCTTTGGGATAGGTGTTCACTATATGGTCAACCCTTTTTTTATTATAAAAAAAATAGAAAACAAATATTAAAATAAATACTACAGGAAAATAAGCCATTTTATTGTTTAGGTAGTCCTTATAGAATACATACCTAGGAAGTACCACTTTGAAAGATATTTCAATAATTCTTAATATTGTAATAAAATGAAATAGAACTGTTAAGAAAACAGAAGATGATGCCATGAATTTATATGTATCATTGCCTTTGTCCCTAAAATATCGATAGAAGAAATAATAAACAAAATTATACATGATTTAATCAAATAAATTTTCTGTAATCGATTTTCCTGTACTTTCGTCCCCGCAGAGTCTCCAAAAAGGACTCCGCGGTTGCCACTATGCGGCAGAATATTTTAAAACGTAAGATAAATACAATCGGCGATGATTTGGAGATATTGATTGGTTTTTTGTGATTTTGGAATATTTCAAATTTGAAACTGCTGGAAACATAATCTATATGTTCAGAGTCCCAGAACTGAGGATAAAAAAAACTTCTTATCTAGTTTCGGTATTGTCCTGTGGAACATCCCGCAGAGCGGGACCAACTAAGAAAAATCAATTAAAAAATAAATGGCAGGTAAAAGGCTTAAAATTTGAAAAGCAAGCTACGTTATATTATCTTAAACTGTCTTTTATAATGTAATATCCTTGATAGTCATCAAAACTTATATACTTCTTATTTCTAAAAAAAGTATACAATATTGTTATTTCTTCATCATTATTAAATTGATTTTTTAATCTAAGGTAATTATCTGATTTTTCACAATATTTTTCTATTAATTCTTTTGATTTTAATAAATCAATATTTCTATCAGGTTTTATAATTACATAGCTTTTACTACTTTGTTCCAAAAGATTTTTTTTTAAGTATATTTTTTCATTAAATAAGGAGCATAAAAAATCATTAAACTTAAATCTATCTTTATATTCTCTTTTGTACACATCATATAAACTGATATTGTTTATTTTCATTATCCTGTTATCATCTAATTTGAAAAACATAAAAAGGTTTGAATTTGGAGGAGGTAGCTGTTCAGAAACCCCTTTACTAAACTCAATCAAGAATTTTTCAGACTCCTTACATTCTTTATCTTTTACTTGACAAGCTAATATGATAAATATCAATAATAAATAAAAATGTGTTCTCATCTTAATCATTATTAGGTGGGTTTTTAAGTTTTTTATTATCAATCACTTCTCCACCAAATTTGGTTCTCATTTTATTACCCCGCAGTGCGAATGCTCTTGCCTTAGTACTGGTGTATTTCGGCCTTAGACCGAAGTTAAATAATAAGCATTTTACCACTCATCAATTTCAAAAATACTGTTTTATTTTATTAAATCAATTATTGGATTTTCGACCCAGCATAATTTCAAAAAGAGACTCTTCGGTTGCCACTTTACGACAGAAAATTTTAAAATCTAAGATAAATACAATCGGCGAAGATTTGGAGATATTGTTTTTTTTTGTGGTTTTGGAATATTTCAAACTTGAAATTGCAGGAAGGATAGTCCATGCGTTCAGAGTCTGGCGGAAATTCTGAACGGGCAAAGAAAATTGAAAATGCTAAACACTCATTTTAGTGTAAACCACATTCTAATTTCTTTTTACAAAATCCTTTTTCTCATGATATTTTTTTCAAAAAATCAAAAAAGTATTGTTTTTTGTATTTTTTATACTACATTCACTTCGTGATGTTCTACTCTCGGGGATGAAACCCTTTTCGCTGCAAAAAACAAGTTCTTTTTTCACCCAAAACTTTTACAATTATGGCAGAAGTAACTCCTCAAACAAAAAATGCCACCGTAAGGCATCGTAGTGGAAAACCAGACATGACCCCGCTGGTAGATCTGGGATTTTTGTTGATAACCTTTTTTATTTTCACTACTACATTCACTCAACCCAACATGATGAAGCTTAATATGCCAGACAATGAGACAGGGCAAAGATCAAAAATCAAAAAGTCAAATTCACTTACTTTTATTTTGGGAAAACAAAATCAGATTTTTTGGCATCAGGAAGATATTGCCGACGTGAAGGCTACAAATCTCAAAGAAACCAATCTGACAATTAATGGTTTTAGAAGTGTGATTTTAAAGAAAAGAAATGTGGCCCCTAATCCGGAAAACTTCACGGTAATTATTAAACCTACTGATGATTCCCCTTTTAAAAATCTGGTGGATGCCCTTGATGAAATGGAGATAACTAATATTACGCACTTTGCGATTGCCGATTTGCAACCGAAAGAATTGGCTGCATATAAGGAAAGAACCTTGATGGCTATTAAATAGAAATCTAAAATACGCTAAAGCAAAAAACCTCCAATTGCTGGAGGTTTTTTGATTAAATCTTAAAAATTAATTATCAGGCTTTTCTGAATTTCAATCTGACTTTTTCATTGATATAATACATACACGGTACTATCAATAAAGTAAGCAATGTAGAGAATGTCAAGCCAAAAATAATCGTCCAGGCAAGTATATTCCAGAACACGGCACTATCGCCACCTACATGCACGATTGGCTTGAGATGCACGAAAAGTGCCTCAAAATCAAAAGTCAGACCAAAAGCCAATGGAATCAAACCTAACACGGCAGAGGCAGCAGTAAGCAATACAGGAGTTAAACGTGTAGCCCCCGCCTCTACGATCGCCTCTTTTAAACCAAATCCCCGTGCAATAAGCTCATCGGTAAATTCTATCAAAAGGATACCGTTTTTCACCACAATACCAGCCAGAGCAATAATACCTACACCTGACATAATCACTGAGAAAGTTTTACCAAAAAGCATAAAGCCAAGCAATACACCTATCAAACTCAACAGGATAGTCACAAAAATGATGAATGGCTTCACGATAGAGTTAAATTGCGTAGCCAGAATCAGATAGATCAGCATTAAAGAGATCCCAAAAGCAATAGATAGGAATGTCATTGATTCTTTTTGTTCTTCCTGCTCACCCCCCTGACGAATCACATAACCCGGTTCTAATTGAATATCGCCAATAGCAGCAAAAATCTCCTGATTGATTTGGTTGGCATTGTAAGGTTCAATCACATCTGACGACAGCGTAATGGTACGCTCGTTGTCTTTACGGTTTATTTGTGAGAAAGTTGAAGTATAAGAAATATCGGCAATTGATGAAAGCGGTACATTACGCAATACGCCTCCCATGTTCATATCACGATAAGTGATGTTCATGCTCAAAAGCTTCTCGATCTGATTCCGGTCTTCCTGCTTTAATCTCAACTGTATCGGGTACTCATCTTCTGAATCCCGGAATTTGGAGATTTCAGCTCCAAATAAAGCAGTTCGGATGGCCAATGCTATCTGAGCCGAACTAATTCCCTCTCTTGAAGCCTTTTCACGGTTTACATTAACGATAATTTCAGGTTTATTGGTCACCAGGTCAGACTTCAACTCTTCGATTCCCTTAATTCCGGCAGCTTCAATTTTGTTCTTAATTTCTTTTTCCAATCTGAACAATTCATCAAAGTCTTTTCCAACCACCTCAATAGCAATCGGTTTACCTGTAGGAGGTCCGTTACGTTCTTTCTGAACTGAAATCTCAGTTCCAGGAATTCCCTTTACTTTTTCCCTAACGAGATTAAGAAGTTTTTCAGTGTTAACATTTCCTCGTTTTGATTTGCTTACGAAGGCCACTGTTACTTTTGATTTATGTGGTGTATTGCTTCTGTCGGGGTTAAAGGGGTCCCCGGCATTTTTACCCACATTGGAAATCACAGAATTTACGGCTAATTCAGCTTTATTTTCTTTTATTACTTCGAAAACTCTTTTTTCAATTTCTCTGGTTACCTGATCGGTCTTAAGGGCATCTGTTCCAAATGGCATTACATTATATACATAGATGTAGTTGGGTTCAGAATCAGGGAAGAAAACGACACTTGGCTTAACTATTCCCATTGTGATAATGGTAAAAACCAAAAGGAAGAAAGTCCCAATTACCGCAAATATTGGTCTTTTTCCTACTATCAGCCAACTGATCACATTTCTATAATTTTGCTTCAATTTTGGAAGCAAATTATCCTGAAAAGGAAGAATGAGTTTGGGAGTAAGAATGAAGTGATTAAAGATATAAAGGATGATTAATAATATTGAGAAATTACCCAAACCTCTGAATCCTTCGCTTCCTCCAAATGAAATTAAGTAACTAACAATTGCAATCCCTCCTAATAAGAATATCGGTTTTTTGAGATGATCCCAGCTGTTGTCAGACTTATGCTCCTCGTCGTCGCGTTTCATAAACGAAATCGCAAATATTGGGTTCATCACATAAGCCACAATTAATGAGGCAATCAATGTAAATATCAGGGTAAATGGCAGATACTTCATAAATTCACCAACGATTCCCCCCCAGAACAATAATGGGAAGAAAGGAGCAATAGTAGTTAAAGTACCGGAAAGTACCGGAACAAAGACTTCACTTGCTGCCAACTTCACGGCTTCGGTAATTGTCAGTTCTTTGTGCTTATTAAAAATTCTGTGAGCATTTTCTATTACCACGATGGCGTCGTCCACCACAATCCCCAGCCCCAACAGGAAGGCAAAAAGAACCATAGTGTTTAAGGTAAAGCCCATCATAAGTAATGGGTAAAATGCAAGCAAAGCAGAAAGCGGTACAGACAACCCAACAAATATGGCATCCCGCACTCCCATAAAGAACATCAACACCAATACCACGAAAATAAAACCTAAAACCACAGTGTTAATCAAGTCCTCTATTGATGATTTTGTTCTTTCACTTTGGTCGGCGGTAATTGTAATTTTTAAGCCATCCGGGACATTTCCTTTTTTGAATTCTTCCAAAGTAGCTTCAATTTTTTCTGATGCCGCCACGAGATTTTCGCCTGATCTCTTAATTACATTGAGCGTAACCACAGAGTTGTTGTCAAGTCTGGCAAAATCCTGCCTTTCAGCATATCCATCAACGACATCTGCAACATCACCAAGTTTAACAGTGGCACCTTGTCCGGATCTGATGATTACATTTCTGATTTGATCAATAGACTTAAACTCTCCTGCTACTCTCAATGAGCGTCTAACGCTCATTACACTCAGGTCACCCCCGGAAATATTAACGTTTTCGCCCTGAATGGCACTCTGAACATCATAAAATGTAATACCATAAGCTTTCATTTTATTAATATCCAAATTGATCTGAACTTCACGGCTAAGTGCTCCTACGATATCTACACGAGTGATTTCCGGCATGGCTTCGATCTTATCCTGAAGTTGCTCTCCATATTCTTTGAGCTTTTTCAAAGGAAAGTTCCCTGAGATATTGATGTTCATAATCGGGAACTCCGAAAAGTTTACTTCAACTGCAGAAGGATCCTGAGTCAAATCTTTGGGGAGGTCTCTTTTTGCCCTTTCAATAGCACTTTTGCATCGTTCTTTGGCTTCTGTCACACTTACTTTTGTGTCAAATTCAACCAAAATCACCGAAACATCCTGCAATGCATTGGATTTGATTCTTTTTACCCCCTTTTCAGCCTTTATTTGCTTTTCTATTGGCTTATTGATAAGGTTTTCGATGTCAGCAGGCGAGGTTCCGGCATAGACGGTCTGTACATAAACCTGTGGAATTACTATGTCAGGAAATTGCTCTTTGGGTAAGTTCGTAAAAATGAAATACCCGGCAATAGTCACCAAAAAGGTGATCAGATACACGGTAGTTTTGTTTCTGGACAAAACCCCGATCATGTTGTAAATAAAGCCCTTTGCCTCTGGCAAATTGGAGCTATGAATATCTTTTTCGCTCATATTTTTCTTAATAATTGATCAACTGACCATCTACAATTTCCTGATAACCTTCAGTAATCAGCATTTCTCCGGAAGACAGGCCTGACTTAACCTCTATTTTTCCATCATATGCCAACCCAGTTGTAACCTGACGTGCTTTTGCTACTTTTTTGTTCCCTTCTACTACAGCGACGTAAACTATATTTCCCTGATCGGTATTTTGCACAAAACTTTGAGGAATCACGATGGCACCACTTTTAGACAAATCATTGATATTGATAATAGCTGTTAAATTAGGTTTTAAAGATTTATCAATATTTGGTACTTTGGCTTCAACCAAAAATGTCCGCGAAACCTGATTGATGGTTTGGCTTACAAAAGTGAGTCTTGCAGAAATTTCTTTTTGTAAATCAGGAAATTTGATTTTTACCATATCGCCCTTTGCAATTGTACCTGCATAAGTATCAGGCACGTTGGCTACAACTTTAAGGTCTGAGAAATTCACAATTCTAACGATACCAACGCCAGGAGCGGCCATTTCGCCAGCTTTGAATCTTACCTCATCCACTACACCTGATATAGGAGCCGAAACAATGTTCATTCCGTCCTGTGATTTCAATGTTGTGATTCTACGTTGAAGAGCTTCTACCTGAGTTTTCGCCTGAATAAATTGAACTTCCGTACCGATCTTCTGATCCCAAAGGTTTTTCTGTCTCTCATAAATAGTTTTGGCTGTTTCAAGCTGAATCTCGATTTCCTGAATCGAATTTCTTAAAACTGAATTGTCAATTGTAGCAATTTTTTGGCCTTTGGAAACAAAATCACCTGCTTTTACATATATATTAGTGATGGCTCCACCCATTTGAGGGCTTACAAAAACATTGTTTTCTGCTTCAAGCCTACCAGTAGATTCCACATAATGATCAAAAGTCCCCGGAACAATAGGACTTACCGAAACAGTTTTGAATTTCTCCACCTTATTAGGCTCCAATTTGTCAATTTCAGCCTGAAGTTTTTGAATTTTCTCATCTAAGGATGTAGCCTCTTTCTGCAATTGAGCTAGCTGGTCTTTTTTCCCTTTCAGAGAATTGTCCTCTTTTTTGCCACATGCCACCACTATTGTCGCAAGGGCTGCGATTACCAATGTTTTGAGTATGTTAAAATTTGCCTTCATTATTTGTATAGTTTTTTCTGTTTTTTATTTGATTAATTTTCCCTGAGATTTGTCCAGGTCAACTTTTGCTATTAATACATCATACAATGCACTGAAATAATTATTTTGAGCTTGTTTCAAGTCCGATTCGGCATTAACAACCTCCATATTTGAGCCTACTCCCTGTTGATATTTAATTTTAGAAACTCTCAAAACTTCACTGGCAAGGTCCATATTTCTTGTCATGGCATCAAGTGTCTCAAAGCCATTTTTTAAATTGATTTTAGCCTGAGCATTTTCAAGTTTAAACGATTCCTTGAGCATTTCCACGGTATTGTCAATCTTGATGATATTTAGTTTTTGACGCTCAATTTGTACTCTTTTCAGACCTGAATCATAAATCGGTACCCGTACTCCAAGCGTAATCGCAGATGAGCCAAACCACCTTTCAAAGGGGTTAAACTGCGTATTACTATGGCCTGCACCCAGAGAAGCACTAAGGTTTAAAGAGGGTAAATAAGCCTTTTGATATCTTTCCTGATTAAGTTCGATAAGTTTACGATTGGTAGCCAACTGCCTGAATTCAATACGGTTATTGGGGTCTGCATCTTCCGCCACCACACTTCTGATTAATTTCACATTCTCTTCGCTTAGTTTGTCTTTCAATATCAGTGAGGCATCCTGCGGATATGACATTTGAAACTTTAGCAACTGGTAGGTCAGTCCAATCAAATTATTCAATTTTTGTTTTTCCGATATCAGGTTATTTCGCTGTACATTGAGTCGATCAACATCAATCTTCTCGACAAAACCTTGTTTTACAAACTGCTCTGTCTGAGCAATCACCGAGTCAAGACGACTTATATTTAAATCAAGTGTTTGTCCTCTTTGCTCGGCAACCAATGCAGAGTAATATGCTTTTCTTACGCTTTCTGCTATGACCACTTTTGATTTCTCCAAATCCTGACTAGCCATAAGTCTGTATGTATCAGCGGCTCTCAATCCAACCAGCCAGGTGGCATCAAAAATAAGCTGATTAAGACCTATACCGGCTTGTCCACCCCAGGGAACTCCAAATTTGAACTTCACCACCTCGCCTTCGGCTGCCTGAGGATTAAAGTTTTTCGCATCAATAAGCTGAGTGGGTACTATAGCATTGTAAGTGTAACCAAACTGCCCGTTGATTTGAGGCATACCGGAGTATTTGATTTCCTTGATTTGCCATTCGGCATCTTGCATGCCCACCATTGCGTTTTTAATACTGGAATGATTCTTAAGGGCGTAATCTACAGCCTCTTCAATTGTGAAGGTACTCTGAGCCACCGCTAACTGTGCCCAAAGAAGCGTAATAGCACCTATCCAATAGGTTTTTACTTTTTTCATATTTCTAATTTTGTTTTTTCGTAAATTTCTAAGCCCAACGGAGTTACTATTCCTCTCAAAAAATGGTCGGTAAGCTCCATTTGGGTATCTGCCAGTTTGAATTTATCAGGTGGAAAAATACTGGCATCAAAAAGCATATCTACTGTTTCGAGCCTAAACTTTACCAAAACATCGATATTTATTTCGGGCCGATAAAGTTTTTGGGCCACCCCCTGTACCAGATTTTGTCTGATTAATTCTAAAAAATTGGATTTAAAAGCTTTGTATTTTTCGAAAGCCGCAGGATGGTATTTTTCAAGATCATAAAACAACACCACATTAATCTTGTCAAGCATATCTTTCATCATCCTGACACTTATGATTATCTCTTCAATCGGATTTAAAGACAGCTTTTTTAAATCTTTAGACCGGCAAATCTCTTCAAAGACCGATAAATCCACCACACAATTGACCAGCTCATCTTTATCTTTAAAAAACTGATAAATCGTTTTTTTTGAAATCCCCAGCTCTTTGGCAATATCATCCAGGGTCACACTTCTGATACCATATCTGAAGTATAAATCTCTGGCGGTATTGATAATTCGGTTTTCCATATAAACGACAAAACTCTGGAAACTTTAAAAAGGTTCAAAGTTTTTATCACTTTTTTTAGAATTTCAACAGAATAAAATTATTGTATAAATTTTGAGGAGAACATGACAAATATTTAAGTGGCTTATTTTCACCGATGAATGGAATCATTTTGCCGTTAAAAAGAATTTTTTCAATAATTTAATATATGATTTTTCTAATATTAATTTAGATTAATAAAATATCTCTCACGATTATTTTCATAAAAGAATCCCATAAAATTCTAAATTTGGCTATCCGCAGTTTGTAGAGTAATTTTGTTGACCAAAAGACATCATTTTCAAATTGGCCCTTTACAAAAACCTCATTTTCCCGGTACTCTCTCAGTTTGACCCAGAGAAGATTCACTATTTTGCCATGAATTCTCTCAGATTGCTACTCAAGATTCCTGGAATGAAAAGTGTTCTAAAATCTAATTTTGAGATCAGGTCCCCAAAACTTACAAAAAATGTGATGGGTCTGGAATTTAAAAACCCCGTTGGACTTGCAGCCGGTTTTGACAAAAATGCCCAATGGATTGATGAACTGGATTGTCTGGGCTTCGGTTTTATAGAAATCGGCACCATCACCCCCAAACCCCAGGATGGAAACCCAAAACCCCGGCTATTCAGACTAAAAAAGGATCTCGCTCTAATCAACAGAATGGGGTTTAATAATTTGGGAATTGAAGAAGCAGTAAAAAATCTAAAAAAAAGAAACTCTGAAATAATTGTTGGCGGAAACATCGGTAAAAATAAAATTACGGATAATAGTGAGGCTATCAACGACTACCTGCTGGCTTTTAATGGTTTAAAGGAATGGGTCGATTATTTCGTGGTCAACGTTTCGTCTCCCAACACTCCCGGATTAAGAGAACTACAGGAAAAGGAGCCACTTAAGAAAATATTGTTAGCTTTGCAGGCTGAAAATCAGGAAAACCCAAAACCTGTATTGCTTAAAATCGCCCCTGATTTGACCGACTCTCAACTTGACGATATAGTTGAAATTGTGCTGGAATCCGGGATAGCCGGCGTTATAGCTACCAATACCACCTTGTCAAGAGAAGGATTATCTACTGACAAAACTATAGTTGAAAATATAGGAGCAGGTGGGCTTTCCGGAAAACCATTAACTGAAAGGGCAACCGAAGTGATCAGATATCTGAACAAAAAAGGAGAAGGAAAGTTTGTGATAATAGGGGTAGGCGGAATTTATGATGCAAAAGATGCTCTGGAAAAACTCGAAGCGGGGGCGAGCCTGGTTCAGGTTTATAGTGGATTTGTATATGAAGGCCCAGCCATTGCAAAAAAAATAAACAAAGGACTGATAGCCAATAGTCTTTGAAATTTGAAAATTATGATTGTAGTTCCTTACAAAGAAAGTGACAGCAGCAAAAAAGAGCAAATAGCGGAAATGTTTGACAACGTTTCGCACAAGTATGATTTTCTGAACCATCTGCTCAGCGGTGGTATAGATTTTTACTGGAGAAAAAAAGCTCTGAACAAGATAAAAGATCGGAAAAACGAACTCGTTCTTGACATTGCCACAGGCACTGGCGATTTGGCAGTAGAAGCCTGGAAGACTCTTAAGCCTAAGAAAATAATCGGAGTTGATATTTCCGAAGGCATGTTAAAAGTGGGTCGTGAGAAAATGCAAAAGCTTGGTCTTGCTGAAAATATTGAAATGCAATTAGGTGACAGCGAAAAACTGGGCTTTAGTGACAATACTTTCGACACCGTAATCGTTTCATTTGGCGTAAGGAATTTTGAGAATCTTCTGAAAGGCCTTACAGACATGTGCAGGGTAACTAAGCCCGGCGGAACATGTCTGGTAATAGAATTCTCAAACCCAAAGGGATTTATATTTAAACATTTATATTGGTTCTATTCTACTAAAATTTTACCTGTTATCGGGAGGATATTTTCAAAAGACAGCTCGGCGTATACTTACTTGCCCGAATCAGTGAAAGCTTTCCCCGACGGTAATAATTTTCTGGAAATTTTTGAGAAAGCGGGCTACACCGAGACCTCGGCTACACCCCTAACCTTTGGCATATGCTCAGTTTACATCGGAAAAAAACCCTGATATTCTTATTTTTTGTTCTCATTGCTCAGATTGGATATTCTCAAATCGATACCCAGTTTCAACCTGACTATGACGCCAAAAAAGTGCATTTTGGTTATTATCTGGGCTTTGCCTCCACACACTATAATTTTAGATTCAACAATGCTTTTCTATCAAATTCAAATAGTGGCAACGTGAAAGCCATCACTTCTCCCAGTACATCAGGTATAAAAGCAGGAGGGGTTATCAATGTTCATCTCAACGACTATTATGATTTCAGGTTTTCACCTTTGTCAATATCAATCTTTAATAGAAAAATCCTGGAATCTGATTCTGTTTCCAATACCCAACAAGATAAAGCCTGGTTTGAGATTCCGATGCATCTCAAATACAAATCGGAAAGAAGAGGCAACAGCAGGATGTTTTTTTTCGGAGGGCTAAAATATGGCTTTGAAACCAATATCATCAATAAAAGAGGCAATTCAAAAACAGGAAGTGCCCAATACATCAAATCGTCAGACCTCTGTGTTGAATACGGTATGGGTCTCGAGATATTCCGGGAATATTTTAAAGTCACTCCCGAAATCCACTTTTCACATGGCATAAAAAACATGAAAGAACCGGGTGTCCCCACCAGTAGCTATTTAAGGTATCTTGATAAAATCAGAACCCATACTGTTACGTTTTTCCTAGTTTTTCAATAACCCTCTTCGCTGCCTTAATCAATTCCATGTCAGCTTCTTGTAACTGATATTCATTGGCATGCTCATCGCCCATTTTAACATTCGGATTTCTGTAAACCATGGCACTGTCAAAAACTTTGGTTGCAGAAAAATGAAATGCATCCACCCCTGATTTATCGATTGCTGCTATGTTGCCGGGATTTACCCCACTCCCGGCCATAATCTGTAGCCGGTCACCCACCAAAGTTTTATATTTTTTTAAATTTTCTATGCCATCAATTGCCTTATCTCTTTGGCCAGAACTTAAAAGATTTTTTATGCCATGATCAATCAATAAGTCCAAAGCTATTTCAGGTTCCTTGCACATATCAAATGCCCGGTGAAAAGTTATGGGGAAAGTATCAGCTGCCTCAACCAAAAGTTTCAATGCAGGCTCATCAATTTGTCCATCGGGTCGAAGTGCTCCGAAAACAAAACCTCCTGGTATGAGTTTTTTGAAATTCTCAATATCCCTTACCATCACATATAATTCGGATTTTGTATAACAGAAATCGCCACCTCTGGGTCTGATCATTAAAAATACCGGAATTTTAACATCGCTTATCAAAGCCTCTGCCATGGCCATAGATGGTGTCGTACCACCTTCAGGTCGGCCAGCACATAGTTCAATTCTATCGGCTCCACCCTTAAATGCATTCAGCCCCGATTGATAAGAATAACAACAGATTTCCAGAAGTTTTTTGGTCATTTTTTTTAAAAAAATTAAGATTTAACCGATTATATATCAATCATTTAAGCAATTGTTGAAAAAATATTCACAAAATATCACATTTTTTTTTGCTAAAATCGTTTAACTCACAAAGTTTTTTTACTTTTGCAGCCAATTTAAAAAAGATGTTTAACTAAAACGGGTGAAACTATGTATTGGACACTAGAACTTGTATCTTATTTGGAGGATGCACCCTGGCCAGCAACTAAAGACGAATTGATAGATTTCTCAATAAGGTCGGGAGCACCAAACGAAGTAATCGAAAATTTGTCAGAGCTGGAAGATGACGGACAACCATACGAGAATATTGAAGAGATATGGCCGGATTATCCAACAAAAGAAGATTTCTTTTTCAACGAAGACGAATATTAATATATCGCCGGAAAGATTTTATTCATTGAAAACACTCCAGTTTTGGGGTGTTTTTTTTTCTGGAAAAATCCATTAAATAGAAAATAGACTGCCTTATTTTTAGGATATGGAACTCAAAGACCTGAAAGCACTCGTAAAAAAGGGAGAAGGTTACAATTTGGAATTCAAATTGAAGACCAATCACCCTGATAAAATAGCGAAAGAAATAGCAGCTTTTGCCAATTCTGGTGGCGGCAAATTGTTATTGGGAATTTCCGATGATCTGGTGCTTAAGGGTCTAAAATATCCTGATGAAGACGAGTATCTGATTGAGAAAAGCATAAAAAAGCATATTTCCCCCATTCCGGAATACAGCATCGAGCGTATCAAGCTGGATAGTGAACGGGATATAGTAATTTTTGATATAAAAGAAAGTGAAGAAAAGCCCCTTTTTTATCAAAATGATACCGAAGAAAAAAAGATTTTTGTAAGAAATGAGGATAAGTCCATACAGGCCTCCAAAGAAGTAAGAGAAATATTAAAAGGGCAATCTAAAGACAGAAGTTTTAGATTTGAATACGGAGAAAAAGAAAGGATTTTAATGAATTTTTTGGAAAAAAATCAACAAATCACGGTTTCCGGTTTTTCCGAAATTGCAAATATCTCAAAGAAAAATGCCAGCAGAACTTTAGTATTATTGGTTTTGGCGGGCGTATTGAAAGTTTCGCCAAATGAGCAGGAAGATGTCTTTATGAGCAAAGAATCAGAAACTTAACAATTTCATAACATTGAATGTTGTTGCACATAACTTCAAAAATCCCAACTTGCGGAAATTTTTTCAGAGGGCATTGACTGCATTTGTAAAAATTTAAAAAAAGCAGGTTTTTAGACCTGAAAAATAATTACCAATATGAAATTAAAAAAACTCATTTTGAGCCTGATTATCATGCTCAGTTTTTCTGTATTGACTTTTGCTCAGGAAAGCGGTTCACTTTTGAATGTTGACACAACACACCTCAAAAAACTAATTTCAACTTATAAAAAACTTGAATACGTAGGCTTTTCAGGATATATACAGCCTCAATTTCAAATCGCCCAGGAAAAAGGCATCAAAAGTTTTAATGGAGGCGACTTTGGGTCTCAGGTCGATAACAGATTTATGCTTCGGAGGGGTCGTTTTCGTATTGACTATGCAAGATTCAATGCTGAAAACATGCCGAAACTCAATTTTGTATTTCAATTTGATGGAACCGAACGGGGCTTTTTCATAAGGGATTTTTGGGGAAGAATTTACGAAAACAAACTTAACTATTTTTCATTAGTTACAGGAATGTTTGCTCGTCCAATGGGATTTGAAGTAAATCTAAGTTCATCAGACAGAGAATCTTTGGAAAGGGGCCGAATGTCACAACTTTTGATGAAAACCGAAAGGGATCTGGGTGCTATGATCTCTTTTGAGCCTAAAGGCCGAAAGGATTGGAGGAATCATATAAAATACGATATTGGCCTTTTTAACGGACAGGGACTTGCAGCACCTGCAGATTTTGATAGCCACAAGGATTTAATAAGCCGATTGGTTTTGAAGAATGTTAAAATCCATAAAATGATACTTTCAGCAAGCATATCAGGGCTGTTTGGAAAAATCGCTAATCCGTCCGGTCAGGAATACAGAATTAATGAAAATGGAAAATTTACTCTGAATACTTCTGATGCAATTGCACCAAGAACTTACAAAGGAGCCGATATTCAGTTGAAAATTCCGAACAAATATAAAATGTTTACCGAATTACGTGCCGAATATATGAGTGGACTGCAACCGGGATTGGTTTCCTCTACAGAGACACCTACATCATTACCCGTTTTAAATGGAGTAGCAACCCCGTTTTATGTAAGAAATTTTAATGGAGCTTATTTTTATTTTCTGCAGAATTTTATTTCTCCAAAAAACCAGTTAGTAGTAAAGTATGACTGGTATGACCCAAATACCAAACTAGCCGGAAAAGAAATAACCAGTGAGTTAAACGATGCCGAAATAAAATATAACACATTAGGATTGGGCTATATAAGATATGTAAATGAAAACCTGAAAGTGGTATTTTACTATGATATGCCCAAAAATGAATTTACCTCAAAAGAAAGTTCAAAATCAGATATTAAAGACAATACACTATCTTGTAGAATCCAGTATCGATTCTGATATCAATCCACACTTGGTGGCAACAACTTATACATCACCGGCGTCACTATCCTTGTTAAAATCAATGAAGAGAGTAATCCTCCGATAATAACCAATGCAAGCGGCGAGTACAAAGGCGAATGCTCCAATACCAAAGGGATAAGTCCTCCTATGGCGGTCATTGTAGTCAGTACAATAGGAATAAACCTCGTTTTTCCGGCTTTTTCTATGGCTTGATTTACTGTAAGTCCCTCCTCTTTCCTGAGATAATTAGTATAATCAACCAGCAGAATTGAATTTTTGACTTCGATACCTGCCAGGGCGATCAATCCGACAATAGCAGTGAATGACAGAGAATTGCCCGAAAGATACAAAATACTAACTCCACCAATTACACCTAATGGAATGACTGATAGTACGATAAATGAGCTTTTAAAGGTCTTAAATTCGAGAATAAGAATGGCCAGAATACCAAAAATAGTAATAAGAATTATGGTACCCAATCCTCCGAAAGTTTCTTTTTTCTGTTCTTCTTCACCTGCAAATTCTATATGATAGCCTTCCGGCAATTTATATTTACTCAGCTTTTCTTTAAAATTATCCTGCACCTGAGGTGTTAAAAATCCGTTTGAGACAAAAGCCGAAACACTCGTGAAGCGTTCCTGGTCAAAATGCTGGATACGGTTAGGTGAAGCCTCAAACTCAACGGTGGCCAATTGAGACAATGGGATTTGGGAGCCTATGGCCGTTGGAATAAATATCTTTTCAAAAACATCCATACTTACTCTTTTTCCTCGCGGAATGGTAATATTTATTTCAAAATCATCCCCGTTTTTATCCTGATAAGTTCCCACCGAAAGCCCCGAAATCGCCAATCTAACGAGTCGGTCTATTTCTGCAGTAGCAATTCCGTACATTCCGGCTTTGTCTTTGTTGATTTTAACCCTTAAGTCTGTATTAGATGAAGCAATAGGGTTATTGACATACATGGTGCCGGGGGTGGATTTGTAAAGATTCTCCACTTTTGAAGAAATATTTTTAAGAGAGTCCAGGTTCTCCCCAAATATCCTGACAGCTAAAGGGGCTTCAACAGGAGCTCCTTGTTCAAACTCAATTGCTCTGATTTTCGCTCCGGGATAATCTTCAAATTTCAAACGAAGTCTGTCAATCAATTCAGTACGATCCGGAACTTCCGTATCATCTTTGAGTTGAACAAAAATTTGGGCAATGTTACTTTGAGCTCCGCCTTTTGGTAAAATATTATAATAAATTCTCGGATTATCTTTACCAATATTAGATGAATAGTTCCTGACCAAACTGTCTTGTTTCAAAGCATTTTCGACAAATCTTACCGCTTTATCGGTAGTGCTTAATGAGGTACCCAACGGAGTTTCGATATTTATCAAGAACATGGGTTTCTCAGATTTTGGAAATACACTTACCCCGATTACCGGTATCAGAGAAAGACTCGCCAAGAACAGAACAAAGGCAATTATCAGTGTTTTAAAAGGATTTGATAATGACCAACTCAGTACAATCTTGTAGCTACCGTCAATGGCTTTATTAAGGTATTGTAAAAACATATTGCCCTCCTCATGCTCTTCTTTTGGCATAATGAGTGAGGCCAAAAACGGTACGATGGTAAGCGAAACAAACAATGAAGCCAAAACGGTAGTAATAACCGCCATTGGAAGGCTTCGGATAAAATCACCCGGAGACTCAGGTAGCTGAGTCAAGGGCAAAAAAGCAAAAATCAGGGTAGCAGTGCAGCCCAAAACCGCCAAACTAATTTGTTTGGTTGCCTGAATGGCAGCATCTTTTCGGCTATGACCCATACGCAGATACCGGGCGATATTTTCGACCACCACTATAGAGTCATCTACGAGTAATCCCAGTGAAATCACAAGCCCAACTACTGAAAGTTGATTAATTCCGAATCCCAGGAAATCGAGGCCTGCCAAGCCAATTGCTAAGGAGAGCGGAATTGAAATCATCACAATAAAAGCGGCCCTGAAACCAAGTGGAATCAGCGTAATTAATACCAGCAAAATTGCGATTCCAAAATCTCTGGCAAGGCCCATGAGCCGTTTGGAAACACTTTTGGCCTGATCAAAACTCTTTTCAAATACGATATGAGCAGGAAGTTTTTTTACAAAATCATCAATGATAGGATTAAGCTGATTATTTACCTCGAAAATGTTGGTGTTTTTTTTCTGAGAGGTCGTGATAAATATACCTCTTTTACCATTTAGTCTGGCCAAATAACTATCCTCCTCATAGTCAAAATAAACTTCGGCTATATCTTTTAGATGAAGTGTTTGGGTTCCGGAAGTATTGATTACTGTGTTTTCGATTTCGGTTACAGAATCATAAGATCCTGAGGTTTTTACGTTAATTTTTCTGTCGCCAATCTCAATGGAGCCCGCCGGAATGTTTAAATTTTCAGATTGCAAAATTTGCATTATTCTGGAAACCGGAATTCGGAATTGAGCCAGTTTGTCCGTGTTCAGTGAAATTCTCAGAAGTCGGTTCGGAACGGCGTGAATCTGTACCTCTTTTAGGTCTTTGATTTTCAAAAGCTTCTTTTTCAGATCTTCCGCATGCTCTTTTAATTCTGAATATGAGGCTGTTTCAGATAAAAATGCCGCCTGAACAATATTTACTGTTTCTGGGGTATATTTGAATACATCAATTGAAAAAATATCCTGTGGAAGCTTATTTCTCAGACCATTTAGCTCTCTTAATACTTCGTTATTTTTCTCATCTTCATCTACATCATGCTCAAATTCAATAATTACCGAGGCCACACCGTCATTAGAATAGGATATCATTTTTTTGATATCCGCAATGGCACTCATTTTTTCTTCTATCGGATTTACTATCAAGTTTTCGATGTCCTCGGGACTCGTGCCGGGGTATACTACTACGATTGAATTAAAAGTAGCTTTCAAAACGGGGTCTTCTGACTTAGGCATAGTCAACAGCGAGTTGATCCCTAATGCCATGATCATCAGAAAAACAACTATGGTAAACTGGTGGTTTTTTACTGAAAATTCGGTTAATTTCATTTTTCAACAGGTTTTGTTATTGCTTTGAATTTCAGACCCAATTATTTCACCAATTTTACTTTTTCGCCATCACTCAGAAACCCTCCACCCTGGACCACCACCTGGTCATTTTGCGAAATTCCTGATTTTAATTCAAGAAAATCATTACCAATTTTCCCTATAATCACCTCTTTACGGCTGACAGTATGAGTTTTTGCGTCATAGAGATATACGACTGCTTTGGGGCCATCAGATTCAACGACAGCCGAAACAGGTAAAACCAAACCACTGCTACCACTTCCTGAATGAATTATTCCTTTTGCCACAAAACCCGAAATAAGCTTTTTGTTAGTGGGTGAAAGCGTTAGCTGAACTTCAAATGTACCGGAAGCGGGATTTACTGTTTGAGCTATCTGGCTTACTGTGGCATTGAATTTTTCGCCTGGATAGGCATCCAATTCGACAGTGGCATTATTCCCGTTTTTAATTTTCACTATGTCCTTGTCGGTAAGCCCTAGTTCTACAATATAGGCCGAGGATCCGGTACCCAAAATCAAGGCCGGAGCAAATGGTGTGATTAATTCTCCCTGATCCGAAATTTTCCTCAGGATCCTTCCTGAAGCCGGGGCGAATATTTTGGATAGTTTCTGATTAAATTGTGCGGCAGTCACCTGTTGTTGGGCAGCTTCGAGAGCACTTGTGACATCCTGAAACTGGGTCTGGGTTGCCGCCTGATCATCAAGTAAACTTTTAACTCTGTCATAGTCTCGCTGAGCTTTCTGCAAACCTATTTTGGCCTGATTGACCTGAGCATCAATCTCGACCATTTCAAGCTCTGCCAATAGCTGACCAGCCGCCACCTGCTGTCCTTCATTAACATACATTCGTTTAATCATCCCGCCTGTTTTGAAAGCCAGCTTAAGTTCAGACTTCGAGCTCAGAATACCGGAAGCGACGATATCGTCAGAGATACTTCTGGTTTCAAGTGTAGCAACTCTCACGGTATTCAATTGCTCTATGGCAGGGCTTTCAGCTTTCTTTTCTGATTTACATGCTAAAAAAATGACAGGAATCAGAATAAATACTTTTAGTTTTTTCATGAAAATAAATTTTTCGTAAATATTTAAATACCGCTGGCTTTTTTCAGATCTGCATATTTGGTCCAAAGGGTGTATCGTGCGATAGAAGCGGTTAGTCTGGCAATCAAAACTTCGTTTTGAGCCGTGTTTACTTCTATTACCAAAGCATTCCCGTTTTTATATCTACTTTCGGTGAGTTCGAGTATTTTTTCAGTTTTCTGAATCGCCTCCTGTACAGGTATGAGATTACTCTGGGCGGTTTGTGTTTCCAGGTATTTTTGCTTTACCTGCAATTCAATCATTTGCCTGACCTGTTTTTGTTTTTCATCCAAAATATTTCCTTCGATTTTGGTCTGGGCAATTTTATGTTTCTTTTCATAACCATGAAAAAGATCCCAATTGAGGCCAATTTGGGCAATGAGGTAGGCCTGATTGTTAAATTTATATCCATACCCCTGAAAACCTGTATTTCCACCTAAAAACACCTGAGGAAGCTTTTCATTTTTTTGCTGAAGGTGCAAAACTGCCAGATTCACTAGTTTGCCCGAATTTATCTGTTCAAACTCGGGCCTATTACTTTGAGCCCAATTTTGATAAAAATCGATTGTGCCGACGACCGGAAGTGCGTTAATAATCGTAGAATCAATTAATATTTCGGTATTCAATTCTTTATTTAGCAAAAAATTAAAATAAGATCTTGCCAATTCTCTGTTTTTCTGAGCTTCAAGATATTGTTGTTCCAATTTGGAAAGTTCGTATTGAGCTGAAAGCACCGCATCTTTCAGTGCAACCTGATTTTTAACCAATTTTTCGTTTAAATCCACGAATTCTTTCCTTAAAAGAATAGATTTTTCAAAGATGCCCAGGGCCTCATTGGCTTGCAAAAACTGATAATACGCTGCTTCAATGTTTGATTTTAACTCAAACATCAGGAATTTCTTTTTTGATTGCTCGGTAGTCAAAATCTGTTTTTGCAAAGCAATGTTATTGCGTATATCAGCATTATAAACAGGCATTTGGAATGAAATACGGGTGTCATGAAAATTGTGTGGTGCGAGCAGCTCGCTTACGTTTTCCACTTGTGGAAAATTATTGGTTTTTGTGAGAGCATTCAGCGTGGAATATACCGGATTTAATAAATCACCAATGGGAAATTCCAGCCTCCGGCCACCGGCGGCAAGGGTATAGTTTGGATTAAAAGCAATTTTGGGATAAAGGTTACTTTTAGCCAAATCAATCGCTTTAAGTGCCTTTTGTAATTCCAGATCCTGCTGTTTAAGGGAAGAATTGCTTTCGAGCCCGGCTTTTATATATGCATCCAAAACAACGGATTGAGCCGTGGCATTTCCAATAATAAAAATTAGAAAAATTACAAAGATGAGCTTTTTCATAAATTATCAGAAATTTACAATGGCCAGGTTTGACGCCGCTTTTGCCATAAGTTTACCTTCCTGATTATAAATACGGCATTCGGCATGAGCCATTGATTTTCCATCTCTGACAATTTCAGTTTCGGCTTTTATAGTTTCTCCCTTTTTCCCTGGTCTTAAAAAGTCCACATTGAGGTTTACAGCCACATAAAATCCTTTTTTACCCAATGAAAAAGTAGTCATTCCGATAATTTCGTCGATGATGGCCGCTATGGCTCCTCCGTGCATTATTCCGGCAGGATTGGTCATCTCTTCTCTTATTACAAATTCAGCTACCAGCCTACCTTGCTCAGCCGAAATGAGTTTGCCGTTTAGCCACCTTCCAAAGGGTGATGGGCTGCTGTCTTTGGCTTCTTTTCCAATAAAATCTTTAAGCATAAAATGTTTTTATTTTAATTTTCCCAAATGTGTATTTTTAAAACTATCGGAATATTTTAATCCAAATCCGAAAAACCTATCCATGGCAGAATGAGAGAGCAGAATCGCACCGGCAAGACTGAGTGGATTGTTTATCAATACATAACCAAAAATGATGCTCAAAATTGCCAAAGCCTTGTGATGGAAAAAATTATATACTACAGCACCTAATTTTGGATTTACCAAATATCCAATCATTGAAAGGTCTGGCACAAACAAAAGCACAGGAAACCACCACCATTTGTAGCTCAAAACGCTAAAAAAGAATAATCCCAGGATAAATTCGGCGAGTTCTTCCAGTTTTATTAATGTCTTCATTATTTCATTTGTTTACCTAATTCAAAAACTTTTTCCAGATATTTTTTACGATACGCCTCCGTAGAATTTCTAATTGGGCCTATTGAAGTCGTACTCACCGGTGAAACACCACAAAATTCCAAAACCATCTTTTTTAATGACCTAATGACCGGAGCCCAGTTGACCAGATAATGGTAAAATGGAGGCTGATCCATCGTAATAATGAGCCTTCCTGAACGCCCTTTGAGCAGTTTATCCCACCAAACCGAATTTTCACGGTAACTGAAAGCCATTCCCGGTAAAAACAAACGGTCAAAAAAACCTTTGAGCAATGCCGGCATGTTACCCCACCACATCGGAAAAATTATGACCAGGTGATCCGCCTTTTTTATTTTTTCCCATGCATCCATCAGGTCGGGTTCAAGATCCATTCTTTTTGAATAACCGTATCTCAAAATAGGATCAAATTGCATCTTTGAGAGTGTAACTTGCTCCACACTGGCTCCGGCTACCAATGCCCCATTTTTATAGCTTTCGCCCAAGGCCATACAGTAACTAGCAGGATTTGGGTGACCGTTGATAATCAGAATATTTTTCATATTTTATATTTTGTAAAAAGAGACTTTTTATCTAATCCAGATTCCCAAAATGATACTCATCCCTACTAAAAAGGTAAGTGGTGTATATAACCTTGAATCCCAATAAGAAAACAGGGTATTTTTATATTTCCGGAAAAAACCGAAAAATTTAAAATCCCCTATACTCCTGGCAAAAAACACCACTCCAATGGCATAGGATAGGTATTTCAGGATTTTTTGTAAAATACCATCTGTCAAATTGCTTTGAAAAACAAAAAGAACCAGCGACATAAGCAAAAAAGCAAAAGCCACTAAAAATGTGAGTAACTGCGGCGGGTCAAAAGCCTTGGTGGCATTGCGTTTGGTAGGGATGACTGCTTTCACACCCCATTGACCTCCCAGTCCCCAGTAAAAGTGAATCATTGACACTAAAAAGATTATTACTGAGTTGATAGAAAGGATAATTTGATAAGATTTCATAAGTTTTTTAACATTGGAGTTAATAAATCAAACGCCCTGTATAGTCTTGGAAGTCTTTCTTCTTCCGAAAAAATCATGCTTCGTCTTCTTAAATGAATCGAAACCAGACCATGGACCGCACTCCAGATGATCAATGAAAGATCTTCAAGGTCAATATTTTTAAAATATCCAGCCTGCTGACATTCAGACACCACCATTTTGAGCAAATCGTAAGACCTGCGACCATCTTCCCATACTTCATTACAGCAATCAAGTGCTTCGATGGGAGCTGTTAGCAAAAACATCAATTCATATAATTCGGGATTGTCAAAAGCAAATCGTAAATACTCATGCCCTAACGCTATCAGTCTTTCAAATGGATCGCTAATGGTAGCCACATTCATAAAAGAAACCATCAAAACACCGAAGGCTTGTTGATGAAGAGCAAATAAAAGGTCATTTTTATCCTTAAAATAAAGATAAATTGTACCGGGGCTATATTCGATTTCCTCAGCTATATTCCTGATACTGGTTTTTTCAAAGCCATTTTCAAGAAACAACTTTCTGGCTGCTTCCAGTATTCTGGCCTTCATTTCTTCTTTTTCCCTTTCCTTTCTGTCTGCTACGCTCATTTCTATTTAACGGTACCATTTTATAAACACTGCAAATAAAATGAACGGTGTTCATTTTTACAAAATATTTGAATGATTTTTGAAAAAATAATTTTGCCTTAACATTACATTGAATTCTTTAAATTTGCATTTAAACAAAACAAAATATGCTATTCCTACTCATTGTCAACATTTTAGTCTTTTTACAAACCAGCCTGGAGTCAACAGTTCTTGGCATAATGGATGGTGATACGATTGAGTTGAGAATGGTGGGTACCAATCCGAAAACCAAAACCAGACTTGGGAAAAATCTTAGAATCAGGTTGGCACATGTTGATTGTCCCGAAAGAGGGTTTCCGTATTATCAAAAGGCAAAGGATTTTACCTCAAAAGCATGTTTTAAGAAAAGTGTAAAGGTGATTCACAACTATGAATATGACCGATATGGAAGGCTAGTTGGTGAGGTGGTTTTGCCCGACGGGAAAATCCTGAATCAGGAATTAGTAAAAAATGGGCTTGCAATCCACTATAAAAAGTATTCCAAGTCAAGTTATTACTCCAAACTCGAAATCGAGGCGAAAAAGCTAAAGAAAGGAATGTGGGCTGATTAAAAATCTATTTTCTGGCAAAAACCAAAAATTCAAAATCGTCAGAACTCAGAATTAGAATATCCCGGCTTTGATCAGTGGATTTAGTTTTTATTTCGACCTTATTGGCGTTTTCTAACAATGTTTTGACTTTACTGTCGGCTTCTGTTTCGTAGGGTTTATTCAAAATTTCCATATTGATATTTTCAAAACCTGCGGTAAAACCCTTATCTGTGATTTTGATGTCAGAAAGCATGTATTCTCCTTTAACTAAAAGCAGATTGACTCTTCCCGAATAATTAGTTTCTGCAAGAAAATTGATTGAATAGAGGGTGGCAGAAGGTTCAAATCCTTCACATAAAAAACAATCGTATGATTGCCTGCTGTCAAATGTCCCTACATAAGCCCATTCTCCCAAGAGGGTTTTTTCTGGCGAAGTGGACGCTTTTTCGCAGGCCATAAATGCCAGAAATAATACCAAAAATAAACCCTTTCTAAGCATGTACATTTAATTTTTCAATAAAACGTATTTGAGTTTAGAAAAAATATGAAAATTCAAAATTTCTCAAAAAAATCAAGGATCAGGGTATTTGCGTCAATTACATGAGATGGCTCATCGGCGGCTTGTCTTACCCACTCAGCTCCAGGCCAGGAATGCCCGCCATCCTGGGTGAGATAGTACACAATATTGCTTGAATTGCGACAATCGTTCCAGACCGTAAGCTTATATTTTTGATCATCAACCATAATATTTGCGGTTTTATTACAATCATTCAGTTTGGCAAATGTATCAAGACCACTCAAAACAGGAGCAAAAGTGATTCCATTGATGCCGGTACCTCCCAAATGTGGCACTTTTTCATCCTTCACAGAATGTAAATGCATTACCGGAATGGGTCTGGTGGCTTTACAATCTCCAATTACACTCAGAGGCCCGCTTACAGCTGCAATTGCGGTGATTTTGCCTGACAATTCACAGGCGAGTCTGTAACTCATAATGGCTCCGTTTGACATCCCTGTGAAATAGACTTCTCGGGGGTTTACTTTGTAATCTTTGATCACCTGATCGATAAGAGCACTAAAAAAACCCACATCATCAATTTGCTTTTCCATGGCGTAGTCACAGCAAGTTCCTCCATTCCAGGTCCTGACTCTGAGAATACCATCGGATTGTATGCCGTCAGGGTAAACCACAACATACCCTCTTTTCAAAGCCAGTGGTGAAAAATTGTAATGGTTTTCAAATTGGGAGCCGCTCCCTCCACCCCCATGAAGTCCAAACACAACCGGAAAATCCTTTTCCTCATAAAAATTTTCAGGTAAAACAACAGTATAGGTGCGTGTAAGATTGCCAACCGTAATTTGCTTTTCAAACCTAAATTTTTTCTCAATTGGTTCATCTTTACGATTAAAACAAGTATTGGCAATCAAAATTATGGCCAGGTAAATAAACGATTTCATAATTTTCTTTGTCCTGAAAAAATAAATTTCAACAAGAATTGGACTAAAAATTATTACAAAAGTTTAAAATAGCTTTGATAATAAAAAAATCACCAAACTTTGACCTCACTCAAAACCGGCTCAGCCTTTGAATCTTTTATCGTAATTCTGATTTTATCAGTTTCTGTAGGCGTAATTTTCAAAATTCGTTTATAACCTATGGTTGTCCCTTCCGCTTTTTTTACCCATTGATTATTTTCAAAAAACGTTACCTCAAATGCTTTTACTCTTTGACCCAAGGCTATATTCTCCTGGATCTCAACATACGAAACCAAATACTTTCCGGATAATTTTATCGTGATATCAGCACTTTGACTTCCTTTTTTTGCAGCCCAATAGCTTTCATGATTTCCATCTGTCAGGTTTCCAGAAGTCAACTTTTTACTGAAGTTTGAATTTGTAATTGCTAGTGCATTTTGAGCCAAATTTTTCGAAAACCTTTCATTAAGTAGTTTTCTCCATCCTAAAAGAGCCTTGACGTCGTTTTCGTGGATAAGTCCCCTTCGATCAGGAGGAATATTAAGCAACAGATTTGAACCCCGCCCCACTGAAGTCAGATAAATATCAAAAAGCTGCTCGGGAGTTTTTACTTTATCATCTTCTTCTTTATGGTAGAACCACCCGGGACGGATACTTACATCTACTTCAGCAGGTACCCAATTTACCCCTGACTCATTGCCAGTGTTCAGTAGATTTTCAATGCCAGATTTTCCAGCGTAAAGCGTATCTCGGCTTATATTGTTCCAATTAGTGCTACCAGCTATTCCCCTTTCGTTTCCAACCCAGCGAATATCGGGACCGGCGTCACTGAAAAAGAGAATATTGGGTTCCAATCCTCTCACTAATTCGATGGTTTTTGGCCAATCATAAAAAGTTTTCCCATCAATTTTTCTTTTTTCATTTTTACCACCATAAAAGCCATCCCCTCCATTGGCTCCATCAAACCACATCTCAAATACGGGTCCGTAGTTTTCAAACAACTCCCGTAACTGCATTCTGTAGTAATCTACGTAGGAAGGTGTGCCATAGTCGCCTCTGTTTCGATCCCATGGTGAGAGGTAAATTCCAAACTTCAATCCATATTTTTTACAAGCTTCCGAAACTTCTTTTACGATATCACCCTTACCATTTTTGTAAGGACTGGCGGCTACAGAATGCGGGGTATATTTGCTGGGCCACAACACAAAGCCATCATGATGCTTGCAGGTAAGTATTACCGCTTTCAATCCGGCATCTTTTATGGTTTTCACCCATTGTTCTGCGTTTAATTCAGAAGGATTAAATATTGCCGGACTTTCATCTCCATAGCCCCACTCTTTTCCGGTAAATGTATTTGTGGTGAAATGAATGAAAGCGTAAGTTTCCAGCTTATGCCAATCTAACTGTTGTTGGGTTGGGACCGGATAAACTGGTGCCGGAGCTGAAATTTTTGTGTTTTTGCAAGAAAAAATACCAGTTATCAAAAAAAGAATAATCCAAAGATTAATTTTCCTCATTTTTATATTTTGAAATTTGCCTTAAATTGTAAAAAAAATCTCAAATGGCTAAAATATTTTCTCAGGAATCGGTTTTAAATTTTTTCAAATCGTTTCAAAAGTCACTGACCAGATTTCCGGTCACGATATTGACTGCTGTTTCAGCCACGTTTGTATTTGTTTTATTGATAAACCAAAATGAAGCAAATGAAGATGAAATTTTAAGAGTCCTATTTAGCTTGATTTTGGGGATCCCACTTATGTTCAGTGCCGAAATTTTTGAAGAAAGAAAACGCCTCCCTCGGTTTCTAGCAGTTGGATTATGCCTGGTTTATATTTTAGGGTTTTATTATTTTTCTACAAAAGACAATTCTCTTTTTGAAAATCAGATATTCGTAATCAAATATTTGGTATTGCTCATTACCGCACATTTGATAGCAGCAGTTGCACCCTATTTTTTAGAAAAAAACATCCCGGCATTCTGGCAATATAACAAAAACCTTTTCCTTGGTATATTCACTTCTTTATTGTATTCGGTTACCTTGGCTATTGGGCTCACTCTGGCGATTTTAGGAATAAAAGAATTATTTGAATTAGAAATTTCCGAAAAATGGTTTGGTTATACATGGGCTATTTGTATAGGCACTGTGAACACCCTCATATTTCTTTCAAAAATCCCTGATTTATCGGAAATTGACAAAGAAAATGACTTTCCACTGCCATTGAAATATTTTACCCAGTATGTTCTGTTGCCACTTGTAGCAGTTTACCTTTTGATTTTACTGGCTTATACTTTTAAAATCCTTGGTATGTGGTCACTGCCTAAAGGCTACGTGAGCATAATGGTGCTGGCAAGTGCTGTGTTTGGAATTCTGGCTTTTTTATTGATTTATCCCCTCAAAAACTCCAACAATTGGGTATGGAATTTTACCCGTTATTATTACATCACTTTACTTCCATTGGTGATACTGATGGCGGTTTCGATTTATGTCAGAATCTCCCAGTATGGAGTTACAGAGCCTCGGTATTATGTGGCAACTTTAACGTTTTGGTTGCTTGGAATAAGTTTGTATTTCGTGATTTCGAAAAAAGATAATATTCTTTATATCCCACTTTCATTAATTATTATCGGAATATTTACGGTTTATGCTCCCTATAATGCCTCTCATAGTGCAGGATTAAATCAAAAAAACCGGTTGACGAAAGTTTTGGAATCTCATGGATTTTTGAAAAATGGAAAACCTGCAAATGTAGATTTTAAGAAACTATCAGAAAAAGAGATTGACAAAGTATATGCTGCGGTTGATTATCTTACTCAAAATCAGCCTGAAAAACTAAAAGATTGGTTTACAGAAAAAGAGTTTCTGACAATCTCAGCGGAAAAATCGATGAGAGGTCGAAAAAATGCTTTTTATGCTTTGACAAAATGGCCACAAAATGAGGTATCAGAATCTTCCTATTATGTGGATGCCAAAAACAATGACTATGTAATTCTGGAAAATGCCGACCTGATGCTCGATTCCTACCATTTATATTCAGAATTAACCATAAATGAGTCCAAATTTTTGGCAAAAAATCAGGATAAAACGTTGAAAATTATTGAAAATGATAAGGAAATTCTGAGTTTTGACCTTTCAAAAATCACACAAAAAAAATATGAGCAGGCACCACAAGATTCTTTGATATTCAGAAGCGAAAATGAGAAATATAAAGGAAAATTGCTTCTGGAGAGTGGATATATCAAAGATCGCAAAATTGAAAGCATAGTCTGGAGGTTATTGCTGACAAAAAAATAGGAATGTAATCGTGATTATTGCTCGTCAATTAACACAATTGATTTGCCAATAACCTTCCGGTTTTTCAAATCTTGTAAACCTGAAACCGCATTTTGCAAAGTGTATTCTTTGAAAATCTCCGGTTTTATTTTTCCTTTTTGAAACCAATCCAATATCTGTGAGAAGTTTTTCCGATTCTCTTCGGGTTCTTTTCTGGAAAAATTGCTCCAAATTACGCCTGTAAGTGAAGCTCCCTTTAAGAGTGGCAAATTTAATGGCATAACCGGAATAATTCCGCTGGCAAAACCCACTACCAAATATCGGCCTTGCCAACAAAGACACCTAAAGGCTTTCTCGGCAATTTCACCACCGACCACATCAAAAACCAAATCAACACCTTTGTTTTCTGTATATTCATTGATTTTTTCTTTCAGATTATCACTGGAATAATTTATTAGAAAATCGGCACCCTGTTTTTTGCAAATGTCGAGCTTTTCAGAATTTGAGGCTGCAGCAATTACCCTCGCACCCATGACTTTTGCCAGATTTACCGCTGCCAAGCCTACACCGCCCGCCGCCCCTAATATAAGAATGGTTTCACCAGCTTTCAGATTACCTCTCTGATTTAGAGCATAAAAAGCAGTGGAATAATTGTAGGCAAATGCTGCGGCATCTTTTAAATCAATTTCTTCCGGAATAATATAAACTCTATCATAGTCTATAGCAATATATTCGGCGAATCCACCCCAGCCACACAGAGCAACTACCCTTTGTCCCGGCAAAAAACTCTTCACTTCAGATCCAACGTCCACAATTACCCCCGAAACCTCCCCACCCGGAATAAACGGCAAGCCGGGTTTTACCTGATATTTATCTTCAATCATCAATAAATCAGGGAAATTAATACCGCATGCCGCAACTTTAATCAAGATCTGTTGCGGGGAAATAGCAGGTATTGAAATCTCTTCAAATTTTAGATTTTCATTGATTTTTCCATACTTCTGGCAAACCAGGGCTTTCATTTGTCAAATATTAAGTTTCCAAAACTAACAAATCTTTCTATTTATATTAATTTTGAAAAAAATACCTTACCAAAACCAGCAATTTTTTGCCGATTGAAGCGTATTTCGAAAAAAATATTATGATAAAAGCATTAAACCAACCGAAAGGAATAGCATTAAAAATTTTCATATTGATATTTTTTGTTTTCTTTTCAGATAGATTTTCAATAGCTCAGACCTATAAAGTTGGAGACGAAATAAAGGATTTTTCGTTAAGAAATATCAGTGGAAAACTATATTCCCTGGGTTCATTTCCTTCAGCAAAGGGTTTTATTTTGGTTTTTACAAGTAATTACTGTCCTTTTTCAAAAAGTTATGAAGACCGACTGGTGGCTACAGAAAGGCGTTTTACTTCTCAGTCTTATCCCATGATATTAATTAACCCAAATGACCCCGAAGCTTATCAGGAAGACAATCAGGAGAATATTTCGGCAAGAGCAAAAGAAAAAGGCTGGGTTTTCCCCATACTCAGGGATGAAAAGCAAGCACTGGCAAGGGCCTTCGGTGTAACCAGGCTTCCGCAGGTTTTTGTGATTCAAAAAACAGGAAATAAATATTTTTTGAAATATTCGGGTGCGATTGACGACAATCCGCAGGATGCTGCCGGAATATCTACCACTTATCTTGATGATGCGGTAAAAAGCCTTCTGGATAACAAACCCATAATTGTAAGTCAAACCAAGCCTGTTGGCTGTGCCATCAGATGGAAACCTCAATAATATGTCAGTAAAACTACCTATGCCTATTTCTGATTCAAGAACAGATGCATTGCTGGCATTTAACCGCCTGCTTGACATCATGGATGACCTTCGCGAAAAGTGTCCCTGGGATAGAAAACAAACATTTGAAACGTTGCGACACCTAACCATTGAGGAGACTTATGAGCTTTCTGACGCTATTATTGAAAATGACCTGAAAGAAATACAAAAAGAAGTGGGCGATTTGATGCTCCATCTGGTTTTTTATGCAAAAATCGGCTCTGAAACCGATGACTTTGATATTGTAAGTGTGCTTAATGGAATCTGCGAAAAACTGATTCACCGTCATCCTCACATCTATGGCGATACCGTGGTAAACAATGAAGAAGATGTGAAAAAAAACTGGGAACAGCTTAAGCTTAAAGAAGGTAACAAATCGGTGCTGGGAGGTGTACCTAAATCACTTCCTGCCTTAGTCAAGGCCATGCGAATTCAAGAAAAAGCGAGAGGTGTAGGTTTTGATTGGGAAGAAAAAAGTCAGGTCTGGGCAAAAGTCGAGGAAGAAATGCAGGAATTTAAGGAGCATTTTAATGCCGAAACACAGGAAACAATCGATAATGAAAAGGCTGAAGCCGAATTTGGTGACGTTTTGTTTTCGCTGGTAAATTACGCCAGATTCATAGACATAAATCCTGAAACCGCTCTGGAAAGAACCAATAAAAAGTTTATAAAAAGGTTCCAATACCTCGAAACCAAAGCCTCTGCATCAGGAAAGAAATTGTCAGAGATGACGCTCGCCGAGATGGATGTTTTTTGGGAGGAGGCGAAAAGCTTGTAATTGCAGAAAAATTGATTTTTGTATACACGCTATCTTTCCAAATAATCCTACCTTATCTCCTTGTCATTTTTATAATAGGCGGTACCTTCTACTCCGCCGTAATATATAATTTTGGCTTTGCCCTCTTTTTTTCCCTGGATATAATCAACAATCACTCTGTCTCCGTTTCGAAGTGAAAATGTAGATTTTTGTCCATGCATGATTCCGTTCACAAAACTCCCCGAATACTTTTCGCCATTTTTGAAATAATACTTCCCCTGACCTGAATACACCCCATTCACAAAATTGCCCTCATATTTGATTTTGCCGTCTTTATAGTACTCTTTTCCTTTTCCTGATCTTTTTCCCATGTGCCATTCTCCGGCATATTTTTCATTCGTCTTGGAGTTGATAGCCTCCCCATAACCCTCAAAACAAGTCCCTTCTATGCACCCTTTGGTTCTTTTCGGAGCATCAACTACCTCGGTTTCAATAACAATGTTCTCTGTTCTATCCGCAATTGTCTCATCCTGTTTTTCCTGTTTGAGATCTGATTTTATTCCGGGATAAAGTTCTTTTGCATTTTTGTAGCCTCTTTCAATGGCTTTCAGCCTTTGGCCCCTTGCGGGATGAGTGCTGGTTGTGTATTCTGTGGTCAAAGTCGAAATAGCCGACTGAGCCTCCTTCAAAGTTGCTCCGAGCTGGTACATAACAAAACCGGCAAACTCATCGGCCTCCAGCTCCTTTTCATGCTCTGATCCACCTGATTTTATAGTATGTCCCTGCAAATGATGCCCGATTTCATGGGCTAAAATGCTCATTGCTGCCCAGTCAGTACGGGTGGCGTCAGAAAGTTTCCCAATAAAGTCCGGATCATAAACTATCAGCCTTTCACCATTTCTTGTTGCTGCAAAACAATTTTCAGTGTTAGGGCATTCCATCACATAAAAATTCTGTTTCAAGCCCGACCTTTTTACAATTTTTTCTACCGCCATGCTTACTTCAGGCCGACTGGAAAACGCCACCAAATCGCAAATTTCCCGTTCATTTATAGTATTTCCATAATAGCTCTTTCCAATTATCAGGTTTGAATTTTGCTGTGCAAAACCATTGAATTTCATTGTGATCAAAAAAAATAAAAGCAGGTTTTTGGGCATTTCGCAAGATTTTGTTTTCGATATTCCAAACGTTGATACTCCTAAAAATATTGGACAAGTTCAAAAAATAAGGTCTTTAACCCGGTCTAAATCATACCAAATAATGTTTTTTTCAAAATTTTTAATAAGTTTGCTCCCTTAAGAACCTATGATTACAAATTTTCTCAGATGAACTCTCCGGATCAAAGCCCGTTTGATGTGTGGAGGAATAGCCATTTTGATTTAAAAATGGACTATACCGGCCATAAAACTTCTTTTGTGCATAACCTTATTCCGGAAATTGCTGTAAATCTTGGCGTTTTTGATATTCTGCAGATTTTTGCTCAAAAATTTGGGTCTGAAAATCTTAGTCAGGCTCTGGACTCAAATTATAAAATCGAAAGTCCTGTAAAAAACTGCAATGATGGCTCATGGTTGAAAACTTCAAACATGGTTGGCGTTAATATCAGGACTATTGGAAACTTTTTTAACCTTGTAAAGTACCTCTTAACTATTGGCAGCAATCAGGATTCTGTACACATTTTGCCTATCTGGGAGCCCGGAGTAGTAGCGAGTTTATACGGAAAAACAAGCTGGAACATCAATCCTGAGTTTTTTAGTCAGGAACTAAAAAATGCCATTCCACACCTGGATACCCCTGCCAAGCAGCTTAAAGTAGTTGTGAATCTCGTGCATTTAATGGGAAAAACTATCGGAATGGATGTGATTCCACATACCGACAGGTTTTCGGAGCTCGTCTTTCTTTATCCTGAAATATTTGAATGGGCCGAAAGAAGTGGAGCTAAACTCGTGAAGGTTAGCCATGAAAATGCAGGGAAGGTTGAAAATGTAGTTTGGAAATTTTTGGAAAAGAATGGATCGGCAAACGGCAGTTTTATTTCTTATTCAAAAGAATTCTTTTTCGATTTCAATAATCCACTACTCTCGGATGCCCAAAAGCTGGAAGTTCTTTTTGGAAGAATAGAGGACACAAATTGTCGCTTGCAAAGGAGATTGCAACTGATGCAGCAGGTTCTGTATGCTGGCTTTGAAACTTTGCCCGTTACTATGGCTCCTCCCTACAGATGCTTACACCTTGTCGAAAACGACTACATCATGGACCAAATGGGCAACAAATGGTACAACTACCAGTTTGATGAACCTGAAGGTATGTCGAGGGTTTTTGGCCCATTGACACGCTATAAGTTTTACCATACCATAAGCGATACCAACCAAAATCTTGATTTTTCAAAACCAAATATTCCGGCATGGGAATATGTTTGCCGAAAATATCTGGCTTGCCAACAAGAATTTAATTTCGACTTTATGCGGGGAGATATGGCTCATGTTCAGCCTCGAAAAGATGGTGTTCCAAAGGAAATTGGGGAATATTATGATCCATTAAAGGCAATCAAAAAATATGTTCAGAAAAACGGCGTGCCCTATTTTGGTTTCTTTGCGGAGACTTTCATTGCTCCGCCCGATACTATGGGCTATGGCGTGGAAGAAGATCATCTGGAGGCCATAGCAGCTGACAGTACTTTAGGTGATTTGCAAGCATCGCTGGTGGGCTCAGAACTTTTCATGGAAAATCTGGAAAAATACCTGGAGCTGGCTGAAACCAGGAATTTTGCTCCAAATTTCACCATGATAACTGCCGATAAAGATGACCCCCGTTTTGATGAGTTTTATAAAAAAGGGAATCATTTGAGGTATTTTGTGGGTACGTTTTTCCCCGAAATGCCATCCTATATGTCACTGGGATTTGAAGTCAGAAACCCTCATTTGGAAAGAGCAATCAACGAAGAATATACCAAACTCTATGTTTTTCAGATTACTGATGATACCGAAACAGATAAAGTGACTCACGGCCCGTTTGTTTGGGGTAAAAACTTTGGCCTTTTTCAGGAAATTGAAAAAATGAAAACAGTATTTGAAAAGCATTTTTTACAACAAAACCAAAATGATTTCGCCTGGATTAGCAAACCTTCCAAAGAGAATTTTCTAATGAGCTGGCGAATTGGAAATCTGGTATTTGAGGCTGCTCTGAAACCTGACCTCCAACTTTCTTCGGTCGATAGTTCAGCAATTATTTATTCAAGTAAAGAATATTCTGAGGAACATTGGTGTAGGGTGAGTGTTATTTCTCATTTATCCGGAAATAATTCATGATATTTTTATAATTATCTTGAGCGGTAAGGCAAGTTTCAGCCAAATATTCCTTTACATTTTGCCATTCCTGCAAACCACGGTAATAGAAAAATTTCAGGTCTTCAGTTATTATAAATGGAATAATATTATTTGCCAGACATTCCTTAAATAAAATTAGTCTTCCGACTCTCCCGTTGCCATCCTGAAAGGGGTGTATCATTTCAAATTTGTGGTGAAAATCAATAATGTCAGTTAAAGTCTTTCCTCGTTTTTGATGATATTCTGAAAGAAGCTCTTTCATTTTTATATCAACCAATTCTGGCAGGCAAGTTTCATTACCACCCACTTCATTAGGTAATTTTTTGTACCCGCCTACATTAAACCAATCTTTTCGTGCATCTGAAGTGCCTGATTTAAGCATAAAGTGAAGTTCCTTTATCATTGCCTCGGATAGCTTAGCATTGGCCTTTTCTATGATCATATCAACACACCGAAAGTGGTTTGATGTTTCTATCACATCATCTACATTGGTGCTTTCAACTGTCGGACCAAGGGTATTGGTTTCAAAAATAAAACGGGTTTGATCATGGCTGAGCATACTCCCTTCTATGCGATTGGAGGAGTAAGTGAGGTCAATTTGTGTGCGGTGATAAATACCTCCTTTGAGCTTCATTTCTTTTTGCTCTTTCAGAATTTTGAGCAAATGGTTCTCTGATTTGTTTTGTCTAATTGTTTTGTCCGGCCATTCTGAATCTTCCGGAATATTCCAAGTCTTTCCAGTCAAAAAAGCACCTTCTAACTTTCCTTTTTCACAATTATATCTAACCGTTCTCTCCGGAACATTCCATATTTTTGCAAAATCACTTACAGAGATATATTTCATTGGTAAACAAAAATTGCCACTAGCGGCAATATTTCTAATTAAAATCCAGTGTAAATATAGATTTTATTGCCGATATCGGCAAAATAATTAATTCACCATTTCCAAAATATCCCCAGGTTGACACTCCAAAACATTGCATATCAATGCCAGAGTTTCAAATCTTACTCCTTTTGCTTTTTGATTTTTTAGAATTGAAAGATTTACATTGGTCATACCGGTTCTTTCTGCCAATTCATTTAATGACATTTTCCTCTTAGCCATCATAACATCAAGATTTACAACTATTTTCATATTCAAATGATGTTATCTAATTCGGATTTTATTTTAGATGATTTGGGCAAAAAATCAATTATCATAAAAATTAAAAGACTGCAAAAAAGAAATGCCGGTGAATTATAAATTGTTTTAAGAAAGAAATTAATAATGATAATCTCAGAATTTGAATTATTAACCAAAATGTCACTTAGCATCTCAACCATACCTCTTAAGGGAATGATTACCAACAAAGCAATTGCGATAAACCGAAAATCTTTGATTTGGTGTTCCTCAAAAAAGCTCTCTTTTAAGTACACTTTCCTTAATTTTAGGACTTTGAAGGCTACTAAGAGGTAAATGCCAAAAATTAGGAGGTTTATGGTATAAAGAAAAAAAACAAAAAGACTAGATGTTCTAAATGCCTCTTCAATGTTATAAATATGCAATCTAAGAATCGTTAGCACAAATACCGAAACAAAAAGGATAAGTAAATTAGTTAAAACAATATTTCTGTTCATAATCCATTTATTTAGGACACAAACATAAAATAGAATTAAAATAAAAACAAAATTATTTAAAATATTATTTTAATTTTTTAAAATAAAAATTGAATAGTGCAGATCTTTCCCTCAGACCTGCACTTTTCAATAAATCTATTTTAGTAATCAAATATACTTCTTCTCGATATCTTCCAGACTCAAGCCTTTGGTTTCGAAGATTACAAATTTTGCAAAGAATAGTCCCAAAAGAACCACAACCATATAAATGAAGAATATTCCACCATTTGAGCCTAATGAAGATGCCCTCATCAACGGAAATGAATAGGCAACCATGGCATCGAAAATCCAGTGGTTGAAACTCCCCATGCTTGAGGCAAACCCTCTGATTTTCAAAGGATAAATTTCGGAAATCAATAACCATCCCAATGGGCCAAGGCTGATGGCAAAGAAAATAATATAAGTATAAATACCGCCTACCAACATGATTTGTCTCAGACCTTCAGGCAGATTGTCTTTCATCAAAAATGCCAGACCCACAGTACCTAAACACACCGCGGTACCAATCAAACCTGTGTACAGAATAGGCTTGCGGCCCCATTTATCAAGATACCGCATTCCAATAATAGTAGCTAATGAGTTGATTACACCCACACCTACAGTAGCCAACGTGGCCTGAGAACTACTAAACATTCCTTTAAAAATATCAGTAGAATAGTAAATGATGGCATTGATACCAGAAAACTGCTGAATGGCAAATATTCCGACACCGATAAAAAGTGGAATTCTGAGACGTTTTGAGAAGAATTCCTTCCAGCCTCCTTTATTTTTCTTCTCTTCTTCTATAATGTCTTTGGTTTCCTGAAGCTCTTTTTGAGCATTGTCGGAGCTTCTCAATTTTTCCAAAACCTCAATAGCCTCAGACTCTCTGCCTTTTGACAACAACCATCTCGGACTTTCGGGAATAAAAAACATCCCCACCAAAAGTAATATTGCAGGTATAAAACCCGCCCAAAACATCAGTCTCCAGGAGTTTTCGGCACCTTCAAAGATATATCCGACCAAATATGAGAGCAAAATACCCAAAGTGATAGCCAGCTGAAAATAGGTTACCATCTGTCCGCGTTTTTCTTTGGGAGAAAGCTCGGCCAAATATAATGGAACTGTGGCCGCCACTATACCAATGGCCAAACCGAGTAATAATCGACCGAAAATGAGCATACCCGGCGAAGTGGCTATTGCCGCTAAAATAGAACCCAGCACAAATACAATCGATGCAATAATGTTAATTTTTTTCCGTCCAAGTAAATCCGTCAGGAAGCCCGAAAGAAATGGACCAAACATGGCTCCAAATAGCACCGCACTTACAACATTGCTTTCCTGCGATGGAGTGAGTGAAAATTGCTCTCTGATAGCCGGCAGGGCGACATTGATGACTCCTGTATCAAAACCAAAAAGCAAACCGCCTGTGGCTGCAACCGAAGCGATAAAAATTAATAGTGAGTTTTTATTCATAGGTAAAATATTAAGTGTTAGTGGGGCAAATTAAGAATTTTTTGAAATATTTTGAGACTAAATCTGCTTTATTGCTCTCAATACCTCTCTTTTGTGTGGTGGTCCCAGGTGTTTCTCTATGCTGAATCCTGCCGCTTTAAGATTCCTTTGCACATATGCTTTGGAGCAATAGGTAGTAAGAATTCCGCCTAGGACAAGAGCATCAAATAATTTTTTAAAAACTTCCTCAGTCCAAAGCTCTGGCTGAGCCTCGGGGGCAAATGCATCATAATAAATCAGGTTGAAATCATTTCGCAAATCGACTTCTTCAAGAGATATTTTTTGCTTTTTAAAAACAAAAAAATCATTTATTTGTACTTCTTCATCCCAGGTTGATTGGTGAAATAACCTTAAATCAACAGGAAATTTCTCATGAATTTCAGACTTAACAGGATATTTTTCTATACCAAAATAGCTTGTATTAATTTTTGATTTTTCGGCAGCCACAGCACTTAACCAGGCATTTAGTCCGGTACCAAAACCCATTTCAAAGATTTTGATATTTTCAAATTTTTCTGCTGTATAAGTAAAGCCTAATTCCAAAAAAACACGATCTGATTCGGTCTTTGCACCAAACTTAGAATGATAATGTTGGTTAAATTGCTCAGAAAAGAGTGTGATTGAGCCATCATCTGTTATTTTTACTTCCATTTCAAAATATTTGATTCAAATATAGTTTTTGAAACTCATTGAAATACCTTGGTGTTTCTATTATTTAAAGCAAAATCTCAAAAATATTGAATACTCAAAACTCCAGAATATCTCTATCTAAAGTTGGAGGCTTTCCGAAGCTTTTTACCGACTATATTAGCAAACAAAATCCAGAATTAAGTGACTTTTTTGATATTTTTCCCGACTTAGAAGGTTTCAGAAATCAAATAGCCGAAACACATTTTCATTTCAGAAATGAACTTGTTGATGCACTTAAAAAACAATATGAAGGCACCGAAAACCCACCAGAAATTGATATTTTTCTGGATGAAAAAACATTTTGCGTTACCACCGGCCATCAACTCAACATTTTTACCGGGCCGCTGTATGTGATTTTTAAAATCATAAGCACTATCAATCTGGCTAAAAGGCTCAAAGGACATTTCCCGGAATACAACTTCGTGCCGGTATATTGGATGGCTACCGAGGATCATGATTTTGCTGAAATCTCAGGTTTTAATCTTTTTGGGCAAAAACATGTTTGGGAAACTTCCCAGACGGGTGCAGTAGGGCGTTTTGAATTAAGTGGAATCAAGGATATTTTGGAAAAATTGCCCGATTTGCCAGAGGTTTTCAAAAAAGCTTATTCTGAAAAAAGCAATTTGGCAGCTGCAGTCAGATGTTATTTTCATGCGTTATTTGGCCATGAAGGCCTGGTTTGTATCGATGGTGACGACCCTGCACTTAAAAAACTATTTATTCCGGTAATTAAAAAAGATATCCTTGAAAATGCTTCAGAAAATATTGTAAAAAGTACTTCTGATAAATTGGAATCTTTGGGTTACAAAACTCAGATTCATGCCCGGAATATCAATTTCTTCTATTTGAAAGATAATCTCCGTGAGCGAATAGAAAAAGAGGGTGATAATTATAAAGTATTAAATTCTGATATTTCATTTTCAGAATCAGAAATCAATATCGAAATCGAAAACCATCCGGAACGCTTTAGCCCAAATGTGGTTTTGAGACCGGTGTATCAAGAGGTGATTTTGCCCAATCTTGCCTACCTTGGCGGCCCTTCCGAAGTCGCTTATTGGTTGCAGCTGGGTGATTTGTTCCATCACTTTGAGCAGCCATTCCCCATTGTGATGCCTCGAAATTTTGGATTGGTAATTAATCCTGCATCCCAAAAACGTATTGATAAGCTGGGTCTTACAGTTGAAGAACTTTTTGAATCTGAAAATATTTTGAAGGCCGATTATGTCAAGAAAAACTCAGAAAATACACTAGATTTTTCAGAAGAAAATACTGCTATCTCCGAAGTTTTTGAAAAAATAACTGCAAAGGCAGTAAAAGTTGACCCTACTCTGAAAGCAGTTGTAGAAGGTGAGAAAACTAAATTACTCAATGCTATCGGAAACATTGAAAAACGCCTTAAAAAATCTGAAGAAAGGAATTTTGAAACCGGTATCAACCAGATTCTTGGATTAAAAGAGAAATTTTTTCCCGGTGGTGGATTGCAGGAAAGAACTGAGAATTTCCTCAATTATTACATCAATGACCCTGAGTTTCTGGACAAAGTGAAAACGGCATTTGACCCGCTTAATTTTGAATTCAACATCATAAAAACGTAAAGGTATTGCCCTGGTTTTTATACTTTTGTAAAACTATTCTTCAGAAAATTGGAAAAAAATCTCAATAACCCCTGGCGAAAAACCGCATCGACTATTTACAAAAAACCTGTTGATTCTAAAATCCTCGGTTCGGTAGAGATTGACGTGACCGACGTGGAAGCATATATTTCACAAAAAAGAAAAGAGGGCCTCAAGATAACCTTGACTCATTTTTTTCTCCTTGCCACTGCCAGAGCCGTAAAAACCGAAGTTCCTGAGCTAAATACTTATGTAAAACGCGGTAACATTTACAGTTATCCCAGCCTGGACGCTACGGTCAGCGTTTTATTGCCTGATGGCGAAATGAGCTCCATAAAGGTGCATGCTGTCGATACTTTTAACCTCAAAGAATCGGTGGATTTGCTATCTGAAGCTATAAAAAACACACGAAAAGGCTCTGAAAACACCACCATGAAAATGAAACACACCCTTGCAATATTTCCCTGGCCACTCAGAGGCTGGATTTATAAAACAATAAAAACCATTCTGACAGACTGGGGTATTTCTTTGCCATTTTTAGGGGTGAAAACCAATACTTTCGGATCATTTATATTTTCCAATATTGGCACATTAGGACTCGACAATGGTTACCCCGCACTCATGCCAACCGCCAATGTTTCGTTTGTGATGATTATGGGTGGGGTGAGAAAAAAACCATGGGTGGTTAATGATCAAATCGTTCCTCGTAAAATAATAACCCTTGGAGCTGCCCTTGATCATCGTGTAGTTGATGCCTCCCATGCCGGAAAGCTTTTTAAAGTGCTCAAATACTACATTACTCATCCTGAAAAACTGGAGGAGCACCTATGATTATTTCATATTCAGATATTTTTGAAAAATCAAAGCAATCATGGCTGTGGTGTAGGCATCTGACTCCCAGAACAATATATTCCTGATTACACTCCCCCCTGAAAAGAAAACACCGCCGTCCCAGTGTATGCCTTCGGGTTTATTTTTTTTGTTTTTCAAAAGAAAATTCATTGCCCTGTCAATGTTCTCTTTCGGGATGTCAAATCCTTTATTTCTGAGTACAATCATTGCATAAAGGGCATTTGCGGTAGATTGTATTTTATCAAAATGGTTAATATAACTCCTGCTTACAAAGCTTCCATCCGCCATCTGTTGTTTGGTAATATCTTCTTCCAAAATTTTACAAACTGGTCTTAGCCCTTCAATACCATCTTCAAATGCCCTTGAAATGGCAAAATGCGTATGAAAAGCATTAGAATAATATACCGAGGTGTTTTGCCAATTGCTTATTTTTAATCTTTTTTCAATCATTTTAATGGCATCTTTTGCCGAGAGGCTTTCAATATCTTGCCCGGATTTTTTGAGATAGTGCAGCACATTGGCATTTACTACTACATCGATGTCATTAGCTCCAAACGGCACCCAGGGTTTATAAGCTTTTGGCCCTGCCGAGCTTCCCGGAACAAAAATCAGCAATATATTGAATGCGGTTTTTACTACTGACCACTGCCCATATTCATGTTCAGGATGCAACCAGGTCATGAAAGCACCTGAATTTTTGTCTTGGTGATAAACAAAATTGAACCAGTTTAGATTATGTCGATCTTTGTCTAAATAGTTTTCGTAAACATCAATTTTTGTTAATTTATTTTTCGTCCCAAAAATCTCGTTTTGATAAAATTTGGCAAGATTCCCAAGGGAAGTATCATCTGCGTCAGCGGGTACATTGGCGAGTTTATTGATAAATCTGTTTTTTAGTCTAAAAGTGGTCGGTCTTCTTACCAGAGGTTGAGGGGATGGCTCCAGAAATAGTTTGATTTTTCTGTTAGGAGGAAGATTTTTCCAAAAGTAAAAAAGACCATTTTCTTCATATGTTTGAATTTCTGAAAATGCAGATTTTAATATTGGCAAAATTTCCTTTCGGGAAGTATCAGAAAGATAGATTTCACTCAAAAAGTCGTGGATTGAAGCCACAGTAAAACCATTGGAATCCCTGGCTTTTTGTTTATTACCCATAAAAAAATAAGGCGAGGTCATATCCATATATACCGGCCATTCTCCACGATATTTTTGGGCAAATACAGTTTCTTTTTCCTGATTATTTCGCAGAAAGACTATTGCTGAATCTATTTGACTTTTTACAAAAAGTGTATCAATCTGGACGTTTTGTCCAAATGATTGAATTGAAATAATGAAAATTAACCATCTCATTTTTTGCCGAGATGAAATATTTACTACCCTCTAAGTTGCTTTAAAGCCTGATTTGAAAAAACAAATTCATCCAGCTCTTTTATGTCAGATTTTAAAATGCTCTTGCTATCTCCTTCCCAGAGTTTTTTACCTTTGTATAGAAACATAATTTTATCACCGATAGTGAGCACGGAATTCATATCGTGTGTGATTACGACAGTTGTAATGTCAAAATCGTCGGTGATTTCTTTTATCAACTCATCAATTTTTATAGAAGTTAATGGATCCAGACCACTGTTTGGTTCATCACAAAAAAGATATTTGGGATTCAAAACAATCGCACGTGCTATCCCCACTCTTTTTTTCATCCCTCCCGAAATCTCAGATGGCATTTTGGGGCCCACACCGTCCAGGCCAACTTTGTGCAGGCAAAATTCGACCCTGTCCCTTTTTTCTGATTCGGGCATATTCGTGAGCATGTCTAATGGAAACTTCACATTGTCCTGAACATTTTTTGAATCAAAAAGTGCTCCTCCCTGGAACAACACGCCCATTTCACGACGAAGGTTCTTCCTGTCTTTTTCCTCCATGCCCAGAAATTCCCTACCGTCATAAATCACCTCCCCTTTTTCGGGCTCCACAAGGTCAAGCATACATTTCAATAGCACGCTTTTTCCAGTACCGCTGGCACCAATCACCAACGAAGTTTCTCCTTTTTTAAAAACCCCGGAGATATCATCCAAAACCACTTTTCCCTTAAAAGCCTTGCTAATATTTTTTATCTCGATCATGTCAAAAGTTCAGCTAGTAAATAATCAGCAACCAAAACCGCTATACAACTGTTGGTGACCGCCGCGGTTGACGACTGACCCACTTCAAGAGCACCCCCACTGGTATGGTATCCTTTGTAAGCAGCTATAGTAGCAATCAAAAATCCGAAAACCGCAGATTTGATAATAGAAATCACCACATTGAAAGGCATAAAAGAATACCTGATTCCGTAAATGTATTGCTCAGGGGTTAATATTCCTGTAAGTGTACCTGCAAGGTAACCCCCAAAAATACCAAGAAAACCCGAAAACACGGCTAAGATTGGGAATGTAAGCACTGCCGCTGCAACTTTTGGCAAAACCAGATAGGAAACCGAATTGATTCCCATCACTTCAAGTGCATCAATTTGCTCTGTTATTTTCATGGTTCCCAACTCGCCTGCTATATTGCTTCCTACTTTACCTGCCAGCACCACACACATCAATGTTGAAGACAACTCTAATAAGGTCATATCCCTGACAATATTACTCACCACATACAAAGGAATTATCGGGCTCACCAAATTGGCATACGTCTGCACACAGGTTACAGCACCTATAAAAAGTGCAACTATTGAAATAATTACCAACGATCCAACTCCCAATGAAACACACTCATCCAAAAACCTATTCCAATACACTTTGGCGGCTTCTCTGCGGGTAAACATCTCCATCAGAAACAAGAAAAACTTTCCTAATATCTTTAACATGCTTTCTCCTCTTTTTCTTTTTTTACAAAGGTAACGAATCAAACTTTATTTATTTTTTTTCAGAAATGAAATTTAGTCTTTCATTTTTGCGTAATTATTTCAAATAAATTCATGTTGTTAAATCTGAAGATTGATTTACTTAATAATTCTGGAAAATGGAAAAATTGGCAGTAGTAAGTGGTGGGAGCAGAGGAATAGGAAAAGCAATAGTGCGAAAACTGGCCGAAAACGGCTTTGATGTGGCTGTTTGCGGAAGAGTTGCAGATACTTTGGCTGCCCTCAAATTTGAAATTAATGAAGATTTTGGCACAAACATTTATGAATTTGTTGCAGATGTCTCACAGAAATCTGAAATAAAAGCATTTGGCGAATTTGTACTTAATCTTGATTCCCCTCCAACTATTTTAGTCAACAATGCAGGTGTTTTTATGCCTGGTAAAATTTTGGAAGAACCCGATGAAAATCTTGAAAATATGCTTTCAACCAATCTTATGAGTGCATATTATTTGTCAAAAGCACTGGTGCCGGCCATGAAAAATCTGCCTATAGCACATGTTTTTAATATTTCATCTATAGCTGGAATTGAAGCCTACCCATCAAGTGGTTCCTATTCCATTTCAAAATTTGCGATGATGGGTTTGGGCAAAAGCCTTAGAGAGGAACTCAAAACCAGCCACGTAAGGGTTACCTCAATTTTACCGGGAGCTACTCTGACAGACAGCTGGGCAGGAGTTGACCTGCCAGAAAGCAGATTTATGAGTGGAAAAGACATTGCAGAAGCCTTATGGGCAGCATTTAGCCTTTCTCCTAATGCTACCTTGGAAGAAATTATTTTAAGACCACAGCCCGGTGATATTTAATTTCGGTTTTTTGAGTGGTCAATTTTCTTTAAATTGCATCGTTTTTATAAAATTGAATTTAAAAATAATACATGGAATTATTACAGGAAGTAGCTAATATCTCAGGAAAACCTGGTCTGTTCAGAATTTTAAAACCTGGGCGTGGCGGCGTTATAGTCGAATCACTCGATGCATTGAAGAAAAAAGAAATGATCAATGCCAATTCAAAAGTTTCGGTTTTGAAAGAAATATCGGTTTACACTGAAGATATCAATAAATCGACGCCACTTTCTGAAATCTTTATGAGCATCAGAGAGAATTATAAAGATGGAATAGACATCAATCCCAAAGAGGCTAGCAACAATACCCTGTTTGACTTTATGGGAAAAGTAATGCCTGACTTTGATAAAGAAAGAGTGTATGCCACAGATGTGAAAAAAATAATCAATTGGTATAATATTCTCAGCCAATATTTACCGGAAGCGTTTGAGGCACCAAAGGAAGAAGAAAAAACAGAAGAGAAAAAATAAAAATCAAGCCTAATCTTCCCCGATTAGGCTTTTTTATAATATGTCGTCGCATCATATCGTAAGAGAAAAACAAGAACCGGCATTGATAATTGCCAACGGTGAAGCCTGCTCAACCGAGCTTTTGAACCAGCTTCTTGAATGGAGTCCTTTTGTGGTGGTCCTCGATGGAGCCTATGAAAGAGTACAAAATCTTGGAATTAAAATCGATGTTATACTTGGAGACTTTGACAGGATAGATTTTCAGAAAGAGTATCTGGGAAAAATACAATTTCCGATAGAAGTAATTCACACCCCCGATCAAGATAAAACTGACCTTGAAAAAGCCATAGATTTTTTGATCGAAAGAGGTTTCCCTGCTGCCAATATCGTTTGGGCAACAGGGCGTCGGGCGGACCATACATTTGCCAATATTTCCATACTTCCAAAATACCTGAAAACCATAAAACTTACTATTCTTGACGACTACTCTACCATATACCCAATCGGTGCCCTTCCGGCTGTATTCAGAAAGTGGTTTAAAGCCGAAACCCCCATCTCTTTAATACCGATTTCCCGGGTTAGTCACTTATCCACATCCAATCTGAAATTTGAGCTAAAAAATGAAGAATTAATTCTCGGAATACGCAATGGCAATAGCAATGAAGCCCTTTTTGACGGAATTGTGGAAATTTCGTATCGGTCTGGGGATTTGTTGATAATGGAATGTAGCGATTAATAATGAGACCATTAAATGTGGAAAACTGAAACTTTAATTTTTTTAAGTTGAAAAAAAATTATACTTTTGCCTTAACTGATACCAAAAAGTAAAAACTTCGTTAAAATTTTAAAATATTAATAAATTTCGCAAAACGAATGTGGATAACTTTAAAAATAGCACTTTTTAAGGAATCTATTTTTGCAAATAATTGATAATAAGACACAATAATTTTTGTCTGTTTTATAACATTTGGATATTTCTCTTTTCCAAATGAAAAAGAGATTTTTTTTGTCCATTTTTTGACCTAGTTTTGAAAGATTGAATTATTCTAAAATACTATTTATTTTTAAAAACATTACCCATTAATTTTTCGCTACTACTATGTACGTTATTAAAAGAGACGGAAGAAGAGAGTCTGTTAAATTTGACAAAGTAACCGCCAGAATCGAAAGACTTTGCTATGGTCTTGACCCCGTTTTTGTACAACCCGTCGAAGTTGCAATGAAGGTCGTTTCTGGTATCTACGATGGAGTAACCACCTCCGAATTAGACAACCTTGCCGCCGAAACAGCAGCCTCAATGACTACAAAACACCCCGACTACGCAACTCTGGCCGCTCGTATCGCAATTTCAAATTTGCATAAAAATACCCAAAAGTCTTTTTCGGGTACCATGAAACAGATGTATCAGTACACCGACCCAAAAACCGGTGAAAATGCATCACTGATTTCAAAAGAAACCTGGAAGGTAATTAAAGAAAATGCCGCCTTGCTAGACTCTTCAATTATCTACGACCGTGATTTTGGTTATGATTATTTCGGATATAAAACTTTGGAAAAATCGTATCTGATGAAATTAAACGGTAAAATTGTAGAACGTCCCCAGCACATGCTTATGCGTGTATCGGTGGGTATACATGGCGAAAATATAGAAAAAGCCATCGAAACGTACAATCTGCTTTCTGAAAGGTGGTTTACACATGCCACACCAACCCTGTTTAATGCAGGTACACCGAAACCTCAGTTGTCCTCCTGTTTTCTTTTAACTATGAAAGACGACAGCATTGAGGGGATTTATGATACACTAAAACAAACCGCAAAAATATCACAATCTGCAGGTGGAATCGGTCTATCGATTCACAATGTAAGAGCTACCGGTAGCTACATAAAAGGCACAAATGGTACTTCAAACGGTATAGTGCCTATGTTGAGAGTATTTAATGATACTGCCAGATACGTAGATCAGGGAGGCGGAAAAAGAAAAGGGTCTTTTGCGATATATCTTGAGCCATGGCATGCCGATGTTTTTGAGTTTCTTGACCTAAAACGGAACCATGGTAAAGAAGAACTCAGAGCCAGGGATTTATTCTATGCTATGTGGATTCCTGACCTTTTTATGAAAAGAGTGGAGGCCAATCAATCCTGGTCGTTATTCTGCCCACATGAATGTCCGGGTCTCGCAGACACCTACGGTGATGATTTTGAAAGACTTTATGAAAAATACGAATCTGAAGGAAAAGCTCGTAAAACCATCCAGGCACAGGAGCTTTGGTTCCAAATACTTGAATCACAGGTAGAAACAGGCACACCTTATATACTTTTCAAAGATTCAGCAAATAAAAAATCTAACCAGAAAAATTTGGGTACGATAAAGTCTTCAAACCTTTGTACCGAAATTCTGGAATATACCTCACCAGATGAAGTAGCTGTATGTAATCTGGCATCTATTGCCCTACCCAAATTTGTAAAAAATCCAGAAGGTGAAGGGGAGCTTGGTTTTGATTTCCAAAAATTATACGAAATCACAAAAGTCATTACCAGAAACCTCAACAGAGTAATTGATATCAATTATTATCCTGTACCGGAAGCAGAAAAAAGCAATAAACGTCACAGACCGATTGGGATCGGTATCCAGGGATTGGCCGATGCATTTATCATGATGAAGTTTCCATTTGATAGTGAACCGGCTCAAAAACTCAATCGTGATATTTTTGAGACAATCTATTTCGCTGCTATGGAAACCTCGATGGAGTTGGCTATAGAGGAAGGTCCTTATGAAACCTGGGCGGGTTCTCCAATTTCTCAGGGTATCTTCCAATTTGATATGTGGGGCGTTACGCCCGATTCAGGACTCTGGAATTGGGAAGAACTAAGGAAGAAAGTAGTTAAAAATGGGGTAAGAAACTCATTATTACTCGCTCCAATGCCGACCGCCTCTACCAGTCAGATTCTTGGAAACAACGAATGTTTTGAGCCATATACATCTAATATTTATACCCGTAGAGTATTGTCAGGTGAGTTTGTAGTGGTAAACAAACACTTACTTCGTGACCTGGTAAAAATTGGAATGTGGAATGACACGATGAAAAACAAACTCATCGCTGCCAATGGGTCTGTACAAAATATAAATGAAATTCCGGATAATTTAAAAGAACTCTATAAAACTGCCTGGGAGATTAAGCAAAAAACACTTATTGATATGTCAGCTGACCGTGGTGCATTTATTTGCCAAAGTCAGTCGCTTAATATCTTCATGATGGATCCCAACTTTGCAAAACTTACTTCTATGCATTTTTATTCATGGAAGGCCGGACTCAAAACCGGAATGTACTATCTACGTACTAAAGCTGCCGTTGACGCCGTTAAGTTTACTGTGGACCGCCAGGCTATCGCCGAAACCACACCAGTTGTTGAGAAAATGGAAGAAAAACCATTGGATTACAACACTTATGCAAAAGAAAACGAGGCTAAAGCAAAAGCCGCCGCTTCATTTCAGATGAGCGAAGAAGAACAGAAATACGCCGCTATGCAGTGTTCATTGGATGATCCTGAAGGTTGTGTTATGTGTGGTTCTTAAGGGTTCCGACTTACAAAGAATGCTCTTTCTAAAATAAAAGACCGCTCAAAAGGCGGTTTTTTTTTGTTTCAATCACATTTACAAACAACAAAGCCAAATTAGATTCCCTTGGTATTAAAATACACAACTAATCAGCTATTAAGATTTTTTAAAAGCAGAAAATATTATTTTCAAATAAGCTGATTATTGCAAATAAGAATTTAAGAGAATCACTGCACTTATTTTATCAATATTGCCCTTCTCCCTTCGTTGTTTTTTTGTATGACCGGAATCAATCATACTTTGAAGGGCCATTTTTGACGTAAATCTTTCGTCATGAAGGATAACGGGAATGTCTGGAAACTTGAGTTTTAGCTTTTCAAAGAAGTCCTTTACAAATTGTGTCGCATCTGTTTCTCTTGATTTTAGATCAGTGGGATAGCCCAGCACAATTTTTTCAACTGACTCTTTGCCACAATATTGCTCCAGATAGGCCATAAGTCCTCCTGTTTCGACGTAATCCAAAGCGGTGGCTATTATCTTCAACGGATCTGTCACAGCCAACCCGGTGCGTTTTTTACCTAAATCAAGAGCCAGAATTCTTCCCATATTTAACCAACAATTACAATCGAGTAATCATCAAAGTACTTGTTTGCAATTTCCAGCACATCTTTTTCTTTGACTTCTAATATTTTATCTATCAAATCATCATAAAAACCAATAGGAAGACCTTCAAAAATCAATGCTTTATGTTTATCCATAGCCTCAAAAACAGTATTCATACTATTTAGAATCGAGCCGTTAATATAACTTTTGACCAAATTCAATTCGTTGGCATTTGTTCCCTTTTCTTTTAGATTTGCTATTTCTTTTTCAATTTCAATCTCTGCCAAATCCAGATTATCTTTATTGACATCAGCCCCAATATTCCAGATACCATCTGCTCCCATCGGAGTCAAAACCGAAGAAATTCCATATGTTAAACCTTTCTCTTCTCTGATATTCTTCATCAAACGGCTACCAAAATACCCCCCAAGGATTGTATTGGTGACCATAAACTTATAAAAATCCGGGTGCTTTCGGTTTATCATTCTTTTACCCAGCCTCAATGAACATTGAATATTGCCTTCTTTCTCTATCCGATCTTTAAACTTTTGGAAAACTCCGGGAGTAACAACTTCTTTGGTTCGCGGAATTATGTTAAAACATTTTAGTTGCCCAGAAACATATTCGATATCTGCTTCGGTGAAATTTCCTGAAATAAATACTTCGAATCCTGAATTCCTGATGTTCTTTTCAAAGAAACTAATCAAATCATTTCTTTCTATTTCATCTATATCCTCAAAACCAAGCGATTTTCCAAACACATGATCTCCATACAATCCGGAGCGAAAAATGCGGTTAGCCTCAAACGAAGTCTTTTCAAGGTTTACCATCAGGCTTTGTTTCGAAATGTTTTTTTGAACTTTTAGCTCATCTTCAGGAAATGTTGGACCCGCAATTATTTCTAGCAGATTATCAACCTGTTCTTTAAAGAATGCCGACAAGCCATGAAGTGTGATATTTAACCTTTCCAGATTCTGACTAATTTCTAGAAATCCACCAAGTTTTTCAAACTCCTCAGCAACTTCTTTGGCTGATTTTTTACTGGTTCCCAGATTTAAGGTTTTGGACACAAAAAAAGATTGTCCAAATTTTTCTCCAAAATATGAACCGGCAGAAAAAATAATTTCGAGCCTGAATACCTGTAAACTAGGGTTTATTAAATGGTGAATTTTTATGCCATTTGTCAAAGAAACCGATGATAAAGATGGCAACTGAATACTTGAAATAGAAGAAGAATAGGGAGCGATACTACGATCTAGCATAAATTAAAATAAAAAAAAAGCCTTACCGTAAAGATAAGGCTTAATTTCTTTGTTGCTCGCTAAATTATTTTGCAACTGAATCAACAACTGCAGTAGCAGCTGAATCAACAGTAGCAGCAGCTGAATCAACAGTAGCAGCAGCTGAATCAACAACAGCAGCAGCTTCTTCAGTAGCCTCAGTAGCAGAAGTACAAGAAGCAAAAGCTACCATACCAGCAACGAACAAAATTCCAAATACTTTTTTCATTTCTATTAGATTGTTTATTGTTATAAGACATTGCAAATTTAAGTAGGTTTTAAGAATCAGTGCAAATATTCTTAAAAAATTCTTAAAATTATACTTAAATTTATTTCATATTTTATATAAAAAATAAATATAATGCAATTTTTAAAAGACTTTATCAAAGATTTAACTGCATTTAGTTTAAATTTTTCTTAAAATAGGCCTCTGAAAATATTAGGAGCTATACCAAGTATCACCGTCAAAATCGCAGTTGCCAGTAATAAAAGTTTAGGCAATTTCCTTAATTCAATATGCTCATGACCGGGGTTTGGCTCTTTAAATACGGCTCTGACAGGCTTAAAGTAAAAATATAATGAAACCGCCGACATTATCACTCCAAATACAAGCAACCAAACATAACCTCTACCCGCTGCATCATTCAGAACAAAAAACTTACTCCAGAAACCGGACGTTAGCGGAATTCCGGACAATGAAATCATAGAAACTATTAAAACAATTGCCAAAGCGGGTTGCCTTTTCATTAATCCATTAAAGACCTCAAAGTCTTCTTTAGGGCGTCCATTTTCCAATACCTGGTTGGATAATATTAATAACACTCCAAAAGAGCCAACAGTTGCCAAAGCATAACTCAATGAATAATAAGCCAGATTTCCATAACTGAGCGAATTGAGCCCAAGAAGACTTAACAACATAAACCCAGCTTGTGAGATACTGGAGAACGCGAGCATCCGCTTCACATTGCTTTGATATACGGCTGCGATGTTTCCTACCATCAGGCTCAAAACTATTACTACCATTAATATTTTTGACCAGAAAGGGTATTCTCCGGAGAAAGTACTCAATGTTAGTTTAAGAATTGCAAAAATGCCGGCCGTTTTTACTATAGTTGCCATATACCCCGTAAAAATGGTCGGAGAACCCTGATAAACATCCGCTGTCCAGAAATGGAAAGGAACAGCCGAAATTTTGAAAAGCATTCCTACCAGAATAAATGAAATACCTATATAAAAGAAAATTTTACCCTCTGGTAATCTTCCTGCCATACTTAAGCCTCCATCGATATCAAATGAGCCTGTTGCTCCATAATACATTGCAATACCAAAAAGCAAAATCCCGGTTGCAAAGGAACCCATCAGAAAATACTTCAACGCTGATTCATTTCCTCTGAGATTTCTTTTATCAACCCCTGCCAGAATATATAAACCTACCGAAAGAATCTCAAGACCCACAAAAAGCATGATAAAGCTTTTAAATGACACCATAATCAATGCCCCAATTACAGTAAATTGAATCAAAGCATAATATTCAGCAGGGCTTGCATGCTCATCGAATTGCCCATCACTGATTCCAACAATGAGAAGTGCAGAAAAAAGCAGTATGGTCTGTACAACCAAAACAAGGTTGTCTATGGCCAGCATATCATTAAAATATAAGCCTGGTTTATTCCAGTCTAAAAAATTGCTTGCCACAGCTATTAATAAACCAAAAATGGAAAAAGGTAATAATGCCTTGCGGTTTGAGTTAAGTCCCAAAAACAGTGTCAAAAGACCGGTTATGGATAATGTAATAATTGGATACATACTAATATTTTTCTTTACAAAAACCGGAAATTATTTTAATTGAATTAGATTTTCAGTGAATGATTGACTAATTTCCAAGATGGTATTTGGCATAATTCCCATAATCAAAATCATTAATGCTAAAGTCACCAGAACCCATAAATGTTTGTTTTCAATGTCTTTTAGTTCGTCAAAACCGGGATATTCAAACATAGATTTTTGGTAAACCCTCAGCATATAAACAGCACCAAAAATTATGCTTAACCCAGCCACTATCCCCAGAAAAGGCAAATAGTCAAAAACTGATTTTAAAAGCAAAAACTCCCCAATGAAACCATTGGTCAGTGGTAAGGCAATACTCCCCAACAGAATAATCATAAATATAACAGCAAGCTTTGGGGCATTTTTTGCCAAACCACCCATACCACTTAATTCACGGCTTTGCGTTTTTTCATATATAATTTTACTGATATAAAAAAGACCTACCACGTTAATTCCGTGTGCAATCATTTGGAAAATAGCTCCCTGAATGCCTGCGGTTGACATTGTCAAGACTCCTGCCGCCATCAAACCCATGTGTGCAAAAGAGGAATATGCTATGATTTTTTTAATTTCTTTTTGGTTTATTGCGATTATTGACCCATAAATAAGTCCGATAATTCCCAATACTATTACAATTATCCCAAATTCCTTAACTCCGGTATAACCAAATGGTATCAAAATTCTGATTAACCCATAAACACCCATTTTGGAAAGTAATCCTGACAGCAGCATACTCACAGGGGTAGGGCTTTCGGTATAAACGGCGGGTTGCCATGTATGCACCGGAAAAATCGGCATTTTGATAGCAAAAGCCAAAAGAAAACCCCAAAACAAAAAAGTTTTCAGACCATCAGGAAGCAATGCCACTGTTTCTTTGAGTGTATTAATATCTGCTGATTGACCCCTCATATACAAAAACACAAAACCAATCAGCATAAAAAGACTCCCAAAAACAGTATATATAAACATCTTAAAAGTATTTGCGGAAGCATTTTTACCCCCCCAAATATTGGCCATAAAATATACCGGAATCAGTGCCAGTTCAAAAAAGAAATAAAAAACAAAAATATCTTTGGCAAGAAATAGTCCCAGCAAAGCACTCTCAGTAAATAGAATCAAGGCAGAAAACATTGAAAGTTTTCCATAATTCATGGTAGATGTAAAATACAATACAATTGCAGAAATAAAAACCGTGAGGCCAACCATTAATAAAGAAAGACCATCAAAACCTAAATGAAATCTAATGTCAAAGTCGGCCAACCATTTGTGGTCAAAGTTTAAATTTGATTGAAAGTCAGGATTATCAAAATTGATCAGAATATAAGCAAACAGCAAAATTTGTAAAACTGATACCAAAACAGAAAACATCCCTGCCGATTTCTGAGACTTTAGGTTTAATATCAATAAACCTCCAATCAATGGTATCAAAAACAATAAAAGTGTCAACATAAAGATTTTAGTTTATTTAAATACAACTTTCATGGAATCTAAAATCTGAGGAATAAGCCCCAGGCTCAGGATTAAAATTATCCCCAATGTCATAAACAAAACATAGATTCTGGTTGTACCCACCTGAATAACTCTGATTTTTTCACTTATTAAAACTACGATGTTTCCTATGGAGTTTACAATTCCGTCTATGATTTTACTGTCAAATACTGAACCCAAAAACGTGGAGATTTTCTCGATTGGCTTCACGAAAACAGAATTGTAAAGCTCGTCTATGTAATATTTATGGTAAACCACCTTCTTGATACCTGATATCTCCATGTCAGATTCCGGCACTGATCCATTTTTTCCAAAAATAAAATATGCAGAAAACAGCCCGACAATAGCTACCCCAACAGATACAACCATCAAAATCCATTCTGTAGAATGAGAAATAGCAACTTCTCCAAAATTGGGAACTAAGGCCTTGCTGCCCTCAAAGATTGGTGCCAGGTAGGAATTAAGTAAATGTGGGAAATGAAAAACTTCAGGCATTCCAATAAATCCCCCAATCGCTGATAATACAGCAAGTACAATCAAGGGGAGAGTCATTGAGCCGGGTGACTCATGCAAATGGTGTTCTTGCTCAGAAGTGCCCCTAAATTGACCCTTAAAGGTTACAAAGAAAAGTCTGAACATATAAAAAGAAGTCATAAGTGACCCCAAAACGGCCAATGCCCACATAATTTTATTGTGTTCAAAAACATGTGCCAGAATTTCATCTTTTGAAAAGAATCCGGCAAAGGGAGGAAATCCGCTGATGGCAATGGTACCAATAAGGAATGTAATGGCCGTAATTTTAATTTTAGACCACAAACCGCCCATTTTTCTGATATCTTGCTCACCACCCATCGCATGTATCACACTACCCGCTCCAAGAAAAAGCAATGCTTTAAAAAATGCATGGGTGATAACATGAAACAAACCCGAACTGTAAGCCATTACGCCAATGGCGATAAACATATAACCCAACTGGCTCACTGTAGAATAAGCCAAAACTTTTTTGATATCATTTTGAAACAAACCAATGGTTGCTCCCAAAAGTGCTGTTGCAAGACCTATCCAACCAATGAATTCAAGCGTAAAGGGAGATAAAGAATATAATACATTTGACCTTACGACCATATAAATGCCGGAAGTCACCATTGTAGCAGCATGTATAAGGGCAGAAACCGGTGTTGGGCCAGCCATCGCGTCAGGAAGCCAGGTAAACAGAGGAATCTGTGCTGATTTCCCCATGGCACCAATAAATAGTGAAAGTGTTATCGCTAATATGACTGTATCTCCGGACTGGAATTTCCCCGCCTGACTGAAAACTTGTGTAAATTCCAGCGTTCCGAAATTTTGAATAATTAAAAATATTCCAACTAAAAAACCCAAATCACCTATCCTGTTCATTATAAATGCCTTACGAGCAGCATTGGAATAGTTTTCATTTTGATTCCAAAAACCTATCAAAAGATACGAACACAAGCCTACCCCTTCCCAACCGATAAACATCAAAAGGTAATTGCCTCCAATCACCAAAATAATCATTGAAAAGAGGAACAAATTCAGATATGACATGAATTTGCCATAACCTTCGTCGTGAACCATGTATCCAATTGAATATATGTGAATTAAGGTCCCCACTCCCGTTATAAAAAGCAGCATGACCAAACTAAGCTGATCGATCTGAAATGAAAAATCTACCTTAAAATCACTTACAGTAATCCATTCAAAAAATTGTACAACTTGAGGTTGAGAAGAATCAAAATTTAGAAAAGTGTAAATTACCAGCACAAAAGATAACAATGGAGCTCCTACGGCTACAATTGGAATCGCTGATTTGGGAATATTTTTAAATCCTAAACCATTTATTAAAAATCCTATTAATGGGATTAAAGGAATTAAAGCAAAAACTGCCATAAATAATATTTGAATTTAATCTCGTAACTTATTTAAAAGACTGGTGTCGATGGTTTTAATATTTCTAAAAATCATCACAATAATCGCAAGACCTACGGCCACTTCCGCGGCTGCAACAGCCATTATAAAAAAGACGAAAATCTGACCATTAATGTCGGAATTATAAGAAGAAAATGTAACCAAAAGCAAGTTTACCGCATTGAGCATCAACTCTATAGACATAAAGATGATAATCGCATTTCGTCTGATAATTACACCAAAAACACCAATTAAAAATAATATGGTAGCCAGAAGAATAAAGTTCACCATCGGAACCTGCAAAAACACATCAGGTATCTTTTCGATACTATTCTCAATCATTTTAAAAGGGCGTTTAATAAAAATTGTTGCAAAATTAATACTTAGAACCAGTAATTGGTCTAAAATGTTATTTTTTCATGCCAAGTTTAATTTCAGTAAGCTTCCTTTTTGTATCTAAGGGAAAATCATTGTTGATAATCCAATCATAATATTGCGGTTCTTTGGTAAGCACCTCGGTCACTTTTTTGCCTGTATTTTTCCCAAAATTAAAAACCACTTCGCCTTTTGAGTTTAAAATCATTCTCTGAGCGAAATCAACAAGATTGTTGGAAGTAAGCTGGTGCAATACCGCCACGTCATTTTGTACCGGCTCGTATTCTTCACCTTTTTCATTTTTTAATTTTACCCCCTGATACATTTCTACCTGAGCACATACAACTTCAAGCGTTGCTAAAGTATCGGCTTCGGCACTATGGGCATTTTCAAGAGATTTTTTACAATAAAATTTATAAGCAGCACCTAATGTACGAGGTTCCATCAAATGGAAAATCCTCTGAGCATCCACAAATTTTCGATTTTTTATTTCAAAAATACCCGTATCTATTCTCAAAAACTCCTCAACCAACATCGGAATATCAAATCTGTTGGAATTAAAGCCGGCAAGATCACAACCATCTAAAAATTGCGAAAGTGATTTGGCTAATTGTTTAAAAGTGGGCTCATCTTTAACGTCTTCGTCATAAATTCCGTGAATCAAACTTGACTCCAACGGAATCGGAATAGTAGGATTGATTCGCTTGGTTTTTACTTCCACTGTTCCATCAATATTAGCCTTGGCAATCGAAATCTCAACAATCCGGTCTTTGGAAATATTAATTCCTGTGGTTTCCAAATCAATAAAAGCCAAAGGTTTTTTGAGTTTCAGGGTATGTTTTTCCATCTAAATTCCGGTTTTTGTAAATTATGTCGCAAAAGTAGAAAATCATTTCGGGAAATAGAAAATAACCTTTACTTCCTGCATTTTTTAAGACAAGTTTTAGAATCATTTTTATATCAACTATGTTTAAAACCTGAATACTCTTAAGAAAAACGAAAACGGTTATTATTCACTATATGTGCATTTTAGTCAAAAATCAAGAAGAATATGTTTTTAGAATTTGAGCAATTACATGAAACCTCCAGAATTTGGATATATCAGGCACAACGGGAACTATCGGAGCCTGAATTAGAATCCTTAAGTGTTTTTCTAAAAAATGCCGTTGAAAGCTGGGAGTCACATGGTAAACCCGTAACCGGTTCTTTTAAATTCTTTCATAACCGCATATTGGTCATTGCTGCTGCTAACGGTTTTGACGAAGTTTCAGGTTGCTCAATTGATACTTCAACCCGATGGCTGAAACAAATTTTATCAGAAACCGGAATTGACTTTTTCGACCGTTCGGTTCCTTATTTTTCAGGAGAGGAAATCAATTATTTACCAGTATTTCAAATCAAAAAATTTATTGATTTAAAGACCATATCTGCTAACACATATGTTCTTAACCATCAGATAGATACAATTTTCAGACTAAAGAAAGATTGGAAAGTGAAAGCTTCGGACTCTCCTTTTTCCAGATACTTTGTATCTGTGTCTATCTGAGTTTTTTGTTTGGATAATTGTTTACATTCTAAATTTTGAAATTATTGAAAAAAGGTATGCTTGCATACCTTTTTGATTTTCTATAACTTTGGAAAAAACTTCAATCATCAATGGAAAATCAGATATTACCTTCAATTCAGCTTACTGAGGAGCACTTGGCAGTAAAAGAAGCTGCCAGAGATTTTGCTCAAAACGAATTACTTCCAGGTGTGATAGATCGTGACATTGCTTCAAAATTTTCGAAAGATTTGGTCAAAAAAATGGCCGAAATGGGTTTCATGGGCATGATGGTACCTACAGAATATGGAGGAAGTGGCATGGACACACTCAGCTATGTACTTGCCATGGAAGAAATCAGTAAAGTTGACGCTTCTGCGGGTGTTATTATGTCCGTTAACAACTCGCTGGTGTGCTATGGCCTGTTAAGATATGGCACTGAGGAGCAGAAACAAAAATATCTTATCCCTTTGGCAAGTGGCCAAAAACTTGGGGCTTTTTGTCTTTCTGAGCCAGAGGCCGGTTCTGATGCTACTTCTCAACATACATTAGCCGAAGACAAGGGAGATTATTATCTTTTAAATGGTACCAAAAACTGGATTACTAATGGAAATAGCTCAGATATTTGTTTGGTTATCGCTCAAACACATCCCGAATTAAAACATAAGGGGATCAATTGTCTGATTGTAGAAAAAGGAACTGAAGGCTTTGAGATCGGCAAAAAAGAAGATAAAATGGGTATCAGAGCCTCAGACACGCATTCTTTGATGTTTAATGATGCAAAAGTTGCCAAAAATCAACGAATTGGGGAAGACGGTTTTGGATTTAAGTTTGCCATGAAAACATTGAATGGAGGTAGAATAGGTATCGCGGCACAGGCTCTCGGAATTGCTGCCGGAGCTTATGAACTAGCCGTAAAATATTCCAAAGAAAGGAAAACATTTGGAAGGCCAATCTCTGACCATCAGGCCATTCAGTTTAAACTAGCTGAAATGCACACTAAAATCCAGGCCGCCAGATTGCTGGTTTATAAAGCAGCTTGTGACAAAGACCAGGGGCTTGACTATGTAGAATCAGCCGCTATGGCAAAACTTTATGCTTCTGAAGTTGCAATGTGGGTTACCACCGAGGCAGTACAAATACACGGTGGCTACGGGTACGTCAGGGAGTTTCATGTAGAACGAATGATGCGTGATGCAAAAATCACTCAGATTTATGAAGGAACTTCCGAGATTCAAAAGCTTGTCATCGCAAGGGAAATACTGAAATAATCTAAAAAAAGCAGTAATTTTTAAAAGAGAGCCTGATTGGCTCTTTTTTTGTTTCTATGTTTTACACAAGATTTTTTTCACAAATTTTAAATGTTGAAATTTGAACAATTTTTAGAAAAAAAGAGAAAAAATCTAAGAAATATATAATTTATTGAACAGTTTTTAGTTAGACTAGTGTTTGATACTTAGATAATAATTATTAGTTTTGTACAAACTATGTTTTGAAAATTAGGGAATAGGCTTTATTGTTGATTATTAAAGCCAAAACCAATAAAAATCCTTGAAATGGAAGACTATAATAAAATCATTGAATCACTCGGCGTAAAGTTTGGAAAAGCACGCCATATTAATATTCTGCAACCTATCAGAATCAAGAACTTTTACGATGTAGAAAATACGCTTTTGGTATTGTATAACGGTGAGGTTCAGATAGAAGGTGTGGAAGGCAAAATAGAACCCGGTGACATCCTATTCATTCCCGGAGGAAAAGCTGCTACTATTACCTACGGTGCAGGGGAGCCTAAACCCATCACCTATGAGGAATTTATGACCAAAAGAGAACACTATTTTGAAGCCATGACCGATCCTTCGGAGATTGGAATCGTAAAAAACTCTTTTGGGCTAATCGCATTTGAAGCTAAAGTTTTTGACTCCGTCAACTTCTTCACTTCGCTTGATATTCCTCCTTTCTTTATTTACAAAGACTCCAAGCTGGCATCACTCATCAAAGATATTTTAATTGAAGATTTTACCGATGAAGCCGGTAGAGGTCGTGTAATCGCCAATAAAACTGAAGAGGCAGTTATAGAAGTCATAAGATATATCCTTAGAAACAGGATGTTTGTGGAGCAATTGGCAACCAATAGCACCTACTTCAAAGATCCAAGATTGATAGACATCTTTACATATATCAAAAACAACATTTCAGGAGACTTATCAAATAAACAACTTGCTAATGTTGCCAACGTTTCTGAAGATTATGTGGGGCAATATTTTAAAATGCTTACAGGCATCAATCCTCAGGATTATATAGAGTATCAAAGAATGGAAGAAGCCGTAAATCTGCTTCGTACTTCGAAAAAAAGTATCAGAGCAATAGGTGGAGAAGTAGGATACAAAGACACCGCCTATTTCTGCCGCAGGTTTAAAATGATGTTTGGTATTCCTGCCGGTAAAATGAGAAGAAGAGAATCGTTGATGATAGGGAATTAATTATTAAAGAATTAGAATAAAAAATGGGATGAGTTTTTGAAAATTCATCCCATTTTTTTATACCAAAATTTCTTATTTCATTTTTATGAAGACAGACTTGTATTGAAATTTTTTGATATCAGTCGCCATTTGTTCCATAACTTGATCTACTGTAACCCCAAATGAAGCCAAAAGTGACTTTTGAGATTCCAGTTCGACTTCTATCAGCTCCAGATACATTGCCTTATCCATTTCTATCTGAAAAGATTCATTACCTGTAAATGCAATTTTAAATTTTGTTTTCTGGGTTTTATTATTGGTATCTTTTGAATTAACAGAAAAGACACCATCGTTAATGGCATATGTACCCGAGGATGTAAGTGAGTAATTTGCTATTTCAACATTTAACTGCTTGAGTTTGTCAATTGCACCTTTATCTATTTTCACTGTATAAGTACCATCATTTTTAAAGCTCAAAATGTATTGGTATTCTGACAAATCTAAATCAAACTTTACGGGGTTTTCTGCTTGAATATCAATATCTACCGAGGTAGATTTTAGCTGCCAGTCTCCAAGAATCTGGTTCAACTCAACATTCTCGGACTCACAGCCAAAAAAGAAAACAGCTAAAATTATGATAAACAGGGAATTGAAAATTTTCATATTATAGATTTTTTTCAATACAACACAAAAACTATACCACTCAATAAATCAATGATTTATAATTCTTCAAGCGTGCAGTACCGCTTCTTTTCCGATTGCCTTTACAAAAATGCAATTCTGAGAAGTGATGCTTTCGGGTACAAAAACAAACCTGCGGTCAAAGAGTTTACCATCAATCCAATAACTGATCCAATACTCATTATGTAAACCAAAAACGGAGGGGTCTATTTTTTCAACAACCTGAACTGAATTAGCATCAATCTCATCAAAAAAATGTCGTAAAGTGCTGGTTAAAATTTTTTCTCCATTATTATCAAAACCATACCCACTGGTTGCTGCCAAGACGTTTTTGACCGCCCGGTCTCCATTGTTTATCAAAAATACATCCCATTGCTCAAATTCTGTTGGGGCTATTGCCATTTCCAACACGGCATTTTCGGGGAATTCGATATCTTTCTTCATTCTTACTTTTGTGGTAAAAGCAATCTGTGCTTACAAAAAATAATTTATTTAACTGCTTTTAAACTTAAATCAAGACTTTTTACAGAATGCGTAAGATAACCCATCGACACATAATCTACACCGGTTTCGGCGTATTGTCTAATGGTATCAGGATTGATTCCTCCTGATGCCTCAACTGGAAATCTTCCGTCAATCATTTTGAGAGCAGCACTTATGTTATCGAATGAAAAATTATCCAACATAATCCTGATTACGCCACCAATTTCGAGAACTTCAGCCAATTCGTCCAGATTTCGAACTTCAATTTCTATAGGCAATTCAAGATTTTTGTCTTTCAGGTATTTCTGTGCAGCAAAAAGTGCATTTTTTACCCCGCCGGCATAATCTACATGATTGTCTTTGATTAAAATCATATCGAAAAGTCCGAAACGATGGTTTACTCCTCCTCCAATTTTTACTGCCCACTTTTCGAGTAACCTAAAACCCGGAGTAGTTTTTCTGGTGTCTAACACTTTGCAACGAGTACCCTTTAGTTTATCGACCATATCATGGGTCACGGTTGCAATGCCACTCATGCGTTGCATACAATTTAGCACCAATCTTTCAGCAGTAAGAATAGAACGGTCGCGACCGGAAACATATAAAACAATATCTCCTTTTTTAATTTCTTCACCATCATTAATAAGTATTTCTACTTTCAAATCGGAATCAACTTCGTCAAATATCAATTGGGCAAGCTCTACTCCGGCTATAATTCCATCGTCTTTTACCAACAACTTTGCTTTTCCTGTTGCATTTGCCGGAATAGTAGATGCCGAAGTGTGATCCCCATCCCTCACATCCTCATGCAATGCATTTTTAATAAAGTCACGCAGTTCTTTTTCTGAAATTTCCATAAATTATTTTTTTGCAAAATTAACAAAAATCGAAAGGATAATTTAAAGAAATCAATCCTCTTCAAATCTTCCTCCTGCCATGCCATTGTTAAAGAAAAGGGCATTTAGAAATAGCTTGTTGGTGCCATACCAAAAAGCCCTGAAATTGGGGTTATCTGAAATACAGACCACTTTTCCTCCTCCAACATTTTGAACAATTACAGCGGGTGCGTTCTTTATTCTCTCCTGATTTTTTTGATGTATATATCCGGAAATCAATGGCTTAGGGCTAAAAACCAAGGGTGTATTAAAAGGATTGCCGGTGTCATCAAATACTACATTGTTGACTTTAAAAATCGGAAGGGTTTTCTGGGTATAACCATAACCCATTGGATGAGAGATGTCAATTTGAGTTTCAACTATAGCTCCGCTGGTAACCAAAGCACCTTCGATATTCGATTTTTGATCAAATGGTTTTTTTGATTTACTGTCCGCAGATGCTTCCGGTTTTAGATTTATGGCGGCCAGTTTTTTCTGAGAAATCCAACCGGCACCATCACCAAGGGCAATTACAGTACCTCCGCTGTTCAAATAATTTTTGATTTTATCTTCACTTAATTCGTTGTATCGCCCCTGATTGATGATAATATGAGAGTATTTTGATAAGTCCAACCTATTAATCTGGTTTAGATCCGCCATATTTAATACGATGTCCATTCTTTGGTCCAGCAAATGCCAAATTTCACCCGCATCGTTGTAATCAACACCCTCCCCTACTATCATCAGAGGATTAATTTTTTCAACATTTCTGAATTTTTCACTTCCAAGGTTAATCCCGGAAACTGTCAGTCCGCTTTCGATTCCAAAGAAATCAATCCCATTTTGTATTGCAAGAGTATTCAACTCCTCGGAAATATCTTTTCCCCCACAGATAACCTGTATGGCCCCATATGTAAATTTTCTCTTTTCATTGCCCACCATCGCTTCGAATGGGAGGGTGGCATATTTTAACTTATACCCCCTGCTTACCAGATAATTGGCAACTTTTGGAGCATAATACCCCGACCACTCAAAAACGTAAGAATACTTACTTTTTCCTATTACTTTTCCCGGAGTAAAAACTGGCTTATCAATGCTTTTGCCTTTAGCAATATCAATTTTGGACTCGGCAAAAGGCACATTCATACATAGAGGTAATGTCCAGGATGAAATATCATAAAATGCACTATCGGCAAATGAAGTCCTTCTTTCAAAAAGAGACTTTATGAGCCTGTGGCGGGGTTGATGGGCAGGAACTACATAAGAATTTTCAACATTAAATGCCTGCCCGTTAATGTTTTCGCTTTTTGATAATACAAAAACTTCAATTTTATTCCTTCTCAATACATTCAACATTTCAAAAACAGCTACTTTATCGCCGTTTCCTCCAAACACATACGACTTAATATCATCAGTAGGTTTTTCAGCATAAAAGTCTTTCATATAATTCAGCAACTCGACTCTCATGTTTTGGGCTGCTTTTAATGTAGAAAGTGTTGCAGAAAACTGATTTCGAATTGTAAAAGGAAAACTCAGTAAGCCATTGGAAGTTTGCTGCAAATGCCCACGGGAAGAAGCCTGCTCAAACAAAATACCAATTGATCCGTTGGCATCCGGCAAAGTAGAACCTTTTCCATAATAAAAATCATCATAGTTTTCTTTAGTATAATAGTAAGAACCAATACTATCGAGTCCTTCAGCATGATATTGCCCGATTTTGGAGGTCAGTTCTATGTTTTTAAGCGGCGTTAGAGGATGTGTTCTCTCAGGAATGCCCGGCTGAAAGAAAAAAGTGGAATTACTGCCCATTTCATGGTGGTCGGTAAGGATATTGGGTAGCCAATCGTAAAATTTTATCATTCTACCCTTGCTTTCAGGGAGTTGCTGATACAGCCAGTCACGGTTCATGTCAAACCAATAGTGATTTGAACGTCCACCAGGCCAGGTTTCTTTAAATTCACGGTTATTTGCATCAGATGCCAGGTTTTTACTTTTGTTTTGATTGACCCATGTTGCGAACCTATTTCCTCCGTCAGGATTAATGCATGGATCCACCAAAATTATAGTGTTTTTTAGCAGCTCGTCAATTTTTGGACCCTGAGCGGCGGCTAAATAATAAATTGACAATAATGCAGAATTAACACCGCTCGCTTCATTGCCATGAACAGAGTATCCCATCCATACCACCAAAGGCATTTTCTCCAATTTCAATTGATTTGACTGGCTTGGATCTGATATTTTCTGATGCTCTTTTTTGATGATTTCAATATTCTGGAGGTTATCGGGATTGCTAACGGTAGCTAAAATCAATTCCCTGTTTTCAAAACTACGTGCATAAGTCTCAATTTTTATCCGGTCAGAAAGTCTGGCAACTTCACGAAAATAACCATAAACCTCATAAGGAGTGGCATGTTGTTCACCAACCTCGTAACCTAAATATTGTTTTGGAGTTGGTATTTCAGTTGAATAAGTTACATCATTAGGTAAATAATAGTCGAGATTTACTTGTCCAAAAGACAAAAAGTTTATCAAAATTCCAGAGAATAATAGTAAAGTTCGCATAATGAAGGGTTTGAATTAAAAACCCTAAATTACCGAAATACAATGGGGTGAGGAAAAGTTAGGAATAAATTTTAAAAGAAAAAGACGAAAAAGGTCAAATTACCAAAAACTATGGCATTTCCGTAGATGTTGATTATGAGGAGGTATATAACTATCTTTTAAAACTTTTGAAAAAACTCCAGATTTTCATCATAACTACACCAAAAACAGCCTCTTTAAATATTTTGGAAGACATTTTTGATTGTCCCAGTGTACGATCGGTGAAAATTATGGGGACCTCCTTTATTTTAAAACCAAAAAGATAGGCATTAAACTTCATCTCGATCTGAAATGCATAACCCACAAACCGAATTTTATTCAATGGGATAGTTTGTAAAACTTCTCTGGAATAACAGATAAATCCACCAGTTGGATCCATGATAGGCATACGGGTAATAAATCTGACATAAACTCCTGCGAAATAAGACATCAGCACTCTGCCCATTGGCCAGTTGACCACATTCACTCCTTTAATATATCTGGAACCAATAGCAACATCGTTCCCTTCATCACGACAAGCATAAAACAATCTTACCAGATCTTCGGGATTGTGTGAAAAATCGGCATCCATTTCGTATATATAATCAAAATTATGCTCCAAGGCCCACTTAAAACCATGAATATATGCAGTACCTAATCCCAGCTTTCCTTTTCTTTCTTCGATAAACAGCATATTGGGAAACTCACCCATCAGCTCTTTAACCTTGGCGGCCGTCCCATCAGGAGAGCCGTCATCAACAATCAAAACATGAAATATTTCAGACAAATGAAAAACCTTTCGGATTATTGCCTCAATGTTTTCAATCTCGTTGTATGTGGGTATTATTACCAGGTTTCTCATTTTTCTTTTTTATTTTTTTCTGCTCCAAATATTTTTCAGCATCTGCATAGATTGCCATCAATACGGCCTTATCTTTTGCATACAAATCATAATTTTTATTAAATGTAACTGAATCTGTATTGTACTTTTTATAGACCTCTTTTTCCAATTCCCGGAAAGCCACCTTTGTAGAGTCTTGATTTCGGAAATTAAACCTGCTTACTTTTGCCTCTATCCAATGCAAATCTCCCAGAATATGAGCCATTTTGGTTCTATCGATCGTGGGTGTGGTTTCCGATTTACAGGAAAATAAACTTATCAACCAAATAAGTGCTATTTTTATGCCAATATTGTACATCTATTGATTTTACAGCTTTAGAGAACACAAAAATATCAATAAAATATAGCAGTTAAAGTTATAAATTCTTAATTTTTGAAAAAACTACTTGAGGTGTGAGGGAAATCATCAATAAACTCAATAAGTATGAAATAAAAATTAGAAAGGCGGTAAATTCCCACCTAAATGGAAATTTTAGTTCGATTTTCAAAGGAACCGGACTTGAATTTAGTGACTTAAGAACCTACCAATATGGTGATGATGTAAGGGCTATTGATTGGATTACAACTGCCAAAGGTCATGGAGCTTACGTAAAAATCTTTAAAGAAGAAAAAGAGCAAACAGTGTTTTTTATGCTTGATGTTAGTGGTTCGCAGGACATCGGCAAGGAAGGCTCTCTAAAAATTGATACTGCTAAAGAACTTTGTGGCGTGTTAACCCTCTCGGCAATAAAAGAAGCAAGTCAGGTTGGAGTTTATTGTTTTTCTGATCAAAAAGAACTGTACATCAAACCCGAGTCAGGCATGAAGCAGGCCTACAAAATAATTTCAGGAATATTTAAGTTAAAACCAGCTTCATTAAAAACTCATTTGGCCGATGCCATATCTTTTACCCTGAATATCCTGAAAAGAAAAAGTGTAATAATTCTGATTTCTGATTTCCTGGATCAGGACTATGAACATGGTATCAAGGCATTGGCACGTAAACACGATTTAGTCGTTTTACATATTTTTGACAAAAGAGAAGTGAGTTTACCTAGCTTGGGTATAGTACCAGTATATGACAAAGAAGCAGGAAAAACCCAGTGGATAAATACATATTCAGGCATGTTTAAGCGTGAAATGAGGGATTTATTTGAAGAAAACAGATTAAAACTTGAAAAACTTTGTAAACAAAATAAAGCAAATTATCTTTCCGTAGAGTCGGGATCTGACTACGTCAACAGTTTGATTTCTTTATTTAGGTACAGAAAATAAGGGTTAGAAAGTCAATGATATGAAAACCTTAAGAAAAATATTTTTAACAGCTTTTTTTGTCCCGGTTTTTTGTTTTGGGCAAAAACCACACGGAAGGTTTTTACATGATACGCTTGTTATTGGAAAGGAAATTAAGTTTACATTGTCAATTCGACACAATAGCCATACACCGATTGTTTTCCCCGATTCTACTTACAATTATAAACCTTTTGAATTGATCGGAATTGAGTTTTTACCTACATATACCATTGGTAATGTTAGTGTTGACAGTGCTGTATATTCTCTGGTTAGTTTTTCAACTGACAGTATTTTGTTTTTAAGTTTGCCGGTTACCTATCTCCAATCAGGAAAGAAAGTTTTTAGCGACACTTCAAAAACCAGTCTACATTCAACGTTAAAAAGCCATTCCCTTAAGCAAATAAAACCCGAAACCTCCACCGGTTTTTTTGAAGTGCCTATAGATTTTAATTATCCCAAAATATTCTATTTTTTGGGCTTACTACTCGCAATATCTACTATATTCTGGCTGGTTTTTGGGAAATTAATTCTTAGGAATTACAAAATCTGGCTCTATAAAAATAAACACAGAGGCTTTCTTTCGGTATTTAAGAGGTTAAGCCGAAATATTGAAAACCAAAAAATTGTTTCGGAAACGCTGTTATTATGGAAAAAGCACATGGCTTGGCTTTTAGGAAAACCCATAGAATCAATGAGCACCCAAGAAATATCAGAAACAATAAAAAATGAAAGACTTATTGAAGCTCTCAAAGAATTTGATCTGGCAATTTATGGCGGCAAAATATCACCTCATATTTCTGTTGCTATAATTATTCTTCAGGACGCTGCTTCTGAGGCCTTTCGCTCAAGCTTCAAATCTTATAAAGCTAAATTAAAAGCCTCATGATTATTCATTGTTTTCACTTTTTGTATAAGGCTGCCTGAAATAATTCCACTCCTGTTTTTCATAGGCTCCATCTTTAAGGTGAATCCATACATTCTGAAATCCAAAAATCTCTTTTTTCCCTTCAGGCGAAAGCTCGACAGATACCTGTGAGTTTTCATAGCCAAGCGAAAACCTTATCAGATCGATTGGGTAACCATATTCTATTTTCGAAGCAAAAACTTTTTCTATGATATCCTGTCCATATTTGGCTTTCAGATCTGGAATGTCATTCTTTGAAATCATCAAATCACTCAATTCTTCAAATACCAAAATCTCTTTTCCTTTTGCATTTTCCAATAGTAGGACCGGAACGGTCGATTCTTCAAGGATGTGGATGTTCTTTACTCTCCAGAAAACCTCAGTACCAAAGTCTGCTTCCGACAATCTGGAATTTGTAGTAAGATCCAAATCATAAAGCAGATTTCTTTGCTTAAGCTTAAATTCTTTGTTGTTGTTTTTTAATTTTTGAAAATTATTATTCATCATCATATACCCAAACATTCCGTAAAAGGCATTACCAGAATACAAACTATACATCAACAGTCCTTTTGAATTAAGCTTGTTTTTATTGCTTTTATTATTTTCAAACATTTTTAAGGTGCTTGGGTCAGATGCATTTTCGGGATAATTTATATCTGTGCTGTTTCTGTATTTCAGCAAATATTCCTTTCCTTGATATTTTGACAGCAAAAAATCAAGGTATTCTTTCGTAATTAATCCCAAATCACCCATGCTTCCAACTTTTGTTTGGGTATTGGCTACAAATTCTTTTGGTGAAAAATAAACAACCGGAAATTTATCATCATTGATTTTTTTCAATTCCAAAAACACCACCTCATTAGTTGCCTTATTGATTTCTACTCTCAGAACTTTAAATATATTCGGGGTTTGATTTACAGCATATTTAGTCTTGTTACTGTTAATCATCATTTCCGATTTTAAATCCGGTTTCTTGTAAAATCCATATAATCTGTCTTGTAATAAACTATTAGGATTGAAAATAATATGATTACCTTTCAAAGAATTGAGCAGTCCATAGTTGATATAATACATTTTTCTTTCTTTGAAACCACCCGAAAATTCTTCTTTTTCATAGAAATAAATATTTTGAAAAACATTTCCTAAAGAATCGTTGAATTGGGTCAATGAGGTGGTGGGAGGAATGGAGTAATCTGAATTGTAAATCGTAGGTAAATAGGGCGTGTTTTGTGCATTTGAAAGACTTCCCTGAAATACAATCGAAATTAAAAGTGGAATAAAACGTTTTTTCATTTGAAATATAATTTTGTGAGATAATAAAAAAAATACTCTCAATCAACTTATCCTATTGACCGTGGATATGCAAATCGTTAATTAACTGGTAACAAAAAATATACCTAAAGCCAAAAAATAAGAATAAATTAAAAATAGCTAATTTTGCACAAAAAAAGAAAAATGGAAAATCCGGTAGTAATTTTTGGAGCAGGAAACATTGGAAGACTTGCCCTCGATATTTTCAATAGTAACGATGTGCTGGTATATGGATTTCTGGATGAAAACACGAAGCTCCATGGTACTGAAATATCTGAAACTGTCGTATTAGGGGATCCCAATGATGATGGTTATCTAAAAATAATAGGCAATAAAACAGAGGCTTTTGTAGCATTTGAAACCAAAACGCTAAAAGAAAAAACGGTTAAAATGCTTCATGACAGAAGAAAAACCATGCCTGTAAACGCAATCCACGCCAGAACAATAGTTTCAGAAGATGCTGAAATCGGCCATGGAATTTTGATTGGTCCGGGTGCCATTGTTAATCAGGGCGTAAAACTTGGCAACCACTCCGTGGTACATTCAGGTGCCATTTTGGATGTAAAATCCTCAGTAGGAGAATACGTAGAAATTGGTCCTGGAGCAATTATCAATTCTGATGTTATTCTTGAAACCGGAGCATTTATTGGAGCCGGAGCAACAATAGTCTCAGGTATTAAAATAGGCAAAAACGCGAGAGTTGGAGCGGGTTCTTTAGTGATTGAGGACGTAAAAGACAAAACCACCGTGTTTGGGAATCCCGCAAAAAGTATTGATTGAGTCAAATAGACTAAAGTTCTTCCAATATTTTTTTCAAGGCTGCCTGTACCGACCAGACCCGATTTCCGGCCTGCTGAATTACAGCCGATTGGGGTGAATCCAGAACCTCGTCGGCAACCTTCAATCCACGCCTAACAGGCAAGCAGTGCATAAAATTTGCATTATGAGTAAGAGCCATTTTCTCTGGAGTGATTCTCCAATCCGGATCTTGCGACAATACCTGTCCGTATTGCGAATATGAAGACCAGTTTTTTGCATATATAAAATCGGCGTCGGCGAAAGCCTCTTCCTGGCTGTATGTTACCTTTGCGTTTTTGACAAATTGAGGAGCGAGATCATAACCTTCGGGATGTGTAATCACAAAATCGTAGTCGGTTTCGTTGACCCATTCCGCAAAAGAATTAGCAACCGCCTGCGGCAAAGCTTTGAAATGTGGCACCCAGGTGAGAACCACTTTGGGTCTGGTACGGGTCTTAAGTTCTTCAATAGTGATCAGATCGGCCAATGACTGACATGGGTGCCTTGTAGCTGACTCCAGATTCACGATAGGCACACCGGCATATTTCCTGAAACTTTCCAAAACTATCTCCCGATAGTCATCCTCCTGGCTTTTAAATTCGGCAAAAGCCCTTACACCAATAATATCACAATATTGACCTAAAACTGCAGCGGCTTCTTTGATATGCTCGGCTTTACCCTGGTCCATGATTACCCCATCTTCAAACTCCAACTGCCAGCTATCAGAGCCCACGTTCATTACAATAACATCCATTCCGAGATTAATGGCGGCCTTTTGAGTACTAATACGAGTACGCAAGCTACTGTTAAAGAAAATCAAACCTATGGTTTTATTTTTTCCCAAATTTTGATTAGCTAATGGATTTGCCTTTTGATGCAATCCTTCCAACACCAATTCTTTTACATCACTTACATCATTGAGGTTAATAAAATGCTTCATATTTAAATTCTACGCTCTTTGTCAAAAAAAACTAAACCACAAATGTAGGATTTTAAGAGGTCTAATTGATGGTATTTCCATAATTTTATGGCAAAAAACTCTCTGATGATTCAGCTAACCAACCTTTTTGTAATTAAAAATGATTTCGAAATTTTAAAAGATTTAAATCTTGAAATTTTTCAGGGGCAAAACTGGCTGGTGGTTGGAGAAAGCGGAAGTGGCAAAAGCACGCTACTGGATGTATTAGCCTCAAAAGTTTTTCCGACCAGGGGAAAATTTGTAAAAAAAACAGAAATAAAAATTGTTGCCGTAGGACGGGATTATAGTTTTCATAAAATTGTAGGTAAAGCTTATCAATATTACCAGCAGAGGTACAATTCTCAGGATGCTGAAATTGGACCTACGGTTCGTGAAACCTTACAAAATCAGGTCTTACCCATTGGAACAATAGATATTGAATCCGTTGAAATAAACCCACCAAAATACGACACGAAATGGTTGATTGAAATTGCTGAAAAAATGCAAATTGATCATTTACTAGACCGCAAAATTACCTCACTTTCCAATGGAGAAACCCGCCGAACGCTGATAGCGTATGCTTTGCTTAAAAAACCTGATGTAATATTGTTGGATAACCCATTTACAGGGCTTGATATAGAAAGCAGAAGCAAATTAAAACTGATTCTGGGTAATCTGAAAAAGACCAATGTAGTGTTGGTAGCAAATCCAGCAGATTTCCCGCAAAATTTTGAAAATATCATATTGATGGAGGACGGAAAGCTTAAATACGAGGGATTATTATCCCGTTTTTGGGCTAATGACTATATCCAAAAAAAAGAAATAAAAATCCCTGAAAGCATTTTTGACTTTCACAAAACAACAGAAAATTTCACTCATGCCATCAGATTGGTGGATGGAAAAGTAAAATATGGCGAAAAAACCGTACTTGATCAAATTAATTGGGAAGTAAAAAAGGGAGAAAAGTGGGCATTGACCGGACCAAATGGCTCAGGAAAAAGTTCGCTCCTAAGTTTAATCAATGCCGATAATCCACAAGGGTATCAAAACCAATTATTTCTGTTTGATAAAAAGAGAGGAACTGGTGAAAGTATTTGGGAATTAAAGCAAAAAATAGGATTTGTTTCTCCCGAACTGCAGCAATACTTCAATAAACAAACCTTGGTTTGGAAAGTTGTTGCTTCTGGTTTTTTTGATGCTGCAGGATTGTTCCGAAAAATAAGCGAAGAACAAACCAATCTGGTTAATCTGTATTTGAATCTCATGGGTATTGATCATCTAAAAGAAAGGCCGTTGCAGCATTTATCCAACGGCCAGCAAAGGTTGGTTTTTTTGGCCAGAGCTTTGGTCAAAAACCCTCCTCTTTTGATCCTGGATGAGCCGTGCCAGGGGCTGGATTACAACCAAATGGTCTTTTTCAGGGAGCTCCTCAATGAAATAAGCATTCGTCTTGAAAAGACATTAATATTCGTCACTCATTATGAAGATGAAATCCCCTCCTGCGTCAACAAACGCCTCCGTCTTGACAACGGCAAAGTAATATACAGTGGAGACTATTTTAGCCAGGCTTAGCTTAATTTAATAAAAAGAAAAAAATATTGATGGCTGATCAAAATATCGAATTTTTTATACGGCATTTTTTATAATGATTTGAAAAATAATGATTTAAAAATTCAAAAAAGATACGTTTTTCAAATCCAAACCAAAAAAGAATATCGTTTTTCTTTAGAAATTCGTTCAATATTTTTTAATTTTGTTTTGCTTTCCAGTAAATAAAAAGAATCGAAAATGTCAAATTCCTTCAGGAACAAGAAGAAGGCCGTTAAGCCGGCTGAAAAACCCGTTGAAACTTCTGTTTTTTCCAAGACCACGTTATCCAATGATGGGCAGTATGCATTTCTAACCGGAGTCTTCCTTATTTTACTATCAGTATTTTTCCTTTTTGCGTTTTCCTCATTTCTGTTTTCAGGAAATTCGGATCAGGATCTTTTGCAACATGAAGTTGGAGAAATTGTTGGGCATAAAAGCGGAAAAGCTGCCAATATTCTGGGATGGTTAGGGGCAAATATCTCACATTGGTTTATAGATATCTGGTTTGGACTTTCTGCATTTTTAATTATCCCTGTTTTATTTTTAGTAGGATTTAGACTCATTTTTAAGGAAGACCTTTTTAAGTTTTCTCTCAACCGATTTATCATCGGAAGTACATTTTACTTGTTTTTTGTATCAGTATTTCTCGGTTTTTTTGTTTATGTTTTCAATCTAAAAACCACACTATTGTCAGGAAATTTGGGTTACGTTGCCAATGACTTTCTTTTCACTTTAGTAGGATATGGGAGTATTTTGATTATTCTGTTGATATTATTGATTTGGCTAATCTTCTTTCATGGCCTAACCACCGTTGATGATTACATTTTTACAAAATACTTCCCCGGAAAGAAGAAATTCTTATACCGCGACATCGAAAAGTATGATTTTACTGAAGAAGAAATACAAGACCAGGATATAACTCCAAAAGAAGATTTAAGCGACAAAAAAATTGTAAATAAACCCAAAATAGAATTTGAAAGCCCTTTGACTGAGGAGAGAGAAGTAAAATTTGAACCCAATAGTCTGGCAAAAGAACCTTTTAAAGGAGGAAAGATTGAGTTTACAGTTGAAAAGCCCGATGAACCTCAGGAACCTAAAAACCCTAAACCTGATTTTCTAAAAAACGATGAAGAGGAAAGTGACAGTCTGCTAGCACAGTTTGGTGAATTTGATCCAAAACTAGAGCTTTCAGGATATAGATATCCCAATCTTACACTTTTGCAGGAATATGCAAATAGCGGATCAAAAGTAAGTAATGAAGAACTGGAGTCTAATAAAAACAGGATTGTTGAGACAATCAATAATTTTCAGATCGGAATTTCATCCATAAAAGCAACCATTGGTCCCACTGTGACCTTATATGAAATCGTACCTGAAGCCGGCGTGAGAATATCGAAAATCAAAAATCTGGAAGATGATATTGCTTTGAGTCTGGCAGCTTTAGGTATCAGGATAATCGCTCCCATGCCAGGAAAAGGAACAATTGGGATTGAAGTACCCAACAAAAACCGGGAAATGGTTTCGATGAAATCGGTACTGTCTTCAGAAAAGTTTCAGAACTCAAAATATGAATTGCCGATAATTTTGGGAAAAACCATTTCTAATGAAATATTCATCACAGATTTGGCAAAAATGCCTCACCTTCTTATGGCAGGTGCTACTGGTCAGGGAAAGTCGGTAGGATTGAACGTGGTCCTCACTTCTCTACTATACAAAAAGCACCCATCGGAAGTAAAATTCATTTTGGTAGACCCTAAAAAGGTAGAATTGACCCTTTTTAATAAAATTGAAAGGCATTTTCTGGCAATGCTACCCAATTCAGAAGAGGCAATCATTACTGATAATAAAAAGGTGATTCACACGCTCAATTCGCTTTGTATTGAGATGGACAATCGCTATAATCTTTTGAAAGATGCCGGGGTTCGAAATATTAAAGAATACAACGCAAAATTTGTAAAAAGAAGACTTAATCCCGAAAAAGGCCACAGGTTCCTTCCTTATATCGTGTTAGTCGTAGATGAGTTGGCCGACCTTATGATGACTGCCGGCAAAGAAGTTGAGCAACCCATAGCCCGATTGGCACAGCTGGCAAGGGCAATTGGTATTCATTTGATTTTAGCTACTCAACGGCCTTCAGTAAACGTTATCACAGGTTTGATTAAAGCCAACTTCCCTGCCAGGTTATCATTTAAAGTAACCGCAAAAGTCGATTCAAGGACTATTATGGACACCGGAGGTGCTGAGCAGCTTGTCGGAAATGGTGATATGCTACTATCAATGGGCTCCGAAATGGTGCGTTTACAATGTCCTTTTGTGGACACACCCGAAGTAGAAAACATTTGCGAGTTTATTGGGGAACAAAGAGCCTTCGAAACACCCTATCTTCTTCCCGAGTATTATGGTGATGACGAACCCGAAATTTCTGATTTTGACCCAAGAGAACTCGATCCGCTCTTTGATGATGCTGCGAGATTACTGGTAATTAATCAACAGGGAAGCACCTCATTGATTCAGAGAAAAATGAAATTGGGATATAATCGCTCGGGCAGAATTATTGACCAACTGGAAGGTGCCGGAATAGTTGGCCCCTCAGAAGGCAGCAAAGCAAGGGAAGTTTTGGTAAAAGATTTGGAACATTTAGAGGAAATTTTACGAAATTTGAAGCGAAGCTAGATAATCGCTAATTTTTTACCTTAAAGACTAACGCTATTTTTTTTGCAATGACTTAAACTTTTTTATTAAAAAAATCGTCTAAATACAAAAACTGAGAAAATGATTAATTTTTTAAGAGTATTGGCTTTTTCAATTGTTTTTTCTCCTGCTTTAGCTCAGGATAAAAAAGCAGAAAGCATACTTGATGCCATGAGTGCCAAATATAAAGCTTTAAAAACTTTTAATGCCAACTTTACCTACGGTGTAGAGGGTGCTACAGGTAAACTTTCCAACGTATTTACTGGAAATGTAACTGTAAAAGGCAATAAATTTAAATTAAAAACTGCCGGCCAGGAAATATTTAACAATGGAAAGGAAGTTTATACTTATGTAAAAGAAACAAACGAAGTAAATATTTCTGATTATAATCCTAATGATGACAGTGATTTCTCCCCTTCCAAAATTTATACTATTTACAAAAAAGGCTACAAATATAAATTTAAAGAAGAAAATGCAGTAGGTGGAGTATCTTATGAGGTAGTTGAATTATCACCAACCAACGGTAAGTCAAATGTGAAAATGATCCAAATAACAGTTAACAAAAAAGATAAAAGTATCAAAAACTGGAAAGTTTGGGATAAATCAGGTAAGAAGACCGTTTTTAGAATAGATAAATTTGTGCCTAACGCACCTGCAGCTGATGCGATGTTTATTTTCGATAAGTCAAAATATCCGGGTGTGGAAATAGTTGATTTAAGATGAAATTATTGTTTTAAAAAAAACGACAATACTCCGAGAGCCCCATCAATTCTATTTGGTTGATGGGGTTTTGCTTTTGAAAAATAGGTGGCTTCTATTTTTCCGTTATTTTTTGCAAAATTTAGGTTCGTTTCAAGCCATCGATCTCTGATAGTTTCTGCCAAAACTTCATTCTTTGCTTCTTTTGCGACTAAAAAACCAATAAACTGGCTCTTAAAAGAAAAGATATTTTCGGAAGCATTGATTGAATAATAGTCCGCAATTCCTTCTTGTTTCAATAAATGTTTTTCCAAAAAAAACAATGCTTTTGAGGTCTGATTTTTATCTGCTAAACCAAGGTAAACAGGCCATAGACCCGCAGAGGAAGACACTTCTGATTGAGAAAGTGTTTTAAAATTAAAATCTCTGTAATAACCCAATTTTTCATTCCAGAAATATTTATTGAAAGCATTTCTTCGTTTTTCAGCCAAAAATTTAAAACTATTGGCATATTCCGGGTTCCCTTTTTCCCGATAAGCCTCAGAAAGCGTCTTTTCCATGAAATACAAAAAGGCATTCAAATCAACAGCCAAAAAATGTTGCGGATAAATAATTTTCCCATTGCTGTTCCATCTGGTGCCTTCTAAATCATTTGATTCTTCAGCTGTCAGTAAACTCTGACTTCCAAATCCTGATTCGGAGCCAAAACTTTTTGAAACTCCTTTGGAGGAAACAAAATAGCGGTTAAGGAGATTTTTGTCAGGCATTAAAACCGCCTTTTTAAATGCATAGGTTTTGTTATTTTTAAGATTGGCTAAAATTTGGGATTCCTCTTTAGATTGAGCCGCCATCCAAAATTGATATTCTTTTGTAAGCAATGAGGCATATTGAGGCAAAATATCGGGTTTATGCTTTGCCATTTCTGCAACCAACAATGCAAAAACCGGAGGGTTGCTTCTGTCAAGAAGATAGCTTCTGTTTCCCTGCGGTACAAATCCATAATCCTGAACAAATTGGGCGGCATTGAGCAACAAATTTTCAGCTTCCTCAATTTTGTGGTTTTCTAAAAAAGCCTTCATTAAAATGAAAGAATTGAAATAATTAAACTCTTCATGAGAAGGGCCTCCCGAATAATATTCCTTGCGGGTTGGTATCAGTGAACTGGAGTCATCTTTTGGAAATCGTTTCAGACTCCCCAAGGCTTTTTCAACATAGAATATCAAATCCTCACTGGAATTGACTTTTTGAGTGTAAATATTATTCCCGGTATTTTTCCTGAAATTCAGTTTAAAAAATTCATTAAAACTAAACCCTTTTTCAGATCGCTGCTTTTCGAAATTTTTGTTGATCTCTTCGGGTTTATACAATGCTGTGGCATCTAAAAATTCTGCCATGTTAAAACCTGTTCTTTGTCCTTCCAGGAATATTTCAGGAAACAATTTTTCGGGTGAAACATATTCTTTTTGCTTTACTGCATCACCGCACGAAAACAATAAAAACAGGGTGCAAAAGATTATGAAATTTCGCATTGATAATAATTTGAATAAAAAAAAAGAAAGCATCCAAAGTAGTCAGGATGCTTCTTTATTAAAAATTATAAGATTTAAAACCTTTCTGTCTCACTAAAGAAAAAAGAACTTTCAATAGCAGCGTTTTCATCAGAATCAGAACCATGAACGGCATTTTCACTTTTTGATTTAGCAAAAGCTTTCCTGATTGTGCCGTCAGCAGCTTCTGCAGGGTCTGTGGATCCAATTAAAGCTCTAAAATCAGCAACTGCATTATCTTTTTCCAAAATCATGGCCACGATTGGTCCTTCAGACATCATTTGACATAGATGTTCGTAAAAGGGTCTGCCTTCATGAACAGCGTAAAACTTTCCCGCTTGTTCAGGGTTAAGCCTGGTTTTTTTTAAAGCCACAATCCTGAAACCTGCTTCTTCTATCATCTTTAATATACCTCCGATGTGACCATCGGCCACAGCATGAGGTTTTACCATTGAATATGTTCTGTTATTCGACATTAATTATTATTTTTTTGACAAAATTAATAGAATTTTCCTTTACGGAAAGATTTTTAAAAATGGCTTAATATTCTGATAAACCAATAGTACTTTGTAACTTGCAGGTCATTTTTAGATATATGACCGATTTTTTTACACGAGATAATGAAAAGCTAAGCCAATTTAATGAATGGCTAAAAAATGCTCACAACATAGTAGTTACAAGCCATCAAAATCCAGATGGAGATGCTTTTGGCTCGACACTAGGACTTTTTTGTTTTTTAAAAAAATTTAATTTTAAAAGCCTTACTTTCATTAGCCCTACTGATTATGCTGATTTTATAGCCTGGATGCCACATGCCGAAAGTGTGATTGTTTATAACCAGGAAAATAAGACGCTGGCCGATGGTTTAATAAATGATGCTGATCTTGTTTTTTGCCTCGATTATTCTTCTGTTTCCAGAATGAAAGATATGAAAGAGGCAGTTTTGGCTTCAAAATCAAAAAAAATTGTAATTGATCACCACGAGCAACCTGAAAGATTTGGAGACTTATATTATTGGGACCAACACGCATCTTCAGCATCAGAACTTGTATATAATCTTATTGTTGATTTAGGATATAAAGATAAGATTGACCTTGACACCGCTACTTGTATTTATACAGGATTGCTCACAGACACCGGTTCGTTCAGGTTTCCCTCTACCAGCCCTGGGGTACATAGGATAGCTGCGGAATTGCTTGAGATAGGTGTAAATCCAAGTGAGATAAACCGAAATCTATTTGATAACAACCCATTTACCAAACTGCAGTTTTTAGGGTATGTATTGAGTAAAAAAATGACTCATTTACCAGACTACAGAACTTGTATTTTAACTGTTTCGGAAAAAGAATTAAAAAAATATGATTCAAAAACCGGCGACACTGAGGGAATTGTAAACTATGGCTTGCAGATTGAAGGGGTGGTCATGTCGGCTATTTTTATTGAAAAAGAGGGTATGATTAAAATATCTTTCAGATCGATCCATGATTTTTCTGTGGCAGATATTGCCCGGGATTATTTTGAAGGCGGTGGGCACAAAAATGCCGCCGGGGGTAAATCCTATCTTTCTTTAGAACAAACTGTCGAGAAATTCGTAAATTTGCTGCCGTTTTACAAAAAAACGTTGGCCTTACAACCAAAATAATTTTTTTCTAATCTTAATATAAAATCGTAATGAAATTAAAAACTAGTATAATGGTTTTGGTAGCAACCGTAGCCATTTGGGGATGTGATAAGTTTAAAGTTACCACCACAAAAGACGGTGACAGATTACAAATACATGAAAAAGGCAAATCAGGGAAGGTAGGAAAAGAAGGTGATATCCTAACATTTGATTTGGTAATAAAGTCTGACAAAGACTCAGTAATCAAAGATAGTTATAAAGAAGGTCAATCTTTTATTATGCCTTTGCAAAAGGGACAGTTTAAAGGATCTTTTGAAAATGCACTTTACCATATTGCTGAAGGGGATAGCACTACTGTTTTGGTAAGCTCTGACTCCTTGTTTAAGTTAATGAACCAGCCTCTTGCCCCCGGAATCGCAAAAGGATCAGATTTGAAGTTCACTGTAAAAATGCATAAAATCCAAACCAGAGCTGAATTTGATAAAGACTTGTTGGATAAAAAGAACAATGAACCAAAAGAAATTGAAGCCTATGTAGCTAAAAATCTGAAAAATGCTTTAAAAACTGCTGATGGAATATATTATGTTGAAAATATTGTAGGTACAGGGGCAACGCCAACTGTAGGTAACCTCGTAAACGTTCAATATGTGGGTAAGTTTTTGAATGGAAAAATATTTGATAAATCAACTCCTGAAAACCCTTTTGAATTTCCAGTTGGAGAGGGTCGGGTTATTGCCGGATGGGACAAAATCCTGATGACTATGAAAAAAGGCGGAAAAACTACGGTTGTGATACCTTCGGTGTTGGCATATGGTGAGCAGGGCGTTGGGCCGATTCAACCAAATACCCCATTGGTTTTCGAGATTACCTTGAATGATATCAAACAAAAGTAATAAGTCGGCGATTTTTTAGTTCCGGTTATTTCAAAAAGCGAAAATGATTGTAGAAAAAACATAAAACATGAATAAACTTAAAATATCTGGATTAATTGCAGTTTTAGCTTTTAGCCTTACTTCTTGTCTGAATAAATTTGTGGAAACAGATCTTGATGCTCTTTATCAGGAAGAATCCACGAAAATATTGCAGTATGGTTTAGATAATGGAATTACCTTGACAAAAGACGATAAATCGGGCATTTATTATAGAGTTTTAAAAACAAATGCCACTGGTTTATTGCCATCATCGGCCTATGAATTTCATATTGCTTATTCATTAAAAACCTTGAATGGCACTTTGATAGGACAAAAAGAAGCCAAAGATTCTGTGATTGTTAATTATTATTTAAGTAATGTATTTCCGGGACTAATTTATTCTTTGTTTTTGCTAAAAGAGGGCGAAAAAGGCCAGTTCTTTATTCCTAGTCAATTAGCTTATGCCGAAAATCCTCCTTCCGGAGTAGCCAAAAACGAAATCATTGTAGCAGAGATTGAAGTTTTGGATTTGATGACAGAGGATGAAAGAATTGAAAGCTATATTAAAAAGAAAAACCTGAAAGTTTCTTATAAGTCGGATCAGGGCTTAAGGGTAATCAAACTGTCTGAAAACCCAACTGCCGATACGGTGAAGACCGGGGATTTGGTACAGATTAAGTACAAAGGGATGTTTTTAAGTGAAGTAGCTTTTGATAATGGGAACACTCCATTTAGTTTTTCGATCGGGTCCAATTCTTCCATAGCCGGGTTTGAAGCAGGTATTGTTAAATTAAGAAAAGGAGAAAAAGCTAAACTCCTTATCCCATCTGCCCTGGGGTATGGCTCCAAAGGCACTACCGGGATTCCTCCCTATTCACCTTTGCTTTTTGACGTTGAACTCCAGAAAATCAACGGAAATTGATATTTGATTTAAAAAAAATGCCGTCCTCTTTTGAAGACGGCATTTTTTTATGAGAAAAGTTTATTTTTCACATGATTTGAGCAGCTAGCCAGTCGCCCACTTCAGAAGTGCCGTAAGCTTTGTCTTTCCCTGCTATATCTTCGGTCACAATGCCTTCAGCCAGAGAACGATTTACAACATCTTTAATTTCATTTGCTTCATCCATCAGTTTGAAAGCATACTCAAACATCATAGCGGCTGAAAGTACTGTACCGATAGGATTGGCTATGTTCAAACCGGTTGCCTGCGGGTATGAACCATGAATGGGTTCAAATACAGAAGTGTGCAACCCGATTGAAGCAGAAGGCATCAAACCCATTGAGCCAGAAATAACAGAGGCCTCGTCAGTCAAAATATCACCGAACATATTTTCGGTAACCATTACATCAAAGCCATCAGGCCATTGAATAATACGCATTGCAGCAGCATCAACCAATAGATATTCAGTCTTCACTTCAGGATATTCTTTTTCAAGCTGCTGCCCTACTTCTCTCCATAGTCTTGAAGTTTCCAAAACATTGGCTTTATCGACAATGGTAAGTTTCTTTTTACGAGCCATAGCATAGCTATACGCCAATCTAATGATACGCTCAACTTCTTCACGAGTATATTCGCATACATCCCAGGCCTTGTCGCGGGTTTCATTACGACCTTTGTCGCCAAAGTAAATACCTCCAGTAAGTTCTCTGATACATACAAAATCCACTTTCTCTATCAATTCTTGTTTAAGAGGTGATTTGTGTAAAAGCGAAGGGAATACCAATGTTGGACGGATATTGGCATATAAACCAAGTTTTTTTCGCATTGCCAACAAACCTTGCTCAGGTCTAACCGGATTGGATGGGTCATTATCAAAACGAGGCAAGCCTATTGCACCAAAAAGTACTGCATCTGCATTCATACAGATTTCGTGCGTTTCGTCGGGATATGGATTACCTACTGCATCAATAGCTGCAGCACCAGTAAGTGCTGAAGTCCAATTGATAGTATGATTATATTTTTTTGCAATGGCATTACATACTTTTTCTGCCTGTGCTACTACTTCCGGGCCGATACCGTCACCGGCCAATTTTGCGATATTTAAGTTCATATTTTTTTGCTTTAGGCTTTCGGCTTAAAGCCTCTGGCCTTTTTATTTTAAAATTCAATTTTTTGCTGAGAATCAGATCAGGTTCAGCATTTTAACTGTTGCCTCGATGGCTGAAACTGTTTGGTCGGAATCAAGACCTCGGGTTTTCATTTCCCGGTTTTCTGTTTTCCAGGTTATAATAGTTTCACATAATGCGTCTGTTTTTCCACCCGGCGGGATGCGAACCATATAATCTATCAGATCAGGCAAAGTGCGATTTTTCTTTTTAAATACTTTTTTCAGAGCATTCATAAAAGCATCATACTGACCGTCACCCAATGAGTTTTCTTCGAAAATTTCTCCTTCAAAATCAACCAGAACACTTGCAGAAGGCTTCAGACCTTTGGTATGAGTCAGTACATAATTCAGGATTTTAATTTTTTCATCTACCTGCTGCGTTTTCAAAACATCAGCGATGATATAGGGCAAGTCTTCTCTGGTAACTGATTCTTTTTTGTCTCCAAGAGCAATTATCCTGTTGGTGACTTTTTTCAAATCTTCATCAGGAAGAACAATACCCAACATCTTTAAGTTTTGCTCAATATTGGCTTTTCCTGATGATTTCCCCAATGCATAGAGCGTTTTCCGACCAAATCTATCCGGACTCAATTGGCTTACATAAAGATTATTTTTCTTGTCACCGTCAGCATGTATACCAGCTGTTTGAGTAAATACACTTTCACCCACAATTGGTTTATTGGGAGGTATTCTGACTCCGGCATATCCTTCAATTACCCTGCTGATTCGATAAAGCGATTTTTCATCAACATTAAAAGATACTTCGGGCATAAAATCTTTAAGAACCGCTACTGAGCTTGATAGTGGAGCATTTCCTGCTCTTTCTCCCAGGCCATTAACTGTCAAATGAAGACCATGAGCACCGGCTTTTACTGCCTGAATCACGTTAGCCACACTTAAATCATAATCATTGTGGGCATGAAAGTCAAAATGAATACCAGGATATCGGTCAACGATTTTCTTTACAAAATTAAAACTTTCTTCAGGTGTTAATATTCCTAAAGTATCAGGTAAAAGAATGCGTTCGATGGGAAGATTGGTGCAATAATCAAGATGCTGGAAGACATAATCCTCTGAATGTCTCATGCCATTGCTCCAGTCTTCAAGATAAATATTTACCTTGATTCCTCTCTTTTTTGCATTATTGACTACTTCTCCGATTTCTGCAAAATGTTGTTCAGGAGACTTTTTTAACTGATGTGTCAAGTGATTAAGCGACCCTTTGGTTAAAAGATTCATGACAACAGCACCTGCTTTTTCCATCCAGTCAAGTGAAGCTACGCCATCAACGAATGTCAAAACCTCAATTTTCTCTAAAAAGCCCCTGGATTTTGCCCAGTCGGTGATTTTCCTTACGGCTTCAAATTCTCCATCAGAAACGCGAGCCGATGCCACTTCGAGGCGGTCCACTTTTACTTCTTCCAAAAGAAGTTGAGCGGCAGTAAGTTTTTCGATTGCCGAAAAAGAAACGCCACTGGTCTGCTCCCCATCCCGGAGTGTAGTGTCCATTATTTCGATGTGTCTTTTCATATACTTTCGGCTGTAGGCCAAAGGCAATCAGCTGACTGCCTGAAGCCGATAGCTTATATTAAAATGGTCTTGTTGTCTCAAATACTCCGATTTCCGATTTTAATGACTGCAGATAGTCTATATCATCAAAACCGTTGATCATGTTATGTTTTTTATAACCATTGATATCAAAACTTTCGCTGTCTCCGGTTGCGACTAAAGTAACTTTCTGGGCAGGTAAATCTACCACTACTTCAGCTTTGGGGTCAGCTTCAATCGCTTTGAAGATTTTGTCCAAAAATTCAGGAGAAACGGTTACAGGAAGGATACCTATGTTTAAAGCATTACCTTTGAAGATATCGGCAAAGAAAGAGCTGATAACACAACGGAATCCATAATCATAAATTGCCCAGGCAGCGTGTTCGCGGCTTGAACCAGAGCCAAAGTTACGACCTGCTACCAGAATTTTGCCGGAGTAGGTAGGATTGTTTAAAACAAAATCAGCTTTGGGAGAGTCGTCATTATTGTATCTCCAGTCACGGAAAAGGTTGTCGCCAAATCCTTCACGTTTGGTCGCTTTCAGGAAGCGGGCCGGTATGATCTGGTCGGTGTCCACATTTTCAAGTGGTAGTGGCACGCAAGAAGAATGCAATACCGTAAATTTATCGTATGCCATATTTTTTTGTTTTAAAACCGCAAAAGCTAAATACAAATTGTATCAGAAATAAAAATGTAAATGCATAAATAAGAGTTTACAAAACTTCTGAATTCCTATCAAGTTGAAATTGAGCCTTTTCAGTTAAATTATTTAATAAATTAAATCAATTCCCTAGGGTCAGTGACTTTACCAGTGACAGCGGCTGCGGCTGCTACCAATGGTGATGCCAGCATTGTACGGCTGTTAGGTCCCTGACGGCCTTCGAAGTTTCGGTTTGAAGTCGAAACTGCAAGTTTTCCGGCAGGAATTTTATCATCATTCATAGCCAGACATGCTGAGCAGCCCGGTTGACGTAAAGCAAAACCTGCATCTGTCAGAATATCCAGAATTCCTTCTTCTTTGATTTGAGCCTCCACGATGTGTGAGCCGGGAACCAACCATGCGGTTACATTATCTGCTTTTTTCTTTCCTTTTACAACTGAAGCAAATGCTCTGAAATCTTCAATACGGCCGTTGGTACAGCTACCCAAAAATACATAATCTACATTGGTGCCGATCAGGCTATCGCCCTCATTGAAACCCATATAGTTTAACGATTTTTTGTATGAAGCCTCGCCATCAATCACCTCTGAAGCTTTCGGTACTGATTTGGAAATACCTGTTCCCAGACCTGGATTGGTACCGTAGGTAATCTGTGGCTCTATATTGGCAGCATCATATACTAATTCAAGGTCAAACTGAGCACCTTCATCAGTTTTCAAAGTTTTCCAATAATCCACTAATTTATCCCAGGCTTCTCCTTTTGGAGACTGTTCGCGACCTTTTAGATATGCAAATGTGGTCTCATCTGGTGCAACCATACCTCCACGAGCACCCATTTCGATTGACATGTTACAAACTGTCATACGACCTTCCATGCTCATGTTTTCGAAAACCTCACCAGCATATTCTGCAAAATACCCTGTAGCACCTGCAGCAGAAATCTGGGAGATAATATAAAGTGTTACGTCTTTTGGAGTTACCGCTTTCCCAAGTTTCCCATTGACTGTAATCCTCATTTTCTTAGGCTTAGGCTGCATAATACACTGTGAGGAAAGAACCATTTCAACCTCAGAGGTACCAATTCCAAAAGCAATGGCTCCAAATGCACCGTGCGTTGAAGTATGAGAGTCACCACACACGATGGTCATTCCGGGAAGGGTTATGCCGTTTTCCGGCCCAACTACGTGAACAATACCGTTTTTCTCATGGCCAAGACCCCAATGAGAGATTCCGTATTTGGCAGAATTGGTTTCGAGAGCTTTCAGCTGATTGGCCGAAAGAGGATCTTCAACCGGAAGGTGCTGATTGATGGTAGGCGTGTTGTGGTCAGCAGTTGCGAATGTACGGTTAGGATACATTACACCGATTCCACGACTTTCGAGACCCAAAAATGCTACCGGACTGGTCACTTCATGAATGAAATGACGGTCGATAAACACCACATCGGGACCATCTTCAATTTTTTTGACTACGTGGGCATCCCACACTTTGTCGAACAACGTTTTTGACATATTTCTTTTAGAGTAAATTCCAATGCAAAGTTGTAAATAAACTCAAAGAAACCATTTATGATTTTCGACCAAAAAATAGTGTTTTTGGTTCAATTGTAGATTTGGGCTAAAAATGAACCTATGGTCTTATTATTTTTAGAATTTCAACTTTACGTTCTCGACTTTCCTCAAACTGACAGATTTTATTCTAGTCTACCGCAAAAGCCACATATTTATTCCCTTTCGGAGTTCCCAATTTGGTGCCACCACAGGCTATTACGATATATTGCTTGCCATTAACCATATAAGTAGCAGGTGTTGCAAAGGCAGCAGCAGGGAGAGGTTTTTTAAAGAGCAATTTTCCTGTTTTAGCTTCAAATACCCTCAGATTAGCATCTTTTGTGGCCGCAACTATGAGTAGTCCTGTAGCGGTTATTACTGGTCCACCGTAATTTTCGGTACCTGTACCATAAATACCTTCTTTCATCAAAAGCGGCTCATCTCCAAACGGAATTTTCCAGATTTGCTTTCCTGTATTGAGGTCAATGGCATTAAGGGTGCCCCAAGGCGGAGCAATGGCCGGCAAGCCACGGTTGTCCAGAAATTTATTATATCCGGTCATTCTGAATTTTACGCCTGCTTTTTGATTAAGTTGTTGTGTTGCGTTGGCTACTTCTTTCTTTTCTTCATTGAATAAAAAAGCTGTCAGAGCGTCTTTTTCTTCCTTGCTTACAAATCCGAACCCTGGCATCATGCCTTTACCCGAATTGATAAGGTTAATTATGGCTTTCTTATCATATTTGCTTGAAATATTCACTAAAGACGGATACCCGCTTTCTGTATTACCTTCAAGATCAGGCTGATGGCAACTCTGACAATAGGTTTTGTACGTTTTTTCTCCCATTGGTAATCCAGAAGTATTTTCAACCGGTTTCATTATTTGAATCCAAGCCATTTCGTTGGCATTTACATACATTACACCCTTGGGGTCAACTGCTGCTCCGCCCCATTCCCCTCCTCCATCATATCCCGGAAATATCACATTTCCTTCACGGCTAGGAGCATCAAACCAGCCTTTATTGTAAGATTTGAAAAGTGATATCAACTCTTTGCGGTTTTCAGCATACGGCGAAATATCTTTTTCGGTAAGAACATTGGATTGCCTTGCAAATGGCAAAGGCAAAGTTGGCCTGGGCTGTGTAGGCCAGGCTTTTTCTCCGGGAAGTTTTGAGGCAGACACAGGAATTTCTTTTATCGGAAAAAGTGATTGTCCGGAAATTCGGTCAAAAACATAAACATAACCCTGCTTCGTTATCTGAGCAACTGCATCGATTTTCCTGCCATTTTTTGTTATTGTGATAAGGTTAGGTGGAGCCGGAAGATCTCGATCCCAGAGATCATGATGTACAAACTGAAAGTGCCAAAGCAGCTTTCCTGTACGGGCTTCCAGGGCCAAAAGACAATTGGAAAATAGATTTTTACCGTGCCTGTTTCCCCCATAAAAGTCATAAGAAGCCGAACCCGTCGGCACAAAAAGAATTCTCCTCTTCTTGTCAACCGCCATACCTGCCCAATTGTTTACCCCGCCAATACCCTCATTTTTGTAAGCATTTTTAGGGAAAGTCTCATATCCTTTTTCTCCCGGGTACGGAATAGTATGGAATGTCCAAACCAATTTTCCGGAAACCACATCAAACGCCCTGATATCCCCCGGAGCAGCATCAGGGTCTTCAGAAACCCGAGTTGGCATAAAAATCAAGTTCTCGAAAACAGTTCCTGGGGTATTGGAAATCAAAAATTTATCTTTTGCAATTTCCGGTAAACCGGTATGCAGATCAACTTTTCCCTGGTCACCAAAACTATTGATTGGTTTTCCTGTGCTGGCATCCAGAGCCCAAAGATTGGGTCCGACGGTGTAAAGAATTCTTTTGTCTTTTCCTCTTTGCCAAAAAGCCACTCCCCTACTAGTGCTGGCCCAATTTTTAAGTGGATCACCGAACCGCCAGATTTCCTTTCCGGTAGTGGCATCAAGTGCAAATGCCTGTACAGAGGAAGTTACTCCGTACAAAACACCATCAATTATCAATGGATTGGCCTGAATTTGCCCTGAATCTGACATGGCATATTCCCATGCTATTTTGAGGTCTTTGACATTTTCCTGATTAATCTGAGTTAAATGAGAATAATGATTTCGGTCGGGACCACCCAGGTAATCAGCCCAGTTTTCATTTGAACCGAATACAGGGTCAGAATTTTGGAATCCAAAGATTACAAATAGGGAAACAATTGCTGCTGCAAATAATGTTTTTTTCATGTCAGGTTGAATAAAAAAGGTTTTGTCTTCAACAAAAAGACTAATAAAACTGAAAATATCAATCCTCGATGCCTTCAGATTTCTTGAAAGCTCCGGTTATTTCATTCATTTTCTTTACTTTATATTCAAAATCTCCTTTGAGCTTATTTCTGATGCTTTGAAGATTATCCAGAATCTCCTGAATGTTTTCAGGCAAAATTTCTTCCAGCATTTCCCTGATTCTCTTAGCAAAGGTAGGAGATTTGCCATTTGTCGAAATCCCTATTTTCAGGTCACCTTTAGTCACAACCGAGCTCAGATAAAAATCACAAAGGTCTGGTGTGTCGGCCACATTGACTAAAATTCCGGCACTTTTACAGTCTTTTTGTACCTGAAGATTAACATTTTTGTCATCAGTCCCAACTATCACTAAATCCTTTCCTTCCAAAAAATTGGGGTGGTATTTTTCAAAAATCAAACTCAAATTATGACTTTCACACAATTTCTTAATCTCATCTTTTATTTGTGGAGCGACCATCGTAATATTTGCTCCCGGCGAATTTCTTATTAGTGACTCAAGTTTCTCCAGCCCAACATTTCCCCCACCAACTATGAGGAATCTTAAATTTTCTGCTTTTAAAAAAATAGGGTAAAGACTGTTCATGTTTCAAAATTAGTAAACTTTTAAACTAAAATTCAAATCTCTAAATTTTTAAAATAATTACTGTTTTACCAAAAAGGATATTTGATAAACAATAAAAAATAAAACAATTCTTATATTTTATTGAAAAAAAACATAATCTTATAATTAATTCTTCCTCATTTTAATCCATAATAAACATTTCATAATAAATTACTTACAATTTCTGTGGTTGAAAAAATAAAATACATCCTATAAAATGGCATTAATCGACGACTATTTACCTTGTAAAGCATATCAAGGACATGAAATGGATCCCAAAAATGAAGGATTTGTGACATTTCAAGACAAAAAAACACTTAAATATTATTTTGCTTTAGTAGATTCGAAAGGCGACGTTCTACTTAAAAGTGAAGGTTATAAAGACACTAAATCAAGAAAAAATGGCATTGAGTCTGTCAATAAAAATCTTCCAATTGCGGGTAGGCTTTCAGTTGAAAAAGAGAAAAGTAAATATGTAATCATTCTGAAAGCTGGTAACAATAAAGAGATTGCCCGATCATGTGATTTCAAATCTCAGACGGAGGCAAATACAGTTTTATCAGGTATGGCAGGTGAAAAAACAGAAGCGGTGGCCACCAAAACTGAAACTAAAACAACCACACCTAAAGCAACTAAAGCTAAAAAGGAACCTGAAATTGTTGTAACTGAAGACAGTATTCTGAAATCTCTTGATAATTTCCTTGAAGAAAGTTTTTATCTGGAAAAAGAAAGAATCTGGGATTCTTATGGGATTACGGGTTTTGTGAAATTCAGAAATGAAAATGGAAAACATTATTTCGGGGTTTACAATCCCGACGCCACACTTTATCTGAGGTCTGAAGGTTTTTCATCTGAAGATGAGCGTGATAATGCCTTTGATTTAATGGAAAGTGCAATTTTGCTGGAAGAAAATTATAAAGTAGAAAATCTTAATGGTAAGTTTTATGCGGTTCTGTTTGAAGAACACGAAGTACTGGCAATTTCACCTTCATTTGATTCATTTATTGAGGCGTTTGTAACTACCCCAGGTGGCCGTCCTAAGGAATATGTAGGTACTATGTATTAATTTTTAATATTTTTGACTTTGAAAACCGGACATTTTTAAATCGTCCGGTTTTTTTATGTGTTTTTTTCAAAAAACTTCAATTTTTAGGGTAAAATTTACGGTGTATTAAAATTTGATTTATGAAAAAAATAATATTTCTGCTCTTAATTTCCTTTATTTCTAAAGCCCAAAACCTCAACCTGATGACCTATAACATCAGGTACAACACAAAATCTGATGGAATCAATCAATGGGACAATAGAAAAGACCATGTGGCAGAAATCCTGAAATACTATGAAGTCGATATCTGCGGAATGCAGGAAGCCCTTTTTCCTCAAATTACCGACCTGAAAGAAAGGCTCCCAAACCATGATTATATCGGAAAAGGAAGAGACGATGGTAAAGAGAAAGGTGAGTTTTCACCGATCTTCTATTACAAAACAAAATATGAACTCTTAAAATCTGAAACTTTCTGGCTCTCAGAAACGCCAGATGTACCCGGCAAAAGCTGGGATGCTGCCTTCCCGAGGGTAGTGACCTGGGCTTATTTCAAAGACAAAAAATCGAGAAAGAAATTTTATGTATTCAATACCCATTTTGACCATATGGGACAGGTAGCCCGCAGAGAAAGTGCAAAGTTGATTTTGAAAAAAATAAAAGAAATTGCCGACCAAAAGCCTGTTTTCCTGATTGGAGATTTTAATGGAACCCCTGACTCAGAGCCTATTCAAATCATCAAAAATGAATTAATCGACACCGAAACGCTAAGTATTTTGCCACATTTCGGACCAGTGGATACATTTACGGGTTTTGAAGCCAAAGAACGGGAAAACTCCCGAATTGACTTCCTTTTTACTAATACAAAAAATATAACTGTAAAAAAACATGCCACCCTGAGCAATACCTGGGCTGGGCTTTTTGGCTCTGACCATCATGCGGTGTTGGTAAATCTGAAATTATAACGCTTTTTTCATAGCAAAGGATCTGATTTGGCAAAATATCCGATATTTTTATATATACACTTAGTAAATTATCGGATATTTTTATAAGTACACTTGGCAAATTATCGGATATTTTATATTTTTGTAACGATAAAGTCAAGCAAAAATGAAAAGAAAATATTTCGATAGTATAAAAAAACATCTTGATAATAAGGAATTTACAATTATTACAGGTGCACGGCAAATAGGAAAAACTACATTGCTTAAGCAAATTCAGAAAGAACTCGAAGCTGAAAATAAGCCAGTAGTCTTTTTAAATCTGGACAGAAAAAACATTTTAAACCGACTTAACGATAATCCGGAAAATATTTTTGATTTTCTGCCACAAACAGAAAGCCGCCGAATTGTAGTGCTCATTGACGAAGTGCAATACCTTGACGACCCCACCAATTTTATCAAACTGCTTTATGATGATTTCGCAGAAAAAATAAAAATCGTTGCCACAGGAAGCAGTGCTTTTTACATCGACAGAAGTTTTAGAGATTCTTTGGCTGGAAGAAAAAAAATATTTGAACTCAAAACACTGGACTTTGAGGAATTTCTCAACTTTAAATCAGAAGACGGGCTGCTTTTAGAATTAAAAAAATTAAGAACAGGTGCAGTTAAAACTTCAATTTATGAAGCTCAACTGTGGTTACAATTAGAAGAATATGCCGTATATGGAGGTTATCCGGCAGTAGTACTTGACAATGATAAAGAAAGCAAAAAAGAAAGACTTTACGAGCTTCGGGATTCCTTCCTGAAAAGAGACATTCTGGAATCTGGAATAGCCAACGAAGAAAAATTCTATAAATTATGTATGATACTTGCAGGTCAAATTGGAAATATGGTTAACGTCAATGAGCTAGCAAACACGTTGCAAATCTCTAACGCAACCGTAGAAAACTATCTGTTTGTCCTGCAAAAATGCTTTCATATTGAGTTGATAAAACCATTCTTCAAAAACCTGAGAAAAGAACTTGTAAAAATGCCAAAGGTGTATTTTAATGACCCAGGACTAAGAAATGCATTGTTAGATAGTTTCGGAAAGCTCAACATAAGAGTCGACAAAGGGGCTTTATTTGAAAATCTTATATACCGTAGGCTTTCAGAAAACTTTCCAAGCCAAAAAATAAAATATTGGAGGACCACCGAAAGCAATGAAGTGGATTTTGTAATTGAACAACAGCCCGATGAAGGAATAGCTCTGGAGGTGAAATTTGCGGAAACAGAGGTAAAACCCAACAAATATAAAATATTCCAAAACGCATATCCTAAATATCCTTTGAGTTTCAGGTATTGGGGTCAAAACGACGTACTGCTCTGATTTAATTTAAAAAAAAGTTAGTTTTTAAAAAAATTTAATAATTTTACAACTTAACCTTAAATAACGATTCTCTATGAAAAAATTCATTCTGAATTTGATTTGTGCTTTTGGCTCGGTCGCTGCGATTGGTCAGCATAGTATTATTCCAGCCCCTGTTAATTATCAATCAACTGAGGGCATGTTTATGCTCGACAATCAAACCTCTCTGGATGTAAAAACTGGTAACCCGGAAGTAAAAAAATATGCGGGTCAGTTTGCGGCTTTGCTTGAAAACTCTGGAATCAAAATTCAACAGAAAGCAGTTGCCAACCCATCGCAAAGCGAAAAAGTGATTGTTGTAAATCTTAATGCCAAACCTGTGGCAGAACTTGGCAATGAAGGCTACACACTTGAGGTTGGTGATACAAAAATCGAATTGATGGCCAATGCTCCCGGAGGAATATTCAATGGATTTCAGACCATTAGACAGTTGCTCCCTGCCCAGTTTGAGTCGAAAGATTATCCAATGGGAATCGGGATGGTCATGGGTTGTAAAATCAAAGATTATCCAAGATTTGGCTGGAGAGGCCTTATGTTTGACGTAAGCCGCCATTTCTTCAGCGTGGAAGACGTGAAAGCCTATATTGACAAAATGGCTCAATACAAATTCAACGTGTTTCATTGGCACTTGACCGACGACGAAGGCTGGAGAGTAGAAATCAAATCACTGCCAAAACTTACGGAGGTAGGTGCCTGGCGTGTAGAACGTTACGGAAGATTTGGTGACACCCGCCCTTCACCGAAAGAAGGCGAAAAAACTACTTATGGTGGTTTTTATACTCAGGATCAAATCAAGGATGTGGTAAAATATGCGGCTGACCGTAACATCACAATTGTGCCAGAAGTGGACATTCCAGGCCACAGTATGGCGGTTTTGGCAGCTTATCCCGAACTTTCAACCTTAAAAAAGCCAACGACGGTAAATCCGGGATCTAAGTTTGCCGAATGGTACGGCGACGGAAAATTTGAGATGTTGATTGAAAACACGCTCAATCCTGCCGATGAAAAAGTATATCAGTTTGTAGATAAAGTGATGACCGAATTGGCTGCCCTCTTCCCCGGACAATACATTCACATGGGAGGTGACGAGTGTTACCATGGCTATTGGGAAAGAGATGCAACTGTGCAGGATTTTATGAAGAAAAACAAAATCAAAGACACGCACGAGTTACAGAGTTATTTTGTAAAAAGGGTAGAAAAAATCGTGAGTAGCAAAGGCAAAAAACTCATAGGTTGGGACGAAATACTGGAAGGGGGTTTGGCTCCTGGTGCAGCTGTTATGAGCTGGAGAGGAATGAAAGGAGGAATAGAAGCTGCCAAAATGGGGGTGCCTGTCGTAATGTCGCCAACTACTTATGCATATATAGACTACACTCAGGGTGATAAAAGTGTGGAAAACCCTATTTATGCAGAATTAAGCCTGAGAAAGGCTTATGAATTTGAACCGGTTCCTGCTGATGTAGATCCCAAATATATTCTGGGTGGACAAGCCAACCTTTGGACAGAGGTAATTCCTAATCTACAATTTGCTTACTATATGACCTACCCAAGAGCTTTTGCAACTATTGAAAGTGTTTGGAGTCCGGCATCGGTAAAAAATTGGGAAAGTTTTGTTAATCGTGTTGAGTCTCAATTTTCAAGATTTGATGCCGCCAAAACCAATATTTCAAAAGCGGTACTTGAGCCGGTTGTGTCAGTCAGAAAAGATGCTGAAGGGAAAATCTGGGTGAAGTTGCAATCGGAAATTGCCAATGGAGAAATTTATTACAGCATTGACAACACCTATCCTGTAAATTACGCTAAAAAGTATGAAAGTGAATTCTGGGTACCGGAAGGAAACCTTAGCCTCAGAACTCAGACATTTAGAAATGGACAACCAACAGGACGGGAATTAATTATTCCATTTGCAGACTTGACGAAAAGAGCAAAATAATTTTTAAAAAGAAACTTGTCGAAAACCACCTGTTTTAGGGTGGTTTTTTTGTTTCAAATCATCTTAAAATATTAAAGCCAAAGCTTTCCTGATTAAAAGGTTATAATGAAAATGCTCTCTTTTTAGTTAGTTTGAATAGATTTTTTTTCTAAAAAAAGAGCTACAAGGCACAATATTTGATAGAAAAATAATGTTTATCCCATTGTTTATAAGATCATTTGTTGAGTATAATGTTTTTAAATTTCTCTTTAGTCCTTTCGGTTTTACTACATTCTGTTACAAGTTTTTTAGGTCTGAATTACATTCATATTACGCGTCAATATGAAATTCATGGTATTGATGTTTCACACCACCAACGATTTATTGATTGGGAAAAAGTGGCTGAGCATAATCAGTTTAAAGTAAGTTTTACTTTTTTAAAAGCTACTGAAGGCACCACTATCAGAGACACAAGATTTGAAACCAACTGGAAAGAATCCAAAGAGGCAGGACTTGTGAGAGGAGCCTATCATTTTTTTAGCTCCACAAGCAGCCCATACACGCAGGCTCAAAATTATATCAGAACGGTAGATTTGGAAGGTGGCGATTTGGCACCTGTACTCGATTTTGAAGTACATGACAAAAGCAAGTCTCCGGCATTGATGAGAAAAAATGTAGAAAAATGGATTTCAATCATTGAAAAACATTACGGAAGTAAAGTAATAATCTATACCAATACGCATATCTACAATAAATATCTGAAAGGACATTTTAAAAATAACCCGCTTTGGATTGCAGATTATAATTTCTCGAATGTTTCGAATCTGGTGGGTCATCCCAAACTAAAATTCTGGCAGTACACCGAAAAAGGCCGTGTATTGGGAATCAATGGAAATGTGGACATCAATGCGTTTTTGGGAGATGCCAAAGATTTTGACGCCTTGAAGATTCCGGAAGAAAAAATTGAAATCGAGCTGGAAGTAGAGAGTGTTTCTTCAAAATAAGTTTTTTTCTCTCAGAAAGTTATAAAATTCTCTTCAAAGTGATTTTAAGAGTATTTTTGCGGAAAATTTTCCGATTTTAATGAAAAATATCGACGTTTGTCTTACTCCTGACCTCCTGCATTTACATAAATTAAACAATTCGATTGTAGTTGTTACTGATATATTCAGAGCGACCTCTTGTATGGTTACTGGCTTTGCCTATGGCGTAAGAAGTATTATACCTGTTGCAACTGTAGAAGAGTGTAAAGATTTGCAAAACCGTGGTTATGTGGCAGCAGCCGAGAGAAATGCACAAAAAGTTGATGGTTTTGACCTTGACAATTCGCCTTTCAGCTATATGGATGAAAGGCTCATCGGAGCTAAAATAGCTATGACCACCACCAACGGCACGCTTTCAATTTCAAAAGCGAAATCAGAAGCTGTAAAAGTAATGGTGGGAGCTTTTTTAAATCTCTCTGCAGTAGTCAATCATCTAAAAAACCAACCCTATGATGTGCTGGTGCTATGTGCCGGCTGGAAAGGAAAACCCAATCTGGAAGATACCCTCTTTGCAGGTGCTGTGGTTTCAGCTCTTAAAGATGAATACTTTGTAGCAGAAGACTCGGCTATATTGGCCATGCGTACCTATGAGCAAGCAAAAGGCAACCTTTCTGCATATTTATCTAACTCATCGCATATTCGCCGTCTTCAGGGATTGGGAATACACAAGGACATCAATTATTGTCTTCAAAATGACCTCTATGATGTTTTGCCGGTATTGAGGGGCAACGAGCTGGTAAATGTCTAATAATTTTGATTTACTCTATTTCAAAAAATTCCGACATTTCATTATTGTTAATTTTCAGATACACTTCGTATTTCCCTTTTTCGAATTTCCGAGTAGGAACGTATTTTATCTGAGTACCCAGGTTTTCCTGATAATTTTCCATTAGAGTAACCACGGTTTCGGTCCCTTTATTTTTCCTGATTTTTAATATAACAAAACCGGGTTCATTGAGCCTGAAAACTATTTTTTTCATGGCAGTATCCTGATCTTCAATAGAAAAATCTTTGGTATTAACCTGGGTTTTCAATTCATTGGTCATAAACTGTTGCTGGATACAATCGGCAATAGTTGCTGAAAATACACCCTGGTTTTTCACCTCAAATCCAGGAAGTAAAACAATGCTATTTCCGGCAGTAAAACTGATATTTTGGGTGTTTGGAACTATACTGGCTGCTTCCACTCGTTTTTTCGCAGCAAATAAACTGTCATCCAAATTGAATTTGCCTAATAACAATGTATCGGTTCCACAACTGATATCCACACCTCGGCAGTTGCAGTTATTATCAAATTTATCGTAAGAAGTAAGTGGGTCACCGTCGTCACAAGGAGTATCTTTGGGATTACACATTGTGGCATCAATGGTTATTTTGGCAAACCCGGAACACGTTGGATCACCGTAATTATTTAAAGCTGAAATCAGAATATATTTTGCCTTAACATCATTAAAATTGGGCCCAATAAAACCACCATAATCGGCCACTCCCGGTGCCTGAGGCCAATTATAGGTGCCTCCCAGAGCAGTCCAAGTGGACCCATCAACAGAATAATCGACCACAACTTGTCTGAATCCTTTTGTGGTCTGGTTCTGTACATTATAATTCCAAACCCTTGAGTTCTTGAATTTATAAATATCTGAAAAATTATATTTTATCCAATGTGTACTTGTACTCCTTGCCGGATTGGGATTTGGAGCTGCTGTACATGACTGCCAGGTAGCTTCTTCGATAGGATTGAGATTATTGGTAGGGCTGCAATCTTCGTATAGCTGATATTTGGCCCCCAAATCATCACAATCTGGCCCTGAACATGGCGTACCGACACAGTTGCAATTAGCATCGATTTTATCATTGTTGGTAAATGGATTGCCATCATCACAGGGGGTATTCTCGGCTATACAGGATACTTCGCAATCATAATCATATATGTAAAACTCAGGAATTCTTTTCCAGGTTTTTTGAGGATGAAAAGGAGTTTTCCAGAAAAGATTAAAATGATCACGCCAGGTATTTTGTTTATGTCGGAATTCGAAATAATAATACTTACCTTTTTCCATAAAAATCGGACCCGAATTCTGCAAAACCGAACTGTTGTGCTCATATTCCCCTAATCCATAAAAGGAAAAAATCTGATGATTTTGCTTATATTGAATTGAATCATTTTTGCTCAAAAAGAAAAAAGTCTGGTTGTCTCCGGTTAGATTAAATTCATAATTTCCCGAAACCGGGACAGTAAGATAACCCTGCACCAAAGTGCCATAATACTCTTTTACGTAAGACTGAAGTGGCCCGTAGGCTCCTTTCAATTTTTCCATCCGGTCGGGTAACAAGGGAAATTTTGGGGCATTTATCAGATCATTTTCAACATATGAGCCTGGAATATTGTCATAATAATAGGCTTGCAAAACACCCTTTTCGCCCACACATACCGAGGGTTTGGGGGCCGTTCCTACACAATTACAAAAACCATCCTGAACGTCATTGATTGTATTGGGATTGTTGTCATTACAAACAGTTCCCCGAGGCGGGCAATTGGAATTACAGGCATATTCAAATATGTAATTGTAATCAACTACTGACCAGGAAGTATCCGTGGATTTTTTCCACCATAAAGTGGCATGATCAGAATATCCCCCTTCAAATTGAAGTAATTCAAAATAATAATATTGCCCGGCAACCAGTTGAATGGCTTGAGAAGTCTGAAGAGGAGACTTATCGTGTTGGTCAATTTCAGTGTATTCCGGGGCTTCGGCCCGTTTTATTTTGGAAGCCGGTGCCTGGTTAGGGCTTAGAAAAAATATAGCCTCATCGTCACCTGTTACATTAAAATAATAGGTGGCTGTTACCGGTACTTTTATAAAACCCCGCATCATTCCCGCAAAGTATTCGGTATAATTTCTGGGAGCTGCCAATGTGGGAAGCATCTGGAATCCATCGGGAGTTTCGGGATAAAACTCTCTTGCAAAAAGGGCATTTGAATCAGGCGAAAGCTCAAAATTAGCCCAATAGGACCATTTTACTTGTCCTGCTGCCCCTATGCATCCTTGAGAAAAGGATTTATAGCTTATCAATATTAATGTTCCTATAATTAAAAATCTTTTCATAGCAGTTAGTAGGTAAGGCAATCTAACGGGTGATTAATATTAGAAATAGGACTATTGCTGAAATTCATAAAACCAACAGGCATGCTATTAGCCGAAAAGGAATAAAAATTTCCCAGGTTTGGCAAAATATAACAGAGGTCAGAAGGACTCACGCCATACCAAAGTGCCAATTCGGCATACATTTCATCAGTAGAAACCGCCGGAATAAAATTACCTCTGAAAGAAACATTTAATGCATTGCTGTTGCTAACATCCATTTTGGGATAGGCACCAAAAATCCTTCCTCCATTCACGGCTCCTCCCATGATCATATTATTCCCCCCCCAAGCATGATCAGAACCATTTCCATTGGAGGTCAGTGTTCTGGCAAAATCAGAAATTGTAAAAGTGGTCACATTTTCAGCAATGCCCAATTCCACCGTGCTGTCATAAAACGCCTTCATGGCCTGGCTTACTATTGGAAGCATATTGTTCAAGCCCCCCATGAGCCCATCGTGCATGTCCCAGCCTCCAATATTTACAAAAAATATTTGTCGCTTAGCCCCCAGTTGTTGCCTTACGCTCATCACCTTAGTAATCGCCAACAAATCTCTTGATAATCCAGTATTCGGAAATGATGTTTGAATAGTTGGTACCCTTTTTAGGGCTTCTTTAAAAATCTCAAAAGAGGCCATGCTATTTTTTGCGGTTGAAGAATACGTTTTCTGCAATAAATTGGCATAGGTCTTTGAAACCAGGCTATCAATGGCGTTGGTCCGCATATCGTTTAATAATCCGGAATTACCCCACCAGGTCGGAAAAGACTGCAAACCCACATTGTTGGGATCCACATTGTCACTGATTGAATATTCAGTAACAAATTGCCCTCTTTGAAATACATTTTTACCAGCCAAAGAAATATTCATCGAAATCCCGTTGTTGGAATTGTTGGCATTCAGAATGTCGGCCATACGCCCACCTACGCCCAAAGCATCGCGACTTTGAGGAACAGAGGTTTGCCACTGCATTATTTGGTCTGAATGAGAATAAATGCCTAAAGGAATTTTTTTCTGAGAATTATAAAATTCTGACTCATTCATCAAAGGCTCAACTAAAGTGCCGATATTCGATATGAAGGCAAGTTTACCCGAGTTAAACAGATCCCGCACGCCAGTCATGGCTGGATGAACCCCATAAGAACTATAGGCACAATTAAAACCTCTGAAACTACCACATTGAGGGTTATTTAAGCTCAGCAAGGTGCTTGCACTGCTCAAAGCCAGGTCGGTGCGGAGCGTGCGGTATTCATTAAAACCATTATCCCCTCCTACGGTAGTTCCTGAAGGTACGAGCACATTGAAAGTATCCATTCCCCCAGAAAACAAAATACAAACCAGAGCTTTATAGTCTTCTCCGGGAGCACTGTCCGCTCCAATTTTTGTGAGTCCGTTTAAAGCTCCAAGACTGGTGAGTGAACTCATGAGGGTGGTGGTACCCATAGCCCCACATGAAATATTTCTTATAAAATCTCTTCTCTTCATGGCATTAACGGTTAATCAAATAGTCGGGAGAAATTAATATCAAAAATATACCCATTCTTAACTTTCGGTCTGCAAGTGTAGGGTCTGGGTCGCCATTGGTTTCATAATCCATGGGCATAGTTTTCAAAACATTTTCAATAATTGACATATTTTCAGGCTTTATTCTGCCTTGTGCCAAAATCAAATTATACTTATCCAAAAACTCCCTGAGACGGTTGGTTTTAGCAAGAGTATATTCCGAGGTAAGATCAAATCTTGGTTCCTGATCAGGTTTATAGGTTTCATTTGAAAACAATCCCCAAAACTCCAGTGGATCATTTGATATTACCCAACGATGTACAGCATTCATATAATTGGCAAATGACAATGAGTTAAGCATCTGAAATTCGGGAGCTACTTTCCCTGCTGCCTGCACTGGCCCGTCAGGAACATATCCTGGCTGATAAAAGTTAAAAACTGAAGGAGAATTTAATGGTTTTTGCTCAATTCTATCATACAGATCATACATCACGTTCCGATAAATGCCATTCGTGGCATGAAGGTTTAAACCTTTAACAATATTCATGTACCTTAAAAATGGGGACCTCAAGTGGCCATAAACATTAGTTTCTTTTTCGGCACAACAATCTCGGGCCTCGGGATCTAATAATATCGCTCTTATCACTGCTTTCAAATCTCCTCTTACACCTTGTCCATTGTTATTGAAAACAGTGGCCACCCGATCAATAAACTCTGAAGAAGGATTGGAAGTAACCAAATGCTGAATTAATCGTCTGGAAATAAATGGGCCAACATTGGGATGATTGAAAATTATGTTGAGTGCATCCTGAATATCCTGCTCCCCTTGCTGTACAGGTCTGGAAGGTATTGTTTGACCCAAAAAAGTTTTTGAGCCAGGCTCATGTCCATAAACTATTCTCCAGTTTGCAGGATTAGTTATCCAGGACCTGATGTATTTATCACTTGAGTCCATTGGAAAAAATTTCAGTCTTTTGGTATAACTCAGATCATTAACATTGCTGTTGTCACCTAAATATCGGCTATGTGACCAGGAAAGCCCGGTGAATACTTTAGCGAGACCCGCTATGTCGTTGTTGTTATAGGTTGGTATCAATTGATTGTTGGCATCTCTCATTTCGGTGCCGTTGTTGTTTAACTTATATAATCCAATCGAAAATAGCTGCATAATTTCCCTTGCATAATTTTCATCTGGAAAAACCTGCTTTTTGGTAGGACTACCTGGATAGGTGGCCAAGGTATCTGTGGCATGATTATTCATATAAGTAAGATAGACAGCCATTGCCGGATGATAAGAAATGCTGTCGATCAGAGAGCGGTAATTCCCAAATGCATTTTTATTGAGCATATCATAATAGCTGGCCAAAGCATAGGGATTATTGTCGAAGGCTGAAATTCTTGAGGTAACAAAAATTTCACTTAATGCCAGGCTCACACGCCACCTCAGACGATCGGCGGCGGTCATATTGCCCTGAAACCACGCCACATCAAAAACCCAGTCATCAACAAACACATCCTCAATAGTTTGATAATCAATAGGATTTGCTGCATGAAGTGAATCAAATGCATATTGATGAAGACTCTGAACATAATTTTTCAGGTTAAACTGCGGAGGCAGCGACAATTGTTGGTCCAGCCATGCCTCTATACCTTGTGTTTGCAGAGTATTTATTTCCTGAAAAGTCGGTCCTAATGTAGCTTGCGACAAAAATCTGGATGATGCCTTTGCATTAGGGAGGAAACCTGTTCCCAAAAGTGTTTTGATTCCACTATTGCTATTTGAGCTGGCATTAACAGAAACCCCTTTGGTGTATCCCTTTCCAAAAGTCTTCAATTCCTGGGAGAAAGTTAATTTTGAAAACAATAAGGCTAAAAATAGTAGAATTTTAGTTTTCATTTAGGTTAAGTTTTTAGAATAAACACGAAAAAACACCAGCAATTTCGTTGCCAAAAACCTATATTTTAACATTTTAGCCTTAAATTTTCCTTAAATCTAAAAAAAAGCATCTTCAAAATGAACCAATTCAAATTTTGGGTATTCGATGATAGAAATAAAATCAAACCTTGCCTCCCCTTGCCATGGATGTAATAATAAATATACTTCTGCCCCTCTTTTTATGGCATTCATTTTACTTTTTGACATGGTACTTTCAGGATAACCATAGTCAGAAGTGGCTTTCATCCTCACTTCTACAAAAACCAACATATCCCCTTTTTTACAGATAATATCTATTTCAGAATTTCGTGAAGTAAAATTTCGGTCAAGTATTTCAAAACCTTTGCTGATAAGAAAATTTACGGCATATTCCTCACCTTCCTTGCCTTTATCGATTTTTTCAGCCATTTTATTTATAATTTTGATGTCTGGTTGTTTTTCATTTTAAAAATAAGGTTTTGGAACAGAACAAAAAAGTTAAACTAATAGAATTAGGCTTAATTGATTACAAAGAAGCCTGGGACTTTCAGGAAAAATTATTTAATGAAATCATTGAGCTGAAAATAGAAAACCGAAATACTGATCAACCCAATCTTACACCAAACTATCTTATTACCTGCCAACACCCGCATGTATATACGCTTGGAAAAAGTGGAAAAGAAGATCATTTACTAATTGATGACCAGGAACTTGAACACAAAGATGCCAAATTTTATAAAATCAATAGGGGAGGTGACATCACTTATCACGGGCCTGGACAATTGGTCGTTTATCCTATAATTGATTTAGATAATTTCTTCACTGATATTCATCTATATATGAGGTGTTTGGAAGAAGCTGTCATAAAAACTTGTGCTGATTATAACCTAAATGCCGGAAGAATCGAAGGCCTTACAGGCGTATGGCTTTCGGAACCGTATCCACGGAAAATATGTGCCATGGGTGTAAAATCAAGCCGATGGGTAACCATGCATGGCCTGGCTCTCAATGTCAATACCGACCTTAATTATTTTGGAAATATTGTCCCATGTGGCATCGACGACAAAGCCGTTACTTCTATTCAACAAGAAATAGGAAAAGAAATAGACATGAAAGGGGTAGAAAAGGTGTTGGTTTCACATTTGGCAGAGGTCTTTGGAATGCAAATCTTTTAAAAACTCATCAATGAACTTAAAAACCCATATTTTCAATCTGAAAAGCAAATATCCTTTTCGAATTGCACACGGGACACGGTTAGAGACCAAAACTTTTGTTGTGGAGCTTTCCGAAAACGGCATTTCGGGGCTTGGTGAAGCCACTCCTGTTCCATACTATGGAATCACAACTGAAGATCTTCAGATTTTGGCAGAAAAAAACCGAGAGGCTATTTGCCAAATAGAATGGAATCATCCGGCAGAACTTTGGGAAAAACTCAATCCATTACTAGGTCATAACCATTTTCTTCAATGTGCTCTTGACATCGCTGCTTATGACCTTTGGGCCAAAAAACAAAATTTACCGCTCTATAAGGCTCTTGGCCTGAATATTACAAAAATCCCATTTTCTGACTACACCATTGGCATTGATGAGATTGCGGTCATGGTTAAAAAAATGAAGGAATTTGATTTCCCGATTTATAAAATAAAACTTGGAACCCCTGACGATATTGAAATTATTAAAGCTCTAAGAAAAGAAACCGATGCAGTATTCAGAGTAGATGCCAATACCGGCTGGGAAGTTGATGAAACCATCAGAAATTCTGAAGAATTGGCAAAGTTGGGTGTAGAATTTATAGAACAACCTCTAAAAGCAGACCGCTTAAGTGAAATGCTCGAAGTCAAAACTGCCTCTAAACTTCCTGTTATAGCCGACGAAAGTTGTATTGTTGAAAGCGACGTAGAAAAATGTGCTCCATATTTTGATGGGGTAAATATTAAGCTGGCAAAATGTGGCGGAATAACCCCAGCTCTTAGGATGATAAAAATAGCCCGGGAAAATAATTTGAAGGTGATGATGGGTTGTATGACCGAAACAAGCATTGGCATATCAGCCATTGCCCACCTCCTACCACTTCTTGACTATGTTGACATGGACGGAGCTATGCTAATAAGCAATAATCCTGCAGAAGGTGTATATCTCCAAAACGGCAAAGCAATATTTAATAAACTACCCGGACTTGGCGTATTCTTGAAATAATAACCATAAAATAAATTTTTAATGGCAATTCCAACCATACCACACATTTTTGTGTCTGAATAAAAAAGATTAACATATTTCAATGATTAAGTATTTTTCATTACTAATTTTTCTAACCCTTTTCCGAATGGACTCCTGTACTGAAATAGAAGTAGAATCGTCTGTGAACTCTAATGAAATTTTAGGAAACTGGACTTACAAAAACAGATTTTTGGGTGACGCTATTGACACTCCATGTGGTTACGCAGTAACAAATGTGCGTGACCTTACCCTTAAAATTGAAGTAAACTCTGAAAACAAAGAATATTTGAAATTATCGGGCAATTCGGCTGTAAATATGTTGTTTGGTGATTTAAAAGTCCTGACATTTGATAAGTCAACCGGAATCGGCACCCTAAAAATTGAACATTTGGGTAGCACTAAAATGGCGGGACCTCCGGAGCTGATGCAATGCGAACAAGGCTATTTTGAAATGCTAACAGGTGCAGAAGACTTTAAAGTTGAAGGGAAAAAACTTTTGGTGGGTCATTTTAAAAAGGACAATACCCCTTCTCGTGACGGCGGAACGTACATGATTTTTGAAAAAGCCGATTGATATTCTAAATAAATTTTCAAACAAAGGAATAGTAGAAATACTGTTCCTTTTTTGTTTTTTGATCCGAAATCAGCCTTAATACGTTAAATATGAGGTATTTTCAATCAATTATTAAGGTCATTTTTAATTATTTAAAATGATCTGTTACCTCTTTAAAAATAAACAAAATAGAAATCTTTGATAATCAATTGGAATATTCCTATTTTTGCACCTCAAAAAATACACATATATTACATAATTAAGTATTTTATCTAAAAAAATGGCACTAGTAAACAAAATCAGAGAGAGATCAGGAATAGCAGTTACAGTTATTGCAATAGCTTTGTTGCTCTTTATTGTGGGTGGAGATATTTTCCAAAACAAATATGGTAGCTTATTCGGAAACTCTAACAATACAGTTGGTGAAATCAACGGGACGTCTGTTGACTATCAAGAGTTTGTAAAACTTGTTGATGCTCAAAGACAACAATTTGAAATGTCAACCGGAAGGTCAGCCACTGAGCAGGATCTTGCTCAAATCAGAGAGCAGGTTTGGGAAAAGTTAGTTTTCGACAATGTATATGTTGAAGAATTTGAAAAATTGGGCATAACAGTTTCTGATGATGAGTTAAGAGAACTTATACAAGGTGCAAAAAATATGCACCCATATGTAAAACAACAGTTTTCTGATGCTTCCGGCAATTTTAATGCGGCTCAACATGCCGAGTTTATTAAGGCTTATACCAACAATACCATGCCTGCAGCACAAAAAGCAATGTGGGACAATTTTAAAAGAGAGTTGAAAACTATCAGAATGAGAGAAAAATACTCTAACCTTCTAAATAAAGCCTCCTACATAACCCAATCAGAAGCAAAGGCAGAATACGTTGCCCAAACTGAAAAAGCAAGCGGTAAGTTTTTGTATGTGCCATTCTTCTCTATTCAGGATTCTACTATTAAAGTTGAAGAAAGTGAAATCAATAGTTATTATTCCGACCATAAAGACGAATTTACTCCATTTGACAGCCGTTCAATCTCTTATGTGGCCTTTCAATTAGCACCAACAAAAGAAGACAGTGCTGCCTTGAATACTGAAATAAGAAATCTGGCTAAAGGACTTGCTTCAGCTCCTAATGCTCAGTCGTATGCTCAGGCCAACACTGATATTAGAACTCCTTATCTAAAGTCTGCCAATCAAATAAGTGCAGATCTGAAAGCTGCCTTATCAACAGCAATAGTCGGGTCAACAATTGGACCATTCAAAGAAGGAAACACCTATAGTATTCATAAATACGAAGGAACTGAGGCTGATTCACTTTACACAGTGAGAGCCAGTCATATTTTATTCAGAGCTGATTCTACAATGTCGGATAGTTTAAGGGCTGCCGCCAAAACCAAAGCTTTGGAAGTATTGGCACAAGCAAAATCAGGTAGCGACTTTGCAGCTTTAGCGAGTCAATATGGCTCTGACGGAACAGCTCAAACAGGTGGAGATTTGGGTTCTTTCCAAAATAACGGTGCCATGGTTAAGCCATTCGAAACCGCCGTTTTTGGTTTTAGTGGATCTGGTGTAATGCCAAATCTTGTAACTACTGATTTTGGATATCATATTGTTAAAATCACTGAACCCAAAAGTAATCTTAAGTATAAACTGGCTACTATAAGTAAAGAACTTCAGGTAGGTGAGGCCGCATCCAATGAAATGTACCAAAAAGCTGAAAATATCAGAGGTGGTTCCAAAAACATAAAAGATATGGAAGCCGCTGTGAAAAAAGACAATTCATTAGTGTTGCTTACTGCTGAAAATGTAATGCCAAACAGCTCTAATCTTAATACTATCCAAAATGCAAGAGAGGTAGTGTTGTGGGCATATGGAAACGATGTTAAGGAAGGTGATGTAGCCGAAAGAGTATTTGTTTTGGGTGAAACTTACCTTATTGCAGCGGTAAAATCAGCTTCTGATAAAAATGACCCGAAAGCTTCTGATTTCAAAGACGTAATCACTGCTAAAATCAGAAATGAGAAAAAAGCCGAGAAAATAATAGCCAAATTAGGTGATGGAAAAGGTGACCTTACCGCTCTTTCTAAAAAATATGGAGCCGGTGCCCTTGTAGAAGAGGTAACAGATATTAACTTTTTCAGTGGAATGCTTAATTCTGCTGGCTTTGATGCTATTGGCCTTGGAAAATTATTTGGGTTAAAGGTTGGTAAACGTTCCAAGCCGTTTGCGGGAGAAACTGGTGTTTTTGTGATGGAAAATAAAGCTAAAACCTCTGCTCCTGCAATCGCAGATTACTCAATTTACAAGCAACAGGTAGCTCAAAGAACCAATGCCGGTCGTATGGGCTTCATTGGTGAGCAAATATTGAGAGACAACGCCAAAATAGTTGATAACAGAGCTAAGATGTTCAACTAATATTGAAATAAAAATATCAAAAAAACCGCTTTCTTTCGAGAGCGGTTTTTTTTGTTAATAAAATCAATTTTTCAAACCTTCCTGAAGTCGGGATGTTCCCAGGGTGACCTGTAATTTCGGCTTAATTTCATCGTTGCCTCCGGGTCATTTTTTACCACTTTGTTTTCAGGATCATATACAAGTGGCCTTCCCAAATCCATCGAAATGTTGGCTAAAATACATGCGGTTGTTGAAATATATCCTTGCTCAATATCAGAAACAGGTCTTTTATTGCCTTCAATAGCTGCTACAAAATCGAGCATGTGAGCTCTGGTTGCCGGAGCTGCATGTAGTTCAATACCCGGCTCTTTGAGGTCTTCGGGGTATTTTTCTCTTTCATAAGCTACATCTTTTCTCACAGACTTTCCATTTAAGGGAACCCAATCATACCTCGTTGTACTCAATTTAAGCGTACCATTTTCCCCATAAATAAATAATGCCCATGGGTAATCCGGATCAGGTGATGTACCCCAGCTGCGATGTTGCCAAACACAATTCAGATCACCATGCTCAAATACTGCGGTTTGGGTATCAGAAATATTTGATTTCCCTTCTTTTTGTAAATAAATACCACCTACTGATGTAATTTTGGTAGGCCAACCCAGGTCAAGCATCCAGCGTGCGGCATCATACATATGCACACACATATCACCTACTATTCCGTTACCATATTCTCTGAAAGCCCTCCACCAACCTCGGTGAGGCAAATTATCGTATGGTCTCAAGGGTGCCGGACCGGTCCACATTTCATAATCCAAAAAATCAGGGACTGGTTTAATGGGTGGATTAGTGTTATTTCGCATGGGATAATAACAACACATTTCCACATGTTTTATACGTCCGATTAATCCGCTTTCAATATAATCTCTTTTTGCTTCAATAAAAATTGGCGTAGATCTTCTTTGCATGCCTACCTGTACGGCTTTGTTGTATTTTCTGGCTGCAGCTAGCATGGCTTCACCTTCCATCACATCTACACTTATGGGTTTTTGCACATAAACATTTGCCCCTTTTTTTACTGCATCTATCATGTTGAGTGCATGCCAGTGATCTGGAGTACCTATGAGCACGATATCCAACTCATTCTCCGAAAGCAATTTTCTATAATCCCCGTAAAGCTTTGGAGTTTTTCCGGATTTTTGCCTTTTTGATACCATCTCAGCGGCACCGTTAAGCATATTTTTATCGACATCACAAAGGGCGACTACCTCTACCGGAACAACCTGGATCAGTTTGAAAAGATCACTTTTTCCGTACCATCCAGCACCTATTAAGCCCACCCGGTAGGGTTTTGAAGGATTAATCAAATCCATACCATAAGTTCCAAACTGGCTCATGGCAAGTGTGGCCATTGCTCCCTTCAGGAAATTCCGGCGATTGATATTAAATGTATTCATTGTATAAGGTTGAATTGTTTATCAGGTAAATATATAAATTCCAAAATTCAGGTATTTGAAATTTATTAGAATTATTTATCTGAATCTAATGTATTAGCTAATTCTGCTCCAACTCAAATCCTTGTTTTTGATTTTTTCGATGTGCTGTTTTATTGGGAAATTATCAGGATGTTCAAATTCCGGGTCTTTTCCCAGAATTTCGAACGCATTTTCTCTCGCGATTTTAAGAATTTCCTCATCTTTGGCCAGGTTAGCAATTTTTAGGTCTAATAATCCACTCTGTTGGGTTCCAGCCATATCTCCGGGACCACGAAGTTGTAAATCCACTTTTGAAATCTCGAAGCCATTTTCGGTAGTGACCATGGTTTCAATACGTTTTTGTGTGTCTTTTGAAAGTTTATAGCCTGTCATCAGGATACAGTAGGATTGCTCAGCTCCTCTTCCTACTCTTCCCCGAAGCTGATGCAACTGCGACAAACCGAACCGTTCCGCATTTTCGATAATCATCACCGAGGCATTGGGCACATCTACCCCAACTTCTATGACGGTGGTGGCTACAAGAATTTTGGTTTCTCCTTTTTTGAAGCGATTCATTTCAAAATCCTTGTCTTTGGCCTTCATTTTTCCATGAACTATGCTTAGAGGCACCTCCGGAAATGCTCTTTGAATAGATTCATAACCATCAAAAAGGTTTTTCAAATCCAGTTTCTCTGATTCTTCAATCAAAGGATAAACGATATAAATCTGTCTTCCAAAAGCTATTTCGTCTCTTATAAACTGAAAAACGCTAAGCCTGTTGGCATCGTAGCGATGCACTGTTTTTATTGGTTTTCTCCCCGGCGGCATTTCATCAATCTCTGAAATATCCAGATCACCAAAAAGTGTCATGGCCAGGGTTCTGGGTATGGGCGTTGCCGTCATAACCATAATATGCGGATGAATGTGCTTATTTTTTTCCCAAAGTCTGGCCCTTTGAGCCACCCCAAAACGGTGCTGCTCGTCAATAACACACATGCCGAGGTTATAAAACTGCACCACATCCTCCAGCAAAGCGTGTGTGCCGATAATTATTTTCACTTCATTATTTCGAAGCCCTTCATGAATCACGACCCTCTCACTTTTTTTTGTTGAACCTGTAAGAAGTTCTACTCGCAAGCCCAGCATATCGCCGAATTTTTTGAGATTGGTATAATGTTGTTGGGCCAAAATCTCCGTAGGAGCCATCATACAGGCTTGTGCACCACCATCAATAGCCATTAGCATACTGATAAATGCCACAATGGTCTTTCCACTTCCTACATCTCCCTGTACAAGTCGGTTCATTTGTTTGCCCGATTTCATATCAGTAAATATCTCCCTGATTACCCGTTTCTGGGCACCTGTAAGGTCAAAAGGCAGGTGTTCTTTGTAAAACTCAGTTATAAGGGTAGTTTTCTGAAAAATCTGGCCTTCGTAATCATGTTTTCTAACCAGACTAAGTTTGAGTAATCTTAGCTGATTATAAAACAGCTCTTCAAATTTTAATCTCCGATGGGCATGGGTGAGTTCGTTAATGTTTTGCGGTGCGTGCAAATACCTCAAAGCATATTTCTTGGCTACCAGCTTATATTTTGTCAAAATACTGTGAGGCAAAGTCTCGCTTATATAGGAATCAGACTGATCAAGCAGGGTTTTCATCCAGGAGCCGATCAACTTGCTATCAATGTATTTTTTTCGAAGTTTTTCGGTAAGAGGATAAATCGGTTGAAAATATCCAGCTGTAGTATTCTTTGAAGTTGTCAGCTCAATTTCAGGATGAGTAATGCTGAAAACACCACCAAAAAGACTGGGTTTTCCATAAATCACATATTCGGCATTGACTTTCAGGTATTTCTCAAAATAAGCAATACTTTGAAACCAGAGCAATTCCATGTAGCCTGAATTGTCACGAAAGGTCACCACCAGCCGACCCTTTCCCTTGCCTTCAATTTTTTCTATCGATGTCACCCTGCCGATTATCTGGGCTGCAAACATATCTTCTGAAAGCTGGGATATCTTATGAAATTGGGTGCGGTCTTCATGACGAAAAGGGTAGTGTTCCAATAATTCACCATAGGTAAATATCCCCAGCTCTTTTTGCAAAAGCTCAGCCCTTTGGGCTCCCACGCCTTTCAGGTATTCGATTTTGGTGTCAAAAAAGGATGCCATTGAGCAAATTTAGGCAAAATAATAGAAAACCCTGTGGGACAATCACCAACGAATGGCCATATAGTATGCCCCAACCGTATTAATATAAACCGAAATGAGCAGTAGAATTAAAAAAGTTGTTTTGAAAAATTTGTTTTCCTGATATTTATGAAAAACGAAAACAAGTAAAAACATTATCGAAATGTAATAATCCAAAGAGTACCTAGCCCCAAATTGCACCCCCCGACCCATAATCATGGTGATCAAAGTAAGCACAATTCCGATATTTAGGAGGTTGAGAACATTAAATATATTGTATTCTGTTCTTTCTGATTTTTTGAAATTAAAAACTAAAAGTACTAATAAAACCAAAACCGAAGACGCCCAGAACATCCCGAAACCCTTGAGATCTGTAAAACCAATGAAAGGGAAATTATTAATAAAATCGGGCATCTTAAACCACTCATAATATAGGTTGTTGGGAATGAAATGCGTGTTAAAATATCCGTACTTTTCATATCCCTCTCTATACCACCAACCCATGTTGTGTTTGGCGAGACCATTGTCAAAAGCATTGTCGAATCGGGCATAATTGTACCAGAGATACAAGAATGACCCTGCTATGAACAAACTTCCAAATTTTAAGGCTGATATAATGCTCTTTTTCCAGTCCGTGTTTTGTTGTAAAAAAATTAGATACAAATACACCAAACCTGTGAATACCATGGTGTTACGGGTATAAACTGCCAGGGTAAAAAATAACCCGGAAAGTAGATATTTCGGATTTTTTGCCAGAAAAAAATAAAAACTGGCAATCAAAAATGTAAGCGAAAACACTTGAGAGATATACCAAACACTCCCCTCAAAACCCACACTAAAATTAACTGTACCAAAACTCCAAAATACACTCAATAAAATAATAGTCCAGGTTTTCAGACTAAATCCAAAAAAATCAGACAATCGCCTGATTACAAACATAATCAAAGTGAAATTTAGGGCAGACAGAATAATGGAAATCAGTCTGTCGGGCAGGTTAATTCCAAATAAATATACAAAAGGAGTGAGTATTACTGCAGGGGCCGGTGGCCAGTAAAGATAATATTTGCCTTTATATTGGCTTAAATCATGAATTACGCCATTGACTGGGGTCACATCAAGTCTCCCTTCCAAAAAAGAAGAAGCCAGCCAGGAAAAATAACTGAAAGGTGAATGAGTGAAGATATAACTGCCGTTTTTCCCATTTATTTTTAGAAAAACGACCATCAATCCAAAAAACACAAAAAAAGAAACCAAACCCAGCATCCAGAATATTTGCGATTCCTTGAGATTGATTTTCTTCATTTTTTTGAATAAAATTATTTGAAAATCTCGTATTTAGCCAGTCCCTTTTTTTGAAGCCAAAACTGCACAGAAGCCTTCAAACAACCTAAACCATAAATCGTGCTTCTCTTAAAATTGATAGATGATGCCTCTTCGAAATATTTGGTCGGACAGGTAATTTCAGCAATTTCGAAATTTTTATAAAAAATCTGACAAAGCATCTGATTATCAAAAACAAAGTCGTCAGAATTGGCCATAAAATTAATACTTTTCAATACCTCAGCCGTAAATGCCCTATAACCTGTATGGTACTCAGAAAGTTTCTGATTGATGATGATGTTTTGAGTAAAAGTCAAAAACCTGTTGGCAATATATTTATACATTGGCATACCTCCTTTCAAGGCACCTTTACCCAAAATTCTTGATGCAATAACTACCGGATACAGCCCTTCTCCCATAATGGACACAATCGACCTGATCAACTTCGGAGTATATTGATAATCAGGATGGAGCATTATAACTATATCTCCACCTAATTCCAGAGCTTTATTGTAGCAGCTTTTTTGATTGCCACCATATCCCTGATTGTTTTCGTGCTTAACAATGTGCTTAATTCCTAGTTTTTTACCCACCTCAACAGTAGAATCTTTTGAGGCATCATCCACCAAAACTACCTCATCGACAATATCAAACGGAATTTCATTATAAGTGATTTCAAGTGTGGCCGAAGCATTATAAGCGGGTAAAACTACTATTACTTTTTTGTCGAGGTACATCTATTTCTTCCGTAAAATTTAGCAAAAATAGCTAAAAAAGCCCAATTCTAAAACAAAACACCACCTTTGATATAGCTTAATTTTTAAATAAGAATTCAAAATATTTGATAGCTAATCTTCTCTCAATTCAATATTATGACTCTTCTCATATTTCCCGGCTTTTGTAACAATTGTCCCATTCGTAGAAATACTTGCACTATACCTTTATATCGAAATTTTTAATTAATATGGCAAAAATCGTAGTTTTGGGTGCGGGTATTGCAGGACATGTTGCTGCGTCCCATTTAAGAAGAAAATTAAACAAACAGCATCAGGTTGTTGTGGTTTCTCCTAATTCAAATTATCAATGGATTCCATCCAATATTTGGGTTGGTGTTGGAAGGATGAAACCGGAAGATGTCCATTTCCCATTAGCACCGCTTTATGCCAGAAAAAACATTGATTTTATTCAGGCAAAAGTAGTTGACTTCTACCCCGAAGGCGATAAGGATTCCGAAAAACCATTTGTTACTGCCGAATATGTTTTGGGAGAAAAAAAGGGCGAAATTATAAAAGTAGATTATGACTATCTGATAAATGCAACAGGCCCAAAGCTCAATTTTGAAGGTACCGAAGGTCTTAATCCGGGCACCAACAGAGCCTATTCTGTATGTACCTATTCACATGCTGCACATGCCTGGGAAGGTTTGGAAGCCCTTATAGCCAGGATGAAAAAAGGTGAGAAAAGCAAAATTTTGATTGGTACCGGACATGCAAGAGCAACCTGTCAGGGTGCTGCATTTGAATACATTCTGAATGTAGAACAGGACTTGAGAATGCATAAAGTGAGAGATATGGCCGAAATCACCTGGATTTCGAATGAATACAAATTGGGCGATTTCGGTATAGACGGCATGACAATGGGAACAGGCAAAAACCAAATGACCTCTCACGAAATGATTGAGATGTTTTTTGAAGACCGTGGAATTAAATGGATTTTGGGTGCAGGCATCAATAAAGTTGAAGATGGCATAGCCCATTACGAAACTCTTGATGGCGAGTATAAATCTGAAAAATTTGATTTTGGTATGTTGATACCTGCATTTTCCGGTCATGGTTTTAAAGCTTATGACAAATCAGGAAACGATATCACCGAAAAACTTTTCAAAGGTTTTATGATTGTCGATGCCGACTATACGCCAAAACCTTATGAAGAATGGACCGTTCAAGACTGGCCTGAGACTTATCAAAACCCTTCTTACTCAAATATTTTCGCTCCGGGGATTGCATTTGCACCGCCTCATGCGATTTCTAAACCACGAAAAAGTAAAAATGGTACAGAAATATATCCTTCTCCACCAAGGACAGGAATGCCTTCGGGTATTACTGCCAAGCTTGTGGCCGATAACATCATTGACTTGATAAATACCGGTAATAAAGATTTGCACCACAAAGGCTCACTGGGGCACATGGGGGCGGCATGTATCGCCTCGGCAGGCTTCGGTATTTTCGACGGAAGTGCCGTTAGTATAACTACTTATCCAATCGTTCCTGATTATAAAAAATATCCTGAGACTGGTCGGGTTCAATCCAAAACCTTCGGGGAGATAGGATTGGCAGGGCACTGGCTCAAACTAGCATTACACTACGCGTTTTTATACAAAGCTAAAATGAAACCTTTCTGGTGGTTAATCCCTGAATAATATGGCAAAAAAATTTACCGGGACTCAAAAATTTTTAATGAGAAACCCAATAATTCAATTTATAAGATTTATAGTACTGAGTTTAAAAATCATGATCATAGTGGCTGGTGAACATGGAGGAACACGTCCTTAAAATTTATTTTTTATTGCTTTTTCTTTTTTAAGGAAACAAATTTCGTTTTTCCTTATGACAAAAATCATCGTTTAATATCTACAAATGTATGATTTTTGCATCTGAACGATTTTCTATAATGCTGAATATCAGTCTAAAATATAAAAGATGGGTAGCTATCTGCTTGCTGGCATTGCTCAGTTGGCAAATAGTTTTTCAGTTCTCTTATATTGTTTATTGGAAAATCAACCAAAAGGCCATTACTAATTTATTTTGTGAAAACAAAGACAAACCTATGCTGCATTGTGATGGAAATTGCTACTTAAAAAAACAACTTGAAAAAGCGGAGAACAACAAAAATAAGCTTCCTCCTGTCTTAAAAAAACTTAGGTTTGAAACTGAAACTATCCTTGAAGACTATTTTGTTTTTGAAAAGAATCCACAAATTGTAATTGGTAATTCTTTAGAAAAAATTTCTCTTTATTCTTTTATATTTTTACCCAAATCCTGCCCAAATCAGGTATTTCACCCTCCTTGTGATATAGTGTAATCTTCTTTTTGAATTTTAAATTTCCAATCATTTACATTTTTATGGATTTTTTATAAAAATCACATTATAAACCTGTTAATAATAGTTTTGTGAAAAAGATTTTTTGAAAAATCCGCAATTTATCTATATCATAAATCATGAAAAAATTATATTTTTTTCTGATAGCTATTGCTATTGGAACCATTGCCAATGCACAAACATTGACACTTACTATACTCGACAAATCCACAGGAAAACCAGTTGAAAAAGTATCTTATTATGCTGATAACCAATCCGGAGTATCTAACGAAAAAGGTGAAATTATACTTCCGGCGACTGATATTAAGTTTTTGAAACTTTCACACATCAGCTATGGCAATCATACTTTTACCGGAAAAGTACTAAAAGAAATGCTTTCATCCGGAAAAATCCTTTTCGCCGAAAACGCTTTAACCACCTTGAATTCGATTTCGGTTTATGCCCTAAAAGAACGTAATCCCAAAGCATCTATTAGTCTTCAAAATGCCGACTGGGTGCATCACGATGCAGGCTCGGTGCTAAAACAAATCCCGGGATTTGATGCCATCAAAAAAAGTCCGGCTTTTGGTTTTGATCCTACTTTCAGAGGCTTCAAACTCGACCAGCTCAATATCGTAAACGATGGATGCATGTGTGCTACTGCGGCTTGTCCCAATCGCATGGATCCACCTACGAGTCAAATTGCCATCAACCAAATTCAGGAAATTGAAGTCATAAAAGGGCCACATTCGTTCCGCTATGGTCCGGGAATGGGTGCGGTTGTAAATTTCAAAATGCTCGACCCGGAGTTTTCTTCTGGCTTAACCCCGTTCGGCAGGATTACCGGTGGTTATGAATCCAACGGTGGGGTATATCGGACAGAAGGGCAAATTGGCCTGAGGGGCAAAAGAATCTCCACTTCACTCAACGGCTCCTATTCAAAAGGCGGTGATTATAAAGCCGGAAACGACTCTTTGGTGCAAGCTGACTTCTCCCGGGGTACATTTGGTATAATCACAGATATTGAAACTGCAAAAAATCAAGTACTCAGCATCAATGTAAACCGCAATTTTGCAAGAAATACCGACTTCCCGGTTTTGATGATGGACTTGCTCACCGATGACACCTGGATGACTCAGGGAAAATATAAAATTAGCCGTGAAAACCATTGGTTTAAAGAATGGACCACCCAGGTTTCTGCTGGCATAGTAGAGCACCTAATGGGAAATAAACTTCGCAATAATGCAAGTATGCTGGCTCAAACCGATGCCAACACAAAAACCATTAATGCCCGTACTGAATTTCTGATTGAAAAAGCAAAATCTAAATTCTTTGTGGGTGCCTATACCAAATATGAAACCATTTCAGGTAATCGTACACGCGAAATGCTGATGGGACCAAATAAGGGTAAAGTTTTCACAGACTATATCTGGCAAGATGGTGAAGTCAGCCGTTATGGAGTATTTGCTGACTCCTACCACCAATTTGGAAAAAGCACCTTGAGTGTAGCCGCACGTGTTGATCAGGTAACCGGAAATGCCCGTACCCCAGCAGAGTCTTTTTTGAAAAACTACACTACGCTAAAAAAATCTGATATTAATGTGAGTGCCAGTGTAGGTATAAGTACCAAACTTACTGAAGCCCTGACCGCAGGTGCTTGGTTGGGCAGAGGAGTAAGATCAGCCAATATTTCAGAAAGGTTTATCAATTACCTGGCTATAGGTAAAGACCCTTATGAAATGCTGGGCAATCCCGACTTAAAACCTGAAAAAAATAATCAGCTGGACTTAAATCTTACCTACAAAACAGTTTTAACGGTTCTTTCTTTTTCCGGGTATTATTCTACTGTTAACGATTTTATTTCTTCCAAAATAGAACCTACGCTTAAACCTTTGATGACGGCACCGGGAGTAAGAAGATATATCAATATCGACAAAGCAACTCTTTATGGTTTTGAGGCAAACTGGAACCATCGATATGCCAAACTATTGACACAGCAATTTACACTTGCTTATACTTATGGGCAAAATCATACCGACAAAATGCCACTTCCTGAGATCTCTCCAATGAATCTGAGATATACACTCGAAGCCGATCTGTTGAATAGCAGACTTCAGCCTTATGCTTCTTTGAGGTATTCATTTAAGCAGGATAGAATCGCTACTAATTATGGTGAAGTAGCGACAAATGCGTTTAAAGTAGTTGATCTTGGTCTTAAAGCTGCACCGATTCATAACCTTCAGGCCACGCTTTCGCTCACCAACGCTTTCAATGAAAACTATCGTGAGCATTTAAGCCGATTTATTTCTGCAGGCAAGCCATTGCTTTCGCAAGGAAGGTCTTTCGTGGTTAATATTTCTTATTTATTCTGACAGATGATAATCAAAATCAAGGTGGTAAAATGCGTTTTATCACCTTTTTTTTCAAAAATCCTTCTAATAACATCCGAAGAAAAATATAATATTTGACATTCTTTCTCGTGTATTGTGTATAATTCCGGTTAAATGAAATATTTTATTTTTGGCCTTATTTTATCATCCATTTTCTTTTCTTGTAAAAAAAAGAATATCCCGGATATCAATCAAAACTGTGAACTGGGAAAATCAACCTTGGAAAGCATCCAGTTTTTCCCGAAAAATTATGCGATTAACCAGGATATTTATGCCCAAAGTTTAGACCCCAATTCTCAAAATATTATTAAATTGATAGGGGTTTCTGGTTTGCACCCCGACTTTGGCAGTGGCCTTTATGAAGGCAGCCCTATGGGCATTCCTTTTGTGGTGGTTTGTGAAACTCAACCATTGGTGCCCATTGAATATCGTGGAAACAACTATGATGACAATTATAGAGATGAAAGCGATGCCGGCCCATTCAGAATTCCGCTTGATGCCCCTGTAGAAGGAGGAAAAGCTGATGGCGACAAACACGTGCTGGCTGTGGACACCGATAATATGATACTTTACGAACTCTACAATGCCACTAAAACCAAAACTTCCTGGCAAGCCTCTGCAGGTGTAAAATGGGATCTAAAAAGCATTCCTACACGCCCTAAAGGATTCACCTCCTGCGATGCCGCCGGGATGCCTATTTTACCGCTTTTGGTTCGATATGAAGAAATCCTGAAAGGGGAAATAGATCACGCCATTCGTTTTACCCTTTCAAAGTCAAAAGTTACCAAAGGCTTTGTAAGCCCGGCAAATCATAAAGTCAACGGTACAAACACAAACCCCAATGCCCCTGTACCCATGGGGCTTAGATTGAGGTTGAAAGCGGGATATGATATTTCGGGTTTTACAAAAGAAAACCAGATCATTTTAAAAGCCATGAAAAAATATGGCCTGATACTCACTGACATTGGCTCTGACATGTTTATCACAGGTGCTCCTGACGACCGATGGAACAACGATGATTTGCATCAGCTCTCCAATGTAAAAGCCTCAGATTTTGAAGTGGTGAAAATGGGAAATATTGAATGATTTTAAGTAATTTTATTCAAAAAATTGCCCTTGAAAAAAATCTCTCAAATCCTATTATTTTGCCTGTTACCTCTATTGACATTCTGCCAAAAACCTAAAGTCATTGCTTTTTTCACCCCCAAAAACGACCGTGCACATATAAGTTTTGTAAACGAAGCCAATGATTGGTTTAACAAAATCTCCCGAAAACAGAGTTTCACCTACGACACCAGCAGCAATTGGGACAATCTCAATACCACATTCCTTTCAAAATACCAGCTCGTAATTTTCCTGGATACCCGCCCCGAAGTCCTTGAACAACGACAGGCATTTCAAAAATATATTGAAGACGGCGGTGCCTGGGTCGGCTTTCATTTTTCAGCATTTGCACTTAACAATTCCAAATATTCGCAGGATTGGGACTGGTACCATAATCAATTTCTGGGATCAGGTCAATACAAAAGCAATACCTGGAGACCTACTTCTGCTATCCTGAAAATAGAAGACAAAAACCACCCGACCAGCATTAACTTGCCTGGAATCTTCCCCTCATCACCCAACGAATGGTATCGCTGGGAAAATGACCTCCGACAAAATCCAGACATAAAAGTGCTCTTGTCCATCGACGCGAAGAGTTTTCCGCTGGGAACCGGTCCCAAACCCCATGAAATATGGCACTCGGGCGACTATCCCGTAGTATGGACCAACACCCGCTACCGCATGATGTATTTCAACATGGGCCACAATGATATCGACTATGAAACCGGCACCAACCGGGAGCTATCTCATACTTTTAAAAACAAAACTCAAAACCAACTGGTCATCAATTCCATTTTATGGCTATTAAGATCGAATAGATAATTTGGCGGCCTCACGCCAAAAGCGTGACCGGGCTATACACTCCAAGTCCGACTCCCGCACGATCCAGCCGCACTGCGGGCTTTCCGTTACTATCCCTGGCCGGTGGGAATTTCCGACATATTTTCTTTCCGTTTCCAATACTCCTGTATTGCCAGCTGAGAACAATATTCCTGAAACTGAGCCGGGGTTTCTTTCTGATTGGTGGCAATATGAGCTTTTACCATATTCATTGCAGCTTCAAATTCGCCCAAAATCCTACCGGCCATCTGCATTTTATTTTCGGCTAACATGTAGGTCAACTCTATGGCACGGTCGATCCGCCCGGGACGAGACGAAATAAATGTAGGGGTTCCGTCTTCAAGTGTGGTGGGTTGCCTAATGGCCTGATCAATTTTTGTAATATCATTTGTGGTAATTATTGTAAAAACCCCATTTGATTTATCTACCCCATCAATACAGTTGAGCAGGGTATCAAAGGTCAAAGGTGAAAATCTGCCGGAACCTCCCCCATTTTCCTGCCCGTTATCTTTCTCATCACCTGCAAATAGCTGGCTCATCATGGCTGTATTTTGCAAAATATTCTTTCGGCCATGAAATACATTATCAATATCTTCAATAAGTGCAATACAAGGTACATTGAGCTGCATGTTTCTCCAGGCAGTAAGCATGTCCTGGTTGCTCATTTGCGAAAGCTGATACACATACACCGGCATATTCAGGTCTTCGGCAAAAGCACGAGCCAGAGCTGTCTTACCCGTACCCGGTGGGCCATAAAGCAACCAGCCCCTTTTCCAGGGAATATTCTTTTCTTTGTACCAATCTTTACTTTTTACCCATAGAGCAATCACTTCAATTAGTTTTTTGACCTCATCAGGAAAATACAAATTATCAAGAGCATTTCCTTGAGTAGTAAGCTCCCTGCCAATTTCATCCGCCGAAACTCCCAGGAGGCGGTACTGGTTTTGGCGATACCAGGCATAACCAACATTGTTTTTGTACAAATAAGCATGATTGTCGTTTTCTCTGCTTGGCAGATAAAAAATATCAAAACGATTGGCTGTTTCTTCGGCTTCTTCGATCTGCCAACTGATGTTATTTCGTTTTTGAGCGGCTTCTTTTACTATCTCATCAATGTCAATCGTACCCCGCAAACAAGTTATAACCGAAAATATTTTAGTACTGTTGATACCCGACTGTGTGGTGTCGGTTTGTGGTTTTTCTTTGGGTTGGCTGAATAAAAACGGAATCTTGACAAACCCCAGAAATCTTTTTTGCGAAAGGAAAAAAATAGTATTTTGTCCAAATTTTTCAAAGGCTACCAAACCAAACTTCCCATTTCTGTAAGTTTCGTTACTGGCACCATATACTTTGTCATAAGTATTGAGTTTCTGGTAATGGGTCACCAAATAAGCGATAATTGCATCATGAGCATCTTCGGTACTTATCTCTACCCTTTGCACAAAAATGGCCGTAATTCGCCAAATAATATCCTTAATCTTGTCCCAAAAACCAATCACCACTCCAATAATCGCCCCGCCTTTCAAAAAATCCGGAATCAACATTCTTGCAATTAAATTTAATTCAATGCATTAGACTCCCTATTTCAAAATAGTTTCGGCTTCATTCTACTGATTTTTGATAATGATTTGTTAAAGGTGTCTATTTAAATCTAATTTATTGTTACTGTTAGAAAATTTTTAAGTTAATGAAAGATCTTGACTATAGGAGCAACATTCCCTCAATAGGCATATTTCGCACTTTGGATTCGTTGGCCTGCAAATCTCCCTTCCCAAAAATGATATTGGCATACCTACCCCCCACATATCAGGGGATAAAACCTGCATCAATTGTTTTTCTATTTTATTACCATCTTTTGCTTCTGAAACTATTCCCAGCCGAGGAGCAACTCTAATCACATGTAAATCGACTATTATTCCCTCTGGAGACTTTCCAGATTCCCGAAGTATAACATTTGCCGATTTTCTTCCAATTCCTTTTAAACTCACCAATTCTTCCATCGTAAGGGGAATGTTTTTACTTTCCCGTAAAGTGCCAGCAATATCAAGTATGTAACTGATTTTAGACCCATAGTTGCGAACTTTTGATAAAAAAGGAATAAGTTCATCTGGTGTAGCATCCACAAGGCTTTCCAGATTGGGATAATCCCTGAAAAAATCAGGAGAAACTTTGTTGATGTTGGCATCTGAATCCTGAGCAGATAGAATAACCATAATCATTAACTGGTAAAGATTCTGATACTCCAGTGGGTGCCTTTTGCTTTCAAACTTTTCAAGCAAAGGCTTAAGTAATGAATTCCAATCTTTCATATTTTATACGGTTTGATAACCAAATTAAACAAAAAAAATACACGAATAAAAAATATGCTAAATTTTTCGGCAAGGGTTAGCTATATTTATTTATAATTTTATTCTATTAATAGATTAATTCAAATATCAATACTTCAAAGAAGTACTAAATATATATGACTTAATCAAAATCTTAACTTTTGAATAAATAAGTATTTTTACAATTATGCAAACAGTTCTATTCCAAGATTCAAAAATTGAAGTTTGTCAAGTTTTTTTTAATCTTCCTAAAACTATTGATGATATAATCATTGCTGAGAAGCAGCACATAATTTCAAAATATGGTGATCTTAAAAGAAGTCGTTCTCATCCTCATTGCAGCTTATGCGAGTTTCCATTTATAGGTAAATCCGGTGAAGTAATTGATAGCCTTGTCGATAAACTAAAAGTTCTATCTCAAATCGAAGTAAATATTGATGGATATGAGGCTACTGATAATAAAATGCTTTGGGCAAAATTTAGTTCATCAACTCCTTTCCAGCCATTTTATGAAGCAATCAAAAATTTTCGGATAGAAAATATTGTTTACGCTAAAAAGAAGAACTTTGGTATTTCTGATTACCCACATGTAACACTGGCTCAGGTTGACAATTCCGACAATCATAAAACCTTAAAAGATATTTATACTTCAAAGTCAATTAATCAGACCTTCACCCTAAAAGAATTGGTGGTTAGAAAATCTAATGATTCAGGAAAAACTTTCAAGACAATTATGCAAATTCAACTTAAATAGCCAATCTCTCGCTCCTCAGTTTTTTATAAAGGTCAAACAAAAAAGCCCCAGTGATTACTCACTGAGGCCCTAGTAATTAACTGGCATCTACCTACTCTCCCGGGTTTGATCCAAGTACCATCGGCGGTGCGGGGCTTAACTGCTCTGTTCGAAATGGGAAGAGGTGTTCACCCGCCCTATTGACACCATGAAGCTCTTTTATGGCTTTCGGCCTTCAGTTCTATACTGTCGGCTTTGGCGTTTGTTTTCTTTTTGACATCTGTTTTACTCGCTACCCAGCTCTCGCTACTCGCAACTCATAAAACATTGTGATAAGGAAAGACTGTGAAGAATAAGTTTTCTTAAAAAATATAAAGAGCTCAGTCGGTTCATTAGTACTACTCGGCTGCATACGTTACCGCACTTTCACCTGTAGCCTATCTACGTCGTAATCTCCAACGTTCCTCTAGGGAAGTCTCATCTT
>JAIUOF010000002.1 GCA_020161355.1 Bacteroidota bacterium | reverse complement strand
ATTATCAACAATTATCCTATTTTATTAACAAAGAAAAAAGAAGCAAAAAAGAAAAAGAAGGACTTTTACAACAATAACAATAGTTTATTTTATTATTGTATCTGTCTAAACTATTGGGATCACTTTATTGTTCCTTAATATTTGTTGTGCTTTTTTCAATATTAGATGAATTCAGCCGTATTTGTGACTTCTTGAAATTGGTTTTTTCAATAAAATCTAAATAAAAAGTTTTTCCGAAAGTTGCCCAAAATATTTTTGGGTTTTCTCGGTGAACAGACAAAATTTCTTTATTTTTATTTAATGAAAACTTAAGAATTAAATCTTCCCACAATTCATGTCTTGATTCAGGAGAAAGTTCAATATGATCCGGATCTTCCTTTTTGTATTCCATTAATATTTTATTTTTATTTTACCTACGTAAGGTATTTAATAATAGCTACTTAACTAGGTATTGGCATCAATTAATAATTATTGAAAAGTGCTGTTAAATTTATCACTTTTGGCCCTTCACATTTTTGCTCCTGTTAAACAATTTAAATTTTTTTACCATGAAAAACAGGACAAAAAATCTCGCGTTCATTTCATTTTTTTCGGCTTTGTTATTCTTAACTTCTTGCCGGGATGAAACAATCCAACCCAAAACTTTTTCTAATGAAGATCCTCCTAATGCTCCAACTCCAATCAAACCCCCAACTCCTTAAAAAGTGATTACTAGCAAAGGGCACTTAGTGACCCTTTGCTAGATTAATACCAAATTTTTAGAAAAAGTTAGTAACCATTTTTTAAATTTTGATATTAACAATTAAAAGACATCAAATACGCCAGGGCTTAAATAAGCGGTATCAATTAAATTTTTGTCTAACTTAAAAATGAAAAGATATTTTAAAACAAGATTCCTGAAAAAAAACACTTTGGAGCTTTTTTATTATTTTCTCATCAGTGGAGGCGTTTTTTCATCTCTTTTTTTTATTTTTCAAGGCATGGCAGACCCATTTGGAGAGCTGCAAATCTTAAGCGGAACACTTTCCCTTCTACTGTTTCCATTGTTATTAAAATATTTATTCACATTTCTATTTAGACTAATCAATAATGATAAATCTTAACGCAAAAACCAGAATCAACCCCAATGAGGTACTTTGGTTGGAGGGGCATATCAATTATTCCAAGGTATATCTTGCCGATCAAAGTACAGTTTTTGTTGCAGTAACTCTCAAAAAGGTGATGGAAAAGTTGGATGAAAATCAATTTCTCAGAATTCACCGCTCTCAGGTTATCAACCTCAATTATCTGAAAGACTTTGAGATTACTGCCGAAGGGGTAATTATCAACAATGCTTTTCTACCCATTTCCCGACGAAGAAGGATTTTGGTGAGGGAAAAGATTGAGCGGTTAAATGTATTTTGATATCAAAAAAAATATTTATTTTTTAAATTTTTTGTATTCTGAATTATGTTGGAAAATGGGAAACTTGGATATCTAATGATGTATGCAGCACATATTGATCTTGGTTTACATCAAAACGAAAAAGACTATCTAAATATAATGCTCGGGAATGAACAATCTTTAAACCATATACTTGAAGAGTTTAAAATAGATGATGAATATGAGCGAATTACAAAAATAGAAGCTTACATTTCAGAAATTAGTCCAAATGAAAAAGAGAGGATTGTATTACAATTGAAAAATCTATTTGACTCTGATACCAATTTTTCACTTATTGAAAGAGCTTTTTTATTCATTTTTGAAAGGTTTTCCATTCATAATTCTTGAAATTATTTGATTCTATTACTCCAAAATCCTACACATAGTCTATTGATTTTTCATGAGTAGATAGAGTTTACCCTATATCCAGTAGCAGTTCTCTTTTTCAAATGAAACCTTATAGGAGATAGCTTTTGATAGTAATATTTGAATAAATTAGAAAAATCTCTCATGTTTTATCAAGTTGATTTTACTACACCTCTTAAGAAGCCGGGGATGGCCTTTATTTGTTTAATGTCTTTGGCTTTGTCCTTGTATAGCAAGTGTTTATATGGTACCAGAGATATGTGTCTTTTTTGAATTTGCTGACTTTTTTTATAGCTTGGATCCTCCCATTTTTCGGCTACTTCTTTATAGGCAATGCTACCATAGGTCAAATCAAATGGAACAAAACCTTGCATAAGCAGGTCGGCACACCAGCGGCGGTGTTCTATTTCTCCATACTCGTCAATGATTGGATACTCAAAAATTTCATTAGCCACTTCGTCATAGGGCTCAAAGGTTTTCAAATCTACTTTCCAGTCAATTTTGGGCCAAATCAGCCTTATTTTTGTCCACAGGTGATCAGCAGATTGCCGGTTTGAAATTTTGTCTTTCTCTGTAAGGTTTCTCCAGGATTCAGCTGGCGGTCTTGAATTGTCATAGGAGCCGTTGATCAATTTTGGAAGAGCATCCAGTGAAATATCTTGTATAAAGGCTGCAGAGCATTCATCGAGGTAATTTCCAAAACACTTGACAAAAGTGTGTGGTGCCTGTTGGTTGAAATAATTTTCAATTATAGTCTCTTCTTTTTTATCAGGGAAATTATAATAACAATATACCTGCACATTGGCTGCCAATTCTTGTTTTTTAATCTCAATCTTAGGCAATAGGGTATTCAAAATAGCCGCAGAAGCGATGCCGTCCTCCAGGCAAGCATAAATATTACAAATATCTGTACCATTAAATGCTGAAAATATGGGTCCTCTATCCGTAAGCCAGTCTTTGTCAGAAGTTGGAAGCTCATGAAACTCAAGGCTGATGTTGCTCCATGTATAGCTCATAATTGTAAGGTCCGGATTTCCAACACCAAAAGCAGTAGGGTCAAACTGCGGGTAAGCTTTTAGAAAATCTTTTTTGGACTCTTCGGCATTTTCACACACAACTTTGATAGAAAGACGGTGTTTTCGGGCGAAGTGCCCTTGTTTTAGTAATTGTACGGTCAGTGTTTTGCCCAATTGCCCAAATCCCAAAATAACAGCATGAGCATTTTTTGATAAGGGGTTTTGGTAAAATCTGTCCAGGGGATAATACAACAGCAGACGCCTGATGGTGTTTTCATAAATATTAAAAATTGTATTGTGGATTTTCCCTTTTTCACAAAGGCTATTAATTAAAAACATCTTTTTAGATTCATCTTCGATATGAATATATTTTGGTGTGTCAGATACCTTACCAATTAAATTGTCTAATTCCTGAGCTGCCCTTATATTTTCAGTGTCAGAATCGCCCAAGATATATATTTTATTGGCTGCGGCTGCATGCACGCTTGCCAGGGTAGTAGCAGAATATAGATTTCCCTGGATGGCGATTACATTTTTTAGCTTTTTGATATCGCTCAGGTATTTACTTTGTGCATCAGAATAGACCAATACCACGTTTTTTTGGTGATGTATGTTCAGGTCAACAAGTAAGTCAAAACTTTTTTGATTAAGGCCTAATACCAGGTCAAAGTTTTTGTTTTTGGCCCATACTTTTAGCTGGGCTTGAATTCGCTGTTTTTCTGTGGCAGCATAAATAGCAAAGCCAATGGCTGACGTAGCTGTTAATAAGCCTAATAGCCTGGCTAATTCTAATTGCCATCCAATGTCAGGACTTTCAATCACAGAATTATTAAAAGTAATAAGGTTGAGTGACCTAAAAAAGTTATTGATAAAGCCATCAGGATGTAAATGTGAAAAGCCCCAAACTCCAAAAAGCAGCGTTAAGATTGCCAAACCTCCAGGAATAAGAAAAGAACTAAAAACTTGAAAATCTACAATTGATTTTTTGGAAGTGGTGGTTACAGGTGGCTCAACTATTTGTTTTACCCAGGAAAAAGGTAAGGCTAAAGGCAACCGGTTAAACTTACCTGCCTCAAAATCTATCATTTTGTCGAGCAGGCTGGCCACTGGATATGGATTGGGCAGTTGCCTGCATACCAAATGATATATAGTGAAGGTTTTTTGACTGTGTAATGCTTTGTAAACAATATCTGAGGTGCCACCGGGTTTGCGGGTAAAGACACCATCCCACACCGCGATGAGCTGATGGGTATGGTGTATCATGTATTCTGCTTGTCGTGCATAATAGTCGGCCTCTGGTTCATCAAGATTTCTTAAAACGACCAAGTTTATATCTATTATCCTGATATTAAGCTCTGAGGCTACTTCTCTGGCTATTTGGTCAGCCCCAGTGGCATCACCCACAAGGATGGTATCTATTGCCAATGATTTTAGCTGCTCCTTCAGTTTGGTTCGGATAATATCCAAATCTTCTGTGAAGAGCTCTCTGTGGCCAGTGATTGCGATTGTATTCAATTTATTTCTCATAATCAATCCTCCGGTTTCCATCTCCATACTATATTTATTTTACCTTTGGTACTTGGAAATTCGTTTTCTATTTTTTGTTTGAATTTCTCACATTTGGCGGCGAAGCGTTCCAGTTCCTGTCGCTCCAATATTTCCCATTCCTCTTTATTGACCTGAAAGCTTTTGATACCTCGGCGGTTTTGGATGGATTCGTAAAGCGTAGAAAGCACACTTGGTATGTCAGCCAAAACTATGTTTCGGTTTTGGTCGTATCTTGCCATCATCGTGAATGGTCGCGTGCGTTTAATTACCTCAGCTTTTTGATATTTGATTTTCTTACTTGCTTTAATATCAGAAATATAGCTATGGCTAGCCATGTGCATTTCTGATGGAATCAATATCTCAAATTGCATTTGCTCTCTTTCTTCATGTGTTAGTTTTTTCATAGCACCATCCATTTCAACGCTTACGGTATGTTTGTATGCATCAATGTCGTCGTGCAATTGAAATAACTCAGGCCAAAGTTGCGACAGGAAATTCTTGACATAATTCTTCGACAAACCCACCGCAGTAGGTATCTCTGCCACAGGTGAGTCATAAAAAGCGGTAACAGGATTAGGAAACCAATCAATTTCTGGAATACTTTTCAGGATTTCCGCGAATTTGGGTTTAAGTATATTTATTGACCCCTCTATATCCTCTAAATCCAAGTCAAGATAATGATAGGCACCTATGTCAAAAGGGGTGAGTTCCTCGGGTGGAGCCACACTTCTGTCTTTGATTATGATGGAGGGTTTTCCAAAGGAATGATACACGCCCAGCTCATACATTACGTTGGGATTGTTGCCTGTAATATCAGCCACCAAAATATCTGCTTGCTCCAGATTGAGCAATACTTGATCCATGATACTACCGATATGTCCTTCGTCCGGCGTAATGATACGAAAACCTTCAGGCTCCAATATGGGTCGTACAATATCACCAGACAGCTTTTTGAGCTTGCTCATATCTTTCATTGGGCCTATAACGAAGCAGCGTTTGATGTGTTCTTTATTCTTCATTTTCCATCTCTTTTAACCAGCCTTCCACCAGCTCCAGATGCTCTTTGAAGTTAACATCATCAGGCACTTTCTGGCAAAGGGATTGCAGGATATCCCTTCCGCTTTGCAAAGTCAGGCGGGCATTTTCGTGCTGAGCCATTTTTAAAACATTGCCTATTCTCAGGAAATCAAGTGCATAATCAAAAAGATACTGAATATTCTCAGGTTCTTTTTCGAGCAAGGCCTCATGAATAGTTTTTGCTTCGATAAATTTTTCAAACCCATCCATATTTGCTTCTCCTATTAAGAAATCTCCCATTTTGGAAAGTGAAGTGGCCAAATCCTGCTGCCAGCTCGTATTTCCCTCATCCAAAGCGGCTAAGTTTCTACGCATTCTCAACGCCTCGGAATAATTTTCTTCGGCCTTTCTGGCATCGCCGAGTCTGAGGTAGAAATCTCCCATTTTGGAAAGTGAAGTGGCCAAATCCTGCTGCCAGCGAGTATTTCCCTCATCCAAAGCGGCTAAGTTTCTATTGATTATTAAACCCTGGGAATAATTTTCTTCGGCCTTTCTGGCATCGCCGAGTCTGAGGTAGAAATCGCCCCATAAAGACAAGGCAAGAGCCCTTTCTCTATTTAAATCGGGGTCATCTTTCTTTTTTGCTAAAAGCTTTTCAATAGTTTTGGAATAATGCTTTAGTCCTTCTGCTTCATTAACAGCATTTGCAGTAATTCTGGAAAAAAGGGCTTCCTTGAAAAAAAGACTCGCCATTGTCATTGACGGAGAGTTTTTAAGATTTCTTCCTATGGCAGGTATTAATGTGATAATTGCTTGCAAAACCTGAGAAGATAATCTGAAAACACTACCATCATTCTGTAAGAAGATGTTTAATCGTACCAGCAATTCTTCCGTTTCAGCTGCGAGTCTTTTTGCATTTTTATTTCTACTTAGCTCTTGAATGAGGGGGTTCATGCGGTAGCTGCCCTGGGTTTGGCTAAGCCAACCTTGGTTGTTGAGGGTTTCGAGTAATACTTGTAATTTTTTCTTTTCTTCTTTTTCTCCATTGGTCATGAGCAAGTATATAAAATCAATGGGAAAGTCTTGTGCCGGCAAAATGGCAAAATTTAGAAGTACCTTACGGAGGCTTTCGTTTTCTTCAAATGGCGAGAAATCGTACAACTTGTTTAAAATGTCATCTGTACTTGCCTGACTGCGTTTCTGGTGTTGATTGGTGTGGTCTGTACTTATTTCAAAACTGTCTTCACCCATAAAAAGGCCTTCTTCTTTCAATTTATCCATAAACTCATCCAGTGAGGTAATGCCCTTTGCTTTAGCGGCATTTTTAGCAAATATCTCTACCAATAGAGTGTGGTAGTTAAGAGCATGGACAATCTTTTCTACTTTATCCTCCAAGTCTAGATTTACTGGAAGATTGTAATATTGAATAAACAGGGCTTTGGCAAGAGGAGGTGGCAGCGTACCAATTCTGTAGGTCTGCTCCGCCATTATGTCTTCACAACGGCTGGTAAACAACACATGCCAGTGAAAACCTTCAAACTCCTGTTTAAAAGCCCATATATCGTCCTTATTATTGGCATTATCAAGCACCAAAAGGAAATCATTTTGCACCTTGGAAAGGGCGTGTTTTAGGGCGGCTAATTGCTTTTCTTCTGTTTCAAAATTGGCCAGATCGACATTTAGATTAGGAGATAGTTTTTTGAGGCTCTGAGTAATTCCTCCATCACAAAAGAGCCAGGCAGCGTGTTTGTATTCATAAAAGCTTTCATACCAGTATTTGGCCGCTAAAGTGGTTTTCCCTATGCCACCTTCGGCATTGATCAGGAGAAGCTTCCCGCCGATGTCCAGTCGTTTTCTTATTTCTTTAAGTTCTTCTTCTCTGCCAAGAAAAACGGTGGGGTTTGCGGGGCCGTTGGGAGAGAGGAGGGTGGCGGGGATACGTTCACCCAACTCCAAAATTCTATCTTTGAAAAGTTTATTGAGCTCGTCTTCAATATCGCCACGAAGTTCTTTTTCGGTAGCAAATGTGCCACTAAACTTTCCATTGCCAAGAGGAACCTTCTCTTCAAATTGTTTGACAGAATCCTCAACTGATGTTCCATCAGATTTTTTAAGCAAAAATAAATATGGTTTGGACTTGATTTTTTGAGTTTCAATTGCCACTTCAAACTCTTCCTGTGTGTACATACCCACTTTTGTCCAATATAACATCAAAAAAACATCTGAAGACTTAATGGCTTCATTGTAAGCATCTTGTTTTCTTGCATCTTCATAACTGGATGCGAAATTTTCCCACTTTACTACTTCAAAGTCACAATGTAAATCGGGGCGTTTGGTTTTAAAATCAGCAACAATGCCGGTTACAAGGCTTCTTTCATACGACAGTTCAGAAGACGATGCCAGGAAGATTCGGTAGGTTTTCAGTGCCATGGGGAGTGTTGAAAATTAGACCTTTAAATTATGAAAAAATATTTGAATACCCAATAAAGTCAAATCGAACCACCTTGATTATGAAGATGGTTCGATTGTATAAAGGTAAAAATTGTGTGGTAAAACTTTAAACCATCTATTTCAGTATCAACAAGTCTTTGTTGCTTATGCTCTGAGCATCGAGTCTCCGTACTTCCATGGTAGCTGTCTGGAGGTATTTGTAGGCTTCGCCTTCTATTTTAGCTTTGTCCACTCCACCTGCTTCTTTCCAAAGTCTTATTTTATTATCAATATTTTTTTCTGGGTCGTCCACGTATTTTTCAATTTGAGCCAGGAATTCGTTCATCTCGGTTTTACATTTTCTCGAAGGCGGTATTTTGTCGAGATATTCAATGGTTTTGTTGAGGTCGCGTTTGGCCCATTGGTTTCTGGCTAAAGAAAAATAATAATTGCAAGCAAAATCATCATACATGCTGAGGATTTGATCCACTTTGTCGGTTTTGGATTCATAGCACTCCGTATTGGCAATTCTTAAGTTTTTCAGGATATTTATGCCACTCGCAAATTTTGCCTCTGCACTTCCGGCTTTAGAGCCAACATCACCACTATTGTTTACCGATAAGTTAGCCTCCTTAGCCAGCATTTCAGCCTCCTTTATCATAGACTCGCAGTTTTCCTTGAAATAGAGGAAAATTTTCATGCGGCTTTCTTTGATGAAGTTTTTAATCTCTGGTTTTATTTTAGATAAATTCTGAAAGGCATTCGTGTATGCTTTTTCTTTTGAAGCACCAGCACCTCTTAAATTAAAAGTTTTGGAATTAAAAATCACTGATTTGATGCCTTGAACATTATTAGGGCGTGCATTGGTAACAAAGCAGGTCATCTCTAATTCAATAATTATGGTATTAGAAATTCCGGTTATCATTTCTTGATTCATAATGTTTATTTTGGGAAACAAAATGAACGAATAGTCTTCCGCTACCTCTGCCACTGATTCTTCGGCAATAAACTGTTGAAGTTTACTTTTTAAATAATCTTTGCTTTCCGTAGTTTCTTCATTTTTATCTATAGGCACTATAACTGAAATTGGAAGGTTAAGTCCGTCTTGGGCTTGAATAATTTTACATCCAAAAAATAAGTAAATTAAAAAGAGTATTTTTTTCATGATTAATAGATAGTTAACTTGCCATCCCCAATTCCTACAGTTTTATCAGAAATTTTTAATTTGCATGACTTTTTTAGACTGGAAATCAAAGGTTTAAGCCAATCTCTTGCAGAAATTCCAATTCCATCAGTACCATAAATAGGAATGGCAATTTCTTCAAAAACCATTTTCTTGCCTGTTACATTTTTTAATTTTGAATAATGGTTATATGCATTTTTCTTTATTTCTTTTTCTATTATATCCATGTAAAATTCAGTATTACACTCTCCAAATTCTAAATCAATATCTGATTTATTGTCAACAAGAATAGTAAGTTTTATTTTTCTACCATTCTCTTTCATTCTTTCAAAATATCTGTTGATATCTTGTAAAAAGCCTTCCATATTTCTTTCAACTTGATCGGCAATCATTTGTGCAATATTTGTATTGGTAGTTTGTATGCCTGGGCTACCTATTGATGCTATATTGTCTCCTGAATACGCATCAACTGCCTTAAATACAAACGAAAGCTGAGATCCTAAACCTCCTTTCTTAAATTCCCAACTTAATTCACATTTTATATCAGGTTTTACATTAGCCAGAATGATATCCTCAAGCGAAGGAGTAATTCCTTGAGCAATCATACTAACTCTCTCTTCCTGAGCTGTCGCAATTGCATCTTCCAAACTTTTTGTTGGGTAGTCGACCGCAAGAAACTTTTTGTTGATAGCTTGAATTGCTAACAGAAGGTCAGTACTTTCAGTAAACGCCTTTTTATAAAGTGGTTCATCTTCTTCCGTATCTTGATTTTTTATAGTTTTTAAACAATCTAAACTTTTTAAAAGGTTTTTAGATGGAAAAATCATGATGCTTGGATTTTGAGCTCCAGTTTGGGCGTTTGCAAATTGCATCAAAAATATAAATGGGATTAAATATATCTTTTTCATAGTCCAAATTTGATTACTTTGTTTTGGGTTAAAAATCTTTTTAAATTGTCATACATTACTTCCACATTAATTCCGGCTTCAAATCCGTTTTTGAAAAGCCCGCTCTTGATTTTCACTGTTTTCTCGGGGTTTACCTGCGTTTTGCCAATGAAATTGTGGCATTCTTTTGAATCAAGAAATTTGTCAATCCACTCTTTTTTTTGCTCATATTGTGTGTAAGAAATTAATGGTTGACTGACCGGAGAACCAGGAATGCCTTTTAGCAATACAGCTTTTACAGCAGCATATTTTGCTTTTTCCATTGCATTTTCTTCTTTTCTGTGCTTGACGGTAATTGTAAATGGTACCACACCGGGCTCGATGTTACAGTCATCGCAGTATTCGACAGAGTATTCGGCAGATACTTCCTGGGTAAATCTTTCCTGAGCCTTTGAATAGAAAAGACCAAATAGGAATAAGAATGTTAAAATCGTTTTTTTCATTTTAGAATTCAATTTTAGAGATTAGACATATTTGAGGACTCCATTTATGAGTAGAAAAAGAGAATTCGGGCATGAGTTTGAATTTTTGAGAGGTTTTTCTATTGTAAATATTAATAGGAACACCTATGCCAATACTTGCTAATAAAGTTCTTATTTCAGGAGTATCGTTCTTTAGGTCACCACCATATCCAAGTTCTATAAATGGTTTGAAGTCCAGTATTCTTGAAAAATACAGCTCATCAGATAATGTCAAGTTGAAAAAAGATGGTGAATAAGAGGCAGAAGTAAATGCATTTACTATCGTAAGGTTTTTTACATAATTCAATCCGATTTTCATTCCCGGATATTTAGCTAATTTTCTGAAAGAATAATCGATGCCAAACAATAACGCATCGTCTTTATACCTGGAACCATATCCTCCATAGGCTGAAATACCCCTTACATCGTCTTCTATTAATAAAGTCCCTTTTCCTATCTTTTTGCCATCGACCTGAGCCATGACAGTTCTGTTAAACACAGTATCGGCCTGATAAAGATTTTTTGAAGGTTTGATAATTCTGGCTGTTCCAATTCTACTATCGTATCTTTCACCTTTTCTATTTTCAACCCTTTCTACTATCTTGAATTGTTGTCCGCTATATATTCCCTGACTTGTTTCCAGGTTTACTTCAAGTTTATTTCTTTTGATTTTTTCAACAGAAGTCAATAGCTGAAAATCTTTTAATTTCTTTTCAAGCACATTGGTAAGGGCATCAAACTCATTTTGAATAGTTCTTGAATCACTTGTGCTAATTTCCTCGGTGAAATCCAGACATTTTTTTGAGTAAGCAAAATCAAGGGGTTTCTTTTTTTGAATATTTGAGGCATTCTTGAAAGCAATCGGATTTACCTCAGGGCTTTCTTTCAGAGCTTTTGTGCAAATTTGCTTCAGGGAGTCTAAAGATTTTGCTTCATTGTTTTTATAGGCAGTAAGTTGGTCTAAAATTTGGTTAGCACAATAATACTCGCCCAGCTCCATAAGTTTAATTGCTTCTTTTTTGCCTTTTAAATACTTCTCAGATAGTACTGGAGTTTTGGTTCCAAAACTTTTAATTTTTCCTTTTATAGCCTCTTTTAAATTAATATTGTCACTTAGTCCGGCAGTTTTTTGAGATAATACCCGATTTGATTTTCTACTTAATCCTGCACTGGTATTGAAGCTGTAAACAAATTCCAGCTTTGCTGATTTGGGAAGCACAGGTGGATATGAGCTTAGATCTGACATTATTTCCGGTGTTAACAAAATTTTATAGACATAAGATTTTGCCATATAGTTATTTTCAAAAATCAACCTGTTCTTATCAAATTTATTAGAGTCAACTTTGTAAGGATTGATATAAATTCCTTCTTTTTTCTCCTTCTGTAGCTGCTTCCTTTTCTTTTGAGCTTTTTTCTGTTTCTCAATAAATTCAATTGTCTTTTTTACAAAAGATTTCTTCTTTTGAGCCTCCTCTCTTGCCTTTTGTTCTGCTTTAACGATTTCTGGTTTTACGATGTACTTTTCAGCATTAATTGAGTTTTGAACCACTATGTAGTTTTTTTCCAGGAGTTTTTTATAGTAATTGAATGAGGACGCATTGGCCCCTCTTGATTTATCTCTGTGATCTTTATTGTCTTCAGATCTTGAAGTAAGTACACTTTCGTTGGTCCACAAATACATCATTTCTCCCGGAATACTTGAAGATTCCAGCCTATTTTGAAGCCACGAGCCATAAGTGTCAATTTTTTGAGAGTATTTCGGAAGTTTAGTGTATTGAGGTAGTTGATAGTTTTTAAACTTCTGTCTGTCATAGCCTTCTTTCAGAATTCTTTTGCCAAATAGATTCTCAAATGCTACGGTGTCTTTTTTTGGAACAAAGAGAGTGTGATTTTCAGGGATAGTAGTTTTATTGTAGAAGAATTTGCCGGATGTCTCAAATGCAGAGTTAATATGTTTTTGATTGATTTCGGATAGAAGTATAGATGCATACGGTATCTCGGCCCAGGTGTGTAAAGTGTCACTGGCCAGTGTGTCTTTCAAATTAAAAATTAAAGGAACTACCGTAAAGGTGGCTTTATCATATTTTTTATTGAGTTGTGCTGAACTATTGAAATTAATGATTGTAAATATTAAAAATAGTAGTATAAAGTTTTGTTTCATGATTAAAAAGGGTTATTTCCTTCTTAATGCCAGAAAGTAAAAAAAGGTTAGTAAATTTTTAATAATTTCTTTTCACAATCCTGAAGCCAATGTTTTCTTTGGTAAACATTCCATCAAGAGATTGAATAAAAGGGGATTTACAGAAATATGATTCATCTTTGAATGAGCAACCACATACAGCCCTGTTTTTGAAGGTCTCATTTTCTTCAAAATATTTTTTGAGGTTATTGGTCATAATAAAGTCCTTTTCATACCAATCATCTACCCATTCGGCTACATTACCTTCAATATCAAACAGGCCATTTGAGTTTTTTGTTTTTTTGCCACTTTCATGCAGGTTTTTCTGTGAATTTTCAAAAATCCAGGCCTCATTTTTTATGTTAGTTATTGTTCCTCTTGCAATCAGCCACTCTTCTTTTGTTGGCAAATCATATCTATCTCCTGTAATATCGCTTAACCATTGACAATAATCCTTGGCATCCTGCCATGAAATATTAATAATAGGAAAATTGTCATTTATCAGATTTTCAGATATTTTCGGAAATTCTCTGCCTGTTTTGAGCAAGAATGCCTTCCATTCTTTTTGTGTGATTTCGGTTTTACCCATCCAATAAGTGTTCAATGTGGTGTCTTCATTTGTATAGGGATATTTCAATTTAGACATCTCTGGCAAAATAGGAGAGTATTTTATTTCAATATTCTTTTTTGTGTTTTGAGAGTCAATATTTTTTTTCAAAGTGGCTTTAGTATTTTGTGTATTTCGAGATAATAAATTTGATTTTCTCTTTTCCTCAAGTTTTCTCTTTAAATTTTTTATTGAAATGATGCATTCTGAGCATGATGGGTCGATTGAATAAGCAATATTGTAATTTTGAATCGCTTGCACGAAATAGCCTTTTTGGGAGTAAAGGTCAGCCCATTCCTTCCTGATAAGGAAATCTTTGTCTTTTTGGGCAAAACTGTTTAGGTAAAAAAAGGTCAGAAAGATTATAAAAAAGCAATTACTTTTTTTGATGTACTGAGTCGGCATAAATAAGAAGTTTTTCACTATAGTCCAGATATTTATCTTTTAAAAAGGGAGTCTTTTTGGCTTTTTCTTCTAAAATTGCTCTGGTTTTTGGTAAGTATTTAATGTCTTCTTTAATTAGTTTTTTGAAGTTTTCAAATGCAATTTCTTTGTCCAGACCTTCAAAAAGAAATTGTTTTTCAGTTACCATGAGCAAAGAATCAGAATTGATCTTACCATTAACTATTATATGAGGTTTTTGATTGAAATACCATATTCCCAGGCTAATAAAAACCAAAAGTATTGCAATACCAATCCATAGCATAGACTTATTTGATATTGCCTCAGAGGTGGAGTTTTTTATCGTAGCTTCTCCGAGGTATGGGAGAAGGCGTTCAAATTTCTTATCCTCATAAATAAATACTTGCTTTTGCCTCAATGCCAATGGCAAAGATTCAATTTTAACTTTCCTGGAGATTACAACCAGAATATTTCCATTTTTTCTCCCAGACCTTCTCTCATTTTCAAATGTTTCCCATTCAGTTTTTACCCATGAACTATTGATATTTTCGGCAGAGCTCCCAATGACGATTATATGTTCACAATGATCAATTACATGGTCGATAGTGGATTGATATTCCGATGTACCTAGTTCATCCAGGGAAATGTCTGAGTCAAAAACCTGCAGGCCATTCATGGTTAAAAAATCATAAACATTTTTGGCCATTTTCGCATCTGAACTCTTTCTTGAAAGAAAGATTGAGTATTTTGGCATTGAGTTTTATTTAATTAATAAAGAAAAGAGGATAAAAGTTAGTTAAAAATAGAAAATTCAGGATGAAATAAATTTTCAAAAGTTTTTAGTATTCCTAAATAGATGTTTGCCCTTAATTAGTGAAAAAATAAAAAAGACTGGCACCCCAGCCAGTCTTTTTTGTAGCCCCAGAGGGAATCGAACCAGCACAATTTTATTTTATCATATTTTACATAAATAGCTAAAAAACAGATATTTAAAAAATATCGAATATTGCTTTTATCCTATTTTTATATATTTTACTTTTACATCTGCTTTTACACTTGCTTTTACACTTAACAAATTGCGAAAGAATTTATGGCTACTACAAAAGTAAAAATCAGACCTGATAGAGATAGCAGAAAAGGCGACCTGGCGATCTATGTTCAGGTTTGTATCGATAGGAAAGTAAGACTATTTCCAACGGGGCAAAAAGTCAATCTTGAATTCTGGGATGAGAAAAATGGAAAGGTGAAAAAGATGCCCGGCAACAATGATCACTCAACCATCAATTTGCTGGTGGAAAAGAAACATCAGGAAATTAAAGAAATCATTTTCCAAAGCACCGTAAATAAAGAACCCTTGTCCTTTGATTCCATTCAAAGCAAATTGGAGCCTCAAAAAATCGAATCCAGGAAATTTTTGTATTGGTATGGGCAATTCAAAGAATCCAAGATGGTTGAAACCAAACCATCAACTCATAAAAATTACGTGGCTATGCACAACTTACTAATGGAATTTACCAAAGGTAAAGACTTTGAGTTAGACACCTTGGATTTTAAATTCTTTGATAAACTGAAAATATGGATGCTTCTGCATAAAAACTATACCACCAGCACAGTAAACAAAAGGCTGAAAACCCTTAAGTCATTTTTGAAGTATTGCTCTGACATTGACATTTTCGATTTGAATATGATAAAGAGAATCAAAGTGATGGAAGAAAAAACAGCATCTAAAATCGCTTTGTCTGAAGAAGAATTGGAATTGTTATGGAAATATGATCTGACCGAAATGCCTAAATTGGAAAAAGTAAGAGACTTGTTTGTTTTTTCATGTGCAACTGGACTGAGAGAATCAGATGTTCAAAAACTAGCATTTGCAAGCATTGACGATGATATGATAACCCTGGTAACCCAAAAAACCGAAGATGAATTACAAATTCCGCTTAACAAATATTCCAGATCAATTCTTGTGAAATACGACAATAAGTTGCCGAAAATATCGCAACAAAAACTTAATGAATACCTCAAAGAAGTAGGTAGGGTAGTGGGATTGGATGAAGATATTCCATTCATAAGTTATCCAGCAGGAAAAAGAAAAGAAGATTTTGTCAAAAAGTATGAATTGTTAAAATCACATGTTGGTCGCAGAACATTCATTACACTTTCTATTATAAAGGGTATTCCAATCCCTGTAATTCAATCCATTACCGGCCATAAAGATTTGGCATCATTTCAAAAATATATCAAAATCAATAACAAAGCTAAAGTGGAGGCTATGACGAAGTGGTAAATTGTTCCTTCAATTCTGAAATTCTATCCTCTGGAAAAACTTCTTTCGGGTCAACTTCCAAAGCTTCTGTAATTTGCAGAAATTGGAGCAGTTTGATTTTTATTTTACCGGATTCAATTTTATGATATGTTGACTGACTTACCTTAAGTTTAAAAGCAATATACTCCTGACAAATTCCGGTTTTTAATCTTAATTGTTTTAGATTTTCTAATATTTTTTTTTCGGTGGTTTCCATAAAAATTATTTAGCGGATACAAAAATCTCTCAAATCAATTTTTATTCCAGATTATTCTTTTTAAGAATAAATTTTATTTTTATGTTCTAAAGTATATAAATATATTTGGGTTCTCTAGAATAAAATATTTACTATTATCCCTGATTTTTTATGAAGTTAAATCTATACTTCTTCATTTTCTTTAGTCTTGTTAGTTCTATAGTTTTTGCAGAAAAATCACCTTTCCATTTTGATAAAATTTCTTCAGTAGAGTTTATCAACCTTCCCAAGACTAAATCGGATAATCTTGTTGGCAAGTCATTTTATAGATTTGATACAGAGTCTAATGATTGGAGACCAACTCCAATGTTATTCCCATTGGCAAATTTTGGAAACAATCCTGTATTTAGCTCGATTGATCCGGTAAAATTTACAATAACTTCGAATAAAGATACTGTAGCGGTTGGTGAAGAATTTGAAATTACCATTACCGCAGAATATCTTCCCATTGACCCTTCTTTGATGTTTCAGTTTGAGGGTTCAAATGAATTTACACTTAAACTCATCACACCCAAAGGCTTTGTGAGGACAGGTGGTGATTATCATGATTTTATTGATGGGAAAGTTGAAAAAAATAGTAAAGTTATTAGTATTAAAATTTCTGGATTTTTAGAATTCAAAGAAGATAACGATTGCTTCACTCTTTTAAGGAGTCATAAAGGAGCTGATAAAAATGATTTGTTTGTTAATAGTGGTAATTTTTGTTTTTCCATAGTAGATACTTTAATTAGACTTAAGAAATCCAGTTCAATAAATAGTGTTAGAAACATTACTCCCCTTACTGAAATATATAAACCAGTATTGAGTGAATATGATAAATCTTTGGCAGAAACAGCAGATGGAGAAAGTTTTCAAATACAAAACCCTAAAACAACGTTTTCCGCTGATTGTAATTATGTAAATTATTCTGGTAGGCTGGTAAATTTATCCAATACTTCGCAACAAGTTGATAAATTGGTATATCATGCTTGTGGTGATTGTCGACAAGGATATACTTATAGTGAAAATCGTCAAAATGGTAATTTTACTACTTCAATTAATAAGAATTTAGCTCATAATGAAAGTATAGATTTTACAATATCTAATATTCCTATAGAGATATTGAATAGTAATTTTAAATGCGTGAATGCATCTTTTCCAATTGTAGATGGAGGAAGGGTAAATAGCAATTTTCATTTCGATATAATAATTTCGAACGAAGATAGATGTAATCTGATTAATAATTTAAAAATTGACCCTCTCGTTCTAAAATTCACTAAAGCTCCCTCTAGTACAGCATGCTATGGTAGTAATGTTGTTGTTGAGGTTTCAGGTTGTCCAGGCGATTATGTTTGGGAAGGTTTTAATGAAACCAGTAATAGATTGAGTCATACGATTACAGCCACAACCAATTACACAGTTAGGTGTTCTGGAGCTTCCTGCGGAGGTATTTCACCTATTACTGTAACTACAGTTGTAAAACCCAATCCCAATTCCCCAGTATTAAATTACACAAGTGCAAATGAACCTGCCTCCGTAACAGCTGTTTGTCAGGCAGGGAATTTTGTATTTTGGGATGGAAATCCTCTATTAACTTCTACAACTCGAACCAATTTATGTGAAAATACCTATAATGCTTATTGTGTAAAGGATGGTTGCATAAGTCAACCCAGTTCATTTGTTGTAAACAACTTCACTCCTCCTCAACCCATTGTTTCTTTTCAAGAAAAAGTTAAACCTAATGGTCAGGTCTATATTGAAGGAAGTGTTTCTAATTGTATTTACGATTTAAAATGGGTAAGTATTCAAGGAGGAATAAATGGATTTAGTGGGACTCCGATAGAAGCCCAACCTAACAAGACTTATTATGTTGTCTGCAAAAATTCCTGTGAAAGCTCACCTATTACCACTGCAAAATATACCCCAGTTCAGGCCATTTCTTTATCATCTGCCGCCTCAGTGCTATGTTCAGGCTCAACCACTACCCTCACTGCATCAGGATGTTATGACAATCAAACTGCGACTTTTTATAAATTGACATCCGGCTGGACTAGTTTTGGAACATCCGACAAAGCCCACAGTTTTTCGGTTTCAGGTGCTGGTCAAGGTACTTACAAGGTCACATGTGGAGATGTTACCTCCAATACTATCGCAATATCAGGGATTAGTAATATTTTCGCACCAATTATTAGCTTTAAAGGGGCAAATACCGCTTGTGGAGAAAATTCAGTAATAATTGAAGCTGAAGGCTGCAGTGGTGGACAAATTGTGTGGTCAAATGGAAAAACCGGTAATGAAATAGAGGTAAAAACCAGTGGTATTGCTTACACTGCAAAATGTAGGTTTGAGTGTGATAATCAAAATAATGATGGCCCCAATTCCTCACCTCTTACACCAACATATAATGCTGAATGTGATTGTAATACTGTTGCGATAAGTTCAAATGGTGAAAATAATTATTTTGACTGGGGATCCAAGGCAGAACTAAAGATTAATAAATTAACGGGAGCAACTTATTCCTGGACTGTCCCTGAGTCATCAAGGACATTTTCTAACCTTAATTCCAATACTCTTGATATACCTGATATAACCACCAGTGATGCAGGTACCTATACGGTGACAGTGAGTGGCTATTCCAATAATCTTTGCAATACTACCTATACAATAGCCATTACGGTAGGGACTCAACCACAAACTTCTTGTGACTTTTCCCCTGAGGCTTTCAGTACAAGTCCTGATTTTCAGCGGGCAGTTGATGAGGAAGTGATTTTGGTTGGAAACGGGGGGGATGAATATTATTGGACCGGTCCTAATGGATTTGTTTCAACCGAAAGGTGGGTTGTTTTTAAGGAAATTAAAAAATGGCAGGCTGGTTCTTATAATGTAACGATTACCAAAAAAACCGATGGGGTAGTGTGTGCTACAGAAACATTACCTGTGGAAGTAAAAATCAGGGATTGTAATCTTGTTGCTGAGCCTTTATTTTATGAAAATAACAATTATTTTTCATTTGACATAAATTCCAATATTGGCCTTTCTCAGGCAGATATTGGTTGGTATAAAGGAGGTTTTAAATTATCTTCTTCCAAAAGCCCATTTTTCCTGAAAACCGATATCAATAATAGAGGGACTTGGACTTTAAAAGTCGTTTACAAATCCTGCACAGTAGAAAAGAGTTTTGAGGTAGATTATATAGCCCCACCTTCTTATCAGGGTAATCTCGCAGAGGTAAGCTGTAAGAGAATTTGGGGTTGGGTTAAAGATGTAAATAATGCTTACAAGAGAAACCAATACAAGGCATATCTTAAGATAGATAATACATTTTTTGATATTTACATAAATCCACTGGGTAATGGCGAGGTTTCTTATTTTTCATTTGAAAATGAGCAACTTGCGGGGTTTGATGATGGGTTAGAACACTCGGTTGAACTATATAATCAAAATTATCAACGTATTGGATATGAAACTTATCGATCTTTTAGATGTTGTAATATCGCTTTAGCATCATCTCCAGAAATAAATTGCCAAACAAACCAAATTCAGGTCTCGGCAACCAATGTTTCTAATAGCTCAGTTCCATTATATTTTAATATTGTCAAACAACTGAGAGATGAAGACGGAAATGAAGTCTTTGATTTAACTCAAGGTAACAATTGGGTGGGCCCGATTACCGGAACTACCAGTCATACATTTAACTTTGAGGGCAATGCTAACTACAGGGTAAGTATTAGAGAATACGAAAATGGTTGTAAGGTGTCAACTATGATACCGGTACTCTGTAGCAACATAGAGAACGATCAGTGTAATCCACCAGTTATTACAGTTTTTCCAAGTAACACATTCAGAGAAGGGGAGGGTATAGTTCCAAAACTTTATGCTACTACTTACCCTTTCGTTATGAATGAAGAAAAGTCTGGCTTGATTCTCGACGGATCATCATCTGTAAATACGTCAGATTATTCATTTTTGACTTCGAATTTCTCAATTGAGACAACTGTAATGCCCGATGAAAACAGTATTATCAGCGTTGGTGATATTAACGATAATAGTCGTCAAAGGTTTGTTTATTATGGATGGCACAACGGCGACCCCAACAAAGCAGGTGTTAGTCTTTCTGTTGGATCCAATGGAATTAATCTAATTGAATATGGTTATTCTTACAAGCGGGTTGTTTTGAGTTATGAAGGCCCCGTAAAGGGATGGACACATATTGGAGTGGTTTATCAGAATAATAAAGCCAAATTGTTTGTCAACGGTAAGTTGGTAAAAGCGAGTACACAGCTTCCACCTGTTGGAATTAATATTGTGGGTCCTTCCAATATCGGCAGAGGAAATAATAGTGGATTTAAAGGAGCTATTTTTGCTTACAGACTTTGGGCAACCACATTGCTAGACCCTGTTGTTAGTCAACTAAAAAATAATTTCAATCCTGAAACTTCCGCTTCGCCTAATGTGGGCTTCTGGATGTTTAATAAAGCACCCAACGGTACTAAAATTGAAGATTTATCCCCTAACAAGCGACCTTTGCTTTTGGAGGGAGGCTCATTTATATTACTTCCTTCCAATAAAGTTGAAAATCCAATTTCGCCTGAAATTAAATGGTATCTCAACGGAGTACAGGTAGGTGCGGGTGATGTGTACACAATTCCAAGAGACAAAGTAAAAAGCGGAAATTATGTTTACACAGCTAAATTTCAAAAGCCTGACGGTTCCTATTGCGAATCTAACACTACCGTCAATATAGAACCAATTATTTTCGGAAGCTTGTCGGGCTGCTATCTCGTTAAATCTGAGGTGGATAGTTATCCTATACAACCCGTATTTGATGCTCCAAATGGTAAGTATGTTCTAAGAAATGCCTACAATTCTCAGTCCTCAGAAAGACAAATCTGGAGGTTTGAGCATTTGGGCAATGAAGTTTACAGAATTAATTCGGCTTTTTATACCGACATGGCTATGGAGCACACAGGTGGGTATTATCTTGAACTTAAAGATAAACGTACCTCAAGTGAGGGACAAAAGTTTAAAGCTGAAGTCCAAAATGCCGGTTCTCTAATATTCTCATTTTTGCCTCAAAATGACCAAAGTAAAACCATCTCCACAGACTTTTTCAGTGCTTATGAGTACAATGTAAGTGTAGTTCCTAAGTCGTCGGCTTATAATCAGTATCAAAACTTTAAACTTATTCCTACGGCTTGTCCAGTACCACCAAGTGATTGCGACAATAATAATAAACTGGTATTTGAAAGGTGGTTGGAACCTTCAGTTATTAATTCTGATTATACCTGGTTTGACGCCCTCAATGTTAAGCAGCATATCGCTCAAAACCCTAATCATTACACTACAACCATCAATTCTAATAGTTTTCAGGTAGATAATAATACCCTCTCGGGCCCTTTATCGACCCCTAAGCCTGCAAACTGGACAGATGATTCAAGGGTAGTAGGCAAGTTAAGTGGATACCTTTGTGCACCCAAAAATGGAGACTATACTTTCTTTTTGAAATCTTATGAATGGGCCGAGCTATATCTAAGTACCGATGAAGACCCACTCAATAAACAAAAAATTGCAACCAATTATCAGCAGGCATTCAATTACACAACCTCCTGGGATCAACGATCACTACCGGTTACTCTTTCCAAAGGCCGATCCTATTACATCGAGATGGTCTTTAAAGATTATGCAGGTGGGGTAAATGCTGAGGTAGCCTGGTTCCAGCCAGGTCAGTGGTGTTGTGAAAATGAACTTCAACCCATTCCACTAACCCATTTCTCCAGCGTCCCGCGGGATGTTGAGCAGGGCTTTTTGACCGTTTCAACCAACAAGACCAAAGTTGCTTTAAATGAATCAGTCACGCTCACAGCAAATGGTTGTTATCTAGGGAAAGTATCATGGAAGGCAGGAATAGAAGTCTTGAATGGGGCAAATGGTAGTTCCTTACCAGCAATTACAAGAGTTGGACCAGGTATTTATCAAGCTATTTGTGTTGGAGACCCTACCGTAACACAAGACTGGGTTACGGTTACTATAGATCCAATAGTTGATGTGGTACCAATCCCTTCAGGACAAAGCTATGCTTGCATAAACCAAACATTCCCTTTGACTGCTTCTGTTCCTAACTTTTGGTCATACAAATGGTATGTTTTAAAAGACGAAGCCTCAAAAGTATTTTTTGCTCAAAACTCTGCTGCCTCAAATCTTTTTGAAACAGCACAGTATTTATTTAATATTTACACTACCCAACAAATTAATGTTACGGGACCCGGTTCTTATTTTTTGCAAACAATTAGTCCTGGTGGATGGCCTAGCCAGATTAGGGAATTTGTAGTACAAAATGCCATACCCGAAAACCTCTCAGCTACCAATACAAGCCCCGTACCACTGGGCAATGCCGTGATGCTTTCTGTAGGGCAGGTGGTGTCAGCAACGGGATATTCCTGGACAGGCCCCAATGCCTTTACTTCTACCAGTCGCACCCCTTCTATTGCAGCTTTGACAGATCAAAACCTGGGTACCTATACGGTGAGTATCGCCATATCGGGGGGCTGTACGTTTACGGCCACTACTGCCGTCACGGTCTCCAACTGCGACATATACCTGCAAGGCTTTGATGCCAACGGAGCCGAGACTACCGAACTTCAACGAGTTTCAGGGCAGACCTCGGTGTTTCAGCCACTTAAGCTGCAAATAAAACCTTTTGAGGGTACCAGCACCTTTACTGCCTACAATATCAGCTGGTTGTTTAACGGCAACGTGATTGCAGGAGCTCCTAACAAGTATGAATACAGCATAGATAAACCCGGAGAGTATAAAGCCGTGCTGAGCCTCAAGGTCAACCCTGCCACTACCTGTGAGACCACCATAAACATCAATGCCAAGCCCTGTAAAACCTTTCAGGACCAGGCATGTGGTACGCCTGTAAACGTTACATTGCCCGATGTGCAGGCTGTGGGAGTAAGCCTTGCCACGGGCGATAAATTTACAGCCGGAGATTACACGGTGGTGATTACAGAAATTACCTCCGGTAGCCCCTCGGGCTATATTGGCAAAGGTTATGTAGAGATGCGGCTGGTAGCAGGCATATTGGCCAAAAAAATAGGTGTAGATTTTACCAACCTTGTAGTGAACGAATGCTACGAAATGGCCGGAGGCTCTGTGATCACACAGTATGATCCGAATTGGGGGAATATTGTTGATGTTGATGCTACTTTCAAAGAATTGAAGTCTCTCATTGATGATTTAACTAATAAAATAGAATTGTTTGATGGGTCAGAACAATCTAAACAAGATATTTGTAGCGGGCTTAATGAAGTAAAAGGGGAGCTTGAAAAAGATAAAGAATTAAGTGATGAACAGATTCAAAATGGCCTTTATTTTCTAAATCAGTCTATAAGTACTTTTAACTCCTCATGTTTCTCTTGTGAATCAAACCCAAACAGTAGAAAGGCAGGGACAACTTTGTTGGGCGAATGTAAGTTAGATCAGTTTAAGCAAGAGTATTCAAATTTTACCTCCTCTGTTCAAAGCACAAAATGTAATTGCATAGCAAATAAAAGCGATCTACCTCCGATTAGTTCTGTAAAGAATGGAACTAAAAAAGTAATTTATTGCAATGAGTATAATGGAACTATTGCTCAAAGGCAATGTGCAAATGTTTATTATGCCTATACTGGCCTATCATCCAGTAAATTAAACAATAGGAATGCAGCAAATCATATTCCCAGTAGTCCAATAGATTGGTTGACTGAGCAGGATTTTATTCAACAATATAATGAACTATTTAAAGCTGTTGGCGATATAACAGGAACATTTGTTTCACCTGCAAAAAGAACTGAATCTTATATTTTAGAATCGGCCGCAATAGTTGAACAATTTTTTACCCAACATGGTGACACAAAATTTGATCCTGAATTTTTTAAACTTGCTGGAAAACTAAAGGATAAATATGTCCAAAGTCAGAACTTTAAAGTTTCGGGTACCGTAAATCCTATTTACTTAGAATATGAAATATTAAGCTTGGGAACAGCAAGTTTGTGGAAAAATATTGCAATTAAGTTTCCAACCAAGGCTTTCAGGTTAGCCTTTGAAATTTCGTCAGCTAAAGTAATAGAAAGAAAAGTTAAAAAAGAAATTGCAACAATAGTTTCAGGAAAAATCATTACAAAGACCCCTATACCAACTAATTTTAATGTAAAAACAGTACTTAAAGGTGAAATTATTGATGGTGTAGAACATCAAACCGCCTTGCTCGTAGAAGGTAGGGCTGCCCAATTAGGAGCATCTACCCAATTTACTTCATGGAGTAAAGTTTTAAAAGAGGCAATTCCGGATATTACAGCAGTTTATAATAGAACTTGGTCACCTAATTCAGTAATAAGGGGAAAAGTAGCTGTTTCTAACGAAATAAAAAATGCACTAATAGAAGCAGCGGAAATAGCTGACAATAACCTTTACGGGGATAGAGTTGAGGCAATATTTACACAATTATTAAAAGAAAAAACTGGCCTAGAGGTTGTTACTGATGGTAAATGTGGCCGTAATTGCCTTGACTTAGTACTAACTGATAATATCGATAATATCGATGAAGCCACTATTGTAATTTTCGCAGAAATTAAAGGCTGTCGAGCGAATAGAATCGAATGGGCATTTAAGGGGGCCAGAGGTGGATATGAAATGCAAAAAGTATGGCTGGAGTCTGTTAAAAATCAATTGGGAACCAGCTCTAAAGCGGGTAAACTTTTAGAAAGAGCATTGCTAGAAAACATTGAAGTTAAGTACGTTGGCGGATTTGGAGACAAATCTGGTAATGCCTATATTGTCCCATTAAAAATCGATTAGTTATGACGGAAGAAAATATTGATGACTTAATAAAATTAATAAATACAAATATAAATAATTGGGAAGATAGTACTTTTTTGAATGAAAAATTGAGTGCAACTTCAAACAGACTCTATTATTTAACAAGTGAGTATAATCGTCTGGCAAATATTTTATTAAACAAAGACGAGGAAAATTACAAAAAATCAAAAAATCTCTATTATAAATATTGCAGAGGAATAGAGTTCGATTATTGGATAAGTAAGGAATTTTATCCCCATCTAAGAATAAATAAAGAATTTAATTTACATGGTACTTTTGGAAATAATTTTCATATTTTTATTCTATGTGACCATGATGTTGCTGTTAGGGAAATTCTAAATGAAATGGAACATATTTCTCAATTTAAAGATACCAAGCAAATGATGCTTTTTAACGCTTTTAAATTTATTTTAAATGATAATTTGAGTAAAAGTAGAGAGTACTTTGAATTGTACAATCATAGATATGACAAATGGACAAAAGTTCAGTATATGGCAGTTAAGGGTATTCTAGAAAATGATGTTAATTTTATCAACCAAGGAATAAAATTGGCGATAAAAGAAGATACATCCCAAATGGTAAATCAACCAGAATTCCTTAAAAAATACTCTCCAAAAGCAACAGCTGTAGCAAAATTAGCAATAAAATACGGTTTACAGCCCGATATATCTAGCAAATTAATTAATCAGCACCTGCTTATTCATGAGCCCATGTTATTTGAAGATATTAATGATTTATTTGAAAAAATAAATATCGTGCCAATTAAAAGTTATGATTTGAAGAACTATTAATTATTATTTGGAAATGGTAAAGCACCCATGAATAGTTAATCTAGCTATAGGAAGGATTTTTCCTTCGAATGTATGTTTGAAAACTTTTGGAGTGGCTTCTAGCCCCAGAAAACAAAAAGCTTAAGTATACATATGGACAAATTGGTAATAGCAATAATTTAATCAAAAGTAATAAGAATTATCTATTAATTAGATCAAAGAAAAAATACACTAGTACTTAAGCAATATTTAATTGAAGAAACGGGCAATTCCTTAGCCAGTGGGCAATAGATGTAAATGACTGGAATTGAGAAAGAAACTAAAATATATTTTAAAGAATTAATGAAAAAAAACTATTTAATGAACATAATTTTTGTCACACTTTTAACGCTTTCTTTTGCCTGCAAAGAACAGGATCTTATTGGCCCTGCCACGGTATCGTTGGCTGGTAAAGTTGAGAAACTGAGCCTCAGTCTGGAGGGCAAAGACCAATGGGCTTATACTCTCAGCTACGATAAAAATGGCCTGCTCAGCAGCTATAAAACGCTTGAAGGTACTCAGTATCTGCTCAAAGCCGACAGTCTGGGCAAGCTGCAGTACAAAGTAGCCCAAGGCAGCAAAGACACCCTCAGGTATAAGTACAATACCAGAGGTCTGCTGGTAGAAATAAAATCAACCAAAATTGAGAAATTTGACTATGATAATCAGGCTCGCCCGGTGTACTATGTGCGGTCGGTGGTGCAAGACAAAAGCACTATCTATGAGCAAACAGTGTCTAACACCTGGGAGGGTGGGCAGCTGGTAAGCCAGATCAGCAGTGTACCCGGCAAAACCTACGAGGAGGAAACGGCAGTGTATACCACCGAGGCGAATCCGCTCAAAGAGGTACTCGACAAGGCCGGAAATTTTATACAGCTCAAGGAAATCTATGCTGTGAGCCCACTGCTGCCTAAGCTTTCGGCAAAGTTATTTGAGGGGCTCAATCTCCGGTACGATGTGGTCTTTAACGACAAAAAGCAGCTAACCGATTTTATCATAAAAAAAGAAACACTCAATGGCCTGGTGGAGTACCAGCGTATCAAAATCTCCTACTACCTGAAATAACACCCGCAATATGAAAAAACTGTTACTCTATCTTATTATTGGTTTTCTGAGTCTGGGTCTGGCCGTTGCCGGTGGCGACGACGACAAAACAAAAGAGACCAACAAATCAAAGGCCTCGGCGGCTGCCAGGCTGCAATTGGCCGATATTAACGCCCAGCTGAGCAGAATGGCCTCGGCCTCCAACAGTGCTATATTGAAGCCCGACTTTATGCAGGATCTTGTAGCTGAGGTGAGTGCCGGTGCCGCCGACGACCGCAGTGTAGCTGCCAGTCTCATGGGATACCTCGACACTACCCCTGGTCAAATGAAAGAAGACCTGCAATGGGATGACCTCGTGATATTGCCGGTAGGTCTTAAAAAGAAAGTGGGCGACAACGCCACCGTAACCCTGGGTATTCTGAAGGCCGACTTCAGACCGCAATATGCCGAGCTCACGGTATTTATAAGACTCACTACACCTGTTAATAGCGACAACTCTACCGAAAAACAAAGAGACTTGTTTTTTGGTATTGAGGGGCTGAGGTTTACCAAACAGGGTGGCTTGAGTGCAAGTAATTTTAAGGCGGTGCTATTGGGCGACTACCTCCTGCCCTTTAAAGACTGGACGGTATATCTTAAGGGGGGTATTGATAAATCTGTTACTCCTTCAGAAAATGATGCCCTGAGGACCTACATAAAATTTAACTGTGGCGAATTCCAGGACCTCAATGTAGCTGCCAAGATTATTATACCGAGAAGCAAGCTTTTACCCTGTGATCAAAACGGTAAAAAAATTGACAATGAGAGTGAAAGGGTAACAATAGATAATCTTAGAGTTAATACCACCAAGGGATTCAGAGATTTGTTATTTGAGTCAAACAGTATGACTCCTTTTGTCTTACCTGATCACATAGAATATGCCTATTTTGTTAATAATCTTGCTTTTGATCTCAGCGACATTGCAAACCCAAGTTTAAATGGTGCAGGGCTACAATTCCCCATGGGATACCAGGGAGATATAGATGAAAAATGGCAGGGGCTTTATGTACAGAATTTTAAAATAATGCTTCCTGAAGAATTTGAAGAGGAAGATACCGGAAACAGGTTTTCTATTGAAGCCCATGATATATATTGGGACAGAACGGGGTTTTCAGGGTACATTGCTATCAATGATTTCCCCAAGAAAGTCAATGCTAAAAAATGGAAGCTTAAGGTAAAAAGATTTGAGCTGGGTTTTCTTCAGAATAAATTCAAATACGGCCGGTTCTATGGAGGTATAGAGACCCCTGTACACAGTGCCAATGCCACTGATGAAGAGCTGTTTAGCTTTGATGCCGAGATATTCATGGGCGTTCCGTTAGATGGTGGTGTAGGAGAAAGGAGTAATTATAACCTTACCGTAAAAGCTTCCAAGAATATGCCTCTGGACTTTATGTTTGCCAAAGGCACTATTTATGAAGGATCATTGATTTTCCTGTCGCTGGAATATACTTCCACCACTGGTTATAAATTCAAACCTAGAGCGGTATTGAGTGGTGATATGGAGATTGGTGTCCATACCCAACAAGCGAATCAAGGAACCTCCTATCAGGCTGGCAAAGGTGTTGAGCTGGGAAAGGTAACCTTTAATAAATTGGTGCTTCAGACCGAGAAACCCTACGTAAGTATTGAGGAATTTGGATATGAACAAGGTAATAATAATTTTCTGGTCAATTTTCCATTACAAATCACGAAATTTGAAAAATACGCAGGGTATGTCGATGGTCAACCCATTGCTCCGACTGACGATAAATTATACACCACAATCGGTGTAGAGCTGAGTTTGCTCAAGGACAAGATTGGAGGAAGTACCGAAATGGTATTTGTGTCGGAATATAATGCCGCAGGTAAATTACGACCCAAGCGTGTTATAGTCCAGGATGTGATGGTAAGAGGGGACTTGCCAGCAGTAAGCTTTAATGGCAGAGTAACAGTAAAAGAAAATGAAATTTATAAGGAAGTTGCCGGAAACCTGAATGTGGCAATCAAAAAGCCTTCCACTTTTGAAGTGGGTGTATCGGTCCTTTTTGGAAGAAATAAGACTCCAGATTACAAATATGGATTTGTGGATGTTTACGCCTCTTTTGAAGGTAGCACAGGGGTACCACTAGGTCCGGTGAATTTGTATGGTGCCGGAATTGCAGTATATTGGAACATGGAAGTCAAAAGTGATGCTTGTACTGACTGCTATCCTGCTGATCCAAATAATGGTTTTTTGAAATATAAGAAGAATACTGATGTTAAATTCGGAATAAAACTAATGGCTGCAATTAGGGACCCAGCTTCTGCCACAGGAGTTTCAAATGGAAATTCAGCCTTTAAAGCCCGGGTATATCTTGATTTAGCCATCAATGACGATTGGGGGATAAAACATATTGGTATTTATGGCAATGGCGTAATAGCAGGAAATTTTATGGGAGGAGATGATAGCAATAGTCAAAAAACTTTTAGTAAAAACTTTGCTATGAAAACAGGAAGTAATAATGCCAGTTCAGCTAACCCTTCTGAAAATACTCAAAAGGCCAAATCTATAAATCAGGAATTAAATTCGAATGAAAGTCCAAATCCTGTTTCTGGTGATCCAAGTTCAAAAATTGCATTTACAGCAGGAATCCTGATTGATTTTGAAAGGAATATATTTGATCTATCTGCCGAGGCTTATTTGAAGGCAGGCGATTTGGTGGGAGTTGGGCCTTATGGTAAAGTAGGGGCCATACAAGTCCATTTTGAAAACAGCAACACATTCATTTATATAGGTAAATCACCAAAAGCAGAAAGAATAGGAGTAAGGTATGGTAATAATGTAGTAATCGACGCCTACTTGATGCTGGGTAAAGGAGTGGGAGCATTCCCCAAACCTGATCCTGAGGTGTTGAATTTCTTCCCAACTTTGAAGAATTCAAGGAGATACAAAGATCCTAGTTCATCAGCAGTAAGTGGGAGTGGTTTTGCCTTTGGAGCTAGTGCCCGAGTGGGTATCAATGGGGGAGGCAAAAGATGGTATGCTTCCGGTATTGTGATCGGCGGGCTGGACTTAGTGATTTCCAATAGTAGTGGATGTGCAACCACCGCCAATACCTGGTATGGACAGGGTCAATTATACGGTCTTGTAAAATTAGATGCAGGATATAAAAATAAGGCAGGTACAAAGTATGTAAGATTGGTCAGTCTAGGATTAGGGGTTTACTCATATCTAAATGCCCCATCGCCATTTGGAGCTGAATTACAGGCTTGCATTGAAGTGCCAAACTGGATTCCGGGGCCAAGTACTAAGTGTGTGGGACTTACTGTTGGATCCATCTGTAAATAACAATCATACAAATGAGAAAATTATTAATTTTATTAAGTATTTCCACCATGGCATATGCTCAGAGCCCTTCAGAGTGTGTGACCCCACCTAACATCACGAGAAGTACCACTGTGACTACTTCAAGCTATGATGAGGCATGTCAGGAAATTGATCTGAATGAGGGCTTTGAAACAGCCGATAACATTGAATATACGGCTTTGATCGGAAATACGGGAAATGGGGAGTCTGGAGGAGCTTTGGTTGGTATGAAAGCCAATGACCCCAGTGCCCAGATTTCTTTGCTGGCATTACCAAAAGGTAATGAAGTTTGGTTGCGTTGGATTCCATTGAGTCAGCAGCATTGGTATGATGCTGCCAGAATTGGATATAAAGTGTACAGAGAGAAAAAGACCGGGACGACCTGGGAAGCACCGGTTTTAATAACAACCACTTCTGTGGTGCCAAGTGATAGTACAGGTTGGTATGATTCACCTGATAGTCTCAAATCAATTCTCTACTACGCAACAAGAGACACCATAACTTTTTCTGATTCCGACGCTAGTGATCAGCTCTATTTTCAGTACTTTGCTGCCAGCAATATTTATAACAGGAGATATGATTTGGCCATTTTGTCAGGTCATGGTTTTAAAGATGCAGGAGCTTTGCCCAACGAAACTTACAGATACAGAATAGAGGCAGTTATTGGCTCCACCACAATAAGTAGTGGTGTTGCACTTGAAGTTACAAATAGTTCCGGAGGGGCTTTTCCGCAATCGGTTGTTGATTTGACCAAGGAAAACACCGATCAAAAACCTAAAGTAAACATAAGTTGGGGAGCATCAGGATTAAGGCGATACTACGGCAGCTACAATGTACAGAGAGCAGCCGGTACAGGAGCATTTACTACATTAAATACCTTACCTATTGTTTATAACGGCTATGTCAATGATTCTAACCATGTTACCTATGCTATTCCGAATATCAGTATTGCTGATACCTTGCCCAACGTGACTCAGACATACAAATACAAAATTGTCGGTAATACTTACTTTGGTGAGCAAGTTGAATTTGTAGTCAAAGAAATATCGGTAAAAAAGAATTATTATTTTCAACCGGTTATTGATTCAGTATATAAAGTAAATACCACTTCAAAAGCGATCAAATGGAATATTGTATCGTACAGAGGTGGAAGTAATTTTGATAACGATTTATCTACAGAGGGTTGGTCAGTTTATGTCAGCGATAGCTCTAATAAAAGCAATTTTAAACTTCTTTCCTCCGGAATTGCAAAAACCAGCAGAACTTTTACATTTACCAAGGCACTATTAGCAACAAAGTTAGATACATCAAGAAGCCATTACTTTCAGATGCGTATAAAAACCATTGAAGGAGATACCCTGTTTTCAAATGCATTCTTTGTTCTACCCACTTACAATGCACCTCCAGCCAAACCGACTGGTTTAACACTCTCTTACATAGATGATCAGGATTTAGGCAAGAAAATCGTAACACTGACATGGAATGCAAATACTGAAAAAGACCTGGAAGGATATAAGGTTACCAGACGAATTGGCCTTACCGATTCTTTAGTAGTTATTTCTGGAGCCAAATATAAAAAAGTGGGCAATGATAAATATGCACTCTCCCCTATTTTGGATGGTACCTCATTAGTATGCAAAGATACCTTAGCATTAAATGTCACCTATCCAGATATTTACTATGGATTAAGTGCCCTGGATAACTTTAGCAATGAGTCTGATACAATGCAAACTAAATTAAGTTCAATCGACAATATCAGACCCTTTCCCCCAAGTATCAGAAAGGTTAAACCTTACTTTGACAATGGAGCCTCAACTTATCATGCAAAAATAAGTGTAAGTTATAGCACTGATAAAACAGCAAGACATATTCTGTATATCAGTGATCCAATTGATTTTAGTTTAGGAAAAAGTCCTGTTCCTAATTTTCCCGAATCAGGAATAATTGAATATACATCGACCCAAAGAGATACTTTGATTACCTCTTATGCTTTGCAATCCAACAAATCATACTACTTTTCTTTTGTAGCTATTGATCCATCAGGTAATGTGTCTTGTATCAGTGAATTGGATGAAAAGCCCAATTATAATAAGTGTGCACAAATAGTTTCTTTAGATATTTTGGGCACATCAGTTATTTCAAAAAAAGAAGTGATTTCGACTTTTTCTAAAAAGACTACCGATTTGGCAAGCGAGATAGTGGTTCAATGGTCATTATTACAAGGTTTTGAAAATTCAGTAAAGGAATTTGAAATTTATAAATCTGAATACGAGCCAGGCACTACTGTTTTACCTAAAGAGAGCCTTTACAAAATTATTAAAAAAGGCATTTATGAATTTAAAGACTTGGAGCTCAAGCCGGGCTTAGAAAATAAATATTTTATCCGTGCGGTGTTGAATGATGGAAGTTTATCACAATGGAAAGTCTGGACATCGTCAAATTAATTTTTTACACAAGTTATTAATATCAAATAAAAATATTATGAAAAAAGAAATCCTGGTCCTTTTTCTACTTTTATCAAGCTTGCAGGCATTTACGCAAAGCTCAGGAGTAGAAAATCTTACTTATTTTAACAACTGTGCCAACCCGACAACAGATAGCGGTGGCGTAGTAATCAAGACAAATTTACCCTTTGGTGCTCCTAGATATATGGCTACTGTGGTAATTGAAGGATATAACTATGGTGCAATTCAAAGTGTAGGATTGATGTTAAACTGGTATGTTTACAATGGTGGATCGGGAGAATATTTTGCATCAAAAAAGATATCCTCACATGGTGGTTATGCCCCTGATGTTTATTTGTTTAATGATGCTGGTTTGGTTTCGATTTTTATTAAACGTGGTTCAACGCAATACTGTTTGAGCTTTAAAACCAGAGCTTGGATGAGAACCCCAACAGATGGAGGTGGCTCTGATGCCTGGTTTGCAGGATGGACTGCCTCTACGGTAAATGCTCCGCCAGTTGCGACAAATAATTTTGTAAAACTTGACTATGAAAACCGAATGGGTGCTATAACTACTACTGCTGATGCCAATATTAATGGCATTCAAATTGGAATTGGTAAAGGATCAACCAATACTTATTATGGTAATGGAGCTTTTTATTCTAGAACAACTGGTAATTATAATTCTGCATTTGGTTACACAGCTATGGCAAAATCTACTGTAGGTGAATATAATGTAGCGGTTGGGCAGTATGCTTTAATGGAAAATATTGGTGGTTCGAGAAGTATTGCAATAGGATTTGAGGCAATGCGAGGGTATGGGAACAATACTGTTTCTAATATAACTTACAATACTGCAATCGGATTTAGGGCTCTAAGGGGAAATTCTTCCACACTTAATAAGAACACTGGAACTTCAAATACTGCCATTGGGTATGACGCTTTATATTATAATGAATCCGGAAATAATAATATTTCAATTGGTTTAAGTTCAGCAAATAAAAATATTAAAGGTGGACAAAATATCTCAATTGGGAATAATTCATTTCAAGAAAATAAAGCAAAAAGTTATAATGTTGCCATAGGTTATTATTCTCAATTGTATGCAAATAGTGATACGATTGTTTCCAACACTTTCAATACATCGGTTGGTTCTTTTGCTTTAAGGGGAAGTACAACTCCTGGAAACAATATAGGGACTTTAAATAATGCATATGGAGCTTATGCTCTTCATTCAAATACATCGGGAAGCCAGAGCAATGCTTTTGGTTACAATGCATTATTTAATTCTACTGGTAATCAGAATGCTGCTTTTGGGAATTCTGCAGGTTACGAAATATCTACTGGAGCAAATAATGTATTAATTGGCCATAACACTGGTCGCGGGATTACCACAGGTTCTGGCAATACCATAATAGGTGCATCAATTACCGGTTTAAATTCTGCACTTACCAATACAGTTGTAATCGGGGCCGGGAGCTATGAAAGATTAAGAATTGATGGGGCAGGCAATGTTGGAATTGGGACATCATCTCCAAATGAACCGTTAGAAATAGGAAATAGTGGTAGGGCATTTTTTGGAAATGGGGCTGGAAGTTCAAGAAAAGGGTTATTAATTAGCGGAGCTGATCCAAGTATTAATTATGCTAGAATTGAATCCTATTCATATGCTACTTCTTCAGGAATACCTCTAATTATTAATCCTGCAGGTGGACAAGTAGCAATTGGTACAACAACTCCTTATTCAGGATATAAATTATCAGTCGCTGGAAACATAATCGCCGATAAAATAAAAGTTAAGAAAAGCACAAATGGAGTTTGGCCAGACTTTGTTTTCAAAAAAGGCTACCAACTTCCAAGTTTATTGGATATTGAAAAATTCGTAAATGAAAACAGTCATTTGCCTGAGATCCCATCGGCATTAGAAGTTGAAAAAGATGGACAGGATTTAGGAGAGATGAATAGGTTGCTTTTGAAAAAAGTAGAGGAGTTAACACTGTATTTGATTGATCAGAATAAGAAATTAGTAAATCTTGAATCGGAAATTAAAATCCTAAAAAATAAAAAATGAAAAAGTACTACTATATATATGTCTTGATTTTTTCTACATTCTTTTTAAAATCAAATGCTCAGAATACGTATCCTTTTCCAGCAAGCGGAAGTGTAGGTATCGGTACGGCTTCGCCTATTGGTCTCTTTCAGTTGGGTAGCAGCCCTTCTTCCAGGATTATTTTTAATTCTGGTTGGTTGCAAGAATTTGGTACTACCGGAGGGTCCGGGATTTCTTATAATATTTATTATTCTGGAAATTATAAATACAGAAACTCTTCTTTTGGAGGAGCACATTTAAATCTTTCTGGAGGTAATTTTAATTTTTCAACAGCACCAGTTGGTATAGCTGATTCAGTATCATTGTTAACTTCCAGACTTTTTATTGGTAATAATGGGAAAATTGGTATTGGGACAGTAACTCCAACTTCAACTTTGCAAGTTTCTGGAGATTTAATGGTTGATAATATTCGTATTCACCGAAACAATTTAGCAAGTAATCTTTATTTTGGTGGAAATGGAACCGGTGGGGGATCAGGATTATATAATGTAGGTATCGGAGATTATGTAATGCTTTCAACTTCAGGAGGAGATAATGTTGCAGTTGGTAGAGCATCTGGTCAAAATATTTCCACGGGTTCTGGAAACAGCTTTTTTGGAAGGGCAACAGGTACTCTTACCACAACGGGAGTAAATAATGTTGGCATTGGAGTAAATTCACTTACTACAAATACAATTGGTTCAAATAATGTTGCGATAGGAACTAATTCGATGCAATACTCCAAAGTTGCTAGTAGGAACATTGGAATTGGATATTATGCTGGTGCTTATTGGGGAGGTGGTACGACTGAGGTTAACGGATATAATGTAGCTATAGGTTGGGAGTCCCAAGCAAGTTCTGCTTCAAACTCAATTAATACAATTGGATATCATAACATTAGTTTTGGATACAGGTCTTTATTTTCAAATACTAAGGGTTTGTATAATTTTTCAGGAGTGCATAGTTCCTTACTTAATAACTTAGAGGGTTCTTATAATACCGCAATAGGTTATTTAGCATTATCTTCTAACATAAATAAAAGTAATAATATTGCTATAGGCACTGAGGCAATGAGACATTTTAATGGGGATAGTACTCTAGCAAGTACCTATAATATCGCTTTGGGAGCCAATGCATTGAGAGGAAATACTACAAATACCTCATTAAACAGAGGGGTTCAAAATATAGCAATTGGAGTAAATTCATTATTGAACAATGAGAGTGGTGGAAATAATATAGCAATTAATAATGCAGCTCTTTCAAATAACAAAACTGGAAGTAATAATATTGCAATAGGTTATGCTGCTTTATTGAGTGCAAAAGCTTTGAATTATAACATTGGAATCGGCTATGAAGCAATGCGGTACACCAACGATACAACATTATCAACTACTCCCTTTAATATAGCAATTGGTTTTTATGCATTAAGAGGAAATTCTACTAAACCTGCCTTAAATACAGGAACATCAAATACAGCAATTGGTGGTTATTCTCTAACTAATAATACAACGGGTACAGGAAATACTGTCGTTGGTTATAATTCTATGCCAGCAAACATAAGTGGGTCATATAATTCGACATTTGGGCAATCAAGTTTATCAAGTAATACTACCGCTAGTTATAATGTAGCTGTTGGGCTTCAAGCTGGGCAATTCTCAAATTCTCACTATAATGTATATTTGGGGGTCACATCGGGTGTGGGAATTGTTAGTTCTTTAAACACTGGAGGGTATAATACAGCAATTGGGCATGATGCATTAAGGAATATCAGAGGTACTGGTCAGCAAAATGTTGCAGTTGGGCAAGCTTCTGCGAATACAATAACTACTGGTAACCAAAATACAATAATTGGTAGAAATACTGGAATAGGTATTAAACAAGGCAGTGGAAATACTATTTTGGGTTATGGTGTTACAGGATTAGATTCTACTATGAGTAACAATTTAATACTTGCCACTGGAACTGGAGTGAAATTAAGAGCCTTAGAAAATGGCAATGTTGGCATTGGAACTAATACTCCAAAAGCAAAACTTGATGTTAACGGAAGTGTCGCAATAGGATTTGAATCAACTCTAAATTATCCTTCTAGTTACAAATTAGCAATAGATGGTAATGTAATAGCCGAAAAGGTAAAAGTAAAAAATTCAACTGCTTGGCCTGACTTCGTTTTTGATGAAGAATACAAATTAAAATCTTTGGATGAGACTGAAGAATTTATAAAGAAAAATAAACATTTGCCAGAAGTTCCTTCTTCTCAGGAGGTAGAGGAAAATGGAATTGATCTTGGAAATATGGATGCAATTTTACTTAAAAAACTTGAGGAAATTACGCTGCATTTAATTGCTTTAAAGAAGGAAAATGATGCTTTGAAAGACAAAGTTAAAGAGCTGGAGTTGAAAGTAAAGTAGAGTAAAAAAGGAGATTTTTAGTCTCCTTTTTTGCTTATTTATCAATTCTTTTTGAATGTTTTGATGGATTCTTCTTCGATTTCTGAAAGTTTTTCAATGAAATTAATAATCCAAGCCTTTATCGTATCAAAATTTTGATAAATAATCTGTACCATTGCCATTGCTAATAGTGTAGCTAAACCTATTATCCACCCATTCTTTTTGTTGTCATAGGCATACAAGTCTCTTTGCGGTACTTGTTGGATAAATCTTGAGTTGGAGGCATGATTATCATTATGCCATTCCGAAAAACTGTAGTGTTTCATAGTTTTATTTTTATGATTTGATAATTTTCTTGATTAATATATCTAAGTTGGAAATCGCTTACTTGGATATTTGGGCTGTTACGGACCATGTTTGTACAATTCATGTCAAGCCTGGCTTGACTTAATAGATAAGATGGCAAAGTACAATCCCCAAAGACATCGTGTATTTTTTGGAGTATTTTTCGATTTCGGTTAAAACCATGTAAAAATTTCCTATGGCTTTCCATGTTTTTTGCCTGTTTTGCATTGTTATATTCAATTTTGCATTTTGTACTGCAATACAGCTTGTTTTTCCTGCCTTCAAAGCTACTTTGACAAACAGGGCATTGGTGGATTTTCATTGTTTTTTTTGTTTTTGGTTAAAAATGAAATTGTCAAGATCGCTTTTGAGGAAAATTACTCTGTTTTCAGAGACTTGGTAGGAGGGAATCTTGCCTTCTTTTCTGAGTTTGGAAAATGTAGGCTTAGATACTTTAAGGTAACTGGCTGCTTCAACATAGTTGAACTGCTCTTTTACTGGTTCTATGGTCGATACCACAGAATAGAGGCTGGAAAGTTCTTCTCTCACGACTTTTTTTATCAGATGAGAGAAATCGTCAATACTTAAAGTGACGACTAAGTTGGATGTTAACATGAATTTAAAATTTAGATTGGTGGATAAAAAATTTTTGACAAAAATAAAAGCATGATTTTTTATTACCAAATTTTTTGGCGGCTAATTTTTCAATTTGTCGCTATTTGTGTTAATTAGTTGATTATTAAAGTGTTAGTGTTTTTAATAAACCTTTAAAAATATTCCTTCGTTTGTTTTATACAGGAGATGTCTATTTTACATTATTGCTTTTACGATTAATTCAGATAGTTTTTTTGATTCTGAATTTTTATATAATAATTATCCTTTTATCATCTTTTTCTCATGCTTTTTCCATTCTATAAATCATTGTAATACGATTATAAAAATGGAGTGTTTATGCATTTTTCCGAATAAATGGCTAATAAATGTGGATAAATGCGGATGGAGACGAAAAATGCTTTTTGAATCTTTATATTATTGATGTCCATTAATACTATTTTAAGAAATTCTTAAATGGATTTATTGTAAAATCAAACCCAAGGATTGCATCTATTTTACCTTTGACTTCTATGCCAGATTTTTTTGTTTTGACAGACTGTACTTTAGATTACCATGAAAACAAAAAAAGGTCTGGCTCAAAACGACCAGACCTTTCCTGCTACTAAATCCACACAACTTTATGTAAATCTAATTATTTTTTTTATTTAAAAATATAATTTCATTGTTATTTCTAATAAGTGACTAAACCCCAGTTTTATTTTTTTGTAGATTATCGAGGCTACATTTTAAAACCTCAATAAAATTTTTCATAACACTATTACTATAATTAATTGCTTTAAAATAATTTTTAGGTTCAGTGATTATTTCAATTGAATTACTTTCTAATTCCAAAATTGTTTCTTTGTTATCTACATTATTAATAGCACAGTTTATCCTGATTTTATAAGTTGCTTGAGAAATATGCTTTTTAACATATTGATAGGTGAAATATTCTGGCTCTATCTCGACTATAGCGATTTCTGAAGTATTATCATATTTGTTTTTACAGGAGTTTAAGTTTTTGTTTATTTCATTGGAAAGCTTAGAAATTAAGGATTTTGTATCATCCATATTTGTGGATATTTCTATCCTTTCAGAGTAGTGTTCAGAAAACTGGGCTGATATTGTTTGAACATTATAATTTGGTGGTGATATTCTGTTTGATAGCTCAATTTCAATTGAATCTAGTTCAGGTACTATAATTCCATCTGTTTCTAAATATTCATCTTCTGTATCTGGAATGTTCATTTTTTCAATCAAGTTATTCTCATTGATCCCAAGAAAATTACTATAAATAATAAGTCCTAAAAGAATTATTACTGCAATAACTACGCTAATTCTAACTAGTTTTGAATTTCCCATTTTTGCCCGTAAATAAATGTTTTTAATTCTTCTTTCTCCACTTTGACAAATTTTACCCCTTTATTTTTTTCATGCCATTTTTCTAAATCTTCAATACTTGATACCTGAGCATTTGTTAAATCATTAAAAAATCTAATTAACCTACTAGTCTCTTCCGAGGATAGTTTATTTTTATTATCTTCATCGTTTTGCTCTTTCAAAACTTCAATTAATTCTAAGAAGTCTGATCCCAAGAAATATTTTTTTACTTTTCTTTCCAATTGGTAAGCTTTGAATGAAGTACTTAATGCTGAAATTGAATTCCCTAATGCATCTAGATTGTTTCGCTGAGAGGCAGATTCTAGAGTCTCAATTAATACTTTTGATCTATCTAAAATATGTTTGGGTATAACAGCATCAGCTGAGAATAAAACTAAAGAAACATAAGGTGTCTCAGTTATTAGTAATTCCTTAGATTTAGGAACATTTAAATCTTTTTTATTTTCTGAATTTTCGTTTTTAGTAGAGTTTTCAATATTTGAATTATCTGCATTATTTGTTTTCTGTTGAAAAGGCTCAATAAGTAATTCCCCAGTTCTTTCATCCAATTCAAATTTATTCTTCCAATAACTTGAGCTTCCATATTCTTCTCTGCCTACTACTACCCACTCGCCTTTTCTCAAAGGAAGGAGTTCAGAATTGGAACCTTGAATCTGTACAGGAGAATAAAATTGAACCTGAAAATCAAGTATGACCTTATTTTGTTTGTTTCCAAAAATCATCTTCGCTGCTTCTGCAGCTGTTTGAACAATCGGAAGTACAGGGTGGGGTATTATTCCACCCAAGCTAGCAGACATTTTATTTGCTTGCTCCAATATATCAACAGTCTTTAAGTTTCTCTCACTTAAAACATCTAAAAGCCTCACCCTAAAATACGGCGGAGTCAGTCCGTCCCATTCCGGCTCATAATAAACAAGTAAGTCTTGAAAATTAAGCATCTGCCCTCCAGTAACATTTCTTTGATAAAAAACGACAAGAGAGGTTAAACTAGTTGCTCCTGCTGTTACTACATCTATTACTACAGCAATATCAGTATGTTTTTCAAAATCACTTGTTTTAGGGATTCTCACCCCTCTTAAAACACACCCTATTGGTTTTAGTTTCTCTATTTCATTTTCCTTATTCTCGTTAATTTCATAAGCAAACTTAAGTTTTCTTGTTTCACCAATTTTTTCATTTTCTTCAACAAATAGAACCTTGTTTTCCCGAAAGGTTACCGGTGTTGTAACTGCTAAGTCAGCTATTTGGGGATTTTTTCCACACGATCCCAATAATACTCCTAATCCTAGAAAAATGTGCAACTTTCTAATTTTCATAATTTTATATTTTTTTCGAAATCCATTTTTATTTTTCGGTACTCATTGATCGAATTTATTTCAAAGAGCATCGAGTTTTTTTAATGAGCCATTTACAGAAGTTTTTACTTACTTTTGCATTATTCTATTTCCAAAAAATCATGAATTCTTTTCCCAATCTTAAAGAGGCTTACATTAAATTGAAATCCCACATTTACCATGATTCCTCAGATTTGTTCCTGAGACAAAAGCTTGCACTGTTTGAATGTGGACTTGAAGAAAATAATTTAGGTAGGGTTAATACTCCTGATTTGACTTCAGAAGGTATTACTAAACTCCTTGATGAAAAACTTCATGTAGTAGCCAAATTAATTAAAAATAATCATATTGATAATGGATTTAATGAATACTTAAACAAAATAGATTTCAAATTTCTTCCTAAAAAATTTGATAAAGGCCTGGAATCAAATAATTTTTTAACTAATCAACGGGTTGCTGACACTTATAAATTAGACAAAGTAACTGTCTTTGCAGATTTTCCAATTGAATTGCATCTAATTGGTATTTTATGGCTGATGGAGTTTGGATATAAGCTAGACAGAAAACTGGATGAATCATGCATAGGAAACAGGCTGATACTTAATAAGGATAAGGAGCGAAAAATTGTTGGAGGGAGTGCTTTATTTAAACCATATTTTGTACAATACCAAAAATGGAGAGACAACGCAGTTAATACCGCAAAATCTTTATTAGAAAGCGGCTCTGATATAGCATTTATTAATCTGGATGTTAAAGATTATTTCTATTCTGTTAGGTTTGATTTTACAGATATTGAAAAGGTAATTTTTAATAAAACGAAAGGCTATGAAGGCGGCAATAATCTTCATGACCTTTTTAAAAAGATACTTGAAGTATATACATTTAAAATTAAAGATTTAAATTATCCTGATAAATCAATTAATGAGATAAAAGAAGGGAGATTTATACTTCCTATAGGCTTTGCCCCATCTTATGTTTTGGCAAACTTTTATTTACATGACTTCGACAAAAGATTGAAAAGAACTATTCCAAATGCTTATTTCGGGCGTTATGTGGATGACATAATTATTGTTTTAAAAGATCCTTGTATAAATCCTGATAATATTTGCGAAGAGGTAGATTTTAGTTTTGCCAAATACTTAAAAACGGAAAACATAAATGGTAATGAAAAAATCACTTTTGCAAACACTGAAGATGATTTTCAAAATGACTATAAAGTTTCAAAATCTTCTCGTTTTATTCTTAAGCATTTATATCCTTTAGTTAAGCTGGTTGATTTTCCAGGTAACTTTGAAAAAGGGAAAGAAGAGAAAAATTCAGAATGTTGTAAGTCTTCTAACCCAAAATCGATATTCAAAATAAATTGTGTTGAGAATTTATACATTCAAGCAGAAAAAACATTGGTCTATTACTTTGACAAAAATGAATCAATTGCAGTTATTGATAAATTAAAAAAAGAATTAAACGAAAGAGCAAGCGAATTTAGAGATATTCCAGAGGATAAGGAAGCGGATTTGACTTTTGATGACCAGGCATATTATTTGATTTTCGATGGAACTGAAGGGAAAATCCGAACTCTCAAAGATTATCAGGAAAATCGATATGGATTAAGTATTTTTCTTGCTCAGAAGATATTTTCAGCATTAAAAAAAGATCCAAACATCGATTCAATTGAAAGAGATAAAATATTAAGCCTTTTTAAAGGTGTCAACAATCTAGAATACTTCCACCTGTGGGAAAAAATATTTACATATTTTCTGGTTTACAATGATCATTTCGGTTTTTTAACATTTTTTAAACATACATTAAATCAAATAATAATTTTAAGAAATTCGAACTTAAAAATTGGAATTTCTGAAATCAAACAATCTAATGTAGCACCTTCACTATCTCAATATTTAATGGAATCTTGCGAATTAGCCATTTCCTTAAATCCTAATTTTATTCTGGATGATGCAATAAAAAATGAAATGCAATTATTCAATGATTATCTTGACACAAACCATTTGTGGCCTTTTTTAGAGCAACCGGTTGATATAAAAAATAAATCATTCATATATAGATGGTCTAATCTTATAAGACATCATTATGTGGCTCATCCATTGTTAAATTATACAGAATTATGCGAATCCGGGAGCGATTTCAATCTAATTGACCGTAATTTCCCTCAGAACCTTGAAAATCCGAAAGAATGTACTCTTAATTGGCATAAAATGGTACTATCTCCCAGGAGGGTGAAATTTTGGGAATGTTGTATTGCTTCAGCCAATGAATTATTACATTCAAGCATGAATGATTGGGTGTTGGATACAGACGGACGGCATGTAAAATGTGATGATTTTAATCTCTACAGTCCAAATTTGTTGGAAAAAGCAAAAGCATATTACAAGGCAATAAATAATAATCATGTACCATCCTCTTCTTCAATTGCTGACAAAATATTTGAATTAAAATCAACTTTTAGCATTACAAATTCAGATAGTGACAATAATCAACCAATAGAATCAGAAATTCACATTTCTCAGAAAAATAAGTTTTCAAAAAATCTGTCTATTGCTATCGCTAATACCAATGTTTTGAGTGAGAATATCGAATCAAGCATTAAAGGGGAGCCTAATCTTTCCAGATCAAGGTATCAATCGCTTGCTAAATTATTAAATGAGGCTAACCATGAAAATGTGGAGATGTTTCTATTGCCGGAGTCTTATCTACCCTATTCAAACGTTTCGATATTGGCAAAATATGCTGAGAAAAATCAATTTGCCATAGTTTCTGGTTTGGAACATTGGAATATTAAGGATATTTGTTTCAATTTTATTGTTAATGTAATTCCATTTGAAATTGATGGAATTAAAGATGCAGTTGTTTTGTACCGGTTAAAAAATCATTACGCACATTTTGAGGAGTTAATTATCAGAGGGTTTGGTTATAAGGTTCCCAAACCACTACATTCTTATGATTTGATAAATTGGAAAAATCTCTATTTCACATCGTATTACTGCTTTGAGTTTGCCGATACCCACCATAGAAGTTTGTTTAAATCGAAAGTTGATCTACTGATTGCTTCGGAATGGAACAAAGACACGCATTATTTTTCTAATATAGTAGAGGCTTTAAGCAGGGATATGCATTGTTACATAGCTCAGGTAAACACCTCCCAATTTGGTGATTCCAGAGTTACAAAACCATCAGAAACCGCAACAAAAGATATTCTTAAATTGAAGGGCGGTAGAAATGATACAATTATTGTTGGTGAAATTGACATCAAAAAACTTAGAGAGTTTCAGCTTAAATACTTCGAAAGAACCCAATTTGACAAGGATAAATCCTTTAAACCACTTCCACCTGACTGGAATTTTAATGATGTAAAAACTAGAATTAAAAATGGTTGGTTTGTAATTGATAATTATTATTCCAGCTTAGAAAATAACGAAGAAAAAGAAGAATGGCAATAAAAAAATCTGAATTGTATAGCTCACTTTGGGCAAGTTGTGACGAACTGAGAGGAAGTATGGACGCTAGCCAATACAAAGATTATGTGTTGGTTATGTTGTTCATGAAATACGTTTCTGATAAAAAAGACCCTTTAGTGGAACTCAAAACAGGAACTACATTTTATGATATGCTTGTGCATAGAGGTAAATCAGACATTGGGGATCAAATAAACAAAGTAATTGGCGAGTTTGCAAAGAATAACAACCTTTCTGGTATTATTACAGAAGCCGATTTTAACGATGATGCCAAATTGGGAAATGGTAAAGAAAAGGTTGACCGTTTAACTAACCTACTCAATATCTTTAATAAACCGGAACTCAATTTTTCTGCTAATCGAGCTGATGGAGATGATTTATTGGGAGATGCCTACGAATATCTGATGCGGCACTTTGCCACCGAAAGCGGAAAGAGTAAAGGACAGTTCTACACACCTTCGGAAGTTTCTCGTGTAATGGCACAGGTTATTGGCATCAATAAATCCACAAGCCAGGACCAAACAATTTACGACCCAACCTGCGGTTCGGGTTCTCTTTTGCTGAAATCCGCAGACATAGCTCCGCAGGGCATCACTATTTACGGACAAGAAAACGACAATGCCACCAGAGCATTAGCCGTGATGAATATGTGGCTCCACAACTTTGCTGATGCTGAAATTCTTCAAGGCAATACCATAGCTTCACCCTTATTTACGAACGACCAAACAGGTGAACTCAAACAATTTGATTATGCTGTTTCTAATCCTCCATTCAGTTACAAGGCTTGGATGAATGGACTTGACCCTCAGAACGACATCTACAAACGCTTTGAGGGATACGATGCTATTCCGCCAAAGAAGAATGGCGACTTTGCTTTTCTATTGCACCTGATTAAATCTTTGAAATCAAAAGGTAAAGCGTGTATTGTTTTGCCGTTAGGTGTATTATTCCGTGGAAATGCAGAAGCTGAAATCCGCAAGCAGATAATTAAAAAGGGTTACATCAAAGCCATTATTGGTTTGCCGCCCAACTTATTTTACGGAACTGGTATTGCCGCTTCGCTGATTGTGCTGGATAAAGAAGATGCTGACAAGCGGACACACATTTTTATGATTGATGCCAGCAAAGGCTTCAAGAAAGATGGAAATAAAAACCGCCTTCGTGAGCAGGACATTCACAAAATGGTGGACACCTTTAATTCACAAAACGAAAGCGATGCAACATATGCCCGTTTGGTCTCGATTACAGAAATAGCCGACCCCAAAAACGACTACAACCTGAACATTCCACGCTACATTGACAGCCAGGAAGCGGAAGATATTCAAGACATTGAAGCTCATTTGTTAGGGGGTATTCCAAAGCGGGATATTGAAGCATTGGAGAATTACTGGAAAATTTACCCAACACTGAAAGCAGGTTTGTTCAAAGCCATTGACAAACGCCCCGACTTTTACGAACTGATTATTGCCAGTGATGAAATCAAAAACACCATTTTCAATCATCCTGAGTTTACCGCATTTGGCAAGAAAATGGAGCAGGTATTTGAACAATGGAAAACAGAAACCATTGCCTACACCAAGGCATTGGACAAAGGGCTAAGACCGAAGCACGAAATACACGTCATTTCTGAAAACCTGCTGAAACATTACGACAACAAACAACTGACCGACAAATACGCTATGTATCAGCACCTGATGGACTATTGGAGTCCTGACGGCAACGTTGAAGCCATGCAGGACGACTTTTACGAAATTGCCGCTGATGGCTGGGCAGCAGGAAACGAAGTGAAACGCAAAGAGAAGAAAACCAAAAAAGGCGATAAGGAAATTGTAAAACAGATTGCAGGTATTGAAGGACTAGAAGGCAGATTGATACCGCCCGCTTTGATGGTACAAGAATATTTTGCCAAAGAACAAAAAGCCATTGAAGAACTGGAAGCCAAAACGGAAACCCTGCATGCGAAAATGGAAGAGCTAAAGGAGGAAAATGCAGTTGAAGATGGTTTGCTTTGGGAGGCAACAGAATACAACGAAGAAAAGAAAACTTATAAAATCACTAAAGCAAGTTTAGGTAAAGGAATAAAAGAAGTCGGCAAACGAAACGAAGAAAACGCTGAGGAATTTGATATGCTGGCAACCTACAAAAAATTGATGGACGAAGAAGCCGACACCCAAAGCAAAATAAAAACCGCCAAAGCTGAACTTGAAAAGAAAGTGATTGCCCAATACCCCAAACTGAGTATTGATGAAATAAAAACCATTGTGGTGGAAAAGAAATGGATGGCAAACATGGAGCAACGCATACGCACCGAAATGGACAATATTAGCCACCGACTTACCCAACGCATTAAAGAACTGGCAGACCGTTATGAAATACCCATGCCAAAACTCACCAGCGATGTGGCTTTACTAACAAGCAAAGTAGAAAACCATTTAAAAACTATGAATTACAAATGGTAGAAGGATTTAAACATACAGATATTGGTTTAATACCTGATGATTGGGATGTAAAAAGATTTCAGGATGTAACTAAAGTTATTACGTGTGGTTTAGCAGCAACACCTAAATATGTTGATGCTTCCATTGGTAAGCCATTTTTATCTGCTCAAAATGTTCAAAATGGCAAAGTAGTTTATGACAAGTTTAGACATGTCCCAAAGAGTTTGTTTGATTTAATCACAAAGCATAATCCACCAAGGAAAGGTGATTTGCTCTACACAAGGGTTGGTGCTGGAATTGGTGAAGCAGGAGTTATCGAAGAAGAATTTGAGTTTGCAATTTACGTCAGTTTAACTTTAATTAAAGTTGATGAAACTATAATTCACAACTACTACCTACTGCATTTATTAAACAGCCCCAAGTATAAATTTTTAGCTAAAAATGGTCAGTTTGCAGGTGCTGGTGTTCAGAATTTAAATGTCAATGTTGTTAGGGAATTTCCTATTCCCCTTCCCCCCACCAAAGATGAGCAAACCGCCATTGCCACCGCTTTAAATGATGCCGATACACTTATTCAAAAATTAGAACAACTCATTGCCAAGAAGCGAAACATCAAAACGGGTGCAATGCAAGAGTTGCTGAAACCGAAAGTGGGTTGGGAGGAGAAAACACTAGGAGAAATAGCAGATGTTGTTGGAGGTGGAACACCAAGCACATTTAATGCAAGTTATTGGAATGGAAATATAAACTGGTTCACACCTACTGAAATTGGAGATAAAAAGTATTCATTTGAGAGTATTAGAAAAATTACACATGAAGGATTGATGAGTAGTTCTGCAAAATTACTTCCCGTTGGAACTATACTTCTGACAAGTAGAGCAAGTATTGGTGATGCAAGTATCTTGAAAGTTGAAAGCTGCACCAACCAAGGATTTCAATCACTTATTGTCAAGGAAGATAATAGCAATGAGTTTCTCTATTATTTAATCCTGACTTTGAAACAGATAATGCTTCAAAATGCAAGTGGTAGCACATTTTTGGAAATTAGTCCAAGCAAACTAAAGTCAATTGAAATTTCAATTCCAAACCCAACAGAACAAACCCGCATTGCCCAAATCCTATCTGATATGGACAATGAAATTCAGGAATTGGAAAAGCAATTGGAGAAAAACAAAATGATGAAGCAAGGCATGATGCAGAGTTTATTAACAGGTAAAATAAGGTTAATATGAACAGTCAAATAATAGTCTCAATAATTTTAGGAGTATTTGCATCTTTGATAGCTGGAGCTAATTTTTATATGAACTGGCGACTTGCCAAAGACAAACTAAATAAAGAGCTTTTTACCGAATTTAACGCCCGTTATGACAAACTCAATGACACTTTATATGAAATAGTAGAAAAGTGTAAAACCATCGAAGATTTGCAGGCACAACCGCTATTAATTTATCGGCTTAATGACTATTTCAATTTATGTGCAGAGGAATACTATTGGTATAATAAAGGAAGGATTGATAAATTAATTTGGAAAGCCTGGCATTCAGGCATGAATCATTGGTATCAAAGCTATCGTATTATTCAACAAGCCTGGGACTTGGAAATTCAAAAAAATGGATGTAAATCATTCTATATTAAAGAATCAAATGAATTTTTTAAAAATGGCATGTAATCACAAATTTCTCAACGAACTTACATTAGATAATCTCGATTATAAACCTACTACATTAATAGTCGGTACTTTCAATCCTTCCTTGCCTGAAACTAATCAAGCAGAGTGGTTCTACGGAAGAACACATGATGAACATGGAAACCAAAATAATAATTTTTGGGATGTTTTACCCAGACTTTATCAGGAGGAAAGCTTGATAAATGCCACACCTATGCAATGGAAAACTTTTTGTAGGAATAAGAAAATTGCCATTACAGATCTCATTTCTTCTATTCAAGATGCAGATCCTAATACACCAAATCATATCAATATTTTAAAAACCTACAGTGATAAGGAAATTGCAACCAAATTTAATCAGCAAATACCTGTTGATATTGTACAGTTGTTAATTGATAATCCTTCGATTGAAAATGTATATCTTACCAGAGGTACCGGAGAAACATTTTGGAGAAGGTTGTGGAATCCGGTTCTACTATATGCAAATAACAATAATATTTATGAAGCTAGACTTCTAACACCTTCGGGGTATGCCTTTTATCAACAAGGAAAATACAATCGCCTTCATCCAGACAATCCAATCCCTAACCTAGCAGATTTTATTTTGTCTGCCTGGTCTGATGTTTGGCATCAAATAAATTAAACTATTTTTACCCCCTATTAAATATGAAAACCAATAACATGGAATATTTTGAAAATTTGGGAGTAGGCTTTACTTGTCCGCATGAAGATGCTTTTGTACCCAAAGGCGAAAAAACTTATTTCCGCATTATCAAAGCAGAAACGTTAACTTCTGAATGCTTTTTACCAACTCCCATTCGAGATGATAGACCATTGCCTGATGGTTTTGATGATTGCATTGGCAAATCAGTTTCCCTATACGATGATTTGCAGGGTATGATAAACGGATTTTTCAAAGTGCAGGCAGGTAAAAAAAAGAACCGAACCATAAAAATCGGGGAGCTTCAACTTACAGAAAAAGATGGTGTGTTGAAACAAACATTTGACAATAAAAACCACCATTCTTGGTGGCGTTCACATTCATTCAATGTCGCATCCGTGAATGTTCAAGAGATAGAAATATGAAATTGGTTTACATCAAAATACTATATTACTACGAAGTTCCGACACTCATTTTTTGTCAGGACGAAAGGCAGAGTAATTACATTTTTGCCCTGCTCGATGATGAAACATACGAATACATTGGTAAGAAAGTAAGCGTTGAAGATGTAACCCTGTTTCTGGAAGGGCAAATGGATTTGAAGCCCATTTATGAAGACCGAAAAACCAATTTTTACTTAGGCAAATACAACCGAAATGAGTTTTATGCCGAGTTGTATCTTGGAGCATACAGCGAAGATTTGTTGCCTGATGAGGGCTTGATGCTAATTACCCACGAAACGGAGTTGGCGGCGTCACTTAAAAAAGAAATACTCAGCAGAATGATTGCAGGTTCTACTCAATCGAAAGTTGGCAAACTGGAAAGAGAAACCCAAGACCGTGTGGTAGCTCTGATGCAAAATGAATTACAGTATGAATATCTCGGCAATTGGGAAGAACGGGACAACAACAGCAATCTAGAAGAAGAGATTTTGGAACCATGGCTATTGAAACGCTATGACCAAAACCTGACCAACAAAGCCATTTATGAATTTACCAAAGCCGCAAGCGACCAAAGTAAATCGCTGTATGAAGTAAACAAAGAAGTGTATTCACTACTTCGATATGGCGTTACTGTTCAACCTGAAATTGGACAAAACAAAAAAACGGTTTGGCTCATTGACTGGAAAAATCCGCTTGCCAATCATTTTGCATTTGCCGAAGAAGTGACCATAAAAGGTTTACACAAAAAACGCCCAGACATTGTGCTGTACATAAACGGTATTGCTTTCGGTGTGTTAGAATTGAAACGCAGCACGGTTTCCATTTCAGAAGGTATTCGCCAAAACTTAGATAATCAAAAACACCTCTTCATAAAGCCGTTTTTTAATACCATTCAGTATGTAATGGCAGGAAACGACATTGAAGGTTTGGCTTATGGAGCCATTGAAACAAAAGAGAAATACTTTTTGAAATGGAAGGAAGTTACACAAGAAGCAGGCAAAGAATTTCCGCATCTACTGGAAATTACCAAGCCAATTCTGGATAAAGCAGCCAAGTATGATTATCCGTTGGACAAAAACATCATTGAACTACTGAATAAGGAACGCTTCATTGAAATACTTCATGATTTTGTGGTGTACGATAGAGGGCAAAAAAAATTCTGCCGACCGAATCAGTATTTCGGTATCAAATCGGCACAGGATTTTGTAAAACGTAAAGAAGGCGGCATAATTTGGCACACACAGGGAAGCGGGAAGAGTTTGACGATGGTGTGGCTTACTAAATGGATAAGGGAGTTCAACGACAATGCACGGGTGCTAATCATTACCGACCGAGATGAATTGGATGAGCAGATTGAAAAGGTTTACAAAGGCGTTCAGGAAGATATTTACCGTACCAAAAGTGGAAGGGATTTACTTCAACAACTTAATGACACTTCACCGTGGCTGATTTGTTCACTCATTCACAAGTTTGGTGGCAAAGACAAAAGCGAGGAAGCATCCGATGAAGATGTAGAAAAATACTTGCAGGAACTCCGCAGCAGTATTCCAAGTGATTTTAAAGCCAAAGGTGACATTTATGTTTTTGTGGACGAGTGTCATAGAACACAATCGGGGAAACTGCATGAAGCTATGAAGCAATTCATTCCCGATGCTTTATTTATCGGTTTCACAGGAACACCATTATTGAAAAGCGACAAGCAAACCAGTTTAGAAGTTTTTGGCAGATACATTCACACCTACAAATTCAATGAAGCCGTAACTGACAAAGTGGTGTTGGATTTACGTTATGAAGCCCGAGACATTGAACAAAACATCAAGTCACCCGACAAAATTGACGAATGGTTTGAACTCAAAACAAGAGGATTGACCGACTTTGCAAAAGCCGAACTGAAACAGCGTTGGGGAACATTGAAAAAAGTGTTCAGCAGCAAATCACGATTGGAAAAAATCGTCTTGGATGTGGTGATGGACATGGAGAAAAAAGAACGTCTGCAAAACGGCAGAGGAAATGCCATTTTGGTTTCTGATAGTATTTACAATGCTTGCCGTTACTATGAATTATTCCAAAATGCAGGATTGAAAAATTGTGCCATTGTAACATCATTCGTTCCGAATGCAAACGATATAAAAGGCGAAGGCGACAATTACACCGAAAAGTTACAGCGTTTTGAGATTTACCAAAAAATGTTTTCTACATATTTCAATGATACAACTGAAGAAGCATTAAAGAAAGTAGAACAATTTGAAACCGAAGTGAAGAAGAAATTTGTGGAAGAACCTGCACAAATGAAACTACTGATTGTGGTAAACAAACTACTCACAGGTTTTGATGCTCCGAGTGCCACTTACTTATACATTGACAAAAAACTGAGAGACCACGGTTTGTTTCAAGCCGTTTGCCGTGTAAACCGTTTGGACGGAGACGATAAAGATTACGGTTACATCATTGACTACATGGACTTGTTCAAGAGTTTGGAACAAGCATTCAATGATTACACTTCGGAAGCTTTTAGCGGTTACGAGAAAAAAGACATTGACGGACTTTTGAAAAACCGTTTACAGAAAGGTAAAGAACGATTGGACGAAGCATTGGAAGCTATCAAAGCATTGGTTGAAGCCGTTGAGCCACCAAAAGGAACGATTGAACACATTCGTTACTTCTGCGGAAGCAATACCGAAAATCCTGATGAACTGAAAGACACAGAACCAAGACGTGTTGCCCTTTACAAATTGACCATTGCACTCATTCGGTCTTATGCCAACATAGCCGATGAAATGATAGAGGCTGGTTACAAACCAAAAGAAATTGAAGCAATTAAAGCCGAAATAAAATACTTTGAAAATGTTCGCAAAGAAATTCAGTTAGCAAGTGGAGATTATATTGATTTGAAGCAATACGAGCCAGCCATGCGACATTTGATTGATAGCTACATTGGAGCTGAAGAAAGCCGGATGCTTGCTAATTTTGACGATTTGAGTTTAGTTGAAATCCTAGTGAAAGAGGACGAGGTTCCCTATGAAAAATTACCTCCAGGCATTAAGAATGACCCTGAGGCAATGGCAGAAGCTATTGAAAACAATTTGAGGAAAGTAATCATTGAAGAAAGTCCAACCAATCCAATGTATTACGAAAAAATGAGTGTGCTTTTGGATGAACTCATTAAAATGAGAAAAGAAGCCTCCTTGGAATATGAAAAGTATTTGAATGAGATCATTGCTCTTTCAGGAAAGGTAAAAAAGTCAGACACAACAACCGACTACCCTTCCACCATCAACACATCAACCAAACGAGCATTGTTTGACAACTTAGGTAGGAACGAAGCCTTAGCAAACGATTTAGACATAAAAATTCTGACAACAAAAAAAGACAGTTGGCGGGACAATATTCAGAAATCAAAAGCAGTAAGAAACGCCATCACCGAGGTTTTGAAAACACATCGAATTGAAGGTGATAATGAGGTACAACGCATTTTTGATTTGGTAAAAAATCAGAGAGACTATTGATGAAGCAAATAACTATCGGTAATATAAAAATTGATGTAGTTCGCAAAGATATTATAAACATACATCTTGCTGTTTACCCACCAACAGGAAGGGTTCGTATTGCTGCACCATTAAAAGTGAATGAAGATGCCATCCGACTGTTTGCCATTTCAAAACTCGGTTGGATAAAACGCAACCAAAGAAAGTTTGAAGGACAGGATCGCATTTCACCTAGAGAATACAAACAGCGGGAAAGCCACTACTTTCAGGGCAGACGGTACTTGCTCAACATCGTTGAGACAGACAAGACACAGAAAGTGGTTTTGAAAAACAAGAAGTTCATTGAATTGCACGTCAAACCCAACACGTCAACAGCAAAGCGACACGAAATCATTACAGAATGGTATCGGATGGAACTCAAAAAGCAAATCCCATCCATCATTGTCAAGTGGGAGAAAATATTGAACTTAAATGTTGAAGACTGGCAAGTAAAGCAAATGAAAACCAAATGGGGTTCATGCAACATTGAAAAGAAACGTATTTGGCTCAATCTGGAATTAGCCAAGAAACCGGAACATTGTTTGGAGTATATTATCGTTCACGAAATGGTACATCTATTAGAAAGACTTCATAATGCTAGATTCCTCTATTACATGGACACTCATTTACCCAACTGGAAACAACTTAAAATTGAACTTAACAAATTACCCGTTAGCCACCAAGACTGGGAGTATTAATCTTAAAGCTAAAAAATCCATCTTAAAATTGTATTTAAGGCCTTTCCACCTAACTATTTCTTTAAATTTTGTAGTTCAAAATCTATTTTTTTCTTAAAAACTTTAAGAATACTTAAGGTGGGGTCTTCATCATTCAACTCATAATTATATTCTTCAATTTCCATACATCTTTCTATACCTTTTGTCGCCTCCAAAAGGCTGTTCGAATCATTCGTAAATTTATAATTCATGTATTTGTAAAAAGAAAAAACTAAACTATATTCAGTAAAGCCATTGATTCCCAAATCTAATTCTTCAAGATGTGACTTTAGCCTCATTAAATCATTACCATAAGTTAAAAATTGATTATAATGTTCTTTAATATTAATAATTTCCTTATCAAGTAATAATAAATTGTAGAAAATAAAAGCATTTCTTAAAGAAAAATAAGAAAAAAGGACAATAGGAAAATCCCTACCTTGAATATTTACTCTTCCGTAATCAAATTTATTTGTTTTTGACAAATTTCTATTTTCAGAAAGAAAAATTTCAGACAAATACGGATAATTCTTTTCATATCCTTTTATGGCTTTAAAATAGTGGGAATTTATTCGTTCTGAGTAGTCATTAAATTTAGTTTTATTAATACTGGCATCTTTGGTTTCAACTATTTTACAATAATATGTTAGGAATAAAGCATGGTTAATTCTTGGGGAATTTTCATCTTCAATAAAATTTATCTTTTTTGCTTTTTCGAAAAATCTCTTTCCTAACAGTAAGGAGTCTTTAAATTTTCCAAAATAACGAAGTGCATTTATTTGAAAATAAACAATATCCTTATAAAAATCATATATTTTTAGAGATTCAAGCTGTATTTTTTTGTTACCAAAATTTTGTTCTAAAAGATTCTCCAAAATGCTGATGTCATTATTAACTTCTGAAATTAATTCTAACCTAAGTTCATTTTTTTGTTCATGATAAGAAGCTTTTTTTCTATTTTTAGTTAGAAACGGAAATGGATACAAAAACATTACTAAAAAATGAAGAATTAGTCTACTTTGAAATTGATTTAAAAAGTCACTTTTAAAAGAACCATCATTAATTTTTACAAAAAGTCTTTTAAATTCGACGCTTTTATTCAAATATTCGCCACCATAATTTGATCCAATTAAAATGTCCCTTAATTTATTGACAATTTCTATCATATCTTCATTGTCAAAACTCCTTAATAATATAGGATAAATATGATTTAAACCAATTACTTTGTCTGTTTCGGACCTATAGGGTCTAAAATTATTCACATAATTCCAGCCTTCATCAATGATTGTAACGCAAGAATGATAAACTTTAAAATTCTTAGAATCTTGAATCGCCTGCTGAGTTGCTTCCTTCATGGTAATGCCTTTTCCAAGTGATAAATTTTTTAATAATTCATAAGCTTCCAACAAGTCTTGATTTTGACCAAGTTTTGGTAATATGATATTTAGCTTTTCAGAAATTTCTTCTTTGTTTTCCAATGCAATAACAAACATCGAAGTACTTTTTACTTGACTACGAAGCTCAATAATTTTGTCCTTGGTTTTTCCATGTAATTTTTTAGTTGAGAATTTAGATAAATTTGAAGCGTATAAATAATTAACTAATTGAATTATTTTATCTTTTAGATAAATTTCCTCATCAATTTTCTCGGAATTTATTAATAAATCAAAATATAACATTTCCGAATTTATGGGAATTTTTACTTCAAGATTTCCAATTTTAGGCCATTTGCCATTAAGGATTTTACTTTCGTAGGAGATTTCCTTAGTAACTGAAGTAGAACTAAGTAATTTGAGAATATACCTTGTATTCCCAAGGGTTTCAATGGTCTCTTTTTTTGAAAAAAAATCATTTATTTTGATTGTTCTATCTAATACGTAACAATCCATTAGTACATTATAATTTCTGGTATCTTTCTTCTCGAAATCTTCCTGATCAAAATTTTTAAAAGCTTTAAGCCTTTTAGCTTCTGGGAACAAAGTATTGATTACATATGGTATATCAGCCTGTGCATTTTGAAATCCTTCATAAAATGTTTCAACATCATTCTTATATTCATGGAATTTATTAAAATCACTTTTTTTACATATTGTCTTTTTCAAAATTGTTATAAAATCAAGAATTTTATTTTCTCCAAAACCTAATAATAAACTTATCAAAAAAGGCAAATGTGCGTGTATCGTATTTAGTTCTTTTTGGTTAATATTTTTCCTAGAATCTTCATTTTTGAAAAGAAAATTTTCCAAAAAATAATTGAAGCTATTTGTAATCTTATTAGATTCTAAAACTATTTTGTGTAATTTATCTAATTCATGGGCGTGTTCATCAAACATAAAGATTGCATTTTCTAAATTGTAAATATTGTTAGAATTTACTGAAAGTAGAAATTGGTTCCATGCAATTTGTTCATCTGTTACCCTGTCAAAATTTATTGATTCTTTTGAATTTGATTTTAATCCAAGGGGGAAACAAAATTCACTAATATCAAAATTGTCTATGGCATAAATGTACTTAATTTTAATATTTTCCCAATCAAAATCCTTTGTACTATTGGCTATTTCATTAATATGTAAATTTACTAAGTAGTCATCGAAATGAATTTGTTTTATTTTTGAATAATTTTGTATTATAAAATCATTCAAAACTTCTTCAATTTGAGATGAAAGAATTGTTTCAATTAAATTTCTTTTATTCATATACTTTACTTTCTAAAGCATTTAATTTGTGTTCTGAATTTACATCGACCTCTATATTTGAATTTTTAAAACTATTTAAAAATATAATTCCCCCATGCTTACTATTTGAAATAATTTGATTCCATTCTTCTTTATTGAAGTAATAAAAATCAAAGTATTTAATATTTAATAATTCAAGTTCTTTTTTCCAGTATGTGATTAAATTATACTTTAAAGCCAAAAAATAAAACCATAAAAGAGAGTTTTGAACTGAATTTTCTAAAATTGAATTATTTATCTCGCCCTCTGTTAGGTATTTTGTTATATCAAAATTTGTAATCTCTTCATTTTTCCTGTTAATTGGTAGGTAATTAGATGCTAGTTTGTCAATTCCTCCTTCAAATTTTTGTAAAATTGATCTACCTTTAACAGTCAAATCTGAATTCTCATAAAATCTATCAATATTTTCAATTATTTGACATCTTGTCCCAATAAAAACTTCTTGCTTTCCTTTAAAAAAATATAAATAGCTGAATAGTTTTTCATCGCCTATTTTTGCTGTGGTACTAATATCTTTACTATAAATAATTTCTAATTCAATTTTGTCGGTAATATCTTCAAAATCAGTAATTTTTCCATTTTCAATTATTTGTTTAAATTTTCTATCAGAATTATTTTTTTCTTGAAAAATAGTTAGGGAAAAAATATTTACACCTTTAAAAGGTAGTATACATCCTATAGGTATATATAAGTTATTTTGTTTCATTTAATTTAATTACAGTTGTTTTTGCTTTTTTTCTCATTGGATTGTATAATTCATTCAGTGTAATTCCTTCAAATTCTGCTCCATTATCTAAAATATTGTATGGAATTGGAATACAATTTGATGGAATATCTAATTTAACTTTAGAATGTGCTGATGTCTCAGTTACATCAGGATATATAATTGCAATCGGCTGAAAGGGAACTTCTTTATCAACTATTATTTCAAAATTTGATAGTTGAACATCGCCCTTTTTTTCTTTATGATAATTCATTAATTGACTCAAATATGAGTTGAAGTGGGGAAATTCTTTACTTTCAATTATTGGATTAGGAATATCATAAATGTAGTTATAATATGAATCAAAAAGAAGTTTGACAGCCTTACTAAGGTTTTCTTTTTTAATATTCCATTTATAGAATTTATTTTTGGTTAATCTTGTATAAATACCTTCCAAGGTGGTTTTTAAAGGGGAATCTGGATGATTTAAAGCCCCTGTATCATATACATAAATGTCTGTTATGTTATCTAAATTTATGGTCTCACCATCAAAAATTAATGTTATAGGTGCATAGACTTCTCTATTATCTACTTGATGTTCAATGGGTTTATAATTTGATTTGCCATAACCAAAATAAATTACTTCTCTATCCATTACTTTACAATGTTTAGGAACTATTTTTCGATTGAGAAAAATATCATCTTCAAGACCTTCTTTAGGGACATAGCAGAATACTGGATTTTTCAATTCCTCCAAATCTAAATCACATTTATTTAATAAATTTTCTAAGGAACTTTGAGAATACATTTTAATATAAATTATAATTGATCAAATGTTTCATTACAATCATCTACAGCCCAGTTATTTAATGTTCTTCCAAGTAAGACTAGGATAATAATAATTGAAATATTTATAAAAAGTGTTAAAAAAATGTAATTAAAATATAGATACCAAACTAGTATTAATACTTGAATTATAAACAGATTTAATGCAATATTCCAAGACATTAATCTTAATGCATTAAATCTATCAATGTAGGCATAGTTCTGAGGTGCATGTTCTCTAACTTTTACAATTTTGTTTGCTTCGAATTTTTTTAGGAATAATTTTTTCTTAAATCTTTGAGTTAAAATTGTAATAAATCCTGAAGTAATATATCCTGACGAATAAGAGACTAGAAGAAAAATTATAATTAAAGAACTATTTATTTCTTTAAGCTCAATTTTTGCAAATGAAATGAAATTTAAATTTGGGTGGCATTCCAAATGATAGGGTAGAACCAAGCCGACAAATAAAACTAAGATACAGCCGGGGATTAAAAATGAAAATAAATCAAAAAGTGAGTATTTAATATTATCCATATTGGCTTAAAGTAATTTGGAATAGTATTGCGAAAGTGCAAAACAAAAGAAAAAAATTAATATTAAAAATATTTCTTTGTTTTTTTAAAATAAAAAACTTGTAAAGAATATTTTCACCAAATTTTTTATAGATAAATCAAAAAACTTCCATTCAAAATTTATATCATCCCAGCTCCAGCCCTTCATTGTTTTTTCTTGCATACTTTTTGACTCCAGCCTCACACATAGCACATTGTTTTCTTCGTTCCTCAGAAAAACAAAGAGCTATTCCAGCCGCACAGCAAAAAGACATTGCTATTAAGATAAGTTTTTTTACCCAGAAGATATGCCAGAAAAAACAACCCAAAGCTACTTAAACATAATAGAGTATTATATAACCAGCCTAAGGTTCCGCTATCGCTCCAGGGTCAAGCCCCTGTTTATATAATTCTATTATGTTAAGTAGCCGCACGGCCAACGCACAAAACCCTGCTACATAAAGAGTAGGCAACAATTCCCAACCACCCTTTTAGCGGTTCAGCCTATAAGTAAAGGATAAAATTTCATCCCATTCAAGTTTGGAAAGTTAATCTCATAAGCATGAATAAAAGATTAAGAGAAATTATGTATCAATATTATGGAAGTAAACGAATGAGTCTATTCAATTTAAAAATCTGGATTAAGTAGAAAACTGATGTTTTTGTATTGATGATTTTTGGAATTTTAAAATCTTAAAGAATAACCCGTAGTGCATTTGGAAAAAAATAAAAAGGGCTATTCATTTTGACAAAAAGTCGTATATTTAACTGACTACCAATCGATTAAATATAAATGAATAACCTTAAGCAAAGTTACGAAGTAATTTTAACAGTTTTAAGAAAATTTGAAGTTCAAGATAATTTTTTAAATCAAATTAGGAGGCCAAAGCTATCTGATATTGAGCTTATTGTGTTGGTTTTAACAGCTAAATATTTGAGTATAGATTCTGAACATCAATTATTTAGAATGTTGCCAGATGATATTTTTACAAAAATTGAGAGGTCTGTTTTTAACAGAAGAAAAAGAAATTTATTTGGAATAATTGATAGGATAAGAAATAGCATTGCCAATGAACTTGTTCCTTTTGAAAATTATATGATTGTAGATTCGATGCCATTGGAAGTTTGCAAACTGAGTAGGGCTACCAGATCTAAGATTTGTACGGAAAATTACGAATCGGCACCGGATAAAGGTTATTGTGCTTCTCAAAAAATGCATTTTTATGGATATAAATTACATGCCGTTTCTACACTTAAGGGAGTCTTTAAAAGTTTCGAAATTACTAAAGCCTCAGTGCATGATATACATTATTTGAAAAACATAAAACAAGAGTTTGAAAATTGTACAATAATAGGTGATAAAGGATACTTAAGTGCTGATTATCAAATGGATTTGTTTGAAATAAGAAATATTACACTGTAGGTGCCAATGAGGCAAAACCAAGAAAATTATAAGCCCCAAAGTTATATTTTTAAAAAATCAAGGAAGAGAATTGAAACCCTTTTATCGCAACTTTGTGACCAATTCATGATAAGAAGAAATTACGCAAAAACATTCCAAGGTTTCAAAACAAGACTGTTGACGAAGTTAACATCTTTAATCGTTATTCAATTTATAAACCACTTAAATGGAAGAAATATTAATAATATCAAAATCTCTTTTTCTTAAATGCACTACAGGTTAAAGAATAGTATATTTATAATTTGGCTGGACAATTGGAAAAATTATTTGAGTCTTGTTTGTGTAAATTTAACTTAGCTTTTACATCTGCTTTTCTATAAACAAAAAACGCTTCATAATTCATTGATTATAAAGCGTTTATATTGTTAACTTGTAGCCCCAGAGGGAATCGAACCCCCACCAGAGGTACCGGAAACCGCCGTTCTATCCATTAAACTATGGAGCCTTCGAAATTTTTCGAATTGCAAATTTAATTTTTTTTCTCCCGCTTTTTAAACCTTTCCAAAAAAATACTATCCAAAGACCAAAATTAATTCTTAAAACAATTTTCAATTAAACCCAGTAAAGTCATGAAAACTAATTTAAAAACACTTTTCGTTATCGCTATTTTTTGTTTGTTAGGAACAATCACTTTCGCTCAACATCCACATGCCAGAAGGCTGGCAAAAGATAAACGTGAAGACCGCAGAGACCATCGGGAAGACGTGAGAGATCGGAAAGAAGACAAGATGGATCGCATGGAAGACAAACGTGACCGTGCTGAAGACAGACGTGACAAGGCTGAGGATATCAGAGATAAACGCGAAGATGCCTGGGATGCAAAACACAACGGTGGCCGCAAAGATAAACTCGAAGACATCAGAGATGCCAAAGAAGATGTGAGAGATGCGAGAGAGGATAAGAAAGACCACAAAGAAGATATCAGAGATAAAAAAGAAGATCGCAGAGACCGCAAGGAAGATATAAAGGATAGAAAAGAGGACAAAAAAGACCGCAGAAAAGGTACTTACTGAAAATCCATTAAAATCATAAAAATGTCAGATTGAGTCTCTCAGTCTGGCATTTTTTTATGCGTTAAAAATTGTTTTTAACTCGCTGGCATCCTGAGGTTTCATTCTTCCTGCCAATACCAATCTGAGCTGCCTGCGTTGGAGGGCATGATCAAATAGCTCTTTTTCTTTTTCTGTTTCAGGAATGGCCTCGGCAATTTCTATAGGTCTGCCACTTTGGTCCACTGCCACGAATGTCAAAAAAGCCTGGTTGGTTTTGGTTTTGGTGCCGGCCGGAATATTTTCAGAATAGACCTCCACAATCACCTCCATTGAAGTATTAAAAGCTCGTGTGATTTTTGCTTCAAGAGTTACCACGTGGCCCAATGGAATAGGGTTTACAAAGGAGACATTGTCCACCGAGGCCGTAACCACAATTCTGTTAGAATGTTTTTGAGCCGCAATGGCGGCAGCTACGTCCATCATTCGCATCAGGTTTCCACCATATAGATTCCCAAGGGTGTTGGTGTCATTGGGCATCACCATTTCAGTCATAATGGTTGTCGATTCTTTTACAAATTTTGCAGCTGGCATCTTTTTATTTTTTGTACAAAGGTAGAAAAAGCCGATAGCATTGATCCAATTTTTCAAAAAATACTAATGATAGTTTTGGGATATTTAAATTTAAATAATTTACTTTGTAAAAAAAAGTACTTTTGATGAAAAAAATCTTTTCGCTTTCTTCACAGACTATATCAGTGTTGATTCTGATTGTATTGTGTTTAATCATGTGGATTTTCAGGATCAAACTTACCGGAGAAACAAAAGGCTTTTTTCTTGCCTGGAATCTGTTTTTGGCTTTTTTGCCTCTTGGATTTATTTTGCTAGCCCGAAAAATCTTCCGCATTTTTGGTTTCAAAGATATCATTACAAAATCAGTCGTTTACTTTTTTATGCTTTTATGGCTTCTGTTTTTTCCTAACTCACCCTATATCATCACCGACCTCATCCATCTTAATCACCTTCCTGAAGATTTACTTTGGTTTGACGCCCTGGGTATATATCTTACCGCCACAACGGGTTTGGTCGTTGGTTTATATTCTGTTGATATTTTCAGAGTACTTACAAAAAATCTTTTTGGAAAGATTATATCTGTTTTTTTGACTCTTTTCTCACTCATTTTGAGTGCCTTTGGGGTATATTTGGGAAGATATATCCGCTTAAATAGTTGGGATTTATTTACTAATCCTTTGGCTCTGTTAAGAATTGTTTCAGGGCAACTTTTTGAACCATTGGCCATCAAAATGACCATAGTGTTTGGTTTGGTTTTAATTGGAGTGTATTTTTCTTTCAACCAATTTTTGAATAACTATGCAAATCCTGAAAATGATCCGGAGTTTTAAATTTGCTTTTCAAGGTTTGAAAAAGCTTTTTCTGAATGAAAACAATGCAAAATTTCATTTTTTGGCGGCTATTTTGGTAATTATTGCAGGGCTGTTTTTCAAAGTTTCTGCTAATGAGTGGATTTTCCTTATTTTTGCAATTGGATTGGTTTTTGGTTCGGAAGCTTTTAACACTGCCGTCGAAAAACTTTGTGATAAAATTTCGCCCCAAAAAGATCCGGTAATCGGACAAATTAAGGATTTATCAGCCGCCGGAGTTTTAATTTTCGCAATAGCAGCAGTCATAATTGGTTTGATTATCTTTTTACCCAAAATTTTAGAAAGCTTATGAACGAGCATCTTGACAACCTTCGTGAAATCCGTAGTCTTATGGAAAGGTCCTCAAAATTCCTTTCACTAAGCGGACTTTCGGGAGTTTTTGCCGGCATCGTGGCATTGTTAGGTGCCGCCAGAGTTTATTTAAAAAAGGTTGAGCTCACTTCAAGTTACAATGTTACAGGTATATTTTCTGCAAAAAATATGGCTGAGCCTGGTGAATTTAAAACTTTTTTAATACAAACCGCCATAATTACCTTTCTAGCTGCCCTGTTTTTCGGGATTTATTTTACAGTTAGAAAAGCTTCAAAAAATGGCGATAAACTCTGGAATCCTTTGTCAAAAAAATTGGTCATAAGTTTAACAATTCCACTCTTAGCAGGTGCTGTTTTTGCAATTGTACTCATTCAGCAGCTCAATTATTCCCTGGCAGCATCATCCACTTTGGTATTTTATGGTTTAGCTTTGTTGGGTGCTTCGCACTTTACGGTTAGAGATGTTTATTTTCTGGGTTTATTCGAGGTTATTTTAGGCATCTTATCCATTGTTTTTGTGGGATATTCTTTACTTTTCTGGGCATTGGGTTTCGGTGTTTTGCATATCGTTTATGGTTTGTTGATGTACCTAAAATATGATAAATGATACTGGAGCGATTTAATAAAACCTTTGAGAGTAAAGCCCGCCTGGGCATTATGTCGGTGCTGATGGTTAACGAATCGGTTAACTTTAACACGCTCAAGGACTTGCTACAGTTGACCGATGGCAATCTGGCAACTCATCTTAAATCCCTGGAAGATGCCGGATATATTTCGGTTACCAAAGAATTTATCGGGCGAAAACCCAACACACTTTATACAGCTACAGCTGATGGTAAAAAAGCTTTTGTTGATCATCTCAATGTTTTGGAACAACTCATAAAAGGCTCCTGAGATTTAATTTCTATTTTACAGAAATACAAAAATTAGAATTCGTAAATTTGCCACACAATATTGATTCTATTTCATGTCAGATCGTTACATGCAGCGGGGCGTTTCGGCCTCAAAAGAAGATGTTCACAAGGCCATAGAAAAGCTGGATAAGGGATTATATCCCAGGGCTTTCTGTAAGATTTCTCCTGATATTCTGGGAGGAGATGATACCTTTTGTAACATCATGCATGCCGATGGTGCAGGTACCAAAACTTCACTGGCCTATTTATATTGGAAAGAAACCGGTGATATTTCGGTGTGGAAAGGGATTGCTCAGGATAGTATTATTATGAATACCGACGACCTGCTATGTGTGGGTGCTACCGGACCTATTTTGATGTCTTCGTCGATTGACCGCAACAAAAACAAGATTCCGGGTGAGGTGATTGCCGAAATCATCAATGGCAGTGAGGATGTGTTGCAAATGCTCCGTAAAAATGGTGTTGAAATCTACAGCACAGGCGGCGAAACCGCCGATGTGGGTGATTTGGTAAAAACTATTACTGTAAATACCACCGTGATTGCCCGCATGAAACGTGCTGATGTGATTGATAACGCCAATATAAAACCCGGTAATGTGATTGTGGGACTGGCTTCCTTCGGAAAAGCAAACTACGAAACCGAGTACAATGGAGGCATGGGTAGCAACGGGCTTACTTCGGCCCGGCACGATGTTTTGGATAATATTTATGCCGAAAAATACCCCGAAAGCTTTGATCAGGATATTCATAGTTCGCTGGTTTACAGTGGTTCCAAACTTTTGACCGACAAAGTCAAAATTGAAGATGACCTCATGGTCAATGTTGGCAAACTCATATTGTCGCCTACACGTACCTACGCACCGGTGGTTAAGGCTCTTTTGGAAAAGCTAAAAGGCAAAATCGACGGCATGGTACATTGTAGCGGAGGTGCCCAAACCAAAGTGCTGCATTTTGTTGAAAATATACACGTTATAAAAGATAATTTATTTCCGATTCCGCCACTTTTCAAATTGATACATGAGCAATCGGGTACTTCCTGGGCCGAAATGTACAAGGTATTCAACATGGGCCACCGACTGGAAGTGTATCTTTCTCCCGAAGATGCCCAAACGGTAATCGAAATCTCGGAAAGCTTCGGTATTCCGGCTCAGATTGTGGGTAGGGTAGAGGCCTCAGATTCCAAAAAACTCACGATAGCGAGTGAATTTGGGGTTTTTGAGTATTAAAAAGTTTTAGAGTTGCATTTTTTTATTGCAAAATATTTCTGCAAAAATTTTATTGCAAAAAGTATTTCGTTTTCTGCATGACACTAAAGCACAGTAAATCCTGAATTTCTGGCTAATTTTAAACTTTCAACCTTAAATGATGAAAGTTTTAAGACTTGTATTCCTGCTATTTTTAATAAGTAATAAAATCTTTGCACAAAATACAGCCAAACCCTGGGCATATTGGTGGTGGCCGGGAAGTGCAGTCAATAAGCCTGACCTTAGGGCCAACTTACAGAAATATGCAGAGGCAGGTTTTGGTGGTCTTCATATCATACCGATTTATGGGGTTAAGGGAGAAGAAGAAAATTTTATCAATTTCCTGAGTCCAAAATGGCTTGAAATGGTAGAATTTACGGTAAAAGAAGCCGAAAAACTGGGTTTGGGTATCGATATGACGCTGGGTACGGGCTGGCCGTTTGGCGGGCCTGATGTAAAACCGGAAAATGCTGCCAAAACATTCGAAATAACTAAGGATTCAGATGGACAAAATATTCTAAAATCAAAAAACACCCAACAAAAAGTAAAACGTGCTGCTCCTGGGGGAGAAGGATTGGTGCTGGATCATTTTGAAAAAGAAAATGTGCAGCATTATTTGGCAAAATTTGACAGTGTTTTTTCGAAAAATAATATGGGGATCAGAGCATTTTATAATGACTCTTATGAGGTTTATGGAGCCGACTGGACAGAACATTTCTTCGAAAAATTTAAGAAAAAGAGAGGTTATAGCCTTGAACCATATCTCAGTATTTTTGAAAACAAAAAAGAATATTCTGAGGCCGAAAAACAGATTTATTCTGATTATCAACTTACCATTTCAGAACTTCTTTTAGAAGAATTCACATATCCTTTCAATGATTTTGCAAAAAAACATGGAAAAATCACACGAAATGAGTCTCACGGCTCACCCGGAAATGTGCTGGACTTGTACGCTGTAAATAAAATCCCTGAAACGGAGTTTTTTGGTTCAAAGCTTTATGATATTCCCCTTTATCGTCAGGATTCTAATTATAAGGAATCTCAGTTTGGAAGACCCAATAAATGGGTACTTAAGTTGGCTTCTTCACCGGCAAATGTCTATGGAAAAAAACTGGTCAGTTCCGAGACTGCCACCTGGTTGGGTAATCATTTCAAAGTGAGCCTTTCGCAGATAAAACCCATCATTGATGAGTCATTTTTGGGAGGTGTCAACCATATTTTTTACCATGGTGCACCCTATACTCCTATGGCAGAACCCTGGCCGGGTTGGCTTTTTTATGCCTCTACCAACTTTAATTTCAATTCGCATTTCTGGAATGAGTTGCCACTACTCAATAAGTACATCGAAAATTGCCAGAATATTTTGCAAAATAGCACTCCCGACAATGAGATTTTGGTTTACTTCCCTGTTCAGGATATTTGGCATCAACCCAAAAAGGGGGTTTATACGATGGATGTGCATAATATTGAGAAAAACGGCATTTTTAATGAAAAATACCGAAGTCTTTTGTCTCAATTAGAAACATCGGGATACGCTATTGACTTTGTTTCCGATAAGCAGCTGTTGGCTTTATCGGAGGAGAAAATTGGTGAGAATGGGTATAAGGTCATTATAATTCCTGAAATAGAATACTTACCCTTGGAAACGCTTTTGTCTTTAAAAAATCTTCAAAAAAGAGGGCTCAAAGTTTTATTTGAGAAAAACTTGCCCCTTAAAACTACCGGCTTCCTTAATTTCGAGGAAAATCAAAATAAGTTTTCAATTGAAAAAGCATCTTTGGTTGGCTTGAAAACAGAAAATATCATCAAATCCTTGAATAAACTAAATCTAAAAAAGGAAATTATGCCTCAGCTGGGTCTTGAATATTTACGAAAAAATCTTCCATCTGGAACTATCTATTTTATTGAAAATCAGGGAAATAAGTTTTCGGAAGGTGATATTATTTTTGATACTAAATATAAAAATGCTCTCATTCTTAATCCGGCGAAAGGAAAAGGTGGAAATTTCGAAAAGCTTAAGTTTTCTAATAAAAAAATAAGCTTAAAGTTGTTGCCAGGACAAAGTTGCTTTATTCTGCTTACCAATGAAGTTAGGCCAGCAGTTCCTAATTATGAGCTGAATAATTTTAAAAATAAAATACAACTTACTCAAAACTGGCAATTTAAATTTTCAGAGGGCTGGCCTTTAATTTCCCGTGAATTCAAAATAGACTCCCTCAAATCCTGGACACAGATTCCGGATTCCATGGCACAATATTTTGATGGATACGGAGAATATTCCAATAATTTTTCTGTCCCGACAAAGAATATTGGTCAAAAGGCCAAGATTGAGCTGGGTGATGTGCGTGAAACTGCCGAAGTCTGGATCAATGGCCAAAGGCTCGGTACAGCTTGGTGTCTTCCTTTTGAGATAGATATACCGGAAGGTATTTTGAAAGAAGAAAATGAAATCAAAATCAAAGTCAGAAACCTTTCAGCAAACCATATCAGATACATGGATCAACAAAAAGTACCATGGAAGAAATTCTATGATATTAATATGGTAGATATCGAATATAAGCCTTTCGATGCTTCGGGTTGGCGGGCTGTTCCCTCTGGATTACTTGGCCCAATTACGATTAGATATTAAACTAAAAAGCCCCGAATCGGGGCTTTTTAAGAATATTATTTCTGAAAGATTACAAACCTAAACCGGCATAAAGTTTCACTTCATCCACACTTATCACCTGGTCGCACATAATCACCAAACGCTCAACCACGTTCCGTAATTCACGTACATTTCCGGTCCAAGGGAGGTTTTTCATGTATTCCATTGCCTCGGGAGAGAAAGATTTCATTTGATCACCGTATTCGTCTGCCACGTCACTCAGGAACTTGTCGGCAAGCAAAGGAATATCGTCTTTTCTTTCGGCCAAAGGTGGCACATATATCGGAATTACATTAAGACGATGGTATAAGTCCTCCCGGAAGTTACCCTCCGCAATTTCCTTTTTCAAGTCCTTATTGGTGGCAGCGATAATCCTTACGTTTATTTTTATTTCCTTTTCGCCCCCAACGCGAGTAATCTTGCTTTCCTGCAAAGCCCTAAGCACTTTGGCCTGTGCTGACAGACTCATGTCACCAATTTCATCGAGGAAAAGTGTACCATTGTCGGCTTGTTCAAACTTACCGATACGCTGTTTAATAGCGGAAGTAAAAGCTCCTTTTTCGTGTCCAAAAAGTTCGCTTTCAATGAGTTCAGACGGTATGGCTGCACAGTTTACCTCAACCAATGGTTTCTTAAGACGATTGCTCTTTTCGTGTATTTGCTTGGCTACCATCTCTTTACCTGACCCGTTGGGGCCTGTAACCAGGATACGGGCTTCCGTAGGTGCTACTCTGTCAATCGTTTCTTTTACTTTCGTGATTTGTGGCGACTCACCCACAATCTCATTGAGTTTATAAACCCGCTTTTTAAGGGTTTTTATTACTTCAATATCATTTGATTTCTCAATGGCATTTCTAACGGTTACCAACAAACGGTTCAAATCAGGTGGCTTGGTGATAAAATCAAACGCTCCTCTTTTAGTTGCTTCTACGGCGTTCTCAACATTTCCAAAAGCCGAAACCATAACAAATTGGGTAATAACCCCCTCTTCTTTCGCTTTAAGAAGCACATCCAGGCCATCCATTTTTGGCATTTTGATATCACAAAGTGCAACATCATAGAGGCTGTTCATCACCATGTCAAGGCCTTCTTGTCCGTCTTTGGCTTCATCTACGTCATAGCCTTCATACTCCAGGATATCTCTCAACGCGTCCCGGATGGTTTTTTCATCATCAATTACTAATATTTTGGCCATTCTTAAGTTGTAGAAAAGATCCTTTCCTATAGTTTGTTTTAAATATGTTGCAATTTACCATAAAAGTTTCAAATAGGTAAAAAAAAAACACATTTCGCTTGTCAGACTTTTTAGCACGCCCATTTTTTTATTGGATGGTATATTTATGTATTTGAAAGTGTGATATTTATGCTGGCTTTTTGTTAAAATTATTAACATTATTGAAACATTGAATCATGGCTGTTTTTCAAAAATTTTATATTCAATTTCATGAATTATGAAAAATCACTACCGTTAAATCATATTTTTTATCTTTTTGGCATGGTAATTGACATTCCAATATTTGTAGGATTATTAGTTAAGACTTTCCAAAATTTGAACACTTCTCCAGGGTAGGGGTACCTATATTTTTAGAAAAATCTTAATTATTTTTTAAAATTTTAAAGTACTTAAATACAGGTACTTATGTCTGTTTTATCTTCGTTTTTATACTTTTAGTTCCTGTCTGATCACTCAAACGGTACGGTTTTTGTGTATTTCAAAGCAATACGTTATTGAGTGTATTTATAAAAATTAAGACAGTGAAAATTTCAAAGCTATTAATATTGGCAATGGTCGCTTTTTCTACATTGAATTATTCATGTAAGAAAAAAGACGCCACCCCGGTCAGCAACACAAAGTGTCCCTTGATGTCGGTGGATGGGCCAAAAGGAAATATTAGAAATTATGAGTGGTTGGGAACAAAATTGATCAGAGTATTTAGTCGTGATTCTATTCCAACTATCGTGATTTTCAGATATAACAATAAAAACCTGGCCGAGTCGATGGAAATTACTACTGAAAACTCATCTGAAAAATATTTGGTGAAGTTTGAATATGGAGCAAACAACATTATTACTAAAAGCAATGTGTCAATCAATGGTTTCAAATTTATGACCAACGAATTCTCATATAATGAAAATAATCGTTTGGCTGCAGTAGTGACCACAGTTGAGATGTTTGGTAAAAAGGTTTCGGGTAAAACAAGATTGGAATATGTAAACAATAATGTATCAAAAGTATTCTCTGCCATTGATAATGATGGAGAGCAGCTTGCTTTTGTTGGAGAAAAATTTGATAACAAGAAACAATTCCTTCCTGATGTTTACAAAACTGCCGCTTTAGGCTTTGTAGGTATAGCCAATAACTTCTTTTCATATTTCGGAGAAAATAACATGATCGCCGGAAAGGTTTATGACGAAAAAGGTAAAATAAGCGAGCAAATAAATATTGCTTATCTGTATGATAACAATGGGTTGCCAACCCAATCGGAGACAGTGTCAACGAAAAATGGCAAAAAAGCGACCGAAACACTAAGTTATGTGTTTGGCTGCAAATAATAGCCTTGGCTTAAGTGCAATTAACTAATAATCCTAGTGGTATCAAGAAATCCCCGACTTTCGGGGATTTTCTTTTTTTACCGGCTTTTGAAAGTAAATATCATCGCCATAATTTCGTTTTTATCAAAATGTCATTTTTGATGCTCTGGGCATGGTTTTTGTTTTTTGACTTCATTGTATTAGAATTGATATTTTAAAATAATTAGCCTTAAGTCGTTATACCAACAAAAAAATACGAAATGGATTTTGTTAATGACATCAAAAATTCTGTATCCTCAGCAACCATCGAAAACTTTTCTCAGTTTTTCGGTGAGAAATCTTCTGATGTAAATTCTGGTTTGCAGCTCAGTTTGAAAGCATTTATGGCTGGTTTGCTCAAATTCTCGGCAACGGACCAGGATGTAAAAGGCATACTTGGAATTCTGAATGATGGTGGACATACCGGTGAAATTTTCAAAAATCTTGAGAATTTCTCGACCAACAATGAAAAAACGCAGCTCCTCATTACAATAGGCAATAATATAGTAAATCATTTTTTGAAAAATTCCTCCAATGATGTGGTGGAAAAAATTTCAAAGATCGCTGAGGTCAGGAAAACGAGTGCATCATCTCTTTTGAGCCTGGCTGCACCTTTAGTTTTGGGATATATAGGCAAGAGGGTTAAGGAAAATAATCTGGATGTTTCAGGTTTGAAAAATTGGTTTTCCGATATTTCTGATTCAGTTTTTCAGTCGCTTCCTCCGGCTATAAGTAATATTTTCCCTGTAAAAAAGGAAGTTAAAAAATCAAACTATACTGCACCCGTTGTTCCGGAAAAGATTACTCCTGTAAAAGAAAAAATAAAGGTAGAAAAGCCCAAATCCCAAAAATCATCAGTCAACTGGGGAATTATAATTCCATGGTTGATTCTGGGCGTGGTCGGAATTTTTGCTTTAGGATACTGGTTTAAAAACAAAATCAAAGAAAAGGAAAATATAGGTTTAACACCTGTATTCAAAGAAAAAGAAGTAGAATTAAGGCCTGAAGACTTTTTGCCCGATTCTACTGTTGCCAACTTGCCTCCTGAAGTTAATAAAGTGGATCCCGTAGAAAAAACGGCTTCCATGCCGGCATCTGAGAATCAAACGGAAGTAGCAAAATCAGAAAATACAGTGGTAGCACAGCCCAAGCCCCTGTCCACAAAGGCGGACGCGACACTTAAATCAGAAAGCAAAAATTCCGGGTCAAATCTTAATCAATCGACTAAAAAAACGGAATTAAAATCGACTGAAACCATGAAGTCGGAATCCGAAACCACTAAGCCTCAGGCTTTTTCAGTACCCTCAGGCTACAATAGCCCGGTTGCAAGTACTTTTAAAAGTGGCAGTGCTGAAGTTTCAGACTTTTCGGATGTGAAAAAGATAGCCTCTCAATTGGCCAATTCCGGAAAAACGGTTCAGATTACCATGTTGTCAGGCACAAATGCTACCTTAAGTGAAGACCGTGCTTATGCTTTTCGTGAGGCTCTTATTGAGAGAGGTGTAGATGAGAGCCAAATCATAATGAAAGGTAAAAATAAAGGTTCCAACGCCACCGGTATTGCTTTTAAAATCGTGAATTGACGGGTTTATTTTTTACATTTGTATTTTTTAATAAATCGAATGCCGGAAAAATTAAATCTTGAAACCCTTCTCGTAAGCGGTATATCCCCTGAGGTTCATTCAGAACCAGTAGTTTCACCAATCATCCTAAGTACAACCTTTGAAAGAGGTTCTGACGGAAATTTTGTACCGGGAGGAGATATTTATTCCCGTTCTTCCAACCCCAATCGGAGGCAGCTTGAAAAGAAACTGGCATTACTTGAAAATGGCTTGAAAGCTCTGGCATTTTCCTCCGGTCAGGCGGCAACATATGCTGTTTTTCAGGCTCTTCCGGCAGGTTCGCATGTGATTATTCCTGATGACATCTATTACGGCACTCGCTCTGCTTTAAAACTATTGGGCAACAATACGGGTATTACTTTATCTGAAATAAATATGGCAGACATTGAGGAAGTTGATTCTTCGATTTTGCCGGAAACAAGGTTGATTTGGGTAGAAACTCCTTCAAATCCAAAACTTAAAATTACTGACATTGATGCAATACTGAAACTTTCAAAGAAACATAAGAATATTTTAGTAGCCTGTGACAACACCTGGGCAACTCCTTATTTTTCCAAACCTCTTGATTTAGGATGTGACCTTGTGATGCATTCCACCACCAAATATTTCGGTGGGCATTCTGATGTTGTGGGAGGTGCTTTGATGTGGAAAGAGGAAAAGGATGAAACTTTTTTCGCAAAAATTAAAGAATATCAGATTACCGGCGGGGCGGTTCCTTCGCCTTTTGACTGTTGGTTGCTCAATCGCAGTTTGGCTACTTTTCATCTCAGAATGCCCCGTCATGCCGAAAATGCCATGGGGTTGGCAGGTTATTTGGAAAGTCACCCCAAAATTTTGCAGGTATTTTATCCCGGACTCAAATCAAATGAGGGACATAAAATTGCACAGAAACAAATGGTTAACGGTTTTGGAGGCATGCTTTCAGTGCTAATTGAAGGTGATGAAGAAAACTGTAAAGCTGTGGCAGCCAGATTAAAAGTATTCAAAAATGCCACCAGTCTGGGCGGAGTTGAAAGCCTGGTAGATCATCGGAGAACTTACGAAGGTAAAGATTCCACGCTTCCTGCCAATTTGTTGAGAGTTTCTGTAGGAATAGAAAATTTGCAAGATTTAATTGCAGATTTTAAGCAGGCACTTGGATGATTTGTAACCAAAAATATTTAATTTTGTCATCCTGATTTTGTCAGGTACCTAATTTTGATATTCAAAGAAATATTTATTTTCAATAAGTTTCGTTAAAAGAGCCATCGAGCTCTTTTTTTAATATAATTTTTTAAAAATGAAAAAAATACTCATTCTGATTTTTGTTCCTTTTTTGTCTTTTTCTCAGGAATTAAAAACAAAATTCAACTGGCATAACCTTGACCTGAAAGAAGATGGAGTAAGAGGGATGAGTACCGAAAAAGCCTACCGCGAATTGCTAAAAGATAAGAAGTCCAATACAGTCATAGTGGGTGTTATTGATTCTGGAATCGATATTGAGCACGAGGACCTCAAAAGTAATATCTGGATTAATAAGGGCGAAATTGCAGGAAATGGAATCGATGATGACAAAAATGGTTTTATTGACGACATCAACGGTTGGGATTTTATTGGAGCAAAAGATGGTCGGGATATTAACCAGGAGCAGCTGGAAAGCGTAAGGATTCTTAAAAATCTGGAAGGTAAATTCGGAGGAAATCCTAAAAAGAAGCTTGTCAAAAAAAATAAAGCAGAATTCCAGCTTTTGCAGACGCTTAAAAAGAATATTGAAGAAGAAAGAAATGAAGCACAGCAGTACCTTCCCTTGTATCAGGGAATGCTCGACAGGGTGACAAAAGCCGAGGAAGTGCTCAAAAAAGTGGTTGGAAAAGAGGAGTTAACCAAGGAAGATGTAGTGAAAATCAATGAAGCCGATGTGGATCGTTCGGTCAGATCAGCTAAGCAAGCCTGGCTAAACATGATCGCCATGGGTGCCACAAAAGCCGACCTTGTTGATGGCGTAAATCATTTTAAAGAGCAGCTGGAGTTTAATCTTAATCCCGGTTTTAATCCGAGAGAAATAATAGGAGACAATTTAAGCGAACTGGGCTATGGGTCTTATGGGAATAATGAAGTTATGGGTCCAGATGCCATGCATGGTACCCATGTGGCGGGAATTATCGGTGCAAACCGCAAAAACGAAAAAGGAGTTAAAGGGGTGGCAGATAATGTCAAAATAATGGTAATAAGGTGTGTACCAAATGGTGACGAACGTGATAAAGATGTAGCAAATGCCATCAAATATGCCGTAGATAATGGAGCTCAAGTGATTAATATGAGCTTTGGAAAAGCTTATTCGCCCGAAAAAAAATGGGTTGATGAAGCCGTTAAATATGCTGAGTCGAAAGGGGTTTTGTTGGTTTCTGCCGCCGGAAATGAAAACGAAAATGTGGATTTGGTTAAGCATTACCCTGATAGAGAGCTACTCAATGGAAGCGAAATCAAAAACTGGATAGTGGTGGGGGCCTCCAACTTTGTAGAAGGAGAGGAGTTACCTGCTGATTTCAGTAACTATGGAAAAAAAGGCGTAGACGTTTTTGCTCCGGGTGTGGCAATATTCTCCACTGTTCCAGGTTCCAGATATGAAGAAAAACAGGGTACGAGCATGGCCTCACCCACAGTGGCTGGTGTTGCAGCTTTGTTAAAGTCGTATTTTCCGACTCTTAATGCTGCCCAAATCAAACAAATAATCCTGAACTCGGCTGAGAAAATAGATGATTTAAAAGTTAATATTCCTGGCGGGAAAGAGAAAGCAGAATTTACAGATCTTTGTAATACAGGCGGAATAGTGAATGCCTACAACGCTGTAAAGATGGCAATAGAAATCACCGGAAAACAGTAATTAGCCTTTTGCTTCAATCCAATAATAATTTTGGGTATTTTTGCATTTGAAAAATATTTTCGAATGAATATAATACTTTTTGATGATCCGGTTTTCAGGGAAAAACTTAAGCCATTGACATTGACCAGGCCGGTAGGAAATCTAAGGGTAGGTATCCATACAATCAATAAAAAATGGGAAGCTTATCTGCCTGATTCTAAGGTTTCATATCTAACCGAAACCTATCTTGATCATAAGTATGTTTCTGACTATCAGTCTAAAAATACTTATGTTAACGCATCTTTTCTTCCAGATTCCAATTTAATTAATGCCATTATAAATCTCTCTGAAAATGAAGCTTTGTATTTTCAGGAATCATTAATTGCATTTAAATCTACAGAAGAGCTATCGTATGGATTTGATTTTATCCCTGAAAAAAAAATTGATTATTCCGGCAATATTGATGTCCTCGATAGCTTACCATCCCTATTTCTTAACAATGCTCATCAAATTAAGCTTGATTTTGAAAAGTTAGTGAAAGGTCGACAGTCAGCCCCAATCAATGATTCTTTTACTGCGGTCTATAATTCAGAAAATATTTTTTTAGAGGAAGGGGTTTCTATCAAAGCTGCAATTTTAAACGCTGAAAACGGTCCAATTTATATTGGGAAAAATAGTATCATTCAGGAAGGTAGTCTCTTGATTGGTCCGGTTGCAATTGGTGAAAATTCAATGGTGGCGTTTGGAGCTAAAATTAGACCCAATACTACTTTGGGGCCTGTTTGCAGGGTAGGTGGAGAAGTTGGAAACAGTATTTTTCATGCCTATACCAACAAAGCCCATGATGGGTTTTTGGGGAACTCATATTTAGGAGAATGGTGTAATCTCGGTGCCAATACCAACAATTCGAACCTGAAAAATGATTACAAGTCCGTAAAGTTGTATGATTACAGTGTTGACGACCTTGTAGATTCAGGTGAAATATTTTGTGGGACTTTTATGGGCGATTACTCCAAAGCCGGTATTAGCACTATGTTTAATACAGGTACCGTTGTAGGAGTTTCAGTAAATGTATTTGGTGCTGGTTTTCAGGAAAAATTTATTGATTCGTTTTCCTGGGGAGGGAAAAATGAAGGTTATGTAAAATATCGTTTTGAAAAGGCTCTGGAGGTTATCAATGATACCATGTCGCGACGGGATTTACATCTTACCGAAGAAGACGAAAGGATTTTAAAACATATTTCCAAACATAATAAACTTTGACAAGATGAGGTTTTCCCAGATTCCAGGATTACGCGAAACCAAGGAGCAGCTCATCAATGCCGTCAAAACCAATCACGTAGCTCATGCTCTTTTATTTGACGGAGCTTCTGGAAGTGCGGCATTGCCTATGGCACTTGCTTTTTCGGCTTATGTAAACTGTGAAAATCCTACCGAAAATGATTCTTGTGGTACATGCCCTTCTTGTTTAAAAATTGACAAAATAGCTCATCCCGATTTTATATTTGCGTATCCTACCGCAGGTGGTAAAAAAGTGCTCTCTGAAAATTTCATCAAACAATGGCGGGACTTTGTGAAGGAGAATCCCTTTGCAGGTCTTTCTGATTGGTTAGAGTACATTGAAATAAAACAAGGCAATATTCCCGTTGAAGAGTCGAGACAGATAATTCAAAACCTCAGCTTGAAGTCCTATGAAGGAGGTTATAAAATAGTTTTAATCTGGATGGTGGAGGCCATGGGGCAGTCTGCCGCTAATGCACTTTTAAAGATATTGGAAGAGCCACCGGAGAAGACTTTGTTTTTGTTGGTGACCAACGATTCCAACAGACTTTTGACGACCATTATTTCCCGTACCCAACGGATAGCGGTCAGAAATTTGAGTGAATCAGAAATGGTAACATTCCTGACTGACTCCAATGGCCTCAATCATGAAAGAGCCGCTCAGATTGCATTTCTTTCAGAAGGAAATATCAACAGAGCTTTTGAGATATTAAACCAGAAAGATCAGAATGAAAAAGATTGGTTTGCCAACTGGATGCGATATTGCTATGCATTTGACCTTACAAAGTTGATTCCACTTGCCGATGAGTTTGACGCCCTTACCAAGGAAAGTCAGAGGAGCCTGCTGGATTATGGTTTGAAGATAATACGCGAAATCTATCTTGAATGTGTAGGTGCCAAAAATCTGATAAAGCTGGAAGGTGATGAGCTGACTTTTGTTCAGAAATTTTCCAGAGTTTTTAAATTTGAAAATCTTGATAAAATATCTGAGGCCATTTCAGAAGCTCAGATGTTGATAGAACGTAATGTAAGGGCAAAAATTATGTTTTTAGATTTGTCGCTTTCCATTTCCAGATTGATAAAATAAAAAACCTCCCGGATTCCTCCGGAAGGTTAAATATTCAAATTTCCTAAATTTCTTATTTTTTAGGTGCAGGTGTAGTGGTTGCAGGTGTAGCTGCTGGTTTTGTTTCATCAGGAGGAGTAACCCCCAGTTTTTTAAACACCAACGTAGTGATATTATCTGACTCAGGGGCAACCAAAATTACAGGCGTAGTGCCATATCCAGCATCTGAGTTTAAAACATAAGTGTACCCGTTGTCTTTTGCCACTGCATCAATTGCTGTTTGGATTTTTTCCATAACCGGGGCAATCAATTCCTGCTGTTTACGAGAAAGAGCGGCTTCAGCATTTTGTTGCAATTCCTGTAATTCATTTTGCTTGTTCTGAAGGGTCTTTTCTTTATCAGCTCTGATTACAGCAGACATGGTAGCCGCATTTTTTTGATAATCGTCCAATAGTTTCTGTGCATCAGCCAGTTTCTCTTGATAAAGCTTGTCGTATTGAGCTTTTTCAGTAGATAATTTTGTCTGAATCTCTTTCGAATCAGGCAGGTTCGTCAATATATATTCGATATTGGTATATCCTAATTTAAAAGTTTGGGCATTGATACTTAAACTTCCTAACAAAGCTAAAGCAATTACAAACAGTTTGATTTTCATTTTTGTATTATTAAAAAAATTAATTGGTTTACTTTTTCAAATTCAACCCCATATCTTCGATAATAAAATCGGTATAATCATGACGAGGGTCGGCGTAAAACATGGTCAAATCTGACGCTTTGTCAAAGATAAAACTAAGTTTATACTTTTTTGCAATTTTTTCTGATGATTTGTAAATATCCTCTAAAATCGGCTTTAATATTTCTTTTTTCTTTTGAAACAATTGGCCGTTGACTCCAAATACGCTGTTATTTAGTATTTTAAGTTCATCTTCTTTTTTGTCAATAGCCTCTAGTCTTTCTTTTTTCATATCAGGGGTAAGCAATATTTCTTCCTGCTGATATTTTTGTTTCATCTTCTCAAGTTCTTCATTTTTAGTCTGAACCTCTTTGGTCCACTTATCAGTAATCTGATTGAGACTTTCTGTTGCTTTTTTGTATTCAGGCATTTTATTCATGATATATTCTGTATCGATATACCCAAATTTCTGAGCCTGAGAACTTAAGCTGAACAAAACCAAAAATATAAAAATTACCTTTATTTTCATTTTTGTTTTCTTTCGAAATTTCTGTTTTTTATTTAATGGCTTTTCTATAGACGAAACAAACTTCAAAAAGTTGTCATAGATTTCATTATTTAACAAGCAATTAACAATTCGTCCTATCTGATTTGTTGCCCTATACTAAACGTAAAACTTTTTCTTCCTTTGTTAGGTAATCCCGGAATTGGGTCAAAACCATAGCCATAGTCAATACCCAACAAACCAAACGCTGCCATGAATATTCTTGCACCTATACCAGCCGATCTACGCAATTTAAACGGATTAAAGTCTTTGTAGCTACCCCAGCTATTACCGGCTTCAGCAAAAGCCAGAGCAAATATAGTCGCCTGAGGGTTGAGAGAAACAGGATATCTTACCTCAAGAGCATATTTGCTGTAAATAATACCACCGGTCCTTGAATAAACATTGGCTGTCTGGGTCTTAAGTTTTTCTTCGTAGGTAGGTTCATAAACAATGCCTTCGTCATATCCTCTCATACCTATCAGTTCAACACCGATGCTGTTAGAGTTCTGGAGTCCCATACCGGCACCACCCAGTACATACCTTCCAAAAGGACTGTAGCCTTTAGATTGATTATATTTTCCGAGGAAGCCCATATTGCCTTTGGCATGAAGGATAAATTTTCCTACCAATGGGGCATACCAGTCAGCATCAAACATCCATTTATGACCTTCTATCCATAATTTAGAGCCGGTTTGTTGCCCAAACAATGAATATGGAGGGTTAAACGTAGCATTTAAGGATATATTAGAGCCATTTCTAGTAAATTGCGGATTGTCAAGATTGTATCTGGAAATATTCAAACCAAGCGTAATATCATGTGCCTGACCGTTTTGAAAATTACTCAATAAGATACTTTTTGAAACGTCATAATATTGATAAGAAAGAGCTGAACTAAGGTTGAAATTACGGTCTGGCCAGTTTAACCTTTTACCATAGGTGATGGATCCACCGGTATTTCTGAAAAATCCCTGGTAAAGTGCAGAATTATACATACTTCCATAATAGTTCCCATATGCGGAGCTGGAGTAATACCTGTTCATCCTCTCAGCAATTTTGCTGTAGTCTTGTACTGAGTGGAAAAGACTCACTGAGAAGGAGTTTGGTTTTTTCCCTCCTAACCATGGCTCTGTAAATGAAATGGAATAGTTTTGGAAACCACCGTTGGCCTGCACCCGGATCGCGAACCGTTGACCATCGCCTTTAGGAAGTGGCCTGTATTCTTTTAAATCAAATATTTTTCTGATAGCAAAATTGTTAAATACGATTCCGAAGGTACCAATGATACCCTGAATACCACTCCAGCCCCCTGATAGTTCAATGTTGTCATTTGATTTTTCTTCAACATTGTATTCAATATTAACAGTACCATCCGCTTGAGGGATAGGCTTTGGTTCAATTTTCTGAGGGTCAAAATATCCCAGCTTTGATAATATTTGTACTGTTTCAACCAGATCAGTTTTGGAGAATTTTTGACCGGGTTTGGTAAGGATTTCTCTGAAAACTACATGGTCACTGGTTTTAGTATTGCCATTAAGGATAATCTTACTGATAGTGGCTTGCTTTCCTTCATTGATACGCATTTCGATATCAATGGAGTCTCCATCAATAGCTATTTCGATAGGTTGACAGCTAAAATATAGGTAACCATCGTCCATATAGTATGAACTGATGTCATTCTGAGGCTTACCATTGATCTTTTTCTCCAATTCTTCAGGATTGTAAACGTCCCCTTTTTTGATGTCTAAAATCATTGCCAGGGTGTCTGCGTTTCTCAAGTAGTTTCCAGTCCAGGTTATATTTCTGTAATAAAATCTTTTTCCTTCAGTTACATCCAGTACGATATTGATACTCCTGTCATCATATTTATACATGGAGTCTCTGTTAATCTGGGCGTTACGGTATCCGTTTTTGTTTAGGAAATCAACAAGCTTCTCTTTGTCTTCTTTGTATTTTTTAGCCACAAATTTCGATGGAGTAAATATTCGCAAAGGTGCTCTTTCCTTGGTTCCTTTCATTTTTGAGAGAAGTTTCCATTCGGGCATTTCTTCTATGCCATTGAGTTGAATATCATTGATTTTAACCTTTTTCTTTTTCGAAATATTAAAAATTAATGCAGCGTTATTGGCTCTGAGAGAGTCGGTGATTTGCTGTGCCTGAACTGTGCAATTGTAAAATCCTTTATCCAGAAAGTGTTTTTTTATTACTCCCTGAAGGTTTTTAACCATTGCCTCAGTGATAACTTTTCCTTTGTAGGTTTTTATTTTATCTTCAACGGTCTCCTGTTCCCCTTTTCTGATTCCTTTTAAAATAATTTTGCTTAACCTGGGTCTTTCTCTTAGATTGAGGTCAAGAAAAACGGTCTTCCCTTCTATTTTGGTGATGTCAATGGAAATGTCCTCCAGGATACCCTGGTCCATGAGACGTTTTATGGCAGTCGAAATTTTCTCTCCCGGAATAGTAATTACATCGTTAACATTGAGTCCTGAAACAGAAATCAAAGTATTCGGATCGAGGAATTTAACACCTGAAACGGTGATTCCACCAATGATATATTCCTTTGGAGCAGCGTAGTCAACCGGGTTCTCAGCTACTACAACTGGCCGGTTTCGGCTTCCTCCAACTCCGATTTTTTGAGAAAAAGCAATGTGGTTGCTTATGGTTAAAATTCCAATTATTAATAATAGTCTGATAGAGTTAATCATTTAATCTGTTTTTCTTTAATCTGTTCGCCGGTTTTACCAAATCTTCGTTCTCTGTGCTGGTAGCTAAGTACTGCCTCAAAGAGATGTTGTTTTCTGAAATCCGGCCAAAATATATCATCCAAAAATAATAGTTCGGCATACGCTGACTGCCAGAGGAGGTAATTGCTGATGCGGTGATCACCTCCGGTTCTGATGAGCAAGTCAACCTCAGGGTCAGGTGAAGTGGAAAGATAGTTTCCAAACATCGCCTCGTTGATCTGATCAATTTCCAAATTCTGAGTTTTGACTTCCTCTGCAATTTTCTTTACAGCCTGAATGATATCCCATTTACCACTATAACTCAATGCCAAAGTAAGTACCAACCCGGTATTGTTTTTAGTGTCCTCAATCCCTTTGATCATACTTTCCCGGGCATTCTTGGGTAGTTGTGACAAGTCGCCAATACACTTCAGTCTTACATTGCTTTTATGCAATTCGGGTACTTCATCTGTAATGGTTTTCACTAAAAGGTTCATGATGCCATCCACTTCGGCTTTCGGACGACTCCAGTTTTCAGTCGAAAATGTATAAAGGGTCAGGTAACCCACCCCAAGCTCACCACATGCCTTCACGGTATCTCTCACAGCAGTAATACCATGATGATGACCAAAGATACGCATGGCACCTTGTTTTTTTGCCCATCTGCCGTTACCATCCATAATAACGGCGATATGCCTGGGTAAATTGTTTTTGTCTATTGATTCAATCAAAATAAATCTTTCAAAAAGGAGTGCAAAAATACAAAATTTTAAGGCTTAAAGAAATTAATAAAACAAAATCGTAAAATATTGTTTTTTTGAATGTTATGAAGAGGCTAAATATACTATCTGCCGGGAGGGCAATGCACTTTGTAAAACAAATAACTCACAGAAAATGAGATATAAAAGTATTTGTCCCTCTGTGGGGTGTTGGCGTATTGAAAAATCTCATCAGGTTCTTTTGATTTTTTATAATAAATGCTGGGATCAGGTCCAATTTTATGGGATGTAAGAAGGTCTATGTCAAAATCTATGTCAGTAGTCTTTAAATCTCCGAAGGGAATAACAATTGGGAAATTTGCCTTAAATTCAATTCCAAAATTCCATTTTCCTTTTACTATGGTTTTGTATCCAATTCCTAAAGGGACTTTAAAAAAAGCATAGAGCCCTGAAAAGCTTCTGTGAGAGGATGTATCGATGCCATAATTACTTCCGCTTAATGGGGAGTAATTACCAAAACCGGCAAATAAATAGGGTGTAGATTTGTGTTCATATCTGCCGTTATGCGTTCTGAAATTTAAGAAGTTATATTCAATCTGAGCATCATAATCAAAAATGTCAGTAAAAAATTTAAAACCTCTTTGTTTTAAAAACAAATCACCTGATTTTTTATCATTTCCTGTCACCCTGCCAATAAAACCGTTGGCTTTGAAAGAAATAGCTTTTTTGAAGTTATATCTGGCGAAAATATTTGTCCCAACAGAAGGATTAAATACCCTGAATGTGGGTTGGAGGTCACCTTTATAATACGTAGGTCCAGTACCCGCACCTACTTCGATCTTTTGTGAAAAAACCAAAACAGGAAATAATACAATTGAGAGAAAACTCAGACACGTTTTTTTTGTCATACCCATTCAAACGAACCGCAAAGTTCCGATATTTTATTTGAATATAAAAATTGGGTAAAACTCAAATCATCTTATAACAGGGCATTTGATATTGTTGCTCAAAACATAATTGAGTGTAACCTGAAATAAAAGGTAGCTGTCGGAGCCCTTTGCTCCTCTTAATGAAGAGGGACTATTGGGATCATAAAAACTTTTAGCATTTGTACTTGGAGAAGAGCCAGTTGGAACAGTTTGTGAAGGCAATACAACTGGAACAGCATTTAAGTATTCTGATATCCTATTATTTCCTCGATATTTCGGATTTCCCGATAAGAAGTCTTCATCAGCCCTATAAGACATTAGATGAGCATTAAGGGCAGAATAATTCGGTAAATTAGTTAAATCTGGATATGAAGTATTTCCAACATCATCTAAAAAATCTGTAGGAGTCCACCTGTAGCCAGCTTCAACAGTTAAGTCCCAGCTTTTAGATATTTTTGCCCTAAATCCCACGGCAATTGGAGCAACAAATTGAACTAAAGAATAATTCTTCACTGTAGAAGCTGGCATATTTTGACCGGAAGTATAAAACGGTTTTAGTTTGACCCATTGAGGATCTCCTTGGTACAAATCAATTGTATCAACTCTGTTAATCGCTTTGGGATTGTGTCCGTAAATCCCAATTCCAGCAGAAATGTATGGCATTATTTTACTTCGCCCTTTGGCACCTTTCCCGTATTGAGGAAGTAAATTATAAATACCAGATAATACAAATTCCTGAAGGTCATTCCTGAAATGTAAATTCCTGATATTGTGAGCCGCTAGTGTAGCATTAGAAATGTTATTTTTTGAAAAAGTATAATCATCACCAAATATCCTGGCGTAGGTAAAGGATGCTCTCGCAGCAATGTTTTCGTTTAAATGCCTTGTATAATTGATGGTTCCGTTCCATCTTACATTGGTATATAACCCGTAATACGCAAATTCCAGGGGAGCTAAATCTCCAAAATAATGAGATGAACCACCTCCAATACCTACAGTAGAATATTGATTAACAATCTTTTTTCTGCTAAAAATACCCTCTTTTTTCTGGCCGAAAGATTGAGCCAAAATTAAGCCGGACATGATAAAAGTTAGACCGATTGTTTTTTTTACCGAAATGATCATTTTACGCTCCTAGTTTTTTCGATTTGGATTGAAACGAAATTTCTAATCCTTTTATTGAAATTATTTCTAAATTCTGTTCCTGATATCCTCTCCCCATCTGAGTTTTTTTCGGAGGGTTGAAAGAAAATCGTTACCCTTAATTTTTACAAGTTTAGCTCTGAATTTTTCCAAACTCACCACTATTTCACCTATTTCATCGCCTACAATTTTAGCTCTGGAATCCATTGAGAGTAGGAAATTTTTACTTCGGCTTTCGACACTAAAAGTAATCTGACTCTTGCTGGAAACAATTATGGGTCTTACAAATAAATTATGAGGACAAATGGGTGTAATCACGAAATTATCAGATTGTGGCACCATCAAAGGACCTCCACAACTCAGATTATAACCTGTAGAACCCGTGGGGGTTGCTACCATGATACCATCTGCCCAGTAGCTATTTAGAAACTCTCCGTCAATGTAAGTATTGATAACTATCATCGACGATGTGTCGGTCTTTGCAATAGCTATTTCGTTGAGTGCAAAATTCATGCCTGATTCAAATATTTCGGAATCAGCCCTGGCGTTGATCATTATGCGTTCGTCAATCGTGTAATCTTTCAGAAGGATTTTGTCAATCGTTTCTCCGATGTGTTGAGGTTGTATGTCAGTTAAAAATCCAAGCCTTCCAAAATTGATTCCCAAAACGGGTATTTCAAATTTTGCCACCAATCCCAGGGTTTCCAGAAAAGAACCATCGCCTCCTAAACTAAGAGCCATATCGTAGCTTTCGAGATCAGAATCACTGTTGAATGTCCTGTTTTTATCGAAATTTATTTGATTTTCTATCAGAATCTCTGCAAAAGAATCAGAAACACTGTAATCGATTTGCCTTGATTCTATTTCATTGAAGATTTCCTGGATCGAATCCACCGATTCAATTTTAAAAATTCTACCATGTATCAGAAACTTCATTTTAGTATTGTTTTTCAGTAAAAATGGGAGAAGGAGAGCAATTTTCAGGAATAATCAGATGCTCAAATATTTCATTAATAAATCATACCTATCTTTTTCAAGATTAGTAACAGGCTCAGATGCATAATAGGAGCTTATTTCATAACCGTGTCTTTCCAAAGAGCTCACAATCGGGCTGATCTGAGAAACGTCAATTTTGAGGGTAATCAGCAGATTGTTTAGGATATCATGACTTAAAAACATACTCATGATTTTTCCGGATTCCTGTTCAATAATCCTGGAAATGTCTGACAACTGATAATCTCCGTCTTTGGTTTTTATTTCTATCAATCCGCCGCTTTCAGACAGAACCATTTTATCAACCAGGCTCTGAAAAGCTGTTTTTCGCTCAATTATTCCCAGAAATTCGCCTTTGCTTTGAACCGGAAGAAATTCAATATTTTCGTTTCGGAAAGATTTAATAACTTCGACGAGCGGGAAATTTTCGTCAATATTGATTTGAAAATCTACGGGCTCAATTTCCTCAAGTAAGGTGTCGAAATCGTAATTGAGCAAATGGTCTTCAGTCAAGATTCCCGAATATATTTTATTTTCTACCAAAGGTAATTGTGAATATTTAAAGTCTGACATGAGCTGCAAAGCCCTGTCCACATTGTCAGAAGGCCTTAAAATCGGAACGTCAGTACTCAATAAATCTTTGGCAACCATTATGAAAGCTGTTTTTGGTTTGTTTTTTCTGAAATATATTTAATTATTCCCAAAATGTATTTTTTTTTTACAACAACACTTATTTCATTTCAAATATCAAACCGAAATTCTAATGCTAATTACAGAAAATATAATTTAAATATTACTTTTTCGAAATATTAACCTCCTTTTTCCATTTTATTGACCCAAAAATGCTTTAATGGCAATTTCAGCCTCTTTTGTGATTTCTTCAGCTGTTTTTCCTTTTGAGTCGATGGGGGCAAGTGTTGTCCATGACATAGAAACGAAACTTCGCAAAGGAAAAATGCCTGTAGGGTTAAATTTTCCGGTATTTTTTATGGCAATTGGTACAATTTCCGCATCCGGAATTTTTTTAATCAGAGTTGCCACACCACCTACTGCGAAAGGTTTAAGTTTACCTGTTCTTGAACGGGTACCTTCCGGGAAAATCACCGCAGAAAACTTTTTTTCTTTAACATAATTGGCAAAACGAATGATTTCGGCAATAGCCTGCTTTGGGTCATTTCGGTCAATAAGAGCGGCTTTACCGGCACGCAGATTATAAGAAATACTTGGAATACCTTTGGATAATTCCTTTTTTGATATGAAAAGAGGAGTTTGTTTTCTTAAAAACCAGATGATTCCCGGTATATCAAACATACTTTGGTGATTGGCAATGAATATTTTCGAGGTACCCTCATTTAATTTATGACTTTCACTGAAACTAACGCTGGAGCCTGTAAGATACCAACCATATACAATCAGGAAATTCATCCATTCTACTGTTTTTTGATGTGCTTTTTGGCCGAAAACATTATAAGCAAACACTTGAATACCATGGAATATTACCAGAATTAACCCAAACCAGACCACATAAACGACACTCAGGATGTAGTCTAATATTTTTTTCATTTTCTTCTTTTTTCGCAAAGTTACGTTTTTTTATAAATACACTTAAATTTTGGGTATTCAAAAAGGCATATTTGCTTAGGTACTACGTACAATTTAAAGTAATTTTGTTCTTTAAAATTGATTGTTGATGGAATTGCTTAAAACAAGAATCGAGGTGATGAACCACATCGGAAAGGAAATGGACAGCCTTATTGAAGAATTTTTAAATCCGATTGAAACCAATTGGCAGCCTTCTGACTTTCTGCCGGATGCCTCAAAAGGAGACTTTGGGTCAGAAGTTAAGCTCTTGCAGGAAGCTTGCCGGGAGCTACCTTACGATTACATAGCGGTACTGGTCGGCGACACCATCACCGAAGAGGCACTCCCTACCTATGAGTCATGGTTGATGAACATGATTGGTGTCAATCAGGTAGAACAAAAGGATACCAGCTGGGTTAAATGGAACAGATGGTGGACTGCTGAGGAAAATCGTCATGGCGATTTGTTAAATAAATATTTGTATCTCTCGGGTCGTGTAAATATGCGGGAAATGGAAGTGTCAACCCAGTGGCTCATTGCTGATGGGTTTGATATAGGCACTGATACTGATCCATACCGAAATTTTGTTTATACCTCATTTCAAGAACTCGCCACCAATATTTCGCACCGGAGGACTGCCACCCTGGCAAAGAAGTTTGGGAATCCTCATTTGTCAAAAATTTGCGGTGTGATAGCTTCTGACGAAATGCGTCACGCAAAGGCGTACAAGACATTTATTGCAAAGATTTTTGAAGTTGATCCAAGTGAAATGATGCTTGCATTTGAGGATATGATGAAAAAGAAAATTGTGATGCCTGCACATTTTCTAAGAGAAACCGGTCAAAAAATCGGTTCAGTTTTTTCTCATTTTTCTGATTCTGCCCAAAGACTGGGTGTTTACACGACCTTAGATTATATTCAGATTCTTGAAGATTTGTTAAAAGAATGGAAAATTGAGAATATTACAGAGCTAAATAGTGCTGCCGAAAAAGCCCGCGATTATGTAATTGCTCTTCCTGACAGATTGAAAAGAATCGCTGAGAGAACCAAAATACCCGAGCTGGAATATGAATTTAGCTGGATTACCAGATAATTAAAAACAGGTGCATTTTTGCTTAATATTTGTCTAAATTTGGATAAAAGATTAGTTTTAGGTCTGATTTGATAAAAGTAATGAAAGTATTTTTTACATTTCTGTCTGTTTTTTTGGTCAGCTTAAATCTGATTGGGCAGAATTCTAATTGGAAAAAAGATACTACTCAGATTTTTAATCATGATGACTCCACTGTGATTTGGCGTTATGGAGGGGTAGCCGTTTCCCACGCTTTCAATTCGCCCTACAATAGCAAATTTATGGTCACTGACAAATATCGCTCTATCAACAACCGAGGGATGTATGTTAGTATCAATGAACCACTTGGAGTTAATGACACCACCACAGTTGGACAAGCGGCCGACACTCAGGAGGCTCATAATGTTTTTGTTGCTAACCACTATGCCAACTTTAAGCCCAATACCAACTTTACCGATGTGCACACCAGTACTGCTGAGTTTAATTTTTTTAGAGGAATAAGTGATTCGGTAGGTTTTCGGGATGGAGGTACACTCTCAAAAGCCGCTGTCTTAAAACTTTCAGGAACTTTTGGTCATAATGGAAGAAATTATCGCAATACAGAATTTGACTTACTAAACCTTCGTTTTTTTACTGATCAAACCTCAGGGAATCCAGCACTAATTGATAATTTTTATGGGATAAGATTTGAGGATTTCAGAGGTGTAAACACCAGTATGATTACCAAAGGATGGGGGATTTTTATCAAACCTGCGATTTTAAATAATTTTTTTGGTGGAAAAGTCGGAATTGGTACTCAGGATGTTACGCACGCACTTACAATTGACGCCGTTTCTAATCCTTTAAAAGTAAAAGGACTGGCTACCACCGCCTCTCCAACAAGTATTCTTGTTGTAAATGCAGATGGTGAAGTGAGTAAAAGTAATCTTGCTGACCAGGTCAGGAGTTTTCAAATAACTAATACAGATGCCACTTTGGTTGATGCTATTGAAATTTACATTCATAAAGGTGGAAACGCAACTTATACTTTGCCACCAGCAAGCACCCGGACCGGCAAAACCTGGAGCATTTCGAATGTAGGAAGTGGAACGATTTTGCTAAATATCCCATTTTATGATGGAAATGAAACTCGAAATTCAATTATTAATAAATCCGGAGCCAATAAATTCGTGTTGTTTTCTGATGGAACCTATTACATATCTATAAAATGATAAAAAAGCTTATTTTATTTCTTGAAAATAATATTGCTGCGTCCTTGTTAACTACAATTATTATCGGTGTTTTGTGTTTTATTCCATCAAAACAAATTCCCGATACAGGTACAGATGATAAGACTGCCCATTTCCTTGCCTTCGGAGCGATGGCATTTTTATGGTATTTATATCTTAAAAACTACCTGAAAACACTCTTTCTATTACTTTTTTATGCAATTTTTATTGAAATTGTACAAAAAAACCTTCCTATTGATTTTCATAGGGGCTTTGAATATGCCGATATTTTTGCAGACGCCCTAGGAATTTTCTTAGGATTAACAGTAGTGTTTTTATTTAAGAAATATTTTTTGAGGATATTTCTCAAATAGTGTATGCATATTGATAAAAAAAAGAGGACAAAAATGACCTCTTTTCTTATCTTTTTAATTAATTTTTAAATCTTAACATCTATACTCAATTCTTTTAGCTGTAAATCAGAAATACTTGAGGGGGAATCTATCATTACATCCCGACCACTGTTATTTTTGGGGAATGCAATAAAGTCTCTGATAGACTCAGCACCTCCAAACAATGAAACCAACCGATCAAAACCAAAAGCCAAACCGGCATGAGGAGGGGCACCAAATTCAAATGCATCCATCAGGAATCCAAACTGTTTTTTGGCTTCTTCGTCAGTAAATCCAAGTATTTCAAACATTCTCTTTTGTAATGGTCTCTGGAAAATCCTTACTGATCCACCGCCCACTTCTGTGCCGTTTATAACCATATCGTAGGCGTTAGCCCTTACATTACCTAAGTCACTATCCAATAACGGAATATCTTCAGGCTTGGGAGACGTAAATGGATGGTGCATGGCAAACCAACGGTTTTCTTCTTCTCCAAATTCCAAAAGAGGGAAGTCTATCACCCATAGTACTTTATAGTCAAATGGATTTCGCAGTCCTAACCTGCTCCCCATTTCAAGTCTGAGTTCGTTCAGCTGTTTTCTTGCTTTATCAGCTTTTCCTGATAAAACTAAAATCAAATCACCCGGCTTTGCATCGAATGCTGCCGCAATGGCTTTCAAATCATCTTCCGTGTAAAATTTATCAACAGAAGATTTCACTGTGCCATCAGTATTATATCTGATATATACCAGCCCCTTGGCACCTATTTGAGGTCTTTTTATCCATTCTGTAAGTTCATCCACTTGCTTGCGTGTGTACTCCGCACATCCAGTGGCATTTATTCCTACAACCAATTCAGCATCATCAAATACCTGAAATCCTTTTCCCTGAACAAGATGATTTAGCTCAACAAACTTCATCTCAAATCGGGTGTCGGGTTTATCGGAGCCATAATACTTCATGGCATCAGCATAAGTCATTCTCGGAACTTCCTGCAAGTCGATATTTTTGACAGTTTTGAAAAGGTGTCTAACCAGTCCTTCAAACATGTTTAGTACATCTTCCTGCTCCACAAATGACATTTCACAGTCAATCTGGGTAAATTCAGGCTGACGGTCGGCACGAAGATCTTCGTCACGAAAACACTTAACAATCTGATAATAACGGTCAAATCCCGAAACCATTAGCAATTGCTTGAAAGTTTGTGGCGATTGTGGCAAAGCATAAAATTCCCCGGGATTCATACGGCTGGGTACCACAAAGTCCCGGGCACCTTCCGGAGTTGATTTTATTAAAACAGGAGTTTCTACCTCAACAAAATTCTGAGAATCCATGTAGATTCTGGTTTGTTGAGCCACCTTATGTCTTAAAAGGAGGTTTTGTCTTACAGAATTTCTTCTTAGGTCAAGATAGCGATATTTCATCCTAAGTTCATCGCCGCCATCAGTGTCATCTTCAATCAAAAATGGAGGTAACTTCGCTGGATTCAGAATTTCAATTTTTTCAACCTTAAGCTCTATATCACCGGTCTCGATTTTATCATTTTTTGAAAGTCTTTCTACAACCACACCGGTAGCTTTAATAACAAATTCCCTTCCAAGTGTTCTGGCTGTCTCCAATATTTCAGGTGAAGTCTTTCCTTCTTCAAATATTAACTGAGTGATTCCATAACGGTCACGAAGGTCAATCCAAATCATACCTCCCTTGTCGCGAATACGCTGTACCCATCCGCACAATTCGGCTTTTTGATTCAAATTTTCAATCCTTAGCTCACCACAAGTATGTGTTCTCAACATAAATTTCTTAAAATTAGGCTGCAAAATTAAGAAATTGTTCGGCTAGATTGAAGTTTATTTAAAAAGTTTATTGGGTTGGACTTTGTGAATTTGGGTTTTGAGCATTTGGCTCTTTGGGAATAATCAGAGCCAAAACAAAATAAACCACCACCAACGATCCAAAACTAAAAAAGGTAATCAGAGCGAAGGCTACTCTTACTATGGTTGCATCAATTTCAAAATACTTTCCTAATCCACCACAAATGCCTAATAGCATGGCTTCTGCTCCATGAGTTCTAAATAATTTTTTTTCCATGGTTTTATCAAAATGTGTTAGCAGATGCAATTTACAAATTTTCAATTGCTAATCAAGATTTCTACTTTTTTCTTAATACGGAAAATGTTGAATAAAAAAAAGAGTCTCCGAAATCATTCAGAGACTCTCCTTAGGATATTTTTAAATCTTACCAACTGAATGGGTTCCAAACACCGCCCAAACCCCACAATAGTGTGGCGATAAGACATCCCCAAAGAGCCGATTTTACCTGATCTTTGTCGTTGTCAGTAATAAAATACACCAGTAATAATCCGATTACGCCAAGGCAACATCCCCACCAGAAACCTCCAACAATCGGCATATCTCCGGCCACATTTGCAGCACTAATTGACGATTCTTCAAGAGCCAAATTTTGAATCAGTTCGTTGTTTTCGCTTTTAAGCGTTTCGATTGTAGCACCGGGATGGTTGTTTACATAGCTTTCCAACTGATTAAGTTTTGTAAAATTTTGGTCAAGTTCGGGTGTGGCAAATTCATCATTAGACCAGGCCATTACGCTTACCATAAGGAACAAGATGCTAAAAAATACTTTCTTCATTTTTTTGTTTTTTTAGGTTTAACTTACAGATGATTTATTTGGGTCAATCGTTGCTTTTCATTTTTGAAAATTTTCAAAACTTTTATTGATTCCAATCCAATGCACAATAATATTAATTTGTTCTTTCATGAAAAAATATTTCAAGGAAAAAATGAACTATTTTTTTATCATAAATGTAGTAACATTAAATACAAAAGTATAAAATGAAACCAAGAATAATTAAATCAGAAGAAAGGGGCTATGCCAATCATGGCTGGTTGAAATCATATCATACCTTTAGTTTTGCAAATTATTATAATCCCGATCAGGTTAATTTTGGGGCTCTTAGGGTATTTAATGATGATTTTGTGGCTCCCGGAATGGGATTTGGAAAGCATCCACATGATAACATGGAGATAGTCTCTATTCCTTTGGAAGGAGCCCTGGAGCATGGTGACAGTATGGGGAATACAACTGTAATCAGAAATGGAGAAGTTCAGATTATGTCAGCGGGCACCGGTGTAACGCACTCAGAAAAAAATCATAGCTCAAAAGAGCCTGTAAAATTTCTGCAAATATGGGTTTTCCCAGATAAAAAAGGCCTCAAACCTTCCTATGGCCAACAATTGTTTGATATTTCTGAGAGAAAAAATAATTGGCAGACGGTAGTTTCACCTAAAGAAAGCAAAGATTCCGGAGTTAAGATAAATCAGGACGCCTGGTTTTCATTGACCGATTTGGAAGAAGGAAAACAGCTTAACTACGAAATAAAAAAAGAAGGTAATGGTCTTTGGTTGTTTGTTCTGGAGGGAAAAGTAAGTTTGGGAGAAGAGAAATTGAACACAAGAGACAGTATGGGTGTTTGGGATACAAAAGAGATTTCAATTGCTGCAGATCAAAGTGCTTCCCTTTTGCTCATTGAAGTTCCAATGTCTTTTTTATATTAATAAAGGAAAATCATGTTAAGAGAAATAAAACGTATAAGTTCAACCACCGCCCAGCGTGTAGGTGAACATAAAATGTACCAGCCATTGCCTGATACTGGCCTTGACCAAATCAGCCCGTTTTTGTTATTGCATCATCATGGGCCACATTTTTTTCAGCCTTACAATCAGGGCCTTCCCTTTGGGCCGCATCCGCATCGAGGCTTCGAAACGCTGACCTTTATTTTTGAAGGTGAAATCGAACATGCCGATAGTCAGGGTTTTAAAAGCGTGATTAAAGATGGAGGGGTTCAATGGATGACAGCCGGAAGAGGGATTGTTCATTCGGAAAATCTTTCAGCTTATCAGCGTGAAAATGGCGGACCAATGGAGATTATTCAACTTTGGATGAACTTGCCGGCTGCTAAAAAGATGATCGCACCCACCTATCAGGGTTTTCAAAAAAGCGAAATTCCTGTAGTAAAATCAAAGGATAATAAAGTGGAGGTTTCGGTTATTTCAGGTGAATTCCAAGGTCAAAAAGGCGTGGCCAATTCGGTGACTGGCCTGGAATTTCTGAATATTAACATGCAAAAAGGGGGAAGTTTGAATTTAAAGGTTTCCCCAGATAAAAATATACTTTTATATGTGCTTAACGGCGAAGTGAAAATTAATTCCAGATTAGTAATCGGAACCCAGCTTATACAGTTTGGCATGGAAGGAGAAAGCATTGAATTATTTGCTGATGAAAACACAAGGCTGATTTTTGGTACAGGTAGTCCGATAAACGAGCCAATGGTGGCCCAGGGGCCATTTGTGATGAATACCACTACCGAGATCATGCAGGCCATGCGGGACTATCAGATGGGAAAAATGGGAGTAATGTGAGGTTTTGATATTTTGAATAGAGGGTTGTTTCGGTTGATAATTGAATCATTTTCGAAACAACCCTTTTTCTTTTCCGATAGACACTATATTTTGCATAAAAATCAAAAAATGTATTTTGAAAGCATTTAGAATTAATAGATACAGAATTTGCCCATATATGAAAATATTAGTGTCATTCTTCTTATTACTTTTTGGTCATGGACTTTTTGCTCAAAAACGGTCGGTAGATTTAATGATTACCCATGCAAAAGTTTATACTGTAAATGCTGCATTCAAAGTCGAAACCGCTTTTGTAGTGGATAATGGAAAAATCATCGAGGTCGCAGGTCAGAATATTTTATTAAAAAAATATTTACCCAAAAAGACTCTTGATTTGGGAGGGAAAGCGGTGTTCCCGGGTTTTTATGATCCACATTCTCATTTTATTGGTTTGGGCGAAATGCTCGCTCAATGTGATTTGGTGGGTGCTGAATCTTTTGAGGAGATTTTGGAGAGACTGAAAGTTTTCAGAAAAAATAACCCTGATAATGAATGGATTATTGGTCGTGGCTGGGATCAAAACGACTGGAAAATCAAAGAATTTCCAAATAAAGAAACACTGGATGAGCTTTTTCTTGATGTTCCTGTAATGCTCACCCGAATTGATGGGCATGCACTATTGGCCAATGCCAGGGCTCTGCAACTGGCCAGGATTTCACCCGCATCGAAAGTAGCTGGCGGTGCTATCGAGGTTTTGGATGGTCAACTTACAGGAATATTGATTGACAATGCAATGGGGCTGTTGAAACGGGTTTTGCCAGTGGAAACCGAATCGCAGAAGCGGAAAATGATTCTTGAAGCTCAAAAAGAATGCTTAAAGGTAGGATTGACCACAGTGTCTGAAGCGGGTGCCACTCAGGAAGATATAGAACTTTTGATGAAGATGCATGATGATGGTTCACTTAAAATCAGAGATTATGTGATGGTATCGGTAGGTCTAAGAAATCTTGATTATTTCACCAAAAGAGGTATCATCAAAACCGATAGAATCAACGTAAGATCTTTTAAAATTTATGCCGACGGGGCCTTGGGTTCAAGAGGAGCTTGTTTGTTAAAGCCTTACAGCGATGATCCGGGGAATTATGGTTTTTTACTTACCAGTAAAAACGAGATGGATAAGTTTTTTGAACAGATTTATAAGTCAGATTACCAGGCTAATACACATTGCATTGGTGATTCGGCCAACCGTCTGGTACTGGATTTGTACGGGAAATATTTAAAGCAAAAAAACAACCGACGCTGGCGAATCGAACATGCCCAGGTGGTAAACCCTGCCGACGTACCGAAATTCTCCAAATATTCGGTAATACCTTCCATTCAGGCTACCCACGGCACGTCTGATATGTACTGGGCCGGAAAAAGATTGGGTGCTGAGCGTGAGAAGCATGGTTATGCTTACAATGATTTGATGAAACAAAATGGGATTTTACCTAACGGCAGCGATTTTCCGGTTGAGTATATCAATCCCCTCTTTGGTTTTCATGCTGCTGTTGCCCGTCAGGATGCAAAAAACTGGCCCGATGGTGGATATCAAACCCAAAATGCCATTTCAAGAAAAGAGGCTTTGAAAGCAATGACCATTTGGAGTGCTTATGCCAATTTTGAAGAAAAAGAGAGAGGAAGTCTTGAGCCTGGGAAAAAGGCCGATTTTGTAGTGCTGGATCAGGATATTATGAATGTTGAACTTTCAAAAATCAGAGCTACCAAGGTTTTACAGACCTGGATAGGAGGGGAGCGGGTTTTTTAATGTTTTTTTGGATTATTCTTAAACCAATCAATCATTGGCTCTTTCTATTTTAGGTGATTTTACGCAAAAGAAAGGAAAATTTTGATCACTGAAAGTCTGAATTTTAGAAATTATTAAAACAAAAAGTGCTGAAAGCTAAATGCCGGACGCAGTTTGCCGCAAAAAAATGTTTTCAGAAGCTTATAAACTTGCCTCAAAATACACATTTCCAGTTTTGATTTCTTCAAAATTGATGGACGGTACGCTTGAAAGTGGTGTGGGTGCATTTGTAATTATTAATGAAGATGGCTGGTTTATTACAGCCGCACATATGCTTAATGGTATGATGGCCCACCAACAGCATGTGGCTCAGTATCAGGAATATTTGAATCAAAAAACGCAGACGACCCTGTCTCCTAACCCAAAATGGATTTTGCAACATTCACTTTGGTTTGGTGCTGACAATCATAAAGTTAATAATTTTCATATTTTGAAAGACAATGATTTGGCTGTTGGGAAAATCGAAAATTTCAATTCAGGATTGGTTAAAAACTATCCCAGATTTATCAGACCTGAAAACGTAATTCCCGGTACCTCTTTATGCAAGCTAGGTTTCCCTTTTTATGATGTTGCAGTTAATTTTAATGAATCAATGCGGAGTTTTGTCTATGATCAGTCGATTTTTCCAATTCCGATGTTTCCGATGGAAGGCATAATGACCCGGAATGTCCTTTCAGGCAATAGCCCTGATGGGAAGTTTGAATACAAATGGCTTGAAACCAGTTCTCCGGGATTACGTGGTCAAAGTGGAGGGCCAACTTTTGACAGATATGGAAATATTTGGGCTCTTCAATCTCAAACCCGGCATTTGCCTTTGGGCTTTTCTCCAAAAATAAAAAAAGAGGGTGTTGAAATAGAAGAAAATCAATTTCTAAACGTAGGATGGGGAGTTCATGCCGACACTATTACAAAATTTTTGGATTTTCATGGTGTAAAATATTATTCTGCTTGATATCAAAAAGTGTTTAAGTTTTTGCAAAAACACTAATTTCTAATGATTTTCAGACCCAAAATGAATGATTTGGGAAAATCAATATTAAAAAATCTTAAAAAAGTGTATTATATTTGTCGGAAACAACCAAAGCTTAGCTAAACCCTAGTAAAAATTGAGCAGAAGTACCATACGTTTAGTAATTATTCTGGGAGTTATCGCAATTACAGGAATTCTCGCCATTCAGATTTATTGGGTCAAAAGAGCCTTTGATCTTAAAAGTCAGCAATTTCACCAGACTGTGATGGTTTCTTTGCGAAATGTGGCCAATCAGATTTCTGCCTCATATAAACTTTCCAATTTTGAAAATCCTGTGGATCAGGTTAGTTCTGATTATTACGTAGTAAACCTAAGGGTGCCGCTCGGACAGGAAATCCTGGAGCATCTGCTCAAAGAGGAATTCAGGAGAAATAATATCAACGCCGATTTTGAATATGGTATCTATAACTGTGACACAGATAAAATCGTATTTGGAGGGCATATCAACAAGAATTATGAGATTGAAGAGGTTAATCACGTTGCGGCGATGCCTAAGTCTGATCAATTTCTCAATTATTTTGCGGTAAAATTCCCTGATCAGGATAGCTATATTACCGGAAAACTTGATTTCTGGATGATTTCTTCGATCATTACAATGGTCGTGATGGCGTTTTTTGCTTATTCTATGTTTGTGATTTTAAAACAAAAAAGACTAAGCGAAGTACAACGTGATTTTATCAACAACATGACTCATGAGTTTCAGACGCCCATTTCTACCATAAAAATTGCCACAGATGTATTGAGTCAGGGTAAAATTCTGGATCAGCCCGAGAGGCTAAATCGATATGTACAAATCATAAAACAAGAAAATAACCGGCTGAAAAACCAGGTGGAGGCAGTGCTGGCTACCGCCAGAATAGGGCGTGGCCAAATGGAGCTGGATATCAAGCTGCAGGAAATGCATGAGATAATCGCTGAAGTGTCTGACAGTTTGAAGGCAGAGTTGGAAGAAAATTTTCAACTTGAGTTACTTGCCACTAAAACTACTATTCTCGCTGACCGCATGCACCTCATGAATGTGATCAGGAATTTGATAGATAACGCAAAAAAATATTCGCCCAAACCTCCATTTATTACTATTGGCACCCGAAATGAGTCGCACGCTCTGGTAGTATGGATAGAAGATAGAGGTATAGGGATTCCAAAAGAGCATTTGGCCAAAATTTATAATAAGTTCTACAGGGTACCTACAGGCAACCTGCATAATGTAAAGGGCTTTGGACTAGGCCTTAACTATGTAAAAGAAATCATTAACCTGCACAAATGGAAAATCCAGGTGTCAAGTGAGTTAGGAGTTGGCACTAAATTTGAAATTTTTATACCGCAACCAGACTAATATTATGGCAAAGATTTTATATGTTGAAGACGACCCAAACCTTGGATTTGTAACCAAAGACAGCCTCGAAGAAGAAGGCTTTGAGATTTTACATTTTCATGATGGGAAAGAGGCCTGGAAAACTTTCAAAAAGGAAAAGTTTGACCTTTGTCTACTGGATGTAAACCTGCCTGAACTGGACGGTTTTTCTCTTGCCGAAAAAATAAGAACCCAAAATTCTCAGATTCCTATTATTTTTCTAACCGCTAAAACACTTCAGGAAGATAAAATTACCGGCTTGAAAATAGGGGGCGATGACTATATTACCAAACCTTTCAGTATAGAAGAACTGGTTTTAAGAATCAGGGTATTTTTAAAACGAAATGCAGTTTCAGATTCTACCGCCACCACCGACCAGTTTTCTTGCGGAGACTATGATTTTAGTTTTTCACAACAAACACTGACCATAAACGGTGATATACAAAAGCTTACCCATCGTGAAGCTGAAGTATTGAAGTTTTTGCTCGAAAGAAAGAATCAAATCGCTAAGCGTGAGGAGATTTTAACTGCAATTTGGGGCCGTGATGACTACTTTTTAGGCCGTAGTATGGATGTTTTCGTTACCCGTATTAGGAAAATGCTATCAGGCGACCCGAAAATTAAAATCGAAAATATTCACGGTGTAGGCTTTAAATTAAACTGCTGATTAATATTTGTTTAAAGACTTCTTTTTCTCCAACTATCAGGAAATTGTTCCACTGATGTACTTTTTTGCATAGGAAAAAAATGCAAAGCTTTCTTTTGTAGAAAAAAATATCTGTATGAAGCAATTTGGTGAAACTGTAGCGGGATATGACATTCCGGTAATGAACGAAAGAGAAATCCGTGGAGCAGCAGGAATATTATTTTTATTTTTGATAACTTCCTTTTGGAAAATCATTTTCGGCGGGGATTTTATCATGATAAAATACTTTATCCCAGCATTTATGACCGACATGGCTATCAGGATTTTTATTAATCCCAAATATTCGCCTTCACTCATTATCGCCAGGTTTTTTGTTAGAAAACAAACTCCAATCTATGTAGGAGCTGCTCAAAAGAAATTTGCCTGGTATATCGGTTTTACGCTTTCAGCTGCTATGTTTATTCACATAGTTCTTCTTAACGCCTATGGACCGATCACTGGCATTACCTGTCTGATATGCATGATTTTTATGTTTTCCGAGCTTGCCTTTAACTTTTGTATAGGTTGCAAAATCTACGGTTTGTTTAACAAAGGACAGGTAAGATATTGCCCGGGCGAAGTTTGTGAGCTCAAAGACCGTCAGGAGATTCAGAAAACGAGTTCTACCCAGTGGATGGTTGTCATCTTGTTTTTTGTTGCATTAATTGCAATTGGTTATTTTTCAAAAGATTATCTGAGTATTAAGCCTCAGGAGTTAAAAGAGGTTATCAAAAATTGGTGATTAAAGGCCCAATCGAGTATATTTGGTCAAATCAATATTAACCCAATTAAATGAATTTATTCCGAATCTTTTTATTGCTGTTTGGTATTTCATCTTTTGCTCAAAAAAATAATCCTGAGATATTAGATAAAGAAGTAAGTACTATTATCAACCAATTTATTGATAATAGTAAAATTCCCGGAGCAGTGGTAGCAATAAAAAAGGACAATAAGTTGGTTTTGGAAAAAGCTTTCGGGCAGGCGAGATTGAAAGAATTTGATGGCTCAAAGTCGGAAAATCCGGAACCGATGTCTTTAAAGCATCTCTTTGATATTGCCTCTCTTACCAAAGTAGTGGGTACAACCACTGCGATAATGAAACTCTATGATCAGGGAAAATTAAATATAGGAGATCCTGTAAGTAAGTTTGTTATTGGTTTTTCAGAAGGTGAAAAGGCAAATATAACCATCAGGCATCTGCTCACCCACACCTCGGGTATGTACGATTGGTATCCTTTGTATTATTTTTCAAGCAAAAGAAAGGAAACTTTTAAATTTATTAAGAATCTTCCTTTAAAATATCCGGTGGGTGCCGAGCGGCATTATTCTGATTTGGGTTTTACGATTTTAGGAGAAATTATTGAAAATGTTTCGGGGAAATCTCTGGATCAATACCTCAAATCGGAAATATTTGGGCCGTTAAAAATGAAAAACACAGGTTTTAATCCTGTTAAAGCTAAATATCTCATAGCGGCTACTTCTCCCGGAAATCCCTATGAAAAACGTATGGTCGAAGATCCCTCGCTTGGATTTAAAATAGAAGGCCTGGATCCCAAATCGTGGAATGGCTGGAGACAATATGTGCTGCAAGGTGAGGTGAATGATGGAAATGCATGGTATGCCAGTGAGGGAATATCTGGTGCTGCCGGACTTTTTTCCGATATCAGGGATATTCAGATATTGGTTGATATGCTGAGAAATAAAGGTAAAACAGGTAAAAGGCAGTTTATTTCGGAAAAAACTATTGACCTTTTTACGACTAAAGATCAATTCAAAAATGGCCTGGGTTGGATGATGGACTCCCAAAATGCTTTTATGCGTAATGCTCCCGAGGGTACTTTTGGACATACCGGCTTTACAGGGACCAGCATAGCGGTTGTTCCCGAAGGAAATTTGTCAGTTATCTTGCTGATTAACAGGCAAAATATGGGGCTTCAGCCCACAAAAGACTATTTCAATGTAAATCCAATCAGAGAAGCCGTATTTAGTGCAGCTTTGAAATGGAGCAAGTCTGGAAATTAGTTTTCCTCTTTTTCCCGGTTAAAATAATAATAAGCCACATAAAACCAGCTGAAAATTCCGTGAAGAATGGCAAAGAATATTGATTTATTTCTTGACCAGGAGATGGCTACAGCTATGGATGTGCCTAATCCGAATCCTTGATATACATAGACAGGAGAGTTACTTGATTCTGTTGATTGTGCAAAAACCGAAAAAGTTGAAAATAGAAAAATATAAAATATTTTATTCATCAAAAAAGGGATTATGATATCAAAACTATTCAAAGAATATTCATAATCAAACTTTTAATGAAAAAAGCCATAAACTTTATTAGAGTCTATGGCTTTGAATGTAAATTAGTTTTAAATGTAAAAATCTGAAACTATTTAATAATTAACCTCTTATACAAGACTTTGTACACTTCTTTCTATAAATTTGGTTAGCTCGCTTCCACTTAGCATTCCTTGAGAAAGAAGTGCAAGGTCAACCAATTGTTTAGCCAGGCCATTTTCGTCGCCATCTTTGGCTATTTTACCTATAAGTGGGTGATTGCCGTTTACTACCAGATTGTACATTACCGGCATGTTTCCAAACATCCCCGCCTGACCATTGAGTTTGCTCATGTCAGTATATCTACGCATAAATTCAGGCATCACGATACTAACCGGCAATTCATCAATTGGGAGTGCCTCGATCTGTACGATGTTATTTCCAACGTGGGTTTTAAATGTTTCCTCCACTTTCTTTTTCTCATCTTCAGAAAGCACTACTTCAGATTTCAAACCTTTGTCAATGAGCTTATCAAAAGTATCAGCATCAACACGCTTAAACTGAAACTTCTCGATTTTGGCTTCAATCGCATTGATAAAATGAGCGTCAAGAACGTCGTCAAAAACCAAAACATCAAACTCACGTTTTTTAGCTCCGGCTATAAAGGCATCCTGTTTGCTGATGTCGTTGGCATAAAGGGCCACCGTATTGCCATCTTTGTCTTTTTGATTTATTTCCAGTTTTTCTTTATACTCATCAATCGTAAAGTATTGATTTTCTGTATTTTTGAAAAGAATAAAATCCTTGGCTCTGTCATAAAATTTATCGTCGGCTATTACCCCATATTTTACAAACATCCCGATAGACTCCCATTTTTCTTCAAATGACTTACGGTCTTCTTTGAACAGGTCGGCCAGTTTATCTGCTACTTTTTTGGTGATATGCGAGTTGATGCGTTTTACATTTCCGTCGGCCTGAAGATAGCTCCTCGATACGTTTAGAGGAATATCCGGCGAATCTATAACCCCGTGCAGCAACTGTAAAAACTCAGGAACGACATCTTTTACGTCGTCTGTGATAAATACCTGACGGCTATAAAGCTGGATTTTTTCTCTGTTAAGTTGGAAATCGTTTTTGATTTTTGGGAAATACAATACCCCTGTCAGGTTAAACGGATAGTCCACATTAAGGTGAATCCAGAACAACGGATCTTCGGAATATGGATAAAGCTCTTTGTAAAATGCCAGATAATCTTCGTCTTTTAGGTCGGAAGGCTGTTTTACCCAAATAGGAGACGGGTTATTGATGACTTTCTCTTTAAATTCGATTTCAACCGGAAGGAATTTGCCGTATTTGGTCAGAATTTGTTCCAGTTTTGATTCTTCAAGGAACTCCTCGTTGTCTTCACTTACGTGTAACACGATATCTGTTCCTCTTTCAGCTTTGTCCCAATCGCTTATTTCATATTCTGTTGAGCCATCGCTTCTCCATTTGGCCGCGGGTGCATCCTGATACGACTTGGTGAAGATTTCAACTTCTTTGGCGACCATGAAAGCAGAGTAAAATCCTAGGCCAAATTGTCCGATTATCTGACTTTTGTCGGTTTCTGAGTTGTATTTTTCAACAAATTCTTTTGCTCCCGAATAGGCAATCTGGTTGATATATTTTTTGATTTCTTCGGTGGTCATACCAATTCCCTTATCAGAAATCGTGATAGTTTTAGCGTCTTTATCAACCGAAACTTTGATTTTGGTATCACCCAATTCACCTTCATATTGGCCTAAAGATGACAGTTTTTTGATTTTTTGGGTGGCATCAACGGCATTTGAAACCAACTCACGTAAAAATATTTCGTGGTCGGAATAAAGAAATTTTTTAATGATCGGAAAGATGTTTTCGGTGTTAATCGAAATTGTTCCCTTTTCAGCTACCATAATTTTTCAGTTTGATTTAATGTTAATGCAGATTTAATATCAAAGGCTGTTCCAAAGGCAGAATTTGTGACATTTTGTCAGAGTACAGAATTGTTTTTTTATTAATAAATTTTAAATTGTTTCAACAATTTAAATCAAAAAATATTTTTAAGTTGACTTAAAAAATTGTTAAATCTTGATTGTAAGGTATTAAAGTTTTTTTGTGTTACCATTGGTCAAAAACCTAATAAATTTTAACAGAAACTTCTTGCTTTCATACTTTATTTTCCATACTTTCATCATACCAATTGATTGGTCAGTTTAGAAAAAATCAATGTGTTCAACTTAAAATTTTAGTAATTATGAAAGTTCAGGTAAATGCAGTAAAATTTAGTGCTGACAGTTCTTTAGTAGAATTTATCCAAAAAAAATTAAACAAATTAGACACATTTTATGACAAAATAATCAGTTCAGAAGTTTTTTTAAGATTAGATAAAGGCGAAAAAATTAATACACATAAAAAACTCATCGAAGTAAAACTTAATATGCCGGGCAGTTCGATTTTTGTGAAAGAAGAAGGCGATACATTTGAAATTGCGACAGACCTGGCCATGGAAACGCTCACCCGAAAAGTAAAACAATTTAAAGAAAAAGTTAAGGTAATTGGCCGAGATACACCGGCAGAAATGGTAGAAGAAGCTGAAGAGGAACATATTTAAAACTAAAGCCCTGAATTTCAGGGCTTTTTTGTTTTAAACATATATTCTTTCAAATAGTACGGTTCGAAATCGACCAGTGATTCAAATTTTCCGTTAACATAATTTTCATAACAAATCTTGCCCGTATATTTCGCTGAAGGCTGAACAGGAATTTTTAGATATCTGGCGTTTGGATGGTTTAAAACACCTGCAATTTTATGACTACCTTCACCTAAGAATGTGACAATGTTTTGATCCAATATTTCAGAAAAACTATTTTCATCCACGATTTCTGCGGTAGTTTCCAAAACCTGTTTACCCTTTTTGTCAAAAAAAGCACAATAAACTTCCATCCTTCTGGCATCAATCATGGGGCAGTAGAGATTTGTATCTATTTCGAAATCAATGATTTGATTCACTAGGCCTTCAAGCGTATTGTAAGAAATCAAAGGTTTGTCCAGTGAAAAAGCAAGGCCCTTTGCGGTACTTACGGCAATCCTCAATCCTGTGTAGCTGCCGGGTCCTTTGGCCACTACAATGGCATCTAGTTCAGAAAAAGGTAGTCTTCCCATTTCCATCACATGGTCAATCATGGTCGTAAGGTATTCTGCCGAAGACCTTTCGGTTCTTGATTCGCTGCTTGCAAGCAGGTTTTCGTTTTCAAACAAGGCCACCGAGCACCCGGTGGTAGAGGCATCTATGCTCAGGATATGGGCCATTTATTTTCCGGCTAAAATTGATTTATATTTTTCAGGATTTTTGAATAATCGCAATGCCTCCTGTATGTCTTCATCCTTTTCAAAGGAAACAAACTTCATGGCTTTCTGGTAATAATATCTTCCCAGAATTTCCAGTTCAAGTTCTTCTTTAATTTGGCTAATATCTTTTTTTAATTGGGCATTTGCCTGTGCATCCACCACCTTTTTTATTTCTGATAAATTACCCTTTATTTTATCAAAGTCACCAGAGTTCTGGATGCCTTTTTGCAATAAATCGACCTGTTTTTGTTCGGCAGTTTTATAATTAAATCGGCTGGTTTTTAGCCAGTTTTCAAAAACTGCCATTTCCTGGTCTGTCAAGCTGAAGTTTTCTTTAGGTTTTTTGTCGATGTGTTCGAAATAATACTTAGTTGCATAGTCAAACAACACTTTTTGTTTGTTCATTTCAGCCAGCAGTTCACTCTTTGAGTCCTTTCTGGTTTGAATATCCGGGTCGATTCCCGCTCCGTCCCATACTTTTCTTCCGTTTTTGGTAGTAAACGCCACTCTAAGGGAGTCAGGGAGCTTCCCAAAAGTGCCATCAGCGTTTCGATGACCATAATCAATTGCCTGAATACATCTGCCGGAAGGTATATAGTATTTTGAGGTAGTTACTTTCATTTTGGTGCCAAATGTCAGGTCTTTTGTAATCTGAACAAGACCTTTTCCATATGACCGCTGACCAATCAACACCGCCCGGTCATAGTCTTGCAGGGTGCCGCTCACGATTTCGGATGCAGAGGCACTACGACCGTTGATAAGAACCACTATGGGCATCTCGGTGTCAAGGGGTTGTTCCTTGGTAACATATTTTGCATTCCAATCTTTAACTTTTCCCCGGGTTTCTACTACAAGTTTACCTTTTGGCAGATAAAAATTGCAGATTTCCACAGCCATTTGTAGTAAGCCACCGGGATTTCCACGTAAATCCAACACAAGATTTTTCATGCCTTTGTCTTTCAATTCTATGGTTGCATTTTTTATTTCTTTCGCAGCGGTCTGGCTGAAGTCAGTGAGCTGAACATAGCCAACATCTTCAGTGATCATGCCATAGTGTGGTACATTGGGTGTTTTTATTACGTCGCGGCTTACGGTAATCTCCATAGGTTTGTTTTGGCCAAACCTCGAAAGTTGAAGCTTTACGCTGGTACCGGTTTGTCCCTTCAGCAATCTGCCAAATTCGGCTTCAGATCTGTTAGTAATATCCACACCATTGATTTTCAGAATTTTATCCCCGATTTTTAGACCCGATTTGTCAGCAGGTGAATTCTCATATAGCATCACGACAAGATGGTTGCCTTCAAAATGCTCAATCGTAGCTCCGATGCCATTGTAGGCTGCAACATTCATCGTAAAGTAGTCTTCAATTTCGTCTTCAGGATAAAAAACTGTATAAGGGTCCAGTTCTTTCAACATAGCCTGGATACCAATTCTCATAGCTCTGGTAGGGTTAATCTCATCTACATAGGAGGCATTGAGTTCTTTGTACAATGTGACAAAGACATCAATATTTTTGGCGATTTCGAATAAACGGTCATCGGTTTTATATGCCGAAAAACCCAGGCCTGAAATCAAAAGGATTATGAGGAGAATTTTGGTATATTTTTTTCGTAAAAAATTCATTCAAAAAGTATTTTTTATTTTAAACGCAAATAATAGTCCAAACTTGTTTTTTTATCAGGAGTAAAAAACTTTGGAAAATTAATTCTTTAATTTTGTGCCAAAATAATATCAATATTTTGCCGAAAATAAGTTTTCTTCTGAATTTTTTCATTGCCATCCTTTCTGCCATTCTTTTGGTGTCTATTATTCAAATTTCAGAAAGTGTATATATTCCGATGCTTTTTATGGTTTTATTTTCATTTTGGTTTGGATTGACGGCATATAAAAAAGGCTGGATTTTTACACTAATGCAAGTATTTATCGTAATCGCCGGCTATTGGATTTTCACGTGGATGGGTTTTAAAGCGAAGATGCCAGATCAGGCAGTATTTGTTTCCCATGTTTCGGTTTTTCCTATTCTGTTGCCTGGTTTAGTGGTGTCGCTGATTTACCGGTTTTAATTCTTTTCAGGCAGTTTTTTATTGCAAGCTCTAATTTTTCAAAGGGCAGAATATCTGAGGCCACATAAATAAAAGCCACATTCAGCGGTCTATCAAAACTTTTTTTGTTTTGACGGTAAGCTTCCCGCAGCCTTCTTTTTATCAGATTACGATCAACGGCTCTTTTAAATTTCTTTTTTGAAACCGAAATTAAGGTTTTGGGCAAAAAAGTTTCAGTTTGATTTTCAACATTTTCTTCGAAAAAATAAACCACTTTGATGGGATAAACCAAAAAAGACTGGTTAGAAGGTGAGTTACGGTCAAAAAGGGCCGAAATTACCTTCGTACTTTTTATTTTTTCATCTTTTCCAAATGTATTTTTCACTTCAGCCAAAAATAAAAAAAGCCGCTTAAGCGGCTAATATCTTAATAATCTGACGATCACTCAATATTATTTATGAGTTTTTTCATCAGATACTGTCAGTTTCCATCTGCCTCTGGCTCTACGTGCTCTCAAAACCCTTTTTCCGCCTGGAGTTGACATACGCTCACGGAATCCATGCTTGTTGGCACGCTTTCTATTAGATGGTTGGAATGTACGCTTCATTATCTTTTTATATTAAATTTGTTCCTCGATTCAAATTCGGACTGCAAAGGTAGTAGTTTTTTTTTAATTTCAAAAATCCTGATTGAATGAATACTTATTTTTTTTCTTTTTCAAAAAACAAGCAATTGATTGAAATAGAACTTCATGCCACCGATACTACCAGAATTCAGGATAGTTTTGAGCTGCCTGCCTGGAGACCCGGCAGATATCAGCTTCAAAATTTTGCCAAAAATATCTTGAATTTTTCTGTGAAAACAACTGCGGGCGTAGATTTGGATTGGTCAAAAACTGCACGCAATACCTGGAAGGTTTTTAATCCTGAGCTACAAGATTTTGTAATCAGGTATTCTTATTATGCCAATGAATTCAATGCCGGGGGCTCTTATGTAAGTCAGAATCTGAAATATTTTAATCCTGTAAATCTTACATTATTTCGAAAAGATGAGTTGGAACAGGCAGTAAAAGTGTACATAAATTTAGATGAAGGTGATTTGGTTGCGTGCTCGATGCCATACGACATCAAAGGAAATGAAGTGGAACTTGAGCCACGGAATTTAACAGAGTGGTTTGATTCACCCATAATCATTTCCCCTGATTTAATACATGAAGAATTTCAGGCTGAAAATGTCCCTTTCCATTTTTGGCTTTATGGTAATGCTGGATTTTTTATTCCTGGTTTGATTGATGATTTGCAAAAAATAGCCGAGTATCAAATCAGATTGTTTGGAGAATTTCCTCAAAAAAGCTATCATTTTTTTCTATTAGTTCCCGAAAATACCTATTATCATGGTGTAGAACACGCGTCAAATACCGTGATGGTGTTGGGTCAGGATGGGATATTGCCTCAAACTTACTATTTTGATTTGCTTGGATTGGCCTCACACGAGCTTTTTCATGCCTGGAATATCGCCCGTATCCGTCCGGCAGAGCTTTTACCGTATGATTACACCAGAGAAAATTATTTTTCAACCTGTTTTGTTGCCGAAGGATTCACCACTTATTATGGTGACAGGATTTTGCTGGAATCGGGTGTAATTGACTACGCACAGTACCTGCATGAACTCGAAACCACCCTGAAACGACATTTTGATGAAGCCGACAACGCTTGTCAGTCGCTATTGGAAAGTAGTTTTGACCTATGGGTTGACGGCTACGAAAAAGGTACCCCCAATAAAAAGGTGAGTGTTTATAACAAGGGGGCAGTGGCAGCCATGATTCTTGATATTTTGATTAGGAGAAATACTGGCGACACGAAAAGTCTTGATGATATTATGCGGCAGCTATGGAATAGATTTGGCAATGAAATGAAAAAAGGGTACACCTATTCCGACATAAAAATCATCTCAGAGGAAGTCTTTGGAAGTAGTCTGGAGCACTACTTTAAAACTGTAGTAGAAAGTGCTGAGCCTATCTTTGATTTAACCAATGATTACCTTGCCTATTGGAGTTTGAAGATGGAATATATCCCTGAAACCTCAGCAATCCGGCTTGTGCAAATCTGATATTTTTTAGTCTAATTCGGTACATTCAATAGATTTATGGGCGAAAATGATTAAGGTTTTGATATTCAAAAAGCTTTGTAAAATCCACTAAAATGCTAAAATAAGCTTTGTTTTGTGCCATTTTGGATTCCTTTGTTTAATAAACTTGCATATTTATAGTTTTTTTTTTAGTATCTTTGCACCCAAATTCAAGTTTTAATAGTTTTTATATGAGTAAACTGCGTATTTTATACATATCTTCAGAAATCGACCCTTTCCTTGAAATATCTGAGATAGCCACTTTACTAAGGAAGTTGCCACAGGAAATGCAGGAGAGAGGAATGGAGATCAGGATATTAATACCCAGATTCGGGCTTATAAACGAAAGAAAACACAGACTGCATGAAGTAGTGCGACTTTCAGGAATCAATATTTCGATTGGCGAAGAAGAAAAACCTCTCATAATCAAAGTTGCTTCGATTCCAACCGCTAAACTTCAGGTGTATTTTCTTGATAACGAAGATTATTTTCATAGAAAAACCGTCTTTTCAGACAAAAACGGAAATTTTTACGATGACAACGATGAGCGTGCAATTTTCTTCTGTAAGGGTGCGTTAGAAACTGTGAAGAAGTTGGGATGGGCTCCTGATATCGTACATTGTACCGACTGGATGACAGCTCTGGTACCTTTATATCTGAAAACAACCTATAAAAATGATCCGATTTTTAAGAATACAAAAACCATTTTTTCCGTTTATAACAATGTCTTTGAACATAAATTTACCGAAGACATGTTTCCAAAAGTTAAGATGATGGATGTTAACGATGAGAATCTGGCTAATTTGAGATCTCAGGATTTTCTTGGTTTTATCAAAATCGGTTGTGAATATGCAGATGTGACGGTGAAAGCCAATCCTACACTTAGTGATTCTATCAAAAATGCACTTAATGAAACAGCCGGCAAACAAATTGATTCTTTTATTGACGACGAAAACGCCACGGAAACATTCTATAACCTTTATACCGAGCTGGCCGACTAATAATTTTATGAAAAAAACATTTTTGCTCTTTCATAAACTGGCATTGCTGGTTTTTGTTGCGAGTCTTTTTTCTTGTGAAAATCCAATAGAGATTGGTCTTGATTTAAATGGGAACACATCAAAATCGTATTTTTCAGATACACTCTCCCTCAATGTTTCAACCATTCTTGCCGACTCAAGCTACAACGGGAATGGTACGTTTGTAGTAACAGGAAATGTGAAGGATCCATATACCGGTGAAATCAATACAATGGCTTTTTTACAGCCATCATTGATAACAATCTCAACCACACAAATGGACACTTTCAAAGTTGCATCCAATTCGGTTGCGGACTCTGTAAGTCTGAAACTATTTAGTTCGGGTCTTATGTTTGGCGACACACTGTCGAAATCTACTTTCGGAATTTATCGCCTTAAATCCTCAATGGCTACTGATAAAAGATATAACAGGAACGATAGGCCAGAGACTGAAAGTACTCCATTAGCCACTTTTAAAATCAATTCGGCGTCTTTAAAAAATGCTACTTTTGATACCTTGGTGGCATTTTATGTAAAATTACCCTTAAGTCTGGCTAAGGAATTGATTGCTCTCGGGGTGAAAGGGTATAACGATAACACTAATTTTATTCCTGATTTTAAAGGCTTTGCCATAAAACCAGAATCTGATGCTAAAGGTGCTTATACCTTTAATATCGGTGCCGCAGGAACTACTACCTCATGGATTGTATTGAATTATCATACAGAAGGGGATACTATAAAGAAAGTGAAATATTTCGATTTTTCAGGTCCTCGTCATTCCAGTATTATTGCAAACAGAACAGGCACTTCGCTTTCGGGTCTGAGTACCAATAATAATGAGATTTCCAATATTGAGACCGGTGGATTCTCGTTTGCACAGGCCGGAACAGGTCTTAGTACCAAAATTGGATTTAAAAATTTGACGGCCATGGCTTCGAATCTAAAGATTGAGAAAGCGGTGCTTGAATTGCAAATTGATAATGGGTCGGCTACCAAAAATTTTCCTAGAATATTTAATTATGTTGTTTCTGAGGTAGGTGCCAGAAACCAGCAGACCCGCAATTCATCAAATATTCCTACTTATCTGATAGGAAGTACAGAATCTGTGGAGGGTGCGATTTATTCTTTGGTTGACTCAAGCAATACATTATCGGTGGATCTTACCTATTTTTTGCAAAATAAAATCAATAAAAAGCAGGATATTGGTTCCATTATGATTATGCCCGGCTTAATTACTTCTTCGACGGGTTATTATGGAATGCTTGCCAATGATAACTTGAGGAGGGCGGTTTTCAGAAAACCAAAACTAAAATTGTATTACACAAAATAATTCGGACCTAAAGATATTTAAAGGGGAGAGTTTTTACTTTCCCCTTTTTTATTTACAAAAGGTCAGACTTTTACATAAAATTTGGATTTATAGATTGTATAAAAATAATACAATTATTAAGATACCGTAAAATCGAAACATTTCATTTTTTTTCTGATTTCAATCCTGTTCTTTTGTTGAAATGTTTATGTAAAATACTGAATATTAAATAGTTACATTGTTTTTTTATTCGAAATAAAATATTTAAATAAAACGACCTTTTTCTTAAAATTATTTAAAATTTCATTTTAAGGCTTTCTTTTTTTTATTGCATAATTTTGTAAAGAAAACAAAATTTCAAAACTCTACTTAATATTGTTTTATGTGTGGAATTGTTGCATATGTGGGTTCCAGAGAAGCCGCACCACTTATAGTTAAAGGTCTTAAAAGGTTGGAATATCGGGGTTATGATAGCTCAGGAATTGCGGTAATAACTGATCAGGCACTTAAGGTTTTTAAGAAAAAAGGAAAAGTAAAAGATCTTGAGGTGGTGCTTGCCAACCAAAATAATCTTGGAAATATTGGAATAGGTCACACACGATGGGCAACACATGGTGAACCCAATGATGTAAATGCTCACCCACATATGTCAAACAGTGGCAGATTGGCTATAATTCATAACGGAATCATTGAAAATTATGCTTCACTGAAGCAAATGCTTCTCAATAAAGGGTATGAATTTAAGAGTCAAACCGACACCGAAGTTTTGGTCAATTTTATCGAAGAAATTCAGAAAACAAAAAATTGTGAGTTGCCCGATGCAGTGAGGCTAGCTCTCAAAGATGTGGTTGGTGCCTATGCTATTGTGGTTTTGGATAAAGAAAATCCGGGTCAACTTGTGGCTGCCAGAAAAGGAAGTCCTCTTGTAATTGGAGTTGGACATGAAGAGTACTTTTTTGCTTCTGACGCCACCCCAATAATTGAATACACCAAAGAGGTTGTGTATCTTGACGACCTTGAAATAGCGATTGTAAATCAGGATGGACTTACGATAAAAAATCTTCAAAACGAAGAACAGGATCCTGAAATTCAAACAGTAGAGCTTGAGCTGGAAGCCATTGAAAAAGGTGGGTTTGATCATTTCATGTTGAAAGAGATTTTTGAGCAGCCCAAATCAATAGCTGACTGTTTGAGAGGAAGAGTAAATCCTGATGAGGCTATCATTCAATTGGGTGGGCTCAGAAGTCATATTGGGAAACTCGCAAAAGCCAAAAGGATAGTTTTTGTGGCCTGTGGTACTTCTTGGCATGCAGGGTTGGTTGGGGAGTATTTGTTTGAAGAACTTGCCAGAATCAATGTAGAAGTAGAATATGCTTCGGAGTTTAGGTATCGCAATCCCATTATCAAAGAGGGAGATTTTGTTATTGCTATTTCGCAGTCGGGTGAAACCGCGGATACACTGGCTGCTCTTGAAATGGCTAAAAGTAAGGGAGCGGTTATTTTGGGGGTTTGTAATGTGGTAGGGTCTTCAATTTCCCGTATTACCGAGGCAGGTGTTTATACCCATGCAGGTCCGGAAATTGGTGTGGCCAGTACCAAAGCTTTTACAGCCCAGGTGACGGTTTTAACCATGATGGCCATAGCAACAGCACATGCCAAGGGTACATTGAGCGATGAAACTTACCGACAGTTATTGATTGAGATGGCTGCGATTCCGGAAAAAGTGGAAAAAATTCTGGAGAAATCAGAAGAGATTAAAGATATTTCAAAACTTTTCACATTCGCCTCTAATTTCATATTCCTGGGTCGTGGATTAAACTTCCCCGTTGCTCTGGAGGGGGCTTTGAAGCTAAAAGAAATTTCATATATACACGCTGAGGGCTATCCGGCGGCGGAAATGAAACATGGCCCCATAGCCTTGATTGACGAAGATATGCCTGTTGTATTTATCGCTATCAAAGACAGTAGCTATGAAAAGGTGGTATCTAATATTCAGGAGGTTAAGGCCAGAAAAGGGCGAGTAATTGCAATTGTTTCGGAAGGGGATAGAGATGTGAAAAGTATGGTAGATTTTGCGATTGAAGTGCCTAAAACGCACGAAGTGCTGCAGCCATTGTTGACAGTGATTCCGTTGCAACTATTGTCCTATTATATTGCCGTTTTAAGAGGCAGAAACGTCGATCAGCCCAGAAATCTTGCCAAATCGGTGACAGTGGAATAATATTAAAAATCAAGGCTTCAGGTTATTTGCTTTGAGGCCTTTATTTTTTTTTACCAACTTTTCTGAAAATTCATAAACAGAAAATCAAACGGATCAAAATATTCGCCGTTCTTCTTGAGCGTATAGTGAAGGTGTGGTCCGGTAACTTTTCCGGTTTGTCCGACCTTTCCTATGGTTTGACCTTTTTTTACTTCCTGACCTTTTTTTACAGATATCTTACTTAAGTGGCCATAAATAGATTCAAAACCATATTTGTGGCTGATTTTGATATAATTGCCAAGGTCTTCCTTAAAGCCGGTTTCTGTTACTTTTCCGTTTCCACTGGCAATTGCGATTTCTCCATTTACACCTTTGAGGTCAATCCCCCTATGGAATTTCAGGATTTTGTGAATCGGATGAAGACGTGCCCCGTAAAAGGAGTTGACCGATATCTCTCTGGCAAGCGGATTTCCTCCCGGAATATTATTGATAAAAAAATAATTGAAGGGGTCATTATGAATAAAACTCACCACTTCATTTTGGTCAGATATTGGACTAAGTTCTGTCTCCCAATAATCTTCAATCTCCAGGTCAGCATCAGTGTAAACACTCTTTCTAACGTCATATTGAGCAAAAGCAGATGCGGAAATGAAAAGGAGGATTAAAATTTTTCTGAGCATTATTTTCTTTTAAAAATCTCACAAAAATACAAAAAAAGGGTGAAATTGCCAGCAGGAACATATTAACCTCTATATTCATGAGAATCATTAACACCATAATTGAGACGCAACAATTCCTTAAAAGTCAATCAGGTGCTCAAATTGGCTTTGTGCCAACCATGGGTGCTCTGCATGCAGGACATATGGAGCTGGTAAAAAGAGCTGTCCGGGAAAATGACATTTCGGTGTGTAGTATTTTTGTAAATCCTACTCAATTTAACAATCCTGAGGATTTGAAAAAGTACCCCCGTACGCTGGAAGAAGACTGTAAAATGCTTGAGGAAGTTGGTTGCGACGTGGTTTTTGCACCTTCTGCGGAGGAAATGTATCCCAATTTACCAAAAATGAAACTTGATTTTGGAGATTTGGAAACCAAACTGGAAGGCGAATTTCGTCCGGGGCACTTTAATGGAGTGGGGATAGTTGTGAGTAAATTGTTTCATATTGTAAAACCCCAAAGGGCTTATTTTGGCCAAAAAGATTTGCAACAATGTGCGGTGGTAAATCGGCTGGTAAAAGACCTTAGTTTCGATTTGAAATTAATAATTTGTGATACAGTAAGAGAAGAATCCGGGCTGGCAATGTCTTCTCGTAACAGAAGGCTTTCTGAAACAGGGCGATCTCAGGCAGCTTTTTTATATCAATCTCTAAAATTGGGAGAAAAACTTTTCAAGGAAGGTTTGACAGCTTTGGAGGTAAAGGAAAAAATATCCAGGGCGTATGCCGACAGGTCATATTTTACTCCTGAGTATTATGAGATTATTGATTTTGAGACACTTAATAATATTGACTTATATAAGAAAGGCAATAAAACTGCAATAGTCCTGGCGGTTTTTCTTGAAGAAGTACGGTTGATAGACAATATTGTTTTTTGAACTTAAAACTCTTGTCATAAGTTGAAATATATAAAGGTGAGGGCTCGAATTAGGTGTCTGGCTTTTATCCTTTTATAAATTTTAAAGAAAAATAAATTTAATGGACTGGAGTATTTTAAATGAACTGTCACAATTGGATACAATTTCCGAAGAGTCAAATACACAACCCGTTGCGATTTTTAAACATAGTATTCGTTGTCCGATAAGTGCAACTGCGAAAGACCGTTTTGAAAGAGCATGGAAAAAAGTTGCAGACCACAAAAATCTGAAGGTTTATTATCTGGATCTTATTAATCTGAGGCCGATTTCTAATGAAATTGCGACCAGATTCTCAATTCCGCATGAATCACCCCAAATCATTGTGCTTAAAAATGGGAAGGTTGTGTATAATGAGTCACATTACGGTATCAACCTCGAAGAAATCCTGGAGAGCGTTTAAAAAGCTATAACGGTGAGGTATTGACCTAAAGGAAAGAAAATAATTTCATGCCTGGCATTATAGTCAGGCATTTTTATTTGTCCGAATAGCTTGCCGTTTTCCCATTCCAAAAACAGATTTTCCCTGAAATCTACTTTTCGCTTACCATAGAGTTTGTAAAGTGCCTCCTTAGCAGACCAGTAAAGTGTAGCTTTTTCGATTTCATTGTCAATAAATGCAACTTCAGTGGCGTTGAATAGTCTTGGAACTATTTTCAATAATTGTTTCCTGGGTTTCTCAATATCAATGCCTATTGCTGACTTTTCCTTAAAAACCACCCCTATATAATCAATCGTGTGTGAAACCGACATTTCAAATCCTGAATTCCGAAGGAAAGGTTTCCCGTTCTCATCTTTTACAATACCCTCAAAGTTAATTGATTCCAGTTCGCATAGTTTTTTAATGGCCAGCCTTCCGGCAAGAAACTCTATTTGTTTTTGTGGGTGAGAAATTTCCGAATAAGTTTCGGTATCATCCTGACTCAATTGACTCAATGAAAGCAAATCGTCCAATGATTCGGTCAAATTCCAAATCAAAAAGTGAATTTCATTCTCAATTTCTTTGTTGAAAAGTAATGGCATGTTTTATTTTTAAATTTGCTTTTTCAGAATAAAAACAAAATTAGATTTTGGAATTTAAAATCGAAAAACTCCAGACATTTACCGGTCACAAAAGTAGTGTTTACGGCCTTGCAAAAGGTGAAAATTCGAATGTTTTTTATTCTGTTGCAGGCGATGGCTACGTAGTACGATGGGATATTGATAAACCGGAAGAAGGCATTCCCCTCCTGAAACTCATTAATAATGCCTATACATTGAAATATGTTGCCGAAAGAAAACTAATGATAGTGCCTGATAACCAGTTAGGAGTACACTGGGTTGATGTGGACTCAAAAAAAATTATTCATACCACCAGCTTGCCCGGAGTATCGGTTTTTGATATTAAAATTTCGGGAGACAATGTATTTCTTTCTGATAATAAAGGAAGTTTTTATAAGATTTCCGTATCTGATTTTTCAATATCAAATCATTCGGTGCAAAGCCAAAAAAGTGCAAGAGCAATGACGGTTTTAGAAGATACTCAGGAAATCGCCATAGGATATTCTGATTGCACGATTCGGATTTTTGACCTTAATACTTTCGAATTAAAAAATATATTGAAAGGCCACGACCATTCTGTTTTTTCGGTTATTTATTTGCCTGAGAGAAAACTTTTGGCATCAGCTGGTAGGGATGCAAAATTAATTTTTTGGAATGCCGCCGGAAACTTTGAACTTGTGGAGAAAATCCCGGCTCATATTTATCCTGTCAATCATCTCGAAATACTCTCTGATACTGGTTTTCTGGCATCCGCAAGCATGGATAAAACCATAAAAATATGGGATACGGACCATTTGAAACTAAAAAAAGTGATTGACAGAGGCAGGCATCAGTCACATAACAGTTCGGTAAACAGGCTGTTGTGGTTAGAAGGACAACAACAATTACTTTCTGCAAGCGATGACCGAAATATTTCACTTTGGAATTTATTTTAATATATTTTCATTTTTTTGTTATTTTGTGGAAAATAAAAAATCAAAATCTCGTTAATTGTTTTTTAATTTGATTTTTAGCAAATAATGACTTCTGGTCAGGATTAAAAATAGTGGGATTTCCTAAACAAACAGAAATGAAAATTACATCATTAGAAATTAAGCAGCACGAGTTCGAGAAATCATTTCGTGGATATAATATTGAAGAAGTGAATCACTTCCTTGCCAATATTTCGCAGGAATGGGAAAGGATGCTCAACGAACTCAAAATGCTGAAAATGCAATTAGAGATTTCAGAAAAAGAGGCTTCGAAGCTCAGAGAGGTTGAAATGACCTTAATCAAAACTCTGAGAACTGCCGAAGATACAAGTAGCCGAATTACCGACAATGCCAATCAGGAGGCCAACAGAAAAATCTCAGAGGCCGAACAAAAAGCGGAGGCGATTTTGGCAGATGCAGAAAATACAGCCCGAACTTTGGTTGAAGAAGCTCAGCAAAAAGCGGAAAATATTCATAATACTGCCAAAGCGGAGTTTTCAACACTTGAAAAACAGTTTGCAAGCCTTGAAGCTCAAAAAGCCGATTTGCTTTATCAATTGAAACAAATAGCTTTTGATGCAACTCAGATTGCTGCACAGAATCAGGTAAATGACTACGAAAAAGTTGAGCAAAAAACCGAATTAAGTGAGATTCCAGTAGCAAAAGCACCGGAAATGGTGGTAGAGCCTTTGTTTGAGGCACCAGAGGAAATCGTTGAAGAACCTCAGTCGGTTGAAGCAGAAGATGTACCGGCATCTGATACTCAATTTGAAGAGGAAATGATCCAGGAAGAGGAAGAAGAAAGTCATGGATTAAGTTTCTCATCGGCAGTAAATGATATTTCTCTGGAAACCGGTGAAGACAAAACTAATCTGGAAATCATAGAAGGCATAGGCCCCAAAATTAAAGAACTACTCAACAAAGCTCATATTATTTCATTCAGAGACCTGGTAAATACCCCGCTGTACCGAATTCGTGATATTCTGGATGCAGGCGGACCACAATTTGCTGCCAATGACCCCGGCACCTGGATCGAACAGGCCGAATTGGCCAACAAAGGAGAGTGGGATAAGCTGGAAGAACTTAAGAGTTACCTCATAGCAGGAAGAGCCCCACAGGAAAAACCGGTAGATGAAGACTATAAACCTAATCAACCGGTAGAAGGCAGTAGCACAGAAGAGATGCTCGATAAGGTCAATAAAGTAAAAGCTGCTATCAGAAAAGCAATGACAGATAAGGCAGAGAGCGGCCCTAAAGAGGTGAAGTCTGCTGCTGATTATATTGCAGAAAAAAAACAGACGGGTTCGTTTTTTGACAATCTCAATTAATACCAATGGATCAGATAGCCCTCGAAGGCATGGAGTTTTTTGCTTATCACGGGCATTTTGATGAAGAGCAAAAAATTGGTAATAAATACTCAATAGATCTTTATCTTGATACTAATCTGAAATTGCCTGCAAGCTCCGATAAATTGAAGGATACTATCGATTATGGCATTATTTACAAAAAAGTGAGTGGTGTGATGGCTCAAAAGCACCGGCTTCTCGAACATGTTGCTTATGATATTATTGAATCTCTCAAAATTGAATTTGCCAATGTAAATAAAATCAGAGTTGTGGTCTCAAAGTTTAATCCGCCTATCGGAGGTGTATGCAATAAGGCCAAGGTTACCATAGAAGAAAGTTTCTAAAATTATATTTTGAAATCCAAAGAGCCGGTTTTTACCCTTCAGTTTTGGTTATTAAGCACTAGCAGTTTCCTGTTTTTTGCCAGTTTTAACATGCTTATTCCGGAGCTGCCTTCTTATTTGGAAAAAATGGGCGGCGGAGAATTCAAAGGATTAATCATTGCTCTTTTTACATTAACCGCCGGGCTATCCAGGCCATTTAGCGGAAAGCTTACCGATAAAGTTGGCCGTATACCAGTAATGGCATTTGGCTCCCTGGTGTGTTTTGTGGCCGGTTTTATTTATCCACTTACCACCACAGTATTGCCATTTTTGCTTCTAAGGTTGGCACATGGTTTTTCAACAGGATTTAAACCTACTGGCACTGCTGCTTATATTGCAGACATAGTTCCGGCCGACCGCCGGGGAGAAACCCTGGGAATGCATGGTCTGGTTGGAAGTCTTGGGATGGCTTTTGGACCAGCACTTGGAGGCTGGGTGGTTCAGTTTTTTGATATCAATGTACTTTTTTACCTGTCATCCTTACTTTCTTTTCTTTCAATTGCCATTTTGCTTAATATGAAAGAAACCTTACCCAAGGCCAGAAAGGAAAAGTTCAGGATTTTACATTTGGCTCTTAACCGAGGTGAAGTCTTTGACTTTAGTGTTTTTCCTGTTGTAGTAGTGGTGTTTTTTACCTCATTTGCCTATGGTACCATTGTGACTTTGGTGCCTGATTTGAGCCAGAGTATTGGAGTAGCCAACAAGGGATTTTATTTCCTGATATTTACAATTTCTTCCATCGCAATTCGGTTTTTAGCCGGCAAATGGTCAGACAGAGTGGGTAGAGTGCAGATACTGAAACTCGGAGCTTTGATTTTGATTATTGCTATGTTGATAATTTCATTTTCAAAAAACATATACATTTTTAGCATATCTGCTGTGCTGTTTGGAGTTGGAATGGGCATAGTTTCGCCAATCACACAAGCCTGGACGATTGATTTGTGTGAAGACAAAAATCGGGGAAAGGCTGTGGCAACAATGTATATTTCGTTGGAGGCAGGCATTGGTTTTGGGGCATTGATTCCTACGTTTATTTATCAAAATAAAATTGAAAACCTGGCTTACACCTTTTTGTTTTCAACCTTAATTACCGCACTGGCTTTATTTTATTTAATTTTTGTTTACAAAAAAAGAATTTCCAATAATTGAAATTTGTCATTTTGAGGGTTTTATTGAGCAAAAACCTAAATTTCTACATAAACTGACGTTCTTTCCATCGTATCTTTCCTGTATTTGGGTCGTTATTTTTATCTTTGTAAAAAATACTTTTATGGAGCTAATAGATGGAAAGTTGATTTCTGCACAGGTAAAAGCCGAACTTCAGGCAGAGGTAGAAAAAATTGCAGCAAGTGGTGGTAAAATCCCGCATTTAGCGGCAGTTTTGGTTGGAGACAATGGTGCGAGTGAGACTTATGTTGCCAGCAAAATTAAATCATGCGAGCAAATAGGATTTAAATCGACCTTGGTAAGAAGAGATGCAAGTACCTCTGAAGCAGAAGTTTTGGAAATCATTAATCAACTTAATAATGACCCCGATGTGGATGGTTTTATTGTGCAATTACCATTACCCGACCATATCAATGTTGACCATGTGATTGAAGCCATAGACCCTAAAAAAGACGTGGATGGTTTTCACCCTATCAATATCGGAAGGATGGCTAAAGGGCTTCCTGCCTATATTTCAGCTACGCCTTTTGGTGTTTTGGAGTTAATTAAAAGATATAATATTGAAACTGCCGGTAAACATTGTGTGGTAGTAGGTCGTAGCCAGATCGTAGGATTGCCTATGAGCATTTTGATGCAGCGGAACACCTATCCCGGTAATTGCACGGTGACTTTGGCACATAGCAAAACTCAAAACCTGAAAGAAGTGTGTAAAAGTGCTGATATATTGGTGGCTGCCTTGGGCAAGCCCGAATTTATCACCGCTGATATGGTAAAAGATGGAGCCGTGGTGATTGATGTAGGCCTAACCAGAGTTGTTGATACAACTAAAAAAAGTGGGTTTGCATTAAAAGGTGATGTGAAATTTGATGAAGTTTCGGCCAAAACAAGCTATATTACACCTGTTCCGGGTGGGGTAGGGCTAATGACCGTTGCTGCATTGATGTACAATACCCTTCTTGCCTCTAAAAAAGAAATTTATAAATAAACTATAACCCTTCAATAAACTATGGAATCAATCGTAAACACTATTAACAGTTATATCTGGAGCAATGCACTCATAGTGCTTTGTCTGGGTGCCGGTATTTATTTTTCAATTCGAACTAAATTTCTTCAGGTAAGATATCTCAAGGAGATGGTTAAACTCCTTTTCGGAGGGCAGTCATCAGAAAAAGGGGTGTCTTCTTTTCAGGCTTTTGCCATTGCAATCTCTGGGCGGGTTGGTACCGGAAATATTGCAGGTGTGGCCACGGCTATTGCCATGGGTGGACCGGGTGCCGTATTCTGGATGTGGGCCATTGCCTTTTTAGGTGCTGCTTCAGCTTTTATTGAAGCTGCATTGGGTCAGGTCTATAAAGAAGTTATTGGTGGACAATATCGCGGTGGACCGGCTTATTATATTGAAAAAGGTCTCGGTATTAAATGGTATGCGGTTTTATTTGCCGTAGCTACCATTTTTGCCACTGCCTTATTCTTACCCGGTGTACAAAGCAACAGTATTGCAGGTGGTGTTTTCAATGCATTTGGTGTGCCGGTAATTTACACAGGTATATTGGTTTGTTTGTTATTAGGTTTAATCATTTTTGGCGGGGTAAAGCGTATCGGTAAGGTTGCCGAAATCGTTGTTCCATTTATGGCCGGTGGCTATATTTTGATGGCATTGATTGTAATAGCCTATAATTTCAGAGAAATCCCTGAAGTTTTTGGATTGATATTTCGTTCGGCATTTGCTGCTGAGCCAGCTTTTGCGGGTATTTTTGGTATGGCCGTAGCCTGGGGTGTAAAACGAGGGATATATTCCAACGAAGCCGGTCAGGGTACCGCACCTCATCCAGCTGCAGCCGCAGAAATCAGCCACCCTGCCAAGCAGGGGCTTGTTCAGGCTTTTTCGGTGTATGTTGACACGCTATTTGTTTGTACTGCAACTGCCCTCATGATTCTTTTCACAGACAGCTATAATGTTATTAATCCTGCCGGTGGATTTTTGGCGGAAAAACTTCCTGGTGTAGAAACCGGTTCCGCCTTCACTCAATATGCGGTAAATACCATTTTTCCAAGCTTGGGCGGAGGGTTCGTATCAATAGCATTGTTCTTTTTTGCATTCACTACAATCATGGCCTATTACTACATCGCTGAGACCAATTTGAGTTATCTGATGGATAAATTTGGTGGTAACAGGTGGATGATTCAAGGTTTGAGATTAATGATTATCGGGGCAACTTTTTATGGCTCCATTAAAACTGCTACTTTAGCCTGGACATTGGGAGATATCGGGGTAGGACTGATGGCCTGGCTCAATATTATCGCCATATTCTTACTTTCAGGAAAAGGACTCGCTGTTTTTAAAGATTATGAAAAACAATTGAAAGCAGGTAAGGATCCTGTTTTTAAGGCAAAAGAGGTAGGAATTGAAAATACAGATTGCTGGGAATAGAGAATATTTTTTATCAAAAAGAGAAGATGCAGCTAGCCACTGCATCTTTTTTTTACCAGGCAATAAAATCTTTAAATGTCTTTTTGATTTTTTCTTCCGATGGTTTTTGTTTTGATTCCCAGGAGGCATTTAATTCTAAGGCAACCAGCCCTTTAAGGCTCATGGCAGACATGAAATCATCCACTTTTTTCAAATAGTCAGGCCCTCTTCTTGAAGATTTTAAGGAGTAATCTCTCGAAAAAATATCTCCTTTGGTCTGGATTTCATTTTTCTTTTCTATTACATAATTAAGCCGGTCAATCAGGTCTTTCATTGATTTCCCTATAACCTCTGTGGCTTCAAGGGTGCCTATTGTCAATACAGTGGTGCCGCCAACAGTAGATATTAATCTCTGGGTATCAGGTTTATCTTTGGCAAAAATTGAAGATAAACCTGTAGTGGCACCAAGTGAAGCATTCAAAACAGACCTGTTTTTTTTGCCTTTTCTGGCTTTGTTGTAGGCTTTTTTGAGCTCCTCTTCTTTTTCTTTGAGCTGCTCCAGTAGCTCCCATGCTCTGGTCAGGGTGCCGTAGTATAATCCATAATTCTTGAGGTCAAGCTCAGCTTCGTTTACTGTGTTTTTTACATTGAAATTCAATCTTTTAACCTCTCTCTTTTGTGATTTATCTATTACATAAAAATCAATATAGAAGCCCAGCGTATCGTGCGGGTCCTGAACAAAATCATACCCCGGCATCCAGATAAACTCGTATTGGTTGTTGGTGTTTTTTATCAATGTACTCTTAGGAAAATTAGGCTTATTGGTCAGAAAATCAAATTCCATGATATCTTCTTCGCCATTGGGGTCAGTGAGATAAAACCTCACATTCACATTTTCGTTTTCTTTGATTTGAAAATAGTCTTTTTTAGGAACTATGGTGATAATAGGGGGTAAATCCTGCTGAGTAGCTTCAATTTTTAATTTCCCTTTGGTGAATGTTTTGGATGGCTGATCCTGAACCATAAATTCAATAAAAAATGGTTTGGTTTTCAGGCTTTTAAATTGATTCAGAGAGGGCGACCAGCTAATCTCACCTTTTGAATTAAGGTTCAGGCCTTCTGGAAAAGTTTCTAAAACAGGAATAAAAACAATCGGGTCGTTGTCCTCATCATGAGCCAGCTCAGGCGAAATCGTGTAATTGTTGGTAGAATTGTACTGAATAAAAAATACAGGCAAATCTTCAACCACCGGGGGGCGGTTTTGATGTAAAACCTTAAGGTCATAGCTTAAATTTTTTACTTCACCTTTGTTACAGTTTTTTTCAACTAAAATCTGAAAGATTTTTTCCTTTTCAATACGATCTACCAAGTGAAAGCCCGGACGCCAGCTAAATATTCCGTTTGAATCTATCTCCATCCCTGCTATTTTGCCCTGGATAATCCTGTAATTGTATTTTGTGCAAACACTATCCTGAGTTTTTTCAATCTGGAAATTGAGCAATTCACCTTCCTGAATTTTAAATGCAGATTTTGTTAAGCCGTTACCTGGATTGGATTGGGCAATTGACAAAAAAGGAAAAATGAATATTATTGAAAGTTTGAAAAATGTTTTGATAAGCATAGTTTAGGCTTACACTTTGTTAATTTAAAATTTTGAGCCGCTAACCTCAGTTTTTTGATTTTTTTGGAATCACAACACAAGGAAAGCCGAATAAACACCGGTCTTTTATCATTTTTACAACCTCGGCAGGAACGTTTTCTTCCCAACCTACTTCGCCTTTTTGAATCAGATCCAGCATGTTGTCGGTCTGAATGTTGAGATTAGCCTGATTGTAATGGAAAATATCCTCAATTTTATTGTTGGCAATGAGGTATCTGAACAAATCAAACAAATGTGTAGGAGGGTTAAATCTCATGCAATTCATGATAATGCTATTTCTTAGAGTAGGATACACAAACAGCTTAACTTTTTGACTAAATAACGTTGCGAAACCCTCTAAAATTTCACCCTTCAAATCTTTATAGTTATCCTCCTGAAAAATATACTCCAGATTTGGATAACCTATCACCAAACCTATCTTCAACCTCGTGATTTTAGATAAATCAGCCACCAGTTTATAATATTCAACATAATTGGTGATCATTACTGTTTGACCTAGCGAACATAAAATGTCAACCCTGTCCAGGAAATCTTTGTCGTCAATTTCTTGCTGTCCTTCTTTCAGGGAGTGAAGGGTGAGTTCGGAAAGTACAATGAGTTTCGACTCATCTACATCGGGTTCCTGAATAAACTGCCTCACGCCATTTTCGAGCATATCAATATGTACGTTAATAATCGGCCTGAATCGCCCTCTCAGTACAAAAATATGCTTTTTATAAAGGGTGTCTGATGGCTGAAGGATTTTACCGTCAGGGCCAAAAAGTGCCAGGTCACAAAAACCATTTTTCACCAGCCTGAGACTCATCAGTCTGCCATCGACATTTTTAAATTTTGGTCCTTCAAATCTTATCATGTCAATCTGGATACGGCCCAGAGAAAGATTGTCCCTTAGTGATTCCAGTAATATTTCAGGATTTTCATGATAATAAAAACAGCCATATATAAGATTAACGCCAATAATTCCAATGGCATGTTGCTGAAGCAAGGTGTCATTGTCTAGCATTTTTACATGCACTATTACATCATGAAATTCTCCCTGGGGCTCAATCTGGAATCTGCAGCCAATCCAGCCATGCGGTTGATTGGTTTTATGGTAATTCAAAGCCACCACCGTATTGGCAAAAGAAAAGAAAGTAGTTTCACTTCCCCGCTGCTCGTCGAGTCTTTCGATCAGTAGATTGTACTCATGGTTGAGCATACTCATCAGGCGTTCCTCACATACATACCGCTTGTCAGATATGGTACCATAAATGGCATCAGAAAAGGTCATGTCATAGGCCGACATTGACTTGGCAACAGTTCCTGAGGCTCCTCCGGCTTTGAAAAAGGCTCCTGCCACATCCTGACCGGCACCGATTTCAGCAAAAGTGCCATATATCTGTTTGTCCAAATTTAACTTGAGGGCTTTCTGGTTGGTACCGAGTCCCAAATCATGGAAAATTGACATTCTTTTAGTTTCTTTATGAAGGTTTCCTTTAATGCAAAAATATAATATTTTTTGTACTTTATTAAGTATATAAGGCTAAAAATGTACTTTTTATTGTATTTTAGATATATGATTTAATTTACATTCCTAAATATGTTATATTTAAAGCCTGATATTTTATATTTTATTTTTTAAATATATCATTAAATTTGAAATTTCAGAAAAAATTGAAAAATATGAAAAAAAATCTACTATTTATTTTATTGCTGTTTTCGGGACTGAATATCTTGGCCCAAAACGGATTTGACAAGAAGAAAAAGACCAGTTCGGGCGAAAAAGTTACAGGTGATTTTCAGGTAATTAGCGGCAAAAATGCGAGGAAGAAAAGCATCTCAGGATTTTCGGTTTCGACTCAGGATATCACCAAAAAGGTTATTAAAGATGAAGATTCTGATGCAGTAATTTACCTTAGTAATAAGTCTTTTTCACGTGGAATGAAAAAAGCCCGGAAAAGCTTTGCCGAGTCAGGAAATGAGTTTTTTAAGGCACATAAAAATGATTTGAAAATTGACAATCCTGCCCTGGAGTTTCTCAAAATTGAGGAAACCACCGATGAGATCGGGAGAAATCACCTGAAATATCAGCAAAGGTTTAAAGGCGTAAACATATATGGCGGAGAGTCGATGGTTCACACTAATGAACTGGGTTATGCTGAATTTCTGACAGGAAAAGTGTATCCGACGCCCAAAATAAATACCATTGCTCAAATTGATGCTAAGTCTGCCATTGCGGCATGTTATCAGGATTTGGGAAAGACCACCATCATTCAAAACAAAGGACTGGTAGGAGGACTGCTCAAAACTGAAACCGAGCAGTCAGAGTTGGTAATTATTCCGGAGGGTGGAAAAGAATTTTTAGCTTATCATATCACAGTTAGACCCAATATGCTGGAGCGTTGGGTGTATTTTATTGATGCCAATACCGGTAAAGTTTTGGATAAATACAATCATACTTGTTCGTTGGATGGTGTGGTAAATGCCTCAGCAAAAGACCTAAATGGGGTAACCCAAGCGTTTAAAGCAGTACAGGTTGGTGGTGTAAATTATATGATTGACCCCACCAAGTCAATGTATAAAAGTACACAGTCCAAATTACCGGATGACCCCATTGGAACTATTTGGACCATAAATGCACAAAACTCAAAAGTAGATGCAGACGAACTAAATCTGGCACATGTTACTTCTAATTCGGCTACCAGCTGGAATGCTACGGCGGTTTCGGCTCATATTAATGCTTCAAAGTGTTATGATTATTTTTTGGCAAAATTTGGAAGAAATTCATTAAATGGTAACGGAGGAAATATTATTTCGGTAATCAATATCGCAGATGAGGACGGTAAAGGCATGGATAATGCTTATTGGAACGGCCAGTTTATGGGATACGGCAATGGCCGTGATGCTTTCAAACCTTTGGCAGGAGCGTTGGATGTGGCTGGACATGAGATGACCCATGGGGTGGTAGAAAATACTGCTAAACTGGAGTATCGGAATCAGTCAGGAGCTTTGAATGAATCATTTGCGGATATTTTTGGTGCTTTGATTGATACCAAAAACTGGACGATGGGTGAGGATGTCGTAATAAAATCACAATTTCCGTCCGGAGCACTGAGATCTCTGGAAAATCCCAATCAGGGCGGTAAAAATGACCCGGGTTATCAGCCCAAAACGATGTCTCAGTACGAATATTTGCGTGATACACCCAGCGAGGATAATGGTGGTGTGCATGTCAATAGTGGTATACCAAATTATGCCTTTTACAAATTTGCAACCGCTTCTGGTATGAGTCGCGAAAAAGCGGAGAAAGTATATTACAGAGCCTTGACTAATTATCTGACACGTACTTCTAAATTTACGGACCTCAGAATAGCTGTGCTACAGGCCACTAAAGATTTGTATGGTCAGGCAGGTGAATACAATGCCGCTGCCGCAGCTTTTGACGCAGTAGGTATTACTGACCCCAATGCTTCTGGGGGTACCGGCGGAGGTGGGTCCGGTAGTTCGGGTAGTGGTCAGACCACCATTCCGGTTAACCCCGGGACAGAGAAAATAGTAGTTTTGGATCCGATATCAGGAGATTTATATGCGACTGCTTTGAATGAAAACCTACCACCAGTTATTGTTAAAAATTTAGGTTCCCAAGGTAAGCCAAGCATTACCGACGATGGTAGTTTTGTGTATTTTGTCGGTAATGACAAGCACATTTATCGTAAAAGTTTAACCACTAATGCGGCAGTTCAGAAATTAAGTGAAAATGCCAGCTGGCGAAATGTGGCCATATCAAAAGATGGTAAATTGCTGGCGGCTTTGGCGAGTGAGCTGGAGCCTGTGATATACATTTATGATTTAGTAAATGGTAAAAATGCTAAATTTGAATTGTATAACCCTACTTATTCCAAGGGTGTTAGTTCAGGTGAAGTACAATATGCCGATGGCTTGGAATGGGATTATTCAGGAGAATATCTTGTTTATGATGCATTCAATGCCGCCAAAAGTAATTTCAAAACGATAGAATTCTGGGATGTGGGTATTTTGAATGCCTGGGATGCTGTAGGAAAGACTTTTGGGGATGGAACCATTGAGAAATTGTTTACCAACCTCGAAGAAGGCGACAATATCGGGAATCCCGCCCTGGCAAAAACCAATACCGGCATCATGGCATTTGATTATTTTTTGGAAGATGAAGATACTTATTATGTTTTAACCATCGATTTCGGTAAATCAGGCGAAAATATTGGTATCGTTGAAAATAATAATATCGGATATCCGGATTTTAATAAGTCAGATAAAATGCTGGTATTTAATGCTTATGATGGCGACACCGAGGTGATAAGCACAGTAAATCTCGACACAGACAAAATCACGCCCACTTCAGAGGCAGAAGTCAGATTTAAGGATGCCAAATGGGGAATCTGGTTTGCATCAGGTACGCGTGCTTTGCCAACCAAAGAAGCTCAGACCATTACCATCGCAGCTATTCCTGACAAGCAGCCTAAAGCCAGTTTCGATATTTCGGCTTCGGCTTCATCTAATCTGGGCTTGATTTACACTGTCGTTAAAGGCGATGCAAGTATTTCAGGCAAAAGGGTGACGCTTGGCAGCACACCGGGTAAAGTGACCATCAAGGCTATACAAGATGGAACCACCAAATATGCCCCTGCCACTGCAGAAGCAAGCTTTTGTATCATTCCGCCGGCACCCAAACTTACTGATAATGGCCAAACAGTGGTAGCATCAGGCGGAACTTTGTACCAATTTTATGTCAACAATAATCCAATTGGCGGCCAAACCAGCACTGCAACCTTTAAGAAGGATTTTGGAGGTACTTATACGGTAAAAACGGTTACCACCGATGGATGTGTGAGTGCCACTTCAAACGCCCTTACGGTGGTTGCCTTAGCCTCCGAGCCACAGCAGGAGCTATCAGTAATGATATCGCCCAACCCCTCTTATGAAAATGTGAAAATCGACATTCCTTTAGGCGAAACTTTGAAGAAAATTGAGGTGATGGATAGCAAAGGTTTAAAGGTGAAAACCTCCGATTCCCAGTTGGTGAATGTTTCAGACCTGGCAACCGGACAATATATGTTTAAAGTCGAAACCGACAAAACATCCAGAACGGTGAAAATTATAAAGAATTGATATAAAAAATTTTAAAACATAAAGCCGTCGGTTTATACTGACGGTTTTTTTTGTGTTAAATCAAATCAATTCACTTTTTCACCAAAATACCCTTCTCAACACTTTCAATAAGAAGGTTTTCAGCAAAATGCCAGATAGAGGATGAGCCTTCCTTGATTACTTTTTTCTTGTCATATACTTTTTGATAATCCACATTATATTCCGCCCAGGTGCCGCCATTGTTGGAGGTATTTTGGAGCAGCGGTTCCAGGCGATCCATTGATTTGGCAAACTTTGCTTCGGCAGTCTGCCCTTCTTCAAATTCCTGCCAGATTTCGATGAGTTCGGCGGCCTGATCTGCAGGTAAAAGCCCGAAAATACGTTTGGCGGCTACCAGTTCTTCTTCGGTGTTGGTGTGGTTTTTCTGAGTGTCATAAATGAATGTATCGCCGGCATCAATCTCTACGATATCATGGATCAGTACCATTTTAACCACTTTCAATATGTCGATGGCTGTATTGGAATGCCCGGCGAGGATGATCGCCATCATGGCCAGGTGCCAGCTGTGCTCGGCATCGTTTTCGTGGCGGTCACTGTTAAATAGCCGCGTTCTCCTCTGAATGTATTTGAGTTTGTCGATCTCCCTGATGAAGTCGATTTGTTTTAACAGATTAAGATCTTGCATTGAAATTCGCTATTTTGCTTAGGACAAAATTATGGATTTTGAGGGGATTTGGGGAAATTATGTGTGGTTTTAAGAGGAAATATGTTTGGAGGCAATTTCTGGAAATAAAACAGATAAAAGATTTTTAGACAAAATAGAATGCAGAAATAAAGTATTATCTTTTCTAATGTCCAACACTTTTGATATCAAAGCATAAATATTAGGATTAAAAATCATTTTCTATCTATCCCCAGGATGAACGTATGATATATCCAAAAGAGATTTTTTTACAATTCTTTTTATTTTTTTTGCAATAATTTTAATGGATATTTTGTGTTAAAAAACATCATTACTGGCTTCATTGCTACTTTTTCTTTCATTTCTAAACTGCATTAAACTTTGATTGTCAATTAACCATTTCTCTCCAGATTCGGTCAAACGGCACGCAAGAAATTCGTTGTTTTGATAATCGAATTCCTTAAAAGTTTCAATAAAACCTTTACTTTGAAGTTCTCTTACTGATATGCTTACTGCTAGAGCATTGTAACCAGCTTTATCCATATCACTTTTTAAATAGTAAAGGGAAACAGAGTCTTCCCGTGTTAATTGGTTTTCCATAATTAAAAGCATCATTGTCAATTCATGTGGTTTTATCCCTTTACTTTCTTTAATTGGATTTTCAAGTATTTGATTTACTGATTTTTGTTTACCAATGAGCCCAACTAATTTTTCTTTAATTGCAATTTCAAGTTTTTCATATTCACTCTTTGAAGTCGTTTTGTAATTTATTATTTGTCTGTGTTGTATGTCAAAGGGAAATTTTTGTCTTTCTTCAGTAATCATAACTACATCTTTGCCAATTGCAAAAGCGAACCCAAGTTCATACCAAACATTAGGATTGTCCAAAGTAATTTCTGCAAAGCATATTCTTGCAGTTTTAATTCCTTCCTCAATTCTTTCAATTGGAATGGTTACAGTTGGGTCTCTGTCTACTCTATATGGTTCAAGTCCTGCGGCTTTGATAGCAGGTTCAAAAACATCAGAATATCTTTGGTCAAATTTGTCTTTGTCGAAGGGCTGAATTACGAAGCAAGTGTCCATTTAATGTCTTTCTTTATATTTTTCTGGTAATTCAAAATATATGCAAATTAAGTAATATCTCTTTAGAACCTTTTTTATCAATCAATATGGACATTGCATTTTCGGTTGGGTAAATATTTTTTATCAAATTTAATAAAAACTTTTTCCCTTTAATGCTTTGACTCCTAACATTCTTAATGATTTTTAATATAGTTGAATTCAATTATACCAAAACAAAGTATTCCTGTTGTAAAAATAGAAAATCATCAACATTCAAACAAAAAAAAATGAACTGACTTTCGCCAATTCATTTTTTAGATGCTCTATGTAATCAATCCGAATTATTTGATAAGGTTTTTGAAGGCTGAGCCAAAAATCACATAGCTGGTATTGCCGGCGATGGTGCCTTCGTTTTGTCCCCAAAGGAAAGGCCAGTCGTCATAATTCTCAAAATGATCGGGTTTTCTGAACAATATCCCCGGAGCCACATTTCCCGGTATAAACGAGAAATCGGCCCGGTTGTTACCATAAAATACCGCTTTAGGGCGTGCCGCACCCACTGCAGCTACCAGTGAATAGTTGTGATAAGGATGGCAGCCAAACAAAAAGTTAGACACCTTAAAGGCATGATTGGCATCGATGATATCAGGGAAATATTTGCTCGCAAAACACAGCGTAGTGCCGTAACTGAGCAAAGCACCGCCGCCTGCCCAGTTGCCAAGGCCGATAGGCACCCCATAAGGGTTATCTTTTTCGAGCCCAAGAACGTACTCTTTGTATTTTAGCATATATGGGCGGAGTTTTTCTTTATAGGCGGCATCCATGTGCGGGATGGCATTGAGGGCTGTCAAAATCGTGAAATTGACGTTTCGGTCAAGAGCAGGCCATAAAAGCTCCTGAAATTTATTGACATATTGCTGCTCGCCGGTAGAGATATATAGCTGCAGGTTAGTCGAGATGTCGGCAAACCTACCCCAGCGGCTCAGACTATCCTGAGGCCTTTTGGCAAGCAGCTCGTTAGCTTCGCTCAACAGTCTTTTTGACTGCACCAAAGCTCTGGCCGAGAGGTCGTCGTTGTAACCTTTCAAAACCCGGCTCACAGATGCAAACATGGTAGCAGCGTTAAGGTCAAGGCTCGGGTTACGGCTCGTAAATGCCCACATATCGTCTTTTACGCCACTTGAGAGGCCATCTTTGGCTTTTTCATATGGCCCCAGATTGGGATTATAAGGCAGGCCGTCGGTCAATGAGGCAGCATCTCCCAGGTGATGGTAATTGTCAAGCACCGAGTTGGACAGCGTCTGCGACATGTGCCCGATAATTTCGGCTTGTGCAACGAGATTCAAGGCTCCATGTTCGATAAATTGCAGCATGTCAGGTGTGCCGTCAGGTCTGTGGAGGTCCACATAGCGTTGTTTTTGGTCCACGAAAGTCTGGTCACGCATTGGCTTGAAATATTCCCAGGTATGTACAAAATTCTGCACCACACTGATATTGGAGCCCGTTTCGATGTCAAAGTCTCCGGCATCAAAATATCCGCCGACATTTAAACCCGGGATAAGCTCCAGCGGCTTGTATTTGGTGTCGGTGGTAGGCCCCTGGCTGTGAAGGTCAAAGTGGTCGGTATTGGGAGGAGCCTGCAGATAGCCTTCTTTGAAAGGCTCACCATGCCATACCCGATAGGCTTCGTTTACGGTCATGTGATTCATGTGAATCGGAATCCATACATCGCTGGTGGCGTCGGTTATTTTTTCGTAAACGTCATTCTGAATAATAAAGTTATTGGTCTTATTATCACCATATTGGATATAATAAATACCTGGTGTTTTCACGGAAGTAAAGTCAAATTTCGCATAATGGTATTTGTAATAGTTACCCCAGGAAACCACTTTTCCACTGAAAGCCACTTTTGCGTTGCCATCGTCACCCACTTTATACAAGGAGGCGGTGGGCTGAGGCTTGTCTTTTTTGTCGAGCTCTATTACAGCCACTTTAGGTTGGGCAGGGGTGTAGCCCACCTGCGAAAATCCGATGTTTGGCTTTCTCAACCAGCCTTTTATGGCATTAGGCTCAACGGTCCAGGTCAATACTTTGCCGGTTTTACCGGCAGGCAGCACACTTCTGAGTACAAACCAGCCATTTTGAGCCAAAATACGGCCATCATAAAGTTTTAAGTCGGCATCCTGCGAGGTGACTTTTACCATTCGCTCGGGATCGTCGGGTGATAGCAGGATGCTTCTGCCGGTTTCGAGCGGAAGCGGGTCGATGTACTTGCCGGTGCCACGGTCGTCGGCGGTGATGTATCCTTTAAACTGTTTTGGTTTTTCGCTGTTGGGTAGGGTAGTAGTACTGCTTACCACATAGCGTGGGAAGCGGTTGTAACGGCCATCCATAAGAAATGTTTTACCCCAATACTGCGAAGGCAGAAATTCGATATTGAACCCTGCATTGCCTTCAAGACCTTTTGGGACTGGCTTGTCAAGATAAACTGAAATTTCCACGCCTTTGCCTTTTGTTGTAACCACCACCCGCGATTCAAAGTCATAGTCTTTGTATCGGAGATTTGAGCTGATACTATTGGCGGCTTTGTCCACTTTGCGATTGTAGATTTCGGGCACCAGGTCCCATTGCTCGGGAGTGTTGGAGAGTCTGACGGCACCACCCTGCACGGTTCTGACCCCATGATGGATGATTTCTATGCCTGCGTTTTTTTCGTCATTAAAGCCACCGGTAAACAAGTTATTGTAAACCAGTACATTGACTCCCTGCGTCTCGAAATACTCGAGGTTGTTGAGTTTTAATTCCTGGGCGGTGGAAAAACGGGAGATTGTCAGTATCAGGAATAATACTGAAAAAAGGGTTTGTTTTTTCATGTTGAATAAATGAGTAAATTTTTATGGTTGAAATAAATGAGCCATTAAAATGTATTTTGAGAGTGTTTTGCTGCCCAAACTCCAGTTTAAAGGATTAACAAAATTAGTGATTATTGAAGTAAAGAAGGCTAAGGATTGTCTCCATATTTATGTTTTATGGATGCTAAATTGGTGGGTTGAAATATTTTTTAATTTTTTTCTGGAAAAAGGCTGTCAGTAATTCTATTCCTAACATTTTTGATAGAAACTTTCAGCATGTATTATTGATAATTCTTTGTAAAATGATGTTCTTTAGTAATAATAGAACCGATATAAAACAGGAATAAAATTTTTGATCAGTTTTTAAATCTTTTCTCAAAGAACCAGCATATCTTTCAGGAAGGTCAGGTCAGATACAGTTTCAGAGTCAAGAGAATTGGTTTGGGTCAAAATCTGATTAATTTTTTCTGAGAAGCGGGCTTTGCTTGGCTTGTCATTGAGCCATTTTTCAATATCAATATTAGTTTCGGGCTTATTGAAGGCGTTTTTTAGGATGATGCCATTTTGCTCGCCATATTCACAATCGTTCATTACCAAATCTTTGTAATGTAAAACGCTTTCAAAACTCGCTGTATTTTCCCAAGTTGCCAATATAGGTTTTAAATCAAAATGAGCTGAGGAAAACATCACTAAATAAGTAGAAATGCCTTCACCATCAGGTGAATAGGGGTAATAACTCAGGCATTTTTCAAAAAACAATTTAGAAAAGTAAGTTAACAACTGCATTTCTTCTGCCGGCCATTGGTCTTGTTTATGCAATTCCAAACGATGAAAAACGGTCTCGGTGGCAGCATCAGGCACTTCAAAGTGTGTCATTAGCTCCAAAACCCTTGGCAGAAAGTGCTTCATTTCCCATAATTCCCGCTCAGAATAACTTCTCGCCGACTCAAAATAGCCGCTTCTTAGCTGCTGGGCGGTGATTTCTCTAAGGGGAGTATTGACCAAGGCGGCCTCGTCACTATCGCTTACGCAGCATCTTTTGCATACATCCAGGGTGGTACCGATAGTATATTTTTCAAAGATTTTATAGGCTTGATGTATTAATTCTTCTAAGGTCATAGGTTGAGTTTTCCGGCAATTTTTTTATCCCAAAAGTAAGGTTTAAGGCTTAAAATCCAATGAAGTGGAATCCTGATTCAGCCTTTTATTTCATAACAGAGCTCCACCATGCCATTTTGATAAGCCTTGGTATCTTTGAGATGAAGAGGAATTTCTTTACCCACATATTCAAAAAAACGCAATCCGTCGCCCAGAATTATGGGCAGAATATTTAGCCTTATTTCGTGAGCCAGGTTTAAATCAATAAATGTTTGCGTGAGTTTTGCCCCTCCCACCATCCAGACGTTTTTCCAGGCAGGATTGAGATGGTTTTCAATCAGCGTTTTCGCATCACCTGAGAAAAAAGTGACACTTGGCAACTCCTGCTTAAGGTTTCGACTCGTAAGGACAAAAGTGGGCGTGTCGCCATATACCCAGCCATAATCTTTGGAAAGCTCCAGAGCATGTTCATAAGTAGCCGAGCCCATGATGTAGCAATCCACCGCTTTACTGAATTCTTCCGGGCTCGAAAATGACTCACCCTTTTCATAGTGATCGGGGGTTTCAAACCATTCCACGTTGTTGTCTCTCTTTGCGATAATACCATCCAAACTTGATACCATGTGTATGGTGATTATGACTTCCCGGTTATTCATTTTGGCTATTTGTAATTCTTGTTATTAAAATTTATTTGGAAATAAAATATTGAGAGAAAACTTTATAAAATTCTAGATAAAGTTTGCAAACTGATTATTGATTTTAGTCATCTAACTTACCCTTAAAGTCCATTTTCTGATGAAGGATTCTGATAATTTCGATTACATTTTCAAAGTCATTAATTCTATAAAATATGAAGTGTGATTTAACTTTTGAGCGAAAATAACCCTCTTTAACAAACCCAAATTCCTGACCTGAAAACGGATAATTACTTAAATATTCAATTTCATCCAAAATAAGGTTGAAATAATAATCTGCCTGATCGGCTGACCAATTAAAAAAAGTATATTGCCAAATGTCTTCAAGGTCATTTTCGGCTGCTTTACTTATTTTAAAATTCATTGGTCAGTTTTGAATTTTGTATGAATCTTTTTTAGAAATTTTTCGCGATCAAAATCCTCAGAAAAACCCGAATCTTCCCCTTTTTTAAGTTCAGAAATAAGATTGGCCTTTTTATTTTCTTCATCTTCAAAAAATCTAAGAGCAGTTCTGACCACTTCACTGGCCGAAGAATACTTCCCTGTTTTTATTTGTTGCGAAATAAAATTATCAAAATAATCTCCTAATAGTATTGAAGTATTTTTTGCCATAAATTTTTTTAATCAAAAATACCATATATTGGTATATTTTCAAAGAAAATAATTGCGGTTGAATTGAATTTAGAATTGTTTTACTAATCAACATTGTATATAATCCATCCTATCTCCCCTTACTATACCAAAACGGAATAATCACATACTCGTCATAGACTTTTTTGGGTAAACTGTCTGTTTTTAAGGTTTTTATATAAAGGGTATTTTTACCGGTTTTACAGTTTTCGGTGCTCAGATAGGCTTTAATTCCTTTGCTGAGGGCATTGGTTTCAAATAAAGAATCAGGAGAATTGAGAGTGGAATCATTAAGGGATATTTGGAAATAGGTTTCGAGACAAGCCAATCTGGCCGCATCCCGCAGGGGTCTTTTCTGTGAGTTTCTGAGGCTGTCGGCCATTTTAGGTTCCTCGTATATTTTAACCAAATCCTCATCCAAAACTTTGGAATAATTGATAAAAAGTTTCAGAAATGGTTCTTCAATCACATCTGATTGTATGCTCGCGGCAGGTATTTCGTCTTTTTCCGTTCTGAGATTATCATAAAAATTGATTTCGAGTTTATGCTTTGCAGACCCTGAAGAGAAGTAATTTCGGGATTCCATGATCGGAACACCCACATGCTCAAGCAATTTGAAGCTGTAAATTCCGATTGCCACGGTAAAAAATGTAAACCCGATAATCAAAACCGTCCTAAAATACTTTTTATGGGGCATATTTGACCCAAAAGTAAAATTGATGTATTGCATGGGCTTGTACATGCCCATGTATAAGAACGTACTTTTTTCAATCGTGGCTTTGTATAGTCTCCCCAGCATTGGTTTACTACGGTATTTTTCTTTTGAACCTATCGCCATTATGACCATGGAAAAGGTCCATATTAGGCCAAGAAGTACCAAAAATATTATTTTCGTTTTTTCGTACACCACAGGAAGGTAAGTTTTGAAACCAACCGTTGCCACAAAACCAACTAAATACAGTATTGCCATCATGATACTAAACAGCACCAGCACAAATGCAATGGAGAAAATCTGACTGCAAAGTTTGTCGAGTTTTACTATGTAGGCATCCAATGTACCGAACTTTTGCTTGTACATTTCGGCCATATCTTTGGTGGTGTTCGGGATATTGTCAAAGTTAATGCCCTGAGGGAACACCGCCCTCAGACCTACCAAGGCGATCCAAAACGCCCGAAAAATAAAGTGGATAATAAACGTAAAAATCAATAAATAGGCGGAAGATTTACCAAAACTATATGCCAGTGTCGGAAAAACCTCACTCGAAAGCTCCCTGCTAATCTGGTAGTTAAGATAATAACTGCTGATGGCTTTGTCGGCCAGCTCGGGCAGGAAGGAAGTTGAAAATATGGCGGCTCCCGAAACCACCAGTTCGAGGTTCCAGCTTTGATTTGACAGCTCTTGTATCCAATTACTTTTTTCGTGAGGAGTGTTTTCCATCAATTAGTTTAGGTTTTGGGCAAAGATAAGTAATGGGAGTGGAAAATTTTTGTTCCTGCTATTTCCCCGGCTCAAATTCCACCATCCATTCGATGCCATATTTGTCACGGAACATCGCGAATGAAGAACCCCAGGGGCTTTCTTCCAAAGGTATTTCGATTTGACCACCTGCCGATAGTCCGTAGTATAGCCTTTCGGCCTCTTCTTTGCTATCTGTACTTATCGAGATTTTGCTGCGGTTCTCATTTTCATTGGTTTTACCCATGATTTCGGGCACGTCATTGCCCATTAAAAAGTTAGGACCGATAGATAAGGCAATGTGCATGATTTTCTCGGCTTCGTGTGCCGGCACCGGGAAATCTTCGCTGGCGATGTCTTTGAAGCGGGTGATTTTGGCGAACTCACCACCAAACACCGACTTGTAAAAATTGAAGGCTTCTTCGGCATTGCCATTGAAATTGATATGAGGGTTAATAAGGGCCATTTTTTTAGTTTTTTGTAAATGTATTTCTTTTTTAGGATAGGTGCAACAGTAGTATTTGCACTTCTATTCTCCTGTGAATGGCCAGCATGCACATTAATAAAGGCTGGAGCATTCGCACAGCTGGAATTAGATTTCATTAAAAAAACGCTTTCTAAAAACAAAAAGAATAACAATAGTTGCAAAACAAGCAATAATTAAGCCTTTTAATACTTGAATTGTGAAACACAAATCTTGTCCCGTAACTACTGAAAGACAGTCAGATGAATTGTCAGTTTCATATTTCAAACTTACCATTATGTTGATAATTCCAAAAGCAAATATGAAAATCCCAAAAACTGATAGCCCGATTAGAGTATAGAATATAATTTTTTTTGGTTGTTTCATTCTTATCTACATTGTTGTTCTTTTTGGAGTTGCACAACGGTCGAGCAGGTTTGCGGGCGATTTCCTATCGAGTTACACAAAAAGTTGGAGCAGGTTAAAACCCTTTGCATACTACTGAAACCCTTATTGGCTTTTTTGTTTGTTGTGCGTTCTTTCATTTTTTTCATTAAGAAATTCAAATTCTTTAATGTTAGTATGTTTTATCAATTGCATTGGTTTATTATTTTTATCGGAATATCCTATGATTACAAAGTTTTTAAAAATTAACAATCTAAAATCAGCACTTGTAATGAAAATATTTGGGGTAGCATAAGAGGCTATAGATTTTTCCCATCCTTTCGAATTGTCAATCAACCAGTCATTAAAATTTTTAAATTCTTTAGAGTCTTTGGAAAGCAATTTTGTTGAAGTACTATTTAAACCAAATGAACTTTTTGTCCAATAAGTTATTTTTAAATCTGAATTATTAATTTTCAAATCATTTATGTCAATTGATTGCGAACAAGACTGAAAAGCAATAAGAAAAACAGGCAGAATAAATAATTTTTTCATTACTTTCCGTGTGTCAATTTAATTATCTGGCCATTCCTGGAATTTATAATAATCAGAAAAGTTCCCCCAGTTATTTCTTTAGGTAATCTTCCTCCAATTATCCAATATTCATCTATTTTATATAGCTCATAAGGTTTTTGTTTCTCAATATTCTTTTGACCATAAATTTCAAATAGAACAGTCTCAGCGTACTTAATTGCAGTTTTTTGAGTCTTTATAACCTTATCAACAAGTATCTGTTTTTCAGATGAATTATTTATCGCACTTTCCAATTCTTGTTTTGCGTATTCAAAACCTAATTTCGACCTTTCTGTCTGTGAACAAGCAACTAGAGTCGAGGTAAAATACATTATAATCAGAACTATTTTTTTCATGTGTCATAGTGTTTTTTTTGAATACGCACAACGGTCGCGGCTATGGGCAGTGGCGGGATTCGGAGTTGTGTTTGTACCCCACGTTACAGACCTACGCTACGAGACCAGGCGTTAAATACGATACAAACCCCGCCATTGCTTATGAGTCGTTGTTAGCGGCAGGGTATTTTTGTTTTATTTTAACTCGTATCAAATTCATCTGTTTGTTTGTCAACTCAATTACATTAGTTTCTAATTTATCTCTCTTTCCAACGAAAGTATCAATAATACTACTTTTCTCCTCAATTAATTTATCTGCCGATGTTTTTATAGAATTACCATCTTTCAATAAGCTTTCTAATTTCTCAAGTTTAAGAGAAATCGTTTCTATATCTATCAAAAAGTCCATGGTCAAACTATGTAATTTTGCAGCCATTAAATAAGCTTCTTTTATGTTATTAATAAACTTTTCATCAGATTCATATAATGTCAAACGCCATATGCAACTAATTACCTTAGAATGTTGAATATTCAAATCGTCAATTGTTCTTCGAATTTTATCAGGGAAAAAAGAATTATTAATTACTATATCTATTCTTTTAATTGAATACTCTGTCCATAGAATGTAACTATCATAATAATTTATAAGAGATAACTTACTTTCAATAAACCAATCTTGTTCTTTTGAACTAAGATTCTTAATTGTCTCAATCTTACTAGTTATATCTGAAATATCTTCCTTTGTTGCTAAATTCTTTCCTTTTTCGGAAAAATAGCTTTTAAAAAGTACTATATACAATCCAATCAAGATGATAATAATATCTAATAAAAGCCTTACTAATTCCATCATTTTACATATTTAGAAGTGACTTGCAACTTTGCCGCTAACATTAGTATTTACACAATTGTGTATATACCTATTTTAGTTGTATGTTTTTTTTCGTTTAAATAGTTTATTATCAAAGATATATACATTTGTGAGCATCTGTTGTCGGTTTTTCATTCCAATTTTATAGACCGTGTGGTCTTTTATCATGTGAAAATAGAAATTATTTTTTGAATATCAAATACTTAGCTTGTGCTGGAGGGCAATTTCCACACAAACTTGTAATGTCCGCGGGTAAACCCTTGACGCATATAAAACTCGTGGGCACGGGTGCGTTTGAAGTTGGAGCTCAGCTCTATCTGATCTACTTCTTTTTTCTTGCAGTAGTTTTTGGCAAATTCTATCAGTTTTTCACCGATTTTTTGATTGCGGTAGGCGGCAGTTACCACCAGTTCCTGTATCTCACAAATGGTTTTGGCGTGGTGCAGGTGGTCAGAGAAAACCATGCTGAGCAGGGCCAGGGGCGTGTTTTCGTCCCAAACCAAAAAATAATGGTGGGTTTCAAGCAGGAGATTTTTCTTAAAAACCCGCTCAAAATCCACCTCGTTGAGTACAGTCTCTTCCAGCTCGTCAACCAGCAGCTTTACTGCCGGCAGGTCTTCGTGTTGAGCTCTTCTAATGGTCATCGTTATTTTATTTTAGCCCATGCGTCCAGTTTTTCTTCCAGTATGCTCAGTGGCAGGCAGCCATGTTTCAGCACTTCGTCATGAAAGGCCGCCAGACTAAACTTATCACCCATTTCGGTCATGTATTTTCCTCTCAACTCCCTGATTTTCATTGCTCCAATCTTATAAGAAAGTGCCTGTCCGGGATAAGCCATGTAGCGTTCTATTTCGGCAGTGGCACCTTCTACCGAGATGGCCTCGTTTTCGAGCATGTATTGCAATGCCTGCTCGCGTGTCCAGCCTTTGGTGTGCATGCCGGTATCTACTACCAATCTGATGGCCCGGTGTATTTCGTCACCCAATGCACCGAGATATTGATAAGGGTCGGTATATAGCCCGAGGTCTTTACCCAACGACTCGCAATACAGAGCCCAGCCTTCGCCATAGGCCCCATACCAGCCAAACCGCAGGAATTTCGGGATATTGAGGTTTTCCTGCTGCAATGATACCTGGTAGTGATGCCCCGGAATGGCCTCATGCAAAAACAATGACTCCATGCCGGAGGTCACGTTAAACTTGGTGGCGTCAGGTATCGGAACATAAAAAATGCCCGGGCGGCTACCGTCAGCAGTACCCTGGATATATTCTGCACTGGCCGAAGCCTCTCTGAATGCCTCGGTGCGACGAATCTCAAACTTAGTCTTTGGCGTGAGGTTAAACATCTTTTTGAGGTTGGGCTCCATTTTGGTCTGTATATTTTTGAAAGCCGCCAACACCTCTTCAGGAGTCTTGTAAGGCATCAGTTTCGGGTCGTTTCTTACCGAAGCCAGAAATGCATTCAAGTCGCCTTTGAAGCCTACCTGCACCCGTATTTTTTCCATTTCTTTCCTGATACGATTGACCTCAGAGAGTCCAATCTGCATGATTTCGTCGGTTGACTTCAGACTTGTGGTCCAGTAGTAAGTCAGGAATTTATAGTGATTGATACCATTTTTTATGGATAATATACCGCTTGAGCCCCGGGCTTTGGGCAAATAGGTGTTTTGCAGGTAATCGGCAAGTTTTTTATAGGTAGGCTTTACTTTGGTTTCGATGGCCGTGGTGTATTTGGCGGTGATGGCAGCTTTTTGTACAGCATCCAAACCGGCAGGGATTTTTTTCACCGGACCATAAAATAAATGTGCTGTGGGCTCGCCTGTGGCCAGCTCCCGCATCTGAGGAATCATTTTTTTGACCAATGCCGCAGGCAATACATTTTCGGCTTTTATGCCTTTGTCAAAATTGGCGATGGCGGTATCGGCCCAAACCACAAATTTGTCAAATCTTTTGAGCCAATTGTCGTAGTCCTGAGCTGTTTTAAATGGCTGAGCCGACTCCCCGCTGCCATATTGAGCGATGGTAAGTGGCAAACCTATAAACTGATTAAAAGGCTGTAAATGAGTAGGATAGTTGAGTGCCTCGGCTTCAGTAGTGAGGTTGAACTTCAGGGCATTGTAATATATTTTTTCGTCCTCTGTGAGTTCGTTTTGATCAAATTTATCAAGTCTGTCATTATAGGTTTGATAGAAATTCAGCAGGTTTCTCCGATATTCTTCTGAGATGTCGATGGGCAGCTGGTCATTAAAGCGATAGTCGCCCTGAGAAGTGGCTTCTAAAGGGAAATACGACAATCTTTCTTCGTAATAATCTTCGAATAATTTGTTGAGTTCTTTGTTTTCTGAAGGCTTACAGGAAAACATGGCAAGTCCGACAAGAGCGGAAAGCAATAATTTTTTCATTTATAGGAAAACTTTTTTTGTAAAAATAAAAATAAATTTTGGGCTGATAATCAAAGTATTGAAGAAAAGTGCGGGTTTTTGGTGATTTTAGCCTGTAAAAATCAATAATATGGGTTTTTTATATAATTTTTTTTTAAAATGTACTTTAAAACTTAATTAAAAGAGTTTTGTTTCTCTCAAAAGATTGGAAAGAAAGTATTTTCTAAAAAGCATCAATCTACTGATAAATCACTTGATACGGCTATCCGTGATGCCCAGGATTTTCCAGCTGCCATCAATTTTTCCCAAAATAAAAATATTGGTGCCTTTGTGGGAGATTTTTTGATTGAGGTAAAATTCATAAGGGGTAAATGCGGTAGCCACCAGTTCGTCATTTTGTACTTTAATATCGAGCAACCTCTCTTCAAATGTTATACTTTCCGGAATCGACATTACCGATTTCAAAAAAACCTGAAATTCCTCATTTTTGATAGTGGTACTTTTGTCAGCTTTGAAATACACAGATTTTAAAATTAAACCTTTGTCACATACTGACTTGATTTTCAGGGTGTCCCGGCTATGCATGCCATCAAAGAAAATTTTTACGGTTTTGGATATTTCTTCAGTCGCCGACTGAGCTAACGCACAATGACCAAATATCAGGAAAGTGAAAATCAGAGTAAGGGTTTTCATAGGATGAAGGTTTTTGGTTATTTTTTAATAATTGCTTTTTCGAAATTAAGAGAAAAGGTTGAAAATCATTTAAATTGTCCTCAAAAATAATTCTTAACTCAGTTTTTCAATATTTTTTTTGAGTTATGGTTACAAAAAAGATAACAGTTACAACTAATATCAAAATTCTGAGCTTTAAGGCATATCTGTCATTTTGAATATATTTTTTGGGAAAAATACCGACAAGTTCATCCTGGATGGAATAAAGACTTCTGGAGGTCGAAATAAGGCGATTTCGGAGGTTTACAGGAGATATTATGACCTGATGCGAAGCGTAGTTTTGCGGAATTCGGGCTCGGTGGAAGATGCCGAAGATGTGATTCAGGAGGCAGTGCTGGTCTTTGTGAGGATGGTTCAAAAAGATGAATTCAGGGGTGAGTCGGCCATAGGTACTTTTTTGAGTTCGGTGGTGAGGAATATCTGGCTGGGCAAAATGAGGAAAAGTCAGGCGGAGCAAATCAGGATTTCGAAAGTAGAAATGGAAGAAAGTGAATATGTGGATCATTTTTCCAGAGCCGAGTCTTACAAAACCATGCAGGAGGTTTTTGAGCAATTGGGCGAAACGTGCCGTCGCCTTTTAACAATGTTTTATTACGAAGAAATGAATTATGAGGATCTTATGCCGCATTTCGAATTTGAAACCGAGCAAGCTCTCCGAAATAAAAAATCAAAGTGTATGAAAGGCCTGAGCGATATAATCGAAAGAAAACCGACACTGGCCAAAACTCTGAGAGAGGCGTTGAAAATATAAACGATTATGAGCAGCGAATTTGACGAATATTTTTTAAAAAAAATGAGCCCCGACGAGGAGCAGAGGTTTCTGGAGGGCCTGAAGTCTGATGCCCGGAAAAGGGAGGAGTTTGAGAAAGCGGCCATGGCTCATGAAGTGGTAGCTGTAGCGGCTTTGAAGCAAGAGATAGGTGAGATAAGCAAAAAATATATTGGCAAATCAGTTTCTTCAAAAAGCTGGACCAGTGCCTTAAGAATTGCTGCGATTTTCCTGGTCACTATTTTAGGGTTTTTGGGCATAAAAGAAAGCCTTATTAATGGATCAGAATGGACTTCGGATCAAGGGCTGAGATACAGAGTGCCCAACGAAAGAGGAGATTTGACCCCGACTGAGCAGGTTGCTCAATATTACAAGATGGGTGACTATGATAAAATCATCCATGAATTTGGAAAATCTTCTCACGAGGGTGAAGAGACCGCTTTTTTGGTGGCCATGAGTTATTTTAATTTGAAAAAATATCCTGAAGCTGTTGAAAATATCGATAAATTCTTACAAAAATGGCCGATGGCTCAGCAAAAAAGTGAGGCAGAATTTTATTTGATTCACAGTTTGGTGGGTGCAGGAAAATACTTAAAGGCTTATGATTTAATCGAAAAAATGAATGCTGAAAATCAATATAAAGCCTATTTTGACTGGAAATATAAACTCAGACTCAGGCTTTTGATATTGACTCAATAGAAAATCGAAGGTAGTTTTATCTCCCTTCAAGTGCATTTCTATTTTCAACCAATGATTAAGATACTATTTCATTCAAATTTTGCGACCTTTTTCCATTAAAATTTCCCGGAAAGGCTATTGTTTTTTTGCATTTAAAACAATGACCACAATCTCAGCCAAAATCAAAAAAGCCAATAAATAATAAATGAATCGGTGATGATTTTCATAGGGTACTTCCCGGCTAATTAACATGAGATGGGACCAATAATACGGAGCAGCAAACTGAAGGTTTTTGGGATCTTTCAAAAAGTCAATTTTAGCTTCTCTCAAACTTTCATCTGCCTCAAAACCTCTCAGAAAATATTTATAAAAACCCCGGCTTAAATAAGAGGTAGTGAAATCTTCGGCATTCCAGAAGGTGCTGATGATGTTATTGACACCCGTTATAAAAAAGCCGGAAGACAAGCCTCTGAGACCTTCGCCTGACACATATTGTGTGCCCAGAGAGCTGCATGCACTCAGGAAAATCAAGTCGGTGTTTTGAAACATTCCCGGGCGGAGTTCTCGCATAAATATCTTTGAGTCAGGGTTTTGTGTGTTGGTGAAAAGTAAATAAGAATTTTCGGCTTCTTCATTGTCGGCAATGGCATGGGTGGCCAGATGCAATATTTCTGAGTTTCCTGAATATTTAAGGAAGTTACTCAAAGAGGCATCGGCTCCCAAAAACCTTTTTCCTGCAGAAAACGCTTTGATTTCGGTTTCAGATTCAGGTAAAAAATACAGGCTATCGCGAGATTTTTTATCGGTAAAGGGGGCCATGGCCAGCAGGTTTGGCGAGCTGCTTTTGTTTTTGGTTTTTAAAAGAAATCTTGCTGAAAACAAATAGCTTATATTTTGATTCTCAATTAGGTATTCTGAGTTTCTGTTTTTCAAAACTTCAAATGGAAGGCCATTGAGGTCACCATCTGGGACGATTATGAGGTGACTATTTTCAGGTATTTTATGCAAAAAATCTTTTAAAAGCAAATCATAAATCACCTGGTTATTCCTGAGTTTTAGTTTTTTATTTCTCAGGTCATTTTTAAAAGGTTCTAAAAGAGGTTTCAGGGTATTTAGGCCTATTTTTTTGAATTCAAATTGATCTTTCGAAACCAACCAGGAGTATAAGTATTTTTCTGACTGAAAATAGCTAATTATAAAGGTTTTTCTGCCCAATCCTTCTCGGATTTTTTCTAAAGAAAACTCCTGCGTTTCGGCATATTTATCAGTTTTGAAGGCTTCAATATTTTCCAGTTTTCGCTCATTGGCGGAAATTTTCAAGTCCAAATCCCGCATTTGTTGGGACAGGGTTTTATCAGAGGGAGCTGCTTCTATTCTTCTTTGCAAAACATTCCGGGCCAGAGCAAGAGCCTCTGATTCATCCAAGAGTTTTTTTGGGATTTTGGTGCTACGTTTGAGGTTGTTTTCATTGAGATTGACCGATAAAATCGCTCCTTTCCCGTTTTCGGCCGTTTCGAAAGCGAGTTTCAGAAGATTATCATCGCCGGTAGATTCAAAAGTTCTGGTCAGAAAATCAATATTATTTTTCGTGATGGCATGTATCTTTTCCTTAAATGTAAGTTTGGATTTTTGGTCTAAAAGCCTTTTGGCTTGAAAGGATATTACTTTTTCGGTAAATTTGATGGCTGAAATGCAAAGATTAAGATTCTTATTATCAGGATTTTGTGAATAGTGCTTATGCAAGATTTTCAGCCATTGCCCGGCTATCTCCAGCGTTTCATTTTTTTCTGCAATGGCGTTAATTTTCCCTGAAAAATTGTAAGGGCTTTTTATTCCCAACGACAAAAAGGCTTTTTCTATATGAACTTTACTTTTTTTGAAATCAGATTTCAGATAGCTGATTTTTGCTAAATATTTGAAAGCTGATGCCCGGAAAAGATTTGGATTTGCCGCACAAGATTGGAAGTTTTTCTCGGCATTTATTAAATCTTGCAAGGCAAAATAAGCTTTTCCTCTGAGGAAATTTATCTGATTTTGATAACTTATCTCAGTGAGCGTTGAAAGGGTTTTTAAAGCTTTTTGTGGCTGATTTAAATCTATAAGAACGGTAGCTTTATTGATGACGAGATAAGGTTCATTGCCAAAGGTTTTCTGAAGTTCATTCAGTAACTGCAGTGCTTCAGCAGGTTGGCTGATATGCTGTAAACATACCGCCAGGTTATTTTGGAAAGTAAAGTCATATTCTGATTTCGGCAACAATTCCTGAGCTCTTCTGAAATAGTTGTATGCCCGCCGGTAATCGCCTCCTTCAAAATAAATAGCCCCCAGTGTATTGTAGAGCCTGTCTTTTTGACTCAAATGCGGGTGTAAATAGGCGATTAGTTCAGCATTTTTTAAATATTTAAAGCTCAAATCAACTTGGTTTTCCTGAAAATAGACCGCAGCCAAATACAGCAATGGCCTGAATGCAAGTGTATCGCTGAGTTTGTGCTTTTGCTGCGTGGAAAGGCTCTTTTGATAATATTTTTTGGCGTTCTGAAAGTCGGCCTTAAGTTCATACAAAACCCCTGTATTGGTTTCGGATTCGCAAATTAAACCGGCTTCGACTTGATTTCCGGGTGCTTTTTCGTCAATTAATAAAAATATTTTAAGAGCCTTGCTGTCAGTTTTTTCTGAAGGATTTGGATGGTTAAACCACCGATTGGCTTCATTGGAAAGAGTTTTTATCGATGACTGCTGGCCGCTTACACTAAAAGCAAACAGAGCTAGTACAAGCAATAAAGAGCGAAAGGGCTTCATCAGGTTCTTCCGACAATTACAATTTTTGGTGGTCTGGGTTTTCTGGGTAATCTGAAAATTCTGGCATATCTAAGCCCTACATTTTCAAGATATTGGGATCTTTTATTATCCTCGATTTTATCTTTCAGATCTTTTGGTACGTCGGCACCTGAGTCGTAATAATACACCTCAATTTCGATGCGGTTCAAAGATTTTTTACTATTGTCATCAATACGATAGTAAATCTTAAACTTCTTAGAGTCTCCATTTTTTGGTGTTTTGCCAAACACTCCATTGGCCACGGTGACATCCAGACTGATTTTTCCATCGATTTTGGAAATGGCCAATCCTTGAGGAATCACCTCCTGACCTGGAAGTGGTTCATCGAGAGTACCATCATTGTCATCATCGTCAGGGCCATCGTCAAATTCTGTTTTCCCTATACCGGGAATCGGCAGAAGCGGGTTGTTGTTATAAATCGGAACGGCAAGTTTTTTATTTTTGCTTAGATCATAAATATCTGAAAGATAATCAACACCGGAAATGGTAACGTAAGTAAAACAGGTGTCACTGGTGTTTTTTGGAATAAAATATACCTGATATCTGAGGCCGGTTTCACTTTTTGTAAGGTTAATCTCACCGTTTGATTCATTGATTTCCATGCCGGTCGGGTAGGCTCCATATTCTCCTTTTCTTTCGACCAGTGGCTTGATTTTTACATCTTCTTTGTCGGAAATAATATAAAATAGCGAATCGGAATATTGAATAAGATTACAAGGCGGAGTGGCCGGAGTTTGACCATTGCCATTGGTTTGAGTTCCTGTATTATTGTTATTATTATTGGTTTTTGTTGAGTCGGCAGTGGCAGTTTTATCGGTAGGAAGATCAATAATCAATAACTCGTCACAAGCTACCGAAAGAAAAATCAAAAAGAGAATTCCGGAGTGTTTGAGGTGTTTGGTAATATTTAATGATTTGTAATTCAATTTGTTGTAATTGTTTTTGGTTTAAAAAAAATTTCTGGATCTGTGTTGAATACAATACGGAAAGGCCCCGGAATTAGTTGCAGAAAAAAAAATTTAAAATTTATGGTTACAATTATTGATGTAGCTACAACTAATGTCTGATATTATTTTACAAACATTAAAATTAATTTAAAATTATGAAATCATTCGGAAAAATTTTGGGCTTGTTTTTGTTTGCTACAGTACTTTTCTCTTGCGAGGACGTATTTGATGACAACAGTGGAGTATTTAGTGCAGTTGACAATGCAAAAGGAACAGGCACAACCATTTCGGTGTCTTCGCTTCCGGCTGCTATCATCAGTTATGTTTCGACCAATTATCCCGGAAAGTCCATCACTAAAGCCGAAACCTATGCCACCAAGATCGAAGTGACACTTTCTGATGGGACTAAACTGGAGTTTACTGCAGCCGGACAGTTTATTGAGGTTTCAGGAAGCAGTAAAAATAATTCTGGTGGATCAAGTACCAACACAAAGGTTTCTGATGACCTCAAAGCTACCTTACCAAAGGCTGCTGTGGACTACCTCAATGCCAACTATCCCGGGATTTTGATTGTAAAGGCAGAGAAATCAAACAACAAATATGAGGTAAAGCTTGCCAACCGCATCAGAGTTGACTTTGACCTGGCGGGTAAAGTATTGAAGGTAAGAACCTGGTGATTTACGTGTTTTGAATTAATCAAAAGGGGAGCATCAGCTCCCTTTTTTTACATAAATAGCCACCAGGCTGGCTATTCCGATGAGTAAAATCAGAATGAGGGAAATAAGCCTGAATCTCTCCTGCGGGATGTAGACCAGAATTTTTTTTCTGATAAAAGTTCCTCCAAAGCCAAAAAGAAGCAGGTAGGGTACATAAACCATCATTTCAGAACTGATATAGCCATTAAAAAAGTAAACGATTGTGCGGGAAAAGTCAACAGCCAGGTCAATTGCTGCCGAAGTGGCAATGAAGATTTCCTTAGGAAGATTAAATGCGGCCATTGTAAGCCCTCTTACAGCCCCTCCTGTTCCCAAAAAACCGGCAAAAAAGCCCGATAAAGAGCCTCCGACAATTGTTTCTTTGCTTCCGGGTTGTAAAACCGAATCTTTTTTTATCAAAAAAATGAGACTGAGCAAAATCAGAAAAATGCTCAAGGCTATTTCCAGAATTTTTGAATCAAAAAAACGGGTCAAAAAACTGCCCAAAATAACAAATAAAACCGCTGCAACGCCCAATTGTAACAGGAGCTTACGGTTGAGGCCGTTTCTGAACAAAATAATTTTGCTCACATTACTGGCCAGGTGAAACATGGCCGTGAGACCAAGTGCTTTTTGAAAATCAAAAGCAAAACTGGCCAGAGGTACAAAAAAAAACGGATGACCCAAAGCCCCCCACTGTGCCAAGGATTTCGGCAAGCAGAATTAAAATAGAAAATATGAGAGTTTTCAATTACATGAAGCGAAAGTTTTTGCAAAAATACCCCTTATTAAAAAAAGTATCGGACAAAATACTCAATTTTGAAATGCTAAATCAGAAATCAATTACTTTTTTTTCTCAAATCAAAAACTCTCGAATAAATAAACATGGCTGTGTGGGCATCAGTAAGCTGAGTGTTTACCGGTGATTTTTTAAGCATATTCAAATAACCCACCTGGTAAGTATTTTTCCCTGAAACAACCCCGAAACCTGCAGAGAGCCGGTTTTGGTTAAATCTGAATTTATTCACCACATTTTTTCCAAATTCAAAGAATATATCTTCAGAGCCATAAATATACAAGCTGCTTTTGTCGGGAAATTTGTGCAATGTGTGTTTAATCTGAAATGTGTTACGGGTACGGGTGTTGTACACAAATCCGTCCACGATTACATTGCTGGCAATTTTTTCTCTGAATCGCCCTTCCAGCCTCATACTGTTATTGATTATGTTTTTACCGACTTCAAGCGAATGGGCTATCATGGCCCAGGGCCGGTGCTCGTTGCGTTGCAATTTCAGGTTTTCAGGGTTTTGGAGCCACAAATGGGCATAGCCTGCACTGATATTAAGTTTTGATTTTTTATTCGAAATAAGAGAATAGTTTCCTCCTCCCCGAATGATAAAAAAGCTTTCCGGTACAAAATGGGCATCGGCCGAAATGGCAAATTTGTTGGTAAGTTTGGTTTGTGTTGATGTGCCCAGCCATATCTGGTTTTGGTAGATGATGTCGTCCTGAGCTGATGCTGATATTCCCGAAAACAAAAATAAAAGCAAGGTTAATTTTAAAGGTTTTTGTTGCAATTTGTTGGCCTGAGTGGCTGATTTCTGATTCCAAAATTAAAACTTCGTGCAAGGTAGTGTTCCGCAAAATGCATTTTTGTGACTATTTTCACAGAAAAATTATATTAATCAATCAATGGTGCATATTCCGGGAATATCAGCGGAGCTTTTAAGTGAAATTAAAGACAGGGCAATAGAAAAAACTGTACCCGAAAATACGGTGATTCTGAAGGAGGGACAATACATAAAAGTGATTCCTTTGGTACTGGAAGGGCTATTGAAAGTCTATACACAGTATCAGGAAAAGGAACTGCTTTTGTATTATATCCAACCCAATGAAAGCTGTGTGATGTCGTTTAGTTCGGGTCTGAAAAACGAGCCGAGTAAGATATTTGCTATGACTGAGGAAGAGACACATATGCTTCTTTTGCCGGTGGATGACGTGATGCGTTGGACCAAAAATTTCCCCGATTTCAATAGTTTGTTTTTCAGTCAGTTTAATCTCCGCTATTCTGACTTGCTCGAAACCATCAATCAGCTGCTGTTTGATAAAATGGACAAACGCCTGCTCGACTATTTGCAACAAAAAGTAAAAATGACTCAGAAAAACCCACTCAAAATATCTCACAGGCAAATTGCTGCTGAACTGGGCACCGCCCGGGAGGTAATTAGTCGCGTGATGAAAAAGCTGGAAACCGACGGCAGAGTGAGACAAATCGGTAATTCGGTGGAGGTGATTTGAGATTTTTTTGAAAAATAAATTTATGTAAAATATTGATAAATAAACTTTTGTAAAAATTATCAAGATTTTTTTTTTGAGTTGTGACTCAGGTTACTGCACAGGATTGTTGCGTGATGTTGTTTTGTATCATAATTATTAAACCAAAAATTTATTGATATTATGAAAGCAAACATGGGTTCTTTGGATCGAATTCTCAGAGTAGTATTGGCAGCAGTATTTGCAGCCTTGTATTTCACAGGAGTTGTTGAAGGCACTTTGGGTATTGTATTGATTGTGGCAGCCGTAATTTTTGCCCTTACCAGCCTTATCAGTTTTTGTCCGCTTTATCCTATATTTGGAATCAACACCAAAGGAGGTAAATAAGGTTTTCAAATGTCCGGAATTGTTAAATTTCAATTCCGGACTTTATTAACTCAACCCATTAATTTTACCACATTCATCAATGTCCATACTTTCAGCAGCGGGGATATTGGGTAAGCCCGGCATACGCATGATTTCACCCAAAATCGGAATCACAAATCCGGCACCGGCAGCATATTCAAATTCCCTGATGTTAATAATGAAATCTTTAGGTCGGCCTATCTTACGTTCATCGTCTGTCAGGCTTTTGGGAGTTTTGGCCATACATACCGGGAGTTTTCCAAAACCTAGTTCGTTGATTTGTTTCAGTTGCATTTTAGCTTTCACCGAATAGGCAACGTCATCAGCACCATAAATTTTGGTGGCAATTGTTTTGATTTTTTCTTCGAAAGGAAGATCTAAATCGTATAGAGGAGAAAAATTACTTTCATTATTGGAAACGAGATTTCTGACCTCTTCTGCTATTTCTACCATACCCCTGCCTCCTTCGGCAAATCCCTTACTTTCTATGGCTTTAATGCCAAATTTTGCACAAAAATCTTTCACAATTGCTATTTCTTCAGCAGTATCTGTCGGAAATCTGTTGATGGCCACTATGGCTTTCATGCCAAAATGCCTCATGTTTTCGAGATGCTTGCCCAGATTTTCACAACCTTTCAGAACTTTCTCAGCTTGTGGCTGATCTAAGATGGCTTTTTTTGCTCCTCCATGGTGTCGCATGGCTCTGATAGTTGTCACCATAACTACGGCTTTTGGTCTAAGTCCTGATGTTCTGCATTTTATGTCAAAAAACTTTTCTGCACCCAGGTCAGCACCAAAACCAGCTTCCGTTACTACATACTCTGCCAGCGACAATCCCATTTTTGTTGCAAGTATTGAGTTGGTTCCCTGGGCAATACTCGCAAATGGTCCACCATGAAGTATGGCAGGGTTGCCTTCCAAGGTTTGAACGAGGTTGGGCTTTATGGCATCTTTCAAAAGGATGGTCATTGCACCCACCGCATTAAGGTCTCGGGCAAAAACCGGTGTACCGGCGTAGGTTTGACCAATATAAATATTTCCCAGACGGAGTTTGAGATCATCGAGACTTTGACTCATACACAAAATTGCCATGATTTCTGAGGCCGGTGTGATATTAAATCCGTCTTCTCTTACCATTCCGTTTTGGTTTCCGCCTAGTCCGATTACTGTATGTCTGAGAGCTCTGTCGTTGAGGTCAATCACTCTTTTCCAGGTTATGCTTCTTGGGTCGATTTGCAGTGAGCGTTTGCTATTTTGGAGGTTGTGGTCAATCAATGCTGCCAATAGATTGTTGGCTTTTTCTATGGCCGCAAAATCACCGGTAAAATGGAGGTTTATGTCTTCCATGGGTATCACCTGGGCATATCCACCTCCGGCAGCACCTCCTTTTAAGCCAAATACCGGTCCTAAGGATGGTTCACGGAGAATGGCGATGGCATTTTCTCCGATTTTATTCAGTCCATCTACTAAACCTACCGACATAGTGGTTTTTCCTTCACCTGCAGGAGTAGGAGTGACGGCTGTGACAAGAATCAGATGGTTTTTGGATATTTTTTCCTGATTAATGAGTTTTAATGGAAGTTTTGCTTTGTATTTTCCGTAATATTCCAGGTCATCATTGGATATGTTGAGCGAAGCTGCGATTTCTTTGATGTGTTTTATTGGAGCATTTTGAGCAATTTCAATGTCTGACAGCATATTGTATTTTTCTTCAAATCTGGTCAGAAAAATATTTTTATTCTATGATAATTGTCAAGACAAGCAATGGGATTAGTGATAAAAAATATTAGAATATGTCAATATACTTCAAGGTATTGTCATTAGTTGAAATGCGTTTTAGCTACAAGAATATTTTGGTTGCCATAAGATTGGCTAAAGCCGAAATCATGAATGTTAACCTCTAAAACCTCCGGGTAGGGTTGGAAGGAGCAGTTTTTTTTGAATTTGTAATAATTTTAAAATCAAGCTAATATAAACATTTCTTTCAATTGAAGGGCTTTTATTTCTAATCAGAAAACAATAACTTTTTTTATAACTGATATCTTTGAATTGTAGAAATGAAAATAATAAACACCTGCTCCCATCAGGCCAATATCAATATTTTTTATATTAATATCGGAATATTGTTGATTTATTTTTTTTGTTTTTATAAGATTTCCTTTTTCATCAAAAATGGTTAATGTCATTGGTATATTTTTCAAAGGATTATCAAATAAAGCACGGCTTATTTCATCAGAATTAGTGACAGGATTTGGGAAAATTGTAATCATTCCAGCAGCTTCCTCCGGTTGATGAATTATTGCCAGGCCTTCATCTGTGGTATGAAGAATATTTCCGGTGCCACATGAATTTTCAACACTTTTTATCGAATAGTTCGTCCCTTTTTTCAATGTTACCGGAATCAATAGTTCACCGGTTGTTGCTAAAATACTTTTGAGATTTTCAATTTCAAGTTTCGCTGGCGAAAATGATATCAGCCCCACGTTTAAATAAGAATCAAAGCCCTCAAATCCTTCCGGATTGTTAAGGATTGTTGCTGAAGGCACATCATTAAAAATAAACTGACTGGAAGGTTTTGATTCAAAATCCGGAGAGCTATGATTTAGCTTAAAATAATACTTTTCACCTAAAATCATGTTGGAGGGCAGATTGAATTTTAGAACTCCTGATGCTGTATTTGAACTTTTTATAAATTCATAATTTGAGGAATCTCCAACCCGGTACATTCTTAGTTTAAGAAAAGGATCACCTATGAATTTCCCTTTAACAGTGGCATATTCAATTTCAATTAAGTTACTGCGGCAAATCGTATCTTTACTAAAAGCAGCGATTTCAATTTTAGGAATTTCAAATATTTTAAATTTTAGAAAGCCTAAAGAGTTGCCCTGGCCACAAGCACTTGAAACACTGGTAATGTAAATGCTGTCCTGACCAAGTTTTGATATCAGGGAGGTATTATAGCTCGAATCTGAAATATTTTTAAAAATAGAATTATCGCTGAGACTAACATTCCAGGGGCCTAAACCCGTTAATTTTATATTTGCAGGTATTTTGGTATTTTCGTAGATTTCTTTTTCTGTTAATGCGGAAGTTATATTTGCAGAAACTTCAGGTTTGAAATAAAAAGGAGAAGATAAATTACTAGCAAGATATGGATTGGTACTATTTATTTGAATCCTGTATTCCTCTCTTGTATTTTTGGTTTTTAGGTTTTCCAGAATGATTGTTCCATCTTTTTCCTTTGCATTTCCGGTTTCAACAATATTGTTTTTGCTGTCTAATAGTGAATATTCAAAACTATTATCTGTTTCAAAACCACGAATTTTAAAATAGGGTACACTGGTTTTTCCACCCGCACAAAACTGATTATCTGCTATGATTTTTAACTGATTTTTTTCCTTATTCTTTGCTAAAATATTTTGTTTCAATGTGCCACCGGTAGCAGGGCAATAGTATGAATTTGGAACAGAATTGGCACTTACCATATCTGATGGGGTAATTTTCTTTGTAAATCTGTATACAAACCCTGCCGAAATTGATTGGAATTGAGATAGCTCAAGATTAAAACTGGTTCTTTCAGTATTAAAATTTATTTCGAACAATCCGGTTTCTCCCACAAAAAAATTGTAAGAATTATTGGGCATAGAAAATTTTGGTTTTTTATATACATCATAATAATCTAAAATTATGGATTTCATAGGATTATGTGCGAACAAATTGGCATAATACATGCCATCGGGTAGTAGGGTATTGTTACTTAACCTGATATCCTTTTTGGTATAATTTCCCATGTTTTTCATAAATTCTCCGTTTTCATTCATGAGCAGGCCAGAAAAGAAATTTTTATCTTCATTGGGAATATTTGAGTTTAATTCATAATTGATGCTCCACCCATCAGAACATCTTGCATATCCGTATCCCGATTGATTACTAAAAGCTTTTGAATTGGGTTCTGCATCGAAAACCGTAACCTTCGTAAAACCCTCTATGTGGCCAACTCCACAAACCGCATCAAATATTGCAACAGGATAAACATTGCCAGATTTGTTAATTACAGCACTGAAGCTGTTTAATGAATTTTTTATGTAATTCTGATAGACACCGAATTGATTGTTTCCTACAGCATTGTTTATGGTTACAATAGTATTGTATCCATTTTGACATTTATAAAAAATATTCTGAGCCTGTCCGGTGCCTCCAAATGATTCACCCAATAATGTTAATTTTGGCGGAAAAATCACATAAAAGTTTTTTGAAGAAACCTGCAACTGGTTTTTTTCATCTTCAACCATCAAAGACAAAAATTCATTGGAATTTACAGGGTACTTTATAGTTGTTTCATGAAAGCCTGCAGGATAATATCCCAAATCTTGAATTATATTTCCCCACTTGTCTTTTAGACTTACTTTGAAAGAATTATGTCCTAAATTCGAAGCACTAATAATAAAACCCAATTTTCGTGTGATACAAAGTTTATCTGTGTTTACATTAATATTGAGAAATGGGATATTCACATATGATTCCTGAATACTTATCAGATAATCTTCAATTTCTCCGGTGCCATCGGCCGTACAGGCATCCCATTTATAACTTGTGGAATTTTGGCTTATGGTTTTAATTCGTAATAATCTAAAGCCGGGTTTTACATTTTCGGGAATTATGATGGTCTTTTTGGTTCGGAAAGCTTCTGTACTATAAATTATTTCTTCTTTGTCCTCAAAAACCCCATTATTGTTATAATCAATCCAGGACTTGAGTTGTGTGTAATTTGTACTTCCATAAGACAGATTTTTTTCTACATAAGTCTCCAGGTAAAAGTTATAGGGAGTATTTTTTTTGAGATAGATAATTTTATTTGTGAAATCATTGTAGCCATTGGTTTGGTGTGGCCAATCCTCTCTCGAAAAAACTGGCATATTGTCTTGATATTGCTGGCTTATTTCGAATTTAGAAACAGGTATAAAATATTTATCAGGATTTCCGATTGAAGTACAGTTTGGAGAAGGTATTTCATTGGCAATAACAAAAATTTGATTTGGAGAAAATGTTCCGCAAATGTTTTTGAGCTGTTTTATATTATGTTGCCCTTCAGAGAAGTTGGAGGGGGAAAGAATATCGTTTGTTGTAAATATTTTAAACGTTTTATCATCATCAAATATGACTTCAATTGGTAAGGTACCCTTTACTTCTTTAATTAAATTTTGGTTTTGGTATTTGCTGGAATAAACCCCTGATATATTTATATTGGGCAAGGTATTTATATAGAAAAGGTTAGATTTTTTACTAAGAAGTGAATCAACGGTCATTATTCTAAAATAATAATAACCATCAGATTTAAGGGTTTCGGGAATGACGAATGTCAGAATATTTTCATTGCTAAGATGACTGGAAGTGCCAGAACTTTGCCGGTTGAGTTCGTCATAAAAAATTACCGTTGGTTGATTTCCAAAAATCCCCTGAATTTTGCTTACGGGAAGTGAGATTTTTTGATTCACACAGACTTCTTCTTTTCTTACCAAATCAAACTCCAGCAAATCATCAGTCTTGAATTGAATTGTACCGGTCAAGTTAACCACCTGACAGCCGTTGGTGTTACTTTTGGAAATGTTTATTGTTTGATTTTCAAATAAGACAAAGGATAAAAAGGCTGCATTTCCGCTAATGTTTAAAGAGTTATTATTTGAAAGTAAGACTTCAGTTGGTGTATAATATCCCGGTAAATTTATCTTATACTCTTTTCCCCGTTTAAATTTGACTACTTGGGATAAATCTAAATTTATGTCTGACAACTTGTGAATTATTTTAGATGAAACAATTCCTAAATTTTCAAAATCAATTACCAAACTAAATCTTTCGGCAAAAGAGTTTTGTATTTCCGCTGCGGGAATCGTTAACAGGTCATTAGAAAGAGAATAACTAGTAATTTTTATTCCATTCTGAGAATCATTTTCGACTAGATTTATGGATTTAATTTCAGGTATTTTCCCATCACCAACTACTGTGAATTGAAGGTCTCTTCCTTTACAAATAAAGTCATCCTGTCGGTACAACTTTACAAATTTTGATAATGGTACGGGAATAATTTTCACATCAAAGACGCCGGTTCCTGTGCCCACACCACATTCGTTTGAAACCGAAGTAATTTTGAATTGAGAGGAGTTACTGGTTGGAATCTTTAATTGTATTTTATTGGGAATTCCTGAATGAAAATAATTAACACCTTCGTTATATTCATTAAGAATTTTAAAATTGGCAATTGCGGTATTTATTTTTACTAATATTACGGCCTGTTCTCCTTTGAAAATTTCGTCACTTCCTTGAATCTCTATTTTCGGAATCTCCAGTAGCTTGTAATATTGATCAGAAAAAGTTCCAAATTGGGATTCATCTGTAGCTACTACTTGTAAAAAGAAATTAAATGGGATCGAGGGTAATTTTTCAAAGTTTAGTTTTAGGGGTGATTCAGTGCCTTCACCAACTTTTATTCTTATTTTATTGTTGTCCGTTATCAACCAGGCTTCAACAGGTATATTCTTCTTAGACTTTAAGGTATACGATAAATAAACTTCCTGATTTCTGCATATTGAGGAGTTATATATTCCTCCATCTTTCGATTGCAGCTTTCCCGTAGTTATTAAAGTCGAATCAATTTCTTGCCTGCCGAGTATATTATACCTTACCTCACTGTTGGTATTTGGAGCTAATCTTTTTGATATTCCATAAGACAAAAGTTCATACTGGCCGGGAGTAAAGAAATTACCACAATTCCTGTAGTAAGACATAAGATTGCCGGTTTGAGGGTGGTAATTTTCCCCGGATTTGTCCGTAAAAATATAATTGAATCCGCAATCAACTCCCCCTAAGAATATTACCTTACCATAGGGGTCGGCAGGAGTATCACAAATCAAATCACCCGCAAATTCACAATTTCCATTTTCACCTCTGCTAACTAGCTCTTCGTCAACACTGAAATTGCCTTGAAAAGTATGAAATAAGCCAAAATAGTGGCCCATTTCATGCGGTACCACTTTGTAAATCATATCTTCCACATCTGCATAATAGCAAAACACTCGGTTGGAATTTTTCATGGTGCTGGGAAAATATGCATACCCACCAATAGATTCTTCAAATGAATTTACTAAGTATAAATTTATTGCATTCCTAACATCATATTTTGAGGTAAGTTTATCTTCATCTTCAGTATTAAAGACATAATAGTTATCGTTGTTAATAAACTCTACCTTATCATTTAAAAGAAAAAAACCTATATTGGCTTGTAGGTACACTGAATTTAAATTGTCAATGACACGCCTAACCTGCGATTCATCAATACCTCCGCTTCCATCGGATTTTCTAATAAGTTTAACACTTAAAGCCACATTTATCGGGTATTTTAATTGTGGCCGGAGATTTTCCTTCTTTTTTAAATATGCAATCGTATTGTTGTAATAGATTCCTTGTTTATCAGTGTCCTTACATTTAAGAAGCGAATCTTTTTGAGAAAAAGAAATTTTGGCAAATAGCAGTAATGTAGCCACCAAAAGCCAGGGATTTAATTTGTAGATGGTCATGAGATAAGTATTAAGATTCAATTGCAATTAACTAAGAATATGGATAATTCGTTATTTTTATCCTCTAGGTAAAAATAATTCAAAGTGATGAAATATTGAAGAAAATTACAAAAAAAAGAAGTTCATTTTATTGAAATTTAATGAACTTCTTAAAGACAATAAGACACTATCCTTTTTAAGGAATTGAAATCTATTTCACCAGTTTCATTTCATCAATGAGCCATGTTGCTTTTCCTATTTTTTCAATGATAAAAAGTACATAGCGGGTATCTACCATTATGTTGCGGCAAATTTCGGGATCATAATTCAGGTCCGACATGGTGCCTTCCCATTGTCTGTCAAAATTTAAACCTACCAGATTTCCCTTAGCATCTATCGCAGGGCTACCTGAGTTACCCCCTGTGGTGTGGTTTGTTGCAGTAAATGCTACCGGAACTCTCCCCGTATGGTCGGCATATTGCCCAAAGTCCTTGTTTTTGTATATTTCAATCAATTCGACCGGAACATCAAATTCATAATCACCAGGCTTGTATTTTTCCATTACGCCGTCGAGGTAGGTTTGGTAATGGTAACTCACACCGTCACGAACATTGGAGCCTTTTACCCTGCCATAGGTCACCCTTAGTGTGGAATTGGCATCCGGGAAATATTTTTTTTGAGTGTCGGTTTTCATTTGTTCAGCCATATACCTCTTTTGAATCAGGTCTATTTGAGTTTGAAGAGCATCGTTGGCATTTCCTGATTTTTCGACATAGCGTGCACGCATATTTCTGAATAAACTTATTACCGGGTTAGATTTTAGTGTATTGATATTTTCAGCACTAAAAGTTCCGTCTTTCAGATTATTTATAAATTCTGGATCAGAAAGAATGGCAGCATTTTTCTGAAGCCAATCGTAGCATTTTTGTTCATCCGAAAGTAGTTTAAGCTCTTCAGGTAGTAAGTCAGGCGATACTTTTTTGGAATACATCATGAGCAGTTTCGCACTCAATTTCAAATCCAGGGATGCATCATAATCTTTATAAAATGCTTTGAGGGCATTGATTACCCGTTTGCTGCCGTTTGCATCCAGTTTATTGACAGAGGCTACGTCTATTGCAGAGGAGTAAATATTTGCTACTCTGAGAATCTCCGCTCCCCGGCTGATTTCATCGAAATAGACCTTATTTAAAGCATGTGGGGCTTGTTTTTGGTATAAATCTTCCAACTCGGCAATGGTCTTTGCAGTGGCTGGATTTTTCGAAATCAAAAACTGCTCATAATCTTTCCGTTTTTTTACGGCATCAGACCGTTCCAATCCCTGATTTTCACCGATCCATTTTTTCCAGTAGTTGGCCAATGAGGCATATTTTGAAGCATATTTTATTTTAATGGCTTCTTCGGTTCGCATTTTTTCATCCCAGTTTTTCAGAATCAAATCCCGAACCTCGATACGGGCAGGGTTGGTCTCTTTTAAGGTTTTTTCCAAAGCAATGGCAGGAAGATACTCATTGGTACGTCCCGGAAAACCATATACGAATGTAAAATCGTTTTCTTTTATGCCTTTTATAGAGACAGGAAGGAAATGTTTTGGCTTGTAAGGCACGTTTTCGGCAGAATACTCAGCAGGTTCATTGTTTTTATTGGCATAAATCCTGAAAATAGAAAAATCGCCTGTATGACGTGGCCACACCCAGTTGTCGGTATCAGAGCCAAACTTTCCAATTGATTCCGGTGGGGTCCCTACAAGTCTTATGTCTTTGAATATCAGTTTTTTGTATAAATAATATTTATTGCCGGCATACATAGGTTTTATTTCCAGTTCTTCAAATTTTCCTTTGGGGGTATTTTTCAGAACATCTTCCATTCGTTCTTTGAGCGTTTTTCCTAGTTCTGCGGCTGACATGTTTTCTGTGCCTGTAAGAATTTTGGGCGTGATGTCAATGATGTCGGTAATAAATGCAACATGGGCACCTGGGTTGGGTAATTCCTCACTATAGTTTTTAGCCCAAAATCCATTTTTTAAATAATTATGATCAACACTGGAGTGGCTCTGAATCATGCTGTAGCCGCAATGGTGGTTGGTCAAAAGCAAGCCATTGGGAGATATGATTTCTGATGTACAGCCGCCATTAAATTGAGGTACGGCATCTTCGATACTGGGTTTCATTGGATCAAAAATGTCTTTGGCCGACACCTTCATGCCCATAGCTTTCATTTCCGTTTCGTTGATTTCGGTGGGTATCCACATTCCACCTGATTGCTGGGCATGAGTCGAAAAGCTAATTGCTACGAATGCCAATCCGGCTATTTTTTTTAGAATTTTGTATTTATTCATTTTAAGAAAAAATTATAAATATTTGAATATTAGTTTATTAATGATGTTTGTCTTAAATCAAAATATTTTTATACCTAAAATTAATTGTAAAAATAAGGAGGTCATAATTTTTTGTGGATTATCCTGATATTTTAGAAAAACCAATTTTTTGCTATTAGAAATAAAACTTATCTCACAAAAATTTTCTGACTACAGGCTTCTCCATTCTTATTTTTTGCAAAGATAAAATAGGTTCCGGTATGTAAAGGGTTTTTGAATTCTATCCTAAAATGGTCGTTTTTGTCAGTAATTTTATTTATTTCGATAATTTGGCCATTCAAATCATTGAAAATCAAAGTGTTTTTGTCTAATTGATTGAAATACAGATTGATATATCCCTGATTGATAGTTGGGTTTTCAAATACCACACATTTTGAACCTGCTTCTAAGTATTCAAGTCCGATTTTATTTAAGGTAATTTTCAATCCATTTTCAAAAATATAAACCAATTGATATTGATTTTTTCCGGAGAATGGACGAAGGTCAATAGCCGTATTTTGATCGCTTATCCAGTCGGCCCAGTTTTTACCATCGTTGCTTTTTTGTATGATTGTTTTTCCATGCTCTGGGAAATTTCTAATCGAAACTTGCGGGTTCCCATTATTATTTATTAGTCCCTGGAGTTCAGGAAGTACTAAATTATTACCCCAAAAACCATATTCTCCTAAGTTCATTGTGGCAAATTCCAGGTATTTGAATTCCTGATTTTCGGTATTTCTAATGATGCTATTTCCAATAATCTTGTATTGATTTTCATCAGAATTATTATTGGAGTTACAGTCAGAATTGGAGCCTGAATAATTGATAATCCATACACTGTCAAGGTTTTGGATAGGAAAATTCAGGATTTCGTTTTTAGAAAAATAGGTTCTGATTTTTATCGGTTTTGATATTGACCTGGAAGTTTTAAGATTTAAATATTTAGGAAGCAGATGACTTTCACCCAAAATTGAAATAAAATTTTGTGAGCTTAAGCCAAAGTCCAGACTTACCAAACCCATATTTTGCCCGACAGGATGAATCGCTGCCAGAATTTTTCCATTTTTTTGATAGAAATAATTCCAGTCGTTAGGGTTTAGGTTGGTTTGCTGTATGGAGAGACAAGTATCAAGGGTGCTTTTGCCCTGATAGCAAGGAATAAAATCGAACCCGACCTTTATTGGTTTTGAGAAGCAGGAGTTTTCTCCCTGAACACGTGCAAAAAACGACTGATTCTCTGTCTTAGAATCTAAGTTTAAGGTGTTTTCTGAAAGAAAATCACTTTCCAGATCCTGATACCAGCGGGTAGTTTTATCAAGTAATTGAAGGTCTTTTTGAGATTCAGAGAAACTGCAAAAAGTGATGGTAGTATCTTTTAATGCGAAAACCGGAGCATTTCTAATTGTAATTTTTGTTTTAAGAAAATCAGAATTACAATTATTTGCACTAATATTTTTTATCAAAAATGAGGTTTCGCCCGCTTTGTCTAAATTTGGTTTTGATAATTGCAAAGTGTCCAAATCAAAATATTGGTAGCTTTTTGGCAAATCTTTCGTTATCACACTCCAATCATCAAACTGGCACACTTCGGAAATTCTCCAAACCGGTTTTTCGGGTTTGGGATTAACTGTGATTTTGAAATCCGGAGTGCTGCGAATACAAGTGGAAGTACCCACATTTTGGAATGTAACCCTTATTCTAAAGTTATCTGTATTTTTAATTTCAGGGAAAAAGGATGCTGTAGAATCTATGACCGAAAAAAGTGTATTGTAAATATTGCCTGTTTTTTGCTGCCATTCTATAGTTTTGATCTTACCATCAATCTGAATTCCAGCCTTTTTAGGGTTTATTCCTGTGTTTTCACATACTAATACATCATTTATTTTTCCAGAAATTGAATTTACTTTTAGGGTAGCTTCATTTGATATTAATTCTTTTTGATTTTCTTTGATAATACATCTAAAAACACTGCCATCGGTAAAGGGCTTTTCTCCGGCGTTTTCTATTTTCAGGCCAATACTATTTTTTCCTTCCAGATTTTCAAATTGTCCGGAAACTCGATTTTTGATTTGCCACTGATAGCTTGGGTTTGTTTCCCCTTTCAATTTTATTGAAAATGTTACTGTATTGCCCTCACAATTGGTTTGGTTGACAGGCTGGGTTAAGATTCCAAAAGCTTCTACAATCTCGGCCACTATCAAAAGCCTGTCTGATTCACAACCAAAGGCATTGGTTTGGCTCACATAATAGTCATGTTTTCCGACTTTGGTAAATTCAGGGTTTTGAGTAGTGAAAGTTTTGCCGGTTCTACTGGTGTACCATTTTAGGTTATCACCTTCTGCTTTGAATACAAGAGGGGTTCCTTCTTCCTGAATATTTGGGGTAATATTTATTGGTGGATTGGGTTGTGGATGAACTGTTATCGGTACTTTCACACGATTGCTTTCGCAGCCGTAATCATTCACAAGACTACACCATAAAGCCTGCTCTCCGGGTGTTTCGGTGTCGATACCGGGTTGTTTTTTGTATGTAAAGCCATTTTCAGAGGTGGTAAACCAGAGTACATCGAGATCAGAATCATGGTTGATTTCGATAGGCTCTAATTTCTCGTTTTGACAAACTTGTGCCTGACTAATTACGGGTTCGGTGGGGTAGGCCCTAACTTTTAAAGTCATGAGGTCAGTGGTTTCAATACATGTTCCTGAAGAGCTGGCAAACTTGAGAGCACATCGATATTGGCCGGCATTTTCAACATGCAGAGATGAAATTTGTAAATGGGTACTTTCGGAGCCTGAAACATTTGAATTATTGTACAAAGTATCCCATTCAGTACCTGTGGCAGTTCTGTATTGCCATTGTACTGAAATCGGATCTCCGGAGATTTGGTGACTTACGGCAAGGTTAAGATCAAATGTTTGTGTCAGGCATTTTTCCTGGTTATCTAAAGTGCCTGAAAGTTTATTAACATTTAACAAAACCGAATCACTAAAGATTTCAGAGAAAGAATCTTCGATCTTACAATAATAAAGTGTGCCATTGGGATTTTCAATATTTCCTATGTTGCTTATTTTGAGCTGATTGGTTGTCGATTTGTCTATATTTGGCAAATCGTCATTTAAGCTCGAAAATTGCAATTCACCCGGTCTTTTTCTAAACCATTGATAATTTAATATGCCCGAACCGGAGGCATTTACTGTAAAATTTGAGGTGTTTCCATTGCAATTTAGTTGGTTAACTGGCTGAGAAATTATTGCTAATGCTGCGAAAATAGTTGAAGAAATTTTCAATCTAGGGCTTTCACATTGGCCAATAGTTTGACTCACCCACACTGTATATTTGCCCGGTAATGAATATTCAGGGGCGTTAAGACTGAAATTATGACTGGTAGAATCTAAAAACCATTTTAAGTTTTGTCCAATCGCTGAAAATTCTAAGGTCTGTGGAGCAAAAATAGAATCATCAGTGACATTTATCGGTGCAGAAATCCCCGGCACTACATTGATATTAAAGGTTTTACTTATGGAATCACAGGTATTTTTACAAATAACTTTCACTGAAACAGAACTTTGCGGTGAAATCGTAATTGATGGTGTAGTCCCACCTGTGCTCCATTTTAGGGAAGCTTTACAACCGGAGGCTGAAAGTAAAACTGAAGCACTGGCACAGATGGTAGAATCAACAAAATTGGTTTCCAGACTTAATTCCGGATGAAAAACAACCGAAATACCTTCCGAAACCGCCAGATTGCATGAAGCATTGTCACAATCGACCTTCACCCTGAAATACAATGTGGAATCAGATCCTACATTTTGATTTGGGATTTCAAGCGAATCCCCCAAAGCATAATTTTGCCAAAATGCTGAACTGGCAGCTCCGGAAACTTTATTGATTTGCCACTGCACCGGACATGTTCCTTGTCCACCAATAATATTTTTTGAAAGTAAAACCGAATTTCCAAAACATACTTCAGCCAAATCAGAGGAAACAGAAACCACGGGATCAGGTACAATATGGAAGGTTACGACATTTGAAAATGCAGTTTGACAAGAATCAAAAACCATTCTTCTGAAACAGGTGGTCACATTTAGTGCTGGGGGATTATAAGTTGCAGTATTAGCCCCCGAAATATCAGCCCACACAGGAGAAACAGTAGAGCAGTTTTCAGAAAATTGCCATTGTATGGTTCCACCTGTTGGATTGGTCAGACTATTTATGGTCGCTGGATTAAAGCCAGAACAGTTGGTTTGGGTATAATCTTGAATCGTTCCGGCTGAGATTTGAGGTAAAACAGAAATATTAAGCTGATTACTTTCGGGGGAATTGCAGTTTTGGGATTGACAGTGAGCTGAAATGACGAAACTTGTTTGGGCAATAATTTTTTGAGTGGAACCTATAAAATTATTACTCCAAATCACCTGACCATCACATCCGGAAGCTGAAATTGATATGGTATCTCCATAGCAAAAACTGGTTTTGTTTACAGTAATAATGGGTGCAGAAATCCCCGGCACTACATTGATATTAAAGGTTTTACTTATGGAATCACAGGTATTTTTACAAATAACTTTCACTGAAACAGAACTTTGGGGTGAAGTCGTAATTGATGGTGTAGTCTCACCTGTGCTCCATTTTAAAGAAGCTTTACAACCGGAGGCAGAAAGTAAAACTGAAGCACCGGCACAGATGGTAGAATCAACAAAATTGGTTTCCAGATTTAATTGCGGATGAAAAACTACCGGAATACCCTCCGAAACGGCTAGATTGCAAGAAGAATTTTCACAATCAACTCTTACCCTGAAATACCATGTGGAATCAGATCCTGGATTTTGATTTGGGATTTCAAGCGAATCCCCCAAAGCATAATTTTGCCAAAATGCTGAACTGGCAGCTCCGGAAACTTTATTGATTTGCCATTGAACAGGGCAACTACCTTGTCCGCCAATAATATTTTTTGAAAGTAAAACCGAATTTCCAAAACATACCTGAGAAAGATCGGAAGATACAGAAACTACCGGATCAGGCACAATGTGGAAGGTTACGATGTTGGAAAATACCGTTTGACAAGAGTCAAATATCATTCTTCTGAAACAAGTGGTCACATTTAGTGCTGAGGGATTATAAGTTGTGGTATTAGCACCTAAAATATCAACCCAGCCAGGAGAAACAGCAGCACAATTTTCAGAAAATTGCCATCGGATGGTTCCACCCGAAGGATTACTCAGGCTGTTAATAGTTGCCGGATTAAATCCAGAACAGTTGGTTTGGGTGTAATCCTGAATCGTTCCGGCAGAGATTTGAGGTAAAACGGAAATATTGAGTTGATTACTTTCGGGGGAATTGCAGTTTTGGGATTGACAGTGAGCTGAAATGACGAAACTTGTTTGGGCAATAATTTTTTGAGTGGAACCTATAAAATCATTACTCCAAACCACTTGTCCATCACAACCTGTTGCAGAAATGGATATGGTATCTCCATAGCAAAAACTGGTTTTGTTTACAGTAACAATGGGTGCAGAAATCCCCGGCACTACATTGATATTAAAGGTTTTACTTATGGAATCACAAGTATTTTTACAAGTAACTTTCACTGAAACAGAAATTTCGGGTGAAATCGTAATTGATGGTGTAGTCTCACCTGTGCTCCATTTTAAAGAAGCTTTACAACCTGAGGCAGAAAGTAAAACTGAAGCACCTGCACAAATGGTAGAATCGGTGAAATTGCTTTCCAGACTTAATTCCGGATGAAAAACTACCGAAACACCTTCTGAGACCGCCAAGTTGCAGGAAGAATTTTCACAATCAACTCTCGCCCGGAAATACCAGGTGGAATCTGATCCTATATTTTGATTTGGGATTTCAAGCGAATCCCCCAAAGCATAATTTTTCCAGAATGCTGAACTGGCAGCTCCGGTAACTTTATTGATTTGCCACTGCACTAGACACGTTCCTTGTCCGCCAACTGTAGTTTTTTTGAGTAATACAGAATTTCCAAAACATACCTCAGCTAAATCAGAGGAAACTGAAATCACCGGATCAGGCACAATATGGAAGGTTACGACATTTGAAAATACTGTTTGACAAGAATCAAAAACCATTCTTCTGAAACAAGAGGTCACATTAAGTGCCGGAGGATTGTAAGTAGTGGTATGAGCACCTGAAATATCAACCCACACCGGAGAAACAGCAGAACAATTTTCGGAAAATTGCCATTGGATGGTTCCACCAGAAGGATTAGTTAAGCTATTTATGGTCGCCGGATTAAAACCAGCACAGTTGGTTTGGGTATAATCCTGAATCGTTCCGGCTGAGATTTGTGGTAAAACGGAAATATTGAGTTGATTACTTTCAGGCGAACTACAATTCAATGAAACACAGTGAGCCGAAATACTGAAACTAGATTCGGCGGGTAATTTCAGATTATTTCCCGTAAAATTATTACTCCATACCACCTGACCATCACAACCTGTTGCGGAAATGGATATGGTATCTTCAGGGCAAAAACGGGTTTGGTTTACAGAAATAGCGGGTGCAGAAATCCCCGGCACTACATTGATATTAAAGGTTTTATTTACCGAATCACAAGTATTTTTACAGGTAACTTTCACTGAAACAGAACTTTCGGGCGAAATCGTAATTGATGGTGTAGTCCCACCCGTGCTCCATTTTAGGGAAGCTTTACAACCGGAGGCAGAAAGTAAAACTGAAGCACCGGCACAGATGGTAGAATCAACAAAATTGGTTTCCAGACTTAATTCCGGAAGAAAAACAACAGAAATACCCTCCGAAACGGCTAGATTGCAGGAAGAATTGTCACAATCGACCTTCACCCTGAAATACCATGTAGAATCAGAGCCTATATTTTGATTTGGGATTTCAAGCGAATCCCCCAAGGCATAGTTTTGCCAAAAAGCTGAGCTTGCAGCTCCGGAAACTTTGTTGATTTGCCACTGCACCGGACATGTTCCTTGTCCGCCAATAATATTTTTTGAAAGTAAAACCGAATTTCCAAAACATACCTCAGGCAAATCAGAGGAAACAGAAACCACGGGATCAGGTACAATATGGAAGGTTAAGACATTTGAAAATGCAGTTTGACAAGAATCAAAAACCATTCTTCTGAAACAGGTGGTCACATTTAGTGCCGGAGGATTGTAAGTAGTGGTATGAGCACCTGAAATATCAACCCACACCGGAGAAACAGCAGAGCAGTTTTCAGAAAATTGCCATTGGATGGTTCCACCTGTTGGATTGGTCAGACTATTTATGGTCGTCGGATTAAAACCTGCACAGTTAGTTTGGGTATAATCCTGAATCATTCCGGCTGAGATTTGAGGTAAAACGGAAATATTTATTGAATTACTTGTGGGAGAAGAACAGCCCTTTGAAAGGCAATGAGCTGAGATTGAGAAACTATTAATAGCTTTCAATTTTAAGGTATCTCCTGTCATCTCATTACTCCAAACAGTTTGGTTCTCGCATCCTGAAGCATATAAAAAAATAGAATCTCCCTTACAATAATTCAATTTACCGGTTGAAATCACGGGTGCTAAATTGTTGTTGTCAAGTACCGTAACTGTAATGCTATCTGCACTATTCGTTGTACAGGTATTGTATATACACGTCACAGCATATTTTGAAGTAAGATGAGGTGAAACAGTGATTGAATTTTGGGTTTGACCTGTTGACCAAAGGATGTTCCCACTGCAATTGCTAACCGAAAGGACAGTACTGTTTCCGGAGCATATACTCACATCGTCACTTAAGATAGGGACTTGTAATGTATCCACCAATACCCGTAATCCTGTAGTTGTGGTGGTGTTTATGATGCATGAGTTCTCATTTCCATTGTCAAAAGTCAATTTGGCTCTGTAATATGCCGCATCATTTCTGGAAATATTATTGAAAACAAAAACACTGTCATTTGAATTTGGAATGCTGTTCCATGGTCCTGAAGTTCCATTTCTTTTTTCCCATAAATAGGCACTTACTTTTCCTGTTATTTCAATCCCGGTCAGATCTAATTGGGCCATTGAATTCTCACAAAAAGAAATCGTTTTATTAGAAGAACTTACTGAATTAACTTTCAGAATAGCTTCCCGGGAGGTAATTTCACAAACACCATTCGAAATTTTTGCCCTGAAAATCGTATTATGAGGATAAACTGCGTTACCAATATTGGTTAGATTGAGATTTGTAGCATTTGAACCTGGAATATCTGAAAAATCTAAACCTCCGGGCAGTTTTTTCTGCCAAATTATAGAATTATAGTTATTTGCTGAAAAACTGAAACTCGCATTGTTGCCTTTACATCTCGAAATGGTTTCAGGCTGGATAAGATACTCTGGCCCCGGGGCCGTGTCTATTATGATGCTGGTGTCAATTTTACAACCTTCTGTATCCTGCATTAAAATACTATAACTACCTGCATCCAGATTTTCGAATACACCAGTAATATTCTGAATACTATTATTTAATGTGAATTGCACCGGTGGTGCAATAGAATTGGCCTCAATTATTATTTTTCCATCAGATTGCCCGATACATTTTACATCTGAAACCGTAATGTCGGGGCTTAAATTTTGCCTTATATTGACTTTGATTTCCTTTCGGGTGGATTCACAAACCCTGTTTTCATTGTTTTGTTTCACATAGGAAACATAAAATTTCGTGTTTTCTATAATTGGATTTGTGGTAAATGTGTTTCCCTGAAAATTAGAAAAAACAGAATTTTCGCTTTCCCACCAGTAATATGTTCCATTTTGATATTCAGAATTTACTTGCAGTGCAACGGAATTATTTAAACATACAGAGGTGTCACTTGCTGATGGCGAAGTGGTTAATTCCGGGAATAAACTATGAACAGAAACTGAATCTGAGATTTGGCAAAAATGGTATTGTGCCGTTACGGTATATTTTCCAGCCGAATTTCCTATAAATTCTCCAACAGTATTTTCTGAAACGAAATGATCATTTAAAAATAGTGTGTATTTTTCAACAGGTTGATTTTCAGGGCTCAGTCGTTGGCTCAGCAAAACCTGGTTATTAAAGTTGCCTGTAGGGCAAATAAAGCTTTTGTCTGAAATGCTTTCTATCTCAAAACGCTCTGTGATTTCTACTTCAAATGGTTTTAGAGGACTTTGACAATTATTAGAGTCGATTTGGCAGACAAAATAATTTTTAACTCCCGGAATTGCAGCGGGGATTTGATTACTCGCCAGCATATTTCGGTCACCATCATACCAAATGAGCGAATGAAAAGGTAAAGCTGTTGCTGTAAGATTCGCCCAATTTTCACTTTGACAAAAACCTATCCGGTCGTTGATTGTTGGAGTGGCCGGGAGCTGTACTACGGTCAATATCACTGGCTCACTGAATATGCCAGCTCCACAATCTGAGATTATTCTGCATTTGATAATAGATTGATTTTGAGTAATATGTACTGATTCAATTCTTAATGTGGATGAATCTCCACCAACAGGAAGGTCGTTTTGGTACCATTGGTAATGCAATGTGCCCGAACCTGTAGCCTCAACCTTAAAAACGGCATTTTCATTTTCACACACTTTGACTGGTTTGGGTTGTGTTTGGATGAAGGTAGGGCGTAAAACCTCCACAGAGCCAATTAAGGCTGTATCATTTCCACAAAAACCCTGTACTATCACTTTGTAATCCCCTGCGTCGCCAGCTTTAATATCATTTATTGCTAAAGTTTTTCCGGCTTCGCCCACAATCAGTGATCCATTTTTTAACCATTGATAAGAGAAAGGCCCATCGCCGGTATAATCAACTGAAAATGTGTGGTCCTCACCTTCGCATAAGTTTGTATTGATCGGCGAATTCGTGATTTTGACAGGCGTTTTTACCTCAAAATTCAAAATAGTGGTGTCTGAAAAGCAATATTGATTTTTGGCAAAAAGTTGGAGATTGTAAATCTCCGGTGAGATATTTCCGGGTAAAGTGATCGATATTGGGTTTGAAAATGGCGTTTCAATAACTTCCACAAATCCTGGAAAGCTGGCAGAACCATTTTTTACATATATTTTTTCCGGATCGTGCTTCGTGGAATCAAAATTCAGCTCAAATTGATTATTTGTCGGGCAAAAAGTGAAATTTTTTGTCAAAAATAATTCGGGAATATTCCTAATGAGTGCCCAAAAGCTAGTTTTATGACTTTCACAGCCTTTTAAATCCTTTTGACTCACATAGAATGCTCTCGTAGAATCAATCGATGGACTGGTAAAATGAGATTGGTTGTTTATTATGGCATTTTTGGTGGTATCGGTGTACCAGTAATAATTACCGGGTTGACTGATCGTATAGGTTACTTTACCAGAGCCGCATCGTTCCAGATCTGCAATAGGGGAGGGTTTTTGAGGTCGGGGATTAATCACATAAGAGGCTCGGGTTGCATCTTTGGTGCATATACTGGTCGAAATACTTCCATCGGCATTTTGGTTTTTTACCACAAAATTCACTCTGAGGCGATAATTGTTTTCGGTAGATTTTATGCCAAAAACTTTTAAAATATCTCCCGTTGGGTCGGAGAAATGAGTGGAAGGCGTTATGTTGGTATAAACCGGTTCCGAACCAAACTTTTTCATCCAGTTTTGGCTTGATACTTCCCCGATTTTTGTAGCCACCGAAAAAGTAACCGTGTCGCCTTCGCAATACTGTTGGGTAGTGGTAGGGCTTACTACGGTGCTCAATTGGTTTACGGTGAGTTTTCCGGTTTGGCTGTAGTTTTCGCAACCGTTTGGGTCGGTAGCTTTTACTAAAAACTGGTAATTATGCTGAGAAGACGCTACAGATGAAATGCCAAGACCGTTGGTACCCACTCCGGAATATACCGACCCATTGGTCAATACATGATTGGTAGAGCCATCAAACCGATACCATTGGTAGCTGATGTTGCAGTTTCCGGTGGCCGAAGCATAAAATTTCACGGCATTTCCGGTACATTGCATCAGATCTGCCGGATGAAACTGAAATTCGGGTCTGTTGGGTGTGATGGTTTGCGGCCCTGAGTTTAGTGTGTCAGTGGCATTAAAAATTCTTATTCTAAAAGCAAATGCATAGCTTATGCCATAAAAGGTATAGCTGATAGCTCCCGGGTTGGTGCTAATCAAACCCTCGGCTCCGGGGTAGTTTTCCCAATTATTTTGAGAATTGAGTACCTGCACCAAAAAACCGGTGGCGTTTTGGGTGGAGGCGGTTACAGTCTGGTTTCCTCCATAGCACATTCCGGGGGAGGTTTGTGTGGGAGGCTGGATAAAAGTCACATTTTGTGTAAATCCATAAGACGTTGAAAATAAAACTAATAGTGTGATAAATATTTTTTTCATAGTTGCAGGTTAAAAGGTAAATATATAAAAAAACAAAAAAACCAGCAAATTTGCCGGCTTTTTTGCGTTTAACCCTAACCATTATGATAAGAATGTTTATTTAGCCCTAAGCTTCTTTTTTTTTCGGAAAAAACGGGGCATTTCCATTTCTATTAAAATCATCAAACCCATTACCAATACCGCAAACGACAGAACCGCCGGCAATATGGCCTGTACAACTTCACCTACCCTTTCCTCATTCATAGTTTTGTCCATTTAGAGTTGAGTGGTACAAATAAAATGCAAAAAGCATCAGGAAACTTTTCCCGATGCCTTGTTTTTATTATTTGGTAGGTTTTTTTTATTATTCGGTCAATTGTTCCGGTTTTGAGCAGTCAGACCGTAATCTTATTTTTCTTCCACCGACCGGTTTTAAAATAAATAATTGCCAGCACTGCAAGTATTGACTCGGCTATAACGATGGACCAAAATACGCCAGACTGACCCCAATTGGCCATTTTAGCTAGGTACCAGGCAAGTGGAATCTCGATTAGCCAGAAACAGATTACATTCAGGATGGTCGGGGTTACAGTATCACCTGATCCATTGATTGCCTGGGCCATCACCATCCCGAAACCGAAGAACACATATCCGGCACAAAGGATTTTCAGGGCATTTACGCCGGTGTCGACCACATTTTGGTTGGAATTGAAAGTAGAAACCAGCGGTTGGGCAAAAATGAAGAAGAAAATCGCCACTATGCCTAAGAAAACCATATTGAAGAAGCCTGCCCGCCAGGCCGAGACAGCAGCCCGCTCCGGCTTTTCAGCTCCCAGGTTTTGACCCACCAAAGTAGAGGCCGCATTGGCGAGCCCCCAAGAAGGCAAAATCGTGAATACAATGATACGGATCGCGATGGTATAACCCGCTACCACTTCTGAGCCAAAGTCGGAAAGAATCCTGATCAAAAACACCCAACTGGCTGACTGGATGATAAACTGACCAGCACCTCCGGCCGATAGCTTGAGGATTTCGCCGATCACACCAAAGTCAAAATGCCAGTTTCGGAAGTTAAGATTGAGCTGATGCTTATTTGAAAACAAAAATCTCAATTGTAAAAACACCCCTGTACTGCGGCCAATCAATGTGGCTATGGCGGCAGCCTCAACGCCCATGCCCGAGACGGGAATAAGAATAAAGTCAATAACAATATTGATGATATTGGCCACAATCATCACATTCATGGCTTTGGAGGCATTTCCGGCTCCACGGAGAGCACCACCTAGTGAAAACAGCAGAATGATGATCGGGCTACTCAAAAACTGGATCTGGGTATAGCCGAGGCCTTCTTTGATGAGCTGGTCGGAGCCACCCATCAGCCTCAGGATATCTTTGGAGAATATAAAACCAAAAACCGCCAGCACTATGCCTATCAAACCCGAAATATTAATGATTTGCATCAAAGATTTGGAGGCGTCTTCGGGGTTCTTTTCTCCGATTTTGCGGGCGATGATGGCCGTAGCTGCCGTACTGATACCCCAGGCCAGTGAATAGATGATGGTCAGTACCGACTCGGTGAGGCCGACGGTGGCCATACCGTTGACCCCCACATATTTAGCCACAAAAAAGGCATCAGCAAGGGCGAAAAGTGACTCAAAAAGCATCTCAATCACCATCGGGATGGCCAAAAGTACCAGAGCCCGGTTTATCGAAATGCCCGTGTAGTCGGTTGATTCGTCGCCTTTTAAGGCATCAAGAATGAGTTTAAATATTTTCATAAAGTAATAAATGCATAAAATGAAAGGTGAAAACTAAAGGCCTTATTGGAGCCAGGCTTCCCCTGAAAATAAAAAAAATGAACCGAAAGTACTGTATCGCAATACTTCAGGGTTTGATTTGCAAGCGATTGTGAAATTTAGAAAGGACTAAAAACGATATTCACTTAATTTGCAGACTCCGGGTAAAAATTATTTCCACATCAATTATTATTTTTTACAAAGGTAAAATCGGATTTCAATAAAACAGAATTATGAGGGGAGAAATGTGAGAATGGTGACAGTTCTCGTCTTTTGATAGGGTAGAAAATTGGAATTTGGTCAGGAATCATACGGCTTTTGGTTTTGAAGACCTGTTGAAATAGCTGAGATATCGAATTGCTTTGATGTTTGATTTATTTGAAAAAGTAGGTTTAAATTGACATCAGCTTAGAATGCAGGCAGACTTGAAAATTCCTAAATATTTGCTTATCAAAAAATACTGCTGTGCCATATTTGGCGAAATTTTATTTTTGATTTAAATCAAATTTAGTTATTTGATACATGAGACGAACCGAATCATTTTTATAACATATTAATTGATTTTCAATTTTTCCTTTTTTTATGACAGCATAATCATTTTCGCTTCCACTTAAAAAAGTAATTGTATCTCCTTTAATTTCATATTTCCCACTTCTTTCAAATGAACCGAAACAATATTCTCTTTCAATGTAAGTTTTATCTACCTTAAATTTTAGATAACTAGCACACCCTCCAACTCCATCCCGGAATGCCAGAATGATGTCTTTTTCTTCAAAATCATTAAAATTTATAATACCAAAAGGAAAAATTATAGTTAGTGGGAGGATTATAGCTTGAATCGCAAACGGAAACAAAAGGTATTTGTCCTGGAGCTTGTTTTTTAATAAAATCCAAAGTTTGTAAAAGAAATTTACAACAAGTATGATGAAAGTTATCATTATCAATATCCAAATTGGGATTAAAAGAAATCCAACCCATTTTTCCCAGAAGTAAGTTGTTTGGAGAGCAATGAAAAGGGTTATTGAGGCGATGACATATTTGTCTTTCATTCAATTAGGTTTTTACAAAATTTCCCAACCAAAAGCATTGAGATGGCTGAGTTTTAAAGTTAATATTTATTATCAGATTTCACAATTGATTAAACTCTAGTTTTTCGGATATTAAATCCTATATCTCTAGCTTCGAGATTGTTCTGGGGAATATCTCGAAGAGCGATATCTAGTTTTTTATTTGAAAATAATAGCATAGTTGAGATAATATTTTTTGATAGATAGAGTATCAAATTCAAAAAAATATCCTTTTTTATCATATTTCAATTGTGCTTCATACTTTTGAAAATGTTTAATTCTTCTTTGTGTAGGTTTCGATAAACTTTCTCTTATTCTTAAATCTTTCGGAAAAGGAAAAATTACGAGCAAATTTACACCTCCGCCAAAAACATTATCACTAACAATCCAATTCTCGTTTTCAAATGTACTCCGCTTCATTTTCTTAAACCAAATATGAGTATAGGAATCAAACACTTCTTTTGGAAGAGAATTTTTAATTTCTTCAAATGTGATAGGGAAAAAAAAGTCTTTTGAAGGGTTATCGTAAATAACGATAGGTTTTTCTTCAAAACTTGCGGGTTTTAAAAAGGAATGAAGACGTTTAAAGATATCGTCTTTCATTTTTAATCGTTCACGTCCACCAAAAACTTTTCCGAACTCTCTATTTTTTTTCCAACTTGTGAACTTTGGAGATTGTGACATTTTGTTTTTTTGAATGGCTGATAACGAATTCAGTAAGTTATTTTATTAAATCAAAAATAAGGATAAATTAACTGAGAATCAAAGGTTTTGGGAATATTTTTTATGAGAAGTTATTGAGTTTCTGCGGTGAGTCTGTGTAATCAAAAAACTTATTTAAGTTTAGTAATTCTATAAACTCTTTGAAGTCGGGATTGAGCTCCATGATATTGCTGTCTTAAAAATTCAATAGCTTCGAGTCTTTTTTGGGGAGATTGGGTTAACCAATATTCATAGGATTTTGGTTCTTCGTCTATTTTGAAAACTTTGGCGGAAGACCTGTCCATTTTGAATTTTTCATAATATAAATATACGAACTAATCCTAATTTTCTATAAGAGTCGGTCAAATATTTCTTTCTTAATTACTCCCATTGGGAGAGCCCAAACACAGGAAAATTTACCATGGCAACATTATTTCAAATCACTCATATTTATCATTTCAAAGAGCCAAGGTATAATGAAGCAACTAGATTTCCTGAGCGGCAAATTTTATGAAGAAAATTATGGAAAAAACCTGTAAATTTCTTTTCTGTGGAGTATTCTTTCAAAAATCAGTTCCTCATTTTCAACTCTTAACCCAATTCTGTAATCGTTTAAGCGAATTCTATAATAATTTTTAAAGCCATTCAGCTTTTTACAATTATTAATATCTTGAAGTTGCCCGGCGTTAATGCAAGATGTAATTAAATTTCCCAGTTTTTTCAGGATTAGTATATCTTTGATTTTTTTTACATCTCTCTCAAAAGAAGTATCAATCTTTACTTTCATTTGGAATCAAATTTTCTAAAAATTCATTCGGGTCAACAAATACTCCGGTTCTTCCTTTTTCCATAGCATTGGCCAAAGCAACATCTTCCATTTCTGAAAAAGTCATTAATTTGGCTTTTAATCCCATCTTTTGAGCCAGAGATTTGAAAAATCTTAATTCCGTTTTAGAGCCACCTTTCACCATCAAAGTTTCCATATCCAAATATTCAGTTTTTTATGAATCAAAATTACAATTTTCGATTGATTTTGTTATGCTAATTATTATTATCCGTTCAACAACACCAAAAACTGCTGCTCGTTGATCATTTTTACGCCCAGGTCTTCGGCTTTTTTGAGTTTTGAGGGGCCGGCACCTTCACCTACGATGAGATAATCGAGCTTTTTACTGACGCCACTCACCAGTTTGCCACCATTGGCTTCGATCTTTTGTTCGAGTGCCTCCCGGCTAAAGTTTTCAAAAGTACCTGTATAAAGTAGTGTGAGCCCTTCCAGAGCATTGCTTTCGGCTTCTGTGACCATATTTTCGGCTTCAAACTGCAGCCCTGCCGCTTTGAGTTTGTTGACCAGTTCCCTGTTTTTTTCATTGGCAAAGAAGGTCAGAATGCTCTGAGCCACTTTTTCTCCCACATCAGGCACGGCCCGCAAGGTTTCAAAATCGGCCAGTTGTAAAGCCTCCAAAGTCTTAAAGTATTGGGCGAGTTTCTGTGCAGTGGTTTCACCCACAAACCTGATACCTATCGCAAACAATACTTTGCCAAAGGGTTGTTGTTTAGAGTTTTCGATGCCGTCCAAAATGTTCTGAACCGTTTTTTCTTTGAAACTCACCTTGCGTTCTTTGCCTGTCTGCTCATCAACATGTACTTTTTCCAGGCCTAAAAGTTTCTCAAAATGCAGATTATAGAGGTCAGATGCATCAGAAATCAGTCCTTGTTCCATTAATATTTCTATTTTTCCTTCTCCCAGGCTGTCAATATTCATGGCTTTCCGCTGGATGAAATGCTCCACACGGCCTTTGAGCTGAGGTGGGCATCCGGTTTCATTGGGGCAATAGTAGGCTGCTTCGCCTTCATTGCGGTATAATTTGGTCCCACATACAGGACAGTGAGAACGAAATTTTACCTTTTTGTTTTCTCTGTCAGGGTTTTCTGCAAGTCTGGCCACATCAACACCAATCACTTTCGGAATAATCTCCCCGGCTTTTTCCACCATCACATAGTCGCCGATGGATAAGCCCAGTCGATTGATCTCGTCGGCATTGTGCAGGGTGGCTCGTCTCACAGTGGTCATCGAGAGCTCCACCGGCTCCAGTTCAGCCACAGGCGTGATGGCACCCGTGCGACCCACCTGGAAGGTCACGGCATTTAAGCGGGTTGATTTTGATTCTGCTTTATACTTGTATGCTATGGCCCAGCGAGGACTTTTGGCCGTAAAGCCCAGGTCCTCTCTCTGTGCGTAGTCATTGATTTTTATCACAATGCCATCGGTGGCACAGGGTAGGGCATGGCGTTTTTCTGACCATTCGTTGATATAGGCAATCACCCCTTCGATGTCGTTAACTTTTCTGTAGCTTTCCGACACATTAAAACCGGCTTTTTTCAGGGCCACCAGACTTTCCTCATGGGTTTTGAAATGGTCGTTTTCAGAAAGATATTGATAGATATAGCAGTCGAGATTTCGGGAAGCCACTACTTTAGAGTCCTGCATTTTAAAGGTACCGGCAGCGGCATTTCTGGGGTTGGCGAGTTTTTCTTCGCCTATATCTTCACGTTCCTGGTTGATACGATCGAAAACCTCATTAGGCATAAAACCCTCGCCTCTGATTTCAAAGTTTTCACCTAAAATCTGAACAGGGGTTTGACTGAAAAGATCGGTTTGTTTTTTAGAATTAATGTTAAGGGGGAGCGTCCTGAGGGTTTTTACATTGGTAGTGATATCGTCTCCTTGTGAGCCATCACCACGGGTTACACCTTTAGTGAGGAGACCGTTTTCATAGGTAAAGGAAAGCGAAATGCCATCAAATTTTATTTCGCAGATATACTCATAAGGTGCTCCGTTTAGCCCTTTTTTGATCCTGTCGTCCCAATCTCGCAGTTCGCCCTCATTATAGGTATTGGAGAGGGAGAGCATGGGGTATTTGTGCTTTACGGTTTCAAAGTTTTTAGTGATTTCACCCCCAACTCTATGGGTAGGACTATCGGCTCTTTTCAATTCGGGATGCTGGTTTTCAAGGTTTTCCAGTTCTTTCAATAAAAAATCAAATTCCTGGTCAGAGACCTCCGAAATGGCATCCTGATAATATCGCTGATTGTAGTGATTGAGTAAATCAGTAAGTTCATTGATTCTGTCCTGAGGGTTCATATTGAAAAGGTATTTTGAGCAAAAATAGAAATATTTAGGGTTGAGATAAATTTATCGGCAAAGATTTTTGGGTATTTATGAATCAAAATTTTCAGGAGTTTTTTCGGTAAGTTTAAATTTTCAGGTGCAATATTGAATTTAGGAATTTTACTCGTAAACTGAAAAATATTTCAAATTTTAGAAATATGCCTTTATTCTGCTTTTAGATTGTATTTTGTAAAAAATAATAATAATACACTTATTACATTCTTTGTGTCGGCTGCCGCCTGGGCCTTCATTTTTTTTCGAAAAAAAACGAAGCAAAAAAAACTGCACCCTGCAAACTCACACACTCAAAATTATTTATTTATTAATTTCACTTTTCTCCTATTGAGAATTTTGATTGTGTTCAAACAGTGCAGGCTGATATAAGGTCATATTTAATTTGTTTTATATTTTAGAAAGAAAGAAATATTAAAACCAAATTAGAATTGTCTTAAAACCTCCCGAAATGATAGGGATTGGTTTCGAACCGGGTTAATTTGGAAACCATTTTGTGCCTTTTTGATTTATATTTACATAACACTTTTAGAATTATGCCAAATTCCCCGAAAAAAATATTGCTTGTCGAAGACGACCCACAAGTTTGTAATCTTGTGAAAAAAGGATTACAGGAAGCTAATTTCAATGTCGATATTGCCAATGATGGTGAAAAAGGACTTTTGCTGGCTCAATCTCTGCCCTATGATTTGGTGATTTTGGATCAGATGCTACCCAAAATGAATGGCCTGGATGTCTGCAAAAAAATAAGGGTAAAAAGCAATGTGCCTATCATTTTTTTGACAGCTCTGGGAACCTCTGAAAACATCGCTTTGGGTCTCAACAGCGGGGCTGATGACTATCTGGTTAAGCCATTTAAATTTATTGAGCTCACAGCCCGAATTAATTCGATCATCAGAAGAGCGGGAATCAATACCGTGGAAGTGCTGCCTACTGTTTACAAATTTTCGAGTATCGAGCTCAATGACAATACCAAAGTTGTAAAAGTAGATGGCCAGCTGGCGACATTGACCAGCACCGAATACAAGTTATTGTTACTTTTCTTAAAAACTCCCGAAAAAGTATTTTCCCGTCAGGAAATATTGGAAGAGGTTTGGGGGATTAACTTTGAATTAAGTACCAATGTAGTAGATGTTTATATCAATTATTTGCGAAAAAAACTGGACAAGCTCAACTGTCCAAAATTGATTCACACTGTGGTAGGCATGGGTTACGTATTCAGAGAAGAAAATGAACTCTCAAAGTAAAATCATATTGATTCTGGTAGGATTACTGCTGGGTTTTATACTACTGTTTGGGGTATTTATTTTCTATTCTATTTCACAATATGCCTATGATGATTTTCATGAAAGACTGAGGATCAGAGCGGTTACTACGGCCAAAATCCAGCTTGATTATCATGAAGACAGCAACTATCTGAAGAATTTCAAAGAAGAGTATCTGATTAAACTAACCAATGAAAAGGATTTTATTTTTGAGTTAAAAAAGGATTTTTCCATCGAGAAAACTGCCCGGTCCCTGGGTGTTGAGGATAAGTTTATTGCTGAAATCCTAAAAACCAAGGAGTCTTATTATAACAAAGGCAGTTTGTTTTTTTCCGGTTTATTGTATTCTTCCAAAGGAAAAGATTTTATTGTAATAGTTTCGGCAGAAAATTATTACAATACTCACCATCAGGCTTATTTGAAACAACTGCTCATTGGTGCATCTTTGATAGCAGTTTTGATTATTATTTTGGTGGGATATTGGTTTTCAGCCAAATTTACACGACCTCTTACTATTATTTCACAAAGAGTAAACCAAATCGGTACCGAAAATCTTCATTTGAGAATTGACAATGTCACCGAAAATAAAGAATTAAAGAGCCTTGCCATGGCGTTTAACAAGATGCTTGACCGCCTGGAAACTTCATTTGAGGCTCAGAATAATTTTGTTTCCAACGCCTCGCATGAGCTCAAGACACCACTTACTTCAATCATTTGTGAGGCAGATCTGGCTTTATCCAAAGACAGGGAATCTACGGAATACAAAGAATCCATGTTGAATATAATGACTGAAGCCGAGAAGCTGGACAGTAAAATAAAGGCTCTGTTGTTTCTGGCTCAAACGGGTTTTTCATCCAAAAAAATAAAGCTGGAAAAAGTGAGGATAGATGAGTTGTTAATTGAGGCAAAATCAACCATTGCCGATATTTTCCCTGATAATCGCCTGAAAATCAAATATGAATCTTTTCCTGAGAACCCCGATCATATGATTGTGAAAGCCAATGAGCAATTGCTGCTGCTTGCATTTACAAATATTATCGGGAATGGTATAAAGTACTCTGACAATCAGGAGGTTGTGGTAGAGCTCTCCATGTTTTCCAATGAAATAGAAATCAGCGTTACCGATACCGGAATTGGAATTCCTACCGAGGATTTACCATATATTTTTGATCCTTTTTACAGGGCATCCAACACTTCAGAATACCAGGGGTATGGGATTGGACTGCCTCTTGCACGAAATATTGTTCGTATTCATAATGGAGACCTTCAGGTTTTGCATAATGACCCTGCAGGTGTGGTTGTAAAAATTAGAATACCATTAGACAAGAATTAGATTTCAATTAGAATAGCTTAAATCCGTCATTTTCAATATTTTTTTTCAAATTATGGTGGTTTTTTTGTCGGAATAAAGACAGAAATTCATTAAATGAAAAGAAAGTTTTCTAATCTTAAATTTGATTTGCCGGCAGGGCTGGTAGTTTTTTTGGTTGCTTTGCCGCTATGTCTTGGTATTGCACTTGCCTCAGGTGCTCCATTTTTTAGTGGGATTCTTGCCGGAGTGATAGGCGGGATTGTGATCGGGATTATCAGTAATAGTCATCTGAGTGTAAGTGGCCCGGCGGCGGGGCTTGTGGCTGTCGTAATTGCGGCAATCTCTACGCTGGGGAGTATCGAGGCTTTTTTCCTGGCGGTCGTGCTTTCCGGATTCATACAAATCGTACTGAGCTTTTTGAAAGCGGGCGTTATCGCTAACTACTTTCCCTCCAATGTTATCAAAGGGATGCTTTCAGGTATCGGAATCATCATCATTTTAAAGCAGATTCCGCATGCTTTAGGATATGACAGGGACAATGAAGGAGACTTTGCTTTTTTACAATTAGACGGAGAAAATTCTGTAACCAGTTTATTTTCAGCGGTTCATCATATCGATATAGGGGCTACTTTAATTGCAATTATAGGATTGATAATTATTATTGCTTTTGAGAGCAAAAAATTAAAGCCTCTGGCCAAAATTGTACCGGCAGGTTTGGTGGCGGTAATTGCCAGCGTATTGGTCAGTGAATTGATTTTCAGGCACTATGATATACTTAGAATCGGAAAAGAGCACCTGGTAAATGTGCCTGTAGCCAATTCACTTCAGGATATTTTTTCATTTTTTACTTTTCCTGATTTTAGTGCAATCTCTAATCCCGATGTTTTGGTCATAGCCTTTACAATTGCTGTGGTGGCTTCGATTGAATCCTTATTGTGTATTGAGGCAGTTGATCAGCTGGATCCGCAGAAGAGGTTAACCAATACCAACAGGGAGCTTTTTGCTCAGGGTACAGGAAATGTACTTTCAGGTTTGCTGGGTGGCCTTCCCATCACGAGCGTAATAGTGAGAAGTAGTGCCAATCTTAACGCAAACGCTAAAACCAAGACTTCTACCATTTTTCATGGTATTTTATTGCTAGCCAGCGTATTGTTGATTCCTTCCCTGCTGAATAAAATTCCTTTAGCGGCATTGGCATCGATTCTGTTATTTACAGGTTATAAACTCGCAAAACCTGCTATTTTTATGGGGATGTTCAAAAATGGAAAATACCAGTGGCTGCCATTTGTTGTGACGGTTTTGGCGGTAGTATTTTTAGACTTACTCAAAGGTGTTGGTGTGGGGTTGGCTTTTAGCATATTTTATATTTTGTTGGGTAATTTTAAAAATTCTTATTATTTCCATAAAGAACTTGAAGATGACCACGAGACGCTCAGAATTGTTCTTTCTGAAGAGGTTTCATTTCTAAATAAAGCGAGTATAAGGGAAACGCTGGACAAACTTCCACGAAATTCAAAAGTCATCATTGATGCCTCAAATTCTAAATATATTGATTTTGATGTTTTGGAAATAATTAAAGAATTTACCGAAATAAAAGCAAAACTCAAAAATATAAGATGTAAATGCGTTGGGCTTAAGGAAATATACGAAAACGAACCTCAAACAATATAAAAAATGGAGTCAATAAACCGTTTGCTTGAAAATAATAAAAAATGGGCTGCTGATACAGTTAAAAAAGATCCTGATTTTTTTACAGGATTACAGCATGTTCAGACTCCGGAATTCCTATGGATAGGCTGCAGTGACAGTAGAGTACCTGCCGATATGATTTCCGGAACGGTGCCGGGGGAAATTTTTGTACACAGAAACATAGCCAATATGGTGGTACATACTGATGTGAATTTGCTATCAGTGCTGGAATTTGCGGTTAATTATTTGAAAGTAAAGCATATAATGGTGGTGGGTCATTATAACTGTGGAGGAGTAAAAGCGGCCATGTCAAATCACAATTACGGAATAATTAACAAATGGGTTCGGAACATCAAAGACGTTTACCGGCTCCATCGTGCGGAGATAAACAGCCTGGAAACTGAAGAGGAAAGATTAGACAGATTGGTTGAATTAAATGTAATCGAACAGGTAAACAATCTGGCCAAAACGAGTATTATTCAGAAAGCATGGAAATACGAACAAAGGCCACATTTGCATGGGTGGGTTTATGGACTAAATAATGGGATAGTTCGCCCATTGGTTGATATGACTCACGAAACTCATCTGGATGAAATTTACGAATTTGATGATTTATGAGTGTTTTTGTGTTATGAGCCAAAAAATGGAAATAACGCAATAAATTATTTGGATTTTTGTTGTGTAAAAAATGAAAGAGAGCCGATTTGGCTCTTTTTTTTTTATTTTATTTTCGATTATAAGGTTTTTATAACTAATAATTTAAGGGATTTCTTTTTGGGGAAAATAACATCTCATTAATCGTCTGGCACGTTTTTTGAAATTATAACATAAGAAAATACAATCTTTCGATAGTTCGATAGATTACTAACAACAGAACGGTGATTTTCCTAAAAGAAATGAAATTAAATTTACTACGTCATCCATTGAAAAATGTGTTTATCCCAATATTTGTAATTTTGGGAGTCATTTTAATCAATCAAAAAGCCTTTGCTGAGGGTACAAAACAAGTTTCGCCAAGTTCAGCGAGTATAACCTCCTTGTATTTTGCCCCTTTGTCGCCTTTCGGGTCAGGTTTTAATGTCAATCAAAAAGACCGGATATACTTCCATATTTCGGATCATAATACGGAAAATCTATATTTTGGTGGTAATTTTAGAACAAGGGGAAGTGCTACTACCCTTTCGGATGTTTATTATAGAATTAAAAATTCTTCGGGAACTGTAATTGTTACGGCTACTTCTCTTAGCAGTAGCATCACCTCTTATGCCCAGGCTGTAGCAGGTCCAAATATTGGTGGTACTAATCCATCAGGGTATTCTCCCACTACATTTAACCCAACTGCAAATGGTGATTATTACATTGAAATCTACCGTAGCTCAGATGCGGGAGCGTCAAATAATACAACTGGTGCATTTATAGCTCCTTGGTTTGACTTTTCAGTGGGAACTTCGGCAGGAGTTGTCACCGACGGTAGAGTGTTTTCAGAAAATTGGTCATTTGTTGCCACAAAACCTACAGATAACTTTGCTGGTACTTTTGTAGATCCAGTAAGTCCAACGCTTTACACTTATACCAATGATCAGACGGTGGTTAAAGTTGTGTTTAATAATTTTAAACCACTGGCGTTTATTCCAGCTTTTAACTCTTATGGTGTAAATTCTTCAGAATTAGACTGGTATGTTGGTAGAAAATCAGTAAATACCGGTACTTCTTCACCAAGCTTAATTAATAGTTTCAAAACTTTTTTGAATACACCAGATGCCTCAGTTTATAATGTTGCGAGCCTTGCTGCAGCACCATCACTAAATGGAAATATTCAGGGTTGTGCCGGAGCATATTTAATACCTTATTATGCTAATGTAAACGGTGATGTTAAATTTTTATTGGATATAAATGGAATCCCGGGTTTCCAATCGGGTTCTACTGACAGAATACTTGAAGCCCTGAATATAACAGCAGGGAATAATTTAATGCCCTGGGATGGTAAAGATGGACTTGGGAACACACTTTCGCCTAATACAAATGTGTCAACCAAAATTTCAATGTTGAGAGGTAGAATAAACCTTCCTTTATTTGATGCTGAATTTAACGAAAATGGTTTTGTAGTGTCTTCAGTGGCACCATCTGCGGTTGATAGTTTGGTTTTGTTTTGGGACGACCATTCGCTTGTGAATTTACCTGCCACTCCAAGTAATAACAGTAATATAACAGGTGCAGGTATTGATAATAGTCTTGTGGGACAAAAATCACCTGGTCATGCATGGAATGGTGTGTATGGGTCATCTCTAATAATACCTCCAGCATTACCAGGTGGAACAGGTACTGCTACTCCAGACTCGGCAAAAGATGACTTTGGTAATGTACGAACAATAAATACCTGGTTTTGGGGACTAGAAGAGCAATCAGGAGACTTATCCTTTAGGTTGCCTTATTGTCTGGATATATCAGGTAATGTTTTTCATGATTCAAATGGACTAAACAATTCTTTAATCGATGGTACCGGCACCAATTTTGGTGGCGGCTTATATGCATATTTAATTAATGGTTCGGGTGATATAATTGCAAAAGATACTGTTAATTCGGATGGAAGTTATATTTTCCAAAACGTTGACTCAGGTACATTTACAGTTTTAATAAGCGGAATTTCCTCCAACATTGGTAGCCCGGCACCTGCGATTTCCCTACCATCCGGTTATTCGAGTATTGGAGAAGGTACTGCGGCAACTGGTGATGGAACTCCTTCAGGTGATACACAAATTACAGTAACCACTTCAAATATAACAGGGGTGAATTTTGGCTTAAACCAAAATCCAAATTCAAATAATAAAACATTAAATATCCCAAATCCTTCTGGTAGCAATACAACCACTAGCCCATCATTAGATGGTTCAGATAGTGAGGATGGTGCTTTAGGTGCAAGCAGTTCGATTCGAATCAAATCAATTCCGGGAAATGCAACGATTTATTATAACGGGATAGCAGTTTCTGACGAGGAATTAATTTCTAATTATAATCCTCTTTTATTAACCATTGATCCCAATTTTGAAAATGCTGGAACAGTTATTTATCAATATGCATTTATCGATAGCACAGGACTGGAAGACTTGTCGCCAGCAACGGTTACCATTAATTTTCTTGATAATCCTCCGGTTGCGATTAATGATGTTAGTCTGGGAAACACCCCTGGATTAATTTCAACTGTAAATATTATTTCAAATGATACCCTTGCTGATAACTCTAATCCTTTGGTGTCCGAAGTAAGTGTAGATTTGGATCCTGCGACCGCAGGGATACAGGATACCTTAACGGTAGTGGGACAGGGCGAGTGGACGTACAATACAGCCACGGGAGAAGTAACCTTCACGCCACAGGCAGGCTATACGACCGATCCAACCAACATCAGTTATGTATTGACAGAGCTATTGACAGGTCTTTCAGATACGGCAGCAATCCATGTGGAATATACAGAGATTCCGCCTGTAGCAGTGAATGACAACAGCACGGGCAATGTACCGGGAGCTGCTGTGACTATAAATGTACTTAGCAACGACGACCTTTCAGACGGCAGCAATGCAGGAACCACCACAGTAAGTGTAGATCTGGATCCAGGTTTATCTGGAATTCAGAGTAGTCTTACTGTTTCAGGCGAAGGTCAGTGGGTTTATAACTCAACTAATGGCCAAGTGACATTTACCCCTGAATCAAGTTTTACAATTGATCCATCAGATATTTTTTATAGATTAATTGAAAATCTTACAGGCTTAAGTAGTCTAGCGACAATAAGTATAAATTACAATGAAAGGGCTCCATTTGCTGTCAATGACAGTGATTTTGATAATTCCCCTGCATCAATTGTAACATTAAATATTTTGGCAAATGATGATTTATCAGATGGCTCACCTGCATCAACCTCAACTGTATTGGTTGACTTGACCCCTGGGACACCTGTAATTGACAATAATTTGACAGTGGTTGGAGAAGGTACATATAATTTTAATGCGGCAAATGGTAATATCACCTTTACACCAAGTCCTGGTTTTACAAATGATCCGACTCCAATTCAGTATGTTTTGGTTGAGACTTTAACTACACTGAAGGATACTGCCACAATTACAATTACCTATGTTCCAATAATACCCGAGAATGACACGAGCTTAGCCAATACACCTGGAATGCCGGTAGTAATAAATATTATCTCAAATGATACTTTATCTGACGGTAATCCGGCTACCCCTTTGGAGGTAATAGTTGATCTAAACCCTGCAACGCCGGGAATAGATACTACAATTAGTATTCCTGGTGAAGGTACATGGGTTTATGATCCTGTTACTGGAGATCTTACATTTACCCCTGAACCCGGATTTGTAACAGATCCAACACCTGTAACTTATGAAGTTTCAGAAATCTCAAAAGGTATTAAAAGAAGTGCGGTTGTTACAATTGATTATTCACCGGCGGTTTATCCAGTTGCTTTGCCTGATTCAAACTTGGGTAACATGCCATTTGTGATTGCAAGTTTGAATGTTTTAAATAATGATACTTTGAGTACAGGATTAGGTGCCACACCAGTGACAGCCAATGTTGACTTGACACCACTGACGCTTAGCATTGACGACACCTTAATTGTTGCAGGTGAGGGAACTTTCGTGTACAATAGTTCAAACGGAGTATTGAGTTTTGAGCCTGAATCAGGATTTACAGGAAATCCTTCTTCTATTCAATATGTTTTAATTGAAAATGTGGGAGGTTTAAAAGATACCGCTTCAATAAATATTACGTATTTATTACCAGTTGATGCAATAAGTGACGCAAGTTCAACTACGCTTCCAGGCATAAATGCAACAGTAAATATTGTTTCAAATGATACCCTTTCCGACGGAAGTCCAGCAACTCCTTTGGAGGTAATTATAGACTTAGATATGATTAACCCAGGTATTCAGTCTATGATAACTGTATCAGGCGAAGGAGTTTGGTCCTATGATTCAACCTCGGGATTATTAACATTTAATCCTGAAACTGGATTTACAAAAGATCCTACCCCGGTTTATTATCAGTTGACAGAAAAAACCTCGGGTCTTTCAGATACTGCATATGTTACAATGATTTATACTGAATTACCTCCAGTTGCATTGGATGATAATAGCTTTGATAATTCACCTGCCTCAGTGGTAATTTTAAATGTATTGGTGACTGATAGTTTATCTGACGGTTCAGTGGCGGTATTAAACAAAGTTAGCGTTGATTTGAATCCTGCTACTCCATTAGTTGAAAATACGATAAATGTTGTTGGCGAAGGGGTTTATACCTACAATGGATTAACAGGATATGTCACTTTTACTCCTGAATCAGGATTTACAGATAATCCGACTCCAATTCAATACGTTTTGGTTGAAAATTTAACCGGACTAAAAGATACGGCGACGATTACCATTACTTATGTTCCATTGGTTCCTGAGAATGATCAAAGTGTTGGAAATACGCCTGGGGTTCCTGTAGTTATTAATATTATCGAAAATGATACACTTTCTGATGGTAATCCTGCCACACCGGTTGAAGTATCAATTGATCTTAATCCTGCAACACCGGGCATTGATACTACTATGACTGTTCCCGGAGAGGGTATTTGGGTGTATAATCCATTAACCGGAGAACTGACGTTCACTCCAGAGCCAGGATTTATTACAAATCCTACTCCAATTACCTACGGTATTACAGAAATTTCAAAAGGTCAAAGGAGAACCGCCACAGTAGTTATTGCTTATGGACCGGCTTCACCACCAATCGCAATTAATGACAGTGATTTAAATAATATGCCTTTTGTTATTGGAAGTGTGAATGTTTTGGCCAACGATACGTTAAGTTCAGGTCTGAATGCCACACCTGCAACCGCTAATGTAGATTTGAACCTGTCAACCCCAATAATTGAGAGTTCTTTGGTGATTCCAGGTGAAGGTTCGTTTGTTTATGACACCCTAACAGGTATTGTTACTTTTAATCCTGAGTCAGGGTTTACAGGTAATCCGGCACCAATTCAATATGTTTTGAATGAAATCGCAACAGGATTAAAAGATACCGCAACAATCACTTATACGTATTTGTTGCCAGTTATTGCGATGAATGACACGAGCCTTGGAAATGTTCCGGGTGCTAATACGATTTTGAATATCATTTCAAATGACCTATTATCAGATGGAAATCCGGCCACAGCCGCAGAAGTAGTAGTAGATATGGATCCAGCTTCACCAGGAGACCAGTCGTTTATTACAGTGAGCGGACAAGGAACCTGGACTTACAATTCTGGTAGCGGACAGTTGACTTTTGATCCTACTCCAGGATTTTCTACTGACCCAACAGATATTAATTATATAATCAGAGAAACTGCCACAGGATTAGCTGATACAGCTATTGTTCATGTCACCTATACAGAGATACCTCCGATAGCAAACTCTGACAGTTCATTAGATAATCAGCCTCAAACGGTAGTTAATATCAATATTTTAACTGATGACAGATTATCCGATGGTTCTCCCGGTACCACAGGAACGACCACCATTGACCTTGAGCCTTTTGCTCCTGGAATTACTTCAAACTATATAGCAGTAGGAGAGGGTTTGTGGAGTTACTCTGATGTAACAGGAGTTCTAAGATTTACCCCAATTCCGGGTTTCTATAATAATCCTACGCCTTTGGTTTATGGCTTGACTGAAGATGGCACAGGCTTAAGTGATACAGCCACCGTGGTAATTACAAATTTAATAAATCCAGGTTTGGAATTAATTAAAAATGCTACCCTAATTGGTGATGGATACCTTGGAGATTCAATAAGATATTCATTTACAGTGATTAATACAGGAAATGTTCCCGTATTTAATATCTTGATTAATGATTCCAGAATTAGTGCTTCTTCAATTGCATTAAGTCCGACATCATTATCACCGGGTGGTATGGGAGTTGCTCAATTCACATATCCTTTGACTATGAGCGATATACTTTCCGGCACCGTTAATAACTCGGCCATCGTTTCAGGAAATAGTATTAACGCCATTGTGGTGACAGATACCTCTGACAATGGAGACCCAATGTTGCCAGGAGACTCTAATCCAACTGTAACAGCACTGCCTACTCCGGTTGTTGACGTAGACCTTACCTCCAGCGTTTTGGGTACATGCTCGCAGGCAATTGGTGATACAGTTACTTTTAGGTTCAAAGTTGCACGAAGAGATACAGTTGCTGTATTAAACAATGTTTCGATAGCTGATAGTATCAGCTCCAGTTTCGATTTGATTTCTTACACTGCCTCTGAAGGGACATACGATACCCTTTCGGGACAATGGACAGGAATTAGTCTGGCAGCAGGAGATAGTGCAATTCTGACATTGAGAGTGCGAATATTAACCAATATTGGCGGGCTGGCTTGTATGGATGCCTGGGTAGTATCATCTACTTTTGGTGATACTGATTCCAATCCTGGGGATAAAGTTATCAATGAAGATGATATCACAAGAGCATGTGTAACCGTTCCATTGGTTATTTGTCCGGAAAAGAGTGAGACAATAGAACTTACAGCCGGAAGTGGATATACGACTTATCAATGGTACCGCAACGGTACCCTGATTAGCGGTGCTACTTCTCCAACATATATTGCATCTCAAGGTGGAACTTATACGATTATAGTAGATGGAAGTGGCTGTGCAAGCAGTACTTGTTGCCCGATAATAGTTCAGGAAGTATGTGCATGTCCACCACAGATATGTGTTCCAATTACGGTTAGAAAAATTAGGTAATAACATTTTAGGAAAATTAACTACTGAGGTCTGTCGGGGTTCCGGCAGACCTCTTTTATTTTCTTTTAACCCAAATTTCTTTGGAATAAATTCCTAATGCTTAATCTGAGTTTAACCTGAAATTTTTCTGATTTTCGTGAAGGTTTCTTATGAAAATTGTTAGTGAAAATCATTTGAAAAATAAATTCATAAAATGTGGAGAATATTTATTCTAAAAGTATGTAGAGGAAATAAAAAAGCCCGGTAAACCGGGCCTTAATTTCAAGCTATATATTTTTTTATTTAGTCTAAAGCAGCTACGCCAGGCAATACTTTACCTTCCATGTATTCCAGAAGAGCACCACCGCCTGTAGAAACATAAGAAACTCTGTCACCATACCCGGCATTGTTTATAGCAGATGCAGAATCACCACCACCTATTAATGAAAAGGCATTGTTTTCTTCGGTGGCAGCCACTACGGCTTCAGCGATTGCATTTGTACCGATTGCAAAATTAGGGAATTCAAATACTCCCATTGGACCATTCCAAAGAATAGTTTTTGATTTTTTGATGGTTTCAACAAATAGTTTCACTGACTCAGGACCAATGTCTAAGCCCTCCCAATCGGCAGGTATATTGCCAGTGGCAACAATCTGACGGTTGGCGTCGTTACTAAAATTGTCGGCACAAACATTATCCACAGGCATAACAATATTTACACCTTTGGCTTTTGCTTTCTCAAGAATACTTAAAGCCAAATCTTGTTTATCTGCTTCCAAAAGCGATTTTCCAATTTCTCCTCCCATTGCTTTGGTGAAGGTGTAAGTCATACCACCACCAATGATAAGGTTGTCCACTTTGTCAAGTAATCTTTCAATAATCAGGATTTTATCAGAAATTTTGGCTCCACCCATAATGGCTGTAAAAGGCCTCTCTGCGTTTTCCAATACATGCTGAGCATTGTCAATTTCAGCCTGCATTACTTTTCCACAGATTTTGTCCTCAAAAAACTGCCCAACAATAGCAGTAGAGGCATGAGCTCTGTGAGCAGTACCAAATGCATCATTGACCCAAACATCCCCAAGCTTTGCAAGTTTCTCAGCAAATGCTACATCACCTTTTTCTTCTTCTTTATAAAAACGAAGGTTTTCCAAAACCAAAACTTCACCAGGCTGGAGACTTGCAGCAAGGTCACTTGCCTGCTGACCGATACAATCATCAGCAAATTTCACAGATACCCCAAGAATCAAAGATAGTGGAGCCACAAGGTGTTTTAAGGAATATTTTTCAGTAGGACCATCCTTTGGTCTTCCCAAATGCGACATCAAAATACATGAACCCCCATCATTCAAAATCTTTTTTATGGTAGGAATAGTGGCTTTAATTCGAGTATCGTCGGTTATTTCATGACGCTCATTAAGAGGTACATTGAAGTCCACTCTGATCAGAGCTTTTTTGTTTGAAAAATCAAAAGAATCTACAGTTTTCATTGATTTACTTGAAATTTTGTAACCATTTTATAAAATATTTGCAAAGGTAAATTATCTCTTAAACACTTAAATTTTTATGAGAAAAGAAAATCGAATTTAAAGGTAAATAAGTATTAAATATCCAATATTTTACAAAATAAATCATATTATCAAATAAATTACCCAAATGGGTAAAATTCTTCAAAGTATTTTGAATTAAAAGTTTGAAATTCAAACCAAAAGCAGTAATTTTGCAGTCCGATTTTCGGAAAAAATTATTTAAAACAATTATTTTTTATTCAAATGTTTCAAAACCAGTACGAAACAGTGTTCATTTTAACTCCCGTTTTATCTGAAGCCCAGATAAAGGACGCTGTCGACAAATTTAAATCAGTATTGACTGATCACGGTGCTGAGATCCTTAATGAAGAGGCTTGGGGTCTTCGTAAGCTTGCTTACACCATTCAGCACAAAACTACGGGCTTTTATCAATTGTTTGAATTTAAAAGTTCTCCTACTCTGATCGCCGTATTAGAGACCGAGTTCAAACGTGACGAACGCATCTTGCGTTTTCTTACCACTAAATTAGACAAACACGCTGCTGCGTATTCTGCTAAACGTAAAAGTGGTGCTTCGAAATCAAAAGAAACAGCTCCTGCAGCTGAGTAAAAACATTTAAAAGATTAAGATTATGTCATTAGTTAACGAACCGGTAGAAAGAAAAGAACAAAATCGCAAAAAATATTGCAGATTTAAAAAGCTGGGTATCAAGTATGTAGATTACAAAGACCCTAACTTTTTGTTGAAATTTTTGAATGAGCAAGGTAAAATCCTTCCTAGAAGATTGACTGGCAACAGCCTTAAGTTTCAAAGAAGAGTTGCCACAGCTATCAAGCGTGCCCGTCATTTGGCTTTGTTGCCATATGTGGCCGATGGTTTGAAATAATAACCCTCCTTATTTTATTTTTTAATCGTAGAATTGAATCAAAATGGAAATTATATTAAAAACTGACATCGCCGGCCTGGGGTACAAAAATGATATCCTTGATGTAAAGCCCGGATATGGTCGCAATTATTTGATTCCTCAGGGTTTTGCTGTTTTGGCAACCGGATCAAATAAGAAAATATTGGCTGAAAACCTTAAGCAAGCTGCTCACAAAGCTGAAAAATTGAAAGCTGATGCCGAGGCTCTTGCTGCTGAAATCGGTGATACTCAAGTAGTGATCACTATGAAAGTAGGTGAAAGTGGTCGTATTTTTGGTCGTGTAACCAGCATCCAGATTTCTGATGCCCTGGCTACCAAAGGTATTGCTATCGACAGAAAGAAAATTACTGTTGAAGATATTAAATTTGTAGGTGACTACAAAGCTACCATCGACTTACACAAGGAAGTTAAGCACCAGCTTAATGTAAGTGTAGTTGCTGAAAGTGAAGATTAATATCTAACACCGATAAAAAAAAGGGGTTGCTTTTCAGCATCCCCTTTTTTTATGTATTCTTTTTGAAAATTACTTAAGTGTAGTAATCCATTTTGCAATTTCCAGTGCTTCGCTTTTAGGTACAGAAGGCAAAGCGGTCATTGCAGGATAACCTGGCCAGTTGCTTGGTTTTGGTTTGTATATCAATTCCACGATTTGCTCTGGCTTATATTTTTTCTTTTTCATCACTTCTTTGTAAGCCGGTCCTACAACTTTAGTGTCAGGATTATGACAAGCCAAACAAGTATTTTTGGTAAGAAGTTTTTGAATGTTTGGTGGAATTTTGGTCTGTGCTTGTGCAGCCAAAAATGCAAACAGAACGAATGCAATCGATAAAGCTGATTTTTTCATTATTTTAAAAATACTAAAATTAAACATTATAATTAACTGCCGTAAAGGTATGTTTTTTTTCAATATATTGGCAAAAAATATGTTATTTATATGTTAATCGCCTTTGTCGTAATTTCATTCAAATCTTACCCGTAAAACACTCGCTTTTACCCCAATTTCATTGAAATACCTTAACCAAAATAACTGTTGATTGCTAAGTGCATCATTGGGTGACTTAATTTCGATGAGTTCAAGGCCATTATTATTCCAAACCATCAAATCAGGAAGTCCTCTAGAGTTTTCAATGATGTTTTCTGCGATTTTTGTCAAAATCAGTTTGATGTTTTCCCAGTCTAAGAAAGTTACTATCACTCTTACGAGTTCCCATATTTCAGGAAGCCAAATAACAAAGGCATTGGCTATGCCCTCATTTTGCCGGTAATTTTTCCATAAATATTCCAGGAACTCATCTTTGTTTTCAAAAGAATCTAAATGCTGCCTGATATTTTCGCCTCGTTTTTGATAGAAATCAGGTAAGTGTAGGTCGGAGGGCCTTCTCTGAAACGGGTGATGAAATGCTACCAGCGTTGGGTCAAAAATAATATCCCAAAAAGCAAGTCCGAAAAGGCTACGCCAGGTGTGGTTTTCTGAGAATGCAGCATCAAATCCGGCTTCTCTAAAATGGGCTATTGCTCCAAGCTCAACCTGATGATTGAAGACTTTATCCACCGTGATTTCAGAGGCATTTTTGATGAACTCGGTGGTTTGTTTTTTGTTTTTTTTGCCGTCAAGATTTTTTATAAAATATTCCCCAAAAAATTGTTCATCGGCATTTTGTGGCCCTGAAATCATTTGTTCACATAATACTCTGGCCTCATCGATGAATCCGATTTTTGCCAGACACCGGGCTGCACGCTCGCGGGAGGGTACTGCCATTACATTTTTGTAAACCTCCAGAGCAGCTTCAAAATGTTTTTGTTGTTCAAAATATTTCCCGATTTTAAGTTGTAGCCTTTCCCAGGTTGTCAATGCAACCGGGCTGATATCCTGTAAACTTTGTAGTGTGTTTTTGTACCAGTCCAGTACTTCGGAAGGGGGCTGGCTCCCCTTAAGTTCTTCAAAAACCAAAAACATTTCCGATATCATCCATTTTTCTTCTGCTTCTTTTCGGGTTTCAAACCGTGCTACCAGATGGTCGTCGGAATGTTGATAATATTGGACTAAGCCCAAATCCCGCAACACAAACTCCGTCATGTCCATGTATTTGTTCCCAAAAAACAAAAACCTCAGGAATGAAACTTCCAGCTCAAAGTTTGCTTTTACCAGTATTGATTTTAAAATCAGTGTCTCAAAAATCGATTCAGGGCTGTATTTTTCTTTTAGCTGCTCAGCAAGTTGTTCTTTTTTTAAATTTTTAAACTCTTTCAGATCAAATAAACTCAGCAAATCTGACTTGGTCAATACATATAAAATATCGTTGAGATAGTTTTTATGCAAATCATAGTTGAGTTCGGATACAAATTCTCTATCAGTCAGAAGCTGCAATTGGGTTTCTATATTTTCAATTTCTTCATATTTGAGGGTGTTTTTTTTGAAAAATAGTCCCTTTCGATTAGTAAATCGAATAAAAAGACATTGTGCATCATTGGGTAATGAATAATATTTTCTAAGAAACTGCCATTCTGAGGTGATGAGTAAATTTTTGTATTTGTCTTTCACAAACGACAATAAATACTCAAAGTTGGTATGGTAATATTTTGGAGGTAGCGGATTCTCCATCATAAACTTATAGTGAGTCCATCATACGCCAGTGATATCTGTGCCGGAAGTTCTTTCTCAACCTCTGCATGGAGGCCAAGTTTATGACTGATATGGGTAAAATAGGTATGTTCAGCTCCGATTTTTGCTGAAATATCGATGGCTTCCTGTAAAGTAAAATGTGAAAGGTGTGGTTGTCGCTGAAGAGCATTAATAACCAAAATTTTTGAGCCTTTTATTTTTTCAATTTCTTCTTCAGAAATATAATTGGCGTCCGTGATATAAGTAAAATCCTGGATTCTAAAACCAAAAACCTGAAGTTTATGGTGCATTACATTTATGGGAATAAACTCCAAGTCTTTTATAAAGAATGGTTTGTCATCTATTTCGTTGCATTCAATAATAGGAACCCCGGGGTAAGGGTTGCTCTGAAATGCGTAATGGTATTCTTGTTTGAGTTGATGAATCACTCTTGGGTGGGCATATATCGGGCAATTTTTTATACCCTGAAGGTAGTTAAAAGGTCTCACATCGTCAAGACCGGCAGTATGGTCTTTGTGTTCATGTGTAAAAACAACCGCATCAAGATGACTCAAATCAGCGGTCAATGCCTGTTGTCTGAAATCAGGCCCGGTATCAATTACAATATTTAGGTCTTGATGTTGTATAAGAAGGGAAACCCTCAGCCTTTTATCTCTAAAGTCGAGCGATCTGCATACATCACATTTACAGGTGAGTACTGGCACTCCGGTAGAGGTGCCGGTACCCAAAAATGTAATTTTCATTGCAGAAATTTTATTTTTCTGTCAATCCTTTTACGATTAACACCAGTTTGTCAAAATTCAAAGGTTTCATGAGAACATCGTTGAAACCGGCCTCTTTAAACTCTTCCTCGGTATAGTTACGGGCATTTCCGGTGATGGCCACAACCGGCACCTTCGATTTTTCGGGCACACTCATCGCTCTGATAGCCTTAACACATTCCATACCGTCCATGATTGGCATATTGATGTCAAGTAGCACGATGTCAAAATTTTCTTTTTCAAGCAACTGTACAACCTGCTCGCCATTTTTTACTGCCGTAATCTCAAAATTCTGAAATTCAAGAATTTTTTTTACCAAATTTTGGATTACTGAACTGTCCTCTGCAATAAGTACTCTATTAGGTGATGGCATGATTTATTAAGTTTGATTGTTTTATTTGTAAATATAATTGTTAATCAAATAACTCCTGAATTATAAGTGAGCATTTGAAAAAAAAACATTAATTTTTGACAAAAAAGTCCAAATATTAACCTCTATTTTTAATTTTGAAGAAAAAAAGTCTTTTGAAGGAAATCAACCTAATTCCCGGTAAAAAAATATACTTTGCTTCTGATTTCCATTTGGGTGCACCTGATTATTCTCAAAGCCTCGTACGCGAAAAAAGGATATGTCAATGGCTTGAAACCATTAAAATTGACGCCCAGATACTATTTCTGGTAGGAGATATGTTTGATTTTTGGTTTGAGTACCGGAATGTAGTTCCAAAAGGGCATATTCGGTTTCTGGGCAAACTAGCCGAATTGGCCGATTTGGGGGTACAAATAGAGGTATTTAGCGGTAACCACGACATGTGGATGAGAGATTACTTCAACAGGGAGTTTGGGTGCGAAGTTTCCCGCAATTCTATCGAATATCTCATCAATCAAAAACGATTTCTGATTGGGCATGGTGACGGACTGGGACCGGGAGATACCGCCTATAAATTTTTAAAAAGGCTATTTGAAAACAAAATGTTGAGGTGGGCTTTTGCCAATTTACTTCATCCCGACTGGGCTATTTTTTTGGGAAACCTTTGGGCAGGAAGCTCCTGGAAAAAGCATGACAAAGAAAATGATGTTTATATTTATGAATCACCAGAAAAAGAGTTGCTGTATTTATATGCCAAAGAAGAGGAACAAAAACAACACCGGGACTATTATATTTTCGGTCACAGGCATTACAAACTTGACCTCGAATTAAATCCTGACTCAAGATACATAAATCTGGGAGACTGGATACGATTCAATTCTTATGCAGTATTTGACGGAGAGAAAGTCGCACTGAAAACTTTTTCTGCCTAATCTTCAGGTTCATCAATAGATCTTCTGGCACTGAAATATCCTTTGATTACCGTGAATGTAGTGATGGCAAGAAAAAAGAAAATAATATAATGCACATAGTTGATCAGCCATGGGAATTTGATGCCTAAAAAATACCCGCTGCCTACGAGTGAAAGCACCCACACAAATCCTCCAATGAAATTGTAAAGCGTAAATCTCAGGAAGTTCATTTGAACCAAACCCGCTAAAATAGGGGCAAATGTGCGTACAATAGGTAAAAAACGGGCTATGATGAGTGTACGGCTACCGTATTTTTCGAAATATTTACGTGTTCTTGCAATATACTTTTGCTTAAAAAATAAGGAATCTTTACGGTTCTGAATCTTGTCGCCAAAATACCGGCCCGATATGTAACCCGTAAAAGTGCCGGCAACCGCGGCTGCAAATATTCCTACAAACAAAGTAAAGAAAGTGACTTCAAGTAAATGGGTAGAAGCAAATACACCCGAAAGAAATAAAAGATAATCACCCGGTAAAAAGAAGCCGAAAAACAGGCCGTTTTCGACATAAACTATCAAAATAATAGCTAGCAAGCCTCCCGTTTGGATTATCTCCTCGGAATTCATGATGTATTGAAAAAAGTCTATTATTTGATCCACCTATTCTTTTTCAGGATTTTTTGTAAATATAAAGAGGCAATTTTAATGAAAAGTAAATTTTATATTAAAATCATTAAAATAAAAACACACCTCTTTCGGTGTTTTCTGACAGCGATACCTTCACATGGTCAGAAATTGTGGTAGAAAGAGCATACCCTACATAATCAGCCGAAATTGGGAAAAGTGGATGATTACGATCAACTAAAACGGCTACCTGAATTTTTTTTGTGGGAATACTCAGAAACGGTCTGAGGCAAAAAGCAAGCGTACGGCCCGTATTCAAAACATCGTCAGTAATAATAATGGTCTTGTTTTCAAATGTATCTACATCAGACTCGATTTTAATGTCGGGTTGGGTGGCCTGAGATTTATCGAGAGAAAGTTTGGCCAGGCTTATTTTTTGTGTAGAGATTTCGGATAAAAACTTACTGATAGCTACAGCGAAATGGTAACCCTGACCTGCTATTCCCGCCAATATGATTTCCTTTTCTTCAAAATTTTGCTCATATATTTCAAAAGCTATCCTTTTTATCTTTTGCAGGGTTTTGTCGATATCCAACAATCTCGAATCCATAAACAATTTTCTTTTTGCGGTTGTCTGTTTGGCATAGTTTCTGTTTTAATGACTATTACCATAAGGATAGCAAATATAGAACAAAACAAGCACATTTTAACCATGAAGCATATTATAGGATTAATCGCCGTTGCAGCTCTGATAAGTTTCAGCAGTTTTAAAGAACGAAAGTTAAACGTCAATGACATTTCCAGTATCGTAGGGCAGTCTTTCAGAAGTGGAAGCTCCGAGTTACTAACAGGATGCCTCGACAAAGAAATAGAACTGATAATAGATGGAGACAGAGTTGAATATCAAAATCTTCCATCACAAAAGGCTCAATTGATTTTGAATTCTTTTTTTAAGAAAAACCCGCCGGTATCGTTTTCGTATGTGTATCAGGGTAATAACTCTGCGGAGCTAAAATATTGCATTGGGAATTACCGCAGTAAAAACAGTGACTACCTGGTATATATGCTTATCAAGAAAACAAAAGGTGAGAAATTTCTGGTAAATACGCTTCAGCTCAAGAAAAGCTAAAGCATAAAAAAATATATTTTAAGGAGGTTCGGATAGTATCCGGGCCTTTTTTTTTATTTTTGTGAGAAAATTAATAACAAATTTAGATGATTGTTAAAACCAAAAAATTCGCTCTTGATAAAAAACTATACATCAAAAAGGCATTTTTCCTTCATATGAAAAAAGCATGGGTGTGGCTTTTGATTCCACTTGCAATAGCTTTGATCGGCATGGGCGTTCATTTCACTGGTGTTTATAAGAACTGGTGGATTATGATTACGGCCATTATTGGGGGAGTTCTCTATGTTGCATTTTGGTACTTTCAGTTTTATGCGGCTACCACGCTTGAGCAAAACAAACAAATGTTTGAGCGGTTTGCCTACGAAATTGATTCCAGACAAATATTGGTAAAAGTGAATCAGAAGGAAGGCGGGATTGTAAAATGGGATACGATTCTGTCAGCCGAAAAAGATGCCTCAGGGTATTTTCTTCACATTGGCAGAGGACAGTTTTTACATTTTGGCTTGAATGTTTTCAATACCGAGCACGACCAAAAGCTTTTTGAATCGATATTAAGAAGGAAAAATTTATTGCCGGCAATTTAACATTACCGGCAATATTTCTTAGAGGTCAATGAGATAGTCAATCATGGCCATGTCAATGGCGTGTTCCACGCTTACCCCTTCCATGAGATAGTAAAGACAAGACTTCAAAAAGTGAAGTTCTTCTTCGTTGTTAAACACGTCTTTACTCATTTCCATAACTTTAGATATGTCTTGAGCCGGAATAAAAACACTTGGGAGCTGCTGCATTTTTTATAATAGAAACTGTTATTTAACGGATAAACCGCAAAATAAATGCCAACATTAATTTTTACTTTTTTAGAAAAAAATCCACAAAACGTCTGAAAATATTTTCAAATGAAATTAAGTCGAAAAATACAATTATTCAAAGTTTTTAGATAAAAATACCCTGAAAAATGGCTTTTTGGCAACAAAATTAAAATTCACTTAAAACTATCCTCAAAAAAATTGGCACGAAAAAAAACAATCAAACGCCGGTAATTTCCTTGCACAGCATCGGCAATTATAAGATTTCGAAATCAATTTTTTTCAAATGTATAAAAAAAATCAATTGTGTATATTTTGACGGTTACATTTCTGAAAGTAACGGTTTAGGGAAGGAAATTTTTGTCTATCTCGAAAAAGCATGTTTGACCATTAGCCCCGGCAGCAATACAATGGTTAGCATTACATTTAACCACATGAAAAACACCATCTACTATTTTGGTGGATTTATCTTCTAGAAGGTTTTTCACAACGATGCCTTTGGTACCTGACACTACCAAAAGGTTTTTGTTTATAATTGCCACACTTTCACTTACCCCTTGCCCAAACTGTTGTTTTTGGGTTTGCCAGGTTTTTCCTCCGTCCACTGTCAAGGCTAACTGGAGGGTCTCTGAGTTTTCATTTTGGTAGTCTCCTCCAACCGCAAAGCCCAGATGGGGGTCATTAAAAAATATGCCAAATATGCCTTGTGTGCTGGTTTTTAAAAATGGTGTTGTTAGAGCCTGCCATTGGCTTCCATTGTCTGGTGAATAAAATAGTCTGTTTTGGGTGGAGAACCAAACATTTTTTTTATACAAAGCAATACAAGAATTACTTGCCGCAAAAGAAGCCTCGCCATCAATCAGCTGATGGTTAACTTTGACCGGCAGCCAGGTCTTTCCCCCATCAATCGTTTTTCTGAGATAGGGCGTTCCATCGATTTGGTCTCCTAAAAGCCAACCCTCTTTTGAATTTAAAAATTTAATTGAATCAAAAAATGCCCCTTTTGTGGTATCCTGATATATTTTTTTCCAGGTTTTTCCTCCATTTGTAGTTTTTAAAAGAAATGCTTTTCCGGATTCTCCTTCCCCTGCACTCATGGCAATCAGTGTGTTTTCCGAAAGGATACTTATACCTCTGAAATTAAAACTTTTATATTCCTCAGGACAATGGTTTTCCCAATTTTTGCCTGAGTTTTTATAAATAGCTCCTTTACTGCCAGAAATCCAAACGGTTCCTTTTTTGCTGAGTTCCATCGCTCTGATAGAATGTGCCGCAGGAAGATTTATCAGTTCGTATTGAGCATTAGCGGCTCCAAAATTGACCAGAAAAAAGGTTGCAAAGAAAATTTTATACATCGAAAGTGTTTTTGTTTGACAATATTAAGAAGTTTACTAGAAAATGAGTGCTATTTTTGCAAAATGAAACGGCATTTTTTCCAAATATTATTCGCTTTATTATGTCTGATTCAGACAGGGTATTGCCAAAATAATGCTGACATATCTATTCAATTTAAAAACAAAACTGTTGAACTTCCTGCTGATTTCGAATTGGTGGTTGAAATTTCCAATGATAAGCAATACGAAGTGGGTGATTTTCCTGATATTAAAGGTCTAAAAAAAGGGAATAGAACCATAAAGCATTCTCAGATTAGGAAAAACAATAAAAATGTAAGTGTTCATCAGATCAGTCAGTTTTATACGGCAGAATTACCCGGGAAAATCTCTGTTCCGGCAATAAATATTGAGGTAAATGGCAAAATTCAGCGATTGGAAAGTGTTGTTCTTGAAGCTGTAGCTGCTCCAAATCTGGCACCTGAAAAAGACATTGAAATAGAAGAGGTGGATTTTGTGTTGGAGTGTTCAGAATCAGAAGTTTATGTTGGGCAAGGATTGAAAGTGAGCCTTGGGCTATATCTTTCGGATAACACGACGACCGAGTGGCAGTTTCCGCCCGATATAGGTAGCCAGGTGGAAGTTTTGTACAAAAAAATCAAGCCCGACGGGTGTCTGGAAAGTCGCATGATGATTTCCAATATTGTCGGCAAAAAAGTACAGGTTAAGGATAAACTTTACACCTATTATGGATTGATGGAAGCCGTGTTTTACCCCTTAAACCCTAAAGGAATAAGATTTGGCGGGCAACTTTTAAATATGCAGAAAAAAGTAGGCGGCAAATGGAGCACAATGGTGTTAAAGTCAAACGATAAGAAAATTGTTGTAAAGACCCTGCCCGACCACCCCTTGAAAGAAAAAGTTCCGGTTGGAATACTGAGGCTATCGGAACAGGTGAAAGGAGGCAAAAATCAAAATACAGGAAATAGTTTTGAATATACGTTAAGAATTGACGGTGAAGCCAATTTTAAAACTGTTAGTCCCGATGAAGTTATTAACAATCAGAATTTTGATTATTACCTCAATCAGTCGAGGATCAATCAAGCCTCGGGCAATTTGACCGGAAATCGTATCTTTACCTATAAAGTTCTTCCAAAGACTTCTGGCGAGTTTGAATTGGGAAATACCTTCAGATTGATTTATTTTGATGTTTTCAGAGAAAAATATGATACACTGATTTCTAAGAAAAGCATTTCTGTTTCAGGTAGTACAATCACTACTGGTACCGAAGTGAAAAAAGATATTTATTGGGAAATTGAAAAATTAAAAACGGATAGTCAGTTATTTAATTTTAAAAAAATGGCCAAATATTTGGCTAATTTTCTGGTGGCAGCCATGATTCTGGTTTTTTTGTATATTTTGAAAAAGAAAAATTAATAAATGAGTAGCACATACGGTAAGTTATTTAAAATCTCGACATTCGGTGAATCGCATGGAAAAGCGATAGGAGTAGTGGTGGATGGTTGTCCTGCCGGGGTCGATTTTGATACTGAATTTATACAGCAGGAGCTTGACCGGCGTAAACCCGGCCAGTCGAGAATTACGACTCAACGACAGGAAGCCGATGGATTTGAAGTATTATCAGGCGTTTTTGAAGGAAAAACCACAGGAACTCCAATTGCTCTCGTGATTTTTAATGAGGACCAAAGGAGTAAAGACTATGGTCATATTGCAGATAAATTCAGGCCTTCACATGCCGATTTTACCTATTCTACCAAGTATGGTGTCAGAGATTATCGCGGCGGAGGAAGAAGTTCGGCCCGAGAAACTGCCGCCAGAGTAGCAGCCGGGGCACTGGCAAAGTTGGTGCTCAATCATTACGGTGTTGAAATATTTTCGTATGTGTCGCAGGTGGGGGCAATGAAGCTTGAAAAAAGCTATCAGGAGCTCGATTTGAGTCTCATAGAATCCAATGCGGTAAGATGTCCTGATACCGAAATGGCCGGAAAGATGTTTGAATATATTGATCAGGTTAGGAAAAATGGGGACTCAATAGGCGGGGTGATCACCGGTGTAATCAAAAATGTGCCTGCCGGGTGGGGAGAGCCTGTTTTTGATAAACTTCATGCCGAGTTGGGCAAAGCCATGCTAAGCATCAATGCCGTAAAGGGCTTTGAGTATGGAAGTGGTTTTGATGGGGTAAATCTTTTGGGTTCTCAGCACAATGATGAATTTTTTACGGATGAGAATGGAAAAGTTAAAACCAAAACCAATCACTCAGGCGGAATTCAGGGTGGGATCTCAAATGGCGAGGATATTTATTTTAAAGTGGCCTTCAAGCCTGTGGCTACCATAATGGTTGACCAAAAAAGTGTAAACGAAGCCGGTGAAGAAGTGATAGTTTCGGGCAAAGGCCGCCATGACCCTTGTGTGTTACCACGGGCAGTGCCTATTGTTGATGCCATGTCAGCGTTGGTTCTGGTTGACTTCATGTTGAGAGCTAAGGGCAGCAAGATTTAAGATAAAAATCTTGATATTCATGAAATCATTTTTTTTTAAAATATTGATTTCTTTTGGTTTAATAACTATTTCATGTGTTGATCCCTTTGAAGTAGATATTAAAAATAACCTTCATACGATTATGGTTGAAGGTGAGATTACGGATGAAGACCGACCCCAATTTGTGAAAATTTACAGTTCAAATTATAATTATCAGATAGTCAATAAAATTCCTCTTGCCGACCTTCAGGTAAAGGTAATGGTTAATGGATCTGAATCAATTAAACTTTTCGACGATACCAAAGGAACCTATTTTTTCCCTGCAGAATTTAAAGCTAAACCAGAGCACACCTATCAGCTGATTTTTGAAGATAAAAAAGGGCAAAAATACCAATCAAGTATAGAAAAACTTCAAGCTTCCCCGGCAATTGATTCGGTGTATGATTTTTTTGAAACAGATGGTACTGTTGCCTTTGAGAAGCCAGCCCATTCCAACAATATTTATATTGATTTTAAAGATGCCGATTTAGATCCCAACTATTTTCAATGGACCTGGAGATTATGGGAAAAGCAATCTATTTGCCTCGAAACTTTCTATTATGATGTTAATTGTTCTGAAGAATGCTATGAAATTATCTATAATAAAGATTTAAGTATTTTGGATGACCGATTTTACAATGGTAAAGCCGTAAAAGGAAAATTAGTAGGTAAAATCCCTTATTACCAGTATTTCGGTGCTTTAATTGAAATCAAACAAAAGTCTCTGACCGAAAATGCTTACAAATTTTATCGGAATCTTCAGAATATATCACAAAACACCGGTACTTTTGCCGACACACCTCCTCAACTGATCGGTGGAAATGTAAAAAATATGACCAACGGTTCTGAGATTGTTTCCGGTTTGTTCACAGTTGCGGGTATTTCCACCAAAAAATACTGGATCAGTAGAATAAATGCTCAAATAAACGGAAAGCCTATTGGACTCCTTGGTCGAAAACCTTATGTATTGCCGAATGGCTTAACCGCTCCATGTCCCCCCGGTAAAAGCAAAACGCCAATAATGCCGGATGGCTGGCAAAATTGAAACTGCCATTAAGCCCACTCACTCAACTCTAACCATCGCAATTCTTTCTCTTCAAGTGAGTTGACAGTATCTTCAAGTTTTTTAGAGATTTCGGCTATTTGGTCAAATGTTAAACTTCCTGACGAAAGTTTTTCGGTTAACTCAGCTTTGGTTTTTTCAAGCTCGGGCAGGTCTTTTTCAAGGGCATCAAATTCTGTTTTTTCTTTAAAGGTCAGTTTTCTTTTAGGTGTGTTTTCCTGATCTGTTTTTGATGCAGGAACGCTCGTGGTCTGATTTTTTTCCTTTTTCGAATTTTTGATATTTTCTTCCAGCCACAATCTGTAGTCAGTATAGTTTCCGGGAAAATCTTTGATAACACCGTCGCCCTCGAAGGCAAATGTATGATCCACGATTCTGTCGAGAAAATACCGGTCATGACTTACTACTAGCAGGCAACCGCCATACCCAATCAGAAAATCTTCCAAAACATTGAGAGTAGCTATGTCGAGATCGTTGGTGGGCTCATCAAGAATCAGAAAATTGGGGTTTTCGATTAATACTTTCAGGAGCTGCAGCCTTCTTTTTTCTCCACCCGATAGTTTGGCGATACTGGCATATTGTACTGCTGGCGGAAACAAAAAGAGCGTTAAGAAAGCGGAGGCACTTATTTCGCGGCCATCTCCCATTTTAATAAATTCGGCTATTTCACGCACGCTTTCTATTACTTTTTGGTCGGGTTCAAACTCCAGCCCGTCTTGTTTGTAATAGCCAATTTTGATGGTTTCACCTTTTACTACCCTTCCCTGATCAGGCTTGATTTCAGCGTTTATCATACCGAGCAGGGTTGATTTACCCATGCCGTTTTTGCCAACAATACCAATTCTATCTCCTTTTTTGAAAGTATAATTAAATTCCTTAACAATGGCTTTGTCGTTATACGATTTGCTAACATGTTGAATTTCAATTATTTTATTTCCAATTCTTTCCGACTTTACGCTCAATTCCAGCTTTTCATCATTGCGTTTACCGGAAGTTTTCTCTTTAAGTTCATAGAAGGCGTTTTCGCGATAGGTGGCTTTATGTGTTCGGGCTTTGGGTTGGCGTCTCATCCATTCCAGTTCCTTCTTTAGCAGGTTTTTATCTTTTTCGAGTGTTGCGGCTTCTACTTCAGCTCTTTCCGCTTTTTTCTCCAAAAAATAAGCATAATTACCCACGTACCGGTAAATTTTCGAATCGACCAGTTCCATGATTCTATTACAAACTTTGTCCAGAAAATACCTGTCATGAGTAACCAAAAAAAGGGTAATATTGCTAGATGAAAGGTGGTTTTCGAGCCATTCGATGGTATCAAGATCAAGGTGGTTGGTCGGTTCATCCATGATGAGGAAATCGGGCTCTTCAATCAGGACTTTAGCCAAAGAAACCCTTTTTTGCTGCCCACCGGATAATTCGCCCATGAGTTTGTCAAAGTCATGAACGCCCAATTTACCCAATATTTGTTTTACTTTTGATTCATAGTCCCAGCCGTCGAGTCCGGTGATAATCTCAGTATATTTCGATATACCTTCGAGGTCGTTGTGTGTTACGGCATTTTCATAATTCTTTATGGCATCGGTAGTTTCGTTTTTTGACGAGAAGAGCGTCTCTAAAACGGTATTCGTAGGGATGAAATGCGGGTTCTGGTTAAGGTAACCAACTTTTATATCTTTTCTGATACTCATGATTCCCTCATCAGGTGGAATCAACCCTGCTACAACATCAAGTAAGGAGGATTTTCCACATCCATTTGTGCCAATCAATGCCACTTTTTCACCCTGGAGGATTCCAAAAGTGAGATTTTTAAAAAGCCATCTTTCACCCAGGTTTCGACCCAGATTTTCTGCCGATAAATAATTCATGGTGCAAAATTAAGTCAATCTGACTCAGTTGGATTTTTTACGTATTGTTTTTTAGTTTTTATTTTCAAGAAAATAAGTCGTAAGACCTGAAAACCTGCTCATTGAGAATCAAAAATTCAGTAGTTTTTTCCCAAAAAAGGATTATTCAAATAAGAAATTCCTATTCAATCTTTGAATATTTAAATATTCGGGGCTTATTTCCAATTTTACAGTCAAATATGCCCTTTTCGTCTATTAAATGCCTGTTTTTTACTAAATTTGCACAAAAAAATACTTCATATGATAGATAAAAATATACTTTTTCCTTACAAAATAAGTCCCGAATACAACAAATCAGTCGCCTATTTTTCGATGGAGTTTGCCATTGATCAATCGTTAAAAACTTATTCCGGTGGATTGGGCTTTTTGGCCGGGTCTCACATGAGAAGTGTTTTTGACCTCAAGCAAAACCTGATAGGAATCGGCATGTTGTGGAAATTTGGTTATTATGAGCAAAGACGCAAAGCCGATAATAGTCTGCAGGTTTTTTTCAGAGAACATATCTATAGTTTTTTAGAAGATACTAAAATCAGATTTCAGTTAGTAATTAAGAATCAACCTGTTTGGGTTGCGGTATATCATTTGCCTGCCAATACTTTTGGCTCGGCTCCCATGTTTTTCCTGACTACCGATACCGATGGTAACAGCGAGTGGGCCCGTTCTATTTCTTACCATCTTTATGACAAAGAAATGGAATTAAAAGTAGCCCAGGGCATGGTATTGGGATTGGGTGGAGCTAAATTTTTGGAAATTGCCGGTCTGGAGCCCGAAATTTACCATTTCAATGAAGCCCATGCGGTTTCAGCGATTTTCCATCTTTGGGCTAAAGAAAAAAGCCTCGCCAAAATCAAAGACAGACTGATATTTACAACCCATACTCCTGAGGAAGCCGGTAACGAGAAACATGATTTTCATTTTCTACAGTACATGGGTTTCTTTGGTGATGCCAATCCTCATGAGGTAGCGGAAGCCATGGGTGTCAAAAATAATATCTTTAATCATTCTCTGGCTGCATTAAAAACTTGTAGAAAAGCCAACGGGGTTTCGAAATTGCACGGAGAGGTTTCAAGACAAATGTGGGGAAATGAGGCAGGAATCTGTGAAATTGACCATATTACCAACGCCCAGAACCGTAAATATTGGGTCGATGAAACACTCGAAAAGGCCAGGCTTAAAGGAGATACCAAAAAGATTTCTGAAAGGAAAAAAGAGCTCAAAAAAAGGCTGTTTGCCGAAGTTGCTGATCAGGCAGGAAAGCTATTTGATCCCGAAGTTTTAACCATAGTGTGGGCCAGAAGATTTGCGGGCTACAAACGCCCTGATTTGATAACCAGGGATATTGAGCGTTTTGAGCGTCTCATGAAAAATAATAAGATTCAGATTATCTGGGCCGGGAAGCCATATCCTTTTGATTTTTCGGCAATTGATATTTTTAACCGCTTGTTTTATACCAGCCATCACCATCCTAATATGGCGGTGCTTACAGGTTATGAGCTCAAATTGTCAAAATTGCTCAAAGATGGCTCGGATGTCTGGCTCAACAATCCTGTTGTAACTCGCGAGGCATCAGGTACTTCTGGTATGACTGCCGCCATGAACGCCTCCATTAACCTTACTACTTTTGACGGCTGGGTATGCGAGTTTTCTGATGACACCAATTCTTTCATTGCTCCGGTGGCACCGGCTCACAACGACCAACTGAGAGATAAAACCGACATGGAAAACATGCTGGATTTGATTGAAAACAAAATACTTCCGATGTATTATAATTCCCCGGCTGATTGGAATCAAATGGTACTTAAAAGTATGAACGACGTAAATGCATTTTTTGATTCCGACCGTATGGCCGATGAATATTACAAAAAAATGTATAATTGATTTACAAAAAATCTTTAGGAATAGCCGGGCTCGGGAGGGTCTGGCTATTTTTTTTTATTTTTCTCCTAAATATTATTCCTGATATCCGTTGAATTAATAAATACCTCAAATTTCAATTATAGGAAAAATGTCTTTATATTTCACAAGAATTGAATATCTAAATAATAACTTTGAATACCATTAGTTAAACATTCTGAATTATGTTAAAAAACTCATTATCAGTATTACTATATTTTGGTTTCTTATTTTTTGGAATAGCGTGTTCGAAAAATCAGCATAAATATTCAGATAAAATCAGCTATCCTGATTCCAGTTTTGTTTTATCATTTTTGACGACCAGAGATGGAAATTTTGAGATATATTCGATGACTGCTAATGGAAAAAATGTAATTAACCTTACTAATAATAAAGCTCTGGATTTTTGGTCATCATGGTCACCGGATGGGAAATTTCTGTTGTTTTATTCAAACCGTGATGGCAATAACGAAATATACAGGATGGATGCTGACGGAAAAAACCAGACAAATATTTCCAATCACCCTTCAAATGACTACCTGCCTTGTTGGTCACCAGATGGAAAGTTTATATTATTTACTTCAGATAGAGATAGTAAAAACAGAGAGGTTTATATTATGCAAAATGACGGCTCAAATGTAGTCAGACTTACTGATAATGAAGATTTTGAAGAAGTGCCGACCTGGTCGCCCGATGGAACCAAAATTCTTTTTACCCGTCAAATAACCGAAATAGTGGACTCTGTAAAAAACAGCAATGGTGAACTGTTTCTGATGGATAGAGATGGGAAGCATGTGAAGCGACTAACTAATAGAAAAGGATACGATTCTGGAGGGAAGTTTTCGCCAGATGGGAAAAAAATTGCTTTTTACGGCAAAAGAGAAGATGGGAATTTTGAAATCTTTCTAATGAATTCTGACGGCACGGGTATTCAAAATCTGAGTAATGACGTTTTGGAAGATTATTCACCGGATTGGTCACCCGATGGGAAATGGATAGCGTATTCAAGCGGCACCTCAAAACAGTATGATGTATGGGTGACTAATGTTAAAAATAAACAAAAAATAAGATTAACGAATACCCCAAAACGCAATGAAACTCCTGTTTGGAGACCAAAAAATTAAAATGTTCAACTTATGACATAATTTAAACTTCTGGATAAATCAGCTTTGCTAAAAAATCAAGTGTTTAAGCGGTATTTTGACGGATTTAATTTTGGTAAGGGTTTCAAAATTCTAGTTTAACATTCGATTCAATGCCTTTTAGTATTTGCACAAAAAAACTTATCTTTGCTAATTAACAAAAAATGCCCTTGATGAGGTATCTGGTTATTATTTTTTTGACCATTGGGGTTTTTGCATGCGGAAGCGAAAATGTTTATTATCCTAAGCCCAAGGGCTTCCCACGTTTGCAGTTGCCAAAACATGAATATGCGGACTTACAAGGGAAATATCCTTTTCAATTTGAGGTATCAAAATACGCTGTAGTTAAGCCTGATGTATCTACGGGTGCGGAACCTTACTGGATTATTGTGGATTATCCCGGGCTCAATGCCAAGATTCAGTTTACTTATAAACCGCTCAATGGTGACCTCAACAAACTTGATAAGCATGTAGCCGATGCCTATAAACTGGCTTCCAAACATCAGGTGAAGGCCACTTCACAAACCGAAAGGGTGGTCAAACTACCTAATGGAAAAAAAGCAGTTGTGATTGAAATTGAAGGTGAGGTTCCGAGTCATTTTCAGTTTTATGCCACTGATACCAGCCAGCATTATCTCCGTGGTGCGGTTTATCTCAATGTGGCTACTTTGAACGACTCGCTGTCACCGGTTGTTGATTATCTAAAAAAAGACAGCTACAGGATTTTGGAAACTTTAAAATGGAATAAGTAAAATGCCGAAGTGGATAACAATTCTTAAAGACCAGGAAAGGCTTAGTGCTGAACTTATTAAAAACGACCTGATAAACCGTGGGATAGAGGCCGTGATTTTGGACAAAGTAGATCACAATTATCCTGTGTTTGGACTTGTAGAAATAAAAGTTCAGGAGCATCAGGCCGAGATGGCCCAACTTATTGTTAAAGATTTTAGAATAAATGATTAAAAATTTAAAAAACAAATCAAACCTTACGCAGCGGGTTGTGGCTGCACTTATTGGAGCACCCCTCGTAATCGGGTGCATTTTGTATAGTCCCAATTCGTTTTGGTTGATATTCTTAGCGATTTCCATCCTCACACAATATGAGTTTTATAAACTTTTGGGTATGAACGGTAGCTTGCCCTTAAAGCTATACGGCACCTTTTGTGGAGCAACCATTATTACCATTACTTATCTGGTCGAAACTTATACCATTGGCTTTGAAAGTTACTATTTGATTGTCCCATTGTTAACTTTAACATTTTTTATAAAATTATATCGAAAGAAAGATCCGAGACCATTTGAGAACCTGGGTTATACTTTTCTGGGGACCATTTACGTGGCTCTTCCTTTTGCATTATTGATGGAACTGACCTTCTGGGAGGGTATTTTCAGGCCAATGTTGCCTGTAGGGATACTTATTATTCTTTGGGTTAATGATTCCGGGGCATATTTTTCAGGGATGTTGTTTGGGAAAAGAAAACTTTTCGAGCGTATTTCTCCCAAAAAGACCTGGGAAGGGTTTATCGGTGGGGCAATATTCGGACTTTTGGCAGCGTTTATATTTTCAAGATATGTCGATGTACTTGATACCAAAGAATGGATTTTGGTAGCTATTATCATCGTCATAACGGGTACGCTTGGTGACCTCGTGGAGTCTTTGTTTAAAAGAAGCATTGCCATTAAAGATTCTGGAAGTTTGATTCCTGGGCACGGTGGTTTTTTGGATCGTTTTGACGGCCTCTTATTATCCATGCCGTTTATAATTAGTTTTTTAAAACTCTATGACCTTTTAAATTGAAAAATATTTTACTAAAAATATCGCTGTTAATATTGATTTTTGGACTGGCAACCAGTTATGATTCTTCGGCTCAGGGTGAAAGGAAAAATATAACTTTTTCAGGTTTCGTAATCGACGGAAGCAATGATGAACCCCTCGCAGGGGCTTATGTAATCAATGATAAAGCAGGTAGGGGAGTTTTTACCAACAGTAAAGGATACTTTATTATTGATGTTTTCCCCGGAGACTCTATTTTGTTTTCATATCTGGGTTTTAAAAAACAATACCATATTATTCCAAAACATGTGGGGCTCAACTACTCGGCAGTGGTGGAATTAAGAATCGATGCTAAACTTCTCAAAGAGGTTAGGGTATATCCTTTCAGGACAGAAGAAGAGTTTAAAACTGCGTTTCTGGAGATGGAACTTCCTGATGCCAAAGAGCGGGAAGCCATAGAAAAGAATTATTCTTCGCAGCAGATAAATATGCTTGCATTAACCCAATCGATGGGTAGTGTGGGCAACTATCGTTATGCTATGGATCAGCAACTGATGCATTTGCAAAATCAAAAACAATATACGGTGAATCCTTTCAGTAACCCTACCTCATGGATAAATTTTATAAAAACAGTAAAATCAGGGCTTTTGACTGACAAGACCTGGAAAAAAGGAGGAATCGTGACCAATGAAAAAGGGTCCAGAGAACAAATATTGAACAGTAAAGATTGAAATTTTTTATACAGGGTCTTTAAACCACTCAGCGTACATCACGTAGTTGTTGGCGGTACGCATAAAAACTTCACCAAGGTCTTTGGTGACATCTTTAATATATTTTGCAGGATTTCCAGCCCAGATGGTTCCGGGAGGTACAATGGTGTTTTGAGTTACTATGGCTCCGGCTCCAATAATTGAATTTTTGCCTATTACCGCACCGTCCATTACGATTGCCCCCATCCCGATCAGGACTTCATCCTCGATCGTACAACCATGTACTATGGCATTGTGGGCAATACTCACATTGTTTCCAATAGTTGTGGCAGTTTTTTGATAAGTACAATGAATAATGGCTCCATCCTGTATATTCACTCTGTCGCCCATGATTATGGCGTTTACATCACCTCTTACCACTGCATTAAACCACACCGTGCAATCTTTTCCCATGGTTACATTACCCACTATAGTTGCATTAGGAGCAAACCAACAATTTTCTCCATATTGCGGAGACTTTTCTTTTACAGGTAGGAAAAGAGCCATGGATTATAAAGGTTTATTTTTCTTTTTTAGCCAATAATACTGCTCCAACCATTGCAATCAAAAACAATATGGATACAAGCTCAAATGGCAGCAGATATTTTTTATACAATACATCACCCAGGTTTTCGATAAGGCCGATTTTTGGATTAAAATTATTCACATCGACTCTAAAATGTTCGGCTTTTTTTATTGCAAGAGTTAAAATAACTCCTAATATGCCAACTGCCGTAAGTGCCGATACAAAAATGGTGTTGTCAAAACCGTGGTGGTCACCTTTCAGATGTAAAAACATTATGGCGAATACAAAAAGCACCATGATAGCACCTGCATAAACAATGATATTTACCGCCGCAAGGAACTGGGCGTTAAGCATAATGTAAATACCGGAGATACTGAAAAATGTTAGTACAAGATATAATACACTATGAATGGTATTTTTTGACATTACTGCTCCAAGTGCACCAAATAAAGTCGTAACAGACAAAAAATAAAATGCCCATTGAACCAGACTCATGTTTTTTAGGAGTTCTAAATATTGCATCTTTAATCTTTTTGTTTTTGCCAAAGAGCTGCCATATCTTCTTTTGTCCAGGCATCTCTTTCATAACGGTCATTTAAATCTTCAACCAAAACGTCTTTTCCATAAATCACCTGATCACGGCTGGAAAAAACAGGGACAAATTTATCATGACGCAAATATATTGCTTGTTTTGGACATGCTTCCTCACATAGTCCGCAAAAAATGCATCTCAGCATGTTAATTTCGTAACTTGCTGCATATTTTTCTTCACGATAGAGTTTTTCCTCACCTTTTACTCTTTCTGCTGCCACCATAGAAATGGCTTCAGCCGGACAGGCTACAGCACATAGACCACAAGCTGTACACCTTTCACGCCCCTGCTCATCTCTTTTTAAAATATGATGACCTCTGAATACCGGGCCCAGATATCTTTTCTGTTCGGGATATCTGATGGTAGCTTTTTTTGAAAAAAAATGCTTCAGCGTGATTCCCATACCTTTGACCACACCCGGCCAATAGGTCTTCTCAATCACCGTCAGGTCTGATTTGTCAGTCTTTTTTGATCTATCGGTCAGCTGCATTTTATTGCAAATTTTGTTTTAGTTTTCTTTTCAAAAATAAAGGTCTGAAAATGATATAGGCCAGGAAAAGAATCCCTAATCCCACCCAACTGGCCAAAAACGGCATTGGGGTAAGCTCAGCTGCGGCTTCAATAATCAGATTGGCCACCGAAAGCGGCAACATCCATTTCCAGGCAAGGTTCATGAGTTGGTCATACTTAAATCTCGGAAGTGTCCATCTCACCCAAATGAATACAAAAATGAAGAAAAAGGTTTTTAGGAAAAATACCAAAATTCCAATCCCTGTGGCGATGTTGTGTCCTGTAACATCATTGGTTTGTTTGATTAAAAAATCATGTACCACGTCTATTCCGGGATAATTGTAGCCTCCAAAGTAAAGACTGGCAATCACAGCGGAAGAAATAAACATATTGATGTATTCTGAAAACAAATATAATCCCAGTTTCATAGAGCCATATTCAGTATGGTACCCGGCAACTAGCTCATTTTCTGATTCCGGCAAATCAAATGGAGTACGGTTACATTCTGCCAAAGCACAGGTTACAAAAAGCATAAAACCAAGTGGTTGATGAAAAATATGCCAGTTGATACCATGCTGACTTTGTACAATTGCTTTTATAGAAAGTGACTCGGAAACCAAAATTACCGCCAACAGACTCATACCCATTGCCAGCTCGTATGAGATATTTTGCGAGGCTGCTCTGATAGCACCAAACAGCGAATACTTATTGTTGGAGGCCCAGCCTCCAATTAAAATCCCGTAAACACCCAAAGAAACAATACCAAACACCCAAAGAATCCCAATATTTACGTCCATACCTTGTACATCTATGAGCTGGCCTTTGATATTTAATGTATCACCAAAAGGTAATACCGCACTTGACATCAGTGCAGTAAGCATAGAAATGGAAGGGCCAAGAATAAATAACCACTTGTCGGCAAGAGTAGGTACAAAATCCTCTTTAAAAAACAACTTACCACCGTCGGCAAGAGGTTGCAGAATACCGAAAGGGCCTGCACGGTCAGGGCCAACTCTATCCTGAATAAAAGCAGCTATTACCCTTTCAAAATAGGTTTCATAAGCAGCAATACCAAGACTCACCGCAAAAATGGTGACTATTATTATGCTCTTTACAATTAGTACAATATCCATTTAGAAAATGTTTACTTGCTTAACAAAGCTTTGTTTTTTGACATCAGAGATTTATAATCCTCACTCTTTTTGATCTCTTCGAGTGTCTTATTGTATTCTCTTTGATCCTCAATATTTTTGAAATTTTCTGCTGCAAATTTTAATGCAAATTCAGGCTTTTTGATGGTATTTGAGCCGTATTTGTTGGCAGAAATTACAGAATGCCTTGGTGTTTTGGTTGGCCCTTCTATCACCCAGTCACTGGTTTTCTTTTTCTCATATCTGCAATCATTACAAATAAAGTCCTCAACTTCACCCCATTGATTTTTTCGGGCGGTTACTCTGATCACTTCTTCACCTTTATACCAAAGATTTACTTTTCCTGAGCACTTTTCACACGTACAATGTGCATCAACCGGTTTCGAGAACCACACACGACTTTTGAAACGATATGTTTTGTCGGTAAGAGCACCTACAGGACAAACGTCAATAACATTGCCTGAGAAGTCATTGTCTATCGCTTTTGAAATATAAGTACTTATTTCGGCATGATCGCCCCTGTACATAACACCATGCACACGGCTGTCGGTAATTTGTTCGGAAGTATAAACACATCTGTAACAAAGAATACAGCGGTTTTTATTCAGTTGAATTTTATCACCTATATCTTCTGTTTCAAAAGTTCTTCTTTCTTCCTCATATCGCGTTGTGCCCAGACCGTGTTCAAATGCGAAATCTTGCAAATGGCATTCGCCCGCCTGATCGCATACAGGACAATCAAGGGGGTGGTTGATAAGCAGAAACTCAACAATTCCTTTTCTGGCATTTACCACATCAGGGTTGCTGAAGTTCTCGACTAACATTCCATCCTGTGCCTGCGTGATACATGAAGCTACTAATTTTGGCATTGGTCTCGGGTCTTTTTCAGAGCCCTGAGCTACTTTTACAAGACAGGCACGGCACTTACCACCTGAACCTTTAAGAGGCTTATAATAACACATTGCCGGAGGAGCTACCTCAGGCCCAATCATTCTGGCGGCTTCCATAATAGTGGTGCCTAAAGGTACCTCTACTGTTTTGCCATCTACTGTTACTTTTATTAATTGAGTTGCTTCCATTAATTCGCTTTAGAATTTTTAAACCAGAATGCTTTCATTACTAAATACGGCTCCTTTTTGTGTAGCTTCGTGAGGATGTGTGATATGCCACTCAAACTCATCTCTGAAGTGTCTGATCGCACTTCCTACCGGCCAGGCAGCAGCATCACCCAATGGACAAATCGTATTTCCTTCGATTCTTTTGGCTACATCTACTAAAAGATCAATGTCTGACATTTTACCCTGGCCATGTTCGATTTTGAAAAGTACCTTTTCCATCCAACCGGTTCCTTCTCTGCAGGGTGAGCATTGACCACAAGATTCATGATGATAGAATCTGGAGAAATTCCAGGTATTTCTAACGATACAGGTGGTTTCGTCCATCGCAATAAATCCACCAGAACCAAGCATGGTTCCAGTTGCGAATCCACCATCTGAGAGTGATTCATATGACATGAGGCGAGGCTCACCATTTGCGGTTTTCAAAATTAAATTAGCAGGCAAAATTGGAACTGAAGACCCGCCGGCAACTACGGCTTTTAGATGGTGACCATCTCTGATTCCACCCAGATATTGGTCAGAATATATAAATTCTTCAACCGGAAGGCCCAATTCGATTTCGTAAACTCCCGGTCTTTTTACGTGTCCCGAGGCAGAAATTAATTTTGTACCTGTACTTTTTCCTATTCCCAATTTCGCATATTCATCACCACCATGATTGATAATCCATGGAGTCGTTGAAATAGATTCCACGTTGTTGACAACTGTTGGGGACTGGTAAAGCCCTTTTACAGCAGGGAATGGTGGCTTATTTCTCGGATTTCCTCTTTTTCCCTCCAATGATTCCAGAAGGGCGGTTTCTTCTCCACAAATATATGCACCACCACCAGGTTGCACCACCAATTCCAAATCATAACCGGAACCCAGTATGTTTTTTCCAAGAAAACCTGCGTTTTTGGCTTCTTCAATTGCTTTTTCGAGGATTCTGATCACATACATCAATTCACCCCGAACATAAATAAAAGATTTGGTGGCTCCCAATGCAAAACTTGAAACAATCATCCCCTCTATTAAAAGATGAGGAATGTTTTTCATAAGGTAGTGATCTTTAAAGGTCCCGGGTTCGGATTCGTCACCATTACAAACGAGGTATCTGGGTATGCCTTCCGGTTTTGCAAGAAAACTCCACTTCATGCCCATTGGGAAACCGGCACCACCACGACCTCTTATTCCTGACTTTTTAACTTCTTCTACTACCTCATCGGGGGACATTTTCTTCAAGGCCTTTTCTACGGCCTCATATCCTCCATTTTTTCGGTAAACTTCGAAAGTTTCAATACCCGGAATGTTGATTCTGTCGGTTAATATTTTAATATCTGAAGCCATTATTTACTTAGATCTTCGATTATTTCGTCAATTTTTTGATTGTCCAGATGCATATAAAACTGCTCTCGTATCTGAAAACATGGTCCCCATCCGCAGGCGGCAAGGCACTCTACTTCTTTGAGTGTAAAAAGGCCGTCTTTGGTGGTTTCGTTACTGCCAATTCCCAGTTTTTGCTTTAAATGGTCATAAACATCCTCGCCTCCCATGGTACAACAAGGACCCGTTCTGCAATATTCAATAACATGCTTTCCTACCGGATCCAAATGAAACATAGTATAAAAAGTAGCCACTTCATAAACCTCAACAGGTTGAATATCAAGTATATAAGCAACATAATCCATGGTCGCAGAGCTTAACCATCCATATTGCTCCTGTGCCAGATGCAAAATGGGTAAAAGTGCTGATTTTTTCCTGTCAGCAGGGTATCTACCTATTATTTCTTCTACTTTTTTAAGTCTTTCTGTTGTAAATTCTATTTTTTCGGACATGTTCTGTAAAATTAAGCGTCCAATTCGCCTGCGATAACATTTAAACTACTCATGATTGGGACAATATCAGAAACGGTAAGTCCTTCAATCATTTCAGGGAATGCCTGATAGTATATAAAACCTGGTCTTCTAAAGTGCAAACGATAGGGTGTCCTTCCGCCATCACTGATCAGATAAAATCCCAATTCACCGTTTCCACCTTCAACTGCATGGTAAATTTCGCCAGCAGGAGCATCAATTTCACCCATTACTATCTTGAAATGATAAATCAAAGCCTCCATTTTACTGTAAACATCTTTTTTTGGAGGCAGATAGTAATGATTTTCATTGGCATAATATGGGCCTCCAGGTAAATTGTCAATGGCTTGTTTTATAATTTTCAAACTTTCCCAAATTTCCGCATTTCTAACCATAAATCTATCGAAAGTATCACCATTGTGCCCAACCGGAACCTCAAAATCAAAATCCTGATAAGATGAATAAGGTTCTATAACTCTAATATCATAATCGACTCCGGCAGCTCTAAGGTTGGGTCCGGTGAAACCATATTCCATTGCCCGTTCAACTTTGATGGGTCCCACGTTGATGGTCCGATCTCTAAAGATTCTGTTCCTTACGAACAGGTCTTCAAATTCTTTCATCACTTTAGGCATAGAATTATTTACAAAATCCTTGATTTTTTTGATTGCGGTAGGAGATAGGTCTCTTTCCATACCGCCAATTCTACCCATGTTGGTGGTAAGTCTTGCTCCACAAACCTCTTCATAGATTTCATATACTTTTTCACGTTCTTGCATTACATACAAGAAACCGGAATAAGCACCGGTGTCAACCCCAAGGATTGAGTTACAAATCAAGTGGTCGGTGATTCTGGCAAGCTCCATCATGATTACCCTAATGTACTCAGCTCTTTTAGGAACGGTGATTCCTAGGAGTTTCTCTACTGTCATATGCCAGCCAAAATTATTGATAGGCGATGAGCAGTAATTCATTCGGTCAGTAAGGGTGGTAATTTGATAGAAGGGTCTTCTTTCCGCAATTTTTTCGAATGCCCTGTGAATATAACCTACAGTCTGCTCGGATGAGACAATTTTCTCTCCGTCCATTGTAAGTATATTCTGAAAAATACCATGAGTGGCAGGGTGTGTTGGACCAAAATTCATGATGTGCAATTCACGCTCTTCTTCTAATGGAACGTTTAGTGCCAATGCATCGCCAACAGTTTTTGGAGCTAATATTTCTTTTTCCATCATCTATTCTGATTATCTGCCAAACAAAGCATCTATTTTATCATTCCTGGTAGCGTCTTCCAGAGGGTACTCTTTACGCATAGGATGATAATCCATCTCTTCAATATTTAAAATTCTTTTCATATTTGGATGACCCAGAAAATTGATGCCATAGAAATCAAATGTTTCTCTTTCCATCCAGTTGGCTCCGGCAAACATGCCTGTTAAAGTAGGTACTTCGGGCTTTTCGGCCGGCATGAAGGCTTTTATTCTAAGCCTCACCCGGTTTTTCCAGCTATGTAAATGATAAACGGCACAAAATTCCAAACCCTTATTCTCTGGAAATTGAACCCCGGTAATATCAGTTAAAAAATTAAATTTGAATAATTTATGGTCTCTCAGATAAGTCACTATTTCAATAATATCAGCCGGAGATACCGAAAATGAAAGCAAACCATAAGGCTCTTCAAAAGCAAAGACCTTTTCTCCAAAATGTCCTACCAAATCCTCTACTATTTCCTGATTTTGTATCATGATGGTTATATTAAAGTACCTTATATGAATCAAGCAATGCTTTGTATTCAGCGGTGTTGCGTCTCCTTAAAGACTCATTTTTCGCCAATTCCTGTATTTGCATCAGTCCGTCTATGATTTGTTCGGGCCTTGGAGGACATCCGGGTACATAAACGTCAACAGGAATTACACGATCAATTCCCTGTAAAACCGAGTAAGTGTCAAAAATGCCACCGGAGGAGGCACATGCACCTACTGCCATGACCCATCTGGGTTCTGACATCTGAAGATATACCTGCTTCACAACAGGTGCCATTTTTTTGGCAATGGTTCCCATTACTAACAATACATCGGCTTGCCTTGGAGAAAAACTAGGTCTTTCTGAACCAAAACGCGAAATGTCATAGTGCGATCCCATGGTGGCCATAAACTCAATTCCACAACAAGAAGTAGCAAATGGAAGTGGCCAGAGAGAATTACTTCTGGCAAGACCAATGATTTTATCTAATGAGGTAGCAAAAAAACCTGAACCTTCAAAACCTTCAGGAGCATCCACAATATTTACTTTACTCATACTTTTTTTGGATATTATTAATCCTCGTCCCAGTTAAGAACTCCTTTTTTTAAAATGTAGAAAAAACCAGCCATCAATAAGGCTACAAAAAGTAGCATTTCAGTAAAACCGAACCACCCAAGTTTTTTAAAGTTTACTGCCCAGGGATACATAAAAATAACCTCGACATCAAAGAGAACAAACAAGATTGCAATCAAGAAGTACCGTACCGAAAGGGGAAATCTCGCGTCACCCCGACTTTCAATTCCACACTCAAATGGATCTTCTTTTCTTTTGCTTTTCAATCGTGGCCCTAAGACGTGCGTCGCAAAAATTGTTACACCAACAAAAGCCAGTGCAACGAAAAATTGAATAATTAATGGTATATAATCTATGGGAAGACCCTTTGACATTTTATTATTTTTTTACAAAATTAGTATGTATAAACATAGAAACAAAAAAATAGAAACTATTATTAAGTTTGATGATTTTGTCTGATTATAATACAAAATAACCGTGATTTTGTTTAAAAAATCAGGAATTTTCGTTCAATGAATTCCAGATCAGGTCTTTGAGTTCTGCAATTCCTTCGTTGGTCTTCGAAGAGAAAAATACGTATGGCAAACCTTGAGGTATTTTTTTCTCAATTTTTTTTCTGGTTGTATTGTTTATTAAATCCATTTTGGAAAATGCAATGATTCTGCCTTTGTCCAATAGTTCAGGATTAAATTTTTCTAATTCATTGACCAGTGTTTTATATTCATTCAGGGGTTTTTCACCGGAGCTGTCTATTAAAAAAAGCAAATTTGAGTTTCTTTCAATATGTCTTAAAAATCGGAGTCCAAGTCCTTTTCCCTCTGACGCTCCTTCAATTATTCCCGGAATGTCAGCCACCACAAATGACTTAAAGTCATGATATTGTACCACTCCAAGATTGGGAACGAGGGTAGTGAACGGATAATCTCCGATTTCAGGACGGGCAGCCGAAATGGTAGATAAGAGTGTTGACTTTCCTGCATTTGGAAAACCTACTAATCCAATATCTGCCAAAAGTTTTAATTCCAGAATTACCCATGCTTCCTGACCCGAAATTCCCGGCTGACTGTATTCCGGAGCCTGATTGGTCGATGTTTTAAAATGATAATTTCCCAGACCGCCCATTCCTCCGGGCAGAAGAATGACTTCCTGGCCATCATCGATGATTTCAGCCAGTTTTTCGTTAGTCTCCGGATTTTTAGCAATTGTACCCAATGGCACGTCTATATATATGTCTTTGCCTTGTTTTCCTGTACTACGGCTTTTACCACCGGATTCCCCATGATCAGCTTTTATATGTTTCTGATATTTGAGATGTATCAGTGTCCAGAGTTGTTTGTTTCCTCTGAGAATTATGTGTCCACCACGACCACCATCACCACCGTCAGGCCCACCTTTGTCAACGAATTTCTCTCTCCTAAAGTGAGTAAATCCTCTTCCTCCATTACCTGACTTTAGGTTGATTTTTACATAATCAATAAAATTCGAAGTCATTTAGTTTGTTTAATTTTTTGCAAAATTAGCTTATTTAGTTCAAATAGAGTTACTAAAAAAGAAAAACTCCGGTGATTAGCCGGAGTTTTAATAATATTATGAAAATTTATTTATTACATACTTTCTTTTATGGCAGAGGAAATGTCTGAATAAATATCTTCAATTTTGCCAATTCCATTTACTTTTATGACTTTTCCCTGATTTTCATAAAAAGGTAATACATGGATTGTTTTTGAGAAATACTCATCAATTCTTTTAACCAGTTTTTCAGCATCATCATCGGCTCTCCCACTGATTTTTTGTCTTTCAGCAATTCGCTCTTTAATTACATCCTGATTGACATCAAGTTGTAAAACGAGATTTATTTTTTCGCCTTTACCTTCTAAAAAAGTATCCAGTGCTTCTGCCTGATTTACTGTTCGGGGAAAACCGTCAAATATAAAACCTTTTACATCAGGATTTTTTGTAACTTCTTCTTCAAGCATTTCTATAGTAATAGAATCTGGAACCAAAAGTCCGTCAGCCAATATTTGTTTTACTTTTTTTCCTATTTCTGTATCATTTGAAATATGCATACGAAACATATCCCCGGTAGAAATATGAGCTAAATTAAACTCGGCTATAATTTTTTCAGACTGTGTTCCTTTTCCTGCACCCGGAGGGCCAAATATTACTAAATTGTACATATCTAAGTTTTTGCTTACAAAAGATTAAAGGATGAAATTTTTTATAAATATAATTATTCTTATAAAAAGATTAAAATTTTTTTAAAAATATAAGATAAAAAATGGTTAAATAAAGGTAAAAAAAATAGGAGAGCCATTTTGGGTGACTCTCCTAATATGATTTATTCAAGAATTACTGCCCACCTCCCGGAGAGGTTCCCCCTGTTGGAGCCGGAGTTGCTTTGATAATTTCAAGCTGTTTTTTTACCTCTTCATTTTCCGGATCAAGTTTCAGATATGCTTCAAGGTATTCTATTGCCTTGGTTAGGTTTTTTGTAACCTGAAACTCTTTTCCTGCCAAATATTTATAGGCTTCTTTAACATCTTTTCCATTCTTGGCATCAGATTTTGCTTCTCCTAGTACTTCCAGATATTTTTCATACATGGGAGCTGAACCAAAATTGGCTTTAAATGTAGAGTCACCCTGATACGATTTCAGCCTTGCACTAAGTGCGTAACCTGCAGGCCAGGTATTATTGTATTTGTCTAAGGCTTTAACAACATATTCATCAGCTTTTGCCCAGTTTTTAGCACCGGCGAAATAGGTTCCTAATCTGGCTAATTCGGAAGCTAAAGGTTTCTTTTTGGTTAATATTTCTCTTTCACCATATTTAGCAGCATTAACATAATCTTTTGCTTTAGCATACTTTCCTGTTAAATCACCCCAATAGTTGAAAGTAGTATCACCTAACGAAATAGCTTTTTCAATATTTATTACTCCCAATGAATCGTTTAAAATTCTGGTAGCACCTTCACCAGGAAGATTAAAGTATGAACGACCGGTAAAACCATAATCAATCGCAGCGTTTTCGTCTTCAGGAAGATTTTTGATAAAAAGTCCCAGGTACTCAATAGCTTTTGCAGGCTCATTTTCTTCAAAACTCATGATACCTTTCATACGGTAAACATAAGGGTCGGTACTACAATCTTTGATATCTTCGATAGTTTTCTTAACATTTTCATAGTCTTTTGACACAAATGCAAGTTTGGCATATCTCAACTTTGCTTTACAGTCACCGTCAGAATTATCAAGATATTTTTTTGCAGCTGCAGCCGCTTCGTTCCATTTGCCTCTGCTTTGGAAAAGCGAACTTTGGTATTTATATAATGGAGCGTGAGTAGGGTCAGCCGCTATACCTTTTGCGATTGCCGCTTCGGCTTCGTTGTAGTTTTTACCCTGAAGCCATACTTTTGCCATTCTATCGTAAACTTTTCCAAGTTTTTTTCCTGTCTTTTCAGCATATTGTAAAGCATTCATTGCATCACCACCTTCATTTTTAAGCATAAAAGCATCTGCTTTTACTATATAATATTCAGGATTATCCTTGGCTTTTGATTTCTCAATTGCCATGTCAATATTCATGATCGCCTCAGCAGGGTCGTTAGCATGACTAAACAAAGTGTAGGCCTCAGCTATTCTGTAAAGTACATCAGTATTTTTGAGTTTGGTATCTTTTTTCACTTGCTCAAAAATGGCTTTTGCCCCTGCCATATCTTTTGAGGCTAATTTTACCATTCCTAAGCCAACTTCATTAATTGGGCTACCTTTTTTATCAGCAGCTAATCCGGCTTCAAAGGCGGCCTGTGCAGCTTTGATACTTTCGGCATTCAAACCCGGGCTTTCCAAGATGGTATATCCTTTAAAAAATAAATTCTCAGGGGTAGGAGCTGAGGTGGCAAGGTCATTGATGGCTTTTGCCGCTGCAGTAAATCTTTCAGCGTCCAGATGTTTCTCAGCCTGCTCAATAGTTTGGGCTTTCAAGCTTAGTGACCCAAATAGTATTGCAGTCAGGGTATAAGTTTTTACAATAGTTTTAATCATTTTTTCAACAGTAATAAGATTATCTGATTCCGAATTTTTGGTTACGGACGTGCAATTTAATGCATCTTGGTCAATTGTAAAAGTCATCTTTTAAGAAATTTAAATTTTGGTATTTAGACAATACACCTGTTTTTAATTTTATTAATGAATTGTTAAGGATTTTAATATTTTCCTAAAGTGGTTTTTTCTCAAGATAAAATTCTTTTGGGATGAGATAATAAGGAATCAAACCCATCTTTTCTATTACAAACTGGCCTGTTTTGGCACAGGTAAACCTTATAAATCCATTTTCTACCCCCCAACTTTTACTCATGGTGTGCATATATACGAAACGCTCGAAAGGATAAATTCTTTTATCAATATTTTTCCAGGTGGCTTTTGCAAAATTTTTCCCTGTGGAATCACTCACAGCTAAAATTTTTATGTTATTAATTAATTTCTGGCTTTCATAATCATCTTCATCACTTACCCAGTTATAGCCTAAAAATCCAATTGCATCAGGGTGCTTCTGAACTTCTTGCAGTACTTGTAAATTTCCCTCTGCCGCATAAACATTTTTCAGGTTTACGTTTTTCACCTTTAGTTTTTCAATGATAGTATTGTAATTTGAAGATGCAGCTTTATCAAATATTAGTTTAGTTTTTGAATCAGGATTTGACATCATGTACTTTAATTTTTCCTGGCTTATGGCAGTGTCAGGATAGTTTTTGCTTGTTACAAGCATTACAGCATCAATTCCACATATGGCCGGAATATACTTCACTTCCCTTGATTTCATCACTCTGAGCTCCTCAGCATTGTAACCTCTGGTTGTAATTGCCAGGCTTACCGAATCATCAAAAAGCATTTTTATAGCTTTACTTTCCGGTACAACCATTGTGGTAAAATTGGTTTTGGGGTAATGTATTTTGTATGACTGGATTAAAGCCTCACTTATAGGTACAAGGGATTCATCAATTGCGACTTTTATTGTACCTTCATTGATTATGGGCTTTTTTTGATCACAAGCCCAAATTGACGCTATGAAGAAAGAAAATATCAAAATCACACTTAACTTTTTCATTGATTATCTGCTTTGATTAAAAGAAAACAAATTTATATTAAGAAACGGAAAAATCAACTAAAAGTTTAGTGATAATTATTTTTTAACAAATTTTACTAACATTATAAAACAAAAGAGGAGCCTTAAAGCTCCTCTTTCATTGATTTATATGCTCTGAATAACCTGAATCCTCCGTAAGCTGTCAGCAAAATGCCGAGCAAAATTGCGGTGAGGTCATCGAGATAGGTGATGAACCATTTTTTGATAAAGACGAAAATACCAAGACCAATGTAACAAATGCTTATTACGTAGAGCATCAATATTTTGGCTTTACCAATCCAGGGATTCAGATTTTCCACATTAATCGAGTTTGTAAACTACAGGCATGTTATAGAACACCCTTACGTTTTTACCATTCTGACGACCAGGATTCCATTTTGGCATTGATTTGATAACTCTGATTGCTTCTTCATCGCAACCAAACCCTATACCTTTCAATACTTCCACAGCTCCGATTGACCCGTCTTTTTCAACCACAAATTTTACGAAAACTCTACCCGATACGTTGGCTCTTTGAGCTGCTGCAGGGTATTTGATGTTATCACCCAAAAATTTGTACATGGCTGTTGTACCACCTGGGAAATCGGGTTGTTGTTCTACCGCAGTAAAGATTTCCTCTTCTACAGGTTTCTCAACTTTCACAATTTCAACTACTTCAGGCTGATCATCAGCGATAGAAATAGCTCCTACGTCTTCAGAACCCTCTTTGTTGACATTTGAAATTTTCTTGGTATCAATTTCATTTTGTGCAGGAGGAGGAGTCTCAATTATTACTTCTTCATCCTTTTTAGGTTCTGGAGGAAGGAATTTGATGGTTGCTACTTCCTGTTGTTCCTGTTTTGGCGGAGGTGGAGGTGGAGGTGGAATGTCAAGTTTTTTCTCTTCCACTTTTTTCTCTTCTTTGAGCTTACTCATATCAATCTCAACTTCCCTAAGATTATCTTTCGGGAGGTTAGGAACGATAACGTTTGTGTAAGTGTAGGCTCCACCAAAAATCAAAACGAACAATCCTGTACCGTACACGAATGCACGGGTCAGATAACTTTTGTAATTTTTCCTTAGATAGTATGCTCCGTATTCTTTGTTACGGTGCTCAAATACTATGTCATCTAAGGTTTCTTTTTTGTTTGCCATAATTTTAATATGTTTAAAACCTTAGTTATTCGCTTTTGGTGTTTTCATTTTCTCCTTATATGCATCGAGCTCTACTTGTTGTAAATCAACCAATGCAAAAAGTTTATTCCCAGTGATTTCCATTTCATCCAGAATATCCACTGTGTTTTTGAAAGTGGCATCATCCGTTGGTTTGATGATAATGGTAAATTTAGTGCTATCAGGTGCTGCAAGTTTTTTATTTTGAATATCAGTTCTGATACCCTTTGCTGAGTAATCTGTCTCAACCAGGGATTCAGGCTTAACTTCAGTTACAGCTTCCTGATACCAAAATAATCTGTTATCCTTTCCCATAATGATGGTTATGGTATTTGACTTTTTGATATCAGCTTTTTCCTGATCCTCTGCCTTTTTCTCTTCGTCTTTTTCGGGCAGGTTAAGTTTCATCATATTCGGCTTACTAAAAGTAGTCGTAAATATGAAGAAAGTAATCAAAAGGAAACCTAAGTCCACCATAGGTGTCATATCAGGTCTTCCGGGGGCCTTTTTAGACCTTACCTTACCACCTTTTTTCCCGCCACTGTCTTTTTCAATTATTTCTGCCATTTGATAAATAACGTTTTAGCAAGGAAATTATTCTCCTTTGGTGATTAACTTAAATTTGAATATTTTCTCTTTACCCAACTCTGAAAAAAGTGTTTTTACCGCCGGGTATTGAGTTTTAATATCCCCTCTGATTGCAAGTGTACCGGCAGGGTTTACTTCACCGTAGGTTTTAACCCAATCCACCAATTCAGTATTGGTTGAATCCAATGGAATACCTGGTAGTTTTGCCTTTTTCTTGTCAATCGGAGGTAAATTTATATATCCTTTAAGCTGAGACTTGCTCATTCCAACTTCAGCCAACTTGGTGAATTCCGCTTGTTCGGAAGCGGTTAGTCCAAGATTGAATTTGGTATTGAGAGCATTTATGAAATTTTTTCTCTCACCTGGATCTGCCATACCGAAATAGTACTTTCCGTCCGTAGTAATAGAAATAGTTCCAACGTTTTTATCCTCGACTTTGAATTTCGATATAGATGATGGCGTATTAATTGCTACTGTTTCCTGACTTCTAAACTGTGTAGTCATGATAAAGAATGTCAATAGCAAGAAGGCCACATCTGACATCGCTGTCATGTCCATCGATGGTCCATGACGTTTAGGTTTTACTGCTGCCATTTAGATTAATATTTTGAATTACTGATAAAATTGATTTTAAAAATTAGTTATGAGCTGAGAAGTTTTGTTGAAGACTCATACCAATCTCGTCAATTTTGTAAGTCAAAGTATCAATTGATGCAGTAAGATAGTTATAGATAATGATTGAAATCGCAGAAGTACTGATACCCAAAGCAGTATTGATAAGGGCTTCAGCGATACCTTTTGCAAGAGCTGATGCATCAGGAGCACCACCACCGGCACCAAGAGCAAAGAATGAACGAATCATACCTAATACAGTACCTAATAGGGCAACAAGTGTAGAAACCGCAGCTAAAGTAGAAAGAATAGTAAGGTTTTTCTCCAACATTGGAAGTTCCAACGTAGTAGCTTCTTCGATTTCTTTCTGAAGGGCAGCTAGTTTTTGCTCTTTGTTAAGGGCATTGTCACCTTGAAGTTGAGCATATTTTTCAACAGCAACTTTTGTAACATTACCAACAGTTCCTTTTTGTTTTTCACACTCTTTAAGGGCATCAGCAAGATTGTTTTGATCCAAAAGTGTTCTAACACGACTAACAAATGCATCAAGGTTGCCTTTACCAGCAGCTTTGCTAAGGGTAATTAATCTTTCGATGGTGAAAACTAATACTACTAACATAAAGGTCATCAGGATAGGTACAATAACACCACCTGAATAAATGATACCCAAAGTGCCTTTTGGATCGTGTTTTGTTTCAGGATCTTCAAAGTTGGCAGGAGCTCCCAAAACGAAAACATAAATTAAAACAGCGATTATTAAAAGAATTGGAATTACGTATGCAGGATTAATTCCCGCACTTTTTTTTGCTGGCTTAGCAGCTGGGGCTTTTGTCTTTTTTTCCATTTGATTAGAAAATTTTTAGGGTTTTGAAAAAAGATAAATAAATTGATTAAAACTTTTTTTATATAGTTTTTATTTTGTTTGAAATGTTAAGCGGTTTATTTATTGCTTAAAATTCACGGCAATTCTAACTAAAAACATCCAAACTTAAAATAAAATCAAAAATTAATTTTTCTTTTCAGGGCGTGTATTTATCGCCAGATTTTGGATTATTAAGTGTCATTTTGATACTTGTCAAATATTGTTTATTAATAATTAATTACTTACAATATACTCAATCCATCTAAAAATATGATTTTTCTTATTGTATCAATTTGATAAAAATTTTTTGTTTTTCAAGGTTTATTGCTGTCAACTACGATTTTATTATCCCTGTTTGCTAATTCCCAGGAAGTATTAAAAACCAGTTTGACAATGCTCGAATACTTTTCAAAAAGAATCTTTTCTACGTCGTCACCGGGTTTATGGTAGTCTTCATGTACTCCAGTAAAGTAAAATATTACAGGGATTTTGTTTTTTGCAAAATTGTAATGATCAGACCGGTAATAGAATTTATTGGGGTCAGTAGGACTGTTGAACTCATAATCAAGTTCGAAATTAATTGAATTTTTATTGGCATCTTCCGAAATCCGGTGTAATTCTGAGGATAGTTTATCGCTTCCGATTACATACACGTAATTAGGATTTGATTCATGTTTTTTATCCACCCGGCCAATCATGTCAATATTGAGGTCAACAATCGTTTTGTCCAATGGGATTACGGGAGCCACGTCAGTATAATATTTTGAACCCAAGAGTCCTTTCTCTTCACCTGTTACGGTCATAAATAAAATGCTTCGCCTTGGGCCATGTCCATTGGCTTTTGCAATAGAATATGCCTGAGCAAGCTCAAGTATAGCACAAGTGCCGGATCCATCGTCGTCGGCTCCGTTGTATATCTGGCCTTTGTCGTCAATACCTACGTGATCATAATGGGCCGTGAGCACTACTACCTCATCTTTTTTGTCAGTACCTTCTATAAAGCCCATAATATTAGCTGTTTCTACCAAATCCTGCCCCCTTTCTGATTTAACGCTGATATTGGTTTTGTCTTTTGGAAATTTGATTTTTTTACCTTCTAAATACTTCAAAAGGTTTTTTTCTGATATTCCAATCATGTCTGCAGCCATGTTTTTGGAGATTACAAAAGCCGGGCTCGGGGTTGTCTTTTCTGCGTTTGATTTTTCTAAAGCCATTCGGTTAAATCTGGAAAGGATAGCTTTACGTTCGGCGTTTAAGGTTTTGAACTGGTCTGATTCGGCATTTGAAACTTCGAAAATAAATGCAGCCCCTAGTTCTGCGGCGATTTTCTGTTTTTTCTTTGAGCCCACACTTCCTTCCCATTCTTCAGGTTTTTCCATATTATTTGGTGCACCTTCCATGAAAATCACAGCTTTTCCTTCGATACTTTTTCCAGAATAATCGTTGCGGCTTTCTGTCTTAATTCCATATCCTACGAAAACGGTTTCTATCTCTTTTTCCTCGGGAATATTGACCATACCTACCGGAAAATAATCTTTAAAGAATACTTTTTTGGTGTTGTTGATTTTGACATAAGCATCTTTCCAGCCGCTTTTGTAAAGATTAAATTTTTGATAATAGGAAAGTTCACCGTTATCGGTTTTTACAATTGGCTGCAAACCATACTCTTTAAACTGTTTTACAATGTATTCTCCCGCTTTTTTCTGACCTTCAGATCCTGTATCTCTGCCTTGCATGTCATCAGATGCAATTATTGTAAGGTGTTTTTTTAGGTCATCAGGGCTGATTGTTTTTTCGTAAGTGTCTTTATTTTGAGCAAATGTTAAACTCGATGAAAGAAGTAGTAAAATTCCAAATTTTTGGTTTTTCATTTTTTGAGAATTAATTATTGAAAGCAAATAAACGATTTGAAATTGGTAAGACAAGGCAGATGTTTGTAAATTTGTGTTTTAATACAAAAAAACTTCATGAATATTACGCTTACTACTACTGAAAAATTTGAAACCAGGCATCAGGGAAAATCGGAGAAGGAAATATCAGAAATGTGCAAAGAAATTGGTGTTGGCTCAGTAGATGAACTCATCAATGAAACCATACCCGCAAATATCAGATATGAAAAGCCTTTAAATGTGGTAGGGGCCCTTTCGGAAAGGGAATTTTTAGAAAAAATAAAGATTTTGGGTAGTAAGAATAAGGTTTTTAAAAGCTTTATCGGAACAGGCTATTACGATACAGTAGTACCAAATGTAGTTTTAAGAAATATTTTTGAAAATCCCGCATGGTACACCGCTTATACACCATATCAGGCAGAAATTGCCCAAGGCAGACTTGAAATGTTGTTAAATTTTCAGACTATCGTAACTGATCTTACAGGTATGGAGATTTCCAATGCTTCATTACTTGACGAAGCTACTGCAGCTGCTGAAGCCATGTCTATGTTTTTTGCCATTAGAAAAGGGACAAAAAAATCATCTGTCGGTTTCTTTATTTCTGAAAATTGTCACCCGCAAGTCATTGATGTGGTTAAAGGAAGAGCCTTACCATTGGGAATTAACGTTTATTCAGGTGATGTTGAAACCTTTGATTTTGAGTCTAATAATATTTTTGGTGCGATACTTCAAAATCCCGACACACTTGGCGAAATCAGAGATTATACATCTACCATTGCGAAACTACACGCACTTGAAATAAAAGTTTGCGTTGGCGTAGATTTACTTTCACTTACATTATTTAAAACTCCTGCCGAAATGGGTGCCGATGTGGTGATTGGCTCATCTCAGAGATTTGGAGTCCCTATGGGCTTTGGAGGACCTCATGCAGCATTTTTTGCAACAAAGGATGAATATAAAAGACAGATTCCGGGCCGTATCATTGGGAAATCAGTAGATGCAGAAGGAAACCCCGCCTTGAGAATGGCTCTGCAAACCCGTGAGCAGCATATTCGCCGGGAAAAAGCCACGTCAAATATCTGTACAGCCCAGGTATTGCTTTCTGTGATGTCCGCTGCGTATGGCATTTATCATGGACCTGATGGAGTGAAAAATATTGCCTTGAAAATTCATGGTCTTACAAAATCTTTTGCAAATGCGATTCAGGGGCTTGATTACAGAGTACTTACCAAAAATTATTTTGATACAATTACGATTGAAGTTAAGGATAATTCCAAAATCAGAGAAGTGGCTGAATCAAAAGGTGTCAATTTGAGATATCATGGGACTGAAGATATCAGTATTTCTTTTGATGAAACCAAAAACCTCACTGATATTGCCCTATTGCTTGAAATATTCAGTGAATCCAGAGGGGAGAAATTAGTTTTAAATCTGAAAAATGACGTTTCAGTGGATATTCCTGAGGAATTGGTCAGGAACTCCAGATTCATGCAGCATCCGGTTTTTAACAATTATCATACAGAGCACGAAATGCTCAGATATCTGAAAATCCTCGAAAACAAAGATTTATCTTTGGTTCATTCAATGATATCACTGGGCAGCTGTACCATGAAACTCAACGCTACTGCGGAAATGATTCCGGTTACCTGGGCAGAGTTTGGCAGCATTCATCCATTCGCTCCTAAAAATCAGACCCTAGGATACCAGGAAATGTTTGAAGAGCTTGCTGCATGGCTGGCTGAAATCACAGGATTTGATGCGGTTTCACTCCAGCCTAATTCCGGTGCTCAGGGTGAGTTGGCCGGTCTTATGGTGATCAGGGCTTTCCATGAAGCTCATAATAACCTAGGAAGGAACATTGCTTTGATTCCATCCTCAGCTCACGGTACCAACCCTGCATCAGCAGTGATGGCTGGTATGAAAGTAGTGGTGGTAGCCTGTGATGATAAAGGGAATATTGATGTGCAGGATCTTAAAAATAAAGCCGCTGAGCATGCTGATGACTTATCCTGTCTGATGGTGACTTATCCTTCCACACACGGGGTATTTGAAGAGACGATCGTTGAGATTTGTGAAATAATACATCAAAACGGTGGTAAAGTTTATATGGATGGAGCCAACATGAATGCCCAGGTAGGGTTGACTTCCCCGGGAAAAATTGGTGCAGATGTTTGCCACCTTAATTTACATAAAACCTTTGCGATTCCGCATGGAGGTGGTGGTCCAGGGATGGGACCTATTTGTGTGAAGTCTGACCTGGCTCCTTATTTGCCGGGCAATGCAGTAATCACAACAGGTGGTGAAAAAGCAATTCATGGAATTTCGGCTGCTCCATGGGGTAGTGCCAGTGTCTTGCCCATTTCCTATGCCTACATCAACATGATGGGTGGAGATGGATTGACAAATGCCACCAAACTGGCCATTTTTAACGCCAATTACATGAAATCCAGACTGGAAAAACACTTTCCGATTTTGTACACGGGAGCCAATGGCAGATGTGCACATGAGATGATTGTGGATTGCAGAGAATTTAAGTCAACTGCCGGAGTAGAGGTGGAAGACATAGCTAAACGTTTGATGGACTACGGATACCATGCTCCAACAGTTTCATTCCCTGTTGCCGGTACACTAATGATTGAGCCTACAGAGTCTGAATCTCAGGCCGAACTCGATAAATTCTGTGATGCTCTCATTGCCATCAGAGCTGAAATAGCCGAAATTGCAGATGGAAAATATGACAGAGAAAATAATGTGCTGGTTAATGCTCCGCACACTATGAGAGTGGTAATTGCTGAGGACTGGACTCGCCCTTACAGCCGCGAGAAAGCAGCTTTTCCTGCACCGAATCTTAAATTTAATAAGTTTTGGCCTTCGGTTAGCAGAATTGATTCTGCATACGGCGATCGAAATCTAGTATGTGCATGTGACCCGGTAGAAGCTTATGCCTGAGTTTTTAGATAAGAATAATACAATCAAGATAATGAATAAATTAGGGCATGGAAACTGCCCTTTTTTCTTTTTGATTAGTTTTGATCAAAATAAAAATCTCGTTGAGGCATTAGATGAAATTAATCCCGATGAAATAAAATTTAAAATCGAAACAGATAAAGAAGTTATTTCAAATTTTGCCTATCAAAACCTAAATGGCCGGTTTGAGATTTTACCCAAAGAAACAGATTTTGAGACTTACCATAAGGCATTTTCTTTTGTTAAAAATGAAATTCATGTCGGAAATAGCTTTTTAGTTAATCTCACCTTATCCACTCCCATCAAAATAAATAGGGCACCTGAAGAAATAGTAAAAAGTCTCAAGTCACGGTATGTACTTTGGTTAAAGGATGAATTTTTGTGCTTCTCACCGGAATCTTTCGTAGAAGTTTATGAGGAAGGGAAAATTTCCTCTTTTCCAATGAAAGGGACCATTAATGCTAATTTGGAAAATGCCCGTGAAATTATTCTGAATGATCAAAAGGAATTTTTTGAACATACTACTATCGTGGATTTGATTCGTAATGATTTGAGTAAAGTTTCAGAGAAAGTTTGGGTAGAAAGATTTCGTTTTTTAGATGAAATTACCAAAGAAAATGGTCAGAAACTTTTACAGGTAAGCAGTGAAGTTTGCGGAAATCTACCTAAAAACTGGAAGGAAAATATTGGCGAATGGTTTATGCAATTGCTCCCTGCCGGATCTATTACCGGTGCACCAAAGGATAAAACCTGTGAGATAATTGTAAAAGCAGAAAAAGCACTTCATAAAAATGGAAAGCGGGGGCATTATACAGGAGTTTTCGGTATTTTTGATGGAAAAAGACTTATCTCGGCGGTTGCCATCAGATTTCTTGAACAACATCCCAATGGTCTGTATTATAAGAGCGGAGGGGGAATAACAGCCAGAAGTGAAGCAGAGAAAGAATTTGAGGAAGTAAAACAGAAGATTTATGTTCCGGTTTTTTGAAAGTATTTTGTTAAAAGACGGTGAAATGCCATTATTGCATTTTCATTCTGACCGAATGAATGCTATCAGAAAAGCACATTTCGGGACATTACCTGTTATCAACCTAGATGAAATAATTGTGTTGCCATGTGATTGCAAATCGGGCGTTTACAAAATAAAAGTGACTTATGGCAAATTTATCGAATCGATTGAATTTCAGGAATATACCATTAAACCACATAAAAAGGTCAGACTTATTGAAAATCGTGAAATTGCATATCAATATAAAAGCGTTGAAAGAGGTGATCTTACCGCTTTTTTAAACAACAATCCTGATTTTGATGATGTCATTTTTACAAAAAATGGTCTCCTCACCGACGCATCCTATTCTAATATCGCACTGTTTGATGGAGAAAACTGGTTTACGCCATCTGATTGTCTTTTGGAAGGGGTTAAAAGGAGAAGTCTTTTGGAGGCGGGGAAAATCATTGAAAAGTCAATTTGCGTGAAAGATTTGGCAAAATATACCAAAATAGCCTTTATCAATGCCATGCGTGATTTTGAAATGACATACACTTTCCGGATCGAAAATGAAGTTATGTTTTTGGAAATAACTCCGGAAATATAAATTTTCGTTAGTAATATTGTTTAAAAAATGATTTATGTTCACGCTTAAGTATATGAAAGTCAGTCTTGTGTTTATTAGTTTGGTGCTAATAGTAAACTTTTTGGCATGCAAAAAAAGCACAAAACCATTGATCAGTATGCCAGTTGAAAAATATGCTCTAGTAACTGTAAGTCCCGAGGATTCTTCAAAATTTGAGAAATCACTCAAGAAATCTAAAAACAACATTGAGTTTGATTTTCATACAGGAGAATTTAAAGGTAAAATTGATGAAAATGTGTACTCAGGGAAATTTGATATTAAAAAGCTGAGTTCGGGCTATACAAAAGGATTCAATTACAGTGTGGAGTTGGCCTATTTGTCGAGTGGCGAAGTGTCTAGCAAAAAACAGCAGGATTTTTTTGATCAGTTGGTAAAAACAGAGCGTATTTTCGTCAGCCCCGATAAACTTATCAACCCCAGGTTAATAAAGCTTGATCTAAAGAGTGAAAAAAATACGCTCAGTTTGTATATGTTAAAATGACCTTAAAGGTTTTTAACTACATCTTCTTTGCTAACCAAACCAATATTTGACCAGGTCACATTTTCATTTTTATATACCTGCAAATAAGGGATGGCTTCGATTTTTAATTCCTGAGCCAATGACGGATTCGCATCAACATCAATTCTAACAACCTTTACTTGTCCGGCTTTTTCTTTGGCTATTTCGGCCAGGAAAGGTTCCATTTTTTTACAAGGTCCGCACCATTCGGCATAAAAATCAACTAAAATAGTTTTATTATTGGCGGAAAGGCCTTTTAATTGAGCAAGTGTCATGGTAGGGTTTGATGACGGCGAAGAGCTACTTTCCAAGGCCAAACCTTCAGACTGCCAGCTCAAAGTACCTCTTTGTAAATTATAAACCTCCTTGAATCCATTTTGTATCAAATACCCCATAGCTGAAGCACTGCGGGCTCCACTCAGACAATACAAAAACACCGGTTTTGATTTGTCAAGTTTGGCCACTTCCGTCTGAAAGTCACTGCGGTTGATAGGAAGATTTACCGCACCTTTAATGTGTCCGGAGGCAAATTCACCCGGAGTTCTTACATCTACCAATTGTGGGGAGGTGGTTGCTGCCAGTTTATCAGAAAATTGTTTGGCATCCATGTTTTGTTGGCTGTTTCCTGAGCAGCTAATCAGGAAGATTCCCATCCCAATCAATAAAATCTTGATTCTATTCATATTAATTAAATGATTTTTTCTACAAAAATCTATTCTTTACTCCAAATCAAATGTCACTTTTGTCACATTTTTGATTGAAGGAATAAAAAAATAGTCTCTTTAACCCAGAGTTATTTTTTAATGACAAGTTATTTAATTCCGGAAATAAATTTTTTCAAATTTTTTTGAGCCGTATTCTGTACTTTTTGTTTGAAGAAAACCGTCCAGCCCAAAAGCCTTCCCTGCGAACCAAAAGCCTGAATGGCCCATTTGTAAAAATTAAAGCTGTCTTTTTGGTTGATGATTTTTCCATTTTCCAGGAAGAATTCAGAGCTCACCTTGTTGAGAACTTTTCTGCCGGTGAGACTAAAAGTATAGGTTGCTTCCCAATTAGCCCACACACGATGTTCTTTTTCGCCAATGATTGAGTATTCAATGTTCATGTCACTGGCGTTTTTGAGAAGCATTTCCCACATTTTCGCGACTTCAAATGCATTAAGATGTTCAAATACAGGGTCATAAAAATGGGCATTATGAGCATAACAATGCTGCATAGTTTTGAAATCTTTATTTTGAAAAGCTTCAAAATAAATTTCAATTTGTTCTTTGTTTTTTATCATAGCTTTCCGGATTAATACATGAATATAAAAGAAAAATTATATTTTTTATTTGTTAATGAAATATTAAAATTTAAAAACATCTTTTTTTTAGAAATATATTAGGGATATAATTTTAAAAAAGAAGCTAAAAGTTTGAAATACGGCTATTTAAAGGCCGTTTTTTATGAATAATAGCAATTTTAAATTTTGCATTGAAAAAATATTAAAACCATATGTTCAGACAATTTACTTTGATTTTTTTGCTGTTTTTTAATGTTGCCAGGGGGCAATACAAAGACCGCGAATCCTATTTTTATGAAATCAATAAGGCAGAATTAAATATTGCTGAAGAAAACTATTCTGATGCATTTTATTATTATTCCCGGGCTTTTAATTATTCCAAAAGTCCTTTCCTCAGAGATTTGTATAATGCAACAGTCTGCAAGTTTTTTTTAAAAGATTTTGATGGAGCCAAGGTGCTGCTCTTTAAAATGGCAAAAAAAGGTGTTAAAAAAGAAGTGTTGGAGGAAAAGGGGATTTTTGACATTTCGGGCTATAATAATGAATGGAGAGACTTTGCCCCCATATATGATCAGTTTTATGAAGAAAGGCAGGAAAGTGAATATGTAGCTTATCTGAAAAGGAATCTAAATATTCTTACCACTGAATATTTTAAACTGAGATCTGAAGATTTTTACTTTTTACCTGCAGAAAATGAAGGAGAATCGGATAAAGCTATCAGGTACAAGGATTTTGAAAGCTATAGAAATTCTGAGAAGCGGTCGGAAATAAAAATTTATAATAAAAAAGAAGTTGAAACAGAAAGGGAAAAATTACATATCAATGAATCAGAGTTATTGGAAGAGATTCAAAGTATTGTTACAATTCTTTTCGAACAAAAAAACATATTATTCGAAAATACAATAGATATTGAGAACCAGAGAAATGAATTTGTCCAAAGTGTTAAATTCTTAACGCTTAGGAGCAAGGGTTATGATGAAGGACAAAAGAAGTATGAATTTGATGTGAATAAACTCAATTCAGATTTATTAAAAAAAATAGAAGATGCATTTAACGAAGGAATGATTGGCCAGTATCTTTCTTTGCAGTACGCCGATGAATTCAAAAATATATCAAGGTTTTCTGTGAGATATTTTACTATTAAAATAGAGGATTCAGAGCCTTGTAATGAAGGGGCTGTTAATTTGTCTAATTTGAATTTTTACAAAGAAAATCCTGTAAATGAAGAAATTAGATTGAAATACAAACAGTTGAAAGAGAAATATAATCTGGAATCCATAGAGGATAGAATGAAAAAGGAGATTTATATGTCAACTAAAAATCAGTACTTTATAATACCCTATTTTTCTCAAAAGGAGCTCACAACGGTTCCCAATTGCGATATTGCCCGGCAAATGATGGCAGGGGCGACCATGGTAAAATGAGTTCAGGTCGCTGCATTAGAGAATGGATTCCGCAACTGGATATTCAAATCAGAATTCAGGAATTTATTAAAAAATTTAAAACTGATTTTGTAAAAGTGTCTTCTGAAATACAAATAATTAAGCGTATACCTGGGCTTTGCACCAAGATTTGATTTAGCCACAAAAGCGGTTCTGCCCAATTCAAGCTCAGAAAAGCCTCCGGCAATTGCCGCTTCAAGACCATGATATAGGATATTGAAATATAAATTGTATTGTTCGTTTCGGTAATAATCAAAACCAATGTAATGCACTTCCAGGGTATTGTTTTCGATTATATGACTGGAGAAAGCAATGAGCGTTTGATTTTCATAAAAACCGTATATTTTGTATTTTTCGCCTAACAGCACTTTTTTTTCCTGAAAATAATCTTCCGAAATTTTTCCAAATGAAATTTTCTGTTTTGAAAATACCTGATTGAAAAGTGTGTTTAAGTCTGATTTATGAAAAATGATTTCATCAAAAGAGAGTTCTTTAATTTGTAGTCCGGCTTTTGACTTTAATATTTTTTTGTATCTGTTACGGTATTTTTTATCCAAATCAGAAACATAAGCTTCCATACTTACCCAATTGGATGCAATTTTTAGAGCCATCGTAATATCCTTTTTGTAAGGTATGAGCCCTTTTATCTGATTTAATTCGTGCTCACAATCTTTAATGATGAAACCCGAAAATTTAAAGTTTTTACTTTCATTGTTAAGGTATTGAGTCATGCTTTTAAAAATGTCAGAATGGGAAACTCCCTCAGAAAAATAGTATCCAGCCTGATTAGATTTAAAAATATTCCCACAAACCAAAATATTGAATGAGCAGGTAGGATTGAAAAGGCAGGCCGATAAAATTTCCAAACTACTTATGCTGTAGTTAATTAATTCATTCACTGGTATTTGTGTTTCCTGCATTACGATTTGACCTACCAGTTTGTTTTCGGATTTTACTCTGAAGAAATGATAGTTAACCGAGGTGTTTTCTTTGTAAAAATCAAGGTGTGGAGATTTTAAATGGTGATTTTGAGGTAAAAAATTGTCCCAGGTGTGCCTGTCATTCTGAAAGTCAAATTTCTCTATTTGAAAAGAATCCTTTTCTAAACAAAACCTTTTCATCTTCCCGTTTTTCAAATTGAAATTATATTTGTCAATTACACATTTTACGGGAATTTGGTTCAGGATATTCAAAAAAAGCCGTGGCAGTTTCAGTTATTCGGAATATTTTCTAAATTTGCATCGTCAATTCATTCTTCAATTGCAGAAGGGTTGATTTATAAAGACGGGCGGAGAGAATAGGCTCTGCGAAACCCGGGCAACCTGCCGGAAACCTCCGAAAAGGTGCCAATACCTACCTGAAGGGCTAAAATGGCCATCAGGACTTATAAACCAATCGGAAAATTCTATCAGAGTATTGGTTTTTTTGCTTCACTGAAAATCGGTGGAGATGCTGTTTTTTAATATTTTGTCCCGTATCGATCGGGTAAAGTTTTAATTTTTATGGTCAGTAACCATCTGGTAAAATTTGAGGAGCCGTTTCATCTGGAAAATGGCGAATGGCTTCCCGAAATCGAAATAGCTTACACTACTTACGGAACATTGAATGCCGATAAGTCTAATGTGTTATGGGTTTGTCATGCATTTACAGGAAATGCCAACCCTTCAGATTGGTGGAGTGGACTTATTGGTGAAAAAAGGCTCTTTAATCCCAATGAATATTTTGTGATTTGTGCCAATGTGCTGGGTTCGCATTATGGAAGTACCAATGCACTGAGTGTGAATCCATTGACAGGAAAAAATTACTATCATGATTTTCCTTTTCTTACCATCAGAGATGTGGTTTCGGCACATATTTTATTGAGAAAACACCTGGAAATAAATACGATCGCTTATTTGTTGGGGGGCTCTTTAGGAGGGCAGCAAGCTTTGGAATGGTCAATAATGGAGCCAGAGGTTATAAAAAAGCAGGTACTTTTTTCTACCAATGCGGTGCATTCGCCCTGGGGTATTGCTTTTAATGAAAGTCAAAGAATGGCGATTGCCAATGACCCTTCCTGGCAAAATAATACGGCAGACTCTGGTATGGAAGGAATGAAAGTGGCTCGGGCGATTGCTTTGCTTTCCTATCGTAACTATGAAACTTATAACAGAACTCAGTCAAGAGATGGTGGGCAAATTGACTTTTTCAGAGCCAATACTTACCAGAATTATCAGGGAGAAAAACTTTTGAGGAGATTTAATGCCTACTCTTACTGGATACTTTCCAAGATGTTTGACTCCCATGATGTGGGCAGAAACAGGGGAGGGCTTGCAGCCGCAATGGCCACAGTGAAAGCTAAGACCTTGGTTATCGGTATTACCTCTGACATATTGTTTCCACCTGTGGAGCAAAGGAAAATTGCTGAACTGATACCGGGCTCAGGCTATCGTGAAATAGATTCTACCTATGGTCACGATGGTTTTCTGATAGAATTTGAAGCCATGACCCAGGCCATCAAAGAGTGGGATAAGTAAAAAAAGGGACGTTGCCGTCCCTATTATACCAATTAAAGGTTTTTGTATTTTTCTCTTTGAATCAGCACCTCGGCTTTTTTTCGGGCGTTGCTTTTTTTCCAGTTAAACCATTGGTCACCGAAAAGTTTATTCATCAATTCATCAATATGGGTCATAATACCCACCTGCCAAAATCCTTGTAAACGATCAGAAATGTTAGGGCTCAAGGACCTGATGGCAAATCCAAGACCGGCAGTGGAATATTCGATATGATGCCACCAACCTGCAGGCATAAATAAAGTGTCTCCCGGTCCTATAGTACAATCAATGCCTTGAACATATGCCAATCCCGGGTATTTTTCTAAATCAGGATTATTGACATCAATAGAAGTATGTGTCGAAAACGGATATTGATAAAGCAAAGCAGAATATTTTGGGTCAAATAGCACCACACGTTTGTATCCGGCGAGTTCGGTAAGAAAAACACAACTGTTGTCCATGTCGCGATGAATTCGGGTAATGGCTCCCTGTCCACCAAAAAATGCCAAAGGCAGAAACTTTAGTACCTTGTCTGCTATGTCCGGAAATTTGAAGTGGTTATGTAGTTCCTTTTTGTGTTTAAAAACATTGAAAAGAAATAACCTTTTGGTGGTTGGTTTTTCCTGAATCAAACTTAAATAATCCCCAAATTTCATCGTTTTCGGGGCTGATTTGTAACTGCGGTCATCTTTCCGGGTTTCTGATTCATCGTCAAAAACGCCTACCTCAATTTGCCCCAGCTCTCTTTTAAAATAGTCAAACGTCCAATCATAAACCTTGGCATCTTTTCCATAAAGGTTTTTGATGATAACGGGAATCTGGGGTTTCATGTATTTAGATTGAAACTCCTCTCGTGTGATGTTTTCTACCACATCAATATGACCACTAAGGTCAATCGGATTTTTAGTGTCTATTTTCATATTTAAATGGGCTTTTTCTGCACTAAAAACGCACCTGAGAGTTTTTTGGTTTATTTAAGGTAGATTTTTTTTAGATTATTTTGGCTAAAAAATAAAAAAAGACAGACCTTCAAATGAAGATCTGCCTTTAATAAAAATTAAGCGTAAGCGTTTATTAATTTTTTAAGCCAAAGCCTGAGCAGCGTAATAATTTACTTCCAACCATGAACCACCATTGTAGCATTCAACACCCTGAGCTTTAAGGAAGGCAGTTGCCTGACCACTACGGTTGCCTGAAGCACAGCACAATACCAATGGCATTTTAAGAGCTTTGATTTCATCCATTCTTGATGGAATTTCGTTAAGTGGAATGTTTTTAGAACCTGCCACATTTCCACCCATGAATTCGCCTATGGTTCTTACATCAACTATAGTTCCTTCGTTGTTTTTGATAATTTCTTCCAGTGTCATATTTTTCTTTGTTTTAAAATTCTTTGTTCCTTATTTCAGGTGCAAAGTTGCAAACGCAGAAAAAATCAGGAAGTGATTAAAGTTACATTTCTGATTTAAATCAGTTTTTTCTTTCAATTTCTTTCAAGTTTTCGAGTTTTTTGTTTCTCAAAAATCCGTTGATATCTTCGAAATGTTCTCTAACACGTTTATGGCCAAACTCAAAGACTTTTTCGGCAAGACCGTCAAGGAAGTCTCTGTCGTGAGAAATCAAGATGATAGTGCCCTCAAAAGCTTTCAAGGCATCTTTCAGAATATCTTTGGTGCGTAAATCTAGGTGGTTGGTGGGTTCATCCAGAATCAGGAGATTAACCGGTTGGAGCAGCAGTTTGATCATCGCCAATCTGGTTTTTTCACCACCGGATAGCATTTTTACTTTTTTGTTGATATCATCGCCTCTGAACAGGAACGCCCCCAAAAGGTCTTTGATTTTTGTTCTGATTTCGCCTTCGGCTATTTGTTCTACAGTATCAAATATCGAAAGATCCTCATCCAGAAGTGAGGCCTGGTTTTGGGCAAAATAACCAATCTGACAATTATGACCTACCCGCAGTTCGCCATCAAAGTCGATTTCTCCCATGATTGCTTTTACCATAGTCGATTTACCTTCACCATTTTTACCTACAAAGGCTATTTTTTGGCCTCTTTCAATGCTAAATGAGGCATCTTTAAATACAAGATGGTCACCATAACTTTTGCTCACATGGTCGGAAATGACCGGATAGTTGCCCGAGCGGGGAGCGGGAGGAAACTTTATATTGATGGCAGAAGTATCGACTTCGTCAACTTCCACTATATCAAGTTTTTCGAGCATTTTAACTCTGGACTGCACCTGAAGGGTTTTGGAATAAGTGCCTTTGAAGCGATCGATAAACTCCTGTGTTTCGGCAATCATTTTCTGCTGATCGTTAAACTGCTTTTGTTGCTGTTCCAGCCTTTCTTTTCTAAGCTGGAGGTAATGGGTATAATTTACTTTGTAATCATAAATACGGCCCATAGTCACTTCAATGGTGCGGTTGGTGATGGTATCGACAAAAGCCCTGTCATGCGAAATCACGATAACAGCCTTGGCACTATTGATTAAAAAATCTTCCAGCCACTGTACTGACTCAATGTCGAGGTGGTTGGTGGGCTCATCGAGCAGTATCAAATCTGGATCTTTCAAAAGGATTTTGGCCAGTTCTATTCTCATACGCCAGCCACCACTAAATTCGGAGGTTGGCCTGTCAAAATCTTCTCTTTCAAAGCCCAGTCCTTTCAGGATTTTTTCGACCTCAGCATCATAATTTATTTCTTCGATAGAATAGAATTTTTCACTCAAATCAGATACCTTCTCAATGATTGCCATGTATTCATCTGATTCATAGTCAGTTCTGGTTTCGAGTTGATGATTGAGTTCATCAATTTCGGCTTGCATTTTATGGATGGCATCAAAGGCTTTAGCAGTTTCCTGAAAAACTGTGGTATCGTCTTCAGTCAACAAGTGCTGAGGAAGATAAGCGATGACGGCTTCTTTTGGAGCTGAAATTTTGCCTTTTGTAGGTTTATTTACACCTGCGATGATTTTAAGAAGGGTAGATTTTCCGGCACCGTTTTTTCCCATGAGGGCAATGCGGTCTTTATCATTGATATTAAATGTGATGTCACTGAAAAGGGTGCTGCCACTAAACTCTACTGCTACGCTATCTACCGAAATCATTTTTGAATGCTATTTTTTAAAAATAAAGCCGCAAAGATAGTGCAGGAATGGGCAAAGAAATATTTTGAGAAAAATAAAGTGTAAGATGACCTAAAATTTGACGGTATTGTTAAATAAAATTTCAATTTTATGTATTTTTGGTAAAAATTGAAATTCCAATGACAAAAATTTCATTTAATGTGCCTGATGGCAAAGTCAATCAATTTATTGAATTTATGCAGAAGTTTCCTTCTGATGAGATTTCTTTAGTTGATGATTTTGTACTTACTGATGATGTTCTAAGACTTCTGGAAGAAAGCAGTAAGATTCCTTTTGAAGAATGTATTGATAGAAATCAATTAAATGCAAGGCTAAATGGCATTTGAAATATTAATTACTCCACAAGCTGAAAAAGACATACTCGAGAGTTACTCATACTACTTAATTAATGTTTCTGGTACAGTTGCTGAATCTTTTGGATTAGAAATAAATCAAGCTTTTGATGTTTTGGAGAGGAATCCATATTTTCAAATTAGATCAAATAGATTCAGGGGGCTACCACTTAAAAAATTTCCATTTATTATTTTTTTTGAAATTGAAGAATCTTTGATGAAAGTAAAAATTTTAAGAGTTTTAAATACAAACAAAAACCCTGTAAATTGGCCGTAGTTCATTCTTCCTCATTTTCTTCATCTTCAATATGAAGAATGTGCAGTAAACGATGTATGATTGGGGCAAAAAATACTGCAGTAATACTCAAAAAAGCCACACCACTGTAAAGTGCATAAAATGAAGAAAACCATTTGGCGGCATCGGTGGTCATCTCAGAAACCGGACCCATTCCGGTCAAAATCATCGAAGCCATGTAGAAGCTGTCGAGCCATGAAATGTGGTCAAAATAATGGTAGCCAACTGTACCTATACCCACCGAAAAAGAAATCAAAGTCAAGGCAAATAGCGTGTATTTCCCCATCCTTTTGGCGAAATGAGAATAGGAAGCAAGTTTCTGTTTTTTGGTTTCGAATTTCATACAATCAATGAATATTGTTTAAGTAAGAATTGATTGTCTTTTGAATAAAATTAAATTCTTTTCTGGAAATAAAAACTAAATCTTTCTCATTACTAAATTTTACACATATCCTCAAATTTTTTCCTGAAATAGATTTAAATAATTTTGGCAAATTCCTTTCAAAAGATCTAAAATCTATAGTTTTCATAGTCTTACTGTGCTTTCGAAACTTTATTTGCAGGTCTCCAAAATACCCTGATACCTTCAGGTTGGAATTTTTTTCTGACAATAGCTAAGTCATAGTTTTCCTGGATTTTTAGCCAAAACTCAGCAGATGTATTGGGAAATGCACTTTCTAAACGCACTGCCATCTCAGGTGTTACTGATTGTTTTGCATTGAGAATTGCAGATAGGGTTTTTCGGGTAATTCCTAAGCCGGAAGCAATTTCTGCCTGTGTTAATTTTACACCAGTTTCTTCCATAATTCCTTCGATTGTTTCCCGAATTAGCTCACCTGGGTGTGCTGGTTCAAATAATGCCATATATTTACTATTAGTGATAATCAATTAAATCAATGTCAGTCGGATTGTTATCTTCCATTCTGAAAATAATTCTAAAATTTGCTGATACTTTTACAGCATAAAATTCTTTTAATTCACCTTTCAGACTATGAAAATTATATCCCGGTTGATTCATTTGTTCGGCGATTTGTATCGCATCCAATCGAGTAAGAATCAATTATATTTTGGGAATTAAAGTTGAAGGTAATTTTGAACGATCTCCTTTTCTGGCATAATGTTCAAGTCCTTTATGTTTGAAATTTAGTATCATAATTACAAATGTAACGCAAGACGTGACATTTTAAATGATTTTTATCTTTTTTTACCCATTCGCATTCAACTTAGCATTCATCACCTGACCTATTTCCAGTGCCTTATTTTTTACAAAGTCGGCGTTTTTGCCGGCGAAAAGTTGGTCGGTGCAGGTAATCCAGTACGCCAGCCATCGTTCAAAAAGCTCGGTTGTCATCGGGTGCGTGGCGTGCCGCTCCATGTGTACCCACATCATACCTCCGGTGTACGAGCCCGTCTGGAAAAGCCAGTTGTCCCAAAAATTATAAACTCTTTCAATATGCTGTGACCAATGGTCGGCAGAGGGTGCAAAAACCGGTCCCAATTTCTCGTCTTTCATCACATTTTCATAAAACACATCTACCAGCTTAACCACATCTTCCCGATTTTGGATATCTTTCAATTCTGACATTATTTTTCTTAAATTTTTTTGCCCGAAAAATAGAATATGATTCCCGAAAATAATGGGACTTATCTCATATTTCTTAATAATTTGTAATTTTTGGGGTATATTGCATCAACATTTCGGTGGGTCCTACCGTTTATATGGTTAATTAACCCGATTTTTTGGATGAGAAACGCTGTAATACTTCTTTTTTCGGTTTTGTTGATAGCTGCATGTAAACCTCAGCAGAAAACTTCGGCAGGCAAAGAGTCAGTTTCGCAGGAAAAAACCATTGCCCGGGAATCAAAAACTGTGGTTTCGAGTATCAATGGCAAGTATCTCTTTGAAGATTCTACCAATATCAATGTTTATCTTGAAGCTGAGATATTAAACTTACCCTCAGAGACTAATATCGAAAAACTAGCTGACATTTTTAGGGTACAATGGGCCATTTTGCCTGAGACCGGCCTTAAAGAAAAACTTAAAGTTGGAAAGGTTGAAATTAAAGAAGGCAAGGTGAAAAAGGTGGGAAAAAACTACCAGTTTACCTTTCAGATACCTAAACTGAAGACCATTGAAAATGGCAGCCTCGTGGTTGACTTTGTGGATACTCAGGCAGCAACAAAATATACTTATGATTTGCCTGTTAATTTTTATGCCAAAAAAGTGGACACCCGTTTTCAGTTTTTCGATTCCACAGGAACAGGTACCCCCAGATTCAGCAATTTTATTTTCCAAAATGAAAAAGTCATCCTGAAGTCCTTGATTCCTAATACAGAGGAGTTGTATCTGATCAGATTTAAAAATTTAAGCGGTGCGGCACTTTCACCAATGTCCTCCACCAAAAAAGATCCGATGTCGGAATTTGAAGCTGTAGATACTATGAAGGTAATCAACGGAGCAACTTTGGTTTTTCCTGAAACCGGCACATATCTTTTGACCCAAAATCCAGCCGATGTGAATGATGGTTATGGTTTTATGGTGGTTGACAAACGATTTCCAAGACAAACCATGGCTCAGGATCTTCGTGATCCGCTGGTTTATATGAGTACCCAAAAGGAAATAGATATTTTTCGCAACACCGAAGATCCCAAAGAGGCAATTGATTTATATTTTCTCAACATAAGTAAAGGAAATCAGACCGTGGCTAAACAGATGATTAAAAATTATTATCGTCGGGTAGCTGACGCCAACAGGCTGTTTACCAACTATAAAGAAGGCTGGAAAACCGACAAAGGAATGGTTTATGTCATTATGGGACCGCCTTCAAGAGTACAACGCAACCGTCAGCGTGAGGTGTGGTTGTATGCTCAATCTCAGAACAATTCAGAAATAATTTATACTTTTTACCGTAAGTCTAATACTTTCACTGACCAAAGCTATGAATTGGTCAGATACCCGGAATATAGCTCTTATTGGTACCCTTATGTAGAAGCATGGAGAACAGGAAACGTAGTGGAATAAACAGAGGAGGCGACTCGAACAAGAAATTTTACAAACCCGTCAACAGACCCAATAAAGAGGATTTTGTTTTTGGTATTCAATCGGTGCTTGAAACGCTTCGCAGCGGAAAAGAGATTGATAAAATCATCCTTCAAAAAGATATCAAAGCATTCGAAGAGATCGAAACACTGGCAAGAGAAATGGGTGTTCCCGTACAAAAGGCACCTTTGGAACGGCTCAATAGAGTTACCATGAAAAACCACCAGGGAGCGGTGGCTTTTGTTTCGGCGGTAAATTTTGCTAATCTTGGGAATGTAATAACTGAAGTCTTCGAAACCGGTGAAGTGCCTCTGGTGTTGATATTGGACCGAATTACAGACGTAAGAAATTTTGGGGCAATATGCCGTACAGCCGAATGCTGTGGTGCCAATGCCATAGTGATTCCAACCCGTGGTGGAGCCCAAATCACCGGAGACGCCATGAAAACAAGCTCCGGAGCTCTAAACTTCGTGCCTATTTGCAGAGAATATGATTTGAATCAAACCGCCGAATATCTTAGGAATTCAGGTTTTCAGATCATAAGCTGCACTGAAAAAACTGAAAACAGCCTTTATTCACATGATTATTCTTTGCCTACAGCCATCATCTTGGGCTCTGAAGAAGATGGTATTTCCGATACTTTGCTACAGCTCTCTGATCATTCGGTTAGAATACCGCTGAAAGGCAAAGTAGAATCACTGAATGTTTCGGTAGCTACTGGAGTTATCCTTTATGAAGTATTGCGTCAAAGAGAATTTCAGAAGTCTAGTAGTTGATTTTTTGTGCTTATTTTCAGTAGCTTATCTAATTGGTTGTGGTTTTTGTAAGTAAGCAAATCATCACATTGCCCCAGCGAATGTACGTTGCTGCCAACAAAGTCAATCAAGTCATTGTCGATTAAAAAAGACAGGTTTTCTTTTTTGGATTTTGGAGCATTCGGAAAAGTTGAAATGAGGTCTGTCTGGAATTTTAGTCCCATTTTTTTGAGCATAAACAGTTTGGATGCATCCTCAAAAACACTGTTGTATTTTTCGGTATGTGCCAAAACAGGTGCATATCCAAAGATTTTGAGCCTTTCTACAGTATATTTCAGAAAGTCGAATCCAGAAAGTAAGGGAGCTTCTATCAATAAATAATTGAAATTTTCATCCAGTGTGAGCAGTTTGCCGTTTCGTTTCAAAATGCCGAAAAAATTGTCATCTACATAATATTCGGCAGCGGCTTTTAATTTTAAACCAACTTCGGCTTCCAAAAGTTTTTTTTGTAAATCACTGGTTTTCTGTAGAATTATCTCATTGGAATTTTCATAAAAACCATTCATCACATGGGGCGTAATTATGATTTTATTAACTCCCAGATGTTTGATTACTTTGCAAATTTCTACTGAAATATCTATGTCTGACGGACCATGATCCAGGTTAGGCAGAATATGCGAATGCATATCAATCTCAAAGTTGTGTTGTCCTTTAAGCGTTATTTTTTCAATTATTTCCGTAAAATTATTCAGCATTTTCCTGGCTCTACATTTACTACTTTTTTAGGGTAGAATTCATCACAATAGAATCATTAATTATGCCAAAGACAGGTAAAACGAAAAAAAATATTTTAAAGGGGTAAAAAATGTATAAAAACCTATAGATCAAATACTTATATTAAATATGAGCCTCCGAAAGAACAGGCAAAATCAAGTCTTTTTCAGATACAACCGGATCAGTAATTCCCCAGTCGATATTGAGTGCCGGATCGTTATAAATAATTCCCCCTTCAGAGGCTTTGTCGTATAGATTGGTGCATTTGTAGGTAAAAATAGCATCTTCCAGCGTCACAAATCCGTGAGCGAAACCGGGAGGTAGGTACAGCATTTTTTGATTTTGAGCTGTAAGTAAAAATGCTTCGTATTGTCCGAATGTAGGAGAATCAGGTCTGATATCAACCGCTACATCGAGCACAGAACCCATTATCACCCGCACGAGTTTGCCCTGAGCGAAAGGGGCTCTTTGGTAATGTAAGCCTCTTAATACTCCTTTTGTCGAAAAAGACTGGTTGTCTTGGACAAACCTTTCGGTTATTCCATTTTTCTGAAATAACTCTTCACGATAGGATTCGAAAAAGTATCCGCGATTGTCTTCAAAAACCTTAGGAGTTACCTCAATTAAGCCTTTTATTTTATCTGATTCCCTAAATTCCATGTTATAATTTTTACCAAAGCGGAACAAAAGTAGTAAATAAATGATTAGCAAAAGTAAAATATTTTTTGGGATGAATTCTGAATAAGCAAAATATTATCCGGCGGATAATGTTGGTTCTTTTTACTTCAAATTCTAAATAATTTGTTCATTTGGCCTATTTTTGCAAAAAAATATATTAAATGACAAGACAGGATTTATTTGCACAGATCAGGAGAAAAAAATCATATTTATGTGTGGGTTTAGATACCGATTTGAAAAAAATTCCTGCTCATTTACTTGATACCGAAGATCCGGTTTTTGAATTTAATAAAGCTATAATTGACGCCACTTTGCCATTTACAGTAGCTTACAAGCCCAATATCGCTTTTTATGAGGCTTTGGGTGCCAAAGGATGGATCAGCCTGAAAAAGACCCTTGAATACATTCCCAAAGACTGTTTTACCATCGCCGACGCCAAAAGAGGGGATATTGGAAATACTTCAGGGCTGTATGCAAGAGCATTTTTTGACAAAGAGTCCTCGGGCCTGTCTTTTGATTCCATTACGGTGGCACCATACATGGGAGCTGACTCCGTGTTGCCTTTTCTCGAATTTGAAGGGAAATGGGTGATATTACTGGCTTTGACGAGTAATAACGGCAGTGAAGATTTTCAAAAAATGAAAATGGAATCCGGGGAATTTTTATATGAAAAAGTGCTGGAACAGTCCAAAAAATGGGGAGGGCCAGAACAACTTATGTACGTGGTGGGAGCTACACAAGCCAGTTCTCTGGCTGAAATCAGAAAGATAGTACCTGATAATTTTCTGCTCATTCCTGGTGTTGGAGCCCAGGGTGGAAGTTTAAAGCAAGTTTCAGAATTTGGAATGAACCGCGAATGCGGATTGTTGGTAAATTCTTCCAGAGCCATAATTTATGCTTCCAATGGTACTGATTTTGCAAAAAAAGCGGCCGAAGAAGCTGAAATAGTGCAGAAAGAGATGGCCGGTTATCTGGATAAATATCTTTGATAAAAAATTTAGAAATTGCTTTTTTTAAAATTATCCTGACAAAAATTTAGCATATTTGTTTAGAAAAAACTGATCTCACTTTCGGTTATAAACTAAATAAAATCATGCAAGAAGAATTTCTACAATATATCTGGCGGTTTCAACAGTTTCACAAAAACAACTTGAAAACTACTGATGGTAAAGCATTAATAATTCTCAAAAATGGCGTTTTAAATACCCATTCCGGTCCTGATTTTGAAAATTGCAGACTGATAATCAATGATATAGAGTGGGTGGGGAGTGTAGAGATACATGTGAATGCTTCGGAGTGGAATCAGCACAATCATCAAAATGACGAAGCTTATGACAAGGTGATTTTGCATGTAGTCTGGGAAAACGACCGGGACGTTTTTAGATCAGATGGTACCGGAATTCCGGCTTTGGAATTAAAAAATCTCACCTTTGAAAACGCATTGAAAAACTACAGAAGCCTGGAAAATAATATCAGCGAGTTTCCTTGTGAGCCATTTTTTCAGGAAATATCGGAAATTGCCATTTTTGACATGCTTGAAAAATCACTAGCCTCGCGGCTGGAAATGAAAGCTGCAGTTCTTTCTGATTGGCTTGAAGAATTAAACAACGATTTTGAAGAGTTGGCATTCAGGGTATTTTTGCAAAATCTGGGTTTTAAACTGAATTCAGAAACATTTTTGCGGCTTTCAAAAGCCATTCCATTCAAAATTCTTAAAAAGCACCACGATAATCTTTTTCAACTGGAGGCTTTACTGTTTGGAATGGCAGGTTTTCTCGAAACTCCGGAAGATGAATATTCCCTGAAACTCACTGACGAATTTCAATTTCTTGCCAAAAAATACCAAATCATTCAAAATAAACTCAGGAGGTCGGAATGGAGGTTTTTAAGAACAAGACCTGGAAATTTTCCTACGATCAGATTAGCTCAGTTGGCCGGGATTATTCATAAAAAACAAAATTTGTTTACATTTTTTGTTGATTCACCTGATAAAAAAGCCATTTTTGAAGGCATGACCTCTGAGGTGTCGGATTATTGGAAAGAGCATTATGACTTTGGGAAAATGACAAGTTTTTCGAAAAAAAATATTGGAGAAACATCAGTCAATAATATCATTATCAACACGGTGTGTCAGTTACTGGCTTTAAATGCAGGTCAAAAAAATCAATACGCATATTTTGAAAAAGCTTTAAACCTACTTACCGAGCTTCCAGCAGAAAATAATTTTATTATCCGGAAATTTCAAGATCTGGGAATTAAAGTCAATGGTGCCTTTGATTCACAGGCCCTTATTCAGCAATATCAGTTTAAATGTCAGCCTAAAAAATGCCTTTCCTGCAGTGTTGGCACCGAAATTTTGAAAAGAAAAACTTAATTATTTTACTGAAATCTGTTCAAGGGTTTTGACGGGTTTAAAATCAAGTTTTTCAGCAACTTTTAGCAAATAGGTATAAGCAGGCAATATCTCATTTTCAATTTTGCAATCCAAAATAGCCTCTCTGACTTCATTTTTTAGAACGCCAACCTCCCGGCAAGGGGGCAAATCAAATATTTCCATAATCATTTCACCCGTCAATACAGGTTGGAAATTTCTCAGTTTATCTTTTTCCTGAATTTCCACCAGCATTTCTTCCACGCGGTCATAGTTTTTCAGGTATTTCCTCACTCTGGTTGGGTCTTTGGAAGTAATATCGGCCCGACAAAGCTTTAATAAGTCATCCAGGTCTTCGCCAGCTTCTACCAACAGTCTTCGTACAGCAGAGTCAGTTACACCATCTTTGGCCAATGCAATAGGTCTGAGATGTAAACGCACCAGATTGGTAACTTTTCTCATTTTTTCGTCAAGTGGCAGTTTCATTTTTCTGAAAATACCTTTGACCCAACGTGCCCCTAGTTCTTCATGACCATGAAAACTCCAACCAACCTTTGGACTGAATTTTTTCGTGGCCGGCTTTGCAATATCATGTAAAATTGCCGCCCATCTCACCCAAAGATCATTGCTATGGACAGAAATATTGTCTAAAACCTGAAGGGTATGGTAAAAATTATCTTTGTGGCCTTTGCCATCCTGGGTTTCAACTCCCTGAAGTTTTACAAAATCAGGAAAAATGATCTCCAGCAAACCACATTGATGCAATAGTTTGAAGCCGTAGGAAGGCTTTTGAGATAAAATTATTTTGTTGAGTTCATCTGTAATTCTTTCCTGCGAAACGATCTCGATCCTGCCGGCCATTGCTTTTATGGCATCAAAAGTTTCTCCGTCGATATCAAAATTGAGTTGAGTAGCAAACCGCACTGCCCTCATCATGCGAAGGGGGTCATCGGAAAAAGTTCGTTCTGGCTCCAGGGGTGTTTTTATAAGCCCGGATTCCAGGTCGGCAATTCCATTAAAAGGATCAATCAATTTGCCAAAGTTGCTTCCGGAAAGTGAAATTCCCATGGCATTAATGGTAAAATCCCGCCTTTGCTGGTCTTCTTCCAGCGTACCGTTTTCGGTCATAGGTTTTCTTGAATCACTCCTGTAAGATTCTTTTCTGGCCCCTACGAATTCTACATCAAAGTCTTTATAGACAAACTGTGCAGTACCGAAATTTTTGAAAACGTTCACGTGGTTGGTAATTCCAGCAATTTCAGCTGATTTTTCAGCAAGGGCTATTCCACTACCTACGGTCACGAAATCAATATCTTTATTAGGCCTCCCAATAATTAGATCCCTTACATATCCTCCTATCACATAGGTTTCAAGTCCGAGTTGCTGAGCAGCCTCCGACACAATTCCGAAAATCGGATTTTCGTTTAATATTTCCTTGAAATTTTTCATAAAGACCCGCAAATTTACGGTTTCCGGCTCCTTTCTTTTTATAATTTGGGAAAATTCTGACTTAAATGAATCATTTCACTCAAATATTCCCAAAAAATTGAATATTTTAGCTATATCACTTAGTTTTACAAATCAATTAAAAGTGGATGTCACTCGAAAATAAAAATATCCTTATTGGAGTTACAGGAAGCATTGCAGCGTATAAATCCGCATGGCTGATCAGACTTTTTATTAAAGAAAAAGCCAATGTTAAAGTGGTTATGACGCCCGCAGCTCATCAGTTTATTTCGCCTTTGACGCTGGCCACTTTGTCTAAAAACGAGGCTCTTACCGACTTTGAAAAAGGTAATTCCAGCGTTTGGAATAGTCACGTTGATCTGGCTCTTTGGGCCGACCTAATGATAATAGCTCCGGCATCTGCCAATACCATCGCAAAAATGGCAACGGGTTTGTGCGATAACCTTCTGTTGGCCACTTATTTGTCGGCAAGAACACATGTGATGGTAGCCCCTGCGATGGATCTTGATATGTGGTTGCATTCTTCTACCCAAAATAATATCAATATTTTACAAAAAAACAGGAATGAAATAATAGAGCCGTCAACCGGAGAACTGGCAAGTGGTTTAGAGGGTAAAGGAAGAATGGCTGAGCCGGACGAGATACTGGAAAAGGTCAAAACATTTTTCAAGAAAAAAAATAGATTTTCTGGTAAAAAAGTACTGATATCTGCAGGCCCAACGCAGGAAGACATTGATCCGGTGCGATACATCAGCAATCATTCTTCAGGTAAAATGGGATATGAAATCGCCAGGAAGTTTGAGGCAGAAGGTGCCGAGGTGAATTTGGTAAGCGGTCCCACCGCATTGGTTGGGGTTTCCGGAGTGAATATGATTGACGTCAGGTCAGCCTCTGAAATGCTTAAAGCCATGCAAGATTATCATGAAAAAGCTGATATAGTGGTTTTTTCAGCAGCAGTAGCAGATTATAGGCCAAAAGAAATTTCCCGGATAAAAATTAAGAAGAAAGATTCTGAGCTGGCATTGGAACTGGAAAAAACGGAAGACATTGCTGCCATTCTTGGAAAAGTTAAAACAGATAAGCAGATTCATGTGGGTTTTGCCTTAGAAACTAATGATGAAGAGTTTAATGCGAAAAGCAAACTCGAAAGAAAGAATTTTGATTTGATAATACTTAATTCACTACAAGATAAAGGGGCGGGTTTTCGTTATGATACCAATAAAATCACGATTTTTGACAGAAAAAACAATAAAAAGGAATTCGAATTGAAGTCAAAATCTGAAGTGGCAGCTGATATAATTGAAGCAGTTTACGGGTTTTTATTGGGTTAATTTTTTAAATTTTGAATCAGACAAATGTTGAAAAAAATAATTTTGAGTTGGGGTATGCTTTTCATAAGCCAAAGCCTTTTAGCCCAGGAAATCAATTGGACAGTTACACTCAACTCAGGTCAGTTAAGTATCAGCACCGCCGGAGACAGGCAAATATTTGTTGAAATGGAGACTGCCATCAGGTCTTTTTTAAATACGCAACGGTGGACTACTGATATTTTTTCGGAAAAAGAAAAAATTAAGTGTAACCTCAATATCAATCTGTTAAAATCAAACGGGCAGTATAGTTTTTCAGGAAATGCTCAGCTTCAGGTAATCAGGCCTGTCTATGGTACTACGTATGAGTCGGTTATATTTCAGTACATTGACCGAAATATTGACATTTCGTTTGCACCTGAAGACCGTACAATGCTTTTTAATGAACAAAGCTACAGCAATAATCTCACCGCCTTGTTGGCTTACTACTCTCTGGTGGCTCTTGCAGTAGATTATGATTCATTTTCAAAATTTGGCGGTGGGCCATATTTGGAAAGGGCCTATAACCTGGCTGTTTTGGCAGGAAATGCCATAGGAGGAGCCTGGACAATGGGCAATAAAGAAACCAGAAATCGAAACTGGATAGTGGAAAATCTTAGGGACCAGCAATTTAATGCTTTCAGAGAAGGATTTTATGAATACCACAGGATGGCATTGGATGACTTTTCGGCCAATCCTGTAAAAGCCAGAAAAATAATAACTGATTACTTACAGACAGTAAAATCAACGGCAGCCCTTAGACCCAACGCTTTGATGGTCAATGCTTTTTTTGATGCGAAATTTGAAGAATTGATAAAAATTTTCTCTGAAAGCCCAAAAGCCGAAAAGCAGGAAATGTTTTCACTGATTAGTAATTTAGACCCCAATAGAACCGAACTTTATCGAAAAATATTAAAATGAATAAAATTGCACTCATTACAGGTGCCTCGTCAGGAATTGGCTATGCTACTGCTCAAAAGTTATCGGAATCGGGGTATGACCTCATTCTTTGTGGCAGGAGAAAAGAAAAACTAAAAGAACTTTCTGAAAAATTAAATTGTGCATCCATCATTCTCACCTTTGATGTAAGTGACTTTCAAGCGGTTGAAGCTGCCTATGAATCCATTCCTTCCGAATGGAAAAATATAGAAGTTTTAATAAACAATGCCGGGAATGCCCACGGTTTGGGGCCCATTCATGAAGGGAGCCTGGAAGACTGGAATAACATGCTTGGTAGCAATGTCACTGGGCTCTTGAATGTTTCAAAATTAGTACTTCCTGGAATGGTAAGCCGCAAAAAAGGGCATGTGGTCAATATAAGTTCTGTAGCAGGGAAAATGACCTATGAAAATGGAGCAGTATATTGTGCAACCAAAAAAAGCGTGGAGGCCATCAGTGAAGGCATGAGACTTGATTTGACTAAACATGGTATAAAAGTCACTAATATAGCTCCGGGAGCAGTTGAAACTGAGTTTTCACTCGTAAGGTTTAAGGGAGATGAGCAAAGGGCAGCAAAAGTTTACGAAGGCTTTGATCCTCTTTTGGCAGAAAATATAGCTGATGCCATACAATATTGTGTTACTGCTCCGGCTAATGTTACAATTGCTGATATGACCATTCTGGCTGCCGCTCAGGCATCTGCCACCACTATCTACCGAAATGGAAATCAGTGAAAATCTAAAAAAAATCATAGAGCCTGAGAGGGTTCGAGATTCCTATATTGACAGGGTTTCTTTCGCCTCTGATGCCGGGTTTTATTATTTGGTACCTGAAGCCGTCGTTCATCCAAATTCAGAAAAAGAGATTCAGGAATTGTTTAGCTTTTCCCAAAATCACAAGATTCCTTTAGTATTCAGAGCAGGAGGTACCAGCCTTTCAGGTCAATCAATTACTGATGGTATTTTGGTTGAAATAGGAAGGTTCTGGAAGAAAATATCTGTCGAAAAGGAAGCAAATCTCGTGAGAGTGCAACCCGGGATTACTGGTTTGATGACCAATTTGCATCTGAAAAAATATAATAAAAAAATTGGCCCCGATCCCTCAAGCATCAATGCCGCTATGATGGGAGGTATCATTTCAAACAATGCCTCGGGGATGTGTTGTGGCGTGGGTCAAAACAGCTACCATACCATTGAGCATATTCGATTTATTTTGCCCGATGGCAAAATCTACACAACGGAAAATAAGGAAGATTACCGGAAATTTGAATTTGAAAGTGCTGAATTGTTCAAGACAATCAATGAAATCAGGAATCAGATTTTAGGAAATTCTGAATTGAAACAAAAAATCAGAGCCAAGTATAAATCCAAAAATACCGTTGGATATTCATTAAATAGCTTTATTGACTTCGAACACCCACTGGATATTTTTGCTCATTTGTTGGTAGGTGGTGAAGGTACGCTGGGTTTCATTTCAGAGGCAGTAATGCAAACTGTGCCTGATTATCCTTATAAATCAACCGGGCTATTATATTTTAATGACATTTATACTGCCTGTCAGGCAATAATTCCGCTTCGCGATTGCGGGGCTCTGATGGTTGAGCTAATGGACCGAGCCTCCTTACGGGCAGTCCAGGACCTTAATGGCATGCCCGAAATCGTTAAAACTTTACCAGATACTGCCGCTGCTCTGCTGGTCGAATTTCAGGAAAATTCTCTGGAACAACTCACCAAAATTGTTGGAGATTTTGAGAAAATTATTCCAGATTTAGGTTTGATACAAGCTCCTGACTTTACGCTCGATCCTATAAAGCAGGCTTTTTATTGGAAAGTAAGGAAAGGTCTTTTTCCTGCCGTTGGAGCAGTGCGGGCCAGTGGTACCACTGTTATTCTGGAAGATATTGCTTTTCCAATTTCAGTTTTGGGAGATGCTATTATTGACATTCAATCTCTTTTTAAAAAATACAATTATCATGATGCCATAATTTTTGGTCATGCCAAAGACGGCAATATTCACTTTGTGGTTACCCAAACTTTAAACACTTCCTCTGAAATTCATCGCTATGATAACTTCCTGAGAGAGGTAGTTGATCTGGTGGTGAAAAAATATAACGGAAGCCTTAAAGCCGAGCATGGAACAGGTAGGAACATGGCTCCTTTTGTCGAAACCGAATGGGGAACTGAGGCTTTTCAAATAATGAAGCGGTTAAAAGCGGTTGTTGATCCACTTAATTTATTAAATCCCGGCGTAATCATAAATCAGGATTCAGAAGCACACATCAAACACCTGAAACAAATGCCCACCGTGGAGGCTGAAGTAGATCGATGTATTGAATGTGGATTCTGTGAACCTTCATGCCCTTCCAAAGACCTTACCGCATCTCCACGCAGAAGAATTGTGATCCGGAGGGTTTTAGAAAATCTTAAATCACAAAAAAAGCTTAAAGAATTTCAATTACTCGCAGGCCAATTTGATTATGTCGGCCTTGATACTTGTGCCGTTGATGGCCTCTGTGCCGTAAATTGCCCAGTGGAGATTAATACAGGTGACCTCGTCAAAAAACTTAGAGTAAACGCTCATTCAAAATTTGAAAATTTTCTTGCTGATCAAGCTGCCCAAAATTTTGGGGTTGTGCTTCGTTTGGTCAGATCAGGTGTGAAAATGGTTCATTTTTTCAATTCTGTTTTGGGTGAAAATTTTGCCAAAAATCTTTCAGCATCTTTCCATAAATTTTCAAAAAATATACCTGTTTGGTCAAATAAGATAAATACTCCTCCCAAAATTAACCTGTACAATACCCGGGGTGCTGACTCGGACTTTAAGATTGTTTATTTTCCTTCCTGTATTTCCAGAATGATGGGGACCTATAAAAACCAGCCCAAAAATATTCTAGAGACTTTTTACAGTATCTGTGAAAAATCAAATATTTCCATAAAGGTTCTGGAAGGTATTGAAGATGCATGTTGCAGTCAGATTTTCTCATCTAAAGGATTTAAAAATGCCTATGATTATACTGCCAACAGCACATTCGAAAAAATGTGGTGTTCTTCAGAAAATGGTAAATACCCAATTGTTATAGATGTCACCTCTTGTCAATACACACTGAAAAATATTTACCCGGTTTTGAGTCTTGAAAACAAGGAAAGATTCAAAAACCTTAAAGTTCTTGATTCTGTGGAGTTTATACATCAATATGTATTGCCGGTTTTAAATCCTGTCCAAAAAAAGGGCGAAGTTGTGCTGCATCCGGTTTGTTCATTACAAAAACTTAAAACTGAATCAAAGTTTATGGACATCGCCAATCATTTTGCTGAAAAAGTCACTGTTCCGCTTAATGCAGGGTGTTGCGGTATGGCAGGGGATAGGGGTTTTCTGGTTCCAGAATTGACCCGCTCAGCCACAAAAACCGAGGCCAGTGAGGTAAAGAATATTTCAGCAGATTTCCATTATAGCTCTACCATAACATGTGAGATAAATATGTCAGAAGCAACCGGGAAAGATTATGAATCTATCTTATATTTGATTGATTCAACTACCTGATGGATTCAGCCTAAAAAAGAAATAGACAAACAACCGTTTGCCTATTTACAAGCTATCCCATAATTAACCATAAAATATCTTTTCAGGTTTTACCCTGTATTTTATTCTGTTTACTTTTTAATAGCCAATCTTATGCCATTCGGGTTATTCCAAAATTATACTTACCCAACGGATACAAATTTTATAATTTTACAAAAAACTAACTTTTTGAGTCAGGAATTTTGATTGAAAGAGGGGTAGAAAATCTTACATCATACATTTTAGCAGAAATTCACCACAAAAAATTTGTCTTATTTGGTTATCTTTGCAAACTGATTCTTAATTTATTTTTCGAGTCAAATTTTTTAATAATATTCAAAAAAACTCTCAAAAATGCAGTAAACAGAGCAATCTTTTGCCCAAATTGCTGATTTTGAAGAATAGCGTAATATGAAAGTATCTTATAACCATCTCAAAACATTAATTGCGTTTGATCATAGTCCGGAGGATTTGGGTGTAATTTTGACTTCTACCGGACTCGAAGTTGAAGGGATTGAAAAGGTTAATGCTGTTAAAGGTGGACTTGATGGCCTGGTGATAGGTACTGTGGTAGAATGTGCCAAGCATCCCGATGCCGATAAACTAAGTGTTACAAGAGTAGATGCCGGTACGGGTGATTTACTTGATATTGTATGCGGAGCACCCAACGTAGCAGCAGGACAAAAAGTCGTTGTTGCAACTGTTGGAGCCACGCTTTATCCCTCTGATGGAGAGTCTTTTATAATCAAAAAATCAAAAATAAGAGGAACTGTTTCGGAGGGGATGCTCTGTGCCGAAGACGAGATTGGTCTGGGCCATTCACATGCTGGCATAATGGTGCTCGATACCGAGTTGCCCAATGGTACTCATGCTGCAAAGTATTTTAACCTTGAGGCAGATTATGAAATTGAAATCGGACTTACACCCAACAGAGCCGATGCGGCATCTCATCTTGGTGTAGCCCGTGACATAAAAGCTGCTCTGGGTGGAGATTTAACTTTACCATCAGTTGAGGATTTTAAAGCTGGTAACAGTTTTAATAAAATTAATCTGAATGTTAAAGATTCCAGTGCCTGTCCAAGATTTTGTGCTCTCGAAATTTCAGGTGTAAAAGTCTCAGATTCACCGCAATGGTTGAAATCATTTCTCAATACGATTGGTGTAAATAGCATCAATAATATCGTCGATATCAGCAATTATATCTGTCACTACCTGGGCCAGCCGATGCATATTTACGACGCTGACCTTATTAAGGGTTCGGAAATTTTGGTGAAAAGGGCCGGTGAAAATGCAAAAATCATTACCCTTGATGGTGTTGAAAGAAAGCTTAATGCCTCTGATCTTATCATATCTGATGGAGAAGGCCCGGTCGGTATTGCAGGTGTTTTTGGGGGTAATCGAACAGGGGTAAGTGAAAATACTTCCAATCTTTTTCTTGAAGTAGCCTACTTTAATCCCGATGTAGTGAGAAAATCGGCCACTTCACATAGTCTCAAGACCGACGCTTCTTTCAGATATGAGCGGGGAACTGACCCCAATATGCCGGCTTACGCGATAAGATTGGCAGCCAAGTTAATTCTTGAAATAGCAGGTGGTGCTATCAGCAGTAATCTCATTGATTTTTATCCTGAACCGATTAAGAATTTTGATATTTTACTAAAAAAGAAAAATATTGACCGACTAATCGGGAAAAGCCTCGAAAATGACTTGATTGAAAGCATTTTGAATAGCCTTGATATTAATATTTTATCTAAAAATGAAACTGAAATTAGGGTTTCAGTGCCGCCGTATCGGGTAGATGTTACACGTGAGGCCGATGTGGTTGAGGAGATTTTAAGGATATATGGTTTTGACAATGTCGAGCTTTCTGAGCATTTAAGTTCCGATTTTATTTCCGATTTTCCTGAAAAAGATACCGAGAATCTCAGAGTAAATCTATCAATGTCTCTGGCAGCAGCTGGATTTAATGAGATTCAATCTTTGTCTATTGTAAGGCCTGCCGAAAATGTAGGGTCACATGCTGAAGAAGAAATTGTGAAATTGCTGAATCCGCTGAGTGAAGAGCTCTCTCAAATGCGTAGCACCTTGATTTTTTCAGGCCTCAATGCTCTCGTGTACAATATCAACCGCCGTAACCGTGACCTCCGGTTTTTCGAGTTTGGGCGTACTTATCTGAAAGTGGCACAGGAAGGTGTAAGCAAAATAAAAGAAAAGAGTGTTTTAGGAATATGGATTACGGGCAATAGTCAGTCTGAAACCTGGAGTCAGAAGAGCCGGCAAGTAGCTTTCAACGATATTTATCAGGTTATACATCAGGTATTTGATGCCATGAAAGTTTATAAAACCGAGTCGGCAGAAACCTCCGACCCCCGATTTGAATACGGTTTGGAAATATCTACCCGTTCAAAACTTCTTTGTACCGTTGGGAAAGTGTCTGCTCAAATCAAAAAAACTGCTGATATTAAGCAAAACGTTTATTATGCTGAGTTTGACTGGGATTTATTACAAAAAGTTTATAGTGCAGACTTCCAGTTTACCGAAATTCCAAAATTCCCCGAAGTTCGACGCGATCTTTCTTTGGTAATCAATGATGAAATTTCTTTTGATCAAATAAGAAAAACTGCATTGAACACCGAGAAGAAAATCTTGAAACAGGTAAATGTTTTTGACGTTTATAAAGGTGATAAGCTTGATGCAGGTCAAAAATCATATTCTGTAAGTTTTATTTTACAGGATACAGAAAAAACCCTGAATGATCAACAAATTGACAAAACGATGCAGCGGTTGATGCTGGCTTTTGAAAAAGAAAATGGTGCCATAATCAGAAAATAGTATGGTCGGGAGCTCTGATTTTGAAAAAGAGAATGCATTTATGCTCTCAGGATTTGAAGCAATCCTGGGAAAGATTGACAGCCTCAATGCCCAGATCAGGAGCCAAAAAAACATTATTGTTGGGCTAGAATATGAAAAAGAACAGCTCAGCAGTGAAACCAAAAACCTGAAAAAGAGCAATCAGTTTCTGAAAGAAGAAATACGGGAGTTAAATCAAAAATTGGAAAATCAAAACAGAATAATCCCCCAAAACTTTCTAATTAGAAATAAAATTGTTAAGATTGTATCCGATATTGAAGATAAAGAGATAACCCATCAAAATCTTAAAGATATAATAGGGTTATTAATAGAAGAAATAGACGATTGTATTAGTCAGTTAGAAGAATAATATTTGCTTTCTTAAAAATGGAATCTGAAAAAACACGTGTTGTGGTCAAGCTCAATGGAGAGCAGATTTCTTTTTTAGTGAAAAGACATGAGGAGCCTTTTTTTAGAGATGCAAATGAGATATTGAATAGCCGCTTTGCCGCACTTGCCCGTGAACACTCAGCTTTCGCCAACTCTGCCAAATTAATTTCTGTTTTGGCGGTGGAGGCCGTAGTTGATGCTTTGAAAATCAATGAAAATTATCAAAGCTTGAAAAACGAAGTGCAAGACAGGTTGGAAAATATCCAGAAAAGATTTGATAATTGACCCACGCTCTTTTTTCTCCTTTATCTTGATATTATATCTGAATATTTTCAGGTATTGATTCAAGTATCTAAATTTTAGAAAAATGTCAGATTACCTATTAGTTATTATTGGACTCGCTATTGGAGTGGGCGTAGGTTTTTTCATTGGCAAAAGCATGATGAAAAAAACTCTCGCTGACCACGAAGAAGAAGGCAACAAAAAAGCACAGGAGATTATTAGAATTGCTCAAAGCAACGCCGAAAACATCAAAAAAGACAAAATGTTGGAAGCTAAAGAGCATTTTCTTAAACTTAAATCTGAATTTGAAGATGATGCAAATCAGAAGAAAAACACCATCATCCAGAATGAGCAAAAAGTAAGGCAAATGCAGCAACAGGTTACCCAGCAGTTGGAACAAACCAAAAGGCTGGAGTCTGAATTAACTGCCAAAAACACCAAGCTTTCTGAACAAATCGAACTAGCCAACAAAAAGCGTGAAGAGGCCGAAAAAATGCATCAACAGCAGGTTTCTCAATTAGAAAAAATTGCCAATCTCACTGCTGAGCAGGCTAAGCAACAGCTTGTTGATGCCCTCAAGCAAGAAGCTGAAGCTAAAGCATCGAGCTTTATCAAACAGTCAATCGAAGAAGCGAAACTTTCTGCTACAAAAGAAGCCAAAAAGGTGGTCATCGAAACAATTCAAAGAACCGCCGCCGAGCAAGCCATTGAGAACTGTGTCTCGGTATTTAATATCGAAAGTGATGAGATTAAAGGTAAAATCATCGGTCGTGAAGGTAGAAATATCAGGGCTCTGGAGGCTGCCACGGGAGTGGAAATCATTGTGGATGATACCCCTGAAGCAATTGTAATTTCCAGCTTCGACCCAGTAAGAAGAGAAGTTGCCAGGTTGTCAATGCATCGTCTGGTACAAGATGGTCGTATTCACCCGGCACGTATTGAGGAGATCGTAAACAAAACCCGTAAAGATATCGACAATGAAATCATTGAAATAGGGGAGAGGACAGTCATTGATTTGGGCATTCATGGTTTACATCCCGAACTCATCAGAATGGTGGGCAGGATGAGATTCAGGTCGTCTTATGGGCAAAACTTGTTACAGCACTCCAGAGAGGTTGCAAAGCTTTGTGCTACCATGGCAGCTGAAATGGGTCTAAATGTGAAGCTGGCAAAAAGAGCCGGGCTCCTGCACGATATTGGTAAGGTTAATCACGAAGAGTCAGATTTGCCACACGCAATACTTGGAATGGAAATGGCCAAAAAATACAAGGAGAATCCCGAAGTATGCAATGCCATTGGTGCCCACCACGACGAAATTGAGATGACAAGCCTTATTTCTCCGATAGTTCAGGTTTGTGATGCGATTTCAGGCTCAAGACCAGGTGCTCGTCGTGAAATGATGGAATCTTACGCCCGTCGACTTCGTGATCTTGAAGATTTGGCTCTTTCGTTCAAAGGTGTTGAAAAATGTTATGCTATTCAGGCCGGTAGAGAGTTGAGAGTAATCGTTGATGCTGAAAATATCAGTGATGACGATGCAGGCATGATGTCGTTCAATATTTCTCAAAGAATAGAAAAGGAAATGCAATATCCCGGTCAGATTAAAGTATGTGTGATAAGGGAGATGAGAGCAGTTAATTATGCTAAATAATTTCAAAAAAAATCAAATTTTAAAGCCGGGTCATTGATCCGGCTTTTATTTTTTATTTTAAGAAATAATATTTTGCCCCAAAAAGTAATTGTTTGTTTTTTTGAAAATTCAATTTCTCTCAGAAATATCAAATTAATCGATTAGATATTAAAAAGTAGTTAGATTTGTAAAAATAGTACTAATTCAAGAAAACTTTTTTGGCTATAAATTGTTAATTATGTTGTAATTAAATAGAAACTAGTCGATATTTAAATGAAAAGCCCTCAAATTTAATTTATTTAATTAGTTTGTATTTTGTACTATTTTAAGTAAATTGGCACATTATTCAATTTCTAATAAAGCTTAATTGTAAGAAAATATAATATATGGAAACGTCGGTAAAGATGATAATTGAAGGGAAAGAATACGAATTCCCTGTTATCGAAGGCACAGAAAGTGAAAAGGCTATTGACATCTCTAACCTAAGAGCTAAAACAGGTTATATCACAATAGATGAAGGTTTTAAAAATACTGGTTCCACAACCAGCGATATTACTTTTTTGGATGGAGAGGAAGGTATTTTACATTACAGAGGTTATGATATTGAAGATTTGGCTGAAAAAGCAGAATTTTTAGAAGTAGCCTATCTTTTGATATATGGAGAATTGCCAACAGTTGACCAGTATGCACATTTTACTCAGGAAATAAAATATCGTTCGCTTGTCAATGAAGACATGAGGAAGATTTTTGATGGGTTCCCTGTAAATGCTCATCCAATGGGGGTTATGTCATCATTGGTGGTTGCAATGGCAGGTTTTTATCCTGAGCTATCGAAAGATCTTTCACCTGAGGCACTTGATTTACATATCAGGAGATTGTTAGGTAAATTCCCTACTCTGGCTACCTGGACTTACAAAAAATCACAAGGACATCCACCGAATTATCCAAAAAATAAGTTGGACTATTGCGAAAACTTCCTCAATATGATGTTCGCTTTACCGGTGGAGGAATATACCGTTGATCCGGTGGTTGCAAGTGCTTTGAATAAACTTTTGATCTTACATGCTGATCACGAGCAAAACTGTTCTACTTCAACCGTAAGGCTTGTAGGTTCTTCAAAAGCCAACTTGTATTCAAGTATTTCTGCAGGTATTTCTGCTCTTTGGGGACCACTACACGGTGGTGCCAACCAGGAAGTTTTAGAAATGCTTGAAGAGATTATGAATGATGGTGGCGATGTACAGAAATATATCGAGAAAGCAAAAGATAAAAATTCCGGATTCCGTTTGTTTGGTTTTGGACACAGAGTTTATAAAAACTTTGACCCAAGAGCCAAAATCATCAAAAAAGCCGCTGATGAGGTTTTAGAAAAACTGGGTATCAACGACCCGATTCTCGAAATCGCCAAAGGATTGGAAGAGGCAACCTTGAAAGACGATTATTTTGTTTCAAGAAAATTGTATCCAAACGTTGACTTTTATTCAGGAATCATCTACAGAGCTTTGGGTATCCCTACCAACATGTTTACAGTAATGTTTGCAATAGGCCGCTTACCAGGCTGGATTGCCCAATGGATGGAGCTTAAAGAACAAAAACAAGCCATCGGACGTCCTCGCCAGATTTATACTGGTCCCGTTGGGAAGAAGTTTGTAGAAATCTCAAAAAGATAATAAAATATTTCTCAAAGTTTTAGCCTTCTGCTTTTAGCGGAGGGCTTTTTTTATGTTTTTTTCTTCCAGAAACTCCGGTAGTTTTCTTCTACTGATTTCAGCTGTAAAATTATTTGTCAAAATGATTCTTCGGTTGTCATGATGGGAATATGAAACCACATGCTCCATGTTAATTAAAAAAGATTTGTGAGGCCTGAAAAAGCCGAAATCAGAATATTTTTTTTCAAGCTCCTTTAAGGTTTTTGAAATGGTGATTTTTCGACCATCGGTGAGGAATAAATGTGAATAGTTAACCTCTGCCTTTAACAGAATAATTTTTGAAGAGCAAATGCTCTTTTTTCCCACAAGATGTAAAAGTTTTTCCATAGGACAAGGGATTTTGTTCTATGGTAGGAGGCAGAATATTATAAAAAGGTTGTAAGATCAGAAAAATTATTTTACGAGATTTACCCTAAGGCCAATGTTAAGACTAGGAGCCACAAAAAGAGGCTTGGGAGCCAATTCCATAAATCCACCAGCATCAAGGAAAACTGTAAGGTCGTTTTCAGGTATATCCATTTCTATACCTGCATTTACTGCAGGTCCAATCGAAAATTGATTGATATCGTTGTTTCGGATATTATTCTCTATAAAAATTTCATTTCTTAAATTAAAAAAAGCTCCGTAACCATAATAAACACCTACTTTTTCATTTTTTCCAAGTGTTTTGTAATAATGATAAAGTCCCTGAAAACTTACACCTGTTTGATCAAATCGGGGGTCTTTTTTATAGTTTCTGTTACTTCCAATCAAAAAACCGTAAGTTCCTATATTAAAATCGAAAGCTCTTTCACCATAATGAAGATATTTTCTGATATTCAGGCCAAGAGGTTCACCCACTTTTAAGCCTAATGCCCAGTTTTTTTCGATTTGAGCAAATGAATTTACACTAAATACACTCAGAAAGAAAATGGTGAAAATTAAAGTCTTTTTCATTTTGTATGATTTTGAATATTAAACGCTCTCTGAAAAAATAATTTTACAAATCGAGTTCAGCTTTTTCTAAAATATAATTTAATTCATTGATATCGTCAGTATTTAGGACGAAAATCCCGCTGATGGTCACCCGGTCATCAGTATTAAATCTTTTGGAAATATTCTTAAATTTTACTGAGACTACTGATTCCGGCCCCGCCTGACCACAGAAAAAACAACTGGCAAAAGGATTGGCCGAAAGTACATAGTAGTTAGCATCCACATCAACCGGTATCATGTATCCTGTCAGGCTTACAGTTTTACCTTTCAAAGCCATAACTTTGGATCCAAAAGAGGGCTCCAACACAAACATATTCTCCTTTGCATTCCATTTCTTCTTAAAAGTCACATCACGCAGGCTTTCCCAGGTAATTTTGATGGGATTAGAAGCCATTGCAATCAAAGGAATCAATATGATGATTAGTATTTTTTTCATTTAAATTTTTAAAGATTTATTTAACCAAAATCAGTCTTTTGCCAGGGTTTTTGTAATGTTTATTTTATAAATCCCAACAGCTGGTATCAACGATGCAAAAATACCTACTATTAACGCTGCTACCAATAAATATATTTCTTCTTTTTGAAGCAGATTTTGTTCGAAAGAATAATGATAAGATTTGAAAAGTAGGCCGGAAGCTAAAAATATCCCAAGTTTACTGATTAATATTCCTGAAATCCAGCCTGCGAGACTAAGGACAATTCCTTCCAATAGTAACATCATAAAAAGTGTGAACCTTTTTCCGCCCATGGAGAGCATCAGAGCCAGTTCATATTTTCTCTCTTTCAAAGCATTGTAAAGCGTAATAAATACACTGATTCCACTAATTATAATTATTGCGAATGCGAGGTATTTGAGTGCATCTACCCCAATTCCCATCAACTTGAATAAGCGGTTGATTTCTATTGCCGGCAGAGCGGCCTGCATGACGGTATTCTGATTGATTAATCGGGGAACTGTGATAAGCCCCAGAGGATTTCTGAATTTTACCAAAGCACAGGTTACTTCTTTTTCGTGTTCAGATTCGGCTTCATGAGAATTTTCCTCATGCATGGCCCAAATACTTGATAAGTTGCAGATGATAAGGTTGTCAATTACTGAATTGTTATATTTTAAGATGCCTTTTACTACATATTTTTTTTCGTGATGCTCTTCCGCTTCTTTATCATACCCGTGGGTGCTCTCAAATTTATCTCCAATTTTCAGATTTAGCTCCCGGGCAACATTTTGTCCTACTACGACTTCAAGGTCATTTTCAAAAGTTTTACCTAGATGTAATACAGCATTAAAATGTTTTAAGTATCGCTGTGAGGTGCCAACTATTCTGGTACCCATATAATTGTCCCCCATCGAAAGTGGGATTACTTCCATCACAAAGGAATTGGTCCTGAGATTATCAACTTCTTTTAAGGGGATATTGCCGGTAGGAGCATCGATATGATAAACTCCTGAAAGGATTAACTGCAAAGGGCTACCTTTTGCTCCAACAACCATGTCTATTCCGGCAACATTTTTGGAGAATTTTTCCTCAAGCTGCTTCCCTAAAGTTAATACCAGAGAGATTATTCCAATGCCCAGCATCATGAGCAAAACCGATAAAATTGAGGTAAGCTTTTTTGAGATAATATTTTTCCAAACAATTTTTAGTAACATTTTACAAGGTGATTTGATTTTGGAATCGGTTTTTAAGTCTCTGATCGTGTGTAACTATTACCAGAGATGCATTGATTTCAGTAGCTTCTTTTACCAATAAATCTGCTACTTTGTCGCAGTTTTCATCATCCAATGCCGAGGTAGGTTCATCTGCCAATATTAGGGAAGGGTTATTCATGAGAGCACGGGCTATACATACCCGCTGCTGCTCGCCTCCACTCAGCTGTTGTACTTTTTTGAAAAGTAAATCAGCAAATCCAAGATCGGTAGCAAGATTTTTTGCTCTTTCATGATTAAGCTTTCTGTCAGCGAGGAAATTGGAAAGAACCAAATTTTCAATGACATTGAGCGAATTGACGAAATAGGGTTTCTGATAAATAATTCCTATTTTTTGGGACCTGAAACCTGCTTTTTGTTTGGAACCTATCTTGCTGGTAGGCTCATTGTCGATAAAAATCTCACCCTGTTCAGGACTTTGTAGCAAGCCGATAAGATTGAGAAAAGTTGTTTTTCCAGCACCTGATTTTCCTAGAACCAAAAGTGTTTCCCGGGCTTTTAAATCAATATCAGGAAATTCAAAAGTTTTTTGGTTTCCATAACCGAACCGTAAAGATTGGGTTTTTATCATGTAAATGAAATATTTTATTCAAAAATAGCGAATTTGGAAAGAAGGACAATTACCAAATATTGAAATTAATGATAAACTAACAATATTTAGCTTACTCAATAGGTAGCGAACTTATGGATTTTGAATTATTTTCTGGTATCCCAAAAGCCTGTAGATTCGTTTTCCGGGAATAGATTCATAAATAAGAATTTCGTAAGTATTGCGGGTGTCAGAGAAGCTACCTTCAATAATTCTTTCGCTTATAATCCCCGACTTTAGGTCTTTTAATCCGAAAATAAAATCATAAATCCCTTGTTTGAGCATCAATTCAATTTCAAAAAGTTGCGTATTGGGGTTAAAATTCATCTCAAGTGGCTGCCAGTCTGTAAGCTTGCCCAACAAAACAGGTTTTGTATTTTCAACATCATAGGGTTCATCAAGACTAAAAATTACGTTGGCATAGTCAGCCTTAAGGTTATCTGAGCCATTGTCAATAGAGTTAATCAGATAGCCTCCATTGTTATCATAAGAATCTAAAAATGCTTTACCTGATCTTTTTTTCTGAGTAATGGTGTAGTATTCATCTGGGTTTGAAATCCTGATTGAAGCGATATTCTGACCCCGACGCATATTACTGCTTATATCTAAAAAGCGAAACTCATTCCCGGCTTCAAATAGGTTTTCATTGTTAAAAAAACGAAAGGTAAATGCATTTCTGCCCGAAATTTTCATTCCTGAATTGGGCAATTCAATTGTTTTTTCAATTCTTTGATTTTGTCGCAAAAAAACTTTCAAATCTCGTTGAGCAAAAACTATTCCGGCATCTCCGATATCAAAATTGACATCAATTTGCTGGTGAGTTTTCCAAAATTCAGTATCTCTGGGTACTATGACATTAGAAGAAATCGAAATTTTGTTTTCGACTACCCAAAAAGGTAATTCGATCACCGGTTCAATATCATTATTTTCGAATAATTGTAAAATGAAATTGCCTGAAATTTTAGGAGTAGGGATTTTAAGGCCATAATGATAAAAAGGAACTTTGGTATTTTCCGAAACCGAATAGTCATTTACAAAGTACTCATTAAAGCCATCAATAAATTCTATTTCGCTTAGATCTGAGATTTTGCCATCAATATTAAGATGTTTTATTTTGGCTTTGTATTGATTGAAGCTGCCATTCAAATTATCAAATTCTAAAATTAAAGTTTGTTTTTGGTTCAAAAAAACTACAGGAGGATTGTTTATTCGTTTGGCGAAATCATCTCCCTGTCCATAGGCATAAAACAATACAGTTTTGATTCCTGTGGGTTGACTTATAGCTTTATAAGATAAAAAGATAGTGAAAAAAAATGCTAAATGTTTTAATTTCAATTTATTATCCGAGGTTTTCCAGTTCTGTAACCTTTTGCTCCCACAATTGGTTTTTCTGATTTAATAATTCTTTAGTAAGAACGTAATTTTTGTTGGTTTCGTCTAAAAGTACCTGATCAGCGTAAACTTTCTCATCAGCAAGTTTTTCCTCTATGGTCTTCAATTGTGCTTCCAACTCTCCGATTTCCTGCTCAACTTTCTCAATTTCAGTTTCAATTCTTTTAATTTGGTTTGAATTGTTTGGCTTGAGATTCTCAGTTTTTGGAGTAACAGGTTCATTCACAGAGTTTTTTTTGTCTTTTTTCGTGGGTTCATCCAATGTTCGGCCAGTTTCCTCCATCCAAACCTCAAATTCATCGTAACCACCAGGAAACTGTTTGATTTCATGATCTTCGATGTACCACACTTTATTGGAAACCTGGCTGATAAAATGCCTGTCGTGAGATACAATCACATAGGTGCCTTCATATTGATTAAGTGCCTGGATCAGGATGTTTACCGACTGCATGTCTAGGTGGTTGGTCGGCTCATCGAGAAGCAGGAAATTAGCTTCAGAGATAAGTATTTTCGCCAGAGCAACCCTTGATTTTTCTCCCCCGGAAAGCACTTTTATTTTTTTGAAAACATCCTCTCCTGTAAACAGGAAACAACCTAAAACTGACCTCAATTCTGTTTCAGATTTGGAGCCATCAGCATATTTTAATTCTTCGAGAAGGGTTTCTTCCAGATGGAGACTTTCAAGCTGGTGTTGGGCATAAAACGAAAAATTGACATTGTGACCTAACTTTCTGTCCCCTTCATGATTTTCTGTTCCTGCTATTATTCTCAATAAGGTTGATTTTCCTTTTCCATTGGCACCAATGAGGACGATTTTATCACCTCTTTCGATATGTGCCGATGTGTTTTTTAAGATTGGATTATTTGGGAATTCTTTTGAAATATGATCCAGAGCCATCACATGTCTTCCTGGTTGTGTCCCAAACTTAAATTTAAAATGCACTTTGGCTGTTTCGTCTATAACATCATCAATCAGCTCCAGACGGTTCAAAGCCTTTACTCTTGATTGTACCTGACGAGCTTTTGTAGCTTTCGCCTTAAATCGCTCAATAAATCTTTCAGTTTGGCGAATCTGAGCCTGTTGATTTTCAAATGCTCCCTTTTGAATCTCATTTCTGAGGGATTTTTCTTCTACATAAAAAGAATAGTTGCCGGGATAATAATTGAGTTTATTATTGGCAACTTCCACGGTTGTAGTGCTCACATTATCAAGAAATTGCCTGTCGTGAGAAACTACTACAACTGCATTTTCATAATTCGCAATATATTTTTCTACCCACTGAATCGAAGGTAAATCGAGGTGGTTGGTGGGCTCGTCGAGGAGAAGCACGGAGGGTTTGGCGAGCAGAAGTTTTGCCAGCATTACTCTCATTCGCCAGCCTCCAGAAAATTGACGGAGAGGTTTATTGAGCTCCCAGGTTTTAAAGCCCAGCCCTTCCAATATTTCCTCGGCTTTTGATTCGATTGAATATCCATCTAAAAGATCAAATTCATGCTGAAGTTCGCCCAGCTTTTCGACTAATTGATCTGAATAATTATGCTCCATTTGGTGGAGGATATCTTCGATCTGATGATGGAGTTCGAGCTGGCGTTCAAATCCCTGCATGGCCACGTTCAGAATGCTGTCGTCGGTCTGGTAGGATAGCAGATCCTGATTTAAAAAGCCAATTGTACAATCGCCTGATTTTGAAACGTTGCCTGCGTCGGGCTGATATTCACCTACGATAATTTTAAGTAGGGTGGATTTCCCTTTTCCATTTAAGCCAATTAAACCAATTTTATCTTTTGGTTTGATTTGAAGATTTGCATCTTCAAATATTGCACGGCCACCGAAATAGAAGGAAAGATTATTGATTGTAAGCATCAGTATTTTAAAAAATTACGCAAAATTACGCAAAAGGAATAAAAAAAGACTGCTTTTTTTGGAAAGCAGTCTTCTAATTAGTTTTGATTAGTATCAATATCCGTCGTTTTGAACGAGTGATTTATTGGTATCCATTTCTCTTTGAGGGATAGGGTAAACCAATTTAGTATCATTCCAGGTAAAAGTTCCTGTTGTTCCTTTCAGACGTTTAATATCATGAACTCTTAAGCCTTCATAAGCTAATTCCAATCTTCTTTCCAGTAGAATATCATCAATGGTCACATTAGTAAGAGCGTCTAGTCCGGCTCTAACTCTAATTTTGTTAACATCAGCCAGAGCTATGTCAGTTTTTCCAGTTCTAAACGCACTTTCAGCTCTTATTAGGTATACTTCAGCAATTCTCATTATGACGAAATTTTGTCCAAAGTCAACGTATTTTCCTGAATATCTTCTGCTTGATCTTCCAAGGTAAAAGAGTTCATTCCTTCTTTTGTCCTGACTTGAATACAAATTATAGAAATTTACATTAACATTGGCATCTCTTCTTCCCACTACTTGTTGGTATGAATCGTATCCAACTGAAGTGTTAGAGGAGGATGCTGGCAATCCGGCAAAAAATGTAACCAGACCGTCATTGCCTGTTCCTGCATTATTCTGTAAGTTTTGTTGAATTTCAAATAAAGATTCCTGAGTGTTTTTGTTTCTGAAAACAGCAGTTACAGAAGGAGAGAGAGCGAAATTGCCATTCTCAATTATAGCATTTGCCACTGTGTAAGCATTGGCATAATCACCTTTTTGCAGATATACTCTTGATAAGAAAGCCATTGCAGAGAATACATCACCTCGTGTTCCATTATCTTCGGGAAGCAATGTAATTGCTTTTTTCAAGTCGTCTATAGCCTGGTTGTACACTTTACCAACATTATCTCTTGCAGGATTCTTGCTTAAGTCCTCTTTGGAGGTTGTTGGTGTCAGTACCACTGGAACTGCTAATCCGTTTTCGCCTGATTGAATAGGATTACCATACATTCTGGCTAATTCAAAATAAAGCACACCTCTTATCATGTATGCTTCTCCTTCCAGAGTTGCTTTTAAATCTTCATCTTTCACTTTATCAATATTCGCTAAGATTGTATTTGCGACATTTATGGTTTGATACGCAGCTCTCCAGGTACGGGTTGCCTCAGTATTGATAGCGGTCATGGTTTTATTTCTGACCTCCCTGAATGAGGCAAAAGTTCCATTCCAGTTCAAATAGTTTTCTCCGGCTTGTAACTCAGGAAGCATCACTAAATTACAACCATATAGAGAACCAGAGCCCAATAGAGAATAAGCTCCTACAACTGCTGATTGAATATCTTCGTCAGTCTCAAATGAATTTGATGCATCAATTTCCTGAAAAGGTTCGATGTCTAATTTTTTATCACAGGAAACACCAACAAACAAAAGTGATGTCCCTAATAATATTTTTGATATAGTATTCTTCATTTTAATTTTTTTTTATTTGTTATTCACTAATTAAAACCCAAGGTTAAGTCCTACAGAGAAAGTTTTCTGCTGAGGTGGGGTGTAAAAATCAGAGCCTAACAAGATGTTGGCATTTTGATTCGAAGATGCACTGTAAAAAGTGTTTACTTCTGGGTCATATCCTTGATACTTTGTAAAAGTAAACGGATTCTGAGTAGCAAGATAAATTCTTGCCGACTGGAATTTTAATTTATTGACCAATTGAGCCGGAACATTATATCCAAATGTGATTGTTTTTATTCTTAGGAAAGAACCATCTTGTAACCATCTGGAAGAAGCCTGTGCTCCATTAGCACCATATAATCTTGCCTGTGGAACCATAGTGATGTCCCCTTCTTTTTTCCAGGCGTTTAATTGATCTCTGGTCTGATTATCAAAATAATCACCACTTACAGACTGAAAAAATCCAGCTACATTGTAAATGTCATTACCGTAAACAAATTGGGTTAAGACACTCAAATCGAAACCTTTGAATTTGAAAGTATTTGTCAAGCCGCCAGTAAATGCTGGATTTGGATCACCAACTTTTTGCTGTTTAGCTTCTGAATAATCATTAGTTGTGGTAGTTCTGGTTTCATCAACATAGAAAAGTGCATCTCCATTAGCTGGATCAGCCCCAGCAAATGCAACTCCATAGAAATATCCAATTGGTTCTCCCTCAGCTACACGGTTTAAAAATCTTCCTCCTGGATAAATAGGTTCACCATTGAGCTTGGTTACTTTGTTTATGTTTTTAGAGATGTTGAAATTAATATCCCAGGTGAATTTTCCGGTTAATGGGCTAGCATTTAGACTTAACTCTATACCTTTATTGTTTAGCGAGCCAATGTTTTCAGTAACGGCACCAAAGCCGGAAGTATTAGGAACAGGACGATTCAAGAGCAGGTCATTGGTTGTTCTGGTATAAACATCAATAGCACCTGAAAGTTTTCTGTCAAACAATCCAAAATCTATACCTAAATCAAACTGTTTTGTAGTTTCCCATTTCAAATCTGGATTTCCGATTCTTGTAGGAATTATCCCTGATTGGTCAGCATATGCAGAAGCTGCCCAAAGACTTCTGGAGTCAAAATTTCCTATTTCTGAATTACCTGTCAGACCGTAACTAGTTCTCAGTTTTAGAAAACTAATTACCTTATTATCTTTCAAAAAACCTTCATCTGAAATTATCCACGCACCTGAAACCGCTGGGAAAAACCCGTATCTGTTATTTGAACCAAACCTTGAAGAACCATCAAGTCTGCCTGAAAGCCCGAAAATATATTTATTGTTTAGTTTATAATTAGCTCTGGCAAGGTAGGAAGCAATGGCAAATTTTGATTCTTCACTTGTACCAAAACTTATTACTGCTGCTGAGGCAATTTTCTTGAATTTATCGTTAGGAAAACTACTACCTTCTGCCGCAATTCGGGAATATCCTCCTTCCTGATAGGTAATACCTCCTAAAAGGTCTAAAGTTGAACTACCAAAAGTCTTTGAATAATTTAACAAGTTATTAGTAGTCCAGGTAAGATTTCTCCTTTGATTTTGATATCCATAGCCATTTCTGGAAGATCCGGTTTCAGTTAGTCTTCCACGGTATTCCTCCTCCTGAAGGCTTAATAAATCCAATCCATATTCTGAACTAAATGTCAATCCAGGTAATATTTGATATGAAGCATTGAAATTGGCAAAAGTCCTATATGTTGTACCTCTATTGAAACCATATTTTATTTCAAGCAAATTGTTGAAATAAATCGTGTTAAAATTATAATCATTGGTTTCCGGGTCAATAATTTTTTGAATTGGAGGTAAAGCATTTAATTGAAGCGGGTTCGTAAATGCATTATCATCAGGAACTAATCTGTTGATTGACCTTGAAAATGCAATACTAGATCCAATTTTGAATTTACTTGAAATACTGTGATCCAGGTTCATTCTTACATTGTTTCTGTCGTAAGCGTTACCTACCAGGATACCAACCTGATTATTCAAACCACCGCCAATGTAAAACCTGGTTTTGTCATTTCCTCCATTGATATTAAAATTTGCCTGGCTAAAAGAACCTTTTTGGAAAGATTCATCAGTCCATTTTTCATCAGCTTCCAGATCAAAATTTCCCAAATTGCCATCAAGTTCTTCGATAAAATCATAACCTTCATTTTCGGCTGCTTCTTTAAAGAATTGAACATATTCAGGACCACTCATGAAATTTCCTTTTGAAGTAGGAGAGGAGACACCTGTAAGATACCCCACATTTACGCTGGTCCTACCACTTTTTCCTTTTTTGGTAGTAATTATTACAACTCCATTTGATGCTCTAGAACCAAACAACGCAGCTGCAGAAGCATCTTTTAAAATTTCAATTGATTCAATATCGGCAGGGTTAAGATCTGCAAGAGGATTAATGGGTTCTGTAACTGTTGCGTTTTGAGGTTGAGAAGTGACTGGAATATTGTCAATTACATAAAGTGGTTCATTTCCGGCTGAAATAGAAGCCGCCCCTCTTACTCTAATTTGAATTGCGGATCCTAGTTTTCCAGATCCTTGGGTCATTTGAACTCCCGGTGTTCTCCCCTGAAGACCTTGTTCGATAGTGGTAATTGGCAGATTCTGAATTGCATCACCTTTTATGCTTATTTGAGATCCTGTCAGATCTCTTTTGGCTGCTTGTCCGTAAGCTGTAACAACTACCTCTGACAAACCTTCAAGAGTGTTTTCCATCCCAACATTGATAATAACTCTGTTTCCAACGACCTCCTCTACTGTTTTCATGCCTACGAAACTAAAGACCAATGTTTGTTTGCTTGTGGCATTGATGGAATACTCGCCTGAAGAATTGGTTTGAGTACCGTTGTTTGTACCTTTTATGGATACAGTGACTCCTGGTATTCCGGAGCCGTCGTCTGCTGAAGTAACTTTACCGGTAATTTTGCTCTGTGCCATCGAAACCAGGGCTGAACAAAATACAAATAAAGCAAGAAGTAAATTCTTTCTCATGTATTACTTAGTTTAGGTTTTTAAATTGTTATGCAAACATAAGATTTTTTCGTAAAAATCAAAACGTTTGCGTTATTTCACATTATAATATTCGGTTTTTTATATTTTTTTCGATTATTGTTTAAAAAAAGATGACCTTTTAGTTGACAACATCAACTTAATACAAACAAAAAAAGAGGCTCGTTTGAGCCTCTTTTTTATATTTTAGAAAAAAATTAATATTTCATAACCTTTTTAGTCACAGTTTCTCCATTTGAACTAATTACAACATTGTAAAGTCCGGGCAGAAGTTTACTTAAACTAAAATCCTGAACAGATGATATATTTCCTTTAAAAGTTTGAGTCTGAACCAATCTGTTCATTTTATCAAAGACTTTTACCGAGATATTTTCTCCTACAAGATTTTTTGAGTATTCTATTTTGATATCATTAAGAGTAGGATTAGGGAATACGGTTATACCAATAGAATTATTGTTTACAAACCCCGTACCAGGGATTTTAATTTCAGCAGTTTTCGAATAACCCGATTCTCCAATTGAGTTGACTGCTTTGATTCTATATAAATAGATTTTTCCGGAAAGTACATTTTCATCGGTATAAGAAGTGATATTTCTGGCCAAAGTAGCAACTGTTGAATAGCTGCTTCCATTATCACTTGATTTTTCCAATATTTGATTTTCTTCTCTGATAGAATCATCTATCCAGGTAAGTCCTACTTTATTTCCGGCTAATTTTGCTACAAGTCCAACAGGTGCATTGGGTGCTTTTGTATATTGGAAAATCCTTGGCCCATTTACCTCTGAAGGTAAACCATCGCCAAAAATAAAGTTTCCAAGAACAACCCGGTAGCTGTACATGATACCTTCTTCAATGTTCATGTCAACGAAGTAATTGTAACTTGATTTGATTTTGGCAATTTCCACGAATGGACCTGTTCCAGTGCTTCTTTCAATTTTTGCATAATCATGGTCATTGTATTCGTATTTCCAGTTGAGACCATTGTTCGGAGTGCCCAATGCGTTTACTGTGGAAATTACAGCTAAATTCACCGCAGGTAATGGTGGGCCAAAAGTAGTATCTTTAATGGTAACCATATCAGAGAACAAGCCCTTGTTGCTTAATGTCCTGATGCCAAAATTATAGGCAGTCCTTGGTGTTAAATTAGTAATTTTAAAAAAGCTTGAAAAAGAAGGTAATCTTTCAATTCTGGAATAATCTGCCTCACTAGCTTTTTTGATATAAACGATTATTTCATCAACTTTATTGGTGCCGCATTCCAGATCCTCAGGGCGATTAGTCCACCTTAAGGTTACATAGGTATCATATTTGGCTTTCTGGTCAGAAATTAACCCTGCAACTGCCTGTGGGTTTACATATGTTTTTGGCCTTACAGCCAAAATGGCCGAACCTGTTGGAGGTAATGATTCATTGATTGAAACAATTCTGTAATAAACTGTACTACCAGGTAATACGTCCGAATCATAATAATCCTTGATATTTGGAGTTACCGATTTAATATTTACGAAGTCTTTGTTATTTGTAGATTTTTGGATTATTACTTCATTTACGTCTTCAGGTCTGGTATTGAATACCCAACTAATATGTACAAGGTCAGGGCAGTTTTTGTCATAAGAAAGGGTAGCTGCTGGGGGAAAATCAACTTTGGTTCTTCCATAAACAACAGGACTAGACCATGGGCCAAAAAGAGAATTATATTTAGCTCTAACCCTGAATTCATAAAGAGTTTTGGGTTTTAGTCCTGTTATTTGTCTCACGTCATCAGAACCGGGACTGTTAAAATCGGAAATTCTTACAGTATTTGTCCCAGTTTCTTTAATTTCAACCTGAGTTCCGGTCTCAAATGGGTTTGTATCATGAACCACATAAATAATAGAAGTGGGAGTAGCTTGAGGAGCCTCTACTGTAATGCTGGGAGCCACAAGACCTACTAATAAAATAGATAGTGAATCAGATTTAGGAGAATAAAGGGTATCACCAGGGGTAATACCAAGTTTATATGTTCTCAGATAAACCTTATAAGTTTGGTTAAAAGTGAGATTTTCAAGGGTGTCTGTCAATACTTTTCCAATTTTTAGATTTTTTATTGGATTAGTTCCCGCCTGAAAAAAAATTTTATAACCATCAAATGTAGGTGCAGGAGCTGTCCAGTTTAGTTTGATACTATTGGTAAGTAATATTTGGCTTCCAGTTAGCGAAGTAGGAGCCCCGGGAGCAAGCTGGGCATTAACCTTAATTATGCTAAGAAAGCATAGCATAAGAAATAAGTATTTTCTCATAAAATATTTATTAAGAATTTATTGATGATGTAAATTTAAAAGAATTATGGTAGTTTCGAAAAGCTTTTTGATAATTTTTACCATATAATAAAAAAAGAGCCTCCAGGATATAGAGGCTCTTTCATTTATTTTAAGCTGAAGACAAAATCAATATTTGACTATTTTCTTAGTTTGTAAAAAGTCTTCAGATTCGACTGTAATATTATATACCCCGGCTACTAATTTTGACAAGGACAGGTTGATAGTTTTGGAGTTATAAACTTTACTTATCAACGTTTTATTATTTTGATCAGTAACTTTTACCAAAAAATGATTTCTTTCCAGTCCTTCAGGGATGTCTATTGTCACGCTATTGGCAGAGGGGTTAGGGAATACTGAGAAATTCACATCTTTCAGTGTGCCTGAGCCTGAAACCACCAGGATACTGGCCGTATTAGAGAAATCAGATTCACCAAGGGGATTTTTAGCTGAAACTTTGTAAGAATATGATTTTGCAGCAACTACATCGCCATCAACATAGGTTGAAACATTCCTTCCAACAGATCCAATTTTACTGAAGGTTAAACCGGCATCCACAGACTTATGAATCTCATAGCTTTCTTCTTTGTCCGATGCGTCAGACCAGGTAAGTTTAACTTTCCCACCTTCATTTTTGGCATTCAGACCTACTGGTCTGGCAGGAATTTCAGAGTAGTTGTAAATTATTCCATACGAAATTGGTCCAAAGGCTGACTCCCCAAAAGTATTTCCGGCTTTTACTCTGTAGAAGTATTTCTGTCCTTCGCTTATCGGGAAATGAGGCAAAGAATTATAGCTTCCTTTGATTTTACCCAAAAGGTTAAAATTTACACTGTCAGTGCTTGTCTCCACTATGTAATACTCAGAATCTTTTGAACCTGGTTTCCAGCTTAGGCCGTTAATTGAATTATTCAGAGCATCTTTATAAGAAACAATTATCAAATCTTTCGGAGCTTTTGGAGGTCCGAGGGTTGTATCTCTGCCTCCCCCAAAATCAGATTTTTTGTCCTGATCACTCATATACCATACATAAAATTCAACCGCCTCTTTTTCATTTAAATTCTCAATAACTGCAGCATTGTAATAAGGAGGCACTTCAATATATTTTAGTTCACCTGGTTGACTCTCTCTTTCATATCTTAAGATTGTCCTCGCTCTGATATCAGTACGGCAATAGGTATCTTCTACAGGGTTTTCCCATTTTATTAATAGAGAATGGTTAGTTTTATTTACCTGGTCAGAGTTCACATTAATCGGTGCCTTAGGATTTTGATAAGGTAATACATTAACCGTAAGTACATCTGATTTTCTTGTACCTGTTGAATTTCTGCTTGAAACTGTATAGTACATTGTCCTACCACTAAGAACATTTAAATCATAAAAATCACGGGTACCGGCGTGAACACTTCCGATTACTTCCCAAGAAACATTATTAAAGGATCTTTGAATAATAAATTCTTCGACCTCATTCCATCTTTCAGGTACATCCCAATGTATGCCTACAAACCATGGACAATTGTTTTCATTCCGAAGTACTACCTTAGGAGGAAAATCCATCTGTGTTCTAAAATATACACTTGCAGAGTAAGGTCCGGCACAAGGCAAACCAGTGCAAAGACCTTTTACTCTCGCCTTCACTTCATATAAAGTGTTGGGCAATAGATTGTCAAGCTTAATCAGATATTGATTTTGTCCTCCTAATACCCTCATGTATTTTTCGTTACCTGCCGGTGATTTGTAATAAATTTCCAGCGAATCCTCGGTGGTATTGGGATCTGACACTTGTACCACAACCGAAGTGATTGTGGAAGTACCGGGATCACTTACCGTAGGTGCAGTGAATGACTGTGCTTTGGCAATCAAGCCCCAAAACATTAAAAAAGAAAACCAAAGGAAGTTTTTCATGATTTAATCAAATTTGATTAGTTAAGATTTAATAAATGTAAATATAATAACTCAAATGACTATTTCGCTTTTTTCCAATCATAATATTCAAGAAAATTATTTTACGGTTTTTTGTCCTTATTCAATTCTAAGGTTTTATATAATTGGACAATCTGTTTTGTGGCTTTGATGTCATGAACTCTGAGGATTTTTGCATTTTTTATCATTGCCAAAAGATTTAATGCCGCACTTGCAGTTAGTGATTCTTCTGGTGACACTTCAAGTATTTTATATATCATTGATTTCCTTGATATTCCGATTAACATAGGAAAGTGGTCGTTGATAAAAATTTCGGCGTGATTAAACAAATGGTAATTTTGATTTATATCCTTGGCAAAACCAAACCCGGGATCTATTATTATATCTTTTACACCTGATTTTCTTAAGAAATTTGCTTTAGAAAACAATTCAGAAATCACCTCAAAATGAAGATTGGTATATTCTGCGAGGCCAGACATGTTTTGAGGCGTTCCCCGGGTGTGCATTAATATATATGGAAGATTATTAGAAATAATAAAATCAAACATTTGAGGATCCAAAGTGCCACCTGAAATATCATTCACCATATTTGCACCTGCTTTAATAGCTTCTCTTGCTACTTCAGACCTGAATGTGTCAATTGATAGGGTGATGTGTGGGAATTCTTTTCTTAAGCTTGCTATAGCTGGAATTATTCTGTTTATTTCTTCTTCTGTATTGACTTCTTTTGCACCGGGTCGGGTAGAATACCCTCCAATATCCAAAATATCGGCTCCATTTCTAATCATCTGCCCAGCTTTTTCTAAAAAATCTTCCTGAAAAGGATTATATCTACTATCTTTGTAAAATGAATCTGGGGTTACATTGATAATTCCCATTATCAGCGGGTCTTCGAGTTGCAGAAGTTTTCCGAATATATTTATCGTATTTTTCATAGTTTGCAAAAAAAACTAAAAATATCGTATAATATCCGATGTCTAACACAGAAATTGAATATTCTGAAATAATAAATCAGTGCTTTGGACTTTTCTCTAAAAAAAACAGAGATTACGGTACTTCGTGGAAAATCCTGAGGTTGCCGTCAATAACTGACCAAATTTTTATTAAAGCACAAAGAATTAGGACCTTACAGGAGAATGGATTTTCGAGAGTTGATGAAGGGCAGATACCGGAATTTATCGGGATCATTAACTATTGTGTTATGGCTCTGATTTTACTTTCTGAAAAAAATAATTTTGAGTTATCTGGAAATCTTGAAAAAGATTATATTGCACAGATTGATGAAGTCAAAGAGTTACTTTTTGACAAAAATCATGATTATGGGGAAGCCTGGAGGGCTATGAGAGTGAGCTCAATGACCGATATCATTTTGATGAAACTCCTCAGAATAAAACAGATTGAAGACAATGATGGTGTTACAGTAGTGTCTGAAGGTGTAAAGGCTGGATATCAGGATATTATCAATTATTCGGTGTTTTGTTTGATAAAGTTAAAGGAATCGCAAATTCAACAAGTGCATCAACAATAATATGAAATTTATCGCAAATTTTTCGAGACTTCTTGTAGGGTTAGAATTTATTTTTTCTGGATTTGTAAAGGTGGTGGATCCTTATGGAACCGGTCTAAAGTTGGAGGAATATTTCGAAGTTTTTGCAGGTGACTTACCTGCTTTTTCTTCTTTTTTTCAATTTTTTGCCGAACACTCCCTGGTTCTATCCTTATTATTTTGTGCTCTGGAGCTGATTCTTGGTGTAGCTCTGGTTTTTAGTTTCAGAATGAAGCTCATTGCCTGGCTTGCTCTAGGTTTGATGGGTTTCTTTACTTTTTTGACTTTTTATTCGGCTTATTTCAATAAAGTTACGGATTGTGGTTGTTTTGGGGATTTTTTAAAATTCAAACCATGGCATTCTTTTCTCAAAGATGTCATTAGTATGGTGTTTATTCTGATTATCTTTTTTTATCGGAAAAAATATAAGAAATCAGAGCTGGGAACTCCAATGGTGCTGATTTTCACAATTGTGACCTTTGGAATTGGGATATATGGAATCAGATATTTGCCTATTGTAGATTTTCTTCCATATGCAGCTGGCAAAAGTATATCTCAACAAATGATTCAACCCAACATAAAACCGGAATTGAGTTACGTTTTTCTTGACAAAGTTTCTGGAAAAGAAGTGGAGTCTAAAGAGTATTTGTCGGATACAGCCAAATACAAATATGTGAGTTCGGAAGTGCTGAATGAAAGTGAAATAAAGCCTAAAATCACTGATTATGCACTTTCTGATACTGCGGGAAATGATTTTACCCAGCAATCATTTGAAGGTAACAAGTTGTTTATTACGATCAAATATACCGAAGGGTTAGATGATGTTGATTTTGGAAAAATCAAAAATCTGGTAAGTAAAATTTCAAAAAAGAAAGTTGAGCCAATGATATTGCATTCTTTGGCGAGAAAAGATATTGAAGATATCATAACGAAAAATCAGCTTGATTATGGCTATTATTCATGCGATGAAAAAGTTCTGAAAACTATGGCAAGGAATAATCCATGTATTATATTATTGAAAAATGGCACTGTGGTTGACAAATGGAGTTACAATAATCTTCCTGATGCCGACAAAATTATAGAATTGTTAAACCAAAAATGATATAAGTTTTAAGATAAAGAATGACTACAAATATTTTTATGCTTGGAATGCCCTCTTCGGGAAAAAGTACATTAGGACGTCAGCTAGCTAAAGAATTAAATTACGATTTTATAGATTTAGATAAAAAAATAGAAGTGTCAGAAGGGAAGAAAATCAATGAGATTTTTAACCTTAATGGCGAAGAATATTTTAGAAAAGTAGAATCAGAGCAACTGAAAAAAATTGAGCCAGATTCGAGACTGGTAATTGCCACAGGTGGTGGAACGCCTTGTTTTCATGACAATATGGAAATAATAAAAGCCAATGGAATTAGTGTATTTTTGGATGTAAAACCATTTAAGCTGGAAGAGAGGATGCGAAATTCCAAGAAAAACAACCGCCCATTATTTAGTCTGGAGAGTGATTCATTGGCTGATACGCTTTTAAAAACTTATGAATCCAGAATTGAATTCTATAAAAAAGCAGATATCGTTATTGAAGGCGATACTGATGCTAATACGATTTTATGGATTTTGGACGCACATTTTTCCAAAGTTTCAAAATAAAAGCCTCCTTAGAATATTAGAATAAAAAAGCAGACCCTTTAAAAAGTCTGCTTTTTTTGTATTTGTGCCTATCCAGGGCTTATCAGAAAAATGTTCCGATACTTATTGCCAAAATACCTTTCTTTTGGTCAAGTCCTACAGAAGAATAATTTTCCGGATTTTCCAGAGTATAGGGAGTAAATGCCGATAAAGTCTTTATTTGACTGTACGCCAGGTCGGCAAAAAGTTTAGAATTTCTAACACCTACTCCGAAGGTTCCAATCAAAATATTTTTAGAATTATATTGAGAAGGATTGCGATGAGGGTCACTCAGGTAATTTAGACCTGCTCTGATCCTGCCTATCCCAAATCGTACCTCCCCACCGGCTTTTAGATTGAGTACATCTTTGAATTCATCCTGAATTCCTCTTTTCTGATCAGAAGACCATTTTGCCTCATTTTTATCTTTTATATTCATCATGCTATAGCCCAAATACTCAGCCTCTACACTTATTACTCCCACTTTTTTGGGTAATACCACCGATACACCCAAATTGGTTTTTAAAGGTGAGGTGATTTTGTAAGAGAAATCATTTGGTATGGTTGAAAGATAATTATAGTCTTCCTGAAAAGCATCAGGATATTGCCTGAAGTTCACCCAGCTGTTGTAAGTTTCTTTTACTCTTATGGCAGTTGGGCTCACCACATTTGCTCCGATTTTAACAGAATTGGTCAATTTGAAAATTCCACCCAAGCTTAAATTAACACCATTTCCTGATACATAAAGTTCATCACCCACCGTGTAATCTTTGAAGAAAGTACCTTCAGGAAAACTTTCATTAATATCGGTTAAAAGACTGTAATTGAGGTTTTGAAATCCAAGACTAGCCCCCAGATAAGTTTTGTCATCATAATTGATCCCATAAGATAAATTTACCTGACCCAGACTGCCGGATTCTGTAACATTACCTTTTTGTACTACCGGTACCGAGAGCTCATTGGCAATGTAACCATCCTCAAATGGATCAATCATATATGCCCAGTAAGCCATCGATATATCTGTTTTAGCCATAAGTGTATTCTCATCGAAATCATCTCTTAGATTTTGAACAGAAGCTCCATTCATATACGCTTTTTCAGCAAAATAATCGGCAATTGAGCTTTTTTGGTTGGATCCTTCGTAAGAATAATCATTATTAAAATTGGCCAGTGTTTGATAATTAATACCCCACGCCGAACGTTTTTTCCGACTTCCTACTCCCTTATTGCTAAACACGACCCCAATCTGCCCCAAACCCAGATTTGAAGAATTTCTGGTAATATTATTACCTATATAACTGCTGGTGGTTTGATTTGAAATAAAAATAGGCGTGATGCTAAATTCATTCTTATTAAAAAAAGCTAATCCTGCAGGGTTGACTGCAGCGTTGCTGATATCTCCACCCAGAGCGGTGAATGCTCCTCCCATTCCTTGTGCTCTTGCAGAACCAAGATTGTTATAGGAGTAATATTTTAAGGCATCCTGACCGTAAAAATGAGTTTGCCCCAAGGTTGTGGCTTTAGCTGTCAAAACTAAAACGGCCATTAATATTGCTTTTTTCATTGTCTAAAAAATTGATTTTTGGATAAAAAAATCCCCGCCAACAACAATTGGGTTAATCAGCGGGGAAAATATGAAAATTTAAAATACTCGATTTTTATCTTGGGCCTCTGGAGCTACCACCACCTGATGATGAGGAACTACTGCTTCCTCTGCTGCTACCACCACCTGATGAATATCCACCACCTGAAGAACCAGATGAATAACTTCCTCTTGAAGAAGAACTGCTACTACCCGAAGAATAACCCGAATTCCTGCTACTGGAAGAATAATCTGAGCTTCTTGAAGACGATCCTGAAGAATAGCTCGAAGATCTTGAACTTCCGTATGAGCTGCTCGATCTGTCAAAACTTCCCGATGAGCTGCTTCTTTCTCCACCGTAACTTCTGCCGGAGTTACTTCCCGAGTAAGAGTAGCCGTTAGCTCTGGTGGCCTTTTGAGTACTGTATGAATCATAAGTACTGGTTCTTCTTGCACTTGGGTCATAAGATTGCGAACTTCTCGATTTTGAGCCATCATAAGTAGAAGTACCGGCATTGCTTGAGGAACCACCTCTCCGGTCTGAAAGTACCCGCGTATTACCAGAATTTGCACTGCCGGAATTCCGGGCTACAACAGGATTTGAAGAACGACCACTTGAAACATTATCGGAAGGTCTTCTGGTATTGGTAAATCTATCATTATATGTTGAGGTATTTCTTCCACTAGTTCTTGTACCAAATGTTCTTGTACCTTTTTGATAGGCATTATTGGCTAAAACAGATTGATAGTTGTAGTATGGGCTGTGATAACTATTTCCGTAATAACCCCAACTGTCATAGGGACTGTATCCCCAGCTGTTCCAGGGGCTATACCAGGAATTATAGTACATCGAGCGGTAACCCCATGGACTAAAGCCTGAATATCCCCATGGATCATAAAAACCACCATAATAACTATTCATCCATGGGCTGTAATAACCACCCCAGTTATTCCATGAAGAGTATGGACTGTAGGAAAAGTATACACCCGAGCCGAATCCGTAGAATGAATTATATCCAAAAGGAGAATAATTAAATCTGCTGAAAGGAGAATTCCAGCCCAATGGTTGACTCCAGGCGTAATCGGTCCATCCCTGACTGTAACCGTCAGTATATCCATCGGAATACCCGGGTTTATCAGAAGGTCTTCTTTTATAATCTCTCGAAGTTAAATAATCATCATTGTAATATTCATCTGAGCCCTGTGCATTGCTTTCAGGCATAGGATCAAACTCATCATCATACACATCAATTTGAGATGGATTTTGAGGGAGTTGTTTTTGTTTTTGAAGTACAGCCACAGGTGATACCGCAGCGTCAGCCGAAGTGGCATACATATCATCTGATTCTCTTTGGGTTGGGATCGATTTGTTGGTACACGAGGCCAACAGTAAGCCGGCTCCCAATGCTAATACCGAATTTTTCAGAGTCATCATTTTATTTAAATATTTAATGTACCAAACTTTTATTATTTAGACGACAAAACACTTTTGAAGGTTGCCTTGTTTTGGTGAATAATTTGTTAATGTTATCAAAATTATTCATTACAAAAATAATATTAAAACCTATCTTTGCAATCACATTCATATGCATTAACAAAATATTTAACAAAAAGGATTCGCAGAATATTTCAATTTATCCTGTGATAAGTGTAAAAATAAAAAAGAAATGTCAAAAGGACTTCCAAAACGTAGCGAGAATTATTCGGAATGGTATAATGAATTGGTAAAAAAGGCTGACCTAGCAGAGAATTCTGCTGTCAGAGGATGCATGGTAATTAAACCTTACGGTTTTTCCATTTGGGAAAAAATGCAGAGGGCTCTTGATGATATGTTTAAAGAAACCGGTCACACCAATGCCTATTTTCCTCTGTTTATCCCAAAATCATTTTTATCAAAAGAAGCTTCTCATGTAGAAGGTTTTGCAAAAGAATGTGCAGTGGTCACGCATTATCGTCTAAAAAATGACCCTGATGGAAAAGGAGTGATTGTGGATCCCGAAGCAAAACTTGAAGAAGAGCTTATCGTTAGGCCAACTTCCGAAACAGTTATATGGAATACTTATAAAACCTGGGTGCAATCACACCGCGACCTGCCAATACTGATTAATCAGTGGGCAAATGTGGTCAGATGGGAAATGAGGACCAGGATTTTTCTTCGGACAGCAGAGTTTCTATGGCAGGAAGGTCATACCGCTCATGCAACCAGAAAGGAAGCAGAAGAAGAGACCAGCCAGATGTTGGATATTTATGCCAAATTTGCAGAAGAATGGATGGCAGTGCCTGTGATCAAAGGAAGTAAAACAGCTAACGAGCGTTTTGCAGGTGCTGAAGACACCCTTTGTATCGAAGCGATGATGCAGGATGGAAAGGCCTTACAAGCAGGTACTTCTCATTTTCTTGGCCAAAATTTTGCTAAAGCTTTTGATGTAAAATTTCAGGATAAATCCGGAAATCTGGAGTATGTTTGGGGCACCTCATGGGGAGTAAGTACCCGATTGATGGGGGCATTGATTATGGCACATTCTGATGACCTTGGGCTGGTATTACCTCCCAAACTGGCTCCAATACAAGTTGTGATAGTTCCTATTTACAAAGGAGAAGAACAGCTGGAAGTGATTTCGGAAAAAGTGAAGCCAATTCTTAAGAATTTGAAAGCTAAAGGAATCAGTGTAAAATTTGACGATGATGATCAGGCAAGGCCAGGCTGGAAATTTGCAGAATATGAGCTTAAAGGCGTGCCCGTGAGAATGGCTATAGGTATGAGAGACCTGGAAAATAATGTGGTTGAAATCGCCCGCAGAGATACGCTGACCAAAGAAAGTGTGTCGCTTGATGGGGTAGAAGAATACATTTCTGATCTTTTGGAAAAAATCCAATGTAACATTTATGACAAAGCGATTGATTTCAGGAAAAACAATACGCATGAAGTGAATTCCTGGGATGAATTTCTTGTTAAAATCGAAGAAGGCGGATTTCTACTTGCTCATTGGGATGGGACTTCTGAAACCGAGGAGAAAATTAAAGATCTCACCAAAGCAACCATCAGGTGTATTCCATTCGATAGTAAGGAAGAGGAAGGAGTTTGTGTGTTTTCAGGAAAACCATCTTCAAGGAGAGTAATTTTTGCAAGATCATATTAAAAAATAATAAAATGGTAAAAACCGGAGATACAGTGAGCCTGCACTATAAAGGCACTTTAAATGACGGAACAGTATTTGATTCTTCTGAAGGGCGTGAGCCACTTGAATTTGAGGTTGGCAGCGGAATGGTAATTTCCGGATTTGACAATGGCGTACTTGGAATGGCGGTTGGAGAAAAAAAATCAATTCATCTTTCAGTAGAAGAATCTTATGGACCTGCTAATGAACAAGCGATTTTTAAATTTGACAGAGCCGATATTCCGTCAGAAATTCCACTGACTGTTGGCGAAACGTTAAATATGCATGATGGTCAAAGAGCTGTACCAGTAATTATCAGGGAAGTACACGATTCACACGTAATATTGGATGCCAATCATCCGCTTGCAGGTCAGGAATTGAATTTTGACCTTGAATTAGTTTCGATTACTCCTGCTGGTGAGATTATCGTTGATTATGAAGATGTAAAATGATATTTTGCTAATTCTTTTATAAAAGGCTTCCGGTTTGGGAGCCTTTTTTTGTGAATATTTTCAAAAAAGTAAATTTGGTGTTATATTTTTCTTTTTTGTTTAAATTTGAAAAAAATTATTGGATTTATGAATTATAATTTTAAAATCCTTTTACAAAAAGCCGAAGAGGGAGGTTTTACTGTAATTGTACCTTCATTGCCAGGATGTATTACTCAGGGCGAAGATCTCGATGATGCAATTATTATGGCTAAAGAGGCAATTGAAGTCTATATTGAAGAATTAAAAGACAGAGGTGAAATGATTCCTGATGATACCAATACATTCGAATATTCATTGAATCTTGCATTAGCATGAACCTTTCTCCGAAATACTTGATAGAAATACTGAAGCTAAATGGATTTGTTTTTAAAAGGGTAAAAGGGTCACATCAGGTATATTACAATTCAGATAACAATAAAACAGTAATAGTTCCTGTTCATGGCAACAAAGACTTAAAGAAGGGAACATTTTTAGCAATTCTTAAGCATGCCGGTATTTCTATTTAGGAAATATTTTGGACTTCAAATTAAAACACTGCCTTAGCAACCGCCATTGTGGTGGTTGACTTGCTCATAGTGTAAAAATGCAAAGCTGGCACACGAAATTGTATCAACTGTTTACACTGCTCTATGGCCCATTCGATTCCAATCTGCCTGGCAGCTTTATCATCTTTTGCCTCTTGCACCATCTTTTTAAAGTCTTCAGGCATATCAAGAAAGAATATTTTGGGTAAAATATCCAGTTGTTTTTTTGTTGAAAGGATTTTTAAACCTGGAATAATGGGTACATTAATGTCATGAGCCCTGCATTTCTTTACAAAATCAAAATATTTCTGATTATCAAAAAACATCTGAGTTACCAGATATTCAGCTCCGGCATCCACCTTATTTTTGAGATTCTGGAAATCAATTTCTGCATTTTCTGCTTCAAAGTGTTTTTCAGGATATGCTGCTGCACCTATACAAAAATCACTTTTAGAAAGATACTCTGAGTCCTCATGAAGATATTTTCCATTGTTCATGTCTTTAATTTGACCAATCAGTTCGTTGGCATAGGCATGACCATCTTTAAATGGTTTAAAAGAGTTAAACGGCTTGGCGTGGTCGCCTCTCAAAGCCATCACATTTTTGATACCTAAGTAATTTAAATCTATCAGCAGGTCCTCTGTTTCTTCTTTGGTTGTACCACCACACAAAACATGGGGTACGGGGTCAATTTTGAATTTATGCATTATGGCGGAGCATAAACCTACCGTACCAGGCCGTTTCCGGGTTTTAATTTCCTTCAAACTGCCATCTGGCCCAGCCACTGAAATATATTCTTCTCTGTGAAAAGTAACATCAATAAAGGGTGGCTTAAGTTCCATCATGGGCTCAATGTCTGCCAGTAATTCGTCGATTTTTCCACCTTTTGCCGGAGGAATAATTTCGATTGAGAAAATTGGTTTTTCATCAGCTTTAGCTAGATGCTCAAGGACTTTCGCCATAAAAATTTTACGTTTTTTGTCTGCAATTTAATTCATTTAGTTTTATACCTCGAAAAATCAAATTTTAAATTGAATCATAAAATTGAAAATTGGATAATTTATCTAATTTTACTAAAATTTTTAACCTTAAATAGATGAAAAAACTACAGTTTTTTGTTGCCGCCTTCGTCTTGATGGTGTCAGCTTATGGACAAAATGTAAATCTCAACGATTATGCAGGAAAATATATTTTTGACGGGGCCCCATTTGGGTTTGTCATAATATCAGTTGAAGATGGAAAATTGATGGCGGAAGCTGAAAATGTTGGTAAAGGGGAGATTTCGGGTACAGACCTGAAAGATCAGTACAGGGAACCAAACCACGATGCCTCGATGGTGTTTTTAAGAGATCAAAATCAAAAAGTAATAAAACTCATTGTAAAAGCAATGGGGCAGGAGTTCAGCGGAACGCTTGAAGCAGATCCACTCTCAGAATACGCAGGAGTATATAAATTTCCTTCTGATAGCCCTGTTTATGATTTGAAAATTACTATCAAAGACGGTCAATTGTTTGGAGATACCGAACAAGGGAGTGCATTCCTGAAGGCCACTGACAAAAAAGATGAATATACCGTAGTGGGATATGATGGCAAAGCAACTTTTTCCAGAGATGCCGCGGGAAAAATCGTAAAAGTATTGCTGCAAATTCAGGACATGGAATTAAATGGAGAGAAAAAGTAAGTTTACTTTATCTCAAAAAAAGAGGTTGCTTTCATTCGGCAACCTCTTTTTTTATTTAAAACTCCCACCTGTAATTAAGCATCGGAATCATCCCCAATTGGTATTTTGTGACGGTTTCTTTGAGGTAAGAATCGTAATAATTGTAAGCCAGGTTTTTCTGATTTACAAAATTCTGAATATCCACAGAGATCATTCGGGATCTGTTTTTCTTTGATTTTTTGAAATAAACCCTCAAATCGGGACGAAAATAATCGGTGTTTTTTACTTCAAGCGGTTTTGAAAAATCATAAACCGTAAATCCCTGAGATTTTGATTGCTCCACATCAATATTATAGTCCCGGAAACCACCCAGCCAGGCAATACGGGTATTCACTCCTATGATTTTTCCATTTCTCTTTTCCCACTCTTTACCAAAAGTAAGATTGAAAATATGTCTTCCTGAAAATCTGGTTTCATAGTATTTTCCATCGTAAGCCTTAAATTCTGACTTATAAAAAGTAGTATTAACCAAAGCAAAAAGGCCTTTGGTAAGGTGGCGACGATAGTTTAGTTCAATTCCCTGGTTAATTCCCTGCGTTGATTTACCATCAGGAGTGGGGTTAAGGGTATAGCCCCAAAAGTCGCTTCCGTTGAGTACCGAAACATACAGGCTTGTGAATTGGGGGGTATTGAATATTCTTTGGTAAAATATTTCGCCAAAAAATTCGTCATTCAAGCTCGGATTATAGCTGTAACCTACTGCAAAATGGTGGGCACGTTGAGGCTTAAACGGAAGTGTAAAAGCAAGGCGTGAGTTGGGTTGAAAACTATGCAGTCCGTACGAACTTTTAATGGTGAATTTTTGAGTAATTTCATAAGCCATCCCCAATCTCGGCTCAACAAAAGTGTACTGTCCTCCATTATATACGGGGAATGTGAGTCCAATATTATAGGAGAATTTATTCTTTTCAGAATTCAAAATTTTTACAAAAGGTGATATCAGAAATTCATCAAATGCAACGAAGACATTGTCTGAATTTGACTGATTAAATTCATTGAAAAAATGATTCAAATTCAGCCCAGTCTTAAAAGTAAAAGTTTTATTTAATTTTCCTGTAAGTGTACTGTTCAATCCGACTACATTACGTGCATGGTAGCGATAGCTAAGATTACTTGATGGGTCAGTGGTGTATTGGCTTCGGAGATTTTCCAGTCCAGAATTGGCCAAAACAGTCTGTAAATACCATCTCTTCCCAAATGAAATTTTATGCTTCATTCCAACTAACCCCATTCGGCTAAAAAAATCTATATTGTTAAAATCTTTTTCAGATTCCCAAAGGGTTTTGTCAGAAGGAGGTGCGAAAATATTTGAGGAATTTCCACCCATCAGGAAAAATGAAAATGCACCGGCTTTTTTGGTTGGGAAATAAAAATTTGCCGCTATATCCTGAAACTTCATTTTTTCACCACCAAAATCCATACCCATGGCCACCAAAAGTCCGGTGAAAGAATAACGATAATTAAAAAGGTAGCTGCTTCCTTTGGTTTTATTGATCGGGCCTTCAGAACTTAAGTCAATTCCGACCAGACCTATCTGGGCGGTATGCTGATATTTTGTGGCATTTCCTTCCCTAAAATACATGTCCATCACACCTCCGAGGCTATTGGAATAATCGGCGGGGAACGACCCGCTCAGGAAATTCATATTGCCAAGCATCTGTGAAGATAAAATATTGGTGCCACCTCCTGACTGTGTGGGTTGGTCAGAATAAGTACCCGCATTGCTGAAATGGTTGGGGTTTACGATTTCTACCCCTTCCAGTCTCCATTGTAGGGCATCGGGAGTATTTCCTCTAACCGACATTCCGTTGGCCTGGTCATTGTTATTGGCGACACCTGCCAAAGAAAAAGCCAGTCTGGCTGGATCAAAAAATGTTGCAGGAAAACGCATCACTTGCTCCATAGAAAGCGGGGTGATTCCTGTAAGTGCTTGTGATACATTTGTGGAAGTAGATTTTACTGTAATTGGGCTCAAATTTGTAGAAGATGGCATCAAACTCAGGTCTAACATTAGCTCTTTGGAAGACTCCAGTAGCAATTCTTTTACTAAAACTTTTTCGTAACCTACCGATGATATTTCCAATTCCAGCCTTCCCAAAGGCACATTTTTAAATATTGCTTTTCCACCATCATCAGCGTTCATATTCAAATTATATTTCGCGATTTTGACAGTTGCACCAGACAAAGGTGCATTGGTGAGTTGGTCTTTAAGGCTCAATCTTATGTTCTGGCCATTTTGGGAAAAAGAATAATTTTGTATATTTAAAAATAAAAATATCAGGATGATAGTCTTGTACATTAAAAGGCGTTTTTTTGCAAATATAAGGTATATATAAATTCCAAAAGGGAGAAATCGCTTCCACAAGTTTAATTTTAACAAGAAAAAAAGTGAGTTTATTCAAAATATACAGTTCTTCGGCAGGATCGGGCAAAACCTATACCTTGACCAAAGAATTTCTCAAACTGGTACTTTCGCAAGAGCAGAAAGATTATTTTAAGAAAATCCTGGCCATCACTTTTACCAATGATGCAGCAGGTGAAATGAAACATCGGATAGTAAGTGCCTTAAAGGAGATTGCCTCAGGAGAAAATGAACAATTTACAACACAACTTTTGCTGGAGATCGGTGGTATTGAAAAAATTACTTTACAAAAAAGAGCCGAAAATGCATTCCAATCGGTATTACAAAATTATGGAGAATTATCGGTTAAGACTATAGATAGCTTTGTAAATCAGATAGTTAAGGTTTTTGCATTGGATTTGAGCATTCCGTACAATTACGAAATTACTTTTGATGCTCAATTGCTGCTTTCACAGGCAGTAGATAGTTTGCTGGACAAAGTAGGCCAGGAAAATGAATCTGATCTGACTGATGTTTTACTTGACTTTGCACTTGATAAAGTAGAGGAAGGAAAAAGTTGGAATGGACTGGCGGATGAAATTAAGAAATTTGGGGAAGTTCTTCTTAACGAACAAGGCAAACTATTGATTTCCAAAAATGAATCCCTGAATCTGAAAGATTGTAAGGAGATTTTGAGAAAAATAAAAAAATATAAATCTGATACCCACAAATCCGTGAAAGATTTGGCCCAAAAAGCTTTCGATATGATTGAAAGTAAAGGTCTTACAGTCGAAGATTTTACAAGAAAAAAGACTGGAATTTACGGATTTTTCTCAAGGTTGAAAGCCGAACCTGCTGCTCTATTTACCGAGAAATGGCCAAATTCTTTTCATCAGGATGCCTTATATAATGATAATTGGTATGGAAAAAATAAATCAGCGGCGACAGCTCTTATTGATGAAATAAAGGTCGATTTGAGGGAAATTGGGCTTCAGATTTCAGCATTTAGGAACGACAAGTACTTTATTTTAAGTCATATTCAGAGAAATATTCTAAAAATACCACTACTGACTCGAATCAGCACTGAACTGGATGAAATAAAGGCTCAAAAAAATGAAGTTTTTCTTTCGGAGTTTAATCAAAAAATTTTGGATGTGGTCGTAAAAGAACCTATTCCGTTTATTTATGAGCGACTGGGTGAGAAATTTGAACATATTCTTATTGACGAATTTCAGGATACTTCCAATATGCAGTTTTATAATCTGCTTCCATTGATTGATAATTCGATTTCAAAAAATCAAAAAAACCTGATTGTAGGTGACCCCAAACAGTCGATTTATCGCTGGAGAGGGGGGAACATCAATCTGATGCTGGATTTGATATTTAAAAACCATGAAAATCTCAAACAAAACAAAGAAACATCGGAAGTGCAATTTTTTCAGATTGACAATGTAGTGCGTGAGGCTGAACTTGAAAATCTGGCAATAAATTACAGAAGTAGGAAAGAAATTATTGAGTTTAATAATCAGTTTTTCCAATTTTTGGTAGATAGCTCACAAATTGACTTTCCGCCCATAAAAAGTGTTTTTGATGGGCATCACCAAGGCCTTTCGGCTAAAACCAAAACAGGTGGACATGTAGAAATAAGGAAATACCTTGAGGAGCAAGAAAGTTTGGAAATACATGTTTTAGGTATTGTCAATGAGGTTTTAATATCGGGTTTTTCATCCGGAGACATATGTGTATTATGTAGGAGAAAATCAGAAAGTCAGGAAATAGCTGATGCCCTCAAAAAAGCCGGTTTTGAGGTTAATTCGAGTGATTCTCTAAAGCTAAGTTCCAATCTGGCAGTAAGTTTTCTGCTGTCATTTTTAAAAGTGATCAACCAACCGCAGGACCTATTTCTTAAATTTGAAACCCTGCAATTTTGGGCTCTCCTTTTTGGAAAAACTGATGTTGTAAATCAAATCTCAGATTATCATGAATTTGATTATCAGTCATTTATTCAGTTTTTTAATCAGCAAGGAATTATTTTGGATGAAAATCTGATTTCTAACCATGATTATTACAGAATTACTGAATACCTAATCGGTGCTTTTGCATTATTAGATTCCGGACTGAATCAGGACTATATTTTTACTTTTCTTGATGTATTGTTAAGCTTTATCAGAAAACAAAGCCGGCTATTAGTAGATTTTCTCGATTATTTCGAAGAAAAGAAAGACTCACTTTCCCTTAACAAGTCGGAAAATAATGCCATTACCGTAACGACCATTCACAAGTCCAAGGGACTGCAATATCCGGTGGTTTTGGTTCCCTCTGCCAACTGGGATATCAGACCCAGGAGCTCGGATAAGATTTGGCTTGATCTGGAATCTATTGAATATGAGGAGATTGAAGTTGGCGAATCCCGACTATTTTCAGCTCCCTTTACTTCCGCAATCAGAAAAGACACGGATTTTGGTGTAGAGGAATTCAAGATTCATGATGAAATGACTTTTGTTGAAAATGCCAATTTGCTTTACGTAGCACTTACAAGGGCGGTAGATCGGTTGTATATCTCATATCCAGAAAGAGTAAGAAAATCAGAGAATGGAATTGATATTTTTATAGATAATTTTTGTAGAAATTTTTACCCCAAACAATCTGAAAATAAACAAATTAAAATCTCAAACGGTGAAATTAATTCTCAGAAGATTTCCATCCTCCAAAATGAGGAAAAATATATCGCTAAGTTACGCCCGATTGATTTTTATGCAGAAAATCTGAAGCTAAAATCCTCTTCTGAATTTAAAAATCTTGATAATGCCCGGAAAATTGAAACCGGGAATTTGATACATGCCGCATTTGAATTGATCAAGACAAAATCTGATATTGAGGACGCCATTCTACGATTAACAAATGCCGGTTTGCTGCCTTCTGATCGAAGTCAGGAGATAAAGGAGAAAATTGTAAAAATTGTAAATGACCCGCAATTGGGATTTTTGTTTGAAGGAAATCAGACAGTTATCAATGAGATAGAAATAGTTTATCAGGGTGAAATTTCCCGACCCGACAAAGTGGTTATAAAAGGAGATAAGGTTTATGTAGTTGATTATAAGACAGGTGAAAAGCACTCAAAACATTTGGATCAATTAGCTGGATATAAATTTCTCCTAAAAAAAATGGGTTATGAAAATATTACCCCAATACTGATTTATCTGGAACCATTTGAAGCAATATTTCTGGATGGAATATGAGAAAAGCAATAATGCAGCCGGTGTGATTTATTATTGTTTCCCCTTCCCATTTAATTTTTTCGTACTTTTGCGTTTTATTTTTTAAGAAAAAGAAAATTCTAATTAAGTGTCGTTTCAATCAGAATTGCAAAAGCGTCGCACTTTCGCGATTATATCTCACCCCGATGCCGGAAAAACAACTCTAACCGAAAAACTCTTGCTTTTTGGTGGAGCTATTCAAACTGCCGGTGCCGTTAAATCCAATAAAATTAAAAAGACTGCCACCTCAGATTTTATGGAAATTGAGAAACAGAGGGGTATTTCAGTCGCAACCTCCGTGATGACTTTTGAATACGGGGGTAGAAAAATCAATATTTTGGATACTCCCGGTCACAAAGATTTTGCCGAAGACACTTACCGAACGCTCACCGCAGTAGACAGTGTGATTTTGGTGATTGACTGTGTAAAGGGAGTGGAAGAGCAGACCGAAAGGCTCATGGAAGTTTGCCGGATGCGGGATACACCTGTCATTGTTTTTGTAAATAAAATGGACCGTGAAGGAAAGGATCCATTTGACTTGTTAGATGAATTGGAGCAAAAACTTTCTATAAAAGTCAGACCCATCACATGGCCGGTTAATATGGGGTCGGGGTTTAAAGGTGTTTATCATCTGCTTGAAAACCAGATGAATTATTTTAAAATCAATAAAACCAAGCTCGAAGATGAAGTTAAAGCGATAGCCTTGGATTCGCAGGAGCTAGATAAAAGTGTTGGTGATAAAGATGCTGCACAGCTGAGAGAGGATGTTGAAATGATTGAAGCCATCTATGAAAATTTTGATACAAATGAATATTTGGCAGGTAGAATCGCTCCGGTGTTTTTTGGTAGTGCAGTTAATAGTTTTGGAATTAAGGAACTTTTGGATACTTTTTGCGAAATCAGCCCTGAACCTATTTCCAGAGAAACCAACGTCAGGAGAGTTGATCCTACAGAAAATAAGTTTTCAGGCTTTGTTTTCAAGATACATGCCAATATAGATCCTAGGCACCGTGACCGTATTGCATTTTTGAGGATTTGCTCCGGGACTTTCGAGCGTGGGAAATTCTATAAACATGTGAGACTGGGCAAAGATATGCGTTTTTCGAATCCATATATGTTTATGGCCGACTCCAAAAACGTTGTAGATGAGGGTTACCCAGGAGATGTAGTCGGTCTTTATGATACCGGCAATTTTAAAATTGGCGATACCCTTACCGAGGGCGAAGCTCTGCAGTTTACCGGAATACCGAGTTTTTCTCCTGAGTTGTTCAGAGAGGTGGTTAATACAGATCCAATGAAAACCAAGCAGCTGGAAAAAGGAGTTTCGCAATTGGCCGAAGAAGGTGTGGCACAGCTGTTTACCATGCAACCAGGTAACCGAAAAATTATCGGAACAGTGGGTGAGCTTCAATTTGAGGTAATACAGCACCGTCTGCTTCATGAATATGGGGCTTCCTGTAGATTTGAAGGGAAACCTTATTCGAAAGCTACCTGGATTACTTCAGAAAATCCGGAAAAATTGAATGAATTTATGAGATTAAAATCCAACTTTATTGCCCTGGATAAAGATAATAACCCTGTTTTTCTTGCCGAAACTGACTGGATTTTAAGGATGAATAAGGAAAATAATCCGGAAATAGAATTTCATACTACATCGGAATTTAAGGTAAAATCGAATTAATTTTTCAGAGTGGATGTTTAATTCAAAGTCTCTAAAGGTGTATTATTTTATTTTTCATATTTGATTTTTTAAATGGTAATTTTTGTTTTTTTTATTTCTCATTGGTATTTGTCTCTTTTTGCCCAAACTTTCTTTTTACACAGGTATGCGGCACATAAAATGTTTACGATGGGACCAAAAACCGAAAAGGTTTTCTATTGGCTTACCTGGATATTTCAGGGGTCATCTTTTTTAAGTCCCTATGCTTATGGGGTTATGCATCGTTTACATCATGCTTTTGCTGATACTGAAAACGACCCTCATTCTCCGAGTTTTTCCAAAAATCTTTTTGATATGATGTGGAAAACCAAAAATTATTATCATTCAATAGTTGCAAAAGTTGATAATATTGAATCTAAGTTCAAGAAAAATGTACCTCATTGGGAGTTCATGGAGAAGTTTGGTGATACCTGGGTTTCCCGCATTGGCTGGGGTGTGGTTTATACTTTATTTTATTTTTATTTTGCCGAAAGCTACTGGGTATTTTTGTTACTGCCTGTTCATTTTTTGATGGGTCCGGTACATGGTGTTATCATTAACTGGTTTGCCCACAAATATGGATACCGTAATTTCGACGTTGATGATACAGCCAGAAATTTATTGCCGGTTGATGTTTTGATGCTGGGAGAAAGTTATCATAATAACCATCACAAATTTGGCGGAAGGGCCAATTTCGGTATCAAATGGCATGAGTTTGATCCCACTTATCCGATTATTAAGGTTTTGGATTGGATAAAAGTAATAAAACTTAAGCCAAACAATGATTTAAACTACATGTAACTGATTTATTTTATGAATATTAAAGCGGCCTTGGGTCGCTTTTTTTGTTAGGTCTTGTTTGTAAGGGCACAAACAATGGCCTCATGTCACCAAAAATTAATTAAAACACGCCATTAGCTTCATTTTTATCATTATTAAAGAAACATTTTAAGTTTTTTAGTAATTTTGGCAAACCATTTTCCTGATAAAGATTATTTTGAAGGCATTCATAAAAAAATATTGGAATTTCGGCTACCGATTGCTCCTGCTTTCTTTGATAGTACTTTACCCCAACCTCGTCAGTGACGGTCATAGTTGGAAGTTTATTACCAAGTATCAGATTCAATTACCCATGCAATACTTAATTCATGGATTTGACATTTCAAGACATAATGGGAATGTGGAATGGCGAAAGATAAATTCCAAAAGAGAAAACGAAACCCGACTGCAATTTGTGGTAATTAAAGCCACAGAAGGAGCCGAAATGGTGGATGTTAACTTCAAAAGCAATTGGGAAAACGCAAAAAAACATGGTTTTGTAAGAGGAGCATATCATTATTTTGTTCCGGGAATAGATGCCCGCCTCCAGGCTTTAAATTATATTTTAAATGTAAAACATCAAAAAGGAGATTTTTATCCGGTTTTGGATTTTGAAAAAAATGCAAAAGGGCATCATGAAAAGAAAAAATTGGCAGCTGGATTAAAAACATGGTTGGAAGTCGTCGAAAAACATCTGGGAGTCAAGCCCGTTATTTACACCAACGCACCTGTTTATAAAGAATACATCAAAGGAGATTATAATGATTACCCACTCTGGATATCAGATTATGTATCTAAAGATATAGGTTTTATTAATGCTCCCAATTTAATTTTGTGGCAGCACTCTGAAAAAGGAAGATTGCCCGGCATCAGTGAAAATGTGGATTTTAACGTTTTTCTGGGAACACCTCATAAGTTTGAAAAATATCGTATTAATATTTAATAATCACCAAAGAAATTAAAATGCTATCATCTGTAAAATTTGATCAGACGGCTGCTTATAAAAAGTTGAAAAGCCACAAGAAAACTATTGCCAAAACTACAATTAAGGAGCTTTTTGCTCAGGACGCTAACCGGTTTAAAAAGTTTTCTGTTCGTCACCAGGATATTCTGTTAGATTATTCCAAAAACCTCATTACCGGTCGTACATTAGGATATTTAACAGAGTTAGCCAATGAAGCTAAACTCTCTGAAGCTATTGAAAAGATGTTTTCCGGTGAAAAAATCAATGCTACCGAAAATCGGTCCGTATTACACACAGCTTTGAGAAATCGTTCCAATAGCCCTGTTTTGGTTGATGGAAAAGATGTTATGCCTGATGTAAACAAGGTTTTAGCCCAAATGAAAGATTTTTCAGACAGGGTTAGATCCGGTGAATGGAAAGGTTTTACCAATAAAAAAATTACTGATATCGTAAATATTGGAATTGGTGGCTCAGATCTAGGTCCTGTTATGGTAACTGAGGCATTAAAACCGTATGCTTTGAAGGGTTTGAATGTTCATTTTGTTTCCAATGTAGATGGCACGCATATCGCTGAAACTTTAAAGAAGGTCAATCCTGAAACCACTTTGTTTTTGATTGCTTCCAAAACATTTATCACACAGGAAACCATGGCCAATGCCCATACCGCTAGAAATTGGTTTCTTGAATCGGCCAAAGACGAATCTTTTGTGAAGAAACACTTTGCCGCTCTTTCAACCAATTCCAAAGGAGTCGCTGACTTCGGAATTGACACCGCCAATATGTTTGAATTCTGGGATTGGGTAGGCGGAAGGTATTCTCTTTGGAGTGCAATTGGGCTTTCAATTGCCTGTTATATTGGTTATCAGAATTTTGAAGCCTTGTTGTCAGGTGCTCACCAAATGGACGAGCATTTTAAAAATACCCCTTTTAAAAGAAACATTCCAGTAATTCTTGGATTGCTGGGTATTTGGTACAATAACTTTTTTGACGCCCAATCGCATGCCATTCTTCCATATGATCAATATTTGCATCGTTTTGCTGCCTATTTTCAGCAGGGAGATATGGAGTCTAACGGAAAATACATCGATCGCTCGGGGGATGAAGTCAGTTATCAAACCGGACCTATTATTTGGGGTGAACCCGGCACTAATGGTCAGCATGCGTTTTATCAATTGATTCATCAGGGTACCAAAATGATTCCTTCTGATTTTATTGCTCCTGCCATTAGCCAAAATCCAATAGGAGAACATCATAAAATGCTTATGTCGAATTTCTTTGCTCAGACTGAAGCTCTAATGAATGGTAAAAACAGGACAGAAGTGGAAGAGGAATTGGTAAAAGCGGGAAAAACGAAAGCTGAAATAGAAACATTGGCTCCATTCAAAGTATTTAAAGGTAATAGACCTACCAATTCAATATTAATTAAAAAACTTACGCCGAAAGTCCTAGGAGGCCTGATTGCCATGTATGAGCATAAGATTTTTGTGCAGGGAATCATTTGGAATGTGTTTTCTTTTGACCAGTGGGGTGTGGAGTTAGGCAAGCAATTGGCCAATAAAATTTATCCTGAACTTCAGTCTGATTCCGAAATCAACAGTCATGATGCCTCAACTAACGGCCTGATTAATACCTATAAAAAATGGAGAAAATAGGGGAGACCCTATTTTTTTTGTATGAAACTTTCAAAAATTATTGAAAAGATAAAAAATTTAAAATATTTTGATTATTTATTTGGAAGTATAAATTCAATAAATTAAATTTGAAAAATCATTTGGAATTCACTATTATTGTTTATCCAAATATGATAAAAGAGTGAATCAAAAAGAGATGGGCTTACGTGCTTTTTTTATATCGTGGAGAGGGGTAAAGGAAGTGGGTTTTATGATACTTTCTTTCTTTACTTTTTTTCAAATATCTGCCCAGCAAAATTCTGTTGAGCGGGAATTGAAAATCCCTTATGAAATAAAATTTGCAAACGTTACTTTTCAGTTTAATGAAGTTACCCGTTATATTCTGACACAGGAAATCACCGCACTTTCAAAAGATAAGGCACAAAAATTAGAAAATTTAGATAGATTTTCAACGGTGCTTTCAACCATTGAAGGTATTATGATTTCGGCCAATGTACCATCTGATTTCAGGTTTTTGTCCATTTATAACCGTTATCAGAAAAATACCATGTCAACCCAGGTGTTGGAGAATGGTGTTTATTGGTGTTTTGATAAGGAGAAAGCAAAAGACGTCGATCTGATAATAGATGACAATATTGACGAAAGAAAACACCTGATTATGGCTACAAAAGGAGCCATGATTTTTTTAAAGCGAAATCAGGTGATGTATAATAACTGGGCCACCACCTTATACTCATGCCTTGCAAGTAGGGAGGTGTTAAAAGTGCTCGAGTTAAACAAGAAGTGGAAGGGTGAATTCCTCATGGTGGATACCCCCGCATATAGTTCTTTGATACAATTTTTAGCCTTTAAATACGTACTTGAAAGTGAGTTTGCGTTCTATAAAAACCAAAATCAAAAGATTGTTTATGAGTATAAGGATGGGAAAGGTAAAACATTAAATCTTATTGCGGCAGATTTGAAAATTAAACCAGAAGAGCTTTACAATGCTAATCTTTGGTTAAAATCGTCGAGAGTACCATCAGAAGGAGACGCAAATGTACTTGCCATAGTGCCTACCGCAAGATACAAGGACATCAGGATGTTGGACGAGATGAGTAAAAATGTTGGAAAACAGAATATGGATCTGGGTTTCCCTTTATTGACCCCTAATCCCAAAATTAACTATAAGCGAGGTGGTATTTTTTATACTATCAACAATATGAAAGGTATTCAGGCTGATATGTGTGATGATTTTGTAAATCTAGCATATAAAGCCAACTTGTCGGTTGAGAAATTCCTTGAATATAATGATATGACCGATAAAGATGCTGTAGTAATTGGCCAGGTATTTTATATAGAACCCAAGAAAAATAAGGCCGATATCCCGCATCATATCGTAAAAGCCGATGAGAGCTTATGGGATATTTCCCAAAAATATGGGGTTAAGCTAGCTACTTTATTAAGTTACAATCGTATGGATAATGTGGCCAGACTTCAGCCTGGAAGGGTTATTTGGATGAAGGAAAAAAGGCCCAAAAACAAGCCTGAGGAATTTATAGAAATTCCGGTTGAAAATAAATTGGAAAAGCCTGATCGCTTAAAATTTGATGAGGAGTTGATTTCCAAATATGTGGAATCAGAAGAGGTTGAGTCGCAAACTGAAATACCGGAACCTGAAAAATCTGAAACTGTGTTTGAAAGTTCGGTGCTGGTCAAGAATAATGAGAAAACTCAGAAGCCGGTAGTTAAAAAAGTAGAAACTGAAAGAGTTGCAAAAAATGAAAGTTTTTCTGAAGATCTGAAAGAATCAATACCTGAAAGAAGAACCAACGAAAAACAGTTTGTGGTGCATGAAGTAAAAAAAGGTGAAACTTTGTATCGGATTTCGGTTAATTATAAAGTGAGTGTTGATCAGCTATATAAGCTCAACAATCTCAAAAATAACAATATCGAAATCGGTGACCGAATAATAATTAGAAGATATTAATCTATAAAGGTAATAAGTAGTATAGATTCACTCGATAGCCGGATTAGCCTCGATCTTTGATGGAGGCTAATTTTTTTTACCATATATAAGTAGCTACCGTAAATCCTCCTAATTTCTGAATGAGGTTTTTTCCTTTGGAAGAGATAATAAAATCTGCGGGCTTTTCTGAATCATTCAATACAATTAAAACGGTTTTTCCATCAGGAGTCTTAAAAGCTACATTTGACAGGCTCATCGTGGTGTTGGAGGCTATTCTTACAGATCCCGGCCTCACAAATTTAGAAGCATGTGCAATGATATAATAGGCAGTGTTTTTTGAATAATTATTCCCATCTATTGTAATTGCTCCCAGACAAGCGGTGCAACCTCCCGGGGTATGAGGTTTTTGAAAGGGGTCGGCAGCAAGATTCCATTCAAGTACCGTTTTACACCAGTTTTTACTTGCTCCAATGATCAGATTTTTAATATGCCAGGTCAAATCTCCCTGAAAATTAGTAGGATGACCAATCCATTGTTCTGTAAAATATAATCCTTTTTCTGGAAAGGCCTCATGCACATCTGTAAGCGTTTCGACGTTTCCGCCATACATATGAAATGCTGTACCATCGATGTATTTTCGGGCCTCGGGGTCATTTAAAACTTTTATGGGATAATCAGGGCGGTCAGCATTATGATCGTAAATGATAATTTTGGTTTTTATACCTGATTTATTAAATGCAGGCCCCAGATTATTTTTCACAAAATCAGTTTGCTCACTTCCCACCATCAATAAACTTGGATTGTTGCCGGGATGAAGCGGCTCATTCTGTACTGTGATGGCGTCAATATCAATACCATGTTTCTTCATGGCTTTTACATATTGGACGAGATAATCGGCATAATCACCAAAATTTTCCCTTTTCAGGCTTCCCCCAACCGAATTGTTATTAGTCTTCATCCATATCGGGGGTGACCAGGGGCTACCCAGAATCTTGATTTTAGGATTTATTTTTAAAATGTCTTTTAAGACCGGTATCAGATTTTTTTCATCTTCGGCTATTGAAAAATGTCCTCTTTTTTGGGAATAGCTAAATACTACAGAGTCAAGATCAGAGGCCCCAATGCTAATTCGAAGATAACTTATTCCAATATTGTTTCCATCGGTAGCAAACAATTGCCTTAGTACTTCAGACTTGTTGGTCATTTGGTTAATGAGCATAGCACTGCCGCCTGTAAGGGTAAAGCCAAATCCATCCATGGTTTGGAATTTTTTGGTGTCATCTACAAAAATAGTTGGGATATCCCCCTTACTATTTCCAAATGCCAGTTTTTCTGTTTGTAATTCAAACTTCTTGCTTTGATCTCCTTTTGTGAGCCAAACATTTACATTTTGTGCATTTGTGAAATTTGCCAATAAAAGTAGAGTGCCCATAGAAAGGGCATATTTCAATTTTTTCATTTTTATTTAAGGAATCGAAAGTTTTATGTCCTGTTTTTAAAAAACAGAAAAATATTATATCTGATTGATAATCTGTATAATGGAAGCAACGAGCATTACAATGCATAAGACCGTTTTCGCAAAAATACCCGTCATAAGGCCTACAAAGCTTCCGAATGCTGCTTTAAACGCCTGTTTATGATTTTGATTGGAAAGGTATTCTCCGGCAAAAGCTCCTACAAAAGCCCCAATAAACAATCCAAAGGGACCTAAAAACATTCCAATAAACAAGCCTATTGCAGCCCCTATACTTCCCCATTTTCCACCACCAAATTTTTTACTTCCCCATATAGGTACATAGTAATCAAGCAGGGTGATTATCAGGGTTGCAAGACCCATAGCCCATAACGCATTTTCTGTAAAATTTCCAAAACGGGAATAGTGCAAAATGACGATACCTGCGAAACTCAAAGGAGGGCCGGGCAATGGAAGAATCGCACCGGCAAGTCCGATTAGTAAAAATAAGATACCGACAATGAGCAAAATGATGTCCATCAGGCTTCAATAAGTTTTTTGCTTTTTATTCTTTTGCCATTCAAAAACTCAGCGATTCTATCAGTGGCCAATTCAAGGGTGTCAGTTTCGGGTAAGAATACAGCCCTGAAATGTTGGTTGTCGGGATAGTTAAATCCGGTACCGGCCACAATAAAGACTTTTTGTTCAGCCAGTAAATCAAGTGCAAACTGTTCATCGCCACCAATATCGAATTTTTTCATATCGATTTTTGGGAAAACATACAATGCCCCTTTGGGTTTAACACAGGTTACGCCCGGGATATCAGTGAGTTTATAATGAATCAAGTCTCTTTGTTTTTTCAGGCGACCACCTTCTCCCACCAGATCATTGATAGATTGATATCCTCCCAATGCTGTTTGAATGGCATACTGCGTAGGTACGTTGGCACAAAGACGCATGCTCGCCAGCAAGGTTAGCCCTTCAAGAAAAGACTTTGCTTTTGATTTTGCCCCGCTCGGAATCACCCAGCCGCCTCTGAAACCTGCTGCTCGATAATTTTTCGAAAGTCCGCCAAAAGTCATAAAAAAGACATCGTCAGAGAGAGTGGCTGCAGGCACATGAGTATGTCCGTCGTAGAGTATTTTATCATATATTTCGTCAGAAAACAAAATGAGATTGTGTTTTTCGGCCAATTTTACGATTTTTTGCAAAATATCTTTTTCATACACTGCCCCTGTTGGGTTATTTGGATTTATGATTACGATAGCTTTTGTTTTGGAGCTGATTTTTTTCTCCATATCTTCCACATCGGGATTCCAGTCTGAAGCTTCATCGCACATATAATGTACCGGTTTCCCTCCAGAAAGTGCCACCGCAGTAGTCCAAAGCGGATAGTCGGGTGCCGGAATGAGTACTTGGTCACCATCGTTGAGTAAGGCTTGCATACACATTACGATGAGCTCGCTTACGCCATTTCCGATAAAAATATCCTCGATCTTTACATCTTTTATACCAATTTGCTGGGTATAATGTTGAATTGCTTTTCTGGCAGAAAAAATACCCAGATGATGAGAGTAGCCTTGTGCATTTCTCAGATTAAGTATCATGTCGTGCACAATCTCATCGGGTACATCAAATCCAAACGGTGCGGGATTGCCGATGTTGAGATTGATGATTTTTTGCCCCAAAGCTTCCAGCTGCTGAGCTTTTTCAAATACAGGCCCCCTGATGGCGTAGCTGAGGTTGTTGAGACGGTCGCTTTTTTTAAATTCTTTTGACATAACTCAAATATTTTTGAGGAAACTTTTAATGTTGGTTTCCATTCGCTTCAGAATATTTTTGGACTGCTTTTTCTTGAATTTTTCACCTGTTACTTTTTCAAAAAGCTCAATGTAACGGTTTGAGATTTCTTCCACTTTTTCATCTGTCATTTCCGGAATCACCTGACCATCTTTGCCTTGAAAGTTATTGGCAATCAGCCACTCGCGTACAAATTCTTTCGATAATTGTTTCTGAGGAAGTCCTTTATCCTGATTTTCCTGATATTGCTCGGCATAAAAATATCTCGACGAATCAGGCGTGTGGATTTCGTCTATCAGAAAAATCTCTCCTTCTTTTTCGCCAAATTCATATTTGGTATCTACCAGAATCAATCCATTTTTCAGAGCCATTTCTGTGCCTCTGTTGAAAAGCTCCAGTGCTATGCGTTCGAGTTCTACATATTTATTTTCTTCAACAAGTTCTTTTGCCAGGATATCTTCTCTCGAAATATCTTCATCGTGACCTACATGAGCTTTTGTGGTAGGGGTGATTATCGGTGTAGGAAGTTTGTCGTTTTCTTTGAGCCCATCGGGCAGAGAAACTCCGCAAACTGATCTTTTTCCGGCTTTATATTCTCTCCAGGCATGGCCGGCGAGATAACCCCTAACTACCATTTCAACCGGAAAGGTGTTGCACAGGTGTCCAAAAGAAACATTGGGGTCAGGAACCGCAATGAGCCAGTTAGGCACAATGTCACGTGTTGCCTCCAGGTTTTTGGCAGCAATCTGGTTGAGTACCTGGCCCTTGAATGGAATAGCCCTTGGCAGCACCACATCAAACGCTGAAATCCTGTCAGATGCTACCATAAGGAGGTGATTACCAATGGTATACACATCGCGAACTTTGCCCTTGTAAAAACCTGTTTGATTTTTAAAATTAAAATTTGTCTCTTTAATACTATTCATTTTTCCCTAAATGCATTGATTTTTTTTATTTGAGGTGGATTCTCTAATTGCAAATTTCGGGTTTATTACCAATCTTTTTCTATATTTTTCCGACTATTTTTAGAATTAGTAGATATTTTGAGTTCCGAATTTTTAAGATCATCTAGCAATTGCAGAGCTTTTTCTTTTGAAATATTCTTTGATTTGTATTCAGAAAACTCTTGCTCCTTTTCTTCAGAAGCGATAACTTCTTGATTTTTAGCTTGTTCGGTTGGGCTGTTTTGTGAGTTAGATCTTGGTTTAAATATTTTCGAAATTAATTCATAATTATATCTTGCAGGGTCTAGATTAGGGTTAGTTTTCATGCTCAGTTTAAAATAATCCAGAGCTTTGGAGGTGTCCTTTGACATGAGTGATATGATTCCCAACTGATTGAGTGCCTGAGATGCCGGCAAGGGTTCCTGTAGATTTTGGGTATTTTCGTATCTGATTCTGGCGTTTAAAGTATCGCCAGTATAAAAATAAGCATGAGCTGCGTCAAGATTTAGTTCAGGATCAATAAGGCGGCTAATTCCATTTATTTTTTCAAAAATTTCAATGCTTTTTTTATAATTTTTTTCCGAAAATGCCTTGTTAAATTCAATTTTCAAATCGTTTTTCTGGTCAATATTGTAAAAATATTGAGGGTTCAACAGGAAAAAAATAATATGATAGATGAACTGGTACATTCAGATTTTCAGGACATTAACAGTTAAAAGGAAATCAATAATAATCAAAACCAAAGCCACCAGCAAAAAATAAGAATACTTATTGTATGTCACAGTTTGTTGGTTAATATCCAGTTCGCTACTTTTTATGGCTAAAATATTCTCAATCAGGCCAGAGATCTCGTTTTTCTGATTATTGACAACGAAGTATTTGCCATTGGTTTTTTTTGAGATTTCCGCAATTTGCTGAATATCAAGTATCGTATTGACTTCTACACCGTTTTTATCTTTTTTGAATTTATCAAATTGCGGAATTTTACTCCCTATTTGCGTACCTACCGCATATATCGTAATGTTAATTTTTTGAGCTTTAAGTTGGTTTATCAGTTGAATATCAGGTTTTTCGAAAAATTCGCCGTCAGTTACAATTAAACAATTCTTGATATGATTGTTAGGATATTTTGCTGAGGAAAATTTATCGATGATTAGCTCAAATACTGGATTTAAATCAGAACTTCCGGTTCCCAAAAGCGAAGTTTTTAAGCCTGAGATGCTAGATTTCAAACTTTCATGGTCATAAGTTAGCGGCACTATTAGCTGAGCTTCTGAATTGAAAATGATCAGCCCGATTTTATCTGACTTAAACTGCTCCAGCAATCCCAGAATTTCGCTTTTGGCTTTTTCGAGCCTTGAGGGTGCTACATCAATAGCATTCATGGACTGTGAAATATCAAGAGCAACATAGATGTCTTTGGCAGTAGAGCGGGCTTCGATTTCGGTAATTCCAAAACTGGGCCCCAGCAATGCCAGACTCAAGGCACCAAAATATAATCCTCTGATTATAAATTTTAGAAAAGATGAATTGGCTGAAGCTTTAAGTTTTTTAGAAATAAAATATATCCGGACAAAATAAATGAGATAGATTGCCAAAAATGACAAAAGATAAAATAATTCGGTATTTGAGAATTCTCTACTCCAATTCATTTATTTTTTTCAAGCGATATTAAGTTAGCCATCAGCCTGTAAGCTCCGGGAACACCGGCTGGTAGCTGTCTGAAAAACGAAAGTCCTGTAAAGATATAATTTCCTTTTCCATATTTTGCAATCAAAAGGCTGCCTTCTTGCTCGGTTTCACCCTGATCTTTTATAGAAAAAATGCTTTTGTACTGATCAGACCATTTATCGGCAAAATACAAACCGCGTTCTTGTACCCATCCTTCAAAATCTTTTGATGTGATTTTATTCGGGGTATTCAGTATAGCATTACCCGGATCCAGTATCTTCATATCTGCATCTTCGTCAGTTACGCGACCCCTGCCAATATTAAGTGGGTAAGGCCCGAGTTCTTTGGTTTTTACAGTACCATAAAATGCCTGAGTTTGATATTGAACGATCATGTTTCCGCCATTTTTCACATATTCGAACAAGGTATTTTGCATGGCCGGAAGCCAATTTTCCGTGTTGTAAGCCCTTACGCCTATGATGATTGCGTCAAAAACTGAGAGATTGCCTGTTATTGAGTTTTGGTCGAGCATAGTGACCTCATATCCAATTTGTCTGAGAGCATCGGGTACTTCATCACCCGCCCCGGCCACATAGGCAATTTTATTTCCGCTTTTCCGGATGTTAATTTTTTGGGCTATTGATTTGGATACCGGAAAGACATTAAGCTCGGGAATATGGTCATATTTAATATTTTTGACCGAACTTGTTATCTCTCCGTTCGGAGTCCTGGCTTTGGCAAGTATATTGGTTTCAGAAGTATTTTTAGGAGCTGTAACCCAAAAATCATATTGCTTTTCCTGATTTTTGTCAGTTAATTCAAAGTCTATTTCTTTGGGAGAGGCGGTCCAACCTTTGTCCAGATCAAGGGTTAGCTGGCCTTTTGCATTAGGTTTATTCGAAACAACTTTTACTGAAACCTTTCTGGGTTTTTCGTCTGAAAAAATATATACTTTTTGGTCCAGATTTAAAGTGATTTCCGGTCTGATTTCAAGATATTTGTAGATTTCTCCAACCGAAGGCTCAGTATACTTGTATCTCAGTGGTTGAGTGAAAGTTAATTTTTCTCCAAAGAGCGTAAAGGTAAATTCGGCAAAAAGTGGTGCAGGAGCCATTGGCAGTCCTCTCATTTCGGTATTTTTCAATTGATAAATTCCCTTTTGCGGCGGAATAACTAGCCAATAAGGTTGCGTAATTGCAGTACCCTTCGGGATTTTTACACTTATCTGACTTTCAACATTTTTATTGTAGTTTAATTTTTGGCTAAAAACCGAATCAAAAACTGCAATGCCATTAATTTTTATTTTGTCCAGCGTTACATCAAGATTACTTCTATTAGTAGCCGAGGTCATGATTTTCAATATTTCACCAGGTGCTATGGTGTTAGTAGTTGGATTAGCCTCAAGATAAAGGCCGGAAGTGTCCATGATGAGTTTCAGACATTCCTCAATTTTGTTTTTCTTGTAAGGGTTTTCGGGTAAGGATGCTATTTTTTTGTAAGCTTCAACAAGTTTTGCCGTGCTTTTGGAAGGGTTAAGGAAATCATAATCGGTTATAATAGTCTCCAAAAGTTTACCTATAGTTTCTCCGTTTTCAATCCTTTGCCAGCTCAAGTCAATACCTTCAAAAAGACTTTCTTTAGCGGGCTCTCCTTTTACGTTAACCATAAAATCAAATCTTTCGCCCCTGCTTGGTGAGGAGCCGAATCCCTGACTACGGTGCTTGCTACGAGCTTTGGCAGCTAATTCAAGATAAGAAGTGCCCAAAAGTGGATTGTAGTCGCCCAAAGATACCTTAAAAAAAGAGGGCTCGTTAGGTGCAGTATTGGTAAAACCCCTGTTAAATGAATTCCAGACCAGTCTTTTTACTTTCCAGGTTCCAAAAGTTTTTACCTGTTCCGGAAATACAGTAGGGTCAGCTGCAGCATCAAATGCCTCAGCTGCCAGTACAGCTGAAGCTGAATGGTGACCATGGCCGGCTCTCTCATCAGGCGGGAATCTGGTAATAATTACATCGGGTTTGAATTTTCTTATTTGATAAACGACATCTTCCAATATTTGCTCTTTTCCCCAAATTGAAAGGGCTTCTTCGGTCTTTTTTGAGAAACCAAAATCTATTGCTCTTGAAAAATATTGCTCCCCTCCATCAATTTTCCGGGCTTCAAGCAGCTCGTGTGTTCTGAGAAGGCCGACATATTCGCCTTGCTCAGCTCCGATCAGGTTTTGGCCACCATCTCCCCGGGTCAAAGCCATATAAGCAGTCCTTACTTTCTTTTCATTGGCCAGCCACGATATCAGCAGGGTGTTCTCGTCATCGGGGTGAGCAGCCACATACATGGCGTTACCCAAAGTGTTTAATTTCTTGATTCCCTGTAGAATTTCGGCAGAGTTATTGTTTTGAATTTGAGCGATTACACTTCCCGCTAAATAAATAAGTGTAAGTGTTAGCAATATTTTTTTCATAAATTTGCGATTACCAATCATCAGGTATGAAAGTTTTTTTTAAGGTTTTGGTTTTGGTATTTATTTCTGGTTTCGCCTTCGGACAAAATTTTTTCGAGGGTGAAATATATATCAAATTAAAAAAACAATATGGAAACCGGATTGCTAACCTGACAAAAGCTGCTGATCTGAAACGACAACTTCCTTTTATAGAATCCCGCCTATCCACAAACGGAAAAACAATTGAAAAAATATCCCGGGCTTTTCCGCTGGTCAAAAATAATGAATTAAATAATATCCTCAGGCTAAAAGTCACACAAAGCGACGATTTGGACAAAATCATAGAGCAGATGAAGGCTGACGGATACTATCAGTATATTGAGAAAGTGCCTTTTCGGAAAATTATTGCCACTCCCAATGATACAGATTACAACAATCAGTGGTCGGTACAAAAGATAAAAGCTGCAGAAGCATGGGATATTAACCCCGGTGGTGCTGATGTGGTAGTTGCGGTTGTTGATAATGCTATTCAAACCAATCATATTGATCTTGCTGCCAATATGTTGCCCGGAAAAGATATGTCTTCCGAGAGTGATTTTGATCCTAATCCGCCGAATGCTACATTTAATCATGGAACACACGTGGCCGGAATTGTCTCGGCAGTAACCAACAATGGAATTGGAATAGCGGGAGCTGCCAATAACCGGGTTAAAATTTTGCCCATCAAAGCGACACCTGACGGAGGTAATCCCAACGGCATATACTATGGTTTTGAAGGAATTCAATGGGCGGTGGATCATGGAGCGAAGATAATAAGCCTTTCGTGGGGAGGATCAGGCTACTCCAGTACTGAGCAGGATGTGATTAATTATGCCCACCAAAATGGGGTAATAATAGTGGCGGCCGCAGGAAATGAGAATTCATCGGAACTACAGTATCCTGCTTCTTACAATCACGTGATATCAGTGGCAAGTCTTGACAATACTGATACCCGCAGCTCTTTTTCCAGCTATGGCCAGGCGGTGGATATTGCGGCTCCGGGCAGAAGCATTATGAGTACCTTGCCTTTTGATACTTACGGTTCATTTAGTGGTACTTCCATGGCCACACCTTTGGTTTCATCTTGTTTGGGCTATTTGTTATCTTGTTTTCCTGCATTGACCAATGAGGAAGTTGAGAATTTGATGAAATCTACAGCTGATAAAATTGACCAACTTAATCCGGGATTTGAAGGCATGTTGGGAGCAGGGCGGATAAATCTGCTGAGTGCAGTAGCTTGTAAAACCGAAAATTTGGCTGATTTCTCAATTGGAATTTTACCCTCCCGCTATTTTTGTAAAGGCGATACCGTTAATCTTTCTGTTCCTGATGTTTCCGGAGCTACCTACCAATGGTTTGATTCCAATGGATTATCAATAGGAAATACCTTTACTTATGCTTCTACGAATGAAGGGGTTTATACAGCGAAAATTTTAAAAGGCTCTTGTATAAAAAGTGTCAACTCAAAACCATTGGTTATAAATAAGTTAATCAGTGAATCTCCTGCAAAAATATTTCTGGAAACGCAATACTGTAAGGGTAAAGACACTTTAAGAATCACGCCTCCGGATTGTATTCTGCCTTCTTATTACGAAAGCAATTATTCCGGACCGGAGGTTGGTTATGATGGTTTCGAGAAAAGTGGAGATGATCCTGCTATTAATGTGGAGGGTATTGCTGGATTAATTGATTCCTTAGAAGTAAGTATTACCTGGCAGAAAAAAGATGGAGGGGCTCAGTTGAGTTGTGGAAATGCCGACGGGGGTGGTATTCCGTTTAATGAGGAAGTTGGTTTTGATTTACTATCACCTTCAGGTCAGGTTTTTACATTGGTGGCAGTAGGTACTTATGCCAGAGGCCTTATCACGAGTGGATTGATAACTACTGTTTTCAAAGCCAATAAACCGGTGGTTGTTTCCAATAGCAATCCTGCGTCTGGTGTATTTGGCCCTGTAACCTCTTTTTCAAGCCTCGTGGGCGAAATTCCCAACGGTGTCTGGAAAATTTTACCACTTGATAATTCGCAGCTTGATCCGCTGTGTGTTTCAGGTTTTTCATTAAAAATTTATACCAATGCGGCCTCTGCCACATCGGAGGTAAGCTGGTGGAGCAGCCGGCTTGATGGCAGTTTACTTAGTAGCGATTCGGCTTATGTTATAGAGAACCTCACCCCTGGATTACATAGTTTTTATTCGCAGAACATTTGTACGGGTCTTTGTCCATCATCCAGAATAAAAAATGAGGTTTGGGTTAAAAACAGGCCGGAAGTGCTTGCATTTAAATTTTCAGAGGTAATACTCACTGAAGCTCAGGTGTTAGAAATTGTTAATGCCAGTAGTTTAACCTTTTCTAACAATCAACAAAACCTCTATTTTGTAAATGGTATCAACGACCAGAATGTAGCTTTCTCTTATCAAATTTCAAACAAAACCCCTCTTCAAAGCCCGGTAACTTTATGCAGACCCTCAAGTTTTGTAGTGATTGCCGCAGGATGTAGCGGTCAGATCCAATGGAGCGATGGTACGACCAATGCAGGCGTTTTGGTACAAAACCTTAATACCGATTATCAAATTTCAGCCAACTGTGTTGATGCATACGCCTGCCCACCTCTGGGACCTCAGGTCTTTAGTTTTCATGAAAATAATAAGACTTCCCACTATTCCGGAAATCTCCTAAAAAACTCCGTCCAGGATTATAATGCCAGCAAAATAACTTCCGGTCAAGCCATAAATCCCGCCTCCCGGGTAAGCTATTCAGCACTTCAAAACATAATTTTAGAACCCGGTTTTACTGTCGAAAAGGGGAATGTCTTTAAAGCCAGCATTGGTGGTTGCGGAAACTGAGTTTATTTCATTTGTTATTTCGTAGGAAATAAAAAATGGGTTTTTGAGGCAAAAACAGAATTTTAGATAGGTATTCTTTTTACTAATACTATTTTTTTTATATTTAATTGAATTTTACCTTTTTATTTCCTTCCTGAAAGCCTAAATTTGCAGAAATTTTCAAAATTAGTATAAAAACTTAAACCCATTTTTTATGAGTTCAATTGTTTATTTAGTACCAATTTTTGGTCTGATAGGCTTGATTTACACTTTTATCAAATTCAATTGGGTATCACGTCAGGATGCAGGTGATACCACGATGCAAAAACTTGCCGGATACATAGCCGACGGTGCCATAGCATTCTTAAAAGCCGAATGGTTGATACTTTCTTATGTGGCAATTCCTACCGCCATTGTGCTTGCCTGGCTGGGAACACATGAAGGTACCCCTGAGAATCCTATTCATTCTTCATGGATAATTGCAGTTGCATTTTTGATAGGAGCTATTTTCTCAGCAGTTGCCGGTTACATCGGGATGAGAGTAGCTACCAAAGCCAATGTAAGAACAGCCCAAGCTGCAAAGACCTCTTTAGCAAAGGCTCTGAATGTATCGTTTACTGGTGGTTCTGTTATGGGTATGGGTGTTGCAGGTCTTGCAATTCTTGGTCTTGGAGGATTGTTTATTGTTTTTTATAATCTTTTTGCTCAGGGCCAGAGTCTTACTTCTATCGGTATGAAAACTGCCATAGAGGTTTTGGCAGGTTTTTCATTGGGTGCTGAGTCAATTGCTCTTTTTGCCCGTGTGGGTGGCGGTATTTATACCAAAGCTGCCGATGTAGGGGCCGACCTTGTGGGCAAAGTTGAAGCCGGTATTCCCGAAGACGACGTGCGTAACCCTGCTACCATAGCTGATAATGTGGGTGATAACGTGGGTGACGTAGCAGGTATGGGAGCCGACCTTTTTGGTTCTTATGTGGCCACTATTTTAGCTACCATGGTTTTAGGCCAGGAGATCAGCGTTACTGATAACTACGGTGGATTTTCTCCGGTACTATTACCCATGCTGATTGCCGGGGTAGGTTTGCTTGCTTCTATAGTAAGTACATTTTTTGTAAGAGTTAGAAAAGAAACTGATTCCGTTCAAAATGCATTAAATATCGGTAACTGGATGTCAATCATCATCACACTGATAGTTTGTTATTTCCTTGTGCCATATATTTTACCGGCTTCTTTAAACTTAAGGGGTTTTGAATTTACCGCCATGGATGTGTTCTGGGCGATTGTAACCGGTTTAGTGGTGGGTACTTTGATCTCATTCATTACAGAGCATTATACTTCTATGACCAGAAGACCTGTGAAATCGATCGTTCAAAAATCAGGAACTGGTCACGCTACCAACATCATTGGTGGTTTGGCAGTAGGTATGGAATCTACCGTATTACCCATTTTAGTTTTGGCAGGTGGTATTATTATTTCTTATGGTTTTGCAGGCTTGTACGGTGTGTCTGTGGCGGCTGCCGGTATGATGGCTACCACAGCTATGCAGTTGGCTATTGACGCTTTTGGTCCTATTGCTGACAACGCGGGTGGAATCGCCGAAATGTCGCACCTTCCTGCCGAGGTTCGTGAAAGAACTGATAACCTTGATGCTGTGGGTAATACCACTGCTGCTACAGGTAAAGGTTTCGCGATTGCCTCTGCTGCATTGACTTCTTTGGCTCTTTTTGCAGCTTTCGTGGGTATAGCAGGTATCAGCCATATTGATATTTACAAAGCCCCTGTATTAGCAGGTTTGTTTGTTGGGGGTATGATACCTTTCATTTTCTCAGCTTTGGCAATTTCAGCAGTAGGTAAAGCCGCCATGGAAATGGTGACAGAAGTTCGTCGTCAGTTCAGAGAGATTCCGGGCATCATGGAATACAAAGCCGAGCCTGAGTATGAGAAATGTGTTGAGATTTCGACCAAAGCTTCTTTGAAGCAAATGATTTTACCGGGTGGTATTGCTATCGCAGTTCCGGTATTGATAGGTTTTGGCTTCAAAGGCGTATTTCCTGATTCTAGCTCTGCTGAGATTTTGGGAGGTGTTTTGGCTGGTGTTACGGTTTCTGGCGTGTTGATGGGTATCTTCCAGTCTAACTCAGGAGGTGCCTGGGACAACGCCAAAAAGTCATTTGAAAAAGGCGTAATGATCGACGGTGAGCACCATAAAAAAGGTTCAGATCCTCATAAATCTGCCGTAACAGGTGATACTGTGGGTGATCCTTTCAAAGATACTTCTGGTCCGGCCATGAACATTCTGATCAAATTGATGTCTATCGTTTCTTTGGTAATCGCTCCTTATATCGCAGTGGAAAAAGCCCCTGCCCATACAGAAACAGCTACTGAGTCAGTAGAAGTTTCTGCTCCTGTTTCTAAGGCTCTTTCTACGGGTGTTAACCTTTCATTTGCCAAAGGCGGTATCGAAGACCAGCTTATTGGTTTTATTGAAGATGAAAGCAAAGTTGCCGGAAAAGACAACTGGTTTAATTTCAAAGATTTGAATTTCGTTTCCGGAGGATCTGAATTGGATTCTAATTCTGTAAATGAAGTGAAAAACATCGCTGAGATCTTGAAGGCATTCCCGGCTGTAGGCATTAAAATCGGTGGATATACCGACAATACCGGCAATTCAGCTTCAAACCTGGAATTGTCAACTTCCAGGGCTAAAGCTGTAAAAGATGCACTGGTTGCAATGGGCATTGATGGTGCCAGACTTGAGTCTGAAGGCTATGGTGACCAACATCCTGTGGCTTCAAATGACACAGAAGAGGGCAAAGCTCAAAATCGCAGAATTGCGGTTTCTGTCAGAAAAAAATAAGCTAAACGGTTTTTATACAAAAAGTCGCCCGAGGATTTAACTTTGGCGACTTTTTTATTTTTACAAAAATATGAATTTTGAAATATACCAATGGGTCTTTTTGGGCCTTGGAGCGGCTATCATAGGCATGTCGAAAGCCGGAATAAAGGGCATAGATATGCTCAATGTAACCATCATGGCATTGGTTTTTGGTGGAAAAACCTCTACCGGAGTGGTTTTGCCCCTGCTTTGTGTTGCAGATGTTTTCGCAGTTTGGTATTATAAACGGAACATAAAAATGGAGTATTTCTGGAAACTGCTGCCGAGTGTAATTGTTGGAATTTTGCTTGGCGTTTGGCTTGGGCAAATCATCGACGACCGGCTTTTTAAGAAAATCATGACCGTGATTGTATTGCTGACTATCATAATCCTGCTTTGGATGGAGGTGAATAAAAAGGCTCAATTTCCGCATAACCGCTTTTTTTCCAATGGCATGGGTTTGATTTCGGGGTTTACCACGATGATTGGCAACCTTGCGGGGGCATTTTCCAATATTTATTTTCTGGCCACAGGACTTCCCAAAAACGAGTTCATTGGCACAGCAGCCTGGCTGTTTTTAGTAATAAATTTATTCAAATTACCCTTTCAGATATTTGTCTGGAAAAATATTAATTTTCAAACATTTACAGTTGATTTGTATCTGATTCCATGTTTGGTCATTGGTTTTTTTATTGGAAAAAAAATCGTAGGGGTCATCAATGAAAGTTTATTCAGGAAACTCGTGATGGGGCTCACGCTGGGAGGTTCTGTTTTACTTTTGATTTCCTGAATATCCGCCTTTTTCATTTCTAATTTCGCCAAATAAGCAAAATCCTTATTTTTTGTCTTTCAAAATGCCTAATTTTATAGGTAATTATGAAAGTAGGAGAATATAACACCTTAAAAATCCTTCGCGGCACGGGCGTAGGTATGTATCTGGGCGACGACGAAGGCAACGACGTACTTTTGCCGCATAAATACATTCCTGAAAACGCCGTAATAGGTGAAGATATAGAAGTCTTTATCTACCGCGATTCGGAGGACAGGCTGATCGCTACCAATCTCAAGCCATTGATATTGCTCAACCAGTTTGCAGTGCTCGAAGTGGTGGCCGTGACAGGCATAGGTGCTTTTTTGGATTGGGGGCTGGAAAAAGACCTTTTTGTGCCTTTTAAAGAGCAAAATCATAAATTAAAAACTGGCCAGTGGGTGCCAGTTTACCTTTATTTGGATACCCAAACCGACCGCCTCGTGGCTTCGGCAAAAGTCAATAAGTTTTTTAAGAATGACCAGATTGAAGACCTTGAAATAGGGCAGGAGGTTGATTTGATGGTATTTGAAAGAACGGATTTGGGGCACAATGTGGTGATAAATAACCTTTACAAAGGTCTGGTTTTTGAAAACGAAACTTTCCGGAGAATCGCCTGGGGAGATAATTTGAAAGGATTCATCAAAAATATCAGAGAAGATGGCAAAATTGACGTGTCACTTCAACCCATCGGCTTCAAAAAGTATATTGAACCTGCAGCCCAGCAAATATTGGATAAACTAAAGCAAAACAACGGAATCCTGCACCTTTCAGACCACTCCGATCCCATCGAAATCATGGAAGTATTGGAAATGAGTAAAAAGAGCTTCAAAAAAGCGATTGGCGGCCTCTATAAAGACAAAAAAATCGACATTCTGACCGATTCCATTGTGATTTTGGAGGGGAAGTAGGGGGTGTACTATTTTTATTCAAAATTCATGAAGTAACAAGTGTAACTTGCTTAAAGTCATTATGTTTCAATCATCTTAGGCGGAAAAAAGTTACTGAAGACTAAGTTAAGTATTGGCTTCATTCTAGGAATTCCATGCCAAACGCAGCCTTAGTTATTGTAAGCTGTTGTTTATAGTTCGACATAACAACACAACTTATTTAGTGTTTTTCTGATGAAACTTTGTTATGTATCCATTGTTGTCGATTGCTAAAGCAAAGGTGTCACCATTGTATGAAATCCAATTATTCATGTATAAATTTTTGTACTCTGGATGATTATTCTCATTAGCAATTGATATGTAAAGCAGATGTTCTTTAATTTCTTCTTCATGCTGTCTTAAAACAGCTTTTAACAGTGTAAATATTTCTTCGGTTTCATAATTAAAGTAAGTTCTGTTTTTAAATGCCCCTTCTGAAAACTTTGTATCTTCAACATGTTTGACATATATGTGAACGAATTTTTTAAAGGTGAGTTTTACAGGAATAAACCAATGAATAAGTGTCAACTCATCATCAAAATCTCTAACAATAGACAATAATAGCCTTAAGTAAGGCGAGTTACCCACTGTCAATTTAAGTGGATTTATACCTGTTCTTTTTATTTCGTCTCTCAAAATCTGTTTCCTTTCCCTTACCTTTCGTCGAAGATGGTCTTGAAAAAAACTCACTTCTTCTTCAGAAAACACTTTCCCTAGCTGCTTCATTAATCTAATCTTCTGAAATAAGCTGTTGTCTTTTAGCTTATCGTCTTGCATGCAGTAGTTTCGAATATTTTCAGGCAGCTTATCAATACCGTAAAGTCGGATGATAATTGCACAATAAAGGTCAAAGTCGTAGTAAGAAATCGAATATCCGCTTTTAATGTCATTTTGAATAGTCATCAAATGAAAAGCTTCGACACTTTCAGCACCGTAGGGTATGTCAACATTTATGAGATTAGGGATTTTCTTTTTCAAGTGATGTTGCGGTTAATTCAAATTGCTGCTTACGGTTTCGGGCTTTGCGTTCGGGCGGGTTTCGGAGCACAAAGTTTGAATTTATTATTAAAGTTTATAAGAAGCACAAAACTTCAAGTTTGCACGTCAGCCCGCCTGACGCAAAACCCGTGTTAGCAGCAGCACTTTAGTGTTTAACTACTATTAGTTGTATGTTGTCTTTATTGTCAATATCGTTTTTGAATTCGTCTTCGTCCCTAATGGTACCAATGTCATAAACTAGAAACAATAATTGGTTATAACCTTTTCCATAAGCTTGGATGTCCGCATTTATCTCATCAACTATTTCTTTTGATTTAGGTTTTGTTTTTGATAATTTTATTTCCAAAGCTAAGTCAAGTTTTAAGAAAATGAAGTCTGGTTTATATTCCTTTATTGAGACTTTTAGTCTGCCGACTTCTCTGTCGTAGTCAATTCCTTTTGATAATCCTTTGCCAATTAAAAGTTGCTCAATAGTGTCTTGTATGTAAGTTTCATTCTCGGGGTCGTGGAGAATAGCCTTTCGAAGACTTGAACCCAAAAAATTCTTAAGATTTATTATTTCCTCATTTTTTATGTCCAGTTTGTTCTCTAGTGTCGAACGTAACAAAGCAACATTACCAAGCACCGTGTCGAAATACATTTTTTGTTGCGGTTTTACAGTGTCAGCCCAATCTTTTACTTTGTCTAAGTCATAAGTATCAAAAATCACTTCCTCCTTTAATTCATTCAATACTTTTAATGCAATGTCATTGTATTTACGCATAAAAGTTTTATAGTTACTAAAAGGGAAAATGTCGTTCGTGTCTGAAGTCCGATAAATAAACTTCATCGCATCCTCAAGTGCTTTTGTATTACTTAGTAAATTTTTTAAAATCTGTTTGTCCATTGTTGTCGGTCAATTGTGTTGCTGCTAACATGTATGTTTGTCTATCATCTTTTCAAAGGTAGACAAATATCTCAATTGTATTCCATTGAAAAATTATCCAAAACACTCATAATCATTTTTTTATTAAAAATATTAAAGGCAGACATATTTTTCTATTTTTTAGTAGAACTAGTTTTTGGGATTCCATTTTCGGGAGGTGGAATCAGGTTATCAAAAATACGATTTTTATTTCTTAACAAAAATTTATTTAAGATTTAATTTGACTGAGCCATAGTCGCGAGTATGGGCAATTCTCCAAAGTTGTTGTTGGGAATTAAGTTTGCTAATAAATCCTTAGCTCACCGTAGTTTTTCAACGTAATCTTAAGGTCTGAACGCAAAATAATAACTAAATTGCGGTATTTATTTATATCCTTTAAAAAATGATAATCAAAGAACTAACAGCATATTTAGAATCTCTGGCTCCAACGGCTTTTCAGGAAGATTACGACAATTCGGGTTTGATCATCGGTGACCCTGCGTCCGAAATTTCTGCTGTTTTGGTTACATTGGATATCACCGACGAGGTGCTGGAAGAGGCCATTCAGAAAAAAGCTAATCTGATAGTGGCCCATCACCCCTTGATTTTCAGAGGATTAAAAAAACTTAATGGCAAAAATTATGTAGAACGCCTGGTGATAAAGGCCATCAAAAATGATATCGCCATCTATGCCATCCATACCAACCTCGACAATGTGGCCGGAGGTGTCAATACCAAAATAGCGGAGCGACTGGGCCTTAAAAATGTGTCGGTACTCCGGAAAAAAGAAAATACGCTTTACAAACTGGAGGTTTTTGTGCCGAGAGAAAACACAGGGTCACTTCAAAACGCACTCTACGCTGCCGGGGCAGGCAATATCGGGAATTATTCCGACTGCAGTTTTAAAGTGGAGGGTATCGGTAGTTTCAGACCTCAGAAGGCGGCCAATCCGGTGATCGGGAACCGGGGGATTTATGAAGAGGTAGAAGAACACAAAGTGGAGGTGGTTTTTCCGGCTAATCTCAAATCAAAAGTACTCGACGCCATGCGTAAGGCACATCCTTATGAGGAGATTGCCTATTATTTGGTTTCCCTGGAAAATGAAAATCAGGCAGTTGGCTCAGGTAGCATTGGTGTTTTGGAAGAAGCCATGGAACTGGGTGATTTTTTAAAATATCTGAAAGAGAAAATGAAAGTGTCGGTGATCAGATACGCTGGGCCACCAAATAAAATCATCAAAAAAGTAGCCGTTTGTGGGGGCGTGGGTAGTTTTCTTTTTCCTGATGCAAAGGGTGCCGGTGCCGATGTTTTCGTGACCGCCGATTACAAATATCATGAGTTTTTTGATGCCGATAATCAGATTGTAATTGCAGATATCGGACATTTTGAAAGTGAACAATTTACAAAAGATTTATTAGTAGAAATTATTTCAAAAAAATTTAGTAATTTTGCGTCCTATTTATCAGAAATAGATACAAATCCAATTAAATATCATTTTTAAAAAAGGCTAAAACAGGTCTTTATTTATATCAAAATATATGGAAATTACGATTGCAGACAAACTTATAACCCTTTTGGAGTTACAAGATATTGATTCAAAACTCGATCAGCTACGTAAATTGAGAGGTGATTTGCCCGAAGAAGTAAAAGACCTTGAAGACGAAGTAATTGGATATGAGACGCGTGTTCAGAAGTTTCAGGCCGAAATCGAAACCTTTAAAGAGGAAATTGAAAGACATGTGGCCAATAAAAAAGATGCTGATAAGTTGATTTTGAAATATAAAGATCAGCAAATGAACGTTAGAAATAACCGTGAGTTTGATGCCATCTCGAAAGAGCTTGAACTGCAGGAGCTAGAAATCCAGCTTTCTGACAAGAGAATCAGAGAGGCTGATTATCGTATAGCGATGAAACAGGCCGATATTGACGACACCAACGATGCCAAAGCCAAACGCATGGATGTGTTGGAGCAAAAACGTCAGGAGCTTGACAAACTTGTAACTGAAAGCCAGGAAGAAGAAGAAAAACTTTTGAAACAATCAGAAAAACAAGCTAAAAAAGTTGACGAAAGATTGTTGAAGGCTTATCAGCGTATCAGAGGCGGTGCTAAAAACGGTCTTGCGGTAGTAGCTGTTGACAGAGGTGCCTGTGGCGGTTGCTTCAACGTAGTGCCTCCGCAGCGTCAGGCTGACATCATGGATAAGCAGAAAATCATCATCTGCGAGCACTGTGGCCGTATCCTTGCCGACGCCGACATGATTAAAGTACACAGAAAGAAAAAATAAGCAAACGATAGTTTAGTAAATCAGAGTGAAGTCAGAAATGGTTTCACTCTTTTTTTTTCCAACCATAATGCTTTTCCGGCTTTTTGTTAGAAATTAAATACAAATCATACAATTAAAGGTCATTATTGTTAATTATTCCATAGTTTTATAGAGATATTTTCTGCCATTATGATAAATGTTGTAATCCTTGACGATGAAGCTAAGGCCATACAAAGCCTGGAATGGGAAATTAAGAGTTTTTGCCCTTCAGTAAATGTTTTGGCTACTTTTGAAAATCCTTTTGATGCCCGGGATTTTATATTGTCCCATGATATCGACTGTATTTTTCTGGATATTGACATGCCCCAGATGGATGGTTTCAGGTTTCTGGATTTTTTCCCAAAAAGAGATTTTGAAGTAATTATCACTACCGCTTACGACCAGTACGGCATTCAGGCTCTCAAGCAAAGGGCTATCGATTACCTCTTAAAACCAATTGATTCTGATGACCTCAAAAAGGCGGTTGACAAAATTGAAAATCAAAAGTCAAGCAACAACATAAAGGATATTTTGGAGGAGATGCTGATCAATATGAATAATTCGCAGATCCCCACACAAAAGAAAATAAACATTTCCTGCGACGGGAAAATCTATTTTCTCGAACCCCACGAAATCCTTTATTGCGAAAGCGATGGAAATTACTGCAACGTATTTCTTGATAATGGTCAAAAACTGTTTTTAACCCAAATCCTAAAAAATATAGAGGAAAAATTGCCTAAAAGTATTTTTTACAGGGTTCATAATTCGTTTGTTGTAAATCTTAATAAAGTCAGAGAATACCAAAAAAATGAAGGATATCTGGTATTAACCAATGGCAAGCACATTCCGGTTTCGCGTAATAAGAAAAACCTCTTTATTGAAAAATGATAAGAAGAATCCTGACTACTTTATTAGTTTTTTCTGTGTTTTTGGGAAATGCACAGTCATTGCAGGTTGAGAAAGTACTTACAACCCTAAAAACTGATAAGAACCTCGATTATCTGAAAATCGATACTTACCTCAGAGATTTTAAAAAAGATACCTTAGTAATCAATCAGCTGTCAGATCAAAATGACTTTTTGGAAGGTAAAATCTATGCTTTAACCCAGAAAGGTATCAATGCCAGAAACAAGTCAGACTATAAATCTTCCTTAAGTTTTCTTCAGAGAGCTATCATAGAAGCCCAAAAGATCGGAAATACCGACCTCTATATTTATGCTCTAAACATGCTGGGCGTTACCTACCGACGCATGGATGAGGTGCGTCTGGCACTGGATAATCATAAACTGGCCCTGAGCCATGCCGAAAAAATCAACCCGAAATCGGAAAGCATACTGCGGAGTATTGCCATATCGCAAAATAGCATCGGGAATATATATTTATCCCTAAAACAATACGATCTGGCTTTGAAGCAATTTGAGAAGTCATTGGGTATCGAGCAAAAACTGGGTAATAAACTCGGCTTGGCCATAAATTATCAGAATCTCGGTATTATTGCCGAAGCACAGAATAATCTGCCTGATGCATTGAAAAATTATAAAGCTTCATTGAGCTATAATAATGAAATTAATTCGGCTTTGGGCAAAATAATTTGTAATAACTCCATTGGTCAGGTGTTGATCAAACAAAATAAAGCAGCTGAGGGCCTCAGGTATATTCAACCTACTATCATTCAGTCAGAAGAGCTTGGCGATAAATATTACATGACTTTGGCCAGGATTAATTCCGGTTGGGCACAAACTAAGCTCAAAAATTATTCGGATGCCGAAAAAAACCTCAGAATGGGGCTGTATTATTCTATAGAAAATGATTTCAAATCCTCTACCTCTGAGGCGTATGAGCATCTGTCAAATCTGTATGAGGCCATGGGCGACTACAAAAATGCCCTGCTCAACATGAAGTTGAAACAACAATATGGTGAAAAAGTATTGAATGAAGAAAATTTGCGATATACACAGGAGCTTATCCTGAAATATGATAGTGAAAAGAAAGAGAACCAAATCAGGCTTCTGGAGAAAGAAAATGAATTGGTAAAATACAAACTCCGTGACAACCAGCGTATTATGGTCTTTGCGGCCATTTTATTTGCTTTACTTGGTGTTTTGTTTCTGATTTGGTACAGGCAGTATCAGCTGAAAAATGAAAAGAAAGTGCTTATGCTGGAGCAACAAATGCTAAGGTCACAGATGAACCCTCATTTTTTGTTTAACTCTTTAAACTCTATTAAGTTGTTCATAATCAACAATGAAAAAGAGACTGCGGTGTATTATCTCAACAAGTTTTCGAAGCTTATCCGTACCATTTTGAGCAATTCTCAGGAAAAGGAAATAACGCTGAAAGAGGAGCTAGAAACGATGGAGCTATATCTTAATATTGAGAATATCAGGTTTACAGAAAAAATAAATTACGAGGTGGTGATTGAAGATGGAATATATCCTGAAGAAATAAAAATACCTTCGCTTATTCTTCAACCTTTTATCGAAAATGCCATCTGGCATGGGCTTTCCAATAAAAAAGGGGACAAGAACCTGAAAATTAATATTCAGAAAACTGACGATTCGGGTGTGAGATTTGAAATTATTGATAACGGGATTGGACGGGAACTGGCCCAAAAAATCAAAGATTCGAAAGTGTCAAAGCAAACTTCTATCGGATTAAAATTGACCAAGGAACGCCTTCAGAATTTCGCCAAAAACCTCAGTAAAACCACCGAGATTAACTTTGAGGATATGTACGATGCTCATAAAAATCCGGTAGGTACCAAAGCAATAATCACAATACCGATTAAATGAAATATAAAAAAAACACCCGACGTTTGCCGGGTGTCAAACTTTCTTCAAAAAATATTATTTCAAAGAGCTTATAAGTTTCTCATTTAGAGCAACATAATCAGGATTGTTTCCTTTTTTAGCCATTTCCATAGATTTTTGAGCTGTGGCAATTGCCCCTGCTTTGTCACCGGTTTTGGCCTGTATTTTTGCTTTAAGGTGTGAAACCCAATAAGCGTCCGGTTGGGCATCAACCGCTTTATTGGCCCATTCCAAAGCTTTTTTCATATCTTTACCATTGTCAAAATAATAAGACGCCGCCTGGAAATAGGGTTTGCTATCTACATTCATAGCTTTGTCAATGTCAGCCATGATTTTGGTATCGATGTCAGCCACTACTGAGAACTCAACCTCAGTTTTTTCCCAAACAAGGCTAATATTTACCGAATTTGAAGTTTGAGCACCAAACAAAATCATGAAATTCTCAACTGCAAATGGCATTGCAATAGCTGCGGTTTTAAATCTTGTAACCTCGTTTTCAGCTTTGTAGTTGAAAACGCTTGTCTCAGGTTTGGCAAGGATAATTTCCCATTCTTTTTCACCGGGAATACTTAAAATCGAATATTTTCCGGCTTTTACAGCTTTTCCACCAACAGTCACATCTTCACCAAAAGTAATGGTAGTCTGGCCATTGGCTCCGGTTCTCCACATTTTACCGTAAGGTACAAGGTCACCGAAAATTTTCCTTCCTTTAGCAGCTGGTCTTGAATAGTTAATCTCGATGCTCGAAAGGGCGAAATCTTGTTTGATGGTTTGTCCCGGGCTGGGAGCAGGGGTTTTGATTCCTTGAGAAAATGCGAATCCAGACACAGCCATTGCGGCCAATAATAAAAATTTCTTCATTTTTTTTAAAGGTTTGTTTTTATGTTGAACGATTAAATACTTCAAAAAGTTTGAATTGATTGGTAAAAATCAAAGACTCATGCTCATGCCTCCATCTACAGGTAAGTTGATTCCGTTAATTGATGCAGCTGCCGGGCTACACAAAAACGCTACCGCAGCACCAACCTCCTCGGGTAAAGCAATTTTTCCTGTGGGTATTGATTTTATTATTTCTTGAGTTATCCCTTCTTTCGAAACGCCTGTCGATTTTGCTTTTTGATTAAAAACCTCTTCCATCCGGTCAGTGAGGGTATAGCCTGGTAATACATTGTTAATGGTAATGCCACTTGATGCAATTTCCTTGGAAAGTGTTTTTGCCCATGATGCAACAGCATATCTAATGGTATTTGATACACCCAACCCAATGATGGGCTGCTTCACCGAAACCGAAATGATATTAACAATTCTTCCAAAACCCTCCTCTTGCATATCTGGGACAAACTTTTGAGCCAGAATTTGTGAAGTTTCAAGATGTTGTCTGAATACCTGTTCAAATTTTTCCGTAGGCTCATCCAATACATTGCCTCCGGTAGGTCCACCGGTGTTATTTACGAGAATATGGTAGGTTTTAGTGACCTTATTAATTTTTCCTCTGAATATTTCCAGATCACAATAGTCTAAAACCAAATAATCGTGGTTTTGGCTCCCATTATTGGGCAATTGATTAAGTTTTTCTCTGAGTACGTCTTCATTTCTGGAGACCAGTGTTACATTGGCTCCGAGTAGAGCCAGTTCTACAGCCGATGCCCAGCCTATTCCTTTTGAGCTGCCCCCTATGAAAGCGTTTTTTCCTTTTAGGTCAAGATTCATAATCTTCTTTATAATTTCCGATATGTATTTCGCTGCGTTTTATTCTATTCTTATGGATAAAATAGTTGCTAATGCCATAGATGAAAATGAAAACAGAAATGCCAAACATCAGTATCTGTACTTTACCATGATATTTGATTTTCAAAAGATTTTCCAGACTTAGTCCTGCCAGAGAAAAATAGAGCGAAGTTCTCAGGAATGCCAGGAAGGTTGACTGATTGGCCAGGGTGGTTCTTTGCAGAGCCAGATTCTCTCTCAAAATCAGATCTTTGTTCATTTTTTTAAAAAAATATAGTTAATCCTTTTGCAAATCTAAAAAAAAATCCTGCTCAGTATGGAGCAGGATTTTATGCTTAAAAATAATATATCAACTAAATATTAATCGAAAATATATCTTAAGGTTAACATACCATTCCAAACATCAGAAGTACCTGTTCTGTACTGGAAAGTATCTTTCAATAATTCAGTAGTAGTTTTAACAGTTCCATCAGTGTTTAGAGTACGTGTAGTTTGAGAATTCAATCTGTAACGTGGCGTTCCGTCAGAAGTTACACTATTGTAAACCAATGGAGATGTATTACTTACAAATTGTCCAACACCCCATTTGTTATTCAATAGATTAGCAAAATTCTGAATATCTGCACGAATTTGAATTGTATTTTTCTTTCCGCCAGTTTTTACAAAGAATTCCTGAATAAACGAAAGGTCATATTGATTTAACCAAGGTAGAATTGCACCATTTCTTTCAACATATTTCCCTCTCATTTTACTCAAATAAGGATCCTGGTCAATAAACTTATCAAATGCAGTTGCTTGTTGTTCAGGAGTGAAAGTTACACCACCATAAGTTGCATTTACAAATGTTAAGTCAGAAGCTTTGTTTGGTACAAACAATAGTTCGTTTCCAGCAACACCGTCTCCATTCATGTCTCCTGAAATAGTATAAGAGTAACGACCAGTACCAGTGCCACCAACATAACCAATTGAAACTTGTGATGCACCACCAAAAGGTCCACCATAATTAATTCTGTAACTTAAAGCACCTACTACACGATGAGGAATATCATAGTCACCATAAGCAAGAGGTAAGTTATTATTACCATTAATACTTCTTGCACCAGTCCAAGAACCAGAGGCAATTGATCCTGCAGACATCAGGTCTTTAGTTACGGCTTTTGTATAGGCAATCATACCGTAGAATCCTTTAGTCCATGGTTTTTCAAGCTTAAATGTAAATGAAGTGTTGTATCCTTCATTGGTTGTAGTCATAACCGCTGCACGGCTTACATTATCATTGATTCTTAATGCGTTGGTAAGGTTAGAGCCTGTTAAGCCTGAACCAGGGAATCTGTCGCGACTGTCAGGACCGACAAACTTAGCTGTTGCTGGCTCAAGGTTGGCATCGAAATAACGAACGGCATTCAAAAATTTATTAAACATTACATCTACCGATCCCACTAAACCAAATGGTAATTTTTGGTCAACAGCAATATTGCTTTTCCAAACCTGAGGGAATTTATAACCCGCATCAGTGGCTGCAATATCAAATGTAGAAGGAAGTGTAGGGGTTGCCGGAGTAAATTTAGATGCATCAGCAGTAAAAGGATAAGCGGTAGTATTTCTTGCTTCCAGGAATCCTGTTAGAATACCATTGTTTCCGATTTGGTTGGAAACAAAAACGTAAGGAGGACGTCCTGTGAAAATTCCGGTACCACCACGGAGCTGAGTTTCTTTTTTGCCTGTAACATCATAATTGAAACCAATTCTTGGCTCCCAAAGAATTTTAGGAGCAGGAAGTGTTCCTGTATTAATTTGATAAGCTTGTTTCTCAATATCCTTATAAGTTTGACCACTTATTACTTTATTTTCAAGTGCAGTATTTCCAAATGCAACCAAGCCTGCCCTTAAGCCATACATCAATTTAAGTTTGTTTGATACCTGAAAATCATCTTGTCCATAGATATCAAATTTATTAACTTTCAAAACTTGCATTGGCTCGGCACCGCCTTCAAGTGCAGAATACCTGTATTGGAACAATGGAACTACAACACTATTGTCTCCATTTGCTGATTTATAGAAATCATCAAGTGAGTTATAAACCCAAACACCATTTGAAGCAGGATAGAACAGGTTATTTGATTTATAATTTTCATAATGTCCACCAAAAGTGAAAGTATGTTTTCCTTTAAACAAAGTATAATTGTCAGTAATATGGAAAGTTCCATAATTCAATTTATTACTTGGTGTAAATGGATCAAAACCTACTGAGATATAGGTTTGGTTATTGTTCAAAATATCCACAGTAGGGAACATAGCACCGGCATAAGCACGGTCTTCGATTTGTTTGTCGTAACCAACAATCAGGTTATTTGCAGCATTTCCACCCAAAGTTGAGTTTAATTCAGCCACAATCGAGCGGGTGTTATCCTGAATAAAATATCCTGAATTTTGGAAAGACAAAGAGTTGGCAGTTATACGGTTTCCAAATCCGGCAGAAGAAGAGTTACTAATTGTAACGTAATCTTGTGAATTATGGAAGGTATAACGAAGTGTAACCTTATTGTTATCGTTAAGGTTATAATCCAAACGAGCAAGGAATTTATCAGATGTGGTTTGGTCATCGAATCCTTCGTAAGGACCAGTTTCATATCCAAACTTTGTTTTCATGAAGCTACTTAAAGCATCAATATCTGATTTTTCTACTCTTGTAGCATTTCCTGCTACAGATGAACCTTTGGCAACAAAAGCGTGAGCCGGAGATGTTCTGTCCTGGAATTCACCGTTCACAAAGAAGAATAGTTTATTTTTCAGAATTGGTCCTCCCAAACGGAAACCTATGATTTTCTCATCAAATTTTCCTACTGTAACAGGAAATTCACGGGCAGTTGTTCCAACAAAGGTTTTAGAGTTGTTACGGGTACTGAAATAAGCTGAACCCTGAATGTCGTTGGTTCCTGAACGAGTAACGGCATTTAAACCGGCACCAACAAAACCTGATTGACGTACGTCGAAGGGAGCAACGTTAACCTGAACTTCCTCAATAGCATCAAGAGAAATAGCAGTAGAGTTGGTACGTCCACCGGCTTGTGCATCTGAACCTAAACCAAAGCCATTGTTAAAAACAGATCCGTCAATAGTAAAGTTATTTAGACGACTATCAGAACCGCCAAATGATCTACCATTACCTTGAGGATTGTATTTGGTAAAATCATTAATTGAGCGACTACCAATCGTTGGCAATGAAGTCAGAGCTTGTTTGCCAAGTGTAGTTGATGCTCCGGTGCGATCAGAACTAAACAAGTCACTCCTTTGGGCGGTAACCTGAATTTCATCCAAAGTAGTACCCGTTTCCGAAAGTTTAAAATCAATGTTTGAAGTTGATCCCAGGCTAGTAATAATTCCTGATTTGGTTTCTTCCTTGAATCCAACAAAGCTTACCGTAACTTTGAAAGGACCACCTACTCTAACATTAGGGAAAACATAACGACCCGAAGTGTTGGTTACTCCACCATATTTGGTGCCCGACGGTTCGTGAATTGCAACTACTGTAGCACCGGGAAGGGCTTCGCCTTTGCTGTCAACTACACTACCATTGATGGCAGCGGAAGTAACCTGTGCATTTACATTAATCGCAAACGTAAGGCCAATGAATAGAACACTCAAAAGCCTCAAAAAAGTAGTTTTTTGATTCATAAAATAAAAATTTGGGGTTAATTTGTTAATTACGTTTGTAATTCGACTTTGAAATTAAACATTACAAAATTAAATTAAAAATTATATTAAAAAAAGTCGAATTTTTACAACTCATCCATAACTTGAAATATTACAGTTTTTTATAGATTAAGGTATATTAATTAATTGTTAAGTGGAGTTATTTGGGTATATGAGCGATTTGTCATGTACTTATTATTTCTTTAAAAAATTATAATTTCCTTCAATTTTGTAATCATATTATTCATAATAATTTTTTTCTCATTAAAACTTATTAGATTAATAGGTGTTTTTGTTTTTGATTTGGATTCCTTTGGTCATTTTTGTAAAAAAAAAACTTCTCAAAACTACATGGGTAATATATTGTTTTGGTTTAGAAATGACCTTAGGGTAAGAGATAATCAGGCACTTCTACAGGCTACATCAGAGGGAAAAGTAGTACCGGTTTATGTTATCGACCAAAGACTTTTCGGCCCCAGTGGTTTGGGATTTAACCGGACAGGCGTTTTTAGAGCAAAATTCCTTTTGGAATCACTCGCAGAATTAAAAAATAACCTTAAGCAATTGGGCTCTGACCTTGTCGTAAAATTTGGAATTCCTGAGCAGGAGCTTTTCAAAATTGCGGTAGATTTTGAAGTGGAAAAAGTGATTGCTTCCAAGGAAGTAACCCAGGAAGAAACCAACGTGGAGTCTGCTCTTTACCAAAAACTTAAAACTCAAAATATTGAAATTGATTTTTTTTGGTCCAACACCCTCATTCATGTGAGAGATTTGCCGTTTCAGATTCATTTTGTACCCGATGTTTTTACTGATTTCAGAAAAAAAGTAGAAAATGCCTGGCGGGTACGAGAAGAATTACCTGTACCGGAAAAAATTGAGTCTCCGGCTGGCTTGGAAAAAACCGAAGTTCCCACATTGCATGATCTCGGCTTCAATGATTTTACGCCTGACCAAAAAGACCTGAACCAATTTATTGGTGGAGAAAATCAAGCTCTTTGCCGCCTGAATGAATTTATCTGGGAAAAAGACCTTTTGAAAACTTACAAGGAAACCCGGAATCAAATGCTGGGAAAAGATTATTCTTCCAAATTGTCTCCCTATCTGAGCCTTGGATGTATTTCGCCCAGAACGGTTTACTTTCAGGTAAAAAAATATGAAGCTGAAAGGGTCCAGAATGAATCGACCTATTGGCTGATTTTCGAGTTATTGTGGAAAGATTACTTTTATTTTATTGCCTTGAAGTTTGGAATCAGGATGTTTAAACGGTGCGGGATAAAACATGATCTCATAAAAACCTGGAAACGTAACAAAGAGCACTTCAAAATGTGGATGGAGGGTCGCACCGGGGTTCCTATCATAGATGCGGTGATGGTTGAGCTGAAAACCACCGGCTATATCTCAAATCGTGGAAGGCAATTGGTGGCCAGTTTTTTTACCAAAGACCTCAATCTGGAATGGTGGTGGGGTGCTATGTATTTTGAAAGCCAGTTGATTGACTATGAAGTATGTAGCAACTGGGGTAACTGGAACTATATTGCCGGTATTGGTACCGATCCCCGTCATGACAGATATTTCAATCCAATAGGGCAGGCAAAAAAATATGACCCCGAAGCTGAATTTATCAAATACTGGTTACCTCAGCTATCAGAAATAGCTGCAAGTGACCTTATAAATATCGCTCCCTTGGAAAATATTGTTACTTCCGGTATCGATTATCCTTCCAAAGCAATCCCTAAAAATAAGAGATGGTAAAAATTGCCATTCAACAGGTGAGTTTATCATTCATAAATAATAATTTTTTTAAGATTCAATTGTTTTTATAATTTTAGGAAAAATTTAATAAAACCTCTTTAAAATGAAAAAAGGAACGTTAATAATCGTAGCAGTTTTGGCCATTCTTGGTATGTATGGTTGTAATTCATACAACGGATTGGTTGGTAAAGACAACGCAGTACAGGAAAAATGGGCAAAAGTACAGACACAGTATCAACGTAGGTCAGACCTCATTGCCAACTTGGTAAAAACCGTTCAGGGAGCTGCCGACTTTGAAAAAAGTACTCTTACCGCAGTGATTGACGCCCGTGCTTCAGCAACACAAATTAAATTTGATGCCAAAGACCTTACTCCTGAAAATATGGCCAAGTTTCAGGCTGCTCAGGATCAGTTAAGTGGCTCATTGAGTCGACTGTTGGTAGCAGTAGAGCAATACCCCAATCTTAAAGCCAATCAAAACTTCCTCGAACTACAGGCTCAGATTGAAGGCACTGAAAACCGGATAGCAGTAGCAAGAAATGACTTTAACCAGGTTGTTGGCGAATACAACCTTTCGGTAAGATCATTCCCAAATAATATCATGGCCAACATCTTTGGATTTGCTGCCAAGGCATTCTTTGAGGCTTCTGAAAAAGCCCAGACTGCTCCTGATGTAAATTTTGATTTCAAAAAATAATCATTCAGAGCCCGTGAAAGCGGGCTTACTTTTATGTTTATACTCAGCGAAACCCAGCAGACAAAAGTTATTGAGGCTATAAAAGATGCCGAAACCAATACCTCTGGCGAAATAAAAGTGCATATCGAAAGCAATTGTAAGCACGAAAGCCCAATGGAAAGAGCCGGACAAATATTTGAATATTTGCATTTGCATAAGACTGCCAACAGAAACGGCGTGCTGTTTTATCTTGCCTATGAAGATCGAAAATTTGCAGTTTTGGGCGACAAAGGTATCAATGATAAAGTTGGAGCCGATTTCTGGAATTCGACCGTAGGACTTTTGAGAGATTATTTTAAAAAAGGGGATTTCGAAAATGGGCTTATTGCAGGAATCAAAGAAGCTGGAATTAAGCTAAGAGAGTTTTTTCCTTATCAGAGTACCGATAAAAATGAAATATCTGATGATCTAAGCATCGGACATTGACCATGAAAAGAAAATTTCTTCTGTTTTTTATAACATTATTTTTTGTTACTGATTTATGGGCACAGGAAATCCCCAAGTCACCCAATCCCCCAAGGTTGGTTAATGACTTTGTTGGAGGGCTTCTGAGTGATGCCCAGATACAGCAGCTTGAGCAAAAACTAGTTGCTTATAATGATTCAACCTCATCGCAGGTTACAATCGTGATCCTGAAGTCTGTACAGCCTTATGAAGCACCCGATGTGGCTCTTAAGATATTAAGAGATTGGGGCGTGGGTCAAAAAGGTAAAAACAACGGCGTAGTACTACTGTGGGTTCCTGGTGACAGAAAAATTGCCATTCAAACCGGCGATGGCATGGAAGGCGTATTACCTGATATTTATGCAAAAAGAATTATCAGCAATGTGATTGGCCCCAAGTTTAAGGAAATGAAATATTTCGAAGGCCTTGACAATGGTACCACCGAGATTTTCAAATATGCAGCGGGAGAGTATCAGGCAGAGCCCGAAGAAGAAGGAGATGCATTGGTAGGATTGTTAATCATGCTTGCTATTGTTATTTTTGTAATCTGGATTTTTTATAAAATAGGAAAAAATAATAAAGGCGGCGGAAACCATGGCACTGGCTCACCATTTACTACTTACACCAGCTGGGGGCGTAATACTGGCTCATGGGGTGGTGGCAGCTCATGGGGAGGAGGTAGCTCCTGGGGTGGCGGTGATAGCGGCGGCGGCTTTGGCGGCTTTGGCGGAGGTAGCGGAAGTGGTGGTGGTGCCAGCGGAGACTATTAATACTATTTTATGCTTCAAAAATATTGATACACCTGCTTGAGAGAGTGGGTGTTTTTTTTTAATCGGGCAGTTTGTTTAATATTGAAGTAGGGGGAATCAGGGTTCTCTTAAAAAAAACATTTAAGAACTTTATGCTTTCCGGAATAATGGCAGAAACTTGATTTGGAATTAAAATGATAAGGCCTTTTAAGTAATCTTAAATAAAAAACAATATAATTGACTATATAAGGTATATCATTGGAATACTAAATATAGATGTACTAAATTTGAGAGTTTACTCAATTATATTTTTTTATGCGAACAATTTTTTTCCTAATTATATTTTTTTTAAGTAATTCAATTGCCACTGCCCAAGTTTTTCTTAGTGAAGGAGGTTTGATTGATGATTATAGAAATGAAATAAAACCTGACACATTTTCTACCAGGATTTCTCTACCGGTAAATTCCATTAATCCGCAGTTTGGATTGTCAAAAGTTTGTATAAACATAAGTCATGAAAGAATTTCGGATTTAAAAATCGAACTTCTCGCTCCGGATGGTACCAGAACATGGCTTACCAACAGAAATGGAGGCGAAGAATCTGATTTATATTTTAATACTTGTTTTAGCACATTCGGCTTTTCTGGATACATTCACCAGGGTAAATATCCATATACAGGCGAGTACATTCCAGATGGAAGGATGGAGTTGATTAATAATAACCAAAATCCTAATGGCCTTTGGAAAATAATAGTAACAGATTTAAGGGCCACAATGACTGGAAGTCTCAATTATTTTAGTTTGACATTTGAAAACAATCCCAATCCTGGTTATGGTAATCCTCCATGTTCTGAGGCTAACCCTTCAGCCTGTAATTGCCCTGATGGAATGTCTCCATGTCAGTTACTTCCTGATTTGGTTATGCTTGAATCTTTTACAAATGCTCAAATTGAAGAATTTCCCTGGAATCACCCCGATTATCCCGGTCAGATCAGATTTGCGGCAACTATAGCAAATATTGGAACAGGTCCAATGGAAATATTTGGATTAAATAAGTGGTATTGTGGTGAAAAAGAGGTTGATTTTGATACAAAATGTGAAAATGGTGAAGACCCAAGACAAAATTTGGTACAAAGGATTTATAGATTAGATTCTACCCATAAAATTGTTCATGAAGATATCAATGCAGGTACCAATTATTTTGACAGAAAACCCGGTCATAATCATTACCATGTAGATGACTGGGTTGAATTTCGGCTTTACAAGGAAAAAAAATCAAAAAGGAAAATAATATCTGAGGGCAGAAAAATCAGTTATTGTCTTTTTGATACAGGGATTTGTAATAATCCTTACGATAGTTTATGCTTTACCAACGGGAAAAACTATTCAAAGGCAAATTTGATCAATTATGGTTTTGGAGAATTTACTGATTGCAAATTTGATCATCAGGGTATCAGTGTTGGGGGGTATGATACCTATGGATATATGTATGAAGGTCAATATCTTAAATTACCAAAACGATTAAAACCAGGGTTCTATGTACTTGAAATAGAGATTGACCCTGAGAAAAAATATAAAGAGTCTAATGTTTCGAATAATTTATTTAGCAAAAGAGTATATCTATCCAAACAAAAAAAATGATTCAGATGGAATTTTAGAAAAAAAATTTTCTGGCTCAATTTTTGAAATAACTTGGGAAAGAAAATGTAACAACGTGAATACAAGATTATTAATCAAAGCTAAATATCTGAAACCACAGTTAAAAGTTATTGGTAAAATTAGTTCTTTAACTTTAAAGACCGGGTCAATTTCTGATTTTGGTGGAAATAAATACACTCCTTAATAAAATATCATGAAAAAAAATCTTATCGTACTTTTAACTTTAATTGCTCTCAGTGGCTATTCTCAGTGTACCACTTGTACTTATGTGTACTCGGGTTCGGGTTCTACTAATTTCAATGTAAATTCAGGCGAGATTTTATGTGTAAATGCTAACCTAAATAATCCCAATATCAATGGTGGAAACGGAACGATTTGTGTGGCGACCGGAGTGACTTTTACCTGGGATAATATGAGTGCCAATCAAGGCTGGACCATAAACAATTATGGTACTACTAATACCTCAATGACGGGTGGCCAGGGTACATTTATTCTCAATAATAAAAATGGAGGAACCTTTAATTTTACTTCTTCCAACCAAATTTCATTTGCCCAAAACGGCGGACAAACTACCCAATTTAATAATGAAACTGGCGGAACAATAAATGCTACCAGTACGTCTTTGTTTTTAATTCAATCAGGGCCTACCATCAATAATAGTGGAAGCATATACTTCAACAAATTTGAGAATGCAGAGGCAACGCTTAATAATAACGCTTATGTTAACGTAACTACTGAGTATTATAATCATGGCGGACTGACCAATAACGGATTAATAGAAGTGAATTCTTTGAGAGTTACCGACAAGAATCTCCCCATGATAAATGGTTCTTCAGGTGATATTATAGTACAAAGCGGGGCAAGTATTGGTGGAAATATGACTAATAACGGAACCATGGAGATAAAAGGCGGAGATCTTACAATTTCCAAGAACATATCTGGTACCGAAGGCTGGATAAGGGTTGAAAATGGTTTTACAAATATTCAATGTGGAGGTTCTTATTTTGGAACAAACCTCAAGTTTTGTGATGTAAATACTTCAGGAAATAATCCGGATTCGCAATGTGCTAATGCGGGAACATATAATGCCTCTGTAAATTGTAATTATTCTACAGCTGGTACACCTTTCCCCGTAAAAATAACCTCATTTGAGGCGATATCACGAGCTAATCAAATATATTTAAAATGGAATGCATCTGAAGCCAGTAATTTTGACTTTTTTAAAATACAGAAATCTTCTGACTCCAAATCTTTTGAAACTTTGGGACGTGTTGATTTTAATAATGAATCAATGGCTTACACTTTTGTTGATGAAAAGCCATCAGAAGGATTAAATTATTATCGACTTCAGCTCAATGATCTGGACGGTACTCAAAAATATTCAAAAATAATTTCAGAGAATTTTACTTTTGATGGTGATTATTTTGATGTGGAAAATCCGGTAAAAGGTAATATGATACATGTATTTTCCAATATTACAGAGCCTAAAATTGAATTAAGGGATATAAATGGTAGGCTTATTTCTGGTTTCATTTCGAAAATAGGCAACAATGAATATCAAATAACAGTTGGTAGGAAAACCTCAGGTCTTATGATGATAAAAGCAAAAGGGAAAAATCAGGTTTTCACGAAAAAAATAATTCTTAATCTGGATTGATCAATTAAGTATTCGAAAACTTCTGAAAATACCTGCCACAAACTGACAGGTATTTTTTTTCTAATAATATGTATAATCGATTTTTTTTCGTTTTAGTAGAAAATAAATAGATGAATATCAAGCTTTTAGCCTTTTTGTTACTAACAAAAATTTCTGCATTTTCTCAATGGATGACTTTAAAACCCAATTTCCAGATAAAAAATTCTGAAGAATTGTCGTTGGAAAAGGTTATTCATGATAACCTTACAACCACACTCGAATTGAAATTTAGTTTTAATAAAAAGAAAAACTCTAATCTTTTAACGGAAGTTTTTGGATTGAATCCTTCAAAAATAAACGTTTGCATCAGAGATAGGTCATATTTACTGGATTCAACCCAGAATAAAAGATTTGAAATGTTACGTGCAACCGGTATACCCTATTGTTCATCCGGAAGGTTAACATTATCAACTTACGAATCAGTTTCATTTAAATTGTTCTTTGAAAGATTGCCTGAAGGACTGGAGAGATTTGATTTTATCGAAGGGAATTTTATTGATTCGCTAATTTTTAAAAAAAGTACCTGGTATATCAAGGGCATTGAAGCGACAAACCCGGCAGAGGGACAGATTAGCAAAGTTCAGAAATACAGCTCCAATGAAGATAGTCAAATTTTGAATTATAAAATGGAGAAAGAAAATGTTTTTTATTTCTTTGAAAGCAGGGCAAAGTTAATTCCGGAATCCGAAGAATATTTAAAGGAATTTTTCTCTAAATATCAGTCGGCTTTGCAAAATTCAAATTCCATTAAAATAGAAGGCCATACAGATAGAATTGGAGAATTTGAAAAGAATAGAACTTTAAGTATTGCCAGAGCAAAATTAATAAAAAATTTTCTGGTGGATGGTGGTATATCGGCCTCAAAGATTACAATTAAAGGTTATAGTCATTTAAAAATTCTTACTGAGAAAAGAGATGATTATTCAAAACAACTGAATCGTCGGGTGGAGATAAAAATTCTATGAAGAGATTAGTATATGGTTTTTTAGCATAAATATTATGCCTGAGTAAATAACCAACAGTCATTTGAGATTACAAGGATTGAGATTATTTTTCTTGGTGACTTTTATTATCACTATTTCTCTTTACAAAAAACCTATATTTGCATAACGATATTTTAAAAGATAAAATATCAGATAAATTATTCAACCATAAGTTCTTATTCGGAAAATTTAAATTTTCTGAGGGTTATTTATTTCTTTAAATGAAACGGGTATATATTAAAAAGTTCTTAATCACTTCAATTTTTGGATTGACCATCATTTCCTGCTCAAAAGACATTCCTGAAAAAGAAGAACCAATTTATATTGCCAAAGAGAAAGTCCCCAACATTATTCCAAAAGGCACCGAAAAATACTTATCCATGGGCTCGGAATACATTTATAATCAGGATTCTGTCAAAACCTATCAATTAATATTTAATGATGAAGATCTGTCAAAACTCAATGCCGATCCTGCTAAAGAAGAATATGTAAAAGCCGCACTTGTGTTTGAGGGAGATACCATCAGCCCGGTAGGAGTAAGGTACAAAGGCTCAATAGGTGCTTATGCCGGTTGCTTATCAAACCCAGATTGGACCAAGCCTTCCGGTTTTAAAACCTGCATCAAGCTAAGTATGCAGGTTAAAATCAACTGGGAAGGGAGAAAAGAAAGGTTTTATGATTTGAACAAATTGCAGTTTCATAGCCAAAACTACGACAAATCACAGCTAAGAGAGCGGCTTGGTTATTGGCTCTTTGCCGAAATGGGCGTACCTGCTCCAAGGTCGGTGAATGCCAGGTTGCTGGTCAATGGTCAGCTATGGGGGCTTTTCGGACTTACCGAAGAAATCGACAACCGTTTTGCCGAGTACTTTTACAAAAATGGAAAAGGCGATATTTACAAAGAAGTGTGGCCTGTGAAACCCACAGGGGTAGTTCAGTCTGACAAGGCATTTATTGATGCTCTCAAAACCAACGAGGAAAAACCGGACTTGAGTTTAATAAGAGAATTTGGAAGTGCTTTTGCGAATGCTACTAAGGAAAACGCTAAAGAACTGGTTAAGAAATATATGGATGTAAATCAGATCATTTCCTATTGTGTGGTTGACCGGGCTATCAGGCATGACGACGGCCCCTTTCATTGGTATTGTTCTGATCTGGCTTCATGTTACAATCATAACTATTATTGGTTTGAAGATAAGAAAAATCGAAAAATGCATCTTATCCCCTGGGACCTTGACGGAGCGTTTGAGCAGATAAGCAGCAACAACAATATCGTGACCCGCATAGGAGACAAATGGGGAAATGTTTCGGGAAATTGCGAGGTATTTTCTGCAGGAGATAATTTGTATCGTCAGCGGTCGGCAGCCTGTGATAAGCTTACCGGAGCATGGGTGGAGTTTAGAGAGGAATATGCAGACTTGAAAAAGCATTTCCAGCAGAATATTCTTTCTGATGAAAAAACCATGAAGCAAATTGATATTTGGGCAAAACAGATAGAGCCATATATTAAAGAAGCCGATTACCATTATAATTTGGGCATTACCAATGAAGCCAATAAAAAAGCCACAACGCCCACCAACTGGAACAATGCCGTCAATACGCTCAAAAATCAGGTTAAATTAGCCCGGGCTCAATGATTGACAGCTTTTTTTGCAATTTTTTTTGCAAATTATTTCATTTCAGATTATATGAAATTATTAGAAGTTTACACTTCAATGATGCCTCAAAACCGAAACTTTTGAAATGCCACTCAAAGATAATTCTATATGTCTCATATGAGCCTTTTGCTTATATTCTTCTATTACTTCCAGTACATCGTAGTCAATATAGACAGAATCTTCGCCATTGATCTCCACAACCGCATATTCAGGAATCTGATCGAGCAATTCCATGATTTTCTTTTTATTCAGAAAACATACATTGTTGGCAAGGTCAATCACATAGTGAGGGTTATGCCCTACCTGGTTTACCCGATAAGTATAGCCAGCCCTATAGGTGTGCTTGATGATAAAGAAAATAGAATACACAAAGCCGATGACCACGCCAATGAGCAGATCGGTAAACAAGATAGAACCCACTGTAAACACAAATGGCAAAAGCTGTTCTCTTCCTTGTTTAGCAAGTGCCACAATCATTTTTGGGTTGGCGAGTTTATAACCGGTTCTGATCAGAATCACCCCTAAAATGGCATAGGGTATTTTATTGATGATGGGTATTGCAAGAGTTATAGCCAGCAAAATCCATACACCATGCATAAAAGCCGAAGTCTTGGTACGAGCACCTGCCTGTATGTTGGCACTACTCCGCACGATTACTGATGTTACCGGCAGCCCGCCGAGTAATCCGCTAAAGAAGTTTCCGATTCCCTGGGCGAAAAGTTCCCGGTTTTGGGGCGAAATATGATGGTGTGGGTCCATTTTATCCACTGCTTCAAGGCTCAGCAAAGTTTCGAGTGAGGCTACAAAAGCGATGATGACAGCACTCCGCCAGATATTGCTGTTGAATATTTGTGCATCGAAAAGGTTGAGTTTAAAATCCTGAATGGTGTCCTTTGGAATGCTGACAAAGTGAGAAGCGTCTATTTGCAAAGGGCTAGGGAAAAATATATACAAAATCCAGGCAAACCCACTGGCCAACGTCACTACCAAAAAAGTAGTAGGGAATATGCGGGTAATACGCTGAAAATATTTTTCCAATACCCAAAAAAGAAAATAGGTAAATGCCGAGATAAGAATAATACCCGGAGATATACTCAATGCAAAAGATTGTAAAGTACCAAAAATGTGATTGAGTGTGAGGAGGTTAAACAAAGTATCATTCCAGAAGTCGGGTTTATTGTAGCCCAAAATAGTAGGTATTTGTTTTGAAATGAGCAATATTCCTATGGCTGAAAGCATCCCTTTGATCACAGCAGAAGGCACCAAATGCGTAAAGCCACCTATTTTAAACAGCCCGAGTAAAATCTGGAAAATTCCCGCAATACTTACCGCCCAAAAGAAAAATTGTAAACTGCCAAGGTCAGTAACTGCCTGGGCACAAATGGCGGTTAGACCTGCGGCTGCACCACTCACACTCATGTGAGAGCCACTTACCACCGATACGATTAATCCTCCAACCACGGCTGCTATCAGTCCTGAAATCAATGGCACATCAGAAGCCAGAGCTACCCCTAAACTCAAAGGCAAAGCAACAAAAAATACTGTAATACTGGATTTGAAATCGTGTTTAATAAAGGATAAAAAGTAATATTTAGATTTTCGGCTCATTTTTGTATATGATTTTCATTGAATAAATATTAAAATCCATAATTAAGGGATTTTCATAGTTGTATTTTGGATGAATCTTAAAGCCAGAATTCATTTTTAAATTGATGGAGAAATGATTTTCTATAATATGATCAGGGAAAGGAGATGAGTCAAATGATTTTATCAAAAACTCAAAATTTGTAAAGGAAGGGTTGGTATAAGTCGGGGTAACCTGAGAGCGTATTTGAGAGTTAAATTCCCGTTGGTGATTTGTCGAATAATCCCAAAAACTGGTTGGCTCCGCATGTAAAAACAACAACATTTCGAATGCCGGAAAAACGTTTTGTATCTTCCGGATAAGAAATTTACAGCTTAAAAAATATCAATCCGATTATTTGGTATTCTTTTGATAGAAAGTTTTGAAATTCGATATTTAAGTCCAAATTCTTCTGTGAATGTTAACATTTTTTGCAGTCTGGTTATTTTAGTTTTGAGTTTTTGAACAATTTTTACTTCGGGGTAAAAAATATTAAACCTGGAATTTTACAATTCCTTTACACATTTTTACATAATAAATAATTCCCTGAAATTTTGCCAACATACATTTACCACATTATTTCACGAAAACATTTTTTGCAATGAATATTTTGAAAATTTCTTTTTCGGTCCTTTTTGCCACCTTAGTTTATCTGTTTCCTGTTTCCGAAAATCCTTTCTTAAAACCCAGCCTACAGCTTCTCAAAAGTGGTAGTTTGAGTGGAAGTAATGTGATTTTTCAGTCGCTTGACTACGGTAAAACCTGGCAGGATATCAGCAATGGTTTGCCCGCACAAATGGAGGACCCTGAATTTTTTACAAACAATAAACAGCTTTTTATACACTCAAAAGATGAAATGTATATAAGAAATTCAAATACTTTGTCTCCAGCCTGGGAAAAAGACCCGGCTCTTAAATTTCATGGTAATGTTTCAATTTGTAAGTCAGGAATATTTGCAATTGCCAAAGATGGAAAGATTTTTAAAAGAAATATCGGCAAGAATACATGGTCTCGGGTTTTCAAAAGCCTACCCATTGATGAAAATCCCAGGAATTTATCAGAATTAAAAAGTGGAGTTTTTATGATAGCCGGGGATAATGGACTCTTTAGGTCTTCTGATGGCGGAAAGACCTGGAAAAAAGTGCATAAAGGTTCCATGGGGAATATTCAGGAGACTAATGGGGTGCTTCTGGCTACCAGTCAGGAGGGAATTATAAGGTCAACTGATAATGGATTGAGTTGGAAAAAAGCAGTAAGCGAAGGTGGAGTTGGTATTTATCTTACCCGAATAAATGACGGATTTGTAGGTATTACCTATAATTCCACCTTAAAGTCCAGAAGGGTGAGAATTTCAAAAGACGATGGAAAGACCTGGCAAGCCATTGATGCCGGTCTACCACGACATGCTAACATTGCGAATGTGATACAGGCTGGCAATTTTTATTACTGTGGCCATCCTGATGGTATTTTTAGGTCATCTGATAAGGGTAAGCACTGGGAACTAATCCATTCCACAGTGGACGATAAAGTATTCAATCTTACTGTTTCTGGAAAAGTTATTTATGCAATTGCTAAAAGTGGGGGCTGCTAAATAGCATTTAGCAAAACTATTTTTGCAAAAAAAACACGCTCTACCAATGATGGTGCAGGGCGTGTTTCCTTTTTTACAAATTTCCTTTTTTCAACTCACTTATGGCAAAATCGGCTGCACGGGCTGACAGAGCCATATAAGTCAGAGATGGGTTTACACAGGAGTTGGAAACCATACAGGCACCATCGGTCACAAATACATTTTCAGCCCCCCATACCTGATTGTGCTTGTTGAGAATGGAGTCCTTGGGCGTATGACCCATACGGGCAGTCCCCATTTCATGGATACATCGGCCAAATCCTTTAAAGTTGTCAAATGTCCCAACATCTTTGTAACCGGCGGCCTCCAGCATTTCAGCGGCATCGTTGACCATATCTTTCCGCATCTTCTTTTCATTTTCTTTGATTTCTGCCGAAAAAGTGATGAGTGGCAGGCCCCAACTATCGGTTTGTTTATCATCCAGCCACATTTTATTATCATGGTAGGGAAGGGTTTCGGCAAAAGCTCCGAGACTGATATTCCATGGCCCCGGTTGAGTGGCTTTATCTTTAAAGTCTGCACCAAAACCCTCATTGCTCATATTGGAGGCCCTTCCACTCCCCCCTTCATAGCCAAATGACCTCAGGTAATCCCGTTTGTCATTGCCGGTATTTCGGAATCTCGGTACATAAAAACCATTGGGTCTGCGGCCATAATAATATTTGTCATCAAAGCCTTCTACTGTGGCATAAGCACCTGCTGAGAAATGGTGATCCATCAGATAATGTCCCAAAACTCCGCTGTCGTTTCCGAGGCCGTTGGGGAATCTCCCTGATTTAGAGTTCATCAGAATAAATGTGCTGGCCATGGCCGAGGCATTCAGGAAAATTACTTTGGCGTAAAATTCTGTGACTTCTTTGGTGTTATAGTCAATCACTCGTACCCCAGTAGCTTTGCCTTTCTTTTCGTCATATATTACCTCACTAACTATACTGAAGGGCCTTACGGTGAGGTTTCCGGTTTTCATGGCTGCTGGAAGCGTGGCTGCTTGTGTACTGAAATAAGCTCCGAAAGGACATCCTCTCCAACACATGTCTCTGGCCTGACATTTTGCTCTTCCTAGTGCCAGTTGTTCTTCAGTTGGCTCAGTAATATGTGCCTGGCGAGGAGGTAATAAGTACCGGTTTTCGAATTTATTCCTTAAAACTGAACCTAAATGATGCTCCACACAAGTCAACTCAAAAGGCTTCTGATAAATACCATCCGGTAAATGGGGCAGATTGTCTTTTGAGCCCGATATTCCGGCAAATCGCTCCACATAGTCATACCAGGGGGCAATATCTTTGTATCTGATGGGCCAGTCAGCACCTACACCTTCTTTTATGTTGGCTTCAAAATCCAGATCACTAAATCTCAGTGCCACCCGACCCCAGGTGATACTTTTGCCGCCTACCTGCCAGCTTCTGATCCAATCGAATCGTTTTTCCTCCAGATACGGATACTCAACATCTTTAACAAACATGTCTTTCGATGCCTCAGAAATCGTAAATCCTGTTCTTTTATGGATCGGGTAATTCTCCCATTCTTTTTTGGGAATATTGAGGTTATGATGCTCAAAATCCCAGGGATTCATCATGGCCGTTTTGTAGTCTTTTATGTGCTCTATATTTCGACCACGATCGAGCATCAGTACTTTCAATCCCTTTTCAGCGAGTTCTTTGGCCGACCAGCCACCCGAAACTCCCGAGCCAACTACAATGGCGTCAAAAGTCCGGTTTTCTTTGGTATCTAAAGGCATAAGGTTGATTTTTTGTAAAAATCTTAAAATAATCCTTCTTTTACCAAAATCTCACTGTTTTTTTGAGTCAAACAGATCAACATTGGCATAAACCGATAACCTGATTGTGGGATTTGATTCCCTGATGGTATTGCTGAAATTCCAGATATGTTGATGAATATAGGCCATCTGAAATTGTAAATGCGGATTTATCGTCAGACCCATTCCACCAATTATTCTGTTTTGGTTCATCAGGGTAGCTCCTGCATTTTTTCCAACATTATAGAAGGCTTCATCACCTGCAATTGCACTTAACTGGTATTTATTTGAAATCTTTGCAATGGGATAATTGGCCACAATCATGTGCCTTATTCTGTTTCTGTAAGTGTAGTCAATAATTGATAGTTCATTACTATTGTTTTCTTTTCCGGCAACACCTACCCAACGGTTCTCATCACGGAGCCGGTTGGTAATTTTTAATTTTGATATTTGGCTGCTTATGGTGGCTTGTAACCAAACATGATTTTCCGGAACAGGGATTTTATTAATGGCTGGTTCGCCGTAAACATAAGTTTTATAATGGGAATACCCCAGACTGGCAGTAAGGTTTTTTGAAAATTTATAGTCAAATGATGGCCTTACGAAGTATTGTTGTTTTTCAGAGAAACCATTGGCATAACGGCTGGTTGCTTCAAAACTTACCGAACTGCGACCTTTGAGGTTAAATTTTCCGAAATAATGCAACCAAATATCATTATTGTGAGAGATGGTTTGAGCATAGAGTGAGTTTGAAAAGATAGATAATATTGATAGTATTTTTTTGTAATTCTTCATTGAAATTCCAATTTAAATAAGACAAAATGATTCTCAGGAAAAGCAATAAGGCATTCCTTTTAGTTTTTAAAAGAAAATAGAAGTCTTTTGAGCAAAACGAAAAGATATTGTAGCTCAAATGTCACGGAGGCAATCGGGGAGCTATTTTTAAAATAATCCCTTCTGAATGGTTAAAAAATCAGGGAGTTTCCAAAAACCCCAAAGGAAACCCCTGATAAAAAAGACTAAGATACTTTTTTACGTGCTGATGCCGCATGTCCCGACAACGGTTTATGCTTTTCAAGACCTTTGATTACCACTTTTCCTCCCTCATTTTCATAAGAATTTTTGAAATTATGAAGGTTATCCATCACTGAGTGGTCAACCAAAAGGGTATCTTCCAGGTCAATTTCCACATAAAACTGCGGAGGCAAAGCTTCCAATTTTCTTTTTATACCCATAAAATTGGTAAAAACAGCAGCTTTGCTGATTTTAACCAGGTATTTGTTTTCGGTAAAAGAAACCTCAGTAGGGGTTTTGAATATAACCGAAAGCGGTTTTCCGTTCAGGAGATTGATGATAATCTCAGCCAGCATACCAGCCGCAATTCCCACCAAAAGGTCAATCCATAAGGTAAAAATGATGGTTACGACAAAAATGAATAGTTGCTCTTTACCAATATGTAAAGCATGCATAAATTCTTTAGGATGAGCCAGCCTGATACCTACCGTAATAAGCATTGCCGCAAGTGCGGTATTTGGAATAAGCTCTATCAAATGTGAAGCAAACAATACGAAAACCAAAATAAAGAAACCATGGAAGAAGTTTGCCCAACGCGTGCGAGCCCTGTTGGCAACGTTGGCCGAGCTGCGGGCTACCTCTGAAATCATGGGTAAACCACCTAAAATTCCGGCCACGATGTTTCCTATTCCCACGCCTATCAGGTCTTTGTTTGTATTTGATTTTCGTTTATAATGATCAATCATGTCGATGGCTTTTACGGTCAATAATGACTCCAGGCTCCCTACCAAGGCGAACATGATTACGTATTTTGTGAATACACCTATTTCATGCACACCATCAAAACTCACATTGATTTTTATGCTTTCAAAAAGATTTCCCAAATGAACCAGAGCATACTGAGGTTCAGTGGTTTGGAAATCAAGCATAAGTTCGGCAGGAATAGCAAAAAGCAAAACAACCAATGGTGCTGGTATTTTTTTCAATGGTGATTCAGAAAGCATGGGCCAAATCTGCATCACTCCAAGACTAACAATTCCTATTAAAGTAGCCTTAGGGTCAAGATGCATCAGGTAATAGGGTATTTGAGCAATAAGTTCGAACGGACTTTTACCTTTTGTTAATGCCGGATTAATATCTAATAAAATTGGAATTTGCTTTGAAATAATAATGATTCCAATTGCGGCAAGCATTCCGTGTACTGCAGAAAGCGGGAAAATATCAGTAAGTTTTCCCAATTTAAAGACACCAAACAAAACCTGTAGTACACCTGCTACGACTATTGCACCAAGGGCAAGATGCCAGCCCAATTCACCTCCACCAAACTCTGCCACTGCTTCAGCAGCAATTACTATTAAACCTGCAGCGGGTCCTTTGATGGTTAAGGGTGACCCTGCCAAAAAGCTTACAACAATACCACCGATTATTGCCGTCAAAAGTCCCATTATTGGAGGGAATTCTGAGGCTTTGGCGATACCTAAACTTAAAGGTAGTGCAAGTAAAAATACGATAAATCCCGACATTGCGTCGGTTGAAAAGCTCTCCTTGAGGCCTTCCCATCCGTCTTTCGGTAAATTCTTTAAGTGACTGCTCATTTTTTTTAATGCTTTATTTATTTAAAAAATTATTTTTAAGATGATTTCAAAGGATTTGACTGCATGGGGTTGGGATGTGGCCCCAAAAACAATCTTGCGTAAATTCTGATTAATGCTATCCCGCTGATTATAAAACTCAATGCCGTAAACATTCCAAGGAAAAACTGATTCTCTTTGATATGGCTGAAAAGCAAATCTTCACCAATAAAGGAAGGAGATATCGGAAAACCGGTTAATCCCAACATTGCAATCAGAAACACAAAACCTAAGACCGGATATCTGCTAATATGTCCATAATATTCGTTAAGGTCAAAATAGTCTGGTTCCAGTTTTTTTAACCTTGCCAGGCTCAGATATCCAATTATTCCGGCAACTGATACTCCACTGAGAAAAATCAGCGTTTCACGAAATTCAAAATGCTCATTAAATGATACCGCTAAAACCAGACTGAAATGATTGAAAAGTATCAGAATCCAGGCAAGCCGGGGATGGAGTCTCTCCGAAAATGATTTTAAAACCATAATTAATCCCGAAAGTGCATATGTAAATGGTATATATTCATACATGTCCTTAGGGATATATTCCTGATTGAAAAACAGAAACAAGCCTAAAAGGTAAAAAGGGAAAAAATAATAAAATACATTCTTCGGAGATAAGAAATTGAGAGACTTCCCAATGTTTTTTAAAGGATTGAAAATTTTTCGATTCATAAACGAATCCATATTCCACTCTCTGATAGAAAGAATATACAAGGTGTTTATTATTTTGTTGGTCTTTGGGTTTTCAACCGGATGAAAATTATAATGCTGGTCTCTGATCATATAACTTACCGTAGAAGGAGAAATCAGTAACTGATAAGTCCTTAAAAAGGCATTTCCTGCAAAATGAATCAAAGCCAAAACATGAAAACCAAAAGCTACTTCAATAAATATTATACCTATCTGAGTGATAGAACTATACGCGATTTGAGGTTTAATAGAATATTGAACTCTCGTAATAAAAAACGATATGATGGCTGTCAGCAAACCTGTCAGTGCAATAAGAATTTTAACCGACATTTGCTGTTCCCAAAACGGATAGGTTCGGAGTAATAAGAAAACGCCAAAATGCACCGACAATGAACCGTAAAATATAGCACTCGATGGAGTGGGACCCTCCATAGCTCTTGGGAGCCATGAAGAAAACGGTATCTGGGCCGATTTTGCCGCAGCAGCCACAAGCAACGAGATACCTATGAATATTCCAATTTCTGAGTGGCTCATTAAATGCTCATGAACAAGCTCATAATTGCTCAATTTTACGAAATTGATGTTTTCATGCCACAGGTGGTGACTTGCCCACATCGCTGCCAATATTCCTACGTCTCCTATCCGGTAAACGGTGAACACTTTTACCGCATTTCTTACCGGAAGATATCTCTCTCTGTAAAATGCGATCAAAAGGAAAGAGGAAATTCCCAGCATTTCCCAACCCATAAACAAGGTTTCGAAATTTCCTGAAATCACCGTCCAGTTATATCCAAGAAAAAAGAATAAAACAGTATTGAAAAACCGCTTATACCCATTTTCCAAATGCATATAATATTGACTGTATCGGGTAATCAGAAAAGTAATAAAACTTCCAACCAAAAGATAAGTAACGGTTGTTTTATCAAAATAAAAATCAATCAAAAACTGGTATTCATTGGAACTGTATAGGGTTATCTCCTCGATATTTGTCTTTGGAGTGCCTTTAATGAGCCAATTGATTGTAAATCCAATTACTAATACTAACTGAAGACCAGTTGTTAAAATCGCAACCCATGAGATCGCCGATTCTTTTTTCTCCTGAAAAAAAAGACTAGCCAAAAAACCAATGAATGGTATCAGGACAAACCCAAGTATTATATTGTTAGTTTCCATAAATTAATTGGTGAAAATTTCTAAAATGGGTAAATTGTCATGCACGCTCTCAAATATGGGTTCTAATTTTTCCACCCTTTCGATTTGATTGGTAACCACCGAATAAGGTTTGAATTTTCCATCACCAAATACAAATGCATCCTTGGTTTCAGGATGAATAACCACGAGGTTGATCCAGTTATTGATAAACCATTCATAAGTTGCAGGGTTGATTTGCATGATCCTTAATACCTCATCGGGGTAATGCTCAATCGTTATCAACAAACGCAATGGGTCGTGGATATTAACCATCTGAATGGGTAAACCTGGTCGAAGGTCTCCATCCATTCCATTAGATAAGCCAAAAAGCCCGACTACATTATGAGGGAGCTTTGAGCCAGCCCCTAGTCGATAGTTATCCACTCTCGAAAAGTAATATTCCAGATTGATACCGCCACAAACCGGAGCAATAGCATTAAGGATTCCCAATAATATTGACCCATCTGAATCAATAGCATGGTCATAAGAATTGAGGAAAGCCCTGCGGTCGAAGAACAAATGCTTGTTGTTTTCTCTTTTGCCTACAATACAAAGCGTATTTGTAGCATGGTTCCATTCAGGTCTTGGTTCAAAAAGAGAAATTGAACGTTTTTTTACTTCCTCATGTACTTTTTTTGCAGGTTTTCTGGTGTTAGTCATCAAAAACCTTCTGGAGCGTTCTTTAGCATTGGCACTTAAAGCCTTCTCTATAACTGTTTTGTTCTTTAAGTGTTCGCTTTTTAAGGAAACGGGAATCAAATCTTCATCAAAATAGTCGGCTTCATCCCTGGTGGTATCATGCAAAGCAGCTACAAACCAGGTTGACTCCGGAATCACAATCCCTTTTTCTTTTAATCCGGCTCTGACTTGAGGGTCATTGGCAAGAATGCTGGCAGCCCTTGCATTTACTGATCCTGCTCTACCAGAACATGCTCCACAATCATAACCTGCATAATAGGTGTTGTTTACACTGCTGGCACCATGACCCATGATGTAAACCAGGGAGGCAAAGTTTTCAACCAAACCTATACTCTTTAGTAAACCTTCAGTTTTTTCAATCATTTCATCCTGTGTAAAACCAACCTGTAGGCCATGGCTTTTTTTGCCTTTGTAGGCTATGGTTAACTTTCCATATTTATCCATATGTTTAAATGAAGAAACCATGGCCGGAGATTCAGAAGGGAAAAGGATACTTTTGCCCATTTTCAATGCCGACCAGAGACCTAAGGTGGGTGTGATGATTAAGCCTCCGAAAAAACCATGCGTATGTCTGTTAAAATGATTGTCTTTTTTGTGCCTTTTTTCAGCATCTTCTTCCTTTATCAGGATGTCGGGCGTCATAGGTGCAGGGCATACTTTGGTGTTAAAATTGCTCTGCTCGGGCTGAAAGAAAAATGCCACATTAAAAAAGCCTGCAACTCCGAAAGTTTCAGATGATGGATCGATTCCTTCCAAATGCCTTCTTATGGAGCATTCTCTGTCATCAATACAAAATACCGCCTGGAAACTTTTTTGGTCCGAATGTTTTTCTTCTGGTTTTATTTGTAAGCCTTTGACTACCTGATCATAATAGGTCCATTCATAGGCTTCCTGCCAGATTTTATATACTTCAAAAAGTTCTGATTTCGGAACCTCCTTAAAGAGATTATTTTCAAAATTTTGAGGCAAACTGTCTCCGATAGGTTTCCAAACTTCGCCATATAACTGGTCGAGTTGGTCTAATTCGATCAACAATTCGTAAATGATAAATTCTTTTATCGAAATTCGGCGTTTATCTAAAAGTGACTGTGGCTTTTTTTCAATCGCACAAACCATCCCTGACCAACCGGGATGCCCAAATTGCTGTTCAAAAAGATAACTTTCATAGTAGTTTTCATCTCCAACTATGATTTTTAATAAAACATCAAGCGGGTTTTTCTCCAATAATAAAATATTTCTTGCCCGCTGTGATTTAAAAATGCTGGTATGACTATTTTTTTCAATACTTCGCAGAGCATCTAAAAAAGGTTTGTCATGGTAAGGGAATTTGGCAATACTTATTCCCTGATCAAGAAATGCACCTACTGACCTGAAAAGTTTTGGATGAACATATTTATCCAGATTGATTTTATATTTGGCTTTCCAAATTTTCCTGAATCGGCCAATCCTTTGACTATGTGTTTCATCATAAGTTGCCTCGAGTAATTTTTCTTTCCAGATCGAAAGGTTTGATACGCCTTTATTTTCAATAATTCTTTTTTCAAGAATCTCAGCGTTGATTTTGTTTTTTTGAAACAGGTCACGGTACTCTTGCAAAGTAAGATATACCTGATAGCCAAAAATTTGTGCAGCTTTTTGCATTCCATCATGGAAATTATGGTGCTGAAAAGCATGCAAAGTATTATGATGCACAAAATCTTTTAAGGGTGCTTGTGCAGGTAAATAATGGTGAAGTTCATGCAAAACATGATCTATGTCAAATCCGAAATTTGATTTTTCTTTTTTCATTGAGAAAAGAGGTAAATATTAAGCAAGTTTTTTTGAAAGGACACTTAGTCCACAAATAGGCTGATCCTGAAAATCTTAAATCCTAATATTTCGGACAAGAATATAAATCTTGCATATGTTTTTAAATGACCCTTGTATTTGGTTTTTTGGGCTGGCAGTTTGTAGAGGTGAGGATTCAAAAATAAATTCAGAAAGTTGAGCAGGAGTAATAAAAAGATCCTGTTGATCTTCATGATTATCTTCTTCTTCTTTTTCTTCTATCTTTTCATTAAAATTCCGGAAAATAAGTTTGTCTTTTTGGCCGGAATCGGATTTGAAATGGTTTTCTGATTGGTTTGCTTCAAGAATGGAACTTTTGGATGGCATATGCTTACCCAACCCTATCATAAACAGGATGGTGCACAACAAGAAAATTTGCCTCCTAAACATTTCCAATCATTTTTAATATTCCGGTGGCAATTAAATATTTTAATTTTGTTTTAATCCTGTTTTAATATCATTTTTTTTTTCAGATAATTGTTTTGTTAAAAAAAATATAAAAAAATCAATATTAATGCTATAGTCTTTAGCCTTTATTGATGATTTTCAGGCCTATTTCTTCACTACTTTTCGATTTGATAAATTGAATTGCCTCATCAACATCATCGGTGATAAGGTACATTTTCTTATCCTCGGCTGAAATGGTCTTTTCTTCTAACATTTTTTCGATATGGTTGATTATATGGGTATGAAAACCCTCGTTAAAAATAACTACCGGAAACCTGGAAATCTTACCGGTCTGGATCAGTGTGAGAGCCTCAAAAAATTCATCAAGTGTTCCAAATCCACCCGGGCAGATTACAAAAGCATAAGAATATTTGATTAGAAGTGTTTTTCTGACAAAAAAATATTTAAAATCAACCCATCTGTCGAGAAAAGGATTAGGTTTTTGCTCATGGGGCAATACGATATTACAACCAATTGATTTGCCTCCAACATCTTTGGCACCTCTGTTCGCAGCTTCCATTATTCCCGGTCCACCACCCGTGAGTATTGTAAATCCCATTTTTGCGAGTTCGGCTCCAATATGCCGGGCATTGTGGTAGTAGGGATTATCTTCATCGAATCTTGCAGAGCCGAAAACGGTGACACAAGGACCAACAAAATGTAATATTCTAAAACCTTTGATAAACTCCCACATTACATCCAGTACAAATAGGAATTCTTTTAAGCGACTCTGCGGACCTTCCAAAAACCTTACCTCAGAGTGTATTCTATGGGTACTATTACGTGTCATTTTTACGGGATTGGGTAAAAAAAAAGTTTGTTTGAGTAAAACTACAAACAAACTTTCTGAATTGTCAATTAAGAAATCTAAATTTTGAAACCTTCTTTTAATCCAACGGTTTTGTTGAAAATCAACTTTTCGGGAGTTGAGTCAAGGTCCGGTGCATAATATCCGTTTCGGATAAACTGAAATCTGGTTTCCCCGTCAAACGATGGTAACGTAGGTTCTACATACGCTTTAATGGTTACCAGCGAATCCTCATTTATAAAATCTTTAAAGTCACCTTCTTCTGAGCTGGGGTCTTCTACTTTGAAAAGTCTTTCATACATTCTGATTTCTGCTTCAATTGATTCAGTAGCCGGAAGCCAGTGAATCACCCCTTTGACTTTTATCCCACTTTCATCCTGGCCACTTTTCGAAGTAGGAATATAAGAACATTTTAGTTCAGTCACTTCGCCGTTTTCGTCATGAACAACTTCATCGCACTGGATGATAAATGCTCCTTTGAGACGTACCATTTTTCCCGGAGAAAGTCTGAAATATTTATTCGGTGGATTTTCCATAAAATCATCTTTTTCAATCCACAGCTCTTTGGTAAAGTTCAGAGATCTGGAGCCACTCTCCGGTATTTCAGGATTGTTTTCAAGTGTACATTCAATTGATCCGACTTCAGTTGGGAAATTGGTAATCGTAACCTTCAAGGGGTTGAAAACAGCCATCACCCTGGTAGCGGTTTTGTTGAGATTTTCTCTTACAAAAAACTCCAATAAACTTACATCTATCAGGTTATCACGTTTTTGAATACCGATACGGTCACAAAAATCTACAATTGCTTTGGCCGGATAGCCCCTTCTACGCATGCCTGATATGGTGGGCATACGTGGGTCATCCCATCCTGTCACATATTTTTCATTGACGAGTTGCAAAAGTTTCCTTTTACTCATAACGGTGTACGTAAGGTTGAGACGGGCAAATTCATATTGTCTGGAAGGGAAAATTTCGAGTTTTTCCAGGAACCAGTCGTATAATTCCCTGTGTGAAACAAACTCCAGTGTACAGATAGAGTGTGTGATCCCTTCTATCGAGTCAGATTGTCCATGAGCAAAATCGTACATCGGATAAATACACCATTTGTCACCGGTACGATGATGATGGGCAAATTTGATGCGATATATGATGGGGTCTCTCATTAACATATTGCTTGAGGCCATATCAATTTTGGCCCTCAATACTTTAGAACCTTCTTTAAACTCACCATTGGCCATACTTTCAAACAACTGCAGGTTTTCGTCAATACTGCGGTTTCGGTAAGGGCTATCGGTTCCGGGCTGGGAAGGAGTCCCTTTAAGGGCAGCCATTTCCTCTGAGGAGGAATCGTCAACGTATGCAAGTCCTTTGGTGATCAGTTTTTTGGCAAACTTAAAAAGCTGGTCAAAATAATCAGAAGCATAATATTCATTGACCCAGTTAAAACCAAGCCATTTTACATCATTTTTGATAGATTCAACGTATTCTGTATCTTCCGTAACAGGGTTAGTGTCATCAAATCGGAGATTGGTTCCGCCGCCATAATCCTGTGTTAAGCCAAAATTAAGACAAATTGATTTGGCATGTCCAATATGCAGGTAACCATTGGGTTCCGGTGGGAAACGAGTCAATAACCTCCCACTGTGCTTACCCGATTTCAGGTCAGCCACCACTATCTCTTCAATAAAATTCAGACTCTTTTCCTTGATCTCTTCTGACATGGTTTTTAATTGTTGTACAAAAAGCTAATTTAATATCTTAAACCAAATGATAATTTTTTCATTTATCATTTTTGATAATTTTACTTTATAAAATCCAAGAAAATATTTTGATTGTTAAATAATGAAACGCTCTGAAAATAAATAATTAACAATTTCTTAAAGAAAACTTAAAAAAAAGCTCGTTATTTTCCTTTAAAAACGGGTTCTCTTTTTTGTAAAAATGCCATAACACCTTCTGCAAAGTCTTCAGAATAACCACAGGCAGTTTGCCCTTCAGCTTCAAGGTTTAAGACATTTTCCAAAGTGTTATTAAAACTTTGATTGAGTACTTTTTTCATTTGGCCTATAGCTTTCGTTGCTGATTTTGAGTAAAAAGCCGCAATTTTTTCTATTTCAGCATCAAGGTTTTCTGTTTCCACAATTTTATTTACAAGTCCTAGTTGCAATGCTTCAGGCATAAAAATTTTCCTCCCGGTACTACAGATCTCAAATGCCTTTTGAAAACCAACAATTCTTGGCAGAAAATACATTGACCCGGCATCAGGCATCAGGCCAATGCCAACAAAAAGCTCGGTCATGTAAGTTGAGGAATCAGCTATGAGTAAATCACAAGCCAGTGCAAGTGATAGACCTGCTCCTGCTGCTACACCGTTTATTTTGCAGATAATTGGTTTCTCGAGTGACCTCATCCTCAATATTAACGGGTTGTATCTGGCTTTCAAAATATTGCCAAGGTTAGTATCACCGAGCCCTTCTTTGAGGTCTGCTCCTGAACAAAATGCCTTTTGATCCCCTCCTGATAAAATAATAACTCTAATCTCAGAATCTGCCTCACACATTGAGAAAGCTTCGGTGAGTTCAAGGATAAGATTTTGACTTAATGCATTAAAAACTTCAGGCCTGTTGAGGGTAATGTAGGCTTTTGATTCAGTCTTTTCGAAAATTAAATCTTTAAACATCCGGCAATTAGTTTTAATAAAGTAAATTTCGCCAAAAAAATAATATTACACTATTTTCTTTTTGGGTAATTTCAGAAAACCAGCAGAATTTATCTGAATAACGGAATGCTCAGAATATCAGGAATAAGGAGAGTATCAATAAAAGGTAATAAAATACCTGAACCGTGGATTTACGGTTAAATAAAAATCGTCAAATAATGGTTTATAGATTTACCAATAATCATTTGTAAATCTGACGATTAGGATAAGTAGAAGGTTTTTCTTTTTTGCTACCAAGAGAATAAACCACCACGCCTACAGCCAGTGCTGCCAATCCGAACAATATTCCTTTTTTCATAACCTTAAAATTTTAAATTTTAAACACCTTTTGATTTATAAAAAAATAGCTTTTTCACTTTCTATTTTAAAGATAACGTACATTTTTCAACAATTGTTACAACAAGAGCTTAAAATTTCCTTAAAAATTATTTTACGGTAATTGGCGGTGAATTTTAAGCTTCAAATAATTAGAATCAAAAATTAATCCAAAGTTTAATTGGAATAACAAAATTTTTATTATTCGGTCACTATTTTTTTTAAGCAAAATTTAAGGTAGCTTTGTCCGTCAAAAAATTAGCGAATTTGGATTCTTTAGTCGGGGTTGTTTTCAGGTCAACTGGTAGCTGGTATGAGGTAAAATCAGTTACAGGGAAAATGTATTCCTGCAGATTAAAAGGCAAATTCAAAATAAAGGGCCTGAAAGTGACCAACCCCATTGCGGTGGGTGACGAAGTTGTGTTTGAATTAGAAAATGAAAACACAGGGATTATTTTTGATATCAAGCCCCGGAAAAACTACATCATCAGGCAGTCGGTACATAAAACTGCCCATGGACACCTGCTCGCCACAAATATTGATCAACTTGTAATCATTATTACTTTGGCTCATCCACGCACTTCCATGGGATTTGTGGACAGGATGTTGGTTACTGCTGAAACCTTCAGAATTCCGGTTTTATTGGTTTTTAATAAGAAAGATCTACTTGATGAGGAAGCCATCGGGTTTCAGGATGAGTTGATAGAAATGTATGAAAGCCTTGGTTATGCATGTATAAGTACTTCTACAGTCTCAAAAATTGGTCTGGAAAGCTTTAAAGACAAATTGAAAAATAAAACCAGTCTTCTTTCGGGACATTCAGGTGTAGGAAAATCTTCACTGATTAATTTCATTGACCCTGATCTTGACCTTGCGACTTCCGAAATCTCAACCTTTGCCAACAAAGGAGTGCATACTACCACCTTCGCTGAGATGTTTGAATTACCCGGTAATATCAGAATAATTGATTCACCCGGAATCAAAGAACTGGGCCTGATGGACATAGATGAAAATGAGCTGGGGCATTATTTCCCTGAATTCAGGGCTCTGCTCGGAGAATGTAAATTTAATAACTGTCACCATATCAACGAACCCAAATGTGCCATCAAAGATGCGGTTGAGTCTGGAGATATTGCCGAAAGCCGCTACAGAAGCTATCTGAGTATGTATGAAAATTATGATAACAGACGGTAAGTAAGACTGGTTTAAAATTAGTTATCCGTAAAAATTTATAATTACCGCCTTTTTTTACTGTTCCTCAAAGTTTAGCTATTATAATATTTTAAAAGTTTGACTTCCCATTAATTTGATATCCAGTAGTTTATAAAATTACTATTTGGTAACAATTTATTAACAAAATTTTAGCTTCAAATCATGTCTTATGTCTGTTTTTAATTCTATATTTGCAACGTAATAATACAATGAAACAGATATTACTCCCCATATCCCCATTTCGACGACTTAGGTCCGTGAGGACCCAAGCATAAGGTTGTTTACTTTTTATAGTGGGCTGCCTTCATTCTTTTCTAAATAAATCTTATAACAAAAAACAGCGGATACACCGTCTCCTTTTAGGGTCTGAGCCCCTTACAAACGACGATGAACATTAAAGAAAAAAACATTATTGGCAAATACGTGGTTCAGGTAGCCACTGAGGAGCATTTTGATTATGCTCAGGTAATTGTGGACGAAATGGCCCTATCGGCTAAAGCCCGTGGCACGGGTATTGCCAAACGGTCGCCTGAGTACATCAAGCTTAAAATGGAAGAAGGAAAGGCGGTAATCGCTACCACTTCTGATGGCGAATGGGTGGGCTTTTGCTATATTGAAACCTGGGAGCATGGCAAGTTTGTGGCCAATTCGGGTTTGATAGTACATCCTAATCACCGGAAAAGTGGCATTGCTACTTCCATAAAATCAATGGCTTTCAATTTGTCAAGGTCAAAATATCCTGATGCTAAGATTATAGGATTGACAACGAGCCTTGCCGTGATGAAAATCAACTCGGAACTGGGCTATTTGCCTGTGCCGTTTTCGGAACTGCCCAAAGACGATGAGTTTTGGAAAGGCTGCTCCAGCTGTGTCAATTATGATATTCTGAACCGTACCAACAGGGCACATTGCTTGTGCACAGGTATGAAGTTTGACCCGGAAGAGGAGAAAAATAAAGTAAAGGAAGGCAAGAAGCCCGAATTTTGGGATTTTTTGACCGAATCAACGCTTTATGAAAAGTGGATGAGTATGAAGCAGCGGATACTTTTAAGAAGAGAGGAACGTAAAAAAAAAGCTCATCCCAGCCCAACGACTCAGAGAGAGCTCACAGAGGTATAGAGAATATTAAAGGTAGAATGGAATAAGCTTCAAAACCTGCAAAATGCCGAATTTTGCAGGTTTGTTTTTTTTGAAATAATGCTGAAAGATTACATCAAACTACATGTTTTTGTGTTATTATTTGGTTTCACCGGAATTCTGGGAAAGCTCATTTCGGTTGATTCCCTGACTTTGGTGCTGTACCGCACCCTATTTGCTGCTTTGGGTTTGTTTGTTATTTTGTATTTCAGAAAAGTAAAAATTCAGTTATCCTTTCGTGATTTTACAGTATTATTTGGCACCGGATTGGTACTGGGGCTGCATTGGCTTTGCTTTTTTGGCTCGGGTAAACTCTCCACAGTATCGGTAAGTCTGGTCACTTTTTCTACTACTTCTTTCTTTACCGGGATATTGGAACCGTTTTTTTTCAAAAAGAAGATGGTGTGGTACGAGATTGTGTTGGGAATCATCGTAGTCATCGGGGTTTCTATTATGTTTAGTTTCGAAATCAGATATCTGACCGGCATATTGGTGGGATTGCTGGGGGCATTACTGGCGGCGGTTTTTTCTATTGTTAATTCCCGGCTCACGCATAGGTTTGACAGTCAGGTGATAAGTTTGGTTGAGCTATCGGCGGCTATGTTTTTTATGGGGGTCATATTTTTGTTTGCCGGAGATTTTAATTCCCTAAAATTAAGTCAGAATGATTTGTTTTGGCTATTGATATTGAGCTGGGTTTGTACAGTTATTCCGCATTCCCAAATGATCAGTCTGATGCGGAGGATTTCGGTTTTTACAGCCAACTTATCATTAAACCTGGAGCCGGTTTATGGGGTTATTCTGGCTTATTTTATTTTTGGAGAAAGCGAAAAAATGTCCTTTGAGTTTTATTTGGGAGGTGTGCTGGTCTTGCTCACTGTTATGTTACATCCGATTTTAAAAAGGAGATTTACCTGATCAAAAGGTCTTCAAATTCTTCTCTGGTTCCATTAAATACATTAAAATCAACTTTTCCTTTGATTCCGTTTATAGTCGATTCTTCACTGATTTGCCAAAAATGCCAATCCCGGTCTAAATCCGGTTTTCCCATTTTGGTATAATGTGCCACCCATATTGGATAATTATCAAAATATCCCTGAAGTTTTTGCTTATAAAAATCGGCATTGGTGTAGATTATCGGTTTTACGCCATAATGGTTTTCTACTAATCTAAGCCAGGTTTTCAGTCCTTTTCTGATTTTTTCATCCGACTGACCATATTCGGTTTCTACATCGACCACCGGAGGCAAATCTCCGCTTCGGATACTCGCTATTCTGATAAACAATTCTGCTTGTGCTTGCGGACTTTTCGTAGCAACAAAAAAATGATAGGCACCTACCACCAAGCCGGCATTTTTTGCTCTCAGTTTATTTTGTAAATAATGATAATCGATGGTTTTGACGCCTTGGGTAGCTTTAATGAATGCAAACTCAATTTTTACATTTTCAATTTCCATGTTTTTGACTGACTTCCAGTTGATAATCTGTTGATATCTGGAAACATCGATGCCATGGACGCTGTATTCTGAAGGAATGTAAATCCCAAAAGCCTTGTATTTGATATAACCGGCTTTGATTTCCTGATAATAAAAATAGGCCAAGAGCAATACGATTGGACTGACGAAAATCAAAAAGGTGCGTTTCCAGTTGAATTTCCATTTCCAGAGAAAACTCTTTTTTCTTCTGGTTTTGGGGCTGGGCTTTCGGTGCGATTTTCGGTTGGAATTCATTTCAGGAAAATAAAAAAGCCTCTTCGTGATTTCGAAAAGGCTTATTTATAAAAATCTTTGAGAGATTATTTTCTTCCGTAACGTTTGTTAAATTTATCAACACGACCAGTAGTATCCAACAATACGTTTTTACCAGTATAGAATGGGTGAGATTTTGAACTAACCTCGACTTTGCAAACCGGATACTCCTTTCCGTCTTCCCATACGATGTTTTCTTTAGTCTCAACGCATGAACGTGAAAGGAATTTATAATCTGAAGTCAAATCCCAGAAAACTACTTCTCTATAATTTGGATGAATGTCTTTTTTCATTTCTCTATTTTATTAAAACCTTTATTCCTCGATTGGGCTGCAAAATTAAGAATAATATTCTTATTTACAAAACTTTCAAAACTTTTCTATTTCATTTAACAATGCCTCTATCTGTTCAGGGGTATTAGCAATAAAATTTGATACCCTTATCTGGCTATCTTTTCCGGGACCATATCCTGCACCAACAATCATATTTTTAGTTTTCAAATGGTTAATGATTTCGGATGAAGGTCTCTCGGTGTTGATTACGGCCACCGTTTTTGATCTGTGGTCAGGGTTTTTTACAAACACCTCATAGCCGTCTTTTTTCTCAAAAAACTTGTAAATCATCTTTGCTTTTTCATCTGTTTGCTTTCTGATAGCTTCCAGTCCGGTTTTATTCATATCTTCAGCTACTTTTCCTAACAGGAAAATTCCCATCACATTTGGAGTGGCCGGATTCTGATAGTTTTTTGCATTTTTCCAAAGAGAAGGCAGGTCGTGATGAGCCCCAAGGCTATTGCCTTTCGATTTAAGTTGTTTAGCTTTTTTGAGGCATTTCTCATTAGCAATCCACACGCCCAGACCTGCCGGCAAGCCAAAACTTTTTTGTACCGAAAAGAATGCCGAATCAATCAATGAAAAATCTAGTTCCGGAATCGGGGCAGAAGAAACCATGTCCACGGCCATGAGTTTGTTTCGGTGGCTACGTTTGAGCTTATGAATATCAGCTTCACGGGTCTGGACACCTGTAGAAGTTTCGTTTTGAGTCACACATATCAACTCAGCATATTCCGGAACAGTGATTTCCCCATAGGAAAATCCCTCACCCATAGGTTTATTCAAGGCGTCAGCCTGACGACCCAAAGCTTGTGAATACTGATAGTATTTCTCAGAAAAGGAGCCATTTACCAGATGGAAAGACTCAAATTCAACCAAACTTTGGATACTTTTTTCCCAAATCTCCGAAGCTGAACCGGTAAACATGATGGCGTTTTCCTCTGGGATGCTAAGTAAAGCCCTCAGTTGCTCGTCGGTATGCTGATATATTTTTTTGAATTGACCACTGCGATGAGAAATAGACCCCAGTTGTTCATCGACGAATTCCTGCAGATATTCTTCAAACCTGGGATAAAGTTCTGCCGGACCGGCAGTAAAATACATTAGCTTTCTGCTCATGATGTGTTAAATTGTGTTACAAAATTACTAATTATTATTGAATGAAGTTTTTTGAATTGTGTCAAATTGCGTTTATAAAGATTATGTTTGTAATTTTGCAAAAAAAAATAGCTGCATTTTATGTTAGTAAATGTTTTTAAGTCCAAAATTCACCGGGTAAAAGTTACCCAGGCCGAGCTCAATTATGTGGGAAGTATTACCATCGACGAGGCTCTTCTTGAGGCTGCCGGAATAATGGAGAACGAGAAAGTGCAGATTGTCAATAATAATAACGGGGAGCGGCTGGAAACGTATGCCATCAAAGGAAAAAGGAATTCCGGTATTATTTGTCTCAATGGTGCCGCCGCCCGAAAAGCACAACCAGGTGATATCATAATTATCATTTCTTATGCATGGATGACGCCCGAAGAAGCCAAACAACACAAACCAACGGTAGTCTTTCCTGACGAAAACAACAGAGTGGTTCAATAAAGTATAAAATTTTGAAAAAAGCACTTAAGTATTTATTTCCATTGGTGATAGGTATCGCCTTACTTCGCTGGGTATTTAAAGATGTAGATCTTGTTGCCACGATCTCGGATTTTAAATCAGCCAATTATTTTTTGGTTTTCTTGGCCTTGTTAGTTTCTCTGCTGGCTCATGTGAGCAGGGCCTACCGCTGGAATCTGATGCTGGAGCCACTGGGTTATAAACCGGCCTTATTAAATACTTCTGTAGCGGTTCTGATTGGGTATCTTACCAATCTTATTTTCCCGCGTGCAGGTGAACTGGCTCGTTCCGCAAGTTTACAAAAAAGTGAAAATGTGCCCTTTGATAAGTCTTTTGGGGCGGTTATCGCTGAAAGAGTGATTGATGTTTTGGTTTTAGGAGTTTTGGTTTTGGTAAATATTTTGTTGGAATTTTCCAGATTAAAATCTCTTGTAATTGAAATGTTTGGCGGGAAACTGGGAGGGATTCAAAATCTGATATTTCTGGGTATCGTGTTTCTTGTTTTGGCCGTGATATCCTTTTTTGTGTTTCTTAAATATAAGGATAAAGTACTGAATATTAGTCTGGTAAAGAAGCTTTTTGAAGTTGGAAAAGGTTTGTGGAGCGGTTTTGTGAGTGTGTTAAAAATCAAAAAATCGGGACAGTTTTTCCTTCATACACTTTTTATCTGGTCGATGTATTATTTGGGAACTTTTCTGCTTTGTCAGGCTATTTCGATTGGTCAGGACCTCTCATTCCTTGCTGTTCTTACAGTCTTGGTTATGGGTTCCATTGGTATGGCCATACCTACTCAGGGCGGACTGGGCAGCTATCATTTTTTTGTGGGTAAAATTGTGGTTCTATATGGCTTAAGTCAGCAAGATGGCGTGAGCCTGGCCACATTTCTGCATACTTTGCAAGGTGTATTATTTGTGCTTCTTTTTGGATTAGTGGCATTTTTGATAAGTTTTTTTACCGAAAAGAAATCCTAAAAAGCTGGTTGCCTATTACATCAAATAAAAAAAGGGCCGAAGCCCTTTTGGTTAATCTTTTGAAATCTTACTCCCGCCTGAGAGTTCTTCTGTGATTTTTGGTGTACCCTTATAAGTTACTTTACTTGCACCACTTGCTTCTACGTCCAGTGTTTCAGTGGCGTAAACTTCGGCTTTGCTGGCTCCTGAAAGTTCGAGGAAAACGAATTTGCTAAATGCCGAAAAACCTTCGAGTTTTGATGCTCCTGATAGTTGAGCGTCTATGGTCTCCACATCTTTTTTGAGTATTAACTCCGAAGCCCCGGATATTCCGGAAGAAAGTGCTTTGATTTTTGAATCAATGGTAAGCTTTGATGCCCCACTCACTTCTACTTCAAGTTTTTCCAGGTTTTCAAAACCAAAAACCTCGGTATTGCTGGCAGATGAACAATTGATGGCCACTAAATCGGGCGTTTCAATTTCAACTTCCATTTTATAACGTCTGATTCTTTTAAGGTTTACTCGTTTGTCATATTCAACAGAGAGCTTGTTGTTTTTTACAGTGATCTGTAAATCATCAATGTCGTCCTGAGCTCCTTTGACTGATACTTTATATTGGGGGGCATATTTTACGGTTACAAAAAAAGCGTTATTGATGTCGATTTTGTTAAAATCTTTCTCCTCAAAAGATTTTGAAACGAAACCACCCTTAGGTTCACCATCCAGAAATAAAATTTCTTCGCAGGAAGTAAAAGCAAACAATGCGAAAAACAGAGCCAGAAAGATTACATTTTTGTTCATTTGTATAAAAAAATTTAGTTTGGATAAATGTTTTTCTATATAATTTCTGAGTTTTTCTCTAAAGATGAACTTTGAAAGTAAAAAGTTGCTTTTAAAATTAATATGTTAAAAACTGACCCATATTCTTCGCTCCGATATCCTGAATTCAGGTATTTTATTGTTGCCCAGTTTTTGTTTACTGTGGCCATTTTGATTCAGGAAGTGGTACTGTCCTATTATTTATATGAACTTACAGGCGACCCATTTGCACTGGGTCTGATTGGGCTGGCAGAAGCAGTTCCGTTTATATCTCTTGCTTTATTTGGTGGGTATATCGCCGACCGTTACGACCGCCGAAAGGTATATATGCTTAGTTTTCTGATAGTTGCGTTGATTACATTAGGTTTGATATTATTTTTATCTAAAAATGGTATTTTCCACATTTCCGATAATTCCAAACCCTGGGTGATATACATAAGTGTATTTATTTTCGGTATTGCCAGGGGTTTTTATGGTCCGGCGTGGTCATCGCTCAAGCCATTTTTAGTAAAACCTGAGCATTATTCCAATTCTGCTTCATGGTCAGCTCAGTTTTGGCAAATCGGAAGGATACTTGGCCCGGTGGCAGGTGGTTTTCTTTTTGCTTACGTGGGTTTTATCAATAGCTTATGGGTGGTGGTAGTAATATTGAGCCTAACCATTTTTTGTGCCTTTCAGATTTCCTCCAAAAGCATTGAGAATCAAACCAAAGCCGACTTTTTTGAAAGCCTGAAAGAAGGTTATTATTTTGTGAAAGGCCAGAAAATCCTCTGGTATAGTATTGTGCTGGATATGTTTTCGGTGCTTTTTGGGGGTGTAATAGCCATGCTTCCGGTTTTTGCGAAAGACATTTTGCATGTGGGTGCTGAAGGCCTGGGAATCATGCGAGCTTCACCGGCGATTGGGGCAGTTTTGGTGATGCTGGGTACTGCATTTTTCCCCCCAACCAATCGTGCCTGGCGTAACATGCTCATTGCCGTAGCAGGTTTTGGGGTCGCCACGCTCATTTTTGCAGTTTCACAGAATTTTGTATTGTCTTGTTTCGCTTTGTTTCTAACCGGAGCATTTGACAGTATAAGTGTTGTGATCAGGTCTACTATTCTTCAGATGCTGCCTCCCGACCATCTGCGAGGCAGGGTGAGTGCTGTAAACGGGGTATTTGTAAGTGCCTCCAATGAACTAGGAGCCTTTGAGTCAGGCCTGGCTGCAAAGATCATGGGAGTGGTACCATCCATAATTTTCGGAGGAATCATGACACTCGGGATCGTAGGCTATATTTTCACTCAATCAAAAGAGCTTTTTTTGGTAAAATTGATGAAAAAGGGTTGAGGAGGGATTATATTTAATCGGTTTTCCGAAAATGGGAAATTTGGATTTGGAAATCCTTTATACCAGATTTTTGAATAAAGTATTCCATTTTTAAGGGTTAAAAAATTCCCAAATCTTTTATAGACATTGAGAAAATAGAGTACAATCAAAAAAGTTCAGGAGATACCAATCTGAAGTTGCCTACTGGCGGTCTTCATTTTTTTGCTCGCCCAAAAAAACGAAGCAAAAAAAGGGCGGTCTGTGCAAAATGTCACGAAAAATTTTATTCTGTCGTCATAAATTAGAAATTTCCTTGTTAAAAATTTTTCTAAACACTGCACAGACTTTCAAAGTATTTTCATTTGATTTATTTAAAACCTACGAGTTTTTGAATTCATAATTATCACCCAACTTTTTGGGTTGATCCAAAAAAAATAAATATGTTGTTAATTTTGAACTTAATTTGTCGTACTTTTGTTTAGAATCAGTAAGTAGAGATATTTCTACTTTTAAATTTTAACACACACAACAATGAAACTTTCATTGAGAAACGGCGATTCCGCCAAAACCTACGATTTTTTTAGTATTTCTCCATTATGTGGGGAACTTTCGGGTCCTTATTTCATTGTTTCAAATGATGAGGGTGATTTTTTGACTTTTCATTTTTCTGAGCTGAGGTTGAAAAGTCCAGAACGAATGTCTAATGAAACATTGAAAAAACTAGAAAATGTTTTTAGGTAAAATGAGCCCTCTTTTGAGGGCTTTTTTCACAATCTTAACAAAGTTTTATTAGTGAAAATTGCTGAAATTGATATATTATCATTTTTTTACCGTACTCTTTTTCTTATAAAAATGTTCCTTTAAGGTATTTTGAATCAAGAGTGAAAAGAGTTTAAAATACTAGATAACAGACATTTGTATATTTGAGATTATTTAAGTATCGAAGTTTTTTGATATTTAAATATAGAAAAAATCTTTTTGACTTTTAATGATGATTAACCGTGGGTATATTGCGAATGTCAAAGAACCCCAAAACTCAAATCTGTTTCGCTAAAAACGCTATTCCTTCCTTAAATGACATCGGGTTGTAGCCCAATTCTTTGATGGGTTTGTCAAGTATAAATCCTGTTTTTGCAGGTCTTTTGGCGGGTTGGGAAAATTTTGAGCCATCCACTTCGTTGATGAGCGATTTATCCAAGCCAAAATACTCGGCGGTCATGATGGCCATTTGATATGGATTAAGCAGGTCCTTTCCGGAGATATTAAAAATGCCCTCAGCTTTCTTTTTTGCAATCAGAATACAACCATCAGCCAAGTCTTCGGCCAGGGTGGGGGTACGCCACTGGTCGTTTACCACATTAATTGATTTACCGCTTTCAAGGCTATTTTTTACCCATAATATGATATTGGAGCGGCTCATGTCATGGGCAATACCATAAACCAATATGGTGCGGGCTATGGCCCATTTTATTCCGCTGTTGATTACGATTTTCTCGGCGGCGTATTTGCTCCAGCCATAAAAACTCACCGGATTGGCCTCAGCGGTTTCGGTATAAGGACCAGCTTTTCCGTCAAAAATAAAGTCTGTAGAAAGGTGCACAAAAAACGTATCATTCGCCCGGCAGGCATCCACTAAATATTCCACGGCAGTTACATTGAGTGTCCAGCATGCGTCTTTTTCAGATTCACATTGATCCACATTGGTCATGGCTGCCGTATGGATTACCACCTCCGGTTTTTCTTTTTCAAAAACTGAATTGACCTGCTCCTTATCACTGATGTCAAGGCTGATATAACGATAGCCTTCCTCTGCAGGGAGTCTGTTTTCTCCCCTGGCAGATGCAATTACTTCAAAATCAGGATTGTTTTTTAGCTTTTCAACCAGTTTTTGACCTAGCAGACCATTGGAGCCGGTGATAAGAATTTTTTGCATCTCTTATTCTATATTTATCAGGAAAAGTATTTCAAAATTTTGCCAAACGCTAAATTATTTCTTTTTCGGATATTTATAACCGTACAATTTAGTGATTTTTTTCTTTCTAAGCTTTTTTACCGTCATCGACATTTTTATATCTTCTACCGGACGGTCAGCTTCATCTTTTTGTACGGTGGCGATATCGTCAATGAGTTTTAGGTTGTCAACCACTTCACCAAAAACCGTGTATTTGTTATCAAGAAATGGGGTTCCACCTGTTGTCATGTAGGTGGCCCTTTGATCGGCAGTGTAGGTCAAACTGTTGTTTTTCTCGTTTTTGGTAAGCTCTTCATCTGCAAATTTCCTTCCCTGCACAATATAAAACTGACAAGCACTAGATTTTTTCTCGGGATTATTGTCTCTGGCCGCTGCCAAAGCTCCTCTTTTGTGGATTCTTTCAGGTGAATATTCAAACGGAATTTTCTCCATATTTCCGCCACCGTTACCAAGGCGAGCACCGGGTTTGGCATTTTTTGAATTGGGGTCTCCACCTTGTATCATAAATTTTTCGATAACCCGGTGAAACATCAGGCTGTCATAAAACTTTTCGTTTACGAGTTTCAGGAAATTAGCTTTGTGAAGGGGAGTTTCATCATATAAGACAATATGGGCAGTGCCTTTGGTGGTCGTCAAAGTTACAACATAATCTTTTCTTTGAGCCTGGGCTACCAATGTTAAAGTGATAAAAGCCAATAATGTTATAAGTTTCTTCATTTTGTTATTTTTTTGAAAATAATTGATTGTCAATGTTTTGTTTAAGTAAAATCTATAAATTTTCTTTTATAGCTTTCAAAATCTTTTCGCCACCGAGTGACAATATTTCCTTTGCCATTTTTATGCCTAATTCTTCAGGAGATTCATTTTTTTGAATCATTTTTTCTTTAATCAGTTCCTGACCATCCAAAGATACTATTCCCGCAGTAAATTCTATTTTTCCATCATTCATAATGGCGTTGCCAAAAACGGGAATCGAGCAGCCGCCCTGAAGTTTTTTCAAAAATGCTCTTTCAGTCAAAAGGCATTGCTCAGTGGTGGGTTCATTGCAAACCTTCCGCAGCATTTCTATTTTTTCAGTAGAAAGATTTTTGGAAATCTCAATGGCGACAGTACCCTGACCTACCGGCGGGACAAATTTTTCAGGGTCAAATTCGTGCACAATCATGTCATTGTAATGCATGCGGTTAACCCCGGCAAATGCGAGCAAAAGTGCGTCACAATGACCTTCTTTCAGTTTTTTAATTCTGGTTTGAAGGTTTCCACGCATGTCAGTAATTTTGGCTTTTGGATAAAAAGCCCTCAACATGGCCACACGCCTGGTGGAAGAAGTACCTATCGTGATTTCTGAATCTTCAGAAAAATGTATGCTTTTATGGCTAATCAAAACATCATTGATCTTTTCACGCTCGGTGAAAGCCACGATTTCCAGACTTTGGTCTAGCTCCGACTGCAAATCTTTGGCACTGTGCACTGCAATATCAATATGCCCATTGTGGAGTTGCTCTTCCAATTCCTCTGTAAACACTCCTTTAGAGCCTATTTTCGAAAGAGCTCTGTCAAGAATTTTATCACCTTTGGTTTCAATGATTACGATTTCAGTATTTACTCCGGCATTTTCAAGCTTTTCTTTTACATATTCGGCTTGCCATAAAGCCAGCTGACTACCTCTTGTTCCTAGTTTTATTTTCATTTAATCAAAAAATCCTGATTATTTTAAAAGTAAAAAGTAAATTCCTGAAAATCCGGCGGTTATACCCCACAGCCAACCCCAGAAGATTTGTTTTAAAGAATGTGCTCCCAGCCATAATCTGGATGATGCCACCAATCCCGTAAGAGAAATGCTGATTAGTATAGGTATAAACAGAGAATTTTCATTGAATCGTATAAAAATGGCTGCCAAAATTCCGACAATTCCTGCCATGGCGGCAGTATGGGCACTAATTTTTGAAAAATAACTAAAAAATCCCAGTCCCAGAATTATGGCCGAAATAACTCCCAATATCACCGAAGCAGGGCCCAACAATCCGCCTTTTGAATAAAAAAAATAGGTAAGGGAAATAAAAAATGCCGAAACCATAAAATAGGTTTTGGGTCTTTCCTGCCCATCACTTATTTCAAAGTCACTTATAAGTTTGGTTTTTTTTAACCAAAATGTAAATAGGAGAGGGAATACTATGGTATATAAAAAAACAACACCCAAAAATGCTGCAAAGCTTTTGGGTGTAAAAAATGAAAAAAACAATGGCAAGGGTGCGACAAAGTAAAGTAGCAAGAATAACAAAAAAGGTAAAAATACCGGGTGAAAGAAGTAAGTGATAATCTTTGATATTTTTAAAAGCACTTTTCCGAAATTCAATTAGGACTCAAATATACGAAAAAAACGATATTTTACATCTCTTTCCGAAGCCTTGCTACCGGTATTGCCAATTGCTCGCGATATTTTGCTACTGTTCGGCGGGCAATATTATAGCCACGCTTTTTCAGTAATTTCTCTAGTTTGTCGTCAGAAAGCGGCGAATGCTTAGGCTCGTTTTCGATCAATTCTTTCAGAATGTTCTTAACCTCTCTACTTGAAGCTTCTTCGCCTGACTCCGTGGCAATGCCCTCAGAGAAGAAATATTTTAGCGGATAAATACCGTAATCGGTCTGAACAGATTTGCTGTTGGCCACCCTCGAAACGGTCGAAATATCCATTTCTATTTTTTCGGCTATATCCTTAAGGATCATTGGTTTAAGTTTATTTTCGTCACCTTCTTCAAAAAACTCTTTCTGGAAAAGCACGATAGCTTCCATAGTTTTTAGTAGGGTCTGTTGTCTTTGTTTGATAGCCTCTATAAACCATTTGGCGGCATCAAGTTTTTGTTTTACAAAGCTTACAGTTTCTTTGATGTGACGGTTTTGCTTGTCGCTTTTGTCATAGGTTTCAAGCATTTCGGAAAACGAACGACTAACTCTCAGTTGGGGAGCATTTTTTGAATTCAAAATAATCTCCAGCTTACCGTTGAGTGAAGTCACGATAAAATCGGCCATAAGATAAGCCACATTGTTTTCACTCGAAGCTACACTGCCTGGTTTCGGATTTAGCCTGGTAATCAGTGATAAAGACTTTTTGAGGGTTTCGTCAGTGATATTTAACCTTCTCTGAATTTTATCAAAATGTTTTTTTGTAAATTCTTCAAAGTGCTCTTCCAATATGGTGAGTGCAATATTGTTTTCAACGGAATTTTTGTTTTTTTCCAGTTGCAAAATGAGACATTCCTGTAAGTCTCTGGCTCCGATGCCTGCAGGTTCAAATTTCTGGATTTTTCTGAGGACTTTTTCTACTTCGTCTTCTGAGGAATAAATATTTTGACCAAAAGCCAGGTCATTACATACCGATCTGATAGGCCTTCTGAGGTATCCATCGTCTTCTATGGAGCCAATTAGCTGCTGTCCAATGAGGTTTTCACGCTCGCTTAATCTTAAAAAGCCCAATTGTTGAATGAGCGATTCGGTAAGACTATCGGTCGAAACCACCGGCATCGACTCTTTTTCTTCATCGCCCCAGCCATCACTGGCCATTTTATAGCCCGAATATTCGTCCTGATTAATATAATCTTTTACATTGAAATCATTTAACCCATATTGATCCAGGCTTTCAAACTCACTGTAGTGGTCGTCGTCATAGTCACTGTCAGAAGATGAAGAGGAATCACCGTAGATGTCGTCAAGGTCATCATTCGATTTTTCTTTAATCTCCATTCCTTCTTCCAAAGCAGGATTGATCTCCAGTTCTTCTTCAATACGCTGATTTAACTCAGCCGTAGGAATTTGAAGTAGCTTGATAAATTGTATCTGCTGCGGCGATAATCGCTGCTGGAGTGATTGACTTAGAGCTAATTTTTGCATATGGGTAAAAGTTTCTTTTTATAGAATATATTAGGAATTTTAAATACTTTTCACATGAATCATGCCAAAAATAATATTTCCTTTTTCTTTTACAACATAATTGCAAATATTTTTTCGAATTAGAATTTGTTAAACTTGATTAATATATTGAAAATAAGTTATTTATGTTTGAATGATTTTTTATTTAAAAAAAATGAAAAATTTGAAAAAAAATACAAATAAATGTAAATTTGACGATTTAAAAATCGAATGATTTCTGGATAGTTTTTAACTTTATTTCGGTCTCATTCCATTCTTTTTCGGGCACCGAATCTTCCGTAATTCCACCTCCCGCAAAAGCATAAATTTCATCATTTTCTATTTTCATAGATCTGAGATTTACGAAAACATGGCTTTCGTTATCAATGTTTACCGGCCCCAGGTATCCGCTATAAAATTCGCGGTCATAGTTTTCAGTCTCTTTGATGATTTGAAGCGAAGGTTCTTTTGGGATTCCACAAACTGCCGAAGTAGGGTGAAGTAAATCGAGCATGACCGAACTCAGATTGCTGAAGTTGATTTCTTTGGAATCAATGGAATATGTAGAACACAAGTGAAGCAGATTTCCGGCTTTTACGGTTTTTGGACCATATTCTTGGTATTCCCGCACTCTGATTTTTTTCAAGCAATTAATAATATATCTGCTTACCAAGGCCTGTTCTTCGATTTCCTTGTGCGACCATAATGCCTCAATTGGACTTATTTCATTGCCATTAGCATCGAAAGCTGACTGGGTTCCGGCCAATGCAACTGTTTTAAAGATTCCTTTCTGATTTTGCGTAACCAAAATCTCAGGGCTGGCACCAATCCAGAGCTGATTCCGCCAGGGTATGTAAGTAATGGAAACGAACGCAGATGGATAACTTTCAGAGAGAGTTTGAAAAGCTTTGAAGTAATTTTTTTCGACCAATTGCCCAAGGTGCTTTTTTCTGGAAATTACCACCTTATGCGATTCTCCACCCTTGATTTTCTGAATTACACTTTCAATTTTTGCCAGATATTCTTGTTTTTCCTGAACATTCTCAGCAACAGGAAAATATCTGAAACCACTCTCAATAGGCGTTTCACCCATTAAATTTCTGGCTGCGAAATTTGGAATTAATTCTCTGGAAATCTGATCGCCTGAGAAAGAAATAATTTGCTTAGCTTCAAAAAAATACGGTAGTTCGTCGCCAAAAGGGGCTATAACAAAACCTGAAGTGCATTCTTCAAAGTCGATTTTTTTTCTTATTTCATTCGAATTTTCTGAAATAACAAATTGAAAATTCTTTTGTCCCGGGAGCCTATAAAGTGCAAAAGGGAGCCTGAGGTCCAGGCAATGGGCTATCAGGTTACCTGCATAAATATTCTTTTCTATAGTCGATGGGCTGGTCATTTGGTTTCTTCGGCCACCAATCCGGTGTTATTGTATTTTGAAGGACATTTGAGCAAAATCTGCTCGGCTTCAAACTGATTTTTTTGCAAGTCCATGTGACCTACCACTACCACTTTCTCTGATTTGTCCATATCCTGGGGTTTGGGTTGATTATAGACCACTTTCGCCTGATTATTGAGGGAGTCAGTCATCAGGAACTCAAAATGATTGGGATCAACAGAAGGTTCATAAATCATACCTGCCGGCTTCCCATCTGGACCCTTAACCAGCTCACCTACCACATGAATCGCATTTTTGTTACCATTTGAAGCCATTTCTTTGGCTTCACCGAAACTCACATACGTGCTTGCATCGCCTATAGTCGATATAATCATAGCTACCGCTATTGCAATCACCACCAATCCTATTAAATATGATTTTTTCATTTGATGAAATGTTTTTGATTTGAAAATTTAACCTCAATCAGCTGGTTTATTTTTCCTTGATTTCTTCTTCCAGTTTTTTAATTTTTCTATCCAAAAAGAACAAATATCCCAGGATTCCAAGCGTAATAATGGAAAACACACCTGCCACCACGTATATTTTCCCATTTTGCCTGAGAGAGTCGGCCATTTCTACTTGTTGTAACAGTACAAAAAACAGTATCGAAATTATTTTCATTTTTATCTTTAAATTACTGAATACTAAATATTTAAACTATACTTCGTTGACTTTATTTCTCATCAACCTAATCCTTATCTTTAATGTACTGATCCAAACTCCAATTAATATCCAGGCCATCACTGCGGGATAAAATACCATTCTCATAGAATTGTCCATATCATATTTCCCAAATGCAGGATTGCCGCCGTTACCAGGATGTAACGAATCGGTAAGTCTTGGCAAAATCCAAACCAAAGGCATGAAAGAGGCGAAAGCAAAAATATTGTAAACTGCCGATAATCTGGCTTTTTTTTGTTCGTCTTCGAAAGAACCTCTTAATACAAAATAGGCTGCATAGATTAATAACCCAACCTCAACTGCGATAATTTTAGGGTCTTTGGGTAGGGGAGAGCCCCAGGTGAAATTACCCCAGAGTGAGCCTGTCAAAAAACCAAGTAACCCGAAAACGATAGCCACGTTGGCAAATTCCACCGCATATATGTCGTCTTCAATTTTTCCTTTTTGCAGGTATTTTATTGAATACACCAGTGAGGAAATCATCAAAGCCATCATTCCAAACCACATCGGTACATGGAAGTAAACATTTCTGATGGTTTCGTTGAGTATGGGTTGGCGTGGAACTTCACCCGAAAAACCGAACCACACCGTGTATAAAAGTAATCCGGAAGCTAAAAACTTCCACCAGTATTTATTCATTTGTCAAAAACTAATTTAAAATATCCGACACACAGACCAATAAAACATTTTTTAGCTTTTCCACAGATAAGGAAATAACATATAACTTAACGCAATAACTATTAAATCAATTCCTGCAATAACCATTATTTCGTCCCGACTATTGGCTGCATTTAAGCCATCCATTGCATTTTTAGAAAGCTTGATTAACATGGTTAGCATGGGCAAAATAATCGGGAAGCTAAGCACGGCCATTAATCCGGCTGTGTTATCGGTTTTGGAGGCTATTCCTGAAATCAGTGTTAAGGATGAGCTAAAGCCCAAGGCACCCAATGCCAGTGCAAGCATGTACATAGGCATATCCTGCACCTGATTCCCCATAAATGCCAGATAGATGATAAAACCAACTACCCCCAAAAAAGCCATCAGGATAAAATTATAGGCTATTTTGGCCATTATGATTGCACTCGGGCGGGCAATTTGGTAATAATACAGTTGTCGCCCGGCTTTTTCCTGAATAAAACTTTTCGTAATAGAATTTACCGCAGAGAATAACAAGATGATCCAAAATAAGGTATTCCATGTGATGGGTTCAATGGAGTTAGTCTTTAGTTTAAAGCTCATATACGCCATAAAAACCGTGGAAACGACATATAAAATCATGCCGTTAAAAGCATATTTTTGCCGCCATTCAAGAATTAAATCTTTTATAATCAGGTTTTTAATTTCTCTAAACAATTTTTGGAATACTCTCTTTTTTTAGAATTATTTACAAAAATAGCATCAATGTTTTACCAATAATAATGAGCTATCTCATTTATTTTTGATCAGGTCAAGCACAAAATCCATTTGAGTATCTTTTCTTATTTTAAAATCCTCAAAATTTTGTTCCACATAATAATCGGGTTCCACAAAGAAGGAGGTATTAGTTTTGTGGGCCTGGGCATGCACAATTTTGTAAGCGGGTATTCTCAGTCTGATTCCTGTATTGGGAAGTTTTATTACTTTCCATTGTCCCGCAAAACTCCCCCAGTTGGCTCCTCCGGGTCGGGTTCCAACAAATGTTGCCAATTGCATGTCTTTCCATAACCCGATAGTAAATGTGGTAGCCGAATAGGAGCCGCCATCCATTAAAACATATAATTTGCCATCGAAATGGTACTTTTTGGAAGGCTGAATGAGGTTTTTTTCTTTTTTGACTTTCAATAATTTGTCAGGGCCAAAAGGCTTAAAATATAATCGGGCTATTAACCTGGAAGGGGAATAACACGGGAATATCTTATTAAACATGGCCCTTTTTACAATGACCGAATCTGTCATATAAAATGGCTCTTTGGCAAATTGCCGCGTCAGTCTTTTTACATTGGCAATCAGGCCTCCACCATTGGCTCTGAGGTCAATTATCAGATTTTCAACGCCGGCTTTTTGAGCAATTTTGATTTTTGCTTTCAAGTCTTTTTTAAATCTCCTTTGGAAAATATCCAATTTGCCATTTTTATGTATAAAACTGATAATATCCAGTGTAGCCGTATGGCTGGTGGTGTCTATTATTTTAAAATTGAAGTTTCCTCTGGTGGCATTTTTGTATCTGATTTTAAGGGTTTTGTTGGTGGTTTTTGATGTTTCGAAAGGGATGGTTTTGGTTTGGACGACCGAATCTTCCTTTACTCTAAGGCATATTTTTACACTGTCTTTTTTGCCCAAATAATAGTTTAAATATCTTGGAAAAGCTCTTTCAGCATAGTATTTTTTACTCTGAAAGTTACCATTGTCTGTGCCATAATAATCCTTAAATTTTTCATACAATACCGACACCGGTTTGTCTTCGATGGATAGAATTTCAGCAGTACGCTGAATAGTGCTATCGGAAGAAAGATTATAATGTATATAAAACTTATCATTGTATTTTCTCAGGACAAAAGGCAACGATTTTTTTAAGGTTTTTTGATAGTTTTTTGGAAAGTAAACGCCTGTATGTAAGTCTTTTAATCCTGAAACTAGTTTTGAGGTAGCATAATAAGAATCTTGCAATGTAAGCGAGTCATCCAAACTTTTGGTTATACCCTCAAGCCGGCTTTCAAAATCTGATTTTGATTCATAATAATACATGCCCAAATGATATTTTTCGAGAGATTTTTGGGTAAAATTCAGGTCTTTAATTAAATCTTTTTTTGAGATTTTTTTCTGACCAAAGCATAAGGGTATTTGCAGGAAAATATAAAAAAACAATAAAAGAGACCTGTTGTATATTATTGATTTTGAGGGCATTGTTAATTACGAATTTAGATTATTTTTAGGCAAAAAAATAATTATGAGATTTTCCGTCATAGCAGAAAAACTAATCTTATTTAAAGAAATGAAATTTTATAAATTTGAACAATCAGAAAGTATATTTTTTCAAAATTAGCATCAAAGTTATCCCCAAAATTAAGCATTTTTACTATCTTTGTGCCCGAAAAAACAGTTCTTTGAATCTTTATGCTGAACAGACGTCTTGTTAGAATTAGGGTAATGCAGGCACTGTATGCCTTTGAAAAAGCCAAAGCCGCCAATTTTTTATTAGCCAATGACCTCATTGCCGAATCTTTTGCTCCAGATCTCAACTCTATGGAGAAGCAAGACAAGAATAAGCTTCAGGGACTTCAAAAGCTCACTCAGTCCATTTTTCAGGACGAAATCAAATCCAAAATATTTTCTGATGATGCTGGTTTACCATCTTCCGTAAAACTTGCAATGGCCAACGCCAGAGAATTGTATAAGCTTAAAAACAAAAAAGATCTCGAGTTTTTTAGTTTACAAATCATCCTTGATGCTGAAAAGGTGTATGATTTATACATCTACCTATTGGCACTTTTGATTGAAATCTCATTGAAATTTGATACTCCTTCTGCTATGACCAAAAACAAGGTCATATTGGCACTCAAATCATCAAAAGACCTTGAATATCAAATGCTTAAAAGAAGTATCAATTGGGAAAATGAGCGTGTTTTTGTGACCAGGATTTACAACGAAACACTCAAAAACAACCCGCATATTCAGGAGTATTTAGAAAAAGTTAATCATTCGGCAGAAGAAGATGTTGCGATTTTAAAATACATTATCAAGAATATTTTCCTCAAAAAAGAAGAGTGTGCTGAGTTTTTTGAGAAAATGCACATTTATTGGGTGGAAGATACCGATATCCTTCGCACGATGCTTTTTCATTCGATTCAAGGGTACACCGACACTGAAAAGGTTGAAGTAGAAAAATTGGATGACCTTTGGGAGGACACCAAAGATTTTATGAAAACGCTGTTCAGAACAACGGTGGATCAGGATGAGCAGCTGCAAGCTTATCTGGTGCCTTTTTTGAAAAACTGGGAGATTGACAGGATTATCGAAACCGACCGCGTATTGTTAAAAATGGCAGTAAGTGAGCTTATTAACTTTCCGAGTGTGCCTGTAAAAGTTACAATAAATGAGATCATCGATATTTCGAAAAGTTATAGCTCGGCCAAAAGTGGTAATTTCGTAAACGGTATCCTGGATTCAGTAGTAAAGGAACTTCAGGCTAAAAAAATCCTTAAAAAATCAGGCCGGGGAATGATCGATAACAAATAGTCGGTAAAATTTGTCAGAAGCTTAATTTTAGAATAATTTTAGAAAAATTTTTAAACAATAATGAGTAGTTCATCAAAATCATTTATTGCTTTTTTAGCAGGTTTAGCGGCAGGTACGGCCATAGGAATATTGTATGCTCCTGATAAAGGGGAGGTTACTCGCGATAAACTGGGTACAATTCTTTCAAAATATAAAGATCAGTTGCAGGGATTTATTGCTGATCTGATCGAAAGAGGCGAGGAAATGTCGCTCGAAATGGCAGGTGGAGATAGTGAGGCAAAAGCAGAAGGAAGAAAGGTGGTTAACGAAGCTCGTCAGAAAGCCGAAAGACTGCTTGAAGATGTGGAAAATCTAATGAGTCAAATAAAATCTAAATCTTAATCTTTGGATTTATGTCAAAATTTAGGAAAATAAGATTATTGATTATTTTGGTTTTGGGTGGAACAGCGATGTTCCTATGCCAATGTAACAACAAAAAGGCAGGATCAGACACCGGAATTGCTCAGGGTGACTCGGCGAGGATAAAATTTGAGAATCCAACGCATGATTTCGGCGAAATTGAAGAAGGTGAAAAAGTAAGCACTGTTTATAAATTTAAAAACGTGGGGTCTATGCCTCTACAGATTTTTGATGTTCAGGTATCCTGTGGTTGTACTGTAGCTTCAAAACCAGAAGACCCAATCGGAGTAGGTGAAACCGGTGAAATCAAGGTAGAATTTAACAGCAAAGGTAAAGCCGGAATCAATAAAAAATTTGTGACAGTAACCTCCAATGCGGCCAATGCCACAGAGGTGGTGAGTTTCGATGTAGTAGTGAATAAAATAAACGAACAATAAAAATGACAATTTTACAAGCAGGTGGTAGTAACATGTCTTTCCTGATAATGATGGTAGGTATGTTTGTGATTATGTACTTTTTCATGATCAGACCTCAGCAAAAAAAGCAAAAGGAACAGCAAAAAATGATTGAAGCCCTGAAGCCGGGAGATGAAATAGTAACTGCGGGTGGTTTACACGGTAAAGTGATGTCTGTAGAGGACACCACCGTAACAATTTCTGCTGGTGGTGGAGCCAAGCTAACCTACGAAAAGTCAGCAATAGCAAAGAAAATTTAATTTTGAAATTTTGTCAATAACCGCCAGAAATACCAAATCAATTCCCCTGAAAGATGCTTTTGAATCTTTCCTGGATGTGTATAATCTAAAGTCAAAGTTTAACGAGACTTATCTGGTGGCTTATTGGGAAAAAATAATGGGTGTCACCATCGCCAGACGTACAGAGAAGATTTATATCAAAAACAATACGCTCTTTTTGAGACTTAATTCTGCTGCTTTAGCTCAGGAGTTGGTTTTGGCAAAATCAAAGATGATTTCGCTTCTAAATCAGGAAATTGGTCAGGAGTTGATTTCGGATGTTGTTTTTATTTAAAAAAATATGCTCAAATCTCCTCCATTTCTCAATGTCGGTTATAGGATAGCAATTACCGCACCCGCAAGCAAGATTGAGCGGGACGCCATAGATATTGCGATTGAAATCTTGCATTCATGGGGTCTTAAAGTGGAGGTAGGAAACACAGTTGGTTCTAAATATTTTGGTTTTTCTGATACCTCTGAAAAGCGGGCTGCCGAATTTCAAAAATATCTCGACAACCCCGAGATTAAACTCATTCTTTCTGCCCGTGGAGGATATGGCTGTTCCAAATTTGCTGACAATTTAGACTTTACCAAATTCCTGAATAATCCAAAATGGATTGTTGGGTTTTCTGATATCACCGTATTATTGATGAAAATTCAAAGTTTGGGTTACCAGTCCATTCATGGGGCTATGGCCAAAACAATGGTTTATGATCATGCCTCCAATGAAAGCCTTAGAAATGTGCTTTTTGGAGGAAAAATAAATTATGAATTTGAAATAAATGACTTTAACAGGGTTGGTACCGCACAAGGACAGGCAATAGGTGGCAATCTTGCTTTGTTAGCCCACAATATTGGCTCATTGTCAGACTTTTCATTTGATCATAAAATTCTTTTCCTGGAAGATATCGGAGAGCAGTTTTATAATCTGGATCGCATGATGTTGCAATTGGGCAGAGCGGGCAAATTGAAAAATCTTTCTGGTTTGGTGCTGGGTGATTTTTCTGAATCAAAAGATAACGCCGATGATCCTTTTGGTAAGACCATAGAAGAAATTATCATGGAACATGTAGGAAGTTATCACTATCCGGTGGCTTTTGGGTTTCCGTTTGGACATGAGAATAAAAATCTGGCAATCAGAATGGGAGAAATGATAAAATTGGATGTAAATCAGTTAAGTGTTTTCATAAAATCAATTTAAAATATGGGAAAATTTGATTTTAAAGCATACCATATCAGGGCAATGAACGCCTCCTCAGAGGAAGAAAAGATTGCCATCAATAAAGAGTTGAAAGATTTTTACGCCTCACTCCCCGCTGATGAACAAAAAATATTCAACGAAGAGCTTCAAAGTTTCCTGATCAAAGAGATGGCTGCCATCAAGTCGGTTTATGATGCCTCAAAAAATTAATTTATGTGCGTTTCAATCAGGTTTAGGCCTGATTTTTTTATTTTTGCAAATTACTTACTAAAGAAAATTTAAAATGAGTCAGAATTCTGCTCCAAGTACGACATTACAAGATATTATTGCTCACGCAAAAGAGTACGGTTTTGTTTTTCCTTCTTCCGAAATTTACGATGGCTTGCAGGCCGTTTATGATTATGGTCAAAATGGTGTTGAGCTAAAAAATAACCTCAAACAGGCATGGTGGAAAGCCATGACACAGCTTCACGATAATATAGTAGGTATTGATGCTGCTATTTTTATGCACCCGCTTACCTGGAAAGCATCTGGTCATGTGGATGGCTTTAATGACCCCATGATTGACAACAAAGATTCAAAAAAGCGATACCGTGCCGACCAATTGCTGGAAGGTAAAGCTGAAGAATATACCAACTTGGGTCAACCAGAAAAAGCTCAGGCACTTTTGACAAAAATGGGTGCTTTGCTAAGTGCAGAAAAGCTGGATGAAGTACGTCAATTGATTATTGATGAAAATATTGTTTGCCCTATTTCAAAAACTTCCAATTGGACAGAGGTAAGGCAATTTAATTTAATGTTTTCAACCCAGGTAGGTTCAGTTGCTGAGGATGCTTCCAATATATATTTAAGACCTGAAACAGCTCAGGGGATTTTTGTAAACTTTCTGAATGTGCAAAAATCAGGTCGAATGAAGGTGCCTTTCGGTATAGCTCAGATCGGCAAGGCCTTTAGAAATGAGATAGTTGCCCGTCAGTTTATTTTCCGTATGCGGGAGTTCGAACAAATGGAAATGCAATTTTTTGTTCGTCCCGGCTCCGAAATGGAGTGGTACGAAAACTGGAAAGCCACCCGTTTGAAGTTCCACCAGGCTATAGGTTTGCCTGCTTCTAAATTACAATATCATGACCACGACAAACTGGCTCATTACGCCAATGCCGCTGTAGATATTGAATTTGAGTTTCCATTTGGTTTTAGGGAGATTGAAGGTATTCACTCGCGTACCGATTTTGACTTGAAAAATCATCAGGAGTTGTCTAAAAAGAAAATGCAATACTTTGACCCGGATTTAGGAGAAGATGGAAAAGCGATTGGTAACTATATTCCTTTTGTAGTAGAAACTTCAGTGGGAGCCGACAGGCTGTTTTTGGCAACATTGTGCAATGCCTATACGGTTGAAACCGGTGAAAAAGAAAGAACCTATCTCAAGCTTCACCCGGCTTTGGCTCCGATAAAGGCGGCTGTTTTGCCATTGGTTAAAAAAGATGGTTTGGCCGAAAAAGCTCAGGAAATCGCCAATAGTTTGAAATCTTCTTTCCGCACCATCTACGATGAAGGCGGTGCTATTGGTAAGCGTTATACCCGGCAGGATTTGATAGGCACGCCGTTCTGTATAGCGGTTGATTATGAAACTATGGAAAACGGAACTGTTACCATTCGTCATCGTGACAGCATGGAGCAAGAAAGAGTAGCCATCACTGATTTGAAAGAAAAAATTGGCTATGCAGTAAGCATGGAGAGGATTTTGGAAGAGATTTAAACTTTTAGAAATCATATTGAAAGGCTGGGAGAGATTCCGGCCTTTTTTTATTTTTGGAGAAAAAACACAATATGTTACTTTTTTTTATTGGCTTAATCTTTTCAGCTTTTTATCTGGGTTTAATTTTTTATTGCCTAAGAGATTTAATCGGGAAAGCACTGGTTTTTTATTGGGAAATAATTTGGCTATTAATAATTGTGTATCTTCCGTTGGGGCCGGTTATTTATTTGGTTTACTTCCGAAAAAGATTGGATTTTTAGTTAAAAAGGTTATTATCTGTCTGTCTTTATCTGCCTGCCTTTGTTTGTATCCGTCCTTGTTTGTGTCCGTCCTTGTTTGTGTCCCCACAAACAAGTAAAGTATTACTATGCCCCCTTAAAAAAACTTAAGCCCGCCTTCAGGGAAAGCGGGCTAAGTGTCTATTCAACCCTAACCTATTAAACTATGAAAACTTAATATGTTGCTAAATAAAAAACCTAATACCGGCTATTATAAGCTGGTAACAGGTTCTACCTCGTTCGGTACTTCAGTTAACTCGAAGTCTCCGGTGTTAGTATTTTTTGTGGACCAGATATATTCAAAAACTGTTTTGTTTAATTGAATTTTCTGTGCCCAATTTCTTGCTTCGCTTTTTCTCATGCCACCAAGTTTTTCACTTAAGTTGGCCGAAGCATTCATGAATTCAGCCTTTTGAGCTTCATCCAGGTTGTAAAAAGCTACGCTTGAATTGTGATAAAGATTCACTACCTCAACGTACTTTTTCAAATCCTCACTGTTTCTTCTCGAAACTTTTTTAGCTTTTGAATTCACAAAGTTTGTAAACTCTCCGGTACTACCTGATACGATTTTGTCTGTTACGCTTAGAATCGCATTTTGATTCTGTGCATTAACTGTAAACGTTCCAAAAATTAGTGCTAATACGACCGCTTTAATTTGCTTTTTCATGTTTTTTTTATTTATTCTTCAAGTGAATTATGATGCAAAATAGGGGGATGAAATTTTAATAACCAAATTTTGTATGGCTTATCAAACAAAATAAAATTCTGAATTATGGCAATAAAAAATAATATAAATGAAAAAATACAAATATTATTTGGTTAATAAAAAATATTATTTTGGGAAAGTTTAGAAAGGTGTATGAAAATTTTTTTTTGTAGTAATTTTTAATATTCTTGAAAAAATACAATCATTCGTTGTAAAAGTTCATGGTAGGGGTAATTCCCTGGGTGCAAAAGCTCAAAATCATGTCAATTGCCTTCTCTGTTTTTAAGTCAATTTCAATTCTCTCATCAATTAAAAACTTACCCAAAACATAGTCAACTTGTCTTCCTTTTGGGAAATCAGAACCAATTCCCACCTTTAATCTGGGATATACATTGTTTCCCAAAATCTCTTCAATATTCTTCAATCCATTGTGTCCTGCGGAGGAACCCTGTGCTTTTAACCTGAGTTTACCAACAGGCAAAGCCAGGTCATCAACAATAGTCAGTACATTTTCAATCGGAATCTTGAGTTGGCTCATCCAATAGTTGAGTGCTTTTCCACTTAAGTTCATGTAGGTAGTAGGCTTGATGAGGGTAATAGATCTGCCTTTATGTTTAAATTCGGCCACACTGGCGAGTCTGTCAACTTTAAATGTGAGTTCTTTTTTTTCAGCCAGTTTGTCAAGGATCATAAATCCCACATTGTGTCTTGTTTCATGATATTCAGGACCTATGTTGCCCAATCCCACTATTAAATACTTCATTAAATGCTCCTGATTCTATGTTTATTTGCAAAATAACTAATATTTTTGTTGATAATAATTATCAGCGATGCAAAAAAAGAGGCTTATTCTCAGTCAGCCATTATTAGATATTACGATCAGGAGGCTTTGTCAGGAAATAATTGAAAACCATGATGCACTCAAAGAGACCGTTTTGATGGGTTTGCAGCCCCGTGGCGTTTTTTTGGCCGAGAGAATTCAGAAAACCTTAAAAATCGAGTTTGGCGTTGATTTGAAATTAGGTTTGCTTGATGCAACTTTTTACAGGGATGATTTTAAAAGAAAAGGCAATATCCTCAAGCCCAATTCCACCAAAATCAATTTTATTATTGAAGAAAAAAATGTGATACTGATTGATGACGTTCTAGCAACCGGAAGGATGGTAAGGGCTGCCATTGACGCCATGCAGGCATTTGGGCGACCTTTAAAAGTGGAGCTTCTTTGTCTGATCAATAGAAAATACAATCGTGATCTGCCCATCCAGCCTGACTTTTCAGGGATGAAAGTAAATACACTGGACACTCAGCGGGTGCTCGTAGAATGGACTGAGCAAGGATTTGACACGGATAGTATTTGGTTGATCGATTGATGATTCCTGCTGATATTCTCATTAATGGATATTTAAATGGTATTTTTCCAATGGCTGATGATGCTTCGGGTGAAATCTACTGGTATTCGCCTGATCCAAGAGCCATAATTCCGATTTATTCTTATAAATGTCAAAAGTCGCTAAGATCAGTTATTAACAAAAAGGTATTTGAAATAAAAATTGATTCTGATTTTGAGGCTGTAATCAGGTCTTGCTCAAAAGAGCGTTTTGAGGGAGATGGAGTCTGGATTTCGGAAGATATCGTTGCCTCTTATCTCAATCTCCATAAATTGGGATTTGCACACTCGGTTGAAGCCTATTTTGAAGGAAAATTGGCGGGGGGATTGTATGGCGTGGCATTGGGCTCTGTTTTTTATGGGGAGTCTATGTTTTTTAATATCCCTAATGCATCCAAAGTAGCTTTTCATTATTTGATAGAAATATTAAAATTCAATAACTTTCAACTTCTTGATACACAATTTATTAATGATAATGTAAAGCGTTTCGGTGCTATCGAAATCCCGCGAAGGCGTTTTCAGATGCTTCTGAAAGATGCCTTGAAAATCGAAACTTCTTTTATTTTGCCGGAATAAATAATAACAGAATTTAGTAATTTATCGGCATAAAATTTTAATCTAAATTCATCATTTGTGCCCCAAATTCCTTATATTTACTTTATTAACAACCTTAAATAAATGAAATCAAGATTAAGTATTTTGGCGGCTCTGCTTGGGTTTTTCCATTTAGGATATTCACAAAATTCCTACCAGCCTTCTCCCGAAAACCTTGAAGCCAGAAAATGGTTTCAAAATGCAAAATTTGGGATGTTTGTGCATTGGGGTGTATCAAGTATGCTTGGAAATGGAGAATGGGTAATGAACAACCGCAACATCAAAGTGGAAGATTATAAGCGACTGGCTAATGGTTTTTATCCTCATGATTTTGATGCTCAAAAATGGGTGGCCTCAGCAAAAGGGGCAGGTATGCAATATATTACATTGATTACCAGGCATCATGACGGTTTCAGTATGTGGGATACCAAACAGTCGGATTGGAAAATTACCAACACGCCTTATGGTAAAGACGTGGTGAAGCAGGTAGCTGAAGAATGTCAGAAACAAGGCATCAAATTGTTTTTCTATTATTCATTGTTAGACTGGTACCGGTCCGATTATCAATATGAGACAGGAAAAACAGGCAAAGGTACCGGCAGGTCACAGAAAAGCGACTGGCCGTCATATGTAAATTTTATGAAAGCACAGCTTACAGAACTGTTAACCCAATATGGTCCTGTAGCAGGAATTTGGTTCGATGGCCACTGGGATCAGCTCGACAATGACCATGACAAAACTTTACAATCAAAAGTCGATTGGAAATACGATGAGATTTATGCCTTGATACATAGACTTCAACCCGCTGCTTTGATTGGTAACAATCACCATTTGATGCCATTACCGGGTGAGGATTTTCAGATGTTTGAAAAAGACCTTCCGGGTGGCAATACGACCGGATTTGGTGGGGCTGATATTAGTTCTTTGCCATTGGAAACCTGTGAAACCATCAATGGAGCGTGGGGGTACAATATAACAGACCTTAATTATAAATCTACAAAAAGCCTGATTCAATATGTGGTGAAGGCAGCAGGTTTCGGGGCCAATTTTTTGTTGAATGTAGGTCCGATGCCCGATGGCACCATTCAGCCTGAATTTACCAAAAGGCTGGCCGAGATCGGTGATTGGATGAAGATTTATGAAAGCACAATCCGGGGAACAAAAGGGGGCTTCCAAAGACCCACTGATGAGCTGGCAATCACTCAAAATGGCAAAAAGGTATATTTACATGTTTTGAAAAAAAGCAATGATTTGGCTGTGAGTATTCCCGGTGAAGTGATTTCCGCAAAAGCTTTTGTGGGTGGACAGGCTGTGCCATTCAAGGCTGCGGGTATGAAAAATTATTATATTTTCGATTTGAGTAATTTAACTTTCAATGAAATAGATACAGTTATTGAGTTGACGGTAAAATGAAATGCATTTTCGTATAAAAAAAGAGCCTGAAATACGAAAACTTCAGGCTCTTTTAAGTTATGACAATAAGATTATCTATTTGCTGGTTTTAATCTCAAATCTTAGCTTTCGGGGGTCAGCTTTTGAAATAATCTGTTGATTTCGAATGTATTCCAAATTATATACGTTAGAAATTACCTTACCGAATTTTGTAAATACCTCTTTCAGTTCCTTTACATTATTGGGGAAACTCACCGAGCCACCATTGGACGCCAACTTGGTCAAAACTGTCTGATCTACGCCACCGTTACCGTTAAGACCGATAAAGAAACTGGTGATTTTATAACTGTTTTTGTCATTTTTAATACGGTTAATCAAATAATCTGAATTTATGGTTGGGGGAGCCATATTATCAGTACCGTCAGTAAAAGTAAACAAAACTCTGGATTGTGACTTGGAGTCCATCAACATATCGATACCCGCATCAATGGATTGATAAAGTGCGGTAAACTTGCCTTGTTTTAAGCCTTTTACATAATTCTTAAGGGCTTCCTTGTCAGTAGTTAGAGGGTATTGATTGATAGTGTCGGCAAAGTCGACGATACCCATTTTTACTACTTTTCTTTCAGTGAAAATCTTTTCGATAAAATCAATGGCATAGGTCTTAATGGTCTCAAAATCAGTGCCTAAGGATTCGCTTCGGTCAAGTACCAAAACCACACTGATGTCTTCTGACTGACTGAAAGACATCGTGAATTCTACATCTTTTTTCCAGTCTTTAGTATCGTTTTTGTACTCATAGGCCGTAATTGACTCAATATTGTAATTGGTATTACTGGCGTCTATAATCCTGAAATTGTCAATGATAACTTTGGTTAGGGTAGAGCCCTGGGTTTCACCTCCAAAAGTTTTCGAAAAATCGATTTTGATCTCTCTCGAAGTGTTTTTTTCGTCAAATTTTACTTCAGGGTTCTTTCCGGTAGTATTCCAGAAATCCAGGTAAATCTGAAAGGTGTTTTCAGGATTAACATCATTGCCACCACAACTAATGAGTACTAAAGCCAGAAGAAGGCTTTTCAGCGTCAAGAAAGCTAGTTTCATTTCTTTATAATTTTAATAAATCAGTCTTGGTAACGAAAACTCACTGCCAAAACTTTTAAAAGCACGTTAAATTATTGCAAATTTGCACAAATATTTTGAAAAACATGAATGTTGGGCTGGTTATTTTAGCGGCGGGAGCCTCGAGCAGGATGGGTACACCCAAGCAAATTCTTCCGGTTTTTGGGAAACCGATGATTGTTCACCTGATTGATGAGGTTTTTAATACCAAATGCCACCCGGTTACAGTGGTTCTTGGTGCCAATAAAGATAAGATAGTTCCCCTGCTGGATGGGATTCCGGTAACATTGGTAGATAACCCCTTCTGGAGCAATGGCTTAGGGAGTTCAGTGAGGATGGGATTGGTTGGGAGTTATTTACTTACCAAAGGAATCGAAGCTTTAATTTACATTACCTCAGACATGCCTTATGTAAATGCATCACTGATCAATCAGATGATAAAATTGGCTGAAGAAAACGATGAAAAAACTATCGTAGCCGCAAAATACGAAGGAAAAAGTGGCATACCGGCATTATTTAAAAAGGTACATTTTGAAGAGATTCTGGAACTAAACGGTCAGGAAGGAGCAAGGGGTATTATCGAAAAGCATAAAAATAAAGTTTTGGAGGTGACTTTTGAAAACGGCAAAACAGATTTGGATACCAAGGAAGATTACTATGATTTCCTACAGTCAAAAAATTGATTCATGCAAAAAGTATTGATTTTAATAATAAACATTGTTTTGAAAATAGTGGCGGCATTGCCACTTCGAATCTGGTTTTTTATTTCTTCGTATCTGATTTTTCCTTTGCTTTTTTATATTTTGAAGTATAGAAAAGAGGTAGTTTTCAATAATTTAAGAAATTCTTTTCCTAATAAATCTGAAAATGAAATAAGTGATATTGCCCTGAAATTTTATAAATATCTGGCTGACAATATTGTAGAGACCCTCAAAAGTTTTAATATTTTGGAAGAAGAATTAAATAAAAGAATTAGCCTAAAAAATCCCGAACTCTTAGAAAAGTATTTTTCTGAAGGAAAAAACCTGATGCTTTCGGTGGGGCATCTGGGAAATTATGAATGGTTCGGTTCAATATTATCAAAAAAAACCATTTATAAAGTTTTGGTGCCTTATCGGAAACTGACAAGCCCGATAGGAGAGGAGGTGATGAAAGCTAACCGAAGCAAATTTGGGACAATAGTTTTTCCGACTTTGGAAACCGCTCAAAACCTCAAAAAAAAATACGATAAGCCTTATCTGCTTTTTATGGCCAATGATCAGTCGGCACATCCTTATAAATCTTATTGGACAAGGTTTTTAAATCAGCCTACTTCCTTTTATCCCGGGACTGAGAAACTGGCTGTATTGTTTGATATGCCGGTGGTTTTTGCACATGTTACAGTACTCAAAAGAGGTTTGTATGAAATTACTTTTGAATTGTTGAGTGATAAACCTAAAGAACTGAAAGCGGGCGAAATTATGGAAATGCATGCTAAAACGGTAGAGAAAGACATTATCGCCCGTCCTGAAATATGGCTGTGGTCGCATCGACGCTGGAAACACAAAATGCCCGAGGAACTGGATTTTGGATTTGTGGCTAAAAAGGATAGGAAGGTGAGGGTTTAATGTGCTAATTAATAATGGGTTAATGTGCTAATTAATGATGTGTTAATGTGCTAATTAATGATGTGTTAATGTGCTAATTTTTGGGTTAAAAAAATATATAATAAGCCTTTCATAACTTCGAACTCGCTCTCAGAACTCCCCACTCGGACCTCGCAACCCTGCCCTCACATCTCGGTACTCGCAAACCGGCACTTTTCTTTTTTCAATTAAAACTCAAATTCTCAGCCCCGACGATTTCAAGCAGCCTTTTCTGGATATCTTTATTTAGATCTACTTTTACACTCCGGCTAAACATGGCCACATCGTAGCGTTCGTCGGTATCATAAACATTGATTTTGAGGTCGAATTTCCCTGGATTTTGCTGTATTACTTCTTTCAGATGTTGTATCGTCACATCATTGATTTCGGCCAGATCCATTCTTACCCTGACTTCCTTAAACCTTTTGCCCTTCATTTCATGCAACAGCTCCATTTGCTGAGGCTTAAATTCAAATTCACCTTCCCGATTCCATTTGGTTTGAAGTCTTCCTTTTATGGAAATAAACAGACCCATTTGCAGATATTTTGAAAACTCGACATAATCCTTTCCGAAAAGCATGATTTCCATGCTCGAACCGTAATCTTCGATTTTGAATATACCAAATGGGTTTCCATTTTTTGACTGCCTGATCTGAACACTTGAAATCACTCCTCCTATCAGTAAGTCTTTACCATGATTTTCCGGTTCAAAAACCTGGTCTAATGGCTTACAAACCGACATTTCGATAGAAAACTGATCTAACGGGTGCCCCGAAATATAAAATCCTACTACCTCTTTTTCATACTTCAACTTCTCGATATTGCCCCATTCTTCTACAATATCAATTTTTGGTTTCTGAATTTCAAAACTTTCATCACCACCAAATGCCCCAAAGAGCGTGTTTTGTGAAGAAGCCTTTTCTTCATGTACTTTATTGGCATATCGGATAAGTTTTTCAATAAAACTGCTGTTTTCACTTTCATGAAAATACACCGCCCTGTGAATATCCGTGAAACTGTCAAATGCACCCGCATAGGCCAGCGATTCCAGCGTTTTCTTATTTACGGTTCTGAGGTTTACTCTCGAAATAAAGTCAAAAACATCCTTATAAGGCCCATGGGCAGCTCTTTCTTCTATGATAGCATCAACGGCTGCATCGCCGGTGCCTTTGATTCCGCCCAGACCAAACCGTATTTCTTTTTTCTTATTGACCGAAAACTTCCTGGCCGATTCATTGATGTCCGGCCCCAAAACATTCAGCCCAAGGGCTTTACATTCTTCCATGAAAAATGTAATCTTATCAATATTACCCAGCTGAGAAGTCAAAACCCCCGCCATATATTCTTCCGGGTAATGAGCCTTCAGATAGGCGGTTTGGTAAGCCACAAATGCGTAACAGGTAGAGTGAGATTTGTTAAAAGCATATTGGGCAAAAGCCTCCCAGTCGGTCCAGATTTTCTCGCAAATTTTTAAATCATGTCCGTTGGAAGCCGCACCATCCATAAATTTCACCTTCATCTTGTCCAACACGGCCTTTTGCTTTTTACCCATCGCTTTTCGCAGCACATCGGCATCGCCTTTGGAGAAATTCCCCAATTTTTGCGAAAGCAACATCACCTGCTCCTGATACACCGTAATGCCGTAAGTATCCGACAGGTATTCTTCCATTTCGGGTAAGTCATAGTGGATTTGCTCCCTGCCGTGTTTACGATTGATAAAGTTAGGGATGTAGGCTATCGGGCCCGGACGATACAAGGCGTTCATGGCAATGAGGTCATCAAACTTATCGGGTTTGAGTTCCTTCATGTATTTTTTCATGCCGTCAGATTCAAACTGAAATATGGCGTTGGTTTCACCACGCTGAAACAGCTCAAAAGTCTTTTGGTCGTCAAGCGGAATATAATCTATGTCAATATCTACCCCATGATTTTCCTTAATCATCAAAAGGGCTTCTTTGATAATCGAGAGGTTTCTCAGACCCAAAAAGTCCATCTTGATAACCCCGGCATCTTCAATCACTTTTCCCTCATATTGCGTTACCAGCAGGTCAGAGTCTTTCGAGGTACTCACCGGTACGATGTTGGAGAGGTCTTCAGGAGCGATGATGATACCCGCCGCATGGATACCCGTGTTTCTTACCGTTCCCTCCAGTTTTTCGGCCTGATGCAGCACTTTCCCCACCAGATCTCCGCTGTTGTACATGTCTCGTACCTTCTTCACATTATCAATCTCGTCGGGGCTCATTCCCAGTTCACTGAGTGAGTCAGGCCCTGCAAGTGGTTTGTGAATCAGTTTCTTAAAGTCCATGCCATAGGCCGGCTTGTCGGGAATCAACTTGGCGATATAGTTGGCGTCGGCAAGGGGCAGCTCCATCACCCGGGCTACGTCTTTGATACTCGACTTGGTGGCCATGGTACCGTAGGTGATGATCTGAGCCACCTGATTGCGGCCATATTTCTGCACCACGTAGTCGATTACCTTCTGACGACCTTCGTCGTCAAAGTCGGTATCAATATCGGGCATGGACTTCCGGTCGGGATTCAGAAAACGCTCAAAAAGCAGATTGTACTTTATCGGGTCAATGTTCGTGATGCCAATACAATACGCCACCGCCGAGCCCGCCGCCGACCCACGACCGGGCCCGATCATCACGCCCAGGTCACGCCCGGCTTTGATGAAGTCCATCACAATCAGGAAGTAGCCCGCAAAACCCATCGTCTTGATCGTGAAAAGCTCAAAATCAAGTCTTTCCTGCGTTTCGGGAGCTATCTCACCCCAGCGTTTTTTGGCTCCGTCATAGGTCAGATGCTTCAGATATTCCCATTGATTGAGTTTATCGTCGGGGTGTATTTTGAAATCATCGGGTATCGGGAAGTTGGGCAGCATGATGTCTTTTTTCAGCTCCAGCTTCTCTACTTTGTCCACGATCTCGTTGGTATTGTCAATGGCCTGGGGCACATCGCTGAAAAGTTGCGTCATTTCGGCCGTAGTTTTGAAATAAAACTGGTCGTTGTAAAACGCAAACCTCGTGTCACGGGCACTTACCGAGTCGTCGTCGTTGAAATCTTTCGCCGACGGCGTACTCATCTTTTCGTTGGTGTTGACGCACAGCAATATGTCATGGGCCACCCAGTCTTGCTGATCCACATAGTGGCTGTCATTGCTCGCAATCACCTTTACGCCATATTTTTCGGCCCATTTCAGCAACACGGCATTCACCTGATTTTGCTCCGGAATATCATGCCTCTGTATTTCGATATAATAATCCTCGCCAAACCGCTCCAGCCACCACTGAAACTCCCGCTCACCTTCTTCTTCGCCTTTTTTGAGGATTACCTTAGGCACAGAGGCACCAATGCAACAGGTGGTGGCTATCAGTCCTTCTTTGTATTTTTCAATCAGAGCCTTGGTTACCCGCGGATATTTGCTGTAAAGCCCCTCCATATAGCCCAGAGAGCACAATTTGGTGAGGTTTTGGTAGCCTAATGCATTTTTGGCCAACAGCAGCTGGTGATACCGGATGTCTTTTTGTTCTTTGGTAAACTGCTTGCGGGTGTGGTCTTCTACTACATAAAACTCGCAACCTACGATGGGCTTTACGTTAAATTTCTCCGATGCCGCCACAAAGTCAAACACGCCAAACATATTGCCGTGGTCGGTGATGGCCATGGCTGGCATGCCGTCGGCCTCGGCTTTGGCAAAGAGTTTTTTGATGCTTGAGGCCCCATCGAGCAGCGAATACTGCGTATGGTTATGCAAATGCGAGAACTTCATTCGGGTCGTTTAAGTAGTACCATACAAATATAGCTAAAAATTTTGGCGAAGCGGAAGCCTATTTTTCCACAGTCCGATAAGGCTTTGAAAGTGAGGGAGGATTAAGTATAAACTAAACGAACATAGATTTACACGGATGGGACACGGATGAGAATCTTTCCTTTGATATTTTGGCGGCCCCACGCTTAGGGCGTGGCCGGGCTATTCATTACAAGTCCTCCCACGCTAAGGCGTGGTCCGGGCTTTCCATTGCTATCCCTGGCCGGGGGAGGAGGAAAGTTAATTTTTGTAATTGATTTATTAAATTTGCACTATACATTTTAAAAATCCAACTTATGGCAAAGTCAAAAGCAAAGCAAGCAGAATTTATAAAGTGGTTTGGCCCTTTATTAGATGCATTACGTGATTTAGGCGGTTCTGGCCGTCCGAAAGAAGCGACAGATAAAGTTGCGAAAAATCTGAATATTTCTGATAAAGTTCTTGAAGAAATAATGAAATCTGGAACTCCAAGATTTGCAAATCAGGTTGCATGGGCAAGGCAATATTTGGTTTGGGAAGGACTTCTTGAGGAAAATACAAGAGGAATTTGGACATTAACTGATAAAGGTAGAAAAACTTCATTATCTCTAGAACAGAGTAGAGATATATTTTTAAAATGGGTTGAGATTCACCAAAAAGCAAGGCGAGATAAATCGAGAGAGGATATTGTTAAGGATCAAGAAGAAGAAGAACCCGAAAACATAGAACATACTTTTAAACCAAATCTTTTGGAGGTATTACAAAGTTTGAGTCCCAAAGGGTTTGAAAATATCAGTAAAAGATTGCTTAGAGAACATGGATTTGAAAATGTTGAAGTAACAGGTGGCTCACATGACGGTGGAATAGATGGTTATGGAACTTTGGAGTTAAATCCATTTGTATCGATTAAAGTATTATTTCAATGCAAAAGATATAAAGGGACAGTTTCGAGAGCTCAAGTTGGAGATTTTAGAAATGCAATGTTAGGCCGAGCAGAGAAAGGAATTATTCTTACAACTGGAACTTTTTCTGAAGATGCAAAAAGAGAAGCTTCCAGAGACGGAGCTCCACCTGTAGAATTAATTGACGGACAAAAACTTGTTCAATTATTTGAGGAAAAACAACTTGGAGTTAAGCCCAAAACTGTATTTGAAGTTGATATTAATTTCTTTGAGCCATATATGTAAAGTATTAAGAAGCCATTTTTTTTCAAACTGACAGACTTAAAAAGAAACACAAAGCATAAATTAATCCTTGAACCAATTGGGCACTATTGCATTTATTCAGGCCTAAAATTATTCCAATAATCTTTTGGGCTTACAATTTTAGTTTGTTTGTACATTGGGAATGTGAAATCTGAAATATTTCCTGTAATCACAAAGTCAGCATTACATTCATCAGCTAATTCCAAAATCATATTGTCGTCAAAATCAGAAATTAGCTCAAGTTTAATGGCTGGCTTATATTTGACTGCTTTTGATTCAATCTCGGCAAGTATCGATTCAGCACGAATGAAAAAGTCTTGAAATCTGGAAAACTTAGGTCTTGATAAAACTTCATAATACTCCGCCATAAGTTCATCAGAAATACAAAGTTGGAACTTGTCACTTATAAAAAGCTCGTAGATAATGAAGTATGGATAGTTTCTTTGAATAAGGCTTGATACGATTACATTTGTATCAATGACGATTTTTTGCATTTTTTCTTACGGCTTTTACCTCGTTAGTTATTTCTTCCATCGTCATACTTGAAAGGCCGTATTTGGCTGCCAACTCAATACTCTTGTTAAGGTTTTGACGCATCAATTCTTTGCTAACCAACTCAATAAAATCGGTAAAATTAATTTGATCTTCTTTTAGACCAAATTTATTAAACTCTATGTCGGAAATGGAAACGTTTAATGTTCGCATTGTTTTTAAAAGTAATTGAGTTCAAAAATAATGATTTTTTTCTAGGTATGCGTTTTCGGGTAATTTTCTTCCATTTTGATATCACTGCTCTAAGGTGGTATAACCATCTTAGAGCGGGGGTCATCCTGATGCATTTTATCCCTATCAATGAACCAACAAGTTTAATATCAATCTTATCACCTATTAAATAATATTGCCAGTTACTTTTTATATTTTCATAGTTGCCTGGCATTGTTGTACTTTCATGCTTTTTCCATAAAGTAATTCAAGGTCTTTCATTCAGTTTTTTGAATATCAACAATGTCCATTTTAATTAGTCAAATATTGGTGCTAAGTTTTTGTCATTATATAGCTCGTACATTTTTAAAATTTGTTGTTCAGTAACTCTTCTCTCAGACAATTCGGGTAAATTGTCTATGCTAAAAAATTGGACATCACTTGTCTCTATTCCAGTTTTTGCTTCTCCTCCGATTATTTCACACTCCATGAATAATTGATAAACATCAAATGGGAATGGTCTTTCCTGATGTTTATTATAATCTATTAGTCCTAAAATCCTTGTCGGTTTAACATCAAATCCTGATTCTTCCTTTACCTCATTAACTGCAATTTCACTTGGTAGCATTCCTGTATCTGCGTATCCTCCTGGCAAACTCCATTTGTTATCCATTTTTTCTTTAACCAGCAGTATCTTGTCATCACGCATCACAACTGCCCTGATTCCAACTTTTGGCGTCTGATATCCAATATCACGATTAAAAACAAAATCCAATTTGGAATAATCAATCGCTGTTATATTATTCAAAATCAACATGCTTAAATCAAGTAATTCCTCGTACCTTTCCTTATCAAACTTGTCTTTAGTAAAGGTTAAACCGGTTTGGGCAATTGAGTTTATTTTTTTTGCAATTTCTAACCAATGTTTAGGAATTTCTCTGTCCATTTTTATTAAATTTTTTCAGTTTAAAGGGTGTATCATACGCTTGTGACTAAAGACTTTCGGTCTATGTTAGTCAATTGTTTCTATAATTATAAAAGTTTCCGAACGCAAAAAAAATGGGTTTCAATTTCGGAAACTAATATAAAAAATAATCGAATCAGGAGCATTCTTTTGGAATAAATAAATATTTTAACATGTATGGTCAATTTTGAATATTTGTCAATTTATGGACATCTTTCTAAATTAGCCAACAAAAAATAAATCTATACAATACGATTTTTGAATTGCATAAATATCCCATTTAACTAAATCTGACTATTGATATAATCGGTTGGTAATGAGTACTAATACCGTGAAAGGGTAATTTCGTAAACATCAGTCTCATTGATCAGGTGATTTGATTTTATTATATTCAAAATTAGTGATTTTTCTTTTTCGATCGGGAGCTTTTTGTGGATTATCTAAAACAAATTTTCTAGTAGCACTATGGCGTCGTGTAAGAATTGCTCTAATCTATAATCAATCTGTTAAATTAGTATTTTTCTGATATCGCATAATTTTCAAGCCCCAACCAAATCTGAGGTTCATCTGAATTTCCCATTATTTTGGTTAATCGCCCAATTTATATTTTTTCAATCAATTGATTCATTACCCATTCGGCTGCATCATTCTGGTTATACTGAATCCCAGCTCTTAACAATGCTTCCATATCACCTGTAAAATCTGGGTTGTTTTGCTTTTCTTCAAAATTCAGTCGGAATTCTTTATTGGTAGGTGGTCTTTTACCCGTTGCGAACCTTGTGTACTCCTTAAAACACTGAATTATCTGATCAGTATTTAGTTCAAAATGCAACCGGGCATAATCTATATCAAACAAGTCCCGTCCTTTACTTCTTTGATATAAGGCCCTGAGTTTCGTTCCCAAAAGTTCGTTTATGTTGTATGTTCTAATTTCTGCTTTTCCTGAAAACCATTCACTTTCAATTTCAAAAGGGAAATCGACCCAATCCAAAACATTGAAGTGTTCTTTACAGTTAATATCCAATTTTAATCGCATTCGTATTTCTTCATATTCCGAAGTAAAACGGTATAATGCTTTGGCTCCATGTCCTCGTAACTGCGTAACTCTTTTCTCTTCGAAAAAGGTTAATACTTCATTTAACCTTTCCATTATGGGTTTTATTGGCCCCTCTTTTATTTGTACCAAATCAATATCCTCAGAATATCGGGGTGCGGGATTTAGATAGAGCTTATGTAATGCCGTTCCTCCTCTGAAAGCAAGATTTTCTCTCAGGAAGTCGTCTGAGAATATTTCCACCAAGGTTCGGGAAATAATCAAATCCTGCTCAACCTGAGAAAATTCTTTCCATGGAGCATTCTTTTGCCACTTTGCTATATATGGCTTGGGTATCATAAATCGTTTTCTAATTTTACATTAACATCTACCTTCCACCTATTATCAACAGCACCTGGTTTCTCATTTGATTTTGGGGTTAATAAAACCGGGAAGAAGTTTTTTGCGTTTAACGCTGAATAAATCATTTCCTGGAATTCCTCTTTCATACCAAGTTCTTCAAGCAAAAAACCGAACCTTTGCAACGTACTTTTATTGGGATACCAACTTAAAAGGTCTGTTAAATCGGAGTCAGTTAGCTCTTCAGTCAATTCCTCAATAGTAGCAAGCATTCTGTTTATACCACCCAATTTGGTTTGGTGATGTATTAAATCAACAATTGTTAAAGCAGGACTGGAAATTTTAAAAATCCCGGCATCTGATTTCTTCTGTTGAATATTTTTTCCAGACCAGTTGGTTGTGGTGAAAAACCGAATGTCTATTGTATTTTTTGATATGTCATTAAATTTTGGTTGCTCAGTTATCAGGTAATCTCGCTGAACTTGCTGGTGACTTGCTCCATGAAATTTAGCAGCAGAGAATAAGCCAACATAATATTTCCTGTCCAGATGTTTAAATAATTTTTCGCAGTACAGTTGTATTGGGAGTTTTTTTGCTGAAGAATATCTGGGTGTGATAATTAAATAAAATCCCTTTCTGAGATTTACTATTTCTCCTTTATCCGACAATCTTAGGAGTTCGAATTTTAAAGAATTGCTGCTACCTGTTGTTTCTTTAGCAATCTCATCCAATGAAAATGAGTAGTTTTCAATTGACAGCAGATATTTTATATATTCTTTTGCGTTCATTTTTAGTAAATATTCGATAAAAGTATCAAATTTATCTACCAATCTCAAATTATTACTAAGAATTATTTTGACGATAGGGAAAAACTAATTTAATTTTGTTGGAAATGGCTTTCTATTCGGATTTTTAAATGCCATGGGGCTAATTTTTTAAAATTGCAGACCGTGTGGCCTAAAAACTTTACGAAGCTATAAAAATGGCCCTAATTTTCAAATACTTATCAGGAAATATTAATTTTATGAGCTATTTTAATTGCATATAATTTTCAATCACATGAAAGTCAATATCCATCGTCTCAGCCTTTCTGATGCTCCGGAAATAGCCCGGCTAATCAATAACCGCAAAATCTGGGACAATCTCCGCGATTTTATCCCAAATCCTTATGGTGTGGCAGATGGTGAGTTTTTTGTGAACCTTACCCAAAAAGAAAACCCGCCGCAGACTTTCGGCATCGTGCTGGATGAGACCAAATTGTGCGGCGTAATCGGCCTTGTGATTCAGCAGGATGTACATCGTTTTTCAGCCGAGATTGGCTATTGGATAGGAGAGGAGTATTGGGGCAAAGGGATTGGCACCAAAGCCATTCATCTTATGGTGGATTACGGGTTTAATGAACTGAGCCTCAACAGGATATTTTCGGGTGTTTTTGAATACAACCAACCTTCCATGCGGATTTTAGAAAAATGCGGTTTCGTGAAGGAAGGAATTCTCAAAAAGGCGGTTTTTAAAAACGGTAATTTCTACGATGAGCACCGGTACGCTATTCTGAAACCGGAATTTTAAGTCGAATCGATAGGTTTTTGTTTCACAAAGTTTCACAAAGGAGGCACAAAGTTTCGCAAAGGGCATCCTTATTCTTTGTGTCTTTCGTGAATCTTTGTGTTTTTTTCGGTATAAAAAATCATCAATCGAAAATCAATTTTCTCGCAAAGACGCTAAGACGCAAAAAAAGGATGAAATCTGAGCCCCGGTGTAAATTAAAGAAAATCTAAAATCGTTAATCATCAATCGTAAATCGCTACACCAAGTTACTCAAAGTACATCTTCATTCTTTGTGTCTTTAGAGACTTCTTTGCGAGCTTTGTGTAATAAAAAATTGATAATCTACATTTCAAAATTGTTTCACAAAGTTTCACAAAGGAGGCACAAAGTTTCGCAAAGGGCATCCTTATTCTTTGTGTCTTTCGTGAATCTTTGTGTTTTTTGCGGTATAAAAATCATCAATCGAAAATCAATTTTCTCGCAAAGACACTAAGACGCAAAAAAAGGATGAAATCTGAGCCCCGGTGTAAATTAAAGAAAATCTAAAATCATTAATCATCAATCGTCAATCGAATCAATGGTAAATCGTCAATCGTCAATCGTAAATCGCTACACCCAGTTACTCAAAGTACATCTTCATTCTTTGTGTCTTTAGAGACTTCTTTGCGTTTTTTGTGGTATAAAAAAATCCTAAATCAAACCAAGCTTGCCCCAGCCCCAAACGGGGATTGGTTCGATTAAAAAATCCTAAATCGTTAATCAAATTAATCGTTAATCATCAATCGTCAATCGAATCAATCGTAAATCGTAAATCGTCAATCGTAAATCGCCTCGTCCCAAAGATTCTCCAATGTATAATCAGAGCCGGGCAGGCACCAGAAATTGCCTTTGATGTAGCGGTTATGCAGGTCTATCACCGACAGCCTTTGCATTTCTTCAGAGCTTAAAGTAATATCCGCTGCCTGTAGGTTTTCAATCAGTCTTTCTTTTCTCACCGATTTGGGGATTACACTCACGCCATAATTTACCGCCCACGCTAGCATCACCTGTGCAGGTGTGATTGCCTTTTCCTTCGCGATGGCATTGATTACCTCATCATGAAAAAGGTTGGGGTCGCCGGGAGTGATCCGGGTAGCAGGCCGGTCGGCAGAACCCAGGGGAGCATAAGCGGTCAGAATGATTCCATGCTCATCGGTATAGGCTTTCAGAGGCTTTTGTTGCATAAACGGGTGCATTTCGACCTGATCAACCTCAGGTTTTACTCCGGTATCTTTCCATATAGCTGCGATTTTTTTGGCACTAAAATTAGAAACGCCAATATGTTTGCTCAAGCCGGTGGCTTTTATGTCAATCATTCCTTCCCAGGTTTCGGAGAGGGTGGTTTTAGTCAGGCTAACCAGCTGGCTGCCATTTTCAGGGAAAGCGATTTCATCCACCACTACTACCGGCCAGTGGATAAGGTATAAATCCAGATATTCGCATTGCAGGTCTTTCAGGGAAATATCAAATGCCGGCCTTACCTGCTCTTTTCGGTGGCGGTTGTTCCAGAGTTTTGAAGTGATCCAAAGGTCTTCCCGCTTTATATCGCCGGCTTTAAGGGCATCGGCGAATGCCTCACCTATTTCTTTTTCATTCCCATACAGATACGCACAGTCAAAATGGCGATAGCCCACTTCGATGGCAGTCCTTACGGCTTTGTAAACTTCTCCTTTGTCTGATTTCCAGGTGCCAAGGCCCAGGGCGGGCATTTTATCTCCGTTTTCGAAGTCGAAATATTTCATTTTGTATTGGTTGAATTAAAGTCAAAATTAACACCTAACTTTTTTAAATGACCGCACTTGTCAAAAGATTTTGTTTTCCAAAACATAATTGATAAGCTGGGCTGCAGTTTTAGACCCGGTTTTTTCTCTGAGATTTCTTTTGTGGTTTTCAACGGTGTTGTAGGCAATGCCCAGAGCTTCAGCAATTTGGGGAGAGGTAAGACCTTTTATCATGAGGCCTAACAGTTCTTTTTCACGTTTGGTTATTTTAGGGCCAGGCAAGGCCTCCAGCTTTTTTTGCATAGGATAGGCTCTGAAAATCTGCTCACGCTTTCCTCCATTGACCAAAATAGTCATCATAGGCTCTTGAGGGGCGGGCAAGTGGGAAATGTCAGTGACACTCACCAGCACAGAGTGGCAGTCCCGGTTTTCATCAAAATGAAAATCCGGAATCTGCATAAGCATCCATCTATATTTGCTGTCAGCGTCCTGAAATCTTCCGTAAATACTGACGTTAATCCTTATTTTCTTAAGGAGGTACTCTTTGGCCATTTCGATCCCAAATCCTGTGGCTGCATATATAAATTGCATATCTTCAGGGTGCATCACATTGGGGGCTTGTTCATTGGGATTCTCCAGGTTCATCCATTCTCTGTCAGAGTAGGGGCTTAAATCTTTACAATTTTCACTGATATGAAGGATTTTTCCGGTATGGTTTTCGGGAATAAACCAATAATAAGGGCCGATTGAGAACCTGTCCAGCTGCTCGATAGTCGGTTTGAAAAAATCAAAATAGGTATGTTCCAGCCCGTCGTTGTCAGTAAAATACTGCTCAATGAAACTTTGCGGGCTCATTGGGTTCAGGTGCATCTCTTCCATCAATCAGGGAGTTTTCATCCAAAAAATCACTCTAAAGTAGCAAAAATTTTATTTTATGACATAAAAATGATTGATTTCTGCTATTTATCGGCGTGTAACAGAAACCTAATTTTGAACATCTGTCTGATTTTGATCTGAATCTGAAAATCATGAGGAATTTTTCTCAATAAAAGCAATAATTAAGCCTGAAAATGAACCATTCAATCTCTAGTCGTCATTTGTTGCTATTAAAAAATGCCCCGCTAAATGTCATGAAATTGGTTGCAGAAAAAAACTATACACTGTTCTTTTTTGGAAATGGCTCTCAGGAACTTATGGCCTACTCCTTAAAGAAATATCAGGACTATTTCGAATATCCATTTGTAAGAGTGAGCAGGTCATGCATGGTTAATTTGAAGTATGTAAAGAAAATTGATATTTCGGAGAAAAAGGTGCTTCTGAAAGATGGGTCGGAATTAAGGATTTCCCGAAGAAAAATGCCGGAGGTATTGAAATGTGTATCGGGGAATATTTCAAATCCATAGTCTTAAGGTTCTTGTTTTCAATTGTTTATATTTTTAAAATGCATTTTTGTAAATTATAGTGATATGAAAAAAGTTTTATACATCATTTTATTTTTTTCGGTAAAAGTTTTTAGCCAGTCGGTCACCCTTGAGCCCGGGAGTAATGGGTTTGTGAGTATTCCTTCCATTTCGGCATTGCCATCGGCTAGTGCTTCCGACAAAGGGAAGGTTATTTTTTTAACTACTGACAATAAATTTTACTTTTGTGACGGTACAAACTGGAGTTCTCCTCCTTTTTTTTTACCAACAATTAACACTGTAGATATTTCTGCAGAGGCTTTCTGGATTACAAATACTAACTCAATTGTCAATACTTCCACAGTCTCAGCTATAAGGGGCGATGGCGTTTCTCATTCTAATGGGGTGGTTGGTCTTACTGCCAATGCAAATACTGCCGTGAACAGTAATGGGATTTACGGATTAAATTATGGGATTGGCTCATTCGGATCGGGGGTATATGGCATTCATTCAGGTACTGGGGCAGGGGTAAAAGGGTTAAGCACAAATGGAATTGCCGGATTATTTAACTCAACATCGGGCTATGGTTTACAAACAACAGGAAAACTTCGGTTTGGTGGAAGTGGCATCGGAACAATTGCCGCGGGGAAAGTGCTCAAAGCAATAAATAGCAGCGGTGATACGGAATGGGATGATGCTGTTACTTTACCAGTAAGCTGGTCTCGAAATATGTTAAGCGGAACAGTTTTTCAAGTTGAAAATACCGATTCTTCACCCTCCAGTGGACTCGGGGATGTTGCCATTAAAGGAATATCAAATTCTATAGATGGCATAGGTATTTCAGGAGAAACTCAAAGCGGTACAGGGGTAAAAGGAGTAAGTTCAGCCGGCACTGCGGCATATTTTAATTCAACCGGGAGTGGATATGCATTGAAAACCTCTGGAAAGTTATCATTTAGCGGAAGCGGTGTAGGAACTATTGCAGCAGGAAAAGTTCTAAGAGCAACAAATAATCTTGGAGATGCAGAATGGGCAGAGCCAATTGCATTCCCATATGTTGGTTCTGGAATTTCAGGTGTCATTGCCACTCCGTTATTTCAAATCAATAATAATCAGGGAGCTTCGGGAGGAGTAGCAATTAAAGGAGTAAGTTCATCCGTAGGAGTATGGGGGGAAATACCCTCTTCAGTTTCAGGTGTAGGGGATGCCGTTTATGGCATTAATAATAATACTGTTTTTGGTGGCTCAGGAGTTAGGGGGGCTCATACAGCAAATGGTACAGGGGGATCATTTTTTAGCCAATCAGGCATTGGAGGGTATTTTTCATCTACTGCAGGCTACGCCCTGGTAACCGGTACCGGTAATGTAGGAATTGGTACCAATACCCCTGATAAAGCGGGTTTGGTGGTAAACAAATTAGTTGGGGCTACATCTGCAATTTTTGGTGATAATGCAGCAGGCGTAGGAGTTGATGTAGCCTGGCCGGGAATCTCCCTCAACGGATATTACAATGGCGAGAGAAAACTCCTTACCAACGGTTATGTAGGAGGTATTAGTTTGGATCCAGCTACGGGATTATTCAGAATTTACAACAGTTCCTCAAGTGGAGTGGCAGGTGCAGGAATTGCACAATTTGACAGACTACTTATTGATAATGAAGGGGATGTAGGGATTGGTATAAATAATCCATCAGCATCTATACACGTCGCCCGGGGTACGGGATCGGGTGGTACGGCACAGTTTCTAGGCACCACCCATTCTTCACATTTCAATTATAGTACTACAGAAAATACCTACATAAGAGGCGGGAAAGATGCAGCAAATGTTTATATCAATGATGTGGCCGGCCTGGGAAATGTAGCTATTGGCAATGGGACCCCTACCGAGAAGCTTCATGTCTTTGGCAATCTGAGAGTCTCGGGTACAATTTGCAATACTTCCGGAACAATCGCTGCTTGTTCAGACATCAGATACAAAAAGAATTTTTCAAAAATAGAAAATCCACTACAAAAAGTGATGAGCATCAATGGCTTACATTACGATTGGCGGGTGGATGAATTTAAGGAAAATAATTTCTCGAAAGAACGCCAAATCGGCTTCATAGCTCAGGAAATAGAGAAAATATTCCCAGAAATGGTCTATACCGACGAAAAAGGCTATAAGTCTGTGGATTATTCCCGCCTTACCCCGGTTTTGGTGGAGGCCATAAAAGAACTAAAAACCTTAAATGATCAATTGAAAGTTAAAAATGAGAGGCTGGAATCCAATACTCAAAAAATAGAGAGCAGATTGGAAAAGCTGGAAGCACTGTTGGTCAAATAGCAAAAATCAGGTGAGTTTGAGAAAGGTATTGATTAAATTTACCAATCTGATTTGGTAAATAAATAAATTTAAACCTTTTTTGTTTATAAATCAAAAGCTCCAACCTTCATGAATACCATCAATGATTACAACCAATCTTTGTCGGGCGTTGATAAAGAAATTTGTGAGGCACTCTATCAACAGATAGAAGAAGCCCTTCCTGAGGCCGAAAGTAAAATATGGCATGGGCATCCGGTGTGGTTTCTAGACGGAAATCCGGTCACGGGATATCATAAGCTTAAAAATTGCGTCAGATTGTTGTTTTGGAGTGGTCAGTCGTTTGGCGAGCCGGGTCTGGAAAATGAAGGGAAATTTAAAGCTGCGGAGAAACGCTATACTTCTCCGGGGCAAATCAATTCAGAAGACTTATCCCGTTGGCTGCAAAAATCAAAAAGTATTCAGTGGGACTATAAAAATATAGTCAAAAGAAAAGGTGTCCTGGAGCCTCTGAAAATGCCCTGAGCTTTTAGTAGTTAATAGGCAGGTCTTCGTAATATTGTACCCAAAAGCTTGTTCTCTTCATGAAAAAAATCAAGATTGACGGTTTTGTGCTCTCAATCCTTATGGTCGTACTTCTGGCTTACTTATTCCCGCATTGGGGAAGTAAATCAAGTCCTATCCCCATCGATCTTATCAGTAGTGTTGGGGTCTCTTTGATTTTCTTTTTTTACGGGCTAAAACTCAATAAAGAAAAGCTTACCAATGGTCTGAAAAACTGGCGATTACATGTTCTGGTTCAACTTTCTACTTTCCTGCTATTTCCTCTGATAATAATTTTTGCAAGGCCTGCATTTTTATTTATGGATGCCACTGAGGTTTGGCTGGGTTTTCTTTTTTTGGCGGCATTGCCTTCTACGGTTTCTTCTTCGGTGGTGATGGTATCTTTGGCCAGGGGCAATATTCCTGCAGCTATTTTCAATGCCAGTATTTCGGGGCTTATCGGAATTCTGGTCACTCCACTTTGGATGGGTCCATTCCTTCATCATGTATCTGAAGACTTTCAGCTGGGCTCCGTTTACCTTAAGCTCATCACCGAAATCCTTCTTCCTGTGGCATTAGGGTTATTTTTGCAGCCCAAACTAGGAAGTTATGCCACACGTTTCAATTCCTTGCTGACCACGTTTGACAAGTCGGTGATTTTATTGATTATCTATAAAAGTTTCTGCTCTTCATTTCTCGAAAAAGTCTTTGAATCAGTTAATTTGGTTGACTTACTTTACATTTCGGCGGGCGTGCTGATCTTGTTTTTTATCGTTTTTTATTTGACAGGACTCTTGGCTAAAAGGTTGAAATTCAATCGGGAAGATACCATTACTGCTCAATTTTGTGGTACCAAAAAATCTTTGGTTCATGGTACCGTTTTTTCAAAAATCCTGTTTCCTTCCACTATGCCGGTGGGCCTGATTTTACTCCCACTTATGTTATTTCATGCTTTTCAGCTTTTTATTGTAAGTATAATTGCCACCAGGCTGAGCAGGGAAATTTAAAATTATTTTATAATTTAGGGCGTCTTTAAATTCAAATTAAAATTGTTTTACAATGAATACAGAAATAAAATCGGTGGATGACTACATCTCGGCTTTTCCTTCGGAGGTAAGAGAAAGAATGGAAATAATGAGAGAAGCTATCAAAAAAAATGCCCCTGAAGCCGTAGAGTGTATCGCTTATGCTATGCCAGCCTATAAACTTAACAAAAAACCATTGGTGTATTTTGCAGCATATGAGAAGCACATCGGATTTTATGCAACGCCTACAGGACACGAGAAATTTAAAGAGCAACTTTCAAAATACAAACAAGGCAAGGGGTCGGTTCAATTTCCTCACAGTGAGGTACTTCCTGTAGACTTAATTATAGATATCGTAAAATTTAGAGTCGAGGAAAATTCAAAAAAGAAGTAACCTGAATTTCGGGGTGAATAATAGTGTTATTTGCCGAAAATTAGGATGTAAGGTTTCTGCCTATATTCTGAGCAAGAAAGGCAAGAAAATAGTCATAAAATTAGCTGACAAGTAGTCCGTTTCCATTGATAATCAGGTAAGCCAGATAAAATATATATATTGAAATCATACCTATTCCTTCTTTATACTCCAGTGTGTGCCTTTTGCCAATATACATCCCGACAAACATCACCAAACTTGCAAAAATCGTCATCAAAATGTCAATATTGGAAGCTGGGTTAAAAGGCAATGGCTTGATAATCGAACTTACGCCCAATATCCAGAAAAGGTTGAAAATATTGGAACCAACAACATTCCCGATAGCAATATCGGTTTGTTTTTTGTAGGCTGCCATTGCTGATGTCGCCAACTCAGGCAGCGAAGTACCAATTGCCACTACCGTAAGCCCGATCACTGATTCACTCATACCTGCCATTTTCGCCAACACTACCGCTCCATCTACAATCCATTTACCACCGATAATAAGACCTGTCAGACCCAATAAAATAAAAAGGATAGATTTTGGAGTAGATAATTCCTTGATTATTTGCTTTTTATCTTCTGTGTTTGTGTCAGCACGGGCAATACCAAAAGTGTAGTACATGAAAATTATAAAAAATGAAATAAGTATCAGACCATCACTACGGGTAATGACTGAAGACTTTTCGCCATCCAACAAGAGATCATTGGCAAGGAAAAACACAACCAAAGCAGCCAGTAAACTAAAGGGGATTTCCTTTATTACGGTATTACGCTTTGCTACCAGAGGGTTAATCAAGGCTGAAATACCCAAAATTAGAAAAACATTGGCGATATTACTTCCCAAAATATTTCCGATTGCTATATCTGTTTTACCTTCCAGAGAAGCAAAAATATTCACCACCAATTCAGGCATTGAGGTGCCGAATGCCACAATGGTGAGTCCAATAACTATAGGTGAAATCTTGTATTTTTTTGCTATGGAAGAAGCACCGTCAACCAGCCAGTCGGCTCCTTTGATTAATAAAACAAATCCCGTCAGGAACAGCAGCAGCGTAATACTTTGTGTCATTTTCTTGAAAATTTGTGTATTTTTATAAATACTATATTTGATTTCGATTTGTACGAATATATTTATTTTAGGCAAAAAATCAAATAAGTTTTTTCTGATATTTCTAATGATTTTGGTAAAAAAATATCCTCCTGGGCATGAGAAAGTGTTTTTTGAGTAATTTGGTAAGGAAAATTGATACAGAAACCCCAAAAAGCACATTTTAAGGTATTCTTTAAAGACTTTCAAAAAACTGAAATTTTAATTTTAATTTAATTTTTTACCCCTATCATGGACAGTAAAATACTGAATGTAGATGCCTATATCACGGGCTTTTCTGAAGAAATTAAACATAAACTTGAGCAGGTAAGAGAGGTAATTAAAACCCATGCTCCTGCGGCCGTTGAATCTATGGCATATGGCATGCCCGCATATAAACTTAATAAAAAACCATTGGTTTATTATACCGGATATGAAAAACACATTGGGTTTTACGCCACACCTACCGGCCATTAGAAATTTAAAGAGCAGCTATCCAAATACAAACAAGGCAAAGGGTCGGTTCAATTTCCTAATGACCAGCCATTACCTTTGGGTCTAATTGCCGAAATCGTTAAGTTTAGAGTGGAGGAAAACTTGTCAAAATGAATTAAGCTGAATTTCGGGGTAGATAATTGTGTTGTTTACCTAAAAACTTATAAATATGTCAAACGACCCCTGGACCCAACGTTGGAACGAACGCTACAGCCAACCGGAATATGCTTACGGTGAAGAACCTAATGAGTTTCTAAAAGAAAAATTAGGAATAATATCTCCTGGAAACGCCCTTTTTCCTGCCGAAGGAGAGGGAAGGAATGGTGTATTTGCGGCAAAATTGGGTTGGAAGGTTGCAGCTTTTGACCTGAGTGTGGAAGGCATGAAAAAAGCAAATAAATTAGCAGAGAAGCATGCCGTTTCCATTGATTATCAGGTTGGAGAGTTGCAAGACCTTGACTATGAAAATGAAAGTTTTGATTTAATTGCATTGATTTATGCTCATTTTCCCGCCGAAATCAAATCTGAAATTCACCAATCACTCACCAAATTACTTAAAAAAGGTGGGATAGTGATTTTTGAGGCATTTAGCAAAAAACATTTGGATTATCAGACCAAGAATCCGGCAGTCGGAGGGCCGAGAGATTTAGGCTCTTTATTCTCATTGGAAGAAATTAAAAATGACTTTAATGATTTTGAGTTTTTAGAGTTAGAAGAAAAAGAAATAGAACTTTCTGAGGGGCAGTTTCATACAGGTTCAGGCTCGGTGATCAGATTTGTTGGAATTAAAAAATGATGAAAATGAAGGTTTTACTATTTGGTGCTAGCGGTAATCTTGGAAGAAAAATCACTGCTGAACTCTTAAAGAATCATTACGACACCAATGTGGTTTTGAGAAAAAAATCACAGCATGAAATTTTCTCTGATCCAAATATTAAAATCATAACTGCCAATCCCTTAAATAGAAAAGAAATTGAAAACATTTGCCAGGGTTTTGATGTGGTAATCTCAGCATTAGGCAAGAGCGTCTCAATGAAAGATAATTCAAAACATACTTTTCAACAAGTTGACTATGAGGGGAATATGAACATATTGGAAGAAGCGAAAAAAGCCCGAATCCAAAAGTTTATATATGTGTCCGCATATAAGGCCGAAGATAATATTCAGCTTAAATACTTCAAAGTGCATCATGATTTTTCAGAACACTTAAAACTTTCGGGTCTAAATTATTGTATCATTAAGCCTCCAGCAATATTCTCAGCTTACGCCGAATTGGTCGATATGGCTAAAACGGGCTTTTTGCCAAGTATTGGTTCCGGAAATTACAAAACAAATCCCATCTATGAAGGGGATTTGGCCAGGGCCATTGTTGCTGAAATTACAGGAAATAACAATTATCTGGAAATAGGTGGAAAGTATATCTATTCAAGAAAACAACTTTTGGAAATAATTAAAACCCATACAAATCCAAATGCCGGAATTCAGGCAATTCCAATAAAAATTATGAAAGTTATTTTACCATTTTTTTGGATAATAAATCGTAATCTGTACCATAAAATGGCATTTATCAATAAAGTGATGCAGGAGGATTTAATTGCTCCCATGGTAGGGGAGATGAGTTTTGAAGAATATATTAAAGGAATAATAAAGGTATAAAGTAAAATATGGGATTTGAATTTGAAAAAGATAAGCAGCTAGTTATTAGTATTTTGGGTAATAGATTTTCAAATATTGATACCATAATCTTAAAAGATAATTTTGTGTCTTGTGAAAGTTACTGGAAAAGTCAAACTATCAGCTTAGGACTTAAAAAAGTTAAATATTTGTTTATTTGTGAAGCTCCGCCTTTTACCCAGCCTCCTTTTAAATATTTTTATGATGGACATTCTTCTTCACTACTAACCCGGGTAATGAAAGCCTTTAGAATTGATGAGGGAAAAATGTATAATAGCCTAAAAATATATAAAGAATTGGCACAAAAGGGTTTTTTATTAGTCGATTCTTTGCCGTATGCCTTACCTTTTTCAACTCAAATTCGGAAAAAGGAAAATTATAAACAATTGGTAAATAATAATCTGAATTGGTGGATTAATAAATTGGAAGATCACTTTTTATTTGATGAAAATCTTAAAATTGCATTTGGCTTTAAACTTAATGCATTAAAAATCATTGAATCGACAAATAATAAACTTAAAATTGGGAAATATACTTTTGACATTGATGAAAGAAATATCGCTACAGATGGATCTGGAATGCCTAATAGTAATGAATTAAAGAAAATTTTCAACCTTAGATAACATGCTCCAATCAGTTCATCCCAAACTCCCGATGCGGAACAAAACCATTACCCGTAATTATTATGTTGATAAGCTGGGTTTTATTGATATGGGTACTCAGGACTATCCCGAATATCTGATTTTGGAAAAAGATGAAATCGAGATTCATTTTTTTCTTTTTAAGGATCTGAATCCCAAAGAGAACTATGGAATGATATACATCCGGGTTGTAAATATTGAGGAGGTATATGCGGGTTTTCAAGCAAACAATGTCGCAATCCATCCCAATGGACCATTGGAAACCAAACCCTGGGGAATGAGAGAGTTTTCATTGCTTGACCCCGATAATAATTTATTGACTTTTGGAGAAGCCGTTTAAATTTTATTTTTTGCAAAACACAATATCCAATCTTGATTAGGATGAAATTTTCGCAATGCCATGATTCAAAAAACATTCGCTCTTAATGCAGTTTCTGTTCTCGAAAAAGACCCCAATGTACTTGGGCTTGCCGTTGGCGGGTCATGGATTTCGGGAGAACTGGACCAGTTTTCAGACCTCGATCTGGTATTGATTACTCAGGAAAAAGTTTCTGATAATAAAGGACTTATGTTTCAATATGCTGGTAGGTTGGGGCAGCTTCTGTCAGGCTTTACTGGTGAACATGTGGGTGAGCCGAGAGTGTTGATTTGCTTGTATGATAATCCGCTTCTTCATGTAGATATTAAATTTTTGACCCTGCCGGAATTCGAACAAAGAGTTGAAAATCCTGAGATTCTTTTAGACAAAACCGGTCAGCTTCAGGAAATCTTTAAAAATACAAATTATAATTTTCCCTATCCTGATTTCCAATGGATCGAAGATAGGTTCTGGATTTGGGTGCACTATGCTTTATTGAAAATTGGTCGTGGGGAATACTTCGAAGCTTACGATTTTATGGCATTTCTGAGAATGACGGTTTTTGGGCCTCTGCTTCATATTAAAAATAATAATTTGCCCAGAGGAGTAAGAAAAGTCGAGACTGAATTAGCACCCGGTGACTTTGAAAATTTGCTTTCAACACTCTCCCAATACGACAAAGAAAGCCTTTTAGTTGCTTTGGAAAATGCAGTAAATCTTTATATTGAGCTGAGAATCCAACTATTTTCCAAAAAAGTAAATTTGCATTTTGAGACTCAAAAAAGAGTACTGGATTATTTGTCTGAAATCAAAAAAAATTAAGCCGAAGAAACTTTTCTCCGGCTTTGAATATGTCTTATTTAATTGCAAATCTTAGCGAAAGCCCCACATTGTCCAGATAAAGGCCTGTATAATTTACAAAATTAAACTCGGGCTTCCAGTCCAGGCTTATGTTTAGCGGAACCTCTGAAAAGGTATGTTCGATACCCAGAATGCCATCTACGCCAACTTGTGTAAGTGGCTCAGCATACTCCCATTTTCTGTATCGGGAAGCAGCCGCCAAATGCCCTCCTGCACCATAATACCACCTCCAGTGACCCGTTGAGAACGCCTTCTGGTGCTTTTCTGCAAGTAAGGTTACTTTTGCACCGTTCCCAAATCCATGAAGCATGGCTTCGAGTGAGGTACCTGTTCCTTTGTTGTTTTTGAAAGTTATACCCGGGCTTCTGTCAAATCTGACACCCACCGCATATTTGTATTGAGCCGAAGTTGACAATGAAAATAAAAGCAAGATTCCAATTAAATATTTCATAACGATTTCTGTTTGTTAAATAATGTTGCAAGAAATGTTGGAGGTATAAAAATGATTTTAAAACAGGCTTAAATCTTTCTTAAAATTGCTAATTGAAGCCAGAAGCTTATTGGAATTCTAATTTGTTCTTTCTTTTTGACAAAATAATAAGACCACTTTTTGAAATAATCAATATATTTCTTAATTTTGCGACCCAATTTACTTTTTCAAATACTTAATCTGTTTTGTAAAATGCCTAAGCAAAAAACAAATTCAGGAGCGAAAAAAAGATTCAAATTGACCGGCACAGGAAAAATTAAGCGTAAACACGCATTCCATAGCCACATTTTGACTAAAAAATCGACAAAACGTAAGAGAGTTCTTGCGTCGTCGGCTTTGGTAAGCTCCGCGGATGAAAACCGCATCAAAGCTTTGTTGAACGGCTAATAGTTCAGCTTATTGGTTCAATTGTTTCACCCGAATAAAGGCCTTAAAGATTCCTGATAACGGAACGCCTGATTCAAAAAAACGCAAAAGATTATGCCACGTAGTGTCAATCATGTAGCGTCAAAAGCAAGACGTAAAAAAGTGCTTAAATTGGCGAAAGGCTATTATGGCCGTCGCAAAAATGTTTGGACGGTTGCTAAAAACGCCGTTGAAAAAGGTTTGGTGTATGCTTACATCGGCCGTAAACAAAAGAAAAGAAATTTCCGCAGCATGTGGATTGTGCGTATTAATGCCGGTGTAAGACCTTTTGGAATGTCTTATTCTGTATTTATTAACAAACTGCAAACTGCTGGCATCGAGCTTAACAGAAAAGTATTGGCCGACCTTGCGATGAATCATCCTGAGGCATTTAAAGCCATCGTAGAAAAAGTTAAATAAGAAACGATAACGTTTCGTTAACAAAAAAAGGCATCCATTCGGGTGCCTTTTTTGTTACTATATTGTAAAAATTGAGTCTACTAAATGATTTTTTTATATATTTATAGTAATTTTATCAAAAATAAACTCAAAATAAAATGTTAGACATTCTTCAGGGATTAATACAACAAGTGGGACAAAAAGCTGTAGTTGAAAACGCAGATGTTCCTAACGAGCACAATGAGGGCGTAATGAACGAAGTTATGCAGGGTCTTATGGGTGGTCTTTCCAATCAGGCTAATTCACAAGGTGGAATTGGCAGTTTGCTTGGAATGCTAACCGGTGGTGGAAACCAGGGAGGTGGAAGCCTTATGAGCAACCCTATCGTAGGTTCAATCGCTCAGAGTGTAATGGGTAATTTGATGTCAAAATTTGGTCTTTCAGGTTCTGCAGCCGAAGGCGTAGTAGGTAGCATGTTGCCTTCTGTGTTGGGCGGATTGATTAATAAAGTTAACGACCCTAATGATAGCTCAGTTGATGTTGGTAGTGTGATGAGTGCAGTAACTGGCGGTAAAACCGACGGAATTGATTTTAGTAGCATATTAAGCCAGGGAGCAGGAGCTCTTGCTGATGGTAAACTCGATATGAACGACTTGATGAATATCGCATCAGGTGCCATGGGCGGTGGCCAACAGCAGCAAGGTGGTGGCGGATTATTCGGAAGCCTCCTTGGCGGCCTGTTTGGTAAAAAATAAATTGAATTTTTCTGAATTTAATAGCGTTAGAAATATTCTGACGCTATTTTTTTTACCGTATAATAAATGTTTTTATTATTTGAAATGATTAAATCAGGTTCTTAAAAACTATTCTTTTCTTTTTTTCTATTTTTGGCTTTTGAAATTATCCGGAGAATTACCGTGGTCGGTCTGGTTGCACTTTCAATTTTTCGACTGCCGATATTTAAGATGTTTTTGCCTCTATGCTAAAAAGACTTTGTGCCCTTTTTGTTTTATGCCTTCTATTTGCAAAAACCTTTGCTCAGATCAGTATTTCGGCTCCACTAAACAAAGCGGTTTACCAAAGAAACACCACCGGTCAGGCCAATTTGATTATCCAGGGCAACTATCAACAAAATAATGTTACGAGCATCGAGGCTCGCCTGCTCAATCCATCGAATTCTACACCCATCAGTGGCTTCGATTGGACTGTGATTCAAACCATGCCTAATTTAGGTTATTTCAGTGGGCAACTTTCCAACGTACCCGGTGGATGGTACACCCTTGAAGTAAGAACCAAAAGAACAGGCGTAGTAATAGAAACTGGAACTGTTGACAGGGTTGGGATTGGTGATGTGTACATGGTGGCAGGGCAGTCAAACGCCCAGGGCTATATCAACACCGGAGGTTTTGGGCTGGGATCATCCAAGGAATATGTCGTAACACATGACAATGGCATGTATTGCAGTCTTGCGGATATTCCTTTTCCGGCAATGACAAAAATAGAAAGCACCACTAAATTAGGTACTGCCGGCAGAGATGCCTGGTGCTATGGTAAACTTGGAGACTTGATATCAGATGTAACACAATTACCCGTAGCTATTTTTAATTCGGGAGCTTCCGGAGCTTCTTCCGAAAATTTTAAAGTTAGCTCTGATGGCGGTGCTACAGATAATATATTTATATCTCCTCCTGCAAATACCCAATTTTGTGCCGATGAATCAATTACTTCAGGTGCAGGCTCAATCGGAATGCCTTACATAAATTTTAAAAGAGGTCTGAATTTATACAATTCTATGTTTGGTATAAAATCGGTATTGTTTCATCAGGGAGAAAGTGATGCTTATACCTATGTGCTATCCTCAACTTACGCAAGCAACATAAACTATGTAATTAATAAAACAAGGTCTGATTTTCATCCAAATTTGCCATGGATGATAGCTCAGGTCTCTTATGTGGGGAGCACATCTTATTCCCCTGTTACTTCGGCACAATCAAGCCTGGTCAATCAGTCTAATCAAATATTTGGTGGCCCCAATACTGACGGCATTAATAATGGAACCATTCCAAATTCCAGAGATAATATTGATTTACATTTTACAAATCCTGTTGGTCTTGATCAATTGGCCGGTTTGTGGGCAACCTATATCGTAAGCTCCAATTTTGCCAATAATGTGGTTCCAATAGCAGCTAATACTCCGCCTGTGGCTTCTGCGACAATTTCAGGGAATAATGTTGTCATGACAGTGCCTTCGGGATATGCCAGTTACAAATGGATAAGGACGGATGTTTCAGGCAATAGTAATTATGGAAATGCATCAGAAGGTACAGTAAATAGTTTAACCAGATCATCAGGTACCTACAGATGTTGGGTTACTACCGCAAATGGCAATATGCAGATATCAAATCCTGTAAATATTACACAGACCTTATCAATGATTAGTAACGGGGCATCCTGCACTGCCAATACTTATCTTTCAGACCTGAATATGAAAACCTATACCAATGGGGTGGGGCCCATAGAAATTAATAAAACTAATGGAGCCTCGTCTGATGGTGATGGCTCGGCAATAGTTCTGAAAGGAACCAATTATCCCAAGGGCCTTGGTGTATCAGCCAATTCTGAAATCGTATATGATTTGCCCGCTAACCAATATTATAAATTTCAGGCCAAAATTGGAATCAGCGATGATATATCCAATACATGTGATAATACCGGAGGCGTGATTTTTAAGGTTTTCGGTAATGGTAACCTTATTTATACCAGTCCGACGGTTTATCGTAATACTGCGGTACAGGATATTAATCTCAATGTTTTTAATTATTCTGAATTAAAACTAAAGGTTGAAGAAGTTAACAATAATCCAACCTGTAATAAGGGAGTTTGGGCCGATGCGAAATTATTGTGCTTCTTGGGTGACACTACTCTTCCTTCTGATATTAGTAATCTTACAGTAACTGATACCCTCTCCAAATGTATTAGTTTTTCCTGGACTCATGCTACGGATGATTTTGTGGTTAATGGCTATTATATTTATCTCAACGGATTACCGATTGACACTATTTCAGGAAGCCAAAACACCTATACTGTTACCGGGCTCTCTCCAGGGGATTTTGTTAATTTTGGAGTTAAAGCTTTTGATGCGGCCAATAATCTTTCACCTACATTAGTAAATAAAATTTTGAATACTGTTGAGCCCAACGTTGTTTATGGAGGAGATGGTTTCGTTTGTACTTCACGGAGCTATTTACCTACTATTAAAATCCCTGACGGAGGTACTTTTACCATAACTTCAGTTATTCCTCATACTATTAACGCCTCAACAGGGGAGTTTTACTCAGCAGTAGCCGATCAGTTTTATGGAATTTACTATTTTGGTACAGGCGTGCCAGGTTGCGAGGCCAATTTATCTTTTGCTTTGGGTACCACCACTCCACCTGCAACAACACCAGCTATAACTGCTGATAAATCAATTGTAAATCAGGGTACTGCGGTAAATTTTTCAAGTACGGCCTGTACCGGAAGTACATTGGTTTGGAGTTTTTCCGGTTCAAATAATGCCTCAATCAGTTTTTCGCCAACTGTTACCGACACTTTTTATGCAGCCTGTCAAAAGAGCTTTTGTTTAAATTATAGCAATAATATCATTGTGAAAGTTTTGCCAAACTGTGGAAGCTCAGTGACACTGACCAACCCGGCTGATAATTTAGGGACTAATGTTAATGCTCTTTCATTTAATGCTTCAAATACAATTACCGCCTCAAACCAAATAATTCCTGCCAATAATATTCAATACAATGCTGCACAATCGATTTTACTAAGTCCCGGATTTAAAGTAGATTCAGGCGTCATTTTTTCCGCAAAAATTCAAAACTGCCCCTGATTTTTCTGCCAATATGACAATTTGTCATTAAAAAAAAGCCACTTTGGTCATTGGCATATTGATTGTTGAATAGTGTTTATAATTATTTTAAAATTAAATACACTTAAAAATAATCATGGGAAAAATTATTGGAATTGATTTAGGGACTACAAACTCATGTGTGGCCGTAATGGAGGGCAACGAGCCTGTAGTAATAGCCAATAGTGAGGGAGCTAGAACCACCCCTTCTATAGTGGCGTTTTTGGACAATGGGGAGAAGAAAGTAGGGGCACCTGCCAAAAGACAGGCAATTACCAATCCCAAAAATACAATCGCTTCAATCAAGCGATTTATGGGAAAGAAACATTCAGAAGTAGGTAGCGAGCTAAAAACTATTGCTTATGATATAGAAAAAGGTGCCAACGATACTCCAAGAGTAAGAATAGGTGACCGCCAGTATACTCCTCAGGAAATTTCGGCTTTCATTTTGCAAAAAATGAAATCAACTGCCGAGGATTATCTTGGGCAAACTGTCACTGAAGCCGTTATTACTGTACCTGCGTATTTTAACGACGCTGAACGTCAGGCAACAAAAGAAGCAGGCTTAATCGCTGGTCTGGATGTTAAGCGTATCATCAACGAACCTACCGCAGCTGCTTTGGCTTATGGTCTTGACAAGCAGGGCAAAGACATGACAGTTGTAGTATTTGACCTTGGTGGTGGTACTTTTGACGTGTCGATTCTTGATTTGGGAGATGGCGTATTCGAAGTAAAAGCAACGGATGGAGACACACATTTGGGTGGAGATGACTTCGATCAGGTTATCATCGAATGGCTGGCAGAAGAATTTAAAAAAGATGAGGGTGTAGATCTTCGTCATGATGCAATGGCACTTCAAAGATTAAAAGAAGCTGCTGAAAGAGCCAAAATTGAGCTTTCAAGTTCAACTCAGGCGGAGATAAACCTCCCATACATATTTCCTGTTGATGGAGTGCCTAAGCACCTTGTTAGATCATTGACCCGTGCTAAGTTTGAGCAGTTGGCCGATACCCTTCTGAAAAGAATGATGGAGCCATGTAAACGTGCAATGAAAAATGCAGGTATCTCAAACAGCCAGATTTCTGAAGTGATTTTGGTGGGTGGATCAACCCGTATTCCAAAAGTTCAGGATGAAGTAGAAGCTTTCTTTGGCAAAAAACCTTCCAAAGGTGTGAATCCCGATGAGGCTGTAGCAGTTGGTGCAGCGATTCAGGGAGGGGTATTGACCGGTGAAGTTAAGGATATTCTTTTGCTTGACGTAATTCCGCTTTCATTGGGTATCGAAACCTTAGGTGGCGTATTTACCAAAATGATTGAGTCAAATACAACGATTCCAACCAATAAAGTGGAGGTATTCTCAACAGCTGCTGACAACCAGCCTTCAGTGGAATTGCATGTGCTTCAGGGAGAAAGACCAATGGCTACTCAAAACCGTACCTTGGGTCGTTTCCACCTCGATGGTATTCCACCCGCAATGAGAGGTGTACCTCAAATAGAAGTAACATTTGACGTGGATGCCAACGGTATTTTGAACGTTACGGCAAAAGACAAGGGTACTGGAAAAGAGCAGAAAATCAGAATTGAGGCTTCCAGTGGTCTTTCTGATGCTGAAATTCAGAGAATGAAGGACGAAGCCAAAGCGAACGAAGAAGCTGATAAAAAAGAAAAGGAAACTATCGAAAAAGTTAATGCGGCTGATTCTATGATTTTCCAGACTGAAAAACAGTTGAAAGAATATGGTGACAAACTGGCGGAAAATAACAAATCGGCGATTGAAGCAGCATTGACAGAGTTGAGAGCCGCTCATGGAACTCGTGATATTGCGGCTATTGATGCTTCCATGGAGAAAATCAATGCAGCATGGCAGGCTGCCAGTCAGGATATTTACAATGCACAGCAAGCGGCTGGAGCGGATCCTGGTCAAGCAGGCCCACAAGGAGCTCCAAACACTGCTGACGAAGGTGTAACCGATGTAAATTTTGAAGAGGTAAAATAATTCTGAAATTTCATACTTCATCAATATCAAATGCCCGGGCGAGAGTTCGGGCATTTTTGTTGCAACCCTTTTCATTGATTTTTCGTATTTAAGAAAATTAAAAACGCTCCTATGAAGAAAATCTTTTTTGTTTTATCACTATTTTATTTAGCCTCCTGTTCTACTTCAGACGATAATTCGGTGGTTCCCACAATCGCAAATATTACGGATAAGAATTGGAAATTGACTGAATATATTGACAAAAAAGGCAGGAATAAAACATCAACTTTTAATGGTTATTATTTTGTTTTTACAGATAATAGCATCCTGGAGGTTCATAAATCTGACAATTCGATTTTTTTAAAAGGTAGCTATAAAATTTTTATGGATAGCGGTAGAGAGAAATTTGAAATCAGCTTGCCAGTTAATGATGATGATGGGTTTTCAGAACTCAATGAAGACTGGAAGACAGTGAGCCGCAATTCTACCAAAATTGAGTTACAAAACGAAAGTGGCGGTGGCGGAGGTACTGATACGGTTAAATTTGAAAAACTGTAATGATGGTTTTTATATAAGATGTATGGGTTTAACAACAAAAGCACCTCAGCGTTTAGAGGTGCTTTTTTTTCAACTGATAATTTAAAATTTCCTGTTTGGTAGTAACCCAGTTTTTACCCTCCTTATGAGCATTAATCTTTCCGGTTCTTGCCAAAAGGCTCAAATACTCAGCTCCGTAAACTACTTCCGGCTCTTCTACTATATTTGATATTGGTTCAAAATTATGATACTGACCAGGAATTATGTTCAGATATATATTCAGTGATCTTTCAACGGCCTGAATCATCATCAGGTTGAGCTTGGTATAATCACCATTATTGGCCTGATTTAATGCTGAGATATATTTTTTTCGGTCATTTTTCAAAATTATAGCAGGAGGAAATCCGAATTTTTGCAAAAGAAGGTTCATTGCAAGCCTGGCTGTGCGTCCATTTCCGTCAAAAAAAGGATGAATCCATACCAGCCGGTGGTGAAAAACAGTAACAAGACTCACAGAATCAAGCTCCTGAGGGTTTTTATTGATATAATCCACCAGCTCGTCAATTAAGTCAGAAACCAAGGCAGGGTTGGGGGGAGTGAAATTAGCCCCGACAATCCTCACTGTCCCTGTCCTTATTCTTCCAGCAAAATCATCCTGAATATTTTTCATGACAATAGCATGAAGATTGAGCAGGTCAATGCTTCTCAGTTCATAATTTTCATTAGCCAAAGATTCGAGATAATCTATGGCCCTATGGTGGTTAATTACCTCAAAATGCTCTCTTAAAGACTTTCCTCCAATTGTAATTCCTTCCTCGAGCACGACACGGGTTTCAGCAATTGACAGTGTATTTCCCTCAATGCCATTGGAGTTGTAAGTCCACTCCAAAGCCAAATCTTCTTTGAGTCGGTTAATAGCAGCCATAGGCAAAGGCCTGGCCGCTTCTACCATTTTTTGTTTTTGCAGTACCCGGCTCAGATAGGTTTTATGCTCTGAAATGAACTCTAAATTGCTTACTTTCATATTAATTTAAATATCGGCAACAAAGTTATTGACTTTATCCGATATTTTGAATTAATCCCTATTTTTTATATCGGAAATTTATTTTTTTAATATTACCGATATTTTTTGATACAAAAAAATACTGGCCGAAACCAGTATTTTTATAATCGAAGTATTTTATTGATTGTTTTTAAGCTTGATTAAAGAAAGAAATTCTTCTCTTTTCAGCACATTTCCAAATGCCCCGTCAAAAAATGAGGTAACTGTAGAACTACTTTGGTCGGCAATACCTCTGGAAGAAACACAAAAGTGATCGGCATCCACTACCACAGCTACGTCGTTGGTTTTTAAGGCATTTTTCAACGCTTCGCCTATTTGCATGGTCATGCGTTCCTGCACCTGCGGGCGACGGGCATAATAATTTACAATTCTGTGTAATTTTGAAAGACCAATCACATTTTTGTTTGCAATGTAACCTACATGCACTTTCCCAACAATCGGAACAAAATGATGCTCACAATTGGAGTAAAAACTGATATCCCGTTCCACCAGGATTTCACCATATTTATAATTATTCTCGAAAAGGGTAATAGAAGGGGCATTTTCTGGCTTAAGGCCTGAAAAAAGCTCTTTTACATACATTTTAGCGACTCTAAGAGGTGTTCCACTTAGGCTTTCGTCATTGAGATCAAGACCCAATGTGTGCATGATTTCCCTGAAATGTTCTGCAATTACCGCAATTTTTTCTTCATCACTCATTTCAAAAGCATCAGGTCTGAGAGGAGTAGAAATGCTGGTAAAAAGGTGGTCTTCACCAATTTCATCTATTGAGATATTCTTAAGCTGGGTATTCGACATAATTTCTTTCGGTTTCAAAAAGTCTTATTCTGATATCAAATTTTTGGTCAATTTTTTCACGGAGGATGTCATATATAACCACACAGATATTTTCTGCGGTTGGTATGAGATCTTTAAATACAGGAATATCAAGGTTGAGATTTTTGTGGTCAAAAAGTTCCACAATTTCAGCCTTCAAAAGTTCGCTTAATATTTTCAGGTCATATACATAGCCGGTTCTGGGATCAATCTCCCCGGTGACCTTAACCTCCATTTCATAATTATGACCGTGGTAATTGGCATAGCTGCATTTGCCAAACACCTCCAGGTTTTTTTCTTCACTCCATTCAGGATTGTAAATCTTATGGGCAGCGTTGAAATGTTCTCTACGGAATACTGATACTTTTTTCAAATTAAGTTTTTTTAGTCTTGTACAAAGTTTGTGTACTACACAATCAAAAAACGAACAAGGTTGATTACGAAAATACTAACATTAATAAAACTAATATTGTTCAGAAAAAAATAATTATTAAATTAGTAAGAAAATTTAAAAACTATTTTCCTATGAATCGCAGAGATTTTATCAATGTCGGACTGGCTTCTTCTTCTATTCCATTTATAAATTTTGAGGCGAAAGCGGCTGCTCCAAAAGTTAAACTGGCGTTTATCGGGGTAGGTCTTCGGGGTAGAAGTCATGTAGAGCAGGTTTTGTATCGTGAAGACGTAGAGGTAGTGGCTATTTGTGATGTTGATCCCGATGCTATCAAGCGTACTCTGGCCATGACACAAAAAGCAGGCAGGAAAGACCCTGCAACTTACAGCAAGTCTGACACTGATTTTATCAATATGCTGAAAAGGGATGATATAGACGGAGTCGTGATTTCTACCCCCTGGGAATGGCACGTGCCTATGAGTGTAGAGTCAATGAAAGCCGGAAAATATACTGCTGTGGAGGTATCAGCTACAGTTACCTTGCAAGAATCCTGGGATTTGGTCGATACTTTTGAGAAAACAGGCTCTCACTGCATGATTCTTGAAAATGTATGCTATCGACGAGATGTGATGGCGGTGCTGAATATGATAAGAAAGAATATGTTTGGTGAAATGCTTTATGCCCATTGCGGTTACCAGCATGATTTGCGGGAAGTCAAATTTAACGATGGAAAAAGTTTTCATGGAGGTGGGGTAGAGTTCGGTCCAAAAGCTCTTTCCGAAGCGAAATGGAGAACACAGCATTCGATAGATAGAAATGGAGATATATATCCAACCCATGGTTTGGGTCCGGTAGCACATTGGATGGATATCAATCGTGGGAATAAATTTAATTATCTAACTTCAACAGCAACCAAGGCACGAGGCTTGCATAAGCATATCGTGGATAAAGGCGGGAAAGATCACCCCAATGCTAGTGTGAAATTCAAACTTGGTGATGTGGTAACGACCACTATTCAATGTGAAAACGGCGAAAATATTGTGATAATTCATGACACCAATTCTCCAAGACCTTATTCATTGGGCTTCAGAGCTCAGGGAACTGAAGGCATCTGGATGGATGACAATGATTCTATTTATCTTCAAAACGTAAGTCCGAAGGCTCATGTGTGGGAGCCATTTGCAAAATATCAGGAAGAACAGGATCATCCACTTTGGAAAAAACATGCAGTCTCGGCCGAGAAAGCCGGACATGGAGGCATCGACTTCTTTGTAATCAGAGCATTTATTGAAGCAATAAAAAATAAAGTAGCCCCCCCAATTGATGTATATGATGCCGCCGCCTGGAGTGCTATCAGTCCATTGTCAGAATTATCCATTGCCAGAGGGAGCTCTCCGGTAGAAATTCCAGATTTTACGCGGGGAAAATGGAAAACCAACAAACGCATATTCGGATTAACTGATGATTATTGATGAAACTATTCATCGTTATATTTGTTTAGATTAAAAAAAGTGAAATTTTGAAAGATAAAATTGTAGTAATTACAGGAGCCACTTCAGGTATTGGAAAATCAACAGCGGTCAAAATGGCCTCTTTTGGTTCATATTTGGTACTTATTGTTCGGGATTTGGACAAAGGCCAGTCTGTAAAAGCAGAGATTTTGAAAGGCTACCCTGAAGCTAGAATTGATCTGGTTGAAGGAGATTTGGCATCACTTTTTTCTGTAAAGAAAGCCATTGAGCAAATCAAATCACTGTTTCCGGTAATTGACATATTGATCAATAATGCAGGAGGTGTTTTTGAAAAAAAAATATTGACAGCTGACGGCCTGGAGATGGGTTTTCAGGTAAATCATCTGTCGCACTTTTATCTTACCTACGAGCTTTTACCCTATATTTTGAAATCCGAGGATGCAAGAGTTATAAATTTATCTTCAGAAGCTCACCGAATGGGTAAAATTGATTTTGATAATCTAAATACAGAAAAGAAATTTAGTACATGGCCTCAATATGGGGCCACCAAACTTATGAATTTGCTTTTTACCAAAGCTTTAGCCGTAAAGTACGCTACTCAGGGATTGGTTTCATTTGCGGTTCACCCGGGTGTAGTAAGGACCGGTTTTGGGTCCAATAATTCGGGTTTATTAAAATTTTTCAACAAATTGCCTTTTATCATTTCTCCTGATGAGGGCTCCAAGACCACCGTGTATTGTGCTACTCAGTCACTTGTGAAACTTAGAAACGGAGAATACTATAAGAAATCAAAGAAAAGTAGTTCATCTGCTGTCTCACATGACCCACATGTGAGAGACAAGCTATGGGAGGTGTCTTTGCAAATATTACAGGAAAAGGGTTTTCTCTGAAAATTTTCAGAGAATTATCCCTTCTATTTTGGTAGTATCAGCTTTCCCAAAAAAAAGTTTCTGGTATCCTTCGGCACTATAATATTTAAGGTTTTCTCCTTCAAATTTTAAGACAAGCGTGGATTTAGAATCAAAAAGATAATTATTCATGCTTGATTCAAGTTCAATTCTTACGGGGTTTCCTTTTTGATCTTTGGTAATTAAAATGTACTTAATGGGAGCACTTTCTCCTTTTTTGAGGGTAAATTTTTCAGTATTCTTATTTTTTAATATTTCATAAGAATTTTTTAGACCCGACTTATTGATGTCTGCTTCCACAAATACTTCCAACTCTCTGCTCCAGTCAGTTTTCTTAAATTCTTTGGTCTCTTTCTTACTGCCTATTTGCCAAAGCTTTTTCAAATGAGGCTGATTTTGATTTAAAACCTGAATCTGTTTAGTAATCAATCCTTTCAAATCAAAATAGACAATTTCAGAATTTTCCTGATTTTGACTACAATTCCAGTTTAGCAATAATAAAAAAAGCAGTATTTTTTTCACAAAAAGATTTTCAATGATGAATGTCCTCAATTCTAAACAAGTGAAATGGCAAAATATAGGGATCCAAAGCCACAAAATTTTGTTCGCCTTGCCATGTATATTTTGCTCCGGTAATCAAATCATGCACAATAAACGACTCATCATGACCTTTTCCGATCTTCCAAAGCGGTAAATGGATAGTACCTGATTGTGTTTGATAGGTATCCAGATTGGTCACTATCAAAAGTCGGTTGCCATTTTCATGCGTTTTCAGATAGGCCATAATATTGGGATTATCCACTGTGCAAAAGTCAATATTATCGGTGATTTGCAAAGCAGAGTTCTCTTTTCTAATCCGGTTTACATGGGTGTACACATAGGTAATTTTATTTCTTTTTTCCCAGTCCCAATACTTAATCTCATATTTTTCAGAGTCTTTGTATTCTTCTTTGCCCGGGTTACCTTCACATACCAGATATTCGTAAGTTGGGCCAAATACTCCATAATTGCTTGAAAGTGTGGCCGCAAGAAAGAATCTCAATAAATACAGTGGCTCATGGCCTGTTTGCATACTAAAAGTGTTGATATCGTGTGTGTTGGGCCAGAAGTTAGGTCTGAAATAGTGCCTCATTTCGGTTTTGGTCAACTCATTCATGTAGCTTTCCAGTTCATATTTTGAGTTTCGCCAGGCAAAATAAGTGTACGACTGTGTAAAGCCGACTTTTGCCAGCTGCTGCATCACTTTAGGTTTGGTGAAAGCCTCAGAGAGGAAAATCATTTCAGGATACACCTCACGGGTTTCTGCAATCACCCATTCCCAAAAACCAAATGCCTTGGTGTGCGGGTTATCTACTCTGATAATCTTTACACCCCACTCTGCCCAGGTGAAAATCACATTTTTGAGTTCTTGCCAGAGATTTTGCCAGTCTTCAGTTTCAAAATTAACCGGGTAAATGTCCTGATATTTTTTCGGAGGGTTTTCGGCGTATTTTATTGTTCCATCAGGCAAAATCTTAAACCAATCGGGGTGTTCTTTTACCCATGGATGATCAGGGGAACATTGTATTGCAAGGTCTAGGGCAATTTCCAGGTCCATATCCTGGCAGGCCTTTACCAATTTCTTGAAATCTTTCAAAGTGCCTAATTCTGAATGGATTTCAGTGTGTCCGCCTTCAGGTGATCCAATACCATAAGGAACCCCTGGTTCGCCGGGTTTGCAGTCTGTGGCGTTGTTTTTCCCTTTTCTGAAAGTAGTTCCAATTGGGTGAATCGGAGGTAGATACACCACATCAAAGCCCAATTCTTTAACTCTGGGAAGTAGATTTATGACATCTTGAAATGTGCCATGTTTTCCTTCTATTCTGGCAGCAGATCTGGGGAAAAATGAATACCATGATGAAAATTCAGCTTTATTCCTGTCGGTAAATATTCGTCTGGTTTCGCTTTCTACGAGGTTTTCTTTCAAGGGGTATTTCTCAATCCACTGGTGCAGTTTCTCACTCAGACAAAACCAAACCGCCTCCTGGTACCTGAGCGGGTCTTTCAGAATAGCAATAAAATCAGTTATTTCTTTTTTATCGTCTTTATCTGCAAGTTTTTTTATTTTTTCTAAAAGCTCAATTCCAACCAAAAGCTCAACCACCAAATGCTGTCCGGCTTTTATTTTGGCTTCAACTTCATGTTGCCAGGTGGCAAAATGGTCAACCCATGCCTGAATCTTGAATTCATAGAACCCTATTTTTTCGGTAATAAAAAAGCCTTCATAACGGTCTTCATTGATACCATACATTTTGGATTCGATCCATTGTTTCTCAGAAGAATGTCTGGATAGTAATCTAAAACCAAGGTTATCATGGCCATCAACTAAAATATCGGCCTGGGCATAAATTTTTCTTCCGGTAATAGATTTTGTTGGGTATTTCCCGTTATTAATTTCGGGGCTTAAATTCTCAATTACGGGTCTGATTTTTCCGTTTTTGGGTAAAATTATAGCGTTTTTTGTCATTCAGTATAAAATATTTTCAATGCAAAAATAATTCAAAAACATCTTTTTTGTCGCACTTTATTTTTATTTAACCAATTAATCAATTCTTTTTAAAAAATTTGAAGTAAATCTAAACTAGAGTGAAAGGTATATTTGGGTGATTTTTTTGAAAGAAAAGTTCGTATTAATTTGAGTTTTTAATTTTTAAAATAGTAAAAGAACCTATGAAAAAGTTCCTTTTTTTAGTGTTTTTGGCTCCATCAATATTCGGTCAGGGTATAACAGGAGCCTGGCGGGCTGAAGATAATGACCTGAAGTTTTTGTTGATTGCTACCGAAAACTATTTTGCTTTAACCACTTACAAAACCAATGAGTTTTTGGAAACATGGGGAGGAAAGTACGAATTAAGTCAGACGGGAGAATTTATTACTGATGTTGAATTTCACTCCGCCAAACCTTCATTGGTCAGCTCTGTTCAGACTTACAATGTTAATTTAAAAAAACGCAGTCTGGAGTTGAATGAGGTTAAGTTTGAAAAGGTTTCTGAAAAGGATAATGAGCTAACCGGCTTGTGGCGAATCACCTCCAGAGCCAATATCGATGGCGTGATGAATGAAATGCAACCGGGACCTCGCAAAACACTAAAAATCATGGGCGGTGGTTGTTTTCAATGGTTTGCCATTAATACCGCCACCAGGGAGTTTTCAGGTACAGGAGGTGGCACCTACAGTCTAGACAAAGGAAAATATACGGAAAAAATAGAGTTCTTTTCCAGAGATAATAATCGGGTAGGTGCTCAGCTCATTTTTGATGCCGAAGTCAAAAATGGGAAATGGTTACATTCGGGGAAAAGTTCAAAAGGAGATCCTGTTAAAGAAATCTGGACAAAGCTTTAGTTTTTTAGAAAATATACTTCAGAATCCTCTTTTTTATACTTTTCACCTAATTCAGGTAAGTTTTTGAAGATAACCGGCATAACTTTTTCATTGTCGATGATTACTTCCGGCATGTCTTTTTTAAAATTATTATAGATATTGGCCAGACTCATGTAGTTGTCCGGGTTTTCGAAGTCAAGACGGGCAAGTTCCCAGTTTACATAGCCGGTGGCCATATTTAGGTTTTTGTATGATTCTATTTGAGAGCCTGTTACGAATATTTTCTTTCCCAGATATTTTTCGTAATCGGTGGTTTGCTCAGCTCTGGCATCTTTTAATATGGGCAAAGAAAAACCCGCTATTGGCCTGGCACCTGTGATAAATAAAGTGACGCTTACAAAAAAGAAAAACAGAAAAGTAAGCTCCGGAATTAATAAGTTTTTAGAATGCACAAAATATCCCGAAACAAAAAATGCAAGGGGTGCCATCAGAAACAATAATTTACCGGGTGTAAGGTCTCCCGACATAAAAAATGTAATGACGCTGAATATTATTAAAATCAACAACATTTGGTGCGAGCGGTTTTGAAAACTATTGTATCTGGTCCCCCGCAAAACTTTAATCACTCCAAAAAATGTTAGTAGGACAGGCAATACTATAACAAAAATTAAATCTTTTAGCTTTAACCAGCTAAATGCACTGAATTGTGGGAAATTGAAAAGCCAGACACTGGTAAACTCTTCACTCATGTCGTTAAAGTAGAAAAACATATAAGTGAAGAAAATGGGAAGAATAAAGGCCAGAATCACCATGAAGGTTTGCCTGATATTAATACCGGTATAAAGAAACAACACAAACACACTGAATATGATAAAAATACCGGCGGGAAAGTAAAAAAGTGTTGCAATACCAAAATAAAGCCCGGTTTCAAAGACATCGTCGCCAACACCATCGCGTTTTTCAATTTGTCTCAATGTGGCATTGAGTGCCATTAAAAAGAATAAATTGGAAAGTAAAATAGGAGAGAGCTTTACCATGTCAAATGACAAGTGGATCAAGATCAGGTAAATAAGCCCCGGAATATAGTTTTTATCATTAAATAGATTCCGGCGGTTAACCATAAATACAAACATCAGCGATTCTATTACGACCAAAATAGTCGCTACGGTATCGTACACAAACTGGTTTTTAGTGGCCCATAAATCCAATAATCTGAAAAAATAAGCAGAAAGCGGGCCGGTTTGCGTCAATATCTCAGAATAGAGTTTCATGCCTTCGTTAAGTTTTTGACCCACCAGCATTTGCTCCAACTCACTGTTTAGCAAGGGTAAAGGAGAAGCCCAGAAAGGTAATCTGATTAAAAACAAGATCAGAAAAAGCGTAATTACCTGAAATATTGAATTGATTCTGAAAAACGTTAACAAGACCTTATTGTATTAAAGGGTGAAAAAATGATATGCGAAAGGGAGAAAAACAGGACTCACCAGGCACAATACCGGTACAAAAATATCATTTGGGACACGGATAAACCAAAAAATACCATGATATTTGTGGTTTATTTAGTTTTATTAGAAAATCAGGATCATATAGGATTCTTAAAAATATGCCCGGGGGCAAAAAAAAGTGATGGAGTCGAAGAGGCAAAAACAAGTAGGCAAGCTTATTCAAAAAGATTTGGGAGACATTTTTCTGAGAGATATCAAAAGTATATTTGAAGATGATTTTGTGACAATTACAGACGTGAAAGTATCACCTGATCTAAGCATCGCCAAAGTATATCTTAGCTTTTTGAAAGGTGAGAAACGGAATGAGATTTTGGAGAGTATCAGAGATAATTCAAAAAAAATCAGGGGATTGTTTGGAAATAAAGCAAAGCATCAGCTTCGAATTATTCCAACTTTCCAGTTTTATATTGACGATACGGCTGAATATGCTCAGAAAATAGAACAATTATTTGCAAATATCCATATTCCACCAGCCGAAGAATCAACCGAGGATTAACCTTATGGCTTTATCTTTTTTTATCGCAAAAAAATATTTTCTTTCAAAGAAAAAAAGAAGCTTCATTAATTTTATTTCTATCATTTCGATGTTGGGAATAGCCCTTGGTTTGACCGCCCTTATTGTTGTGCTTTCGGTTTTCAATGGTCTGGAGGGTCTCAATCGACAGATTTTCAAGGCTTTTGATCCTGATCTTAAGATTTCATCGGTAACTAAAAAAGACTTTCTCCCGGGAAACGACCTTATTAAAAAAATAAAACAGCTGGAAGGTGTAAAATACATTTCTGAGGTATATCAGGACAAAGCTCTTGCCCGAAGCAACGACGCACAGATGATCGTCGTTCTAAAAGGTGTTGATACAACTTTTGAAAATAACAAAGAGATGCAAAAGGCCCTTTTCGAGGGTGAAATGAAAATTTTCAAAGATGGCAGGCCAACTGCCTACGTTGGTGGAGGCGTTTTCACAGCTCTCGATCTTAAAATTAATGATTTTTTGAATCCTTTGACCTTATTGTATCCCAAAATCCAGCCATTAAACGTTCTAAATCCGGAAGATAATATCAACCAATATTCGCTGGAAGTATCCGGTGCGTTTGTTTTGGAACAACAGTATGACAATCATGTGATTGTCCCAATCGAAATTGTGGAAAGTCTCAACGATAAAGCAGGGAAAAGAACGGCTATTGAAATTACGCTGCGTGAAAACGCCGATATTAATCAGGTGAAAAAAGATATTTCTGGTTTACTGTCCAAAAATTTAATGGTAAAAGACAGAGACGAGCAAAATGCCCCTTTGCTTAAAGCGATCAAAATTGAAAAATTATTCATTTTTATAGCTTTGTTTTTTATCGTGGGTATTGCCTCTTTTAATATTTTCTATTCCTTGAGTATGTTGGTTATAGACAAAAAGGATGATATCAAAACTTTGTCGTCGATAGGGGCTACTCAATACCTGGTCAAATCTATCTTCCTTGCTGAAGGGCTGCTTGTAGCTACTATTGGTGTGGTATTGGGATTGATATTAGGCTTAAGTATTAGTTTTTTTCAACAAAAATTCGGTTTGATAAAATTAGGGATGGAGTATGCTCTGGTTGATGCCTATCCGGTTGAAATTCGGTCAGCCGATGTAATAATGTCTGTTTTAGGAATTTTTGTGATTTCAGTACTGGCCTCAATTGTTCCTGCTTCTAGAGCCACTAAATTTATGATTAACAACTAATTATGAGAATTTTTGGATTTTTATTTTTTGTCCTGATTTCGATTACGGCCCTGGGTCAAACCTTCAAAGAAAAAGTGCCGGCCAGGAAGTATATTATTGTTGAAGATCGGGTTGATACTTTGAGCTCAATTAAATTTATTCCTTATTCTCAGGAAAAAATTTCCTTAAACACCATGATCTGGACGTTTAAACCCAATGGCCGCATTGAGTACGATTATCAGTCTTCAGAAGACATTGAAGCTTGTGCCGGAGTTGATTTTCTGGATCTGGATGTAGATGCCTGTTTTTGGCGATTAAATCCTGCTACACATACAATTACACTTACTTTAAAGGGTGGGTATTCAAGTATTGATGATTTTGTGCTCAAAAATGAATACGATTTCAAAAACGAATCAGAAGGTTTCAGTCTGGTTTTAAAAAAGAAAATATTGTACAAAAACCTTAATCCTGACAGATAAGTCACTCTTTTCTATGAAAAAAATATTGGTTGTTTTGATGGTATTATCGATTTCATTAAACGCTCAGGTAAGAAAAAGTCGAGATATTGATTTCGATTTGCTGCATACCGAGTTACATTTAAAGCCTGATTTTGACTCCAAAACTATGTCAGGGAAGGCTATTTTGACCCTGAAACCTTATTTCTATCCGCAGTCAATGCTTGAGCTGAATGCCAGAGGATTTGAAATAAAAAGCATAAAATCGCAAAATCAGATTCTTAAATACACTTATGCCGAAGATATTATCTCTATCAATCTTGGTAAAACATTTTCTTCCAATGATACTTTAAAGGTAACCATTGAATATACTGCTCAACCCGAAAAACTTAAGACTTCAGGTTCAGAAGCCATAACTTCTGACAAGGGATTGTATTTTATTGTACCGTCTTCAGAAAATCCAAAATTACCCAAACAGCTTTGGACACAAGGTGAAACGCAGTCAAACAGTGTTTGGTTTCCAACCATCGATTCGCCTAACCAAAATCATACCCAGGATATATATATGACTGTAGATAAGTCATTTACCACCTTATCCAATGGATTGTTAACTGATACAAAAAACAATTCCGACGGTACCAAAACCGACCATTGGAAGCTTGAAAAACCACATGCAGTGTATTTAAGTATGATTGCGGCAGGGAATTTCAAAAAAGTGACCGACAGCACTTTTAAAAGATTTGAAGTGAGCTATTTTGTAGAGCCTGAATATGAGAAAAATGCCTACCAGATATTTGGTCGTACACCCGAAATGATTGATTTTTTTGAGAAGCTATTAGGTGTAAAATATCAATGGCCTAAATATTCTCAGATTCCAGTCAGAAAATATGTTTCCGGTGCTATGGAGAATACTACGGCTACAGTCCATAGCAAATCAGTGCAGAAAAATGCTAATCAAATTATTGATGGAAATGATGACGGCGTGATTGCCCACGAATTGTTCCACCATTGGTTTGGAAATCTTGTTACCTGTGAGTCGTGGTCACATTTGCCACTCAATGAATCATTTGCCAATTACAGTGAGTTTTTGTGGGCAAATCATAAAGAAGGAAAAGATGAAGCCGACTACTTATATCTGACTGCCCTGCAGGAATATATGCAGGAAGCCTCCCAAAAGCAGGTTCCTATGATCAGGTTTGATTTTGCCTCTCAGGAAGACATGTTTGATGCCCATTCTTATCAAAAAGGCGGCCGAATATTGCATCAGTTGAGACTGGAAGTAGGAGACGAAGCCTTTTTTAAGACTTTAAATTATTATCTCCTTAAATATGCAGGTCAAACCGCAGAAATCGAGGATTTGAGACTTTCTTTTGAAAAAGTTACAGGAAGAGACCTCAAGTGGTTTTTTGACCAATGGTTTTTTAAGCCGGGTCACCCCAATATTTTGGTGGAACATAAAGTTGAGAAAAACAAAATAAACCTGATGTTGAAGCAGGTGACTGATAGTACCAGTAATTTTATATATGATTTAAAAATACCGGTGGAAATTCAAACCTCAACCGGAATTAAAACAGATATTTTGAAATTTAAAACTGCACAGCAAAACTATGAACTGAATTTTGAGGGTGAGTATAAAAACATATTGATTAATCCGGATGGATACTTGCTGGCAGCAATAAATCACGAGAAATCGGAAATTGAGCTAATAAATCAATATTTAGGCTCCAAAACGATTTACGGAAGGCTTTTCGCTTTGGAAAACCTTACTTACAAAGCCGATGAGGGCTCTGAAACTAATCCATTACAAAATAAAAAGGTAAGGGAGGTTGTATTGGAGGCACTTAAAGATCCATTCTGGAGAATCAGAGATCTGGCAGTTCAGAAATTTTTTGATTACGACGGTGAAGATTTTCTGAAAGTAGAAAAAGCTCTGCAACAAATCATTAAAAACGATCCCAGAACCAATGTACGGGCTTCGGCAATTCTAGCTGTCAAAAACTTTCTAAATCCTCAAAACGACATTTTGTTTAGAGAGGCTCTCAATGATACCTCAAATCAGGTAAAAGCAGCTGCTTTGGAGGCTCTTTTTGCCAACAATGTTCAGGATGCTTCAGATCTGGCAACCAAATATTCATCAGCCAATGATTTCAATATTTTTATGGCAGTGTCGGCCTTTTATGCTCAAACTCCTGTCGCAGAAAATTACCAATGGTTCATTGATAAATTAGCTAATTTCGAAGGATTCGAACTTTATCAGGGAGTAACTTCATTAGGTGCCTTTTTGTTAAAGTCTGACACCCAAATTATTCAAAAAAGTGTTCCGTATCTTAAAAATAAAGGCTTAAACGAATCAGAATGGTTTGTAAGATTGAGTGCAGTCAGGGCTCTTTCAATGTTGGGTGATTCGGTTGTGGAGGCCGAAACAGCGATGAAAGACATTATTTCAAAGGAAAAGAATGCCAGATTGTTGGAATATTACGAGCAATTCAAAAAATAAATGTGGAGAGACAGTCTCAATTTTTTGTCTAAATTGACATTCCGAAGAGCTTATAATGCCCTTGGACTGGTTTTTTCGTATGTTTTTTCCAAGATTTCCAAAAACGCAATCAATTCATTTTACCCGGTTGCTATATCTTTTGAGCCCACAACTTCCTGCAACCTCCGTTGTCCTGAGTGTCCAAGTGGATTGAGGTCTTTTACCCGTCCAACCGGGATGTTAGATACCGGGCTTTTTGAAAATACTATTGATCAAATCGCTGATTATGTGATGTATATGACTTTTTATTTTCAAGGCGAACCTTATCTTCACAAGGATTTTTTAAAAATGGTCAAATACGCCAATTCAAAGAAAATCTATACTGCCACCTCAACAAACGCCCATTATTTGAATTTTCAAAATGCTCTTGAAACCGTAAAATCTGGTTTAGACAGGTTGATAATTTCTATCGACGGCACTACACAGGATACTTATCAACAATACAGGATAGGAGGGGACATTGAAAAAGTGTGGCAGGGGACCAAAAATATTATTCAGGCAAAAAAAAAACTTAAAAGCTCAACCCCTTTTGTTATTTTTCAATTTTTAGTAGTAAAGCCAAATGAGCATCAGATTGAAGAAATAAAAAGAATCTCCAAAGAAATAGGAGTCGATGAACTCAGGCTGAAAACTGCCCAGATTTATGATTATGAAAATGGCTCAGACCTCATTCCGGATAATCCCAAATACGCAAGATATCATAAGCTAAAGGATGGTAAATATGGCATTAAAAACCCCATGCTTAATCATTGCTGGAAAATGTGGCATTCAACTGTAATCACCTGGGACGGGCTGGTGGTGCCATGCTGTTTTGATAAAGACGCAGAAAACAGAATGGGGGATTTGAAGAAAATAACATTTCAAGAAGTTTGGAACGATAAGGTTTATGTTGATTTTCGAAAAAAACTAATGTCGTCGAGGACCAATATTGAAATGTGTAAGAACTGTACAGAAGGAATGAAAATTTGGGGATAAGCTTTGCCACATTTTACCAGTTTATTTCGTATTAATTCTAGAATCATTTTTTTTGAGGAATGATTTTTGCTGTAGTTTCCTCATAAGCTTATGAAAAAAATCAGGTATTTTGCTGGTACTTTTTTTCTTTTTTTTATGCATTTTTGGGTTACGGCTCAGGAAATGCAGGAAGGGATTATCGTGTCCTGTCCCGCTGGGGAATACCAAAGTAACACAGCTTTTTTGGGGCCGGATTTTTCAAAATTGCGAATAAATGCCAATACAGCTACTTTTGACGTGACCTACGGAGCGGGTTTTCCTTCCGGAGCAAAAACGGCGTTTCAGGCTGCCGTAAATGTGTGGTCGAAAGTTTTAATCTCCAGGATTCCAATTAAAATTTCTGCCCAATGGGAGGAGCTAAGCGGAAATACTTTAGCGAGTTCGGGTTCGAAAGTAGTATATAAAAATTTTAGCAAATCCGCTTTGAAGGATGTTTGGTATCCGGTTTCATTGGCTGAGGCCATTGCCGGGCAAAATCTAAATGGTACCGAAAGTGACATCACCATCACCATTAATAATAAAATCAACTGGTCGTATTTTACTGATGGCAACTTTGAGCCTTTTAAATATGATTTGATGACCATTGTACTACACGAAATCGCCCATGGACTTGGCTTTACTTCCACCTTTAAACTCAACGAAACCAACAATGCCCAGGCTATTTGGGGGTTAAATGGGCTCCCGATTATTTATGATTTGTTTTTGCAAAATTCTTCAGGAATATTACTTACCAATGACGCACAATACGGAAACCCTTCGGTTGATCTCAGGAGATTTATTACAAGTGATGAATTGTATTTTAAAATTGACAATGAGGCGGAAATCAAAAATCTCCCACAGATAAGTGCTCCGGCCTCTTATGTATCAGGAGGTAGTATTTCACATCTTGACGAAAGACGCTATCCAAAAGGATCGGTAAATGCTTTAATGTCGCCATCGATTGGTGCAGCAGAAATCAACCATTTTCCCGGAGAAGTTATACTGAAAGTTTTAAATCAAATTGGCTGGCCTGTAAATAATCTGAAAGGGGCTGTCATTACAGCCGTTGAGCCACCTGATTATAATGAAAAGTTTTTTGTTTATCCCAATCCCGTTTCTTCTGAGCTTAATATTATTGTTCCTGATAAATTCAAAGATGAAATATTTGAATTTCAGGTTTTTGATGCTGCTGGCTTATTGGTAAAAAGTACTTTGAATACCGGGAAAGATACTGAAAAGATAAATTTCGAGTCTTTTAAATCGGGGTTTTATTTTGTAAAAACTGTTAATAATCAGAGTTTTAAAATTTTTAAATATTAAATTTTTCTAATTATTATTCAATTTTATAAGGAATGTAAGAAGTAATATCTGCACCAAATTTATGAAGTTCCCTGACTATGGTTGAGCTTATCGGGGCGAGTTCAGGTGAAGTAATCAAAAATACTGTCTCAAGCTCGGTTTCTAGTTGTCGGTTAACCTGAGAAATTGTATTCTCATATTCAAAATCAGTGGTATTCCTTAATCCCCTTAGAATAAATTTCGCCCCATGTTTTTTGGCAACAGATGCTGTCAGGTCCTCATAGTGAATAATTTTCACCCTGGGGTCATTGTTAAAAGCCCCCTTGATTTCCCTTTCTATAGCTTCAATTTCAAAATATCTGTTTTTATTGGTATTGGTACCAATTCCAATTATTATTTCATCAAAAAGATTGAGTCCTCGTTTTACGATATCGGCGTGTCCTTTGGTAAATGGGTCAAATGAACCTGGGAAAAAGGCGGTTTTTTTCATTCAGTTTATATTTGGCTCAAAAAAAATGAGTCTCCAAAAATAGAAATACATTTTGGAAACTCACTAATATTAGAAAAAATTATTATTTCGCCAGCTCAGTGGCCAAAACCATTCTTATTTTTATTCGGGCCCCGATTCCCATCACATCAACCAGATCCTGAATGGTAAGCGACTGTGCAGCACGTAGCACCACTGTGGGTTCTTCCATTCCGGCAGTAGCCTGAACCAGTGCTGATTCCAGTTCGGCAAAATCAATTTGTTTTTTGTCCAGAAAATATTCCTTGTTCTCAGTAATAGAGAGTGAAATGGGTTGTTTACTTACATCATGAGTCGATTTTTCACTTTTTGGGAGTAACAATTTGATTACATTCGGACTTCCTAATGTGCTCACTATCAGAAAGAAAAGCAAAAGGAAAAACATGATGTCATTGAGTGAAGCAGTTTGCACTTCAGCCTCAAATCTACGTTGTCTTTTAAATTTCATCAGTGGCCGGGTTCGTTAAGTGTATCAAAAAAGTCCATCACGGTGGCTTGCAGATTGATGCTGAATTTGTCAATCATCATGTTGATGCCATGATAAGCTGCATAAGCAAGTAAACCTACCACCAAACCTGAGAAACTGGATATCATTTTCTCATAAAGACCATTTGAGATAGTTTCAATGGAGAAATTTCCTGTCACCGATATTTCATAAAATATTCTGATAATACCCGAAATAGTACCCACAAAACCAAGGGTTGGAGCTACACCGGCAATAAGACCCAGGTAACCCATATTTTTTTCCATTTTAGAAATTTCCAGATTAGACTGTATCTCCATGGCACTTTCAATGTCTTTGATGGGTTTTCCCACACGGCTTATGCCTTTTTCGAGCACTCTTGCTATCGGCAGATTAGTGCTCTTGCAGAGCGTTGCGGCCGTTCTGATGTCATGTCTGAGGATATTGTCTTTCAGTGATCTCATAAAGCCGCTGTCAATTCTCGAAGCGTCTTTTATGAAAAGATACCTTTCGGCAGCAAAGAAAATAGTCAGTAACAATAGAATCAGAATCGGATATATTACAATACCCCCTTTAAATAGCAACGATAAGTAATTGATACTTTGTGCACCCATGGCTGCAGTAGAATCTGTTGCTGCGGGTACCTGAAGGATTAGGTCTAAAAGCATATACGGTTTTTGAATGATTTTTCGGGTAAATAACTATATTTTGGAAAAAATATTATGCAATTTAAGTATTATTTGACAAATCAGGAAATCCTATAAAACTCCCTTTGTGCTGGGCATAGCATCCAAATCCTTGATATCTCTTTTTACGGCCATTTTAATGGCTTTGGCCCAAGCTTTAAATATCGACTCTATTTTATGATGTTCATTGTCTCCTTCGCATTTGATATTTAGGTTACATTTGGAGGTGTCTGAAAAACTCTTAAAAAAGTGCATAAACATTTCGGTGGGCATTTCCCCAATTTTTTCTCTTTTAAACTGAGCATCCCACACCAACCACGGTCTTCCCGAAAAATCGATGGCAACTTGTGCCAGGCATTCGTCCATGGGAAGTAAAAACCCATAGCGACTGATGCCTTTTTTGTCGCCCAAAGCTTTGAGATAAGCCTCACCCAGTGCCAGAGCGGTGTCTTCAATGGTATGATGTTCGTCAATGTGAAGGTCACCGTTTACTTTGATGGTTAGGTCAGCTCCGGAATGCTTTGCAAGCTGGTCAAGCATGTGATCAAAGAATCCCAATCCGGTTTCAATATTTCCCTTTCCTTTACCGTCGAGATTAAGATTTATGTAAATATCTGTTTCTTTGGTGGTTCTTTGAACTTCGGCTGTTCTGGCTGGCAACTTTAGGAATTCATAGATTTCATCCCAATTTTTTGTGACCAGAGCTGTAGCATTAATTAACTCTTCTGAAGTAGTTTCAGGAAAATTTTCAGCTATAAATATCGCCTTAGCACCAATATTTACTGCAAGTTGAATGTCGGTTAGTCTGTCGCCGATTACAAATGATCCGGCAAGGTCATAAGCAGGATTGTTGATGTATTTACCCAAAAGACCTGTACGCGGTTTACGTGTAGGTGCATTTTCATGCTCAAAAGTACGGTCCACGAAAACTTCGTCAAAATGCACATTTTCTCCTTTCAAGGTATCTATCATTTTTAAATGTGCCGGCCAAAATGTCTCTTCCGGGAAAGATTCAGTGCCTAGTCCATCCTGATTGGTCACCATTGCCAGTTCATAATCAGTCTCTTCGGCTATTTTTCTGAGATTTGAGATTGCCTTGGGAAGGAATTCGAGTTTCTCCAATGAATCAATTTGGAAATCAATGGGCGGTTCAATGATAATCGTGCCGTCGCGGTCAATGAACAATACTTTTTGCATCAACAATTGTCGTTATATTTTACATGCAAAATTAGGTGAGGGTTTCCAATAATTTATTTTTTTAATAAAAATTGCCAATATTTCATAAAAAAGTATCTTTGAGGAAATAATTTCAACCAGATATCATGAGAAAAATCTTCATTTTGATGTTCGTGTGTAGTTTTGGCTTTGCTCAGACTAAATCAGCACGAATTAGTGCTCCGTTAAAAGAGGCAAGTCCTGAATCAGTGGGTATGTCAACTGAGCGAATAACCAGAATAGAGCAAATGCTACAAAAAGCAATTACGGACGAAAATATCCCAGGGGCGACCGCAATAATTTGTAAAAATGGAAAGATTATCTATCAAAAAGCATTTGGGTATGCCGATGTTCCGGGTAAAATTCCGATGAAAACCGATAATATCTTCAGAATAGCTTCAATGTCAAAGGCCATAACATCTACGGCTGTAATGATGCTTTGGGAGCAGGGGAAACTCATGCTTGATGATCCTATTTCGAGATATATTCCCGAATTCAAAAATCCGGTGGTCTTAGACAAATTCCGTATGGCTGATTCAAGCTATTCCACTGTTCCGGCCGCACGTGAAATTACAGTGAGACATTTACTTACTCACACTTCAGGCATTGGATACGGTGTGATTGATGGTGATGAACGCATGAAAGCTATTTATAAAAAAGCCGGGATTGTTGATCTTTTTACAACCGAAAATATCAAAATTGGCGACAATATCAAGAAGCTGGCCAAACTGCCCCTTCATGCCAATCCTGGTGATAAATACATTTATAGTGAGGGTCTTGATGTGGCGGGTTATCTTATTGAGGTAGTTTCCGGAATGCCTTTTGATCAGTTTTTGGCCAAAAATATTTTTGAGCCTCTGGGAATGTCAGATACTTATTTTTATTTGCCAAATGCAAAAGCCGACAGATTGGTGAAAGTTCACACCAAAACGGATGGAAAATGGAAACATTTTACGGATACATTTTACGATGTCGATTATCCGGCCAAAGGAGCCAAAGCATTTTTTAGTGGCGGAGCAGGATTGTCATCCACAGCCAAAGATTACGCCACATTTCTTCAGATGTATCTCAATGGCGGTGAAGTAAACGGAAACCGAATTTTAAGCCGAACCACTGTGGAACATATCATGCAAAATCAAACCGGAACACTCTTTGGAGGTGAAAAATCAGCCCGGGACTATGGACTTGCATTTGGAATAATTAACAAGAATGGCGTAGCTTCCGCCGGTCAGGGCGGCGAAGGAACCTTTGATTGGGGCGGATATTTCAATACCGCTTATTTCGCAGACCCTAAAGAAAAAATAATTGGTGTTTTGATGAAACAAACCCAAAGAATAGGTGAAGATCGTACTTCATCTTTGTTCAGGCAAATGGTTTTTGCCTCAGTGGATGATTAATGATTTTATTATCAATACATTATCAGGACATCGTAATTGCAGGTTGCGATGTCTTTTTTTTTTTCTTAATATTTTTTGGGTAAAAAATGAATAAAAATTTTGGAATTAACCATTTGGTTAATTACGTTTGTGCTAAAATTAACCATTTGGTTAAACTTGATAGTTGATAAATGACAACAGAAGAAAAAATATTTCTCGCGGCGGAGAATGAATTCATGGAAAAGGGTTTTGATGGTACTCGTATGCAGGCAATTGCCGACCGTGCGGGTATCAACAAAGCCATGTTGCATTACTATTTCAGGTCAAAAGATGCTTTGTTTGAAAAGATATTTCAGGAAAAAATAAAACTTATCTTTCCAAAAATCGGAGAAGATGTCAAAAAGAAAAAAAGCTTCATCGAAAAAGTAGAAGTTTTTATTGAAACTTATTATCAGCTACTGAGTCAGTACCCATTTTTGCCACTGTTTGTAATTACAACTATGAACAAGAAAGGCAATGAGCATTTTGCAAAAAACCTTCCGGTGGACTTCTTCCGTGATTTTTTTATCGCGAGTATGTTTGAAGAAATAAGTCAAGGTAAAATTAAAGCAGTAAATCCACTCCAGTTTGCCTTTAGTGTTTTGGGAATGAGCGTTTTTCCTTTTTTGGCCCGACCTGCCATATTGCATGTGGTCAATGGTAATCAGGAGATTTTTGAGGAGTTGATGAAAGGTAGGGTAGAAGAATTGAAAAAATATGTAAGATATATTCTTACCCCTTGATTTTGGGATTAAATATTTGAAAATAAGTTTTTTATGATAATAAGTATGAAAAAAGTTTCGATTTTAGTGCTCTTGGTTATCAATGTATTTACTGTCTTTTCTCAGGAAAAATACACTTTGAAACAATGTATAGAGCAAGCCAACCAAAACAACCCCTTGGCGGCACAGATACCACTGATTGAGCAAAATGCCGCTTTGCAGAAAAAAATCCTGAATGCAGGTTTTTTACCTCAATCAAGCATTGGAGGTTCAGCTACTTGGCAGTCGGATGTAACCAGTCTTCCGATAAAAATTCCTAATATGACAGTGCCCACTCCTCCACAAGATCAATATAAAGCTACTATTGATGTGGTACAAAATATTTGGGATGGTGGAATTACCTCAGGTCAAAAAAATATGGCACAAAGTCTGGCAAAAGTAGAAAGTCAGAAAGTTGCAGTCGATTTATACCAGATTAAAGACCAGGTGAGTGCCCTGTTTTTTGGTATTTTACTTTCTGAAAAGCTCATAGAAAATACTGATTTGATAATGAAAGAACTTAGTGGCAAAATTGAGAAAGTAAAGGCGTCGGTTCAAAACGGTGTTGCAATGAAATCATCGCTTTTGCAGCTGGAAGCTAAACTTCTGGATTTAAAACAACAAAATACGGAGGCACAGTTAAGAAAAAAATCGGCTATTGAGGCTCTTTCACTTCTTGCCGGAAAGTCACTTTCTGTTGCTGATCAGTTTGTTACACAAGATAATATTTCATTGTCAAGTAACGAAATCCGCAGACCGGAATTAGCATGGTTTGATAGCCAATCTGAGCTCCAAAACATCAATAGTAATCTTGCCAGAGCCAGAAACCTTCCAAAAATTTCAGCTTTCGGAACAGGCGGTTATGGCAAGCCTGGTCTAAATTTTCTGGCCTCGGATTTTAAAACCTATTTTATTGGAGGGGTGCAATTGAAAGTGCCACTGAGCTATTTGTATGCAGGATCACAGAAAAACGAAATCGAGCAATTTGGTGTAAACCGGAAAAAAATTGAAAGCCTAAAACAATCATTCCTGCTCGCATCCAATATTAAACTTGCCAACCAAAAAGCGGAAATTGACCGCCTGCAAAGTTTATTGGATAGTGATGCCAAATTAGTCGAAATCAGAACTGAAATCAGAAAAACTGCTGATGCACAGTTGGCTAATGGTGTGATCAGTGCCTCTGATTATATCACCGAAGTAAATAATGAGATTTTGGCCCGACAAACTTTATCAATTCATCAGGTGCAGTTTTTGCAAGCCCAGGCCAATTTGAAAATAATCACAGGAGAAGATTTTTAAAAAATTAAACAAAATTAGAATTTAAAATTATTTTAATAAATGAAAAGGATAAGCATACAAATATTAACTGCCCTTGGATTGATTTGGGCAGGAACTTCTTGTAAGTCAGGGAATAATGATTTTGATGCCAGTGGCGTTTTTGAAGCAACAGAAACAGTAATTTCTGCGGAATCTCAGGGGAAAATCATAGCTTTTGATCTTCAGGAAGGTCAGGAGCTCAAATCAGGACAAAAGATCGGAGAAATAGATTGTCAGAACCTAAATCTTCAGAAAAGTCAACTGGAGGCAACTATCGAAGCCTTAAAGCTTAAACAAAATGATGCTGCTCCTCAGGTAGAAATTCTCAAACAACAGTTATCTACCCAGGCAGCACAGATAAATACCCAAAGAGAGCAGTTGAGAGTTTTGGATAAAGAAAAAAGCAGGTTGCAAAATCTTGTGGCAGCTGAAGCCATTCCAAGTAAACAACTCGATGATGTAAGTGGTCAGGTTGATATTTTGAAAAAGCAAATCAGCACCAGTGAGTCCCAATTAGGTGTTTTGAAGCAACAGATAAGGTCTGCTGAGCAGCAGGTTGGTATTCAAAACAGAGGGATTTTAAGTGAGAAAAAGCCGCTGGAAGCACGGGTAGCTCAAATGAATGACCTGATCGGGCATTGCCAGATTATTAATCCATTGGAAGGGACAGTTTTGGTGAAATACGCTGAAACCAATGAAGTGACCGCTCCCGGTAAACCTCTTTATAAAATTGCCGCCCTTCAGGATATGACCCTCAGAGCTTATATCACAGGAGATCAATTATCAAAAATCAAAGTGGGAAGCAAGGTGAAAGTTTTTGTGGATAAGGACAAAGAGGCATATAAAGAGTTGCCCGGAGAGATAGAATGGATATCATCTAAAGCTGAATTTACCCCTAAAACTATCCAAACCAAAGATGAGAGAGGAAATCTGGTATATGCCATCAAAGTGAAGGTAAAAAATGATGGTTATCTGAAAATAGGAATGTACGGCGAACTGAAGTTATGACAAGTGATATGTCGGCCATAAAAATAGAAAATATTACCAAAACCTACGAAAAAGGTAAAGTTCTGGCACTGGAAAGTATCTCCCTGGATATCAAAAGAGGTGAACTTTTTGGTCTTATTGGACCTGATGGAGCAGGCAAAACCAGTCTTTTCAGGATTCTTACCACTTTATTGCTGGCTGATAGCGGAAAAGCGACAGTGGAAGCCTTCGATGTGGTCAAAGATTTATGGGATATCCGAAAAATATCGGGTTATATGCCGGGTCGGTTTTCTCTGTATCAGGATTTGACCATCGAAGAAAATCTTAATTTTTTCGCAACAGTTTTTAATACCACAGTTGAGGAAAACTACCATATAATCAAGGAGATATATGTACAGATTGAGCCTTTTAAAAACCGTAGAGCCGGTAAGCTTTCAGGTGGTATGAAACAAAAGTTGGCACTTTGCTGTGCTTTGATTCATGAACCCAAAGTGTTGTTTTTGGATGAACCTACCACCGGTGTTGACCCCGTATCGAGAAAGGAATTCTGGGAAATGCTGGGCAGACTAAAAGACCGTGGAATCACGATTTTGGTTTCGACACCTTATATGGATGAAGCCAGTCGTTGTGACCGCATCGCTTTGATTCAAAAGGGTAAAATTATGGATGTGGATACTTTAGATCACATTTTAGAGAAGAATTATCAGGAGATTTTGGGAGTAAAAGCGGCAAATCGTTATGATTTGGTAAAAGCTATAAACCAGTTTGACAACCTAAAAAGTTGTTTTGCTTTTGGTGGAGAACAACACGTCGTATTGAATGATGGATTTAAAAGCAAAGATGAATTTCAGCAATTTTTGATTGAAAAAGGAATTGAAAATCTGGAAATAAGAGTGGTCGAACCCGACATTGAGGATGTTTTCATAAAATTAATGCAGGAAAATTCAAATGACTGATACAGTAATACATACCAATGGATTGACGCGAAAATTTGGCGATTTTATTGCGGTAAATGCCATCAGTTTTGAGGTTAAAAAAGGGGAGATATTTGGATTTCTTGGTGCCAATGGTGCCGGAAAAACTACAGCAATGAAAATTCTTTGCGGTTTACTTTCTCCGAGCTCAGGGGAGGCCAAAGTTGCCGGTTACGATGTTTACACTCAAAATGAATCCATAAAAAAACATATTGGATACATGAGTCAAAAGTTTTCTCTCTATGAAAATCTTAAAGTGAGAGAAAATATTAAGTTTTACGGCGGTATTTATGGATTGAGAGGTGCTGATTTAAACCAAAAGACCGAGCAATTGATCAACAGACTTGGGCTTGAAAACGAAGCTGACAAACTGGTAGGTTCTTTACCATTGGGTTGGAAGCAAAAGATTGCGTTTTCTGTAGCGATTTTACATAAGCCCAAAATCGTTTTTTTGGATGAACCAACCGGAGGAGTAGATCCTGTAACTAGACGACAGTTTTGGGATTTGATTTACGAGGCTGCCAATGAAGGCATTACGGTGTTTGTTACCACGCATTATATGGACGAGGCCGAATATTGCGACCGGGTTTCGATTATGGTTGATGGCAGTATTGCGGCTCTTGATACTCCCGAAAAATTAAAAGAACAATTTAAGACTAATAGCATGGAAGGTGTCTTTTTGCAGCTTGCCAGAAATGCCAAAAGGTCGGAGTAATTTCGGTAAATATTTTATTCTCAGAATTTTGAAAATTTAAAATTTTAAAAGTGAAAGTTTTTCTCACCTTAATAAAAAAGGAATTTTGGCATGTTTTACGTGACAAAAGAAGTCTGGTCATTTTGCTGGGTTTACCTATCGTAATGATGCTCCTTTTTGGTTTTGCACTCACCAACGAAGTTAAGAACTCGGAGGTTTTAATTCTTGATTTTTCCAAAGACCAGGCAAGTCAGACATTAATCGATCGGATTGACCATAGCGAATATTTCAGTATCGCAGGGAATCTAAGCTCCGAAAAAGAGATAGTCTCTAGCTTCAGAAAAGGGAAATCAAGGTTGGCTATTATTTTTCCGCAGGATTTTCAAAATAGTATTTCGCATGAAAAGAAAGCTCAGATCAGACTGGTGGCCGATGCATCTGATCCCAATACCGCAAATATTGTAATCAATTATGCTTCTGCTATCATCCGGGATTATCAAAATGAATTGAATGAGGAGAAAAAACTGCCATATACCATCAATCTTGAAACCAAAATGCTCTATAATCCCCAACTCAAGAGTGCTTTTAATTTTGTGCCGGGCGTTATGACTTTGATTATGATGCTGTTAGGAGCCATGATGACCTCCGTTTCGATTGTCAGGGAAAAAGAAACCGGTACCATGGAAGTTTTACTGGTATCGCCCATGAAACCCATTTTGGTGGTATTAAGCAAGGCCATTCCTTATTTGCTGTTATGTTTCACTGACATTATTCTGATTTTACTAATGGCGGTCTTTGTGTTAGGGATGACCATTCAGGGGAGCCTCGTTCTGCTGTTGGCTGAGAGTATTTTGTTCATCATAACTACCTTATCTTTAGGATTATTGATCAGTACGATCGCCTCCACGCAACAGATTGCCATGTTTATTTCACTCGTGGCATTAATGCTTCCATCTCTCATTTTCAGTGGTTTTATGTTTCCGATTGAGAATATGCCTATCCCCTTGCAGGTGATTAGTAATTTGATCCCAACTAAATGGTATTACAGCATTGTAAGAAGTGTTATGGTAAAAGGTCTGGGTTTTGAATATGTCATAAAACCTACCCTGATTTTGATTGCAATGACACTGGCCTATCTTTTTATTGCAATTAAAAAATTCAAAATACGATTAGCTTGAAATTATGAGCAGTTTATATTTTTTATTACAAAAAGAATTCAAGCAGATATTCAGAGATTCTAATATCTTGAAAATGATAATGATAATGCCAATAGTGCAGCTTATCATATTACCCCTCGCATCTGATTTTGAGGTTAAAAATATCAGAATTACGGTGATCGACCAGGATAAGTCCACCTATTCCAAACGATTAATTCAAAAGTTGGATGCCTCAGAATATATCAATGTCGCAGAATATAAAGATAGCTATACTAAGGCTCTTGAAAGTACAGGTGCCGGCACGAGCGATTTGATATTGACGATTCCAGTTAATTTTGAAAAAAAGCTCATTAAAGAAAATGAGTCCACGATTCATTTAGCTGCCGACGCTGTAAATGGCATCAAAGGTGGCCTCGGGAGTGCATATGCGGCCATGATAGTTGGTGATTTTAATCGGGAAATTAGAGAAGAATGGATGGTGATGCCGCGGCACAGTGAATTTCCGGCTGTGGAAATTACCTCGGCCAACTGGTATAACCCCGGGAATAATTACAAATTATTTATGGTACCTGGTATTTTGGTTATTTTGGTGACTATGATCGGCTCATTTATGACTGCATTGAATATTGTGGCAGAAAAAGAGGTTGGAACCATTGAACAAATCAATGTAACACCTGTGAAAAAATACGAATTTATCATCGGAAAGTTACTGCCGTTCTGGGTGTTAGGTATGGTTTCAATCACCATAGGCATGACAGTGGCCTTTTTAATTTTTGGGCTGATTCCCCAAGGTTCATTTTTAACTATTTACGTTTTTTCGGGTGTGTATTTGTTTTCTGTTTTAGGAATTGGTCTTTTGATCAGTACTTTCGCCGATAGTCAACAACAGGCAACCCTTTTTGCTTACTTTTTCATGATGGTTTTTGTGATGTTGAGCGGTCTTTTTACTCCAATAGAAAGTATGCCAGATTGGTCAAAAATGCTCACCAAAATCAATCCTCCGGCTTATTTGATTACCGTTTTTAGAGCTGTTTATATCAAAGGCAGTTCTTTTTCTGATCTGTTGCCTACCTTTTATGCACTATTGGGCTTGGGTCTTTTATTCAATATTTTAGCGATTTTAAATTACCGAAAAAGGGCTACGTAGTTTTCATAAAAAAAACCTTTCCGACAAACAGAAAGGTTTTTTTTAGCGGAAATTAACAACGGCTATATCCGCAACTTTTACAGTGCAGGCAACCTTCCTCATACACAAGGCCTTCAGGGTCACCACAGTGCGAACACTTTTTGTCAGCTACAGTTCCATCCGGGATGTATCGTTTCAATGATCTGGCAACACCATTTTTCCAGGTATTGATATTGTCGTCATACATATTAAGACCATTGATAAGGTCCACCAAATATTTAATAGGCATTCCATGACGAAGTATGCCTGAAATCAACTTCGCATAGTTCCAGTATTCTTTGTCAAATGAGCGGCTTAAACCCTCAATAGTAACTCTGTAGCCTTCTTTATCAATATATTGGAAGTCATATCTTGACGTTTCTTCGTCTTCGTCTTTGCGTTTTAAAACCCATCCGTTATTTACGTAGGCGGGTAGATTAAACGCATCTTCCATTTTACCGGTAAATATTTCATAAGGAATCCCATCGATCAGGCCTATTACAGCCAACCATTTTTCATATTCATTCTGGAACCTGATCACATCCGCTTCAATTTTCGCAGGTCTTTTCGGTGGATGCATACTCATATTATGCTCAATTACCTCCTCTTTGGTTTCTTCTTTTGGTTTTTCGTCATTACTGATCAAAACACCGGATCTGGAGCCATCGCGGTAAACTGTAATTCCTTTCAAACCTTTTTCCCATGATTCGAGATATATCTCCCCAACTTTTTCTACACTTACATCATTGGGTAAATTTATGGTTGAGCTGATACTATGGGTAGTATATTTTTGAACCAAGGACTGCATTTCTACACGTTTCATCCAATCGATTTCCGGTGATGTTGAACCTGCATAAGGACTTTTTGCTGCATCTTTTTGACCGGTAACATCCATCCATTCGGCAATTTTATGATGCCAAACGTCAAATTCTTCAAATGAATCGCCGGTATCATCCACGAAAGCCACTTTTACACTGGGGTCATTAGGGTTTACTTTTCTACGGCGTTTATAACCCATCAAAAATACCGGCTCAATTCCGGAGGAGGTCTGAGCGAGCAGACTCAGCGTACCTGTTGGTGCCACAGTACTTAGCGAAATATTGCGACGACCATATTTCATCATTCTTTTGTACAGTTCAGGGAATTCTTTTTCAATCATCTGCACAAACTCCGATTTATTTTCATAAGTGGGATCCCATGCTTCAAACTGACCTCTTTCGATGGCCATATCAATTGAGCTGTCAAATTCGGCTTGAAGCTTGGTTTGCATCATTTTTTCAGTAAAATCCAATGCTTCCTGTGAGCTGTAACCAAAACCCAGTGAGGCTATGGCATCAGCAAGAGCAGTAAAACCCAGTCCGGTTCTGCGGCCTTTTTTTCCGGTTGATTTTAAAAGCTCCCAGATTTCCTTTTCATTACGCTTAATAGCCTCTGGTTCATTGTCAGAGTCAATTTTAGATATGATACGGTCAACAGCTTCCAATTCCAATTCCACGAGGTCATCATTAAGTCTTTGTGCTTCATATACTACCTCATAAAATTTTTCAAAATCAAATGATGCAATTTTGCTAAACGGATTTCGAATAAATCCATATAAGTTGACAGCAATAAGGCGACAACTATCCCCCCCCTGCATTGCGATTTCCGAACAAGGATTGGTCGAATCGTTTTTAAAACCAGGATATATTGATGAAGTAGAATATTTATGCTGACGATCCCAGAATATCAAACCAGGTTCGGCAGTATTATGAGCACACTGAATTATGGTATTCCACAATTCTCTTGCTTTTATCGTTTTGGTATATTTGGGTTCAGAGCTGTCAATAGGCCAGCGATGGGTATAAACAGTGTCGTTCTTCACAGCTGTCATAAACTCATCTGAAAGCCTTACCGAAATATTGGCACCTGTAACTCTGTTGAGATCTTGCTTAATAAGAATAAAGTCTTCAATATCAGGATGGGCGATATCCATGGTCAACATCAAAGCCCCTCTTCGGCCATTTTGGGCTACCTCGCGGGTAGTATTTGAAAACCTGTCCATGAAAGACACCGCACCTGTGGTAGTTCCGGCAGAATTGGTCACAAAAGAGTGTTTTGGTCTCAAATTGGAAATATCAACTCCCACGCCGCACCTGCGTTTAAATAATTGAGCCAAATGTTCATCAGTATGAATGATGCCACCATAAGAATCATATACCGGAGGAATCACCACGCAGTTGGAAAGTGAAGCAATCACAGAGGTATTTCCAAGTGATGACATCACACTTCCTTGCGGAATTACATACCGGAACTTATCAAATAGATCGAAAATACGGTCTTCATTGAGCTCAGCCCTTTTCAAGCCATAAGCTGAAAGACCTTCTTTAGATTTGCTGTCGAGGTTTTTTTCTATGCGGGCAAATTCCCCTGCCATACGACGATGCATATCTGCCGGAGATTTTTCTACATAGTTGCCCAATGCGTCCCTCATTGCATATTTTTTCATCCAGGTGGTTGCTGCGAGCTCATCTTGATTGAAATAGGAAAGGCACTCCTGTAATACTTCTGATTCAGAAAAAAACAGTGTTTTTTCAGTAGTCTTGTTCTTCATTTTTTAAAATTAGCTTAGAATAAATTGTTTCTTTTATTAATGGGAATAGGAATTTTTTCAAACGAAATATTTTATAAAGTAAAGATTTTTTTTTAAATAAATAAATGACTAATGTTATGAAAACATTAAAAAAAAATAAAAAAAATAGAAAGTGGTATTTTTAAAGTGATGTAAATCAGTATTTTAAATAAAAAAGTGAAAAATATTTTTTTAAAAATTTTAAAAAATATTTTTTTTGAAAGAAAAAATAAAATAAATGAGGAGTGATTTTTTTGTAAAATCCTAAATGTTTACAGGAAGTGTGGTCTAAATTTTAAAATTCAATCAAATATAAGTTTAGGTTATTAATAAATTTTTGACATCAATCATATTTGGGCAAGTTTTTTTTCTTTTGTCTGAAATTGTTTAACAATTCCTTAACATCTTGGCAAACAACTTTTGTTTTGGTTAATACATCTATAAATTATGTTTCACCAAAATTTTAAAAGAATTAATCATGATTTCGAATAAACTCTTCCGAACCGCCATTTTTGGTGTTTTGATTTTGGTTTTGGCTTTAGCCAATTCGGGCTGTTATTACAGATATGGATATTATGGGCCGAGATATGGATATTCTCATAGAGTATATGTGCCTTCACCACCTCCAAGGGCGTATTATTATCACAAACCAAATAGAAATTATAGTCATTACAACAAAGGAGGGAGGGCTAATCGGTACAATGATCATCATGGAAAATATAATAACCACCATAATTATGGTAATAGAGGTGATGGAAGATATCGAAGTTCCGGTGGCAGATACAGATAATAAATTAGTACCCTCAAAATCGATTGGGGGTATTTTTTTTGGAATTCAATAAATTAAGCATTTGAAATTGTGTTCTCGACTGACGCTCGAACTGACAAGGCTGCGTCACATCGAGCGTTGGTCGAGATGCTTGCTGTTGTTTATAATAGAAAGAGTTAAAATTTGCAATTGTAAACTGTTCTCGACTGACGCTCGAACTGACATGGGTATGTCACATCGAGCGTTAGTCGAGATGCGAACTGTAGTGTTAAATAGGAAGAGTGAAATTTGGCTTTTGTAAAACGGTTCTCGGCAGCTACGCTGGTAAGTTTCGCACTATTGTGCTCACTTATGCTCGAACTGACATGGGTGTGTCACATCAAGCGTTAGCCGAGATGCTTGCTGTTGTTTATAATAGAAAGAGTTAAAATTTGCAATTGTAAACTGTTCTCGACTGACGCTCGAACAGACATAGGCCTGTCACATCGAGCGTAAGTCGAGATGAAGGCTGAAGTGTTTTATGGAACTACCTAAATTTACAAATTTCAATTGGAGTAAATAATTAAAATTCAAAATATTTTTGAGCGAATTTTGATATGCCAATTTTCAAAAAGGTCCTTTAAGGATTTTTTTTACTTCTTTTTTTTGAAAATTATTTTTCAGGATAAAAAACTTACTTTTTCAAAATAAAATAAACCAATATTCCCTCGATTTTTAATTTTATAGATCCAAATAATCCTTTTTTTTATTTCAAATATATCTTCTTTAAAATTGAAGATTTGTCCTCAGCTGACTCGATTAAATTTAATAAAATTGATAAATCTTAATTATTTCTTTGAATAATTATATAAGTAAGCCGCAAAAATGGTATCTCCGACTTTTCTACTTAAAAATCTCTATGTTTTTTGGATAAAAAACAAAAAATCAATTGGAAACTTTTCCAAAATATGGAAGGAATTGGCACTATGCCAAATATTGGAAATTGATATAAATCAATTGATATGAAATTAATAAAAATGCCTTAACTTATTAATTAATAATCATTTAAAAATATTTTTTTTGAGAATTTATTGAAAATCGGCATGATTGTTGTATCCATTTAATCAGTGATAATCTAAATGGAGTTGTGTTGAGTGACACATTTCCTAATAAAAAAAACAAAAACAAAAAAATGAAAAACTTAAAAAGATTTGCCATCGTGGCTTTGTTTGCAATCAGCGGTTTTGCAGCTTCTGCACAAGATACTCAAACCGACAATCACGTGATTACAGTAGTGGTACCTAGTGTAGCTCTATTAGACCTTGAAAGTAGTACAGGTAAAAACTTTACTGCGACATTTGTACAGCCTACACCACTTGAAGCGGGACAGAAACTTAACGCTCCTGCTGACAACTCAGCTGTATGGTTGAACTATTCTTCTATTCTTCCTGCGTCAGGTGTACTTTCACGCAGAGTTGATGTAAAATTGAGTGCTTTGGTTCCAGGTGTTACTATGTCAGTAGTAGCTGGTGCTGCCACAACAGGTGCAGGTACAAAAGGTACTCCTACATCAGCTGTGACTTTAACTGCCACTGATCAGCCAATCATCAACTCAATCGGTAGTGCCTATACTGCCACTGGTGCAAGTAATGGTCACCAATTGACTTATTCATTCTCAGCCGTTGATGCCAACTATTCAGCTTTGAAAGCCGGTAGCACTGCCGTAACAGTTACTTATACGCTTGTTGATAACTAAGAATTTTGAATATTGAGCCGGGTAAGCTAAATTTGCTTATCCGGTTTTTTAAAATTTAAGCTTTCCAATGAAAAATCTACTAAAAGTTTTAATTCTTCTGAGTTTATCCATCTCGTCATTTGGTGCCGTAGTAATCACCAACGGTCTTACTCAAACGCACACCATCATGTCTGGTCAAAAGATCACAGGCAAGATTGAAATGAAAAATGAATCTACAAAACCTGCGAGAATATTAATCTATAAGCAAGATTTATCAAGTTATTGCGACAAAAGTTTCAATTACAGTAAGCCGGGCACCGAGCCAAGATCATTGGATAAGTACTTCAAAGCCGTAGTGGATGAGAAGATATTGGCTCCTATGGAACAATATGTTTTGTTTTACACCATTGACCTTACAAATACAACACTGGAAGACGGAAGTTATTGGTCTGTGCTAATGATTGAAGGAGCCGAGCCTGTAAAGGAAGAGCAGTCGCAGGGTATGACTATCAACTCAGTGGTAAGGTATGCAGTGCAAATTATCGCTGACCTGGGAGCTGTAAAAAGCCCCAAATTGGTTTTTGAAAATATTGAAATGAAAGATAGAGAAGATGCCGTGAAAGTTTTGACATTCAAAATGAAGAACGAAGGCATTTATTCTTCTAAAACCAAAATTCTGGTTGAAATATACAACGAAGAAGGCAAGAAAATCAAGACCATTGAAGGTCTTACTAAAAGAGTTTATCCCGGCCAATGCAACGATTTTGAAATAGAACTTAAAGATATGCCCGCAGGAAAGTATGATGGTATAATTGTTGCAGATAATGGTAAAGACCTGTTTGGTGCCAATGTGACCCTGGATCTGAATTAACTGTAAAGTAATTATAAATCAAAACATTATACTTGAAAAAATTAGTTTACATAGCAATTTTTTTCATTAATCTGACGGTAGTTGCCCAACGACAACAACCGCCCAAAGTTGTTTTGGCTGATTTTCCTTCAAAAATTAAACCCGGCCATCTGGTTACTTTATTTTTTAATACCGAATTTAAAAAAGAAGATGGCATCACTGTGGATCTTTACCGGCCAGAAAAATGGCAGCTAATCCTCACCAAAGAAATTGAAACCGCCAGCAAAAATCTTAAATACATTGTTACTTTTTCTACTGATAAATTTTCTAACTCAGGAAAGTACAAAATCAGGGTTAATTTTATGAAACAAGGCAAAATTGTTGTTTCTAAACCCATGAATATTGAGATCGAAGAAATCAGAAATATCAATCTTACCACTTTGAATAAACCGGAATATATCAAAAGTGGTGATACGCTATCGGTTGAATATCTCCTTGAAAACTTTGGCAATCAGGAGGAAACTATATTTCTTTCCTCAAATCGCGGATGGATTGTAACAGGCGATAGCATTAAACTTGCACCAAATTCTCAGACGATAATCAATGCGAAACAAGTAGTACCCCAAACTAAAGATAACTATTGGATTACTTCGAATGATGTTCAGGCAAAAATAAAAGGAAGCGATGCCGTTGTAATTCAGTCAGTAAGTGTGCCGGTATTTAGTAATTCAAGCACGAAAGTAGATACTTATCACCGGATTCCTACTCAAATGGGGGTAAACTACCTTTACTTTACACTTGATGGTAAGCCCCAATCGGCCATTCAATATGTTGCAACTGGTTCAGGGTTTCTGGATATGAAAGAAAAGCATGGTTTTGATTTTCAGGTTCGAGGTCCCAACAATCTTGATTTACCTCAAATTGGTAGCTATGACCAGTATTCTTTTGAATACAATCATAAAAAGCAGACTAAAATATTTCTGGGTGACTTCAATAATCAGGTAAGTAACCTGACAGAATTTAGCCGGTTTGGTCGTGGAATTGCCATTGAGCAAAAAGTCAAGAAATTCGAATTCAGGACATTTTATCAGAATGCCCGTTTTTTCCTGGAGCAGAAAAATTCAATAGGTGCCGGAATACGGTATAAATATTCCGACAAAATTAGCTTCGGTATCAATTTTACCAATAAAGGATTAGTTAAAAAAGAAATAGCATTCAGGACTAACTTAGTTGGGTTAAATTCTGAATTTGTCAATTCCAAAGGAAAGCTGGTTTCAGAAATTGCCCTCGGAAACGCTAAAGGAAAAACTGACATAGGAATCTACAACAGATTTAACTATCAGCTATCGAAATTAACGATTAACAGCGAGACCGTTTTCGCAGGTAAAAATTTTCATGGTTTTTATAACAATAGCCGCTTGTTTATCAATAGTGTAAATTATCAGTTTAACCGGAAATTTGGAATGGGAGTGAACTCCAATTTTACACTAATCAATCCCGCCCTTGACTTGCTAATGTATGCTACTGCACCATTTAGTCGCTCTACTACTTTCTTCACAAGTTGGTTCCCCAATCAAAAACAGATGATTTTCCTGAACTTAACCAATCAGGAAAGAGAAGACCGACGGGATCCTTCTACATTCCACTACACAGAAGATTTCATGAATCTTTCATATTCTCTAAATGCCGACAAAGTGTCGCTTTTTGCTCAGACACGATACGGAAGTGCTATAAATCATTTGGCAGAAGATGCTCAGAATTCGGGAAAATCAATAAGTTACATGGCTCAGCCAATGGTTAGAATAAGGCCCTGGATGTGGGTTGGCGGATATTTTGAACAACAGATTACATCAAAATATAATATCCAGAATAAATTGGAGCATTTGTATTATTATGGTGGAAATGCAAGGATCAATTTTAAAAGTTATGTAAATCTTAATTTTACTTACAGAAATAATTTTGCACCTGATGAATTTTTTCAAAAAAAGAGCTTCATGGATGCATCACTCGAATTTGATTTCAAAAGGCATAACCTGAGTTTGGTTTCTGGAAAAGCATTTATACCCGGTGTGGAAAATAGTAACCAAAATACAACCTATTTTTCTTTGAGATATGTTTTAAAACTCAATATTCCAACAGTCAAAAACAGGAAAATTGGAAGTGTAAAAGGTAAGATTTTCGGGTTTAATACCATAGAAAGTAATTTGGGTGGTCTGTTGATACAAATGGGACAATACAGGTCTTTGACCGACAATGAAGGTAATTTTGCGTTTAATAATATTTTACCGGACAAATACCATATTACCGTCGTTCCAAACGAGAAGTTGATCGGTATGATACCGGAAAGAAAGGATGTATTGGATGTGGTAGTGAAAGAGGACTCAGTTCATATGGTCAATATTCCTTACATAAAAACTGGCGGAGTCGTTGGAAAAGTAAGCTTTGAGCTGGATGAAAGGGATCAGACTATCAATAAGGAAAAAGAAAAACCGGTTGTACTTTTAAAGCTGGAAAATGGAACAGAATCTTTTGTGACCAGAATAAATACTGAAAATGAGTTTTCATTTAAAGAAATAAAACCGGGTGAATGGAAAATTAAAGTGATATTAACAGGAAATACTGAAGGATTTGAGGTGTCAGAAGAAGAAAAAATCGTTAATATTGAATCTGAGAAAATTTCAAATGCTGATTTTACTGTTAAACAAAATCAAAGAAAAATTTTCTTTTCAAACAAAGAGTTTAAGTTAAGCGTCAAAAAATGAGGAAAATACTATTCCTTTTATTGATTTCAAATTTCGCCTTCGGACAAGCCACATTGTCAGTTGGGGTTAACTTTACACTCCCCAGTGTTTCATTACTTGATATTGCTCCCGATCGGTCAACGTTTACTTTAAGTTTTACGGCACCTACCGAAGCAGGAAATCAAATAACCACCACTTCTTCAAATAATACCAAATGGCTTAATTTTTCTTCGGCTGTACCTCCATCTGTCACTCGGAAAGTTATGGCTAGTGTATCGGGCACAATGCCGGGTGGGGTCAATATTAATCTCGCGGTGGCATCAGTGGCTGGAGCCGGAGCCGGAGCAAGAGGCACACCCGTGAGCTCCCTTACTTTAACCACTTCTCCTCAGGCTATAGTAAACAATATTGGTGGAGCTTATACAGGAAATGGTGCCAATAATGGTTACATGTTAACTTTCACGCTTGGAATCGGAGATTTTTCTTTACTTCGAAATCAAACCTCCAACGTTACGATTGTTTATACTATGGTTGATAACTGATGAAAAAGCTGGTCTTTCTTACTTTTTTTCTTTTAACAATTCAGTCTTTCGGACAGACTATAACCGTAAGCTCAGGATGGACGGCATCAGTTTTGGCCAGTAGCTATACAGAAGCGGGTTCTAACTATACGGCCAACGTCAATAGTGCAACCAATCAATCGCTGGTTTCTATTTCTGGATTTTCTTTTAATTCCAGCTATACAGTGAGAATTCATAAAAGTGATATTGATTGGGATTCTTCTCTTATACTTTCTGCCCGAAGACGAACCAACGGCACGGGAGGTAGTACAGGTACCATAAATGGAGTTACTTCTTACATTGCTCTTTCAAATTCTCCACAGGTCTTTTACAGTGGTAATATGGGGAATGCCACCAGCAGAACCAATGTTGCTGTTCAATACAGAATAGGGGGGAGGTCGTTGTTATTACCCGCTAAGACCTACCAGACTACCGTTGTTTACACGGTATCCAACTAATTTTTACATCCTTACCACTTCTCCTGTTTTCACTGATTCATCACAAGCAAATGCAATCCTCAGACTATTTACAGCATCTTCAATATGGTCACTTAAGTCTGTGTTTTTTTGGATAGCATTGAGAAAAAATAATTGTTCTCTTTTGCAGAGTTCGTTATGGTCTGGTTCGTCTTTGAAATCTATCCAATCGTCTTTTTTTGTGAAATTATTGGCATCATCCATATCTGCATAATGGATTTTTAACGACTCTGTTTTGGTGTGAGCGTCCACATTGTCCGAGTTGCCAGCGTTGCCAGCGTCTTTTGCTACAATGGAAACACATCCTTTTGGCCCGATTACATCTTTTACAAAAAACGCAGTCTCACTCATCATTGGTCCCCAGCCTGCTTCATACCAACCCACCGAACCATCTTCAAATCTGATTTGTAATTGGCCATAGTTATAGTTGTCAGCCGGAATCTCATCTGTCATTTTAGCCCCTATAGCACTTACCCACACGGGTTTTGACCGTGTCATTTGACACATCACATCAATATAGTGAACTCCGCAGTCCACAATCGGGCTAAGACTTTTCATTAGGTTTTTATGCACCTCCCACATGATTCCATGACTTTGTTGGTTGAGGTTCATTCTCATTACCAGTGGTTTACCAAGTTGCTGAGCTATTTCTACAAACTTTTCCCACGATGGATGCACCCTCAGGATATAACCTATTACCAGTTTTTTATTGTGTTTTTTTGCGGCTGCAGCCACTCTTTCAGCACCTTCCACAGTATCGGCAAGAGGTTTTTCAATAAACACATGGCAACCGGCTTCAAGAGCCGCAATAGCATAAGCTTCGTGGGTGTCGGGATAGGTATTAATACTTACAGCATCGGGTTTCGTTGATTCAAGGGCTTCATAATAATCATTGAAAAGCTGGTGACCACCTCCTAATTTTACATCTAATCGCTTTTTACTGTCACCGGGAGATACGATTCCACATATTTCAAATTCCGGAATATTATGATATGCCAAAGCATGGGATGAGCCCATATTTCCACACCCTACTACCAAAACCCTTATTTTCATTTGATTTTTATTTAAGAAAAGGAATAATTAAAGCAAAAATAAAAACAAAAAGCCCGGATTTCTCCAGGCTTTATTAAAATATTTTAAGAATATTAATTATCTCTCTTAATATAAGTTTTGTTTCCGTTTGAGTTGATGTAGTATCTACCACCTCTTGGGCCTTCATAAATGGTACGGCCTTTATCGTCTTTGCCCACTGGTTTGTCATCACCTGCAACTTTCTTTTGAGTTGAGGTATTAGCCTGAGTTTGCTTGGTAGTGGTTTTATTGGTAACTTTTTCATCGGCTTTCCCTTTTGTGCCTTTGGTACCTTTAGAATCCCCATCTACTTTTGTTTTGGTTTCTTTAGTGGTTTTTGATTTTGAGTCACCGTCAACCTTAGTTTTAGTTTCTTTGGTGGTTTTTGATTTAGAATCTCCGTCTGCTTTGGTTTTAGTCTCTTTAGTAGTTTTTGACTTGGAGTCACCATCTACTTTGGTCTTTGACTCTTTGGTAGTTTTAGATTTCGAATCACCATCTACCTTCTTGGTCTTACTTTCTTTGGTAGTTTTAGACTTTGAATCACCATCTACTTTTTTGGTTTTACTTTCTTTGGTCGTTTTCGACTTTGAATCATCATCAGACTTTTTAGTTTTTGTTTCTTTAGTTGACTTTGACTTAGAATCTTTCTCTTTGGTTGTCTTTTCGGTTTTTGATTTTTTTGAATCAGATTTTTTTGAACTTTGGGCTGTGGCTACTGAAAAGCTTACCAAAACTGCCAAAATAAGGCTCAATATTTTTTTCATTTTCTTAGAAAATTTTTAAATGTTTAAGAATCCAAAATTATAAAAAATTAATTTTATTTTAATAATTTTATTTTAGACGAATAAAAACGTATTTGGGTTCATTTAAATATTGATTTACATATAAAGTTTTTAGAAAATTATTAATTATTGCCAAAAACCAGATGAGAATCGTAATATTTCGAAATTACGAATTCAATGGTCTTGTAGGATTCAGACATACTTTGTTCCACGGCATTCCTGTTCATCCACTTCAATTCTTCTATTCCTTCTTCTTTTTGAGGTTTCATTTTTTTATCGGTAATGAGTATCATCCGATACCATTTAGTGCGTTTTAGGACGAGTTTTTCTTTTAGGAAATAGGTATGCCAGGTGGTACAAACCTTCTCTTTCACAATAACTTGCACATTACATTCCTCTTCAACTTCTCGTTGGGCGGTGGTGGCTGAGTTTTCGCCGGGATCGGCTTTGCCTTTCGGTAAGTCCCAGTGTCCCAGGCGTTTCATCATAAGTATTTCATTTTTATGATTTTCAACCACACCACCTGCCGCTTTTATCACAGGTATTTTTGTTTTTACCGATTTCTTGATTTTCTCTTTATTTTCAACCCAAAAAGTCACTTTTACCAAATTCCCCAATTCTTTTATAACCTGAGCTTTGGAAATTACCTCCAGAATAAACCCGGCAGTTGCGTTTTTTATCAAAATATTGCCATCAAAATCCAGTATTTCTGATTTGATTTTTTTTGCATCGTGTATCTGTGTATAAGTTTCAGCAATCCTTGGATTTTCAGAAATGCAAAAAGGTATGTTATTGACAAAAATGATCATTGAATTGGTTTAAAAAAACACAAAGGTAAGTCAAATGCCACTTTAAATGCATTCCTATATTAATTTTTGATTGTCAGCCATTAAAGTTTTTTAAAAAATTCGTTACTTTGCGTCAAAATCACCAGTGATAATCAGTTCGGTTATCAAAATCTTGATGGAAATATTTATTATTATTTTTCTGATTTTACTTAATGGTTTGTTTTCAATGGCTGAAATAGCCTTGGTTTCATCTAGAAAAACAAAATTGGAAATTGCCGCCAAAAACGGCGATAAACGTGCAAATTCTGCACTTGCACTAGCCAATTCACCTGGACGATTTCTTTCAACAGTTCAGATTGGCATTACCTTAATCAGCATTTTAACAGGTATATATTCCGGCGATACCTTTAAGGGTTATCTAATTCCCGTTTTTCAGAATTTTACTTCTCTGGCTCCATATGCCGAAACATTGGCAGTAATTATCATTACCATTGTTCTTACTTTTTTAACTTTAATTTTTGGTGAACTGGTGCCCAAAAGAGTGGGGATGGCCAAAGCGGAAGATATCGCCATGGGGGTAGTAAAACCAATGGAATGGGTTTCAAAACTCACTTCTCCGTTTATTTGGCTTTTGAGTAAAACCAGCGATTTGATTTTCAAAATGATAGGTTTGAAAGAAAATGACCAGTCTGTGACAGAAGAAGAAATCAAGACGCTTATGCAAGAAGGGGCTAGTGGTGGTACTATTGAAGAGATTGAACATGAGATTGTTCAGAATGTTTTTCATCTGGGCGACCGTAGAATCACTTCTTTGATGACCAATATCAACGAAGTCACTTTTCTTGATCTTGACGACGATTTTACTATAAACAAAGAAAAAATTATCGACAAGAAGCATTCGGTGTATCCTGTATGCAAAGATGGAATCAATGATATGAAAGGATTGCTTTATATCAAAGATTTGCTTGGAAAGTCAATGGATAAAGAATTAAAAGTCCTTGAGAAAAATCTCAGACCGCCACTATATATTCCCGAAAATAATCATGCTTATCAGGTTTTAGAGAAGTTTCAGGAAGAGAAAATTCACTTTGGTGTAATCGTAGATGAATACGGTAATGTGGTGGGAATAGTCACCATGAATGATATTTTGGACGCATTGGTTGGGGATATTTCTGAAACTAATGAATTTGAATTTGAAATCACCAAAAGAGACGATGGTAGCTTCTTGATTGATGCTTCACTACCTTTTGATGATTTTCTTCAGGAATTTGAGATAGAATTACCCAACCGTAAAGAATATACCGGTTTTGATACTATGGGAGGTTTTGCCTTACATATTTTGAAGGAAATTCCGGATACCGGTGATAAGTTTGATTGGGAAGAATTTGAATTTGAGATAATAGATATGGACAAAAACCGTATCGATAAAATGTTGGTAACCAAGAAAAATCAAGACGAGGAAGAAGACTAAAATGAATACCGCCAGAAAGATAGCATCCTTTTTACTAAAGACTAAAGCCGTAAAACTTAGCCCCGAAAAACCCTTTAAGTGGAGCTCAGGTTGGAATTCACCCATATATTGCGACAACCGGATTACCCTTTCTGATGTAGAAGCACGTACATTTATAAAAAAATCATTGGCTAAGGCTATCAAAAAGCAATTTCCTGAAGCCACCCTTATTGCGGGTGTAGCCACAGCCGGTATAGCTCAGGGAGCCCTGGTGGCTGATTATCTTAATTTGCCTTTTGCCTACGTGAGACCCAAGCCTAAAGAGCATGGCATGGGAAATCAGATAGAAGGAAAAATAGAATCAGGGCAAAAAGTCGTAGTGCTGGAAGATTTGATTTCCACTGGAGGGAGTTCAATAAAAGCCGCCGAGGCGTTGAAAGAGCAAGGAATTGAGGTAGTTGGGATGATTGCAATCTTCACTTATGGTTTCAAAGTAGCGGACCAAAATTTTGCTGAAAAGAACCTTAAACTGGTGACATTAAGCAATTATAACTATCTCATCGACGAAGCTTTAAAACAGGAATATATTAAATCCGAAGACCTGGAGTCACTAAAAAAATGGCGAAGGAATCCTGCAAAGTGGTAAATGTCCCTTCTTTGTAGCAATCATTGCATCTTAATAAAAGTATTGCTGATTTTATAAGTTTTGTATTGATTGGCAAAAGCCATGGCATCATTATAAGTTTCCTGGCCCCAGGCGGTCTTACTTTTTTCTAAACCAGACAAAATCTGTGTTTTTTCCTGGTTGAGTTCCATTTCTGTTGCAGAAATCTTTTTGACGGTTAAATCCAAAAATATTTTTTCGCCATTTTCATTTAATTGTAAAGCGACATTATTGCCAGAAAGCTGATAAGTTCCGGAATAATTTTCGTTTCCAAAAATATTAAAACCATAGGTGTCAATATACAATTTCTGAAATTTGCAGGTACCATCCTCATTGAAAATTATGATATTGTCTTCGGGCCACCCATTCATGGTTGCCTGAAGGGGAGATTTTCCTTCTTCTTGTCGATAGGTAAAAATATGACTTAAATACCATTTGCCTTGCAGATTTTCGGCGGGTATATTATCTGAATTTTTGGAACAGGAAAATATAGAAATTAATGTGACGAAACAGAGGATTTTTTTCAACATTTTAATTGTGTTTTATCCCCCAAATTTAACACTAAGACCGTTTTTTAATTTAAAATAATTGATAAAATTATATTTGAATGGCATTGATTTTATTAAAAGACTAAAAATTACCCAAACAGATCACTGCTAAGATATCTGTCGCCACGGTCACATGCGATAAAAACGATAAGTCCTTCTTTCAATTCTTTTGCCAGTTTTATAGCTGCTGCTGCCTGTCCTCCAGAACTCGTTCCGGCAAAAATACCCTCTTTTCTGGCTAGTTCCCGAGCCATTTCTTTTGATTCTTCCTGAGAAATATCAAATATTCTGTCCACCCGTTCTGGATCAAAAATGGCAGGCAAATACTCTTTTGGCCATCGTCTGATACCCGGAATGGAAGCACCCTCGGTGGGCTGACAACCAATTATCTGAATTTCCGGATTTTGTTCTTTGAGATACATAGAAGTACCCATAATTGTACCCGTGGTGCCCATCGATGCCACGAAGTGTGTGATTTTTTGATCAGTATCTTTCCAAATTTCAGGACCGGTAGTTTTGTAGTGGGCCAGATAGTTGTCTGGATTGCCAAACTGATCCAATTGATAATATTCTTCGGTTTTTCCTTTATCGTCGGCATAGTCACGACAGGCTTCGATGGTTTCCAGTAAAATCACTTTTGCCCCGTAAGCCTCCATGGTAAGTACTCTTTCTTTCGTTGAATTGGAAGGCATGATTAGCTCTATTTCAAAGCCTGATAATGAGGCAATCATTGCAAGGGCAATGCCGGTATTTCCGCTGGTGGCTTCAATCAGCTTCATACCTTTTTTCAGTTTACCGTTTTCAACCGCACTTTTGATCATATTATAAGCCGGTCGGTCTTTCACGCTGCCACCGGGATTGTTGCCTTCCAGTTTTGCAAAAATCCTCACATTGGGGTTTGGATTCAGATTTTTTAATTCAGCCAGTGGAGTGTTTCCAATCAAATCCAGAATAGTTGACATATATGATATTTTAAAATTTAAACTGCAAAATTGCTTGTCATATTTCTACTAACCTAACAGACTTTTTAAAAATTCCTTTCCTGGATTTTTTTAAATAAATAATGCAAGATAATATTTCCCAATTTTTAGCTTTTGCATGTCTTTTTACATTTTTGGTCTATTTTTTCAAATAATTATTTCGTAAAAAACTATATTAGCGTTTTTTAAAATATAATCAATAAACTATTCATGAAAAAACTATTATCGGGGATTTTAGGGTTAATGTTGATTCTCACTTCTAGCTTTGCTCAACGGCCTGAAACCAGTACATACAATGCTAATACCCGTTTTGAGCAATTGGGTTCTAATTTGCCAACACCCAATACCTATCGAACCGCCTCAGGAGCACCCGGCAAAGATTATTTCCAAAACAAAGCCAATTACGATATCAAAGCTGAATTGGACGACAATAATCAACGTATCATCGGTTCTGAAACAGTAACTTATTTTAATTTTTCACCAGATGAATTGAAATACCTTTGGCTTCAGCTCGATCAAAACCTTTTTGAAGCAAATTCTATTAACGCTCTTGCTAAAACCGGCGGAGTGAGCCCTCAAATGACCTCGGGGCAGTTAAACGGAATGAATTCTCCCAGTTCGGTCAATACCACCATCACTGAGAAGAAGGAATTTGGATATAAAATCAAATTCGTTAAAGATATTAAAGGAAATAACCTTCCTTACACCATCAATGGAACGATGATGCGGGTTGATTTGCCTGTAAATATGAAACCCAATACTTCGGTAGCCATTAAAATTGATTGGGAATATAATATCACTGCTTACTATGGTCGCTCAGGTTATGAGTTTTTTGAAAAAGACGGCAATTACAATTATTTCATAGCTCACTGGTTTCCACGTATGTGTGTGTATGATGACGTAAACGGATGGCAGAATAAGCAATTTTTGGGTCAGGGCGAATTCACTTTACCATTTGGCGATTATAAAGTAGAAATCACAGTTCCAACCGATCATATTGTTGGAGCCACAGGCGAATGTCAGAATTATGCCAAAGTGTTGACCAAAACGCAGCAGGACAGAATGAAACAGGCGGCAAATTCTAAAACACCGGTGATTATCGCCAGCCAGGCGGAAGCTGATGAGCGGATGAAATCAAAAAGTGATAAATCGCAAACCTGGATTTATACCGCCAAGAATGTAAGAGATTTTGCTTTTGCTTCTTCCAGAAGATTTATTTGGGACGCTATGCAAACTGATGTATATGGCAATGGCCGCAAAATCTGGAGTATGTCATTTTATCCAAAAGAAGGAAATCCACTATGGGAAAAATATTCAACCCGTGTGGTAGAGCATACGCTAAAATCTTATGGAAATCGTACCATAGAGTATCCCTATCCTGTTGCAATTTCTTGTCATTCTACTCCAAGAGGAGGTATGGAATATCCGATGATATCATTTAATGGCGGTCGCCCTGAAGCCGACGGCACTTATTCAGAAGGTACAAAATATGGTATGATTGGGGTGATTATTCACGAAGTAGGTCATAATTTCTTCCCAATGATTGTAAATACGGACGAGCGTCAATGGACCTGGATGGACGAAGGATTGAATACTTTCTGTCAATATTTGGCTCAAAAAGAATGGGATAAGGATTATCCGACAGGTAGGGGTGAAGCCCGGGATATTGTAGGTTATATGAAAACTGACAAAACCCAGCAGGTGCCTATCATGACTTCCTCAGACAACATCATGGCTTTCGGCCCTAACGCCTACGCAAAACCTGCTACAGGCCTGAATATTTTGAGAGAAACGGTAATGGGGCGTGAGTTGTTTGACATGGCATTTAAAGAATATGCCCGTAGATGGGCGTTTAAAAGCCCGATGCCTGCAGACTTTTTCCGTACGCTTGAAGATGCATCGAGTGTTGATCTGGATTGGTTTTGGAAAGGCTGGTTTTATACCGTAGAGGCTGCTGATCAGGCTATTGCCGAAGTACAGTGGTATGCTCTAGATACACAAAACCCTGAAATTAATAAAGCAGAGGCAAAAAAAGCTGCCGATGCCAGCAACGAAACCATTAGTCGAAAGCGTGATCGTACTGACATCAAAACCTCAGTGGTGGAGGCTGACAGTAGCATGAAAGACTTTTATAATAATTATGATAAATACGCTGTAACGGAGTCCGATAAAAAGAAATTTGAGGCTTATAAATCTTCTTTGTCGGCCGAAGATCAGAAATTGCTGGAATCTGGAATGAACTATTATGTTTTAAAAATCAAAAATAAAGGAGGATTGGTGATGCCGGTTATTGTTCAGGCCGAATTTGAAGACGGTAGCACACAGGATTTCCGATTCCCGGCAGAAATATGGAGACTAAATGATGTCGAAATCTCGAAAACCATTCCTACTCCCAAAAAAGTTAAGAAATTCAAGCTGGATCCTTATCAGGAAATTCCTGACATCGATACTTCAGACAATGTTTATCCTAAAGAGCCGGAAGCACCAACCAAATTCCAGTTGTTTAAACAAAGGAGTTTCTCGCAGGGAACTAACCCCATGCAGGAGGCCAGAAAAGAGAATAACGCCGGCCTTGGAAGCAGCGGAAAGAATTGAAATTAATGAAATAATGGTCCCGGGATTTATTTCCCGGGATTTTTTTTGCCCATATTGCAACATTTAATAATTTCGGTTGTCTTTATTTCGAAATCAATCCTGGTTTGACCTTATACAATAACACTGACAAAACATGGCAGCTCGCAGAGCTATGTAAGCAGGGCAACCGAAAAGCCCAGCAAGAGGTGTATTCATTATATGCCAAAGCAATGTATAATACTGCCCTCAGAATTGTAGGTGTCCAGGAAGAAGCTGAGGATGTGCTTCAGGAGGCTTTTTTAGATTGTTTTCTTAAAATCGACACTTTTAGAGGGGAATCTACTCTGGGAGCTTGGTTGAAGACAATCGTTGTCAATAAAGCTATAGCTAAGTTGAGGGCGAGAAAAGCTATTTTTGAGGATATTGAAAACCATTCTGTTGACCTGAGGGAAGAAGTATCGGAAGATGATTTTGAAGAAAAAGTTGAGATGGTTGATAAAATAAAAAAAACACTCAGCCAGCTTCCGTCAGGGTTCAGGTTGGTTTTAAGTTTATATCTTTTTGATGGTTACGATCATCAGGAGATAGGGAGTATTTTAGGAATAAGTGAAGTTACATCAAGGAGTCAGTATATTAGAGGGAAAGCCAGATTACTGGAACTTTTGAAAAATTAAAAAAAATGAAACTCGAAAAATTCATAGAAAGCAACAAATCAAGTTTTGAAGAAGAACTTCCGGAAGGAATCTGGGCAAAAATTGATAAAGAATTACCAAAGAAAAAAAGTAGTTTTTTAGTCATAAAACCAGCATATATTAGAATTGCAGCAGGTGTTTTGATATGTTTGAGCATAGGATATTGGTTTGGGAAATCAGGCAGAAATCAGGAAGGACAATTTTCTGAAATTGCTTCTGAAAATAAGTCTATGGCACTTTTTTCAAGCCAAATCAAAGAAAAACAAGAATCACTTCAAATACTTACAAAAGAAAATCCTGAATTGGGTAAGGCATTTCTTAACGAAATTGGGCAATTACAAACCAACTTTAAATATCTGGAAGAACAATTGAAAAGCAACCCCAATCATGACCAAATTGTTGAAGCGATGATTCAAAATTTAAGATGGCAACTGGAGCTTTTGGAAAAGCAAACTACCATTGCCAGGAAGTTTGAAAATAAAACTATGATGTAATGTTAAAAATAGAAAAAATATTTAAACCGTTATTTTTATTAGCAATTTTTGTTTTTTCCAATAAGGTAAAAGCCAACGATCCGGAAATTAATCTTATTGAAAAAAAGAAGGCTTTTAATTTTAGTTTTAATACTGATGGTCAGGACAAACTGGAATTAAACAATCAATACGGCGATATAAAAATACTTCATTGGAAAAATAATCAGGTTAAAGCCAGTGTTTCTGTAACGGCAAATGCACCTTCTAATTCTGAATTGGAGAATTTCCTGGAAACAGTAAATGTAAATGGAAGTAAATCAGGAAATCTAATCAAAATCATTACCCAAATCAACCGGGATAACTTAAGTTTTAAACGAATTAATAAGGATAAATATACCAACCTCAGGATAGATTATGTAGTGTATATGCCTGAAAATATGGAACTTGTGTTGAATAATAGTTTTGGGGCGGTAACTCTGCCGGAGTTTTCAGCACCCTTAAATCTCAATCTCAACTATTGTACACTAACAGCCCCGAATATCCGAAATCAGGAAAACAGAGTAAACCTAAATTTCGGATCAGCCAATATTTCATCTATGGTCGGGGGTATATTAAATTCAAATTTCACAAATCTGAATCTGGGTAATTTGAAAAATGTAAACCTGAAAAACAATAACGGGAATTTTAAAGCCCGTCATCTCGAAGATATTGATGGTATTCTCAATTATTCTCAGGGAGTTTTGGGTACCATAAAAGATGCTGTGAAGCTTAAACTAAACTATACCAACGATCTGGTAATCGAAAAAATAGACGAAAATCTAAAGTCTCTTGAGATTTTGTCCAATTATTCCGACGTGGACTTACCTGTTAGTTTAAAAACCAATGCTGAGTTTAATATTAAAACCAATTACGGTAGTTTTTTTGTTGACCCTAATATCATGATTAAATTCATTAAAAACTCAGAAACTCAGAATAAGAATAAATCAAAAATTTCAAATTTTTACCAGGGGCAAATAGGCAAATCCAATAATCCGAACGCCAAAATTACGGTGATCTCCAATTTCGGAGACGTGAAAATAAAATAATCAATACTGGCCTGTGCTCAACATAACCAGAGTGCAGGCTTCTATGGGCTCAATTCCGGCAGACTGTAGCCTGTCTTCAAATTCAAAATTTTCAGCTCCTGGATTAAAAATTACCCGTTTAGGTTTGAGGTCAATAATGAAATCTTCGTATTCAGTCTGGTTGTTTTCACTCAAATACATCGTTACGGTATCAATGTCAGCAGGAATCTCATTGAGTGAGGTTAAGATTTTATTTCCTCTTACTACACCTTCTTTTTTCCCAAACAGCACCGCCGGATGCCCACGGTCATCCAGCATTTCAGCGGCAAGTAGGGCATAGCGACCCGGCTTGGTACTTGCCCCCATAATTAAAGTTTTCTTTTTTTCCATTAAATCAAAAAGTCAATGGAAGTTCAATAGTTTCTCCTTTTCTAAGTATTTTGATGGTTACTGTCTGGCCTTTCTCATGTTTTCCCAAAGCCTCCATATAACCATACACGTCTTTTATTTCAAAATCTCCGATTTTTTGGATAATATCACCAGCCTTAATTCCCGCTTTTTCGGCAGGTTTTCCGTCAGTTGTACCGTCAATTTTCATTCCTTTGCCATCAAAAGAATAATCCGGAATTACCCCCATTGTAACTTTAAAAGTACTTTTTGCAGCCTGAGAATGAGGATTTGAGGTCTTTTTGAAAGTTATTTTATCGGTGGTACCCAACAAATCTATCATTTTTATTATGTATTCCACCATCAGTTTTTGACCCTCATAGTTTATCAGATTAGCATCATCTGTGGGTTTGTGATATTCCTGATGTGCACCTGTAAAAAGAAATAAAACCGGGATGTCTTTCAGATAAAATGAAGTATGATCTGATGGCCCTATCCCCGAAGAATCGACTGTATATTTTATAGCCATATTTTCAGCAAGTTTGGTGGCGTTTTCTTCCCAAAACTTACTGGAACCCACACCACCTATATTTACGCCTTTATCGGTACGATATCTGCCAATCATGTCGAGATTAAACATGCAATTGATATTCTTCAAATCGAATGTCGGATTATCTGCAATAAATTTCGAACCTACCAAGCCCAATTCCTCACCTGAAAAGGCAATAAAAACCATATTGTAGTTTTCCGTAATATTATTTTTTGAAAAATATCTGGCCAGTTCAAGCATTCCAGCTACACCTGAAGCATTGTCGTCGGCACCATTATGAATCTGTCCTTCTGAATTTGCCTGCAATGAACTACCCTGGTCTCCCATTCCTAAGTGATCATAATGAGCTCCTATCACAATAGTGTAAGGTTTATCGTTGTTAAGGTATGCCACCACATTGTGAGCTTCGACTGGGGTCATCTTGCCCGGCTTTCCTTTTTTTGCAGGGAAAAGCTGAAGATAGCCTCCGTTTTCACCTAATGGACTAAGTCCGGCTTTTTTAAATTGCTTGATGATATATTCAGAGGCCATTTTTTCACCGCTGGTACCTGTTCCACGGCCTTGAAGTTTATCTGAAGAAAGATATTCAACATGCTTTTTAAGATTTTTGACCTTTATGTCCTGAGCAGAAACCGAGAAACTAATGAAGAAAATTAACGCTAGATATTTCATTTTAAATTGATAAATAATCTTTTGGAAAGATTTGGTTCTTGTTGATTTGGTACAAAAAAAGCAAAAAATATGTAAAGGGGTATCAAATGTTTTATTTTTGTGAAAAAATATTCAAAATATGTCGATGTTTGATATGATGGGCATGATGGGCAAAGTCAAGGAAATGCAGTCCAGGATGCAGGAAGCCCAGGAAAAACTTGCCGATATTACCGCTGAAGGGGAGTCAGGTGGCGGTATGGTAAAGGTGGTTGTTAATGGAAAAAAAGAGCTTGTCATGGTTGAGATTGAACCGGTTTTGCTAAAACCTGAGGATGCCAAAATGGTGCAGGATTTGATTGTGGCGGCTTCCAATATCGCCATGGAAAAAGCTGATATCCTTGCCAAACAAGAAATGTCAAAGATTACAGATGGAATTATGCCCAAAATTCCGGGTTTGGATTTAGGAGATTTGTTTAAAAAATAAGTTGGATTGAAAGAGGTAGCCGTAGTTATTTTAAATTATAACGGGGAAAAATTCCTTAAAGATTTTTTGGGAAATGTGGTGCGGAATAGTCAGGAAGCCGATATTTATGTTATAGATAATGCTTCAGTTGATGGTTCTCTTGCCTTTGTTTCTGATAATTTTAGTGATGTAAAAATTATCCGTTTAAAAGAAAATCTGGGCTTTGCCGGAGGTTATAATGAAGGATTAAAAGAGATACCCAATCCTTATTTTCTTCTCCTCAATTCTGATGTGGAAGTAACGCCCAATTGGCTTACTCCTTTGATTTCAAGAATTAAATCGGGGCAAAATATCGTGGCAGTTCAACCCAAAATTCTTGATTTTCGACAAAAAGATAGATTTGAATATGCCGGTGCAGCGGGTGGATTTTTGGATGTTTTCGGTTATGCATTTTGCAGAGGCAGAGTTTTTGATAGTTTAGAAGCTGATCACGGACAATATGATGATGCCAGACAAATTTTTTGGGCTACAGGTGCGTGTTTTTTAATCAAAGCCGCAGTATTTAAAGATTTCGGGGGCTTTGATGCCAGGTTTTTTGCACATATGGAAGAAATCGACCTTTGCTGGCGTATCAACAATGCCGGCCTGCAGGTGTATTATGAACCCAAGTCCACAGTTTACCATGTTGGTGGAGGTACTTTGCATAAATCAAATCCATTCAAGACTTTTCTAAATTACCGCAATAATCTGGCAATGATGTTTAAAAATCTTCCGGGAAAATATTTGATTCCAATTATTTTCATCAGGATGATTCTGGATGGTATCTCTGCCTTAAAGTTTTTGAAAGAAGGATCTTTTCGGGATATCTGGGCTATTATCAGAGCTCATTTTGCTTTTTATTCCTGGATCCCTTATTTGATTAAAAATCGTTCAAGTACTTTTTATGGATTTCCATTTTTGTTAAAAAAGTCGGTAGTATTTGAATATTTTGGCAAATCCAAAAAAAACTATCAGGAAATATGTTAAAAATTGGACTCACCGGGGGGATAGGGGTAGGGAAAAGTACTATTTCAAAGGTTTTTTCTCTTTTAAATGTACCTGTTTATGAAGCCGATTCAAGAGCTAAGTTTTTGATAGAATATGATTTATTTATTGTAAAAAGCATTAAAGGTCTTTTGGGTGATAATGCATATATAAGTGACGGATCCTATAATAAAAGTTTTGTTGCTGAGTGTGTTTTTAATAATAAGTTGACTCTAGAAAAATTAAACCATATCGTTCACCCTGCAGTGGCACTTGATTTTGAAGATTTTTGTAAAAAAAATTCTGACAAAAAATACATTCTCAAAGAAGCCGCACTGATGAACAGAAATCAGGGATTAGACAAAATTATAGTAGTTACATCTCCCCTCGAATTGCGAATTTGTAGAATTAAAGCCAGAGATACTCATCGAAAAGAAAATCAAATTTCTGAAATTATCAAAAATCAAAAATCACAGGAGGAGTTTTTGGAGATGGCCGATTTCGAAATAAGAAATAATGATACCGAAATGCTTTTACCACAGATTTTGGAAATTCACCGGCAGATTCTTACTTTTTCTTAAATTTTTCCTTCAGATTGTCAATCTGGGATTTCAATTCTTTATCTATATCCATCAGGTCATTGATGGTCTGTATGGCATGAATTACAGTACTGTGGTCTCTGCCGCCAAAATGATAACCAATGGCTTTAAGAGATAGAGAAGTGTATTCTTTTGCCAAAAACATGGCTATTTGTCTCGGAACCACCACTTCACGAAGCCTTGTTTTTCCCTTTATGTCGGTAATTTTAATTTTAAAATAGTCAGTTACCGTTTCAATAATATTGTCAATCGAAATAACCTTTTGATTTTCCTCCACCAAACTTTTAATACGGTGTTTGGCCATATCAAGATCTATGGTACGTTTTGTCAATGAAGCGTCGGCAAGAAGGGAAATTACCACACCTTCCAACTCTCTGACATTGGAGTCAATACAATGTGCAAGGTATTCCACCACTTCCGATTCCATAGTGGCGTTTTCTTCCTCGACTTTGTTATGAATTATGGCAATTCTTGTTTCGAGATCAGGTGCCTGAATATCAGCCGTGAGTCCCCATTTAAACCTTGATAGCAATCTGTCTTCCATGCCTGACAGTTCCCGTGGAGGACGGTCAGAAGTCATCACAATTTGCTTTCCACTTTGGTGCAAATGGTTAAAAATATGAAAGAAAGTCTCCTGAGTCTTTTCTTTTCCTGATAAAAACTGTACATCATCCAGAATGAGCACATCGACTTGCATATAAAAGGCCATAAAGTCCTGAAGACTGTTTTCTCTTATTGCATTGATAAACTGGCTGGTAAATTTCTCGGATGAAACATAAAGTACATTTCTGAAATTATCAGAATTGTTCACAATAAAATTGCCAATTGCCTGCACCAGGTGAGTTTTTCCAAGTCCTACACCTCCATATATCATCAATGGATTAAATGAAGTGGTACTTGGTTTCTGTGCCACCGCATAGCTAGCCGCCCTGGCTAACCGGTTACAGTCACCTTCCACGTAATTTTCAAAAGTATAAGAATTATTCAAAAACGACTCAAACGCCTGATCTTTGAACGGCTTGATATCAAAAGGGCTCTTGATAGGTTTAAATTCCGCAGGTTTTGGTCCAGCTGCGGCAGGAGCAGCAGGTGCATTTTGTGGTTTAGGCTGACTTCCCCTATCAATAATGATGGTATATTCCAATTGCCCGTCTTTTCCGATAGCAGCATCAAGGGCTTTACGCAGAACTTTCACATAATGATCTTCGAGCCATTCATAAAAAAATTGACTCGGAACCTGAATGATAAGCCGCTTATTGATTAATTTGAAGGGGATTATGGGTTCAAACCAGGTTTTAAAACTCTGCTCCGACACGTTTTCACGAATCACCACAAGGCAATCGTCCCATACTTGTCTTACATCATTTTTCACCTTTGGTATATTTATTTTTTAATAATATTCGGACTCCAAATTTTTTTGGGGTCACAAAAATAGGAAAAAAAAAGTATCAAAAAATGTTTCAATATCATGAAATTAAAATCTCTTGATAAAATGCAATTTAACTGATATGAAAATTCGGAGAAAACGTATTTTGCTCTTTAAAAAATCAAACTTTTATTTTTCAGATATTTAAGAAAATCAGACAAAAATTATTCTGTTAATCTTTGAAAAGTCCTAAATAAATGGTTTAATTTTGTGAGTTAAATTATTAAATTTTATAGTTGAAAAAATATATTTCCATTTTAGCAGGGCTTATTGTATTATTTTTAGTTATGCTAAGTCCTTTGAATAAGTTTCTTCATCCTAAAATCTGGCTGATATTTGCTTTTTTTGCAAGTTTGGATTTTATGATTACAACCATTTCAAACCTGGGTTTAGGCAATAACCGTGAGAAATTTATACAATTCTTCCTTACCACGGTGGTTTTAAAATTTATTCTTATATTGATTTTTATTGCAGTTATGATGTATCTCGATAAAGAAAACAAATACCTTCTTGTATGGAATGTTTTTGGATTTTATTTATTTTTCACAATATTTGAAATATCGACATTACTTCGTAAATTGCGACGTTTTTGAGCAGACCTCAATTTATTGCTTTTATTAATAAATAATACAACATGTCTAAAAGGATACTTTTAACGGTTTTTACTGCAGTTATCACTTCATTTTTTGCTTTTTCTCAGCATCAGGAACACGCTGAAGCCCAAAAAGCCACTGGTCATGAAAATCACGAATCTGAGGAGAAATTTGATATTTCAGGTATGATTATGCATCATATTTCTGACGAACACGGTTGGGAATTTGCACACGGTTTAAAGCTTCCATTGCCTGTAATTCTTTACACACATGACAGTGGTCTTGAAATCTTTTCTTCAAGCCGACTGGATCATGGTCAGGTTTACAACGGCTGGAAAAACGAACATGAGCATATTGTAAAGGTTAATGCTGACGGTACCGTAAACGAAGCTATACATCCCTGGGATTTTTCAATTACAAAAAATGTAGCATCATTATTGCTAAGTGCAGTCCTTTTAATACTAATTTTTACAGCAGTAAAAAAAGGTTACGATAAAAATAAAGGAAAAGCTCCTTCAGGAATTCAATCGTTCCTTGAGCCTGTTATCCTATACATGAGAGATGATGTGGTTAAGCCAGCCATAGGTAAAAATTATGAGAAGTATTTCCCATATCTGCTTACTTTGTTTTTCTTTATTTTGATAAACAACCTTTTAGGGCTATTGCCCGGCGGTGCCAACCTTACGGGTAACATTGCCATTACTATGACCATGGCTGTTATTACATTTTTGATAGTAAATCTGAATGGTAACAAATACTACTGGAAACACGTATTTATGCCTGATACACCCAAATTGATGTGGATTATCCTGATTCCTGTGGAGATTGTGGGCGTATTTATGAAGCCGCTTTCGTTGATGATACGTTTGTTTGCCAACATTACCGCAGGGCACATTATTATGTTGAGTTTGTTTGGCTTGATATTTATATTCCAAAACTGGGCTGTAAGTCCTGTGGTTGCAGGTTTTGCATTATTCATGAACCTGATTGAGCTTTTAGTTGCATTTTTACAAGCATTGATATTTACACTATTAACCTCAATGTATATCGGGAGTGCCATCGAAGACCACTCACACGATCATCATTGATATAAACATTACGGATGCGGTTCCCTGCCACATACCGGATTATAATAAACACTTTCTGAGGGGGAAAGAGAAATTTTTAAAATTATGTCTCTTTTGAACATTATTTTACAAGCAGCTTCAAGCAGCAATGGTCTTATCGCTATTGGTGCCGGTTTAGGTGCTGGTCTTGCTGCAATTGGTGCAGGTCTTGGTATCGGTAAAATCGGTGGTAGTGCAATGGAAGGTGTTGCTCGTCAACCAGAAGCAGCCGGAAAAATCCAGTCAATGATGATCATCATCGCTGCCTTGATCGAAGCCGTTGCTCTTTTTGCAGCTGTAATTTGTCTTTTGATTTCTTTCAACATGGCTTAATCCATCTGAGAAAATCAAAGAAATATCCCGGGTTTATTCACATTAGGTGTTAAATCCGGGATTTAAAAAGAAAATAATTAAAATTTAATAGATCAGTATAAAAATGGAATTATTAAAACCCGCGGTAGGCTTATTGTTTTGGATGGTTGTGGTGTTTGCTGTGCTTGTATTTCTTATGAAGAAGTTTGCATGGAGTGGCATCATATCGGCATTGAAAGAAAGAGAAGGTGAGATTGAATCTGCCCTCAAAATGGCCGAAGAAACCAGAGCGGAAATGGCTAAACTTAAGTCTGATAACGAAAAACTCATAGCTGATGCCAGAAAGGAAAGAGATCAGATAATCAAAGAAGCTAAAGAAGTTGCCGATAAAATGGTAGCTGATGCCAAAGAAAATGCCATTGTTCAAGGCAATAAAATTATGGCTGATGCACGTGAAGCAATGGCTCAGGAAAAGACCAAAATGATGAGTCAAATCAGAAAAGATGTGGCTACCATTTCTCTGGAAATAGCAGAGAAGGTCTTGAGAAAAGAACTTTCCGACAAATCAAAACAAGAGTCATTCGTGGATGAGCTTTTGGGTGATGTAAAATTGAATTAATTTAAAATTGAGAAAAAATAGAATTCATATGTCAGATTCAACGGTTGCATATCGCTATGCAAAAGCTTTGATTGATCTCGCAAAAGAGCAGGGAGTAGTAAGTGAAGTTAACGCCGATATGGCTTTTTTTGAGGATATATGCAATCAGAACGATGAGTTTAGGGCTGTTATGGCTAGTCCGATTGTAAGGCATGAAAAAAAACTGGGGATTCTGAAAAAAATATTTGAAAATCGCGTTCACAAAGTGACTTTTAGTATTTTGACCGTCTTAACTAAAAAGAATCGCGAAAGAATTATTTATCCTATTGCGAAGGAATTCCAGAAGTTATATAATATCTTAAACGGAATTCAAAAAGTGCAGGTTTCGTCTGCTGTTGAGCTTACTTCTTCTCAGAAAGCTGAGATTGTGAAACTCGTAGGAGATGAACTCAAAAAGAAAATAGAATTAGAGGAAAAGGTAGACGAGAGTCTGATTGGGGGTTATGTTCTGAAGGTAGGAGATACTCAGATTGATACCTCTGTTAAGAAAAAACTCAACGAGCTTAAGCTTGCACTTGCTTAAAAATTTGAATTAGTTTTCATGGCTATAAAGTTGAGAAAGGCCTTCGTTTTACGAAGGTTTTTTCTTTTTTCGGCCATTTTATTCCTTCCTGGTGAAACTGTACCCAATAAAAAAACACACTCCAATTAAAAGTGTGTTTTTTTAATAAGAATAAAAATTATAATATTTTCAATGCTTTGTTTATCCTTGAAATAGCTTTTTCCTTACCAAGAATTTCGATTGTCAACATCAGATCAGGACCTTTTCCCTGTCCTGTAATCGCCAACCTTAAAGCCTGCATGATTTTTCCTGGTTTGATACCTTTTTCTTCAAGTTCTGTGAACAATGCGTCATGAATATTTTGAGATTCAAATATTTCAATCGTATTAAGAATGCTGATTATTTCCGGCATGGCATTTTTAGCCAACTCATCCCATTTTTTTTGAGCAATTTCCTGATCGTAAGTCTCTATTTCATTAAATAAATAAGGTACTTGTGATTTAATTTCTTTGGTAAATGTGACTCTTTCTTTCATGAGCTTAACCAAAGAAACAGCAAGTTTGGAATCTTCTATTTGCAGGTCAATTGCTAATTCCTCGTCGGGTTTTTGTCTTAAATAATACTGGTTATACCATTTGGCTTTATTTACATCAAACCTCGCACCGGCTTTGTGAATATGATTGATATCGAAAGCTTCTATGAGTTCTTCCATATTCATAATTTCCTGATCTGTTCCCGGATTCCATCCTAAAAACGCCAGAAAATTAACCACAGCATCAGGAAAATATCCATCTTCTCTGAATCCCCTTGCTATTTCTCCTGAGGCAGGATCTTTCCATTCCAATGGAAATACAGGGAAATCACCTAGAATACCATCTCTTTTGCTAAGTTTTCCATTTCCTTCGGGCTTTAACAGTAAAGGCAAATGTGCAAACTGAGGAGCCTGCCAGCCAAAAGATTTATAGAGTAGGATATGAAGTGGTGCCGAGGGCAACCATTCTTCACCTCTGATCACGTGGGTGATTTCCATTAAATGATCATCAACAACATTGGCAAGATGATAAGTGGGCATCCCGTCAGATTTCATCAATACTTTGTCATCTATTGTTGAAGAATGTACTACCACCCAATCTCGTACAATATCTTTAAACCTGATTTCTTCCTTCAGGGGTACCTTGAGCCTGATTACATACGGTTCACCAGCTTCAATTTTTGATTTAGTTTCTTCTTCTGATAGTGTCAGTGAATTTTTCATCTGCATGCGGGTTACCGCATTATAAGAAATATTATCAACCTTGGCTTCTTCCAGACTTTTCCTTAGAGCATCCAATTCATCAGGAGTGTCAAATGCATAATAGGCCAGTCCTTTGTCAATTAACTGCCGGGTATAATCTTTGTAGATATCTTTTCTTTCAGATTGTTTATATGGTCCTTTTGGGCCGCCTTCTTTTACGCCTTCATCGATTTTAATGCCAGCCCATGCAAGTGCTTCGGTTATGTATTCTTCGGCTCCGGGAACAAATCTGGTTTGGTCGGTATCTTCAATGCGGAGGAGCATCTGGCCTCCCATTTTTTTTGCAAATAAATAGTTGTAAAGGGCGGTCCTAAGTCCACCAATGTGTAATGGCCCTGTAGGGCTCGGTGCAAAACGTACTCTTACGCTCATTAAATTCAATTTTTTGGCCTGCAAAATTACTCAAAACAGGCCATTTTTATTATTCTTTTGTGATTTTGTTGTCAAGACTTTTTGATTTCTAAATGTAGAGAACTTCCGAAAATGGATTTTTTCAGGATAGCATTTTCTAATTTTACGAGTTTGAATAACAGATTATTTATGATTTCCGACGGCATATCAACATCAGACTTAATCGATTTCAAATCTACTAATCCCAGCTTTAGTTTTATTCTTTGGATTATTCTAATGGTCAGGATAAGCGGAGAAAGAAAAAGGCTCCAATAATGTGATTTTTTAATTTTCAATTCAGGAATATCTGATATAATTTTTTCAAAATCAGAAAGTACAAATCTGTTTTTACTTCCTACAGCAATATCATGTGTACCACTGAATATTTTAAAGGCATTATTGTTGGTGACAATCAGGCCATTAGGCTTAAGTAGTTGTGAAAATTGTTTTAAGATTTTGAAAATCTCACTTTTTTCAAATTGGTATAGCACATCATTACAGACAATGACATCAAAATTACTCGCTGCGAAATCTTGCCTTACCTTCAAAATGTCTGTTTTCTTTACATTTAGTCCGCGGGTTTTAGAAAGTTCCACAGCACTTTCATTAAAATCAAAGCCTTCTATTTCTTTGTAAGCCATTGATTGTAAGTATTTCATCATGCCGCCTGTTCCACAGCCTGCATCAAGTATTGTAATCTCCTTATTTTGGCCAAAATGTGAAGAAATTGCCTCCAGAGTTTTAATATGGAGTATTTTGTACCACCACATTCTTTCTTCCACCTCGTACATTGCCTCATATTCGGCATGATTAATCAGCATATCAGACTGTGGTTTCGTTTTCTACCACTTTAATTTCAGGTTTGTGATATACAGTGCTATTGGCCGGAACACTCTTTGTAAGCCACACGTTGCCACCAATTACTGAATTGCGACCAATTATGGTTTCTCCACCAAGAATAGTAGCACCTGAATAAATCACGACGTTGTCTTCTACTGTTGGATGTCGCTTGGTATTAGCCAAATTTTTATCAACGCTTAAAGCTCCTAAAGTAACTCCCTGATAGATTTTTACATGTTTTCCGATATGAGTAGTTTCACCAATTACGACACCTGTACCATGGTCAATAAAAAAGTATTTATCAATTTCTGCCGCAGGATGAATGTCTATTCCTGTTTGGGAATGGGCATATTCGGTAAGGATTCTGGGGATTAAAGCTACTTCCAATTTATGCAAAAGATGGGCAATACGGTAAAAAGATATGGCCTGAAACCCAGGGTATGCTCTGATAATTTCAAATTCACTTTTTGCAGCCGGGTCACCGTTTAATATAGCCGCTACATCGGTGTTAAGTGTATTGTAAAGTTCTTCTAAAGAATCGAAAAATTGCTTTACTTTTTCTTCGATTTCACAAAATTTACATTGGTCGGTGGTTTCAAGAATGTGCTGAAGGTCGGAGCTTAAATTCCAAAATTCCCCTTCAATTTCATCAGTGGAAGGAAAGAAATCTTTGATTTTTTCGGGGAAAAGCAGGTGAATAAGTTTCGTTGCCCATTCTGATATTTCTACGGTTGGTGCAACGGCCTCCGTATTTTGATGTTTTTCAAAAATATGTTTTATAAATTCCTTCCGAAGTCTTTTCATTATATGTATAATAATCTTATTATAAATTGATAGTTATATTTTTATCCCAATAATTATTTCCTGTATTCTAATTAGGACAGTCTCCTAACAATAAGTGAATTCACCAAAGAAAACAGCTGGTCTGGCTTTAAAGTTCTCCAGTTTTGGATTTGTAAAGTTCCACCATAATTAAAATAAAAATCTAGCCGAAATTTACTAAATTCCTCCAGGATAAAGTCCCGAAAATTAATAGCTGCTATCCATCCATCCTCCACATCTTCAAACCATTCTTCATAATAATCATCTTCTCCGCCGTGAAACTGTAACAAATTGTCACCTAACAATAGAAAATATTTTATTCCATTTTTTAGTAATTTGTCTATCAAAAACCTTTTAAGGTACATTACGTCATTGTGTAGGGTGTCGTTCCATTCTCCGATTAATTCTATTACAGCATATTTTTGCAGGTAATTCACCATAATTAATTTACAATAAAGTGTTTCTGAGCCAATTTCGTCCCAATAAGGATGTAAATAATATCCATAAACTGTGTTATGATATTCTGTGGTTTCTTCTAATTGGAAAAACGGACTTTTTGGATCTTCGTAGGGTAAATAGTATCGTTGCCAACTATAAAAGGGTTCGATATCGTGCATTTGTATTCAGGTGCTAAAAAATTTGAAATTTTGTCTTAATTTTGGGTAGATTATGCAAAAAATACAATACAAATATAAACCCGAAAATTTAAGCATTTCAGAACCTACCAAATTTAGTATTGAAATTTTGGAGGATCAGGAAATGCTGATTAACCTGGGACCTCAACATCCTTCTACGCACGGGGTGTTGAGACTGGAAGTTGTAACAGATGGGGAATTGATCAAAGAGGTGGTCCCACACATGGGATATCTTCACAGGTGTTTTGAAAAACATGCAGAAAATCTGCCTTTTAATCAAATTATTCCTTACGTTGATCGCCTTGACTATGTGGCTGCTCTCAATTCAGAACATGCCTATGCTATGGGCGTAGAAAAAATGTTGGGTATTACTGAAATTCCCCCCAGAGTTGAGTATATAAGGGTTTTAGTTGCGGAATTGAACCGTCTTGCTTCTCATTTTTTGGCTGTAGGTACTTATGCCCAGGATCTGGGTGCATCAACGCCTTTCTTATGGCTTTTCAGAGACAGGGAAACTATTTTACGGATGTTGGAGTGGGTTTCGGGTGCACGTTTGCTGTACAATTATATTTGGGTTGGGGGGCTTTTTTATGATCTGCCTGTGGGGTTTGAGGAAAAATGCCGGGAATTTGTAGATTATGTAAAACCTAAATTAGTGGAATTGCAACAATTAATTATTGAAAATCAGATTTTTATAAAAAGAACTGCCGGAGTAGGGGTTTTACCAATTGGAATGGCAGTAAATTATGGTTGTACCGGCCCGGTTTTGAGAGGATCAGGTTTAAAATATGATTTAAGAAGGGTTGATGGATATTCGGTTTATCCGGAAATTGAATTTGAAATTCCGATAGGAGAGGGGAAAATGGGTAAGACAGGTGATTCCTGGGATAGAACCTACGTAAGGGTTTTGGAATGTTGGGAATCATTGAAAATTATTGACCAATGTATTGAGGTACTAACCAAAAAGCATATTAGAAACAAGTCTTTTAATCCACAGATAGCTGTTCCAAAGAAAATCAGACCAGTTGCTATGGATTTTTACACCCGTGCAGAAAATCCTAAAGGTGAGCTGGGTTTTTATTTTAGAACCAATGGAAAAACAGACGTGCCAGACAGATTGAAATGTAGAAGTTGTTCATTTCATAATTTGTCAGTGCTTCCTGAATTGTCAAAAGGAATGCTGGTAGCCGATTTGGTTACAATAATTGGGTCGCTCGATCTGGTAATGGGTGAGGTAGATCGTTAAAATTCCCAAACGGTTGGGTTTTGAGCTCTTCTGATATTTTTTCTGATTTCCATCCAAAATGCCAGAAAAAGATAGATTACAACCGGAGAGCCAAGCGTAAAAAAAGAAGCATAGATAAAATATCTGCGAATACTACCAACCGAAAAATTAAGTTTTTCTCCGATTCTAGTGCAGACCCCAAAAAGATTACTTTCAAATAAAAATTTCAACTTATTCATAAATCCTGATGGTTTTTATTTTTCTATATGGCTAAACGAATTATTTTTCGTACCACAAATCTAACAAAAATCATCAAAAAAAGTTCCAATTTTTTTAAATTATGATTTTTGACATATAAAATCAGGAAATTTTTTAATTCATTTCCCCGAAATCAAGATTTTTTCAAAAGAAAAACATCCGGAATCAAATGACAGTGTTTTCGGCAGGTCCCCCTAATTTATAAGGATAATCAGTGGTATAATGCAAGCCCCTTGATTCTTTTCTTTTCTGAGCTGATTTTATTACCATTTCGGCACATAAAATCAAATTCCGTAGTTCGCAAAGTTTGACTGAAATATTGGTTTTCCTATAAAATTCTTCAGTTTCGTCTTTAAGTAGATGTATTCTTCGAAGGGCACGCTCCAATCTAAAATCTGACCTCACAATACCAACATAATCTGACATCATTTTTTGCAACTCCCGTGTACTGTGTGTAACCAATACCTCTTCATTTGATTGTACCATTCCAAATGAGTTCCAGTCAGGTACTTTTAGATTGAATTCAATTCTATCAACTTCATGTACAGCTACTTGTGCTATTCTGTGGCCAAATACAGCTGCCTCAAGCAACGAGTTGGAAGCAAGTCGGTTGGCACCGTGTAGTCCTGTAGAAGAGCATTCCCCGCATGCGAAGAGATTTTCAATGGATGTTTTCCCGTATTCATCAACCAAAATACCCCCACATAAATAGTGGGCCGCAGGTGTTACCGGAATTTTATTTTTGGTAATATCGATACCGATACTCAGGCATTTTTCGTAGATGTTAGGAAAATGCTCAAGGATATGTTCTTTGGGTTTGTGAGTTATATCCAGAAATACATAGTCTTCACCCGTCTTTTTCATTTCTGCATCAATAGAACGAGCCACTATGTCACGAGGAGCCAGAGAGCCTCTCTCGTCATAATCATACATAAATTCCTTTCCATATTTATTTTTGAGCACCCCACCTTCACCTCTCACGGCTTCAGTAATCAAAAAACTTGGAAAAGACCCCGGATTGTAAAGTGATGTTGGGTGAAACTGCATCATCTCCATATCACGTACTTTTCCGCCAGCACGATAAACCATGGCGATTCCGTCACCAGTGGCTATAACCGGGTTGGTAGTAGATGAATATATGTGACCGGCACCTCCCGTGGCCATGACGGTTATTTTGGACAAAATAGTCTCGATTTCTCCGGTATTAACATTTAATGCATATACTCCCCAACATTCAATATCTTTTGAAGAACGGTTTACCGGTTCACCTAAATGGTGCCTGGTAATAACCTCAATAGCGTAATAATGCGTTAGGATTTCGATATTTGGATTGGCCTCGACTTGCTCAAGCAAAGCTCTTTCAATTTCCCAACCCGTAATGTCTTTATAATGAAGAATCCTCTTTTCGGAGTGACCACCTTCGCGGGTTAAATTGTATTCACCAGTTTCTTCTTTGTCGAAATTGGTACCATATTCAATTAGTTCTTTAATTCGGTCAGGGCCTTCGGTGACGACAATCTCCACGATTTTGCGATCGCACAGACCATCCCCTGCAATGAGCGTGTCATTTATGTGTTTTTCAAAAGAATCGGTTTCCGGATCAAAAACAGTAGCAATGCCTCCTTGAGCATATTTGGTATTTGTTTCGTCGGCATTTACTTTTGTGAGTATCAGGACTTTGCCTTTTTTTGCTGCTTTTAATGCAAAACTTAGTCCGGCAATTCCGGATCCGATCACTAAAAAATCTACTTGTTTCATCAAATTAAACCTTCTTTTAAAAGATCATGCAAATGTACAAAACCCACCGGTTTTTTTTCTTCTACTACGATCAATTGGGTAATATTTAATTCCTGCATTTTTTGAAGGGCAGCAGTGGCATATTCATCTTGTTGAATTACCTTCGGCTCGCGAGTCATAATTTGTGCAGCCGAAAGGCCATTTATATCCTGGGTATTATTGAGCATTCTTCTTAAATCGCCGTCAGTAACAATACCTTTTAATATTCCTGACTCATCCACAACCGCCGTAGCCCCAAGTCTTTTGGAAGACATTTCAAGGATAACTTCTCTCAATCCTGCTGAAATATTTACGACAGGCAGTGCATTTTGTGGAAAAATATCAGATACTTTAAGATACAATCTTTTCCCCAGGCTACCACCCGGGTGAAAAACAGCAAAATCGGTTTTTGAAAATTCACGGGCTTGGAGCAGGCAAATGGCCATAGCATCACCAAGTACCAATGCAACTGTGGTTGATGTAGTAGGAGCCAAATTAAGCGGGCAGGCTTCTGTTTCGACATGTGCACTGATTACAAAATCTGACTGCTGAGCAAGAAAAGAAGAGGTGTCAGAAACAATCGAAATTATTTTGTTTCCCATTCTTTTTAATAATGGCAAAAGGACTTTTAATTCGGGTGTATTGCCTGATTTTGAAATTATTATTATTGTATCCTCACTATCTATTATACCCAAATCACCATGTAAGGCATCCGTGGCATGCATAAATACTGCTTTTTGACCGGTAGAGTTAAATGTCGCTGAAATTTTTTGAGCAATAATGGCACTTTTGCCTATTCCTGACAAAACTACCTTGCCTTTTGAGGTTAATATTGAATCAATTGCGGAGCTGAATTCAATCCCAATTGTATTTATTAAAGATTTTATTGCCTCTGATTCATCTGAAAGTACTTTTTTGGCAATTTCAATTGTTTTTTTTTCTATTTTCGTCCCCACTTTAAAAAAGGCATTTTTGTCTGCAAATTTAAGCTTTCAATTTTATTTTTTTAGAGAAACATTTTTTTAAAGTAAACAAAATCACAAATAAATTTTTTGTATATTAGCATACAGAATTTAAATCACCACGAAAATAATCGTGCTTTAATTTTTTTAAGCTAATTTTTGAAATAGCTATGATCAATGCATCAATTGAAAAAGAATTGAAAAAAAATCTGAAAGAAATTTTTGGATTTGATAATTTCAGAGGAGAACAGGAAAAGATAATAAATAGTATCGTTTCGGGGAAAAATACATTCGTTATTATGCCCACCGGAGCCGGGAAATCACTTTGTTATCAATTGCCAGCCACTGTTTTAGAAGGTACAGCTATCGTGATTTCGCCGTTGATTGCTCTCATGAAAAATCAGGTGGATCAGCTGATGGCTTTTGGAATCAACGCTCAGTTTTTGAACAGTACTCTCAATAAAACTGAGATGAACAGGGTCAAAAATGACGTTACGAATGGGGTATGTAAATTGCTTTATATAGCCCCTGAATCTCTCAATAAAGAGGACAATCTGGCATTTTTGAAAAAAGCTAAGATTTCTTTCGTTGCCGTTGATGAGGCTCACTGTATTTCGGAATGGGGACATGATTTCAGACCCGAATATCGTAAGATCAGAGAAATTATTGAAAATATTGATAAATCACTCCCAATAATTGCCCTCACTGCCACAGCAACTCCAAAAGTGCAGCTTGATATCAAGAAAAGCCTTGATATGGATGATTCTGAGCTGTTTAAGACTTCATTTAACAGAGCTAACCTATACTACGAAGTAAGACCTAAGCAAAATGCCAAAAAACAGTTGATAAAATTTCTTAATCAGCATAAAGGAAAGTCTGGCATAGTATATTGCCTGAGCCGGAAGAAAGTTGAAGAAATTGCCGAATTGCTGGTTGTAAATGGTTACAAAGCATTGCCTTATCATGCGGGGTTGGATTCTGATGTAAGAATGAAAAATCAGGATGCATTTCTGAATGAAGACTGCGATATAGTGGTGGCAACGATTGCATTTGGAATGGGTATCGACAAGCCGGATGTTAGGTTTGTAGTGCATTATGATGCCCCTAAGTCGCTTGAAGGCTATTATCAGGAAACGGGTCGAGGAGGCCGTGATGGTCTCGACGGAACTTGTCTTATGTTTTATGCACTTGATGATATTACTAAACTAGAGAAATTTAATAAAGATAAAAACGTTACCGAACGCGACAATGCCAAAGCCCTATTAATGGAAATGGTGGCGTATTCTTCGCTGGGTGTTTGTAGAAGAAGGCAGTTGCTGAGCTATTTTGGTGAGCAAATGGAAAAAGATTGCGGTTTCTGTGATAACTGTAACAAGCCTACCAAAACATTTAAAGGAGAAGAAGAAGTTAAGCTGGTTATTAATACTATCCTTAAAACAGAACAAAGGTTTTCAGCCAATCATATTGCCGATGTTCTCACAGGAAACAATAAAGACAATGCAGCTATTTCAAGCTATGGACACGATAAATTACCTGAATACGGCACTGGATTGAAGTATTTCAATCTTCTTGATAAGTTTGAAGAAGAAGAAGAGGAAGATGAAGATGAAATTGTAGTAAACAAGAAACCTAAAGCCGACATCAATGCGGACGGGAAAATTTCTGCTTCAGACAAATGGGTGTCAATTATCAGGCAACTTATGGTTTTTGGATATCTTGAGAAAGACATCGAGAATTATGGGGTTATCAGAGTTTCGGAAAAAGGACATAAATATTTGAGTGATCCTTTTTCTATTACATTTCATGAAGATCATGACCTGAATGAAACCGAAGGTAGTGGTGAGGATGAGTTAGTACAAACTGCGGGTCCTTCAGGAGGTAGCGGTGCGGCAGATCAGGCTCTGCTTGAATTATTAAAGGCCCTTCGTAAAAAAATGGCCAAAGAGAAAAATGTGCCGCCATATGTTGTATTTCAGGATCCTTCACTTGAAGAAATGGCAACTACCTATCCGTCAAATGTGCAAGAGCTGGCACAGGTTAATGGGGTAGGTATGGGCAAGGTACAGAAGTTTGGAAAACCGTTTTTGGATTTAATCAATAAATACGTTGATGACAACGAAATCGAGACTTCTTCTGACCTGATGGTCAAAACTACAGTCAATAAGTCTAAGACCAAGATTTTTATTATTCAGCAGATTGACCGTAAAATTGATTTGGAAGAAATTGCTGAAGCCAAAGAGATGAATGGGGAGGAGTTGATTGCCGAGATTGAAAGTATCTGTTTTTCAGGAACTAAGCTAAACCTTGACTACTATATTAATCAGATGATTGATAAGGAAAAGCAAGCAGATATTTATGAATATTTTATGAATTCGGCTTCTGATGATATAAAAGCCGCTATGAAAGAATTTGAAGATTATGATGATGAGGTAACTGAAGAGGAACTCAGGCTTATGAGAATCAAATTTATTTCTGAAATGGCCAACTAAAAAAAGAGGCTTCTTTACCGGAAGCCTCTTTTTTTTATCTTTTTTTTAATTAAACCTTCTTTTTAATAAATCTAAAAACTCTTCAGTCTCGGGGCTGTTCAGACTCCATTTAAACTGAGGCATATATTTCTTTAACATTTGTTCTTTTGCTTCCTGAAAACTCCCGCAAACTTCCAGTTCATCGATAGCCTGATTGAAAATTTGGGAATTTCCTCCAAATAAATTATTGATAAACAGAAACTTCTGGTTTAGTGAGATATTGTTTCTGATATTTTCGATTTTCTTTTTCTGATAAATATCTGCGACCGAATCAGACTCCATTGCATTGTGCATCACATCATTAATAGTGTCATTTTTGGGTTCTTCTGATTTCGAAACAGGTGCCTCCAAAGGAGTAGTCATCACCTGCTGCACAGGTTCTTGTTTAATCTCAAGTTTTGGTGCTTCAGCCGGTACTTCATAAACGGGAGGCTGAATTGTAACCGGAGCTTCGTAAACTGGAGGTGACTGCACTTCAGTGCTTTTTTTAGTTTGTTTATATTCTTCTATACTGTCAAAAAAGGATTGGTATGGATTCTGACCAGAACTTTGGTTCTCATTAATTCCAATAATCTTTTTGATGTCTTTTATTTCCGATTCATGGTTTTCAATTTTAGTGTCTGGCAATATCTCCTGAATCCATTCTGAGGCTTCGTTGGCATAAACAAATTGTACCCCGTTTAATTTGGCAGAGAGTTCTCTCAGAACCCAGTTATAATCATAAAAGAACTTTCCGTTTGTTTGAAGCCATTCCTGGGTAAGTTTAAACTCCGGCAGATTTCTCATTTGTTCCAAAAAAAACTCTTTCGGGCTTTGGTAAAGCGAAATGGTATCGGCCAATGATTTTTCTACCAGAGGCGAAAAATGATTTTTTGCTATGGAAATATGCCTGGAAAGTATATTCATGAAGTCTTCAAAGGCTTTGTTGACTTCCGGATTGTTGTAGTCAAAGTAGGGGCTTCTGAGATTTTCGCTTTCTGTTTTCCATTTATCAAAAATCGCTTTCAGGATAAAAAGATTTAATTGTTTTATTTCTGTAAGGTTGATTATTTCAGTACCTTCGATTTTTTCTTTGTAACTAAAAAACTCATTACAAATCACTTTGGAAAATTCGGCGGAATTATTTTTTATTTCGGAAGCATTCCACTTGTCGATCATTTGATATTTCTTTTATTTTGTAATTATAACCACGTGCAAAAGCTAAATCAAATCTTTTGCCATTTAAGCAAATAACGAAAAAATATTTAAAAAATGTTCATCGAACCCAAAAGAGCCAAAGGAAAAGATGCCAAGAGTGGCTGGATTGAAGTGATTTGCGGCTCTATGTTTTCGGGAAAAACTGAAGAACTGATCAGAAGACTCAACAGGGCGAAGATAGCCAAACAAAATGTGGAGATTTTTAAGCCGGGAATAGATGTTCGCTACGATGAATTTGATATAGTTTCACACAACCACTCTTCAATAAGGTCCACTCCGGTAAATGCCGCGGAGGAAATTCTGCTTTTGGCAGGCAACTGTGATGTAGTAGGCATTGACGAGGCCCAATTTCTGGACCAGGGCGTGACAGATGTTTGTAACAAACTTGCCTTGCAGGGAAAAAGGGTGATAGTTGCAGGTCTGGATATGGATTCAAGAGGACTTCCTTTTGGTTCTATGCCACAGCTGATGGCCATAGCCGAATATGTTACCAAAGTGCATGCGATTTGTGTTATTTGTGGTGAGATTGCCCATCATTCCTATCGAAAAGTCGAAGACCAAAATCAGGTCTTACTAGGAGAAACGGACCTCTATGAGGCCCGTTGCCGCAAATGTTTTCATGAATAACAGCATCCTATTTTCTTTTATAGTTTCTGTTTTCCATTGATTTTTCAGGAGAATCCACCAGATTGTTAGTTTCCTGCGTATCAGGTTTCTCAATACCCGATTTCTTATAGTTTTTTTTGAAAATACTTTGTTTTACTGTTTTTACAGTTTTACCCTCAGCAGTTTTAGGTCCGGTTTTATAATTTCTGCTATTGTTAAGCGGGTTTTCATGATTTGTTGCCTGAGAATAGGCAATAGCATTTATGGTCAGAAATAATCCGACAAATATTGTTTTCATTTGAAATAAAATTTAGTGAAAAAAAATTCTAACAGTCTTCCTCAACAGTGCGATAACCAAACAATGCCCTGTAAGTAGGCAACATATACAGATAATCCTCTAACTTTTTTTGTGCTGGTTTATAAGTGTTATAATCCTTTTCAGATAAAAAGTTAAACATGTTTACCAGGTAAAAAAGTGTATCAGAGTTCGAAGCAAAATCCTCAAGTTTAAAATGCATAAACTTGTCGTCGGCTTCATTTGGATTAAAAACAATCATATCCAGGTCAAAGCCTTCCTGGTTGGTAACGCTAAACGCCTTATTGATTGTTTTGGGCATAAGTTTGTGATCAACCAGAAAGTCGATAGCTTCCACGGCATCGTTGTTTACGTATAAATTGGCACCTATATGTTTTAAAGTATTCATCGTTTGTTTTGTTTGTTGTTCCAATACTGTAAGGCAAATATTAAGTATCTTTTTGAAGCATCCAAATTTCGAAAAATGGGGTAATAAGTGGAGAATTTGTGCAAAAACGAATAAAAAATGTGTTTTTTTTAATATTTAAGTTTGAAATTGGAGGGATAATTTGATAAAACTGATTTTTTTAAAAAAGGGAATTCAAAACCAAATAAAATTTTAAGAAAAAAGTTTTTTAGGTTTTTGTGATAATTAATTTCGTTTTAACATTTTTTTAACTGAAGTCTAATATATATGGGTTTTTAGCTGTTTTTGGCTATTTGAGGCTGAATCGGTCGGTAGGTAGTTTGAGATAGGATTATCTGGTTTGTTTTTCTTTGAAAATCTGGCGTTAATATTTAAAATATTATTTGGTTAAAATTTTAGTTTTTTTTAAAAATTGATGCGAATTGGTCAGAACCTTTTTTTGTTTTAATTAAAAAAAATCCAAAAGAGAAAGCCCCGGATTTTCATCTTAGGCCTTTGCTTTTTCACTTCACATCTTTGGAGGCTTGAACGCCTCTGCCTACGGAGAATCGATTTACAGTTTCAAAAAAATTAGATTATTTACACAAAATACCAAAAGAAAAAGCCTCAGACTTTCATCCGAGGCCTTTGCTTTTTCACTTCACATCTTTGGAGGCTTGAACGCCTCTGCCTACGGAGAATCGATTTCCGGTTTCAAAAATTTAGATTATTTACACAAAATACCAAAAGAAAAAGCCTCAGATTTTCATCCGAGGCCTCTGCTTTTTCACTTCACAATCTTGTGACCCTACGGGGACTACAACTATGGGATAATACTATATAATTTGTATATGTTAAATGTGCTAATAATCAATAAAATAGACTTGCAATTATAACAAATAATATATTAAAGTTTAAATTAATTCCATTCTTTTGTAGCAAATTTTGTAGCGTTTTTGTATTTTTGAACTATAAAATTGCTACAAAAATGGCTACTATTAATTATGTTTTCAGGTCAAATAAAGAAAAAGCACCATTAACAGCTCGATTGAGCTTTAAAATTGATGGAAAAAGCTTTCAAATTTGGGCAAAAACAAAAATAGAGGTAACTAAAGAATATTGGAAAAAAGACTACAACCGTAAAAATTGGGGCAATGTTGACATTAAAAGATACAACTACCATAAAGACATTATTTCAAAAACAGTAGCCCTAAATAATTTCATTTTATCAGAGTTTTCAATTATCCCGGAATCTGAAATAATTGATTCTGTTAATACTATTTGGTTAAAATCAAAAATTAATCTTTCTGAAGGTAATGAAGTGAAAGAGGAATTGAAAACACCGGAATCATTAATAAAATACGTTGATTATTATATCAAACTCAAAGAGAAAGATAGCAAAGAAGGCTTGAAAAAAAGTCTTGGAGCTGCAGCAGCTAAAAAGTACAAAGTTTTAAAAAATAAGCTATGCAGGTTTGAAAATTACATTGGGAAAAAAATGTACTTCAATAATATTGATACGGAATTATTAAATGAATTCATCCGATATGCAAGGATTGAAAAATACAATGATTCCACCACTGCAAAAGATATAAAAATGATTAAAACACTTTGTTTTTCTGCAGAATCACAAGGTATTGAAATAGACAAAAGTATTAATAGATACAGCCTTAACAAGCAAATAGAAAGCAACATTATTTATTTTACCTCCTCCGAAATTGAAAGTATTGAAAACCTCCACGAATTACCCGAATATCTTGAAAATGCTAAAGATTGGTTATTAATATCAATCTATACAGGCCAAAGGGTAAGCGACCTTTTGAGATTTGATTCTGATTCTATAATTAAAAGAGTGAATAAAAATGGCGTGGAGGTATGGAGCATAATTATTACGCAAAAGAAAACCGGGGCAGATGTGAAAATAATACTAAATGATTGCATTCATATTTTAAAAAAAAGGAACGGCAATTTTCCCCGGAGCTTGTCAGATCAAAAATATAATGACTTCATAAAAGAAGTAGCAAAAAGAGCCGGAATAGATACTATTACAAAAGGAGGTATTAAAAACCCAAAAACCAATAGAAAAGAATTTGGCGATTTTCCCAAATGGATGCTTGTGAGTACTCATATAGGTAGAAGAACGTTTGCATCACATAAGTACGGAAAGATGGATTTAAGATGGCTTATGAGCCAAACAGGACACACCACAGAGCAAAGTCTAAAGGCATACATTGGAAAAAAACACAGTGATTATGCCGAAGAGTACGAGGATTCAATTTTAAGTTAAAATCAATGGAAAAACAATTTTTAGGAATATTCGAGAAAACACATTTTTGGCACCCTTTCAAGGTTGTATTAAAGGAAAACCATGAATTTTTGAAAGAACTATATAATCAATATAAAAATTCAAAATTTATTCCAGACAGTCAAAAATACCTTTTGAAATTTTTTTCTGAAGAAGAAATAAAAACAGGATATTCTGAAATGTATAAATTAATTCCTGAAGGTAAAATTGGGTATATCAAACAAACTGATTTTGCTAAAAGTCTTTCAGATATTTCAAAAGAAATGTTTGACTTGGCAATAGCCGGTAAACTTGAAAAACAATATTATGTAAATGATATTGAAGATACAATAATTTACAAATCTTTGACAGAAATTGAAAGACTTTTGTTTAATGTTGAAAATTCAGGAGCAAAAGAAACATCAACAAGTATTTTGATGCAAATTAAAAAACTTGATAATTTCGGAAACCTAATTTTAGATTCCATACACGAAAACTTTAAAGTATCAGATTTTCATATTTCAGATTTTCCTAAAAATGAAAGTGACTGGGATAAAACAACTACACAATTAAAACATTATTTAGTTTATCCCGGTGGTGAAGTAATCAATAAACAAAACAATGATTTGCTAAATCGTAATTATACGGCAAAACATTATGCCTTAACTTATATTTTAGATTTACATTCTAAAGGTGAAAGAATCCCAACTAATGACGGAGGATATGCCAAATCAATATTAGAGAGTATTGGAGAAAGAAAAATGGGTAAAAATAAGGGTGATGGGTTTTATAGGGCAGTGAGAAGTATTAATAAAGATTATGACTTAAATGAATTACAAGATTTGAATCAGATATCACTTAATTGGAAAAATATAATTTTAGAGCTTACAGAAAATAAAGATTTGTTAATTAAGTATTTGAATAGTAAGGGTTTATAGGTAGGGGAAAACCTGGGAAATTTCCCCTACATTTTCCCTAAGTAAGTTTGCATTGTATTTAAATTAATAACTTTTAAAATAATTTAAGGATGCAAAACTTAGTATTAAGCCCTATTGGATTAGATGATCTAATTGATAGGATTGCACAAAAAACAACTTCTAATATTCTTAATTCATTGAATACACACAATGATAATGAAGAAAATGAAAACGTTTCACCTAAAGAAGCTCAAAAGATTCTTGGCGTAACACACACCACACTTTGGAGATGGCAAAAGCAAGGATTAATTAACCTCTATGGAATCGGTGGAAAGAGGTATTTCAAACGTTCTGAATTACAACTCACAAAAAAAGCCATTTAATACATGAACCACACAGCAGTATTAAACGGCCAAATGTCCTTTTGGGAAGAAGAACAGGGCGAAATTACAAAATTAACAGCACACGAAAAGCGTTTATTTGACTTTTTTTGCAAAGGTGGACAGTGGTCGAACCGCCAAATAATGGCACAAACACCAGACCGGGACCCAAGATCAACTATCAGATATTTGCGGAATAAAGGAGTTGCAATTGCGGATAAGTGGGTGAAAACTCCGAATTCAAGGTTTAAACTTTATTTCCTGAAGCAATGAACAGCCGGACAAAATCAGCGTTGGAAATACTCCAGGAGCTATACCACGCAAGCAAGCAAGCCAAATACCCCACAGTTCCATATTTGTCGGTAACCAAATTCAGTGACAAAAAAGCTAATGACCTGACAAGGGCAATAATCACTTTTTTACAGTTGAAATCACAACAGGCCGAAAGGGTGAGCTCCGAGGGTAGGGTAATTGATAACCGGCAGACTGTGACCGATTCCATAGGCAGAATTATGACAATAGGCACGATGAAAAGGGTTTATTCCTCCACGACTAAAGGAACGGCAGACATTTCAGCAACAATTAACGGTAGAAGTGTAAAGATAGAGGTCAAAATACAAAAAGACGTATTATCTGAAGCCCAAAAAGCCTATCAGAAAGCCATAGAAAGTGCCGGGGGTATCTATCTCATTGCTAAAGATTTTCAATCGTTCTATGATTGGTTTATGGAGTTCGAAAAATCATGGGAGGAGGTGGAATTATGAGTGATGAAAACGATAAATTCAAATATCTAAATACTCCAATGGTACTGTATAAGGGATTCATGGAAGACTTTCAAAAAGTGATGTATAATGTAGGGTGCTTTGCGGCATACTCTAAAGGAACCCACATTTCAGCGAGCGGAAAAATAGATGAATTTGGCGGATTTAAATTAGGAGCAAGTCATTTTGGATTAAAGTTTATACATTTTGAAGATGCATATTTCAATGGCGAAAAGCTTTTCAAAAAATATGAAAATGAAAGTTTACCATATACAGGAATTTCATATAAAACTTTTCAAGAATTTTTTTTCAACCCCAAAACTGAATTACAAAAAATAGAGCTTTTAGCATTTTTGGCACTAAAAAGCATTCAAGGAAATAAAAGCAAAGTTCTTTGTAGTGACAGATTTATGTTTGGCCGTATGGATGGAAACAGTAAAAGTATTGAATTTCCTGAAGAGTTGGAAAGCGAAATAATAGCATCTTACTGGACACGCCGGAAAAGAGACAGAATAATTAACGACCTCCAGAAAGACTGGAATATGAAGTATTATAGCCGTTATATGAAGGGGTTTTATTTTAGTTTCAGTGACAAAGTGACTTTGTATGACCTTGCACTTTATGCCGAAGAAAGGAAGTTGGGGAATTTGGAACGAAAAAACTCCAAAATGCAAAACGAAGCAAGAAGAATGGCACTAGAAAAAGTACACCATTATTAAGCAAAACAATGTACAGCATTATAAAGCATTTTTTTATTTTTCTTAAACAAATGTTGAACACTTGTTCAAATGTACAAATAGGGGTTAAAGTAGTGGTAAACTATTGTGCAAAAAGTGTACAAACAACGTACAGCATTACTAATAGTATTAGAATATTAGAATGGTAGAATATTATATTTTTTATGGGCAAGACAAAATTAAAATTTTGTTATACCTCATTAAATTTTTTGAAAAAAACAAAATTTTACAAAAACGATGGGATTAAAAAAAGGACAAACTAATAATCCGGCAGGGAGGAGGCCGGGAATTCCAAATAAGATCACAACATCCACAAAAATTTGGATTCAAAATCTTATTGATAACCACCGGGAAACATTGGAAGAGGATTTGAAAAAATTAAAACCGGCAGAGCGTTGGAATGTGATCGAAAGACTTTTGCAGTACACCACCCCAAAAATGGGTCAGGTGCAAGCACAAATTGATTTTAATAATTTGGATGAAGAGCAAATAAATTCAGTGGTTGGGCAAATTTTAAACAATCTTGAAGAATGAAAATTAAATTAAGCAAAGAACAAAAAATACACCTCCTTAAAATGATAAATAAGGGGTATCTGGATAATGAGGATTTTAAATATCTTCAATCAGAGCTTAGAATGCAATTGATAACTATTGAGGTAATAGACAAAAGAGAACAAATCGAATATGAAAATTAAAATTGACAAAAAAATGGCTGCAATACTATTAAAAGCCATTCAACAAGGTGAATTGGACACCGAATTAATTGAAGAATTCAGGGGCATAGAACCCGCCCGGATTTTAACTAAAAAAGAAATCAAAGAGCTTTTTGAAGAGCTTGAAAAATTGTAAATAATTAAATATCAAATAGTTATGGGAAAGCAAAAAATAAAACAAGAAACAAACACTTATTCGGAACTGATTAAAGCCCAGGGATTGAGTTTGGAAGAAATGGAATTGGCTTTATTAGGTAATTGCTCATTGATGCTAAAGCCAGTAGTAGAGTTTTTGGATTATCTTTCAAAACGGTATCCACACAGAGAGGAAATAAAACAAAAACAGTTATTGGTTGCACAAGCCGGAACCGGATTAGTCGATTTATTCGATATGTTTGAATAGGATTTTTAGAATACACACAACAACTTTTAAAAACACACAGCAATGGCACAAGAAGATGGTAGAATATACCACGGTATAGCGTTGGATTTATCCCAACTAAAAAAAGATGAAGTTTCAGTAAAAAACATTTACAAGAACTTAACAAAAAGCATTCAAGAGGAAGGCTCAAAGATTGATTCTATATTCAACAAAATTAGAAATGCTTCAATAGCCTATCTTTCAGCCTCCACGGCCAAAGATTTTCTAAATCAATTAGTTAACGTCCGGGCGGAGGTAGAGAGCTTGCAAGTAGCTTATCGGGTCTTAATTGGTGACCAAGTTAAGGCAGACAAGTTATTTGGACAAATGCGAGATTACAGCATTAAGACACCATTAACATTAATGGATTTAACGAAATCCGGGCAAACCTTAATGCAGTTCGGTATTGATTCTGAAAAAGTCATGCATATTATTAAAATGCTTGGTGACGTGTCACTGGGTAATGCTGACAAGCTGCAAAGATTATCACTTGCATACGGCCAAATGTCAGCATTAGGACGTGCTAATGGCAGAGACATATTACAGCTTATAGACGCAGGCTTTAACCCACTCCAATACATTGCGGAAAAAACAGGAAAAACGATTGAGTTCCTGAATAAAGAAATGGAACAGGGAAGAATTCCAATGTCAGAAATTACCAAAGCATTTGAATATGCAACCGGGGAAGGAGGAAAATTCAATGGAATGTTACTTAAACAATCGGAAACGATAAACGGCCTAAAATCGAACCTGACAGATATTATTAATAATCAATTAAATGAGTTCGGAAAAGCTAATGAGGACATTATTAAAGGGGTATTGACCGGATCTATTGATGCAGTGAAAAACTACAAAGAAATCACAGAGGCAGTAATAGAACTGATTGCAATTTATGGCACTTATAAAGCAGCTTTAATATTGATTACCACTTTACACGAAGCGTATGCAGTACAGGCAGCATTAGCCACAGCAACAACCGGAACTTATACCACCGCCCAGATTGCAGCAGCCACAGCTACAACCACACTTCAAAGGGCAGTGATGTCATTGAATAACACTTTGATAGTTAATCCTTATGCTATTGTAGCCGGTGGGATTGCGATGGTAGCCTATGCGACATATTCACTTGTAACCCACGTTTCAGAGGCTGAAAAAACTTATAACCGTTTGAATGAAGCCAAAGCGGATTCCATAGCTGAAACCATTAAAGAGCAAGCCCAAATTGATATTTTATTCATTAAGCTGAAACAAGCCAAAAAAGGTACAGATGAATATAATTCAGCAAAGAATCAAATCATTAATCAATATGGGCAATATCTCAAAGGATTGGGAGACGAAAAAACAGCCTTAAATGATGTTGCACTTGCTTATAAAATCATTTCAGAAAATGCCATTGAAGCGGCAAAAAGCCGATCATTAGCCAAAGCAATTGATGCAGAATCAGATTTGATGTTTGAGAAATTGAAATCAAATACCAAACGGTTTCAAGACGAGCTAATTAATACTTTTGGAAAAGATAGGGGTAATGTTGCCTTTGAGATTTTACGGCCAGTAATCGAGGGGAAACAGGCACCGAACGCCACACAACAAAAAATACTGAAAGCGTTTAATTATACAGATAAATCGAGCTTGTCACTTGGTCCGGGAATGGGTAGTTCTGTGACCTCCATTAATGAAAGTTACAACAAAATGACCTCCATTATTGCCGACAATATACAGGCGAAAAAAGATTTTGATGAAGCCGTTAAAACCCTTAATACTTTCTTTGGTGGAATTAAACCGTATGCAGAAACACCCGGAAACACAGGCGGAGGAAATGGAGGAGGAGGAAAGCCCGGAAAGGATAATTCTAAAGAGCTTGCAAAGTTAGAACAGCAAAAAAACGAAAGAGAGCGAAGCATTAAGGAACTTACAGAATCTTTAAAGCAAATGGAATTTGAAGCCAACCAAGATTTGGTTAAAGCCAGGATTGACAATATGGCCGATGGTTTTAATAAGGAAATGGCACAGATTGACCTGAATTTCAAAACAAAACTTTCTGACAATGAGGAAAAAATGAAACAATGGTTAGAGGTTTTGAGAGACCAAAAAGAACTTGAATGGCAGGCTACACACCCGGAAGAGATGAAAGCCGGGAAAATATTCGATAGGTCAACAATTCAATTCAAAGACCTTTCAAAAAGCCTCCAAACTCAATATAAGGAGACACAGAAGGAAATTTTGAATTGGAAATATCTTGAAGAGAGGAAATTTGAAGAAAAATTACAAAATGAAAGTATTGAAAAGGAGAAGGAAAAAATTGATAAACTCCTTGAATATCAAAGAGACAAGAACAAAATCGAATCTGATAAAAATCAGAGCGAAAACGATAAAAAAAACACTTTTTGGGATACTTCTAAAAAAATAAAGTCAACCAGATTGGAGCTTGAATATTATCAACGGGAATTGGATTTGCTTAATCAGAAATTTAAAAACGATAATTTACCTGAAACAGCCAATGAAATTGACCACGTAAAAAACAAAATCAAAGAGCTTAACAATGAGATTCAAAAATTGGATTCCCAATTACTTGCTGAAAAATTTGAAGGACTTGAAAAAATTGCCGGGCAGCTTGGAAATCTTGACGGTGAAATAGGAAAATTATTCAGTGGGTTAAGTGGTCAATTTGGCACTTTAAAAGGCTTATTGGATGGCACAGCGACCGAAATGGATGCTATTTCTTCAGCCGTTGGAATCGTTGTTGACATAGTAAATTCAATCACTGAAGCAACGAAAAACCGCAAAGAATCTGAAAAACAATTCTATACTGATGCATTAGATTATGCACACCAATATGCACTTGCATTAAATGAGCAATTGAGACTTCAGGCGGAAATATCCGGAAACGGTTTTGTTAAGAATTATGCAGGGGAAATATCAGGAGCTTTTAACGCCCTCACAGATGCCACGAATAAATATAATGAAGCAATAGCCTTATTATCAACCGGAAAGGCAGTATCAGGCCAGAAAAACGCTATTGATTGGAACGTGGTTACAAAGGGAGTGATGGGAGCCGGATTAGTCGGTGGAATTGCTACTTTGATTGGCGGAAAGAAAAAAGAAAATGTTTTTGAAGACCTTTTGAAGTTGCACCCGGATATTATCGATCAATATGGTAACATTAACCGCTCGATTGCACAGGCTTTATTAAATGCTAACCAAGTCAATGAAGAAACAAAACAACTGATTCAAAATACTTTGGATTGGGAGGATGCAATTAACACAGCCAAAGATTCAATTTCTGGAATAGTCCATGATTTGGCAGGGGATTTAGGTAATAGCCTTGAAAACAATCTCATTGATGCCTTTAAGTCCGGGGAGGACGCAAGCAAATCAATGTTTGAGGCAGCCGGGCAATCATTAGAACAGTTTTTGCAAAAAGTGATTTTTTCAGCCGTTTTTGGTGACATTTTCAAAAAACTGGAGGAAGAAATTAAAACAAGTTTGACCACCGGCGACCAGAATGTAATTGACGACTATCAACGTTTTGCAGATGAATACAATCAAAGAATAAGCAGGGCAGAAAAAGCCCTCACAGATGCCCAGAATGCAGCTAAAAACAGTGGTTTTAATCTATGGCAACCAGACACCACAGCCGGGAATACCTCCACCGCAAAAAAAGGCATAGCACAAGCAAGTCAAGATTCAGTTGATGAATTGAACGGAAGATTTACAGCCGTTCAGGGTCATACATTTAGTATTGCAGAAAGTATGAAAACGGCTAACGAAATATCGAGAAGTCAATTAACAGCCTTAAACAGAATAGATGTGAATACCGCAAGACTTGAGGCAGTTGAAAGGTCTTTGGGAAGCATTAAAGCCGGGATTGACGATATCACAACAAAAGGCATTAAGCTAAAATAATTTTTTTTTCAAATTAAACAAAAACGTAAATTATGAACTACGAACAAATCAAACAGAAGTATGCTCCAGATGTTAAGCAACATCGGGCAAAAGTTGGAATTTTCGATGCCAAAATCGAAGCTAAAGAGCTTTTAATTAAAGAGTGGGTGGACTATCGGGAAAGCCAAAGGGGTATTATTACAGCGGAGGCAACCCAGAATTTTTTCAATGCCCAGACAACCATTGGAAAACTGGAAAGGGAATTGGAAGCCCTGAAACTTGAAAAAAGTCAGTCTCTATTAACAGAGGCCGACATTAAACAAGTTACGCAAATTATCGGATTTGGATTTTAAACTTAAACAAAACATAACAATGACATTAATAGAAAAAGAGAGAGAGTATAAAAAGCAAATGGCTTTTAGGTTGACAAATCTTGCAGAACTGCAATTAAGGTTAGACGATGCAAACGACACACTTAGAGTTATTCCTTTGCCGGGAAGCGGGACCTTAGAAATTGCCACAGAAAGACAGATTGTAATTGCTGAAATTCGGAAACTGGAAAATATGATCCAAGATGAAGAGAAAGCAATCAGAGAAGTCCATGAGTTGAAAATTTCAGATTCCGATCTTGAAACATTTAATCGAATGATGGGGGCGTAACGTTTTGTTACATCCTTTATAAAGATGGGGTTGTTTATCGCAACCTCATTTTTTTATGGGGTAATTTCAAATTACCTCACTATGGGGTACTTTTAAAGTACCTCATATTTATGATTCTAATCATATTTTAAAAATGTGGATAAAAATATAAAAATTCCTTAAAAGTCGGTTTTATTTAACCGTTCAATTAAGCCCAAAAGCCCAGGGAATAAAACAGGCATTTTTACCGCTACTCATAGTATCACCTCCACGAAAAAAAACGATACTTATAGTATCAAATACATTGATAATCAAATAGTTAGCTTGTTTTATTAAAAAAAATACTTTTACTTTGTTGCATCATTTAACAATAACAAATTAAAGAAATGACAGCAGCAAGAAATCAATTTCCGGTACTTTTTAACAAAATTCAAAAAATGGAAACAACAGCGAATATTTTCCCGGCATCATTAGCACTTCAGAAGCTCAATTTCACACCTCATTTTGGGGTAAATGGTCAATCTCATTTTATGGCCATTGTTCCAGATGGTGCAAACGACAATGAAATGAATTCAGGAATCAAAGTTAAAGATGTTGTTTTTGCTACTAATGCAGACATAAACGACACGGATTTTTTCTATAAAATCATTGAAACAGACACCAGAACAATTATTGGAACGGTGGTAAGTGCTGACAGTCATTTTGTGATTATCGGATTTATGAATTTCAGATTTAAAGATGTAGTGATTCCGGTTAATTCCATCAAATCAGTGTATGGAGTGGTAAGTACACAGAGGAGGGTTTTAGATGAAGATTTAATTGATTGAGGATGTAGCTAAACACGACACCCCTACGGGGTTGAATGTTTCAATCACTTTTAAAAGAAAATAATAGTAGTTTTGGAATAAATTAAATTGGCCTTTATTTTAAAGGCCTTTTTTTGAATTTTGTTAAAAGGAAATAAAAATAGATTATAATGACTAAAGAAGAAATAAAAGAGAAACTGTTCATAGGGGTTAGTAGCTTTAATCGATTCCAAGTATTTATTGATATGATACCAAAATTGAAAGGTAAAAATTATTGGTTTGCCCTAAGGGAAAGTTATGAAATGAGTGATAACCTTTTTAAATATTCGGATATTATAAAAAAGTGCTTTTTAAAATCGGAGCCTGAGAGAGAAAGTTTAATGTTCCCTGAAGAATTAGATTATTTAAAAAGTTTACCCGATAAGATTATAATTTATAGAGGGATGACCGAGTTAGAATTAATATCCAAAAAGTTCGGATGTTCTTGGACGCTAAAAAAAGAAGTTGCTGATTTTTTTGCACATACTTACCAAAGGAATTTTGATACAAAACATTTAAAAAAGACAGTCCACAAAATGACAATTTATAAAAAAGATGTGATTGCATTTTTTAATGGAAGAAATGAATTTGAGATAATTTACATTAATTAAAATTGACCTCCATTTTGGGGGTCTTTTTTTATTCAGATTTTATTACCTTCACATAAAAAATTACAGTATGAAAAAAATTATTATTTCTATAATAGCATTTGTTTTTTCATTAAATGCTAATAGTCAATATTTTGATTGTGATAAAGAAATTATGAAGTTAGAAACAAATGATAATATTATTTATATGAGTAATTTTTATAATGGGTTAAGCATATCAAAGTATTTTAGTAAGAAAGATTCTTCAATAAATTATTTAATAAATATTACTATAACTTCCAATTCTTTATTTGAAAATGCCAACGGAGTTTATTTTTTATTGGAAAATGGACAGAGCCTTAGAAAAGACAATAATAAAATCACTATTAAACCAAATCAGAATAAAACATTTGGAGATGGAAAATATTTATATAATTCAATAGTTTTTTTAGAGTTTGAGGAAATAATGCTACTTTCTACATTTGAAATTTCTGTTTACAAATTGTATGTTTTCGAAAATGATATTGATCCGCAAAACAGAAAAAATATTAAACAAACTGCCTATTGTCTTTTGACTACCAAATAAGATATTATAGTAATAATATTGATTTATATTCAAAATGTAGCAAAAAATGTAGCAACTAAAATAAAAAAACGCCCTAATATATTGAATATAAGGCGTTTAATTATTTGAAAGGTGACCCTACGGGGAATCGAACCCCGGTTTCATCCGTGAAAGGGACGTGTCCTAACCGCTAGACGATAGGGCCGACTGGTCCCATTTATCGAAAAATAGCGTTGTAAAACAGTATTTTTTTTAAATGTCCGACTCCGTTTCCGAAATCGTGGTGCAAAAGTAGTACGATTATTTTTATGATGCAAATCAAATTTTCAAATATTTGATATTTTTTCAATATTCTTTCAAAAATTCAATGAAAAATAAGAAAAAGTAAAGATTTACGCATTTTGTGATATTTTGATGAAAAAATCGAATCAGTGCGTGCTGTTTTTCCCAAAATCATATTTTGTCAAAATGGTTTTTATCATTTATATTTGATTTCAAACCAAACTATGTATGTTCAGAAAAGTCAGTAAACTATTAACCCTCATCGTTTTAATTCCATATTTTTCATATTCCCAAAGTTTCCAATCGCCGGAGCAATTCTTCGGACACCCTATGGGAAGCAGGTTTCATTTTCACCACCAATTGATAGATTATGTCAAATATGTTGCTAACACAAAAACAAGCATCACAAAATTGATACCTTATGGCACAACCACTGAAGGCCGCCCATTGATGGTTTTAGCCATTGGTTCCGAGAAAAATATTGCTGACCTGGAGAAAATAAGAGAGGCCAATTTGCAAAATATCGGATTAAGACCAGGCGGAGGTAATGCTCAGATTCCAGCTATAGCTTATTTTTCGTATAACGTACATGGAAATGAAGCCAATAATGCCGAAACCGCAATAAGTGTGATTTATGAGCTGACTCGTGAAGGCTCCGAAATAGCTAAAAAGATTTTTGGAAATACCATAGTTTTGATTGATCCCTGTGTCAATCCCGATGGTTTTGACCGGTACTCCCAATGGTACAATCGATACATTGGTACTCATCCCGATTTGAAAGCTGCGGCTGTAGAGCATCATGAACCCTGGCCGGGCGGGCGTTTTAATCATTATCTTTTTGATATGAACAGAGATGTGGCGTGGCAAACTCAAAATGAAACATCGCAAAGGGTGAAGTTTTATAACAGCTGGATGCCACATCTTCATGCCGATTTTCACGAAATGGGACCCAATACCCATTATTATTTTCCGCCTTCGGCAAAGCCATTCCATGAAGATTTGACCTCTTTTCAACGCGATTTCCAAACTTTGCTGGGTGAATACAACAAAAAACGTTTTGATGAAAACGGTTGGTTATATTATACAAAAGAAAACTATGATTTGCTTTATCCAAGTTATGGCGACACTTATCCTTCTTATAATGGAGCCATCGGGATGACGTTTGAGCAGGCAGGGGGTGGCCCTGCAGGGGTTGCTTTTAAAAGGAATGATGGCGATGTGCTTACCCTGAAAGACAGAATCGATCATTCTTTTGCGACCAGTATGGGTACTCTGGAAGCCTTATCTGACAAAGCCGAAAGTACCGTGAAAGAGTTTAACAGGTTTTTTAATGAAACCGCCCAAAAAGGTTACGGAAAATATAAAACTTACATTCTCAAATATGCCGGGAATGAATCAAAAATAGAGGCCTTGGGCCAGCAGCTCGACAAGATGGAAATTAAGTATGAGTTTGCTTCAAAAAAGACTGTTTCAAACGGATTTAATTATCAAAACCAAAAAGAGGAGGCTTTTGCTGTAGAAGAAAACGATATGATCGTGAGTTCTTTTCAGTCAAAAGGAGTTTTTGCCAAGATTCTTTTTGAGCCAAAAACTATGCTGGAAGATTCCAATACTTATGACATTACAGCCTGGGCGTTGCCTTATGTATTTGATATCCAGGCCTATGCCATTCCAGGGAAGATGTCAGGAAACAATAAAGCTGATACAAAAGCCCCGGCAAAAATTCAGAATCTGAGTAAGGTGTACGCTTTTCTGGTTGATTATAAATCCTTTAAAGAAGCCCAATATCTTGCAGCTTTGTTGAAAAATAAGGTAAAAGTACGCACCAACGAATCGCCGTTCAAAGCGGCAGGCAAGTCGTTTAAGGAAGGAACACTTATCATTACCCGAAAAGGCAATGAAAAGGCTGATTTTGAAACCATACCAGTTCAGATAGCCGAAAAAATGGGTATCAATTTGGTGCCTGTTTATTCAGGATTGTCTGAAAGCGGACCTGATCTGGGAGCCAATTCGATAGACATCGTAAAAGCTCCTGATGTAGCGGTTATTATGGGAGCCGGAGTAAGTGCCACCGCAGCCGGAGATGTTTGGCACTTTTTTGATAAGCAACTAGATTACCCTGTTACAATCATTGATGGCAGCTACATTGGCAGTGTAGATTTATGGAAATTCGATGTTTTGATTTTGCCATCAGGCAGATACAATAACATTTTTAAAGATACCAAAGAACTCAGCAGATGGGTAAGTGATGGTGGTCGATTGATTTTAATGGAAAGTGCGGTTTCAGGTTTTGCAGGAAAAGAAGGATTTGATCTGAAAGCCAAAGCAGAAGAAAGTTCGACTTCAAATAAAGACCAAAAATACGGGAACAGGGAGCGGGATGCTATCTCTGATCAGATTCCGGGGGCAATTTACAAGGTGGGTCTTGATGCTACACACCCACTAGCATACGGGTATGATTCTGATACTTATGTAATGATCAAAAATGTAATTGGGTACGATTTTCTGAAAGATGGCTGGAATGTAGGAAAGCTTCAGGAGCGTTTTAGCGGTTTTGCAGGAGCTAAGACCAACGCTAAAATGAAAGATGTGCCGGTTTTTGCTGTGCAAGATTCTGGGAAAGGTAAAATTATTTATCTCAACGAGAGCCCGATTTTCAGGGCATTCTGGTATGGTGGCAAGCAACTCATGGCCAATGCGGCATTTATGGTGAGGTAAAATGAAACTGGCTACGATTTCCATATCTATATTATTTTTATTTTTTTCTTGTTCAAAACAGAAAAAGAATCAGAAATCTCAGGAAGATTTTTGTGCTAAAATTCATGAAAAAAGTCACAAAGGTCTTTCTGAGTATTTTGATAAATATTCTGAAAATCTGCAAAACAAAACTGCCGTTCAGGTGCTTGAAGACGGAGGTGGTTCATTGATAACCAGGGCGTGGTTTACCCAAAATGCCCAAAAAAGTATCGACATTCAATATTTTATTTTTTCTACTGATAATGTTGGCCTTATTGCCTGTGACTACCTGGTTCGGGCTGCCGACAGAGGTGTAAAAGTGCGTTTGCTGGTCGATGACATGATGGTAGATTCAGAGCTTGAAGATATATTGACAATGGACTCGCATCCAAACATTGAGATTAAAGTGTACAATCCCGGCGTTAATTTAGGCAAAAACATTATCAAAAAGCTGGGAAAATTTGCCTTTGATTTCAAAGATGCCAATCTCAGAATGCACAACAAAACATTCATAGTTGATGGCAAAGTTGGCATTACCGGCGGCAGAAACATTGCCGATGAATATTTTGATTATGACCATGAATACAATTTCCGTGACCGTGATGTATTGTTGCTCGGTAAGGGGGTGACCGATATGCAAAACTCTTTTATCGATTTTTGGGAAAATAAGAATAGTGTAGCTGTTAGTGAGATAACCGATAAAAAAGTAGAATATAAACCCGGAATATTTGAAAAATTACATCAATATGCCTGCAATCCCGAAAATTTTTGGCCTCAAGTGAGAATTCAACTCGATCAATTTCAGGATAGTTTTGATAAAATAATCAAAGATTCAACTTTAGTTTGGGTTAAAGAGGTGGAATTCATTTCAGATTTTCCCGGAAAAAATCACTTTAAAAAAGGTCTTGGAGGAGGAGGAAACACCACTAAAGCCTTGATTGATTTGATAAATAATGCCCAAAAAAGTGTAGATATTCAGACGCCCTATCTTATTACCACAGCTATCGGCAAGAAAGTCTTTGCTGATGCTGTGAAAAGAGGGGTAAAGGTAAGGATTCTTACCAACTCACTGGCATCTACTGACAATCTGGAGGCATTCAGCGGTTATCAGCGGGATAGAAAAGAATTGTTGGCCACAGGTGTTCAGGTGTATGAATTCAGGCCAGATGCCAAAGAACGCTTCAAAATGATGACAGGGGCTTATCAGAAAAAAGTAAATTTTACGCCTGTCTTCGGCCTTCACGCCAAAAGTATGGTGATTGATGATAGCATAAGTGTAGTGGGTACTTTTAATCTTGATCCAAGAAGTGCCAATCTTAATACCGAGTGTTTCGCAATTATCCATGATAAATCTGTTTCTAAAGGAATAAAACAAAACTTTGAAACCGATTTTTTGCCTGAAAATTCATGGCATACCACCACAAAATTTAATCCCGATCACCTGGTTGATATGTCAAAAAGAATAAAAGTGAAGACCAGGAGGGTGGTGCCAAAGAGTATTTTGTAGGATTTTGGGAATCGTATTTTCGGACTTTGTGTTTATTTTGCTAATAAATACAAAAAAAATATTAGTAATTTCCCATTAAATTTTATTCTTTTACTAAATAAATTCTTGTTAAGCTTATCAGATCGGGAATGAATGCAACACTTAAAATCAAGCTAAGAGCATCTAATTTGAGGCTTTTGGAACAGAAGTCAAAAGACCTGAATTTGAATTCTGAGGAATTAATTAATAGAGCTTTGGATGATTATTTTTATTTTGAAAGGCTTAGAGAACTTCGAAAAAGTTTGATAAATGTAGCAAAACACGATGGCATCGAAAGCGAAGATGCTTTATTTGATGCTATTTCGTGATTTTATGAAAATAGTTTTTGATACAAATATTTCTCTATCCTCATTACTTTTTCCAGGTTTTTCATCAAAAGTGTATGACTTTTGTGTCTCAAATTATAACGTTTTTTCTTCTCAGTGGCTTTTTAATGAACTAGAAAATAAGCTTTTAGGTAAATCTAAATTAACAGAAGCACAAACCGAACTAATCCTGGAAACCATAAAGGAAAGAGTTTCAGTTGTACATCCATCTAACTCAATTCCTGATGCGTGTCGCGATAAGGATGATAATCATGTATTACAATTAGCCGAATATATTCAGGCCGATTATATTATTACTGGTGACAAAGACTTGCTGATTTTAGAAAGTTTCTTGCAAACCAAAATAGAATCTCCCCGTGATTTTTTTAATCAATTTATTGAAAATTAGAATATTAATATCTTTAAATATAAATATTCTAAAATAAAATTGGATAATACCTACTCGGTTTGTTATGTTATGTTCTTTTTTTGATTTTAAAGAAATTTCTAAACTTTTTCTCTTTACCTTTGCATCGTTTTTAATCGAACTATCCGTTCGGGACTCTGCATTGGGCAAATTAGGTAGTAATAAACCATTCCGGTTTTCACTTCAGAGCAGGCAACGGATACAATCCGTGGTGTTCACGTATAGGCGTGTCGCAATCGCCTGAATCTTTTTAAAATTTTACAAATCTGGCCGTTGGCGAAAACGGCAATAATTTTTTTATGCAAACATTAAAATTTAATGAATTGCCATTGTCGGATTATATCCTTCAAGCAGTAAATGAAATGGGCTTTACAGATACTACGCCCATACAAGCAGCCGCTATTCCGGTTGTAATGACCGGTAAAGATGTAATCGGACAAGCACAGACAGGTACAGGTAAAACCGCCGCCTTTGGTATCCCCGCTATTGAGCATGTTGATGCTGAAAGACGTGATACACAGGTGATTATCATGTGTCCGACCAGGGAGCTAGCCCTACAGGTAAAAGAGCAAATCACACTATTGGCCAAGCACAAAAAAGGGCTTTTAGTAACGGCCATTTTTGGTGGTGAATCTTACGAGCGTCAATTCCAAAACCTCAAAAGAGGTACACAAATCGTAGTGGGTACTCCGGGTCGTATCAAAGATCATATCGAGAAAAAGACTTTGAAGCTTGACCATATTTCGATGGTAATTCTTGACGAAGCCGACGAAATGCTCAATATGGGTTTCAGAGAAGACATCGAGGAAATCCTTTCACACGCTCCCGAAGAAAGACAAACGGTGCTTTTCTCGGCTACCATGTCGAAAGAAATTCTGAATATCACCAAAAAATTCCAGAAAGATCCTGAGATTGTAAAAGTTACTCGTAAAGAGATAACCAATGACAATATCGAACAGAGCTACTTTTTGGTGAAAAAAGAAGCCAAATATGAAGTTATGATCAGATTGATAGATGTACATGATCTTCAGTTAATGCTGGTATTCTGTAACACAAAATCAAAAGTGGATGAAGTGGTAGAAGAACTTCAAGCCAATGGTTATTTGGCCGAGGGTCTTCACGGAGACATGCGTCAGGCAGCAAGAAATCAGGTGATGAACAAATTCCGTTATGGAAATACAAAAATATTGGTGGCGACAGACGTGGCCGCACGTGGAATTGACGTGAGTGGGGTAGATGCCGTTATCAATTACGACCTTCCGATGGATCTGGAATATTATGTACACCGTATCGGTCGTACCGGACGTGCCGGAAAACAAGGAAAAGCGTTTTTGTTGATTACCCGTCGGGATCGTATGCGTATGCGTGACCTTGAAAATTATACCAAGGTAGCTATACCGGAAGGGAAAATTCCGATGCAAACTGACCTTGAAGAAGCTCGTAACAAAAAGTTTAAAGAGAAAATCCTTGCCAACGTGCAGGAGGAAGGCAATCAGCAGTTTGAGTCATTGATAGATGAAATGAAGACTGAGGGTATCAGCACCTATTCTATCATGACAGCATTGATGCGTATGCAACTTGGCAAGCAGCGTCGTTCGGAGTTTAGAGATGATGAACTTTCTGACAATAAACCTACCGAAAGACGTGGCAGAGATGCCAAGTTTGGCGGAAGAGATGCCAGACCTTCTGAAAGGACTTTTGGAGGTGAAAGAGCCAGACGAGGTGGTCGCTTTGAAGGAAGCAGCAGACCTGAAGGTGGCAGAGGATTTGAAGGAGGCAGTCGTTTCGACGGTGGAAGCAGAAGATTTGACGGTGGCGAAGAGAGAAGTGGGGCACGTCGTGGAGGTGGAAATATGGGTTCAGGTGAGCCGGGAATGGTAAGACTGTTTATCAACCTCGGTCGTAAAGACAACGTTGCTCCTAATCATATTGTGGGTGCCATTGCCTCTGAAGCTAAAATCCCTGGAAGAGTGATTGGTCAGATCGATATGTACGATAAGTTTAGCTTTGTAGAAGTGCCTCAAAGAGACGTGAGTAAAGTGATAGAAGGCATGCGTGGCAAAACCATCAACGCCCGTGAAGCCAATATTGAGGTAGCAAAATAAGTTTTAGATAAATATAAAAATGGCCTTTAGCGTTGCTGGAGGTCATTTTTGCGTATTAAAAGCATGGAATTCAATATGTTAAAGATTTGAATTTTGTCAATAATTTCCACAAAAATTGATTTTTTAGATAAATTACAATATTTTTACACAATATACTAGACCAAATCCCAATAAAATGCCCACTAAAAATCAAATAATTGAAAAACTTGTCCAATCTCTTAATAATTCAATAGAAAATTCTGAATTCAAATGGGAAAAATTCTTTGATAAATGGTATCGACAAAATGGAACTCCGTTATTTTTTTTGTTCAAAAAGAATTTAAGTGTTACAAACACACAGTATAATGAATTATTCTCATTATTAAATTTTTACAGAGAGGAGGATTCGCCGATTATTCTTTTCCATTCAACGGTTCATTTAAGAACAGCAATTACTGATTTAATGAATATTGTATTGGAGGATTATTCACCTTTTGATAATAAACGAATCCAAGATTTTGCAATAAAAAACATAGATATTTTTATTTCAAGTGCTCCAGTAGATATGTTTTTTGGTTCATGTTCGGTTTTTTTACCAATTGGATTATCAAGTAAGATAGATAAAGTTATTCATGATTCAGGATATATTCATTCAGGAGGTAAGTCGATTTATATAAGAAATATAAAGAAGGCAAGGAAGAATGAGTTCCTTGAAAACTTAAAAAATTATTTGCTTCAAAATGATAGTACAAATAAAATCCCATTTGTGGTTTATTCACATGAAGACTTTTCAAATTATGATAGCAGTTCAAGCGAATATATAAACAAAGGAATTGAAAGTCTTAAAATTTATGTTGAAAAAATGGATATGGGTAGAACAAAATTACCCAATTTATTGAATGAAATTGCCTCTGATTTGCTTTGTAAAGAGAAATTAATACTTCCTGACCCAGGTAATTATAAAACAAAACATTCATTTGAATCTGATAAAACAATTTGGTTAATTTCCGATAGATCAATTTCGTCAACCACACTTAATAATTCTGGGCAAAATCGTTTCTACATTTTATATGAGCAAGTATATAAAAATGGAAGCCCTTTCTTCTTTTTTGATGAAAACAAGCCGGGGTGGAAATCACATACAACCATGCCTCATTCTCTAACTGCCGCTCTCTTAAATATTGCAAAATCACAATTAGTTGAGGGACCAATTTGTGACCCTTTTGGTGGCACGGGAACTACTTGGTTTGAGGCAAAAAGAATAGGTCTGAATAATGAAATTGTTTGCTCTGATTTAAATATTTTAACACATATTTTGATTGAGGATAATTTAAGTTTTTTTTGTAAGGATTTTAAAGAATTATTAGAAATCAAAAAGGAGATTGAACATATATCTAATTTCTTTGAGAACCCTCAAACTAGTTTTAATTTTTCAAGTAATTTGAAAATTGAATCTCATAAAGTATATATGCTTTTTGAAGAATTAAAGAATAACGAATCCAATAAAAACAATTTTTATGAATTTGATTTTGATAATGATTTTTTGACAAAATTTAAAGGAATAAATTTTGAAGAAAGAATATTGTTTTATTTAATAATGAAGTCTTATTTAAGATACTACAGTGCTTTCAGTCGTAAATCAATGAACTTTGAGAAAGCTTTTGAAAAATCTAAAAATGATTTTTTGAAGCAGATTGGTGATTTAATTGATCTCAAGCAAAAGTGTAAAGATAGTTTTTTGAAAAATGAAAATCATATTACTACTTTCCAGTCACACTATTCATTAAAAATAACATCTAGTTTGTTTAATGATAAGAACAACTTTGATAATTTGCCGAATGAAATTTTTTCATTGAAAAATGCTACTGATTTAGAGGAAAATTTTTATAGCTTAATACTTTGTGACCCTCCTTATGGATTCAATACTATTGAAGACGAAAATTCTTTGGTTGATTTGTATAATGACTTTATTTTTAGAGCAATAAAATCATTAAAACCTTTTGGGCAGCTAATTATTTGTCTTCCTGGTGAATCATATACCGGTAAAGAATTACCTTATTGTACAAAAAGTAATTTAATTTCCAGAAAAATAATGATAGTCGCTGAAAGCTTAGGTAGAGTAATTATATCTAGGTCAAAAAGTATTCCAAATTTGAATTTAAACCCTCCATATTATTGGGAAGCAGATAAGGCATTAAAAAGAACAATATTACATTTTACATTTTATTGATTTAACAATATTTTTAGGAATTTAGCTTTAGGATTTTATAACCCAAAAAGTCTTAATCCTTTATTCAATTTTTTACATTTGACCAAAAGAAAATTTATAAATTCTGATCACAAAAAAATATTACCTCTTTTTATTCATCAAAGCCAAAACATACAAACCTGCAAAAGTAAAGAACCCGTTGATGAGCAGGTTTTCGTTTACAAATTTATAACCGAAGTTTCGCTCAATAAATCCAACGGTGATATAGGTCAATGCCGGAGCTAACACACACACATAGGGCACAAACCGATCAAAGCTTCCCAGGTTTTTCCTGGTATATAATCCAAACACAAATAAGCCCAATAGCGGTCCGTAGGTATAGCTGGCTATCTGAAATATGGCGGAGATCACGTCCTTATTGTTGAGATAACTGAAAATGATAATCACAACATAAAAAATCACCGAAAACATGATATGCACATAGTGCTTGATTTTGGCTCTTTGTTTTTCAGGTTTTGATTCTACATTCATAAAATCAATGCAAAAAGATGTAGTCAGAGCTGTAAGTGCAGAATCAGAACTGGCATAAGTAGCCGCTGTGATTCCTATCAAAAACATTACGGCTACCAAAACGCCGATGGATCCCATGCCGCCATTTCCGAATATTTCCAGAGCCATCATTGGATAGAGATCGTCCGTTTTTGCGGGAATTGTGATGCCTTTTTGGTTGGCATATATATAAAGTAAGGCTCCGAGACTCAGGAATAAGATATTTACAAAAATCAATGAAATCGTAAACCAAAACATGTTTTTCTGAGCTTCACCGAGGTTTTTACAGGTCAGATTTTTTTGCATTAAATCCTGGTCTAATCCCGTCATTACCAGTGTGATAAGTGCACCTGATATAAATTGCTTGAAAAAGTTTTTGAAGTCACCCCAGCCATCCCCAAAGAAAAATACCTGAGAGAAATCGCTATTTTGAATCTCTTGAACCGTGCCCATAAAGCCAAGATTTAACTGACTGGAAATCAGATATACAGTCAAAGCAACCGCAGAAATCAGAAATGTGGTTTGGAGGGTATCGGTAATAATAATAGTTTTGACGCCACCTTTAAACGTATAAACCCAAATCAAAGCAATAGTTATAGCCACGCTAACTTCAAACGGCACTCCGAGGCTATTGTAAATGGCCAGTTGCAATACTTGAGCAGCTATGTAGAGTCTCACCGCCGAGCCCAGTGTTCTGGAAAGTAAGAAAAAAGCTGAGCCTGTTTTATATGACCAATACCCCAGTCGATTGTCCAAATAACTATAAATCGAAACCAAATTGAGCCGGTAATAAAGCGGCATCAGGACTTTTCCGATAAAAATATATCCAAGGATATACCCAAGCACCATTTGGAAATACGAGAAGCTGCGTACCCCGACCGCACCCGGAACCGAAATGAAGGTAACTCCTGAAATTGAAGTGCCTATCATGGCAAATGCCACCAGATACCATGCCGACTGCTTATTGGCAGTAAAAAAAGTGTTGGTGTCGGCACCTTTGGATGTTTTTATCGAAATTAATATTAGAACAAGGAAATAGATAAACAGAATACTTAGGGCTAATATTGGGGTCATTTTTTTGGTTTCAATTGATTAAGATATTGGCAAATATCTAATTTATTTTTTAAAATATTTGAAGAATTCAATTCTTTTTGGCCGGATTGAGATTTAAACATTATTTTCCAAAACCAATAATTGTGATATTTGTTAATTAGAAAAAGACCAAATTGATTTAAATTTGTAAAAATTAAAGTATTTTCTCAAAACATGAAGTTTGCTCCGGAAACAGACATAGAAATCAAAGTAGAAGAAGAAGTTGAGGTTGATAATATTAAGCTTTATGCTATTGTAGTTTTCAATGATGATGTTAATACTTTTGATCACGTTATCGATACTTTGATTGAGGTTTGTGGTCATTCCTTTGAACAGGCCGAACAATGCACGCTAATTATTCATTATAAAGGAAAATGTTCGGTAAAAAACGGAGATTTTGAAGAGCTCAAGCCTGTAAGAGATGCTATTTGTGAGCGTGGAATTTCGGCAGAAATATTATTAAGATAAATTAATTAAAGCATTGAATTATCCTTCAAAACTAGTTGAAGATGCCGTAAATGAGATTTCGAGATTGCCCGGAATCGGAAAAAAGTCAGCACTAAGGCTTGCTTTACATTTGTTGAAATCAGAAAAATCGGTTACGCATAATTTGACCATGGCCATTACAGATTTGGTCGAAAAAACTACTTTTTGCAAGGTATGTCATAATATTTCCGATACCGAAATATGCCGCATCTGTGACTCGGTAAAGCGTGATGACTCCATACTGGCGATTGTGCAGGATACTAAAGACGTACTTGCTATTGAAAATACCGCCCAGTATCAGGGGAAATACCATGTGTTGGGTGGAGTGATTTCGCCTATTCAGGGTATTGGACCCTCTGACCTCCAAATTGATTCTCTGGTCGAGAGAATCAGACATAATGATGCTATAAAAGAAATAATAATCGCTTTGAGCCCCACCATGGAAGGCGATACTACAGCATTTTATATCAAGAAAAAGTTGAAGGAATTTAACCTTAAGATAAGTACCATTGCCCGGGGAATTCCCATAGGTGGGGATCTGGAATATACCGATGAAATTACCCTTGGAAGGAGTATCCTGAGTCGGATTGAGTTCTAAAATGAAGTTAATACCTGATTTGATATCTACAAAAACATATATTTTGCCGGTTTTTTAGAATTTGTATTGATATATTTTGGTTTTAATATTAAATTGTAACCTTTAATAATTGATATGAATAGGAAGAGCTTTTTAGGAACTATCTTTTCAGGAGTTTTTATTTCGAAATTTGGATTTGCAAAAAATGCACCCGGAGTATTTGCCGAGCCATTTAGTTTGCCTGCCTTACCCTACACGTACAACGCTCTTGAGCCGCATATTGATGCCCTGACCATGGAGATTCATCATTCCCGCCATCATCAGGCCTATGTTACCAATCTCAATAAAGCAATTGTTGGAACCCCTGCTGAAAGTATTTCTTTGGATGAAATCATCAAAAATATTAGTAAATATCCAGCAGCGGTTAGAAACAACGGTGGCGGACATTGGAATCATTCTTTTTTCTGGAAGATTCTTTCTCCCCAAAAACAACAACCTTCTGAGAAATTACTGGAAACCATAAATAAAAATTTTGGAAGCCTCGAAAAGCTACAATCAGAGTTTAACACTGCTGCTACCTCCAGATTTGGGTCTGGATGGGCATGGTTGATTGTCCAGGATGGCAAATTGAAAATATGCAGTACTCCAAACCAGGACAACCCCCTGATGGATATAGCAGAAGTAAAAGGTAAGCCCGTTTTGGGAATTGACGTTTGGGAACACGCCTATTACCTAAAATATCAGAACAAAAGAGCCGACTATGTAAAAGCTTTCTGGAACCTTGTCAACTGGCAGGAAGTGGAGCAATTGATGAAATAAGATTTTTATATTACCCGATAACCATTAACCCGGATCTAATTCAATTTTGGAAACCAAAAAAATTAGATATCTGATTTTTCTGAAAGATGTTTTAGTGCTGTCAATAACAAGTTTTGGTGGCCCTCAGGCTCATTTGGCCTTATTTTTGGAAAAATTGGTAAACAAACACCGATATTTAACCGAAGCCGAGTTGCTTGAGATGCAATCTTTGTGTCAGATACTGCCCGGCCCCACCTCTACGCAGGTTATAACTGCCATTGGTTATAAACTGGGAGGTGCTACGTTGGCATATTTTACTTTGTTAATCTGGATACTTCCTGCTACTGTATTTATGGCCGTAACTGCTCTGGGTATATCTTTTTTTGAAAAGGGCACACTGGTAAGATTGAGTCAGTTTTTAAAGCCTATGGGAGTAGCATTTATATTTTTTGCCGCATTTCAGATTGGCAGAAAAGTTATAACAACTAAAACGGCCTTTTGGTTGATGGCTGTGTCAACTCTTGCGGGATTTTTGTTTCGCTCACCGTATCTGGCTCCTGCCATGATTTTGATTGGGGGGCTAATTTCCTCCTCAAAATACCGTCGTCAAGCCAAAATGGAAAAAAGACCTATCAAAATCCAATGGGGAAATCTTATCCTATGGGCAGGGATTTTGGTAGTATTGGTTACGGTGGGAGCTATTACGCACAACCTTCCGGTAAGGTTGTTTGAAAATTTTTATCGCAATGGAAGCATAGCTTTTGGTGGTGGGCATATTCTTAAGCCATTGTTGTTTAATGAGTTTGTGGAGTTTAAAAAGTATTTAAGTCGAGATGAGTTTTTGTCAGGTATTGCAATTGCCGAAATGATACCCGGGCCTACTTTTTCAATAGCATCCTATGTAGGTTCATTATCAATGAGGTCATGGGGCATTAGTGGCCAGATTCTGGGCTCAGTGGTAGCATCAGTCGGGATCTTTTTGCCGGGTATTCTGATGATCTTTTTTGTGGTTAAATTCTGGAATCAACTGAAGCAGTTCAGAGGCGTAAGGGCATCATTGGAAGGCATTAACGCCTCGAGTACCGGGTTGACTTTGGCTGCAGGCTCTTCTCTTTTTCAACCCATGATTTATGATTGGGTGAGTATTATTTCGGTAATTATAACATTTGCATTTTTATATTCGGGCAAAATTCCGGGCTATCTTTTGATACTTGGTGGTTTGATTCTCGGAGCTATTTTTTAAAATCATGAATGACTTTCTAACCTATTTCAACCTCGGTTTTAAGCACATTACAGATCTTGGAGGCTACGATCATATTCTTTTTATTGTGGCATTGTGTGCAGTTTATTTGATAAGCGACTGGAAACAACTTTTGATAATAGTGACATTTTTTACCATTGGCCATTCTATTACTCTGGCTCTTGCCGTTTTAAAACTTGTAAATATTGATTCCAAAATCATTGAGTTTTTGATTCCGGTTACGATTTTGTTTACTGCTCTTTCTAATTTATTTCAAAATCTTCCCGAAAATTCCCTAAAGAAATTTCCAACACCGGTCTCAAGATATATTTTAACCGGCTTTTTTGGCCTTATTCATGGATTAGGTTTTAGCAATTATCTGAAAAGTTTGCTTGGGGTGGAGTCTGATATATTTATTCCATTGCTATCATTTAACATCGGTTTGGAGATTGGGCAGCTCATCATAGTCCTTATTATAATGCTGCTTTCTTTTATTTTTTACAATCTATTTAATTTCAAAAGAAAAGATATTAATCTCGTAACTTCTGGATTTGTTGCTGGTGTAACCATGACTTTATTAATTGATAAATGGATTTTTTGATTTTGTAACTCATTGACAGTCTAATATATATACTATTCTAATTTTTTTTATGAAAAAACTATTAATTTTTATTTTGTTGAGTATCAGTGCTTTTGCCCAGATGCCTGCACCGAACCCTTACAATGCAAATACCCTTTTCGAACAAATGGGTCAGGCACTTCCTACACCTAATACTTATCGAACTGCAAGCGGAGCTCCGGGAAAAGAATACTGGCAGCAAAAAGCTGACTATGATATTAAAGTAGAGCTTGATGATGAAAAGCAGAGAATCACTGCCAGCGAAAAAATCACCTATTTTAATCAATCGCCAGATGCTCTAACCTATTTATGGTTGCAGTTAGATCAAAATCATTTTTCAGATAAATCAGACGCAAAACTTACCCGGTCGACGTCTATCAGTCATGAAAGAGGGGCTTCGTCGGGGTCGTTGAAATCACTAAATGATGATTCCGGCAAAGATTATGGTTATAAAATAACGAAAGTGACTGATAAAATGGGTAAGCCATTGAAATACACCATCAATGGAACTATGATGAGAATTGATCTTCCGACAGCTCTCCTTAAAGGTCAAAATTTTGTTTTTAATGTTGACTGGAACTTTAATATCGTTGATGCCAATGCCACAAGAGCCAGAAGTGGTTATGAGTATTTTGAGAAAGATGGAAATTATCTCTACGAAATGGCCCAATGGTTTCCACGTATGTGTGCCTATGATGATGTAAACGGATGGCAGCACAAACAGTTTTTGGGTCAGGGTGAATTTACTCTGATCTTTGGTGATTATAAAGTGGCGATTACAGTTCCTAACGACATGGTTGTAGGTGCTACAGGTGAGCTTCAGAACTCAAAAGAAGTGTTATCTGCAACTCAGCAGGCCAGGTTATTACAAGCCGAAACAGCCACTACTCCTGTTGTAATTGTAAATCAACAAGAAGCCGAACAAGCTGAAAAAGGAAAGCCTACCGGTAAAAAAACATGGATTTTTGCCGCTAAAAATGTGAGAGATTTTGCGTTTGCTACCTCGAGGAAGTTTATCTGGGATGCGATGAAAGTTGATGTCGAAGGAAAAAAAGTATGGGCTATGTCTTTATATCCTAAAGAAGGTAATCCACTTTGGGGTCAATATTCTACGCGATTGGTGGCTCATACACTTACGCAGTATTCGAAAAGAACATTCGCTTATCCTTATCCCGTTGCCTATTCAGTTCATGGTCCGGTAGGAGGGATGGAATACCCTATGATGAGTTTTAACGGTGCAAGGCCTTTGCCTGATGGTACTTATTCTGAAGATACCAAAAACTTCCTGATTCTGGTTATCATACACGAAGTAGGACATAATTTCTTCCCAATGATTGTAAATAGCGATGAGAGACAGTGGTCATGGATGGATGAAGGCTTAAACAGTTTTCTGGAAGGGATTGTCTGCCGTGAATGGGATCGTGATTTTCCTGCCGATGGTATTGAGCCTCAGCACATTGTTCCATACATGAAACTGGATGCAGACAAGCAAAATGCTATTATGACTTCCAGTGACAATATTTTACCTGGAACTTTCGGCCCTAATGCCTATTCCAAACCTGCTACCGGACTCAATATGCTGAGAGAAACTATCATGGGAAGAGAGCTCTTTGATTATGCTTTCAAAGAATATTCAAGAAGGTGGGCATTTAAAAGCCCGACTCCGGCTGACTTTTTCCGTACAATGGAAGATGCTTCCGGAGTGGATTTGGATTGGTTTTGGAAGGGTTGGTTTTATGGTGTAGATAATCTGGATCAGGCCATAGCCGAGGTGGAATGGATGGAATTGGATGATCAGAATCCTGAGGTAAAAAAAGCTGCAGCCAGGACTGAGGAAAATTCCAAAAAGCAGACCATGAGTTATATTCGTGATAAAACGGATATTAAAAGATCTGTTGTAGAAGCTGATAGTACTATGAAAGATTTCTACAATAGTTATGATAAAAATGCCGTAACAGAGAAGGAAAAAGCTCAATATCAGAAATATTTGGAGTCGCTATCGGCTGAGGAAAAAGAGCTTGTCAAAAATAAAAAGCAATATTATGTACTTAAGCTAAAAAATAAAGGAGGCCTGGTGATGCCGGTCTTGGTACAAGCTCAGTTTGAAGACGGTACCACCCAGGATTTCAGATTTCCGGTAGAAATATGGAGGCTTAATAATAAGGAAATCAAGAAAACGATTGTGACTGATAAAAAAGTGGCAAAATTCAAGCTTGACCCTTACTTTGAATTACCTGATGTGGATCCTACAGACAATGTATTTCCGAAAGAACCTGAAAAACCAACGAAATTTCAACTTATGAAACAGCAGAGCATGCGACCACAAGGTAGCAATCCTATGCAGGAGGCACGCCAAAACTCAGCCTCGGGAGCTGTGGGTGCAAGTGGAAAGAATTAAGAATTAAAGTATGTTGAATATTGAAATGCCCGGAGGATACTTCGGGCATTTTTGTGTAAATAAATTCTATAATTGAATTTTTGTGTATAAAAATGATTATATTTGGTGTAAAGTTTATTAAAATTATGAGAACAAATATTGAAATTGATGAAGGTGTAATCCTGAAAGCGATTGAATTATCGGGATTAAAGACCAAAAAAGCTGTGGTTGACCAAGCCCTGAAAGATTTTTTAGCTAAACAATCTAAACTTAATCTTTTAAAATTAGAAGGTAAATTGGAGTGGGAAGGCAATTTGTCAGATTGGAGAAATGAGTGAGCCTATTTTGTTTGATACATCGGTATGGATTAATTTTTTTCAAAAAAGAAATAATACACAGACCGAACTTCTAAAGCATTATTTAGCTGAAGACAAACTTATTTGCATTTGTCCTCCAATTATCCAGGAATTGTTGCAAGGATGTAAAAATAAGCTTCAATTTGACCAACTAGATTTTGATCTGAGACAATTAATACTTCTAGATTGTGGCCATTACCGGGCATCACATGAGGCGGCCAGGATCTATTTTGACCTAAGAAAATCAGGAATAACTATTAGAAAACCTAACGATTGCCTAATTGCCTGGTATGCATTGGAATATAGGATAAATCTATGTCACAATGATTCTGATTTTGAATTAATAAAAGCCGGTTTTGAAATAAAAACTATTTAGAATTCTCTTGTTTTCTATTAAGAGGAAAAGAAAAGTTATAGCTCACTTCACCACCACATCGGTAAATCCAAAAGTGTCGCAATCAAAAAGTCCTTTATCTGACAATTTTAGGGATGGAATAACTAGCAAAGCCATAAATGAAAGACTCATAAATGGTGATTTGAGCTTACTTCCCAATTTATTTTTGACGAAATTGTCGATCTGGGTATAGTCTCTGGATATTTCGTAACCATTTTTATTGCTCATCAATCCGGCTACCGGGAGCGGCAAAACACCCATTTTTAAATCAGAAACTGCTGAAATACCCCCTTTTTCTCTGATTATCATGTTGATAGCATCCGCAATTGATTCATCATCAACACCTACCGCAATGATATTGTGAGAATCATGGGCTACCGAGGATGCCAGGGCACCATCGTCAAGACCAAAACCTTTAATAAACGTAATTGCCGGTGGGGTTTCTTTATATCGGTTCAAAACCACCAATTTTAATACATCATTATCCTCAGAGAAATGTTCTGCTTCGATTTCTGCTTTGGTATAAAATAATTTATCGGTAACCAGCTGACCATCATTAACTTTGATGACATTTATGCCTTTGTATTCAGCAGGAAATTTAATTTTCAAGTCAGCAGAAGAAATCCTTCTTGCCGAGAAATTGTTTATGGGATTTACTGCTATGTCCTCAATCAAAGAATTTCCTTTTTCGGCCACCAACCTACCATCGATATATGTTTCCAGAATTTCAAATTCTCTCAGGTTATTGATTTTTATGAAGTCTGCCGGTTCTCCTTCTCTCAAAAGGCCTACGGGTAAATCATAGTGGCGAATGGGATTCAGTGAAGCTATTCGTAATGCCTTAAATAAATCAAGACCACCGCTTACTGCTCTTTTAATGAGGAGATTGATGTGTCCTGCTTCCAGATCATCAGGGTGCTTATCGTCAGAGCAAAACATCATTTGAGTGGAATAATTATCTGCCAATGGAATCAATGCATCAAAATTCTTTGCTGCACTTCCTTCCCTGATCAGAATCTTTACGCCCATTTTTAGTTTTTCTTCGGCTTCTTCCAGCGTAAAGCATTCGTGATCAGTACTTATGCCATACGAAAAATACTTTTTGGCGGCATCGCCTCTCAGAGCAGGGGCATGGCCATCAATTGGTTTGTTGTATTTTTTTGCGAGTGAAATTTTAGTAAGTACCTCCTCATTTTCAGACAATACCCCCGGGAAATTCATCATTTCGGCCAGATAACCTATTTCGGGCTTTTCAAGCAGAAATTCAATTTCTTCAGCATCTATAACCGCACCGGCACTTTCAAAATCAGTTGCCGGAACACATGATGGAGCCCCAAAACAAAATTTGAAGGGGACTTTTTTTCCATTCTCAATCATAAAATTTACCCCCTTAACTCCCAATACATTGGCAATCTCATGGGGGTCAGACACCGTACCAATTGTGCCGTGAACCACAGCCATTTTCGCAAACTGTGAAGGTACAAGCATCGAACTTTCGATATGAACATGAGCGTCAATGAATCCGGGTAAATAGTAGCCATCTTCTGCTTTTTCAGGTCCGAGTTTTTCAATATTGAAAATCCTTCCTTCAAAAACAGTTATTTCGCCATAAAAAATTGTATTGTCAAATATATTTATGATATTCCCGGAGTATTTTTTCATACTTTCTGTTTTTTACAAATTTCCGAAATTTGTTTTATAATTCATTAATTTAATACCTGACGAAGTATGTTTTTCAAATAAAAATGCTCCTTCGGTTAGCCGAAGAAGCAAATTAAATGAAAATAACTTATTTGTTTATTATTATGCTGGCTTCAATTTCAACAAGGTATTTCTCGTCAATAAGCTTTGAAACTTCCACCATGGTCGTTACGGGCTTAATTTCACCAAAAACCTCTCCATGAGCTTTTCCTATTTTTTCCCAATTTTTAATGTTTTTACAATAAATTCGGGTTCTTACCACATCTTTTAAATTTGCCCCTAATTGATTTAAGGTGTTTTCGAATTTCATCAGAATGAATTTGGTTTGAAGATATTCATCACCTTCTCCAATCAATTCACCACTGTTGTCTGTTGCAACTGTCCCGCTAATTTCTATTATATTTCCTATCTTAACCGCCCTGCTGTATCCTACAATATCCTCCCACTTTGCACCCGATGTGATGTTTATTCTTTTCATCCTAATTTTATGGTTTTTTACAAAAATAGAGATTAATCCCCAAATTTACATTGAGGCGGTTGTTTTCTTCCAATGGAGATTTGTAACATTTTCTCCAACTTTTTTACCCAAATCAAGACCCGTAACATTGTCCTGACGAGTATGAATTCCGCCATAGAGACGGGAAATTCCACATTCTTCAGCGGTTTGCCAAATAGAAGTGAAACTTCGGGCTTTGAAGTCTACATTTCGGGCATAGTCTTTTATCCGGCTTATATGGGTGTTGTCAGTAAAAGTCACTTCATTGCCAAAAGCAGAGATTAGGGCAGTGGCAGCAGCAGCTCCCTGAGTAGAATGGCCTGACGGAAAAGCTGGGAAAGGAGGCTCTGGCCAGAATTGTTGATAAGGCATTTTGATGTTTCTTAAAATATAAGGTGTAGGCCTTACGGAATGGTAGGTGTATTTCATTTTCCAGCAACACACAAATGCATCAGCAACTGATAAACCAACTTTGGCATAAACGCTGGTTGCTTCAAATAAATTGAGTTTTTTTAATTGTACCAATTGTCTGGCCAGATTGTAGGAATGCCCTGCCGGTGCAGCAGTTTCAGAGGGATCATCACCCCACCAAAGTGCAATTTCTTTCTGTTCTTTGGTTAAGTTTATATTTAAATCATATACTTCCTTGAATTCTGCATAATACTTAGAGTTCTTATCAGTGCTATATTCCATGATTTGGGGAATCGGAATATTTCCGTTTAATGCAACCATAGGTCGGTTTTTACCCCATGCGGGAGCCATTGGTGCCAATATTGATGACTGACCGTTTGAAGGTGGAGTCCAATACTGAGGTCCCAGAGGCATGGCATATTTAAAATCAAAATTATTCAGATAACCCAGATTCCCTCCATCGGTTTTTGACCAATTGTATATTTTTTCTGCAACCGAGGCTCCATATCTTTTCGACCTGTTAATAATAGCAGTATCTTTTACTATAGTCGTTCTTTGAAGCACAATGTCATTATATAAAGAGTCAATTGGCAGTTTGTAATTACTCTGAGAATGTTGCCACAATCTGAATACCATATAGTATTGCCCTTCATTTAAGGCAGTTTCCCAGTCTATTTCACCTGATGGTTTGGGTAATTCACCCAGGCCATTTAATTCCGGAGCCACAGACTGGTAAATTATGCTACCATTGACTACAGTTTCATACATCGTTAGGCCCATGTAACCCAATGCTCTACTGATATAAGTAGGACTATTAAGAGGTTGATACCTAACAAATTTCAAAAGTTTTTCAGTCCAAAGATTCGTTATTTCTGAGCTGATCACTTTTTCAGTGGGTTTCACTATTTCTACTTCTTCCTTGTCTTTACTACAAGAAATTAAAAAACTTAAAGTGATTCCAAACAATAATAGTCTTTTCATTTAAAATGACAGATATGGTTCGATTTTATTCAATGTATTCTCGTCGAGAATCTTTATTGACTTCAAATCATTAATATTTTTAAAATCACCGTGTTGCTTTCTGTATTCAAGAATCACTTTTGCCTGGTTATAGTTCAAATAAGGATGTCTGATTTTATCAGCCTTATTGATTACTATTTTCTTAACGCCGGAATTGATGAAAGCATATTTTTTAAGTTCTTCTACTGCTTCAGGTGCAATTCCATAAGTTTCAGAAATCTGGTTGAGATTATTAAATCCGCCCAACAAATCACGGTACTTAATTATTCTGTTTGCAAATACCTTACCAATCCCTTTTACACGCATAAGTTGTGTCGTATCCGCAGAATTTAGTTCAAATTTTGAAATGGTAGATGCTGTAGCCTTTTTAGTCCATTTTGGTGTTTCTTCCTCGGTGTTGATTTTAATAGTGAGATTTTCTTCAGCGTCTTTTTGTGTCAGAAAATTTTTTTCTGGCAAAAGGATATAAGGTTGAAATTCCTCATAAACTTCGGGTTTGAGGATATATATTTTCTTTAAGTCTTCTTTATATCTAAACTTCCCACCCTTTGACCGATATTTGATAATGGTATTGGCCACATACATTGGGAATCCCATTTTTTTAAAATCACCCTCAGAGGCTGTGTTGGGATCAAAACTAAATTTTTCTCCTTTTGAATAGGCGTTATTTTTGTCAAAGTTTTTAAAATCATACTTTCGGCTTTGATATTCATATTCCTGATTTTTGTATTCAGGAATTTCAGTGTGAGCATTTTCTTTAATGATAATCTCAGAATGTTGATTAAGCGTGAAAAGGGAGAATGAATAATAGATAATAATTGAAAAAATAATTACAACTGCAGCAAGAATGGCACCTTTAGCTTCTTCGATTGAAAAATCAAGCTGTTCTCTAAGGATGTTAATAATTCGTTTCATATCAGTGATTTAGAGCATAAAAAAACCTCCACTAAGATAGTGAAGGTTTCAAAATAAATTTAAATTTTTCTATTTTAATTCTAATTCAGAAACCCCAAAAAGCGGTTTTCCCTCAGAATTTTCATTTTTATATACCAAATACAAAGATTTAAAATTTTTAAAATGACTTAATATTGGGAATTCTTTTGACGTAATTCCTTCAACATTAATTTCTGTTTCCCCCAGCAATGGGCCATTTTTTGAGCCTAATCTCAATTCAATCTTACCGCCGACAGTTGTACCTTTCTTTGACATTGCTGTAATTTTTATTGCATTGAAGCCCGTAAAATCGAGCTCATTATATGCGGAATAACTATCGTGGTTTGCTATCAAAATGGCTCCAAAAGGTTCATAGTTAGTTTTTTCAGTGTTTTTTGAATCAAAATAATCCACTGCTTTAAAGTTTGGAGATTTGATGGCAATGGTTTTGGCAACAGTCAGAGGACCAATCACTTTTCCTCCCTTGTCGGTATAAAGAGCGTTTATTACATAAGCACCACTTTTTTTGGTTTTGTGGTCAATGGCCACAAATTTGCCTGACGCAGGCTTTGAATCTGGTCTTTTTTGATTGATAGATAATATATAATCTGCAATGTCTTTCGCATCAGAAACACTCAAAGCCGGATGGGCAGCCATTGCCTGTTCTCCCCAAACTCCGCCACCACCTTTGATGATTTTTTCGGCTAGCTTAGTGATATTTTCACTTGTTTTTGGGTATTTACCTGCAATTTCTTTGTAGGCTGGTCCGATAGATTTCTGATCTTTCGAATGACAGGCAGCACAATCATTTAATTCGATAAGTCTTTTCCCTGCAAGAAATGCTTCATTTGATTTATGTCCTTGTTCGATCATGGTTTTATCGAATCCTTCCAGGTAATTTATACTTACTACCACATCCTCAGGTAAAATACCCCGATTTATAGCCCCGTCTTCTTTATCTTTTACGACCACTTCATAGTCAATCTCATCATTGACTACAAAGTTTTTATTTGTGTTTACTTTTATTTCAATTTCGGGCAGGGCATTGCCAGCTTTGATTTTAATGTTTTCTACAGACTTGTTTCCTTTTATGTCAGTCACAGTTAGTTTTACATCATACACACCTGGCTTTTGAAAAATAATAGCTGGATTGGCTAGTTTTGAATCTGGAATACCTTTTCCAAAGTCCCAGTTATAGAAGATTTTATCATCATCAAAATCTTTGGTACCCAATGAAGAAAACTGTACCTTAAGTGGAGTAGCCCCTTCGGTTTTATCTGCTTTAAGTACTACAATAGGTTTGCGGTTTCCAGCATTGTATTCAATTTTAGAAAGCTGGGCTTCGGGATTTTGAGCAAACCAGTTCATTCCATATTCAAGTGTGTAAAGCACGCCATCCTTACCAAATGCCATATCCATTGGGTGATAGAATTTTGTGGAGGGCATAAAGCGTTCCATACCGGCATAATTTCCATCTTCGTCAAGGCTTACAAGATTAATCCAATCTCGCATCCATTCATAGGCAAAGAATTTATTGTCAAAATAGGAAGGGAACTTGCCGGGTTTATCCTGATATTCTTCGGAATGGTAGACCGGCCCTCCCATTGGGTTAGCACCGCCACTCGTAAGCAGAGGATATTTAGCTGAAGGGCCATATCCATACCATATCATGGGTTTTTGTGCAGGTGGCAAATTGATCAATCCGGTATTGTTAGGTGAAAGGTTTTGGGGATGTTTTGCATCAAATTTTTCACCTGACTTGCGGGTATTGAAGTCAAACGCATTATAGGCAAAATTGTTGCCGGTAAACATAGGCCAGCCATAAAAACCGGCTTTTTTTGCCTGGTTAAATTCCACGATACCTTCAGGGCCTCTTGTGGAATCAGTTTTTCCTGAGTCCGGCCCGATATCTCCCCAATAAAGAAACCCGGTTTTTTTGTCCACGGAGATTCGGTAAGGATTTCTGTTTCCCATTACATATATCTCAGGTCTGGTCTTTTCCATACCTTTTGGAAATAAATTTCCTTCAGGAATATCGTAGGTTCCGTCAGTTTTTGGAGTAATTCTTAGTATTTTACCCCGGAGATCATTGGTGTTTCCCGAAGTGGACAGAGCATCCCAACCTTTGCGGCCTTCTCTAAAATCAATAGGAGCAAACCCATCAGAAGCAAAAGGGTTGGTATCATCACCGGTTGAAAGAAAAAGGTTGCCATTTTTATCCCAATCTATTGAGCCACCTGTATGGCAGCACTCATCTCTTTTCACCGGTACTCTCAAAATTACTTTTTCTGTCTCAAATAAAATCGTATCTTTTTGCTGGTCATAGGTAAATCTGGATAGGAAGTTGTCTTTATGTAGGTCTGTTTCGGGGGAATAATAAAAATAAACCCAATTGTTTTTTTCAAAATCCGGATCAAGGTTTACTCCCATCAATCCATACTCAAATTTGGTGTAAACATTCAATTTGCCTGCAATTTTTACCTGGTTGGTTTTAGGATTCCAAAGTTTTATGGCTCCTTTTCTTTCCACAAAAATCACTTTTCCATTGGGCATGACTGCCAATTCTATGGGTTCATCAAGATTTTTCACCAAGGTTGTTTTTTCAAACCTGGTTTCTTCCGGTGCTCTTTGTGTTTTGGCTTTATTGTAATTGAGTATCCCAGCCATACACCATTTAATACCTTCGGCAATGTGTTTTTGCATCAGGGGCTCACTGAAAGTTTCGGGGGTATGACCGAAATTGGTGTAGAATGATTTACCACCGTCAAATTCCCTGTACCAGGACATAGGATGAAAGTCACCCATTTTGCCCATTTTATAAGACTTTTCATCTACACTAATCAGGAAATTAAGGTTGTCTTTCTTTAATGCTTTAAAATCATAAAATTCGTCAGGTCTTTCAAAAGTTTTGGGCAAATGTCGGGTTGAGATATGATTTTGATCCAATGTAGTCATTTTCCCGTTTTGTACATTTGAAACACTCCCTCCCGGGTGACCATTGAAATAGGCTCCAACTAACTCATTAAACCAAGGCCAGGTATATTCGGTATCTGTGGCAGAATGAATTCCCGCAAAGCCGCCTCCAGCTTGTATAAATCTTTCAAAATCTGCTTGTTGAGCGGGCTCTAGAATATCTCCTGTGGTATTGAGAAAAACCACAGCTTTATATTTTTTGAGATTGGTTTCATTGATGTCAGCCGCATCTTCAGAAAAGTCAACTCTGATGTTGTTTTCTTTTCCAAATGTCGCCAGAAATTCCTTACCCTCTTTAATGGAGGCATGTCTGTAGCCAGCGGTTTTTGAAAATACCAGAATTGCATTTTGTTGAGCAAGTGATTCCAGAAATGATCCGAGGAGAAAAATAATAACTAATAGTTTTCGCATTAAATATTGATTGAATTGTAGCAAATATAGCTATTTGGTTGATGGCATAAAAACAAAAAACCACCCTTTTGGGGTGGTAATTATTAATTTTTTTTCAGGATTTATTATAATCCCGTTTCTTGTTCTCTGTAGGTAACTACCAACTGGTCAGTTAAAAACTCTTCCAAAGCAGAAGAAGTTGGTTTAGGTTGTCTTTCATAGAATTTCGAAATTTCGATTTGCTCTCTGTTTTCGAAAATTTCTTCCAGATTATCTACACTTGAAGCAAACTCACTTAATTTCTGTGTCAACTCTTCTTTGGTTTTGACAGCAATTTGCTGAGCTCTTCTTGACACTACAAAAACCGACTCGTAAATATTTCCGGTTTTCAACGCCAAAACATCTGTATCTCTGGTAACTATCGATGAATTAATAGCCATCTGTATATATTTTTATTTATTAAAATTTAAAATCGGACTGCAAAATTAATCTAAATTATTGAATAATAGTACAATTTCATCAAGATTTCTCTTTTTCTGCTGCTATTTTAGCTTGTTCTATGGCTTTTTCAGTTTTATCAACCTCTTCCAGGCCTTTCATAGCACGGGCATGCACCTTTTCCAAATCCTTCAAATATTTGCTTTTGGGATATTTATCAATAAATTTTTCATATAAAGTAATAGCCTCATTGTATCTTTCTTTTTGTTTGGTAAACAAACTCACATCAGCCAATTCCTGTTGGGCAATAACCTGAATGTATTGCAGTTCTTCTCTGTATTTGGAATCAGGGAAGTCTTTCAGGAAATTTCCTACACTTACTACAGTGGCTTTATAATTAGCTAGTCCTCCATATGAAGGTTGCCGGGTCTTGTAATACAATTTAGCTTTTTCATAAGCTTTTTTCTCCAGTCGGTTCCTTAAATCGTTCAGATCTTTGTTGCACTTTTCTGCATATTTACTGTCCGGATAAGTGTTTATAAAAGTTTGCAGTGCATCAATAGCCGTAAGGGTATTGGTTTGGTCAAGGTTAGAAGGAGGGGAGTCTTTAAACATCGAATAGGCATACATATAAAATGCCTCTTCGGCAAACGGACTGTTGTTATAAGTAGCGTAGAAGTTTTTGAAAGCATAGCTACTCATCTGGTACATTCCCTGATAATAATTACAATAAGCATTGTAAAACTGAGCTTTTTCTGCGGTGCTGTCACCTTTTAAAAGTGGCGTGATTTCTTCAAAAATCAAACCGGCTTTATAGTAATCAGCATCCTCGTAGTATTTTATTGCAGCTGCGTATTTTTCCTCAAGGGTACCCTTTTTTTGAAGTTGGTTAAACTTTTTATTACAGGAAAACTGCGTTAAACCTATTATAATTGCCAGAGCAAATAGTCCTTTTTTCTTAAAATTCATGTTACAAATGTACAAAATCCACAGCAATTAGAACGGTAGTGTTTTAAAAATATTGGGGAGAATATTTAATTGTGCCTTACAAGGAGCTTTTTGGTGGCAATTTTTTTGCCATTTACAACCAATTGATACATATAAAATCCTGATTCCCAACCTGAGGTATTGATCCTGATTTTATCTGAAGGCCTGGTTAAATCAAAATCAGCAACCGGTTTTCCCAACAAATTATAAAATGATAAACTGGCAGAAGAAACATCGGCATCAAGTGAGTAATCCAATGTAGTGTAGCTATCAGCAGGGTTGGGATAAACATTGGATATTTTGTTCCGGTCGGCATTGCTCTCTACAGCATTACCGTTGGTTTTGGACTCCTGTTGTTTACTTTTATTTACAATCAATAAATCCCTGTAATACTGAGTATAGTTGGTTTTTGAATTGAATGTAAGCGTTTTAGGAAGAGTTGTTTTGCCCAAAACGCTATTTGTGGCGTTTACTTTTTTGGGATCTTTTCCAATTGAAAGCCTTGATTGACCTGCCGACTTTTGACCCAAAGCCACAGACACAGTCAATAAGACTGCAATCGTTCCTGTAACTATGTGAGTAAAAATTCGCATCGGAAAATCAAGTATAAATTTTGCTTATAATCAGAGTTTTACAAAAATAATAAAATAAATTTCGCTTTCTACAATATTAGACGTTATTTTTTGTTAAAAGGTTGCCTTTATATATAAAAAAACTTTTATTCCCATTATTCTAAGCAAAAACTATACCTCAATCTTGTTTTCAGCAAGGAATTTTTCCTACTCTGGTGGCATGTCTTCCCCCTTCAAAGGCCGTCTCTATAAAAGTTTTAACGTATAATAATGCTTCTTCATCGTCAATAAACCGGGCTGGCAAGCACATAATATTGGCGTCGTTATGTTGACGGATAAGTTTGGCTACATTATTGTTCCATACTAAACCGGCCCTGATGCCCTGATGCTTGTTGGCTGTAATACATACGCCGTTTCCGCTGCCACAGATCAAAATTCCGAAATCAAATTCTTTTTTTTCAACAGCAGTAGCAAGGGGGTGAACAGTGTCAGGATAGTCCATGGAATCGGCTGTATAAGGTCCAAAATCCGATGTCTGGAAATTTTGACTTTGAAGCCAGTTTAGAATTTTTTTCTTATATTCGAACCCGGCGTGGTCACCACCAATAGCAATTTTTAATGACATTTTCTTTAAACTTTAAATTGCAAATATACGTTTTAAATAACTTGAAGAGATAACAACAATTCAAAAAATGGAAGAAATAATAGAAGAAGTAAAAATTAAAGAGGCTTTCCAGGAACGCACATGGAACGAAATTCAAAGTCAGGACTCATGGCAAATATTTAAGGCAATGGCTGAATTTGTTCAGGGGTATGAAAAATTGGCCAAAATCGGACCCAGTGTATCAATATTTGGGTCAGCAAGAACAAAACCCGGTACTAAATATTACAAAATGGCGGAAGACATAGCTGCCAAATTGGTAGAAAAAGGGTATGGCGTAATTACAGGCGGAGGACCGGGAATAATGGAAGCTGGCAATAAAGGTGCCAAAGAAAAAAGAGGTAAATCGATTGGCCTGAACATAGTTTTGCCCTTTGAGCAAGTTCCCAACGACTATGTGGACAATGACAAAAGTATAAATTTTGACTACTTTTTTGCCAGAAAAGTATGTTTTATTAAATATTCTCAAGGATTTGTAGTGTTGCCGGGAGGATTTGGAACACTGGATGAGCTTTTCGAAGCCCTTACGTTGATTCAAACCAAGAAAATAGGCCGGTTTCCGATTGTGATGGTAGGAACAGAGTATTGGTCAGGTCTGATGGATTGGATCAAAAGTACCATGATAGCCGAAGGCAATATTAAACCTGAAGATTTGAATCTGATAAAAGTGGTCGATACAGCGGAAGAAGCTGCAAAAGTGATTGAGGACTTTTATGGCAAATATATGTTGCAGCCCAATTTTTAAAAATCCAGAGTTTCAAAACATTAAATCCAGATCGAGGGACTCTTTGAGTTTCCAGAGATTTGGATTTTTTTCGGCCATATTTTCAAACTTCTCCTGCTCAGTACGAGGCTTCATTTTAGTCTCCTCTGCCGTGATTATGGCTTCAATCTGAATATTTCCGTTATGGAGTTTTCTTTTCAATAATTCCAAAACGTCTGACCTGATTTCGTAGAAAATATCCTTCAAAATTGTATTTGGTAGCTTGAAGGTCATGAGTGTGCCTTCAAGCTCAAAATCTGACTCCAATACCCGGCTTTCGTTGGGTGAGGTACGTTGGCGGGCGAGCTCCATCAATACGCCTTTGGCCATTCCAAAGGTAAATTCCTTTCTATCGGTGATCTGAATCTCATGACCTGGGGTGGTTTCTTTGGCAGTACTTACGGCTTCTTCCAACGCTTTTACTGAGCGTAATGACTTCATGGGTTTCCTAACGACATTTTCTGCCGGAACCGAAGACGATTGGGTTGGAATTGTTTGATTTTGGGCTGTCTGATTTACCGGAATGACCTGTGAGGTAGCAACAGGACTATCTTCAACTACTTTTTTTTTTGGCCCTCAGTATCCTGAAGACCTCCCATATTCAATACGGCGTTGATTTGGGATAGTTTCAATAACCCGATTTCAACATGAAGTCGCTGATTTTTGGAAGCTTTGTAGTTGATATCAATCTGGCTTCCCACACTTAATGCCGAAAGCAGGAAGCTGGTACTCACTTTTTGAGCCTGAGCCAGATATTTTTGTTTGATATTTTCTGAAATCTCAAGGATATCGATGGTTGCCGGGTTTTTACAAACCAGTATATTGCGAAAATGCTCATTGAGGCCAACAATAAACTGATGGGTGTCAAAACCTTTAGCGATGATTTCATTCAAGATTAACAATACATCTGTAATATTTCCTTCACTGAGAGCATCCAGCATTTTGAGATAATAGTCATAATCGAGAACGTGGAGGTTTTCGAGAACGTTTTTATAACTGAGCTTTCTGTCTGTCGAAAAAGTGACGTTAAGGTCAAACATAGATAGGGCATCTCTCAGTCCTCCGTCGGCCTTTTGGGCAATCAGTTCGAGAGCTTCTTCCTCAAATACAATTTCCTCTTTTTCTGCGATAGCCGCCAGGTGATCCGAAATATCTTTATTCTGGATACGATTAAAATCAAAAATCTGGCACCGACTTAGAATCGTAGGCAGAATCTTATGTTTTTCGGTGGTAGCCAAAATAAAAATAGCATACGAAGGTGGCTCTTCCAGTGTTTTCAGGAACGCATTAAAAGCAGCCTGCGAAAGCATGTGCACCTCGTCAATGATATATACTTTATATTTACCGTCCTGAGGCGGGAATCGTACCTGGTCGATCAGATTTCTGATGTCCTCCACTGAGTTGTTGGAGGCAGCGTCAAGTTCGTGTATATTAAACGATGCATTCTGGTCAAAATTTTTGCAGGATGCACACTGGTTACAAGGCTCAATGTGTTCATTTACGTTTTGACAGTTAATTGTTTTTGCCAAAATACGGGCACAGGTGGTCTTTCCTACACCGCGTGGACCTGTAAATAGAAACGCCTGAGCTAATTGATTGGTTTTGATGGCGTTGCGAAGTGTGGTGGTAATATGCGACTGACCTACAACCGAATCGAAAGTAATCGGGCGGTATTTTCGGGCAGATACTACAAAATTTTCCATGCGACAAATATAAGAAAGAAACCCAATAGCTCCGAAACTTTTTGTGCTTAGCTAGATTTTATAGAAAAAAGAATGAGCCATAAATCTTAGCTTTGAAAAAGATTCTAAAACTCTAATAATTTATCGAGAAACAGGAAACATTGTGTGAGCTATTACCTGAAAATCATTTTACAAATACTACTTTTGATTGGTCGGCTTTATTGATTTGCTTGATAAAGCTCACCAGATTGGCATATTCATTGGGCGGAAAAATGCCCCCTTTCATTATCAATTCCCGCTTCATTATTAGTTTGTTGTCTGAAAATGAATAGGTTATTTTATAAGTTCCGAATGATTGATTAATGTTTATTTCTTTCGGTAATGACTCAATTTTGAATACCGATGGAATGATAAAAGTCATTTCATCAAAATCTTTAAAAGTAAAAACATTTGGATCCAGATATAAATCGTGTTCTCTGTTGGGTTTATCAGGAATATTACTGATGAATTTTGTAAAAATATTTGGCTTTAAAAATAATCTGTTTCCACTGGTTGTGCCATATTTTGTGATGTTTATATCAAACCTTTCTTTGGTGACTGGAATTTCAGCCTTTATGACTTCGAATCTGGGGTCTGTGATGACAGAATTGGCGATATTTAATTTATTTATCACCCAATCTTTTTGCTCCGAAGTGGTATGGTTTGTGGCTACGTTAAATCTGCTTTCCTGTTGAATTCCGGAATATTCAGCCTGGTATTTTGCAAAAATATTTCCGTTTTCGTCCATTTTAATTTCGGCTTTTCTTGACTGTAAGTTTTGTTCCGGAAGGTAAAATTTAGTGTTCACCAATTCCGATGAATTTTCTTTTATCAATAATCCTTTGCGGTTTCCGGTGAAGTCACCAATATAACCCGCAGCGTTGGTTTGACTCGTGCATTCCAGCCAAAGTGTGTCTTTTGGCATAGGTACACATACAAATTCATGATTGAATGAAGGATCAGGGAAGTCTTCAAAAAATAGATTATTGATATCACCGGCATAAATCAAAACGGGGTAAGCCTTGATGTTTTGAGACTTTAAGAGGGCAATGGTATAGTTTGATAGTGCTTTGCAGTCACCATATCCTTTAGTGGCAACATCTTCGGCTTTCATACTTTGCCAACCGCCAATACCAAGGTTAATAGAGAAATATCTGGTATGGGATTGCATAAATTCGTAAACTTTTTTTGCTTTGTTTCTGGGCTCTTTTTCATTACCTATCCAGGATTTCAATTTCTCTATAGTGGCTATTGGAATCACATCACGACCTTGATTTATTTTTTGATAAAAAGCTCCGATGTCGTTCCAGGTTTTGATAGTTCCTTTGAAATCCCCCATTTTGAAACGGGTTGCTGATAAAAGTACAAATGGGATATTCTCTCTGAAAACTAATTCCTCTTTCTTTGCCGGAGGTCGGTTTTTTACTTCCCAGCTTTCCACAAAATACTTGCCTTCTTTGTACTTTTTTGATTCAATCAGATTTTGTTTAGTACGGTAAAAGTCATTTTCTGAAGCATTAATAATAAGCTGTGCATTTTCGACTCCCGTTAATTCATATTCCTGAGGTATCCAGTTGGGGTAGAAAAAAGTATTTGTATTTTCCAGCTCATAGCTAAACTCCACTGTGTAAGGATATGTGTACTTTTTTTTGTCAAAGGCAGCTATTTTCAGCCTCGAATCATCAACTTCAAGAGCATAGGTATAAGCTGCAAAATCCTCTATTTCATTGTTTTTGAGTTTTTTCAAACTTTCCCCGGAGGCATCAAAAATTTGACCCTCTATTTTTTTTACCTTTGAGTATTTGTCGTAAAAAGCTTTGAAAACTGCAAAATGTTCTTCGCCTTTTTCATTGAAAATTGTGACAGCCCAATGTTTCTCAATACTAATTTTTGAATCTGATTCAATAGTGATAATCGTATTGTCAAATCGTACTACAGCATCGGCATTTTCTTTCAGATTGTCTGGTATTTTGTTGACCGAAAGATTGATTTGCCCAAAAATACTTTTTATAGAAATAGCCACTAAAAGTATGACTCTGGAAATTATGGTTTTCATATTCGTCGCTTATAAAATGTGGTTTTTATAATTTTTTTAATACCAATTGTTCGGCATGTTTTTGGACTATTCTGTTGTAAAACTCCTTTAAATCATGGTATTGATCTGCCGAATACAGAGGGTTTTTCAGTGAGATTTTGCTTACTACAGTGTAAGTGCCAAGGGCTTCATCGTAGGTAGAATTAAAGGTAAAAGAAGCGGCTTTGTCTGGTGTTGACATACTAATATTTCCTGGTTTTGACTCGACTTTATAGCCTTTAGGTAAATGAAAAAGGTTTTTTACCATTTTTTCGACCGGGTACCCATAATCTACCGGATAAAGCCTTTTTTCCTCTTTAAAAGGGTTTTCTTTTACCTGATCAAATGTTATCGGACTGATATAAATAAAATCTTCATCGTTGAGTTCTTCATCTGATTTAAAATCGCAACTAACCAGAGCAATATTTTCAGTATTGTCAAAATCTTTGAGTGTAATATTGGAAATCTGGTAACCCGGAAGTCCACTTTTAAAATTTTCAATATACTTGTCTTTACCCAACGATTTTAAGGAGTTTCTTTGGCTGTAACCTGAATATCCAGAATGTGACATCTCGTATTTTCCGGTTATTTCACCTTTTTCCTCATTAAAATTTATTTCAGAAGATAAAAAATAACGGTATTTTTCAGAAGGATTTAAAGATAAGAAATTTCCACCTTTTCCATTGACTTCAAAACCATTTCCGTTTAAACAATTGAAAGGAAGCATACCAAGTTTTACCTGATCATCACTAATATCAAGAAAGTATGTTTTGTCGGCAAGTTCAACTTTGCAAACTACATAATTGAACTTATCCAAAAGTGGGATATATTCATGTACCTTTCCATTGTCGCGGGTACTCAAAAGTACGGGTGTAGCGTTGTAGTTTAACTCTTTGAGTAATGCTACAAGCATGATATTTAGCTCATTAGGAGTGCCTTTTTTGTTTTCAAATACCTTTTTTAAGTCACTTACAAACAAATTTCCTGTGTTTTCGACAGCGTCCATTTGCCTCGACATATAATCATAGAGTTTACCTAACCTCTCGACCGGATCCTGGATAACCTCAAACTTTTTAATCAAATCTTTGAGATAATTAGCCTTTTTGTATTTCATACCGAAGTTTTCATGGACAAACATGGTGCGGTCGATATCAACCCAGGTGGTGGAATAATTTTTAAATGGCTGCCCTGGCAAAGAAACACTAGTGAGTTCAAAGTCGATTTTTGACAGATAATCCTCATCGGTACTGATAAATGATTCATCTTTAAAGGCAGGTGCATTTACCATTGTAAATTTGTAATTCAAGCCAAAACAATCCAATTGAGTATGCCCCATATTTACTCTTTTTTCTTCTTTCTCGTTGCGGGCGAGAGGAAGGTAACCACCCATCGTGATTTTATAGAATAAATGTGAAGGAATTGTGATATCGTATTCACTGTAAATTTTTGGAATTTCACCCTGAAAATACCAGGTTCTGGGATTGTTGATGGTATTTAATGGCGTTACTTTACGGTATTTATATTCTATGATACAGCCTTCCTTTACATTGGGGAAAGTGGCTTTTTTTCTATACCATTTTTCACTTCTTTTCTCATCAAAAATATCTTTTTTAGTTAGAGAAGTTTTTTTGACAACTCCATTTTCCAGCCAAAATGTATTGCCATCAAAATCGGTGATTCTCTCCGATTCATTAAAAGAACCCTGATAATAGCTGATTTGAACTACTCCCAGATCGTAAGCTGTGCTTTTGAGAATGTGTTTTCTCACAAAAACCTCAGTTTCATATACCAGGCCCAGGTTCTCGTCATAGGAAAATCTGGTTTCGCCTTTTTCATAAAGTGTTATGGCTTTAGCAGAAGTGTCTATAGCATAGCTTTTCACATTTAAATCAGCAAGGCCAACTTTGCCGAAATCGGCTTTTACAGGAGTAAATTGTGAGAATGCAAGAAAAGAATGGAAACTAATCGCGATAGTGAGTAAAAGGGATTTCATTGATTTTTATTTTATTTTAAAAAATGGTGGAGTTGCAATGTTTTGGGATTGAACTTCAGGTTAAAATTATCAAAAATTGTTCCATTTTTGACTAAAATCGTATTAAGAATTAATAAAAAAACCACCCATCGGATTCAATGGGTGGCCTGACAATAAACTTTTTATTTCTTATCGCTCAAAAATATTCCCCAAACCGCCAATAATACTTCCACCTTCTTTGGTGGCATTTCCGCCATAAGGAGAGAGTCTCTGAATAAGTTTTGAAATCGGCATCGATTGGATCCAAACCTTGCCGGTTCCGCTCAAAGTCGCCAAAAACATACCTTCACCACCAAAAATCATGGACCGAAGGCCGCCGGCACTCTGGATATCAAAATTTAACTGTGGTTCAAAAGCCACAATACATCCGGTATCGATTCTGAGGGTTTCGTTTTGCAGCGTTTTCTCCATTACAACACCTCCGGAATGAATAAATGCAAGACCATCACCCGTGATTCTTTCCAAAATAAACCCTTCACCACCAAAAAGGCCGGCACCGAATCGCTTGTTGAAATGAATCGATATGCTGGTACCCATGGCTGCACACAGGAAGGCGTCTTTTTGCACGATCAGGGTGTTTTGGTATATCTCACCCAGATTCACGGGTTTAATGGTGCCGGGATACGGGGCAGCAAATGCCACTTTCTTTTTGCCATTACCGTGGTTGGTAAAGTGAGTCATAAAAAGCGACTCACCCATCAAAACCCTTGAACCGGCTTGTAACAATTTTCCCAGAAACCCCTGATTGGGTTGTGAGCCGTCACCCATCACGGTATCAAAGGTGATACCGTCTTCCATATATAGCATAGAACCGGCTTCTGCCACTACCGTTTCGGCTGTGTCGAGCTCAATCTCAACCACCTGGATGTCTTCACCCAAAATCTTATAGTCTATTTCATGACTTCTCATCGTCTTTCAAATGTTTAAGTTTCTTATCTTCTACTTTTTGATTCAAAAAATCATTAATTTTTTCAATATTGTACGACATCTGTATCTCTCCAAAGGAATTGACCGTAACGTCAAACCCTTTGAGGTCTTTGTGCACTTTTGGCAACTCCTCTTTTTCTTTTTTCTTTTTATTCATTTCAAAATTTGATTGAATTATGCACAAATCTACAAATCAAAATCGGGAAAAAATCATTTTGTAGGATTACGGATTTTTTGTCTGTCAAACGGAAAAAAAACGATTTGAAAATACTTTGGAACAAATGATTTTAATAATTAATAAAAAATCTTAATATTGTGTTCTTACTATTCAAACCAAATAAAATGAAAGATAATAAGCAAAATAATGGTCGGAGAGAGTTTTTGAAAACAGGGCTTTTGGCAGCAGGTTCATTTTTTATAGTGCCAAGGCATGTACTCGGAAAAGGTTTTACAGCTCCAAGTGACAAACTTAACCTTGCATCAATAGGAGCCGGTGGCAAAGGCTGGTCCGACATATTGAATGCCTATAATAACGGTGCCAATAATGTGGTTGCCCTTTGTGATGTGGATTTTAATCAGGCCAAAAGAGCTGCAGAAAAATGGCCCAATGCAAAGAAATTTACCGATTTTAGGGTGATGTTTGAGCAAATGAAAGGGCAGATTGATGGTGTGACTATTTCAGCCCCCGACCATATCCATGGCGTAGCTGCCATGACGGCCATGCAAAACGGTGTGCATGTATATGTGCAAAAACCACTGACTCACAATATTTATGAAGCCAGAATGCTCACCGAGGCTGCCCGTAAATATAAAATTGTAAGCCAGATGGGTAATCAGGGGGCTTCTAACCCCGGTCAACAGCAGATGATAGAGTGGCATAAAAAAGGTCTGATCGGGACGGTAGATACTGTATATGTATGGACCAACCGCCCGGTGTGGCCACAAGGAATACCAGTTCCAAAAGATAAACCTGCTCTGCCAGAAAGCATGAGTGCCGAAAATTGGGATGTTTTCATCGGACCGGCACAATATGTTGATTATCATCCGCTTTACCATCCTTTTAAGTGGAGAGGCTGGTGGAATTTTGGTACAGGAGCATTAGGCGATATGGGCTGCCACCTGATTGACCCACCTTTCAGAGTGCTTGAGCTGGGCTACCCAACCGAAGTAGAATGTAGTGTAGGGCAGGTGTTTACCAAAGACTGGACGCCTGAATATATCCCTGAGGGTTGTCCGCCTTCGTCACATGTACAGATAAAATTCCCTGCCAGTAAAAAGAATAAAAAGGATATTAAGATGATTTGGACAGATGGAGGTATCAGGCCTTTCCATCCTGATTTGATTCCAGCTAATGATTCTATCGGAGAAAATGGCAGTGGAAATGGCGTAATGATGATGGGCTCAAAAGGAATCATGACCTGCGGAACTTATGGTCTGACTCCTAAAGTTTACAAAAACAATGGCGAGGTTATGGAGATGCCAAAGGACTATGCTACAAAGAATCCTTATGAAAAACTACCGGAATATGGTCATCAGGTGGCCTGGTGTGAAGCTGTGAAAGAGGGATTTGGTGGGAAAATTCATCAGGGACTGACATCTTCTTTTGATTATTCCGGACCGTTGACCGAGACTGTATTAATGGGGAATCTCGCCATCAGAAGCTATCAATTAGGCAAAAAACGCACCAATGGTGGTCTTGATTTTGATGGTCGCAAAAAGCTCCTTTGGGATGGTGGAAATATGAAAATCACCAATTACGACGATGCCAACCAGTTTGTAGGTCGTGAGTATCGGGAAGGTTGGAAGTTGATTTGATAATTATTTTATGGTATTGTTATTAAGAAAGCCTTCCTGATGGGGGGGCTTTTTTAATAATTACCTGGCTTTTGGGGAATTCTGTTAATATTTCTTTTCAAGAAAAGGAGGCCAAAACCGATAATCCAAAAGGCAGGAAGAAGAATTACCCAAACAAATCTGTCTTTGCTTACAGATAAATAGGGGTTAGGATGAGGGTTGATATTGTTAAAATCCAAATACTTCAAATTGAAAAATATAGTGTAAAATAAAAGGACTGAATAACAAATCAATAGGATATCTATTAATTTTTCACGTTTATTATTGATAAGAAAAATTGAAAAAGCCAAAGAATTTAAATACGGTGACTCTGGATTCCATCCCAAATGTGGAGTCAGAAATTGTTCAATTTCAATGAAGAAATGGTGAATAATTTGAAAGAAAACACCTACAGAAATTGAAAAAATTATGTAGACTTTTATTAAAACTGGAATGGCTTTTATGGTTTTCATTAATAATTTAATTTTAGTGTGAATAAAAAGGATTTCAATACTCCATCTTAAAATATTTAAATCCCTTCTCAATCATTTCTTTCAGAACGTTTTCATCAATATCGCTAAGTTTTTTGACATAAAAACAGCCTTTGGCGGCTTTGTGTTTGCCAAGGCGGGAGAGCAATTCCTGTTTTTCGGTTTTGTCGAAATATAAGTAAAGAGAAAAGGCGTCTTTGCGGGGAGAGAAGCCGATTTTGCACATGTCTCCCTCATGGCCTGATGCATATTTGTAATGATATTGACCGAAGCCGATTATGCTGGGCCCCCACATTTTGGGTTCCTCTCCGCTGGCTTCCTGCATTATTTCGATGAGCCGCATGGAGTCGTTATATTTGGCTTCATTTTCAGGTCTTTCCAGAAACTCCAATACTGATGTATCCGTAACTTTGGTTTTTAACTCATATTTTGCCATGATTTTTGATTTTTTCTAAGGTTTCACAATCAGGGTCATGAGCCCCGGGCAAGTAACCCGTACTCATCAGGAATTCGTTTACGATCTCTCCTCCGGTAAATTTAAAAGTTTTTTTGAAAATCTTCACCCATTCTTCTTTAGTTTTTGGGTGGTTGTACTCAATCCAGTTTTTAAAGCTGCCGTGTTCGCTCTGAAGTTTCAGGATTACGCCTGCATTGTGGATGGCTGCATTGACTTTAAGTCGGTTACGAATGATTTCCGGATTTTGCAGTAAGTCTGCGACATATTTTTCATCAAATGCTGCCACTTCTTTGATTTCGAAGTTTCCATAAGCTTTTCTGAAGCCTTCCTGCTTTTTCAGGATGATGTCCCATGAAAGCCCCGCCTGGTTGATTTCCAGAATCAGCCTTCCAAAAAGTTCGTTGTCATCGTCAATTGGGAAGCCATATTGGGTGTCGTGGTATATTTTGTGATGATTGCCTTCAGGGAGGGTTTTGCAGTAGGTGCAATAGGACATGCTTTTAAATTTTTATTTTCACCAAAAATAAAAATTAATTCTTTCTCAGGATTGTTATCATTTCAGATTGATAAATAAAATAGCAAAATGATAAATAATTTTTCATTTCAGAATCCAGTAAAAGTTGTTTTTGGGAAAGGTACGATTGCACAATTACCCAAGCTAATCGATAAGAAAAATAAAATTATGCTCACTTATGGCGGTGGCAGCATTTTTAAGAATGGCGTATATGTACAAGTGAAGAAGGCCTTGTCCGGCTTTGAAATCATTGAGTTTGGGGGTATCGAGCCCAATCCAACTTATGAAACGCTCATGAAAGCCGTGGCTATTGCCCGTCAGGAAGAGGTTGATTTTCTATTGCCCGTGGGTGGAGGCTCAGTGCTCGATGGTACAAAATTTATCGCAGCTGCAGTGCCTTATGAAGGTAATGACGAATGGAATGATATAGTACTCGGTGCCAAAAGATACTCTGAGGCGTTGCCGATTGGTGCTGTGCTCACTTTGCCGGCTACAGGTTCAGAGATGAATTATTACGCAGTGATTTCAAGGACTGAAACCCAGGAAAAATACGGCATGGGAAGTCCGGTTTTGTATCCAAAATTCTCGATTCTTGATCCTGAAACTACTTTCTCTTTGCCTAAAACTCAAATCGCCAATGGCATAGCTGATGCTTTCGTACATGTGATGGAGCAGTATCTGACTTTTGACCAAAACACCCCGATACAGGATAGGTTTGCCGAAGGAGTTTTGAGTACATTAATAGAAGTGGCTCCAAAAGTTTTGGCAGAAAATCCAGCATATGAAGATATGGCCAATTACATGTGGGCAGCTACTGTGGCATTGAATGGCTGGATTTCCACAGGCGTAGCACAAGACTGGGCTACCCATGCTATCGGACATGAGATTACAGCCCTCCATGGCATCGACCATGCACGCACGCTTGCGGTGGTTTTGCCACATTTGATGGCATACAAAAAAGATCGGAAATTGAGTAAAATTGTGCAATACGGGAAACGGGTATGGGATATCAATGCCGATGCTGATCAGACCGCCGAACTTGCCATTGAGAAAACAGTAGCTTTTTTTGAGTCTTTAGGAATACCTTCAAAAGCCTCTGCTTACGGTATTGGAGAGGAAACCATTGCTGAAATAGAAAAACGTTTTGCTGAGAGGAATCAGAAAATAGGAGAACATGGGGATATTTCTGCTGAGGACATCAGGAAGATTCTTGAAATGAGTATATCATGAAAAAAATGCCTCCTTCAATTCAAAGAGGGAGGCATTTTTGCAGTTATTTTTTATTTTTGAACCTGAAGCTCCCTAATGATATTTTGGGCTCTTTCTTCATAAAAAGCCGTTAAGGTTTTATTGTTATATTTCACCATCTCAGGTGTTATGAAATATTCAAAATCAACCGATTGGCCATCGGTTGAGGTAATGGTAATTTTGCCGGGCAAGTCACCATCTGTAGTTTGGTCAGCTCCTGTAAGTTTTCCTGTGATTTTTTTGGTTTCAGGAGTAAGCAATACCTCATTTTCATGGAAAATAGTATTGTTTTTTTCTCTTAGATCTAAAAGTGAATTGGTGACATTCACAATAAAAGTAAAATCAATTTTTTTACCTTTCGCCAGATTAAGTTTTTTAGGGTCAAGACCTTCTATCTCTGTGATATTTAGAGAAAAGGTTTCGGTGGTTTTTAGGTCAGGAAATTCTATTTCCAGCGTAAAAAACGGATATCCGCTATCTTCGACAGATTTCAAAACGCCCGTTTCGTGAACAGGCTCCCCATCAGGAAATGAATCGGCTTCAAGATTAGCCGGATAAACGGTCGTGTCAGCTACTGCGGTAGTATCTGTAGCATTTTGGTTTTGAGAAGAACTGCTGGCACATGCCAAGGAAGAAAATAATAATGCAAATAGATAGAACTTTGTTTTCATGTTTTAGAGGTTTATTTCAAAAATGTTTTACTGTTATAAGGTTAAATACTTTAAAAAGGGAAAATTGGCTTTAAATCTACATAATAATCATATTTTTTTAAAAATGTAGAAAAGCAACCTATTACATTCTTTGTGTCGGCTGCCGCCTGGGCCTTCATTTTTGCCAATCGTGGCACCGTTCGAAAAAAAACGTATCGGAGAGGCGACCCTCCAAAAAAAACCGCACGGCAGCGGCCGACCGCCTGCAAACTCACATCGGATTGCCGCACCACCTCAAAATTCTCAGAATCATTTAGTAATAAAATTCAACTTTCTCTTAATGAGAATTTTGATTGTGTTCAGACAGTGCAGGCTGTTATAAGGTCACATTTTTTTATATTTTTCCTGTTAGTCAGAAATAGGGTTTCAAAGTTTTTTTAATAATTCCCAATCTTTTACGTGGCTAAGATATAAATAGTTCAATAAAAGTCCATTGGTATTATTGATTTTTTTATGAGCTTCGAGAAAAGGTAAAACTACTGTAGTAATCCTCTCAAACTCATAATCAGTGCCCATATTTTTATTGTTCAGTTCATCAATTTTTGTTTTGGGCAAAACCAACTCGCAAAAATAAAAGTACATGCATTCGTCGCTGGTACCTGTGCTGGGAAATAGCCGGGTGCCGTTTTGCAGCGGAAAAAGTTGCCCGGGAGTAATTTCGATTCCCGTTTCTTCTTTCACTTCCTGAAGAGCAATTTGAGCTGGTGTTATAGTTCCATCCACCATTCCGGCTGGATGCTCATAGGTAAAGCCTCCTTCGGCAATTCTTCTTTGTTTAACCAGAATCAGATATTTTTCTTTGGTAAGCTCGTCAATTAGGCTAATCAATATACTTACAACTTCACCCTTAAGGAAGCAAACCGGAGGGATTTTGTCTCCTTCAGGCGTTTCAGCATCGAGCATAAGGAGCGAAAAGAGTACTTCCCCATTATATCGACGGCGGGTGTATTTTTCTTCAATGGCGTTGATTTTAAGGCCATTTAATTCAAGATTACTTTTCCAAAGTTTAAACTTATGAGCATCTTCGAGTTTTTCTGACATTTCTTTTTTTTGTTTTTTTAGATAGTTTTTAGGTCTGACCTTCGGTGCTATTCATGCCCTGGCCTGGGGTTTTGCTCTGCTGATGGCTTTTAAATTGGTGATGATTTCCTGCAAACCATTGGATTTTATTTCAAAAACCGTAGCCAATTGTTGCCCCAATCTCCCGGGAGGAAAGCCGCCTTTTCTGAGAAACCATTCCAGATAGCTCACCGGTAAATCAGCTAGAATAGTTCCTTTATATTTTCCAAAGGGCATATCTTCTGTTACGATTTCGATTAGAATTTTTTTGTCAAACATATTATTTTATACAAAAATGCATATTTCAATATCAATGTTTAGATTTGTTTTTTGAAAAAAACTACAATGGATAGTCTTCTGAAATACACGAGAATACAATATGGCTTAAAATTACAAGAGATTTCTCAAAGTACGGGAATTGATATGGCTCTTTTGTCAAAATATGAAAGCGGAGGAAGAATTCCTCCTGAAAAAAGTCTCCTATTGTTATCAATTTCATATAAAATTCCATTAGAGGTTCTGAAATTGGAGTTTGCTATTGCAAAAATTGTTTTGGAGTTAAAAGCTTTTAGTGATCCAAAATCAGTTTTGCAAAAAGCCATGGACAGAGTTGAGGAAATGAAACTGGAAAATTCAGGTCTGAATTCACTGGATAACAAAGAGTTTATTAAAAAAACAGCCAAACTTGAACCAAAACTGAAAAAATGGCTTCAGTTAGCAGCAAAAAAAGCAACCAAAGCAGATGAAATCAGAAAGAGATTGGTCATTGAATATGTGATCGAAGCTGCCTATTGGTTAAAAATTAACTCCCCCAAAGAAAAGTTAACAGAGTTTTTGACCGATGGAAGTGTAGATGGAAGTTTGACATTCTCTCAATATCTGACTTTGAAAAATCTAAAAAGTTTGATTGAAAATGTCAGTCTGGGAAAATTGAAAAACCGCGAATTTAGTCTGGATTTTCTCAAAGAAGTACACAAAGAATTGTATGAAAAGGTTGACGAGGATTATGCGGGAAAGTTTAGGGCTATTGATTCTGAAATACAACGTCACAGTCTTTTTGATAATCCGAATTCGGTTTTTCCTGACTTTGATGAAATTGAGAATTTCTACCTCATTAACCAAAAGTTTAATCAACCTTTATTGCTTGCTATGGAATTGGTGTATAAGATATTGATCATGAAACCTTTTTCGGTTGGAAATGAACGGGTAGCTTTCGTGATTTTTAATTTTTTACTTCAAAAATCGGGGTATCCTTTGGTAGTCTTTGAGGGAACCAACTTAAATTTCTCCACTTTCAGGGAGGCCATGGATACGCAACCAGAAGTAAACTCAAAAAATAAACTTTTTAAATGGTTATTACAGCAAGTGTCTGATGGATTGAGAATAGTAACTGCTGAAATAAGTACCAAACATGAAGAATAGTTTTAAAGAATTACAAGGTTTCAATAGCATTGGTTTACTGGCCAATCAGACATCCTATTATTTTTCGGAAAACAAATATTTGATAGAGCTATTAGGTAAAAAACTAAAGGTGGTTTTTGTGCCAGAGCATGGTTTTTTCTCGGAATTGCAAGATCAGGTTACGCTCGATAATACCTCTGATTACCAAAGGCTTAATCCGGGTGCTGAGTTTGTGTCGGTGTACGGCTCCAACAAACACCATAGTCTAAGATTTCCTCCGTTTAAATTATTGGATACTGATTGCATTGTAATTGATATTCAGGATATTGGAGTAAGGTATTTTACTTATATAACCAGCATTTTTTATTTGTTTGAAACGCTAAAAATCAATAAGATAGATATTCCGGTGTTTGTTGTAGACAGGCCTAATCCCAATATTGGAAAAATAGAAGGCACACCGCTACAGGAAGTGTATCAGTCATTTATTGGTGTTGCCGGACTTCCGCATTGCTACGGGCTTAGTTTGTTTGAAGTGACCAAATGGCTAAAAGAAAAAACAAAAAACAAGAATGAGCTTTTTAAGATTTCTTTTTCAGAAAAAAATTGGATTCAACCTTCTCCAAACATCCCTTCTCCCGAAACTTGTCGCATATATACTGGCATGTGCCTGGTTGAAGGCACCACAATGAGTGAGGGAAGAGGCACTACACTTCCGTTTCAGATATTTGGCTCACCCGATTTGAGGTTTGAAGATTTGGAAATTATCAGGAAAAACATTGAAAAAACCTCCAGCAAGATGACGGAACTAAATGATAGCTGGGCACTCAGGCCACTGAAATTTATCCCAACATTCCATAAGCATGCCAACAAAATTTGCAATGGATTTCAGATTCATGTTACAAATCCCATATTTCACTCCCTGCTTTTTGGGTTGATATTGTTAAAGGAAACCAGCCGGTTCATGGAGCCTGAAAAGTTATGGCGGAAAGGTGCCTATGAATTTGGGAATGACAAAACTGCTATTGAGTTGTTGGTGGGGGACAAGTTTTTGTTGGATTATCTTTTTGAAGATATTAGCACTATTGATTTGTACGAATATATACAGCAAGCTGAAAAAGGCTGGATGAGTTAAATTTGAAACTACTTCCCGATACAAAACTTCCCGAAGATATTGGCGAGGAGGTCGTCGGTGGTGATTTGGCCGGTGATTTCGCCCAGATGATGGAGGGCCAGGCGGATATCCTGAGCCAGAAAATCACCTGTAACACCCATATCGAGGCCGGTTAGCACTTGTTCCAGAGCTTCTTTGGTTTTTTGGAGATGTTCAAAATGCCTCAAATTGCTAATGGTGGTATCCTGCGAAGCCTGAAGTTTTGAAATGCTTACAATTTTATTTTTCAGTTCTTCAATTCCAACTTCTTCTTTTGCTGAAATGGAAATTTTTTCACCCAAAATATCAGAATCATAAGGAGATTGATTTTCCTGAATATCAATTTTATTTTTCACCCAAATTACCTTGCTGTCAGTAGGATTATCTTTCAAAACTTGCCTTATATATTCAAGATCTCCGATATTGTCGTACAACATTAGCACAATTTTGGCCGATTGAAGGGCTTTTTTGGATCGTTCGATTCCGATAGTTTCAACCCTATCAGTGGTGTGGCGGATTCCAGCAGTGTCAATAAACCTGAATTTTTGCCCTCCGATATACAAAATATCCTCGATTACGTCGCGGGTTGTACCGGCGATTTCGGTTACAATGGCTTTTTCTTCGTTGAGAAGTGCGTTAAGTAGAGTTGATTTTCCTGCATTAGGAGCTCCAATGATGGCCACCGGAATACCTTCTTTGATGGCATTTCCACTTTCGAAGGAATCAATCAGCGGGTTGATTTGGTTCAAAATCTTGAAAATCAGATTTTTCAGATCATCGCGGTCGGCAAATTCCACGTCTTCTTCGCCAAAATCTAGCTCGAGTTCAACCAGGCTTGAAAAATGAATCAGCTCTTCTCTCAAAAAGGCTAATTTTTTGGAGAAACCACCTCTCAACTGTTCGATCGCAATTTTATGAGAAGCTTCTGAATCCGCTGCAATAAGGTCAGCCACGGCCTCCGCCTGAGCAAGGTCAAACTGTCCGTTAAGAAATGCCCGCTGGGTAAATTCTCCCGGACGAGCCATGCGACAGCCATTTTTGATGAGGAGTCGGAGAATGTTTTTTACGATAAAATCACTGCCATGCGTACTGATCTCAATGGAATCTTCTTTTGTAAAGGACTTTGGGGTCTTGAATACACTTACCAAGACTTCATCAATGATCACTTCGCCATCTTTGATTAATCCAAAGTGGATTGTGTTACCCGGTACTTTGTTGAGATCTTTTCCCTGAAAATTCTTATTCACAATTTGAATTGCATCGATACCTGAAACACGGATAACAGCTATGGCTCCGATTCCCTGAGGAGTTGCTAACGCACAAATACTTTCAAATTGATTCAAGACGCTCTTTTTTTTGCAAAATTACGAAATTTGTTTTTAGGAATGAGTGAATCTTAAATATCAAAAATGTGCCTGGGTGCGTGTTGCGAGTGCCGGGTTGCCAGAACTGGGTGGCGATATTGAGTATTGTGGTAACTGGTTGGGAGTGAAAATATCAAGTTATTTGAATAATAATCAGCTATTGAGCGGATGTTCCAGTGAAATTCTGTGAGATTGCATTTTCTTTCATAAAACTCTTCAATAAAAAAATCATAAATCTAATTAATCGTAAATCGTCAATCGAATCAATCGTCAATCGAATTAATCGTCAATCGAATTAATCGTAAATCGCATCCTTTTTTCAACTTGATGTACTATTTTTGGGTAACCAAATAATTTACTGAAGCAAAATATGCTTTTCAATTCCTTACAGTTTGTACTTTTTTATATAGTCGTAACCATAATCTATTTTCAGCTTAGGCACAGAGGGCGTATTTGGTTGCTGCTGCTAGCTTCATCCTATTTTTATTTGGTTTTCAAGCCTATATATATTCTCATTCTTTTGGTCACCATAGTGGTGGATTATTTTGCGGGAATATGGATTGCCAAAACTGAAGGTAAAAAGCGAAAATGGTTATTGATTCTGAGTCTGATTTCTAATATTGGCTTCCTTGCGTTTTTTAAATACTGGAATTTTCTCAATAATAACCTTTCGATTTTGCTGGGGTTAATGGGAATACAAAATCCACTCCCTGACTATGCTTTGGAACTCCCGATCGGACTTTCTTTTCATACATTTCAGGCCATGAGCTACACGATTGAAGTATATAGGAAAAACCAAAAACCCGAAAAGGACTTTGTCATATATAGCTTATATGTAATGTTTTACCCACAATTGGTGGCTGGTCCTATTGAACGTCCGCAAAATTTGCTTCCTCAATTTCATACCAACATCAAATACAATTTTGAAAATATCAAAGCGGGTCTTATGATGATGGCATGGGGACTTTTTAAAAAAGTGGTAATCGCTGATCGCCTGTCGGTAATGGTAGATTACTGTTATGATAACCCCACTGCATTTTCGGGTTTAACTTTGCTGGTCGCCACTATCTTTTTCGCTTTTCAGATTTATTGTGACTTCTCAGGCTATTCCGACATTGCGATAGGAGCGGCACGGACCATGGGCTTTAAGCTTATGACCAATTTTGATGCACCGTATCTTTCAAAAAGTATATCTGAATTCTGGCGGCGGTGGCATATATCGCTTTCTACCTGGTTTAAAGACTACCTTTATATCCCACTGGGTGGTAATCGGGTAGGGGAGATGAGACTCTACATTAATTATCTCATTGTGTTTACAGTAAGTGGGTTATGGCATGGGGCTGCATGGACGTTCATCATCTGGGGCTTTTTACATGGCTTTTATCTTGTATTTGCCATTATCAGAAAGAAATATTTTTCAATAAAATTTCCAGAAATCCCACTTTTGTCGGTAATAACCACATTCGTTTTGGTGACAATTGCCTGGGTGTTTTTCAGGGCGAAAGGGCTGGGAAATGCGAGAGTTATTTTGACCAAAATAATCACTTTGGATGATTTCTCAAGATTCGAAATGCCGTTCTCAAAAGCAGAATTTTTGTTTAGTTGGGTTTTGATTTTGATATTATTTTTAAAAGATATTTATGTAAAAGAAATCTCAACAAAGCATACTCCGTCATTTTATTTTAAGTTTGCCGGATTGCTCATTTTAAGTTATTTCCTGGGTATTTTTACGTCTAACCAGTTTATCTATTTTCAGTTTTGATGAAAGATATTTTAAAATATTCGGCCTTACTATTCTTTGGATTTCTTTGGTTTTTGGGATGTTCAAAAACTACCACCAAATACCTTTATGAAAAAGGAATCCTAAAAGATGATTACCGGTATGGCGATTTGTATCGTTTGTCTAATCTGGAACAGTTTAAAGAGTCCAGTGCCAAATGCGAATCTCTCAAAATCGCTAATCATACCGATGCAACTTTGTATTTGGCGGGGGATAGTTTTACGGAAGAAGGAAGAATCGGGGCGGAAGATTTCCTGGCGAAAAATTATCAAAGGTTTGAGGTTGCTAAGCCCAATGAGCCTTTAAAACTTACCAATGGCAGAAAAATATTGGTGATAGAAACCGTGGAGAGGCATTTGAGAGAGCGTTTTACTACTGTTTGGAGCAATCTCGATACTACAGCTTTGCAAAAAGAATTACGTGAAGAAAAGAGCTTTACTGATAAAATGATAGACCTTAAGGTGCCTTACAGCGAAGAGCTGCATCAGGCGGCATTGTTTGGTTTCGATTTTATTATGAAAATAAAAGAATGGAAGGCTGCTTTAAATCATAAGGTTTTTGGGCGTGTTGATGAAAAAGTAAAATTGTCAAGCGACGAAAAACAGATTTTGTATTATCTCGACAACGACCCGGGGGTGAGCTCCAATTTCGATGAAGTCTCTGATAAAGAGATCGAAAATATGGTGAAAAACATCAATGCAACCTACGAAAAATACCTGAAACTGGGATTTGATGAGGTCTATCTGAGTATTATTCCTAACAAAACCACCCGCTATGGAAAAGATTTAGGTCATTACAACCAACTGATAGCCAGGATTGAGCATAACCCCGATTTGAAAATGCCGGTAATTTCTGTTTTGAAAGAATTTGAATCAGGAGATTATTATTTGAAAGGCGACTCACACTGGAATTGTGCAGGACAACAGCTTTGGCTCAACAAAGTCAATCAGGCGATTTCAAAGACCGAATAGTGTTTTTGCATAAGCTTCTGCACTATGGCTGTTTAAATAGGGAATGCCATTTATTTTTCTTTTTTCAGGAAAATTATAATAATCCAAAATTGCATTTTTGATACCTTCTGTGTCTTCCGGAGCAATACTTTTGCCAAGACCATATTTCATTACCTGGTCGTGCATCACGCCATTATTGGAAACTATGACCGGCTTTTGGTGTGCGGCAGCTATTCCCACCACGCCGCTTGAGCCAAAGAAATTGAGATTCATTCTCAAAATCACATCTGACTGGGCAAATGTGGCCTCCATTTCTTGATCAGAAATATATTGATCGTAGGTGATTAATTGAAATCCGGTATCTTCAGAAATCATGGATTTTATTTTCTGCTCATACCCTGCGACGAATTTTCCTACCAAAAGCAATGTAATGTTTTTCGCGATTTCGCTGGGAATACTTTTCAGAGCTTTTATGATATTCTCATTATTTTTCCTTTCTTCCATGTGGCCAAACTGCAACAGAATCAGGTTGTTGTCCGGGATTTTAAACTTTTTTCTTAGGTCAAAATTTTCCTCTTGCTCATAACAAAACACAGGGTCAGGCAGGTAAAATAACTTTTTGGACAAAAGACCGAAGTAAGATTTTACATTTTCATCATTCAAAACAAAAACTTCTTTAAGACCGGGATTTAGTAGTGAAGGAATAAATGTTGCTTTTTTCTGAATGAGATGCTTAAAATAATTCAATTTGGCCTGAATGCTTTGGTTTTCGGGCTGCATTCGGTGGTAGGGTCTAAACCATATACCCGAAACTGAAAATTTAAATCTTGTTAAAGCAATACCGATTTGATACAGATCAAATTCAAGCAAAATAACTTTGTCAATCTTTAAGTCTTCAGATATAGATTTGATATATTTCCATTGTGTCCAATACTTTATGGATGCTCTTTTTTGGGCATTTATATCAGCAGTTTGAACCTCAGAGAGTTTGATAATTCTAATATGTTCTTTTTCTGATTTTAATTCAAAATCTTCGGAATTATTGGTTAAAAAATAAAACTGATTATCATTGCTGAGTTTTTCTGCATAAAGCAGCAGATTGTTTATAAAGCCAAATTTATGCCCGTTGAGCTGTATGTTGAGGTCGGTAATCAAATAATTCATGATAAAACAATCGTTTTGATTTTACATAAACTTTCCCACCCGTTTATTTCCAGTTCTGATAAATATTCTTTTAGCAAAATATTAAAATTTTCAGTCTTCTTAGAAATGAAATTCCTCAAAATCAGCACGTTTACCATTCTTTATCTACTTGTTCATTAATTCTCCTGATGATATACATGCTTTGACGGTAATCTCAAAAGCAAAAGGAATCCTATTGCAAACACCACCACAAGGAATAAAATAGAATTCCGCATGCTACCTGTGAGGGCATTGATTAATCCAAATATAAAGGTACCTGCCGTGATAGAACCTTTTTCCAGAATATCATAAAATGAAAAATAACTGGCTGTATGACTGATGTCCTCGGGGATAAGCTTGGCAAAAGTACTTCTGGAAAGAGACTGAATACCACCCATTACCAGACCCACCATCGCAGCAATCACATAGAATTGCTCTGCCGTGGTAGTGAAATATGCACCGATGGGCACCAAAAGCCAGATCAAAACTTCGATCCTGAGAGCGATGGAGTTTCCAAATAATCTTGATAAATAAGAAGCAAGATAACTGCCGGGAATCGCCACCAACTGAATCAGTAAAAGCGTAGCGATAAGGCCGTCGCGTGGAATTTTGAGTTCATCCTGGGCAAATAAAGTGGCCACATATATTACCGTCATAACACCCAGATAATAAGTGAAATAGGCCGTCAGAAATTTGGTTAAAAGTTTATTGGATTTTACTTCCAAAACCACTTTCTTAAGTTCCTTAATGCCTGATTTAATCCATTTGGCTTCGAAGGGTTTACTTCGGTCTTTGGGTAAATAATAAAATGGAATCTGAGCAAAACCCAGCCACCAAATACCTACCGTCAGAAACGAAATACGCGAAGTTAGACCTGATTCCGTATCGGCTTTTGTCAAACCAAAAAGTTCGGGTTTTAAAATCATCAACAAATTGAAAACCAGCAACAATACGCTACCTACATATCCGAAAACAAATCCCCTTGCACTCAATTTATCGAAGTTTTCTTCGGTTGCAATCTGCGGAATAAACGAATTGTAAAATACCACGCTACCTCCCCATCCAACGATCGAGAGCGAAAATGCTATCATGGTACTGTTGAGGTTTCCTTTCGTAAAAAAATAAAAGTACATCACCGCAAAAGAACCGAGATAACAGAAAAATTTCATGAAAAACTTCCTCCTTCCTGAGTAGTCAGCAATAGAGGTAAGTATAGGTGACAAAAAGACAAGCAAAAGTGCCGCCGCAGATATCGAATAACTGTAAAGTGAATTGTTATTTACCTCAAAACCAAAAAACTCCACCATGTTTCCGCCATCTTTCCCCACAGCAGTGGCATGATAATACATCGGGAAAATGACGGTGGTAATTACCAGATTATGAACCGAGTTGGCCCAATCATACATCGACCAGGCGTTCCAGATTTTTTTATTGTTAATATAGTCCATTTAAAGGGTTAGATAGGGTTTGAATTTCAAATATACTATCTATTGGATAAAAGTACCAATGGCTTTAGTGCTTAAATGCTCTTCTTTCGCCAAAGCAGCACCTCTCCATCCTCAGTAACTTCAGGGCCAATAAGCAGGAATCCATTTTTGATCAGCGTTTTTTGGGAGATAATTCCATCAGGAAATGTATGTGCTTTCAGAGAACTGGCATTTTGCTGTTCAAAAAACCATTTACACATTAAAGCCAAAGCCTGGGTCATATAACCTTTTCCCCTGTAATGAATATCAATAGCATAACCCGTTTCGGTTTCTCCCCATTCATCCGGTTTTCCCGACAGGCCGATTCCCCCAATTGCGGTATTTTCACTTTTTAAAACAATGAGCCAGTTGGTAAACCATTGGAAATCATCAGGGTTTTCCTCGCACATGGGTTTCCAGAAATTTTCCAGGGCATCATCAAATGCCGCATCAAATGGTTCCCCGCATTTTATCAGGCAGTTTCTCAGACCCAGTGATTTGGCCATGAGGTCAGGCTGACCATAAAGACACAATTGCTCGTAACTAAGTGGCAAAAGCCCGATTTCTTCGGATTCGATATAAAAGGCAGGATGGTTCGACAAGATAAAATAAGAAATAATTGTTTTTAAAGCTCTTTTAATGAATGAATTATTTTGGTCATTCTTTCAGAATATTGTTTTTCTTTGGCAGCTGTAGTCCAGGCCATCACCTGATAATAGGTATTTTTGCCTTCCACAAATGCTACCGAATAGTATGCGTCTATTCCATCCACTTTTCCCGAAATCCTCAGGTGTTTGGCGGGCATATTATTTACTACAGTGTCCACCAATGGATCTTTATGCGAGATTTTAATCTTTTGTTCAAATCCCTGCATCAGGAGGTTGGCATAACCGTTTATGTCATTAGAATACTGCCCGGTAAGTTGGTTTTCTTCCAAAGATTTCTTCATTTCTTCTTTAGAATCCTCGATTACAATCACATAAAATTCTTTAACCATATTTTGGTATTCCAGGGAGGCATCGGGATTAAGATCGGTCGATTTTGAAAGATAAGAAGGGAGTGAAATCGAAAATTTTTTGTCAATAGCAACGACCTGGTCGGCATCTGTGGTTTGACATGAATTCAAGGTAAAAGCAACCAGAATGGCAAGGCTTATTTTTTTCATGATTGGTGTTAATTGAAACCGGAAACGATAATGAAATATTTCCGGGGTGATTTTATTTTACGAATGTATGAAAACCCACCCGAATACACAAAATATGCTTTAAGTTGAGGCTTATTTTGTTTCAATTTAGAAAGAGGAAAAAGGTTGTTTCAGGAAAAATGAAGATATCAGAAAAAACACACTCGGATTCAGCTATAGTTCCAATATGATACATTTTGGCACGACCTTTGTTCTATATATTAAAGTTAATAAACAAGAGTTTGATTATCAGGCTGATTGTGTTAATTTTGCCAAAAAGTGTGCTTTAATAATATTCCGTAAATTGATTTATAAAAAAATAAGTATTTGTTCTTCTATCGAAAATCATCCCGTTTTTCAATTTAAAACCTGGGGTTATCTCGTGCTATATGGTCTATCGATATTTGGGACTTCTTTTTTTCGAATCAATATTTTAAACAGAAATTCATTTTAGTTTTTGCTGAAAAAATAAGTCCAAATGAAACCTCAAATGACAAGCATATATACAAGACTCTCCAAAACAGGAGTGTTTTTGCTTTTTATTTTGATGGAATTTAATTTGGCTGCACAACATCCTTCGCTTGATACGTTAGTAAAACCCAATAATCCGCCTGTAGAAAAATTAGTCGAACAATCCGACTTTTTGTTTAGCAGGTGGTCGGGAAGATATTTGAAAAGAACTGTAGGTTCCGGAAAGCCAGTCAATATAGAATGGCGGATTTATAATGATAATAACAAGTTTGTAGCCGCCAACGGCAATCAGGATAACAATCCGGAAATTACACCTCCGGTAATAAGCGACAAAATTAAAATCCCTGTGGGCGTAATCAGGTGGGACAGCTGGAGTAGCACAGGCGGTATTCTTCCGGGTTTAAGGGGAGCATTTAATACGCCCGAAACCAAAGATTATGCACCATGGTTTTCGACTTTTACTGAGCCTGAAACTCTGGAATTCCCATTTTACAACAAAGACAATGGCTATGCTCTCGAAGTAGAAAACAGAGTGAGCAATGTAAAGTTTGAGGGTGATAGACCCGGAATAATGGAACAGGAGGTAAATTATGCCCGCAGTGCCGGCATTGATTTCTGGGCCTTTAACTATTATCCAGATGAGGCCATGCAAAGTTATGCCAGAAGGCAATTTGCTGATCTGCCCGATAAGCAAGGTATGAAAGCTGCATACATTACCGAACTGGTAGCCATGGAAGATCGTATCATCGATCATTTTGTTTGGGCTTTTCAACAAGACTGGTATCAGAAAATCGATGGGAAACCACTGGTAATTTTGGCAGTTTGGAATAAGAACGAAATACCCGGGCAAATCCAATTCCTCAGGGCTGTGGAAAACAAATGTGGTTGCAAAACCTATTCTTCTTACCAAAACAATGATTGGGCCAGCGAAAAAGCCCTGGTGGTGTATCAGAACAAACTCGATGCTTCGACTGTATATGGTACCTGGAACGGTGCTTTTGTAGGCAGAAGAGATCATGCCTTTATCATGGAAGATGAAGCCAAAGAATGGAGTAGATATCTTAAATTTCCAAAAATGGACCTTGGACTAAATGTAACTATCAGTTTTACCAACCTTGGTGTTTATTCCAGCCCTATCAACGGCAAACAGGCCGATTATAATTTTATGTTTCATAACTCCACCGGGTATATGGCCACTGACAGCGAAAATGATAAGCAAATGAAATCGGCCAGAGACTTCATCGCCGCCCATCCCAGTAAGGTGAAATATATGATTTTATATTCCTGGAATGAGCATACCGAAGGTGTAAGATGCGTGAGCCCAAGAAAGAACCGGGACGGAAGGATAGACCGGTCTGTGCTGGATATTGTAGGCAAATGGGTGGAGTGATTCGGAGGTTGGTTTAATTCTAAATTACAATTAATATACTTTAAATTTCATTTCCTAATGATTAATAGTTTGGTGATTTCTGAATACTTATATAACAAAAAGTCCCCAATTAGGAGACTTTTTGTTTTTTTAAAGTATTAGAAGAAAAGTAGTTTTTCAAAACATCCTGAAATCTTTAAACCCCTTTCTCTGCTACCTCGGCGGTTTTGGTATTGTCGTCAGAGTGTCTGTCTATCAGTTTGTTGATAGGGTCTATTCCTGCCTTTTTGGGTTTCTCTTTCACGATGATTGTGAAAGTATTGGCCTTTTTATTTACCTTGTGCTTTTGCAAATACAGCAGATTGGGCTCACCTTTGATGTCTTCTCCATACACACCCACATCTATCCAGTCGTTGATGGCGATGGGTTTTTCATTACCCGAACTGTCGGCCCTGAATTTCTCGCTGGAGGTAGTGATTTTAACTTCATAAGTCTTGTTTTTCAGTGCCTTGTATTCTACCTTCTCGGTTTTGTTCTCAAAAAGTGTTATCGTCTCAAACATGTCGGTGATGATGTTTTTCAGAGAGTCCGGAGTTTGAGCTTTGAAGTATCCCAAAAGATCATTGCTGGTAGGGTATCGTTTGTTTTTCGAATCCGGACCCGGATACTGCCAGTCTTTGAGGAAGTTTCTCAGTGCCAGATTGACCTTATCTTCACCAATATAATCCTGCAATGCAAACATGGCCAGAGAGCCTTTTTGATAATGGATATAACCCTGGCCTTCTACCATGTTGAGTGGCTGTTCTTTTTTCCGTTCGCTGGAGCGACCTCTTAGATAGCGGTCGAGTTCGTATTTCAGAAACTTCTGCATCATGGCCGGCTTTATGGCGTGTTTCATGACCATTAAGGCCGAATATTGAGCCTGAGTTTCGGAGAGCATGGCGTTGCCTTTTACGTTGGCTTCGGCCACCTGATGCCCCCACCACTGGTGCCCAAGCTCATGTGCCGTTACATAATAAGGCATGTCGAGGTCTTGGTCAGGGTCAGATATTTTTTGAATAAATCCTATGCCCTCAGAGAAAGGAACCGTGTTGGCAAAAGATTGTGCAAAGTCGGCATATTTTGGAAACTCCATGATCCGCATCTGGCGGTATTGGTATGGGCTAAAATTCTTCGAGAAATAATCGAAACTGGATTTCATACTGGACATCATTTTGTCCAGATTATACTCATGCCCTTTGTTGTAATAGATCTCCAGACTCACCGGTTTACCATCCGGTGCTACCCATTTGTCTTTCTTAACTTTGTATTTGGCCGAAACTATGGAGTAGAAATTACACATAGGCACGTCCATTTTGTAATGGAAGTATTTCCTACCTTTCTCTTCCCATGATTTTTGCAAATAACCCGGAGCAATGGCCGTCTGATCTTTTTCTGTACCAATCACCATTTCGAATCTGATGTAGTCGGCATCATCCCCAAAAAGACTTTGCGATAGGCCAATAGGGTCGTTTTGTTCCATCATTCTTTCTTTTTCCTTCAGCTTATATTTCCTTCGGGTATCGTCCTCGCCAATTTCATAGCCATTGTTGTAGCCTATGGAAGGGAAATAGGTATTATTGAAAAAAGTGCCATTGTACACCACATTGGTATTGGAGGTACCTGCCACAAAGCCTTTGGTCTCAAATATGGTCTTGAACGACATTTTTACAGAATCGCCCGAGGCCAAAGGTTTATTGAGTGTATGTATGATATAGCCCTGTTTTTCATATTTCCGGTTTGCTTTGGCACCTCCCTCAAATTTCAGATAATCGAGCTTCATCTTATGTTCCACATCGTTTTGGATATGAATATCGCTGATGGGTTGGTCGGTTTTGTTTTTAAGCCAATAGTAGCCTTCAGCGGTAAAGTCGCGGGTCGAAGGATATATCTCCACTTTCAGATTTACATCCACGATTTTGGGCTGAGGAAGCTTTTCAAATTTCTTCAACAATTGCTCATAGGTTACCTGTTCCTTTTCTGCTTCTTCCCGGGTTTGGTATTTGTTGATTTTGTTGGTATTGTAAAAAACATAACAACCTGTGAGTAAGGTAGAAATCAGGGCGAAGATGCCGAAGGTCAATACCGGTTTGGTCAGTCTGAGTTTGCCCACTTTTAACCGGGTTTTCATCAATGACTCTGAGCCACGCACCGACAATACCACCGAAAGCACAAAGAAAACCACTACCATGGAGAACCAATAGAGCTTTAACCACGAGAATGACGTTACAAAATGCCCAAACTTATTCATGTCGGAATAACTGCCCAGGCGACCACTGCCAAACATAAACAGTGGATGCTGAATGCCCGCAGCTCCCAAAAAGAAGGTAACCAAAAAGAACACAAACATCATGGCGAAGCCAATGAATTTGTTGTTGGACATCACCTGTACAAAAAATGAAAGCAAGGTATATAGCAACACAAAAGACAAGGTGCTGGTAAACATCGACTTAAAGTATAATGACAACTCAAAGTTAAAGTATCCATGTGCCGCCTGCACCAACACACCCATCAGGATCAGCAAAAGCATGATACTCAGATTGATGAGCATCATTCCGATGAATTTGGCACTGAGGTTTACCCAGTCTTTTACAGGCGTGGCGTCGATAATCAGATGGATGTTGGAGATTCGTTCTTTCCAGATGAGCTCACCGGAGTAAAACACGATGATGATCAGGAAAAACATATCGAAGCCATCTAACATACCAATCACATTGGCCGTAATAGGGTAGGAGCTGGTGCCGTACATTTTGTCGAAATAAAACGAGTCCACGATGATTTGAACCACCCCCACGAATGCAATGGCGATAAATGGCACTTCTCTGATGACCATTCTGAAGTAAAACCTGGCCTGTGTCCACATTTGTGAAAGACTTGTGGCGAAGCCGGAGAACTGCATCGCTGACGGTATCTTAACCAGCTCCGGCTTTATTTTCTCTATGTTTTCCTCCTTTTTATTTTTTCTTTTGAAAAGCGTATTTCTGACCACATTGAAGCTAAAGGAATAATAGGTGCCTATCAAAATCAATAGGGCCAGGCCGCACCATACCAATCTGTTCCAGAGTAAAACTCCTCCAAGCGGTACTATCTGGGAATTCTTTTGAGCAGGAGTCCAATATTCGGTGAAGATACTAAATGCCCGCACCCCAAACGGGTCGAGCATAGCCGATAAGGTTTTGTTATCGATGTCGCTCAATAAGGTATCTGACACCTGATACAATACAAAAAGGATAATACCCTGGGTGTATATGACGATAGTCGAGCGGCTCAATGCCCCCGCAGCAAAAAATATCGCTCCCTGAATAAACAAATTACTAATGCCCCAAACGATAAATGGCTGGAAATAAGACCAGGCATCGAAGGCCAGCATTTCTTTTTCTTTCCACGAAGGATCCCAGGGGAGAAACTTACCGATAGAATAGCCCGTCATGAAAGCCAGCCAAATGGAGCAATAGATAAGCACCATGATGATGAATGAGCCCAAAAACCTGCCAATGAGATAGTCAAACTTTGACATGGTGGTGCTGAACATCAGAGATTCGGTCTTATGTTCAAAATCCCTCAAAACGGCCACTCCCATGATGGCGGAGGCGATAAACGTGAAGAAGAACGTCATGATGATGGTCATGAAAGCCAGGTTGTAAGGCGAGTTTTCTTTGATTTGCCCTCCGGCGATGCCACCAATCGTAACATACTTGGAGGTGACCGCCGCAAAACAAAGCAGGAATAATATTCCAAAATAGATATAGGTAGCAGGTCGGTTTTTTCGGTAAAAAAACTCAAATCTAATGATTTCTTTTAACATAGTATTTTAAAGAGTTTTAGGGTTGGTTTTTTTCTATTGCAAAAATATTTTTGAGAAATAAACATCCTCCAGATCGGCATCGATTGGAGAGAATGTGCCATCAGGGTTTTGGTCAGCCAAAACATTGATGACAGGGTTACCGCCAATGAGTTTTTCAGAAATCACTTTAAAGTTGGCTTTATATTCGTTGAGTTCGTCTTTCCTGATGCGTTTGGTCCAAACCTTGCCTGCGATGCCGCTGAGGGCTTCATCAGGACTGCCTTTAAACAGCACCTCGCCTTTGTTAAACACAGCCATGTCAGAGCATAGCTCTTTTACGTCTTCCACGATATGGGTCGATAAAATCACGACGGTATTTTCGCCTAATTCTGAAAGTAAATTCAAAAATCTGTTTCTCTCGGCAGGGTCGAGTCCTGCGGTAGGTTCATCCACAATAATCAATTTGGGATGGGCAAGTAAGGCTTGAGCAATGCCAAAACGCTGTTTCATACCACCGGAATAGCCGCCCAGATTTTTTTTTCTGGCCTCCCAGAGGTTGGTTTTTTGTAAAAGAGCTTCTACAATGTTTTTCCTTTCAGTAGCATTGGTGATGCCTTTCAAAACGGCAATATGATTCAGGAGGTTTATCGCACTTACTTTTGGATACACCCCAAACTCCTGCGGCAAATAGCCGAGCGTCTTTCTGATTTCGTCTTTTTGAGTGAGCACGTTGATGTCTCCCAGAAATATCTCCCCGGAGTCAGGCTCCTGTAAGGTCGCGATGGTACGCATCAAAGAAGATTTGCCGGCTCCGTTGGGTCCCAGCAGGCCAAACATCCCCTGATTAATCGTGAGATTCACATCTTTGAGGGCGTGTACGCCGTTGCCATAAGTTTTGTTGAGGTCAGTGATTTTTAATTGCATATTTGTAGGGTTAGGGTAAAATGTTATCAATTAGAGTTTTATCTTGTCCGAAATTCAAATATAGATACAGGCTTTTCAAAAATAGGTTTTTTTTGATAAAAGGATTTTTTTTGGTTTGGATTCTTTGGGGGAATTTAATCCAGTAGGAAAGGATTAATATTATCTTAACTTGTAAAAACCCAATCCATCATAAGAAAAGAAGAATGTTTTTTCGAAGGTTCTTTTGTGGGAGATGGTGCTCCAATAATTGGTGTATTTGAAAAATGCTACCCTTGAGAAGAAAGTGATCTTCGATCTAAAATATCTATTTATTCCTTTATCAAATATTCCTAGTATTATTTACCCCTGATTCCTCTTAAAATTCTCGGCTTGTTCAAAAATCTCAACATATACTTCATCCCGCTCAACGGGTGGGTAACCGTATTCATCCAGAAGTAGGATTAAGCCTACTTTTAAGGCTGACTTGATATCTTCCCGTTTGTTCCAGTCAGGGAAGCGGGCCTGACCGTCCACTAATTCTTTTACGGCTTTGGCCAATATGACAAGCTTGTCTTCCGGGTACGTGAAATCGTATTTGGTACAGAGTTCTTTCAGGATGTCATAAAATGCCTTTTCTTCGAAGCCAATGCCCAACTCGTCACCGGCTGAAAATTCTTTTCTTACTTGCAGAATCATCTGAGTGAGGGCCTCGGCCATTTCCTCATACACCTCACTTCTCATCAAATCGTTTTCATCGCGTTTATTATACTTTTCTACCAGAGCCTGCATTTTTTTGCTGAAGTCCACTCCTTTGACCTTGTTGACTTTTCTGAATACTCCAATCACTTTTGCCAATAGTTGCAAGAGCAATTTTATCCTGGTATTGGGAAGTTTTATTTTATCAATTTTCGCCAGATAATCATCATCAAAAAGATCTTGCTCAGTGGTGGTTTCATCTCCCATTTTGAAAATCTCCTGCACACCGTCACTCTCCAAAGCATTTTTAATCATTTCCCTCACCCTGGCATTCATTTGCTCAGTATCAGGGGCCTCTCCTTTAGTAAGTTTCAGGATAATAGCCCTTATCGCCAGATAAAAATGCACCTGATCTTTTTCTTTGGTTTTCAGCTTTTCGCTTCCTGCACAGATATCATAGGCGACTTTGAGCCTTTTAACAAAACCCACAAAACGAGTTTCAATTTCTTTGGTTTGCTGTACAAACTCCGCTGCCCGATTGAGGGTCATCAGCTGGTCGAGGGGTCTGGCTTTTTTGTCAAAGTAGGCACCGGAATCAAATTTGTGCAATAGCCTTTCCAGTAAGTCCAGATGATTTCTGACGATAATCAGCGACTGGCTGATGTCTTCAAAATTGTCTTTGTCACCCTTATTGTAGTGTGCCAGTGCCAGATTCATTTGTTTTTTGATGCCGATATAATCTACCACCAGACCTTTGTCTTTGCCTTCAAACTTACGGTTAACCCTCGAAATGGTCTGAATCAGGTTGTGCTGCTGTATGGGTTTGTCAATATAAATGGTATCAAGAAAAGGCACGTCAAACCCTGTGAGCCACATGTCTACTACTATCGCAATCTTAAAATTGGATTTGGCATTTTTAAACTGGATGTCCAATGTTTTCCGGTCGTCTTTGGTACCCAGCATTTTGTAGAGCGTTTCGTCATCGTCTTTGCCGCGGGTCATCACCATTTTGAGGCGTTCAATGGGTTTTAGTTCTTTGCGGTCTTTTTCGCTTAACACCACACCCTCTTCTGCTTCTCTTATTTCATTCCATTCGGGCCTCAGGGCAATAATGTTTTTAAACAATTCGTAAGCGATCTCTCTGCTGCTACACACAAACATCGCCTTGCCTTTTTGAGTAGCACCCTCTGCCAGCCGTTTTTCATAATGATTCACAAAGTCTTCTGCCACTTTTTCCAGCCGCTTGGGATCACCCAATATGGCATTCATGTTGGTGGTTTCCTGCTTACTTTTCTCAATCTGATATTCATTGGCACCCTGATTGGCCGCCTCTTCATAGTATTTCTCTATTTTCTCCAGCTCGGTATTGTTGAGAGCCACCCTTGCCGCACGGCCTTCATACACTATTCTTACCGTGATTTCATCTTTTACCGACTCAGTCATGGTGTAGGCATCTACCACCTTGCCAAATACATCGAGGGTGGCATCGATGGGCGTACCCGTAAATCCCACAAAGGTGGCATTGGGCAGAGAATCATGCAGATATTTCGCAAAACCGAATGTCTTTTTTACGCCCGTCTCCGTGATTGTGATTTTCTGGTCGAGATTGACCTGACTTCGATGGGCTTCGTCCGAAATACAGATTACATTGCTACGGTCAGTCAGCAGTCGGGTGTCCTGGGTAAACTTATGAATGGTGGTCAGAAATACCCCACCGCTTTGCCGGCCTTGCAGCAGATTCCTGAGGTCTTCTCTTGACTCCACACTCACCACAGTATTGTCGCCAATGTATCGCCTGGCGGTTACAAACTGCTCAGCCAGTTGGTCGTCAAGGTCGGTGCGGTCAGTGATGAGAACAATGGTTGGGCTCTCCAATGCCTCGCTTTTCATAAGCAGGCGTGTCAGGTATAACATGGTGTAGCTTTTTCCGCAGCCTGTAGCTCCAAAATAAGTACCTCCCTTGCCGTCGCCATGAGGCTTGCGGGCTTTCAGAATATGCTCATACAAGGCTCTGGCGGCATAATACTGCGGATAGCGGCAAACAATCTTTTCCTGTTTGCGGCTGTTGTCAGGAATAAAGATGAAGTTTCGGATGATGTCTCTCAGCCGGGTGCGATGGAGCATACCCTGCACCAGTGTAAACATGCTATCTACTCCATCGACTTCTTTTTTAATACCTGCAATACGACGCCAGCCATAGAAAAACTCATAGGGAGCAAAAAACGACCCGGCCTTGTTGTTGATGCCATCGCTGATGATGCAAAACGCATTGTATTTGAAAAGCTCGGGGATGTCGCGGCGATACCTTTTGGTAAGCTGTGCGTATGCATTAAATATGGTGGCGTCTTCTCTGATGGCACTTTTAAACTCAAATACGACCACGGGCAGACCATTGATATAGAGTATGCCATCGGGAATACGTTTTTCGTTGCCGGTGATTTCGAGTTGGGTGATGAACCGATAAATATTGGGGTCATGGTCGTACCTGACTTCATCTTCGGCCACTATGGTGGTCAATTGCTCTGCCGGTGATACTTTTTGTTTTTCGAGACCTGCGTAATCTATTAACTGTATATAAATATCCTTTTGGCTTCTGTCTTCCCTTTTAAGTATAAATCCGTCGGCCAGCATACTAATGATAGCTTTGTTGCTTTCGTAAAGGTCGGTAGCAGGGAGTGATTTGAGCTGTAGGATGATCTGACTGATTTCGTTGGTGGTGATGCCCTCGGTGACGTATCGCCCGGAAAGATATTTTTGAAGATCGCTTTCAATTAAAACCTCGTCGGTTTTTCGGACAATCTTTTCTCCCAACATGTGCGGGTAGCCTTCCTGAGCGAGGAGTTCGGTAAAAGTATGTTCGAGTTTGCTTTCAGTGAATTTCATCGGCCATGAAACTTGTCTTCTTTCCAATTTCGGGGATTGTTTGCAATATAATTAGAAATGTTGTAAAAAGCTTGCTCGTTGCGGATTATGATTTCGTAGTAGTTTCGTTGCCATACGGTTTGGGTGTTTGTATTTTGGCGTATCCATTTGGTTACGCCTATTTTGAAGCCCTTTACGATTGAGCCTATTGAGCGTCGAGTTTGTTGAGAAGTGGTCGTAGTCGGTATCGGTTGGGGCGTCGGTAGGGGTATCGGTTGGGGCGTTGGTTGGGGCAGAAAATCTTCTGCCCTTACCACGCCCTGATGGTCGCCCTGAGATCCGTCCCTATATCCGTCCTGAAATCTGTCCCTATATCCGCCCTGAGATCTGTCCCTATATCCGCCCTGAGATCCGTCCTGGTCTTTTTCTATATATCTATCCTCGGTGAGTTCTATGATGCCGTGTACGTGATTGGGCATGATGATATACTCGTGGAGGATGGCCTTGAGGAAGTGCTCGGGGATGGCCAGCCAGCAGGCCTTGGCTACTTTGCCGGCTTCGTTGAGGTGCATTTCACCATCTATGATTTCCCCGAACAGATGTGCTCTGTCTTGACAGCACAATGTGATAAAGTACAGTCCTTCACGGCCATAGTCGTAGCCTTTGAGCCTAATGCTGCGGCGGTGGTGTTTTTCGGGATTGTAGCGGTGCATGTGCTTTTGATTTCTAATTGCTATAGATGGAATTTGAGATTAAGAATTTATGCAACTTGCATTATTTTTCTTAAGAATGGTATTTGAGAAATCTATTTTATTTCTTTAGACTATTTCACTGGTCAGTTCCTCAAAACTTATACTTTCAGTTTTTAATTTTCCAATTTTGCTTGCTGAAACACCATTGTTTAAATTTATGAAAATGATGTAATACGTTTTTCCATTGAATAAATATCTATTTGGCCAATGCTTATCAGTTTCTGCTCCTGTTATTATTATTTCCGTAGCATCTAAATTGAAAACCACCAAATAACCAGTGTTTTTGTGATAGTCATTTGAGTACTTTACAATTTGAGCGAAACCACTTATTATTCGATCCTTTCGATAACCTTTTTCAGAATCATATATTTTTATCTCCAAAACCAATGGATCATTTGTATCAATTAGGCTAACGACATCTGCTCTTCCTGATGTCGATTTGGGTGTGGAAAACGGATAATCAATTCCCTGTTCAAACAGAAAAAGCCTTAAATCATCTTCCAAAAGATTTTCAAAGTTGCTTTTAAGTTGTTTGTATCTGTTTATTAGCTCTTTACCAGTAAACCATTCTGTTTTTAGTTTATATTTTTCAATAATGTATAACACATAACTTATATCATCTAATTGGTCATGTAAATATTCAAATATTGGGGTTACCATGTTATCTTTTATATGCTCTAAAGTTTCCTTAACGCCCATACCAAATGAGTATCTTGGATCCTTAACTTCTTCGAGAAGGTACATAATGTGTTGATAATTAAAAGCCGCAGATTCTTCTTCAGATTCAAATTCAAATTCTGAATTCCTGTCATAAATCATCTCTTTAATAGTTTCTTTTGGAAAAGGAAAGTTTGTTAATAGATCAGCTAATAGATTATTAATAATTGGTTCCCCCTTAATTTTATCAAAAAGGAATTTTAGTTTATTATTAAATGTATCATAGTCAGATTTCAAAAATCGGTTTCTCCATTCTTGCAGACTGGTTCTGAGTTGGTGATTGTAAAACATTATTTAAATAAGTTTTTTAAAGTGTTGTTTAAATCTTTTATTGAATTTTCAATTTGTTGTTTTGCTCTGGTGCCTGATGCATCTTCATTAATTATTTCAATTTGGCATTTGCAATTATTACAATAAACCACAGATTCATTAATAATATCAAAAGTCTGAATATCAAAGCTGTAGGAGCATTTGGGGCATTTGACTGAAAACCAAGTTTTTGAAAAATTGAACTCCATCACTTTTCGGTTTTTAATGTATTTCTATTTCATTCCACCGTCGCCAACCTAGAAAGCAACAACTCTTTCAATTCCGCTAGCTTTTGATTTTCTCGCTCTAAAATTTCACTGTAATTTATAAATTTGACAAAATTATGCCTGATTAAGTGCTCTTTTTGAGGTTTAATAATTCTAATATTTTCAATTAAATCTTTACTTAAGTTTGGTTGAGCTCCACCATTAGCAAGATTGGCTATTTCTAGTTGATTAATTCTTAGAAAATAATACAGGAATGTAGATTCATATTCATTGTTGCATATCATAGCACAACATGCTTGATTTGTTGTAGCTTCAAACCTTAAATAGCCTGCTTGACCCTTGGTCTTTCCTTCACCATACATTGCAATGAGGACAGAGTTAATAGGTAATTTTTTTGCTGAACTATTTTTACATCCTTCAAATGAAATATATTCTTCTGATGAAATTAAGACTCTATTACATACTTCTCCTGTTTTTAACCAAGGTATATCTTTTTTATTCCAGTAGCTAATATTATCTCTACTTGGAGTTCCTCCTGATTTCATATCTTTACAAAAATCTTTAACCGAAATAACTTCCCACCCCATCGGAATCTCCTTCCCCAACTCCTCACACCAAACCATTTCTCCACCACTACTTTTGTACGGCATCTCTACTCCGCTCGATGTGACATGCGGAAATTCAAACTCCACAAACCACTCTCTATAAATCGCCTGAGCGGTTTCTTCCAGTTTTTGGATAAGTTGTTGGTTAAGGGCTATGCGGTTTTGGATGGTGTTGTATTCGGCTACTATTTCTTTTTGTTTGTCTATGTGGGGGATTGGGAGTTGCATATCCGTAAATGCCTTCCAGGCAAGCCCTCCTCTCACATCTGCGTCAGTATAATACCAGGCGTTTCGGTCAAATTCAGATCTGGAAAACCACATCATAAGATATTCCGGAAGAAGGATCTTAGTGTCTTTAATTTCAAAAACATCATAGGCGGGTGAAACCATAAAAGGCTCTTCTTGGATTGAAAAAGAAATGGGAATTCTGTAATCTCTACCGACATGCATTCTATTACAAGCAAACTGATTTTTTTGAACTATTTTATAATTAGCCAAGTCAGTTCCAACTACATTTGCAACAGATGGCATAAAATACTTATTGACATTGATGCCAAGTAAATCTTTGGCATTAAGGTCAGAATTTCGGTTCTTTACCTCTCTTATGTAATCTCCTAATATTTTATAGTTTGATTTCATAACCAAGTTCTTTAAAGACATTTAGGAGCTCAAATTTGCTTTGATTCTCGGCCTTGAGAAGTTCAGTAAATTCACTTTGTAAGATTTGCATTTTTTCATAAAAAGCTATATTCTCATCTCTATTGACAAATTCAATATACTTGCTCGGAACCAGTGAAAAATCTTTTTTTACAATTTCATCAAGCGAAGCCGTGTAGCAGAATTCTGGTATATTATTTATTAGCTCCTGCTGCCATTGGTGATAAGTGGAGGTTATTTCAATTATTTCTTCCTCAGAAAATTGAATAAACTTTTTCTCAAAAGGAATCCCTTTTTGTCGTAAATCCAAAAACAGAATTTCTTTTTGCCTATCGCGAAAATGACGGCTTTCATTCCCAATATTTTTTATTTGGGCTTTTTTATTTTTATTCAGAATCCAAAGCGTGACACTTATTCCCGTAGTATAAAACATATTTTGTGGCAATACCAATATCGCTTCCACCAAATCATTCTCTATCAGTTTTCTGCGTATTTTGTATTCTTCACCACCACCACTCAATGCACCATTGGCCAATATAAAACCTGCCACACCGTTTTCAGAGAGTTTGCTCACCATATTCAATATCCAACCATAGTTGGCGTTGCTTTTTGGTGGCACATCATAGCCTCTCCAGCGTGGGTCGTCGGTGAGCTCGTTGTCAGCCCGCCAATCTTTCTGGTTAAAAGGAGGGTTGGCCATGATAAAGTCGGCCTTGAGGTCTTTGTGCTGGTCGTCGAGAAAAGTATCGGCGGCTTTTTCACCCAGGTTGGCAGCTATGCCTCTCATGGCCAGGTTCATTTTAGCAAGTTTGTAGGTGGTGTTGGTGTATTCCTGTCCATAGATGCTCACTTCCTGCTTGTTGCCGTGGTGGGCTTCTATAAACTTGATACTCTGCACAAACATTCCACCCGAGCCACAGGCAGGGTCATAAATGATGCCCCGGTACGGCTCTATCATCTCGGCAATGAGGTTTACAATGCTCTTGGGTGTGTAAAACTCGCCTTTGCCCTTGCCCTCGGCCAGTGCAAACTTGCTCAGAAAATATTCATACACCCGGCCCACGAGGTCGTTTTGCGGGTCTTTGGTGGTGTCTATGTCATTGATGGTGTCGAGCAGCGAGGCCAGTTTGCCGGCATCAAGACCCAGCCGCGAGAAATAGTTATCAGGCAAGGCACCACGCAGAGCCTTGTTGTTTTTCTCAATGGTATGCAGGGCGGTATCTATCAGCAGGGCTATGTCGGGCTGTTTGGCTTTTTTGATGAGCTGGTTCCAGCGGCTGCTTTCGTCTAAGAAAAACACATTGGCCATGTTATAGAACTCGGGCATTTCGAGGTATTTGTCTTTGCCCTCGGCTATGAGGCGGCTGCGGTGGGCTTCAAACTTGTCGCTGGCAAACTTCAGAAATATCAGACTGAGTACTACATGCTTGTATTCTGAGGGCTCTACACTGCCGCGGAGCTTATTGGCGGCGTCCCAGAGGGTGACTTCTATGGGTTTGTCGTTGGTTTCTTTTTTGGCCATAATGCTGGTTTATATCCTGTGGTTAATCCCTGTTTTTACAAAAATAAGAGAAAGATGGGAAAGGGAGGATTTTTGGGTGAGAATATTATTATTTGGCGGTGAAAATTATTGCCTTTTAACAAACAAAAACCGCAGCGTCTCTGCTGCGGCCCAAAGGTTTTTCAATATGGTTTTGGCTCATTAAGCGGTCGGGTCGGCAGCGGCTTTGGCCTTGCTTCCTTTTTGGCTTTTTGAGCTGGGGCTGTCTGATACCTTGAAGCCCCATTCCCCCAATTTCTTGGGGTTAGACCTGTAAATACCCAACAGCAAGTCACGGCTCGCTTTCAGGGTTTCGCCTACGGGTTTTAGTTTGGCATCCCGCTCGCGGTAGGTCAGCTCCATCTGTCTTTTGAGCTCTTCGGCACGTAAGTGCAGCTCGAGGCTTTCATTTAGCTGGGCTTCCATTTCGGCCCATGGGTGATCCACCAATGCGGTTAGTGGTGAGGTGGCCCCGTCGGCCACATGTTTGGATTTTACAATCCTGCCTAAGTCGATCATCTCCTGCACATTGGTAGGAATAGTGATTCTTACTTTTGTCATAAGCTTTAAAATAATAATTTTTAATAGTATAAATTCTTTTGAATCTTACCGGGAGATTTTCGGTGCAGCCCCTCAGATGTATTTTACTTGATGCGTGTATGGTGTACGCCTGATTTGATCTTATCGGGAAAGCACAAAAAAACCAATTTCCAAAACCATATTGTATCTTCTATAAATCTTCCTCCGGCCTTTTGGCCGCTGTTTACCTTTTTATGTCACTGTGTTGTAGCACAGTTACTTTTGTCCAGGGTCTCAGTAATAAGGTTGACTGTTAGATATTTTATGGTTAATAGAAAATGGCTTCCGCTAAATTCATTACAAAGCTACAAAAGCCACTGGACACGAGATGTCCACTTTTTGGGTATATCTCTTAAAGTGAGTTTGTTAAAAAAGTACAATGAAAGTTTAAATAATTTTAGGAATATATTTGAAATCTACAATTTCTGCATTTTTGTCCCAAATAATTTAATAAAGAAGCTTGTCTAAAAAGTGCTTTTCTTTGTCCAAATTAAGCAAGTAATTTCTTTGGAATTTGAAGAAATCTTTCATTACGGATTAGATAATAATAGACCAATTTACCTGCATTTCTTAAACTTCCACACAGATTTAATTTGATATAAGTAAAAAAAGTATTTGGAGAGCGATTAACGCTATGATTATAAAATTAAATAAAACAAATGAAAATACTTTGGATGACTGTGCAGTGTTTAGTGAAATTTCAACAGGTTTAAATTTTTAATTACAATCATACTATAAAGTTCAAAATGGTGACAATAGGTCTTTTAGCTGAAAGAAAGTCACAAATTTTGGTTAAAAGAAAATTAAGAACTCCTTTTTACAAACTGTGCGTCGCCCTGCCGGCGGGGCCCTACTTTTTTTTGAAAAAAAGTAGTCAAAAAAACATTCATAAAATAATGATCCTCTCTAAAAATTTGATTATCAAATTCTATTATAAGTATTTATTTTATCTATAATCAAATTTTTAGAACGGACTATTTTATGATTTAAAGGAAGATTGTTTTCTTATTTTTTTCTTAGATGTCAGTAATTTTAAATTTAAGACTGCAAAATTGAAATTTTTCGTAACACATTGCACTGACCGCCCTTTTTTTGAAGGGTCGCCTCCCCGGTTTGTTTTTTTGCTTTCAAAAAAAAGACGACCGCTACATATAGGTGTGGCAACGACAGATTAGTATCACGCCATATTTTAGACAGATTTTAAAAAATGGCCAATAGTACCCAAATTTCCTTATTTTTATCGTTAATAGCTTGAAAAATAATAGCTTAACTTGAAATTGTAAAGGAGTAAAAAATCAGTTAGGGGGGTAATTTGACGTTAAATTCGCCGAATTTGACTTCAATATCGTCGAATTTGATCTCGTAGGGGGGTAATTTGACATCAAAATCGTCGAATTTGATCTCGCAGGAGGGTCATTTGATGTTAAATTCGCCGAATTTGACTTCATATTCGGCGGCTATGACTTCGTTGGAGGGTCCTGTGAGGTCATATTCCCCGACTTTGACGTCGCAGGAGGGGCATTTGCAGTCAAGAGTGAGGGCACTGGATTTCATGATACAGAATTTGAAATTTGATCCCCTGGGCTGTTTAATGCGGGAGCCGTGGGTTAAAGCCATTCAGGTTTCAATTTTCTGTTATTAAATAGGGTAAAACTGTCAGTATAGAATTTTATTTTACGGCAATGGTTTCTCTTAAATTTATCAGATTAGATTTAATAATTTTGTTTCTAAATAAATAACCTGATGATTGGTATGAAAAAAACACTTCTTATTATTGGTTTACATATATTATTTGGGTTTTATGTTTGTGGTCAGTCAATAGTATTGGAACCCAATTCTGGTAAAGGTGCAATTCAATTAGGTAATGGGAGCAAAGGAATTAGTATTGGTCAGGTAAGTTTAGAATCTATAACTTCAATGAGTCCTTTTACTGAGTTAGCTGCCGGAAGTATAGTTTACAATATTGCAGACAATTCGGTATTTAAGCCGGGGCTGTATCTCTGGGATGGTACTGATTGGAACCGTCTTGTGAGCGAAAATATTAGCTCTGTGCCACAAGGAGCCATTATAGAAAGAGACCAAAAGCTCGACATGCCAGGCTATACTTATTACGGATACCAATATCATTCCAACTTTTTTTATACCTCTATTGGAAGAGGTTATGGCACTTGGATTTCATTACCTAACTATCCCTATGACGCTAGTATTGAAGAACCATCATCGGTGTTTTATGCGGGGAATTTTTTTGTCTGGTCGGGTAAAGACAATTCTTATGCTTCATATGACCAAACAGGTGCATATTATAATCCGACCACCAATACATGGACCGCAATGAATACCACAAACGCTCCGGAAGGACGATGGGGTAATACCACGGTGCTTGACCAAAACGATGGATACATGTTGATTTGGGGTGGTGTCACTTCAATGATATCAGCCGGAGCGGTGCCAGTATTAACTGCCACGGGGGGATTATATGATGTTTTGTATCCAACGTCTGATTGGATAAGTATGCCGGCAGCACCCATCAGTGCAAGATATAGGCATACTGCAGTTTTAACCAATGGGTTAGCACCCTTCAAAATGATAATTTGGGGCGGAAGTGATGCCAGTGGTACCGCACTTGGTGATGGAGCTGTATTTACTAGAGCTACTAACACTTGGGCAAGTCTGCCTGCATGTCCACTTTCTCCCAGATATGGGCATACTGCGGTTTGGACAGGTAGCCTAATGATAGTCTATGGTGGTACAAATGGTACCCAAAACTTTAGAGACGGTGCTGCTTATGACCCGGTAGCCAATACCTGGACACTCATTGCAGATTCAGGATTTGGGCCAATGACATTTGACCATGTAGCTGTATGGACAGGTACTGAGATGATAGTTTTTGGAGGTGCTTCACAACCCAATGGGAGCTTTCCAACCAATTTGTGTTTGAAATATAACCCAAGTACCGATACATGGTTAAGTGCAGCCACAGCACCCGGAGCAGCATATGGATTTGGGGCATTCTATGGACAAAATGCAATTTGGACAGGTACTGAAATGGTGGTATTAGGTGGGAAAAATTCAACCTCAAATGGAACCAATGTAGTAAAAAAGTACAATCCAACTACCAACACGTGGTCTATCTTAAACACACTGCCCGAATATAAAAAGAAACCGGCATTGGCGTGGTCTGGTACAAAAATATTACTTCAAAGTGGCAGCTGGTATGATTCTTCAGGGTATTACTTTGATCCTGATACAGGTACTCCACAGGACGTTGATATACAAGAGCAAAAAATTATTTATAAATACAAAAAAGATTGATTTGGTATTAAGGTGGGTGAATTTTAATTATAAAAGCAGAAAAATGCTTTTTAATTAAATGGTTTATGGAGTTCAATTTGCATTTTTATTACAATTTGAATTGGTTTCAAAAATTAACATCCCCCTCAAAAACTATACTTCTCCTTCATCACCCTAAGATACCCCAGGAGCTCAGGGCCATATATAATTACGATTTCTCCCGGCAAGCCCAGAATAAATCTCCCAATACCCATGGGATGACTGACAGGCCCATGAAAATACCATTTGCCCTCTTTCTGGATAATATAGGGGATTGCCTCCGGGTGGTCTTCCGATAGCAGCTCCCTTGCCCTGATACTCAGCTGTAATTTTACCATGCGGGGCTTTACCGACGAAAAGCTAAAGGCATCGGTAAACATGGGCTTAAGTTGCCGGTTTTTACAGGATTCATCTAAAATCTCCACCTGCTCCATGCGGTCGAGTTTAAATGACTTGGGCATCCGGCTGCTAATCTCCCAGGCTTTCATCTGGCGGTGATGGTCTTCAAAATACAGCGGCTCCAGTATGCGGTCCTTAACACTAACCACACCTGATATAGACAAATATCTCTTCAGGAGTACCCGTTTGTTGTGCTTCAGTGCCTCTGAAATCAACTCAAAGTTTCGGGTCATGAGTCCTGACTTAATCTGTGGCACCACCGGGATATGGATAGGTTCAGGTTTAAGCTTAAGCAATATGGCAGCTGCCAATGCATGCTCAGGGGCATGGAGTGACACCAGACTGTGTAAAAAGGCCTGCTCCGTTTCGTCAAAGAGTCGGTTGCGGAGGTTATCGGCACCGAAGATAAAATACCGGTTCTGGAAGTCTTGTTCTACTGAATATCCCTGTTCCTTGAGTTTGTCCAGGTTTCGTTTGATTTGTTTTACACTTTTGCCCAGTATCTTATGCAGATCCTGTAGTGAGGTGGCTTTTATTGAGAGGATTTCGATCATCTTCAATAAGTTGGGACTCGCGTCGTTCATTCAAATTGTGTTTTATGTTTTCAAAAATAAGAAAAAAACTTAAACGAGATGCGACTTCTTAAGAAGATCCTGAACCAAAAGAATATGTCCTTAGAATTTGTGAAATTATCAATTAGCTTCAAATTTTCTCAAATCTATTTAAAGGCTAATTTTTCCTAATTCTAATTTTCTTGGCTATATAAATTTTTAGTAGCAATTACTTTTGAAATATTGTTTTAAAAAAACAAAAAAATGAATACCGGCTCCAATTTTATGCGTAAATCAAATTCGGAATCTCCCTATGAGAGCAAGCCGCGATTGATGCGTACCATTGAGGTTATCTCTACACGGTTTTCGGGGGAGAATAAACAATATGTATTGTCAGTGACCCAAATATTTGATAAGGGTTTATCCGAGACCCGCAATAAGGTGATAAGTAGAGCTGACGTAAAAACGCATCTTGATACCGGAAACTGGCACCAGATTACGGCCTCGCATGCGGTTTTACCAACCGAAACCAAGCTGGCCGTACAGATTACCGAGCATTTACCATTACGGTTTCAAAACCAAACTATTCTTTCAGAAACTTACGTAGGCGGAACAGACGAGTTTTCAAAATTAAGAAGAGGAGAATGAAACGTAGGCTTGTGTTTATTAATTGTTAAATTTCAGGTATCAATACACAGGAAGTTAATTTGGTGTATTAGTTTTGGGAAAAAAGTCAATGAAGCAATTACTATTTTTATTCTTAAGTATTACCGTTTTTGCCCAGAAACCCAAAGCAATCGTAATTCTGGTCGATGGGATTCCTTATGATGTTATTCAAAAGCTTAAACCCAAAAACCTGAGCCAAATTGCTGAAAATGGAAGCATGGCTCCTGCATACGTGGGCGGAGAGCGGGGTGGTGCCACTGAATCTCCTACGATTTCAGCGGTGGGTTACAACAGTATGCTCACGGGTGTTTGGACCAATAAACATAACGTGTGGGGAAATGGAATAGAAGCCCCAAATTATAAATATCCTACTTTTTTCAAAGTGGCAAGAGACCAAAAACCGAAACTTAAATTCGGTATATTTTCTACCTGGCTCGACAACCGCACCAAGCTGTTGGGGGAAGGCCTGCCCCAAACCAATCACCTCAAAATGGACTTCGCATATGATGGTTATGAACTGGATACAGTGAATTTTCCGCATCGACCTGATAAAAGATACATTAAAGAAATTGACGAATTAGTTACTTCCAAAGCTACAGAAACAATCAGATTACAAGCCCCTGATATATCCTGGTTATATCTGGAATTCACCGACGACATGGGGCATAGATATGGTGATAGTGAACCGTTTTACCGGTCAGTTTACCATGCTGATAGTCTGATAGGGGAGGTTTATAAAGCGATTGTTGAGCGTGAAAAGACCACCAAAGAAAAATGGTTGCTTATTGTAACCACCGACCATGGCCGCGACGCAAAAACCGGAAAGAATCACGGCGGGCAGTCAGACAGAGAAAGAATCACCTGGATTTGTACCAATCAACCCAAAACCAATGAAAGATTCAGGTATGGTCTGGCTATTGTTGATATTTTCCCTTCGGTTTGTCAGTTTATGAAAATCAATATTCCAGACACCGTGAAAAAGGAATTGGAAGGGAGGAGTTTTTTGAAATAAAAAAAACGCACCTTACTAAAGTGCGTTCTTTGCAGAGAGGAAGAGATTCGAACTCTCGATACAGTTACCCGTATACTACCTTTCCAGGGTAGCTCCTTCAACCACTCGGACACCTCTCTGTGATTTTTTGGGATTGCAAAACTACACAAAAAATCTTTATGCTGTTAATTCCCCTGCAATATTACTTTTCAATAATTCTTCCACATTCACATTTTTGGATAAAGCATACATGAGTTTGGTTATGGCAGCCTCCGTAGTCATGTCGGCACCCGATATCACCCCAATCTCCTGCAAACTTTTTCCCGTAGCATAATTATTCATGTCCACTTTCCCGCCCGTACATTGGGAGATATTCAGGATCAAAATATTTTTTTCTATAGCCCATTTTAAGGTATCTATAAACCATTCCTCAGAGGGGGCGTTTCCCGAACCGTAAGTTTCAAGCACTACTCCTTTAAGGCCTTTTTGATCGAAAAAATGTGCTACGAAGTTTTTTTGAATGCCGGGGAATAACTTCAAAATAGCAACTTCGGTATCCATCTGATACGAAAACTTCGGTTTTTCCTCTGAATTACTCTTTCTGATCACTGCATGATTAAAATCAATACTTACTCCGATCTCGGCCAGATAGGGGAAGTTTTCAGAATCAAAAGCATCAAACTGGCTGCTTTCCCGCTTTTTGGCTCTGTTTCCCCTTAGCAACCGACCATTAAAATAAATGCACACCTCTGGCAGACAAACCAGCTTTTTGGCATGACATGCCACGATTTCGATTGAGGTAATCAGATTTTCCCGTGCATCGGTCCGGGGAATTCCAATGGGGAGTTGTGCTCCGGTAAAAACGATAGGCTTGCTGAGGTTTTGAATCAGAAAACTTAAGGCTGATGCCGAGAAAGCCATGGTATCAGTACCATGCAGAATTACGAATCCATCAAAATCAGTATAGTTTTCTTCGATAATCTCTGTGAGTTTATACCAGGTGTCCGGGTTTACATTCGAGGAATCTATGGGATGGGTAAATCCCACAAAATGAATTTCGGCATTTATTCGGTTTACTTCCGGTAAATTCTTCAGAATCTGGTCAAAGTCAAACGGAATGAGACTTTCGGTCACATGATCAAACACCATCCCCAGCGTACCACCCGTATAAATTATCAATACTTTAGGGGCAGGCAGATTATTCTTTGTAAGTAAAACAGGTTTATTCTTCGATTTCATCCAGAAACATTTGATAACTTCCTTTTAATTCAGTCAGGGCTTTTGATTTCCCCAGTTTTTCTGCCAGCACAATTCCTTTCTTAAAAACCTCATCAGCTTTTTCAAAATAACCTTTTTCAAAAAAATGATTGGCAGCCTGGTAATAAGTAGGCAAATATTCGGGAAATTTTTTCAATAACAAATCAAACAACTCCAGAGCCAAATCATTTTGTTGTTTTAATGATTCCAGTGCCAGGGCATAATAGTTAAAAGGTTCATCCGGATTTTTTTCTATTTCTTCTTTTAAAAAAAATATTCGTTCGGCTTGCATACTTTGATTTGGTGCTTTAGATTTGTAAATGTTATGCATGCATAACATTTTTAACCTTATTTTTCATCAAAATTAAAATTATTAAACCAAAATAATATGAAAATATTAGTTTGTATTTCAAATGTGCCTGACACCACGGCCAGAATTGCATTTGAGGATAATAATACGAAGTTCAGCAAAAACGGAGTCCAGTACATTATTGGTGCTTATGACGATTACGCTCTCGCCAGGGCAGTTGAGCTCAAAGAGACGCATGGGGCACAAGTTACCGTGTTAAATGTTGGTTTGGCCGACAGCGAGCCTCAAATCAGAAAAGCCCTTGCAATCGGTGCTGACGATGCCGTAAGAGTAGATGCTGAGCCTACAGATAGTTATTTTGTAGCTACTCAAATCGCTGCTTATGCCGAAGGTAAAGGATTTGATTTGATTTTGATGGGTCGGGAAACCACAGATTATAACTCAGGGGTGGTACATGGCATGGTGGCTGCTATGTTGGGTTTGCCGTCTTTTTCGCCTGTGATGGAGCTTACGGTTGAAGGATCAAAAGCTATTATTTCTAAAGAAATTGAAGGTGGAAAACAAAAAATTGAAACAGCTATTCCGGCTGTAATGGGCTGTCAGGAGCCTATAGCCGAATGGAAGATCCCTAACATGAGGGGCATCATGGCTGCCCGCACCAAGCCATTGCAGGTGATACCGGCAGTAGGTAGTGCTCTTACGGGTATCATAAATTATGAATTACCTCCGGCAAAAGGAGCTTGTAAAATGATTCCTGCAGAAGAAGCAGGTACCCTGATTAAATTGCTGCAAATTGAAGCCAAAGTGTTGTAATTTTTTTTTAAAACGAATCTAAGAATTATCATGTCTATATTAATATTCACTGAATTGGCCGACGGGAAGTTTAAGAAAAGCTCTCTCGAAGCCATTAGTTATGGTTCTAAAATTGATGGGTCAGCTCCCGTTGTGCTCGCCGTAGGAACAGCTGATGAGACCAGTCTCGCTGAAGCCGGACAATACGGGGCATCAAAAGTCCTTTTCTCTTCTCAGGAACAGGAAAACATCATGGTTTACAGCCAGGCCTTGCTCAAGGCAATTGAGACCACTGGTGCCAAAGTAATCGTTTCGGTAAAATCGGCTCTGGCTGATGCCGTCATGGCAAGAGCTGCCGGTACGCTCAAAGCTGCACTAATCGGGAATGTAACCGAATTGCCCGATACTACCAATGGATTTGTAGTAAAAAACAGTATTTTTTCCGGCAAAGCATTTGCGAAAACGGAGATGAAATCTGAGGTGAAATTTTTACAAATCAAAAAGAACGTAGTTGAAGCTTCGCCTGAGGGAGGAAATGCAACAGTAGAAAATTTCAATTTTGCTGCCGATGCTATGGGTTCTTCGATTATTGAAACCCAAAAAGCAAGCGGTCAATTGTCTCTTCCGGAGGCCGATATTGTTGTTTCAGGGGGTAGAGGAATGAAAGGCCCTGAACACTGGCAACCCCTGCTTGACCTTGCACAAGCTTTAGGGGCAGCGACCGGTTGTTCAAAACCCGTTTCGGATCTTGATTGGAGACCTCATCATGAGCACGTAGGTCAGACAGGCGTAAAAGTTGCTCCAAATCTTTATATTGCCTGCGGAATTTCAGGTGCGATTCAACATTTGGCCGGTGTAAATGCTTCAAAAGTGATAGTGGTTATCAACAAAGATCCTGAGGCTCCATTCTTTAAAGCTGCCGATTATGGCATTGTTGGAGATGTGTTTGAAGTATTGCCCAAACTGACCGAAGCTGCGAAAGCTCTTTGATTTTTCCAGGAGAAATATATTTGCGGTATCTTCATTTAATTTGATGATACCGCTTTTTTATGAGAATTTTCAAATATTTGGACATCGTTTTTGTTTTCATGATTAATGTCTTTTGAAAATGAAATATATTAATTTTATTTAGTGGTCAAATAATAATATTTTTGTAAAAAGTAACCTTAATAAGAAATTCAGCGTCTAAACTGTACTATGATTTGGTACAGTTTAACATAAGTTAAAGCAAAACCAGAGGAAGTCTATTTAAATAAATGAAAATCAGAATATTATTTTCATTTTTACTGCTTATTTTTCATAATTCCTATACACAAGAGGTGCTGTGGGCTACTAAAGTTTTGGAAAAATCCTCAGAAACTATCGATGAATCTTATTCACCCAAGCACCGCGGCGTTCAGGCTTTAGGTAAACCCAATGTGCTTCCTCAAATTGTGAGCTCACCATGTAGTTGGAGGCCAACTGGTTCGGGATTCGGTGAAGATTATATCAAAGTTGGCTTTGATAAAGCCATAAAAGTAAAGCAAATCGTTGTAGGAGAGACGGTTAACCCCGGTGCCGTTGGAAGGATTTTTGGTTATACCCCTTCCAATCAGGAAATTTTGCTCTATGAAAATACGCAACCAGCCCCCCGACAGAGTGGAAGGGTTTGGAATGTGATAATTCCGGAAACTAAAGAAGTAATTTCGGCTGTCAAGTTGCTGATCGTACATCAGTTGTCAAAAGGCTTGAAAGAAATTGATGCCATTGGTATTTCAGGTTCTGAAACGCCCTATGTTCCCAAAATTAATGTAGCTTCCAATATTCCGGCTGATTTGCAAAAGGAGAATTTAGGTGCCAATATCAATTCAAGGTATGGTGAGGTAGCTCCTCTGGTGTCGCCCGATGGGAAAAATCTTTATTTTACCAGACTCAATCATCCCGAGAATATTTCTCTGAAATCGGGTAAAAATGAAAAAATAAGTGAGATTCAGCAGGATATCTGGGTTTCAAAACTTTCCAAAAACGGTGATTGGGAATTAGCTCAAAATGTAGGGGAACCACTCAATAATCCCCAGAATAATGCAGCCGCAACAATTTCTGCTGACGGGAAAAGCCTTTTTGTACTCAATGTATATCTTCCCAATGGTCGGTTTGTAGCGGGTCTTTCCAAAGCCACGCTAAAGAATAAAAAATGGGAATTGCCCAAACAAATCAGAATTGCTGATTTTCAGGCTTTGGAATATTATGATGAAAAACTAAAACTTAAGACAACTGTTACAGAATATGCCATCAGTTCCGATGAAAAGTTTCTGATAATGGGTTTGAAACGAACAGAATCTTATGGCGATAAAGATTTATATGTTTCTTTTAAAAATGCTGACGATAGCTACACAAAACCCGTTAATTTAGGAAGTATTCTGAATTCTGCAGGAAACGAAGGCTCTCCATTTCTGGCTGCTGATAATAAGACGCTTTATTTCAATTCCAATGGACATCCGGGTTATGGCGATGCCGATATTTTTGTTTCTACCCGCCTGGACGATACATGGACCAACTGGTCTGAGCCTATCAATCTCGGGCCTGTAATCAACTCACCTGAATGGGATGGCTACATCACAATCCCTGCCTCCGGTGAATATGCCTATTTTAGTTCATCTAAAAACAGTTTGGGTTCTGACGATATTTTTAAAGTTAAATTATTTCCAGCCATTAAACCTCAGATTGTCAATCTTTTTGATTTTCAGTTTAAAGACAAAGCAACGCAGGCTGTTCTGACCCCTGTTACCAATGTTCATATTCAGGAAGCGGCCAACGATACCATGAAAGTAAATGCTCCGGTGGTTAATTTCGACGAGGAGACTGGCACATTCAAGACTATTTTGGTTACAGGAAAGAAATACCAGGTAACTGCAAGGTTGGACGGATATGGTGATATAAATGCCTTGGTCGATCTTTCAAAGGAGTCCCGGTACAAGGAACTTAAAAAAGTATTTGAAATGCTTCCAATGGTTGCCGGACAAAAAATGGTATTACAACATCTGTTATTTGATCAGGGTCTGGCGGTTATCAGAGAAGAATCGCACGAAGAACTCGAAAAGATTAGACATCTTATGCTGGACAATCCCGAAATGGAGATTTTGTTGGAAGGACATACTGACAATCAGGGCGATATGTTCAAAAACATTAAGCTCGCCGAGGATAGAGTCATTGCAGTTAAAAATTATTTATGTGAAGATGGCAAAATAAATCCTTCAAGAATCAAAGTTAAATCCTGGGGGCCATACAAGCCCGTAGAAAGAAATACAAGTGAGGAAGCCAGAAAGAAAAACCGAAGGGTAGAGTTTACCATCATCAAAATGTAGTATTTTTGTTTCGAAATAATCACATTATTCTATGTCCTCAAGATTGTTGTTGGTGGTTCCTTGTTACAATGAAGAAGAGATTCTGAGGAGTACCAATCAAAAACTCCTGGATTATTTTGAAATCCTGATTTCGAAAAATCTTATTGATTCTGAAAGCAAGATTTGCTACGTTAATGACGGTAGCCGTGATAAAACCTGGACTATTATTGAGGAACTAAGCGGCCTTTCTTCCAGGATATTGGGAGTGAAACTCTCCAAAAATTTCGGACACCAAAATGCATTATTAGCAGGCTTATTTGAATTTAGAGGTCAGTTTGACTGCTATATATCTATTGATGCAGACCTCCAGGATGATATCAATGCCATTGAAGCCATGATATTAAAATATCGGGAAGGAGCTTCGGTGGTTTATGGCGTGAGAGAAGATCGTAGCAAGGATTCTTTTTTTAAAAGATTTACAGCGGAGTTTTTTTATAAACTCATGTTTAAAATGGGCATTCCCCTGGTGTTTAATCATGCCGATTTCAGATTGATTGATAATCAGGTGCTTGAGCAGTTGGAGCATTACAATGAAGTAAATATGTTTTTGAGGGGAATAATCCCTACCATCGGTTTTAAATCAGAAAAAGTATTTTACAGTAGATTGGAACGGGAGGCCGGCGAAACCAAATATCCCCTAAAGAAAATGTTGACTTTTGCATGGAATGGCATTACTTCTTTTTCTACCTTTCCCATGAGGCTGGTTTTATGGTTTGGAATATTTAATTTTGTAGTGGCTATTTTCGTCGGAATCTATACATTGATTAGTTTGTATTTGGGAAAAACAGTTTCAGGCTGGACATCCACGGTGCTTCCCATGGCGTTTTTCAGTGGTTCCAATATGATTGCGATTGGTTTGATCGGAGAATACATCGGCAAAATATATGAGGAGGTAAAATCCCGTCCAAGATTTATTGTTGAGAAAACAGTTGGAACCTCCAAATCCTGAATTCAATGGTCAAATATATTCCATTTGTTGTTGTCTTTTTAATTGCTTCTTTTTTAAGGTTTTACAATCTCGATAACCGGGGCTTGTTCACCGACGAGAAGTTTACCATGCTCAATGCCAACGGTATTTGGGTGGGCGGGGCCAATCAACCTGAGATCCTCAATAACCAGTTTTTTACTCCAGAAGACTTCTGGAAACCCAAAAAACCAATTGATTTTACGGAAGCCATTGCCCATTCAGATTTCGGAACTCATATTGTTTACAATACAATTTTGTTTTTTTGGATGAAAGTTTTCGGCAATTCCGACTATACCGTTAGATTGTTGGGCTTATTATTTAACCTTATCACTATCGTCCTTATATATTGGGCGGTGAATAAGTATTCCAGATCCAGACTTGCAGCCGCCTTTGCAGCATTAATTTTGGCTGTTGATCCGCTCAATGTTGCCATGAGCCATATTGCCCGGAGTTACACGCTGTCGTTTTTATTGATGAGCATAGCTACCGTTTTATTTTTTGAAATAATCGAAAAATTCAGAAATGGTAAAAATGTAAATTGGCTGTTTATATTTTACGGTTTGATGGTTGGTTTAGGTTTACTCAATCACTATCTTAACTTTCTGGTTCCGCTGAGTCATGGCCTTACTTTCCTATTTATCAAAAATAAAAAGGCTTTATGGGGCAGGTTTATTTTAACTGCGGTATTTTGTGGTGGGTTGATGTTTTATTGGTTTAATTGGGGCGGAGGGCACACAGCTTTCGAATTTTTGAAAGATAAAAATGAAAAACATCTCAAAATTGCGAAGATGACCCAGGGAAGTCTGAAAGACCTGATTCAGTTGAGTACACCAGAGAATGTCACCAAGAAATCCATCGCACTCTTTTTTGATTCTACAATTTTCAGTGCGGGTATATTTAATGAAATGAAAGGAGTGATGTATCTGATATATTCCTTTTTAATTTTTGCTTTTGGCTTGATATTTTTAAGATATTACAAAAAACATAGGTTGGCCTATATTTTTATTATCCCGATTTTGCCTCTGTTGTTTCTTCTTAAATCGGTGATACCGGCTCTTGTGGTAGTATTGTTTTTTTATGCCACACTTTATTTTATTGTAAAAAACCTTTTGGAGCATTTTAAGTCAGAAAATCATGACTTTCCTATGTTGATGGTGGGATTTCTGATGCTGGTATTGCCGATATTATTTGTAGTTTACGATGCTTTGAAAAACGGACACACCACCAGTTTGATTCACAGGTATATCGGAATTTCCACCCCATTTGTTGCGATGGTATTTGGTTTTTCAATCTATAAAATGATAGTAAAATCCAAAATATTCCTCGTTTGGTTGTTGGCCGTGATAGGATTACAATTTAAACCTGTCAGTACTGAAATCACAAATTACTTCAATGACCGGAGTGAAATGAATGCCTTTTTTATTCCTGCACGTGTGCCTAACCCCTATAAAAACCTTGCTGATTTGGTGCTTAAAAACTATTCTCCCGGTGATACGCTTTCAATTCCGGGTAAACATAAAAATGAATATGTTGCCACTTTCGATGATGTAGAAGCAGTATCTTATCTTGACGTACAATATTTAAACTTATATTTACCCAAAAAATCAAAAATACTTCAGACGCTTAATAAGACCGAGGCTGACAAAGTGTATCTTCATAAAAAGGGTGGTGAAAAGGTTTTGTTGTTTGACTTTGAAGGGATTAAATATCGATACTAATGAAATTGAAAATATTACTTCCGGTTTTCAATGATTGGGAAGCTCTCAGATTACTTCTCGACAAAACCTTGAAAATATTTGAAGGTAAAGGGTTTGAATTGTCTTTTTTGGCCGTTGATGACAATAGTAGTATTCCATATCAAAGAGCTGATTTTGAAGGGATTGATCTTAAAGTACTGCATTTATTAAGTAATCAGGGTCACCAGCGGGCCATCGCTCTGGGCTTGTCTTATTTGGTTGATCATCAGGATTTTGATAAGGTTATTGTGATGGATTCAGACGGAGAAGATCAGCCTGAACATATCATTGATCTGATTGAAAAGTCAAAACAGCATCCCGATAAAATTATATTTGCCCAAAGAAAAAAACGAACAGAATCGATCCTGTTTAAGGTGTTTTATTTCTTTTACAAAATCATTTTCAAATCCCTTACAGGTCATGTTATTACATTTGGGAATTTCAGTTTAATACCCGCAGGCAGGCTACAGAAATTAGCTCATGTGTCTGAAATCTGGAACAATTATCCCGGCGGCATTATTCGGTCCAAATTACCTTTTGATTCTGTTCCGCTTGATAGGGGTGTTCGTTTAGCCGGAAAATCAAAAATGAATTTCAGCTCTCTCATTCTTCACGGAATGAGTGCTATTTCAGTTTTTTTGGAAGTTACCGCTGTCAGAATTTTGATTTTTGTTAGCATTATGATAGCGGCAGCATTAATTGGTTCCTCTGTAGTGTTTTATCTGAAATTTTTCCTTAATCAGGCCACACCGGGCTGGGCCTCCAGCTTAATGATGGCATTTTTTATAGTGTTCCTGCAAGGATTTATCATTGCCCTGTTTATCCTGTTTATGGTTTTGAGTTCCCGCCGATATACCGCATTTATTCCTTATTTAGGATATAAAAACTTTATTGAATCAGTAGAGTAATTTGCATAATGGAATTTGAAGAATATCTGACCCAGAAAAAAATTGATGCTCAAAAATTCAAATCAGCAGATTTGGTTACTTTTCTTGAGTGGAAACAGGATTTTCAGTTTATCAATGAAGATAGTTTTACGGTTTTGAAAAAATTCGTAATAAACAAAACAAGGCGTAAATATCCCTTGAATTAGTCCTCCTGTTTATTCATTATGTAATAGTTATTACATTGTTTTTCAGGAATAAATATTAGTTTTGTAAGGATTGATTGGATAACAGACCTCATTATGATTTATATCATCTTTTTTGATGATATTCTCCCTGAAAAATTATTCAGTCACGTGGAATCTTTGCATAAATTAAACCTGATTGATGAGTATCCTTTTAACACCGAAAACTCAAGTACAATGCTATCACTGCGGCAACGACTGTAAGGATGAGGATATTCTCAGCGACGACAAACATTTCTGCTGCTCAGGTTGCCTCACGGTTTACGATATTCTGAAAGATAATCAACTTTGCGGATATTATGATCTTAACCAAAATGCCGGTGTAAGTCTTAAAGCCAAAAATTTTAACGGCAAATTTGACTATCTGTCTGAGAAATCAGTAGAAACTGAGCTTTTGGCTTATCAGTCTCCGACTCAAAATAAAGTTTTGCTTCATATTCCTTCCATACATTGTAGCTCTTGTGTATGGTTGCTCGAAAATTTTCATAAAATTCTAGAGGGGGTAATAAGTGCCCGTTTGAATTTTGTAAAAAAAGAACTTTCTCTATCCTATAATCCGCTCGAAACATCACTCAAAGAAATAGTAGAGCTTTTGGCTACCTTAGGTTACGAGCCTCAGATTAATCTGGAGGGGTCTACCAAGAAATCGAAATTGGATCCGGAAACCAAAAGACTATTGTTCAAAATCGGGGTAGTAGGTTTTTGTGCCGGTAATATCATGTTGATGAGTTTTCCTGAGTATTTTAAATTTAATCTCGAAAACCAGTCAGATGCTACCTATCAGCGTTTTTTTCTCTATTTTAATTTTCTTTTAAGCCTTCCGGTCTTCTTTTTTGGGGCCAGTGATTATCTAAAAGGAGCCTATTATTCGATCGTAGAGAACCTTAAAAAGAACAGTGATATATTAAGTGTTGATATCCCCATAGCACTGGGAATTACTGCTTTATTTATAAGAAGTACTTATGAAACTTTGGTAAATCATTCTGCTGGCTACTGGGATAGTATGGCAGGTTTGGTATTGTTTTTATTGGTAGGAAAATGGGTACAACAGGTTACATTTAATTACCTCTCTTTTGACAGGTCTTACAAATCGTATTTTCCTCTGGCAGTAAAAGTCAAAAATCAGGATAAACAATATAAAAATGTAAAAGACCTTAACAAAGGTGATGAAGTGGTGATTCACCATCAGGAGCTTATTCCGGCCGATTCGATTTTACTGGAAGGAAATGCACTGGTTGATTATAGCTTTGTAACAGGTGAAACCAAACCGGTAAGAAAATCAAAAGGTGACTTTCTTTATGCCGGTGGCCGACAAATGGCCGACAAAATTGAGCTTTTGGTTCAAAAGCCGGTTTCTACAAGTTACCTTACGCAACTTTGGAACAACGATAGCTTTCTGAAAGAAAAAAGAATACCTACTACAGAGCTGGCCAATGCTTTCAGTAAATATTTTACATATCTTACTTTTCTGATTGCCGCAATAGTTGGTGTTTACTGGTATTTTAATGATGCTTCCCTGGTTTGGACCACAGTGACAGCTGTGCTTATGGTAGCTTGTCCATGTGCACTTACGCTTTCAATGCCTTTTACCATGAATACAACCATGAGTATTTTTGGCCGAAATAAATTTTACGTTAAAAATCAGGGTGTTATTCAACTTTTGACGGAAGCCGATACAATTGTTTTTGACAAAACAGGTACACTTACAGAGAGTAATTCTGGTCAGGTTAGATATATGGGAGTTCCTATGACAACCTACGAAAAAAGCGTTGTTTTTAGTTTGGTGTCACAATCGCTACATCCTTTGAGCAAATTGGTGGCCGGTCATTTAGGAAATGGAGAAGCCGTAAATGTTGAGTTTTTTAAAGATATAAAAGGTAACGGCATTGAAGCATTTGTGGATGGAAAGCCTGTTAGAATTGGAAGGATTGGGTTTGTGAAAAACTCAGCTGAAAATCAGCAGGATACCGAAGTTCATGTGTCTATTGATAATCAGTACCTTGGCTATTATACCATCGAGCCAGTTTTCAGGTCAAACTGGAAGGCTTTGCTGAATAAATTAAGTGAGACCTTCAGTTTGCATTTGATTTCAGGAGATATTGACAAAATGAAAACCAAACTACAACCATTGTTTGGGGATAACATGAGGTTTGATCAAACACCTCAGGAAAAGCTCGATTATATAAAAGAGCTGGAGAAAAAAGGGCATAATGTAGTAATGATTGGTGACGGATTAAATGACGCCGGGGCTCTTCGTCAATCCAAAGTGGGTATTGCTTTAAGTGAAGATATTCAGGCATTCTCGCCTTCGTGCGATGCAATTCTTGATGCAAATAATTTTGAAAAATTGGGTGATTATGTGAAGTTTAGTAAAACTTCTCTCAACATAGTTAAACTCAGTTTCTTGCTCTCTGTGGTTTACAATATTATGGGTATTGGTTGGGCTGCCAGTGGGGTATTATCTCCGGTAGTGGCAGCAATATTTATGCCTTTGAGTACATTGTCAGTTGTATTTTTCTCAGTAGGAGTGACGATTTTGGTAGCGAAATTCAGGAAATTAAGATAAAAATGGAAGTAATAATAGCTTTGGTGATTTTGGCAATATTGGTAGCAGGCGGCTTTTTAGTTGCATTTTTTTGGGCTACCAACGATGGTCAATTTGAAGATACCTTTTCGCCTTCGGTGCGAATTTTAATAGAAAACGAAACTAAACAGGATAAAAAACATTAAAGAAGCTGAAAAGCGATTCCAATCAATTAGGGTTTAAATACTCTTCCAGTTAAAGGTAGTGACTTTGTCGCTACCTTTACTTATTTTGTGGCTTAGCAATTTTGAAATCTTTTTTGGATAAAAAAACCTAATTCTCATATACATTTTTGACATCACAACCAAAATTGCTAAATTGCACACAATTATAAAACAAACTATACTTCAATGAATTTTCCTGCTGATAGTAAATATACAGAAGACCACGAATGGATAAGACTCGAAGCCGACGGCACTGCTTTGGTTGGGGTTACAGATTTTGCTCAAAGTGAACTAGGGGATATTGTATTTATCGAAATTGAAACGGAAGGCGAGGAACTTAACGCCGGAGATATTTTCGGGACTGTAGAAGCAGTGAAAACGGTTTCAGATTTATTTTTGCCAGTAAAAGGAAAAATCTTGGAAGTAAATCCTGCCCTTGCCGATGAGCCTGAATTGGTAAATAACGACCCGTATGGAGCCGGCTGGATGATTAAACTTGAAGTTGCCAATCCTGAAGATATCAATGCATTGCTGGATGTGGATCAATATAAGAATCTTACGGGTTATTGAGCAATGGAAACCAATTTTAAATTGTCAATTTCAGTTTCTTAAAATATTTAATTTAAGCCCATCAGGGCTTTTTTTTTGCCAAAAATGAAAGTTCTGTTAAAAAATTGCCTGATTATAGATGCTTCTTCGGAGTTTCATCAAAAACAAGCAGACATCCTGATAAATAATGGGGTGTTTGAAAAAATTTCCTCTCCCTTTTCCATAACCGGCGATTTCGATTGGGTGCTTGATACTGAAGGTCTCTCCTTATCAAAAGGTTGGATTGATGCTGCCGTGCATTTTAAAGATCCGGGTTCAGAATGGACCGAAAGCCTGAGTTCATTGCAAAATGCAGCTCAAAAAGGAGGATTTACTTCACTAATTGGTTTTCCTAATACTAAACCGACAGTACAGACGAAAGAGTCCATAGCTTATTTTAAAAATTTCTCGGAAAACACCTCTGTACGATTTTATAATTATGCTGCTGTAACCCTCAACAATGAAGGCAAAGACTTTACTGACATGATAGACCTCTTTACCAATGGTGCAGTAGGTTTTTCGGATGGCAGGTATCCAATTCAAAGTTCAGATATTTTGCTTAAAACCTTACAGTATTTGCAGCCACTCGGGGCAGTATTGGTCAATAAAGTCGAGGATAAATATCTGAGTATGTACGGGCAAATGCATGAGGGTATTACCAGTACCCGGCTAGGTTTGAAAGGTATTCCGTCTGCTGCCGAAGAAATAATGATAATGCGGGATCTGAAGCTATTAGAGTACTCAGGAATAAAAACACAAAAACCACTTTTACATTTTTCAACGATTAGTACAGCCGAATCTGTAAATTTGATTAGAAATGCCAAAAAAGCAGGGCTTCCTGTAAGTTGTGATATCTCGGCTCATCATTTGCTTTTTACCGAAAACGATCTGGAAGATTTTAATTCTAATCTCAAGGTAAAACCTCCTTTCCGCTCTCAGAATGATATTGATGCCCTCAAAGAAGGATTGGCTGATGGAACGATAGATATGGTGGTTTCGGATCATAATCCGTGGGATACTGAACATAAAGATATAGAATTTGATCTGGCAGAATTTGGGGCAATTGGAATTCAGACACTTTTTGGGATAATGAACCAAAAAAGTGGCTTATCTTTGTCACAGATTATTGAGAAAATTGAAACCAATCCCAGGCTGATATTTAATCTGGAACTCCCTTCGGTAAAAGAAGGTAACAAGGCTGAGGTGACAATTTTTGAGAATAAAACGGAATATGTTTTCACAGAAGATCAAATTGTTTCACTGAGTAAAAACAGTCCGGATATTGGCCAAAAACTTAAAGGGAAAGTTTTGGGAACCATCAGGAACAATATTATTTGCAAAAATTGATAAATGAACAAAAGACTTATTTTAAACTACGCTCTTACCTTTGGAATTCTGGCTGGTCTGGGATGTTTTTTGTTCTTTTTGGCCATGTATTTTACTCAAAATAATCCTCTGAATTTCAGAAGACCCGATATTGGTATAAATATTATTTTGATTTGGGCGGCTATCTGGTATTTCAAAAGATATAACGGAGGTTATCTGCATTTTTATGAAGGGTTTTCAATTGGCTTTTTGACCAATCTGTTTGCAGCTTTGACCTCAGGATTATTAGTTTTTTTATTCATTAAAATTGTGGACCCTAACCCTTTTTTGGTTTGGATTACTGAAGCAAAAAGTTTTTTGATTAAAGAAAGAGGAACTTTGAAAAATATTCTGGATGATGCTAATTTTAAGAGACAATTGGCATCACTAAGTAGCTCCAGACATTACCAGATAATACTGGATGATTTGATGTTTAAGCAGATAGCAATCATTCCGATTAGTCTGCTAAGTATGGCAATGAGAAAAATAAACAAATAATAATATGGAAAAAGTATCATCGGCGAGAATTGCACTCAAATGGGGATTGATTTATGCGATTGTTTCTATCGTTATCGCCCTTATTTCCTACAATACTGAAATGTGGAAAAACTGGATTGTTTCTTTACTTTTATCAGTAATTTTATTTTTTGGTGTCCTGTATTTTTCACTTTCTGAGTTTAAAAGTCTAAACGGTGGTTTTATGTCTTTTGGCCAAGGATTTGGCCTGGGTATGCTAACCATTTTTACGGGTGGACTCATCAGTATTATTTTTGATTTTTCATACAAAAAATACATAGACCCCAATCTGATTGAAATGCAGCTTGATATGACCCGTGAACAATATGAATCGATGGGGATGTCGGAAGAGCAGATAGAGGCAGCTATTGAAAAAGCCCAGGCTTACATGTCAAGTGGTATGGCGGTAGTATTTGGATTGATATCGATTTTAATAATTGGTTTGATAGTGTCTTTGATTATGTCGGCAGCTCTGAAAAAAGATAAACCGGTATTTTCGTAATTAATATTTTTATTGATTTCATCTGTAAGGAATGTATAGCATTTTCAGAAAAGAAGTTTCTTTATTTTTTAATTCATTAGTAGGTTATATAGTTATTGCCGTTTTTCTGGTTTTGACGGGTCTGATGTTTTGGATATATCCCGAAACCAATATTTTGGATTATGGCTATGCCGAAATGGATATATTTTTTGATATAGCCCCCTATGTGTTCCTTTTTCTGATTCCGGCTGTTACGATGCGGATGTTTTCTGAAGAAGCCCGAACAGGTACCCTTGAGTTGCTTTTTACAAGACCAATCACCACCAGACAGATAATTTTTGGAAAATATCTAGGCTCCTGGTTAATAGTGATTATTGCTCTTGTGCCTACGATGGTATATTATTTTTCATTGTACCAACTTGGAAATCCTCCCGGCAATATTGATTCTGCAGGTGTGGTGGGTTCTTATATTGGTTTAATTTTCTTGTCAGGTGTTTTTGTCTCGATTGGGATATTTACTTCGACACTTTCCAATAATCAGATAGTAGCCTTTATATTGGCTGCTATACTTTGCTATTTTTTTTATGAGGGATTATCTCAGTTGGCACAGATTTTTTCTGGTGCCACGGCCTACTATATCAACTATCTTTCACTCAGTTACCATTATGATTCACTTAGTAAAGGGGTGATTGATAGCCGGAATATTATATTTTTTGTCAGTTTTTCACTTGTATTTATTCTTGTAACCGAATGGTTTCTTGAGAAAAAACGTAAGTAATGTTTTTTGATATTTATTGTGTCAATGCCTTTTCAAAAGGTGATTTTACCGGAAATCCCGCAGCGGTTGTACCTCTGGATTTCTGGATCCCCGACTCCACGATGCAAAAAATAGCCATGCAGAATAATCTTTCTGAGACTGCATTTTTTGTAAAAAACAAAAATGGATTTCATATCAGATGGTTCACACCAAAAGTCGAAGTTGACCTCTGCGGTCATGCCACGCTTGCGAGTGCCTATGTGATTTTTGAAATACTGAAAATTTCCGAATCCGAAATACTTTTTGATTCTCGCAGTGGAATATTGAAGGTATTTAAATCTGAAAATACCATATTTCTTGATTTTCCGGCAGCAGACCTTAAAACCATCTCGGTAGATACAGGAATATTTGAAGCACTGAAAACAGAATCTGTGATTAGCTGGCAGAGAGCCAAAGACGATTTTTTATTAGAATTGCCCGATGAAAATACGGTAAAAAAACTTAAGCCGGATTTCCAGAAAATCTCCCAAACCCCGGCAAGGGGGGTAATCGTTACTGCTCCGTCTGAAGATTATGACTTTGTATGCAGATTTTTTGCTCCCAGAGTTGGTATCAATGAAGACCCGGTTACGGGCTCAGCATTTACGAAACTGATTCCTTTTTGGTCTAAAAAACTAAACAAGGAAAAGCTTTTTGCCAAACAAATATCAGAGCGTGGTGGTGAGGTGATTTGCCAGTACAATGGTGGGCGGGTTTTGATTGGTGGCAGTGCCTCAGTTTATCTTCGCGGCAGAATCCAGATTTAAAATCATAATGTGTTTTTAAAATATTTTTTAAACTAATTGTCTGTTTCCTTGACAAAGGGTATCTGTATTTCGTACCTTTGCAGCCCGAAAACTTAACATATTTTTTTGAGTATCAGTACTTTTTGATTCTTCAAATTTAATTTTTTCGGATAGAGTGAAAATATTTTTATCATTTTGAAATTACATAATGAAATTATCAGCATTTAAATTTGATCTTCCCCATAGTCTTATTGCCCAATATCCACTCGAAGATCGTGACGGTGCCCGTATGATGGTATTGCACAGAAAAACCGGAAAAATTGAGCATAAAATGTTTAAAGACATCGTCGAATATTTTGGTGAGGGCGATGTAATGGTAAACAACGATACCAAAGTATTCCCAGCCAGACTTTACGGTTCTAAAGAAAAGACCGGTGCCAAAATAGAGGTTTTCTTACTGAGAGAACTTAACCGTGATATGCGTCTCTGGGATGTTTTGGTTGATCCTGCCAGAAAAATAAGAGTAGGAAATAAATTGTATTTTGGCGACAGCGATCTGGTTGCCGAAGTTATAGACAACACTACTTCAAGGGGTCGTACGATCAGATTCCTTTATGATGGCAACCACGACGAAATGATGGAAGCAATATATGAATTGGGAGAAACACCAATACCAAAAGACGTTTTACTCCGTGAAGTGACTGACGCTGACAATGAGCGTTTTCAGACCATTTTTGCCACTCACGAAGGTGCCGTGGCGGCTCCGACTGCAGGTATTCATTTTACCAAAAATATCGTTAGAAAAATGGAAATCAATGGGGTTGATTTTACACCATTGACGCTTCACATTGGAGTTGGAACTTTCCGCCAGGTTGAAGTTGAAGACTTGACCAAACATAAAACCGATTCTGAAAACTTCTTTATCACTCAGGAAACTTGCGACGTGGTAAATAAAGCCCTTGATAATGGAAAGCGTGTATGTGCTATCGGAAGTACCTCATTGAGAGCCATGGAGTCATCGGTTTCGGCCAATAACAGATTAAAGCCTGTTACCAATGCCTGGACCGATAAGTTTATTTTCCCTCCCTTTGATTTCAAAATCACAAATGCCCTGTTAACTAATTTTCATTTGCCGGAATCAATTCTCTTGATGACAACCTGTGCATTTGGGGGTTACGAAACCATCACTGAAGCCTATCAGGTGGCCATAAAAGAAAAATACAAATTTTATACTTATGGTGATGTAATGCTTATTATTTAAGGTAAATTCATTCATTTATTTGTATATTTGAAGTGTCAGTTTTGAGAGACTGACACTTTTTTTATGTCTGAAAAATACGCGATTATAGTAGCTGGTGGATCTGGCTCCAGAATGAAATCTGAGATGCCCAAACAGTTTTTGTTGCTGGGCGGCATTCCGATTTTGGTAAGGACGCTTCAGACTTTTTTAAGTATTGAAAACCTTCAGGTTATACTGGTGCTTCCGCAGGATTCGATAACTTATTGGCAGAATATCAAAGGAGATTATTTTACCGAAAATCATAAAATAATTACCGTGATGGGAGGGAATACCCGTTTTCAATCTGTCCGAAATGGTTTAAATTCTATTTCTGATCAGGAAGGGTTAGTAGCTGTTCATGACGGTGTGAGACCATTTATTTCAAAAGAAATCATTGAAAACTCATTTTTAATCGCTGATCAAAAAGGCTCAGCGGTAGTGGCAGTCGATTCCAAAGATTCGGTGAGATTGCTTGAAAATGAAAAAAATAGAGCTGTTGACCGAAATACCGTGAAATTAATACAAACTCCGCAAACGTTTGACCTGAGTTTGTTGAAGAAAGCATTTTTGACTAACGAAAAACCTTTTTTCACTGACGATGCCTCGGTAGTAGAATATTTTGGCCATGAGATATTTTTGGTGGAGGGTGATTACCGAAATATTAAAATAACTACTCCTGAAGATATATTGATTGGAGAGACTTTTCTGAGGATGTAATTTTTGTATTTTTCAGGGTGAAAGGTTTTTAAATAAAATCATAAATAAAGTTTTAATTGAAAAAAGTAATAGTGGGTTCTAAAAACCCTGTAAAAGTGGATGCGGTGAGACAGGGTTTTGAAAAAATGTTTCCAGACGAAAATTTTGAGGTTTCTGGATTTGAAGTGGCCTCGGGTGTAAATGACCAGCCCATGGGTGATGAAGAGACATTTTTAGGGGCAAAAAACCGAGCTACAAAAGCAAGAGAATTATTTCCTGATGCAGATTTTTGGGTTGGATTAGAAGGAGGAAATATTGCTCATACGGCTTTCGAAATGGAAGCTATGGCATGGATGGTGGTTTTGGATAAAATTAAAATGGGAAAAGCCAGAACTGCCGGGTTCTATTTGCCACAGAAAACGATCACATTGATTAATCAGGGTTATGAACTCGGACATGCCGATGAAATAGTTTTTGGTACTAAAAACAGTAAACAGAAAATGGGCTCCACCGGCCTCCTGACCGACAATGCTCTAACTCGAACAGAATTTTATGTTCAGGCAATAATTTTAGCCTTAATTCCCTTTTTAAAAACCGACTTGTATTAGAAAATGGCTGCTCCCCGATTAACAATTGACCAATATTTTGAAGGAATTAAACAAACTGACACTTCAGTACTTAGTCGTGGTATCACCCTTGTAGAGAGTAAATCTCCAAAAGACAGAGAATTAGCCTTTGAATTGATAAAAAGAGTATTGCCATTTACAGGGAAAAGTATCAGAATTGGGATTACCGGATCTCCTGGCGTAGGGAAGAGTACTTTTATCGATGGATTTGTGGAATATCTGGTCAATGAAAAAAAAATCAAAACCGCAGTATTAGCGATTGATCCGTCAAGCAAAGTAAGTGGAGGCAGCATTTTGGGGGATAAAACCCGTATGGAAAGTATAGTCGGTAGTCATGATGTTTTCATACGGCCCAGCCCGGCAGGCCTGGAACTGGGAGGAGTAGGAGCGGCCACCTTCGAGACAATGCTTTTATGCGAAGCTGCCGGTTATGAGTTAATAATTGTCGAAACGGTAGGGGTAGGGCAGTCTGAAACTGTTGTGAATGACCTCACTGACTTTTTGATATTTCTCACCATTGCTGGTGCGGGTGACGAGCTTCAGGGAATAAAAAGAGGAATAATGGAAACGGTGGATTTGGTGGTAGTCAACAAGGCCGATACCCTTGAAGGTAAGACATTCGAAAAACTCAGATTGAATTTTAAAAATGCCCTGCATTTGTTTCCCGGGAAAGCCTCAGGTAGAGAAGTATCAGTTTTGTCTTGTTCAGCTTTGCAAAAAATTGGTTTTGAGAAGATTTGGAATGAAATTTCTGCCTTTGAAATTGTAGTGAAAGGTAACGGGCATTTTGAAAATAACCGCATGCATCAAAAAAAGCTATGGTTGCAAAAAACCTTAGAGCGGTCGATTTTGGAATATATTTACCAAAACGAGGAAATTAAGAATCAGAAAGAATATTTTGAAAAATTGCTTTCCGATCAAAATGTAAATCCGTTGGAGGCTGCTTCAAGGGTGTTTAACATATTTAAATCCCGTTTTCAATGATAAAAATACCCCTGAATTGATTAGTTTTGCATTCTTTTTTTACCCTTGATGAAAAACAAAAAAAATATATTAGCAGGATTTTGGAAGAAAATGGCTGATTTCATAATTAGTAATCGACCGGTTTTGATTTCTGCTATTGCAATTCTTACGGCATTTTTTACTTATCAAATATTTTCGTTGGAGCTGTCCTATGAATTGCCTAAAATCTTGCCCCAATCAGATGAAAGTTTTAAATTATATCAGGATTTTAAAAAGAAATATGGTGAAGATGGCAATGTGATGGTGATTGCTTTTAAAACCGACAAAATATATGAATTAAATACATTTAATGATTGGTATGACCTTTCGCAAGAAATCAAATCAATCCCCGGAATAAAAAATGTACTTTCTAATTCCTCTCTTTCAGAAGTAAAGCGGAACGATTCTTTGAAAAAATTTGATTTCGTTCCATTACTCAAAAAGAAACCAACTACTCAGTCAGAAGTAGATTCTTTGAAATCCAAAATTTCGAGTTTACCCTTTTATCAGGGTTTTGTTTACAATGAGGATGCTCATTTAATGGCAGTTACTTTCGATCAGGCAAAACTTAATTCCAAAGATAGGATTACACTTACAGAAGATATTCAGAAAAAAGCTCAGGCATTTGGTGAAAAACATAAGATAGAAATGCATTTTTCAGGAATGCCTTTTGTCAGAACAAACTTTATGTCAAAAGTACGTTACGAGTTAAGCCTGTTTATGGGATTGGCATTTTTGGTTACAATCTTTATTTTATACTTGTTTTTCAGGTCTTTAAGAGTTGTTTTATATGCCTCGGTCGTTATCTTGATTGCTGTTGTATGGTCTGTGGGCTTGATTTCTCTTTTTGGCTATAAAATTTCCATCCTCACGGGTCTGATACCTCCCTTGATTATAGTGATTGGTATTCCCAATTCTATTTTTCTCATCAATAAATACCAGGAAGAGTACCTTCGTACCGGAAACAAGATTGGATCATTAACGATTGCCATCGAAAAGATAGGTAAAGCCACTTTTTTGGCGAATGTCACTACGTTTATTGGCTTTTTTGTTTTCTATTTTACAGGAAGCCCTCTTTTATTGGAGTTTGGCCTGGTGGCAGCCTTAAGTGTAATGGCTACCTGGGCTATATCCATGATTTTGATTCCATCTATTTTCAGTTATGTAGCTGATCCCAAACCAAAACACGTCAGACACCTTGAGAATAAGCGGATTTCAAATATTCTGAAAAAAGTTGATTTTATTGTGCATAACCGGCGAACCAAAACTTATTGGTTTGTAGGTATTTTGGTGGCAATTTCGATTTATGGGGCTTCCCGAATCAAAGCCATAGGGTATGTAGTGGACGACTTGCCTGAGGATGACCCAATTTTTACTGATTTGAAATTTGTTGAAAAGAATTTTAAAGGTATAGTTCCTTTTGAAGTAAATGTGGAAACCAGGGAGGAAAACGGAATTTTTAACCCCAAAGTTTTAAACCAAATCAGGGTCCTGCAAAAAGAATTCGCCAAATATCCAGAGTTTACCAAGCCTATTTCGATAGTTGAAGGATTAAAATTTATTTATCAGGGTTACCGGGGAGGTGATCCAAAATATTTTGTTTTACCTCCTGCCATGGAGCTACAGAAAATGTCGGAATATGCTAAATCCGCTGAAGGAAAAGAGAATATGTTTGCGGCATTTTTAGATGCCAAAAAGCAAAGTACCCGAATTAGCTTCCAAAGTGCTGATGTGGGTACGGTCAGAATGCGGGAGATGTTTACCAATCTACAGGCAAAAGCAGACACCATTTTTAATTTTGATAAAGAAACAGGAGCCTGGAAGCCTGAAAATGAGAAAACTGATGTTAAATTGACCGGCAATGGCGTAGTATTTACCAAAGGCAATGATTACCTGCTCGGTAACCTTGGCGAAAGTACTTTGATGGCCATTATTTTGGTATCATTGGTTATGGCCACCCAATTTCTCAATTACAGGACCATTTTGATATCGACAATCCCAAGTATAATTCCGCTGATTATTACAGCCGGAATTATGGGTTATTTTTCGATACCATTGAAGCCTTCCACAACCTTAATATTTAGTATTGCATTTGGAATTGCCTCTGATGGTACCATTTATTTTCTAACCAAATACAAAGAAGAGCTTCAAAAAGGAAAGAGCATATCTCAGGCTGTGTCAGAGACCATCAAATATACTGGTATAAGTATGGTTTATACTGCCATAATCTTGTTTTTTGGATTTGGGATCTTTGTGGCTTCAGGTTTTAAAGGAACGGTATTTTTGGGTTTATTGGTCTCAATTACGCTGTTGATTGGAATGATCTCAAATCTGGTTTTATTACCTTGTTTCTTAATGACTTTAGATAAAAAGCAAACCTTAAGAGAATTGAAAAATAAGGCTTGATTAATAATTTTTTGAATAGAATTTACTTTTTAAAAATGTTGAAAAAAACTTTAATATTATTGGTCCTTGCGGGAAGTGTTTTTGGACAAAGTATACAGGAGAAACATTTAAAAAATGTTAGACAGCTGACCTTTGGTGGTAATAACGCTGAGGCTTATTTTAGCAGAGATGATAAAAAATTCAGTTTTCAGTCAGACTTTAAAGCCTGGGGTCTGGAATGTGATCAGATTTTTTATATGAATACCAACTCAGATGCTAAAACCAAAAAGCCTAAGATGATAAGTACCGGTTTTGGACGGACCACCTGCAGCTTTTTTATGCCCAATGGCAAAGATGTACTTTTTGCAAGTACCCATGAAAATGGCGGCCATTCTTGTCCAATGCCACCCGAAATGGGGAAAAAATACCTTTGGGCGGTTTATGAAAGTTTTGATATCTATGTTTCTGATTTAAAAGGAAAAATCAAAAAACAGCTGACCAATACACCGGGTTATGATGCAGAGGCTACCGTTTCGCCTGATGGGAAAAGTATTGTTTTTACCAGCACCCGCAATGGTGATCTGGATTTATATATCATGGATATCGATGGTAAAAATGTAAGACAGGTAACCAATGTACTTGGATATGATGGCGGAGCCTTCTTTTCACCTGACAGCAAAAAGCTGGTGTTCAGGGCTTCAAGATTTAATTCAGAAGCTGAAAAAGAGGAATATAAAGAGAACCTAAAGAAAAACCTGGTGGCTCCCACCAACATGGAAATTTTCACTTGCAATGTTGACGGTTCTGATTTGAAACAAATCACTAATCTGGGAAAAGCCAACTGGGCACCATATTTTACCCCCAAAGGTGACAAAATTATTTTCGCTTCAAACCATCATTCTCCAAGAGGATACGATTTTCAGTTATATATGATTAACACCGATGGCACCGGACTTACTCAAATCACCACTGAGAGTAATTTTAATGCCTTTCCGATGTTTTCTTATGATGGGAAGAAGCTGATTTTTAGCTCAAACCGAAATAACGGAGGTACCAGAGACACCAATCTATTTATTGCTGATTGGGTAGATTGATTTATTACAAATAGAGATATTTTGAAAAGGAATACCGGAAGGTGTTCCTTTTTTGCTTAAAGAAATTAATAAAATTTTCACTTTCCCCTTAACACAGCGAAGAACTTTGAATGTAAATTTATTTTTAATATTTAATCTATTACTTTTCAAATTCACTTCGAAAATACCATATTCATACAGCAGCTTTTTAAGAAAATTTTATATTAAGATTAATCTAAAAAAAACACAAAACACCTCTTCTGAACCGACAGACAACGAAAATTTCCTCTTGTCATAATGGATTATTTTGGTAAAAATTCAAAACTAATTTTACATCCAAATAAAAGCTATTACTTAAATTTTAATTGATTTTCAGAAATGAAAAAACTACTATTTTTGGTATTTATACCCTTCTTTTCCTTTTCCCAACAATCCAAAACCATCAAAGGCTCTTTGCTTGATGAGAATGACCAGCCGCTGCCATTTGCCAACGTGCTCCTCTTAAAATCTAAAGATTCAACATTGTTTAAAGCTTTGACAAGTGATGTCGGAGGTAACTTCGAATTTAAAGATGCAAAAGACGGAAGTTTTAAGCTCAGGATTTCTATGGTTGGGTATCAGGATTTTTATAGCCCTGCCTTTGTTATAAGCGATGAATCTCCGGTATTTTCAATTTCTTCAATAAAAATGGCACTTAATACTACGGTTTTAAAAGAATTGAAAGTTGTTGCCAAAAAACCATTTATTGAGCAGCAAATTGACAGAACAGTCGTGAACGTTGAAAATAGTATTGTGGCTAGTGGGAATACCGCCTTGGAAGTACTGGAGAAAGCTCCCGGGGTGATTGTCGATCGTCAGAATAATGATCTGAAACTTAAAAACAAAAATGGTGTTTTGGTGATGATTGACGGGAGAAGAAATTACCTTTCAAATGAAGCTTTGGTGCAAATGCTGGGCAATATGACTTCGGATCAGATCGAAAGTATTGAAATTATTACCAATCCTTCATCGAAATATGACGCTTCGGGGAATTCAGGTATCATAAATATTAAATTGAAAAAAAATAAAGCATTTGGTACCAATGGGACAGTATCGGTCACTGCTGGCGATGCTTTTATCCCAAACAGTACAAGCGATTTATACAGGGGCTCAGGTTCAGTTTCGCTAAATCACCGAAACAAAAAATGGAATGTGTATGGCAACGGTACCCTAAACCGAAATGCGTTTTACAGTGACAATAATCTTTCAAGAGTAGTTGATTTTGAGGGTTTAAATTCCCGGTTTACACAACAATCGCAAAGAAATGGTAGCGGGATTTATTCAGCAATAAAGTTGGGAGCAGATTATTTCGCCAACGAAAGCACTACTTTGGGTTGGATGTTTGATGCAAATAATTGGAATGGAGGTATGAACTCCACAGGTTTGACCCGAATCGCAGAAACCAAAAACAATGAAAACATAAATTCTTCCTTAGTGCCGATTTCTGAAATGGATAATGACAATTGGAATTATACCGGAAATTTTAATTTGAAAAAAGCACTAACTAAAAAAGGGAAAGAATATACGATAGATGCCGACTATAGTGGATTCAGGAATTATTCTTTTCAATCATTTGATACCCGTTATTATGATGCTAATCAAAATGAAACTTCTGCTTTAATTCAAAGAAACAGTACACCTTCTGATATTGATATTTTTGCGGCAAAATTTGATTTTACATTACCAATGGAGGATAAATCCAAAGTAGAGTTTGGAGCGAAATCCAGTTTTGTTAAAACCGATAATGATTTCAGATTTGATCAATTTCAGGAAAATGTCTGGTCGCCGGATCTGGGGAAAACCAATCATTTTGTATATAAAGAATTTGTGAATGCTGCTTATATAAATTGGGGGAAACAGTGGAAAAAAGTAGGTATTCAATCTGGTTTGAGGGCAGAATATACCAATTCGGAGGGGAATTCGAAGACTTTGAATAAGGTTGTTCCCAGAAGCTACCTGAGTATTTTCCCGACTTTCTTCCTTAATCAACAATTGACCAAAAATCATAGTATGCGGTATTCTTATAGCCGCAGGATCGGCAGACCCAATTACCAGCAGTTAAATCCGTTCTTATTTTTCCTTGATCCATATACATTTCAAAGAGGAAATGAATTTTTGAAACCACAGTTTACAGATAACCTGGAGCTGGCTTATACCTATAAAGGCTCTGTATCATTGTCTCTGGGCTATGCTCATATCAAAGACAATATGTTTGATGTTTTGGAACAAGACGACAAGAGCAAAGTGACCTATCAAACTTCTACAAATCTTGAGAATGTAGAAAACTATTCAGCCAATCTCAGTTTCCCGATTCCGGTTACGAAATGGTGGAATATGCAGAATAATTTTAATCTATATTATGCAAGGTTTAGAGATAGCGATGTGAGCGGAGGCAAACTTGATGTGGGTCAGCTGGCTTATAACTTCTACACTTCCAGTACTTTTAGTCTTAAAAAAGGCTGGTCTGCTGAAGCTAATATGTGGTATAACTCACCGCAAGTTATGGGTATAATCAGAACCGATAAAGCTCAGTATGCTGTAAATGGAGGTGTTCAAAAGACAATTTTTGAAGGAAAAGGAAAATTGAAATTCAATGTGAATGATTTGTTCTTAACCTCGTTTTTTAATGGATATGTAAAATACCAAAATGTGGACCTGAAGGTAAGCAACCGTTGGACGAGCCGAAGAGTATCATTAACTTTTAGCTATAACTTTGGAAATCAAAATGTGAAGGCGTCAAGAAGAAGAGGTACTGCCACTGACGACCTTAAACAAAGAGCAGGGAGCCAGAATCAATAAAATTTGTATCTCAATAAATTTTAAATGTCAGAGCAATAGGGTCAAAAAAATGCTTTTGACCTTTGAGACTCTGACATTCTTTTTTTTATCTGGAAATTAAATCTTAATCACCCAAATTAAACTTGGCATTTATACCAAAAATAGAATGACTTCTTTGATAGGATAAAGACGTAAATGGCGTATTGACCATCCGCTCCCAATACATCCCCATATTGATTTTTTTATTGATTTGATATTGCATTTGAGGCCTGATCTGTAAATTGAAATTACCCTGAATCGGAACCACATCTCCGTCAAGTCTTCTTTGTAAACCTTTTATGTCACGGCTAGTAATGTCAATTTTTACGTTCAGGTCGTTTTTCAAAACTACGTAATTACCATCTTTTCCTCTCATGGGTAGCTTTACGTTGTTTTTCTTAAAACCAATGCCAAACACGAAATCGTTACTGTTATATTCGGCCACCTGAGCGTTTGAAAGATTTAACGCAGCTCTACGCTCTTTGTTCCAGTTAAAAGAGCCGGTTATACTTTTTTTAGTGGTAAAATTGATTCCCAAAAATGGTGAAAATCTTTCCTCCATCTGAATAGTGCTCATTATGAAAGTTGGAGCATAGAGTGGGGTATCACCTGGTAAGTAAGATGTTACAGTTTTATTTCCTAACGGATAGTTTCTAATCATAAGATTAAGCATCTGACTACCGTATTCAAGAGAAGATGTAAAATTGCCTACACTATAAGTTGAAATATACTGATGGCTGAGCGTAATTGAGTTGAATAATCTTTTAAATAATGGCAGTTTTTCAAGGCCGGCATAATCTATTCTCCAGTTTGGCATCGGAAAAGCCAAAAACGGATTGAAAGTTTTTCCACCCTTTTTGATTGATTTTTCAAAAATTTTGTCAAGAGATTGACCACTATACGCCGCAAAAAACGCCGGAATTAATACATCCTGAGAATTGAGGTCATACTTACCCGTACCTTCAGTTCCCTGAATACCATTTAGTCTGTCCATTACTTTCTGACGATTGGCAACCATTCTGTCAAAAATCTCATATTTATACATGGTGGCAGAGTCATTGCTCATTTTAATAAATCCTGTCTTAAATGACCAGAAAGACATACTGAAACTGCCATTTCTTACAGGATTAAGCGTGACATGAGCTCCACCAACAGTCTCAGGGCGATACATCTCCTGATAGCTGTCTCCCCGGGTCAGGTTTCCTTTAATCTGCATTCTGAAGCCTTTCCATGGTTCTAAATTAGTAGCATAGTCAAACTTTACCCCTCTTGTTTGGGTAAATGGATTATTTTGGGATATACTTTCCGAAAGCCATTTATTTTTAGCTGCAATCTGATTTATATCTCTCTTTTGACTTCCCATTACAAAGTCAAATCCCGGTGCATAATTATTGCGGCTATCCATCCCAAAAATGTTGGGGGAATGTAAAAAGCCCGGTAATAGGGTAGTTTCAAATAATGAATAATTGAAATTTATCCCTCTTACTGTCATTAATAGTCTTGTCAAACTTTTGGTAGCACTTCCCGTAGGTTGTTTGTAAGGTTCATCATCGCCTGGTGATCGGGTATATCTTTGTTTGGGTGGAGTAGGTGAGTTGGCGAGTTTCAGAAATTTAATTTTGTTATACAATTTCACCAAATCTACCTGACCATTAAATGCTATTTCCCGGCCGTTTTCAAGCATATTTCCGAAGGCATAACCATCCGAATCTTTGATTTGGAAAGAACCTGCCGTATAGCCATAGTTATTATTAAATCTGCTGTCAACTCTCATCCAATCCAGCAGGAAGAACTTATCAAAAGGTAGCTTGTATGTAAGCTGCATTTTTTGGGTATAATTTTTAGCCCTGCCCAGAGTTTTTAATCCGGATAAAAATGAAATGCGGTCATTAGTGATAGAATCAATGTCGTCCTGAATGGAAGTCATTTGTGCATTGTATGACATTACAATCGACTTGGTGAGGTTCCACTGGGCATCATAATACCGGTTGCCTAAAAAGTATTTAATAATATTTGGAGTACTTCCAAAAGTAGTAAGACTGTCGTTTCGGTATTTGCTGTAAAAATAGCTTCTGTCATAGTCGGTCCTGATAGCTATGAGATTAGGTATTGGAGAGAGATTAAATTCCTTAATATTTTTCAGGAATGGCCTGTCCATGTTTTTAGCTTTTTTGAAAGGCTGCCATGTAAAACCTTTTGGCTGGTATTGGTAAGAAATACCCAGTCTGTTTTGGGTTTGTAACATACTATCAAGCAGAACACTGGACCTTAAAATCTGGTTTTGGGCATAAGAAAAAGTGAAATTGGAGAGATCATAAAAATGTCCTTTGGCACCCGGATTGGTTTTAATCTTCCTGACATTAGTAAAATTGAAACCTTTGTTAATATTTCTCTCCTCAACCATAGCCTCGGTTAGATTTTGCTGAAAAGCATAGGGACTGAGCAATGCATCAGTTAAGCGAATATCCGGATCAAGTGGGTTGAAGGTAGGTTTAACGATTTGCTGGTCATAATTTAAAAACAGCGGAATTGAAAGTCCCCATTTCATAGGGAAAAATTTGTCCACATCAAGGTTGGTCGCAACCCCAAAACCTTGTGATAAATCTCTAGAACGGCTTGAAATTCGGTCTTGTACACCTCCAAATCCATAATTTCTGAAGTTGCCGTTTACCATTACAGTTCCGATATCGGCTAATTTTATATCCGCTGACATCACGCCTGCTTCACCTGATTCCTGATCGAAACCAAAGGCCCTTAACTCGTCAAACCAAGCGGTAAAGTCCCTGCCTATATTGACGTTGGTGGTATCATTGTTTTTAATACCAATCATCATCACCAACACATTACTCAGATCCGGGTTACCCTTTACCCTTAAAATGTATTTTCTACTTGTATTTTCTTCAATGTCGGTCAGTGCTCCCGACACCGTTCCGGCAACGTCCTCCAGTTTACCATAGACTTCATTCATTTTTATTCCATTTCGGTTTCTTTCGAGTTTTAATTTTCTCAAAATATCCAATGGAACATCAAATTCATTTTCATTAGGCCAAATTTCCTGAGGTGTTTTAGCGGTATTAGCGGTTATTTTTAGGCTAGGGATTTCGATTTCGTAGTAATTATTCTTCAAATCTGTTCCTATTCTCAAAAATGCCCCGGCTTGATTTACATCATTGTTTTTGCTTTGAGCATGAGCAAACATCTTGATGCGTTTATACATGTTCAAATCCAGTTTGGTATTTTTGAAAATAGCCCTGCTTTGTCCACCCTTCAAGTTTTCGACTGACAAACTCAAAGACTGTTCATTCATGTAGAATAATGTTTGCTGAGAAAAATCACGATCTCTAACAAACCCCGGAGGTACTACGTAGGGAATTACGCCCTCTTTTATGTTACAATCTCCTGTTTGAGGGCATCCATTTTCTTCAACATTTACAGAAGCGGTCTTAAAAATCACCGAATTATCTGTTTCCGGAATCTCCATTTCACCTTTATCGGTGAGGCTGTTGGTATAAATCCTGTATTGATTTGAAACCAGTTGAAAACTTGCAAAACGAAGAACCACGGGCTGTTTCCAGCCGGTTGTTACCAATCTTGCAAAACGTATTGATTTAAAGCCTTCCTTTCCCGCCGGAAAACTACGCGTAGGTTTTCTTACAGGAATTCTAAATAAATACCAATTGGCTTCACCTACCGTCACCTTATCTACAATATAACCTTCACCTACTTTTAATTTGTCTTTTTGCAGATCAATCTCGTATTCATAATAATCTTCAATTTCATTGATTGTATTATCCTGATTGATGTCTTCTTTGTCAGCAAGATTGGTAGAAGCTTGATTGTCATATTGTTGGTTTACATTGGTAGATTCTTTGATTGGCGGGGCATTACCTTCCATACCGAGATAGTTTTTATATCTCTCAATGAAACTTGCATTTTGGCCAAATTTTGAATCCAGAAAGAAGGTGAAATCATCACCTGATGGGTCATTTTTTATTTTTTCAAGTGCGGCTTTATCCGTAACTGTTTTTTCAAGGCTCTTTAAATACTCACTAATGTGCGGGAAAGATTGCTCATCAGCATTGGAAAGCCCCTCCAGCCCAACATCTTGTTTTAGTCTGACAGCGTCCTGATTATCAAAGGCATCTGTAATGAATTGGGAGCGGGGAGCCAGTCCCCATTTGGTTTTTACCGGTTCCGAAATACTCGAACTGTCCCTGATGCCATTTTCAAAATTGAATCTTGAATCAGGAATTACATCTTCTGAAACATCTCCAAGGTGAATCAACATTTTACCCCCAGTATCATTCCTTTTATTTCCATTAGGCCGGCCATCTCTCACAGGTGCAGCAAAGGGATCCAATAGCCAAAATTCTAAATATTCTATATTGGAATTATCAAAATCGGCATCAAAAGTGAGCCCCCTCATGGTCGAGCCAAAGTTTTTCTCGGGTTCTTTCAAAAGACCTTCGGGTGTGAGATCCGCGTTGTAGTTGTACATTCCGGGTTCTTCCGGGAAATAAGATATGTCGAGTATGTTACTTGGCATTTGCTGAGCAAAAACCTGCCGCGATTTACCCGGGAAAATATCCTGAGGAGAGTAACTTCTCTCATAGATATTGCCGTTGACTTGTTTTTTAATTTCGTCCGGAATTACATTTCCGATTCCAAATTCTCCGCCAATGTAAACCGACATGTCAATACTATAAACCGACATTTTAGCCCTTTTGAAGTTATATTGGTAAGGATTTTTAACCAGATCTAAACTCTGTAATTCTTTTGCCGGAGTTGAGCCCAATCTCCATTTGGTGGGTTGTCGACTAAGGTCAAAAGTATTTCTCGCAAACTCAAAATCATCAATCATTGAGCTTCCTTTTACCCTTTTGTTGTTTACGCCTGGCCTGAGTTGGGCAAATTCTGCCGTAAGCATTATAGAAGAGACTTCCTTGGTTTGTATTCCGGGAAGAGCATCTAAAACCCTGGTAAGTCCATAAAAATTCTTTTTGAGATTAAGGTCAATACCCCAAATAGTATTGTTAACGGGTTCGTTGCCAACAGAAGTCCTGGTTATTGATGCCGGCGTGTTTTCTCTCAGATCCATGAGCGTAGCTCCAATTCTAAGATGCCTGCTCACTGTGTAATCCAGTCTTAGTCCAAAAAGCCGGCGAATCTGTGCCGCAATAAGATCTGGCTTTTCATAATCAATTCTAATCTGCCTTCCTGAGCTTAAAATACTCTGGTTGGTGATTAAAATCCTCCCCATTTGAGCATCTACCGTGTAGTCAGTACCTTGTTTGAGTTCAGTACCACCTGCATAAACTCTCACTGAAGTACCTGCTGCCCCGAGTGGAAGGTTTATTTCCGAACCACCCGATTGTGCACTTCCTGAAAGGAAAAACTTATTTTTCAAACTTATTTGCTGTGCATCAACAAGTGTTTTAGTGTAAAGTTCTTTGAAGACATATTTTTGCTTTAAAGCTTCATCTTTTCCAAAAACTTCCTCCAATCTGCTGCCAAAAGGTTCAAGAAACGGGAAAATTATCCTGCCTGTCTGGGTATTAACGGTAACATTTTCAACAAAATCAAAATTACCATCTTTTAATGGATCGTTGTTGTAATTGAGTTTGTCCATTCCCAATACTTCCAGAAATGGCTTATTTTTTAAGCCGTCACTTCCATCGATAAGGTTAGGCGTGTCCATCCCGGTTTTGTCGTCTTTGTAAACAATCCGTAGCTGAAACCCTTCTTTATTGATTCTTCCCTGCGAAAGGGAATAAATGTTTTTCATCATCAGATTCCACATCGGATTTTGCAATCGGTTTCTGATGGTTGATGATTTCAATAATTTCAGGATTATTACCTCATCTTCTTTTTTGTTTACATAGTCTTCGGTGAGTTCACCTACTTTATAAGCTTTACCCTGATAAGTGTATTCATAGGATACCGCAAGAATTTCGTCATTTCTTAAAGGTGTTAATAAGGAAATATAACCTAGCTCCGGTTGAAGTTCAAACTCCTTTTCATTAAGCTTTTTAGCACCTCTCAGCAATTCAAAATCGTCGCCATTATTTAGGCCGTCAGCTTTAAGGATGTTAGAAGTATTATCAATTCTTCTGAAGTCAGAATTTCCGGCCAGTTTTTCGTACAAATTATTCGATTTGTTATCGGTTTGAACGGGGGCTGCGTTAGGGATGATTTTGTCATTGTAAGGTTTATTTTCTCCCAAATCATTCAATCCTATCAGGTTTCGCATTGATTTTACATCGTTGGAGCGGTTGGTTACGTACACTTCTATACGCGTGATTCTGACTCCTGAGGTTACCATCGGTAGCCTCGACAATGACTTCTGGTAATTTTCTCTGAAAAATTGAGAAAGGAAGAAGTGCCGGTTTTCGTCATAATTATCCACTCTCAATTCAAACTTCCGGCTTTGGTTTCCACCATTTAAAACGATGGATTCTGTACGGCTGGTTTGCTGAGCAAAAACGGTGGTTACATCTAATCTACCAAACTTCATTCCGATTTTTGCTCCCAAAAGATTCTGTACTCCGGGTATCAGCTGGCTACGGTTGGGCATGGTTACATTGCCCAATTCCACCTTTTGAATTATATCCTCAGGGTCGTTTTTGAAATTTATTTTAAACTTATTTTCCAGTCCAAAATTTGATTTCGTATCGTAGTTGCCCAGAATATTCATTTTCTCTTTTACCTGTCCTGCTTTTTTCAGGACATTGGTCAGATCTGAAATCTTCGGTGATTTTTCTTCGTTTGTGTTGTCTTCACCGGCAGCATTTTGGTCATTTACGCCTTTGAATAAATTGTTGAAGTTGATTGAAATTTGCTGGTCGAAATCAAAAATCGTTTGTCTTCGTAGTGCCAGTGCAGTCATGGGGTTATTGTTGTATTGGGATCCCATCCGTAAATCCACTTGTACAAAACCATTAGGCATAAATTCCGGAATTTTATCTCCGAAAATCCTGTCGAGCATGGTGTTTTTTTCAAGTAAAGGATTTATCCTTTTTCCGGAAAAAGAGGTGTTTCCATCCTGAGCTTTTTCGATATCTCTCAAAATGCTTTTACGCAGCATTGCGTTTTGTAAACTGGAATATTCATTAAAACTCATACTCTGAGGAATCTTAACATTTAATCCCTGTTTGGTTTGTTCGGTAATTGAGAATGAGTTTTTATTGTCCTGATAATATACACCGGTTTTCAGACTATCGGGAGTTATCGAAAGAAATGGTCTTGTAGGATAGTTAAATCGGGGCAAAAAAGTGTCCTTCCAATAATTAAGGTAATTTAAACTTTTCTTTTTGGTACTGTCAGATAGTGGAGTTTGAGCCGATGCATGGATCCTGCACAGGGTAAAAAGGATTATGAATAAAAGTTTTACAGGTATTCTGTTATGCATAAATTGGGAAATGCAATTGTTATTTTATTGCTTAAAACGTCTAAAATCCTGCCAATATTCTATTTGTGCTAAATAAAAATGAAAGATTACCGAAGTGAAAGCTTAATTAATTCTTCCAGGGTTATGTCTCCACCGGTGCGTTTCAAAATATTATCTACTGACTTTTCTGCTGCTGTTTTTTGAATACCCAATGTAACCAGAGCCGCCAAAGCTTCTGATCGGAGGGTTAAATTTGTGGAGGCAAACATCGTTGGATTGATTCCTTCAGCAATAATTTCTTTTTTGAGCTTGTCTTTAAGTTCAATTATAGCCCTTTGAGCGGTTTTAGCTCCAATTCCTTTGATGTTTTGAATAGTCTTCAAATCCTCCGAAATAATCGCTTGCTTAATTTCTGCTGAGCTTAAAGAAGAAAGGAAAACCAGTGCAATGCTTGGCCCTATTCCTGATACACTAATCAGATGCTCAAAAAGTTCCCGCTCCTCCTTGGAATAAAATCCAAACAATGAATGAGAATCTTCCCGAATTATTTGCACCGTATATATTTTTGTTTCAGCCGAATCAGGATTCACAGCCGAATAAGTCTGCAATGAAATCTTTACGAAATACCCAACGCCATTGACATCAATTACCAGATGAGTAGGTTCTTTTTCTACAATTTTACCTCTTAGGTATGCAATCATGGTTTATTATCAGGTTAAGCCTGAAGGCAATTGTTCCATCAAATATTATCATTGCCTTTCAGTTAAAATTTGTCCAAATTTACGTTTAATAGTCTTAATTACGGAAAAAACCTTCAAAATACTTTTATTTTCCTGGTTTTTTTTGTGGAAAATACATTTGCGAAAACAATTATTTTAATCTGGATATTAATTGCTCACTACTCTGAAAGCCTGAGTCCCTCCATACTTGTTTGCCATCACGATATAATATAAAAGTAGGTGTATTTTGAATATCATACCGACGCTTCAGGGTTTGGTTATAATCAATATCAATCCTCACCACTGATAGGTCATCTCTTTGGTTATCAATATTATATAGGCTTTGGCTCATGTTTTTACAGGAAGAGCACTCTTCTGTGTAATAGGATACCAAAACATATTTATTCTCTCTGATTTTTCGAAAATAAATATCTAATGGAAATATTTTGGTGGCCGAAAAATTAGGGTCATTTGATACATAAGGTCTGGAGCCTGTTACCCATTTTTCAAATCCTCCCGCTAAAACTGTGATTCCCCGGTATCCGATTTCACTTAAGTATTGAGCAGCGTTGACAGCATCTTCTTCTGATTGAGAATAGAGAAACAAGGTATTTTTTTTATTAAAACGCCTGGTGAAATACTCTTCAAATTCATTCATCATAAAATCGGCATTGATAGATTTTTTGATGTGAGCCATCGAATATTCTTTCGGTGAACGCAGGTCAATCAGCAGTGCTTCCGGAGAGGCTTTAAAAGATTTTTCAAAATCCTGTGCTGATTTTTTGGTGAATAATTCCTGACCAAATGTACCTTTAAAAGTGAATGAAATCAGTATAAAAAGAACGTAGTTTTTTATCATCCCAATTTTTTTTTCATTTAAAAAACAAAAATTGTACTAATTTAAGTTTCATGTACAATATAATGCAAATTTTAGATTTTTATTATGGGTTTGCGTAAATTAATCTGTTATTTTGCATAGTATTTAGTGCTTTTACAGTGCAGCAAATTTTTTAAATTCCAGCATTTATTAAGCCAAAATTTTAAAATAAACATTAAAGAAGATGAGTCAAATTGTTAAAGTTCATGCCAGACAAATTCTGGATTCAAGAGGAAATCCAACAGTAGAGGTAGATGTAATGACCGAAAACGGATATTTAGGCCGTGCGGCGGTTCCGTCTGGTGCATCAACCGGTGTTCACGAAGCAGTAGAATTACGTGATGATGACAACAGCGTTTATGTAGGAAAAGGTGTGTTGAAAGCCGTTAAAAATGTTAACGAAGAAATCGCAGCCGAACTCTTGGGCTTTAACGTTTTTGAACAAAACGCTATCGATAAATTAATGATTGAGCTTGATGGCACTGCCAACAAGGGTAAATTAGGAGCAAATGCTATTTTGGGTGTTTCGCTTGCTGTCGCTAAAGCAGCCGCTCAGGAAGCCGGATTACCACTTTATCGTTATCTGGGTGGTGTTAATGCCAACACACTTCCGGTACCAATGATGAACATCCTTAATGGTGGTTCACATGCTGATAATTCAATCGATTTTCAGGAATTTATGGTTCAGCCGGCCGGTGCTGCTACTTTTTCTGATTCATTGAGAATGGGAACTGAAATCTTCCATAACCTCAAAAAAGTATTGAAATCAAAAGGTTATTCGACCAACGTAGGTGATGAAGGTGGTTTTGCTCCTAACATCGGTTCAAACGAAGAAGCTATCGAAATCGTGCTTACTTCTATCGAAAAAGCCGGTTATAAGCCTGGTGAGGAAGTATTTATCGCAATGGATGCTGCCTCTTCTGAATTTTATGATCCTAAAACCGGCCTTTATACATTCAAAAAATCAAGCGGAAAACAAATGGATTCGCATGAGTTGGCTGCTTACTGGAATACCTGGATTGACAAATATCCTATCAAGTCAATCGAAGATGGTATGGCTGAAGATGACTGGGCAGGATGGGCCGAACTTACCAAATTGGCCGGTACAAAAACTCAGCTTGTTGGTGATGACTTGTTTGTAACCAATGTAAAAAGACTCCAGGAAGGTATTGATAAAAGTATTGCCAATGCTATCCTGGTTAAAGTAAATCAGATTGGTTCTTTGACTGAAACTATTGATGCCGTAAACCTTGCTCACAGAAATAAATACAAAAGCATCATGTCTCACCGCTCAGGTGAAACCGAAGACGCCACTATCGCTGACCTTGCAGTAGCTCTAAACTGTGGTCAGATCAAAACTGGCTCGGCTTCACGTTCTGACAGGATGGCCAAATACAATCAGTTGTTGAGAATCGAAGAAGAATTGGGCAGTGAGGCTTATTTTCCTGGTTTGAAATACTGATTTTAGTAGAAATTATTTTGTTTTTTAATAAAAAGCGTCTCTTTGTGGGACGCTTTTTGTTTTTACAGAATTTTGATATATTTGTCTGATAATTTTAAGCTTTCCCTAAAATGAAAAAAATAGATGTCCCATTTCTGAAAAAATACCGATTCTACCTTATTTCAGCCCTTATCATGGTTATATGGCTCACATTTTTTGACAGATCCAATCTGTTAAAACAGTTTGATATGGCTTTGGAACTAAGGCAAATGCAAAAACAAAAGGAATTTTTTGAAAAAGAACTTGCTGATGTCAAGAAAGAAGAAGCTGAGGTGCTAGGTAGTATGGCATCGCTCGAAAAATACGGTAGAGAAAAATATCTGATGAAAAAAGAAGGAGAAACCGTTTTCGTTTTAGTTGACGAAAATGAGCAGATATTAAAAGAAGAAAAATAATGAGAAAGGTACTTTTTGTGTGTCTTGGGAATATTTGTCGAAGTCCCGTGGCGGAAGCAACTTTTAACGAATTAGTAAAAGAAAAAGGACTACAAAACCAACTTTGGGCCGACTCAGCTGGGGTTATGGGTTGGCATACCGGAAAAAAAGCAGATCCCAGATCCATAAAAAATGCTATGAAACATGGGATTGAAATCACGCATTTGGGAAGGAAACTTTCAGCTGCTGATCTGGACGATTTTGACCATATTGTGGTGATGGACGAAGAAAACTTCGAAAATGTCCATAGCTTTTATTATGAGCAAAAACACGTGCCTCCCTCTGCCGAAAAGCTTTTTTTAATCAGAGATTTTGATCCTACCGTAAGAGGAGTTCATAGTGTGGTTGATCCCTATTATGAAGGAGAGAAAGTTTTTGAAGAGGTATTTCAGATTTTGTGGAGAAGCAATAATGCCTTAATCGACCACTTGGTAGATAAATATGGACTCGAGCCTCAATCAAATCAACAATAGACGATTATATAAGCCTGAAATAGATCAGGTTATTGGCAAGATTTTTAATTTGGAAATACCTCTTGAAAAATTTGCTGAAAACCTTTCTTCACCACATTATTGGGGTGTTTTTAATACAATCTGGTTATTACGAGATGTGGCCAGATTAATGCCCGAGGAAGTTTTTCCCCTACAGCATCAGATATTTGAAACTATGGTACAGCATGCATCTGATGAAGGGATAGTGCGAAATGGAATCAGCTTTTTCGAGAACCTTCCCATTGATAAAAATCTCGAAGATAGTTTGTTTGATTTTTGTTTCGAAAAACTGCTCAACCACAAATCAGCTGTAGCCATAAAAGCGTTTTCAATGAATGTTTGCTATAACATCGCTTTGAGATATCCCGATCTGCTACCAGAGTTAAAAATCGTAATCGAAGATAACATGGATTCTGTTGGCCAAAACTCCCCTGCGATTATCTCAAGAGGTAGAAAAATGCTCAGGCTTATTGAGCGACATTTAAATAAATAGTGTCCATAATCCTGACTAACTCATGATAATCGTTTTCGGTAAGATTATTCCAGGATTTTTTTCTGCTTTTTACAATTATCGCAAATGCTTTTTTATGCAATTCTTCTCCTTCTTCGGTTAACTTAAGCAAGAATTTTCGGCGGTCATCCGATGCCATTTTTCGCTCAATCAGATTTTTTTTTACCAGAATATCTAAAATTCTTGTAATCGTTGGTGCATCTTTGTAAGTGATATTTCCGAGCTCATTCTGACTTATTCCGGGATTAGGTTTGATATGGTCCAAAACCACCCATTGATCTACAGTTAGGTCAATGTCGGCATCCTGAAGGTTTTTTTGCATAAAGGAGCGAATTCTTTTTACTGTGGAATCAACTTTAAAAAAATAAGCCTTTTTGTCTGAATGAGTCATTTGGTTTCCAAGGTTATGTTCAAATTTAGCTCAATATTGACAAAATTCAAATATTGTTTTGGCAAATATTGAAAAATATAAAAACTTTATCAAAAATAAATAAAATCCGGTACTATGAAACTCCTGAGGATACTTTTTAATTTATTCATAATTAGTATTTTACTTTTTATTTTTTCTGTAAAAAGAATTGAAAGAATGCCAGTTGAGTCAACGGGGCATTATAAAAAATGGAAAGAAGAAATTGAGAAATTCAAACCGGTTTTCGATTCCTCGGGTTTAGAAGTTGGATATGCTAAAACCAATATTACCCCTACCAAACCCACACCATTGGCAGGTTATGGAAGTCGTCTTGGCAAGCCATTTACCGGAGTGCATGATTCCGTTTTTGTCAGAGCAATTTCGGTAAAATCAAATAATAAGGCCCGGTTTTTTGTATCTGCTGATTTATTGATTATTCCCCCAAATGTTACCGAAAAATTGGAAGTGTTGCTCCAAATGGCCGGAATATCCTTGTCTGACGTACATTTGGCTGCTACACACACCCATAACAGCATGGGCTCATGGGGAAATTCACTCACCGGAATGGCCTTTGCCGGAATGTATGATTCAAACATGGAGGTAATATTAAGTAACAAGATTTTCGAAACCATTAAAAACTCAACCCGCAATCAGGAACCAGCAACCCCTTTTTATGGTGAAATAAGAGACACCGTAGATGTAAGAAACAGACTATTAATCAACGACGGCTGGACTGACCCTGAGCTGCGACAACTTGGTTTTGAGACGCGGTCAGGTAAAAAAATAAAATTGTTGACTTATGGGGCTCATTCCACGGTTTTAAATAGTAAAACATTGTTGGTTTCGAGAGATTATCCGGGGATTTTGATTGATAGTATTGAGAAAAACGATGACTTTGGCGTTTTTATGGCAGGTGCGGTGGCTAGTCAGGGACCATTTGAGGTTGGTAAAGATGACTTCGACGAAGTCCTTAATCAGGGAAATGGTGTGTATTCATTTGCAAAAAAAATACCCGGTAATTTGATCAGTACAAGAATTTTAAGCGAATCTATTACTTTGCCACTTCCCGAGCCCTCAGCCAGAGTTTCAAAAAATCTTGGATTAAGACCCTGGTTGTTTAAGATTTTATTTGGAGATTACCCATCACAGGTTAAAATCACAATGTTAGGAAATACATTGATGATAGGTTTGCCATGTGATTTTTCAGGAGAAATAATGGCGGAGTTGGATAAATATGCTACCCAAAAAGGTATTAATCTGTTAGTTACAAGTTTTAACGGGTCTTATGCCGGGTATGTTACACATGACCGCCTTTATGATTTGGATTTATATGAAACTACCACCATGTCGTGGTATGGTTTTCAAAACGGAAAATATTTTAAAGAGATAATCAAAGATATCATTGATAAAACAGAAAAGAGACAGGGTTAACTGACTCTTTTCTGTAAAATCCCTGTATCAGGGCTTATTCGAAGCATCTACCACTGAGATGGCGGTCATATTAACGATTTCTCTCACACTAGCACCCAATTGTAACACTTGAACGGGTTTTTTCAAACCTAACATAATTGGCCCGATTTTCTCAAGACCCGCGATTTCTTTCAGTAAATTATAAGCGATGTTTGCCGAAGATAAGTTAGGGAAGATCAAAGTATTTGCATGTCCATCAACAAGGTCAGAGAATGGATGACTTTCTTTTAATAGTTCGGTATCAAATGCCAGGTGGGCCTGCATTTCGCCATCGACAATCATTCCCGGATGCTTACTTTTCAAAATGGAAACGGCCTCTCTTAGTTTCATAGGTGCCGGACCGTTTGGCACAGAGCCAAAGTTGGAGTATGTCACGAGTGCGATCCTTGGTTTGATATTGAATTTTTGAACTTCCTTACAGCATAATTCAGTGATTTCTACCAGGTCATCAACTGTTGGATCAAAATTAATCGTAGCGTCTGCAAGGAATAATGGGCCAAATTTACTCATTACGATAAACATACTTGAGATTTTATTGACTCCTTCTGCCGGTCCTATAATTTGTATCGCTGGCTTGATTGTCTCAGGATAACTTCGAGTTTGTCCGCCCACCATAGTGTCGGCCAGGCCTGTTTCAACCATCAAAGAGCCATAAAAGCTCCTTCGGGTAACAAAATTCACTGTATCAGGGTAAGTCAGACCTTTTCTTTTTCTTTTTTCGAAATAGATGTTGCCAAAATCAGTGAGCCTTTGCTTTTCTGCTTCGCTGGTAGGCTCTTTTGGATCTATGATTTCTACGTTGGTATTAAACTCAATGTGGTTTTCTTCTAAAAGACTCTTGATTTTTTGTTTATTACCAAGCAAAATTGGAAAGGCGATTTTTTCCTGAATGATTTGCTGCACCGCCTTGAGCACGTTGAGGTTCTCAGCATCAGCAAATACCACTTTTTTCGGAGATTTTTTGGCCTTATTAATGATTGCCTTGGTAAGGGTGTTATCAAGTCCAAGTCTTTTTGTGAGTTGATTTTCATATTTTTCCCAATCTGAAATTGGAAATTTAGCAACTCCGGTTTCCATAGCAGCTTTAGCAACTGCAGGGGCTACAGCGGTGAGCAAACGGGGATCCACTGGTTTAGGAATAATGTAATTTTTTCCAAAAGATAGATTCACTTCACTATAGGCCATATTTACCATGTCGGGTACAGGTTTGCGAGCCAGCTCAGCCAGTGCCCTTACTGCCGCAAGTTTCATTTCTTCATTTATTTCACTTGCCCTTACATCCAATGCTCCTCTGAAAATATAAGGGAAGCCCAAGACATTATTGACCTGATTGGGATAATCAGACCTGCCAGTAGCAACAATAATATCTTCCCGTGCCTCAATGGCATCAGGATACGAAATCTCAGGTGTAGGATTGGCCAATGCAAATACGATACAATTGGGAGCCATGGTTTTTACCATTTCCTTGGTCAGAACGTTTCCTTTTGACAAGCCTACAAATACATCCGCACCATTTACGGCATCAGCGAGGCTGGTTTCCAAAGGCATATTTCGGTTTGCAAATTCCGGTTTTCTTCCATCAAGATTTGTTCGGTCGGGGTGAATCAGACCTTTTGAATCAAACATAAAAATGTTTTCCTTTTTTGCTCCGAGAGCATTATAAAGTCGGGTACAGGAAATGGCCGAAGCACCTGCACCGTTTATGATAATTTTTACGTCCTCTATCTTCTTTTCCATCAACTCAAGAGCATTGAGCAGCGAAGCAGCAGAAATAATTGCTGTACCATGCTGGTCGTCATGCATCACTGGGATGTTGAGCTCTTTTTTAAGCCTTTCCTCTATTTCAAAGCAATCGGGAGCTGAAATATCTTCCAGGTTTACTCCTCCAAATGTGGGTTCCAGGATTTTCACAGTTCTGATAAATTCCTCTACATTTTTGGTGTTGAGTTCAATATCAAAAACATCAATATCGGCATAAATTTTAAACAAAAGCCCCTTTCCTTCCATCACAGGTTTTCCAGCCATGGCACCTATGTCGCCAAGGCCAAGTACTGCCGTTCCATTACTGATTACTGCCACCAGGTTGCCTTTTGCAGTATATTTGTAGGCATCCTCGGGGTTAGCCTGAATTGCCAGACAAGGCTCGGCTACTCCAGGCGAATACGCCAGGGATAAATCACGCTGGTTAGCATATTCTTTCGACGGAATCACCTCAATTTTTCCCGGTCTTCCTTTAGCATGGTAATAGAGGGCATCTTCTTTTAGGGTCTTTTCGTTATTCATTCTATTGTATTTTAAAAAAACGTTTTATTGTCATTTACAAAGGTGAAGTTTATATGATTGTTTTTTCATTTGTTTAAATAGTACTAAATATGATTTTTTGCAAAAAAATAACTATCAACGGTAAGTTTTTTTGAATTCTGAAAGTATTTTATATAAATATTTAATGTAAATGCTCAACCGATATTATTCACGTAAAAAAACATTAAAATCTAAAAAGCAGACTTTCAATTCGTGCTTAATTTTAATATTTTTTTGTCAAAAACACAGCCCACCAAAGTTCCGTTTTTTCCGTCTCTGTTTTCAAAAGGGGCTGCTACACTAGATCCTGATATTTTTGAGCCATCATCCAAAAAAATCAAATTTTGTTCTTTTAGGTTATTCTGATTGATTTCAAAAATTGCGGAAGGAGATAAGTTTTTTTCTGATTTTCTATGACTTAAAAATGCCAGATTTTTGGGATGACATGCCACCAGCAATTTTCCATCAACTGTCTTTTCAATATTATCCGGGGAGTATTTAATTGGAGCTTCTTCAGTCAATTCTAAAGTCTGGCTAGCAGCAGAAGGTCTAAAAGTAAAGATTTTTTTCTCCAGCGTACTCGTCAGAAAGATTTTTGTGCCATCATCTGAAATATTGATGCCATTAGGATAACAGATTTTATCACTGGCGGCTTTTGCACGGTTTCCGTCAAAATAAACAACATTTCCGGTGGGAATTCTGAAAAAGTCAAAAAGGAAAACTTTCCATTTAGTGCGGGTATTGTGGTCATTGGTAACAAAAAATTGATTTTCTCCAACGGCTAAAAGGTCATTGGGAGATATAAATTCAGAGCTCGAATACCGGTTCAAATATTTCAAACTATCCCCCAAAATTTCAAATTTCAGGACATCGTGTTTTGTTTTTCCATGCGAAATCACAAAAAGGAATTTTCTTTTGTCCTTTAGTTTTAAAAATGATATACCGTGTGGTCTGAATTCATTCAATTTAAATTTTGAACTTAAATCATTAAAAACCAATGTGTCTTTTTTTATATCGGCAGATAGTATTTTACCTAAACTTTCAGGATTACGCCTGTCATGTGAGCTGAAATAGGCAATTCCGGTTTCCTGGTCAATGGTGATATCTTCGATTCCGGGCTCTGAGGCAATTATTTCAGATTTGAATTCACTGAATGGCTCTATTTTCAAAAATATTCCATTAACGGTAATGGTTTTGTACAGAAAATAAATTAACCATCCGATGGTCAGGGTTCCTAATAGTAATTTTTGCGATTTTTTCATTTTGATAATTTATCCCAAACTTATTTGTCAAATAACTTAATTATCATTTCTTATTATTTAAAGTTGTCTTTCAAAATATCTTCGGTTTCAGAAATATGCGTCAGAGCATAATTCATTTTCTTAATATCCAGCTCATTTTCATTTCTTGAAATCCAAATTGTAGCCACACCGTTACCGATAAAATTTGTGATTGCTCGGGCTTCTGACATAAATCTGTCAACTCCCAGCAATAAGGCCAGGCCTTCGATAGGAATAACCTTAATGGCAGAAAGGGTAGATGCCAATACCACAAAGCCGCTTCCGGTAACCCCGGCAGCACCTTTTGAGGTAACCATTAATACCCCAATTACAGTAATAATCTGTTCCCAATTGAGGGTAATACCATAGACCTGAGCCAAAAATATGGTTGCCATGGAAAGATAAATAGTGGTGCCATCGAGGTTGAAAGAATAGCCGGCAGGAACAACCAAACCCACAACTGATTTTGGGCATCCCATTCGTTCCAGTTTTTCCATAAGTGAGGGCAAACCAGCCTCTGATGAAGAAGTACCCAATACAATTAACAGCTCTTCTCTGATATATTTCAAAAAACTCCAGATGCGAAGTTTATAATATTTTAAAATGAGATTTAGTACAACAAAAATGAAAAGGGCCATCGTAATATATACCGATAGCATGAGTTTTCCCAGAGGTATTAAGGTATGAATACCATATTTTCCGATAGTAAATGCCATTCCACCAAATGCTCCCAAAGGAGCAAGGAACATGACCCAATGTAAGGCCTTGAATACATATTTGGAAATAGTGCTTAATGTGTTAATTATGAATGATTTGTTTTGGATTTTACTTAAAATTATACCAAATATGATTGAAAATAGTAAAACTTGAATAGTCAGATTGTCTTTTATGAACTTTAACCAACTAAATGTTTTTGATTTGTCGGCATATTCACTTACATCGGCAGCGGAGAGATTTCCAGCTATTACGCCTTCTCCCGGTTTTATGATATAGGCAACTACTATTCCAATCAGAAGTGCAAATGTGGTAACCACTTCAAAATAAATCAGGGCTTTTCCTCCCACTTTACCAACTTTTTTCAAATCTCCCATTCCGCTGATTCCAAGCGTAATCGTTAAGAAAATTATAGGGTAAATGAAAAGTTTGACCAATTCAATAAAATTGGTTCCCATCCATTTAAATTCAGTCGCCTTGTCGGGGAAAAAGTGCCCTATCAAGGCACCACTGCTAATTGCAGTAAGAACCCAAAAGGTAAGGTTGGTTATCAGTTTTTTCATTTTAGGGTTGTTATTTTTTAGAATAAAACCAGGTCAATTAAAAAACTACCCCGTTTTTATTCTATTGCAAGATAACAGAACTTATCCAAACTTAAAAGTGGCATTTTTAAGGTGACTTAGGTTTCAAAATTATCTTAAAGTCCATTTTTTGGAAATTTTTGGTTTCAAGAAATGTCCAAAACTACCGCTTGATAACAAAAAAGATGAAAAATCCTTATTGGAACAATTTTGGCGGAAGTATAATCAGAAAGAAAAATGTTTGAAATATTTTTTTATGGGTTAAGGTTTATTTTTAAACACCGGAGGCACCTGATTGCTGCGGTGTTTTTTTTATGCTTCTTTTTATTGCCCCTCTCAAACTGATGTTAACTTCAAATCCTAAAATAAGTATCAAAGAGATAAGATAAAGCCAGACCATTGCCGCAATAAGGGTACCAATAGAACCATATAGCCGGTTATAGGAATTGAAATTTTGGAGATAATAAGAAAATAAATTGGTGGCTATGATACACAAAATGGAGGCAAAAACTGACCCGAAGTTAAAAAAATTAAGCTTTTTCTTGATGGCAGGTGCGAAATAATATATCACAGAAATTCCGAGAAAAAAAATCAGAAAAATGGAAATATATCCCAGTAGGTTGATGCCAATGACATTGAAATTCTCCTCAACCAGTCCTTTGGAAATCATAAAGCTGAGGGTGAGTTTACCGACAATTAATATACCTATGGCCAGCAATAAAACAAAAACCAAAAGAGCCGTAAGTATAAAGGCAATCCAACGTGCCTTGAAATAAGAACGCTTCTCTCTTTGTTTTAAGGCCATATTGAAGGCCCGCATCAGTGACATCATACCATTGGTGGCGGCAAAAAGTGCAAACAAAAAACCAAAAGAAAGGATATCTCCACGAGGCCGGCTCACGATTTCGACAATCGTACTTGAAACAGCCGCATATAAACCCAGCGGCATGAGTGTTCTTAAGAAATCCAAAATCAATACATCGAGCTGATGGATCGGGATGTATGGAATAAGTGTAAATAAGAAAAGTGTACCCGGAAATATAGCCAGCATAAAACTGAAAGAAACTGCAGCTGCTCTTTGATCTATGTCAAAATTGATGATTTTTTTATACAAAATGGCCAGAAAAATATATAAAGATATGGTGGTATTCAAAATGTATATATTCTGTAACCTGTCTTTCAGTTTGTTTATGGTAATATTTCTATTGGGTAATCTGAGCATATTATTCAAAAAAAACTTTAAGCTTTTCGGTAATAATTTCAGGGCAAATTGTGATTTTTTGGGTTTCTGAATTTAAGAATACCAGGGTAGTCAGTCCTTTGTGAATCAATTTGTTACTTTCATTGAAAATCTCAGCATGAAACGCGATCCTTACTTTTGGCATTTCCATCAAACTTATCTTTATGGTTAAGAGATCGTCATATTTGGCCGGTTCCAGATATTTGGAGTAGTTTTCATATACCGGCATCCAAACACCGTTTTCCTCCAGTTCTTTGTATCTAACACCAAGCGACCGCAATGCTTCCACTCTTCCGATTTCAAACAGTCGTGCATAATTACCATAATACATATAACCCATCTGATCTACATCGGCATATCTTACTCTGTATGTGGTGCTTGAGCTAAACATTATTTTATACCCCTTTGATTTAGAGCATTTTGATATTTGTCGGCGTTTTTAAGATGCTCGGTATAGTTTTCTGCAAAATTATGGTATCCTGAAAAATCTTCTTTAGCACAAAAATAGGTATAATTGTGCTTTTTGTAATCTAAAACCGATTCTAAAGCCACTCTTTCAGGAAGTGCAATAGGGCCCGGAGGCAAGCCTGTGTTAATGTAAGTATTGTAAGGAGATTGTACACTGAGATGTTTGGTCAATATTCTTTTTATACTGAAATCACCAACCGCAAATTTTACGGTTGGGTCAGCCTGAAGCGGCATGTTTTGTGCGATGCGGTTTACATATACGCCGGCTACAACAGGCATTTCATCCGGTTTGTTGGTTTCGCTTTGTACAATAGAGGCCATTACGGCGACCTGAACGGGTGTCATCCCAATTGCTGAAGCCTTGGAAAGTCTTTCTTCATTCCAAAATTTCTTGTACTCATCCTGCATCCTTTCGATAAATTTATCTACTGTGGTATCCCAGTAAATAAAATAGGTGTCAGGTAAAAACATAGCCATTACATTTTCCGGGGTGAAACCAAGCTTTTCACATTCAGCGGGATCATTTAGCTTATTTAGCAACTCATTGGTGTCAAAATCAAGCTTTTTGCCCAATTTCTTAATCAGGTCTTCTTTGGTCCTGATATTGTTAAATGTCAGTTTTAAAGGGTCCTGAGCTCCATTTCTAAGTTTTGAAATGATGCTTTTGTTACCCGAATTGGGCGGGATTTCATATCGGCCTGTTCTGATATTGTCCCGGTATCCCATTCTTTTGGTGATAAATCCAAATGCAACTTCATCGTTGATTATTTTATGTTTCCTCAAGGTATCCAATACCGACTCATAGGTTGAGTTTTTGGGCACATAGAGTACAAATTTCTCTTTCCCATCTACATTGAGGTTAGGACTATAAGCCACCTGCCAGAAATAAAACGCAAATGTTGCGGCCAGAGTCGATACGATTACTACAGCGTATGCGACAAATTTTTTGTTTTTAAGCATTTAGTTTTTCAATAATTTGTTCAATTTTCAGACTTATTTGTTCACCGGAAAGCATATTTTTTAGCATAAATTCCTCTTTTTGAATTTCGTCGGAACCTATTATTAATACAAATGGAATGGCTTTCTTGTCGGCATATTCAAATTGTTTTTTCATTTTTGAACTTTCCGGAAATATTTCAGAATTGATTCCATGTGCTCTTAATTGTCCCAGAATTTCAAGACTTTTCGCCAGGGTATCTTCACCGAAGTTGGTTATCATTACTTTTGTCGAAGAAAGTGTCAGGTGTTCCGGAAATATTTTTAATTCTTCCATCACATCAAAAATTCGGTCCACCCCTAGTGATATTCCAACACCAGAAAGCCCGGGCATACCAAATGTACCCGTAAGGTTGTCGTATCTGCCACCACCGGAAATACTACCTATGGCAACATTTAAAGCTTTAACTTCAAAAATGGCTCCGGTGTAATAGCTTAACCCTCTTGCTAGTGAAGGGTCGAACGCAATTTTTGGGTTTTTAATACCAAGTGCAGAGGTTAACCCCCAAATATTCTCAAGTTCATCTACCCCTTTTTGCCCTATTTCAGATTCGGCCAGCCACTGCCGTAGCTCCCCAAAATTTACATTTTCTGATTGAGTAATCCTGAACAAGGGTTGAAGATTTTGGATATTCTCCGGGCTAAATCCCCGTTCAATCAACTCTTCCTCTACTTTTTCTTTTCCAATCTTGTCAATTTTGTCAATCGCCACACACAGGTCTGTTTCCTTGCCTTTGGCACCAATTACTTCGGTAATGCCACTTAGGATTTTCCGGTTGTTGATTTTTATTACAAAATCATTAATCCCCAGATTTTCGAAAACCTCATGGAGCATCGCCACGATTTCAGCCTCACATATCAGCGATTCCGTTCCAACCACATCGGCATCACATTGGTAAAACTCCCGGTAGCGACCTTTTTGAGGTCTGTCTGCCCGCCAAACTGGTTGTATCTGATAGCGTTTAAAAGGAAGAGCAAGTTGGTGCCGATTCATTACCACATAGCGGGCAAAAGGAACAGTAAGGTCATATTTCAGGCCTTTTTCAGATACTTTTTTTAAAATATCCTTTGAGCCGCGGTTCAAATCTTCCTGATTGAGGTCTTTGGCAAAGTCACCTGAGTTCAGAATTTTGAATAGCAGTTGGTCCCCTTCTTCGCCATATTTTCCCATCAATACTGAGAGGTTTTCAATGGCTGGTGTCTCCAGCGGAAGGAAACCATATTTTTGATATACCTTTTTTATTTGTTCGAAAATAAAAATGCGTTTGACCATTATTTCAGGGCCAAAATCTCTTGTTCCTCTGGCAAGGCTGGGTTTCGACATCTTAAAATCTTTTCTGAAAAAAATATCTGCAAAAATAAGTCATGAGGTTTTATTATTCTTCAAAATGTGATTAATTAATGGTTTTTAGGGATGAAAATTATCTTAAGGCTTAAAAAAAAGGATTTATTTTTGATATTTTTTTGTGCAAATAATCAATAATTATCTATCTTTGCACCTCGAAATTTTGAGTTCAAGAATTTTAAACATATCTGGAAATGGGAGTTACTCAATTAAAAAGAAAAGGTCGTAAAAACAGAGCTGTTGCCAACAATAAAATTGCTGCTATCAAAAGGTTGACATTCAGACCTGATATCAAAAAAGTTACTGTTGAAGAACTGAAAGCTCAATAAGATATTTAAGATCCAAAGTAAAACCCTCAATTCTGAGGGTTTTTTTGTATCGTAAGCTTTTCATTTGCAGTTTTAAATTCAACTTTTCTCTTTTTCAAAGCTTTTTGTTTTTCTTTCCATATTTTCTTCGATCTGATCTCGCTTTTATAAATAATCGATTTGCCGAATATCGCCAGTCCGGAAAAAAATATCATTGAACTTATAAGACCAAAAAATAACCAGGTAGTGGTGTCAAAACCTGCACGAAGTCTGTAAAAAGATTCATTGAAAAATACTAGCCCCAAAGCAAGGACTACATAACTGCTTATCGAAGTCAATCTCCATTTGGTTAAAAGACTCATCTTTTTTACCATTTTTTGACCGGGAGTTTTTTTGTCTTTTATTTGCATATTGAAAGCACATTTAATCCTAAAAGACAAAATTACGATTTTTTTCAATAAATGTTTGAAATTTCGGTAAAAGAGAGATTAAAATCGGGCTTTTTGTAAAAATATTGGAAAAATAAGTGGCTGAATAACAGAGGATTATTGGATAAATTAAAAAAGATTTGAATTTTTACTGACCTAAAGATGCCCTCAAATCTTTGAAATTTTGGAAACATTTATGGAGATAGTTGATTTTGATAAAGTTATTAACCGCACAAATACAAATAGTTATAAGTGGGATAAATATCCTGCGGGTGTCCTTCCTCTTTGGGTTGCTGATATGGATTTTGAGGTTTCCCGGCCCATCAAAAAAGCTTTGGCTGATCTTGTTGATTTTGGAGTTATTGGCTATGCCAGAATTCCTGATCAGTTAGAGGAGGTCTTTGTACAAAGAATGGAAGAAAAGCACAACTGGAAAATCCAAAAAGACTGGTTGGTTTGGCTACCAGGAATGATTCCGGGCTTATATGCAGCTTCGGGTTGTGTATCAGATCAACACGCTGCAGTTATGACTTCTTCTCCTGTTTACCGACCTTTTTTGGATGCCGGATCGATGACCAATCGCTCGTTGGTTGATATTCCTTTTATTCGGAATAATAACCGATGGGAGATGGATTTTGATTCCATGGAAGCCAATATTACTTCTGAAGTTAAAATGTACATGCTGTGTAATCCCCATAATCCTAATGGTCGGGTTTTTTCTAAAGAGGAACTTCAAAAGTTAACAGATTTTTGTATTCGGCATAATCTGATACTGTGTTCTGATGAAATTCACTGTGATTTAATAATGGATCCATCCCATAAACACATAAGTGCAGCTTCTTTAAATAAAGAAATTGAAAATCAGAGTATTACATTACTCTCGCCCAGTAAAACTTTCAATATTGCGGGTTTGGGATGTACCGTGGCTATTATTCCAAATGAGAAAATAAGAAAAAATTTCTCGGCATTTAGGTATGGCCTGGCACCTATGCCTACCGATTTTGCGAATGTGGCCGCCTTAGCCGCATATCGTGATTCAGAATATTGGCACATTCAATTACTTGAATATTTGCGGGGTAATCATGAATATTTGTTAAAGGAGATCAATCAGATAAAAGGGCTTAAAATGGAACCACTGGAGGCCACTTATTTGGCCTGGATCAGCCATGAGGATTTGGAAATGCCTGATTTTGTGGCATTACTTGAAAAAAATGGGGTAGGGGTTCAGGATTCTTCTGTGTTTGGTGGAAAAGAATATTTTAGACTAAATTTTGCCACACCCAGGGCCAATCTGGTAGAAGCAATTAAAAGAATAAAAATAGCAGTTAGTCAGGTGCCAAATAGCTAAATCTGAGACTTTTTGTTAATTGATTTTACGATAAATTGTGGCTTGCCGCTATTAAGAAGATAGGTATTACCTAGGTATTCTCCAATTAGAGATAATGCACATAAAATTACCCCACACATAAAAATCACAATAGGAGATCCCCATTCAGGAATTACGGAAAAGGCATAAAGCAGCATATAAATCAAGGAGAAAACTATTGATAAAAATCCTGCAAGAAATGTAAGACGTAATGGCAATAAAGAGTAGCCGAAAATAATGGTCAGAAAAAGGGAAATAAGTTTCCTAAGTGAATAGTTTGACTGACCATCTCGTCGGTTATGATGTTCGACGAGTTGTCTGCCTACGTTATCAGTAACCTGAAAAATTATGCCATCAATGTAAGGGTTATGTAATTTGAATTTAACTATCTCATCGATTACCTCTTTTTTAATCAACTTAAAACTACTCAAATACAAGTCTTTAGGTTTTTTTAGTAAATATGTAGTCAGGTAATTAACAAATTGACTTCCCATATTTCTGAACCAGTGATGTTTTTTCTCGTCATAATAGCTATACACTACATCAAAATCACCTTCATCGGCTTTATTGATGAGCTTAAGGATTTCAGAAGGCGGGTTTTGAAAATCGTCATCGATGATAACGCCATATTTGCCATTTACATGGTTTAAGCCACATATGACGGCATTAAATTCCCCAAAATTTTTTCTCAGATCAATAAAAGTAACAAAATCTTTTGCGTCAGAAATCTCTTTGCAGACAGCTGCCGAATCATCTTTTGAGCCGTCATTCACCAAAATGATTTCAAAATTTTTCCCTGAAAATTCTTTTTCGATACTCTCTACCAGATGCCCGATGCTTTTGGCACCATTATATACCGGAATTACTACAGAAAAATCCATCATGGCATGAATTTATTGATCTTATCTGCAATATACGCAATTTCTTCCTCTTTTAAAGTTGAATTTAAAGGTAAACTAACAACCTCTCTATGGATTTGTTCGGTTATTAGTAAATTTAGTTTGCTATATTTTTCCAAGGCAATTTGGTGATGAGGTGCTTTGGGATAATGAATGTCAAAACCGATTCCCGCTTCGGTTAAATATTTTGTAAATCGTTCTCTTTCTTTGGTTTTGATTACAAAAAGATGCCATCCATCCTCGTTTATTGAGTTTGAAGGGGGTAAAATGATATTTGTATTCCGGATATTTTTAAAATAATATCCTGCGATTTTTCTTCTTGTATTTATTTCCTCGTCAAGGTTTTTAAGTTTTAAGCTTAAAAATTTGGCCTGCAATTCACTCAGACGGCTATTTTTTCCAACCAATTCAAAATTGTAACGGACATTTGAGCCATAATTTCTCAATTTTGATATTTTTTCAAAAACTTCAAAGTTGTCTGTTACTACTGCACCCGCGTCAGCAAGTGCCCCAAGATTTTTGGTTGGGTAAAAACTGTAAGCTGTTGCTATAGCACCGGAGATATTTTTTTTGCCCTTGTAATCAGCACCATGACTTTGGGCAGCATCAATAATCAGGTAAAGATGGTGATCCTCGCAAATCTTTAAAAGCTCATTATAATCACACATCTTTCCATAAAGGTTTACTGCCAATATTGCTTTAGTTTTGGGAGTGATTTTTTTTGTAATGTCTTCAGGATCAATTAGAAAATCATGGTATTGGGGTTCGGCAAAAATTGGATTCAATCCAGAATTAATAACCGATATGATAGATGCATAATAAGTATTAGCCGGTACAATTATCTCCGATTTTTCAGGTAAATTGAGTGACTGGAAGATCAATTCAAGTGCATCGAGTCCATTTGCAACTCCTATGGCATATTCAGCCTGGCAATAATTCGCAAATTCTTCTTCAAAATCCTTTACACCTTTTCCCAATATATAATAGCCAGACTCAAGAAATTCCTCAAAGATGTTCTTGAATTCCTCCGTATATGGTTGGTTTAGTGATTTTAAAGGTAAAAAAGGGATATTCATTAAAGAGAATTCAAAACGTCACTTATGGTAATGACTTTTTCTTCCTGATAGGCTTCGTCAATATAATCTTCGGGGTCGTAATTTTTATTAGCCATTACTAATAGAATGCAATCATCCGAAAAATCATACATTTGATGCCAATCGGTGGGCTTGAGTAAAAGGCATTTTTGAGGGTTATCGAGTAAAAAAGTATCATCGGAATGATGACTTTCCTGCACATAAACTTTACAAGACCCATGAAGACAAACAAGACCTTGCCATGTGGTATGGTGTCGGTGACCTCCCCTAATTCTGAATTCAGGCACACCATAAATAAAATACACCCTTTCTATATGTCCGGGCATAAGATGCTCAAATACCGAAAGTATTCCATCCTGACTCTCTACTGATTTAAGCTTGATGATGTTTGCCATTTAAAATCCTATTGAACCGTGAATTACTAATTTTTTTACGGTTTTTCCAATTTTATTACATTAAAATTCTATTTGAATAATGTAAAACATCCCTTTGCTTGATAAAAAATCAGAAAGGAAAATTGAAAAGAGAATATTAAGTGGTTGAAAATTAGCGAAGAGCCTGTTTTAAACCGAATGTTTAGATATAGTATTCAGCTCTTTGGTAGTTTTGCCATAAGCAGGGCATGGCTGTTTTCTGCAAGATGCAAAAAGCACCACCGAAAACAGAGCTAAAAGTGCAATTTTTGTTTTCATTAAATTTTTTTCTGGTTTTAACGATTTTTTAATCCTATTAGTATTTCAAAATCAAAGCAATTTTTATGCCTGAATTAATGTGTGCCATCAGATGATGGCAGAGGTTCAGGTTTTGCCCGCTCCGATTTATAACCCAATATCTTTAACATCGAATCAGCTTTTTGTTCTGGTGCAAAAAGCTCGGTACAAAGCTTACCGTTTTCATCAAAATCAATTAAAACATGCTTTGGAGCCGGTATCAGGCAGTGTTGAATACCGCCATAGCCACCCAAAGATTCCTGATAAGCACCGGTATGAAAAAATCCAATAAACTGCTCTTCTTCGGTATTATTGTCATCGACCATAGGCATGTAGAGGTCTTCTGAATGCGATTCGGTATTGTAATAATCCGCTGAGTCACAGGTCAGACCACCTAGGTTAACTTTGGTATATGGGGCATCCCAATTGTTTACCGGTAGCATGATGTATTTTTGACCAATTCCCCATGAATCAGGTAATTGGGTAATAAATGAGCCATCAATCATGTACCAAAGCTCACGATCATTTTGTTGCTTTTGATCAATGATTTTATACAAAATAGCTCCACTTTCACCAACAGTATAGCTTCCAAACTCTGTAAGAATGTTAGGAACAGGAACATTGTTTTTGTGACATATCCACTGAATGTTCTCAATGATTTCATCAACCATGGCCTGATAGTCAAAATTATACACCACAGATGTCTGAATAGGCATACCCCCGCCGATGTCAATGGAGTCAAGCTCAGGGCATATTTTTTTGAGTTCACAGTATTTAAACATAAACCTGGTGAGCTCTGACCAATAATAAGCCGTATCTTTTATGCCGGAATTAATGAAAAAATGCAGCATTTTGAGCTTAAACCTGGGATTGGGTTTGATTTTCTCATTATAAAGTTCATCTACATCTTTGTATCTGATGCCTAGTCTGGAAGTATAAAAAGAAAAAGTAGGTTCTTCGTCAGTGGCAATTCTGATACCCAGATTTACATTTTCAGCTTTAACATTTTGCAAATAATAATCTATTTCACCCAAATTGTCTAAAACCGGAGTACAGTTGGTAAATCCGTCGTTTAAAAACTCTGTGATATATTCTAAATACTGAGGCATTTTGTGGCCGTTGCATATGATAAAGGTATCTTTTGAAACTTTCCCTTCTTTGTAAAGTGTTTTTAACAAAGGCATATCAAATGCTGAAGAAGTCTCTAAATGTATATTATATTTTAAGGCAGTTTCTAAAATAAACTTAAAATGCGACGATTTGGTACAATAACAATAGGTATAACTCCCCTTATAATTGTATTTTTTCATGGCATTCTTAAAAAGAACTTTCGAATGCTCAATATGTTCACCAATTTTTGGTAAATAGGTTATTCTCAATGGGGTGCCGTATCTTTTGATAACGTCCATGAGCGGTACGTTGTTAAATAGCAAATTGTTTGATTGGTCAACTCCGAACTCTCGTGTAGGGAATTCGAATGTCTGTTGAATCAAATCGATGTATCTTTTCATTTATTTATTTGCAGCCACGTGGGCTTTTGGAAAAATATCGTGCAAAATTGATATAATTTTTAGAACTTTGCAAATATGCTTTTCAATGGTTATTCACGGGACAGCAGAATAGAATCTTCAAAATTAATATGGCAAATAAGCTCGGAAAAATACATTTTATTGCAGTTGGTGGTGCTGTTATGCACAATTTGGCTTTGGCCCTGGCTGCTAAAGGATATCAGGTGAGTGGATCAGATGATGAAATTTATGAACCAGCGAAATCGAGATTGGAAAAAGCAGGAATTTTACCTGATAAATTTGGTTGGTTTCCTGAAAAAATCAATTCAGATCTTGAAGCAATAATCTTAGGAATGCACGCCAGAAAAGACAATCCTGAGCTTTTAAGAGCCATTGAGTTAGGTCTGAAAGTGTATTCTTTCCCGGAATATATTTATGAGCAGTCCAAAAATAAACAAAGAATAGTGATTGCAGGTAGCCATGGGAAAACATCCATTACGAGTATAATTCTGCATGTTTTGGCTTATCATAAACGTAACTTTGACTATTTGGTAGGTGCTCAGATTGAAGGTTTTGACCTGATGGTTAAGCTCACTGAAGATGCTCCTGTGATTGTCATCGAAGGCGATGAATACCTTTCATCAGCTATCGAAATGAAGTCCAAGTTTTTGTTTTATCATCCTGATATCACACTCATCAGTGGAGTGGCCTGGGATCATTTCAATGTATTTCCGACTTTCGAAAGCTATGTAAAGGCATTTGAAGATCTAATCGACGGAATGGAAAAAACCGGTGTTTTGGTCTATGATAAGACTGACGCAATTCTGAAAGAAGTTTGTGAAAAAGACAAGGTTGATTTGATAAGATTTCCTTATGAAAAGCATCCTTATAAAGTTGTGAACGGGAAGGTTTTCCTTCAGACCTCAAACGGAGAAGTGCCTCTTTTAATTTTTGGTGAACACAACATGAAAAATCTTCAGGGAGCACAGATCATCATGAGACAAATAGGGATCACTGATGAAATGTTCTACGAAGCTATAAAGAGTTTTAAGGGTGCTGCTAAAAGATTGGAGACATTGGGTTTAAATGACAATACGCTTATTTTCAGAGACTTTGCTCACGCACCGAGTAAAGTTGGAGCCACCACAAATGCCGCCAAAGAATTGTATGATGACCGCAGATTGATCGCTTGTTATGAATTACATACTTATTCCAGTCTCAACAACGACTTTTTACCTCAGTATTTTCAGAAGCTTAATGATGCTGATGTGGCCGCGGTTTTCTTCTCTCCCCATACGCTTGAAATGAAGAAAATGCCTGAATTGTCAATTGATGATATTAAAAAATATTTTGGCAGAGATGATTTGGAAGTTTTTACCAAACAGGAAGATCTTGTTGCGTTTTTGAAAAAACAAAATTGGAAAAAATCCAATTTGCTTTTGATGTCTTCAGGCACTTTTGGCGGACTTGATTTACCTAAATTTGCAGAGGAAATTCTCGCATTGCCGGTAGATTAATTCCTGGTTTTCAGGAATTAAAAGAGATTTAAAGTGAAGCCTCTTTTAGGTAAATATTAACTTTTTCCAATACCATATTGGGGTTGATCCAATTGAGACATGCGTAATCACCTCTTTTGCACGGCTTATTGCCATATACCGAGCAAGGACGGCAATTGAGGTCACTTTTAGGAATTTCCACTAGATTGTCTAATGCTTGAAAAACGGGTCCAAAGCCTGCAAAATAATGTGTGGCTCCCCAAATACTTATAACTGGTATGCCTGTCATGGCAGCGAAATGCATGTTAGAGCTATCTCCGGTAATCAAAAGCTTTAGCCGTGAAATCAGGTAAATTTCCTCGGACAAAGTGAATTTTCCAATCAAATTTATTCCGGCATTTTTTAATTTTTTATTTATAAAATCATCCTCTTTTTTTCCTCCTCCAAAAAACAGAATTTCAGAATCAGGAAAATTCTGTTTAATTTTTTCTGAAAGAATTTTATAGTTTTCAATGGGCCAGATTTTTCCTGCGTGTTGTGCAAATGGAGCAATTCCGACTAGTTTTTTTTCTGAAAAATTTTGCAGGAACTTGTTTACTTCAGGGTATTCTTTTGCTTGAAAATCAAATATTTGGCGATAATTATTGTCAAAAATAAGATTATCAAAATACGTACTTTGGTTAAAAGTATCCAGATATCTTTGAATGGTATGTGGCAGTAAAGCAAACTTCTTTTGAGTAATAAGTTCTTTTTTTTCTTTTCTACTTTTGTTAATAGTATAAGATTTGATGCCCGAAAATGTGAAAAATATTTTAAGAATAAATGTTCTGATGTTTTGGTGTAAATCGAAAACGATCTCTGGCTTAAGTTTTTTTAGATGTTTGTATAAATTATAAAGTCCGAAAATTCCCCAATAATTTTCAAAGTCAACCGGAATCACAGAAATACCTTTTTGATTTTCGAAGAAAACAGAAAATTTTGACCTGGTGACTAAGTTAATTTGTGTTTGCGGATATTTTTCGAGTAAAATCTTAAAAGATATCAAAGTAAGGGCCACATCGCCCATCGCGGAAAACCTGAAAACCATTATGTTTTTAGCAGGTTTCATTTTTTATTATAAAACACAGGATTGAGGTTAGGGTCATTGTACATTTTCATCTGTTTGTACAATTTCATGTATTTTTTTCCGGATAAGAGATCTTCCATAAGTTCGTCAAAACAAACTTCCAGGTCATTCTCCTGTACTTTCAAAACAGCCAGCTTGTGACTCACTGATTTTCTCAATTCATCACTAAGATCAGCTCTTTTTAGCTGGTCTTCAAAATGGTATATTTTTAATTGGAGTATAGACATACGATCTAATAGCCATGCAGGAGTTTCGGAGTTCATCCTGGCAGAAGGTAATGCTTTTGTATCTTTCAATTGCTCAAAAAGATATTCATCTATTTGTTCCACCGTATCAGTCCTGTGTTGATTGGATGCATCAATTCGTCTTTTTATCTCAACCAAATACTTAGGATCATTCTCAGGGTCACGGATGATGTCTTCCAGATGCCACTGTACCGTATCAATCCAATTTTTTAAATACAATAGCGACAAAAATTTATCATTTTGATATTTTACCGGCATTGGATGATCTACGTGGTCAGTAAGGTGGTAGTCAGCAATAGTTTCTCTGAAAATATTATTTATTTTTTTAGCGTTCATTGATGTAATAATTTTTAAATCAGATACTTAATCCAAAATTTTTGGTCCTATTTTATTGATTGGCGAAACAAAAACGTTGGTTTTTATATCTACTTTTTGATATTCTCTGGCCATTGCAACAGCGACTTTTTCGGCTGTTTCTTTGCCTTTAGAGAAAGCAAAAATCGAAGGACCCGCCCCTGAAATGCTGCATCCAAGTGCTCCGGAATCTACTGCAGCCATTTTAACTTCAAAAAACTGAGGAATCAAAATAGACCTCACTGGTTCAATGATTAAATCTACCATCGATCGTGATATCAAACTATAATCTCCCGATATTAAGCCTGCTATCATGCCTGCCACGTTTCCCATCTGTGAAATGGCCTTTTTCAGGGAAACTTCGTTTTTAAGGATATAACGAGCGTCCTTGGTGTTTACTTCGATGTCGGGATGCACAATCGTCACATAAAGATCGTCGGGTGTTGGGACATTAAAAAAGTCCAATGGAGAATAAGATCTTATGACTACGAATCCACCCATCAGTGCAGGAGCCACATTGTCGGCATGGGCTGAGCCACAGGCAATCCTTTCGCCTTCCATGGCAAACTGCAAAAGTTCTCTGGTAGGAAGGGCTTGGTCAAGTAGTTGATTTACAGCATATACACCTGCTACTGAGCTGGCCGAGCTACTACCCAAGCCACTGCCCAGAGGCATTTTTTTGTGTAAAATAACATCAAATCCGGTTCTTTTGTTGAGATGTTCCAGATACTTGATAATCGGAACAGTTACTGTATTTTTTTGAGGGTCAAAAGTAAGCTTTCCCTGGTCTCCCGTAATTTCGGTAATAATGATTTTGTCGTCATTTCTTTTTTTTACGATTACTTCATCGCCCGGATTTTCAACTGCCAGACCAAATATGTCAAATCCACATGCAACATTGGCAACGGTGGCCGGGGCGTAAACTTTGATTGATTCCACTTATATATATTATGCTAAAAAACTACTTAAACTTATTATGTCGGCAAAAACGCCCATTGCGGTAACTTCCGCCCCGGCCCCCGGCCCTTTTACTACCAAAGGATTGTTGAAATATCTTTCTGTGGTAAAAGAAACGATATTTTCAGAACCTGCAAGATTGAAAAAAGGATGGCTTTTGCCAACAGACGTCAAACCGATGCTGGCTTTTCCATTTTCAAGTTTGGCGATAAACCTCAATACTTCACCTTTTTGGCTGGCTTCATTTACTTTTTGAGCATAAAGGTTATTCTCTTTTTCCAATTGTGCATAAAAAGCATCCACATCTTTTGCATTTAAGGCTTCTGAGCTCAATAATGGATTAATCGTAACTTCTTCAAATTCAAGTGAATATCCGCATTCCCGGGCAAGTATCAATATTTTTCTTGCTACATCAGTGCCGTTGAGATCATCACGTGGGTCGGGCTCGGTGTATCCTTTGGCTTTGGCCTCTTTTACCACTTCAACGAAACTTTTTTCCGGCGAAAAAGTATTGAAAATATATGACAAGGTACCACTTAAAACAGCTTCAATTTTATGGATTCTATCACCACTATTGATAAGCCCCTGCAAAGTATTAATTAATGGTAATCCTGCACCTACATTGGTTTCATACAGAAATTTCACATTTCGTTTTTTGGCTACTTCCTGTAGAGCCTGGTATTGTTGAAAAGAGCCGGAATTAGCAACTTTATTGGGTGTTATTACCGAAATATTGCTATCGAGCAAAGGGTAATAATACTGCACGATGTCTTTATCAGCAGTCGAATCAACAAATACACTATTGGCAAGGTTAAGAGCTTGAATATCAGAAATAAACTCACTTAAATTTACTATTTCTCCTTCTGCGTTTAAATCTTCCTCCCAGGTATTTATCGATATTCCATTTGGATTCAGCAACATTTTCTTGGTGTTGGCTACTCCTGTCAATTTAAGATTCAGATTTTTTTCTGATTTAAGATATTCAGCCTGCTGACTGATTTGTTTAAGTAAAGTTTTGCCAATCAGCCCACTTGGACCTACCAGAAACAAATGCAGCGTAAATCCGTCAACCTCGAAAAAAGTCTCATGAATAGCGTTCAGGGCTTTACTGATGTCTTTCTTCCTGATTACAACCGAAATGTTAAGCTCAGAAGAGCCCTGGGCGGTGGCCACTACATTGATACCATTTTTTCCCAAAACCGAAAACAACTTTCCTGAAGTGCCGGAGGTGGACTTCATTCCTTCACCAACCACCGCAATAATCGATAGATTTTGCTGAATATTTATATTTTCTATATCTCCGTTCAGGATTTCAGTTTTGAATCCTTCTTCCAAAATTCCTTTTACTTTTTCAGATGATTTTGGATCGATTGCAAAACAAATCGAATGCTCAGAAGAAGCCTGGGAAATCAGGATAACGGAAATTTTATTTTCCGCTAAAATACCAAAAAGCTTGGCAGACACCCCAGCAACCCCAATCATGCCGTTACCCTGAAGATTAACAAGGGCAATGTCATCAATGGAGGATATTCCGGTAATGGAATGGTTTTTTTGAGCAAAATTTCGGCTTATTGTAGTTCCTTGATTTTCAGCCTGAAAAGTATTCAGTATTTTTATTGGAATATCTTTTTGAAAGGCAGGTACCAGGCTAGGCGGATAAATCACTTTTGCCCCAAAGTGAGATAATTCCATGGCTTCAGAATAAGAAATTTCGGGTATGGTAAAGGCATTTTTTACTTTCCTGGGGTCAGCTGTCATCATGCCGTTTACATCAGTCCAGATTTCGATCACACTGGCGTTTAGAGCTGCACCCAGTATCGAACCGGTGTAATCTGACCCGCCTCTGCCAAGCGTAGTGGTGATTTCTTCCTCGTTGGAGCCTATAAAACCTGTAATACAATAAACTTTGTGATTAGGTGTTATTCTCTTGTTAATCAGTTCATTGGTTTTTTGGAAATCAACCTCAGCATAGCCGTAATTGCTATTTGTTTTTATGACTTCCCGGGCATCAATGTATTCAGAATCAATGCCTTGTGACTGTAAAGTATAAGCGATAATCTGGGTCGAGAGTCTTTCACCAAAACTTACCAGCAGGTCGGAGGTACGATTACTGATTTCACGCAGATAGGTAATGCCTTTTAGTAAATCTTCGAGTTCGTTGAATAATCCTTTGATTTTGGCGATAATTGAAGATTGTGACTTTACATCCACCAGAGCCCGAATCACCGTAAAGTGGCGTTCTTCAATATTTTTAAGAATTTCTAAATATTGTGTGTCGTTTTTTGCGGCCATTTGTCCGGCTTCGATCAATTTATTGGTAACACCACCCATAGCAGAGTACACCACGGCAATGGATTCTTTATTTTTAAGATTACCGGAGATTATCTCAATTACTTTCTGAATGCTTTCGATGGAGCCAACTGAGGTGCCGCCAAATTTCAGGACTTTCATGTAAAAACGTTATATTGATTAATTCTGATTTTGAATCCCGGTCTAGGCAGGATTCTAAAACACAAATATACCAATTTATTAAGCCCGAAATGGCAATTTGAGTGTTTGGCGTAAAAAAAAGTGTTATTTTTTTTATTTTTCAAAAAGTATTTAGTTATTTGTAGAAATAAACAAATCAAAAATTTTATTTATGGATAAATATTTTAAAGCCTTAAATGATTCCACGCGTCGTGAGATTCTTGAGATATTGAGATTGGGGGAAATGTCTGCAGGGGAAATTTCAGAGCGTTTTAATATGTCAAAGCCGAGCATTTCTCATCATTTAGATTTATTGAGACAGGCTGATCTGGTAAGTTCAAAGAAGAAAGGTCAGTTTGTAATTTATGCCATCAATTTGCAGGTTTTTGATGAAATTAATCATTGGTTTGGGCAGTTTAAACCCGAAGCCATCGAAAAACCAAGGTTCAGGATCCCTCTTGGTCAATATTGATTTCCCGGGCAATATCATTGCTGAAGTCCATATAAACATGCTATTGGAAGTGAGGGTATTAGTTTAATTTTATTTTTTACAGAAAATATTCAACAGTTAAAACTTCACATATTTTTAATATGAAAAAAGGTTGGTTTTAACATCTTTTTGTATATGTTTGTATAACTTAACTATTATTAAGAAAATATACTACTTCATTAATGAAAAAAACTTTACTTACCCTGATGGGTTTAGTACTCTCTTCTTATTATTCGTATTCCCAAACAATTATTTTACAACAGGATTTTGAAGCTTCGCCTGCAAGTCCGGCATGGAATTATACAGTTTCCGGAACGGGCGGGAGCATTCAAAGTGGTCAAAATTCTTCTTCCGGAAGACCAGCCTCTGCTAATCTTTTTAATTCAGGATTACAAAGTTTCGGAGTTAACAATGGCACTGTAATTTTTGATTTAAATCCGGTAAATACTTTGTATCTTAAGAATATAGAATTTAACCTCAAATTGGCGTCTTATTCCACGACGTCTTCAAATGGTATCGAATCATCAGATGTTTTTGAAGTTTTGTGTAGTGTAGATGGTATTAACTTTTTCAAAGAAATTGAGGTAAAAGGACATGCTTCGTCCAATAATGCGTGCTGGAAATTTGATGCCACGGGAGTAGCTTCCAGGTATTATAGCGGAGTTGGAAATTTTGGGTCATTTACCGCATCAGGAGGTGGTTTAATTTCAAATGGTCATGCTTCAGTTATATTAACCGATTTGCCTTCAGTTCCTAATTTGTATTTTAGAATTTCACTAAAAAACAATTCAACAGGAGAACTTTGGCTTATAGATGATTTAAAACTCATCGGTGAAGATAATACTTCTCCAACATTACTCACTACCAAAAAAACTATTTCTGATATCAATTATTTGGTTAATAATGGCCCTTCGATTTCAAATAATTATGCATTGACGGGTATTAATTTAACACCTGCAACTGGAAATATAGGGCTAAAGGCACCAACAAATTTTGAAATATCTTTAAATGAGAGCACAGGTTTTGGAGATACCCTCACTTTGGCTTATGTTGATAATTTTTTGCCTCAAACAACAATTTTTACCCGATTAAAATCAAACTTATCCGTTGGAGTATATGGTGGTACTGGTTTTAATATCGTTCACAATGGGGGCGGAGCTCCTAATCTGAATATTAAATTAGACGGCAGGGTTTCTGATGGATTAGCTTGCGGAACACCTATTGGTATTGATTCTGTAAGGCGGACAATCCCAATCCAATCAAGTTATACGGGTCTAATTCCATACACAATTAAAGGGAAAGTTACAGGTGTTTTTGGTTCAAATAAATTCTATTTACAAGATTCAACGGGTGGAATTGCAATATTTCAATCGAATATAGTATCAACCAATTCATTAAAATTAGGTGATTGGGTAAGTTTAACTGGAATTCCTACCCGGTTTAACGGCGAAGCAGAAATCGTTTCCACAACTTGTTTTGATAAAATTGCCGGAGGAGTTGTGGATTCTCCACTTGAATTTAATTCAAACCATCCACCTGCTGATACCTCTTTGATTGCGTTTTTGAATATTAATGAAGGGAAATTAGTTAAAATAAAAAGTATAAATATTTTAAACTACGGTACATTTTTATCTGGAACCAACTACAATTTAAGTGCCTGTAATGCTCAGGGTTTTTCTGAGATAAGAATCGATGCCGGGGCGGTTTCAATCATTGGGGCAGGTATTCCAAACATTACACAGGATATTGTAGGAGTGATTGGAAGATTTGTAAATGCAACAGGAAGTGCCAATAAAACACAAATTTTTCCAAGATATTTAAGTGATTTTCAGGAAAGCACAGTTCCATGTTTGCCAAGCGGGGGTTGTGGTGTAAGTAGTTATACCGAGGGCTCAGATAAGCTTGATGTTTTCAATTGGAATTTGGAATGGTTGGGCAATACAGGTTTTGGGCCAACGGATGAAACGTTACAACTAAATAATTGCATTACTATTTTAAACTCAGCTCATGCCGATGTATATATGTTGCAGGAAATATGTAGTTACAATGCTTCTGATCCTGAAGACAATACTACGTCTTTCGGCAAATTGATTGAAGGCTTAAATACCGCCCATGGTGAAAATACTTATACCGGCGAATGTTCCTCGGCTTATTCTTATTCTTATATCGATACTCCCGATCCTTTTGGTCAAAGAGTATGCGTGATTTACAAAAAGGAAGTAATAAGTAAAATATTTTCCAGACCTATGCTAGATTCCATGGCATTGGTATCTTACCCTCCAACAGGTAAGAAATCACAATTTTGGGGTTCTGGAAGATTACCATTTCAATTTATGGCTGCGGTCAATATTGAAGGAAAAAAAGATACGATATTGTTTGTGGGTTTACATGCAAAATCGGGCTCTGTTGCTGAAGATTATGAAAGAAGGAAGTTTGACGTGAAAGTATTATATGATACGCTCCAGGCTCAATATCCAAATCGTAAAACAATGATTTTGGGAGATTTTAATGATGATTTAGACCAATCAATCTACGTGGGAGGACATGCGAGTACATACGCCCCGTTTTTACATCAAAATCCTTCTGATACACTCTTAAATAGTCTTAGGCCTAATCCTTTTTGGTTTCCGATTACCGATGTTTTTAGTGCAATTGGATGTGCCAGTACCGGTACTTTTTCTGATTATATAGATCATCAAGTATTATCTGATGAATTTACAAATAAACGGTCGGGATTTAAATATGTTCCAAATTCAGTAACGAGTTACAGACCAATAATAGCAAATTATAGTTCTACTACCTCGGATCACTATGCCACAATTTCACAGTTTGAATATGTAAGAGAAGTGTTAAAGCCTTGTGCCAATTTGGTTTCTTTAACTAGCCCAACTGATGATTATATAAATCAAACTGGTGATGTTTTCGCAAATTTAGACAATGGTAAAATTGTTGTGACTAATGTCATAACTAATTCGTCTAATATCCAATATTTTGCACCGAGCATCGAACTCAAACCTGGGTTTGTGGCTGATAGAGGTGTTGTTTTTAAAGCCCAGTATGGTGGATGTAATTGAAATCTATAACCCAAATATTTATAAATTATGAAGAGAATTTTATTATTTTTTTTGTTATTATCTTACATGGTGTCAGTCGGCCAGCAATTTACATTAACTTTTGATACTCAGATTTCACCAAATCAATCAGATAATATTAATTATTCTTCTACTTCAGATTCAAGATTTGCCGTGGAGGCTGTATCATCAAGTTCTTATACTGTAGTTAACAGAATTCCAAATGGTGGGCTTGCTTCAGGGGGAAATAATTTAAGAGTCAGAGATTGCGGACCTGCTGGTCAAACATTGACAACAGTTTTTTCAGGAATAAATATGACTGGGAAAACTGGAGTTGTTTTAGGGTTGGCCGGTAGAAGATCATCTACCTCCTTCAGTGGAAATGTTAGTTTGGATTTTAGTATTGATGGAGGAGTAAATTGGACAAATCTTTCAACTAATATTTTTTCTTCGTCAAATGGAAGTTGGTTGTATAGTGTATTTGATGTTTCAGCTGCTGATAATCAAAGCAATGTAAGTTTTAGAACCCAGTTTACAACAACCTTAGCAAGTACTTGTTCAGGAAGTTCTCCAAATTTTAGAATTGATGATTTTATTGTTGATTACAATGGCTCACCTTTGCCCTTGAACTTAATATCATTTTCGGTAAACAAAAAGGGAGCTTTACCTCACCTATCCTGGTCCACCACCTCAGAGACAAATTTCTCGCATTTTATGGTGCAAAAAAGCAAGGATGCAAAAGGTTTTGAAAGCATTGGGAGAATTGAAAGTACTGGTTTTGATGCTGAGAAGTCGGAATACAGTTTTGTGGATGAAAAACCTTTTACCGGGAACAATTACTATCGCTTAAAAATGGTGGATAAAGATGGAACCGAAGATTATTCTAAAATTATAAGTGTAAAATTTGACGGTACAGCAAAGGCTGTTTTTTATCCCAATCCAACCCAGGATATCGTGAACTTTGAAAATATCAAATCAGAAGATATTAGGTCGGTTACGGTACATAAAATCAATGGCGAGTTTTTAGGAGAAGTGCTTCCAACTGACTCAGGATTAGATATTTCGGCTTTTAAATCCCGGGAACTTATTTTGCAACTGAATTTGAAAAATAATCAAATACTTACCTCAAGAATCATCAAAAACCTTTAACCCCTGATAAAATGAAAAACTTAACGAACAAAAAAATATATAATAAACCAGGTTTAGTTAAAATCGGAAAAGTGAAAGATCTGACTCTGAAGACAGGCTCTCAGGCGGACTTTGGATCCAATAAATATACTCCTTAAGATTTAAATAAAATTAAGAATATGGGAGCTAGTAGCTCCCTTTTTTTATTTTTGCAGAAAAAACACCTGATGCTAAACTTCTATCCGGGACCATCCAAAATCTATCCTGAAGTCGGGCAGTATATGCTGGAGGCTTTTAATAGTGGCATATTGGAGAAAAATCACCGCTCGGCTGATTTCATGGAAATGATGCATCAAACCATCAAAGTTTTCAAGGAAAAGTTCAATATTCCGGCTGAATACAAAGTGTTTTTTACATCATCTGCCACAGAATGCTGGGAGATTACGGTCCAGTCAATATTTCATGGTAAAATAAGTTTTCTTTACAATGGTGATTTTGGCAATAAATGGTTGAATTACACCAAAAGTAATTCACAAGTTCAACTCAGGAATTTAACTGAAAATGAAAAACTCGAAATAATTGAAATTGCTTATCTCCCTGAGGAATCGATTTCGGACTTGAAAATTGATCAGGATTCAGAAATTATAGCCTGGGTTGCAGGAGAGACCTCCAATGGAACTTTTTCGGGAAATGAGGCTATAAAAAAATTAAGAGAACGGCACCCTGAGGCTTTGTTAATTACTGATGTAACCTCAGTTTTCGGAGGATATGATTTTGATATTTCACAGGCTGATGTCTGGTTTGCTTCCAGTCAAAAATGCCTTGGTTTGCCCTCCGGTTTGGGTATTATGGTGGTTTCGCCTGAAGCATTGCATGCTGCCAATATATTAAAGGAAAATAATCATTACAATAGCCTTTTAAATATCGCTGAGAATTTCCAAAAGAATCAAACCCATTATACGCCCAATATTCTGGAAATTTATCTTTTGGGAAAAATATCAGAACAAGTGGATAATATTTCTGTAGTTTCAGGAAAAATTGAGCAAAGAAGCAGGATGCTACGGGATTTTTTTCTGGAACACCCAAAGTTTTCTGATTTAATCGTGAATTCTGAAGTGCAGTCGCCGACCGTTTTAACCATGAAATATGATGGAGAACTTTCTGATTTATTTGCCATACTCAAACAATCTGGCATAATTGTAGGTAAAGGTTATGGAAAATGGAAGGCGGATACATTCAGGATTGCCAATTTTCCTGCGATTCCTGATGCTGATTTTCAATTGCTTATGGATTTTTTCAAACTAAATTTTTAAACCATGAAATTCGATTTTAAAGAGATTTTTTCAGTTACGCTGATCCTTTTTTCAATAATTGATATTTTGGGTTCTATTCCTATTATTTTAAATCTCAGGAAGAAAGTAGGACACATTTATGCTGAAAGAATCACTTTGATTTCAGGTGGCTTGATGCTCGGGTATCTTTTTTTAGGAACCAAAATTCTCCAGTTATTTGGCGTGGATGTCAAATCATTTGCACTTGCGGGAGCTATTATTTTATTGATTATTGGTTTTGAAATGATACTTGGAAGGGAGATTTTTAAGCATAATACCCATAATCAGGGCAAGGCCAGTAGTGTGGTGCCGTTGGCTTTTCCCATTATTGCCGGTGCCGGTACCATGACTTCTCTGCTCTCACTCAAAGCGGCCTACGAGCAGGAAAATATCATTGTTGGTATTTTGGTTAACCTTATTTTGATATATGTCGTTTTAAAGGCTTCGGCATGGCTGGAGAAAAAACTTGAGCCAGGTACAATCGAAGTGCTTCAGAAAGTTTTCGGCTTGATTTTGCTGGCCATCGCTATAAAACTTTTCAAATCAAATATCTGATTCGGCCTTTATAAATCCTTGTAAAATAAGGAATTGTGCAATGCCATAGGTGCTCATCACCCAAAGCGAATTCAAGGGAATATCGTTTACAAATTTATTGTAAGCGATCAAAGAATCTGAAATGATAAAAAGAATCGCCCCGATTCCGAAGAAAAAAAGTTGCTGACTGGCAATACCCTTGTGCCAGGCAAATATTCCCATAGCGGTTAAAACCAAACAATATGCCAGCACCGGAGCAAAAAGCCCTCCGTCCAATTTTTTGGAAATAATAAAGAAGAAAATTGCAGAATAAATGACAAAAAATATGGAAGGTAAAATTTTCAATTTTTGTCTTATTCCGAATGCAAAAATGTAAAAAATATGGGCTAGTAAAAATGAACCCAAACCATAAATGAAGTAATTTTTGCCACTAAACATCAGAAAAACATCACCCAAAAGTGAAAAAAACAATGCCAAAAATACCCACTTGCTTTTGATTCCTGACTGAAAAGCTACCACTATCAGTAAAGGCATAAGCAAGGGTTTGAAAACCAATATGCCGGTGTGGTTGCCAGCCAGACTAAAACCAATCTCGATAATGAGAATAAGGAAGTATAAGGTTCTGATATTCATATTCTTAAAGGAATTTTTCAGCTATTTCTTTCCATGTCTTTACCCTTTCATAATCTTTTAAATGGTGGTTATGTGCTGCCTCAAATAATATCGCTCTTCCTTCAAATTTCGAAAGATTTTTTTCGTGATCGTCAATCATGATATCACCCTTAATGATGGACTTATCGCCACAAAGTGCAAAGTTCCTCCAGCTGATAAACGGGAAATTACGCTGCATCCAGTCAAATTTTTCTTTCAGAGAATTAGGGAATTCGGTGGCTGAAGATACCACAAATACTTCATGTTTTTCTGAAAGTTCTTTCAAAACTTCCTGTGCATCAGGTATTACCTCCAGATTTCCAAAAAAGCCGGGTTCAAACAAGCGGTGTCTGTAAGTTTGATATTTTCCCGAATTTACGAATTCGTAAAAATTAGTGGTTTCGAAAAAGCTTTTTTCGATTTGGGTGTGGTTGAGCTCATTAAATATATCAATAATGGCCTGACTGGCATCGGCCAGTACGTCATCCATGTCCACTATGAATCGTAACTTTTTGTTCATAATCAATTACTTAAGGGTGATATCCTTTTACAATTTTTTTTGATCTGATATTTTCGTTTTGATTGACAATGACGAAATATATCCCGTCAGGCAAGCCTGTAAGGTCAAAATCATGCAGTTCTTTTTCATGCACTTCTTCCTGTAATATTTTTCCGGCAAGATTCTGCAATGAAAAATGACAAGGCCCGTTTGGGGGTACTTTTACATATACTTTGTCGTCTTTTTCGTTAAGATATATGGTTATGGCGTCTTTCATGGCTGATTTTTAATTCCAGGTCAAATTTGGGGTTAATAATTGATAAACCAAATGAATGGGCAGTCCCATTACGGTATAAAATGAGCCTTTAATTTCCTGGATTCCAATCATTCCAATAAATTCCTGCACTCCGTAAGCACCTGCTTTGTCGAGAGGTGCGTGATTTTTGAGATAATATTCAATTTCCTGATGACTCAGGTCTTTGAATGTAACCTTCACAATATCAGTTTTAACCAAATATTCCTTTCCGATTTTAAGACAAACTGCTGTGGCTACCTCATGGGTTTTTCCACTCAGACTTTCAAGCATTTTCCTTGCCTGATCAAGATTTTCAGGTTTATTGAGGATTTTGTTTTCCAGAATCACCACTGTGTCGGCACACAAAACCAGGTCATCAGGATTTGAATCTTCGAAGCATTGGGCTTTAGTTTTGGCCAAAAATCCCGGTACTTCGTAGAGATTCATTTCTTCAGAAAACGCCTCGTCTGTTGATTTCACAATTACCTCAAAATCAAAGCCGGCCATTTGCATAATGTCCTTTCTCCGAGGGGAATTTGATGCCAGTATCAGTTTTTTTGATAATTTCATTTATTGATTTTTCCAATTCAGAAATATATTTTTTACATTTGTATTTAATGTAAAAACATTTTATTTTTTTCTTAATAAAGTGCAAAAGTATGAGTTTAGAACAGGAAATAAAACAAACACGGCCATTTAAAAACGAAAAAGAAAAAGCCCTGGTAAACATAATTTTTACCAATAACTGGTTGCTGCTTAAGCAAAACAAAATGCTCAAAAAGCATGGCATAAGTCTGCAGCAATACAACGTTTTGCGGATTCTCAATGGTCAGAAAGGCCAACCCATCACTATCAATGAGATTATCAGCCGTATGCTTGACAAAATGTCTAACGCTTCCCGTCTGGTGGATAAATTGTATTTAAAAGGATATGTTAACCGCGACCAGAAGATTGGAAACCGTAGGGCTTGTGATGTGGTGATTTCGGAAAAAGGTAAATTGTTTCTGGCAAAAGTAACCGAGACCCTCGGAAACATGGAAAAAGAAATGGGAAATATGAGTTCGGAGGAATATGCCCAGCTCAATAATCTATTAGATAAAATGAGGAATAATGAAACTGAAAATTGATTTTTCTGTTTACATTAGAAAAAAAGCTATGAAAATTAAGTTCTTTTCCAAAATATCGGTTTTATTGCTGTTTTTTTGGATTGTTTCGTGTAAAAACAATGATCCTGAGCCGACAGAGAGCCGATTGGTCTCTTATTCACAGGTAGAAGAAATAAGCAAGACTAAATTTCAAAATGATATCACTTCGGCTTTTGGAACCCAAAGTGCCCAGATAGCCCTGTTTATTCAGTCGGGCATCAAAACATATCGTCTGAAATATAATACCAAAACTCCCGAAGGGGATGCAATCGTGGCCTCAGGGGCAGTAATTATCCCGACAGACATCCAAACAGCCCTTCCAATTCTTAGCTACCAGCACGGAACAATTTTTGACGAAAATAAAGCACCTTCCTATTTTAATAGTAGTTCTGAGGCATATTTGGGGATGTTTTTTTCCTCAATAGGCTATCTTGTTGCCATGCCGGATTATCTCGGTTATGGCGAATCCAAGGCCTATCCGCACCCTTACGAGCATAAAGATGGTCTGGCAAAGCCCAATGTAGATTTTCTTTTGGCAGTAAAAGAAATGATAAACAGTCTTAAAATCAATTGGAACAAAAATCTGCTTTTGGCCGGATATTCAGAAGGCGGATATGCAACCTTGGCAACGCAAAAACTTGTCGAAGAGCAATACAGTAGTGAGTTTAATCTTAAGGCTTCCAGCTGCGGTGCAGGAGCTTACAATAAGACCCAAACCGTCAAAAATTTCCTGACACAAAAAACCAATGGTGATGCCGGAAATAACAGATCATACTTATGGGTAATGCTCACTTATGATCGCCTGTATAAAATCAACAAGCCAATGAGTGATTACTTTGCGGCAGCTTATGTGGCCGAAATTACAGACAAAAAGCAATTTGCCAATATCGCAAAGCCATTTGATGAGATTCTTAATCCTGCTTTCAAACAGACAATTTTGGCTGATTCTGACGCTAAATGGAAGCAAGCCATGGCCGATAACGATATTTTTGATTGGAAAGTAAAAACTCCCACCAGGCTTTATCATGGCGATAAAGACCCTTATGTTCCTTATCTAAATTCCAGCACCGCAGCTGCGGCTATGAAAGCTAAAGGCTCAACTTCTGTGGAACTGATCACTATTGCGGGTGGTACACATGATTCTTCTGTTAGTAATTTTGTTTTGGGAACGATGGATTTTTTTGGAAAATATAAGAATTAAATAATGGGTAAATTACAGGAAGGTTTTGTGCATACCGTGTTTTTTTGGTTAAAAGATGCTGAAAATGTAGAACATAAACAATTATTATTGAAGGGTTTATACGAGTTGGCTGAAATTGATGAAATCAAAAAAGCTTATGTCGGAGAAGCTGCAGCCACCCGAAGGGAGGTGATTGACTCAAGTTATTGCTGGAGTATTACTTTTATTTTTGATAATGCCGAAGATCAGAATATTTACCAGTCGCATCCTGATCATTTGGAATTTATTAAAAATTACGGACATCTTTGGAGCAAAGTTCAGGTATATGATGCATTTGGTCGTTAAATTTGTATAAATATTTTACGATAATTGAAAAAAGTATTCTTTCTCGTTTTTTCGGTGATTACTGCTCAGGCTCAGAGTATAAGTTTTGAAGCCAAAGGCCTTCTCTTTCTTAATGACGGCGATTTTAATCCTTATAGTTTCGGTACAGGAATTGTAAAAAAGGACAAGTTTGCATCTGATAAAATAGGTTCTTTCGTGTTTCCATTAGCGTTAGACCAAGAAGGCAATGAGCAAGTCCTGTCTAATTCGGCTTTGGATGCGTATAAAAACATCGCTATCAAGTCTGACCATAGAATTTGTTATGTGCTTGAAAGTCATAATTCTTTTAAGAAAGATGCTTCGGGCCAGGAATTTAACCTCAAAAGTACCCCGGATGGGAATTTTGTGAGCGTGGTCGATATTACCAATCTCAGGAATGTTAAGCCCGGGTATCGGTTTCAGGTGGCTCCCAATCCCAAGGCACTTGCTTTGAGCAAAGACAATAAATATCTGGCAGTTGCCGCCGAAGGATACAATCAGGAATTGCAGGTGTTTGAGTTGGATGAAACCGGTAAGCCGGTTAGGTTGATTCAAAGGCCGGTAGCACTTGGAAATGGCACCATTTCAGATGTTGTCTGGCATCCAACGGAGGATTTTTTAGTTTTTTTGAAAAAAGAAACCCGTGAAATAGGCCTTGTAAAAGTCCTTAGAGATGGACCAACCGGAAATATCATAAGGCTTGAACTCGTAGGCAATACTGTAAAAATGGAGGGCAATCTTAAAACCGGTGAATTCACTAAAGACGGGAAGTATTTTCTGGTTTTGGATAGCCGTGATGAACCCGGTACCAATTCTTTAGGGCAAAAAGGGCAGGTTTTTGTGGTAAGGTTTGCACTCGAAGACAACGGTTCTCATGCTCTTATTTCTAAAGCCGAAGTGGAGGAAAATCCCTCGGCAATGGTCATTCATCCTTCGGGAAAATTTGTGTTGGTAACCAATCAGAAGAAGTCTTTTGAATATCCTGTTTCTAAAAATACAGGAAAGGGGTCTCTTTCTGTGTTGTGGTTGCAGCCGGAAGGCACACTTCAAAACAAAATCAATGTACCGCTTGAAGGGGTGATGCCTTCAGGGGTTGTTTTTGACAAAAATGGAAATAATCTGGCAGTTAGTTTTATGCAATTTCTGAATTTTGGTAAATCTACCGGAGGAATTCAGTTTTTTAGTTTTACCGGCGAAAATAGTCCAAAAGTAGAAAAGCAAAGTTCGATGATTAATACCTCAAAGGGAATTCACTCGTTGAGGGTGATTGAAGATTATTAAGTAATGAAAATAAAAATAGATGTTGTTTCAGACGTGGCTTGCCCCTGGTGTTATGTGGGTATGAAACGTCTTCAAAAAGCACTGGATTTAATGCCTGAAATAGATGCTGAAGTTACCTGGCAGCCTTTCCAGTTAGATCCGGGTGTTCCTGCCGAAGGCAGAGAACTGAAAGATTATTATGCAGCAAAATTTGGCGGGGAGGAGCAAGCTTACCGTGTTTTTGAAAATATGGAAAATGTGGGGAGGGGAGAAGGCATAAATTATGATTTCCGGAAAATGTCCCGAACCATGAATACCCTTCCGCTTCACGTTTTGATGCTTCAGGCAGATGCAGAAGGTTTTAAAACAGCCTTAAAAGCCAGATTTTTCAAAGCGTATTTTGAAGATGCTACTGACCTGAGTTCTCAGGAAAACCTCGTCTTGATTATGGAGGAATTTGGCTGGTCGTCTGAAAAAACCACAGCCTTGCTTGGCGATAATCAGCTCAGAGCACGGGTAAAAGAAAAAATTGCATACTTTCAGTCAAGGGGTGTTACGGCTGTGCCTTTTTTTATTTTTAATGATAAATACGGAGTGAGTGGTGCTCAATCTCCTGAGATGCTGGCAGGTATGCTGACACAAATCAACTCAGAAATGGCGGCAGAAGTCACCACTGAGAACGGTGACTCCTGTGATTTAGAATCGGGGAATTGTGACTGATTTTGTGTTTTGATTTTTTTGTTTTTAAGGCAAATAATTTGCTCAGTTTAGTGCATTTGTTCTTACATTTCCGGAAACTCTGGGGTCGGGTTTTAGTTCGCATTTCCGCATAAAAAACACTTCGAGACTAGGAAAACCGTATTCTTCTACCACTTTACCTACTATGTAGTATACCCCTTTCCCTCTAAAGGGATACTTTTCTATATTCTGCGGAAAGTGAGTCGTGTCAAAAAACTCCCCCTCGTGGTCAATAAAATATCCAAAAGCCATGTTTTTGTGATTTTTAGTCCTGATAGCTTTATACGTTACCATGTAGCCATATATGGCCACCCGCTTTCCCACCAGATGAATCAACTGCGAGGCGGTAAGTTTTGAAGTGGGTGTTTCGGCGATGAGCTTAAAAGGGGAATCCAGCGGAAATCCGAGTAGTTCCATTTCGTCATAACAATCTTCCAGCCAATGACTTTCCAGTGGAGGCAAGTCAAATTTTTGTTCTTCCCATTCAAAAAGTTCAGTGCCCATATTAACTGTCTTTGGTGCTTTGTGGTGAAAGAAATGTGCTTCCCAAAGCAGTTCTTTTTTACTTAAACCAAAACTCCTGAATGCCCCCATACGTATCAAAATACTCATCTGCTCGAGTCCTAGCGGCACGCGATGTACAAAATCCTGAAAACTCACGAAATCACCTTCCTCAGTACGGCTTTTGAGCATAGCGTCGATGCTCCGGTTTTCCAGACCTTGCACATGAATCCAGCCCAGCCATATGGTACGGTCTTCTATTCGGGTCAGATGCAGGCTTAGGTTGATATCAGGAGCTTCTAGTCTGGCTCCGTATCGACGTGCCTCGTGGGCATACATTTCGGTATTGTAAAAGCCACCGAAGTTGTTGATTACTGCTACCATAAATTCCCGGGGATAGTACGCTTTCAGGTATAGACTCTGATAGCTCTCAACTGCAAAACTTGCCGAGTGGGCTTTTGAAAAACTATAGCCCGAAAAACTCTCAATCTGTCGCCATACCTCTTTGGCTATGTCGTCAGGATAACCACGCTCCCGGCAATTGACAAACCACTTGTCAACGATCCGCTGAAATTCTTTTTTGGAGCGGTACTTTCCGCTCATGGCACGTCGCAGTACGTCGGCTTCGGCTAGTGTAAGTCCCGCAAAATGGTGAGCTACCTTGATTACATCTTCCTGATACACCATTACACCGTATGTTTCCTGCAGCAATTCTTCCATTTTTGGGTGTATATAGCTGATGCTCGCCGGGTTGTGATGGCGTTTGATATACTCCTGCATCATGCCGCTGGCAGATACGCCGGGTCTGATGATAGAGCTGGCGGCCACCAGTGTGAGGTAATTGTCGCATCTGAGTTTCCAGATGAGCTGCCTCATGGCTGGGCTCTCGACATAAAATGCCCCCATAGTTTCGTGTTCCACCAGTTTTTGTCTGATTTTTGGGTCACGTTTAAAATCCTGCACAGCATGGATGTCAATGTTGACTTTGTGATTTTCCCGTACTATGTCCACACAGGTTTTGATATGGCCCAGGCCACGCTGACTCAGTACGTCAAATTTCGCAAAGCCGACATCTTCAGCTACATACATGTCAAACTGACAAATGGGAAAACCTTTTGGCATCGGTTGCAGAGCCGAATACCGGTACATGGGCTCCTCCGAAATCAATATTCCGCCCGCATGAATACTCAGATGTTCAGGGAAATCAATCATCATCGGAGCATATTTAAAAATATACTGCGTGTGCTCGTTGCGGTGTTTTACGGTTGAAGGGTTATTGATCAGGTCATCAATTTCAGGTTTTGGTAGACCAAAAACTTTGCCCAGTTCCCGATAAATCGACCGCCCCTTAAAAGTATTGTACGTTGCCATCAGGCTCACGTGGTCGCGGCCATAACGTTTAAATACATAATCGATGATCTCATCCCGTTCGTCCCAACTGAAGTCAATGTCAAAGTCAGGGGGCGAAGTACGGTGAGGGTTAATAAACCGCTCAAAATACAGATCCAGCTCTATGGGATCCACATCGGTGATGCCTATGCAGTAAGCCACCATGCTATTGGCTCCCGATCCCCGACCAACGTGGTAGTACCCCCGTGAACGGGCGTAGCGGATAATGTCCCAGGTAATCAGAAAATAGGACCCAAAGCCCAGCTCGTTGATAATCCCCAGTTCCCGGTCAACCCGTTTTTTAGCTTCTTTGTGGTTTTTGCCATACCGATACAGCATGCCGTCGTAGGCGAGTTTTTGCAATAGTTCGAGATCATCAGCGGCAGAAGAGGTAAACACACGCTTGTTTTTGGGTGCCTCGTTGTCAAAAACAAACTCACAATTTCCGAGAAGGCGTTCGGTGTTCAGAATCATTTTAGGGTAAGCCTCAAATCGCTTTAAAAGCTCCGTTGGCGGCATAAAATGCTCATGTACGGTAGCATGTGCGGTGACCGGCAGCTTGCTCAGTAGTGCATTGTGGTCGATGGCTCGCAGCAGACGGTGCAGGTTGTAATTTGGGCGGTCCAGAAACGTAACCGGCTGCCAGGCAACGGCTTTTGCCGGTTCCAGCTGGGATCTGAAACGAAAGAGGGCATTAAACTGCCAGTGGCCGACACCCACATATTCGTGAGGTTTGAGCCGGTTGTAGGTCGAAAGCACTTCGATGGGATAGATGACATATGCATTATTGAAATTTGGTGCTTGTATAGCAAAGGGTGTTTCAGTGAGCAGGTGGGTGCTCAGGTGTTGGTTGATCTCGGCAAAACCTTCGGTATTTTGTGCCAGGCATATATACCGCAGCTCATCGCCATTGCGAAACTCCACACCCACCACAGGTTCAATGCCGGCGGCTTTACATTCTTTTACAAAATCATACACACCCGAGATGAGGTTAATGTCGGTCAAAGCCAGTCGTTTAACTCCCAGGTTTTGGGCATGCTCTACCAGGGCCTCCGGGCTGAGGGTGCCATACCGCATGGAGTAATAGGAGTGACAATTGAGATACATATTTTTTGCTTTTAGCAATCGGCTACAGCGATTGGCTGAGCTATTTATCAAAGACAGAATTCAGCACATGAATGATTAAATCGGACAATGGAATATTTATTTTATTATGAAAATCAATGAGCATATTAAAAATTAACTCATTAATTTTCAACTCCCCACCTCAACCCTGTTGCCTGTTGCCTGTTTTCTGCTGCCTACTGCCTTTTAAACAATTCAGAGAAATAATGACACAAATATGGTTAAAAAATTAGCAGGATATTGCTCTTAAAATTAGCAAAATATATAAAGTACTTACAGTGAATATTTTAAATGAAAATTGTGGGGGATAAGTATATATAAAAGACAATTGGAGATTCAAGGTCATTCAGGAATTTTGATAAAAAGATGGCATAATCGCCGAAAAGCGATTCATTCGATAGCACTAAAAATGAAACCGGAGAGGACAGTATTTTTAATGAAATAATTACAGATACATTTCAGCACATAGAAAAATCAAAGTATCAGAAATAAGAGAGCATTTTATTTCATTTTTTTCTCAATCGAATTCAGGATTTCCAGCTGCCTGGCCTGGCTCTCAAAAAGTACTTTAATCTGCTCTTCAAGCAAAAGGTCGATTTTCTGATTCAAGGCCCTGATTTCCAGCTCGGCTTTTAGATTTATCAGATAGTCATTTTCGGCACGTTTGCGATCTTTTTCTTCCTGCCGGTTTTGACTCATCATAATTATCGGAGCCTGCAGGGCCGCAATGCAGGATAAGATCAGATTCATCAGAATAAACGGATAAGGATCAAAATCTTCCCCTTTTGGGGCGATAGAGTTGAAGGTAATCCAAAAAACCAACAATAGAAAAAAGGAAATAATAAATGCCCAGCTTCCTCCAAATCTGGCAACTTTGTCCGAAATTTTTTGCCCCTTAGTGAGCATTTCTTTAGGTGGATGCAACAGGTTCTCAATGATCAGATTCTCATCAGAGATGGTTTTTTTTACGATATCCTGCAGTTTTTTAAGTTGCTCAGTTTCGGCAGACAACAAATCTGTTTTATTCTTTTCCATGCTTAAGTTTTTCAAAAATTTAACAAAATGAATAAAATTATTCCGAAAATACCCAAAAAAGAAGCCAAAAACAGGTAATCGGCGATTTGCTCATACCGGTGTTCGCATTTTTCATTTTTGGTCTTAATAGGAATAAATGAAAATAATGAGGAAATTGCAACCCAAAGGCCCAAAATAGAAGTAAATTCGTCAATAAGGCTATTTTAGTTTTATTTGTAAGATAAAACGATGTATCCCCGAAAAGACAAAATCCCAGAAGATCTGCGAAATGTCCAAGAAATGCTGAGAGGTTATATCGGCCAAATTTTGATTTCAAAGTACATGGATCAATGAAATAAATCAGTTTTACCGAAAATATAGTTTTTCTGTATAATAAGGCCCGGAATTTGATCATATTGAAAATAATCAACGGAAATTGATAAAATATCCCTCAAATGATTAAATTCTCCTTTTTTTTCTGACTAAATTATATAAAACCAAAGACACAGAGCTCACAATCAAAGCTGCAATAGCCAACGGAGTGATATTATCCGTCATTTCGCCGGAAATAATAGCTCCTATTCCTGAGCCTACAAAGAAAAAGATTGTGCCATAAACCGATGCGGCCAAACCAGCCTTATCACCCATATATCAAGAGCCAAAGCACTACTATTGGGGTCTGCAGCAGTAGTAAAGGCCATCAAAAAAGCAATAATTATAAAAAAGAAAAGCAAGCCGGGGTGGTGGTTCTGCGAAACAGCCCCAAGAACCATGATCGCCGAAAATATGAAATACAAAATCAGAAATAGCTTAAGAGACTTTTTGGCTCCAAGTTTTCGTGAAAGGTAAGAGTTAATAAACGAAAATGCAGCCATTAAGAGTCCCATTCCACCAAAAATATAAGGGAAAAGGTGCGGTTTGTGGTAGATTTCGCCAATTATTCTTTCAGAACTTGAAACCCAGCTGCTCAATATTGAGAATATGAGTGTGGCGATAGTTACATAGATTAAAAACCGGCGGTCTTTCAGAATATTTTTGATTTTTGATAATGTTTCACCAAATCCTGCTTTGGATCTTTTTTCGTTAGGATGGCTCTCCGGCATCCGGAATGACCATAGAAATACAATTATGGCAAATACCGGAGGAACCAAAAATACCACTTTCCAGGTAGAAAAATGCAGAATCCAGGCACCAAGAGCAGGGGCAATTACAGGGGTAAATAAAAATATCGCCAGCACAAACGACATAGTTTTGGCCATTTCATCGCCCGAAAACCGGTCTCTGACACATGCTATGGACGTCATAAAAACCGCAGCAGCTCCCATGCCTGCCATAAATCGAAAGAGGAAAACCAATGGAAGGTTTGGAGACAAAACAACACCTATACCACTAAAAATATAAAGAATTACACCAGCTCTCAGAATGGGTAACCGACCGAGGCGGTCAGTCAGATAGCCAAAGAATATTTGGGTGATTTGTCCCATAAAGAAAAAAGTGACAATATTGGCTGTTTGGCTGGTTTGGGTAATAATGCCGAAATGTTTCCTAACATCCGAAAAGGCAGGCAGCATGATATCAATGCCCAGGGCGGTGAGCACCATTGAGCACGATGTAAAAACAATAAATTCTCTTGAATCTTGTTTGGGGAATAGGCTGTTTTTCAATTACAAAGGGTTTTGTATCGCAAAAATATCAAACTGTGGTTAATTTTATCAGGGTAAATCCGACAAAGGATAGGGGGGATTTTCAATTTTTAAGCCTTATGTATTTTTCAATATTTACCCTGTCAATACCTTCCTTTGCGATTTTTTCTATGCCACTTTGAATCAAGGTATCTCCTTTGATCTCTATTTTAAAGTTAAAACTATTCCCTTCCCAGGCCCTATCTGAACAATATTCCAGATTCTCTGTATATTGGTCGTTTTTGAGGGTGTAAGTGCCTCCTCCGGATGAATAAACCGCTGATGAATCTTTTCCATTTGACAAATCGTGAAGGAAAAATGCAAAATGAGAGCCGTTGATTATTTTAATAAAAGATTTTCCATGCGTGTAGTCAGTGATTGTGGTGTCGCCTTTCTCAATTAAAGTGCCTGATAATAGCTTCCAGGTACCTTCAATCTGATTTTTTTCTGACTTTTTCTGACAAGAAGCAAGTATTGTCAATAATGCCAACAAGTAAAGATTCTTCATAATTAGGGTTGCTTTTTTTTCAAAAATAATAAAAAAAACAGTTCCATAAAATTCAATAATTAATAGTATTGCTAAGGCAGAAAATTTCTTAGAAAATCATCTTTCAAAATATTTTTTATAAATTTTAATTCTCTAATCTCTTTTTAATATAATTTTGGCACCCAACAAAGACCATGAAGTAAAAACCTATTGATTGTCTCTCAAAAAAGAAACCTATACCGTTGAAAATCAAAATCTTATTCATACTCCTGATTTTTTCCTGGAGTTGGAATGCTGAAGCCCAGCCAAAATCACAATTAAAAAATGTAAGGCTTTTTATGGTAGGCGTGCTCGAGTGGGCCGACAAAAATTCCTTTGCCTCTTTTGATAAGCGTGGAAGACTTGATGCGAAAATTCTTAAATTTTTTAAAGATAATGGTGTTGCTGATGACCACATTGTGTACTTAAAAGACAAAGAGGCCACAACCGATGTAGTCAGGAAAACTTATCGTGATTTTCTAAAAAAATCTTCGCCTGACGAAACGCTAATTTTTTATTACTGTGGCCATGGCTATAAGGATGATAACGAGAAAGTCTGCTTTGCCAATTATTCTGGTGCCAATTTCACTGCATCAGAAATCGTGAAGTCGGCTGATGAGCTCTTTAAAGGTAAAACTGCTTATTTTCTGGCAGATTGTTGTAACTCTGGTGGGTTGGCCGATGAAGCAAGAAAGTATAAAAAGAAGCAATTTGTTGCCCTGAATTCTGTCGTACCCAAAGACCTTTCCACAGGTAACTGGACATTTTCCAATGCCCTGCTTTATGGACTTCAGGGGCAAAATTTTGTAGATAAAAATGGAAACGGGAGTATTTCTCTAAGTGAATTGGCACAATACATTGATGAGGAAATGGCTGTGGTAGAAGAACAAAAATCGGCTTATTTTATTCCCACTAGCATGCAAAATACAATTATTACCAGCAATGTTCCCTCCAAAAAAGATCCTAAAGTAGGAATGAGGGTTAATGTAGATTACGACGGTGAACCGTATATGGGTTTTGTGACCGGGAAAAATAAAGAAGGGCTTTACAGCGTCCGATTTTACAGTTATCTCAATAATGAGACTGACCTTGTAAGTGCTTCGGAATTAATGCCAGTAAAATGTGCTTCAGATTTTAAAGTAGGGGCACGCGTAAAAGTTTATTCTGAAATGGACGAAGAATGGCTACCCGCAAAAGTGGAAAAGAAATTTATGTGCCTGCATTTCATCAGCTATGATGGATATGGACCAGAATGGAACGAGTGGGTTTCAACCGATAAAATAAAAAAGTAAAAGCAAATTAATATCAAACCTAATCAGAAATGAATCTTAGTTTCGAAAATCAGGGAGGTCAGGATCGTGAAATAGCCGGTTATTCTTACCTTTCACCTAGTTCTTCTGCAAAGTCTTACAAGGCTTCATCAGACATTAAAGGATCAAAATTGCCGGCAAAAGTTGATTTGCGGCCTTTTATGACTAAAGTAGAAGATCAGCAACGTCTTAGTAGCTGTACAGCCAATGCTGTAGCAGGTGCCTATGAGTATTTGGCAAAAAAATATCTTACCAAGAAAGCATTTGAAGTAAGTCGCCTGTTTGTTTATTATAATGCTCGCCTAAGAGCCGGCAATACTATAAAAGACAGCGGCAGCCATATCCAGTATGCAGTCGATAGTTTAATGAAAATTGGAGCATGCAAGGAAGAAGTTTGGCCTTACGATGCAAGCAAAGTAAATGCAAAACCTCATGAGAAATCATACCAAACGGCTGCAAACTTCAAGATTGAGAAGACAAGATTTGTTCCTGTGAAATTAGACGACTGGAAGAAATGTTTGGCCGAAGGTTATCCAATAGTATTTGGTATTGCCCTGTTTCCATCTTTTGATACCTGTACTAAAAACCATGGTTTTGTTCCGATGCCTTCACCAAACGAAACTTCAAGAAGTGCCCACGGTTTACATGCAATGCTGTGTGTGGGATATTCTGAAGTGGATAAAGTCTTTATTGTGAGAAATTCCTGGGGTGAAAAATGGGGTGATAAAGGATATTGTTATATGCCTTATGACTATGTAATCAATTCGAAATTTAACTTGGGTGATTGTTGGATTTTTGGCCGCTCAACTCCAATTCCTGATTCTGATGAAACCTGGATCGAAGATAAAAAATCAATAATAAATGATGGTAAAGGTATCGATCGCAACGATTTTCATTTCTATAAGCCTGATGATTACAAAGGCTTTGATGTATGGGAAACTATCGAAGTCGAAGAATATGATGATACTGTAACGGAGGAATATGATGAGCTGGAATATGAAAGTGAAGGTGAATACGATGAGATTTTGGAGGAATATGAAAGCCAATATGAAGATTTAGAAGAAGAAGAGGAGGAAGAAGAATCTGACGAAGAGGAAGAAGAATACGAGGAGGAAGAGGAATCTGACGAAGAGGAAGAAGAATACGAGGAGGAAGAGGAATCTGACGAAGAGGAAGAAGAAGAATACGAAGAGGATGAAGAATCTGAGGAGGAAGAAGAATCTGAGGAAGAGGAAGAAGAATACGAGGAGGAAGAAGAATCTGATGAAGAGGAAGAAGAAGAATACGAAGAGGATGAAGAATCTGAAGAGGAGGAAGAAGAATCTGAGGAAGAAGAAGAATACGAGGAGGAGGAAGAATCTGAAGAGGAGGAAGAAGAATCTGAGGAAGAAGAAGAATACGAGGAAGAAGAGGAGGAATCTGAAGAAGAGGAATACGAGGAAGAAGAGGAGGAATCTGAAGAAGAGTATGAAGAAGAAGCTTCTGAAGAAGAGAATTCAGAAGAGGAAGGCGGAGAGGAAGAATCTGAAGAAGAAGCCTGAAAATCGATGAGCAAGAGGCTGTCAAAAGGTAGTTTATAGAAAACACTTTGACAGCCTCTTTTTAATTTTTCTGATTTTAAATTTCAGACATTGTTTTTTGATTCAGACCACAATTTATCCTGAAAAAATTAATTACTTTGACTGTAGGTAAAGCCCAGACTAGCATTGATTTGAGTGTTTTTCACGCCTGCAGTATTATTGTTTTCGTAACTATTTTCCAGGGTGGTATTCAGCGAAATATGCTTTCCAACTTTATACTGGAGTTGGGTTAAGGCGTTCCATCTGAGGTATTTTGAGGTGATGGAAGGCTGGAAGAAAGTAATATTATTGAAAAACAACTTATCTTTCACGATTTCTGCTTTGAATTTTACGCGGGTTGAGTTCCTCCAAAGATTTCTGTCTTCTCGGGTATAAAAATCAGTTTTTTCCTTTAAAAAAGCATTGCTGATGCTCAGTTTTACCCTACTTTTTGGGTATTTTAATCCACCAATTATCTTATAGCCTACACCAATTCCGGCCAAAAACCTGGAATTTATTTTCCTCAAATTACTCTCTTCAAATGACCCAAATACAAGTCCATATACATCAGATTGATTGTAAAAGAATGTATTATTTAAATCTACATAAAACTCCCTCTCCTGTAGCAAACCATTGTTTTTTCCATATTGGTATTTAGGTGACGTATTTACACCCCAAATTGACTTTGGTTTCTCGTAATTTATGGATGCTCTTAGTGATAGCAGTTGCCGGTTGACGTTACCAGAATTATAAACACCATCAGCTCCAAATGAATAATACCATTCTGGCAATTTTTCTTTTTCTTCAGTCGAAGGCATGTCTGAATCTTCCTCTTCATCATCATCAGGTTCCTGATTTACCTGAGTAGAATCAGTTTGAGAAAAAACAGGAGATATCGCAAAAAAAAGAAACAGACCGACAAGCAGTAATTTGTAATATTTCATAGCTGGTTTTGGGGTAAAATTTTTGCAAAAATAATATTATTAAAAAAATAACCCCATTTGATCTTACTTAATATTAATGAAAAACTCTGATTTTTGATTTTATATATTATAAGATTCTGGTTTTCAGTCTTTTATTTTTTTTACATTAATTATTTATAATTTCAGGATTTACGAATTGAATATTAATTCTTGGCATAATTTCTGTGGTAAAAAACTGAAAGTATTTGCATCAATCCTCACGTTTATAATTTATTAAAAGAGTGATAGTTAGAAAATATAAATCAGGATTAGGTTAAACTATCATAGACATGAAAGTATTAATTGCCGAAGATAACGAACTGCTCAGAAAATCTTTGAGTTATTTTTTATCATCTAAAGGGTTTGATTTAAGTGAATTTGACAATGGTAGCCAGGCCATTGAGTCGCTGGGTCAGCAAAAGTATGACCTCATCATCACCGACATAAATTTGCCGGGTGCTTCAGGCATGGAGATCACTCAGTATGTAAGAAATACCCTTCAGGCCGATACTCCGATTATTGTTTTTACTGCTTCCAACATTGAGGAAATCGAGCTCGAATCTTTTGATCTTGGGGCCAACGAGTTCATTCCCAAGCCTATAAGTCCTTCTGTTTTATTGGTCAGAATCAATAAATTGCTCAAAAACAGACAGGAGGTTTAGTAAATTATCTCATTTAACTTTTCAAATAATTATTTTCAAATGATCGGAGTACAGGATAAAAATGAATGGGTGGAGCCATTTTTAGTGGTGGCCATTTTGTTTTTTTTCCTGGTTTCCCTTTCCGTATTTTTTGTAATAATTAGTATTAGAAACCAAAAAAACAGGAATCTAAAAAAGGAAGAACAATTTAAAGAAGCCATAGAGGAGATACTTTTCAAAGTACTTTTTGATGGACAAACCTATTTTTATTTCAACGAAAATTTTGCTTTTAGAAAATACCTGAGTCAGGCTTTTTTCAGAAATCACCTCAGAAAATCCTTAATAGAGCTACATAAAAATTATGATGGAATTAATGCCCTCAGACTAGAGAATTTTTACAGAGAGTCGGGTTTGATTTATGATTCATTGGAAAAAATAAAAGATCATGAATGGGAGGTCAAATGCCAGGGAATTATTGAATTAAGTGAGATGAATATCAAAGAATCATTTGAGGATATTGCCTGGATTTCTTTGAAAACTAAAAACAAAATACTGAAAATCACGGCTATAAATGCTTGCATCAGGCTTGATGCTAACCGGGGAATCATGCATCTGAGCCGTCACCTTGACAGATTTGATGTGTGGACTCAGGTAAATATCATCGATGCCATCGCCAAGCTTAACATTGAGCATCTTGAGGGTATCGACAAGTTGCTGAAATCGAAAAATAAATCGGTGGTAAGTCTTGGAATTAAAATCTCAAAAACTTTCCAATTGGCTGAATTATTGCCTGATATTGAAAAACTTACTGAAACCATTGAAAGTAAATCTATTAAAAAAGAAGGTCTGGAATTAATTGAGCATTTTCAAAATTAAAAAAACAGATGGGCATAAACTTTAAAGAAATATTTATAGTAATTACAGACTCCTATCTGTTTTTGATTTTTCTTTATGCGGTAGCCGTAATGTCATCTTATTTATTTTTGGCTTATTTATCTTATAAAGAGCTGCAATCTTATCTTAAACGAAACGGCTTTATCAATTATGACGTTTTGTTGTCTTGCCGTTTTGCACCTGAGCTTACACTCATAGCACCTGCCTATAACGAAGGAATGACCATTGAGGAGAATGTAAAATCTTTATTGTCATTAAATTACAATAATTACAAAGTGATTATTGTTAACGATGGCAGTAAGGATAATTCCATGGAACTACTGATAAAAACCTACAAACTTGAGGCCATGGAGCTGGATTATGAAGCAAATATCCCCACCAAAGAGGTAAAAGCTATCTATAAATCTAAAAACAACGCCTTTCGGAAGTTAATCGTAGTCGATAAAGTCAATGGTGGCAAAGCAGATGCCCTTAATGTGGGTATTAATATTGCCAAAAGTGCCTATGTGGTTTGTATAGATGTAGATTGTATTTTGGATAAAGATGCGTTGCTTAAGCTGGCCAAGCCCTTTATGGAGCAGGGCCGCAAACGCGTGATCGCAACAGGTGGGGTAGTAAGAATTGCCAATCAGTGCATCATTAAAGACGGAAGATTAATAAGTGTAAATGTACCCCGGAAAATGTTGCCCAGAATTCAGGTCTTGGAATATTTAAGGGCTTTTTTATTGGGAAGAATGGCCTGGGAACGATTGGATGGCTTATTGCTAATAAGCGGGGCGTTTGGTGCATTTGACAGGGAGATAGTATTGGCAGTGGGTGGTTACAACACCAAAACGGTAGGTGAAGACATGGAATTGGTGGTACGTATGCGGCGATATATGCACGAAAACAAGACGCCATACACCGTAAAATACATCCCTGACCCACTATGCTGGACCGAAGCTCCAGAGGATTTTACAATATTTAAGAAACAACGTAGCCGTTGGATGCGGGGAACAATGGAAACCCTCTGGATGCATAGGAAAATGTTTCTCAACCCCCGTTATAAAATTTTGGGTCTTCTAAGCGTGCCTTACTGGACATTTTTCGAGTTTTTAGCCCCATTTATAGAAATTGTCGGTCTTATTATTACAGCGGTTTTTATTTATTTAGGTTTGCTCGACTGGGGATTCTTCTTTTTGCTGCTGGCTTTTGTTTATTTTTTCAGCGTTTCATTTTCAATATTGGCTCTTCTTGCCGAGGAACTTACTTATCATAAATATCCACGGGTAAAGGATTTTCTAAAACTCTTCGTTGGAGCATTGGTCGAGCCATTTTATTATCATCCTCTTGCTGTATATGGTGCATTATTGGGTTACTATCAGAAAATAGTGGGCGTGAAAGGTTGGGGCGAAATGACCCGGAAAGGTTTTAATAAAGCGGAAGTTAAATAATTACCACATCTATTTATACTTATAGAATCACAAAGTCTTTCGCTTTTTTTCTGATTTTTTTGACATAAAATCTGTTATATTTCATACCCGCATTGCAACATATTTCTTTAAAATATTTTGGTTGAAAAACCTTAAATTTTTCTCTTCAAGAAAGCCCGGGCATTTTGCTGTTTCTACCCTTTTCTTTGTTAAATTTGTGAGTCTGCACTAATCATCAGTTCCTTTGATACATTTTGTAAAAAAGTGAGAATAAGAACAAAATTTACATTTATTCAATCTAAAATCACTATTTGATGGCAGCTCTGTCTTTTAAAGAAAAAGTTGGCTATGCACTGGGCGACGGTGCGGCCAACATCGCCTGGAGAGGCGTATCAACCTTCCTTTTTATTTTTTACACCGATGTTTTTGGTCTTAATCCCGCTGCGGTGGGCCTTTTGTTTCTAATTGCTCGCTTTGGTGATGGAGTGAGCGACATCCTGATGGGGATTATCTGTGATCGTACAACCACCAAATATGGCAAATTTAGACCCTGGATTTTGTGGTCAGCCATTCCTTTGGGAATTATCCTTTCGCTCCTTTTTATGAGCCCTGATTTTTCTCAAACCGGAAAATTGATTTATGCCTATGTGGTTTACAACCTTTTTACGCTCATATACACGGCCAATAACATTCCCTATGGAGCTCTTATGGCCGTAATGACCGGCGATGACAAAGAACGCACAAGTCTTGGCTCATTCAGGATGGTAGGTGCCTTTGTGGGAGGTATGGTGGTACAGGGTGCTTTGCTTTTTTTGGTAGCCTATTATGGAAATATCAACCCTGAGGTTAAAATCAATAAACTCGAAGCCAGCAAATATGAAGTTACGGTTTCAGCGTCGAAAGATGTAAAAAATGTAAATATCAAAACCAAAGATGGCCTGGCACAATTTATTTGGGCTGATCAATCCATAAAAGACAATACTCCGACCCAGGGAAAAAGTTTTTCGATGGTTGCCAATAAAGAATATACCTTTCTGGTAAGTGGAGAAGATAATCTGGATGCCGGAAAAATTACGATTGTTGACCAGAAAAGAGGCTATAGTTATGCTATTTATCTCCTTTCTTTTTTCCTGTCAATCTTTATGATTCTTACTTTTTTGAGTACAAAAGAAAGGGTTTTGCCACCCAAAAATCAGGAAACCAATCTCAAAAAAGATATAAAAGATTTGATAAAAAACAAGCCCTGGATCGTTTTGCTGGTCATGGGAATTGTTTTTCAGGTGTTTAATTCCATCAAGCAAGGTATTGTGGTGATATATTTCACGCATTATTTGCATAATCCACTGCTTACCTCTTCGTATTTGATATCTCTGGCTTTTGCCTCTATTCTGGGAGCGATGATTACCACGCCTTTGGGTAAAAAACTGGGTAAAAGAAACCTCTTTATTTATGCCTTATTGTTTTCAGGTCTTGTAAATGCCCTCATTACATTTTGTGGACCCGACGACATTTCAGCTATTTTTTCTCTTGGAATATTAAGCGAAATCGGTGCTGCAGTCTTCCCAACCTTATTTTTTGCTATGCTTGGCGATGCCGCCGATTATTCTGAATTTAAGAATGGACGCAGAGCCACCGGGTTGGTATATTCGGCAGGTTCTTTTGCTACCAAATTTGGGGGTGGCATTGGTGGCGTTATCATCGGTATGGTGCTGGCCTCTTTTAATTACAATGGACAGAACGAAGTAGCCATTCAGGGTGCAGTACCCGGAATAGTCATGCTTATGAGCTGGATTCCTACAATAGTGGCGTTGTTTGGAGCGGTATTTATGCTCCTTTACCCGCTTACTCAATCCAAAATGGATGAGATTACTCTTGAATTGAATCGTAGAAGAGCAGGAGAGGAGGCGTAAGTTTAATTTTTGAACAATTTTTTTAATAAAAACATGAAATTCGGACATTTTGATGATTCCAAAAGAGAATATGTAATCACCAACCCAAAAACACCCTGGCCATGGATTAACTATCTCGGAAATGAAGACTTTTTTTCATTAATATCCAATACAGCAGGAGGTTATACTTTTTATAAAGATGCAAAATTTAGAAGGCTCACCAGGTATCGGTATAACAACGTGCCTATGGATGCCGGTGGAAAGTATTTTTATATCAAAGATGAAGATACCATCTGGTCACCAGGATGGAAACCCTGCAAAACAGAGCTTGACGAATATGAGTGCCGCCATGGCATGAATTATAGCTCCATCAAAGGGGTAAAAAATGGAGTTTCGGCCAAAGCACTGTATTTTGTTCCTTTAAAAACCTGGGCAGAGGTACAAAAACTGACACTAACCAACCATTCTGATTCTATCAAAAAACTAAAAGTATTTTCATTTGTAGAATGGGCACTTTGGAATGCCGCTGCCGACATGGAAAACTTCCAGAGAAACTTTTCCACAGGCGAAGTAGAGATTCAGGATTCAGTGATTTACCACAAAACAGAATACAAGGAAAGAAGAGACCATTTCGCCTATTATTCCGTAAACGTTCCGATTCAGGGTTTTGACACCGACAGAGAAAGCTTTTTCGGGCTATACAATGGTTTCGATGAGCCTCAGGTAGTTGCCGAAGGTACTCCCCGCAAAACAGAAGCACACGGATGGTCACCCATAGCTTCTCATTATATTGAAGTAGAATTAAAACCCGGAGAAAGCAGAGATCTTATTTTTGTTTTGGGTTATGTTGAAAATGCAGCTGAAGAAAAATGGGAATCTAAAAATATTATCAATAAAACCAAAGCCAAAGAAACCATCGCCAGATTTGATACCGTAGAAAAAGTCGATGCAGCTCTTGCCGATTTACGAAAATATTGGGATAATTTGCTGAGCGTGTATTCGGTTAATTCCGGCGATGAAAAACTCGACAGAATGGTCAATATCTGGAATCAGTATCAATGCATGATTACCTTCTGTTTTTCTCGTTCTGCTTCGTTTTTTGAGTCTGGTATAGGCAGAGGAATGGGTTTCCGTGACTCCAATCAGGATCTGATAGGTTTTGTGCATCAGATACCCGAGCGTGCCAGGGAAAGAATTATTGACATCGCTTCCACGCAGTTTCCTGACGGCGGTTGTTATCATCAATACCAGCCATTGACCAAAAGAGGCAACAACGACATCGGAGGTGGTTTTAATGACGACCCCATGTGGCTGATTTTGGGTACAGTGAGTTACATTAAAGAATCAGGTGATTTCTCGATTTTGGATGAAATGGTGCCTTTTGACAATGATCCTGCCACCGCAACCTCGCTTTTCCATCATCTAACCGTTTCTTTCAATCACGTCATTGAGCATTTGGGTCCCCATGGTTTGCCCTTGATTGGCCGGGCCGACTGGAACGACTGCCTGAACCTCAACTGTTTCTCCAATGACCCCAACGAGTCATTCCAAACTACCGAGAATAAGACCGAAGGCACCAAAGCGGAGTCTATTATGATTGCAGGACTCTTTGTGGTTTATGGCCGTGACTATGTGGCTCTTTGTAAGCGTCTTGGTAAAGCAGATGAAGCAGAAAGAGCTCAAAAGCATGTGGATGCGATGATTGATGCTGTAAAAAAATATGGCTGGGACGGAGAGTGGTTTTTGCGTGCCTATGATTATTTTGGAAACAAAATCGGTAGCAATGAAAATGAGGAAGGCAAGATTTTTATCGAATCCAACGGCTGGTGCACCATGGCGGGCATAGGGCAGGAGGAAGGCTACTGTGATCAGGCCTTGGATGCCGTAAAAGAACGGCTTGACACGCCTTATGGCATTGTTTTGAACAATCCGGCATTCACAAAATACTACATAGAATACGGTGAAATCTCCACTTATCCGCCCGGATACAAGGAAAATGCCGGTATTTTCTGTCATAATAATCCATGGATAATGATAGGCGAAACCGTTCGTGGCAATGGAAACAGAGCATGGGAATATTACCAGAAGATTTGCCCTTCTTATCTGGAAGAAATCAGCGAACTGCATAAAACCGAACCTTACGTATATGCACAGATGGTTGCCGGAAAAGATGCGTTTAAACCCGGTGAAGCTAAAAACTCCTGGCTTACGGGTACAGCCTCCTGGAACTTTTACGCCATCAGTCAGTATATATTTGGTATTCGCCCTGATTATGATGGACTTATGGTTGATCCTTGTATTCCCAATGATTGGAAAGAAGCCAAGATCACCCGCAAGTTTCGCGGGGCAACTTACAGGATAAGCATTAAAAACCCGGATTCAAAATCAAAAGGGGTAAAACAACTCATAGTTGATGGAAAAACCATCAATGGAAACATTATACCTGTGTTTGCTGACGGTCAGGTGCATGAGGTGCTTGCCGTTTTAGGGTAAAATATTCGCCACAGCGTTTCTTTTTGGGACGCTGTGGCTGATTTGAAAAACTTTTGAGGGGTCTAATTTTTTTTTAAATAATTACTATCAAACGAAAAAAAATAAATCAAATGTGACCTTATAACAGCCTGCACTGTTTGAACACAATCAAAATTCTCAACAGGAGAAAGGAAAATTTCATGAATAAATGATTTTGAGAATTTTGAGTGTGTGAGAATGCAGGGTGCAGTTTTTTTTGCTTCGTTTTTTTTCGAAAAAAAATGAAGGCCCAGGCGGCAGCCGACACAAAGAATGTAATGGCGTATTTTTCTTTTTTTTACGAAATGTCATCTAATTGAAAGTTAAAGACCTATTTTTTTTTTAGTTAAAATAATAATTAACCCTAATCAGATTTATTATATTTTTATAAAGGGGATATGATGAATCTATGAAGGATAATGGTGTTTTAAGGAAGATTCAGCCTTTAAATTAATATATAAAATGTTACCGAGAATTAATGAAGTATTGGAAGTAGAGTTCCCAAAAGTCAAAACCCGGTGGAATAACCAAGAGGTAAGATGGGTGAATTTCTCCAATATCCTTTCCGAAATAACGGCATCAAGTACTTTTTCGCAACTTCTTAACAAAGAAACATTTGCAAAAGTAAAAACAGATGGGCGTACACTATATTGGGATAAATTAGCTTTAATACAAGACTATGATGGTACCATAAAGCCGGCTTCTCTTGATTTTTGTCCGGATGTTTTATATCAGAATAGTCAACTCGAAGGTGAAATTACCGCCTAATTTCTTATTATGTTCCAAAACTTAATCGAATATCTGAGGAATCAAATCCACCGTCTGACTTTTGATTTATAGGCTGTAAAACTATTCCCGAAATTTTTTTCCATGGTTTCTTCCTCCATAGGAATAATTTTAAAATTCATAACTCCCCAAAAAATAATTGGAGATAAAAACGCCGTAAGCGACCCCATTAAAACAGAGATACCTAAAAGTGCGAGGTTCATACCCAGATAAATCGGATTTCGGCTAAAACTAAAAGTACCGTTTGAAACCAATTTATCAGGGGTTTCAAAAGGCTGGATACTGGTTTTTTGTTCGGTCAGAATTTTGTTTGAAAAATAAACTACGATAAGACCTAATACCAATAATACTATTCCAATGTAAGAATAAGGCGAATATATTATCTGGATAATTGGAAAAGCAAAATGCAAAAGCACTGATAAAGACTGAGACAGTATGAAGTATCCATCAGGCTTTATACTGGATTTCATGATTTAAAAACAAATGAATTATAAAACCGTGAACCTTTCGAAGTTTGCTCAAAACTTCTTCATCATTATTACGCCAACCACAATAAGTACCAACCCGGCCAGGCGACCCAAACTTATGGGTTGATGCTGAGCCCCCATGATTTCAAAATGCTCCATGAGCATTGAGATGAGCAATTGGCCTGCTACCACCAGACCAAAAGTAAGCCCCGGGCCGATTTTCGGAAAAGCAAAAACAATAACTGTAACGTAAAAAGCCCCTAAAAGCCCGCCTGCCCAGGCATAAGCCGGTGCTGACTTGAGTCCTTTTATCGATACATTGTTGGATGTCAACAAGATATAGATAAGTAAGGCAAGGATACCCACCACAAATGATATCATAGATGCATGCACAGGACTACCTCCCGATTTGGCCAGTTTACTATTCATACCGGCCTGAATAGGTAATATCGCCCCGGCCACAAACGCTATGATTACCCAGATAAATTTTTCCATGAGGTTTTGTTGATGTAATTTTTGATGATTCCAAGTCTCAAAATTATGAGAAATAAGATTGAATTAGGTAAAATAGAGATGATTTTTAAAATTTGATTCAGTATTCACTAAGTCGGCTCCAATAACTAAATGGTTCTTGCCTTTAAATAAAGAATATGATTTTCATTAAGAATTTATGTTTAACATTATTCCAAGGGAAAACGCTAATAGGATTATTTCTCAAAAAATGGAATGATTGATACTAACCCTAAAAATCGAATTGCTGAATTGTAATTTGTCGTCACCAATAAAACTCTTGCTAAATCTATAATTCAGATAACAATTTAAGCTTGTTTTTCTAGAAATAAAATAATTGGCTTCTGCATAAAGTCCGGTTTGTAAATTTTTTCTCAAGATATCGTATTTGGGTCTAATTATGTTTAAATACATAGGTAAGTGGAATTTAAAAAATGTCCTTGTGTTGGGCTGAACTATAAATTCAAAATTATAGTGAAATTCTAAATTGTGATCCATTAAACTTTCACTTTTTCGAATTAAATATTCATAAAGAAGGTTTTTTCTATAATTTATTTCAAACAAATGACCCCTTTGTTGTTGAGAATTTATTTGATGAACATTTCTGTATCTCGAGCTCAGGTTCAGGTTGATACCATAGTCAAAGTCATGTCTAAAATATTTTATGAATGAGTTCTCAAAAGTTTTATAATCATAGTAGCCAATTCTATTACTTAAACCTTCAAGTCCACCTTTGAATTCTAATTTTCCACCTGTTTCTCGGCTGTAATCTGTAAAAATAAGATTATCGTAAAGAATGTTAAAGTATTTTAAACTATTGAATTGTTGAATGCCAATAGTCTTGCAAATACTATCCAAAAGGCTGATTTGGTCAATATATTGGTATCTGTAATCATTCAAAAATCTTCTGTTTCTTGCTTCAACAACTCCACTTGCCAATTTTTCGATTTTCGAAGAGTCGATTTCAGTTGATATGCCTTTTGATATCAAGTCTTTAACGATGAAAATTGCAGTTACGGCGTCTGATACATTTTCGATTCTACCTTTTCCTATCCCAAAATTAAAATATAAGTTATAATTATTTGTGTTGTAGTCTGTTGACTTGAATTTGGGATTTAAATAAGAGTTGAAACCAAATTCTAGAATCTTAAAATTTAGATTTTTAGTGTATAAATTCTTAGAGAAAGAATAGAAAATATTGTTAACCAAATTTACGGTTCGTTTCGATGAGTCTGTTTGGTCGAAATGACCAGAATACCTGGAATATAAAAAATTAGTAGATACTGAAAGATTTTCTATTAATTGTACTTTATCCTTGCTTTTAGTCCTGATATAAGATATATAATTTGAAAGAGATTTTTTAGAATCAAATGTATTAAAATTATTGTCATAAATATTTCGATTGGAATTACCACTTAGCGAAAAGTCAGTATTCAGAAATCTATAGTTTTGATATCTAAATTTAAACGTGTTTAAATCATAGGATTGAGCGTGAATCTTTGTGGTAAAAATACTGATAAGCAAAAATATAAAAGAAATTTTTGAGGAGAAGGGGGATTGGTATCTCACGATTTTAGCAGATAAGTTTTTTGTAAATATAGGTTGTTTTTTTGGTTTACCAAGAAATTATATTTGAAGGAATCCATGTTACTTTAAAGTCCTTTTTATCATTTATACTAAAGATTCAAGAGGAATTTATTATTTTTAAATTATTTGTTTTGAGAATTTTAATTTTGTATGACATTTTCGATTTAATAAAAAAAATGCGTCCCTCCTGGCACGCATCAAATATTTTTTATTTCCTGATCTCTCCATCCACTTTCCGCCAGATATTCAGGGGGTTGGCGGTTTTAAGTTCGTCGGGCAAGAGGCTGTCGGGCATATCCTGGAAGCATACGGGTCGGGTAAAACGGTGAATGGCCAGTGTGCCTACCGAGGTACTCCGGCTGTTGGTTGTAGCTGGAAATGGCCCGCCATGTACCATAGCATGTGTTACTTCTACACCCGTCGGAAAGGCGTTGATAATCAATCTTCCCACTTTTTGCTCTAAAATCTGAAGTAAGTCGGCATATGCTGTCAATTCCTCTTCTGTGCCAAATACCGAGGCCGTCAAATGCCCGCTGAGTTCGTTGGCAAGTTTCAATATTTCTTCCTTGCTTTGGCAGTTTACCACCAAACTCGATGGACCAAATACTTCCTCTTTCAAATGCTCATTTTCGGTGAATCCTGCATAATCGGTGCTGAAAATCATGGGCTTAGCAGCTGTGAATCCCTCGGGTTGAGTGCCTGTACTCAATATTTCTGCTCCAAGGCTAAATTGTTCTATACCTTTTTCATAAGCAGCCTGAATACCCCGGTTTAGCATAATGCCTCCGCTTGCTTTAGGTGTTTCTTTTTTTAGATTTTCGATAAAAGTATCATCTTTTTGCACCACCATCAGGCCGGGATTGGTACAAAACTGCCCCACACCCATAGTCACTGAGCCCAGATAGGCTTTGGTGAGTGCTTCGCCTTTTTCTTTTAAAGTTTTGGGTAAAATAAATACAGGATTGATGCTCCCCATTTCGGCATAAACCGGGATGGGTTCCGGGCGAAGGGCAGCAGTATCAAAAATCGCCTTTCCGCCCCGGTAAGACCCTGTAAAACCAATGGCCTTTATCTGAGGATGTTTTACCAAGGCCTGACCGATTTCCACACCATCGTCGATAATTAACGAAAAAACGCCATCAGGCATGCCTGTCTTTTTGGCTGCTTCAATAATGGCCGTTCCGACCAGTTCAGAAGTGCCCAAATGCGAAGGATGTGCCTTATAAACCACTGGACAGCCCGCTGCCAAAGCCGAAACGGTATCTCCACCGGCAACAGAAAATGCCAAAGGGAAATTGCTGGCTCCGAAAACACCCACCGGTCCCAACGGCCGCTCCATCGCCCTGATGTCGGGTTTGGGTAATGGCTGGCGGTCAGGCTGAGGGGTATCAATGATGGCATTGACCCATGAGCCTTCTTTTATGTAACCGGCAAAAAGCCTTAACTGACTAAGGGTGCGGCCACGCTCGCCTTGAGCACGGCCTGTTGGCAAACCACTTTCGGCCACATAGCGTTCCAATAAGGTATCTCCCAATGCTTCTATCTCTGTTGCTATGGCCTCCAGAAATTCTGCCTTTTTGTTGCCGGAAAAGTTTCGGTAGGTTTTAAATGCTTCCGAAGCTTTAATGACAGCTTTTTCCAGTTCTGAATGAGTCGCTTTAAAAAAAAGCGGTCCGAGAGGCTCACCGGTTGCGGGGTTGATGGCTTGAATTCCTACGGTACCCTCTGAAGAGGTCTCAAATCCTATGATATTTTTGCCTGAAAGCATTTTTATTCTACGGTGTTAATTAAAGTTCCTACTTTTTCTATGGTGATTTTCACTATGTCGCCCGATATCATGCTGAAATCATCCGGCGGAATGATACCTGTACCCGTCATTAGATAGCAACCGTGCGGAAAGCTGCATTCTCGTGTGAGATATGCTACCAATTCGGTAAAATTGCGTTTCATTTGAGCTGTGGAGGTATTTCCTGCGAAAACGATCTCATTATTTCTGATTATCTCCAGATTTATCTCTGAGTTTTGCCCCAGATTTCCTTCAAAAACATATAAACAAGGCCCAATGGCCGCACTTTTATCGTAGCTTTTGGCTTGCGGTAGGTATAATGGATTTTCACCCTCAATATCCCTTGAACTTATGTCATTTCCAACAGTATAGCCGGCAATTTTACCTTGGGAATTCACAAAAAGCGTAAATTCCGGCTCAGGCACGTTCCATTTTGAGTCTTTCCTGATTTTGATATTTTGCTGGTGCCCCACTGTACGGGCTGCAGTTGCTTTGAAAAATAGTTCAGGGCGATCAGCGTCATACACTCTGTCGTAAAAATCACCGCCTCCGGCATCTTTCGATTCTTCCATGCGGGCTTTTTTACTTCTCAAATAAGTCACGCCTGAAGCCCATATTTCCTGATTTTTAATCGGGGGGAGAAAGTCACTCTCAGAAGGAAGATACTCCGGTGATTTTTTACAAGTTTTTAGAAAATCGGTTAAAGAATCCTGATTAACAATATAATCCCAGTCTTCGCTTTCCAGTTTGAAACTTTGATTTTCGAATTCTAAGTAAATTCCTTTTTGGGTGTTGAATAATTTCATGATAGAAAATTTATGCAAATTTATACTTTTTTTGAAGGAATTTAAACACTTGGGCGGAGAGGAGTGTTTATCTTTGGAAATCGTTTCGGTGGAGTTAAACTTTCATCGGAAAATAAACATAAAATATGACTCAGGAAATCAGGATTCCACTTGTTGACGCCCAGGATAACATTATTGGTCACGCCGAAAAATTAGAAGTGCATATTAAAGGATGGCTTCACCGGGCCTTCTCTATTTTGGTATTTAATACGAAAGGAGAAATTCTGATTCATCAACGGGCTCTGGAGAAATATCATTCTCCCGGTCTGTGGACCAACACTTGTTGCGGGCATCCCAACGAAAATGAATCACTTCTTGCGGCGGTGCACCGTCGTTTACAGGAAGAAATGGGCTTTGACTGTGAGCTTTCTGAGCGTTTTGTGTTTCATTATGAAGCTTATTTTGACAATGGTCTCACTGAAAACGAAATAGACCACGTGTTTTTTGGTGAATTTGAGGGTGATTTTGAAGTAAATCCTGAAGAAGTGGCTGATTTTAAGTGGATAAGGGTTGAAAATGTAAAATCAGAGATTGCCATAAATCCTGAAAACTATACCGTTTGGTTTAAGGAAATCATGAACAGGATTTGAGATTTATTAAAATTTCAAAACATAACCTTCAATTTGAATCTTTCTCTTCATCTGGCTGCTTGATTTCCATTTTTTTCATATAGAAAAACTCACCAGATTCACCACCATAGAGGGTGTTGGTTTTTTTGTATCCAAACACCAGAAAGGTTTGCGGAAACCAGGAAATCATTTCTACTGATATCTCCGAAAGCTTTGATGCATTGGTTTTCTTCAGGTCCAAAGGTGCCAGTGTTTCGGCTTTATGGCCTTTTTTAATCCATTTGAGTTGAATCGTTTCCTCTTTTGGATAAGCCACAAGTACTTTATTGCCAACATGGTTTGCTTGAACTTTATCGAGCAATGATTCGCTCGCAAGATTCTTAAGGTCAATACTGTAGTCCCAGGTCTTTTTTCCTTCGAAATCAAAACTCATCATGATGGCATGGGTATATCTGAAGTTGGTAGCTTCACGCCTGGTGATGCCATTGTCATAGGTATTGATTGAAGGGGTTCTGGAGGAAATGTATGTATTAGATTTATATTCAGGGAAATATACCTCTGCAAGTAGCATCACTTCATTCTCGAATATAAATGGCTGCTGTAGGTTTAGTTTATATTTAATCTTAAACTCTTTGCCTTTTTTAGCTTTGAGTTCTTTTCTTTTTTTTAATTTTTCCTGCCTTTTTTCAGGTAAATAAGTGTAGAAATTTTCAAATTCAGAAAACTTGATGTACTGCCTTTTTTCAGGATCTTTAATTGGGAAATAGTAAAATCCCAGAGCAAGGTCACCACAATCTTCAGCAAAACTTCCCGCCATAAACTGATTCTGCTCATTGATTTTCAATATATTGGCGTTCAGTATTTTTTTATTTTTGTCTTCTAATCTAACCTCATTTATTTTTTTGCCCTCCAAATCAAAAGAGAGTATACGAAAAGCACATTTTTTGGTTTCTCTCATCATCAGATAAAATTCATTCTCCGGCTCGTTGGTTTCGATAGTCTGAATCTCAAGATGATTGTTGTAAATACCTGGTAAAACTTTGGCAGATTTGTCAAACATACGGTGAAGTTCTACCACTGGTCTGTCGTTGTATTCACCGCCAATCATAACTTTACTTTTATAACCAACAAAGTGCTCAATTTGAATGTTGGTTAGAAGCTCAGTTTCGATAAATATCAGGTCTCCTTTATCTAAATCTATTTTCAGGATTTTTATTTTTTCACCATTTTTCTCTTTTAGCAAACAATAGAATCCATCGGTAGATAAATAATATTTTTCAAGCTCAAAAAATAAACCAGGGTCAAAATTATTAAACCAAACAGGCACCAGATTTTTGTCATATTTTGTAATAATCAACTTCGCTTTTTTATTAAACATCCCTTGCTGGTCTTTTACAATTATGACGCCATTGCTGTCCAAAGGTACAATTGTGAGATCTTCGTAAACTGAATTGCTCATTGCGATTTCGACCTCTTTCGACTCCACCAACTGGGCAATAGAGGTAAATGCTGAAATTAAAAATAAAAAAGCAGTGATAATTTTTCTCATCTTTTGCCCAATTCTATGGCTTCCAAATGGGTGATTTTTCGGTTCTCAAGGGTCATCCTCATGATTGTTCTAACATGATGAAAGCCATGCTTGCCTGCTGCACCCGGATTGATATATGCCAAATTAAACTTCTCCCGGTCCTTTATCACACGTAAAATATGCGAATGCCCGCAAAGAAACAAGTCAGGGCTATGAATTTTTAATAATTTTTGGATTCTTCCCGAATATTTAGGCGGGAGACTGCCTATGTGGGTTATCAAAACTTTCAAACCTTCCGCTTCAAAAATTAAATCTTCAGGCAAAAAATGGCGGATGTTTGCATCATCAATGTTTCCGAAAACAGCTTTAAGGGGTTTGAATTCCTGCAGTTGCTCTATAATTTGCACCGAACCAATGTCACCCATATGCCAGATTTCATCACAGTCAGCAAAATACTTAAACACCTCAGGGTCTAGCCAGGAGTGGGTATCAGAGATGAGACCAACTTTGAGCATTAGTATTTGACTTTAATGCCGTGATATTCACTTTGTTCTTCGTAATCTTTCCTAAGCGGATGGCCTTCCCAGTCTGCGGGTAATAATATTCTCCTGAGATCAGGGTGGTTTATGAATTTTATTCCGAAAAAGTCAAAAATTTCACGTTCATGCCATTCTGCAGTTTTCCAGATTGACGACACTGAATATATCTTTTGTGCCGTGTCTAAATTCCTGTCGGCCTCTATTTTCAAATGAATCGAATGCTCTAAGGGAATGGAAGTAAGTGTATAGATAAGGTCAATGGTACCGGCTTCGGGGCCGTTGTCAATGGCCGATATACTGTTTAGTAAATCAAACAGGGTGTTTGAATCTGAAAAAAGAAATTCACAAGCCACCAATAAATCTTTGGCTATTATAGAGATTATGGGCTGCAAACTATCTGTTGCAACTACTTCGGCTTCAATTTTCAGGTTTGAAACCAGTAGTTTTTTTATTTTTTCAGTGTTCGAAAAATTCATCCTTTAATTTTTTTGAGCCAAAAGATACAGAACCGCCATTCTTACAGCTACACCGTTTTCAACCTGATCCAAAATTATTGCATGGTTTGAATCTGCTGCATCAGAGCTTAGTTCTACTCCTCGGTTTATTGGCCCCGGGTGCATCACTACGATAGGCTTTTCCAGAGCATCGAGCATCGCTTTATTGATTCCGTAGTATATCGAATATTCTCTTAAACTTGGAAAGTATTTTAACTGTTGCCTTTCGAGCTGAATCCTCAAGACATTGGCTACATCGCACCAGGCGAGGGCTTCCTGCACGGTATCAATCACTTGCACACCCAGGTCAGTGAGGTACTTAGGGATCAATGTTTTAGGACCACAAACTCTCACGTCGGCACCGAGTTTTTGCAAACAAAATATATTGGAAAGTGCTACCCGACTGTGGAGTATGTCGCCTATAATGGCTATTCTCTTTCCTGCCAGGTCTCCGATCTTTTCTTGCATCGAAAAGGCATCCAAAAGTGCCTGTGTGGGGTGTTCATGGGTGCCATCGCCGGCATTTACGATATTGGCTTTGATTTTATTGGATAAAAAATGCGGAGCTCCCGGGCTGCTGTGTCGCATCACTATCATGTCCACCTTCATGGCCAGGATGTTATTGACAGTATCAAGCAAAGTCTCTCCTTTTTTTACCGAACTCCCTGCCGATGAGAAGTTTATGGTATCAGCTGAAAGTCTTTTTTCTGCCAGCTCAAATGATAAACGTGTACGTGTAGAATTTTCAAAAAAAACGTTGGCTATCGTAATGTCTCTGAGAGAAGGAACTTTTTTTATCGGTCTGTTAATAACTTCTTTGAATTCTTTGGCGGTATGAAGAATAAGTTGAATATCGTTTTCGGTGATATTTTTAATACCTAACAGATGACGACTGCTGAGTTCCTGCATGAAGAGAGAATAATTTTACAAAAATATAAATTAAAGTATATTTCTGAAATTATCAGACTAAGTATTTATCCAAAAAAATAGAATTGGCTGCAACAAGCTATGAATGAAAAGCTTTTTTACAGCAAATTTAAGCTGAGCATTTTTTCAAAAACGAAAGATTTTGTACCGTAGATTTTGGCTTTTTCACCCATAGGTGATACCAGTATTTCCAGGTCTTTTTTGAAGTCAACCAGGCAATATTTGTTGATGGCCTGAGACAGAGTCGAAACAATCAAATCGCCGGCCTTCGTCATAATACCGTCGATTATTATAGTTTCCGGATTAAACATGTGAATCGCCATCGAAAGCCCTTTTCCAAGTTCGCGGCCAATATCAAATATTAAATCAATCGAAAATTCATCTCCTTTCAGGGCCGCGTCAATTACATCTTCAAGCCTGATGGCATCTTTTTTTAAGGCCAACGTGGATGTCTTTCCATTTTCAAGTCCTTGTTTTGCTTTTTTTATCAGTGCCGATGCCGAAGCTTCAGTTTCCAGGCAACCTTTTTTACCACAGTGACAAAGTTCTCCTTGCGGATTGATCTGAATATGACCCAATTCGCCCGCAAAACCACTAGCACCTTTGATAATAAAACCATTGCTTAATATTCCCAGACCGATACCCCAGTCAAGGTTTATCAATAAGACATTCTTTTTATTTTTTGCCAAGCCAAAATGATGCTCACCCAGCATGGAAGCCTGCGTGTCATGCGTGATAAATGTGGGCAGGTTCAGTTCCTTTGATAAGATTCCTGCCAGTGAAAGTTCATTTTGATTGTGGAGTGGGTAAGTATAATTGATGCCTTTCTCAATACTTAAAAGACCCGGCGAGGAAATCCCTATCGACCATATATTTTTATCCCCAATAAATGTTTTTGCTGAATATTTTATGGCTTCTACAATATCCTCACTGTTGATATTTATGGTAATTGTTTCCTGCTTTTTGATCTCATTCCTAAGATTTATAAGGTAAAAATTGGTCTCATGAATATTGATATCAATAACCACAATCAGGTTTTTTTCGGGATTGATATCAAATAAACTTGGACGGCGTCCCGACTTGGTTTTAGAGGCTCCTGCTTCTTTTATCCATTTGTTTTCTACCAACTCATTGATGAAAACCGTTATTGATGGCACACTGGTGTGAAGTTTTTTGGCAAGTTGTGCAATGGTCATCGCTCCGGAATCATAAATCTCTCTTAAAATTTCTACGATATATTGATTTTTCTTGATTTCAACAACCGATGAATATTCAACGCCCGGATTAGTTTCAAAACTCATATTTAGGTTCTCTTTAGGTAATATTTACAAAAATAATTAAATCTATAGCTTTTACCAACTAATAATTTACGAATGGAGAATTAGAGGTAAAAGCTGCATTTCGGTTCATTTTTTTATTTTTTTTAAAACAATATAAGCATGATTTTTTTGATGAAAAAAATTACATAAACGCTCTCTCTTTCTTAAATTTTCTCAAATAAACTAAGATTGAATTTTTGGAAAAATCAGATGTGGTTTTCTAAGTGTTATTTTTTGAAAGGAAAATTAAAAATTTGATTTTCAGGTTAATGGTTTGTAGATTTAAAAAAAATAGGATTCTCCAAAAACAATAAACTAACTTAAGAAATTGTGAGTTGATAATTTTTCAGGAGAGCTTCTTAATTATCCATAAAATCAGATTCAGGATACCACTCAACAATAACATGGTAGTTATTGGGAAATAAAATTTAAAATTATCTTTTTCGTATCTGATATCGCCCGGAAGTCTCCCAATAAAATTTAATCGGTTTCCGACAAAATATATAATTACTCCAACCAATATGATGACAATTCCTGTTATGATAATATATTTTCCTGTTTCAGGGTTCATACTTTTTATTTTTATTCAAATTTATTGGATTTTGAGAAAAAAAACACTTATTTTGTGTGCAAAACATTAAAATTAGATGAGTCTAACTTTTTCATTGGAGTCTCTGCTTAAAGTCAATCCCATACTGCTTGCTTTTTTTGCAACATTGTTTACCTGGGGTGTTACTGCTCTTGGTTCTTCATTGGTATTTTTTTTCAAAGAGATCAACAAAAAAGCGTTGAACCTAATGCTGGGTTTTGCAGCTGGGGTGATGATAGCTGCGAGTTTTTGGTCCTTGCTGGCACCTGCAATCGAGATGACCGAAACAGCGGGCAAGAAAGGCTGGATTCCTGCCGTGGTTGGTTTTCTAAGTGGTGGTTTGTTCCTTTATATTTTTGATAAAACATTGCCTCACCTGCATCTTGACCGTAAGCTGGAACAAGCCGAAGGTGTAAAAACTTCTTTGCATCGAAGTGTTTTATTGGTTTTGGCGATTACACTTCACAATATCCCCGAAGGCATGGCGGTGGGCGTTGCTTTTGGAGCATTGAGTCAAAATCCTTCTATAGGAATGTTGGCCAGTGCCATTGCATTGGCGATTGGAATCGGCATACAGAATTTTCCGGAAGGAGCTGCTGTTTCAGTGCCCTTGCGAAGAGAAGGCTTTTCAAGATGGAAAGCCTTTAATTATGGGCAGATTAGTGGAGCGGTTGAGCCTGTAGCCGGAGTAATAGGGGCATTATTGGTTTCCTATGCACAGCCTGTTTTGCCATATGCTTTGTCTTTTGCTGCCGGGGCCATGATTTTTGTGGTTGTGGAAGAGCTCATTCCTGAGTCACAAAGTGGTCATGAGACTGACCTCTCTACAATTGGAGCTATGATAGGTTTTGCCGTAATGATGTTTCTGGATGTAGCATTAGGTTAAAATTTATGGCAACATTATTAGCACACATTGCGATTATTGTAAAAGATTATGATGAAGCCATAGCTTATTATACCAAAGTTTTGGGGTTCGAATTGATAGAAGATACTGCCTTGTCAGATACCAAACGATGGGTTATATTAGGGAACAAAATGCAGAATTCCTGCCAAATTCTCCTCGCAAAAGCCACATCCGAAATACAGGAGAAAGCAATCGGTAATCAATCAGGGGGTAGAGTGTTTTTGTTTTTACACACCAATGAATTTGAAGCATTCAAGGAAAGATTGTTACAAAACGATGTGAAAATTATTAACGGCCCACGCCTCGAAAGCTATGGCAGAGTGCTGGTATTCGAAGACCTGTACGGAAACCACTGGGATCTGATTGAGCCAATTAAAAGTCTAAATGAGCATTGAGCCAACCTGCATCGTACCTGGCCTGATATTTATCGTAAAAATTAATTGCAGGAGTATTCCAATCCAAAACCTGCCACATCATGCCGGAGCATTTTTCCTCTTTGGCGATTGCAATGGTTTTGTCAAATAATATTTTTCCAATTCCTTCACCACGGTGGGCTTCTTTTACAATAATGTCCTCAAGATACAAGCGGCGGCCTTTCCATGTAGAATACCTGAAATAATATAAAGACATTCCCAATACCTTTCCATCTTTCTCTGCCAATACGCACCCAAATGCCGGATTTTCCCCGAAACCCTCGTTTAACATCCTTTCTTCAGTATTGGTTACCTGTTCGGGGGCTTTTTCATAAAGGGCGAGCTCGCGTACCAAATCCATGATGACACTTACATCTTCACCTGTGGCTTTTCTTAAAGATACCATAAATCAACTTATTTATATTGCAGATAATGATCCCATTTTTCCAGTACTTTCTGGAGGTCTTCGGGTAGTTCCGAGTCAAATTGCATCCATTCCTTAGTTTTTGGATGTAAGAAACCCAAAGATTTGGCATGTAAAGCCTGCCTCGGGATTATTTCAAAGCAATTTTCAACAAACTGCTTATATTTTGTAAACAAATCTCCCCTTAACACTTTGTCGCCGCCATAGGTAGCATCATTAAAAAGCGGGTGACCCAGGTATTTCATGTGTGCTCTGATCTGATGGGTACGTCCGGTTTCCAGATTGCACTTTATCAAACTCACATACCGCATCGTTTTTAATACTTCATAATGAGTAATGGCTTCTTTTCCGTGTTCACCGTCCGGGAATACATCTGACATCCTGCGGTCTTTAAACCCTCTGCCAATATGGGCATTGATGGTGCCCTTTTGTTCTTTGGGTTCACCCCAGATCAGAGCATAATAGGTACGTTCGGTGGTGTGGTCAGCAAATTGTTTTGCCAAAAACTGCATCGCAAATTCGGTTTTAGCAATAACCAACAAACCAGAAGTACCTTTGTCGATTCTATGGACCAAACCCGGTCTGACTTTGCCATCAGGTGTAGTAGGTAAATTTGAAAAATGATGTACCAGGGCATTTACCAAAGTGCCGGAATAGTTCCCATGACCCGGGTGTACCACCATTTCCTGAGCTTTATTGATTACGAGCACCTCATCGTCTTCATATACAATTTCCAGGGGAAGGTCTTCCGGGAGTACTTCTGTTGGCATTTTGGGGGCCGCAGCAAGCGAAATGCTAATCAGGTCGTTGGGTTTAACTTTGTAGCTTGATTTCACCGGGCGGCCATTAACCATCACAGAATCAGTGTCAATGGCATTCTGAATTCTGTTTCTGGAGGTATTCCTGATATGGTGGCCCAAATATTTATCTATACGCAACAGACTTTGACCTGGATCCACTTTTATCTCCAGATTTTCAATCAGTTCGTCATCATCTCCTTCAAAAGAGTCTTTTATTTCGTCGAAAGTATCCATATTTGTGCAAATTTCGTAAAATATGCTTGATTTTGAAAGTTTAATTAAGTTACCCACTCCTTTAGTTGAGATTTTTGATGATATTTTTCAGGAAAAAAGGCTTCGTGTTTTTGTAAAAAGAGATGATTTGACTCATTTGCATATTTCCGGAAATAAATACAGGAAACTAAAATACAATGTAAAATTTGCAAGGGAAAACGCAATAGAAAGCCTTGTTACTTTTGGAGGAGCCTACTCCAATCATCTGGCGGCTTTTGCAGAGACATGTCATCAAATGCAAATCCGGGGCACTGCGATAGTTAGAGGAGACGAGCTAAATCCTAATAGCAATGATACTTTAAAAAGAGCCCATGAATTAGGTATTGAGTTGGTTTTTGTGGACAGAAGCTCTTACAGAAATAAAGAAGAATTGGCAAAGAATTATGCCCCAAATGCAATGTTTGTGCCAGAAGGTGGCAGCAATGAATTTGCTTTACCCGGAGTGGCAGAGCTCCTGGAAGAACAGTTTTACCCTGATTATGTATGCACGGCATCAGGTACAGGAGGTACTGCAGCAGGCTTACTTAGTAATGAAAAATTTGGAGGTGATGTTGTGATTATTCCGGTATTGAAGAGTGGAGAATTTATCAAAGAAAATATCGAAAATTTATTGAAAAAACCTTTTCCGGGACGTGCTAATCTTTTTACTACATATCATTTTGGCGGTTATGGAAAATACAATCAGGAATTACTTGATTTTATAGTGGCTTTCGAAAAAAAACATAATATTCCCTTGGAGCAAGTTTACACCGGGAAAATGTTCTTTGGAGTAATGGATTTGATAAAAAAGGACTTCTTCAGACCTCAATCTACTCTATTTTTACTTCATACGGGTGGTTTACAAGGGAAATTAAAAACCTGGTAGCGATTATTCTTATACTATAATTTTTATAGCTAAATAGCTCACTTTTTATTTCCAATTTCCTTATTTCAAATTAATGGTGGGTTTCTTTTATGGTTTCAAAATCTTTGATTTAATATTTTATTTTTTTAAGGTCAGAAGAAAGTCTATGTTTTAATAATTTTTTAAAAAACATAATTAAAAAAACTGCCAAAAAAAGTAGGAAAAATTAAAATTTTTGCAAAAATTGCAACAGCATCTTTTCTGGTCGAAATTTATATAAGGTGTAATAATTTTTTTTCTTAATCATTATCAAAAAAAACTATGAATCAAATCTATTCGGGTTTTTTCCATCGGATTGGTATAATATCCATGGAAAATCTCAAAATCAAAAGTTTGTTTTTGAGCTTGATGTTTTTTGCAAATTTTGCATATTCTCAAAGCTCTTATTCAATTTCCGGAAAAGTTACCGATAACATGGGGAGCATTCCCGGGGCTTCGGTAAAAATCACAGGCACCAATTTTGGTGCATCCACTGATCTGGAAGGCAATTATAAGATTACTGCCACCCTTGCACCGGGTTCTTTCAAGATTGTATTTTCTGGTGTAGGCTATTCTAATGTCACTCAAAACCTTACACTTGGTAATTCACCTTCGGTAGTGGTGGATGCGGTACTGAAAGAAGACGCACTTAATCTTGATGAAGTAGTAGTGGTGGGTTCAACCGTCAAAGAGTCTCGGCGGCAGCTGGGAAATGCCATATCTACCATTAAAACTGATGAATTATTGAAAGGTGGGAGTTCCAACTTAGTGAATTCACTTCAAGGTAAAGTTCCGGGTGCTCAAATCACCCAAAACTCCGGAGATCCTGCAGGTGGAGTGACCATCCGTTTGAGAGGTGTTAAATCGTTGCAGGGTAGTTCAGATCCACTATATGTAATTGATGGCGTTATTGCAAGTAATAATTCGGTAAACGTTTCACAAACAGCACTTTCTGCTCAAATCGGGACAGCTGTTGTAGGTACCAACCGGCTTGCTGACCTCAATCCATTAGATATTGAAAGTATCAATGTAATCAATGGTGCGGCCGCCGCTGCTCAATATGGTTCTCGTGCTGCAAATGGTGTGGTAATTATCACGACGAAAAAAGGTAAAAGTGGTGCTCCAAGAATAAGCTTCAATACAAGCGTAAGTACTTTTAGTTTAAGGAAAAAAATGCCTTTCAGTACTTATGGAAAACAATTTGGCTTCACAGGCTTGAGATTGCATACTATTGGAGGCATTTCTGCGGCACAGATTGCAGCCAACCCTGGCACTACCGTAACAGGTATCGTAAGGGATGGTGTTACAGCCAATTTGGCGACCAACTTAGTCGATGTTACAAGATATGATTATCAGGATCAGATTTTTCAGACAGGTATGGGAACAGAAAATGGATTATCCATTTCTGGAGGAAATGATCGCACCAGCTATTATGGTTCTGTGAATTATTCAAAAAATGAAGGTATTATAGTTGGAACCGACTTTACAAGATATGGTATCAGAACCAGAATAGATCAGAAGCTTAATAACTGGGCCAGATTTACAGTTGGATTAAGTTATACTAATAGTTTTTCAAATGAAAAAGCCAACGGAAACGTATTTTACAGCCCGATCAACTCCATAAATATCACCAATAATATTTGGGATATCACTAAAAGAGATGCAGCGGGAAGTTTATTGGCGGTAGAACCTACAAGGGTAAATCCTCTGAGTACAATTGAAGATATGGTGTTTACTCAAGCGGTCAATCGTACCATAAATGACTTTCAGTTAAATCTTACACCTATAAAAGGTTTGTCAATAGACTGGCTTTTGGGGGTTGATGCATATTCTCAATTAGGAAAAAATCTTATTAAACCTTATCCGTATCAGTCGGTGGCAGGTTTGCCAGCTGAAAGATATCCGCAAGGTTTTGCTTCCAGTACAAACAACCTTTCTATTTTTTATAATTCTGACTTAAACGTAGGTTATGAAAAAGCCCTTACTGAGGGATTGAAACTAAATTTATTGGCAGGTTACAGTTATCAATATGGTCAATCTGATTTTACCAGGGCGAGTGGCGAAAGACTTGCTCCTTTTATTGAATCTGTAAATGGTGGCTCGGTAATAACAGCCGGATATGGTTTGGATAGGTACAATTTAAGTGGGGTTTTTGGTCAGGCAACTTTAGGTTTAAAGGACAGGGCTTTTTTGACTGCGGCTCTTCGCAGAGATAAATCATCGAAGTTTTCAGAAACCGAAACCAATCAATTCTACCCTAAAGTATCAGCAAGTATTATTCCTTCTGACTTTTCTTTCTGGAAAGAAGGAAGCCTGAAAAATGTAATTAACTCTATGAAAATCAGAGCTTCATGGGGTCAGGCTGGTAACCTCACAGGAATTGGCTCTTACGATAGATTCTGGCAGTTTAATCCTGTAAACTATTTAGGTAAAAATACAATTATTCCTTCAAGTCAATTGGCTAATGCTTCAGTTAGACCTGAAAGAATGACCGAAATGGAGGCAGGTATTGATGTATCTCTTCTCAATGACAAACTTGGTTTGACTTTTACAGCGTATAATCAATCCATTTCCGATCTTGTGGTAAATGCTGTTACTGCTGCCACCACAGGTGGTACTTCGATAGTCAATAATACAGGCGAAATGAGTAATAAAGGGATTGAATTGGGCCTGAATTTTGGATTGATTAATAAAAAGGACTTCACTTGGGATGCTTCAATATTGTTTAACAGAAATCGCAGCAAAGTCGAAAAACTCGGAACTGCTCTGGTAGGTGTAACTAATGTTGCGGGTGCACCGATATTCCTGGTGGAAGGCGAGGCTCCATCGGTATTTTTTGGTGTTCCTTATGCCAGAGATGCCAACGGTGAGTTGATTTTGACTTCACAAGGATTTCCTCAAAGAGAGCGGGGTACACAAAATGGAGCCTACTATACTTCCGGTCGTGGATCTGATGGACAACCTACCGGTGCCAACGTAAACGGAATTATTGGTAATCCCAACCCTAAATGGACTGGTTCAATTTCTAGTAATTTGAAATACAAAAAACTAGGTTTCAATTTCTTGTTGGATGCAGTTCAGGGGCTTGAAGTATTTAATGCCGATTTTCGTACCCGCCAGGGCGTAGGTGTGGGTGAAATAGCTGAACAAGAATTGAAAGGGGAATTGCCAAGAGGTTATATTTTTGCCAATTATTTAATAGAGGAGTGGCGGATTGACGACGGTTCATACGTAAAACTCAGAGAACTGGGTCTTTCTTATGAAATGCCAAAATTAGGAAAGCTAACCAACTGGAATCTTTCACTGACCGGTAGAAATCTTATTTCATTTGATAACTACAGAGGTTACGATCCTGAAACTAATGCTGGTGGAAACAGCGACCTTTTCAGAGGGGTTGATTTTGGTAACGTGCCAATTCCGCGTTCATTTAAGCTTCAATTGACCGCATCATTTTAACCATTAAATTGAAAAGAAAATGAAAAAAATATTAATATTAGCATTAGGGATTTTGGGTTTCTCCTCTTGCAGCAATGAGTATTTAAATCCAAGTTCTGCGAGTGAGCAGCAGGTAGTGACCAGTCAGTCTGGTTTGATTGCCCTCGTAAATGGTCTTCAACAAAAATATACGACTTCAAGAGCCGGGGTTATTTATGCCTCAATTACAGCTGATGGATTGACCACCAAACAGTTGAAGGTTTTGAATGCCGGAAATACCGATGAAGTATTATTGGAATCGGGTGGAACAGCTTTAATAAATTCCAATTCTATATTGAATAACATCTGGAGTCAGTCTCATTTGGTAAAATCCAATGCCGATTTGATTATTGCCAATATCGCAAATGCTCCGGATCCGGCCATAAAATCGGGTATTTTGTCTGCTGCACACATGTATCGTGCTTTGGCTTTAGGTACCCTGGCTACTTATTGGGAGCAAGCTCCAATAGCTGTGGGCAAAGATGCTCAATTCAGCAACCGTGCCGATTTGCTGAAAGAAGCGATTAAATCTCTCGAAACAGCAGCTTCAACTATTACGGCCACCAAGCCATCTGCGGCTTTTACTAACGAATTTGTGGCAGGTATAAATCTGGAAAGCACGATTCAGGCCCTATTGGCCAGGTATAACAACATGCTCGGAAATCATGATGCTGCTATTGCAGCTGCTTCAAAGGTATCGGATGCCGTAAAAAGCACCTTTAATTTTGACGATATTAGCCCTAATCCGATTTTCTTCAATACTTTTGGAAATAAAAATGTGACCGAGCCTTTAGCTGATTTTGGACTTTCAGGAGCGAATATTCCGGTAGCTGAAGACGGCCGTAGAGCGTTCTATTATTCTACCGGAGGTGCTAATAACCTTGGGAAAGCAGGCTTTTTTGCATCTAATACTGCATCTATTCCGGTTTATTTGCCTGGTGAAATGACTCTGATTAAAGCCGAAGCTTACGCCAGAAAAGGTCAGATTAGTGATGCAATAACTGAATTGAACAAGATCCTGACCAAGTCTTCTGATGTGTTTGGCGTAACTGCCAAAGGTCAGGCTTACACCGGAGAATCAACTGCTGCAGCTGTTCTAAATGCAATATATGTACAGCGTTGCATAGAATTGTTTCTTTCCGGATTCAGACTCGAAGATAGTCGTAGATTTGGCCGGGCAGAAAGTGAGAGAAACCGAAACTGGTATCCTTATCCGCTTTCTGAAAGAAATAATAATAAAAATACTCCCGCTGACCCGGCTAAGTAAATAAAATTTAGGACTCCGGCAATAATCTCCGGAGTCCTGTTTTTTTTATGGTGACATTATTAAAAAAAGACCGCAAAGAGCTCATATTGAGGCAAATAAACGTGCATTCTAGGGTGTCGTTTAATGACCTCGCTACGATGCTAAATGTCTCAGAAGATACCATCAGGAGAGATCTGAATGAGTTATCTTCAGAGCAAAAAATCGTGAAAGTTAAAGGCGGTGCTATGGCAAAGGGAAATGAGTTTTTAGTCGAAAATCAACAGAATTTTGCCCAGGAAAGTAAGAAAATAATTGCCAAAAAGGCAGTTAAACTATTAAAGGATGGTATGTTGGTATTAGTTGGCGGTGGCACCACGGTCAGAGAGTTTATCGCTGCTATACCTGAAAATCTTAAAGCTACCTTTGTTACCTTAAATCCCTATACTTGTATTCATTTAATGGCTAAGCCTAACATCGATACCATTTTGGTGGGTGGAAAAGTCTCAAACTATAGTCAGGCCGTGATAGGTGGCGATGCTTTCCTGAAATTGCGGGAAATCAAAGCCGATCTGTGTGTGGTAGGTACAAATGGGATTGATCCCGAAAATGGGCTCACCGATAGCCATTGGGAAACGGTCGAAATTAAAAAGGCCTTATTTCAAGCTTCTAAAAAAATAATGGTTCTTGCCATTTCAGAAAAATTAAACTCCACATTGAATCTTAAAATTTGCAATTTAGATGAAGTAAATTACCTGGTCACTGAATTAGACAAAGACCATGAATGTCTTGATAACTACCAAAACAAAAAGGTAGTTTTGCTTTAATTACTTTTTCAAAAAAAAACATTATTTCATTTTATTCCAGGATATTTTTTCGAAATTCATGTTAAAATCAACCTTAACATGAAATACTTAAGTTTCTTTTCCCTTCTTATTTTGGGTTTTAATGCCCGGTCTCAAGCCTTATTTCAGTTTCCAGAGAATGTAAAAAGTAGCCATATTAGCACTTTTGAAAACATTAATGGAGAAAAAAGTCAGGGTGGAAAGACCAATCAAACTGCAAAAGGTAACGCATTTGAAGAATTGAAAGCGGGGCAATCAAAAGTATTATTGGACGTAAAGGGACCGGGAATCATTCAACGAATGTGGTTTACTGTAAGGGATCGCTCACCTGAAATGCTCAGATCTATGCGATTACAGTTTTTTTGGGATGGTTCGGTAAAACCTGCAGTAGATGTGCCGTTTGGCGATTTTTTTGGATATGGACTGGCTAAAGTTGTAAAATTTGAGACGACTTTTTTTTCAAATCCTGAAGGGCGGTCTTTTAACTGTAATATCCCGATGCCATTTAAGTCTGGTGCAAAGGTGTTGATAATCAATGAGAGTGACAAAGATATTGGTTTGTTGTTTTTTGATATTGATTTTGTAAAACTCAACAACTTTCCTACTGGAGCCATGTATTTTCATGCATTTTGGAAAAGACAAAAAACATCAGCTCTTGGCAGTGATTATGAGTTTTTGCCGCAAATAAAGGGAAAGGGAAGATATTTGGGTGTAAATATGGGGATAAACGCAGGTAAACATTACGAAAATACCTGGTGGGGTGAGGGAGAAGTGAAAATGTTCATTGATAACGACCAGAAATTTCCAACCTGGAATGGTACCGGAGCCGAGGATTATATCGGAACTGCCTGGGGGCTGGGACAATACACCAATTTGTATCAGGGAGCTACTGTAGCAGATGATTCTGCAAAACTATATGCATTTTACAGGTTTCATGTAAAAGATGAAATTGTTTTCAGGGAGAATTTCAGAGCGAGTATTCAGCAAATCGGTGGAGGAGATAGGGATTTGGTTAGAAAACTAATCAAAAATAATCATCCGCTTAAACCGGTGACAGTTCAATGGGAGGGAGGCTTCCGTCGGCTGCTTGACAATCCCAAGAGTATTTTTGATGAAGATTTTCCTACCGGCTGGGTTAATTTTTATAGGGTTGATGATTATTCATCCACAGCTTATTTTTATTTGGATAAACCAGTGAGTAGCTTGGCAGGATTAGCGTCTTTAGAAGAAAGAATAAAATAAAAAAGCCCTCGCTTGAGGGCTTTGTGACCGCGTAAGGATTCAAACCTTAAACCTTCTGATCCGTAGTCAGATGCTCTATTCAGTTGAGCTACGCAGCCAATTGGACTGCAAAAGTAGAGGTTATTTTTTAAATGTCAAATATAATTTTACTAATTTTTTAACTCATCTAATTGCTCGGGATCAACGCTATTGTAGAATTTCCTGATTTTCAGGATGATTGCGAGGCCTACTGCAATTTCCGATGCAGCAACTAACATTACCATTATGGCCATAACCTGTCCTTTTTCCGGATTAGGATCATATTTAGAAAATGCAACCAGATTAATATTCACAGCATTTAGCATCAGTTCAAGACCCATAAGCATTAAAATCAGATTCTTTTTTGTGACTGTGATGGCCAGTCCCAATGAAAACAAAATCGTAGAAACTGCAAGGTATGGTATTAAATTATTCATCTGTTTTTGCAATAAAAGTTGCACCCACCAGGGCTATTAACAACAAGATCCCGACCAATTCCAAAGCAAAAACCTGATCTGTCATGAGACTAAAACCAATATTTTTGATACTTTGAGAAGCTAGTTTTTGTTTAAAATCAAATCTTATAGTAGAAATAATTATGGTCATGATGGCAATTAATGCCAAACCTAAAGTAAGCCCCCAGGTCAGGTTTCTGCTTTTTATTTTCAAGTATTCTTTTCCCGACTTTTTTCCCGAGCTCAACATGATACCAAAAACCAAAAGAATCAGGATACCACCAACGTAAATCATTATTTGAGATGCCGCCACATATTCACTCCCGGCAAAAACGAAAATACCAGCAACGCCCAGAAAACTACATAGAAGGCCATAAGCAGCGTATAAAACGTTTTTAGCCATTAATACGTAAAAAGCTCCTCCAACGGCTACGGCACAAAATATATAAAACACCAAATCAGTGGCCAAAGGCAAGTATTCCTGAAATTTCATATTATTCTTTTGGCTTTAATTTGGGTACAAATTTCGGTCTTTCAGCTTTCTCAACGGTCTCTTCCACCTGAGCAGAAATATTTTTCATTTTCGGAATAAACATTCCAGCTTCAGCATCTGTCGCATTATTCAGTGTTGAAGGAGCCATTTTAGGTTTAAAAACCGGCTTGCCAGAAGGCTTTTCAATGGGTTCTGTATCTGAATTTTTAATTTCAGAGGCAGCCTCTTCCCTTAATTTTGGTTTGAAAATTGGTTTAGCAGCTGGCTTTGCAAGAGGTTCCGAATTATTTTTCTCTTCAGAAACAGCTGAAGGTTTAAATTTTGGAACATAACCATTTTCTGTTGGCTCGGCTAAATTTTCAACTTTTCCGGGCAAAACTTCTCTTATTTTAGGTTTAAAAGCACTTCCTGTTGGCAAAAAGGTTTTTTTGTCGCTTTCTTCAGCGTTGCCTTCAGCTTTTTCTCCTTTATTTTCGGTAGGTATTTTGGCCTTAGGGAAAATGGCCTTTTTAACTTCTGTATTTTCATTGCCCTCCGGTTTTAAATCCGTAATTCCAACAGCTTTTGGTTGAAACTTAGGCTTAAATCCTGATGGAACTGCTGGTTTTTCAATCTGAGGTGCAGCCGAATTATTCTTTGCAGCTTCTTTTTTAGCTACAAATTGTTCATAAAGCTTTCTTTTTTCCTCTGCTTCGTCGGCACTTAAATTTGAAAATGCAAAATTTAATAGATTTACATCCGAAACACTGTAATCATATTCCGAATTCATAGTCAAACATTCAGTGGGGCAAACGGTGGTGCAAAGTCCACAGAAACAACATTTGGCCAGGTCAATATCAAATTTTGCCGCATGAAGTCTCACCGGGGAGCCATCAGAGGTGGTTCTTATGAGTTCGGGCGATTTTATGGCTTCAATTTCGATACAATCTACCGGGCAGATTTTCGCACATTTATCGCAAACAATGCAATCATCAATCTCACAATCAAGCTGGTATCTCCCGGTTTCGGGTACAGTGATAGTTTGATGCGGATATTGAAGAGTTACATGACCCTCTTTCAGCTCGAAGTATTTTTTATCTTTTATTCCAAAATTTCCCCGGCTATTTCTGGCAGCAAAAATATGTTTCAGCGTGAGCTTGAGGCCCAAAACTGATGAAGAGATTCCTTTCCTAAGATCTGAAAAATAAGACATATTGCAAATATAAAGGCAAATTTGAAGCTTTTGACTAATTTTGTTCAAAAATTAAAGGATAGAAACCTTTCCAAATTCATGAAAAAAACACTCTCTCTTGTTACAAAACCGGAATTGGCCTTTGATGACCAAAAACTCTCTGATTTTGTTAAACTTCAGGAAAAGTGGCCATCTGATTTGCCATTTTTTTTTCAAAAAATCAAACAGTCGATAGATGCCCGAAAACGAGATATTAAAGTAGTTTTGGAGGTTGAGATTTCGGATCAGCCTTTTGAAAATGAACTTGAAAACAAATACAGTTACAATGATGTTTCGGATCAAAAAACAATCATAATTGTGGGTTCCGGGCCAGCAGGCCTTTTTGCCGCATTGAGGAGCATTGAGTTAGGTTTTAAACCGATTGTACTCGAAAGAGGCAAGGATGTGAGGGCCAGACGTAGAGATATTGCGGCTATTAATAAACTCCAAATCGTTGATCCGGATTCAAATTATTGTTTCGGAGAAGGAGGTGCAGGCACCTATTCTGATGGGAAACTGTACACCAGATCGAAAAAGAGAGGTGATATAAAACGAATACTGGAGATTTTTGTTAAACATGGAGCTACCGAGAAAATATTGTATGAAGCACATCCGCATATTGGTACCAATAAACTGCCAATTGTTGTTTCAAATCTTAGAGAGAGTATTCTGAAAGCCGGTGGCGAGATTTGGTTCGAAACGAAGGTTGTTGATTTTTTAGTCGAAAAAAATGAAATAAAAGGGGTAAAAACTGCTGATGGTAAATTATGGAAGGGAGAGGCGGTGATTCTGGCTACCGGGCATTCGGCCAGAGATATTTTCGAATTACTCCATCAAAAAAATATTAAAATTGAAGCAAAACCTTTCGCATTGGGAGTAAGGGTAGAGCATTTTCAGGAATTTGTGGATCAGTGCCAGTACCATACCGCAGAGCGGGGTGTTTTACCGGCTGCGGCTTATTCTCTTGTAGCTCAAACCTACCATAAAGGTATCCAAAGAGGTGTTTTTAGTTTTTGTATGTGTCCGGGTGGGTTTATAGTTCCATCTTCTACTGATAAAAAAGAACTGGTAGTAAACGGGATGTCTCCTTCCAGAAGGGACTCACAATATGCAAATTCAGGCGTGGTGGTCTCGGTAAACGAAAATGACTGGGAGCAATTTAAAAGTCATGGTCCATTGGCTGCCCTTGAATTTCAAAAATCAGTGGAACAGAAGGCTTTTACTTATATCAAAGAGAAATTAAAGCTTGATTCAGATGACATTCAGGTAATGCCTGCCCAGAAAATCAAGGATTTCTACATGGGGAAAATTTCTAAAGAACTAAATCCCACTTCGTATCAACCCGGACTTTTGGCGAGTGATTTTTACAAAATTTTGCCCGATGGCGTAGCCCAGGCCTTAAAGCAGGGATTTATGGAATTTTCCAAAAAAATGAAAAATTATGATAGAGGGCAGATGATTGGAATCGAAAGCCGGACCTCATCGCCGGTGAGAATCCCCAGGGATCGGGAAAGTTATGAACATCTGGAAATCAAAAGATTGTATCCTTGCGGAGAAGGTGCAGGATATGCCGGAGGGATAGTTTCAGCAGCTATGGACGGTGAAAGGTGTGTTGAGGCATTTGTATCTCAATATGCCTTGAAAAAGTAATATCTTATCCTAAAATTCATTTTGGGTCATTCGATTTTTTAAGAAATTTTTAATTGGAAAATGGCCAAAATTTATATAACTTTAACAAAAAAGTATAATTTGTGCAATTCGAAGAATTTATAAATCATCTTAAAAATCAACTTCAAAAACCTTTGCCTGGTCCGGTCTCGCATCAAAAGTACATGCATGAAGCCAGGTTGAAAGCAATTCTTCAGCCCAATCATACCACACGCCAAAGTGCTGTTTTAATTTTGTTTTATCCATTTAAGAATGAGGCTTTTCTTCCGTTAATTCTTCGTCCAGCCTATGACGGCACCCATGGTGGTCAGATGGCTCTTCCGGGAGGTAAAATGGAAAACTCCGATGAAAATCTTATTAGAACAGCCCTTCGGGAAGCCCAGGAGGAAATCGGTATTAAAGCAATTGATGTGTCAGTTATTGGTCAGTTGACTGAAGTATTTATTCCGGTAAGCAATTATAATGTTTTACCGGTTGTGGGCACCATTTCGTACCGTCCCGACTTTTTTCCGGATGAGACCGAAGTTGTAAGAATTTTTGAAGTGGGTATTATGGATTTTCTAAATGTAGAAAATGTGGAATTTAGAAGCGTAAATGTGCCTTCAGGAAAAATGAAAGTGCCAGGATTTGATGTCCAGGGACAGTGGCTTTGGGGAGCTACAGCTCTTATTTTTCAGGAACTAAAAGATGTTTTAATACGGAATTGATAGGGTTTTAATAAATCTGGTAGTTTTTTCTTACTTTCCGTTGTTTTTGTTTACTTAATAATATCTTATAAAAAACCTTCTTTTTATTGTAATCTTCACAAATCTGGTATTTTTTTATTTAATTTATGGAAAATTAGTTCAACCATTTTTCCTATGAATCTAAAGTTTACCCTCATTGTTTTAATTTTGTTTACTTTATCCAAAATAACTTATTCACAATCAGTTTCAGAGAAAAAATCAATAGCTATTTTCAATCAGTTTTGCTCCACTTGTCATGGCGAAAAAATTGAAGCATTCGTAGATAGGAAATGGACTCATGGTAAAAAAAAGCCTGATATTATTAGAACCATTACAGAAGGTTACCTTGATGGGGGCATGCCTTCCTGGAAAACTACAATTTCTAAAAAAGAGATTGAAAAGTTGGCTGATCTTATTTTGAAAAAAATGAAAACGGTTGAGCAATATCAATTCAATACGCAAAAGACAGATACCTATTTTTCTGGTAAAATGACCATAAAACTAGATACAGTGGGAACAGGATTTGACAGCCCATGGGGTCTTGCCCAACTTCCTGATGGCAGATTATTGGTTACTGACAGGGCCGGTTTTTTGTATATCATTGAAAAAAATAAGAACCGTACCCTTATAAAGAATACCCCAAAGGTTCTCGCAAAGGGACAAGGAGGATTATTAGATGTAGCATTGCATCCTGATTATCAATCAAATGGCTGGGTTTATTTGAGTTATTCAAAGCCGGAGCAAAAAGAGGGTAGTAGCCTGTCAACCACAGCCATAATAAGGGGAAAGATAAAAGGTGACCAATTTGTAGAAGCCAATGAGATATTTGAAGCTAGACCTTATGTTAGTACTACCCATCATTATGGTTCCCGGATCGTTTTTGATAAAAAGGGTTTTATGTATTTCTCGGTAGGTGACCGCGGAAAACATTTTGAATATGCACAGGCCATTGACAATGATTTAGGTAAAATTCATCGTTTATTTCCTGATGGCAAAATTCCTCAGGATAATCCGTTCCAATCTCAGGGAAACGTTTCTGCCTTTTCTTATGGGAGCCGAAATCCTCAGGGTTTGGCATTAAATCCATTTGATGGTAATATTTGGGAAAATGAGCATGGGCCCAGAGGGGGAGATGAGATTAATTTTATAAAATCCGGTGCAAATTATGGCTGGCCTGTGATCTGCTATGGAATTAATTATGATGGTAAACCGATTACAAATATCTCAGAGAAAGAAGGTATGGAGCAGCCTGAGTTTTACTACATTCCATCTATTGCTCCCAGTGGTATGACATTCGTTACCGGCGATAAATATCCCGAGTGGGAGGGTGATATTTTGATAGGTTCGTTGCGGTTTAATTATTTGGAAAGGGCCGAGGTGGATAATAATAAAGTGGTAAATAGTCACAAAGAATTGCTCAATGTTGGAAGATTAAGAAATGTAAAAATGGGCTCAGATGGTTATATTTACATTGCAGTCGAAAATCCGGGGATGGTATTTAGACTGATTTCAAAATAGTTAATAAGGTTTTATAGACATTCAATTTCAAAATGAAACGATTTATTTTATTATTTTCCACAGGGGTTTTTCTATATTTTGTTGAGCAACCATTTGAGCCATATGATCAGGCAATCAAAAATTCAAAAGAAAAGATTTCTATGATACCTGTTCAGGGTGGTGAATTTGTAATAGGAAGTCCTGCAACTGAAGCAGGCCGAAATGAAGACGAAGGCCCTCAGAAAAAAATTAAGATAAGCCCTTTTTGGATGTCAAAATATGAAATCACCTGGGATACTTATTTGGTTTTTCAAAATCGTGAACTAGAGACTGCCGGTCAGACCAAGGTTGATGCTATAGCCCGGCCTACGAAGCCCTATGTGGAGATGTCGTTTGGTCAGGGGAAAAATGGCGGATTTCCAGTTTGTAATGTAACACAATATGCTGCCAGGGCCTATTGTAAATGGTTATATCAAACCACCGGGGTATTTTACAGGTTACCGACTGAAGCCGAATGGGAATACGCCGCCAGAGCAGGAAGTACGAGTCCATATTATTTTGGAGATGATTCCAAAGTTTTGGGAGAGTACGCCTGGTATTTTGAAAATTCAGATGGTGCATATAAAAAAGTAGGTTTGAAAAAGCCTAATCAGTGGGGTTTTTATGATATGTATGGCAATGTTTCGGAGTGGACATCTGATCAATATTTTGCAGAATCTTATGGGAAAATAAAGGAAGGAGATGTTGATCCCTATTTTTCTCCAAAAGACTTGTATCCGCATACCATCAGAGGCGGAAGCTGGGACGATGATCCCCAACTATTGAGAAGTGCCGCAAGGGCATACTCTACTCCTAAACTCAAACAGATAGATCCACAGATTCCCAGGTCAAAATGGTGGATGACCAATGCCCCGTTTTTAGGTTTTAGAATTGTAAGACCTGTGAAAGTTCCTGATAAGGAGGAAATTGAGAAGTATTATGAGCTTCCGCCTAAGGACATATAATATTTAATTAATTCTAAATAATTTTATAATTATTATTAGATTTATGTTATTTTTAAGTTTATGAAAATCGGGTTGATATAAATTTTAAAACCATTTATGCATTTTCAAAAAAAAGAATTCCAGTTTATTATCTTTTTTATTTTCTAACAATTGTATGTTTAATTTTTATCAAATATTTTTAACTGTTTATTTTTCAAACCACCTTAAATCATGAAAAGAAGAAATTTTTTAAGAAATTCGGCAGTTGCGACTTCGGCAATAGCATTAAATTCTAACGTAGCGAATTCAGCATACTTTTTAGGTGCTGAGCCGATTAAAATTGCTTTAGTTGGTTGTGGGGGTAGAGGTACAGGTGCCGCATTTCAGGCACTATCAGTTAAAGAAAATGTAGTGTTAGTGGCTATGGCCGATGCTTTTCAGGATCGTATCGATAGTTGTTACAATTCGCTCAATTCGGATAAAACTCCCCAGGTAAAAGCCCGGTTAAAAGTACCAAAAGAGAATCAATTTGTTGGTTTTGACGCTTATAAAAAGGCTATTTCTCTTGCAGATGTTGTGATTTTGACTACCCCCCCAGGATTCAGGCCAATGCATTTTGAGGAAGCAGTTGCCAAAGGAAAGCATGTTTTTATGGAGAAACCGGTAGCCACCGATGCCCCCGGCATAAGGAGAGTGCTAAAAGCTGCAGAAGAGTCAAAAAAGAAAAACCTAAAAGTAGTGGTTGGTCTGCAAAGACATTATCAAACTTCTTATTTGGAAACCTACAAAAGGGTTATCGATCAGAAGGTTATTGGAGATATAGTCTCTGCAAGATGTTATTGGAATAATGATGGCGTTTGGATGGTTAAACGTGAATCACAAATGACCGAAATGGAATATCAGATGCGAAACTGGTACTATTTCGTGTGGCTTTGCGGTGATCATATTTCTGAACAGCATATTCATAACATAGATGTTATTAATTGGTTTAAAGGAGGTCATCCTGTTGAAGCAGTGGGTATGGGAGGTCGTGAAGTAAGGAAAGGGAAAGAGTATGGTGAGATTTTTGATCACCATTATGTGGAATTTACTTATGCCGACGGCATGATACTCAATAGCCAGTGCCGTCACCAACCTGGTACAGTATCTAATGTTTCTGAACACCTTGTCGGTACTGCGGGACGAGCTACAGAAGGCAAGATTTTTGATTTGAAAGGAAACGTCGTTTGGCGGCATAGGGATAAAGACGACAAGAATCCCTATCAGGTCGAGCATGATGTACTTTTTGATTGTATTGTAAATGACAAACCTATAAATGACGCAGAAAATGGTGCCATTGCTACCATGACTAGTATTATGGGGAGAATGGCGACTTATAGTGGGCAAAAAGTAACATGGGAAGAGGCATTGAATTCTCAAATTAATTATTTTCCTGATAAATTAGATTGGAACCAACTTCCAAAATCATTACCCGATGCTAACGGCTTATATCCAATTCCGGTACCTGGTAAGGATAAAATGATTTAGGCGGTAATATTTTTACATTTTAAAACGAATTGTTTAGTATGTTATTTAAAATACTCAAAACAGTTGCGGTTATTTTATTTATAATGGTCCCCAAAATTTAGACAGGTACGATAATTGAAATCACCTTTTAAATTTAGGAACATGAGCAAGCAAAACAAACGACGAAATTTTGATGGCAACTTTAAAGCCAAGGTTGCCCTGGAGGC
>JAIUOF010000016.1 GCA_020161355.1 Bacteroidota bacterium | reverse complement strand
CGAGAGAATTCATGGTGGATTAGGATACAAGTCTCCTAAAAAATTCCTGGAATCAATAGGTGTCAAAATTGACCCAAAATGGGTAATGTAAATTAATTATCGTGTCCAAGTAATTGCGTTTAAGACAATATTGATAATAATAAATTAATTTTAGAGACTTTATCAGAAATTAATTGCCTAAAAGATTATGAAAATGGTATGAGAATATATTCTTCTTTAAAAATAGACAAATTAACTTTTATTCTTATGGGACAAGTTCCAAAGTAGGGATTAAAAATATTAAAAAACTTAGCATGATAAATATTTCCTTTTTCCAAGCTAAAAATAAAATAATGTAATATCTCAGATTACAAAAAATTGTATAAGTGTGGATAAAAAGGAGGTTCAAGTTTCTACTAAAATACTTCATCCAAATCAATGATGAATCCAAGTCATAAACTAAATTGCACAAAAAAACTTCGATGCTAAAATCAATATTGGTGTACTGCGGTGCCAATGCCGGAAACAAACCTATCTATACCGAAACTGCAGAAAAACTTGGGGAATATCTGGGTAAAAATAAAATCCAACTGGTATATGGCGGTGGAAAAGTGGGCCTTATGGGCGTGGTATCCAAAGCCGTTTTAAAAAATGGAGGCTATGTATTGGGCATCATTCCTACTTTTTTGGATAAGCTCGAAGTCGGTAATCCTGACATCCAGGAAATGATAACTGTCGATACCATGCATCAACGGAAAGCCCTGATGGAAGAAAAATGCGATGGGGTAATCACCCTGCCCGGAGGTTTTGGCAGCATGGACGAGCTCTTTGAGATACTCACCTGGGGGCAACTTGGCCTTCACTCCAAGCCGGTAGGTATCCTGAACATCAACAATTTCTATGATCCATTAATTGCTCAGCTCGACAAAATGATGGAAGAAGGCTTCCTTAAACCCGAAAACCGAAAATTACTGATTGTCGAAAGTGATATCGAAACGCTCATCGAAAAAATGCAGAATTACAAAGCCGAATATCATCCCAAATGGCTTGACAATGCGAAAATTTAAAAAAATTGGAGAGGGTTTTCCTTTATAAAATGTAATATTGAAAGAACCCAGCGAATTATTGTTTTAATCAGTAAATCAAAAATCGAATTAATCGTAAATCGTTAACCGAATCATTCATCAATAAACTTCTATGAAAAAACTAATTACCCTAATCTTTCTGGTTCCGCTGATTGCATTTTCCCAATTGGAGAAAATTAAAGCAACAGACCTGACTCTGATTAAAACTGTTACTTCGATTTCGGCTGCAAAAAACAAGGTGATTTACAGTCTTCAAACCATTGAAAAATCAGACGAAAAACCGCTGGAATATGATTATGTAAACAACATTTTCCTTCTATCTGAAGATAAAAAATCTTCCTCGGCACTTACCAGAGGCAAAGAGGGTGCTGCTCAGGCAGAGCTATCACCCGATGGCAAAAAGATAGCTTTCGTGAGAAAAGTCAAAGAAAAATCTCAGATTTTCATACTTCCACTAGAAGGTGGAGAACCATGGCAATTGACTAATATGAAATACGGTGCGTCCTCTCCTACTTTTAGTCCTGATGGAAGCAAAATTTTATTTTCGACCAGTATTAAGCTTGAAGATCTTGCCAATGATTCCACTCTAAACCCCAACAAATCCTTACCCGGATTTTCATTGGAAAAACCAGGCTTTGAAACAGACAATTATATCCTAAACAATAAAGTGAAGCCCAATCCCGATGGCTCGTTGGAAGAAATCAGGGCCTATCTTAACAAAAACGCAGAAGACAAAAAGACAAGAGTATTTAACCGGCTCAATTTTCAGGGCGAAGCGGGGTTAAACGGAGATATCAATTTCAATCATATTTATGAAATTGACGTTCAGGAAAATGCAAAGCCCCGGGCTCTGGTTTCGGGATTTGCCTCTTACAATTCGGCACAATATTCCGCAGATGGAAAAAGCATTCTGGCGATAACAGCACTTAATATTCTCGAACACCCGGACAGAGAACAGGAAAACAAAATAATACAGATCAATCTTGCTGATTTATCACAAAAAACAGTTTTAGAGCAAAAAAATAAAGCATTCAGAGGCTTTAGCATTTCGCCTTCCGGCAAAAAAATCGTTTCAGTTGTAGCTGATGCCGGTGTTTTGAGTTATGGGCAGTTTTGCATATTTAACAGTGATGGTTCAGGTTTCAAAACGATAAAATTTGACCGCATTCCGGGGAATTTTGTTTGGAGTAAAGACGAAAAGACTTTGTTTTTCACGGCTCAGTCCAATGGAGGCACCCCTGTTTTCAAAATGGATGTAACCTCCGAAAAAATCACCCGAATAACTGATTATGAGTCAGCGATAACTGCCCTCAACCGGCTGGAAACTGGCGAATGGATTTATGCAAAACATGAGGTAGCAAATCCCAATGAAATTTATTTGGCAAGTGCTGACTTCTCAAAGGCATCCCAGGTTTCTGATCTGAACGGTTGGGTGAAAAATAAAAAATTGAGTTTTCCTGAAAAAAGAACCTTCAAAAATTCTGCAAAACAGGAAATAGAATTTTGGATAATGAAACCGGTCGATATGGAGGCGGGAAAAAAATATCCTTTGGTGTTACAGCTACATGGCGGACCCACTGCAATGTGGGGCCCTGGAGAGGCCTCAATGTGGCATGAATTCCAATATTTTACGGCTCAGGGCTATGGAGTGGTTTACCCCAACCAAAGAGGTTCGGGCGGTTATGGTAAAGATTTTATGGTGTCCAACTACCGCGACTGGGGCAAAGGCCCACAGGAAGACGCCCTCAAAGCCACAGAAATCGCAGCGGCTCAGAGTTGGGTGGATACTTCCAGACAGGTTATCACAGGTGGTTCATACGCAGGCTACCTTACGGCATGGATTATCGCCCATGACCACAGATTCAAGGCCGCTTTTGCTCAGCGGGGAGTATATGACCTCAGCACATTTATGGGCGAAGGCAATGCCTGGCGACTCACGCCCAATTACTTTGGTTTACCCTGGGAAGATGAATCTGTGACCAAAATCAGAGAAAACTCTCCTTATACTTATGTCGATAAAATCACGACGCCATTTTTAATCAAACACGGCGACAACGACCTTCGGACTGGGGTGATACAGTCTGAGATGATGTACAAAAGCCTGAAATATTTGGGCCGGGAGGTAGAATATGTGCGTTATCAGGGTGCTACACATGAGCTTTCACGCTCAGGCAATGTGCGGCAACGCATCGACCGAATTCTGAGAATCCATGAGTTTTTTCAGAGATATATTGGAAAATAACAAAAATCCCTCATCATACTTGGTGAGGGATTTTATATTTATTAAGATTTCAAAAAAAAATCTAAAATTCTTTTAGGATTTTAATTCTAAAAATATGTGTTAAAACTAAAAAAATCGCCTGCCTTTTAATTCTATCTATTAATCAATTTTGAAAATCCGCCTTAAATTTTTCAAAACCGGCTCGTAGGTATTTCCAACCGGAATTTCATTTTCAAGAATCCAAACAGAATTTCTCGAAAATTTTTCAATCTTAGAATTAGCCACAACAAATGACCTGTGTATTCTGGAAAATTGATCAGTGGGAAGCATTTCCAATACTTCTGAAATGGTTTGTCGGGCTAATAACTTTTTATTATTTCCCAACCAATAGGTCATATAATTTCCCTCAGCCTCTACATAATAAATCTCATCAAGCCTTACTTTTTCCTCCTCATATCCCGTTTTTAGAAAAATAAAATCTGGTTCTTTTTGAGTTGAAAAGTTCTTTTTGATATCAAATGCTTTATTACAGGCCTTGGTGAATCTTGCCAATGAAAACGGTTTTAAGAGGTAATCAATTGCGTCAAGCTCAAAGCCTTTTACCGCATATTCTGAATACGCCGTTGTGAAAATCACCATGGGGCATTTGGGCAGGGTATTTACAAATTCTATTCCGCTAATATCCGGCATGTTGATGTCAAGAAATATCAAATCGATTTTGTGCTCCTGAATGTACGGAATCGCATCAAAGCAATTGGTAAATGTGGCTTCCAGACTAACAAAAGGCACTTTTTCTGAAAGCATTTTCACCACTTCCAGGGCGTAAGGTTCATCGTCGATGGCGATTGCTTTTATCATGAAAAACAACTGAATAAGTTTTGAATCAATTTAAACACAAAAAAATGTTTCAAGATTGCCTTTTCAAAACTTTAAGAAAAATACAAATTTGACATTTTATAACATTAGGGTTAAATGATAAATCAAAGAAGAAAAACTATTTTTGAACAAACCTAAATCATAATAATTATTTTAAATAAATATAAATGGTTCCTAATATTTTCTGTGCAGTCCGTTGGAAAATTTCTTGACTTTTATTTTTTAGCAAAAGTCAGTGCTAAAAGAAATTTTCCAGAGGATCATTGCACAGAAAGTGTTTTTTTTGTTACTTTTTTTTCGAAAAAAAAGTAAGCCCGCCTGGCAAGGCACACAAAGTAAAAAATTTATAATTTCTGACCTCAAAAACTTAATTTAAAGAATTTTAACCATGTTGTTTTTTATAAAATTATTCATTCTCGTTTCCTTTTTTTGGGTAAATAATTGATAGAATTCTGGTTATAATTCACTTAAAAAACTTTAATCAATTTCACACCTCCAGCACCAAATTCACAAAAAAATCCTGAGCGGTTTGCTGAATTTCCAGTTTGTGGCGATTGGGATAAATCAATTCCAGTCGTTTCTTTACATTCTCAAGACCTATCCCATGGCTTTCAGCGTTTTCCATTTCTTCTGTCTTTGAATGCAGGCTATTATGCACTTTAAAATAAAGATTGTGGTCATCATGAGTAAGGGTAATAAATATCCATGAGGGCGACAAAAAACTAAGACCATGTTTGAATGCATTTTCTACGAAAGGATTAAGCAGCATCGGTGCCAAATATATCTCCCTGTCAGAGGCCTGTATATTTACCTCAATTTTTATATCCTTGCTTTCGTCAATACGCATCCTTTGAATCTCGATAAAATTATTGAGATAATCTATTTCTTTGGACAGCGGAATGCGATCCTGGTGGTTATCCTGAAGCATAAACCGCATCATATCTCCCAATTTTTGTATTCCGTCCGAGGTTTTTGGTGCATTTTCTCTCAATGCTACCGAATAAAGTGTATTGAGGGCGTTGAACAGGAAATGAGGATTAATCTGCGAGCGAAGGCTGGAAAGCTCGGCCGATTTGTTACTGATTTGGGTTTTTAAGAAAATCTTTTCCTTCAAAAGGGCCTTTCTCAAAAAAGCAACACCCACCGAAGCCAACACCACCAGTCCGAATATCAAAAACAAATAATAGAAGTCTATTTCAAAATAAGAACGATTGTAAATGGACCAAATCAGCAACTGAAATGAATGAACCAAAGTGGCTCCCGCGATAGCATTGACCAGAAAACCCAGCATATTTTTCCTGAATTTTTCTGAATTCAAATCATAAACATACGGCAAGCATCGGTTATAGAAATATCCCTGAAGAAAGTAAACAACAACTCCGGTTAATCCCAAAATCGTCATTTCTCTTACCGGGCCACTCCAATAGTCTTTTTGGGGAATATTGCCTGCTACAGCCACAATCACCAGAAAAACACTGATTGCCGCCTCAAGTGCATAGCCTATGACCTGATTATTGTCTTCTTCTTTTAACCTGGCTTTTACAAAATAAAATCCTTGTGCCAGTGCCTCGTAAAGACACAACAGAACCAGTAAAGCCACCGTGTCGGTTACCAAAAAGAGCTTTCGAAAATTGGAATAAACCAGCGAGCCGACTACTTTTTGAACCATTTTCCCCTGAGCATCGGTATAGATTCTGTGTATTTCCCGATAATCCAACTTTAGATAACTGTATGCCCAAACCGACGCAAAAACGAACATAACAGAGACTGCAAACAACAAAAAAGTAACGACTGAATAATCCCTGGCCCAGAATTTTGGAGCAAATCTGAAGTGAAAGACACTCCAACCCGAATAAAACAAGCCTGCCCCGGCAACAATGGGCATGACCGCGTTCATGAGATGGGAATAATCGGTCAAACCTTTCCAAACAGCAGCCATATCCCGGCTGGCTGGCGGTAAGCTGCGAAGATGATAGATAAATTCATCAAAGGCATGGGCTTCCTGAAACAACCTTTTGACCACATAAATCACAAAACATCCCAACACCAGGAAGGCTTCGTATCTCTGATCTTTTAATAATTTTTGCATAGCTTTTTCATAATTTTAATCCAAAACTACAGCAGCCCAAAAAGCAAAAATTAAAAATGTTTTGAATGCCTGAGAAAATGGGATGAAATTGAAAATAAATTTGAGTTTTTATTTCACACACTCATTTATCGCCTTAAAAAGTGAATTTTCCCCGCTCGCATCGCAGCTAATTTCCCATACCATCACTCCGGCGAGTTTCTTTTCCTGAGCCAGTTTGGTTTTATTTTTAATGGTAAATGTGCCATTGTAATAGTGTCCGTTCCAATAGTCATCAAAAGGGCTGGCACCTTCTTTCAGGAGTTGTTTGTAGGTAAAACCATAATTTCCATGACCTTTTTTGGCATAAAATGGCAAGCCTAAAACTGCCTTGCCAGCTGGCAAATGGCGTATATTGAGCCAAAAATCCACACATTCCAGAGCCATAGAATAGGGTGAATGGTGCCTGATTTCCTGAGGGCCATAATCGCCGTCATAGACCATCAGATTGAGCCAGTCCATGTATGAGTACACTTCTTCCTTTATGCCATAAGCCTGTTTTCCGGCAGAGACTACCGCCGCAGTGAGCTGTTTTCCCTGCTTATGCAATTGATTGTAAAGGTCTTTGCACAGCAAAACATAGTCATCGGAAGAGTGGTGGTCAGGGTCGGGATACTCCCAGTCCAGATCCACTCCGTCAAAATCCAATGCCGTCACCGTCTTCATCGTACTTTCTATAAAGTTTTTTCTGCCTTGTGCGGTTTCTGACATTTTATGAAATCTCGTGTCATCGCCCAGGCCATCGCCTATGGCCCAGCCACCAATCGACAAAAACACCTTTTTGCCTTTCTGGTGGGCCGTCTTTACGAGCCGGTTTACATATTCTTTGTCATTGATAGGATTAAGGGTATCGCCCGACTTGGCAGGTATTCCAAACGAATAATTGAGGTGGGTAATATATTGAAAAGGAATGCTTGAAACCTCAGTCCCATGCGTGCAATAGGCCACGACTTTAAAGTCTTTCTGAGCCTGAGCCAGAAAAGGGAGCACCAGCAACAGCGTCAATTTTATAATCTTCATCTAATTGTTTTTTTGTATAAATTTCAGATAAAATTCTGTAAATTGAAATGTATTTTTTATTAATCCTGAATTCGTTTTTTTTTGATTAATTGTACCTAAAAATTCAACTCACAGAGTTTCATTCAGGCATGCATTATACAACCTCAGGAAAGCACAATTTGACCCTAACTCATCCATCACAAATTAATAATTGAAAGTAATGTTGTCCAGAAAAAAATAAGATATATTGTTCCTTTAAATCATAAAATAGTCCGTTCTAAAAATTTGATTCTCTCATAAGTATATTTTAATCAAGGGTTTAATAATCAAATTTTTAGAGAGGATCATTATTTTATGAGTGTTTTTTTGCCTACTTTTTTCAAACGGTGCGGCGACCCGCAAAAAGTAGGACCCCGCCGGCAAGGCGACGAATTAAATAATTAAGTTCGTTATTTTACAGACTATTATTCAGTTATACAAATGACTGACTACTAACACGAAAAAACATAGCATTATCAGATTAGCATTTCCTTAATCAATCATAAACCACATCTATATCTCCATAAAAAATATCAATTTGATTAATAATTACAACCCCCATACTTTTGCACAGAATCAAATCTTAATACCCATCAAAATTTTTGCAAATAATTTCAACAAGAAAATAAAAAATTATGAACGCATCAGAACACGCCCATCATCATTCCAACGGATCAGGTAAATGCCCGTTTCACAGTGAAAAAATAAACTTTGTAGCCGGTGGCGGCACCTCCAACCACGATTGGTGGCCCAACCAGCTCAAACTAAACATATTGCGTCAGAACTCAGACCTGGCCAATCCAATGGACCCATCGTTTAACTACGCCGGGGAATTTAAAAGCCTCGACCTCCAGGCGGTAAAAAACGACCTTTTTGCTCTCATGACCGACTCCCAGGACTGGTGGCCGGCGGATTGGGGACATTACGGTCCGTTTTTTATCCGTATGGCGTGGCATAGTGCGGGTACCTACAGGATCGCCGACGGTCGTGGTGGTGCAGGCTCGGGCACACAGCGTTTTGCCCCGCTCAACAGCTGGCCCGACAACGCCAATCTCGACAAAGCCAGACTTTTGCTTTGGCCTGTAAAACAAAAATACGGCAGGAAAATCTCCTGGGCCGACCTCATGATTCTGGCCGGAAACTGTGCCCTGGAGTCAATGGGCTTCAAAACTTTTGGATTTGCAGGTGGTCGTGAGGACGTGTGGCAACCGGAAGAAGATGTGTATTGGGGAGCAGAAACCGAATGGCTGGGTGACAAACGATATTCCGGCGACCGTGAACTGGAAAACCCGCTCGGAGCAGTTCAGATGGGCTTAATCTATGTAAACCCTGAAGGACCCAACGGAAACCCTGACCCCATTGCCGCCGCCCGTGACATCAGGGAGACCTTTGGCAGAATGGCCATGAACGACGAAGAAACCGTAGCCCTCATAGCCGGGGGACATACTTTTGGTAAAACCCATGGTGCCGCCGACCCATCAAAATACGTATCCAGAGAACCTGCCGCTGCCACTATGGAAGAGCAAAGCCTAGGTTGGAGAAACAGCTATGAAAGCGGACACGGAGCCCACACCATCACCAGTGGATTGGAAGGAGCCTGGACCACCACGCCTACCCAATGGAGCAACAACTTCTTTGAGAATCTCTTTGGTTTTGAGTGGGAACTGAGCAAGAGTCCGGCTGGTGCCCATCAGTGGATTCCTGCTGGCGGACAAGGACAAAATCTTGTGCCCGACGCCCACATTGCAGGCAAAAAGAATACGCCTGTAATGCTTACCACCGATTTGGCTCTTCGTTTTGACCCTGTTTATGAGGTTATTTCACGTCATTTCTATGAAAATCCCGATGCATTTGCCGACGCATTTGCCAGGGCCTGGTTTAAACTTACCCACAGAGATATGGGTCCGAAAGCCAGATATCTGGGTTCCGAAGTGCCTGCTGAAGATTTGATTTGGCAAGATCCGGTTCCGGTAGTAAATCATAAACTTATCGATGCTGCCGATGAAGCCGCTTTGAAAGCAAAAATCTTGGCATCAGGATTAACCGTGGGCGAACTGGTTTCTACCGCCTGGGCTTCGGCTTCGACTTTCCGTGGCTCTGACAAGCGTGGCGGTGCCAACGGTGCCCGTGTGCGTCTGGAGCCTCAGAGAAATTGGGCGGTAAACAACCCTGCTCAGCTGGCAAAAGTTTTGACGCAACTGGAAGCCATTCAAAATGAATTTAACACCGCCCAGACTGAGGGCAAAAGCGTTTCCATCGCCGACCTCATCGTGTTGGCCGGAAATACAGGTGTAGAACAAGCCGCAAAATTGGCAGGACACGAGGTGAAAGTTCCATTCACAGCAGGCCGCACCGATGCCACACAGGAACAAACCGACGTGGAGTCATTTGCGGTATTGGAGCCCATCGCCGACGGTTTCAGGAATTATCTAAAAACCAAATACAAGGTAACCGCCGAGGAATTGCTGATCGACAAAGCCCAGCTGCTCACCCTCACCGCTCCCGAAATGACCGTATTATTGGGTGGTTTAAGAGTATTGGGTACCAATTTTGACGGCTCGGCTCATGGGGTATTTACCGAAAAACCGGGTACACTGAGCAATGATTTCTTCAAAAACCTCCTCGACCTGAGTATCACCTGGAAAGGCACTACTGCCGACCAGGATGAGTTTGTAGGCAGAAGCCGCAAAACCGGAGAAGTGAAATTTACCGGAACCCGTGTGGACTTAATATTTGGCTCAAATTCCGAGTTACGTGCTATCGCTGAAGTGTATGGCAGTGCCGATGCCGAAGCAAAATTTGTGAATGACTTCGTAGCCGTCTGGACCAAGGTCATGAATCTGGACAGATTTGACCTTAATTGATTGGATTTATTTTAAAAACACTCAGCCCGGTATCTGGAAGGATGTCGGGCTGGTTCTGTTTTTAGTCAAGTTCTGCGGGAGTTAAAAAATTATCACAATTACTAAATATTTCTAAATCAACTTCCATTTTTAATTTTGAAAGAATATATTTAATTTTTCTCGAAACTCCTATTTCATCAAGGGTTTGAATATAAATTTTCTTTAACAACTGCATTTTCGTGAAAAACTCTAGGTCAATTTCACTATTGAAATTTGGGAAAGAGTAACCTATAACCACTAATTTTTCAGTTTTACAGATTTCATTCCAAACATCTTTGTAAAATCGTACATAATTTTCTGATTCTTCCCATGCAAATGATAAAGTATTTTTAATTTTTGGATCTTTTTCTTCTATTTTTTGCTTAATCTCAAAATAGGTTTTTAGAAACTCTATATAAGAAATAGAATTAAGACCTCTTTTGCACAAATCCAAAAAGTCAATTTGTTTTTTGTCTAAAATAAAACCATTAGAACCATTAAGTTTATATAAATTATTAAAGACTCTAACATCAACATAATTGTTTGAAATCTTAGACCTGTGACTTAATCTATTTAAAGAATTTAATTCTTTATTTTCAGGTAAAAACCTACTTTCGATAATTTCAAATTGTCTATCATAATTCCAACTTACAATCTTAATTCCTTCAGGAATTATATTCTGGCTATTTGAAATTTGAGAAATAAATGAAAAATATCGATAATCAGATTTTGACAAAATTTGTCTAATCGAAAGAAAAATTGAAAGGTTAAATTTTAGAATTGAATATTTTTCTTCATCTTTTTTAAAGAAATAAGACTTAGCTAATTCATCTATTGTAAACCCATTTGAGCAATCTTCTAGAAACAATCTTAACCTATCCAATAACTCAAAATGAATACTTCTAAGAGTTATTTCAACACCATAAGAGTTAACTAAGGATTCTTTTGAAACTATTTCATCATTATCAAATTTAACTTTAAGAAATTCAATTGTTTCAGTAATAGAATTTGAAAATTGCTTTACTACAGGTAAGGCATTTGCACTGGCTCCTGCACCTAATAAGTATGTTGTAATCATCTTGAGGGATTTTATTCAAAATTACAAAAAAAAATAGCTCTTAGTGATGTTCTGTAGAACAATCCTAAACCAAATAGTTAAGATTCTTAAAACACTTAAAAATTCTTTTGCTTTTCAATTACATTTTTCAGAACTTAGTAAGCTGATTTGTTAAGAGACAATTGGATCGAGCTTTTTCTAAGCTTCTTTTCTTCTTGGCTCTCAAATTCGGGAGGGTATAAGTTATTGTGGCCACAACACTGGCATAATTCCAATGCAAATCACTTTGTACATGCTTAATATTTAACCATTTAAATATAAAAAAAATCCCAAACAATAATATTATTGGTCCGGGGAAATAAAACTAAAATTATGAGGATTACCATTTTTTTGATTATTTTCCTTTTTTCGTGTAGAAGTGATAAAACTGCAATACCACAATCTCCATTATTTAAATGTGGTATTAATCAAGTTTCAATTTATGATAAGAAAACTCACCGTTGTTCAATTTTGAATGAAGGAAAATTTATTTTCGCAGAGGTAACCGAGCTTAAATATTATTTTAGCCACCAATCAGATAGTTTGGGGGTTTTATACTTAAAATTTCAAAATAATAAAGGTTCAGGAAAGTTTATTATTCAGGAAGGGCATGTCGAATATCATCCCAATATGCAATATGTGATAAAAAATGAAGGAAACATAGAATTAAAAACTGAAGGAAATACATTTGTAGGCAATTTCAATGGAATATTTAAAAACTATTTAAACCAGGAGAAAGAGTTTTCCGGAAATTTTGAAATTGAAAAGCAATAATCAAATTCTATTTCTACGATGAAGAACAATTTCTTGGTGGCTCTTCGAAATGTTCAGCAGGATAATCCCGAAGCTAGTACCGATTGCTTTCGGCTAAGGATTTGAAATCCTCAAAACGCCCCCACAAATCCCCCCACCTCTACATTTTCCACCTGTTCACCTACCCAAAAACTGGATTTCAAAATTTGATTTTTGCAATATAAAGATTACCCGCTCATCTGTCATTTTGTCAGAATATTAGTCATTTAAACTCTTTGTTTTTGATAATGTTTATGTTTTTAAGAAATTTTATCAAATTTGTCATGCCTCTTAAAAGAGGCATTGCTTTTGTAATATATAAAATAAAAAAATAAAAAAATGACTAATGCAATGAATTTTGAGCGAGTAATAGAAACAATATTATTCAATCAACCTTATCAGACAACAAATTATTATGCAGGTATTTACAACACAGACAGACCTGCCACAAAAGCACTGTTGTATTCCACTTGTCTTAAAGAGAAAAATCATAATCATTTCAAATACTCCGAGGAAGAATTAAAAAAATTAGATTTTTTTATCGAACAATTACTGTCAGATAATTCTGGGAATTCAAGAATTATAATAGACTGCATTACACTCCTACATTCTAAAATTTAATTATACTTTAAAATAATAATTTTGCTCTTAAGAGTGTTAATTATTTGAACTATGAAAAAGTAAAATCTGATTTGGAAATTCAAAAAAATAAACGCTCTGAAAAGATACAACCATAATATAGCGTGTAAATTGAGTTTTACTTAATAAATTTCGGCTTTCCTTTTTTTTAATGTTCGCCAGAAGATTAAAAAAAAATATACTTTGCTATCGACAATGGATTTAAAATCTTCAAAAACACTCTCACGTCCCCCCACCTCTACATTTTCCATCTGTTCACCTACCCAAAAACTACATTTCTAAATTTGATTTTTGCAATACAAAAATTACCCTTACTTTTAGAGAGTAATTCTATTCAAACCCTATGTACAATTTCGAACTTAAAGAACAATCCCAGGTTTTTGATGTGATCATCGTGGGCTCAGGTGCAGGTGGCGGTATGGCGGCCTATCAGCTGACAAAGGCCGGTGCAAAAGTATGCCTGCTCGAGGCGGGTGGTTACTACGATCCGGGCGATTCAAAATACATTACCCAACTCAAATACCCCTTCGAGTCTCCACGCCGGGGTGCGGGCACATTGCGTGCTTTTGGTGACTTTGACGCCGCCTGGGGTGGTTGGGAGATTGAAGGCGAGCCCTACACCCGTAAAAACGGCACCGAGTTTGACTGGTTTCGATCGCGTATGCTGGGCGGCCGCACCAATCACTGGGGCAGGATATCCCTCAGATTTGGCCCGAAAGATTTTAAAAGAAAAAGCATTGATGGCCTTGGCGACGACTGGCCTATCAGCTACGACGACGTAGCCCCATATTATGACGAGGTGGACAAACTGGTGGGTGTTTTTGGTACTAAGGAAAACCTCCCCAATGACCCCGACAGTATTTTTCTACCTCCTCCCAAGCCTCGTTTGCACGAATTGATGCTCATGCAAGCCAACAAAAAAACGGGCGTATTGACCATCCCCTCCAGGATGTCGATGCTCACCCAACCCATCAATGGCCGCGGGCAGTGTTTTTTCTGCGGGCAGTGTAACCGGGGCTGTATGGCATACGCCGACTTCAGTTCTTCATCAGTATTGGTAAAACCGGCCCTAAAAACCGGCAACCTTACGCTGATCAACAACGCCATGGCCAGAGAGGTTTTGACCGATGCGGCAGGATTGGCCACGGGAGTATCTTATGTGGACAAAATCACGCTTCAGGAAAAAACGGTGAAAGGTAAAATCGTGATTTTGGCTGCCTCAGCCTGTGAGTCTGCCAGACTTTTGCTTAATTCCAAGTCCGGTGTACATTCAGGCGGTCTGGCCAATTCCTCAGGCGTGGTCGGTAAATACCTGCATGACTCTACAGGTGCCAGCCGCAGTGCATTTATTCCGCATCTGACCAACAGAAAAAGATATAACGAAGATGGCGTGGGTGGTATGCACGTGTATTCGCCCTGGTGGCTTGACAATTCCAAACTTGATTTTCCGCGTGGTTACCACATCGAATACGGTGGCGGAATGGGAATGCCGGGTTATGGTTTCGGCTTCGGGATGGAAAGCCTCAACGGAAAATATCCCGGTAGTGACGGAAAAGTGAAAGAAGCCGGTGGATACGGAGCTTCGCTCAAAGACGATTACCGCTTCTTTTATGGAGCCAATATTGGCATGGCAGGTCGTGGTGAAGCAGTAGCCAGAGAGGATAATTATTGCGAAATCGACCCGAATGTGGTAGATAAGTACGGTATTCCGGTGTTGAGATTCCACTATAAATGGAGCGATTATGAAATCAAGCAAGCCAAGCACATGCAGGATACCTTCGAGCAAATTATAGATGCCTTGGGTGGTATTGCCAGTGGACCTAAGCCCGGTGCCGATTCCAATTACGGTCTGGCTGCTCCGGGAAGAATCATTCATGAAGTGGGTACGGTGAGGATGGGCAATGACCCTACCAAGTCAGCACTGAACAAATATTCTCAGGCTCATGATGCCAAAAATGTTTTTGTGGTTGATGGGGGTTCGTTTGTATCTCAGGCAGACAAAAACCCAACCTGGACTATCCTGGCCCTGGCGATGCGTACTTCTGATTATATTTTAAAAGAAGTTAAAGCCAAAAATCTTTAAAATGTCTATCGGTAATCAGCAATGCATTAAATAAAAAAAGTAAATACCTTGAATGCCTTTCCAGTGTTTAGGAAAGACTTCTGATTAAAATATTGATTTGGCATCCAATAATAATAAAAAAAAATGTTCCTTATAATCATAAAACAGTCCGTTCTAAAAATTTGGAATGTAAAATTCTTAACTAGACAAAAGATTGATAACCAAATTTTTAGAGAGGATCATTGTTTTATGAATGTTTTTTTGCTTACTTTTTTCAAACGGTGCGGCGACCCGCAAAAAGTAAGTCCTGCCGGAAAGGCGACATTCAGTTTTTAATTTTTTCAGAAATACAATTTTTAAATGATCTGAAATCAGAAAATATTATGAAAAGAAGAGATTTAATCAAAAATATAGGTCTTGGAGCTGCCGGAGTGGCAATTTCGGGTGAAAGCATAGCTCAAACCAAGCCCAAAACAACTACAGCCGGCCCGGCAACAGAGGTATCCAATGGCCGTCAACCCCATGAAATTGAGCATGACAAAGCACTTCATGCCAAAAAGTTTTTCAATGCTCACGAAATGGTCACCATTACGATTTTAAGTGATATCATCATTCCGGCTGATGGCCGCTCAGGGAGTGCATCACAGGCGGGGGTTCCGGCTTTTATTGAGTTTATTGTCAAAGATATGCCCCAACACCAAACTCCAATGCGTGGTGGGCTCATGTGGCTTGATACGGAATCAAAAAAGCAATTGGGCAAAAAATTTAAGGATTTAAGCCCGACCGACAGACTCAAAATCGTGGATCAGATCGCTTATCCTAAAAAGGCAAAACCCGAACACAGTCAGGGGGTTAGCTTTTTTAATTTGATGAGAAATCTTACGGCAACCGGCTTTTTCACTTCCGAAATCGGAATAAAAGACCTAGACTATAAAGGCAATACTCCCAATCAGTGGAACGGTGTACCGGATGAGGTGTTGGAAAAATATGGTCTAAGCTACAAAGAATGGGAAACGCATTTAGAAAAGTAATTTTAAGCGGCCTTTTGGCTGCACCTTTTTTTGTTTTTGCACAAACCGACAGCACCAAAAACCTCAAAGAGCTGGTGGTAAAAGGTTATGATTCCAATGTTTCGGTGGTAAAAACGCCTTCGTCGGTTTCGACCCTGAAACTCAAAGATATCCAGCGATTTGACAATGCCGGCCCTGCAGTTTTGTTAAATACCCAGGCTGGGGTAAGAATCGAGGAACGCTCGCCCGGAAGTTATCGTATCGCTCTGAGAGGCAGCTCTTTGCGGTCTCCTTTTAATGTAAGAAATGTAAAGGTTTACTACAACGACATCCCTATCACCGATGGAAACGGCATCACGTATTTCAATCAGATTGATTTTAATAATATCGGGTCAGTCGAAATTCTAAAAGGCCCTTCCGGAAGTATTTACGGAGCAGGAATTGGCGGCGTGATCAGTCTCAATACCAAAGATGCAGCAGCCGGAAAAAGAATAAATCTGGCGAGCAACTTTGGCAGCTATGGTCTTTACAATCAAAACCTTAGCTTTGAATCCGGTTCTAAAAAAGCCAATACTTTTATTGGTCTAAATTACAGTAAATATGATGGTTACAGGGCCAATTCAGCCATGAATCGGCTGAGTCTGAATTTTTCCAATACCTTTTTCTTAAATCCCAAACATCAAATTTCAACATTCGCCTACTTATCTGATCTGGAATATCGCACCCCGGGGGGATTAACTTTAGCTCAAAAAGATAAAGATCCCAGAGCCGCAAGGCCAGCTACGGCAACTTTGCCCGGTGCAGAGGCTCAAAAAGCAGGCATTTTGCAAAAAATTGGTTTTGCAGGTATAGCAGATCAATATAACTTCGGAAAAGGATTTATCCTTAAATCAGCTCTTTCATTTTCTATCAACCACCTGCAAAACCCGTTCATCACCAGTTTTGAGGATCGCCATGAAAATTCATTGGGTGGCCGCATTACCCTATCAAAAACATTTACCAAAATTCCGCTTAGACTATGGTTTGGAGATGAAATCATGACTACCCGGTCAAGCTTTGAAATGAGCGAAAACCTCAAGGGAGAGAAAGGAAAATACAATTACACTGACAAAATCAAGTCGCTGCAAAACAGCACCTATTTTCAGTTTGAGTATCAACTGCCTTTAGATTTTATGGTTTCGGGAGGATTGAGCCTTAACCAGCAAAAGTACAATTATCAAAAAATAACCACTGCCCAGACTTCAAATGCAATTTTAGAAAACCCCAAATTGCCGGTGGCTCCGAGAATTTCCTTATTGAAGAGTTTTGGGGAGTCTTTTTCAGCATTCGTAACGGTTGACGGTGGATTTTCGGCACCAACCGGGCTGGAAGTAGTTTCAAGTATTCAGAATTCACCCATTTACAGTGGTCTTTTGGCTGAAAATGGGCTCAATAAAGAAATAGGCATCAAACATTTTTCCAATACCGCAATCTGGAATTTTGAATTGAGCATTTTTGACCAAAAAATCAAAAACGGACTGATTAGAAAACTCACCGAAGCCGGAAATGAATATTTCGTAAATACCGGAAAAATCGGCCAGCAAGGGCTCGAATTTTCCAATACTTTTTCTTTTATAAAATCTCAAAAACAATGGTTTGTCAAAAATTTACAGTTAAAATCCAGCCTTACGCTTTTTGATTTTAAATATCTTGAAAACATCTCCAGAACCCAGGATTTATCAGGAAAAGCCATTCCCGGCGTAGCGAAAACCAATCTATATTCAGGCTTAGATCTTGACTTAAAACCAGGGCTATTTTTACGGTTTGATTATTATTTCCTTTCCAAAATCCCTTTAAATGATTTAAATTCAGTTTCGTCTGACCCTTTACATTTAGGGAATTTAAGAATCGGATACGAAAAATCATTTACAAAAACATCTGCGAAAATTCATGCAGGTATTGAAAATATTTTCAACCAAAAATATTCGGCCGGATACGATTTTAACGCAGTGGGAAACAGATATTTCAACCCGTCCCCGCCCCGAAACTACAATATGGGTCTAAGTATCAGCAGGAGGTTAAATTGAGGGGTTGAGGGATTTCATTTTTTGTAATTTCAGTCAAATTAACGATATTTGAGGTTCAGAAAACTTTACCCAAAATACTCTAACACTAAAAACCTTAAACTTTGAGCCTGGTTAACGAAGTCATTAGTTTTTTTATAAAAAGACGCAAAGTACGAATTGAGGAATTCAAAAAATTCCCGATCGAAACTCAGCAGGAGGTCTTTTTTAGCCTAATCGAAAGGGCCAGGTTTACCGAATTTGGATTAAAACACGGCTTCAATACCATCACTTCGGTCAAAGAATTTCAGGAAAAAGTGCCTGTTGTCAGCTATGAAGAGCATTATCCATGGATAGAACGTGTGCTTAGAGGTGAGAAAAATATCCTTTGGCCATCAGAGATCAAATGGTTTTCAAAATCATCAGGCACCACCAATTCCAGAAGTAAATTCATTCCGGTTTCTGACGAATCACTGGAAGAATGTAATTATCGTGGAGGCAAAGATATGCTAACGCTATACTTTGAAAACCGGCCTGATTCCCAACTATTTGAAGGAAAAAGTGTATCAATAGGAGGCTCACTTCACGCCAACCCTTTCCATACCAATGCACTTGTAGGGGATATTTCTGCGATTATCACCCGAAACATGCCCACTTGGGCCGAAATGTTCCGGATTCCTCCACCCGAAATCGCCCTTTTAGAAAAATGGGAGGAGAAAATGGCAAAAATGATCGAGCTTTGCTCTACTGAAAACGTGACAAGCATCGCCGGAGTACCAACCTGGACGGTGGTTTTGATAGAAAGTATAATCGAAAAAATGGGAGCCAAGAATGCTCTCGAGATTTGGCCCAATTTTGAGATATTTTTTCATGGTGCGGTATCTTTTACCCCCTATCGTCATCTTTTTTCAGAAAAATTATTTCCGTCAGATCAGGTAAAATATCTTGAAACTTATAATGCTTCCGAAGGATTCTTTGCCCTTCAGGATGACTTTGCATTGAAAGATCAGATGCTTCTCATGCTTGACTATGGGGTGTTTTATGAGTTCTTGCCAATGGAAGAGTGGGACAAGGAGTACCCAAAAGCACTTACTCTTGATGAAGTTGAGCTCGAAAAAAGCTATGCTATGGTAATATCAACCAACGGCGGTCTTTGGCGATACAAAATTGGTGATACAGTAAAATTTACTTCGAAATATCCGTTCAGGATAAAAATTACAGGACGAACCAAACATTTCATCAATGCTTTTGGAGAAGAACTGATGGTTGAAAATGCTGATGTCGCAATCGCCTACGCCTCCGAAATTGCGGGAATCGACGTACTGGATTATACCGCAGGCCCGATTTTTATGGATGCAGACTCAAAAGGTGGCCATCAGTGGGTGATTGAATGCTCAGATATTCCTTCAAACTGTGATGAGTTTACTCAAAATCTGGATAGTAAACTTAAAGAAGTCAACTCAGATTACGACGCTAAAAGGCAAAATGATATTGCCTTGACTATTCCTAAAGTGCATTATGTAAAACATGGCACATTCTACCAATGGATGGAAAAACGTGGCAAGTTAGGTGGTCAGAATAAAGTTCCCCGCCTCAGCAATACCAGAGAATTTATCGACGACATCATAGAGACATTTAATCTTAACTGATCATCTAAATTTTTTATCCCATGAAAGTGATAGTAGCTGGAGGAAGCGGTTTGGTAGGCACCGAACTATTAAAAATTCTAAGTGCTGAAGCTAAAATCTCTTCGATTATCACATTGACCCGGAGACCAATCGGTACACATTTGCCAAAAGTCACCGAGCAAGTGGTTGATTTTGAAAATCTTCCGATGGAAGCATTTGAAAATTCAGATACCGTATTTTGCTGCCTGGGCACCACCATCAAAAAAGCTGGAAGTAAACCTGCATTTGAAAAAGTAGATTTTGAATATCCTAAAAACCTGGCCCTTGCGGCTAAAAAAGCCGGTGTTAAATCCTACGCTTTGGTTTCATCTATGGGAGCAAATATTAACTCCGGAATATTTTACAGCAAAGTAAAAGGCAAAACAGAAAAAGCTGTTTCTGATTCTGGAATACCACAAATTGGCATTTTCAGGCCGTCATTATTGCTAGGCGACAGACAAGAATACAGATTTGCAGAAAAAGTAAGTGCTGCTCTTATGAATGTTTTCAGCTTTATAATTCCAAAAAAATATAGAGGAATTCAGGCAGGCACTGTTGCCAACGCCATGCTGAATTTTGTATTATCTGACAAAAACGGGGTAAAAATCATTGAATCGGACCTGATTCAGGAAATGGTTACCACTTAAGCTCAGAGTCCTGGTCATCCACTCCGTGAGAATCTGCTTTGTCGTGATTTTCCTCAGGAACATTAAACTGAGCAAAATCTACATGCGGCATAAGTTCATTTTTGATATGATCTATGGTCTCCTGTAAGGCTTCGGCTACTTTGTCAAAATCTTCTTTGTAAATAAACAATTTGCTCTTTTCGTAAACAAAATCGCCATCCTTTTGATACCTGCGGCTTTCAGTTACGGTCAAATAGTAGTCATTGGAGCGGGTTGCTCTCACATCAAAAAAATACGTTCGTTTTCCTGCTCTAATCCTTTTCGAAAAAATCTTCTCTTGCTCTTCTCTTTCCACAACACTATTATTTATGGGTTTATTCTAAACTCAAAAATAGTTTTTTATTAAATCAAAAAAAAAATATTAAGTCATATTTCTTGTCAAAATTTTATGATTTTTTGTAAAAAACTTATAAAAAATTGCATTTTCATGCTACCTTAGTAAAACATTTCTCAATAATAAGTTCCATATTTTCGAAAATATAATTGTTTTGCAGAATGTACTACTTTAAAAACCTTACCATAAAAATTCTGATTTTTGCATCATTTATCTGCTTAAATTGGTTTACTTCTTTTGCACAAAAAGTCGATATTGGTAAAGAATACAAAGGCACAGCATCATATTACAACCTCAAATTTTCGGGAAGAAAAACTGCAAGTGGAGAAAGACTCAATAATAAAAATTTTACCTGTGCCCACAGATATTTGCCTTTTGGCACCATGCTCGAAGTCGAAAACCCCAAAACCGGGAAATGGGTGATTGTTAGGGTTAATGACAGAGGGCCTTTCAGTAAAGGTCGAATAGTAGATTTATCTTATGCCGCTGCCAAAGAAATTGGTATGATTCAGCATGGAGTTATTAAAGTCAAAGCAAAAGTAGTAGGAAAAGATGGCGAAATTATGCTTGCCCGCGAAGGTGCCACAGAAAGTAATTTCTCTGATATTTATGCTAAAGACAGCTCAAACGAAGTAAATTTGCCTGTGATTAAAGAACAAGCAAATAAGCAGAAAAAATAATGCAGAAGTTAGACCTGTCAAAGATTAGAGAATACGGGAATCTTGATTTTCTGGCCAAACAGTTGGTTGAGGGCTTTATTACGGGCTTACACAAGTCACCTTTTCATGGTTTTTCTGTAGAATTTGCCGAACACCGCCTGTATAATAGCGGAGAAAGTACCCGACATATCGACTGGAAAGTATTCGGAAAAACGGATAAGCTTTTTATAAAACGCTACGAAGAAGAGACCAACCTTCGCTGTCATATATTACTGGATGTCTCATCATCAATGTATTACCCAATTAAAGACAATGGTAAACTCGCTTTTTCGGTTTTGGCTGCGGGCACGCTGGCCAATATGCTGCAGCGACAACGGGACGCCGTAAGTCTTTTGACTTTTTCTGACCAGATTGAAATCCATACTGAGTGTAAATCTACCAGCTCACACATACACAAAGTATTCCTGGAGCTGGAAAATGTTCTTAACCGAAAACAAAAATTGCAGAAAACCTCTGTAATTGAGACGCTCCATGCTATTGCTGACAAGATTCATAAACGCTCACTGGTGGTAATTTTTAGTGACATGTTTGAGAATATCGAAGACATGGAAAGGATATTTTCGGCTCTGCAACATTTAAAACATAACATGCATGAGGTTTTGCTTTTCCATGTCACCGACAAAAAAACCGAAAAAGATTTTGAATTTGACGAGCGACCCTATGAATTCATTGACCTGGAAACCGGTGAAAAATTAAAACTTCAGCCCCAACAGGTCAAAGAAAAGTACGTCGAGGTTATTGAGAATTTCAGCCATGACCTAAAAATCAAATGCGGCCAATATAAAATAGACTTCACCGAAGTAGATATAAATGAAGGTTTTGAACACATTTTGAATGCCTTTTTAACCAAAAGAAGCAAAATGAAATAAAATTCTGACCGAACATCCTTGTTTTTTTCCTGTATTAAAAAAAAATATCTACCTGTAAAATTCTGTTGTTGTTTTACAAAAAATTAAAACTGAAAAATATCATGTTATTAACTACAACCCCCGGCATTGAGGGACGTACCATAAGAGAATACAAAGCAATAGTAACCGGCGAAACCATTATCGGAGCCAATATATTCAAAGATATTCTGGCTGGAATCCGAGATGTAATCGGTGGAAGATCAGGCTCTTACGAAAGAGTAGTGAGAGAAGCCAAAGACACCGCCATGCGTGAAATGATAGAAAGAGCACGCCAGTATGGAGCCGATGCCATCGTAGGCATTGACCTTGACTATGAAACAGTTGGTAAAGGTGGCGGTATGCTGATGGTTACGGCATCAGGTACGGCGGTTACGCTTAACTGATACTCCCTGAAATTCATTTTTAAGCCTGGAAAATACTTCCGGGCTTTTCTTTTTAATGGTGCTTTGGTTGTAATTTTGCAAAAAAATAAATAGGAAAATATGCTTTACCCCCAAAATATTGAACAAAAACTCGGTTTCGACAAAATCAAATCTTTGCTCGAGGAAGAGTGCGTGAGTTCATTGGGGAGATCTTTCATTGAAAAAATCAGGTTTTCAGATAAATTTGATCAGATCAAAAAAATGATTGACCAAACCGCTGAGTTTAGGTTGATTTTACAGCTTGAAAACAATTTTCCTAACCAAAATTACCTTGATGTCATTCCTTATCTGCAAAGGGCGGCTATTCCCGGTACCTTTTTAGACGAAGAACAGTTTTTTGACATCAAACTTTCATTGGTCACGATACAGCAGATTTTGGTTTTTTTCCGAAACAAAACCGAAGAACAATATCCTCAACTCAAGAAACTTGCTCAGGCAGCTACTCCAGAGAACAAAAAAGACGGCTGGGCAGACCTTATTAGCCGAATCAACGGAACTATCGACGAGCGTGGAAAAGTAAAAGACAATGCTTCGAGAGAGCTTTTGGAAATCAGAAGAAAGCTGACTGTCGAACAAAATAATGTAAAACGTGCTCTGGAGAGAATTTACCGCACGGCCAAAAATTCAGGGTGGATTGGTGAAGACATGACCATTGCGGTCAGGAACGGAAGATTAGTTCTGCCTCTTTTGGCGGAACATAAGCGAAAACTATCGGGATTTGTACATGATGAAACTTCATCGGGGCATATCGCTTTTGTGGAACCCGGCGAAGTGCTGGAAACCAACAACGAAATCAGAGATCTTGAAATAAGAGAGCGAAGGGAGGTTGTAAGAATTTTGGAGCAACTTACCGATGATATTAGGCCCGATTTGCCTGAAATGCAAAAGTCCTATCAGTTTCTGGGACTAATGGATTTTATAAGGGCAAAAGCCCGTGTAGCCCAAAAAGTCAATGCCACAAGTCCGTTATTAGTCAATGAAACCGCCCTCGATTGGTCTCAAGCTGTGCATCCATTGCTATTTTTGAGCCATCAGAAAGCCAAAAAACCGGTGATTCCGCTTAGAGTAAGTCTTGAGTCTGATCAAAGAATATTGGTGGTTTCGGGGCCAAATGCCGGCGGTAAATCGGTGATGCTCAAAACTATCGGGCTTTTGCAGTATATGCTACAATGCGGGCTTTTGGTGCCTGTTTCGCCAGATGCCAAGATGGGAATTTTTAGTAATCTTTTCATTGATATTGGTGATGAACAAAGCATTGAAAATGACCTGAGTACCTATAGCTCTCACCTATCGAACATGCGGGAATTTCTGAAAAATGCTGATGCAAAAACCCTTTTTCTCATAGATGAATTCGGTACAGGCACAGAGCCCACGTTGGGAGGAGCTATCGCTGAGTCCATTTTGGAGCAACTTTTGAAATCGAAAGCGTTTGGGGTTGTCAATACACACTACACCAACCTCAAAATATTTGCAGATAAAAACGAAGGCCTGAAAAACGGAGCCATGAAGTTTGATGCAGAGCACCTGGAGCCGCTTTATGAGCTGGAAATGGGCCAACCCGGGAGTTCTTTTGCTTTGGAAGTAGCCCAAAAAATGGGTCTTCCGCATTGGATTATCAACAATGCAAAGAAAAAGTTGGGCAAGCAACAGGTCAATTTTGAAAAACTTTTGAAAGAACTTGAGATTGAGAAAAAGGTATTTTCGGAGCAAAATCAACAATTACAAAGAGAAAGCAAAGAGCTTAAAACTAAGATTGAGCAGTATAATAGCCTTAAAAACTTCCTGGAAACTGACAAAAAACGCTTGCTTAATGATGCAAAAGAGAATGCAAAGCAGCTATTGAAAGAAGCCAATAAAAAAATTGAAAGTACCATAAAGGAAATAAAAGAGCACAAAGCCGACAGGGAAAAAACTAAAGAAATAAGGAAAGAACTGGAGGTTTTTGAAAAATCTACCCTTAAACCCGAAAGACCAGCCCCTGCTCCAAAAACTACTTTCGAGAAAGCTTCAGGGGCGATTGAGGTCGGAGATTTTGTAAAAATTGTCGGTCAGGAAACTTTTGGTCAGGTGGTGAGCCTCAACGGAAAAGACGCTGAGGTGTCACTAGGTGAATTGAAATCCAATATCAAATTAAACCGCCTGGAACGGGTTTCGAAAAAAGAATTCAAAGCCGTTCATAAAGATAAGCCTCGTGAGAATCTTCAAGGCATTGATATGAACGAAAAAATGCAACAGTTTAGCTTTAACCTTGATGTGAGAGGAAAACGTGGAGAAGAGGCTGTACTTGAAGTGGATATGCTCATGGACGATGCCATATTTTTGGGTTACCCACAACTGAGAATTGTACATGGTAAAGGTGACGGTATTTTGAGAAACCTCATCAGGAACCACCTGAAACAATATAAATCCATCAAAAAAATGTATGACGAACACGCAGACCGGGGTGGTCAGGGAGTTACGATTGTGGATATGAAGTAGTAATAAATTGCAATAAGTAATTGTATATATGGCATTTAAAACAATTATATTTGTAAAAATAAAAAACTGAGATGTCAATCATAAAGCAACCTTTATTATTTGCGGGATCAAAAGGTGAAAAGCACCTATATGCGTTATATGACTCTGGTGCCAATTTATCTTGTATTAATTCTGATTTTGTAAAAGACATTGAAACACCGACACATCTAGGGAGAACAAGAATGATCGGTACTGCTCCTGAGGGGCACTTTATTGAGGTTACCCATGCAGTCAGGTTGGATTTCTATATGGATGATATCCTTTTATCTGATGAATTTCTTGTGATTCCAGGACTTAGTGAAGAAGTAATAATTGGAGCGGCAACTATGCAAAAGTGGAGAATAAAACTTGATTTTGAACACGATGTGGCCATAGTTGATCCAAAAGTGGCTAAAATGCAACTTGTTTGAAATTTATAATGATCTATAAATCAACTATAAACACAATTATTCCTGTAGTCCAGTAATTCACTTTTAAGTGTAAATTTTCTGTTTCATAAAATTGGAAAAAGGAAATCAAATCATTTAAAATTCAATCGCGTCATTATTTTTATCCATTCCTCAAGATTTTCTTCCATTCATGTACTTTGTATAACACAGTACCTTGTTGTGTATTAATTTTGAATCATCAAACAAAAACAAACAAGAAAATGAAAAAGCTATTTAGAATAAAAGGACAAAATTCGATGTTAGGTGGTGTATTGACCGGTTTGGCAGAATACTTTGATGTGGACGTAACTGTCCTGAGAGTAATCACTGTCGGATTATTTTTCACACCTGCACCTGTAGTTATTGGGTATTTGATTTTTTGGGCAGTGATGCCACAAAAACAAGAGAACTTCGTACAAGTGGTTTAGTAAATTTAGGGGTAACAAAAAAGCTCGGGAATATTTCCAGAGCTTTTTTTTCGTTTAATTTTTTCCTTGTTTCTCCCGAAAGTAGGCAAAAACCAATACTACAACAATCCAAACGCCCAATTTCGTAACCTTTAAAACGGACGCCAACCAATCTGTGAGTATTTTCATGATGGGTTCCGAGCCCAATTTGCTAAATCCGACATCGAGCACAAAACTGACCAACATAACTACGATTAAGTAAATAACCGCATTTCTTAAAATCCTGATTATTTTATTTGTATCCATAACTAAAACTAAATTTTCAATCCAAAACTTTCCAAATCCACATTTCCTCCCGAAATAATAATTGCAATCTTTTTCCCGGCAAACCGCTCCTTATTTTTAAGCAAAACCGCCAAAGGCACTGCTGAAGATGGCTCTATAACGATTTTCAAGTTGTCCATCATAATTTTCATAGCCTCCAAAATTTCCTCGTCACTTACAGTCAAAATATCCTCTACTCCATTTCGGATAATTTCAAGTGTTTTTTCACTGAGGTTAGTCAAAAGTCCGTCGGCAATGGTTTTAACAAAAGGTGCTTTTTCTACTTTTCCGGATTTAAACGACAAAATAGCATCAGCTGCACCTTCGGGTTCACAACCTATCACTTTAGTGTTTTTTCCAAAATATTTTGCCGAAAGAGCCGTGCCACTCAAAAGTCCGCCGCCTCCCACAGGAGCAAAAATATAATCCAGTTCAGTATTTTCTTCCAAAATTTCCTTGGCAGCAGTGGCTTGTCCGGCGATAACATCATAATTATCAAAGGGATGAATAAAAACCGCACCGGTTTTTTCTACAACCTTCTCAACTCCGTCCTCACGAGCCTGTAGGGTTGGTTCACAGAAAATAATTTCAGCATCCAGCTTTTTAACCCCATTGATTTTAGGCTTTGGTGCTGTGTGAGGCATCACAATATACGCCCGGGTTCCCAATAATTTTGCAGCCAAGGCAATGGCCTGAGCGTGATTTCCCGAAGAATGTGTACAAAGTCCTTTTTGTAAATCATCCTTTCTCAAACTCAATGCAGCATTAATTCCCCCACGGGCTTTGAATGCCCCAATTTTTTGAAGATTTTCACATTTGAAAATTACATCAGCACCTATTTGGTCATTAATTTCCTCAGAAAACAATACCGGTGTTTTTTTGAGATAATCCTGAATTCTCAAATGACTCGTTACAATATCCAGTTTGGAAGGAATCTGACTAAGCATGCAATAATTATTTATCCTCAAAGTTAAACTGATATGATTAAAAAAGGAATTTGTAATCCTAAAAACACGTTATAATTGTAATTTTGCAACAAAATCAAAAGATTGAATATTTATCTTTAAATGAAACTGATAAAACTATTTCTAATATATATCATCACAATAGGATTTGTAAGTGCTAAACCACCTCATATTTCCAAAGTCAAAAATCCGCCTCCAAGAATTATCAGAACCTGCTGTGGTTTTGGTGCCGAAGTACCTCTTGCCGGACTAACTTTCATTAAAGTCACCGACATTACTTCGGGCGATAAAATCGGAGACCATAAATTTATGGGGAGTAAGCATGAAAATAACGGTATAGTTTACACCAAAAAGGGGGGGTTCATTGATATGGGGCATTTACGCGATATCGCTGATATAACTGCATACATGTATGTTTTGATGAAATCCGAACCTTCTCCAATTACCCTAAAACTTGGAAATGAAGGGGGCCAAAAAGTTTTAAATATTCATATTCCTGATAATTTTCAGGAGCAGGATTATATTCATTTGGCAGGAAAAATTGCTTACGACCTTTCGGTTTGGCATGAAGTATCTACCTGGTATGGAGCATCTTATATCCCTTTGGTTCCTGAAAGGTATTCCAGTTTTTCGGTAGAAGATGCCTATTCCAATCTCACAGGAGTACAGTTGGGTATGAAAGCTCTGGCCAGCGATAAAGAGTATGATGTAGCTATGACTGAAAATGTGGCAGGTTTATTACAAAAACTTGAAGCAGTTGAAACCAGAGAAAAAAACTTTGAGGCCATGAATGCCGTAAAAGACCTTTGGTGGTCAGGCAAAGCAAAATATCCAAGCCGAAAAGTGTTGATTAAAAGGGTTTATGATATTTATGGATGCATTTACCCCCTATTAATTGATGATATTCAGGCTTCAATCGGGACAGAAAATAAAGTTTGTGTGCCCGAAAAAACAGTTTCCGGAGAAGATTTGAATAAGTTTTACGCTTTGAATATCAAGACTAATTTCAAAATACCTGTAAAAAAAGCACTGGAAAATCAGGAGAAAATGATATCCCAGCTTGACTTCCCCGCCTTGATAGCATATGCGAAAGAACAAGCTGAAGCGAAAGAAAAGCACAAAGATTTAAGATAATCCTGGAAATCTGTTTTATCCTTCTTAAAATAAGTTTTTTCTTTTTCATAATTACTCCTTTTTCAAGCATTTTTGGGCTTAAATCCTTAATTTTGCGAAAATTTTTTTCAGAAAAATATATCAGAAAAATGCAGATTAAGGAAATTCTTCAACTAAAACCGGAAAATCAGACCATTACAGCAAAAGGCTGGGTAAGAACAAAAAGAGGGCAGGCAAATATTGCTTTTGTCAATATCAATGATGGCTCTACCATCAAGAATATTCAGGCGGTTGTTGATGTAAATAATATAGATGAAGAAACCCTCAAAAAGGTAACCACAGGGGCTTGTATAGGCGTAACAGGAGCTCTCACTCCTTCAGCAGGTGCAGGGCAAGATTCTGAAATAGTTGTGGAGTCACTCATTATTTATGGTGTTGCTGACGAAACTTACCCGATTCAACCCAAAAAACATAGTCTTGAGTTTTTAAGAGAAAAAGCCCATCTGCGTTTCAGAACCAATACTTTCGGAGCGGTTTTCAGGGTAAGGCATGCCCTGGCATTTGCTGTTCATAAATTTTACAACGAACAAGGATTTTTCTATCTCAATACCCCAATCATTACCGCTTCTGATGCCGAAGGTGCCGGTGAAATGTTCAGAGTGAGTACTTTTGAAGCCAACAAGGCTCCTAAAGATGAAAACGGAAATGTGGATTTCACGCAGGATTTCTTTGGTAGAGAAACCTCGCTTACCGTAAGTGGGCAACTCGAAGGCGAGTTGGGAGCAATGGCCCTCTCCAAGATTTATACTTTTGGCCCCACTTTCAGAGCCGAAAACTCCAACACCACCCGCCACCTGGCTGAGTTCTGGATGATAGAGCCAGAAATGGCCTTCTTCGAACTGGAGGATAACATGAAGCTGGCTGAGGATTTTGTGAAATATGTGATTGGTTATGCCCTCGAAAACTGCAAGGATGACCTTGAGTTTTTGCAAAACAGACTTTTGGATGAAGAAAAATCCAAACCTCAAAATGAGCGTTCTGAACTTTCACTGATCGATAAGCTCAATTTTGTGATTAACAACGACTTTGAGAAACTTACATACACAGAAGCGGTTGATATTTTGATAAAATCAAAACCTGCTCAGAAAAAACAATTCCAGTATGAAGTTTCCTGGGGTATAGATTTGCAATCAGAGCATGAGCGTTATCTGGTAGAAAAGCATTTCAAAAAACCTGTAATACTTATCAATTACCCAAAGGCCATCAAAGCTTTTTATATGAAGCAAAATGAAGATGGAAAAACGGTAAGAGCCATGGATGTGTTGTTCCCGGGAATTGGTGAAATCATTGGCGGATCACAAAGGGAAGACAACTATGACAAATTGATGGATAGAATCCATGAAGTGGGTATTGACCCCGAAAACCTTTGGTGGTATTTGGAAACCCGTAAATTCGGCTCAGCTCCCCACTCAGGCTTTGGACTGGGATTTGAACGTTTGGTTCAGTTTGTAACCGGCATGGGTAACATCCGCGACGTGATTCCGTTCCCTCGTACACCTAAAAACGCCGAATTCTAAGTATGTTTTTACCTATCCTGATATTTGTAGTAATCGTCGGTGCCAACGTGATCATCAGCGTGTACCTTGAGCGTAAGCTTTCTGCATTTATCCAGGACAGGCTTGGACCCATGGAGGTAGGAAAATGGGGGCTTTTGCAGCTCATCGCTGACCTTATGAAGCTTTTTCAAAAAGAAGACATAGTTCCAACAGTCGCAGACAAAAAGCTATTCAAGTTTGCCCCATATCTCATTTTTGGAGCCATTTTCATGGGTTATGCACTTTTACCCATCAATCCGGTATTGCAGGGTTCCGGAATTCAGACCGGCATTTTTGTATTAATGGGAGTCATTTCACTGGATATTGTAGGGATTATTATGGCAGGATGGGCTTCCAACAACAAATATTCTTTGTTGGGCTCTATGCGTTCAATCGCTCAGATTATATCTTATGAAATACCTCTTGGGCTTGCGGTTTTGACGGTGGTTATCACCTGCTCCACCCTCAATCTCCAGGAAATCAGTTTTCAACAAGGGATATTTTCAGAATCTCCCAATTATCTTTTTGGAATAAAAAAACTTGGAATTGAAACCACGCAAACGGGTGGATTCCTCACCTGGAATATATTCCGCAGCCCTGTTTTGTTTATTTCATTTATAGTGTTTTTCATTGCAGGCCTGGCCGAGGCTAATAGGGCACCTTTTGATTTACCTGAAGCTGAATCTGAATTAATAGCAGGATTTCATACTGAATATTCCGGTTTTCGCTGGGCTATTTTATTTTTGGCCGAATACGGAATGATGCTTTTGATGTCATTTCTTGCCGCTATTTTGTTTTTTGGAGGATGGAATACCCCTTTACCCAATATCGGGCCTCTAAAACTTGCAGAATACACTACAGGAACACCAGGTAGTATCAGCATACATCTTTGGGGAGCGTTTTGGTTAATTGCGAAAGCATATTTTGGTATGTTGGTGCAAATGTGGGTTCGCTGGACATTTCCAAGGCTAAGAATCGACCAGTTAATTTACCTTTGCTGGAAGGTTTTAACGCCTATTGCACTTATTTTGGTTGTGATTGCGTCGGTTTGGAGAGTTTTAATGGTTTTGTGATATGTCAAAAATCATCGGCAACGAGCTGGAAGATGCCATACTCAACCTTCCTGTAAAAGAGCGGAACAAACTATTATTGAGACTTATCAGAAAGGACAAAATTCTAACAGAGCAACTTCACTTCAAACTATTGGAACACCCTGAAATCGACCTGAAACTCAGGGAATCCGAAATCTATGAATATATAGAAGACTATCTTTTTAAAAGACGGGGGCAAAGCAATAAAACTGTTCTTTTAAGACTGAGGGAAGTGTTTTCGAAAATCAGTCATCATCATAAAATAACGGGCGACAAAATCGGAGAAGTAAGATTAAGTGTAAGAGCGGTTTTCGTAACTTGTAAATATCATCAGGATGCTTTTGAAAACGAATTCCGAAGTGATACCGAAAAGCTGACGATTTTTATCAGAAGAAAGGTCTCGGCCATGCTTAATAAATATCAAAAGATTCATGAAGATTATAAAATTGAGTTTTTTGACCAAATAAATGAGTCTTTGGAGTTTTTGGAAAAACTAAAAAACAAAATCCCGAAGCAAAAGGTAAGTTTGCCGACCAATATCGAAGAATGAAAATTCAGAAATGAAAAGAGAATTATTAGTCATAAAATTTGGAACTGCGTCCATCACAAAAGCCGATGGTACCCCTGATCAGGATATCCTGGCTGAAATTGCACGACAGATAAGTATTTTACATAAAAACTACCGTGTAGTCATCGTTTCTTCGGGTGCGGTAGGAGCAGGAAAGCAGTTTATCAAAAAATACGAAGGCAATATCAACCAACGTAAAGCTGCCGCTGCTATCGGAAATCCCCTTTTGCTGAAAATGTACGACGCAGAATTCAGTAAATATGGTATCGTGGTAGCCCAAAGTTTACTGGAAAGGCAGCATTTTGCCAAACGCGAACAATTTCTTCAGCTCAAAGCTACCTATGAAGAGCTCTGGAAAAATAATATAATCCCCATCGCCAACGAAAACGACGTAGTAAGCAACCGTGAACTCAAGTTTTCGGACAATGACGAACTAGCAACCCTAATTGCGGGAGGTTTTGGAGCAACTCATTTATTACTTTGCACAGTCAGTGGAGGACTTTTGGATGGCTCAGGGAAAATCGTGGATTTGGTCGAAAAAATTGATACCGAAACCATGGGGCTGGTTAATAAATCAAAAAGTTCATTGGGTCTTGGGGGAATGGCTTCAAAACTTACTTTTACGCATTTGGCGACGAAAATGGGCATAAAAGTCAGCATTTTTGGCATGAAACAAGCCGATGGCATCATCAATGCCTTACAGCAAAAATCAGGTACGAGTTTTTTGCCGGAAAAAAATCGCATCTCTGCCCGAAACAAATGGATGGCAAGTGGAGGCATGACGGTAGGGAAAATTACCATTGACAAGGGTGCAGTAGCGGCTATTCATTCTAAAAAAAGCCTTTTGAGTGTGGGAATTTTGGAATTTGAAGGCGATTTTCAGGTGGGTGAAATTGTAGAAATTATTGATATTGAACAAAATACCATTGCAGTGGGTACTACCCGACTTTCAGCCGAAAAACTAAAATCTGAATTAAAAACCCCCAATACTATTCTTGTTCATGTTGACGATTTGGTAGTTTTGTAAAAAGAAAACAGCCTGCATTTGAAACCCAAAAATATTCTATATCTGGTTTTCCTTCTGGTTCCGGCAATTTTTGCCTGGATTATTGCCTCCAATACCTTTCCCTATCTTGGCTTTGACCTCAGGCATGGATTTTTGGGTACAAAAACCATAAAAACCGTTGAAACACCTCTATTTCAATTTTCATTTTATCTTCATATTGTCAGTAGTCTCATTGTCTGGATTTTAGGATTTCTTATCCTTTTACCAATATTTTTCAGAAAACTAAATTTTCATCGGTTGTTTGGAAAACTATATGTTTTGCTTTTGGTATTTATTGCAGCACCCTCTGGGATGGGTCTTTCATTTTTTGCCAATGGCGGATTATCAGCCAAAATCGCCTTCTTTTTGCAAAGTACTATTTGGGCATTTTTTACTTTAAAGGCCTGGTTTTTTATCCAGAAAAATGAAATAAATCTTCATTTGCGTTGGATGGTCCGTAGTTTGGCGGTCACCTGGGCGGCTTTTAGCTTAAGAGGAGAGAGTTTTTTGATGATAAAATACCTGGGTACTGCACCTATCGAAACCTACCTATCTGTGGTTTGGCTTTCATGGGTAGGAAATATTCTCATTGCAGAAATTCTCCTGATGTTTGGAATTGACAAATTTTTCCTAAATTTCCTGAAAATATCTAAGCCTAGATAAATCATCGATATTTTATCAAAAATTTTGGAATCAATTAACCCTTTTATAGCCGACATGAAAACCATTTTCAAGACTTTTCTATTTATCATTATTTCCATGTTATCCTTTTCTTGTTTCAAGCCAAAAGACAAGCAAAATACAGTAACCACCCATAAAGAAGCCGTAGATACGCTCAGAGTTGCCAATGTGCCCAATGATTCGCTACCAAAATTCACTTTCCTGAAAGATAAAAAAATCCTGAATGAGGTGGATTTGTCAAAACTGCTGGTGAATACCGATGAATTTGGAGAATATTCCAATAATTTCAATGGGTTCTTTGGAAAGGACAATTACCGCATTCAGATATATTTCAAAAAAGCATGGAAAGACAGCCTAGATAGTAAAAAATATCACTTATTGGGCATGACAAACTTCAAGGGAAATATTGATGATTTTGAGGGGATGATAATGATTGACTCTGTTTTTGAGTTTGTGGATCCAATCATCAATTACAACGAAATATATCAGATACCCGTTAAAACATATGAAATCAGGGGAAAACTGAGTATGAAAGAGGACAGCCTCGATAAACATGCAGGAGCTTTTGCCGGCACTTTCCTAATGGATTTTTCCTATGACAGCAACAAAACCCTGGATTATTGGTATTACAGCCCCAATACGCCTGTGCAAGGTGGTGGATTCAAATCAAAAGGTACCTGGAAAATCTATGCCGGAAAACTGGAAAAACCATACGTATTTGGTCGCGATTTCTTCATGTTTGCCAACAATATCCTGAAAGACTTTAGTTTCGGAGAGCGAGACATCGAAATCAACAAAAAATACCTTCACCTCGGCTGGGACAATTTCTGGGAAAATGATGAATGGTGGGCAAAGAAACCTATAATGTAACCTAATTGGTCTTTAATAAGAATTATAATTTTGGCGGCCTCACCCCACGCCCAAAGCGTGGCGTGACCGGGCTATTCACTACAAGTCCGACTTCCGCACATCCCAGCCGCACTGCGGGCTTTCCGTTGCTATCCCTGGCCGGTGAAAATTTATTAATCGTAATTAAAAAAATTAGCCTCAGATAATTATAATTTTAGAATTACATTTTACCTTTATCAACAAATAATATGAAATACTTGATTTAGTAAGGCTATCAAAGACTGAAATAAATCATAACAATTTCTTTTCAACACAAAATATAAATAATGCAGATATATAATTTTATGTTTATAGAATCAAATCCTACCAAATAAATGCTACTTAAATTGAATAAATATTCCACCATTTCAACAATAAACCACAATTTACTTTTCGGCCTAAAAAAGAGGAATAATTTAGGAGGCAGTGACATTGATGCCAACCATACAGCGGTGTTTTCACTTGAAGATGCTTGCTCTGACTTTGAAGCATCTGTTCTATTATCTAACCAAATAAGGTTTAATAATCAAAACAAGATCGGGTAATGTAAAATTGTGAAAGATTAATCTTTGCTTTAAATACTTTTAGATATGGGAATGATTTTGTTTAAAAAAATACTGAAAAAAATAGCAATAATACTTCCTCTTTTTTTTATCTAGTATGGTCTCAGATGGTATTTTGTAATTCCAAGAGTAAAACATTTAGGTAATTTCGATGCAAACAATAGACTTACAATTAAAATATTTAAAAAGATTAATACGATCAAGTTTTATACTTTTATGACTATTGTGTATTAAAAAATGGTAAAGAAAATATTAAAAAACGTTTTTTAGTTGATTATGGAAACTATAATTTCAACGACTTCAGTTTACATCGAAAAAAAGAATATATATATATATTACATTTTAATGGTTTCACAGAAAGCGTTGATACATTATTAATCATTGATAATCATGGAAATGAAATTCGCAATTTTAATTATTAGTTATATCATTAAAAAACATCTAACACAAAGATTTATTATGTACAAAAATTTTTATTTTCTAACAAATCTAATAAAATGACCTCTCTACCCCATGATTATATCGTTTGGCTGAGTGAAATGCTAAACACAACGGTAAAAAAGAATAGAAAAAACTAAGATTTTAATAAAAGAATAGAACCTAAAAATTTCATAATGAGAAGGGGCTTTATAGAAACTCAGTATAAAAATATAGCAGTGCCGTGGTTTACAGTGAAGGAAAAGGAATGTTAGACAATATTTTTTTGAACATTTTGAATCTTGAATATGAAAGTAGCAGAAGTACTAACAACCGGATGCAATCTTGCAGTAGCGGGGTAAAGAACTTCTGCTGCTTTGGGATTTGAAATTATATACATTCAACCAAATGTTTCAATTGGTAAATTTACTTTTAAAAAGAATATTTTCATTTTTAGTTATATTTATTATAGTCTCTCTAGTCCCATATTTATTTCTTTATTTCAACTCTTATAATGGTGTCTTAAACGCAATTACTTGGACACGATAATTAATTTACATTACCCATTTTGGGTCAATTTTGACACCTATTGATTCCAGGAATTTTTTAGGAGACTTGTATCCTAATCCACCATGAATTCTCTCG
>JAIUOF010000007.1 GCA_020161355.1 Bacteroidota bacterium | reverse complement strand
CCATTACCGAACCTACTGCTTTGAGTGCGACGACAAGTCAGACCAATGTGGCTTGTAATGGTGGAAGCAATGGTAGTGCTACTGTTGTAGCTTCCGGTGGTACTTCCGGCTATACTTATAGCTGGGCACCAAGTGGCGGAACGGCTGCTACGGCCACAGGTCTTGCTGCAGGATCATATACCTGCACGATCACAGATGCCAATGGCTGTACTTTAGATAAAACCTTTACCATCACCGGCGAAAGTGCCATTGTGCTGACCAAAGCCAGCCAAACCAACATTGCCTGTAATGGTGGCAGCACAGGTGCTGCTGCTGTCAATGCTGCATCCGGTGGAGCAGGTGGATATACTTATAACTGGACACCGGGCAATCCGACAGGAGATGGAACAGTGAGTGTCTCAGGATTGATAGCAGGAACCTACACCTGTACGGTAACCGATGCCAACAGCTGTACTGCCTCTCAAACATTTACCATTACCCAACCGGATATTCTTAGCTTGTCTTCCACTAAAACCAATGTTTCCTGCAATGCCGTAAATGATGGTACCATTGATATTTCTGTCAGTGGCGGCACCTCTGGTTATACCTACAGTTGGGGAGGCGGAGTTACCACTCAGGACAGAACCGGCCTGGCAACAGGTTCATATACTGTTACTGTAACTGATGCCAACGGATGTACTGCAAGTACCTCTGTGGTTATTGGCTCTGACAACCTTGAACCGAGTGTGAGTATTTTAGGAACTGATAACTTGTCATGCTCACGAACCTCTGTAATCAGAACTGCTACTGGCGGAGGGCAATATTCATGGTCCAATGCTTTAGGCTCTTCAGCCATTGCAACCATTACCGTTGCCGGCACTTATACGGTTACAGTAACTTCTCCCAAAGGTTGTACATCCACTGCCACTACAGTGGTTCAGGCTATCCCTAATCTTGAAATTTCCATGCAGCCGGTTTCTGTTGGACTTTGCGAAGGCGTTTCACCCCAATTTTCAGTACAATCCAATCTCGAAGGGGTTAGTTACCAATGGCAGGTTTGGGCAGGCTCAGATTTTGAGGACATTCAGGACAATGAAAGATACTCAGGAACTCACACTGGAACCATTACTTTTAATCCAGGTGCCACCAATTTGAATACACAATACAGATGTAAACTCTCTCTGGGTGCTTGTGAAGCGATTTCAGACGTGGTAAGCCTCACTGATAATATTTTCCCTGTGGTAAACCTCAAAGAAGCGACTGTCAAACTCAATAAGGAAGGTCGTGGGATATTAAAACTCTCAGACGTCAACAACGGAATAGCCGACAACTGTGGCATTGACCAGGTCAGACTCAGCCAGACCGATTTTACTTGTAGTGACATTGGCAGAAAGTTAATTAAAGTCTCTGCCACCGATATTCATGGCAACCTGACTGAAGCCTATGTTTATGTCAATGTGGTCGATGGCGGTGAGCCCATTTTATGGTTAAAAGACGCAGTGGTGGAATTGAACGTAGATGGATATGGTGTCCTGGACACTAAAATGGTGGACAATGGCTCCTATGACTTTTGTAGTTATCATTCCCTCAAGGTAAATAAAACTATCTTCTCCTGCAGTGATATTGGTTTACAAAAAGTAACTGTCACTGCCACCGATAGCTATGGAAACACTGCCACAGGTACAGTCAATGTAAGAGTGGTAGATTTTACAGCTCCTTTTATCAGTGCTAAAGAGGTAAAAGTGTATTTAACCAAAGATGGCATCACGCCAATCACCAGAGAAACTCCCGGGCTATCGGTTTATGATGCCTGTGGTATCAAGTCTTTCACGGTGATAGATATGCCCAAAACTTGTGTTCCTGCTAATCCCATCGTAAATGTAATAGCGACAGATATCAATGGCAACAGTACCAATTTTGCATTCCCGGTAACGATTATCGATACCATCAGGCCGGTAGTAAAAACCAAAGCGGCAAAACTATACCTCGATGTGAAAGGAAAAGCGGATTTAACCGCAGATATGCTCAACGACGGCTCTTCTGATAATTGTAGTCTGGATACCATTTTTGTTTCCAAAGTTTCATTTGACTGCAGCAATCTGGGCACTTCGAAAGTACTATTTACAGGAAAAGACAAATCAGGAAATATAGCCGTGGATTCGGTGGCAATCACGGTGGTTGACACCTTAGCTCCTGCTTTGGATTTAAAAACCCGGAAAATAGAATTATCGTTGGATGAAACAGGCAATGCAAAACTACTTTCTGAAGATATCATCAATCATACAAGTGACAACTGTGCCGTTAAAGAGACCCTGATCTCCAAAACAGCATTCTCTTGTTCTGATTTAGGAAGTCAGAAAATCAGCATCGTAGTCAGTGATCACTCAGGCAACCAGACCAAAGCAGAAGTAGAAGTAACGATTCTGGACAAGATAGCCCCTCAGATAAAAGTCAAATCCAATCTTAGTTTTGCACTGGGAACAGGAGGAAAACTAAACCTTGAAGTCAAAGATCTGGCAGAAAAAATCAGTGACAACTGTGAGGTAGTATCTCAGACCCTTTCAGGTACTGCCTTTGACTGCAGCACCAAAGGTGAGCACAAGATTACCATCACTGCCACTGACAAGTCGGGGAATGTAAACAGTACGCAAGCTACAATCATAATAAGCGATGCCATGGGTTATTGCTCATGCTCTTACAGTGTGCTGGCCTCCGAAGGCGTGAGCCTGAACGGAACCTCACTTCAGTTTGGTGGCGTTGGAACCTATATGGCAGGCAAAATGATCAATGCTCAGAATGTCAGCACTTCCGGTCAGGAGGTATTCCTCAAATCTGACAACCTGCAGGGAAGCTTTGGCAACTGGATTAAAGGTACCGCTCCGGCACCCCTTGATTTTGTGGAAAACACCAGCAGCTCAGGTAAGAACTTCAGAGTCAAAGACGATAAAACAAGCACCAGCGACAAAAACGATTTCAAGAGAGTGGTCGTTGGCAAAAATGCAACGCTGACCTTGTCGGCAAATGGTCAGATTAACATAAAGAATCTCAAACTGAAAAAAGGGGCGAGTCTGAAGGTAAGCGGGAAATCTACCGTATCTGTAAAAGAATTCATAAGACTGGATGAAGAGGTGCAGCTGGGTGAAGCGTCAAATGGAATTAGTCTGTTTATGGGCAACAATCTGAATGTGCTGTCGGGCAGTAAGCTGAATGGCTATTTCTACTGCAAAGAGAACATAGGAATCAAAGATGCCGCCGCTACCAGCAAAACCATTATCAAAGGTACACTGGCAGGAAAAATGATAACAGCCGGAGCTAATGTGGAGCTTTATGGCTCGGAGGTAAACTGTGACAACATCGTAAAAGCAGCGGTAGAGGAGTCCCCTCTGGCAGAAGTGAACCAGCCTGAAACGACGCAGCAGGGCATTCAGAAGATAGGCGAATGGAAATTTGGCCCTAACCCTACGCTGGATTACCTGAGAGTGGAGATTCCTGAAGGTAAAGTACAGCGGGTAGGTATTCTGGACGGCATCGGGAATGTACATCATCTCAACTATGAAGTTGAAAATGACGGAAGCGTCAGAATCAATACCCAAAATCTCCGGTCTCAAATATGGTATCTGAGAATCACCACCGACAAGGAAACGAAAATCCTTAGAATATATAAAAACCAATAGTTAAGATTTACTGACAAACGCCTTCTGATTTTCAGAGGGCGTTTTTTTATGGTCTTACGGGTGAGTCAATAGGCGATTGTATTGAAATCTTTTTACTAAAGAAAAAACTTTCATTGTAAACGAATGAAATCTTTTTACTAAAGAAATAACTTTCATTATAAACGAATGAAATCTTTTTACTAAAGAAAAAACTTTCGTTATAAACGAATGAAACCTTTTTACTAAAGAAAGAACTTTCATTATAAACGAATGAAATCTTTTTACTAAAGAAAAAACTTTCGTTATAAACGAATAAAATCTTTTTACTAAAGAAAAAACTTTCGTTATAAACGAATGAAATCTTTTTACTAAAGAAAAACCTCCGGAATAAAAATAGGAGCACCTGTTAAAACAGGAATACCCTCCATTTGGACTATACCATAATCCGACCATTGACGAACTAATGGATTGACAATTTTCAACATACAGTTTTAGGATGTTTCTTTTATTTGTTTAAGCAAAAACATACTAAATTTTCAGCAAAACAAAGTAAATCAAAAGCCACATGCCCGAAAATGTTAATCCCAAATAGAGGTTGGTTAGGTTACGTTTTAAATCTTTCTCAATCAAAAGGCGGTAAAAAAACCTACTGTAAAAATTACCATTAACATAACCGGAATAAACATTCCAAGCATAATCCAAGCGTTATTTTTTATTCAATAATTCGTTCGTAAAGTGTTGTTTTTGTTTTGGTTTTGCAAATTTCCCGGCATTGAATGCCTTCGAGTCTCCTTTAGGGATGGAAAGAGAAGTCCAGTTTTGGTTACAGAAAAATTTACCAAGAAACACCATCTGCCCAACATGATAAGGGTAATGGGCGAGTTGCCGGTTAATGGCTTCCGTTACCGTATGACCCTGATTTCTGATGTAAATTTCCTTCGACAAATCACTTTCGGTCAGGCTACTGAGGGTATGAAACAAGCAAGCCCAGCCTTCATTCCATTTTGCCAGGAGCCCGGCTCTGTCAACTATATCATTCTCAAATTCCGCATCTCTGTTTCGCCATTCTTTTTCTCCGTCAGAAGTCAAAAAATCAGTCCATCGCGAGAGCATATTGCCCCATAAATGCTTTACGATTGTCGCAATACTATTGCTTTCTTCATTGATTTGGAGGAAGAGCTGCTCGTCGGTGAGTTGAGCGAAAGTTTTTTCGCCAAGCATTTTGTAATACTCAAATTGCTTTTTTACGCTTTCCAGATAGTCATTATTCATAAACTTCCGATTTGCTGATTTTCACAAAACTACCCCGCAATTAAAGCATATTTCCGGAATAAATATTAAAAGGCATTTTCATTTTTAGAAATTTAAGAAAATCAACCCTCTACATTTTTATTGATGTCAAAATATTGAATCCGTTGTTTTTACTTAAGCAACCCATTAAGAGCCTTCCTTAATTTCCTAAAGCCTCCACCCCATTGAATCTCTTATGTTTAACGGCCAGCCATCCCATCAATACCAAATACCACAAAGCCACAAAAGGACCAAAATCGATGGAACCAACCTCCACGGGCGGTGAAGGAAAGTAAGTGAGATTAAAACCCAGCAACAGCACCGAAAAAAGCATCCCTAAAATACCGATAATTCTGTTGGTTTTAGGGTGTTTTAGCATCACCCACCCCAAAAAGAATGTGCCCAGTGAAATAAATATATCCCAGGCAATGTCCATGCCTAACTGTACTGAATTGACCTCTTTATACATCCATTTCAGCTGTTCTTCCGAAACACTGCCCCGATCGGCAGCTTTGTATTGCCGATGGAATTCCTGACCTGCAAGCTGCACCACCAACATCATGGTGAGGATGGCCGTAGCCACAATATTGAAAAGGACAGCGATCCTGAGGTTAATGGAATCTTTCCAGGGCTTCAGCAGATAAAAAAGACCCAGAGAAGAAAGCATAAAAAGCGGCCCGAAAGCAAAAGCCAGTAGCAAAGCCACCTTATCAGGAAAAGGGGCAAAAGCAGCCAGAAAATAGGATAGAAATGCCGCTATGCCGCAATAAACGGCCAGAAGATGCCATTGTTTTACTGAAATGGTTTGCATAAAAATGAAAGGTTTAAATTATGATTTATTTACCAGATGCAGATTTTGAGGTTATTAGATACCACCCTTTGCTTTTTTTATTTTATGGCAAAAGACGCCTCTTCTATACTGTATGCAACAGTGCTGGTATTATGGTTATTTCTGAAAAGTAATATCCGAAAACCGCACTTCCCTACTCTCTTGGACGGGGTGTTGTTTTAAATGTTGGTTTGAATGACAATAACCTGAAGAACAGACTTTTCAATACTAAAGAAAATATGTTATGGAGGTAAAAAATCCGGATGAATTTTAGGACTTAAGCTTTTTGAAAACTGGATGATATTGGTCAATCATCCTATAAGTGATATAAAACCAAATTCAATACCTAAAAGAAAACAGATTAGTATTGTCTGTCAGAATATTTGAAAAGCACACAAAAACACTCTTTTGAGCAATGCAATACGCCAGATTCCTAAATCCTGTTTTACATTTTTTTATTTAATAGCGGGTTTAATATCAGTTGTCAGATCTATTTATATCTCTCAATTAAAGTTCAAAATATATTTCTCTTCATATTTTTTTTATAGTTTTTAAGCACTTTTCCGAACTCTTTATCTTTTTTTCGTCTCTCTTCAACGCTTGATTCAAAATGTGCTTTTTCCCGCTCCATTTTCAGATAGTTTTCATACGATTTTTTGTCAATTTCTCCGTTTTCAACTGCTTCAATTACCGAACAACCGATTTCACTAATATGTGTACAATCTTTAAATCTGCAATCTAGAGAAAGCTGGACAATTCTGTCAAACGTGGTCTCTAGTCCACTTGATGTGTCCGCAATTCCTACTTCTCTCATTCCCGGATTGTCAACAAGAATTCCGCCATTTTCAAGAACAATTAATTCCCTGTGACTTGTTATGTGTCTTCCTTTATTTGTGCTATGGCTTATTGAATCTGTTCTCATTAAAGCTTTCCCTGAGAGGTTGTTCAATAATGTTGACTTTCCCACTCCTGATGAACCAAGCATACAATAGGTTTTGCCTTTTTCAATGGTCATTTTCAGGGCTTCGTAACCATCCTGAGTTTCGTTACTAATCGCAAAAACGGCAATGTCTTTTACTCGATGTTTAATACTGTCAGTAATTTCAGTAAGCTTTTGCTCACTAATTAAATCAGTTTTCGTCAATACTATTATCGGTTTTACTTTTGACGAATAACATATGGTCAGATATCTTTCAAGTCTGTTGATATTAAAGTCTCTGTCAACGGCCTGAATCAGAAATGCATAATCAATATTGGTAGCTATTATTTGTATTTCTCCAAATTGACCAACGGCTTGTCTTGTAATCATTGATAGTCTCGGCAGTATTTTATGGATTACCGAAAATTCAGCATCGTATGTTGTCAATGCAACCCAATCCCCAACTGCAGGAAAATCTATCCGGCTTTTTGCCGAAAATCTTAGATTTCCGGTTATTTCAGCTTCATATTCACCGTTTTCAGTTTTTACAATATATCTTTCCTTATGTTCGGCAATGACTCTGCCAATCTCAAAGTCTGACAGCTTATTCTCAATGCTTAATTTCCGGAGTTTGTAATTGTATCCAAAATCTTCTAATTTTATCATTGCTGTTATGTTTTTGCTTTTATGAGCAGGGTGGATTGTAACCATCCAGATCTACCGAATCCATTTTTAGATTTGCTAAATATTTCATTTGCACCTAATCACTGAAATGAAATAATCGACTGAAAATGAGCACTTAAACTATGAAAAGTTATTTCCGTAAATATTTGTCTCATTGATCCCGTGTTTTGATTTCTTAGTAATCAAAATTAGTGATTTTTCTTTTTCGGCCTATAGATTTTTGGGATTTTCGAAATCAATTTTTCTCTTGACATCTTGCCCGCCAGGGAAGAAATGCTTTTAAGTAAAATCAATCTTTAAATTTATACTTTTTTGACATGGATTATTTAAAACCTCAAACCAAAACTGCGGTTAAATATTACTTTGGCCAAAGGGCTTCTTTTAGTGTGAGGCAATGAATGAAAGCCCTAAATTTTATACTCAAAATTTGTCTGAATAAATTCCCGAGAGGCCGTTCAATGTATTAGTTTTAGCTTATATCTATACATTTTGTCATTGATCAGCTGTTCCATTTTCAGAACCTCTTGAGAAGATTTGCTTATCCAAAAGAGCTCTCTGTTTCCTTTTTCCTCATGTTTTAAGAGCCAGCATTTTATTTTTTGTCCATTAAAAATCAAATCATCTTCAGCTATAACGGTATAAGGAATATTCCGTGGTTTATCGTATCCAAACTCATAAAAAGGAATCAGAAATGTTGAGTTTTTTCTTAAAGGAAGCATATTAAAAACCTCCAAGTCCAGATGCCAATTAAGAAAATAATCTTTCGCTGAAACAAAAGAGTTATATACAGATTTTTTTTGTTTGTCCGTCTCTCCGGAACTTACTTCGAGATTGTTGATCCAAAGTTTCTTTTCATCTTCTTTAAAAACTTGTTTCCCCCTTTTATTCCACCAACTTTCATGGTAAACCGGCTTAAAATTTCCAGCCAAAGAAACAGACTTTGCGGTATGTATAATGGTATCTTTTCCCTCCCAGTTTTGGTAAATTGTAATGGCATTTTGGTCTTTGTAGGTTTCTTTCTTCACTTCGATGCTCCAGATTTGAATACTTGATTTGGGTGCATTTTTATCATTGAGAACATATACCAAATACTGTGATTTACCCATCTGGAGTTGGTCTATTTTTAGATTTTCAGGATTTATCAGAAGGGTATCCATCTTTTGACCGAATATGGGCTTTGAAGAAAAGACCAAAAGCGTTAATAATATTTTAAGATTTTTCATGTAATAGTTGTTTTTAAATTCTGGTTTTAAATAAATAAAAATTGGTTCGCCCAAAAATCTTATTTTCACTCGTAATTTTGTTTTAACCTCCTCATCAATAGCCTTACCCCATTTTGCGTGTCTTGATTAAATGAATTTGTAAAAATGATGTAGGCCCTATTTTTTAACCTGTCGATGTGCACAATAGTGAAATAAGTAAATGCACCCGTCCCCGAATGTACGGATAGTTCTTGTTCGTTTTCGACAATATTATACCAGCCCAAAGAATATTTTTCAAATCCTTTGTGAATAAACTGGTATGTTTTTGCATTTAGATAATTATTATGCCCCGATAACCCTTGTAAATTCAATTGGATAAACTTTGCAAAGTCTTGCAACTTGATATTGATATCGCCAGCCGGTTCTGTATAATCTAAATGATAATCAACGGTGGACGGAACAGGAATGAGTTTGCCGTTTTCGGATTGATGACCCCAGGTATCTTTTTGTTTTTGGTTTTCCGGCCATGATAATTTTACATTCAGCTTTAAATCCTCATTGAATACTTTTTCAACCAACTGCTCCCAACTTTTACCTGATACCTTTTCCAGCATTAATGTAGCCAGTGTATATCCGGCATTGGAATAAATGAATGCATTAGGTTCATCGGGGTTTACAGGGTCTAAGGTTAACACAAACTGGCCAAATTGCTTTCTTTTTTCCGGGTTGGTTCCTTTGAAGTCGGGTATAGTTGGATCGCCTTCTCCCTGGAATGGCCATATACCTGCCCGATGTGATAATAATTCCTGTAATGTAATTTCTGAATATTCGGGTTTGCTTTTTTCTTTCCATTCAGGAAACAAATCAAAGAATCGGGTTGTCCATTTCAACCTTCCTTTTTCCACATATTTGGCAATCATAAAGGCAGTCATTGCTTTGGTGTTTGAGCCAATGTGAAACCGGTCATTTAATGTGGCCTGATCCGGCAAGTCAACGGAATGTAGTCCTAATGCCGCAATTTCCAATATGGATTTTGGGTCAACTACAGCATAGCTAATCTCCGGAATTTTACAGACCTGTCGCAGAGAATCAGCAAATTGGATCGACCTTTGTCCAAAGCTTAATGAGGTAGTAAAAAGAGTTAAAATTGTTGCTATTATTCTCATTTATTAATTTTTACATTATGGGCAATAACCCGTTATTTCAATGCATTATTTCACAATCCCAAACAGAAATATTTTAGTTTTGCTCATTTTTAATTTAGGAGTAAAATCCACTTTTTCAGGAACTTCTATTTTAGTTTCGTCTATTTTGCCGTCGTTGAAATAGTTTTGAAGCAGGGTTTGGTTTTTCATCACAATCGACAAGATATCAATATGCGAACTATTTTTCAGGATAATATGCCTGCCTCTGGCAAGATATGGCATCAATTCTTTCTCAACGATATTCGGAGGCGTTCTATGGTCTAAATTCCCACTGATGATTAAAGTTTCTGTATTAGAATTCTGACACTTTTGATAGATAGACGGGATACTTTCCATATTCCATTCTTTGGCAGTTGCTGCATATAATAAAGATAGGTTCCCGCCTAAAATTGTCTTGCTGTTTCTAATTTCCTTTTCATAATCTTTGTCATTTTCCCAATCGGCACTTACCGTTTTGGCATACACGTCGCCCATGACTTTGGGGTGGCTTATATCCGAAAGCTTCTGCAGCATAAACAGGCCACTGTAATCTTTATTCAGTGCTGCTTTTTGGTACGCATCAAAAACTGAGACAGCAAAACCCACATTATACAGAGCATTTACGGTACCTGCTTTTATTTTATCGGCATCTAATTTAAATACAGACCATCTTTTCGGCAAATTTTCAAAAGCCGTTTTCATTGCCTCTTGTATAGAAAAGTGGGTATTTGTTTGTTCTTTATAAACCTGATCGTATTTTTCAATCACTTCTTCTGATTGTTCGGGTCTTGCTAAAAAATACCCGGGCGGTGTTGCTCCTATCATTAAAGTCCGATTGATAATTTCCGGGTATTTATAGCTGTAGAGCAAAGCAATACGTGTACCGTAGCTAACGGCGAGCAGATTTATTTTTCTATATCCCATTTGTTTCCTGACCGTCTCCATATCCTCAATTACATTCAGAATGTTGTAATTGTTGATGTCAATGTTTTTTTCCTTTAATTCCTTTTTATAATCTGTTATTCTGTCTTTAATATTTTTTATTGATTTTTCACTTAATAATTTATTATCCAATCCTTTAAATGCTTTGGTAAGTTTCTCAGATGCTAATTTAACCGAACCATCCACCCCACGATAGCCTACACATACAAAATCGTGGTTTTGCAGGGTGCTTGCAGCAGAAGGCAAATCTATTTTCCTTCGGGTTACAATGTTGCTTCCTCCGGGTCCACCATCAAGCCAAAAAACGGGTTCCTGAGGATTTCTATTGGAAGATTTTATGATAAATACGGGTATCTGAATTCTTTGAGAGTTTCCTGTTTCGTAGTTTTCAGGCACGTCTATAAAACCTTCGTAAGCTTCAAATTTTTTATTATCAATTATTACCTCTTCTGTGCGGCTTATGGGTTGTTTGAAGGATTTTTTCTGGGAACAAGCGATGGTGGCAATAAAAATTGTCCATACAAAAAGAAAGGTTGAAATTTTAATCATAATATCAATCGTTTACGTTTATGAATAAGAGAAGATTTAACAGCTAAAATTGACCCCACTCCTATTCGTTACTGTATCTCTGTATTCGCGAATGCTGGGTTACTTTCTGTCACTTGAATCTAAAACCAATTTGGCAATTTCCTGGATAATTTTAGTAGGTGAATTACAATCGCAGTTTGTCAGGCCAATCACATAAATATCCTCACCTGGAATATATACGGCCATTGTTTTAAATCCAAAGACACTTCCTCCGTGCTCTCTCGTAGGCACACCATTAATATCTCTTAAATGCCAGCCATAGCCATAGGTAATTTCCTGATTATTATTTAGACTATATCTGGTAAATGCTTTTTTAGAATTTTCTGATTTTAACAATACATCATTATTTAAGGCGGTTTGCCACTTCAGCATGTCGTCAAGGGTTGACATTAAAGCTCCGGATGAATAGGGAACACTAAAATTGATAATGGTTTTATTGACATATCCACTTTCCTTTTTTTGATAACCATAGGCCCTGTTTAATATTATTTGCCGGTCAGTGGCATAGCGTGATTGACTCATACCCAGTTTTTGAAAAATGTACTTCCCCACAAAATCTTCGTAAGTTTCACCTGAGACAAGTTCAATAATATACCCCAACACAACATACCCGGAATTGTTGTAATCAAATTTTTCACCGGGTGCGAAGTCCACTGGTTCATTCTTAAAAAAGTCAACCATCATTTTTGGCGTCATTTCTTTTTGGGCAATTTCTTTCAGCGACTTCATTTTGGTGAAATCTTTTATTCCTGAAGTATGCGTTAATAAATGATGAATCGTAAGTGTATTACCATTAGGATAGTCAGGTATGTATTTTGAAATGCTATCTTTGGTATTGACTTTGCCTTGTTCCTCCAACATTAAAATGGCTATTGCTGTAAATTGTTTGGTCATGGAACCCAGCTGAAATACATTCTCAGTCTTTAAATCTACATCTAATTCTATATTTGCCTTACCAAATGCTTTTTTATAAATAGGTTTTCCATTTTTTGCAACCATAAAAACACCCCCCGGACCATTTTTGTCTTTTATTTCCGATAGTATTATTTTGTCAATTCTCTTCTTTAAGGCTTGTGCCGAAACCTTTTGGCTAACCATAAATAAGGTCAAAAGAAAAATTAATAAGTAATTGACTGGCTTAATTAGTTTCATATTATGATGCTTGATTAATATCCTTTTAGTTAAATTTTTATTGTCAAAGCTACTGCTCAATTCCCGAATTAATTTCAGTTTCAATACAAGGCCATTTCCATGCATAACGTATAATCAGACCCAGAAGTATGACTTCTACCACAGCACCCAACACCATGTGCATCCATGCCACTCCCGCCAGATTAAACAACATATAGGGAATCAGGACGGTGGCCAGGATAATATTTGTTGGGCGATTTATCCTGGCAGGCAGTGCAACTGAGAGAAAAATCATAATTATAGGAATTGAAGCAAAGACGAGTGCCATCAAAATAAAGCCCTGGGTAATATCAAATACATATGCCTTACCTTTCAGAATATCTTCTATCATACCCGGCATATATAAGTGGAAATAATCAACATAGCTGTAGAGAAACATAAAGCTCGTCCATAGTGCAGCCAGCTTCAATTTTACATTGACCGTGAGATCCTCCTGTGTTTTCTGAGTATTCATAATTTTCTGCTAAAAATTAAATCCGATATTAAGTCCCGGCTCAGGAAAGATGAATTTAGACCATTTGTCATCTAATTGTTTAAATCCATCAGGCAGCCGGGTATGAAACGCTCGATGAGTCATACAAACGGAGGGTTGAAAGAAAAACTTATCTTTAAAGAGTTTGATATGATAACCGAAACGATAGGAATTGAAGACCTGAAAACCTTGGTCTATTTTTTTATGATTATCATTCGCAAAAATCTGATAGGCAGGCATTACATCAAGCTGGGCATACCAGCCTTTCCAAAAAAATCGGGTATAGGATGCCGTAACTCCAAATTCACGTACATAGCCCGGAAATTTTTCTTCGGGCTTTTTGTAGGCTTTGTTAAAAAATGGGTGGATGCCATTGGGCCAGGCATATTTCCAGGTCTTGGGAGAGAATCTGATTACGTCTTTGCCTGTGAGCCTGTAACCAATATCGAGTTGAACAAAATTGGGAGGATTTTCGGTATCAAAATTCCCAAATAAAACAAATAAAGAAGACCCTACAAACCACTTTTTATAGGTGCTGTCTGTTTCGGCATATTGTGCGTTCCCCTTTATACTACTTACCAACACCAGGGCAAGTGCAAACCATAGATTTTTCTTTTGCATATTGACTTCAATTAATGTTAAAATCTTCCTCCAAAGTAGATTGATGAAAAGCTGCGATGCGTTCCCTTAAGTCAAGGATAATTTACGCTTTGCTTTTTTCAAAAATTCTTAATCCCGGATTTATTCTTCAATAACCTGCTTATTGTTGCTCGTTTATTTTCCCGGTGAGAATCCTAAAAATTAAACCCAAAATCGAACCCGGGCTGAATAAAGTAGTTAGGCCATTTTTTCTCTGCTGCTTTAAATGATTCCGGAACATTAGTTCTTAAAGGCCAGTAACTAATTCCTATTGCCGGTTCAAAAAAGAAGCGGTTTTTAAAAAACTTAAACTGGTAACCTAAATAGGAGTCCAGATATAAGGTGTATCCATTTCCAATCTTCTTTTTATGCTCATCAATATATTTTTCAAAAGCATTCATTGCCTGAACTGACGTAAAGGCTCCTCTCCACCAAAACCGTTGGTATCCTAAGGTAGGTGCAAGTATGCGGGCGTGTCCGGGATAGTTTTTTCCGGGAGCATCAAAAGATGATGACCCAAAAGGGATGCCTATTGGCCAGGCATAAATGGATCTTTTAAATCTAAAGGAAACCACATCCTTTGAGGTGATCCTATATCCTGCATTTAATTGTATATACTCCGGGTTATTGGTTTTATCTAAATTACCTAACAAATAGAGGGTACTCCCAACAAACCACTTTTTAAAGGTGCTGTCCTGCCTGGTAGGCTGTGCTTTCAGTTGTAAACCGCTTGCCAGCAATATGGCAAGTACAAACTGTAAAATTTTCTTTTGCATATCAATTATTGCTGATGTAAAATGATACTGCAAAAGTAGATTGGGGAGATTTTACAAATCGTTCACTTAAGTTAAGAAATACAGCTTATATCTTTTTTTCAAGGATTCTGGCTCTTAACCTGCTTAAAGATTGGGGTTTTATACCTAAATAGCTCGCAAGCTGGTGTTGTGGGACCCGTTGAATAAGATCAGGTCTTTTTTGTAATAAATTAAGGTAGCGTTGTTCGGGCGATGAAGTCTTAAACTCATCAAAATCAATGCGTTGTTTGGCCAGCAATTCTTCAGATAACATTCTGCACATGATGTCAAACTTCGGGAATTTACGGTTTACCTCCACAGACATTTCAGCATTCGAAATCAGTAGAATACTGTCTTCCACACAACTTACATAATAGTCTGAAGAAGTTTTATTTATAGCACAATGAGGGGTAAAGGCATCAAGTTCGGTATAAAAAGCCGTGGTTTTTTCTTCTCCGTCAATGATATAATAAACCCTGAAACAACCTTTTAATACAAAATAGCTATCCAGTGATTGCTGTCCTTCTCTGAGTAGAACCGTTCCTTTTTTTACGGAATGAAACAGATCTAAAGAAAGTAATGCATTCTTCTCATCCTCATTCAGCGTGATGTATTTTGATATAAATTCAAATAGTTTATCCTGCATTGTTTGTTGAAGTTTTTAGATTTCCTGCCTTGCCAAATAACAACCTCATTTTTAAAACGACACCCATTTATGCCCAAAAATACCCATTATTATTAAATTGAAGCAATTTATTAGTTTTGATTAAATGCTAAAATAATTCTAAATGAAAAAAAGCCCCTGAATCTGCATACAGTTGATATCTGGTAAAAAACAGAAAGTACGCTATGACATTTTTGGGGTTACTACACCAGATCGATACTGAGCTTGTATTTTTCCACATCGGGGTATTTTTCCATCAGCTGAGGTTTTGGGGAAATATTTAAGCTAGAAGCAAAAATGAAAAGCTGCAAGACAAAGTGTAAAAGCTTTCATCCAAAAGGAAAAAGCTATATACCAAAATGTAAAAGCTGTAAGACAAAGTGTAAAAGCTGTATACCAAAAGGTAAAAGCTGTATACCAAAAGGTAAAAGCTGTAAGACAAAGTGAAAAAGCTTCACACAAAAGTGTAAAAGCTGTAAGCAAAATGGAAAAAGCTGTAAGCAAAATGGAAAAAGCTTCATAAAAAAAGGAAAAAGCTATTTACCCAAGTGGAAAAGCTGCAAGTCAAATTGAAATGTCTGCGGGCAAGGAGTGAAAAGCTCAGAGGTATTTTATGGGTAAGATTTCGGCATAGTACATCTCAAATCCCCCGAATTTGACTTTGATTTCGCCGAATTTGACTTCATAGGAGGGTCATTTGATCTCAAAATCGTCGAATTTAACCTCGCAGGGGGGTAATTTGATCTCATATTCGCCGAATTTAACATCGAAGGAGGGTCATTTGACTTCAATATCGCTGAATTTGACTTCATTGGAGGGGGCTACGACTTCAAAATCGTCGAATTTAACGTCGCAGGAGGGGGCTTTGAGCAAAAACGCTGCTCAAATCTGCAGGAGATTGATACGGAACAACACCAGGCTGAGGCCTGTAAACTTAAAGGCGTTGGATACTATAAACTGCCTGCCACTCATCTAAATACTTACATATTGCCGCCAGTTGTGCTGCTCTTTGAAGCCCAGCACCTCCCTGATCTTGCGGTTGGAAAACAAAGCCTCATATTCATCCAGCTCTCTGCTGAGGGGTACATTGGGGAAAAACCTTTCGAGCAATTCCTTGTTGGTCAGGATGGCACCGTTGTGGTCATTGCCGGCATTGAAAACCTGATAACCCAGCCCGTCTTTTTTCAGACAAAGGTCCACGATCTGCCCAAGGTCACGGGCATCAATATAACAAAACGCATTACGGCGGCGTACCTCCGGGTGTTTGAAATAATGTGGAAACAGCTCCTGATATTCGTGCGGCTCAATCACATTGCCGATACGCAGGGCATAAATATCAAAGCCCGAGCGTAGCTGAAAGCTCCGGGCCGTTTTTTCGTTGAGCACTTTCGACAAGCCATAGCTGTCCATGGGGTCCACGTCATAGTCTTCTTCGAGCGGCAACACTTTGGGGTCGGTGAGGCCATCGGCAAAACAGATACCGTAGGTCGTCTCCGAGGAGGCGATGATGATCTTCCTTATGCCCAGCTTCACCGCTGCCTCTATCACATTGTAAGTACCCACAGTATTGACTCTGAAAGTCTCGTTGTCGGGTTTGATTAGTATTCTCGGCACAGCTGCAAAATGCACCACGGCATCAAACTTAGGGATGCCCTCGCCGCCCTCCAGCTCATGCAGGCCGGTGTAGGAGCTCATGGCATTAAACATTTGCCCGGAGTCGGTGATGTCAGCGATGAGATTATCTACCCCCGGATGATGCAGTGGGGTAAGATCCACATTGAGCACCTGATGCCCCTGCTCTATCAAATAAGGCACCACATGCCTCCCCGCCTTTCCTGACCCTCCGGTAAATAGTATTCGCATTGAAAATGGTTTTGTTTGTAAAAGTAAAAAAACAAGGCTGGATAACAAAAAAACCGGGGCAAGCCTTAGACTTTCTTCTTATTATTATATCAGCTCAAAAGATAGAAATTTAAGTCCGTGATTAATTAGATTTTCCTTCAGAATGTTCATTGACTATCCCCTTTAGTAGTCCCCCAAAAAAATCAAGCAAAAGCATTTTTAATAAGCCAACAATAGTCCATTACTAAGCATCAGATGTTTCTTATAAGCCCGCAAACATCCGTTATAAAGCAACGCATGTTTCTTGTAAACCAACGGACATTCTTTACAAAGCAAAAGATGTTTCTTATAAGCCAACAAACATCCATTATAAAGCAACGCTTGTTTCTTACAAGCCAACAAACGTTCGTTACTAAGCAACGGATGTTTGTTCTAAGCCAAAAGACATTGCTTATTAAGCAAAAAACATTTCAAACAAGATTTGACATAAACCGAATCAAGTAAAACACATAGCCAATAAGATTCAGTGAATGTTGAATCAAGTAAATTATATGTTGAATTAAATTTGACATATACCCAATCTAGTAAAACATTTATCAAATTAGATTCAGCGAATGTTGAATCAAGTAAATTATATGTTGAATTAGATTTGGTGAATGTTGAATCAAGTAAATTATATGTTGAATAAGATTTGTGAAACTTGATTCATATAGTAAAGCTTTTTAGCTTTTAAGAAATAGTGGCAATAAAAAAAGGCGAGTTGCCCCGCCTTGAATGTTTTCACAACGGAATAATCCTTATTGTGATTTGCTTTCGTATTGTAAATTTATTAGCATTTTTTTTAAATCCTACAAAAAATGATAAATTTTTATTAGCTTTAATTTCTTTATTTAACACAAATAAACTTATCCCTCAAAAAAATGAAAACAATTCTAGGATTAGACCTTGGCACCAACTCTATCGGATGGGCACTTATTAATCAAGACTTTGAAAACAGCACCGGCAAGATTCTTGGAATGGGAAGCAGAATTATACCGATGTCTCAGGATATTTTAGGGGAGTTTGGTAAAGGAAATTCTATTTCTCAAACAGCAGAAAGAACAAGCCTTAGAGGTGTTAGAAGATTAAGAGAACGTTTTTTGCTTAGAAGAGAAAGACTTCATAGAGTCTTAAATTTAATGAATTTCCTGCCTGAGCATTATTCTAGCCAGATTGACTTCGAAAAACGTTTAGGGAAATTCAAAAACCATTCTGAACCTAAAATTGCTTATGATGAAGGAAAATTTCTATTTCTGGAATCTTTTGAGGAAATGATTTCTGAATTCAAAAAGACTAACCCAGAATTACTGATTGACAAAAATGGAAAGCCCTGTAAAATACCACATGATTGGACAATATATTACTTGAGAAAAAAGGCTATTACAGCTCAAATCAAAAAAAATGAACTGGCGTGGATAATATTGAATTTTAACCAAAAGAGAGGATATTACCAATTAAGAGGCGAGGAGGAAGAAGAAAAACAAAACAAGGAGGTTGAGTTTTATACACTAAAAGTTGCTGATGTTATTGCAGATGAACCCCAAAAAGGCAAACCTGAAATATGGTATTCGGTTATATTAGAAAATGGTTGGATTTATAGAAGAGCAAGCAAAAATCCGATTTTTGATTGGAAAGATAAAGTAAAAGACTTTATTGTCACTACTGAGGTGGCTGAAGATGGCTCAGTTGTCAAAGATAAGGAAGGTAAAGAAAAGAGAAGTTTTAGGGCACCAAGTGAAGATGACTGGACTTTGCTGAAAAAGAAAACGGAAAAAGAAATTGAAAACTCTAAAAAAAGCGTCGGAGAATTCATTTTTGAAGAATTGTTAATAAATCCTAAACAAAAAATAAAAGGTAAGCTGGTAAGAACCATAGAAAGAAAGTTTTACAAAGATGAACTCATACAAATTCTGAATAAGCAAAAAGAATTTTATTCAGAACTTAACAACGAGGATTTATTGAGCGATGCTATAAGAGAGTTATACAGAAATAATGATTCTCAGCAAGCTATTCTGACACAAAAAGATTTTACCCATCTATTTGTTGAAGATATTATTTTTTATCAAAGACCTCTTAGGAGTCAAAAATCCTCAATAAGTAATTGTAGTCTTGAGTATCGCCCCATAAAAGATGAAAATGGAAAACTTATAACAAGTGCGAATGGTAAGCAAGCTTTAAAACCACTTAAATGTATTCATAGGTCCAATCCGTATTTTCAAGAATTTAGAATTTGGAAATGGATGTCTGATTTATCTATTTTTAGAAACGAGGACGAACTCAATGTAACCAATTATTTCCTTAATACTAGTGAAAGCTTTGAAAGATTATTTGATTTTTTAAATTCCAGAAAAGAAATTGAAGAGAAACCACTTTTGAAATTTTTATTGGAAGAAAAAGGATTAAAATCAAAAGCCTTATCCGTGGAAATTGAAAAGTACAGATGGAATTTTGTTAAAGATAAAAAGTATCCATGTAATGAAACCCGTACCCTGATTCAAAACAGGCTTTCTAAAATTGGAATTACATCAGATGATTTTCTCTCTTCGGAACTTGAACAAAACCTATGGCATATTTTGTATTCTGTAAATGATAAAATAGAATTTGAAAAAGCACTAAAGACATTTGCCAAAAAACACAGCCTGCCGGAAAACGATTTTTTTGAAGTATTCAAACGGTTTCCTCCATTCAAAAGTGAATATGGTTCCTATTCTGAGAAAGCCATTAAGAAACTCTTGCCTTTGATGAGAATCGGGAAATATTGGAAACGGAATAATATTGATAAAAATACCATTGAACGAATTTCAAAAATTATTACTGGAGAATATGATGAAAGCATAAAAGATAGAGTAAGAGAAAAAGCCAGAAATCTTGGAAATGAAACTGATTTTCAGGGATTACCGGATTGGTTGGCAAAATATATTGTTTATGACCGCCATTCTGAAGCATCAAATACTGAAAAGTGGAATGACGCAGCTGATATTGATCAATTTCTGAAAGAGTTCAGACAACATTCCCTACGAAATCCTATTGTAGAACAAGTACTCACAGAGACATTAAGAGTAGTGAAAGATATTTGGAATAAGTATGGAAATGGAGCAAAAGACTTTTTCAATGAGATTCATATTGAATTAGGTCGGGAAATGAAAAATACGGCAGAAGACAGAAAGAATATTACAAACCAGGTTACTGAAAATGAAAATACTAATCTTAGAATAAAGGCCTTATTGGCTGAGTTGTTTGAAGATAAACATATTCAAAATGTAAGGCCATATTCTCCCAACCAACAAGAGGCTCTTAAAATTTTTGAAGAGTATGCCCTAAATAACGAAGAGAAGTATGATGCTGAAAATGACCTGTTCATATACGACCCTGTACCTGAAGATATTTCAAAAATCAGTAAAACAGCACAACCTTCAAAAACTGAATTGGTTCGTTATAAATTATGGCTCGAACAACGTTACAGATCTCCATACACCGGAAGGGTAATTCCATTAAGCAAACTTTTTTCTTCTGATTTTGAAATTGAACATATTATACCACAAAGCCGGTATTTTGATGATAGCTTCAGCAACAAAGTTATATGTGAATCGGCCGTTAATAAATTAAAAGACAATCAAACGGGTCTGGAATTTATCAAAAATCATCATGGAGAAACCGTGGACCTTGGTAAAGGTCAATTAGTTAGAATTTTAGAGGTTTCTGAATATCAGGATTTTGTTAAACAGCATTATGAAAAAAGCAGAAGCAAAAGAAACAAACTCTTAATGGAGGAAATACCGGAAAAAATGATTGAGAGACAAATGAATGATACCCGATACATAAGCAAATATGTCACTCAATTGCTTTCAAATATTGTTAGAGAAAATATAAAAGATGAAGGAATAAATTCTAAAAATATAATTCCTGCAAATGGTAAAATCACAGACACATTAAAGCAAGACTGGGGTTTTAACGATATTTGGAATGATTTAATACTTCCAAGATTTGTTAGGCTAAACGAAATCACAAAAACAGATGCTTTTACAGTCTGGAATGACAACCACCAAAAACTTTTACCAACAGTCCCTATAGAGTTTTCAAAAGGATTTTCAAGAAAGAGAATTGACCATAGACATCATGCAATGGACGCTTTGGTAATTGCTTGTACAACCCGCGGACATGTGAATTTTATGAATAATGAACATGCTCTCAGAAAAGGAAAGTCAGCGGACGAGAAACAAAAAATCAGGGAAGATTTAAGAAATATATTGTGTTATAAAAAATTCAATGGTGATTCTGCCAATGACTATAAATGGATTTTTAAAAAACCTTGGGAAGATTTAACCCAAAGTGCCAAAAGTGAGCTGGAAAAAATAATAGTCAGCTTTAAGAAAAACAATCGGGTAATCAATAAAGCTTCCAATAGATATTTCAAATACATAGAAGTTGAAGGGCTCAAAACCAAAGAGAAAGTAGATCAAAAGGGCATGAATTGGGCAATAAGGAAATCATTGCATAAGGATACCGTATCTGGCTTAGTGAATCTTCCAAGAGTTAAAGTACCTAAAGGGAAAATACTTACTGCAACTCGTAAGTCGTTGGATACCTCTTTTAATTTAAAAACCATTGAATCAATTACAGATACCGGAATTCAGAAAATTTTAAAAAATTACCTAAATTATAAAGGAGGTTTTGCGGAATTAGCGTTTACGCCTGAAGGTATTGAAGATATGAATAAGAACATCAAAGATTTTAATGACGGTAAATATCATCAACCCATCAAAAAAGTTAGAATTTTTGAAATGGGCAGTAAATTTCCTCTTGGACAAACCGGAAACAAGAAAGATAAATATGTAGAAGCGGCTAAAGGCACAAATCTGTTTTTTGCAATTTATCAAAATGAAGAAGGAAAAAGAAGTTTTGAAACTATCCCACTAAATGAAGTTATTGAGAGACAAAAGCAAGGTCTAAGTCCAGTGCCTGAAAAAAATAAAAACCATAATGGATTACTTTTTTTGTTGAGTCCAAATGATATTGTATCAATAAAAAATATCTTTAATAAAATAGAATATTACAGATTTGTGAGCTGTACCAGTGGAGAAGGACATTTCGTTCCTCATAATTATTCTAAAGAAATTATAAAAAATGAAATGGGAACAAATAATAAATCTGAAAGACCAATTATTTCAGAAGGATTTGATAAGTCACAAACTATTAAAGATAAATGTTTTTTATTGACAGTATCAAGATTAGGAGATATTGAATAATATCCTTTGGCACAACCTTTGTAATGACTTTATAATAAAGTCATTACAAATATGATTAAACGCACGCTCTATTTTGGCAATCCAGCCTATCTTTCTATGCGAAATGAACAGCTGGTGCTTCGCTACCCTGAAGTGGACAAAAGTGCCATTTTGCCACGTCATTTTAAAAAGGATGTGGAGAACACCTTTCCCATTGAGGACATTGGCATGGTAATCATCGACCACCGGCAGATTACAGTCACGCATGATCTCTGTGAAAAACTCATCGCCAATAACTCGGCCATCATTTGGTGCGATGCCAAGCATCATCCCACAGGTATCACGCTTCCCATGGCTGATAATGATACCCTTTCGGAAAAAGCCCGGTATCAGATTGACGCCTCCGAGCCATTGAAAAAACAGCTCTGGAAACAAACCGTAGAGTGTAAAATACAGAATCAAGCTGCTGTATTAAAGCAACTGCATCTGCCCTACGCCGATCTGGAATTTATGGCAACACAGGTAAAAAGTGGAGATACCGGAAACATGGAAGGCCGTGCCGCCGCCAAATATTGGGATAAACTTCTGAAACCCTTTGAGACTACCCGTGGACAGTTTGAAGGCCCACCCAATAACTTCCTCAACTATGGCTATTCCATACTTAGGGCAACTGTAGCCCGCAGTTTGGTCAGCAGTGGTTTGATTCCGGTGCTGGGCATACACCACCGTAATAAATACAATGCCTATTGTCTGGCAGACGACATCATGGAGCCCTATCGACCGATAGTGGATGCTTATCTGTTCCAATATATTTATGACAATGAATTTTTGCCCGACATACTGGGGCAGGAAGAAAAAAAGCATATCCTGAATCTGGTGAATATGGACATCACCATTGATGGCCGTAAAAGCCCTTTGATGATCGCCTGCCAACGCACCACGGCCTCATTGATGAGGTGTTTTATGGGCGAAAGCCGAAAGATTTCCTATCCCGAATTGTGATGAACTTTGACCGACTCAATCAATACCGAATCATGTGGGTAATCGTATATTTTGACCTTCCGACCGAAACCAAGAAAGACAAGCGTGCCTATCAGGATTTCAGAAAAGGGCTCCAGAAAGATGGCTTCAGAATGATGCAGTATTCTGTATATTTTCGCCATTGCAATAGCCGCGAAAACGCCGAAGTACATAAGCAGCGGGTAAAGAACCTGATGCCTCAAAAGGGAAATATTATTGTTTTTGAAATCACCGATGCACAGTTTGGCCGCATGGAGTTTTATCAGGGCTATACCCGATTACGTGAGCAATACGTGCCGGAGCAATTGGAGTTATTCTAAAAAAAAAATGCCCCATAAGGGGCATTAGCAGAGATAATTCTCTTTGATTTTTTGATTCTGTTTTTCTTTGTATACTATTGTATATTAATGACTTACCCCTGGGTATGTTGTCATAAATATCTCTAAATCAAAGAACGAAAGCAAATCACAACGGCTTCAGGAATGGCTTGAAAGAAACGCCAGTTGTCATAAATATCTCTAAATCAAAGAACGAAAGCAAATCACAACTGCCAACAGGTGCATAAATCATTGACCATCGTTGTCATAAATATCTCTAAATCAAAGAACGAAAGCAAATCACAACATATGTCGATTCCAAGCCTTTCAAAAACTGTTGTCATAAATATCTCTAAATCAAAGAACGAAAGCAAATCACAACAAAAAGAGTTGCAAATCTCGAAGCTGAAGAGTTGTCATAAATATCTCTAAATCAAAGAACGAAAGCAAATCACAACAGATCTCTCTGGCAAGAGCACAATTTTGCAGTTGTCATAAATATCTCTAAATCAAAGAACGAAAGCAAATCACAACCCTAATCCCTGATGCCCCATTAGCACCTTAGTTGTCATAAATATCTCTAAATCAAAGAACGAAAGCAAATCACAACAGCTAACAGCCCACTGGTGCCGATGGTATTGTTGTCATAAATATCTCTAAATCAAAGAACGAAAGCAAATCACAACTAATCCTGCTGCATAGTGAAAAGGAAAGTTGTTGTCATAAATATCTCTAAATCAAAGAACGAAAGCAAATCACAACCGATTCAGGACAATTCTAAAAACATTAATGGTTGTCATAAATATCTCTAAATCAAAGAACGAAAGCAAATCACAACATAATTCACAAAAATTAAGAACAAAAAAAGGTTGTCATAAATATCTCTAAATCAAAGAACGAAAGCAAATCACAACAATGTAGTTCGTATTATAAGAGATCTAACTGTTGTCATAAATATCTCTAAATCAAAGAACGAAAGCAAATCACAACACGCAAGAACGCTTACCACAGTTATTACAGGTTGTCATAAATATCTCTAAATCAAAGAACGAAAGCAAATCACAACGCATACGCTGAGGCTTAGAATAAAATGCAAGTTGTCATAAATATCTCTAAATCAAAGAACGAAAGCAAATCACAACTGAGTGTTCCAAGTGTTGCAGGTGATACTGTTGTCATAAATATCTCTAAATCAAAGAACGAAAGCAAATCACAACTGCATTGCTGCATTTGCTCTGGTAGGAACGTTGTCATAAATATCTCTAAATCAAAGAACGAAAGCAAATCACAACTAGACGCTTATTTTAGGTTAATTAAAACGGTTGTCATAAATATCTCTAAATCAAAGAACGAAAGCAAATCACAACCTTCTGTATCTCTTTCAGAAATCCAAGACCGTTGTCATAAATATCTCTAAATCAAAGAACGAAAGCAAATCACAACTACATATCAGTCTCATAGTGACTAATCATCGTTGTCATAAATATCTCTAAATCAAAGAACGAAAGCAAATCACAACTGGTGTTAAAATGTCTCCCGGGGAACATCAGTTGTCATAAATATCTCTAAATCAAAGAACGAAAGCAAATCACAACCTCGGCGATGCGGCCCTCAGCGACATCGGAGTTGTCATAAATATCTCTAAATCAAAGAACGAAAGCAAATCACAACATTATGATAGTATGATAAATTGGTTTTTAAGTTGTCATAAATATCTCTAAATCAAAGAACGAAAGCAAATCACAACCCGGATTTGTAGTGGGTGTAGCCAGTCATTGTTGTCATAAATATCTCTAAATCAAAGAACGAAAGCAAATCACAACAGAAATGCGACTGAGTTGAGATAGGCCAGAGTTGTCATAAATATCTCTAAATCAAAGAACGAAAGCAAATCACAACAGTGTTGTATTTGGCTATGAATACGGCATGGTTGTCATAAATATCTCTAAATCAAAGAACGAAAGCAAATCACAACAATGCCGCTGACAGATTACTAAACAGCACCGTTGTCATAAATATCTCTAAATCAAAGAACGAAAGCAAATCACAACACCACCCAACACAGGCAATGTATTATCATGTTGTCATAAATATCTCTAAATCAAAGAACGAAAGCAAATCACAACAGGAAGGGTCACAATAGGTGACGATGATGTGTTGTCATAAATATCTCTAAATCAAAGAACGAAAGCAAATCACAACAGAATTGATAACACTTCTCATAGATGTTAAGTTGTCATAAATATCTCTAAATCAAAGAACGAAAGCAAATCACAACAAGGTCATTCCCGGGCATTTTCTCAAATTGTTGTCATAAATATCTCTAAATCAAAGAACGAAAGCAAATCACAACTCTGCTGTAATCGGGTGATAATCCCTTTAAGTTGTCATAAATATCTCTAAATCAAAGAACGAAAGCAAATCACAACGGTTATTGTTGACCATTTTTAAAAGATTGGGTTGTCATAAATATCTCTAAATCAAAGAACGAAAGCAAATCACAACCCAAAAGGATGAAATAACTGAATCAGTACTGTTGTCATAAATATCTCTAAATCAAAGAACGAAAGCAAATCACAACGCAGGATGGAAATTATAAGCTGGTAGCCAGTTGTCATAAATATCTCTAAATCAAAGAACGAAAGCAAATCACAACGTACTATGAATGACCTGTTTTGGGAGCTTGTTGTCATAAATATCTCTAAATCAAAGAACGAAAGCAAATCACAACTACCAGGGTGAATCGTGTCGCTATCTGCTGGTTGTCATAAATATCTCTAAATCAAAGAACGAAAGCAAATCACAACAGCCGCTACATGCTCCGTCTGCGTACATGGGTTGTCATAAATATCTCTAAATCAAAGAACGAAAGCAAATCACAACTTGGTGAATCAACAAACACAACATTCGGATGTTGTCATAAATATCTCTAAATCAAAGAACGAAAGCAAATCACAACGTGCCGCGTATAATAAATGCAAATTTTCCAGTTGTCATAAATATCTCTAAATCAAAGAACGAAAGCAAATCACAACGGCAGATTAAAGAGGAATCAATGGCTAATGGTTGTCATAAATATCTCTAAATCAAAGAACGAAAGCAAATCACAACGCTCGGGAGATTGTATAGTTCACCTTTTGAGTTGTCATAAATATCTCTAAATCAAAGAACGAAAGCAAATCACAACGAAGGATGTTCCTAACGGCCACTGAGCCTTGTTGTCATAAATATCTCTAAATCAAAGAACGAAAGCAAATCACAACCGGTTATGTTTAAAAAAAGATGGTCGCCTAGTTGTCATAAATATCTCTAAATCAAAGAACGAAAGCAAATCACAACGAAATCATCGTGGATGTGTTCTCGGCTACCGTTGTCATAAATATCTCTAAATCAAAGAACGAAAGCAAATCACAACCCAAAAGGATGAAATAACTGAATCAGTACTGTTGTCATAAATATCTCTAAATCAAAGAACGAAAGCAAATCACAACTTACATTAAAATCTGATAATCCAAGATTAAGTTGTCATAAATATCTCTAAATCAAAGAACGAAAGCAAATCACAACTAGTAATGGAGAGTGAGGATGATTATCTGAGGTTGTCATAAATATCTCTAAATCAAAGAACGAAAGCAAATCACAACTGGAAGGGCTGAATATACTGGTGAATAAGGGTTGTCATAAATATCTCTAAATCAAAGAACGAAAGCAAATCACAACAGATTTGAAATATTTCACTTTCTCTTAAGGGTTGTCATAAATATCTCTAAATCAAAGAACGAAAGCAAATCACAACAAACTCTTTTTGGATTAATAAAAAATACAGTGTTGTCATAAATATCTCTAAATCAAAGAACGAAAGCAAATCACAACCCTCATCATTGACCGATTTCACTATATCAGGTTGTCATAAATATCTCTAAATCAAAGAACGAAAGCAAATCACAACCACCTCAATCAGTTCCTTAATCTTCTGAAGTTGTCATAAATATCTCTAAATCAAAGAACGAAAGCAAATCACAACGAGGAAAAGGCAAAGCACTGGTAAAATAAGTTGTCATAAATATCTCTAAATCAAAGAACGAAAGCAAATCACAACTACTTATTGGCGACAGGATAGCACCTGTTGGTTGTCATAAATATCTCTAAATCAAAGAACGAAAGCAAATCACAACAAGCCTTCAAAAGTATAAAAAGAAAAATACGTTGTCATAAATATCTCTAAATCAAAGAACGAAAGCAAATCACAACACGGCGAGGGAGATACCTTCCTCATCCGTGGTTGTCATAAATATCTCTAAATCAAAGAACGAAAGCAAATCACAACGTATAGCCGCTACATGGTGCAGGTGGGCATGTTGTCATAAATATCTCTAAATCAAAGAACGAAAGCAAATCACAACAATCGCAGATGATTGCATCGTAAAGGAATTGTTGTCATAAATATCTCTAAATCAAAGAACGAAAGCAAATCACAACAACTTCTTTCACCTCGTCCAAGGAAATCTCGTTGTCATAAATATCTCTAAATCAAAGAACGAAAGCAAATCACAACGGGTTCCCGACTGACGCTCGAACTGACAAGGTTGTCATAAATATCTCTAAATCAAACCGGGGTCGCGTTCGACAACGAAAGCAAATCACGACAAAAGGTTCTCGCCACGCTATGGCGTGGTCCAACTGTCAGCGAATATAAATTCTCTAAATCAAAGCGAACCGAAGGTCAGAGCAATGCAAATCACTATTAGGATTCCCCCTCAATCACCATTTTACATATCCTTCCTCAATCTATATCTCACAGGTTTAGTTTGTGTTCTTTCTACGATTTTGCGGGCTTCGAGGTCGAGCTTTACGGTTTCGCCATACCATTGTACGCCGCCTTCAAAGGTATCCTTTACCCTCTCGTAGAGTGCTTCCATCAATTCCGGATGGGTGAGCTCGGCGGTAGCAAGTATCGCCAGCAAATGCTCCTTAATAATAGTGTATTTGGAGAGCAAAATCCGCTTATTGGTTTTACCCTCCACAGGATGCAGCGTCTGAATTTTCTCCGGCTTTTCCATAATTCCTTCTTCTTTTTTCTCCATGTAACATTTCTTTTAAAAACCATGGTTTAGCATAATTTGTAAAGCTAATAATAACCAAATAAACAACCGCACTGCTACCTAAAAACCTCCACAGGTGACCACAACTGCTGGTTTTTAATGAAAATATCAAAAAAAGCTTTGAAAGATTGCCGTAAAATTGAATGTTGTTTGTGTTTGATCTTTAAAGATGTTATTTTAGTACTATCATCATCACCGATATTATTCGAAAATAACATGAAACTAAAATTTCAATGGAGAGCAACAAAAGTACTTTTGGTATTGTTTGTATGCTCTGTCTTTTCCTATGCTCAGGAAAAAGTTAATGTTAGTCCTTCTTCAAAACCAATGGAGCAGCTGAAGCCCAACAAGGTAAACAGCAAATATGTCAATGGCATATTGGAACAAAAAAGTGTAATGGATAACGTCATTGCCGACGATCTCATAGTACAAGGCAGTGGATGTCTTGGATTTGACTGTATTAACAATGAAAGCTTTGGTTTCAATACGATCAAACTTAAAGAAAATAACCTCAGGATTGGTTTTGATGATACCAGTACAGGGGTTTTTCCGGCAAATGACTGGGAGCTGGAAGCCAACGAGTCGGCCAGTGGTGGCTTAAATGCATTTTCGATCTGGATGTAACCGGAGGTACAAAACCTTTTAGAATTGAGGCCGCTGCCAGAACTAACGCACTATATGTAAACAGTAACGGAAAGATCGGAATCGGTACCAGTACTCCTGTGCTTGATGTACAAATGAAAACCGGTGATACTCCCGGAATTAGATTTGAACAAGATAATACAGGTGGCTATACAGCTCAGACCTGGGATGTAGCCGGCAATGAGGCCAATTTCTTTGTAAGAGATGTTACAGGAGGCAGCAAATTGCCGTTTAGAATCAGACCCAATGCCCCTACCAGCAGTATTGACATTGCTGCAAGTGGAAATGTAGGCATCGGAACCAGTAGCCCAAACGTAAAACTTCATGTGGAGGGAACCGGCTTTTTTTCAGAAAGTATCTATGCCAAAGAAGCCATATTGCCGGGAGCTTCCTCTCCCTCAGACCGGAAACTAAAGAAAAACATTGAAGATTTGACGGGAGCAGGTTCAATCCTCAAAAAGCTTTCTCCCAAGACTTTTTATTATGATACCAAGAAGTTTCCCAACGCAGGGCTACCTGCTGCATGGCAGTTTGGTTTGATAGCCCAGGAAGTAGAACCTGTATTGCCCAATCTGGTGGCCAATAATACCCATCCATCGGGGTTAAATTTTAAAACAGTAAATTATACAGGTTTGATACCCATTTTGATTAAAGCTGTACAGGAGCAACAAACCGAAATCGAGGTTTTGAAGCATAAACTGCAGGAATATGAATCATTGAACGCCCGCATCAATAGTCTGGAGGCCTTATTGAAACAACCGGAATCACTAAAATCATCAGATAAATAAATAATCATGAAAAAAATATTGATAATATCCCTTTTTTCGCTGATCTCCATATTCTCTTTTGGTCAGCAAATTGATGAAAATGGAAGACCTGCAGGCCAAACTAAATCGGTAGCCGGAATTTCGGTGGTGGAAAAATATCTTGCCGAAACGAAAACAGAGAAATCAGCAGGAAGCTTCACGATTAATTATTCATTACCGGTCGGGAAAAATAGTGGTGAGCTTAGGTTCTTTCATCCTCAAAAAGACCAGGAATTGAAAAAGGTTACACTGGATCAGACCAAAGGTACCGTTTCTTACCCAAAATCAGATTTTAATCTGAAAGGGGTAATTGTGGCATTGTATTCGGAAAATAAATTAATAGAAACGCTTAATTTGCTTTTAGAAAAGTAGGGGCTGACAAGGATTTGGGGTAAAGGGGTATTTTAAATTTCTGAAAGCTACGGGTTCGATGTGTGTGGGGTCGTGTTCTACAACGAAAGAAAATCACAACACGAGGTCTCCGCCACGCCAGGGCGTGGTCGAACAGACTTTGATTTCCAAATAATAAAATGAGTAATATCCTATGAAAATCATAAGATATTACTCTAAGAAATAGCTCGCCTAATCCTTAATACTTATCATAAAACCTCTTGATACGGCTGGTAAACTGGTCGTATATAGGCTTACAAAACTCAATAAACAGCTGCTGTGGCGGTGGTGGCAGCTCCTCTTTCATGCGGGTTTCGTTGAGTTCTTCTTTGGTGAGAGCACGCTCATCGCCATTGAAAGAGGCCCATCGGTTGTTCCATACAAACTCACCCGGCAGCTGCTCCCGTAGCAAGGTTTTGTTGGTTTTATAGTCATAAACCTCCATTGAGAGCAAGCCTTTGCTGATCACCGACTTATTATTTCTGATGATGGTGGCATTCACTTTTCCATATACGTCCACACTTCTGCCATCAATCTTGGCTGTTCCGGTTTTCACGCTGTCTTTGCTGGTTACATTAGACTTCTCAGTTTTGAGGTGTGTTTCTCCTACCACAAATTCAATAAACTCCAGTCTCACAATATGGTCAGGCTTAAGTTTTAACTGTTTTGCCTCGGCGGGTTGATAAAACCTGATAAACTTATTGAGACGACGGTTGGTTTGCAAAAACTCATCGATTTTGCCCTGAAAAAACTCATTGCTGTACTGAAACATTTTGGAGTTGATCCTGGGTTGCTCCACTACCACATGATACGAGCCCATAAAAAGAGCCTCTTCGAGTTTTTCTCTGGCATCTTTATAATTGGGGGCAAACTTAAGCAGGTCTTCAAAGTTGTCATATGCGGCACGTCCGGCATCGATAGTACCTTTGCTGAGCAGATTGTCGGCATATTCGTATCTTTCGGAGGCAGCCTTTTCAAGGGCTTCGTTGTACTCTCTGAAATAGCTCGTAGGGCTCACCAGTTTACGGCAGGCATAGCATCTTTCAATTTTATCGTGCAGCTCGTTGAGTTTGCTGTAGCCATCTACCACCCTCTCGTATCTAAACTGCTGGTTGGCGGCATTGGCCCGGGCGATATCTCTCAATAAATCTTTCTCTGCCAGCTGATAAGCATCCGGCAACACATCGGCGGCTTTGGAGTTGTCGCCATCTTTTCTGAGTTTCTCAATGGCCTGCAATGCGGCGGTAAAGTAATCACCCTTTTCAAGGGCTTTTTTTCCTGATTTTGAGCAGGAGAACATCAACATGCCGGCAAACGACAAAATGGCTATTAATTTCAGGGCTTTCATTTTATTTAGAATAATATCGGACAATATTATGGGTTCGATTGCTTTTTTCAAAATTTTATCGGGCATTAACAAAACATTTAACTTTGCGGTATGGCTTTTTAGGAATACAAGATATTCATTTTTTATATCAATAATCTTTTCACAGCCTGCTTAAAAAAATAAAAACAAATTGTACCTAATAATTTTTGAGCAGTCCGTTGAGAAAAAAAAATCGGAGAGGCGACCCTCCTAAAAACTCCACAGCTAGGACCGACCGCCTGCAAACTCACATCGGAATGCCGCACCACTTCAAAATTCTGAAAATCATTTATTTATAAAATTCAGCTTTCTCTTTATAAGAATTTTGATTGCCGGTATGCCGTATCAGTTCAGACAGTGCACGCTGATATAATGTCACATTTATTTAAATTTATCCTTTTGCTAGTTATTTGAAAAAATAAAAAAAAATTGTTCCTTTGAATCATAAAATAGTCCGTTCTAAAAATTTGATTCAACTAAAAATTACCTATTATACAACGATTATTAAATCAAATTTTTAGAGAGGATCATTATTTTATGAATGTTTTTTTGCCTACTTTTTTTCGAAAAAAAGTAGGGCCCCGCCGGCAAGGCGACGTATCGAAAAATTCAATGAAATACTTTTTCTACCTGAAGTAAAAAAATATTTGAATTAATTCTAACAATATTCTTAATTGCCTTTTCAGTGGAAGGCGGACTTCAGTTATTAATAGTAATATCCTCAGTAAAAGAAAATATAACTCACAATAATGGCCGTAATGACACCGGCAAGGTCGGCTAGCAGTCCTGCCACCAAGGTATAGCGTGTATGCTTAATACTCACACTTCCAAAATACACCGCCAATATATACAGGATGGTATCAGAACAGGCCTGAAATACACTCGAAAGCCTTCCCACAAAAGAATCCGCTCCAAAATGCTCCATGGATTCAATCATCATGGCCCGCGAGCCACTTCCACTCAGGGGATGCATCAGTGCAGTAGGCAGGGCATCAATCCATTCGGCATTTAAGCCTGTAAATGCAAACAGCCATTTCACGCCATTGGTGATATCGGTCAATACGCCCGAGTTTCGAAATACACTTATCGCCACCAGCATCCCCACCAGATACGGGATGATTTTCACAGAAGTCTCAAAGCCTGACTTGGCACCTTCTACAAAGGTCGGAAACACATCTACCTTTTTATAGAATCCCATTCCCACAAAGCCTGTCACGAAGGTAAACAAGATGAGGTTGCTGATAACTTTCGATTTGAGCTCAATTTCTTCTTTACTTAATCCCGAAAAATACCATAAAGTAACCCCGACAAAAGCAGTTACGCCCAGCAACCATGTCAGTAAGGTCTTATCCAGGAAATTGATTCTTTGCTTAATGCCTACAAAAATAAGTCCTGTGATAGTGGCCATGTACACCGAGATCAGTGCCGGAATAAAAATATCGGAAGGATCAGCCGCATGATATATAGCCCGCTGAGCCATGATCGAAATCGGAATCAGCACCGGCCCTGCACTGTGCAGTACCATAAACATAATCTGGGCGTTGGAGGCTGTTTCAGGATTGGGGTTAAGCTCCTGCAAGCTCTTCATGGCCTTGAGACCAAAAGGCGTGGCGGCATTGTCGAGTCCCAGCATATTGGCGGAAAAGTTCATGATCATCTCCCCATTGGCTTTGTGGTCTTTGGGTACTTCGGGGAAAAGTTTACTGAAAAACGGAGAAATAATTTTGGCCAGCACCCTTATCACTCCTGCCTCCTCTCCTACTTTCAATATCCCCAGAAAAAAGGTCATTACACCTGCCAGCGGAAGGGCGATATCCATTACGGCGGTTTCGGCGGACTTAAACATGCCTTCCATGAGCAGCTTAAAAATTTCGGTATCTCCGAAAAAAATGAGTTTGATCAATGCCACCACAAAAGCAATCAGAAAAAAACCTACCCATATATAATTTAATGCCATAACTTTGTTCTGTTCATATTTCAGAGGCAAATTAGGGTATAAATAAGATTAAGCCAAAACTCAGGGATGATTTTTGAAAACAGGAATATTTACAGGCAATTTAACACAAGGCTTTTGGGGCTATGCTTGCTCGCTGTAATGGCAATCTCCTGCACCGAAACCGAAAAAAAAGAAGCTGCCATACATTTAGACTCAACTGCTGATTCCACAGAAACAGAAACCGGATATTCTGACATGGAGCGGGCCATGATCAATCAGGGGCTTAAGGATATTCAGCAAATAGTACCCGACATTATGGTGGATTTAAAATACAGCAGCTCCGACAATTTTTTCAAAACTGATGCCTATGGCGATACCCATCGGGCATTTCTTCAGGAAAAACCCGCGACGGCACTTAAAGTTGCTCAGTATTTACTCAAAAAAAAGAACCCCAATTACACCCTGCTCATATATGATGCAGCCAGGCCTTTGAGCGTACAAAAAGTCATGTGGGAGTCATTGGATACTATTCCGAGCAGAAACCGAAAAAACTATGTGGCCGATCCGAACATAGGCTCAATACACAATTATGGTTGTGCTGTTGACCTCAGCATATTTGATCTTTCGACCCAAAAAGAACTCGACATGGGTACGCCATTCGATTATTTCGGTGATTTGGCTTATCCAAGAAAAGAGAAACAGCTACTTGAAAACGGCAAACTCTCCGTAATTCAGGTGATGAACCGACGGTTGCTACGGGAAATCATGCTTACGGCAGGCTATGACCCCACCACCAGCGAATGGTGGCACTTCAATTTTTATCCTTTAGCCAGGGCAAAAAAAAACTATCGCCTCATAGAATAAATTTCGGATTGGCTTCTTATATATCAAACAGATTTTTAAACCAATGTTTAATTTTGGGTTAATAACGGGAATCACTGAACAGGGTATTTCACAAATCTTAAAGGGGCTACAAGATTTTTGTTCCATATTAAAAACGCACAAAAAAATCATGCAGAGGATTGAACCCTAAAATAAAAAATATCGTACTTGTCATGGATTTAAAATAAAATTCAGGTCAAAAACGAAACTCAAAATTGAGAAAATCGTCTTGTGATATTATATTTGTGGTTTAAACCAAACAAAGAGTGTTAGAGAAGATAAAAGATATTAGTATTGAAGCCGAAAAGATATTGCAGGAAAGGAGCCTAAATCATGAAGACTTCAGACTAAAATTTTTAAGTCGTAAAGGCCAGCTCAACGACCTTTTTGATGAATTTAAGCAGGTTTCGGGTGAAATCAAAAGACAGGTAGGCCAAAATCTGAACCTCTTAAAAAACCGCCTGGACGAAATCCATAAAGAGCTTCAGGCTGGCAATTCACAAAGTGGCTCCACTGCCCAGGGCAATAAAGAAGACCTCACCTTGCCTGTAATCCCCAATGCGGTAGGCACTTTACATCCGCTTACACTGGTACGCAAAAAAATAGTGGAAGTATTTGCCCGTATGGGTTTCAATACCGAAGAGGGACCGGAAATCGAATCAGACTGGTACAATTTTTCAGCCTTGAATTTCGCCGAAAACCATCCGGCAAGAGAGATGCAGGATACTTTCTTTGTTGAAAAAGCCGCTGTACAAAAAGACGACTTACTATTAAGAACGCATACCAGCAACGTACAGATTCGGTTGATGGAATACAAAAAGCCTCCCATCAGGTCAATCATGGTGGGTAGGGTTTACCGAAACGAAGCCATTTCGGCAAGAGCTCATTGTCAGTTTCATCAGGTCGAAGGACTTTTTGTGGATAAAAACGTAAGTTTCAGGGATCTGAAAGACACGCTTTTTCATTTTGCAAAAGAAATGTTTGGCAAAAACACCAAAATCAGACTCCGCCCAAGTTATTTCCCTTTTACAGAACCGAGTGCCGAAATCGACGTTTCATGCTTTATCTGTAAAGGCGAAGGCTGTAATATATGTAAACACACCGGCTGGGTAGAGATAGCCGGATCGGGTATGGTAGATCCAAACGTACTAAAAAATTGTGACATTGATCCAGAACAATACACCGGTTTTGCGTTTGGCATGGGTATTGAGAGAATTACGATGCTGAAATATGGCATCAATGATCTCAGATTATTTTTTGAAAATGATATAAGATTCCTGAAACAATTTAAAGGAATTTAATAATTAACCTGTTAAATAGCTGATTCTTTTCATGTTCAGAACAAAGCTGTCCAAAATATCATTCTATTTAATTCAACTCCTGATGTATGTCGGGAGTTTTCAGCTGTGGGCCCAAGTCACGATTCTGTATCCCTACGAACGTACGGTCTATCAGCGGAAAAACGACAATACAGGCAAAATCAATATCTCTGGAAATCTTGACTCTTATGCTGATAAAGTAGAAGCCAGACTTATACCTCGTATCGAAGGCCAGGGTGTAGCTACCAGCTGGCAGATAATTGACAGTCAACCCGATGCCTTAAGTTTCACGGGCACCCTCGACGGCACTGGTGGTTGGTACCGACTGGAGGTAAGAGCCGTAAAAGATGGCGTGACCACTTTTAGCAATGCTGTGGAGCGTGTAGGCATAGGTGAGATTTTTGTGATTGCAGGACAATCTAATGCTCAGGGAGAAGGAGAACACCCCAATGCCAAAGGAGCTACTGATGACCGCGTAAATGCCTACCACAGTGAAACTTACAATGTAAAGACCTATCTGGCAAGTACAGTGCCTGATTTTTACAAATATGAACCCTTTGTGCAGCTTAGTCAAAATATCGGGCCAGGGCCTACAGGTTTTACGCCATGGGCTTATGGTGAGCTGGGAGACATGCTGGCCAAAAAACTAAACGTTCCGGTTTTATTTTTTAATGCAGGAGCCTCAGGAACTTCGACCGAAAACTGGGTAAAATCAATCAACGGGCAGGACACCTATCAGCTGATCTTAGGCTTTAAGCTGGAGCAGTACCACCCCTATTTGCCTTTTAAAAAGATATTACAGAGCTTCATTAATGTACTGGGCCTTAGAGCAGTGCTTTGGCATCAGGGAGAGTATGACATATACAATACTGATACGGGATATCTGGACAACATGAAAAAAATCATTCAGGAATCCCGTAACAACACCGGTGAGAATATCCCCTGGGTAATCAGCCGGGTTTCAAGGATATTTAACCGAAACTTCCCGAATGTGATTTCCGGCCAAAATCTCGTATTGAGCAATGTTGCCAATACCTGGCCCGGCCCGGCCACTGACGACATTCAGCCCTTGCGACCCGATGGTGCTCATTTTGAAAATACAGCCTCAGAAGCAGGTCTTAGTATTCTGGCCAACGCCTGGAACAATGCTCTCACCACTTCATTTTTTCAGAATGTAACACCTATTCTGCCTGAAAGTATAGTGGAAATGAAACATGTATGTGCCAATGACCAGGTAAATACCACTGTGTATTTTGCTAATCCTTATAGTTTTTATCTTTGGTCTGGCGGACAAAAAACGAGCACCTTGACACTTACTCAGGGCGATGCCTCGGCCTATTTGAAAGATGGCTATGGCAATATTTTGTTGACCAACAAAGTGGTCATTCCAAATGTTTACCCCAAAATAGTACCGGTTATAACCACTTCGCCGTCTTTAAGGGTGTGTGAAGGCAATGCAGTTACTTTCGAAGCTCAGAGTCCTAAGTATCCTGTATGGTGGAGTGTGAATTTTGAAAACAACAAGTTTATCATCAATCTGCCGGGTAATTATTCAGCCAGATACAAAACCTCCCAAAACTGTTTCTCGGCTCCTTCGGCCACATTTACGCCTATTTTTGTAAAACCTCCCACCAAACCTGAGATTGGAGCCAACGATGCCAAATTTTTCACTTGCGAGGGTTCAACGCTTGAGTTTTTTGTAAAAAATGCACAAAACCTGCTTTATGAATGGTCAACCGGAGCTACTACCCCTAACGTCAAAGTAAACGAAAACCTTAGCAAACCGTTGTGGGTAAAGACCTACAGCAATTTTGACTGTCCTTCACCACAATCAGATACTGTGTCATACCGGATTGTAAAAAATCCAAAAGCTCCGGCCATAGAAAAAAACGGGCCCTATTCTCTCAAGGCAATTACCGCCGAAACCATCAGCCGGTACGACTGGTATATGGATAATAATTTGCTATTTTCTCAGACCTCTCCTCTGATTGGGATAAAAAAAGACGGGATCTATTCAGTAAGAACCGTAAATAGCTTTAAGAAACCCACCGGTGATTTACTGGAATGTGTTTCGGGTAAATCAACCCAACTTGTGATTGATCTGGATGAAAAACTTTTTGGTATCCAGGTATATCCCAACCCCAGCTACGATAATAAATTTTACCTGGCTTCTAACCTGAATTTGAAAAAAGTAAACTTCAGAGTTTATAATATTTTGGGGCAGATGGTGCATCAGGGAGCTATCGGCAATCTCGATTTCCCTTTTCAGGTTGATCTGGGTTATTTAAAACCGGTTGGGAAACATTACGTCGAAATAGAATATCAAGGTGTTACCCGCGTCTTTCAGGTATTGTTTCAATAGCTTTTCATGTTCTTCTGGGTGATATCCCAAAGCACTATTCCGGCCGTTACTGCAATATTAAGTGAATGTTTAGTACCAAATTGTGGTATTTCGAGTACAGTATCAGATAGGTTGATAAGTTCTTCCTTCACGCCAAATACTTCGTTTCCGAGTATGAGCACATATTTTTTATTGGGTTCGGGAAGAAAATCCTGTAACATGAGGCTGTTATCTACCTGTTCAATTGCTAATGGAGTCCATCCTTCTGCTTTTAAGATATTCAAAAGTACCAGAGCATCTTCATGATATTCCCAGGTTACTGATTCTGTGGCTCCCAAAGCGGTCTTTTCGATTTCCCGGTGAGGTGGAGTTGAAGTTATACCACACAGAAAAATCTTTTCCACGTTGAAAGCATCAGATGACCTGAAAACCGAGCCTACATTTGACATGCTACGGATATCATCAAGCAGAACAGCGATATTACTTTTTTCAGAATTTTTAAACTCCTCCACACTTTTGCGTTGGAGCTCATCCATGGATAATTTTTTGTGTTGCATTATTTCTCTTTGATTCCATAAACTCTTACATAATCCACCTGCATGGTTTGAGGGAAAATATTTTCGTCAACACCTTTTTGTCCGCCCCAACCTCCGCCTACAGCGATATTCAGTATGATATGAAACTTCTTATCAAATGGCCACTGCTCCCAGCCGTAGTCCTCCTCTTTTTTAAATTCAAAATATTTCTCCCCATTGATTTCAAACTCTATTCTGTCTGGAAACCAGTTGATTGCATAAACATTAAATTTATCCGAAACCTCCGGAACAGTAATCCGGTTGCCTTTATTAGTACCGATGGTATGGTTAAACGCCTTGGTGTGAACATTTCCGTGTACTACATTTTGATCAAAACCCACGTGCTCCATGATATCGATTTCTCCGTTTTCAGGCCAGAAGTTTTGGCCGTACGAAGTTTGCGATGCCAGCATCCATATCGCAGGCCATGTCCCCACTCCTTTGGGCAATTTGGCCTTAACTTCCACCCTGCCATAGGTAAAGTCGCCTTTATTTTTTGAAACCAGCCGGGCAGAGGTATATTTATTATTGCCTCTGGTTTCTTTCAGAGCATTAATATTTAGATACCCATATTCGTTTTTCGCATTTTCCAGTGCATCGGTATAATATTGCAATTCCTGATTACCCCATCCATGTCCACCAATATTATAAGACCACTTCGAAATATCGGGTTTCCCTGCTTCATCAAACTCATCATACCAAACAGGTTTGGAATAATCTATCTCCCATTCTCTGGTCTTCAATTTCTCAACTACAGGCGATTTGGCATGTTGTATTTGGTTATTTTTTTTACACGAAACTGATGCGATGCCCGCTAATGTTAAAATCAAAAACCATCTGTAAAATTTCATTTTTCAAAACCGGTTAATACAGCAAATAATAATAATTTAAAAATTCATCCGAAATATAACAAGGGATTATCAGAAGGGCTATTTTTTTAAAATAATTTAATAACAGACTGGTCATAGCGGAGCTTTCCAATGAAGAAATTCAAAATATGATTTCACAAAACCAAAATAAAGCGGGTTTGGTAGTAAATTTGTAAAAATTTATGATAAAAAAAATGCAGGATATAAAGCTGGATACCATAGAGGAAGCTATAGAAGATATAAAAAATGGCAAACTGGTAATAGTGGTTGACGATGAAGACAGAGAAAATGAAGGCGACTTTATATGTGCTGCGGAAAAAGTAAGCCCTGAGTTGGTAAATTTTATGGTGAAAGAAGGTCGTGGTCTCATGTGTGCCCCCTTGACCAAAGACCGTTGTGAAGCCCTTAACCTCGATATGATGGTTGGAAAAAATACCGCTGAACATAAAACGGCATTTACAGTTTCGGTAGATTTGCTTGGCCATGGCTGCACTACCGGTATATCGGCCTCTGATCGCTCAAAGACTATCCAGGCATTGGTTGATCCTGACACCAAACCCGAAGATCTCGGTCGCCCGGGACACATCTTTCCATTAATGGCTGCTGATGGTGGTGTACTAAGGAGGGCTGGTCATACTGAAGCAGCCATTGACCTGGTCAAACTTGCAGGGCTGAAACCCGCTGGTGTTTTGATAGAAATTCTTAATGAAGATGGCAGCATGGCAAGGCTTCCGCAGTGCAGGGTACTAGCCGATAAATTTAACCTTAAACTGATATCCATCAAAGACCTGATCAGCTACAGGATTTCCAAAGAATCGCTGATAAAGAGAGAGATAGGCGTAAATATGCCCACAGAATGGGGGAATTTTGAAATGATAGCCTTCAGACAAATCGACAATGGACAGTTGCATCTGGCTTTGGTAAAAGGCACCTGGGAACAAGATGAGCCCATCATGGTGCGGGTGCATTCTTCTTGTGTGACTGGCGATATTTTCGGTTCGTGCCGCTGCGACTGTGGGCCACAGCTACACGCAGCCATGCAGTTGGTTGACCATGCCGGCAAGGGCGTCATACTTTATATGAATCAGGAAGGACGTGGAATCGGCTTATTAAATAAACTAAAAGCTTATAAATTGCAGGAGCAGGGACGCGATACCGTAGAGGCGAATCTAGAGCTGGGATTTGCTGCCGATGAACGGGATTATGGTGTAGGAGCCCAAATTCTCAGAAATCTGGGTGTGTCAAAAATAAGACTCATTTCCAATAACCCTAAAAAAAGAGTGGGATTGATAGGATATGGCCTGGAAATAATTGATTGCATTCCGATTGAAATTGAAGCCAACCCATACAACGAAAAATATCTCCAGACCAAAAGAGACAAAATGGGCCATAATATCATGAAATAATTTGACCCGTTTATTTTCGTTAAAATAGATTGAATACCTTTTTCACCTTAAATTAAAATGAAAAAAATTATCTTTCTGATCCTGATTACGCTAAATGCTTTTTCTCAGAATAACTATAATATTATTCCTAAACCACAAAAACTGGTAGCAGCTAAAGGGCAATTTAAAGTCATAAATACCACTTCAGTGGTGATACCGGCCGGAAATGAAGAAGTAAGGAAAATTGCCGAACAACTGACAACCAAAATAAAAGGAATATGGGGTCTTGATTTGGAGGTTTCTGAAAGTTTAAAACCCAATGCCATCAGGTTTATAGACAACCCTGCCTATTCCGAAGAAGCCTATGAACTTAAGGTAAGCCCTCAAAATATAGAGATTACCGCTGCAACTCCCAAAGGGCATTTTTATGGATACCAGACGCTGTTACAGTTATTTCCGGTTGAAATATTTGGTTCCTCAAGAGTAAATAGTAAAATAGCACTCGTGGCACCGGCTTGTACCATTGTCGATGAACCCAGGTTTTCGTATCGTGGAGTAATGCTCGATGTAAGTCGTCATTTTTTTCCTGTTGAATTCATCAAAAAATTAATCGACAACCTTGCAGTCAATAAAATCAACACCCTGCACTGGCACCTTACCGATGATCAGGGCTGGCGGATAGAGATAAAAAAATATCCTAAGCTTACCGAAATAGGTTCAATTAGAAAAGAATCAATGGTGGGGCATTACCGCGAACAAAAATTCGACGGAAAACCATACGGTGGTTTTTACACGCAAGATCAGATAAGAGATCTCCTTAATTACGCCCAGAGTAAATATGTGACTGTAGTACCCGAAATTGAAATGCCAGGCCATGCTATGGGGGCTTTGACTGCATATCCTGAGCTGGGTTGTACCGGTGGCCCTTATGAAGTACGGACCAAATGGGGAGTAGAGGAAAATGTATATTGCCCATCAGAAAAGACTTTTGCCTTTCTGGAAGATGTTTTGACTGAAGTTATGGACCTGTTTCCATCAAAATACATTCACATAGGTGGAGATGAATGCCCGAAAGATTCGTGGAAGGCTTCCGCTTTTTGTCAGGATTTGATGAAAAAAGAGGGCTTAAAAGATGAGCATGAACTTCAAAGCTATTTTATCAGAAGGATTGATAAGTTTGTAACTTCCAAAGGCCGCAGGATAATCGGATGGGACGAAATTCTGGAAGGAGGGCTTTCTCCCAATGCCACCGTGATGTCATGGCGTGGAATTGAGGGTGGAATTGAAGCCGCCAAACAAATGCATGATGTGATTATGACTCCTACCAGCTATATGTATCTGGATTATTATCAGGGAAATCCTTCCAAAGAGCCACTGGCCATCGGTGGATTTTTGAATCTTGAAAAAACCTATAGTTTTGAGCCTCAGGTGGCTGAATTGAGCCCCGACCAGGCAAAATACATTCTCGGCGTACAGGGGAATCTCTGGACAGAATATGTAAAAACGCCCCAACATGCCGAATACATGTTATTTCCAAGAGCCCTGGCAGTAGCTGAAATTGGTTGGTCCGATAAAACCAAAGATTTCAAAAACTTTTCAGGCCGACTGGATACCCATCTGAAAAGGCTGGATTTAATGGCTGTAAATTATTCTAAATCAGCCAACAATGTGAGCTTTTCGACAGAACTAAACCCTCAAAAAAGGACAGTAATAAAACTTAGCACAGCCCACCCCACCGGACAGATCAGATACACCCTTGATGGCAGCAGTCCTTTGTCGACAAGCTTGCTGTATGACGCTGCTTCTAAAGTTAAAATTCTGGGAGACAATACCCTGTCTGCTGCGGTTTTTGATCAGAATGGAAAGAAAATAAGTGGTGACAATGTACAGACTTTTGTGATTGGCAACTCGAGCAGAAAAAACTACACCCTTGAGAATCAACCCAAAAGATATACAGGAAACGATCCTCTTGCCCTCACAGACGGCATAAAAGGCAATGAAGGCAGCAAAGATCAATGGGTAGGATTTGAAGGTAAAAACCTGAGTACTGTGATTGACCTGGGAACCAAAACCCTGTTTTCAAGACTTGGTATAGCTTTTCTATCAGATTACCATGATTGGGTATTACCGCCAAAAAACTTTGAAATATTGGTTTCAAATGATAATAAAAGCTTTGAATCTCTGAAAAAAATAGATTTGGGTACCGCGGTCAAAACTTCCAAAGCCGTCAGACATTTTAATGTAGATCTGGGCAAACAGAATTATCGCTACGTGAAAGTAATAGCGGAAAATTTTGGCCCGTTGCCAACAGGTCACTATGGTGCAGGAAAACCCAGCTGGCTGATGGTTGATGAAATTGAAATTAAATAATGAGAAGCCGGGCAATTTGTCCGGCTTTTCTTTTGAAACAAATTCTGTCCGTATTGGTTATCAAATTAAAGAGAATTTATGATCATTCTAATCACAGGTGGCGGCGGATTAATAGGACGAGCTTTAGCAAATAAACTGCAAAGAGCAGGTCATGAAGTCAGAATATTGAGTAGATCCAAGCGACAATCAGCTGATTTAAAATATTTTAGATGGGATTACAAAAAGGATTTTCTTGAAGCCGGAGCCCTGGACGGCGTTGAAGTGCTGGTTCACCTGGCCGGAGAAGGTATTGCCGACAAAAGATGGAACCAAAACCGAAAACGGGAAATCATAGATTCAAGAGTCGAAAGTCTCAAATTTCTCGAAAAACATGCTCCAAAAACTTTAAAAACTTTAGTTGGGGGCTCAGCTATAGGTTTTTATGGAGGCAATACAGATGCAATCATCAATGATGAAGATTCAGTAAATGGAAGTGACTTTATGGCACAAACCTGCTATCTCTGGGAAAAGTCGGAACTTGATTTTGCTGAAAAACACAAACTTAGACTGGCTATAATCAGAACAGGAATCGTTTTGGATAAAAAAGGTGGAGCACTCCCAAAAATTGCTCTGCCCGTGAAATATAATTTCGGCTCTCCTTTGGGTACAGGAAACCAGTGGATGTCATGGATTCATATTGAAGACCTGGTATCGATGTTTTATGAAAGCATTGTAAATCCTGAAATTTCCGGCATATATAATGGCGTAGCTCCTGAGGCAGTAACCAACAGAAATTTCACCCAAATCCTTGCAGAAGTATTAAACAAAAGAATTTGGCTACCGGCTGTACCTAAATTCCTTTTGAAAATATTACTGGGAGAAATGTCCGTGGTGGTAACCGGTAGCAGCCATGTCAAAAATTGCAGAGTTATTCTGAAAAATTTCAAATTTCCTAACTTGAAAGCTGCCCTTCAGAATATATTTGGATAAATTAAAGGACCACAGGTAAATCTCCGGGCCTACCCCACTCCGACCAGGAACCATCATAAACTGCCACATTGGTTTTTCCTGCCACAATCGCTGCAAGAGCCAGAATGCTTGCAGTTACACCCGATCCACAAGTCATTACCATTTTTTGATTGATTTTAGCTTTCTCAGCAAATATTGTTTTAAGTTCCCGTGGTGATTTCAGAAAATGGCCATTTAAGACTTCATCGAATGGGAGGTTACCTGCATTGGGCATGTGTCCACCACGCATCCCTGCCCTCGGCTCAGGAGCAGAACCATAAAATCTGCCGGCTGACCGGGCATCCAGAATCTGAACCTCTGTATTTTCAAGGTTATCCAACACATTTTGAGTATCAAAAAACCATTGTGGCTGAAAACTGGCCTTAAAATTACCCTGGGGCATTGGACTCCACTCAGCAATTACCGTTTTTTGACCTGCCTTTTCCCATGCCGGAAACCCTCCGTCCAAAACAAAAACATTTTCATGTCCCATAGCTTTGAACATCCACCAGGCTCTTGGACTACTATAAACTCCTACCTGATCATAAATGACCAAAATATCAGACTGATTAATCCCCAGCCTTTGGGCTGCTTTACCAAATTCCTCCTCGCTGAGCAGAGTATGCGGCAAGTCAGAATTTTTATCAGAGAAATCTTCTTCAATATCCAATAAAACCGCACCGGGGATTTTATATCCACTCTCCCAGTCTTCTTTCGCTCCTATGGGTTTCAATTTTGATTCTAACACCTTAACTGCCGGATTGGAAATATTTTCAAGCAGCCATTTGATATCAACGGTGGGAAAAACGGGTATCTTCATCAGAAAACATTTTTTGAAATAATCAGGAGCAATTTAGTCAAAATATTCATTTTAAGCAATTGCAAAACCTCCTGACAGCTGATGTCGCACTCTTACTCCTTTGTTTATCAACCACAAGCTCAGAATCATCAATATATGGGAAACATCTTTGTGATTAAACCATCTGGAAAAACCGATTTTCTGTTGATGGATAAAAACGGTCAAAACTGAAATAATAAAACCAAACCAAATCAAAGAAAATGAAGATTTGGTGTTTTGTGTACGTGGGAAAAACAATAATAACATCAGGATTATCACTAAAAGCGAATTAAAGGCTACCACCTTGAAATCCTGAAAATACAGCACAGAAGGAATAAAAATCATGAGTTGTAAGTTGGCAAAAAACAATAATACTTTGGCCAAAATTTTATTAGTAACTTCGGAAATAGCTGCTCTTTGGGCATAAAACATAGCAAGACCTCCCAAAATCTGCATGATATTCCAAAGGACAAAATAGATTTTCTGATACCCTTTATGTTCCAAAATATGAGAAAAGGTGCCAAAAAAAGTAGATAATCCCATGAAGAGAAAGAAATTTCTCCACCAAAAGGTGACATTTCCTTTACCGGGTTCTTTTTTTAAGAGTATAAAAAAATAAAATCCTGAAAAAGAAACAAGGAGGTCGGTGAGAGAAGTAACGGGCTCTATTTCCGCCAAAAGCGGAAAAGAATCCTCGAAGTCATACATAGTTTACAGGTTAAAAACGGCTTTTAAAACCGCAAAAATTAATAATGGCTATTTTAAAGTCCCCTTAAAGATATATGAATTTATTCCTTAAATTAAATTTTTTGTTAGAATTTTACAAAAAAAAGAGACACGAACTACTTCGTGCCTCCCTAATATTATTGATATATTTTACTTAATGGTCAGCTCATTAACTAATGATGAGCCACCCAATTTTTCGATTGTCCAAAGGACATATCTGATATCAACATTGATACATCTTTTGTATTTTTTGTCAAAAATAATATCTCCTGACATCGCCTCCCAGTTGCCATCAAATGCTAACCCGATTAACTCGCCTTTGGCATTGAGAACAGGACTACCTGAATTTCCGCCGGTTATATCATTGTTGGTAATAAAGCCTACCGGTAGTTCACCATCTTTATCAGCATATCTTCCAAAATCTCTGGCATTATAAAGCTCAATAAACTTCTGAGGCAAATCAAACTCATAATCACCGGGTTTATATTTTTCCATTACGCCTTCACCTGTGGTACGATAGCTGTATTTTACCCCGTCTTTTGGCGAATAGTCCTGTACATTTCCATAAGTAATTCTGATGGTAGAGTTGGCATCATAATAAGCCACCGCCGAAGGATTATACTCGGTCATACCTTTTATGTAAGTACGGGCTAATCTTTTGTCTGTTTCCTGAAATTCAGCAACCTGTTTGCCATATTTGGTTTGATAATTTTTCAAAAATCCCATGTAATATTTATAGGCAGGGTCAGCATTGAGGGCCTCGACAGTAGGATTCTCTAAGAACTTCTCCATTTTTTCTTTCGAATTAAATATAGAGTTGGCATAAACCATATCGGCATATTTTGCAAAAGCTGCAGCCGGAGTATTGGAACCGGCTGTGGCAAGAATCTCACTTATGATTTCAGGATGCTGGTCTTTGGCTATGTCTTCATAAAATACCTGAAGAGTCTGAGCGAAGATCTTTTTGTCTGAAGGCACATTGACAGAATTAAGATACTCGGTCATGTTGGCCATAGCAGTTTCTTTAATTTTTGCCTTGGTCTCTGCTGTTATCTCTCCTTTCATCTGAGCTTCAAGACTTCTGAAACCTAATACATTGGCCGCCAGGGAAGTTCCCATTATACCTTGTGATAAATATGGATTATGGGTTGCAATCGGGGTATATGCTTCATAGGCTTTTGCCCACTCATCAAAAATGTGCTCATATTCTGGTTTTCCTTTTGCCCACTCTTTAAATCCGGCCTCCAATTTTAGTTTCTGGTCATATACATTCAACTTTTTGAGTTGTTCTGTTTGGCCAATAAAATATTTCCAGTAATTGGCAATGGAAGCATATTCTGAAGCCAGTTTTAATTTTACAGCCACATCTTTATCCATTTCTTCTTTCCAGGCTTTGAGTCTGATGTCACGGTTTTTTACGATCGCCATATTGGTTTTTTCCACGGCAAGCTTCACACCCATAGAGTTTTCGAAGCGGTTGGTACGACCCGGAAAACCAAAAACCATCGAGAAATCACCGGGCTTGATACCTTTCAGTGAAACTGGCAAATGCTTTTTGGGTTTATAAGGTACATTCTCAGCACTATATTTTGCAGCTTTATTTTCTTTGCTGGCATAAATTCTAAACACCGAAAAGTCACCGGTATGGCGTGGCCATTCCCAGTTGTCGGTATCACCACCATATTTTCCGATAGACTGTGGTGGAGTACCTACGAGTCTGATATCGTCAAATTTCTCGAAAACATATAAATAATAAGCGTTTCCTTTGGCAAACTCACTCACTCTGGCGGTATAGGCCGTTCCTTCAGTTGCTTTTTTAGAAATCTCCTGACCCAACTGATTTACTTTTGCGGCCCGGTCTTTTTCACTGAGTCCGGCGAGCTGGGGTAAAATCTGATCTGAAACATCTTCCATTCTTACTAAAATTTGCACCCAAAGGCCCTCGATAGGTTTTTCATCTGCATTGGTTTTAGCCCAGAATCCATTATCCAAAATATTGTCTTCAGGTGTACTTTTGCCAGCAATAGCATCATAACCGCAGTGGTGATTGGTAAAAACCATGCCTTGACTTGAGACAATTTCACCGGTACAGAAACCGCCAAACCATACGATGGCATCTTTTAGACTGGCATTATTGATATCATAAATATCTTTGGCTGTGAGCTTAAAGCCCTGTTTTTTCATTTGTTGGTAATTTTTCCCAATCAATGAAGGCAACCACATTCCCTCATCAGGCGGGAAATTGGCGAAGGATGTTTCAGCAAAAAGCAGAAAACCCAATAATAGTAGTTTTAGTTTGTTCATTGTATTTTAAGATTAAAAAGTGCAATTTAAATGAGAAAACCTAAAAAACTAAAGCCATTCATCATACTTTTCAATAAAAAGTCCGGTATTTATTTTCGAAATCATTTTTTGAAAAAAGGATAAACTAAATAATTTACGATTTATAAAAGATATTGCATATTTCAAATTTTGAATATGAGAGATAATTTTTCAAAGTTTATCTCCTAAAAATCAATCAATAATCATTTTACTAAAAAAAGATTCTTAATTTTGCGGGCGGTTTTAAAAAATCATATTTTTTCAAATATTCTTGATTCTATACTAATGCCTTTATTGAATTCTTCTCCCGACAGAGACGCCCAGATTTTTGATTTGATTCAGAAAGAACATGACCGTCAACTCCATGGTATTGAGTTGATTGCATCAGAAAACTTTGTATCGCCCCAGGTTATGGAGGCGGCAGGAAGTGTACTCACCAACAAATATGCCGAGGGACTGCCCGGGAAAAGATATTATGGTGGCTGTGAAGTAGTAGATCAGGTGGAACAAATTGCCATTGATAGACTAAAACAACTTTTCAACCTCACCTGGGCCAATGTGCAGCCCCATTCTGGTGCTCAGGCCAACATGGCGGTATTTCTGGCTTGTCTGCAGCCGGGTGACAAGATTCTGGGTTTTAACCTTTCACACGGTGGACACCTGTCACATGGTAGCCCGGTAAATATATCCGGAAAATATTTTCAGCCATTTTTCTATGGTGTAGAAAAAGAAACAGGTCTTATTGATTGGGACAAAGTAGAGGCCACAGCCGCTGCCGAAAAACCAAAACTCATCATTTGCGGAGCTTCGGCTTATTCCAGAGACTGGGATTATGCCAGACTTAGAAGTATTGCCGATAAAGTAGGGGCTCTGCTGCTTGCTGATATTTCACATCCGGCAGGATTAATAGCCAAAGGCTTGCTTAATGATCCTTTTGATCATTGTCATATCGTTACAACCACTACTCACAAAACCTTGAGAGGAACCCGTGGTGGGGTAATCATGATGAGAAATGACTTTGAAAATCCAATGGGAATCAAAACTCCCAAAGGTAAAATCAGAATGATGTCCTCTTTGCTTGACTCAGGGGTTTTCCCGGGTACTCAGGGTGGTCCATTAGAGCATATTATCGCTGCTAAAGCAGTGGCTTTTGGAGAAGCTCTGACTGAAAACTTTACCAACTATGCCCATCAGGTTCAGAAAAACGCAAAAGTAATGGCCGAGGCATTTATGGAAAAAGGTTACAAAGTGATTTCTGGAGGTACAGATAACCACCTGGCCTTAATTGACTTAAGACCAAAAGGATTGAATGGTAAACTGGCCGAAAATGCGTTGATAAAAGCTGACATCACCGTAAACAAAAACATGGTGCCATTTGATGAGGAGTCGGCTATGACAACTTCTGGAATAAGGGTAGGTACTGCAGCCATGACCACCAGAGGTTTAAGTGAAAATGACTTCAAAAAAGTAGTTGACCTGGTTGACAAAGTTTTGATGAATCACGACAATGAGGAAACCATCAACTTGGTAAAAAATGAAGTGAATGAGTGGATGAAATGGTTTCCGCTTTTTAAATAAGATTCAAAATACTCAAAAAAAACCTCATGGACTCAGTGCTATGAGGTTTTTTGTTTATTCATAGATATATTTGTAATTAAAATTAGACAAAAAGAAATGCCTTTAGACCAGACCCCCTACTACGATTACGATGATGAAGAGACATCAGGGGAAAAAGAAATGACTTTTATTGAACACCTCGAGGAGCTTCGCTGGCATATAATAAGGTCGGTTGCAGCAATCCTGATTTTTATGATTGGTGCATGGTTTTCAATGTCCTGGATATTTAAAAATATTATTTTGGGCCCTTCAAGACCCGACTTCTGGACTTACAGAAAGCTTTGCGAATTGGGGAAGATGGTGGGAATCGAAAGTTTGTGTGTAAGTGAATTGAATTTCACCTTGATGAGCCGCGAGGTTTCCGGGCAATTTATGATGGCTCTTACTGCCTCTGCGATTATAGGATTACTTTTTGCTTTTCCCTATGTATTTTGGGAAATTTGGAGATTCATTAAACCCGGTTTAAAAATCACCGAAAAGAAAGCTGCGACGGGTTCAGTTTTTTTTGTAACTGCTCTCTTTTTCCTGGGTGTTATGTTTGGGTATTTTATTGTGGCTCCTTTTGCTATTAACTTTTTGGTAAACTTCCAAATCGACGAAAGCATTAAAAACCAATTTGATATTCAATCTTATATTTCAATCCTGGCTACTTTGACTTTGGCTTGCGGGGTTACGTTTCAGCTACCCATGGCCATATTTGTATTGACCAGAATAGGCGTGGTAACCCCGGCTTTTTTGAAAGAATACCGCAAACATTCCATAGTTATTATCCTCATTGTAGCGGCTGTCATAACCCCGTCGCCAGATATGATAAGTCAGGTGGTAGTGGCTATCCCGCTTTTCTTTTTGTATGAAGTTAGTATATTAGTATCCCAAAGAGTTTATAATAGAAAACTAAAAGAAGAGAAAGAATGACAAAAACACAGGCAGCAGGACTCCAAAAAATCGCCCATGGGCTTATCATTTTTGTGATTTGTGTGTATGGTTTATTTGTTTTGCAAGACATCCTGATACCTTTTATTATTGCGGGTTTATTTTCATTTTTACTTTTCCCTGTTTCCAATTTTTTTGAAAAAAAAGGACTAAACCGGGTGTTGTCTATTACCATTACTATTTTACTATCAGTGGTTTTCATAGGAGTGGCAACCTATTTTATAATTAGTCAAATCCTTGAATTAGAATCTTTAATTCCAATTATTGAGAAAAAATCAGTTGTATGGTTTTCGGAATTTGAAAAAATACTAAGACACAATTTCCGGATTTCACATACACAGTTGATTTCCGAGAGTCAGAAATATGTAACTGAAATTTTGAAAAACAGCACAAAAGTTTTGAGCCAGACATTATCCACTACATCAAACTTTTTAATGAATTTCTCTTTGTTGCCGCTTTATATTTTCTTGTTTTTACTTTATCGTGATTTTCTCCGAACATTCATTTTTAAACTGATGAAGACTTCGAGTAAACACAAGATAAGTCTGACTATAAACAAGGTAAACGAGGTGATAAAGAATTATCTGGTAGGTTTGCTTTTGGTTATTTTGATTGTGGGCCTTCTCAATACCACTTCACTATTTATTTTGGGCATTGAACACGCCATATTTTTTGGTTTTTTTGCCGCAGTTTTGGTTTTGATCCCCTATATCGGCATTGCAATAGGTTCAGCATTACCGATTATCGTTGCACTTATTACCAAAGATTCCTATTGGTATGCAGTAGGGGTGGCCGGGTCGTTTGCCGCAGTTCAGTTTCTGGAGGGTAACTTTATTACGCCTATGGTAGTTGGCAACAAAGTAAGTATCAATTCTTTGATAGCTATTATTTCCTTGCTTTTGTTTGGTACCCTTTGGGGAGTTTCAGGACTTGTTCTTGCACTTCCACTGACTGCAATTCTAAAAGTAATCTTTGACTCCAGTGAGCATCTTAAAGCCTGGGGCTTTCTGCTGGGCGATGCCGACCACAAAGATGTAGCCGAAACCAAAAAGAAGTTTAAGTTGAGATTCTAGTGGATAAACTTATCCAATTTTTCAACCAGCACATTAAAATCATTGGGATAGGGAGCAGTTACTCTAATCACCTGACCGTCAACATCCTGAAACGAAATACTGTGAGCATGCAATGCCACTCTTTTTATTAACGGGAGTTCTTCCGTATCCGATTTTAGGTTAAACTTCCTTTTGATTTCGGAAAGAAATATATAATCACCTCCATAAGTTGGATCACAAACAATCGGGGCTTTAAGGCACTGCAAATGGACTCTGATCTGATGCATACGGCCTGTGATAGGCACACATCTGACCAGGGTATGATGGTGGTATTTCTTCAAAGTAAAAAATACGGTTTCAGCTATTTTACCCTTGGCCCGGTCGATTCTTACGGCGGTACCATCTTTTAAAGTGGCAATAGGAAGGAATACCGAAATACTGTCAAAATCATGTACCCCATTCACTACAGCATGATAGTCTTTTTGCACTTCCCGATGTTCAAACTGCATCGCAAGGTTTCGATACGCCTCGGGATTTTTGGCAATAACTAAGGCTCCTGAAGTTTCTTTATCCAATCGGTGACAAAGCTGCACATCTCCAAATTGTTCTCTGGCTAGTCTAAGAATACTCAATGATTTATCGGCGGTTCTTTCGTCAAGCGATGGCACGAAGGGAGGCTTATTGATAATCAAATAATTATCGTTTTCGAAGATAATCAGATCCCCGATATCGATACTTTTAGGAGGTTTTTTAAATTTTGAAAGATCCATCAAATTGACTTTGATGCAAATTTAACCCAAAATCTTGATTGAATCTTAACTTACTGGTCGATTGGCACTTTTTAGTACAAAAACTAAGGATTTATAGCCAATTCTCTCATAGGTCTGGTGAGGGTAAAAGTAAATCTGGTACCTTTATCAATTTTTGAGGTAACGTTTATGGTAGTGTTATGGGCATTGAGAATATGCTTTACGATTGCCAGGCCCAGACCGGTTCCGCCGGTTTCCCGGGACCTACTTTTATCTACTCTAAAAAATCTTTCAAATATTCTGGGCAAAAATTCAGCCGGAATTCCCGGCCCATCATCTTCTACCGAAATCAACACTTTTTTGTTCTCTTCGGTGAGCTCGACCACGACCTTGCCTGCATCTTTTCCGTATTTTATTCCGTTTTCAATGAGATTGGTCAACACCTGAGAGAGGCGTTGGGCATCGGCTAAAACAAATACTGACTTTATGTTCCTTGGCTTGAGCAGCATAACTGTTCCACGCTTGGAAGCCTTTTTTTCCAATTGTTCAAATATATCTCTCACCATTTCTACGAGTTCGACCTGTACAAAGTTCATTTTCATGTCACCTGTTTCTACCTGCGATAGCACTACCAGGTCACGCACGAGCACGTCCAGGCCATCAAGACTTTTGGCAGCTTTTTTCAGGAATCTCTCTGCTACTTCGGGGTCTTCCAGGGCACCATCGAGCAAGGTGTGAACAAAGCCCTGTGCGGCGAATATCGGGGTTTTTAATTCATGAGAAACATCGGCCAGAAATTCTCTTCTGAAAATTTCCATCCGCTTGAGCTCATCAATCTGCTCTTCTTTTTTACTTACATAATTAGAAATTTCTCTGTTTAATTTTTTCAGTGGGTTTACACTTTTGATAAGATTTTTGCGGGAAATGGAGAAATCGTTGATTTTTAATTTCTGAATGGTAGCATAAATCTGATTTACTTCTCTGAAAACCAGCAAATCAATGATGTAATAGAAAAAAAAGAAAGTTGAAAAAAAAGAGGCGATTCCGGCTACGAAAAGCATTCCGGCATCAACCTGAGGTACAAAACCCAAAAAAACTACTGTAATAGTCGCAACCAACACAGCAGCAAAAAGAGAGATCCAACGGGGTGTAAGGAACATAGGGTATTACCGCTTATGTCAAATTAAATTATCCAAAAGTAATGAAAAATTTAGGATTTGAACATATAGCCCACTCCTTTGAGTGTTCCAATGTATTCATCTCCGATTTTTTCCCTTACTTTTCTTATATGAACATCGATGGTTCTTTCAACGACATAGATATCGGCACCCCAGATTTTTTGTAAAAGACTGTCCCGGGATTGAACTTTGTTGGGATTTGAGGCTAGAAAAAACAATATTTCAAATTCCTTTTTAGGTAAAATAATTATGCTGCCATCGTTTTTAGTAACTGAATAATTGGTTTTATTAATAATCAGTCCTGCGATTTGCAATATTCCCTCTTCGGTTGATTTTTCTGTCTCTTTTCTGAAAAAGGCGTTGATCCGGCTTATCAGAGCCCTTGGTTTGATAGGTTTGGTCAGATAGTCGTCAGCACCTATCTCAAAAGCAGCTACTTCGGAATATTCCTCAGCTCTGGCGGTGAGATACACTACTCTTGTACTTTTAAGTTTTTCAGTATTTTTAATGATTTTTCCTGCTTCAATGCCATCCATCACCGGCATCATGATATCTATCAAAATAAGGTCCGGAATGAAATCCTGAGCCAAATTTACTCCTTCAAGACCATTTATGGCCGATTTTACTTCATAACCTTCTTTTGCAAGATTATAGGTTAGCAATTCCAGAATATCTTCGTCATCATCTATTACCAGAATTTTTTTGGCCATGTTAAAAATGTATTAGCAAAATGTTAATTTTCTGAGTACAAAATTATAGCAATCGAATGAGTTGTATGTTAAGTCAGTGTTAAATTTCAATTGCAAATATCTTCCTTTGCTCATTCGAAAATATTATTTTCCTGTCATTTTCAAAAACTATTGCTTCAGTTTGATTTTTACCAACTTTTATGCAATTCAAAGGTTTTTTAAAGTTAATCTGTTTGTTTTCTATTCCAAAAAGAAATATTTTGCCGTAAGTAATAAGGGCAAATTTGCTGCCGTCGGGGCTTATATCGGCACCTGTAACCTGGGTTTTAAAAAAAGTACTATCAATGGGCTGCAATAAATAATGACCCGGCTGATCAGACACTGCATATATTTTTGATATTTTTTTTCCTTTGGTCCAACTCTTGGTAAACAAATACAGGGAGTCATTGTTCCAGAAAAAAGCTTCACAATCAAATACACTATTCAGTGTGTCTGAAAAATTCTGATCGGCGTATTCAAATGTAATCTTCTCAATTTTATTATATCTTCTTTTGTAAATGGTCAAATCCTTCCGGCGGGATGCATTATTGCCAAAATCTCCGATATAAATATTCCCTTTGTTATCTTTTGCCAGATCTTCCCAATCAATATTACTGGCATCGGGAATCTTTAAAGTGTCAAAAAGCTGACCCTGACTGTTAATCATGTAAAGTTCCGGGCTTCCTCCCGAATCATTGTGTGTCCAGTAATAGCCATCTTGCCAGGCTTTTACTAGTCCAGAGTTTTCGTTTATACAAACGGGAAGTTTTCCTTCTTTATGTGACCTGATTTTCTCTTTTGAAAAAAAGGAACTTCTGACTTCATAATTGCATGAACAGGTGGCTGTCTTTAAGGCAAACAAGAACATGTATATTTTGTAAATAAACATACTATCTTCTTAGCTTTTCGATTTCATACAAAACTTCCTCTATGCCTTTGAGTGGAATTTTCACCCATGAAGGCCTGTAATTGAGTTCATAACCCAGTTCATAGACAGCTTTTTCCAATAAATGAAACTGCAATAAGTAATTGATTTCATTATTGTTTTTTAACAGTGGATGCAACGGTCCAAAGAAATTCAGATATTCTTCTAAAAATGTATCCCTCATAAGTCTGTACCAGCGTTCTGATGCTCTGTTGAGCACTTTTTCGTCGAGCTGGCTGGTTTCGGGAGAATTAAACAATTTGGCCGAAACCGCATAATGGTAAGATCTGATCATTCCGGCCACATCTTTCAATGGCGAATGTTTAACTTTTCGACTGGCGATAGAACTCTCGGGTTCACCTTCAAAATCAATAATTACAAGGTCTTCATCGCACACTAAAACCTGTCCGAGATGATAGTCTCCATGTATTCTAGTCCGGAATGACTCGATGGGTCGGGTAAGAATCTGATCTACGAAGTCAAGGATCATGTCTTTGGCTTCCATAAATTTCCATGCCAGAATCTGTGCCTGTTCGTCCAGCTGCAAATAATTATCGGTCAGCAGATTGTATCTGTGCTCGATGAGGTCCTCCACTTTCTGGTGGATAAACCGCCGGTAAGCCCTGTCAAAATGGTCTGCCCGAAAACCTTCCTCTCCATGTATATTGAAAAGGGCATTGTGCATCTGGGCTGTTCTGGTACCCAAAAGAGCGACTTTGCTAAATACGTTCTCTTTGATCTGGAAATTACCATCGACAAAAGCAAACATAAAATCATTGAGATAGTCACCGGTTTTGGACCAATTGTCTTTTTCATTGTTGATTAATTCAACCAATAATCCCAGCGTAAGGTCACTATCAGATGTCTTTTCGAGGGTAATGCTACCGCAAAATTTCGGAATATATTCAAAATCAGAATTCTGAGTAATATATTGTACCATTTCTACTTCAGGATTGGTTTCCTGAAAAAGCTTCCGGTAAAGTTTGAAAAAGTATTTGCCACCATAAATAAATGCTGTATTACTTGAGTCTATTTCAGGAATCATGCTTACAGGCACGGCGTCGTCAGTTAGTCCTTTTCCTCTGAAAAAGGAAAGTTTATCCCCGTTCTTTTGTTCAGCTTTGGAATTGCTCATAATATTCCAGAAAATTGCTTCTCTGAAACTGGGATCTGCTGTTGCTTCTACCAGCAGGCCCTCTTTATCATCCATGCTGGCGGGAGTGATAATGGCTTTTTCGGGGATTTCAGCAGATTTTTTTTCTACAAATGAAAGCGGTAACAAATACGACTCAGTGTCTCCTTCTGAGTATTTAACTCTGATGATGTTAAAAAAATAAGGATGGTCATTGTAAACCATTCTTACTGCCTGCATTATTTTGAGATGCCAGTTTTTCCTTGCTTTTCCGGCAAACCACCTGCATTTTTGAAAATAATCGGGAAGCAAGTTGTCCTCTAAAACTGTATGGACATATTTGTCTTTTTCGTAACCTTCCCCGTCGATTAGTAATACAAATTTTGACATAAACGTAAAGCCCTGGGCTAAGTATTTTGGCTAAATTTAGCGATTAATAAAATGCTTTACAAACGTATTATTTCAATTTTTCTTCAAATAACTTTAAAATTCTTTTATACTCATCGGTCCAGCTGCTTGGCTCCACAAATCCATGGTCCTCAACAGGATAGGATGCTACTTCCCAATTGTCTTTTTTGAGCTCAATCAATCGTTGAGTTAACCTTACAACATCCTGATAATGAACGTTTACATCGACTACCCCATGACATATCAGAAGGTTATCTTTGAGGCCATTGGCAAAATAAATAGGTGAGCTACGTTTATAAGCCAGACTGTCAGACTGCGGGGTATTCAAAATATTGGAGGTATAGCCATGATTGTATGCCGCCCAGTCGGTTACAGGTCTGAGAGCAGCCCCCGCATGAAAAGTACCCGGCGAGGTAAATAGGGCCATCAGAGTAATAAATCCGCCATAAGATCCGCCATAGATTCCAATTTTCTGAGGATTAATGCCATGATTTTTTATGAGGAAGTTAGCAGCATCAATATGGTCGGTCAGGTCTTTTCCACCCATGTGACGATAAATGCCGGTTCTGACTTCTTTACCATAACCTGCAGAGCCCCGGTAATCAATATCAAAAACAGTATAGCCTTTTTCGACCAGCAGATTATGAAACATATATTCTCTGAAATAGCTGCTCCACCAATAGTGTGCATTTTGCAGGTAACCCGCACCATGGACAAATATCACCGCTTTTTTGTTTGATTTTTTGGGTTTATACAATCTCCCATAAATTTCCTGACCATCACGTGCCTTAAAACTTAATAACATTGGATCAAGCCAGGGGTAAGCTTTAAACTCTTGTGTAGCGGAATTGGTAATCTGAACAGGGATCTTTCCTGATAAATTTTCCTGCAAATATAGCTCCCATGGCTTATTGGAATAGGAATATCTGATAGCAATCCATTTTTCATCAGGCGAAACCGTAACTTCATTAGCACCTTTCATTTGGGTGATTTTTTGCATCTCCCCACCATTTACCGACAAATGAAAAAATTGCAGGTCGCCGGGATGCTCCTTGTTTGCTGAGATATAGAAAACTTTTTTATCTTTAGAAAGAGCTACTTTTTGAACCTCAAAGGCTCCGCTGGTCAGGGCAGTTTTGACTTTTGTGTTAAGGTCAAATCGATAAAGATGAGAATATCCGGTGGCTTCAGATTGAAAATAAATAGTATTTTCATCGATAAATCCGAGGGTTGACCCACCAAAAGACCCTCCTATTCCCGGACCTGCAATCCAGGCTTCATCATGCTGATGATCCAATGACTCTATTTTTCCATTTTGAAGATCAATCTTTACTACCCAACGATCTTTGTTATCTACTGATCTTCCAACGGCCAGAAGGTTTTTTCCGGAAGGTGACCAAACAAATTGCCCGAAGTTAACCTTTCGGTTTTTATATTCTTTTAGTGTATCGTAACCATACTCTTTCAGGTATTTCGGAAGTGATTCCAAACCTGGCAGATTTTTATATTTCAAAGTATAAACGGTATCTTTTTTCAGGTCAAATAAAAAAGATTCATAAAAAGACTGGGGTGAGCCAACCTTATTTCGTGCCGAAATATCTTCGGTATAGCCCGATAGGTTTACGTAATTTGGCACGATAGTATTTTTGGTATTTTTGGGTGATTCCAACGTACTGAAAGCCACGAATGCTCCGTCCGGCGAAATTTCCGATTCGATAAGCCTTTTGCCATCAAGAAAAATTTTCTTTAGTTTCATAGTCTGATTATCAAATTTTTTCGAGGCGGTTTCTTTATTTTTTCTTTCAGACAAAACCTCAAATAATCGCAGCTGATCTTTTTCCAGCCAATCCTCTTCTTCTGTCTTTTTCTTTTCCTGAGTTTTGGAGCCTTTATCAAAATCAGTGATTTGCCTGAGTGTTCCGCTTTCTGTATTCAGAGCATAGAAATTATTATCTTTTTGGAAAAAGATGGTTTCCCCATCGGTGGAGAACCCGGGATTGATCTCAAAATCGTTAGTCTCGGTTAGTCTGGAGGTTTTTCCTGTACCCGTATCGAATAAAAACAAATCACCTGCCTTTGAGAATATTTTTTTTGTAAAATCCTGATTATAAACACCGGCACCTAAACTCAACATTACTTTATCTTCTCTCGCCACTTTAGTTATTTGGGAAGATGCCAAACTGTATTGATACAAGGAATCAGCGGGATTATTGTCAGGATTCCAATTAAAAAGAATGGCCTTCGATGCATCGTCCCAGGAGATATTTGAAGGAGACGTGCCCATCCATTTTGGATCCCGCATTATTTTTTCAACGGTAAGGGGAGATTGTGCCAAAGTGGCTACAGCCACAAATATTATACTTGCGAAAGTCAGCTTGATTTTAAGAAACATTACGGGTTATGGTTTTTTGTTCAATAATACAAAAACATTCCTGGCTTTTCCAGAATTGGCGGCCAAACTTCTGTCAAAGGCTCCCAAAACTATATCCAGGTTGCCGTCTTTATCAAAATCGCCAGCGTCGAGCGTGAGGAATTTAAGTTTTGAAAATTTCCTGAATGTACTGACTTCGAAATTTAGTTTGCCTTTGTTTTCAAAATACAAAAAGCTTTCTTTTTCCAATAAATCAGGAAAATAAGAAATTGAAGCCAAATCAAGGTCGCCATCGTTGTCAAAATCTCTTGCCAGTACTTTTGAAGCTCCATTTTGGGGAAAGAAGAACTTTTCACTGAAATTGTTTTTACCGTCATTAATAAAAATCCTAATGCCATGATAAGGCTTTAAAGTGATGGACAAATCGGCATTGTCGCCATTGGAATAAACGATATCGGGATCCTGGTCACCATCGATATCGGCCAATTCAAAATAACTTGAACCAAAATTGGGGACAAACTCCAGAAGATTTTGCATTTCAAACTCCCCTTTACCTTTGTTTTTAAAGAATACTATGGATTCCCTGGCCTGGGTCATGAGGGCGATCACATCTTTCTGTCCATCATGGTCTAAGTCAAAAAAATAGGAGACTCTGGCACCGGGCAACTCCAAAAGCGGATGTTTGGTAAAATTGAGACCATCGTACCAACTAAGGTCTCCCAGATGATTCCCAAAACAGGAAATCACAAAATCATCCACTTTGTCGCCGTTCATATCGGCAACCATCAAGTCAACCGGCCGCTTTAGGGAATCTAAAAGCACTTTGTTAGCAGACCGGAGTTTTCCCTGTTTCAGGTCATTGGGATTCATATTTCCGATTTCGAGCCAGACCTTTCCATAATTGGAATGATAATCAAAGTCAACTACCGGAAACTTATTTCCAAGCGATAATTGACTTGTCTTTGATTTACTTATTTCGAGTAATTCATTTGAAACGGCTTCCGAGATATTCAGAACACTATTTTTAGAATCAAACTGCCCCATAACAATCTCATTTCCTCTATAATCCTGGTTTTTGATTATAAAAGATTTTAATTCGTTAATGGAAGCAGGTGTTTGTTGATGGAATTCTTTTGGAGAATTTTTGGTGTAAAATGCCACGATTTTCTCCCAATCTTTTTGATGAAGGACCGGCTCAGCCTGATAAATGCTGTTTTCTATAATCAGGTCTCTTTCTTCGGGAGATTTGGTCATCAAATTTCCAAAATAATCACCAATTCCTAGTCTGTACCCCATATTTGGCAAAACTGAATTTACCCAAAATGCCGTTGGAAGTTGACCAGGGTCGGGATATTTATGACAACTGGAACAATGAATTTTAGCTAATTCTTCCCCACTCAGATTTGATTCTTTAAGAGGACTGGTGGCCTGATTTTGATTTTTTCCACATGAAAAAGTCAAAATTGTCAATATCAAAATACCAATTACCTGCCTCATTCTATTTTCAGCACTTTAGCATTGGGTGGTAAAAACACATTCAGTGTTGACTGACCCAGATATCCAGAGCCATAATAAAATTCTTTTCGGGTGGTTTTGCCTGCTACAGTATAAATAATGGCCTTAGAGCCGGGCTTAATATTAAGATTACTTTTTTGAAGGTTGGTTTCAAAAACCCGGAGAGGGCCGCGGTTTTGTGCTCCAAAAATCAACAATTTCCCAGCCGCTCCAGTAATACTCACAGCACTTTTGGCATCATAGGGAAGATAAAATCCCGAGTTATTTACAACTTTAAAGTTACCTTTTCCGTCGCCTTTTAAAAACACCCCATTGGAGGCATCAAGCCTGCCAACCAGGATTTCATTTCCATAATTATTCCCTGATATCAGCACATCATTGTTTCCATCCCCATCGAAATCCTGGATATTTATACCATAAACAATACTGAATTGTGCCTGCAGAGGAAGTGGTTTTATTTGAAATTTCCCATTTCCTTTATTTTCGACATAAACAGAGTAGTTGGTATTTAAAGTAAGATCCTGTGCATCTTTTCTTTCTTCAGATGTAAACATGTTTTCATAATCGGCTTTGGCAAATTCGTTGAAAGAGACAAATTTCTTACGAGTAAGGTTTAGCTGCTTGTTTACATCATCTTTCCCATGGAATGGCACCAATTTACGCTTCCCGTCGGGCATGGTAAAATAAACAAACGGAAACATATCGTACAAGCCATTATTGTCAAAGTCTTTAGCCAAAACTTTAACGGGCTCTTCAGGAGTGCCTTTCATGAGGGTATTATTTCCGATATTTCCAATGATGTAATCTATGTCACCATCAAAATCAAAATCGGCACCATTGATAGCAGTCCAGAGTCCTTTATAATTTTCCAGGCCTGTATTCTCAATTTTCTGAAATTTGCCATTGTTATTTCTGAAAATCATGATTTCACTCCATTCCGAAGCAAGCATGATATCAAACCAGCCGTCGGCATCATAATCGGTCCAAAGTATATCACAAACAAGCCCTAAACTTTTAAAGCCGGGTGCTACTTTTGAGCTAACATCGGTAAATTTCACGTTACCGTTTTTAGAGTCATTTCTTAGAATATAACTGGAAGTAAATTTGGGATACTCGTTGGGGATGTTTCGACCTGAAACCACCAGATCCAAATCACCATCACGGTCATAATCTGCAGCTCTGACACAAGACGTACTTTCGGAGATTTTGGGTAAACCATCGGGTTTAGGGCTAAAATCCCCCTTTCCATCGTTTATATAAAGTACATCCTGATATTCGGAAGACCCTTTTAGTGACTCGTTTCCTCCTCTGCAAATATACAAGTCAAGGTCTGAATCACCATCAGCATCAAACAGTAACGAACCCAGATCTTCTCCTAGCTTTTGATTTTGAGCAGTGGTATCTTCCAGAGGCTTAATGTAAAACTTTCCATCAGGTTTTTGAATAAAAAATTGCCCGACATGAAATCTGCTTCCTCCCATATAAAGATCTTCGATTCCATCGCCATTGATATCACCAGCTGACATACCCGGCCCAAGTTCTGAAAGCTTAAATGGCAGAAGATTCTGACTGTTGTAGTCGATATAATCTTTCTCGGCATGAACATAATTTATGCCAGTGGCATCAGTAATATCCCTTACCAGATTAAGACCTTCGTTAATTTGCAATTGCGTATCATTTTTCGCATCAGCGATTTTCACCGATAGCACTTTATCCATTTCAGGATTAACGATAAGCTGATTTTTTCCATTATACCAAAAAATCTGAATGCTTTTTACCTTTCTATCGCCGGTTCCAAAATGAAGATAGGGTTCAACACTGGAAAGGTATCCTCTGCTTGGATTATTTTCGGCAATTAATTTTTCGCCGTTCTCAAAAGTGAGTTCGGCCACAGTTCCAATTCCGAATTTATTCTTTTCGTTTCCTTCAAATTTTAATCTTATAAAATGATTCTTTTTCCCTTGAGGAGTCTGAATCAAATTGTTTTTATATACAAATGCCGAATCATTGATGTTGTTAATCACATAATCCAGGTCGCCATCCTGATCCAGGTCGGCATAAACGGCTCCATTTGAAAATGAAGGAGTATCCATCCCCCACTTTTGGGTAACATTCTCAAACTCCAGATTACCTTTATTTCTAAAAGCATAATTGCTGATTTTGACTTCCGGAATCTGTGCGAGAACAAAGTCAGCCGTGGCAATTCGCTCCGACTCAGACCTGAAAGCCATAAAGTCTCTGTCGGTAACATCCTTTGGGAATCCATTGGTAATGACTATGTCTTTATATCCATCGTTATCAAAATCGGCGATAGAGGGTGTCCAGCTCCAATCTGTTTCTCCTATTCCAGCCAGAAAACTTACTTCACTAAACATCGGATTATTTTTAGAATCAATTCCATTGTTGATTTGCAAATTGTTCCGCATGTATTGGAAAGTGTAATTGAAAGTACTGTTAAATATATATGACTGATAATTGTTGGGACCTGTTAGTACTTTTTTCCGTTGGTTGTTTTTGGCCAGCATATCCATCGACAAAATATCAAGATAGCCGTCATTGTTGAGGTCACCGACGTCATTGCCCATTGCACTTTGTGAGGTGTGCTTAAAATATTTCGAGGCCATGTCAGTAAAAGTCCCATCCTGATTGTTGATGTAAAGTAAGTCATCAGATAAATAGTCATTGGTTACATAAATATCCTTCCAGCCGTCTTTATTCAGATCAAAAACATTTACACCCAACCCATGGCCTTCAATCAATATTCCTGCTTCTTTGGAAACATTTACATAAACAGGGTGGCCGATTTTGGAGTCCCAGTCGCAACGATAAAGCCTGTCAGTATTTGGATGCGAGCCATCAGTCTTTTTTTCACGGTATTGATTGGGGTAAATATCAATGATGTTGGTTACAACATAAAGATCCAAATCTCCGTCATTATCATAATCAAAGAAGGTGGCATTTTCACTGTGCCCATTGTCATTTACTCCATACTCAGCACCCATTTCTTTAAAAACCGGCACACCGTTTTTCAAACCCTGATTAACATATAATAAGTTTTCCCGGTCTTTAGGACTACTTTTTACGGTGGCTGAAACATATACATCCATTAATCCATCGGCATTAATATCAACAGTGGTTACACCCGAGCACCATCGACCTTTATTACTGATACCGGCCTTTTTGGTAATGTTATTAAATTTAAAATTTCCCTGATTGAGATAGAGTTGGTTTTCTACCTGATTCCCACTAAAGAAAACATCCTGGAGACCATCATTGTCAAAATCGGCGATGCCCACACCGGAGCCGTTGTACACGTATTCAAACTTTAAAATATTCATGGAATCATTTTCAATAATTCTGTTCGAAAATGTGATTCCGGAATCTTCTGCTTCAATTTTGGTAAAAAGAGTCTCCTCTTTGCATGAAAAAAACAACAATCCCAACAGGAATAAGCCAACAACTTTACGATTCATCAATAACCTAAGAATTTGAGGGCTAAAAATAGGCAATAAAAAAGTAAGACTTTTACTATTCTCTAAAAAAATATAACAAAACTCATATTTTGAAATAGTCTTAACTAAAAATCAATTGTTTGCTGCCAGAACAGTTTTGACCAGATATATTTTCTGAAAATTAGGCGAAAATACTTCAATTTTAAAAACGTAATATCCTACCGGTAGCAACGAGCCATGATCATCGGTGCCATCCCATTCAAATTGGCCAGATGAACCTAAAATCCCATTATTAACAAACTTTTTTCGAAGATTACCATTTCGATCCAGAATCGAAATATTGCATGAAGTGCCACTAATTGGAAGTTGATAGATTAGTTTACATATTTTATTTTGCCCTTCGTTATATGGATTAAAAATAATTTTATCTACATAGAAATCAGTTGTTTGTATATCATTTTCCTCCTGGGAATTTTTACGGCCAGGGGTTGCATAACCCACATCGGTGGATGCCGATTGCCACAAATTTAAGATTGGAGCGTTAAGTCCAAAACTTGTTCTTTCCAATGATACGCCATTGAGATTGATTAACTGACTGTTATGCATTTTTTCATTATACTTAACAGAATCAGCAGTCAAATCTTTCTCATCTAAGAGTAATACCGTATTTTCATCATTATTTAAACTTGGAAAAGTACTTAGCTCAAAAATATTGGTGGTGACGGCACTCAAGGGATATTGATGTATTAAAAAATCCTTATTTTTTGTAAATGCCAAATAGTCAAAAGGTTTTATAATAAAATCTTTGTCAGAAATTGGGGAAACATTGGTTGCAACGCCATCTTTACCCCCTTTTGCAAACTTCCAGTTTTTAAGATTCAAGGATTTATTTGAAACGTTCTTAATTTCAATAAAGTCTTCTCCACCAGAAACAGGATTAAAAAGTATCTCAGAAATTAAAATATCACCCTTTTGAGGCAAGGGAACGTTGGTAAAGCTAAGGATCAGGTCTGCATTTTGGTTAGCAACACAATCTTCTATTGCTTTAATTTTAATTTCCAATACATCCCCTTCTGCAAGCGGCTTATCCAGCACAATCAACACATTATCAGGATTATATATGTCAAAATCTATTTTTTTGATAATATATTCTCCGGAAATTACTTCGAAATTTTGAACTTGAAAACCCTCCGTATTTACATTTTCATTGAAATAAACGTTTAAAATGTTCTCACTAATGTTTTGTGAAATGACAAATGGTAATTCGTTGTCAACTATAATTTTACTTACAGAATTCACTGCACCCGGGGTGGCACCTAAAGGAGAGATTGAAGAAGTCCAGTTTTCTTTTCCTTTACAAGGCTGGGATTCATCGATCATTTCGAGCGAAAAACCGTCTTCTTTACCCACTGAATACCAGGAAGATGAATAATTTACTGAAGTCACAAAATTATTTTCAGGAGAATTAATTACTAAAAGATTCCCATCATTTGATAAAGAAAAATTACTTAGAGTGATTACTCTTCCAAAGCTTAAAAGCTCACTTTCGTTTCCTTTTCTACACACAATCACACGCTCACCGGGGGCAATTATATTTTCAGAAAAAACCGCGGAGGAGCTTCCATAGAGGAATTTAAAACCCTTGAGTTGAAGCTCATTCAGTGTATTATTTTTGATTTCTATGAATTCTTTTTCGGGTAAGCCCCTGGAAGGAGTCGGGTCAGCAAAAATTTCAGATATTATAAGCTGATGGGTTTGAGCTTCCAAAAAGCCAGTACTTAAAGTAAAGATTAATAGTAAGTGAATTCTGTTAAATTTCATGATTTTAAAACGTTATGTACCCCAAACTTTCGGGGGTTGAATTTCCAGATTTTTATAACTTTTCTTTTTTTTCTTTTGGGATTTATTCAGGTCATCATTCAACTTTTTAGAGAGTTTCTTTAACACCTTTTTATATTTTTTCTTCGAAAATTCGATATTATGGTCAAAGGTATCTCCCAAGGTATTTTTGATTTTCTTTATAATGTCTTGTTTATTCATTACGAAATTATGGGTTTTGTTGAGAGCATCACAGAGAATCTGCATGTCAATTTTCAAATAAAACCAAAATAAGTTGATTTATCAAAAAATCTGTATAGTTATTTATCAAAAGCCGGAAACAGGAATTGTATCCAATAATTAAACAAAATGTGAGCGTAGAATTGGAGCAGAATTTCAAGTTTCAATTTGCCCGCAAATACCATTCCATATTTTTGATTTTGAGCACTTACAAAGCAAAATCACCCCAAAATCCTATTATTTTATATATAGCTGTTCATTTTTTCGCACAAAAAACACCTTAAAAACGGCATGATTTTTGAGTTTCTTATTCAGGTTATTGAAGTGAATCGATTTTAATAAAGAAAGAGTATGTCCGTTTGGAATAGAAAATCTATCTTACTTGGGTTTATGTTTTTGGGAATATTGTCCTGGTCATTTGGTCAGGTAATTCCTCCAAAACCCAATGTATGCACTACCCCTCCTGCAGGTTATTTACAAGGAGGGAGGTTAAGTTTTTCAACAACCTCCTGTATTCCCGAGACACAGACCACGATGGCTGTTCAAATTACAAACACCAAAGACCCTAATATTGGTAATGTAACCCTTGACAATCCAAAGATATTTTTTAATGTTGACAATTCTTTTGATATCAACACTGCCGGATCGGGTATTCCCATGGCAGGCAATAACGGAACAGCAACAAGCTCAGAGGGAGTGTTTTGGGTAATGTTAACAGGCACAAAAGGTGCCAACAAATATGCGGCTTGTACTTATATTGAGGTATTACAAAGAAAAGCACCAAGTGTGCAGGTAAATGCGTGTACCGGCAATCTGATGACACTTACCATTGATGCCACCAATCATCATGAAATTTTCAGAATCAAATGGCCAGATGGTGGAGAAGAGGTTATCAATACAGCCACCACACCATTGCCGGTTTCAAAAACCAAAGCAGTGGTTTCCGGTGTCCCAAGTGTAAGGGGAGAATACTTTAGAAACGGAGGAGTATCTTGTGAATCGGCTTACTTTGAGCCAAAACTCAACGGCAGCAGTTCACCGTACATCCATACCTTAATCGGCGACGATCTTGGTAAAGCGGCAAATATTTCATTTGGCAGATTTGAAGTGGGCAAAACCTATGATATCATGGGAAGAATTGATAATGGCAACATTTCAGAACCCTGGAAAAAACTAGGAGAAGGGTTAAATGGAAAGGCCACGCTTACCGGTTTGGATCCAAATCTAAGGTATTGTTTTCAAACACGCACTAAAAATAGTTGTGGAAATGATGCATTTTCTGAAAACATGCTTTGTTCAATCAAAATTACCGGTGACGTGATTTCTGCCAGCGAAGCAGAAATTAAATGGAATCTTCCTACTGAACCCAATCTGGTGCCTAAACTAAAGCTTTATAAAGACGAGGAAGGCTGTGCCAGTTGCCAACAGAATCCGCCACTGTCATCTAATACAGTCACAAAGTATGATGCTAAAAACCTTGAATGTTCTAAAACATATTTGTTTACCGTTCAAACGACCTATCCTCCAGTGTCGATAGAAGGCACTCCTACTCAGATTTTGGTGAGATCGGCACAAATTAAGGTAAATCCGAAATCTAATGCAGTTGCTAAAAAACCCAACGACCTCGTATATGTAGGCTTTGACCCTAGTGATGAATTAAAAATACAATTGCTGATTGCGGATTACAGAAATCCTGCCGATGGCTATAAATACACTTTTTACAGGGCAGAAAACAATTCCAATAATTTTCTTAAATTAGGAGAAAGAACAGAAAGTAAATTTGAAGACGTGGCCATTTCTCCTGATCCTAAATCGTATTGTTATAAATACACTGTTGAAGACAATTGCGGAATAACTTCTCTCATGTCTGATCCTTTTTGTACGATATTGCTTGGATCAAAAAACCAGGGGATTCTTAACTGGACACCGTTTTTGACGCCACCTGATGTCTATAACAGTGCCTCTCCTGTAGAATATAGCGTAGAATACTTTGATGAGAAATTCAGTGCTTACGTTTTATACCAAACCACCGGCACCTTACAGGAATCAATTCAGAAAATACTGAGCGAAGCTACCACTTCGGAGGTAAAATTCAGAGTTATGGGTTATCAGATGGTTGATACAGACATAGCCACCAATCAAAGGATCTTCTCTTATTCCAACACCTTTATTGTAAAAGTTATGCCAGGGATGTTTATTCCTACTGCTTTTACCCCCAATGGTGAGGGTCCGGCAGACTCAGAAACGTTTAAAATTAACACGAAGTTTGTTCAGGAAGGAAACATCAAAATATTTGACCGCTGGGGCGGCACCATGTTTGATGGAAATGCCCTTACCGACGCATGGAATGGTACCGAAGCCAATGGAATCACCCCTGCCCCCCCCGGCAACTACCTTTATGTAATCAAAGCAGTGAGTGACACCGGGCTTGAGTTTACCATGAAAGGAACGGTATTGCTGTTAAGGTAAAAAAGAATATACCAATTTAGCCACCTATTTAAGGTGGCTTTTTTTATCATCCTTAATTTTTAATTCTTATTGTAAAGCAAACCTTCTTTTTACAGTTATTTTTGCAAAAAATAGATTTATGAACCGAAAACTAGATACCCGAAAAAGAATAGCCCTTGTAGCACATGACAACAAAAAAGCCGAACTTGTCGAATGGGCTAAATACAACAAAGCCACATTAAACAAACATCAGCTTTTTGCTACCGGCACAACAGGCACCATGCTTGAGGAAGTGCTTGACACGCATATCACCAAGCTTTTGAGCGGCCCACTGGGTGGTGACCAGCAAATAGGTGCTTTGATTTCTGAAGGGAAAATAGATGTTTTGATATTTTTTTGGGATCCTATGGCAGCTCAACCTCATGACCCAGACATTAAAGCCCTTTTAAGGTTAGGAGTAGTTTGGAATATACCAATAGCAAGCGACAGAAGTACGGCCGATTTCATACTTACTTCCCCACTTTTTCATCAAAAATATGAGGTGCTTATTCCAGATTACACTACTTATCTGAAAAGACAAGTTTAGGAAAAATCAATAAGGATAAGTATTTTTGCGAAAAAATTAAGGATATTGAGGTCAGTAATTTTATTTATTTTAATCGTATTAGCCTCTTTGAGCGTGACCGGCATGCCTGCTGGACCTGATAAAAAATATGAGGTCTTGCATGATTTTTCTTATGACTGGCTTACTTATAATCAGGATCTGAAAGTTTTTACCCCCTATTTTGAGGACAATTCGAGAGAAAAGAAATCTGTTTCACTTAAAATAAATCTTGACGATTACCCGGGAGCATTTTTATTAATCAAATCTTCTGAAAACAATTCTTTTTTATTTTTAAATAACATCCTGAAAAAACAATTAAAATCCAACTCCTGGACACTGTATTCTATTAAAGAACTCAGGAAAATCTCCGGCAGATCAGAAATCTTACTTAGTATCTATGGCAATACCTCGCCTAAAGATCTGGAGGTATTTGTAGGTTATCCCGGGAAAATACAGACAGAAAGTACCCGTAGCGAAAATGAAGAAGGCTTATTTAATCTCTCCCCACGAAGCGATGGCCCTTTCAGAAGCAGTCTGGTGATCATATTCATATTTAATGTACTCATAATGAGCTTTCTTGTATCTAACTACAACAAAGCATACAAAAAATACTTCAACCTTTATGATTTGACCTCTCCGGCTCCAAAGGAAAATTCCTTTTTGGTTAATAAACCCCTTGACCGGCCAAACATGTTCTTCCTCATTTTTCTTAGTATTTTGAGCGGTTTTTTGGTTATTTTAATACAAAATGATAAAGTGCTTGATATTAGCGATTCCTTTTTCTTCCAGAATGGAGCTACGTTTGGAATAATTATCCTGAACTTTTTTAAAGTGTCATTACTGATTTTTATCGCTTTTGTAGTTAAATATTTCTACATTTTATTGACAGGGAAATTATTTAACATTGAAAAAATAGTGGACATTCATTTTTTCAAAATCCTGCAATCCACGATCTACTTTTTTACTTTTTTTGTAATATTTATCCTGGTTCTTCAAAATACCTTTCTGGGAAAAGCCTTCGAATTCAAAAGTCTGGTAAGTTTCTTATTTACGGTATTTTACATTCTCAGGACCATTCTGGTGTATTTGACCATAAATCAAAAGGGAAATATCAAAACTCTTTATTTAATTTCTTATCTTTGCATCGTGGAAGTATTCCCGATTATAATAGGATTAAGGATTTTTCTATAATTCGAATAAAAATTAATTATTAAAAGAAGGATTTAACCCAAAAATAACTTCATTTTTTTCTGCATGAGTGAGATGACAGACAAAACAATAGACAGCAGACTAAAGAAAGTAGAAAGCATTTTAATTACGCTGGAAAATCCTGGTGAGAAATCTCTGACATATTCTGACCTGGTGAAAGTTTACAATCTTAAAGTCGATTTCAGAAACTTCATTGATGTAAAAAAAGTAGATCACAGAGAATTTAGAAAACAAAAAATCGACATTCTTTCCCATACTGCTATCATATTTACGAGCAGACATGCTGTGGATCATTTTTTCAAGCTCTGTGAAGAATTAAGAGTGGAAATTCCTATAGAAATGAAGTATTTCTGTGTGACGGAACAAACCGCAAATTATCTTCAGAAATACATTACCATAAGGAAAAGAAAGATTTTTTCAGGTAATAAAACTGCAGCCGATCTCGAGCCATTTTTTGTAAAACATAAAAACGAAAAATATCTCTTTCCTTGTTCTGACATTAGAAATAATGCTGTACCTGATATCTTAAAAAAACATGGAATTAGCCTCACTGAAGCCGTAATGTATGAAACCGTTCCGGCTGACTTATCAGACTTAACAGAAGTTTTTTACGATATTATTTGTTTCTTTAGTCCATCAGGAGTAAATTCGTTATTGCATAACTTCCCTGATTGGAAACAAAATAATACGCGGTTGGCGGCTTTTGGACCAACAACAGCCAAAGCAATCAGAGATTTAGGGCTTACCCTTGATATTGAAGCACCTCTCCCCAATGCACCATCTATGGTAGGGGCATTAGAGCTTTACATCAAAAAGGCCAATAATTTATAATAAAATTAACCTTTTCATAATAATTTACGTACAGTATAGTTATTAATGAAATTAGGTTTAGTACGTACGATTCCTAATAATAAAAATGTCAAAAAAATACAGTAAAATACTGGTGATGATGGCTTTGTGCACCTATGCAAGTGCTCAAACGTCTCCCAATTTTACCCAGTATATTTTTAACAAGTTTTATTACAATCCTGCGGCAGCAGGCACGGGCAATCAAAGTCAGATTCAGGCTTCTCTAAGATCACAATATACAGGATATTTATCTGATTCTGACCCGGGTGGTGGTAACACCGTATCGGTATTTAGTGCTGACTTGCCTATTCAGAAAATAAAGGGAGGCCTTGGTGTTTATTTTTCCAGCAATCAATTTTCCAAAATTGAGAATAAACAGGAAATCAGCCTCAATTATGCTTATCACAAAAGAATAAACAACAATCTCATAAGTGCCGGTTTTGGAGTAGGTATCAATAACCTTCGATTATTCGGAGAAAACTACCGCCCGCGAGATGATGAGGATCCAATAATTCCAAATACTACGGTCAACCTAAAAGCATTAAGTTTCAATACAGGCATTTTTCTTCAAAATCCCTCCTATCAGATTGGACTTTCGGCCAAAAACCTTATTAAGCCAAGCTATCAAGTAGGAGAAGGAACCATTTCGGAAAATCCGACCCTGATATTATTTGGAAAATATGATTTAGGCGTAAGCTATACATTAGATATTAGCCCTACATTTTTAATAAAATCTGATTTTATAAAATACAACACCGAATTAGGTGTAATTACAACCTACAATCAAAAGTATTGGGGGGGCGTTAATTATCGCTGGCAGGATGCCGTTTCGGTCATGCTGGGCGGAAATTTTTTAAAAAACATGGTCAAACTAGGCTATTCAATTGATTTTGTGAACTTTGGAACTACTGCAAAATCAACCACTTCTCATGAAATTTTCCTGAGATATGCACTTGCTAGTCCGAAATTTGGCAAAAAAACAATAATAAAAACACCGAGATACAATTTCTGAAATTGCGGCATAATTTTTGATGACCAAAAGCAAGGAAATTATCGAACGGTAACATAACCAAAATCCTAAGCTTGGCATGATTTCTGTGAATTGTAATATATGTGAATTTCCTGATACGGAAAATTATTTATAACACAATAAATGAAGGAAACTTAGCGTTTTGGCTGTTGTAATTTAATAGTTATTAATAATTAAATTAAAATCATCTTGTTTTCGATTATGAACAAGCAATTTTCAAATCTTTTAGTTAAAGCCTTTTTAATTTTGGCACCCATGGTTATGCTGCAAAGTTGTAGCTTTTTTAATAAGACCATGGAAAAAGTGGGGTTGGGAAAAGGAAAAGGCAGTAACGCTAGCGACCCTCTTGATGGAATAAGAAACGGGGAAGTAATTGCCACCGCCAGAAAGGGCTATAAACAAACAGCACCCAGCGGCATGGTATTGATTCCTGCGGGTTCTTTTACGATGGGTCAGACCGATGAAGATATCATGTCTTCGAGAATTACGCTCAACAAAAGAATTACCATCTCTCCATTTTACATGGATGATACTGAAATTTCCAATCATGAGTACAGAATGTTTGTAAACTCGATCATTGCCGATTCAATTTCAGTATTAGGAGAAGAATTTATAATGACTAATCTTTACCCCGACACTACTGTCTGGAAGAAAGATTTTACCTATCATAACGGTGACCAACTTACCGAAAACTATTACAACAATCCGGCTTTTGATATGTATCCGGTAGTAGGTGTAAGCTGGGACGCTGCAAATTATTTCTGTAAGTGGAGAACCAGCCTTTACAATAACTTCCGTGCTGAAAATGAGTTATTCCGTTCGCCAAAATTCCGTTTGCCTTCAGAAGCTGAATGGGAATGGGCCGCAAAAGGTGGAAAAGATGGAGCCAAATACCCTTGGGGTAACCCTTACGTAGCCAATGGCAAAGGTTGCTACCTTGCCAACTTCAAGCCTTATCGCGGAAATTATCAAAAAGATGGCTACCAGTACACCGCCCCAGTAAATGCTTTCAATGTTAACGATTATGGCCTTTATAATATGGCGGGCAACGTAGCCGAGTGGACTCAGGATGCATTTTCTGACAGCTATATGCCTGTTACCTGGGACTTGAACCCTACCTATGACAAAGATGACGAACCTCGTAAAGTTGTAAAAGGTGGCTCCTGGAAAGACGTAGCATATTTCCTCGAAACTGGTTCTACCACCTACGAATACCGTACTGCTACCAGATCATACATTGGTTTCAGATGCGTAATGGACAGATTGGGGACAGTTCCGGGCAGAGAATAAGAATATAAAATAAACTCAAAAATATTAATTTAACTTAAGCAAAATTTAAAATAAAATCATGGCAGCAAGTAACGGACCAAGTGCATTCTGGGACAAATTTATTCCATTCTTTTATAGTATCGGTGCCGCAGTTGTAATCGTTGGTGCAATGGGTAAAATCATGCACTATGACTGGGCAAGTATCGCTCTTCCAATCGGATTGGGAACTGAAGCTTTAATTTTCATCATATATGCTTTACAATCATATTTAAGACCGGTTTCAGAATATCAGTGGGAAAAAGTATATCCTGAATTGTCTCCGGAATTTAAAGGTGAATTGCCTGTGCGTGCTGCAGCTCCTCAAACCTCAGGATTAGGACTGACCGCGAAAATGGATGACATGCTGGCCAATGCTAAAATCACTCCTGATATTTTTGACGGATTGAAAACAAGTTTTCAAAACCTGTCTCATTCGGTTTCCAATATCACTGAAGTTGCCAATGCAACGGTTTCTACCAGCGACTTTAACAGTAAAGTAAGAGAAGCTTCGGGTAAAATGGGTGATTTGAATTCAGCTTTGAATACCACGGTAAGTTCGATGATGTCAATGTCTGATGCCACTAAAGATGCTCAGGAATACAGAAATCAGTTCCAGAAAATCTCACAAAACATGGGGGCACTAAATGCAGTTTATGAAATTGAGCTACAGGATACCAACCGTCATCTGAAGTCGATGAATTCTTTTTATGCCAACCTATCATCGGCAATGGAAGATATGTCAGAGGCATCAAAAGATACCCAACAGTTCAAGGCTGAACTCAACAAACTTACAGGTAATCTGGCATCTTTGAACAACGTGTATGGAAGCATGCTTTCAGCCATGAAAGGCAACATGATGTAAGCTTACGATTGTATTCCCTTAAAATTTCCTTTTAAAACTCAAACATTACAAATATGGCCGGTGGTAAAGAAAGTCCACGTCAGAAGATGATCAACATGATGTATCTTGTTCTGACTGCGATGCTCGCCCTTCAAGTCAGCAATGCGATTTTGCAAAAATTCGTAGTCCTCAATAACTCCTTGCAACAAGCAAATAAAGCCGCAGATGATTCCAATAAGCGTACAATGGCTGCTATGAACGATGCAATCGAAAAAAATGGTAATAAACCAGAATACAGAGCTTTGTATCATAAAGGTGAGGAAATCAGAAAAAGAACTTCTGAGCTTGTAAATTATATTGAAACTCTAAAATCGACAATAATCGAACAGGCCGGTGGCGGTATCGATGCCGAAACCGGTGGTATAAAAAACCTGGCTGAAGAAGAAAAAGTAGCCAACATTTTTGTAAAAAACAAAAAAGGTTACGAGCTAAAAGCCAAGCTTGAAGAATATGTGAAATATCTTAATACCATAAATCCTGCTCTTAAATTGCACTCATTGGCACTGGATGCAAAACAGGATCCTGCCATGGCTGAAACAGATGCCATTACAAAAAGTAAGGATTTTGCAGAATTGATGTTTGCTCAGACTCCCGTACCAGCCGCTTTGGCCGGACTTAGTCAAAAGCAATCAGACATCAGAAGATATGAGTCAGAACTTTTGGACTACCTTGCTCAGCAAGTAGGTGCAAAAGAGATTAAGTTTGATAAAATATTCGCAGTAGTAATTCCTGACTCGAGGACTGTTGTTGCAGGTCAAACCTATAAAGCTGATATTGCGATAGGTGCTTATTCCAGTGCTATTACGCCTAGAATCAGTATCAACGGATCCGGCTTACCCATAAAAGATGGTAAAGGAACTTATGAGGTACGTACTCAAGGTGGAAACTTTGATGCCAATGGTCAGCTAAAACGTAGTTATACTGCGACGGTGTCATTCCCTAAGCCTGATGGTACAATGGAAACTCAAACCACAACAGAAGAATATACAGTGTTAAAACCTTCTGTTGAGATTATGTCAGGCTCAATGCCCCCATTGTATTTCAAATGTGCCAACAGACTACAGACTTCATCACCTGGCCTGGGTAATTTATTCAAACCAACATTTGGCGGATCAGGTGCTGAATTTATCCCTGCCGGTGGAGGAAAGTTGACCATTGTTCCAAATTCAGCACGTGTAGCTCTTGAAGTTAAAAATGACGGCTTGGTTTTAGGTACATTCCCTTTCAGTGTAAGGAAGGTTCCTAGACCTACAATCACAGTAAGTGTTAATGGTGCACGAGTAAGTGATGATGTAGTGAAGAAAGGACTTCCCGCTTCTTCGGCAAGACAGATAAATGCCGCCGCACTTGCCGATGATGACTTCAAAGTTACTAATCCAGAAGATGCTAACTTCCGTGTTACAAGTTATGATGTTTTCCTTGCTAATGGTACAAGACCAAAAGGTAGCAAAAAAGGTCTTTCCGGTGCTGCAAACATAGGAGATATTATGCAAAATGCAGAAGCAGGTGACAGGTTACTGATTGTTGTCAATAAAGTTGAAAGAAGAAACTTTAAAGGTGAAATTGAGACTGTTCCCGTTGGAGAATATACCGTATCGATTCCTTTAAGATAGAAATTTAATTTTTTTAAATAAATGAAGAAAATCAAAGTATTATCATTTGTAATTGCGGCTTTTGCTGCTCAGGTGGTATCAGCTCAGGAAAAGTCAGACAATGGCATCAACCCGCTGTCGCTTCGTCCAATCCATGAGTCTAATGTAATGTACAAGCTTACACTTTGGAGAAGACTGGATTTGAACGAAAAGCAGAACCAGCCGCTTTTTGCCAAAGGAGGTGAAATCACCAAACACCTGATTGATGGTGTAAAAGCCGGTGTTTTGGAGCCTTATGACAATGATTCGGTAGCAACCAAAATTACTTTGGAAGAATTTACCAGAAGGTTGACTAAAAAGTTTGAAGGTGGTGGCCTTTCTAAAGAAGAAATCGAAGCCGGTTTTGGCGATGAAGGTACTACAACTGCCGCCGGAGAAGATGACGGATGGGGAGGCGGAGGTTCAGCAACGCCTGCAACTTCACAGGCTAGTGGCGAAACAAAAACCACATCTACTGCTGCTGCGTCTTCAGAAGGTTATGAGCTTTACCCAAGCGATCTTTATATCATTGAAATTAAAGAAGATTGGATTTTTGACAAACAAAGATCTCGTCAATATTTTGATATTCAAACCATTACAATTAAAATTCCAAGTGAATTGTCAGCTGATGGTCTGGAAAAAGAACTGGCATCTTTCAAATACAAAGAACTGGAATCTTATTTCAGGTTAAATCCAAATTGTATTTGGTATAATGCCCAAAACACCGCAAAACACATCAACCTGGCTGATGCCCTTGAATTGAGATTGTTTAACGGAAGAATTATCAAAAAATCAAATGCCGGAAACAAATTCCTTGACGAGATTCATAAATCACCAAAAGCGGCTTTGGAAAAATCTCAGCAACTGGAATATGAATTGATGGAATTTGAAAACAACCTCTGGGAGTTTTAATTCCAAAAAGATATCTCAAAAAAGGTCAGGTTTTGCATCCTGACCTTTTTTATTGTCAATCAATTCGTTTTTAATGCTTTCTAAGCCTTATTTTTGTAAAAAAAACTCTGAAAATGAAATACGATGTTGTGATAGGACTTGAAGTTCACTGCCAGTTAAATACAGCCAGCAAAATTTTTGCTGCCGACCCCAATGTATTTGGAAGTGAACCCAATACCAACATCAGTGTGATTACCCTTGCCCATCCGGGTGTATTACCTAAATTAAACGAAAAAGCAATCTCCTCTGCCATAAAACTCGGGCTGGCATTTAATTGCAAAATAAATCAGTTTAATTATTTCGACCGGAAAAATTATTTCTATCCCGACCTTCCCAAAGGATATCAGGTGTCTCAGGACAAAGAACCGGTTTGTATTGGTGGCAAAGTCGAATTTTTGCTCAAAAAAGGAAAGGTTTTTGAAAAGCATTCAGTGGATTTACATCATATCCACATGGAAGAAGACGCGGGGAAGTCGGTTCATGATGCCGACGACGCCTATACGCTTCTGGATTATAATCGTGCAGGTACTCCCCTACTCGAAATTGTATCCGAACCCTGTATCAAAAGTCCTGAAGAGGCCGCAGGCTACCTGAGTGAAATCAGGAAAATGGTACGTTTCCTGGGCATTAGTGATGGAAACATGGAAGAAGGCTCATTGAGAGCTGACCTGAACGTGTCATTGAAACCCGTAGGAAGCGAAAAATTGGGGACCAAAGTTGAAATCAAGAACATGAACTCTATTAGGTTTCTTCAGAAAGCAGCTGAATATGAAATAGAGCGTCAGTCAGAAATTTTGAATGGCGGAGGCACTGTTTTACAGGAAACCAGAAGCTTTGACCCCGAAAAAGGAAAAACTTTCGGCATGCGTGTAAAAGAAACCATGAACGACTATCGTTATTTCCCTGAGCCCGATTTGGCACCGGTAATTATTTCGGATGATGAGCTGGAAAAGGAAAAGCAAAATATGCCTGAATTGCCTCTTCAACTTTTTGAGAAATATGCCAAATCTTTCGGACTCCTTGAAGAACACGCCTATTTACTTACTGAAGAAAAAGAATTGAGTGAGTATTTTGAAGAAATAATAAAAACAACCTCAAATAAAAAATCAGCTGCCAACTGGGTGCTTAGCAATATCAAAGGAGCCTTGAACGAATCTGGAAAAAGTATTTCTGAATTTGAAATTTCTCCTGAAAAAATTGGTCAGCTGATCAATACAATAGATGATGGAAAAATCAGCAATTCGGCTGCTCAAACGTTAATGAATTTGTTAATCACAAGCCCGGAAAGTGATATCATGCAACTTGCGGAGTCTAATAATCTGATTCAAACAGACGACCAGGATGCTTTGGGACAATGGATCGACGAAGTTTTGGCACAAAATATAGATAAAGTAAATGAATATAAAAAAGGCAAAAAGGGTTTACTGGGTATGTTTGTAGGAGAAGTTATGAAAAAATCAAAAGGCTCGGCAGATCCTAAAAAACTCAATCAATTGCTTTTGGAAAAATTAAAATAAAACAATAGAATGCTTCAAGAAATGAGCAAAAAGATATTACTAATATTGACATTTTTAAGTATTTGGGCATGTAAATCAAATGCTTCTGATACAAAGTATCCCTTGAAAATCACGGGAACAATAACCAATGATGTCTCCGGGAAAATTTATCTCGAAAGATTGAATGACCGAAATATCGGGATGAAAATTGACTCGGTGGCTTTGACAGGGAAGACTTTTAAGTTTGAAACATCAATACCTGAGCCCGGAATTTACCAATTAAACATTGCTAATGAGCAGGTTATAGGACTGATACTAGACGGTGGGGAAATACTTTCAATTGTGGCTGATGGCTCCAGCACCCCTGATAAAGCCGCCACTGCCAACGTTCAGGGTTCTAAAAATATGGCTTTGTTTAACGAGGTTATGGCCGAAATGCAAAAATTTTCAAGTGTCAGAAATACCCTGGAAAGTCAGTTTCAGGGAGCAAAAGGTGAAGCCGACAGAAATAAAATCAGAACGCAATACCAGTCTGCTGAAGTGGAAATGAAGAAAGTCATTTATCCAAAAATTCAGGAACTGGGCACTTCAATGGCAGGAATAATTGCTGCCAACAATTTCCTGAATCCCGAGACAGATTTTGAATACCTTTCCCAACTAAAAACCCGATTGGAACAGGAAGGCAAAAATCATTTTTTTGCAAAAATGTTTATTCAAACTATCAATCAAAAAAGTGTCGGAACGGTAGGCTCCATTGCTCCTGATTTTGAGTTGACTACTTTGGATGGAAAAAAAGTGAAACTTTCCTCCTTGAAAGGCAAAACCGTGGTACTTGACTTTTGGGCTACCTGGTGCGGGCCTTGTATCATGTCTTTCCCCGGAATGAAAAAAGCAGTGGAAAAATACAAAGACCGTGACGATGTGGTTTTTCTTTTCGTAAATACTTTTGAAAGAGTGGCGGAAGATCAGTGGAAAGACCATGTAAATAAGTTTATTACTAACCGCGGATTTTCGTTCATGAATCCGGTGTTGGATATTGGTAATCAAACCTCCATGACTTATGGGGTGGAAGGTATTCCTGCCAAATTCTGCATCGATAAGGAAGGTAAAATAAAACATAAAGGATCGGGTTATCTCGGCAGCACAGAAGCTGTTTATAATGAGATGGTCGAGTGGATAGAAAAATAATCAAAATGAACCCGGTGAGTAGCCGGGTTTTTTATTTATAAAAACACTAATTTTGTAAAAAAACAGAACGGAAATGAAAATAGCCATTGTAGGCTGCGGAAATATGGGAATGGCCTTCGCCAGGTCGTTTATTCAATATGATTTGGTAAAAAAAGATCACCTGCTTTTGATTGAAAAAAGTACTGAAAGATGTGAAACCCTCAAAAAAAGCAAAGAAGGGGTCGTGGTGGATACCATCAATGAATCCGTTGGAGATTCAGACTTGGTGATACTTTCTGTAAAACCCCAGGATTTCAGCTCTGTAGCTTCAGAATTAAAGAATTTTCTAAAACCTGAACAAGTGGTATTGTCAATCATGGCCGGTATCAACATGTCCAGAATCAGAGAAGAACTCAATCATAAACTCGTGGTAAGGGCTATGCCCAATACCCCTGCCATGCTGGGTCAGGGAATCACAGGATTCTGTGCTGCGGAAGGCATCGGATTTTCGAAACTTTTGAAAATTGAAAACCTGATTAACGCCACAGGTCGCTCGGTGTACATCGAAGATGAAAACATGCTCGATGCTGTAACGGCCGTAAGCGGTAGTGGCCCGGCGTATTTTTATTACGTGGTCAAACACATGGTAGAAGCCGCCATGCAACTGGGCTTTGACGAAGGCATGGCCCGCCTTTTGGTAAAACAAACCATGCTGGGCTCCTATCACCTGATCAACAATGCCGAGCAAAGCCTCGACGACCTCATCAAAGCAGTAGCCTCAAAAGGAGGCACCACCGAAGCGGCTCTGAAAACCTTTGGAGAATTTAATGTGGGCGAAGGCATCGAAACCGGAATTATCAACGCTGAAAAAAGAGCCAAAGAGCTTTCTAAATAAGTTTTTTAAACAAATTATATACTCTCAACCTTTACTCAAATTGGTTTTAAATAAATGAAATATACACTCACCATTTTTCTGGCTTTCATTTTGGTATTTTTTGCAAAAGCACAAACCAAACTAAGCTCTACCAACGAGGATTTGGTAAAATTTACTGAAATCAAATCCAATGTTTATGTGCATGAAACCTATTTGGTAACGCAAACCTGGGGAAAAGTACCCTGTAACGGGCTAGTATATATCGTTGGCAAGGAAGCTGTAGTTTTTGACACACCAACAGATAGCATCTCGACAGAGGAACTCTTTAAATCATTGGACAAAGCCGGAATAAAAGTTAAAGCGGTAGTGGTCAATCATTTTCATGATGATTGTTTGGGCGGATTGAAGGAATTTCATAAGAGAAATATTCCAAGTTATGCATCCAATAAAACCCTGGACTTGGCAAAAAAAGACAATGTTGAAATCCCTAAAAATGGCTTCGAAAAAGAAGATAAAATAAAAATTGGTAAAAAGACCATCATAAACTACCAACCTGGCGGAGCTCACACTCACGACAATATTGTAAGTTATATTCCATCAGAAAAGGTGATGTTTGGCGGCTGTATGGTTAAAGAAATGAACGCCGGAAAAGGCTTTTTGGGAGATGCCGATGTAAAAGCCTGGCCGCAGTCCATCGAAAAAGTGAAGGCTAAGTTTCCAAAAGTCGAATATGTGATACCCGGACATGGCCAATATGGAGGAAAAGAGCTGTTTGAATATACTATAAAGCTATTTTCAGAGAAATAAATCAAAGAGCTGATATTTTTTCCTGAATTTTGATCAACTCAGCCTTCATCTCTTTCTGAATCAAAAGTATCTGATCATCTGTATAATTCACCGGGGCATCGTGCTTGTGTTCATGACCCTGGTGATGCTGCTCTTGTTCAAATCCAGGTACTTCAACTATATTTTTTTCTATATCTTCAATCTGCATTTTGAAAATTTGCAAACTATCCTCATTAATTTTTTGTATGGAGGCTGAAGAGAGACTATTCAACAAATTCTCTGTATCATTCAATAAAGTAATAATATCCAAATGTATTTGATGGGCTTCTTCAAGTTTGGGATTAGAATTTTTACATGCCATCAATAAAACAAAAAGGACAATAAATCTGTAAGTTTTCATTTTAAATATTATTATTGCAACAATGTTGCAAATGTAAAAATATAAATATATGAAAAGTAAAGTTTTCCTTTTTTTTCTTCTGGTAAATTCTTTATTAATAATAGCCCAGGAAATTCCTGTTCAAAAAATAAATTGGGGAACACTGAGAGACGTAAAATTTACCAGAAAATTTAACCAGGAATATCAATTAGATTTCTACTATCCCACTTTTGGCAACAATCTTTTAAAGCTTCAAGGTAAAATCGTTGAAATCAAAGGATATGTAATTCCGGTTAATCAAAATGTTTTTGTACTCTCAGCAAAACCCATGGCCTCTTGTTTCTTCTGTGGCGGCTCGGGCCCCGAATCAATAGTGCAACTTGATTTTTCGAAAAAAAACCGGTTTAACACAGATCAAGTAATTACGGTAAAAGGAAAGCTTAGGTTAAATGCCGACAATGTTGATGATTTGAATTATATCCTGGACAATGCCAGTTTAGTTCAGATTAATTAAAACAATACAACCAGGTATTATAATATTTTTTGCAACAATGTTGCATAATTAAATTACAGGTAATTATATTTGCAACATTGTTGCATTTATATAATTATGAAAACTTATCTCAAGTCCGATTGGTTGGGTATAGCCAGTGCATCACTTTGTGTGGTGCATTGCCTGTTTACACCTTTTCTTATTTTCTTAGCCACAAACTTTTCCTGGTGGCATGATGTATCGTATTTGTTCTTGCTTATCAGTTTTTTTGCAGCATATGAGGCCTCCAAACACACCGACAATAAGAAAGCCCTTGGCATTATATGGTCAAGTTTCGCCCTACTTTCAGTATGCGTAATTTTCGAAGATGATTATCGCATCCTTCACGAAATAAGTTACTTAGCCAGCTTGGGCTTAATAATTGGTCATATTTATAACCTGCGTTATTGCAAAAAGTGTAATCATGAATAAAAAATTACCCGTAACCGTGCTTTCCGGCTTTCTTGGTGCCGGAAAAACAACCTTGCTCAATCACATTCTTCACAACAAAGAAGGCCTAAAAGTGGCAGTGATAGTTAATGACATGAGTGAAGTAAATATAGATGCTGCCCTGGTCGAAAAAGAAAATACGCTTTCACGAACAGAGGAAAAATTGGTAGAAATGAGTAATGGCTGTATCTGTTGCACACTTCGTGAAGATCTGATGATTGAGGTAGAAAAACTGGCAAAAGAAAAACGTTTTGATTATCTCCTTATTGAATCTACTGGAATTTCAGAACCTGTACCTGTGGCTCAGACCTTCAGTTTTGTGGACGAAGAAAATGGCATTGACCTTTCAAAATATGCCCAAATTGACTGCATGGTGACTGTTGTAGATGCATTCAACTTTGGAAAAGACTTTGGTTCGGCCGATAATATCTGGCAACGAAATCTCAATGATGACCCCAATGATACCCGAACCATCGTAAATCTTTTAACCGATCAAATCGAGTTCGCCGACATCATAATTCTGAATAAAACTGACCTTGTCAGTCCGTATCAAGTGGGTGAACTCAAGGCTATCATCAAATCTCTAAATCCGGTAGCCAAAATTATTGAATCAAGTTTCGGAAAAGTACCCGGTAATGAGATATTAAACACCGGATTGTTTGATTATGAAAAAGCAGAAAACGCTGCCGGTTGGATTAAAGAGCTCGAAAACCGAAACAAAGGCATAGCTCATACGCCCGAAACTGAGGAATATGGTATAAGTAGTTTTGTTTTTCGAGACAAAAGACCATTTCATCCTGAGAGATTTTGGAATTACATAGGTGAAGAATGGCACGCAGGCATCATACGCTCAAAAGGACTGTTTTGGATTGCATCGCGTCCTGATGAAGCTCTCAACTGGAGTCAGGCTGGAGGTTCATTAAGAGCCGAAAGTGCCGGAGTTTGGTGGGTAAGTATGACTTTTAGAGAGCGGTCACAATATGCATCCTTTCTGCACAATCAGCAGCAAATTGAAAGCCGCTGGGACAAACGTTTTGGTGACCGACAAAATGAGTTGGTTATTATCGGTCAAGACCTCAATGAAGACCTGATTTGTCTGGAACTCGAAAAATGCCTTTGTACTGAAGAAGAAATTTTAAAAATGGAAAGCGGAGGAAAATTTATAGACCCATTTCCAAAAATATAAACAATTAACCAAAGAAAATAAGATGTATTTCAAAAAACTACTCACGTTCTTACTTTTAATTTCAACAGTTTCATTTGCTCAAACTTTCTAAATCTTAACTAGTAATTTCTTAGACAAAGAAATTGATGGAGCGGGGCTGCGATTAATCTTCCGACCATCTATGTTTTTTTTAATTTGAGCGAAGAGGTCATCAAAAATCACAACCTACTGAAAAATGTCATAAAAAAACATCATTTCAAAGTAACTTCAATAGAATAGTGGCATTTTAAATATGTGAACAATATGATTTTTGAACAGCTTGATATTCCTATTGAAAACCTGGAATTTTCGATTTAAAAATTAAAAGCTTTTCATATTGTTACAGTAAAACAATTAGCAATATTTATGGTTATAATAAGGAAAGAGTTTATCCTTGGAAAATGTTATCAATTAATATTAAAACTTTTTGATAAAACTTGTACTTCCTATTTTATGACCAATATCTTCTGATTAATACTGTATCTGTCAAATAAATATGTAAATAGTAAGTACCACTCTGAATCAATCGGGGCAACAAAAAGTCTGTTTCAGGGTTTGAAATATTATTTTCTTCCGTAATAACTCTACCCAATGCATCCACCAATTCAAAACGCCAACTATTTTCTATCTGGCCGTTTACTTTAATTTTAACACCTGTATCTGTTGGATTTGGGCTAATGCTGGCCGAAATTCTTTCCGATGAATTTAACTCAATACCCAAAATGGTCGTAGAAGGTGGTGAAATGATAATACTCGCACTACCAACCAATTTATCAGAAAGCTCATTGAGGTAGCACTCTAAATTTGTGTAGCCTTCCACCCCTGTAAATTTCTTTGAAAGTTGGGTGCCATTGTGATCTTGTGAATTGGGATTCAAGCCATTGGCAGTTTCCCAGGTGTCGGGCATCCCGTCATTGTCGGTATCAGTTGGAGCAAGGGGCTGCGTGGTAAAATCTAATTGAAACGCATCATTGAAATAGTCTGTACCGTTGATCGGCTGTGTATTGATAGCATTCTGTATAATTGGAGAAAATAACCTTCTGTCCATAGGATCACGCGGAAAAGCACCCACATTTTTAGTGGCATATTCTCTAAGATCAGTAGCTGTAGTGAGTGAAATTGGTGGAAAAGCAATTCGAATATTCCTTTTTTGTGCCGAACCCAAATTGGTGTTGGGGGCATTCTGATTGAAATCATCGCAGCAATAAAACAATTGATAGTCAGAATATTGAGCATATCTGCTCATCTTATTTCCAGAAACGAAAAGATTGTTGTTGACATTGTTCAGAAAATCTGACGAAGCCATCGGGCCATTAAAGGAATTACGGACAACCGAATAATTATTCGTAAAATTCATGTTTATTCTAAAATTCTGACAATCGCTACCGCCTGAAGTGCAGGAATTATACCAGGTCTGAATCTGCTGATCCCAAAGTAAATTAGAAGTGATTTCAATATTGAGCGGATTTGAACTACAATAGGGCGATTCGCAGGAAATTTCAGGAAACCGACCTCCTATCCTGTTCCAAACATTGTGATGAATGCTGATATTGTCCTGCTGATGATTGGCCACAGAATAATTGAGCAACATCCCACCTAGATAAAAATGCTCTCCCAAAGTTTCAGAAAGCATACAGTTTTGAACCGTAATATTTCGGGAATGAGAAATTTGCACACTTTCGTCAATGGCATTTGCAAAAGAACAATGGTCAACAATTACATTGCTTGCACCATCGAGCCGAAGGCCATCATCGAGTACATAGCCCTGATTGGGTAAGGTTTGGGTAGGTTTTGGTCTGGAACGAAGATGACGGATAATTACATTTCTGGAAACTGTATTTTGTTCATAAATTTCATCCAGAATGATTCCCCGTACGATAATTCCACCAGGAGAAGTTTGTCCGGCAATCGTCACATCACCTTTAAAAACCTCCGCAGCACAGGGAATCACCCCACTCACTTTAAACAAAATATACTTTGCCCCTGACTGATTGAGTCCATATTGCAATGAACCCACGCCTGAGCAATTTAGGTTAGTGACATAATAAACGCTGCCACCACGCCCACCAGTCGCATTTGCACCGAAGCCCTCCGCTCCTGGAAATGAAGGGATGGTTTGTCCATAACAACTTGTTTTCAATAAGATTAGAAAAAAGATAAGGAGGTTTTTCATGGCTATTTTGAATTTTTAGATTCGAGAATCAGGCTATTTTTTAGTATGGATTTCATTTCAGCTAATTCTCTTTCTAAAGCATTGATTCGTTGATTTTGCTCTTTAAGGGCTTCTACCAAAACCGCCGACATGTTGGCATAAGCCACTGACTTAAAGCCTTTTGAATCAGTATTTACCAATTCAGGAAATACTTTTTCCATTTCCTGGGCGATGAATCCGATTTGAGTGTTTCCACCATGACTTTCATTTTTCCAGTCAAAATAAACCCCTCTAATCTGATCAATCTTTTGTGAGGCATTGTTTATTGGCTGAATATTTTTCTTCAAACGAAAATCCGAGGATTGGGTAAGTGTCCCTGCAAGAATAGCATTGCCATCGCCCCTAAGGGATAATACATCGGAAGCATTGGGTACATAGTAGAAATTAAATTGTGAACTGGTAGCGTCTGCACCTTTGTTAGCTGCCTGGTGCCAACCATCCCCATTGATATTTCGGAAGCTTATCCGGGCATAATCATTTTCTTTTTCTTCGAGCAGTAACTGGAAATTATTGGTAGCATTTGAATTAGCTAGAAATTTACCGGCAACACTGGTACGGCCACCAGATACTTCAGAGATTAAACCAAAAGTATCTCCATTTCCCGTAGAAAGGCTTTTTATTCCTATATTAAAACCACTTGAGCCTAATACTTCTGAATTGACTCCAATTCTATCCCCTGTACCGCCACCCAAATTTAAAGCGACAAAATGCCCCGCCTCTACCGAACCAGATCCAAGATTTTCGGCACTTACATATGCCCCGTATGCATTATTGCTGGTTAGGGTTGAGGTTTCTCCAAAAAAAGCATATCGAGGGTTTGACGATAAAACATTATAAGAATTAACTGAACTCAATATCCCATACTGACTACCCAATCCGTCAGTTTCAACTGAAAAGAAACCACCAACATTTTCAAAATTCCCTAATCCTCTTGCCAATCCCACCACACCATAATTGCTACCACTCCCTGATGATTGTCCCATAATTGCCATATTCATAGCTAAAGAGTTATTGGCCAGCGACCCTATTCCAACTAATTGTCTTGTGGTTGGAATATTCCCGGTTGTAACAAATTGGGTAGAGAACGCTGCCCCTGAATATAAAGCCGGATTAGGAGAAGACGGAATCCCGGCTATTTTCTGAATAGCATCAGTTCCTCCGGGGTCTGATGTTATAGAATTTTGAGCAAATAAACCTAAACTTGACACACCTGAAATCAAAACTAATAGTAACCTTTTCATAGCTGTTTTAGAGTAATATGATTTTTTCCAAAACTAGCCAACACACCGTAAAAAGACCTTGCACTTGCACGTCAAAAACACGGACAAAAACGTCAAATCAAATTTTTAGTGAATTCAGAGGGGCTTTCCCCAAAGTATTTTTTAAAAAGGCGAGTAAAATAGGCAGGATCTGAGAAACCTAAAGCATAAGCAATCTCCGATACATTAAATTCATTTTTAAGTAACATTTTAGCTGCCTCTTCCATTTTTATTGTTGTAATGAAATTCGTTGGGGTAGTATCCAATTTCTCTTTAAAAATCCGTTGAAGCTGGCGTACACTAATGGCCAATTCATCGGCTAATTGGGCAGAACTAATATTTTGATCAAGTTTCGTTAAAATGAACAGCTTAGCTTGATTAATAAAAGCATCATCCGGTGAAAGAACATTTTTTTCTACTCCCAAAAATGAATTTAGCTTAGATTGATCAGAAAGGCTTTTAGGTTGAATATGTCGAAGTTTATAATTTTGTCTAACCAAAATGATTAAAAAAAGCAAAAACAATCCAAGAATTACCAGACCCAAAAACCACCAATAGGTAGCCAGGTATCGATTGAATATTTTCCAGTAAGAAGGTTGCCCTTTTAGGATGGCCAAGGTCCAGTTATTTGGAAAGCCAAAATCAGTTTTTCTATTGATATTCTGAAAAGCATATGCCGGAATCGTGTCTTTTTCACTTAGTGGTCTGATGTCGATATACTCATCGGCATCATTCATGCACACATCAATTCTGAAAGTTTGACCTTTAAGTGGGCGAATCCCCAAAGCAGTCCATGCAATTCGAAATTCAATTACATAACCTGAATCAATATCATTTTCCTTATTAATAGTACCTTCAAAATTAGTCGCAAAATCCATAATAAAGTGATTCGTAACGGTATCTTTTGGTACTTTATAGTCCTCAACTTTCAAAAGATATTTATCTCCACCTCTAAACACCGTCAAGTTTCCCATGAAGTCAATAATTAGTTGATAATCATCCCCATCCATTGATGTTTTACTATTATTCCGGGTATCAATATAAAACTCTATTCCATCATTAAATGTAAGCCGGGGGCTACCACTTTTGTCTTTGGCAAGGTCAGTGAGGTGCTTATCTTTTACCTGAAAAACACCATAGAGATAGGTTTCATCAAAACCAAAATCATAGCGAAGAAGGTTAGAAGATTTCACTTGGTGTGAAGTCTGCCGAAAAGAATATTTTAGTGATGGCCAATCACTTAAGTCGCCATCAACTTTGGATGAATTGTCTTTATAGTTAATCCAAATCTGTGCTTTTATGGAGAAAAAAGACAAAAACAGTAAAAAGAAAAGCGACTTATTCATGTGATAGTTTTAGGCTTGCCAAAACTACATTTTTTTTGCAAAAAAAATTAAAATAAAAGAAGCATTTTAAACTAAAAGGACCAAAGCATAATCTTATTCATTCTAAAGATTGAAGTCATCAATTTTGTTTTTGTTTTACTATGATTAAAACAATATTTTAAATTCATCAAAAAATATTCAATCAACTCTTGGAAATAATAAAATATTTTATTCACTTTGCAACACAAAGTACTTTTACAACAACCCTTACGGGTTTTATTTTTTGTAATCTTACTTTGTTTTTCAAAGTACTTTTAATCTAAATATTATGAAAAACTTTAAGCTCCTCTCATTTTACGGCTGTCTTACGGTGTATTATTTCTTTTTTTGGAGAGAAAATATCGGCATTAACCTGTTTATTTTTAACCTCTTGCTCCTGTCCTTAAGCTTTATTTATCTACCCAAAACCTATAAAACATTCGCTCTGCTTGTTGTAGGTATTTTATCGTCTTTAGCCGTAGTATTAGTAAATTCTGACTTTAGTATTATTATCAACTTACTGGTGATGAGCATAGTACTAGGCTACGCCGCATTGCCGTCGATAAATTCAGCAGTGAGTGGCGGTCTGGCATTTGCGGTGAGATTACTCCTGAGTTTCAGATATATTACCGAGCCCATCTCGCAGTTATTTGAAAATTTCGCTCCACGAAATGTACTTCTAAGTAAAGTATTGAAAGGACTAAAAATCAGCATCATACCTGTAATTTTATTTATCATATTTTTGATAATTTTCCAAAACGCCAATCCAGTTTTTGAAGAAAAAACAATATTTCTTAAAGATATTATCACTTTGTTTTTTGAAAAATTTCCATCCTTTTCTATCCAAAGAACCCTATATACGTTCTTCGGATTCATAATATTGAATGCCATCTTTTTTAAGCACGAAATCGGATTTGCCCGGGACTTTTTAACTAATAAGGAAGTAAAACTTTATCGTGAAACAGCTTCAAAATCTACCAATTTATATCTGACCGCATTTTCCACAATGGTATTGCTCAATATTTTGTTGTTTTTCGTAAATATGATTGACATTGAATATTTATGGCTCAATTTGGAAGGCACCACCGCACCTCAAATGTCAAAGCTGGTTCATTCAGGCACTTACTTGCTCATATTCAGCATCTTACTTTCAATAATAGTGTTGATTTTCTTCTTCAAGGGAGAGCTCAATTTTCATAAAAATCAAAAAAGACTTGCCCTGCTTTCGTTTTTGTGGATTGGCCAAAATGTACTTCTCCTGATCTCGGTGTTTATCAGAAACTATAAATACATCGAAATGTATGGCCTTACTCGCAAGAGAATCGGCGTGGGAGTATTTCTCATCATTACCCTCATTGGCTTGATTACAATGACTCTGAAAATCTACAAAAAACTCAATTTAAGGTATATACTTATTTCAAATTCCTGGGCTCTCATGGCTTTGGGTCTGCTATTGAGTTTTATTAACTTTGATGCAATCATCGCTGAAAACAACCTAAAAAGACCTGATTGTGATCTGAATTATGTTAAAAGCTTATCGGTGAGGGTTTTGCCTGTCATCAAAAAATATCATCCTGATTTTAAAGACGAAGAGATGGTTTTCCTAAAACTCTATAAAAGTGACCAGGAAAAATATACATGGCTATCGTGGAATTTTGCCGACTATCAATTCAATCAATTTCTAAATACCACAAAGCCATGAACCTGAAGTATCTCATTATTACAATAATTTTATTTATTACCGAAACCCTCATTGCCCTTTTCGTGCATGATAGTTTCGTCCGGCCATTTTTTGGGGATTTTCTGGTGGTGATTTTGATGTATTCTTCTTTCAGAATATTCACCTCCAACATCATTAAAACGGCTTTCTTTTGCCTTTCCATAGCCTATATTATTGAAATGCTCCAATATTTTAAGTTTATTGAAATCACCGGATTGATTAAATACAAGGTGTTGGCCATTGTAATCGGAAACAGTTTTGCATGGGGTGATATTTTGGCTTACACATTAGGAATATTAGCGATTCTGATATTTGAATACTCCTTTTTATGGCAATTTCTTTTACCATCATATTTCAAACCCACAAAACACTGACAAACAATGGAATATTTTGTAAAAACTGATTCAGTAGTCAGGAAAATCTGGTCTGATGCCGACTGCATTCTGTTTATTTTCGGAGCTTGTGCCGGAGAATTTGCCCTTCACAAATCTGTTGACTGGTTGTTTTTTACCGGAAAACTACCAAATGACCCTATCGGGAGGTTGTTTTCGACGGTGGCTTATGCCCAAAAAATCATTTTTGAGGAGAAATCAAAAGCAGAACAAACTTTGAGCATGATGAAAAACATCCATGTCAATGTTGAAAATAGCCGTGGTTTTACAATACCTAACTTGGCCTATCAGGATGTGCTCTACATGCTTATCGAATACACTATTTCTGCAACTGAGCTGCTAAATCATACACTTCCTCTGGCTGAAAAGGAGGAAATATTTGAAGTATTCCGTCGGGTCGGAGACAAAATGGGAATAAGCGATTTGCCGGAAAATTTTGAAGACTGGAAGAATCTCAGAACCAAAAGCCTGAAAACTAATTATTTAAGAAGCAATTTTAGTGATCAACTTTTTGAAGCTTACCGAAATAATCTGGGTATTGTCAGAAATTGCATCATGCTGGAAGTTCAAAAAGAACTTCTCCCTATTGAACTCAAAGAAATAAAACCCATCGAAATGCATTCATTTTTTAAGCCTGTGATAATGTTCTATGCTAAAATCAGACGGTTTAAGCCTTTCTCAATCTTAAAATTTGTCTTGTTGCCAAAAGTTCACAGTAAAACTTTGAGGACTTTTCATAAAGCACCCTTTTTATGAATTCCTTTTTAAAAATGAATTTCTAAATTAACTCAAATTAGAATACACTTTCCCGAAGGATTAATATTGAAAATAACCTGAGTTAAATTTTAAAATTCCAAAAACCTAAAAATTGCTTTCTCATTGTTTTCAAATTCCAAAAAATATCACTTTATTGAGTAATATTTTGATAAAACCTTGAATAAGATAATCGTAGTCGGCAGCTCAAATACCGACATGGTGGTAAAAGCCCAAAAACTACCGGCACCCGGAGAGACTGTTCTGGGTGGCCAATTTCTGATGAATGCCGGTGGAAAAGGTGCCAATCAGGCAGTGGCAGCCGCCAGATTAGGAGGAAAAACCGTCTTTGTTTGTAAAGTTGGTAATGACATTTTTGGGGACCAGGCCCTAAAGCAATTTGATACTGAAGGAATAGATACTTCATTTATTTTCACTGATCCTGATTTACCCTCCGGCGTAGCTTTGATAAATGTAGATGCCAAAGGCGAAAACAGTATCACCGTAGCCTCCGGTGCCAATGGTTCGCTTTCTATCGAAGAGATAAACAAGGCCAGTTTAGTCTTTCAGAGTGGAGATATATTATTAGCCCAGCTCGAAACTCCAATTGAAACGGTAGCACATGCTATAGAAACTGCATCAAATTATGGCCTAAAAACTATTCTGAACCCGGCCCCGGCAGCAGAATTGCCTGAAGAAATATTCAGCAATCTTTTCGCAATTACTCCCAATGAAACAGAAGCAGAAATCCTGACCGGAGTAAAAGTAACAGATATGGATTCGGCACGGGAAGCCGCAGATGTCCTGATTTCGAAAGGGGTGAAAAATGTAATTATCACACTTGGCTCGAAAGGTGCATTTTTGAAATCTGACAGTTTTGATGGAATGATAGCCACCGAGAAAGTTTCGGCTATGGATACTACCGCTGCTGGTGACTGCTTTAACGGAGCACTTTCAGTTGCGATTTTGGATGGAAAAACTATGGAAGAGGCGGTGGCTTTTGCCTGTAAAGCTGCATCAATCTCGGTCACCCGAATGGGAGCTCAGGCTTCGATGCCATACAGGAACGAGCTTTTTTAGGCTGACATCATTCAACTTTTGGCAAAAGAATATTTACTAAAATAATTTTGAATAAAATATGAGAAAAATATTTACCCTGTTTTTGATTTCCATTTCACTCAATATCAATGCCCAAAATGCCAGACAAAAAGTGATTTTTGATTGTGATATGGGTGATGATATTGACGATGCTTTTGCTTTGGCGACACTACTGACCCATCAGGATAAATTTGAGATTTTAGGCATAACCACCTGCTATGGCCGGACTGATGACAGGGCAAAAGTAGTGCTAAAAATGCTCTATGAAACCGGACAGGGGCACATTCCTGTCGCATTAGGTCGAAATACTTCTAATATTGATGCAAGAGCCAATTGGTATGCAGAGCAATATTACTGGGCACAAGGCTTTGAAAAGCTAAAACCAATCAAACAGTCTGCTGCAGATTTCATCATCGAAAATATCAGGAAATACCCCAAGGAGGTCATTGTGATTTCGGTAGGACCTGTCACCAATATGGCTGATGTGATAGACAAGGATCCTCAGGCTTTGAAACTGGCAAAAAAGATTTATGCCATGTTTGGTTCGTTTTATGTAGGCTACAACACCACCGCCGAAATCCATGCAGAATGGAATGTAAAAGTGGACATTCCGGCTTCTAAAAAATTTGTAAACTCAGGGGCAGATATCGTATATGCTGGTCTTGACGTAACCGCTATGGTTAAACTCGACAAAACCAAAAGAGATTTGTTACTCATGCGACAGTCACCTCTGACCAATGCATTGAGTGCTTTATATGTACTTTGGGGCAACGAAACCCCTACCCTATTTGACCCTGTGGCCATTGGTATGATCATATTTCCTGAGCTTTTTAAAACCAAAAAAATCCATACCTATGTGGATGACAAAGGTTTTACCAGGGTAGATGAAACCATACCGCCTAATGCAGAAATCGGCATTGGAATTGATACCAACGAGTTTTTGAAAAGACTGATGAAGGGATTTTTATTACAAAATATGGAAAGGAAAGATTGATTTGATTGACGATTGATTCGATTAACGATTAATTCGATTAACGATTTACGATTAACTTGATTAGCTTTTGATTCGATTAATAATTTAAGTTTGAGATAGAAACGAAAGTGCTTTTCAAATAACAATATTTAGTACAAAAAATCATAAAATTTAACTCCGTAGGAGTGAAATGATTATAGAATAAAAATTACATCCACCACCAAATACAAGGTATTTTTTTTACATCGAAAAAATTAAAATAATTATTATTTCAAAAGAAAAAACAGAATTTATAATTATATGAAAGTATTAAGATTAGCGTTTGCATTTCTTTTTTTAGGGAATATGGGTTTTGGTCAGCAAAAAACCTTAACCCTTACCAATGCACAGTTAAAAGATAAAATCATGGGTGGTTGGGCCGGACAGACCATCGGGGTGACATTTGGGGCTCCTATGGAATTTCGATACAATGGCACTATCATTAACGAATACCAGCCCGTGCCCTGGTACGATGGCTATTTAAAGAAAACCATGCTAGGGAATCCGGGAGTGTATGATGACCTTTACATGGATTTAACTTTTGTGGAAGTATTTGAAAAAGAAGGTCTAGATGCACCAGCAGAATCGCACGCCAAAGCCTTTGCCAATGCGGGGTATGCCCTCTGGCACGCCAATCAGGCCGCCAGATACAATATTTTACACGGAATCATGCCTCCGGCGTCCGGTGAATGGCACAATAATCCCCATGCCGACTGCATTGACTACCAAATTGAGTGCGATTTCTCTGGCTTAATGTCACCAGGTATGCCCAATACCGCTTCCAAAATTTCAGACAAAATAGGGCATATCATGAATTCGGGCGATGGTTATTATGGTGGAGTTTTTCTGGGTGCTTGTTATACACTGGCATTTACTTCAAGCGACATCAAATACATTATCAATGAAGCACTTAAGACCATACCCAAAGAAAGTAATTATTACAAATGTATAGCCGATGTAATCGCTCTTCACAAAGCCAATCCTACTGATTGGAAAAAAACCTGGTATGCCCTGCAAGACAAGTGGGCTCAGGATATCGGTTGCCCGGATGGTGTTTTTGCTCCTTTCAACATCGATGCCACCCTCAATTCTGCCTATGTGGTTCTAGGTTTGCTTTATGGCAATGGCGATTATTCCCAAACCATGGAAATCACTACCCGTTGCGGTCAGGATGCCGACTGTAATCCCTCCTCAGCAGGTGGTATTCTGGGTACTGTTTTAGGATATTCCAAAATTCCTGATTATTGGAAACTGGGACTTAAAGAAATAGAAGATATCGACTTCAAATACACAACAATCTCATTGAATGACGTGTACGAAATAGGATTTAAGCATGCCTTGCAAAATATAGAAAGAAATGGCGGGAAGATTTCAGGCGAAAAAGTTACGATTTCACTTCAGGCACCGTTACCCGTAAAAATGGAAAAAAGTTTTTCGGGGATTTATCCGATTGATAAAATTTATGTTAACCAGAGCCTTAAAAACGAATACAGTTTTGATTTTGAAGGAACGGGTTTTGTGGTAAAAGGTGAAACAGCTAAGTGGGCCTCTGAAAGTCCATACGCTTTTAATGTGGAAGTTTATCTGGATGGAAAACTACTTGAAACCGCTAATCTACCCACAAGTTTCAAAGATCGCCGCCATGAAATCGCCTGGAAATATGAATTACCAAAAGGAAAACATACTGTAAAATTAAAATTGCTCAATCCCGACAAAGAGCTTGACATCAGGCTGTGGGATATTTTGATTTACAGTGATCAGGCAAATGATTTTACCAGTCAGAATGTATATCGGTTTGGACCTCAAAAATTATTTCCTAAAAAGAATTGAAAATCGCTGCCCCAACCCCAAAGGGGCGATTTTCAATTCTAAATTAAATTTACTCTGATTCGTTATAAGAAAAGGTAAAATATAAAATAAATGTTCTTTTAAATCACAAAATAGTCCGTTTGAAAAATTTGATTTAAGAAATTTTTCTAGGAGGTATATTTTGATCAAATTTTTCAAGAGGATCATTATTTTGTGAATGTTTTTTTGCCTACTTTTTTTCAAAAAAAAGTAGGTTCCCGCCGAAAAGGCGACGAAAGGTTGTTTTTAGAGGGAAATTTGTTTTCACTACTTAAAAAATCTAATTTATGTTTATCATTGAAAATTATTCAACCGCCGTTCTATTTTGTTTCGTTACTATGCTTTGCTGGGGCTCATGGGCCAATACCCAGAAACTAGCCTCCGAAGGCTGGAGATTTGAGTTATTTTACTGGGACTACGTTATTGGAATATTAATCACCAGTTTGCTTTTTGCATTTACTTTAGGGAGTATGGGAGAAGGCGGACGCAGCTTTCTTGCTGACTATCAACAGGCTGAGGCTTCCAATATCAGGTCGGCTCTGATTGGTGGAGCGGTATTCAATGTGGCCAACATATTGCTGGTAGCAGCCATATCCATTGCCGGGATGTCGGTAGCTTTTCCGGTTGGAATCGGACTTGCATTAGTGGTTGGAGTGATTGTAAATTACCTCGACAATCCTTTGGGCAATTCCACTTCGCTTTTTCTCGGAGTGGCATTGGTGGTTGCTGCCATATTGCTCAATGCCCGTGCATATAGAAATATGTCAATCGGTTCCACAGTATCTACCAAAGGACTTGCCCTGTCAGTCATTGCAGGTTTATTGATGGGTTTGTTTTATAAATATGTGGCCAACAGCATGTTTCCCGACTTCACAAATCCTCTCCCGGGAAAATTGAGTCCTTACACCGCAGTGGTAATTTTCGCCACCGGGATATTCCTGAGCAATTTTGTAATTAATACGGCCTTGATGTACCGCCCATTTGTAGGCTCACCGGTTAGCTTTAAAGACTATTGTAATGGCAATCTCAGAAGTCATTTGATGGGAATTCTTGGCGGCTCCATCTGGTGTATCGGCATGTCTTTCAGTATTTTAGCTTCCGACAAAGCCGGTGCAGCCATATCATATGGACTGGGGCAAGGAGCTACTATTGTTGCGGCAATTTGGGGAATTTTTATCTGGAAAGAATTCAAAGACGCTCCCAAAGGCACTTCTACCCTACTCAACATCATGCTTCTGTGTTATTTGGTAGGCTTGGGAATGATTATTATGGCGAGATGAGATATTTTTTTTCATTTTTTCCCAATTATTTTTCAAACACCTTTAGTATATTTTTGTCTATAAATCAAAATTCTTTGGTCTTTGAGTAATAGAAGCCTTCTCTATAGCTCAAAATTTCGCCTTTTTTGAGCTATAGATTCAATGATTTGTTAATTTTTTAACTCTTGATTGAAAAATACGCCAATTTCATTTAAAAAAATCAAATATCTTAACAAGAATAATAATCCAAAATACCTTCATTCATTTGAAAAAAATACCTATTTTTACTTTTTCAAAAGAAAAATATTCTATGAATGATATAGATCCGGTCGATTTAAAGATTTTAAAACTTCTTGAAAAAGACGGTTTGATGACCAACAGGCAAATTGCAGCTGAACTAAATCTGACCACCACACCAGTACATGAACGAATCAAAAAACTTCGCAGAGAAGGCTATATCAACAAATACACTATTGAACTCAATCCCAAAAAGCTTAACAAAAACCTGATAGTTTTCTGCAATGTATCGCTCAAAGAACATGCTCAGGAGTTTTTGACACAATTTGAAAGGGATATCCAGTCGGTGCCGGAAGTGGTTGAATGTTACTGTGTATCAGGAGGTTCTGATTTTCTTTTAAAAGTAATTGTGGCTGATATGGAGCAATACAAAGACTTTATTCTGAACAAACTCGCAGCTATTTCCAATATTGGAAGTGCCCAGTCTCATTTTGTAATTACAGAAGCGAAACAAGCCTCTATAATCAGTGGCTAAGCTTTCTCTTTTTACTGGAAAATAGTTTTTTCAAAATCCAAACTACAAAAAGCACTGCCAATACTCCCATAAGCAAGGGAATCCAGATTGATATAAGAGAAATAAAAGCAGAAAGCAGATTTTCAATCGTACTAAAAAAGGGGTTGCCAAATCCGGCGGTGAATTTGGTGGAACCAAGCCTCAGAAGTGTTGTTCCGGATTGTATCGTACCGGCCACACCTCCTCCGGCAAGGAGTCCAAGCCCCCATTGCAGCACAGGATCATCGATTTTCAGAAACTGAGTGGTGAGTAAAGTCCCCGCCACAACAGAAGCTGGCAGAGCAATCGAGTCAAGAATATTATCTATAAATGTGATATAATATCCACCAATTTCGGCAAGGGTGGCTACAACCAATATCATGGTGGCCTGGTTGCTAGCCATCCAAGCGAAGTTTTCACTTAATGAAACCAGACCAAACTTTGCGGCCAGATTGGAAACCAGCAAAGGAATGAAAATTCTGAAACCGCTTCCGGCACTCAAAGCCACTCCAAGCAATAGTCCGGGTATCCATTGCAGCCAGTTTTCCATAATAATTATAGAATATTCATGGTTTGCTCTTTGATTTTTTCGAGCTCATCTTTCATTTGCACTACCAGACGCTGAATCACAGAATCATTGGCTTTTGAACCTATGGTGTTGATTTCACGGCCGATTTCCTGAGCAATAAAATTGAGCTTTTTGCCATTAGAAAGCACTTCCAGCTCATTTTTGAAGTAAGTCAAATGGTTTTTTAACCTTACTTTTTCTTCCGAAATATCAAATTTTTCTAAATAATAGATCAACTCCTGCTCAAAACGATTTTTATCAAAATTCTCATTATTGATAAAATCAGCCATTGATTTCTCTATCCTTTCCCGGATTTGTGGTAACCTTTTAGGATCCTGTTCTATTACCAAAGTCAACAAGCCGTCAATCACGTCGATATATTCTGCAAATTTTACTTTTGTGATCTGACCTTCCTGAGCCCTGAATTCCTTGCAGTGCAATATTGCATTATTTACCACACTTAATATTAGCTTCCATTCTTCTTCCGTCTCTTCCGAACTTACATTAGCATTATTATAGGCATTTGGCATTAAAGAAGCCATTCTGAGCACTTCAGTGGGTGATGCATCAAATCCAAGCTCTTTGGCCGTTTGCATCAAATCCTTAAAGTACGCTTTTACCAATGGTCTGTTGATGGTAGTTCCTGCGGCTTCTTCATCTTTTGGCACTACATTCAGGGTAAATTCTATTTTTCCTCGCTCCAGTTCTTTTTGCAACAGGTTTCTTATCTCAATTTCTCTGTTGGAAAATGCCCTGGGCAAACGACAATATGTATCCGTAAACTTAGAGTTTAAAGTTTTGATTTCTACCGAAATACCAATTTTGTCTGTTTCTATGGATGCCGAGCCAAAGCCGGTCATTGATTGAATCATAAGGTGCTTTTTACTTTTCTGTAAAACTACTCAATATTTCAGAAAGGGTTTTAAACCAAGCTTAAAAATTGTAATTTTGCAGGCTAATTATTAAAAATATGGACGTACTCAACCAAATAAGTCAAAAAATTGCTCAAACCATTGCCGAAATTTATGGTGTAAATGAGGAGGTTACATTGCAACCCACCCGCAAAGACTTTGAGGGAGATTACACTTATGTTTTTTTTGGATTGGTAAAATCCCTGAAAAAATCACCTCCAGAAATAGGCAACGCACTGGGTACTTACCTCTTGGAGAATTTTGAAGATTTTGAAAGCTACAATGTGGTACAGGGTTTTTTGAACCTAAAATTGAAAAATAGTTTTTGGTTAGCTGTCTTCAAAAATGTGATTTCGGAAAATATTGTAATGGAAATTCCGGAAAATGCACCGGCAGTAATGGTGGAATATTCCTCACCAAATACCAACAAACCATTGCATTTAGGGCATTTAAGAAATAATTTTCTTGGTTATTCGGTTTCCGAAATTCTGAAAGCAGCCGGATACAATGTAACCAAAGCTTGTCTGGTAAATGATCGCGGGATCCATATTTGCAAGTCGATGATCGCATACAGCAAATTTGGAAATGGAGAAACGCCTGAATCCGGTGGTTTGAAAGGAGATCATTTGGTTGGAAAATATTATGTCGAATTTGACAAAGCTTACAAAGCCGAAATTAATGAGTTGATAGCTAAAGGCGTGCCTGAAGAGGAAGCCAAGAAAAAGGCTCCTATCATGCTTGAAGCACAGGATTTACTGGTTAAATGGGAACAAAACGACCCTGAAACTATAGATTTATGGAAAAAACTGAACGGCTGGGTATATGAGGGATTTGGGAAAACCTACAAAACCATCGGAGTAGATTTTGACAAAACTTATTATGAATCAAATACTTATCTTTTGGGAAAAGATTTGGTTGAAGAGGGCCTGGCAAATGGTATTTTTTACAAAAAAGAAGATAATAGTGTCTGGATTGATCTCACCGAGGAAGGTCTGGATCATAAACTGGTCTTAAGAGGTGACGGCACTTCGGTTTATATCACCCAGGATTTAGGTACTACAGACCTTAAATTTTCAGATTTTCATTCTGAAAAATCGATTTGGGTGGTTGGTAATGAGCAGGACTATCATTTTAAGGTGCTTTTTGCAATCATGAAAAAACTTGGCAGAAGTTATGCTGAGGGCTGCTATCACTTGAGTTATGGCATGGTAGATTTGCCATCAGGTAAAATGAAATCCAGGGAAGGCACCGTAGTTGATGCCGATGATCTGGTTGCCGAAATGATAGAAACTGCAGCTGTCTCGACCAAAGAAAAGGGCAAGATTGACGATTTTGAAAACGACGAAGCCCAAAATCTTTTCAGGATGCTGGCATTGGGTGCCTTAAAATACTTTCTCTTAAAAGTTGAGCCTAAGAAAAGAATGCTTTTCAACCCTGAAGAATCAATTGATTTTCAAGGAAATACAGGGCCATTCATTCAATACACCCATGCCCGTATCAAATCGATTCTGAGAAGGGCAAACATTACTGAGAATCAAACAATTGAAATTGCGGAAGGCAGTATTCTGAATAAAGAAGAGTTGGATTTGGTGTTTTTGCTAAACCAATACAATGATATCATTCAAAAAGCTGCCGAAGAGTACTCCCCGGCAATAATTGCCAACTATGTTTACGATCTGGCCAAAACTTTCAACGGTTTTTATGCCCAGCATTCTGTCATCAATGAAACCGATGAAAGTATAAAGACTTTAAGGCTGGCATTGGTCAAAAAAATAGCCCAGACCATCAAACATGGCATGGGCTTATTGGGCATCGAAGTACCTGAGAAAATGTAACTTTAGTGTTCCAAGACGCTTAAAACGGGGGTAGTTGAGCTGTTTACAACTTGCTCGGCTATGCTCCCAAACAAGAACCTTTGCATGCCTTTTCGCCCGTGTGTGTACATCACTATGAGGTCTATATTTAGCTTTTCGGCATACTGAATTATACCTCCAGGAATATTATCGTGGTGATATATCTCGAAGTCAAAATTTTGAATTTCATATTCTTTCTGAACCTCCCTGGCTCTTTCATACAACTCTTTACGATCTTCATCGTATTCTCCTGCATCAATAAACACAAAATAGTTTCTGGTGTTTTTCAGGTCTAACAATTCCTGTGTTTTTTCGATAAAACCAGTTTTTTCAAAATCAGTAACAAAAAGAATTCTCTCGAGCTTTTCGAGTTGTGTATTTTCCTTCAAGACCAAGACCGGACAGTCTGCTTTTCTGATTACATTCTGAGAATTTGTGCCTGAAATATAATCTCTCCATCCGTTGGCTCCTTCAGACCCCATCACAATCAAATCTGCCTCTTCGCTCAAAATAGCCGGTATCAACTCATCAAAATCTTCCTTAACGATACCTTCAATTTCAACTTCAGGATACCAGTCTTTCCATCTTTGAATTTCCCTGTTGGCTTCGCCTCGGAGGGAGTCCAGATATTCGGCAGCATTTTGAGTTGAACTTTCTATCAAAGCAAATGAAAGCTTAGGAAACCGCAGCATGGTCATCAGTTTTACCCCTGCATTGATCTTGGAAGAAAGCATTACCGCTACTGACATGGCCTTTTCAGCAGCAAGATTAAAATCAGTTGGAACCAGTATAGTCTTCATACAAAATTATTTATTCAATCAAATCTAATATTTATTCTGAAAAAAAATAATGATTTAAATAAATTATTGTACTGATTGATAACATCCAATCTGAATCAACTCTTATTTAGCCCTGATAGCGATAACCGGATCCATCCTGGCAGCCTGGGTAGCGGGTATCATTCCGGCTATTATTCCAATAACACTTGAAATGGTTAAACCAAATATGATATTTCCTGTGGACAAAATTATGTCGAGACTACCTAACTGAATAAAACTGGCCAAATAGACCAGGAGCAATCCAAATAATCCTCCTATCAGACACAAGAACAAGGCTTCAAACAAAAACTGAAACAAAATGAAGAAATTTTTGGCACCCAGAGATTTCTGAATACCTATGATATTGGTTCGCTCTTTTACAGAAACAAACATTATATTCGCAATCCCGAAACCACCAATCAGAAGTGAAAATAAACCAATCACAAAACCTCCGGCACGTAGTGACCCAAATATTGAAGTTAAGAAATTAGCCGCTGCGTCAGGACGATTCAAAGCAAAATTATCTTCATCAAGAGGCCTTAGCCCTCTGACAGTTCGCATCTTACCTCTGATTTCGTTTTCCAGCTTAACCATTTTAGCATCCGTTTCAAAAGCTTGAACCGAAATAGTTCCGTAAAGATTTCCCGAACTGAACATCCTTTTATGTTTTACAAAAGGAATGTAAATTTTCTGATCCGGATTTCCACCAACATCAACCAATTGTTTACCTTTTTTTTCCTGTACACCTATCACCACGAAATTTTCACCTCTAATCTTGACAGGTTTTCCCAGAGGATCCTCCTCTCCAAAGAGCACATCGGCAACTTCCCCTCCCAAAACTGCCACATTACGACCAGATTCTATTTCGTTGGGAGAAAAATATCTTCCTGATAAAATCGGAACCTCAGTAATGAGATTAAAATCGTATGTAATACCCTGACAAAGCGAATTATAATTTGAGTTTTTATATTTTGCAGAAGCCAAATACCAGTCCATTATGGTTACTGCTCTGGCTGTTTCAAGATTCTCTTTCAAATATTTGTATTCAGAATATTTGGGTCTTGGTCTTCTGAAATAACGCCACCATGGATATTCCCCGTCACCAAATTGCCACGGAAACTTTTCCACATAAATCACCTTGTCACCGATAGAGCTAAGGCTATTTTTAATATTCGCCTCAAGGGAGTCAACCATGGTATAAACACCAATGATAGAGAAGATCCCGATTGTAACTCCCGAAAGCGAAAGAATAGTACGAAGTAGGTTAGACTTGAGTGCCTGCCATGCAAACCTGAAGCTTTCAAAAGTTAATTTTATGAATAGCATAATGCCTGATTTTTATAATTTGCGAGTTTAAAGTTGTAAAAAAATATGATATAATACTTTACAATTTTATTAATTAGGCAATTTGATTAATTTAACGGTAAATATCCATGACCGCTGGATATTAATAAAAACCTTAACGTTGTTTTATGAAACTTAAATATTGGTCACTGGCCTTACTTTTTGCATTTTTGGGATCATGCAAAACTCAAAAAACTTTAAAGAAATCTGAGGACAAAAAAGATCTTTTTACACTCTTTGAGGAAGATCCATCTATCAAGACATTTTATTCTGATAAAAAAGGTGTATTTGGAAAAAATGGGATGGTGGCTTCGGCACATGCTGAGGCAAGTCAGGCAGGCCTTGATATCCTAAAAGCAGGTGGAAATGCTGTTGATGCCGCTGTTGCCACCCATTTTGCCTTGGCTGTAGTCTTCCCATTTGCCGGCAACCTAGGAGGTGGTGGTTTCGCGGTGATTAGAAATAAAAATGGAAAAGCCTTTACACTGGATTTCAGAGAAAAAGCACCCTTAAAAGCTCACCGGGATATGTATCTGGATTCAGCCGGAAATGTAATTAATGGACTAAGCTTAAAAGGCCACCTCGCATCTGGTGTACCCGGATCAGTAGATGGTATGGTGGAAATGCACCAAAAACATGGAAAATTGCCCTGGACTAAGCTTCTTGAGCCTGCCATCCGGCTTGCCGGAGAGGGTGTAGTTTTAACCGAAAGAGAGGCATTAGGACTTAATAACAATGTTCAGGTTTTTGAAGAGGTAAATGGAAAAGCATCTCCCTATTTCAAGAAACCGGATGGTTCCAAATGGGTAAAAGGTGACCTTTTGGTACAGAAAGACCTTGCAACTACACTTGAAGCCATACAAAAACATAAAAGAGAAGGTTTTTATGCAGGAAAAGTAGCAGACCAATTGGTAGCTGAAATGCAAAAAGGTGGAGGAATCATTTCGATCGAAGACCTTAAAAAATATCATTCAGCCTGGCGTACACCCCTTCAGGCAAAATATAAGGAATTTAATATTATCACCATGCCACCGTCTTCAAGCGGGGGGGTGGCTTTGATACAACTTTTAAGGTTTACAGAACCTTATCCTCTGCAAAAATGGGGCTGGAATTCAGAAAAAACGGTTCAGGTTATGATTGAAGCAGAAAGAAGGGTTTATGCCGACAGAGCAAAATGGATGGGCGACATGGATTTTGTGAAAGTACCAATGGCAGAACTTATCAGCTACAAATATTTGAGAGAAAGATGGAGTAATTATGACAGTACTAAAGCTACTAAGAGCATTGATATCTCAGGTGGACTAGTACCAGGATATGAATCAGATGAGACCACTCACTATTCAGTGGTTGACGGCGAAGGAAATGCCGTTTCAATCACTACCACCCTTAACGGTGCTTATGGAAGCAAGGTGATAGTGCAGGGTGCTGGTTTTTTGATGAATAATGAAATGGATGACTTCAGTATCAAAGCCGGAGTACCCAATATGTTTGGACTGATTGGAAACAAAGCCAACGAAATTGCTCCGGAAAAAAGAATGTTAAGCTCGATGACTCCGACTATTGTTGAGAAAGATGGAAAGCTTCTCATGGTGGTGGGGACTCCAGGAGGGAGCACAATCATAACCTCGGTATATCAAACTATACTGAACGTTACCGACCACAAAATGAGTATGCAACAAGCCGTAAATGCTTTGAAGTTTCACCATCAATGGTTGCCTGACAGGACGGTTTTTGAGCCCAATGCCATCACTGAAAATGCCGCTAAAAACTTGCGAAACAAAGGCTACGAAATCGACCAGCAAAAGGGAACTCTGGGCAGGATGGATTGTATCATGGTTCATCCCGACGGAACGCTTGAAGGTGCCTCAGATCCCAGGGCCGACAATACCAGTAAAGGTTATTGAGAATTACTTCAGCAATCCTTCATAGTAAATCACTTTTCCCTTGGAATCAGTGCCTGAAACCGTCACGTAATAACTTTTTGAAAGGTCGGAATTATAAAACTCTATATGGGTTTTTCCTTCAGCGTTGGTTTTCATTTCCGGACTCCAGAACAAGGTAACTCTGCGGTCAGGTTTTACCGAAACAGGCTTTTTGGCATAATTAGGCATCCAAATACTTTTCCCAAATCCCAATCCCATCCATTTGGCAGTTTTTGGGTTTTCGAAAATGCTTTCAATATGCTTCCCTTTTTGGGTAAGAATATGAATTACAGGTTTTTCTTCTCCCGAAAATTTAGCAAGCTTTTCTTTCTTTGTTATCAAATCAACTAATACAACGTCTTCTGACTTAATAACATTTAAATACACCGGAGGGATAAATTTACCGTCAACCATTAATTTGATATCAGAAGTTGACAAATCCGTAAGATTATCTTTGATCATTACGGCAGCCGAATTGTATTTTTTGGAAAGATCCTCTACCACCACCAATTCTTTGTCGGCTTCCCAATTGTAAGGTTTACGGCGGTAATCATTCCTTACATCGAGTCCTTTTTTGCCTTTGATAACCACTTCTTTCAATTCAACACTTTTAGGTGCTGGTGTTTTGGCAGGAACAGCTGCTGGCTTGGTGGCAGTTCCGGTCTTTACGGGAGTACTCCCTGTGGATTTTACAGGTGTAGTACCCGGCTTAGGTGCCTGTTTCACAACTGCAGTTCCCTGAGCCACAGGCTTATTAATTGCCTGATTTTCGGCAACGACTAGCATTGAGGAATCAACTATGGGCTTTATGGTTAACCACTTACCTATTTCCTGCATCCCCAAAACTTTAACAGAATCAATCCATGGACCTGAAATCACAAAATGCCCGACAGAGTCAGTAGTCACCTCACGAGCAGCCAATGAAGCTTTGTCCATCACAAACAAATCAATCTTTTGATTTTTCAAAATCGTATCTCCCTGAGAGACAACTCCTTCAAACTTCAACGCAGTTTCAATCTCTTCAGCTGGGCGTGAATCAAATTTCGATTTTCGACTCTCCATAGTCAGCATCAAAACGTCAAAATTGTTTTTTGAAACAGTCTTTGGCATTTTGAATAAAGTATCCAACTGGTTGATTTTCTGAACCAAATCAGAATTTACCTGAAGAAAATTGTACATATCAGATTCTTCACCCTGAATAGCTTTACTTAAGACTGCATCCCGAACAGATACTGAAATATTTGCATTTTTGAGTGGTGTATTGCCGTCTTTTATTACCAAATCAAACTCCACTTTTCCTTTGGGTAAAAGCACTTTTTTTACTTTTTCAAAGCTTACTTTTGGTCTGTTACCTTTTTGATAATAAACCAGTCTTTTATTCAGAACTTTATTATTCTGATCCAATAACAAAATCTCAATCAAACCATCCTGCTCAACAATCACATCACCGATCACAAATTTATACACCGAATTTATCGTCTGAAAAGGAATATTTAACAGTTCAATTCCTCTTTGATGAGCATAAATCCTTAAGTTCTCGGGCTCATTTTTATTAGAATGAATATTTATCAGAATCCCTTCACTAAAAACCACATTATCAGCAGATATCACGTAACCTTCCTGCATGACTGCCGGTAGCAGAAATTCCTTTTTAGACTTCCCGTAGTCAAAAATCGCTTTATAACTTTGGTTGTAATCAGGCTTAAGGATAAAAGTACCCATCCCTTTATAAGCATTATAAAAATAGGCAACTTCTTTTCCTGATTGGTCCACAATTATCCCCTCAAAACCCTTAGGAATACTGTCGGTTTGATTAAATCTGAACCCCACTTTACAATCAAGACCCGCCACGAGGTTTCCACCTTCAGGGAAAAACTCAATTAGAGGTTTGATATTTTTGAGCGTAATTTTCTTTTCAGGAGCAGGAATCCGTGGAATTACTTTAATTGATTTTTCAAAAAAGAAACTTTCACCATCGGTTTTCATCATTTTAGTGTAGGCTTCCAGCTTGTATATTCCCGGAGCAGCATTTTTGGAGAGTACCATTTGCATAAATGCAGTTCCCTTATTGAGATATACTTTATTGAATTTGATAAGTTTATCTTCAGGGTTTTTAAGAGAAACATTTAAAACGCCAGACTTCAATGACTCCTTGTGCGATGAAGCATCAAGTACATATGCTTTATACCAAATCGTATCACCGGGAAAATAGGTATCCCTGTCGGTATGAAGATATACTTTTTCGGAATTAATTATATTTTGGGCAAAAGCATTTGACCAAATCAGTAGAAAAAATGCTAAAATTTTAGTTTTTTGCATATTAGGAAAATCGATTTTCAAGAAAGCAATTGTTTTCACAACTAATACTGGAATAAAAATAATGCCAATGTTTGATTTATATACTTCAAAACGGAATTATTAGCACAAATTATTTGCAAAAATCAATAAATATCAATTTCACGCCGGGAGAAATCACAAAAAAACCTCCACGAGGGAGGTCTTTTAATTTATCATTTAATGGTTTCTCAGCTTGCCTGAGACTCCTCTTTTTCTTCAGATTTTTCCTCCTGAGATACTTCTGCCGGCTCTTCGTCTTTTTTATTTAAAAATTCCTGATAGGAAGTCTCTTTTTCAAAAGGTCTTTTACCAATGAGTTCTTCGAGGTCATGCTGATAGATAATCTCGCGTTTCAACAATTCTTTGGCCAAAATGTCAAGTTTATCACGCTTTTCAATCAAGAGCTCCTTGGTAGTGCTGTAAGCCAGATCAATCAATTTCTTGACTTCTTCGTCAATCATTTGAGCAGTTTGGTCGGAATAAGGCTTGGTAAAGGAGTATTCGTTTTGTCCTTTTGAATCGTAAAACGACACATTTCCGATTTTATCATTCATTCCATAGATAGTCACCATACTATAGGCCATTTTGGTGATTTTCTCAAGGTCGCTCAGGGCACCTGTCGAAATCTTCCCAAAAACAACCTCTTCAGCGGCTCTACCGCCCAAAGCCATACACATTTCATCAAAAAGTTGCTCAGTGCGGTACAAATACTGCTCTCTTGGCAGATATTGAGCATAACCTAAAGCAGCGATTCCCCGGGGCACTATACTTACTTTCACCAAAGGATTGGCGTGCTCCAGAAACCACCCTGTAATAGCATGACCTGCTTCATGGAAAGCGACAATTTCTTTTTCTTCCGGTGAAATAAGCTTGTTTTTCTTTTCAAGACCTCCGATTTCACGGTCAATAGCATCCTGAAAATCTTTCATTTCCACCTGTGTTTTTCCTCTTCTGGCAGCCAGAAGGGCGGCTTCATTACAAACATTAGCTATTTCTGCACCCGCAAATCCGGGCGTTTGAGCAGCCAGTTTTTTGGGATCTACCTCCTCGGCAATTTTTACAGGTTTAAGATGCACTTTAAAGATGGCCTCGCGGCCATTGATATCCGGCACATCCACACTTATCTGACGGTCAAAACGACCAGGACGTAATAAAGCTGAATCAAGGACATCAGGTCGGTTGGTAGCAGCCAGAATAATAATTCCGGAATCTGAACCAAAACCATCCATCTCCACCAAAAGGGAGTTTAAGGTATTTTCACGCTCGTCGTTACCACCCGGCATGGCACCCTTTCCACGGCTACGCCCCACTGCGTCAATCTCATCGATAAAGATAATACACGGTGCTTTTTCTTTGGCCTGCTTAAATAAGTCACGTACACGTGCAGCACCCACACCCACAAACATCTCCACAAAGTCAGAACCTGAAAGTGAGAAAAACGGAACTGAGGCCTCGCCTGCAACCGCCTTGGCCATCAGGGTCTTACCGGTACCCGGAGGGCCCACCAACAATGCACCTTTGGGTATTTTTCCACCCAGCTCAGTGTATTTGCCCGGTTTTTTCAGGAATTCAACTATTTCGGTCAATTCTTCTTTGGCTTCATCAAGACCTGCTACATCGGCAAAAGTGATTTTTACTTTATTATCCGCATCAAACAATGCCGCCTTTGATTTTCCAATATTGAAAAGAGCTCCACCCGGTCCACCACCCGACATTCGGGTCATGACAAAATACATCAACCCAAAAAAGAAAATCAACGGAAGCCATTGCCATAGCATACTCATGTAGTCAGAGCGGCTCACGGTCTCAGGATATAATCTGGATTTGATTTCATCTGGAAGGGTTGATTTTTCCAGAAAATGCGTGTATTCGTTCATAAACGAATCCTCGGAAATAATATCAACTTTAAGATGGGGGCCGGTCGAATATTTGTTTTGACCCAAACTTTTCACATATTCGGCTTTTTGTAAGGCCTGAGGGGTTAGATTGATTTCCAGGGAGTTGGTACCTTTTACGATTGAAACCTTGTCAACATCACCTTTACTGACCATTTTTTCAAATGATTTGTAGGAAATCGAACTCAGCTTGGTTGAACCATTAATAAAAAGTAACCCAATGATAGCGAAAATCAAACCCGCAATTACCCATCCCTGGATTCCTCCCGGATTTGGGTTGATTTTTTTTCTTGGTTGAGGAATATTGTTGTTATCTGACATTATAAAAAATTAAAATTTTAAATCACCTGATTATAAAGGCACTTTTGAGGCCTCCAAAGTATCACCATAATAAGAAAAATCGGCATCGCCCCAAAGCGACTCGATGTCATAAAACTCTCGCCTGTCTTTTTTGAAAACATGCACTACCACATCAATATAATCGAGCAGAATCCACTCTTTGTTTTGAATCCCCTCTTTATGCCACGGGAGTTCTTTGGCTGCCTTCACTACTTCCTCCTCTACCGAGCCTGCGATGGCATCAATTTGGGTATCGGAGTTTCCCGAACATATAACAAAAAAATCAGTAATTGTTCCCGGAATTTTTCTCAGATCAAGCTTCACGATATCAAATCCTTTTTTTTCCTGCATCCCGTTTATTACCAGATCGCAAAGTTGTTCGCTTGAAATATTCTTAGTTTTTTTCATTCAAATCTTTAATAGTTAAATTTGCGAGCGGTGGGTGGCATTATTTTCCCACATCACAGATTTTTTTAAAACGCTAAATTAAATCATTTTGCTCAAAATTCGACCCAAAACTTTTTTTGTCGGGAAAAATGTGATTTTTCTGCCATCTTGTCATTCTACCAACGATATCGCAAGTGAAATGATTCAAAATTCCAAATTTATTGACGGAACTGTCATATTCACAGATTTGCAAACCCAGGGAAAAGGTCAAAGGGGAAACCAATGGGAAAGTGCAGCAGGCCAAAATATTCTGATGAGTCTAATGGTCAGGACTGATTTCTTAAGACTTGACAATCAATACGATTTGAGTATTTGTACGGCACTTTCGGTGGTCGAAGCTCTATCAGAGTTTATCAGTGAGGGAGGGCTCAAAATCAAATGGCCCAATGACATATATTTTAACGAGCAAAAACTTGGAGGTATATTGATTGAAAACAGTCTTTCTGGTAATAAAATGGATAAGTCGGTGGTCGGGATTGGTATTAATATAAATCAGAGAAATTTTGAAAACGCCAGAGCCACCTCGGTTTCAAAAATACTTTCCCTGGACATTAACCGGGAAACAGTAATTGAAAAAATATTGGAGCATTTCGAAAAAAATATCCTTTTTTTGAAAAATGGAAAATTTGAAAATCTTAAAAATAAATACCTGGAACACCTTTTAAGATTCAGAATATCAGGAATTTATAAATCAAACTCAGAGCTATTTGAAGGAATTATTCTGGATGTTGCTCGCAATGGATTATTAATTTTGAAAGTAAATAATCAGGAAAAATATTACAATATCAAGGAAATAGAATACATTTTTGAGGAATAAGGGTTTAAACCTTTGAACCATAATCCGAAAAGATATTTTTGTGCAACCGAAGTAATAATCTATGTCGTTATTAAAAGAAAAACAAAGGCTGGCCGAAAGAGCTGACAACAAAGGCTGGAAAAAATGGGGTCCTTATCTGTCAGAAAGACAATGGGGAACAGTGCGGGAAGACTACAGCATTTATGGTGATGCCTGGAACTATTTCAGTCACGACATTGCACGCTCAAGAGCATACAGATGGGGCGAGGATGGCATAGGAGGTATTTCCGATAACAAACAGCATATCTGTCTGGCTCTGGCTTTTTGGAACCACAAAGATGACATCCTAAAAGAAAGACTTTTTGGACTTACCAATAATGAAGGCAATCACGGAGAAGACGTAAAAGAGCTTTATTATTATTTGGACAGCACCCCTACACATTCGTACATGAAAATGCTGTACAAATACCCCATTTCGGAATTCCCTTATGATCAACTAGTTAAAGCCAACCAAGAAAGGGGAATCAATGCTCTGGAATTTGAATTGGTCGACACCGGGGTTTTTGAAGATGACAATTATTTCGACATATTTATAGAATATGCAAAAAAAGACATCAACGATATTTATGTAAAAGTTACGGTTCTTAACCGCAGCAATCACGCTGCACCACTCACAGTGTTACCCACGGTATGGTTCCGTAACACATGGGATTGGGGTTATGATGAATATGATGAAAAGCCTGTACTTAAAGCCATTGACAATCAAAAAATTGAAGTAAAACATCGCTTGTTTGACCCCATGTGGGTGTATTTTAAAGAAGCTGATGAACTGATTTTTTGTGAAAATGAAACCAATCTTGAAAAGGTCTTCGGTAAAGAGAATGAGAACGAATTTCTGAAAGACGGAATCAACGAATACATCATCAACGGTAAAAAAGAAGCTGTAAATCAGAAAAAAATCGGCACCAAAATGTCGGCGAAGTATTCTGCGGTTATTAAAAGTGGGGCAAAGCAGGAATATTTTTACCGTTTTTGTGATAAGGAAAACATTGAAAACCCGCTTGAAGACATTGAGGAGGTCTTTGAAACCGCCAAAAAAGATGCCGATGACTTCTATGCTTTTGTGCAAAAAGATATTAAGTCTGAGGAAGAAAAAGCGATTCAAAGACAGGCTTTTGCCGGTATGATGTGGAGTAAGCAATTTTATTATTACAACATTGATCAATGGATGAACGGCGACCCAAAAATGCCGTTTGAGTTCAGAGGAAGGGCATTTGAGCGTAATTCACCCTGGAAACATGCCTATATGGCCAACATCCTTTCTATGCCCGATAAATGGGAATATCCGTGGTTTGCCGCATGGGATTTGGCATTTCATACCGCTACTTTGGCCCGAATCGACCCAGATTTTGCCAAAAGGCAATTGGCGGTTGTCTTGAGAGAATACTACATGCATCCAAACGGTCAGATTCCTGCCTATGAATGGAATTTTTCAGATGTAAACCCTCCCGTTCACGCCTGGGCTACATGGAAGGTTTATGAAACCGATAAAGAAATGAACGGTGGCGTAGGAGATGTGAAGTTCCTGGAAAGGATTTTTCATAAGTTGCTTCTCAATTTCACCTGGTGGGTCAATCAAAAAGACGAGGATGGCAATAATATTTTTGGAGGAGGGTTTCTCGGCCTTGATAATATCGGCGTTTTTGATCGCAATGCCCAGATCCCGGGGCTGAAACTGCAGCAGGCCGATGCCACCGGCTGGATGGCCATTTATACGCTCAATATGCTGAAGATCGCTTGTGAGATATCGCTGGAAAGACCGGCATATCAGGACATGGCCTCCAAGTTTTTTGAGCATTTTCTGTATATTGCTGCGGCTATCAACCAGCCTATGAGTGAATCGAATATGGGTCTCTGGGACGAAGAAGATCAGTTTTATTATGACAAAATATACACGCCTGATGCTCATACTTTGTTCCTGAAAATCAGATCATTGGTGGGATTAATTCCACTTTGTGCGGTAGAAGTAATCGACGAAGAATTATTAAATAAACTTCCTGATTTTAAAAGGAGACTGGAATGGATTCTAAAAAACCGCCCTGATCTGGCTTCATTGATCTCGAGATGGCATGAACCCGGCAAAGGTGCCACGCATTTGCTTTCATTGTTGCGTGGTCACCGAATGAGAATGGTATTTAAGCGACTTTTTGATGAAAGTGAGTTTTTGTCTGATTACGGTATCAGATCCTTGTCAAAATTCCATAAAGATTCTCCTTATCATTTCAATTTGAAAGGCGAAAACCTGAAAGTAGAATATACACCGGGTGAGTCAGACCTTACGATTATGGGGGGAAATTCGAATTGGCGTGGACCGGTGTGGTTTCCTCTTAATTATTTAATTATAAATTCTTTACATAAATATTCTCAATATTATGGTGAGGATTATGAGGTTGAATATCCGACCAATTCAGGTCAGATTGTAACCATAAAAGAAGCCGCTACAGAGATTTCAAAAAGGCTGGTAAATCTTTTCAAAAAAGATAAATCCGAAAAAATGGCTTTCAATGGGGAAGAAAAAATCTTCAATGAAAGTCCTTATTTCAAAGACTATTACCTGTTTTTTGAGTATTTCCATGGTGACAATGGCCGCGGACTAGGTGCTGCCCACCAAACCGGCTGGACAGGACTGGTAGCTGATTTGATACAGGAGGTGAATGAAGATTGAGAAGATTTTTGTAAAATTTCAGGTATACTTTTAATGAAATTGAAAATTTCCAGGTTTTTATTATTTCTATTGTTCTGTTTTTCTGTAAAAGCACAGACTCAAAACCAGTATGGTGCCAATCTAAGGGGAGATATCAATAAAAAACATATTTCTATGGTTTTTACGGGTCATGAATTTGCTGACGGCGGGGAGTTTATTTTAGAAATATTAAAAAAAGAAAAAATCAGGGCTTCCTTCTTTTTTACCGGAGATTTTTACCGAAACAAAAATTTCGAAATCCTGATCAAAAACCTTAAAAAATCAGGTCACTATCTGGGGGCACATTCTGACAAACATCTGTTGTATTGTGCCTGGGCAAAACGGGATAGTCTTTTGGTTTCAAAAGAAGAGTTTCTAAGTGATTTGAATAAAAATTATGCAGAAATGGCACGATTTGGCATCAAAAAATCTGATGCAAAGTTTTTCTTGCCTCCTTATGAATGGTACAACGACACCATCTCAGGATGGACTGAAGAAGCTGACCTACAATTGATTAATTACACATCAGGCACTCTCTCCAATGCCGATTATACCACACCAGATATGAAAAACTACAAAAACTCCGAAGTAATCTATAAAAGTATTTTTGGATACGAAAGCAAAAACACACTCAATGGCTTCATACTACTTATACACATCGGCACCTCACCTTTAAGGACTGATAAATTCTATTTTAGACTCCCTGAATTGATAAATGATTTAAAGCGAAAAGGATATGAGTTTAAGAGGGTGGATGAATTATTAGAAAATAATTAGCATTTTAATAGCATTAGGTATAACCATAAAATAAAACCTACCTCTGCTCCAATCCCGATTTTCAAAAATTATTTCTATTTTTGGTTCAACCTTTGAAACCTGTTCGCTATGAAAATAAAATTACTTTTGTCAGAAAAGTCCTGGCATACACATGTTGGCTTTGCCTTTGTTTGCTTAATAGTTTTTTTATTTCCATATTACACTCAGGCAGCATTGCCAGGTAGTGATCCTTCCATTTTTGGAAATTCACTGGAAGAAGTAAGAGAAAAAGCAAAGGCCAATCACAAAGGAATATTTGTACTTTATTATGCCGACTGGTGTGGATTTTGCAAAAAATTAAAAACCGAAACACTTGTCGATGAAGAAGTTATTTCCACACTTAATACGGGCTTTTATTCTTATCAGGTATTAAACAGCTCTGAAGAAGGAATTGCATTCAAAGGAGCATTTAACATAAGGTCACTCCCAACTTTGCTGTTTTTTGACGAAAATGGTGATATCAAAACCATAAGCAGTGGGTATTTCAACAAAGAGGATTTTATTGCTCTTCTTAAGAAAGTTTACAGAGTTTATTATCAAAAATCCTTCCCTGAAACTTCACCAAACATTTCAAAAATAAAAAATTCTGTTTTCAAACCTTCAAAAGTCGATTTTAAATTTCCTGATATTCCATTAAATGCAGTTACAGCCTGTACCAATGGTGCTGCCTGTGACGATGGCAACCCATGCACTATTAATGATATTTGTGTAAGAGGTGTCTGTATAGGCACACCCAAAAGTTGTAATGACAACAATCCTTGTACCACTGATTCCTGCGATCCTTTAACAGGAAATTGTGTTTTCACACCGAACTCAGCGGCTTGCAGCGATGGAAATGCCTGTACCACAGGCGATGTTTGCTCAGATGGAGTATGCACACCCGGAACTACACCTTTGAATTGCGATGACAATAATGCCTGCACCGATGACAGTTGTAATCCTGCCACCGGATGCCTGCATACCCCAAAAAACTCAGGAACATGCAATGATAATAATGCATGTACAACAAACGACAATTGCTCGAACGGCACCTGTACAGGCACACCGGTTACTTGTCCTGACGATAATAATGTTTGTACGACAGCTTCCTGCAACCCGCTGACCGGCTGTACCCAGGTTTTCAATAATGCAGCATGTGACGATGGAAATCCATGTACAATCAACGATGTTTGTTCCAATGGGGTATGTGCAGGCACCCAAAAAAATTGCGACGATGGCAACCCTTGCACCACTGACTCCTGCGATCCTATAACAGGAAATTGTGTTTTCACTCCGAACTCAGTTACCTGCAGCGATGGAAATGCCTGTACCACGGGTGATGTTTGTGAAAATGGAACTTGTAAACCGGGAACTACACCGCTTAATTGCGATGACAATAACGCCTGTACTGATGACAGTTGTAATCCAGCCACCGGATGTGTACACACCCCAAAAAACTCAGGTACTTGCAACGATAATAATGCATGTACAATAAACGACAATTGCTCGAACGGCACCTGTACAGGCACACCGGTTACTTGTCCTGACGATAATAATGTTTGTACGACATCTTCCTGTAACCCATTGACAGGCTGTACCCAGGTTTTCAATAATGCAGCATGTGACGATGGGAATCCCTGTACAATCAACGATGTTTGTTCCAATGGGGTATGTGCAGGCACGCCAAAAAATTGTGACGATGGCAACACTTGCACCACCGATTATTGTGATTCTGCAACAGGAGTGTGTATGCATACCAATAATTCAAATTCATGTAATGATGGCAATGCATGCACTTCCGGAGACGTTTGTTCTGACGGGGTTTGTAATGGATCGGCAATAGTCTGTAACGACAATAACCTTTGTACCAATGACGAGTGTAATCCAAGTATTGGTTGTTATTATGTTCCAATTACTGCAAATGTTGAACTTTCAGGTATAAATTATCCTCAAAATACTATCAAAGGGCCGACCTCAAAAGGGGCATTAAATAATCTTTATACTATTCAGAATGCTGTACCTCCCACTGACCCAGCATTCATTTTTACGAAAATTGGAATTGGCTCTCCTGTTAATTTTTTTGCAGGAAATTCAATTACATTGCATCCGGGATTTCAAACTCAAAATGGCACCATATTTAAAGCTGAAATTGGGAAATGTAACTAAGCAAACAATCCTCCGGCCTGAGGTTCAACGAAGATTTTTTTATCTGTTATAAAGCGACGGTTTTCATCCAGAAACTCCGTGAACATTTCCATATAGTGGAGCTGGAGGCCAAAATCATAAGTTTCTAAGGGATATATTTCGTGGCGGATACCTTCGAAATCATAAATGATATATTCCATTTGACTGAAACCTTTTTCTTTTAAAGCATAAAGATAGAGATTCTGAAAATTGGTTTTGTATTTATTTTCTTTATAACTGGAAGTCGTTTTCAGGTCAATCACCCTACCCTCCCCTGCCACATCGGCAAAGCCATAAAACTGTACTTCTCCGTAGTTAAATTTCAGGGCCAATTGAGAAACATAGCTTTTGGGAAGCATTTCTTTGACTTTTTCAATGATTTTAGGATCAAAATCGCTTTTTTTATCTTTCAAAACTGCATCTTCAAAACTGGTTCCTTTTCTGAATTTCCCAAGGGTTTCTTCATCAAAATCAGATACTCTGTTGATACGATTCAACAATGAATTACGATTCTCAAGAGATGGGTTAGAAAGGAATTTTGCAAACTCATTGAGTAAAGTAGGATAAACTCTATAGCGAATATCAGCCATGCTTTGCCAGATTTTCAAGTTCGGCTTTTTGGGTCAAATGGTGTCTGCTGTGCATTTCCAAATTTGAAACCATTCCATAGCATTGAGCCATCCTAAAACCGGATGCAGGGTTTTGTATTCTCCGGCATCACTTTCAAGTGGATTTATCATTTGCCTGGCAGACTCCAAAATTTCTTCAATTTCCTGAAAATAAACCGACTTATCTCTTCCCGAAATATTTGCCGCTTCCGGCCCTCCCGGCACTTTAAATTTCATGGGAGGAAAACCGCCGTATTTAAAAACATTTTCACCTGCGGCATTTTTCTCTCCTCCTAACTGACCATTTCTTTGCTCCATACACCGCCTGGTATTGGCCAAAAAGAATTTCTTCGCACTCATACATACATGTTCGTACATCTCGGCAAGAGACCATACGTCTTCTGTAGCTTTGAAGTTAAACTGGTCTGAAGTGTAGGTGCTAAGGCTTGATTTATAGTTTTCAAAAAGAATCACTATTTTTTCAAATACTTTTTCGGAAATATTAACTTTATCCATATTATAATGAAAAATCTTCTGAAATTGACAAGGTAAGTTTATAGTATTCCATGGGATTTTGGGTATTGGGATTGAAGGCTTCTACGGTTTCCAGATAAATGCTCAAAACCGTTGAATTGTTTGGTGGATTTTTACCCACAAAAAGCTGCACAACTCCATCTTCAGAGTCATCCAAGGGCTCTTTACTCAACACTTTCATGATTCCCGGATTATCGCTGATGTACCGCGATAGCGTTTCCAATGCTTTCAAACCGTCCTTTTTAGACTTATAAAAACCAAAAGTTGCCTCAAAAACCTTATAAGTATCAAACTCTTCGGTGATATCGTCAAAAAAATAGCAACTGTCGGCAAGCGGAAGTTTAAAAACGGAATGATATTGCTTTAAATCTTCATTTTCAGTGAAGTTTTTTATTTCTCCACAGCTTTTTGGGAAATCTTCCGGACTTTCAGTTAGTAATTTTTCGATAACCGGACCAAAATTAATCGGGGCTTTTGAAGGCAAAGTCTTATTTTGAGCAAAACCGACATTCGAAAAAAGGACCAGGCCAATTATAATTAATTTTTTCATTTCCGAATCTGGAGATTTATTTTTTTATGATTATACACTTATTTAATCAATTCTGAAACAACCGGCAAACTTTCATTCTTACATCTGTCAAGTGCCGTCAATCCATAAAAATAGCTTTTCCCCGGCTCCACAGTATTATCGACATAACGAGGCTCTCCGGCATTTCTTATGACTTTCAAAATATTGGAAGGATTCTCAAAATCTCTGTTATTATTTTCGAATCTATAAACAACATAACAAACGGCTTCGTTCATGAGGTCACTCACCTGTACATTTTCCCAGGTCAGAATTGCCTTTCCATCCTGTTTATGAGCTTTGAATAGCTGCGGCGAGGCCGGAATAATATCGTCTTTCCAGGGGATGGTGGGCACCAAAGCGGGTGTTGAGAAGGCTTTTTGAATTGAATCTGAAATCGACAGTTTGTTCTTTTTTAACCAATTGGCACTGTAAAATATACTCCCACTCACTTCCTTCCTATTTCTTGCAGCAGCAATTTGCCGGGGTATCTGGCGGCTATCAGACCAACCTAGGTCTTTGGATTCGGAGGAAGCTTTATAGATGGCATGCCCAACAAAAAGATTACATTTTACACCGGAATCTGCCCACCAGTCCAACAAAGGCTGAAATGGAACTTTGGGATGCTCAAAGGCAAAATAGATTTGTGGAGCTATATAGTCCACCCAGCCTTCTTTGGCCCATTTGCGGGTATCAGCAAACAGGTCATCATAAGATTGACCACCGGCAGTAGGCGAACCAGCCGGATCCACAGAACTATTTCGCCAAATCCCAAACGGACTAATCCCAAATTTTACCCACCTTTTTTCAGCCTTTATTGCGTCAGCGATTTGTTTCACCAAAATGTTAATATTGTCGCGTCGCCAGTCTGTCAACGAAACTATTCCCCTGTTATATTTTTCAAAAGTAGTGGCATCGTCAAATACTTGTCCAGCAACGGGATACGGATAAAAATAATCATCAAAATGTACCCCATCAATGTCGTAACTTTTAACCACACTCAAAACCAAACGGGTGATATAATCTCTGACCTCTGGAATTCCAAAATTGTAAACCTGATTGCCATCGTAGCTTACAAACCATTCGGGGTGTTTTAAAGTAATATGGTCCTGTACAAGTGTTTTGGAGTTTCGGTATAGCCCCCGGTTAAGGTTAAACCATGCGTGAAATTCAATATTTTTTTCGTGAGCCTCTTCTACCATAAACCTCAAAGGATCATAAAAAGGCTCCGGGGCTTTCCCCTGCTCACCTGTAAGCCATTCTGACCAGGGTTCGCTACTTCGGGCATAAAATGCATCCGAAGCAGCTCTAATTTGTACGAAAACCGAATTAAAGCCCAAATCTGCCTGATAGCTGATCATTTCGGAAAACTCATTCCGTTGTGCTTCAGAACTCAATCCTTTTTTACTGGGCCAATCGATATTCTCAATGGTAGCGACCCATACGCCCCGCATTTCTCTTTTGGGTGATTGAGATACAATTTTTACTGATGGTGTGTTTTGAGGTGCCGGTAATTTTCGGGTGCATTGAAATAAAGTTACACTCAAAAACAATAGCACGTAAATATTTACTTTCATCAAGGGTTTATTCTTTCGCCAAAATTAATATTTCAATTGTATTTTTTTTAGTATGTAGATACGATTCTATTATATGGTCTAGAAAATCCGGTCTTTAGGAACTATTTGATTGGTATAAAAACCTTTTTGATTCACGAAAATAAGATTAATACACTTTTGATATTAGGATTCCGGTTTGGATTTTACAGGTAAAAAAACCAAGATTTTAGTTATTTTTTACTAATTTTGCAGGATTTTTTAAGAGATTCAAAAAATACATTCAAGATGCTTTTAAGCGAACAAGAGATTTTAAGAAGGCAAAAAAGGGAAGAATTGATGAAAATGGGCATCAATCCTTATCCAGCAGAAGGATTTACGACCAATACTACGATAAGAGATATATTAAAACACTGGAAACACAACAAATTTGATTTCAAAGACGTATCAGTTGCAGGCCGGTTGATGAGTTTCAGGATTATGGGCTCAGCTTCTTTTGTCGAAATCCAAGACGAAACTGCCAGAATCCAGTTGTATTTCCGCCGTGATGACCTTTGTCCCGATGAAGACAAAACGCTTTATAATACCGTATTCAAAAAACTTCTGGATATAGGCGATATCGTGGGTATCAATGGTTTTTGTTTTGAGACACAGACCGGGGAGATTTCTATCCATGTAAAATCATTCACACTTTTAAGCAAATCCTTACGTCCGCTTCCGATCGTAAAAAGAGACGAAGAAGGCAATATACATGACGGTTTCACCGACCCGGAACAGCGTTTCAGAATGCGTTATGTGGACCTGATTGTGAACCCTGACAACCGTGAGATTTTTGTAAAAAGGGCAAAAATAATTTCTACCATGCGTAGAATCTTTGATGATAAAGGTTGGCTGGAAGTGGAAACACCAATTTTGCAACCCATTCATGGCGGTGCAGCCGCGAGACCTTTCAAAACGCACCACAATACATTGGATATGCCATTATATCTACGTATTGCCAATGAATTGTATCTCAAAAGACTGATTGTTGGTGGATTTGACGGCGTGTATGAATTTGGGAAAATGTTCAGAAACGAAGGTATGGATCGCACACACAACCCGGAATTTACTTCTTTGGAGTTTTACATTGCCTACAAGGATTACAACTGGATGATGAGTTTGACCGAGGAATTACTCGAAAAAGTTGCCATTGCGGTAAATGAAGACACCAAAGTAACTTTCGCAGGAAATATAATCGACTTTGCAGGCCCCTACCCAAGACTTTCGATTATTGAAGCCATTGAAAAATATACAGGCATTAACGTGGACGCTTCAACAGAGGCTGAATTGCGTGCAAAATGCAAAGAATGGGGCATGGAAGTAGATGACACCATGGGTAAAGCCAAGTTGATTGATGAGATTTTCGGAGAAAAAGTTGAAGACCACCTCATTCAGCCGACTTTCATCATCGATTACCCGGTTGAGATGTCGCCGCTGACCAAAAAACACCGCTCAAAAGCAGGTGTAGTGGAGCGTTTTGAGTTGTTTATCAACGGAAAAGAAGTTGCCAATGCATATTCGGAATTGAACGACCCTATTGACCAAAGAGAGCGTTTTGAGGAGCAGCTTCGTCTGGCTGAGCGTGGTGACGAAGAAGCCATGGCCATGGACGAGGACTTTATTAGGGCTTTAGAGTTTGGTATGCCTCCAACAGCAGGGATTGGTATCGGTATTGACCGCCTCACAATGATGATGACGGACAATCAGAGTATTCAGGAAGTACTTTTCTTCCCTCAAATGAGACCCGAGAAAAAAGTAGAAGTTGCTACCGAGGCTGACTATGAAGCTGTTGGCGTACCAAAAGTGTGGATTCCGGCCCTTCAAAAAATGGGCTTCCATACTATCGAATTGTTAAAAGCTGCAAATGCAAATAAAGTCTTCAATGACCTGGGTGGTATGCGTAAAAAACTAAAAATAGACGAAAAAATGCCTTCCAAGGAAGAAGTTGAGGCTTGGATTGGGTGAAATTTTAGATGATATTTTGAAAAATCCGGAAGTGTAAGCTTTCGGATTTTTTATTTTCTAAGAAAGTTCTTTAATATAATATGAAACTATTTCTTCAATATCCTCTTTAATAAACTGCCAATATTTTCCTTTTAAGCAAATGGGCTCAAAATCAAAATCAGCAGAATCAAAAGAAATTAAATTTCTGATTATTAATTCTTTATCATGTGAATAAGGATAACGTTTTTTATGCAACTCCAGCATTTCGTTGAGACTAAAGTTTGAAAAAAATTCATGTAGATCCCAAAAATCCTTTTTCCTACCTCCCCTTTGTACCACATCAATTTTCATTGCAATGATTTCTCGCAAAGTTGCTAATCTAATATCCCCAAAGACAGTAGCTGTTTCAATAAATTTATCAGTGTAATAAACATCAAGTTTAATGGCATTTTGCCTGTCTTTACCAACTACATAGGATTTTCCAATTCCAGTGTGGGAAGTACTAAATGTATCAAAATATTCAAAATGAGATTTTAGAAAATTTTCAATCGAAACAAAGTCAATGCTTCCATATTCTAAATCACTAAATAAATCTAGGTCAACTGAAATCCGGTGACCTAATTGCAAACTTAAAGCAGTACCACCTACGAGCCTGAAATCTTTAAATTCCGGAGCATTCATCAATTTTAACAAAGCCCTTTTTAACAGATCATTTATTGTGTTGAAGTAAAGCATTGCAGATTAAAAAGTTTATTCGGTTTAGTTTAGCTTTAAAATATTCAAGTTGTAAAATCTAATAATTTCCTGCTTTTCCGCCTCATTACCCATTTCCATAACACGCTGAATAACAGATTTTTGATAACTCAACCAGTCTATTTTTTCAATATCAGTATCCCAAAAAATAGTTTTCCTGATGATATTAAAATCTGGTGTAATTTTAATCTGACTTTTCTTTTCCTGCTCAATCTCAAAGTATGTTTGAAGTAAAGAAAGTGTCCCCTCCGGAAGCCCAAGTTTATTCTCAGCTTTAAGTGAAAAAGGGATGTTCATCCTCCTTTTGCCTTTTGTGATAGCATTAAGTGTCTGAGGGTACTCACCAATTGAAATTGCAAAATGACGTTTTGAAATAGCTTCTTTCCGAAGTAATCGGTCCAAAACTATTCCCGGATGAATACCCTTATATTTTTCAAATTCAATGTCCATAAAACAAATGTAAACATTTTTGTTTACACAAGCAATATTTTTTATCATTTCCCCACATATACCCTAAGCTGAAATTCTTTGGGCGAAAGATTTTTTACTTGCTTAAAAGTTCGGCTGAAATAGGAAAGGGAATTGAAGCCACATTGAAAGGCAACCTCGGAGATGTTTTGGTTTTCGGTCAACAACAAACAGGCCTGATTGACACGGTATTGATTGAGAAAATCGGTGAAAGTAACACCAAAATTCTTTTTGAAATAATTGCAAAAGGCAGGCACGGTCAGATTGCTGATCTCTGCTATTTCAGAAGTATTTATATCTCTGCTGAAATTTTCCTTTATAAAATCAAAAATCCTTCTGGCTCTTTGTTGGTCTTTGGCAAAAGTATTTTTTTCAAAAGCTCTTTCGTTCAAGCAAAAATAATCATGGGTTTCGGAAAGATATTTAAGGATTTCGATCAAAAGCAAATACCTCTCCACCCCTGTTGACTGCCTGATATTCACAAACTTATCCCGCAAGGCCTGCCTGATCGCATCTCCAAAACAGAGTCCTGTCTTCGATTTTTCAAGCATCTCGTTAATCGCCTCAAATTCAGCGGATTTCTGTATTATTTCCTCCGGAAACTGCACCACCACCTCTTCATGCATGGCCAATGCACCATAGCCAAACCCCGCATGAGGCAGATTGGAACCTATCAAAACCAGGTCGCCGCTTTCGTAATAACTGACATGGTTGCCCACGTGTCGACGGCCGATTCCGTCAAAAACAAATACTAACTCAACTTCAGGATGGTAGTGGTAGTTCCACTTAAAAACATCGGCCATTACATTATGATACAACACCTTAAACGAAGAGCCTGTATCGGGCAAAATTCTTTCAAATTGCACCATACTGATTAATGTTAATTTTGTACAAATATTAAATAATTTTTTTAAAGTAAATATACTTTTTCTTTCATTATTTTGCACTTAATATATATACTTGAAAAAAATTAACCTATGATGAATCTAAAGCGAACTGTAAAAAGTTCGCTTTAATTTTATCTCAACCTTACCTGAACCTATGAATCACTGGAAACTCAAAGTCTCCTTGTTTCTCAACTATTTTGTGTTTGCAATCTTGCTAAACTCGGTTGGGATTGTAATTTCCAAATCTATCAATGTTTACAAAGTAACCGAAACCGACGCCTCTATTCTTGAAGCTTTCAAAGATCTGCCGATTGCAATAGTTTCTTTGTTGGTGGCTTCATTTTTACCAAAATTTGGTTATAAAAAAGCCATGATGGTTGCCCTGGGAATCGTGTTTTTCGGTTGCCTGAGCATGTATTACGGGAATTCATTTTTCAATGCCAAAATGCTATTCCTAAGTATAGGCGTAAGTTTTGCATTAATTAAGCTTTCGGTTTATAGTCTGATAGGTGAAATCACCGCCTCTCAGAAGGAACATACCTCTTTTATGAGCTCCATTGAGGGCTTTTTTATGGTGGGCATAGCCAGTGCCTATTTCCTTTTTCCATTTTTCTACAGCGACACCAATGTTGACAGCTGGCTCAATGTATATCTGTTTCTGTGTGTTTTGATAGCTCTTTCGTTTTTGTTTTTATTATTTGCAAAAATAAATATAGACACCTCACATTCAAGCTCTTCGCTCAAAGACGACCTCATGGATTCTATAAAACTTATTATACTTCCATTGGTCTTAATCTTTGTAGGTTCGGCGTTTTTCTTTGTCATGATCGAGCAGGGCATTATGACCTGGCTGCCCCGATTTAACCAGAAAATATTTTCATTTTCTGAAAAACTGAGCGTGCAGATGGCCTCAATTCTGGCTATTTCCCTGGCAGCAGGCAGGTTTTTAGCAGGTTATATCTCCAAATACATCTCATGGGTTTATATCGTAATTGCCTGCTCTTTGGTGGCCATGCTGATATTATTTTTTGTATTGCCGAAACTGCAAATCTCCGGCGAAGTAACCCAGATTTCGGCATTAAGTGATGTGCCGTTTTTAGGTTTTGTATTACCGTTAATTGGTCTTTTTATCGCTCCCATCTATCCATTGCTTAATTCGGCTGTTTTGAGCAGCTTGCCTAAACACCTGCATTCGGCCATGTCGGGCCTGATCATCATTTTCTCAGCCTTAGGCGGCACGATTGGCTCCAGAATAGTCGGGACACTTTTCGAAAGAATCGGTGGCGTAAATGCCTTCTATTTTCTGATGATTCCGATAGGCTTGCTGATTGTGTTTGTTTTGAGAATCAACAGTATCATTAAAAAACAAAATCCGGCAGACTGATGGCAACGGTAGTAGAGAACAAGGAGCTGTTTGCCGCTGTGCAAATGTCCGGGGTATTTGAAGACTCCAAAACTTTTCCTGATCTGGAGCCGGTAAAAAGTATGACAGAAATTTCCAGGAATTTTAACAAGGCAAAAAGACAACTGGGATTTGATATAAAAAAATTTGTAAATGAAAACTTTGAACCCAAGCTTCAAATCAAAGAAATATATGCGTCGGATAAAAGTATAGGGCCTGAAAATCATATCCATGGATTATGGAATTTTTTGACCAAAAGCACTCCAAATCATTCTCCCGATTCCACGCTTATCAGCCTCCCAAAGCCATTTGTGGTGCCGGGCGGGAGATTTCAGGAAGTGTATTATTGGGATAGCTATTTCACGATGCTGGGCCTGATCGTTTCCAAAAAATATGAGCTGGTCGAAAACATGATTGAGAATTTCGCCTATCTCATTGATACTTTTGGGTTTATTCCCAACGGCAACCGTACCTATTTCCTGAGCCGCTCTCAGCCGCCATTTTTTAGCTTAATGGTAAAACTTTTGGATACATTTCCATCTGTAAAAAAAAACAAAGATTATCTGCCTCAACTCTTGAAAGAATATGATTTCTGGATGAGCAAAAGGGCCATAAAGATGCCTGGAGGGGAGATTCTTAACCGCTATTATGATGATGATGCCTCGCCACGTCCCGAATCGTACAAAGAAGATGTGGAACTTGCCGAAAACGCAGCTCAAAAACCCGAATTACTTTTCCTTAACCTTAGGGCGGCATGTGAGTCGGGCTGGGATTTTAGCAGCCGGTGGGTGGAAAATCCAGATGACCTGGGAACGATAAATACTTCGGAGATCGTGCCTGTGGACCTGAATTGTCTGCTTTTTCATCTCGAAAAAATGATTTCAGAGATTTCACCCGAAAAACATTATGCTTTTGAAATCAGAGCGGAATCCAGAAAAAAGGCCATAGAAAAATACTTTTGGAATGATGAAAAAGAATTTTACTGCGATTTTGACCTGAAACAGGAAATGCCCCGTGAAAATCTCACACTGGCGGGCGTTTTCCCCTTATATTTTGAAATAAGTAAAAAAGAAAAAGCTGAAAAAGCAGCTGAAAAAATCAAGAACGAATTCCTGAAAAAAGGTGGACTGATTACGACAACCACCGTTAGCGAGCAACAATGGGATGCTCCCAACGGCTGGGCTCCGTTGCAATGGATGGCTTTTGTTGGCTTAAAAAACTATGGCTTCACAGACCTTTCAGAAAAGATACAGACCAATTGGCTGACCTTAAACGAAAAAATATTTGCAACGGAAGGTAAATTTACCGAAAAATATAACGTAAGCTCAGAAGAAACCACCGGCGGCGGTGAATACCCCAACCAGGACGGCTTCGGCTGGACCAACGGGGTGTATCTGGCCATGAAGCATGGGGGTTTGTTTTAGGTTTTTAAGAATTTGAGTTAGGAAATTTCGCTTTTATTTTCAAGAAAATTATCTCGGTTTTTCGATAATTATTTCTTCAAATCTGTAAGGCCTTAAATAGCTTTCACTTGGCGATAAGTCTCATTGGAAGTATGAGATATTAATACTAAATACCATTAATTTTTCTGTTTCAAAATTTTGACAATTATAACGAACATTATTAGAGGTATTCATTATTTTTGTACAATTTGTTACCGTTTTAATTTATTCAAAATGAACTCACATTTTTTAAAAACACTTATAATTTTCTCCATTTGTTTTACTAAAATCTACGCACAAATTATTCCGCCCCCCCCACCTCCACCTGAAGATTTAACTACAAAAGAAGAAGAAAAATGGGCATCAAAGTTTGGAGGCCTTGAAATTGAAACCCTTAACTCCCAATTACCAGAAAATAATAAAATATATCTAAAAAATGGGTTGGCTATTTTTGGAAAACAATCAAAGTTCAAACTCAGATCCGCAATCTTGAATAATAAACTTGGATTCGTTGACCTAAATGACTCTTTAGTTATTCCGGCGGTTTACGATATCAAAAAAGATGTTTTAAGTAAAGATCTTTTTTATTCTGGCGATAATATTGTAACGCTCTCTAAAAATGGTAAATATGGATGCATTGACAAATATAATAATGAAATAATACCTTTTAAATATGACAAAATTGAGCAAAATGTTGTAATACTAATTGCTTCCAATGGGTTAAAACATGATTTTTATGACGACTTTGGAAATTTTATTTTTAGCGGTGAATTTCAAAAAGTAGAAATGCTTGGTTTCCCAGAATTTCCCTACGTGGTTTTAAAATTTAAAAAAAATAATAAATATGGCTTAATTGATTGTTCAGGAAACGTTTTAATAAAAAACAAGTATGATGAAATTTCAATTTTAGCAGATTTGAATTATGATTCAAATTTGATTACTGTCTCGGAAAAAGGAAAAACAAAAATAATAAATGGGCAGGAAAAGATAATTTTAGAATCTGATTTTAAAATTTTTGAAAAACTTGGAAACTATTACCTAGTAAGAAAGAATGGAAAATTTGGCTTAATGAATGAAAAGGGGAGACTAGTTCTTGAGATAAAATACTCTTACATTAGTTCTTTGAATTATTCTGAAGAAAATAAAGATTTCCCCAAAATGGCTATTTATGAAAATGATAAAAAAGGGATTTTTGACTGTAAAACTGAGAAAGTCATAATACTTCCTAAATATGATTTATTAGAAGATTGGGGCAATGACTTATATCTAGGTAAGCTTAATGACAAGTATTTTTTATTAAAAAATTCCAAGGTTTTAAATTTAAATGGTGAAAAAGGAATAATCAGGCCTTTTGATTCTAAATATAGTTTTAATGGGGACAAATTAAATGATATATTTTTAATAAAGAACTTTGAAAACAAAATCGGGATTTATGACGCCAATATGGAATCTTTTATTGTCCCTCAAAAATATGATTCCATTAAAGTAATTACCCGAAATTTCTTTATAACTAAATTGAATGAAAAGTTTGGAATTTTAAATCATAAAAATGAATCTATATTTCCAAATAATTATTTTAAAATTTCAAATACTTTGGATCCATATTATTTTCTTTTTACGATTGAGAATGGTACGAAAAAAGGTTTAACAAATATTTTAGGTGACGTTTTATTACCAGTAGAGTATGATTCAATCGAATTGGGAGGTTTTTCCAGTTTAAAATTGAAAAAAGATAATAAATTTGGAATAATGGTAATCGGGAAACTTTTTGGCAGGTTAAGCACTTTTTCTGAGATGGTTAATTCAGATATTGGAAACGGAAATTCTACTGAAGAAACTGAAAATTTCATTGAAGAAAATAGTTTCAAAATTGATGGAAAAAGATATAAAATAATTAGAAATAAATTCGTAGAAATTAAATAATAACTGCTTCAGACACCGTTTGTGTCACTTTGAATGAGTAAAAATAAAATTCTTTTGGAGCGAAATTCAGGATTTCAAATCCTTTTTAATTTAGCTTCGACATAGGGAAAATGTTGAAGAACAAGGAAAAGGTGTTTCAAAGCAGAATCTAAAAATCAGAGAATTTTATTTTACTTTTGGGTTTATTATACCCGGAGCAATGAAATATCTGATTTTTTCCCTTCTGTTTATATTAAATTTTTCCGTTTATTCGCAGAAAAAAAGACCTTCTGAATACGGCATAAAGATTGGTATTCTACCTGCCGGAAAACTGGATGCCATCACCGATGTGCCGGGCCTAAAAGTGGGGCATTTCACCCTCCATCAAGGTAAAGACATTCATACCGGAGCCACAGCTATTTTGCCTCATCCCGGGAATATTTTCAATGAAAAAGTTCCGGCAGCCATTTTTGTTGGCAATGGATTTGGGAAATTGGCAGGATATACACAAGTAGAAGAATTGGGTACACTCGAAACGCCCATTTTGCTTACCAATACTCTGGCTGTTGCACAAGGAATGGAGGCTTTGATTGATTACACATTCTCTTTCCCCGAAAACGAAAATGTAAGAAGCGTAAACACTGTAGTTGGCGAAACCAACGATGGCGGCCTCAACGACATCAGAAGGCGTGTTTTGACGAGAGAAAACATGATGGAAGCCTTAAAAAATGCCAAAACAGGAAAAGTTGAGGAAGGAAATGTGGGTGCGGGAGCCGGCACCATGTGCTTTGGTTTCAAAGGGGGAATCGGTACATCCTCAAGAGTTTTACCAAAATCGAAAGGTGCCTATACCGTGGGAGTATTGGTACAGAGCAATTTTGGAGGAGTTTTGAAGATTGCAGGAAAGGAAGTAGGTGTAGCCCTTGGAAAACATAAATATACCGAAATCCTGAAAGACTACGAAGATGATGGCTCCTGCATGATGGTGGTGGCTACCGACGCCCCACTTGATGGCCATTCACTGAAAAGACTAGCAGCAAGAGCTATGCTGGGTTTGGGTCGCACCGGTGGCGTGGCGGCCCATGGCAGTGGCGACTATGTAATCGCTTTTTCTACTGCCGAAAGCGTAAGAATAAAAGCTAATGATAAAGAAATGTTGGAAACCCATACTACCCTGAAAAGTCAGGAGCTGGATATACTATTTGAAGCCGTAATAGAAGCTACGGAGGAAGCCATTATTAACTCTCTTTTTGCAGCAGAAACGATTGAAGGACAACGGGTTAAAGCCGAGGCATTGCCGGTGGAGAAGGTTTTGGAGATAATAAAAAAACCTCCTTTCGGAGGTTAATTGTCTTATTTCTTGGTCAGATAATAATTAAAACTGAATTTCTTAGGATTCTCACCAATTTTATCTGCAAACTTGGAAACAGTCGGATCATCGATATATTCTTCCAGCATAAAAATCGTAAGCATGCCTATTTCCTGATCGTAAGACATTTCGCTATCACCAAAAATATCCAGAGATAAATCTTCTGTTTTGCTTTTTAGGGTATAGTTTTTATCTTTTTTCTCAACTGTCAGGACACTTTTATAGGCATATTCAGGGTCGTCGTCAGAAAAAGTGATGGTCTTATCTTTGGAAGAATATTCATATTTACCTTCATAAAACAAAAGATCTTCAGGATAAGTAAAGGTACCGTCAGATTTAAAGTTAAATTTTTTATCACTTAACTCAAAAGGAAGGATAAGTGCGTTTCCATCAACGATAAGTTCGATTTTCTGAAGTTCATACTCACCTGCAAAAGTTTCTACTGGGGTAATCAGGGACTCTTCTTTACATGAAAAAACAAAAGCAGATAAAATTAATAAAGTAAAAAGGGTGATTTTTTTCATTTTGAAAAATAAATTTTTGTGAATAAAACTGGTAAAAAAACATCCAGGCGGATTAATATTCCTGAATGCACTATTTAGAAATTAACCGTAAAAATAATGCCAGAACAAGGTTTTTCTGAAAAGAATCCTAATAAATTTACTGCCCGCAACCCGGTTTTATTTCAGCTTTAAACACAGAGCCTTTTGATACAGTAGTTCCCGGTAATAATTCAATATTTTTCAAAGCATAAAATTTAACATTATTTCCTGAAGGTACAGTGATATTACCACTCATTTGAATTTTCTCCGAAGCCCTCTGAGTACCGGAAGGGATGATTTGATTGCTCAAAATTATATTCTGAATAGCAGGTATGCCGTCTTCGTCGATGCTCCCATCATTATCATTGTCTTTGTCATCACAGATATCCGGGGCGTTGGGATAAATACTGGCATCGGTATCATTGAAATCCAGGTTGTTTTTGACAAAACCCGGATTAGCCGCACAATTACCCAAAATGCTATTGGCTGACTGTCCAAAACCATCGCCGTCACTATCGGGATAAAGGGTCGAAATCTGTCCACCTGCTGAACAAGGCCCATCTTTAATCACAATGGTGTAGTCAGCAAAATTACCCACCGCACCGTAGCAACTTGATGAATTGTTTGATTCATAACCCTGCAATCTGATCCTCAAAGGATTCCCGGTTTTGAGGTCGGTATCAGGAATTCTGAATATAACCGTAGTCCATTGACCCGCCGGATTAGCTTTCCCGACGAGTTCATTGTAGCCGGAAAAAAGTTTGTCGTCATTGAGATCAATATATATTTTGTACGATAAATTGGTCCAACCGGCATCCGGAGTCCTGAATTCCATGGTATAAACCGAATCCATTGTTAGGGAATCCAATGTAATTGCGGTTTTGTCATGATAAACTGCCGAAGTTGAATAGCTCGTTTCAACGCCTTTGTACTTCATGCGATTGAAGGTTTTGTACCAAACCTGAGAGCCCACAGTAGGAGTACAGTAATTTTGGTTTATCCCGAATGTAATTTCATTGCTGTAAAAAGTACCTTCGGATGTAACTACCTTAAGTCTAAACTGATAGGAAGAAGCACTTCCGATATTGATATTTTTGAACACAAAAGCGGAGTCTTTGAGGTTCAAACCTGTAATATCCACAGATTCAGAAATGCTGAAATTTTCATTTCCATGTTCAACAAATAACTGTGTGACTGCACTTCCCAGTCTTTTGATTTTACCTTTTAACTCCCATACACTCCCCGAAATAGGATTAGCAGTCAAAGCAGTGATAATCGGTGTGCCACAGGCATATACTTCAACTTCAGCGATATTTAGCGAAGTGGCATCATACCGGGCATTTTGGACTCTAAAATATCTGCCAAGTGTATCAGGGCTAATGACAACATTCGAAAATTTTCTACCGTAAAGTTTTATTTTTTTAATGCCCGGAGTGGCCAAGGTGGTTGCGAAATCATTGGAAGTAAATGGAATTGCGGAAATAAATACGTAAATACTATCCATCCGGCTCTGGCAACAATCCGTGCGGTTATAGATCACGGCATCCGTAATTTTGGTTACAGTTCCCAAATCTACCTCCCACCAGTCGTGCGGAGCAAGGGCATCAGTATGCGAAACTGAGCCATTGTCAAAATTTCCGTTACGGTTACCGTCATTTGCCCGATTGGCTGCAGCTCCATTGTAAGTACTTACCTGACTGGATGGCTTACCAAGAGCTATATTCTCACGCCCTAATGTACAAGTTACGGGGATGCCTGCACAATGGCAGTTTTCGTCCCATGCATCGCCAAGTGTATTGGGATTTCCATCATCACAGGGTGTGTTTTTGACCGAACAGCCAATAAAAAATTCTTTCAGATAAGAACAATTGGTTTGATCTGTCACATTAAGCGTATAAACTCCCGGCGAAAGCTGAGAAATAGTATCGCCTGAGGCTCCATTGCTCCACTGGAAAGTGTAAGGTGCTGTACCGCCGGAAACAAGGGCTTTTACGCTACCATTCATGTTTTGGTCAGATTGGTGGGTATTCAGACTGATTGAAAATTTATCATTTTGCTTAATCACGAATACATAAGGAATACTGTTGGTTCCATCACTCACAGTGACAGTGTAACTCCCTGGTGATAGATTAGTCACAGAGTTGCCGGTTCCGCCACTACTCCAGGAATAAGTATAAATGCCACTACCGCCTGTTGCTGTAACGGTGGCAGAGCCATTACTTGCTCCAAAACAACTGACGTCAACTGTCGTAACCTGTAAATTGAGCTTATTAAGATTAACCGGAATAAGTTGCCAATCACCGGAGGTCATGCCAGTACAATTGTTTTGTACGATAAAACTGCCGTTGACTGTGGCGTTATTTTCGACCTGAAAACACAAGTTGTTAAATGCTTTGATATTATAATTTCCTCCGCCGAGGTCATTGAGGTGAAATTTCTGATTACTGCTATTTTGAACACTCCAAACAATTAATCTTGTACCTGAGCTGGAAGAACCTCCCGGCACATCGATGCTGCGGTTGGCATTTTGGAACATATCAATTTTGAACTTATTGTCACCAATCGCAAAGATATTCCATCGGGTATTGGCACTACTATCTGCTAAAACGAGATTAGTACCGGAAGAAGACGAGCCTCCTGCTGTGCCCAAATATTTCCCTGAATTTACGTTTTTGATATGATAAGTTCCATTGGTAAAAGTATTTACACACCCAAAATCGTTCTCATCGTATTTTATCGAATGTATCCTTTTTGAGGTTACCTCAGCGGCACGTTCCCGCCACAGCCGGGCGTTATCGGCGGTAGCGGCATCCCCAAGTGGAAGGCCCAGATTATCGACTACCAACGGAGTTGAATAGAAATTTACACTGTTGCCGCAAAGGTGGGTTTTGGAGTTTCCATTGTTATAACCCGAGGCATAGGGCCTGATTCCCGGCGTGCAGTGATTACTGCCCATGTTGTGCCCCAATTCATGCCTGAACACTTCCGCAGAGCCATTTATGCTGTTCACCGAACTGTACCCCCCTACGCCGGCCCAGCCGCCCATTTCGTTGGGAGCTCCGGTAGGCACCTGAATAGAAGCCACAAAGTCGGGATTGGTACGTGCTATATCATCGGCAAACCAGGTATAGACATCACTCAAAACACTGGTCACAATACCGGGATTATGGGAGTCGATACCCGTACCTACCAATCGCACATAGACATTGTCAACCAATGAATTGTGTAATCCGTTATTAACCATTTCAACCAGCGAAAGTGCATGAGCATCAATATCTCCGGCTTTGGCGGCTGCCTCATAACTGTAACCCACAAAGAGGTCGGCCACGAATTTGCCACCGGCATCCTTTTCTTCACAACCTGAGGTGGCGGCCACGGCATTGTTTTCTATAAACGCCGTTTTTTCACATATCGCTGCTTCTTCTTTCCATTCTGATACACGGTAATCCCCTTTGCTATTGGTGGGCCTTATTTCGTAAAAACTATTTGTGGTATTAATCTGCAGCACCATTTTCGCGGATGCCGGGTTATACACCATAATAACATCATGATAGTGAGCAAGATGAGCAAATTTTTTATCATTGCTTCGGCCACGGTAAACTTCCAGACCTTTATAATTATTAACAACAACATGGTCAAATTTTACGGGAATGCTCACATCATCAAAAAGGTTGAGGGTAAGCTCTGAGGTAGATTTCAATCTGGCACCTGAATTAAGATTTGAGCTTATTTTTAAAATTCCGGCTCGTTTTTCACCGGTGGTAAGCTCAACTGCTGCGGTTCTGGTTCCTTTTTTTGGGGTTTCAAAAAGTTCTGTTGGGGTATTTTGAGCAAATATTAAATTTGAAATAAAATACAAAGACAAAAGGAAGAATTTCCTAAACATTGAATATACTAAATGGGTGATTTTATTATGGTTAATTGTACGCCTTAGGTACAAAATTAATCAAAAATCGTGCCCCGGACTTTAAGAATTATTCTAAATATTAATTTATCTAACTATCATTCCGCAGATTTTCAATTCCTCTGATAATTCAAAATTACTTTTAAAAAAATAGACACAGAGACTTTTTTCACATTAGTCCCTGTCATAAAATAAAAAACTCAGGTTTTATAAGCCTCTAAATTTAAATCTGCTTCATTTTGAAGCTATTTTTGATTGATTTCAACAAACTCAAATATGAAAAAAATAATAATTCTACTTTTAATTGCTATCATTCAAACTTCAGGACAATCTCTTTTAAAAACTTTTCAAACCAACAACCGTAACTCCTATCCCAGGTTTGGAGTAGAAGCAAACGGAACCTTGTATTTTACGGCAGGCCAACCACTTGAATATGGCGTAAGAGTCTGGAAAACAGACGGAACAGACGCAGGAACAAAGATGATAAATGCGGCAGTTGGAGCCCCGGTTACAGGGCCTTTTCCTCACTATGCCTCTAATAACGCCGTAAGAGCATTTGGCAACAAAGCTCTGATTATTGCCGCTCCAGCCAGCCAGAATTACGACCATGAACTATGGATAACCGACGGCACAGAAGCCGGAACTTTTAGATTGAAAGATATCAACCCTGGCACAGGAGACCCTTATATTCAGAATCTTACCATTTTAACATTAAACGGGAATACAGTTGCATTTTTCTCAGCTAATAATGGCACCAGTGGTCAGGAACTCTGGATGACTGATGGTACACAGGCCGGTACAGTTTTGGTGAAAGACATCAATCCGGGCGGGGGATCGTCTGACCCATTTTCGTTTACGGTTTTGAATAATATTGTTTATTTCTTTGCCAATAATGGCACAAATGGTCACGAATTCTGGAAAACTGATGGTACCACGGCAGGTACGGTAATGGTAAAAGACATAATGCCCGGCTCAGGTAGTTCCGTATCTCTCTATGGTTCAAGTAATATTATAATAGCTAACGATTTCAGCCTGTATTTATCTGTTTATGACAATAGCTACCCTACCAATGCCACCAAATTGTATTTTTCAGATGGCACCGAAGCCAATACTGTGAATATGGGTGGGTATCAGTACGTCAAAAATTTCAAAAAATTTGGAAGCAGGATATACTTTACAATGAATGAAAGCTTCACGAATCTGCTCGTTTTAGATAATTACAGCTCTCCTTTCCCTCCTACTTTTGTCAATAGTTCAGACATTGGAAATGTGGTAAATGGCGAAGACCTGACCGTCTCGGGGGATTCTTTATACCTGACGGCAGAGTATGGAACTGGTGAGCGGAGGCTGTACCTAATTACCCAATTTCAGCCAAATCTGGCCTATCTGGTTTCTGACCTTCTGCCCGGCACCAACGCAAATCCTTTTCCGGCATTGGCTCAGGATCGTAAATTTATCCCGACAGGTAACGGGAAGATGTATTTTATGGCAAGTGACGCTATCCATGGCAAAGAACTATGGTTTACTGACGGCAACTGGTCTAACACCAAAATGGTGAGAGATTTTAGACTCAATGCCGACAATGGCTCCTATTCCTACATGAAAATGTTTGGTGACAAGCTATTTTTTATTGCCGACACCACTGCCAGTGTGGCCGAATGCTATTATTCCCAAAACGGCAACACACCTGTAAAAATGTCAACCATTGACCCCTCCAAAGGATTGAGCAACTTTTATCCAATTGAAGTATCTGGCGGATACCTGTACTTTTCGGCTTTTGACCCCGTAAGAGGATATGAATTATTCAAAACCAATGGCAGCAGTTTTATTCTGGTCAAAGATATCTTAACTGACCCTTATTCGTCTGACAATGAGTTTTTTAAACAAGCAGTAACCTTAAACAATAATTTATATTTCATAGCCGATGATGGCAAATACGGCAGGGAAGTATGGAAAACCAACGGAAAATCGAGTCAGACCAAAATCGCATTTGAAATTTACAGGTATCCTTCGGCAGAAAAACCATCAGGATATACCACCAATTATTCGCACTACAAAACATCAACTTCTATCGAATTTATCAAAAAAATCAACTCCAAAATCCTCATTTTTGAGGAATACAGTATCTGGGCATCAGATGGTACTTCGGCACCCGAAAAGATATTTGTCAGTGGCAATATGTTTTCCTATCAGAATAAGATCTATGAATTGAACGGCTATTTGTATTTTAACGCAGGAAACAAACTCTATAAAACCAACGGTACAGCCGCCGGAACTGTTTTGGTGGGCCCACCAGATGCGGGTAACCCTGATGATTACCGGGCCATCAGACTTTTGGGTACTATTAACAACAAAATCATCTTCATGGGGCATCATACCACTTATGGATGGGAAGCCTTTTATTCTGATGGTACGCCAGGAAACATCAATTTACTGGCTGATTTAGCCCAGGGCATAAATACCTGGGAAACCAGGGGAAATAGCAGAATAGTTGGGAATAAACTATATTTTGTTCATAATAACGAAACAGACGGAACAGTACTTTGCATCACTGAAGGTACACCGGCAACCACTTCTATTGTAAAAATTTTCGGGCAGGTAGAAGAATGTGAATACTTAACAAATTTCAATAATACTCACCTGGTTTTTGTGGTTGATGATGGTATTCATGGCCTGGAAATATGGAAGTCCGATGGCACTTTGGCAGGAACATCGATAATAAAAGATATCAATACTACCGGCTGGAGTAACCCTCTGAATCAGCAATATGACAGGCAATTTGCGGTATATAACAACCTCCTGTATTTCTATGCCAATGACGGCACTTCCGGCAATTTTTATAGAAGCGACCTTACCGAGCCCGGCACTATTCTTTTAACTCAAAGTGATGGAATCAATGCCATGAGCACACCATTTGGGGTTTATATGTCGGGCTATACACCAGAAACAGGCAGTGAACCCGGTAAGATTGAATATGATTCAAACTCTAAAAGAATACTTGAGAATATTGCTTCGGGAAATGCTTCTTCCAATCCCGGGCAAATGCAATTAATGGACGAAAAAATATTCTTTGCGACCTTAAGCCCTCAATTGAAAAAAGAACTGCATGTGTATAAAATGTGTCAAAATACCGCTACTGTATCCGGCACCCAATCTCAGTCATTAAATACGCTGGCTTTGGAACAGGTGATAAGTACCGCCTCACTGGAAGCCTCCACCCGACACTTTTTTAATGCCGGAAAAAGCATCGAGCTGCAACCGGGATTCAAAACGGGCGACCAGACAGTTTTTGAAACCAAAATTGAAGGCTGCGTTTATAGTACGGCTGATTGATGAGGAATATCGAAGGTGGAAAAAAATTGTAGTCGTTCCATCAGAAATTACCTCTTTGATTGTGATGAAAAGTGCGGAGTAGCATAGCCCTTGTGTCCAGAGTCCCTGAGGGAGACTCCGAACGGACGAAATATTGATGGTTTGCCACCTTCCAGCCATAACTTTGACCACCCCAGCCACCGTAATTTACATCAAACTCTAAAAGTAAACCTCCTTTATGGGTTAAACTTAATTCGTTTGGACCAGTCTCATAGTAAGACCTGTATATTTTTAGATGATTGATCATATTTTGCTCCCCATACTTAAAGACAACGGGGTAATAGGTGTCTTTGTCACCGGCTACGGTAAAGTCACCTTTGTAGATGTTTTTGGCTACTAGTTGTTCTGTGCCTATTTGTTGGGCGATACACGTCGTTATATCAATCAATACCAAAACCCATAAGAGTGAAAAGCGATAGGGACTGGAGAATAGTTTATATTGAATCATGAATTTTTAAAATTTTTAAAGTCCAATTGCCTCCAATCTCTCAATAAAATAAGTGTAACTTTCTTTCAGCAGTGGTTCTTCATCTTTTTCATCGGGATATTGATCTCCGAAAGAATCAATAGATTTTTTTAAACCCAATTTGTATTCTTCATATCGATTCATTTGATTACCTTGGAATAACAAAAAAATCTTTTTCATCATGTGAACCGGATATTGTCCACCAACAAGTATGTTCTTTTGCTCAGAAAACGGATATTGTGCAATGTATTTGGCAATATTGTTTACATCACTAAATGGTATCAAAAACTCTTGCTCCACCTGTTGCAAAAATCGCTTAAGTTTAGGCAAGTAGTCGTCTAAAGCACTAAGATCTGTGAATCTGAAGTCTCGTATTTTCTTCATTAAGTCTACATCATTTGGCCAACTTGAAAGCGTTCCTTCTCCGTATTTTGAAATAATTGCCCCATTCAACAAGTTCCTAAAATTATTCTCTAAGGTGAAGATTATAATAGATGAATTGTTCGGACTCAATAGGTATTTATTACCAAAGCTTTGACACCTGATACCAAAATTGCCTGCAAAGTCTTCATTTTTAATTTCAAATTGCACCGTATCACTTACGACTTTGGATTGAAAATGAGGTAGTTCAATTTTAAAATAGCCTCTTATTTTATCAAATACTTCTTTTTTCTTCATAATTTCTAATCAATATTTAGGTAATTCCCAGCTCCATCACTGTATAATTTATAAAACGATTTGATTTTTATTGATTGACCTTGAATTAAATTTGAGGGCAACTGAATTTCATTTTAGTCCCCACAGAGTCTCCGACAGGGACTCTGTGGCCGCTTCTGGACAGGAGTATTTATAAAGCGTACAATTTAAAAAGAACTTACTTAAAGCCATATTGCAGGATCAGTTTTTGATTTTGCAAAAAATTAACAAAATCTAAGTTAAATACAATCGGTGAAATTTGGAAACATCGATTTGGTATTTTGTAATTGAAATAACATTCTCCTTGTGTTCAGAGTCCCTCCAGTAGAATCAGGAAGATTGAAAATGTGTATTTCAGACGTAATTCGGAATGATTTTTTTTTCCTGAGAAATATGACTTTAATTCAAAAAAATACTCAAACTTTACACCTGAAATTGTTTCACGGAAATCGGTTTTCAACCTCATCAAACAAACACTATGGCGATCATTTCAGTATTTGATATGCTCAAAATCGGCATCGGACCGTCAAGTTCACATACATTAGGGCCCTGGAAGGCCGCCAACCGTTTTTCCAATGAGCTAATCAACAATAAACTGATAGCAAAAACCACAAATATTAAGGTGGAATTATTTGGCTCGCTTTCTCTCACCGGCAAAGGGCACGCCACCGACATTGCCTGTATGATAGGCCTCACCACCGAAAAACCGGAGGAGATTTTGCCGGAAAAAATGGAGGAAATTCTTCAAAAAATAGAAGCCGAAAACCACATTTTGATCGCCGGAAACAGGATTCCTTTTCTGAAAAACAGAGACATTGTATTTCATAAAGAGTTCCTGCCTTTTCATCCCAACGGCATGAAAATCACTGCTTCGGGCACTGATTTTATGTTTACTAAAACCTATTACTCGCTGGGCGGTGGATTTGTAACCGAAGAAGGCGAAGACCCTGAAAAGACTGAAAATCAAACCGCTATCCCCTACCCTATCCAGACAGCTGCTGAGCTTTTGGAATATTGTAAAACCGGAAAATTGATATCTGAGATAGTGTGGGAAAACGAACTTTCTCTACACACCGAACCTGAAGTCAGGCAAAAAATTGCCAAAATATGGCTCACCATGCAGGAATGCATGTATCTCGGCTGCCATACTGCGGGTCACCTTCCCGGCGGACTCAACGTAAAACGCAGGGCGGCTGATATTTACAAAAAACTCAATGGCCCGGCGGACAGCCCTATTGCCGAATGGCTTACTGGCTTGAGAAAAACGGAGGTGAAATTCAGGGAGATATTGCAATGGGTGAGCTGCTTTGCATTATCAGTCAATGAGGTCAACGCCTCGCTGGGAAGAGTGGTGACCGCCCCTACCAATGGCAGTGCGGGGGTGATCCCGGCAGTATTGATGTATTATCTGATGATCGAAAACCACGACGCAGCTGAGGACGAAATCAGGAGATTTATGCTCGTAGCAGGCGAAATAGGCAGTATTTTCAAAAAAGGAGCCACCATATCTGCGGCCATGGGCGGCTGTCAGGCGGAGATTGGCGTGTCGGCTGCAATGGCCGCCGGGGCACTTTGTGAGTTGCAGGGAGGCACTCCCGGGCAGGTGCTGGTTGCAGCCGAAATCGCGATGGAGCACCACCTCGGGCTCACCTGCGATCCCATAGCCGGGCTGGTGCAGGTACCCTGTATCGAACGCAACGCCATGGGAGCCATAAAAGCCATCAATGCCGCTGAGCTGGCCCTCAACACCAACCCCGATGACACCAAAGTGTCGCTCGACCACGTGATCGCCACCATGTGGAAAACCGCCCTCGACATGAACCAAAAATACAAAGAAACTTCTCAAGGAGGCCTGGCGGTTACGGTTAATAATAGTGATTGTTGAGGGTTTATATTGGAAATCTAATGCTTTACCTTAATTTTAAGGTTGATTAGGGCTTAAAGGGAATTTCTATAATTGCAGAATATAGAATGATTTTACTTAAAAGTGTTTTTAGAAATTTTCTTCTTATGTTCAGGGTACTTGGCGGATAATCAGAACAGAGAGAATATTGGAATTCCAATATTAAGTTTGATTCTTAATTTCTAAAATTTCTATACTTATCTTATTATGTAATTCTTTATCAGAAATAGAATTAATAAGGTTTAAATTTAAATAAGGTAATAATTCTTTTGACTTACCAAATAATAATCTTGCAATTGATAAAGTTCTTTTAGAGAGCTCAATTTCTTTATTAGAATTTAAAAGCGACTGTTTTGTGTTTCCTATTTCGTAGGATATTCCATAACAATTTCGAAGTACCGATATTATTTCTTCTCTAGAGATTTTACAAATATTAACGAAAGATGAATTTTCAATTTCACTTAAAAGAGAATCAAGCATATTGAGTTTTCTCTCGGCCAACGAAATATCAAATCCAACTCTCATATTTTCGATTTCTTTTATTCTTTCTTTAATTTTCATTTTTTTTACTTAGGAGGAATTAATGAAATTGTTTTTACGGTAATTTCAGTACCGATAGAGTCTCCGAAAGGGACTCTGAGGCCCCTTATGTGCGAGTATTCTTTAATTCAATATTGCAGGATCAATTTTTGATTTTGCCTAAAATTACTAAATCTAAGATAAATAGAATTGAGTTCAGAGTCTCTGGCGGAGACTCTGAACGGACAGAAAATATATTAAAGGCTTTCATTCTTGAGTTCTTTACTAAATCGTTTTATCCAACCGTTATCTATAATTGGCTCGGCTTTCAGCATTTCACTTATTTTATTCAAATCTATCTGCTCACCGTTTTCTTCATAAACTATTTTAAATTCAGGATACTCTTCAAAAATGCGTAAAAAATCGAATAAGGCACCTTCTAATATTTCTCTTGTGTAATTCTCAATTTCTTTTTTTTGAACCTCATTCATCTTTTGAAACAGATTTGTATATCCATCTGTTTGGGATAAATCAGAAATTTCATTTAAAATAAACCTGTATTGACTATCAAAAACTTCACAAGCTAACAAATTCCCAAAATGATCTAAAATTTCTTTATTTGATTTCATACTTCAATTCAATTTACTCCTTTCCAAGGAATGTTTAGAATTCCTGTTTAGTCTCTACAGAATATTTTTAGTCCCCACAGAGTCTCCGAAAGGGATTCTGTAGCTGCTTCTGTGCAGGAGTATTCCTTAAATTCATACTGCAGGGCCAATTTTTGATTTTGCAAAGAATTTACAAAATCTAAGTTAAAAACTATCGACAAAATTTTGAAACATCCCCTTTTTTTTTGTAAATGAAGTAACGTATCCCTTGTGTTCAAATTCCCTAGTGGATAATCTGAACGGACGAAACGTATCGTTTAAATACCGATAAAGTATATTCTAAATTCTCTTTACTAAATGCTAACACATTATTCATGCCTTCATCAAAATGATGTAACCCAATTTTTTCTTTGTCAATTTTACATTCATAATGAAGCACACCTCTTTCACACTTGATATTAAGTTTAGCATTTTTGTACAAAATACCTATATCAAAATACCCAAACTTGCTTCTTGACATGTCAACTTCTGATATTTTGCTAACTTCAAATTCAATAAATTTTAATTCAAGAAGCTGTATTAGATAGTTGTAGGCTTCTAATCCATTTTTGAAATTATAAACATTAACTACCATACAATTTTCCAAAGATTATTCCTTAAATCAATAATTCTACTACCTAAGTTTTTCTCACTAATAGGCCTTGTCAAATAGTTGATTTCCCTGAGATAAAACCTAACTGAGAATATGGATTATGTGTCCCCAAAGAGTCTCCGCCAGGGACTCTGTGGCCGCTTCTGTGCAGAGTATTTTTTGAGGAGTATTCCTTACAGCCATATTGCCGGATCAGTTTTTGATTTTGCATAAAATTAACCAAATCTAAGCTTAAGCTAAATACAATCGACGAATTTTAGAAAAATCCTTTAGTTTATTTTGCAAAATGAGAGTGGTTGCCGGATAATAGGGTCTGTATGAAATGAAGCAAAATTAATAAAACTTAAAAGGCCAACTCACTTTCTTGCTTGTAGGTAATGAACTAATACAAAATTTACGATAAAGTACTCTCCCAAAGTATTAATGATTCTTATGAAAATGTAGGTTAGTTCGTAAAGCCGAACCTCCGGAGGTAAAATATAATACAAATCGGAAAAAAGTACAAAGAGTAAGCCCAGAGAAAAGTTTAGCCTGGAAGTATCATTTTTAACCAAAATACCAATTACGAAAAAGCACATCAGTGCTATCCAATAAAAGTTAAAAGACCACATGGAAGGTCTGGGATAGAAATTTAAGAGAAACAAAAAATAAAGCCCAAAGCCTAATCCAATGGCTAAAAAAACCTTGTCCTTCTTTAAAATTTCATTTTTTGATTTTATCCCTATATTTATAAATACCCCCAAAATGATCAATCGTAACATAGGTTGGAGGTAAGAATAGGCAATGTCATAATTCTCCATATCAATGACAAAAATCGATGACATACCCATAACAAACAGACTTCCATAAACAAAACTGAGGAAAAACAATGCCTTGAATGGAAAACTCAAGCTTTTCAGGGAGATGTAAACAAACAGTAAAAAATAGTCAAACTGGAATAAAAACAAGCTTAATAATTTATCATACAGGTTAGTAAGTTTTTCCGGCTCTATTTCCTGAAAAAAGAAGAAATTGGCCAAAAGAACCATTGAAAAGAACATAATCGAAAACCTCTTGCTCATATCCCTGAGAATTACAAGTCAGAAAATTAGTTTCCCTGACGAATCCGGTAATAACATTTAATCCTTTGAGCCAGGCTTATTTCTTTTGATCACTCCCTAAATAGGATTTGCAATCATTACTATGTTGAATCCTTCAAAAATTATTCCATATTTATTGATTTCAATCCCGGAGTTTTTGAGAGGTGTCATATTTAAAAACCTCATTTTCAACAGCCTTTCCGGCACTATGAAAAATTAAAAAAATTCGGTCAGCTGCGAATAAATAGGTTATTTTGTGTTAGTTTTCGCCCCCTATGAAACCGACAGTATTAACCCTATTTTTATTTTATTTCATTCTTGCCGCTCGTGCCCAGCAGCCCTCCCAGACTATCCGCGGGCGGGTGTTGGACAAAGACAACCAGCAACCTGTGCCCGGAGCAACCATCTTGCTCAATGGGTCTCAAAAAGGTACTTTCACTAACGAAAATGGCATTTTTTCCTTCGAAAAACTTCCCGTTGGCAGATACACCCTCAGTATAAGTATGGTAGGATATTTTAACCAAAAAATCCCTCTGATAGACCTCGGAAGTGGAAAGGAAGTGGTATTAAGCATAGAATTGAATGAAAACGCACAATTGCTCAATGAGCTGGTAGTCAAAGCCGAATACAACAAACAGAAAACGATCAATGACCTGACTATGGTCAGCGGGAGGCAGTTTACGGTTCAGGAGACCAACCGCTATGCCGGAGGCTACAGTGATCCATCCCGTATGGCGATGTCTTTCGCGGGCGTGGCATCAGCCGGAAATGACCAAAACAACGAGATTGTGATTCGGGGAAATTCTCCAAAAGGTCTTCTGTGGAGGCTCGAGGGCATCGAAATCCCCAATCCTAATCATTTTGGTGATGGTCAGGGCTCCACAAGCGGAATCATTAGTATGCTCAACAGCAACAGCCTGGCCAACTCTGACTTTCTGACGGGAGCTTTTCCAGCGGAATATGGAAATGCCTCCTCGGGGGTTTTCGACCTCAGAATGCGAAGGGGAAATGACCAAAAGCATGAGTTTACCGGGCAATTTGGTATAATTGGCCTTGATGCTAGTGCTGAAGGGCCTTTCAAAAAAGGCGGTCCTTCCTACCGGGTTAACATGCGTTATTCTACATTGGAACTGCTATTTAAGTCCGGCCTGCTTGCTATCGAAACCGGGGATTTTAAGCCTGCTTACCGGGATGCCAATTTCACCCTGAATTTCCCCACCAAAAAGGTAGGTACCTTTAGCTTATTTGGCTTGGGAGGCATGAGCTTTTCCGATGAAAAAGACCAGACCTCCAATGACAGCGAATCACAAAAAATGGGTGTAACTGGACTGACACATAAAATATCGACCGGTAAAAAGGGGTATTTTTATTCGGTTTTAGCATTTTCCCGGGAATCATCCACTACTAACAATCAGGATTTTATCAATAATAAAGAATGGGTTGTGGCTCAAAAAAATCTGTATGCTTATAATACCATCAGGTTTTCAGGTTTTTACAATTACAAAATCAATCAAAAAACAAGTCTTCGTTCCGGCCTGATTATTAGCAATTTGGCTTTTGAGCTGGATGAAAACCGCAGGGACAATTCCAGAAATCTGCTGGTCAATTATCTTAAAGAAAACGACGCATCACAATTTTTTCAAGCTTATTCACAAGCCAAATATTCGCCCGGAGAAAAGTTTAGCCTTACAGCAGGTTTACATTACAACAAGTTTCTGCTCAATCAAAATCAGATGTTGGAACCGCGGGCCGGAGTAAAATTTCAAATCAACCCTAAAAATACCCTCAGTGCTGGTTTTGGGCTTCACAGCCGTTTGGAACCTGTATCTGTGTATCTTTACAAAAGAAGAAAACAAGGAGAGCTTTTTGTTCAACCCAACCGAAATATCGGCCTTACCCGGGCTGCCCATTATGTTTTGGGTTATGACCGAAGCCTAAACCCAAATACCCGGCTCAAAATCGAAGCCTACTATCAAAAACTCTTTAATGTACCAGTAGATACCAACAGGAAAAGTACATTTTCGATGCTTAATGCTACTTCAGGAATCCCAAGTAATGTCCTTGAAAACAGTGGTCTGGGAGAAAATTACGGTATGGAACTTACATTGGAGCGGTATTTTGCCAATAATTATTACTATCTGATTACTGCCTCGCTATTTGATTCAAAGTTTATGGTGAAAGATAAAGTATGGAGAAATACTGTTTTCAACAATACCTACGCAGGTAATCTGCTTGCAGGCAGGGATTTCGCTATTGGTAAACAAAAAATCCATTGGTTTACAGTCAATTCCCGGCTTATGTGGCGAGGGGGCAACAGGTACACGCCTATAAATTTGGTGGAATCTATCCGACGAAACACTACCATTCAGGATGCAAATAAGGCATTTGTACCCCGATATCCCGATTATCTGAGACTGGATATGGGGTTTTCCTACAAATTAAACAAAAAGAAAACCACCTGGACTTTCAGTGCCGACATTCAAAATATCACCAATAGAAAAAATATCATCAGGGAGCGGTATAGTTCCACCACAAAATCAATTTATTACAATTATGCTCTTCCTTTGATTCCTATTATCAGTGCGAAAGTAGATTTTTGATAATACAAAGCTGTCTGATTAATCATCCATTAGTCTGCTTTTTATCCTTTTCAATCCTTTGTCAAGGTTTATGAGCAGAAAATAGTTGCTAAGACTCACTGTAAAATGCATGATGAGAAAGAAAATACTGGATTTATTGATAAATTGAATTGTAAACCACATATAATTAAAAATGAGCAAAAAAACTACTCCTAATATCAATTCATAAAATTCTGAATCTTTTTGATTTCTTCTAAGAGCAAAATATTTGATACTGATAAGCATCATATAGGAGAAAATGGTTTGAAAAGTGTAGGAATAAGGCAAATAGGGCACGAATACCAGAAAAAACACCAGGCTACTAAGCATCTCAATAATCAAAATCACTGCAAAATGGCCGGGATCGATGAGTCGGATTGCTTTTTTACTTTCAAAATAGAGAAAATATACCAGAGCCAAATGAAAGACCAAACTTAGGACGATTTCCGGCAATGTTTTATAATCAATTTCATAGGAATAAAAGTAATTTATCCTGATATCGGTAAAAATTGAGGAAAGTTGGAATAAGACTGCAAGCGTAAAGAATATGCGGAGGTTGGTGTTTTGTTTCTTAAAAATTTGATATAAGATAACTAATGGAACCAGCAAAAAAATGTACCCAAATGCGGAATTTGTCAAATGGTACAATAAAACAAACAGAAAAGTGGAGGCAACGTAAATAAAACTATTGTGCCCTATTAATTTAATAACTTTTTTCATATTGGTGCAAGATTTTAGTTTGGGATTATTAAAATAAAAATTCCTAAAACGTCTTTTCAAAAATAGCACACTAGACACTAACTATCAACGATTTGGATAATTTATTTTTTGAAATTTATTATTCGGTTAAGGTAAAAAAAGAGAATTAGCAATAAACTATAAATGTTAGTAAACTTATTTAAGCTATTCAATTTTTATAGAAAATTATTTTTTTAAGATTTTGTTTGGAGGCAATGGCGAAAGGTAAAATTTGTATACACCATGTTTACACCATACAAAAAAGAGTTACAAGAAAAATCTCATAACTCTTTAATTATCAATTGTCGGGATGACAGGATTTGAACCTGCGACCACTCGCCCCCCAGACGAGGATTCTACCGGACTGAACTACATCCCGAATTCATGCTGCAAATTTAGACCACGGTTACATTTTTTCAAACTTTACACTCATAAATACCGATAATATTATCCACAAATGTTTTTTTCAAAAATTGTCCTGAGTCATTATATACCTTCTTTTAATTGCGTAATTTTAAATCAAAATATAATTCAATCTTATGAACGCCTTAATTATCAATAGATTAAAGAAAATAGTTTTTTTCTTTTTGTCCATTGTTTTTTACAATTCTTCTTTTGCTCAAAAACCTGAATGGCTGGATCCAAAAATCAACGAGGTAAACCGCCTTCCGATGCACACCAATTATTTTGCATTCGAAAATCAGGAAATGGCTGCCACAGGCCTAAAGAAAAATTCCGACAACTACCTTTCACTAAATGGCAACTGGAAGTTCCTTTGGGTAAAGAATGCAGATCAAAGACCTACAGATTTTTTCAAAACTACCTATGACGATAAGGCCTGGACTCAGATGCCTGTACCGGGACTATGGGAGTTTAATGGTTTTGGGGACAAACAATATAAGAATATTGGTTATGCCTGGTCAAATCATTATCCAAATAATCCCCCGGTTGTACCTACCGAGGGTAATCATGTAGGAACCTACAGAAAGAATATTATAATACCTGCCAATTGGTCAGGGCAGCAAATTATTGCCCATTTTGGCTCTGTAACATCCAATATTTATTTATATATCAACGGGCAATTTGTGGGTTATTCTGAAGATTCCAAACTCCAAGCCGAATTTGATATTACGAAATTTGTAAAACCCGGAGAAAACCAGTTTGCTTTCCAGGTATTCCGCTGGTGTGATGGCACCTATTTGGAGGACCAGGACTTTCTGCGATTGAGTGGAATAGGTCGTGACTGCTACCTGTATAAGCGTACTCCTGCACATATTGAAGACCTTAGAATCAATGCTTTGCTTGATGAACAATACAAAAACGGCATTTTGGATGTGGAAATTGATTTTTCGAAGGTTTGCAAAAATGAAATCGCCAAAATTGAACTTCTGGATGAAGCTGGTAAAAAAATAGTTTCGAAAGAGATTAAGTATGCTCAAAAACCCGAGAAATTGACATTTACAATAGACTCTCCAAAAAATTGGACCGCAGAAACACCGAATCTCTACACTCTCGAAGTTAGCCTTTCAAACGGAGGAAAAACACTGGAAGTAATTCGTCAAAAAGTAGGATTCAGAAAAGTAGAAATCAAAGGTGCTCAATTGTTGGTCAATGGCAAACCAATTCTCATCAAGGGTGTAAATCGCCACGAAATGGATCCAGAAACGGGTTACTATCTGAGTGAGGCTCGGATGATCCAGGACATTCAACTCATGAAAATGTACAATATCAATGCGGTACGTACCTGTCATTACCCTGATGACAGCCGTTGGTATGAACTCTGCGACGAATATGGTTTGTATGTGGTGGCCGAGGCCAATCTGGAATCTCATGGAATGGGTTACGGCGATAAAACGCTGGCAAAAGTCCCTGAATTTCAACTGGCACACATTCAGCGTAACGAGAGAAATGTTCAGAAATTCCGGAACCATGCCTCAGTAATCATCTGGTCTATGGGTAATGAAGCCGGTTTTGGTCAGAATTTTATTGATGTCTATAATCACATCAAAAAAATGGATGCTACACGTCCTGTTCAATACGAGAGGGCCTGTGATAACTACACCGACATGGCATATTCAGATATTTACTGTCCGATGTATCTTAGCTATGAAGGTTCAGAAGATTACTCCAAAAATGCTCCTAAAAAACCACTCATCCAATGCGAATACGCTCATGCAATGGGCAACTCTATGGGTGGTTTTAAAGAATATTGGGATCTGGTAAGAAAATACCCTGCTTATCAGGGAGGTTTTATCTGGGACTTTGTAGATCAGTCACCGCGTGAACTTCGCCCCGATGGCAAATATCAATATTCTTATGGAGGCGATTGGAATAAATACGACGGTCATGATTTCAACTTCTGCAATAACGGCTTGTTTTCGCCCAGTAGAACCCCAAATCCTCATACGCATGAAGTGAAATATTTCTATCAGGAAATTTGGGCAAAACCAGTCTCTGAAAGCGAAATCGAAGTTTTCAATGAATTCTTTTTCAGAGATTTAAGTAATTACTATTTAAAATGGGAATTGGTAAGCAATGGAAATATTATTGAGGCCGGCACCATTGACAACATCAATGTGCTTCCGCAACAAAAAGGCAATTTCCCATGGGCTATTTCTTCAGCAAAAACAGGGGGAGAAAAATTCTTAAACATCAGCATTTTGACAAAAAAATCAGAAGGTTTGGTACCTGCAAATTTTGAAGTGTCAAAATCACAGACACAGATTGGGACATCAAAACCAAAATCTTTTGAACTAAAAAATGTGGAAATTTCAAAAAATGTGGCTGTAGAAATCCCAAAAATTAAGGAAAACAGCTTTAGCACACTCGAAATTTCAGGACCGGCGTTTGCTATAGAGTTTAACAGAAACACCGGGTTTATTCACAAATACCAGGTTAAAAACACTTCACTTTTAGTACCTGGAACAGAAATAAAACCCAATTTCTGGAGAGCTCCAACAGATAATGATTTCGGAGCAAATATTAATAACCGTTACAATGTTTGGAAAAATCCTAATTTTAAATTGACTGACTTAAAATGGACCATGGTCAATGACCTTGCACAAATAAAAACAGTTTTTGATTTACCTGAAACCGGGGCAAAATTAGAGATTAATTATCTGATAAATAATCAGGGAGAAATCAATATTTCACAAAAAATGATCGCCGCCGCTGATAAAAAAGTGGCCAATATGTTCCGATTTGGAATAAAAATGCAGCTCAATCAGGATTTTGATCAAATCGAATTTTTCGGAAGAGGCCCGGTCGAAAATTACAACGACCGCAACAGCAATACATTTGTAAATCTTTACCGCCAAACCGTAGCTGAGCAGTTTTATCCATATATCAGGCCACAGGAAACAGGAAATAAGACTGATGTAAGATGGTGGAAACAGATTAACAAAGATAAATCAGGACTCAAGTTTTATTCCAATCAGCCATTATCAATGTCGGCATTGAATTATACAATAGAGGAAATGGATGAAGGTACCCAAAAAATCAACCGTCACCCTGCTGACCTCAAAAAATCTGATGCTGTAAACTTGTGCATAGATTTGGTACAGGCCGGTTTGGGTTGTGAAGACAGTTGGGGTCGCATCACTCAGAAAAAATATCAGGTTCCTTATCAGAACTATGAATATTCATTTTTTATAAAACCAATTGGCTATAAGTAATCAAGTAAAAATCCACCTTTTTTTAAAAACTGGGTGGATTTACTTATTAATTTAATTATTTTTTTAAATATACATTTAGCAAATTTTAAAAATATTTATTGGGTATTTCATTAAGAAACAAAATAATTTTAAATATAAAATTGATCCCTTTCATAAATCAAAAAAATATAAAAAACTATCAATCAGAAACTTAAATCGTAAAATCAAATGTCATTTTCTTAAAAGAAATTGATTTTGTGCATTTTTTCTAAAAACATAAGATGAAATTAATTTTTAAACTTGCCTTCGCCATCATTTTGGCGGTCTTCGCTATTCAAAGAATCCGAAACAATTATTTCTCCAAAAAAAGAATCAAAAACATAGCTGACAATCTGGCAGATGATGATTTTTCACGGGACCTAAGCGAGCAGTTAGATATGATGATTTTTAAAGATTCAAATTTTGAATTATCAAGAATCAAAGAAAAACTCAACAATTGGCAGCAAATAATAATTGAAAACTTTGATATCAAAGCCGCAAGAAAACTCAACGAAAGCACTTATATCTTTGTAACTGTAGCCAAATATGAAGAATTAGACGGAAAAAGAAAAAATACGCTGTTTTTTGACTTTTGTTTTAAAGTTATGATCAATGAAGAAGAAAACCTCATAAGTGTATATTCGGAATTATTTTCTAATCTAATCGACAAAAATCTCAGATATGACTTTGCTAAAAAACTTATAAAAGACAAATATTAATTACACTACTCAAACTTAACATTTTCATAATATGCTTTTTAGCCCTCAAATTGATAGGTCTGGTATCTTTGTATTATGAAAAAGTTATTTAGAAACAACTACTACAGACAGACCTATATGAGCAGGTTTTCAGAACCTGAAGAGTCTGTCTTGCTGTCTGACGATGCCGAAATGATCCTAAAACCCGAAGACTTTGACTTCCCTGACCCGGAATTCTACGAGTTTGATGATTTTTCGGAAAAATAATCAATTTGTCCAAATATTTAATTCTTAAAAGCGGCCCGGAAGGGCTATTTTTATTTCTCCAGTAGTCTCCGAAGTTCATTCAATTTCAACAGTGCCTCGATTGGGGAAATCGTATTCACATCAATTTCTTTTAGCATTTCCTTGATTTTTTCTCCCTGAGGATCCACCGGATCAAAAAAACTCAACTGGTAATTATTTTTCGGAGCCTCCTTTATTTTCTCCTTATTCTGCTCTTTGATATGATCTTTTTCAAGGTGATGCAGTATTTCATTGGCTCGCAAAACAACATTTTGGGGCATTCCGGCTATCTGAGCTACGTGTATCCCAAAACTATGTTCACTTCCACCTTCTTTCAACTTCCTCAAAAACACCACTTTCCCGTTAAGCTCTTTTACGGAAACATTAAAATTTCTGATTCTGGAAAAATCCTCTGCCAACTGATTTAATTCATGGTAATGTGTGGCAAATAAGGTCCATGGCTTAAACTTGGGGTGATTGTGCAGGTATTCCGCTATACTCCAGGCGATACTCACACCGTCATAAGTGCTTGTTCCCCGACCAATCTCATCCATAATTACCAAACTGCGATCGCTCAGATTATTGAGAATAGAAGCCGTTTCGGTCATCTCAACCATAAATGTACTTTCTCCTCTGGATAGGTTGTCGCTGGCACCAACCCGTGTGAATATCTTATCAACGAGACCAATTTCAGCCGAATGTGCAGGCACATAACATCCGATTTGGGCCATTAAAACGATTAGGGCAGTTTGTCGCAACAATGCCGATTTACCCGACATATTTGGGCCGGTAATGATAATAATTTGCTGACCTACATCATCAAGAAAAATACTGTTAGGCACAAAGCTTTCGCCCAGGGGCAGCTGCTTTTCGATCACCGGATGGCGGCCTTCTTTTATATCTATGGCCTTGCTTTCACTAATTTGTGGTTTGCAATAATTATTTTTTGCAGAAACTACCGCAAAAGAAATCAAAGCGTCTAATTCTGAAATCACCCGGGCATTTTGCTGAATCGGAGTCACGTATTCCGACGCAGTAATTACCAAATCATTAAAAATCTTAAATTCTATTTCAAAAATTTTACCCTCGGCTGAGAGAATTTTATCTTCGTAAATCTTAAGTTCCTCGGTGATGTACCTTTCGGCGTTGACGAGCGTCTGTTTTCTGATCCACTCAGCCGGCACTTTGTTTTTGTGGGCATTTGACACTTCCAGATAATACCCAAAAACCTTATTATATGCTATTTTTAAAGAGGGAATGCCTGTTCTTTCCGACTCTCTGTTCTGGATTTCTACCAGATAATCTTTTCCAGAAAAAGCTATTTTATGCAATTCATCCAAATCAGCGTCTACTCCGCTTGCTATCATCCCACCTTGGTTACTGACATTTGGAGCATCATCACGGAGTTCTTTGGAGATTTTTTCAACCAAAAACTGGCAATCATTCAGTTGATCCAGATACTTTCTCAAAACAGGATATTCATCCAGTTTACCTGATAAGAGACTTTTTATGGGTGCTATCTGCAGCAAAGCCTTTTTAAGTTGCACCAACTCCCGTGGGCTAATCCGTCTCACAGCAACCTTGGAAACCAGTCTTTCGAGGTCTCCGATTGGCTTTAAAGTTTGAATTATTTCCGAAAGCATATCGGAGTCTGCCATCAGCATTTCCACCGTATCGAGGCGTTCTTCGATGGTTTTCTTCTCTTTTAGTGGCAAAACCATCCATTTTCTGAGCAGCCTGGCTCCCATTGGGGTCACAGTTTGATCCAAAATATCAATCAGAGGAACTCCACCGTCAACCTGGGCAAAAACCAATTCCAGATTGCGAATAGTAAACCTGTCAAGCCAAACGTACCTTTCTTGATCGAGGCGGGTAAGACTACTGACATGACTGATATTATTATGCTCTGTATCAGATAGATACTGCAATATCACTCCAGCCGCGGTGATTCCCTCTTTGAGGTTTTCTATTCCAAATCCTTTGAGCGAATTGGTATTAAAATGGCGTGTAAGAAGATTGTACCCAAAATCGTGGGTAAAGGCCCAATCCTCAAAAGTATAAGTATTAAATTTATCTCCGAAAATCTGCTCAAACTTTCCCCTGTATTTTTTACAATACAATATTTCGGACGGAGCAAAACCCTGAATCAATTTATCTACATATGCCAACGAACCCTCAGTCGTAAAAAATTCACCGGTAGAAATATCCAGAAAAGCCACACCCAAATAATCATCTGAAGCAAAATGAACTGAAGCCAGGTAATTATTCTGCTTTACTTCCAGCACATTATCATTAAAGGATACTCCGGGCGTCACTAACTCTGTCACACCTCTTTTTACTATTCCTTTGGCCTGACTTGGGTCTTCCAACTGGTCACAAATGGCCACACGCTGCCCTGCTCTAACAAGTTTTGGCAGGTAATTATCTAAGGAATGATGTGGAAATCCAGCCAGCTCTTCATGGGCACCACCGTTATTTCTTCTGGTAAGGACAATCCCTAAAATTTTCGAAGCTTTGATAGCATCTTCACCAAAAGTCTCATAAAAATCACCCACCCTAAACAGCAACATAGCCCCGGGATATTTGGCTTTTATCTGGTTATATTGTTTCGAAAGAGGGGTTTCTTTTGGGGTGGCGGGTTTGGCCATTTTTTTCTAAAAAATATTAGTTTTAGTATAGAATTACTCAGTCCAAAATTATGTAAATTTGTTGGGAATACTCACATCAGCATTCATATAAACCTTATTTTTTTAATAAAATCTAAAAAATCGTGAGAAAGATCGAACATATTGGGATTGCTGTCAAAGAGCTGGCAGTATCTAACCCTGTTTTTGCCAAAATCCTGAATACCGAACCCTACAAAAGTGAATCTGTGGCCTCAGAAGGAGTAAATACCTCATTTTTTCAGGTTGGAGAAAATAAAATAGAATTACTGGAAGCCACTAATCCCGAAAGTCCTATTGCCAAATTTATTGAAAAAAAAGGGGAAGGAATTCACCACATCGCTTTTGATGTTGAAGACATCATTTTAGAAATGCAAAGACTTGAAAAAGAAGGATTTGTATTACTAAACAAAGAACCCAAAAACGGTGCCGACAACAAATTGGTTTGTTTTTTACATCCAAAACATACCAATGGGGTATTGATTGAGCTCTGTCAGGAAAAAGCCGGTTGATTCGATTGACGATTGATTCGATTGACGATTTATGATTGATTTAATTCAAGATTGATTCGATTGGTGAGTAGAGATTTTGGGATATTGATTTTTTCACAAAAAAGTTTGTGAAATTAGGATTTTTTACCCCAAATTTTTATCCGAAATAGAAAACTTATCAATACGCTTTTAGGATATTATCAATTACCTTTGCAGTTTTATTTTTTATCCCTAAAATAGAGATTTGAACCCCAAGAAAAAACTCAGAGCACTGGCGGTGGTACTGCCTCAGTTTCATCCAATTCCCGAAAATGACAGCTGGTGGGGAAAAGGGTTTACCGAATGGACAAATGTAGTTAAAGCAAGGCCCCGATTTAAAGGCCACTATCAGCCACATTTGCCAGCCGATCTTGGATTTTATGATATGCGTTTGCAGCAAACGCTTATTGAGCAGGCTGAGCTGGCCAAAAAAAATAATATTGCAGGATTTTGCTTTTATCATTATTGGTTCAATGGGCATAGGCTCCTGGAAACACCCGTCAATAAAATCCTGGAAAGTTGCAAACCTGATTTTCCTTTTATGCTGTGTTGGGCCAATGAAAACTGGTCAAGACGCTGGGACGGCATGGACAAAGAAGTACTCATGCACCAGGAATACAGTGCTGAAGACCATTCACAACATGCTGATTATCTTTGTAAAAATGTATTTAATGATTCCAGATATATCAAAATAAATGGAAAACCTTTTTTTGTTTTTTACAAACCTGAAATAATTCCAGATCTGAAAGAAACCATCAAAATTTGGCGGGAGACGACCAAAAAAAATGGTTTCGAAGATATTTATCTGGCAGGCATCAAAACAAAATCAGAACAATGGAATCTTGAAAACCAACCGGGATTTGACATCTGGCTTGACTGGCAACCGGACTGGGAAAATCTCCACATAATTCCGGGTATAATCGACAGAATCAAGAATAAATTCTCCATCGGCAAAACATACCGGAAAATCGATTATGCCGAAGTGGTAGAAAGAATGATTTCAAGAAAAAAACCTGAATTGAAGCATTTTAATTGTGTGGTTCCGGGATGGGATAATTCGGCAAGAAAAAAGTTAGATGCCTTTATCATGAGCAATCATACTCCTGAGCTCTATGAAAAATGGTTAAAATATGTATGTGAACACTCGGAGGCCTATTCCGAAGAAGAAAATTTCATTTTTATCAATGCCTGGAACGAATGGGCCGAAGGAAATCACCTGGAACCTGATCAAAAATGGGGAAAGGCATTTCTTGAGAAAACCAGAAAAGTACTGGAAAACTATAAATAGTTCAAGGTTGAAACTTTTCAAATTTAGATGATATCAAAAATATCTAATAGAAAATTGATTAATTCCGGTTTTATTTAGGAAAATTTAAATACTATTTTTGTATAAATAAACTTAAAATCAAGTTTAATTCAGAACAGATTAATGCCCAAGGTAACAATAATACTTCCCAATTATAACCATCAGGAATATATTGAACAAAGGATAGACAGTATTTTAGCTCAGGAATATCAGGATTTTGAGCTAATAATTCTTGACGATGCATCGCACGACCAGAGTACAAATCTTATAAAGAAATATCTCCTTGACGACCGTATCAAAGAGTTTTTAATCAACGACCAAAACTCAGGCAGCACGTTTGTTCAGTGGGAAAAAGGACTGAGCATGGCCCAGGGAGAATACATCTGGATTGCTGAAAGTGACGACGTGGCAAAAAGTAATTTCCTTTTGGAAATGGTAAAAGTCCTTGAAAATCAACCTAAAGTTGGATTAGTATATTGCCCCAGTATCTGGATAGATTCTAACGGCATTGAGATCCACCAACCTAATCATGAAGAAGGTGAAAACTCCTGGGCAGGATTAAGTTTGATTCAAAATGAATTTTTGGCAGGAAACGTAATTTACAATGCCAGTAGTGCGGTTTTTCGCAAAGAAATGCTGAAAAATGTAAGTTTTGAGCAGATTAGGAAATTTAAATATGCAGGCGATTGGTTTTTCTGGGTTCAATTAATTCAAGATCAGCAAGTTGTAAGAATAAAACAAAGATTGAATTTTTTCCGGAGACATGATGGAAACGTCTCATTCAAATCGGAAAGCGAAGGATTGCAATTTATTGAAGGTATTCAAATAGTAAAATACATTTTTAAAAACTACGGCGTTTCATTTTGGAAAAAAAGAGCTACAATGGCTTTCTGGACTAGAAAATTACTACTTTCTGATCTGAAGAACCCGAAAAAAGTACTAGAAAAAATGCCCTCCGAACTGAATTTTTACTACTGGATTTTGAGCTTTTTTAAATGATTAGTATGGCAAAAGGAATATCAGTATTAATCGCATGCTATAATAGTGAAAAGGTAATACAAGCCACTCTGGAGCATCTTCAGGCACAAATTGTCCCGGAATCTATCTGTTGGGAAGTAGTTCTGGTAGATAATAATTCCAATGACAAAACGGTGGAAATTGTCAGTAAAACCTGGGCTCGAAATCCTGTTGTTCCATTAACTTTATTAAAAGAAGAAAAAGTAGGTTTGGCTTATGCCCGAAAAACAAGTATTCTGGGGGCAAAATACGATATCTTGTGTATTGTAGATGACGACAACAGAGTTGAAAAAGACTGGATTTCAAAGACTTACAATTATTTCAAAAACGAAGAAATAGGGTTGGTAGGTTGTGCAGGTACCGGCGATTTCGAGAAAACTCCGCCCCAGTGGTTTGAGGAAAATCAGTTAGCATTTGCTATCGGAAAACTCTATGAGGGTAGCTTTGTTGATGTCACAAAATATGCTCTGGTTCCAGGGGCAGGTATGAGTATCAGAAAAAAGATTTACGAAGACCTGTACGAGACCAATTGGATTCCCTATTGCGTCGGTAGAATCGGCAACAAACAAACAGCAGGGGATGACTCAGAAATATGCTTGATTACCAGACTATTAGGTTATAAAATTTATTATTCAAACGAAATTAGCTTTAATCACTTCACAACGCAAAACAGAATCACCTGGGAACGATTGGAAAACATGACTTATGGTTTTGGGCAGGCAGATGTTTTTACCCTGATTTACGATTTAATCTATAAAGAGCAGACAGGAACTTCATCTCTAATATCAAGATTGAGAAAATTTTGGTGGTTTAATTATATTGGGAAAAGAATTGCTCTCTTTTTGCAACTTCCATTTTACAAACCCAAAACCGGAGAGATTTCTCAGAAAAAACTATTATACATCAGATACATAGCCTTTTGTGAGACAATTTTACTTGAAAAAGACCGTTTTAGAGATGGTTTTAAATATATCGAAAAAATTGTTGAGTCCATTTCTACAAAAACCAAAACTGCTCTATCCGATCATTGATAAGTTTGTCTTAAACCAGGCAAATTTTGTTTTGATAATATTTTTGCTTTTTAATTTTCCGACAAACGCTCAACTTACTATTGAAGGTGTAGTTTTATCAAAAAACGATAGCAAACCCATACCTTATGCTAATATCCAGGACAAAACACGATTTATTGGAATCCAGTCTGACTCCACAGGAAGGTTCAAGCTAACATCGAAATATAAAAACCTTCGTCTTACCGCCTCAAGTGTAGGTTTTGAACCCGAAACCATAATATTGTCTGGTGACAATTTTATTGTTTTCAGACTTGCTCCTTCTTCAGACCTAAAAGAACTGACCGTAAAACCGGGTGAAAATCCGGCAGAAACAATATTGAGGAAAGTGTGGCAAAATTCAGAGAAAAACAAACCGGAAAATATTGAAAAATTTAAATCCGAAAATTATTCCAAATATAGACTCGACCTCGAAAACGCATTTGTAACCGTTAAGGATACCGTCAAAGGACCCAAAAGCAGCAATTTAATTCTTTTAGAAAATATCGGTAAAATCTACCAGAAAAATCATCAGAGAAAGGAAATTGTAGAAAAATCTATCTCAACATATCCCAGACAGTTTCCCCTTGACTTAGCTGTCAATCCTGACATAAGCCCTTTCAGCTTTTATAACAAAGATTTTCAACTCAACCTCAATAACCTCACAGCCTCAGGCGGGCTCAGCGACCTAAACAACATCCGGTATTACTTAAATCCTGTATATCCAGGATACTTCAATATCTATAACCTTGAAATAAACGACACCTTATTGCTGGGCAAAGACAGCTTGTATGTAATTGAATTCTGGTCCCGAAAAAACGGAAATCAAAATGCATTGAAGGGGAGTATCAGTATTATTCAGCATGACTGGGCCATTGTAGATTTTACAGCAACTAATGCTGACACCAGTCAGATTGTGGGTTTTAGCATAAAGCATCATTATCAGAAAATTAAAGACCGCTGGATTCCACAGACCAGGAAATTTGAACTGAAATACCACATGGTTTCCAAACAATTGACAGGTACTTTTCATCTGGTTCAGGATTTTATTTTGTATGGTTTATCACTAGATTTTGACCTGAATGACGTACAGTTTGATGGAACTACAAGGCAAGTTTTGCCCAAAGCCGATACCATTTCAAAAGAGAATTTCGAAAAGTTAAGACCAATTGATTTGACGCTTTTAGAAAACAACGCTTATTTGGTTTCCAAAAAAAATCTGGAGAAACCATTTCTTAAGAATTTCTTCGTTCCCGCACTGAAACTTGCCACGCCGTTTATTCAGGGAGTGATTCCGGTAGGAAAAATAGATATTTTAACCGGCCAGTCACTGGTAAATCAACATGAAAATATCAGGCCGGCATTAGGATTTCAAAATTCGATGATTCATAATCCCAGATTGAAAATATTTGGCTCGCTCGGGTACGGAATTTCAGACAAATCATTTAAATACAACCTGAACACAACTTTCCATTTTACAAGAGACAGGTATAATAAGATTGAGCTCTATTATGCAAAAGACCTGCAGAGACCCGGCCAAAATCCTGTTTTGCTGCCCAATATTTTATATCCTTTACCAGTAAATTTAAACCTTGGAACAGGGAAATACTGGATGGATGAATACCGGAAAGTGGGTGCAGGCCTATTTTTTAAGCCATTAAATTATACGCAAATCAGGTTTTTCCAGGAATTCGAATCAAGAATACCTTTAAACTATACAGTTGGAGATGGGAATATCAGGCGGTATGAACATTTTATTTCAGGAGTAAGTGTGCGGTTTGCTTTCAAAGAAAAAATCAACAGGATTGGATTTATGGAAACACAAATCATTCAGAACTTCCCGGTCTTTAGGTTTAATTTTAGTTTTTACCAACCGTATAATTCAGAAAATAAACACTTTACAAAATCAAACTTTCATATTATACAACAATTCAAAACAAAAAGGATAGGAAAAAGTTACCTAAACCTCTCGGCAGGTTATAGTACCGGCTCCCTTCCTTTTCCATTTTTATTTAACAATCTTGCCACGCCTCTCAACCTCTTTTCTTCAGGAAATACCGATGGATTTTCAGGCCTGGCACTCACCGAGACCAGTTACAACGAATACATCTCAACCGGATGGATGCATGATTTTGAAAACAAATTATTAAAAACTAATTCAAAATGGTTTAGGCCTCAGTTTGCAATAGGTCAGAAAGTAGCATGGACACATCTCTATCAAAAAGAAATAACTGTTGACAATCAACCTGTAAAAGACCTAAAAAGTGTAATATTTGAAAGTAAAGTCCTAGTCAAAAACCTTTTAGTCTTTAGAATATTTGGAATAAAAACCGGAATAGGTGTAAATGTCGCCGGCACCTATTTGGGAGAAAAAAAATCCGGGATTATTTACCGGGCTTTGCCAATGTTTAACTTTGTACCCTTTTGAAATGCGTTTTCAAATGAGAATTCTTCTCATTTCTAAATCCTTGATACGCCAAAAAGCTCCCGGACTAATAAACACCCCTCTTTCTTTAGGAAGCTCGATATGTGCGTACTTAAAAGCTTCCAAAACGAACTCTGCACAAGTGAATTTATCATCAGAAAAAAACTTCTTTCTACCTATAAATGACCTCCAGAGTATCCGCCAATATTCTTTCCGGTCATATTGCTTGGAAAGGTTATCCATACAAAATTCTTTCAATTTCAGGGCATACTCCTGATTCTGTTCAAGAAACTTGTGCCGGGTCCATGCCACACGACCATCGTAAGGCTTATTGTCGCCACCATAATCTTTAAAAACAAAAGAGAGGGGTAAAAGTCTGACACCGTTTTCAATGATACTTTCAACCAAAAATACCCTGTTCATTTCATCAATCCTCAGCACCATCCCTACATGGCTCCAGGCACTTTTACTTCGCCACCTGATAAGTCCTGACAGCCAATGGTTTCCTGAAAAAAACAGCAAATCTCCGGTTTTGAATTCTTCCCTGTTTTCTTCATAAAACTTAAAATTTGTTTCCGGTGCATTTTCCGGAAATAATTGATCAAGCTTCCTTTTAGACCTTAATGCAGTTGCCATGAAACTTTTACCATTAATTTGAAGTTAAATATAAAGTTAAGAAAAAAGGTTTAGGATGATAGTAGTTTCAGAACAAGCGAAAAATAAAATACTTGAGTTACAGGCTAAAGAAGGCAAAACTGAAGGGTATGGAATCAGAGTGGCTGTAGAAGGCGGAGGTTGCTCCGGACTGATGTATGATCTGGCGTTTGATGCTTCTGAACAACCCAACGACCATGTATTTGAAGACAAAGGTGTTAAGATTTTTGTCGATAAAAAAAGCCTTTTATACCTTATAGGCACTGAATTAGATTATTCCGACGGTCTTAATGGGAAAGGTTTTCAGTTTAAAAATCCCAATGCCACCCGTACCTGTGGTTGCGGTGAAAGTTTTTCGGTATAGTTAATTGATTTTTTTCTGTATTTTTTTTAATAATTATCCATTTTTAAAAAAAATTATTAAATTCGCATTACTAACCTTTAAATTATTGTTTGCAGACCTACATTTTTACCTGGCCAGACTCGCCTACCTGCGTAGTGCGTGTTCTTTTGTTCCCGATTTTAGGTTCTGATACTCCCTTTTTATTTTTATTTTTTGCGGCACGTCGCAATACACTAATCATCATCAATACAAACTATTTTTTATGGGAACTTTCTCAGAAGGCTCTTCCGTTTTGGTTATCGGTATGGGCAAAGTGGGATCTTTAGTTGGAATTTTATTATCCAAAAGATTTAAAGTAACCGGTCTCGACAAAAATCCACCACATTACGACTTACCACTTCCTTTTGAAGTTTTGCAAGGAGACAGCTCTGACAGCGATTTTCTTGAAAAAACTTTCGAAAACTTTGAAGCGGTAGTAAGTTGTATGCCATTTTACCTCAACAAAACCATCGCCACCGTGGCTCATCAAAAAGGTTTGCACTACTTTGACCTCACTGAAGATGTCTCGACCACCAATGCGATCAGAGAGCTGGCTAAAACTTCGAGGGGCCTAATGGCTCCGCAGTGCGGTCTGGCCCCCGGTTTTATTGGGATTGTTGGAGCCGACTTATGTGGCAGATTTGACAAACTTCGGGATATTGAACTCAGGGTAGGAGCCCTGCCTCAATATCCAAACGGCTTGCTGGGTTATTCCTTTACCTGGTCACCTGCGGGGGTTATCAATGAATATATCAATGATTGCGAAGTGATTCATAATGGTGTCAAGAAAATGGTGCCCGCTCTTGATGGGCTGGAAAAAATTTATATCGGAGGACAGGAATTTGAAGCATTCAGCACATCTGGTGGATTAGGGACGATGTGTGAAACTTACGAAGGTAAAGTTGACACCCTAAATTATAAAACCATGAGGTACCCCGGTCATGCCAAACTTATGAAATTTCTGCTTTATGAATTGATAATGAAGGAAGAAAGACAAGAGCTGGAAAGAATATTAACCAATGCTAAACCACCAGTTCAGGACGACGTGGTATATGTTTATGCAGTGGTGGAAGGTTGGAAAAATAACAAAATTGGCCGGGAAGAATATTATAAGGCATTTACCCCGATAGAAATAGACGGCATTCACTGGAGAGCAATTTCATGGACAACTGCAGCCGGAATTGCCGGTGTAGTTGAAATGGTGGCCGATGGCAAGCTACCTCAGCAGGGATTTCTGAAACAAGAAGATATTAAATTTGAAGATTTTTTACAGACATCCAACGGAAGGCTTTATGCCGAATACGAATAAATTGATTAATAAAACAAAAAAGCGACAGGTTATTGACTTGTCGCTTTTTCTTTATTGAAGGGTCATTACTGCAGGTATTTCTTTGTTTTTTTCCTCAGGAAAACTAAAAACTATAGGATTTTTAACTTTTTCTTTCAAAAGTGCCACTTCCAATACTTCCTCCACATAATCAACATAATGGAAAGTAAGGCCTTTGGTATATTCCTCCCCTATTTCTTCTACATCTTTCCGATTTTTATAACACATGATTATTTCCTTGATATTAGCCCGCTTGGCTGCAAGGATTTTTTCCTTAATACCACCCACCGGCAACACCTTTCCTCTGAGGGTAATTTCACCAGTCATAGCGATATCTTTTTTGATTTTTCTCTGTGTAAAAATCGAAGCCATGGAGGTAAGCATAGTAATCCCCGCTGAAGGACCGTCTTTTGGTACAGCACCCTGCGGAACATGAATATGGAGGTCGTAATTTGAGAATGTCCTGTAATCTATTCCAATGTTATCGGCATGAGATTTCAGATAAGAAAGTGCTGTTATCGCCGACTCCTTCATCACATCACCCAGTTGACCTGAAAGGGTAAGCTGCCCTTTACCTTTGCTGAGATTAGACTCAATAAACAAAATATCACCTCCAACCGGAGTCCAGGCCAAGCCTGTGACTACTCCTGCCAGAGCATTTCCTTCATACAGATCTTTATCAAAAATGGGCTGACCCAGCAATTTTACAATATCGGCATCTTTTATTACAGGGCTATAAGCCTCATCCATTGCGATTGACTTAGCAATTTTCCTCACCACAGACCCAATTTTGTGCTCAAGACTTCTTACACCTGACTCACGGGTATAGCCTTCAATTACTTTAACTATAGCTCCGTTGGTAAGTTTAATCATGCCCTGACCGAGTCCATGAGCTTCAATTTGCTTGGGCAGCAGGTGCCTTTTGGCTATTTCAAGCTTCTCTTCTACGGTATAACCGCTGAGCTCAATGATTTCCATACGATCACGAAGTGCAGGTTGTATGGTATCCAGAGAATTAGCTGTAGCAATAAATAATACTTTTGACAGGTCGTATTCTACTTCCAGATAGTTGTCTTTAAAAGCCACATTTTGTTCAGGATCAAGCACTTCAAGCAATGCACTCGAAGGATCCCCTCTGTGATCTCTGGATATTTTATCAATTTCGTCCAGCACAAAAACAGGATTTCCCGTTTTTGCCTTTTGAATGTTCTGAATCACTTTCCCTGGCATAGCACCTATGTAAGTTTTTCTATGCCCTCGAATTTCAGCTTCATCATGTACACCACCCAGAGCCATTCTTACATATTGTCTTCCCAAGGCCTTGGCGATAGACTTTCCAAGCGAGGTTTTTCCCACCCCCGGAGGACCATAAAGACAAAGTAATGGAGCCTTCATGTCGTTTCGGAGCTTCAAAACTGCTAGGTATTCGATGATTCGTTCTTTCACTTTTTCCAATCCAAAATGATCCTGATCGAGAATCCTCTTAGCACGGGAAAGTGAAAAATTATCTTTACTAACCTCACCCCATGGCAGATCGACCAACAATTCGGCATAACCCAATGAAACCCCGTATTCGGGAGCCATGTTGTTCATCCGCATGATTTTGTTGAGTTCTTTGTTGAAATGCTCGTTTACCTCAGGTGACCATTTCTTCTTGGCTCCTTTGGCTCTTAGTTTTTCAACTTCCTGATCAGGTGTATCCATTCCCAGCTCTTCCTGCAACACTTTGATTTGCTGCCTCAGATAGTACTCTTTTTGCTGCTGATCGATATCGGAAGAAGCTTTGCTTTGAATATCTTTTTTGATTTCCAATACCTGAATTTCCTTGAGCATATGCTCCAATAATTTAGTAGCCTGCTCATAACCATCAAAAGTTTCAAGCAATAACTGTTTATCCGAAATTCCGATATTCAGATTTGATGAAAGGAAATGCGTAAGAAAATTGGGTGTATCAATATTGTTAATCGCAATCTGAGCATCTCGGGGTATTTCTGGATTCAGATTAAGAATATTTAAGGCTGCTTCCTTAAGACTGGAAATTAGTGCTTTGGTTTCCTTACGTTTTGGATTCGGAAATTTATCTTCAATATATTCTACGGAAGCACTCAAAAAAGGCTCTTCTTTCAGAAACGAATTTACTTTAAACCTTCTTCTGCCTTGAAGGATGATGGTTACGTTACCATCTGGAAGCACTATCATTTTAATGATATGAGCAATGGTACCCACTTTGTAAAGGTCATCAGAGGTGGGTTCCTCTGAAGTTTGCCTAACCTGGGCAATTATTCCCAAAGTTTTATCTCCTTTATAGGCTTTTTTTACAAGTTTGGTGCCTTTGGTACGTGTGACTGTTACCGGGATTACGATTCCGGGAAACAGGACAGTATTCCTTAAAGGTAAAATTGGAAGTTCTCCGGGAAGATTATTGTCATCTTCCATAACCTCATCCGGTGGAGCGATTTCAATCATCTCCACACTTTCAATATTTTTTCCTGAAAGCCCTAAATCTAAATATTTATCAAAATCGAGCATTAAATATGTTTTTTCTGTCAAACTGGCAATAGGAATTTTCTTATCAAACAGTTTAAATTTTTTTATTGGTAAAACAACCTAAGTCAAACCTAATGCCACTAAATAAAAACATGGCAAAATGTCAGTATTCAGATTTTTTGGAGTAATCAGGTAAAAATACAAAAATTGAAATAAGTTTCAAGAAAATTATCAAAAAAACGATTTAAAGGTAATAGTTTTTCAAAAAACTGTCCTAATTTTTACTTTTTTGCACTTTCAGTGTTTTTGTCTGTTTAAAAACTTAGCGAAGTTCGGAGAATAAATACTATTTAGATAATATTCTAAATATTTATTTTTAAAAAATTAAAGCCTGATGGGGAGCCCTTTTTCTTTTAGAAAAGATTTTAATTGAGGTATTGGAATCTCTCCAAAATGAAAAATACTTGCGGCAAGGCCTGCGTCGGCGTACCCGGCAGTAAATACTTCTAAAAAGTGCTCCATAGTACCTGCCCCACCCGAGGCTATTACCGGAATATGCAATGATTGGGAAACCTCACGGGTGATATCCAAAGCAAACCCATTTTTTGTTCCATCGGCATCCATTGATGTAAGCAAGATTTCTCCTGCTCCAAGATCTTCAACTTTTCTTGCCCATTCCTGGGTAATCAGAGAGGTAGGTTTTCTACCGCCATGAGTATGCACGATGTCCACTCCTGCTACATGTCTGGTATCAATTGCTACCACAATACACTGACTACCAAACTCTTTGGCCAGATCATAGACCAATTGAGGGTCTCTTACAGCAGAAGAGTTGATGGAAACCTTGTCGGCACCGGCGTTTAATAATTTCGAAACATCACTGATGCTGCCAATTCCTCCTCCCACACAAAAAGGTATATTTACTGCATGAGCCACTTTTTTCACGAGCTCCAAAAGGGTTTTTCTTTCTTCTACCGTAGCGGTGATATCTAAAAAAACCAACTCATCAGCACCTTGATCAGCATAAATTGAAGCGAGTTCAACCGGATCACCCGCATCGCGTAGATCCACAAAGTTGGTACCTTTTACGGTTCGGCCTTCCTTTATGTCGAGACAAGGGATTATTCTTTTGGTCAGCATCTTAAGTCTATTAATTTAATTCTGAATAAATGTTTGGTCTGGCTATTTGCATAATATTTTCAGGATTTTGAGCAATCTCAAAACCAAATTTCTCATATAGAGTGTGGGCATCACGGGTAATAAGCATCCAACGTCGGAGTCTTTGTAAATCGGGATGATTTCTGATTGTTTCTACCAGCCATTTCGATAAACCCTTACCACGTTCTGATTCCAGCACAAAAACATCAGCCAAATAGGCAAATGTGGCATAATCTGAAATTATTCGGGCATAGCCAACCTGCGTTTCCTTTTTGTATATTCCAAAACACAATGAATTCTCAGCGGCCCTTTTTACCGTATCCATGGGAATGCCAGCAGACCAATAACTTGCAGTCAAAAAGCCATGAATTACATCGAACTGCAATCTGCTATGCTCAGTGCTTATTTCATAGCCATCTATTTGTAATGCATTGCTCATAAAAATCTTTTTGATATTTCATTCAACGAAATTCTGCCTTCATAAATAGCTTTTCCTACAATCACGCCATAAATATTCATTTCGGCAAGCTCTTCCAGGTCTTTCATTGAGCTTACTCCACCACTTGCAATTATATTTAATTCCGGAAATTGATCCTGTATTTTTTTATATAAATCAAAAGAAGGTCCCTGCAAAAGCCCATCTTTGGCCACATCGGTACTGATGGTATATTTTATTCCTTTTTTGAGCCAGTTTTCTATAAATTCATAAACCCATACGCCTGAGTCTTCTTCCCAGCCACTGACAGCAATCTTTTCATTCCTGGCATCGGCACCTAATATTATCCTGTCACCACCGTATTGACTCAGCCATTTATCAAACATTTCAGGCTTTTTTACAGCTACACTTCCACCAGTAACTTGTGCTGCTCCACAATCAAATGCCAGCCGGATATCCTCTTCAGACTGTACACCTCCTCCAAAATCTATGGTTAATTTGGTTTTTGACGCTATGTTTTCAAGTACTTTGGCATTGGTAATTTTCTTATTTTTGGCTCCATCCAAATCTACCAGATGCAATCTTTTTAAGCCGGCATCTTCAAACATTTTAGCCACTTCCAGCGGATTTTCAAAATAAGTTTTTTTCTGAGAATAATCGCCCTGGCTTAACCTCACACACTTTCCATCAATAATATCAATGGCCGGAATAATTTGTATCATAATTTAATAAAGTTCTCAAATATCTTTTGTCCTACTTTTCCGCTGATTTCTGAATGAAACTGACAAGCATAAAAATTGTCTTTCTGCAATGCCGCCGAATATTCCAAAACGTAATCGGTCTTGGCTATAGAATATTTTGAAACTGGGGCATAATAACCATGATTGTAATACACAAAATCATTTTCTTTCAGTCCGGAAAAAAGCTCTGATTTAAGCTCAAAAATATCGTTCCACCCGGTTTGTGGTATTTTGAAGCCTGGAGTTTTAGGAAACTTCAAAACATCAAGTTCAAATACTCCAAGACATTTGGTGTTACTTTCTTCTGAATACCGGCAAAGCAGCTGCATACCTACGCAAGTACCTAAAAATGGTTGCTTTAAGGTGGGTATTAGTTGATCCAAACCTGACTCAATGATACTTTTCATAGCCGAACCTGCTTCACCCACACCGGGGAAAATGATTCGTTGAGCTTGAATGATTTTTTCAGGATCATCGGTGTATTCATAAGATGCTCCGATGCGTTCCAGAGCATATATCACCGACATGATGTTTCCTGCATTATATTTGATTATGGTGACGTCTGGCTGGCTCAAAATTATCTTTGGTATAATATGTCCCAAAAATAAGGGATTAATACCAAAAATAAAACCCGACTAATTTGTCGGGCCTATTTGTTCGCTAAATTTGTCAGGAAAAAATCTTTCGTGTAATGGACTGATTATTAAATTAAAAAATGCAAAATAAATTATACTTTAAGCAATTCCAAAATAATATTTCGATAATTTGGAAAATTAAGTAAATGAAAAGGCATTTTTGAATTATCCGAACAAAAACCGGATTAATATTTTAACAAAATGTCTCAAATTTCTGTTAAATAATATAAATTTGCTATTTCTAAGCTGAACCTTCATTTAACTCTTTTTTGAGTGTATTTAACTTAATGACCCTATCAATCGATGAAATACAGGCACCTATAGCCTCCGAGATGAAAAACTTTGAGAAGAAGTTTCGTGAATCTATGAGGACTAATGTGATGCTTCTTGACCAAATCATGAAGTATATCATCCACCGCAAAGGAAAGCAAATAAGACCTATGTTTGTTTTTTTGAGTGCCGGCACTATTGGTGAAATTGCTGAGCCTACTTATCGTGGTGCTACATTGATTGAGTTGGTTCATACTGCTTCACTGGTACATGATGACGTAGTTGACGAGTCTAATTACAGGAGAGGCTTCTTTTCTGTAAATGCATTATGGAAGAATAAAATAGCGGTTTTAGTTGGTGATTTTTTACTTACGAAAGGCCTTGATTTGAGTATCAAACATCAGGACTTTAATCTGATGGCGATCGTCAATAATGCTGTAAAAGAGATGTCGGAAGGCGAACTGCTGCAGATTGAAAAAGCTAGAAGGCTGGATATTACTGAAGATATTTATTTTGAGGTTATCAGACAAAAAACTGCCTCTCTCATAGCTTCCTGTTGTGCGGTGGGGGCGGCATCGACAGGTGCCACTGAAGCAATCATTGAAAAGGCAAGACTTTTAGGTGAAAAAATAGGGATGGCATTTCAAATCAAGGATGACCTGTTTGACTTTGGAACAGATGAGATTGGTAAACCCACCGGAATAGACATCAAAGAAAAAAAGATGACTTTGCCTTTGATATATGCACTCAACAAAAGCTCCTGGCTTGAAAAAAGGCGAATCATCAATCTTATTAAAAATGAATCTGACAAGCCTGCAAAAGTTCAGGAGGTCATTGCCTATGTAAAATCATCGGGAGGAATTGAATATACCGAAAAAGTCATGCATAAGTTTGTGGATGAAGCCAATGAAATACTTGATGACTTTAAAGATACACCTTTCAGAACATCGCTAAAAAATCTGATCAGGTTTACTATAGAAAGAAAAAAATAAAATCTCGTCAATAAAAAACCCCGGCTGGTCCGGGGTTTTTTATTAATCTTATTTCGAATTTGAAATCAAATCACACAAAATCTTTTCCGATTCAGTAAGATAAACATCATCATCACTCGAGGAACCGTTTGACTTACTGATTTTCTTTACTGCTTTTCTATTTTTTTCCGAATCTTCCTTTTCTTTTTTCCTGATTTCATAATTGAGTGAATACTCATTTTTTTCTTTCAGGATTTTATATTCTTCCAGCTCTTCGACCAAATCCTTTAAGTTCGGATCTGTTTTGAGCCTTGATTGAAACCTGAAATTAAGCTTATTAATCAGCTTGTCGGTAATATTACCTTGCTTGATATATTCCGACTGGTCAACCTGATCATAAGGTAAGGCAGTCGGCTGGGAGCTTTCACCCATTTCATCAGGATCAAATGGAGATGGCAACTGAATATCAGGCTCAACACCTTTTAATTGAGTACTATTTCCGGTAATTCGGTAAAATTTCTCTGTAGTAAGCTTCAACTGTCCATATCTTTCTTTATTTTCAAAACCTACCCCTACTGCAGCGTTACCGGTGCCGGCCACAGAACCTCTACCACTACGAGAAGCACTTCTAGGAGAATTTAAAAATTGGTCCAAATCAACCAATTGCTGTACAGTACCTTTTCCGTAAGATCTCTCTCCTACTATTACTCCTCTTTTATAATCCTGGATAGCCCCGGCAAAGATTTCAGATGCAGAAGCAGAAAATCTGTTTTGCAATATCATCAGTGGACCGCTATAAACTACTTCCTTTTCGGTGTCATATTCCACATCCACTTTCTGGCGTGAACTACGACGCTGTACTACCGGTCCTTCACTAATAAACAGTCCGGTTAGATTTATGGCCTCGGTCAGTGAGCCTCCACCATTATTTCTTAAATCTATCAAAACCCCATCTACACCTTTTTCCTTAAAGTCAAGCAAAAACTTCTTCACATCTTTGGTGGTGGACTGAAAATCTCCGCCTTTTCTGGCATCTTCAAAATCACGATAAAACATTGGGATTTCTACCAATCCAATTTTATAATCCTTTTTATCGTGTTTTATATCAATGATTTTGGATTGAGCAACAGCTTCTTCCAATTTGATTTTTTCTCTTTCAAGTCTCAAAATCCTGGGTTCTGTGCCCGCCGGAGCATCCGAAGCCAGCAATTTCAACCGAACGATAGTACCTTTTTTGCCTCTAATCAGTTTTACTGCATCGTCGGTCAACCATCCGATAATATCCTGGTATTCACCTTCATCCCCCTGAGCCACCGCAACAATATAGTCGTTTTTATTCCCCTGCCCACTTTTAAACAATGGCCCGCCTGGTATAATCTCTTTAATCATCACAAAGTCACCCTCGTTTTGAAGCGTAGCACCAATGCCTTCCAATGACTGGCTCATTTCGATGTTGAACTGAGCAGCAGTACTCGGAATCATATAAGAAGTATGAGGGTCGATGGATTCAGTGAATGAGTTTACAAACGTCTGAAAAACATCTTCCGACCTCCATTTCAATACCCTGGTTTCGTACATATCGTAGCGTTTATTTAAAGTAGCAACGATAGCACTATCTGAACTGCCACCAAGTTTCAAACTCAAAGCCTGACTCAAAATTATCTTGTCCCAAATCTTATCCAGTTCGGCTTCGGTCTTTGCCCAGGGAGCTTTTGAGCGGTTTACTTCATAAGTATCATTGGTAGTATAATCCAAAGGTTTACTCAAAAGATTTTTGATATAAGCATGGCGGTCTTTATATTTTTTTCTGTAAAGATTAAAAACCTCAAAGGCCGGATCTACATCGCCTGACAGCAGTGATTCATCAATTTTATATTGATATTTGTCAAAACCTTTGATTTCAGATTCTGTAAAATAAGCCCTTGAGCCATCGACATTATCAATATAGCTTTTCCAAACTTTTGCAGAAAGTGAGTCATCAATCGAAAACTTACTGTAATGATAGTTGTTTAAAAATTGAGTCACAAAGGCCTGAACTTTGGTTTGAGCGGCAGTTGGCTCTAAATCAGAATAACTGTATTTGGGAGTCTCCGACTGAGCTACAGCAAAAAATACCGCTACTGAACCAAGCCAGGTTAATAATGTCTTTTTCATAATTTGTTTTTTTGCAAAAAACGTTCTATTTAACAATTTCAATCAATTCAACGTCAAAAATCAAAACCTGATTTGGTCCGATGGTTGGAGGTGCCTGCATTCCATAAGCTAGTTCAGAAGGTATGTAAAGCGTCCATTTGCTGCCAACAGTCATCAATTGTAGGGCCTCAACCCAACCTTTTATCACCTGTGTAACGCCAAACGTAGCAGGCTCTCCCCTGTTTACTGAGCTATCAAAAACTGTACCGTCAATCAACGTTCCATGATAATGTACTTTTACCCTATCCGAAGCAGCAGGTTTTGAGCCTTCCGCAGTTTTCAGAATTTTATATTGGAGACCACTGTTAAGAGTAGTCACACCGGGTTTGGTTTTGTTCTGAGCTAAAAACGCCTCTCCTTTGGTTTTATTTTCGATACCTACTTTTTCACTTTCTCTTTGAAAATAAGATTGGATAAATGCACTCGATGATTCTGAAGTCATAATACCTTTATTATTTGCCATGGCATCTTTAATGCCTTTTGCCAAAATGTCAGCATTAACACTTAATTTTTGATTTCTGATATTGTCTCCAACATTTATTCCAATGGCATAACTAAGAGAGTCAAGAGCTGTTTTTAGGGATTGTGCCTGGGTTTTGCTAAAAGTAATAACTGATACAAAAAGAATAACAACTACTTTTTTTGAGGATAATTTCATTTTATATTTTATAAGTTTTACAAAAAAATTTATCTAAATACGTTAGAATGACAAAAAAACGTAATAAATTTAACATTTTTAACATAAAGATTAACAAATTTTACCGTTATATGTTTGTGGTATAATTTTTGAAAATCTTTTGTTGAGTAATTTAATCAATAAAAAAATGTCTTTTCTTAATAAAATCAAAAGCTCTGTTAACTCAGCTTTAAATACTTTTAAAAAGCCTTATCATTCTTCTACACTATCAATCAGGGGCCTATTACATTCGGTGGCGATTGCAACCATCATTTTTCTCGTTCTTTACGTAATCAAGCCTTTTGGAATGAGTTTTCTTGAAACAGAGCCCAGGAATATGGCTATTTCAATTTCCGGACTAATCGCTCTCGGGCTAATGCTTATATGTGAATTTATATTCCCGCTTTTGGCCAAACCATTTTATGATGAACACCACTGGACAGGCTCTAAGCAACTTTTTCAGTCAATTTTGATGTCATTTTTAATATTTTTCGGACTTGGCATTTACTGGAACACCATTCCGCTGTCCGGCTTTTCTTTTCCTGTGGATAGTTTGCTGTTTTTTGCCTATTCATTAATTCCTATTATTATTTTTATTTATGTTCAGGAAAGTATGCATACCAATAAATTCACGAGGAAGGCTGAAAACTTAAATGCGGAACTTGCATCAAAAAATATCATCAATTCTGAGAATCCTTTGAAAATATTGGTCTTTTTGGGCAATGGTGAAAAGCTAAGTTTGATACCTAATCAATTGATTTATGCAAAAATCAATGAAAATACTTCGGAGTTTTACTATCAAAATCCATTTGGAATAGATAAATCAATCATTAATATTCCGGAAAAAGAAGTAAGAGACGAATTAAGTCATCATCCCCAGTTTATTAAATTCCATAAAAATATTGTGCTTAATGCCAATGCTATTATGAAAGTAACCGGCAATGCACGTGGCTACGAAATCGCGATTGCCAAAGTCAATGAAATGGTGAAGGTTTCAAACCGGTACAGAAAAAATCTGGAAAATCTTTGATTTTAAATTACCAAACTGTGGATTTTTTGATGAAAATTTCAAGGTCAACAGTTTGGATTCTTTTCAAAACCCTATCATCCAGGTTTTCTGGTATTTCATGACCAGTTCAATCACCTCTCTTACTGCTCCTTTCCCTCCACACTTTTCACAAATATAATCAGCTATTTCAATCACTTCAGGGGTTGAATCTTGTGGGCAACACGAAAAGACCCTGTATTTTTGCATCAATAACAGATCAGGAATATCGTCGCCGATATAAAGTACTTCATCTTCTTTTATCAAATTGTCATTTAAAAATTTCTCAAAGACAACTGGTTTTTGGTCTGTAGCGACTGCAAGAAAAACATCTTTTATACCCAACCCGGTTAACCTTTTCTTTATACTTTCTTGTTTTCCTCCTGAAATAACCGCCATCTTATAACCCTGATTGGCAGCCATTTGTACAGCATACCCATCCCTGACACTAAAAGTGCGTTGAATATCATTTTCACCAACCAGTATAGTACCATCGGTAAATACACCGTCCACATCAAAAACAAAAGTGTTTATCTTGCTAATTTTTTCCTTAATCTTTATGTCCATTAATTATAAGCTAAAAAGTATCATTCTGATATTTTACAGAGACCGGAGAACTAGTCTCCTGATAAACAAAAAACGAGGGTTTCCCCTCGTTTTCCAAATAATATTTAACAAAAAATATCAGGCTTTACCTTTATTTAGTTCCTCCTGCCATTTTTTAAGCTCATCCCATTTGCCGTCACGAGCCAAAGCCGATTGCTGAGGCCAGGTAGAAGGATCATGCATTTGGAATCTTGGACCTGCAGCATCCAGAATTGCCTTAATTTTCTCAACAGGAGTGTCGGCCAATTCAGCAAAAGTATAAATCCCGGCATTATGGCATAATTCCTCAATTTTGGGCCCGATGCCTTCCACTACTTTCAAATCGTCTTTTTTAGTATTTTTTGCTTTTGGAGCTAAAGATGCAGCAGCAACACCAGCGGCTCCAGCCGAAATACCTGCTTCTGCCGAAACCTTGGGAGCTTCAACAGTAGCAGCAACTTTTGATTTACGGCACGCTTCCAGTTCTCCCTCTAAAAAATTAATTCTATCCTGTAACTCGGCGGCGTGTGACTTTAAACGACCACCAATCAGGCTTGAAAGTAACCACCACAATAATAGCCCAAGGCCAAGTAAAAACAAGAATAAATCCCAGGGGAAGTTTTTTAATAAACAAGAAATATTTTCCATTTTGATATCTTTTTTAATGTTACTATTTTATAAGTCTGATTGAAACACGTCTGTTTTTTGATTTATTTTCAGGGGAATCGTTGGCAACCATAGGCTCAGATTCACCTTTGCCATCAGTTACAAGAGCCTCCGCTGCAAAGCCATCTTTTATTAAAATACTTTTTACAAGTTTGGCTCTTTTTTCTGACAAAGCCTGATTAAAGGCATCGTCACCATCACTATCGGTATGTCCGGTAACACTCAGTTTTTCAGAAGGATTTTTGGCAAGATAGGCTTTCGCTGTAGCTAACCAGGCTTCAATTTCAGCACTTCTGTTAATAGAAGATTTACCGGAATCAAAATAAACATCCAAAGGTTCAAATAGTACGCTTTCCTCGGGTGTCATAACAACTTTCGTGGTATCAACCGTTGCTGTACTATCAACTGTAGGTGCAGCTGAAATTACTTGCTCGGCAGGAATCGGGTCACCAACACCACAATGTGGTTGACGATAACAATTCCAAAACCAACTGTAAAGCAATGACCCCAGAAAGATTAATAGTGGTATCAAGAATCTGTTCATGATATAGAATGGGGTTAAAAATTGAAAAAGATTTTAGGACTACAATTTAACACAAAATTCACAATCCCAATTAATTAGACATTTTTTTTTCAAAAAGTAACAGATTTTTTCAATAAAAAACAAAAAGGAGAGTAATTCATTACTCTCCCCTTTATTACAATATTTTTTTTGATTTTATCGGTTCATGGTCATCAAAAATTCCTGGTTGTTTCTGGTTCCTTTCATTTTATCCAACAAAAACTCCATAGTCTCCATTGGGTTCATGTCGGCCATAAACTTCCTCAACAACCATACTCTTTTAAGCTCATCAGCGTCCATTAGCAAATCCTCACGACGTGTACCTGAAGCCAGGATATCAATTGACGGGAACACACGCTTATTGGCCAGACGACGGTCAAGCTGTAATTCCATGTTACCGGTACCTTTAAATTCTTCGAAAATAACTTCGTCCATTTTTGAACCTGTATCAATCAACGCGGTAGCCACAATGGTAAGTGAGCCGCCGTTTTCAATTTTACGAGCCGCCCCAAAGAATCTTTTCGGCTTATGCAATGCATTGGCATCGACACCTCCGGAGAGTATTTTTCCGGAAGATGGCATTACGGTATTATAGGCACGGGCCAGACGGGTAATTGAGTCAAGTAATATCACCACATCATGACCAGACTCAACCAATCTTTTTGCTTTTTCAAGCACCATTCCCGATACTTTCACGTGCTTATCGGCAGTTTCATCAAAAGTTGAAGAAATAACCTCTGCTCTTACGCTGCGTTGCATATCGGTTACCTCCTCAGGGCGTTCGTCGATTAACAAAATTATCAAATAAACCTCTGGGTGATTAATCGTGATGGCATTGGCTATCTCTTTTAAAAGCACGGTTTTACCGGTTTTGGGCTGTGCTACGATCATTCCACGCTGTCCTTTTCCAATTGGAGAAAACAAATCCAGAACCCTGGTGGACATGATGTCAGGTCTGGTGCTCAAATGTATTTTGTCCTGGGGAAAGAGAGGTGTTAAATATTCAAATGGAATCCGGTCTCTGATTTCCTCAGTAGTCTTACCGTTTACTGATATCACCTTAAGTAAGGCGAAATACTTCTCACCGTCCTTTGGTGGCCTTACTGAACCTTTGATGGTATCACCGGTTTTAAGTCCGAAAAGTTTGATTTGAGAAGGAGAAACATATATATCGTCGGGACTTGCAAGGTAATTGTAATCTGCCGAACGAAGAAAACCGTAGCTTCCTTCACTCATGATTTCCAAAACTCCTGTATTCTCGATTAATCCATCAAACTCTTTTACTAAGGTATTGAATTGCTTACGAATAGACCTTGCATAGTCTTCTTTCCTCTTGGCTTCCTGCCTTTGTTCTTTACTGATTTCATCATCGGGTAATAGCCCCAAATCTTCATCTGTAATATCAGGAATATCTACCTCTATATCAGAAAGGTCGACCTCATCGGTAAGGGCAATTTGAGGAATGGTCTCTTCCTCTTCAATATTTCCACCAAATCCTTCCTCAATGTTTTCTTTTGAATCAGCTGCTTCAGTTTTTGCGATTTCAGAAGAAGGATTGCCGGCATTAAACAAGGAAGGAGTCATTGTATCTTCAGAAACAATTCTGGTGATACGTTTTCTTTGCCTGGGTGCCTGTTCCTTGGGACTTTCAACTGTTGCAACAGGTGCGGCAGGTTCAGGGGTAGGTTCCTCCACTTTTTCTATTGGTGCTTCTGCTACCTGAGGAGCTTCCTGTGCAGCCTCAACGGTTGAAGGAGTTGCCTTGGTTATCCTGGGTTTGGTGACTTTAGGCTCAGCAGTTTTAGTAGCTTTAGCTTTTGGCACACTTTTCACAGCATTTTCCTGATCTTTAGGCTGTTTGTCAATAATCGTTTGGATAATTTCTTTTTTTGAAGCACTCATGTCATAATCTATTTTAAGATCAGCACAAATACTTTTTAATTCAGACAGAAGTTTGGTCTTCAGGTCGTCTTGTTGATACATATAATATGTTGTTTAAGAAAACAAAACAGAGGGTTTGTAAAACAAATGATTGAAAAATCTAAAAGAGATTTGATATTTGAAATTACTAATCGGAGAGTTTCCTGAGGTAATTCTATAATTTGAATGCAATTTTAGTACAAAAATTGTCTTTCTACAAAAAAAAATCAAAAAATGATTACAAATAACCCTTAAAAACAAATTTTGCAGGTCCAATCAGGTGAATATTAGTATAATCTGAAGGATTAGATTTAGAAAAACTAACTTTCAGGTCACCACCCAAGGTAGCGATATTAATTTTTTCAGAGCAATTTTTTATGTAATTTGAAACAATTGCGGCGGCAGTTACTCCGGTACCACAAGAATAGGTTTCATCTTCGACTCCTCTTTCGTAGGTTCTTACTTTAATATGACCCGAATCTAAAATTTCAGTAAAATTGACATTCACACCACCTCTTGCCATCCATTTTTCGGAATATCTAATGGCAGCACCGGTGGTTTTTACATCAATTGTTCCGATATTTTCTACAAAAACAATCAAATGAGGGGACCCTGTATTTAAAAAATAACCTTCGTCTTCTTCTTTGATACTTTCAACATCTATCATTTTAAGGAAAACAAGCCCATCATTAATTTCAGAATCATGAGATCCGTCCACGGCCAAAAACGAAGTTTTATCTTTAAAAATCTTCAGATCCGAAGCAAACTGTACTGCACAACGACCGCCGTTTCCACACATGGAACCTTCCCGACCATCGGCATTATAATATTTCATTTTGAAATCATAACCTTCGATATTTTCAATCATTATGAGGCCGTCGGCACCGACGCCAAACCTCCGGTGACACACTTTTTCGATGTCTTCTGTTGTAAGATTAATCAATCCCTGACGATTGTCAATCATTACGAAGTCATTGCCTGTACCCTGATATTTGAAAAACTCAGTCATTTCAGAAATATTTATTTGTAAAAAAAAAGTCACCTCAGAGAGATGACGTTTTTGTACAAATTATGAAAAAGCTATTACTTAAAATCTTAAATTGTCATTTCTGACAAAATTATTTTTTTAATTCTTTAATTCTTGCAGCTTTACCTTGTTTACCTCTCAAGTAATACAATTTAGCTCTGCGTACTTTACCTCTTCTGATCACTTCGATTTTGTCAATTGAAGGAGACAAAACAGGAAAAATTCTTTCAACACCTACACCATTAGAAATTTTTCTTACGGTGAAAGTCTCACCAGTGGTTCCATAGTTTTTACGTTGAATAACCACACCTTGATAAAGCTGAATACGCTCTTTGTTTCCTTCAACGATTTTTACGTAAACATTAACTGTGTCACCAGCCTTGAAATCAGGAACCCCGGCTTTTGATGCCAAAAATTCTGATTCTACAAATTTAATTAAATCCATTTTAAGTTTTATAAAAAATTAATAAAAATTTAAAGGTGCAAAGAGGCTTCTTTCAGGCAAAAGAGGCATTTACTGAAAATGAGGTGCAAATATAATAAAACTACAATAAATTACAAAATGCTAATTTACTATTTTTTAGGTCAATGCATTGTGGACCACCGTTTAATGTATCAAATGGAGAAAATAGTGACTTTTAATTAAAAAAAAGAAATGAAAAAAAATCAAGCGACTAGTTGATTAAACATTTTTTCAAAAGTTTTTTCAATGTTATCGGAAAAACCGGGATGTACTTCTGAGGTTTGAATAATAGTACTTCGTTTGGCGGTTAACCACCTGAATCTAGATGGGGCATCTTGCTGACCAATCACACCCGAATCTGGGCTAGCATTACAAATTTTTTCAAATGCTAGAATATGGCTTTCAAGTTCTTCAAAATCAACTTTTGGAAACAGACAGCTTATTTTCCGGTGGTCAAGGTAGGTTTTTGATAAAACTTTTTTTAGGTTTTTACAATACAAAACCAGACCAATATTGAGATATTCGCCCCGCTCTACTCTGGGTACAAGCCTGATTACCGCATATTCAAACCAGTTTTTCTCTTGCATTTTCAGCTTCAGAAATAAACTTTGAGGAATTTTTCAAACGTAATTTCAGGAAATCTCTGTATAAATCCCTACTGATTCCGGGATCAGAGGAAATCCATACTTCCGGAATTAAATCTACGATTTTGTCAATGAATTCAGGAGTAAACTTTTGCAGAATAGTGTCATTGACTTCACTTAAAGGGGCACTTTTCTTCAATAAAACATGATCTTTTATTTGCTGAAAGGGCTTCGCGGCCTGTTCCTCCCAATTTTCGGGATTATGATGAAAATACAAGGAGGCACCATGGTCGATTACCCAAAGTTCTTTGTGCCAAATGAGCATGTTGGTATTTCGTGCAGTGCGATCGATATTCATCAAAAATGCATCAAGCCAAACGATTTTTGCTGCCACCAAGGCATCAATATCATTTACAACGGCATCAAAAGTGATAGAACCTGATAAATAATGCAATCCCAAATTCAGACCGGTACTGAATTGGAGCAAATCCTGGATTTCCTCATCAGGTTCGGTACGTCCAAAACCTTCAGACAACTCAGCAAAAACTACTTCAGGCACTTTTAAACCCATTTCCCTTGCCATCTCAGCACCTATAAAGTCGGAAATAAGGGCTTTCGCTCCTTGTCCGGCACCTTTAAATTTCAAGACATATAGAAAACCGTCATCTGCTTCAACAATAGCAGGCAAAGAGCCTCCCTCACGTAAAGGAGTCACATAACGGGTAATATTTACAGTCCTGATTTGCGGCATTTAAGCTTTAACTTTCCCCCAACCCAACGTATTAATCATCCAATTGGGAAGTGGTTTTTTGTTTCCACGTTTTTTGAGATCAATAAACCATCCGATTTTTTTCAAAACCGGAACTTTGTGGGTTTCTACAAATTCTATCAATGTACCATCCGGATCTTCAATGTACGTAAATCGACCTGCGGCATCACCCATATCAAAAGAATTGGCACTATCTACGGTAAAAGGAAAACCTTTCGCAGAGAGTTTCTCGCCCAAAGCATCCATATCAAGGGCATCGAAACACAGGTGAATGAAACCCAAATCACCCCAGGAACGACCTTTCATGATGGTCTTTACAGGTTTATCTAAAGCCTGGACTAACTCAACTTCGATATTTCCAAACAACCTGGAAAACGCACCCACAGGTTCGTGTGACATTTTCAAAAGCACTTTTCTGAATTCTCCTTCTCCGCCACTTAAACCCACCAAATCATTAAATTTTCCGGTTTTATCATAAACCACTTTCAATCCCAGGGCATCACGGTACAGTGTAAGAGCTTTTTCCATATCACTCACACCTATTATTGCTCCAAGCACACCGCCGGTATTAGAGATTCCCGGCTTAAACCATGAGTCATCTTCAACAATCTGAAGTTGATTTCTGTAGGGGTCTTTTAGCCATGTTGTTGGCTTATTTTCTGGAGTTTGATAAACTTTCAGGCCATTTTGATGTGCAAAATCACCGATATTCTGGCATTTAATTTTTACAGCAAAAATTCCGAGATCACCAATTTGAGGTTCAAAATCACAAGCAATAGGTAAAGGTCTTTTGGACTCCCAGATTTCGGCACCACCCCCACCTGCCATATTCACTGCAAGAATAGCTCTACGCTGGCGGATATTCCCTACCGTATATTTTACCATAAGTTTGGCTTCGGCCACATCGTCAAATACAGGGACATTTAATCCCAATGTTCGATTGTACCATTTAAAGGCTTCACCTGCATCCACAACCCCAATCCCAACTTGCTGTATCCCGGAAATCAAATTCTGATCTGACATATTTTTTTAGAAATAAAAGCCCAAATTTAGAAAAAATGAAAGTTAAATGGCATAAAAAGGTGGTTTTTCTAAACATCACTTTTTTCGAAAAAATTGAACTAAAAAAAATGTAACTTTGAAATATGAAAGTATTTTCGGCAAACCAAATTAAGGCTTGGGATCAATATACGATTAAATATGAGCCTATTGCGTCCATTGACTTAATGGAACGGGCCTCCTCCGTATTTACCAAAAGATTTTGTGAGCTTTATAATGCTGATTTCAAAGTTTTGATTTTTGCCGGCACCGGAAATAATGGTGGTGATGGTCTGGCTATAGCAAGGATGCTCCACCAAAATGGCAACGATGTCGAAGTGGTAATATGTGGCGAGCCAGAAAATGGCTCCGAAGATTTTAAGACCAATCTGAAAAGAGCAGAAAATCAGGGAATAAAGATTATTTCAGCTAAAAATTTTGAATTCCAAAAAACTAATAAAAAGTGCGTAATCATAGATGCAATCTTTGGAAATGGGTTGAACCGAAAAATAGAAGGAATTTTCGCTGAAATAATTAATAAAATCAATGAATCAAATATTGATGTGGTGGCTGTAGATTTTCCTTCGGGGGTATTTTGTGATTACTTAAACACCGATGACGCAAAAATAAATGCCAAATATACGCTCACATTTCAATGCCCGAAACTTGCGTTTTTCATGAAGGAAAATGAAGAATTTCTGGGAGAATGGGAAATTTTGGATATTGGTTTGTATCCTGATTTTGAAAAAAATACAGAAACAAATTTCTACCTCATCCTCAAAGAAGATTTCATAGAAAGACCTAGAGCAAAATTTTCTCACAAAGGCACCTATGGCCATGCCTTGCTCATTGCAGGAAGCCATGGAATGATGGGAGCAGCAATTTTAGCTTCAAAAGCCTGTTTGCGTTCTGGGGTTGGAAAAGTAAGTATTTCGGCAGGAAACAAAGAAAATGATATTATACAAATTGCTGTTCCGGAAGCTATATTTTTACCTGATGATCTGGAAAAAAGTATTTCTGAAATCTGGACAGAAAAAGAATTGGAGGCTTTCGATGCTATTGGAATGGGTCCGGGAATCGGCCAAAAAGAAGAACGAATTATAGAACTGGTGGCCATTCTCAAAACAAAAAAACCATTGGTTATTGATGCAGATGCAATCAATTTGCTGGCAAAAGACCGTGAATTGCTGGAATACGTACCTGCGAATACAATTTTTACCCCACATTTGAAAGAATTTAAAAACCTCACAGGCGAAAACCCGGAAAATAGCCTGGAAACTTTTGATTTACTCAGAAAATTCGCATTAGAAAATCATTGGATAATCGTATTAAAAGGATACAATACTGCGGTGGCATTTCCAGATGGCGGCATTCATTTTAACTCAACAGGAAACCCCGGAATGGCCACGGCAGGCTCGGGCGACGTGCTTACTGGCGTGATTTTGGCATATCTTGCTCAGGGACTTTCGCCTCAGGAGGCTGCCCTCAAAGCCGTATTTGACCATGGAAAAGCAGGAGATGAAGCAGCAAAATTAAAATCTCAAAAAAGCCTGATAGCCAGTGATATTATAGAAAATTTAAGATAATACTTTATATTTGAAAAAAATATAGGAATGGAAGCAATAATCAACAGAATAACAATTGATCCGGAAATATGCCATGGAAAACCATGTATAAGAGGTATGCGATATCCGGTAGAAATGATATTAGAATTATTATCTTCCGGAATGAGCAATGAGGAAATAATAAATGACTATCCTTCTATTGAACCTGAAGATATTAAAGCCTGCCTTCTTTTTGCTTCAAAACTTGCAAATATAAAGATACTTAGTAAAGTAGCATGAAATTCATTATTGATGCACAATTGCCCTATGGTTTAAAGCAATTTATTGAATCAGAAGGATTTGATGCGATTCACACTAATGACCTCCCATCAAAAGAAAAAACAACTGACAAGGAAATTTTAAGGATTTCTGAATTGGAAAATAGAATTGTAATTACTAAAGATAAAGATTTTCTAGATAGCTTTATTTTAGCTAATAAACCTAAAAAACTGATAATTGTAACCTCAGGAAACAAACCCAATAAAGAACTTTTTAATGGTTTTAAATCGAATTTTAGCAAAATCTGTTTACTTCTTAAAAAAAACAATCTTATAGAATTTGACCTAAAACATTTACATGGTTATTAATAAAATCCATCATATCGCCATAATTTGTTCTGATTATGAAAAATCGAAACGGTTTTATACCGAAATCCTCGGTTTGGAGGTCATTGCTGAGGTTTTCCGAAATAGTCGTGATTCATGGAAATGCGACTTAGCACTTAATGGCGAGTATATCATCGAGCTTTTCTCCTTTCCAAATCCCCCAAAACGTGTAAGTCGCCCTGAGGCTTGTGGATTAAGACATTTGGCTTTTGAAGTGAAAAATGTTGAAGAATTTCAAAACTTCCTGACCGAAAAAAGCATATTTTCTGAGCCCATCAGAATTGATGAGTTTACCGGAAAGAAATTTACCTTTTTCAGCGACCCTGACGGCTTGCCGCTGGAGGTTTATGAAAATAAAAACGAAATGATAAGTGAATTTTTTACTTGATTTAATTATCTGAAATTTTTATTTCAAATCGTATATTTCTTTAACTTCAATGGGAGTAAGAACTCTATTATATATTCTTATTTCATCAATTTTTCCATTAAAAAATGAATTGTTTGCATTTCTGCTTGAACCGACTATTGAACTTTGAAGACCCTGACTTGATTTAACATATCCAGTAAAACTTTTACTATCAATCAATTCTCCATTTAAATAATAATTAATATTATGAAGTTCATCCACCGTAATACACACATTGTACCATGTATTTGGCAATACAGGCTTAGAAGCAGATACAGCAGAATATGTTAAGAAGATTTCATTTTGACCATTAAAATTAACCACAGCAATTCCAGTATTTCCATAAGTTAAATATGGGTTGTCTGACTGGTAAATTGAGCCATATTGACCATAGGAATAATTACGAGAATTATTAAACCACAAATTTATTGATTTGGGAAGGATATCAAATTCATTTAATATGTTACCCCAGCTATTAGTCCCATTGAAACTTATTGAAGAGTTTGGCTGACCATTAAAGCCTACTGCCATGGAAGTATTTTGAAAGGAAGTCAGAACATTACTTCCTGAACTATCCAACACATTGCCCTTAAATGGAAAATATGCTACCAATCCTGACTCAAGATTACTAAAACAACTATTAATTTTTGCTGTAAATACATTATTTGGTAATGTTCTAAAACCTGGTTCAAGTAAGATAGATTTTCCAGAAGAAAAAATAGTATTCTTGTCAATGTATGACTTTGACACCAAAGAGTCAAGCACTTCGTAAAGGCCGCCATCGATATTGCCATTCAAAACCACTTTTTTAGGACACTTTTTACTCTTAAATAACGTGCTTGGTGAAAATAAAGAATTATTAATAATGCAGCTCGATTGATTTTGAACTTCGTAAAAAGTATTTGGGATAAGATTATTCAATTCATATTCATCAGCCAATATACCTCCAATGTCTATCCAATCCAATGAACCAACCTTCCTGTATCTGATATTTGTCATATTACTTTTATTATTGATATCAAATTTTATCAAAGCTTTATTTTCAATAAGGGTATCGATATGGGGTATAGAATTTTGCAAACCTATACAATTAGTAGTAACTGAATAGGAATCAGAATAACTTGTATCAAACCCACCAGGACAGAATTTTCTAATTTGATAAATATAATTAGTATTTTGCGACAATCCTTCAATTGAATAAGTAACTGAGTCAGTTAGAGGGGAAAGTATAGATGGTGAATAGATCCAATTTTCAGTTCCATTCTGCTTATATCGAATAGAGAAAGAAGTACTCGAATAGTTGCTAAAATTTACATCAAAAGAGTTTTCAAGTACTTTACTCGCTTTGTAAACTATTGGAAGTGAACAACCTATTGATTCTTCGTCTTCAATTCTTGTGAGATATGAAAATTCATATACCACAGAATCCATTGAGCTTATATTTTCAGATTTAAAAACAATTCCAATTTCTGCATCGTCGTCAATAACACCTGACTTATATACTCCTCTGCTTCCATTAAAATAATCTGCTGGCAATGCTCCCCAAAGAGGGGCTATTCCAACGCAAGACCTTGTATCGCTTGAACTTAAAGCCAAATAAGCACCAAAACTCAAACCTTGGGATCTCACTAAAGACCTTCCATTTTCATTTCCCTGGCCAACAATTCTATTTCTTGTATCATAATCACCAGTGTAATATTGCTCATTGTCAGGGTCAACAAATCTCGAGTAATAAAAATTTGCACTTGAGGGAGATTGATTAATGATTGTAATCTTTACTGTAAAATAGGTATTATCAATCCCAAGAGTCACATTTTGTTTTATTTTGAATTTTCCAGTGACTTCGCCAACCCAATTTGCTTTTTTGGTAAAAGGCTCATCAACTGTGGTTAAATTACTGCCCGAAATATTAGTAATAGAAAATCTATTGGTATAAATTTCAGAATTAAATTGAACCTTAAATCCCTCCCAATAACTCCCCCTGGCTATATAATCACCTATATAGTCTCTAACACCGGTGGTCCAACCATTTTTTTCTGTATCAGACACCAATCCAAAATAAGGACCTGTCTCAGACCTGGGATGGTAACCTGATGGAGGAGCAATTGTACTTACAAAACTACCATTGGGACCTATTCCAAGTTCTAGATAATTACCTTTTAAAAAAGCATTGGAACCTAAATTGTCAGAAGAAATAAAATATAGACTATCATTAAATTTTTGTTTTTGCGAAAAAGCCGGGAAAAAACTGGATGATAAAATCAAAAGGAAAATTGCTGGTTTCATAAAAATGTCAAAAGTGAATATCCCATATTCTTTATTAAACAAATTTAGTAATTTTACTTGAACTAAAATTAATATATGAAGTTAAATAATTTGGATTCCCCAGGCCTACTCATTTTCAAAGAAAATGTTGTATTTAATATCGATGAAATGATCAGTATTGCCGGTGATGCTTCAAGGCTTATGCCCCACATCAAAACTAATAAAATGGAAAATGTGGTGAAGTTGATGATTGGCAAAGGCATCCGAAAATTTAAGGCCGCCACTATTGCTGAAGCCGAACTGGCTGCTATCGCCGGTGCCGAAAAAGTTCTTATTTCGCATCAATTGGTTGGCCCAAAGCTTTTGAGATTAAAATCTTTGATAGAAAAATATCCCTGGACGCATTTTGCCACTTTGGTTGATTGTGAGGTGGTATTGAATGATTTGGACAAAATTTTTAATGATAAACCCGTTTCTGTATATATTGATGTTAACAACGGTATGGATCGCTCGGGTCATGAAGTTAATGCAGGATTGGAGGATTTTATAAAGAAAACATCAAAAACCAAAGGCGTAAAACTTGAAGGATTGCACATATATGACGGACACATCAGAGATGATGAATTTGCTCAAAGAAAAAACAAGATTGAAAAAGGCTTTTCTAAAATATCAGAAATTCTAAAAAACGTAAGTGAATTAAATTTGGAAATAATAGCTGGTGGTACCCCGGCATTTACGTCACATGCTATGGAAAGCTCCCGCACACTGAGCCCCGGCACCTGTGTTTTGTGGGATTGGGGTTATGGCGACAAATTTTCAGAACAGCCATTTAAATTTGCGGCCACCATTCTTACAAGGGTAATCTCGAAACCCAAAAAAGGCATTGTGACCTTGGATATGGGTCACAAAGCAGTGGCTTCTGAAAATCCAATTGATAAAAGGATTAGATTTATAAACAATTCTGACTTGAAACTAATTTCTCAAAGTGAAGAGCACGGAGTTTGTGAAACCGAAAACTGGGAAAACTATGAAGTTGGGCAGGAGATTATAGGAATACCCTATCATGTATGCCCCACAGTGAACCTTTACGATGAAGCTTTTGTAATAGAAAACGGAGAATATTCTGAAACCTGGAAAATTGAAGCAAGAAAAAGAAAAATTAATATATGATAGGGATTACGAAAGACAATAAGCTCAAAAAACTTCTGGTGGTGGGTGACAAGGTCCTGATAAAACCTAAAAATCCAAATGAAAAAACCGGTTCAGGTTTATATTTACCCCCAACGGTAACCGAAAAAGAAGATGTGCAGTCGGGATATGTTGTAAAAGTGGGACCTGGCTACCCCTTACCTTCATTTAATCAGGACGAAGAACCCTGGAAACAAACCGAAGAAAAAGTAAAATATATGCCGCTTCAGGCTGAGGAAGGCGATCTGGCGATTTATTTGCAAAGGCATGCCATTGAAATCAGCTACGAAGGCGAAAAATATGTAATCGTGCCTCAGTCATCTATCCTTTTGCTGGAAAGGGCCGAAGATTTATTTTGATTCTTTCCAGAGTTTCATAGTGTATTCCGACTCCTCTATCAGCTGTTTGGAAGGAAAAACGCCTTCAAGACGGTTGACAAGCTCCCCTTTTGGATCCAGAAAAATAAATGTAGGGTAAGCGTTGATACGGTATTTTTTTACAATACTGACGCCTTCGGCATCTTCACCGTTTACTTTAAAGTTGATAAATTTTTCGTTAAAAACTTTTCCCACAGTAGAGTCGGCAAAGGTAGTTTTATCCATGAGTTTACAGGGGCCGCACCAGGTGGTATACACATCCATAAAAATGAGTTTGTTTTCATTTTCGGCAATTTTCAAAACTTCCGTAAATGCTATTTCCTGATTTTTATGAAAATTTACTTTTTGACCGGAAACCGAATTCTTCAAACCGAAAAACACGAGAAACAGAACCCCCAGAAATATTTTATTCACTTTTAATACAATTGTTTTATTATCAATTTTTTAGAAAATCGAGATATTCAAAAAAAAGTTTGTTATACTTTTTCAATTCAATAACCTGCTTTAATAAAAATTATTACAAATCTCCAGCCAAAATTAGTCATTATAAACTTTTTGGATAAAAATACCATTTTTATAATTATTGAAAAAAATTAAGTTACCATTTCTTTTTCAGGTAATTTTGCAAATCAACAATCAGAAAAAACTTAGAATAATGCTGAGAGCTTATTTGGGAAATATCGGACATGTATCTGTGATTATTGCGTTTATCAGTTCGGTTATTTCTACTTATTCCTATTTTCTTGCCGACAGAAATCATCAAAACAAAACCTGGGCTCAGGCCGCAAGATGGTCATTTTTGATTCATTCCATAGCGGTTATTTCGGTTGTATTAGCCTTATATTCAATCATCATCAACAAATATTTTGAATATCATTACGCCTGGGACAACACCTCACTTAGTTTGCCTTTTGGCTATGCCATCTCTACATTTTGGCAGGATCAGGAGGGCAGCTTCCTGCTTTGGATATTTTTCAACATGGTTCTGGGTTTGATTTTGATTTTTTGGTTTAACTCAAAAAAGAAAAAATATACAGAACTTGAGTACCCTGCAATGGCGGTTTTTTCGGCAGTGCAGGCATTTTTGACCTCCATGATTTTAGGAACGGTGCTATTTGCAGATTTCAAAATAGGAAGTACGCCATTCCTTTTGCTAAAAGAATCAATGCCTGATTTGCCGGTCTGGACCTCAAATCCTGCATTTGTCCCTAAAGACGGAAATGGTTTGAATCCATTATTGCAAAATTATTGGATGGTAATACACCCTCCGACCTTGTTCCTGGGATTTGCCTTGACACTGGCACCTTTTTCATTTGCTATTGCCGCTTTATGGAAAAAAAACTATACTGATTGGGTAAAAATCGCACTCCCCTGGACTTTGATAGCCGGAGTTGTATTGGGGGCAGGGATCATGATGGGTGCCATTTGGGCATATGAAACCCTGAATTTTGGAGGCTATTGGAACTGGGATCCCGTAGAAAACGCCGTGTACGTGCCATGGATAGTATTGGTAGCAGGCATCCACACGTTGGTGTTGGCACATAAAAACACGACAGCATTAAAAGTGTCATTTCTGCTGATAATCATTCAGTTCTTACTCATTTTATTTTCTACCTTCCTTACCCGAAGCGGTATTCTGGGCAACGCCTCTGTTCATTCGTTCACTGATTTGGGCCTTTCGGGTCAGTTGATGATTTACATGTTGTTTTTCACCAAAATCTCAGCCATATTACTCACTATCAGATGGAAACATTTGCCTGATGACAAAAAAGAAACCACTATTTATACGACTGATTTCTGGATATTTTTGGGTGTTACCACTTTGATTTTAGCTGCTTTTCAGATCACGCTTACTACCTCGATACCTGTTTACAATAAAATAGCAGAAGTTTTTGGTGCTAATCTCAACATGGCCATGCCAACAGACCCCATAAAACATTATACTGTTTTTCAGATGTGGTTGTTTATGGGCGTCATTACTTTGACCGGAATAGCTCAGTTTTTTTTCTGGAAAAAAATAAAAGAAAAATCATTTAATGCTCTAATTACTCCAGCCATTGTTTCGCTTTTACTTGCAGCGATAATCATCACTTTGACAGGGGTAAACAACTGGAAATATATAATTCTTGTATCCCTGGGAGTTTTCTCAATAGTTGCCAATGCCAGCATATTATTCGATATTACCAAAGGCAACTTCAAAGTTGCAGGAGGAGCTGTGACACACATCGGCGTTGCTTTGATGGTGATTGGGATTATGTATTCTTCGGCCTATGAAAAGATAATTTCACTGAATCTGGCTAATGAAAAGATATTTAATACCGAAAAAGACAACAAAGAAAATGTCCTTTTGTATCTTAACCGCCCTTCCAACATGGGAGAGTTTTCGCTGGAATACAAAGGTGAGTTTCTGGATGTAAGAAAAGTGCCGGGTTATATCGAAAAGCGTTTCATTCAGCCAATTCCGGAAAGTGGTTTTAAAGGAATTGCCAAAGCCGACATCATGGACGGCGACAAAACCTATGCGAAAAGAGGTGACACTGTTGAATATGAAGCTGAAAACACTTATTATCAGGTTCATTTTCAAAAAAATGGAGATGAATTTAATTTCTACCCACGCTATCAGATTAATGAAAAAATGGGAAATGTAGCTTCCCCGGACATTAAAAAATATTGGAACAAGGATCTATATACTCACGTCAATTATGTGACAACCAACGAGGAAAAAGAATGGACCATGCCGGAGGCATTCAGAGTGGCTATTGGTGATACCTTTTTTCTGAATGATTTTGTGGCAATTCTTGACAAAGTGGAGCCTGTAAACGAACTGGACGGCATGCCACTTCAGCAAGGCGATATAGCTGCACAGGCGACATTAAGAATACTTGAAAAAGATGGAGAGAGGTTTTTGAAGCCAATATTTGCGATTAAAAATAGGGAAGTTTGGAGTAAACCGGTTGTAAGCAATGAGCTGGGAATCAGAGCACAACTAAGTGCCATTGATCCGATTACGGGCAAATTTACCTTCTCGGTGAGTCGCGGAGAGAAAGATTATATTGTTTTAAAAGCCATAGAAAAACCCCATATCAATCTACTGTGGTTAGGCACAGCTCTTTTGGTTTTAGGAATGGGTATGGCTGCATTCAGGAGACTAAGCATTGCAAACAAATGATAAAAGGCTGGCTAAAAATAATTCTGGCAGTTTTATTTACCTTATTGGTGGTATTTTTTTGGGAAAAACTAAAAAATATTACCAGTTGGGGTGAAAAGCATACCGAAACCACTCACAATATCCTGATTCAGAAAATCACAACAATGGGTAATCTGGAGTTAGTGAAATATAGTTTTAAGGATATTGTAGAACAAAAAATTGTGCAGGACTTCCTGCCTGACCCAAAAGCGATACTGATAGTTCAGGGAGAGGCAGTTGGCTGTATTGATTTGAGAAAAATAAATGCCTCAGATATTTCCGAAAAAAATGATACTTTAATCGTACAATTACCCAAAGCTGAAATCTGTTATCATAAAATTGACCATTCAAAATCTAGGATTTATGATACAGAATATGCCTTTATGAATGAAAGCCTGCTTTTGGATGAAGCCTATAAAAAAGCTGAGGAAAAAATCCTGAGCTCGGCGTTGGAATCAGGCATTCTTGATCAAACACAAAAAAATGCAGAATTAATTTTAAAACCATTTATTGAAAATATCAGTGGGAAAAAGGTGATTTTAAAATTTCAATTGGAAGGAAATTTGCAAAAATTGAAATAAGCTTTCTTCAAAAGATTAACCTCTTTTGTCTTTTAAGGTCTGAAAAAACATACATGACTCCGTAAAACCTGCCAATTTGTCCGTTAATCCCTAATTTTGCATTTGCCGCATTATTCTTGATAAAAAAATCTCAAAATCAGTAAATTTGCGTTTTATTATTTCAGAATTTGATTCATCTATAAATACAATATGTTTAATTTTTTAACCAAAGGCATTACCAAGATTTTTGGTACCAAATCAGAAAAAGATATTAAGGCATTAAACCCCTTGGTATCAGCCACAAATCAGGAATTTGAAAAACTTCACGGCCTAAACAATGACCAGTTCAGACAGAAGACCATTGACCTGAAGCAACATATCGCCGATAAACTCGCTCATATTGACAATGAAATCAATGAGCTTAAAACCAAAGCCGATAACAATCCGGACCTCGCAGTAGACGAAAAAGAGGTTATCTTTAAAAAAATTGACGAGCTGGGATTAAAACGTAACGAAGAACTTGAGGTGGTTTTACTTGATATTTTGCCCCAGGCATTTGCGATTGTAAAAGAGACCGCCAGGAGGTTTAAAAATAACGAGAAGCTTGAAGTTACCGCCACTATGCTTGACCGGGAACTGGCTATGCATAAGTCACACATTGAAATCGTAGGTGACAAAGCTTACTGGAAAAATGAATGGTTGGCTGCGGGTAACCTCCTCAAATGGGATATGGAGCATTATGATGTGCAAATTATCGGTGGTGCGGCTCTTCATAAAGGAAATATTTCTGAAATGGCCACTGGAGAAGGTAAAACTTTGGTGGCAACCTTCCCCGCATTTCTAAATGCACTTGCGGGTCGTGGTGTACATATCGTAACGGTTAACGATTATCTTGCCCGTCGTGACTCAGAGTGGATGGGACCTATTTTCGAATTCAATGGCATTACTTGTGACTGTATTGACAAACATCCGGCAAATTCATTCGCCCGAAAAAAAGCCTACAATGCAGATATCACCTACGGTACCAACAACGAATTTGGCTTTGACTATCTTCGCGACAACATGGTCAATGACCCCAATGAACTCGTTCAACGCCCCCACCACTATGCAATGGTCGATGAGGTGGACTCTGTTTTGATTGATGACGCACGTACCCCGCTGATTATCAGTGGGCCTATGACCAAGAAAAACGATGACGAGCTTTACAATACCTTAAAGTCTAGGGTAAGTCTGGTGGTAGAAGCTCAAAAACAACTTGTGGGTTCATTTTTAGTTGAAGCCAAAAAATTAATTTCAGAAGGAAATAAAAAAGAAGGTGGAGTAGCTCTTTTCAGGGCTTTCAGGGGGCTTCCCAAAAACAAGCCTTTGATAAAATTCCTTTCAGAAACTGGTATAAAGAAACTTTTACTTGAAACTGAAGGAATATATCTTGCCGAAAATCAAAAATTGATGCCTGAAGCTGACGCTCCGCTTTATTTTACTATTGACGAAAAAAATAATTCGGTTGAGCTTACTGATAAAGGTATTGATTTCCTTTCAGCACATGATTCTGACAGCCAGTTCTTTACTATGCCAGACCTGGGTGTTGAATTAGCCGAAATCGAAAAATCTGAAATAAGTGCTGAAGATAAAATCTTGAAAAAAGATGAACTAATCAGAGATTATTCGACCAAAGCAGAGCGTATTCATGCTGTAAACCAACTACTTAAAGCATTTACTTTATTCGAAATCGATGTTGATTATGTTCTAATCGAAGGCAAAGTCAAGATCGTGGATGAACAAACCGGCCGTATCATGGATGGTCGTCGTTGGTCTGATGGATTGCACCAGGCTGTTGAAGCTAAAGAAAATGTAAAAGTTGAGGATTCAACCCAAACCTACGCCACCATTACACTGCAAAACTATTTCAGGATGTATCACAAGCTTTGTGGTATGACGGGTACAGCAGAGACCGAAGCCGGTGAATTCTGGAAAATATACAAACTAGACGTGGTTTCTATACCTACTAATAAACCCATCACCCGTGACGACAGAGAGGATAAGGTATATAAAACCGTAAGGGAAAAATACAATGCGGTTGTAGATGAAATCGTAGAAATGGTGAGTAAAGGCAGGCCGGTACTTGTAGGTACCACCTCTGTTGAAAACTCAGAGTTATTAAGCAGAATGCTCAATATAAGGAAGATTCCTCATCAGGTATTGAACGCTAAGCAGCACGCCAAAGAAGCAGATATTGTGGCTGAGGCAGGTAAGCCGGGCACCGTAACAATAGCCACCAACATGGCTGGTAGAGGTACGGACATCAAGCTTACACCAGAAAGCCGTGGCTCGGGTGGATTGGCCATCATAGGTACTGAACGTCACGAATCGCGTCGTGTTGACCGTCAGCTGAGGGGTCGTGCAGGCCGCCAGGGTGACCCGGGTTCTTCACAGTTTTTTGTGAGTCTTGAAGATGGCCTCATGCGTATGTTTGGATCTGACCGCATCGCCAAAGTAATGGACCGCATGGGTATGGAAGAGGGCGAGGTGATTCAACACAGTATGATTACCAGCTCTATTGAACGTGCCCAAAGGAAAGTTGAAGAAAACAATTTTGGTATGCGTAAACGTCTGATCGAATACGATGACGTGATGAACATCCAACGTGATACCATCTATAAGAGAAGAAAAAATGCTCTTTTTGGAGACCGTTTAGCACTTGATATTGCCAATATCATATACGACAATTGTGTGGATATCATTCAGAGTACTCAGGGGAATTTCGAAGAATTTGAGGTAAGAACCATGCAAAGACTTGGTTTTAGGTCTGAAATCTCTGCAGATGAATTTAAGAAAGGTGGAAACAGTCTCAATCATAAACTTTATGAAGAAGCAGAGGTTCATTATAAAAGAAAAAATGAGGCTATCAGAAAGCATATTGTTCCGGCATTGTCAGGTGTATTGAGAGACAGAATGGCCATGGAAGGTGAACCATTTATGGCTGTTGTGGGTGAAGGGAATCAAAATCTGGCGGTGTTCTGTGATTTAAGAAAAACAGTAGAAACAGATGGCAGGGAACTGATTTTGGAAATGGAAAAGGTGATTTCCTTGAGTGTAATTGACCAGGAATGGAAAGAGCATCTTCGTGACATGGACGACCTGAAACAATCAGTGCAGAATGCATCCTACGAGCAGAAGGATCCATTGTTGATTTATAAATTTGAGGCGGTAGAACTATTCCAGAACTTGCTCAAAAAAGTAAACTCTGAAACTGTGAGCTTTTTGATGAAAGCCAATGTGGCAGAGATGAGGTTCCAGCAGGCGGTGGAAGCACCAAAACATGATAAGCCCAAGCTTTCGACCAACCGTAACGACGACGGCGGTGAAAGTGGAGGCACTGTAATGCATGCCCCTGCCAAGTCACAAAAAGTTGCCAACAGAAATGACCGTGTAAACGTACAATACAAAAACGGAACAGTAAAACGCGACGTGAAATTTAAAAATGTGGAAGAAGACGTGATGAGGGGCGATGCTGTGTTGATAGATTAATTAAAAACATGAGGAGTAAAAAAAATGCTCCTCATGTTTTTAAACCATTAAGAAATTAAGTTCATTAAGTTCTTTGCAAAATTCATGACAAAAAAAGAAGTTACACAGCTATCTTATGAGATTACTGGTCTTGCAATTAAGGTTCACAAACTTTTAGGTCCCGGTTTACTGGAAAGTGTTTATGAAAAATGTTTGATTTGGGAACTTCAAAATAATGGCTACAAAGTTTTACAACAGCAAATAGTTCCCATTAAATATGGTAATGTAGTCATTGAGGCCGATTTGAGATTAGATATTATGGTAAATGATACGGTGATAATTGAAGTAAAGGCAGTTGAAAAATTGATTCCTGTTTTCGAAGCCCAATTACTTACCTATATGAAACTACTTGAAAAACCACAAGGATTATTATTCAACTTTCATTCAGAGAATCTAACTAAATCAATGATTCCTCTAGTAAATGAATATTTCAAAAGACTCCCGGATTAATATTTGAGCAGAAATTAAATGTTGAAGAAACTTAATTTTCCTTAACTTCTTAATGGTTTATAAATATACTCTTATTTTCTTTTTTTAGAAAATTCAATTTCACTCAAAAAATAGTTTTCCCAAAAATTTATTAATAAAGAAAAATAAGATAAAAAAATTATCTAAAACCAAACCTCAATCTGCACCGCCGTATTCAACATGAACAGCTTTTGATTGAAGCACTATCTCCCCAAATTCTCTTCTGATTTGCTCCAAGGTTTCAAAAAGTTCCTTTTTTTCCAGGCTTTTTACCAGTTTCATCCGATATTCTTTAAAGTGTGGCAAGCCCCGAAAATAATTACTATAGTGCCTCCTCATTTCAAGCATTCCAAGCGTGTCACCTTTCCATTCAATCGAAAAAATCAGATGTTTTTTAGCGGCATCAACCCGCTGATCCATAGTAGGCGGTGTAAGGTGTTCTCCTGTGGCGAAAAAGTGCTTTATCTCATCAAAAATCCAAGGATAACCTATCGCTGCACGTCCGATCATGATTCCATCCACTCCAAATCTGTTTCTATACTCCAGAGCTTTTTCGGGGCTGTCGATGTCTCCATTCCCAAATATCGGGATTTTTATCCTGGGGTTATTTTTTACTTTGGCAATGAGAGACCAATCTGCCTCCCCTTTGTACATCTGAGAGCGGGTACGCCCGTGAATAGTAAGAGCCTGAATGCCCACGTCCTGCAATCGCTCAGCTACTTCTTCGATATTTTTAGTACTTTCATCCCAGCCCAGGCGGGTTTTCACTGTCACAGGCAGATGTGTGGCTTCCACTACCTCTTTGGTCATTTGAGTCATCATTGGAATATCTTGCAATAGTCCCGCCCCTGCCCCACGGCAAGCCACTTTTTTTACCGGACAACCATAATTGATATCTATCAGATCAGGATTGGCGGCGGTAGCAATGCGGGTGCATTCGGCCATGGTATCGGGGTCGCTTCCAAATAGCTGAATACCGATAGGCCTTTCGTATTCAAAAATATCCAGTTTCTGGACACTCTTGGCGGCATTTCGGATGAGCCCTTCTGACGACACAAACTCGGTGTACATCAAATCGGCTCCGTTTTCCTTACACACCTGTCTGAAAGGCGGATCACTCACGTCTTCCATAGGTGCCAGCAATAACGGAAAATCCCCTAACTCAATGTCGCCAATTTTTACCAAAATACTGTTTTTTTTGTGCAAAATTAGGGCATTAATTCTATTTCAATTGTAAATTAGCACATAAAATTATTCTCTGCATACATTTAAATTTTACAAAAAATCGACATTATGAAAAATATTATCATTTTAATTTTGTGTTCCATCAATTTTTCCATAGCTCAAAATTTGAAACCTGCCCGCATTCTATATTCCAATAATATTCCAGGAAATTTAATTGTAAAAACCATCACAAAAGACTCAGTGTTTGGATATTTAAATACGGGTCATGAACTAAAGAAAGCAATTACAGATATTAAAGAATTAGAGACTGATTCCTTGTTTTACAGGAAAAGTAAATATTTCCAGAAAAATAAGCTTTCCAAACATTTATATCATTTAAATCAAGCTTCTGACAGATTAAATAAAAAAGAAATTGTTGTTGAAAATTACTTTTTGTTTTTCGCCGGAGTAAATATTGGTATAACAAACTATTTCAATTTGGGTATAATGTACCAATTTAATCCCGACAGCTTTAAAGAATGGGGACGATATGCGGTAATTCCAAAAATTTTTATCCCCCTAGACGATAATGCCTATTTATCAGTTACTTATGTTTTTAGTAAAGCTAACCCCAGATTTATACTTCCTGACCGGACTGATTTATCCGGAATTCAGCTTCATTTTAGCCAAAATAGCATAAGTAAACTTTCGATAGGATTGGGGGGAAACTATGACAGGGCTGCCCTGAGACCCGATGAAAGCGGCACAGGCGTAATTCAACCGGTTTTTAGCTTAAACTATTCCAGAAAATTTAGAAAAGGTTATGCTTTTTTAAGAGAGAATTATTTTTCCAGAAGTGCTGACTATAATGATTACTTCCATACCTATTTAAATTCCTTTGAAATCAACAAGAAAATAAAAAAGGTAAACCTGGGAATTGGATTTTTAGGTCAACTATGGATAATGAAAAAATCTGATATTTATAATGAAAGATTATCCTACTTTGGCCTGCCAACTCTAAATTTCAAATATAGGATTATTGAAAAAAATAATAGCGGTAAATTTATTGGAAGATATTATTGAATCAAGAAAATTTGCTTCCAATTATGCTTATTCGAATTTGGATTTTGTACCGTGTTTGATAGAACTCAACATCGTTGTTACCATAGTGATCTCAGATTTTTTCTTCATTCTTTATTCCTCCACTTTTTTCAATCTCTAGTCTTTAATTTACAACATTTTGCGTAAAAATCAGCTTAAACACCAACCATGGTAAAACCATCGTCGAGCTGGAAAAAATATACATTTTAAAAATTAGCATTGTTTTTGCATGGAAATAAACATGATCCCAATTTTCAAAAATTATAATAAATGAAAACACGCATTTTTTTTGCTTTAGGTATTGCTCTTATACTATTTTCTTGTGAAAAGACAACAATAGAATCAGCCTCCCCCACTAATATTTTTTCTCTTTCTATTAATCCTAATTATGGTGATTTTTATGAAAAATGGGTCATAATTAATGATATTAATGGAGAAGTTTTAGATTTTAAACAAGTGAAATCAGGAGAAGATGTTCAGTTTAAAACTTCACTACCAATACCTCAAAATAAAATTAGTGTTACCATTTTTAGTTTTGATAGTGTTGGAAACTATACTGCTCAGTATTTAAATACTTTTCAAGGCCTTTCTGTCGGAACAAATTGGAAGCTCCAGAAAAATGAGACCCTAGCACCAAAAGACAAGGGGATGAAAATTGGAAATCTAAAACTAGAAATAGCAAATTCAAATGACATATTAATGGAGGTTTTGGGAAATGGCGAAAATACTAGTATTACCGAAACAAATAATTATTCTTTCAGGATATTAGATTGGGAGGTTTTTAAAAACACCAACAGTGCCTTTTATTCTGTTTTAATGAATGGAAAGTTGAAATATAATTTTTTTGAAAAAATAAATTCTGACCAATTAATAAAAATAAACCTTGAAAGCCTTCAAAATTTCGATAAATTGTTGAATTTTAAGCTTCCGAAAGTTAACGACCCTTATGTTTCAGTAAAAGCTTTTGATGACAACGGGTCAGATTATTATTATATTTTCAGAAATATTTTTCAATCTCCACCCTTTGCTCCTTCCAAAACTTACGAAAATTTACAGATCGGCTTTTTGAATAAATTTAAAAAATACGAAACTAATATGACATTTGCGGTGGGGAATTATTATTTCAATTACTACAAAAAGGGAGGCGTACCGGATATATTTGATGTACCTAAAAATATTCCCATTAATGTAATGAATAAGGCAATGTCCGATTTCTCTTTTAATACGGATTTAGAATATGATTGGCAAAAAATAAATTTTTCTAAATTTGATGCTCAAACAAAGAAATCTATTTACTGGACAATTATGTCTCCCAAAGGGGAGTATAAGAGCGTGAAGCTCCCTGCTACTTTTATGTCGAAGTTTTCGAAAATCAAGATTGAAGATTTTTCAAAAAGTATTATTTACCTTACTAAATCTTCACAGTCTTACTCGGACATGGTAAATGGTTTGTTCCAATCAACCCCAAGCAAAGATTCAGAAATTGAGTATTTTCAATATACATTTTAAATAGATTGATGAATTTTGTTTCAATTAAATTACCAAAAAATTAGGTTATTCTGGTAGTAATCTAATTACTCAAATTTCCATTTTTTCATTTGTAAAAGTAGAACTCAACAAAATACATAAAAGTTAATTTACTGTAAGACTTACCATGTATTTAACTATCATTCAATTATTTACTTTAATTTGGTCAAATAATTTTTCTTTTAAAAAATTGTGTTAAGGTGCTTGAAAATCTAATAAGAGAGTTCTTAATGTAAATAGATTTATATGCATATTTCTCCCCAATAAATATTTGCCCAAACCAAAAAATAGCAGCAACTTTGTTTCTTATTTTTATAACAATTTATGTTTGAGTTACAAGAAAAATCAGAGAGGCCGGCTATTTCATCGCTATTTATCATTATAGGATTGGTAATAGTGGGCATGACCCTGGCCAATGTGCTTTCCCTGATATGGATACTGGCTAAATTCCCTCCTTCAACCAACAGCCTTTTTGATATGCAGAATTCTATTGCACAATCGTCAAAAGACTGGTGGTTTACTGTTCTTAATCTTGGCCTGGCATCGCTGTTGACTTTTATTGTTCCGGGCATTTTTTACTGGAAAAAAATCGAAAAAAAGAGTCTTAACCTACTAAATCAAAAAAATCTTCCGGTGGCAGGGGTATTTATTTTGGCCTTTGTCATCCAGCTTATTTTTGCACCGCTCAATGGCACCATACAGGAACTAAACAAAAACATGAAGCTTCCTGCTTTTTTAGGCCCGGTGGAGCAGTTTATGCAGGAAATGGAGCAAAGCCTGGCACAGTTGACCGAATTCCTGACCTCTTTTCAGTCCCCTTTACAATTAATTGTGGCTTTGATCGTAATAGCGGCTATTGCCGGCATAGGTGAGGAGTTGATTTTCAGAGGATTGATACAAAGAAAAATATTATATGCCAGCAAAAACCCTCACCTGGCTATATGGTTGGCTGCATTTATTTTCAGTGCTATTCACTTCCAATTTTATGGTTTTTTCCCACGTCTGTTTTTGGGTGCTATGTTTGGTTATTTTTATTTTTGGACAGGCAACTTATGGGTGCCAATAGCAGCACATATTTTTAACAATGGACTTGCTGTAGTTATGATTTTTTTGGTCAATAAAAAGGTGATTCCTGCCGAAGTAGAAAAAATGGACAATGTCCCGTTAAGCCTTTCAGCCCTTTCATTAGCGTTGTTTTTGGGAAGTATGTGGTATTTCAGATCCTATTCCGGGCAAAATGCCAAAGCTTAGAAAACCGCAAAGATTCAGTTTTTTGTTTCCCAAAAAAATATAAAATATTAATAATTAAATTCTTACAATCTCCGCACCTATAGCATTAAGCCTGCCATCGATATTCTGATAGCCGCGGTCGATTTGCTCAATATGATCTATGATACTGGTGCCATTGGCCGAAAGGGCTGCTATCAACAAAGCCACCCCAGCTCTGATATCCGGCGAACTCATCCTGATACCTCTCAGATTGTATTCTCGATTAATACCGATCACTGTAGCCCGGTGTGGGTCACAAAGAATGATCTGAGCACCCATATCGATCAGTTTATCAGTGAAAAACAACCGTGACTCAAACATTTTCTGGTGTATCAACACTGTTCCTTTTGCCTGAATAGCAGTAACGAGTACGATTGAAATCAAATCAGGTGTAAAACCAGGCCATGGAGCATCATAAATAGTTAAAATAGAGCCATCTATGAGCGTATTTATTTTATAATTGGTTTGTTCGGGAATAAAAATATCATCCCCTCTGAACTCCATCTCAATCCCCAATTTCTTAAAAGTATCGGGTATGATGCCAAGCTCTTTGATGTGACAATTTTTGATGGTTATCTCTGATTGAGTCATGGCAGCCAGGCCAATAAAACTACCGATTTCGATCATATCGGGCAACATGGTATGCTCACAGCCACCAAGCTCCTCTACTCCATCAATGGTCAAAAGATTGGACCCAACTCCCTGTATTTTGGCTCCCATGGCATTGAGCATTTTGCATAACTGCTGCAGATAGGGCTCACATGCGACATTATAGATAGTGGTTTGGCCTTTAGTCAATACGGCAGCCATCAGAACATTTGCGGTACCGGTTACCGAAATTTCTTCCATCCAGATGTAGGATCCTTTCATATTGGCACCGTTGATCTGGTAAAAACTATCTTCGGCATCATACGAAAACTCAGCACCCAGTTTCTGAAAACCCACAAAATGCGTATCAAGTGGCCTTCTACCAATTTTATCTCCACCAGGTTTGGGAGCAGTTCCCCTGCCAAAACGACCCAGCATAGGCCCCAATAACATCACCGACCCCCTCAGCTCTGAAGCCTTGGCTTTATATTCGGCAGATTCAAAATATTCATAATTGACTTCATCAGCCTTAAAACGATAAGTACCTTCTGCCAGTTTACTTCTTTTTACTCCCATATCCTCGAGCAGCTCCATGAGCTTGTTCACGTCTCTGATATTAGGGATATTGTGAATTATTACGGGCTCTTTGGTGAGCAAAACAGCACAAAGTATCTGCAAAGCTTCGTTTTTAGCACCCTGAGGTACCAGCTCACCTTTCAGTTTTCGTCCACCGTTAATTTTGAATGATGCCATAAAAAATCAAATAGGTCTTCTGCGATTGTTATTATTGTTATTACCTCCAAACCTGTTTTTAGGATTTCCGTTTCCGTTATTGTTCCTTGGGTTGAGGTTGTTTCTCATGTTATTATTGGGGCGTGGTTCGCGTCTTTCATTCCCACGCTCAGGCCGGTTTGGTATCGGCATATAATTTTGCCTCGCCCGGTTACCATCTTTTGGATTGGCCTCGTCTATGATTCCATTGGCAATCAGGTCGTCAATTTCGGGTTTGAGTTTTCCCCCTGAAAGATCCAAAATCTGCTGCAAACAGGTGGCGGTCTCGATGGTATCTTTATTCCAGTTTAAAAACAGTGACTTCATAAGTTTCACCAGATAACTCACAAATGTCTTTCTCTCCTCGAAAGTCTCAGCCAACATCGCTTTCAAAACGAGCAGCTCAAGGTTCCTCCCATAAAATTTATGCTTTAATTTGCTCTGATTATAAGGCACTTGCATAGGTTTCTTACCCAGAATCTCCTTGGGGGGTGGTGGATAAGGGCTATCTACATCGAGGTCAAAATTGGCCATGATATAGAGGTCATCCCAAAGTTTTTTGCTGTAATCAGCCCCATCACGCATCTGGGGATGAATCTGACGCATCAACTCAATCAAAATGTGAGCGTGCTTGGTTCTTTGTTCTTTTTCAGGTATTGACACCAGGTGCTCTACCAGTTTTTGCACATTGCTTCCGTATTCTTTCATTTATATGTCCTTATCAAAAAGGATTTATTTTTTGTAGCTATTTCTCGAAAAACTTAACGGTTATTTTATCAAAAAAATGAAGAAAATATTAATTCCAAACGTAGAATAAGTATTTGTATGACAAAAATAAATAAATATTGAGAATTTTTGCAAGAAATAGGGAATATCTTGTCTTTCTATGAAAAAAATGCCTTTTAAAACATTTAATTGCCAAAACTCAGTGTTTGGATTTAATTTAGAAAACCGTTTTAGAAAAGTTTACTGAAATTTATATCTTTTAACTAAATATATAGTTTTTGATTTCGTTGATTAATATATTTAAGCTTTTTTAATTCTTTTTCCTTTAATTTTTAACTTATTTACTATTATTTGCAAAAAAATAAAACCAATCAATTCACTATGAAAAAACTCATCTATTCCTGGGTGTTTTTGCTCACCCTGGCTTCAGTTTCCACAGCCCAGCAAATCAAATTGACCGACAAACTTCCGATGGATCCTGCGGTAAAAGTGGGTAAATTGCCCAATGGCCTGACTTATTACATCAGAAAAAATGTAGAACCGAAGAACCGGGCACAGTTGAGACTTGTCTTAAAGGCAGGTTCTATTCTTGAAAATGAAAACCAAAGAGGCCTTGCCCACTTCATGGAGCACATGAATTTTAATGGCACAAAGAATTTTCCCAAAAATGAACTGGTGAATTTCCTTGAAAAAAGTGGTATTCAATTCGGTGCTGACCTCAACGCATACACCAGCTTTGACGAAACCGTATATATGCTTCCGGTGCCATCTGATACGCTGGAAAAACTGGAGAAATATTTTATGGTACTCTCAGAATGGGCAACCAATGCAACCCTCGATCCTGCCGAAATCGACAAAGAACGTGGAGTTGTACTCGAAGAATCGAGGCTTAGAAAAGGGGCTCAGTCCAGAATACAGGAAAAACTGTATCCGGCATTGTTTCGTGGCTCCAGGTACGCCAGCCGCTTACCCATTGGCCTGGATTCCATCATACAACATGCACCTTATGCTTCAGTAAAAAGTTTCCACCAGGATTGGTATCGTCCTAATCTGGAGGCGGTGATTGCGGTGGGTGATTTTGACCCGGCACAAGTAGAGGCTATCATTAAAAAATATTTTGGGGCATTGAAAAACCCTGCCAAACCAAAAGCCAGAACAGAGTTTTCGGTTCCGCTTAAAGGAGGCACTGAGGCAGTGGTGATTACAGATAAAGAGCAGCCTTACAACATGGTGCAGCTTTATTATTTGCATCCCGAAAAGAAAGAAGTACTGGGCACAAACCGCCGGGAGGCTATTCTGACCTCACTTTTCAATAGCATGATCAGTCAACGTCTGAGGGAGTTGACACAAAAAGCCGACCCTCCGTTTCAGGTTGGGATGAGTAGTTATTCGGGGTTCATCGGTAAACTTGACGCTTTAAATGTCATTGCTCTTGCCAAAGGAGCCGATGTTGAAAAGGCTCTCAAGGCTGTTTTGGATGAAAACGAAAGGGCTGCGAAATTTGGATTTACCGCAGGTGAACTCGACAGAGCCAAACTAAGTTACAAGACCCGGATCGAAAAGCAGCTTAAAGAAAAAGACAAAACCGCCTCGGAGAATTTTGTTGAAGAACTGGTGAGCTGTTTCCTCAACGATGTGGTGATGACTGATGTCGAATTTGACAACAAGTTTGTGCAGCAATATCTTGACGGAATCAAAGTTGAAGAGATAAATGCTCTGGTGAAAAAATTAATCACCAAAGAAAATAGAGTTCTTGCCCTTATTGGCTCAGAAAACGACAAAGATAAACTACCCAAAGTAGATCAGCTTAAAAAATGGCTGGACAACACCGGCACCAATGTAACGGCCTATGTTGATGAAAAAGTAGCTGCTAGCCTGGTGGAAAAAATGCCTGTTCCCGGCAAAATCGTGGAAGAACACGTGATACCGGAAGTGGGTGTCACTGAATTAGTTTATGAGAATGGCATCAAGGTAAATTTAAAACCTACTGATTTCAAAAATGATGAAATTAAATTCAGAGGAGTGAGCTGGGGAGGTACCTCGCTTTACCCTAATCAGGACGTTGACAATGCTCAGTTTAGCTCAATGGTGGCTCAAAGCAGTGGAAATGGCAAACTAAAAGCTACCCAACTGGCCAAATACATGTCAGGAAAAGTGGCCAGCGTAAATGCCTCAGTTGGAGGAAACTCCGAGGTGATTTCGGGGCAATCTTCTGTAAAAGACTTTGAAACAGCTCTGCAGATGATTTACAATAAGTTTACCAACAATGTGTTGGATGCCGAAGCCACCAAAGGGGCGATTGGAAATCAGAAAGATTTTCTTGCCAATATGGAAAAAACCCCTACTCCTGAAAAAGCTTTCAGTGATACAGTTCAGGCGGTTATGGTAAATTATAACGTGAGGAGCTTGCCCATGACTGCTGCCAGAATTGAAAATGTGAACAGTGAAAAAGCAATGCAGATCTTTAAGGAGCGTTTTGCCAATGCCTCTGACTTTGAATTCACTTTTGTAGGAAACTTCGAAATTGAAAAAATCAAACCCCTGTTGGCAACTTATCTCGGCGGTATTCCCGGCACTAACCAAAAAGAGACTTTTGTAGATTTGGGAATCACTCCTCCGAAAGGAAAAATCACCAAAATTATCAGAAAAGGTACTGAAGACAAGGCTCGTGTAATGCTCGTTATGTCAGGAACTTATCTACCCAATGACCTTGAGGAACTCAGCATAAGTGCATTAGGCGATATTCTAAATATTAAGCTTACCGAAAAACTCCGTGAAGAAGAAGGTGGTGTATATTCACCATTTGCAATGGGAAGCACAGGAAGAGTACCGACTCCAAGATATACTTTCAGAATTGGGTACGGTTGCTCACCGGCAAATGCAGAAAAATTGATTGACATTACACTAAAAGAAATTGAAAAAATCAAAACCAATGGTCCGGAAAAAGTTGACCTTGAGAAATTCCTGGCCAAGAACAAACTTGACTATGAAACCAATCTCAAAAACAATGATTTCTGGTTGGGTTCATTGGTTGAGCGATACCAAAACATGGAAAAAGTTCAGTTGATTTTGGACGAAGGCAAACTTCTAGATCAATTAACTGTAAAGAGTCTCCAGGAAGTGGCCGCAAAATACCTCAGCGGTGAAGATCTTATCAAGTTTATTTTGTTACCAGAGGAGAAAAAATAAGCTCATTCTAAATGATGTTGAAAAACCGGAGCAATGATGAGCTCCGGTTTTTTTTACACTTTCGAAAATTTATTTCTGTATTCTATCGGAGTTAGACCAGTTATTCTTTTAAAAACATCTCTGAAAGCCTTGGTGTCAGAATATCCGACTTCGTACATTACCTCAGATACATTTTTTCTGGAAGATTCGAAGTTCCTTTTAGCTGCTTCTATTCTCACTCTTTGCAGATATTCCACCAGGGTGTTGCTGGTAGCATTTTTAAACCTTCTTTCAAAACTCCTTCGGCTCAAATTGGCTCTTTCGGCCAATTGATCCAGGGATAGTTTTTCGGTAAAATTAGTCTCCACAAAATTCTGAATTTTCAATATTTCAGGATCTTTGTGGCCTTTTTGACCGGTGAAAATGGTGAAAGCATTTTGACTGTTGCGGTCAATATCGATGGCAAAATATTTAGAAGCCAAAATAGCAACTGATCTGTCGGTATATTTTTCCAACAAATACAAAAGCAAATTCCAGATAGAGTTGGCCCCACCACTGGAATATAGCCTTCCTTCATCTGTAATTATTTTTCCTTCTACAATTTCAACATTGGGGAAAGTATTTTTAAATTCCTGATAATAAGCCCAATGAGTTGAACATTTTTTACCCTCGACCAAACCTGTGGAAGCCAAAAGAAAGGCTCCAACGCACAAACTGGCTACTTCTGCACCATTTTCATACATGTTTTTCACCCAGTTAATAGCCTCAAAATTAGCTTCTATGGCAGTATTCATATTCCCATAAAGAGCCGGAATAATTACCAAATCGGTTTGGGAAACTTCAGAAATGAGTCTGTCAATTTTCACTGAATACTCACCATCATTGGTACTAATTACATTTTCCAGTCCCACATACTCTACTTGGAAAGCCGGTTCATTTCCAGAAGCCATCAAAAACTGGTTGGCAGTTTTAAATAACCTATAAGCAGGTGAAATGGCTTCAATAGCAGCCATTTTAGGTACATATACAGAGATTCTCTTCATTATTTTTTTTACAAAAAACAAACTTAAAGCAAATATCTGTCATTTTCGCCCCCTCAAAAAGTATTTTTCTACCATATTTTTTAGCATTTTTTAATATCAAATTTGCAATCAAAAGTTTTTTATAATATTTACCTTAAAAAAATATGGAAAAGTCAGAAATATTTAAAGAAGTTACATTTGAAAAAGTTATTAATGCCTCTGCATTATCGGTTTATAATAAAATGATTGGGTCAGAAACCTATAAAATCTGGACTAAAGCTTTCAATCCAACTTCAGATTTTAAAGGAAGCTGGGAAAAAGGTTCCAAGATTCTTTTTGTGGGAATTTCAGAGGATGGCCAGGAAGGGGGAATGGTGAGTCAGATTGCTGAAAATATTCCGGGAAAATTTGTAAGTATAAAACACATCGGAATACTACAGGGTGGAGAGGAGATTACCTCAGGCCCCATGGTAGAAGGATGGGGAGATGCCCTCGAAAACTATTATTTTGAAGACCTGGAAGATGGCACCTCAAAACTATCTGTCAAAATGGATGTCAACCATGAATACCTGGATTACTTCAACGAAACCTGGCCAAAAGCACTGGAAATTCTGAAAGAAATCGCTGAAAATTAATATTTTTATTCTAAAAAAATGGAACAATCAGGTTATTACATCGATCTTAAAGAGCGTTTTGAGATTTGGGTAAAAAAAGCAAAATCATTCCCTGAGGGCGTTCTGGAAGCTCATCAGTATTTACATGGTTTGATTAGTCGCTCCGAAAACCGAAAATATTACGGCAAATCAAAAGGAAACAGCAACGGAGGGACTGACTATTGGGCTGGCATTTCGATTGAAAATGGAGACAACTTTAAAGAATTAGAAAAAGAAACCATCCTGGAAGGGAGGTATTATTGTAAAAACCTTACAGGCTACATGAAAAACCCTTCCATCATAGGAGAAGCATTTCAAGAAATGTTAAAACACCCGGAATTGGATCATGCCACCGGTTACTGTCTCGAAGATTACGTATCAGATGAGGAGGTAATTTGTATGGTAAAATTGAGAACAAATTAATTGAATATGACTGAAAAACCCTATCCATGCCTTTGGTTCAATCAAAATGCCAAAGAAGCCGCCGAGTACTATTGCTCCGTTTTTCCTGAATCAAAGATCCTTGAAGAAAACCCCATGGTGGTGATTTTTGAAATCAACGGAATGAAAACTATGGGTCTCAATGGTGGCCCCCATTTTAAATTCAATGAATCAGTCTCTTTAGTAATAAATTGTGACTCACAGGAAGAAATTGATTATTACTGGAACACCCTTACTTCCAATGGGGGCTCTGAAAGTCAGTGTGGCTGGTTAAAAGACAAATTTGGGTTTTCGTGGCAGATTGTTCCAAATAATTTGGGTAAGTTATTAAGTTCCGGGAAAAATGATGCCATGGAAAAATTGATGGCAATGAAAAAGATAATTATAGCTGATTTATTGTGACCCAAAAAAATGTGTTTGGAAATAAAATATCCAATGGAATTTCAAATCGAAATTTTCAAAACCAATATCTCTTCAAAGGTTCATTCAGAGAATATAATTTCCATATTAAACCAGCACTTTCCGGAAGCCGAATTTAATGTAGACTTGTGGGAGCCTGATAAAGTACTCCGAGCAAAATCTAAAAATATCAAAATAGGAGATATTGAAAAAATTGTGAAAATTCAGGGTTTCGAATGTATAATCATAGATTAAAAAAAGCCGGATTGACCGGCCTTTTTTAACATAAAAATTATTTCAATGCAGCAGAAACAGGTTTACCTGTCGAGCCATTAGGCTCTAGTATCTTCAATAATGCTGCTATAGTTGGAGCAATATCAGAAATATAGGTAGGACTGGTAGTCTCTCCTTTGTTGATACCCCATCCAAATAGCAAAAATGGAATATGGGTGTCATAAGCATACATGGTACCATGTGTAGTGCCTTTGGTATAACCTGTTAACCATGCAGGCTCAACGAGTACCATTATCTCGCCACTTCTTTTAGGATTATACAGATTATTGAGTTTAGTCCGGTAATATTCCGGGATAGCATTGTAGTTTCCGTCCTGAAGGTTGATTACATTATAAATTCCGGCCTCTTTGCTTAGTTCTGGTTTTAGAGCGAGCGTCACATCATCAACAGATATATTTTTCTGCTTCAGTAATGGCAAATTCATATAAAACTGATAATTGTCTCCGGAAATAATGTATTTTCCTTCGCCAAAACGAGTATTTAGGATTGCCTCAGCTTTTTTCTCCAGTTCTCCACCTAAAAACAAACCTGAAGGCACCTTGCTTTTGGTCAAAAATGCAGGAATTTCTGCCACACCATGGTCAGCTGAAAGAAAAACAGAGTAATTTCCCTTTCCAAGTTTTTGGTCAAGCTTATTGAGTATTTCTTCAATATTTTTATCAAATCTCAAATATACATCCTCTATTTCTTTTGATTGAGGTCCCATTGCATGACCGGTATAGTCAGGCGTTGAAAAACTTACAGTAAGAAAATCAGTATAGGCTCCCTGACCAAGGTTTTCGGCATCAAGGGCGGCCAAAGCAAACTCTTTGGTAAGTTCATTTCCGAAAGGTGTTTGTGCCAAACTTCCCATAGTGACTTTATGAGGAAACACAGCCTTGGTTTCACCCGAAATAGTTGCTTCATAAGGTTGGTCGTCGGCTTCTGTTTCGGTGTAGGTTTCAATTGGGTACAGTGTATTCCAGGTTTGGGCTACATAGCTCTGGGGTAGCTTTTTCATATTAAAATTTTTAACCCAGACAGGTAGTTCATTGGTATAATAACTACTGGTGATCCAGTTGCCGGAGCCGGCATCATACCAATAGGCAGAACCTGTATGACCGGCTGGTAAAATGGCCCCGCGATCTTTAAATGCTATTCCAATTACTTTAGATTTAAACTGTGAGGCTATTCTAAGTTGATCGGTAATAGAGGTCACGTTCATGTTACGAGGTGACATTTTCCCTGCGGTAGCACTGCCTTCGCCCACCACATTTACTGTTGAGTCTGAAACAACATAGATGGTTTTTCCAATAGTTTTATCATACCATTCATTTCCCACGATACCGCTAATTGCAGGCACAGAACCATTGAAAATGTGGGCATGGCCTGGTCCGGTTACTGTAGATGCATAGTGATAGTGATGGTTGCGGCAGTTATAACCCTGCGTCATGAGCCTTTTCAAGCCACCTGCTTTGTATTTGTCATAAAATCTGTACAGATAATCATATCTCATCTGATCTACCACAATACCTACCACCAGTTTGGGCTTATTTGGAGCCGGTTGCTGAGCAAGTACATTAAAACCTATTAAAAATAATAATGATGAAAGCGTAATTCTCATGTATAATCTTTTTTTTTTACAAATGTAATTTAATAATGCATTCAAAACACCTATATAAGGTTACATAAAAGTACAAATAGATTTATTTCACAAAAAAATAATACATGCTTAAGTTAAATCGTCTTTTAAGCTCAATTTTTACCTTTTTAACCATAATAATATAGTAAATTGCATGCTGATTTTTTTAAAAAACTCCGATGTTTTCGCATTTAACCAAAGATTTTTTAGGTAATAAACAAAGCTACTCTATTGGGATCATTTTCATATCAGTTGGATTATTGATTGGAAGCTGGGCCACATTTATACCTTTTGTAAAAGCAAAATTTGACCTTGACGATGCTCAACTGGGTCTTTTGCTATTGAGTTTACCCTTTGGAGCATTAAGTATGAATTCTCTCGGAGCCTCTTTGGTACGAAAAATCGGGATGAGAAAGACTACCCTTATGGGACTGTCCGCCATGCTGGTTTCGTTTTCAATTTTGCTTTGGTCGCCGGTAATACCTATGCTATCGGTGATGTTGTTTTTAGGAGGAAGCTCCCTGTCTGTTACCAATGTGGGCATGAATACTTGTGTAAATGCCATAGAGCATCAGCAAAAAGTAAAAATCATGAGTACCAATCATGGAATGTTCAGTATCGGGCTGATGATGGGATCAATTTTATCTAGTTTTTTTGGGGCTTTAGAAATTCAACCCGGAGTTTTCATGGTATTCTTAACCGTTATCCTGTTATTTTCAATGTTTTTTGCAAGAACTAATATTAATAAAATTGAAGATGAAAAAATAGAATCTGAAGGCCCAAAAAGTAAATTTACCTTACCAAAAGGCAGTTTTCTTTTAATGATTTTGATTAGTATTTGCATCAATGTGACCGAAGGCACCATGGCCGACTGGAGTGCAGTGTATATGCGGGACATCGTAAAAACCAGCACTTATTTTGAAGGCTGGGGACTTGCAGGATACTCACTATTTATGGCATTGGGAAGATTTTTGGGAGACAAAATCATTCCAATGTATGGAGCCAATAAAGTGCTAAAATACGGGGGCCTTCTTAGTATTTTGGGATTGACCATCGCCATTTTCTTACCTTTTACATTTTCCACCATCGCCGGATTTGCCCTGGTGGGTGCGGGTGTAAGTTGCGGAGCACCAATTCTTTACGCCAGTGCCGCACGTGCTCCAGGTATGGCTAAGGGTTCAGGCCTGGCTATGCTCAATACCTTTGCTATGGGAGGCTTTCTTTTTGGACCCGTTTTAATCGGGTTTATCAGCAAAACATTTTCATTACCCTTTGCATTGGGTGTGGTAGGCTTTCTAGGTATAGCCTGGGTGTTCAACGCACGACGTGTCAAACTTTTTTAATGCAAAACGGTATAGGCCTTTTCGTATCCGGCCTTAATTACACTTTTAATATCATCAATCGTAAATTCAGTGAGCTTAACTGAAACCGTCTCATCAGGTCTGATAATAGTCAATTTTACTTTTTTATTAATCGAAAAACCTGCAATCGACATCAGGTTTTCATTGTAATGCTCGGCCCATTCCAGGTCATTGTTTTCAAATTGATTGACCGATATATCTTTAATTCTGTCAATTAAAGAAAGCAGATTCCGGTAGTTTATTGGCTCCATGTCTCGTTTTTTGGGATGAGTGGCTATGGCGAAAATTTCAGTGGCTCCATCCTCAATGGCTTTTTTTACAGGTACCACTTCCCGAAGTCCACCGTCCAAAAAAGCATTTTTGTAATCGCCGCCAATCTGAATAGCCGGCATAATAATGGGCAAAGAGCTACTGGCCCTGAGATAATCCAGAAAATGCTGCTCGAGTGGATCTGCGTAGTGCATTTCTCCTGAATTGATGTTGACTGCTCCTACCTTCAAAGCAATAGGGCTTCTTCGGAGGGTGGTCAGGTCGATATATTTTTTGAGTTTCTCATGTAAGGGGTTGGTATCGAGTAAGCCATCAAACCTACTCATAAGGGTGTCAATGCCCAGCGACCATTTGGATTTAAGAATTCCGATGTCGGAGGGTTTAGTAATGTTTTCAAGCCAGAATCTCAGCAGTTTTTTATTGACCAAATCCCAATCCACAAATTTATTTGCTGCAAACTGATGACCGGCTTCATTGACCATGAAGGATGCATTGAGTGCCCCAGCAGAAATACCATAAATCATTTCGGGTTTAAACCCTGTTTCTAAAACCGCTTGAATAGCACCCACTTGCCAGGCACCTTTTAATGAGCCTCCGCCCAAAACTAAAGCCTTCATGAAGTCTTTTTCTTCAAAAATAAGCTGTAATCGGGAATCTAAAAATTATTTTTTGATATAACCAATATTGAAATGAAAGGCATCAACCATGAGGTCAAATAGTTTTGGAGAGCTAACTGGCCCGAGTGTTTGGACAGAATAAGACTTTATGCCCTTTTCAAAACGTACATCAAAGAAAAAGGAGTTGAATTCAAAGCCAAAGCCGACATTGAAATTCATGATGGGTCTGTTGAAAAATTTATGATTCAGAGATTCAACATTTTTAAAATCTTTAAGGGCATTTTTCATGTCCGAATTCATAGCAAACGGGAAATTAAACGTTGGTCCCAAAAACACTCTGCTGGTTTTTGACCTCACTCCTATCAATGTTGGAATATCAATGGAAGATACACCACCTTTTACTCGTTTGTTAAGGCTTCCATCTTTATTTAAAATATCAAAAATTCCGGATTTTAATGAATAAGTAAGCTCTGGCTGAAACATGAATGAACCGCGAACCATTCGCATAAAAACCCCGGCATTGTATCCCGTATTATATGTTTCATTGTTGATAAAAGCGTTTTTTACGATTTTACCCTGCTCATCAATTACAGGGTTTCCTGAGGTACTTAAGCGGTCAATGGTGTTTTCATTAATAAAAAATCTGCCCTGGCTTATTCCAAATCTTAAGCCTGACTGATATCGCCAATAGTCTCTTCGGTATTCCTCAGCATAACTGAGCGTATCGTATTTTAATTTTATGATTTCTAGATTCCCGGAAGTATCTTTTCCGGCAATAGTGCTGTCGGATGCCACGATTTGAGCAAATCCGCCAAATGAGATTATAAAAAACAGAAAAAACCAAAATATTTTTTTGTGCATAATCATCCCTTATTAACCGAAAATACATGCAAAAATTGAGCCAAAGGATACATTTCAGATAACCATTATGGTGATTCGGGAAACACAAACCGGCTTATCATTACTATCAACGATTTTTATCTCCCAAATATGCGTTTTTTTACCCAAATGGACGGGTTTTACAATTCCAAATACCCAGCCTTCCGAAATAGGCCTGATATGGTTTGCATTGATTTCCAGTCCTACAGCCTTTTGTTTTTCAGGATTTTCGAGACATAAAAATGATGCCACACTTCCCAGGGTCTCAGCAAAAACTACCGAAGCACCTCCATGTAGAATCCCGAATGGTTGCCGGGTTTTATCTGTAACAGGCATTTTACCCCTTAAAAAACCATCTCCGATTTCAGTAAATTCTATCCCAAGAAAACCGGCCATATTATTAACGCCGAAATCATTGAGATTTTGTAAACTTATAGATTTATTAAACATCAAATGTCCTTATTTTTGTCAAAAATAATCAAAGCAGGTGGTATTTAAAAAGGAGATTTATCTGATCAGACACGGAGAAACAGAATATAACAAAAGAGGAATAGTACAAGGAAGTGGAATAGATGCCGACCTCAATGAAACAGGCCTCCTGCAAGCTGATGCTTTTTATCAAAAATACAAATCAGTACCCTTTCAGAAAGTATATACATCGGCATTAGTCCGAACCCACCAAACTGTAAAATCATTTCTGGACGCAGATTTACCCCATGAAATTATTCCCGAATTAAATGAAATTAGTTGGGGTATAAAAGAAGGCATAGAGCCGACCGACGAAGACAATGATTATTATGCATATATTTTAAAAAAATGGCAGGATGGAGAAACACACCTTCCTGTCGAAGGTGGTGAAAGCCCCGAAGAAGTGGTAAAAAGATTAACAATTGGGCTTGAAAAAATATTAAAAAACGATGATGAAAGTCTGATTTTGGTGGCTATGCATGGTCGTGCGATGAGAATTCTGCTGACCATGATTTCTAAAAAACCTTTGTCTGAAATGGACACTTTTCCTCACCAAAATACCTGTTTATACAAGTTGGTTTATGATTATGAAACCAAAAATTTTGAAATAGAAATTTCAAACGATACCAGTCATTTTGAGTTTTTAGGAAAAACAGCTGACGAGGAATTGAATCTTTCCGCAAATTTTTGATTTTATTATTTTAGCGAAAAAAGACCTTTCAGTGTAGAATATCTCCGATAATCAATAAAATTGTGGGTCAAAAAACTAATTTAGTAATTTTGATAAAACAATTTTTATGAATTTCAAACAGTCATATTGGGTATTTCAGGTAATCGGATGGACATTTTACATTCTGGCTACCGAGCTATCCAATTACCTGGTTTTGTTTTCATTTAGTTATGAGGAAGTCGAAAACCTCATGTTCAACGCTACTATCAACATTTTACTGGGTATTTCTCTGACGCATTTTTTCAGGGTATTTTTCAAAACCTACAACTGGGTGAAGCTCTCATTGCCGAGTCTGGGGGTCAGGAGCCTGATTGGGATTTTATTGATGACTGCCCTCATGGCAGCTGTAAATATTTCATTGGACGAAAACATCCTTGACTTCTCAAACTCCAACTGGATTTTATTGGATATCACCTATTTTATCAACCTCAGCAAGCCTATTATCATCTGGGTTTTGATTTATATTTTTTATGCTTATACTACCGAAAGACGTAATGATGCGATAGAAAGAATAAAAATGCAGGCCTCCATCCAAGCCTCTGAAGCTAAGATTTTAAGGGCACAGATCAACCCTCATTTCATGTTTAATGCTCTAAATTCTATCAGGGCATTAATTTTGGAGGATCCCAAAAAAGCCCAGAAAGGCATCACGCAGTTATCAAATATTCTCCGGAGTTCGTTAGTGGCCGATAGAAAAACCACCATTTCACTCAAAGAAGAACTTAAAACCATAGAAGACTATCTGGCACTTGAAAAAGTAAGATATGAGGAAAGACTGCAGATTGCATGGAATATCGACCCAGATACACTCAATGTGGAAGTACCACCTATGATGCTGCAGACTTTGGTCGAAAATGCTATTAAACACGGCGTTCAAAAAGCTGCCAAATGGGGATTTGTTGAAATAAATACTTCTAAAACAAATGAATATCTGGAAATAAAAATCAGAAATACAGGGGTTTTGGAAAGAAACAATAATCCCAGAGTGGATGGTGGTTTTGGATTGCCCAATACCGAAAAACGGCTTAATATTTTATATGGACCCAATGCCCGTTTTGAGATTTTTCAGGAAGATAGCCAGACTGTATGTGCTGTCATAAAAATTCCGTTAGTTAGTTAACATTTTGATATTTAATATATTACAATATGAAAACGATAATCATAGACGACGAAAGACTTGCCCGCAACGAATTGAAAAGATTGCTGGAAGATTTCCCGAAAATACAAGTGGTAGCCGAAGCAGCCAATGCCGATGAAGCCATTGAATTGATAGATGAACATCAGCCCGACTTGCTCTTTCTGGACATTCAGATGCCAGGTAAAAATGGCTTTGAATTACTCGAAATCATAGAGGATCGTGTCCCTGAAGTAATTTTCACGACTGCATATGATGAATACGCCCTGAAGGCTTTTGAATATAATGCCCTGGACTATTTGATGAAACCCATCGATAGCGGCAGGTTGGCAGAAGCCATCGCGAAAGTGGAAGAAGAGTTAAAACGCACCTCCCAGTTAAATTCGGATCCTGGACGAACTTACCTTACCGAAAGTGATCAGGTTTTTGTAAAAGATGGCGAAAAATGCTGGTTTGTAAAGCTGGGCAAAGTCAGGCTTTTTGAATCCATGGGCAACTATGTGAGGCTGCACTTTGAAGACCAGAAACCTATGATTTTGAAGTCATTAAACAGCCTTGAAGAAAGACTTGACCCAAAAAGTTTTTTCAGAGCCAACAGAAAGCATATCATTAATCTGCAATGGGTAGAAAAAATCGAGCCATGGTTTTCGGGCGGCTTATTGGTGACCATCAAAAATGGTGAAAAGACCACCCCATTGGAAAAAATCGAGATTTCCCGTCGTCAGGCTATCAAATTCAAAGATTTGATGAGTTTGTGATGAAAATCCTGATCGCTCCTGATTCTTTCAAGGGTTCGCTTCGGACTGGAAAAGTAGCGGAAGCCATTTCGAAGGGAATTTTAAGTAAAAATCCTGAAGCGATAATAGAAAAAGTACCTTTGGCTGATGGTGGAGAAGGCACTTTGGAAGCTATTTTGAACAGCAATTCAGAAGATTTACAGATTATTTCAGGAAAATATTCAGGGCCTTTGTCTGTTCAGACTGAGGCCTTTTTTTTATTCCATCAAAAAGAAAAAACCGCATTCATCGAAATGGCTCAAACTGCCGGTTTGGAGTTGTTAAAGCCAGAAGAAAGAAACCCACTCATCGCCTCTACCAAAGGTGTGGGTCAACAAATAAAGCAATCCATAGAAATCGGTGCCAAAAAAATCATACTTTTTGTGGGCGGATCGGCCACTAATGATGCAGGGATAGGCATGGGAGCTGAATTAGGATGGACTTTCAGGGATGAATTTGAGGAATTAGTAGAGCCTTTTGCCAAAAATCTTCAAAAAATTAAATACATAAACCCTCCAAAGGTAAACCTTTTAGAAGGAATAGAAGTAAAAATAGCCACCGACGTCACCAATCCCTTTTATGGTGAAAAAGGGGCAGCCAAAGTTTTTGGAAAACAAAAAGGGGCATTTTCGAATGAAATAGAATTGCTGGATGATGGACTAAAAAACTTTGCCGAAATCGTAGAAATAGAATTTGGTTTTGACCTCCAAAATATCCCCGGAAGCGGTGCAGCGGGTGGATTGGCTGGTGGCGGGATTGTTTTTTTGAATGGAAAAATTGTTTCGGGTACCGAATTGATTTTCAACTATTGTAATCTGGAAGAAAAAATCAAAAATGCCGATTGGGTCATTTCAGGAGAAGGAAAAATCGATAGCCAAACTTTTGAGGGAAAGCTGGTTTCGGCAGTTTTGAATCTTTGTAAAAAGCACAACAAAAAAGTGATTTTAGTGGCGGGAAAGGCTGATCTCAATCTTTCAGAATTAAAAAATGAGGATATCGTGCATTTGTACCAATTAACTGAAAATCATACCCCGGAATATGCCATCCAAAATGCGGGGGAATTATTGGAAGTAATTGGAGAAAAAATTGCAAAACTGTTTTAACTTTTTTCGCTTAAGTCCTATAAATTTTCCCTAATTTCGCCCTTGAAAAATACGATACCTATGCAAGAATATCTTTGGGGTGTTGACCTGGGCGGCACCAAAATAGAAGGAATACTCATCGACAAAAATTCAAACGAAATCCTGATCAGAAAAAGAATAGCCACTGAGGCCGCTCAGGGCTACCAGCATATTCTGGAAAGAATAAAAATCCTGATTGACCTACTCGCTGAAGAAACCGGCATTAAACCGACAGCCGTGGGCTTCAGTACACCGGGCACATTGGATCCGGGTCTGCAATTGATGAAAAATTGCAACACCGTGTGCATGAACGGCCAACCGATGAAGAAAGATTTGGAAAATCTGCTCGGAATAAGAATCGAAATGGCCAATGATGCCAATTGTTTCGCATTGGCAGAAGCCACCATGGGAGCTGCAAAAGACAAAAATGCCGAAGTCGTGTTTGGGGTAATCATGGGTACTGGCGTAGGAGGAGGAGTGGTAGTACATGGTAAAGTGATTAACGGTAAGCATGGTATCGGTGGAGAATGGGGCCACAATGTACTGGATGTTGATGGCGAAGATTGCTATTGTGGCAAAAAAGGGTGCAATGAAAAAGTATTTGCCGGGCCGGCACTGGAAAAATATTATCAGAAAATTTCAGGTGCCAAAAAAAGTTTGAAAGACATAAATAATGACCATTTAGCTGGAACGGATGTCTTTGCCAGTCAAACCATTGATCATCTTTTGACTTCATTTGCGAGGGCTATCAGCTCAATAATCAATGTGCTTGACCCTGAAGTTATAGTTTTGGGCGGAGGTGTGAGTAACATTGACCTGCTTTATACCGAAGGCGTAAAACGTATAGAAAACTATATTTTCAATAACCGAAAAGTGGAAACCGAATTCCTAAAACCTCTTCTTGGAGATAGTGCCGGAGTTTTTGGAGCAGCGGAGCTGGTTAGGAATTAATGTGTTAATGTGTTAATGTGTTAATGTGTTAATGTGTTAATGGATAGCCGTTTTATCTATAAAAAGTTCATTAAAGCCAAGAATCGTTAATCGTAAATCGTAAATCAAATCAATCGTAAATCAAATTAATCGTAAATCGTAAATCAAAATATGTCAACCTGGTATCTCGCAAAAATCAAATTTATTCAACAAGACGAAAAAGGAAACCAACGTCCAATCACGCAACAATATCTTTTTGATGCAGTATCCTATACTGATGCAGAAGCCAGAGCGTATGACTATTGTGCTCAGGATTTGCCTGAATTTCAGTTGGTGGGTCTCACCAAAATGAAATTTAACGAGGTTTTTATGGTGGACAACAACGCCGAACTTTGGTTCAAAGCCCGTGCTCAATACATAGTATTTGACGAAAAAAGCCAGAAAGAGAAAAAAGTACCTTTCAATTTTCTGCTCAATGCCCACGATATCAAAGAAGTATATGGTCTTTTGGTTGAAAAACTAGGCTCTGTGCAAGATTACATCATTTCTGACATCAACGTCACGAAAATTCTGGATGTGATTCCTTATGAAGAAAAAGAAATTGAGGACAAACCGCTGCCTCCTAATCTGAAGCCTTTGAGTGAAGTAATTGCCAATATGGAATCTGAGGTTCCGCCGGCAGAATAATATTTAAAAATAGTATTGGGGAAGTTTAAATTGAGTCTTCCTCAATATTTTTTAATTCAACTCCAAGATAAATTTCTTCCAACGAGATTTCTGCCTCTATGGATTTTAATAGTAAAATATCCCCTGAATTCTTATATAACCTATATTGCCAAAAATCTGAATCAAAGCTTTTAAAATAAACCTCTACCTGCATTTTTTCCTGAGAGACCATCACATATTCCTGAAAGGATTCAATACTTTGATAAGCCTGAAATTTTTTCTCCCTGTCATATAGTGCAGTACTCTCTGACAACACTTCCACAATCAAAACAGGATTTTTTATCCCATGAGGCATAGATCCGAAAGTTTCTGTTTTTCCACATACCACACTCACATCGGCATAAACAAACTTCCTTTCTGAAACCGCAATTTTGGCGTCACTATTAAAGACTTTGCAATTCTTTTTCTCGTTTTTTAAAACTTCTCTAAGACTTCCACCAATATTATTTGACAACAAGCTATGTTCTATAGTTCCACCGGCCATCATGAAGATTTCTCCATCATGATACTCATATTTTTCAAGTGAATTCTCCTCTATCTTGAGATATTCCTCAATCGAATAATATTGCTTTGGTGCCGGATCGCCCATATTTTTTCGTTATTCTTTTACAAATATAATAAATTTACTAAATTACAGTCATTGCTTACTCCTAATAAGTAAGGTCAATTACATTTTCAAAAAAGATAATAAATGAACACCTCAGAATTTGAATCCCTCTGTCTTTCATTGCCGGAAGCTGAAAAAGGGCCGCATTTTGAAAATGTAGCTTTCAAAGTCAAAGGCAAAATATTTGCAACCCTTAATGCAAAAGAATGTCGGGCTACACTCAAATTCAAACCTGAAGAACAAGAGATATATCTGAAAATTAATCCTGAGGCTATATTCCCGGTTCCCAACAAATGGGGAAAACACGGCTGGACTCATTTGCTTTATACAAATGTTTCAAAAGAAATTACACTCGAACTACTCAAAGTCGCTTATGTGAGCGTGGCACCGACAAAACTCGGTCAACTGATAGAATTTGAATAAATTTTTTTCTATAAAATGAAAAGATAAATTTGATTTAAGACTTTCATCATTTTCTCAGTCCACCAAAAACCATAACTTTGAACTTATACTTTAACACCTTATAAAATTCATGAAAAAATTATTCTTTTTCTCTTCATTCGTATGGATAGTGGCCACCAACTGGGCGGCAGCACAAACCATCACTTCGCCTGACAGTAAACTGTCATTAAGCTTTTCAGTAAAAAATTCTGAGGCATTTTATAACCTTAAATATCAGAATAAAGTGGTGGTAACCGATTCAAAATTAGGCCTTAGGCTCCTCAATAGTCCCGATTTGAACAAAGGTTTTAGCATCAAAGACACCAAAACATCTACTTTCAAGGAAACCTGGAAGCCAGTCTGGGGAGAAAAAAAAGAATATCTCAATCATTACAATGAACTGGCAATAACCCTTAGCCAACAACCCGAAAACCGTGAAATTGTGGTTCGCTTCCGTTTGTTCAATGACGGTCTGGGTTTCAGATATGAATTTCCACAGCAACCTACCCTCAACTACTTCGTAATCAAAGAAGAAGACACAGAATTTGCTCTGTCAAAAGACCTCAAAGCCTGGTGGATAGCTGCCGATTATGATACAGAAGAGTACAAATACACTGAGTCAAAACTGAGTCAGATTCCTGAATTGTTCAAAGGTAGTTATGACGGAAATGCCTCACAAACTATAGTCGATAACGCAGTACAGTCACCATTAATGCTCAAAAATATTGAAGATAACCTCTATATCAATGTTCACGAGGCTGCTCTTATTGGCTATTCAGCCATGAACCTGGAGATTGACTATAGCAACTTTACGCTCAAAACCCACCTCACACCAGACGCTCAGGGAGCTAAAGGATACATTCAGACTCCCTTTAATACGCCATGGAGAACGCTGGTCGTAAGCCCAAATGCCGAGGGAGTGCTGGATTCAAAACTAATTCTAAACCTCAATGAGCCCTGTAAAATAGCCGATACCAAATGGATAAAACCCACCAAGTACATGGGCGTATGGTTTGAAATGTTTCTTCCGGGAAAAAGTACCTGGTCATATACCGACCTTGATAATGTAAGACTAGGCGTAACTGACTTCAAAAAAATGAAACCTAATGGTCGTCATGGAGCCAACAATGCCAACGTCAAAAAATACCTTGATTTTGCATCAAAGCACGGTTTCGATGCCATTTTGGTAGAAGGCTGGAACGAAGGCTGGGAAGATTGGTTTGGCAAATCAAAAGAAGAAGTATTTGATTTCGTAACTCCATATCCCGATTTCGATGTCAAAATGCTCAATGAATATGCCCGGCAAAAAGGTATGAAAATCATCATGCACCACGAAACCTCTGGTGCCGCCACCAATTACGAACGCCGCATGGACGACGCTTTCGCCTTCATGCACAAATATGGCTACAACGCCATCAAGTCGGGTTATGTGGGCAATATCATCCCTCGGGGTGAGCACCATTACAGCCAATGGATGGTGGAGCATTATCAGAGAGTCATCGAAAAAACCGCCGCCAATAAAATCATGATTGATTCCCACGAGTCGGTGCATTTGACCGGCTTACACCGTACATGGCCCAATTTTATCGCAGCCGAGGCAGCTCGTGGTACCGAATACGAGACATTTGGCGGGCTCAATCCCGACCACACCACCATCCTTCCGTTTACAAGATTGATGGGTGGCCCGATGGACTATACTCCGGGAGTATTCCAGACCAAACTCAATTATTACGACCCAAATGTGACCCGTCAGGTAAGTACCACATTGGCTAAACAGCTGGCATTTTATGTGACCATGTACAGTCCGTTGCAGATGGCTTGCGACCTGCCCGAAAACTACGCCCGCTTCATGGATGCGTTCCAGTTTATCAAAGATGTAGCCATTGATTGGGACGACAGCAAAATACTCGCAGCCGAACCCGGTGACTATATCCATATTGCCCGTAAAGCCAAAGGAAAGGACGAGTGGTACGTTGGTGGCATCACCGACGAAAGCAAACGCAGCTATACTGTCGATTTCTCATTCCTTGACAAAGGAAAAACTTATGAAGCCACTATTTACGAAGATGCCAAAGACGCCGATTACATCGACAATCCAATGGCCTATCATATTTATAAACAGAAAGTTACGAAAGACAGTAAGGTTAGTATCCAGTTGGCACGCAGCGGCGGTTACGCCATCAGTGTGAAGCCGGTAAAAATTGCCACAAAAAATAAATAGGAATTCAAAAAATATGTAATTTCGGGATTCCAAACCTGAAATTACCTGCGATAGTAGCTCAGTTGGTAGAGCGTCCGCTTCCCAAGCCGAAGGTCGCGAGTTCGAATCTCGTCTATCGCTCAACAAAAATATCTATTTTCATTTGGGCGTGCCCACCACGCTCTGGCGTGGCGGTCGGGCTCTATGTTACAAGTCCGACTCCCGCACAATCCTACCGCACTGCGGGCTTTTCACTTCGATCCCTCACGCATGAAGGTTGTATATTTGTTTTTTCAAATATTTAATTTGGGTTAATTAGAGAGGGGAAAATATTTCTATGCTTGTTAAATATCAACTTGAAAAAAAATTTAAAACCAATGAAAGAAAAAAATCTTTTCATAATTGCTGGATGCAATGGTGCCGGAAAAACCACGGCATCCTTTTCTATTTTACCTGAAATCTTACAATGTAAAGAATTTGTAAATGCGGATGAGATTGCAAAAGGACTTTCACCATTTCAACCTGAGAACGTTGCAATTGAGGCAGGTAAAATAATGCTGGAAAGAATAAATGAATTATTTTATCAAAACATAAGTTTTGCTTTTGAGACCACACTTTCATCCAAAATCTACAAAAACAAAATTCTTGAAGCACTTAAAAATGGTTATAGTATAACTTTAATATTTTTCTGGTTAAACTCAATAGAATTAGCAAAACAGCGTGTGAAAACCAGAGTCAAGGAGGGGGGACATAATATACCTGAGGCTACAATAGAAAGAAGATATATTAATGGGTTAAAGAATCTTTTTAATATTTATTTACCTATTATTGAAAGAGTTCTTATTTTTGACAATTCTTACGGAAATAGTGAATTGATTGCCAAAAAGACTACAGGAGAACTTCAGATTATCAATCAAGAAAAGTTTGAAATACTAAAAAAATGTTATGAAAAATTCTGAAAGCCAAGACAAGTTTATTGAAAAAATCACCAAAGGTTTAGAAAAATCCTATCAGGATTTATTAGTATATAAGCGTCAGAAAAAATCTGTCATTGTCGTCGCTGATGGTGCTAAAATTGTCAAAATAAAACCCTAAAACTTCCTCAATCCTTTCAAATACGCAGTTCCACCCAAAGCCCTCATTTGGCGAGTGATTTTAGGTACTCTTCGGCTTACATAGGGCCCCGGATTGGTAACCGACCATTTTCTGGGACTTGGCAGTATAGCCGCCAGTTTTGCAGCATCACTTCTGGTCAAATTCAGTGCAGGTTTCCCAAAATATTTCTGAGCAGCAGCTTCGGCACCAAAAGTATTTTTGCCCATTTCAGCTACATTAATATATACTTCCAGGATCCTCTCTTTACCCCAAACCACCTCAATCAGAAATGTAAAATAAACTTCAAGCACTTTTCTGACATAACTTCTCCCCTGCCACAAAAAGACATTCTTTGCCGTTTGCTGCGAAATCGTACTGGCTCCCCGCACTTTTTTACCTTTAAGGTTATTCTTAAAGGCATTTTGCATTGAGTTAAAATCAAATCCAAAATGATTAGGAAAAAGCTGATCTTCTGCAGCAACCACTGCCAAAGGCATCTCTTTACTAATTTCTGAGTAAGACCTCCAGCTATAATTAATCTCTGAATCTTCTCCATTCCCGATTGAAGCCATTTTTTGATCCAGCATAGTCCAGGTAAATGGAATTGGCACAAACTTAAAAACCACCACACTTCCAATCGAAACTATCAGAAAATATTTTATCGCTTTGAAAACAAAACTTCTTAGTTTTGCTCCCAATGAGGTTTTCTTTCGGGCCGTTGCAATTGGTTTTCGTTTTGAGTTCGCCATTGTTTTTCTAAAAATTTCACAAAAATATGCATTTAGATTTATCAGGTAAAAAAATAATTGTGACAGGTGCCAATAGCGGTATTGGATTTGCCATTTCTGAAAGTCTTTTGAAATCAGGAGCATCCGTTGCATTGCATCATAATTCGGGCAAAAAAGGTATCGAACTGCTGCTTAAAAAATATAAAAATGCCACTGCTTTTCAGGCAGACCTGAGCGAAACAGAAAATTGCATTTCATTTTTTGAAAAAATAGAAAACCAATTCGGAAAAATAGATATGTTGGTACAAAATGCCGGAATATTTGAAGAACACCCAACCCAAACAAGCAATGAAAAATGGCTCGAAACCTGGCAAAAAACCATAAAAATCAACTTGGATGCGGTGGGAATTCTTACCAAATTAGCCTTAGAACATTTTAAGAAAAATAAAGAAGGAAGGATAGTTTACATTGCTTCCAGAGCAGCATTCCGGGGTGAAACCGAAGAAAACCTGGCTTATGCAGCATCAAAAGGGGGAGTGGTTTCTTTGGCACGTACGGTTGCTCGTTCGTTTGGAAAATATGGTATCACTTCATTTATTTTGGCACCCGGTTTCACAAAAACTCCTATGGCAGAGGAGTATATATTAAACCATGGAATAGAAAGCCTGATTAACGAATCTTCAATAAAAAAACTCACACACCCTGAAGATATTTCCCCCATTGTAAACCTGATTGCAGCAGGATTGATGGATCACGCCACCGGAAGTACCATTGATTTTAATGCAGGAAGCTACATTCATTAAGCTTTTTTATTTTTGAAATAATCGGGAATCAAATCTGAAATCTTTTACTGAACTTATTTTCACCTGATTAATATCTTTATTTTGGGGATTAATCAAATAATTAAAGTCGCCTTCCACTACAGCTGAAGGTACTTTTAAAATTAAAAACTCTGATCTTTTTACCCATTCTTCGCCGATTTTTTTTGTTTCCATTATTTCAGGATAAGCATTCCAGTTTTCAGGCAAACTTTCTTTTGATACCTCAAGAATCTTGTCTTCAGGAATCTCAATTTCAACTATTTTATAGTCTTTCGGGATTAATCCCACAGGAATATGTACAGCCACTTCAGCCATACACAATGCCCTCGAATCAGAAGTATAAACCACAGCTACGCCTTTAGGATTCCATCTCCCGCCGGTAATTTCTGCTCCTTTACCTGATAAATCTCTTGAAAATTCCGCCTTCGATAATCTAAAAACTTTCATGCAAAAACCCCATAACTGATACGTGTAAGCTCATTGGATAAAATTTCAATTCCATAAGAAGAATTAAAAAGACTTTTGGGGATAAGGCCACCTAAAGCAATATTTTTAGTATTTAGCCAAATATCTAAATTTTCCTTTTCTCCAAAAGTTTCAAGACCTTTTTTATATAAATTATGTATTTGGATTATGCGTTCTGAAAGTGGTTCATCAAAACGCTTATTGTCAACTTTATAACGAAGCAGCGTACGTTCTGATACATGCAGAAAACCAGCCCATTCCGTGATTGAAAAAGGATGAGTATTGAGAACACTCTCAAAATCTTCATAGGTTACTCCCTCATGAATTTTGCTTAAGATTACAAAAGGATCATTATCAAACCTGGCCAACCTCTGATAAGGTACCAAAACGTCATTTACTATGCTTTCCATATAAATTCAATTTACAACACAAAATTAATTCATTTGTCTGAAAATACAAGACATTTGTCATTTTTTTAAGATTTCCTCAATTTCGACATACTCGAAAGCCGGGTGACTCTCAAAAATGGACTTCAGAGGCAAAACATGGGCGGCACCAATAATTATCAGTAAATGGCGGTCATAAGGATTTACTTTTGAAATGACATTCTGGAAAATCTTGATATTTCTGTAATATTCTTTAGCTGATAACTCGCCACCAACTTTATTGTAGTTTTGATCAAGATAAATGAGATTATTAAGGTAATTAAAAGACTGTAATTGAGCCTGTTGATTAAAGTTTATATAAAAATTTATCAGGTCTTTTTTTTGCCAGAGTCCAATATTCCTTCTCAAAGTGTTCAGTGCATTCTGTGCCGGAGGATTGTTTTCAAAGAGCAGTTCGACCGGAGGTTTTTGATTATTGATTGCAGCTGAATAATAATATTGTAAAGTATCAAATGTCGATTTTGGTTTAAAGGCCGCACCGGCTTGCTCAGGATGCTGGAAATTCACACAAATTACCCCAAAAGGGTCATTAATCTTTCTGGCTAGTCGAATTCCAATCTGAAAAATTTCGTTTTCTACTACCGACTGATTAGTTGGAACAGACCCTTTTTTGGCCTCGGCATACACTTTATCCCAAAATGGCTGGAAATCGGGAGTATTTTCCACAAAAATCTTATTGGGGTAAAAAAGAGCTAGTTTATCGACTAATTTATCAAGTTCTTTTTGCTTTTTGTTTGTATATAAACCAGGATATTTTACGGAAAAGAAATCATTGTTTTCCCCAAAATGAAAAGTACCCAGAATAGCCACTTTGATTCGTGGAGTCGTTTGTCCGCAAATTTGAAAAGAAAGAAATAAAAAAATGGCTGTCAGTGATCTCAAAATCAGAGCATTTAGTGACATCAATATAACAAAAAAGCTGCCAATGATGACAGCTTTTGAATATTTTGGATTTGTACAAATCAACCTACTGAACCCTCCAGTGAAATCTCAAGAAGTTTTTGTGCCTCCACGGCAAATTCCATGGGCAGCTGATTGAGTACTTCCTTGGCGTATCCGTTGATAATCAAAGCCACGGCCGTTTCAGAATCAATTCCCCGTTGATTGCAATAAAACAGCTGATCTTCACCAATTTTTGAAGTGGTAGCCTCATGCTCAACAGTAGCCGTAGAATTATTGCATTCAATATATGGGAAAGTGTGTGCTCCGCATCTGTCACCCAAAAGCATAGAGTCACATTGGGAGAAATTTCGGGCGTTATCGGCTCTTTTAGAAATTTCAACCAAACCCCGATAGGAATTTTGGCTTCTGCCGGCAGAAATACCTTTCGAAACTATCCGACTTTTGGTATTTTTTCCCAAATGAATCATTTTCGTACCGGTGTCGGCCTGTTGATAATTGTTGGTAACGGCCACAGAATAAAACTCCCCGATAGCATTGTCACCTTTTAGAACCACCGATGGATATTTCCATGTGACCGCAGAGCCTGTTTCAACCTGAGTCCAGGAAATTTTAGAGTTATCACCAAAACACAATCCTCTCTTAGTCACGAAGTTATACACCCCACCTTTACCTTCTTTGTCGCCGGGATACCAGTTTTGCACCGTAGAATATTTCACTTCGGCTTTTTCATGACAGAATATCTCAACCACAGCAGCATGAAGCTGATTTTCATCACGACTAGGTGCAGTACAGCCTTCAAGATAACTTACATAAGCCCCTTCGTCAGCAATAATAAGGGTACGCTCAAACTGTCCGGTGCCTGCTGCATTAATTCGAAAATAAGTTGACAACTCCATGGGGCAACGCACGCCTTTGGGAATATAGCAAAAAGACCCGTCAGAAAATACTGCAGAATTCAGGGCAGCATAAAAGTTATCTTTAACCGGTACTACTGAGCCGAGATATTTCTTTACAAGCTCAGGGTGCTCTTTGATGGCCTCCGAAATTGACATAAAAATTATGCCCATTTCGCCAAGTTTTTCTCTGAAAGTAGTAGCAACAGAAACCGAGTCTATTACAGCATCTACGGCCACGCCCGACAACCTTTCCTGTTCTTTTAATGAGATTCCCAATCTTTCAAAAGTCTTTCTCAATTCGGGATCGACCTCATCAAGGCTATTAATTTTCTTTTGCTGCTTAGGAGCCGAATAATATTTAATAGCCTGAAAATCAGGCTTTGTATAAGTCACATTAGGCCATGAAGGTTCTGAAAGTTTTAGCCACTCCTGATAGGCTTTCAGACGCCACTCCAGCATCCACTCGGGTTCTTTCTTTTTGGCAGAAATAAACCTGATAGTACTTTCATCCAGGCCTGGAGGAGCTTCGTCGGCTTCGATGTCAGTATAAAATCCATATTTATAATCAGAAGAGGTAAGCTCTTCTAACAGTTCCATGTCTTTGCTCATTCAAAAATCTTTCGATACAGAGTTATTAACACGCAAAATTACAAATATGTTCTCATTAATTAGAATTATTCTATATTATTTCGAAAAGAGAAAAGAAGTTTGAAAGCAATAAAAATTATATCAAACTCAGATATTATCAACCGCTTCAAAAGTAATATTCATATTCACCAAATTTCCGCTGATAGTTACATCGGTTTTCCCTACGAATTTTTTATCATTAATTTCTGAAATTTCGAAACTGGCCTTATCAATTACTCTGTCCAGAACAATGAATTTATCAATGGTTATTTTTTTCTGATCTTCAGAAAGCACCCAATTTCCTGCTATAAGTATATCGGGATCAGTGGGTTTACACTTCTGGGCCCCTTCTGTAATCTGATATTTAAAATCAGCAGACAAAACCAAAATATTATCAGTAATACAAGGTGACTGCACAATCATTAAATCAAGTTCATCGCCTTTAAAATTCGCTTTTCCTGAGGATAGCTTCCATCTTTTTGAAGTATCACCCGTAAGATATTGTTTATTTGTCTTTATGACCTCAACTTCCTCTTTTTTCTTACAAGCGTTAAGGAGGGTAATTAAAAATACAACTCCTAAAAATATCTTAAACGGATTTTTCATAGTGCTAATATTTACCTGAGTTTTCAGGATTGCGTATTAAAGAATTTTTCAATTTCGGAAGCGGCTGTTTCAGATGCTCCTTTGCCCCCCAATTTCTCAACAATTTTATTATAGTCAGATAACTGATTTTCAACAAAAATAGTATTCGACATCAACTTTTTTAATTCCACTTTTAATTTTTCTTCGTTGTAATCACCCTGAATAAGCTCACGCACAACTTCTTTTTCAGCTACCAGATTAACCAAAGAAATATAGGGGATTTTTACCAGCCTCTTGGCGATTTCAAACGAAAGCCCGCTGGTTTTATACACTACTACCTGCGGTACTTTAAACAGAGCCGTCTCAAGTGTGGCAGTGCCTGAGGTAACAATGGCCATCTTTGCCACCGATAGAATGTTGTAAGTCTCGTTGCAGATTATTTTAAACTTATTGCCTGCATATCCGTAGATTCCTTTCGGGACAGACTTTACACCTGCAACCACCCAATGGTATTGCGGAAACTGTTCGGCAAGCTTTGTCATCAGGCTCATCATATTTTCAATTTCCTGAATACGGCTGCCGGGCAATAAAGCCACCACGGGCTTTTTGTCAATCTGGTGTTTTGATTTAAAATCGGGGTCAGGTGTAAAATTTTGTATCTCGTCAAAGAGTGGATTCCCAACATAAACAGAATTAACCTGATACCTATCAAAAAATGATTTTTCAAAAGGAAAAATCAACAGTAACAAATCAACGTATTTCCGAATAGTGACAGCTCTGGATTCCCGCCAGGCCCAGGCTTTGGGGGCAATATAATAGATTACCTTATATCCTTTATTTTTTGCCCATTTTGCAATTTTAAGATTAAAACCGGCATAATCAACAAGAATAATAGCATCAGGCTTTACGGTTTCGATGTGCTCTTTTGCAAGATTTAGGAAGCCTACAATTTTTCCGAGGTTTTTTAAAACTTCCCAGAAACCCATAAAAGCGAGGTCGGCGTAATTTTTGATAATATTCACACCGGCGGATTTCATGCTCTCACCTCCCCAACCATAAAAAATCATCCCGGGTTGCTTTTCTTTTAGAGCAAGAACAAGATTGGCAGCATGCATGTCGCCGGATTTTTCTCCGGCAATGATGAAATATTTCAAAATCCTGAGTTTTGAGTAGCTAATATAAGTGATTATTTACCAAAATATTCCGCCGAATGATTTTCGGTTTCAATAAGCTTTACTTTCACCAGTTTCACTTTGTAATTATCCTCAAGGACAGGCCTCAAAATATTAAAAATCACGATGGCGAAGTTTTCAACACTTGGCATGATACCATCGAAATATTCTTTATTGTCGTTAAGATAAGAATGGTCAAACTTGCTGATTACATGCTCACGCATAATATCCCTCATAAGTTTAAGATCCATTACCCATCCAAAATCTTGGTCAATATCTCCTTCCACTGTAACGAACAACTGCCAGTTGTGACCATGAACTCTGGAACAAATCCCAAACAGGTCCCAGTTTTCTTTTTCTGACCATTTAGGATTATAAAGCCGGTGAGCAGCGTTAAAGTGCTCTCTCCTTGTGATTTGTATCATTATTTTAAATCAAAAAAAAATTCAGGGTGCAAAATTACCACCTATTTTGATTGAATGTTTCAAAAATTTAGAATTATTCCGCCTGAAACCCAGATTCCCGGTTGCTGTACAAACCCAAACTCGTAGTATTTATAATTAAGCAAATTATTAATATCAAAAAACAAAGAATGCTTCTTTAACTGGTGTTTAATACGCAAGTCAACCAAATGCACAGGCTTGTAAAACTCAGGGGCCCTTGTGTTATCCCACTGATAAGTGCCCTCTCTTTTTTTGTAGGTGTACCAAAGTGCTGCCGTGGTATTTTTAAATGGTAATAAATCAAAACCTACTGAAGCTTTGTGCCTTAAAAAATTCAAAGTATAAAACGATTGAAAATTTTCTTCTTTTCTATCTGCAATAAGGTAGGCGTAGTTAAGCGTGATATTTTGCAAGAACTGGTTCTCTTTGGTGGCTAATTTAATTTTATAGCTAAAATCCACCCCAGCCATATTAATATTTTGAATGTTTTCCATAGTTGGAACCGATATTTCCGGGCGTTTTACTTTATCTATAGCATCCTGCATTTTTTTATAAAAGAAGGAAACAGTCCCGCTCGTTTTTTCTCCAAAATACCTCAAGCCTACTTCATGAGTCCAGGCCTTCTCGGGTTTCAATTTAGGATCGGCTTTTATGGTTGAGTTGTTAAGGTATAATTCTGTAAATGTAGGATATCGTAAGGAGCGGTTGGTAGAAGCATAAAGCGAGTATTTTTCAGAAACTGGCAATGCAATATCTACACCGGGATACCAGGCATATCCAAAACTGGAATTATAATTGAGCAATGTACCGGCCGAAATCGTGGCATTCCTAATTTTCCGCTGATGTTCAACAAACATACTTACATTGGAGCGGCTTTTGGTTTTATCGTAAAAAATACCCTCGAAACCTTTCACTTTTACTTTATCGGAAATAACCTCGCCCAACCTGTTGGAAAGTACATCTTCGTTACGATAAGCCCAGCCTACTGCACTTTTCGAATTTTTGGCCAGATAACGGAGCTTATATTCAAAATCTGCGACTTTGGTTTGGTGAAAGTTAAGAAATGACTTTAGGGTGGTGTCACGATATTTATCAAAATCATACATATCATGATGAATCCTGTAGCTACCAATAAAACTCCCGGAGATCTTATTGGAAAAATTATGATTCCAGTTTAAGGAAAACAAGCCTGAGCTTACCTCTTCGTATTGTCTGCTGAATTTGGGATGATAGAAATTGGATGCTCCGAAATGATTTGAAAAGATGCCTGAACTAAGGTCAACACTGCCTTTATTGTAAATTTTCGAAATCAGGAGTCCGGCAGAATATTTATCATATTGGGTGTTTGGTATATAGCCTTCTGACTTGCCATAATCAGCGTTAATCCTGATACCTAGTCCATTTTTTATGGTTTGGGCCGAAATATTTCCGCCAAATAAACCATGTTGTCCACCCAGGAGGCCAATTTGGGCAGAAGATTTGTCTATTTTTTTGGTAATAATGTTAATCACTCCCGAAAAAGCATTGGGACCATATACCCTTGAGGCTCCACCCTGCATGACCTCAATTTTTTCGATCTGGCTGATATTCAAAGGGATATTTAGGCTATGATGACCGGTTTGCGGATCATTGACTTTTACGCCATCGACCAATATTAAGGTCTGATCATAGTGTCCTCCCCTTATACTGATATCGGCCTGTACTCCATAAGATGATCTTGAGCGAACATCCACATTTTGAGCATATTGCAAAATCCCATCGAGCGTTTTTACAGGAGCGGCTTCTATCGTTGATTTTAAAATGGTAGTTATATTTCTGCCGGTTTTTCTGATTTCGGTACCTACGATATTTGCAGAAACGGTAAGTTCTTTCAACTCATGCACTGTAGAATCTTGCGAAAAAGTTCTGAAAAAACTTAAACACAGGCTTATTACCAGTATTTTAAATTTCATGAAAATAATGTTTTATATTAAGAAAAGTTTTAACCTTAAGAGTAGTTGATAAAAAATATCGGTATTATAGAGTAATTTTTTTGCAAATAAAATCAATTTTCAGGAAAGAAATACTTTTTTGACAATCTCAAGATATTTCAAACCATCTTTTTGATCAGGTTCCAGATGATTGCCTTCTGCCCATTCGTTCCAGGCATTGATAAAAACTATCTTTTCATCTTCAGGCCTGTCATTGACCTCTTCTACTGCTCTTCTGAGGGAATCCTCAAAATCAGCAGTGTTCTGGCCGGTGATAGTGATGGCATTTTTACCTCTTCTGGCAGTATTGTCAAAACCCACCAGAGTACAGGGTAGCCCTTTGTATTGTACGTTTTTATTGACTAAGGCAGCCCTTTCTTTATATTGCTTGTAAGGATATACTTTCAAAGAAGCACTAACGATTCCTTGCAAAAGATTTCTCACGAATTTCTTCCAGGTGGGTCCATCAACGGTAAATTCTGACAGAACATAAAGCTTGGGTTCAAAGAAAATCACATCGTCAAATCCATATTCCAAAGGATTTTTGTCTCTGTCCTGAGCATTTGAAGCAATCATGTAAGGTTCTGGAACATTATTTTCGGCAGCAACTCTTTTGAAAGTGGCTATGGTCTTTTTAACATCAGGCAAATCGTAAGGTCTGTAAATCAAAAAAACCGGACGACCGTGAACTCTGATATATCTTGGATCTTTAAAAAACCGGAGCAGATACCTGGCATGATTTTCATCATCAGCATCGGAATAGGTTTGTTTCATTAAAACCTCCTTCTCCTCACCCAGCCATCTTCTTGACCATGATTCATTGGCCCAGAAAAGGCAAAAAGGAAAATCGGGTTCTCCTGACTCCAGAATACCTTCGGTCGGCTCTTTGAGCAATCTTTTGCCTTCAAACCAATAATGATAATAACAAAAACCCTGAATACCGTAAGCTTTGGCAAGATCGGCCTGTGCTTTTCTGGCTTCTGGTAAACGCAAATCATAAAAGCCCAAATCAGCGGGTAAGTGAGGCTGATAGTGCCCTTTGAAATTAGCCTTGGCTCTGACCACGTTGGTCCATTCCGTAAATCCTTCTCCCCACCATTCGTTGTTTTCAGGTGTAGGATGAAACTGAGGAAGATGTATTGCGATAGGTTTAACCGGCATTGGTTGCTACTAAATTTTCAAATATTTCCAATCTTCTTTTTCCGCAGTCTTCTATGGAGTAGTCAACCCGGATAATTTCTTTAGAATTTTCAATAAATTGTACCTGAAGTTCTTTATTCTCTATCAACTTCCCGACAGCCTCCACAAAGTCGGAGGCTTTTTCTGCAAGGAAACAGTTGTGTCCGTTTTCCATAGGGAGGCCTTCTGCTCCTATCGGTGTGCTTACGATAGGCATGTGCCACGATGCCCCCTCCAATATTTTCATCCGCATACCACTACCAATCCTGAGCGGAACCACCATAATTGCTCCCTCCAGAACTTCATCCAGCTCTTCTACATAGCCATGAAATTTTACCCCGGGTAGTTTCTCATATTTAGTCCGTGTTTCTTTCTTCCATTTCCCCACCACCTCAAAATGAAGATCAGGAAAACGGTTCTTCAGGGATGTCCAGCAATTGGTCAGAAACCAATCCACGGCATCAAGATTTGGAAAGTGAATTTCCGGCCCCAAATATACCAGGCGATTGGTAAAACTAAAGGGGATATTGATATTATGGTCGGTAATTTGTACCGACAAGGGCGACACCTCAATTTTTTCTGGCAGCACACCATCTTCTTCGAGGAATATTTTATCCTGGTCGGTAAGACAAATGACCTTATCAAATCTGTTTAACAAGGCTACTTCCAGAAGTTTTGTATTGAATATCTTCCATTCACCACCTATTGGTTTGTTTTCCAGGGTATTAAATTCCAGTTCCATCCTCCGGTGCCTTATTTCATGATGAACAAAAACCTTCGAAAGATTTGCAGGCAAAAACGCAACTATAGGTGCAAGGTCGATAAACTCAACTACTGCCAGGTCAAACTGAGTTCTATTGCAGATATTTTTAACCTGATCTATTAAATTATCAAAGTAATATTCGGTAATTCCTGTTCTGAAAAAAAGCATTGAATTCTTAAATTCTTCTTCTTTGGTCTCTGCTCTTCTTCTCCAAACTTTTTTGATGGTTTCTTTTATTGAAAATCCGTGGTTTGCCACTGAGTCAGCACCGAAAAGTTTGATATCAACATTGGGCCATAAGGTTTGCAGTTCGTAGTGATCTTTGGGATTGGTACGGGGGCATAGCAGGGTAATTTCGGCAGATTTTCGAAGATAATCTATCATCTTAAATGTGCCTGCACTACCACCGGCATCTGCAGGATATGGATACACCACCGAAACAATCAGAATTTTCATATCAAACAGGCAGTTTTTCAAAAAAATTATATATCCTGTAAGTTACAGATGTAAGTGCTCTTTTCAAAAGACTTTTTTTGGGTAAAACTGGCACCGGTTTTAGATAAAAGCACCTGATAGTCTTTAGATAGGCATTTTCGGCATCTGCGATTTGCTTTCTGTAGTTTTCATACAATGGCCTGAGCTCGGGTCTGTTATTAAGATCAAACCTGTCCTGCCAGCGTGAAATATTATCGGGGTCAGTGAAATTAATACCACTATAATGAAAAAATACCAGTGGCTGACCATTCACCAGATATTTTCCGCCGGAAAGTGTAAATTGCCTTTCGTGCAAATTCCAATAAGCGATATTATAACCGGGATATTTATCAATTTTTACGCCTTCATAATACAAGGGCACCATGTTACAGTAAAGCTGATCGACAAACATTCCGTTTTGAATGTCCATATAGCATTCTTTTCGGAGTTTATACATCCACCAATCAAGAAACTTTTGCGTTTCAACTGAGCGACTGACCGCCAAAAAACCAAGATTATATATGCCGTTTACAAACATTTGCTGCTCTGTACGGCTTTTTTCATCAAAAATCGGCGTATAAAAATGAGGCGTTAAAACAATATTATGGCTCGCCAGGCCTTCCTCTATTCCTGTCAGAGGCTCAAAAATTTCGATATCCGGATCAAAGTATATTACTGAGTGAATATCTTCATATTCCTTAAAGAAATAATTAATATAAAAAGGCTTTACGGCGGTATTAAGCTCGGTGATGTCGTAGCGGTCACACATTTCATCAAATGCCTCAATCCCAATATTGTGAACTTCGAGGAGATTTAAACCCTCAAGTTTTGAAATATCGACACCACTGCCTTCTATTTTATCACAGAGACCAATTACAAAATCATAATCGGGGTTAGTTTTTTTCAAAGAATTTGATAATACCCTGGCCTGAGCGAGATAATTGATACTGCAAATTGTAAAGGCGAACTTTTTGGGCATTACGGTCTGATTCTTATTGAAAAATATCGGACAAATTTAGGAAAATATAGTGAAATAATTGCAAATGGAGACCTAATTTGGGTAATCTTCCGTAAATGCTTTTTCGGTTTTTACTCCAAAAATACAAGTCAAAATAGTAATAAAAGATACCAGAAAAACGACTTCAGGTAATTGAAATCAGAGGAATATGACTGACAAGCTTTGATAAATTTAATATCCAAAATCCAGTGCAAAGCCCTTTTCGGAAAGAATCTGATTCTGAGTCCTGATTTTCTGGATTGGGACTTTACCATAAAATGAAGCCCACATGGTGTAGGTACTTGGAGGGCCGATGATATAATCACATGCGGCTAAACAATACATGTCAAAAACATAATGATTTGGGGTAAAACAGGTGTTAAAACCTGAGAAATCATCGGTGGAAAATGATTCATCACTTGAAATCAGGAATTTCAACTTTTTATCTGGGAAAATCCCTAAAACCTGATCCATCATTTTTTTGTAGGTATCAATCTCGAAATAAAATTGACCACCCAAAAAATCTTTATAATCTCCTCTTCTGATATGTACCCCTACCAAAAGTGCCTCGGGTTCTGAAATACTAGCAATATGATTATTGACCACTGCTTGTGATGCCGGAGTAAGCGAAAAAAAAGCTCTGAGTTGATCAGCTTTAGAATAAAATGTTTCGAAGTCTGTAAACCAATTGCCGGCTTTAAGGATATTTTTATTCTTAAAATTAATTGATTTCAGGTCAAACGGGGAATTATAATTTTCTAATCTTTGAAATTTTACAATTTTCAGAATAAAAAAACTAATCAGACGGTTAATTACATTAAATCTAAAACCGAAAAATACTTTAAATTTAAAATTTGTACAGTATCTTGTCCCAATAAAATATTTGCGGTTATCAAGAAAATTGAAATTTATCAACCATTGATTGTCGTGAAGAGATTTTGCCAAAAAAGTACCGAATTCAAATAAATTATTGCCTAAACTCCCGGTTTTGTCTTTTAAAAATACCATTTACTAGTACGAGATTTTTTTATAAAATACTGGTTTACAGTACTTTCTATTGATTTAAATAACATTTCTATTTTTGAAATAAGTATTTAATTATTAAAGGAATACTAATTTAAAATCTATTTTTTTCTTTTAAAATCTATGAGAAATCGAATTTTCAATATTAAAAAACATCAAACTTATTTAGCTGCCGTTCTAAATTTTGAATGTGCAAATTTCACAACTTAAAGCAATAAATCCTATAAAAACAGCTTGGTAGAGGAAAAATTTTTGCCGTAAAATCAGTTTTTAAAATTTCTCTTCTCGGGTCCTTACTAAATCCTTATATTGTGATTTTGGCGTAAAAAAAATTCAATTAAAGGCTTTTTAGAAATTTCCTAGAATGACCTTGAATCTTTCAGAGTAGCATTAAGCGTCATATGCCTTTAAAACTTGGCTCGCATTTGATTTGACCAACCTCTGAATGACTAAATAATTATTACGCTTTTTTCAACAATTCTTTTAAATTAAACTTGAGTTTTTTTACCAGAGGAATCGGATGTCGGTAAATATGATTTTCAAGTTCATAATCCTCAACAACACCCTTAAATTCTTCCTGACTTCGTTTTATGGCAACAAATCCAGAATACACATTGACCGATTCAATCAATCCCGGATTAGCACAAGCCTCAACCAATTGAAACACCAGTCTGGTGGGCTGACTGCCGACCGGAAACACGTTTTCATGGCCTTTCCAGTGAAACCAGGCCCAGTCTTCAATGATGTACAACCCACCCTTTTTCATATAAGGAAAAAGCGTATTGAAGGAGATAAGCGATGGTTTATATAAATGTGAGGCATCATCAAAAATCAAATCAATCTGATTGGGACCAAAGTTCTCCTTCACAATTTGCCTAAGTTTTTGGGCATCAGCCTGATTGGTCCCCCAGTAGGATTTTAGAGATGAAGATTTATATTTTTTAAAATATTCCCCGCCGCCGGTATCAAGCAGGTCAATACCAACCAGCAAGTTGGGTTCAAAAATCTCGTTCCAGAAGACAGCACTGCCACCATCCCACATTCCGATTTCGATGATGTTTTTAGGGGCAAAATCTAATGGTTGTGTATTGAAAAAAATTTGGTATTGGTCAATTAATTTTTTGTCTTTGTAAAAAATAAAATGATTTTCATCTCCATCCCAAGCATCCATTTTTGGATGTTGTAGTCTAAATGTCAAATTATTAAGCAATAATCTGTCAGAATACCAATCGAGAGCCGATAAGGGTTTCATTTTATTTCATTCATATACTTTAAGGGCGTTAATTAATTCAGCTTCAGTGGTTTTACTCAATTTTATTTCAACTGTCAGTCCTTTTTTTACTTTGACTTTTTCGATATAAGAAAAATACTGTCCTTCAGTATCTTTTGCAACTGCCATAATATTTGCCATCATGCCCACCGGAATCTCAAATGATTTTCCGCTATAAACATGCATTACTGAATTGATTTCGGGTAAAACCACAAATAAAGCTATTTTTTCCAGATCCGGAACTAAACTTTTAAAAACCATAGTAGTTTTCTCAGTTGCAACATTCACAAATTTATCTACATTGATCCATCCCAGCGTAGAAGGGAAAATATAATAAAAGTCATCACTAATACTCAAACCTTCTCTCGATTGAATAGGTCCGCCACCGGTATCAATTTCTTTAGTTGGGAACCAATTAAACTGATTTTCCTTATTTAGTTCTCCATAGAAAAGATTCATGTCTCTATCAAGACCAAAATTTGATCTGTATTGGATTGAAGGATAACTTAAATTTGAAATTTTCAGCTGGTTTTGATCTTTTGTAGCATTAAGATAAAAAGAACCGGCAGTTGACAAGATTTTACCATAAGATACGGTAGGTTTATCAAACAATATCATGTCTTTAAGGCTTCCAAGCTCTATAATTTCGACATCATAAGGATAAGAAACACTTTTGCCATCCAGTGTAGCAAGGTGGTATTGATAGAGATATATTCTGTTGCCGTTCTTGGTTATTATCGGAATTTGGGATTCGTTTTTTATGGTTAATTTTTCAGACTTTGGACCTAAATCCACCAAAGTGTTTTTTGCATCGACAAAATTCACTTTTGAAAGATCTTCGCTTTCAGTAGAAACTGGAAAAAGTCTTTCCTGCGAACATGCAAAAATTAATAAAACCAGAAAAACCAATATCCCTTTTTGTGTTTTTTTCATTTTAATTATTTTATTTTTGGACAATCAAGTTGGGAATTTTTTAATTTAAAAAACCCGGGGAATACCATTACTCCAAAATCAGTATTTGACTCATTCCAAAGTGGATTATATTTCAATTCGGCATAGATCCTAATACTTTGCCTGCCATAAGCTATACCTGCCCCCACTAAACCCAAAAAATTATTTTCCTTTGCTTTGGTATTCTTTGTGGGTTGATAATTTAACCAATGATTATATTCAAAACTGGCAAGTGTGTAAAGAGCAGGTAAATTGGAATTAAATATCGCTTTATTGTAAGATTTTGATCTAAATGAATTTAAAATCAAATAATTCACCTGCAAACTTCCGAAATATTCACTCACTGCATTGGATGTTGGATAATATCTGAACCCCGGAAGTGCCTGCAACTTTTGGGTCAAAGGAAACATAGCTTTGAAGTTAAAACCGCTGGATTCCAGAGGAAAATTATAACTTCCACCTCCCCCAATGGCCAATTTCTCCTGTGCAGAAAGACTGAAGTTAAAAATTAACAATGTTAATATTGCTATGCTTTTTTTCAAAAGAAATGAGATTATATGCAAAAATACAGGTTTTTATTTATATCCCTATTCAATCACCATCCTTATCCGCCACTCGGTAGGCAGATAGTTGTTGGTTCGGTTTCCGATTTTTTTTAACTGCAAAAGATTAAACTTGTTATTATTCCAAAAGTCACAGTATATAATAGTTTTTTTGTGATTCAGAATGTTATTTTCCTGAATATGGCAATAACCATTTTTAATCGAGAAATGATTATTATCGTATAAAAAAGATAATTTCAAAAATAGTTCTTTTTGTAAAAAATCATAAATTATTAGAACGTTTTCATTAATTTTGGAAATTCATTTTTACACTATTTAGAATAAAAATAGGTCCCAATATTTTCTAAAAAGTACTTATACCCACAGTATGAAAAACAATTGGATTCACGACAATCAAAGAATGTTTAAGCATTTTTTGATTTTTCTTTTATTTAAGACTTTAAGTATTTTTATTGTCTTTCAATTCCCCTACCCAAAGAGAAGTTTTCTTGTTTTTGATTCTGCTGACACTTTCAATTATATAACTGGTTCGATCGATATTCTTAAAAATCTTGAACCCAACAGACTTCCGATTTACAGCCTGATTATTAGTCTTTTCAGACTAATTTCTGATTCAAAATATGAGCAATTACTTGTTATTTCACAATTAATTTGTGCCTACATTTCGATTTTCATATTTTATATTATTTTGCAGAAAATTATCTCACAAAAAGCAACATTCTACACAACTCTGTTCTTTGCATTTGTACCTTACTTTTCATTTTATGATGTCAGAATAATGACTGAAACTTACTCAACTTTTTTAATCTTATGCTCAGTACTCTTTTTTTATAGATTTATTACCCAAAAAAACAAACAAATTAAAAATGCGTTTTTTAGCGGATTATTTCTAGCGATCGCTGCATTCCTAAAAACTATTTACTTACCACTAGCTATAATAATCTTTCTTGTAATATTATTTAATATTTTTGGCTTTGTCAGCCAAACAATTAAACGAAGATTAAAATATTCTACAATTTTTATTTCTAGTTTTTTATTTTTTGAATTAATCTGGATCGGGTTTAACTTTTATAGATATAAAGAGGTAATTATTATTTCAAAATCCTCAAACTATCAGGACTCTTATGAATCAATGGAAAACTACTATGGCTCAATGTGGTTGTTTTCGGGTCTGAATTTTGATCAAAACAATTGGGAAAATGTGACACAAAGACCCTTGGAATTAGATATTTATCCGCTTCCAAAAGTAAAATTCCCATCAATTATCAGCTTCCAAGACATGGAAACTAATTTCTTTAACAAGGAAAATTTAAAAGCAATACAGGTTTACAGAGAGACCGTACCATTTTTATATTCGCCCAACCGTGATTTCAAAAATAAATTGCCCGTTGATTCGGTAAATAAAATTATTAGCTCCAAAGCAGTTGTATTTAACAAAATGAATTTAATCATAGAATCTTTAAAAAATGAACATCCGATAAAATCAAGATTTTTAAATAAATTTAGTGTGCTATTACTGATTGTTAACCAGGATTTATTTGCAGAAAAATATTATCACCAACCTCCATTTGCACCCATAAAAAGTAAAAGCCCAAAAATCAAATGGATAAAAATCATTTGGAATATTTCTTATTCACTTAGTATATTTTTTGGTGTATTGGGAAGTATTACCCTCCTATTTTTTTCAAAAAACAAAGTCATTAAACTGTTATCACTTTTAAGTTTCTATTTGCTTTTTATTTATGTATTCTCCTGGTTACCAGAATGGAGATACATTCTGGCGAGCCTTCCATTTTTTATAATGACAGGAGGAATTTTTATCGAAAAAATTTATTTAAAAATTAAAACAAGAGATTATTCCCCTACTCAATCTCCATCCTTATCCGCCATTCGGTAGGTAAATAATTGTTGGTTCTGTTTCCGATTTTTTTAATGCAGCCTAAATTCAGGCCTGCATATCTGATTATCAGCCATCCATCCATGGCAGTTTCCGGAACATCAAATGCTTCTTTTTTCAAAAACCTCAGAGCATTTTCTTTGTCCAGCTCGATAAATGACAAATCAGGATTTATCAAATCAGAAAGTACAAAACCATGTGATGGCACAAAATCTTTTCCTTTAAAAATTCCGATTTCCAGACCGGATGACCTTCTATTCAATGCTTTCATCACACTTCCATAATCAGCCAAAAGCGACACTTTGATGGCTACAATGTTCCCATCCTCTTTTTGGTAAAACTCATATTCTTCCAGTATCTCAGGCCTGATCCATGGTTTTAAGATTTCTGCAAGCTGCCTGTTAACACGGTTCAGATTTACCCGGGCTTTTACATAACGGCGATCGTTCCCAAGATTTCTGAATGCCGAGATAAAGAAACCTTCTCCCCGTGTTTTGTGTGGAAAAAACTGATACCCCCCGCTTTTTTCTGTCACTTTCCATTCCGGGTTCAGTTCCAGTTTGATATTGTCAAAATCAAGTGTACGACAAAGCCAGGCCGCATTTTCCTGATTTTCGTGAGGATTATAGGTACAAGTAGAATAAATCAGTACCCCGCCCGGAGCCACCAGCATGGCAGCAGCACTCAATATCCGCCTTTGACGAGCCGAACACATTTGTACATGGCTTTCGCTCCACTCGGTCTTGGCATTGGGATCTTTTCGGAAAAGCCCTTCACCGGAACACGGAGCATCAACCACCACCACATCAAAAAAACCTTCCAAATCAGCAAAAGTTTCGGGATCCTGATTGGCGATGATTATATTGGAAAAGCCCCATTTCTGCAGGTTTTCTTTCAAAATCCCCAGTCTGGTTTTGATTACCTCATTACAAACCAAAAGGTCGCTATCTGTCAATAAGGAAGCCAGATGGGTACTCTTCCCGCCCGGAGCACCACATAAGTCCAGCACTCTCAAACCTTCTTTTCTGGGGGCTGCCTGTCTGAAAACCTTCTCCAAAAACATTGAAGAAGCCTCCTGCACATAGTAAGCACCTGCATGAAAGGCAGGATCAAGTGTAAAAACCGGGCGACTTTTCAAATATTTCCCATATTTTGACCAAAGTACTTCACCGTCAAATTCCAGATTATAATCCTCCACAGGTTTGGCAGGATTAGTTCTGATACTCACCGGAACCTCGGTTTCAATTGCTTTTTCAAATTCTGGGTATTCAGCACCAAGAATTTCCTGCATGTTTTTTTTGAAAGCTTCCGGAAAATTTATCATTTCAGATGTTTTATGGGTTTTTGAATGGCGATATTATTGGGATAGGAAATAGTGTCCCCTTCGGCAGTTTTGATTTGTATCGAGAAAAAAGTAATATCCATCACGGTGCCCTCAATCGAGTCTTCTTTGTCAATAATTTTGATTTTTGAACCGATTTTGAAAGGTGAATTAAAAAACAAAATGACAGACGAGGTAATATTGCTCAGGATTGACCAGTTGGCAAAAAGTGCCACGCCAATAATGGTAAAAATCGAGGCAAAATAAATGGAAAGTCCCTTAACAGAAACGTCCCAGATGATACCCAAACATACAAAAAGCACGATTGCCAGCACAAAATTGAAGAATTTGTTGGCATATTTTCTTTGTCTGAGATCCAGGTCATATTTCCGGGCTTGTTTTTTAATCAAAGACCTGAAAAACGCCCTGATCAGGGAAATCAAGACAAAAATTACGATACTTATTACAATCTCGAAATACTTACTTTCTACAAGTTTAGCTAGCATGTCACCCGATTTTTTTTGCAAAAATAGGCATTTTTAGCCCCTCCTTTGAACTGAATTTTTATATATTTCGGAAGTAAAATGTTTTTTTATTTTTCAACAAAACCAAAAACAGATAAACCGGAATGGCTCTAACCCCCTCCAACATGATTAATTTGGGCACTTTGGCTCCCGATTTTACACTGCCAGATGTGGTTTCTGGCAATCTGAAATCGTATGCTGACATCGCCGGGAATAATGCCACGGTAGTGATGTTTATCTGTAATCATTGTCCGTATGTGGTCCATGTGATGCCCGAAATCATCAAAATCATCAATGAATACCGCCCCAAGGGAGTAGATTTTGTGGCCATCAGCTCCAATGATAACGTAGCCTACCCACAGGATGGCCCCGATGCGATGAAGGAATTTGCCGCTTCATGGAAAATAGACTGTGCGTATCTTTTTGACGAAACTCAGGATGTAGCCCGTGCTTACGATGCCGCCTGTACGCCGGATTTCTATATTTTCTCAGAAAACAAAAAGCTGATTTACCGTGGCAGACTCGATGAGTCGAGACCGAGGGTCGAAAACCCCGCCCCACTCACCGGCAAAGATCTGAGAGGAGCTCTCAACGCCCACCTCGCCGGCCAGATGATCTCGGAGATTCAGTTTCCGAGCATGGGTTGTAATATAAAATGGAAAAATTGAATATATAATTTACCTAAGTTTTGTAAATTTGATAAAATAATTTCAATCATGGACTTACAATATGTTTTAGACAATGAGGGAAATCAAACCGCAGTTATCATTCCGATTGAGGAATGGAACACTATAATTTCCAAACACCAGGATTTAAAATCCCTAGGTAAGTCCAAAATTGTTTCTCCAAAAAAACCTTCCGATTATTCGGGAAGCATTTCAAAAGACCTTGGTAATCAAATGATTGGAGACATTGAGTTTTCGAGAAATCAATGGAAAAGAGATATTTAATTGATTCCAACATAATTTTAGAATACCTGTCAAACACTTTGCCTTTTGATGGGAAGATATTATTAGAAAAAATCATTGATAAAGAATTCAATATTTCGATAATCAACAGAATTGAAATCTTGGGGCACGAATCTGTAAACAAGCCTATTGAGGAGTTTATTGATCTGGCCAATTCTTATGGACTTTCCAAAGAAATAGAAACAACGACTATTAAGCTCCGGAAAAAGAAGAAAATCAAAATTCCTGATGCCATTATAGCAGCTACTTGCATTGTAAATGACTTTATTTTGATAACCAGAAATGAAAATGATTTTAAAAATATCGAAAATCTAAAGTTTATCAATCCTCACAAAATCAATAAAAAACCCTGACCATAATTAGCTCATTATTAATTAGCACATTATTAATTATTAAAATGCCTCATACCGATTTCTTCCTCGAAGCCTTTGATGGCCGCAAAATGTTCTTCAATCAGTGGGTTGCGGGTCAAGACGCCGTGGCCAGCATAGCCCTGGTGCATGGGCTGGATGAGCACAGTGGCAGGTATGAGCATGTGGCAACATTTTTCAACAGCCACAAAATCAATGTGGTAGCGGTCGATCTGTTTGGTCATGGAAAAACAGAAGGTAAAAAAGGACATACTCCTCAAATGGACGATTATCTCTGGCAGATTGATTTCCTGATTGATCTCACTCAAAAACTCGCTACAGGCTTGCCCGTTTTCCTCTACGGACACAGTATGGGAGGTTGCCTGGTGCTCAATCATTTATACAAAAAACAACCCAAAATCGCCGGACTCATCGCTTCTGCTCCTGCCATACAACCGGGCTTTAAGGTACCGGCATTGAAATTACTCATTGGAAAAATCGGGAGAAAACTGGCTCCGGGTATAATTCAAAAAAACGGCCTTGACCTCGGAAACCTCTCGCATGACCCCTCCGTGGCCGAAAAATACATCGCCGACCCGCTGGTGCATGACCTGCTCTCAGCTGAGCTAGGGATGGGAATACTTGAATACGGCAACTGGCTCGAAAGGCACGAAACCAAAAGCGAGGTCCCTGTTTTGATGATGCATGGCACTGATGATAAGCTCACCAATTTTGCCGCCTCAAAAGCCTTTTCAGAAAAAGTAGAAGGCAACATCACCTTCAAGCCATGGACCGGAATGTACCATGAAATTCATAATGAAACTGATAAACAGCTCGTTTTTGACTACACCCTGGACTGGATAAAAAAGATAATTTGAGTGCTTTTTGTTGATTTACCGATAAGAAATTAAGAACATTCAAAAGTGTAACAAAAAACACAAAGAAAACTAACCCATAAAGAATAAAATATACCAAAAGTACTCCCTCTACCCTCTTTCCACCTTACTAACTTACCAACTTTCCAACTTAAAAACTATTGCCTACTCCCTGTTGCCTACCCCCTAATTACCTCATTAACCCATCAGCACATTACCTCATTAATCACTCTTTCACAAAAACCCCGTTCACCGCTTTCTCAGCAGTCAAAACCCTCAAAAAATACTTTCCGGTCTGCAGTCTGCTCACATCCACTTTTCCTTTCGAAATCTCCCTCAATTCCACCTTTCCTCCTCTCACATCCCTTATCTCCAGCTCATAAGCACCATTTTCAGGTACTTTTATAGTCAAAATATCATTTACCGGGTTGGGATAAATCCAACTTTCATCCGCTACCGGCTCATTGCCCAGCAATTGCAGCTTACCCACTGTCATCGTTTTCATGATCCAGCCATTAGGGTCAAATGCCACCTCGCTCACCTCGCCGCCGGTCAAATCATTGATTTCAAATACATTCGTGGCTTTGTCTATCACAATAATTCTCAATTCCGCTTTACCGTCTTTAAAAGTAACCTTCACCTCCATCGGCATCCTGAAAAGTTTGGTGCCGGTCTGGCCGGCTTCTATTTTGAGCTGATTGGCTCCTGCCGACAGCCAGTTAATTTTATACACCGGAAATCCCGTGCCATACACCCATTCGTCAAAGAAATATTTCAATTCCTTTCCCGACCGCTTTTCGGCAAATACCCTGAAGTCGTTGATTGCGGCTGACTTATAGGCATATTCCGAGGCCATAAAACCCTTCAAAACATCAAAAAACGCTGCATCACCCAGCACACCCCGCAGCATGTGCAGCACTACCGCCCCTTTTCCATAGGTAAGATTATAGTTAAAAACCAGATTCTCGTCCTTCGGATTGCTGATATACACCGGCTCAGTCACCGTTTTCGCACGGGTGATGTGACCGTTGATATTACTCATATACGCCGACTTCCCGGTTCTTTTCTCAGCCCACAGGGCCTCTGAGTACGACGCAAACGCCTCGTTCATAAAGATATCCGCCCAGGTTTTACAGGTAATCTTGTCGCCAAACCACTGGTGAGCCAGCTCATGAGCGATCAGGCTTTCCGAAAATCCACCCATCGAGCTCACCGTCTGGTGTTCCATGCCTCCGCCAAAGCCACACATGGCATGCCCATACTTTTCGGTGATAAAGGGGTACTCGCCAAACGTATCCGAGAAAAACGTCAGCATATCCACCGTACGGTCTATCTGGGTTTTTACGCTTTGTGTCAACACCTCGGGATATACAAAATTGCGGACGGGCATGGTTTTGCCACCATATTCCCAGGTCAGATCATACGAGTCGTAGTTGCTGCACGCAACCGACACCAGATAGTGGCTGATCGGGTACCTGTTTTTCCAGACATAGGTTTTTGTATTTGCCGCCAGGTTTATCTCTACACTCATAAGGGTGCCGTTTGACACCGACACATAGCTCTTGTCCATCGTGATGCTCACCTGCGTGCTGTCGAGCTTGTCGGCGGGGTCGTCTTTACAGGGCCACCAGTCGGGGGCACCATAAGGCTCACTCAGACTCCATATCACCGGGGCTTTGGCTGTGCCATGGGTACCAAAGCTAAAACTCCCAAACGCCGTGGTGGGCGGGGTGCCTTCATACATCACGTCGATGGTCTCGCTGTCGCCGGCATTGAGTTTGGTGGGCAGGCTCACTTTCAGTTTATTGCTGGCCTGGCTGTAGGTCAGTTTCCGGCCTTTCGACGTCACCGAAGACACCTTCAGCTGGCCGGTAAGGTCAAGACTCACCTCCGATATGCCACTTTTTGCCGTAAAAATATGCCTTGCCGTTCCCTGAATATACTTATTTTCGGGTCTGATCGTGAGGTCCAGCTTCAGGTACTTCATGTCAATCAGCGTGTCGCCGGGATACGCTGCTCTGGCTGCCAGCCGGGCATTTTGTGCCGAGCGTATCTTGGCCTGTGAGCATTCCCAACCGCCATTTTCCTGTGCCAGAGCCGCTAAAGCTCCAAAAAACACACCCAAAAACCAGCCTATCCTTACCGCACCTGTTTTCATTTTTCCTGTTGAAGATATCATATACCAAAATAAGCAAAATTTCCTCAGAAACCAGCCAAAATATCCATTAAAGTAAAGGTTGTTTTAATGATTTGGGCGTGCCCACCACGCTCTGGCGTGGTGGGCGGGCTCTTTGCTACAAGTCCTCGCTCGTGCCTCGCTGCGGGCTTTCCACGACGATCCCTCACGCGGGGGGGCAAATGGAATCAATTAGCCGCCAGAAAAATCGTGTTCGAAGGCATTTCTTGACAAATACATCATAAACTTTTGCAATAAATCATCTGAATAGGGAGATTTATAATGTCGAACCCTTTTAATTGTCGTATCAAAAACTCTCGACTTGGGATTGTATATTTTAGTACAGTCAATCTTAAATTTACGTAAATCCTCCACATTAGAAATGTTCTTTTCCGTATTACTTAAATGTCCTTTTAATAATCTAATTTCTTCTTTAATTTCAGCTTTTTGAGGTTCCTCGACTTCTTTTAAACTTTGTTGTTTAGCTATAATCGTTGTATTGACAGTTTTTTTTACTGTATTAAACTCGATTAGTTTCTTTTCAAACGGCAACATATCTTTATAAATATACTCATACCTTTTTAGCCAAGGAAAGTGGATAAGTTCATTAACTAAATTAGGAGTGCTAAAATTAATTAAAGCTTTCCCATCATCATTAAAAATTGATAAATCCAAAATATCAAGCGATACAATTTGAAAGCCAGGAAAATATGCTACGTAAAATTTATCTGAACTTTCAGAGACCTTAACTTCTTCTGTTGTAATATTTAATTTATCCTTTGGAATGTGTTTTAAAGGAATAAGCATTCCTGCATCATAGCTATAATCTCTCTTGCCACAATTTTCATCTTTTGCTCTTAGTGCCAAATTACAAGGTTGAACCAATAAAATATACTCCTTATCCTTAATCTTAAAAATGTCGCCATTTGTTAATGGTAAATGTAATTTATTAATTACATCTCCAGACAAGTACAATTCGCTAGTCCTAAGTTCTATCAATTGTTGATTATGTACTGTAGAATTATATCCGGTATCTTTTAAATCTATTTCCCTGATCTGTTTAATTGAAATATTAAATTTCTGTCTAACAACAGGATCTTTAATCATATTATAATTCTCTTCCTTAGATAGTATACCATATAGTCTAAAAAGAGTACTAATCTCCCAAACACCTTCCTTTAAAGATGATTTTTGAATTATCTGATTAAAGGTTTTCGGAGTCATTTTCTTTATACGGTCTCCAGCTTTTTTGTTAGACTTTTCCAAGACAATTAAAGATTCAGTCTTTAGTTGCTCTACATATGGCAATAGCAATAGACTCTTGATTCCTTCTGCAAATCCTGTTATTTGAGGATCAAAAGCAAATCTACCTTTTGATATAGTATAAAATCGGCTTTCTTCAATACCATAATCTGTGGAGTATTTTTCTCTAAATTCATCTTCCTGTTCTTCCGTAAATTTATGAGAGAAAATACCGCATACAACCCTCTCTGTACAATCTTGTTCATCTATAAGAAATTTAGCAAGTTCTGCACCATTTCGACCCGGAATGAGTGCATTACCACTTTGAAACTCAAAATCAAACAAGCATAATGCTCTTTTCCCTTCTTCGAGTTTTTTTATAGTTTGAAAATTATCTGTAACCCATTCGTCTGGAGTCATTAATGTAATTCTATCTCCATAACAATTTTTAATTTCTAAAGCAGGAATAATATTTGCACTGTCTTCGTCTCTAATATGTGTGCAAACTTCATATAATAACTCCTCTTTATTGCCTGAACTATCCCAAAGTTCTAAAATTAAACTTTCAAATCTTGGTGTAGGCCCTGTCCAATCTATGCCATTGAATGTATTACTCCCAATATAATTCTCATTATTTTTTAACTCAATTAAACGAGCTTTATATACTTCTTTCTGACCTTCAATATCAAATTTATCATCTACATAAATAATTTGGGCAATGTTTTCTGAATCTAATAGATTAACTGTTGTTTGTATTGCTTTATTTCGCAAATCTTGTTGATGTGTCAAGACAGTGGAAGGTTCCATTTGATTATTAATTGTTGTATTGTTCTCCATTAGCTCTCAATGATGTTGGAAAAGTTAATAGCAAAAATATATTTTCTTTTGTGTTCGTTTCTGACAGGCTCCAATGAGATTGTGCTTCCTGTTGAATCTAACAGTTGTTGGATAATGAATAAGCCTAGACCTCTGCCCTCTCCTTTTGGTTTGGTAGTCACAAATGGTTCAAATACTTGGTTTTCTATAGCCGGAGAAATACCATAACCATTGTCAAAGATGTAAATCCATGGAGATTCTATTTTGATAGTAATAGAAGGATTAAATTGGGGTTCATTTTTTTTTCGTTCAATAAGCCAATATTCAGAGTTATTTATAATGTTGTCAATAATCTGAACTAATTTTCCTCTGTTTAATGATATTGAAAAATCACCTTCTTGGAGAACATTAAATTCGATATTCTGCTTTTCGAATCTGTTTTTGTAATATTCCTTTTCCCCATTAAAAAATTCCGACAAACTAAAAGTTGACTTTTTTTCTCTATTATATTTTAACGCTGGGTCAAGATGTTTTAATTGGGTTTTTAAACCATTAACTGTTGTATTTATATACTCAATAAAAACATAGATATCCGAATCACTTAATTTTTTTCCCTGAAGTTTTGTAGCATAAAAAGATGCTTTTTCTGCTAATCTATCTGCTATCGAAGCAAACTCGTGACTTACAGATTCAGCAGTTAGTCCTAAACTTGCTAATTCTGAAAAGTTAGTTAATTGTTCTTCTAAAATCTGGATTTTAGGTTCAAGTACATCAATAACTTCATTTAATTTTTCGGTTTTTGCAATAACTGTTTCAAGTTTTTCCAGAGTACTCTCAATTGCTTTTAACTCTCCAGTCAGTGAATCTATTCTTTGAGCAGTTTCCTTTTCCAAATCTGTTGTGAAAAGAGGATCATTTTTAACCTTTTGGCTTGTATCGGCAAGAACTCTGATTGAGTTATTTACTTGGGATTTAGCTTTTTTAAAATCCTCCTTTACGTCTTCTGTTTTAGCTTGGGTATCTTTAAGTTCTTTAAATGCCTGGTTAACTGTTTTTATACCATTATTTTCAACCTTATATACGTTAATAAAGTCATTGTAATTTCTTCTTATAGACTTCTGGTATAAATTGATTTGATCTTTTACGAAATGGATTAGAGTAAAGAAGTTTCTAGAGTATGGATTTGATATTAAACCAGACCTATCTGTCTTATCCTTTAGCTCATAATTAGTTCCTTCATCTATTGATACATAACCAATTACGTTATCAGGTCTTAAATCATAAAATGATGTTTTTGTTTGAGAACTTGAGAGCCCTAACCAATCTTTATTACTATTAGCATTATCAGAAATCCCATAAGGTAATACTGCAAATCCATTTCTATAAATCTTAATACCTATTTGAGCTTGGGCAAAATCTCTATAGTTTTCAAATTTCCCAAATATGTCTTTTATTGAATCTTCGTCTTTTAATTGCTCTTGTTTATATGAAAATTCATTAATTACTCCATAAAATTCGCCTGGATTTGCCCTTTCTCCATTAGCTGCTTCCAATATTATATCTTTATCTATATCGAATTTTCTTTCAAAACCGATAAAATATGGATTATCAGCTTTTTTTAAATTACTTATTATATTGTGCAAATACTCATATAATTTTTTACCATTATCAATTGCTACAAAATTGTGATAATTCTCCTTAGATTCTATTTCGTTTCCTAAAAACTTGACTAATCTCGTTTTACCTGAAATTGTAAGAATATTGTTTTTAATATTGAAAGTAAAATTTGATATTGCTAAATCGGATAGCCCTTCATTGAACTTGTCCAATTCTATAGATTGTCCGTTTACTTTAAGATAAACTTCAAAAGGTCTATTCTCCTTATATGGAGATATTACTTGGAGGATTTGTCCTTTAAATTTCTCTAAGTTTTTACCTTGCCAAACTTCAGAATTATTAAGATCAGTTAATAAAAGTGTTGTGCCTTTCTTTTTTTTTATAGTGAAAGATTCATACCTAACTCCAACATTACTTAATGCTTCTTCTGTTTCAAAATCCTTCCAATTGAACGCTATATGGATTCCTTGTTCATTTAGCTTATTGGTAAAAATCTCACAGATATTAGCAAGCCTCTGTGTACTCAATCTTCCTAGGCCTTTTTCCCCAAGAGGAGTTCTTCCTTCAGGCGTTTTTTCTTTAGGTCCATTTTGATTTCTTTTGTTAGAATATGAGATCAATAACCATGACTTCATAATAGTCTTTTCATCCATTCCAAATCCGTCATCTTCAACTACTATAAATCCTTTATGGTCTGGATAAAAAACTTTGTCTTTTATATATTCGCCACTAGTATTAATTTCAATAGACACATAAGTTGCATCTGCATCATAAGAGTTCTTGATTAACTCTAAAAGTGCTGTTACTTCATCAGGAACAAGTTGTTCACCTAACTGTTTAACTATATGAGGTGTTATATCAAAATGATATTTTTGCTTTGCCATTAGTAGTTCTTCTTGAAAATCAAAATTTTCTCTTTACTCATCATATTTGAAAAATTATTTTTACCCGGCATCCTTTTACTTAAAATTTCTCTTTCTAAAGTTGTAAATAACTTAATTCCTTTATGGTCAAATAATTCTTCAAGTATTCTATCATTTTGGACCATTTGTTTGTTGACACTGCGATTACCCACAGTCCAGACTAAAATAGAGTTTTTATTTAATTTAGGTAGCATATTTTCAATGCTATTATCTAAATCGTTTATAAATCGAGTTACTTTCTCTGCTTTTTTGCGTTCAATGCCTTCAAACTGAAAAATAAACTTTTGTAGTGTAATAGATTTTTTAAAAATTTGGTCTTCAATTTCCGTAATATGTTTTTTTGATTGACCACCCAAGCTTTTGTTATCAATATCTCTGTAAGTGTTTAAATAATCTTTAGGTATTTCCTTGTCAATATCTTCGGATGGTATCCATTGAAGGGGTAAATATGAAAATTGACCGTATGTTACTGTTGTTTGATTGTCTCCATATGGAGGAGAAGTTACAAGAAGGTTGAATTTTTTTTTGGTTCTTATTTCAGCGTTTGTGTCTCCAAAAACTACTTCAGCATCTTTAAAATACGCTCCATTTCTAATATATCCATTCCCCTGAAGGACAGAGACAAAATTAACAATTTCATTTATATTCCTTCTCCCAATTTCATCAAATGTTTTTAAAGCAGATATTTTCCTGTTTTGAATATCTTCAACAGACCTAATATGTAGCTTAAACGTCGAAGTTCTATCGTTACTTGAAATTCTTATTGTTTCTGCTAAAACAACCCAAAAAAATTTTCTAATTTTTAAAGATTTTTCAAATCTTATTGCCCGAAAAATTTTCGACAGATCAATTTGAATAGATTTCTTAAACCATTTATCAATATTTGAAAATGATACTTCAATAGTACTGGATAAATCTATACTAATTTTTTGATTGATTCTTTCTAGAGCTTCTGTTAGCTCACCACTTTCAAAAAAACTAACTTTAACTTGGCTTAACAACAAAGAAAGAGGATTAATATCTTGACCAAATACATTCATCCCAGATTTCATCCCTGTCACAAGAGAGTTTGAAGCTCCCATAAAGGGGTCAATAAGGTTGATATCTTCGTTAATATATTTAGAAATAATGTTAATAATTGGCTCTTGAACAGATGGAACCATCATCGCAGGATAATTTAAAATTCCTCTGGCAAAATCCTTTTTTTTAGAATTTGTCCCATTTAAAACCATTTGGCTGATGGATTTAAGTTCTTGTCTTATTTCTTGTTCAAAACCGCTCATTTAAATCATTAAATAAGTAAATTTTATAATATTAACAAATTTAAACTATAATTTTCCGCAAAACAAAAAACCACCCTCATGGATGGTTCTTTGGTTGTAGCTCCAATGGTTGAAATCTTAGATCCGGTATTTTTTGTCTTCGATGATCTGGATGTAGTTGGTACGCTCAAATGCCGTAGGATTGGCGATGCGGCTCTGGCTCAACTGCCCGCGGAAGGCCGCCAGATTTTTGAAGCCCATCATCTCCATGTAGTTTTCGAGCTCGGCCAGCAAGATATTGATGTGCGATATGCCGTGGCGATAGAGCGTAGAGGCCACCATGCCCACGTCAGCACCCGCCAAGAGGTACTTGATGAGCTCCTCGGCACTCTCGATACCGGTGGTAGCCGCCAGCGAGCAGGAGGTACGGCCACTCAGCACGGCCAACCACAGCAGCGGCAGGCGTATCTCCTCAGAGCGGCTGAGGTCGAGGTCGTTTCTGACTTTGAGCTTATAGATGTCAAAGTCGGGCTGGTAAAACCGGTTAAACAGCACCAGGCCACCGGCTCCGGCTTGCTCGAGTTTTTTGGCCATGTTGGCCATCGCCGAGAAATACGGATTGAGCTTGACGGCAATCGGAATGCTCACCTCTTTTTTGAGAGCCGTCAGGATGTCGAGGTATCGCTGCTCCACGCTTTCGGCCGTGTAACTGTCGTTGGCAGGGATAAAAAACACATTGAGCTCGAGAGCATCGGCCCCGGCCTGGGCTATTTCTTTGGCGTATTGCAGCCAGCCTTCAGGAGTGACGCCGTTTAAGCTGCCGATGATAGGCATGTTGGTGCGTTTTTTGGCCTGATGGATGAGCTCCAGGTATTCTGAAGCACCCACACCGAAGTCGTCCACTTCGGGGAAGAAGCCTGAGGCCTCGGCAAACAGTTGCGAGGTGGATTTGTACATTTCTTCGAGATGAGCTGCCTCGTTTCTGATTTGCTCTTCGAAGAGAGAGAAAAGTACCACCGCACCCGCACCTGAGTCTTCCATCTGTAGGATGTTGTCGATTTTCTGACTCAGTGGGTTGGCTGAGACAACCACCGGAGTCCGGAGGTTTAAGCCGAGATATTTTGTTCTTAAATCTGCCATTTTAGTTTTTAACTAAATGTATTCTTTGAAATTTTAATCAATTATTAACACTCAATTCAGTTCTTAAACCGAATTTACCAAATTGAAATCTTTGTTTATTATTTTCCAATCTGACGTTGCCTACCGGCGGTCCTCATTTTTTTGCTCGCCCAAAAAAACGAGGCAAAAAAAGGGCGGCCAGAGCAAAGTGTCACGAAAAATTTGGAAACAGTACTCTTTGAAAAAACATTGAACTTGAAATTTTTCTAAACACTGCACTGGCATTCAAGGAATTTTCATTTTTTTTATTAAACTATACTAAATTGAAAATTCTATTTCCAACAGAACTTCAAAATTTCCTGCCATCCACAAATCCTCTTAATTTACCTCTGAAATCTTAAAATCTTCAGCTGAAAAACTAGACTCAGTTGTTCCAGAATATCGGGCTGAACTCATGGGCACCGAAGCCTGCCATGTCTTCGTAGGTGTTCCAGCGGAGTGTAACCAGTTCCTGAGCCAGTTCGATGAGTTTTTCGGCATCTTTTGGCTGCGTCTGCGTCAATACTTTGTATCTGAGCTCGTTATAGGCATATTCCTTAAACGGTATCGTAGGCCTTGGCGAGTCGAGTACAAAAGGATTGCTGTTGGTTTTCCTAAGCATCGGATTATACCTGATCAAGGGCCAATAGCCACTTGTTACGGCCATTTTTTGTTGGTTAAGCCCTTTTTCCATGTTGATACCATGGGCAATACAGTGACTGTAAGCCAGCACGATAGATGGGCCGTCATAAGCCTCGGCTTCCCGAAGTGCCAGCAAGGTCTGCTGCGGATTGGCTCCCATGGCGATCTGGGCTACATATACGTTACCGTAAGAAATAGCCTGCATAGCTAAGTCTTTTTTACCGACACGCTTACCTGCTGCGGCAAACTTGGCCGAAGCCGCCGTAGGCGTAGCTTTGGAGCTTTGTCCGCCGGTGTTGGAATACACCTCGGTATCGAGCACGAGCACATTGATGTTACGACCTGTTGACAACACATGGTCAAGACCACCGGAGCCGATGTCATAAGCCCAGCCATCACCTCCAATCAGCCACACGCTGCGGTGTACGAGCTGGTCGGCCACCGACAGCAGGTGTTTGGCTTCAGGTTGTTCGATTTTATGTAACAAAGCTTTGAGTGCTGCAACACGGTGTCTTTGAGTAGCGATCTGACTTTCAAGTTTTTGAGGAGCATGCATGAGCTCATCCACCAGCTTGTCACCGATTTCGGGACGAAGTTTTTCCAATAGCTCGTGAGCCATGCTCAGTTGTTTATCGGCTGTAAGACGCATTCCGAGACCAAACTCGGCGTTGTCTTCAAACAGGGAGTTAGACCATGCCGGACCCTGACCCTTAGAGTTGGATGTCCATGGCGTGGTGGGCAGATTACCACCATATATACTCGAGCAACCTGTGGCGTTGGCTACCAAAAGTCTGTCGCCAAAGAGCTGGGTAAGTACTTTTACATAAGGCGTTTCACCACATCCTGCACATGCCCCTGAGAATTCAAACATTGGCTCCAGGAACTGTACACCATGCACGGTAGAGTAGTTTACACCCGGACGCTCGTTCATCGGGAGTTTCTCGAAGAAATCTATCACTTCTCTTTCAGGGTCGAGTTCTTTGGGTTTATCACCCAGATTTATTGCCCTCTGGCCTTCACCTAACTGCACGGGGCAAGCTTCGTGGCAAAGGTTACAACCGGTACAGTCTTCGAGATATACCTGAAGGGTGTATTTGGTTTCAGGAAATCCGCGGGCATTGATGGCCGCTGATTTGAAGCCTTCGGGGGCTGTCTCCATATTTTCGACATGGAAAAACTTACCTCTGATTACCCCATGAGGGCACACAAACGAGCAGTTACCACACTGGATACAAGCCTCAGGCTCCCATATAGCCACGAGGTCTGATACATTCCGTTTTTCGTATTTGGTAGTACCGTTAGGATAGGTTCCATCTACCGGCAATGCACTCACCGGAATGTCGTCACCGAGACCGAGGATCATTTTTTGCGTCACGTTTCTGACAAATTCCGGAGCAGACTCAGGAATTCTGTAGCCTTTGAGGTTGGTACCATTGAGGGCATCAGGAATTGTAACCTCAAATAAATTAGCCAATGTCTGATCTACAGCCACGAAGTTTTTATCTACCACCGCCTGACCTTTTTTGTAGTAGGTCTTTTCGATGGCTTTTTTGATTTCTTTGATGGCCTGCTCAGGAGGCAATACGCCTGAAAGCTCAAAGAAGCAGGTTTGCATAATAGTATTGATACGGCCAGCCATGCCCGTTTTTTGGGCCACTTCGGTTGCATCAATGACATAAAATTTCAGCCCTTTTTCCTTGATTACTTTCTGTACTCTGACCGGTAGTTTTTCCCATACTTCGTCTTTACCAAAAGGACTGTTGAGCAGGAAAGTAGCACCCGGCTTGGCCATGTGGAGCATTTCTTCTTTTTCAACAAAATTGTACTGATGGCAAGCAATAAAGTCAGCCTCGGTAATCAAGTAAGGTGCTCTGATAGGGCTGTGACCAAAACGCAGATGGGAAACAGTTTTAGCTCCTGATTTTTTAGAATCATAAACAAAATACCCCTGAGCATACATTTCGGTGTTTTCACCAATAATCTTGATGGAGTTTTTGTTGGCCCCTACGGTACCGTCAGCACCCAATCCGAAGAACAAGGCCTGATTCCATGCTGATTCATCGAGTTTGAAGAAAGGATCAACAGAAATACTGGTCATGCTTACGTCATCATTGATTCCGACTGTAAAGTGATTTTTAGGTGTGGCTGATTTGAGGTTATCAAAAACCGCTTTGACCATCGCCGGAGTAAACTCTTTGGAAGAAAGCCCGTAACGGCCACCGATTACTTTTGGCATTTTATCCAGTTTTCCGGCACTGAGAGCTTCCATGAGACTGATCATTACGTCCTGGTAAAGCGGCTCACCACTGGCACCCGGTTCTTTGGTGCGGTCAAGTACTGCGAGATTTTTGAGATTTTTAGGTAAAGTATTAATTAAATATTCGCCTGGAAAAGGTCTGTAAAGGCATATTTGAATAACTCCGGTTTTTTCTCCGAATTTATTGAGGTATTCCGAAGTTTCAGAAGCAGTTTCTACACCCGAACCCATCAAAATAATCACATTTTCGGCATCGGGATCACCAAAATATCTTACCGGAGCATATCGCCTGCCGGTCATTTTGGCAAATTTATTCATTTCTTCAACCAAAATCCCCGGAACTGCTGCATAGTAAGGGTTTACAGTTTCACGACCCTGAAAATACACATCGGGGTTTTGTGCAGTACCACGGATAAACGGCTTGTCGGGGTTGAGTCCACGGTTTCGGTGAGCTATTACCAAATCGTCGTCTATCATCGACTTGATCTGCTCATCGGTCAGAAACTCTATTTTGCTAACTTCGTGCGAAGTTCGGAAACCGTCAAAGAAATGAATGAAAGGAATACGTGCTCTGAGCGTAGTGGCTTGAGCGATAAGCGACATGTCGTGAGCTTCCTGCACGGAGGCACCTGATAACATGGCAAAACCCGTACTGCGGGCTGCCATTACGTCCTGGTGGTCACCGAAAATCGACAAACCTTGTGCTGCCAAAGACCTCGCCGCCACATGAAATACCGTAGAGGTAAGTTCACCGGCTATTTTGTACATATTGGGCAACATGAGCATAAGCCCCTGAGATGCCGTAAATGTGGTGGTCAATGAGCCTGTTTGCAAAGCACCATGAACGGTACCCGCCGCACCGGCTTCACTTTGCATTTCTACTATATCCGGCACATTGCCCCAAATATTTTTGGTGTTTTTTGCCGCCCACTCATCTGCAAGCTCAGCCATGGTTGACGAGGGTGTGATTGGGTAAATGGCACACACCTCATTGACCCTGTAGGCTACATAGGCGGCGGCTTCGTTGCCATCCAGGGTTACTATATGTTTTTCTGTTTTTTTCATTTTGTGACCTCACCCCTAAATCCCCTCTCCAGAGGAGAGGGGACTTTTGAGGGTTATTTTTTTAAGTTCATATAATAAGAGTTCAATTCACCGGTTCCGGAATAATATCAATGGCATGGCAAGGGCACTGTTCCACACACACCCCACAGCCGGTACATTTATCATAATCAAATTTGTAGCGATTGCCTTTGCCTAATTTTATGATGGCATCTTCAGGACAAGCACCATAGCAACCATCGCATTCAAAGCAGTTTCCGCAGGATAAACACCTTTGGGCTTCATATTTAGCTTCTTCGGCATCATATCCTGCAACAATTTCATCAAAACTTTCGGCAGCTATTTTAGCATCAATATGTTCCTGAGGTTTTGGGGCGGCATTGGTCCGGTACCAAACGTGCAATTGGTCAGTCAAAATAACAGGATTGTTCTCAGGTTTTTGATAGGTTGAAAATTTTAACCATGCGTCAATATTTCTTGCGGCTTTTTTGCCATGACCCGTGGCTATGGTAACGGTACGATCACTGGGAACCATATCGCCACCAGCAAAAATTCCCGGGTGACCGGTCATCATAGAAGCATTAACCTCCACGGTTCCGTCTGATTTAAAGTTTATCCCATCAACCAATTTCAGGAAGTCTGTTTCAGTATCCTGCCCTAAAGCCAAAATCAAAGAATCGGCTTCGAGGGTTTCATATTCTCCGGTGGGAACCGGGCGACCGTTTTCGAGTTTCATCTTCTCTACGGTCATCTGCGTAGCCTCAATATTTTTGATGCTTCTCAACCAGTGAATTTTTACACCTTCTGAAAGGGCTTCGTCGGCTTCAAAATCATGAGCGGGCATGTGGTCACGGTCACGACGGTAAATGATAAGGGCTTCTTCGGCACCTAGTCTTTTGGCGGTACGGGCAGCATCCATTGCGGTATTACCACCTCCATAAATAGCCACTTTTCTTCCCAGTAATGGAGCATTTCCAAGCTCAACATCTTTCAGGAATGAAACCGCATCGAGGATTTTCCCTGCTTCACGGGCAGGAATATCAGTTTTTTTACCAATATGTGCTCCAATAGCTACAAATACTGCATCAAAATTTCCTTCTTTCTTTTCTTTCAAAATATCGGTAACCTTCCGGTCTAGGTGAATCTGCACCCCCATGTTTTTGATGCGGTCGATCTCGGCCTGAAGGATATTTCTAGGTAAGCGGTAAGCCGGAATCCCGAAGTTCATCATACCTCCGGCAATGGGGCCGGCTTCGAAGATTTCAACTGTGTGTCCTAATCTTGCCAAATGATACGCTGCTGAAAGCCCGCTGGGACCGGCACCTATTATCATGATTTTTTTGCCACTGAGTTTTGCAGGCTTTTCAAACTGCCAGTTTTGCTCGATGGCGGTATCTCCCAAAAACCGCTCTATAGCGTGTATACTAACCGGTTGATCCAGGGAAGTACGGTTACAGGCAGTTTCACAAGGGTGATAACATACCCTCCCATGAATGGCGGGCATTGGGTTGTTTTCTGTAAGTTTTAACCAGGCTTCTTTGTTAAGACCGGCCTGAGCCAGTGATAGCCATTCCTGAATATTCTCTCCCGCAGGGCATGCCTGATTACAGGGAGGAAGAAAATCAACGTATTGTGGCCGTTTACTTCGGCTCGATCCCGTCCCTTCTCCATGTTGGGTAAGGTCGGGATTTGTGGTAAGGTCAGTCTTTAAAAACGCCATAGTTTTATTCCAAATTGAGCTTGCAAGGTATTCTCAACTAAAAAAATAAATTATGACAAAGGTCAAGGCCTACTATGATTTCGAATTTAGGGGGATTGAAATGTGGAATAAAAAACAAAAGCCGACCCTATAGAGCCGGCTTAAAAAACTGTTTTTCAATATCTTAAACATGCATGATATCAGCTTCTTTGGTCGCCATCATGTGTTCTGATTTTTCAATATAATTATTGGTAAGTTTCTGAACTTTCTCTTCGCCCATTTTTATGGCATCTTCTGATACCCCATCATTCTTGAGTTTTTTGATGTCATCATTGATATCCTGACGCACCTTTCTGATGTTTACTTTTGCGATTTCGATTTCTGCTTTCACTTTTTTTACCAGATCGCGTCTTCTTTCCTCTGTCAAAGGCGGCACGTTGAGTCTGATAGTTTCTCCGTCATTGGCAGGGGCTAGTCCTACATTTGAGTTAATGATAGCTCTTTCGATATCACCAATAATTTTCTTTTCGAAAGGCTTGATTTGGATTGTGCGGGCATCAGGGGTAGTTATAGATGATACCTGGCCCAAAGGTGACATCATGCCGTAGTATTCAATCTGAATGCCGTCAAGCATGGTGGTGCTGGCTTTACCTGCTCTTATCTTGGTAAGTTCAATTTGTGTATGTTTTAAGGCTCTCTCCATATGCTCCTGAGCCATTTCGAGCAATAAATCTATTTCTTCCATTGTAAAATTAAAATTGCATTTTATTGTACCAAAGTCCCTACTTTTTCACCATTGACCAGGTGGTTGAGGTTTCCTTCTTTATTCATATCAAAAACGATGATAGGCAGTTTGTTTTCTTTACAAAGCGTAAAAGCTGTCATATCCATCACCTTGAGTCCTTTGCTGATCACTTCGTCAAACGAAATCTCGTCATATTTTGTTGCCGAAGCATCTTTTCTGGGGTCAGCGGTATAAACCCCATCTACGTTGGTTCCTTTCAACAAAACATCAGCACCAATTTCTACCGCCCTTAAAGCACCACCTGAGTCAGTTGAGAAGTATGGATTACCCGTACCTGCACCAAAAATCACCACTCTGCCCTTTTCCAGGTGACGGATAGCTCTTCTACGGATAAAAGGCTCGGCAATTTGTTCCATTTTGATGGCGGAAAGCAGTCGGGTTTTCATGCCATGGCTTTCCAGAATACTCTGTATGGCCATGCCGTTAATCACTGTGGCGAGCATACCCATGTAGTCGCCTTGGGAACGATCAATGCCCGACTGTGCACTGGCACCCCTGAATATATTTCCTCCTCCTATTACTATAGCAACCTCAACGCCCGCATCTACCACAGATTTGATTTCTTTGGCATATTGGGTAAGGATTTCGGTGTTGATAATTTGGCTTTTATCCCCACCATTGAGGGCTTCACCACTTAATTTCAGGAGAATTCTCTTGTATTTTAACGACATGTAAAATGATTTTCTGCAAAGATAAAACTAAAACCAAATTTTAACATAATCAGGTTAAATATTTGATTTTACCAGAAAATAAAAAAATTCGTTCAGGACTTCTTCTTTTTATTTAATATGTATATGCCCACCAAAATTATGGCCATTCCTGCAAAATGCCAGAATCCGATTTTTTCTCCATCAAAAATACCGGCACCTGTGGCAACTATGGGTATCAAATAAGTAACCGAGCTGGCAAAAACCGGGCTGGTAATTTGTAAAACATAATTATACAAAACTGCAGCCAAACCCGAGTTAATAGCTCCCAAAAACAAGAAATAAATGAGCAACAGATGATTTTCGGGTAAAAATATTTTTCCAAAAAAATCGGTAAAAAGTAATATAACAAAAGCGATGATCCCTACAAATACCAGAGAAAACGAACTGATAATTATGGGTTTAACAGAGGACAAAAAATGTCCGACGATATTGGCGTTGAGACCGTACATGACCGTCGCACTCAATACCAGTAAGGTATAAGGATTGCTAAAATCAAGCTTGGTATTACCCCCGCTCAATATCAAAAGCAGACTTCCAACAAAGCCGATTACGATTCCGAAAATCTGATTGCCGGTAATTTTTTTTGAGAAAAATAGTCCGCCCATAATTAAAACAAAAATGGGTGTGGTGGCATTGAGTGTACCTGCTAGCGATGAATTGAGTTTACTGCCTACTACACCGAAAATAATAGCAGGTATCAAATACCCCAACAAACCTGAAAACAAGAGAGGAGCCGCTTTGGGTTTTGGGAAATTTTTGAGATCTTTTAAGGCCCAGGGCAATAAAGCCAGACCAGCGATAAAAATACGACCTGCACCCAGCTCCAAAGCAGAGAAATGTGAGACGATTTTTTTGACTAAAATAAAAGACAATCCCCAAACAAATGCCAGAAACAAAATTAAAATCCAGCCTAATAAAGTTTTGTCTTCGTGGTTTCTAAGTTTTTTTATCAAAATTTTAATTTAAAAACCAAAATTAATGAAATTTTGCCAGAAAGAGATTTTAGTCTTAAATTGCTAAATATTCAACCAAAAAAACTACAATGAAAACTATACTTAGTTTAATTTTTTCTTTAATAATTGTCTTTGCAAAAGCAAAAGACCCTGCTACCTTATCGATTGGAAGTGAGGCCCCTGACTTCAAGCTTAAAGGAGTTGATGGTAAGGATTATTCACTGGAAAGTTTCAAAAAATCCAAAATTCTGGTAATTATTTTCACCTGTAATCATTGCCCTACCGCTCAGGCCTACGAAGACAGAATCATTGCTTTTCAGGAAAAATACAAAGATAAGGGTGTACAAGTGGTAGCCATCAGCCCAAACGCCGACAAAGCAGTGAGATTTGATGAGTTGGGTTATACCGACCTCAGCGATAGCTTTGAAGAAATGGTATTAAGAGCTAAAGATAAAAAGTATAATTTCCCATATCTATATGACGGAGAAACACAAACCACAGCAACTGCCTATGGACCCACCACTACCCCTCACGCATTTGTTTTTAACAAGAAAAGAGTTTTGAAATATGTGGGCCGAATCGATGACGATGAACACATAGGAAGGGCTACTAAATTTGATCTCGAAAATGCGGTAAACGAACTTTTAGATAAAGATGAGGTAAGTGTGCCTGAAACCAAAACCTTTGGTTGCTCTATCAAATGGATGGATAAAGCCGATTGGAAACTCAAAGAAGTGGAATCGTGGAAAACTGAAGAAGTTAAACTGGAAGATCTTAATATCGAAAGTTTAAAAAAGATCATGACTGAAAAAAGTGATAAATACCGCCTTATCAATTTTTGGGCTACCTGGTGCGGGCCATGTGTTGCTGAGTTCTCCGCATTGACCGAAACTGACAAGATGTACCGAAACCGGGATTTTGAATTTATCAGTATTTCGATTGATGATGCCAAATCCAGAAATAAAGTCCATGCCTTTTTGAAGAAAAAGTATGCTTCAAATAAAAATTATCTATACGGAAATCTTCATAAATATGAATTGATTGAGGCTGTCGACAAAAAATGGCCTGGAGCACTTCCTTATACTATTTTACTTTCACCTAATGGTGAAATTGTATTTCGTCAAAGCGGAATGATCGAAATTAGAGACCTTAGAAAAGCCATTGTTGAACATATCGGGAGATATTATCCTTGAGTCTTTTTAATTTTTTTTAAAAAGAAATGACACCCGAATATAAAATTTCGGTCAAAAAATCAATTGTTGAGCTCTATTTCGTCACCATGAGAATCAAGGAAATGGTAATCAACCATTCCAAGTGATGAGTCTTTGATAAGATTGATCCATTTTTTATACTTAAAGAACCACTTCATTTGCCTTGAAATGAGTCCTTCTTTGTAATATGCATAAATAAATGGATGTAAAATTATGCTGATTTTAGGTTCGTTTTGTTTGGTAAGCAAATACTCCAGATTGTTTTCAATCAAGTCAGTAATCGCAATGCTGGCCGAGATGGTTCCTGTTCCACCACAGGCAGGGCATGTCTCGCGGGTAGCCACGTTCATTTCGGGTCTTACACGCTGGCGGGTGATTTGAGAAAGGCCAAACTTGGAGATAGGTAAAATAGTGTATTTTGACCTGTCTGGCTTCATTTCTTCTTTCAAAACTTCATGAACATCCCGTTTGTTTTCGGGTTTTTTCATGTCAATAAAATCAATCACCACGATACCACCCATATCACGAAGTCTCAGCTGACGGGCAATCTCAACGGCAGCTTCTTTGTTGACGCTCAGGGCGGTAGCTTCCTGATCTATTTCAGAAGTTGACTTATTTCCACTATTTACATCAATAACATGAAGTGCTTCAGTGTGTTCGATAATCAGATATCCACCACTCGGAAGACTTACTGAGCGGCCAAACAATGACTTCAGTTGTTTTTCGATGCCATATTGCTCAAAAAGCTTATTTTTACCTGAATGAAGTTTCAGTATCTTCTCTTTCTGAGGGGCAATGGTCTGTAAAAGGCTCTTGATACTATCGTAACTTTCTTTGGTATCTACCACTACAGAGTCAAAGTCGTCATTGAGCATGTCTCTTAAAATAGAAGCTGCTCTGTCCATTTCAGAAATGATTCTATCTCTGGGCTTTGCATTTTTCAAAGCTTTAATCCCATTTTCCCATTTTTCTACGCAGTTTTCCAGATCTCTTTGAAGATCAGCAACCTCCTTCCCTTCAGCTACTGTACGTACGATCACCCCAAAATTTTCGGGTTTTACAGAAGACATAAGTTTGTGCAAACGTTGACGCTCCTGTTTGCTCGTAATTTTCTTGGAGATATTAACCGAGTTACTAAATGGAACCAAAACGATATACCTTCCTGCGATCGAAATATCGCAGGATAATCTCGGCCCTTTTGAGGAAATTGGCTCTTTAACTACCTGAACCAGAATAGGTTGGTTTTTACCAAGCACATCGACTATCTTGCCTAGCTTATCAATCTGAGGCTCCATCTGAAAACCTTTCAGCTTGAAATTAACAGGTCTTTTGGCGATTACATCTTTGGTAAATTTTGAAAGGGAGAGGATATTGGGGCTCAGGTCATGATAATGCAAAAATGCATCTTTTTCATAGCCGATATCAATAAAGGCAGCATTAAGCCCTGAAACAACTTTCTTTACCGATCCAAAATAGATATCCCCTACCGAAAACTGATGCTCGGTTTCATCAAAATGGTATTCGATTAGCCTTTTGTCTTGCAATAAGGCAATACGGTCACCTTTTGGTGTGGCAGATATATATAATTCGTTGCTCAAATCAGAGTAAGAATTAAGAGGTAAGAAAATTAATAATGAAAACAAGCAAACAGAGTAACCTCTTTTGCTAAAACAAAAAGTTAGAATAAAAGAGTGAGCAAGACCAGTGGCATCGCTCACTTCTTAATTATTTCTTCTTATGACGATTTTTTCTTAGACGTTTCTTTCTTTTGTGAGTCGCCATTTTATGTCTCTTTCTCTTCTTTCCGCAAGGCATAATAGTAAAAATTTAAATATTTTTGAAAAAAATTCTTTTACTTGAATTTTTGGACTGCAAAGATAATAATTACTTTAGATTATTCAAAGTTTTTGTAATCTCATCTTTCATAATCGGATCAATATCTTCTTTAAGAACCTTATTGAGAATGTTTTTTGCTTCAGGGGCTTTTCCCAACTCAATCAGGCTATAGGCAATACCCAGCTGTGCATTGATATTTTTGGGGTCAACCTTCAAAACATTCTCAAATCTCTGAATAGCTTTATCAAACTGACCCGACTCCATCGACAGACCACCCAGGCTCATCATTGCAGGCACATAATCAGGTTGTTGATCGAGAACTTCTCTCAGCATCTTGATGGCCTTCATCGGTGAGTCGGATTTGACAAATGTCATAGCGTAGTTAGTTTTAACATGAAGATTTTGAGGATCTCCGGCTAAAACTTTCTGATAACATTCTCTGGCTTTTTCTGCAAATTTCTCAAGTTTCTGTTGCGTCAAAGCTATATTGTAGGCTTGAAAATAGGCGTCGCCAGCGAAAGTCCAATCTTTAGAAGTACCGTTGTTTTCAGCAATTTTTTCGAAATATACTCCGGCACTGTCAAAAACCGATTCACTGAGGAATAATTGAGCAATTTGGCTCAATATTTTTTTGTTGTCAGGAGATTTTCCAAGCTCGGCTTTCAATCCATTGAGAATTTTGGTATTCTCCGAACTTAGAATATGAGGTTGATTATCAGAAGATGTGTGCTGATCCGTTTTTTGGGATTGAACGGTCTGAACCTCTTTTTTCACTACTGTTTTGGGACGAGTAGATAAAAACACCAACATACCAAGTCCTACAAGTAAAACTACAAGCAGGTGTCTTTTTTGATTCAAACCGTTCAAATCTTTCTTATTTTACTTTAGTTTTAACTTCTTCAACAAACTCTTTAGAAGGCTTAAAACTAGGAATGTAATGAGCCGGAACTGTTACAGTAGTTTTTTTAGAGATATTACGAGCTTTTTTCTCTGCTCTTTTTTTGTTTACAAAACTTCCGAAACCTCTTACATAGATAGCCTCACCAGCGGCAAGTGAATCTTTAACAGTTTGGAAAAACGCTTCGACGGTAATAGAAGTAACGGCTTTATCAACACCGGTTTTGTCCGAAATAATAGAAATAACCTCTGCTTTAGTCACGATAGGAAAAATTTATTTGTTAAAAAAATAATTATTTTATCTAAATCCTAAAAAATGTATTTAGGTTTGCAAAGATAGAATATATGCAAATAAACTCACAAATAGTTTCAAGTTTTTTTTTATAAAATATTTATTATAAAGGAGTTAAGAAGCTATTTTCATAATGATTTTTTTTTATTTCTCAAAATGTTTTCAGAAAAAATTATCTCTTGGTATTTGATAAATAAACGTGATTTACCTTGGCGAAATACCAGAAATCCGTATAAAATTTGGCTTTCTGAGATTATTCTGCAGCAGACGAGAGTCAGCCAGGGATTGCCATATTATTATAATTTTTTAGAAAAATATCCAACATTGGAGGCTCTGGCCACTGCACCAATTGATGAAGTTTTGAGGTTATGGCAAGGTTTAGGGTATTATTCAAGAGGGAGAAACCTGCATTTTACAGCAAATCAGATAGTTTCTGAATATCAAAAAAAATTTCCTGAGAATTTTGAAGGCCTCAAAAAACTCAAAGGCGTAGGAAATTATACAGCAGCAGCGATTGCCTCTTTCGCTTTTGGACAAAAAGTACCCGCAATTGATGGCAATGCTCTCAGGTTTTTTAGCAGATTTGGCGGAATAAATGAACCCATAGATGACCCAAATACTATTAAATCCATTTTTAATTTTGCTTATGATTTGATGGAAGGAGCTGACCCTGCCCTTTTTAACCAATCGGTCATGGAGTTGGGAGCAACCATCTGTGTTCCAAAAAATCCAAAATGTGATCAATGCCCGGTTAGACCTGAATGCCTCGCTTTTTCACATCGACTACAAGATAAATTGCCATTTAAATCAAAAAAAATAAAAGTAAAGGAAAGAAAACTGGATTATAAAATACTTGTAAATGAAGACAGAATTTGGTTGAAATTGCGTGAGGCAGGTGATATTTGGGCAGGACTTTATGATTTTTTTAGCAGAGAATTGGTGCCAAAACTCCCGGTAGCCTATTCATTTCAAAAAAAACATATACTTACACATCAAAGATTAAGTATCAGTTTTCAAATTATTATTCTGGAAAATGATGAAACGCCTGATGGAGGTAAATTTTATTCCATAAAAGAAATTGAAGCTTTGCCAAAGCCGATTGTAATAGATGAAGCATTTAAAATAACTATGAAGTTTTTAGATCAATTATCTTGAACTATACATTAATAAGTGAATATCAATTACTTACGCTCAATGGTAAGGATTTTAAATTCCGTGCGGCGATTACGCTGATGCTCGGCCTCGGTGCATTGCACACCATCGCTACAAGCATTTAATGGCTCGGTTTCACCTTTCCCGACAGCTTTTATCCTATTTTTTTCTACCCCTCGGCTCAACAAATATTTCCTAACCTCATTGGCTCTTTTTTGAGATAAGGCGAGGTTAGTACTGGAATTGCCCCGGGTGTCGGTATGCGATGCTATTTCAATGATCATGTTGGGATACCTTTTTAAAGTATTGGCCAATTTGTCCAGTTCTTTTTTGGAAAAATCTCTTACTTTATAATCATCGGTATTGTAATAAATATTTTCAAGTTTTATTACATCACCCACTTTATACAGTTTGGTATCGAAAAGATTTAGAGAAAACGTTGGTTTTACTTTCTTACCAAAAAGGGTCTTCCTAATGGCTTTTTCTATTATTTCGGAGCTGGTTGCAAAATTGTCTCTGGTAGCTACCAATTCATAATCACATTCGAGGTCACGTTTAAATTCATAACTACCGTCGCGACGGGTGTACATTTCCTGTACTTCGCCATTGCATTTGTTGATAAATTTAACTTTAACCGCCGACATCGGCTCATTGTTTTCACCCCCGGAAATAACACCCCTGAAAATATTGGAATTTCCTCCAACAGTACGTTTCTGAATCAAAACGCCCTGTTTTTTTTCTTTTTTAACCACCGGATCATCAAGAACAGGAATTTTTGGGGCTTCTTTTTTTAGGAAAATATCAAGAATTGATGGCTCAAAATCAGAGGCTTCCAGATTTGAATAATTTTTTGACTGGGGTTCGTATCCTTCAGTTTGAACAGTAAAGACAAACTCTTTATCGGCAGGTAAACATAGCTTTATGTTACCCGAATTATTGGTAATCCCATTTTCAAGATTATTGCTTTGTGTAGATTCATAATAGTTAAATTTTGCTTTTTCTATAGGCTTTTTAGTGTCTTTGTCATACACATTTACGATCAAATCTCTACATCCATAGAGCGTTCCGATGCGATTAAATTTGTAAATATCATCGTCAGAACCACCTCTTTTTCGGTTGCTGCTGAAATAGCCAAAGTTCCGGTTGGAATCCGTTATAATTCCGAAATCATCATTCTGAGAGTTAAGCGGAGCTCCTACGTTTCTGACCTTACCGACAGGTTTAGCAGATACAGGGTCAGTTTTTGAAACAAAAATATCAAGGTCTCCCAGTCCGGGGTGGCCATCGCTTGAAAAATATAACTGACCATCGGGGGCAATAAAAGGAAACATTTCGTTTCCAACAGTATTCACTTTACCTCCGAGGTTTTCGGGTTTTGACCATGCTCCGTTCAAAAATCTTGACATATAGAGGTCAGTACCGCCATATCCACCTGGCATATCAGAAACAAAGTAGAGGATTTTGTCAGACTTGTCTACAGTTGGATGACCGCAGGAATAGTCGTCGCTGTTAAATGGCAACTCTTTAATATTTCCCCAGTCATTGGTTTTTTTCTCCGCAGAGTATAATTTCAGACGGGTTATTCCTTCTTTTTTCTGTCCAAAAATTCCTCCTCCACCGGAATTTCCGTTTCTGGTAAATATTATTTTTTGAGCATTATCATAAAAAGTACAGGGTCCCTCATGGTATTTACTGTTGAGGGTACGGCTAAACTTTTTGACATCAATGAGGGCGGTTTCTTCATAATTTTTACTGCCATTTATTAGCTCACTTCCTGTATGAGCAATGGTATTGGCATCATTGGAGGTGGGAGGCGTGTAATAATCATTCCCAAGCTTTTCGGTTTTGGGTTTACTTTTAATTTTGTCAGCAGAATTTCCTCCGCCACCCAAAGCGGCAGTCTTATCTTCTTTGTTGATTACTTTAAGATCTTCGAGATAATACAAATCAAGAAAAGAGGAATTGTCCCATTTGAAAACTCTTTTTACCGCATTATTTGGATTCCTACTAGAAACAAACACCATTCCGTCTTTGTAAAATGAAGGGCTAAAATCAGGACTTGAGGTATTAATACCCACATATTCAAGGGTATAACTTCCGGCATTTCTGATCAAAGGATCAATATTGTTGTATAACTTGCTAAATTCCAAACCTCTTTTGTCTTGGTCTTGCAAGTCATTAAATTTCATATAAATCTTTGTAGACTCCTCACGCTTTCCGTTGCTATTTAAAACCTGAGCATATCTTAGATAAGCTTTAAGTTTTTCACCTTTTAGAACAGGGTTGTTGGATAAAACTTCCTGATAATATTTTTCGGCGTTTTTATAATCTTTTACAAAATAATAGGCCTCAGCAAGGTTGAGTTTAACAGATTGCAGTTCTTCAGAAGAAAGGTTCTTACTTTTTTTAAGAATACCATCATATATCTCTATTGCCTCTGCATATGAGAGGTTTTTGGTGCTCGTTTCTGCTTTTTTGAGTTGTTTAGAGGGAGTTTGGGCATATCCCTCCAGACCAAAAAACAGAAATAGTAATAGAAATATAATCCTAAAGTGCATCTATAACTGTTAGAAAAGTATTGTGAAAGACATTAACACAAAAATCATGCCTTTGGTTATTAAACGAAAAAATGCCGCCATTTATTCAACGGCGACATTTTGGTTTTTCCTGCAAATTAGCGAGCTACAGTAATAAATCCAACTTTGAGGTTAGGCTGTCCTACTGCTTTTATGGCGTAATAGTATGTACCATCAGGAACTCCTTCCGGACCGAATCTCAGACCGGTGTTGGAGGTTGCATCCCATTTGATACCGTTATTGTCTGACACTTTTTGATTGGTAGATTTCCATATCAAATGACCCCATCTGTTATAAATCTCGAAGGACTCGATGGTAAATTCACCGGAACCTTCTTTCACAGAAAGGTCAAGTGTTTCATTATAATTGTCGCCATTAGGAGAGAAACCTTCCATTAACTCAACTCTTTCGATCAAAATTTCAGAAACTATTCCATCTTTTGGTATTCTCAGGATAGTCGGATCACTTAATTCAGGTTTAATGATCACTCCACTATTGGAAACATCTCTAACATCAACACCTGTGGTTGTTTTAGCAGTAGCAACCAGGTTGCTAAAGAAAGGACCATAGTTATTTCCATATTTCACATTCACTGTAAAGTGTAAGGTGTCGGTTTTACCTACTGCCAATCGGGATGTTGAATCTCCAAGTACGAGTCTATAGTCTGTTTTTCCATTGAAGGAAGGATTAATTTTCATTTTACTTCCACCAAATGTAGTACTACCCACTATTGAGAACTGAACGGAATCAGGGAAGGTTTTGGTCAAGGAGTCAACGATCGAAACATTTTTCAAATCTTTGAATCCAATATTTTTAACCAAAGCCATATACTTAACCTGATAGGTTTGATCATCGATTTCGCTTGAATCAGCAATACTCAAGGCAACTGCAATACCCACCGAATTAGAATCTACACCAATTGTAAACTTAGTAGGTTCATCGTTGTTATTTGGATTTCCATCATTATCAGGATCAGGGTTGATTCCTGCTGTTGATACATCACTGATTGCTTTGTTGTTTGCATATACAGTTGCCGTATTGAAGAAATCGCGTTTAGACGCATTTGCCATGTTGACTTTCACTTTTATGCCTACAGACAAGGTTTGTCCTGTGCCCAAAGTGCTGAGGGAATCAATCAAAAGATTGGTATTTCCACCTCTACCGGTATAGTTAGGATTAGCTACCAAGCCGTTTTCTGTAGTTACCTGAATTTTATCATCAACAATTAAGGCACCTGAACCAAAGGTAGCTGCAAGATCATCAACAAGTTGAATCTTGCTTAAATTACCGGCACCCATATTCTGAATGTTGAAAGTAAACGGCACTTCATAGATTTTGTCTGAGATATATCTGATAGTACCAACATCCTTACTCAAACCTACCAAATTGGTCGAAGCATAATCATTGATGGCAACACTACTTGTATTATTGCTCAACACATTATCTATCTGATCAACAGCAAACAACTCTGCATTATTTACAATTTTTCCAGCAGCTGTAACCGTAGCTCTATAGGTAATTTTAACACTGTCTTTGTTTTTCAAAGAATCAATATTAATTCTAACCATTCCGTTAACAAAAGTGGCGTTTTTACTTACAGTATCAATTCTCAAACCTTGAGGAATAATATCTCTAACTACCAGATTGGTTGCCTTAACATTCTTCAAGTTTTTAATTACCACATTATATTCTACTTGTTTTCCTACAGGAACTATTTTAGCTGAGGCTGTCTTTTTCAATGAAATATCTACAAATTTGGTAGAGTCAGGTTTGATACCTCCAGGCCCACAACTTTCAATTTTCACTGTAATCATTGTAGGCGTGCTGTAACAACCGAATTTACTTCTTTCAAACAAGTAATACTTGCCAGCCTGAACTGAGCCCGTAGTTGTAATAAGGGTAGAATTTGGAGAATTACTGATATGGAATTCATAAGTTCCGCCACTGGTAGAAGGATCACCCAAAATTGCACTGTTGAGATCTACAGTTTCAAATGGACAAACATTTTTAACCTCAGAAAGTGCTTTTGGAGAAGAAACAGCCGCACCGACAGTGATTGAAATAATATTCGAATCGTCGCTTTGACATTCTCCACTCTTAGCTCTACATTTTGCTGTATAATGGAACACACCTGCTGCATTAGGAGTAACCGTGAGTACCGAACCAGATTGACCTGTTGACCAAACCACTAACCCATTGCATCCGGAGGCAGTAATAATGGCTGACTCTCCAAAACATATTGTATTAGATTTACAAGTGATAAATGGCTTGGCAGGAACGCCCACATTTACACAAACGGTATCCGAAGCTTCACTGGTACAACTTCCAACCACACAAACTGCGGTATATTTTGAAAGCGATGTAGGAGCAATTTCGATCTGGTGACCAATCATGCCATTAGACCATTTAACTTCTCCTTCACATTCATAAGCGGTAAGTGTTGTTGTTTCACCAGGACAAATCAAATCAGTAGCACATGCTATGATTGGTTTGGTGGTTTTATTTACCTTGATGGTCAAAGGTAAAGAAACTGGACTAATACAAGTATCAAGTTTACATACCGCATTATATGTAGTATTTGAAACAGGCTTAACCACAATCGATTTTCCGGTTTTACCATTTGACCAAATTACTGTACCAGTTGTACAACCAGTTGCAGTAAGTGTAATATCTTCTGGTTCGCAAACTGAGAGCTTGGAAGCTGAAATAACAGGTGCTGCAATATTACAGGTTGTGGTTCCACATCCGGTAGTTTTTGTGCTAATAAGAATGGAATTAGAGTTTGGACTTGTTCCACATCCACTGGTACAAACCGCTGAATAATTACCTGGAGCATAAACCACTAGTTTGGTACCCGTTGCTGTAGTATTCCAGGTAACTGTACCTGAACAACCCGCGGCAGTCAAAGTAGCTGAATCACCCACACAAATACTTTCTTTATTTGCAGTTATAACCGGAGCTGCAGGAGCTGTTCCGCCAGTTGAAATTGTAATTGGGTCAGAATCTGCACTAGTACCACAGTTGTTTGTACACTTGGCTTTGTATGATCCAGCTTGTTTCACAAAAATTGACTGTCCAATTATACCATTACTCCAGGTTACAGTTCCAGAACAACCATCAGCCGATAATTTGGCAGAATCCTGTCCACAAATACTGGTTTTGTTTGCTGTAATTGATGGAGCAGACGGTGTACCATTTGCATCAATTTTAATAACATTTGATGCTACACTTGAACCACAGGAGTTGGTACATTTTGCGGTGTATGTTCCCGTTCCTACCAATATACTCTCACCATTTTCACCTGTACTCCATTCGACTGTTCCCGTACAACTTATTGCTACAAGTCTCGCCTTTTCTGTTCCACAAACGCTTACTTTATCAGTTGTAACCAAAGGAGGATTTGGAATTGCACCTTTTGTGATTGTCAAAATATTACTATTGGGACTTTCTCCACAAGAATTAATACATACTGCTGCATATTCGCCAGGAGCATTAATTATAGTACTAGTTCCAGTTGTATTGTTTGACCATTTCACTTGTCCGGTACAATTGGTTGCAGTAAGAGTTATTGTCTCGGTACCACAAATTTCCAATTTGGAAGCCGAAATCGTCGGTGCCGTTGGGGTTACTCCCGTTCCAATCGTGATTGGTGCTGAAGCTGCCGATGTTCCACAAGTATTGGTACAGGTCGCAGTGTAAGTGCCAGCTCCTACTTCTTTCGTAGTTCCTGTACCTCCTACTGACCAGGTCACGGTGCCATTACAGCCACTCGCTGTCAAGGTCGCTTTCTCTGTGCCACACACTGTTGACTTGTTAGTAGTCAAGGTTGGTGGCTGTGGTGTTGCTCCCTGAGTTACTGTGATTGTATTTGATGCAGGACTACTGCCACAACTGTTGATACAGGTTGCAGTATAACTACCTGCTCCTACACTGATTGTACTGGTCGTCTCTCCTGTACTCCATTTTATTGTTCCTGATGTACATGCACTCGCTGTCAAGGTTACTTTCTCAGTGCCACATACAGGACCTGTGCTGCCTGTAATCGTAGGTGCCGTTGGGGTTACTCCCGTACCTATAGTAATTGATGCCGAGGCTGCAGATGTTCCACATGCATTGGTACAGGTCGCAGTGTAAGTGCCAGCTCCTACTTCTTTCGAAGTTCCTGTACCTCCTACTGACCAGGTCACTGTGCCATTACAGCCACTCGCTGTCAAGGTCGCTTTCTCTGTGCCACACACTGTTGACTTGTTAGTAGTCAAGGTTGGCGGCTGTGGTGCTGATCCCTGAGTTACTGTGATTGTATTTGATGCAGGACTACTGCCACAATCATTTACACAAGTAGCAGTGTAAGTTCCTGCTCCAACACTGATTGTACTGGTCGTCTCTCCTGTACTCCATTTTATTGTTCCCGACGCACATGCACCCGCTGTCAAGGTTACTTTTTCAGTGCCACATACAGGACCCGTGCTGCCTGTAATCGTAGGTGCTGTTGGGGTTACTCCCGTTCCAATCGTGATTGGTGCTGAAGCTGCCGATGTTCCGCAAGTATTGGTACAGGTCGCAGTATAAGTGCCAGCTCCTACTTCTTTCGTAGTTCCTGTGCCTCCCACTGACCAGGTCACGGTGCCATTACAGCCACTCGCCGTCAAGGTTGCTTTCTCAGTACCACATACGGTTGACTTGTTAGTAGTCAAGGTTGGTGGCTGTGGTGTTGATCCCTGAGTTACTGTGATTGTATTTGATGCCGGACTGCTGCCACAACTGTTGATACAGGTTGCGGTGTAAGTGCCAGCTCCTACACTGATCGTACTGGTAGTCTCTCCTGTACTCCATTTTATCGTTCCTGATGTACATGCACTCGCTGTCAAGGTTACTTTCTCAGTGCCACATACAGGACCTGTGCTGCCTGTAATCGTAGGTGCTGTTGGGGTTACTCCCGTACCTATAGTAATTGATGCCGAGGCTGCCGATGTTCCACATGCATTGGTACAGGTCGCAGTGTAAGTGCCAGCTCCTACTTCTTTCGAAGTTCCTGTACCTCCTACTGACCAGGTCACGGTGCCATTACAGCCACTCGCTGTCAAGGTCGCTTTCTCTGTGCCACACACTGTTGACTTGTTAGTAGTCAAGGTTGGTGGCTGTGGTGTTGCTCCC
>JAIUOF010000006.1 GCA_020161355.1 Bacteroidota bacterium | reverse complement strand
CTTTGGTCAGCACAATGGCACTTTCAGCAGTGATGGTAAACGTTTTATCTAAAGTACAGCCATTGGCATCTGTGATCGTACAAGTATAAGATCCTGCAGCAAGACCAGTAGCCGTAGCAGCCGTTCCACCACTTGGAGCCCAGCTATAAGTATAGCCGGAAGTACCACCGGAAGCTACAACAGTAGCAGTACCATTACTTCCACCATTACAAGCCACATTGGTCTGACTTGTCGTCGCACTCAAAGCAGTAGGTTCGGTAATGGTAAATGTTTGAGAGGCAGTACATCCATTAGCATCGGTAACGGTACAGGTCCATGTTCCGGCGGTTAATCCAGTAACACTAACAGTACCATCACCTGTAGGATTTCCCGGCGTCCAGTTATAGGTATATCCTCCTGCCCCGCCTGTTGGCGTATTAATTGAAGCAGCTCCTGTGCTGCCACCGTTACAGGCAATATTGGTTTGACTGGCTGCCGAAACCGTTATCCCTGAGGGTTGGGTTATGGTAAATGTTTGAGAGGCAGTACAGCTGTTGGCATCAGTAACAGTACAAGTCCAGGTTCCGGCGTTTAATCCCGAAACACTAATAGTACCATCGCCTGTAGGATTACCCGGAGTCCAGTTATAGGTATATCCGCCAGCCCCGCCAGTTGGCGTATTGATTGAGGCAGCTCCATTAACTCCTCCATTACAGCTTATATTGGTTTGACTTGCTGCCGAAACCGTCATCTCTGCGGGTTGGGTTATGGTAAATGTTTGTGAAGCAGTACAGCTGTTGGCATCGGTAACGGTACAAGTCCAGGTTCCGGCGGTTAATCCAGTAACACTAACAGTACCATCACCTGTAGGATTTCCCGGTGTCCAGTTATAAGTATATCCACCTGCCCCGCCAGTTGGCGTATTTATTGAAGCAGCACCTGTGCTGCCACCGTTACAGGCAATATTGGTTTGGCTGACTGCTGAAACCGTCATCCCTGTGGGTTGGGTAATGGTAAATGTTTGAGATGCAGTACATCCATTAGCATCAGTAACAGTACAGGTCCATGTTCCGGCAGTTAATCCAGTAACACTAACGGTACCATCACCTGTTGGATTACCGGGTGTCCAGTTATAAGTATATCCTCCAGCCCCGCCTGTTGGCGTATTAATTGAAGCAGCACCTGTGCTACCACCATTACAGGCAATGTTGGTTTGACTTGCTGCCGAAACCGTCATCCCTGCGGGTTGAGTTATTGTAAATGTTTGTGAAGCAGTACAACTATTGGCATCAGTAACAGTACAGGTCCATGTTCCGGCGGTTAATCCAGTAACACTAACAGTACCATCGCCTGTCGGATTGCCTGGAGTCCAGTTATAAGTATATCCACCCGCACCACCAGTTGGTGTATTAATTGAAGCAGCACCATTGCTGCCACCATTACAACTTACATTGGTTTGGCTGGCTGCTGAAACGGTCATCCCTGTTGGTTGGGTTATGGTAAATGTTTGTGAAGCAGTACAACTATTGGCATCAGTAACAGTGCAAGTCCAGGTTCCGGCGGTTAATCCCGAAACACTAACAGTACCATCGCCTGTCGGATTTCCCGGAGTCCAGTTATAGGTATAAGGGCTTGACCCGCCGGATGATGCATTAACTGTGGCAGCACCTGTGTTTCCACCAAAGCAGGCAACGTTTGTTTGAGAACTGGGACTTAATGTCAATGAACATGTTCCAGTACCTTGAATGCTGAAATCATAAGGGTTTTCATCCGAATCATTGTTCGCTATACTAATAGTTGCTGTTCTCAATCCGGTAGAAGAAGGATCGAAGGTAACTTGAAAAGTTGTTGTACCATTTGTTGCAGCGACTGGAGAACTTGGTAATTGGGTAACAGTGAAATCACTGGCGTTTGTTCCCCCAATACTGATTAAAGGAGATCCTGTAAGATTAAGGGCTCCTGAACCAGTATTTTCAATGGTAAATGTTCTGGTTACTGTTCCTCCTGTTACTGATGTTGAACCAAAATCTGTATGATCTAAAGAACTTGGGGAGGTATCATTGTCTGATATAGAAACAGTATTTCCTTTAACATTAATTTCAGGAGAAGCCACCACAGTTAATTCATATGCTCCAATTTCGGGATTTCCAACTCTGGCAGCACCTGTAATGTCAGTGGTGGGAGTACTAACAGAAGAACCAGCATTTATTGCTGGACTACCAGTTTGGAGGGATAATCCATCATCCGATGTGAAAAATTTATTGTCATTCCCATCTATATCAGAATTATCACTAAAATTGGGATTTGAATTACTAAAAATATTATTACTGGATCCACTATTTAATCCAACATTAGTATAATCTGAAGATTGAGAAAGTTGTAAAATACAATTAAATGCCGTTAAATTAGTTCCGTTACCATTTATAGAAATATCTGAACCATAGGTTGTAGCACTTGTACCCTTTAAATTATTATAAAAAATACAATTTTTCATTTCTGATGTATGAACAGTGCTGGCAAAATAAATTGCACCACCATTCCCGCTCGCTCCAACTTTATTATTTGTAAAAGTACAATTTGTAAAAGAATTTGATGAAGTAGACGTTTGAATTGCTCCACCTGAGCCTCCTGTAGCATTTGTGTACTGATTTGAAACAAAAACGCTGTTGGAAACAGTGAGACTATTACCTGAGGAATTTATACATAAGCCATTTGCAACAACTGTTGTGGTGACGGTATTATTCATAAAAATACAATTCTCAACTGATAAACTGGTATTAAATACATTAGCAGATGCCCCATTTCCATTTCCGCCCAGGTGATTTTTAATGACACAATTTTTAATTATATATGTGACAGAGTTTAGGCTGGCATGAGTTATCATTATACCAGCACCTCTATTTCGATTGACGGCAGTTGAATTAGCAGTAACACTTGAAGAAGTGGCAGTTGTGGTACCATCGGTAATGATTAATCCATCAAATGTACTTGCAACGGAATTATTTATAGCTGAAATAACATGATAACAGTTATCAGATGAGCTTCCAATTGTACCAATATCACCACTAAGTATGGTTTGATTATTCGGAATATTCCTTTCACTCAATGAGGCTTCAGTTCCTGCAAATCCTCCGAATAAGCTAATGCCATTTTTAACAAAGAATGTTTTATCTCTTGGGTCAGAAGGAGATGCACTATTAAATAAGTCCACTGTTGGATAATAAGTACCGGCTTTTATCCAAATCTGGTCTCCTGAAGAGGCAATATCAATAGCATTTTGAATATCTTTTTTAGCAGTGGCCCAAGAGGTTCCGCTTCCAGTATTGTTTGCTTTGGTGGCATCTACATAATAAATCGCACCAAAGAGATTAATACTAAGTAAATTAATGATTATACAAAGGAAGAGTCGTTTCATATTATAGAAAAGAGTTTTAGAAAAGTATTTTTTTTATAAGAATTAAATTTTAGCTACGAATAGTAAATAAGAGAAAGCTCAGGAATTGAACAAAACAGCCTTTTTTTGGGATTGATTTGAATAAAATATTTTCATTTTGAATTATTTACCTTTTTTACAAATTCTCAAAAAAAAGATCAATTTGAACCAATTTAGTATTTATAAATCTTGAATATTTTAATATATAAGTCTATGTTTTTATAATGATTTAGAGACTTTAACTATCTTTAAATTAATTACTTAAATGGCTATTTAATGTTTATTTATTATTATGAAGAATACAAAAGGATTAATTGCTGAATATTTAGACATCTTTAATGGTTATAATTTGAAATCAAAGGTAGTGGGACAAAAAAAACCAAAAAATAATGGGTAACCCTTATTTTAAATGATTCGATGGTGCCCTATCTTTGTTTACAGTTATGAGAATTAAATTAACAATAGCCCTACTAAGTATATTTGTTACAATTGCTGCAATCCTAACAGGTTGTGATAGTTCCAAACAGAAATCAAAACTCCCTGGTTCAGGGCAAAAAGAAGATATTGTAACCTGGCTTGAAAAACATAAATCAGATGATTCTACCTACAGGGAAAGATTGTTTTCTGTCTGGGATAATGAAAAAAAAATTGACACTGCTTTTTATTTGTTGATAGAGAAGTACGGACGATTCCTAAATGTTAAAAGCAAACAGGATTCTGAATTTACCTCGAGACTCATTAATACCTTGCCAAAGGTTAATAGTCCAAAGATTTCTCATAGTTTTTTAAATATTATTGGAGGGCAATATGTTACTGCCGGTTTACCCGACAGTGCGTTGCATTTCTATCAAATTGCTGTAAAACGATTTGCCTCTTCTGGTCATGACTCACTAATGGAAAATACCTACATGGGCAAAGGTCAGGTCTTTTATGGAAAGGCTTCCTATGAAGAGGCTTTGGGGGAATATAAAAAAGCACTCCGGCATTCTTCAAAACTTCCGGAGGAAGGTAACAAATGGACTATAATCGGTTATATTGGAAATGTCTATTTAGATCTTAATGAAAACCAAAAAGCTGCTGATTATTATAAACTCGCTGCTGATGCTATGATTCGGGAAAAAAACTTTAGCAAAGCCATAGTTAATTATAGTAGCCTTACTAATGTTTATTCCAAAATGAGCGACAGTCTGAATGGATTTAAAACTTCCAATCGTGCATTATTTCTTATTGACAGTATAAAGGGTGATCCTTATTCCTCATTTACTGTATTTTATAGTCGGGCTAATCTCCTTAAAAGATTTGGGAAACTTGATCAGGCGATTGAAATGTATGACAAATGCATTAATGAGCAAAAAAAACTGAATAATGAATATTTGGCAAAACGCCTTGAATTATATAAAGTTGAAGTTTACGCCAAAACCAAAAAATGGAATCAAGCGAAATCAATCCTGACAGGATTGTTGCCCATAGCCAAAAAGATGAATGGTGACCCTTCTTTTTTAATGGATGTATATGGACAACTTGCCAGGGTGGAAAATGCGGATGGGAATTATAAAGAATCGTTAAATAACTTTTCTAATTATTATAGAATTAAAGACTCCATTGACATCAGAAAACAGACCTTGGAAATAGCCAGACTTGATAAGGAATTCCAAACCAAAGAAAAAGATCTGCAAATTAAATTGAAAAGTGAGCAGCTCAAAGTGTTGGAAAAAGAAAGAAACATGTGGACTGCAATCACTGTTCTTGCTGTATTTATCGCAGGAGCCGGTATTTATTTTCTTTTTGTCAGAAGGAAGCAACTTTTGAAAAAAAGAGAAGCTGAGCTCAATGAAAAATACCACCAGGATTTAATTGCTGCTACTGAAAGTGAACAAGCAAGGATAGCCTTAGACCTTCATGATGGGGTTGCGTCCGAACTTTTGGTCCTCAAAGCATCACTCAATACCGAACAGCCTTCGCATACTAAAAAGCAGATTGACGAAATAATTCAGGATATAAGGATGCTCACCAAAAAACTATATCCGGTGCAGTTAAAAAAAATAGGATTGTGTACTGCTACTCTGGATCTTATTCAACAATTGGACAGGGAAAATGATGTTTTCTTTTCAACTGAGATTGACGAATCCTTAAACAATATTTTATCAGAGGAAAAACAACTTTATCTCTTCAGAATTATCCAGGAAGCATTAATGAATATTTTGAAGCATTCTGAGGCACAGGCGGCCTTTGTAGGAATCAGTGGGAATCATAAGGTGATAAATTTGACCATTAAAGACAATGGAAAAGGCTTTCAGTGGCCAATTCCCGAGGAATTACATTTAGGAACATTAGGCTTACTCTCTATTCATCATAGAGCAGGAATAATTGGTGCTACCCTTAATTTGACATCTGCACCGGGTGAAGGAACTACGCTTCAGCTAACAATACCCGTTTTATGAGAAGTAAGACCATTCTATTGGCCGATGATCACCCTTTGATTCTTAAAGGATTATATGATTTTTTGGTAAAAGAGGGTTTTGATGTTATTTCTTGTGAATCCAAAGGCATTCATGCCTACAACAAAATAATTAACCTTAAACCATCCATCGCAATTATTGACATTGAAATGCCTGATATGAGCGGTTTAGAAATTGTTGAAAAACTGGTAAACCAAAAAATTAAAACCAACATCATTTTTAATACCATACACAAGGAAAACAGTATCATTCAAAAAGCTATAGAACTTGGTGTTAAGGGCTACTTGCTGAAAGAATATGCTTTGGAAGAGATTATTGCCTGTATTTTAGCTGTTAGTCAGGGTAAAACGTTTTTTGGAAAAGACCTCTCAACTTTTTCAGAACCTGCGAATGAGGAGAATTTTTTAGGACAATTATCACCTTCTGAAATTAAAATTTTGAGATTAATTGCACAGGAAAACAACACAAAAGAAATTGCGGAAAAATTATTTATTGCCGAAAAAACAGTTGAAAAGCACAGATCAAATATCATCAGAAAACTGGCTTTATCGCCCACGAAAAATTCTCTTTTGATTTGGTCAATTCAAAATAAGGAAGAGTTGCTAAAATTGTTTCATTAAAACCCCGTGCTTTTAAAGAAAATGAATGACTAAAGGTAGTTTAGGCAATTAAATCGTTTGCAAAAGAAAAGTTTTTTAAAACTAAATCCCTCTCCGAAAAAGGAATTCCTAATTTTGGAATTAGCGATAAAAAGAAATAACCTTACTTTTACTTGTTAAGATATTCCTTCAAACATAATCCAATGTAAATTTTAAGTATCGCCCTCAAAATTCCGTAAGGCTTTCCATTTCAAATTAAGAGCAAATAATCTTCCCCAAATCAGCTAAGGTATTGCTGCCGGCTTCGGACTCAATTTCAATATTAATCCTGATCGGGATCATGTTTCATTTTTAGAAACCCTCATAGAATTTCTTTTTCCTATTCAGTATTTTGTGAAAAATAAAAGACTGGATTGTCATGAAAAAAACGGGATATTTTTTAATCATTATTTTACTTTGGGTAAATTCATCTTGTATTTTACCGGGCGATGCTGTGAAGCCATTAAATACAGTTGAAATCGGGCAAAATGGAGGTGTCATAGAAGCAACCGATATTACGTTGAACGTTCCATTGGGAGCTTTTGAAGCCGATAATAGCCTCAAAATTGGTGAACTGGGTAAAGTTCCGGAAGAGCTGAATACCGTCAATTCCAAAGTCTATGTGCTGGAAGGTCTCCCCCTCAATATCAATAAAGGGTTAAAAATAAAAATCAAAAGAAATAGTACTCAGGCGATCAATATTCCACTTTTGGCCGTCGGAGAGGAAGTTTTTGTCAGAAGCCTCAATAAAACAGGTATCCATTACAGATATCTGGCTGCAGTAGATTCTGCGGGCTATACGGTGGCTACACTGCCACCTACTGAACAAAAAATTACAGAGAGTGATGTTAATGGCCGCCTGGCTGTGACCAAAGTAAAGATGCACCTTATTTCATTTGATGGCAATTTTTCTCTGGATACGCCTGAGGGGCATTTCAAAATTTATTTTCCATACCTGTCGATAAAAGATGATGTGGTAAAGTTGGGGGTCTATCTCGAAACTGCCTATTCCAAATTTAAATCGTTGGGTCATTCGTATGCGAGTCGAAGTAGCTGGCCTATGAATGTTTTGGTTAAAAAACTGGATGCCGGTGTTCATGGATATGCCTCAAATTCGATCTGGGGCTATAACTACAGTTGGATGGAATTTAACTCGGTAACCATTAAAGATGCTGACGAACTCAAACTTACCGCTGGGCATGAGTTTTTTCATATCGTGCAATCCTTTTACGATACCCGCAATCGGTTTAGCAGGGCAAAATCGGGCAATTATGCCCATTTATGGCTGGACGAGGCCACTGCAGTATGGATCGAAAAAATGTTCAGTACCCAGGCCAACTATGTTTCAGGTATCAGGAATGGCCACCAGATGGCACCCTTCAATGGATTTCAAAAAGGGGCTGAATCCAATGCCGGTGAGCATGGATACGGGATGTCGGCGGTGGTAAAATACCTCACCGACAAGAATGGCGATAATCTTGTGAAGACGGCTTATGAGAAAATCAAAACAGGGAAACATCCTGTGGAAGCAATCAGTCCTAATATGCCATTTATTTGGTGGGATTCTTTTTTCAGAGATTATCTGGAAGGAAAAGTTTACGATGATGTCAGTACCGGATTTTGGTTAGGCTCTCATCATGGCTTGTTTGACATAAAAACCGAAAAAGACACTGTCAGGGAATTTAAACGCAACTACGCTGATTATTCGGCTGCAATTTACAGAGTAAGTCTCAACTATGATAAGTTTACGGATGGTGCCAATATTGTATTCACAGTTCCAACCGATGCCGATAGCCGGGTAACAGTTTATAAAACAGTGGGTTCCAAGATGCAGTATCTCAACTCGTCTATTGAAAAAGTAACCGTAAGTGATATCCTGAAATTAAAAACTGAAAAAAGTATTCTTTTGGCTCTGGTTACCAATACGGCCTCCAAAGTCGGCTATTTAGGCAGCAGAGACCTGACTTTGAAAATAAAACTGAATAACATGGAGCTGGATCCCAACCTTTTTGGGAAATGGACTACCAGCGACGGGGAGTATGGGTACACTTTCAGGTCAGATGGCACAGCTACACAAAGAATTGCAGGCAAAGACTATAACTGGAACTGGATGATAGAAAATAAGCAAATTAAGCTGTATTTGCCCAATGGGAAGCCTGCATATTTGACTTATAAGATTGAGAGTAATAAACTTTACATTTGGTCTGATGCAGCAGGCGTTTGGTCAGTGCCTATGTTTAAAAGTTAAAGGGTTAGATTTGGAACCTATTTCCAATCTATGTCAAGTATTGCATTTTTTCTATAAAAAAAGCCGGAGTTTCCACCGGCTTTTCAAATATTACTTTCTAGCTTTCCAAGTTACTAACTTTCCAACTTTATTATTACAAATCCGAAAAATCAAAGCTTTCCAAAAAGCTGGTATTAAACTTACCTGACTGGAAGGTAGGGTCATCCATAAGTTTCAGATGGAATGGGATGGTGGTTTTTACGCCATCAATGAAAAACTCCTGCAAGGCTCTTTTCATCCTTACCAATACTTCTTCCCGGGAGCGTGCCGTCACAATAAGTTTGGCAATCATCGAATCATAATTAGGCGGTATGCTGTATCCTGCATATACATGCGAATCAACCCTCACGCCATGTCCGCCGGGCAGGTTTAGCTGCTTGATAGTTCCCGGATTAGGTCTGAAGTTTTGCGAAGGGTCTTCGGCATTGATACGGCATTCCATCGAAAACATTTTAGGGAAATAGTTTTGCCCTGATATAGGCTCACCTGCTGCCACTTTTATTTGTTCTTTGATCAGGTCAAAGTCTGTAACTTCTTCTGTAATAGGATGTTCAACCTGGATACGGGTGTTCATTTCCATGAAATAAAACTTTCCGTGTTTATCTACAAGGAATTCAATCGTACCCGCACCTTCATATTTAATCGCTGCCGCACCTGCGATTGCCGCTGCACCCATTTTTTCACGAAGTTCATCACTTACAATAGGTGAGGGGGTTTCTTCTACCAATTTCTGGTGTCTTCTCTGAATCGAGCAATCTCTTTCTGACAAATGACACACTTTTCCATATTGATCACCTACAATCTGAATCTCTATATGACGGGGTTCTTCAATGTATTTTTCGAGGTACAGGCCATCGTTTCCGAAAGCCGCCCCTGATTCCATTTTCGCGTCGTCCCAGTTTTTTTGAAATTCACCGGAATTACGGATAATCCGCATTCCCCTTCCACCACCGCCGGCAGTGGCCTTTATGATTACCGGATAACCGATTTCTTCTGCGAGTTTGATGCCTTCTTCTACCGTATCGATAAGTCCTTCTGAGCCGGGAATACAGGGTACACCTGCTTTTTTCATGGTTTCTTTGGCTGTGGCCTTGTCACCCATGAGGTTGATTTGGTCAGCAGTAGCACCAATAAATTTGATTTTATAGTCTTCACAAATCCTGGAGAATTCAGCATTCTCCGATAAGAAACCATAACCGGGATGTATGGCGTCGGCATTGGTGAGCTCTGCCGCAGAAATGATACTTGGGATATTGAGATAGGACTGTTTGCTGGCCGGCGGGCCTATACATACGGCCTCATCGGCAAATCTTACATGAAGGCTTTCTTTGTCGGCAGTAGAATACACAGCTACCGTTTTTATGCCCATTTCTTTGCAAGTGCGTATGATTCGCAAGGCAATCTCGCCACGGTTTGCAATTAATATTTTTTTAAACATAGCTTAGTTTAGTTCTTTAATGAGAATACAAATGAGCTATGCTCAAGAGGGATCTACCAAAAACAACGGCTGGTCATATTCGACAGGGGTAGCGTCATCAACCAGTATTTTGACAATTTTACCGGAAATCTCGGCTTCAATTTCGTTGAATAGCTTCATGGCTTCCAGAATACAGATTACTTTGCCAGCCTGTACATCGTCACCTACTTCTACGAAGTTTGGTTTTCCGGGTCCGCCAGATCTGTAGAAGGTTCCAATCATAGGTGCTTTGATTTCAACCAGTTTGCTGCTAGCTGCCGGTGCAGATTCCGTTTCAGGAGCTGCTTCTTTTACGGGAGCCGGTGCAGTGTGCTCAGGAAGATAGCTTACCGGAGCCGGACTGTCAATAACCGGAGCCGTAACGTATCTGATGCCACTGTCAACGTTTCTTTTAATCTGGAGTTTAAGCTCAGCAGTTTCAATGTTGACTTCATTCAGGTCTGATTTCGAAATAAAGTCTATTAATTTCTGAATTTCTCTGGTATCCATAATTTTTGATTAGCGTATATAGGTTTTGTTGCAAATGTAATAATTTACAAAACCTGTTTATATTTTTAATATTTTTTATTTCTCTTTTACTCTTGAATCGTATTCGTAAGTGGTCGTATTTACTTTGATAAGTTCATCATTATCAATGAAAAGCGGCACTTTGATAGTAGCTCCTGTTTCAACTTTTGCCGGCTTGGTGGCATTGGTAGCAGTATCGCCTCTTACACCAGGTTCAGTATATACGATTCGTAGCTCAACATAAGCAGGCATTTCCACCGACAGGGGAGTTTCGGTTTCTGAATGAACCAGAATATCTACATTGGTTCCTTCTTTCATCAGGTCGGCGTTGGGTACCATAGCTTCATTAAGAGAAATCTGTTCAAAACTATCATTATCCATGAAGTTAAAACCCATTTCGTCCTGATACAAAAACTGGTAAGGTCTTTTTTCGATACGTGCTGTAATTACTTTCTCTCCTGCAGTGAAAGTATTGTCAAGCACTTTGCCGGTTTTGATATTTTTCAGTTTTGTTCTCACAAAAGCCCCGCCTTTACCTGGTTTTACATGTTGAAACTCCACAATCGTATAAAGGTCGTTGTTCCACTCGAGACAAAGTCCGTTTCTGAAATCTGCTGTTGTTGCCATAATTATTTTTCGATATTAAATCTTAAACTAAAATAAGGTTGGGCTTCTCCCAAACCAATATAATCGGTCTTTTTTGAATTTTTATAAATATTAAAAATGGATTTTTGACTGATAATACCAAAGATAAATGAAAAGGATTCATTGATGGTGGCGTTGATGTAAATGGTAGAGCCCAGAGAATTTTTGCTTTTTCCTGAAAAAATACTGCTGAATCTTAATTGGCTGTATTCAGTGTTTGGCGGAAGGCTTACTTTTCCGGAATCAAGTGTCTTTTTTAAACCGAAATTAAAAATATCATGCGATATTCCAACCCCAAAACCTTTGTAGGTCAGCTCAGCCCCTACCGGAAAATTTAACTTTGAGACTCTGGTATTTTCTTTAAGCTGAAATAAACCGGCGTTTTTGATATCTTTTTTGGTCCATTCGCCTTCCTTGTAAAATTTAGTGGTGTGGTTTACGCCAGCCAATAATCTAAGGGGAGGAAACTTTCCAAAAGAAATTGATTCCCCCATCGAGATCTGGAATGTACCACCGGTTTTTGAAGGAGAATATAAAAGACCATAGTTGCTGAATGTTCTGGCATGTTGTGCCCTGGCATTCAGGGTAAAGATAAAAAAGATAAATACTATGGCTTTAACGCTATTCATATATGATCAGATAGCCCACTTAATAAACACCGACCCCCAGGTAAAGCCACCTCCAAATGCAGCAAGTATCAGATTGTCACCTTTTTGGATTTGGCTTTCATAATCATGTAAGCATAACGGTATTGTAGCCGCAGTGGTATTTCCATACCTTTGAATGTTGATCATTACTTTATCTTCGCCTATACCCATTCTGTTGGCAGTAGCATCAATGATGCGTTTGTTTGCTTGATGAGGCACGAGCCATTTTACATCATCGCCGGTAAGGTTATTTTTCTCCATAATAGCTGCAGCCACATCTGCCATATTGGTTACGGCAAATTTAAACACGGATGGACCTTCCTGATGAATGTAGTGCATGTGGCCGTCCACTGTTTCATGTGAGGCAGGATAACGGCTACCGCCACCTTTCATAATCAGATGATTTTCGCCGGTGCCGTCTGAATGCAAAATGTGATCGATAATTCCTTCCTCGCCCTCGGTGGGTTCAAGAAGGACTGCTCCGGCACCATCACCAAACAGCACACAGGTGGTGCGGTCGGTGTAATCTATGATAGAAGACATTTTGTCGGCTCCTACCACTACTACTTTTTTGTAACGACCAGACTCAATAAATTGGGAACCTGTGACAAGTGCATATATAAATCCTGAACATGCGGCCAGGATATCAAAACTCATAATATTTGGAATTCCTACCTGTGTACACACCAGATTGGCGGTGGAGGGAAACATATAGTCGGGTGTAACGGTAGCTACAATCACCAAATCTACATCTTTCGGGTCGGTATTGGTTTTTTTGAGAAGCCCTTTCACAGCTTCGGCAGCCATGTGGGAGGTTCCCAGACCTTCACCTTTTAAGATACGACGTTCTTTGATACCGGTTCTGCTGGTGATCCATTCGTCGTTGGTTTCAACTATTTTTTCGAGGTCAGCGTTGGTAATAACATTTTCAGGTACGTAACCGTTAATGCCGGTAATTGCAGCTCTTAAACCCATTTTATAGTTAATTGGCCTTAGCCTTTAGTTATTAAATACTTCTTTAATTTTTTCTACTACACCGCTTTCAATTTGTCTTTTGGCGAGTAAAATCATATTTTTGATGGCTTCGGGAGTAGATATCCCATGAGCTACGATTACATTTCCGTTGACTCCAATTATGGGGCTACCACCCACAACCTCATAATTCATTTTATTGATCAGATCGTCACTGATGCCTTTTGAGGCGGCATGCTCGTAGAGAGACTCACCCATTTTGAAAAGGATATTGCCCGTAAAGCCATCTGTAACAATTACATCAGATTTGCCGTCAAAAAGGTCGCGGCCTTCCACGTTTCCAATGAAATTGATTTTTTTGTCACTTTTCAGGAGCTGATGTGCAGCCTGAGCCAGAGTACTGCCTTTTTCTTCTTCAGCACCGATATTGAGCAGGCCCACGGTTGGGTTTTCAATACCCAGGGCAAATTTGGCATAAAGACTACCGAGCTCAGCAAACTGTAATAATACCTCCGGTTTACAATCGGCGTTGGCACCGATGTCAAGCATAATGCTGTAGCCTCCAGATTTAAGCGGGAAATAACCGGCAATAGGTGGTCGCTGAAGGCTTCCAACCGTCCTGAGTGTAAACAGTGAGCCTACCATCATGGCACCGGTGTTGCCTGCACTGCAAAATGCCGACACCTGACCTTCTTTTAAAAGTTTAAACCCAACTCCTATACTGGAATTGGGTTTTTGAGAAAATGCTCTTGTAGGATGTTCATGCATTTCGATTACGTCATTGGCAAATACCATTTCGATACTCCCTTTTTTATAATCAAGGTCATGCAAAACCTCCAGAATGGCGTCTTGTTTTCCGATTAATACAATTTGATAATCTTCTGGTAATGATTGTGTAGCAAGTACTGCTCCTTCTATCACTGCACGGGGAGCAAAATCCCCACCCATAGCATCAACTGCAATTTTCTTCATCGGCTTTTTAAAATGTAAAATTCAGGAAACTCTTTTCTAAAAAATATTACTGGTAGTTTTCCACTACCAATTTTCCACGATAATAGAGGTTTCCTTCGCTTACGTGAGCGTGATGACGCAAATGGATTTCGCCGGTGGTTACATCAACCGAAAGGCTTTTTGCCGTAAGGGCATCGTGAGTTCTGCGTTTATCTCTTCTGGTTTTCGAAATCTTCCGCTTGGGATGTGCCATATCTAAACAAATTTACTATTACAATACAATAACTACTTTTTATCTTTTAAGTTCAGAAGTGCCGCCCATCTTGGGTCAGTTTCCTTACTTTCACTTTCTTTTTCTGTTTCCTGATCCTGATAAATCATCACTCCTTCTTCGTCTCCGCCTATCTCATCTCTGAATCTCGGATGAAGCTTTTTAATCGGAACCTGCAACAAAACGTAATCAAAAATTAGTTCTGCCACGTTGATTTTAGGAGTGCCGAAAGGAATCATGTCCATTTCATCACTAATCTCCTCAGTATTATGCCCAAATTTATAAATGTGCATTTCGTTGATTTTGAAATCTTCTTCAAAAGTTTCCAGACTACGGTCGCATAAAAGCTTGAGCCGGGCATAGATTTCAAAATTTAACCTTATTAAAGTGGATGTTTTATCAAGAATTACTTTTGCCTTAAAACTCCCCCCTTCAATTATTTCCTGTTCAAAAACCGAAAAAAAAGAATCATCTCCTTCAAAATCATATTCGTAGGTTTTGGTTTCTAAACCATGAATGTTAATATCAAACGCAGAGAATTCCCGATTCACTTTTTTACAGAAAGGCTGCAAATTTAGAGTTTTTTTTTCTGATTGAAAAGTTTTGTGCTAATAAAAATCTGTTTTCAAGGTAAATTGATATATTATTTGCCTTTTTCCATACTTTGATTCTATCTTTAACTTTCATAATAATAATATGATCGTTTTTGATATCGGAAATACGGATACGGTAATCGGCTTTTTTAAGGAGGAGCAGTGTATCAATACTTTAAGAGTGAGATCTCTGAAAAATGAAAGTCCGGTATTTTTTGAATACCGTATTCTGGACTTCATGCTGGAGAATAATCTGAAAAAAGAGGAGTTCAGACATGCGGTTATCAGTAGTGTGGTGCCTATTCTAACGCCCTATTTTGTAAGGTTTTGTGAAAAATTTCTGGAGCTTAACCCTTTTGTTGTCAAGCCAGCCCAAGCTGGATTTTTGAAAATAAACATCGATATGCCCGAAGAACTAGGCTCTGATCTTTATGTCAATGCTCTTGCCGCCCTTGAAATTTTTAAAACCGATTGTGTCATCGTTGACTTTGGGACAGCCCTTACCTTTACCGTAGTGAAATCTGAAGGCGTTATTGAAGGGGTTACGATTTTACCGGGGATAAAAACTGCCTTGAAGTCCCTTTTTGCCAATACCTCATTGCTTCCTGAAGTAAAACTTGAAAAGCCGGAAACGGTAATTGGGAAAAATTCCATGCATGCTATCAGAGCCGGGGTGCTTTATGGTTATGAAGGAGCCATTGTCAGATTGTTGGAAAAAATCAAAGCTGAAATCGAAAGGCCTGTTAAAGTTCTCGCTACTGGCGGTTTGTCGGCGGTATTGACTGATTTGGCACCTCAATTTGATAAGATCGACATAGATCTCACTATCAAAGGGCTTTTGCTTTATGGCAAAATGTCTATTGATAAAACTTCTTAAACCTGATGTATTCTTCCACTATCTCAGGTACGAGATATTTTACATTTTTACCTTCTGAAAGTCTCTTTCTGATATAGGTAGCGGAAATATCCAGTAATGGAGCCTCTACAAAAGTTACTTTAGGGTGATTTTTGAAATTGTGCTCAGGGGTATTTGGCCTGGAATACACATACAGGCTGTAGTATTCAAGTATTTTCTGATAGTTTTTCCAGTTTTCAAATTGCACCAGATTATCTTCTCCCATGATGAGGGTAAATTCATGTTGGGGGAATTTTTGGGCCAAAACGGTAAGGGTATCTATGGTATAAGAAGGCTTTGGAAGATTAAATTCGACGTCACTTACTCTGAATGCCGGGTTTTCAGAAATGGCCCTTTCAACCATGGTGTAGCGGTCGAATTCATGCAGTAAGGAATTGTTTTTTTTAAAGGGATTCTGCGGGGATACCACAAACCAAATCTGTTGAAGGTCAGTGGAGGTTGCCATGGTATTGGCAATAATCAAGTGACCTACATGGATAGGATTAAAAGAACCAAAAAATAATCCGATTTTCATAAATTGAATTATCTGTTTCTATCAAACATTCAACGGTTTTTCTCCTAAAACCAGTTGGTCGGCTGTAAACTTTTCGTAAAGGTCCTGAGCTTTTACAAAAGAAGACTCCAGGTCGTCGTTGAGCAAAACTACATCAAACTGATCCTGGAATGCCGTTTCAAATTTTACTTTATATAATCTTTCTGACAGACTTTCGGCTGATTCAGTACCTCTGCTCACCAGTCTTTTTTCGAGTTCTTCCATCGATGGTACTTTTACGAAAATGGCCAGAGCATCATCCCCAAAATACTCCTTGAGTTTGAGCCCGCCTCTTACATCTACATCAAATATTACATTTTTCCCCTCAGACCACAGCCTTTCTATTTCATTTTTAAGGGTGCCATAGTATCCACCGGGGTACACCTCTTCCCATTCGATAAATTCTTTGTGAAATATCTTTTCCTTAAACTCATCGATGCTGAGGAAATAGTAATCTTTTCCATTTTCTTCGGCACGACCACGGCGGTCACGCGTACAGGCCGAAATTGAGAATCCCAGATTGGCATTGTTTTGCAGCAGGTTTTTAACCAGCGTAGTTTTACCTGATCCGGAGGGGGCACAAAAAATGATGGCTTTGCCTTTGTTCATATCGTAGAAAATAAAAAACCACCGAGAAATGACTTCGGTGGCCCAAAACTAATAATTTCTTTTATCTTAACAGAAAAATAAATCCTTTATAACTTTAATTTTTATCAGTAAACCCAGCACGAGCAACGATGCTATGCCTATTTTGAGTTTGATAGCTTCAAACGTTTGTTTGGGACAACATTTTTTTTCCACTTTGGTTTGCAGCGATTCCTTGATTGATTTCTCCAGTTCATATCCCTCAATACAGGGTTTGCAAACTTCAATATTATCTTTAAAATGCTCCAATTCCTCGGGAGTAGCTGATCCATCCAATACCGCCTGAATCATCTTCATGCACTTATTGTGATTCTCACATTCTTCCTTCATTGAAACATTACCTGAGCAAAGAGCCATTCCTATCTGATGATTTGAAAATTAACGTAATTCTTTATATCCCATTGATTTAGCATAAGAACGCAATTTCTCCTTCAATAAGTTCCTTGCTCTGTGTAATCTTGATCTTACAGTGCCAATCGGTATATCCAGAATCTTGGCCATTTCTTCATAAGTGAAGCCTTCGATGTCGCAAAGAATGATCACCGTACGGAAGTCAACCGGCAGCCCGTTTAGTGCCATGGCCACTTCGTCGCCAATCATATCCTGTACCGCTTCGATCCTTAGGTCGGTTGTTGACTCATATTCTGCATCTTCTGTACTGTTATAAACGGTCTCAACTTCCTGATAGTCAACCTTTGAAGGTTCTTTGCTTTTTTTGCGGTAGTCATTAATAAAGCTGTTTTTCAGAATCCTGAAAAGCCATGCTTTGGCATTGGTGCCCTCCTGAAAAGAGTTGATAAACCTGAATGCTTTCATGTAGGTATCTTGCAGCAGGTCGTTGGCATCGTCTTCGTCGTTGGTCAGGCGAAAAGCAAAGTTGTACATGGAGTCTATGTGCGGCATAAATTCCTTGTCAAAAATCTTGTACTTTTCTGATTCAGAGTACCGTGGGCGGGTATCTTCAATCAATTCGCCTTCCTCTTCTAAGTCCATTGCTTTTTCCATTTGTGCAAAATTACCGCATTTTTTTTACAAACTCAAAGTAACATCAATTTAGTGTTTGCTTTTCTAAAATATTTACCAATGGTTTTATACAATTGCGGGATATGGATAATAATATTTGGATTAATATTTTATTACTTTTGCAAAAATCAAAATTAATAGTGGCCAAAAGAAATGAGATAGGCGAACTGCCAAAATTTTTTGACAGATACATTGTATTAAACGATGAAAATGCTGACTTACTGGAGAGTTTGGAAAAATATGCACCCGAAAATATTTTTTCTGAAGTTAAAATACTGAACGCCATTGGCGAAAAAGTATATGCTGCCGGCAAATGGTCGGTGAAAGATATTTTGCAGCATTGTATTGATACTGAGCGTGTGATGGCCTTCCGTGCCCTTGCTTTTTCGAGAGGAGATGAGAATCATCTTCCGGGTTTTGACGAAGAAACCTATGCTCAACATACCGTCGCGATTAACAGGACCATCGAAGATTTGATAGCTGAATTTGCCTGGGTTAGGAAGTCAACAATTGCTCTGTTTAGGAATATGGACAAAATGATGTTGCTTAGAAAAGGAAACGCCAACAATACTCAAATCTCTCCCCTTGCTCTGGGATTTGTGATCATTGGGCATCCCAGACATCATTTTAATGTAATCAAAGACAGGTATTTTGGTCTCGCTCAATGAGAGGATTTTTAGCCATAATTATGCTGGTTGCCTCCAATGCTTTCATGACTTTGGCCTGGTATGGACACCTGAAGTTTGCCGAGTGGCGGTGGTTTAATAAGCTGGGGCTGATAGGTATTGTGTTTTTAAGCTGGGGGCTGGCTTTGTTTGAATATATGTTGCAGGTGCCTGCCAACAGACTTGGTTATAAGCCCAATGGAGGGCCATTTAGTTTGATTCAACTCAAGATTATTCAGGAAGTTATCACTTTGCTGGTTTTTGTCTTATTTTCGGCGATGTTTTTTAAAAATCAAAGCCTGCATTGGAATCATTTCGTGGCTTTTTTTCTGCTTATTTTGGCTGTGTTTTTCGTTTTTTATGATTTTGGTTGAAAAATAGTACTGAATTAAAGACCAAAATGGATAATTATTCTCACTTATACAAATCCTTGATTATTAGTATTCTGACTGTTTTTGTTTTTAAAGCAAATGCCCAGATTATAAAACGTGGACCCTATCTGCAAATGGTCGGCAATACAACGGTTACTATCAGGTGGGAAAGTCAGGAAGTTGGAACAGGAATAATAAAGTTTGGTGAAAAAGCGGGCCATTATGAAAGAGAAATAATAGAAAGCAACCCTCAAACTTCGCACATTTTTACAATTGACAAATTAAAGCCGGATACAAAATATTTTTATAGTATTATCTTTAACGGAAAGGTTTTAGCCGCTGATTCCGGTTATTTTTTCAATACTGCACCACTTCCTGATACCAAAAGGAAGCTACGTTTTGCTGCATTTGGGGATTGCGGAACCCAACAACCTGAGCAGATAGAAGTGGCCTCAGCTATCAGTAAATATTTTAATGGAAACCTGATTGATGGCATGCTCTTATTAGGCGATAATGCCTATAACTACGGATATGAGTCGGAGTATCAATCCAAATTTTTTGAAGTTTATGATAAGTTTTTTTTAAGAAATACCACTTTATGGACTTCCCCGGGTAATCATGATTATGGAGACAACCGAACCTGGGAAAAGGACCACAATGGAGTAAAACCTGCTTATTACAGTTTGTTTTCTATACCTACCAAAGCCGAAGCCGGAGGCGTACCGTCTGAAAGTCAGGCATATTATTCTTTTAATTATGGCAATGTGCACTTTGTTTCTCTGGATTCCTATGGTCTGAATGGAGGAAAACTCATGGCCGATACCACCAGTCAGTTGGTGGAATGGCTCGAGAAAGATCTTGGAGCCAATAAAAGTTTGTGGACGGTTATTTTTTTTCATCATCCGCCTTATACCAAAGGTTCCCATAACTCAGATACTGAGGAAGAACTCATTAATATCAGAAAGCAATTTGTGAGACTCATAGATCAATATGATGTTGACCTGGTTCTGAATGGACACAGCCATAATTATGAGAGAAGTTATCCTATTTCTGGATTTTATGGAACATCAGAAGAATTTGATGTTTCCAGACATTCGACTTCTAATTCGAGTGGCAGATATGATGGCACCGCTAATTCATGTGTGTATGTGAAGGACAAAAAGGGAACTGTTTTTGTGGTTTCAGGCTCTTCAGGATGGGTAGGGGGGAGCTCGTCTGGCTACCCACACAAAGCCATGGTTTACAGCAACGCAATTAATACCGGTGCCACAGTTTTGGAAATTGAGGCTAACCGGCTAGATCTGAAGTTTATTTCCAGCAAAGGAGAGGTACAGGACAAGTTTTCGATGATAAAGAAAAATCGGAAAAGCTCTGATTATGTTATAGATTGTGGTGAAAAATTGGAAATCAAACCCTCCTGGGCCGGAGATTTTAAATTGGAAGGGGTCAAGGCGATAGGTTTAAAAGTAGATAGCCTTACAAAGGACACCAATTTTAAGTTAAAAGATCAGCAAAATTGTGTAACAGAAGATATAAAGGTAAAAGTAACACCCCTCGAAAAGCCTGTAGCCACTTCAAATGCTCCGGTATATCAGGGACAAACTTTGATATTGACAGGAAAAGGCTCAGAAAAAGGCACTTTGAGCTGGACGGGGCCTTTGCTGAAAAAGACTCCTGGCAATGAAGTGAAAATTCTGGATGTATCCATTAATCATTCCGGGACTTTCATTGCAACTTCTCAGTATAAATATTGTCTGGCTTTTGATTCGGTAAAAGTTCAGATCTTACCTCCATTGGGCATAGAAGCAGAAACCATTTTGCAGGTATTTCCAAATCCTGTTACCGATGGTTTTGGAGTCAAAACAAATGAAAAAGTAGTAAAGGCATTGATAATAGATCCCACGGGCAGGAGTCTGGAAGCTAGCCTGCTAAAAATTGAAAATGGCCTTTACCATATTTATTTAGAAAAATACCGGCTTTCCTCTTCCTTTTATATTTTGGAAGTAATTTATGAAAATGGTAAAAGAAGCAGGATGAGATTTGTGAGAAAATAAAATGAGTTACTCCCGGAAGAGTAACTCATTTTTAATGTTGTAAATATGCTACAGGTTTAAAAAAGCATCCTGAATTTAATGGTTTCTTCGAGAGCTTTTATTTCCTGAATCATTTCTTTAGAATAACTCTTTTCAATATCTACGATTACATAACCCACTTCTTCGGCCGTTTTCAGATATTGACCCGTAATATTGATGTTATGTTTTGCAAAAATATTATTGAGTTTGGCCAAAATTCCAGGTACATTTTTGTGAATATGTAATAAACGATGAGAGCCATGCAATACCGGAAGCTGTACTTCAGGGAAGTTTACACTACCTGTAGAGCTACCATTGTTGACATATTGAAGCAGCCGCTCTGGTACATAAGTGCCAATGCTGTGTTGTGCCTCTTCGGTACTACCTCCAATATGCGGAGTCAGGATTACATTGCTGAGTCCTTGTAGTTCCGAAACAAATGGGTCCTGATTGGTTTTTGGTTCTTCAGGAAAAACATCCACACCGGCACCTTCCACTTTACCTGATTTGATGGCATTGACCAGGGCAGGAATTTCGACCACTGATCCGCGAGCAAGGTTTAAGAATATTACGCCATCTTTCATTTGCGAAAACTCTTTTTCACCTATCAGATTGGTGTTTTCTTTCCGGCCATCAATATGTAAACTTACCACATCTGCTGCCTCAAATACCTCTTTCATCGATTTGCACTTTTTGGCATTTCCGATAGGCATTTTGTCCACAATATCATAAAAGTAAACCTCCATCCCCATGGCTTCAGCAATTACTGATAACTGGGTACCAATATGGCCATAACCAATCATCCCGATTTTCTTACCTCTTACCTCAAAGCTGTTTATGGCCGATTTGTCCCATTCGCCACGGTGCATACCGTTACTTTTTGGGAACACTTTTCTGATGAGCAACAGCATTTCACCTATTGCAAGCTCGGCCACGGAGCGGGTATTGCTGTAAGGGGCATTAAATACTGCTATTCCTTTTTTGGTGGCAGTTTTTAAATCTATCTGATTAGTGCCTATACAGAATGCTCCAATGGCAATCAGTTTTTCGGCATTGTCCAAAACTTTTTTGGTGACATTGGTTTTTGATCTAATCCCCAGTATCGAAACATCCCTGATTTTTTCGATGAGTTCGTCTTCATCAAGAGCTCCTTTTATAAATTCCACATCAAAACCCTGCTCTTCGAAGGCTTCGCGGGCAGCCGGATGGACGTTTTCAAGCAATAAAACTTTGATCATCGATTTTGGATATGACTGTCCTCGGGGTAATTGGTTATAAAACAAAAACTCATCGAGGGTCTTAATCACAAAATCGGCGTTTTCGGTCACAGCACTGCGTTCTACATTTTCAGTAAAAGCATAAAAACGATCAGCCAAACCCGATTTTTTGATTTCGTAATCGGTAAATCCGTCACCAATTACCGACACATGAGCCTCAAGCTTAAGGTCTTGCATCAGTTTTATTTTGCCACCTGTTTGTGCCAAAGGATTGGCCTGGTCGCATCCGGTGATATTCCCTTCGGAGTCAAACAGAAACGTATTTGCAAAAACATTTTCAGATTTTAATCCCAGTGATTCAGTAACTGGAAGAATAAATTCTTTGAAGCCACTTGAAACCACCAAAATATCTTCAGAATACTCCTCAAGAAATGCTTTGTTTCTTAGGAAAGATTCCGAAATGTTTTCTTTCAGATAACCTACCAATGCTTCAATGTGATTTTTGCTGGCTTTGAGAAGTGTTAGCCGCTGATTAAGTGCTTCGGAAAAACTCAATTCCCCGCTCATTCCTTTTTCAGTGATTTTCCTGATTTCTGCTACTGTTTTTTCACCTTCGGGGCTTCCTTGCAGTGCTATGGCCGCCAGCTGGTCCAGTCCTTCGACTTTTGTAATCGTGCTGTCAAAATCAATTACGAAGATCTTTCTTTCGGTTGTATTGTTCACCTTTCTAAACGTATATTTTTTTGCAAAAATACCGTTTTTTAATTTTAGTAAGACAGAAAAAATATTTTATTCTGTTTTGGACAGTAAATTTTCAATCAGAGTACAATGTGGCATAAAAATAAAACAAAAAAACGGGAGATACGTTGGTAAATCCCGTTAATAATTAATGTTTTAAATGATGGTTTTCAGAGAAATTGAGCCTCTTTTCCAAATTTTACGGCTAAAGCGGCATATACTACAGCACGATATTTATTGCGATTGCTGCTTCCCAATTTAGTCAAAACCTCATCAATGGCTGCCATTAATTCGGGACCATCAGTAAGACCAAGTTTTTTAATCAGGAAATTTTGTTTTACAGTTTCTTTTTCTGTTTCGTCAGAACCAGAAACTTTTGATGAGTCAGCATTATAGATGGAAGGTCCCAATCCTTTAGCTACACCTGTTAATAATTCTTCAGAAAGCCCCATTCCATATTCAGCATTTTGTGCTAAATAGTCAGCCATGCATTCATTAAATTTACTCATTTGTTTTTAGTAATTTTTGGTTAAGAAATCTATCCAAAGTTATAGAAGAATTTTTGTAAAAACAATAAATATTTTAATGAGAATTAGAACTATTTTCCTAAAAATATAAGACAGGTAGCATATTTTTCTAAAAAAATCATTCCACTTTTGACTTGTAGCGATAATAAGCCGGAGAATTGATCCTGCAGTTTAATCCAAACCATAGCTGCATACCTTTTAGGCGGTCAACCTGCCTCTCTGTTTGTCCGTTAAAGTAATTGAGGTTGAGCTCATTAGAGAGATTTTTTTTGCCCGAAAACAAAACTTTAGCAAATAACCCCAGTTCAAATCTTTCCGTCACTTTTCCTCTGATCTCCATATTGGTTTCAAAGTTTAGAAGTGGAAATTTCTTTAAAGTCTTATAGTCGATACTTTCAGGGTCATTTTGCTCCGGAGGTTGGCCGTATTTAAAATAAAGTTTCTCCGAAATTTCACTTTCCTGCAATTTGTTTACTCTGAAATTTACGCCTGTTCCTACCATTAAAAATGCTGCCCTGCTAACTTTGTCCAATACCCAAACGGTTTTCCTGACTTTGAATGGAAGTAAAAAAATATTTTGCTCGTTGAAAATTCTGAAAGGAAACCCATAGTAACTATTTAATTGGAGCTTTTGGTGTGAAATTCCGGTTTCGAGGTAATATTTTTCATTATGATTTATGCCAAAATTAAGCTCCTTATAAGTGTCCATAGGTGATTTTACTTCAACAATATTTGTTAGATCTCCGCCCGAATGATGATAACTTTTTGCAAATCCACCGTTGAGAGACAGGTAATACTTGATAGTATACGAGGATAAATTTGGCATAGTGATTTTTTCATAAGCATATTTTCGTTTTTCAGGCTCCTGATAATAGGGCGTTTCCTGCGAAAAAGCAGTTTGAAAAAAAGTCGAAAAAAAAATAATTAAAAAAGCTCTGAAAGCCATATTGGTCATTTGCAAAAAATCGAAATAAAAATAGGTGGTAATTTCTTTGAGTCTAAATACTTTTGATATTAAATTTGCATAAAACAAAATCGAAATAATATGTCAAATATTGCTGAGGGTGTACCAGCCTGGTTAAAAATAACTGTTTTCTTTTTGATTTTAGCTATTTTAGCATTGTTTACCGATTTATTTACCTTTGTGGTAGGTACATTGATTATGATTGGCGTATTTGCCAGTGGTTATAACAAAGAGCATTTGCACGAACATTGATTTTTCAAATTTTATGCAAAATATTAAGGACCTGCCGAGAATTTCGTCAGGTCTTTTTTGTTAATTATTGCATTTGATTTCCTATTTACTGTTCCCAAGATCTATGATTTTGGCACCGTTTAATAATATTTGAAAAGAAAATTATTTACAGTGGTATTTTGAATGCATTTTTAAAAAATATATATTTGGATTTATTGAAAATTAATTCTAGGTTTAGAAAAAAACAACGAAAAGACTATGTTGAAAGGTTTAAAATTGGATAAGACCACTGAAAAAAATATTAGTAAATGGCTCAGAGGAAAGTATGATGAAGAAGTAAAAAGCCAGATTAATCAATTGATTGAAAATGAGAATGTAACACAACTTACCGACTCTTTTTACAAGAATCTTGAATTTGGTACCGGAGGGATGAGAGGCGAGATAGGAGTGGGCTCCAACCGCATGAATAAATATACTGTGGGTGCCGCAACGCAGGGCTTGGCCAACTATCTCAACAAATGTTTTCCAGGAGAAATGATTAAAGTAGCTATTGCTCATGATAGTCGTAATTTTTCTCCTGAATTTGCCCGAATAGCTGCCGATATTTTATCTGCCAATGGTATTACGGTATATCTATATAAAGAACTACGCCCCACACCCCAGCTTTCATTTACAGTGAGAGAACTGGGCTGCCATTCAGGAATTGTGATCACAGCTTCTCACAATCCCCGGGAATACAACGGCTACAAAGTGTATTGGGGCGATGGTTCACAGGTGGTAGCTCCCCACGACAAGAATATTGTGGAGGAGGTAAATGCCATTACCAATGTAAAAAACATAAAGTTTAGGGGTGTTAAAAAAAGAGTTAAAATGATAGGGGAGGTTTTGGATAAAAAATATCTGAAAGCTGTGAAAAGCATAGCTGTTGCCCCCAGAATTATCAAAAAACAAAAAGATCTTAAGATTGTTTTTAGCTCAATACATGGAACCGGTATCACCATGGTACCTCAGGCTTTGGCTCAGCTGGGTTTTGAAAATGTGAGCATTGTAACCGCTCAGGCTACCCCTGACGGCAACTTCCCGACAGTGGTTTATCCCAATCCTGAAGAAAAGGAAGCCATGACTATGGCTTTGAACCTTGCCAAAGAAATTGATGCCGATTTGGTTATTGCCACTGATCCTGATGCCGACAGAGTAGGTATGGGTGTAAAGAATCCGGAAGGGGAATGGCAATTGTTAAATGGCAATCAGGCTGCAAGTTTAATAATTTATTATTTACTAAAAGCCTGGAAAGCTGCCGGAAAACTCACCGGGAAAGAATTTGTTTGTAAAACTATCGTGACCACTGACCTGATTGACCAGATGGCCGCCAAGTCTGGCGTTGATTGTTATAATACGCTCACCGGATTTAAGTATATTGCACAGGTTATCAGAGAGCTGGAAGGGCAGGCCACCTTCATCGGTGGTGGAGAGGAAAGCTATGGATACCTGATTGGAGATAAAGTAAGAGATAAGGATGCCATTGCCAGTTGTGCCATGATAGCCGAACTTACGGCCTATGCCAAGCATAAAGGTCTGAGTCTTTTTGACTTTTTAGCTGATATGTATAAGCAGTTTGGTTTTTACTACGAAGGGCTTATCTCAGTTACCAAAAAAGGCAAAACAGGAGCTGATGAAATCAAACAAATGATGGCAGACTTCAGAGCTAATCCCCCACAAGCTCTTGCAGGTTCTAAAGTTATCAGAATTGATGACTATAAAGGATTGAAAAGAACGGATGTAAAGACTGGAACTATTACAGATATTCCTTCCGGAAAACTGGGTATTGAGTCCTCAGATGTATTGCAGTTTTTTACAGAAGACGGCACGAAGTTTACCTGCAGACCATCAGGTACCGAGCCTAAGATCAAATTTTATATTGGGGTAAAAACCAAACTCAAATCCAAAGAAGAATTTAACAGTACCTTAAAAAGTTTAGTTGATAAAGTAGCCTTGATTGGAACAGAATTGAATTTGAATTGAGCAAAATCCTAAATATTAACTGGTTGTATATCAGTGTAATGACACTGTTAATAGGAAAGGTTTATGCCCAGGTGCCATCTGCTGTGCTCCCTCCGCCCCCTCAGATCGTAAATGTTGAGACTTCGGGAAACGACAATTATTTTAAAAAAAAATATAATCTCAAGCATCACGAAGACAGGATAAAATTATATCTGAAACCAGTTGCCAATGAGGGAAAGAAAGTTGATTATTATTTCGGAATAGATAAAAAACAACTTTTTCAGGAGACAAAAATTGTTTGGAAAAAAGTATCAGGACCTACTTTCAAGTTTGATGTGTTGCTTCCCGGAGATTATGTCATATTTGTAAAGTATCAGGAAGAAGGGCAGCCTATGTCTGAATCGGTTTCTTTTGAAATCCAGATTGAGAGGCCATGGTGGAGAACCTGGTGGTTTTGGGGTGCAAGTTTTATTTCCTTGTTTGGGATGTTTTATGGACGGGAGAGATTTTTGAAGTTTTGGGCCGACGAGGAGCAAAGGCACATGCGACAGATCGTGGAGTTGGAGTTACGGACCCTTCAGTTGCAAATGAACCCTCACTTTATCTTTAACGCATTAAATTCCATACAATCCTATGTGATGACTCATGATGCCCTCACTGCAAACAACTACCTTTCAAAGTTTGCCCATCTGATCAGGATGTTTTTGGATTCATCCCGAAGCAAATACACTTCACTTAATGAGGAAATAAGGATGCTGACCTTGTACATTGAAATGGAGTGTCTGAGGTTTGAAGATAAATTTGATTTCGAAATAACTGTTGATTCTGATGTTAATAAATACCTTGAGATCCCTACCATGATTTTGCAGCCGTTCGTGGAAAATGCTATCAATCATGGTCTTAGATATAAAAGGGTAAAAGGGCACCTGAGTCTGAGGTTTTATCTGGAAGGTAACTATTTGATTTGCAGGATGGTAGATAATGGTGTTGGCCGAAAAAATTCCAAAGAGATTCAGTCGGGAACTCAAAAAGGCTACCGCTCACAAGGATTGAAAATTACCGAAGAACGCTTAAATACCTACAATAAAATCAATGATACCAATATTATTTTCCTCATAAAAGATAACATAGAGCATCCTGCAACTCCCAATGAAGATGTTGGGACTGTGGTAAAAGTTAAATTCCCTATTAATTAAAACTAACTCATGAAAAACTATGTAATCATTGACGATGAACCCAGAAGTGTAGAGACGCTTCACAATATTGTCACCAATTTCAGTGACTTTGATCTCAAATATCTGGGCTCAGCTCATAATATTGAAGACGGGTTTAATTTGATAAAACAGACCAAACCCGATCTGGTCTTCCTGGATATTGAGATGCCTTTTGGCTCAGGGTTTGACTTGTTGGAAAAATTTGAAAAGATTAACTTTCAGGTAATTTTTACCACAGGATTTGATCAGTATGCAATTACGGCCATTAAATTTAGTGCACTGGATTACCTGTTGAAGCCCATTAATATCACTGAACTTAAGGAGGCGATAGGAAGGGCAAATAAAAAAATTGAAGAGAAGTCCGGTTCCGAAAACCTGAAAGTATTGTTAGAAAATCTGAAATTATCAAAGAATACGAATAACAAAATTCCACTGCCTTCATTGACGGGACTAGATTTGGTGTCCATTGAGTCGATTGTGCATTGTGAAGCGGATGAAGACTATACCCATGTGTTTTTAAGAGATGGAACAAAAAAGGTAGTCACCAAAAGTATCAAAGATTTTGAAGAATTACTGGTCAGTTATGGCTTTTTCAGGGTTCATCATTCTTTTTTAGTAAACAGAGTGTATATAAAAAAATATACCAAAGGCGAAGGTGGGAGTATTCTTACGGATTTTGATGTAGAAATACCTGTTTCCCGCAGAAGGAAAGCAGAATTTTTGCAATGGCTCAACGAGCTGTGAAATCAGGGAATGAATTTAATTGCAGATAGCTGGTTTCATTTTTTTCAAAACAAAATGTGCTCACCCCGTTGGTGATACAAACATATCTTGCATTTAAAGTTAGATTGTATCTGGTGGCTTGCTCTATCACTTTTTGATCTATTTTGACGTCTTTAGCCTTACATTCAACCAACAAAAAAGGATTGGCCTGATTATCATATACCAGGATATCTGATCTCATATTCAGAGAATTATAATTAAGACCGGTTTCCAGCTTGATTAATGTTCTGGGATAGTTTTTTTTAAAAATCAAATAATCCACAATTCCTTGTCTTACTTCTTCTTCGGGGGTCAAAATCACATATTTTTTTCTTAAATAATCAAAAATGGCCACCTTACCATCAATCTCCTTATATTTGCGACCATTATTATTTATTTGCTTCATCGGGAATCTTTTTGTCTCAGATTGAGTTTTATCCTTCAAATTTTAAATAAACTAATTATATATGCAAACTAAAGATGAAATAGTAAAGAATTGGTTACCCCGATATACCGGTACACCATTGGACGAATTTAAACCATACATACTTTTAACCAATTTTTCAAATTACGTAAAATTATTCGCCGAAAAATATGGCGTAGAAGTAAAAGGTACCGGAAGTGCCATGCAAACCGCGTCTGCCGGAAATATTACAATCATAAATTTTGGGATGGGAAGTGCCATGGCTGCTACTATCATGGATCTCCTTACTGCGATACAACCTAAAGCGGTTTTGTTTTTGGGAAAATGTGGAGGTTTGAAAAAAATTACTGAATTGGGCGATTTTATTCTTCCCATAGCTGCCATTAGAGGCGACGGTACAAGTGATGATTATGCCAGACCTGAAATACCTGCTCTGCCTTCATTCCGTTTACAACGCTCAGTATCGGCAATGATCGTAAAAAATGAGATGGATTACTGGACAGGTACTGTTTATACCACCAACAGAAGGGTATGGGAACATGATGAGAAATTTAAAGACTATCTGAGAGAAATAAGGGCTCTTGCCATTGATATGGAAACTGCCACCATTTTTACAGTAGGCTTTGTAAACTCTATCCCTCATGGTGCACTTTTATTGGTTTCAGACAATCCCATGGAGCCGGATGGTGTTAAGACGGAGGAAAGCGATAAGAAAGTTACCGCGAATTTTGTAGAAAAACACATCCAGATCGGAATTGACGCTTTGAATGAATTGGCAAATTCGGGCGAATCGGTTAAGCACCTGAGATGGGAAGATCAGAAATGATCAGATAGCAAAAAAAAACGCCCTGAATCAAATGAGCCAGGGCGTTTTTTTTTTAACAAAAATTAATTGCAATAATCTTTAATAACATTGTAGGCAGGGGCATAGCCTAACTCTCCTGCTTTACTCAAATCAAAACAACCGCCATTGTTATCACCAATGGCATTTTTAATGAGTCCACTCACATAATACGCAGCAGAATATTTTGCATTGATTTTGATGGCATTGTTAATATCAAGCAATGCTTCCTTCTGTAAGCCAAGATTTGACCTGACCATTCCTCTTATAAAATGTGCCTCAGCATAGGTTGGATTTACTTCGATAGATTTATTGAGGTCGATAATGGCATCTTTCATATTTCCTGCCTTATAATTGGCCACTCCACGGGTGTAATATACCTCTGATTTTTCGTTGGTGAAATCCGAAATTTTTATTTTTTCGTCTACAGCGTTTCTCAGATTATCCAAAGTACCCTTGGTGAATGTGGAAGAATAACTCTCTTTGGTCATTTTGGATTCCTCTTTTTGATCCAGCACTTTGTTCAAATCCGAAATTGCAGCTTTTTGATTGTTGAGTTTGCTTAATGAAAAACCTCTTCCATAGTAAGCCGCCATGTATCCGGCGTCCAGAGCCAGACATTTGTCATAATCAAATTTGGCACCATTGTAATCTTCTATTTTACTTTTGGCAAACGCCCTGAAATAGTATGCTTCTGCATCCTGAGAATCTAGCTTTAGTGCCTCATCAAAGTCAACTATGGCATCAGCAAAGTCATTTACTTTGATACGGTTTTTGCCTCTTTCAGAGAATGTTTTCGCTCTTTTGGGATTGATATCAATTGATTTGGAATAATCTGCGATACTGCCATTGAAATCTTCGAGTTTGGATTTACAAAGACCACGGGAATAAAATGCCTGATATTTTTCTTTATCGCCGGGATTGAGTTCAATTACTTTTGTAAAATCCTGAATCGCCTTGTTGAGGTCATTAAGTTTAGCTCTGATGGTACCTCTTTGCAGGTAAGCATATGCGTCGTCAGGAGAAATTTCGATGGCTCTGTTGAAGTCTTGCAAAGCGGCACGGTTGTCGTCCTGATAACTTTTACTCAGTCCACGATACAGGTAGGCCATGGCATCACGGGGACTCAGATCTATGGCTTTGTCAAAATCAAGAATTGCCCCACGATTATCCTTGAGAGCCTGTTTGGCCAATCCCCTGTTAAAATAACTTTGAGGGTTGTCGGGGTTCATGGATATGGCAATACTAAAAGAAGAAAGGGCTCCTATAAAGTCATTTGATTTGCTTTTGGCAACTCCGGCTTCAAAGTGTTCATTTGCAGTTTGTTGAGCATCGGTATTGAAAATTAAACCCAATACGAGGGATGCCAAAACGTAAAGTTTTTTCATTAGAAAAAGATTAAATTTTTGCCCAAATATAATAATTATTTTAGCGAAAAAATGCGACAAAATTCACAAATCATTTTCTAAATCAATATATCAGGCTAAACCCAAGCATCAAGACCGTAGCAAGAGAAGTGAGGGCAAGTGTCTTGAGATAAGCATCAGGATTGCTGTTTTTAGAAACCTGAATGCCGTTTATTATGATCAAGGGAAAGGATAGCAAATAATAGTAACTCACTTTTTCCTGCATAAAAGCGAAAATTAAGATAGAAAAAATTGAGCCTGATAGTAGAACCCAGTGGTAAATCAAGGCATTCTTGCGGCCTAATTTCACCGGTATAGTATGTTTTCCTGTAGATTTATCTGATTCTAAGTCTCTGATATTGTTTATGTTGAGTACACCAGTGGCCAATAGTCCACAAGCCACAGCAGGTAAAATTATATCAGGGTCAAAGGTTTTTGCATAAAGATAATAACTGCCTAAAACTCCCACCAACCCAAAGAAAATAAAAACTGAAAGGTCGCCCAGTCCTACATAACCATAGGGTCTGGAGCCGGCTGTATAAAAATAAGCCGCCATAATTGCCATAATGCCGATAGTCAGGAAAATAAAAAAGTTGCTTGTAAATCCACCAAAAGAAACAAAAATGAGCGTCAAACCTAAAATCAAAGATATTACTACAAACACTTTTACTGCTCCTAACATCTGTTTTTGGGATATCACACCGGCTTGTACTGCTCTTGCGGGGCCTATTCTATCTTTGGAGTCTGCACCATTTTGGCTGTCACCGTAATCATTGGCAAAGTTGGATAAAACCTGTAAACTCACAGTAGTCAGGAATGCCAGAATAAATATTTTCCAATCAAAAAGACCCTTATAGGCTGCCAAAAAACCGGCGAGAATAATACTGGAAAGTGCCAATGGCAAGGTACGGAGTCGTGCCGCACCTAACCATTCTTTAAATGAGGGAGAACGCATTATATTCCTACTGCTTTGATAAAATCGGGGTTGGTGGGTAATATTTTAGATTCAAAAAAATGGGTAAGCTGTCCATTTTCATTAACCACATATTTACAGAAATTCCAGCTTGGTTCATTGTCGTTCCATCCATTTTGATCTTTTTGGCTAAGCCATTGATACAAGGGATGCTTGTTTTTGCCTGTAACTTCGATTTTTTCAAACATCTGAAAGCTTACACCGTAATTTTTCTGGCAAAATTCAGCAATTTCTTCATTAGAACCGGGTTCCTGCTTCATGAAATCGTTTGCAGGGAAGCCCAAAACCACCACTTTATCTCCATACTTTTCATGAAATTTTTGCCAGTCGGCATATTGTGGCGTATATCCACATTTGGATGCCACATTCAGAATCACCACTTTTTTGCCTTTATATTGGTTCAGATTAATAGTTTTTCCGTCGAGGCTGTTCATCGAAAAATCATAAAGGGAGCCTTTCATGGCATTTTTGTCTTTTACTTCGAAAACTTCCTTTTTTGAGCTAAAAATATTTTTTAAAGTTTTTCTACCCAAAAAAGCTACTACTGAAATCAATCCAAGCGATACAATCAGAATTTTCATAATATTTTGTTTATTTCTAAATACCATTAATTTGCAGAAATTGTTTCATATTTCCCTAATTTTTTCAACATCTGGATATGTGAATTGAGGGCATTGAAAAAACTTCCTTTAGAATTATAAACGAAACCAAACTCCTCAGCAGTCTCTTTAACGATTTTTGATATCTTCCGGTAATGCACATGGGATATTTTAGGGAAGAGATGATGCTCAATTTGGAAATCAAGTCCGCCTATATACCAGGAAAGTAAAAGATTATTGGAGAAGAAATTGGAGGTGGTCTTAAGCTGATGTACCGCCCAAGCCGACTCAATATGGTCATGATTATCAGGAATGGGTTGTTCGGCACCCTCCACTACATGTGCCAACTGGAAAACAGTAGCCAAAATTAATCCCGCTGTAAGGTGCATGGCCATAAAGCCCGCAAACCATTGTCCAAATGAAATATCAAGCAGATACATGGGAAGTACAAAAATAAACAGCACATACAATAATTTGGTTATGAGCAGAATCACTATTTGTTTGCCCGAAAATGGTTTTACAATTCCGGTTTTTGCCAGAGAATTAAATAAACCAATTTCTTTAAAATCTTTCCACAAAAATGAAATCGTCATCATGCTGTAGAGCAAAAACGCATACAAAAACTGAACACGGTGGTATGCCCTCCTGGGTTCTGCCTGATTCAGTCTTAGCATAAATTTCCCAGTAATGTCTTCATCGAGATGGAGAATATTGGTATAAGTATGATGAAGCGAATTGTGCTGAATTTCCCAGTTGTAAACATTGCCTCCCAACCAGTAAAGGGAGCTTCCAAAAAACTTATTCACCCATTTTTTCTTAGAAAAAGAACCGTGAACAGCATCATGCATCACCCCCATCCCAATTCCGGCAGTTCCGACTCCCATGATTATTGTTAGGGCTAAATTGATGGTGTTGGAGAAATGACCGAAAAGAATCATTCCGTATGCAGTAAAAAAAACAGAAATAAGAATTATTGCCTTTATTAAAATGGTATTTCCACCTGATTTAGACTCATGTTTTTCTTTGAAATAATTTTCTACTTTGTTTCGTAGGGTTGGTAAAAACTGTGCTTCGCCCGGGTTAGAAAACTTTACCTTGTTCATATCAATAGGTCATTACTTTTTACAAAGGTGGGTTTTAATTTTTTCTAAAACAAATTGTATTTTTTTTGGTTCAAATAATTTTTTCTAATTTCATTAATGACCCAAAAGCTCTTTTGTTTTGGCAGTTTTGATTATTTTTGACGATTATTGGTTTGTTATGAGGCTATTTGTGCTTTTTTTGATTTTTTCGGGAATTAATTTGTCTGTTATGGGACAGGCAAATGATTACACACACTGGATTAAATTTGATCAGTCTTATTTGAAAATAGAAATTTCAAAGGACGGAATTTACCGGCTGGGCTATTCTGACCTTAAGGATGCCGGATTGACTTCATTTAAAAATATAAGTTTACTTCATCATGGTGAACCGGTAAAGCTTTTGGCACACAACGAAATCGCGGGAGAACTCCAAAAGGATGGTTATATTGAATTTTATGCGGAGAAAAACCATGGAGTGCTTGATTCACTGGTTTACCGACCCCGGAAAAGAAACAACCCATTTAACAGCCTCTTTAGTGATCTCGCCACTTATTTCATTACCAATGCTGACGAATTACCTCTCCGGGCTGATACTGTAATTTCCAATTCCACGGCCACCACGACCGCCTATTACACCGAATCGATGCTCTATGCTCCAAATACCCAATATTCGCTAAATAACTCCATTGGACTCTTACCGGTGATCCAGCAAAGCTTTTATGAACCCGGAGAAGGTTGGTCAGGAGAATTCGCAACTACTGATACTACAAAGAAAATTGACTTTTTCCTTCCAGATTTTGTAAAAAGTAACTCAAAAACAAAGGTTTATTTGAGCCTTAATGGCAGATCCAGACTTTTTCACAATTTAAACCTAAGCCTGAATACCAAAATCGTAAGAAACCGAATTTCAATCCCTCCATTTGGCGTTTATACCGATACCCTGGAGGATAATTTAGGGTCACAGAATTTAAGTTTTGAAATAAAAGGGAATAATAAAGGGGCATTTGATTGGTATTCAGTTAATTATATCCAAATTAAATATCCTAAATCTTTCGGGGCAGCACTCACCTCACGCCCGTATGAACTTCCTCTGAAAGATTCATTGTGTATTTTCAAGAACCCGGGACAAAATGCATCTGTTTATGAAATTTCTGATCCAAATAATATTAAAAAGGTTTTAACTAAGGATAATTCTGAATATCAATATTTTAAAAGCAATCAAGATGCCACTATTTATGTTTCAGATGCTGTCCAGAAGCCCAAGATTGCTGGTTTGGTGAGCTTTAAAAAACGTTCTTTTAAGCCGGAATATCTGATAATTTCGCATAAAAGTTTGAAAGAATCAGCTGAGGCCTGGGCAAGTTATCGCAGTTCGAAAGCTGGTGGTGAGTATAAATGCGGGGTAGTTTATATTGAGGATCTGTATGATCAGTACTTTTTTGGCGAAAAAAACCCTTTGGTTATCCGAAATGCTGTGGAAGACATTCTCGAAGGTACTTCAGAAAGGAAAAATCTGTTGATAATAGGTAAAGCAGTAACCTTCCCTGATGTATTGAAATCAAATCAGGAACTCGTTCCTTCTTTTGGTTATCCGGGTTCTGACGCTTTGCTTACTGCGGGTCTTTTTGGCGAGGATGCTGACGTAGAAGGAGTCCCTACGGGCAGACTCAATGTCAGCAAAAATTCAGAAGTTTTGAGTTATCTGAAAAAAGTCAGGGAGTTTGAAGAAAGTCCTTCGGCGGAGTGGAAAAAACGCGTGTTGCACATGAGTGGCGGTGAAAATACATTTGAAATGACACTCCTTAAAAACTTGCTGGTTGATTTTGAAAAAGGAGTCAAAACAGGTCCATTTTCAGGCGAAATCGAAGTTTTGTCGAAAAAGCAATCAGGGGAAATCGAGGAGGTTGATATCAGTGCTCCAATCAACAAAGGTGTGGGTTTGGTTACATTTGTTGGTCACGGCTCGCCTACGATTATCGATTTGAATATTGGTTATAGTTCTGATCTAAAACGAAATTACAGCAATAAATCGAAATACCCCTTTATGTTTTTTAATGGCTGCGGAGTGGGTAATATTTTTTACAGGTACAATACCCTCAGTACCGATTGGTTGATAACCCCCGATAAAGGTGCCATAGGACTTTTTGCCAATTCTTTCTGGAGTTATTTTAATTCAACCAAGGAATACCTCGGATTGATGTATGGCAATTTTTTCCAAAATGAAAAAACTGCCAATGCCACTATTGGTCAGATTCATCAAGCGATTAATAAAACCCTGGCAGCCAAAAAATCAGACACTTACATTCTGGCTGACATGCATCAGGTGGTATATCAAGGCGACCCTGCACTGCGGGTTTTTCCGGTTTCAAAACCCGATTACTTGTCTGATTCGCTGGGTATTTTCCTTCAATCGCTCAATTCATATCAACCGATTTCCAAATCTGATTCTTTTCAGGTTGGAGCTGTGCTGAGTAATTACGGCAGGTTTTTACCCTCAGAAAAAATAAATGTAGCCTTGTCTTTGACCGGTGATGGTTTAGCTCAGAACATATTTAAAACTTCGGTTAGTGGATTTTCAAGGAAAGATACGGTGTTTTTTAAAATACCGTATTCTGACAAAATCAGAAAAATAGAAGTGAAAATTGACCCGGAAAACCTGTTGGAAGAATACAACGAAAACAATAATTCTGTGAATCTCACTTTTCCGGGGCAAGCCGCCTGGGCCGAGGTGAGCAGTAAAACGTTGTATCCTGAAAACTTTCTGGAGGATGTACTGAGTCCGTTTTTGGATGTCAAAATTGATGGAAAAGCTATAGAGAACGGGCAGCTGGTTTCGAAAAATGCTTCACTGGAAGTAGTTTTGATTGATGATCGCAGCCTTAAGGCTCCCGATGGACTCCTAAAAGTATACATCAAATCGTGTGAAACTTGTCAGTACCTGCCGCTTGATTTACAGAATTTTACTGTCAATCGTTTGTCTGACAATCAGTTACAATTTCTATTGCCAGACTTACAGCTTAAGGCAGGTTTATATTGGGTTTTGGTCCAAGGTTCTGATAAAGAAGGTAATACGGTTGAAAATCTGTTTGAAATAAGTTTTAAAGTAACTGACCAAACGGCCAAAGGGACATTTTCAGTTTTCCCAAACCCTTCCGAATCAGATGTAACGGCAAAAGTCATGGTACATAGTCCCGAAAATCCGGTTTCCGGGATGATTTCTGTTTTTGAAATTTCGGGTAAGCATTTATTTGATATGCCATTTAGTCCAAAAGTTGGCCCCAATTATGTTTTTCTGCCGGTAAATAGCCTTTATGGTGCAGGCAATTATGTTTTAAAAAGTCAGGTAGAGTTCAGAAATGCCGATATGGAAATTCTGGAATATAGGCTGGTTATCAGATAATAAGGTCAGGGAATTATTTTTCTGTTATACTTACCAGTTCATATTTTATATCCTTTCCACTGGCAATAATCCCTTTTCCGATGCATTCAGGGGTGGCCTGACAGTATTCCAAATCTTTTTCCCGGAATTCCACTAAACCCAGGCCATTGGCATATCTGGCGTATTTTAGCTTTCTGTCGATTAGAGAAGTGTCATTTTTTTCAACTACCGTTAACAAAAGGTGAGCCGATAGTGTGCCTAAATTAAATTTTTCAGAACTAAGCTGGCATTTCGATTTAGCTTCGGGCAAGGTATTGTATTTATTGGGATTAAAAACAAGTCCATCACTCACAGGGAATACCAATTTTACATAATCAATATTTTCTTCCTTGAGCGTCAGCATATTAAATGTTCTTTGACCTTTAATTACACTCACGGTTTGGAATTCACCAGAAGGTTGGTTTCCCAAATTTCTGGATATCAAAAAATCAGTAGTATTGGCAGAGGTTTTTAAATCAATAATCTGCTCCTGAATATAATAAGTGCTACGGGTCACCGGGGCATTGATGGCGTATCTGTTTTCAGTTACTTTGTAAACCCGTTTTACATTAGTGGTTAAGGGATAAAACTCGGCAGGCTGTATCTCATTGGTCTCATTGCAGGCAATTAAAACAGTACTTATCAGGAAGAATGCGATTCCAAAACTTCGAGCCAGATTGCCAGATACATAGTTCTTTGCAAGTACCATAAGTCGTTTTTATTTATTTTTTCTGTAAAAATAGGGTCAGAATCGTTTTCAATTGCCTTGTTATAAATATTTTTATCGGCAAACTGCCATACCTGGTGGTCTTCAGGCAGGGTTTTCCCATACTTATCCCACAATTTTTTAAAGATATTTTCAATTAATAAATCAAAATCTCCTTTTCCGGTTCGGTTGGTCAGAAAATCCGGAGCTATTTTTTCGAGGGCAATCCTGATACTCCCTCTTCCTCTTCCATGTGCAAACTTCTCCAGCGGACTCTGAAATAAACTTATCTCAAGCAGCCGCTGGTCAATCAACGGATAAAGGGTCTGGGTATTAGTAATCTCATCTACCAGCCCGAAGGTTTCGAGGGCATGAATTCCGAGTCCGATGAAGTTTGAATTAAATTGCCTGTTTTGGTGAGCTGTGCCATTTTTAAAAAATAAACCGGCGAAATCAATTTCCTTCTTAAGCTTATGCTTTATGGTTTTGAGTTTCCTGACAATGTTTCTCAATTTTATCCTTGGAAACAAATCAAAAATAGAAAGATTAAAAGCAAAAAATAGTTTAAAAGTAGCTTTTAGAGATACAATTAAACGATTTTTTTGGAACAAAATGAAGGATTTCTTTAAGAAATAATCAGTTAAAAAAGCACGGAATGGATCATTGTAACCAATTTTCTTCCAGGCTTTATTTTTTTGGGAATAATATAGGAAAAGACTGTTTTTTAGATTTTTATATTCGCCATTTTCAAATAAAATTTCCAGATATTCGAGGCCATCACCTGCTATGGTATCTCCGCCATGGCCGCTCAAAAGTATTTTTTGATTACCTGTTTTAATGATATAAGCAAAAATCTCTGCCGGGAATAACATCAGCTCAGGTTGCATACTTTTTGATGCCCAGTTTTTCAGGGTTTCAATTTCAATTTCAGGTGGCGAAATTTTATGGATAGGAAAGTTATTTATTTCCGAAATTTTTTCAGCTATTTCCTCATCTTCGGTAATTTCAGCGTCAGTTTTGAAATAAAATGAAGGATATTTTTCAGAATTCTGATTGAGCAAAATTGAAATTAAGCCAGAGTCAAGCCCACCACTTAGATATGAGCCCACCTGTCCGGATTTATTTGTGATATTTTTTATTTTTTCAGATAAAATCTCCTGAAAATTGAATTCATTTGGTTTGAAATCACCCAAAAATTCATTGGGAATTTGTTTTATCTCGCCATTTTCCCCGGTAAGCATATGCCCTGGCAAAATTCTGTGAATATTCTCAAAAAATGTTTCGGAACTGATATTTTGATCCGAAATCTGGAAACTGAGATAATCTTTTATATAGGGTCTATTTAACTGTTCCTTGCCGTTCCGGACCAGCGGCTTTATTTGATCAGAAATGGTGATTTTTTTATTTTCTTGAGAAAAATACAAGCTTTTTATGCCGAATAAATCTCTGAAAACAAGCAGCTTGTGGTTTTTTTTGTTGTAGAATATAATACTAAATCCTAAATGCAATTCACTCAAAAAACTATAGTTTTCATTTTTAAGAAATTCATAAACGGTAATTCCGGGATAATTTTCATTAAAATGTTTATCGGTATATATTACGTGCTCCTCGTTTTGGATGAAAGGAGCATCGCCATTCAAATGTAAAACAGGAGTTTTCCCGGAAAAATCAACAGAGAAATAAAACAATTTTAGCTCGTATTTTGACTACAATTTACGACAAAAATAAGGTATATTCAATTTCAATTTTGATTTCCAATTAAACCAAATCTTTTGGATGCTATCTTTGTAAAAAAATAAATAAAATATTTCGGTGTCAGACTACTTATCAAGCCTTAATCCCCCACAATATGAAGCCGTAACTCACGAAAATGGTCCACTGATGATCATAGCAGGGGCCGGGTCGGGCAAAACACGTGTGCTCACCTACCGCATTGCTCATCTGATGGGGCAGGGGGTTGATCCTTTCAATATTCTGTCGCTGACTTTTACCAATAAAGCTGCCGAAGAAATGCGGCACCGGATTGAGAAAATTATCGGTTCGGAGGCTAAAAACCTCTGGATGGGTACTTTTCACTCGGTTTTTGCCAAAATTTTAAGGATTGAAGGCCATCGGCTGGGTTACACCTCCAATTTTACGATTTATGATACCGATGACAGTAAGTCGCTAATAAAAACCATTGTAAAGGAGTTTGGTCTGGACGATAAAACTTACAAGCCCAATTTTATACTTAACAGAATCTCAGGTGCTAAAAACAATCTGATAAGCTGGCAGGCTTACAATGAAAATCCGATTTTTCTTGCTGAAGACACCGGTGCTCAGATGCCCGAAATCGGTCGGATTTTTAAGACCTATTCCATGCGGTGTTTTTCGGCCAATGCCATGGATTTTGATGATTTATTATTTAATACCAATGTTTTATTTAGGGATCATCTGGATGTGCTGAACAAATACCAGCACAAGTTTAAGCACGTAATGGTCGATGAGTTTCAGGATACAAACATTTCGCAGTATCTCATTACGAAAAAGCTCTCTGCTGTAAATCAAAACATTTGCGTGGTGGGCGACGATGCCCAGAGTATTTATGCTTTCCGCGGGGCGAATATTCAGAACATCCTGAATTTCAGGAAAGATTATCCTGATTTGAATGTCGTAAAACTGGAGCAAAACTATCGCTCAACCAAAAATATTGTCAACGCTGCCAATTCACTGATTGCAAAAAATAAAAATCAGCTTGAGAAAAAAGTCTTCTCTGACAATGAGGAGGGAGAAAAAATTGAGGTAGTAAAAGCCCACTCCGATAATGAAGAAGGTCGAATCGTAGCCAACGCCATATTTGAATCCAAAGTAAGAGATGGTCTTAAAAATCAGGACTTTGCCATACTTTACCGTACCAATGCTCAATCCAGGGCTTTTGAGGAGGCTCTCAGGAAAATAAATATCAAATACCGGATCATCGGCGGATTGTCTTTTTATCAGAGAAAAGAGATAAAGGATATCCTTGGTTATCTTAGGTTTACGGTCAACCAACAGGATGAAGAGGCCTTTAAACGTATCATCAATCTTCCTAAAAGAGGAATAGGTGATACCACCGTGGCAAAAATAATCGTAACCGCTTCCGAGCATCAAAAGCCCATTTGGGAGATTGTGAGTAACATCAAAATGTATTTTGACGGAAAGGCGGCCAATTCTATCGAAAATTTTGTAAATCTCATTAAGAGTTACAAAATCATGATGGAGGAGGAGAAAGATGCACACACCATTGCGATGCAGGTGGCAAAAAGTACCGGGTTGATGCATGAGTTATACATCGACAAAACGGTGGAGGGTAAAGCCCGGTATGATAACCTGGAGGAATTACTCAACTCTATCAAGCAGTTTACCGATAACCCCGAAGTGGAAGATAAATCTTTGGGAGCATTTTTGCAGTCGGTTTCCTTGCTGACCACCGCCGACGATGAAGGTGATGGTGATCCGGACAAAGTAACTCTGATGACCATTCACGGTGCCAAGGGGTTGGAATTTAAGAATGTTTTTGTGGTCGGGATGGAAGAAAACCTGTTTCCTTCACAGATGATGCTCAAAAATCGCGATGACTTGGAGGAAGAACGCCGCTTGTTTTATGTGGCAATAACCCGTGCTGAAAAACGCCTGACACTGACCTACGCCGAGCAAAGATACAATTGGGGTAAACTAAATTTCTGTGAGAAAAGCCGGTTTATTGAAGAAATAGACCCTTCTTACCTCAAAGAGATGGAAAAACCAGGCGGAGGGAATTTTGGTGCAGATTCCTTTGATTTTCAGGGATTTCAACGGAGGGTTATGCCAGCAAGTAAGCCTGTGCAAACCTCACCCCCAACCCGCAGCCAGACGATCGCCAATCTTAAACCGGTAAGTCAGGTAAAAACCGCCCCGCAACATGTGCCTACGGTTGATTTTCAGCCTTCTGATACCAAAAACCTTAAGGCGGGTGACAAAGTAGAGCATCAGAAATTTGGGTTTGGTACAGTTAAAAAAATGGACAACCTGGGACCAACGGCAAAGGCGGTAATCGAATTTGAAAATGAAGGCGAAAAAACGCTTTTACTGAGTTTTGCTAAATTGAGGATAGTAGAATAGGGCATGTTAATCCGAAATGCTGTACAGTATTTTTTGAAAATCTGATTTATATTTCGGGAAATTTTCTTTGGTTGCCCAAATAAGTACTTTATAATAGGATTTTTGCGTTTCAACTCCACCCACGAAATATACAATCGTGTTTTGAATTTCCTCGTCATAGTATGATGCCTCACTTTCTACAAAGTTCACTTCTCCTATTTTCTTTTGTGAACTTTTTCCTATTGTGCGGTCTTTTGTATCTTTTAAAAATCCTTCCATAAAATTTTCGTAATATTCGGCAGTATTTGTGAATTTTATTTCGGCAAGGCTCAATTCTTCTTTGGTATCCACGATTACAAAACCTGCAAGGTCTTTAATCAAATTTTTGAATTGAAAAACCGAAGCATCGTTAAGGCCTACGGTTTTATCCATATAATCGGGCAGACTGATATTGAAAACATGGCCGGCTTTCATGTTCACCATTTTGGTTTGTGCAGACAGATTTTTAGTGCTGAAAAATACAATTGAAGCCAGGAGGAGGAATTTTAGTTTCATTTTTATATTGTTTTTATTGAAAAAATACGGACTATTCAAAAATAGCATTATTTTTTTAGAAAACTCAAATAGATAAAAGTTTTATTTTGACGCAAAAAATCAAAAAAATCAATTCAATTTAATTTTTGATAACTACATAAGCATTAAGTGAAGTCGCAATTATAAGCCAGATGATGTAGGGGGCTATAAGTAAGGATTTTAACCGCAAATCAGGGAATTTTATGTAGAAAATGTAAACTACCACCAAAAGCAATAAAATGATAATTGCAAGAGAAATACCCGTAATCTGGAAGTAAAAAAACATTGGATTCCATACGATATTCAACACCAACTGAAAAATAAAAATCATCATAAATCCTGAATTGAGAGGAATGTTTTTGGTGGCATAACTCATAAATATCGAAAAACATACCATAATAGTGGTCCATGCCGCACCGAAAACCCATCCCGGGGGTGTCCAGGGGGCTTTATTCAGGTTTTGATACCAGTCTGATGTAACACCCGAATTGGTAAATAGTCCTCCTAAACCTAAAGCTCCAAAATTTATAATCAGAAAAATTACGAGTCTTAAAATAAATGAACCAGGCATTTTGTATCGTTTGATTATGAATGTTTAATCTATTGCCATTGTTTGTGTCCTAACAAGCAACATAGCCATTGTTTGTGTCCTCACAAACAATATCTATACCTTCGAAAGTGTCCTCACAAACAAAACCTTTCTTATGAACTTCTTGATTATGCTTGTTTAACCCGATTCGAAGGATATTGTTTAAAAATGCCAATTTATTCCCTGAAATTAAGGCCTCTTTATCACTTCCGAATTTTTGAAAAAAGAAGGCGTACAATCAGTCGAATATTGGATAGGGCAAGGGGCAATCGGACATTGGGGTTGAATAAACCTCCATTTACATACCAGATTACAGGCATCGTCAATCACATAATTTGTAATTGAAGAAAAAGGTACTGTAACAGAAAACACTCTGACCATTTTGCCTTGATAGCCAAGCCATTCAGTGCCATAAGTTTTAACATTAATAAACTTAGCTCTGGTGCATTATTGGGATATGTGCCCGGGCTTACTCCATTTTTTGAAACAGTGATAATAATTGTACCAAATGCGGAACTTCCGCCTGGCGTAAGTGATGAAATGGCTTTTCCATCAATAGTACCATTCCCGGAAATACAAGCAAAAGGATTGTTGCTGACAGAGGTGTAAAAATTGGGACAACAGCCGGTAGTTTGAGCAAATATTTGACCTGAAATCAAACTTACGATGAGCGTGAAGGTGAGTTTTTTCATGATTGCTTAAAATTTGGGATAAATGCTAAATTATTTTTTTTGTGGAATTTCGATTTTACTATTCCTGACAGTTTTCTGAAATTCAGTATAAACTTACAGTCAAATTTTTGAAAATCAAACTTTTAAATATCTTTTTCAAGAAAACTTATTTTTAGGTAAATAGAAAATAGATTGTATTTGTTTTTATAAGCAAATCAAAAGTTTTCAGCTTGTTAGACCCGAAATTAATCCGATTTTAATCAATTGGTTTGGTTTTTTCTTTCTTTTTGTAAATTATTCCAGGAAATATACAAAAACACAGAATGAGGAAAATCCTGCTGGTTGAAGATGAGATAAATGTGGTAAGTTTTATTAAAAAAGGGCTTTCTGAGGAAAACTTTGAAGTTTCTGTTGCTCTCGATGGCCTAACGGGCTTTCGAATGGCCCTTGAAGGTAATTTTGATCTGATTATTTTGGATATCATGTTGCCCGACAAAAACGGAATTGAGGTATGTCGCGACCTTCGGAGTCAGTCCATATCAGCTCCGATTTTGTTTTTGACGGCATTGAATACCGCTGATAATGTGGCCGTTGGGCTTAATTCCGGAGCCGATGATTATCTGGTTAAGCCCTTCAAGTTTATAGAATTGCTCGCCAGAGTCAATGCCTTGCTAAGAAGAGGTGCCGGGCAAATTTTTGAAGCTGCCAAAAAGCCCAATATCTATCAGTTTTCAAATCTGAAGGTCGATGATGATGCTAAAACGGTAGAAAGAAATGGTGAAAATATTTCGCTCACCGCAACCGAATACCGGCTTTTGCTGGCTTTAATCAGGAATAAAGGGAAAGTACTTTCGAGGCTTGATTTGCTCGAAAGTGCCTGGGATATCAATTTTAACCTGGGAACCAACGTAGTTGATGTCTATATCAATTATCTCAGAAAAAAACTGGACTCCAATTTTGAACCCAAACTCATCCACACTGTTATTGGCATGGGTTACATCCTGAAAGAAGCATGAAAACGCAAACCCGGATCGCCGTTTTTTTGATTACCACCAACATCCTCATGTTGTTGCTTTTTGGTTTGGCAATATATTATTTTTTGTATAATTACTCCTATACTGATTTTTATAAAAGGCTGGAAACCAGGGCTTCTATCACTGCAGAATATAATTTTGGTGTCAAGAACAAGAACAGTGAATCATACAAACAAATCAGAAAAGAAATACTGGAGAAACTTTCAGAAGAAAAAGAGTATATATTTCCGGTTAACAACGAAAAAGATATAGAAAAGGCCAGCCAAAAATCCGGGTTACCATTGGGGTTTCTAAACGATATATTCAAAAATAAAAAGGCAAACTTACAGATTGACGATACGTTTTTTTCGGGAATAAGACATCAAAATACCGATGCTGAAGAACATTTGGTGATCGTTTCGGCCAAAAATTATTACGCATCCAATCACCTGCTTTTTCTGAGAAATATCATTCTCATAGCCGTATTGCTGGTTTTTGTGGTGGTATCTTATATTTCCTTTTATTTTTCAAAACATATCTTTGACCCCATTAAGAAAATCACAGATAAGGTCAAAGAAATCAGCACAGACAACATTCATCTGCGAATCCCGGAAGTGGGTAATGATAAGGAAATCAATCAGTTGGTGATTACTTTGAATGATTTGCTCAACAGACTGGAGACAGCTTTTGAGACCCAGAAGAACTTTGTAAGCAATGCGTCCCATGAATTTGGCACCCCGCTAACTTCGATTATGGGTGAAGCCGAAGTAATGCTGATGAAAAAACGAACTGTGGAGGAATATGAGATTTCGCTGCAAAGTATTTTAAGTCAGGCAGAAAGGCTCAATGAAATCACCCAGTCGCTATTGTACCTTTCCTATACGGGTTATGCCAACAAAAAAGGGCTTTTTGAAATTACCCGGGTCGATGAGGCTCTCATGCATACCAAGGAAATGTACGATAAAGTAAATCCTAAGAATCATATACAGTTGGATTTCAGTCTTTTGCCTGAGAACCCATTGAAACTAAAAATCATTGGAAATAAACAATTACTATACCTGGCTTTTTCCAATATCCTGAGCAATGCGTGTAAATACTCCAACAATAAGCCCGTTACGGTTAGTCTCGCTTCCACTGAAGGCCAACTGGTCATAATGGTGAAAGATCAGGGCATAGGCATACCTGAGGAAGACTTAAAATTTATCTTTGATCCGTTTTTCAGGGCTTCCAATACCGCTCATTTTGATGGCCATGGTATTGGGCTGCCACTCACCAGAAATATTATTAAAATGCATGAAGGTCAACTGGGCATTTCGTCCAAAGAAGGGGAGGGTACGGTAGTGAAAATCACTTTTCCGCTGGCCAATCTTCCACTCAATTATGGTCTTATGAAATCTTAATATTTGCCTGTTTTTTTCTCAATACATTCTAATGACATGCTTATCGGGTTTTAAAAAGTCGGTGGGTTATTTGTTGAAAAATAATACAAACAATGACCAAAACAATATTGATTCCGACTGATTTTACTGTAAGATCCCTTCAAGTTTTAAGTGAGGTACTTTCCAATGCCCCGTTTATCAGGCACAAAATTATTTTACTTTACGGCGAGCAGCCTTCTGATTCCATCACCGAGATGTTGTTTTTCAGAAAAGAAAAAGTAATCAGGGATAAATACAAACCCGAATTTACCGAGGCTCTGGAAATGATTAAAAACCGGTTTGAATCCAGGATTGAATCTTTGGTAGTAGATATGATAAGCCAAAATAGTAGAAGTGCTCTTGTGGAATATCTTAATAATCAAGGTGTTGCGGAAATATTTGTTCATGGGAATCTTAAGCTCAAAACACCGGGGAATGCTTTTGATTTTACCCAAAATCTTAAATATTGCAATATACCTGTTACCTCCGTTACCCTTGAGCAACACAGTTTTGCGTTTTCCGAAATTTCCGGGAATTTCTCTTTTGCGTATAATTGAAATCCTGTTTACTAAAAGTTATTTCAGGGTTTTTCCAGCTGTCTGCGGTACATCTGAATCGTATTTTCCAGCCCATAATACAAGGCATCAGAAATGAGTGCGTGACCAATAGAGACTTCCAGCAATCCCGGAATGTTTTTGAAAAAATAGGCCAGGTTTTCCAGGCTTAAATCATGGCCTGCGTTGAGACCCAAGCCTACTCTCTGGGCCATTTCGGCTGCTTTTATGAATGGTTCTATGGCTTTTTCAGGGCTATGGGCATAATCTGTAGCATACGATTCGGTAAAAAGTTCAACCCGATGGGCTCCGGTTTCGGCAGCGGCAGAAACCATTTCCGGCCTGGCATCTACAAAAATTGACACCCTGATTCCCTCAGACTTATAGATTTTTACAATCTCTTTTAATCTTTTCAGATGGGTGATGGTGTCCCAGCCCGCATTGGAGGTCACTGCCCCCAGGGCATCGGGTACGAGAGTAACCTGCTCTGGCTTCACAGCCAAAACCACCTCCTGAAATCTTCCCTCCGTTGGATTTCCTTCAATATTAAACTCAGTAGTAACGATTTTTTTCAAATCAAAAACATCCTGATACCGGATATGCCGCTCATCAGGCCGGGGATGCACCGTGATGCCCTGTGCCCCAAATAGCTCACAATCAATGGCGGTCTTTACGAGATTAGGCATATTGCCACCCCTTGAATTTCTTAATGTGGCTATTTTGTTGATATTGACCGATAATTTTGTCATTTTTGTATTTGATTTTTCGAAAAACCAAAATTCGGGAATAAACAGAAAGATTTAACAATAAATACTAAAAAAATGTCATTAAAAACACAAATAGATGCCGATATTAAGGCAGCCATGCTGGCCAGAGATCAGGGAAAATTGCTTGCATTGAGAGATATTAAAAAGCTGATTTTGTTGGAAGAAACCAAGCCCGGTGCTACTGAACTGACTGAGGCTGACGAAATGAAGATTTTGCAAAAGGCTGTAAAACAACGCAAAGATTCAGTGGAAATCTACAAAACGCAGGGCCGTCAGGATCTTTTGGATAAAGAGTTGGCTGAAATCGCTGTGATTGAAGTGTATTTGCCGGCAGCTATGACAGAAGAAGAACTTCAAAGTCAAATCGCCGCCATTATTGAGCAAGTAGGAGCCAAAGCACCTTCTGACATGGGCAAAGTGATGGGTGTAGCCTCCAAGCAGCTGGCTGGTAAAGCCGAAGGACGTGCGATCTCGGAAATGGTGAAAAAACTTTTGGCTCAATAATTATGGCCACCATAGACCTGGTTTTGTTGGTTCCGATATTGATTGGAGCCTTTCAGGGTTATAGAAAAGGCCTTCTGATTGAGATTCTGGGAGTTTTGGCATTTATAGCTGCTGTGGTGATTGGTTTCAAATTTCTGAGTCTGGGTTCCAGTTTTTTGGAGAGTGTATTGGGTAAAGATACGCTGCACTTTATTTCGCCATATCTAAGCTTTTTTATCATTTTTATTCCTGCCATATTTTTGTTCAGGAAAGTGAGTGCTATGCTGCGTAAAGCCGTGAGACTGACTTTTCTGGGTGTGCTGGATGGGATTTTGGGTGCTGTTTTGGGCGGCGTAACTGCCATGTTTGGCATCAGTTTACTGATTTGGATTGCCGGTAAAATCGGAATTACATTTCCTGAGACTTCCATAGCCAAAAGCCAGTTTTATCCTTATGTGAGTTCTTTTGCTCCTGATATCATTTCAAAAATCTCTGACCTCCTGCCCGGCGGCAACTGGCTCGAATATCTCAAAGGACTAAAAGAAAAGATAGCAGACTAAATCAAAAAAGCCTTCGAATCCACTCCGAAGGCTTTTTTGTTATTTTATTCTTAATGAAAACTGTTTATAGCTCTATTCTAAGTAACAAGGTCAATTTACCATCAACAAATTTAACCATTAACTCATTACCACATTATCACATTAACTCACTATCACATTAATCAGTCATCTCTTCTTCCCAAAAACAACATCACATAGTACATGAGGTTGGCGATGGCTGCGAGAGCACCTACCACGTAAGTTCTGGCTGCCCAGTCGAGAGCATCTTTCGCCATGCCATGTTCCGAATTATTTACAACATTTCGGGTAGTCATCCAGGCAAGGGCTCTTTTGGAAGCATCGTATTCCACAGGTAGTGTAATCAACGAAAACGCCGTGATGGCTGCATTGGCAATGATCAAAACGATCAACAACATGTTACCGATGGCACTTCCTTGTGAAAGCATATATATACCGCCGAACATCAAAAACATGTTGAGCATACGCATCACATTAGAGGCCACATTTACTGCGGGCACCATCGCCGAACGCATCTTCAACGCCGCATAAGCTGTGGCGTGCTGTACCGCATGCCCGCACTCATGAGCCGCTACAGCCGCTGCCGACACACTTCTGCCATGATATACATCGGCACTGAGGTTAACGGTTTTGTCAGCAGGGTTATAATGGTCGGTAAGTTCACCGTCAACCTGAGTAATTCTTACATCATAAATATTATTGTCATTCAACATCTTTTGGGCGATTTCGGCACCGCTAAGGCCATTGGAAAGTCCTACACGCGAATATTCAGCGAATTTGCTTTTTAATCGGCTGCTCACCCACATACCGATCAACATAAACACTACACCAATTATCAGAATCATTTTTTATTTTGTTTGATTTGAATTTAAAATTAATACAATTTAGACACAAAACAAAAGTCCCGGTCACAGGGTTTCTGTTTGGGATTAAATCTTTATGAGATTGGGTTTTTTGTGTTTGAGTGGTGGGAGAATTGTTTAGGTTTTGCATGATTCCTTATGTGAATGAAATTCTATAGATTTAATATTTCCAATTTCTTTTTAAATAGTACTAAAAAAGGAAGCCCTCAAAGACTTCCTTTTGTAATATATAATAGGAAAAAATCTTAAGATTCTTTCAACTCACCTACCACCTTGGTGATGGTCTGTTTGGCGTCACCAAACAACATCAGACAGTTAGGATAGCCAAAAAGTTCGTTTTCTACTCCGGCGTAACCTTTACCCATGCTTCGTTTACTAACGATTACCGTTCTGGCTTTGTCGGCATTCAGAATCGGCATTCCGTAAATCGGGCTCTGAGGATTGGTACGGGCTGCAGGGTTAACCACGTCGTTGGCACCCACCACAAAAACGATGTCGGTATTGGCGAAATCGTCGTTGATATCGTCCATCTCAATAAGTTTATCATATGGCACATTGGATTCGGCCAAAAGCACGTTCATGTGACCCGGCATACGACCCGCCACAGGGTGAATCGCAAAACGGAAGTCTATGTTACGTTTTTCGCATTGTTCCATCAGCTCTTTGATAATGTGCTGTGCCTGAGCCACTGCCATACCGTAACCCGGTACAACAATAACCGATGAGGCAGAGTCAAAAAGCATGGCAGCTTCTTCAACACCAACTTCTTTCACTACGATGTCGGATCCACCTGCGGCACCACCAGAAGTATTGGTAGCCCCAAAGCCACCCAAAAGTACACTTACCAGCGAGCGGTTCATGGCTTTACACATGATATTGGTGAGGATGATACCCGAAGCTCCCACCAAGGCACCGGCCACAATCAACACGTTATTGTTAAGCACAAAACCCGTAGTACAAGCTGCCATACCCGAATAAGAGTTAAGCAAAGAAATTACCACCGGCATATCGGCACCACCAATTGGGATAACCACTAATACACCAAGGATAAATGATACCACTGTTAGGATGATGATATAGATATAGTCGGCTTGATAAATTACTGCCAAAACTGAAAGAACTACCGAAACAATAAAAAGAACAAGATTCAAAGGATGTTGACCTTTAAAAATTATAGCATTTCCGTTTACTTTTCCCGATAATTTTCCCCAGGCTATCATAGACCCTGTAAAGGTTATTCCGCCTATAAATACACTCAACATAATACTGATCACAGTAATAATGTCGATATTTATAACATGTTCCTGCGATTTTAACCAATAATCTGAAATTGAAACAAACACCGATGCAAGGCCACCAAATCCGTTAAAGACTGCGACCATTTCAGGCATTTGAGTCATTTCTACTTTATAGGCAGTGTAGAGGCCAATTGCTGAGCCTATAATCATACATATAAAAATATCAATAAGTGAAATTGCTTCCACCTGAACCACAGTAGCGAGTATAGCGATTAACATACCCACCGAAGAAATCAAATTACCATTTCTTGCCTCAGAAGTTTTGTTCATTTTTTTAATACCAATAATAAACAATACCGAGGCTATCAAATATGCTAGCTGTATATAAATATTCATCTTTTATTTCTTTTTAAACATTTTTAACATACGGTCAGTAACTGCATATCCGCCCACTACATTGATCATAGCAAATATTACAGCTAACATTCCCAACCATTTACTTAGGGTAGTATAGCCCAATTCGTTGGTAGCTAAAATGGCCCCAACAATAGTGATACCTGAGATGGCGTTTGAGCCAGACATCAGTGGGGTGTGTAGGGTGGGGGGAACTTTGTTAATCAGCTCAAATCCCAGATAACTACCCAGTACCAACACATATAACAATATGATTAATCCTTCTACATTCATAGTTTTATTTGTTTAAAATTGACTTAGTAAATTCATGAACCAACTCACCTTTATGGGTTATCAATGAGCCTTTGGTGATTTCTTCTTCCATTTCCCACTTGAAACCATCTTTGTCGGCAAGGTGTATCAACAAAGTGATGATGTTGGTACCATATAATTGACTGGCATTTACCGGTAATTGAGCCGGAAGGTTGGAGTCTCCAATTATTGTAACTCCGTGTTTTACAACTGTTTTATCTTTTTCTGAAAGTGCACAGTTTCCGCCTGATTCAGTAGCCATATCTACTATTACTGAACCATTTTTCATAGATTTTACCATTTCTTCGGAAACTAGCACAGGAGCCTTTTTCCCGATAACCAATGCCGTAGTAATTACCAGGTCAGCATCTTTAATGTGCTTTTCAACCAATTCTTTTTGTTTTTGCAAAAATTCGGCAGAAACTTCTTTGGCATAACCACCTTCTACTTTCACACCTTCTACGCCTTCTACAGTTAAGAAGCGACCACCCAATGATTCCACCTGTTCTTTGGTTTCAGGTCTTACGTCGGTTACTTCTACTACTGCACCCAGCCTTTTGGCGGTAGCGATAGCCTGTAAGCCAGCCACACCAGCACCAAAAATCAACACTTTGGTAGGGGTGATGGTACCCGCGGCTGTCATCATCAATGGGAATATTTTACCAAGAGCATTGGCACCGGCTATCACAGTTTTGTAACCGGCAAGGTTAGCCTGTGAACTCAGAGCATCCATTTTTTGAGCTCTGGAAATACGAGGAACTGCATCCATCGAGAAAGCAGAAGTATTTTTTGCTTTCAATGCTTCCACCACTTCGGGGATGGTATATGCATATAAAAATGAAATGGTCACATTGCCTTCTTTCAGAAGTTTAACTTCGTCAGTAGTGAGGGCATTTACTTTCAAAACGACGTCAGCCTGAGCCACGTCTTCACGGGTTGAGATAGTTGCACCGGCGGCTTGGTAGGCTTCGTCAGAATAGGACGAAAGGGCACCGGCGTCTTTTTCGATAACCACCTCAAAACCTTTTTTCAATAGCTGCTTTACAGTATCGGGGGTTAGGGCTACCCGGGTTTCAAGTGGTTTTGTTTCTTTTAAAACTCCAACTTTCATATTATTATTAATTCATTTTTTGTAAACAAAAGGGTAATTAGATTAAAAAAATTAAGGCAGCATTAATTAGAATTTCAATCAATATCGGGTTTGAATTGCAAATTACTTTTAGTCTGTAATACTTACTACCTTTTTTAAAATTTTTTTAAAGTTATTTTCGATAAAGTGCCTAATATATGACTACTCGCATTTTTTTTCCTAATATTAAGAAGGTATCATATGTTTTTTTGACTGATGTATAATCCTGAAATGACTGATATTAAGCCTGTTAGAGTATGAATAGTAAAGGGTTCATGCAATAAAACACTTGAGAAAATAAATCCAAATATGGGGCATAAAAATAAAAAAAATGAAGCTTTGACAGTATTTAGCTTTACCAATCTGAGCCAAAGGTTAACCGCCAGAATAGAAACCGGAAAAGCCAGCCACAAAATTGAAAGGCCGGATTGCCAGCTAAAAACGATTGGTTTTTGGTTTAGAAAAATTGACAGAGGGAGCATAAAAAGTCCACCCAAAAGCACCTGCCAGCCATTGATTGCAATCCGGCTTAAGTTCCATTTTTTTTCTGAAAAATAAATAGATCCTACACTATAACTGAGCATACTCAATATTAAAAATAAAATACCCCGGTAAGTAGCATGACTATTGAAAAGTAAAGGCCAAACAGCCAAACCCACTCCAAACATTCCTAAAATCAATCCGACAATCTGATTGGTTTTTATTTTTTTTCCCAAATAAAAACCTGAAATCATGGTCATCAATACAGGAGTAAGGGCGGTTGAAAGGGATCCGATTCCTGAAGCTACTTCGTTGATTCCCAGTACAAAAAGGCTCAGATATAGGGTGATGTTGAAAAAACCAAATACTGAGAGGGCTATCCATTCCTGCTTTTTGGGCATTTGAAATTTTTCAAATACAATATGATAAACCAAAAGACTGATGCCTGCCAACAAAAACCTGAACTGAAACAACACAAGAGGTTCCATGAATTTTATGCCAATTTTGGCCGCCACTGAAGCCGATGACCAAAAAAATGCAAACAGTACACCCAGAACCAGAAATTTCAGATCTTTCATTTATTTATGATGGAAAGTGCATTTTCGGTCGTTTTTTGTTTTACTTCTTCACCCGAAATTTCGTAAATATCTGCAATTTTGTCTATCACAAGGTCAAGATATGCAACTTCATTTCTTTTGCCTCGGTGCGGAACCGGAGCGAGATAAGGAGAATCGGTTTCCAGGACGATTTTTTCTAAAGGAATCTCCTTCAAAAACTTATCAAGACCACCGTTTTTAAAGGTTACAACTCCGCCAATTCCCAGGTGAAAATTTAGGCCTGTTACTCTTTGGGCGTCATATAGGTTTCCTGAAAAGCAATGAAATATCCCACGTAAATCTTTCCACCCGAAATCATCAATCAAATCACAGCAATGCTGAATGGCGTTCATTTGGCCATCTTTCGAATTTCGGGAATGAATACAAATAGGGAGGTCGTATTTTTTGGCAAAATCAAGTTGGGCGAGAAAGGCTTTCTCCTGATTTTTTACAAAAGTAAGATCCCAATAAAAGTCAATCCCAATTTCGCCAATCATAATGAATGGTCTTTTTTCGAGCCACTGGGTGACAATTTTTATCTCATTTTCAAAATTTTCATCCACATAGCAGGGGTGTAGTCCTATCATGGGTACACAAAATCCCGGATGATTTTTTTCGAGCTCCATCATACCGGGTATGGTTTCATGGTTGCAATTGGGCATCCAGATTTGAGAAACACCGCCTTTTTTTGCTCTTTCGAGCATGGCTTCACGGTCTTCATCAAATTGTTCGTCATAGATATGTGCGTGGGTCTCGATGATATTGGCCATAAAAAAGTTTTTTTGCAAATTTAACCAAAGATTGATGTTACATGAAGAGTTTTGAACCCGGCGGTTATAAGTTTACTATATTTTCTGACTTTGGTCATATTTATGAAATTATTTAAAATAAGGAATAATACAAAAGAACAAATTACCTTAAGTTTGTGTTCTTATTTGTAATAAGTCTAATTTAGAGTATTTTGAGGACAGTCGCAGATTTAAAAGAAGGGGAAAATGGGGTAATTTCGGAGTTTTTGGATTCAAAACTCGCTCTGAAATTGCTCGAAATGGGCTGTCTTCCAGGTACCAGGATCAAATTACATCATAAGGCACCTTTAGGTTGTCCCTACTGTATCTCTGTTGATGAAGACTATGAGCTTTCACTCAGAAAATCAGAAGCCGATACCATAGTTATTGAATAATACCGCATGAAAGTAGCTCTGATAGGAAATCCCAATTGCGGTAAATCTTCGCTTTTCAATCATCTGACCGGATTGCGTCAGAAAATTGGCAATTTTCCCGGAGTGACCGTCGATAAAAAAGTGGGTTTTTGTAAAATCCCCGACGGACGGGACATTCAGGTCATAGACCTGCCCGGTACATATAGTTTGTATCCCAATTCGCTCGACGAGCAGGTGGTATTGGAAGTGCTGACCAATCAAAACCATCCCGATTTTCCGAGTTTGGCTGTGATTGTGGTTGACTCCTCCAACCTGAAGAGGAATTTATTGCTTTTTGAGGAGGTAAATGACCTGGGCATACCAACCATTTTGGCTTTAAACATGCTGGACGTAGCCAATGAAACTGGCATTTCTATCAATTCCCCCAAACTAGAAAAACTGTTGGGAGTGCCGGTTTTAGAGGTTAATGCACGGGAAGGTATTGGTATTGAAGGATTGAAACTGACCATTTTCAGGTCTTTTGAAAAGAAAAATATTCATCAAAATGATCAGGTAATTCCTGAAAAATATTTGCCTATAGCCGAAAAAATCAAGGAAAAATATGGTCTAAAAACGCCTTATGCAGGTATTCATTATCTGGCACAAAATGAAAAACTATCTTTTCTGAAATATTCTGAAAAAGAATATTTGAAAAATCTGGCAAGGGAAGTGGACTTCGACACGGATGATTTTCAGGCAAAAGAAGTCATTAGCAGATATAAAGACATTGGTGGCACACTAAATCAGGTGGTCGAAATAGAATCAGAAAAACATTCAAAACTAACTTTCACTCAAAAAGTTGATAATATCCTGATTCATAAAGTGTGGGGCTATGTGGTGTTTTTAGGAATATTGTTTGTGATTTTTCAGGCTGTATTTACATTGGCCAGTTATCCAATGGACTGGATTGATGCTGGAGTCAGCGGATTAAATGAATTTTTGAGAAACACCCTTCCTGAAAGCCGCCTGACTGATTTACTCACGGAAGGTCTTATTGCCGGAATCGGTGGCGTTTTGATATTTATTCCCCAAATCGCTTTTCTTTTTACGTTTATTTCAGTGCTGGAAGAGTCAGGGTATATGGCGAGGGTTGTGGTTTTGATGGATCGATTAATCCGGAAATTTGGCTTAAGTGGTAAAAGTGTGGTGCCTTTAATCAGCGGTATGGCATGTGCAGTGCCAGCAATAATGTCGGCCCGAACGATTGGAAACTGGAAAGACCGCCTGATTACAATCATGGTAACGCCACTGATGAGCTGCTCGGCAAGATTGCCTATTTATACAATTCTTATTGCGATGGTGGTACCTGAAACGAAACTTTGGGGGCTTTTTGGTTTTCAGGGTTTGGTTTTGATGGGACTATATTTTTTGGGCTTTTTTGGTGCTTTGGCAGCAGGCTGGGTAATGAAAAAAATGCTCAAAACGCAGGAACGGAATTATTTCGTAATGGAATTGCCGACCTATAAAAAGCCAAGGTGGAAACAGGTTGGATTTACGATTTTAGAAAAAGTAAAGACATTTACTTTCGAGGCCGGCAAAATTATTATTGCCATATCGATAGTCTTATGGGTTTTGGCCTCTTATGGCCCCGGTGAAGGATTCAATCATGCCGAAAGTCGCGTAAAACAACAATTTCCCAATCTGAGTCCATCAGAAACAGACCAAAAAATTGCTTCTGAAAAACTTCAAAACAGCTATGCCGGGATTTTCGGGAAGGTGATTGAGCCGGTGATAAAGCCACTTGGGTACGACTGGAAAATAGGCATTGCTCTGATTACCTCTTTCGCTGCCCGTGAAGTGTTTGTCGGAACCATTTCTACCATTTACAGCATCGGCAGTGACGATGACGCCACTATTAAAGAACGACTAAAAAGAGAAATAAATCCAGTAACAGGTCAGCCTGTATTTTCGGCGGCTACTTCTTATTCATTGCTTATGTTTTATGTATTTGCAATGATGTGTATGAGCACTATCGCCGTCGTTTACCGCGAAACCAAATCATGGAAATGGCCTATGATTCAACTGGCGTATATGAGTGTGCTGGCCTACGTTTCTGCATGGCTGGTTTATGTGATTTTGAGATAAGTATTCCTTAAAGTATTTATTATATGGCTATTAAAACCTTTTTGAGTTTTGATTGAATTTCTGTTTTCATTTCTTAGTTTTGTAAAAAAGAAAATCAAAAATGCTAACTACAGTACAAGGTATTTATGAAAACGGGAAACTGGAGTTAACCGAAGCTCCCCCTACTTTGGAAAAATCAAAAGTTTTGGTGGTTTTTTTGGAGAAAGAAAAAGAGGTAGCCGAAGTCAAATCGAGAATTCCAGGCAGTTTGAAAAGAATGGGGGCAAATCTTAAAAAAAAGTTTGATATCCCTGCTGATTTTAACGATCCGCTTGAGGATATGAAAGAATATATGTAATGAAATATTTAATTGACACACAAATTTTAATTTGGACTATTAACCACCCTGAAAGACTTTCAAAAAATACATCTTATTTCTGCCGATAAAAACTTTGGATTGTATGAAGATTTAGTAGAAATTATTTCGAATTGAATTTGTTTTTTCCTCTGGGATGAAACTCCCTGAGCGTTTGTGACAAATATTCCCGGTCAAGATGTGTATAAATTTCTGTAGTGGTGATGCTTTCATGACCTAGCATGGCCTGAACAGCCCTTAAATCGGCCCCACCTTCCACAAGATGGGTTGCAAAACTATGCCTCAATGTATGCGGAGATATGTTTTTATGTACCCCTGCTCTTTCAGCCAGGTTTTTGATAATCAAAAAAATCATAACCCGGGTCAATGATTTTCCTCTGCGGTTGAGGAAAACGAAATCCTGAAATTCTGGCTCTATATTTAATTGGGTCCGATTTTCATTCAGGTAAAGTTTAATGGCATTAGAAGAGGCATTACCCAGGGGTACGAGTCGCATTTTGTTTCCTTTTCCGGTGATACGCAAAAATCCTTCCTTAAAATAGCAATCACTGATTTTGAGATTAACCAACTCACTTACTCTTAGTCCGCTACCGTAAAGCGTCTCTATGATTGCTTTGTTTCGATGCCCCTCAGGTAAACTTAAGTCGATACTGCTTATCATTTTTTCAATCTCATGAAAATGAAGCGTTTCGGGCAGTTTTCTTACGATTTTTGGACTTGAAATCAAATACGTAGGATCAGTTTCGATTTGTTTTTCCAGAAGTAAATATTCAAAAAAAGCTTTCAGGCCGCTTAAAATCCTCGATTGGCTGTTGGCAGCTAAGCCAATTTCATTAAGAAAAGCCAAAAAATCCTGAATCTGTGCCTGAGTTGTATTTTTTAAGTCTTGATTATCAGGTAGAAAGCCCTTAAGTTTTTGGATGTCATGTTCATACGATTCCAATGAGTTGACCGAAAGTCCCCGCTCCAGTTTTAGGTAATTCCTGAAGTTTCGTATGAGTTTATCATTCATTTTTGCATCATTTTTTCAATTTCGTCTGCCTTCATAGGAATTCCCTCCATTAAGTCAATATTCCCATTTTCGGTTATCAAAATATCATTTTCAAGCCTGATTCCCAAGTTTTCTTCAGGTATATATATGCCTGGTTCACAGGTTAATATCATGTTTTTTGACAGAGGAACCTCTCTGTCACCCACATCGTGTACATCCAATCCCAGATGATGAGATACACCATGCGGAAAGTATTTGAGCAATAGTTTTTGATTATTTTTTAATTCGCTTTTAGAGCAAATTTTTAATTTAATCAATTCATTTCCAATCAGATGCTGTGTTTCTTTTTTTAAATTCTGAATCGTATTCCCCGTTACCATCTGATTTCTGATTTTGTAAAATACTTCCAATACAGACTCATAAACCTCTCTTTGTCGGTCTGAAAATGTTCCCGACACAGGTAAAACCCGTGTCATATCTCCTTTATAATTCGCATATTCAGCCCCAAAATCCAATAAAACCATATCTCCGGCTTTACACCGTTCATTATTAGATACATAATGCAGTACACAGGCATTTTTCCCGGAGGCTACAATAGGTTCAAAGGCATGATGACGACTACGGTTTTTTAGGAAGATATAACTCAAATCAGCCTCGATTTCGTATTCATATTTTTCTGGGTTCAGATTTTTAGCTACAAACTGAAGGCCTTTTCCTGTAATTTCAATAGCTTTTTTGATTAGTTCTATTTCTTCAGTTTCTTTGATTTGGCGTGCCTTGTTCAGTGTTTCGGTGATATTTTTGACTTTTATACCTGCAAATTTCCTTTTTATCTGTGTCAATAAATATTTTTCCCGTGACCGAAATGCCGTGCCTTTACCCTGAAAAACATCCTGATGAAAACAAACTGTTGTATTACTTTTTATTATTTCCGCCAAAACACCCCAAAACTCCGATGACCATTTGACATTTTCGATGCCTGAGATATCCCGGGCTTCTTCTTTACTAAGTTTTTCACCTTCCCAAACCTTAATTTTCTCATTGGTTTCTCTCACAAAAAGAATTTCCCGATCTGTGTCTTTTTTTGCATATGGGTTGATAATCAAATAGCTGTCTTCCTGGTCAATGCCGGTTAAATAGAAAAAGTTGGAATTTTGAATAAAACCAAATACACCATTGGCGTTTGTTGGTAGCGGGTCATTGGATGTGAAAACAGCTATTTCACCGGCACCTAAATTTATCTTTTTTCGATTTTTTATAAATAATGCCGGAGATATTTTTTCGTACCTCATTTATGGTTTTGAATGTTATTTTTGCAAAATAAACACAAAAAAGGCATTGACACGATTAACCCTCTTTTTATCACTTTTTTTATTTTCGGTTTGTGGTTTTTCTCAAAAAAACTATTGGGTGTTTTTTGAAAAGCGGGATTTTGAGAAAAAGGAGGTGGTATCGGCCAAGACACTGGAAAATAGGATATTGTTAAATTTGGAAATTCTTCAGGAATCAGATTATGGGCCTTCTGATTCAGATCTGAAAAAACTCAGAGAGGCAAATATAAAAATCAGAAATGTGAGTCGTTGGCTCAATGCCGCATCAGTGGAAATAGATGATTTAAAACAACTTGAATTTTTGAGTCTGGCCCCTGGAATAGCCAAAATTAAGGCATTTACTGGAGACTTTTTTTATGCAAATCACAAGAAAACGACCGAAGACTGGTATATCAGTTTTGCACTGGGGCAAATGAACGCCCCGGCGTTTTTGGATCATAGACTTAATGGTGGAGGCGTTTCGATAGGAGTGATAGATGGTGGTTTTTTAAATGCCAATTCTGATAAGACATTGACGCATATATTTAAAAATAAGCAGATTAAGTCCGTAAAGGATTTTTATTTTCCCGATAAAAAAGATTTTTACGGAGAGAAGAAGTCTGACCAGGAATTTCACGGAACAGCCGTTATGAGTTTTATTGGGGGTGTTGATTTTGAACGAAAATTGCAGATCGGGATGGCACCGGCTGCCGATTTTTATCTGGCCAGAACCGAATCCTCCACCCGTGAATCAAGAGTGGAAGAAGACAATTGGCTGGCAGCTGTTGAGTGGCTTGATAGTCTGGGTGTAAGGCTGGTCAATTCGTCGTTGGGATATGCCCAGGGATTTACCAACCCTGCAGAGAATTATCAGCCAGAGCAAATGGACGGTCAGACTTCCGTAATAGCCCAGGCTGCCAAAATAGCGGCCGAAAAAAAGGGGATGATTTTAGTGCTTAGTGCCGGCAATGAAGGCGAAAATAAGCCATGGGGTGGGTACGTTTCCACCCCCGGAGATGTAGAAAATGCCATCAGTGTGGGAGCCAATGACCAAAATGGACTAAAAATGAATTATAGCTCAAAAGGTAGGGAAGATGTAAAATTTCTTAAGCCGGATCTCACTGCTTTTTCTGAATTTGGTACCAGCTTTGCGGCTCCTTTGATTACAGGTTTTGTGGCATGTTTGTTACAGAAAAATCCTGCTTTTAAATTGCCGGAGATCAAATCAATACTCAGCTTATCAGGTGATTATGCACAAGTGCCCAATAATTTTATTGGCTCGGGATTTCCAAAGGCCGACCTTGTTTTGAAATTACTCAGTGGAGAAACCACGGAGCTAAAAATAGAAAACAAAGAAGCATCCAAATATTTTGTTCTGAAAATAAAGAAAGGTGATAAAATAGCAATTTTCCACAAAAAAGATCAAAGGAATGTGGTATCACAAGAATTTAGGGAAGGAACAGATAGCAAAATCAAAATTAAACGCCCAACTAATGTTTTCTTCTCTACGATTAATCACAACGGAAAAATCTACGAAGTAAGATGGAAAGATTAATTTTTCGGTCTCAAAACCAGCACCCCGGAGTGTTTTTTTACTCTTTGCAAATATTGATTTAAGGTTTCATCAGAAATAATTACTTTTTTCTTTTCGAGTGAAGCGTGTAAAAGTTTGAGCTTTCCATTTTGCCAAACTGCAAATCCTTCATGATTCACATCAAGCCCCGCAACTGCGGAAGTAAAAGCTATGATATCGCCATCTTTGATTAGCGAAACATAATTGCTGAAGTTGTCTTTCGGAATGTAATAAAAAGGTATTTTCGAAATACTCTGTTCAGTCAAGGTCAATTTTGATAAATTTTCCGGTGAAGAAAGGGCCGGATATAATTTACTGTTTTGGCTCATGAAATCGATTCTTTTGTTGAGTTTTACACCAAAAATCGGTGACAAATCCTGAAGGTAGCCATATCTTTCCGTTTGCTTGGCCCATTCAAAAAAATAGTGAATTCTGGAAGTGTACCCATCAATTTTGCCATTTCGATACCTTAGTTTTTGAAGTATTTTCAAATAGTTTTCCTCTGTTTTTTGATTCGATTTTTTGGTTAAAGCCAGTGCCAATGCGTTTTCTACCAGCGTATAGCAATCAAATCCATCGAGTTTACATACCAGTTTTTCCTCCGGACCTTCAAGAGTACCTGCCAGATATGGGTCGTTTAGGAAATTTTGAGAAATATCTATAATGTCCTGAGCTACAGTGCCTTTTGAGGGTTGGTTTAAGATTTCAGGTAAAACAGAATTTTGTGAAAAAACACTGGTTGACATCCAAATAATGCCTGAAAGGGTTAAAGCAATTATCTTATTTTTCATTTTTTTTGAAAATCACAATTCAAATAATGGGTGCGTTACGCAACAGGTTTTCTTCTAACGAAATAAATGTCTCGGTTCGTTGAATTCCCTGCACTTTTTGGATTTTATCATGTAAAACTTCCCTTAAATGGGCAGTATCACGACACATAAGTTTCACAAAAATACTATAATTTCCGGTAGTGTAGTTGATACTTACTATTTCAGGTATTTCGGCCAGTTGTGCCGCAGCACCATCGTATTGCTCGCTTTTTTCCAGATATATTCCCAAAAAAGCCGAAATGTCCCAGCCGAGTTTTTTTACATCAATTTTTATCCCTGAGCCGGTTATGACTTTTTGATTTTCCAGCTTTTTTACTCTTGTATGTACCGCTCCCTGGGATAAAAATACCTTTTCTCCGATTTCAGCATACGACAATTTTGCATCTTCTGATAATAATCTCAAAATCTTCAGGTCAATTTCGTCAAATTGTTCTTTTAGCATCTGAATATTTTTTAGTACAGAATACAAAAATCAATATTTTTTTAAATAATATTTAGATTTTCATAAAAAAAATTAAATGAAAACTAAAAAATAGATATTTTTTATAAATAATGTTTATCAATTAAAAAAATGGACTTAACTTTGCATTGTTCTTTTGAGAAACGATAAAGTTCTGATAAATACTGTAGGATGACGAAACTGGCAGCCGTGCCCTCCTGTCTCGGGGGTGGTGAGTTCAGGATAAACAGAGAGTAAAGCCGGACGGGTTTTTTCCAATGTCGACTGGGGTTGACCACCAAATTTTGCTCTTTAGCTAACTGCATCGTGGGCGGTTCGACTCCCCCTCCTACAGCGATAATAGGCATGAGAAGAAAAAACTTTAAAAATATTTTTTTCATGCCTATTTTTTTGCATATTTGTATTGAAAAAAATTAAATAAGAAAGATATTATTTGGTTTTTAGTTTGTTGATGAAGTGTAATTGCGACACACAATCTCGTTTTGTAGATTGTGTGTTTTGTTTTTATACTCCTTTCCTGCCTATATTTGGCAAAAAATACCCTAATGGACAAGGAAGTTTTAATTACAAACGATGCCGTTGTAGCAGGCATATTGTTTTTTATTTTACTGGCTGTTTTTAAAGCCGCAAGATATCCTTATCCTTTACTTCAAAAGTTTTTTACATTTTTTCCACCTATATTACTGTGTTATTTTTTACCCGGCCTTCTCAATACTTTAGGTGTTTTTTCAGGTGAAAATTCTCAGGTTTATCCATTTGTTTCAAAATATTTATTACCGGCCACCTTGTTTTTGTTTACGATAAGTTTGGATATCGATATGCTTAAAAAACTCGGGTGGAAAGCTTTAGTAGTGTTTTTGAGTGGTACACTTGGGGTGATAATCGGTGGGCCACTGGCCGTGAAAATCGTTTATATGATCAAGCCCGAGGTATTTATGATGGGTACAGAAAATGAAGTCTGGAAAGGATTGGGTACTATCGCCGGCAGTTGGATAGGAGGTGGGGCAAATCAAACCGCACTCAAAGAGATATTGCAACCATCGGCGTATGTTTTTTCTCAAACAGTAGCTGTTGACGTGCTGGTGGCAGAAGCCTGGCTCGCTGTATTGTTGATAGGAGTGGCCAATGCCCCCAAAGTCAACAAATGGCTCAATGCCGACGCAAGTATAGTCGAAGAGATGAAAAGCAAAGTGGCCGAGCTTGCAAAGCAAAACGACAAGATTCCTTCTTACTACGACTTTCTTAAGATTTTTGGTATTTCAATGGTATTTGTCGGCATTTCCTATTTTCTTGCTGATTTAGTGACGCCCTGGGTGAAAACCAATCATCCCGAATGGTCGAAATTTAGTTTGACTTCAACATTTTTCTGGGTGGTTTTTCTGATAACAGTTTTTGGAATTGTATCGTCCCGTACAAAAGTAAGAGAGCTCGAACATGCCGGAGCTTCAAAAATCGCTTCATTGATGTTATACCTGTTAGTAGCCTCTATCGGTATGCAAATGGACCTGCTTGCTATAGCTGATAATATGTGGTTGTTTTTGGTGGGGATCATCTGGATAGTTGTGCATGTGTTTTTTGTGGTTTTGGCCAGTAAATTACTTAAAGCTCCCTATTTTATGCTGGCTGTGGGTTCACAGGCCAATATTGGCGGTGCGGCCTCTGCGTCAGTAGTGGCTGGAGCCTTTCATCCTACTTTAGTACCAATAGGTGTCATTTTTGCAGTTTTGGGTTATGCTATTGGCACCTATGGTGGCTATTTGACTGCAATATTGATGCACTGGGTTTTGTCTTAATTGGCTTGGTTTTTGATTTACTTTTTGTACCGCTTGATAAATAACAATCGGTAACAAATGACCGGGAGATTATTAGTAAAATATGCATTGCTGCTTGTGCTTTCTATGGGCATTGGGTTGGTTTTTGGCCAGTCTTCCAGAAAACACGTGTATTCCATGGAAATCGGTGGATATTATTCCACCAACAACAAGATCCCTTTTTGGTTAAGAAGCAATCAATTCGGGGCCATCCCCGGTGTTTCCAATACTTTGCTTTTTCGCCAAAACCTTTATTCAAAACTTGATACTTCTAAAAAGAAATTTATACCATCCTATGGTTTTGATATGGCCATTGTCACGGGTGGGCAAGCCAAAGTGGTGATTCCTGAGGCTTATTATAATCTAAAATACAAAAACTGGGCTCTTTTATTGGGTAGAAAAAAGCAGATTCATGGTTTTTTGGATTCGACTTTAAGCAGTGGGTCAATCACCTGGTCGGGCAATGCTTTACCAATTCCTGAAATACAGCTTGGAATACCTGAATATACCCGTTTTTTGTCCAACAGGATTTACTTAAAAGCTCATTTTTCGCATGGTTGGTTTGGGAATCAGACTTCTGTAAAAAAATATTATTTGCATCAGAAAAGTCTGTATGTAAGATTGGGTAAACCAGAATCCAAAATAAAGCTTTATGGGGGCATGCTGCACAATGCTCAGTGGGGCGGCATCCCGAAATATAAAATTCCTCCTTCCGACCCAAGGTATATCAACGGGAAATTTCCCTCTGATTTATATACTTATCTCAACATTTTGGTTCCTGTTACCAACCCGGCTCCTGATTCTATTTATGCTGATTTTGACCTGGAAAACCGCTTCGGTAACCATATTGGACAGATCGATATGGGAGGTGAAATAAATTTGGAAAAGTATAAGTGGTTGATTTATAAACAATTGATTTTCGAAACCGGTCAAACCTTCAGTAGCCTGACTAATCTCGATGACGGCCTTTATGGGGTTTCGTTGCAAATCAAAGAACCGGAAGCTAAAATTAACAGAGTAGTGGTAGAATTTTTACATACCACCAATCAGGGTATCTACAGGTCGGGTTTTTTACGATTGATTGGTTTTTATGGGAGACATTATGGCAGAAACCAAAATTTTTATTTTAACCACATGCAGTACCTCGATGGCTGGTCTTACAATGACCTTACGATCGGCACGCCGCTGATGATTCCAAACCCGGAGATACGCAATGAAAAAAGTATAGGAGATGATTCAAAGTTTACCAACAACAACAGATTAAAAGTGGGATATTTTGGACTACAATCAAAAATTAACTCTGTGAAATTGGAAACCAGGTTTTCTTATGGCCGAAACTTTGGCTCGCCTTTCAATAATTTTGGATACGCCGATCAGCTTTCATTCGGTATAAAAGCCCAGATTCCCGCCCCATATTGGTCAGGCACTTTCAACCTCGGTGTAGGGATAGAACAGGGGGATCTTATTTATGATAACTATGGTTTTTTTGCTTCTTTCAAGAAAGTTTGGAAGTAATTTGGCAAATAATTGACCAAATTCATGTTTTCTAAATCATTAACCCCTTAAATTTGGGTTTTAGGTTTTAAATTTCTTTTGTTATCAAAAAGATTATTCAAATAGTTTTGACTGGTTTTCTCGCTGCATTTTTGTTGGGAGAAAATATTTTTGAATATTATATTTTTGAAAAAACCAAAACCACCGAAGGTCAGGTGTTATTTGAAAGAAATGACAACTTACTGGTGGTAAAAGTGCCCTTTCAATTGCCGTATTTGTCTGATGTTCAATTTTCAGAAATGACCGGTGAGCTGGTGGTTTTTGAAGGTGATTTTTTCAGGTCAGAAAATAAATTCTATACGGGAGATACCCTGGTGACCATTTTTAAAAAAGAAAACATTACCCGGCAAGGTGTTTTCGAAATGCTGGGGCAGGTTTCGGAGGATTTTGATTCCCATAAATCCCCATTGACTTCATTGAATGATTTTCTGAAAAATCTTAGTAAAATCTATTACAACACCGACGCACATTTCCTTGTTTTTTTCTGGAATTTTCAGCCTTCTGATTTTAAGTATTCTTATAATAATTTTTACCGTCAAATCACCCTTTCTCATCATTCCCCGCCTCCAATTTTTAGCTGACTTTTTTGTAAAGACTTGACTATGTGATGGCTAATTGAATTTGTGCCTGCGATTTTTGTATGATTGATTTCATATTATTAAAATTCTGCTTATGAATTTGATGCTTATTTACATGGTTCAAAACGATTATTAAAATACTCTTTTTTTTTAATTTCATTTGCAGATTCCGGACGAGAGATATAGTACCCATAGGTTTAAAGGAAATAGTCCGGGTCAATTTTTTGAATAAATAATTTATAAAATGAAGAAAATAAAATTCTTTCTTTCAGTTTTCATAATATCTGTTTCAGTTTCCGCACAAGTAAAAAACGATACCACCTTATTTTTAAGTCCATTGAATGTAACTTCACAAAAAGGAGAATACAACATGCAAACCCTTCCCAATGTGCAGGGGACTTATATTTATTCCGGAAAAAAGACTGAAAAGATAGAAATTCAGGGACTTGATGCCAGCGTGGCCGACAAAAACCCCCGCCAGATTTTCTCTAAAGTACCCGGAATATTTATTTATGACATGGATGGTACTGGCAACCAAATCAATATCTCCGCCCGTGGTCTTGACCCACACCGGGGTTGGGAGTTTAACATCAGAAAAGACGGTGTGATCACCAATACTGACCTTTACGGATACCCTGCGAGTCATTTTTCGTTACCTATGGAGGCCGTTCAAAACATCGAGCTGGTGCGAGGTACCGGCTCCCTGCAATATGGCTCACAGTTTGGCGGTATGCTCAATTATATTTCGAAAGAGCCTATGACCAATAAAAAGATTTCTTACCTCACTACCAATACGATAGGGTCGTTTGGATTGATGAGCACCTACCACGAGATTCAGGGTAAGCTCGGGAAATTCAGGTATTTTATTTATGCCAACAAAAGGTCTCTCAAGGGGTACAGGGAATCTTCGGCTTCCGATTCAGATGCGGAATCGATCAAGGTGATTTACAAACCAAGTGAGCGATTTTCGGCCAAACTTGACGTTTCACATTCCAATTATGTGATTCAGTTGGCAGGGCCTCTGTCTGACGCCATGTTTGAGAAAGACCCCACCATGGCCATCAGAAACAGGAATTATTATCAACCCAATATCTATATCCCTTCACTTACGCTCAACTGGAAACTTTCTGATCGTACACAATTATCCTGGCTTACTTCGGCGGTTTATGGTCAACGCAACAGTGTGATGTTTGACAAGCCATCTAATGTGGTGGATGCGATAGACCCTGTAACACTTCAATATGCTAAGCGTCAGGTGGATATTGACAATTACCATTCGCATAATTCTGAAATTAGAGTAATGCATAACTATAAATTGGGTAAAGTTGAAGGTAATTTGGCGGCCGGAGTTCAGGGTTTTTGGAATGATCTGCACCGCAGACAGCAGGGTGGTGGTACAGCCGCTACTGACTATGATTTGAGCATTGAAGGCAAGTTTGGCCGCGACTTAAATCTGGTTAGTAAAAATGTAGCCCTTTTCCTGGAAAATCAGTTTAAAATAGCGGGAAAATTAATCTTAAGTCCGGGCATAAGGTTAGAAAATGGCTTCTCGGAGTTTGACGGTTATCTGAAATATGCTGAGCTGGTGCCTTTCAGGATGAATCATAAGTTTCCTTTATTTGGTATAAATACTCAGGTCGAAATTAACCAAAACTCCAATTTCTATGGCGGATGGTCGCAAGCTTACAGGCCTATCGTTTTTAAGGATTTGATTCCTGGCTCTGTTTATGAAAAAACCGACCCTTATATTCAGGATTCAAAAGGCTGGAATACCGAGCTGGGCTACAGAGTACAGAATGAGAACTGGAAGGTGGACATTAATTATTTTGGTTTGATGTACCGGAAACGCTCAGGAACTATCGCCTATGAAGAGGTCGGTACAGCCTTTAATATTCTGAGAACCAATATTGGTGACTCTTACTCCAATGGTCTGGAATCACTCATTGAGTATAAAGTTAAGACCGGAAAAAGTACCAATATCACCCTATTTACTTCTACCGCCTATATCGATGCACGATATATCAATGGCAATATAAAAGTAGGTGACAAAAACGTGGCGATAAAAGGAAATAAAGTGGAGAGCACACCACCCATCATCAGTCGGAACGGCTTCACGCTTCGACATAAAAAATACAGTGGAACGTTACTTTACAGCTATACCGCCAAAAGCTATGCCGATGCCCTGAATACCGAAACGCCTTCTGCTACGGGTTCGGTAGGTTTGGTACCTGCTTATGGCTTGCTTGATTTTAACCAAACGTTCCGGGTTGGGTCAAACATGGTCTTTAAACTTAATGCTAATAATATTTTTGATAAGCAATATTTCACCAAGCGACCTCAGTTTTACCCAGGTCCGGGAATATGGCCTTCAGATGGAAGAAACTTCAACTTCTCAGTGAGTTTTGGGGTTTAGTAAACTGGAAACGGAGCTGGGAGGCTCCGTTTTTTTAATACTCATACCATTCCTTCCACCAGGTTTGGAGCGACCGTCGGATCTCGTTTTCGCGGGCATTGTTGCCGGGTTCGTAAATTTTTTTGCCTTTGAGCTCGTCGGGCAGAAAGTTTTGTTGAGCAAAATTTCCGGCATATTCATGCGAATATTTATAATTTTTGCCATAGCCTATCTCTTTCATGAGCTTAGTGGGGGCGTTTCTTAAGTCCACCGGAACCGGCAAATGGGCAGTTTGCTCAGCCAATACAATGGCGTTGTCAATGGCCAGGTAAGAGGCATTGGATTTGGGTGAAGTGGCCAGATATACCGCAGTTTGTGAAAGTATTATCCGCCCCTCAGGATATCCAATCTTTATGATGGCATCCATGCAGCTGTTCGCTACCATCATGGCAGTGGGGTTGGCAAGGCCGATGTCTTCGGAGGCCATAATCAACATCCGGCGTGCAATAAATTTCGGGTCTTCACCTGCCACAATCATGCGTGCCATCCAATACAATGCCGCATTGGGGTCAGAGCCCCTTAGCGACTTGATAAAAGCCGATATAATGTCATAATGCTGCTCCCCTGACTTGTCGTATCGGGCCAGGTTTTTCTGTACTACTTGCTCCACCAGCTCATTTTCAATGACCACCTCAGTTTGTCCTACTTGTGCATTGACCACCAGTTCGAGCAGATTGAGCAGTTTGCGGCCATCGCCGCCACTGATTCTGAAAAGCGAGTCGGTGCTGATGATTTTTACATTTTTACTATGCAGCCATTCATCTTTTTCCAGGGCTCTTTTGAGTAAGGCCATCAGTTCTTTTTCTCCGAAAGCCTCTAAGATATATACCTGACAGCGTGAAAGTAGTGCCGAATTAACCTCAAAAGAGGGGTTTTCGGTGGTGGCACCTATCAGGGTCACTTTGCCTTTTTCAACCGCACCTAGCAGGGCATCTTGCTGTGATTTATTAAACCGGTGAATCTCATCGATAAACAAGATAGGAGGGAACAAGCCGGAAGGCTTATTGATGATTTCCCTGAGATCTTTCACCCCGGCATTGATGGCACTCAGGCTGTGAAACTGCCGTTTGGTAATCTCGGCCAACATGAGTGAAAGCGTGGTTTTACCCACTCCCGGCGGTCCCCAAAGGATCATGGAAGGCAACAAGCCGGCTTCCAGGGCTATTCTGAGAGCCTTACCTTTGCCCAGGATGTGTTCCTGACCTATGTAGTCATCCAGCGTGCGTGGCCGGAGGCGTTCGGCAAGGGGTACGAAATTATCCAAAATGTTTTGTTTTTAAGAAAGTAAAATTGATTAAACCTTTCTGCTTTTCAAAATCCTTTATCTTTAATTCTAATTATTTTATCAATGATTCCGTAATTTTGATTTTTCAACCAATTTTAAAGAATGAATTATAGAATTTTAGGGAAAACAGGTTCAAAAGTATCGGAAATTGGCCTGGGAACCTGGCAGGTAGGAGGGAAGTGGGGGAGCGATTTTGACCATAATTTGGCTCAAAAAATACTCAATGAGGCTGCAGAACAGGGAATCAATTTCATAGATACCGCAGATGTGTACAGCGAAGGAGAATCAGAAAAAGCCATCGGGAAATTTTTAAAATCGCATAAAGGGAAGTTTTTTGTAGCCACCAAATGTGGCCGTCAGATAAATCCACATGTAAACGAGGGTTACACGCCTGTTGCACTGAGAAAATATGTGGAAGACAGCCTGAAACGGCTCCAATTGGAGACCTTGGATTTGATTCAGTTGCATTGCCCGCCCACACAAGTGTTTTACCGCCCGGAGATTTTCGGAGAATTTGAAAAACTGAAATCTGAGGGCAAGATTCAGAATTTGGGCATAAGTGTTGAAAAAATCGAGGAGGCACTGAAAGGCATTGAATATGAAAATGTTACAACGGTACAGATTATCTTCAATATGTTTCGTCAGCGACCATCCGAATTGTTTTTTGAGCAGGCCAAAAAGAAAAATATTGGGGTGATTGTTAGAGTTCCTTTGGCAAGTGGGATGCTTTCGGGTAAATATTCAAAAGAAACCAAATTTGAAGCCGGCGACCATCGAAATTTTAATCGAAACGGCGAAGCTTTCGACAAAGGGGAAACCTTTTCAGGTGTAGATTATGAAACCGGATTGGCAGCGGTGGAAGAATTAAAGGCTCTTTTTGGTGAAAAAGCAGTTTTAGCTCAAAAGGCCTTGAAATGGATTCTGATGTTTGACGAGGTGAGTACCGTGATTCCCGGAGCCTCACGGCCTGAGCAAATCACTGAGAATCTGAAATCGCTGAATGAGCCGGCACTTTCAGCCGAGGAATTGACGATTGTTAAGGAAATTTATAAGAAATATTTTAACCAAACCGTCCACCATTGGTGGTAAAATTAAAATTATGTATTTAGCTGACGAAAAACGTTACGACAAAATCAACTATCGCCGCTGCGGGAAAAGTGGGCTGAAACTACCTGAAATTTCTTTGGGCTTGTGGCATAATTTCGGCGGAGTCGATACTTTTGAAAACTTCAGGGCTATTCTCCGAACCGCTTTTGATCAAGGTGTTACGCATTTTGACCTCGCCAACAATTATGGCCCGCCTCCGGGTTCGGCTGAGGAAAATTTCGGGGTTTTACTAAAAAAAGATTTCCTGCCTTACAGAGATGAACTGATTATTTCTTCAAAAGCTGGCTACCTGATGTGGCCCGGACCATATGGCGAATGGGGGTCGCGTAAGTATCTGATTGCCAGCTGTGATCAGAGCCTGAAACGTACAGGGTTGGAGTATTTTGATATTTTCTATTCGCATCGGCCAGACCCTGAAACACCCCTGGAGGAAACCATGGGAGCACTGGATACACTGGTAAGGCAAGGCAAGGCACTTTATGTGGGTCTTTCCAACTATGATGCTGAGCAAACCCGTGCCGCACTGGCTATTTTGAAAGATTTAGGCACGCCATGCCTGATTCACCAGCCCAAGTATTCTATGCTGGTACGTGACCCCGAAGAAGGTCTCCTCGATGTGTTGGAAGAAAATGGCGTAGGTTGCATACCGTTTTCACCTTTGGCACAGGGGCTTTTGACTGATAAATATCTTCATGGTATTCCTGATGACTCCAGGGCGGGAAAAGTAACAGGCTTTTTGCAAAAAGACAGAGTTACGCCGGAAATAATCACTCAGGTTGCAGCTCTCAATGAGATTGCGAAAGAAAGAGGACAAAGTTTGGCACAGATGGCTCTTTCATGGTTGCTCAAAGACCCAAGAATCACTACGGTGTTGATTGGAGCCAGCAGAGTGAGTCAACTTTTAGATTCTTTAAAAGCTGTTGAAAATCAAAACTTTGATGAAGCGGAGTTAAGGGGAATTGAAGCAGTTTTAGCTCTTTGAGTTTGTTTTTTATATTTATTCAACCATAAAAAATGAAAATTACAAAAATTATTTTGCTGGCTATCATGCCATTATTTTCTTTTGGGCAAAAAGAAAAATTGAAAGAAGTATATGCCGATGCGTTCAAGATGGGTGCTGCGGTGAATCATGCTATAGTATCGGGCAGAGATAAGGTTTCTCAGGAAATTGTGCTGAGTCAGTTTAATACGATAACCCCCGAAAACGTAATGAAAGCCGAGGTGGTCAATCCAAAGCCGGGTGTTTTTGATTTTACACAAGCCGATGCCTTTGTTGATTTTGGCCTGAAAAATAAGATGTTTATTGTGGGGCATACACTCATCTGGCATAACCAGACCCCGGATTGGTTTTTTAAAAATGAAAATGGCACATTAAAATCACAGGAGGAGGTTAAGGAAAGATTGAAAGAGCACATCAAACTGATGGCTGGTCGCTACGCCGGAAAAGTGAATGCCTGGGATGTGGTCAATGAGGTGATTGATGACGATGGCTCTTATCGCCCCACTCTTTGGGTCAATGGGGTAGGGAGTGGCGATGAAATGGTCAAACTGGCTTTTAAATATGCTGAAAAATTTGCTCCCAATACTGAGCTATATTACAACGACTTTAATGCCTGGAGACCTGCTAAAGTACAAGGTATAGTACGAATGGTTAAAATGCTACAAGCTGCCGGAATAAGGATAGATGGTGTGGGTATTCAGGGGCATTGGGGGCTTAATTATCCTAAAAATCAATACATTGAAGAGGCCATAGATGCTTATGCTGCCTGTGGAATAAAAGTCATGATTACCGAATTAGACGTAGATGTGCTGCCGGTTACCAAAGAAGGGCAGATTATCGGACAAGGTTTTATGCACAAACAGTTTCAGAATGAAGAGTTTAAGACTTACCTGGATCCTTACAGAGGTGGTTTGCCCGAAGATATCAACGAAAAACTAGCGGACCGTTATGCTGAATTATTTAGGATTTTTTACAAAAAAAGAGATATGCTAGACAGGATTACGGTATGGGGCGTAAAAGATGAGATGTCCTGGAAAAACGACTATCCGATTCCCGGAAGGATCAATTATCCGCTGCTTTGGGATAGACAAGGGAAAGCCAAAAAAGCTTTTTATGAAGTACTAAAATCAAAGCTTTAGTAAACATTTCCTTAATTATTTTTCATAATCTTTGCAAAAGTTGTCTGAATGGTTAACTTTGTATATGGAAAGAAAAGTAATTGCATACAAAAACTACTTTTTGGACTTTTATAAAGCACAAAATGACACTGTTCAAAGAAAAATTGAATGGACTCTAAAACTTATTGAAACCACATATAAAGTTCCTGAAAAGTATTTTAAGCATATTACAGGGTCAAACGGTATTTATGAAATAAGGGTGGAGGTCGGCTCCAATATTTACAGGATTTTTTCTTTTTTTGATAAAATGAATCTTGTGGTTTTAGGAAATGGTTTTCAAAAGAAAACTCAGAAAACTCCTAAAAATGAAATTGAAAAGGCAATTAAAATTAAAGAAGAGTATGAGCAAGGAAAAGGAAATTACAACTTTAGATGAAATTTTGGACAGCAAATATGGTGTTCAAGGGGTGCCTTCTCGTGAAGCTTGGGAGCAAGAATTTGAAGCCTTCAAGTTGGGAGTTCTTTTGGAAGAAGCAAGAAATAAATTAGGAATGACTCAAGAGCAATTAGCGGAAAAATGTGGCACTAACAAATCTTATATTTCAAGAATTGAAAATAATGCTTCTGATATTAGGTTGTCAACTTTAATGAAGATAATTCAACAAGGTTTAGGGGGCCACTTAAAATTGTCCCTGGAAGTTTAGATTTTTTTAATAAACCAAAAAGCCAACCCTTCCGGATTGGCTTTTTTATTATTTTTTAGGCTTAGGTGCGATAATCACATTCAGCCTTTTACCTTCTAATTTTGGTGGAGCCTCTGGTTTACCTAAATCCTCCAGTGCTTTTACAAATCTTTCCAAAAGCTGGAAGCCCTGCTCTTTAAATACAATCTGGCGACCTATAAACTGCACATAAGCCTTCACTTTTGAGTTCTCTTTGAGGAAGTTCTCGGCATGTTTAAGTTTGAAATCAAAGTCATGGTCATCAGTTTGAGGACCGAATCTGATTTCTTTAATTACGGTTTTTACTTGCTTCGCCTTAAGTTCTTTTTGCTTTTTCTTTTGTTCGTATTTAAATTTCGAATAATCTACTATTCTACAAACAGGCGGTACAGAGTTGGGTACGATTTCAACCAAATCCAGGTTTTGACTTTGTGCAATTTCAATTGCTTTAGAAAAAGGGTACACGCCAACCTCTACATTTTCACCTACTAAGCGTACCTCAGCTACACCTCTGATTTTTTCGTTAATTCTATGTTCGTCCTCTTTTCTAACCGGTGGACGAAACGGTCTCTTCATGCTTTTTGCCATTAATTCTGTTTATGGTGATACCTGGGTTTTTACCAATTTGCCCCAAATTTATTATTTACTTTTTAAATATTCCCAAATTTGGGTATATTTTTATTGATTTCATTTTTAGCGTATTGTATAAATTCTTCTATCGAAAAAGTACCAACATCGCCTTCGCCTTTTTTTCTTACAGAAACCTTGCCATCCTGTGCTTCTTTTTCCCCAATTATTAACATCAAAGGGATTTTTGCAACTTCCGCATCCCTGATTTTCCGGCCAATTTTCTCTGCTCTGAGATCAATAAAGCCTCTGATGTCATTTTCCTGTAAAGTTAAGAATACTTCATTGGCAAAATCCTCAAATTTTTCTGATATCGGTAATACCGCAATTTGCTCAGGAGATAACCAGAACGGGAAGTTGCCGGCAGTGTTTTCGAGCAATATCGCTATGAAGCGTTCCATAGAGCCGAATGGAGCCCGGTGAATCATTACCGGACGATGTCTTTGATTGTCGGCACCCACATATTCCAAATCAAATCTTTTTGGTAAATTATAATCTACCTGAATAGTACCCAACTGCCATTTTCGGCCCAGGGCATCTTTGACCATGAAGTCTAGTTTAGGACCATAAAATGCGGCTTCTCCATACTCTACCACGGTTTTTAAGCCTTTCTCATCAGCAGCTTTCTGAATTGCGGCTTCAGCTCTGTCCCAGTCTTCATCGGACCCTATATATTTGGTGCGATTTTCTTTACTTCTCAATGATACCTGAGCACTAAAGTCTTCAAAACCAAGTGATTTGAAAACATAAAGCACCAAATCAATTACTTTTTTAAATTCATTCTCCACCTGGTCATTGGTACAGAAAAGGTGAGCATCATCCTGAGTGAATCCCCTTACGCGAGTCAAACCATGCAACTCACCACTTTGCTCATATCTGTAAACAGTGCCAAACTCAGCAAGTCTTAAAGGCAAATCCCTATAACTACGGGGTTTTGATTTGAAGATTTCACAGTGATGAGGGCAGTTCATGGGTTTTAACATGAATTCCTCTCCTTCTTCGGGAGTTTTTATGGGTTGGAAAGAATCCTCCCCATATTTTTCCCAGTGTCCTGAGGTTTCATACAATAATTTGCTCCCAATATGAGGGGTTACTACCGGCGAATATCCAGCCTTAAGCTGAGCTTTTTTAAGGAAATTTTCCAAACGCTCTCTCAGCATAGCACCTTTTGGTAACCATAGCGGTAAGCCTTTTCCAACTTTTTCGGAAAAGGTAAAAATCTCCAGCTCTGTTCCCAATTTCCTGTGATCACGTCTTTTGGCTTCCTCTATCATGGTAAGGTATTCTTCCAGCTCTTTGGCTTTAGGAAAAGTAATTCCATACACACGGGTAAGCATTTTGTTATTTTGGTCACCTTTGAAAAAAGCAGCCGCAGCATTGGTGATTTTTGCTGCCTTTATAAATCCGGTATTGGGAATATGCGGCCCGCGACACAAATCAGTGAAATTTCCTTGTTTGTACAAGGTAATGTTACCGTCTTCCAATCCTTCCAAAAGGTCTATCTTATATTCATCTCCTTTTTCTTTAAAATATTTTAATGCGTCGGCTTTCGAAATCGGAATTCTGACATATTCATTTTTCTGACGGGCGAGCTCAATCATTTTGTCTTCAATCAATTTGAAGTCATCTGACGAAATAGGTTTTCCGTTGGTGTCAACATCGTAATAAAACCCGTTTTCAACCGGAGGCCCCACCCAAAATTTCACCCCGGGATATAGCACCTCGAGGGCTTCAGCCATGAGGTGAGCAGATGAATGCCAGAAAGTAGATTTTCCTTCAGTATCATTCCAGGTCAACAATTGAAGCGTGCAATCAGAGGTAATCGTGGTGTTTAGATCCACAACTTTTTCATCAACTTTTGCGGCAAGTACATTTCGTGCCAATCCTTCACTTATTGAAAGAGCCACATCCATAGGGGTGGTCTTTTCTTCAAAACTCTTAATGCTACCGTCTGGTAATGTAATGTTTATCATTTTCTTAATGTCTGGTGGTATCTCTACCCAAATTCAATTGACTGCGTTTTTGTATTTTTTCTATTGTACCAATTTTCTCATCAAAAATCCTGCGGTTTTCTTCAGGTTCTTCAACGGTTTTATTTTTTCCTGACCGGCTGGCTGATTTGTAGGATTCTCCATAATCATAGTATCTGTTTTCCTGAGCATCCAAAATATAGGTCAGCCTGTCGATTTCACTTTTAATTTTAATTTCTTCGGGTAAGTCAGTCCTGATTCTTTCAAGGTAATTTTTAGCGTCAGCAAATTTTTTCTGAACCTCGTAACATCCGGCTGCTTTCAGGAAAGCTTTGGTTTGTTCGGGTTGGGCTTTGCCCCATTTGTCATATACCAAAAATGCTGCCGCGTAGTTCTTTTTTCTGAAATAAATATCTCCCACTTTTTCAAGAACATCATATCTGTCGGGCTCCAATACCAGAAACCTTTTATAAACTTTCGTGGCACTGTCAAGGGCTCCCACATTTTCAAGAATCTGGGCTTTATTATAAACCAATTCCCGTGAATCAGGAAATTTCTTCAAAGCGAGTTCATTGTAGATCAAGGCCGAATCGGGCATTCTGGCTGCATTGTAGGTTTTGATGATCTGATCGTATGCGTCGATTCGATGAGGTTTCAGAGCAAGGGCTCTCTTAAAATTATTTATAGCGGTAAGGGTGTCAGCTTGTCGGGCGTAATATTTTCCTTTTACAAGAAACAAATCGGCGTTGTAAGGGTAAGCTTGTTCGGCCTTACGCATATAATGCTGCGACTTGCCAAATTGTTTTTCTTTCAGATATAAATCAGCCAAAAGTATATACAAGTCTGGGGAGTCAAATTTTTGAGACTCGGCAAACTGTGCATTTTTCAGGGCTGTAGGTATATTGAGCAAGCTTTCAAATTTGGCTTTAAAAAATAAATAGAGGCCAGAGTTCGGATCGAGTTTTTCGGCACGGGTGATATCTACCAGACCATCTTTATAATTTTGGATATTATAATGAAGTAAAGCCCTTTTGTAATAGTTAACCGGATCGCTCGGATTGTTTTTGATGGCATCGGAAAGTATGCTGAGAGCCGCCAAATGCTCGTTATTATTCGATTGGTTCAGATTTTGGACCGGTATATTAAATTCATCTCTGGCGTGATCGGTACAAGCCGAAAATCCCAGTAAAATGATCAATAAATATACGTAAAAACGAACCATTCAAAATTGAAATTTGATAAAGTGCAAAATTCCGAATTTTTATTCAAAACCGAAAGAAATGAGAGCAAAGATTAGGCTGAAATACAAATGTTTATTGTCCTGAAGCTATTTTTGTCAGGTAAATCGTTTTTCTGATCTGGGTAAAGGTAGGAGCGGCTTTCTTTTTTTTCTTTTTTTCCGAAGTTTGATTTTCATTAGGCTTCATTTGTAAAACTTCAATTCTGCTTTTTGAGCCATCGGCAATAAAATATTCGTTGTACCAATGTCTCACCTCATTGTATGATGGTAGAAATGGCCTGTTTTTGGCATTAGGTTGCTCGTCTGAGAGTTTGTATATTATAGGCTTGGTACCGATATTTAAGTTACTTGCCGATAGGTTGCCTTTCAGACAATAAGCCACAGAGCCTTTGGTATTGAAGCTTAAAGATTGTTTTAGTTGTGGGTTAATCTGATTTAAATCAAATCTGCTTTGGTTTAAAAGATTACCTTCTGAATCGATATTGGCCAGGATTCCCGATAAATAGTGATATCCTGCAAATACTGACCTGGATTGTGTTCGGGTATTGTTTCTTCCAAACCCTGAATTATTCCCTGAAAACCCGTTATCATTGTTGATTTGTTGCGTTACATTTTTGGTTTCTATTTTAAAAAACACACCCCCAAGACTGAAACCATTTTCTGAAGAAATGGTCTGATGTGGTAGAAAGCCATAGTCTTTGATTATGCTCTCCAGGTCTTTCTTCTGGAATTCTGGTTGCCCTTTTAGCAGTTCTTTAAATGAATAAAAATGCATGTCGTTTCCTGGTTTTTCGACCGGAAATTTACTGTAAAACAATCCTTTATCACCGGAAATGTTTTGGTATTGTCCGCTAATACCCACAATTTGGTTTTCCCGGAAAATCAATTGACCCGTAACCGGAAAATTTCCCGCTTTTTGTTCCAAAGATTTTTGGTTGATAAGAATTGCCGATGAATCAAATGCCGCTAAGGCTAGCCTTGTACTTTTTATGAATGCACCTTTTTTTCTCTTCTCATTGGAGTATCCCATAGTTTTCACCAGCCATAATGTATTAAACCCTCCTGATTCTGGCCCAGGAACAATTTCCTGCAATTTCACCTTGCCTTCGATGGCTGTTTTCAGTAGTTTTCCTTCTTCTGATTTAAAATCATAGATATAAAATGCCGCATGATTTTCTGTGGCACCAGCCAGAATAATTTTGTTATCATAAATTACAAAGTCCTGATCGTCAAAGTATTCTCTTAGTTCAAATCCTTCAGTTTTAAATGTTCCGTCGGCAAGATTAAAAATAAATACCTGGTAAAACATGCCACTCGTTTCTCTAAAAAGGAAAGTGGCTTTGTTGGCATCAAATGTATAGGCAGTTGGCGATCGTTCGACGTCCAGAAAGATATCTTTCTCCCAGTTTTTTTTAAGGTTTTTATCAAAAAATAAAACTTTGGCTTTGGTTTGATCAGTTTTTATAAAAAATAAAGTTCCGTGCTCACCCATGGGTACTAATGTATGCCAGGTGGGTTTTCCAACTACCTCAAATTCAATATTTTGAATGAGCTGTGCAAAAATATGCCCGGGAATAAGTAAAAACAAAATTAAGAAAACTCTCATTTATTTATGGGGATTTTTTGAATGAAACAAACCTGCTTGTAGCCAATTTTAGCATCATTGTCTTTCTGAACACCCCAGTTTAAAAAGTAATTGTCATACCAGTGTTCCAGGTTTTCAAATTCTGATTTTTTAGATTTGGACCCTAAATTGAGTTTTACATTATCATACTCCTTAAAAAGATTTTTATTCCCATTATTGTCAAATTCGGAAATATAAAACTTGTTATCGGAAACATAATATACGATTGGGTTTTCTGCAGCCATGCTCACTTTTGAATGGCTTTTAAGTTGATAGTATCGCACATTTTTGTATAGCATGGCATTGTCCCAGTTGATTTTGCCGTCGGCATTGAGGGAAATTAAAGTGCCTTCCAGATATTTGAATCCATCAAATATCTGTGTACTTCGGTTCCGGTATCCCCAAAATGCCGGGCTGTTCATCCAATAATAATTGCTAAGGTACTGCCTGCCCCATAAGCCAGAAGGATAAAAAGTATTTCCACCTAAATACGGGGTGCTCATTGAGTTGTTCCGGAATTCAGGCATGTACACTTCGGCCGAAATCAGCAAATTATCCCCATCCGGAATTACCTCATTGATTGTCAGCCGGTAATTAAAGATAAATTCATTGCCTTTGTCTTTTTTCTTTTCTACCTGCTTTCTAAGTCTTTCCTGTTGTTTATCCGTAAGAAACCCGAAGATGTTTTTAAAATTTTCGAAACTATAATATTTGATCTTGTTAGCGTTGTTAAGGTCAACTACATAAATTCCCTGCGAGCTTTTTATCCCATCTAAATTGGTGCTTCCAAACCCATAGTTGCCCAAAAGCAGCCTTTGGGTAGTATTTTGAAAATATTTTACACTTAAAAATTCATATTTTTCGGTATTCTGAATCTGTTCTGTATTTAATACTTTTCCTGAAAAACTAAATTCTCTGACTACAATCTGGCTTTTTTTCTTGTTTTTATTCAGGAAATTAACAACTACCTTTTCATCTGTAAAATCGAGAGATTGTATCTGTGCTTCCCCTTTCAGATTGGCAGTGATATATTTCGGTATGTTGGAGCCTTCTTCCATAAATATCAGAAACGGTTCTGATTTTACACTTCCACCCAGACAGATACTTTTGGTACTTGCCTTAAAATGTGATAGCTCAAAATTGGCTACTGTTTTGATATTTATTTTTTGGATGGCCGCAAATGAAGCCGAAATTTTCAGAACACTGTAATTGTCACTGTTGCGTTGGTCAAGAAGGATGTACAAAAACCTGCCGTCGTAATAGTCTTCCAGGAAACTTTCTTTTGAAAGCAGCTCTGATTCTACATCCCACACCATGTTGAGGTCTTTGTCTATTCTTTTTATTTTTAATAGGCCGTTGGGTGCTTTGTCCAGTAACACCATGCCGTCTTCATGTAGATTTATTACTCTTATCTGGTTATTTGAGCCAGTTATTCCTATCTGGAGCATTTCCTGCCCAAAACTAAATGTACTCAGTATAAGGAAAAATAGAAAAAATTTAATTTTCATTAGCCAAAATCATTATTCGGTCAAATTCTTCGGGTTTTACAGGAACAACCGATAATCTCGAAAGCTTCACAAGAGCCATTCCTGACAATATTGGGTCAGATTTTATAGTTTTTAGGGTGACAGTTTTCGGTAATTTTTCAACCGGAACCAGATCAACCACCACCCATCTTGGGTCGTCGGCGGTAGGGTCAGGGTAGCTTTCCTTCGCTACTTTTGCCAGGCCAACTATTTCCAGCCCTTCGTTTGAATGGTAAAACAGGACAAGGTCATTGACTCTCATTGCAGCCAGGTTGTTGCGAGCTGCGTAATTCCTGACGCCATCCCACATATCGCCACCTTTACTAACGAATTTGTCCCAGGAAAATTTAAAAGGTTCTGATTTTACTAACCAATAGTTCATGTTTTTTACTTTTTATAAATCTATTTCTATGTCTTCGTTATTCATAAATTCTACCTGCCATGTGTGATCAGCCATGAGGAATACTTTTGCCAAAAAACGGGTATAAGGCATTTTTCTGCCCCATTCTTCGGGTGCCACCATTGACAGCACATCATTGCCGTCGGGTTTTTCATAAAGATAATAATGATGATTGATAATCGGCTCAAAGTTCATCAGAGCATCATAAATCCTCTCTGAAACCTCGATGCGGTCGTTAATTTCCTGAGCTTGCCTTCCGAGCAATTCAATCTGACGAATTATTTTATTGAGTTGATCCTGAGTTTGTTGCCGCATGGCCATTTGGGCTTTTCCTTTTACTTTGCCCATGTCTTCGGGTTTGATTACGGCACTACCTGCAGTATGAGCGTAGCCAATCAGCCCAGGATTTTTTGATACGTTCTTATTTTCAAGTGAGTCAGTCACAATCAATCGGTTTGTGATATTATTTTTAAAAAGTCAAAAGTTTTTCTCTTCAGTTTAAAAACATAATGATTCCAAAAATGTTTTTTGAGATGTAAAAATAAAGATATTCGATTAAAAATATTATTTTTGGCAGGTATTAAAAGTTTCGTTTAGTTAAAAAACAATCAAGATGCTGATAAATAAAAATTTTCTATCAAAAGAAAATTTTATAATATAAAGTTGGTTCAAATATCCGATGCATCTCTAAGATTGTTTTAGCTAAGACGCTGTAATTTTTAGTAATTAAATAATAACCTTAATAATTTACCTAAAACTATGATCAGTAAAACTGGTACAATTGACAGGAAAGACTTTCTTAAACAAGTAGGTGTTGGTTTTGGAGCAGTCATGCTGATGAATTGTCTCCAGGGTTGCAGTGAGACCGAAATTCCGGATCCAAATCCAGGAGGAAATACCGGCAAAGTTGATTTTTCGATTGATATTTCAGCTCAAACCTATAAAGCACTTCAAACCAAAGGAGGGTACGTAGTGATTTCAGATAAAAAAATAATCATTGCCAGAACTCTGAATGATAATTGGATAGCGGTTTCGTCGGAATGCACCCATGAAGGGAGCACCATAAAATATGTGGCTAGTTCATCTATATTTCAATGTCCCAATCACGGTGCAGAGTTTAAAGAATCAGGAGCTGTAAGTAAAAGCCCTGCTCCGAGTGCTCTTAAAAAATATAATGTTACTTTTACGGCCAATACCAATACCCTTAGAGTATTCGAATAAGCCATGTTATATATTACAAAAGAAGGAGAAATAGTTAATACCGACCCTGCCAATGACTATTTTGATAAAGTCAATGAATTGCTCGACCAGTGGAATTCAGGGCGGGAGGTATTTGAACTCAGGACATCGGGTTCTACCGGCAGGCCAAAGGAGATTTTGGTAAAAAGGAGCCAGATTGAGGCTTCGATAGAATTATCTCGAAAAGCCTTGAAAATCAATCAGGATGATTTGTTTTTTTGTTGTCTCAATGTAAATTATATCGCCGGAATGATGATGCTGCTCAGAGCGGCTCATATAGGATGTGACATAATAGTGGTAGAGCCTACCTCCAATCCGTTTGATTCTTTAGGGAAAATGGAATACCTGATTACAAAGAATCAGGGCAAAAATTTCTTTTCATTTGTGCCTCTACAATTGCAAACCATCCTTGAATCGGAAAATGGCCTTCGTTTTCTGAAATCAGCAAAAGTAATTATAGTAGGAGGGGCCGCTATCAATAAAGTCCTCAGAGACAAAGTTATAGAAACCAAACTTCCGGTTTTCGAGACCTATGGTATGACAGAGACCATCAGCCATGTTGCCTTAAAAAATGTCAGTCAGGGACATGATTATTTTAAAGCAATTGAAGGTGTTGATATTGAGGCTAATACTAACAACTGTCTTCGTATTTTGTCTTCTTCTACTGAAAACGATTGGGTTCAAACCAACGATGTGGTAGATATCGTAGGAAAAGGTTGTTTTGTGTTGAAAGGGCGTGCCGATAACATTATCAATAGTGGTGGAGTAAAGATTCAGCTGGAAGAAATTGAAAGAAAACTTGCCGACCATTTTCAATGGCCCAATCGCTTTTTTTGTTTTGGAAAAGCCGATGAAAAACTTGGACAAAAGCTTGTGTTGGTAATCGAAAGTCAGGATAAAATAGTTGATTTGACTGAATTGACCCCTATTTTTAGTAAATTTGAGGTTCCGAAAGAGATATTTTTTGTAAAAAACTTTGCAGAGACCGCCTCAGCAAAAGTAGATAAAATCAGAACCATTAATGAAATTATATCGTATTAGATTTCAGACCTCAGAGCTACAGCCCCCTCCATATGCCCACGCAATAGAAATCAAAATAGAGCTTTCGAAAGAAAAACTAAAATATGAGTTTGAACTCAGTTACCTTGACAGAGATCAATTAACAGAGGAAGAAATATTGGAAGAGGGGTTTTCAATAGATGATTCTTTACATTTGAGAGGGGCTCTTGGGCAAAATTGGGCTAACAACTTTGAAAATATATTAAGAAAAACCGAAAAAACCTTTCCAACCGAATTACAGGAATCTGAGGATTTTTGGGAGATAATGTTTGAGAAGGAAGCATTTTATCCCAAAAATGTAAAACAATGGAAAAGTTTTATAGAAGAATTTCATCAGGCGGTTTTAGAACAAAATACTCTTGAAAGACCTCTGGAGATACAGGTTTGGAGGATTGACCCTTCTCAAACGGTGAAATATAAGTTTTTGGGAAGTTTTGAGAAAAGAGAATTTAAACTCACCGCCAATAATAGAGTAGTTGAAAATTTTGATTTTTCCAAGCTTAACAGTTTTTTGAAGGATTATTATTCCGGGGATTTTATCACCGAAAAAGCATTTGAGTCTCTTCCTAAAAAGCAAGGGATTCACTTAGAATTTGGGGATGGTATGTGGTATTTGCTTGGGGAAGCCTTGTTTGTGAAACCATCAAAAATCACTTCCTGGATTGAAAGTCATCCATAAAGTCAATTTCGGTTTTAAGGTCTTCGATTTTTCTTCTAATACCTTCCAGCGATGGGGACGGTTGCGGGAGGTTTTTCGAAAAGTAAGCTTCGATTTTCCAGATTTCCTTTACATCTACCGCAGATATTTCAAGGCTTGGTATTCCTGATTTATCACTACTGGCTAGATATACTCCCTTGAAATTGAGTTGATTATAGATTCTTCTGTATATAAAACCATGGTTTCTGGTCACCAATAGATAATTCTGCCCTTCCTGGAAATAATATTTATCATGAAGTTTTTCGCAAATCAGAATACTATTTTCTATTAAGAAATCATTTGGGGAATCAAAGGCGGTCAGGTTTGATTTTGAAAGAAAGGGAAGCTGCAAATAAGGCAGGCCTTCAGAAAGTTGCCCAAAATCTGGATTGGACATGTATTTTTCAAACAAAACAGCCTTTATATAAGGTATTCCTCTGGAGTCAGATTTTTTTTCATCAGTGGAATCAAAATTTCCATAAGAAGCCTCAAAATTTACCTTTGATGGTCGGGTTTCGGTTCTTTCACCTGAGAAAAACAAAGTGCCTTCTTCGTCCCTGATTTGGGTGTTTTTGATTTTATTTTCGAAAGAAACATTGACTAACTCATCGAGACTGACATTAAATACCTTGGAAAGTTTCATGAGGTTATTTGCCGGAGGAAACGCCCTTCCTTCTTCATAGGCTCCTATCAGTGAGCGTTTTACGCCTAATAACTCTGCAAACTTTTCCTGGGTTAGACCCATTTTGGTTCTAAGAATTCTGATATTTTCGTTTACGAGTTCCATTGAAGATTTTAAAAATCAAATTTAATGATTTAATCCAAAGTTTCAATAACCAGATTGTGATTGGTATAAATACAGATATCTGCAGCAATGTTGAGTCCTTCGGTTACCATTTCAAAGGCAGAAAGATGAGGAGCGTGTTTTTTTAATGCCAAAGCAGCCGACTGAGCATACATACTCCCCGAGCCAATAGCGGCTATTTGATTATCAGGTTCCAATACGTCACCGGTTCCTGAAATGATCAGTAATTCTTCTTTATTTGCGACTATCATCATGGCTTCCAGACGACGCAGATAACGGTCTGTACGCCATTCTTTGGCCAATTCGATGGCTGCACGCTTCATGTTTCCTCCAAATGAATTGATTTTCTCTTCAAATTTCTCGATAAGTGTAAATGCATCAGCAGTACTGCCTGCAAAACCCGCCAAAATTTTTCCTCCGGCCAGTTTCCTCACTTTTTTTACATTGGATTTGGCTACGGTGTTGCCCATAGTGGCTTGTCCGTCAGCACCCAGGGCTATTTTTCCATTATGTAAAATCCCTAAAACGGTGGTTGATTTGATTTTTTCCATTTGGTCTGAAAACAATAATCCCTCTGAGTTTATCAGAGGGATTGATTAAATATTATTAAACAAGCAACTTGTATGGCTGTTCCAAAAGTTCTTTCAAAGTAACTAAAAACGCCGCACCAGTAGCTCCATCCACGACACGGTGGTCACAAGTAAGCGTCACTTTCATGATGTTGGTTGCATAAAACTGCCCACTTTTCACCGCTACAGTTTCTTTGATACCTCCTACGGAAAGAATACAAGATTCGTTTTTAGGATTGTTAATGATGGAAGTGAATGATTCAATTCCAAACATTCCCAAATTGCTCACAGTAAAAGTGTTGCCTTCCCAGTCAGTAGGTTGAAGTTTGCCATTTTTGGCTTTTCCACCCAAATCTTTCGTTGTTGCTGCCAATACAGAAAGTGGAAGGGTATCCGCAAATCGGATTACAGGCACCACCAGTCCTTCCGGAATTGCCACAGCCATACCGATATGTACATGGGCATTTCGACGAATGTGGTCGCCTCTCCATGATGAATTTACATTTGGATGTTTTTTGAGAGCAACTCCACAGGCTTTCAATACCATGTCGTTAAATGAGATTTTTACCGGAGAAGCCTCATTCATCACAGTGCGGGCTTCAATGGCTTTGTCCATATTGATTTCCATAGTAAGCTGGAAGTCAACTGCTGTCGATTGTGATTCGGCTAAACTACGGGCGATAGCTTTACGCATCTGAGTGAGAGCAACTTCCTCATAGCTTTCAACTCCTGCGGCAACTGATGCAACTGTAGCTGAGACAGCTGATGCGGCAGGTTTTGCAGAAGGAACAAAATTGTCAACATCAGATTTTATTATTCTTCCCCCTTCACCAGAACCGGCAACTGCAGAAAGATCAATTCCTTTTTCTTTTGCAAGACTTTTTGCAAGTGGAGAGGCAAGTATTCTACCCGAATTGTTAACAACTGGTGCCTGAGCGGCTTCTTTAACTGGTGCCTGAGGGGCTTCAACTTTTGGTACATCCTGCGGTACAGCAACAGTTGCTGCAGGAGCAGGTGTTTTTGCTGCTGGGGTACTATGTGCTTTTAACAAAGTTTCAAAATCGGCACCTTTCTCACCAATAATTGCAATTACTGAGTTGACCGCAGCTGCTTTTCCTTCTTCCACACCCTGATATAGCAAAATACCATCTTCGTAGGCTTCTACTTCCATCGTGGCTTTATCGGTTTCGATTTCTGCCAGCATATCACCTGATTTGACGGTGTCACCTACTTTTTTGAGCCATTTATGAACCACTCCCTCGGTCATGGTGTCACTTAAAAGTGGCATGGTTACCAATTTGGCATTGATATTTGAGGTATCAATACTTTCGGTTGCAGTAGTACTCTCAACAACAGGAGCTACAGGAGCAGGTGCAGCCTCGGCTTTTGCGGGAGCTGAACCTCCGCTGATAAGCGAACTAAAATCTTCACCAGCGGAACCTATAACCGCAATCACGGCATCAATGGGTACAGCTTGTCCTTTTTCAACCCCAATATATAGAATGGTACCCTCATTATAAGATTCCATGTCCATGGTAGCTTTGTCAGTTTCAACTTCAGCAAGAATGTCGCCTGATTTTACTACATCGCCCACCTTCACATGCCATGCGGCTATTACGCCTTCTTCCATGGTGTCACTCATCTTGGGCATTCTGATTACCTCTGCCATATATATTTTTTTTGCTTAGAATTAAATCGAGTTCAAAATTAATCGAATACTATTGAAATATTAAATTTTGATTTAAAAACTTCGGTTGATTAATATTTTTAAAATAAAAAGTACCAAAATCAATTGATTTTTAAAACAGCCATAAATGCTTCCTGAGGCACTTCGACTGAGCCAATTTGTCTCATGCGTTTTTTGCCTTTTTTCTGTTTTTCCAAAAGTTTACGCTTCCGGCTGATATCACCACCATAACATTTGGCGGTTACGTCTTTACGCATGGCTTTTACAGTTTCACGGGCTATTACTTTCGCTCCAATAGCTGCCTGAATCGCAATCTCAAATTGCTGACGAGGTAAAAGTTCTTTGAGTTTTTCACAAAGTTTCTTTCCCCATTCGTAAGCTTTGTCGCGGTGAACGATTGCCGAGAGTGCATCTACGGGGTCGCCATTGAGCAAAACATCAAGTTTTACCAGATTGGATTCCCGATAACCTGCAAGCGAATAATCCAAAGAGGCATAACCTCTTGAAATGGTTTTTAATCTGTCAAAAAAATCAAAAACCACTTCGGAAAGCGGCATGTCGAAAGTGAGCTCAACACGGGTGGAAGTAAGATAAACCTGATTTTTAACAACACCACGCTTATCCATACAGAGTTTCATGATAGGTCCCACATAATCAGAAGCGGTGATAATCTGAGCATTGATATAGGGTTCTTCAATAGACTGAATCAAATTGGGATCAGGCATTTCTGATGGAGCAGACACCTGAATGGTTTCATTACGCTTGGTGTTGACAATAAATCTCACCGACGGCACCGTGGTGATTACGGTCATATCAAATTCCCGCTCCAACCTTTCCTGTACAATCTCCATGTGCAGCATACCCAGAAAGCCGCAACGGAAACCAAAGCCCAAAGCAGCAGAGGTTTCAGGCTCCCAAATCAAAGAGGCATCGTTGAGCTGGAGTTTTTCCATTGACTCACGAAGTTCTTCAAACTCTGTGGTGTCAACCGGATAAATACCCGCAAAAACCATGGGTTTAACCTCCTCGAAACCTTTGATAATATCTTTTGAAGGGCGATCAACATGTGTGATGGTATCCCCAACTTTTACTTCTTTCGCTACTTTTATGCCTGAAATCAAATAACCCACATCTCCGCATTCGATTACATCTTTGGGAAGTTTTTTAAGTTTTAAGCTACCAATTTCGTCGGCAACATATTCTTTGTCAGTGGCCACAAATTTTACTTTGTCCCCTTTTCTTATACTACCATTTTTAACCCTGAAAATTACCTCAATACCTCGGTAAGAATTAAAAACCGAGTCAAAAATCAATCCCTGAAGTTCTCCATCAGGATTTCCACTCGGTGCAGGAATGCGGGTTACAATGGCATGAAGTATGTCATCAATACCTATTCCTTCTTTTGCCGAGGCCAATACGATTGACTCGGGATCTACACCTATCAAGTCAACAATCTGGTCTTTTACTTCCTCAATCATGGCTCCAGGGAGATCAATTTTATTGATTATCGGGATGATTTCGAGGTCGTGATCCAAAGCCAGAAACAGGTTGCTGATGGTTTGGGCTTCTATCCCCTGGGCTGCATCCACGATCAAAAGAGCCCCTTCACAGGCTGCAATAGAGCGGGAAACCTCATAGCTAAAATCCACGTGGCCAGGAGTATCGATAAGGTTAAGTGTATATTTTTCGCCTTCGTGGAGGTAGTCCATCTGAATCGCATGTGATTTGATGGTGATGCCTCGTTCACGCTCCAGATCCATATCATCGAGCAGCTGAGCCTGCATTTCTCTGGCGGTTACAGTGCCAGTAAACTCAAGCAGGCGGTCGGCCAAAGTACTTTTTCCATGGTCTATGTGGGCGATAATACAGAAATTCCGAATATTTTTCACTAAATAATGACAGTAATAATGTAAATACTGATTTTAAATTAAAATTGTTTGAAGACCAAAAAGCGATTCATGCCTTCAGACCACAAAATTAGCTAAAATAGGCGGAATATTAAAGATGAGAGGGAATAATAGATTTGTGGGAGGTAATAGATGTGTTTTTTTCTGATTTGAAATTCATTCCAATCGGCTATTTTTTTCGGTCAAATTTCAAAAAAAGAATAGATAAATTACTTTTTTTGGGTAAAAATCCAAAGGTGTTTTTGCTGATTTTGGATAAAAATCCAAAGATGTTTTTACTGATTTTGGGTAAAAATCCAAAGGTGTTTTGGTGCGAACGTTAAGAAGGAAACTTTAAAATTATAGCTAATTAAGTTTTTTTCTGGATCAATGAATTTTTAAAGTCCCGGAAAGGATCTCTGGAGTAAGAAATGTTATTTTATAAAAAGTATGCTTACCAACTAAAACTAATTTTTAAGCTTATACCTCCTCCGAAACAATGTAATCGTTCTTTGTAACACCTTGTTTTACAAAGAGTTCTCCGAGGAATCCCGCCAGAAACAACTGAGAGCCGATCAGAATCGCAACGAGTGCCAGAAAGAATAGAGGGTTGTCGGTGACATTACGATAAGGTTGCTGCTGATAGATGGAATACAGTTTTTCGGCAATTAAAAAGAAAGTAATAAATGTGCCCGCAAAAAATGACAAAACACCGAATAGTCCGAAAAAATGCATGGGCCGTTTGCCAAATTTATTGACAAATGTAATGGAAAGTAAATCCAGAAAGCCATTGATAAATCGCTCCAGACCAAATTTGGTCACGCCGTATTTTCTGGACTGATGTTGAACTACTTTTTCACCTATTTTCCTGAAACCATTCCATTTGGCTATCACCGGAATGTAGCGGTGCATTTCACCATAAATGGTGATATTTTTTACTACTTTGCTGTCGTAGGCTTTTAGTCCACAGTTGAAATCATGGAGATAAATGTCTGAAATATAGCGTGTTGTGGCATTGAAAAGTTTAGTGGGCAAGGTTTTGGTAATAGGGTCATATCTTTTTTGTTTCCAGCCCGATACCAGATCAAAGCCGTCAGTTTTGATCATTTTGTAGAGCTCAGGAATTTCATCCGGGCTGTCTTGTAAATCGGCATCCATAGTGATTACAACCTCTCCGACACATTCATTGAAACCTACCTGCAATGCTGCCGTTTTACCATTGTTTCTGGAAAATTTAAATCCCCTTACTTCGGGGTTTTCGGCTTTCAATGCTTTGATTACCTGCCAACTGGAGTCGGTGCTGCCGTCATCAATAAATATCGCTTCAAAAGAAAATGCATTCTCGGTCATCACCTTTTTGATCCAGGTGAAAAGTTCTTTCAGGGATTCATCTTCGTTAAAAAGGGGAATGATTACCGAAATATCAATTTTTTCTTTCATGTAAATACGTTTGGTACAAAGTTCTAAAAAATCAGATAATAATCTTTCAATAATTCCACAAATCTTGCCGAATATATACCTGATTCATAAATATTAATGACTTCTTGGATACAATTTCCCGTAGTTAGTCTTGAAAAACAGCATATTTCCCTGAAGGGAGCTTTTGAGGGATCATGTTTTACGACAAATTTTTTATTTGGAGCAAAGCCAAAATTTTGAATTTCTGCTCTGAAAACTGACATTTCGTAAGGAGGAAGTAGTATCCAGGTATCTCCCTCTGGCACTAAAAGCTGCATAATGATATTTGCAAGTTCAGAAAGGGTAAGTGAATGATTATGCAATGCTTTGTTTCTTGCAAGGTGAGGCGATTTTAGGTTATTTTGAAAAAATGGCGGATTACTTATGATGCAATCATATTTTTTGTTTTGCTGAAATTCTTGAATAGAAGTATGAAAAAGCTCAATTTTTGACGAAAATGGGCTATTTTCAATATTATATTTTGCATCAATAACGGCCTCATTATCAATTTCTATAGCTGATATTACAGCATTTTGATTTTTTTGAGCCATCATCAAAGCCAATAAGCCTGTTCCTGTACCGATATCCAGGATGTTTTGATGATTCACAGTCTCAATCAAGGCACCAAACAGACAGGCGTCGGTGCAGACTTTCATGGCTGCATGATCCTGTACTACTGTAAATTGCTTGAATCTGAACATGATTTATTTTCGGCCAAAATCAGCAGGATTTTCACCCCAGTCTTCAGTTTCCCACTTCAGGATTTTATTGGAAAAATTATTGTCTCTAAGCCATTTTTCGGCTCTTTCGAGCAAATCAAATAGCTCATTGTTTCTTCCTGTCGGCTCCAATTTGGTGTTAGCTTTTTTCTTTTTTACCCAGGAAATAGCCGTTTTTGAATCAGAATAAATAGGTAAATCGGAATTATGTTGTTTTAAAAAAGCCAAAGCATGCACTATCGCCAAAAACTCACCGATATTGTTGGTGCCGTCTTGAAAAGGGCCTTTTTTAAATACAAAAAGCTTATTCTGTAAATATTTGCCCTGATATTCCATATCGCCGGTTTTGGTGTTCCAGGCAGCATCTACTACTAAAGCTTCATGTTTTGGCTTTGGTGTTTTGATTAATTTTCCGTTGGAACTTTGTTTGGCGGATGGATTCAGAACTGCAAAATAATTACGTTTGAGGGCATTTTCAGCTTCAGTTTTACTCTCAAATGACTTGTATTGTGCCCCATCAAAACCTTCCACCTGTTTTTTGCATTCTTCCCAAGTATTGAAAATCCCTGTTTGGCGGCCATTCCAAACGGCATAAAATTTTACCTTTTTCGCCATGTATTATCTTATCTCGAGATTTTGCTTGCTGCAATCATATACAGCCTGATAGTTCCTGACAAATTCATCTTCAGAAACTTTAAATACATTGAAATCTACATTTCCAACATAAAACTCTCTGATTGCTGCCACCTGGTCTATGTTTTTCTGAATGAAGGGATGTTTTGGTTTTCCAATCGACATACCAAATTCCATGATGTCAGGCTTAAACATCAGATTGAGTGGAATGCGATATTTACCGCCATTTTTTGCAGCACAAATTGCGACAGGCTCGTATTCTTCATTACCTCCGTATTTACCGTAGGCTTTCCGGGCTGTTGAATATTCTTCTTCATTTTCACCAAATAGTACCGCAAGTTTTTTCCTTGGGTTTTGCTTGGCAGTCATTATCATTTCATCAATTGATTTCAATAAATCTCTCAATGACTTGATATTTTTTCCGGATCTGATACGCTCCCTCACCGACTGCCTGACCAGATAGGTGATGGCATCAGTGATATTGAAGCCAATTTCGGCCATTTGCTTGAAAATAAACGAGGCCGGCGACATGCCCGGGATAGTATTGGGATCATGCAGAAGTACCTCATCTTCAGGAGTAATGAACCCATCAATTCGGCTGATTACGCTCATTCCAGTTATTTCGAAAGCCTTCAGGATTTTTTCATGAATCACTTCCAGATTATGATTGCTGGTTTCTACAGGAATCCTTTTTTTACTTACTGATGATTTGTATTTAGACTTAAAATCAAAGGTCTGAATCTCTCCATAAACCTCTGCCGGAGGAAGTGCAAATGCCTTTCCGGAATCATCCTGTATCACGCCCACCGAAAATTCCTGCCCACTAATAAACTCTTCTATCAGGACGTAATCTTCGGCATTGGTAGAAGAAATTATGGCAAAATCATTATTAATTAAATATTTGTCTAAATATTTAAATAATTCTGCAGGATGGTAAATGGTATCATCTTCAATTACAACCGGAAAGCCGATACCTTCATCGAGATTTGACATTTTTTCCATCAGATTTTTTTTCTGACGGTGAGTGAGTTTTGACCAGTCTTTTTTGGAGATTTTTGTTTCAAAAAAACATTGGCTCATGCCTTTGGAAAATTCCTCGAGGCTGCGTTTTTTCACAATTGCCACGCCAATAGAAGAGCCCTGATGCGGGGCTTTTACCACCAAAGGGAATCCAAGCTCCTGAATCAGCTCAGAAAAGACTTTAGATTTATCGGCATTTTCCCAGAAATCTTTGGAGATGGTTTTGTATTTTTTGGTCTGACCAGTGGCCAACTCCATCAGTTTATTCTGAACAGGTTTGTCAATACCCACACCTGAACCCAATATCCCAGGACCCATATATGGAATATTGAGCCATTCCATAAGTCCCTGAATATTACCGTCTTCGGAGTATGGTCCGTGCATAACGACAAATGCGAAATCAATGTGTTCTTTTAATTCCTCAATTTTTATTTGGGAACCTATTTTATAAATGAGCTTGTATAATTGCGTATCGCGTAGAGGACCAAGTGACTCAATATAAACCTTGAAGCCGTTGTTTTGATTGCGTGAAGGATAAAAACTCCTGATATCAGGCTCATAGAGTGTCTCAGGCTCTACCTTAATAAAGTTGCCAATGCTATCAACAAAAATTGGAACCGGCTCAAAATATCTGCGGTCAATGTGCTCATATGCGGTACGTCCGCCCATAAACGATATCTCCCGCTCTCTGGATGGACCTCCAAAAAATATCCCAATTTTTATTTTTTTGCTCATAACCCTGGTGTGAGTGATTAAAATAATTTGCAAGTTATAAAAAAAAAGTTGCCATTTTAGAAAATGACAACCCAAGATATTTTTTTTGAATAAAATCTAATTGATTAAGCCAAAGTAAGATTCAGGGCTTCTACTTTCTTAATTTCAGGAACATTTTTTAAAATAGCCTCTTCCAGCCCTGCTTTAAAGGTCATTGAAGACATGGGACATGAACCACATGAGCCCGTAAATTCTAAAACTACCGTCATGTCCTCTTTGATTTCAGTAACCACAACATTACCTCCATCGGCAATAAGATATGGTCTGACGTTGTTGAGGGCTTCTTCGACTTTTATGAGTAATTCGTGCATTATTATTTAGAATTGGTCTTCACAAAAATAACAAAAAAAAGTGTTTTTAGTTTATTTTGAGGCCAAAATTTGTGTCCAGTAAGCTCCATATCTGCCCACGGCCATATCTTTAAAATTGGGATTCATCAAATTTTGACAATGAGAGGGGCTCAATTTCCAGTTATTGATGATTTGAACTTCATCTGGTTCAAAACCTGTGTTGGTTTGGATGTTTTCTCCGAAACTTTTAAAAATATAGCCACTTTTTAAAATTCTTTCTGATGTCGAGGTACCATCAGAACCCGTGTGAGAAAAGAAATTGTTGATAGCCATATCGGCACTATGTGCAATTGCTGTTTTTTCAAGGGCATTGTCCCAACTTAGCCCCGTGGTCGAAGGATAGAATTTATCGCCACATTGGCAACCAGATTTTCTGATTTTATTTACTTCCATCAAAAAGGCATTCTGTGATTTTTTAATGTCAAATGCCTGCGGATTGTCTTTTTCAACACATGAATATACTATAAACATTAAAGACAAAAAGATATGGCTTTTCATGAAAAAAAAGGTTTAAAACTTTAAAATCACAAAAACCATACCTTTCAGAAATAGTAAAATTATCCTAATTTATAAAACCGGCAGTTTCCAGCCATTTTTATAATTGGCATTTATGAGTTTGTTGGCATCTTTATCATTAATAAAATTGCCATTTTTTTCATCCCAAAAAACTTTTCTTCCGAGTTTATAAGAAATATTACCCATCTGTGCATTGATTGCGGCAATACTACCTGTTTCAATTCCACATTTTAGTGTATCCGGGGCGTTATTTCTGATTGCATTCACGAAATTCTGGCAATGGAAAAGTAAATAATCATCTTCTGGTTTTTTATCGAATTTCCTCGCCTCAATTCTGGTTTTTACCTCATTATTTTCACGGTATCTTTCCGGAATAACCTCCCAGCCACCTCTGTTTACCACCAATGTGCCGTTATTTCCGATAAAGGCAATACCTTCAGTTCTGCCGTAATTGCCACCATCGATTCCTGTGGCATGCTCCCACAGCATATTGAAGCCGTCATATTGGTACACCGTTTGAAGGGTGTCAGGAGTTTCGGATGCGTCATCGGGATAGGCAAATTTTCCGCCGGATGCCACTACGGAAATCGGTGCTTTGGCTCCCATGGCGTATAGAGCTATATCTATTTCATGAACTCCCCAGTCGGTCATTAAGCCACCGGCATAGTCCCAGTACCACCGAAAGTTAAAATGAAATCGGTTGGCATTAAAAGGCCTTTTAGTTGCCGGACCCAGCCACATGTCATAATCTACGCCTTCGGGGACAGGGGTATCTGGCAGCACCGGCACGGGCTTCATCCATCCCTGATAGGCCCATACTTTTACCAATCTGATTTTGCCCAGTTCTCCTGATTTTACAACTTTGATGGCATCTTCATAATGAGGGCCGCTCCTTTGCCACTGTCCAACCTGAACTATTTTACCGTATTTTTTAGCGGCATTTTTCATGATGGTAGCCTCCTGAATGGTATTTGCTACTGGTTTTTCGACATATACATGTTTTCCAGCTTCCAAAGCACCAACCATGTTGAGACAATGCCAGTGATCCGGTGTTCCTACAATTACATAATCTATGTCTTTGTTTTCCAGAAGTTTACGATAGTCGCCAAAAAGAGCAGGTTTTTTGCCTTGCAATTTTTCGACCTGAGTGGCACGCTCATTTAGCACGCTTTGGTCTATATCACAAAGTGCGATACATTCTACTCCCGGAATTTTGAGGTGTCTTTGCAGATTGGAATACCCCATACCTTTACATCCGATAAGACCAACTTTTAATTGATCAGAGGGCGAAATGATATTGAAAGGATTTTTGGCGAATGTGTCAGGAAGCAGACCCAGACCTAAACCGGTCATGGCAGCATTTTTTACGAATTCTCGTCTTGTAGTTGACATTTTATTTGGCTGAATATAAGGTTATTGAAAACAAAAAAAACTTTAGTATCAACAGACACTAAAGTTTAATAAATTTCGTGAGTAATATTCAGATTTTCTAAGAAAAACTACATTATTTTCAAAAATCAGGCACCTACTTTAACTTTCTCAGTTTTCGGCATATTTGCATTTCTGATAGCGATTTGCTGAGCAAGTTTCTCTGCTGTCTGAGAAAATGCAATAGCACTGGCATCTTCCGCATCCATCATGACCGGGCGGCCTTCATCGCCACCTTCCCTGATTTTCTGAACCAGTGGAATCCGACCCAATACCGGCACATCAAATTTCGCCGCAATCTGATCACCACCCCCTTGTCCAAAGATATAGTATTTGTTTTCAGGGAGTTCTGCGGGTGTGAAATAGGCCATATTTTCAACAACTCCGAGTATCGGAACATTAATGTTTGGTTGGGAAAACATGGACCCTCCTTTGGTTGCATCGGCCAGGGCAACTTTCTGGGGAGTGGTTACAATCACAGCACCTGTTACGGGTACAGTTTGTACCAAAGTAAGGTGTATGTCGCCAGTTCCCGGAGGCAAATCGAGTAACAAATAATCCAACTCACCCCAATCTACATCATTAAAAAACTGGCGAAGTGCCTGGCTGGCCATCGGTCCACGCCATACCACCGCACTATCTGGTGGCGTCAGGAAACCAATGGAAATCATTTTTATGCCATACTGCATGATAGGGGCAATCAGGTTTTTGCCATCTTTAACCGAAACCATCGGTTGTAAGTCCTGTGCTCCAAACATGATAGGAATAGATGGACCCGAAATATCAGCATCAATAATTCCTACTTTGGCTCCTGACTTTTTCAATGCCATAGCAAGGTTGGCTGTTACTGTCGATTTACCCACTCCGCCTTTTCCTGAAGAAATGGCTATGATATTTTTGACTTCTGGCAGCATGACATTTTGCGATAAAATGCTGGTCACATTGGAAGTCATGTTGATTTTTATTTCGAAAGTATCGCCCAAATGCTCATGAATTGCAGCGACACAACGTTGCTTAATAAGCTCTTTTAACGGACAAGCCGGAGTGGTAAGAATTACGGTAAAACTGATTTGGTTTACTCCAACTTCCACGTCGCTTATCATGTTGAGGGTCACGAGATCCTTTTTCAGATCAGGTTCCTCAACGGTACTAAGGGCTTTTAATATTTTTTCTTTTGTTACGGTAAATTCTCCCATTATTATGTTAATCTATTTTCAAAAACAGGCTCATTGCCTAATTAGTTCTGGCTTTTTAATTGTTTTTGGATAAAATTCTGTTCATCAGTCGTGTCAAAATATTCCGAAAATTCTTTTATTTTTTCTTCAGTTTTTTTGAGAAAACTTATATGTGCCTGACTTCCCGGATTAAATGGCTTGTGATTGAGTGCATTTTTGATTTTTTGCCATTCCAAAATTATTTTTTGAGTTTTTTCAGAAAAATGTCTGTCTGAAAACTTACCCAGAATGTATTTTTCTGCTACCTCGGTAGGATGGATGAGATCTTCTTTATAAAATCTGTAATCACGTAAGTCATCAGTCATGATTTCGAAAGCAGGAAAATATTCAACGTCCTGAAACTTTTGAGTTAACTCATAGGTCACACTTCTCAAATAAGATTTTGAAACTGCATTCAATTCCAGGCTATCTTTTGTATGCCTCACCGGACTCACGGTGAGTAAAAATTTGACTTTGGGGTTGATTTTTTTTAGGTTTTTAAAAATATTTCCGAAAATATGTAACTGTTCATTGATCCCTAATAACTGTTTCTCAAAAATGGAAGAAGATATTTTATGGCAATTAGATACAATGCTTTGAAGCTCAATATTTTGATACACCCATGAAGTGCCCAGGGTTATCACAATGACGTCAGCATTTTTTAGAAAATCTCCTGCTAACCGGCATTTTTCTTCAATCAATATTTTTAACATCTCCATTGATGTAGCCCTTATTTCGGAATGGAAATCATGATGAAAATATACTTCATCATTACTTATAAAAAGTTGGTCATCAATATTTTTCAATTCCAGTGAATAATCAAAAAGCTTTTCGATTGATTTGATATTGAAAACTGTTCCGAATGGGTTTACCAGGCAATTGAACTTGTTTTCTGATAAATAACCACCGATAACATCACTGAAGCAAGAACCCAAACAAAAAACAGCAGTCTGATGATTTATCTCAAAACTGCCGTTTTTTGGTTCTATTTCGGTTCTGAATTTCAAATTCTAATGTGATTCTCTTTTTACCTCACTTCCCGACTTACCTACCAGGAAGTCGCAGTCGGCACCCAGGTGAGCCTGATTTACGGTTTCGATATAAAGTTTTGCATAACCTCTGTCATATCCCAAATCGAGTGGTTTCCAATTGACTTTTCTTTTTTTCAATTCTTCGTCACTTACCGCCAGATTCAAACTTTTGTTAGGAACATCCACTTCAATCAGGTCACCGTTTTCCACCAACGCAAGGTTACCACCAATGGCCGATTCGGGACTCACATGCAAAAATACTGTACCAAATGCAGTACCGCTCATTCTGCCGTCAGAAATTCTTACCAAATCAGTTACTCCTTTTTCAATCAGTTTTTTTGGTAAAGCCATGTTGCCAACTTCAGGCATTCCGGGATAGCCCTTTGGACCCACATTTTTTAGGACCATTATGGATGTTTCGTCAATCTCAAGATTTGGATCATCGATTCGGGCATGATAATCTTCAATAGTTTCAAAAACAACCGCTTTGCCTTTATGTACCAACAGACTGTCGGTCGATGCAGAAATTTTGATTACCGCACCATCGGGACAAAGATTCCCTTTTACTACAGTAATTCCGGCTTCTTTTTTCAGTGGGGTGGCAATTGGGCTGATAACCTCTGTATTCCAGTTTCTTGCTTTGGCAGAATTTTCAACTATCGATTTACCATTAACCGATATGGAGTCTTTTCTAAGCAATTCAGAAAGCTCTTTAATTACAACTGGTAAACCTCCGGCATAATAAAAATCTTCCATCAGGTATTTTCCTGAAGGCATCAGATTGACTAAAAGCGGAATTTTGCTTCCCAAATCATCAAAGTCTTCAAGATTCAATTCTACGTCCATTCTTTTGGCGATGGCCAGTAAATGCAAAATCAAATTGGTTGACCCCCCCACAGCTGCATTAACTTTTATTGCATTTTCAAATGCTGATCTGGTTAAAACTTTATCGATGGTAAGATTCTCTTTAACCATTTCCACCGCTCTGATTCCACTCATGTGAGCCAACATTTTTTTACGGGAATCCACTGCAGGAATTGCACTTAGCCCGGGTAAAGTCAGCCCCAAAGCTTCACACATCACCGCCATTGTTGACGCAGTACCCATGGTAGAGCAATGCCCGGCTGAGCGGCTCATACAAGCCTCAGCTTCTTCAAATTCTTCTTCCGACATTTTTCCCGTACGGAGGTCGTCGGCAAATTTCCAAACATCCGTGCCTGAACCTATGTCTCGTCCCTGAAATTTGCCATTGAGCATTGGCCCCCCTGGTACTACAATTGTAGGTAGGCCTACACTTGCAGCACCCATCACAAGCGATGGAGTGGTTTTGTCACAACCGGTCAAAAGGACCACCGCATCGAATGGATTTCCTCTTATGCTCTCTTCCACAGACATAGATGCCAGATTTCTATATAGCATTGCAGTGGGTCTGATGATGGTTTCACCTAGCGACATCACCGGAAATTCCAATGGAAAACCTCCTGCTTCATAGATCCCGTTTTTTACAAATTGGGCAATTTCTCTGAAATGTCCGTTGCAAGGCGTTGTTTCTGACCAGGTATTGCAAATACCTATAACCGGTTTACCTTTAAACTGATGAGCTGGATACCCCTGATTTTTTATCCAGGATCTGTAAATAAATCCATCTTTCCCTGTTTTACCAAACCAATCGCGGCTCCTTTGTTTTTGAGAATTATCTAATTCCATTTTTTTATTTTGGTTGAATACTGTTTCTTTTTAAAAAAATATAATCGTGCAGTAAATATAGGTAAAACCATGATTTTTTCGTTTTTTTGTATTCGAATTTAAAACTTTAGACTAGAAAATGGATCTTTTTGATAGCTTTAACCGATTGGTTGATCCTGAATTTATATCAAAATTAAAAACTAACATCTCTGATAATATGGGAGATGTTGAAACTGCTCTCAAGGGTGTACATTTTACATTAGTGGCCGGTTTGATCAGACGATGCAACAGTGATATGAGTGCCGGTATGCTTTATAATCAGGTTCAGGAAAAATACAAAAAAAGTGGGCTGGAAGAAGGGTGGACCTCGAAGTTGTCTAATTCAGCTTATCTTAACAATATAGTTAACGACGGAACAAAAATCATAAGTCAGATATTTCCGGCATATAAAAGTCCGCTGCTGAGTATGATTGGCTCTTATGCCGGTACCAGCAAAAATACCACTGTTTTGGTTTCCGGAGTTACCGCAACGATTTTGATTGATTATTTGGGTTCGAAATTGAAATCTGAAAAATGGGATAAAGACCAGATGGTGTATTTTCTGAAACAACACCATGAAGCACTTTTAAAAGAAGCACCTGAAAATCTGATGGAAAAGATGGTTCCTGCTCTTGGGTTGCAGGAATTGCTGTCCGCCAAAATCGTTCCTTTGAAAAAGCCTGAACCTGTAAGTGTCAAAAAGCAGGAAAACGAAGAAATGACAATTGAAGAGCCGAAAAAAGCCAGTAGTTATGATGAAGTGGAGGAATCGGGTACATTTTTAAATAAAAAAGTACTTATTGCATTATTTGCGGTGATTGTATTGGCTGGCTTGGCATATTTTTATTGGGTAACCAACGGCACTTTTGGTTTTTCGAAAAGTGAAGGTGATGAAACGGAACAAATTGATGAAGAACTCCAGTTTGCTGATTCTCTGGCAACCATAGCTGCGGATACTGTAAAAAAAGATTCCCTAAAATCTGTAGTACCGGTTGCTCCTTCCGAGCTTAATTTGTTAACCTCTTATCTGGCTGGAAGCGAAGCAGCTGGAAAATCATTTGATTTCAAAAGTATTCAATACATTGACAAAACATTTGAGCTAAGTTCAGCCTCATTACCTGTGGTAGATAGTCTTGCTGCTTTAATGAACGGGAATTCTAATCTTCAGATAAAAATTACCGCATTTTCCGAAGAAGCTGATGTCAAACTCAACAACAAAAGGGCATTTGCCATTAAGAAAGTGTTGATTTCGAAGGGAATCAATACCATCAGAATTGATGCGGCTTCAGGTGGAAAAGGAGGGAATTATCCTTCGATCAAAGTAGTTTCTAAATAAAATTATTACAATATCTTATCGGGGTTGGTTAAAGATAAGAAATTGAATGCGTGGTCATTATTGTATTTTTCTTTGTTTAAATAATAATAATAAGCACCTTTCTTCGAAAACCCTTTTTGCTTTTCAGTGGTTTTAACAAGAAAACCTGTAGCAAGCAGTTTGCGTGTAAAGTTTCTCTTGTCAAATTCGGTATTGAAAATCGCCTCGTATAATTTTTGTAACTGCGGTAAAGTAAATTTCTCGGGCAAAAGTTCGAAACCTATTGGATGCAATGATGCATTTGACCTGAGCCTTTCTATCGCCAGTGCCACCATTTCAGAGTGGTCAAAAAGCAAAGTTGGGAGCTCATTAATCAAAAACCACGAAGTAGTAAGTTTATTGGAGATTTTTTCATTGTACTCTTCAATATTTACCAGTGCTTTGTAAATCACCGAAACAGTCCGCATTACCGGGTCTCTGTCGGGGTTGCCAAATGCAGCTATTTGCTCAAGATATACATCCCTTAAGCCGGTGTGTTCAAAAAGAACCCTGTGTGCAGCATCGTTAAGTCCTTCATCGGGTTTTAACCAGCCACCCATCAGTGACCATGTGTTTGTGTCGTCTTCGAGTCCACGTTTAACCAGCAAAAGCTTGAGGTTCTCTCCGTCAAATCCAAAAATTATCGAATCTACGGCCACTAAGCATGCGGTTTGTTGTTTATATAAATTGAGCATCTTATAGGTTTTTTCAAAATTACACAAAAATATTATTTGCTGCTACCTACATTTGTAAAATATGATGAAAATTGATAATATTTCTTATTCTTTTCCTAAGGCATTTGCCCTGAAAAACATAAAATTTACCCTTGAAAAGGGTCAAATACTAGGTTTAATTGGTCATAGTGGCTCAGGCAAGTCAACACTCCTCAAAATCATGGCCGGGCTGCTGGAGCCCCAAAATGGGGCAGTTTTTTTTGAAGGAGAAATTTTGCCTCCTCCGTCAAAAAAATTGATTCCGGGTCATCCCAAAATAAAAATGGTGACCCAGCAGAGCAGTCTTTTTCCCAATATTTCAATAGCTGAAAATATTTGCTATGAAATCAGATATTATACCAAAGAATACCAGCAAAAGAGGTTGAAATACCTGGCCAAAAAGTTAAATATTAACCATCTGTTGGAAAAGAAGGTTTCGGAGCTTTCCGGTGGAGAAATCCAGAGAGCTATGCTGGCGAAGTCACTGGCCGATGAGCCCTCTGTTCTTTTACTCGACGAACCTTTTGCTAACTTGGATTCTCTCAATAAAAAGAGAATAATTTTGGAATTGATAAAGGTATTAAAAAGTGAGAATATTTCCTGCGTTTTGGTTACTCATGAAATCAGGGATGCATTTGGGATGGTTGATAAGTTGATTATTCTTAAAAACGGCAGGCAGGTGCAAACCGGAAGCTCAGAACAGATTTATTTTTCGCCAAAAAATGAATATGTGGCTATGCTGACAGGCGAGGCATTTTTATCTTCTGATAAGTCTTACTTTTTTCGTCCTGAAGACATCACGCTGGATCCCGAAGGAGAAAATGAATGCGAAGTGTTGAATAATGTATTTTTGGGTGCCAGCTATGAAGTATTTGTTGAAATTGAGGGTAAAATGGTGTTTTTTTACCATCAAAAACCAATCGAAACAGGTCAGCTAATAAGGGTTTCCTTTTTGAAAAGGAGTTTCAATCCTTAGTTTTAATGTAAATAGCAGGTAAATTTCGGCCATAACCATTATAATCGAGGCCATATCCTACCACAAATTCATTTTTGATTTCAAAGCCTACATAATCAAGTTTTACAGGAATGATGGTGGCTTCAGGTTTATGAAGCAGTGTAATCACTGAAATTGAAGCCGGATTTTCTGCCTTTACGGTGTCAAAAATATATTGAAGGGTACGACCCGTATCCACAATATCTTCAATTATCACCACATGGCGGTCGGTCAATGATTGATTTATACCAATCAGTTCTTTCATTTTTCCGGTTGATTCAGTATTAATATAACTGTTTACTTTTAGAAAGCTAATTTCGCAAGGTACAGAGATATGTTTGAAAAGGTCAGCCGCAAACAGGAAAGAGCCATTGAGGATTCCCAAAAACAAAGGTTTTTTGTTAGTAAAATCTGTGTTTATTTTTTCGGAGATTTCTTTTACCCTATTTAAAATATTATTTTCAGGTATAAACTCTTCAAATTTCAAATCCTCGATTTGGATCATGCCTGCATTTTTTTCGCAAAAATAAAATAATAATTTGTTAAAATCAGGCTTTTGAAGATAGCCGGGTTGAAATTTCTATAATTTTGTTGTGCAATTTGGGATGTTCCAAATTCGTTTCTCAAAAAAACAACAAATTGAAAAAGTTATTAACGCTTATTTTTTCTGCATTTTTAATTTTACCTGCTCAGGCTCAGTTGTTTGCGTTTTTAAATAGCAAAGATGCACCGAAAGCCGAATTATTGTTGACTGACCGGGGTATTCAGATTGCCACAACTGCTGCCGTAAATAATATGTATAATTTTAATTTTTATGAAGCAGAGAAAGAATTTAAATGGCTAAAAGTAAAATATCCCGAGCACCCGCTGGGAGATTTTATGCTGGGTTTAAATGAATGGTGGAAAATTGTACCGGATACCAAACAAACACATTTTGACGATCAGTGCCATTACTATATGGATGAGGCCATTGACAAAGCTGATGAAATGCTTGATAAAAATAAGAAAAATAAAGAAGCAGCTTTCTTTTTATGTGCGGCCTATGCAGTTAAGGGACGATTATACGCGGAAAGAGAAAAATGGGTTAAGTCGGCATGGGCGGGTAAACAATCCATAAAATATCTTGATATCAGTCGCGGTGAGGAAAATATCAATCCGGAGTTATTATTTGGTGACGGCGTTTATAATTATTATTCCAAATGGATTCATGAAAATTATAAATCTATGAAACCTCTGCTTACTTTTTTTAGAAAGGGAGATAAGAATTTGGGAATCAGGCAGTTGGAAAATGTTGCCAATAATGCTTTTTACTCAAGAATGGAAGCGAGGTATTTCCTGATTCAGATTTATGCCATGGAAAACAATGCTACCAAGTCTTTAATGATGTCGCGTCAAATGCATGCTTTATATCCGAACAATTCCTTTTTTCATAGATACGTAGCCCGAAACGCCTTTTCGTTGGGGAGGCTTGATGAAGCTGAAATATATGCTAAAGAATTGCTGGAAAACCTGGAAAACAGAAAGCATGGTTACGGAGCCAATGATGGCCGTTATGGAGCGTATATTTTGGCCTATGTAAATGAGCGATATTACAGGAATATTCCCCAGGCCAAGTTTTTTTATCAAAAGTGTATCAATTATGCACTTGAAAATGATACCCGGGAATCAGGCTATTATGTGGCTTCAAACAAAGCACTGGCAAAAATCGCAATGAGTGAGAAAGACTATAAAGCGGTGGTAGAATATTATGGTGAAGTGATGAAAAATACAGACAAGAAATCAGCTGATTATCAGGATTCTAAAAAAGCTTTGCAAGACTTAACCAAAATGCTGAAAGCAAAAAAGGGGAAAAAATAATTTCTCCCCTTTTCTGAATATTTTTAAAATAGCAATCTTAAGGAATAGGCAATACTTTTGAGGATTTGAAAGTTGAAAGTATCACCATTGTCTGCGTACTGGCCACTACTTCAATCTCATTGATAGTCTCCATTATTAGTTTTTGATAGGAAGCAATATCCCGGGCAATTACTTTTAATAAGAAGTCGCAAGATCCTGTAACGTGGTGACATTCAATAATTTCTGGCACCCTGTCTATGGTTTCAACAAATGTTTCAGTGATTGATTTTCTATGTCCTGAGAGGGTAACCTGAACAAATGTCATCACACCTAAGCCAACTTTTTCTCTGTCAATAAGAGCATGATAACTCTCTATAATTCCAAGATTTTCTAATTTTTTTACTCGCTCCAGGGTAGGGGCGGGAGATAGTCCAATTTCTTTTGAAAGTTGAGCGTTGGTGATCTTTCCATTGCTCTGTAGTATTTCTAAAAGTTTGTGATCTATCTGATCTAATTTTGCCATATTTGTTTTATTGATGAGTACAAAATAAAATTTGGCGTAAAGATAATATTTTAATGTAAAATTTTTAAAAAAAATTATTAAACTTTAATTAAATTTTATTTTCAGGTATATTTTGAATTGAAAACAATTACAAAGACAATTCAGTTTCAGGATCCCAAAATAAGTCTTTGAAATTCTGAATTTTATCTTTAATGATTATAATTCCTTCATTTTCAAGTAATTCTTGCATGAGGGTAGGTGTGGCAAAATGATTTTTGCCCGTAAGCACTCCCGCATGATTTACCACTCTGTGAGCAGGAACATTTTTCAGATGAGAAGCATTCATAGCCCATCCTACCAAACGGGCACCCGTGCCGAGATATTTTGCAATAGCCCCGTAAGAAGTTACCCTGCCTTCAGGTATGAGCCGGGCCACTTCATATACTTCTTCAAAGTTTTGCATCTTTGATTTCGGTTTCAAGTTGCTTGTACCAATCTTCACCGTAAGCTCTAATGAGGGGTTCTTTCAGAAACTGATAAACAGGTACTCCTAGTTTTTCGCCTAAAGTACAAGCATCGGAACAAATACTCCAGCGATCATAGTTGATGGCATGATAATGCTCGTATTTGGTGATTCTGATGGGATATAAATGGCAGGAAATCGGTTTTTTGAAATCAATCACGCCATCAAGGTAGGCTTGTTCTATACCACATTTCAGGATTCCTTTCTGGTCGTATATAGCATAAGCACATTCTTTTTCATCAATAGTTGTGGTAGAATAATCCCCTTCCCAATCCTTTATGTATTTGCCTTGAGATTCAATAGCTTCTATGCCTTCTTTTGACAGGTAAGGTTTGACTTTTTCGTAGATTTCTTCCAGAATAGGCAGCTCCACTTCTTCAAGTGGGGCACCCAAATCACCCTCAACACAACAGGCACCTTTGCATTTTTCAAGATTGCATACAAAAAACTGTTCTGCTACATCATCGCTGATACAGGTGTCGTCAATCAATATCATTTTCTAACAATTATTCTTTCGCCTATTTTTATATCATTACCGCTCAAATTGTTCCATTTTCTAAGGTCTGAAACACTTACATCATATTTTCTGGAAATACTAAATAAGGTTTCTCCAGCCTGAACTTTGTGATATTCAGCTCCGGTTGATTTGGGTACTTCTGATTTTTCTTTCTCTCCTGATTTACCTACAATCAGGGTTTCGCCTGCAGAAATAGCGTAATCTGAAATGCCATTCAACTGTTGCAATTCTTTTACTGTAATTCCATATTTTTTACTGATGCTGAACATCGTTTCACCTGCACCCACTGTATGGGTTTTAACCGATCCGGCAGCTGGTTTTACCGATGGTCTTTCCGAAGACTTTTCAGCGGGTTTTGTAGCAGGTATTTCTGTTTTCTTCGGTGTTTCGGCCTTAGTTACAGCCTCTTCAGTTTTTTCAACAGGTTTTGTGCTTGCTTGGTCTTTACTTACAATTAAAATTTGATTATATTTCAGCGATTCTGAAGGACTCATATTGTTGAGTTTCCGAAGCTGATCAACCGTCAATCCATATTTTTTCGATATCGAGAACAACGTTTCTCCTTGTTTTACCATGTGTCGGGTTGTTACCGATGTGGTTCCTATGGGTTTTTTGGTAGGCTCAGAAGCAGGTTTAGTTTTTTCAGTTTTATTGCCAAAAATACTGTCATCATTTTTCATAGGTTCAGTATTTTTAACTATCACTGTTGGTTTATCTTTGGTCTCCTCTTTCTTAACTTCTTCTTTCTTAGGCTCTACTTTTTTGGGTTCCTCTTTTTTAGGTTCTTCTTTTTTAGTTTCAGGTACCAAAACCGGTTTAACTGGATTTTCAGTTACAGGTTTATCAGTCGTAGGTTCCAGCTCTTCAAATCTATTTTTCTTAGGTTCTGGTTTTGTTTGTGCTATCTCGTCTGGTTTTTTCTCATAGTTTTCTTTAATCGGAAGTTTGTCTTCCTGCTCAATAGCCTCTTTTATTATTTCAATGGCTTGATTTTTAGGCCTGGTTTTTTGCATCCAGATCACCCTACCGGCCTGAAGGGGTTCGGTGGCTTTCATACGGTTGTAAGAAAGTAAGGCTTTTAGCTTCACACCGTACATCTGCGAAATCTCCCACAAGGTTTGGTTTGGTCTTGCAGTATGAAATTGCGTAGCAGCTTTTTTGCTTTTTGACTGCAAGTAATAGACATTTCCTTCTTTTGTGATATCCTTCTCGGTCATATCATTGTAAGCGAGGAATTTTTTGAGTTTCACTTTGGCTTTAGCAGCCATTTGAGCTGCTTCTTCTCCGGGTTGTGAAAGAATACCTTTTTTGCCATTTATTTCATAGAAAATCGGAGAATCAGGTGAAGTAGAAACCATCGTGATACGCTTCAACCTAGGGAAACCCAGATTTGCACTCCTAAAGTCGGTACGCTTTTTAATTTTTTCGTTTAGCTCATCAATATCCTCTATTTTCGATAAAATCAGAATTTTGTAAATTTTGTCATTTGGAAGACTCGCACCATATAACCATGGGTTGTATTTTCTGAGGTCATTGATGTCCACCGTCAATTCAACTGCGATTTCCGCAAATGATTTGTTTTGGGTAGGGTATTCTACAAATTTCCTTGGAGAATCTTTAAGTCTGTTAAGACGGTGCTCAAAGGCGATTCTGTTGGCAAGGGCTTTGATCAGATAGGGGTGTGTATTTTCATCGAATTTTACCTCATTGGCAAAAGACCACTCCACAGGTATCTTTTCTGATGCTCCCTGAACCCCAAGATTATAGGATAGCATACATGATATCCAGTTTTTGAATATGAGATTATTTTTTTTCAAATAAGTGGCAGCTGCTTTAGTGGCTTCATGAATGTTTTTACGCTCATCTACATTATTATTGATTACGAGGCCTGCTTCTACTCCTGTGGCCTCCTTGAATTGCCAAAAGCCTACCGCATTGGAACTTGAAAGAGCCTCAGGTAACAATGAACTTTCCATCACCGCCAGATATTTAAAGTCCTCGGGTAAATCCTCATCCTGCAAAACTTTTTCTATAATCGGGAAGTACCATTGCATCCTTTCGAGTTTAAGCTCGAGAAATTTGTTTTGGGGAGTCAATAATCCCACCACCTCATTGGTTACTAATTTTTGGGCTTCGGGAGTTAATTCGACCACAATATTGGCGAATTCAATTTTTTTGGGTACTTCAGGTATGCTGATTTGAGTTTGAGCAAAAACTCCAAAACTGGCATAAATCGTAAATAGGAAAGAAAATAAACGTTTCATAATTATTTTATTTTTCTGCTGACGTACAAGCCGTCTCTAATGGGAAAAAGCACTTTTTGTGTTCTGTTATCATTTTTCAGATATTCATTATATTCTCTAATGGCTTTGGTGGTGGCATCCTGTTTAGAATCATCCATCACTTTTCCATCCCACAATACATTGTCACTGATAATTAATCCGCCCAAATTTACCTTATCAATTACCAAATCGTAGTAATTTTTATAATTTAATTTGTCGGCATCAATAAAAACCAAATCAAATTTCTCCCTTAATTCAGGGATAACTTCCAGGGCATTTCCAATTATCAATTCGATTTTATCAGTCATGCCCGCAAGTTTAATATTTTGTAAAATGGTAGTTTCAAGCTCTTCATTGGCTTCAATTGTTACCAATTTACCATTTTCTGCCAGACCTTCAGCCAAACAAACGGCCGAATAGCCCGTGAAAGTGCCGATTTCAAGGATTTTTTTTGGACCTAAAATCCCTGATAATAACGAAAGCATCCTGCCTTGCAAATGTCCTGATAACATTCTTGGCTTTAACTGATTGAGCTGTGTGCTCCGGTTTATGGCCTTAAGGGCATCAGATTCACCGTCACAATACGCTCTACAATACGATTCCTTTTGACTTTCCGTTATTTCCATCTGTTTGCAAAAATAAAAATAATATTTTGTAAATTCCAAATTTATTGTCTATATAATATTTTCAGAAAAAAATGAAAATTTTATTTTTATCCCATATTTATTTTTTCTTTTTGTAATTTTGAAAAAAAATAATAACCGTTGAAAGCCCTAAGATTCTTCCTGACATCCCTTTTGTTAGTATTAGGCTCTGAAGTATTTTCACAAACTTCCAGAGCTGATTATGATATTTCAGTGGTGCTTAAACCTGAAATCAAAACTCTTTTCGGCACTCAAAAACTCAAATGGACTAATGGTTCCAACAGGGCGGTGAGTGAATTACAGTTTCACATGTATCTCAATGCGTTTAAGGATGAAAATACCACTTTTTTTAAAGAGTCGGGTGGAATGCTGCGAGGCGATAAAATGGATACCACCCAAATGAGAAACTTTGGCAATATTTATCTTAGTCATTTTGCTTTAAAGTCCGGAGAAAGTCTTTTGAAAAAAGTGGAATATTTTCAACCTGATGATTTTAATAAAAATGATAAAACAGTTTTTAAAGTTAAATTAAATCAGTCAGTTAGGCCGGGTCAAACTATCGAACTTGATATTTTATTCAAGGCTGTTTTACCGAAAATATTCGCACGTACAGGCTGGGCCCGGGATGATTTTTTTATGATAGGGCAGTGGTTCCCCAAAATAGGAGTTTTGGAAAAAGAGGGAGCCTGGAATTGTCATCAATTTCACGGAAATACTGAGTTTTATTCTGATTTTGGTATATATAATGTGGCAATTACACTTCCTGAAAGATTTGTGGTTGGTGCTACAGGACTGAAAATATCAGAACAAAGAAATAAAGATAAAACCAAAACACTTAAATATTTGGCCCGAAATGTCCATGATTTTGCATGGACTGCGTCACCCAAATATATTAAAACTGAAAAGATATATAAGGGAATTAGCATTACGGCATTGATGCAACCCGAACATCAAAATTTGGTAGACCGGTATTTTGAATCGGCCCAAAATGCCATCACCTATATGGAGACCCATGTAGGAAAATACCCACATCCTTCCCTGGTTTTGGTTGACCCTTCGATGGCAGCTTCAGGGGCAGGTGGGATGGAGTACCCTATGCTGATTACGCTGGGTTCATATTGGGGCTTGGGGAAAAATATCAGAATGCAGGAAGTGGTCACTATTCATGAGTTTGTACATCAATATTTTCAGGGAATGCTAGCCAGCAATGAATTTGAAAATAGCTGGATGGATGAGGGGTTTACTCAATATTTTGAAGGGAAGATTATGGATAAGTACTATCCAAAGGGTTCTCAGGCCGACATTTTTGGGTTAAAAATTAATGATATAGCGGTTTCCAGAACTTCTTACGTGTCAATGGACTATCCTGAGATTACTGAAATTAGAAGGAATGCATGGCAATATCCCGGCGGCACTTATGGAGTGATGAGTTATTTCAAAACAGCCACCTGGCTCAAAACACTTGAAGGCCTTTTGGGAGAAAAAAACATGATGTTATTGATGAAAACTTATTTTGAGCGATTTAAATACAGCCATCCACAACCTCAGGATTTTGTCACTGTTGCCAATGAAATTGCTTCAAAAAATACCAGGTTCAAGGATCTAAACTGGTTTTTTGATCAGGTTTTGTATTCTTCCGCTTCTTGTGATTACACCGTTGGAAACCTAATCAATGCTCCACGTAAAATGAAGCCTTTTGGCTATTTTACAATTTTCAGGAAAGGGGAAATGAAAATTCCGGTGACAGTAAAGGTGATGTTTTCTGACAAAACCTATCAGAATATTGTTTGGGAAGGGCAGGAAACCAGTCGAAAATTCAGGTTTTCAAAAAGAATTAAATATGTTCAGATAGATCCCGAATACAAAAATTGGATGGATTTGAATATGATTAATAATTCTGTTTCAGCCAAAGAACCTACCAAAGTAGCCTCAAAGTTTGCCGTCAAAGTTTTGTTTTGGGTTCAGAAAATTTTGTTTTGGTTTGGACTATAGTATTTTACCATATAAAAAAATAGCGATTTTTGATAAACTATTTTTTTATTTGATGGATATAAACCCACGGTTTATTATTTTTGTGCATTAATTTTATTCAACCCTGATTCAATGAAGCAGTTACACACCCTCGATTTTATCGTTTTCTTTTTTTATTTTATTGTGGTAGCGGGTTATGGCTACTGGATTTACCAAAGAAAAAAATCTAAAGAAACCTCAACCAAAGACTTTTTTCTGGCCGAAGGATCTCTCACGTGGTGGGCGATTGGAGCCTCTTTGATTGCCTCAAACATTTCAGCAGAGCAGTTTATTGGGATGTCTGGAAATGGATTTTCAATAGGTTTGGGTATTTCAACTTATGAATGGATGGCAGCTGCAACATTGATTGTAGTTGCAGTATTTTTTATGCCTATTTATCTTAAAAATCACATATTTACTATGCCACAGTTTCTCAATGACCGGTACCATCCGGCAGTGAGCCTGATTATGGCGATTTTTTGGTTGGGTCTTTATATTTTGGTTAACCTTACGTCCATTTTATATCTGGGAGCACTTGCTGTTTCCGGTATCTCAGGAATCGATTTTTACGTTTGTATGTGGGGTCTGGCCATTTTTGCAATCATCATCACAATTGGAGGAATGAAGGTGATTGGTTTTACAGATGTAATTCAGGTATTGTTTTTAATAATAGGTGGGCTGGCTACGACCTACCTTGCAGTAAATTTGGTTTCTGATCCATCACAATCTATATCTGACAGTTTATCTGGTTTGTTCGAAGGATTCAAAAATATGCGTGCCAGCCATGATGATCACTTTCATATGATTATGAGCAAAGAAAGTCCACATTATTTCCAGCTTCCTGGTCTCTCGGTTTTAGTTGGTGGTATGTGGATCGTAAACCTCAATTATTGGGGTTGTAACCAATACATTACTCAAAGAGCATTGGGTGCTGACCTCAAAACCGCTAGAAGAGGTATTTTATTTGCCGCTTTTTTAAAGCTACTCATGCCTGTGATTGTTACTTTGCCAGGTATTGCTGCATATGCCCTTTACTCAAAAGGAATGTTCCAGCAAGAAATGCTCGGGGCCGACGGAATGCTCAACGCAGACAAAGCTTACCCTGTTTTATTAAATCTCCTTCCTGCCGGGCTTAAAGGTCTTTCTTTTGCTGCTTTAACGGCTGCTGTAGTTGCTTCTCTGGCAGGTAAGGCCAACAGTATTTCAACAATTTTTACGCTGGATATTTTCAAACATTATTTTGGAAAAAATGCCTCAGAAAAGAAACTGGTTCTGATTGGTAGAATTGTGATTGTGGGGTCAATGATTCTGGCAATTATTGTTTCGCCTTATATGGGTATCGACAAAAAAGGTGGTTTTCAGTTTATTCAGGAAATGACCGGTCTGCTTTCTCCAGGAATCCTGGCAACTTTCTTAATGGGCTTTTTCTGGAAAAAAACCAATTCAGCGGGGGCATTTTTTGCTATTGTTGGGGGTTTCTTAATTGCACTTTGGTTAAACTTCAATATGGCTCAGATACCGTTTCTTGACAGAATGGGAATGGTATTCCTTATCTGTGTGGCAGTGATGTTTGTGCTCGGTATGGTAATGCCTTCTCATAATAAAGGACTTGAAATTAAGGTCGAGATGTTTAAAGTTGACCGCACTTTCGGAATCGGAATGGTGATTGTGTTAAGTCTAGTAGTTGCTCTTTATGCTTATTTCTGGTAAATAAGCATAAAGAGTTTTAACACTCCAGATATTTAAAGACAGCATCAAGATCAAATTCATCCTCACCCGATGCGATAAAGTAATCTTTTTTATTAAGTGAGGGTTTTCCTTCTTTAAGGTAGGCTTGCCAAATATGGTCAATATACCAGGTGGGTACATATCCCCAGCGGGAATCTGCAGATTTTCTGATGATAAATGTACGTTTTGATATTTTTACAAAAATCCTTTTGTCATAGAGTGAGTTGAGCCAGGGATCATGAAATGCAAAAAAACCGTCCACGATAACCACATCAAACCGACTTTTAAAGTCGGCAACCACCTCATAGAGCAAGCTGTGGTCTATGGAAAGTGGTGACTCCCAGTCGGTTTTGTTTCTGATTTTCGGAATCTGGGTTTCGGGGAATACAAAATCATCCTGATGGAAAATAATGGCTTTTTTTCCGGTTTTTCTGAAATGCGTGACGAGAAGGTTCGCCAAAGTACTTTTTCCCGATCTGCTCGGCCCACCAATTCCAATCAGCATCTTATTAAAAAAATTTAAAACCAACTTTTAGATTTTCTGCCACCCATTCCCAAGGCTCCCAAAAGTGACCTGGTAATGATACTTGCGGCGGTACGACCAATTTGACGAGTAACCGAACTGTTCAAGATAGTTTCTAAAGTTGACTTTTCCTTCTTTCCACTATTCCTGGGTGAATCCTCCGACTCATCGGCTTCATCAAGTTTGGCATTCAGAATCTCATAGGCACTTTCACGGTCAATAATTTCATTATATTTTTCCGCGATCCTGGAAGTACCAACAATCTCTTCTATTTCTTCCTCAGAAAGAATATCCATTCTGCTGCGAGGAGGACACATGTAGGTCACCGCCAATGGTGTAGGAATACCTTTTTCATTGAGGCAAGTAACAAGGGCTTCTCCAATACCCATTGAGGTCAGCACATCTTCCGTCTCGTAATAATCAGTCTCGGGATAATTTCCTGCTGCTTCTTTGATCGCTTTTCTGTCGTTTGCGGTAAAAGCCCTTAGAGCATGTTGCAGTTTTAAACCCAATTGAGCAAGAACAGAAGCCGGCACATCCTGAGGGTTTTGGGTACAAAAATAGATGCCAACTCCTTTTGACCTTATCAATTTTATTACAGTTTCAATTTGCTGAAGCAATGCTTTAGTGGCTTCCTGGAAAACCAAATGTGCCTCGTCAATAAAAATCACCAGTTTTGGACGGTCTTCATCACCAGCTTCAGGCATTTTGGAGTATAGTTCAGCCAAAAGACTTAACATGAAGGTGGAAAAAAGCTTTGGTCTGTCCATGAGGTCGGTTACCCTCAAAACCGAAATCATCCCGCGGCCTTCTTTATCTATTCTCATCAAATCTTCGATATCAAAGGAGGTCTCGCCAAAAAACACATCGGCCCCTTGCTGCTGAAGCTCGATTACTTTTCGCATAATGGTGCCCAGTGAGGTGGACGACATACGACCATAGGAGCTTTCAAACTCTTCTTTTCCTTCTTCACTCAAAAACTGGATTACCCTGATAAGATCTTTGAGGTCTAATAGTGGTAACTTATGGTCGTCACAATATTTGAAAAGCACAGAAAGGATACCTTCCTGGGTTTCGTTTAAGCCAATGATTTTTGAAAGTAATATGGGTCCAAATTCCGAAACAGTAGCTCTCAATCTTGTGCCTTTTTCATCGCTAAGTGTCAAAAATTCTACCGGGAAGCCGGTGGGGGTATAATCAATTCCGGCTGCGTCGGTTCTTTCAATAATAAAATCTTTGGCTTCTCCTTCTTTGGCTATACCGCTTAGGTCTCCTTTGATATCCATTAATAGTACCGGTACGCTGGCATCACTAAGATTTTCGGCTAAAACCTGTAAACTTTTGGTTTTTCCTGTACCTGTGGCTCCTGCAATCAAACCATGTCGGTTCATGGTTTTTAGGGGTAATTTTATTTGAGTGCCTTCAACTACCTCATTATCAAGTTTTGCAGCACCTAATATTATAGCATCTCCTTTAAATTGATACCCGTTTTTTATATGTTCGGCAAATTTTTCCGTTTTTGACATTATGCTATCTCTGAATTTTTTTCCTGCAATTTGATAAATCTTGGGTTTAGAATGAAATTTTTATTAAAATATTCCGGCTCAAAGAACATTGAAATCATAATTTTGTAAAAAAAATATTGAATTTGAAAGATTTACTCCGAAAGCTCTCTTTGTTTCTTTTTATGGCTGCAGGTCTGATGTTTTTTGTAATAATGGTTATTTTGGTTCAAAATTTTTCTGGAAATTACCCTGAAAGTAAAATTTCAGGATTCTATATTGCAATCTGCATAATATTATTCTTGGCGGGAGTATATTTTAGAAAGTTATCAGGTAAGTACTGAAAAGGAGGGGTTTAAAACAAAACAGCCTGCCTAAATCGAATTTTTTGCATCAGCATGGCCACGGTTGCAAAGAGCCCTAAGTGTTAGAACTATCGATTCCCGTTTGTCGTGGGTAAATCTTGTTGCGAATTTTATATTTTTTTCAATAACAAAAAAGTATTTATTCATCATTTTTTATGAATTAACGAAAGAATAGACCATTGGTATATTTTGGATATTGTCAGGAAATTTTTGGGAGACAAAACTTTGTTTCTACCCTAATCCAACCTTTCTTTGTTTTTTTTCGTTATAATATCAACTTATAAAATAATCCGAAATTTTGGGTTCAAATCTTTTTCGGTGTATATTGTGAAGTGAATTTTTAAGCTATCTGGACTTATGAATTGGAGGTTTTTGATTTTTATTTTGTTTACCGTTGTAGGTTCTGCCTATGCTCAGCTCGATTCGAAGGAAGAGGAAGAAGAAATTGACACTAAAACACTTGCTTATGGATTGACTACCAACAACAACTCTGGTCTGATTGGGGGATTGATTCTTCGTAACTCCGTTTCAGTGGGTACTTACAAAGGGAAGTCGGTTAACAGGTACATAAGCGTAGAAATCTTAAATATCAAAAATCCCAGAGAGAAGTCAGATTTAAGCCTTTATGGCGGTAAGTTTACTTATGGAAAAACCAACTACTTTTTTTCGATAAGACCACAATATGGAAGAGAGGTGTTTTTTTATTCTAAAGATGCCGAAAATAGTATTGGATTTAGCATGATTGTTTCCGGTGGGCCGTCTTTTGGCCTTCAGAAGCCTTACTATATCAAGTATTCCAATGCTAAAGATCAGCAGGTTGAGACCGTTCAATACAATCCTGACATTCATACCGACCCAACACTTATTCTAGGTGCTGGTAATATTCTTCAGAATTTATTCAAAAATCTCAAATTTAACCCGGGTTTTCATGTTAAAGTGGCTTCCAATTTTGATATTTCTACCTTTAACGACAACGTATCCGGAATAGAGTTGGGGACTACTTTTGAGGTTTTTAGTAAAAGACCCGAAATACTCGCACCCAAATTTTCTAAAAATCCGCAGGCCTTTGCTTCCCTTTATCTAACTTTGTACTTCGGAAATAAAAAATTGCTACCCAAGAAAAAGAAATGATAGAGCAGGAAGAAATCAAAAGGAAAAAGAGGCCCGATTGGTTAAGAGTGAAACTTCCCATTGGAGAGAATTTCAGAAAAGTAAGGGAAATTGTTGATGATAATAAGCTTCATACCATTTGCCAAAGTGGCAACTGCCCCAATATGGGTGAGTGCTGGGGTGAAGGTACGGCTACTTTTATGATTCTTGGCAATGTATGTACACGTAGCTGCAATTTTTGTGCTGTTGCTACCGGAAGACCCACAGAGTATGATACAGAAGAACCCCAAAGAGTGGCTGAGGCAATCAAAACCATGGGGGTTAAACATGCTGTGATCACATCGGTTAATCGTGATGAGCTTAAAGATAAAGGAGCAGAAATCTGGTATCAAACGGTTATTTTGACCAAGCAACTTTCGCCCAATACTACCATCGAAACCTTGATTCCGGACACAAAAAGCGACTGGGATGCTTTGTACAGGATGATTTCTGCTGGGCAGGAAGTGGTCTCGCATAACATGGAAACAGTGGAAAGCCTTTACCGTAAAGTTAGACCCCAGGCAAGATATGCCCGAAGTCTGGAGCAAATAAGGAAAACAAAAGAGTACGGTAAAAGAACCAAAACAGGCATTATGTTAGGCCTGGGTGAAAAACAAGACGAAGTATTAAAAGCAATGGACGACCTCGCCGATAATGGCTGTGATATTCTGACGCTGGGTCAATATCTTCAACCCACAAAAATGCATCATGAAGTAATTGAGTTTATTCATCCTGATATTTTTGCCATGTACCGTGAGGAAGGTTTAAAAAGAGGGATAAAATATGTTGAGTCAGGACCGCTTGTAAGGTCAAGTTACCATAGCGAAAGACACGTAAATGTTTAATAGAATTTTCAAAAAAAATCCTGACGCTTAAAGTTTCAGGATTTTTTTTGGAATAATCATTTGGTGATATTTTTTAATAATCAAACAGAAAATCGTAGTTTTTGGAGAAAATATCTAGATTAATTTGATTTGACAGTAATGTTTTCTTTGTATTTTATTTTTTGCAAAAAATCGCACATATTTGCAATTACATCAAGAGTTCTTCAGAAATGAAGAAACCAACCGAGTACCAGAAACACCGCGGTGGTAAAAAAGATGTGGGTCGCCCGACCAAAAAAAAGTTTCGGCAAAGCTACCTTCAGATTTTCTCTTGCTATTAAATTTTATTAATTCATTAAAAATTTTTAAAACAAAATGGCTTATTTATTTACTTCTGAGTCTGTTTCAGAAGGACATCCCGACAAAGTAGCTGATCAGATTTCTGACGCACTTATTGATCATTTTTTGGCTTTTGATCCCAATTCAAAAGTTGCCTGCGAGACGTTGGTTACAACTGGCCTTGTAGTTTTGGCAGGTGAAGTTAATACCAATACCTATCTTGATGTACAGACTATAGCCCGGAATGTCATCAAAAAAATAGGCTATACTAAGGCCGAATACATGTTTGAGGCTGATTCCTGTGGTATCATTTCAGCAATACATGAGCAGTCTTCGGATATCAATCAAGGCGTGGATCGTAAATCTTCTGAAGATTTTGAAGACAAAGCCAACGCTCAGGGTGCCGGTGATCAGGGAATGATGTTTGGTTTTGCGACTACCGAAACCGACAACTTTATGCCACTTGCTCTTGATCTTTCTCACAAGATACTTGAGGAACTTGCTGCCATCAGAAGAGAGAACGCTGAAATAAAATACCTCAGACCTGATTCGAAATCTCAGGTAACTATTGAATATTCTGACGATAATGTGCCTCAACGTATTGATACCATCGTGATTTCTACGCAGCATGATGATTTCGCAGCAGATGAAGAGATGTTGGCTAAAATCAAATCGGATATGATTAACATTGTAATACCCAGAGTACAGGCTAAATTAAAACCTTCGCTTCAGGCTTTGTTTAATGATAGTATTACTTACCATATCAATCCTACGGGGAAATTTGTAATTGGTGGTCCTCATGGAGATACAGGTCTTACAGGAAGAAAAATCATTGTAGATACATACGGTGGCAAAGGTGCACATGGTGGCGGAGCTTTCTCAGGTAAAGATCCTTCTAAAGTTGACCGTTCTGCTGCTTATGCTACGCGTCATATTGCCAAAAACCTTGTGGCAGCGGGAGTTTGTGACCAGGTATTGGTACAGGTATCTTACGCCATTGGAGTGGCTCAGCCTTGTGGGATTTTTGTGGATACTTATGGTACTTCAAAAGTGGCACATACTGACGGAGAAATTGCCAAAATCGTTGAGAAAACCTTTGATATGAGGCCTTATGCTATAGAGCAGAGGTTTAAATTACGTAGCCCTATTTACTCTGAAACCGCAGCCTATGGTCATATGGGACGTGAGTCAAAAGTTATCACTAAGAAGTTTGATAATGCCGGTCAGCAAAAAGAAATTGAAGTGGAGCTATTTACATGGGAAAAACTTGACTATGTAGATAAAGTAAAAGCTGCTTTTGGTCTTTGATAAATTAGTATAATGTAATTTTAATCCCTGGCAATTTTGTCGGGGATTTTTTGCTTCTTAAGGAATTATAAGCAGAAAAGTCATTTTTTACTAAATCAAAAAATAGTATTTTACATATTAAATTTGATTTTTTAAGGTCAAAATATTGTATTATTCTAATTTCAGGGGTACATTTGGAAGATTTTTTTTGCCATTAAAAAAACAAACGGTTGGAAGACCGCAAAACGGATAAATAAAACATTAAAATGAGTATTTTAGTAAACAAAAATTCGAAAGTTATTGTACAGGGTTTTACTGGTTCTGAAGGGTCGTTTCATGCCGGACAAATGATTGACTATGGCACCAATGTAGTGGGTGGAGTTACTCCGGGTAAAGGTGGACAGACTCATCTGGAATGTCCTGTTTTCAATACCGTGGAAGAAGCTGTAAAATCAACAGGTGCTGATGTTTCGATTATTTTTGTTCCACCGGGATTTGCCGCTGATGCCATCATGGAAGCCGCAGACGCCGGAATAAAAGTGATAGTTTGTATCACAGAAGGAATTCCAACCAAAGATATGGTGAAAGCCAAATCTTATATTCAGGGTAAAGGTGTTACTTTGATCGGACCAAACTGCCCGGGAATTATTACCGCTGAAGAATGCAAAGTAGGTATTATGCCAGGTTTTATTTTCAAAAAAGGGTCGATTGGCGTAGTCTCCAAATCTGGCACTTTGACTTATGAAGCTGTAGATCAGTTAACTAAAGCCGGTTTGGGTCAAACCACTGCAATCGGAATTGGTGGGGATCCTATCATCGGCACTACCACTAAAGAAGCAGTGGAAATGTTTATGAATGACCCTGAAACCGAAGGTATCGTCATGATTGGTGAAATCGGCGGAGGCATGGAAGCCGAAGCTGCCCGTTATATCAAAGAATCAGGTAATAAGAAGCCGGTTGTAGGCTTTATTGCTGGGCAGACCGCTCCTAAAGGACGTAGAATGGGACATGCCGGTGCTATTATCGGTGGTGCAGATGATACAGCCGCTGCAAAAATGGCGATAATGAGGGAATGCGGAATCCATGTGGTTGACTCTCCTGCTGAAATCGGAGCTACTATGCTCAAAGCATTAAAAAAAGATTAAAAAAATCGCCGTAAAATAATATTTGGTACAATTTTTTATAGCTCTTAGGTAGATTATTCTATTTAAGAGCTATTTTTGTTTTTATAGTATAAAAATAAATCCAGTTTGACGTTATTAAAATAGGCTTTTCTAAAAATTAAATATTAAATATCATGAAAAATGCATTAAAAATAATTGCTTTTTTCTCTGCAATTCTATTGAGTAGCTGCTCTTTATTTGAAGAAGAGAGCCTGATTTCTACAGATTTTCTGAAAACAAAATCGGGACTGAAAATCTGGAAATTAAAATCATATGACCTTAATGGACAGAGCATTTTGTCAGATTGTACCAAAGACGATACGTTTGTTTTTGATCAGGACGCAAAAGAATATCAATGGAAAAAGAATCAATTGTCTTGCTTTGAAGGAGACAAAGATGAGTCCTTTGAATTTATTTGGTCAGAAGATAAAAAGACAATGAAAATCAACGGAAATGATTTTCAGGTGGTTAGTATTGACCATGGCAACCTGATATTGAAAATGGTACTTTCAGGTCATACTTACGATTTGTGGTATGTTCCGGCCTGATATAAAAGCATTAAGAGTATAAAAAAAGCCGGATTCCTCCGGCTTTTTATTTGTAATGTTAATTTTTAACTCAAAGAGCAGCATTCATTGATCTTACTGCTTCTGCTGATTTCTCAAAAGCTTCTTTTTCGGCGTTACTCAAACGGAGGTTTACGATTTTCTCCCAACCATTACGTCCGATAGTAACCGGAACACCAATACAAATATCTTTTTGACCGTATTCGCCGTTTAGATATACACACGAAGGGATAATTTTCTTCTCATCTCTAAGAATTGATTCCACTACCTGTCCGATAGCTGCACCGGGAGCATACCATGCCGATGTGCCAAGCAAAGAAGTCAAAGTAGCTCCACCTACCATTGTTTTATCCGAAACTTCTTTCAATTTATCTCCGGATAAAAATCTGCTAACCGGAATACCATTCCAGGTAGCCAATCTTGTAAGAGGAATCATTGTGGTGTCTCCATGTCCGCCAATTACCATACCATTGATGTCACTTTGAGCTACATTCATGGCTTCTGCCAATCTGTATCTGAATCTTGATGAATCAAGAGCTCCACCCATACCTAATACTTTTTTTCTTGAGATTCCCATTTCAGCGGCAACCTGATAAGTTAGGTAAGTCATGGTATCCATAGGATTAGAAACGATGATGATGATGGCTTTAGGAGAAACCGCCAATGCGTTGCTAACTACATTTTTTACGATTCCTGCATTTATGCCAATCAATTCCTCACGGGTCATGCCTGGTTTACGTGGCACACCAGATGTCACAACTATTACATCAGACTTAGCGGTGCGTTGGTAGTCGTTGGTAACTCCGATAATTTTTGAATCAAAACCTTCGATTGAAGCTGTCTGTGAGAGGTCCATTGCTTTACCTTCTGCAAAGCCTTCTTTGATGTCAAGAATTACGACTTCTGAGGCGATTTGCTTTCTGGCGATATTGTCGGCTGCGGTAGCTCCAACTGCTCCGGCACCTATAACTGTTACTTTCATAATAATTTAACTATTTTTATATTAAGCCTATTGAGTTATTTAAATATGTACAAAAATATTGTATCTTTTTAATATAAACTAAAATAATGTTTTTGATTTTTCATAAATAATGGATTATTTTCATCCATAATTTGTTTCTGTTATATTAAACCTCAACACCGTACAAAATGACGATATATTCATATGAAAAAAACAGAAATTTTAGATAGAATTTTAACATCAGTCTTTTACAATAAATCAAGAAAAAAAGCCTCTGGATTATTAAGTAATTCTGCGGGTATTTTGCAGTTATTGAAAAATGTTTTTGAAAAATTCCAGTCTGAAAGTCTCGGAACAGTGCTGGGAAGCGTAAAAAATCAGATTCTTTCATTAGGTAAACTTCTAAAATATTATGCCACCGGTCAATATCGTCAGATTGACCTCAAGAATCTGGTAATTGTTTTAGCTTCTCTGATTTACTTTCTTTCGCCAATAGATCTCATTCCGGATTTCCTGCCGGTTTTGGGTTTTACTGATGACGTTGCCCTCATTTCATTTGTTTTTGTTTCGGTTTCAGAAGAGCTGGAAAAATTTGAAAATTGGCTTAAAGAGAATGAATCCGATAAATAAAACATTTATTATATCGTTTTATATACACAATTCAGGTTTTGAGCTTAATAATTCCATAAAAACTTTAGGTTTATTGAATATTTTGTAACTTTGTTTATCATTTATAATTTGACTCATGGAATTAGCAGCATTATTGTTTTTAGGAAATTTGGGCGGAACAGAAATTTTTGTAATCGTCTTCGTAATATTATTATTCTTTGGAGCTAAAAAACTACCTGAACTCGCAAGAGGCCTTGGTAAAGGTATCAGAGAATTTAAAGATGCTACCAAAGAGGTAAAAGATAATATCGAAAAGGCGGCTAATTCGGAGGATTAAAACCCAAATTGTTGCCAGGTCTTACTAAACAACAGAAACAAACCTAGTTTTGCTTCTGTTGTTTTGTTTTTTAATAACATAAAAGAAATGATATTTATATAAAAAAAGCTTTTGGTTAGAAGTGTTTTTTTGAATAGAATATCCCCTTTGATTTCAAATAGATTTAATCCGTGATTTACGAAAATTTCAAAAAATATCAATCCCAGATCAAGCATGGTGAAATCTCTTTGCTAAAAACAGTGGAGGATTTTCTGGAAAGAATTGAAGAGCATAAAGATCTCAATGTTTTTCTGGAAGTTTACGCCGATGAAGCAATTGCTGATGCCAAAGTTATTGAAGAAAAAATCAAAAATGGAAGAGGCGGTAAACTCGCCGGGATGGTAATTGGAATAAAGGATGTATTGGCTTACAAAAATCATGGCCTACAAGCTGGTAGCAAGATCTTAGATGGATTTAAATCTCAATTTACTGCCACTGCCGTTCAAAGACTGATAGATGAAGATGCAATAATCATCGGGCGTCAAAACTGTGATGAGTTTGCTATGGGCTCTTCAAATGAAAATTCTGCTTTCGGACCTGTCAAAAATTTCGCAGACAAAACCAGAGTTCCAGGTGGCTCAAGTGGTGGCTCAGCGGTAGCTGTACAGGCTGGACTTTGTCATGCTTCAATTGGTACCGACACCGGAGGTTCAGTGAGGCAACCAGCAGGGTTTTGCGGGGTTGTAGGCTTAAAGCCCTCATATTCAAGAATTTCAAGATGGGGTTTGGCGGCTTATGCTTCATCGTTTGATTGCGTTGGACCAATAGCTGGCAGCGTCGCTGATGTGGCTCTCCTGTTAGAAGTTATGGCTGGGCAGGATCAGTTTGACAGCACGGTTTACCCACATCCTACCGAGCAATTTTCTGAATTTTCGGGTGAAAAGAAAGTCTATAAAATCGGATATTTTAAAGAAGCCCTGGAGTCAGAGGGACTTGATAACGAAGTAAAAACTCTTACAGAACAAAGGCTTCAAGCGTTGAAAAATGTAGGACATGAGCTCGTTCCATTGTCATTTCCAAAACTAAAATATTTACTGCCAACATATTATATTCTTACAATGGCAGAAGCCAGCTCAAATTTGAACCGATACGACGGTATCAGATTTGGTCACCGGTCAAATGCGGGCAAGAATCTTGAGGAATTGTATAAAAAATCAAGAGGTGAGGGCTTTGGAAAAGAAGTAAAACGCAGAATAATGTTGGGAACGTTTATTCTTAGTGCCGATTATTATGATGCTTATTACACGAAGGCTCAGAAAGTCAGGTCGATAATTAAGGCAGAAACTGAAGCTTTTTTTGAAAAAGTAGATTTTATTGTTTCTCCAACAACCCCGACTCCTGCCTTTAAAATAGGTGAAAATGGTGGTGAAGATCCGCTGCAAATGTTTTTGGCAGATATATTTACTGTGCATGCCAATGTGGTAGGATTGCCTGCGATTTCTGTTCCAAACGGAATTACAGAGAGCGGTTTGCCTGTCGGCTTTCAAATTTTAGGTGCCGATTTTTCTGAAAAAAAATTATTGGAATTTGCATCAGAAATTATATAAACTATTATTATTCAGACTTTTTTGTGATTTTTTTTTCAGAAACGGTGCAATTCTAAAATAAAAATGTTAGTTTTGAGCAGTTGCTTTCCTAAGTAATCACGTTATTAGTTTAATTTAAGTGAAAACTCATTAGAATTTATGAAAATCTCAAAAGTATTTTTGACCTTTTCTGTTTTGGTAAACTTTGCACTTGTGTCAGAGGTATTTTCCCAGGTCAATGTTGAAGTATTAGAAGAAAGAACCGGAAATATCGATTCGGCAGTTGCTGATTTGGTGCCAAAAATTGTTTATCCATACGAAATTACCGTATTTGATGAGCGTGATAAAAAAGAATACACGATTCTGATTGAAGATCCTGCAATCGTAGAAAAGCGATTGAAAAGTATAGAGCAAACCATGCCAATGGTTTACAATGAAAGTGTAAAAAAATATATCGATTTCTTTTTGATTCGTCGTCCTAGTTTTACCCGTCATATGATGGAGGAAAAAGACGCATATTTTCCGATTTTTGAAAGATATCTGGAAGAGAATGAAATGCCTCAGGAGTTAAAATATCTTGCAATTTTGGAGTCGGGTCTTAATCCAAAGGCCGTTTCAAGAAGTAAAGCGGTAGGTCTGTGGCAGTTTATGTCTTTCACCGGGAAAGAAATGGGGCTGATTATCAATGATTACATAGACGAAAGGATGCACATCGAAAAATCGACGGATGCTGCATGCAAATATCTTGAAATCCTTTACAACCGTTTTCAGGATTGGGATCTGGCTCTGGCCTCTTACAATACAGGACCGGGTAGAATCAGCCGTACGATAAAATCAACCGGAAAAACCAACTATTGGGACTTGCATCCGCATATTCACCCGGATACACGTGCTTATGTTCCGCAGTTTATAGCTTTAGCGTATCTGATGAATTTTGGTCAGAATCACGGTATTAAACCCAGAAATAAGAAGGATTTTACTCCTACTGAAAAAGTAAACGTGAATTCTTTTGTAGATTTTAATATTTTGGCTGGTCTAAGTGGTATTGAACTTTCTGAAATCAAAAGGCTGAATCCGCAGTTTAAAAAAGATTTTCTTCCGGAGATGCCTTCAGGGTACGAGATTGCATTGCCAGCCGACAAGATGGTAGCATTTAATAGTAACAGAGACTTCATTCTGGATTCAGCTTCTCGTTCTCCATTAAAGAATCTGCTTAATCCGGTTGCTGCACCTGTTTCAGGTTCTGGTGAGGCAATGTTGGCTTCAAGTGGTACAAGTAGTGGTTCATCTTCTGATTTTACAACCCTCAATGACGGAACCATAATCATAGGCAGAAAGTCTGCGTTGGTGCCAGAGCTTGTGATTAATAATAGTGACGAACCTGTAAAATATAAAAACATCACTCGTCAGGTTAAGAAAACTCACCGCGTTAAAAGGGGAGAGTTCATGAACAGAATAGCCGACAAATATGACGTAACTGTTTCTGAAATTAAGAGGTGGAATAATAAGAAATCTTCTAAGGTTTTGGTTGGCGAAAGACTTACTATTTATGTTAACCAAAAAGAAAGAGTGAAAGCCAACAGTCTGGCTGCAAAATCGTCTTCAGAAAATATAAAAAAACCCAAAAGCTATCATACCGTAAAACGTGGCGATACTTTATGGAATATTTCGCAACGCTATGATGGCGTATCTATTGATGACATCAAAAGATGGAACAACATCAAAGGCAATACTGTAAAAGTAGGGCAGAGGATTAAAATAAAAAGCTAATTATATTTAAAGTAATTTTTATCAAAGAGAGGTCAGTGATGGCTTCTCTTTTTTTTTAATAATATCCAGATTAATTTGGATTAACACCGTTTCGCTTAGTATTATTGCCGGATATTCAACCTTATCAAAATTACGGATACTGTTCATAGGTATCCCTTAAACCTTAACACTATGCCCTTAATTTTCACTTTAGCGGTAATACTACTCTTAATCGTATTTATCTCAGTTATAAAGCTTGATACCTTCATTTCTTTCATAATTGCGACTGTTGTTTTTGGCCTCCTGACGCAAATGAAGATTCCGGATATAGGGGTCTCTATCAAAAAAGGAATTGGAGATACGCTAGGGGAGCTGGCATTGATAGTAGGCTTTGGGTCCATGTTGGGTAAGTTGGTAGCACACAGTGGTGCCGCAGAACTTATTACCGGTAAAATCGTAAAAGTTTTTGGAGAAAAATATCTAACCTGGGGTCTTGCACTGGCAGGGTTTATCATCGGAATCCCGCTTTTTTATAATGCCGGATTCATAATTGTTGTTCCCTTAATTTTTAGCATAGCTTCCCTTACAAAATTACCCTTAATGTATCTTGCCATTCCAATGCTTTCTGCCCTATCAGTAGCACACGGCTATCTTCCTCCGCATCCTTCCCCGGCGGTTATTGCGAGCCAATTTGGTGCTGATTTAGGCAGAACATTGATATTGGGGATTATTATTTCGATTCCTGCCATAGCCATTGCAGGTCCCATTTTTGGCAGCACTTTAAAAAAGTTTGATATCAAGCTGGAAAATACAATTTTTTCAGCATCGGAATCTAGTCAGAATCCTAATCCGCCGAGTTTGGGTGTAAGTTTGGGTATCGCTTTATTGCCTGTTTTTATGATTTCTTTTTTTTCAATAATTAAAAATCAATTTGCTGATAATCAGATAATTCAATTGCTTTCTGAGCCCTATATCAGCATGTTGATTTCGGTGTTGGCTGCGATTTATTTTCTTGAAGTAAGACGTGGATTGACCGTAAAAGAAACCTCTAAATTGCTGGAAGAATCGATAAAAAGTATTTCCCCAATATTGCTGATTATTGCAGGTTCCGGAGCTTTAAAACAAGTGTTTATTGACAGTGGTACCAGCCAGTATCTGGGCGGGTTGCTGGTGCAGTTTGATATGAATATTCTCGTTTTGAGTTGGTTAATTGCGGGGATCATTAGAGTATGTATTGGGTCGGCTACAGTGGCAGGGTTAACAACCGTGGGTATTTTGATACCATTGGTTCAGGCCAATCCCTCGGTATCAAAAGAGTTGCTTGTATTGGCAGTAGGATCGGGTAGTTTAATGTTTTCTCATATCAATGATGGCGGTTTTTGGCTTTTTAAGGAATATTTTAACCTCAGTATTAAACAAACCATTCGTACCTGGAGTGTGATGGAGACGATAGTTTCAATAGTTGGAATTATTGGGGTACTCATTTTAGAAAAAATAATATGACAGCAGATTTAAAACTTGAAAAATTACACAGCGAGCTTCCAGAGGCTCCGGAACCCAAAGGTGTTTATAAGCCGGTTATCATTCTCGATAATTTAGTTTATGTCTCTGGACATGGTCCAAATCGGGTTGATGGCACCCAATTTACGGGAAAAGTCGGTCAGGAAGTGGACAAAGACTTCGGCAAACTTGCTGCAAGACAGGTAGGACTTACTATTTTGGCTACTCTCAAAAAGAATCTGGGCTCTTTAAACAGAGTAAAAAGAGTAGTGAAAGTATTGGGTATGGTCAATGCACATCCTGATTTTGAGGAACATCCTTATGTGATTAATGGCTGTAGCGAACTTTTTGCTGAGATTTGGGGTGCTGAACTCGGAATTGGTGTGCGTAGTGCCGTCGGAATGGGTTCTTTGCCCGGTAGAATTACTGTCGAAATAGAAGCTGTCTTTGAGCTTGTTTAATCGTCAAATATTGTACCATAGTGATACATTAATTTTAAATACTTTTCAAACGGTAACATTCAATTTTTCAAAGAAAAAAAATGGAAAAATTATTAAAAGGTATCGTTTTGATTAAGCGGTACCAATCTTGTTTTATTTGTTGTAAAAATCCAAGAAAATACTTCTAAAACTAGTTTTAAGAGGATTTTGGGAAAAACTGAATTTTAATTTTGGCATAAAATTCTCAATATCATAAATGAACATCAAGATTTTCACCCCGACTTTCTCAAATTGAAAATTTTCCTAATAAAAAATGTTTTGATTTTTTTTGAGGGAGTTGGGGGAAATTAAATTGAAAAAGTAAGTGTGAATTAGATTTCTTAATTATGGTTTGCTTGTAAATACTCAATAGTTATTAAAAATTATTATCACTCAATATTATAAAACGGTATCACTCAATAAATTTAAAATTATCACTCAATATTTAAAACGGTATCACTCAATATATTTCTTAAATATTCACTCAATAAAAGATTTTTAAAAGATTATCACTCAATAGTAATTGGTAAATAAGGATGAAGTTTTCATCCTTATTTCTTTTTATAGGATATCCATACCTCTGTCGAAAACAAAACAGAACTGCTTTTTGCCAATATTTTCCATTAAATAGCAACCCGAAAACGTGGTTGAAATAGAAGGCTGATGCTGTTTAACTTGTTGTGTGTAATAATGATTCTTTACTTGCTTTTTGGTTGTTACTATTAATTCCATTTTATTGTATTTTTTACTTAATGTCTTCCTGTTGATTTAAATCAATTGCAAAATTAGTGCACAAAAATGCATTTTATTCTTTCCAAAAAATTAAAATTGATATAAATCAATTGTTTGACGTTTTTGTAAGTAACTTATATATAGTATTTTAAACATTAAATTATGCCGTTAGAACATTTTTTTTAAAAAATCAATAATATTATCAAGTGGTATCATTTTTCAGTATTTGAAAACTGGCAAACAGGATATATGCCAAAAATTTATTTCCAAAAAATGGATTGGCTCGCCAAAAACAAGAATTTTGGTCAATAAAAGATTGATTTCTATAAAAATTGTATAAACATTTTCAGGTATAAAAATGATAAAAAATTGCACTATTTCAATATTGACAATTTTTCATTCTTTGATTTTGATTTTATGTAAAATATTATTTCGTCCTGTTATCAAACTCAGAAAGGTAGATATTTTGTTTAGGTTGAATCTGGTTGAAATAGAAAAAGGCTTTAAGGTGCATTTTGGCCATTTCTGAATATTTATTGCTAATTTTGAAAAAAGAAATTCGAATTTATGGAATTGGTGAAAGTGGGTGCAGTGGCACTCAATCAGACTCCGTTGGATTGGTTGGGAAATAAAGCCAACATACTCAATGCGATTGAGGATGCAAAAAATCAGGAAATACAAGTTTTGTGTTTGCCTGAATTGTGTATTTCGGGATATGGTTGTGAAGATGCGTTTTATTCACCGGATGTAGCTAAGATTTCACTCGAAATACTGGAAGAAATCCAGGATCACACACAGGATATTATTGTTTCGGTAGGATTGCCACTTTGGATTAATAATAAGATATATAATTCAGCTGCTTTGATTGCAAACAGGCAGCTGTTGGGTTTTGTATGTAAACAGCATTTACCCAATTATGGTCTGTTTTACGAAGACCGTTGGTTCCACCGCTGGAAAGCTGGGCAAAGCACTGAAATTAGTATCAAAGGTGTAAAGTATCCGGTTGGCGATTTGATTTTTAACTTTGAAAATATCAGAATCGGCCTCGAAATCTGTGAAGATGCCTGGGTGGCCAATCGACCCGCATCCCGACATTTTGACCGTGCCGTCGATATTATCCTGAACCCAAGTGCCAGCCCTTTTGCTTTTCATAAATTTAAAATCAGAGAACAACTGGTGGCAGATTCCTCCAGAGCCTTCTCTTGTGCATACGTTTATGCCAATTTGCTCGGAAATGAGTCGGGAAGGCTGATATTTGACGGTGATGCCATGATATGCTCAGGAGGTGATGTTTTGGCTTCGAGTATGAGGTTTAGTTACGCCGACTACACATTAACTACAGCGGTAATTGATTTGGGTAAAAATAAAATCGAACAAGCCAAAATCAAATCTTCACTTCCGGCTGATTTAAAACTAATCAGCTCGGGTTTTGAAGTGAATTTTACGGTTAACCCTCAGACTACCCTTGCTGAAACTGAAGCGTTTGAAAAAGGAGGTTCGCTGAAAGAAGAAGAATTTTCCAGGGCCGTAAGTCTTGCACTCTTTGATTATTTAAGAAAATCCCGCTCTTTCGGATATACGATTTCCCTTTCCGGAGGAGCTGACAGCTGTGCAGTTACTGCTTTATGTGGCTTAATGGTATTATTAGGTGATGAAAGTATTGGAATCGAAAATTTTAAAAAGAAAATAAAGTATATTCCCGGAATTTCCGAAGCCAAAACTGTTGCTGATATCGCCCGCATTTTGGTACTTACTATTTATCAGGGAACAGAAAATAGCTCTGAGGATACCTTTAATTCTGCTCAAAAACTTGCTGAATCCATAGGGGCACAATTCTATAATGTCAATATCAACGGGTTGGTTGAAAATTATACCCATTTGATTGAAAATCAGATTGGAAGAAATCTTTCCTGGGCTACCGACGATATACCTTTACAAAATATTCAGGCCAGAGTGAGGGCCCCGGGAGTATGGCTTTTGGCTAATCTTAATAATCATTTGCTTTTAGCCACTTCAAACCGTTCAGAAGTCGCTGTCGGTTATTGCACCATGGATGGCGATACTGCCGGAAGTATAAGCCCTATTGCCGGAATTGACAAAACTTGGTTGAGGAGCTGGTTAATCTGGCTTGAAAAAACCGGATGTGAAGTAAAAGGCAAACAAATTAAGATTGAAGGCTTGAAATATGTAAATGCTTTGCAACCTACCGCAGAGCTTAGACCAAAGGAAAATAAGCAAACCGATGAAAAAGATTTGATGCCTTATGAAGTTTTGAATCAGATTGAAATACTGGCTGTGAGAGATAAAAAATCGCCATTGGAGTGCTTTAGATTTTTGGAGAAATATTATGAGACAAAACACTCCAGAGAAGATTTATATGCCTGGGTAAAACGTTTCTTTAAACTTTGGAGTCGTAATCAATGGAAAAGAGAGCGGTATGCACCAGGGTTTCATCTTGATACGCATAATCTTGATCCACGAAGCTGGACCAGATTCCCGATATTAAGCGGAGGTTATGAGCTGGAGCTGCAAAAGCTCGACGAATATTTTGAAGGGAAATCGATTTCTTCGAAAAGAAAAATAGGGTTTTGATCAGCTTATTTCAATAAATACCAGCCTTTTATAGGGTAATGATCAGAAAATGGAATTTCTGAAAGAGTGGCAAAGTCGATATTTTGGATACTGCGTTCATCGTAAAACTGGTTATCGATTCTCAAAAAGCCCGGGAGTTTGTGATAAGTAAAACCAAATCCAAATCCGTTGGTTTCAAAGGCATTGCTAAGATTTTTCCTGAATCTGCCGTAGGCATAACCATAAGGAAGTTCGTTGAGGTCGCCAACCAACATTACGGGATACGGGCTCTCTTTGATCCATTCTTCTACGAGATCAACCTGTACGGCCCTTTCTTCAAATCCTCTCTTTAATTTTGAAAGTACATTTCGGGTTTCTTCTTTATCGATATTATTGTTTTTCAACATTTTCCGAACCCTTATACCCATTGATTTTAATTGTACATTCATTACTCTTATCGTGTCGGAATTTATCACAATATCAGCGGCTAAGATTCCATTGTTGTTGGGTGGCCAGTATTGTTCTTTTTTGTTAATAATCGGAAACCTTGAAAATATCGCCAGTCCTACAGAGCCTTCCCCCTTATCGTTGCCGGGATTGGAATGCATATAAACATAATATTCATTTCTTTTCGAAAGCTTGTTTATCAAATCAAACTCCTTGTAGTTCTGGCTGTTATATAGCTCCTGCAAACATCTGATATCAGCTGTAAGTGTATCCAAAACATTATATTGGCTGGTACCGGTGTTTTTGTCGGTGCCTGTCACAAATCCATGATAGTCACCGTACATCAGATTGTAGCTTAAGACAGAAAAAGTAAAATCCTGACGGGGTTTTACGTCAGGTGGAAACAGTTTTATTGTTCGGTCAAAAATAGAATATGAAAGAAAAAATAAAGCCAATGATAGAAAAGCTTTTCTTGATTTCACCACAATCCAGGAAAAAGCAAAAAACAAATGACCGGCAAGTACCATCGGGTAGGTCATCATCAAAAAACCTCCCAGCCAATGTTTAATATCGGCTGCATAAACCAGCTGGTAAACCAGCAAAGAATATAGGCCAAACAAAACATTGATTAGAAAGAAAAATTTCCTTATAAATTTAATTATAGCCAAATAATTCGATCAATAAATGTTTTGCAATAATAATCATAAGCCGTCTAATTTTAAAATCATTGATGGAAGATGAGCTTTTATTTGTTTTTATACCTAAAATTAGGCCTTTCGATAGCTTTTTAAGGAATATAATTTTAAAATAAATTGAATTTTTAGAAAAAAATATACTATTTTTGCATCGAAATTATGAAAGAGGGGGTGTAAAAAACCTCCTTTTTTATTGGAATATATCCCGGTATTTATGTCACTAAAAGAATTAGTTGAAAAATTTGTCCTTCAAATAATAGATCAGTCAAAATATTATTTGGTAGATATTCATGCCACTGATTCAAAATTGAGAAAAAAAGTAGTGGTTTATCTTGATTCTGATGAAGGGATTTCGATTGATGAATGCGGGGTAATAAGCCAGCAGTTGGGAAAAGAACTTGAGGAGGTAATTGATACAGCTTTTACACTGGAGGTTTCGTCCCCGGGTGCCGACAGTCCGCTTAAGTTTGACAGGCAATACCTGAAAAACATCGGCAGGTCATTAAAAATCATCACCTTAAGTGGTGAAGAATTTAAAGGTGAGTTGAAATCATTTGAAACAGGTATTTTGGTGATACAGCCCGAAAAAAAGAAAAAAATTGTTCCTGAGCCCATTACACTAGAATTGAAAAATATAAAAGAAGCGAAAGTTGTCATTTCATTTAAATAAAAAATTTAGATAAATATGCATAGTGGTGATTTAATAGAATCGTTTGCTGAGTTTGCCCGTGAAAAAAATATAGACAGGCCAACTATGATTGCCATCCTTGAGGATGTGCTCAGAACGATGATCCGTAAAGCTTACGGCGATGACCATAATTTTGATATAATCCTCAATGCTGAAAGCGGTGACCTTGAAATGTGGAGAAAGCGTGAAATCGTTGACGATAACTCAGAAGATATCTGGGATGTTGATAAAATTCCATATTCTGAAGCCGTAAAAATCGAACCGGATTTTGAGATTGGTGAAGAAGTTTATGAAGAAGTAAAAATTGAAGATTTCGGAAGAAGGATAGTTCAGACAGCCCGCCAGACTTTGATTCAAAAAGTAAAAGATCTTGAAAAAGAAATGCTTTTTGATCAATATAAAGATCAGGTAGGTGAATTGGTTACTGTTGAGGTTTACCAGATTCTGGGCAAGGAGATTATTTGTATTGATGAAGAAAATAATGAACTTTCACTTCCTAAAAGCGAGCAAATACCAAAAGACCGTTTCCGTAAAGGGACATCTATCAGAGCTATAATTCACAAGGTAGAAATCAACAACGGTAATCCCAAGCTGACCCTTTCCCGTACTTCACCGGTGTTTTTGGAGCGTCTTTTTGAATTGGAAATTCCTGAAATCCAAGATGGTGTAATCTCCATCAAAAAAATTGTGAGGGAGCCGGGTGAAAGAGCCAAAGTTGCGGTAGAATCCTTTGATGACCGTATTGATCCGGTAGGTGCTTGTGTTGGTATGAAAGGTTCGAGGATTCACTCTATCGTGAGAGAGCTTGAAAATGAAAATATTGACGTGATTCAGTGGACTGACAACATGAATCTTTTGATATCAAGAGCCTTGAGCCCGGCCAAAATCAGTAATATCAGAATGGATGAGGCCGGAGAAAGAGTGATGGTGTTTTTAAAACCTGATCAGGTGTCACTGGCTATTGGTAAGGGGGGATTGAATATCAAACTTGCCAGTAAGTTGATTGGTCTTGAAATAGACGTTTTCAGAGATATTGAAGGTGTAGTTGAAGAAGAAGACGTAGATTTGATGGAATTTACGGACGAAATTGAAGAGTGGGTATTACTCGAATTCCGTAAAATTGGTCTTGATACAGCCAAATCAGTTTTAGGTGTTTCTAAAGCTGACCTTTTGAGAAGAACTGAGCTAGAAGAAGAGAGTATCGATGAAGTACTCGAAATTCTGAGAAGAGAGTTCGAATAATATTTAATGGTTTTGGTCCACACCGGTATTTAGTTTATATATTAAAAATTTAGAAAATTTATGGCAGAAGAAAAAATGATGCGACTTAGCCAGGCGGCCAAGAAACTTAACGTAGGTACTATTACTGTTATTGAGATTCTGAGCTCAAAAGGTCATCGTATTGATAATAATCCCAACGCCAAACTCTCATTTGATCAACTTGAGGTATTATCCAAAGAGTTAAATGCTCCTGAACTGCTTGGCGACGATTTTGGATCAAAAGCGGTTGAGACTGAGAAAGTTCAGTTGCCTTCTGAAGATACTGATATCAGATATTTCAGAGAAGAGCCAGCTCAGCCTGAAAAAATTAAGATTGAGCACAACTTGCAGGGACCTACTATTCTTGGCAAAATTGACCTGGAAAGCAAAAGTGCTCCCGTGATTGTGCCGGTTGAAGAAACTCCGGCCCCACCTGTTGTCGAAATAGTGGAAAAAGAAGCACAGGTTCTTGAAAAAGAGCCTGAAAAAATACCTGAAGTTATAGTCGAGCCGGAAAAACCAGTTGTAATCGAAGAGCCGGTCAAAATAGAAGAGCCGGTTATCGAGGAAGTCATTACAAAAGAGCCGGAAGTTGTTGTTGAAAAAGTTGTAACTGAGCCGGAAAAAGAGGTAATTAAGGATGAAGTAAAGGTTGAAATTCCGAAACCGGAAGTAGTTGAACCTGTTAAAAAAGTAGTAGAAGCTCCAGTTCAACCAACAATAGTAGAGCAGCCTGTTGCCAAAAAGGAAGAGGTTAAAAAAGTAGTGGAAGAAGTCGTACCTCCAAAACTTATCAAAGCTCAGGGTGATAAACTGCAAGGCTTGAAAGTTTTAGGAAAAATCGAATTGCCTGTTGAGAAAAAACCACTTACCAAAGAAGAATTAAAGCAGAAGCGTAAACGCAAGAGAGTAATTGTTGGTGAAAAAGTAGCAGACACTACCCGTCCTAATTTTGACCATCAAAACAGAGATAAAAGAGAAGGAGGTACCACACCTGCCAATAATCAGGGTCAGGGCAATCAGCAACAAGGTCAATCCCAGCAAAATGCCAATAAGCCTAAGCAGGATGACTCCAGAGGAGGTAGGAAAGATAAAAAAGGAAAAGACAGAAGAGATGTTGTCTCAGCTGAAGATGTAAGAGATAATATCAAAAGCACTATCAACAAAATGCACTCCAAAGGACCTGATTTTGGTTCTAAATACAGAAAGGAAAAAAGAAGGAGCCGTGCTGAGCAGCAAGACGCACTAGATCAGCAGGAGCTGGAGCAAAGCGGTATCCTGAAAGTAACCGAGTACATTTCGGCTTCAGAGCTGGCATCGCTAATGGATGTTTCAGTAAATGAGGTTATTGGTACCTGTATGAAAATGGGTATTTTCGCTTCAATAAATCAGAGACTTGACGCTGAGACAATACAGATGGTGGCCCTCGAGCATAACTTTGAGGTAGAATTTATTTCTGCCGAAGACGAAGAGGTGATTGAGTCACTCGAAGAAGCCGACAACGAGGAAGATTTGAGCCCAAGAGCTCCGATTGTGACCATTATGGGTCACGTTGACCATGGTAAGACCTCCTTGCTGGATTATATCCGCCGTTCTAAAGTAGCGAGTGGTGAAGCTGGTGGTATCACCCAGCATATCGGGGCTTATTCCGTAAAAATGAAAGAAGGTGCTAACAAAGGTAAGTCAATTACCTTCCTGGATACTCCGGGTCACGAAGCCTTTACAGCCATGCGTGCCAGAGGTGCTAAAGTGACCGACGTGGTTATCATAGTAATTTCTGCTGACGACAGTGTGATGCCGCAAACTAAAGAAGCAATAAACCATGCTCAAAATGCCGGTGTGCCTATCGTTTTTGCTTTGAATAAAATTGATAAGCCCGGTGCCAATCCGGCCAAAATCAGAGAAGACCTTTCGAAAGAAAACATTCTCGTAGAAAGCTGGGGTGGTAAATATCAGGAACAAGAAGTTTCAGCCAAATCAGGAATTGGTATCGATGAACTTCTGGATAAAGTATTACTCGAAGCCGAAATGCTTGACCTTAAAGCCAACGCCAACCGCAAAGCCTTCGGAACTGTGATAGAAGCTTCACTTGATAAAGGTAGGGGATATGTTTCTACCATATTGGTTCAAAATGGTACCCTCAAGGTGGGTGATATTATGCTTGCCGGACAATATTTTGGTAGAGTGAGAGCAATGGTTAATGACCTGGGCGAAAGAATCCAGAGTGCAGGTCCGTCAGAACCTGTGCAGATTCTTGGCTTGCCTGGAGCTCCTCAAGCCGGGGACAAGTTTAATATCATGGAAACCGACCGTGAAGCCCGCGAGATTGCCAACAAGCGTGAACAGCTCAACCGTGAAATGAGTATAAGAGCCAAAAAACATATTACGCTTGATGAAATTGGCCGTAGAAAAGCCATAGGCACATTCAAAGAGCTTAATATCATCGTTAAAGGTGATGTGGATGGTTCGGTAGAAGCTTTGGCCGACTCATTGCTCAAACTATCTACTGATGAAGTTGTAGTTAATATAGTTCATAAGGCAGTTGGTCAGATTTCTGAGTCTGATGTTACTTTGGCTTCAGCCGCAGATGCTATCGTGATAGGATTCCAGGTGCGTCCTTCCAATAATGCCAGACGTATCGCTGATAACGAGCAGATTGAGATAAGACTTTATTCTATTATCTACGATGCCATCAACGAAATCAAAGCCGCAATGGAAGGTATGCTTGCTCCGAAAGAGGAAGAAGTAGTGACCGGAAACATTGAAGTTCGTGAGGTATTTAAGATTTCGAAAGTGGGTACTATTGCCGGTTGTTATGTAACAGATGGTTATGTAAAACGTAACAATAAAATCAGGATGATCAGAGAGGGTATAGTGGTTCATGAGGGCGAAATCAACCAATTGAAACGCTTTAAAGATGATGTTGCTGAAGTTAAAAACGGTTATGAATGTGGTTTGAGTATTAAAAACTACAATGATATACAAGTGGGCGATATCCTTGAAAGTTATGAAATCAGAGAACTCAAACGTTCTTTGTAATAAAGAATAGGAATAAAAAAAAGCGGTGAATTTCTTCATCGCTTTTTTTATTTTATCAGAAAGAATTTAAAAATTCAGAAACAACTTTTATGGTTTCTTCCGACACACTCTCCTTAATGGTATAATATTCTGCAAGACTTCCGGTTTCTGCTATTTGAAAAAGGTGATTATGTTTTTCAAGGACTTTGCAGGTAATATGCTTGTTATTAAGTTTTTCGATAGCCCCCAAATCATTTGCCGGACTCACCTGTACATCAAGGCTTCCATTTAATGCCAGTGTTTTACATTTGATTTTTTTCCAATAATCCATAGGGTTGGATTTCAAAAAGCTGATAAACCAGGGGTTGTCCAGTTGTTTCTGAAACATTGGAGCCATTTTTTCTGAAGTGTTTGACCTTAAAGCCAGAGCGGCATCAGGATTCTGTTCTCTGAATTTCTTTCCGGTTTCTAAAATAAAATTAAGTTTTTTCAAACTGTCAGGTTCAGCTGTCACAAAATTTAATACTGGTTTGAAAAATTGGTCCAGATATGCGTTTACATCTTTTTCGGGAAGTTTGGATTTTACAAAAATATCATAATTTTGTTGGACTAGTACATCCATTCCATTACGGGCTATTCCGGCCAGAGACACCACAAATGAAGTTTTAGGAGCAAGGACTGAAGCCATTGCTGCCAGTCCACCGCCTTCGCTGTGCCCTATAAAGCCTGTTTTATGCCCCGGATAATTTTTTTGTAAATAGGAAAAAACCGAAACCGCATCAGCGGCAAGTTGGTCGGCGGTACTGTTTTGTACTTTTGGACCCTTCGATTTATACCCACCCCGGTCATCATATCTGAAAGTGGCAATACCATGGTCGGCGAGTTTATGAGCAAGGTCTCTGAAAATTTTGTGCTTGCCTATGGTTTCATCTCTGTCGGTTTGTCCCGATCCGGTAATCATAATTCCGATTTTGAAATCAGGGTTATTTTGAGGAATAGTAAGAGTTCCGGAAATTTCAAATCCTTCTTTCTCCTGTAAAATGATTAATTCTTTTTCTTCGAAATTTTGCCCAAAAGCATAAATTGGAACCAGGAAAAGTATTTTTAAAAAGTATTTCATTTGATTAGTATTTTATTCAAAGTCAGTGTTTTGGACAGTCACAGTATCTTTTTCCCATTAAAAACTTTTTGAGCCGGTGTTTTTTCTTTTTGTATTGCCCGTCTTTTCTTTTCTTCTCAACTTTCAGGCTTTCTTTTGGTGAAAAACCAGGGTTGGAAAATGTATGATTCTCTATTCCAAAGAATAAAAAAAACAATATTATCAATTTGAATTTCATATGTCTAAATTACTGGTCTAAATATAAAAACGATTCAATATTCAACTTAGTCTTTCCAGGCTGCGTAAAGTCCAGGCCTCGGGCTTTTCTGCAAAATGAATTTTCGTATTTCCCCAAATTTCATTGAAAACCTCAGAAACACGGTATTTCTCCAAGTAAGATTCATCCGTCCAATGACTGTGTGTCATAACAATTGCAGGATTTTTTTTATCCTGAAGTATTTCTACCATTTCACACCCCTCAAATGCTTTGATTCTGTGCTGATTATTTTTTAAATATCCGAAAAACTCCTCCAGCTTTTCTTCTTTAAAAATCATTTTTACAATTCGTACGATCATTTTTTCTATGAGAATAGTTTACTTGCCGATGCAACATATTAATTTTGAGGCTAATGAAGTAGTTATCCTGATCTTGAATACTTTTGATTTTAATCAAAAAAATGCTCAAATAGCCACAATAGCCTTCAGAATATAAGTTTTAACATTTTTTAAGACGTAAAATAAGCTTTTGAAAATTTTAAATGCAACCTTAGCAAAGGTTTTTAGTCTTTAAGAAAAAATAAAATTGTTATATGAAAAAAATATTTGTTTTGGCCATTGGGCTTTTGGGAATGCTTACTGTAAACGCCCAAAATAAAGAAGTAAAAAAGGAAGTAAAGGTCGATGTGACCAATAGTGAAACTCCCGGAAAAAAGAAAGTCAGAATTGAGAAGAAAATTGACGGGAAGGTTGAAATTATCGAGAAGGAAATAGAATCCAACGGCATGTCAGACGCAGTTATCATCGATGAAAACCTCGACACTTTAATTGATGGCAAAGAAGGCAAAAAAACTAAAGTGATTATCAAGGAAAGAAAAGGTGACCAGGATTTTGATATCAGAATCGATGACGACAAAGATTTTGAATGGCAGGAAGAAGGTAATTTCCCTGGAAAAAGGAAGAGATTCTATTCTTTTGATGATAATATGAGAGAGTTTAATTTCGAAATGGACCGCTTACACGATAAACTTGTTGATATTCCTTACAGATTAAAAGGAGCCAAAATTTATGAGTTTGACGACAGGATGTTTAAAGATGGCGGGCCGGCTACCATCAAGGCTGTAGATGTATTTACCAATAAACCGCAGACCAATGTATTGAATATCAGGTTTTTTGCTCCCAATGAAGGAGATGTAAAAATCACGGTCATCGACCTTAACGGAAAAGTAGTAGCCAAAGAAGACGAAAAGAAATTTAAAGGCGAATATGTAGGTCAGATAAAATTAGACAAAGGCTCGAAAGGTGTATTCTTTGTGATGATCGCCCAGGGTGAAGACGGTGTGAGCCGGAAAGTGAGGGTAGATTAATAAGCATTTTCTTACTTTTTAAACTTGATTGTCAAAATTCAAATTGGCAATCAAGTTTTTTATTAAAAGAATTATATCAAAGCTTAAATCCCCGCTTTTTAGACTTTTTTACAATTGCATTTTTAATTCGTGCATTAGGATTCTTTGAATAATCATAAACTGTAGTTGGGCCGTTGTAATAACCTTTTACCTTTTGATTTTGATCATTGGTCAGTTCATATTCTAGCTCAATTTTGTTAGGTTTTACACTTATAACTTTTACTGTGCCAGCAATAATATCTGAGTATTCTCCGGTAAATTCATCAAAATCTGCGTCAGTGATATAATAACCCGATTCAAAAGTAAAAGGTTTTTTGGTGTCGTTTAAACTGTAATTACCTACTTCGTAGCTATTGGGGGTATTGCTGTAAAGTTCCAGATATAAAAGATTCCCTTTTCCTGTAAACCAATTGATAACGCCATCGTCAAAAATTGGTTTGATGGTATTGGTTACCAACCAAAAATCATTGTTATGGCCTTCGCCACTTTTCTGACCATAATTTTCAATTATGGCTTCATCAAATTTATATAATTTGCTTCCTACTGTTAACTCATTGGCTTTTTCAGGTGTGGTATCCTCTTTTTTGCAAGCCATCAGTGTGGTTAATGCCAGCAAATAAATAATTCGTTTCATAATAGTGATTTGTAAATGTTAACTTATACAAAATTAAAGCTTGAAAAGGCATAAAACAAATTTTTAAATTCTGAAATATTCAAACATTTTGAAATTTCAGAAAAAAATGAAAATATTATAGATAAAAAAACTCCCTTTCGGGGGAGTTTTCATAAATATTATTTTCCGAAAAGTCTTGAGAAAAAGCCTTTTGCTTTTTTAGCAACTTCCTGTACCGCTTCTTCAGCTTCGCCGGCCAATTCATTAGCTTTATCTTTGGCTTTGTTGAGAGCTTCTTCGGCTTCGCCTTTAAGATCACCCAATTTTTCAGCCGCTTCAGCTTTCAATTCGTTAAGTTTTTCTTCGTTAACCAATTCCGAAACTTTAGCTTTTGCAGCATTCAATGCCTCGGCAGCGTCTTCTTTAAGGTCAGCAGCAGCGGCTTTTACATCAGCTATTTTTTCTGCAGCTTCAGCTTTAAGTTTATCTGCATCAACCAATTCGCTGATTTTTTCTTTTGCCGAATCAAAAGCTTCTTTGGCATCACCCACCATTTCCGCGGCTTTTTCTTTTGCTTCACTTACAAGTTCTGCAGCATCTTCTTTTACATCAGCCAATTTTTCAGTTGCAACTTCTTTAGCTTTGGCAGCCATGTCAGTAGCCTGATCCATCATATCTTTTTTGTTCTCTTCCATTTTAGGTTTTTGTTTATTTTTTACAAAATTATTAAAATCAAATTAAATATTTTAATCTAATTACTTCTTTTTCAGTTAAAAATCTCCAGTTTCCCCTCGGTAAATCCTTTTTACTCAATCCGGCGTAGGTTGTGCGGTCAAGTTTGGTGACTTCATACCCCAGGCTCTCAAATATCCTTCTGACAATCCTGTTTTTGCCGGAATGAATTTCGATGCCAACTACCTGATGGTCAGGTGTAATCACTGATAGGTCATCGGCTTTTATAGTGCCATCTTCAAGCTCAATTCCTTCCAAAATCTTATCGAAGTCATCCTGTACAATCGGTTTGTCGATTTCAACCTGGTAGATTTTCTTCATATTGTTGGACGGGTGCGAAAGCTTATCTGCCAGCTCGCCGTCGTTGGTCAGTAGCAACAACCCTGTAGTTGATCTGTCCAGTCTTCCAACAGGGTAAATCCTTTCTTTGCATGCATTTTTAACCAAATCCATTACCGTTTTTCTTCCATCAGGATCATCGGTAGTAGTCAGGAAATCTTTAGGCTTATTGAGTAAAACATAAACAAATTTCTCTCTGTTCAATATTTTACGCCCATATTTTACAACATCAGTGGTTTTAACCTGGTAGCCCATTTCGGTGATGGTTTCACCATTTACGGTAATCTGGCCGGAGGCAATCATTTCGTCTGCTTCACGTCTGGAGCAAAGTCCGGCATTGGCCAAAAACCTGTTTAGTCTTACGGTTTCAGGCCTTGTTCTTTCTGATTTTTCAATTTTCGCCTGAACTTTCGGAGGTAATTTTTTTCTGAGATTTTCTTCGTCATAGTCAGGCTGAATACTCAACCCTACCTGACGGCTCCACTCATGATTTTGGGTATTGGCTGCCGAGTCACGGTTATTAAATTTCCTTTTTCCGAAATTTTCCTCCTTTTCAAACTTGTTTTCAGGGGTATATTCCGGTTTTTTAAAAGATTTTTTCTCAAATCTGCCACCTTCATTTCTTTCAGAGCGATTGCTGTTGAATTCTCTTTTACCTTCAAATCTCCCACCTTCTTTTCTTTCAGAGCGATTGCTGTTAAATTCTCTTTTGCCTTCAAATCTGCCACCTTCGTTTCTTTCAGAGCGGTTGCTGTTGAATTCTCTTTTGCTCTCAAATCTGCCACCTTCGTTTCTTTCAGAGCGGTTGTTGTTGAATTCTCTTTTGCCTTCAAATCTCCCCCCTTCGTTTCTTTCAGAGCGGTTGTTGTTGAATTCTCTTTTGCCTTCAAATCTCCCACCTTCCTTTCTTTCAGAGCGATTGCTATTAAATTCTCTTTTACCTTCAAATCTCCCTCCTTCGGCTTGATTAGGTCTTCTATTTTCTGAGTTTTCAAAACGCGGTTTGAAATCTTTTTTCTCAAAATTCCGGTTGTTATCTTCTGATTTTCTAAAAGATCTTTTGGGCGAGCTCCACTCTGAACTTTCCTTTCTTTCAGAAAATCCTGGTTTTGAATCAAATTTTTTAAAGCCGGATCTTTCTGTTGACCGTTCAGATTTTTTGTAATCTCCTACCGTTGATGATTTTTCCGGCCTTGCACTCAGTCCAAATTTACCCTTAGGTTCAAATTTTGAATCAGTTTTTCCAAAAGTCCTTTTTGAATCGGAGGCTGGTTTAAAGGTTTTCTTTTCTGAAGAAGAATAGTTCGGTTTTTCCGAACGTGACGAATTTTTTCGACCGTTTTCTGAAATTGTTTTTCTCATGTTTTTGCAATATCACTACTGTAAATTGGGTACAAAGGTAAGGAAATGCTTCGATAATCCTTTCTTTGTTTGATTAAAATGCTGAAAATCAATATTTAATATATATATCCTCTGTTTTTTATGCTTATTTTTATTTGATTTGTGCAATTTTATTTTGTTTTTAGATAAAATAAAATCCAATACCATTCCATAATTACCATTTGTCAAATCCTGCATCCTATCCTGTACATGCCGCCTTGATTTATCCCATTTATCTTTTCCGGCTTTGTTAGGGAATCTAATTTTGTCTCATTAAATTTATTTTTTAAATCTAAATCTCTAAAAAATGTATTCACTAATTGCTATTATTGCCCTAATCGTGGTGGTCGTGATGATGACCATCAAAGTTGTTCCTCAGCAGACCGCTTATATCATCGAGAGACTCGGGAAGTATAACGGAGTATTGCAGCCCGGCATCAATTTTATTATGCCTTTTTTTGATCGGGTGGCTTACAAGCATAGCCTGAAAGAGCAGGCCTATGACATTCATGAGCAGATTTGTATCACCAAAGACAACGTTCAGGTGCGTGTTGATGGGGTGATATTCCTACAGGTGGTTGATCCTCAGAAGGCTTCTTATGGTATCAATGACTATGTATTTGCAGTTACCCAGCTGGCCCAAACCACCATGCGAAGTGAAATTGGTAAAATAGACCTTGATAAGACTTTTGTAGAAAGGATGATTATCAATACTGCGGTTGTTGCCGCCATTGATGAAGCTGCAATTGGTTGGGGTGTGAAAGTACTTCGTTATGAAATCAAGAATATCACTCCTCCGGCATCTGTGTTGCAAGCTATGGAGAAACAGATGCAGGCTGAGCGTGAAAAACGTTCTGTTATTCTTGAGTCTGAAGGTAAAAAACAATTTGCTATCAACATGGCCGAAGGTGAAAAACAAAGAGTGGTTTTAGAATCTGAAGCTCAGAAATTACAACAAATCAATGAGGCTGAAGGTGAAGCATCGGCAATTAGAGCCGTGGCTGAAGCAACTGCAGATTCGATCAAAATGGTTGCCGAAGCTATCCAATCAAAAGGTGGCTCAGAGGCAGTGCAACTCAAAGTGGCTGAGAATTATATAGCTCAGTTTGGTAAGCTTGCGAAAGAAACCAATACGCTTATTTTGCCCTCAAACATGGCCGATGTGAGCTCAGTTATCGCTACCGCCATGAATGTGATAAATCAACAAAAAGCAAAATAATATGGAATTGACCGAAGCAAATGTATGGATTATTGTGGGGGTAGCTCTGCTGATTCTTGAGATCTTTTCGACTTCTTTTTATGCCTTGTTTTTTGGCATAGGAGCTCTGGCCACCGGGTTGATTGTTTGGCTCGGCGGATTTGATGACCTTTTTACCCAAATCGCCTTCTTTGCCCTGTCTTCATTATTGAGCTTATTTTTCTTTAGGAATAAATTCATGAATTTGTTTCTGAAAAAAGGAGGCGAGTTCAAAGAGATTGTAGATGAATATGCCAAAGTTTCGGTGGGAATACCTGCCGGTGGCGAAGGAAAGGTTTTTTACCGTGGTTCTGACTGGATTGCCTATGAAAAAGACGGCGAGCCAATTGATGAAGGAGCCAAGGTGCTCATCAAAAAAATAGATGGGATTAAGCTCATTGTTGACAAAGTCTAAATAAGAAGCCCGGCCTCGAGTCGGGTTTTTTATTTTCGAAAAAAATATTTTATAAAAATATTTGGTGTATTTAGAAAAAGCCAAAATTTTATTGGGATTGTTTCCTCTGGTGATTTTTTTGATTTTTAAGAAATAGTGTTTAAAAATCGTGTTGATTTTACAAAAAAATGAAAATTTATCGATTCCTAAGTTAAAGAAATCCAACATAATTTTTTAAAAAATAGCATTTCAAATTTTTTTTCTTTGATTTTTCATTATTGTATTTTTCAAAATAATATTTTGATTTTTCATGAAAGTATAAAATAGGCAATATTTAATATAAAAATAATGCAATAAAATGAATTCTTTTTCGTAATTTTGTGCGGAAAAGCAAAATAAAATTTGGAAATGGAGAATAAAAAAATATTACGATACTTTCTGCCTCTGATTGTTTTTGGTGTGGCAGTAACTTTTATGCTGATTTACAGTACTGCTTATTCACCCATTAAGCCTAATGTGCAGGTGATTTTGTGTTATAAGTTTAAAACTGGGGTCACTGAAAATGTAAAAGCAGATCAGGCCAAGGCATTTCAAAAGATTTCGAAGCAATTGGCAGTAGTGGCTGATTATAATACCGGAAATGTAAAAAATGACAAAGATTCAAATTTTGATATCATTCACAGATTTACCTTCAGATCTGAGCATGATTTGGATACTTTTCATAAGAGCCCGGAATTTTTGGAACTTGTAAAAAACAATGAGGCCAATTGGGAGAATCAACTTGAAATTAAGGCTGATTTAAAATAAGTTTTATATTATTAGAAAAAATTAAAACCCGGTTTATCCGGGTTTTTTTGTGTCTGAAGTTTTGATTTTTCCTTTGGTGTAAAAATGTGCGGCAGAAAGATATTGATGAATAATTTTATCAAAAAAAATGTTGTATGAAGACAGTTTATCGGGAAAACTACTGCAATGCCGAAGCGTTGGAAATCAGAGAAAGGGAGATTCCTGTCCCGGGCGAAAACGAAATATTGGTAAAAATGAAGGCCAGTACCGTAAATCGTACCGACGAAGGGTGCTTACTTGGGAAACCCTATATTTTTCGGTTTTTCGTTGGATATCCAAAACCCAGGTATCATGCTACTGGAACGGATTTTAGCGGTGAAGTAGTGGGTAAAGGCAAAAGTGTGGAGAAGTTTAATATTGGGCAGGTGGTCTTCGGATTTTTAGATCACGGGTTAGGTACGCATGCCGAATACGTTTGCATCGACATCAGCAAGCCTGTTTTTTTGAAGCCCAAAAACATTTCACATGCCCAGGCCGCAGCCGCCATGGAAGGAGCCCATTATGCTTTTAATTTTATCAATAAAGTTAAAATTGAAGCGGGAACCAAAGTTTTCGTAAATGGAGCCACAGGTGCTATTGGCAATGCCGCCGTTCAGATGCTTAATGCCATGGGTGCAGAAGTGTCATTTACTTATCCGACAGATAGTTATGAGAAAATTTCGCATTTAAAAGCAGTAAAGAAAATCGACTATAAAAAAGAAGATTTTACTGAGCTGAGTGAGCAATATGACTTTGTATTTGATGCCGTAGGAAAAAGCTCATTCGGAAAGTGTAAGAAATTATTGAAAGAAAAAGGGGTATATATTTCCTCTGAATTGGGTCCGGGAGGTGAAAATATTCCACTTGCTATTTTGGGATTATTTCAATCCGGCAAAAAAGTTATTTTCCCGTTTCCGGGTAGTCCAAAACATAGTATCCCACATATTATCAGTCTTTTAGAAAAAGGTGACTTTGTGCCATTAATTGACTGCACTTATCCAATTACCGAAATCAAAGAGGCATTTAAATACATGCTTTCGGGTGAAAAACGAGGAAATGTAGTGATTGAGTTTTAATTTCAATCCTCATCAATAAACCTTCTTGTAATCGGCTGGTAGCTGTCTATCCTGCGATCACGCAGATAAGGCCAGGTGGTGCGATAATATTCGGTTTTGTCCAAATCGATGGTTTCCACGTGTGTTTCTTCTTTGTCATGTGAGGCAAGATAAAGCAATCTTCCATGAGGATTGGCCACAAATGAGCCGCCCCAGAATTTTTGGTTGGCTTCGATTCCCACCCTGTTTACTGAAACCACATACAATCCATTGGCCACTGCATGTGAGCGTTGGATGGTTTGCCAGGCTTCATATTGTTCCTGATTGATTATGGGGTCTTTTTCATCCATATCCCAGCCAATGGCAGTAGGGTAGAAGAGGATTTCGGCACCCATCAGTGAAGTGATGCGGGCGGCTTCGGGGTACCACTGATCCCAGCAGATCAACACCCCGATTTTAGCGAAACGGGTTTCGAATATTTTATAACCCAAATCACCCGGAGTGAAATAGAATTTCTCATAATAACCAGGATCATCAGGAATGTGCATTTTGCGGTATTTGCCCAGGTAAGCACCATCAGCATCAATCACGGCAGTGGTATTGTGATATAAACCCTGAGCTCTTTTTTCAAACAATGAGGCGATAATGACCACTCCCAATTCTTCAGCCAGTTGCTGCATTACGTGAGTAGTTGGTCCGGGAATAGACTCACCGAGTTTGAAATTTTCATGATCTTCTACATCACAAAAATACAATGAGGTGAAAAGCTCCTGCAGACATACTATCTGAGCTCCTTTTGCGGCAGCTTCTCTGATTTTAGCACTTGCTTTTTCTATGTTTTGTTGTACATCTGCCGAGCATGACATCTGTACCAGACCTATGTTTACATTGTTCATGATACAAAAATGGGAATTGCAAGATGAATTTTATAAGAAACCGGGTAATTTTATTTAGCCAGGTTTCTTAAATGTAGATTTTTTATTTCAAATCTTCGATTGACTATGATATGGCACCATAGCTAATGTTTAAAAATATTTTTTAAACAGACAACGCTCATCAAGAAATTTACGTCTAATCATTAAAGTCTATTTGCCAATATGAAAAAGTACTTTGGAATCGTTCTGCTATTAATCATTGGGCTTGGATGCCAGAAACAAAATACCGATGAAGTATCAACTGATGCAACTACCGCCAATCCTGACTGGACTGAGGCTTCACATAGTAATAATGGTGAACCCGATTACGCCATGGTTTTCCCTCAGGAAAAAGTGAATACAATTGAGATTACTTTGGGTAAGGCAATCTGGGAAAAAATAAAAACCGATATGGTGGCCAAAGGCAAAGGCACTTTTGGGGTTGGTGGAAATGCCGGAGGAGGAGGAAACCCAGCCGGAGGGCCTGGGGGAAATCCAGGTGGCGGAGGACCGGGTGGAAATGCAGGTGGTGTTCCTGATTTTGGGGATGAACCAGAGTATTTTGAATCAACTATAAAATTTAATGGCAAAACATGGAATAATGTAGGCTTTAGACTTAAAGGCAACTCGACCCTTAGCTCAACCTGGAAATCAGGGATTTATAAATTGCCTTTTCGTCTGAAATTTGATGAATTTGAAGATCAGTATCCTGAAATCAAAAATCAGAGGTTGTATGGCTTTAAAGATTTGTCTTTTTCGGCGGCTGTTAAAGATAATTCCTTGATCAGAGAAAAAGTGACTGCTGATATATTCAGAATGGCGGGAATTCCGGCTGCTCAAACCGCATTTTACAAAGTTTATATTGATTTCGGAGAGGGACAGAAATATTGTGGAATTTATACAACAGTGGAACTCATTGACGATACCATGTTGAAAAATCAACTAGGGGAAGATGATGGGAATATTTATAAGCCGGAGTCCACCTTTAGCTCATTTAATAAGGATAATTTTGAGAAAAAGAATAACGAAGATGCCGCTGACTGGTCTGATGTGCAAAATACCGTAACTGCACTCAACGCAACCAACCGGACTTCAGACCCAACCGCCTGGAGGACAAATCTGGAAAAATACATGAACATGGAACATTTCGTGAAGTGGCTGGCTGTAAACACTACCTTAGTCAACTGGGACACCTACGGTGCGATGGCTCATAATCATTATTTATACAATCATTCGACCCAAAAATTGCTTTGGATTCCCTGGGACAATAACGAAGCACTTACCAGCAACGCCCGGGTTAATCTCAATCTTTCTGGTGTAAATAATTCCTGGCCTTTGATCAAATATGTGGCTGACGATCCGGTTTATTATGCCAAATATAAAGCCTATGTCAAGGATTTTAACACCAATGTGTTTACTACTTCAAAAATGAATCAGCTATTTGAAAATGCTACAAATCTGATAACCCCTTATGTAAATGGTAGTGAAAAAGAGGTGTCGCCTTATAGTAATCTTAGTAGCCTGAGTAACTTTACAGCGGCTCTGCCCATACTTAAGCAACACGTGGTTACCAGAAATAAACTGGTGGAGGAGTTTGTGAAATGATTTATTACAAATTCCTCTGAAATTCTTTCGGAAGGTCTGGAGATTCATATGCTACAATTGAAGTATTGAGTTTTGTTCCTCTATCACTATCGGGTGCAGGTTCAATTTGTGAGGAATATGGATTAACATTGTAAAAAATAACTTCATCTGATTTGTATATTTCGCCATTTCCTTTAAAATGAGTTACCATTACTTTGATAAAATTAAACTTAAATTTAGTAGGATTTTCTATTTTTATGGTTATGCCTGTTACTCCTCCTAAAACTCTGAATTGATGAGTAATTACCTCTTCTTTTACTTTATTTAATTCGCCTATAATTTCTTCATTTTTTTGTTTTCTTTTTCTTTCGTTTTCTTTTTTAACAAACTCATTATTTTCGATTTCCTGAATAGTTGCAGATTTTGCTTCTTCAATTGTTTTAGTTTTTAAGTTATTGTATGTTAGATAAATCCCAAATAAAATTATGATTCCGAAGATAAAATATATCCCAGTATTTGAAAAATGACCATTCTTGTTTTTGCCTTTGTAATTTGAAATTGGTGGTGGTATTTGACCCAATAAGGGTGGTGGAATAATATCAATTAAATTTTTAAGTTCATCTATTTCTGACAACGGAGTCCAATCAGTTAAACCTTGATGCCAAACCAAAATATCCTTAGATAGTGATTTTGTTCTTAATTCTTCAATTGTAAATGGACCAAATTTTTCAATTCCATCTGAGTAGAAATATTTTTTCATATTTTTTGTGTTTAATTATTTATCTTCAATATTGGAGGATAAAAATAGAATTATATTTTTGAAATTGAAATTTTAGAAAAAAGAAAATGATTTAAATTTAAGCATTTACATCAAAAATAATTATCTCTGAATTCTTAACTTTAACAGAACTGCTATTCTTACTTTTTTTTAAAAAATACCTACAAAAGAAAAAAAATGAAGGCCCAGGCGGCAGCCGACACAAAGACTTGAGTAGGCTGTTTTTCTAATTTCACAAAAAATAATCTAAAATTATGTTTATTGTAATTTTTTGCTTAGAACATATTAGCCGTTTGACAGAAAAATATCACCACTTTACCCTAAATCTTTCTGACAACTCCCTGAGGCTTTCCACCACTTTTTCATTGAGTGGAAGCCCGGTTTTTAGTCTTTCCGCTCTCCAGTATCGTTCCTGATCACCGGGAATTTGCACATGCTCGCCTTCAATATGATCGGCATTCCGGAATCTTTCAATCCAGCGGTCCATATTTTGCTTAAAATCCTCTTTTGGCCTGAAAGCATCAATCCGCATAGCACCCAGGAAATGACCCGTACCTTTGCCAACTTGCTCGGCAGCTACGCCATGAAACCCTGCCGTGGCAAATGGCGGCACCCATGGGCCATAGTTTGCACCCGAAAGCACACCTGAAAAAATATCGACAATGGCTCCCAGACTGTAGCCTTTATGTCCGCCATTTTCTCGGTCACCGCCCAATGGAAGCAAACCACCACCTTCTTTTACGGCATTGGCATTAGTTGTGGGCTTGCCATGTGCATCCTGCACCCAACCCAGAGGTGCATCAAGTCCTTTTCTTTGCAGAATCTCCATTTTTCCATAAGCGACCGCCGTAGTGGCAAAATCAGCCAAAAATGCCGGCTGTTTGTCGGCAGGTATGGCAACAGCGATTGGGTTGGTGCCCAGAAGTTTTTCTTTGGAATAAGTTGGGACCACCAACGGTGCAGAATGCGTCATCGCAATTCCTATCATTTCACTTTCCAGAGCTATTGCTGCATGATATCCTCCAATGCCAAAATGGTTGGAATTTTGCACTGCTACCCATCCGCTACCGGCTTTTTTTGCTTTTTTCATGGCCAGTTTCATGGCAAATGGTGCCACCACCAGGCCTAAACCCCTGTCTCCGTCAATGGTAGCAGTAGAGGGCGTCTCATGAATTATCTTGATTTCAGGTCTGGGATTGAGCCTTCCGTGGTCGCTCAACCGTACATATCCGGGCAGTCGGGCAACCCCATGTGAATCAACCCCATTGAGGTCAGCATTGATTAAAACGTCGGCGGCAAGTTTAGCGTCTTTTTGAGTACAGCCCAGGGCTTTGAATATATTTTCGGTAAATTTTCGTGTCTTTTCTACTGGATACATATATGTTTATTTTCTATGCGAAATTATTAAACTTTAGGTTTATAATTGACTTATTTTTCAAGAAAAAACACCCTTTTTTCATTATTTTTTACAAATGTTACGTTATATTACCATTAAAAACCAAGCAGAATGAAAATCCTGAAAATTGCATTTTTTGTAAGTATTTCAATATCAAATATCTGGGCACAATCAGAAAAAAGAGTTAATGCCAAAATTGAGCACGTCACTGTTTTTTTGAGTCAGGCACAGCTCGACAACAGTCTCAGAGTAAATTTACCGCAAGGGGCTACTAAGATTATTATTGAAAATATCGCCAATACCATTGATCCCAATAGTATTCAGGTTGGAGGAACCGGAGATTTTACCTTATTGGGCGTGAAATACAATCGTAACTATCTCAATACCAAACAGTATTCTGTTCAGGATTCTATCAAAAAAACTCGATATGATATTGAAAACATTGATATGCTGCTTGCAGTGGCCGCTAATGAGGAAAAAATGATAATGGCCAATGTGGACATAAAAAGTGAAAAAGATGGTCTTTTACCTGAGGATTTGAAAGAAATGACGGACTTGTTTCGTCAGAAATTAACAGAATTGGGCACTAGAAAACTTCAATTATTGAGACAAAAAGAGCCATTGACTGAGCGTAAAAGTCGTTTGGAAAGACAATTGGCTGAGATTAATAATGCTTTTTTACCATTAGGAGAAATTGAACTAAGTGTGGTGGCCAACAGCTCTACCACTGCCAATATTCAGCTGAGCTATGTGGCCAGCTCAGCCGGATGGTCTCCAAGCTATGATCTTCGGGTAAAAGACGTAAAAAGTCCTGTGTCGATAGCCTACAAAGCCAATGTATATCAAAATACAGGCCTCGACTGGAAGTCTGTAAAACTCACCCTTTCTACCTCTAATCCATCGGTTTCGGGTTATAAGCCTGAATTATATCCATTGTATTTGAGTTTTTGGGTGCCGGCACCTGTAATGCGTAAAGAGGCCAGAGTGGGTGGTCAACCAGAGATGATGGTAGCAATGGCTGCCGCACCAGCTGCCGAGGCCGCAGATATGGCTGAAATGAAATCAATTGCCAACACCGTTGAGGTGGTACAAAGTAGCCTGTCGGTTAATTTTGAGATAAGTACACTCTATACCATACCTACCGGGGGACAAGCAGAAACGGTTGAAATTCAAAGTCTTTCGGCTGATACACAATATAAAAGTATGATTAGTCCAAAATTGGATCCCAATGCATTTTTGGTGGCTGAGGTTAAAGATTGGGAAAAGTTAAATCTGATGAATGGCGAGGCCAATGTATATTTTGAAAATAAGTTTGTTGGAAAAACCTATATTTCAGAAAATACCACGGAGGAATCTATGAAAATTAGTCTGGGTAAAGATCTCAGAATTACAGCAAAAAGAGAAGAGATTGAGAATTATAAAGCCAGAAAAGCTGTTGGTTCCAATATACGTGAATCTTTTGGGTATAAAATAACTGTTAAAAATGCCAAAAGTGAGGCCATAAAGGTTATCCTTGAAGACCAGGTGCCGGTGAGTCAGGATTCTGATATTGAAGTGAGTTTGGATGAGATGCAAGGAGGAAATATTACTCCAGAAAGTGGAAAAGTTACCTGGGAATTTGATTTGCCTGCTACACAATCCAAAGAGATTTTGCTAAAATATACTGTAAAATATCCTAAAAATAAGAAAGTTAATAATTTATAGAGATGTTTGGAAAGTTTCTCAACAGATTGGTTTCCTATTTTGTCCGGGGCTTGCTTTTTGTAGCACCGGTCGGTTTTACGATTCTGATTTTATACAGTGCTTTTGACTTTGTGGATAGCCTGGTCAGAATTCGTTTTACGATAGATCGACCTGATGAGCAATTTTTTATTCCGGGTTTGGGTTTTTTAATCGTTGTAGCAGGAACCGCATTGATCGGGTTTGTTTTTACCAGACTTTTACCTCAAACAATTCAAAACTGGATAGAGAACGGTATTAAAAACCTGCCATTGGTAAAAATATTCTATTCGGCGTTCAAAGATTTAGTTTCGGCTTTTGTCGGCGACAAAAAGAAGTTCAAAACCGGAGTTTTGATTACGGTTAATGTACAGTCAAATATCAAAAAACTCGGTTTTCTGACTCAGGAAAATCTGGACATTCTTAATCTTCCTGATATGGTAAGTGTTTATTGTCCACATAGTTATGCTTTTTCTGGTGAAATGTTTATAGTTCCCCGGGAGCAGGTTGAAATTCTTACAATTTCAAGTGCCGAGGTGATGAAAATAATTGTTTCGGGAGGCGTTTCGATTGGGGATAGTTAGTTTTTCTAAGTTAGAAAGTTGGTAAGTTAGAAAGTTGGTAAGTCAGAAAGTTGGTAAGTTAGATAGTTAGAAAGTTGGAAAGTTGGTAAGTTTAGGTGTTGAAAGGGCTTGATTGAGAATTAAGATTTTATATCTTAGATTATTGCATTATTTAGGTGTCTTAATCTTTCAATAGTTTTTTGAAAATTATTGATAAAAATAATTTTAATGATGAGAAAAATAATTACCATACTGCTTATTTGTATTTTAGAGCTGAACGTATCTGCTCAGGAACCTCATAAAAAGAGAGCTTTACAAATTGAAGAGCTTCTCGAAAAAAATAATCCCAATGCCTACAAAACCCTGGTTGATAAGGGGAATTTCCTGGTACTGGATAACTTTCGAACCGGAAAAAGAAAAAGATTTTATGAGGGAGATAAGTTAAGATTTAAAACTAAGGAAGGGCAAATTTTTCAGGAAGAAATACTTGAAATTTCAGATTCAACTTTTTCAGTTTATCAATATTCAGATCTGGAAAAAAAGTTATATAAATACACTTTTAATCCCTCAGAAATTGACCAAATCTTCCGAAGAGATAAGTATAAAGGACTGAAAGTTGGATTGAGCTGGGGTAGTTTGGCTATACTTACGCCTCTTGCCTATGATTATATTTATTTTGACCGGAATCCGTTTGCCAATGCCCAGGGTTGGGCAATATTGGGGGGGATCCAATCAGCTCTGATACTATTGCAGAATCGGAGCAAGTTTTTTAATTCTATGCACCTCAATTCCAACCGTCAACTTAAGATTTTAAAGGCTTACTGAATTTAATGAGATATTTTTCCATAGATTTGGTAAATATGCGTTAATAAATTATGAAATCTCCCCGTAATGCGGTTGTGGATATTTACCGCGGATTTGTCATGTTTCTGATGATGGCCGAAGTATGGGAATTTTGGAAAATAAGTCAAAAAGTCCCGGAAAGTGGTTTTTGGAAGTTCCTGGCTTTTAACCAATCTCATGTGGAATGGGTCGGTTGCTCACTTCATGATATGATTCAGCCCTCGTTTTCTTTTCTGGTAGGCGTGGCTTTGCCTTTTTCTGTTGCTTCCAGAATAAAAAAAGGAGAGGACTTCAAAAAAATGGTTTTTCATGCATTCAAAAGGTCATTGATATTGATTTTATTAGGTGTTTTTCTAAGATCTTTTGGCCATACTATCACCAACTGGACTTTTGAAGATACTCTTACACAAATAGGTCTGGGATATCCATTTTTGTTTTTACTAGGTTTTGTTTCACCCAAAATACAGAAAATAACATTCGCCGGAATAATATTTTTTTATTGGCTGGCTTTTGCTTTATATCCCATTGCTTCGCCAGATTTTAACTGGGAAACTGTCGGAGTTGCCAACGATTGGCCACATTCTTTGTCCGGATTCGCAGCACATTGGAATAAAAATTATAATCTTGCCAATGCATTTGATCAATGGTTTCTCAACCTTTTCCCCCGTACCTCTCCGTTTGTATTTAATGGTGGCGGGTATGTCACGTTAAGTTTTATCCCTACTTTGGGCACTATGATTCTTGGACTTTTTGCCGGCAATATTTTAAAGTCTGAGCCTGCATTTTCAGAAAAAATAAAAACCTTTGGAATGTTTTCTATTACATTGATTATTATTGGTTTAGTGCTTCATTTTCTGGGAGTTAATCCAATAGTAAAACGTATTTGGACGCCAGTGTGGACGCTGTTTAGTGGTGGAATCTGCTATTTATTTCTTATACTTTTTAGCTTTCTGGTAGAAAAATTCAGAATTGTAAAACCCTTTGAATTTTTCAGGATAATCGGCCTTAACTCAATCGCTGCCTATGTTTTGGCACATACAGTTAACGGTTTTATTTATGATAATTTCAAAATTCATTTTGGCCAAAATGTTTATTTGATTTTTGGAGAAAACTACGAAACGCTGGTTTCAGGAACTGTAATTCTTGCAGTAGAATGGCTCGTTTTACGGTGGATGTACCGAAATCAGGTTTTTATAAAGATTTAAAAAGGCTATCTTTGCACAAATTTTGGATGGATGCAGAGATATTTAATTAAGGCAAAAAACGACATTTTTAACGAGAAAATAAGACTGGCTTCTTCGAAAAGCGAGAGTAACAGGGCATTGATTATTAATGCATTATCCGGTTTTTCAGGCGAACTGGAGAATCTGTCAACTGCCCGCGACACCCAGACCATGATCAGGCTGCTGAAGTCTGAAGGCTCTGTGGCAGATGTATTGGATGCCGGAACTACCATGCGTTTTTTGACTGCCTATTTTTCCGCCACCAACCAATCCAAAACCATGACCGGCACCCCCCGAATGTGCCAGAGACCTATCGGAATATTGGTGGAAGCCTTGCAAGCCATTGGAGTAGAAATTGAATATCAAAAAGAGCCGGGTTATCCACCGCATAAAATTGAAGGATTTACTAATCAGATATCAGATTTTGTTGAAATCAGAGGCGATGTAAGCAGTCAGTATATTTCTGCACTGTTGATGATTGCTCCGGTTCTGCCTAAAGGTTTGACCATCAGATTAACCGGTGAGGTGGGGTCGGTTCCCTATATAAAAATGACCATCAGGCAAATGGAGGCTTTTGGTGTAAAAGTGCAGGAAAATTGGAATGAAAAAACACTAAAAGTATCACCACAAAAATACCATGCTGCCCATTATAAAGTTGAATCTGACTGGTCAGGGGCTTCATATTGGTATGCAGTGGTGGCACTGGCTCAAAATGCTGAGGTAAAAATCGAATTGCTGGGTTTAAAAGAAAACTCATTACAAGGCGATAGCTCAATAGCTGAGATTATGAGTCATTTAGGAGTAAAAAGTACTTTTACTTCTGAGGGTGTTTTGCTGGAAAAAATCCCTGCCGAAAGTTCATTTGAGTGGGATTTTACCAATTGTCCCGACTTGGCCCAGACCGTTGCGGTAGTTCTGGGAGCGAAGGGAATCAAAGGTAAATTTACAGGTATTGAAAGTCTGAAAATCAAAGAAACCGACCGGGTTTTTGCTTTACAGGAAGAATTAGCCAAGATCAATGCCACATTAATTGAAACGATTCCTAACGCTGAATATGAAATAACCGGAAGTGGAAATTGGGAAAATATCCCTGAAATTGAAACCTACGATGACCACCGGATGGCTATGGCATTTGCACCACTCGCTATGATTAAAGAGGTTATCATTAAAGAACCCGGGGTAGTGGCCAAATCTTACCCTAGTTATTGGGAAGATCTTGCCAAAGTAGCAGTGATTGAGGAGATTTGAATAAAATACTGACCATGAGAAAATTACAATTTCTTTTTCTGACATTTTTGATTTCTGTTCAATTATTGGCTCAAAAAACAGATTCAACTTCTAAAAAGCCCGAGAAAGAACCTGTTTTGGAGAAGAAAGGATATGTAATTACTATCCCCAAAGGGTGGAAAATTCAGGAAAATTGTAAGGAAGAACTTTGTAATTTGGTTGCCCCATTCGATACTTTGAGTATTTTGGATACATTTTTGGAAAGCATTAATTTTACCGTAAATCAATTGCCATCAGCTAGTTATACCGTGGATGAATATGCCCGATTTTCAATAAAATACCTGCCATCTGTAGTCAAAAATTTTAGCATTGTTGACCGGAAAAAAATTAAATCTAATGCCTTTCGTCTGACCTATAAAGGAGAAAAAGATAAGTTTAAACAAACATGGAGACAGTATTATTTTGTAAAAAATAGCAAGGTTTATATTATGACTTTTGCATGCGAAACCGAAAAGTACACCTATTATCAACCCATGATAGAGCCTTATTTGAATAGTTTTAGGCTGAAATGATAACTTAGTGAATGATAAGTTTTGTATCTACTAATATTTGAACCGGCTCAGTGTCTTTTTCACCTAATCTTTCTAACATAATATTTGCAGCTTCTTTTCCAATTTTTTCGGGATACTGTTCTACTGAAGCCATAGGAGGGTTATCCATATATTTAGTAAATGGAAGATTGCCATAACTCACAAAAAGGACATCCTTATTGGGTTTAATTCCTTTTTTTTTACAAGCCTCCATGGCGTATAATGCTATGTAATCATTAAAGGTAAATATTGCATCAGGCTTTTCATTCAGTATTGTTGGCAAGGCATCAGCAACGCTTTTTTCCGAGAGATCTGTTGATTTTATCATATTTGGAGAAGTTTTCAGATTATAAGTCATTACTCCTCTTAAATATCCGTTGAGTCTGTCGTCAGAAGTATCGAGTAAAGAAGGGCCATTAATAAAGGCTAATTTTTCAACACCTTTTCCTCTTAAAAACTCAATTGCCTCTTTGGTACCTAAATCAACATTGCTTTTAATTTTGTGAACCATTTTATTTCTTGGAACCCGATCAAAATACACAACTGGTATTCCGAATTTTTCTAAATCGGAAACAGCTTCAATTTTACTGGTTTCTGCAGCAAGAGATACTAATACCCCCTCTACTCTCAGGTATTTAAAATGATTTAAGCCTTCCAATTGTCTGGTTTCGATATCCTTAGATTGGAAAATTTGAAGATAATAACCCTTTTCTCTAACAACCTCCTCAACAGCATCAATTATTTGACAAAAAAATTCTTCATTCAGGGTTGGAACCATAATGCCTATGATCCTGGTAGATTTTTTCCTAAGTAAATGAGAAGCCTGATTAGGTAAATAGTTAAGTTGAACAGCGGTTTTCTGTACAAGCTCTCTGGTTTTAATTCCGATTCTTGGATTATTTTGCAATGCTCTTGAAACCGTAGAAATGGAAATTCCCAAAGTTTCTGCAATAGTTTTTATAGTGGTTGTATTTGTCATAGTTCAATATTTTATAATATCTGGGTTTATTGGTAAAGTTTAATTTATTTTTCGAATTGTGCAAATGTTTGCACATTAAAAAAATTATTGATTTAGGCCTTTTTGATAAAAAAAATTAGAAAAGTTTTATTTTTTATAAAAAAAGTACTTTACAATGGGGTTTCATATTCCTACTTTTGATTTAAATGTGATTAAGCCCTAATCTACATTTTTCCCGAAAGAGTTTCTAAATCAAGTATTTGTCCGATTTTTCAACCCGGTATCGGCGTTAATATAATTTAGGAATTCAATTAAATTTTTTTAAACCTTAAAATTATTCTCTATGAAGAAATTCCTACCTAGGGAAAGCGGTAAAAGGTGGTATGCTGAAGTTCTCAGAATATCAATGTCCTTATTACTGGTTTGCGTTTTAATTGTTCAATCTTTTGCTGCCTCTGTTGCTAAACCTGTAAAAGGTAAAGTAACTGATGATGCAGGGTCTCCCCTGCCAGGTGTTACAGTGACTGAAAAAGGTACCACAAATGGTGCTATTACTGACGTTGATGGTAAATTTTCACTTAATGTGAAAGACGGTGCATCCACTCTTGTTTTTTCTTTTGTGGGCTTTGCCACACAGGAAGTGCTGGTTGGAAGCCAGGCAGAATTAAACATCAGTCTGAAGCCTGATGTTGGAAATCTGGAAGAAGTGGTAGTTGTTGCTTATGGTACCCAGAAAAAAGTTACTGTAACGGGGGCTGTTACACAGGTGCAAGGCGAAAAACTTATCAAATCACCTGCTGTGGATATGTCTAACTCACTCGCCGGACGTCTGCCGGGACTTGTGGTTATTCAGCAAAGTGGTGAACCGGGTTATGATGGGGCCCTGATCAGAATCAGGGGCAATAATACTTTGGGTAACAGTAGCCCTTTGATTGTAATTGATGGTATTCCTGACCGTGATGGTGGTTTAGGAAGATTGTCACCACGTGACATTGAAAGTATTTCAGTTTTGAAAGATGCATCAGCAGCGATTTATGGGGCAAGAGCTGCAAATGGTGCAATCCTGATTACTACTAAAAGAGGAAAATTGGGCAAGCCTTTAATTACTTATGACTTTAATCAGGGGTTTTCGCAACCAACCAGAGTTCCTGAAATGTCAAACGCATATGAATATGCCAACATAATGAATGAGTTGCCGATTTATAAGTCTATTCCAGCCAATGAATGGTCGACAGCATGGAACAGCATAAAAACCACTGGCACTTATGACTCCCCTACAGCAGGAGTAACAACACTTAATGCCAATTATAGTCCTCAGGCCGTTCAAAAACATTTAGATGGAAGTGATCCCTGGAGGTATCCGGATACTGATTGGTTCGGGGACGCATTCAAGACATGGACTCCTCAGAATCGTCATAATCTTCAATTGTCAGGAGGAACTGAGACCGTAAAATACATGACCTCTTTGGGGTATGTTTTTCAGGATGCTTATTATAAAAATTCTGCCACTAATTACAGTCAATATAATCTGAGAACCAATCTTGATGCAAAAGTCAACAAATATTTAAGTGCAAACGTTGGAATTTTGATCAGAAGAGAGCAGAGAAAATTCCCGACTGAAAGTGCAGGCTCTATATTTAGAATGCTAATGAGGGGCCGCCCAACAGAGCCGGAGGTTTGGCCCAATGGCATGCCTGGTCCTGATATTGAAAATGGTCAAAATCCATATGTGATTACAACCAATGCCACCGGGTATCAGGATAATCCAACAGATTATGTACAATTGAATGGTGGGGTAGATATCACAAATCCTTGGATTAAAGGGCTAAAATTAAGCCTTATTGGTGCCATAGATAAGAACTCTTCTACTAACAAAGTGTGGCAAACGCCATGGAAACTCTATTATTGGGATAAAAAAACTTTTGAGGCAGATGGCGTAACACCGAAATTAGAAGGAGCTGTTAGATCAAATTTTACCGATCCTAGATTGAGTCAAAGTTATGGATCAGTTTTGAATACAAATTTATCCGCAATGCTAAATTATGAGAAAACAATTTCTGACAATCATAATTTGAATTTCCTTGCCGGAGTTACTAAAGAAAAATTTGAAGGGAGTGGCTTTTTTGCTTTTAGAAGAAACTATATTTCCTCTGCAGTTGATCAACTTTTTGCAGGCGGTACTGATCAAATGAATACTGGTGGTAGTGCTTATGAGCGTGCAAGGCTTGGTTACTACGGAAGAGCTCAGTATGCTTTTAAAGAAAAGTATCTTGCCGAATATATTTGGAGATATGACGGAAGTTATATTTTTCCGGAATCTAAAAGATTCGGCTTCTTTCCTGGATTGTTGTTAGGATGGAACATTACCAGTGAGCCTTGGTTTAAAGTGAAAGCTATAGACTACATGAAACTCAGGGCTTCATATGGTCAAATGGGAAATGATCAGGTTTATTATCGGGATGCTTTACAGGAATATGCATTTTTAGCAACTTATGGTTTTGGAAATTATCCTATCAATAATGCTCTCGCCACTACCTTAGTTGAGACTGTCCTTGCAAACCCTAACTTCACCTGGGAAAGAGCAAACAATTACAACATTGGATTAGATGGTACATTATTAAATAATACTATTGATTTTACGCTGGAATACTTTTTTAACAGAAGGGATCAAATTTTGATTCAAAAAACCGGGTCAACCCCGGCATCATCAGGTATTAACTCTTTGCTACCTCCTGTTAATGCAGGAAAAGTAGATAACCGGGGTTTTGAGTTTAATCTGATGTATAACTCCAAAGCATCCAGAGCTTTACAAATCAGAGGAGGTATCAATGGAGGATATGCAAAAAACAAAGTGGTTTATATGGACGAAGTTCCGGGAGCACCGGATTATCAACGTCAGGAAGGAAAGCCTATCGGAGCGTACCTTGCTTATAAGTTTGATGGTGTGTTTAAAGATCAAACGGATATTGATGCCAATAAACTTGATTACAGCTCAGTAACTTCAAAACTTATCCCAGGTGATATGAAATTCCAGGATGTTAACAATGATGGTAAAATCAATGCCGATGATGCAGTGAGATTGGACAAAAACATTACCCCGACATTCAACTTTGGAGCTACACTGGATATGCGTTACAAAAACTTCGATTTGAATATGCTTTTGCAGGGGGCTACCGGTGCTCTGTTAAGAATTCAGACAGAATCAGGTGATATCGGAAACTTCCTTAAATATAGTTTTGATAATCGATGGAGCATTGAAAATCCAAGTAGTGAACATCCTCGCCTGGCAAGCCGGGGAGATACCTATTTTACAGGAGGTAATTATGGAATGAACACCTATTATTTATTCAACAAAAACTATGTAAGGTTGAAAAACGTTGAGTTAGGCTATACTCTTCCAGCTAGTGTGGTACAGAAAGTACATTTGGGAAGTGTTCGTTTGTATCTCAACGCTCTCAACTTGTTGACTATCGACAAAATGAAAGTATATGACCCTGAAGCAACTGCTCAGAGTGGTGTATTTTATCCTCAGGCGAGAGTTATTAACACCGGTTTAAGTGTATCATTTTAATTAAGAATCAAGATGAAGAAATTTAGAAATTATATTCTTTCAACATTGGTGTTATTGGGATTTACCATTTCATGTAATGACGATTTCCTCAACACCCGACCACTAAACAAAATCTCGAGTGATGCTACTTGGTCTGATGCCGCTCTAGCTGAGGCATTTATTTTCAATGTGTATTCATTTTTGGGATATGGAGGTTTTGAAGAGCAAGCCCTTGCTGCTTATACCGATGAGGCCATGTTTACTCACGCAGGGCGTAACATCAACCCGTTCAATGAGGGTTCAGAAAGCCCTGGGTCACTTGCCTGGATGAGTGGTACTTATGAGTGGAACAATATGTATCTGGCTATAAGACAAACCAATGTTGCCATTGAAAACTTACCAAAAGTAACTTTTGCAACAGGCACACGTGACAGATTACTTGGTGAAGCACATTTTATGCGGGCTTACTTTTATCAGCAATTAGTAAGGTTTTATGGAGGAGTTCCTTTGATTGATAAAGCTTATGGACTTGATGATGATTATACCATCGCCCGTAGTTCTTATGATGAGTGTGTGAAATTTATCATAGCTGACCTCGAAAAAGCCTCCAGTTTACTTGATGGAAAAGGTTCCACACCTGGGAGAGCCGATAAATTAGCTGCCATGGCTTTAAAATCCAGAGTATTGCTCTATGCTGCAAGTGACTTGCACGATGCTAATGCATTAAAAGCAAGTGCAACTGATATAGCCTCATTTGCCAATATGGATTTGTTAGCTTACACATCAGGTGATAGAAAAGCCAGGTGGCAAGCCGCCAAAGCTGCTGCCAAAGCGGTGTTGGATGCAACAGGTGGGTATAAAATGAATCTTTCCGCTCCGGTAAGTGCTAGCGAGGGCAAAAACAATTACATTGCTCTGGCAATGGGTGGAAAAAGTGCTTCCGCAGATGCCGCAGGTGCTAATGACCTGATTTTCTATCGTACCCTTTCAGCTCTTTACACAGCTGAAAGTAACTGGCCTTTGGGAGGATTGAATTATGGTATAAACAATGGTCCGAATGGATATCATAACTGGGCAGGAAATACTCCGATTCAGCAGTTAGTTGATGATTATGAAATGATGGACGGAAGTAAATTTGACTGGTCGAAACCTGAACATAAAGCTGAGCCTTTTGCCAATCGCGATCCTCGTTTTTACGCTACTATTCTTTATGATGGAGCTACCTGGAAGCCAAGACCTTCGGATGTAGCTGGCTTAGATCCTGTAAATCAGGTGCAAACGGGCTATTATGATGATGGTAAAGGAGGAAAAATAAATGGTATCGATACAAGAGAGTCGGCTATAGAAAACTGGAATGGTAGCCGGACTCACTACTATACAAGAAAATTCATCGATCCAAATCCGGCCCTTGCTGACAATCAATCAAACGTTCAGGTGATTCCTTGGCCATTTCTTCGTTATACTGAAGCAGCTTTTAATTATGCTGAAGCATGCATTGAGTTGGGTGAGGACGCCGAAGCCAGAACCTGGTTAAATAAAATTAGGTTCAGGGCGGGTATGCCTGCACTTACAGAGAGCGGTAATGCCCTTCGTGACAAATATCGTAATGAAAGGAGGATTGAACTGGTGTATGAAGAGCACAGATATCACGATGCAAGACGTTGGTTAATAGCTCCGGCTACTTTAGGGCGTGGAATCAAGCAAATAAACCCCGAAGCTAAACTGAAACCTGGAGCCACTCCAAATGTTCCTTATCGCTATGATAAAACCAAGTATGATTATACATATACCGTAGCTGATAATACTGAAAATGAGCGGCGTACCTGGAAAAATAAGATGTACTTTAGGCCTATTAGCAGGGATGAGATAAACCGGAATAGCAAGTTGATTCAAAATCCGGGATATTAATATTCAAATTAGTTGTTTAATTTTAAATCTATCCCCTTAATTTGGGGATAGATTTTTTCATTATTGCCCTTAATCCTTTATTATGAAATATTGCAGATTTTTGCTCCTGTTGGTAATCGGAAATGCTTTGTTAGCTTGTAAAAATAATATTAGCAAAGATTCGAAATTCACAGGTCCTGCCTTATTCAAGCTTTTAAGTGCCGAACAAACCGGGATTGACTTTCAAAATATTCTCGATGAAGGGCTTAATACCAATATTTTGGTGTATGAATATTTTTATAATGGGGGAGGGATAGCCACCGGCGATTTTAATAACGATGGAAATACAGATTTGTATTTTACCTCAAATATGGGCCCCAACAAATTTTATCTCAACAAAGGTAAACTTAAATTTGAAGACTGGACCAAAGAAAGCGGCCTGGAAGGAAGACCCGGTCCGTGGAAAACAGGAGTTACAACAGTAGATATAAATGCCGATGGATTATTGGATATTTATTTATGTTATAGCGGAACTTTACCACTTGAAAAACGGACTAATCAACTTTTTGTAAATCAAGGGAATGACCCTCAAGGTGTCCCACAGTTTAAAGAAATGGCCGCGGAATTTGGGCTAAACCACATAGGATATTCTACTCAGGCATATTTTTTTGATGCTGACCTCGATTCCGACCTCGATATGCTTTTACTCAATCATAACCCAAAAAATTTGCCCCTTCTTAATGTTGAAGGTACAAAGGCTTTATTGTCAAGGGATAATCCCGAAATGGGATTACGATACTATAAAAATAACAATGGAAAATATGCAGATCAGACCACTTCATGTGGCATAAATGGGTCTGAATTAAGCTATGGACTAGGTCTCGGTATTTCTGATTTTAATCAGGACGGTTGGCCGGATTTCTATGTTTCCAATGATTATTCAGTACCCGATTATCTTTATATAAACAATAAAAACGGAACTTTTTCCAACAAACTCAGTGAGCAGATTGGCCATACCAGCCAATTTTCTATGGGTAACGATGTCGCCGACTATAATAATGATGGCTTGGTCGATATTTTTACATTAGATATGCTTCCTGAGGATAACAAGCGTCAGAAGCTTTTAATGGCTCCTGATAATTTCGCAAAGTTTGACCTCAACGTAAAAAGCGGATTTTATTACCAATATATGCGTAATATGATGCACCGCAACAATGGCAATGGTACTTTTTCGGAAATTGGCCAACAGCTAGGAATTTCAAATACTGACTGGAGCTGGTCGCCTCTTTTAGCCGATTTTGACAATGATGGATGGAAAGACTTATTTATTTCTAACGGATATTTTCGGGATTATACCAATCTCGATTTTATCAAATACATGGAAAACTATGTAAAACAAAAAGGCCGGCTGCAAAGAGAAGACGTTTTGGAAATAATAAAACAAATGCCTTCTTCCAATGTCATCAACTATGTTTTTAAAAACTTTGATGGTCAGAAATTTGAGAAATATTCTGAAAATTGGGGATTGACAGAGCCCTCAAATTCCAATGGAAGTGTATGGGTGGACCTGGATAATGACGGCGACCTTGATCTGGTTTCCAATAATATCAATAAGCCGGCTTTTATATATAAAAATCAAAACGATGAGCAGGCAAAAAACAACTTTTTGAAGATTAATCTTAAAGGAGAAAAAGGAAATAGCTTGGGGTTAGGAGCAAAGATTTGGGTTTATTCCGAAGGTTTAACTCAATATTTTGAGAATTTTATTTCCAGAGGTTACCAGTCCAATATTGATCCTAAAATCAATTTGGGGATTTCAAAAAAATCAAATATTGATTCTGTTAGGGTGGTTTGGCCGGGAGGGAAGGCACAGGTTTTGAAAAATATTAAACCCAATCAAACTTTGGTTTTAAAAGAAACCGAAGCAAATTCGAAATTTTCTTTTCAAAGGGAAAAGGTAAATACTGTATTTTCTAAAAAAAATAATGCTATTGATTTTACCGACATTTCGCCTGAGACAAACGATTTTGAGCGACAACTACTTCTCACGCATCAACTATCGTACAATGGCCCGGAAATAGCCAAAGGAGACCTTAATAATGACGGTCTTGATGACCTTGTTATTGGAGGGAGCAGAGGAAATTCAACTTCTTTATTTCTGCAAAATAAAGGAGGAAGTTTTACAAAAAAGGCTATCACTGCTTTCGAATCTGACAAGGCTTGTCATGATGGAGCCCTGACTATTTTTGATGCTGATAACGACGGCCTGCAAGATATATTCATTGCCTCAGGTGGATACCATGATTTTCAGGAAAATGGTAAAGAATTAGCCGACAGGCTATACCTGAATAAAGGAGATGGGAAATTTGAAAAAGTGAATACTTTGCCATTATTACTTACTTCAAAATCGGCGGTGGCACTTGCAGATATTAACAGAGATGGCTTGACCGACATTTTTATAGGTGGTAGGGTCATTCCGGGTAGATATCCTCTCTTACCTCAAAGCGGTATTTGGATAAATAATAAAAATGGAAAATTTGTAGATAAAACCGAACAGTATTTGGGAAGCAATAAAAACCTCGGGATGGTCAGTGATGCCATTTGGGCCGATTTGGATCTGGATAAAAGTCAGGAGTTAATAGTTGCTGGGGAGTTTATGCCTGTCAGAATATTTAAAATCAATGGCGGAAAACTGGAAGAAAGAACTGATGACTTTTTTGAAAAACAATATAAAGGTTTTTGGAACAAATTATGGGTTGGTGACGTCAATAACGATAAAATACCAGACCTCATTGCAGGGAATATTGGTCTGAATTTTCAATTAAAAGCATCTGATTCACAACCTATTGAGTTATTTTATGGTGATTTTGATAAAAATGGACAGATTGATCCCATTCTATCTTCATATATCAAAGGTCAGAAATATCCCTATGTGACCCGTGATGAGTTTATCTATCAATTACCTAAGTTCAGAGCGGAGTTTACTAATTTTGACAGCTATTCCGATCTGACTACAGAAACATTGCTCGGAAAACTTTCCGGTTCAGATAAAATGGACATTAATACCACCCAAACCATGATGTTTTTTGGTCAAAGAAACGGTAAATTCAAAGAGGCTCCTTTACCTTTTGAGGTTCAAAATGCCCCTGTTTTTGAGATACTTTCAAAAGATTTTGATAAAGACGGCATTTCAGATTTATTGCTTTTTGGGAACTTGACAAAAACCAAGTTGAGGTTTGGACAGATTGATGCAAGTTATGGCGTTTTGCTAAAAGGTAAGGGAAAGGGTACATTTCAATATGTGCCCCAGTCTATTTCGGGCTTAAGTGTAAAAGGTGATGTTCGAAGTGCATGTGTCGTCAATAATGATATTTATTTAGGGATATTGCAAAAGCCGGTTCAGGTCTATCATTATGAATAAAAGAATCATATTTTTTCCCCTGTTTATTTTGTTCACTTTTTCTTGTAAAAAGAAAAATGATTTTAATAAAAATGAAATCCCAAATCGCTGGGCAGACTTGACCACTGATATTTTGAAGACTACTCCTGCCAATTCACCCACTTTTGCTTCCCGAAGCCTGGGCTATATTGGTTTGACAATGTATGAATCCGTAGCAGGGTTAAATGACTCCTTGGTATCCATGAGTGGGCAGCTAAATGGTTTTTTGCTTGAAAAGACTGATACTGTTGGAGTTAATCCTTTGATTTCACTCAACGAGGCTCAGGCAGTAATCCTTCAAAGTATTTATATTCAGACCAGTGATCGCAATAAAGCCAGAATTGATAGTTTAAGGAGCTTAATTGAAAATGAAGTGCTTACCAATGGGAAATTAACAGAAAAACAGGTTTTGGCCTCAAAAAATTATGGTAAAAAAATAGCTTTGGCAGTTTTTGAATGGTCAAAATCAGATGGTGGACATAGGGCTTATCTTAAAAATTTTGATAAAAAACTTAAATTCTCTCAAAGAAAAGGTGGATGGAAGCCACCTCTTTACGGTCAGTCATTTAGCCATTACCCGCTACACCCGCATTGGGGAGAAAACAGGACTTTTCTGACTAAAAATAACGAGCTTACAGACCCCAAATTTATTGCATATAATGATCAGCAAGGTTCAGATTATTTTAATCAATTTATGGAGGTCTATAAAAAAGAAAAATCTTTGACCCAGGCTGAAAAGGAGGCTGCCATTTATTGGGGTGATGACCCCGACGAAACCCCTACACCCCCGGGGCATTCTTATTATTTGGCAACTTTGAGCCTAAGAAAATCCGGGGCCAGTTTTTGGAAATGTACCGAAACCTATGCGAAAGTAGGGATGAGCCTGGCTGATGCGTTCCGTAACTGCTGGAAATGGAAGTATAAATATTTTTCTGAAAGACCCAATACTTTTATCGTAGAGCATATTGATTCAACCTGGAACTCATTTTGGCCGGACCCTCCTTTTCCTGCATTTCCTTCGGGCCATGCCATTCAAGCAGCAGCAGCAGCTACAATTTTGACCGATGGATTTGGAGAGAAATTTAGCTTTACTGATAGCCTGCATGCAGGAAGAAGAAAAGATGCCCTACGGAATGTTGAATTTAAAGCCAGAAAATTTAATAGTTTCTGGGAATTGGCCCATGAGACAGCCAACTCAAGGTTTTATGGAGGTATCCATTGCCCACAGGATAATGAAGCCGGGTTGATAAAAGGAAAAGAAATAGCTGAAAATGTTTTGTCGCTGAAATGGAGAAAAAAATAAAGATAAAAAGGCTGATACAGTTTTGGTGGACTTTATTATTGTTAAATATTAGTTCATTTGGTCAATTTACTGACATTACAAAAAATTCAGGAATTGATCATCAATTCAAAGTTTTTGAGGGATTTTTGGGTGGAGGTGCCTGTGTAATTGATTTTGACAATGATGGTTACGAGGATGTTTATCTCACCACAGGAACCGAAAATGATAAACTTTACCGAAATAACAGAAACGGCACATTTTCTGATGTTTTTGAAAAATCTGGACTTACCAAAACCAAAGGTTATATCACTCAGGGAGTAGTTTCGGCTGATGTAAATAAAGATGGTTACCGGGATTTGTTCATTACCACCATTTCGACCCGAGGGAAAAGGCAAGTGATTCCCAGAGCCGAAAACCTGCTTTTTCTGAATAACAAAAATGGCACTTTTTCAGATGTCACAGATCAATATGGCCTCAAACCGCTCAATTCATTCAGTACCGGAGCCAGTTTTGGAGATGTCAATGCCGATGGCTACCCGGATATTTATGTAGGAAATTACTTTAATCAATACGATGGACCACTCAATACCATTACAGATGCTACGGTGGTAGGAGCAAACCAAATCTCAGAGAGTTATCTGCTTATAAATCATGAAGGGAAGTTTTTCAAAAATGAATATAAAGAGTATGGACTCACTCACAAAGGGTTTGGTTTTGGGGGTGTTTTCAGCGACTTTGATAAAGATGGAGATCAGGATTTGATTGTCAATCATGATTTTGGTTATAAAAGAACCCCGAATATTCTGTATGAAAATCTATATCCCAGGAAACAGTTCAGGGACATTTCGGTAGAAAAAGAAATGGACCTCAAAATAAATTCAATGGCTACAGCAGTGGGAGATTATGATGGAGACGGGCTTTTGGACTATTATTTTACCAACATCAGGTTTAATTATTTGCTGAAAAACCAGGGGCCGGGAAAGCCATTTTTAAATACTACTCAATCTGCAGGTCTTAATTTTCTGGCCATTTCATGGGGGGCAAATTTTGCAGATTTTGACAATGATGGTGACCTCGATTTGTTTGTAAACAATGGCGACCTCAACCCTAACTGCGTACCTATGGCCAATTTTTATTATGAAAATCAAGGCAATGGAAAATTTATAGATAAAGCCAGACAGTTTGGAATCAATGATTACGGGATAGGGCGGGGCTCAATACTTTTTGATTTGGATCGGGATGGAGATTTAGATGTCTTATCTGTCAGCCAAAATCCCGTTTTGGATTTTCCTGCTCAGTCGTTCACTAAGATTTTCAGGAATGATTTTCCGAAAAATAACTGGATACAACTAAAGCTTGTTGGGAAAAATAATGAAATAGCCGGTATTGGTTGCAGCGTAGAAATTGAATCCGGCGGGAAAATTTTTATACGAGAAGTGGATGGAGGCAGCACTAGTCACTTGAGCCAAAGCTCACCGATTCTACACTTTGGATTAGGAAACGCTACAAAAATTGATAAAATTAAAGTATTCTGGGCCAACGGAGATGAACAAGAGATTAAAGGGGTAGAAGTAAACAAAATATATAAAGTAAATCAGAAACTTCCAAATTCCTTTTCGAAATTTTGGATTATTGGAGTAGGAGTAATTGCATTATCTGGGTTTTTGTTTTTTATAAAATGGAAAAGATAGTTTCAAATAAGATATTTTAACAAAAAAAGACCCGTTTTCACGGGTCTTTGCAATTTATAATAACTTCAAAATCAGATCCCTAAAACCCTTTTATTTACAGCTTCGTCAGCTCCGGTGGCTGCAAAGTCATCAAAAGCTCGGGTAGCTACTTCAATGATGTGGCTCTCGATAAATGGAGCACCTTCAGTGGCACCTTGTTCGCTGGATTTGATACAGCATTCCCATTCCAATACCGCCCATCCATCGTAATCGTACTGTGACATTTTAGAAAAAATCGCAGAGAAATCGACCTGACCATCACCCAGCGAACGGAATCTGCCTGCACGGTCAGCCCATCCGGCATAACCACTGTAAACACCTTGTTTACCGGTAGGATTAAATTCTGCATCTTTCACATGGAAAGCTCTGATACGCTCATGGTAAAAGTCAATAAACTGAACATAATCAAGGCCTTGCAATACGAAGTGACTTGGGTCATAATTGATACAAGCTCTTTTGTGACCACCAAGTTTATCCACAAACATTTCGAAAGTCGTTCCATCAAAGAGGTCTTCTCCCGGGTGCAATTCATAGCAATAATCTACACCGTTTTCATCATACACATCCAGAATAGGCTTCCATCTTTTTGCCAGTTCTGTAAATGCTGTGTCAATCAATCCGGCAGGTCTTTGTGGCCAGGGATATAAAAAAGGCCATGCTAAAGCTCCTGAGAAACCTACATGCGAGGTCAATCCCAGATTTTTTGAGGCTTTAGCAGCGTATTTCAGTTGCTGAATCGCCCACTCTCTGCGGGCTGGTTCATTTCCATGAACTTCTGCCGGAGCAAAGGCATCGTACATGGTATTGTAGGTTGGATGTGAGGCCACCAGTTGCCCCTGAAGGTGCGTAGAAAGCTCAGTGATTTCCAGTCCTTTTGCAGCGAGTTTTCCTTTGAGCTCATCGCAATAAGTTTGAGACTCAGCGGCAGTTTTCAAATCAATTACTCTTCCATCCCAGGCCGGGAGTTGGATGCCTTTATAGCCTTTTCCGGCCATGTAGTCGGCGATGGTATCCAAAGAATTAAACGGAGCTTCATCACCCATAAACTGAGCGAGAAATATTCCGGGTCCTTTTATTGTTTTCATTTTATTTTAGCATTTAGCTTCAGCTTTTGGCTTTCAGCGTTTTAAAAATTATTCTTATTTAAATATCAATAAATTAATATTTTGATTAACCTTTGGGTCGATTTTTTTGTCATGATTTTTGGTTTGCTTCGCTCCAAAAATGCATGCCAAAAAAAATACATTCTCTTTTTTTTAATCCACCGGGTTGAAACCCGGTGCTCTAAATATTGCACCCCTCCGGGGTTTTCTTTCAATTATTAATCTGTTTTGTCATGATTTTTGGTTTGCTTCGCTCCAAAAATGCATGCCAAAAGAAATACATTCTCTTTTTTTAATCCACCGGGTTGAAACCCGGTGCTCTAAATATTACACCCCTCCGGGGTTTTCTTTCAATTATTAATCTGTTTTGTCATGATTTTTGGTTTGCTTCGGTCCAAAAATGCATGCCCAAAAATGCACTCACTTTTTTTAATCCAATGGTTGAAACCCGGTGCTCTAAATATTACACCCCTCCGGGGTTTTCTTTCGATTATTAATCTGTTTTGTCATGATTTTTGGTTTGCTTCGGTCCAAAAATGCATGTAAAAAAAATACATTCTCTTTTTTCCACTAGGTTGAAACCCTGTGCTATAAATTTTTCACCCCCCGGGGTTATTTAAAAAAGTTATTTCTATTAATTAAGAATATACCATAATTTTCAATCGAATCAATCGTAAATCGTATTAATCGTAAATCGAATCAATCGTCAATCAAATTAATTCCTACACTTTTACCCACTTATCACTACGGCTACTTTCGAGGATTCTTTCACAAATCAATAGCTCACGATAGCCATCGGCAAAGGTTGGGAACTTAGGTTTTTCCGGCATCTTGTTGGCAGCTACAGCTTCATATACTTCTTTGAAAAGTTGCTTTGAAGTATCGCCAAAACCTTCATTATGTCCTCCAGGATAAGTAATTAATGATCTTACTTCCTCATGTACGAGCGACGGGTCTCTCATCAACAATGAGTTAGCTCCATCTCTTGAGCCAATCCAGATTTCATTAGGAGCTTCAGAATTCCAGGCCAGTGTCTTCACAGAACCAGAAATCTCAACTTTTAATTGATTTTTTCTACCTGCCGAAACTTGTGAAACTGTAATTGAGCCTCTGTTCCCATTATCAAAACGAAGCAGCACATTGGCGTGATCTTCTGTGTTTATATGTACATCAGCATAGTCTTCGGGTTGAAGCATTTTGCCTGAATAAGTCTCAACAGGTTTTAAAGGTTTTTTCCGGTTTTTGTGAACGGTATTAAAATCAGCCATAACTTCCACCGTTTTCAAACCTGTAACATATTCAATCAAATCCATTAGGTGGGAGCCAATATCTGCAATTGCCCTTGAATCACCAGATTTGTCAGGTTCTAAACGCCAGTTGTAGTCTGTCGCATAAAAAAGCCAGTCTTGTAAATAGGAACCAATCACTGAATAAATATCACCCAGCTCACCTTTTTCACGCATCATTTTCATCTGACGCACCAAAGGATAATATCTCAGGTTGAAATGAACGGCATTAACCAGTCCCGTTTTTGCAGCCAACGCCACTAACTCTTCTGCTTCATGTAAATCTTTTGCAAGCGGTTTTTCACATACCACGTGTTTACCTGCCATAAGGGCTGCTTTTGATTGAGAGTAATGCAGGAAGTTAGGCGTGCAAATATGGACACACTGGATATCAGACATAGCCAGGAGTTCATCGAAAGTACAAGGTCTCTCAATGCCCAGTTGAGCAGCTTTTGCGGTGGCGAGTTCTATGTTAACTTCGCAAAGTGCAACCACTTCAATATTTGGAAGTCTTCTGAGAGCTTCTATGTGTGCCGGTCCGATAAAACCTGTCCCTACTACGCCTACTTTGATTTTTGACATTTTTATTATCTATGTTAAAAGGTTAAATTTCAAATATTTGAATCAAATTATATTTCAAATTTTGTCCATTTCTGGTCTGAATTGTTTGATTTGATTACAGTCTGAATAAAGCCCATGCCTCTCATTCCTTCTTCAATACCCGGGAAATCATGAATCTCCGGATTATACTGACCTGAAATCGTATGGTCATTGCCAAGGTTTCCTACAGCTGCAGTGGCAGAGGAGTTACCCCATCTGGCTCTTAATGCATATGCGAAATTGCGGTAAATATTGGCGAATGTCTCCACATATCCTTCAGGGTGACCGGCCGGTTGGCGGGTGTGAGCAGCTGCTTGTGCTGAAAGATTCCCAACGCCGGTTCTGATGATGTGCGAACCGTTTTCCTGATTGGTCAGCTCCAGGGTGTTGGGTTCCATTTGTCTCCATTTCAGGCCGCCAAATTCTCCATACACTCTGATATTCAGGTCGTTTTCTTCACCATTGCAAATTTGACTATTATGCAGCACGCCTTTAGCCCCGTTGTCAAATCTCAATAGAATATTGGCATCATCATCCAGTTTTCTACCATCAACAAAAATGGTAAGATCGGCACATAGCTCAGTGATTTTTAATCCGGTGATATATTCGGCAAGATTTTCTGCATGTGTTCCGATATCTCCGATTCCTCCGCCGGCTCCGCATCTTGCAGGGTCAGTACGCCAGGCAGCTTGTTTTTGACCTGTGGCTTCAACCAATTGTGACAGCCAACCTTGAGGGTATTCCACTATTACTTTTCTTATCTGACCAATTTTTCCAGATTTTACAATTTGCCTGGCTTCCTTTACCATGGGGTAGGCGGTGTAGTTGTGGGTAAGGGCAAAAATCACATCGGAACCATTAACAATTTTTTCAAGTGCTTTAGCTTCTTCCATTGTGAGGGTTATTGGTTTGTCCAAAACCACATGGAAACCGTTTTCAATCGCAAATTTTGCCGCTTCAAAGTGCACATGATTGGGCGTAACTATAGATACAAAATCCATTCGCTCTCCTTCTGGAAGCTCCTTTTCTTTCAGAATCATTTCTTTATAAGAGCCATAAACTCTATTGGCCGGGAGGTAAAGTGCTTCGCCGGTGGCTTTTGACTTGGCGGGGTCTGAGCTGAAAGCTCCACATACAAGTTCGATTTCTCCATCAAGGGCAGCCCCTCTGCGGTGTACAGCTCCGATAAAGGCTTCAAGGCTTCCGCCAATCATACCCATTCTCACTTTTCTTGACATACGGTTGAATTTTTTTAAGGTAATATTTTGGCTTGCAATATAGGAAATTTAAATAAATCAGAGTTTGAAGAATTCAATAAAATCTTTAATTTATTAAATTGATAAAATGAAAAAAATCTTTTGCCCAAAGTTAAAAAAATGTACATTTACGAAAATTTCAACCCTTAAAAACACAAAATTATTATGGTAAACAAAAATCGTCTTTTTATTGCAAGTTGTTTTGCATTGATTACCACTGCTTTTGCTTTTGGTATAAGGGCAGGTATCATGAATGACCTTGCCAAAGAATTTACCCTAACTGATACCCAACTCGGCTGGATCAATTTTATGGGTTTGTTCGGATTCCCAATCGCAACACTTGTAGGTGGACCGCTTTACAATACACTTGGGCCCAAAAATATCGGCTGGCTGGCTTTTGTGAGCCATATTGTGGGTATTACTTTTTCTATACTTTCTACCAGTTATTGGCCGTTGTTTTTCTCTACCTTTTTTATAAGTTTTGGAAATGGACTGGTTGAGGCTGCCTATAATCCAATGATTGCCGGAATGTTTGATGGCGACAAGAAGGCTACCATGCTCAACCGTTTTCATGTTTGGTTTCCCGGAGGAATAGCCATCGGTACACTCATTGCCAATTTTATGACCGATTCAGGTATGGGATGGCAGGCGAAAATTGCGGTTATGTACATTCCGACAATTATTTATGCTGTTTTATTTTGGGGACAAAAATTTCCTGAGCACAAAGAAGAAGGTGGTGCTTCTACTGCTCAAAATCTTAAGGCAATATTGAGTTCTCCGCTTTACTGGTTAATGTTGGTATGTATGATTATGACTGCTACCACTGAGCTGGGAACACAAAGCTGGGTAGAAAGAATTTTAGGAGCGGCGGGAGCCAAGCCATTATTGATATTAGCATTGGTTACAGGTTTAATGGCCGTTGGTCGCTTGTTTGCCGGTCCATTGATTCATCGTTTAAATATTACAGGGGTATTGCTGGGATCATCTATAATCGCTACAATTGCAATAGTATTAATGAGTCAGGCAACTGGAGGTATGGTGTATGTTGCTGCCATTTTGTTTGCTATCGGAGTGGCTTATTTCTGGCCTAATATGATTTCATTTATAGCCGTATATTTACCCAAAACAGGTGCCTTGGGCATGTCGCTCATAGGCGGCGTTGGAATGGTAGGCGTGTCTATTTTTCAACCTATAATTGGTGGATGGCTTGATGCTGAGAAAGCAGAAGCTTCGGCGAAAGGATTAACCGGAGATGCTCTCGAACTTGCAGCTGGTCAGGCTACTTTAGACAATATTGCTGTGATTCCGGCTGTATTGGTGATTGCATTTGCGGTATTATTTTTTGTGATGAAAAAGAAAAACGTAGAAGGAGCAGCTCATTGATTAATTTTTTAAAAAACTTTTCAAAAAGGTGATCTTCAGGGGTCACCTTTATTTTTATTTCAGGTGAATATTTGCATTGACATAGGTAATACCCGAACCAAAGTGGGTTATTTTGAACATGGCAGATTGCTGAATGTTCAGCGGATTCCTGCTGCCGAAAGACTATTCGATTTTATCAGAATAGCAGAAAATGACCGGATAATTATATCTTCAGTTGTAAAAACCACCGAAGAACTAAAATCATTATTTAAAAATTATCCCTCAGTTTTGTTTTTAAATTCAGAATCTCGTTTGCCAATTAAAAATAAGTATGCATCTCCAAAAACATTGGGATATGACCGTATTGCTGCCGCAGTAGGAGCAACGGTGCATTTTTTCGGCGAAAATATACTTATAATTGATATTGGTACTGCCATTAAATACGACTTTGTGAATTTCGAAAACGCATTTGTGGGTGGAATAATTTCACCCGGAAAGCGAATGAGATTTAAAGCTTTGAATACTTTTACCCAAAAACTACCGTTATTGGATTCGGAGGATATTCCTGAGCTCATTGGCGACGATACAGAATCATGCATGAAGAGTGGTGTAATGAATGGTTTGCTAGCCGAAATCAACGGAATAATTGAAGAATATCAAAAAAAAGTTAATTTTCAGATAATTACCACCGGAGGAGATGCTCCATACTTTGAAAGTAGGATAAAATATCCGACCTTTGCAGCTCCAAATTTGGTATTGGAAGGACTCAATAGAATTTTAGAATATAATGTCATTTAAAAGCAGACTGTTTTTTTATTTATTTTTTGCCACACCCACCTCTCTTGTTTTCGCACAAGGACATGGTAGCTCCCCATATTCAATCATAGGTATTGGCGAGATTGCCCCTGAAACCGTCGCCTCACAAGATATGATGGGAGGTACCGGGGTTTCATTTGCTAATAGCTTCTATGTCAATCAGTTGAATCCGGCATTATTGGTGAAAAACAGATCCATTGGATTTAACAAGTATGTTTCATTTAACATCGGGTTAAACGGTGCCTATAAGACTATCCAGCAAGGAAATAAGATTACTGATAACTTTGGAATGAACATGAACAACTTCAGTTTAGTGTTTCCAATTAAGAACAAGTGGGCAATGGGGGTAAGTATGAGGCCTTATTCGGTTTCAGATTATACTTCAGTGAAAACGATTGACTTTGCCGGTTCTTCAGAACAAAGAATTCAGGAAATCAAAAATCAGGGTGGCTTATCCAGAATCGCTTTTACAAATTCTTTTGAACTTGCCAAGGGATTATATTTTGGAGTTGATGGACAATATAACTACGGCTATATTTCGGTTGATACTTCGGCCAATATGAAAGGAGTCGCCTCTTATCAGAGATATAGCTCCAGAACCAATCTAAAAGGAGTAAGTGCACGTACCGGACTTGCTTATCAGCAAAAAATCAATAAAAAGTGGAAGGTTAACGTGGGCAGTTTCTACCAATTGGGTCGCGATCTGAAAGGTGATCAGATAAGAACTTACAGTATTTTGACAGATAATGGTGAAGGTCCGGCATATGACAAAGTTCCTGATACACTGGGTATTAGAAACGTAACTTCAGGTATTCCTTCAAGTTATAAAGTAGGTTTAAGTCTTGAAAAAACCTACAACTGGGTCTTTGCAGCTGATTATGGAAAGACACTTTGGACAGGGGTAAATCAGTTTGATCCTAATGCGAAAAATATGATGAATGATGCCACCGAAATGAATGTTGGGATGGAATGGATGCCTAATTCGAGTTCTTCCAAGTATCTGGATTTGGTATTTTATCGCCTTGGATTTAAGCATGTCAATTCTCCATATACCGTTAATGGCTCCAGAGTAATCGATAACAGTTTTAGTTTGGGTGTATCATTACCCATGGGCAAGTCAGGTTATTTTGATGTAGCGGTGATGATGGGAAGGAGGGGCTCAAATGCTGCCGGGCAGATTCAGGAAAACTATACAAAAATCAGTCTGAACGTTTCACTGATGAGCGTGTGGTTTTACAAACAACGAATCGATTAATTTTTTTAAGCTTCATTATTCTGATAATTTCTGGTTTTCCTTTTAAATAAATGAAAAATCTGATTTTTTATTTTCTAATCATCATTTTGGTTGTTCCAGCTTTTTTGGGCTGTGAAAAAGAGAATAAGAATCAGGAATTTATCGAATACACAGGTCCTATTTTGAATACTGATAATCTGGCGGTTACATTTAGTGACTCCGGCAGAGTAAAAGTTAAAATGTCAACTGCCAAACAACTTAAATTTCAGAATGAAGACGAACAATATCCAAAGGCAGTTTATGTCAATTTTTTAGATAAAAACGGTGTAGAATATTCCATGCTCAGGGGTGATTCCGGAGGCTATTCCAAATCAAAAAATCTTTATACCATCACCGGAAACGTATTTTTTAATAACAGACTACTTCAACAAAGTCTTTCAACTGAAGAACTTATTTGGAATCCGGTAACAAAAAAAATATATTCCAACAAAAAAGTAGTAATTAAGACTCCCAGGGAAAGTATAACAGCTTTTGCCGGAATGGAGGCTGCGGAGGATTTTTCAAGTTATACCCTTAGAAAACCTAAAGGTACTATGCTGGTTGACTCATTGAAGACTATGGTGGATACTACTTCTTCAAACTAGAGGAAAATTAATCACACTTAATTCTTGTCACTTCTTCGGTTTGTGTTGTGATTTTTTCCCCGGACCACTTGTCATAAATGAAGGTGGTGATTTGTGCTATATCAAGGTCAAACAGCTTTTTATTTTTGGGCATTTTACCTTCATAACTTACTCCATTTACTACCACTGTGCCATTTGAACCATTCTTTATGATACAGATGACCTTGTTTTTGTTTTCGAGGAAATCAGACCCTTTAATGGGAGGATAGAGCTTGCCAAGCCCCTGACCTTCATTTCCATGGCAATTGGAGCAATGCTTGGCGTATAATTCAGCTCCTGCTATTACATATTGCTCATGTTTGATGGCTTCGGGACTTTTACATGCCAAGCCGCTCAAAGCCACCAATAACAAAAGGAAACTATTTCTTAAGCAATAGCTCAATGTCTTTGATCAGTTTATTAACTTCAATCTCTTTTGTGCCATCATATACACCCCTTATTCTGCGATTTTGATCCACCAAAACAAAAGCCCCACTATGAACAAAACCTCCTTCTTCAACGGCAGTAGAATCCTCCAAAGCAGAAACCATATATGATTTTTGAGCGATTTCGTATATTTTTTCTTGTTCACCGGTTACAAATTGCCATTGGTTGTCTTTTACTCCCAGCTTATCCTTGTACTTTTTCAATACCGCCACTGAGTCGTGCCTTGGGTCGATCGTATGTGAGAGAATTCGCAGACCAGGTTCGTTTTCAAATTTTTCATGAATCCTGAGCATTTGGGTTTTCATGATAGGGCAAATGGTAGGGCAGGTGGTAAAAAAGAAATCTGCGATATAAATTTTGCCTTTGAAAAACTCTTGCGTCAAAGTATCACCATCCTGATTTACAAATGTAAAATCCGGGATCTGATGGTATATGGTGTCGCCATTGGGGCCGATAGTGTTTTGACCCAAATAGGGGAGAGTTCTGTTGGAATCTCCACAGCTCCAGATTGAGATTGAAAGACCAGTTAAAATGGTGATTGTAAAAAGTAATTTTTTCATTGAACCGGTTGTTTACTTATTTGATTCAATAAATTTTTTGGCATCATCCATTGACTTCACTGTCAGTTCCTTTAATGAATTTACCTCAGTATTCAGTTCTTTGTAAAGTTTAAGTTTTTCTGTTTTATCTTCCACCTCATTCATAGCTTTTCCGTAGTTTTCCATCCACATATACATATCATCTTCAGCTTTTTGTAGGTTGGTCGAAATCTCCAGTGCCTTATTTTTCACTTCCTCAGATTTACCCTCAGCCGCAGCCAAAAGATTTTTTTTAAGGTCAGCAATCATCATGGTTTTGGGCATGACTTCATCATGGCCTTTCATGAGCTCTGCATTTATGGTTTCAATTTCTTTGTCTGTTTTTTGGTCGCAGGCAAAAGCAACAAAAACCAACAACAACAAAGTCGAAAATTTAAAAAGATTCTTCATGTTTATTTTTCTTAAATTACTATTTGTAAAAATTATATATTTCCTAAAATCTCAATCGCACTTCTTATAGCACTTTCAGAAGGATTCTGGCCGCCAATCATTTTGGCGATTTCGATGATTCGTTCATCACCCGAAAGTTTCCGCATCAAACTTACGGTTTTTGTGTCAGAATTGTCTTTATAAACATAAAAATGGGAACTTCCCTTTCCCGCAATCTGATGCAAATGTGTAATGGCAATCACCTGAAGCTTTCCTGACATTTCCTGCAATATGTTGCCCATTTTTATGGCTACCTCACCTGAAATACCCGTGTCTATTTCATCAAAAATGATAGTTGGTAGCTGTTTTTTCTCAGCCAAAATATATTTTAAGGCCAACATTACTCTTGAAAATTCACCTCCGGAGGCTACATCTTTTAAAGGTTTTGGGTTAGCTCCTTTGTTGGCACTAAATGTAAAATTGATATCGTCGGCACCGTCAGGGGAGAATTTTTTATCTTTAAAATTAATCTCCAGCCGGGCTTCTGGTATTCCTAATTCAATCAAAATGTTTACAATTTGACCTTCCAGCGGTTTGGCAATTTTTTGCCTGCTTTTGGATAAGTCCTCAGCCTTTTTCTGAAGATTTTCAAGTTTTAAGGTGGTTTCTTTTTCTAGTTTTTGAAGATCTTCATCGAGGTTGATTACTTGCTCGATTTTAGTGGAAAGCTCATTTTTTAAGGTTACCAATTGCTCCACAGTATCAACGCCATGTTTCTGTTGCAGCCGGTATAGTCCGTTTAATTTATCTTTCAGGAAATCGGTCTTCTGATTATCTGTTTCAACGTTAGAGGCTTCAGTTTCGATTTCGTGTACAATGTCCTGCAACTCCAGCAGTGTGCTGTTAATTCTGTCTTTTAGGTTTTTATATTTTTCCGAAAAACTGCTGATATTCCCCAATGCTATGCCCGCATCTCTTACCAGATTTACCCCTGAAATTTCGGTGTTGGCGAGGTTTTCAAACGCCAGGCTGAGCTTACGTTTGACTTCTTCTGCATTTTCCAATATCAAAAGCTCCGATTCGAGTTCTGCCTGGTCAATGTTTTCAGGTTTCAAGGCATTCAGCTCTTCAAAAAGAAAGCTGTTATATTCAAACTCTTTTTTCAGAGAGGCAGAATTTTCCTTTAGGCTCTGAAGTTGTTTCTCGGCTTGTTTGTATTCTGTATAGGCGGTTTTATAATCTTCAAAAACCTGCGTGTTGGCGGCATAGCTATCAACGAGGTTTAACTGAAAAATGTTGGAACCCAATTGCAATGTTTCATTTTGAGAATGAATATCCATCAATTTTACGCCCAATTCCTTGAGTGAGTCTAGAGTCACCGGACTGTCATTGACGAATGCCCTCGATTTTCCGGCCGGGAGAATCTCCCTTCTAATCACACAGTGGGGTTCATAGTCCAGCTCATTTTCCTCAAAAAAAGCCTTTAGATTAAGTCTTTCTATATCAAATGTGCCTTCAACGATGCATTTTTCAGATTCTTCAAACAAAACTTTAACATCAGCCCTGTTTCCCATCAATAATCCCAGAGCCCCGAGCATTATTGACTTACCCGCACCAGTTTCACCCGTTATTACATTCAGGCCATTTTCGGGCTGAATCTCCAGGTGCCTGATAAGGGCATAGTTTTTAATTAAAAGGCTGCTGAGCATTATTTAGGTATTGAATTATTCTGTACAAAAATAAGGCAGTAAGTGCTATAAAACAAAAATGCATCGCTCAATCTGGCGATGCATTTCATTAATCTAATCTTAACCTTAAACTATGAAAAAAAACTACTGTCTTTTTGTACCGATTGTACCTAATTTTTAATATCTGGTTTTTCTTATTTAAAGTTTTGAAAAAAAGCACTACTCAATACGGTAATGCTTTTTGCAATAAATCTTAACCTTAAACTATGAAAAAAAACTACTTTCTCTTTAAAATTTTTCTCAAATCGGGAGGCTTTTTAAAAATGCATCGCTCAATTTGGCGATGCATTTTGTACAATAAACCTTAACCTTAAACTATGAAAAAAACTACCTACTGGTATATCTTTTTGAGTGCCGTTTACCGTATAAAAAGTACCGGCTAACTCTTTTTATTTCTTCTTTTTTCAAAAGTTTGGGAAAAAAAGCATTACTCAATGTGGTAATGCTTTTTACAATAAACCTTAACCCTAAACTATGAAAAAAAACTTTTATCTCATTTATTGTACCCCAGGAAATCTTTCACGGCGAGTATTTTAAACTCGGTGCGGCGATTGGCCTGGTGGTAGCTTTCCGGACAGTCGTTGAAATCGTTACAATCATTTACAAGTTCCGATTCTCCGTATCCTTTGGCGATTAGTCTCTCCGGGTCGATGCCTTTTGAGGTAAGGTATTTTACCACTTCAAGGGCTCTTTCTTCTGAGAGTTTCATGTTATAACTTCCGCTCGCTCTGCTGTCGGTATGTGACCGCAATTCTATCTGGATTTCGGGATATTTCTTTAACAACGGAATCACCCTTTTGTCCAATTCTTTTTTAGCGTCGGCTCTTATAACTGCCTTATCTACATCATAATAGATATTTTCTAATCTAAATATATCACCTTCACCAATCATGCCAAAGTTGTGTTCGAGTGAAATATTTTTTCTATTATTTTTTATTTTTCCCAAACTTTCGGTGTTACGGGCAAAATTTTCCTTAACTGCTGTTACTCTGTATTTTCCGTCTCTCGTAGGCGTAAATGCGTAGCGGCCGTCAATACCCGTGATTACAGTCTCTACACTGCCATCTTTTTCATTTTCCAAAGTGACGCTTGCACCGGCAATGGGTGATTGGTCAACCTCTGAAATCACCTTACCTTTTACCATAGGTCTGGTGGCTGGACTCAGGTAAATTTTTACCTTTTGATTCCGGGATTTGGAATTTGACATGGTTCCATAGGTTACGCTGGCTTGCTGATAGCCCTCTTTGAAGGCCTTGAACTCGAAATCCGCCCCGGATTCCAGACAAACGCTTGCTTTTCCTTCGGAATTGGTAGCATAAAATTGCTTATTGACCCCATTTTTTACCATTCTTAATTCTACATCTAACAAAGGAAGCTTAGTGACCGCATCATATACTAAAAGCTCCAATTGGTTACACCCTTTTTGGAAAGAATAAATGTTATCGTCGGAATAGCCTTTTTTACGATTTGAACTAAAATACCCTTCAGAACGATCACCTTTTGCTATCAGACCAAAGTCATCCTTGGGTGAATTGATAGGTGCTCCCAGGTTTTCAACTTCGCCAAATGGATTTCCGTGACGAAATTCTACAAAGAAAACATCAAGCCCACCTAAACCCGGATGTCCGTCGGATGCGAAATATAGATTTCCGAGTTCATCCATATAAGGAAACATTTCGTTGCCTTCGGTGTTAATCTCTTTTCCAAGATTTTCAGGTTTTCCCCATTTGTCATTGTGATATTCCACAACATATAAATCAGTGCCACCAAAGCCTCCCGGCATATCTGAAACGAAATATAATTTATGGTTGTCAGGTGAGAGTGCCGGATGTCCTGTTGAATATTCATCAGAATTGAAAGGAAGTTCCTGAATGTCACCCCATTTTGAGTTTTTCTTTGAGGAAATATATAGCTTAAGCATATTTATGCCTTTCTCACTTTTCTTTGCCCTGCCTTTATTGTAATTATTTCGGGTGAAAATCAGTTTTTTACCATCTTTAAAAAAAGTAACCGGTCCTTCGTGGTATTTTGAGTTGATACTTTTGCTGAATTCATCTATTTCAGGCTCAGGAATCTCTTCAAAAGTTTGAGCACTGTTGTTTTTGTCAGTTTTAAGAGATTTTCCACTTGAACCAATGCTCGCCTGAGCTTTTATTTTTTCTATGTTTCTCGTTTCCAAGGCTAAAGCCGCTGTATCAGAAAATTGAAAAAGATTCAGAAATGGCGTTTCGTTCTGACTAAATATCCTTTTTATGCCTTTACCTTCGTTTCTTGCCGATACAAACACCAGCCCGTTTTCATAATACATGGGGCTAAAATCAGAAAACCGGGAATTGATGGGATACATATAGTTTACTTTATACAATGCCGAGTCTTTGTAAAAGACCGAATTGTCCATGTAAGCTACTGTAAATTTTCTTCCTCGAAGATCTTCTTTTTGTTGTTCACCATATTTTGAATAATACTTTTGGGACTCCCGGTATTTGCCATTATTAGCCAAAGCCTGGGCATAGTAAAGGAATTGTTCAGACTCCAGTTCTTTTTCATATTTTTTGAAAAGAATTTGATAGGTCAGCTCAGCGTTTTTGAAATCCTGTATTTTGCGATAAGAATAGGCGAGTTTGGTGAGTGCTTCTTTTTCGTGTTCCTTATCAATTTTTCCGGAATTCAGATAAGCCTCGAAGCTCCGTACAGCCGCCGGATAGGCCATCTTGTCGTAAGACTCGAGGGCTGATCTCAGGCGGCTGTTCTGGGCATAACTTTTTAGGCTCAGTAAACTGAGGAATAAGATGATAGGAATTAAACTTTTTTTACAGGTAAGCACTGTTTGTTTTTATTGTTTTTAGGAAAACACCTGAACTTTTGATTCAGATATTTAAAACTTTTCAAACAGCGTGCCAAAAAATATTTTTTGATATAAAAAATTTATAAGTAATTGATATTTAATTAAATAAAATTTAAAATAATTTTAAAAATTTTATTATATGGTATTTTTAATTTAAAAACATCAGAAGTTTTCAAGCCCAAAATCCATGCGATTTGGGTTTCGGAGATGAGCACTTTGGTATTTTGTTTTTCGAGGATATTTACTTTTTTATCAATCAGAATATCTGAGACCAATTTAGTGCCATTCATGCCGAATGGGACGATTTTATCTCCTTGTTGCCACTTTCTTATTTTTAATGGGAAAACCAATTTTTCAGCATCAAAATAAGCAATGTGGGAATTTTGGAAATCAGGGTTTTCTATTGCCTCAATAATAGAAATTTCTATTTCGAGGTTTTCAAAAAAATATTTTCCAGGATTTTGGATAATTAATTCTTCAGTGGAATTCGACTCTTTTTTCTTTGATAAAAAGAGTTGGCCACCAGATTTTGTTAGCTGAAAATATTCGGTATTTATTACTTTTCCTGATTGTTTGAAACTGAAAATTTCTTCAATTTGATGAAAATTAAATCCGTAAGCCTTGAGATATTCTTCCAAAATTAGCTTAAAGCCAGCCTTATTTTTCCAATTTTCGAAAGGAATATTAAAAATGCCTCCAGATTCGGTAATCTCGCTATTAAATTCCTCAAGTTTTTCCTCGAAAATTTCATTCAAAGATTCAAACCTATTCAAATTTACCAACTGAGTATCGTGTAAACCGGGATTGATTTTCTTTAATTCGGGCAAAATATGGTGCCTGATTTTGTTTCTTTGGTAGTCAGTAGATGCATTTGAGATGTCTTCCCGCCAATCCAGAAGGTTATTCTTCAGATAATTAAAAATATCATCCAAACCCGCAAACATCAATGGTCTTCTGATTTTTTCTGTTTTTGTTGGAATGGATCGCAAACCTTTTGGCCCGGTACCTTTGGTGATATTCAACAGGAGCGTTTCGATTCGGTCGTCGAGATGATGGGCAGTTAACAGAAAATCGTATTTTTTTTCTTCTTCCAGAATCTCAGAAAACCACTTATATCTCAATTCTCTGGCAGCCATTTGGGTTGAAATCCCGTTTTCTTTGGCAAAAGTCTTGGTTTTAAATTTTATGGTATGAAAATCCAGATTATTTTTTTGACAGAAATTTCGGACAAATTCCTCATCTCCGTCTGAATCAGCACCTCTTAAGCTGAAATTGCAGTGGGCAACCCCAAAATCAAAACCTGCCTTTAATAATAGGTCAGCCAGAGCAACCGAATCTTTTCCCCCGCTATGAGCCAAAAGGAGCTTGTCTTTTTTGGAAAAAAGATTTTGACTCTCAATAAATGTTAAAAATTGACCTAGCATAAGGGGTTTCAGACAATTCTAAAACAAAAATACGTTAATTTTGCCCTTTGATTTTTTTTCAGGATTGGAAATTCATCAATTTATCCTTTGTATTTATATTTTTTAAAAATGATCAGATGAATACCTTGAATGTCTGTACTGTCCTTAGGTAAAAAATCCGGATGTAATTATTACGTTTTGGTGAAACTTTTTTTGATTTTTTACCGTGGGATTTTTGTACAGACTGCCCTTTTTTTGGTTACTTTTTTTGGGCAAGCAAAAAAAGTGGCTCCCCGCTGGAAGGCGACGTAAAGAATTTGAAAAATGTTGAATAATAGGGAATTAGTTTTTTTTGCAGAAAAGGATTTATTCAAATCGCCAAAGACCTTATCTCAAGCGTTGAGATTGTTTTTTGGTGTGATTATTTTTTTTAATTCGTATACAATTTTTGCTCAAAAACCTCTAAATCCCATCAAAGACAATGGCCCGAAATCAAAAATTGAGCTCATAAGGGCTGACAGTTTGGCGGGTGAAAACAGCCTCAATCGCACTCAAACTTTTTTGGGAAATGTAATTTTCAGTCATCGCGGGGTACTATTAGGTTGTCAAAAAGCCGTACATAATCTGTCTTCCAATTTTATCGAAGCCTATGGAAAAGTAGTTATCAATCAGGGAGATACGCTCACCATTGTTGGAGATACTTTGATTTATGACGGAAATTTGAGGTTTGCCAAGGTCTATGGCAAGCAGGTGATTTTGCGAGATAAAAAAGTAACCTTAAGAACCACTCAGGTACATTATGATCTCAACCGCGATCAGGCTTTTTATCCTGTACCGGGTGTGCTTAATCAGGATTCAAGCAGGTTAAGTAGTAAATTAGGATATTACAATACCAAAACGAAATATTTCAGGTATATCGGCGATGTCGAAATTATTAATCCGCAATATGTGCTTTGTACCGATTCGCTGGATTATGATACTTACACTAAACTTGCGATTTTTAAGACTTTCACTACTATAAAAGGTAAAAACGGCGATCTCTCGGCCTACAAAGGCAAATATAACATTAAGACTAAAGAGTCTTTTTTTGAGGGTAGAGCTAAAGTAACCAATGACAAATATTCTCTGGAAGGCGATACACTGGCATTTGACAATACCAAAGGCTCAGGGTATGCAAATGGCGAAGTAGTTTTTGTTTCATTTGAAGACAGTCTGGTGGTTTTGGGGCAAAAAGCCATCAGAAATGGGGAAGAAGGGCTCACAAAAGTGATGAAAGAAACCTTAAGCCGCCGGATTTCTAAAAATGATACGCTTTGGATAGCTGCTGATACCCTATGGGTTTTTGAGAAAAAAGAAGATGAGGGAATAATCCAAAATACGCTGAATGAACGAAAGAATGACTTAAAAGTCGGGCCTAAAGCAAATGATAATAATGCTCAGAAATCTTCGGGTAAAAATCTGGGTCAAAGTTCACCTTTTAAGGATATTAGAAAGGCCTTGAAAATGCCGGAAGTAACTTCGATGATAAGCCCTGCGAGTTTTGAACACATGGATTCTCATAATTACATATTGAGGTCAAAACTGGGTCAGAAAAAAGAAACCAGTCAAAAAGGTGAAGAAAAAAAGGAGAATGAGCCACCTGGGAAAAAAGATGTTGAAAAAATAATAGCAGATGGGCATGTGAGGGTAATCAGGGCCGATTTTCAAAGTGTAAGCGATTCATTGATTTATAATCTTAAAGATTCAGTTATATTCTTCTATCAAAAGCCTGTACTCTGGAATCAGGAAAATCAATTGGAGGCAGATACGGTAAGTATTTTATTGAAAAACAACAGGCTGCACCACATGAAACTTTTGCAGGAGGCCTTCGTCATCCAAACTGACACCATCAAAAACTACAACCAAATCAAAGGCCGTACTTTGGACGCATTTTTTGACAAACAAGGCCAACTTAGCACTATTAAGGTGGATGGAAACGGTGAGTCGCTGTATTTTGCTCTGGATGAAAAAAATAAGATTATTGGACTCAACAAAGTGCAATGCTCCAACATGCAATTTTATTTTAAACAAAAGAAAATCAAGCAGATAGTCTTTCGTGGCGAACCTGAATCCCTGCTGATTCCCCCAAAGGAAATCCTTACTGAAGATATGAAGCTGGAGAAATTTGAATGGAAAACCTCCCTCCGGCCTAAATTAACCACCATCACCACCGAAAAACAATTTTCGGTAATGTCGTCAGTAAAATTGATTCGTGACTGAGAATTTTCAGTCATTTTGGCATCATTAATTTCCTAAAAACCAGTATTTTCGGTCATTTCGTCTGAGAAATTACTTTTGCATGTCTTTTGAGGATTACAATTTACAATTGAATCGATTTACGATTAAATTGATTTTAGATTGATTCGATTTTAGATTAATTCGATTAAAAATTGAATTGATTTTGAATTCAAGATTCATATTTTTTTGGCGTAAATTTTTGGTGCAAAGCAAATCAAAAGTCATGACAAAAAATCAGAAAGTAAGATTAGCAGATTTTTGTAAAAAAGAAACCCCGTAGGTGCGAAATATTTATAGAATAAAAAAAGTGGTGTGTTAATTTTTTGGCGTGAATTTTTGGTGCAAAGAAATCCGATAATCATGACAAAAATCAGAAAGTAAGATTTTCAGATTTTTGTAAAAAAAGAAACCCCATAGGGGTGAAATATTTATAGAATTAAAAAAGTGGTGTATTAATTTTTTTTTTTTGGCGTGAATTTTTGGTGCGAAGCAATCCAAAAATCATGACAAAAAAGAAGGGGTAAAGCCCAATAGAATACGAAAAAAATGAAAAAGAAATTTAAAATAAAAAAAGTCAACAACCAACATCATGAACTTTAACCAATATACCATCAAATCCCAGGAGCTTATCCAGCAAGCTGCTCAGATGGCTCAGGGTTTTTCGCAGCAAGCTGTGGAAACGGGGCATTTGCTCAAAGCTATTTTGGAGGAAGAGCCCAACACTTCCACGTTTTTGCTGAAAAAATATGGCATTAGCCCTGAAGGCATTTTGCGGAAATTGGACCCTATCGTTGAAGCTTATCCGAGGGTTTCTGGGGGTAATCAACCATTTTTGGGAAATGACCTTAACAAAGCAATGACTAAAGCTCAGTCTTATTTGAAGGAATTTGGCGACGAGTATGTAAGTGTGGAACTCTTGTTTTTGGGTATTTTGGGAGGAAGTGATTCCGTGGCCAACTTGCTTAAAGCAGAAGGAATAAAAGAGACAGATATTAAAAAAGCTATTATAGAACTTAGAGGAAAAAATAATCCGGTGAAAGATCAAAACGCAGAAAACAAGTACCAAGCCCTTGCTCGTTACAGCAAAAATCTGAATGATTTGGCGGAGCAAGGCAAAATTGACCCCGTTATAGGGCGAGACGAGGAGATTAGGAGGGTTTTACAGATTTTGTCGAGGCGTACCAAAAACAACCCGATGTTGATAGGTGAGCCTGGGGTAGGTAAAACTGCAATCGTGGAGGGGCTCGCACAACGGATTGTGCAAGGCGATGTACCTGAAAATCTGAAATCAAAAGTGGTGATTTCGCTTGACATGGGCTTGCTGGTGGCGGGAGCTAAATACAAAGGCGAATTTGAGGAGCGTCTGAAAGCCGTAATCAAAGAAGTGACCGACTCTGAGGGGGAAATCATCCTTTTCATTGATGAGATTCATACTTTGATAGGAGCAGGTAGTGGGGGAGATGGAGCTATGGATGCTGCCAATTTGCTTAAACCGGCCCTGGCCCGTGGGGAATTGCATGCCATTGGTGCTACCACCTTGAAAGAATATCAAAAATATATCGAAAAAGATAAAGCCCTGGAAAGAAGGTTTCAGGCTGTAACTGTCGATGAACCCGATGTGGCGGATGCCATTTCTATCTTGAGAGGTATCAAAGAAAAATATGAAGTGCATCATGGGGTGAGGATTCAGGATGATGCCGTGATTGCGGCTGTGGAGCTTTCCAATAGATATATTTCAGATCGTTTCTTGCCCGACAAGGCCATAGACCTTATGGACGAAGCAGCCTCGAAATTGAGACTGGAAATGGACTCCATGCCTGAAAATATGGACGAATTACGCAGACGTATCATGCAGCTGGAGATTGAACGGGAGGCTATCAGACGTGAAAATGATAAAGAGAAGGAGAATAATCTCAGCAAAGAGATAGCTGAACTCAATGAGACCTTTAACAGCCTGAAAGCCAAATGGGATGCTGAAAAAGGCAAAGTGGGGGAAATCAGGACCTTGAAAGAAAAAATTGAGGCTTTGAAATTTGAAGCCGAGCAGCATGAGCGTGCCGGCGATTATGGAAAAGTTGCAGAGATTCGCTATGGGGCATTGCCTGAAGCGGAAAACCGTTTGAAAGAGCTTTCGGAGAAAGAAAATGCTGACAAGGACAACCTCATCAACGAGGAAGTTACAGCCGAAGACATTGCGATGGTGGTCGCCAAATGGACCGGAATTCCGGTTTCGAAAATGTTGCAAAGCGACCGGGAAAAGCTGTTGCACCTCGAAGCTGAACTTGAAAAACGTGTGGCAGGCCAAAAAGAAGCCATTGAGTTGGTTTCAGATGCAGTCAGGCGTTCGCGTGCAGGCATGCAGGATCCTAATAAACCGATTGGTAGCTTCCTGTTTTTGGGAAGTACAGGTGTGGGTAAAACAGAGTTGGCGAAAACATTAGCCAATTACCTTTTCAATGACGACAACGCCATGGTGCGTATCGATATGAGCGAGTATCAGGAAAAACACACCGTAAGCCGCTTGGTGGGTGCTCCTCCGGGATATGTGGGTTATGATGAAGGTGGGCAGCTCACCGAAGCCGTAAGACGCAAACCTTACAGCGTGATATTGCTAGACGAGATTGAAAAAGCCCACCCTGACGTTTGGAACGTTCTTTTGCAGGTATTGGACGATGGCCGATTGACAGATAACAAAGGTAGGGTGGCTAATTTTAAGAACACCATCATCATCATGACTTCTAATATTGGCAGTCATTTCATCCAGGAAAAATACATGGAAGCACTCAAAGGTGCTCCGGGTGCCTGGGAAAAATACTTCAAAGAAGAAGCCAAAGAACAGGTGATGGAATTGCTCAAAGCCAGCGTGAGACCTGAGTTTTTGAACCGTATTGACGAGATTGTTTTGTTTGATCCATTAGGAAAGACCGAAATACGGAAAATCGTAGCCATACAGTTTGATACCATTAAGGCTCGTTTGAAAGAACAGGGTATTGATCTAGAGGCCACTGAAGCTGCTTTGGATAAACTCGGTGAAGAAGGTTATGACCCCGTTTTTGGAGCCAGGCCGCTCAAAAGAGTGATCCAAAGAAACATCATGAACGAGCTCTCGAAAATGATTCTGGCGGGCACTATCAACAAAGAAGCCATCATCGTGCTTGATGTGGATGGCGAAGATCATTACAAATTTGAGAATTTGCCCGAGATTATGATTGCGTAAGACCATTGTCAGGTCGAGCGAAGACGAGAATTCTTTGTCAGGTCGAGCGAAGTCGAGAATTCTTTGTCAGGTCGAGCGTAGGCCCCCCTTTATCAGGTCGAGCGAAGTCGAGACCTTAATTTGAATAGTTTTTTTAGGGTAATAGTGGATTATGATTTACACCCCTGTCTTTTGGAGATGGGGGTGTTTTTTTTAGTTATTAATTTTAATTGATTTGAAAAAAGAGTCAATTAGAAATTAATCCTATTAAATCCAAAAGTTCTTTATTAGTAATATTATCTTTTTCTGATTTATCATATATAGAAAGGAGATATACCGTTTCTTCAGAGATAATGAAGTTAGTAATTACCCTGCCTCCTCCAGATTTTCCTTTTCCTTTTGAAGAAATCGAGATTCGGATTTTAAAGCAGTTGTTACCTATTTTGGTGCCTAAATCTGGTTTAACCTCAAGATTTTCAATAAGTTGCAGGTATTCTTGTTTTAAAGAAGGATATTTTTTGAGTAACCTTTTTAGCTGTTTGTCAAAGGGTGGGATAGCAAGGACTTTATAACTCATCGTATAATTCTCTGGCGGTTTTAAGTTTGAGTTTACCTTGCTTGGCCAAATTTAGATTTTCTATCCCTTCTTTCAATTCTTCTATTAGAAGTGCCTTTTCATTGGAAATTGTCTTGGTTTTTACATAAGACAATCCTTTCAGCACTTCCATCAAGTGCCTGGCTTTGTTGTCTTTGATATCTAATAAAACTCTCATAGTTTTCTGTTTTGGACACAACAATATTACAAAATAAATGGAAATTAAATTCAATTGAAATAATTTATATCCATCGAAAAGTTAAATTCTTATAACATAATTTCTTGATTTCAGTCTCAAATTTAATTGGATATAATGTTTTAAGAAACATAATGAACGAGCTCTCGAAAATGATTCTGGCGGGCACTATCAACAAAGAAGCCATCATCGTGCTTGATGTGGATGCCGAAGATCATTACAAATTTGAGAATTTGCCTGAGATTAGTATTGCTTAATTCTTTAAAGTGCCGAGTTGTGAGTGCCTAGAAGTGAGCTAAGAGATTGATTTTTAGGTTTAAATAGGGTAATAGTGGATTAGGTTTTACACCCCTGTCTTTTTGAGGTGGGGGTGTTTTTTTTAGTTTAATTTGGATATTTTTCTGGATTTTGAAAAGTATTAAAAATTCTTAAAACCTTTACCACGTTTTCACTCTCATTCACATCCAGGAAAATAACAAATGGAAAATTTTTCATTGGAAATGAAATGTAATTCTTGATTCTAACCTGATAAAATGGAAAATATTTAAAAGATTCGATGTTTTGATAAACCTCTTTTATGAATTTTTTGGCAGTTGAAGGGCTTAGTTTTTCGATTGAATATTAAAGACCTCTTCAGTAGAATTTAATGACTCTTCAAATATTTCAATATCAAAGTGATACTCCATATTTATTTTCCAAATTTTCTTTTAATTGTGTGAGGTTTAAAAATCTTTCTTTAGGAGCATTAATAGCTTCATCCAATTGGGAAATTTGCTTATCAGATAGTTCAAAAGTTTTTGGTAAACTGCTATTTTCTATAGAAAGAATCTTTTGCAAAGTTTCATTTTCTTTACTAAGAGCATTCCATTCTTCAATCGGAATAAAAACACCGGTGTAATTTCCTTTGCATTCTTTGAATAATTGGAATTTCATTATTTTGGTTCAATTATATCAAAAGTAGGTTAAGTTATGACCTTTGCTTTTCATGGATTCTGAAAAGTGGAAATTAAATAGAAAATTTAGTGGTTCTTTTTTTTACTTTTTATTCTATTCGCTTACCACCTTCCACAAACTCCCACGTTGGCTACAAAAACAGCTCCACTTTCAGCACGGAATCCAGGTTCCAGGAAAATTGCCCTAAATGCATTAACACTGACTGAAGTATAGGGATTGACGCTTCCTGATGAAAAGATTTTCCCGTCAGAAAAGTAAATTTCGGGCAAAATTGGATTCGAATTTAGGACTAAATCTGGTTGAGAGACAATTGAATTCAATTCACAAATCTGGTAAAGCTTTCCATTAAGGTCACCAATGAACAGTTCTCCATATTTGCTTTCACCAAACGTTGTGATTCTTGCTGAGACATCCTGAAAAAGAAGCTCATTTATCCAATTGCCTGCATCAAACCGTAATGACCATATTTTCCCTGCACAAAAATCGGCATAAAGATACCTACCTTGCAAAACTGGAAATTGCGTTCCTCGATAAACAAATCCTCCTGTAACTGAGCATCCTTCACTGTGGGAATACTCAAAAACAGGAAATGTTATTGTGTTTATATCGGGGCAATTAAGCAGATTATAACTATGATTACCTTCATAACAACGCCACCCATAATTTTTTCCGCCGGTGCTACCTGCTGGTTCCAGATTAATTTCTTCATATGCATTTTGACCTACATCAGCAATCCACATATCACCTGTTTGGTGGTCAAAACTAAATCTCCAGGGATTTCGGAGTCCATAAGACCAAATTTCATCGATGTTTCCTCCAGGACCATCAGCAAATAAATTACCTGCAGGTATGCTATATGGTTGACCCGAATCAACATCAATCCTTAAAATTTTTCCTAGAAAAGTAGTTAGGTTTTGTCCTCTATCCTGAGGGTCTCCTCCACTTCCACCATCACCTGAACTTATATATAAGTAGCCATCTGGACCGAAATGCAAATCTCCACCATTGTGATTGGAATAAGGTTGAGCAAATGTAATTAAGGTTGTAGCTGTGCTAGTGTCGGCTACTGTAGAGTCAGTTTGTGAAACACGATATCGTGCTAATACAGTTTTTTGATTTTTGTCAATATAATTGATAAAGAAATATCCATTTGTCTTGAATTGTGGATGAAATGCTAAACCCAACAACCCCATTTCGCCTGCAAAGAGAACCTTACTTTCTAAATCAAGAAATGGGGAAGCCTGAATCTCACCTCCAAACTTGACAATTCTTATTTTTCCTGTTTGTTCAACAACAAACATTCTATCATCTCCTGAGTTGGTAATATTTGAAATTTTGTTAAAATTTTTCGAAATTAAGCTTAGTTTGAGATTAATTTGACCCGATAATTTTAAATTTGTCAGGAGTATTGTAAATAAAATTAAAATTTGTTTCATGGGCAAAATGTAAATTTTATATAGTACGAGTGAAATATAAAAATGGATGTTTTTTTAATATAATTTATTTTTTAAAACTATGAATCATTTATGAAAAAGTAAATTATTTTATTTCGTCAATTTTAGTTCTATGGTAAGATTATGGGTAATAAGGACAAATTATTAAAGGGAATTTTTATTACAAAACATGGAAGTTTTTCGAAATTCTTCCTATTAATGAGAGATTTTTATCGAATCTAAAAAATATCCTTTGAAAATAATCAATATTACTTATTTCTGTAATTATTATTTTTATACTTAACAGTACTTACCATTCCCCCAAAAATCCCTTAACTTTAAATGCATTTTAAATCTACTTTTTTCAGAATGAGAACGCCTTCAACATTTATCTGCTTTTTGAAGCAATTTTTTTTGCTGCTTCTGCTAAATGTATTTTGTTTTTCGGCATTCTCTCAAGAAAAACCGCCCAAATTATTGCTAAATTACTGGAAAAAAACAGAAATCACCGCTCCTGATGGCAGCAAAATTTATCTAATGGCATATGAAGATAAATCATTTGATTTGAAGATTCTTGACGACGATTCCCTACTGTTATTTAAAGAGAATCGGGTGACCAAATACAAGTATTTTTATAAAGATAGTGTGCTGATTTTCAAAGATTTTCGGTTTAAGGTGCTTAAACTTTCCGACATAGGTTTAGATCTGCAGTTTATCCGTGTTAAAGACCCCTCCATGGCTTTTGTGATTCATTTTGAACCAAAAAAATTGTACGACCTTACCTATACGCCTGGTTCATATACTGCCCAAAATGGCGAACCGGTGTATAAGGTGGTTTATGGTAAATTGGAGCCTGTATTTAAGGATTCTGTGGAGTCGCCCATAGATTTCATCCTGAAGAGATTTGCCTTTCCTGAGTTTAAAAAAGGGGGATTTGTGACAAGTTTTGTGGTTACAAAAAGTGGTGAGGTGAGAGCCGCTAAGGTGATTGCAAGCTCCAAAAACCGGTATAACAGAAAGCTTGTAAAAGCAGTGAATAGCACTCATGGAAAGTGGCAGCCTGCTGAGTTTCGGGGTGAAAAGGTTAATGTGGCGGTAGAATTTGATTTCAATTTAGGATATATTGATAGTGTTGAAAAAAAGGTTGATTCTGTTTTGTATTCATTGGAATTTCTCGGATGTGCCCGGAAAGCGAATTTACTAGGTACTTATTCCGTATCACTCAGTTGTGCAAAGTCGGCCATAGATTATAATCCATTTAATGTAGAGGCTTATTACCTGCATGCAGAAGCAAGCTTGTCATTAAGAAACAAAAGAGCGGCATGTAATGATTATTATAAGCTCATTTTATTGGGTCAAAAGAAGGCTGAGGCTCTTTACGAAAAGCATTGTAAGTGATGTGAATATTATTTGTAAATAATTTCAATATTAATCAGAAAATTATGAGTTGGTTGTTACAGAATTATTGTCAATTTATTAAAAATTGTATTTTTAAAAAGTTAGATTAATTGTCATAATTTCAATAGGGGAAATGGTAAAAAAAAAGCCCTCAATTTAAAAAAATTGAGAGCACTTAATACTTTTAGTCTGTGCACCCACCAATTTCAGCTTTAAAAACGGCACCTGTACCAACTCCAAATCCCGGATTTAAGTTTATTGCTTTTCCTGCCTTATAGGTAACAACTGAAGGTGAAGAAATTTTATTTGTTGCAAAAAACGATTGGGTTGTATGTTTTAAAAGCAAATTGTTGGGATAATTTGTAACTAAGTTTTGATTAACGGCACTTGTTTCTACAACTCTAACTTTACCTACAAAGGGAGAGGAAACACAGGTAGTTCCAACTAGCTTAACCCTACAGTTGTTGTTTCCTCCTGGTACTGCTGATATCAATGAGGAGGCAGAATATGTTGAGCCATTGTTAGCTGAAAAATTAAACAAACTTTGGTTTCTTATTCTTAATGTGTATGCACCAATTCCACCTCCGGAATTGACCTCATGAACAATTAATACTAAAGTATCACCATTAGGAACATTTACGCTCATAAATATATTCCCTGAAGATCCAGGGTCACCTAAATAATTATTATTGACCAGAGTAGGGTCAAATTTATTGAGATAAGCGACCATAAATTTCGTTATTCCTGGGTCGGTAATCCTTATCTCATAACATTGTGTCCCACCCGTGTTGTTAGGGAAAGAATAAAGGTCAAATTTTCTATTACCAGATGCCGAATATAATGTGGGTACACTTTTCGGGTTTGCACAAGTTGAAACTACTGCAAATCGATTTAACCTGCCTACTTGAACAGAATCAGATGCGTCAAGGTTTCCGGCAATCACGAGACTTGCATTTATATTTATGGCCGAAGCGATTGAACATGTAGGTTGAGTGATATCTAAACTATCAATTTCAAGGGTTGAATTAGCATCATAAGAAATGATAACTTGACCGTTTCCAGAATTTACTCCTGTTAATAATTGTGACAAAATCAGGCCGCCTAAATAGGAGGTACCCCCGGCACCGCCACCCCCGGCACCTTTGTCATTGCCAGAGCAGCCAGTTGTTCCAGCTGAGCCGCCGCCGCCACCGCCGCCACCTAAGTAACCGCCACCACCGCCACCACCGCCGGGAATGCTAGCGAAAGAAAAGCAACAACAAGATTGCCCGTTTCCTCCATTTCCACCTTGTCCAAGTGCATCGCCAGAGGTGCCGTCTTGTCCAAGAAAACCACCGCAGCCAATTCCCTTTACACCAAAATTTTGACCAATGGCTCCACCACCACCGCCAGCTTGCCCACCGGAAGTTGGAGCATTATTGCCATTTGCCCCATTACCATCTCCATTCCCGCCTGCACCGCCATTTACAACAGTGGATTCACAGCCGGCACGTCCGCCTCCACCGCCTCCACCAGCCACTAATATTCTGTTTGCTGTGGTAATACCGGGAAATCTGATGTCAGATGCACCACCACCACCACCACCATTTTGATTTCCTCCACTTCCTCCTCCGTTATAGCCTCCAGTTCCTGCAGATCCTGCACCTCCAACGAAAATGTTTAATGTTTGACCAGGGGTAACATTTAAAAATCCTTTAATTACTGAGCCTTTTCCACCAACACCGCCTGAAGATGCATTTCCTCCGATGGCACCGGTTCCACCTTCGGCTCCGGCAATAGTAACATAGATTTGGGTAACTCCACATGGTACAACAAAGGATTGTTGAGCTCCTGTGTAATTGTAGGTTACATTATTGGAAAATGCAATTGAAGAAGTCCGGATAATTGTACCTTGTGACTTTTCATTTTGATTTATTACTTGATTTTCAAGTAATTTAGGAATGGTATAATCAGATGTTTTTTCACCCGTTTTATTCTGGGAATACAAATTGGAAGAAGAGAAATAAAATGATAGAAATATTAAAAAACTTCCAAGGATACCAAATTTTGACACCCACAAGGTATTGGTTTTTACCGATTCCATAGTTTTCATTATTAGTTTAAAGTAAAAGTGATTTAATTATTTTGCTTTACACAATAAATGAAAAGTTTTTTATTTTATGACAATTCTAAAAGATTGATAAAATCCGGAATCAAGAGATTTTTTTTTGGTTTGATCAAATTCGATAAATAATCTTAGTTTGTTTTTTTGTACATTTATTTAATAGTAAAGAAACTATTAGATTAAAGATCTATTTTGATTTCTGAAAACTCTCTACTCCCATCAGCAAATACACCAGCGGAGCGTTCCAGTTGATGGCGATTTCGTTGGAAGCGTAGGAGCACACATCATCCACAAATGACTCGTCAGGTACCGAAGAGGCATATTGACAGTGATCCTGCTGACCCGGGTTGGGGCCACCTGACAATAGCCCCGGTATAGGTTCCACGATGCCATCAGCCTCGGATGGCCTGTGATGCGGGTGCATGACTTGTTTGCTGCCGAAACCCGTCACAAAACTATATCCGGTGCCGTTTCGTCCCAAAATATAATCCAGATTTTCGAGAGCGGCATCCAGATAAGCTTGTTTAGGTGCAATAAGATAGGCCTTTAACAGTAAAATCCCCTGGTTGGCATTGTGAGAGTTGCTTCCCCACATATAATCTCGTGCCGTGTTACCAAAAACTGTGTGGTAAAATTGCTTCTCAGGGTTTTCTATGAGTTTTTCTGCTTCATCTAAAATCTGCTGTTTACATTTAGCAACTATTGAACTTGCAGCAGCAGGCTGTTTGGTTTGATTTAGAAGTGCATAATGTCCCAGGGCAAAGGTTTGGTTCCAGGAAGGTATCGGTAAGCTTTTGGGAAAGTATTTTTCCACTGATTCCAGATATTTAGCACCTTTGGTGAGCACATACAGTTCGGCTGCAGCCCAATACCATTCGTCGTCAAAGCGTCCATCGCCATAGGCTCCGGTAGTTATGGCAGGTTTAAATGTCTTGTTCATTTTTTCCTGTTGATAGAATACCGCAGGGTTGGCTTCGGCCCATTTCCAGGCATTTTCTGCTGCTATTTTGCATGAGTCTGCCAGCTTGTTGAGTTTATATTTTGGCAAAATCCTTGCTGATTGGGCCATCACAGCAGCGAAGTCCAGGGTGGCGGAAGTGCTTTTTTGTACCACATATCGTGGTTTGATTGTTTCTGAAGGCATCTCCATGCCATCAAAATCGGCATTGGTGAGTTTGTGATATACCCCACCGTCGCCCGGATCCTGCATAGCCAGCATCCATCTGAGGTTCCAAAGGATTTCATCGGCCAAATCGGGGAGCTTATTGCCACTTTCCGGTATATTTAAATTCAGTTTTTGGGCCAGATTGGGATAATCTTCCAATGCTGACAATAAAGTATTCATAGTGATTCCCGAATTTACGATGTATTTGTTGTAGTCACCGGCATCGTACCAGCCTTTGGGTGCTGAAATTAAGGTACCTTCGGGGCGGTTTGCACTCACCGCTGAGGCATGTATAAGCACTTTGTCGTCCGGGTGTCCGGCTTTTCTGGCCCATTTTCCGGCATATTTTTCGGTCAATGCTATGGAGTGACGCTGAAAATAATAGCTTTTTATGGCTCCCTTAAGCACTTCTTCATGGATATTGTCCTTTATTTCAAACGGAAAAGACTGTCCGACACCTGGTACATATATGAAATATTTCCCGGCTTTTTGAAAAGAAGAAAAATCGGTCAGTTGACTGTACTTTTCTGAAAAAGGACTTTTTAATGGTACCGCAAGATTGCCTGTAAACACCGTATCTTTTGATGTGTTGCCTACAACATAAAATTTGGTGGCATCTTTACCGATTACAACGGCATGTTTGATGGCTTTGGGGTAAAATCCGATCTGGTTAAGCCGGATGGCATCAGGACTTTGGGCACAGAGCATAGTGGTATTGAGAGCCAATATGCCGGCCAGTGATAGTATTTTTGACATGGTTGAAAATAAATGATTTTGGTTTTCAGTACTTTATAACAAAAACAATTTCGATGGTCTAATATTTGATTTTGTTTTTGTCTTTAGGTACAATTTCATTATAAAATAACCCTATTTTTGAGGTAAAAACAAGACATTTTTTTAATAAGATTTTTTTAAAGCGATTAATAAAAAAAAGCTTTTATTTTTTTAAGTTCTGATGGTATTTCAATTTTAACAAAATCAAAAACTGTGTTTTCTGCCTAGTTTTTTTATGTTAAATAAATAATTTCCCCTAAAAATCTTGGTTTGAATTATTAAAAATTAAACTTTTTTTGGATGATTTCACCAAGCTTAGTTTTTTTATTAGTAACGATTATGGTGATTTTGCCGAAATTGAAACTTAAAAGTTTATGAGTTACTTTTTCTTCATTTAACCAATATTCGTCGTTTGCAATTTTTCCCTCAATGTTGGCAAAGCACATAATAAATTTTTCAGGTACTTTTTCATATTTGTTTTTATTATTGTAAAGTACTTGGTAAGACTGATAATCAGGGCTTATAATGGTTCCGATATAATCAAACTGCCGGGTATATTTGAAATAGCTTGCTAATTTTTCTTTCGCACTGTTTAGGGAAATAACACCTCTTGGTCGGTCAAGTTCAACCGGGTATTTTTCAATATAATATATTTTTGATTTTTCAAATTTACTATCAATTTCAAATAGAAACAGGTCTTTGGAAATAGGACCTAAATAAACATCCTGAAGTTTAAACCGGCTCTTTTGTTCAAAAGTTCTTAAAATATTTTCAGCTACTAATACTAATTTTCCGTCGGCTTTTGTAAAAGTATTGTGGATATATAAATCTCCTATATCCTCTAAACCCGAATATTGACTTATTGGGAAATTACTTTCAAAAATTGAAGAAAAGCTTAATAGATTTTTGGAAATTAAGTCGCCATGTGGAGAAAAAACTAATTTAATTGCACCTTGTGCTTCAGAATTAACTATGCCTCCCTCATTCCCAAAAAATAAACCTGAGACCATTATCTGTTTTTTCCCGTTAAATTGGCAATTGAAAACTTTGAAATCATAAGTATCATCAAACAATGGAACCGTGGAGATTTGCTTACCGTCTGATATTGAATTTATTATTAAGTACTGTTTTATTTTCCTGTTATGAAAGGCTTCCATTTCGTATTGTGGGATTACATCATAAGTAGTACCAGGATAGGCCGATAATAAAGAGACAACTAATGAATCATTTTTTGAAAGAAAATTTAAAATCTTGTAGGTTTTTTCATCAACCTGCGGTTTATAGGTCCATCTGGTAGTACTTTTCAAATTACAATAATCAATCTGGAAAGTTCTGGATTCTTCCCTGGACATATAATAATTAAGAAATCCATCATTAATATTAAAAAGGCTTCCCTGAAGTGTTTCCAAACCACTGTATAAACCGTAAGTTTTGTTAACTTTTTCGGAAGAATGATAACCTTCTATTTTCTTGAAATTGTGGTTGAGGTCAAGCTCATAAAAAACAATTTCATTTTGGAAAACTGAAGTTCTCCGAATTTTAAAAATTAAGCTTTCGCCTGTAAATACAGCTTCTAATATTTTTGTCTTATTTCCTTCAATAAAATCAATAGATGAAACCTCAATATTCTCATTATCAAATACTTTTAGGTTGAAAAGCGATTGCTTTTCATTTACTTTGTCTTTGTTGGTAATCGAATAATACCCAAAAGGAATGTGATCATGGAAAATTTCACCAACTTTTCGATTTTCGGAAATTTGAAAATCTGTGATATTAACGTCCTGCGAATAAGATGTGGTGAAGACAAGTATTAATACTATAGTTGCGAGCTTTTTCATAAATTTTAATAGGTTTTATATTGTGGAAATTTTTCGATGAGCTTTGTTTTCCAGAATTCTATTTCTGTACCGTTTTTGGTCATATTGCTCAAAAGGTACATCCCAAGAAGTTTGTCTTCTCTATTTGGTGATTTTTCAAAATCTCTTTGGATAAATGAGTCCATCATGTTAATCAAATCGATCAAATTTGCATTTTTGAGTAGGTTTATAATGGCTTCTAAATTGGGGTCTTTTTTCGAGTAATACTTGCCAAGATCATCGTTAAATTCATGATTAACCTTATCACTGTAAATGTATGCCAATGTCTGAATCAAAATTTTATTAAGGTAAACATTCTCAGGATATTTATTTAAAAGTTTTAAGGTATTATTTATTGAAGCCGGAAAGTCTTTATTTTTAAACAAAATATCAATTACTTCAAATTCTACTTTTTCATTGAGATCCTCCAAGAAATCTTCATTTTTTTCTCTAGTAGAAATATTTTTTGCAAATAAAAAGTCTTTTTCTAGCTTTTTGATCCTTAAATCAAAATCGGGATGTGAACTCAAACTGTCTGTATTGGTTTTGTCATCCATTTTAGTCTTAAATCCAAAACCAGTAATATTTTTTTTTAGCAAATTATCATTGAATTTAAACTGATTAGAATCGAAGACCTTGTGAAAATTAAGCGTGATAGTTGAGTCCCATGATTCGATTCTTTGCAAATTTATCAAGCAATTTTTTGAAGCAAAATGGTTAAAATCAGTGTGATCGAGCAAAATGTAGCCCAAAGAGTCTGCAGAAAATTCATTTTGCCTTGATTGACTCATTTTGCGGTAATGATAATTCAAAATGATATTGATTCTTTGTTGATTCTTTTTGAATGAAGCAGAATTGACTTCTTTAAGCCCTGTCCTCAATTCATTAAGTTCATTTGTAAGTTTCAAAAGTTCAATATCACCATGATTAAGGAAATAATGTGCTATTTCGTGACAAATTACAAATGCAAGCTGGCTTTCGTTTTCAAGAAAAGCAAGTAAGCCAACATTTACAACTATAGTACCTTCACCGATAGAGTAGGCATTTGGGATACTACTTTTGCCCAAAATAATATCAATATTTGAAAAATCGTATTCAGAGTTTTTTTGTTTTATCCTTTCAAATACTTTTTCCAAAATAGCATTGTATGGAGTACCGAGAACTAATTTTTCTTCTTTTAGATCGGTTATAATATTGTTTTTTCTTTTTTCAAATAAATTATCTGCTTTGGTTTTTTTATTTGGGGATAAATTCTGTTGGCTTAATTCGTATTTTTTTTCAATTCTTTTTTGCTTCTCTAAACTTAATAGTGTTTTATTTTCCATTGGAGAAAAGTCATTTATGCTTTGTCCCGTGGTCTGCAGATAGCAAATAAAAAAGAGGGAGATAATAAAAATGTGTTTGGTAGCATTCATGTAAAGTTATTCGCAAAATCTTTGCCAGAATATGGTTTAATCTCTGATAAAAAACAGATTATATTTCTCTCATTTTCAAATAACCACTCAAGTAAAAATATTTAGAGGTATAAAAAAACAGCATTATGAAAGCATATTCAAAATTATAATGCCAAATCACCATATCAACCAGAAGCGAAATGTTGGACTGAATGATGAACCAAAGACTCAGTGAGATGTGCGTATTTACACGTTTATTCCCAAATACGATTGAAATAAAATAGGCATATTGAAAGACCCTGATAAAAAACAAAATCTGAACCGGGAACGAAAAAAGCGGGAAGAACACAATTATAAAAAATAAACCCAGCGAAAAGATAATAAAGGTTTTAGTCAGAATCTTTGTTTCCTGATTTTTCTGTTTTTTTAAAATACTTAAAACCAAATAGATATGGATTTGTATTTCGAAAAAATAAATAATGGTTATTCCCGGTAAATAAATAGATTTTTCATAAAAGAAATAACTAAAGTTTAGTCCGGCTATTAAAAGTATAAATGCAACTAATAAAAGCCTGTCAGAAAAATCGAAAGTATGGTTTTTAGACTTGATTAAGGTATAAATCAGGAAAACCGGAATGCTATTTTTGGCTATTAAAAGTAGAATATTGAATCCAAAGAATTGAAAGAAAAGGTCGGCCGCAACGAGCATGAAGAATATTATGGTATTGTTTTTATTCAATGGCTATTGTAATGTTTTGATGATGAGTCAGGCCAAAAATATAAATTTTGATTGATTATTCAGGATATTTCGGGCTTTTGTAGCAATTTTTTATTTTCAATTTCAAAGGATAATCAAAAAATAAACAAAGGAATAATTTATTTTTCGTTGGTTATCAGTTTTTTAAGCTTAAGATAGCCAATCAGAAAGAAGAATTTTGAAAAGTAAACAGGAACCATTGTCAAAGCATAGTCAAAGGGGTTTCTGAAAAATAGCAAATGCCCTAAAGAGTATAAATCGGATAAAATCAAAAGCCACAAACTTATCGAAATTTCCTTACTAAATCTTTTGTTTTGAAAAACGATAGAAATAAAAAATGCATGTTGAAGGATAGTCGCAAACAACAATGCCTGGTTAATAAATGATAATTCCGGAAAAATCAAAACGATAATAAACAAGCCTAAGGTTAAGATTATCAGTAGTTTAAGAAAATCTTGTTTGAACGAGGAAAGAATTACGTTGGAATAATTTTTCAAGACTTTGATCTGAAGTTGTATCTCCAGAAAATAAACTACCATTACTAATGGCAAATAATACTTTTCTTTGAAAAAATAATAACCCAGATTCAAGCCAGCCAGCAACAAAATATAGGATAAAATGACCCAATAGTCGCTTTTGGTAAATTTTAGCTCACGATAATAAGTCAATATCATGATCAGGAAAAAGGGGATGAAATTTTTTACCAAAAAATGGGGTACTCCTATTTTGAAAAATTCAAATAGGATGTCGGCAATAACTAATATTCCAAATATTATGTAGATGGCTTTTTTCAATGACTAGTTTTCCGTTTGAATCAAAATCCGAACTTAAAAATAGGAATTTTGAATGATACTGAACTTTGAAGTAATATCAGAATAAAATTAGCAATAAATATACCCAAAGGTAATATCTTGATTAGAAATGTTAATAATAATTTTATTGGAGAATTTTGATGTCTTTTATACCTAAATTATCTGGAATTTAAGCTGATATTTTGACTTTTAATTTCGAAAAAATAAGTTTTATATATCATATAACTTAGCTATTTTCAGTCTTTTGCAAAAACTGACGCTTGTTTCAATTCCCAAATTGAAATTTTTAAAAGAAATCCAGACAAAAAGCAAGACTAAAAAAATGGTGTTTTTTCCTGAATCCTGCAGTATTTATGGTTAATTTTGGATACTTGTACTGTTGCCCCGTGTAATGGTAATCATTTATTCTAAAATATAAATATTTTTCCAAAATGAAGACTCCATTTTCAGGAATTTACCATCTCATCCTTAAACAAAAAGCGTTTTACTTTTTATTTATAACTGTTTTTTATTCTACTGTTTCTGTTGCACAAGATTATAAATCCTTTCCTATGTGGGATTCCAAACTCCCCCGTGAGCAAAGAATCGAAGACCTGGTTAGCCGCTTGACACTCGATGAAAAAGTGAGACAAATGATACACTCAGCACCCGCATTGCCAAGGTTGGGTATTCCGGCCTATGACTGGTGGTCAGAAACCCTCCATGGTGTGGCAAGGACTCCTTACAGTGTTACGGTTTATCCTCAGGCTATCGCCATGGCAGCCACCTGGAATGCTCCCGGGATCAAAAAAATGGGCAATTATTCGGGTGTAGAGGCACGTGCGGTGTATTACAGGTCGCTCCGGGAAGGCAGAAACAATCAAAGGTATTCGGGCTTAACTTTCTGGACACCCAATATTAACATATTCCGCGATCCCCGGTGGGGAAGAGGACAGGAAACCTATGGAGAAGATCCCTTACTGACCAAAACTATCGGAAGTGCTATTGTGGCGGGATTACAGGGTGACAACCCCGACTATCTGCTCGCTGCGGCTTGTGCCAAGCATTTTGCTGTGCATTCGGGACCTGAACCAAGCAGACATGTGGACAATTTTTATCCATCAAAATACGATCTCTGGGATACTTATTTGCCGGCATTTAAAGAATTGGTAACCAAGTCAAAAGTAGAAGGTGTAATGTGTGCCTATAACAGAGTTGACAATCAGCCATGTTGTGGCAATGACCAGCTTATGACCGATATTCTGAAAAATCAATGGAAATTTAATGGATATGTCACCAGTGATTGCTGGGGCATTGAAGATTTTTTCCGTTTTCACAAAACCCATAAAGATGCTACCGCAGCAGCAGTGGATGCAGTGATTCATGGAACTGATCTCGAATGTGGCAACAATGCGTTTCATTCTTTGGTGGACGGTGTGAAATCAGGAATTATTTCTGAAAAACAAATTGATGAATCGGTAAAACATTTGTTCAGAACCCGATACAGACTAGGGATGTTTGATAGCCCGGAGGTGGTTCCTTATTCTAAAATCCCTGAAACGGCACTTGAATTGCCTGAACATAAAGCACTTTCGCTTGAGCTTGCCCGGCAATCAATGGTACTTTTGAAAAATGCAAAAAATACCTTGCCGCTCAAAAAAACGATCAAAAAAGTGGCTGTTCTGGGTCCTAATGCTGACAATGGAATTGCTATATTGGGTAACTATAATGGTCTGCCTTCAAAATTAACCACGGTTTTGGAGGGTATAAAAAACAAACTTGGTCCAAACGTCGAAGTAGTGTTTGACAAGGCCATTAATTATACCAATGATACCCTTTTTATTCCTAATGCAAGGCTAAATTTTATGTATGACAATCAAAAGGGGGTTTTGGCCGAATATTACAACAATGATTCATTGGGGGGAACGCCAATTATCAGTCGGAGAGAGGAAGGAATTAACAATTACTGGACAGATGGAAAAAGTCCTGGAGAAGGTGTCAATAAGGATTATTTTTCTGCCCGATATGTTACCTATTTTGTTGCAGAAAATACCGATACCCTTAATTTTGAAGCTCAGGGGGATGATTATTATCGGGTTATGATTGACCGTAAAGTGGTAATCAATGCCTGGGAAAGAAACCGCTGGGGTGCCAGACACATTAAGTTGCCTGTGGTAAAAGGCAGGAAGTATGAAATCATCGTGGAGTTTAAACAACTGGAAGGAAACTCTTTGATTAAGTTTTTTGCAGGAAATTATGAAAAAACCAATCTGGTTCAACTTAATGAAAAAGTAAAAGATGCTGATGCGATAATTTTTGTGGGGGGGATATCTCCGGCATTGGAAGGTGAGGAGATGCCCGTAAATCTCCCCGGTTTCAACGGAGGTGACCGTACCAGTATTATGTTGCCAAAGGTTCAGACAGACCTTATGAAAAGCCTGAAAAATACAGGTAAACCCTTGGTTTTTGTCATGATGAGTGGCTCGGCGGTTGCTATCCCCTGGGAAGAGGAAAATGCTTCAGCAATCTTAAATGCCTGGTATGGAGGTGAAAGTGCTGGCACTGCGGTGGCAGATATTCTTTTTGGTGACTATAATCCTTCTGGTAGATTGCCTGTAACCTTTTACAAGTCAGATTCCGATTTGCCTGACTTTATGGATTATTCTATGGAAAACCGTACCTACAGATATTTTAAAGGGCAGGCATTGTACCCCTTCGGTTTTGGTTTGAGTTATACTACTTTCAAATACAGTAATTTGGTTTTACCCAAAACAATTACTAAAGGTATGCCTGTAACCGTTGAAGTGAGTGTGAAAAATACCGGTAAAATGTCCGGAGAAGAAGTAGTGCAATTGTATGTTTCGCATAAAAACACAAATGTAAAGGCTCCGATTCGTGCCTTGAAAGGATTCCAGAGAGTAAGTTTACAACCTGGCGAGACCAAAGTTCTTAAAATGGAATTGACGGCTCAGGATTTATCAATAATTTCTGAAATGGGAGAAGAAATACAGCCCTCAGGCGATTTGATGATTTCGATTGGCGGTGGACAACCCGGAGTGAAAAATAAAACCACCAGCAAAGGAATCATTTCAAAATTGACTGTGCTTTGATTTTAGTTCAATAATTAATCTTGCAGTAGCATTATTCATACTTTACAGATAAATCGCACACCCTGTCCCAAAAAGCAGGGTGTGCATTTTTTAATATGAAAAGAGTTTTTCTATTTTTTTTAATTTTTACAACTGAAGTTTTTGGACAAAAAGCTGCTCATTTTGAGTTCGTTGGGGTTGATTCGGTGTTCATGTGGCCGGGTAAAGCTCAGTCAGGAATATCTGAAGATGTTCAGTTTGGAGGCATTTCCGGGTTCGAATATTTCGGGCAAAGCTATTATTTTGTTTCGGACAGGGCTTTTAAAACCGACCCCACCGAAAACTCTTATTTTTTCAGGATGGATACCCTGGGAAAAATTTCACAATCCTTTAAATTTTTTGACCTAAAAAATGCTGAATCTATCAGATTTGATACATTAAGCAGGAGGATTTTCTATACTTTCGAAAGGGATGATTCTACCGGAGTAGGATTTTTAGATGAAAATAATCAACTCAATCAATTGCTATCATATTCGATGAATAATTCTGAGTTTACTTCTGACAATCGCGGTATCGAAAGCCTGTGTTTTGATGGGAAAAATAATCTGTGGTTTGCATTTGAGTCTTCTTTTCAAGGGATGGTTCCATTTTTCAAATTACCTTTTGATACTGCAAAAAATAATTACAATTCCGACCAAAAATCGAGTTTTCTCTATCCCTTTGATCCAAAATCCTGTTTGAATCCCGATAAAAACGCCAATGCCAATCTGGGAAATGGTATTTCGGAGATTCTTCCGCTTGACAATGACCGGCTTTTGGTCTTGGAAAGGTGTTTTGATGGCAGGCAAAATACCATAAAGCTTTATTCTGCTTCACTGCCTGAATCAGGGAATGTTTTCATTAAAGATGAGCTTTTTGATTTTACCATCAATAACCTGTTTCTGGAAGGACAAAAAAGCCTTAAGCCCGACAACATGGAAGGTATGACCTGGGGTGAAAACGAGGCCGTTGAAAAGATTTTGTATATGGTAAGTGATGATAATTTTAATACCGGCAGACAAAGAACTTTAATCCTTAAATTGAAACTGAAAAAATAAAAAAAACAGTATCCATTGCTGAACACTGTTTTTGTATTTAGGATAAATATATCTTACTTAAAGCCAAACTTTATCAATCCTTCCCGGCTTAATCTGATGGCCTCCATAGGTTCCATGCCATCAAAGACCATGTCTTGTTCAACAATATAATATTTCATGCCGGAGAGTTTGGCATTTTTCAGAATTCTGCCAAAATCAATAGTTCCTTTTCCCACAGGTGCAAAACGCCCCTCTGTGTCCATGTCTTTTACATGCCAAATCTTAAACCTGCCGGGATTCTTTTGGAAATAGCTTACAGGGTCAACTCCCGCTTTGGTAACCCAGTATAAATCCATCTGAAAATTCACATATTTAGGATCCAGTTTTTCAAGCATATAATCAATCGGAACTATGCCATTTGCGTTTTTCTCAAATTCAAAAGCATGGTTGTGGTATAAAAATTTTAATCCTGCGGCATCTACTTTTCTGGCAATAGTGTCAAGTACTCCAACCAATCGGTCCAGGTCCTGCGTCATGGATAGGGAGCGGGTCTTTGGGTCAAACTTAAACATCCCCATAGGAGGCACAGGTGCCACAAAATACTTAAAACCGGCTGTTTTAACATCAGCTATAAGTTGGTCGGCATTGCTGGTGGTCATCATGCCCATATGAACACTGATAGGCTTAAGTCCCAGACTTTTGGCGTAGGCTTTAAACTCTAGGGGTGTCATTCCATAAAACTTCCCTTTGTTGTAGTCCACGGCTTCAATGTATTTGTAGCCCATGTCTGCAACAGCCTTCAACGTGGCTTTAGGGTCTTTACCCATCTCATTTCTAACGGTGTAAAGCGTCATGCCACCCCATTTTTTTTGAGCAAAAACTGTAAGATTCAGAGAGACAAATAGTGCGAGCAGACCAATTTTGTAGAAATTACTTCTTTTCATTCTGATATTTAAGGTTTGATTATTTATTCTGCCCGAAAATTACTGAAAAATTACTTCAATAATTGTGTTTTTTGACGTATCTGTATTTTTATTCGATGATAAAGGCTTTTTTTTGGACATCATAAATCTTGAAAATGTCTGAATAATTAATAAAAATGGACATAATGTTTTATTAAATTGTTTAAAATCCTCGAATAAGTCACTTTATTATGACTAAAGTATTTTTTTGCTAGTAATAAAAAAAAGAGATTTGAATTGCAAAAAATAAACAACAATGACTGCTTCATTTCGAAAATATCCAAAAGTTTTTGGACTAAAATTCTCTTCGTTTTTAATCACTTTTATATTGTCTCTCAATGTTTTTGCCCAAAAAATAATTTTGGATAAAAACGACTGGAAATTTAAAAAATCAGGAGAGAATGTCTGGCTTCCGGCTACAGTACCAGGTACCGTTCATACCGATTTACTGGCCAACAAGAAAATAGATGAGCCTTTTTTCAGAACCAATGAAAAAGACCTGCAATGGATTGATAAAGAAGACTGGGAATACCAAACGACATTCTCTGTGACCGAAGATTTTCTAAAAAAACAAAATATCGAAATCGAATTTGAAGGGCTTGATACCTATGCAGATGTTTTTATTAACGATCAAAAAGTACTCACAGCCGACAACATGTTCCTTGCCTGGAAAGCAGAAATTAAGCAATTTTTAAAATCAGGTGAAAATACGCTGCGTGTATATTTCAAGTCCCCCATTAATACTTTAATGCCGGCGTACAAATCTTTGGGCTATGTGATCCCGGTAAGCTCCAATGATCAGGCCGATGTCAAAGTTTCGACCTATTCACGTAAAGCCGGTTATCATTTTGGCTGGGATTGGGGTCCCAGGTTTGTGACTTCAGGAATATGGAAATCGGTGTATTTAACAGCCTGGAATGACATGAAAATTGAAGATATGTTTTTGAAACAATTGTCATTAAAAAATCAACAGGCAGAAAATGAAATGCAGCTTACCCTGAATACCGCAGCTAAAATGAATTCCACGGTAGAAATTTGGGCAGAAAACAAGCCAATTTTGAAAAAGGAAGTTTTGCTGACCAAAGGTCAAAATCAGGTTAATCTCCGTTTTGATATGAAAAATGTGGAGCTATGGTGGCCCAACGAAATGGGAAAACAGAAACTATATGATTTTAAAGTGTTGCTGAAAAATGGAAATGAAATTATTGATATTAAGTCAATCAAAAAGGGTTTCAGGACGATTGAAGTGGTGCAGGAAAATGGCAAACAGGGGCAATCTTTCTATTTTAAAGTAAATGGCAAGCCGGTATTTATGAAGGGAGCCAACTACATTCCTCAGGATAATTTTCTTCCAAGAGTCACCACCGAACGATATGCTCATGTGATAAATACCGTGGCAGAAAGCCATATGAATATGCTGAGAGTGTGGGGTGGAGGGATTTATGAAAATGATGTTTTTTATGATCTGTGCGATGAGAAAGGCATTTTGGTTTGGCAGGATTTTATGTTTGCCTGTGCCATGCACCCTCCATTGGTAGAATTGAAAAAGTCTATTGCCAAAGAAGCTGAATATCAGGTAAAAAGACTCAGAAATCACCCTTCAATGGCACTTTGGTGTGGTAACAACGAAATCATTGGCTTTATGACAGGAGGTTTTTGGGGTGAAAAAGCCCCCGTTTTTCCTTCCAAAAAAGATTCACTGGAGTTCTATTACATGTATCAGGATATTTATCATCAGATTTTGCCCGCAGCCGTTTTTGCCAACGATTCCGAAAAATTCTATTGGTCCAGCAGTCCCAACGGCAAAAATTATGACATGACCAACAGCGTTGATAAAGCCCGGGGCGACCAGCACTATTGGGGTGTTTGGTGGGGAAAAGTACCCTTTGAAGGCTATAATGACAACGTTTTCCCTTTTATGAGTGAATATGGTTTTCAGTCATTTCCCGAATTGGAAACCGTAAAAACGTATGCTCTTCCTGAAGATTACAATATTGAATCTGAAGTGATGAAAGCCCACCAACGGTCTTCCATTGGCAATGGAACGATAACTTATTACATGAAAGACAGGTTTATTGTGCCCCAAAAATTTGAAGACTTTCTTTATGTAGGTCAAGTGCTTCAGGCTGAGGGAATCAGGATGGCGATAGAGGCCCATCGGCGTGCCATGCCTTATTGTATGGGGACTTTATTCTGGCAAATTGACGACTGCTGGCCGGTGGCAAGTTGGAGCAGTATGGACTATTATGGAAGATGGAAAGCCCAGCAATATATGGCCAAAAAGGCCTTTGAACCCCAAATGGTATCGGTTTTCAAAGAAGGAAATGATCTGAAAATATATGCAATTTCAGACGACAATAAGGTGATTAATGCCATAATGAAGGTTGATTTCAAGGATTTTGAAGGAAAGAAATTGGAACAAACTACTCAAAACATAAAAATACCTTCCAATAGCAGTGCTGTGGTGAAAACCTTTGACTGGAAAGCTTTGGTTTCAAAATTTGATGCCGAAAAAACCTTGATTGAAGTTAGTTTGACGTTGGGTGGTAAAACTTTGGCAATAAATACTTTCTTTTTTACTAATCCTAAAAATCAGAAATTGCCATCTCCGAAAATAGCCCTAAAGAAAATAGATGCCAATACTCTGGAAATCAGTACCGACAAGCTCGCCAGATATGTTTGGCTGTCTATTCCGAATGCTATAAATGCTTTTAGCGACAACTATTTCGATTTATTGCCCGGTGAAAAAAGGCTTATTAAAGTAAAATCTGGCATATCGTTTTCTGAAAAAGATGTAAAAGTTATGCATTTGAAGGATACGTATTGATTTAAATATCAGATATTTGTAAAAATTAATTAAACTATTCAATCACTATGACACGCCGAAAGTATATCGAAATACTGCTGCAAACTGGTTTTGTGGCTGCTTTGCCCGGGGAAGGTTTTTCTAAAGTATTTTTAAAGGGTAATTCTGATTATTTCTTCGAAAAAACACAATTCAAAGCACTGGAAATTCTTTGCCAAACCATAATCCCGAAATCAGAAACACCTGGAGCAATCGACGCCGGTGTTCCACATTTTGTGGACATGTATCTGAAAAATGTTGTTTCGCCAGAAAACCAAAAATTATTTGAAAAAATGTTTGCTGGATATCTGACCCATTTACAAAACTTAAAAATAAGCTTTATTAAGACTTCCAAAGTCTTGACTGCTCAGATGGAAAAAGATGAAAAAGGGGAACATCGGCAATTTATTAAAGGCTTGAAAGTGATGGTGTTGAAAGGGTATTTTATGAATGAGAAGGCAATAAGGCAGAGTTTTCAATATGTGGCAGTGCCTGGAAATTACCGGGCAGATATTTCAAAAAAAGAATTGGGTAAAATGTGGATAAATTGATAAAACTATGAGCAAAGGAACAGAACAACATACCTACGATGCCATAGTGGTGGGTTCGGGTATTTCAGGTGGATGGGCAGCCAAAGAATTTTGTGAAAAAGGCTTGAAAACTTTACTTCTCGAAAGAGGCAATGAAATGATACATCCCAATTACCCCAACGCTCTTTCAGCTCCATGGGAATTGGATTATAACAACGAGCTTACTGTCAAAGAGTTGGAAGATTACCCCATACAACAAAAGGCATGGGAGTTTGGACGGGACAACCACAAGCTTTATGTAAAAGATACGAATTGGCCTTATATTCAGAAAAATCCATTTTACTGGTTCAGGGGCAACCAGGTAGGAGGGAAGTCCCTGCTCTGGAACCGTAATTGCTACAGATACAGTGAATTAGACTTTGAAGCCAACCTCAAAGACGGACATGGCAACGACTGGCCCATCAGATATGCCGATATTAAACCCTGGTATGATTATGTAGAAAGATTTGTGGGCCTAAGTGGCGAAAACTGCGAGCTGCCGAGTTTGCCTGATCAGATATTGATGCCTCCATTTGAGATGAATTTTGTGGAGAAAGAGGTGAAAAAAAGAATCGAGTCTCAATATAAAAATATAAAATACATACAAGCCCGTGCAGCGGTACTCACGCAGGCACATAACGGGCGAGGGCCTTGTCAGGCGAGAAACCAATGCCGTAGAGGTTGCCCTTATGGCGGATATTATAGTTCCAATTCAGGGGCTATTCCTGCTGCTTTGGCTACAGGTAACCTTACGATCAGGCCACATTCAGCGGTAGAAAGTGTCATTTTTGATTCTTCTAGCAGAACCGCAAAGGGCGTAAGAATTGTGGATACTCAAACCAAAGAATCAACAGAGTTTTATGGTAAATTGATTTCTATAAATGCTTCTGCCGTTGCTTCTACCGCCATTTTGCTCAATTCAACCAGTAGTGATTTTCCCGATGGGTTAGGAAATACCAATGGTGTTTTGGGTCATTATCTCAATGACCATTCTGATAGTACAGGAGCTTTTGGAATTGCAGAGTTTGCGGCTGACCATTATTCTTTTGGGCAAAAACCCAATCCCATGTATATTCCCAGATTCAGAAATGTGGGAGAGGATAAACAAGATTTTTTGAGAGGTTACGCCTATGAATGTTTTTCAGAAAGGAAAACCTGGAAAAAAGGATTTGGTCAGGATGGAATAGGTCTTGACTTCAAAAAAAGCTTGTCTGAGGCCGGTCCATGGGAAGTTGGATTCTGGGCTATTTGTGAATCTCTGCCCAACAAGGATAACAAAATGACATTAAGCAAGACCGAAAAAGATCCGTTAGGTATTCCAAAGATTGAAATAGACGTAAAATTTGATGAGAATACCCGTAAAATGCGGATTGACGCCGCCGAGAAAGCCAAAGAATTGCTGGAGTCAGCCGGAATGAAACATGTTGGCACTTACAATGAAGACCCTATCCCCGGAAAAACCATTCATGAATATGGCTCAGCCCGTATGGGAAATGACCCCAAAGAATCTATTTTGAATAAATGGAATCAGATTCACGATTGTAAAAATGTAATTGTGACTGACGGAGCTTGTCTGCCTTCTTCGCCTTGCCAAAACCCATCACTTACCTATATGGCATTGACAGCCAGAGCGGTAAATCATTTGATTGAGGAGTCAAAAAAAGGCTGAAGCTGTTAAATTTCTGATTATTTTGAGTCTTTTTTAACGTTTTTTTGGGGTTAATGGAATGAAATATAAAATTTTACAAAAAACTTATCCAAAGGCTACAAAATATGCTTTAAAGGGTTGCGTAACATTTTTTGGGAGTTAAGTGATTGATTTTTAGTTATTTATTGATAGAGTGTAATTTTCTGAAAGTAACATTTTTTTTAAAGTTTATCCGAAAATCTGGTTTAATTTTATCTCAAATCTATCAAATATTTTCTTGGTATAAATATTGAGACAATTGCCATGTAGATAGTAGCATTACTAAAAGCCAGGCCATGTTTTTCGATATACATAAAAGCTATCATTTCAGATATTTGATAAAATTTTGCATCCTAACAGGCATATTTTTATCTGTCTCCGGTATTTTTTCTCAATTATTTTACATTGGAGGAATAAGTATTTCTGAAGTTATTAAGACTATACCACTAAACTTCGCAATTGCCTCAGGATGGGCAGTTTTGGGGACACCCTTTTATTTTTTGATTGTTTTAGCTTCACGGAATGCTACCAAAATATTTATGGTAGTTTTCGGCTTGATTTTGATATTGGTGGAGATGATGCTCAACGCTTATCATTTGGTATCGAAAGTGAGATTGGGCAGCGATTTTTTTGGGTATTCCTACGAGGAAATTGTGATGATCGTGCAGAATTCAACACATTTGAATCTCATGGTAATTGTGCCGCCATTCGTGCTCATATTTGCTTATGTTTTTTCATTTTTTGTAATAACAATCAAAAATAGAACAGCCACTCTGGCTTTAATGTTATTGATATTTTCTGCTTTATTTTCAGTTTTTAATGCCTTTTATTCAAAAACCTACCATACTGATCTCACTTTTTTTATTAAGGAATCTATAGGCTATTTTTTTACCGGGAAAAAAGCAGATTCAAAGAAATGGGAAGTCGAAAATCCTTACCCATTGTATAAAATCAATAAGGTCTCAGATGATGTTTTAGGAAACAATATGAATCTGGGAACTCAAAAACCCAATATAGTTTTGATTTTGGTGGAAGGACTTGGCAGGGATTTTTCGGGGCCTGAAGCCGAATATCCCGGATTTACGCCTTTTCTCGATTCCTTGTCACAGAAAAGTCTTACCTGGACAAATTTCATGAGTAACGCCGGGCGTTCGTTCGGGGCTTTGCCTTCGATTTTGGGTTCTCTTCCATTTGGGAAAATGGGATTTCTGGATTTAGAGACCTTACCTGACCACATATCCTTAATATCCGAACTTAAAAAAGCCGGTTATCAAACTTCTTATTTTGAAGGAGGAAATGCTGATTTTGACCGTAAACTCAAATATCTGAACCATGAGGGTATGGAAAAAATTACGGATGAGAATAACTATGGCCCTGGGTATAGTAAAGTAGCTGCTGAGAGTGGATTTTCATGGGGATACCCCGATTCGGAGATTTTCAGAAAAGCTTTGACCGAGATAAAACCCGTCTCAAAGCCTCGTTTCGATATGATTTTAACAATAAGCAACCATGAGCCTTTCGTTTTTGACAACAAGGATGTTTATTTAAGAAAAGCAGAACAGGTATTGAAGCAGGGCAATTTTTCTGATGAAAAATTGAAAGAAATGCAAAATAGTAAAGACGTTTTTGCGGCACTTTTATATACCGATAATTGTATCCGGAATTTTATCAACCAATACAAATCTAACCCTGATTTCCAAAACACAATTTTCCTTATTACGGGTGATCACCGCCTTATTCCTGTGAAACAAAAGAATGAGATTTGCCGGTTTCATGTTCCGCTGATAGTATATAGTCCGCTCATTTCCAGACCACAGACTTTCAAGGGTATTAGTTCACATTTTGATATTATGCCTTCAATATTGGCTATGATATCTAAAAAATACGATTTTAAAATGCCGGAAAAAGTGCATTGGCTGGGCAATGGACTGAGTAGTTCAATCACTTTTAGTAACAATAAAGACATCCCGTTTACAAGGTTTAAAGGAACCATAAAAGATTATATTACAGGAGATTATTTTGTGTCAGAAAATGCAGTTTATAAGTTAGGTGATAATTTAAGTATTGAGGAAACCGGCGAAACTGAGGCTACGCGGGTTGCGATTTCGAAGTTTTCCTATTTTCAGCAGGTTAATGATTATGTAACCAAAAACAATAAAATCATACCACCCGGAATCGTGCAAAACAAAACAGCTCTGACCGGTTTGTCAAAGGCTGATTTGGAAATAGTTAAAAAATATTTAGTCGGAAGTAAAGCCGCTGATCCATATCTTGTAGCCCGCGATCTAGCATTTAAAAAGCAGTACAATGAAGCAATCGCCATCTGTGATTATGTAATTAAAGATAGTCCTAACAATTTTGATTGTCATACTTTAAGGGGCCGAGTCCTTGGATGGATGGGTAAATATGATAAAGCAGAAGAAGAATTGAAAACCATCATAGAAAGGAGCCCGGGCTACACAGATTCATACCGTGCCCTGATGGATGTATATTGGTGGTCATCACAGCCGGCCAAAGCCAGAGCATTGTTCCAAAAAGCTCAAAATGGAAAAGTAGGTGATGCTCAGTTTTTGGAAGAGCTGAGGATAGCGTTAAACAGATTTAATAGTTAACATGAAAGCGTTTTTAAAAATATTGACACTTTTTATCTTTGCTTTTTCTGGGGTTTTCGCTCAGGAAGAGAGCTTTGATCCTGATTCTGTTTTTGCTAGTTCCCGTAAGTTGGCTTTTGATGGCAAAAGAGAGGAGGCAATCGTTATGTTAAAAAAAGTAATTGAAAAATATCCCAATTATCTGGATGTCAGGCATTTTTTGTCGTCTGTTTATAGTTGGGAAGGTAAATATAAACTCGCAAAAACCGAGCTCGAATTCCTGATTGGAAGAGAACCCCAAAATAAAGAATTTTGGATTTCATACATTAAAAATGAGATATATGCCGACCAACCTTCTGCGGCAATTAATTTGGCCAATGATGCCATGGAAAAGGTATTCCCTGATGCCCCGGAAATCATAATTTTGAAAGCAACAGCCCAAAAAAACAATGGGGAAATCCAGAAAGCCAATCAAACGCTGCAAACTTTTTTGCATAAATATCCCGGAAATAAAGAGGTTTTGGATTTCGCCGAAAAAATTAAAACTGATCTTGCGACCAATTCAGTTGGGGTAATCGTTTCGATAGATTCTTATAGTGAAATCTATGAGCCAATGTATTATTATTCAGTGCAGTATGGCAAAGAAACCACCAAAGGGAGCATCATTGCAAGGTATAATCTCAACCGAAAATTTGGTGAATATGGTTCGCAGTTTGAAATGGATGCCTATCCTTCAATCAGAGAAGGATTGTATGGCTATTTAAATTTGGGCTATTCGGCTTCTTCTATTTTTCCTTCATGGAGATTTGGAGCTCAGCTTTACAAATCACTCCCGCGAGCTTTTGAAGTTTCCTTAGGGATGAGAGCATTGAAGTTTGGAGACCAATTTACAAATATTTACACCGGTTCAATCGGAAAGTATTTTGGGAGCTCATACATTTTTGCCGTGCCATATCTTATCAAAAGTGATGAAGGCTGGAGTAAATCCTCGACGATAACCTACCGAAAATACAGAGCCAACGCCGACCAGTTTTTTGCAGTTTCCGGTGGTTTTGGATTTTCTCCCGAAATCAACCGTTTTGGATTTGACAGTGCCTATCAGCCGGTTATTAATCTCAAATCTCAAAAATTTGATATCAGTAATAATTTCAAATTGTTCAATAATCGTAATTTTATTGGAGCAGGTTTCTCAGTTGTTCATCAGGAAAGTGTTTTTAACCCGGGTATATATTTTTGGATTTATTCATTAAAATTGAGCTCTCAAATGAGATTCTGAAACAATTATTATTCAGAATTATTCATCCTTCATTCATATTAACAGTATCGTTTTTTCTGATTTTTAAGAAAATTTTGTGAAAAAAATTTGACTAATCAATAGTTATAATTTTACTTTGTAATAAAAAGTACTTTTAAATAACAAAATTATGATTTCTATTACGAAAAGCCTGAAAGTTATTATTGCTGTGATTGCCTTTATTCTTGCTTTGCCTTTGGTGGCCATGCAGTTTACCTCAGAAGTAAATTGGACCGGATCTGATTTTTTGGTGGCTGGGATTTTACTGATGTTCTTTGGATTCCTGGTAGAAACAGCTATAAGAAAGGTAAAGAATTCCAATTTTAAGATTATTGCAATCGTGTTGCTTTTGTTGGTATTGGTTTTAGTTTGGGTAGAAATGGCCGTCGGGATTTTCGGCTCGCCAATCGCAGGAAATTAATACAAAAGAGGCTCATCAAACCGATGAGCCTCTTTTGTACCCGGAACAGGACTCGAACCTGCACACCAATGGCACTACCACCTGAAGATAGCGTGTCTACCAATTCCACCATCCGGGCATCCTGATGCAAATTTAAATCAATTTGAATCAGGATTAATAATTTTTGTTTATGATTTCTCTCAGAAAAATCATTTTCCGATATAATATAAACGGCCCTGGTCAGTTACAGCATAAATTGCCCCGTCTTTGGCCTGGTGTACATCCCTGAAACGCTGGTATTCTTCCTCCAGGAGACGTTCTTCACCGATCACTTTATTGTCTTTGATAATCAACCGGGCAATGTGCATTCCACTTAAGCATCCTACAAAAAGATTATTGTTCCACTCTGAAATCTGACCTTTTGAGTAGAATGTCATACCACTTGGAGACACAGAAGGATCCCAAAAATAAACAGGCTGCTCTAAACCCTCTTTTTGCTGAATGGCGTCTCCAACTTTGTTGCCACTATACTCAATACCATAGGTAATCGTTGGCCATCCATAGTTTTTGCCGGCTTCAACCCTGTTGATTTCATCACCTCCCCTTGGTCCAAATTCATTAGACCAAAGCTCACCCGTAACGGGGTTAATCGACAAGCCTTGTACATTTCTGTGACCATAAGAGAAAATCTCTTTTTTATGATCACCGGCATTTAAATATGGGTTTCCGGGAGCAGGCTGACCATCGGTAGAAATTTTTATTATTTTTCCTAAAGTGGTAGTGTTGTCCTGGGCCATAGGTCTGGTTTTAAGGTCAGATCTCTCTCCTGTTCCTAATACCAAATTTCCTTTTGGATCAAATATCAATCGTCCACCATAGTGTAGATTGCCCTTGTAAGTAGGATTAGCTCTGAATATCACCGTTGCATTTTCAATTTTTGATTCATCAGCCGAAAGTTTACCTTTTGCCACAGCGGTATGATTGCCGTTGCCGGTGTTTTCAGAGAAAGCCCAGTAAATCATTCTGTTTTTAGTAAAATCAGGGTCAACAGCTATTCCCAATAAGCCACCTTGTCCGTTATCATCAACTTTGGGTAAACCCGAAATCTTATTGCTCAAAGTACCCGAAGTTGTGGCAATTCTCAGTGTACCAGCTTTTTCTGTGATAATCATCCTGCCGTCGGGTAATGAAGCGATAGCCCAGGGAGAGTTTAATTTTTCACTTAAAACTTTAACCGTAAATGCAGTTTTTGTTTTTACGCCACCAATCCTGGTTTGGCCAGAAAACGCTGGTTTGTAATTTGAATTTGGGGATTTGGTTTCAACAGGGGCGATGGTAGTGTCAGAAACTACTTCATTTACAGGCGTCTCAATTGCCTTGTTTCCACATGCTGAAAGCGAAATTAAAGAGCCAAATAAGGCAACCGAAGCTATCTTTATCATTTTAAAGGTTTTTTATTTTAAATCAAAATTAAGGGAATTTCGTTCAAAAGGTAAATTTGAACCTTAAAAACTGGATATTCTACATTATTCTCAGGTAATTATTTTTCCCGGCAACCTTCAATAATCGCTTCAAAAGTTTTTCCAGTATTGGCAGAAAAATTAAACCCCGGATTTAAAACAATCACCTCACCAGCTTCCAGTTTTAATTCACTAATTTGATGGATTGCCCCCGAAGTTATTTTTTTTGCAATGATTGTTTTTCGAAGGTTTTTCAGAATACCATCATATTGATAATTTAAACAATCATAATTTATTTTATCAAAAGTAGCTGTTTTTATAGTTTCAGAATACTCACTGCATCCATTTGAATTGCAGGATTTGACCCTGTAATATCTGTATTTTCCGACAGGCAGTCCTTTTTCGGTTGTTGAAACGTTATTTCCCTTATAAAATTCCTGAAAATTGACAGCATCACCGGATGATTCCAGCGAAAAGTATTCTTCGTTTTCAGAAATATCTCGCCAGGAAATATTTATTTGAGAAGAATTTACACCATTCGCAACAAGGTTTTCTGGTTTTTTAGGAATCTGGTCGATTTTAGGAGGTGAATCTTCAACTGACAGACAATAGAAAGAAAAAGCTTTTAAATTATTCTGGTTAAATAAATGAGGGCCGTTATAATTGGCACTGTAAATGTCTGAAAAACAGGCAGGAAGATAGGTTAAATATTTGAATTTATGGGGAGCATTTAACTTTAAAATAATCCTGTTATTTACACCAGTTCCTGCCACCACCGGAGTGTTGAGCTGATTGAATTTCAGCCGGGAATCGTCCATGGTCATGTAGAAATAGTTTTGCATGTACCGGTAGTGATTGCCAAAGAAATAAGTGACCGGATAGTTTAATTTCTGACGCTCCTGAAATACTAAAATAACCGAATCTTTTTTCTCGCTATAATAGGCATATTGTACATTGGGATGTTCGATACCATCGATATGAATCTTTCCATAGAAATCTCTCAAAATTAAATGGGATAATTCCTTGGCTTTTGATATATAACCTGCTGTTTGATAATGGATTCCGTCGTAATAGTCGGTTCCGACTGTACTAATAATTTCAACGAATCCGGGATATTTATTTTTGGTTTGCCTCTGAAATTCCCTCAAATAGCTGGCTCTTTCATTATAATTATAAATTCCTGCTACCATAAGGATATTGATCTGGAATTCATAGAATTTTTTTAAACCCGGGATATCCTTTCTGATATTTTTGATGAAAATGTCAAAATATTCAGGATACTCGTCACAATCTCCATACCAGTTACCTGCTTCGGCTTCTCCTTGCAGAAAAGCCATGTATTTAATTTTATCTATTATTTGGCTGTTTTTTAGCTTGGTAAGCATTTTTCCATAGTTGTATTTTTTATCAAATGGATTTGTAGGATTTCTTTCAGTTAACCACTTGATATTTGCCCCGCCTGCAGATTGATTGATAACCAAAAATGGTATGTGAACAGAATCTATCAGATTTTTCACCAAATAATTTCCGATAGCACCCACTTGTGCATAGGGTTTTTTGCCGGTATACCATTTGGCTACTGTAGTGTCACTCAAGTCAAAAAAATCAAAGTTTCTCATAAATTTGTCTGACTCACTCCAGTTAAATTCATCTATTCCGGAAATTGCAGACATATTTGACTGACCCAAAAGCAGGATTGCATCACCGCAGAGAATTTTTTCCGACTTTTTGATTAGAATATTGTTTTGATCTTTAATACCATTGAGTTCAAAAGTATACTCTGAAAGCTCAGAATTTATAGGTATAGTAAAATTGAAATCATTTGGAGAGCTGATGGCCTCCATTTGCAAAGAATCGTTTTTGTAGAGTTTTAAGGAAACAAAATCAAATGAAGAATTTGCCGCATTTCCTGAAATTTTTACCTCACAAACATTCTTTTCATTTCGAATAAATAATTGAAGATTTTCAGGAAAACTTGTTAGGGAAGTTTGACCTAAAGTCGAAATCGAAATTAAGGAAAAAATTAAAAAAAATATTTTAGAAGTTATAATTTTCATTTAGCTATTATTGAAAAAGCGATTCAGGAACAATAATAACCATTTTGGCTTTTAAAAGAACATTATTCTGTTAAAATGACATATTTTTCTTTTTACAAAAAAAGCCTGAAATAATTCAGGCTTTAAACAATTCAAAATATTTGGCTTAAACATGTAAAGCCTGTCTGGCAATTTCTAGTTCTTCATTGGTGGGTACCACCAGAATTTTTACCTTGGACTCGGGTGTTTGAAGTTCTCTTATTCCGGGTTTTCTCAGGTCATTTTCATGTTTATCAATATTTATACCCAAAAATTCCATGTCTTCACATACCATCCCTCTGATAATCTCACTGTTTTCACCAATTCCGGCAGTGAAAACCACAGCATCCAGACCGTTCATTGCGGCTGCATAGGCACCTATATATTTTTTTATGCGATAGGCATTCATTTCTAAAGCAAGCTTGCAGTGAAGATCCCCATCCATGTATTTGGCTTCAATTTCCCGCAGGTCACTGTAGCCTGTGAGACCAATCATTCCACTTTTTTTGTTAAGGATATCATTAACTTCTTTTGAGTTATATCCTTTATTTTCAATTAAATACAAAACAACAGCAGGGTCAAGGTCGCCGCTTCTGGAGCCCATGATCAGTCCGGTCACCGGTCCAAATCCCAGAGAATGATCCGCACTTTTTCCCGCATTTACAGCAGTAGCACTACAGCCATTGCCCAGATGTAAAATTACGATTTTGGCATTTGGTTTACCCAGATATTCGAGGGCTTTTTGACTCACATACTTGTGGCTTGTTCCATGAAATCCGTAAAGTCTGACATTGTCCTTTTCATAGAGTTCATTGGGAATGGCGTAGCGATGCACTTTTTCAGGGATTGACTGATGAAAGGCCGTATCAAAGACCGCCACTTGTTTTGATTTCGGGAAAATATTCTCCGAAACTTCGATTCCTGTGTAATTGGCAGGGTTATGAAGTGGAGCAAGGCTAAAAAGTTCTTTTATTTTAGCTTTTATTTCTTCGGAAATAATGGTGGTGTCGGTGAATAAACTACCCCCGTGTACTACTCTGTGTCCAATCGCATCTATCTCATCAGGAGAATTCAGAACCCCATTTTCGCCATCAAGAAGCTGGTCGGCTACTAACCTCAAAGCAGCGAAATGGTCTTTTATTGCAAGTGTTTTTTCTGTTTTTTCTTTTTCAGTTTTATATTTGAAAACAGCGTCTTCCATTCCGATTCTTTCCACGATGCCACTTGCCACTACCTTTTCGGAAGGCATTTCAAATAAGGAAAATTTAAGAGAGCTACTGCCGGTATTGATTACCAGTATTTTTTTCATATCTAATTATTTAATTCGAATCCAATCTTGTTTTTATATTCCCTGAGCTTGTATTGCGGTGATTATGACTGTATTATAAACGTCGTCAACCGTACAACCCCTGCTTAAGTCATTTACGGGTTTGTTGAGCCCCTGAAGCATAGGTCCTATAGCAATGGCTCCGGTTTCTCTCTGCACAGCCTTGTATGTATTATTTCCGGTATTCAGATCCGGGAAAATCAATACACTTGCCTGACCGGCTACTTCTGAGTTTGGTAGTTTGCTTTTACCCACCTGCATATCCACAGCTGCATCATATTGTATCGGGCCTTCTATTTTCAAGTCAGGTCTTTTTCGTTTTACGATTTCAGTTGCCTCACGTACACGATCCACATCTTCGCCCTGCCCCGATGAGCCTGAAGAATAGGATAACATGGCGATTTTTGGCTCAATACCGAATGCAAGACTACTTTGTGCCGAAGAAATTGCGATTTCGGCTAATTCTTCAGCAGTGGGATTAGGATTGATGGCACAGTCTCCAAAAATAGAAACCCGGTCTTCGAGGCACATAAAAAAGATAGAGGATACTATATTGACGTCAGGCTTGGTTTTGATAAATTGTAAAGCCGGCCTTATTGTATGCTGTGTAGTATGCACCGCTCCGGAAACCATCCCATCGGCATGGCCTTTGTAAATCATCATCGTACCAAAATACGACACGTCCAGCATCAGGTCATGGGCAATGTCCATGTTTACATTTTTGTGCTTACGTAGCTCATAAATGGTGTTAACATAATCATCAAAATGCACGTATTCAACCGGATTGATAATGGTTAGTTTATCGAAATTTAGCTGGATTCCAGACTCGGCAGCTTTTACTTTGATTTTGGATTCTTCTCCCAGTAATATGATTTCGACCAGGTTATTTTCAATCAATCTGGAAGCGGCCTCCAATATTCTGGTGTCGTAACCTTCCGGCAAAACAATCCTTTTTTTACTTACGCTCGCTCTTCTCACAAGATCATACTGGAACATCCTCGGTGTAAGAATTTTGTTTTCAAAATTCATGAGTTTATCCAGGAGCTGGTTGATAGGAACATATTTTTCGAAAACCTCAATTGAAGTTCTGATTTTACGTGAGCTGTTAACGTAAATATTTGATTTTATCGCTCCAACACGATTGGCTATTTGGAACGTTCCCTCCTCAACCGAAGCGATTGGAATGGTGTTGGGGAGACCTTCAATTAATTTTATAATAGGTTCTTCAGGGAGTAGTCCTCCAGTGAGCAAAATTCCGGAAATTCTGGGGTAATTTTTAGAAATATTCGCCTGCAATACTCCTAAAATGATATCTGCTCTGTCACCAGGCGTAATCACCAAATTATCTTCCCTGATCTGTGGTAAATAATTCCTCAATTGCATCGCACCAACACCTATAGAACCCACTTGGTTTTCGAGATAATCGTGGCCAAAAAGCACTTTGCCTTCCAGATGGTCCACAATTTCCTTCATTGATGGGTTTAGCAACGAGCCAATCCTTGGCACAGCGAAAATACTCACCGATTCTGGCAAAAATTCCCGCATGGCCTCATTGGCGATTTCAAGATTTTTTTCGTTTATCTTATTGTTGATGATTGCCAAAACTTCCACATCCTTATTCCGATAGCTGTTGTAAGCCATTTGCATCTGGGTTTTCAGCTCATCTTTTGACTTGCCAACACCATTGCCGATCAGAATTACAGGAAGGCCTAAGTTTCTGGCAATGAGTATGTTAAAGTCTAGTTCAAGCAAGCTTCCTTCACCTACAAAATCAGTGCCTTCTACCAATACAAAATCATTCTGTTCCTCGATTTTTTTGTATTTTGCAATCAGATTATCAATGACATCACCAGTTTTTCCCTGATTAATTAAAGAGAGCAATTTAGCCCTGCTATAGCCAACTGTATCTTCATAGTTTATTTTCAGACCAAAAAAATTGATCATTATCCTACTGTGATTGTCGGCATATTCATCTTCCACAATCGGCCTGAAAAAACCCACTTTGGGCATTTGGCCTAACAATTTTTGCATCATCCCGAGCGACATCATCGACTTACCCGAATGATCCTCCACTGCCGTAATATATATTCCTTTTGACATTCCTTTTTATTTTGTACAAAATTAGACCCGCATTTACTTATTTATAATAATTCTAATCACATAAAAAACATGTCAATATCATAAAACAATTTCTGTTTTCCCGGGAAATACCTTAAAGTCTTTATATAATCCAATTTTTCAAAATTTTGCTTTTATATTCTTTTTTCTCTCAAAAAACGAAACAGAATATTTTGACCTTATCCTGATTTTTAAATCCTGAAGGATTAATTATATATTGCATAAAATTATTCTGATTTCAGAGACAAACCAAAATATATTTAAATTGAAAAAGTCAATATTGCCCATTCTTTTTTTGTTGATGCATTTAGATTTTCCCGGTCTAAATGCCCAAAAACCTTACACTTTAGACGATACCTTGAGAGGTAGTATTACGCCTCAAAGGGATTGGTGGGATTTGAAATATTATGCTTTGAAAGTAGAAGTAGTTCCTGCCGATAAATTTTTGAAAGGGGTAAATCAGATAGTGTATAAAAAAATAAAGACGGGTGAAGTAATGCAGATAGACCTTCAAATCCCGATGGAAATTCTGTCAGTAGAGCAAAATGGTAAACAGCTCACTTTTCAGAAAAAAGGTAATAATGCTTACTTTATCAACACTGATCCAAGTCTGAAAATTGGTGAAACCGGGGACATAAAAGTATATTATTCAGGAAAACCCCAAATTGCAAAGCGGGCTCCCTGGGATGGTGGACTATCCTGGGATACCGACTCAAATGGAAAAACTTTTGCGGCCACTTCATGTCAGGGTTTAGGGGCGAGTGTGTGGTGGCCATGCAAAGATCATATGTACGATGAGCCGGATAGTATGCGGATAGCCGTCACTGTACCGGACAGTTTATGGGATATTTCTAACGGCAGATTGGAAAAAATGTGCCTCACCAATGATGGCAAAAGAACTACAGAATGGGTGGTTAGAAATCCGATAAATAATTATGGTGTGAATCTCAATATTGGTGATTATGTACATTTTAATGAGATTTTTAAGGGAGAAAAAGGAGATTTAACATGCGATTATTTTGTATTAAAAGAGAATCTCGAAAAAGCCAAAAATCAGTTTAAGGATGTTTCCCGTATGCTCCAGGCTTTTGAATATTGGTTTGGACCTTATCCATTTTATGAAGACGGATATAAATTAGTAGAAGTGCCTTACCTGGGAATGGAGCATCAAAGCTCGGTAACTTACGGTAATAAATTTAAAAACGGATATCTTGGCAAAGACCTTTCCGGCTCGGGCTGGGGGCTTAAGTGGGATTTTATAATCATTCACGAAAGTGGCCATGAGTGGTTTGCCAACAATATCACTTATAAGGATATCGCCGACATGTGGATTCATGAAAGTTTTACCAATTATAGCGAGACTCTTTTTACCGAATTTCACTATGGTAAACAAGCCGGCGAAGATTATGTAATAGGCACCCGCAAGTCTATTCTCAATGACCGCCCCATTATCGGCGTGTATAACATGAATAAAAGTGGGTCAGGCGATATGTATTCCAAGGGGGGCAATATGATTCATACCATAAGGCATGCGATCAACAATGATGAGAAATTCAGGGAAATATTAAGGGGTTTAAACAGTGAATTTTACCATCAAACCGTGGAAACTTCGCAAATCGAAAATTATATCTCCCAAAAATCCGGAATTGATTTTTCTAAAGTTTTTGACCAATACCTCAGGAATACCAAAATTCCGGAATTGGAACTAAAAAAGACCAAAAAAGGCTATCAATACAGGTGGACCAATGTGGTAAGTGGTTTTGATTTACCCTTAAAAGTCAAAATCGATGGTAAAGAGCAAATGATTTATCCGAAAGATTCCCGGATTCAAAGTATATCGGGAAAACAGCTGGAGGTAGATCGTAATTTCTACATTACTGTCAAACAATGATAAGTGAAAATGAAAAAAAAGGATTTTTTAAATATATTTTCAGAAAGTTTTGAAAATAATATAATTTCAAAACTTATAATTAGTAATAAAAATAAAATAAATACTGAAAATATTGAATTTAAATCAGTTCAAATAAAAATTTTCCAGAGTAAAACGGGTAAGTTACTTAGTTTTGTTTACAAATATCCCCAGAAAGATATCACCAAAAACTATCCCTTTGAAGAGGCTATAGATTTGATAGATAGTTGGTTAGGGGTAAGTTTTTTACAGGCAGATTTATTTTGTAAGGAGTCGTCCTATCATTTACAATATACACCTGCCGGAAAATCAAAATTCCAGAAAAAGGAGAATCAGGCCTTGAGAGAAGTAGAAACTTCTCACAATCGCCCTAAAAATCGTATTTTACCCGAAAAAAACGTCGAATTCCTCAAGCTTCTGGGCGTGTTTTCAGAGGAGGGTTTTTTGAGAAAAGACAAGACTGATAAATTTATCCAAATCAACAAATACCTTGAGTTTTTCAGACAGGCAGTGCAGGAAAGCGGGTTAAAAGGTAAAGTAAAAGTAGCAGACATGGGTTCAGGGAAAGGCTACCTGACTTTTGCCATGTATCATTTTCTATCTATTCAATCAGATATCTCTCCTGAAGTGGCAGGCGTCGAGTATCGCCAGGAAATGGCTGATCTCTGCAATCATCTTGCAGAAAAGGCAGGTTTTGAAAAGTTATGTTTTGTTCAGGGGTCTATTGAGCAGTTTGACGCGACCGGTACTGACATCTTGGTGGCTCTTCATGCTTGTGATACCGCCACCGATGATGCGATACTTAAAGGAATCAAAGCAAAATCTTCGGTCATAATGGTAGCCCCTTGTTGCCATAAACAAATCAGAAAGCAGTTTAATGCCGAGCATCCTGCCAGCTTGTTTTCAAAATATGGTATCATAGAAGAGCGTACCGCAGAGTCAGTCACCGACCTCATCCGGTGTCTGATTTTGGAGGCATTTGGATACCAGGTCAAAGCTTTCGAATTTATTTCTTCGGAACACACTCCCAAAAACCTTATGATAACCGCTGTCTTCAAAGGTGAGAAGCCCGATCTGAAAAAGAAGAAAATGGAGGAGATAGGGAAACTAAAAAATATGTTCGGGATAAAAGAGCATTATCTCGAAAAAGTATTTTGAAAAAAAAGAGCCCGGCAAGACCGAGCTTTTTCCAATGTTCCCATTATTAAAAAATAAGTAATCGAAACTTTGTAAGCATTTTTCATTAAAGGTAAACCTCTAAATTCCATGCTTTCATGGCTATCAGTTTTGAAATGAAATCCCCTTCAGATTCGAAAACATGCGAAACTAAAAAAAATGATGGATAAACATGGTTTCATGGAGTTCGGATTTATAAATCTGAACTATTTTGGGTAAAAAAATAAATTTAAACTATTAATTTTCAGTTTTTTGTGATTTTCTGAATTCTAATGGAGTTTTTCCGCATCTTTTTTTGAACTCGCTGAAGAAAGTTGATTTTGATTTGAATCCGCAATTTTGACCTATTCCTTCCAGTGTAAGATGCTGATTTTCCGGTGCCAAAAGTTGCTTTTTTGCTTCCTGGATTCTGTATTCATTGGTAAACTCAGAAAAGTTTTTACAAAATTGTTTGTTGAGGATTTCAGAAAGTTGGTATGCAGGTATATGTACTAATTCGGCAAGTTTTTTTACCGAAAATTCCGTATCCAGAAAAGGCTTATCTGTATCCATAATGTGAACAATCTTTTTGCTTGCTTCTTCGTCTATGATATTGTCTGCCTGCTTTTTTTCCTCTTCTTGTGGGAGGTCATTAAATAACGCCGGGGTTTTTACCAGATGCCAGGAAACATAGGTAAGAAGTGGAATGTGTACCACAAATAAATATCTGAAATAAGCAGTGCCGATTTGGTTGATAATAATGGGTATCAAAAAATGAACTGCCGCTAAAATAACCAAAATATTTACTACCCAGTTAAGTTTTATGATGTCTGTTTTCGAGTATTGCCTCGAAAGCCGAATTTGAAGTCTGAAAACGTGAATCAAAAGAAAAATAATATAACTAATGTTTTGGAGGAAAATCAGGATGTTGGGTATTCGGTTAATTTTGAATAACCATTCTTTATTAAGAATGTTTTGAATGAGGTCTTCCTCAGGAATATTTTTATACAAGTTGCATAGATAAATGCATATAACTATAGCAGGAACAAAATGTAAAAAGTAGGACAGGTCTTTTTTTACTTTATCCTCCAGAAAGGCCTTGATAAAAAAATATAAGAACGGCCCCCATAAGAACCTGAGAGGCACGGCTGCAAATATAAAAAATGGGAAATATTTCACCACTGGGGTATAATTAAACCACAATATGGCATTGGCCAGCCCCTGGATCAACAAGAAGCTTCCCATATAAAAGTGGGATAATCTTCCTGCAAAGAAGAAATAAATCCCTAAAACCCAGAAAAAACTAACACTTATTAGTCCTAAAAGAGAAGAGAAATCCACAGGATGTTTTATGGCTATTTTTCAAAGATACCTCCATTTTTTCATACTACAAAAAACATCAAAAAAAAGAGCCCTTAAATTTTTTAAATCTAAGGGCTAGTTGTTTAGTATTGAAAATGAAGTATGCTGCAAATATATAAAAAATTATATTATGTGTAAAATATTATGATGTTTAAAATATTTAAATTTTATGTATAAAAATGTAAAAAATGTAAAATATAGGTTTCAAAAAATGAAATAATTAAATTGAAAATGATTATTTGTAGAAAATTAGGTTTATTCAACTTGCGTATTTTGTTTAGTAAAAATGTATGTTATTTTCATAAAATGTAGCTTAAAATTTTAATAAATTGTAAAATAGTAATAGAATATTATATTTTTTTACCGAAAATATGAATAAAATATGTTTTTTATCAAAAAAATTAGGATGTGATTTTTTGAAAACATAATATTGGTCATAAATATTAAAATAATACAATATTTATTCTTCGTTATTCATTCCCGACCGCAATAAATGAATAGCTTTTTTCCACACTTTATATTCATTTCGCTTTTGCGGAAAATTAAAAATTGTAGTACGACATAAAGCCTTTGGCTACCCAATTTGATTGTGTGTGGGCTTGACTCACAAAAGACTTTCCACCAGGGCATTTTTTATTTTGCCTCTGAGCGGTCGGGGAAACAGAATTAAAATGTTTTGGTGGATTTATTTTAAAATTAAAAACCAGAGAATTATGAAGAAATTACTACTATTGAGTTTTGTCTTGATGTCTTCAATGATGGGAGCCCTGGCCCAGGGAAGGGTACTTACCGGAGTGGTAAGTTCGGCCTCAGAAGGTGTATTGCCGGGTGTATCGGTCTTAATTAAAGGATCTACCAATGGTGCGGTTACTGATGCCCAAGGAAAATTTTCCTTAAAAATCAGCAGTGAAAACAAATCTTTGGTTTTTAGTGCGATTGGTTTTCATACCAAAGAAGTTTTGATTACAAATGCTAATGAGTACACTATTGAGCTTGAAACTGACTCAAAACTCCTGCAGGAAGTAGTAGTTACAGCGTTAGGTATTTCGAGGGAGAAAAAATCACTGGGTTTTTCCCAACAAGAGATTAAAGGTGAAAGTATGACCGAATCACGGTCATCAAATGTAGCCAATGGTCTTTCGGGCAAAATCGCCGGGGTAAGGATCAGCTCCAACGGTGGGCCAGGGAGTGGCTCCACGATTCAGATCCGGGGTTCAAGTTCTGTGTCAGGAAATAACCAACCTCTCATTGTAGTGGATGGGGTACCTATGCAACAGCAGTTTGATAAACAATTTGGTGGAGGGATATCCGAAATTAACCCCGATAATATTAAAGAAATCTCAGTTTTGAAAGGACCAAATGCTGCGGCACTTTATGGTTCAAGAGCTGCCAATGGCGTAATATTGGTTACCACAAAAAACGGAGCAGGTACAAAGGGTTTAGGTATAGAATATAATACAAATTTTACTTCAGAGAGACCTTTGGTAAAGCCTGATTTTCAGAATGTTTATGGTGGAGGCAATGGCTACAGAACCTGGTATTCTGACGGTTGGAGTGGTGTGATACAGCCTGATGCTTATGCCCAGTATGCTGCGGCTTATGGGTCTGTTTCGCCCGGTAAAACTACCGGTACCGATGGAACAGATGAAAGCTGGGGAGCACCAATGGACGGTAGATTGGTAAGGCAATGGTTTACTGGAACAGATGTGGCTCCTTTAACCCCACAGCCCAACAACTGGGATGAGTTTTGGGATACAGGTACTTCAATGACGCATTCTCTGGCACTTTCAGGAGGAAATGACAGAGGTAATTTTCGTTTGAGTTATGCAAATCTAAATCAAAAGGGTATTGCAGCATTTAATGGATATACCCGGCATAATTTTAAAATTAATAGTGGATATAAGCTTAATAAATATATGTCTGTTAATACTTCTGCAGAGTATGTGAAAAATGGTGGAAACCGTACTTTCACCGGTGGTGACCAGTTTATATGGTCACACAGGCATGTTTCATGGGACCAACTGGCCAATTATGCCGATTACTCCACAGTGCATATTCAGAGAGCTGTTGCTGGTAAACTACCAGATACCGACCCGCCAAACTGGCAGCATACATTCTTTACCAACCCATTTTTTCTAAATGAATTTTTGCCTAATAGCAATGACAAAGACCGCTTATTGGGAAATATTTCCCTTTCAGTGGCTTTTAATAAACATTTGAAAGGGATTTTCAGAACAGGTACTGATATGTGGACCGACACCCGCATCAATATAGTAAACTTTGAAAGAGTAAGAAACGGTAATAAAACTCCGGGCAGGTATTCTGAGGAAGTTCTGAGAAGTCAGGAGACTAATCATGATTTCTTATTGACCTACGATCGGATGTTTGGAAAAGATTTTTCATTGGTTGCCTCTGCTGGTGGTGCTCAAAGACTTAATTATTACAAGCGGAACTTCACCAATGTAGGAGAGTTGGTGGTAGATGGAGTGTATAATTTGGGAAATTCAAACCCAAGTCAAAATACGGTTGCCAGTGCTATTACTGAATCACAGGTGCAGAGTGTTTATGGTTCAGCTCAAATGGGATACAAAAATGCTTTGTTTCTGGATGTGACCGCCCGAAATGACTGGTCGAGTACACTTCCGAGCATTGATCGTAGCTATTTTTATCCATCTGTTTCCGCAAGTGCTGTGTTTACTGAGTTGTTGAGTATGCCACAAAGTCTGTTGTCTTTTGGAAAAGTCAGAGCATCATGGGCACAGGTAGGTAACGACGCAGATCCTTATCAATTGGCTCAAACTTTCAGGGCTTCCGGATCATGGAATAGCAGTGTTCCGCAATTTTATGAAAACCTCACTATTTCAAATTCTACTTTGAAACCAGAAATTACCACCGGACTTGAATTTGGTCTGGACCTGAAATTCCTGAAAAATAAAATCGGCCTTGATATAACATATTATGATCAATCTACTAAAAATCAGATACTTGGTGTGGAGATATCAAAGGCAAGTGGCTATGATAAAAGGATATTAAATGCTGGCCAAATTACCAACAAAGGGATTGAAATCACTTTAAGTGGTACTCCGGTAGATATTTCAGGTTTTAAATGGGAAGTTGGTCTTAACTATGCTAAAAACCAAAACAAAGTAGTAGAACTGGCCGAAGGACTTGATACTTATACCCTACAGGAACGACGCGGATTGATTTCTGTTGCGAAAGTAGGTCAACCTTATGGTGTACTTTATGGAATAGGGTTTATGCATGCACCTGACGGACAGTTGATTTTCAAAGATGGTCTTCCGGTGGTAGACAATACACCTAAAATTTTGGGAAATATTCAGCCTAAATGGACAGGTGGCTTTAGCAATACTTTCTCTTACAAAAAACTGTCGCTCAATGTATTAGTTGATGCCAAAATCGGTGGAGACCTGTTTGATGAGGGTACTGGTACTGCCCGTTGGACCGGCCAATATGCAGAGACTGCAGTAGGCAGAGAAGAGGGCGTGATTGGAAAAGGGGTTATGAACATTGGTACTGCTGATGCACCTAATTATGTTCCAAATGACGTGATGATGGCTGCCAATCAATTTTACGCTTACAATAACCCCCGCCGATATCATGAAGCCGCAATATTTGATGGTACTTATGTAAAACTTCGCGAGCTGAGCTTTGGCTACAGATTGCCAGATGGCCTTATCAGTAAGATTGGTTTGCAAAGTGCTAAAATCTCAGTAGTGGGTAGAAACCTTGCAATCCTTTTCAAAAATACACCTCATATTGATCCTGAAGTGGATAGATTCGGTGGAAATTCACAAGGCTTTGCATATGGCGAATTGCCCAGTTCCAGAAGTTTAGGTTTTAATCTGAATCTTGGATTTTAAGTATTGATTATCAGGTAATTTAAATGGAATTAACTATGAAAAATAAAATAAAATTTCTCATTTTGACCTTGGTTCTTGGGCTTTCGGGCTGCACGGAGAGTTTTGATGAACTCAACACCGACCCCAACAACCCCACCAATATTTCGCCTCAATATCTATTGCCATATGCCATTGAAAAAACGGTGGACAGATACTGGGGAGGAAATGTCAGGTTTGAAAGATTAAATATTGATGGTACCATGCTTTGGATGCAGTATCTCGCACGCAACATTTACTCAAGCGAGGGAGATAACTATGGTATTACGCCTACTTTTTACAATAATACCTGGAAGTCTTTTTACACTGATGGTTTGGTGAATTTCCAAAGGATTATTTCTCAGTCAAAAGCTGATGGCAATATTCCAAATACCAACTATGAGGGAATTGCAATGGTAATGCGTTCATGGACTTTTATGTTGCTAACTGACCTTTATGGACCTATCCCATATAGTCAGGCTATCAAAGGCACTGCTGAAGAACCGGTATATACGCCTGTTTACGACAGCATGGAGGCTGTTTATTCAGGAATTTTGAAAGATCTTAAGGAAGCCAATGATAAGCTGAAAGTAGGTGGGCCGGCGGTTTCCGGTGATATTCTCTATTCGGGAGATATTTTGAAATGGAAAAAATTTGCCAATTCTTTAAGAGTTCGTATCGCCAACAGACAGGCAGCCAAGAAACCAGCTGAATCAAAAGCTATCCTGGCTGAAATTGTGGGTTCACCGGCACAATATCCAATTTTCACATCAAATGATGACAATGCCGTTTTGAAAAACACAGATTCTCGTCCTTCCAATAATGAATGGAACGAAGTAATGATAGTTGGTGGCCGTACCGACTGGAATCTTAGTAAAACGTTGGTTGATAAGCTTTCGGCTCTTTCCGATTCAAGGTTGTCAGTATTTGGGTCGCCTGTAAAAGGTGTATTTGAAGGAATTCCCAACGGTTTGCCAGATGCCATTGCCACTACTTATTTGAGCTCTGCGGCAACACTTGGTACTTATTTTACCAAAGCTTCTGCACCCAGTGTGTTAATGACTTATTCCGAATTGATGCTCGATTTGGCTGAAGCCACCATTGATGGCGACATCAGCGGAGACGCCGCTTCTTACTTCAAAAAAGGTGTGGAGGCATCATTTGCTCAGTTTGGTGCTCCATTTTCTGCCGATTATTATTCAAAAGTGGGTGAAATAAGCAAAGAGAAGGTTTTGGAGCAAAAATGGATTGCCCTTTTTGGTCAGGGCGTAGAAGCCTGGACGGAGTATCGTCGGACCGGTTATCCTGTTTTACCGGCAAAAGATCCCCGTGCGGTGTTTGAAAATGGTGGTATTTTACCCACCCGTTTACCATATCCGACCACGGAATATTCCTTAAATAAAGCCAAATTGGATGAGGGTATAAAGCTCATTGGTGCTGACAATATGCAGTCGAAATTATGGTGGACAGAAAAGTAATTTTTTATATTTAAAATTAATAAAAATGAAAAATAAAATATTGATAATCAGTTTTTTGATGCTTGGATTGATGTCGTGTGAGGTTGAAGATCCTTTTGTAGCAAGAGTGGTATCTCCCGTGTTGGTAGCAGTGATTGGAAGCGATGGAATACCCTCCAATGGCATGACTACCGAGCCTACAGTAACTGCCCCTGTTGCCGCCGATGCCCAGCTGAAAGTAAAAGTAATGGAATTGGATAAAACCGGAATCCTGGATTATAAAGTGGGGATTGATTCTATCCCGGTCAAAGGTCTTAAGCTTGCTTTTAAGTTGCGTTCCGGCACATTAATCAAAGAAGTTCAAACGGATGATTCAGGGGTGGCGAGCTTTAGCAGCACCTGGGCCAGTCTGGGAATTAGTACGCCCAAAGCAGGGAGTTCTGTAAAACTTACTGCTACCGGCACCTATAAGGATGTCCAGTTTTCCAAATACTTTATTCTGAGTGGGAAATAAACATTTTAAACTTGTATTAACCTTATCATCAAATATTTATAATAAAAAACATTTACTGAAATGGAGCAAAAATTAAACAGAAGAAATTGGCTAAGAAAAGGATTGTTGACTCTAGGAACAGTTGGGGCAGCACCACATTTATTCGAGGGGGCATTTGCCAATACACCTTTGCAGTTAGATAAAAACAACAACATCATTCTTAGTCCAAATGCCAAAGAGTATTTAATAAATAGCGAAGGACTTCCAAAAGGAATTTTTGCAAAACTCAATGCCAATGAGAATCCTTATGGCCCTCCAATGAGTGCACAGAATGCCATTAAAGAAGCCGTAGTTGGAGGTAACCGCTATGCCTGGAAAGAAATGGCAGACCTGATTGGTAAAATCTCTAAAAAAGAGGGTGTTTCTCCTGACCATATAATGATGGGGCCGGGATCGTCTGATTTGCTAGAAAAAGTGGCTATCGTGTTGTTTATGAAAGGCGGAAATATAGTTTCGGCTGACCCAACTTACATGTCATTGATTAAAGTGGCCGAATCGGTAGGTGCAAAATGGAAAGCTGTTCCCTGCAAAAATGACTGGTCTCATGATCTGAAAGCCATGGAAGCTGCGATTGACTCTGAAACTAAGCTCGTTTATATCTGTAATCCCAATAACCCGACCGGAGCTTTAACTGATGCCCAGGAGCTGGAAGATTTCTGCTCAAGAGTTTCAGAAAAGGTGCCTGTTTTTATCGATGAAGCCTATCTTGAGCTTGCCGACGGAAAAACCAAGTCGATGGTGTCACTATTAGGCAAAAAGAAAAATGTGATTATTGCCCGCACTTTCTCAAAAGTAATGGGAATGGCCGGTATCAGAGTGGGTTATGTAGCCGCTTTGCCTTCATTTTTGGAAGATATCAACAAAATCACCCGTGGCGGAATGGGAATTTCCTATACTTCAATATTGGGTGCCACTGCCGCCATTGATGACAAGGAATTTCAGGATATGAGCATCAAGCTCAATGCCGAAGCCAAGGAATATGTTTATACTGAACTTAAGAAAATGGGGTATTCTTACATCCCTTCTTATACCAATTTTATCTTATTCCCAATAAATATGGATGGGAAAGATATGCTCAAAAAAATGACCGAAAAAGGAGTTGGCGTAAGGGCTTTCCAGATTCAGGGCAAAAACTATTGCAGAGTGAGTATTGGTACCATGGACGAAATGAAGCTTTTTGTGAAGTCATTTGGTGAAATCTCATAATATCAGGTAAAACATCCTGACCGGCTGCATTGTCGGTCAGGATTATTAACTAAATAATTTAATAGCAAATACTTATGAGTGATGCTTTACAAAAATCACTGGTACTCATATTGCTGATAGCCCTGGGTTATTTTCTCAGATCAAAGTTTAAGTCCAAAGAAATGGTTGGCGGTATCAAAGAATTGGTACTGACAATAGCTCTGCCTGCTACCATTTTTACGGCATTGATGAAAATCCCGCTGGACAGGTCATTGATGATTGTTCCCTTGATTACAATTCTTTTCAATATTTTTATTTTTTACGTGATTCCGCCGGTGCTGGGATTCTTTACCATTGATAAAGATAGTCCAACCGGAAGGTCAATTCTGATGCTGATGCCCTCATTGGCACCGGGTTTATCGGCATTCCCGTTTATTGTCGAGTTTTTGGGGCAAAAAAGCCTTGCTATGGCTGCTATGGCCGATGTCGGAAATAAAGTTTTTGTCCTCATTTTTCTTTACATTTTTGCTTTAAATCTCTTTTTAAAACAAAATAAAGGTCAAAAATCAAACCTATGGAGCAAAATAAAGAGCTTGCTGATAAGTTTGGTGAAAGAACCTATCAACTCCATTATTTTCGTTGCCATTTTTCTTCTTTCGATTGGGATTGGATACGATGCTCTGCCGCGTTTGGTAACTGACATTTTCGACAAAACCAGTGCGATGATGACTCCACTGATTCTGATTTTCATTGGTTTGGCCGTCGAGCTGAAACAAAGTAAAAAACGGGTGATTGTAAGCCTGTTGTTTTTTCGGGCAGGAGTAAGTGTGCTTTTTAGTGCGATGGTCATCATGCTATTTAAAATCTCAGACCCAACTCAGGTTCTTCTGGCATTGGTGATTCCGCTTAGTTCGGCAAGTTTCTGGCCTTTTGCCCATATTTCGGCATTTAATCTCAAAGAAGATCAATTGGAAATCCCTAAGGAGAAAAGGACTTTTAATGTGGAGTTTGCTGTTTTGATATTGGCATTTTCGCTTCCTTTTAGCTCTGGTTTGATCCTCAGCATCTTGTCTATGGGAAAAGTATTTGCCCATCTTGGAGCCATATTTGCACTTGGGACAGTTCTGATTTTGATAAGTGTGCTTCCGGTGTTAATCGCCAAATTATCGGTCAGATTCTCCAACTCAATGATTAAAAATTAACCCTTTACTATTCTGTTATATTTTTACCGGAAGTCATATTTTTGGCTTTCGGTTTTTTTTTAACTGAAAATCTCAAAAGATATTTCCATACCTTTAAAAGGTTTTCGGGTAACAAAAATGGGTTAAATGCTGCCTCCGTCTTTTTCTTTGGCTTTGATTATCTCTACACTACGGGTTCTTTCTTCCTCAATTTTCTTTTCTTTTTCAAAATTGATTCCGTAGGAGGTGGGTTGTTTGATGTTGTCATACCGACTTTTTTCCAGTGCATTTTCACATTGTTTGATAAGCGAAAACACCATTTCGTCTTTTAGGCCTTCATCGAGTGCAGTCTGATAAAGGCCAATCGCTCTTTTAAGGTAATCGGCACGAGCCTCGGCGGTTCTTTGACTGGCCGCCATCCTTTGCAAGTCTGAGGCTTGCTCTAGTGATAGGCGGGGTAGCATGCCCCGATTGGGATCATAAGGGTTAAGCACAATCAACTCGCTCATGTGTTGCTTGGCAATTTCATATTTTCTGTATGCCTTGTAATCCAGGGTTTTTTTCCACAAATACATGGCTCTGGAGCTATTGCTTATCTGAGATTCGATGGTGTGGTCTCCCTGGAATTCAGGTATTTTCAAAATATTTCTATACTGGAAAAAAGCATCCCAATACCTGCCCGCTTTAAAGTATTCATCAGCCTCTTCTTTCAAATAATTTCTTGATTGAGCAAAGGTGCTGCTTGCTGCCAAACCCAAAATCAGAATTAATCTAAAAGCAAAATTCATATAAGTATTTGATTTTTAAATTATAACAAGTTCTATTAGTATATTTATTCCAATAATATTGCCAGTTTTTATACCTTAACGATTATTTTTGGTAAAAAATTTTACAAAATTTCCGAATCTATCTATAATCACCCGAATCAGTCCTTCGGAGCTTATATTGCTGAGCTTCAATTACGCCTGAGCCAGTCATGGATTGAAATTGAACCCGGATTGTGGCTTTTGCCTGCTTTTGACTTCAAAATTCGGTATTTGAAAGTGGGATCTAAAGTTTTTTTTGAAGAAAATACACTTCGTGTTTGGGAGGATCAGTGGCTGGGTGCTCCAGAAATAGTAAAATCCAGACTTGAATCTCGATTTGATTTAAACCCTACCTTACCTGCAAGAGTTTGTGAGGTGAGAAGGATCAATCAATCAGAATCTGAAGCATTTTTAAATAAAAACCACCTTCAGAAGTCAGCTGGAGCTAAATTGAAATATGGTTTATTTTTACCACAGAGATATTTCAGGTTGTTGCTGTCAAAAGGTTATGTGTTTGATAATCAGAGAGAATTGTTGGTCGCAGTAATGACTTTTACTGCCGGAAAAAAGTATTATATTGGTAATGAAATTGTTAATTCATTCGAATTGGTAAGATTTGGTACTTTGACCAATTTAAATGTGATCGGTGGGTTTACGAAATTGATGCGTTTTTTTGTGAATGAAAAAAATCCCGGAAACATTATGACTTACGTGGATGCAGATTGGTCTGATGGACAGAATTTTAAGAAAATGGGCTTTGAATTTATTGAAAAAACACAACCGGTTTATTACAAAATTGGTAGCCATTATGAGAGAATAACGGTCACAGGTGAGGAAGCCTTCGATGTGTATAATTCCGGGAGTTTGAAATTTATCAAAAATGGATTACAACAGTAAAAATATTCCGATAATACTTGGACCCACGGCTTCAGGAAAAACAAGCTTAGCGGTGAGCCTTGCCGGGAAAATTGGCGGGCAAATCGTAAGTGTAGATAGCAGGCAGGTGTATCGGGGTATGGATATTGGTACCGGAAAAGACCTGAAAGAATATAATTTGAATGGGGAAAATATCCCTTATCACCTGATAGATATCCTTGATGCCGGCGAAAAATATAATCTGGCGAGGTTTCAAGAAGATTTTCCAATTGCTGTCGAAAAGATTTTGAATGAAAATAGCCTGCCAGTTGTCTGTGGAGGCACAGGAATGTATCTGAGCAGTATTTTGTCTGAAAAAGAATACACCAGCGTACCGGAAAATCCTGAGTTGCGAATGAAACTGGAAAAAATTTCTTTACCACAGCTCAGATTTTTGTATCTCGCTTATAATCAAGATTTAAATATTGATCAGTCCACAGCCAAAAGACTTATCAGAGGAATTGAAATTGCCGATTATATTTCAAAAAATCCTGATTTTAAATTCAAAATTAAGGAGTCAAAATACCGTTTCAAGGTATTTGGGCTAAACCCACCGATTGAGGTTAGACGTAAAAAAATATCAGAAAGACTTAAACACCGGATAGAAAATGAAGGTCTGATAGCAGAAATAGAAAAATTACTTGAAAAGGGGATTTCTCATGAAACTTTGCAATATTATGGGCTGGAATACAAATACTTGTCTTTGTATTTGCAAAAATTACTTTCCTTTGAGGAAATGCAAACCAAACTTGAAACCGAAATTCACCGTTTTGCAAAAAGGCAGATGACTTTTTTTCGTAGTATGGAAAAAAATGGGGTTTCAATAAATTGGCTACCATTTGAGCTTTCAACCGAAGAAAAGTTGAAGATAATCAGAGAAGAAATATGAAAAAGTGGCTGACATGCTTGTTGTTTTTTGGGTGTTTTTATGTGAATGCACAATCCAACGCTGTTTTGGTACTTGAAGCAACCAGCCAGCCAACAATACAAGAAAAGCTTAATTTTTATGCTTCTCAGTTTAACCTCACTTTTCAATTTTCTAATAAAATCACTACCGAAAATATTAATGGAAAAGGAGCTATACTTTTATTAGATTTTGACGACAATGTTTTGGATATCAGACAAAACAACTTGATTCTTAATTTTTTGAATAGTGGTGGAGGCTTGATGGCTTGCGGGCCGTCAATAAAAGAAAAATACCGATGGAATTGGCTTGAAAGTATTTTAGGCGTAAAAAGAAAGAAACCCATTGAGATATTTTCGGGTGAAATTATTACCCTTAAATCCATAGGGCAAACCGAACTTTTGCCCATTTGGTCGCTAAACAACACCCAACTCACTGGTATTAACCCTGCAAAAAATCTGACCCCGGTTTTGATGGATTTTTCTGGAAATAATCTGGCGTGGACAGGAAAGACAGATAAAAAATCTAAAATATTTGTTACGACTTTTTCGCCTGATACATTAAATCTTGACAATCAAAATTTCAGAATGCACTTTTTGGGCGGAATAAAAAGTGTTTTAAATGCCCAAAATATTGCTGAAAAAGTGGAATTGACGCTTCCCGATGAAATTCAGTTTCACACCGATACGCTGTTAAAAACTCCTGCGAGATTAAAAAAACTCCTGATGTTGCCTCATGAAAAGCTTTTGCTGATTGGAAGAAATGATAGTATTTTTATTTATGATATTAATGATGCAGAAATCAGGAATTTGGGAATTACACATGGAATAGGAGAGGCTCTTGGCCTTAGTGCAGATCCCGAATTTTCAGTAAATCAAAGCCTTTATGCCTATTTTCGTGACTCCTCCAATGCTTTTTTTGCCAAAAAATTAAAGCTTGACCTGCAGCTAAATTGGGAAGATTTTCAATCTTCATCCACCTTACCTGTATTCAGTTCATTTTTTGTAAAACCCGATACATCTTCCTTAACTCATTTCTCATTTCCTGAATATTATTTTGGGAAAAGAATTTACTTAAATTCAGAAAACAGTCTCTCTGTAGATACCTATTCCGAAAATGATGAATTGATTTCAACTGAGCCGTTTGTCCTTAATTTCCCGGGAGAAAATTTGATTTCTCTGGCCTTTTCATCATTCGGGGTGATGTATCTGGCTGTAGATGATTGGGTTAAGATCATCGAATACAATAAAGACGGGAAATTTATGCAGAAGCCCGAATTTGAATATGCCTCCATTCCTCAAAAAAATGGGCAGGCAAAAATAACCTTGAAGGTTAAAAATCCTGATTCTCAGGTAAAATACAAATGGGAAATCAATGGAAGAGAATTCACTGGACAAAATATCAGCGTATCTCAAAAAAGGAAATCTAAATTGGAGGTAAGGCTAAAAGCTATTTCTTTGTCTGGGAAGGTGTTTAGCAATAATGAAACGCTGGAAATAAAATAAAAAAAGGTGACAAATCATAGACCTGCCACCCTTTTGGTTTGTACTGTTTTAGTACTTAATGAAATTCCCCTAAATATCTTTCGGCGTCAAGGGCTGCCATACAGCCCGAACCCGCAGCTGTAATTGCCTGACGGTATATTTTGTCCTGAGCATCACCACTGGCAAATACCCCAGGGATATTTGTTCTTGAGCTTCCTTTTTCTACGATCAGATATCCTGCATCATCCATGTCAAGATAACCTTTGAAAATATCGGTGTTGGGTTGGTGACCAATGGCTACAAAGAATCCATCCAGGGCGATTTCTTTGGTTTCACCTGTAACTTTATTTCTCACTCTTACACCAGTTACGCCATTATCTCCCAATACTTCCTCAGTTTCAGTATTGAATAGTATCTCAATATTCGGCGTATTTTTTACTCTTTCCTGCATGATGGTCGAAGCCCTGAATTCATCACGACGTACCAGCATGGTTACTTTTTTACAAAGTTTCGACAAATAATGAGCCTCCTCACAAGCGGTGTCTCCGGCACCTACAATAGCCACATCTTTACCTCTGTAGAAGAATCCGTCACACACTGCACAAGCCGATACACCCATGCCGTTAAGTCTTTGTTCTGACTCCAGCCCAAGCCATTTGGCCGATGCACCTGTAGCAATGATTACCGCTTTGGCGGTTATTTCGTGTGTCTCATCAACGATTACTTTATGGGCAAGAGGAGTAGAAAAATCTACCGAAGTAGCCATGCCATATCTGTTGTCTAAACCAAATCTTTCAGCTTGTTTTTGCAGGTCCTCCATCATCTGAGGTCCCTGGACGCCGTCCGGGTAACCCGGGAAATTTTCAACGTCATTGGTGATTGTCAATTGTCCTCCGGGTTGCATTCCCTGATACATTACAGGTTTCAAGCCAGCTCTTCCGGCATAAATAGCAGCGGTGTAACCTGCAGGGCCCGAACCCAATATTAAAAGTTCTACGTTTTCTTGCGTCATTATACTTTATTGTTCTTTCTAATTAAATCAAAAATCTGGTCACAAAGTTCAGAATTTTAAGCCTGAATTCCATGACAAATGTTACAATTCAGCTTTTAGTTTCTTTTTTTTGTAAAATGAGTTTTACAAAAATTTAAGTTCAATTCTGCGGTTAAGCTGCCTGTTCTCCTCCGAATCGTTTTTGACTTTTGGAAGCGTTTCTCCAAACCCTTTTGCGTTGATTCTTTCTTTTCCAATGCCTGCGTTTACCAGAAAATCAACTACAGAATTGGCTCTTTTTTTAGATAGATCAAGATTAAAAGCGTCGTTGCCGACATCATCTGTGTGCCCCGAAATCTCTACTTTTAAGGTTTGATTTTTGGATAAAATATCTTTCAGTTTATTCAATTCTATGTCTGATTCTTTTCTTAAAATCGAGCTTCCACTATCAAAAAATATATTCTGGAGTACTTCTATTGCATCTTTTTCAATTTTTTGCATATGAATATCCAGCTGATTGGAAGAAGTCTTTCTTGAAAAGTCAAATTTTACACTTTTAAAAAAATAATTTGGAGTTTCCACATACATCACATATTCCCCATCGCCCGGCAAAATCACCATATAATCACCGGTAATGGGGTCAGAAAGAAATTTAGATACTTTTTGGCCGGTAACCGTATTGACAAGTTCAATACTCGAGTAAAGCGGCTTCTGGGTCTTTTGGTCTAAAACATAGCCTTTTAAGTAGAAAGTCCGGTCAATTTTATCTGACAACTCTACCGGAATCGTAAATTTAAAAAGTTTGACACTGTTGTCTTTGTCCACTGAATAATACGCTGATTGCCCATCGGCGGTAATAAAAAGGGAGAGTTCGTCATCTGGCGTGTTAATCGGATATCCTAAATTGACAGACTCCAGGCTTTTCAGGTTTTTGATGGTGGTCAGGTAAATGTCAAATTTTCCCAGTCCGGGTTTACCATTGCTCGAATAAAACAACGAAAAGCCGTTGGCATGGATAAACGGTGAAACCTCATCGAGATTGGTGTTTATTCCCGGACCCAGATTAATGGCTTTCATCCAATGCCCGTTTTCATCCTGCTGGCTCATCCAGATATCCTTTTTCCCCTGACCAAAAGGCCTTTCCGACGAAAAAAACAATTTGGAGCCATCGGAAGACAAACTGGGTTGTGAATCCCAGAATTTTGAATTTACGTTTTCACCCAGGTTTTTAGGCGTTGACCATTGGTCTCCTTCTCTTTTGGTGATGAATAAATCACAGCTTCCAAATCCTTCACGTCCTTCGCAGGAAGTAAAAACCATGATTTTGCCATCAGCCGAAATACTGCAGGTACCTTCATTATAAGGTGTATTTATCTCTGAAGCTATGCTTTTTGGAGCAGTCCAGGTTTCATTTTTTTTGACTGAAAAATAAATATTTTCGTCTTCCTCATTGCCACGGGCAGTAAAAATAATAGTTTGATTGTCGGCAGTTAGTACAGGGAAATATTGCTTGTCTTTAAAGTTAATTATGGGCTCAATAGGCTCGGGTTTTATATTGAGTGGATGAGCAATGGCCTCGAGGCCGAATTCAACAGATTTGAGTTGTTTGAGCAATTGTTGGTAGATTATCGAATTTTTGTTGGTGTTTTGCAGAGAAACTGTCAGGTACTTTTTAGCATCTTCAAATTCATGTTTTTCCAGTGCTCGAGAGCCCAGATACGTATATGCCTGCACAAAATTCACTTTGGCTGAATCTTTGGCAACGGTATTTTTATAGAAAAAAGTAGCTTTTGGCTGATTTTTGTAAGATTCATAAATCTGACCCATCCTGAAATGGGCTTCCTGAAGACTGGAATCTTTCTCAAAGTATTTGTTGAAATTGTTTACTGCCGACTCATAGTTCCGCTCCATGAAATCTTTCTTTCCTTTTTCGAAAAATTGCAGGGCTTTTTTGTCCTGAGCAAAGATTTGGTTGGAAAATAAGAAAAACAAAAACAGTAAACGATTGAGAAACTTCATCACAAAGTGGTATTTGTTGGTATTTGATAAAACAAAAACTAATCCAGATTATTTTAAGTCGATATCAAACTTAAAACGATAGAAAATTGTCTTTATTTTTGGGTTTTCATTAGCAAAAATAATCAGATGATCGAATTTTACTCTTTTTTTAAAGCTTTTCATATAATTGGATTTGTAAGTTGGTTTGCAGGGTTGTTCTATCTGGTGCGTATGTTTGTATATCATGCAGAAGCAGAAGATAAGCCGGCAAGCATAAGAGAAGACTGGAAAAAACAATTTACACTCATGCAATGGAGGGTTTATAAGATTATTACCACTCCTGCAATGGTGATTACCTGGTTGTTTGGTACCTTAATGTTGGTGAGCGTTCCCAGTCTTTTCCAACAGAGCTGGATATGGGTTAAGCTCGTTTTGTTAATTTTACTCACTGTCTATCATTTTTATTGTAAGCAGGTTATAAAAAAACTGGAATCGGGCGATACCAGTAAATCCTCATTTTATTTCAGACTTCTTAATGAGGTTCCGACTTTGTTTTTGGTTGCCATTGTGATTTTGGCTGTTGTTAAAGACGTACTCAATTTTCTGGGTTTATTTTTAGGGGTAATAGCATTTGGGGTGGTTCTTTTCTATGCAGCAAAGATGTATAAAAATAGCCGCGAAAAGAATAGTAGTCTTTAAACCGTAGATTTCGAAAAAATTAAGCCAGACCTTTCTTTAAATAACCAATATGAGTTTTAAAAATACATTAATATTATTTTTGTTTACCTTTTTCCAGGCAAAAGCACAGCTTTCCACCACTAATTTACCCATATTTATCATTGATACCGAAGGAAAAGCCATCGTTGATGAACCCAAAACCAATGTTAAACTCAAAGTGGTCTATAATGGTGAAGGGAAAATCAACAGTCTAACAGATAAGGTATTTCATTATGATTCTTACGCCGGGTTTGAATACCGCGGTTCCAGTTCACAATCTTTCCCTAAAAAACCATATGGCTTTGAACTTAGAAATGAAAAGGGGGAAAATAATCCCATAGCTCTTTGTGGTCTTCCAAAAGAATCAGACTGGATTCTGTTTGCATCTTATAATGAAAAAAGTCTGATGCACAACGTGTTAAGTATGAGTATTTCCCGGCAATTTGGGATGTATGCCAGTCGCACAAGATATGTGGAAGTAGTGATTAACGGGTCATATCAGGGGGTGTATGTTTTGATGGAGAAAATCAAGGTTGATAATGACCGGGTTGACATTGCCAACCTTAAAGAAACAGACTTAAGCGGAGATGAACTCACAGGAGGATATATAATCAAAATCGACAAATCGACAGGGAACAATTTGGGGAGTTTTGTTTCCAATTATTCCAATAAATACGGCAAAAGGGCTGAGTATTTTTATCATTTACCCAAAACCATCAACAGCACTCAGAAAAGTTACATCATGGGCGTAGTTCGGAAGTTTGAGGAGGCTGTATATGGACCTAACTACAAAGATCCCGAGCAAGGTTATCAGAAATATATTGACATGAGTTCGTTTGTTAAAATGTTTATCGTCAATGAAGTATCCAGAAATATTGATGGCTACAGAATAAGCTCCTATTTCTATAAAGATAAAGACTCTAAAAACCCCAAACTGGTAGCCGGGCCACCCTGGGACTATGACATCAGCTATGGAAATGCCGACTATTGTCTGGGAAACCGATATGATTTGTGGGCCTATGGCTTTAATGATATTTGTTCCGGCGATTTCTGGCAGGTTCCGGGCTTCTGGGACCGCATGATGAACGACCCCTATTTTATCGCGGAGCTCAGAACGCAATATTTTGAGGCAAGAAAATCCGGTGGCATTTTGCATGAAGATCATCTGATGGCAGAAATCGATGGATTCGCAAAGGAGCTCAACGAAGCACAAGCAAGGAATTTTCAGAAATGGAATATTCTGGGTCAGTATGTTTGGCCCAATCCTCAGCCTGTACAAACCACCTGGCTGGGAGAAGTAAATGAACTCAAAACCTGGCTTAGAAACCGTTTGAGATGGCTTGATCAAAATATGCCGAAAGAATTTGTAACTTTAAGTACTGAACCATCCGTAGAGTCAATATCTTTTAAAGTAACTCCCAATCCTTTTTTAGAGAAACTTCATATTTTAATAGATTCTGATGAAAATCAGGAGGTTAGAGTTAATTTGACTACTGCCGACGGAAGGCATATTAAGGAAAGAAAGGTGATGTTGGCCAAAGGTAAAAATGAGATTGAATTTGAGCATATTTCGGAGGTAGGAAATGTATTCCTTGTTGAGGTGCTATCCAATTTGGGTATAAGAAAGATACAGAAAGCCGTAAAAGTCAACTGATTTACTTTAAGGTCTTAATAAATAAAAAAAGCCCAATAATCAATCAAAAACCGAATCAATCGTCAATAGAATCAATCGTCAATAGAATCAATCGTAAATCGAATCAATCGTCAATCAAATCGCTTCTCTGACCATCAACTTATGCTCAATGCCATCTTCAATATAATCCTGGTATATTGATTTAAATCCAAAAGATTCATAAAACCGTTCCAGATATGCCTGTGCACCTATTTTTATGGGTTTGTTACCAAACAATTCCTGAATTTTATTAACTGAATACCCAAATATTATCCTGCCGTAACCTTCTTTTCTTACAGCAGGGGCAGCTACCACCCTTCCAATTGATAAAAATCCCTCGTAGTAGTCGTTTTCATCAAAAAGTCTGGTATATGCCACTATTTGACCATCAGATTTTTTGGCCATACAATGCCAGGCTTTCTGATCTTTGAAATCCAAATCAGAAAAAACGCAGTTTTGCTCCACAATAAAAACTTCCTGCCGTAGCCACATGATTCTGTACAGCTCATCGGTACTTAATTCTTCGAAAGGTTTACATTCCAGATTTAGCATATTATTTTTGCCAAATTTTAAATTTATGCTGGTCGATTTTCATACTCATCAAACGACACCCGATGCTAAAGTAAGAAAACTTAGCAATATTTCTCTCAGTCGAAAGATAATTGAGGCTGTCGATCAATTTGAATTTAAACCTGAACTTATCTATTCGGCGGGGATTCATCCCTGGGATATTGAGCCCGAATTTCTCCACGAATCTTATGATTGGTTGGAGATTTTCCTGAAAAATCCTCAGGTTAAAGTATTGGGAGAGTGTGGTTTAGATAAAATAAATGGCCCTGATTTTATAATTCAGGAAGAAGTTTTTGTTAAACAAATTAGAATAGCCGAGCATTTTAGAAAACCTTTGGTGATCCATTGCGTCAGGAGTTTTAATGAGCTTTTGGCCATAAAAAAACTCATTAATCCAAAGGTGCCTATGGTAATTCATGGCTTTAACAAAAATGCCGAAACTGCAACCATGATGATTGAAAAAGGTTTTTTGCTTTCGTTTGGCTATGACCTTATCATGAATGATAAACTACAGCAAGTTTTTGCAGGGTTATCACTGGAAAAGGTTTTATTCGAAACTGACAATATGCCTGACTTGAAAGTTTATGATGTCTATAAAAAAGCTGCCGAAATAAAAAAAATACCTGTTGAGCAACTTACTGAAATTATTTACCAGAATTATCTCGAATTATTTATATGAAAGATCTCGCCTGGCTCTCGCGTAGTGAGCTATTGATTGGAAAACAAAACATAGAAAAACTACAAAATTCACATGTGCTTATTGTTGGTTTGGGTGGAGTGGGCTCTTTCGCAGCCGAGTTTATCTGTAGGGCAGGAGTGGGCGAAATGACGATTGTCGATGGTGATGTGGTTGATCCTACTAACCGCAACCGCCAGCTTCCGGCTTTGTTTACCACCCATGGTGTGCCCAAAGCCCAATGGATGGGGGAGAGGCTGCTGGCAATCAATCCGGAATTGAAACTGCATGTGATTCAGGATTTTCTTACGCCTGAAAAATGTGAAGTTTTGCTTCAAAACCACTTTGATTATGTGATGGATTGCATCGATAGTATAACCCCCAAACTCACTTTACTTAGTGTAGCTGCCAGGACCAACCAACGCATCGTAAGTAGCATGGGAGCCGGGGGCAAAACTGACCCAACAAAGATCAGGGTGGCCGACTTGTACGACACTATGGTGTGTAAACTGGCATTTTATATCAGAAAAAGACTTAAAAAGCTATCAGTAGGAGCAGGGATTAAAGCGGTTTTTTCGACCGAAGAAATGGATAAAAATTCCCTGATCCTAACGGATGGAAGTAATTTCAAGCATTCAGCCTACGGGACAATTTCCTACCTTCCGGCTACATTTGGAGGAGTAGCGGCATCAGTAGTGATTCGTGATCTGATCGGCATAAAGATAGCCACCGAAAAAAGACCTAAAAATCTCAGAAAAAGCAGAATAGCCAAACCCGGGAAATGATTCTAGGTTTACGGACTCAGCCTTTCTCGTTTCCAGATATTTCCCTCGAGCGTATATAGCAGGCGGTCATGCAATCTGTTAGGTCTTCCCTGCCAAAATTCTATGCTTTCAGGTCGTAGCAGGTAGCCTCCCCAATACTCAGGCTTGGGGACAACGGCTTCATTTTTGAATTTTTCCTGAAAATAAGCCAGTTTTTCATCAAGGATCTCCCGCCCTGCAATCACCTCACTTTGATTGCTTACCCAGGCACCAATCTGGCTTTCTCTTGGTCGCGACCAGAAATACTCCTGAGACTCTTCAAGTGAAATTTTTTCAAATATTCCTTCAATTCTTACCTGTCTTTCCAGTTGATCCCAGAAAAAAGTCATATTGCCAAAAGCATTTTCGGCCAATTCGTGCCCCTTGTGGCTACTATAATTGGTGAAAAATACAAAGCCACGGGCATCAAATCCTTTTAATAATATTACTCTGGATTTAGGCTTATTTCCACTAATAGTGGACAAAACCATGGCATTAGGCTCTAAAATGCCTGATTTAAGGGCATTGTCAAACCACTCTGAAAACTGGCTCATCGGATCAAGGCTTGCAAGTTGTTCGGTGAGTTCATGTTTGGTGTAATTTTGACGAAGTTTCGAAATATCTGTATCTCCCATAATTATCAACCTTTGTTATTATTATTACGTATTATTATTAAATTTGCATCACAAATAGCATCAAAAATTTTAATGATCGAACCTAGTTTAGAACCAGCCAGCAACATTGATGAAAATACAAACATCAATGCCGAAAACCAAATTTCGGAAACTCCGGAAACTATTGTTTCTGTCGAGGAAGAAATTTCACAAGAGTCAACTACTGAAATAACCGAGTCTGAGCCTCAAAGGTCAGAAATTATTTCGGAGGAAAAAATGACTGATATCACCGCAGATGCCACACCTGTAGAAAATATGGCTGAGCCTATAGGTGAACCAGATTCTGATTTGGTGGGGGAAACCTCAGATAATCAGGAAGATTTGGAAGAAATCGAAGAGATTTCGAATGTATCTCATTTTGATGATGATTTTAGTAATTATTCCAAAAAAGATTTTGTTGACCTGGCTGACAAAATGCTGCACGCCATGCAGTCACGCAATATTAGTGTAGCCGATGTTAAAAATATTGACAATGTTTTGAAAATTGTACGGGCTGCTTTTGATGACCTGCAGGCTCAGGAAAAAGCTGAAGCCCGAAAACTATATATAGCCGAAAACGGGAATCAGGAAGGATTTGATTTCAGAAATGACAATTACGCTATTCGTTTTGAAGGTATTTTGATTCAAATCCGCGATCAAAGACAGTCTTATTTCCAAAGACTTGAAAGAGAAAGGGAAGATTATTTTGAAGTAAAAACCCGTTTGCTGCAACAACTCAGAGAAATTGTTGATACGGAGGAAAAAGGAGAATCAAAAAACAATTGGGACGCTTTCAAAAAATTGCAGACCGAATGGAAAAATGCTGGAAACGTTAATTCTCCTCATAATGGCTCCCTCTGGTCGGCGTATAACGCACTTGTAGACAGGTATTTTGATATCAGAAGCATCCAAAATGAGCTAAAAGACCTTGATCGCAAGAAAAATATCATAGCTAAGGAGGGTCTGGTTATAAAAATTGAAGCCATAGCTGAAGAATTGAAGGATTCGCCCTTGACTAATGTAGTTTTAAAGAAAGCCAATGATCTTTTGGCTGAATATAAGCACATTGGGCCGGGAATCAGAGAAGAACAGGATGCTCTTTGGGCAAGGCTAAAAGCAGCTTTTGATGTAATTTATGAGAAAAAAAGAGAGCTAAGCAAAGAAAACCAAACGCTCCTGGAAGATACCTATAAAGCAAAAGCTCAAATACTGGAAAACCTGAAGGCTTATTTGACTTTCCAAAGTGACAGCATCAATGAGTGGAACGCCAAATCGAAAGAGGTGATCGAGATTCAGGAGCAATGGAATGCCATAAAAGGTGCCATGCCGCGTGAAAAAGGTAAAGACGTAAGCAAAGATTTCTGGCATTCACTCAAGCAGTTTTTCAAAAACAAAAGTGAGTTTTTTGCCAAGCTGGAAGCCAAAAGAGAGGCCAATTATAAAGCGAAAGAAGAACTTTGTATAGCTGCAGAAGAGATTCTGGCAACTGGAGACCATTCTGCTCCAAATACCAATAAGATTATTGATCTTCAGAAAAAATGGAAGACTATTGGTCATGTGCCTGAAAAATACAAAGACACCCTTTATAATAGATTTAAAGCTACCTGTGATCAGTATTTTGATCTCAAACGCAACGAGACCAAAGCACAGGATTCGGAATATGATGCCAATTTGGCCGCTAAAATTGCCATCTGTGAAGAAGTGGAAAGAGCAACCTCAGAAGGTAATTCGGAGCTTTCGAAACTCTCTGAATACAAGAAGAAATTTGCTTCGATAGGATTTGTTCCCCGTAAAAATATGCAGGAGATTCAGGCCAGGTTCATAAAAGCTATTAATGACTATGTGAAGGCCTCTTCTAACATTGATAAATCAGAGAAAGACAAACTGATGCTTCAAAATGAAGCTGAAATTGTACTCAAGTCGGGTGGAAACTCCAAAAACCTGGAAAAACAGGAAGGAGAGATTCGTAGAAAAATCAAAACCCTGGAGGAAGAAATCACCCTCACAAAAAACAACATTGAGTTTTTTGGGTATTCTAAAAACGCAGAAAAACTTAAAGAAGAGTATATGAAAAAGGTGAGAAAAGCCGAGTTAGAGCTTAAAGACCTTCAGGATAAATTGAAGCTGATTACAGCTACGATTTGATTTCTGTGATTTTCAGACACTTATAAAAAAGTTTAGAAAATTTTAAAAAATGATTTGCGTGGTGCAAAATTTGGTCTTAATTTTGCACCACAATTAAGGAACGCCTCCTTAGCTCAGCTGGTAGAGCAACTGATTTGTAATCAGTAGGTCATTGGTTCGATCCCGATAGGGGGCTCACTGAAAATAAGAGAGTTACAGAAATGTAGCTCTTTTTTTTATGCCTATGTGCAATACAATGTGCAATACATTTTAGACTTTCATTTTTTATAAATGTTAATAAAAATTCGCAAATAGTATCATAAATATTTGTATTACGAATTTTTCATTGTAAATTTGAATTTCATTAAAATCCGCAAAACCAATGAACCAAATTTTTCTATCAGGCTTTGACCTGAATCATCTCCTTGAGGAATTAAGGAGTATCGTTAAAGAGGAAATCTCAGGACTTAGAAATGAATCTACTACTTCCTCAGAGGGCAATGACCCTTTCATGGATATTTTCGAAGCTGCTAAGTTTTTGAAAAAATCCAAACAGACATTGTACCAGTACTGCTCTACTTCCAAGATTCCCCACTATAAACGTTGTGGGAAAAACTACTTCAAAAAGTCAGAGTTAGAAGCGTGGTTGACCGAAGGTAAAGTTACCACCTCTAATCAGGCAAAATCAATTATTTTTACTAAAAAATTCACCAAAACTTTATTAAAATGAAAGATGAAGAATTAAAAGATCAAATGATTAATTTCAGAATTCCGGCAGAATTAAAAGAGAAGGTCTTATTTGAAGCACAAAAAAGTAACCTAACAATTACGAAGTGGCTATTGAAATGCATAAATAATGAGTTAAGACCTAAAGTAGCTAAAGTCGAAAAGAAAGTGGATGTAAAACCTCTCACTAAGGAGACCAGTGAACAGCAAAGCTTACTTTGGGGATTGCTGTTTGCAATATTTGTAATTCTACTTTTGTGGGTGATTAATGTTGTAAAGGATAAAGACAAATATACTTTAATATAGACCATACTTGTTCGTTTTTTTTCCAAAACCTTTGGGCCTTTTTTGAAAGGCCCTTTTTTATACCCCTTAATAATAATTGCTAATTTTTTTCTTTAAGGTCAGTGGCCCGTTCTTTGTAATTTTTCCAAATGCTCTCCCATGCTGTGATCCTTTTTTTCAGACTTATTTGAGCAAGCTGTTATTTAACTCCTCAAATATTATAATTCATTGGTTTCAATTATCCCTATTTATCTTGATCATAAAATGTTTTAAAATTGATTACCTAAGTATTGGATTCGCCGAAAGCCAGCTTTTTGTATTACATTTTTGTATTATTTGATGTATTACAAGATTATTTTTGAAAAGCTGCCAAATTTAAAATATCCGTTACTCCCCCGTTTACTGGCTTTGTTTACGGCTTGTTTACTCCATGTATACAGCTTGTATACGGCCTGTTAATGTAGTTAACAGGGGAGTAACGGGCGTTTACGGGAAGATTAATTTTTAAAAACCAAAAAGCACACCCTTTCATTTTATTTTAATTGTAATACGGAATAGGTTTTTCAGTAAAAATTTTCTCATTTTCACCTCGGTTTATAGTTTTTACCTAGCAGAATTTTCCACTTTTGTACCGAATAATAAATATTCCAAAATGAATTAACCAAAATTTAGGACGAGAGGAAGATTTTTTTAAATTTGTACTAATCCCCGATTAACTATTATGAACAGACCACTGGATACTGCCACACGATTGCGTGCCCTATTGGTATTTAAGGCACTGGTCGAAAATCCATTCCATTATTCTATCAAAGATTTCTCCCAATTGTATAATGTTTCGAAAGATGCTATCAGAACTGATCTTGAAGAAATAAAAAATGCTGGTTTTGATGTGGCCTTTGATCGGAAATTTCGGTATGCATTGGTAGATAATGCTACCACCAAACACCTTCAGGAAATTTTGTATTTAAATGAGGCAGAAAAAGAGCTAATTAAAGCTTCTTTGTATAAGTCTGGAATCGAAAGTCAAAAGATTCTGAAGTTAATCCATAAGGTAGAGTCAATAATTGATTATGCCAGAATAGGAAAGCAAGCCATAAATAAAGCTTATATATCGAAAATTGCGATGCTCGAACAGGCAATGGCCGATAAACAAAAGGTGATTCTGAAGAATTATAAATCAACCAACTCAAATACCGTTTCTGACCGTGTATTGGAGGTTTTCCACCTTAATCTCAAAGACGATAGCCTCAATGCTTTTGATATCCACAAGCAAGAGAACAGGATTTTCAAGATTAGCCGCATTGAGAGTATCGAACAATTGGACGAAGATTGGGAAAATGAGGGGAAGCACTATCTGCTCCACCCTGATGTGTTCGGAATTGTAAATAAAAACACCCACAGAATTTGTATTAAAATCAATTTAGCGGGTTATAATGCCTTAATTGACCGATACCCGCTTGCCAAAGCATTTGTAAGTGTGGATGCCCAAAATACGGATAAATTCATACTCGAATGTGATGTTAATGAGTCATTTATGGGGCTGACTAACTACATTTTGGGCAATTCTGAGAATATTCTCGAAATATTGGAGCCCCAGTCGCTTATTGACCACCTGAATTACAAAATAAAAAGTATAAGATTTTGAGGCATTGTGTATGTATACCCTATGCTTAGGTTTAAACTTTGTGAAGATTCAAAAAATATGAGATTTAGACTTACCTTAAATAACCCCACCTCGGCTACTTTGATAGATTGGAACCATCAATATCCATTGATGTCCTGGTTATACAAAAAACTCGATGATGCCGACCCCGAATATGCCCGCTTTTTGCATCAGGAGGGTTATCAATCAACCGAAAATGCCAAGAAATTCAAGTTTATGACTTTCTCGCCTTTTCACTTTAACTCAGGCAAAAATGAGTATAAAATTGATAAAGAAATAGGAATGATAATTTATGCCCGGAATTTCTACCTTGATTTGTCATTTTATATGCCCAAAGCAGCCGAAAGTTTTATTTTAGGCGTATTTAGAGATCAATTGCTCAATATTTTTAACGACCGTTTTAGAGCCGAATTTCCGATAATCCAAATAAGCACCTTACCTGAGCCCGAATTTAGACCTGAAATGATTTACAAGGCTGTTGGCCCTATGAATATTTCGCTGAAAAGAGAAGGGAAACAAGACGAATACATTAGACCTGATCACCCGGAATTTGGAAAACTACTGGCCATAAACCTTTCAGACAAGTATTTTAATGCCACCGGTCATAGAGTAGAACCTGAAGCCATCAAATATGAATTATTGACCGAAGCCACAAAAATAAAATCAAGAAAAGTAGCCATAAAAGAATACAGCCGTCAGGAAACCCAAATCAAAGGTTTTTATGATTTTGAGTTTAAACTCACTACACCGATAGAGGTACAGAAATGTGGATATTATAGTGGATTTGGAAGGTATAATGTGGAGGGGATGGGGTTTTGTGTGATATATAAAAATCCAAAAATATGAATAGTATAGAGATGAATTATTTTAAGCCAACTGGCGATCCATTTATTGATGTCGGTGGATATGTTATTCAACATTTGAATGACCGTTTTCCCAAAAAAAGTATATATGAGCTCATTGAATATGCAACCAATATATATGTAAGGAATTGGGGAGGTAAACTACACACCTATTTTTTAAATTCACCAATTACTCAACCCGCTTTTAATACAGAAAAGAAAATTGCAGAAACTTTAAAGTATTATCGAGGAATAATTGAAGAAACAAACCTTGATTTCAAGACAGGCTATTGTAGAATTGTTGGCTCAGAGACCAAACTTTATATCGCGGGAAGAAGCAACCACATGATGTCAGCCTCAGGGGCATTTATCAATTTTCATAGTGCTTATGAAAGTGGTTTATACTTATCTAAAGAAGCCCTAATCAGAACATTTTTTGTGCCCCTGGGAGTATGTTTTGTAGGAGATAAAATAGCTTTACTTCAAAGTAATTTTGATAAAGTGAGTAGTTTTTTAGTGAAAAAGAACTTAAATGAAAATCTCAAAAATATAAATTCAGGTTTTGGTGAGGGTACGCTTAAATCGGAATTTGGAATAATTTCGAATGCCTTATTTGGTTATGCAGATGCATGTATTGCTAACCTTGCCATTGCAGTTGATGAAGATGATGAGGAAATAGAATTAAAAGATGTCCAGCTAAACATGTATCATTTTACAAATTTTGGTGCAAGTCCTGATATTGAACTGCATACTTTTTCTAATCTTCTATTTAAGTTTTATGCACACTGTAAAAAGAATTATTCAAAAGAGTGGAATGCTTTTGTAAATCAACATTATACATATTCAAAATTTAAGGATGCCCAATTTGATGAGCAAAGCCAAGAATGGTATAATGGCAAAGAGCGACTTTCTTATTTAGATTATAAAGTTTGGTATAATCCAATATTAAATAATTTAATAGAAAACGTCTCTATTATTAGTTATCTCAGAAAATGGAGTAAAAAACATAAGTTTAGCTTCAAGATCATAGAAATTTATTGTCTAAACATATTAAAAATGGAAAAATATACAATTCAAAAAATAAAAGAGTTATCAAACTTTATTATTGATAATAGGTCTGATGATGAAATTAAGAACGCAATTACAAAACTTAATATAGCAAAAAGTAGCCAAGACTTTAGAGGATTTCTATTAAAACTGATTAAACAAAATTATGAAGATAAGAATCCTAATACATTAATCACGATTGAGGATTATGTACTTTATTTATTTCCTGACGGGACTTTTTGGAAAGATACGAGAGATTTACTCCTTATAGCTATCTATCAAAAGCTACATGAAATTCAAAAAAAATTAGATGTTCCATCAGAAGAAAATCAGGAAAACGAAGATTAACAAATTTAAAAATAAAACAAAATGGACTTATTAAAAACACAAGGTTTTCTATTAATTGACGTAGATGTTGTCGCTTTAAACAACGCTGGGGCTGTTACAAACGCAAATACTGACAATGGTGTGGTGACAAAAAAGATTACCAAAAATGGTAAGAAATACACATATGTATCAGGTCAATCATGGCGTTATTGGTGGAGAGATACATTAAAGAAGGATTTCGGATGGGATTTATCTCCTATTACCAGAGAAGGTAAAATTGCATTTACTGATGCAAATCCTTTAAAGTTTGCCGATGATGATGTTTTTGGTTACATGAAAGCAGCTAAAGATGTGATACTGAAAGAAGATGGAACTCCAGAATTAGATTCTAAGGGCAAAGAGAAAAAAGAAGATGTAACCGTTACTCGTGTTTCGCCATTAAAAAACTCTGTCTTGGTCTCTGTTGCAAGTACACAGACAGAAGAACATTGGTCAAGTATGACCCGTCAAGAGGGTAATTCTGTTCCTTACACCAAAGAAGAATACAGTGCAATAATGAAAGGAATGTTTTCGATAGATTTAGCACAAGTTGGTACTTTCGCCACTTATAATAAAACAGGTTTCAAAAATCTAACATTAAAACTGCAAGAAGAAGCCATTTCAAATGGTTGTACATTATTAGACGACCCATTTGTAAAAGATGCCAAAGGAATTGCTAAAAAGTTAGTGCAATTACCCTCGGAACTTCGACGAAAAAGGGCTATCGAAACCATCAAGGCTCTGAAAACTATTTCGGGCGGTGCAATGCAAACTAACAATATGGCAGATGTTACGCCTAAATTTATCATTTTAGCAACAACCAATAGTGGAAACCATCCATTCTCTCACATTGCCAAAGGAGAAGGATTGTACAATAACATTGCTGTTATAAGTATTGAAGCAATAAAAGAGGTCTTAGAAGACTACAATGATCAAATCAAAGGTCAAGTATTTATTGGTAAGCGTACTGGATTCATGGACGAAATAGATGCAGATTTACAAACCTTAGCTTCCGAAAAAGTAATCATAACATCCATAAACCAAGCAATTGATGGATATTGTAGTCAGTTGGAAAATCAAATTGTTTGAATATGAGATGTTACAAGATAGAAATTTCGGGTTGGACAGCCAGTTTTAGGTATCCCAACTTAATCAGTGGTTATCAGCCAACATTGGAGGTGCCTCCTTTGAGTACAGTCTTAGGATTGATTAATGCTGCCGCAGGGAAATTTGTAACTTATCAAAATGAAAAAATTGGCTATTATTTTGAATTTGATTCGACCGGAATAGACCTCGAAACAATTTATCAGATGGATGGAAATGGCAAAACTACCAACAATAGTGCAAAATCAAATGTAATTAGAAGGCAGTTTTTGTTTAATCCCCGATTGATTATTTACACGCCTAACAGCATAATTGCCGACTATTTCAGACAACCCGTTTACCCAATTTTGTTGGGAAGAATGAATGACTTAGCTACTATTGAATCTATTTCTGATATTGATTTATTCTCTGTAAATGAAACGGTTGAGATAAAGGGACAAATAATTCCGACTTTTCCGTATCACTTAGCAGGGCAGATTCAAGCATTACCAGAATATTTTACCAATACTTTTCCGAGAAAAAATTTGGGTACAAAACCATTTTCAATAGTTTCTCATAAAAATGGAGTTAAGTCTTCATCAATCGAAGCTTACCATGACCAAGAATTAAGTTTAAACATTTTCATGCACTCAATCAATTACGGAGATGAATGAGATTTTAGCTAAATCTGAACCACAACTTACACTGCATGAACACATTCAAGATTGTTTAAAGATTCATTCTTTTCTTAAAGTTCAGTTTGCTGACATTGCAAAACTCCCAAATATCCCTTCGGAATTTTGGGAGTTTGTCAGAATTTCAATGATTTTTCATGACCTTGGAAAAAGCCATAGAGAGTTTCAAAATTTATTAAAAGGTGAAGAATCAAAGTGGAAAAAACAGCGACATGAATTGTTTTCTTTGCCATTTTTAATGGCTTTTGATGGAATTGAAGATAAAGCAATTAAAAATGTAATGTTGCTCGCCATTGCTGGACACCACAAAGATTATGAACAACTTTTTTCAAGGTATATCAATGGTTTTTATCAAGATGAAACACCAAATGATGGTCTGGAATTAGATTTAGGAACAACAGAATCTATCACTTATGTTTCTGAATTTAAAAAAGTAGATGTAAATGCTATTAGAACTTTACTTAGAGAGAAATATCAAATTGAGTTAAAACAAAACTTAAAAGCTGAAAATCAGCTAAAATTTATCAAATCTTATAATCGAAATAGCATAACTATTAAAAGTTCTGATTATTGGTTTCTCGTATTGTTGTTTGGGGCAATCAAAAACTGTGACCATTTAGGCTCGGCAAGAGTTCAAAATATTGCATCTAATCAATTGTCTGATTTTCAATTTCTTACTGATTATCAAGTTGAATTACACTCCAAGTCTTTAGATTTTTATCAACATCAGAAAGACTGTTCTCAGACTTTGGGAAATGTGATTTTAACTGCTCCCACTGGTTCGGGTAAAACTGAAAGTGCTTTTTTATGGGTTCGTAAGCATTTTGAAGAAAATCAAACAGGAAGAATTTTCTATGTTTTACCTTTCACGGCATCAATTAATGCCATGTTTGAGCGATTAAGTGCTGTTGTTGAAGAAGGAAAAGTAGGAATGTTACACGGAAAATTAAGTTCATATCTGAACGATTACTTTGAAGAACATCAATATAGCCACAGTTCAAAAAAAGAAGCAATTGACGAACTAAAACAGAAATTCAAATATGTTACAACTCCTATAAAAGTTTCGACTCCTTTTCAACTTTTAAAGCATATTTTTGGCTTAAAAGGTTTTGAACAAGGTTTGTTTGAATGGACAAATAGCTATTTTATTTTTGATGAGATTCATGCGTATGATGCGAAAACTTTTGCTCAAATAAAGGTTTTATTAGAATTTGTTACAAAATATTTGAATGTGAAAGTCATGATTATGACCGCAACATTACCAAAGTTTCTTAGGGAAGAAATCGAATTGGCAATTGGACAATTTACTCCAATTAATGCCGACCAAACACTTTACAATTCTTTCAGAAGACATAAAGTAATTTTACAAGAAGGTTTATTAGAGAATAACCTCGACTTAATAAAAGCTGATATACAAGCAGGGAAAAAGGTTTTAGTTGTGTGTAATACGGTACCACAAGCACAGAAAATTTACGGAATATTACGAAATGAAGTTGAGAAATCAGTTTTGTTGCATGGCAGTTTCAATGGTATTGATAGAAACAAGCACGAACAAACTTTATTAAAAGCAGAAAAAGATGATACTTTAGAAGATGTCATGCTTTTAGTTGGTACTCAGGCGATAGAAGTAAGTTTAGATATTGACTATGAGATAATTTACACCGAACCAGCTCCAATTGATGCTTTACTTCAAAGATTTGGTCGTGTAAATCGTAAACGAGAGAGAGGAATATCTCCTTGCGTGATATTCAAAGAAAACAATAAAACAGATTTTTATATCTACGATAAAGAAGTCATCTCGAGAACATTAGAAGTTTTTTCAGATGCCGAGAATGATGGAATTGTAGATGAATCTATTTTACAAGAATATATAGATTTTGTCTATCCTTCATGGAGCAAAGAACAAGCAGTAGATTTCAAGCAGGTCTATGAAACCATGAATTCTACTTTGGATTTACTTGTACCATTGCTTCATTCAAAAAAAACGGAAGAAGATTTTTATAAACAATTCGATGGAGCAAAGATTTTACCCCAAATCTATAAATCAAAATTTGAAGAGTATTTAAGAAATTTTGATTTTATCAATGCAGAAAACTTAAAGGTTTCAATCAAAAAAAATAGGTTTAGGCAGTGGCTTTCCTCTCAAAACCTAAGAAAAGAAGTTTTTGCCTTTGAAAAAAACAAGAAAGGAGATTTATTGACAATTGAGTATTTTATTACAAACAAGTTTTACGACCCTTATTTGGGGCTTTTGAAAAATGAAGAATTAGCCTGGGAAGATGATAATATGTTTTAAAGGGTTAAAATAATATTTTTAATTTTAAAAACCCCTATATTTACCATGAAAATTGAAAATTACATTTACATATTTCATGGATATTTTTAGAAAAATAGAACCACTTTTGGCAGAGTATCTGACCATATTTCCTGTGGTGGGTATCATAGGCCCAAGGCAGGTTGGGAAAACTACATTGGCCAAAAATCTGGTATCAAGGCAGCTTATTCATTACCTTGACCTCGAGTCGGCTGCAGACCGGCAGAAACTTACCGATCCGGTACTGTATTTGCAAAATCATATAGATAAGCTGGTGATACTGGATGAAATACAACAGATGCCGCAGTTATTGGCCGAGCTCCGGGGAATCATAGACACCGACAGACGTCCGGGTCGGTTTATAATCCTGGGTTCTGCATCACCTACATTGATTAAAAAAAGTGCTGATTCATTAGCAGGTCGGATCGGGTATATTGAATTGTCCTCATTTTTGGTCAGTGAAGTGGGCGTCGAAAACGAAACCAAACTTTGGCACCGGGGTGGATTCCCGCTGGCTTATTTGGCTGGCTCAGATAGAGCAAGCATGATATGGCGGAAAAATTTTATCAAAACATACATCGAAAAAGATCTGGCTTTGTTGGGGCTGAGTGCAGAACCCCAGGTTATTGAGCGTTTTTGGCGAATGCTGGCCGGTGTACACGGAAACTTATGGAATTCTGAAAACATAGGCCGCTCAATGGGTCTCTCACACCCAACCATCAATAAGTATTTGGACTTGATGGAGGGTGCATTTTTGGTACGCAGACTAAAACCCTATTATGTAAATATTTCCAAACGACTCGTAAAGTCACCAAAGATATATTTACGTGATAGCGGTATTTTGCATGCATTCAAAGATATCATGCATGAGAAAGACTTGCTTGACGATCCGCAGGTTGGTGCTTCATGGGAGGGTTTTGTAATTGAGCAAATCATCGAAAATATTCAAAGTGTTTTTGTGGATGGACAGGCTTATTTTTACCGAACACAGCAAGGGGCAGAGTGCGATTTGATAATTGAACATCATGGCAAAGTAAAAGCAGCCATTGAAATAAAAATGAGCTCGGCTCCGCAAATAAGTAGGGGATTTAGAATAACCATGGATGACACCAAAGCCCAACATGGATTTGTGATTGCCAAGACCACTGAAACCTATAAGATTGACGAAAACATAACTGTGACTTATCTGAGCAAATTTTTAAATGACATACTACCAAATATCTGATGAATGTAATAGCTACACATATCAACTATTTATTGATCTGTAAGCGTAAACTGTGGCTTTTTGCCAACGGCATCAATATGGAACACAACTCTGACCTGGTGGCTCAGGGCAAGTGGATTGGAGAGAACAGCTATGACCAGCGGGCCAATAAAAATGAAGAGCTTGAGGTAAGTGTGGCATATAAGCCGGAAGGCTTTAGGGAGGAAATATCACTTAACGCCAAGATCGATTTCTTTGATGCCAAAAAGGGCGTTGTTCATGAAACCAAAAAGTCTGATGCCTTTGAAGAGGCCCATCGGGCTCAAGTGTTGTTTTATTTGTTTGTATTGCAAAAAAGTGGTGTAAATGTGTCAAAAGGTATCATTGAGTATCCCAAACAAAGAGAAACAGTAAATGTGGAATTGAACGATGAAGCTGAAAAAGAGGTGAAAAAATGGATAATAGAAGTACTTGAAATCGTGGAATCAGAAACCTGTCCGCCATCTATCAAAAAATCAAAATGCCGTAACTGTTCCTATTTTGATTTTTGCTGGAGTGGGGAGGAAGGGTGATGATAGGGATGAGCGGGTTAATTGGATGTGGGAGATGAATGGATTATAGGGATGATTGGATTTATGAGGTGAGTGGGATAATTGGGTGGTTGGATGAATGGAATAACGGGATAAATTAAAAATGTTAAAATATGCAAACGAAAGCTGAGTTTACCAACGAAATCAAGCAAAGAACAAATGCTGTGGCTGTTCAGATTTTTAAATTTTGCGAAGCATTGCCTTTTAAAAGCGTTCATGACATAGCTATAAAACAGATTGTAAAATCAAGTACTTCGGTAGCAGCAAACTACAGAGCTGTTTGCAGGGCAAGATCAAAAGCTGAATTTTTTGCAAAACTTAGTATCGTGGTTGAAGAAGCCGATGAAACTATATTTTGGCTTGAGTTCTTAACGGAAGTTGCGGTTTTTAAAAGTAGTTTTTCAGAGCCTTTGATCCTTGAAATGAATAAGTTAACAGCTCTTTTTGCTACAGCAAGAAAAAATACTAACAATTAGATTTCAAATGTCATGAGAACCCATCCAATCATCAAACTATCTCAGTCACCAAATCCATCAACCAATCAGCCATTCACCCAATCATCAAATCATCCAACCATCAAAGTAAATGAAAAAAACATACTATCTCTTTAACCCCGGTAGGCTTTCCAGAAAAGACAATACGCTGAAATTTACCCCTGTGGATGAAGATGGTACTGAAGGTCAGTCGAGGTATTTACCTGTTGAAAATGTCAATGACTTATATGTATTTGGAAGTTTGGATGCCAATTCGGCACTTTATAATTTCCTTGGCAAGGAAAGCATTGCGGTTCATTTTTTTGACTATTATGAGCATTATTCGGGGTCATTTATGCCTAAGGACTACCTTTTGGCAGGCAAAATGCAGATTGAGCAAACCAAACTTTACCTTAACAAGAAAAAACGACTGGAACTGGCTCGTCTTCTGATTGAAGGAGCAGCCGCTAATATGCTCAAAAATTTGCAGTATTATCAGCGGAGGGGTAGGAACCTGGAAGAGTACATTAAGCAAATCGAGCGGTTGAGGGAAGAAATACAGATACAGGATAATATTTCTGCATTGATGGGTATTGAAGGCAATATAAGGGTGGCCTATTATGCGGCATTTGACTTCATTATCAATGATTTTGAAATGGGAAACAGAACCAAGCAACCACCACTGAATGAAGTCAATACCCTCATCTCATTCGGTAACATGATGTGCTACACTACTTGTTTGGGGCAAATTTACCATACTCAACTTAATCCAACTATTAGTTTTTTGCATGAGCCGGGCTTTCGAAGATATTCTTTAGCCCTCGACATTGCTGAAATTTTCAAGCCGTTGTTAGTTGACAGGGTGATATTTTCATTATTAAATAAAAAACAAATCAAGGAGAATGACTTTAGACTAGAATTGAATAGATGTGTTTTAAAAGATACCGGGCGAAAGACTTTTGTAAAAGCTTATGAAGAGAAATTAGTCGAAACGATTCAGCACAGAGTATTGGGAAAAAGTGTAAGCTATAAGCATTTGATAAAGCTCGAGTGTTATAAAATCTCAAAGCATATTCTTGAAATTGAACCTTATAAGCCTTTTAAAGCCTGGTGGTAATTTGAAAATATAAAAACTGTAAGATCATGTATGTAATATTGGTTTATGATATCGGGCAAAAAAGGGTGGGAAAGATGCTGAAGCATTGCCGAAAATACTTAAATTGGATACAAAATTCGGTATTTGAAGGAGAAATCAGTAATTCGAAATTAACCGAGTTATTGGATACTGCCTATGAAATCATGGATGATGAAACCGATAGCATAATTGTATTTAAAAGTCGAAATCAGGAATGGTTGGAGAAGGAAATATTGGGATTTGAGAGGCAAAGTACCGGAAATATTTTGTGAAATAGATTTAGTGTATTTGTTTGAATTTCAACAGGTTGTATGATTTGAAGGTTGTCGTTGTTGTGAAAAGTCAAAAATAGTTCATTGAAATATTGGGAAAAATAATAAAAAACACTTCGAAATGATTTCAGAATAATGTTGTCGAAGTCAAGGGAAAAACTTAATATTGTACATCGACGCAAAGTGATAGGAAAATTAACCAAAAAACCTTCATTTTGCGTCTTTTTTGCCTGTTTTTGAAACGGGGTCTTAATCGAACCATATCGGAATTGAAACATAGCTTTAAAGCCCTGTTTACATCAATTAATGAAAGTCTTAATCGAACCATATCGGAATTGAAACTTTAGGTGAACTCGTTAAATCATTTATACTCCCTGTCTTAATCGAACCATATCGGAATTGAAACGTGGTAGCTATCAGGGGCGTAGGACTCAGCTGGTAGTCTTAATCGAACCATATCGGAATTGAAACCGGTGATAGTGAAGGCTGTGCCCACAGGTGCGAGCGGTCTTAATCGAACCATATCGGAATTGAAACTGATGACTTTACGGAAGGCGTGAAAAAGGTATTGCCGTCTTAATCGAACCATATCGGAATTGAAACATAATTCATTGTTGCCTGTGAATAGTCAGAGATATCTGTCTTAATCGAACCATATCGGAATTGAAACTTTGGTAAAAAACGACATTTTTGGCTAGAGGCTGTATGTCTTAATCGAACCATATCGGAATTGAAACATATGTAGCATTTGAAGTACGTGGAGACAGTATGGGGTCTTAATCGAACCATATCGGAATTGAAACTTAAATGATGTTCCAACTTCATTTTTGATTGACAATGTCTTAATCGAACCATATCGGAATTGAAACTATTGAGGAAAACAACGGCACTTTGCAAATCTATCGGTCTTAATCGAACCATATCGGAATTGAAACTCGGTCTTTCCGGAATAAAGCCTTTACCGGTAATTTGTCTTAATCGAACCATATCGGAATTGAAACAAATGATGGGAACGTGGCTCATTATGGGCGGCTTTAGTCTTAATCGAACCATATCGGAATTGAAACGTAAGTACTGACGCTATATGGGAGGTGGAAGATATGGGTCTTAATCGAACCATATCGGAATTGAAACATAATTTCGGCGGCCCATGGGATGATGAGTGGTAAGTCTTAATCGAACCATATCGGAATTGAAACTTGCTCATGTTGCCCAGCAGGCGGTTAAGCTCAGGGTCTTAATCGAACCATATCGGAATTGAAACTGATGAGATACAGAAACTGCCCCGTAAAGCCTATCAGTCTTAATCGAACCATATCGGAATTGAAACGTCGGAGCAGATTGAGCAGAAACATCAACCGGAGGCAGTCTTAATCGAACCATATCGGAATTGAAACGCAGATAGAAAAAGAGAGCATTTCAGAGATTTGTTGGTCTTAATCGAACCATATCGGAATTGAAACCAGTGTGATCAACCTTCCATCAGCATAATCAAATGCGTCTTAATCGAACCATATCGGAATTGAAACGCGAGGAATACAAGAAGCTGCATGGGATAGCCGAGGTCTTAATCGAACCATATCGGAATTGAAACGTATAAGGGCTATACGCTTAACCCTGTGAGCCTACGTCTTAATCGAACCATATCGGAATTGAAACTCCAACGGGTGCGTTACCGTTTTCGTAGTAAATCGGGTCTTAATCGAACCATATCGGAATTGAAACACGTGGTTGAGTATTGATAAGAGCAAAGTAGGGCTGTCTTAATCGAACCATATCGGAATTGAAACGAGAGGCTGTGGATTTTCTGAATATACCTATTAAAAGTCTTAATCGAACCATATCGGAATTGAAACTGATTCACGTTAGCTATTTGCAGCGGTCCTGTGGATAGTCTTAATCGAACCATATCGGAATTGAAACTGAAATGAGTAATCGCATTGGAGCCAGCCCTTTAAGTCTTAATCGAACCATATCGGAATTGAAACGAAGAGATCGGCGATGTCGTAGGTTTCGATACGAGTCTTAATCGAACCATATCGGAATTGAAACATGGTTCATCGCTCTCGCAGTCCGAGACACACAAAGTCTTAATCGAACCATATCGGAATTGAAACTAAGTTGTGCAGCTACAAGGAATATCCTGCCAAAAAGTCTTAATCGAACCATATCGGAATTGAAACCTATGTCGGTTCTGAACTAAAACTCAAAGCATTGAGTCTTAATCGAACCATATCGGAATTGAAACTAAGTACATTAGCTAATTCAGCAATTTCTAATCTTGTCTTAATCGAACCATATCGGAATTGAAACTACAAAAAAGTCGGTCGGTTAGGTTACCAATATTGTAGTCTTAATCGAACCATATCGGAATTGAAACAGACCAGCACTGCCACAGGCAAAGCCGCTGCCGAGAGTCTTAATCGAACCATATCGGAATTGAAACGTAAGCCAGTGGCGGGGGTGGTTATTGCGTTTTTTGTCTTAATCGAACCATATCGGAATTGAAACTGAGCTTGATCGTATCGAAAAAGAAGCAAAAGAAAAAGTCTTAATCGAACCATATCGGAATTGAAACTTTTAAGATAATAATTAATGAGGCCGTGATGCCCAGTCTTAATCGAACCATATCGGAATTGAAACGCAAGCTTCGAAGTCCCATTCACCTGCAGCATTTCCGTCTTAATCGAACCATATCGGAATTGAAACGCGAATGCCGAACAAAACCCAAACAGTAAAGGAAATGTCTTAATCGAACCATATCGGAATTGAAACGAGGAAATCTATAATGTGATTCAAGCCACTGCAGGGTCTTAATCGAACCATATCGGAATTGAAACTTACATTTAGAAAAGAAAACCGGAAAGGAAACAAGAAGTCTTAATCGAACCATATCGGAATTGAAACTAGAAAAGGACGTTATTCAGAATTTTTGCCCAAGTAGTCTTAATCGAACCATATCGGAATTGAAACGAGAGACGCTGGGTAATGTAACTCAACCTGGTAGAGTCTTAATCGAACCATATCGGAATTGAAACATTCTTCAATTGATTTTGCTGATTCAATCCCAGCTAAGTCTTAATCGAACCATATCGGAATTGAAACATACTAAAAGTAGCATCCTGAGACAAAAATAGTTTGTCTTAATCGAACCATATCGGAATTGAAACGGCAATTGAACTAATTTGTAAAGAATGGATTTCGGAGTCTTAATCGAACCATATCGGAATTGAAACAGCCCACACTAAACGGATGGATTCACGAGAAGTTAGTCTTAATCGAACCATATCGGAATTGAAACTGGACTGCTAAGGCTTTTCCTGCAGGTAAGCAGGTGGTCTTAATCGAACCATATCGGAATTGAAACTTTTATGACCGGGGTGAGGACGAAGAGGGCGTATGTCTTAATCGAACCATATCGGAATTGAAACTATATGCCATAGTGGCATTGAAGCCTGAGCAGGAAAGTCTTAATCGAACCATATCGGAATTGAAACGGGCGATGTTTGATACATTAGACCGAAACAAGCCGCGTCTTAATCGAACCATATCGGAATTGAAACTAACGATACTATTTGTACCGTAGAAAGGAAAAAGAGTCTTAATCGAACCATATCGGAATTGAAACTTTATACTCGCATCCACACTCGTACTCAAAGTGCGTCTTAATCGAACCATATCGGAATTGAAACTTTTCTGTTTTGCCCTTGATAGAGCTGGTGCTTGTGTCTTAATCGAACCATATCGGAATTGAAACGGCAATGGCCTTATCTTGTTTTGATGCCTTAAGGGTCTTAATCGAACCATATCGGAATTGAAACTGAGCTAAGCCTGTCCCGTCTTTCCCTGAGCCTGCGGTCTTAATCGAACCATATCGGAATTGAAACTACACTGAGGGATATTGTACTGACGGGAAAAAGATTGTCTTAATCGAACCATATCGGAATTGAAACCGGAAGGGCGTGATCGAACTTACAACGGGGGTGAAGTCTTAATCGAACCATATCGGAATTGAAACAAAGTTACATTTGGAACTTTGGAAACGGAACTACTTCGTCTTAATCGAACCATATCGGAATTGAAACTTACTTCTGAAAGTATAGGATGTTTCAGGTTTTTGTCTTAATCGAACCATATCGGAATTGAAACGAGCCATAACCCGAACTAAAATAGATTGAGTTAGAGTCTTAATCGAACCATATCGGAATTGAAACAAGCATAAATTTCATTGGGGTAATTATACTGTGTGGTCTTAATCGAACCATATCGGAATTGAAACATCAAACCCAAACCCCCCTTGATACGTTCTTCTATCGTCTTAATCGAACCATATCGGAATTGAAACATTGATTTATTTAGGTACTTAATTTCTACCTATTCAGTCTTAATCGAACCATATCGGAATTGAAACTAGAGATAAATTCATCATTACTTTCAGCACAAAACGTCTTAATCGAACCATATCGGAATTGAAACATAAAGCCGGATGATGCCCTTTCAGACGTTATCAGTCTTAATCGAACCATATCGGAATTGAAACTGCACATCACCTAATCATGAATTTGAAGCCAGAAAGTCTTAATCGAACCATATCGGAATTGAAACGCAATTGTAGTTTTTTTATGCTACCATGGCCGATGCGTCTTAATCGAACCATATCGGAATTGAAACGGCGGATGCTGATGCGGGTGTCGAATTGGCCTGAGCGTCTTAATCGAACCATATCGGAATTGAAACGCATTAGCTACTAAAGTACCTGTTGAAGAAAATTGGTCTTAATCGAACCATATCGGAATTGAAACTACAAGCGGATGCCACTTAAAGACCTTTCGGATGAAGTCTTAACCGAACCATATCGGAATTGAAACAACTTAATCCTTTTTCAAAATGCTAAACACTGAAGGGTCTTAATCGAACCATATCGGAATTGAAACTAGTTTCTGCATTTCTGATAATTCCCTGGTCTGCAAGTCTTAATCGAACCATATCGGAATTGAAACAACTATTTAGTGTGGAGTTGTCTATTTGTATAAGTTGTCTTAATCGAACCATATCGGAATTGAAACCATCTAAAAGCATTTATACGTCTTAATCGTTCTTCCTGTCTTAATCGAACCATATCGGAATTGAAACAAAATAGAGGTGTCAGAAAACTTCAAAGTATGGACGTCTTAATCGAACCATATCGGAATTGAAACTAAGTAAGGAGATGAATACGGTCGGAGAGCCAAAGGTCTTAATCGAACCATATCGGAATTGAAACACATATTTTGGTGGTAAAGGATCAAGTGGTGTTTAGTCTTAATCGAACCATATCGGAATTGAAACTGAAGACAAAATAAACGGATGGAAAACCGCAATAAAGTCTTAATCGAACCATATCGGAATTGAAACATGGTGACGTAAAATCCTACATCGAAGGCACATGGGTCTTAATCGAACCATATCGGAATTGAAACCGGCTTTCTATATCTGATTCCTTCAAAACCCGCATGTCTTAATCGAACCATATCGGAATTGAAACACTTTTTGTCGAGAATATAATATGCGTCTTTATTGTCTTAATCGAACCATATCGGAATTGAAACTAGGATCACCAACTTCACCTTTATAAACAATTGTTAGTCTTAATCGAACCATATCGGAATTGAAACGAAGCAGATCCTTTGGTGAGGTTAGATGGCATGATGTCTTAATCGAACCATATCGGAATTGAAACAAAGATGGTGAATATGATCATGATGAAACTATACTGTCTTAATCGAACCATATCGGAATTGAAACTCGGTCTCGAGTTTAGCACGCAAAGTGCCGAAGGCTTGTCTTAATCGAACCATATCGGAATTGAAACTTGATAAACATTTATAGTTTTCCACCCATACCCCAGTCTTAATCGAACCATATCGGAATTGAAACAGCATGTCCTCAGGGAGATCATCGCCCAGCGTACGTCTTAATCGAACCATATCGGAATTGAAACCGGGTATCGATGGTGTAGGTAAGTGTGCCCGCCCAGTCTTAATCGAACCATATCGGAATTGAAACTAAAACAATTATTTTTTAGTTCATTTGGTGCAAGCACGTCTTAATCGAACCATATCGGAATTGAAACGTATGTGGAACTCCTGAATCAATGTCAGTGGATTTTTGTCTTAATCGAACCATATCGGAATTGAAACTTTTCATATCGTGGAGTTCCGCCTGAGCTCTCATGTCTTAATCGAACCATATCGGAATTGAAACGTGTCTATATTGATGATGCTCTGTGTTACAGGTATAGTCTTAATCGAACCATATCGGAATTGAAACCAGAAGTGTTTCAGGGGTATAAGCTGGCCGCTACCGTCTTAATCGAACCATATCGGAATTGAAACGGCTCAGGCACAGTTATAAACTTGTATCTCATAATTGTCTTAATCGAACCATATCGGAATTGAAACAACAAAATACCAAAAAAATATCAGTCCGGTTTTGACGTCTTAATCGAACCATATCGGAATTGAAACAAAACAACTGGCCATTATCTACGGGATGGACCGCAGGGTCTTAATCGAACCATATCGGAATTGAAACAAAATCCTGAAAATTACCAATTGGCCTATTGGTCGTCTTAATCGAACCATATCGGAATTGAAACTGGACAATATCACCATCAACGTCACCGAAGTTGCAGTCTTAATCGAACCATATCGGAATTGAAACACAGCAAAGATATTTTGGATAGCACCAACCAGATACGGTCTTAATCGAACCATATCGGAATTGAAACTTCTGGTGCTGTCGTCAAGTGGCTCATACTGGTTAGTCTTAATCGAACCATGTCGGAATTGAAACAGTATTGAAAATTATTATTCTGGTGGATGGCAATTGCGTCTTAATCGAACCATATCGGAATTGAAACTAGCCCATTCTTATATCGTGTATCGCTAAAATACTGTCTTAATCGAACCATATCGGAATTGAAACTTGGTAATTGAAGTAATTGACAAACGTGAAGATGTGTCTTAATCGAACCATATCGGAATTGAAACGGATGACAGGAAGCGGGCTCAAGAGGACAGTGTGGTGTCTTAATCGCACCATATCGGAATTGAAACGGGTCTATTCACACAATGGGCACAGGAACTAACGACGTCTTAATCGCACCATATCGGAATTGAAACAAAATATAGTCGCAGTTACTGCTAACTTACTTGTTGTCTTAATCGCACCATATCGGAATTGAAACTTTTTTACAAAATGTACGATTATTTAGAAGATTTCATAGTCTTAATCGCACCATATCGGAATTGAAACAATAACGGATAGCTGAAGGGCGAAGTTTGTCGGCTTCGTCTTAATCGCACCATATCGGAATTGAAACGCCTGACAGGAGGGTATAAAAAAAACGGGTGCAGGTCTTAATCGCACCATATCGGAATTGAAACTATCGAGTTCCGATTGCTGAACATACGGCTTCGAAGTCTTAATCGCACCATATCGGAATTGAAACAACATTTATGGCTTTACCTACCGAAGACGCAGCTAGTCTTAATCGCACCATATCGGAATTGAAACTCTAAATAAACCAACAATTGGCGGTAGCTGCATACGGTCTTAATCGCACCATATCGGAATTGAAACGGTGAATACGCTGATGATGCGTGGCTATAGTGCCTAGTCTTAATCGCACCATATCGGAATTGAAACTAAAATTAGACTTCCCGACTTTTATTTCATTAATGTCTTAATCGCACCATATCGGAATTGAAACTGGAACCGGGATCATGAGCAGGGGTATGACTATATGTCTTAATCGCACCATATCGGAATTGAAACTGCCTAAAAAGTATTCTTTCATGATTGTAAAAAAGTGTCTTAATCGCACCATATCGGAATTGAAACGTTGAAAAGTTAAGGATATCCTCAAATTTGTACAAACTACCCGATTTTATTCAACTCAGAGTAAAGAAATTACACAATTTCAGGTCTTATAAATTAGGAAATTTCAATCAGGTATCGAAATTAAACCTAAATAAATATGTCCGCCTTTTCATATTTTGTTATTTTATTAAATATAATGTATCCGCTAGAAAAGTTATTGCTCGATTATGGGCGAATCTTACCAGAATTTTAAAGGATGGCAATCATTTTGTAATTAGAGCCTTGTCCATTGTTTTAAAAAAAACAACATTGGATTGGATTTTTTTTAGAATATTCTTTTTAAAAATGTATTAGGTCAAAACTTTTTTACCTATAGTTTTTGACCAGTACAGATGATAAATGAACATTTTAAAAATAAGATCCATGTAACATAAAGGTTTTAAAATAAAAAGTGCACCTAAATGGAATTTAAAATGAATTGTCGAAATTTTTTTTCGAAAGGTTTCAATGTCTCTTGCTTGTTCGCTTGTTTTTTGTTTTTTGGACAATTACATAAAACAGATGCTCAATGTGGCACTTTGGCTACAAGTTATACCTCGAATAATGGTTCAAGGGGAGCAATGTTTAACATCACTGCGACGAATACAATTACAATTACAAGTTTTGATGGAAATCTTTACGGTGGTACTACCGCAAAATATGAGATTTATTACAAAGCAGGTACTTATGTCGGGCATGAAACAAATGCTGCCTCCTGGACTCTTGCCGGAAGTGTAAATAGTCTGTATGCGGCTGCAAATAATGTACCCACTCCAATCCCCATTGCAGTTAATGTAGTGATTCCTGCCGGACAAACATATGGATTTTATGTTACAAACACAGCTAGTGGCGGATTAAATTACACATCCTCTGCTGTCACAAATGTTACCTTAGCAACAGATGCAAATATTACCATTACCGGAGGAGTTGGTAAATCTTATCCTTTTGGCTCTACTTACAGTTACCGGCTTTTTAATGGTACTGCACATTATTGTCTTGGTAATTACACACCAATGTCAAATAGTATTGCAGTTAATAATAATGTTACGTGCAATGGAGGCACAAATGGATCGGCCACAGTTACAACCTCTAATGGAGAAGGACCTTATACTTATTCCTGGTCTCCTTCGGGAGGTACAAGTTCCACTGCCACTGGTCTTGCTGCCGGCACCTATACTGTTACTGTAACGGATGCTGTTGGAGGAATTTCGACCGCTTCAACAACTATTACCCAGCCAGCCGGGATGACGGTTTCGGCAGCAAGTCAAACGAATATAAGCTGTAATGGAGGAATTAATGGAGCTGCCTCAATCAATACGCCAACTGGCGGGGCAGGAGGATATACCTATAACTGGACTCCGGGAAATCCGACAGGCGATGGTACTGTTAGTGTTACTGGATTAACCGCAGGAACCTGGACTTGTACTGTTACTGATGCCAATAGTTGTACTGCTTCACAAACATTTACCATAACCCAACCCACAGGGATGACCGTTTCAGCAGCCAGCCAAACCAATGTAAGTTGTAATGGTGGCAGCAATGGTGCTGCTTCAATTAATACGCCAACAGGTGGTGCAGGTGGATATACTTATAACTGGACACCGGGCAATCCTACAGGCGATGGTACTGTTAGTGTTACTGGATTAACCGCCGGAACATGGACTTGTACCGTTACCGATGCAAACAGTTGTACTGCTTCACAAACATTTACCATAACCCAACCCGCAGGGATAACGGTTTCGGCAGCAAGTCAAACCAATATTGCCTGTAACGGTGGCAGTACAGGAGCTGCTTCAATTAATACACCAACAGGTGGGGCAGGAGGATATACTTATAACTGGACTCCGGGAAATCCTACAGGTGATGGTACTGTTAGTGTTTCGGGATTAACCGCCGGAACCTGGACTTGCACTGTTACTGATGCCAATAGTTGTACTGCTTCACAAACATTTACCATAACCCAACCAACAGGGATGACCGTTTCAGCAGCCAGCCAAACCAATGTAAGTTGTAATGGTGGCAGCAATGGTGCTGCTTCAATTAATACACCAACTGGTGGTGCGGGTGGATATACTTATAACTGGACTCCAGGCAATCCGACAGGCGATGGTACTGTTAGTGTTACTGGATTAACCGCCGGAACATGGACCTGTACTGTTACTGATGCCAATAGTTGTACTGCTTCACAAACATTTACAATAACTCAACCCGCAGGGATGACGGTTTCGGCAGCAAGTCAAACCAACATTGCCTGTAATGGTGGTAGCACAGGTGCTGCTTCAATTAATACGCCAACAGGCGGGGCTGGAGGATATACTTATAACTGGACACCCGGTAATCCAACAGGTGATGGTACCGTTAGTGTTACTGGATTAACTGCCGGAACATGGACCTGTACTGTTACTGATGCTAATGGATGTACTGCATCTCAAACATTTACCATTACCCAACCCACAGGGATGACGGTTTCAGCAGTCAGCCAAACCAATATTGCCTGTAACGGTGGCAGCACAGGTGCTGCTTCAATAAATACGCCAACTGGCGGGGCAGGTGGATATACTTATAACTGGACACCGGGAAATCCTACAGGTGATGGTACTGTTAGTGTTACTGGATTAACCGCCGGAACCTGGACTTGTACCGTTACCGATGCCAACAGCTGTACTGCTTCACAAACATTTACCATAACCCAACCCGCAGAGATGACGGTTTCGGCAGCAAGTCAAACCAATATAAGCTGTAATGGAGGAGTTAATGGAGCTGCCTCAATCAATACGCCAACTGGCGGGGCTGGCGGATATACCTATAACTGGACTCCGGGTAATCCTACAGGCGATGGTACTATTAGTGTTTCGGGATTAAACGCCGGAACCTGGACTTGTACTGTTACTGATGCCAACAGCTGTACTGCCTCTCAAACATTTACCATAACCCAACCCTCAGGGATAACGGTTTCGGCAGCCAGTCAAACCAATATTGCCTGTAACGGTGGCAGCACAGGAGCTGCTTCAATTAATACGCCAACAGGCGGGGCAGGAGGATATACCTATAACTGGACGCCGGGAAATCCTACAGGTGATGGTACTGTTAGTGTTACTGGATTAACCGCCGGAACATGGACCTGTACCGTTACCGATGCTAATGGATGTACTGCCTCTCAAACATTTACCATTACCGAACCTACTGCTTTGAGTGCGACGACAAGTCAGACCAATGTGGCTTGTAATGGTGGAAGTAATGGTACTGCTACTGTTGTAGCTTCCGGTGGTACTTCCGGCTATACTTATAGCTGGGCTCCAAGTGGTGGAACGGCTGCTACGGCTACTGGTCTTGCTGCAGGATCTTATACTTGTACGATCACAGATGCCAATGGCTGTACTTTAGATAAAACGTTTACCATCACTGCTGAAAGTGCCATTGTGCTGACCAAAG
>JAIUOF010000015.1 GCA_020161355.1 Bacteroidota bacterium | reverse complement strand
CCAAAACAGCATTCTCTTGTTCTGATTTAGGAAGTCAGAAAATCAGCATCGTAGTCAGTGATCACTCAGGCAACCAGACCAAAGCAGAAGTAGAAGTAACGATTCTGGACAAGATAGCCCCTCAGATTAAAGTCAAATCCAATCTTAGTTTTGCCCTGGGAACAGGAGGAAAACTAAATCTCGAAGTCAAAGATCTGGTAGAAAAAATCAGTGACAACTGTGAGGTGGTATCTCAGACTCTTTCCGGTACTGCCTTTGACTGTAGCAGCAAGGGTGAGCACAAGATTACCATCACTGCCACTGACAAGTCGGGGAATGTAAGCAGTACGCAAGCTACAATCATAATAAGCGATGCCATGGGTTATTGCTCATGCTCTTACAGTGTGCTGGCCTCCGAAGGCGTGAGCCTGAACGGAACCTCACTTCAGTTTGGTGGCGTGGGAACCTATATGGCAGGCAAAATGATCAATGCTCAGAATGTCAGCACTTCAGGTCAGGAGGTATTCCTCAAATCAGATAACCTGCAGGGAAGCTTTGGCAACTGGATTAAAGGTACCGCTCCGGCACCCCTTGATTTTGTAGAAAACACCAGCAGCTCAGGTAAGAACTTCAGAGTCAAAAACGATAAAACAAGCACCAGCGACAAAAACGATTACAAGAGAGTGGTAGTTGGTAAAAATGCAACCCTGACCCTGTCGGCAAATGGTCAGATTAACATAAAGAATCTCAAACTTAAAAAAGGGGCGAGTCTGAAGGTAAGCGGGAAATCTACCGTATCTGTAAAAGATTTCATCAGACTGGATGAAGAGGTGCAACTGGGTGAAGCGTCAAATGGAATTAGTCTGTTCATGGGCAACAATCTGAATGTGCTGTCGGGCAGTAAGCTGAACGGTTATTTCTACAGCAAAGAGAACATAGGAATCAAAGATGCCGCCGCTACCAGCAAAACCATCATCAAAGGTACACTGGCAGGAAAAATGATAACAGCCGGAGCTAATGTGGAGCTTTATGGCTCAGAGGTAAACTGTGACAACATCGCAAAAACCGCAGTAGAGGAGTCCCCTCTGGCAGAAGTGAACCAGCCTGAAACGACGCAGCAGGGCATTCAGAAGATAGGAGAATGGAAATTTGGCCCTAACCCTACGCTGGATTACCTGAGAGTGGAGATTCCTGAAGGTAAAGTACAGCGGGTAGGTGTTCTGGACGGCATCGGGAATGTACATCATCTAAACTTTGAAGTTGAAAATGACGGAAGCATCAGAATCAATACCCAAAATCTCCGATCCCAAATATGGTATCTGAGAATCACCACCGACAAAGAAACGAAAATCCTTAGAATATATAAAAACCAATAGTTAAGATTTACTGACAAACGCCTTCTGATTTTCAGAGGGCGTTTTTTTTGTCATGAAAGAATTCCTAATGTAAAATTGTTATCAGAAATTATTTCCTAATAATATAAATTTTTACTTAAACAAAGTTAAACGTATGGCTTTTGGCCATTGTTTAATTAAAAGATATCGAAACTAGTAGCTAATAATCGAATATGAGGATTCAGCATACTAATTTATTATTTATAGGAGAAATTATGGAAACAAAAATATTTATTTGAAGATTTTCCAAATGATCCTGCTACTCTGGAAATTTATTTTGAGCAGACATTTGACTTATTTGTTGTAAAATTTCTGATTGTGTTTTTTCTAATTTATTTATTCTACTTTCTGCCTCGTTCAATCGTTTCAACAAGGCTTGGGTAGCCGAAATATTAAGCGTAGAAAGTGCCTCATAATCAACCGAACGAAAATCTGAAACTTCACGACCATAAACAAAAACTTGTTGATTTACGATTGACGATTCGGGATTTACGATTTTAAAACCTTTTTCATTTACCTCTTTTACTTCCACTAATTCTTGAGTTGTAACAAATATCAACTTCACTTTTTCGCCTACTTTGAGGGTATGATTGGGTAATGAAATAAAATCATTTTCGATGCTTGTTAATTGGTAAATATCTGGTATACAATCTGTTAACTTGCTTATCGCCTGCGGATATACCGATTCAACTTGTTGTGCAATAACCTTCTTATAGTGCCCATTTCCTTTGCCGATTTTGTCTTTAAACTGATAATCAGTGATTTCGATTTTTGAAAGCGTTTCGAGGTCTTTTTCGTTGTTTGAGATTTCCTTAATATCCTTAATTCGGGCATCCGAAAAAGCATTAAATTCGGTGGCTGCGATTCGATGAGAAGCATAAATCGAATAATTGAAGGAGTTTCCAGTAGTATTAGTACCCGTCAATGGGCTGGCATTTCTGAAAAAAGCAAAATTCCCAATCGAACCATTCACATTTCCATTCACCACCAATTTGGCTTGCGTCGGATTCGTAGTGCCGATTCCGACTAATCCATAATTGGTGATAGTCATTCTACTATTAAAATTGGTATAGAAATCAAGCCCATGATAGTTTGAATCATCACCGCCAGTTCGCCTTGATGCAATACCTTCTCCACTATTAAATCCAAATTTTAGCCCATTATCAATTGTACCTCCATTTTCATTATTTTGGTCAATATTCATGCCTTTGACAACCGAGAGTTGCTCTTGAGGCTCTTCTAAGCCTATACCTACTTTTCCCGTACCTCTTACACTAATAGCCGTTAGGGGGATAGTATTTCCCTCGCTTGTCGTCGAAATTCTCATGCCTGTTGGCAAACTTGTAGCCGTGGGCGTTCCATCAACAAAAAGCTGAATACCTCCCGCATCATAAAAATCATCTTGATTGTATGCTAAACCACGAATTTGAATTAAATCATCATCACTTTGTACGGAAGCGGGTGTTATTTTTGTTCCTCTTGCTTTACCGAAGTTTAGCCAAGGCGAAAAGCCAGAATCTTCAAACAAAACCAAGTCAATATCCGAACTGTCCGAATCATCAGAAATAGACAAAATATTGCCATATTTTAAATATGAATTGGTTGGAAGCGGAAATTCTGTGGTTGAATTGATGAATAAGCGTCCGTTTAATTGAATTTTGCCTTTTATGGTTTCTTTGTTAGGCTCTATCGTTATACTTTGAGCAATTACAGAGATATCAACGATTAATGCAATTATTGTAATAGAGGCAAACTTTAATAGGGTTTTCATTTTTAGATAATTTTTTAATTTAAGATTTAAAATAACCGAAATTTTGGCTTGCTGTGCCATTCATAAAACAGTCCATCAGGGTCTCTTTTGGCTCTGATTTCTTGTACTTTTAGTAGGTTTTCATTACTCATAAAAGCAGCCGTGCGTCGGTGCAAACCTTCATCGGCCAACTGAATACCGACCGCTAAATGCTCCATTTTTCGCATCGTATCAAACGCCCAATTATTGTATTTTTCGGTGTCTTGGGCATCTTTCCAGCAGCTATACAAGGCCATATAAATATTGTCTTCTTTGCTATAAGCCATGTCGGTATTCAGATTACCAGGGTGCCAATTCAGCCATAAAAAATGCGATGGGGCAGGCGGTAAAGTTTCAGCGATTTGCTTGATATGAGGCAACAAATCATCAATCGAAGCGTGTGTCCACATATTATCTACGCCCCAATGGTGGTCTTCGGGGTAGTGTGTCATCGTTCCTTTGTAGAGCAATTCAATGCCTGGGTTGAAGGCAGGTGTGGCAATAATGGCCTTTTTCTTAATTGGACTATTGTGCATAAAAGCCTTGGCTTCCTCAAATTCGTCTTCGGTGTCGGCAAAAATCGGTGCAATTGCCTCAATGCCTGCCCCTAAAATATTGAGCATCTTTTTGCTCATAATCATCTGAAATTCAATTGCTTTTGGAATTGAAGAGCCTTCATCGTACGCCCAACGATAAACATGTTCAAGGTGTTTGATGCTAAAATCATGAGCCATGATAGCTCGGTATTTCGGCAAAGGATAGGTTTTTAGGTAAAATTTAACAACAATGCCAAAGAAACCCGGTCCCGAACCACGAGCCGCCCAAAACAAATCAGTATTTTGGGTCGGACTGGCGTGAACCAACTCGCCATCGGCCGTGATGATGTCCATCGCTAACACGCTTTGGCAAGCAATGCCCAATTTACGGCCATTCCAACCATAGCCGCCTTGAAGCAGATAGCCACCAATACAAACACCCTTGCAATGACCCGCAGGAAAGAACAAATTCTCTTTGTAAAGTGCTTTCATCAACACGCTTCCACCCACCCCTGGGCCTGCTTCGGCAGTCATGGCTTCTTTATTGACAGAATATTGATTGAATTTTTTCATTAGAATTAGAATTGCACCTTCTCTGATAAAATTGGCACTAAAACTATGTCCGCCCGAACTAATCGTAATGCGTTTACCGGCCGATTTTGCGTAGCGAACCGCATTGATTACATCGTGAATATCGTTCGGAATTACTACCATCGAAGGGCGTTGTTTAGGGTCAATTTTATTAAAAAGTGTTCCCATTACTATCTCATCGAAGCCTTTATCGCCTCTCATGATTACATCTCCAGATATTTTTAGGTTTTCCATAATTTTAAAGCATTAGTTGTTTTGGTTAAATTCATTATATAAATCGGGGAGAATTGCCGCCAAATGATTCATTTCTTCCGAGCAATGAGCCATCAAATCTTTAGCTTGTTGTTCGGGAAGTTTGACTAATTTTTGTAGAAGTTTGGAAGCTATTTTAGCTAAGAAGTTATCGGAACGAACGGCTATAAACTTGCCACCCATCCAAAATCTTGAACGCATTTCGACACCTTCATCGGTTTTACGGATTTGATGCACTAACCAGCCAAAATCAAGCGGATAATTTACATAGCCAATTCTGGCACAGACATAAACAACTTTCGATTTGTCTGCAATTTCAACTTCAGAAAAGCCAAATTCGAGTGGAGATTTAAACTGGATAGCCGCATTTTCTAGTTTTGTGCCAATGTATTCTTCAATATTTGAGGTGCGATTGAGGTATGCTACTTCATTTCGTCCGTCTGCCCAAACTGCCGATTGATGGGCTTTCGGATGCCACAATTTATAGCGACTGTCTTCACAACTATGCCAGCCAAACCACCAGTCCCACATTTCGGGACTGACATTGGGCATGGGTGTAAGCACCGCCACATGGAGCGAGCCATCGGAGTTTATTAGGTAGCCATTTTCCAAATCGTGGTAGCCTGAGTCATTTAGGTGTCGCACGTCTTCGAACCAAAGCCCTTGTTTTGCTGGTCTTTTGCTTGCCAATTCTATTAATTTAGGCATTGGTCTAATGATTTCATTGAAAAATCGTGCGTATGGCAATGCCCAATCTTGCTCTTGATATCCAATGTACTTTCTCTTAGTTTTCATTGTTTACAAATTTGTTTGACAAAAATGTTTATTATTTCTAAAAAAAATATGACCGATTTGGTCATATTAGTATTGATTTACTGCTTTTTTTACTTCACCAATGACTTGAGCATTAGATCTTTGATTTTTTGTCTGCGTTGTTTCATTAATTCCATCATTTGCTCGTCGGTTCGGTTTTCTTTAGTTTTTATGTATGAATAACCCAAATAGGGTGTTCCGCACAGCGAATAAATATTCATCATCAAATCTTCGCCTGTAATTTCTTCATTGATGGCAGTTCCTTTTTGTTTTTCGGCGTTCAAAAGAGCTTCTAATCGGTGCGGAAAATCATCTTCTGAACTTGCCGCCAACATATTGACTACATCGGGTGACTCATTGATTACATTTACAATGAAACTAGGCAAAGTTGGCTTCGCTTCAAACAAATCGCAAAGTGTATCTATCATCAGCGATATTAAGTGAACCAAATCTAAATTCTGTTCCAACAGTCGATCCAGATGGGGAAAAACAATTCCCATCGTATTATTCATTACTTCTTGAAAAAGCTCTTCTTTTGTACTGTAATAGTAGTGCAACATTGTGCGACTAATACCAGCCTCTACGGCAATTTCTGTGGTACGGGTACCTTTGAATCCGCTTCTATGAAACACTCTTTCTGCAGCAGCAAGAATTTTTTCTTTAGTATGGTGGTCGATTTTTGGCATATCAGAATTTTATTCGACAAAATTGTTTATAAAAATTAATCTTTCCAAATTTTTAATATTAATTCAAAAGATTTTGAAAATAGGGAAAAAAATGGTTAGGTAATTAAGGCTTTCCTAGATGGTTGATAATAAGAGTTTTAAAATAATGTTAATTATAAATGCACATTCCTTAATATAACTTTTTACACAAAGAAAACATTAACACAATTCAAAGTTTCTTTTCTTTTTAAAGACAGTTAATATTTATTGGTTACCTGTTCATGTTAATAAATTGAAGGTATTTTTTTGAATAAAGAAAGCATCATTATCTAAAATTCAAATTAAGGAGGCTTAAAAGGAATATCCAACCTAAATATTGAGAAAATGACTTTACCAAAAAAGATTTTTTTCTTCTATTAAAACTTTGTCAAGATTTCTCACTTCAAAACTTTCAAATACTCCCGTACTTTGTCTTCCTCAAATGAGCCAAGGTAAGCTTCAGTAGTTTTAAAATTTGAATGGCCTAGTGATTTTGAAATAAATGCTAATGGAGCCTGGCTTCTTAGGAGGATTGTCGCAAAAGTGTGTCTGGCAGTATATGTATTTAAGTCGCCTTCTATTCCCAAAGATCTACCAATTTTTCTCATGTGAAAATTGGTTACTTTTATTATTTGTCTGATTTTATTTTTTGTTTCTAATGCAGATTTTCCTTCCGATATAAAATCAAATAAATAGGGGCCACTTTTGCTTTTCCATCTTTCAATTATTTCAAGTTGGGTTTCATCGAAATAGACTTTTATCTTAGTTTGATTTCCTCTTGTGGAATTAATGGTCTTTTGTCTCGAAAATTCGATGCAGTTTTCAATTTTATTAAAATCAGATCGTTTTAAATTACAAATATCAGAAATATTCATACCATTGCTCAAATAGGAAAATACCCAGATATCATGACTCCTTTGCTCCATAGTTTCAGGATTTGCGGTATAATCAAGCAGCTTTTTTATATCATCTTTAGAAATGGATTTTTTAGTGTTTTTGGATGCCGGAATTTGGTACCTCCCTTTTCCAAAAGGATAATTGGAAGTAATATTGTCAGATATAGCTTTATTGAAAATTGCCCTAAGTTGTCTTAGATTAATACTGACCGTTGAAATTGTAGCAGGTGTGCGAATGCCATCCATTTTTTTTGGTTCTTTTCCCTCTTTAAGCATCCATTTTTCGTATTGCTTGAGAAAACCAACATTCACGGATTCAAATTTAACTTCGGAGATTTGTTTGTTTTTTCGAATAATTGAAAATGAATTTAGAATATCCAAGGATTGGCTTTCAAGGAATTTGAGAATTGAATTTTTAGCACATTTATAGGCCAAGGCACTACCAATCCGATCTTCTTTAAATAACTGCTCAATAGTCTTATCAAAATTGGCTAAAATGCAATTAATAGTTTTTTCATCTTTTTTAACCTTAAGACCACCATCAAGAATTTGTTTAAATCCTTCAAAAGTGAAATCCCTTCCTAGCGTTTCAATAATTTCGTTAGCCTTTCTGACAAATCCTATTTGAACTATTTCACCTTCCAAATAACTACCAAACAACCTATTGTACAAATCAATGAAAGCTTCATTTTTGACTTTACCGCTAAGTCCGGAAGGTCCAATGGAGTTTGTGAATTTTTCAAAATTTTGCCTGTCAATTTTGATTCCTGTGGTATAAAGTCTTTGAACTCTATTATGAGTTACATTGATTTTTATTAAACCAAATCCATCATTATTTCTACGAGTGTCAAGGAATAAATTTACAGTTGCCATAATTTTATTTGAATGTGCAATACAATGTGCAATACAATGTGCAATACAATGTGCAATACAATGTGCAATACAAATGTAACAAATTTATAATTTTAGTTCCAAATGTTCAGTAAGTTTATTTTTTTAAATTGTTGTATATTAGTTTTTTATATAAATTTTGATAAAAATAAATAAGTATAAAAAATAAATACCAACTGATTTGTAATCAGTAGGTCATTGGTTCGATCCCGATAGGGGGCTCTTGAAAATCAAGGGGTTATGTTGAAAAACATGACCCCTTATTTTTTTGATACATACAAGATACATACAATTTCTAATATTAATTCCTTATTAATACTTATTTGATACTTTATCTATACTTAGGCTATACCTCTGATACATTTCTAATATAGATTAGGAAATTTAGGATTCTTAGGAAATCTAGGACACTAAAATGCATAGTGATGCAGGAAAGTGCAATCGAATCATAGAATGGATATCGGGGCTAAATAGGGGTATATATTCGTGCCAAACTTAATTATTTAATAAAATGGCACGTCAAAAAGGCTTGATTAAATTAGATGGTACTATCGGAGGTATTACCTTCTACAAATCGAAAGATGGCTACCTTGCCCGTGAAAAAGGCGGAGTTAGCAGCGATAGAATCGCGAACGATCCAAATTTTCAAAGAACCCGTGAAAACGGTGAAGAATTTGGCAGAGCCGGTAAAGCCGGTAGATTGTTGAGGACTGCATTACGCAATGTTTTGAAAAGTTCGGCTGATGGAAGAATGGTTGGCAGGTTAACTGCTGAGATGGTTAAGGTAATACAGGCTGATGAAACCAACCCAAGAGGCCTGAGAAACGTGATCGATGGTGAAGCGGAGCTTTTGATAGGTTTTGATTTTAACATCAAAGGAAAGCTTAGAAATACGCTTTATGCTCCTTACACTCAAAATCTCAGCCGTACTACTGGTTTACTGGAGGTGACAATTCCTGCGTTTGTTCCTGCAAATATGATTGCTGCCCCTAATGGTGCAACTCATTTCAAAATTGAATCAGCCGGGGCTGAGGTAGATTTCGAAAATGAGGTTTTTGTAACTGAAACCAGCGAAACTTCCATCATTGCTCTGGATGGCACTGCAACGGCTCCAATTACACTTAGTAATGCAGTAACCCCTAACAGTGTACATCCATTGTTTTTGGTGCTTGGAATCGAGTTTTTCCAGGAAGTGAATGGGGAAATGTATTCTTTGAAAAATGGCTTGTTTAACGCATTGACTTTAATTGGTGTGAACGGAAGCCAGGTGGTGATTTCTGCCGGATAAGATCAGCCTTCTTGAAAATTTTAAGCCCTGCCTTTGGTTGGGCTTTTTTTATGCCCAATCCTAAAGTCCTAGATTTCCTAAGTTTCCTAAATGTTAGGATTTTCAAAGCACTGACCCTAAAAGGGCAATGCTGAAAGGAAACGCTGACCTGTGGAATGCACCCATAGGTAAGAGCCACCCGGTAAACTGTAAACCCTGATGCCCCGCCTGGGAGACTGGACAAAGAAAGCCCTGGATACAAACCGCTGGTAGGCGTAGGGTGAAAGCTGTAAAAACTCTGAAGCTGAAGATGATGAAAACTGTGACATAAGTAAAAAATTTATATGCAACTCCGAGTTTGGCGGATAAAAAAATACAAAAGGAAACGGAATAAATGATGGCCTTGTGCGGCTGGATGTGTTTATGCCGTAGTCTTTTTTATTTTTTTGTGCTGGCTTGTGCGTTTGGCCGCCAAACTACCTTAGCATATGAATTTTTTACGCACAGGGTTTATCATTTTCAGATTTTTGGGAGAAAGGTTGAAGTCGGGATTTGGAGGCCTCTGGCGGTTGATATGAGCAAGTGATTGGCTTTTTGAAGCAAACCCAACCTTTTAATATTTTTTCGAAAACAGAAAAGAAAAAAAGACATGCTCCTCAAAAAGTGGCAAAATGGGCTGTCAAGGTTTTTGAGAAAAAAATACTACCACGCACCGGCGTGGTGGAGATTTTTTTATCAAAACCCGTAGGGCTTGACCTTTACTGCACTATTTTGACGCTTTAATTTTGCTATTTCTTTTTTTGAGAAAACTAACTCCCCTCATAATATTTAATTCTCACTTTTTTAGCAATTTTCATGATGCTTATTTTATTGGCAATACGTGCTAAAATTTTCGGCTTATTTTTGATGCATGAGAATGAAAGACCTTTCTAAAATATGGATAATTGGGAGTAATTACGCCATATTGAGTTTGCCAATTATTACATACTCCGTGCAACCTCATTGGAGGAATAAAATCAGGGCTAATGAGGTGGAGCATAGGTTTACGGCTAGCTTTAAAAGTACCGTAGAAATTTTTCAATCTTTTGAATGTGAATATAAAACAATGGAAGAAGCAAAAAAAGGTTGTGAACACCACCTCCAAAAGCTTATGGATTATTTATTTCTCAAACTTGAAAATGTCGTAGAATTTAGACTTGCTGAATAAATGAGAGATTTATTAAATGAGCTACAGGTAAAAATTCAAGAAAAACTAAAAAACAGGAAAATCGATGTTAAAGTAGTAACTCAGGGAAATAAGCGTAATCAAGCTCTTACAGAAATAAAAATTACAGGATTTACAAAAAATGGAGATAAAGCAGATTCAATAATTGTTTTTTACTGTGACACCATGGTAGCAAAGTATGCAGAAGGAAATACTGACGTTTGTGAATGGATACTCAAGAATTTTGTAAAAAGGCCTAATTATGATGTTTATAATAAAATGATACCGGCCTTCAGAAGATACCCATAAATCTAAATTTAAACATACAATGCAATGGGGGCAAGAGAGACCCAGACTATAAGTAAAGCATACCTATAAAAAAGGTGCGGCTGGAAATAGCATGTGTGGCTCATGGATTTTTTTGGGGTTGTGTGGAAGGAAAAGGAATGGAATAAAAAACAAATGTGGTTAGGTAAACTAAGTAAGCTTTTATAAAAATTAACAGAGTTTTGAGGGTTGGAATTTGTTTTTTGTGGAATGGATGTGCGGAAGGGTGAGGGAGCCAAATCCATGAGCTACTGATGCTGTGCGGTGGCTTAGGATAGTGAAATGAATGGAACGGAATGGCTGACGTGGGTTAGATTCCTGCTGATGGTAAATATTATGACGTGCAATGAATGAACTTTCATATGCCACATGGATTGGAAGAAATTAAATGCTTTACTTATAGGCTGCACCGCTAAAAGGGTGGTGGGGAATTGTGGCTTTCTCTTTACGTAGCAGGGTTTTGTGCGTTGGCCGTGGGGCTACTTAACATAATAGAATTATATAAACAGGGGCTTGACCCTGGAGCGATAGCGGAACCTACGGCTGGTTATATAATACTCTATTATGTTTAAGTAGCTTTGGGTTGTTTTTTCTGGCATTTCTACTTGGCAGAATTTATCTATTTAAGCAGAATGTCTTTTTGCTGTGCGGCTGGAATAGCTCTTTGTTTTTCTGAGGAACGAAGAAAACAATGTGCTATATGTGCGGATGGGGGCAAAAAATATGCCTTGGCGGCCCCGCCAGAAAAAACAACGAAGGGCTGGCGTGCGGTAGGGAGAAACCCTGCGGATTTTTAAAGTAGAGTAATTAAATAACCATAATAAATAGATTTAATGAAAAAAATATAGCAGTTCAATTCAAATATAGATTTGAACATTATCCAATTCGCATAATGATGCTATCAAAGAGATCCCCTTTATTCTCCAAATAAGAAACGTAGGGGGCAAAACATTTTATAAATTCTCCTTTCAAAGTATTCCTTCTGAAGCTTCTTCATAACAAAATTACCATTTTAACCAAGGTGAATCTTATAGTATAAGTATATTAGTCTATATTATACGAAAGGTTGGCAAAACTAAGTATTTTATGAATATTAATAGCAATATTAACTTAAAAGTCTAGGTTAATTCTGGCAAATATCTTTTGTTAGTTCAATTGATTCACAAATTTTTTAAACTCAGAAATTGGAAAATAATCTTTATGATTGACATGTATTTTAATATTACCATAGCCCCTGAGAACCCATTGACTTTTGAACAGGTGGCAAAAAACATCCATTTTCAATTTTAGTATAATCCAATCAATTATTTCCGTCAATAATTTAAAACCACACCAAATCCAAGCCCCATATCGCTATCATAATGTAAATTTGTTCCTAAATTTTTGTTTATAATATATTTCAGACCAGCCATATATTCTTTGTCTGTATTTACCATCAGACTGGCTCTGAGACGTTTAGCAATCGGAATATCCTCACGCATCAATTGTACTCTCAGGTTTCCATCGTGGTAAACCTCGGTTTGCAAAATAAACAACATGGGCAAAGTGTAGGCTAAACCCAAGCTAAATTGTTGGCGATTGTCTTTCGTATTGGTTTGCCCAAATACATTCTTTTCATACTTGACCATACCCATTTTATCCATGTCAAACTTTCGGTACCGCCAATCAAATCCTATAAATGGCATTACCCATTGCATTTTGCCCAAATATCGACCTAAATGTGTTTCGGTCTCATAGCCGTGTTGATCATGATATCCGAGTCTCCATTCTGTTCCCAACATCCATCGGGTATTTTGAATCATCCACATGCCGTCGTTGCCATTGGTAGCAAAATCGTTTTCGGCCATTAGATGAAACCCTCTATCGTCTGCAAATAATTTTCGTTGGGCCAATTTAGGATTTGGAATTAAAGGATTTGGAGCTTGATTTTCATAGCTAAAAACCCTTCCCATTCCGCTCATCATGTGGTATAAAATATGGCAATGAAAAAACCAATCACCCTCAGCATTGGCATTAAATTCAAGCGTATCTGTTTCCATCGGCATAATATCCACGATGTTTTTTAGCGGTGCATGATTTGCCTTTCCATTCAAAAGCCTGAAATCATGCCCATGCAAATGCATGGGATGACGCATCATAGAGCCGTTGTAAATTATGATTTTTACATTTTCTCCTTTTTTAATCAATATCTTGTCAGATTCAGAAACAACCTTGTTATCCATGCTCCAGACGTACCGATTCATGTTGCCGGTGAGTTCAAACTTTAGTTCTTTGACAGGCACATTATCGGGCAAACTGGTTTTTGTTGGAGATTTTAGCATTGCATAGTTGAGGGTAACGATGTCTGCAAGGCTATTGGCATTGTACCTGTTTGGATCATCTTCTGTCTGTTTTGGTTTAGAATTTCCAGTAATTTCAGGGTACATTACAACGTTCATATCCATTTGGTTGAGGCTCATTTTCATACCCATATCATCCAAATCGCCATTCATTTTCATCATAGAATTCATCATCTTCATTCCCTCAAAATATTTGAGTCTTGGCATGGGCGAAATGAGTTGTTTCACCCCATCTCCAAAATATATTGATGCCGAATTTGTTCGATCTTCGGTGGTAGCCAAAAATTCAAAAGCCGTACCTTCGGCTGGAATGCTAATCACCACATCGTAAGTTTCTGAAACCGCAATAAGGAATCTATCTACTTCTACAGGTTCTACATCGTTGCCATCGTTGGCCACTACGATCATTTTACCTCCGGCATATTTCAACCAAAAATAGGAAGAGGCTCCTCCATTAGAAATTCTCAAGCGTACTTTATCTCCAGCTTTCAAAGGCTTTCCATCTATGATTTTTATGTCAGTTGATGGTTTTCCATTCATGAAAATTTTGTCATAATAGACATCACTTACGTCCATGGCCAACATTCGTTTACCCTCATTGAGCAGTTTGGTTTTTAGATGCCCCGCTCTGATAGCCTCCGCGTAACTTTGTGTGGCATTTTTTCTTATAGCGAACCAATCCGTGGCATTATGCAACATTCTATGCACGTTTTCGGGTTTATAGTCTGTCCATTCGCTCAGTACTATCGGAACGGTTGGCAAATCATCTATACCTTTTCTAAATGTTGGGTCTTTTGGTTTTTTTAGCATCACAAAGTTTCCATACATACCTATTTGCTCCTGCAACCCGCTGTGGCTGTGGTACCAGTGCGTGCCGTGCTGAATAATTGGGAATCTATAAATATGTGTGGTATTGGGTTTTATGGGCATTTGTGTCAAATTCGGCACACCATCTTCTTTGTTGGGCAATAACAAACCATGCCAGTGAAGCGAGGTGGTTTCCTTTAACTCATTATAGACATGGATTTCTGCCGTGTCACCTTCTGTAAAAGTGAGTGTGGGCATAGGTATTTGTCCATTTACAGCAATTGCACGTTTTTCCTTACCATTAAAATTGACAATAGTGTCTCTGACATACAAATCATACCGAACCACTTTTTGGGCAGTACTAGCAAAAGAAATTAACAAAAAAACTAAGAGGTATTTGACTTTCATATTTTATTTTTTTAAAGATTTCGAGTCTGGCTTTTGTGTAACAGGCTCGGTTAAATCCATTCCACAATCGGAGCACTTTTCGCCTTCTTTGCCGATGATTTCGGGATGCATTGGGCAAGAATAAGACTGGGTCACTTTTGTAGATTCGTTTTTGGCAGAATTACAAGACCCCAGCACCAATATTAAGGCAACAATTATTAAATTTTTCATTTCAATTATTTACAACAATTTTTAATAAACATTTTTTTTAAAATCCATTTGAGCATATCCACTATTTTTTTCATTACATATTCTCAAAATCAAAGGCTACGCTCAAATATTCCCAACTCATTTTTATTTTTCCTTTTTTGTCATTAGTAGCCAATACTTCATAAGTTAATGCCTCGGTTATTTTCTTACTTTTGCTTGGCTTCACGCTCAATCTTAAAATATCATTTTCTTGTTTGTAATCATCCGCAAGGTGCATATCCCAAGTTTTGCTAAGAATAATTGTCCATGTTTTATTGTTGGGAATAGTAAAGAATCCATATTTTCCTTTTGGAATATGTTTGCCTTGAATCATTACATCTTGCGAGAAATCAATCCAAGTAGCATGGTGGGCTCCCGTTGCCCATACTTGGTTGTAGGCCACCAGTCCGTTCCATATTGCCCTCCCTCTTACACTTGGAGAGCCGTATTCAATGTGTACATGATTGCCACCCACCATTGCCATGGCTGTCATTTTAGGGCTTTTGGGTTTTGCGGCGGTTTTGGCAGTATCGGCTTTGGGCTGATGGTTTTCGTGCTGAGCAAAAGTATAATTGACAATAAAAAGGGCTATAAGTAAAGCGACTATTTTTTTCATTTTTTTAAAATATTTATTGATTTGAGAAATGATAATTAATTATTTTTTGATTTTTATTGTTTTTTTACGACTTACAAAAAACAGAATGAATCCAGAAAGGATAGAAAATAGACCGAACACAGAAAACGCTCTCAATAACCAATTAGAGATATTGTCTCTACTTTGATAGTCCATAGTATGCATCATCCATAAAAAATCAAAAACTCTCCATTTGTTGTTTCTAAATTTTTGGACGGTTCCTAACTTAGCAGCCACATACACAGTGGTATTGGATGGATGACTAAAAGTAACTGCATAAGCGGGCAATGGACTTTCTCGATACTCGTGATGGCCATTAGTAGTGGTTATGTATTCCACTAGTTTTACATTGGCATCTTCTGAGAAATTGGCTTTGGCCACATTTACTGCCTCCGTCTCAGTGAGTGCAGCACGCAATGTGCCAGTTTTGGCATAAGCTAATTGCATTTTTCTATCTCTGTCATGCACTTTGGAGTAGGCAATTTGATAAACTGGCTCACCTAAAATCTGAATCAACTTTAAATCAAAAACAAAATTAACACTGTCTTTTTCTTTGATCTTCTGGATTATCGTTGCGGATTTACCAAATTCAAATCAGCTCCCAAGGGACGGATATGGGCTTTTTGATGATCTCCATGGATTTCGTGCAAATCAGACCAACTGAAATACAAACCGCCTATCGTCCAGAATAGAAACTGAATACCCAAAGCAACTCCCAAAAAACGGTGTGCTTTCCTGATTTTTCTTTGAAATTCGCCTTTTTTCATTTTTTTTATTTACAGTAATTGAAATATTTTTTTAAGAAAATTAAATTTTAATGCTTTTCAGAAAATCTATCAACATTTTCTTATCAACCTCGGATAAAACAGCATTGCGATGTATTAAAGTGTAGGAACTCAAGGGCATTTCACCCTTTTTTATGCTTTCAATTATTCCTCTTATTTTATTTTGTCTTTTCCTTTCAGAATAAATACCCCAATCATCGAAGTTCAAATTCTCCTTACCAGTTTCTATATGCCTTCCCATCATAAAGCAAATAGGTTGAATATTTGAATACCAAGGGTAAGCAGTATTATTTGAGTGGCAATCAAAACAAGAAGTTTTCAACATACTTTTCACATTTTTGGGAATATCATACACTTTCAAAAAGCCTTTTTCAGTTTTTTCAACTGTTATGTTTCTTTCAGGTTGGTAAAATTGAATGATAATAAAAGCAGCACTAATCAACAAAATATTTTTTTGTTTAAAAGAGTTTCTCATAAAATTACATTTTCATACCTGCCATAGGGTCGGTTCCATTTTTAAATACAAATTCACTATTTAACAGATAGGCACCGGAGGTTACAACAATATCCTTTATGTCTAAACCACTTTTTATTTCTATTCTATTTTCGTTTTCTATGCCAATTTCAACCATTTTACTTGTAAAGGTATTTTTACCTGTTTGTACCCAAACTGTAGCACTTTTACTATCTCGAATGACAGCATCGGCGGGCAGTGTGATGGAGTGAACGCTTGGGTTTTTGATTATTACATAAACGGGCATACCAGGTTTTAGTTTTTGGGTGTTATTTGCTATCGCAAACCGAACGGTATTTATTCTTGAATTGCTGTTTAATTCGGGGTTGATGAACTCAACTTTTGCATTCATCTCAAGGTTATCTAAATCGGGAATAAGAATTTTGGACGAACTATTTTTTTGTAAGAATGATAATTGTGATGAATATGCTTGTGTTTCTACCCATAATGTCGAGAGATTTGCTATATCTACAATATTTCCGCCTTCCATTACATAGCTTCCTTCTTGAACAGCTATAGAAGTAAAATAGCCAGAAGATGGACTATAAAAGGTAGTGGTATTTGATGTTTTTTGGGTTTGTTCTAACTCTTTAATTTGATTTTTAGACATTCCCCACAACAACAATTTATTAGTAGCTGCTGCAATTATTTCATCAATACTAATTATGGCTTTATTAAATTTCTTTTTTTGATTGATTGCCAAAATATATTCTTGCTTGGCATTATTAAGTTCTTCGCTATAAATTTCGTATAGTGGAGAACCTGCCGTAACATAATCTCCCACAGTTTTATAGTAAAGTTTATCTATTCGCCCCATTATTCTTGAACTAACGGATTGCCTTTCATTTTGATTGTAATTGAGAACTCCTGTTAAAACTATTTTTTCATTAAGTGTTCCAACTGAAAGTGTATCGGTTTTGATATTGCCTAAACGTAATTGTTCATCATTTAAATATATTTCACCAGCCTTCAAGTTGCTTTGTTTTTTTACCATTACCAAATCCATATGGCAAATAGGGCAGGTTCCCATTTTGTCGGAAACTACCTGTGGGTGCATTGAGCAAGTGTAATAAGTGTTGTGGTCGGTATGTGCCATCTTTTTGTCTTTGCAAGACAAAAAGAGCATTAAAATTGTTAAAAATATTATTGTAGGTTTCATTGTCTTAATTTTTTGTTTTAATAAAACTTTCACTGTCCATTAAAAATTGAGCATTTATGGCTATGCTATCGGTTGGGTTTAATCCTTCTGTAATTTCGATTAAATTATTGTATTTAATACCTGTTTTAACTTTAACAGGAGCTAAACCATTTTGATATTTCTTAAATACTACTTTTTCTAAACCCAAATTGAGTACAGATGTGGCGGCTACCCAATTGGAACGTTGTGGTTTTGCCATAATCGTAGCTTTGACTTGAGAACCAATAGGCAACTGTAATTTGTTGTTGTTAAAATACACACGAACGATTGTATTTTTACTTTCATTTCTATAAAAAGGTTCTATAAAATCAATTGCCCCATAAATTTTATTATCTGAAACAGATTCGGGTGTTAATTCAACAGCAATTCCTTTTTTAATAAGATGTAAATCGTCATTGAAAATGCTCAATAAAGCATATACTTTATCTTGATTAAAAATTGTAAACACCGATTGCCCTTTTTGAACATACATTCCTTCTTTTATTTTTAATTCAACATTGTTCATGCCGGCATTGGCAACATTCATTGTGGTATTATTGTTTTGCATTTCTCTCTCCTCCCCAGCATCGTGTAAATGCCCTGTATAATTTGCATAAACACTTATATATGGATTCGGTTTTAGGGTTGTAATTACATTTTGAATCTCGTTATCAGCCACTCCTAAAAGGCGTAAACGTTGTTTTGAAGCTTCAATTAGTGTTGTGTTCGTATTATCGTTTTTAAATAAGAAAATTAAATTTTGTTGTTCTGTTAATAATTCGGGGCTGTATATTTCCATAATTTTTTGCCCTCTATACACCTTTTGATATTTATATTTTACAAATAATTTTTCGATTCTTCCGGCAACTTTTGAAGAAATACTTCCTACATAGTTTTTATCGTAGCTTACAACGCCAAGAGCCTTAACTAAAACATTGATAGTAGAGTCTTGCATCGTGCTTAAAGGTATTGTACTGATGGCAAATTCATCGGTAGGTTTTAGAAGGAAATCATAATCATCTAAGTTTTCGGTTGGGGTATGATTTGAATGTTCCGTTATTTTTACTAATTCCATTCCACATTTAGGGCACTTGCCCGGCTTATCGCTAAAAACCGAATCGGAAGGCATTGGACAGGTATATGCTGCTTCCTGCGTTTTATGACTGCTTTTTTTTGTATTGCAGCCAAGCAAAACTGTCAATATGACGAATATTAAATTTAAACTTTTCATTTCTTTTCAATTAATTTATCTAACGACACTTGCATTTCGAGTGCTTTATTTAAAATGTCAAAGTATTCAAGTTGTGTCATATTAAGTTTTTCCCAAGCATCAAATAGCATAAAAAGTTCTTCGGTATTTTGTTCGTATGCCAGTTGCATTGTTTTGTAATTATTTTTTAATGCAGGTATAATATTTTCATCATACAGTTTCAACTGTTTTTGTTTTAGTTGAAATTCGTTTCGCATACTGTTTGCCATACCCATATATTCAACAGCCATCATTTGTTTTTGAGATTGCAAAGCATTGTTTTTCCAAATTATACTTTGAATGTTAGCCTTGTTCATTTTTGATGCCCAACTTACCATTGGTAACTTAACCATAGCCATTATTGAGTATTGTAAGGGTTGCCCTCCGAAGCCAATTGCATTATCATATTTTACTCCAAACTGTGGCTTTAAACTTGCTTTTTCTGTTTCTATTTTTAATGTATTTAGATTGGTTTGCTTATCAATGGCTTTCAAATCGCTTCTATTGTTATAAAACAATGTACTATCAAAGCTGAATGAAGAATAATCATTCCAGACAATAGATGTGTCAATTTGAAAGTAAGAAAATGAATTTTTGTTCATTAAGGCATTTAACTTTATCCTTCGGTCTCGTATTTCGCTTTCATACATCAATTGCATATTTTGAGAATAGCCTAATGCCGCTTTGGCTTTATAGTAAGCACTAATTTTTTCAAGTCCATTTTTATACCTTAATTCTGCATTTTTAATCATAAACTCTAACAGTTCTTGATTGGCTTTGGATACGATAAGTCTTTTTTGCAAAATTATCCAATCATAATAGTATTGTTTGGCCTGTTGTACCAGTTCATTTAAGTCTGCATTTTTCTTTTCCTTTTCAACAGAAGACATAGCTTTCATATAGGCTTCGTCAGCGTTCAGTTTCTTTTTGTTTGGAAACATCTGTTCTGCAGATAACATAACCGAACCCATACCTAACATATCACCATTTCTTTTCCAAAGGTTTACATTATAGGGAGTCATAAATTGCCCGATACCTGCGGTTGGTGGCATCCAACTTTTAGCCCCTAAAGCTGCTTCATCCATCGAGCGTATCTCATTTTTGTACATTTCCACTACGGGATGATTTTTTTCAACACTATCAATAATGGCTTTTAATGAAAGTGTTTGTCCATAGCCATATTCTGAAATGAATATAAAAAGGCTTAATATAAAACTTCTATTCTTTAACATCTAATAGTTCAATTTTACCTTTACGTAATAATTCTCTTTCCTTTATTATTTCAAACACTACTGGTGTGATAAGTAACACATAGATAGTAGAGGTAATCGTGCCACCAATTAATGGGATTGAGATGGGTCGCATCATATCACTACCTACGCCCGTGGCCCATAATATTGGAATCAGACCAAATAATCCTACACTGACTGTCATTAGCTTCGGGCGAAGTCTTTTGGTGGAGCCATCCATTACAAATTTTCTTATTATTGATGGATTAAGTGTCTCTTTTGAATTGCCATGTTCTTTAACCATTTCTATCATTGAAGCATTTAGATAGATTGTCATTAACATAGCTGTCTCAATTGCCATTCCAAAAAGAGCAATAAAACCAACCGCCACTGCAACGGATAAATTAATATTATAAAAATAAACCATAAAAACACCTCCAACTAACGCAAATGGCACGGTAATCATCGTAATTAATGATTCTTTAAAAGAATGATAGGTAAAATATAAAACCATAAAAATGATTAATATCACAATAGGCATTATCAATTTTAAAGTACGGTTTGCCCGAATTTGATTTTCCCATTGACCACTCCATTCTATGAAATACCCTTTTGGTAACTTGGTAAGAAGTGCATTAAGTTTTTTCTGTGTTTCAGTTACAGTACTGCCTAAATCTCGTTCTCGGACATTAAATAAAACTGTACCTCGCAACATTGCATTTTCAGAATTTATCATAGGAGGCCCATCACTTAAAGAAATATCTGCAATGGATTCTAATGGAATTGTCCCATATTGCATTGTTTGTACTTGCAACCTTTTCAATGCGACAAGGCTGTTTCTAAAGTCTTGTCCGTATCTGGCATTCACAGAAAACCTTTGCCTTCCTTCTATTGTGGTGGTAAGTTTCATACCACCTAATGCACTTTCAACTACTGCATTTACATCGTCAATAGATAGTCCATATCTTCCAATTTCATCTCTTTTTATGGTAATATCAATATACTTTCCCCCTGTAATAGGCTCAACATATAAATCTTTCACACCATCTATTCCTTGTAATTCTTTTTTTATTTTTTGAGAAAACGCATAAATAGTATCTAAATTCTGACCATATACCTTTACTCCTACATCGGTACGAATACCAGTTGAAAGCATATTTATGCGATTAATGATTGGCATTGTCCAGCCATTGGTTGTGCCAGGTATTTGAATTTTTGCATTCAGTTCATTTATAATATCATTTTTAGTAATCCCTTTACGCCACTCATTTTGTGGTTTTAGTAAAATAATTGTTTCAATCATACTGATAGGTGAATTATCTGTTGCGGTGTTTGCTCTTCCTGCTTTTCCTAAAACGTGAACTACTTCGGGTACAGACCTTATAATTTTATCCTGCACTTGCAATATTCTTTTAGTTTCAGAATTTGAAACATCAGGTAACGTTACTGGCATAAATAGTAGCGAACCTTCATCTAAAGGAGGCATAAATTCAGAACCTAATTTAGTCATCATTATCCCCCCAATTACTAAAGCCACTACATTTAATAAAATTGTAGTTTTTCTCCATGTTAGGCAAACCCTTAATATTGGAGTATATATTTTCTCTAAAAAACGAGTAATGGGGTTCGCCTCTTCAGGTTTTAGTTTACCTTTTAAAAGCAAAGAGATTAATACTGGAGTAAGTGTAATTGCCAAAAAAGCATCAACGAGTAAGATAAAAGTTTTTGTCCAAGCTAATGGATGAAACAGTTTTCCTTCCATACCCGTTAGCAAAAAAACAGGAAGAAAAGAGGTAACCACAATAATAGTTGAATAAAAAACGCCTGGCCCCACCTGTTTAGAAGAGGATTCAATAATTTGCATTTTTTCATCCGCACTCAATGGGTCTATTTGTTTGGCAAATATTTTTTTTATATTTAAGTTCATTGCTTTATTTTTTTAATTCTTGAGCGTGACTTATATGTCTGTACGCATTTTCAACCATTACGATTCCGTCATCAACTACTACGCCTATAGCCAAAGCAATCCCTGTTAATGACATTATATTTGAGGAAATACCAAACATTTCAAGGAAAATAAAGCCAGCGGCAACCGATATTGGCAATTGTATAAGAATTATTAATGCACTACGCCAATGAAACAGAAAAATGAATACTACAATAGATACCGTTATCATTTCTTCAATCAAAGTGCCTTTTACTGATTCAATAGCCGCTTTTATGAGCGTACTTCTATCGTAAGACGTTTTAAATAAAACACCTTCTGGTAAGCCTTTTTGAACTTCTTTCATTTTTTCTTTTACCCCTGTAATTACTTTATCGGCATTTTCTCCATATCTCATAACTACAATTCCTCCTACAACCTCACCCTTACCATCCATATCAAAAATGCCCAAACGTAAATCACCACCCATTTGCACCGAACCAATATCTTTTACTCTGACAGGAATGCCATTATTATTACTAATAGCCGTATTTTCTATATCCTCTAAATTTTTAATATACCCAAGCCCCCTAATAATATATGCCATATTGCTCATTTCAAACTTTCTCCCACCCACATCATTATTGTTTGCCTTTATTTTATTCATCACATCCATCAAAGTGATATTGTAATATTGAAGTTTGACAGGGTCTACTATTATTTGATACTGTTTTTCAAAGCCGCCAAATGATGCTACCTCAGCCACCCCAGGCACTGTTTGTAAGGCAAGTTTTACATACCAATCTTGTAAAGCCCTTTGTTCTCCCAAATCCATTTTGGGTGCATCAATATGATACCAAAAGATATGACCAACACCCGTGCCGTCGGGACCTAAGGATGGAGTAACACCTTGCGGTAATAGTCTTTGGGCGTAATTCAACCTTTCTAATACTCTTGTTCTTGCCCAATAAATATCAACATCGTCTTCAAAAATGATATAAACAAAACTCATCCCGAACATTGATGTACCCCTTACATTTTTTATTTTGGGGATACCTTGCAGATTGCTTACCAATGGGTAGGTAACCTGGTCTTCAATCACTTGTGGACTTCTTCCCATCCATTCCGTAAAAACTATTACCTGATTTTCACTTAAATCAGGAATGGCATCTATTGGATTCTTTTGAATAGAATAGACACCATAGGCAAATAGTGCCGCTGCTAATAGTAGCACTATTGCCCTATTTTTTAGTGATATTGAAATTAATTTTTCTACCATTTTTAATTATTTAATATTCTTTTTTTACAGAACCGCAGGTAAGCATTTCAGCACCATAATATGGATTTTTAATTCCTTTTGTTTCGCTTAACCAAGCAGCACCTTTACTGTCATTGAACATTGGGCAAAAATCTTGGTAAAGTTTTTTTGATGTACCCGAAATGGCTATCAAATCAATCATATCTTTGCTTATCATGGCAAAATGTTCTCTTTGGTGGTCAATTTTACCGTTGTTATCTTTTATATGCTCTGCATTTTCTTTTATACTTTCAAATATTTCTATAATTTCCTTATTGCTTTTTGAAGTACTATTGTCAAATTTTTTAAGAGTTGCTAAAATAGCATTGCCCGCATCCGCCGCAGCTTTGCTATCGTCTTTTACCAAGGCATTTTTTAAATTAAGATAATCAATCAAAATCAAGTCATAATTTGATTTTGCCGAAGATTCAGTTGTTTTATTATGTTCTGCATGTAAACTATCCGTTTGAGGCATTGCTATTTTTACTTCCGTTTTTGCAGTGTCTGCTTCATGATTGTGTCTGTCGTGAGAGTCAGGTTTTGAATTACAAGCAAAAAAAAGGCTAGTGATAATTGAGAAAATAATAGTTTTTTTCATTTTGAAATTGTTATTAAGTTTAAAAAGTTTTTGAGATTTTTTCCATGATTCTATGACTATCACCAAATCGGCAAAGGGCATCACAATTTTGGCGTAACTCTGTAAATAATATGTATTTTATAGGTGTTTTAATTTGTTTGATTGAAGGACGTGAAAGTTGCATCATCACATCCTTTTCACGACTTTCAGGAATAACTAAATAAAAGATTTCATCACCATCAGCAATTGAATAGGAAAGGTCAGTCAATCTTAAAATTCCTGAATAAATACTTGTACTTTTTTCTACTTCAAAGGCACAAATGACATTGTTTGTGCCTTTTTCAAACCACAAAACATCAATCAATTTGATGGTGTTTGCTGTGTCTTTGTCGCAATCAATCGCAGGAAATTTATCAGGACTCATAAACGAAAAATTTTTGCCATCAAAAGACCTAGAACGGTCATTAGAGGCTACAAAAGCATCATAGCCCAAACTTTGGCCAATTTTCAATAAATGAAATTGCATTTCAGAATGAAGATTTTCTTCTATTTTTTCATCTCTAATTTCTTTTTGGCGTTTTTCGATGCTTTTTTCAAATTTATTTCGCTCTTCCTCGCTCAAATATTCATCATTGCCAATAAGCATTTTTTGAGTTCCAATTTCAAAACAAAGTCCAGCAATTGCTCCTAAATCATTTGATAAATCGGTTTTATGTTTTTGATTGGTTTCAATCAAAACTTCCCTAATTTTTAAATATTCAGACCATGAGCCTAATTTCTTTTTATCATTAAACAAGGTATTGAAGCCATTGACAATTGCTGTATTGAAAGGGGGAAAAAAGGTTGGGTGTAAAAAATACAAAATACTGCCGACAGCTGGACCTAAACCTTTGATTTTAAGGGCATCTAATCGTACAATTTCTTTGATGATTTGTTCCTCGCTTTTAGCGTTGATACAGTTTTCGAGAAATTGACCAAAAGTAGTTTTGTTGTTTTGATTTTCATAAATATCAGGAATCCTAAGTTTAGGTTTCCAATAAAACGGATGCGACACACCTACAAAAACTTGTTTTTGTTCGGCAATACAATTCAAAACAAGCTCTAACGAACTGCCCTTAAAATCATTCGGAAAAGTTTTATTTTTAATGTCTTCCACTACTTGTAAAACTCCCCTTCGAATGGTGCGAAATGCCTTTAAGCGTTGGTCGTTGTCAATAAACCAAGTATTATAAACACTCTGACTATCATTTTTGTATTGATTAATAATATTGGTTAAAATATTGTTCATTTCCTTGCTTTTAATAGTCTAAGTGTACCAAATAGGGTATCATATTTTTTGCATTCAATAGTATATTTAAAGCCATTGCCTGTCAAATAATTAAGAAGCTCCCCTTTCCAATTCACAGAAGTGTTTTCAAAACCATCGAAAAGCCTTAAAAAGAAAAAAAGAGCCTCCATTAATAAATTTGAAGGTTTACCCCAATCTGCTATGTGTATTTCGCCATCGGGCTTTAAAATCCTGTAAATTTCTCTGATGGCCTGTTTTTTTTGAACAGTTGTGAGGTGATGGAATACCAAACTTGAAACCACTTTATCAAATGTTTCATCTGAATAAGGTAAAAATTTCCCATCGTATTTATCTAATCTGATTTCAAAACCTGAATCAGTTCTTTTATTTTCAGCTATTGTCAAAACTTTTTCATCTACATCAATTCCAGTAATGAAAGCCTCTAGGCACTGTTGCTTCATCATCAATGATAATGTAAGTGTTCCGCACCCGAAATCTAATATATGGTCTCCTGACTTGATTCTCGCTTGTTCGATTAAGGCGTTCTTAAATGCTTTTTCTGGCATTGTAAGGTGCATTATTTTATCATAAAAACCAGTTAGTTTTTCAAATTTTAAAGCAGGTATAAATGTTTTCATATAATAGGTTTCAAGCGATAGTTGTTTCAGCAAAAGATTTCTGACAGAATTTTTTGAGAAATATTTTATTTAACTATTTTGAGCATTTCTTTTTTTTTAAAGTTTAATACTCCTTAACCTTAATGCGTTTACTATTACAGAAACCGAACTAAAACTCATGGCGAGAGCTGCAATCATAGGCGATAATAGTATACCAAAAAATGGAAATAAAACCCCTGCGGCAATTGGCACGCCAAGTATATTGTAAATAAAGGCAAAGAATAAGTTTTGCTTGATGTTTTTCATCACTGCGTGGCTTAAATTCTTGGCTTTTACAATTCCTTGTAAATCACCTTTTACCAAAGTTATTTTGGCACTTTCTATAGCAACATCCGTTCCTGTTCCCATTGCGATTCCAATATCCGCCTGAGCCAATGCAGGAGCATCATTGATACCATCGCCAGCCATCGCTACTACTTTTCCTAATCCTTGAAGGCGTTTTATTTCTTTCAATTTATCTTCAGGCAAACAACCAGCTTTGTATGCACTTAAACTCAGCTCAGTCGCCACCGATTTTGCAGTATTTTCATTATCTCCAGTCAGCATGATAACTTCCACACCTTGTTGCATTAGTTCTTGTATGGCTGCTTTACTAGTTATTTTGATGGCATCAGTAATGGATACAAATCCTTCTGCAATGCCATTAACAGCAATATAAGACACAGTTTTACCTAATTTCTGCTCTACAATAATATTGTTTTCTAATTCCTCAGATACACTTGCTGCAACTTGTGCCATAAGGGCTTTGTTGCCAAGTGCTACCTTTCTATTATTAACTGTCCCGATTACTCCTTTTCCTGCAATTGCCTCGAAGTCTTTTACCTCAATCAACGAAATCTTTTTTTCTTGGGCATATTTTACAACTGCTTCAGCTAATGGATGCTCACTGTATTGATTTAATGAAGCGATGTCTTGTAGTAAATCTTTATTTTGTTGCGTTGCATATATTTTTTCGACCGAAGGTTTGCCTTCGGTAATGGTGCCTGTTTTATCAATGATTAAAACATTTACTTTGTTTAAATTTTCTAAAGCTTCGGCATTTTTTATTAAAACGCCTGAAGATGCACCCTTGCCAACACCCACCATTACTGACATAGGCGTAGCTAAGCCTAATGCACAAGGGCAAGCAATAATTAAAACAGCTATGGCATTTATGAAACCATAAACCAAGGCCGGCTCAGGCCCAAATTTTGCCCAACCCAAAAATGTAATGATGGAAATAACTACAACGATTGGTACAAAATATTTAGAAATACTATCCGCTAATTTTTGGATGGGTGCTTTGGAGCGGCTGGCTTCATTGACCATCTGAATTATCTGAGAAAGTAAGGTTTCAGAACCTATTTTTTCAGCAACCATTACAAATGATTTGTTGGCATTGATTGTTCCCGAACTTACAGAATCGCCCACTTTTTTATCTACTGGAATTGGCTCACCTGTAATCATTGATTCGTCAATAGAACCTTCACCAATTGTTATTTTTCCATCCACAGGAATTTTATCGCCAGGTTTTAGGCGTAACAAATCCCCCTTTTTAATGTCGTGAATTGAAATTATTTTATCTTTTCCATCTATTACTAAAGTAGCTTCGGTTGGGGCTAATTTTAGTAATTCTTTGATTGCTCCGCTTGTTTGGCTATGGGCTCGTGCTTCTAACAATTGACCTAGTAAAACCAAAGTCAAAATTACAGTTGTGGCTTCAAAATACAGATGGACTGTGCCCGTTTCGCTTTTGAATTCGTTGGGGAAAAGATTTGGAAACAGCATTCCGACAACACTAAATAAGAAAGCCACCCCAGTTCCGATACCCACAAGGGTAAACATATTCAGATTCCAAGTAATAATAGATTTCCAAGCACGCACAAAAAACATCCAACATGCATAAAAAACTACTGGAAGTGTTAAAATAAATTGCACCCAATTCCACGCTGCATGTTTCATTATTTTCATTAATGGGTCATTGGGTAACATGGCTGACATAGCTATTGCAAATACTGGAACTGTAAAAGCAACTGCAATTTTCATTTTTCTTAACAAGTCCTTGTAAGTCTTGTTATCTTCTGTTTCGCTTGCGGATTTCGGCACTAAATCCATTCCACAAATTGGGCATGCACCAGCTTCGTCCCGTATGATTTCAGGGTGCATAGGACAAGTATATTCCGTTTTTTGGGAAATACTAGCTTGTTGTACCAAATCCATACCACATACAGGGCAATCTCCAGCCTTATCGTATAATTTTTCACCCTCACAATGCATTGGGCAGTAAAATTTGCCATTGCCGTGGTTAGAAGGTTTTATTATATCTTCATTGGCTAAATTCGTTACTTTCGTAATTTCATTTTGCCAATTGGTAATCAGGGCATGAGCATCTTCTATTGTATAATTTCCAACAGCCGAAAGTGAATCCTGAAACTTTTTGGTAGAAATGTGATTTTCCATTGTAATGACTGCCAGCGGGGGTGATAATGTTACAACGGCAGAAACACCCTCAATTGCGTTAAGGGTGTTTTCTACTTTTGTACGACAACCATTGCATGACATCCCTGTTATTTGATAGTTATGGGTCATGCTATTATTTTTTGCTTGCTTTAGTTAACTTCATACCACACTTGTGGCATTTATCGCCTTCCATTCCAGTAACTTCAGGGTGCATTGGGCAGGCATATTTTGCATCTTTCATTTTTGAGTGATCTTTCATGTCCATATCGTTTTGAAAACAATATAAAACACAGGCCATGCCCTTATAGCTGGAATGAATGTTACCAATCTTATCTCCATTTCCATCAAATACATTACAAGTTTTTCCATTGTCTTTAACACTGATTGTCAAATCACCATTAACATTATGGTACGTTTTCCCATCTTTCCCCCTTCGACCCATCAATTTTCCTTTGGCATCAACCAAATTTCCTTGGCCATCCACATAAGCAATTTTGTTTCCTTTAGCATCATTGATTACATTGTCTTTAGTGATTTGACCGATCACTACCCCACCCCGTTCAATTTTACCTTTTGAGTCAATACTCATGATGGGGTGCTTATAATTACCTTCCTGTGCTTTTGCAAAAAAAGGAATAATAGAAACGGTTACTATAACCATCAATATTAATTTTTTGAATTTTTTCATTTGTTTTTTTTGATTTATGATGTAAAAGTATTATTCTTAATCGGCTATTGTGTTACACAATTTTACATAATAGTTACAACTTTTTCGCCCTAGTATTTTCTAAATAATACCAATAGATTTCCTTTTATGATTTCCCAATCTTTTAAATTCAGATGGGGTCAGCTTTGTTGTTTTTTTAAATTGATTGCTAAGATGTGCTACACTACTATAATTTAAACGAAAGGCAATTTCACTTAATGTCAATTCATTATAAACCAACAATTCCTTTACTTTTTCTATTTTTTGTGAAATAAAAAATTGTTCAATTGTATAACCCTCTATTTCAGAAAATAATGAAGTTAGTGAATGGTATTCCACCCCTAAATTGGATGACAAATAATCAGACAGGTTTATTCTAAGGTTATTATCTTGTTCATGAATGAGTTTAACAATTAAAATCTTCACATTCTCCACCATCTTGTTTTTTTTATCATTCAATATTTCGAAACCTAATTCATTCAAAACACTTTCTAATTCATTCATTTGTTTCTCATTAAGTTCATTAGCCAAATCTATTTCACCAAAGTCTACATTAGTGTAATTGATAGATAGTCTATCCAATTCCATTTTTACTACTAAAATGCAGCGTGGGCAAACCATATTTTTAATAAAAATTTTCATTTTACTTCAAAATTTAACATCATGCCATCATCTTCATGTTCAAGATTATGGCAATGAAAAACAAATTTTCCACTAATTTCAAATGTCATTGCGACTTGGACTTTCTCACCGGGAGCTACAAGAACTGTGTCTTTCCATCCTTTTTCATGCGGTAGAATGACATTCCTTCCACCCATTCGAGCAACAACTTGGAACATTACACCATGAATATGCATGGGATGAGCCTCATCTCCAGTAGAATTATCAAATTCCCATATCTCTGTTGACCCAAGTGTAACTGTCTCGTCTATCCTTCCAGATTTGAAAACCTTCCCGTTAATTTTATGCATTCCATCACTGCTCATCATATCCATTTTCAGCGTAAAAACCCTTTTAATGCTAGTCGAAGGAAGTTTCGGAACTGGAATTAAAGTACTCGGCAGCTTGAAGGTATTGTTTTCTTGACGTTTAATATTAAAAGCCAAGATGTCAAAAGGTTGATTGCCTTGGGCGTTTCCCATTGTAAAAAATGTCTCGCTTTTTAGGGAAACCACCTCTCCGACTTTCATTGTCGAAAAGTCTACCAGAATATCTAACCTTTCGCCCGAACCCAAAATGACATTTTTTACTTTTTCTGGCTGAGGCAAAATTCCGCCATCCGAACCAATCACATAAAATTCAGCCGAATTACTTAGACTTAAATTATAAATTCTTGCAGAGGAACCATTTAAAATCCTGAATCTGTAAAAACGGGTGGAAACATCTAAAAATGGTTTATGTGTGCCATTGACCAGTATATTTTCTCCCAAATAACCCGACATAATTTCCATCATGGTCGGGCTATATTTTATTGTACCATCGCTTGCTATTCTTTTGTCTTGAATTATCAGTGGTACTTCAAATTCTCCACTTGGCAAAGCTAATGACTTTTCTTCGTCCGACTCCACTATAAAAAGCCCCGCCAATCCTTGCGTAACTTGCACCGCAGTAGATTTGTGCACATGTGGATGATACCAATTGAGTCCAGCCTGCTGGTTGACAGAAAATTTATAATTGAAGGACTCATTTGACATCACCATTTGGTCGGGATGCCCGTCCATGTCGGCAGGGATTTTAAGGCCATGCCAATGGATATTCGAATGATCTGATAACTTATTGAGCAAATTGATATTTACATTATCTCCTTTTTTTACCCTAATGGTGGGTCCTAAAATGCCCTCTCCATAACCTAGCACATTTACTTTTGATGCCGACAAAAGAGCCTCTGAAGTATTTTGAGTTACTAAAGATGTATTTCCAGAAACTGTTTTGGGGATTTTTAAAGGATTAATAAACAATCCGGTATTTACTTGAGGAACAACGGCATCGCCATGGTTCATGCCGCTCATGCACGAGGACAAAACGCCAGCAGATGTGAGCAAACTCGCTGAACCAAATCCTAAGGTTTTTAAAAAATCTTTTCGTTTCATATGTTTATAATTTACTGCTAAGACGCTTTGACGCTAAGAAATAATCATTTCCCAGTGTGTCTAAAGTCCTAGTCATGAATGTTTCATTTTATGGTTTCTATTGTGCTACCGCAGGTTAACATCATAGAACCATAATATGGGTTCTTCACGGAATTTTCTTTGCTAAGCCAATTGGCTCCTTTTCCGTCGTTGGCCATGGGGCAGAATTGATAATAAACAGGCGATGCTTGCTTTGATACTTTTATGAGCTGATACATGTTTTTTGAAAGCGGTATAAAATGCTCTCTCTGATGACTTGGGTCTTTTGTATCGGCAATATGCTCTGCATCAAGACCCAAATCCTTCACCACTTTCATCCAAACAGTATGTTCTTCAGCGGTAAGTTTTTCCATTTTAACAGCTGAGATTGCGGATAAAAGTTCACCAGCTTTGTTTGATGCTAACCCTCCATCTGTTTTTATCAAAGCATCTTTTAAAGCAAAATAATTATCAAAAACTGCTTTCAAAGTTTGTATTTCCTGCTTCTGTGCCGGCATGTCCGAGTGGTCATGCATGTCAGTTTTAGAAACTGTGGCTGCAACAGATTCTTTGTTTTCCGTCAACTTTACTTTCCTTTCATATTGACAACAAGAAGGGAGCTGGGAATAAGTATCAAGCGGAGCGAGATAGCTGTCGCTGTCATAGCCAGCTAAAGCAATCCTTTTTAAAATTTCATCTCGATTGGTCTTTTTTGAATCAAAAGTAAGCGTAGCCATTTTGGTTTCTTCGTTCCAATCTACTTCTGCGATTTTTTTTACGTTGCCAGCTTTTTCAATGGTTGCCTCACACATTTCGCAATTTCCATAAATTTTAACAGTTTCTGATAATGCATTTTTTATTTGAGCTTTACATGCTACAACTGACAACAATATAAAGATTGTTATCAATATTTTTGGTATTGATTTCATTTGAAAAAATTAAAATAATGTAAAAAAAAAGGGTTAACAGTCTCAAAAAGACGTAATTATCCCATGAGAAGAATGAATCAGCTTATTTTTGGAGGTTGCCAATTGCTGTAAAAACCAGCGGTTGTATCTGAAACGTGAAGGAAAGAAATCGAAATTTCTTTGTACAAAAATTGGAAATCGTATTGGATATCTAAAGTCGATGGTATTATTGTAAGGGTTAACAAAACCCCACATTTGCAAGATGGATGGGTACACTTTCCACCACAATCATCATGTTTTTTTTGATTTTCAGCTACTTTTTTTGTTTTACAACAGTCCTTCTTTCCAGATTTACAACAAGACTTTTTTTCAGAAGTATCTTTCATTTTACCGCAAGCCACAGCGTCTAATGAACTAAACGAAGTCCATAGGATTACAAGTGCGAACAGTATTTTGAAAAAATTAGTCATTTGAATAAAAATAACGAGCAAAAATAAAAAATGTTTTCGAAGAAAATATTTATTTAATGGAAAAGTTGACTAAAACTTAAAAAAATCGACCTAGATTAATGCCAAAGCGTGAACTAGGTCGATTTGAAAAATCGGCAAATTCAATTGCTAAAACTTCATATTTTGAATCCTGACAGCATTCAAAATTGCTAAAAGTGCAACTCCTACATCTGCAAAAACCGCCTCCCACATGGTGGCTAAACCGCCTGCCCCAAGTGCCAATACGATAGCTTTTACACCAAAAGCCAATACGATGTTTTGCCAAACAATTTTCTTGGTCTGTTTTCCTATATTTATAGCCATAGGTATTTTTGAAGGCATATCGTCTTGTATTACTACGTCTGCCGTTTCAATGGTGGCATCGCTGCCTAAGCCACCCATAGCAATGCCCACATCACTGAGAGCCACCACTGGAGCATCGTTTACACCATCACCAACGAAGGCAACCGACTCACCTTTAGCTTTGAGTTCTTTTACTTTATTTACCTTGTCCTCAGGCAACAAATCTCCAAACGAATTTATTATTCCCAATTTATCCGCAACAAATTTCACAACATTACTTTTGTCGCCACTGAGCATGGTGGTATTTACTCCTAATGCTTTCAGCTTATTTACTGTTTCTTGGGCATCTTCTTTGATACTATCGGCAATAGTGAGGTAGCCTACAAACTTTTTATCATAAGCAATTGCAATAAGGGTGTAAACAATGGTTGTTGGGTCAATATCATAAGCGATTGAAAATTTATCCATCAATTTGAAATTGCCTACTAATAATTCTTTGTCATTTATTTCAGCTTTAAGTCCATGTCCTGAAATTTCTTCTACATTTTTCAGTTCGATGGTCGAGTCAATCTCTCCAACAAAATTATGAATGGCAGTAGCCACTGGATGTGTACTTTGACTTTCTAAGGCATTAACCATTTTTAAGATTTCATCTTTATTAAAATCTTGCTTTATGATAACTTCTTGTACTTTAAACACCCCTTCAGTCATTGTACCTGTTTTGTCCATCACCACGTTTTGAATATTGGCGATAATGTCTAAAAAGTTACTTCCTTTGAACAAAATACCATTCTTGCTGGCTGCACCAATTCCACCAAAATAGCCCAAAGGAATTGAAATAACCAAAGCACAAGGGCATGAAATAACTAAGAAAACCAAAGCTCGGTAAAGCCATTGGCTAAACTGATAATTTTCTACGAAAAAGTACGGCAAAACTGTAATTAAGACAGCCAACAACACCACAATCGGTGTATAGATTTTTGCAAATTTCCTAATAAAAAGCTCTGTTGGTGCTTTTTGAGCTGTGGCGTTTTGCACCATTTCCAAGATTTTGCTCAATTTGCTATCTTTATAGTCAGTCGTAACTTTTACTTGAGAAACAGTATTGAGATTTATCATTCCAGCCAACACCGTTTCGCCTTTGGCTTTGGTGTCAGGCTTGCTCTCGCCTGTAAGTGCTGCGGTATTGAAGGATGCCGTCTCTGACAGTAATTCACCGTCTAATCCTAATTTTTCACCTGGCTTTAGTTGAATGATATCTCCAATTTTTGCTAAGCCTGCTTTGATGGTGGTGGCTACATTGTTTTGCAAAATCGTAACCTCATCAGGTCTTTGATCAAGCAAACTTTTAATATTGGCCTTGGCTCTTTTTACGGCCAATCCTTGAAAAACCTCCCCTACCGAATAAAATAACATCACTGCTACACCTTCGGGATATTCGCCAATGGCAAATGCTCCGATGGTGGCAATGCTCATTAACAAAAATTCAGAAAAGATTTCTCCTTTACCAATGCTTTCTATTGCTTCTTTTAGCACGGGAAAACCAACAGGTAAGTAAGCAACACCATACCAAATAATCCGAACCCAACCTGTAAACCACGATTGAGGGAAATAATTATCTAATGCAATGGCAATGAGTAATAAAGCCAAGCTAATGATGGCTGGCAAAAACATTTTGAAAGTGCTTTCATTTCCTCCCGAATGGCCGTGTCCATCATCATCGGTATGCTCATCGTGTTTTGGTTCATCAATTGCACAACAACCTACCTCTTTGTGTTCTTTCTTTAATTGTTTATTGGCTACCATATTGATTTTTTCTTCTTGCGTACAACAAAGTTGTTTGCCGTCCTTGTCATAAATGTGTTTATGTTCCATTGTTCTGAATTTTAAAATTAAAAAAACAAATTAGTGATTATGCTCATCACCGCCTTCCGAATTCGACATAGTAGATTGCAAATAGTAAGCACCTTTTGCCACTATTTTTGCTCCAGCAGGTATTTCTTGCAAAGGCGTTACTTGCACAAACCCCAATTGAGTTGTTCCTGTTTTCACTTCAATTCGCTTGAAATGAACACCCGTATCAACCTCTTGTCCTTTGCTCTTTGGCTCTTCATCATGTTCTTCTTGAATAAAAATAAACTCCTTACCTTCAGCTTTGGCAATAGCATCTATTGGCAAAGTTTCTACATCATTTTTACCAATATCAATTAAGGCATTGACATACATTCCTGGAATCAGTCCAATCGTAGAATTATTGATGGCGGCATGAACTGCCACTGATTTTGATTCATTTTGAAAAGCCTTTCCAACACTAAAAATCCGTCCGATAATTTCTTGGTTTCCTTGATTAGTCAAAACAAACCGAACACTTTGCCCTACTTTTATACGGAATAGGTCTTTTTCATAAACCAACAAATCAACGTGCATTTTAGAATTATCTACAATGGAGAATAATGTATTATTAGCTGAAATACTACTCCCAATTTTCACTTTCACTTCTGTTATATAGCCCGAAATAGGAGCTACAATAGAAAGTATTGAAGCATTGTCATTACCACCCAGCGAAAGGTTTTGGTCTAAAATAATTATTTGATTTTCAGTATTTTTGATTTTATTCTTGATTGTTTCAAGCTCAGTATTGATTTTTTGAAAGGTTTTTTTTGCCGTTACATTTTCATCGCTCAATTCTTTCTGACGAGCAAATTCCAACTCTAAAAAATCTTTGCTTACTTTGGCTTGCTGCAATTCTTCGGTCAATTTGGCTTTTGCTAAACGAATATTGTTGAATTCCATGCTCTGAAATGTTGCCAATGTCTGCCCTTTTTTTACAAATTGCCCCTCAATAACAGCAATTGTTTTGATAATTCCACCCAAAAAAACCGAAACATCAGCTTGATTTTGAGGGGGAAGTTTGGTGTATCCATTGGCTGTGATAACTTCACTTAGGTTTTTCTTTTCAAAAATTCCGAAAACTATTTGAGCTGATTTTACTTGCATGGGTGTCAATTCGACTACACCAGTTTCGTCGTGGTGTTCTTCTTCTGTTACTGTTTCTGCGGCTTTTTTATTGCAAGAAACGAAAAGAAACAAACTGAATATAACTAATAAAAATTTATATTGATGATTGATTTTCATTTGCTTAAAATTAATTGTTTAACAAATATTGAATATTGATTGTATTTTGGTTGAAAGCATTGATTGCGTGCAAATAGTTTTGCTGAATGTTTAACACAGTTTCTAAACTTTGTAGATATTCTACATAACCTACTTCTCCACTTTGATAGGCTTTTGTAGCATTTTTTGTGATTATTTCAGCATTAGGCAAAGCAGATTGTACATAATAATCCATCAAAGATTGATTGTTTTTTTGCTCTTGAATTTGCTGCAAAAGTTGGCTATTCAGTTGATTTTTGAGATATTCTGAACTTTTTCGTTGGACTTGAATTTCGGTTTCTGATGCTTGAATGCGAGCTTTAGTGGCTTTAGTGAAAATTGGAATACTCATACCCAAACTCACACCTTGAAAACGAGGAACACCGTTGAAGAAAACAGTTTTATCAGCAATCTCTTGAATGCCTGTGAGCGATTGTAAAAAATATCCAGCCGAAAACTCAGGTTTTGCGAGAGCTTTTTCAACATTTTTGTTTGCCGAAGCTATCGTAATTTGTTGTATTGCCAATGCTAAAACAGGGTTTTGATTGATAAAATTAGTATCTGATATAATCGCCTTTGACGGAAAAAAGTCGGTTTCGACAATTGTAAAGTCGTCTTTAATATTCAAAATGTTTTTTAGTCTAATTTTTTCACTTAAAATCAAACTTTCATTCTGCTTTCTGACTTGAACTAACCCTTGTTGCTTGGTTTCGGCAGTTGTTTTTTCTAACAATGTACTTTCACCAGTTTTGAGTCTTAGATTTGCTGCTTTTACAAATTGTTGCAAATAATCATCTTGCTTAGCCAATAATTGATTAATTGCCATCAAATACAAAATGGTATTCCAAGAATGGCGAATCTGAAAAGCAATGTCGTGTTTAGTTATTATCAATTTCAGCTCACTACTTTTGATGTTTTCATTGATAAGTATTTTTTTTGCTTGAAACTGAAAAGGGCTAAATCCTTGCGAAATGCTATAATTTTGGTCAAAACTTCGGGTATTGTATTGCCCAAGCATGGCATTTACATTGGTTTTTGGAAGCTCCTTTGCCGTTGGTTTTAGCTGATTTTGCACCTTGACTGCCAATTCATTGGCTTGTACTAAACTATTATTTTTTGTTCCTAAATCTATGGCTTGCTGTAAACTAAGTGGTGTTTGAGCATGAGCAAAGCCACCCGAAAACAAGAACCCCAAAATTATGATAGACGCAATTTTGGGAACTTTGGGCTTTTTTATCCCTTTTTCAAATAGCAAATACAAAATTGGTAATACAATTAAGGTGAGCAATGTTGCCGTAATTAAACCACCAATCACAACAGTAGCCAAAGGTTTTTGTACTTCTGCACCAGCACCGCTACTCAAAGCCATAGGTAAAAAACCTAATGAGGCTACGGCAGCAGTCATTACCACAGGTCGTAAACGTACTTTTGTTCCTTCCTTGATTCTCTCTAAAACATTATCATAACCTTCGGTTTTAAGTTGATTGAAATATCCAATCAATACAATTCCGTTCAAAACTGCCACGCCAAACAAAGCAATAAAACCAATGCCTGCCGAAATACTGAATGGCATTCCACGTAACCAAAGGGCAAAAACACCTCCGATGGCAGAAAGTGGAATGGCAGTAAAAATCAATATAGACTGTTTGATGGAATTGAAAGTGAAATAGAGCAATACGAAAATCAAAAGTAAAGCTACGGGTACAGCTATGGCAAGGCGTTTGTTGGCTTCTACCAAGTTTTCAAATTGACCACCATAGGTTACATAATAGCCTTCGGGAAGTTTGAGTTTTGCATCCAATTTTGCTTGTATGTCATTGACTACGCTTTTCACATCACGTCCACGTACATTTAAGCCTATCACAATTCTACGTCTGCCATCTTCACGGCTTATTTGTGCAGGTCCTTGTTCAAAATTCACGTCGGCTACTTGCTCCAAAGGAATTTGATTGCCATTGGGTAGGCTTACAAATATATTTTTCACATTAGAAATATCCTGACGAAAATCTTTATCAAGCCTCACTACCAAATCATAACGTTTTTCGCCTTCGTAAACAGTTCCTGTGGCTTGCCCTGCGAAACCTGTACGTACCACTTTGTTCAAATCGCCCACATTTAGCCCGTATAATGCCAGTTTATCGGGATTATATCGAACCGTGATTTGTGGCATACCTGTTACTTGTTCCGCTTTGGTGTCTGCAACTCCTTCGATATTGCCAATTAATCCAATGGTGGTATTTGCCGTTGCCGCCAATTTTTCTAAATCTTCTCCAAAAATCTTAATGGCAATATCACTTCTTACGCCCGTCATTAATTCATTGAAACGCATCTGAATCGGTTGAGAAACCTCAAAGTTCACGCCAGGTATTTTCTCCATTTCCTCTTTCATCATATCAGCCAATTCATAGAAATCTTTGGTGGTTGTCCATTCTTTTTTGCTTTTCAAAATGATAATCATATCACCAGTTTCTATGGGCATGGGGTCAGTTGGTATTTCAGCAGAACCAATTTTTGAAACTACTTCGACCACTTCAGGAAACTTTGATTTTAGAAGTTTTTCTAATTTTGTTGAAGTTTCAATACTCATATTCAATGAACTACCCCCTGCATTTCTAAAATTGATGGCATAATCCCCTTCTTCTAAAGTGGGAATAAATTCGCCGCCCATTCTGCTGAAAACAAACAAGGCAATTAAAAATAAGACAACCGAAGCACTTAATATGATGGCTTTTAATTGCAAGGCTTTGTCCAAAATAGGTTGGTAGAAGCGATAAATAAAATCAATTATTTTATCTGAAATATTCTTTTTATGGCTAATGTTTTTACTTAAAAACAAAGCAGAAGCCATCGGAACATAAGTAAGTGACAAAATGAATGCTCCCAAAATAGCAAATGAAACTGTTTGAGCCATTGGCTTAAACATCTTTCCCTCTGTGCCAACCAATGCCAAAATGGGTAGGTAAACAATCAGAATAATAATCTCGCCAAAAGCAGCACTGTTTCTGATTTTTGTTGATGCGTGTAAAACTTCTTCATCCATTTCTTCGGCAGAGAGTCGCCCTTCTTTATTCAGATGTAATCGGTGAATGACTGCTTCTACAATGATAACCGCACCATCTACAATCAAACCAAAATCTATTGCTCCCAAGCTCATTAAATTGCCACTTACACCAAATAAATTCATCATTATTACGGCAAAAAGTAGTGCCAAAGGAATTACAGAAGCTACCACCAAACCAGCACGCCAATTGCCGAGTAGTAAAACCAATACAAAAATGACAATTAAAGCTCCTTCAAAAAGATTGGTTTCCACTGTACTGATGGCATTATTAACCAATTTTGTACGGTCTATGAATGGTTCAAGAGAAACACCTTCGGGCAATGATTTTCTGATTTGTTCAACCTTCGCCTTTGTTCGATTAACTACCGCTGATGAGTTTTCGCCTTTGAGCATCAGTACCATTCCTCCAACTACTTCGCCCTTACCGTCTTTGGTTACAGCTCCATATCTCAAAGCTGACCCTTCTTGCACTTTTGCCACATCACGAATCAGAATGGGTATTCCATTATTGGTTTTAACTACTATTTTTTCAATGTCAGCAATAGTTTTTACCATGCCCAAAGCTCTGATAAAGTAAACATAAGGTTGTTTGTCGATGTATGCACCCCCTGTATTTTCGTTGTTTTTTTCGAGAGCCTCAAAAATATCAGTGATGGTGGTATTCATACTTTTCAGTCGGTCGGGCTGCACTGCAATTTCGTATTGTTTTAGGCTACCTCCCAAGGTTGTAACTTCGGCAATTCCTGCCGTACCAAGCAATTGTGGTTTGACTATCCAATCTTGAATGCTTCGTAGTTTTGAAGCATCGTATTGACTTTCATAACCTTTTTTTGCATAAATTACATATTGATATATTTCTCCCAGTCCAGTAGTGATGGGGGCTAATTCGGGGATTCCTGCTCCTTTGGGAATAAGCCTTTCAGCATCTTTTAGCTTTTCGCTCATTTGTTGTCTTGCCCAATAAATATCTACGTTTTCCTCAAAAACAAGGGTAATTACACTTAATCCGAAACGACTTAAAGAACGCATTTCTACGATTTTAGGAATCGTTTTCATCGTTTGTTCGATGGGGTAAGTAATAAACTGTTCCACTTCTTGAGTTGCCAAAGTAGGAGCGGTAGTAATAACTTGTACCTGATTATTGGTAATGTCGGGCAGGGCATCAATGGGCAGTCGGCTTAAATTATAAATACCAACTAATACCAAAGCCAAAGTAAATAGACCCACAATAAATTTATTATGGATAGAAAAATGGATGATTTTATCTAACATATTTTAAATCTAATTTTGAAAAAATTCATAGATAGCCATAAGCAAAGAATCCTGCTGAGTAAAATATCAGCAAGTAGAAATGGCAATAATTTTCAAGAATTAGATTTTGGGCGGTTGCCAGATGTTTCCGTAGAAATCAGAAATAAAAGAAGTATTGTAGAAATTGATTTTCCCTTTTTCAGATAAAAAACATTGTGCTATCTCTGAAATGAGAGGGGAAAATGAAAAATTTAAGACAATATTTGTACCACAACAAGCACAAATACAGAAAGGTGAACAAGTTTCAGTATCTTCTTGGTGGTTAGTATGATTGGTTTCTGAAAAAGCTATTTTGTCATTATCCACTACTTTACAGTCTTCCACATCTCCGCAAGGCAGACACGAAAGTATAAGTACGTACATGGATAATATGAATGAAAGGATTTTCATACAGCAAAAGTATGCAAAAAACAAGTGCAACAGGGAGTCAAAAAGGAAATATATTTTGATATATAGAATTGGATTCTATTTAACTTTTGAGAATCAAATTCTATTTTTTACACCCCACAGCACGATTTAGCGTCTTGTTGAATTGGCGGACATGGTACAGTTCCATAGCTACAAAAAACACAACAATCTCCATTAAGTGGCTTTAAAACTTGCTTACATTTTTCACAATCATAAAAATATTGGCAAGCATCAGTTGGCATTATTTCTAATTTTTTGTGTCCACAATTAGGACAAGTTATTTCTGATTCTAAACTAATATTTACCATTAAAATATATTTTTATGATTCACAACTTTGTAACCTGTTGAATTAATTGCTTTTGTGATTTCTTTAATATTTGTTTTTTTGTTATCAAATTCCACAATTGCATTCCCTTTTTCATACGAGACTTGTACTATTATAATCCCTTTTAATTTACTGACTTCAGATTTCACATGAACTTCGCAACCTGTACAGGTCATACCACTAATTATAAACTCAATTTTTTGGCTTTTCACCGCTTGGTTTATCGTAACTTTATTATCAGTTTTTTGAAAAAATAAATGAGAGTAACTTGGAAAGGATAAGAGTAAAATTGACAAAATAGTTATCATGGTTAAAAATGTTTTAGTTTGTAAAAATGATACTTTACTATCTGTTTCACAATTGCAATTGAGCGATTCGCCGCTTGTTTGTTTTTGTGTTTTTAGTTTTTTATACCAAGCCAACCCTAAAATCAATGCTGTTGAGCCAATAAAATAAGGTCTTGCAGGGTCGAGCCACGAAAAAGTGGAAGCAATGCCAGTTGTGCCAGCCAAAATAGCCAAAACAGGCATAATACAGCACAATGAGGATGCCAAAGCTGTAATAATACTTAAATTTGGAAGCGAAGTGGTAGTTTTCATAATGCTAATTCGGCTTGCTGAATATGCTGAAATAGTGGTTCTATTACCTTTAAATGATTGGGTTTTAGAGAATAAAAAATCGTTTGCCCAACTTTACGAAACTGAATAAGGTTTGCATCTTTGAGTTTACGAAGATGCTGGGAAACAGCAGGTACACTCATTTCTAAAATATCAGAAATATCACAAGGACAAAGTTCATTTTCTTGGTTAAGTAGAAACAGAATTTTCAAACGCACTTCATTTCCTGCTAAATTTAGCACTTGGGCAAGATTAGCAAATGAGTTTTCGGCAACTTTGAGTTGTTGCTTACAGTTGTAAATCTGAACTTGGTCGGCAAAAGCTCTAATGCAACTTATTTCTTGATTATCCATTTAATGGTTTTGAATTACGTAACAAATATATTAATTATTTAAGCAAATCCTTAAATAACTATTTAAAAAAATCTCATTATAGTGTATATAATGAGATTTTTATTTATTTACGATAAGTAATCGTACAGCCTTTGGCAATACTGGTCTTGGTTTTTATTTCTTCTTTTGCCAAAATCGAAGCGATGGCAGTTTCAACATATTTGGTTGTTATCTTGGTTTCGTCTCTATTATCATCAATTGCACCGATGTAGGCGATTTTGTAAACACCTTTTTCTTTTACCAAAATCACCGTATGCGTATTGACAATTGCACCGTAAGCAAACGATATTTTTTGGTCGGCATCGTGCAAATATTCAAAATTAAAACCTTTTTCATTGGCAACGGTTTTCATGTCTTCCCTCGAATCGGCAGGGTCAATCGCAATCACAGGAAAACCTAACTTTGCATATTTTTCTTGCAAATCTTTTACACGATTTTGGTACATTTTCGCAATCGGGTAATTATTAGTCAAAAAAGTAAGAATCACACCTTTTGAATCTTTGAAATTTTCTAAAGAAACCGTTTTTCCATCAATATTTTTCAATTCAAAAGTAATCGCATTACTATTAATAGATGGAGCGGTTGGTGTATCGCTCAAGAAGAAGCTAAAACTTAGAATAAAAACTAATAGAATTTTCATAAAATTATTTGATTAAAACGAATGATAATTGTTATAATGTTAGTTCAGACTTAATAAAATCTTTTACTCCTTTTGGACCAGTCAATGCTAAATATACATATTTTTTTTCGGCAGAAACAGAAAGCTGAAAATTAAAGAAATCGCAACACTGTCTTTCTGTTTTGATAAAATCTGCTAACATCGCAATCGTTTCTTCGCTATCTTTGAAAGCATATTTTATGCCGTTTTTGAGTTCAACCGTCTCTACAATTTCCTTTTTCAAATTTGTGATTACCGTTGCTTTTCTTTCTTTTATAATGGTCCCCAAAATTTAGACAGGTACGATAATTGAAATCACCTTTTAAATTTAGGAACATGAGCAAGCAAAACAAACGACGAAATTTTGATGGCAACTTTAAAGCCAAGGTTGCCCTGGAGGC
>JAIUOF010000005.1 GCA_020161355.1 Bacteroidota bacterium | reverse complement strand
CCTACACTGCCGTCTCCGTCCTTGTCAGGATTATTGGTCGGGTCACTGTCCGGATCATACTGATCTACATCTTTGATCTTAGCAATGTTGTTGAATACATTACCCTGTACCGGTGCTTTCACTTTGGCACTGAATGTCAAACTTGTGCTGCCATTAACAGCTATGTTTGGTACATTCCAGGTAATTGTGCTACCTGCTAGTGTACCGCCGCTGATGGCTGTTATAGCCTCATAACCATTTGGTACTGCATCTTCTATCACCACATTCGTTGCCGGCTGTGGCCCCTTGTTGTCTACTTTGATCGTAAACGTTACTACGTCTCCAACATTTGGTGTCGCGTTGCTCACCGTCTTAACCAACTCAAGGTCGGCTACCTGTGTAAATCCTGCATCAATAGTTGGGTTATTTTCACCTGATGTAAGAACTACTTGCTGAGATTTTCCGGTAGTTGGATCGGCATCACTATCTTTTGTATCATCTGTTCCCTGATCTTTTGCGGAAGGTTGATACCCGTTTGGAGCTGTAAACTGAACTACATAAGTTAAGCCTGGCTTAAGATTTGAAAATTCATATTTGCCATTGACATCAGTTGTTGCAGAGGCGACATTATTTCCATCAGCATCTTTTGCAGGGTTTCCTAATTGATCCACAAGTTTCACAACCGCACCCTGAATTGGGGTTTCACCCACATCCTGAATGCCGTTATTATTCCAATCATACCAAACATAATCACCCAATTTTGCAGGAATAAAGAATCCAGCGTCTAAAGTAGGGTTGTTATCTCCACTATTAAGTGTAACCGTCGGAGTCTTACCGGTTATTTTGTCAGCGTCACTATCTTTAGTATCATCAGTTCCCTGATTAGCATCAGTTGGTGTATAGCCGGAAGGTTTAGTAAAGGTCACACTATAATCTCCTGGTTTAAGGCCAGAGAATTCATATTTGCCATCAGCACCTGTTACAACCGACGCTGTTACAGGATTACCCTGACCATCAGTTCCATTTAATGTTACAGTAACACTTTGAATACCTGGTTCTCCCGAATCCTGAATTCCATTTCCGTTTTTATCAACAAAAACAAAATCTCCAAGTTTTGCAGGCTGGTAAAAACCGGCATCGATAGTCGGATTATTTTCACCAGAACTTAAAATTACAACTGGTGATTTGCCGGTAGCCAAGTCAGCGTCGCTATCCTTGGTATCGTCAGTTCCTTTATCCTTAGCAGTAGGTGAGTATCCAGCTGGTTTTGTAAACTCAACTACATATTTTGAACCTGGTTTAAGATTTGTAAATTCATATTTCCCGTTGGCATCTGTAACAAATGCAGCTACCGGGTTTCCATTCGCATCTTTAGCCTGAGCACCAGTATCATCCAATAATTTTACTGTTACACCAGCTAATGGGCTTTCTCCCGAATCCTGAACTCCATTATAGTTTTTATCTAACCATACGTAATCTCCTAAGCTTGCAGGTTTGAAATATCCCGCATCCAAAGTAGTATTGTTATCGCCGCTTTGAAGTGTTACAGGAGCGGTAGTTCCTGTTGTTTTATCCGCATCACTATCTTTTGTATCATCTGTACCCTGATTTGGATCAGTAGTAGTGTATTGAGCAGGCTTTTCAAATGTAACCGTGTAAGTGCCTGGTTTCAAACCTGCAAACTCATACTTGCCATCGGCTCCGGTAGTTGTAATTGCTGTAACCGGGTTTCCTAAGCCATCTGTTCCGTTTAGTGTAACTTTAACTCCCGGAATCCCTGGTTCTCCACTATCCTGGATACCATTTCCGTTTTTATCGTCAAATGCAAAATCACCCAATTTGGCAGGTTGATAGAATCCTGCATCAATGGTTGGATTGTTTTCACCTGATGTGAGTATTGTTACAGGAGATTTACCTGTGGTGATATTTGCGTCACTGTCTTTTGTATCATCTGTACCTTTATCAGCACCCGTTGGTTCGTAACCAGCTGGTTTTGTAAACTCAACTACATATTTTGAACCCGGTTTTAGGTTAGTAAATTCATATTTCCCGTTAGCATCTGTAACTACTGGGGCGACCGGGTTTCCATTTGCATCTTTGGCCTGGGCACCCGTATCATCTAAAAGTTTTACTGTTACACCAGCCAATGGACTTTCTCCGGAATCCTGAATTCCGTTATAATTTTTATCTATCCAAACATAATCTCCTAAGCTTGCAGGTTTGAAATATCCCGCATCCAAAGTAGTATTGTTATCGCCGCTTTGAAGTGTTACAGGAGCGGTAGTTCCTGTTGTTTTATCTGCATCACTATCTTTTGTATCATCTGTACCCTGATTTGGATCAGTAGTAGTGTATTGAGCAGGCTTTTCAAATGTAACTGTGTAAGTCCCTGGTTTCAAACCTGCAAACTCATACTTGCCATCGGCTCCGGTAGTTGTAGTTGCTGTAACCGGGGTTCCTAAGCCATCTGTTCCGTTTAGTGTAACTTTAACTCCCGGAATCCCTGGTTCTCCACTATCCTGGATACCATTTCCGTTTTTATCGTCAAATACGTAATCACCCAATTTAGCAGGTTGATAGAATCCGGCGTCAATGGTTGGATTGTTTTCACCTGATGTGAGTATTATTACAGGAGATTTACCTGTGGTGATATTTGCATCACTGTCTTTTGTATCATCAGTACCTTTATCTGCACCCGTTGGTTCGTATCCAGCTGGTTTTGTAAACTCAACTACATATTTTGAACCTGGTTTAAGATTTGTAAATTCATATTTCCCGTTGGCATCTGTAACTACTGCAGCTACCGGGTTTCCATTTGCATCTTTAGCCTGAGCACCGGTATCATCCAAAAGTTTTACTGTTACACCAGCCAAAGGACTTTCTCCGGAATCCTGAATACCATTATAATTTTTATCTACCCATACGTAATCTCCCAATTTTGCAGGTTTGAAGAAACCGGCATCAATGGTTGTATTATTTTCATTTACACCCAGAGTAATTGGTGCAGTAACACCGGTAATTTTATCTGCATCACTATCTTTTGTATCATCAGTACCTTGATCTTTATCGCTAGCAGTATAACCACCACTAGGTTTACCAAATGTTATAGTATAAGTACCTTTTACCAGATTAGGGAATAAATATTTGCCGCTTGCATCGGTGGTAGTATTAAATGTCACTGGACTTCCAAAAGCATCGGTTCCATTTAACTGAACTTGAACTCCCGCAATACCCGGCTCACCTGAATCCTGAATTCCATTTCCATTTTTATCTTCAAAAACAAAATCTCCAATACTTGATAAACATTGATTTACAGTAACAGAAACAGTTGCGGTTGCAGTACAACCATTTGCACTTGTAACTGTCAATGTGTATGTGCCGGCATTAGAAGTCTTGGCATTGGTGATAGATGGATTTTGCAAATTACTCGTAAAACCTGAAGGTCCAGACCAGCTATACGTAGCAGCGTTGGTCCAGGTGCCTGATGTAAGATTGATAGTTTCTGTCTGACAAATAGGTGCAACAGCTGGCACTCCTGTAGTTGAAGGATTTGGATTTACAACTACTTTCACTTCGTCAGAAGCATCACAACCACCTTTTAATACTGTCAATACATAGTCAGTGGTTGAAGTCGGGCTTACAGTAAAGCTCTGCTGGGTAGAAAGAACCGTACTGGAAGTAGAACTTCTCCACTCATAAGTAGCACCAGCTACTGTGGCTGCTGTTAATGTAACACTACCACCAGCACAAATGGCTTTGTCTGCCCCCGCATCAGCAGATACAGTATTTTTTGTGACAACTACAACATCAGAACCTGTACAACCATTACAGCTTGTAACAGTAAAAGTATAAGAGCCTGATTGATTAACTGTTACGCTACTCAAATTTGATGGGCCCACAATTCCGGGACCTGACCATGAGTAAGTTACAGCATTAGAATAAGTATCCGGAGTAGAGTATTTTATATAGTCCAATCTGAAAGCACACTTACCATTATCAGAAACTTTGATATATCTGGCAGAGGCACTTAATGTATAAGTATATTCTATATAGGAAGTATGATTGAAAGTTTTAGAAGCAACTAAATCATAATAACCTGTAGAAGCAGAATTTGAAGCCTGAATTTTTGCGTCAGAAACCGTGGATGTTGTATTTTCACAATGCTCCAATTTTAAATTTGCTCTTATTACTGTTCCCGCAGGTAATGTTTTGCCTAAATCTAATGTAATTGATGAAGTTCCCTGCCCTGATTTGGTCCATAGTTTGGCTCCTGCATTATCTCCACAAACTTTTGCGTAATCCAAGTTGGCAATCCATCCTGTGGAAGCAGTTATAGTTGTAGCACAAACTGTTTGTCCTGGAGTACCACAAGAAACGACACCAGAAACAGATCCATCCAAAACCACCTGGTCAGTGTTACAAATAGTTTTATCTTCTCCTGCATTTACTATTATGTTATCTTTAACTTTAACATTTGAAGTAGCAGTGGCAGTACAAGTCTTGCCATTTGAAATTATTGTAGCTGTAACAGTATAAATACCCGATTGATTTGGCTGAACATTATTCAAGGTAAGTACATTGCTTGTGCCTACTACTGCTCCTGAAGGAGACTTCCACGAATAGGTAAGATTACAGCCAGCCGGCATTGTTTTTTCGAATGCTGCTGTCAAAGTTACATTAGCCCCAGCACATAAATCAGTAGCAGAAGCAGTAACTCCAAGATTGAATGGAGTATAACCTCCGAGGTTAAAATTAAAATCACCATGTGAATTTGCTGCACTCCATCCATAAGTACCCCCACTGGTAAATGTTACGTTATACCAACCCGATGCTCCAAATGTATTGGTATTTACATTGGCTCCTGTTCCCACCTGGAACGATGGCATACTGTTGGTGGCATTATCACCAATTGAAATAACCAATCCTTTATATATACCACTAGCGTCACCTGTAAGTGTTCCGGTAGCTGAAGTATAATAATAAAGGTCGTTTCCATATGTCGAACAAGAATTCGGTTTAGGACTATATGCTGGTGTAGTTGAAGTACGACCAGATAAATTATATTCAACATTGATACAATCGTTGGTACCTCCACCGACAGCACAAACTTTTCCATAAAGTTTGGCAGTTCCGTCACAATATTCTTCAAACTTCAAAGAAGAAGTTTTGAAATACTGATAATTGGCTTGACCAGTAGAAGAGTTCATTGGAAGCCAGAGGGAATAATACTTGGAGGCGTTGGCATCACAAGCTCCCTGAAGGAGATTATCAGTCAATGTTCTTGAGCCTGACAAACAAATTGGGTCGTTTGTACCAATATTTTTTACTATAATTTTATATTTTACAAAAGTTCCACAAGGATCCTGTGGTTTGAAAATAGCATAATAATAATAGGTACCTAAGGCAGCCGGAGCTGTTACCTCCAAATTTGCTGTAGGTCCGCTAACTGTTACTTCACCTGCAGAAACAAAAGAAATCAATTGGGAAATGTCAGTTACATTTTCGGTTGACCTCAACCACTCTATTTTTGTTCCGTTTGGTGCATTGGTACCAACAGAAAGAACAAACTTTTGAGAAGGATTAACTTCACCAACACTTGGGTCAGGATTTGAGAGGGTATTTGTACAATTATTAACACAGTTCAATGTAATTGAAGTAGTGCCAACACAATTGCTGTTAGGATCCTGAACCGTAATCGTATATGTACCGGCACCCAGATTTGAAAAAACATTTGAAGACTGGAATGCACCGGAATTTAATTTATACTGATACGTGCCGCTTCCCCCGGTGGCACCAATTGTCAAACTTCCATTGGTATAGCCTCCACAAGAGGGATCAACTTTGGAATTTATACTTGCTGTAAGAGCATCATAACATTTGGTAAGAGTCACGTCGTCAATTTTCAAGGCAGTACCTCTAGCGTGTCCAACAATTCTGATTTTTGTGGTATTTGCAGGTGCTATGTACTGTATTGAATTAACCGGCTGTAGTGAACCATTATATATATGAGTTACGTAAGAACTACCTGATTTTGCCAATAATGTATTTCCATTGTAAAATTCAAGGAATAACTCAGCTACGGAATTTGAGCAACCACTGCAATGCGTAGCGGCTTTGGCGTTGAAAACAAATTTAGTTCCGGCAGTAGTCGTAATATCCTGATATATATAATAATCAGCATTATAATCGGGGTTGTTCAATACGCCAAAATTACCTGTCGTAGAACCTGTCCCTAATGACCACTGTCCATTTGTTGCAGTCCAGCTACTTGGAGGGTTTCCTGCTGACATATTTCCATTGGTCACCAGATTGTTGGAAGTACAGGCACATGAAAAGCATGCCGAAACCGGAGTAGTAAAAGTGACGTCGGTATAACATGCTTCTTTTCCGCTCCAAATTCTTACAGTATAAGTGGTATTTGATTTTAAACCTGTAAATGTTATTGAAGTTTGGCCTGGATTTAAAACTTTATTGGTTGCAGCACCAAAAAGAGGAGTCTGTCCATATGTTGAGCCTTCTTTAATATCGGCTTTGGTTACCTCCGAAGAATTATATACCAGAGAATTAATGGTAGCAGAGGCATTTTGATTTGGAGTTGAGCCATTACATGAAGCTGGAGTAATATTAATATTTCCACTATTCACGACCTGCGTAGCACACTCGCATTTAAAATTACCACCTACAAAAGCAATTGATTTTGCACTTGCTCCGGCTACATATTGTAAATAAGTAGCAAAGCCACCATTAGAAGGATCAAACTTAGTTACACAATCTCCGGCAAAAGTGGTAATATACAATTTGCCATCATAATCAAAAGCTATATCAAAAGGATCAACTTTTCCCGTACTTATCTGCCCGGTTCTTGAACTTGGTGTTGGAAAATTATAAGAATTAATCAAAGTTCCTGTAGAAGTATATTTGAATATTTTATCAGGAGTATTACTATTGTCATTTGCAGCAACAGCCCATAGATTTCCGCTGTTGTCAAAAATCACACCTCTGTAATGAAATCCGGCAGGTGCTGTGGCAATTAATGTACTTCCACCGGTTAATGAGGCATTCAAAGATTCAATGGTACTTGTACCACTATTTAACTGCCAGTTGGTGGTAACATATATTTTTCCTGAGGAAGATTGAACCGCCGAACCCCAAAAGTCCTTAGTGGTAGAATTTATCAGGGAAGTTTTAGCAAAACTGGCTACAATAGAATTTGTGGAAGTACTTATTTTATAAAGTTTGTTGTAAGTAGAAGCAAATAAAAATGCATAATCAGAAGATATTGAGACATCAAGAATATCTTCACCAGGAATTGGAATAGGAGCTTTGAATGAAGCTGTGGAATAATCATAAACCCTTATCTCTCCCTGATTGCAACAGGTAGCGATATAGGCTATACTCTTGGTAGGGTCCATAACCATACCTTCCCCACCGCCACCACTCAGGCCGCAGTTAAGAATACCACCACCAGTGGTAAATTGGTACACATCGGTTCTGGAGGTCGAATTACCCGTGAGCTCACCGACCAGCATAAAATATTTATCCTGACCCGGAATTGCATTTTGTGCATCTGAATCCATGACACCCGAAAACAGTGTCAACAAACCAAAAGCTAAGGCACGCAACGCCGAATTAATAATGAAACTTTGGCTCTTTCTTCTAAAGCGTAAATCTCCAAAAAAGGCCAATAGCCTAAAAATACTTAAAACAACAAATTGGAAAAACATTTTCCCATTTTTGTTGTCAGGCATTTCTGAATGTCCAAAACCATTTTCAAAATAATTTTGAATCAATTTAGCGTGTCTCATATTTGTTTTAGTATAAATTTTCTCCATCAAATTCCTTTAATATTATTGAAACATCAAAATGACGTTATTCCCAATTTTCTTCCCTTCAACTAATCCCATTTCATTATCAAGGCGGGTATGAATACCTGCATAGAGTCTTGACATGGCACATTCTTCTGCCGCTTCATAAAATGATTTATATTTTCTCGGCTTAAAACCGATCATCCTTTCTATATATATTTCCCTGTTAGCATGGGTGTCGTCTGTAAATGCAAAATTTTCACCATACAATTTGGTGAGTACTTGAGCAAAAGCACCGGCTTGGCCAGCATGCCCGGAATAATAAGCGGGGAATGGTGGCTCTTTAAAAAACATATCCCATTTTGGATCTATGTTGTAATAAATAAAACCAAATGGCCTTTCAACATTATGGACAAACTTCGTCTTCCAGCAATTAATAAAAGCATCGGCAGTGGCCATTCCAACTGCCGCATAAGTTTCTGCTGCTTTAACTAATTCAGGTTTAGATTTCTCTATGACAATAGTTGCCAGGCTAAAGGTATGTCCCGGAGGTGATGCTGTTTCAGAGGGATCGTCACTCCACCATAAAGCGATTTCCTTCTGCTCATTTGTTAAGTTTTTACCAACATTATAAACTTCAAACATGTAGTTATAATACTCTGTACCTTTATGGTAATCATACTTTATCATATCCGGCACTGGCAATACATTATTTTCCTGAGAAAAAGCCCGGTTATTTCCCCAGGTATGATGCATAGGTAGCGGAATTTCAGATTGACCTTTTACAGGAGGATACCACTGTCCATTGCCTTGGGTAAATTTATAATTACTGTCAAAAATATTGTATTGCTGGTTGTGCCCTCCATCTGACTTAGACCATTCAAAAATCGCCTTAGCTACTGATTTACCATATTCCAGTGACGCTTCAATCTCCTTGGAACTACTTTTACCCGCAAACTTTGCAAAATTCTCTTTTTCCAGATTATTAACCGCTTCAATATTTTCAGGAGTTGTAAACCAAAAAATATCCCTGATAATCTGAGCCTGACCTGCGTTAAGTGCAAGTCTATAATTGATTTTTACATTTTCAGGCTGACTTGGCAATGTCTCCAAACCTGTAAGTTTTCCCGCCAAAGAATGATAATTACTATTACTCTTTACAACAGTCTCATACATTGTAAGACCAGCATAACCCGTAAATCTTGAATTGAAAGTTGGGGTGCCTTTGGGAGTAGTTTTAAACATATTTATAATCAACTTTCCCCAACTGGTTACCAAAGCGACATCATCCCTTTTTGTATTTTGAGAAAAGGCGTGGTGGGATATAAAAATAAGAAGCATGACCACACTTCTGAGTATTACAGAAGCACAATCAACCGAAGATAAATTCTTGCATGTAGAATTTTTAGTCATTTAAAAAGATTCACTCAAATATTTAAAAAATTTTTACTTTTTCTATATTTTCAAACTATCAAAAATAAAAGTTGGCACAATTTTTGTATTTATTTTTTCGTGCTTGAAATCTTCATTTTCAATAATTATTTATCACTAGGAAAAATTTTAACAGGTCTCTTTTAACCCCAAAATCATTGATTTTGATGGGTTGATGCGACTATTTATGTTTTCGAAGTAATTCATATTACTGTAAATTGAGCAAAAATCATGCTAAAAACATTCGATTTTTGTCCGGGATATTTTTTACACATTTTATTTGACTGCACAAGCCTTATACAGTCACTATATTTTTGTTACTTTGCAGTCACAAAAATTTAATTTTTTCAAGTGAAACTCTGGCAAAAAGATAATTCCAAAAAAACGCATGAAATCATCGAAAAGTTTACAGTCGGGAAAGACCGTGAACTGGATATTCACTTGGCAACATTTGATTTATTGGGTTCGATGGCTCACATGATTATGCTTGAAAGCATCGAATTATTAGAGAAGCACGAGCTGAATTTATTGTTAAAAGAATGCAAGAATATATATAATAATGATATAAGTCAAGGAAAATTTGAAATTTCTGACGGAATTGAAGACGTTCACTCCCAAATAGAACTCCTTTTGACACAACGAATTGGAGACATTGGAAAAAAAATCCATAGTGGACGATCAAGAAATGATCAGGTTTTAGTTGACCTGAAAATGTTTTTAAGAAATAAGATTGAAGAAATAGTTTTAGAAGGAAATCAATTATTTGAAAATCTAATTAAGAAAAGCAATCAACATAAAAACGACTTATTACCAGGCTATACGCATCTTCAGATTGCTATGCCCTCTTCATTCGGACTTTGGTTTGGGGCTTACGCAGAAAGTCTGATAGATGATTTTCAGTTACTATTGGGAGCTTACAAGGTAATTAATAAAAATCCCCTGGGTTCGGGAGCAGGATACGGCTCTTCGTTTCCGCTTAACCGGAAAATGACCACAGAGCTTCTGGGATTTGATGACCTTAATTATAACGTTGTTTATGCCCAGATGACCCGGGGGAAATCCGAATTTGTTCTTTCTCTGGGAATTGCAGGTCTTGCTGCTACTATTTCAAGACTGGCCATGGATGTATGCCTTTATAATAGTCAAAATTTTGGTTTTCTGTCTTTACCAGAAGAAATGACCACCGGATCTAGTATTATGCCACATAAGAAAAATCCCGATGTTGCAGAGTTGCTTAGAGGAAAAACCAACCGATTAAAAGGTTTACCCGCTGAAATTGCTTTTGTGCAATCTAACCTACCTTCCGGATATCATCGCGAATTTCAAATTCTGAAGGAAATTATTATTCCGGCCATCGATGAAATATTGGATTGTATTAGGGTAACTACCTTTATGGTAAAAAATCTTCAGGTAAAGCCCAATCTGCTTAATGATAAAAAGTATGATCCGATGTTTAGTGTTGAAAACGTTAATGAACAAGTTTTGAAAGGCGTAACGTTCAGAGATGCATACAGAAAAATTGGTCTGGAAATTGAGGCAGGTGAATTTACACCAAACAAAGAATTGAACCATACGCTCGAAGGAAGTATTGGAAACTTGTGCAATGACCAGATTGAAAGAATGATGGAAGAAGTGATTAGCCAATTCAATTTTGAAAAAACCAGAGTGGCATTTGAAAAGTTATTGAATTATCCGGAAAAATAACACCGAAACAAAAAAAATATATCTCAAAGAAAAGCCTCGTTTCCGAGGCTTTTCTTGTTAATAACATTTAGATTTTGAAGAACCGTCACTGCAACATCTGCTAAACGATTTTCCAAGTTTTTTATATTCTGACTTACTCAACGGAACATAAATCCTTCCATAATCACCCACAACTACTTCCTGCTTGGTGAAGTTATTGGTGAGCGTCATCGGAACTGACACCTCTTCTATCGGTTTTACAGTACCATCATCACATACTTCGATAATCTGGCTTAGAGAAGAATTGGCTTTAAGAGAATAGTTCACTGAACTCTTTGCCGGAATACTGTAAGTACCCAAACATTTATATTTATTAGCAGTCTCTCCTTTTTGTAGTTTACCAGTTTTCTTATAAACCCCGATCATCGTAACCTCGTTGGTTCCTACTTTCGAACTTACGTCTTCAGTAACTGCTGAGCCATTGAGTGTAAGTGTTTGTTTAACGCAATTTTTTCCATCACCGCCGCCACTAACAGTCGCAGGAGATGCTTCTGATTTTGTGTTAACCTTATTAGTATTATTGGATGCCACACTTGAAGAAGCACTTTCAGAAGCAGGACATTCTTTGTAAACTTTTTTCAAGGTTTTGAATTGCTTACTATTTACGGCCATTATCATTTTCCCATTTTCTCCCACAGCTACATCAGATGAGGCTACATTGTAAAGCAGATTTACGGGAAGATTGATGGAAGCATTAGAAGGTACGCCCTGACCATAATCACAAACCTTAACAGTTTTGGCATAATTGACTTCCCCACTTGCATTCATGTCATATGTAAGTCTTACCGGCACCTGGTAATCTCCTACACAAAGATTTTTACCATTATAGGAAGCAACAACCGGAATATTTTTGGTTGTATTGATCACATCGCCAGCCTGAATTTTTCCTTTTCCGGCAAAATTCAAAGTCTGAGTAGCACAAACTACTGCAGGAGGGCATTTTGTTTTGTCGTTCACATTGGGATCACATGGCGTACATGGAATACAACGCTCACCCGGATCATAGAATGCATTACCGCATTTTTTCATGATGTAAGCATGACAAGAGCCATCTGCAGAAATAATTTTGAAGGTTTCAAAATCTTTACCCAGTACTGACCATTTGTACTTATGCCCTTTACTGTAGGCACCCATCCAACCAGTTTTTCCGGCAGGTAAAACAGCAGGTTCAATTTTGCTTTGAGAAAACCCGGGATCTTTAAATCCCTGATAACCGAGAGCTTTTAAGAAATTATCGATTTCAACTTTACTACCCTTTAAATTTTTGGCATGTACTTTTTTCAAATGGTTGTAGGCGGCTTCGGCAGTATGTTTTGGAATTTCGCCAAACTGAGGACTGGTTCCTAATCTTTCCAAAACCACAGGTGTTTCTGATGATTTTTCACCAAAAACCTCATGTAGACCAGTACTGCATGGCGTCTGACCAGAAACATTGGAACTGATTACCAGGAAAGTAAAAGCTCCGACAAAAAATTTAAGTAATCCTTCTCTCTTTTTCATTGTGAGAAATTTTGCCTGAAAAATAATTTAAGTTTTAAATGGAGATTTTTGCCCCATTAAGATAGGTGCAAAGTAAATTTTTTTTCATTGAGATAAAAAATATATACCTACTTATTTTCTTAATTATGCTTTTTTTTAAGGTGAAATTAAGTTTTAGATGGTATTTTTGCAAAAAAAACACTTTAAATGAGTCTATTAACGGTAGGATCAGTAGCCTTTGATAAATTAGAAACCCCATTTGGCAAAACTGACAAAATAGTGGGAGGTGCAGCAACTTTTATTGCTTTGACAGCCTCTTATTTTACCCCAAAAAACAATTTGGTAGGTATTGTGGGAAGCGATTTCCCGGAAGAAATGATAAAGATTTTTAATGAACATGGCGTAAATACTGACGGGCTGGAAATAGATCCCGAAGGAAAAACTTTTTTCTGGCATGGAAAATACCACCAGGACATGAATAATCGTGACACCTTAGATACCCAACTGGGAGTTTTTGAAAATTGGGAACCTACTATTCCGGAATCCTATCAGGACACACAATATCTGATGCTGGGAAATATGGTGCCGGCGATTCAGCATGCCACATTAAAAAAACTTAGAAACAGACCAAAGTTTGTGATGCTGGACACCATGAATCTTTGGATGGATATAGCCATGAATGACCTTAGAAAAGTCTTGGCGGATATAGACTGCCTTACCATTAATGATGCTGAAGCCAGGCAGCTTTCGGGCGATTATTCTCTGAAAAGAGCTGCAAAAACTATAATGGATATGGGCCCTAAAACCTTGATTATAAAAAAAGGAGAGCACGGAGCCTTACTTTTCCAGGATGACCGCACCTTTTATTGCCCGGCTTTACCACTTGAGGAAGTTTTTGACCCAACAGGTGCTGGTGACACTTTTGCCGGTGGCTTTATTGGTTATCTTGCCAAAACAGATGATTTAAGTTTTGATAATTTAAAAAGAGCGATTATCTACGGCTCGGCTATGGCGTCGTTTTGTGTGGAAAAATTTGGGACAGAACGTATCCAGTACCTTTCTCAAACCGAAATCAATAATCGGGTGATGGAGTTTGTACAATTGGCAAGTTTTGAGATAATTGACTAAACCAAAAAATATTTTTTCCAATTCAAAAAAGACATCAGAGGGTGTCTTTTTTTTATTTTAATAATTTTATATTTAAATATTTTTATAAATAATTATAAATATATAAAATATTAATAATCAATAATTTAAAAGAAAATCAAAATCCACCTTTATCGTAATAAACCCTTCTTCGGGACAGTTTCAGGTCACGTAGCAATGAGGATCTAGGCTGAAGTGTGAAGCTATAATTACTTGCTCTAAGATTATTACCGGCAATTGGGGTCCATTGAAAGCTCATATCCCAGCAGTGTAGCTCCCGCATAATCCCGATGTTGGTCAAGGTTACACCTTTATAAACAAAGTCCCAGCCCGAACTAAAATTCATTTTCCATTTTGGTGTCAAACTCAAATCCCCGGTAAACTGAACGGCCTGTATGATTTGTGGCTTGGCAAGCCCTTGTTTGAAATAACTAAAATTGTAACTAAAATTTACACTCCAGGGAATACTAAAGTCAACATATGCCAGTGGATTGGACTGCACAAATTGTTGCATGGCTTTCCTGGCTGCATCGTCTTCTTTCCCGATACCTGTCTGCGGAGCAGGAGCATTCTTTTTCTTAAGTTTGTCGGCATTTAATCCCGTACTAAGCGAAACATTCATGGAAGTCAGATAGCTTCCAGAATACCCCTCATGCTTCCATTTGTACACCGGCACCCTTCTTCCGGCAAGATTAGAGGTATTTTGTGAATCTTCGATGTAAGCATAAGGATCAAAAGATGCGTTGAAATTTATATTTATCAGATTTTTGAACAGACTTGTGTTGGTTCCCATGTTAAAATTAGAAAGATTAAAACCTCCTGTAATAGTATCTGATAAGTACCGAAAGGGAGTCTTGATAGCAAAAAAGTTGTAGCTGCCCCCAATATTCAGGTTATCAAGAAGTGATATTTTCTGAAAAGCATTCTCAGCGGTATCTGATTTTGATCTTACTTTTGCTTCCAATTGATTGGTTAAATTAAAATTCAAACTTCCGCTCGCACCGGAGGCTGTTCCTAATTCGGTAAAGCGAGGCATATACCTTTCAGATATGTCATCTTTTCTCACTCTCACATATTGATACAAATTGCCGTTTTTACTTAAATCAGGAGCATAACTTATGCCCACGGAGGGTGCTATGGTATGGCGTATAGCCTGAATCCTTCCCAACTTTTTAAACTGATAGGTACCATAAATGCGGGTATTTAAACTGCCGGATGTATTCCAGGAACCCGAAGTAAAGAATGGCACACCCTCCTCCCGGGCGGAAAGAGTATCAATTTTTACTGCGTCTTTAGATTCTATATATTCATATTTCAACCTTTTGGTATAAATATCTCCCCGATATGAAAAGCCCGGGGTAAAATTAAGATATTTGGCAATCTTGAAATTTGGCAATGAAATTGGCACCGAAAATGAAGATCGGAACTGACCAAGTTCGGATAAAATATATTTGATATTATCAGCAGAATTCAACTGTATAACCGTCTGATTAGCAGACAAACCCAGAGATTGAAGCCGTAATTCTTCACTGGTTAGAGGACGGTTTTCTACTCCAACAATATTGTAGTCAGTATAAGTTGTGGATCTGCTCCGGCTGGTGATGTCATTGGAAACTCTATAGCCACCGCTCAAATCAAGTCCAACTCTGAACGCATCGTACCAATTGCCCAACATGTTTTTTTCTTTCACAAATGGATTGAACTGATTAAGCCCAAGAGAATAGTCCAGCGAAGAGTTCATGACTTTGGTGGAAACGTTTTGATCCACACGAAAACCCGAGGAGGTTCTTACCAGCTTCCCAAAACTCTTTGAAAACTGAATGGAAGAACCAAAAGTATTATTGGTGTATTGGTCAATTTCGTCTAAACGTCGGTTGTTCCTGTTAAAACCGTTAGAAACTAAATTAACATTTGCCGAAAAACTTCTGTCTGGACGACGGCTTTGCGGAGAATGCGACCATGTAATGTTAAAATCTCGTTTAGGAACATCAGATGAATCTCTTATGATTTTTCCTGACACATTTCTATTGAACTGTAAATTTAAATTTCCGGTGTATCTGTATCTTTTGATGTAATTGGACTGTACACCTACCCCAAAACTGCCATTAGTATAAATTTGACCCAATACTTTTGCACCGATTCTTTCATTAAATGCATGATAGTATCCAAAGTCACGAAAATAAAATCCCCGATTGCTGGGTTCCTCTCCATAAGTACCCATTACAAACCCGGAAGTTCCGATTTCTTTCTTTTTGGGAATAGGAAAAAAACCAAAAGGTAGCCCAATAGGCAAAGGAATATCGCTTAACACAAAATTAAATGGTCCTGAAACCAATGATTTTTTATTGACCAACTTAATCTGTTTAGCTTTAATATGAAAGTGTGGCTCGGCCAGATTACAGGTTGTGTACTTGGCATTAAGCAGGTACATATTATCTTCGGGGTCTTTCTTAACTTTGGCACCCTGTACAAAACCTTCTCCTTGTTGCGTAACAATATGACTTACAATTGCCTTTTTTGATTTAAAATTATACCTGATGGTGTCAGAATTATAAGACTCCCCGGCATCGGTAAAAATCGGTTTTCCTTTGATGGCCTCTCCTACTTTTTTGGTTGTATCGGGCATGCCATGGGCATAGACTTCACTTTTATTCCAGTCGAGCATGATGTAATCGGCAGTCAACTCAATGTCACCGTAAATCACTTTAGCATTTCCAAAAAGATGATATTTTTCATTTTCCACATCCAGCACAGTAGAATCTGAAGAAAAAGACTCAACTGTAGTTTCTATCTGATTTTCAGCACTTTTAAGGGAATCTGGTATAACCACTGAAAGGGAATCCCGTTTAACTCTGGATACCTTTTTAATTGGAGTCTTATTTTCACGATTTGGCGAGTTGGATGGTCTTTGAGTTTGTCCCGAATTTCCTATAGGAAGTCTTCCTCCCAAACCTCTTCCAAAAGGTTGCTGAGCGTTGGCCTGAAATTGCAGGAAAAATATCCCGAAAATCAGGTTAATTGAAAGAAGTAAAATTCGTTGTTTTTTCAATAGAGCTATTTTTTTACCAAAAAGTATTCTTTTGTGCGAAATTTCCAGGACAATATTCAGATATTTTTTCTGTTCTAACAAAAGCATTATTTTTGTATTGCAAAATTAACCAGAAACTACAACCAAAACGAACTTAAGGGTTCAAAAAAGATAATTATTCTATAGTTTTCCAAAAAATATGAAGTTAAAAATCCTTAATACTTTAAGCTTTAAAATGCTGGTTCTGGTGGTTTTTGTGGCAACTACCAGCATGATATTACCCGCAAAAAACCGATTGAAAACCGTGGTACTAGATGCAGGACATGGAGGAAAAGACCCGGGTGCCGGCAATGGAATGGAAAAAAAGTATGCACTCGACATAACCCTGGAACTCGGTAAAAAAATTGAAGCAAACTACCCGGACGTGAAAGTGATTTATACAAGAGACAGCGATGTGTTTGTACCCTTGCACGAGCGGGCAGCTATTGCAAACCGTAATAAGGCAGACCTGTTTATATCAATTCATTGCAATGCCAACCCGCATTCCAAATCTTTGCGGGGCACCGAGACTTATGTAATGGGACTCCACAAAACTCAGGAAAACCTTGATCTTGCCAAAGCTGAAAACAATGTAATATTGTATGAAGATAACTATAAAAAATCATACAAAGGCTTTAACCCAAACTCACCGCTGGCCCATATTATGTTGGCCAACTACCAGAATGCTTTTATGTCACAAAGCCTGGATTTTGCCGCTAAAGTAGAAAAAAACATGGCCAAGCAGGGACATTCCAGCAGAGGTGTGAAACAAGCAGGATTTATTGTGATTTGGGAAACTACAATGCCGAGTGTCCTTGTAGAGACAGGCTATCTGACCAACGCTACCGACAAGGCATTACTGGGTTCAGATTCAGGAAGAGAAAAAATTGCGACTGCTATTTACAAGGCATTCAAAGAGTATAAAACTGATTTTGAAAAATAAAATATTAACTTGCAGGAAGTTTTAAAAGAGATAAAAAATGGCAATTGGAAGAGAGGTAAAAGTTGGATTATTGGGGATGCTGGGCTTAGTAATTCTCTATTTTGGATTTACTTTTTTAAAAGGATCAGAAATTTTCTCAACCTCAAACACTTACAAGGCTACTTTTAAAGATGTAATGGGCCTGGAAGTTTCAAATCCGGTGACATTTAATGGTGTTAATGTAGGCAGGGTTACCAACCTTTTACCGCAATTTGACAAAGGCGAAGTAATAGTGGAGTTGACTATAAGTGAAGATGTGAAATTGACCGACAATTCCGTTGCAGTTCTTGCCGACGATGGATTGATTGGTGGAAAATTGATAAAGCTAAAAATCGTACCCGGAAAGCCCCTTGATGAAGATGGTGATCTGAAAAGTATGTTAGAAGTTGGGCTGGTAGATGTGATGCAACAAAAAATTGATCCTACTTTAAAAAATGTAGATTCTTTGACCAGAACGCTTACCAGGATTGTGAATGAATTTGATAATACAGGTCAGGCACTCAAAATATTACTTGCATCTGCCACGCAATCGACCAATGGCGTAAATCAACTGGTAGCTGGCAATTCAAAAAACATCGGGCAAATCACTGCCAATGCTGCGGTTTTAACCAAAAATTTAAATAATCTGGCACTTAACCTAGATCAGCAAATAAAACCTATTTTAACCAAGACGGGTAGCTTCTCTGATTCCCTGTCGGCATTGCAATTGGGAACCACCGTCAATAGCCTGAACGGCACTGTAAAAAATCTGCAAAATGTACTCGATCAGATCAATGCCGGTAAGGGTACGCTGGGCAAGCTTACGGGCGATGACTCCCTATATACTAATCTGGATCGGACTGCCGCCTCATTGAATTTGCTCCTTTCTGATATGAAAGTCAACCCAAAAAGGTATGTGCATTTTTCTTTATTCGGCAAAAAAGATAAAAAGTAATCAGAGTTTGCTAATGGTGTAACCTTTGGCTTCCAGCAGTTTTATCAATCCCTGGTTTCCACCAAGATGTCCGGCTCCTACTCCAATAAATGAGGACTTTTGTCTGATATTTTCTTCTATAACTGGTATCCAGTTTTGATTACGCTTTTCAAGTAAATCTTCCTTAAATTTTTCCGAAAATTCATCCTCTTTTTCCATAATTCCCATCATTTCATCAAGGTTTCCCTTGACATAAGCCTTTCGCATGGTTTCAAACTCCCTTTTCGTTTTTTCCTTGTCTCTGATGCTTTCCAAAAAATAATTTGCCTGTTCTTTAAGCGGAATTTTATCAAAAACCCCCATTTGGTATTCTACTGACTCCAGTCCATTGATTTCTTTACCAGCTTTTTTACCAAAACCCATAATTATGTTTTCAGGCACTTCCATTTCACAAGTTGACAATTTATTGATTATCAAAGAATACAATAACATGGGCTTCGTTTTTTCAAAAACAAAAGGCTGAATACCTGCTGAATCCTTCAAATAGCTTTTGATAAAACTATAATCACTTTCTGAATAAAAATCAGAAAGCTTTTCTTCCATTCTCATGTGCTTGAATAGTTGGACCGGCATTTTGGGGTCATCCATATCGAGTTCGAGAAAGATTTGATCAGAAAGCAAAATTCTATCTTTTACTGCTTTATTTACAACCGAATCACTTTTACAAATAATATGAAAAGTACCGAAAAGATAGCTGGGTTTAGCAAGTCCGTTTCCTGATATTTCATACAGAAACCTTTCAGATTGAGCTTCTGAAACTAAATGCATGAAGGCAAATAAAATTAAGAACAGATTTTTTTTCATATTTCTATTGATAAAAGAAAATTTACAATTTCAATTTAACCAGTTTATATCGTTGAATGTTTCGAAATTTTGCATGAAAATACTTAACAAAACAGAGTTTTTTTTTATTTTTTGAAAATTAAGACCCGCCAAACTGTTATTTTTGTTTTTTACCTGAAAATGGGCTTACTGGATTTAAAATTTTAAAATTTTGTCAACAGAAACAAAAAAAAACAACCCCACAGATCAAATTCGTTCAGTCAACTGGATTCGTGGATTAGCCGCTTTTGGGGTAGTTGAAATGCACATTTTTTGTGCCCTCGATTTTTTCTCCAAAGAAGATGTTTTTTTTCAGAAATATATATTCCCGATTAGCATTGTGGGCAGACTCGGGGTACCGGTATTTTTTGTGATTTCAGGCTTTATCATTCCATATTCCATGTGGAAAAACCAGTATAAGGTTTCTAATTTTTTCAATTTCATGTTTAGAAGGCTTACCCGCCTCGAACCTCCATACTTGCTAGCAATTATATTATCGGTGATTGTTGCCTATATTTCAACCTATTTCCTAAAATCCCAAATCTATCAATTGGATTGGGGGGCCTTATTCCTGCATTTTGGTTACCTAAATGTTTTCACAGGATACAATTGGCTCAATCCGGTTTTCTGGACTTTGGCGGTAGAATTCCAATACTATATCACAATAGGTCTGCTATTCCCTTTGATTATGCATCGAAAATATGGAAATTACTTCCTGATTCTGTTGCTGTTAATTCTTGGTGGACCTCTTGGATATTACTTAACACCTGCTAAAGTACACCTGGTGCATTATTTTCACATTTTTGTTCTTGGAATCGCAGCATTTAAGAAACATACCAAAACCATTTCAAATGCATTTTTTATTCTTATTGTATTAATTTCCCTTGGTTTTACATACTATTATCATTTTAAAGCATATACAGTCTTCTCACTTTTAACCATGCTTTTGATATTATATAATGTAGATATTAAATTAAAGTTCATGTATTTCCTGGGTAAAATATCGTATTCATTGTACTTACTACACTGGATCGTGGGTATGGAGCTCATGCGAAATTTCTATGTGTATTATTTTCCCAATACCAGTCAATGGGAAAAACTTGCAGTGGGTGTTATGATCATTGGAGTAAGTGTTTTTTTAAGTTATATTTTCTATCTCGTAATCGAAAAACCATCGATGCAATGGGCAAAGAAAATAAGACCTCCCAAGCCCAAAGAGCCGGTCGTTTCGAATTAATATTTATTAATTATCATTCAAAACATTGATTGACAACGCTTATAAACATCAATAAATTATGAAAAAAATTTTACTTGTTTTAGCAGGAATCACTTCTATTACAAACGTATTTTCTCAAAAAAAACCTATCGACAGCCAACTATTGATAGGAAACAAATCTCCTGAAAATTTCTTGCAGGCCTTACCTTCAGTCAACAAATGGCTGGATGAAGACCGGGTACAGGTTTTTATGAAGCCTTCAGAAAATGAAACCATGAAAAATGTAGTGCTAAATCTGAAAACCGGAAAAATCGAAGAAGACTCAAAAAGTCAAACGGTTGTAGTAACAACGAAAAAACTTGTCCTAAAAAACGGCGATATTTTTCTAAAGTCCGGTTCAGAAGAAACCCAACTCACAACCGACCCTTCTTCGGTAGAAAAAAATCCAACCTTTTCGCCCGACAGCCAATATGTAGCTTATACCAAAAACAACAATTTGTACACCTTCAATCTCAAAAACAGACGTGAGACTCAACTGACCATCGATGGCAGTAAGACCACGCTAAACGGCTATGCATCATGGGTTTATTGGGAAGAGATTTTTGGTCGTCCAACCGTTTTCAGAGCATTTTGGTGGAGTCCTGACAGCAAAAAACTGGCTTTCATGCGATTTGATGAATCACAAGTACCAATGTTCCCAATTTACAGCTCGGAAGGACATCATGGTTTTATAGAGGAAACCCGCTATCCAAAAGCCGGAGACCCCAATCCTACCGTTAAAATAGGCTTTGTGGACCCTGATGGCAACCAAACCACCTGGGCTGATTTTGATGAAAAAACCGATCAATATTTCGGCTGGCCAGAATGGACTATCGATGGCTCGGGTTTGATGGTTCAATGGGCCAACAGAGGCACAGACCACCTCAAACTCTTCAATGTTTCACCTTCAAAAGGCACAAAAACACTGATTTATGAAGAAAAACAGGATTCCTGGGTGGATATCAGCGAGGCTGATGAACGGCTGACCCTACTCGATAATGGAAAAGAAATGATGCTCATTTCCGATAAAACCGGCTGGAAGCACTTATATCTTTACGGACTTGACGGAAAACTAAAAAACCAGATTACTCAGGGCAGATTTACCGTAAAAGAAGTAATTGGTATAGACCAAAAAAACAAAGTAGTTTACTTCCATGCCAGAGGCATTGAAAATACCACCAGGTTTGATCTTTACCGCGTTGGCCTCGATGGCAAAGGCCTTAAACGACTGACTTTCGGAGACTTCAATCATAGAAAAATAGATTCCTCACCAGACCTCAAATACTTTGTAACTTCCTATTCCAACACCCATACGCCCGCCGCTATGGCCATTATCGACAATACCGGAAAGCTCATCAAAGAGCTGGGCAGTGCCCGGGGTTCGGCTTATGATACTTATCAAATTAACACGCCCGAACTTCTCAGGGTAAAAAGCAAAGATGGCAAATTTGACCTTCCTATGACCATAGTATATCCCGAAAACATGGAAGCAGGTAAAAAATACCCAGTATTGGTAAACATATACGGTGGCCCCGACGCAGGCACCGTGACCGACTCCTGGGCTTGGTCTCCTAAAAGTCAATGGCTGGCAAGAGAAGGCGTGATACAAGTTAGCCTCGACCACCGGGCAAGCGGGCATTTTGGAAAAGAAGGCGTAGCCTATATGCACCGAAACCTGGGCGAATGGGAGCTCGAAGACTACAAAACAATGGTACAATACCTTATTGAAAAAGGAATAGCCGATCCCAAAAAAATAGCCATAACGGGCTTTAGCTATGGAGGTTACATGACATGCCTCGCTCTCACAAAGGGTGCCGATGTATTTACCCATGGCATGGCTGGCGGTAGTGTGACCGACTGGAAACTATATGACAGTGCCTACACTGAGCGGTTTATGGATACCCCCGAAGAAAACCCCGAAGGCTACAAAAAAGGAGCCGTTTTGACCTACTCCGACAATCTCAAGGGCAAGCTACTCATCGTGCACGGCACCATGGACGACAACGTGCATCTGCAAAACAGCATCCAGCTCATTGACAAGTTACAGGAAAGCAAAAAAGAATTTGAAATGATGTTTTACCCCGGCGGAAAACACGGCTGGGGCGGTGCAAAAGGAGCCCATTTCGAAAACCTCAAAAACCGTTTTATTTATAAATATCTCCTTGAAAAAGACATGCCGGAAGGGATGCTGAGATAAAAATATTTGGGCGTATCCCCGGTTATTTGGCTATCGCCTCATAACCGGGGTCGGGTGCTCACTACTCGCTTCACGCTATCGCCTGAGAGCTCAAACAGGCCGTTCGCCCCCTTACGCAAAACTTTAAAGAAATAAAATCCTAATTTTTCAATATAAAAATGCTTTTTGAAATTACAATTCAGAACATTTTGGATGACAATTTCTTAAATAAATTAGCTTTCATTTACCTATAATTTTAAACAAAAACATCATATTTTTACCTATAATATATAACTACCAATTAGCCAATTTGCATTATAAATAGCTCAATTTCAATTGTTTGTGAATTTTCAATTAAAACATAAAAAAACAGGGAACCATCGGCTCCCTGTTTTCAATTTTGAAGACTATCAATGACCGGCTCCTTTTACGATTTCATCTACTACCGCCGGATCTAAAAGCGTAGAAGTATCTCCCAGGTTGCTTACGTCTCCTTCAGCAACTTTTCTTAATATCCTCCTCATGATTTTACCTGAGCGGGTTTTTGGCAAACCGGTTACAAACTGAATCTTGTCCGGCTTGGCGATTGGCCCAATCACACGGGTAACCGTCATCAAAATATCTCTCTTGGTCATTTCAGGCTCGTCTGGCATTTCTTCACAAATTATGTAAGCATAAATACCCTGTCCCTTGATATCATGCGGATAACCTACCACTGCCGACTCAACTACACCTGTGTGCATATTGAGGGCATTTTCAACCTCGGCAGTTCCAATTCTATGGCCGGAAACGTTGATTACGTCATCTACCCGACCTGTGATACGATAATACCCGTCTTCATCTCTCTGACAACCGTCGCCAGTAAAATACAATCCCGGATAAGCAGAGAAGTAAGTATTTTTACAACGCTCATGGTCACCCCAGGTAGTACGAATGATCCCCGGCCATGGGAATTTAATCACCAGGTTACCATTTACACCATTTCCTTCTATTTCAACGCCATTTTCATCTACCAACATAGGCTGTACACCTGGTAAAGGAAGTGTAGCATAAGAAGGCTTGGTTTTTGTGATATTGGCCAAAGGTGAAATCAGGATACCACCGGTTTCTGTCTGCCACCAGGTATCCACAATCGGACATCTTTTTTTCCCTATATTCTCATTGTACCAGTTCCAGGCTTCCTCGTTGATAGGTTCACCTACAGAGCCTAGAACTTTTAAGGTATGAAGGTCTTTCTCCTGATAAAATTCCTCTCCAAAGCCCATCAATGATCTGATAGCAGTAGGAGCGGTGTAGAAAATATTTACACTATGACGCTCAATGATATCCCAGAATCTCCCCGCATCAGGGTAAGTTGGAATGCCCTCAAACATCAAAGTGGTGGCACCTGCTGCCAATGGACCATAAATGATATAAGAATGACCAGTAATCCAGCCAATATCTGCTGTACAGAAATGAATTTCACCCGGCTCATATTGGAACACATTATGGAAAGTATAGGTACTGTAAACCATATAACCGCCCGTTGTATGAACTACTCCTTTTGGCTTTCCGGTAGAACCCGATGTATAAAGAATAAACAAAGGATCTTCTGCGTCCATTTCTTCGGCCGGACAAAAGGAATCAACATGCTTAATCTCCTGTTCCCACCATACATCTCGGCCTTTAATCATCGAAACCGGCGTACGGGTATGGGTTGACACGATGACTTTCTTCACCGATGGACATCCGATAAGTGCATCATCAACGGTATCTTTCATCGGAAGATGTTTTGAACCTCTAACCGCACCGTCAGTTGTAATCACCACTTTGCATTGTGAATCGTTGATACGGTCGGCAATAGATTGAGCTGAGAAGCCACCGAAAACTACAGAATGAATAGCTCCTATACGAGCACAAGCCAAGACTGCTATAGCTAACTCAGGCACCATAGGCATATAAATACACACTCTGTCACCTTTTTCTACGCCATTTTTCTTCAAAACATTGGCAAAACTACAAACTCTGTTAAACAACACTTTGTATGTCAACACAATGGGTTCATCCTCCGGATCATTGGGCTCCCAGATGATAGCGGGTTGATTGGGCTTGTGTTCAGCATGGCGATCTAGACAGTTTTCTGTGATATTTAATTTACCACCTTTAAACCACTTTACATTGTATTCATTGTTGAAGTCCCATTCCAAAACTTTTTTCCAGGGTTTTTTCCAGATAAACTCCTGAGCCACATCGGCCCAAAAACTTTCGGGATCTTCCACACTATGCTTGTACGCCTCGTGATACTCTTCGATAGTCCTGATTCTCATTTTTTATTTTGATTGATAGTTTAAAATTGTTTTTTTGATACTAAACCTATTTTATGGCTCACTAATATTTCTTTGATTTCTTCCAAAATTGCCGGGTCATCAATGGTTGATGGCACCTGGAATGACTTGTCGTCGGCAATCATCCGCATGGTTTTACGTAAAATCTTACCGGAGCGGGTTTTCGGAAGCCTTTTTACGGTTACTACCGTTTTAAAAGAAGCCACGGCTCCTACTTTAGCCCTGACCAATGCCACCAAATCTTTTTCAATTCCTTCTGAAGATTGCTCGGCATTATCTTTTAATACAATCAGTCCGAGAGGTTTTTGACCCGTAAGTTCATCTTCGATACCTATTACGGCACATTCGGCGATAGCCTCATGACCGCTCACTATTTCTTCCATTTCACCAGTTGAAAGCCTGTGGCCTGACACGTTTATAACGTCGTCAATCCTTCCCATTATAAATACATATCCGTCAGGGTCAATATAGCCGCCGTCTCCCGTGAGGTAATAGCCCGGGAATTTGTCCATGTATGAATCCTCAAAACGCTCGTCGTCATTCCAAAGGGTGGGTAGGCAGCCCGGAGGCAATGGTAGTTTTACACAAACATAGCCTTCGTGGTTAGGGCCAAGCTTCTCCCCTGCTTCATCTAATATTTCCACCTCAAAACCACTCACTGGCTTGGTTGCAGAGCCTTCTTTCACAGGAAACTGCTCTACTCCCATCATATTGGCCACTATTGACCATCCGGTTTCAGTCTGCCACCAGTGATCGATGATAGGTTTACCGGTTATTTCCTGCAACCAACGGAGGGTAGGCGGGTCACACCTTTCCCCTGCTACGAAGATTGTTCTCAGGCTTGAGATATCATATTTTTTTAAAAGGTCGGCATTAGGGTCTTCTTTTCTGATTGCACGGAACGCCGTGGGAGCTGTAAAGAAAATATTCACTTTGTGTTGCTCTATTGCCCTCCAGAAAGTCCCGGGATCAGGTGTTCTTACCGGTTTCCCTTCAAAAAATACGGTTGTACAACCAGCAATCAGCGGTGCATAAACAATATAAGAATGGCCTACCACCCAACCCACATCAGATGCTGCCCAGAAAACTTCCCCTTTATGCACATTATAGACATAATCCATTGAAAACTGCATGGCTACGGCGTGACCACCGTTGTCTCTGACAATTCCTTTAGGTTTTCCTGTTGTACCTGAAGTATAGAGAATATACAATGGGTCGGTAGCTTTTACTTTTACACAGGCCGCAGGAGCTGATTTTGAAACGATTTCCTCATAATCATGATCAAAACCTTTTTTCATATCAGCTTTGAGCATGTGTCTTTGGTAAATCATACAGGCATCAGGCTTAAATGTAGCCTCTTTCAGTGCCTGATCTAACAGTGGTTTATAGGGTATTATTTTTTCAAATTCGATACCGCAACTTGCTGAAATTATAACTTTCGGCTTGGCGTCATCAATTCTTATGGCGAGTTCATGTGGAGCAAATCCGCCAAACACTACGGAATGAACAGCTCCTATACGGGCACATGCGAGCATTGAAAAAGCTGCGTCAGGTACCATCGGCATGTAAATTATGACGGTATCCCCTTTCTGAACACCTAAACTAACGAGGGCTCCTGCAATTTTAGATACACGATCCAGTACTTCGTCGTAAGTATATTTTCTGATGGTATTGGTTACCGGCGAATCATAAATCAATGCATCGTGGTCACCCATTCCTTCCTTTACGTGACGGTCAACTGCCAGATAGCAGGTATTAAGTACCCCATCTTCGTACCACTTATAATATCCTTTTTTATCGAGCGTTAAAACTGTTTTTGGTGCCTTGTACCAAGCTATTTTGGCTGCTTTTCTTCCCCAGAATTTTCCTCTGGTTAAGATACTTTGCTGATAGAAATTATGATAGTTCATTTGTTTAAATTTTCGAAGTTTTAGAGTAAATCGGTGGCCATAAGGTTAACTTTTTTGATCAGGTCACGGGTAGAAAAAGGCTTTGGAACATATAAATCAGCCCCCAACTCATAGCCATGTTCTATTTCGGTTTCTTTGTTTTTTGCCGAAAGAAAAACCACTTTAGGCTTATGTTTCAAATAGTTGGTTTTGGCATGTGTACATACTTTATAGCCATCGATTTTGGGCATCATAATATCGAGAACCATGATAGAAGGATGTTGAGAATCGAAAAGCTCGATAGCTTCCTGCCCGTCTCTTGCTATTAAGACTGTATAGCCTTCCTTTTTGAACAGAAACTCCAGCGACATCAAAATGCTGGGTTCGTCGTCAGCAATTAATACCTTTAAGTCATTTCGAATTTGCATACCTCAGTTTTTTATTTAATTGGGAGACTAATCATTACCTTAGTCCCTTTATTTACAACACTTTCCAAATGTATGGTGCCCTTGTGGAGCTCTACAATTTTTTTCACTATTGAAAGACCCAAACCACTGCCCTTTATATCAGAATAACTTCCATTTTCCACCTGATAAAACTTCTCAAACAACCTTATCTGAGCATCTTTGGGAATTCCAATCCCATTGTCTTCAATTGTAAAAACAGTTCTTTTTTTACTGGAATTTAGGGTTATCAAAATTTCTCCTTCATGAGGTTTCACAAACTTTATGGCATTAGAAACCACATTAATTAGCATCTGCAACAATTTATCTTCATCACCTTTTATATCTTTGGTTTCCGGCAAATACAATAACTTTATCTTTATATTTTTCTCATTCGCGATTTCTTCAAGCCTATCCTTAACGTTCTCTACCAAATCTTTTACACTGATATCTACTTTTTTAAGAATGTGCTTGCCAGATTCATATTTTTCAAGATCCAGCACCTGATTCACCAACCTGCTCAATCGGTCTGTTTCGTTGATTATGGTTTCTAAAAAATGACTTTTCTGTTCTTTTTCAAGATCTTCATTGTCAAAAATAATCTCCGTTAAAGCTTTTATAGAGGTCAACGGTGTCCTGATTTCATGAGTTACAGTGGTCAAAAACTCATTTTTTTGTTCATCAGTTTTCAGAAGTCTTTCATTAGCGATTTTTAATTCTGAAGAAATCCTCTCAAGCTCTTCGGTTTTAGATTTCAACTCTTCATTATCATCCAAAATCTGCTGAGATCTTTTCAAAAATGCCAAAACTTCATCGACCGATACAACCTCTTCTTTTGCAATAGTAGAAACCAGCATATTGGCCGAAGAAGTACCCACTATTCCGCTTAGGGTGTTTTCGATATAACTGACCAGCTTAGGATCAGCTACATTTGATTGTAAATCAATTTCGTTTCGTAGACCAAACTCGTCCATGTTTTTACGGGCAGCACTTCTACCGATAAAACTTGCCAGCAGTTCAAACAAATTTTCGCTTTTGGCTTTTCCCTTCCAAAAACCTGAAGGACCCTCAATGCTGGAATATTGAAAAATATCAACAAACAATACCGCTTGCTTGGCTTCGGATGACGACTGCTCAGAAAAAACAGAAACCACAATAAAGGTGAATGTATTAACCAAAAGGCTCCAAAAACCTGCATTGGAAATCTCGTCAAAGCCCTCGATTTTTATTACACCAAATATTTTATTATAAAAAATTAATAAGGTATTGTTATTGATGTCCTCAGGAATCAATGTTGGAAAAATTAAAAATAAAAACCATAGGATAAAGCCGCTAACCAAACCAGCCAAAGCTCCATTTTTGGAAGCTCCTTTCCAGTATATCCCTCCTAAAAAAATCGGAGCAAATTGTGCAATAGCCACAAATGCTATCAAGCCAATTGAAACCAGCGAAAACAAGTTGCTGACTGTCCTGAAATAAAAATAGCCGGTCAGAATGATAAATACTATGGCGAATCTTCTTAGCCAGGTGGCCAGATTTAGCAATTTAAATTTAAATTTTTCCTGAAATCTGGTACTTTCCAACAAAAAAGGCAAGATAACACTATTGGTAATCATTGTACTGATAGCGATGGTCTCCACTATTATCATTCCTGTAGCCGCCGAAAACCCACCAATGTAGGCTATAAGTGCTATCAGATCACTTCCAAAGTGCCGTGGCAGGGCAATCACATAACTATCGGTCGAAACTTCAGTATTAAACTCAAAAACTGAAGTTCCGCTGATGGCTATGAAGACTACAAAAATATTGATGAGGAATAAGTAGAGCGGAAAAAGCCAGATTGCCTGCTTAAGATTTTTCTCACTTTGATTTTCTACCACCGAAACCTGAAACTGTCGGGGTAAAAACATAAAAGCAAATGCTGAAATTATAATATGAATAAACCAGTTTCCATAACCCGCAGAATTTTCGAAATCAAAAGATTTTTCGATTTGCTTTCCAAAATAATGATTCTTAAATACATCTGCCCAGCCATCATTAATGAAAAACGTAATGAAGATCCCCACCACAAGGAAAGCTATTAATTTAAAGATGCTTTCAACTGCGATTGCAAATATCATCCCTTCGTGTGTTTCATTGGACTGAATTCGTCTGGTACCGAATAATATGGTGAAAACGATCAAAATGAGCACAACAAAAAAACTGGCATCCTGATAAAAGTAAATTCCAGAAGTGATACCGGTGATTACTTCAAAACTTTTTGATATGGCTTTAACCTGAAGACCAATATACGGAACCCCCGCTAAAAAAGAGATAATTGTAACCCAAACTCCCAAAGAACGATACTTGCCATAACGGGCAGAAATGAAATCAGCGATGCTGGTGATGCCATTTACTCTGGCGATTCTGCTGATTTTTTTTAAAACTGACCATGCCAGTAGCATAACCAGAGTGGGGCCTAAATAAACGGAGAGAAACTCCAGTCCTTTTTCTTTTACCCTGCCGACACTCCCATAAAAAGTCCATGCTGTACAGTAAACAGCCAATGAAAGTGCATATACGTAGGGGTTATCAATCAGGCTTTTATTTTTGCTCTTGTACTTCTCGGCAACAAACGCTAAATAAAATAATACCCCCAGATAGATTACAGAAACGATGGTAATATAGACACCACTCATTTATTTTCGGTTAATTACGATTCCTGCCAAAATAATTATTATCAGCCAAATACTAAAAACCAGAACAATTTTCAGGGGGATACCACCCAACAATATGTCGTTTTGCATGACTGAAAACACCGGAAAATTGAGTAATATCAACAGCAAAAGGAACAACAAAAACAGTTTCTGATTTCTGGATTTTTTTTTCATAATTATTAAAAATCGCTATCATTTTTAGTTTATTGGAAATTTAATAAAATATCTGATATTTTTCCAATATTTAATATTTTTTAGAAAGGATTGTTTCTTTTAAGAATATATGCCAACGGACTTTAAAAAGTCGCAATTGGCATATATTGCTATATTTAACCCTAACACAATTGAAAAATCCGGCTCCTTTCACAGAGCCAAAGATTTTTATTTGTCATTGTATTCGCCCTGAAGCGAAAACAATCCAAAAGCTCCTAATGAACCGGCGATCATCGGACCGAGAATAACGGTATAAATCACAGCCGGAATACGGTTTTCACCACCTTTGTTCCACAATGGAATAGCTTGATTGATTATAAGATAATACACAGCTAAAACCCCCAAAGCTATCCAAACGACTCCCAAAATTCTTTTAATAATATTCATATTTTTAATGTTTTATTAATTTAATAATCAATCATTTACTTTATTATCTTTTCCATCCAAATATATTGTTCCGATTATAAAACATATACCGGCAATAACAATTGGATACCAAAGACCCTCAAGGTGAGGTTTGTCGAAAGGTAAAGCTTCACCCAGTTCTTTAGCTTTATCATTTGCCGACTTGGCACTGGAAACCAGGAAGGTTGCAATGGCTGGTAGCAAGCCTCCAAAAATACCATTTCCGATATGATAAGGAAGAGACATGGAAGTGTATCTGATTTTTACAGGGAACATTTCAACCAGGAACGCAGCTACCGGACCGTAAACCATTGTCACAAACAACATCTGAATAAATACCATGAAAATTAACGTCCATTTGTCAGCATCATTGATAGTAACGGTTTTTTTGGTATCGACCACTGGTTTTCCATCTTTAGTATCAGCTACACCATTATTCAAGGTTACCGTTTTTACTTCTTTGTAAGCAGTTCCGTCAGTAAACTCTTTGGTCACTGTATATACTGAGTCCATTCCACCATTTACATTTTTAGCATTTTCTTTAATTTCGGCCAATGAAGTAGCTTTTTCTGCCAACTCAGTTTTGTTTTTAATATTTACAGTTTCGTACATATGGTTGTAAATAGACCTGTAAGATAGAACCGCAATCACCATACCTGCCATCATGATCCACTTACGGCCAATTTTGTCAGATAACCATCCAAAGAGTACAAAAAATGGTGTTCCTAGTAACAGACCCCAAATCAATACACTGTCCACCTGCTCTTTAGGCACGTTCATTACTTTTTCTATAAACGACATCGCATAAAACTGCCCTGTGTACCAAACTACCCCTTGACCCATTGTAACACCTAAAAGTGCCAATAGTACATACTTGAAGTTTAATTTATTTCCAAATGATTCTTTCAGCGGATTGGTTGAGGTTTTTCCTTCTGATTTTACTTTTGCAAAAAGAGGTGACTCATGCATATTTCTACGAATCAGATAAGAAACTCCAACCATCAAAATTGAAGCAAGGAAAGGTATTCTCCATCCAAAAGCTTCAAATGATTCTTTGGTCATCGAAAGCTTGGTAATTGCAATTACGATCAATGAAATAATCAAACCTGCGGTAGCGGTGATCTGAATCCAGGAGGTCATAAATCCTCTTTCGTTGTCGGGAGAGTGCTCGGCCACATAGGTTGCGGCACCGCCATATTCACCGCCCAATGCGAGACCCTGGAGCAAACGAAGTAATAATACTCCGATAGGTGCAAACATACCGATGGTCTCATAAGCTGGAATCATACCGATAAAGAAAGTTGCCCCACCCATGAGTAATAAGGTTACCATAAAAGTGTATTTTCGACCGATGAGGTCACCTAGTCTACCAAAAAACAATGCACCAAATGGCCTGACGATAAATCCTGCGGCAAACGTAGCGAGTGTACTAAGGTAACTAAGAGTTTCATTTCCTGCAGGGAAAAACTTAGTTGAAATGATGGTAGCCAAACTTCCGAAAATGTAGAAGTCGTACCACTCGATCATAGTGCCCACAGAGGAGGCACCTATGATTGAAAACATCGAACTTTTTTTACTTGATGACATAAAATTTGATTTTGATTTTTGAAAATTATTTAAGGGTTGATATTAAAACGTTAGTACTGAACTCAACAAGAATCTCACATTGCCAACTTTGGTTAAATCACCAGTTACCTTTCCAGATTTATTGGCTAGTCCCCAGTTGGCTGAGGTATACTCAATCTCAGGAGATATTTTCACTTTTCCCTGTTTGAAATCTATTCTTCCTGCAATTCTGGATACATCCTTTACAGATCTTTTATCCAGTGAAATACCTCTTGAATATGCAGTTTTTCCATCTTCTTTGGCACCATTATTTACAGTATATCCAACAAATAATGCCGGGGCAACTTTAGGATTATTACTCAAAATTTCTAACCAGGCAGAATTGGTAGCAGTAGGTAAATATTTCTCATTAATGGCTCCATCGGCCTGAGACACATAACCACCCAACATTACCAGATGCGTTACATTTTGTCCCAATAAGCCATAGGCTTTCAATGTTGCTTTTTTGCCTGTAATCTTTGCATAAGCATTTACAGTAGTGCTATTGAGTCTGGCGTCGTTTGCAACGGTTTGAGCAGGTGTACCGCCTGTTATTGTTGTACGAGGTACCAGTGAGCGATATTCCAGACCAATTCCTGCAAGAACTTTCCCCTTTTTGTATTGTAGATTACCATGCATTGTAGGAATCACAGAGTTTACATCGGGCTCGTTCTGAACTCCTGTAGCTGATACAGTGGTAAATTCCCGGTCTTTGTACATCGTAAATGCAAAGGAGACATCTTTACTCAAGGCTTTGGTGAGTTTGGCTTGAGGCACCCAACCAAACGGATTAAACAGAATTCCCGTACTGAAATTGGCCACACCCGGAAAGCACTCAGGAATAAACTGCGGATACCACGACTGACCCATGGTAAGTTTGGTTTTGTCCCAGTCCAATGTAAGGTTGGCGTGTCTTAATCTAAAAAGGCCTATACTACCTTCAAAGTTTCCAAAAAAGTCTCCTTCAAAAAAGCCGGAAGTTTTAGCTCCAAAAGCATTGGGACCATTTACTTTCAGATTTATTCTTGAAACTATTGAGTGGAAATTAGATTGAGGCACGGCATTGAGGTCATTGCCGCTGGCATCTTTTGCCACATCCAATGGATAGAGATTGAGATGATCTTCCCTTACCTGAGCACTCTTTCTTGAGTCCCAGATAAAGTCAGCTCTGATAAAACCACCGATAACAACTGCCGGAGCAGGTGCCGGTGCGGGTGCTGCTGGCTTTGGCTCTTCTTTTTTCTCTTCTTTTTTCTCCTGAGAGAATCCCGCCATCACACTAGTGATCATCATAATAGTTAAAAATCCAGTTTTTTTCATAGAGTTTAAATTTATTGAGGTTTTGTTGTACTTTTCGATGACAAATATTGTATAGAAAAAACAATCTCAATAAATTTGATATAGCTAAGCTAATTTAATATAGATTTCATGAAATAATAGGCCAGAATAGGCGAAAAGGCACTTTTCATTAATAAAATATGACAATTTGAATTTTTAAAAAATTTTATTTTGATTTATTTCCGAATTGACAAATAATAATTGCCCTACTTCTTTTCAACTATGAAAGAAAACTATATTAAAATTATAGATTAAATATCAGCCAAATGATATCCGTTTCCATTGGATAACCATAAACTTATCACCGAGCTCTGTAATCAGCATACCTTTCCCTTCTACATTCTGTGGCCGGGAAACAAACTCAGATAACTCTTTATGATTCAGTATCTTATAAGTAGGCGTTATGAGATTTTGTTTGGGTGCTTTGATATGATATTTCTTTACCCAGTTCATTACCGAAACATGACTTATGCCCAATAATCGCTCTATTTCCCTGTAACTAACCCCTTCGATATACAGCTGTAGTGCCTTTACTACATAATAAGAGTCAATACTTTTTCCCATTTTTTCAACAGTAAAATTGTACTGACAATCCCGACATTTATACCTTTGTTTTGAATTTACAACCCCGTTTTTTGAGATATTTTCAGAGTCACATTTAGGACATGGAGGGTAATTTGAGGCCATCTATACTTTTTTAGCAAATATATATCTTTTTAGCAATTTTTGTAATATTTGCAGAAAAAATTTAAATATTCTGACTGCTTAGTTCAAAAAAAACAAAAGTAAAATTGAAAGGCAGGCAAATAATGTTAAAAGATTTGGATAAAAAGAATTTCAGGAATTTATCAAAAAATTATATTGTTAAAGATTTTATACCCTTTATAAAGAACAAATCATAATGAAATTATTACTTCAGTATTTGAGTAAATATAAAAAAGGCGTTTTTCTGGCTTTCTTTTTGGCTGCAATTAATCAGACCTTTTCTTTAATGGATCCCTATTTTTTCGGAAAACTAATTGATAATTACGCTAAAAAACCGGATTCTTACGACCAGAGTCAATATATCTCCGGTGTGTTGTTGGTTCTGGGAGCCATCGTTGGAGTTGCCATGGTGAGCCGGATTGCCAAAACCTTTCAGGATTATGTCATGAACAGCGTGATTCAGCGATTTGGGGCCGATGTTTTTATTGATGGCCTAAAACATACCCTTCAGCTCCCTTTTCAACAATTTGAAGACCAAAGAAGTGGAGAAACACTCTCTATTTTACAAAAAGTAAGGACCGACTCAGAAAAGTTCATAACGGTATTTATTAATGTGGCATTTACTTCTATCGTCGGAATTGTATTTGTTATAATCTATGCCATCAATATAAATCCCGCCCTTGTGGCGGTGTATTTTGTGGGGGCATTTGCACTAGGTACTTTAACCAACATCCTGAGCAAAAAAATCAAGGAAATTCAGAAAACGATTGTGAAAGAAACTACAGCTTTGGCGGGTACCACAACCGAATCTTTAAGAAATATAGAATTGGTAAAAAGCCTTGGTCTGGCTGAACAGGAAATAAATCGTTTAAAACAAAATACCCTTAAAATCCTTAAACTAGAGCTTAAAAAAGTAAGAGGCGTAAGATCAATCAACTTTATTCAGGGTACATTTGTCAATTTATTAAGGCAAATCATTCTGTTTGTATTGCTATTTCTGATTTTCAGAAATCAAATGACAGTTGGACAGCTCCTAACGCTTCAATTTTACTCATTTTTCATATTTGGCCCATTGCAAGAACTTGGAAACGTGATACTTGCATACCGGGAAGCTGAGGCATCATTAAATAATTTTGATAAACTTTTGAAAACTCCGCTGGAGGTAGTTCCCGCCTCTCCAAAACACCTGGGAGACGTCAACAGCCTCACTTTTGAAAACGTAAGCTTTAAACACAGTAGTGCCGACAGTCACGCTTTAGAAAATGTTAATTTCAAAGTAGAAAGCGGAAACACTGTAGCTTTTGTGGGCCCGTCTGGTTCAGGAAAAACTACCTTGGTGAAACTTCTGGTTGGCCTGTATCAGCCCATTGAAGGTGACGTATTTTATAACTGTATAAATTCCAAAGAGTTGGCAATTGATGAATTGCGGAATCAAATCGGATTTGTTACACAGGATACGCAACTGTTTTCGGGTACTATCAGAGAAAACCTGCTTTTTGTAAATCCAGGTGCCTCAGATGCCGAAATGCTTGAAAAATTAAGTATGGCGGCATGCCATTCATTGCTCAACAGAGCGGACAACGGTTTAGATACTGTAATAGGTGAAGGTGGTATGAAGATTTCTGGAGGAGAAAAACAGCGACTTTCCATTGCCAGGGCTCTTTTGCGTGATCCTAAAATATTTGTATTTGATGAGGCGACGTCTGCCTTGGACTCACTCACCGAACAGGAAATCACAGATACCGTAAAAGCTGTAACAGCCAACGGCGAGTATATAACCGTCATGATTGCCCACAGGCTGAGTACTATCATGCATGCCGACAGGATTTATGTATTGGAAAAAGGAAAAATAATTGAAGAAGGAAAACATCAGGATTTGCTCGAATTAAAAGGCCTTTATTATGCAATGTGGAGACAACAAATAGGTGAACGCCAGGATAGACCAAAAGGAGTTTTAGCATGAGTAAAACAGTTACCATTCTCACTGGATTTTTGGGTGCAGGAAAAACTACATTTCTGAATCAAGCCATTGGTGAAAGACCCGAAGTCAGGTATGCAATTGTTGAAAACGAATTTGGCAAAGAAGGGATTGATGGTGAGCTGATTATAAAACCAGACAACGAAATTTTTGAATTAAATAATGGTTGTCTTTGCTGCTCATTAAACGATGGAATCTATGACATTCTGAATGAATTAAGTCAAAAAACAGAACAATTTGACGAACTTATTATCGAAACAACCGGCATTGCCGATCCTGCGGCAGTAGCAGGGCCTTTTTTCTCTCATTCTGAAATCAAAAAAGATTTTCCAGTAAAAAGGGTCATATGCCTTGTTGATACCGAACTCATTGAAGATCAACTTATAGAAACAGACGAAGCTATAAAGCAAATCGCCTTTAGTGACATAATTTTGCTCAATAAAACCTCAAATGTAAATCCTGAATATCTGGAGAAAATAGAAGAAAAACTCCTGGGTATTAATCCATTTGTCAAAGTTTTTTGGGAGAAAGAGATGATTTTTCCGGTAAAAGAAATTTTTGCAACAGAAAGAGACCAGGAAATAGAATACAAATTAAAACCCGGACGCAGGCTCGCCTTTAACCATGGGAAAATTGTATCCCATACCTTCTATTTTGACCAACCATTTAATGACAAAGAGCTACAAATGAGGCTTTTTGGCTATTTGGTTTTCGAAGCCAGAGGCCTTTACCGTATCAAAGGTATTGTTCATGGAAAAAATGTAAATCATAAACTTATCCTGCAGTCTGTGGGCCAAAGCTTAAGCATTACCGGTGGAAAACCCTGGAATGAGGGAGAGGTACGTCAAAGCAAAATAGTTTTCATTGGTAAAGATTTGAAAAGAGATTTTTTCGAAAATATGTTAAATGAATGCTTAGCAGGATAAATTTCGAAAAATCAAACAAGCCCCAACCTTCTGTATCTTTCCTCCAGAAGCAATGCGTATTCTTCTTTCATGCCTTCGGGTAAAAAGCTTTTGTTCAGTACCTCAAGCATCTCCAGCCTGCAATAAAAAAAGTTTTCGAGGGTTTTGTCCAAAAATTTCTGAGACAGCCCTCCCAATTGAAATGCAGCTAGAAAATCGGCATATTTCAATTTGCTTTTTTTCCCATTGAGAGTCAAAGCCAACTCTTCTTTATCGGCTTTATTGACCAGAGCGGTACTCAGCATATCATATGCAGGACTTAAAACATATGCACCTCTTTGTTTTGTTTCGAGCAAAGAAAAATTCTTGAGATGCATGTCGGCATTTCCAGTCAAAAAACAGAATATTACATACTCATAAAAATTCCCTACATCGAGCAGTGGGGCATCGGAATATTTCAGTAAAGTTTTAGCTACTTGTTCATGGCTGCCTTTATATTTATCCTCTGTGAGCCGCTCAGTTAGCTGACACATATCTTCCATGTGTAGCATGCCGGTGCGTGTACGATCTACACGCTTGGTTAAATACACCAGAGTGCCATCCTGCAAAGTAAAAAGTGTATGAGGCACAGTTTTTAGACCACAAACTTCGGCCATTTTCATAGTGCAATCCTCCAACTCCGGCAGACTTTGGTAGTAATCCGAAGGTGGTTTGAGTATATAATCACCATACAGCCCAACAATTGTTAATTTTTTAAGGGCATTACGCTCTTGTTTACGGTACCAGCTGAGGCTCACCTTTGCCTGCACGCCGGTTACGGCCATGTGTGTAGCCACAAACTGGCGAGCCAATTCTTCCAGTTTTTCTTTGGTGTATTCCAGTTTTGGAACATAAGCCTGACCAAAAAACCGCTTGCTGCACGACTGATGGTAGTGTTCCTCACCTGCATTAAGCGGCTCATAACAATATAGGCACCTCTTTTGTTTGGCATAGTATTTCACTTCAGGTTCATTCACCAAAAAACCTGCAGCAGACTTATAGGCTTTATTTTTCTCTTTATAATTCTTCATTTTCAAATGGTATTACACTCACCGCTCCGATGGTATTTTGGCAGCAAGTGAGTAAAAGTCCAAACCTATCTCTTTCGCTGACTTTCCAGTTATCAACCGCAATATCCAATAGCCAACCTTCAGGTATTAATCCATCAAAAAATGGAAACAGCACCTTACTCTGATACTTTGATACAGAAAGCGGCAAAGTTTTACTTACCGGAGTGGCATCTTTTCCAGACTGATAATGAACAAAATATTTGAACTCATATCCTGCATCAGTCTCTTCCAAAACTCCAACTTCCTCCCCATGAAGCCACACTATAGCTTTTCTATTCATTACCTCTTTCTTTTATGACAGGTAATAGCTCGGCACCAAAAAGTGCCAGTACTTTGTTCACGGTGTCCATTCTTAATGTTTTCTTGCCTTGCTCCAGGTCTCTCACAAATCTCAGACCCACATCAGCCTTTTCTGCCAATTCTACCTGGGTGATTCCGACCATTTTTCTTTTTTCTTTTACAAAAGAGATTAGCACACTTTTTTCTTTCATTTTTATACCCTATAAAATACAATGATACAAATATATTAATTCTTTATATTACAAAAGGTATAATAAAATATTTTTCCACATTATTTATACCCTTAATAATATATTTTTATAAAATAAGCTATTTTATATACCCTAAATAGTATATTTTTTATTTTTAAAAATGAAAAAAAATATTTTAGATACTTCAATTCCGTAAAAGAAAACAACCTTTAAAAGATTTCTATTTAAATGAAAATACCCTCAAAATCTTAATTGAATCAAAAAACTGCTTATCATGTTAAAGATTAAGCCGTAAGGGGTGTTATTTTTGCACCGGAATCGCAATCGAAGGCTCAAAAAATTGTATGAAACATAATTCGAAGTTTGAAGTGATGGCCCCGGCAGGGTCGTGGGAAGCCATGATGGCCGCTATAAAAGCGGGTGCTGACTCGGTATATTTTGGGGTGGAGCAACTCAACATGCGTGCTCGCCAAACCAATAACTTTTTAGTGGATGACCTGCCGGAAGTGGCGAAAGTTTGTAGTGAAAATGGCGTAAAAAGCTATATCACTATGAATACCATTATCTATGATCATGACATTTCGTTGATGCGTAGAATCGTGGATAAAGCAAAGGAAGCCGGCATTACGGCTGTAATCGCATCTGACCTGGCGGTAATGAACTATTGCCGTAAAAAAGGCATGGAAGTGCACATTTCTACCCAATCCAACGTAACCAACCTTGAAACGGTAGAGTTTTTTGCTGATTATGCCGACGTGGTGGTGATGGCACGTGAGCTCACGCTCAAGCAGGTGGGTGATATCGTAAAACAAATCGAAAGAAATAATATCACCGGGCCGTCGGGAAACCTGGTGCAGATTGAGATTTTTGCTCATGGAGCTCTTTGTATGGCGGTTTCGGGTAAATGCTACCTGAGTTTGCACTCACACAATGCCTCCGCCAATCGTGGGGCTTGTATTCAAAACTGCCGTCGGGAATATACAGTAACCGACGAAGAAGGAATAGAGCTACAGATTGACAATGAATATATTATGTCGGCAAAAGACCTCTGTACGATAGATTTTCTGGATAAAATATTGGAAGCCGGTGTGAGAGTCCTGAAAATAGAAGGACGTGGCCGAGCAGCTGACTATGTTTATACCACCACGCAATGTTACAGAGAAGCTGTAGATGCATTTGAAAACGGCACTTATACCCCCGAAAAACTGGAAAACTGGCGAGAAAGGCTGAGCTCAGTTTATAATCGTGGTTTTTGGGATGGCTACTATCTGGGTCGTAAAATGGGCGAATGGAGCAATGTACACGGCTCGGTGGCCACGACCCGTAAGATTTACATCGGGAAAGGTGTTAAATATTTTGACAAAATAGGTGTGGGTGAGTTTGTAATGGAAAGCCATGATATTAATGTAGGCGAAAAAATCATAATCACTGGCCCAACCACCGGCCTGATAGAAGCCGACGTAGAAGAAATAAGATTGGGCGAAGGCACTCAGGTCAACACAGCCAAAAAAGGCGACACCATCTCATTGAGAATCGGTGAGAAGATTCGCCCATCTGACAAACTCTATAAAGTTGTTGCGGCCGATGCCTAAGATGTTCCACTATCGTCAGCGGTGTATCGGTTGCAATGCCTGTGTAGAGATTGCCTACAACCGTTGGCGTATGTCAAAAAAAGACGGCAAGGCGGTTCTTCTCGGTGGAAAAGACAAAAAAGGCATTTACCAGGTTGAACTTGATTACGATGAAGTAGATGATAATAAAAGGGCCGCAGAGGCTTGTCCTGTCAAGGTTATTCAGGTGGTGGAGAATTAATGTGTTAATTATTAATATGATAATTTTTTTTTATTTGAAGCTCTTTTAAAATTTGGTAAGTAATTATTTGGCTAAAGCCGAATAATTTGCAGCTCTCAAATAAAAATGGGCTAAAGCCCATTTCAATTAAATATTAAATGATTTTTTATTCAAAAAAATAGAATCGGGCTTCAGCCCGATGGAAGAAAATCCTACTTCGAAAGGCTTTAGCCCAATAAAATTATATTTCATTTTCCTACACCCCAAACTGCCCTAAATGGTGATCAAGATGCTTATAAAACATGGTACTCCACTCCTCTTTGGATAGTTTACCAAAAGAATGAGATTCTCTGCCTTCAAAATAGTTTTCTCCCAAGTCCTGCACTTTTTGTAAAAAATCTATCAGCCTTTTCCTTTCTGTTTCAAAGTCTTTGTCTTCTGTAATCATAAAGGCGGGTGCCGTGCGTAGGTTCTTTTTATAGGGAACATTTCCTGTTACGGTAGGTTTTACCAAAAATTTCAACATTAACCCCATCAAAAAATTGGGTTTTGGAAATCTTTCAGGCTCAAAAAGCATTTCATAGGTTACACAACAATGTGCCAGCATCTGACTAACAGTCATTTTACCCCAAAGTGGCGAAGTCGCAGGAGTGAGCTTTCCAATCCTAGCGATTACCTCCTCAGTAGTACTTTTTTCAAATATGTTTTTCATAAAGGTTTGTTTTATGTAAAAAAAGTGAAAAATCTGCTATTTTCCTATTTCTGTTGGCCTCCATCGAAAAGACTTGTTATCAATCGCCCGCATGGTGCATAAAATACCATCAAGATGGTCATGCTCATGCTGAAAAAGCTCTGACAGTTCATCCTTGAATATTGCAGATTTCTTCTCCCAATTTTCGTCCAAATATTCAATTTCAATTGCCTTATGTCTTAAAACTTTTACCAAAAGATTTGGAAAACACATGCAATCGTCCCACACCTCAAACATTTCTTCACTTTTTGATATGATTTTAGGATTAATGAAAACCACTGGTTTATCAATATTCATATAAATCAGTCGCTTCATATAGCCCAGTTGAGGTGCGGCTATCGCTCTTCCAAAATTATACTTTCTACGTATATCCTCCATTACTTCATGTAAATCCTGCACCCATTTTTTCGCTTCCGGCAGCTCTTCCTGAATAATTTCCTCTGAAACCTGATAGAGCATTGGATTACCTAGAAGCAATAAATCGGCTGTTGTTTTCATGTTTTATGGTTTTTAGTATAAATATAATAAAATGAAAGATTTTATTGACTTAATTTTGTGAAATGACCGACGAGTTCAAAACCCCTAAAGCACCCTCAGAAGGCCTTTTCAAAGACAAAGGCAGCAAGTTTTTTGGGTATATTTTCCCGATAAAAAATGAATCAGAGATAAAAGCTTATCTTGAAAACTTAAAATCACTCCACCCAAAGGCCCGTCATCATTGTTTTGCTTATAAACTGGGTATTGATGAAAACAATTTCAGATCCAATGACGACGGAGAACCCTCAGGATCAGCCGGAAAACCTATTTTGAACACCCTTCATTCTTTTGACATTACAGACACACTTGCGGTGGTGGTAAGATATTTTGGTGGAATCCTCCTTGGTGTACCCGGCTTAATCAATGCCTACAAAGAAGCCACGAAAGATGCTATTTTGGCTGCCGAAATCGAAACCAAGACTATCAACAGTCTGGTTAAAATCAGTCATGATTTTGACCAAACCAATGCCGTCATGAATATGTGCCGGAAACTTCAATTAAGCATAAAAGAACAAACCTACGACTCACGATGTGGACTCATTGTAGAAGTCAGAAATAGCTACATTGAGAAAATCAAAGAAGAGCTAAGTGATTTCTGGAATATTGAAATCGAAGTAATTTGATTTAATTATTTATTTTTCAAATACTTACATCTGTATTTTCCTCAATTCTAATCCTATACTATCATACTTTCATACAGAAAAGTGTAAATAAAAAAAATCGACTGACACAAAACTGCGTCAGTCGAAACAATTAACCTATGAAATTAAATATCTTATAATTGGCTACCATCCGCTTTCCCACGGGCAACAGCATAATCACCAATAACTTTTCCATGCTTCAGACCCATTTCACAGTCTATTCTGTAATGTATCAAACCATATACTCTGGAATTTGATGCCTCCTGAGCATATTTATTAAATTGCTCAGCCTTTTCCGGAAAAATATAAGAAAGAACTGTTGCACCTGCCGCAGAGAAAGTCGAATGTCCTGAAGTGTAAGATGGGAAATTAGGTAATCCAACAGACGTCTTCAATCCAAACTGTTGGGGTCTGGGCGTATAATAGTAATATTTTGTATCCCAACAAGCCACACCCGCATCCATGAGGGCTGTTCCAACTAAAGCGAGCGTTCTGGCCATTCTGATTTCACTATACTTTGCCTCAAAGCCTGAATTTGCAGCAAATCTGTGCCAATGACCCGGAGGAGTATAAGTACTCGGGCCATCTGCCCAATAGTTGGCAATGCGTGCCTGCTCACGGGTCTGATTTTTTTGTATTGATTTAAGCTCATCAATATCTTTTTCAAATTCCGTGGTGTTTTCAAGATATGGAAGTGCCGGTCTGATTTTCACCAAAGTGGCTTTATCAAAATTCCAGGTAGCTACAGAACCAAAATTGGGCAACATTGGAGGTCTTAAAGGTGTTTCCTGACTAATCCAGGGATTCTTTACCCCCATTTTCTTGGCATTTTCTATCATTCCTGCAGTTACTGACTGGTTATTAGAGGCCGACATCCCATCAGTTTTGGCTCTTGCCATTACTTTTGCAGCAACAGCTTTCCCTAAATCAACCCCCGCTTTTACATCGCTTTCTACATTCTTCCCAGCCAAAAAACCAACTTTCTGAGCCTCTGCAAGTTTCTGCTCCAGATAAGGCCCTTCTCCAGGAAACATTGCCAATAGTATGGTATAAGAAGCTGAGGCCACCACTGCTTCTTCTGATGGATAGGATGGCAAATTGGTTACAGGCAACAATGAAGAAATATTGGGGTCATTTTGTGATGCCGACTTACGATTATATTTAAACTTATAATGCCAGGCACTAACCAAAGCATCATATTGTGCAACGCTAAGATAGGATAAAGCTCGAGAAGTGTAAGGAGGGTTGGCAAATGGAAACTTAGGGTCAGCCAAAGGATTGGCTGCATCAGGTACCGGGTACTTTCCTTCCGCATTACTGGCAGGCGGTAAATTGTATTTTGCTGCCAACTCTCTTGCAATTTCATTCCAACGATAAACTGCACCTGCCCCCCAATATTTTACAGATTCTTTCTCAGAAGCAGAAAGGCTACCAGCTTTACTTTTAGTCGAAGCCAATTCTGCTTTGTATTCATTTGAGGTACTTGCCGTTGGTTCTGGCACAGTGACTTCGGAAGCCGATGAAAGAACATATGTCTTCCATGTTCCACCAAGTGCATCAATTGAAGGTGGCGAGTACGCCAGAACTTCGGGCTCTTCAATTTGGTTATCACATGAAACCAAAGTTAAAGCAGTGAATAAAATTAATCCGAAATATATATATAGCTTTTTCATAGTTACTCAATAATGTTATTTAGTTGATACAAAAGTCCAAGAGAATAAATAGTTGACTGACCCACGTTTTGGCCATTTAGCACTTTACTTATGCGGGCATTGAAACCAATGTTCTTGGGTTGAAATTTCACATAAGCACCAGCCATACTCATACTCATTTTATTGGTTGGATAAGGCATATCATTCCTTCTTATATAATCACCTGAAAGACAATTAAATGATTCATAGTTAAGCTCAGCCTGCCATTTTTTCTCTAGCCAGCCAATTCGAACGGCTGCATCCATGGCGTTAGGCACTACTACTTCATTGGTATTGTGTAACTGCCCGCTAGAAAAATAAGCATCTCTGTCAACGTTTACATTAGCTCTGGCTATATAGCTTGTTGAAGCTGTGGCATACAAACCCATTTTCGTTTTGTAATTGGCCAATATTCTTGCCGTTGCAGTTCTGCTCCCCATCCCGATAGAAAGAGGCAAAAAGTCAGGAACATAATTAGTGATTGGAGTGGATACCCCGCCAATAGCATGCAATGAGAATCCTGTTTTTGCAGGTATCAATTTATATTTTACCCACAGTGCTAAATCCTGAAAACCTGTTTGTCCCAATAAATTACCTGCACTTGCTTCCGTTTTTACATAGGGAACTCCTACAAGCACATTCAGTTTTTTAGTAATACCCACTGCTACCATAGGCATCACTGATCTTACAGTCAATGTACCAATATTTAGATTCTCTCTCTTAAGACTGTTTTCCCAATATTTGGTCCAGGAACTTTGCTCTCCCATGATGGCAATACATGCTGTATTTTTCCCCATGTAAATGGCATCATGTGGCATCTGACCGACGCTTACTCTAAGAACAGATAAAGTCAAAAAACAAAAAAGTAGTAATTTTCTTCTCATAGAATTTTTAAGGTTTTAAGAAAATGTATTTATCAAAGATAGTTTTGTAAAATTATAACAAATTTTTAAATTTTCAAAAAAATGGAAATTTTATTGTAAAAATCATAGAAAACGAATGATAAAAAGTATTAAATTCCAAATTTCTGGAATTAATATTTCTCAGTCTCCGGATAAAAAGTCCTCCAGCTGTGCCAAAATTCCTGATATGCATTGATTTTCTTAAGACTGGAAGTATTATTACTAGAAACTCCATTGAAATCATAAGCAGTTTTTTCAAGATATAGTGAATCGTTTTTGAGGGTATATTTTTGAAAAAATGCCTCCCTTTCAAAAGCCACGAAGCTTTTATTGTCAGAGGCCAAGACCAAAACAATGGGCTGATGACCCACTTTGTCATTGATAATCCTTTCTCTTTTGAGGCGATTCCAGTCAAAGGCCTTGGCGGCTTTTCCTGACTTCACCCCTACTACCCACGATTTATCTTTCCATGACAAAGAATCTGTTTTAGTAAGATCACTGGAACCTTTTCCAGAGTCATATTTTTCCAATTTTTCATAAGAAGCTTTAAAATTTGAGTCCGCCTGCAAAATTTTTGAATCTGGATAAAGAGCCAGCCATTTTGCCAGGGACATCTGCCGGCTGTCTATTTCAGGAAGCATTACTCCTTTGAGTTTACCTGCAAGAGCTTCACCATTGGCTTGCCTCCACCACGATTTTGTGGTTTTATCCTCAAACATTGCATTGAAATGATCCATACCGACCAACCTGAATGTTTCGTATTTCCCATTGACTTTAGGTTCAAAAACCCTGGCTGTGCGACACACTGTGCAATAAGTGACCATTACTGGTTTTCCGGCAATAGTATCCATCACCTGATGATGATAACCTATGAGTTGTATGGGATACGCCCGGGCTTCATTTCCAACTACAATCCCAACTATAAGCTTATCATTTTTTATTTTGTTAGATTTAGTATCTTTCATCAAAACCTGTGTGGGTTGATAAAACATGTGATCGGCCGCCATTTGAAAGTTAAACATATATATCACCCCGGCGACAACGGCCAAAATAGCCACTGCAAGCCATTTTTGGGCATGAAAAACATTCTGAAAACCCAACAACAAACCAAAACCAAAAACAACCCTGAAAATCCAGCGATAAGTGTACAGAAAATAGGCTACTTCGATGCTCCGCATCCGCTGGCTTCCGGGCATAGGCATTATAAAATAGACATTAGAAACTTCGAAGAGCATCAATAAAATAGCGGCGATGTAAAAGATTTTTTTCATGAGTTTAATTGGGTTTTGAGTTAGAATAGCCTGTTTCTTCGGCAATTTTTCGGGCTCTCATTTTATACATTTCGGCATCATCTGGGGCAAAAGTTCCCAGACCATCCACATAACGATTAAACATACAAAAAGCAGCAGCAATCAATACGGTATCGTGAATCTCCAGGTCTGTGGCTCCAGCATTTCTGGCTTCCTGAATTTGCATTTCCTGTACATATTTTCCTCCCATCTGAACCCTATGGGCAATATTCAACAACGCTTTGAGTTTATCAGAAATATCGGCTACTGAATGATCAGCCTTGACTTGTTTCACAAGATCCTCATCAAAATAATAAGCTGCCACAGCTCCATGTATATTTTGACAGAAAAAGCAATCATTCAAGGAGGATACATAGGTCGCAATCAACTCACGCTCACCTTTACTCAAGCCTTCGTCACTTCTCAAAAGAACCTCAGCAAGTGCGTTGAGGGGCTTAGCGGTTTGCGGCCGAAAAGCCATTAAGCCCCTGATTCCGGGTAAATTCTCTGTTAATATAATATGTGCCATAGTCTAAATTGATTAATGATATCCTTGCTCTGCCATGATTTTTGCTCTGGATTTCAAAGATTCAAGCGTATCATTTGACACGACTCCCAGGCCATCGATATATCGATTAAAAAAGCAGAACATTGCCGCAATTAAAACGGTGTCATGAATCTCCAGATCCGATACTCCCAAAGCTTTTGCAGCATCTATCTGTTCACTATCTACCCATTTCCCGCTCTTTTGTACGGTTCCGGCAATATTGAGAATTGATTTAAGTCGTTCAGAAATCGGTGCTGAAGAATAATCATTTTTGATTTGTTCCAAAAGATTGGGTCTATCCTCAAAAAAACACTGAGCAATTTCTCCATGGATATGGTGGCAATTGTAACAATCATTCAATGCCGAAACATAAGTGGCTATCATTTCCCGCTCACCTATACTTAAGCCTTCATTGCTTCTCATAACTACCTGCATGAGCTCCATAAGTGCTGGAGCGATTTCAGGCCTGAAAGCCAATAAAGCCCTCATTCCGGGAAGCCGGTCATCTAAAGGAATGTATGCCATTTATGTTGACTTTTGAGGTAAAACATACCCTAAAGTACCCATCCGCTCCCCCATAAGCTCATAAGCTTTTAGATTGGTTGGAGTAAAGGTAGCCAAGCCATCCACATATCTGTTAAACATACAAAATGTGGCCGCAATCAGGACAGTATCATGAATATCTCTATCAGTTGCCCCATTTTTACGTGCCATTTCTACGTCTTGAGCCGTCACGGTGCGGGCATCTGCCTGTACAAAACCCGCTATTTTCAAAAGACTTTTAAGCTTTTCTGAGATAGGTGCATTTTCGTAATCATTCAATACAAAATCTACCGTTTTAGATTCATCCTTGTATAAATACCTCGCTGCAGCGGCATGACTACAGGTACAGAATGTACAATCATTTCTGGAAGAAACAAATGCTGCAATCAATTCTCTTTCTGCCTGACTTAAGGGGGAATCCTCTCTTAAAAGAATCTGTGCTAACTCATACAATGGCTTCCCAGTGTCTGGCCTGTAAATAACAAGACTACGGATTCCCGGAACATCTTTTTCTAAATCTATATATGGCATATTATCAGCTTATTAACAAAAACTAAATATACAATTCACTATTTTTTAAAAAATTAAATCTTAAAAGCAACTTAACTTACGGTTCCGGCTGTTTATCTGATGAAAAAAATGTGGCGGCAATCGCAATCACAAAAAACATAGAAAACGACAGGAGAGCATTTCCAAAACCTCCAAAAAAAGCAACCATGGCTCCAACAAAAAACACTGCCGTGGCAGTAAACAACCTGCCGACATTAAAGCAAAAGCCCGTGGCTGTGGCTCTGATACCCGTTGGAAATAATTGTGGAATATAACTTGACAAGACCCCCTGACTAATCCCAAAAAACAGAGCAAGAGAGGCAATTTCCAGATAAACAATCTTTGTAAAATGATTATTTGTAAGAAACAATAGCCCCGAAATCAATATTAACCCGCCGAAAGTCAACATCAAGGATTTCCTGTTTCCAAGGCTTTTCACGATAAACCCGGAAAAAGAACCACCCACTATACCCCCCATTCCTAATAGCATCATGGTAAGTCCACGCTCATTTTGCCCATCTTGACCAGGAGGCAAAAGTGTCTGAACCCAGGTTGGCAGCCAGGAAAACAACCCCCAAAGGCCTATCAAAACTGCACCAAAAATCAGCGACCCTAAAACCAGGTTTTTTTTATATGCCAGCTGAAAAATGGCTTTAAAATCCACTTTCCCTTTGGTCGATGAATTTTTCCATTTTTCCGACTCTTCCAACAATATCCACATCAATACTGCATCGATGAGTGGAATTAAGGCTATCCAGAAAGCATGACGCCAGTTGGAAAACATGACGGTGATAGCTCCGGATGTCACAATTCCTACCGGAAAAGCTATAGCTAAAATCCCTACCATTATGGGTCTTGTTTTTTCCGGCCAAATCTCAGAAATATAAACGGTAGCCAGCAACAAAACACCACCTACGCCAAAGCCTGAGAAAAATCTCAGAAACAAAAGCAAATACCAATTGGAGACTACAATCAGAAGAATTGACGAAACCCCATAGAGTATAGTGGAAATTATCAATATTTTTTTTCTGCCGAATTTATCACCAAAAACACCCAGAAGTATGCCCCCCAGCATCCAGCCATAAAGAGAAATGGCGTTGATATAAGCCCCCAATTCACCGATATTTGTTTCAGAAACACTGCCACCTTCCAGCTCATTTATGACATCGGGCAGATAAGTGGACATCATGGTAGAAACCGTGCCACAGAATAAATAACTGATGGTACACAAGAAAAAAGCAAGCCAGGCTCCTTCTGGAGTTTTTGTCGTCATTATGGGTTTGTTTTTTTAATTATCTCAAAAACTCGTCAAAATTCAGGCTCAGATAATATAAACCACCCACTGCAGGCGAGCCATAGGCTTGTACAATGTACTGATTGGTAATGTTTGAACCACCCAGCTTTACGATGGTTTTCAAGGCCGGCAACTTATAGCTCACCTGAGCATCGAGCAGGCTGTAAGCCTTGATTCTTCCCGGAAGCGGAGTAGTAAAGGTGCCATACCAGTCAAATGCACTCTGCCAATGCCACGCCACGCTGAAACCCAGGTTTTCTTTCACTTTAGAATTACTAAATATCAGATTGGTTTTCCATTTAGGAGTATTAAACGCCGGAATATTATTAGGGTTGGCATCCATGATATTAAAATCAGACCAGGTTAAATTCCCATTCAGCCTATAACTTTTAGGCAAAATAACTCCCAAGCCTAATCCTACTCCCTGTATACTTACTTTATCCGAGGCATTGGTATATAGTTGATACAATTGCGTTTTTCCACCTAAAATATCCGCCGCTGCGTTGAAATTTGGTTTACCATCGGCCCCTAAAACATCACTGTTGGGTGCCATCACTACGGTATTTATCAGAAAATCTTTGTATTGGCTGTTGTAATAATTCAAATCAAGCGTCAGTATATCATTTAAAATACCTTTATAGCCAATCTCAAAACTCTTAACTTGCTCCGGTTTAATGTAAGCCACATTTGACTTTACGAGCTTATCTTTATTATTGGAAACTGCTTGTGGAAATGGCACACCACTGGCTACTTCTTTTCCAAAAGCCCCGCCAAAAGCACTCACTGAAGCAATGGTGTAGGAATTGGCATAAGCATTATTTTCTTTGGTATCTTTTGAATTCACCGGAGCTCCACCTAGAATAATTATCGGCCCCGCATTTAGTTTAATGTATTGGTCGCCTATTGTAGGGTTTCTGAAACCAGTTTGGTAACTAGCCCTGAAATTATGTTTTTCTTTTGGGCTAAATACTATCGATGCCCTTGGTGTAAATCTCCCATCAAAGTTTTCATTTTTATCATACCTTCCCGAAACCGTAAACTTTAATTTTTGATTTAAAACAGATTTTGATGCCTGAGCAAAAATCCCGTATTCTGAGTTGGTCAGGTTTTTATCCTTATCATCAAAAAGAGTTCCCTGAGTGTTTAGGTAATATTTTCTCAAATTGCCCCCCACCTGAAAATTGACCACTTTTAACAATGAACTAAAGTCATACATGCCTTCAAAGTGCTTAAGTCCGCATTTACTGAATATTCCCGCTCCGCTTAATCCTTGTGTTTCTATCAGTTTTTCTTTTGCACTATCAAAAGCCGCAGTGCCCGGCAGCAGCCTTCCTTCATCGGCAAAAGCCCGTGCGGTGGCGTCGGCGTTAGCAGCTACTCCAGGAATCTTACCTGTAAACGCTGCTGTATATCTCTGAAACCATGTAGCATCAGCCTGATTGGCAGGCACTACATTCCCATTCAGGTCTTTTACCCAGGTTTTATTAATTAATTGTCCTAATGAACGAATCTGATAGGAGCTTTTAGAATCTTCCTGACTTGAGTATGCTCTTACATAAAAATTATCATCTTTAAGTTCGAGTCTTTGTTGAATTAAAGTGAAGCCATTAATTCCAAAACGCTGGCTACCTGTATATTGAGCTACACCCTGATTATAGTTGAGTTGGTATATAGCCTCAAGATTGCCTTTGATTTTATAGTTCAAAGTACCTCCAGCTTTGGTACTTCGTACGTCATAATTTGCTAAAAATCTTTCTTCATAACCCGTACGGGATACTCTGCCTATACCTTCGATAGTCTGGGCGACTTCATCACCATAGATATTCAATTGATTTTTCCCCGGATTATTGGGTCCTCTGCTTGAAACAGCGGTATTAGCATCGATATCTGTGAGGTCGTTGGCATACCAGTCAGTACCACCCAGATGTGAGAGGTTAATTTTAAAGGCAAATTTATTATTAAATGCCCTGGCATATCTTAACGCAAAATCGCCCATGAGCTTGGCTCCAAGGCCGGTACCATCTGCGATATGATTCACACCGACCTTAGTCTGAACACTTAATCCCTGATAATCGAAAGCATTTTTGGTTCTGGTCGAAAGCAAACCGTTAAATGCCACCGGACCATATAATGCTGATGCAGCCCCGGGGATAAGTTCCACACTCTCCACATCTATATCATGAGGGCCAAACAAGTTGCCCATCGCAAATCCCAATCCAGCCGACTGGCTATCCATACCATCGACAGTTTGCAAAAACCTTCCATTGCCTGTAGTATTAAAACCTCTGGTATTTATAGATTTATAAGTAAGGCTACTCGTAACCATATCAAGGCCTTTAACATTTACCAATGCATCATAAAAATTTGCAGACGGAGTTTGTTGGATAGCTCTGATATCCATTTTTTCTATCGTAACGGGCGACTTCAAAATACTTTCTTCGATTCTGGAAGCTGAAACAACCACCTGATTAAGCATTTCCACATCAGAAACCAGGAAAATCGCAAGACTTTCTGCACCAGTCACCGTAAGAGGATACTTAACATAACCTACCATTGACACTAGAAGGTTGACCGGTGCCTGAACCTGTAATTTAAAACTTCCCTCTGCATCTGTTAGAGTGGCAATATTCTTATTTTTAATACTCACAGTGGCACCTGAAAGGGGTTTGCCGGTTTCAGCATCGAGAACTTTACCAGAAACTTCGCTTTTCTGAGCCTCTACTTTGAGGCCTATTAAAATAAAAAATAAAAAAAATAAAGCTTTTTTCATAAAATAAAAGATTGACAATTAATGTATAGTATTATTTTTCAAATGATCATACCCTTCTTTCAAACGACTGTAACCATGGGTTGTAATCCTTTCTCCTAAAGTCAAGTAGAATTTGGGATCTGTTGGTGTGGCACTTCCCATACCATCTACATATTTATTGTATAGGCAAAAAAGTGCAGCAATCAGTACAGTATCATGAATTTCACGGTCTGTTGCACCATTAGTTAGTGCCTCATTTATGCTTTCTTGAGTAACTGCCTTCCCACTTTTTTGAACCAATGTAGCAATGCGTAAAAGAGCCTTCATTTTAGGACTTACAGGTGCATTTTCAAGATCATTTTTAACCATCTCGCATGTTTCAGAGTCCCCTAATAAAATATCGGCTGCAGCTGTGTGTGCAGCGGCACAAAATTTACAGGCATTACCATGCGATACCACTGAGGCAATGAGCTCCCGCTCTCCTTCTGAAAGAGTGCTTTCGCCTCGTAACAAAATCTGTGTTAAATCTCTGATGGGCTTGGCCGAGTCAACCCGGTACTCTAATAGTCCGGTGATTCCGGGAAGATGATCAGGTAATGGAATATGGGGCATTTGGAATTGATTATTTTATTTTAAAAAAAATTAATATTTGAATACATCAAAGACATAAACCAATATGACAAACAATTAAACCTATGAAATTTATTCTACGAACAATTTTATTTTTGTCAATGTACTTAGTACAATTTGCTGCTACTTATTTTTGAATGTAAATTGTTACATTATTTCATGACAAAATTATAATCGAATTTAATATTTCCAAAAATATGGAAATTAACAATATTAAAAAATGTCAAAAAGTTATTTTGCAGAAAACTTACGCAACTTGAGAAAATACAAGAAAATAACTCTTGAAGAGCTCTCAAGTGCACTAAATGTCAGTAAAAGTGCTATTTCTGACTATGAAAATGAAAAATTTTCTCCTACTATTTTTATATGTAGAAAAATTTCCGACTACTTTAATGTTAGCATAGAATTAATGGAGTATTCCGAAATTCTGGATTTTTCAGAAATTTCAGATTCGAAACTTAAGGCTGGCGACACCATGCCAAAGCAACTTGCAGAGGCCTTGGAATACAATGAAGTGATGGAAAAACAAAAAAATGAATTACAATTGGAGATCAAACTATTAAAGCAAAAAGTTGAATCGTTACAGTTACAACTCAAGCTTCATGACCAACTAAAAACAAGTAAACTTTCCGAGATTGAACTCCTCAGAAGTCAAATACACCTACTGGAAGATAAAATAATGCTAATACAAAAAGATTAACGACCTTCGCCAATCGGGTTTTCAAACCCGCTGGCTATTTCAATCTTAGCGTTTTCAAAGAAATCTGAAACCTCCTTCTCAATTTCGCTTTTAGGTCGATCTGTCAAAATCGTCAAAATTTCAACCTGAGCATAAAGAAAAGTCTTCAGATAAGCCTGATTTTTTACTATTTTGGATTGATTATGGATTATCGAAGATTGATTATGGATTACTATCCCCAAATTTTCAATGATTCTATTCTGATTTGCGACTACAAGATCATGATTTTCAGCAACTTGAATCTGGTTTTGCATCAATATCTCATAGTTTTCAATCATATTGACCTGGTGAGAAGCAAACTCCGACATCTTCTGATTTAAAGCTTCCATTTGCTGGTTTAAACGATCCAAAACATCCACTGACTTTGCCATACTATCAAAAAATTTGAGAATAGTTCTTTTCTTATACCGCAAAAATAATATAATTTAAGAGAATGACTAATTCTAATAATTTCAAACAAAACTATATCTTTGTTTCTCTCTAACATATTTAATCAAATTGATAAAGCGACTACCAGTTTTATACATCCTTTTTTTTATTACGGTTCTCACTCTATGGGGATTTTATGTAAGTGATATTGATATTATAAGCCTATACAAAAAACATGTCTGGGCACTTCTCACTATGATATTTGGAGCATTCATTGCAGGCTCCAGCCCGGAGGGCAGTGCAGCCATTGCGTATCCGATTTTTACTTTAATCTTGAAAATTTCCCCTGCTGTGGCAAGAAACTTTGCTTTTGCCATTCAAAGTATCGGCATGACTTCGGCCTCCTTATTAATTTTAGGATTAAAAGTCAAAGTTGATTGGAAATATATAAAATATGTGACAATTGGAGGTGTTTTTGGATTAATAGCCGGCACTTATTGGGTTGTACCTTTGATTTCACCGCCTATTGCCAAGTTATTTTTTGTGTCCTTATGGTTAAGTTTTGGTATTATACTCTGGAACGAAAACCGTAAACCCAGCCGTCAGGTATTTGATGAAATCCGGAATTTTACCAATTCCGACGCCTTCAATCTCTTTTTCTTTGGAGTTATAGGGGGCATAATTTCTTCTATTTTTGGAACAGGCATCAATATTTTCACCTTCTGCCTCATGACGGTTTATTATGGAATTAATGAAAAAGTTGCGGTACCTTCTTCTATCATTATCATGACTCTGGAGACTATTCTTGGTTTTTTTCTGCATAAACAAGTTTTGGGTGATTTTCAGACTCAGGCATTTGAGATGTGGCTGGTCTGCATTCCTTTTGTAATTATTTTTGCTCCGCTTGGCTCATTTGTAATGTCGAAACTACCTAGAAAAGCCATTGCCACCTTTCTTTACCTTATCCTATTTGTTCAATATGTAGGAGCAATTTGGGTTATTAAGCCAAATTTTTATCAAAGTTTACTTTCCGGAGTTACTTTATTGGGAGGAATAATTCTTTTCTTTTTTCTTTCAAAAAGGAGAAAAGCCGACATTTAATGCTTATGCGGGTTTTTCTTTACCGGATCCCAGCCATGCCCACCCCAGGGATGGCATGAAGCCAGCCTTTTTAATCCCAGCCAGGTACCTTTTACAACTCCCCATTCTTTGATACTGTCAATCATGTATTGTGAGCATGTGGGTTGATACCGGCAAGAATCCGGGAAATAAGGGGATACACCTATCTGATAGATTCTAACAATTAAAATCAGAAACTTACTGATTATTTTTGAGATGAATTTCATAAAAAAACAGGCCTTTAAGCCTGTTTTGATAACGGCATAAAACTATTTTAAGTTCTTAATTGTCACGTAATTCCCTACGCAATATTTTACCTACATTGGTTTTGGGCAATTCTGTCCGGAATTCAACAAACTTAGGACATTTGTAAGCCGTGAGATTTTCTCTGCAAAACGCTCTCACTGCTTCTTCGGTCAAAGAGGCATCACTTTTCACAACAAAAATCTTAACAGCTTCGGTTGATTTTTCATCTGGTACACCGATACAGGCAACTTCCAAAACTCCCGGACACTGTGACACCACTTCTTCCACCTCGTTAGGAAATACATTGAATCCCGAAACCAAAATCATGTCTTTTTTACGATCCACTATTTTGAAATATCCATCTTCTTTCATCAAGCCTATATCTCCGGTTTTAAAAAACCTCCTTCCGATTTCATCCGTAACAAACACGTTTTCAGTCTCATCCGGCCGTTTATAATAGCCTTTCATCACCTGTGGGCCATGAGCACATATTTCTCCGACTTCTCCCGGAGGTGCCCAGGTGCCGTCGTCTTTCAAGATTCTCATCTCAGTCGAGGGGAATGGCACCCCAATAGTTCCCAATTGATGCGTGCCGTCAACTGGATTTACCGAAAGCACCGGGGCGGTTTCTGAAAGACCATATCCTTCAGTTACACTACATCCGGTCGCTTGCTGCCATGCTTCGGCCACCGATTTTTGTAAAGCCATACCTCCTGCTATAGTAATTTTCAGGTTAGAAAAGTCCAAAGCCAGAAAGTCAGGATTATGTAAAAGCGAATTAAACAAGGTGTTGAGACCCGGAAATATGAAAATCTTGTGCTTTACCATATCTTTAAGCATAGCTTTTTGATCCCTTGGATTGACAATCATGATATTATGAAAACCAAGCTTAAAGGTAGAAAATGCATTTACGGTCAAAGCAAAAATATGATAAAAAGGCAAGGCACCCAGAATAGTTCGGGGCAAATCATAATGCATCACAGGACTAAACCAGTGAAAAATCCCTTCGGTATTGGCTACCATATTGCGATGATTAAGTTCTGCTCCTTTCGACACCCCTGTGGTACCACCGGTATATTGGATAAATGCCAGATCATCGCCATTCATTTGAGGTCTCATATAATTCTGACCGCTACCAATCTGTAAAGCTTTGTAAAAAGTAACTCTGCCGGGCAAATGATAAGCAGGCACCATTTTTTTGATGTTCTTTACCACAAAATTTACTATAGGTCGCTTTGGGAAACCTAACATGTCACCTAGTTCGGTAACAATCACATGCTTAATCTGAGTTTCAAGAATGACTTTTTCAAGATTAAATGCAAAATTGGCAACTATAACAATAGCCTTAGCCCCGGAATCAACAAACTGATGTTTCATTTCGCGGGGAGTATACAATGGATTAGTATTTACCACTGTTAATCCTGCTCTCAATGCCCCATAAAGAGCAACGGGATATTGGCTGCAGTTTGGCATCTGGATGGCAATTTTATCACCTTTTTTTAAGCCAATTCCTTGTAAATAGGCAGCAAAATCTCTCGATTTCTTTTCAATTTGAGCATAAGAAAGATCTTTACCCATGAAATAATATGCTGGTTGATCCGAAAATTTTTCAAATCCTTCTTCCATCAATTCCAGCAATGAAGGATAGGCCTCAGGATTAAGTTCAGCCGGAATACCCTTTGGGTAGTGTTTTAACCAGGGAAAATCATTTGGGTTCTTAGACATATTATTTGTTTTAGGTTGAAAGTCTTATATTGCAAATATAAGTTTAAGTAAGGTTTTGAATAAGGAAAAATCCAACTTTTTTTTTAAATTATTATATAATTTAATGAAAATATAATAAGGAGTTCAAAAATAAACCTGATAACTCCAAATCATCAAAGATTTCGATTAAAACCTGTATTTGATAGAGAAAGTTTGAATTCTTTTCTATTTAAAAAGCGTTATAATTTTAAAGTTAAAAATTTTCACCGAATGAAAAACGACTCAGATGCTATAAATACGTTGATAAGCATACTAAGAGACACTAAAGATTTTTCATCTCTTAGCGAAAATTTTGCACAGACTTTCCCAGATACTCAAAAGGCTTCTCTTTCTAAGGAAATTTACGACTTTGCCATTTCAAAAAAATACGTTGGGCTACTTACTGAGTCAGGAATTGGTCATAATGAAGGATTCTTCAGCGAGTTTTTTAGTAAAATAGGAAAAAAAATACTTCCTGAAATAATTGAAAACGAAGAACTTACAAAAGTAGTAAATGATTATTTTTCTAATACCAAAGATTATATCTGGCTAAATAAAATTCCTGATAAAGATTTAGCAAAAATATTTCTATCATTAAAATTCCCGCAAACACCTGCAGGTCAGAGATATATCAAGAAAGAAATATTAAATGCAATTGTGGTACTTGCACAAAAAATCGCATCGATTGGGATTGAAAAAGAAGTAGTGTCTAAGATTTCTGAATTTGATGACCTCGAATCACCATTTATCGGCCTCAACAGAGACACCACCATCTTGGTCGAAAAAATGCTGAAAAATCCTGACATGAAAAAAAATGATTGGGATGGTGACTACCGACAGGTGATAGTAATGATGAAACAATGTGATTCTCAAATTAAATTACTTTATAGCCACAAAGAAAAATACGGGATATCCCTGAGAATGACTATTCTGATTAGGAAACTAGAAAAATATCTAAACAGACTTGAAAACTTATTGAGGTGGCTAGCGTCCGGGTCTGAGAACGAAAAAGCAGAAATCTCTGCGAAAATATTAAAAGAGCTGGTTCAAACCCAAAACACTAAATACAGTTTAAAAAAGCATTTTGCATCCAATCTTGAGTTTGTATCCTTCAAAATTGTCGAAAACACCTCAAAATCAGGCGAAAACTATATTGCCTCAACACCCAAAGAATACTGGAATTTGTTTGGAAAAGCTTTGGGGGGAGGCGTAATTGTAGCTTTTTTATGTTGGTATAAAACTTCCATCTACTTTTTCAAATTTCCTGCATTTTGGACTGCTTTTCTTTATAGCCTAAACTACGCAGGGGGTTTTGTCATGATACACTTATTGCGGCTAACCCTCGCTACCAAGCAACCTGCCATGACCGCCTCAACAATTGCAGAAAGCCTGAGTAATAATGGAAAAAACCCGGATTGGCTCAATAAGACCACCAAACTGCTTACCCGGCAAATCAGAAGTCAGTTTATATCATTGGTTGGAAATGCCATCATTGCCTTCCCTGTGGCGGTGGGTATCGGATGGGCCTATTTTTATTTGACCGGCACCCATATTGCAACCGTTGACAAAGCCAATACCCTCATCAACGAATTGAATATTTTAAAAAGCCCGGCAATTTTCCACGCAGCCATTGCTGGTGTTTATCTTATGCTTTCGGGCCTGGTTTCGGGTTATTATGAAAATCTTTGGGTTTACCACAATTTCCAGAAGAGATTATCCAGAAATCCAAACCTGGTGAAGATTTTCGGTACCGACCGAATGAAAAGTTTCACGGCTTATTTGGGTAGAAATATTGGAGGCATCACTGGAAACATATTTCTCGGAATAATGCTGGGGAGTACTTCCACTTTTGGAAAAGCCCTTGGATTTCCATTAGATATCCGTCATATAACTTTTGCTTCGGGAAACTTTGGAATCGCATTTGAAGCCCTAAATTATCAGGTTGAAAAAAGCATTATAATAAATTCGATCGCAGGAATAGCAATGATAGGCCTGATCAACGTGTTGGTTTCTTTTGGACTATCTATAACCATTGCCTTGCTTTCAAGAGGTACCAAATTTAATGAAATCAAACTATTGGTATCCAAACTCTTAAGGCAGTTTATATTTGAAGGCACTACTTTCTTTTATCCAAGCCAAAAAATATCAAAAAATGAAGAGCTGAAACCCCGGAAATAAAAAAAACGAACCGTCTCCGGTTCGTTAAGTCTAAGGTATAAGGTTATTTAAAAGATTTTTTTATGCATCTACATTAGCGTATTTTGCGTTACGCTCTATGAAATCTCTGCGAGGGGGCACTTCGTCACCCATCAACATTGAGAACAAGTGATCAGCCTCAGTCGCTGACTCAATAGTTACCTGCTTCAGAGTCCTGAACTCAGGATTCATCGTTGTCGTCCAAAGCTGTTCGGGGTTCATTTCACCCAAACCTTTATATCGCTGAACGCCCACACTATCTTCTTTTCCACCACCGGCGAGTCTTTTTACTGCTGCAGCCCTTTGATCCTCGGTCCAGCAATATTCCTCATCTTTCCCTTTTTTAATCAGATACAATGGAGGCATCGCAATATAGAGATAACCTTTCTCGATGATCTCTTTCATAAAACGATAGAAGAAAGTAAGAATCAGGGTACGAATATGGCTACCATCAATATCGGCATCGGTCATGATGATAATTTTATGATAACGCAATTTGTCAAGATTCAAAGCCCGCTCATCACCGTCTTTACCCATCTGAACACCCAGAGCAGTAAAAATATTTTTAATCTCATCGTTTTCATAAATCCTGTATTCCTGTGCTTTTTCTACGTTCAGGATTTTACCCCTCAAAGGCAAAATTGCCTGAAAGTTACGATCACGGCCTTGCTTGGCAGAGCCCCCCGCTGAGTCACCCTCAACCAGATACACTTCACAAAGGGCAGGATCTGACTCAGAACAGTCTGCCAGTTTTCCCGGAAGACCCGAACCAATCAATACGTTTTTACGCTGCACCATTTCCCGGGCTTTTTTAGCCGCAATACGTGCTTTGGCAGCAAGAATTACCTTATCTACAATGGTTTTGGCATCTTTCGGATTTTCTTCCAGGTAGTTTTCAAGCATTTCCTGCACACAGCTACTCACTGCAGAGGTCACCTCAGAGTTACCTAACTTTGATTTGGTTTGGCCTTCAAACTGCGGTTCCTGCACTTTTACAGATATGACTGCAGTTAAACCTTCCCTGAAGTCATCACCCGAAATCTCCACTTTCTCCTTGGCCAGCATACCTGACTTATCAGCATATGATTTCAAAGTACGGGTGAGTGCCATCCTGAAACCTGAGACGTGGGTACCGCCTTCGGGAGTATTAATATTATTTACAAATGATGACACATTTTCGGAATAAGAGGAATTGTAAATCATTGATACCTCTACCGGCACGCCATCTTTTTCTCCTTCCATCCACATGGGTGCAGGAATCAGACGCTCACGGCTTTGATCAAGGTATTCTACGAATTCTATCAGACCACCTTCAGAATGAAATTCTTCATATTTTGGTTTACCTTCATCATCCAGGTCTCTCATGTCTGTCAAAGTCAATTTGATGCCTTTGTTGAGAAAAGAGAGTTCCCTTATGCGGTTGGCCACAGTTTCATATTTAAACTCGGTCACCTGAAAAATGGTATCATCGGGTTTAAATGTAACTTCAGTACCCGAATGGTCCGTAGTACCTATTTCTCTTACAGGATATTGTGGCTTACCAATTTTATATTCCTGCTCATATAGTTTACCGTCTCTGCTATGAACTACAACTCTAAGGTCAGTAGAAAGGGCATTAACACAGGAAACTCCAACACCGTGTAATCCGCCAGAAACTTTGTAGGTATCTTTATCAAATTTTCCACCTGCATGTAGCACGGTCATAACCACCTCCAAAGCAGATTTTTGTTCTTTTTCGTGCCATCCGGTGGGAATGCCTCTACCGTTGTCCTTAACAGTTACAGAATTGTCGGCATTTATAATAGTATGAATGGTGTCGCAATAACCTGCCATCGCTTCGTCGATGGAGTTATCTACAACTTCCCAAATCAAATGATGTAAACCTTTAAAACCAATATCGCCAATATACATGGCGGGGCGTTTTCTCACAGCCTCCAGGCCTTCAAGTACTTGTATATTATTTGCGGAGTAATCTTGCTTATTTTGCTGATCTGCCATAAATTCTTTTACTATAGTATAAGATTCTGTTTTTTGATTGAAAAATCAAAGGATTTTTTATCAATAATTAATTTACAAAAATAGGTAAAAAACTTTAGATTTTCTAATTTTTCTGTGAGTGAATTACATAGAAAAAAGGCCTCACTTTTTTTTAGTGGGCTAAGGGACAAAAAGCTTAAAAGACTTGAAAATCAAGGAATTATACAATAAATAAAATTTATACTGTCGATAATTTTTCCAAAATTTCTTTAAGCTGATCCTGATTCGAAAATTTGATTGAAACACTGCCTTTATTCATGTCCTGTACCTGAATTTTAAAAGGCACTATGGTCTTGCCTTTAAGCGTAATTTCCTCGATTCTCAGGTCTTCCCGATATAGATCCAGTTCGTTAGCCTCGGCCTCAAAAGTATTACCCTTTTTGGCGAGTGCTTCTATTTCTCTGGCACTGAGACCCTGCTCTAAAATTCGTTGGTAAATATCCAGCTGCAGACTTTTGTCTTCAATTGTTATTAGTGGCTTTGCCTGACCCATGGTAATTACTCCCAAAACAAGTCCCGATTGAATATCTGAGGGCAAATTGAGCAACCTGAGATAGTTTGTTACCGAAGAACGACTTTTCCCAACCCTTTTACCGAGATCCTCCTGCTTCAGTTCACACTCCTGAATCATTCTTTGATAGGAAAGAGCAATTTCAATTGGATTGAGATTTTCACGCTGGATGTTCTCAATCAATGCCATCTGGAGTGAACGTTGGTCGTCCACATCCCGAATAAATGCAGGAATAGTCTCCAGACCGGCTTTGATAGAAGCTCTGAAACGTCTTTCTCCCGATATTATCTCAAACTTCCCTTCTGGTAACTCCCTGACCGTTATAGGCTGTATCAATCCATGAATCCGAATCGATTCGGCGAGTTCTTCAAGAGCCTCCTCATCAAAATGTGAACGAGGCTGCTGAGTACCTACCTCCAATTTTGAAATTTCAACTTCTTTAACTCCCCTGAAAGCGGCTACTTTCCTGCTTACAACCAGATCAGAATCTGACAATAGTGAGTTAAGACCTTTTCCTTTATTTTCCATCTGCATCTTTTATCTCAGGCAGGCTGTTGCGTTTTAAAAGCTCTTTTGCTAAATCAATATAGCTGATAGCTCCTTTGTTTTCTAAAAATTTAATATCAAATTCCCCTTCTTTCTCTCCCGAAAACATCAAAAGGGCAGGTACACCGTAACTTGGAGCTTCGGCGAGCTTTACGTTCCGTGGAACAATGGTTTCGAAACATTGCTCTCCAAAATACTTTTTCACATCATCAACTACCATTTTGGAAAGGTTGGTACGACCATCAAACATGGTAAGCACATAACCCTCCATTATCAATCCGGGGTTTAGTCGTTTTTTAATAATATCAACTGTATTCTGAAGTTTAGCGATACCTTCAAGAGCAAAGTACTCACACTGTACAGGGATCAATACCGAATCAGATGCCACTATTGAATTGATAACCATCAGGCCGAGTGAAGGTGAGCAATCAATAAATATAAAGTCGTAATCGTCTTTTAGTCCATCAATAGTTTCTTTCAAAATATATTCACGAGCGACCTGATTAACTATTTCAAGCTCAAAGCCCGCAAGATCGATATGACTCGGAATAAGGTCAAGATTGGGTATTTGAGTGGGTACAATACAGTCTCTGATATTGGATTGACCAACGAGTGCCGAATATATATTGTGTTCCTGCTCTTTACTATCGATACCGATTCCCGAGCCGGCGTTGGCTTGAGGATCGGTGTCTATGATCAAAATTTTATAATCCAAAACCGCCAATGATGCAGATAAATTGATGGCGGTGGTGGTTTTACCTACACCACCTTTTTGGTTTACTATTGAAACTACTTTACCCATTTTTTTTGTGTTAAAAATAACCCTGCAAAGATAACCCTTTTTTATTTACTATCTTTCTAACCTTCCCGAATGTAGATAAATAGGATATTTGTGGAAAAGTTTTTCAAAAAAAGGGGTCTCATATTCTGAAACCCCTTCATGTTGCAGGAATTAGAAAAAATTAAGCAATTTTAAATTCTTTTTCGCCATAAACAACAAAATATAGCGTGATCCCCGAAGCCAGAATTACGAGATTTTTAATTATATATTGACCGACGAGACTTGGAGTAAATATTTGATTCCAGGCTACATCAGGCAGAAAAACCGTAGGTAAAAAAGTGGTAATAAGATGAAAAATCATCATCCAAAAAGCGATTTTAGTGTATTTTGGAAATAACCATAATAAACCGAGGATTACCTCAAAATAACCAAAAAAGACAATAAACTGATCTGCATTCAGAAAAGGTAAAGTAACGTGTGCAAGATCGCCGACCAGACCGGTAGCGGGTGACACCCCGATTGTTTTCAAGATACCAAACCAAAAATAGACAACAAAAAGAGCCACCCTGTTGCTCCAGGATACAACATTTAAATTCATTTCAATAAGTTTAATTTTTAGAGTCAAATAATAAAAAAATGGAAGAACTTGCCGAAAACAGAATCCGGAAATCCTTTCATCTCAAAAACTTTTCTATGGTAAGAAAAAAAATATTTAAAAATTAAACGTTTGGCGGTGGATTGGGGACGTCGGTTTGAAAAGAACAAAAATCGGTGGATAGTATTTTTAAACTATGATGATGCGGCTCATTCCAGAAATACACCATGTAGCTGTATTCCGGGCTATAAAAGTTTTTTGAAAAATTTTTGATTAGTTTATTCAATGCCCTGAAAGGATTATTGTGTGTTTCTTTTTCTACCTGACTGGCTACTATCCCCAGCATTTCAAACATATTCTGACGTGTCAAAACCTCGAGACGATAGGTGGTGGTAAGGGTGTCATTCAAGGCCACTTTGCTTTCTGCCCTATAAAACTGCCCCTCATGCACAAGTATATCTTCAGGCAAAATATCAAAATCAAAAACATTGTTGTAAGGAATCACAAAAGGCACTTTGACAATCAGCTTGTCCTGTACTTTTGAAATATCGAATGTGATACCAGTTTGATTTTCAGACAAAAAGCTATAATAATCGAGCAGGTGATTTCCGAAAAGGAAAATCACCAGAAAAAATCCGGTTAATATTTTGAGCAGCCTTTTTATCTTTAACAATTATTATAATTACAAATATTATAAAAAAAACAATATTCCGAAAAGCCGACTGATACAATTTTTACAAAATATGATGACAATCAATAAAATTGGTACCAAGAGGAGGTAATGATTATTGATATTTTCCGAAAAGGACAAATTACCCTGTCAAAATCTTACTTTTCATAGGTTTTTTGGATAATTTTACCGCATGATTCCTCAGGAAACCGTACAAAGAATAATCGAATCAGCCGACATCGTAGAGGTGGTGGGCGAGTTTGTTAGCCTCAAAAAACGTGGGGCCAGCATGATAGCCTGTTGCCCGTTTCACAACGAAAAAACCCCTTCTTTTAACGTTTCCCCCAGTAAAGGTATTTACAAATGCTTTGGTTGTGGGAAAGGTGGAGATTCGGTAAAGTTTGTAATGGAGCTGGAAGGTTTGAGCTACCCTGATGCCTTAAGATGGCTTGCCAAAAAATATGGCATCGAAATCAAAGAGAGGGAATTCACCGATGAAGACTTAAAAAATCAAAACGAAAAGGAAAGTCTTTTTATCGCTCTCGAATACGCTCAAAAATACTTTACGGAGACACTTTTTGAATCAGAAGAGGGCCAAAGTGTAGGCCAGAGCTATTTCAAAGAAAGAGGCTTTTCTGATCTAACGATTCAGAAATTTAATCTGGGCTATGCTCTGCAATCAAGAGAGGCATTTTTCAAAAAAGCTGAGAAAGCGGGATTTTCGATGGAAATTCTGAGCAAAGGTGGACTAATATCAGGCCTCGAGGAAAATAACATCAAAGATCGTTTTAGAGGTAGGGTAATATTCCCAATACATAATGTGGCGGGCAAACCCATCGCCTTTGGTGCCAGAATCTTAAAACCAGACCCTAAAGCACCCAAATACATCAATTCACCTGAAACGGAGATTTATGTAAAAAGTAATATTGTATATGGTATATCTCAGGCAAAAAATGCGATCCGAAATCTTGATAATTGCTTTTTGGTAGAAGGCTATACTGATGTAATCTCGCTTCATCAGGCGGGTATCGAAAACGTGGTAGCTTCATCTGGCACTTCGCTGACGCCATATCAGGTGAGGCTCATTCGTCGGTTTAGCTCCAATATTACGGTACTTTATGATGGCGATGCAGCAGGTATCAAGGCCAGCATTAGAGGTTTTGATATCATTCTGGAAGAAGACATGGACGTAAAAGCCGTGGTTTTTCCCGATGGTGACGACCCGGACTCTTACATCAGAAAAGTAGGTGGGGCGGCATTTTCGGAATATATCAAAAACAACCAGAAAGACTTTATCAGGTTTAAAACCGAACTGGCACTTGAGGACATTGAAAATGACCCTATCAAAAAGGCCAATCTCATTACTGATTTGGTGGCTACGATCGTAAAAATCCCAAATCCTATCAAGCGATCAGTGTTTTTTCAGGAAGTGAGCCAGATCCTGGATATTGATGAGCAAATACTTATCATTGAGGCCAACAAACTTTTAAAAGTAAAAACCACAGAGACCAAAAAAGGAGACGGAGGGGTGATATCTCCACAACCGCCGGTAAGAAACCTAGAGCTGGAGCTGGCGGAAAGACTTTATGTAAACAATGCTCAGGAAGAGGCTCTGATTAAAGATTTGGTACTATACGGTCATGTGGTCATAGAATGGGATGAAGACACAAAAGAAGCTTTTACGCTAGCCGACTATTTAATTGGCGAAACCAGCGATTTGAATATCGAATCCCCGGTTTTCAGGAAAATATATGACCTCTACAAGTTCCATTTCATCAACCAAAAGCAAGTTCCTTCTTCAACAATTTTCACAAGCAATGTTGATGAAGAGATTCAGAAAACTACCATTAACTGGCTTAGCCCAAAACATGAACTGAGTGACAAGTGGAGCAATTTTGAGATTTTTATCCCTAAGTATGAGGAGATTCTGGATGAAGTTTCCTACAAAATGGTATTGAGAATAAGAATCGAAAAGCTAAAAAAAGAAGTGGCCGCCAATATTCTTGAAATTGATGACAGCTCTGAAGAAAACACCGATATCCTTTTAGACCAAATAAACAAAAAACAATCTACCATAAAACTTCTTTCTGAGGAACTTGGGGCTATTATCTAGTGTTTTATTATCCTATTTTCTTGTACCTTTGTAAACTTTTTCAATAAAAAACATAATTGATGCATTTTTCCAACGAATTTATATTCTTTTCGCTTTTCACGCTATTTACGATTCTGGTTACACTTTTTGACCTCGGAATATTCAGCAGCAAAAAAGCCAAAATCGTGAGTTTTAAAGAAGCCGCATTTTGGAGTTTGGTATGGGTTTGTCTTTCGATTGCCTTTTTCTTTTTCCTCCGGCATTATGGCTATCTGATACATGACATCAGCGATGAAGCACATTTATACAGGATCAGAGACACCTATTACAGCAATTTGAAATTAGGCACTGATCATGTTGAAAACCTTAAGATTTTCCAGAAAAATATGTCTCTGGAATACATCACGGGTTACCTTGTAGAGTATTCACTTTCTGTGGACAATATTTTTGTTTTCATTCTTATATTCAACTCATTTGGGGTTCCCAAAAAGAATTACAAAAAAGTTTTGGTTTGGGGTATCCTCGGATCGGTGATTTTGAGGTTTATTTTCATTTTTCTAGGAGCTACCCTTATACAAAAATTCAGCTGGGTACTATATATTTTTGGGGCATTTTTGGTTTTTACCGGTTTAAAAATATTATTTACAAAAGATGAAGACGAGCAGGAAATAGACACCAAAAATCACATTGCGGTGCGTCTGACCTCAACATTTTTTAATGTTTACGAGAAATTCGTAGCTGACAGATTTTTTATCCGACACAGATACAGAAGCAATAAAATATTCGTAACCCCACTGTTTCTGGTGATTGTGGTAATTGCTTTTACAGATGTGATTTTTGCGGTAGATTCTATACCTGCGATTTTTTCCATAACGAAAGACCCTTACATAGTTTTCTTTTCCAATGTATTTGCGATAATGGGTCTCAGATCAATGTTTTTCTTTTTAGTAAATATCATTGATAAGTTTCAGCATCTGAAATACGGACTGGGGGTACTACTAACATTTGTGGGAGCAAAGATGCTGGCACATACCTGGCTGGAAAAAATCGGCTTTACCAATGTACATTCCTTACTAATTATAATCGGTATATTGTTGGTAAGTGTGGTCAGCTCTCTCATTTTTGCTCCAAAAACGGAAACCAATTAATTAAAGGGAGAACAAAAAAATACTCCAAATTTTTAAATAAAACCAGGGCATTTAACCGGAATTATAAGATAAAATTTGGAGTATTTTTATTTAAGAAGCAATATAGCTTTCCAGAAAATTAATATGCAGTTTTTGTTCCTGAAGCATTTCATTCACGATATCGCCCACACTGAGCACACCTATCACTTTACCGTTTTCGACCACAGGCAAATGCCTGAACCGCCCTACGCTCATCAGTTCCATACACTCTTTGGTGGTAAGTTTTGATTCTACTGTGAATACATTTGGAGTCATCACCTCGGTCATTGTAGTAGATTTGGCTTTTCTACCTTTGATGATCCCTTTTCTGGCATAATCTCTCTCCGAAAAAATCCCCACCAATTCTTCATCAACCATCACTAATAAGGCACCAACATTATATTGAGCCATTACCTCAAGTGCTTCATATACAGTTGTTTCCGGACTTACTGACAATACATTTTTAATATTCTTATTTTCAAGTAGTTTTTTAATAGAAGTAGGCATATCGGTCTTAGGTTTGTATTACAGCCTTCAATTTAAAAAGGCAAAAGTCATTTTCAAAAAAAATATGAAAATAATTTAAAAAAATTGAATATTTCATTGGCCAATCACTACTTAGCCATTTTATTTTTTTCCAGTAGCTACCATTTTAGCTCAAAGTGTTAACCACAGGCATCATTGGCAAGATTTTTGTAATTTAAGTAAGGAAAATATGCATCTGTATTGAGGATTATTAATAAAATATTGTTAATTGGACTTTCAGGCTTATCATTTTTTTCCTGTAAAAAAGACAAGGAAGTTGTTAATCCTGTGGCTCAGAAAAGCCTCTCAGCACCGACCTCAAACTATGAGAGTGTGGTTGCATCTGACTGGCTTGACATGCATCTTTTATTGATTAAAGCAACTCCCGGATTTACCCCGCCTGTGGCCGCAAGAGCATTGGGATATCATTCATTGGCCTTGTATGAGAGTGTGGTTTATGGTATGAAAGATTACAATACCTTAAACGGCAAACTCAATGGACTTTCCGGTCTTCCCGCTGCCGATACAGTAGGCAAAGAATACAACTGGCCTCTGGTAGCCAGTACTGCTCAATATACGGTACTTAAAGAAATTTACATCACCGCCAGTGATAGAAATAAAGCCAAAATTGATTCCCTCAAAACGGTCTATGAAAACAAACTGAAAGTGGGAATAACCAACGTCGTAATTGATAATTCGGTAAAGTTAGGTGCCTCTATTGCTTCAGGTATTCTTGATTACGCCAAAAAAGACGGTGGTGCAAACGGTCATCTTACCAACTACCCTGCCGGATACACAGTTGCAACAGGAATCGGATATTGGAAACCAACCAGTACCCAAAAAATCCCGCTACTGCCCAATTGGGGACAAAACCGGCCAATGGTTAAAGAAAACACCAATAATTACCTCGACCAGCCAATTTCATTTTCTTTTGAGAAATCCTCGGATTTTTTCAAAGAAGCAAAAAGTTTATATGAGAATTCTCAAAAACTAACTGCCGAGCAAAAAGCCATAGCACAGTATTTTGAAGACGGAACGGGCACAGTTACCCCACCCGGGCATCATTTCAATGTGGTGAAAAATATTTTGAAGAGCAAAAAAGCTAAGCTTGACGAAGTAGCTTTGGTATATCTTAAGACGGGGCTTTCGCTCAATGATGCTTTTATTGCTTGTTGGAAAGGAAAATACACGTATAACCTTATGCGACCTGTTACTTACATCAATGAGTCGCTTGACAAAAACTGGAGACCATTGCTTAATACCCCTCCTTTTCCTGAGTATGCTTCAGGCCACTCGACAGCTGCCGGTGCAGTAGTGGCGATTTTAGAAGATGCTTTTGGGAAAAAATATGCTTTTGACGATATCACTTATTTTGGAACCATGCCCAACCGTAAGTATGCCGACTTTGAAAGCTACGGACAAGAGACCTCCAATTCCAGAGTTTATGGAGGCATTCATTATAAGTTTTCCTGCGATAACGGCTACAAAAACGGCAAAAAAATCGCTGAGAACGTATTGAAACTTAAGATAAAAAAATAAACCTGCCGTGATTTAAACTGCCGGGTTTAACCTCTCTCTCAAAATCTTTTCGAGTTCGCGGGCCATCGGCACCAACACATGATCTTCAATGATGGCATGTTTTCTTAGTTCCATTTCAAAAATTTCAACCTGATTTAAAAAAACGCGATAAGGCAATGGAGTTTCCTGATTTTTTGAATAATCCTGAATAATCACCGAAACATTTTTTAAATCATCTTCAATGGGACCATGATTGTCAGTATAATCTTCCAAAGAGCTGCTTTTCATCAAATCCATAGTTTGCTCTGTCGTCAACTCTCCTTTCTCAGCTGCAATTAGTTTTTTTATAAAAGGAAAAAAATCTTTTTCTTCAGACCTTATGTGTTCTATCAGCCGATTTTTATAATCATTAAAAAAAACAGTAAGCGTAGTCAACAGTGCATGCGTTTGTCCGTATTTATTAAAAATATGCACCATTGTTTGTTCTATCTCGGGAAGTTTTTTGGAGAGATATAACTTATGGGAAGCCTGCAGGTAAGCCAGAACCTGCTCAGGTGAAAATTTATGTAGTTTTTGGGATGCTATATGGTCATCTTCCTGATTATAAAAATCGAGAATCAACTCCATAAGCTCTGCTTCCATGTTAAATCTGGCATAGAGGTTCTGGGCATCCGGATCAACCACTTCCAACCTTTCAGTCACCAGCTGATACATTTTGTTGGTTTCAATCAGATCTTCAAATGTTTTGCTTTCCATATCAATTAGTTTTTAAAAATGGGTCTCACAAATCTCACTTATCAAAGATAATTTAAATATGACATAAATCATAGCCATCATCGCAGGAGAAAAACGTTTATTTTGCGAAATTTGGGATATTATTTCAGATTTTAAGAAATACTTGTCACATAAAGTGTCAATCCTAATTTTTAAAATTGAACTTATTATTTTGAATTGGTAAATTTTTGGGTATTATTACCTGAAAATTCAACCCTGAACATGAAAAATAAAAAAAATAGAAGAGAATTATTAAAATCGATTGGTTTAGCGTCGGCGGCTACATTGGTAGGTGTTCCTGAAAGTTTTTCACAAAAACAAAGCCATCTCAAAAATAACATTAAACACTCTGTATGCAGGTGGTGCTATGGCTCCATTCCTTTTGAAGAGCTATGCCAGGGTGTTAAAGACATAGGTATGGCATCGATAGAGCTTACCGGGCCAAAAGAATGGCCCATTTTGAAAAACTACGGACTTACAGCCGCCATTGGATGGGGTGAATGGCCCAGTGGAATGGGATTGCATAATTTTTTCAATAATCCAAAAAACCATGATGCCCTGGTAGCACTTTATGAAAATTTAATACCTGAAGCTGCCTCCAACGGAATTTATAATTTAATCTGTTTTTCCGGCAACAGAAATGGCATGAGTGATTATGTTGGAATGATAAATTGTGCCAAAGTGATAAAAAGATTGATTCCCACTTGTGATAAGCATGGAGTAACACTCACTATGGAACTATTGAGCTCACGTGACTCTCATCCTGACTATCAATGTGATCATATAGAATGGGGCGTCTCGTTGTGTGAGATGGTTGGTTCGGAAAAATTCAAACTTCTGTATGATATTTTCCATATGCAAAGTATGCATGGTGATCATATCAGAAATATTAGAAAATACGGAAAATATATCAGTCATTACCACACAGGAGGTATGCCGGGAAGAAATGAAATTGATCACACCCAGGAGATTTATTACCCGGCGGTGGTGAAGGCAATCATTGATTCCGGTTACAAAGGATATTTAGGCCAGGAGTTTGTGCCTACCCCAAAAGATAAGGCAGGAATGCTGGCTTCTTTAAAAAGGTGCGTTGAAATTTGTGATATTTAAAATTAATAAAACTGAAATTATGATTCCCGTTTTGATTGTTTCTCTGATATTGATGGTAATGGCATTCTTTATGTTTAGTCTGAGGGTGCTTTTTGTAAAAGAGGGGGAGTTTAGAGGAACTTGCTCAAGTAATAATGGACTTTATGAAAAAGAAGGCCTTGCATGCTCTTGTGGAAAAGACCCCAATGAACCATGCGAAAACCGAAATAAAAAGCACCATCATCATCATTAATGAAAACTTAAGGTATTTTGGAGATTTTCTTTAAAATACCTTATTCTGCTATTACCTCTTTAAACCCCTTGGTAAAATAGAATTCGTTTTTACCATGGTTATCATAAATAGCAAAAAAATCGATGTTCTTTTTTTCGGCAAATTTCTTTGCCTTTTCCAGACCCATTACGAGCAGAGCAGTAGCATAAGCATCGGCATCGGTGCAATTTTCGGCCAAAACGGAGATACTAAGCAGATTATGCTGAACAGGGTAACCCGTGTGAGGATCAACTGCGTGCGAAAACTTTTTGCCCTCTTTTACGAAAAATTTACGATAACTACCGGAAGTGGCAAGAGCCTTATTATTTAAATTTATAACCGAAGCAATCCCTTCTCTTTCTTCTTCAGGCTTTTCAATCCCTACTTTCCAGGGTTTTCCTTCCCGGTTTTTACCTTTACCATAAACCTCGCCTCCTATCTCCACCAAATAATTCTTTATTCCTTTAGATTCTAAGAAGTCTGCAACTACGTCCACGGTATAACCTTGAGCTATAGCATTAAAATCAATTTGAGAATTAGGCTTTTCTTCAAAAAACCTTCCTGTTTCATCAATTCCTACTTTCCCAATTAATGACCGAAGACTATCCACTTGTGAAGAAGAAGGAGCAGGCTGATTTTTTTTTGTGACAAAACCCCAGGCTTTTACTAGAGGTCCAACAGTGACATTGAAATATCCTTCAGTTTCCTTTTCTACCTTTAATGAAGATTTCAAAACATTTTTAAAATGCAAATCTACGGGTTGGCTAAAATCATTTTTATTGATTCTGCATATCAGCGAAGTAGAATCCCACAATGACATACTTTTATCAATAAATTTGAAGAGGCTATCAACCTCAGCTGAATAGTCAGCCTCGTCGATAGCCTCATATGTGATTGCGAACGTGGTGCCCTGTGCCTGTCCGCCCAGGCTAACATATTCGCCTGATGGTTTGCATCCGAACAAAACAGCACCCAGAACTCCAAAAATCAGGAAATTTCTCATCCACCAAAATCATCAAAGAATACACTCTCCTTAGGAATACCCCAATCATCGCACATTTTAATGACGGACTGGTTCATCATTGGAGGTCCGCAGAAATACACTTCAAGATCCTCGGGGCTTTTATGTTTTTTCAGGAATTCATCAATAACCACGTTGTGAACAAATCCCTTAAACCCATCTCCATTTGGATCGTCAATATCTTTTTTCAAGGTCCAGTTATCTTCAGGAAGCGGGCCATCCAAAGCTACGACAAATCTGAAATTAGGGAATTGTTTTTCGATTTCTCTGAATTCTTCGATAAAGAAAAGCTCTTTTTTGGTACGACCACCGTAGAAGAAGGTTACTTTTCTGTTGGTCTTAAGGGTATGAAACAAGTGGAATAAATGCGAACGCATTGGAGCCATACCGGCACCTCCACCCACATAAAGCATCTCTTTTTCGGTATTTTTGATAAAGAATTCACCAAATGGACCCGAAATCGTAACTTTATCGCCAGGTTTCCTGCTAAAAATATAGCTGGAACATATACCGGGGTTTACATCCATCCAGCCGCCTTTGGCTCTGTCAAATGGCGGTGTGGCAATTCTGATGGTAAGTTTGACGATATTACCTTCAGCTGGGTGATTGGCCATTGAGTAAGCCCTGAACACAGGCTCCTCATTAACCATTTTCAAATCCCAAAGCTTAAACTGATCCCAGTCACTTTTGAATTTATCAGGAGAATCATGATAAGTCGGATGTGCTGTAATATCAATGTTTTTATAGTCAACTTTAATTTCAGGAACATCAATCTGAATGTAACCTCCGGCCTGAAAATCAAGCGTTTCTCCTTCCGGGAGTTTCACTTCAAACTCTTTGATAAAAGTGGCTACGTTGTAATTGGAAGTAACCTCACATTCCCATTTTTTCACACCAAACACTTCGTGCGGAATCTCAATCTCCATATCTTCTTTCACCTTTACCTGGCAGGCCAATCTCATATGCTCGGCAACTTGCTTACGGTTTAGGTGATTGGTTTCTGTTGGCAGCACATCTCCACCTCCTGACAGCACATTACACTTACACATGGCACAAGTACCACCGCCACCACAGGCTGAAGGCAAAAACAAGTTTTTAGAGGCCAAAGTCGAAAGCAATGAGTCACCTTGACCTACAATCAAAGGATTTTCAGTTTGACCATTTATTATGATTTTTACGTCTTTTTGAGGTAGTAATTTTTCTTTTGCCTGAATAATCAGGAATACAAATAGTAATACTACTAAAATAAATACTACTATACTACTGGCTAAAATAGGGATCATCTCTGTCAAATATTAAAGTTTGATGCCGGAAAAACTTAAAAATGCCATGGCCATCAGCCCGGTGATTATCATTGCGATACCCAATCCTTGTAATGGCTCGGGGATTTTTGAATACCTCAATCGTTCTCTTATGGCTGCTAACAAAACAATAGACAAGAAAAAGCCAATACCGGTACCTGTAGAAAACACAAGTGTTTCTGAAAAGTTATATTCTCTTTCCTGCATAAAAAGTGAAGCTCCTAAAATAGAGCAGTTTACAGTAATCAGAGGTAAAAATATACCTAAAGAGCTGTACAGTGCAGGTGAAAATTTCTCCACAATCATCTCTACCAACTGAACCGCACCGGCGATAGTACTGATAAACAATATGAAAGCCAAAAAGGTAAGGTCAACAGTGGCTAGTGAAGGATGTATCCAGGCCAAAGCACCTTCTTTGAGCATATATGTCAATATCAAGTAATTAAGCGGGGTGGTCAGTACCATTACAAATATAACTGCTACACCTAATCCTGCCGCTGTTTTTATTTTTTTTGAAACCGCCAGATAAGAGCACATTCCGAGGAAAAATGCAAAAATGGCATTCTCAATAAAAATCGATTTTATAAACATTCCAAGTAAATGTTCCATATCTAATTTTATGAAATATTGGTTAATTTTTTATTTCTTGACCTATGGAACCAGATAATGATTCCAATTAAAAACAAGGCTGAAGGAGGGAGCATCATCATACCATTGTTTACATACCCGTGGTCATAAGCCCATTGTGGAACTACCTGTGTGCCGAATATTTTACCACTTCCCAAAAGCTCACGAATAAAAGCAACTGTGATCAAGATCAAACCATAGCCAATGCCATTGCCAATTCCATCCAGAAATGAAGGCCATGGTTTTTGTGAAAAAGCAAAAGCCTCCAAACGCCCCATTACGATACAATTGGTGATTATAAGTCCGACAAAAACAGAAAGTTTTTTACTGACATCAAACATATAAGCTTTTAGCAGCTGATCAACGATTGTTACCAAAGTCGCAACCACAATCAGCTGTACAATCATTCTTACTCTGTTAGGAATACTATTTCTAATCAAAGAAATTATAAGATTGGAAAATGCAGTTACCAAAGTTACACCAAGTGCCATTATTATTGCCGGCTTAATCTGTACTGTAACCGCCAATGCCGAACAAACACCTAATATTTGTACGGTAATCGGGTTGGAGCCATCAAGCGGATCTTTGATTACCTCCCGGTTTTTCTTTGAAAAAAGCCCTTCTTTTTTCTTTTTTTCTATAGTTTCTTCCATTTGAATTATTCTTTGATTTTTTCAAAATATTTTAAATACCCTTCCACACTATTCTTAATCATGTTGTTGGTACCATCAGAAGTAAGTGTACCGCCAGAAATAGCGTCCACTCTATGCTCAGGAGCAAGGGGAGATTTAATAGTGGTTTTGAGTACGTTTACAGAAACAAAATTATTTTTTTCATCTTTTATTTTCTTGCCAATAAACTGGCTTTGAAATGGCTTCTCGGCAATTTCAGCACCCAGACCAGGAGTTTCACCTTTATGATCAAAATAGGCCCCTTTTACAGTATTTAGGTCTTTCTCAAATGAAAGAAATCCCCAAACAGGACCCCATAAACCAACCCCATAGAGTGGGACTACGTAATTTTTGGAACCATCAGAATTTTTGAAGATATATACTGGTAGTTTTCTGTCTTTTACGGGTTTCGCTACTTCTTCTTTCATAACTAAACCGGAGGGTTTTTCTCCATTCACTATCTCCCCTTCACCATTTACCACGATTTCTTCAATCTGAGAAGAATATATTTTTTCTACTTCCTGAGCAGATTTATCGTAGATTAGAAGTGATTTCAGAATATTGGTTTTCTGATCAAGTGCAAGATTAAACTCTTGCTGGGGCTTTAAGATTTCAGAAGTAAAAACCAACACTATTGCTGTCAGAATTGACAGTCCAATAGAGTACATGAAGGTATATTTATTACTATGCATTTTTTAGTCTCGATTTAATGTGTTGCTCAACTACTAAATGGTCAATAAGTGGTGCGAAAACGTTCATTAGCAATATGGTAAGCATAACTGCTTCTGGATATGCCGGATTGAACACTCTAAGAATTACAATAAAGAAGCCAATGAAAAAGCCATAAATCCATTTGCCTTTAGTGGTCTGGGCAGCAGTAACTGGATCCGTAGCCATAAATACCACCCCGAAAGCAAAACTTCCCATAAACCAGTGAAGGTAAGGGGCAAGATGCATGGAATGCTCAGGATTGGAAGCAGGAGCTATCAGATTTAACAAATAACCTGTAACTAATGCACCTATAAACGCTGAGAGCATTATCCTCCAACTACCCACACCGGTAAAGATTAAAATTGCGGCACCAATCATGATTGCTATAAATGAAGTTTCACCTATAGAACCCTGTTCGATACCTGAAATCATAGTCCAGAGTGAAGGAAGTTGCGATATACTCTTATCAAAGGTAACCAGGCTGGTTGCTCCTGAGAAAGCGTCAATCACCTGATGACCGGCTTCAGGAGAAAGGTCAGTCCAGATATCCCCACTTAAATAGGCAGGAAAAGCAAAAAACAAAAAAGCTCTTGCCAATAATGCCGGATTCATGAAGTTCATCCCGGTACCACCAAAAACCTCTTTACCTAATAGTGTACAAAATATTGCACCTAAAGCCACCATCCAAAGGGGAACAGTAACCGGCAAAGTCAAAGGTATCAATAAGCCAGTCACGAGATAACCCTCACTGATGGAGTGTCCTTTAAAATAGGCATAAATAAACTCTACTCCTAAACCTACGGCGTAGGAAACCACAATGATGGGAAGTGTTTTTTGAAGGCCGAAGAGGAAATTTTCAAAAAGGGTGCTATCCATTCCAAAAGCCTTATAATGCTGGAATCCGGCATTCCACATTCCAAACAAAGTAGCTGGTAGTAAAGCTAATATCACTACCGTCATGGTTCGTTTCAAATCCATGGCATCTCTTACATGTACTCCGGTACCGTTAGTAGGAGTCTCAGGCACAAAGAGAAAAGTCTCAAATGCGGTGAAGAGATGATGGAATTTTTCGTATTTACCGCCGTGCGAAAAGTTCGGCTTTACGGAATCTACAAATTTTCTTAAAAAACTCACTTTTATTTTCTTTTAAGATTACTCAATTTATTAATTATCCTTCTTTTCTGAGAAGGTCGAGTCCTTGCTTTATGATATTTTGAACATCTATCTTGGACGTACATACAAATTCACATAAAGCAAAGTCTTCTTCTGAAACCTCATGAATACCCAGATTCTCCATTCGCTCAATATCACCTGCCAGAATTGACTTCAACAAAAATACCGGCATGATATTCATAGGAAGCACTTTTTCGTATTCTCCTGTTACTACAAAAGCTCTTTCCTCGCCATTTATTCTGGTATCAAGGTTATATACTTTTTTAGGCATTAACCATGATGGGAACGAATGATTGAGACTGAGCTTCCCAAAACCCGGCAAAGCCCAACCAAACAATTCCGGCTCAACACTTTCTTTGATGACCGTAATCTGATTGGTATAATATGACAAAAAGTTATCCTTTGTAGTTTGCTCCCCATGAAGGACATTTCCCTGAATTATTCTTTGGGGAGCATCAGTAGTTTTACCTGATACAATACTTTCAATTGACTGACCTGAAACGACCGTGTAATATTGAGGTGACTGTACTTCACTTCCAACTAAAGCTATTTTTCTTTGAGCCTGATATTTTCCGGAATTAAAAACCCTGCCAATAATCACAACATCCTGTGGAGCAACGTACCAAACTACCTGACCGGGTCTGATCGGATCAACATGATGAATTTGAATTCCTACATTTCCTGCAGGATGAGGCCCATCAAAAGTATTTACTGTGGCATCGACGCCCTGATATAAAGATGCTTCAGTGGCAAGGGATACCCCAATGTTTAATTTTCCTCCTGAGAGCACTCCGAGAACTTCCAGTCCTTTTTTGAGATCAGCCAAATCATCTTTTAGCAAATAATTATAATCAGGAGCTAAAGGCGAAGAATCGAATAATGAAACAAAAATGGACTTCGGTTCAGAATCTGTGTCCGGTATTGAATCAAATGGCCTCTGCCTTAGGTATGACCATGTCCCCGAACCTATAAGGGTTTCTTTTACTGATTCCTTGCTAAGGCTTGAAGGAACATCAAAAGATTTAAATTTTGTATCCTTGTCGGCAAGGATTCTCACGTGCGTGACACGTCTTTTTTCAGCTCTTACTATTTCGACAACTTCGCCGCTTACAGGCGAAGGAATAAAAATTTCAGGCCTTTCCTTATCAAAAATAATACTTTGACCTGCCACTACTTCGTCTCCTTCGGCTACGGATAATTTGTAGCTAAAATTGCGAAAATCAGAAGGTTTAATTGAGAATACTTTGGAAGGCTGTAGATGGCCGATTTGTTTTTGGGGAGCACCCGGAATTTTTATGTCAAAACCTTTTTTTAGTTTTATCTGTTTACCCATTGAATTAGTTATTAGGGTTTATCCGAAAACAATTCTTATGCTTTCTAATTCTACAAATCTATGGTATAGCAATTAAAAACCAAATAAAAAATTGTTTTTTTTGAACCTTTTTTAAGGCCTGACATTCAATGGGGAAACCGAGGTTTTGTTTTTAAAAAAAATATTAGGTATAACAAACTATGTTTCAACACTTAATACAAAAATATAACCAAAGTCATTGTTTTTTAAATGATGATTTTTTCATGTATTTTATAAAAAATCTCTTATAAAAGCTCGTCCGAATCCTTGGGTTTAAGCTCTTGATTTTGTAAAGCCGGAGCCTCAGATGCAGGGAAGCCTTCGTTTGGACTAAAGACACAATCTCCACTTATTCTCACTCCTTCAGGCACAATAAATTTTGTCTTTTTGTATTCCACTTTTTGATCAGCATATACTTTCTGCATAAACATCCCCCAGGCTGGCATTGCCACTCTTGCACCTTGCCCCAGTTCTATATTTCGAAAGTGAACAGCACGGTCTTCACCTCCTACCCAAACACCTGCAATCAGATTTTGTGTAAGGCCCATAAACCAACCGTCAGAGAAGTTGGATGTGGTACCGGTTTTGGCAGCTACCTCATTACCGTCCAATACACCATATCTGCTTAGGCCAATGGCAGTACCACCTGGCAGTGTAGCTCCCCGCATCAGGTGAATCATTTTAAAGGCCGATTCTTTACTCAGCACTTCTTTCTGCTCGGGAAAAAATTCTTTTAGAACTTCACCATTCTTATCCTCAATTCTTAGCAAAACCTGAGGCTCGGAATAAGTGCCCTGATTGGCAAAAACAGCGTAGCCGGCAAGTAATTCATAAAGTGAGACTTCACCTACACCCAAACATAAGGATGGCCGGTCGGGCAGCTCACTTTTTATCCCCAGCTGATGTGCTTTTTCTATTACTTTTGAAGGCTTAAATTCCTTGATTAATCGGGCACTTACAGTATTAACCGATTGTCCCAAAGCCTGCCTTAATGTCAGCGATTGATAAGAATACTTACCATCAGAATTTTTAGGAGTGTATATGCTGCCATAAACTCCGTCTTCAACTCCGAAAGAAACCGGCTCATCAATTACCCGCTCGCAAGTTGAAAAACCGTTATCAATAGCGGTAACATACACAAATGGCTTAAAGGTCGAGCCAGGTTGCCTTTTACTCTGAAATACGTTATCAAATTTGAAATATTTGTAATTGATCCCTCCTACCCAGGCCTTGATATGGCCATTACGGGGATCCATGGCAAGCATCCCTATATTGAGGAATTTTTTATAATATTTGATAGAGTCCAGATGTGACATGACAGTGTCTCGCTCGCCGTTCCAGGTAAAAATACGCATTGGTATTTTTTTGCTCATTTCGGCAAAAATCTTTTCTTCATCATTACCCAATTCTTCTTTGAGTGAGTGGTATATATCCGTTCTTTTTGCAGTGTTTTTAATAAAATCCTTATCTTCTATGTATTTATCATCTTTGAGTTTTACCCAGGGATTTCTGCCTTTCCAGTGCAGGTTGAATTTAGACTGCTGGTCCTTCATGTGTACCTTGACTACCTCTTCGGCATAGGACTGCATTTTAGAATCAATGGTAGTATAAATCTTAAAACCTTTGGTGTAGAGGTCGCTTTCATCATACCCTAGCTTCTTTAATTCTTTCTTGACGATTTCCTGCAAATATTGCCTGAAGTACCTGGCTGTGCCATAATTGTGACTTTCGGGTGAATAGTTTAAAACTATCGGCATTTCTGAAAGCTCTTTGCCTTCTTCGGCAGATATTTTATTGTATTTCACCATCTGTGACAATACAATATTCCTTCTGGCAAGCGAATTTTTCGGAAAAAACTTAGGGTTAAATTTCGAAGGATTTTGAATCATCCCTACCAAAAGTGCCGACTCCACGAGCTCGAGGTCTTTTGGAAGCTTTCTGAAATAGGTCTTTGAAGCAGATTTCAAACCGTAAGCGTTGCTACTAAACTCAATGGTGTTGAGATACATCGTCATAATTTCGCTCTTAGTATATCTTCGCTCCAGTTTAATGGCCGTAATCCATTCTTTGGCCTTAATAGTAAAAGTGCGTAATACCGGTATTTTATAGAAAAACCCTTCGTAAGACTCATCCTGACGAAGTTTAAAGAGGTTTTTAGCCAATTGCTGTGAAATAGTGCTACCTCCACCTTTTTTGTTTAGGGTTACGATACCACCCAATGCACGCAACATACTACGGGCATCAATGCCAGAGTGCTTGGTATATCTTACATCTTCAGTCGCGATGAGAGCGTCAATAAAACTTTGCGGAATCTCCTCAAAGGTCATATTGCTCCGATTTTCATACAGGAAAAACTTAGCTAAAACCACCCCATCCGAAGATATTACTTCCGACGCAATTTCGCTTTTGGGGTTATCAAGATCATCGACACCGGGTGATTTTCCGAAAAGCCAAAGGAAATTGAAATTTATAGCTATAATCAAAACCAAAAAACTGACGATTCCAAAATAGAACAGCCTGTAAATAAACTTAATAAGTGATTTATAAGTACCTGTGGTTAAATTATTTATGACCGGAAGCTTCATAGTTTTTTGGAAAGATTTTCAGAAAAGATTCTCAAATTTAAAAGTTTTCAGGATAAACAACGCCACCCAACCTCAATTATTGATTATTTGGCAATAAATTATAGCGAAAACCGGGGCATTGGACTTACTTTTTGGTTAGCGAACTTTCCTTCTAAAAACATAAAATGTGCAGCCATGGCGATCATTCCGGCGTTGTCGGTGCAATATTGGAATTCCGGTATAAACAACTCCCACCGTTGTTTTTCCGCCATTTCTGAAAGTGCCTTTCTGAGACCTTTGTTGGCAGCAACCCCTCCCGCAATAGCGATTTGATTAATTTTGTGCAACTTCGAAGCTTTTTTTAGTTTCCTGATTAAAGTTAAGATCAGGGTGTATTGGTAAGAGGCACAAATATCTGCCATATTATTTTTGACAAATTCTTCTCCATGTTTTTGTATAAAATAAAGCAGGGAAGTCTTTACGCCGCTAAATGAAAAGGTTAGATCCGGCATTTCAGAAATAGGAAAAGGGAATGCCTCCGGATTTCCTTCTGCCGCCAAAGCGTCGATTCTCGGACCTCCTGGATAGCCAAGCCCAAGCATTTTTGCGGCTTTGTCAAAGGCCTCTCCCACTGCATCGTCGGCAGTTTCTCCCAAAACCTCCATTTCTAAAGCATTCTTTACCAAAACTATCTGTGTGTGACCACCGCTCACTGTCAGGCACAAAAAAGGAAATTTTGGTCGGGGGGCTTCTATAAAATGTGCCAGTACATGGGCTTGCATATGGTTCACATCAATAAGCGGAATGCATAATCCTAATGCCATAGATTTGGCGAAAGAAGTACCTACCAGTAAGGAGCCCAGCAAACCCGGCCCCCTGGTAAAGGCAATTGCAGAGAGTTCCGCTTTAATAATACCTGAATCAGATAATGCCTCTGCCACAACCCTGACGATATCTTTTTGATGAGCTCGGGAAGCCAGCTCCGGTACCACTCCGCCATGAACTTCGTGAATTAACTGTGAAGCCACAATGTTGGTTAGCATTTTACCGTTTTTTATGACTGCTGCAGAAGTCTCATCGCAGGAGGACTCAATTGCCAAAATCGTTATATTTTCGGTATTAAAAGGCATTAAGTTTTTATTTTCGTTATTTTTTGAGAAATTTTGCAGTCATATTTTTTATAAAAAGTCTTTTTACTGAAAAACACTCTCTGATATACATATTCTTTAGCAAAATTACGGATTAGATTTGAAGCGAATAGCCAATATATTACTAAAATTTCTGGGAGTGCTGGCACTCCTGGTTTTTTGTTTGGGTGTATTGGCTTATTATTCCTTACAGTTGCCCGAAGTTCAGACCTCCATTACACAAAAAGGCACGGCCTGGCTAAGTCAAAAATTAGGTGGAAATGTGACCGTATCTCAGGTAAGAATATCCTGGCTTGATGAAATCACTTTTGAGGATGTCAATATCAAAGATCTCAAAGGCAGGGATATGATTTTTGTGCGTGAGATATATGTAAATTGTAAAACCAACTTCAGTTTTGATCCTAAAAAAATTATAAAATTTGACAATAACCTTGACTACGTGCTTCTAAAAAATCCGGAAGTAAAAATCGTAAAGGAGAAAAACGGTGCCTTGAATATTGATCATTGGTTAGCCAAAATACAAGACATCAGCAGAGATCCCAATAAGCCCAGAATTGCTGACCACAACCTTCCTTTCACGATTGATAATGCATACATAAAAAATGGGATGGTTAGCCTCGAGGACAACCGAAAGCCATTAATGCCCGATGAGCTTTTCGATTATTACAATTTCAGGTTTGACAATATCAACGGTAATCTGGAAAATGTGCTGATTTTGGGAGACACGGTTTCGTTTAAAACCAAAAGCGTAAATGCCATAGACAAACGCAGTAAGTTAAATATAAAAGATATAAAGACTGATTTTTTATATTGCAAAACCGCCATGACACTCGACAGGCTTTCAGCCTATATCAATGATTCTTATGTGGGTGATAGGCTTCATTTTTATTATGATCGCCCTTCGGCATTCAATGATTTTTTTAATAAGGTGCGAATGGATGCCAATATCAAAAATGCTGTATTGAGTGCCAAAGATCTGGGGAGATTTTCGACAATTATGTATCAGTTTGATGAAAGATATTTGCTGGATGCCCGCATGAAAGGTAAATATGTTGACCTTACCTTTGAAGACTTTAAACTCAAATGGGGGAAGACATCGAATCTGAATGGAACCGCAAACTTCAAAGGTTTCCCGGATTTGAAAAAAACATATACCAGACTCGACCTCAAACCTTCCCATATGTCCTGGCAGGATGTGAGCCAATACAGCCCGAATGCTGATTTTCAAAAATATATAAAAAAAACTGATCAGTTGACACTTTCGGGCACATTTGACGGACTTTATAATGATTTCAAATCAAAGCCGGTTTTGGTATCAAATCAGTTGGGTAAAATCGCCGGTGAAGTAAATGTAAAACTAACCAACACTAGTGAGCAATCGACCTATTTTGGTGATTTGGATGTAAATTCGTTTGATCTTGGAAAGCTTTTTGATCAGGACATAGTTCAAAAGTTATCATTTAAAGGAAAAATAAAAGGCTCAGGACTAAAAATTGATGATGCTTCTTTGGAATTGGACGGACTAGTTTCGGAAATTGGGTACAACAACTATAATTATAAAAATATTACGGTAGATGGTAAACTGGGACAGTCAATTTTTGATGGCTATGTTGACATAAAAGACCCCAACCTAATAGCAGAAGTAGAAGGGAAAGTTGACTTCAACAAAGAACTCAATACCTTCAAAATCAAAGGACTACTAGATAATGCAAATCTTAAACCTCTGGGCTTTACTGCAGATGATTACCGTGTACAATCTACCATTAACTTTGATTTCATTGGTAATAAACTCGACGATTGGATAGGAAGAGCCAGGTTTCTGGATACAAAAATTCAGAAAGACAACAAAGAGTTTGCGGTTGATTCCATGTATTTCAATTCCGGAATCTTTGAAAACCAAAGGAGGTTTTCGATGGTCACTGAGTTTTTCAATTTTTATGTAAACGGAAATTTTGTGCCGTCAACTTTGATCAATGATGTTAATACCCTTGTAAAGGAATATCTCCTGTATTTCAATGAAAATGAAACAGTTAGAAAAAATTATTATCTTACCAAAAATCTAAAATCTGACAAAGGAAATTACGACGCAGCATACAAACTGTATTTTAAAGATACCAAACGTTTTTTTGGATTTTTCTATCCCGACATTTACGTTTCACCGGGCTCAGTGCTAAACGGACTCCTCACTGCAAGGGCAACAGCCGAAATGTCGCTTGAAGGTCAGGTTGATACATTGATTTACAAAAAAAATGAATTTTACAACAACCAAATTGATTTTTCTACCTCAAAATTTACTTCTTCACCTAAAGTTCTGACTTCCTACATCCTTAGGTCAGAAAGTCAAAAAATGGCCAATGGTCTTAAAACTCAGAATCTTGAGGCCAACGCCTACTGGGGTGAAGCCAATGACATCGATTTTGACATTTCGATAGAGCAGGCTGAGAACCGAAGTTATGCAGAAATATTTGGTAATGTGACATTTACCCCGCAAGGATTTGACATCAGGCTAAATCCAAAAAATAGCAAGGTAGTACTCATTGACAATAAATGGACGCTTTCTGAAAAAAATCAGATACAGGTTTTTAAAGACAAAATAACGATTTCGGATCTTAGATTTTCGAATAAAAACCAAATGATAAGTGCCAACGGGATTTTGGCCAAAGACCCTGACCTTGAATCTATTTTTGTGCTGCGAGATTTTGATTTGCTTACCTTAAAGCCTTTTACCAATGTAGAGCTGAGAGGAAAGGCCAATGGAGAATTGCGACTTAAAGATTTTTACAAAAACACTTATTTTACAAGTAACCTACACATTGAGGATCTGGAATACCGGAAAAGTAAATTGGGCACTATCACCACAGAGGCTGTTTGGGATGCACTCGACGACAAACTCAAAATAAACGGAAATGTATTCAGAGATTTAAATGAGGTGGTCAGAATAAGCGGGCAGTATGACCCTAAAGAAAGAATCAATCCACTGAAGTTGAAAGGAAGAGTTAGAAATCTGAATTTGACCGTGTTTGAAGGGATGGTAGAAGGGATTTTTAACAAAATCGGTGGAATGGCCGAAGGTGACCTGGAGATTACTGGCTCGCCGCTTGATCCGGTTTTTAAAGGTGCAATTAGTATAAAAAATGGCTCCATGAATGTGGTGGCTTCGGGCACTACCCTTTATTTTGATGATACTATTATTCTTAATGAGGAAGGTTTTGTGGCCGGACCAGAAGGAATTACCGTACGCGACGCACCTGTGGGTGGCAATACCGCCACCCTCGAAGGGGGTGTTTTTAATGGTGGCTCAGGTGAGTTTATGGTAGGTTTACATGCATACATAAAAGGCTCTTCAGGGTTTAAAGTTCTGAATCTTAAACCTTACGAAAACAATGTAATGTATGGTACGGCATTTGCGACAGGAGATGTACATCTTTCAGGAGACTTTGATAATGTAAATATTACAGGAAATCTGGTTTCAAACAAAGGCACTAAAATTACGATTCCGATGGATGGTGGTAAGGTGATTGATACCAAACAGGAAGGAATACCGTTTGTCAAAAGAAATCTCGTGGCGGATACTGTTTCGAGTAAACTCAATAAAAAACCTAAAATTAAGACAGGAGGAATAAATATGGCCTTCAATTTGAGTTTTACACCTGATGCTGAATGCGAAATTATATTTGACAGGATCAATAACGACATTTTGGATGTATTTGGAGAAGGCCGGTTAAGCATTCTTTATGATACGAGGGGTGATTTTACGATAAATGGACCCTACAAAGTTAGAAGCGGAAAGTACAACTTTAGTTTTCAAAACCTCGCCTCCTTGAGAAGGTTTAATATCGTTGAGGGAAGCACAATCACCTGGTCGGGTGATCCCTATGAGGCCAATCTTGATATGCGAGCCAACTATACAGCCAATATTCCCATTCCATCGAGTATTTCCCCTGAGCTAGCCAATACTTCAACCCGATACCCAGTTAACGTAAGCGTGCTGCTGACCAACCGGCTGTTGACTCCAACCATCAAATACGATGTGAATTTTGATTTTAAACAGATTCCTCTGATTGGGCAAAGTCAAACCCAGCTTTTGGGATTTGAACAAAAACTCAGAAATGACGAGCAACTTCTAAGCCGGAATGTTTCCAGTATATTGGTATTCAATGAAGTCTTTCCCGACAACCTCACGGATGCCATCTCGCAGCAGTTTTTGATTGATAATGTGAGCAATATGCTTTCCAATCAGATTGGTAACCTGGCCAATAAACTCAATCCTAATCTGGAATTAGGGGTTCAGTTTGGGAATTTCAGGGAAAATATACTGAATAATATGCAGTTTAATTTTAGTTACAGATTTTTAGATAACAGAATAAAACTTTCAGGTAAAAGTGCTTTTATCAATAGCCTCGAGAGTAGCATAAATGCCGCAAATACAGGTCAGCTTTCGGTTGGGGGTGAGCTGGAATACTTGCTGTCAGCAGATGGCGAATATAAGTTTCGCTTATTTTCAAGGAGTGTTCCGGCCAATTTTTACACCTTTAACTCAGCCGGGAATGTGGTGGTTTCGGGTGGAAGTCTGATAATTTCCCGAAATTTTAATTCCATTTTTTCTACCAAAAAACCCAAGCCATTTCCTCTTGGAGTAGGGAAAAAAGAGGATTTGTCGTTTAATTTGGAAAAAAAATCTGATTCAACATTGTCAAGATGAAACAACAAAGGAGGAGATTACCCGAAAATCCAAAGCGGAATCCCGAACAAGTTTTCGATTTCCAGCAAGCCAGCCATATCGTAGAGCTGGAAGCCATGGTATTAGGCGGTGTAATCAAAGAACGCGATGCTCTTACTTCAGTGATTGACGTGTTGAAATCTGATAGTTTCATTTCAGAAAGACATCAGGCCATATATCAGGCTATTCTTTCACTTTTTGGAAAATCAGAACCTGTTGATTTACTTACAGTCACCAACCAATTGCGTCAAACTGGTGAACTGGAATTTATAGGAGGAGCAACCTATCTGGCCAAAATAACCTCAAAAGGTACTTCAACCCATATCGAACAAGACGCCCGCATCATCGTGCAATACGCCATGCGGCGAAGTATAATAAAAATTATGGATGAAGTGGTGGCCAAAGCCTATGAGGACACCACTGACGTTTATAATTTGCTTGATAGTACCGAGCAAGGGTTGAGAGAAATCCAGGAGGGAAACCTCAATAAAAATATCCCCGAACTGAGTTCGGTGGTACAAAAAACCATACAGGAACTACGGAATAAATCGGAACAAGATGCAGGCGTTGCCAGTGTGCCTTCGGGTTTTCCTTCATTGGACAGGGTAACCGGAGGCTGGCACAATACCGAATTGATCATAATAGCTGCCCGACCTGGTATGGGAAAAACGGCCTTTGTGGTTTCGGCTCTGAGAAATGCTGCCATTGATTTCAAAATGCCCGTGGCATTGTTTTCATTAGAGATGTCGAGTCAGCAGGTGATGCTCAGATTAATATCGGCAGAGGCAGAAATAGATTCTCAAAAATTAAGAAAAGGCGAGCTGGAAAATGAAGACTGGCAGGCACTGCATTCCAAACTCAATGATTTGGCGATATCACCTATTTATATTGATGATACCCCTGCCCTATCAGTACTCGAACTAAGAACCAAAGCCCGGAGGCTCAAAGCTTTTCATAATATCAAACTGCTGATAGTGGATTACCTGCAACTGATGACTGCCGGAAATGGAAAAATGGGGATGAACCGTGAGCAGGAAATAGCGGCAATCTCAAGGTCTTTAAAAACCATCGCAAAAGAACTGAACATTCCGGTGATTGCACTTTCGCAGTTGAGTCGTTCGGTTGAAACCCGTGCCGGTGACAAGCGTCCGCAGCTTTCTGACTTGCGGGAGTCGGGATCAATTGAGCAGGATGCCGACGTGGTTATGTTTTTGTATCGGCCTGAATACTACAACATTACAGAATCAGAAACCGGCGAAAGCACCAAAGGCACAGCCGAAGTTATCATTGCCAAAAACCGAAGCGGATCTGTTGATACGGTCAATCTGAGATTCGTTGGAAAATACACCCGTTTCTCAGAATTTGACGGATTCAGTCTTTCAAAAGAAAAGTATGAAGAAATAAGTGGCACAAAAGTATTTGGCAGCAAGGCTAATGATATTTAAAACAAGTGCCGGGTTGCGAGTGATAGATTTTTCTGAGAAATTCTGAATTTTCTGTGAGAAAAAAAGTGCCGGGTTGCGAGTTGCGAGTTGCGAGTGTGGGGCAGTGAGTGCTGGGTTAAGAGTTTTCTGTGAGACTTTAAAAAGTTTAGAAATAGTTTAGAAATAGTTTTTATCCCAAATATTTATTCAATTTCCAAAGAAAATTATTAATGAAAAAAGTGTTATTGTTGCTATTGCTAAGTTCTTCAATATTTGCTCAAAATCAATCTCTGGAGCAACAAATTTCAGATTTTCTGAAAGATAAAAAGGCGACAGTTGGTGTGGCTGTAAATTTTGAAAATGGAAAAGAGGAAGTCTACATTAATCCTGATAAGCGTTTGCCTATGCAAAGTACTTTTAAGTTTATGATTGGGCTAAAGGTGATGGAACAGGTTGAAAAAGGCAAACTTTCACTAAGCCAAATTATAAATATTCCGAAAACAACCATGCAAACAGACCTTTACAGCCCCATTAAAGACAAATATCCAAATGGTGCCAGCCTGAAATTATCGGAGATACTGAAATACACCGTGGCGTCAAGCGACAATGTAGGCTGCGATCTTTTGCTTGATTTAATAGGTGGCCCAATGGAAGTTGAGCGGTTTGTCAAAAAAATGGGAATAAGTGATATTGCGATTGTGCACAACGAAAAAGTAATGCAAAGCAACTGGGAGAATCAATTTCAAAACTGGAGTACAGCCAGAGCTATGAACCAGATTTTCATCAATACATTTGACAAAAAGAGTAAACCAGTTTTGAGTAAAAAAAGCCTGGACTATTTATATGAAATCATGGTAAAAACTGAAACCGGCCAAAAAAGGATAAAAGGTCTCTTGCCCAAAAATATAGTTGTATCACATAAAACAGGCACTTCAGGCACACAAAATGGCATTTCGGCTGCCACCAATGACTTCGGAATAATCGTGTTACCCAGTGGCAAAAGAATTTATATCACGGTGATGGTTTCAGACTCAAAAGAGAATACTGAAACCAATGAATTAATCATCGCAAAAATCGCCAGAATGGCATTTGACCATTTCAATAAATAATCTTTGCTGACATAGGGTTGTCATTTAGGTGTTTTATTTTTGGAAAAATATCCCATTTATTCAAATTCCTTTTGCAAAAAAAATGAAAACTCATACTACCAATTACTTCGATACTTTCATCGAAATAGCGGAAGATACCAAAGCCGCTTGTGGTGAAAAGCCCAAAAGCAAAGGCGATTCAAGAACTGTGGCAGAAATGCAGTATGAAATGATTTCCCGAAACCCGTACCGATTCACTTCTGATGAGGTTTTGTTTGAAATTTTTGCTAAAAGAAATGATGTTCCTGAAACCGAAAAAGAAAATGCCAGAAATGCGTATTTTTCAAAAGGACAGGCCTGTTTCCGGGCGTCTCCACTCACCAAAACTTATGGATTTGGAGTGCATTTTGATGCCGAAGGCAAAATGGCCATCTATCCTATGGAATCAGAACAATATGAAAAATTTATAAATGATAACGCAATAAAAAAGTTGAAAGCGATGAGGAGTTCGAAGAAATGAAATTTGTTGATTTTATTTATCTCCAAAAATTAATTCGGCTTTGGTAAACCATGAAACTGCAAATGCTTCTAAAGCCACAACCTCCATCCAAAAAACCAGGTTGATTTTGTCGGCATAAGTTTCTTTAATCACCAAGCCATCATAACTCAGACCTGCAGTAATCATAGCTAAAACCATAGTTAAAGCACACAACCTGTAAATGACATTTCTGATTTTTTTCTTATCGCTCATACGACCATTTTCATGAGTTTTTGTAAACAAAAACATTGACATATAAGCCAATAATCCCAGAAAAACTGCAGCTGAAATATAATGCAGCTTAATCCGCCACGTGAATTCTGGCAAAGAAGTAATAGAGCAATTTCGGCACAATAGATTAGCATCAGAATTGATATTACCAGTTGGAAAAAATACCACTACCAATGCAGCCAATCCGGCAGCGGAAGAAACCCAAAAATCAGTCGGTTCGTAATCTTTATAGATAATGAGAAAAAAGGCTAACAGACCCAAAACCAACACAAAAACACTACCCGCCCTTGTATAAAAATAATGACTTATTGAATCCAATGGCTCAAAAACACCTTTATCAATCCAAAGCACGGCACCCAAAATTACAGGCAACAAGGCACCCAGAATCCCTACCGTAAACTTAAAAGTGTCTCTTTCAAAAGAAAATTTATCTTTTTCATCAGGAAGTACAAAATCTTTGGCTTCAAGCAATTCCATAGTCTATGACCGTTGATTATTTTTTAAAATTATAATAATCAATCGATTATACTTCAATAATAGGATCTTTTTTATTAAGTGGGGAAAATCACCGGGTCTATCAACCTTCCAAAACCTGCCAGCGGTTGGTGCCTTCAATTCTTTCCCATTCTGAGCCTACAGGCTTTTTGAGAATAGGAATTATCGCCCGGTCGTAGTTGGCTACCACATTGAGATCTACCATCATCATATTTTCGGGGTCGTCCATGTAATCGTCGTCTTCAGTGCCGGAGAGAAACCTCCAACCAGAATCATCCTCGTCGTCGGGCTCTTCACGATACATAAATCCCACTTTCATACCTTCGACGGTAATTTTGTTGGTAACCAAACAGGTTTTCCCTGTTTCAATTATATCTTCGAATTCAGTAATTTTGAAGTTTTTCATGGTTTAAAATTAAACAAAAGAAGATAAAGCTACAAACGCTGCAGCACTTGCCTTTTCAGAATAAAAAAAAAGACCTGCCCGGTCTTTTTGAAACTCAGGCAGGCTCGCTACTTTTTTTGAATACTCAATTTCGACCACGGCCTTTTCTTCCACCAGATTTTTGGCAACAACCCTCACAACCTCTGCCATGTTTTCCACTAGCTTTTTGATTCATTTGAGGTCTTTGTCCGTGAAAATTTTTCATTCTACCTTTCATTTGGTCTTTTCTGAAATTTTGATTGGCCTCAAATTTTTCAATTTGCTCTTTGGTCAGCACTTTTCCTAAATCTGATTTAAAATTGTCATTTTGTTTTTTAAATGCTTCCCGGTGAGCCATTATTAAATCCTGACGCTCTTTGGCATGGCGGGTATTTAGTGCAAGCACTTGTTTGTACTGTTCTTCTGAAAGCCCCAGATTTTCTTTCATTCTATCCGCACGTACTTTAGCCCGGGTTTCAGGGTCTAATTGTTTCGGACCGCTTTGTTGGGCAAAGGTAAAAGTAGAAACAGCAACTAAAACACTAAACAGAACAACTAACTTTTTCATAATTTTTTATATTTAAAATTTTAACAAATGATCGAATTTCTTTTGCGTTTCGTTCAATAAATAGACTTCTTACAGAGCGAATGGTTTATTAAAAAACCTCTCAAAATGTACCCTCAGGCTGCATATTTCGATAATCCCCTACATTTTCTCGACAAATGGGTAAGGGAAAAATTATGTCTTTTTTAGTTTTGGCAGAAAACTATGAACTATTGAGCCCAAATTTTGATTTCACATTTAACATAAATATGAATTTTTGAAAAAATACATGATCTATATAATTGTTTTGATCTTGGTTTTGGCGGGAATTACTGTCTGGTTTATTAATCTGCCGAAATTTGGCAAACTGCCTTCCGGTAAAAGACTTGAAAAAGTAAAAGCTTCAAAAAACTATAGGGATGGTGCTTTTCAGAACAAAGAAATCACACCAGATCTGGCAGAAGACGCCAACTATTTTAAAGTTTTTAAAGAATTTATTTTTTCTGATAAAAATAATAAGCCTTCAACCAAAATACCATCGGTCAAAACCGATCTGAAGGCTTTAAGACCAGATGAAGACATATTGGTGTGGTTTGGTCACAGTTCGTATTTTATGCAAACTGATGGAAAAAAATTCCTTGTTGACCCTGTATTTAGTGGCCATGCGTCACCTATGTCTTTTAGCATCAAGGCTTTTGATGGCTCCGACGTGTATTCAGTTGAAGACATGCCTGAAATTGATTTTCTGATTATTACACATGACCACTGGGATCACCTTGATTATGAAACTTTAATAAAATTAAAACCCAAAATAAGTAAAGTAATCTGTGGACTGGGTGTAGGCGAGCATCTTGAATTGTGGGGATTTATTTCTGAAAAAATCATAGAAAAAGATTGGGATAAATTTGAGGATCTGGAAAATGGTTTTGAAATAAATACAGTAACAGCCAGACATTTCTCGGGGAGAGGTCTTAAACGAAATCAGTCACTCTGGATGGCATACGTTTTGAAGACTCCGACAAAAAGGATATTTATTGGAGGTGACAGTGGCTATGGAAAGCATTTTGCTGAAATTGGAGAAAAATATGGACCCTTTGATGTGGCAATTTTAGAAAACGGCCAATACAATAAGGCCTGGCCATATATTCATATTTTACCCGAGCAATTTATTAAAAGTGCCATCGAATTAAAAGCCGGAAGGGTTTTACCGGTACATTCGTCAAAGTTTGCCCTTGCCAATCACAGCTGGACTGAGCCGTTGGAGCTATTGACCCAAAACAACCAAAAGGAACTTATTAATATTGCAACTCCCAAAATTGGAGAGCCACTTATGTTGAATGATAAGACCCAAAAGTTTGAAAAATGGTGGAGATCATTAAAATAAAATGTTAGTTTGAAATCAAAGTAATTCCAATAATTCTATGATTTATCTGAAATCATTTTTTGTTGATTAAATCAGGATTTCTTCAACATTCTTTTTGATGTTAGAAGCAATTTTTTCGATTGGGAGATCATCAGAATCTATGCCGAAAGGTTCCTCAATTGACTCAGCGATAAGCTCAAGTGAGGCCAAAACATAAAATACAAAAGGCACGGCTACCACCACGAAGTACCCTATGGAGAAAACATAACCAACTGGCAATGTAGCCACATAAACCACTATAAACTTTTTAATAAATGAACTATATGACTGTGGTATTGGCGTATTTTTGATACGTTCACATGCTCCGCATACGTCTGTTAAAGCACTGATTTCGTTGTCCAACACTCTGAATTCTTCCGGCGAAATTATTTTTTCCTTATGTAGTTGCAACACGGTCCTAAAAATGAGCGATGCTACCTGGTTGGGTCCATGTTTTTTATGATCCATGTCGAGCTCGGGATGGGGCAATTCATCCAGCATATAAGTAGTGTAATCAGACCTCAAATGCTTAAAAAGAACGGTAGCGTAAAAAGGAATAGCTTTACGGAAAAGTGCCCTTTTGTTTTTCTCTTTTTCCGGAAGCATCCCATTTAGTTTAATGGCCAGATTTCGGCTTACGTTTACAAGGGTTCCCCATTGACGGCGTGCTTCCCACCAGCGATCATACCCGGTATTGGTTCTGAAAACCAGTAATAAAGACAGGGCAAAACCCAACAATCCATGAACGACGTTTACGTTTTTTACCCAACTTTTTTCTGAAATTCTGAAATATTCAAGCTCAAGATAGGCCACAAACCAGGAGAAAACCGCCATTAATATAAGATAGGGCAACAATTTTCTAACGGTATCGGATTTATGAAGATAAAATACTGCTTTAAGCCATTCTTTTGAATTATATATTTTCATTTTTTTCCAAATCAATCATATTTTCCAAAAATAAGGCTAATTTATGACACTTCAAGAGTTAAATATGAATATCATCTTTTGCTTATAAAACCGGTCTGACCTGCGTGCAGACCTAATTTCCAACATTTCAGACCTGCGGTGCTGACCCGATCCAGGTTAAAACTCCATTTTCAATAAATGAGGTCTTTCTTTTTCGATTTTCAGGATCAATTCTCCAAACAGCGTGTTGGCCCAGGCAAACCATTTCCTTGAAAATTTCGACGCATCGTCTTTATCAAATGATTCATGCATAAAGCCTGTACCCGCATGTGTTTCTTTCAAAAATCTCAATTGCTGAATTATTTCTGCATCCGAAACCGAGGTCATGGCCCTCATTATAATTGCAATTGGCCATATTTGGTTTACCAGGGTATGTGGGCTGCCAATACCTTCTGCGGCCTTTCCTTTGAAAAAATAAGGATTGGAATCGCTTAAAACAAATTTACGGGTTCTGACATACAAGGGATCATTCCGATCAATGGTTCCCAGATAGGGCATCGCCAGTAAATTGGGGACGTTGGCATCATCTTGCAATAAATGATTGCCAAATCCATCGACTTCCATCGGGATTATTTTACCAAATTCAGGATGTGAATATTGGGCAAATTTGTCTAATGCGGCTTTAATTTGACCAGCCATTTTGATACAATCGGCCGCAAAGGCTTCATTGCGGTAAATTGTTTTTGATATCTCAGCCATTTGTTTCAATGAAACCATTGCAAAATAATTGGCCGGAATAAGAAAAGGGTATAAGGTGGCATCATCAGATGGTCTGAAAGTGCTATGAATCAAGCCGTTGGGCTTAGTATTGTTACCATATCCATTGCCAGGAACTGTATCGGTTGACCAACTGGTTGTGCGTCCAAATCGGTAAGGACCCGGACCACCAAAGCGTTGTTGTTCTTTAAATGTCTTATAAATAGTTTGGGCGGTTAAAAACCAATTTTCCGAAAATGCTTTTTTGTCGCCTGTTTTTTTCCAGAAATGATAGGCCAGTCTCACCGGATAACATAAAGAGTCAATCTCCCATTTACGTTCATGAAGCTCTTCTTTCATAGCGGTATGGTCTGAAAACCAGTCTCCTCTATGCGGATGATGATTGAAGGCATTGGCGTAGGGGTCAATCTGAATACATTTTGACTGACGGTTAATTACTCCCAAAATCAATTTTTTGATTCCATCAGATTTCACAGCAAGTTCAAGATATGGCCACACTTGGGCAGTACTGTCGCGAAGCCACATCGCATCAATATCCCCCGTAATCACAAAAGTATCCGGCATCCCGTCTTTTTCTTCGTAGCTTACGGTGGTATCAAGGGTATTGGGAAAGCAGTTTTCAAAAAGCCAGGCAAGCTCTTTATCTTTGCATTTGTTCTTTATTCTTTCAATAGTTGCTTCCACTGCATCATCCTTAAACTTTCTCTTTTGAGACTCCATCCTAACGACAGGAAAATCAGAAGCGTTAAGGTAAAGCGTTTTTGGATTTCTAAAGGAAATAAATGGAAAAGAGGCCACTGAAAGTAAGCTCATTTCCGAAAACTTTCTTCTGGAGATTTTAGTCATTTTTGAAAATATTTTGTGCAATAAATGCATTCAAACCAAATAAACGGGCGGAATTACCCAGCTGTGTTACCTCAATTTTTAAATGATTCTTAAAATCTGGCAGACAGAATTTATTTATGGAGTGCTCTATTGGGTTAACGATAAATTTACCAGCACGGGAAAGAACACCATCTATTATAATAATCTGAGGATTAAACAGATGGACGGCTATTGACAGTCCCTTTCCGATTTCGATTCCAATATTATATAATAAATCAATCGCAAACTCGTCCCCATTTTGGACAGCTTCAATAATCATTTCCAGGTTTATAGATTCGAGATCATCACGATATTTTGATAGCAAGGATACTTTACCATCTTTCAGGCCTTTTTTTATGCTCTTTATCAATGAGTTTGCAGATGTAATAGTGTCAAGGCAACCCACTTTCCCACAACTACACAATTCACCATCAGGAGCAACCTGAATGTGCCCCAACTCACCGGCAAATCCATTCGCACCAGTAAATATGTTTCCTCCTGTAAAGACCGCAAGTCCAATACCCCAATCGAGATTAATACTCAATACATGTAAAAGGTTTGCCCCCAATCCAAACAACGCTTCGCCATTAACAGTGGCTTTAGAGTCATTGAGTTCAAAGCAAGGAATTCCAAATTTTTTGGAAATAGATTTACATGGTCCTCTTGTACCATGCTTTATATTTGGGTACGTATAGTTAAGGTTATTTTCTGAATCAACAAGCCCTGGCATCGAAATTCCAGCAGAAACTATTTCATACCGCCCACTATCAATACTCTTAACAAAATTATCAATATGTTTTAGAAGCCCTTCCAGGTAAGCAGGTGAATCTTCAAGAGCATACACAACATTTTTATCTGCTAAAATTTCATTTCGAAAATTTACCAAATATAAACCAACTCCATATACTGAAATATCCACCAGGAGGTTGGTTTTCCTACTTGGATTAATGGAGTAAAATGTTGGCCTGCGACCCTGTTTTTTGTTGTCAACTTCCTCTCCCACCAGCCAACCATCAATCAATAAATCTTCGACATGCTGGGCAAGTGTTGGAATACTTATAAATAGAATTTCTGATAACTCGGCGATAGTATAAGTTTTATCGGCAAAAAGAGCCTTTAAAATATCTTTCTTCTGTCTGCCTTTTTTTATTTCTACGGCTGATTCTTTTGACGACCCGAAAGAATCAGACAAAGTGATTTCCTGAGTTTTCAATGTTTTGATAGTATTGAAATTGCAAATAACAATTTATGGGGTTACATCACAAAAAAACGAAAAAATCTGGACAATAAAAACTGAATGAAAAAAGAGGAGTAATAACTCCCCCTTTTCCTATATTTAACAATTTAACCTAAGTTCATTTCGAATCCCAGAAAATCCTGGTACTCAGGTTATCTTTGGCTTTTACTGAATTATAATTGACAACATTATAAGTTGTTTCATTGCCTGGATATTGCCATCTTAATGGTACGGTTTTTTGAGTACCGGCATTGTCGGTCCAAAAACTTAGTGAAGGCAAGTCGGTTCTACGTAGTTCAGCCCAGCTTTCTGAAGGTTGTACTACATTAAAGTGAATCCACCTTTGACCAGCTATAAGTGCTAATTTGGCAGCAGGAGTATTGGCCTTACTCCAACTTTCCGGACTATCGTTCAATAATTTGTCCGATGATCCAACTGTCGCAGATGGTGTAGTATTATCATTACTTATTTCACGCATTTTTTTGTAGAAAGTAATAGAATTTTTGATACCATTTTCATATGATTCTTTAGCTGCAGCATCATTTCCATTGTTCAGATAATATTCTGCTTTCAAAAAGTCCACTTCAGAGGCTGTAATCAATATACCGGGAAAATATTCATTCCTACTAAGCGTTGATCGGTTGTATCGTGATACTTTTCCATCAGTTATTAATACCTGCTGATTGGAAGGTAAGCCCAAAGGATCAAGCCCTGAATGCTCAGTAGCTGCCTGCCCTTTTTCAAAAATAATATCAAGCCTTGGGTCAGAGCTTCCGACCATTTTGTCAATCATTACTTTCCCCGCTACATTACCATCCCAGTCTTCAAGACCAGTTCTAAATCCTTTGGCGTTAATTTGAGAACCTAAATTGTAGATATCAATCTGAATGTTCTCCTCATATTTTGAAACCACAGGATATTTATTTCCATCAGCCAAAATAGCCCCAATTTCTGTTTTTGCTCTTGCACCCAGTGAACTGCTTCCACTCACTCTTGTTAATAACCTTAATCTCAAAGAGTTCACATATTTTTTCCATAACATTAAATCACCATTATTGATAATGTCCTGGGTTTTAAACCCGGCCATGATTCCCGGAATTACGGTCATTGTGTTCAGCTCATCACTATAAGTTTTGAGATCATCGAGCATTTTGGTATAAATTGCCTCGGCAGTATCATACTTGGGGTTTGCATTCAGGTAATCTCCACCTTTTGCACTAAGCATTCCAGCCTCTGAAAACGGAATGTCACCATGAATATCCACAACCTTATGTAGTTGATCATAAAGAAAAGTCGTGGCAGCGATGATGTATATTCTGCGATCTTTCTTTTCTACATCTGATAGACCCGCATATATTTTTTCGATTTCCCTAAATTGAGCCAGACTCTTGTAGAAATTTGTCCAGCGATCTCCCACAGCAGCCGACCCCGGAACATACTGATTTTCAGCATTTACCCAACCTACAACCTGACTGTATCGGTTAAAAGTGATTCTGTTAATTACAAAATAGTTCCAATAGGAAGGTACAACAGCGTCACGTGTAGTGTATATGAATCCGGCAAACTGCTTCTCTACGGTTGACTGAGAAATTTTGGCAGGATCAGTATAAGCATCTTCAAAGTCTGACTTCTGACAAGAAGTAACTGTGAGTCCAAAGCTAATTGTTGCTATTATTAAAAGTTTTTTCATTTTCAAAATTTGGTTTAGAATGATGATCTTAACATGATACCAACAGTACGCGAAGCGGGGTTTGTACCGGCATTATTAATGGTTTGAGTCCATCTTGTACCTGCAGTAAGTACCTCAGGATCAATATCTTTAAGCTTTCTGTATAAAAAGAAAAGGTTTCGTCCAAAAACTGAAACAGTAACTCTTTTAGCCCCAATTTTCTTGGTTAAATTAGCTGGTAAAGTATAACCCAAAGTCAATTCACGCATCTTCACATAAGTAGCTTTATCCATGTAAAGCTCATATCTGGCACTGCTATATTGAGGTCCTCCCCAGTTATATACATTCCAGTAATAGTAAGCCTGAGAAATAACATTCGTATTTTTTTGACCTTCTGAAGTTACACCTTCGAGGAGCATACCATCGTGGTAAACTGTCTCACCGTTAGGACCGGTGGCAGAAGTGGTTTGAATTCCCTTTCCGTCTTTCACATAATAGGAAAGGCCGCCACTTTCAGCATCCATATATTTGATGGATTCTTCGGTTAAACCTCTTGATGTCATCCAGTTTACACCTGTAGGCATCACGTAACCACCCAATCTGTAATCAATGGCGGCATTAAGACTAAAACCTTTAAAAGTAAAAGTATTGAAAATACCTCCCACCCCTACAGGTTGTGTATTACCAATTTTTTTCCAGTTGGCATCCAGCTTATACAAACCATCGCTTTGAACTATGTAATTCCCGCTTGCATCAGTAGCAATACCATGTGCAAATAAGTCTCCCATCGGCTGACCGACAATAGATCTTAACTGAGCGGCATTTCCATCATAATCAGCATGAAGTATCTCACTTGAATTATCGGTGAGTTTCTCAACCTTATTGCGGTTCCAGGCATAATTAACACTCAATTCCCAGTTAAAATTGCTTCTTTTCACAGGAGTTGTATTCAAACCCACCTCGATACCTTTATTTCGAAGTGTTCCGGTATTTGCCAAAATCTCACCCGCTCCTGTTGTGGCGGCCAGGGTAGTCCTCAAAATTTGATTTCTGATCTGAGCATTATAATGCGTAATATCTAATCCTATTTTGTTTTTGAATAGCCTGGTTTCCAATCCTATTTCATATTCATATTTTCTTTCAGGGGCAATTTTATCATTTCCAAATGACCAGGGAAGTTCGGTATAAAGTACTGAACTACCGCCATTTACCTGACTACCCAAAGTACCTTGTGAATACGAAATTGGAGCGTCATAAATGCCGGGATAATTACCTACAATTCCCCAGGAGGCTCTCAATTTTCCATAATCCAGGAATGAAGGCATGGTCCATTTTTGTGAAAATACAAGGCTGGAATTAATAGAAGGATATAAAAAGCTATTATTATCGGGGTGCATGGTAGAAGTACGGTCTCTACGAATGGTTCCTTCAAGATAAGCAAAATTATCGTAATCCAAATTCACTACCCCTACAAGGGCGTCAATTATACGATTCTGACGACGTGTGTCACTATTTGCTTTATTTACAGAAGCAGCAACATCAAAAAAGTTTTCTGAACTTAATCCACCGTCAGTCGACCTGCTGGTCAAGTTAAAAGAGCTATTGGTTGCGTTGTAGCCACCTCTTACTGTAAGTTCCAATTTATCCGTTAATTTATTGATATAGGTAGCAAGAAATTCGCCATAAAGCACACTATATAACTCATTGGTTGAGATATATTCTCCTGAATAACCAAATGCAAGCGGTTTTTCTGTTGCTCTCCTGTCGTCGCTGTTTTGCGAAGTAAAGTCATTTGAGAATCTTGCTCTCAGGCTGAAGTTTGGAGTTACATTAAAAGTATTTGTAATGTTGGCAATGACCCGATTACTTTTCTCATCTACATTGTGGCGGTAAACTCTCCACATATAGTCAAGAATATCAGCCCGATACCCATTGTAAATGATATTTTCGGATGGAGTAACCGATTGTCCGGTAGCCCCTATCACTGCTTTATAACCCTGACTTGATTGATACTTATTTTTATACCAGTCACCATTATCAAATCTACCCAGCATACCTGCAAAGTTGTTGATCATTCGGTCAGTAGAATACGGACGGTTCATTGTATTTTGGTTAATATAATTCACCATCACATCTGTTTTAAATTTCTTTGAGAAATTAAACGTGGTATTCAAATTAGCTATATTTCTCTGGTTTTTAGCATTTAAGCTCACTCCTTCATTGTCCTGACGAGTAAATGAAAGTCTGGACGTTACCATACTATTAGACTGCATTACAGCTACATTGACCTGAGAGTTTTGTGCATCCTGAAATAAATTTTTGTATCCATCTGGTTGAGCAGAATATGGACGTACCACACCATCCCATGACATGATTGGCTGACCGTCAAATTTAGGTCCAAAGTTTATGGAATACTGCAATAAACCTCTGGTATCTTTGGTACCATCACCATTGGTATCATACCAGACGAAACCATTCGCATCCTGGCCACCATTGCTTACATTTAAAGGAGCACCTGCACCTCTTACATTCTGAAAACGAGGCAAATACGCTACTTTATCCACTGAATAATTAGTATTAAAGTCCACCGAAAACCCTTTACCGGTACCCTTTTTGGTGGTAATCAAAACCACACCGTTCACCGCTTCTGAGCCATAAAGAGCCGCAGCCGATGCACCTTTTAGAATCGATAAGCTTTCAATGTCCTCAGGGTTGATATCATTAAGACCATTACCTCTCTGACGTTGGTCACCCCAATAGTTATCATTGCTCACGGCACCATTTCTGATAGGAACACCATCCAGAATAATAATTGGCTGAGTTTGAAGAGAGAGTGAATTTCCACCCCTAACTGTAATATTTACCGGACTTGTGGCACCACCAGGTCCACTAGCGATTCTCACACCCGGAGCTTTACCATACAATGAAGACGCAACGTTGGTATTTGCAACCTTGATGAGCTCTTTGGACTGGATTTGAGTTGTGGCATAACCCAATGATTTTTGATCTTTGGCAATACCTAAAGCGGTGACCACTACTTCATTCAAGTTAAGTGCCCCTTCTTCCAGGGCGATACTCAGGCTACTTTTGCCTGCAACTGGCACCTCCAGAGTATTGTACCCAATATAAGATACCACCAAAACTGCCTTGCTGTAGAGTGAAGCAGGGATATTTATGGCAAACTTTCCCTCTCCGTCTGTTGCAGTTCCCATCGTGCTTCCTTTCAATGCTACAGATACGCCGGGTAATCTGTCACCTTTGGTATCTGAAACGGTACCTGTCACACTCTGAGCCATTGATTTGAAGCTCATAAGTATGAAAAAGACCACCAAAAAACGTAGCTTTCTTACCATATTCATATTTGTTTAAAAAAATGTTATAAAATTTTCTCAAAGTTTAATAAATTATTTTATTAAAAAAATATTTTTTAAAATTTTTTTATTTAAACATTGAATAACATTAATTTTTTTTATTTTTTCGACAATCGTTATTATTTGACCATAAATACTTTAGATCAGAAATGTCCTCTTTTGATAGATTAAGAAATTTCCTCTGAAAGATTTATTCAAAATATTTTGACGAAGATTATATGGACACTCTCACTGAGGAGAACTTTTTGAGGAAAATATATGGGGAGGAGCAATTCTTCTGTTTAGTTGATGATTTCAGAAGAATGGCTGACTAATATAACCTAACCTTTTGCCACTTGAGCTGTTTTTGCAAATTAGAAAGTTGCTTGTCAAATACGATGGTAATATCTGCTCCGGCTTTATTAATCATTACCGCTTCTTTGCATTTTCCTGAAGTTAAGCCGCCGGGTTCCCACAGGTTGTTGGCCCCAATTTCAGTACCGTCAGGGATTTGAAATTTATAATTTTGATGATCAATATAAAAAACATATAATTCGTCTTCCAGAGACTTTAAGGTGCCGGGTGCATATCCAAGGGCATTTTCAATAACCGATACATCATGACTCTTTCTATATTCTTTCAATAAGTGGTTCATATCTGACTTTAACATGCAGTATTTTCTTGGGGGAAATTTTTCAAAAGGGCCACTCTCAAGCCAGCTTTTTACTACTATAAAAGCAGCACCCCGGTGATAAAATTGCCTGCCATGCTGTCTGATATATTTTTTTCTAAGGTATTTTTCTACCGGAGGCCTGGTATTTTTGGGTATTGCAATAATTTTTTCTTCCGAATATCCTCCCTTAAAAGATCGTATCAATTTTCTATTCCTGAATCGGGCTTTTAGTTTTCCGGGATAAGCTTTCTCAAAATCAAGGCCTGAGGTCTCAGCATCAATATGAGCATAGGTGCTGATTGTCAGGAAAAAATTGACAATTAAAGCCAAAAAGAAAATTTTTGATTTTTTTTTAAAAAACGTCATTAGTTTATCAAGGCTATTTTGAAACTCACTGTTTTCAAAAAATATCTATTTGAATAATTATTTGATTTAATTAAAAATCAGAATGTATTTATACAGAAAAAAAAATGCCTGTTCTCAATGAAATTCAAGCTTTTACCTTTTTTAAATTGTACTTTTCCAAAAACTCTAAAATAAGTCTGTCATAAGCTTTAGCTCCTTCGGAATATATTTTTCGGTCAAGAATTACAGGAATCTGTTTTGCGGTGGAATCAATAAAAGCACCATCACGCGGGATAAAAGTATCAAATATCTGCTCTCCGAAGTTTTCATGCATAAGCTGCAAAATCTGATTGGAAAGCTGATTACCTTCCTCATACATGGTCAGAAGAATACCCTCCACGTATAGCTCGGGCTTAAGTCTTTTTTGAATGATTTTTAAGGTACCCAATATCAATTCCAGACCTTCAATACCAAAAAACTCACATTGAAGAGGAATAATAATTGAATCGCTGGCCATCAGACTATTGACCGGAACGATTCCCAGTGATGGGGGACAATCGATAAAAATGAAATCATACAGCGGCCTGATTGGCTCCAATATTTCAGTGAGGATGTATTCCCGCTCAGTAAAATTAACGAGTTCGATTTCGGCACCGACCAAATGCGGCGTTGAAGGAATAATGTCGAGATTGGGGTATCCGGAACGTAAAATGCAGTCCTGAATGGGACTCAAACCTACAAGAGCAGAATAAATGCTTCGGTTGTCAAATTCAGTTTTCAAACCAAAAGCAACTGTACAACTAGCCTGATGGTCGGTATCAATCAGCAGTACCTTGTACCCGCGGGCAGAAAGGCCCGCAGACAGATTGACTGCAGTGGTGGTTTTTCCAACTCCACCTTTTTGATTAGTAATTGCAATGACCTTAGGAAGCATCTCTGAAAATATTGAACATGCAAATTAAAATTAATTTGAGGCCTTTCTATATAATTTTGGATAAAATAATTTTTGCACACTCCTAAAACAAAAAAGGGCTGAATGCTCAACCCTGTTTTTTTATTTTATCTCTATGTTTTTTTCAACGGCTTCAAGCGAATAATTTTCGCCATAATCGAGCACACCCAATATGGAATATTTACCAGGTTTGAGGTCAGCGGGGAGTTCGAAAGGAACTATACGTGTACCACCTGGAAATATCGGAAAAGTCTTTACCGGCAAAACCGTTTCGGCTGAAGTTGCAAGGTTTGTAATTTCCAAATGAAAATTACCAGAAATCATCACCTTTCCAGTATTTTTTACTTCAAAATCATATACTTTGGGCTGTTTGGCGTTCTGAGTTAAAGCAATGGCACTTGCCGATGCTTCGGTGAGTGAGGCGGGAGTCTGGTATATATGAACGCCCACTCTGATTATTTCCTGAATTGAAGCCTTGGCTTCGTTTGGACCATTTGTAACAGGTTTTTTCAGGTTGGCACTTTGTACAAAGAGCATCGCCCATTTCATCACTTCCAGCTCTTCCGGATTAGTAGGTGCCTGCATTGAAATCAGCACTTCACCTGCTTTACCGGGTTCAATTTCTATAAACGTTTTATCCAATTTTATCCAGTCGGCACACGAATAAGGCATTGTGTTAGGTTTAAAATATTCATGAGAGCCATCATTTTTCCTGTTCCAGTCACCCAAACTCAATTCAAATGACTGCTTTGTACTTGAATTGTTGGTAATCACCACCGCCTGAGACTCAGATGAGCCAACATTGCTGATGTGAAAATCAATAAGGGAGGGATTGATATTGATCTGCTGGGCAGAAAGCTGGTTTAATGAGAAAATTAAGAAAAAACCTGCAAAAAGACGTTTCATTTATAATTTTAGTTTACTTTTAATTTTTAAATCATTTTCAAAACGAAATGCTCAGGTTAAGACACTTCGTACTTATAATAAGTTTGCTTTTTTTGTTTGACAAAGTTAATGCACAAACATTCTCCTACGTGTTACAGACTTCTACATTAACATTTGATTATACCAGTAGTTCTAATTTTAATAGCCAAAGGATAATTCCAAATGCGTTTACTTTAAGTATTAATAACTCTAACAGAGGTCGTTATAATATTTACTGCAAAATCGTGCCAATTAATTCTCTTTCAACGATCATTGACCCCTCGACTTTTTTTTCAATTAAATATAATAGCTCAAATTTCACCATGTCAAGTGCTTATCAACAGACTTTTAATATTGGTATAAATGATCAATTGGTAGCCAATGTAACAGGCCGAGCCCGAAAAAGTGACACCATAAACTATAATCTCATTCTCAACCCAATAGATTTGAGCAACCCTTCCAATATTTATAATTACACCATTGCGTTTACTGTGTCTGAATATTAAAATGATTTTTAGTAAAAAAACATATTTTAAAATACTCTGGGTAGTTTTGTTCCCTCTATTTTCAATGGCACAAAGTACCATTACCCGAAATGCCTTAATAAATGTAAGGGTAAACCCATATACCCAGTTAGACATCTCATTTAACGGCAGCTCAAACATAAGATTTAACAGTAGTCAGGAGCTCAATGATGGCATAATCATAAATAACCGGTTTAATGTCAGAGTGAATACCAACCAAAACTGGGTATTAAATGCTTCGAGCCTTACTTCCAATTTCCTTACTATCGGCCCCAACACTGCCACGCAAATGCCTGCATCAGTTTTAAGCATTAAAAAAGATTCTGACAACACATTCATTCCATTTTCTCTCAATCCATCACCAGTAGCCTCTGGCTCAAGAGGTAGTCAGAACGCACAGGGTAATAATTTCAAACTCGACCTTAAAGCTTCTCCAGGCCTTGATTACGAAGGAGGTAGCTTTGCAATCGTGGTCGTTTTAACGCTTACTGCTCAATAAGATTGCGGTATTAATTCTTCTTTATATTGATTTGCCTTTTCTTCTGGGTTACTTTAAATATCACTTCAGGTACCTCAGATTGGGTAAGATCTACAGCAATAATTGATTTGGAAACACTAATACCCTCCCCAAAAATATTGGTTGGAATCTGAATGTTATAAGTATCCTTATTGAGGTTAAAAAAGAACTCCCCATTGCTGTTGGTGGCAGTTTTGACCACTTCTCCACTTTTATTTATGGCAAAAATCAATATCCCGCCTACACTTTCTTTGCTTTGGTTTCTCAAATTTTCACTTTCAAAAACAACTCTTCCCGAAACCATCTGACTCTGTCTGAATGGCACTCCTATCGCCACATTTTGATTCATATTTAAAGTATCGGTAGAGCCTCCTTTTATAACCCAACCTTTGAGGTTCTGTATTTTGCGAAAGTCAACCACATAATCACCTTTCTCTACATTTTTAAGGAAAACCATCCCTTTCTTATTGGTTTGCAGGGTAGTGCCATTAATCTGAATATTTACATCAGAAACCGGCTCTTCCCCTTTATCAAACAGGTCATTGTTATTTTTATCTTTAAACAAAAATATGCTTGCCGAATGATACCTGGTTTTAAATACCATAGGTATTCCCAATGCTTTTTTAAATGAAATATTTAATGAAGGAGCTAATCTTGCATTTAAGAGATTGATATTGGAATACACATTAAATGAGGCCCTTACTCTTGGGATTTCTATAAAAAATTCGTTGGCATAATTCAGAGATCGGTCACTAATGCCTGAATTTTTCACCAAAGACACAAAACTACGATTATAGAATGTTCGGGCCTTGTTATTTAAGGTATAAGAAAGCGAAAGGTTATAAGAACTCGGTTTGGTATCAGAATTTGCAAAATTGAGATAATCAAAATAATAAACTGCACCATCGTTATAATTCCCGTTTAAGCCAAACTCCTTATATTTTAGCTGATAAAACACACTAAAAGTCTCTCCCAGGTTTTTATTTGTTGATCCTGTAATAGTTGATTTTACATAATTTAGCATCAGAGATTGATTAAACTTGATCCTATTTGTAGAAAAATTAAATCCTAGCTTTTGGCCGGCCATCTTGCCTAATTCGGTGTTTTTCTGGTATTGATTCAAAATCGAATAACTAAAAGTAGCATGATTTACATTATTATTGAATCTCAGCCTTGCTCCATGCTCATTGATACTGGAGTTTTGAAAAACTGAAACCACCTCATTGGGTTCTGTAAATGGATTCCGGAAGGTAGATTCAGAAAAAAAGTACAGCCCCTTCCCTTTACTTCCTACTGACAATTCGTGACTTCCATATTTCAGCCCTTTAAATAGACCCGGAAAGCGGTCAGAATAATACTGATATGAAGACTGCAATTTTGCCCGCCCTTTCTTCCATTCTACCCGATATCCTCCCATGAGGCCTTTGTTGTTTTCATTTTTCACAACATTGAATTCATTGCTGTATCCACCGGTAAACATTAATTGTCTGGTAGTTGAAAATTTTAAGTCAAATTTATGAATTCCAAAAAACAAATTTTCATGCTTTTGGTTGTCCTTTACATATAATAAATTGGTAGAAAAAGACTTCCGGTTATCGGCATTATATTCTTGCTTAAATCCTAAAATATCCGAATCTGAAAGTCTGCTTTTCACAGCAAAACTCTGAATATCATTCTTATTATTAATCTTATAGCCAATTTTCAACCCATCACCATTGATTTGATAGTTTACAAAACTCACCATATTACCTGCAAAAACATTCAATTTTTTACCCTGGTAATTTAAAAATAAGGAACTGGTATTGAATTGATCTTCATTTGAAAATGAGTTGGTTCTGTATCTGAATGTGAAATTGTTGTTAGCATTGAGCTGAAATTCACCGTCAATATTGAAATAAAAATATCCTTGCCTGGGCATAAGAGCATTTACTCCCATATATTCCAGATTAAACGGCAGGATACCGTACCTTTTTTTGTGACCTACCAAAGTCTCCTGAGCAAAATAGACGGTACCGGTGATCATTTGGGTTTCAGCTTTGGCTTTTACATAAAAAACAACCGAACTGGTATTAGAATTTTTGAAGTTATTGGAGATATAAACCGTCAGGGTGGTATCTTTTCCCGGTGCAAGAAATGCCTGAGTGCCGATTGACGGCAGGCTTATTCTGAGATCAGTTTTTACCTCGATATCAAAAAGCTCTCTTTTGTTACCTGAATTTTTAATTTTTAATTGAAACCTCGGCAGGCTATCTATTTTAGAAATCACAATTGATGACGAAAGTAAACTAGCCGACCAGACTGTATTTTGTTTGATTTTTACTACAAAACTTTTTATTTTTTCTTTTCCCGTTAATGTGTTTTTCAAAATTATCGAAACAGGATAATTGTAATCCCCTAATGAATTTCTTGAAGGTGAAATCCTGAATGGAACAGTAATAAACTCTCCTCTTTTGATTTCAAATGATGGTGTAGGGTTTGTGACAAAACTCCAACCTGATGGCAGGTTGTATTGCACATTGAAATGTTGTGATTGACTTGAATTGTTATTTACAGTAAAGGAATTAAACGCAAACTGACCATTTTTCACAATAATCGTGTCATTGAGCATCTGCACGCCAAAAGTCTCATGATCATCATAGTCCTGTGCAAGTGTGAAAAAATTCACTCCCAAAACACTGAGAACCGTTAATAATATTTTAGAAACTTTCAACATTTAAGGTAAATGAGATCAGGAACAAGAATTTTTTTTAGGGTGCTGTCACGGTAAAAGTTACATTGAGAGTATAAGTAGCCGGAGCGATATAGCCCGGATTGGCGATATAGTCAATTTTAAAGGTATTGGCTCCAAAGCCCCCTTTGCTGCCGTTGGCCAAAGGTTGGTCGGTAGTAGTTAACCCAAAGCTATTGGTGGTGCCATTTTTCCTTATACTAAGTGATCCAGCACTTACATTGGCGTCTCCGCCGGCTGTAGCAGCGAAATTGGCAGAATTAGCCTTTACATTTACAATCCAGTTTTTATTGGATCTGACTCTAAAGCCAGCCGCTGAATTATTCGTTATTCCGGATTCAAAATCTGTGGCATTTGCAAATGTAAATCCAAGATTTTGTGTCGTATTGTCAAAATCCAGCTCCAGAATATTACTTATGGTGAGGGTGATAGTCTGAGACATAGAGGTGCTTTGGGCCCTCAAATCCATTACTATCACTGACAATACTATCGCCAGTAAAAACTTCTTCTTCATTTTTTAAGCACGTAAAGTTTCTAAGCCAAGTCTTGAAATCAGGGAGCTGTAACCGTATAAACTACTGGCAAGGTATAGGTAGCCGGAGCAATATAACCGGGGTTAGCAAAATAATCAATCTGGAAAGTATTGGTACCAAATCCCCCTTTTGAACCTGTTGAAAGCGTTTGGTCAGTAGTTCCCAGGGCAATCCAGGTGGTTGTACCCGATTTTCTTACTGATAATTTATTTGCTGTTACGTTGGTTTCGCCACCTGCAGTAGCTGTAAAATTGGCAGCATTGGCCTTTACACTTACAGTCCAGGGCTTATTTGACCTCACCCTAAAACCTCCCGCTGTAGCATTTGTTTTTCCTGACTCAAAATCAGTGGCAGAGGCAAAAGTAAAGCCAAGATTCTGTGCTGTATTGTCAAAGTCTAGTTCGAGTACGGTGTTTACAGTGTAGGTTACGGTATGCGACCTTGTGATAGTTTGGGAAAATCCAAAAACAGGAAGTAGCACTCCCAGTATAAGAATAATTTTCTTCATATTATTAAAAAAGCAATTGTTAATTATGGGTGTCAATAAAATTTCAGTTCATTTTATTGATAAGCACATTTTAATACTCTTTCAATAATTCAAAATTTGTGCCAAAACAAACAATTAGGTAGCATTTACTATCTAATTGACTATATTTCAGTATTTTAAATTTTTAAAATATTTAATAATTAGCAATGGAGAATTTAGATTTTCAAAATCATCCTCAGCCGGATAATTGATTACAAAATAGTCCTTCCACTCAAGAATTATCTTTTCGGGATCATTAAAATGAATTTTGATTTAATGAAAAATCAAGGAGCAGTAAGCGTGTAGGTGAGTTGTATTGAATAGCTATCAGGACTGATAAAACCTGGATTGGCCTTGAAATCAAGGGATATTTTATTTTTATCAAAATCACCCGCTGAACCATTGGTGATTGCCTGATCGGCTGAAGAAATTGCAAAATCATCAGCTGTGCCTGATTTCCTGATAGTTAAAACAGAAGAACTGATAGATGTAGCCTGATTATCAGTAGTGATGAAATTTTCAGAACCAGATTTAACATTTAAAACCCAGTTTCGGTTTGCCCTGATTTTCAGAGATGCTGCCTGTAACTTTTCGATTCCTCCCTCATAATCAGCCAAAGTATTAAAATTAAACTCAGGAGTTACTCCAGGATTTTCAAGTTGTAGTTCCAAAATTGGCTTGGCAATAATCCTAACAGTGTGGGTTGCTGTGGTTTGAGAGTATCCCAAAAACACAAACACGCACAAAAACAGGCTAGTTAGAGCGTATTTTTTCATTTTTCCTATAGTTTATCCTGACAAATCGATAGAAATATTACAAATTTCTACCTTCCAATCGCAACAAACATAGGAAAGTTTTTTTCTTAAACCAAGTCAATTCTTGAAATCTTATCCAACGGATATGCCAAAAAGGGTGATGCTATTGTAACATCACCCTGATCAATATTAATTATTGTAAAATATTATGGCTGTGAAACGGTGTATCTTACACCTAAAGAGTAGTTGTCTGCTGCAATAAATCCTGGTTTTAATTGGTAATCAACATAAAATGTATTTCCTGAAACAGAGTTAGCACCTCTGGCTCCGGTAGCTACTGTTCCCTGAGTAGTTGAAAGAGCAGCATAAGTTCCACCACTTTTTCTTACTTCAAGCTTAGAAGCTGATACTTCAGTATCGTTAGCCGCAACATCGGCATCAAAGTTAGCTGTAAGTGCCTCGACAGCCAAAGACCATGGCTTGTTAGACTGAACTTTTAATTGAGCCGCATTAGTTTGTTCAATACCATCCGTATAATTTGCAACAGTGGTAAAGTTAAATGTAACATCAGCTGTACTTGTCATCTGTACATCAAGTACTGATCCAGCCGTAATTTTTACATTGTGCTGGGCGGTAGTTGAGAAAGATTGGGCGTACGCACCAAATCCAAGAATCGTTAAAACAATCGTAGTCAAAATTGACTTTTTCATGATAAATAAATGGTTAATTTTGGGAATGTGCTTTTACTAGTTTCCTGACTAATAATCCGTTTTTAACACGCTTCCACGTTGAACAAAAATTTTAATTTGGGAATGTTACCGCTCAATATTTTTATTAGAAACACTCTGGTTTTTTATACTCAAAATTTATGCCATAAATACCATTGGAAAACTGTACATTTTTTGGAATTTTTTTTTAATTATGGAAAAAAAATAAAAACCACTTATATACAAAAGACTATAATACAATTAGTTACATATTTATTCCATTAAAAATAAAAATGGCATTCTTGTGATTTTTATATACTAAAGGTAATAAAAAAGAAGCTAGCAGATGTATGAAAAAAAAATGGCACAGCATTATTCAGTCCTGATGCCAATCTTCGATACTTTCAGAAAGCGTTTTATAAACCCTAACAAGGTCTTCGTCATCTGAAATGTAATCCAGATGAGCTTTTAGCGTTTGTAAATCGTTTCTTTTTGCCGGACCGGTTTGGACTTCTGCCGGGTGCCGAGAGGATAGAGCTTTTTTGAAAGTTTCCGAAATTATGGGTTTTAATATTTCGAAATCCAGCTCTTCGGCATCCAAAATCGCTTTGGAAAGAGCAAGGAGATGGTTTGTGAAATTGTTGGCAAAAACCGCAGCAACATGCAATGCAAGCCTTTCTTCAGAATTAAGTATATAAACCTCATCAGAAATGACTTTCGCCAGTTTTATTAGGGTTTGCCTGGTGTTTTCATCTTTTGACTCAATGCAAACCGGAATTTTCGTAAAGTCGACTGATTTGCCTTTTTTAAATGTCATCACCGGATAAAATACCCCTGTTTTCACTTCCAAATCATGATAAATCTTTAAAGTTCTGTCTAAAATATCGATGTTTTTTGCACCTGAGGTATGCACCAGGATGGAATTTTCGGGTAAGACTATCCTGGCACAAACTTGTTCAATAGCATCATCTGAGACACAAATTATGAAAATTTCGGCCTTACTTTCTGAAAAATCAAGCTGATCTGTAGGTGTCGATTGATACAAGTCGTCGGTTAGAAGAATAGCTTTGCTTAGCTCTCTGCCATAAATTTCGGAGATTTCGATGTTATTTTTTTCGAAAACACGTGCCAGATGCCAGGCCAGATTGCCTGTTCCTATGATACTTACAGTCATCGGGGGTTATAATATAAAAGCAAAATAAGCACAAAAAGGCAATCTAGCTGATTTTTGCTAAATATTTAAGAATATCGTCGGTTGCTCCTGCTCCCGATTCAATATATTGGTCAGCTAATTTTTTAATATCCGCCTTTTTCCAGAGGTTATCCTGAAAATATTGGATTTTATTAATCATTTCTGGGCCATCGCTCAAAGAAAAAGCCACACCAATTTCTTCTAAATCAACCGCTTCCTGAAATTTTTTGTAATTTTTATTTCCAAAAAAAACAGGAACACCAAACACAGCTGCCTCCAGAATATTGTGAAGGCCTTTCCCAAATGCCCCACCCACATAAGCATAGTCGGCATATTGATAAATGGCTGACAAATAGCCGACTGCGTCAACTATTAGAACTTGTTTTTCAGTATTTATTTCCTCCGAAAACAAAACCGCACCCAGCGAATTTTTCCATTCATTTATTTCTTCCGGATGAATATCATGCGGCACAAGAATAATTTTCATTTCGGGAAAAGCTTTGAAAACCGGCTTCAATACTTCCAAATCCCTAGGCCAAACACTTCCAGCGACCAGAACGGTATTTTCCTGAACAAAATTTTTGATTTTATCTATTGGGGAAACATGCATTGCATTTTGTTTAACACGGTCAAAACGCGTGTCACCTGAAACCGTGAACTCTTCAAATGATAAATCTTTTAATAGATTTCCTGAGGTTTGATTTTGGATAAAAAAATGATCGAACTTACTGAGAACACCACGAAAATATGCACCATACCATTTAAAATAAATCTGTTTTGGCCGGAAAATCACCGAAATGCCTATCAATTTTGCCTCCGAATTTTTGATTGCATTTACAAAATTTGGCCAAAATTCATATTTTACAAAAATTACTACTTTCGGCCTAAAAATCTTTAAAAACCTTGCAGCATTTTTTTGGGTATCAACAGGCAAATACATAACCTTATCGACCTGATTATAGCTTTTTCTAACTTCATAACCCGAAGGCGAAAAGAAAGTCAGCAAAATAAAATAATGAGGATATTGTGCTCTGAATGCCTCTATGACGGGCCGTCCTTGTTCAAATTCCCCCAAAGAAGCACAATGAAACCAGACCACAGGTTTTTGGACAGTATTTAATTCGTAATATTCCAATACACCTTCACTTTCGAGCCTTCCTTGGTAAAACGCTTTCAATCCGGGGCTAAATATTGCCAAAACCGGCAGTACAAACGAAAAGGCGTTTATCAAAATCTGATAGAAAAAAGAGGTAATGTTGGCTATCAGATTCATTGATTTTGGAGGATTTTGGGTAAGGAAATATTAAATATCACGGCCAGCAATCTTATCAAGATAATAAAACCTATTACCAGATTTTGAATAAGTCCGGTTTGCAAGCCAAAATATTGTAGCACAAAATAAAATAAACAGCCAAAAATAACCGCGGTAGCATAAATTTCTTTGTGAAAAATAGCAGGGATTTCATTCAAAATAATATCTCTGACCACCCCTCCAAAACTGGCAGTGACAGTAGCCAAAATAATACATGCAATTTTTCCTAATCCTATAGCCAACCCAGCCTCGAGGCCTTTAACCGTAAAAAATGCCAAACCGATGGTGTCAAACAGTAAAAGTGTTTTGTCGAGTTTGATGATGTATTTCCTAAAAAAAACTGTAATAACCGACACCACCACTATCAACAATAATATCTGACTATCAAAAAGCCACCGGATGGGAAACTTGCCCAACAGAATATCTCTCAATGTACCTCCGCCAATAGAAGTCACGAAGGCTACCACAGTTACACCGAATATATCCAACCCTTTCCTGATTCCGGCTAAAGCACCCGAAGCAGCAAATGCGATGGTTCCCCCAATAGTTACGTAAGAGATTAACTCCAATTTGGTTTTGTTTTTTTTGCAAAAATACGCTCAATTCAGGTTTTTTGATTAAAAAAAATAGTAATTCAAGCCACGCCAGCACCTCGATTTTTTAATTTTTACATTCAAAATTCGTAACTTGCGGACTTATTTTAGATTACAAAAGAATATTTTATCTTGATAATGAGATACCCCGAGTACAAGTCTGTGAATTATGCCGAGCTGGCGGATGAAATTTTAGATTTTTGGCAAAAAAACGACATCTTTCAAAAATCCATCGAAGTAAGAGAAGGAAGCCCAAGTTTTACATTTTATGAAGGTCCGCCTTCAGCCAACGGCACACCTGGCATTCACCACGTGATGGCTCGTACCATAAAGGATATTTTCTGCAGATACAAAACACTCAGGGGTTTTCAGGTAAAACGGAAGGCCGGTTGGGACACGCATGGCTTGCCTGTTGAGCTACAGGTTGAAAAAGAACTGGGTATCACGAAAGAGGACATCGGGAAGAAAATAACTGTAGCCGAATACAACCAAAAATGCCGTGAAGCTGTGATGAGATTCACTGACCTCTGGCAGGATATGACCGACAAAATGGGCTACTGGGTGGACATGGAAGACCCATATATTACCTATAAAAACGAATATATAGAGTCGATTTGGTATCTTTTGAAAGAGCTTTATAAAAAAGGCATGCTTTACAAGGGCTATACCATTCAGCCCTATTCACCTGCCGCCGGTACGGGTCTGAGCTCACACGAGCTGAACCAACCCGGTTGTTATCGTGATGTAAAAGACACCTCGCTCACAGCACAGTTTAAGCTGATTAAAAATCATAAATCAGAGTTTTTGTTTGATGCTGCTAAAGGAGAAGTGTATGTGTTAGCATGGACTACCACTCCATGGACGCTGCCATCGAATTCGGCACTGACTGTTGGAAAAAACATTGAATATGTGTTGGTAAAAACCTTCAATCCTTACACTTACATACCTGTAAATGTGATTATTGCTAAAGATTTGGTGAGCAAATATTTTACTGAAAAAGGAAAAGAAGGAGATTTTGAAGGTTTTGAAAATTCGGATAAAAAAGTAATTCCATGGACTATCATTGCAGAGTTAAAAGGCAGTCAATTAGATGGCATGGAATATGAGCAACTGATGCCCTATGTGCAGCCAAAAAGTCCTGCATTCAGAATCATCATCGGGGATTTTGTGACAACCGAAGACGGTACAGGTGTTGTGCATACTGCTCCAACTTTCGGTGCAGATGACTTCAGGGTGGCTCAGCAACATGGCATCCCTGCTATAATGGTTGAGGATGAGTCTGGAAAAGAAATGCCGCTTGTGGATCGCAAAGGTCGTTTTGTGAAAGAAGTGACTGATTACGCTTTGGAGTATGTAAAGGAAGCCTATTATTCGGCAGAAGAAATAGAAGAAGAAAAGAAAAAACAGGTTCGCGACAAATACCTTTCGGTAGATGAAAGGATTGCTATCAAGCTAAAAACTGAAAACAAGGCCTTCAATGTTCAGAAATTTGACCACCCCTACCCCCATTGCTGGAGAACCGACAAACCGGTGCTATACTATCCATTAGACAGCTGGTTTATCAGAACAACCGCAGCCAAGGAGAAACTGGTAGAACTCAACAAAACCATAAACTGGCAGCCTGAAAGTACCGGTTCGGGAAGGTTTGGCAATTGGCTGGAAAACCTCGTTGACTGGAACCTGAGCCGTAGCCGATATTGGGGTACTCCGTTACCTATCTGGAGGAGTGAAGACGGTGAAGAAGTATGTATAGGATCTGTAAAAGAACTGATTGATGCAGTGAGCTCAGCTTTGGATTCAGGGAAATTAAATAATGAACAGACTGAGAAGAATCGGGAGTTTCTGGAGAGGTATGAGGCTAGTAAACCTCACCCTAAATCCCTCTCCACAGGAGAGGGACTTGATATTAATCCTAAATCCCTCTCCGTAGGAGAGATATCTGATGCGGATTCCGAAAAGTTAGAATGGGAGAATTTTGTTTATCAGACAGACCCTCAAGGTTGGCATATTTTGAAAAATTTTGCCAGAAATAATAGAAAAAATCAAACAGAATGTGAGGATTTGGTTTGGAATGAAGTTAGGAATTCCAAACTTGGAGTGAAGTTTAGAAGGCAGCATGCTTTCGGAGGATACATAGCTGATTTTGCTTCGATACCTGCAAAATTAATTGTTGAGATCGACGGTGAAATTCACAGCAATCAAATCGAATATGATAATTTAAGGACTAAATTTTTAAACCAATTTGGTTTTGAAGTTATTAGGTTTTCAAATGAGGAAGTAAAAAATAATCTACATGATGTAATCAAAACAATTACTTTAAAAATAACCGAAAAACTTGAGAACTCCAAAGGAGATACTCCCCTCTCCTGTGGAGAGGGGCAGGGGGTGAGGTCTATTAACCAATTATTCGACCTCCACCGCCCCCATGTGGATGAAATCTATCTATTATCACCATCAGGAAAAGTAATGTACCGCGAGCCTGACCTCATAGATGTTTGGTTTGACTCCGGAGCCATGCCTTATGCTCAGTGGCACTATCCGTTTGAAAATCAGGATATATTTGATAAATCATATCCTGCAGATTTTATATCCGAAGGGGTAGATCAGACCCGCGGATGGTTTTTTACATTGCATGCCATTGCCGGGATGTTGTTTGACTCCGTGGCATTCAAAAATGTGATTTCAACAGGTTTGGTGCTTGACAAAAACGGTAACAAAATGTCAAAACGATTGGGCAATGCCATCGATCCTTTTGATACGCTCAAAAAATACGGTGCTGACCCAACCCGCTGGTACATGATCACCAACGCAGAGCCTTGGGACAACCTCCGCTTTAACCTCGAGGGAGTGCAGGAAACACAAAGGAAGTTTTTTGGAACACTGACCAACACTTATAATTTCTTTGCCCTTTACGCCAATCTCGATGGCTATCAGATAGAACAGTTTAACAAGGTTCCTAAAGAAAAATTGACTGAACTTGACCGCTGGATTATCTCCAAAGTAAATACGCTGGTTAAGAAAGTTTCTGAAGAATTTGACAATTATAACCCTACCAAAGCCGGCCGTCTAATCCAAGATTTTGTCAACGACGACCTTTCCAACTGGTATGTGAGACTCAACAGGAGGCGTTTCTGGCAAGGTGAATTGACCGATGACAAACGCGGGGCCTATCAGACCCTGCAGCACTGTCTGGCAGCTGTAGCCCAGCTGATGTCGCCGATAGCACCTTTCTACGCTGAGTGGCTCTATAAAAACCTTACCGACGGTATCAGGAAGGAATCAGTAGAAAAAAACACGCCATTCAAATACGAATCGGTGCATTTTACGGAATGGGCTCCCTACGAAGCCGACTGGGTAGATGCCGATCTGGAAGAATCCATGACGCTCGCTCAGAACATCTGCTCTATGGTACATGCTCTGCGTAAAAAATCAGGCCTGAAAGTGAGACAACCACTTCAAAAGATACTCTTGCCGGTATTTTCTGAGAAAGTCAAAAAGCAGATTGAGCACGTGATTCCGATTATCAAATCTGAGGTGAACATAAAATCGGTTGAATTCCTGGATGATGAAAGCGGTGTATTGAAGAAAAAAGTGAAGCCTAATTTCAAAACACTAGGGCCAAAATACGGCAAAGACATGAAGGCAGTGGCCGATGCTATCTCAGGAATGGATGCAGCGACTTTGAAAAATCTTGAAAATGATGGAAAAATAAGTCTGAATGGTTTTGATATAGAATTGACTGACGTAGAAATCCTAACTGAGGATATTCCGGGTTGGTTGGTAACCGTAGAAGGTGGCCTTACGGTAGCCCTTGACATCCATCTTGATGAGGTTCTTAAGCAGGAAGGTATCGCCCGAGATTTTGTGAACCGTATCCAAAATCTAAGAAAAGACAGTGGTTTTGAAGTGACAGATAAGATTGCAATCAAACTCAAAAACAACAATCAGGAACTTGCGGATGCAGTAGATGCCTTCAAGGATTATATCAGTACCGAAGTACAGGCCCTGTCGATTGAAATCGGAAACGATTTTGAAAACCTTTCTGAGATAGAAATGGACGAATACATGCTGTTGGTAAATATTTCTGTAATTTCTTAAAATTTTAAGTAATTCATAATTAGAAAATTAAGTATACCAACCCAAAAAACTTAAGATTTTTTTTAAAAGAGGGTATTGACAAGTAAAATTAAGATGCTATCTTTGCACCACGTTTTAAAAAACGGCAAAGTTCTTAAGTAAAAGGTCCGGTAGTTCAGTTGGTTAGAATACATGCCTGTCACGCATGGGGTCGCGGGTTCGAGCCCCGTCCGGACCGCTCAAAAGCCTCAGAGAAATCTGGGGCTTTCTTGTTATTATTCATATGTTAATTTAGAAAATATGTCGCGGGTTCGAGTCCCGCTGGGATGCCGTACCACCGGACCGCTCAAAAGCTCTCAGAAATGAGAGCTTTTTTGTTTTTATAAACTTCTGCAAAACAAATTCTTTCAATTGTAATTAAATTTGAGTTTGTCTCCGGCAAAAAGCCGGATTACATTGGTACGAAACAACATGTTTCGGATAGATGAGTAAATAGCAAAATAATGAATTATGAATTCTAAATTATCCCTCCCCTCTCCGAATCTTTTGCTTCCTAGATGTGTAAAGCGGGAATGGAATTATAAAAAATAACATGAAATACTATCAAGTTAGAAAAATATTACTTGATTTATATGAGAATTATTCTAAACTCACAAACAATGAAGTAATAGAAATTTATTCTAGTTATTTAAAAAATTTAAGAAGACTAGCATATAAAAATAATGCTAATGCACAATATGATTTAGCTGGTCATTATGAAAATATTGGATTTTGGGGTATTCCGAATCCATATTTTAATTCAAAAAAAAGGTTTTATTGGTACTCGAGATCAGCTTCAAACAATTTTCCTGAAGCTCTTAATAATTTAGCCCAATTATATGAAAAAGGGGAACCTGTTGCCAAAAGTTTGGAGAAAGCTCTTGAGCTATATAAAAAAGGAGCAGAATTAGGGTCTGAAAATTGTAAGAAAAATTTTAAAATTTTAAAAAAAAATAAACAACAATAGATTTTAGTCAATCTGCAAGTCTGCGTTGCTAGGGATATTCCCTTCGCAGGTAGATAATAGCGAATTGTACCCACACTTCAAGCAAAGCATTAGATTTATAAATCCCACCCCATAAAAAACCACAGAGCCTCATCAGACCCTGTGGCAATTAGAAAAACTTCGAACAATTACTTCACCACAAAATCCTTCTTATCGGGTCCTGCACCTTTGATGGTCAATGACTTCCAGTGTTTGGGTAGCTTGGTTTTGAGCTGAACAATACCGGCATCGGTGATGTCGAGGCCTGCAAAGCCGTTGACCAGTGTCTGCAAATATCCGCCCGCTCCCGTCGCAAAATATGGATTTGTACCTCCTGCTGTTTCGGCCAAAACACCAAATGGCGGTACCTCGTTGGGTTTGTAGCTGTCCATATATTGGCTGTACGCTTTGTCGGTATTGCCCAATCTGGCATTCAAAATACTGAATATCGCCTGTGCCATCGCCGGACTTTGCCCCTTCCTGCCCGGATTATTGTCGGCAAGGGCTTTCCAATAATAGTCAAGGTCTTTCTCAATCGAGGCCTTGTCGGTGATTTGCTTCAGAGGATATGAAAGCAAATTCACATCTGTCTGCTTGATCAGTTGGCCGGCATAACCGGCATATTCCTGCGTGGTGCCGTCAGTGAATTTCAGAATGACGATATCTTCCGACACCTTTTTCCATTCCTGATTTTCAGGATAACCCAATTCTTTGGCAGCCTGATTGGCGTACATCAACACTTCTTTGGCGATTCCGTTGGTAAAGGCATTGTCGTCCACATTTTCGGCCCACTCATCGGCACACACTACATTGATGATGTGATATTTACCATCCTTACCCAACTCAGCCCGGCTCACCCAAAAATCAGCCACTTCTTTCAGCAAAGGATATCCCCTAGTAGCCAACCAGGACTTGTCTTTGGTCACCTGATAATATTTCCAGAAAGCAAAACCCACACAGCCCGTTACATGATGCTGAAAAGGCCCCGTGAGTGCCCACACCGGACAAGACTCCTGACCGTCGTTGTCAGACTCCCACGGAAACATCGCTCCTTGATAGCCATGATTTTTGGCGTTTTCTTTGGCTGCTCCGAGTCTCTGGAAACGGTATTCGAGCAAAGATTTGGCGATTTCGGGATGCAAAACCAACAATGGAGGATACATCCAAAGTTCGGTATCCCAGAAAACGTGTCCGTTATAACCCAAGCCCGACAAACCCATCGGAGAGAGACTGTAGGCCTGCCCTTCACGGCAAAAACTGTAAAGGTTGTACAATGAAAAATGGGCAGCCCGCTGTGCTTCGGGGTCGCCTTCCACCTGGATGTCAGACGTCCAGAGCTTTGCCCAGGCGGCTTCGTGCTTTTGTTTAAGTCTGTCAGTACCCTCCAGAGCCGCAAATATCGTCAGTCGCTCCGACTCATTGTGGGCATCGGAGATATGGGCAGAGGAAATCACGGTGCCTACCACGGCAAACTTATAAGTTTCACCAGCCGCCAGCTGCTTCGTAAATTTGAGTTTGTGCATGCCGTAGTCCCATTCTTCATGCACGAGCGAAGGCTCAAGACCACGTTTTTCATTAAAAATTATGGAATTAGAAGCCGAAATCGTGTATTTTCCTGTCGGGCTTTTGGCCACCGAAGTAAGCAATGGCGTAAGCGAGTGCGGTCTGTCGATAAGATGATAGTAATTCTCAACGTCACGCAACACCTCCGGAGCCTGAATAAAACTCGTTGGAGTGATCTCACAGGCAGTTTTTGCGGTGATTTCGACTTCAATCAGGGCCGAATGTGGCAGATGCCTCAGGGCCATCATGTTGGTTTTTACCTTTATTTTTTCATGCTCAAAGGTCGTCAGCAATTCGGCATTTTTCAGGTCGATCACCTGGGCGTAATCTTTGATATTGCTTTTGTTGATGCGTTGGCCGTTGACATCGATATCCATGTTGGCAAACTCAAAAACTTTCAGAATGTTGGCCACTCGGCCTCTTCCATAGGTATCAAAGGCACCGTTGAGCACTATTTCTTTGACTTTCAAAGGCTCGGCTGAGGAGGTAATGCCAATCATGCCGTTGGCCACGGTAACCCCGTAATAATGGTTGGGGTCGATATTTTGGGCGGTAATCTTCCAGGGATCCTGAGCAAATGCAGCAACGCCAATGCAGAGCATGGCAGCCATTAGTTTAAGTTTCATCTTTATCAAAGGTTTCAATATTGGGGTACAAGTTAGCAAAAAATATGAATCAGAGCCGAAATGAATTGAGCCAAATATTTGAATCCATAATCCTGATAAGCCAAGGCATTAATTATGAGGGGGAAGTGTTTTTTTTAGTTTTGAGCCTAAAACTTAGCTCGATTAAAACAAGGTGTATTTTTTCAATGTTTATAAGAACCCAAAACCACAAAAAAACAGTCAATATTTCCCAAATTCACTGATTGTATTTATCTTAGATTTTAAATATTTCCTTTCAAAATCAAAAACTAATCCGGCAATATGGGTGTAAGAATATTCCAAAAATATATTTGCTCTTGCACTGGGGCGGCCACAGAGTGCCTTGCGGAGAGGCTACGGGGTGAAAATAGAAAAGTAGAAAGCGAATAACTAAAAAACGAAATCATGTTCAAGATAATAGATTTTATGTTTGTCACATTTAATAAGCTTTATGAAAAAGTGACGCTCTTTAGAAATACAACCAGAGGGGCAGGCTTTATTGGGTTCACTTTTTATCTGAACATAATAGCTCTACTGAAATATTTCAAAGTTAAAATACCTACTCTGGGCTTAATGCTTATACTATTTATTTTCCTTCTCCCCTTCCATGTTTTGTATAGCAATGAGGAAAGAAAAATTCGTTTGTATAAGTGGTATGAGTCTCTGCAATTTCAAAGAAAACTTGTCGGCATTACAGTAGTTCTATCGTACTTCATTTTGTCTTTTTTTATTTTCATTTATTCAATGAAGAATTGGAAATGAGGTAATGTGTGTTTCAAAACGCACCTATATTTTTCATTCATTCAAACTCTCCGCTAGGAACTCAGATAGTACGCTTCCTCCCACTCTTTCAAACTTGAGAACCCAAAAAAACCAGTCAATATTTCCCAAATTCGCCGATTGTATTTATCTTAGATTTCAATATTTCCTTTCAATATCAAAAACTAATCGGGCAATATGGCTGTAAGAGTATTAATAAAATATATTCTTCTGCAAAGAAGCAATCGCAGAGGCACTGGTGGAGACTTGTGGGAATGAAATAAAAATAAATCAATTATTAATTAAAACTTAAATTCTCAATGAAACTTAAATTCTTTGTAAATCTATTATTTATTATTTCATTTAATTCTCTTGTTTCTTGTAAAAAATCAAATCTGAATCCAGAGATTGCTGAATTGTGTCCTCAGGATGGTAATACAATTGGAATTATAATTGATGACGATGAAAAGCACTGCTTAGATTGGAGTGAAGCAACAAGAATTGAGGATGGTAACCTACGAATTTTTCAAATTAAATATGGAAAAACTTGGGAGGAAACTGTCAGACTGTCATTAGTAGCTAATCGATTTAAAGGAAAAGGAAAGTATAATGTAATTGTTAAAGAATTTACGAATGGGTGGAATGGAAAAAATGAGAATTTTACTAATAATGAATCAATTCCAAATGGTACTCTGGAAATTTCGAAATGTGAAGAGTTAAAAGATCAAAATTACTATCTATTAGATGGTGGATTTAACTTAAAAATTAAATTTACCAACGGGAGTATAAGGACTATTAATTCTTATTTTAAGTCATTAAAAGTCCAAAAATAAAAATATAAATCATATGTTCAATGTCTCCGCCAGGAGCTCTGAACAATGGAAAAATCTATCCTGAAAAGCTCTGTGGGAACTCATTGAATTTCAAGATTCAGAATCAAGGTTTAATAATCCAAGTCACGGTTTTTAGCCTCTCTTTTATCTTTATCAATGTTTCAAATATTACCGTCTCTTTCGGTAGTTCACCATAAATCAGGTTTTTAAATTGACCATTATAAGTCGCTTTCAACTCAGGCCATATTTTATCTGCATTTATGAATATCAATGCATCAGAAGGATGATTTTTAAGCCAGGCATTGTTGTTTTTAAAACTAACAATATCATCATTTGCTACTTTTAGGAGCATTCTATCAAAATCTTGAGAGTCTAAAAATTGAGCAAATTCATCCTGACTCAGCAATTGATTCAAATCATACAAATGCCTTATTTTATTTTTTAAATCTGCTACAGGATCATTGGAGTAAGAAAAACGAACCAAGCTCATTATCTTCTCGCATATTGTACGAACTGGCTCCAATACCCTTATTTCAAATGGCATTAATCCGTTAACCTCTGCAATGGTGCTTTGCCCGGTGCTTAGCATCATTTCACCCACAAATGAATTTAACAATTTCTTGGTAAATGGCTCGTGATACCCCAATAAAGTAGCTTCCACAACCAGAAAATCCCGCACCTGACCAAGATTGCCTATAAACTCCCTGGTGTAGCTGTGAGCCGTCTTACGGTTCATTCCCATTTTTTGTGTCAGACCTGATACTTGGATTTCAGGAAGCACCTCAGATACCACTTTGCTTATTTTTTTGATTTTATTCGTTAGCTGAGTATTGGTTTCTCCATCTCGCATAAGCATCACAAGATCTATATCTTCTGAAAATCTTTCTATCAAATTAAAGCATTTTGACAAGGCCGTTCCACCTTTAAACACCGTATCTGTACCTATTTCGTTACTGAAAATAGTAAATAAAGCGTAAGTCACCCAGTAGTCTTTTTCGACATAAACAGGTGGAATTTTTAAAAGATCGGCTGTATATTGTATCGACTGCCGATATAGTGTTTTGTTTTCGTGTAGGTTCATATTATATTCCATTTTTCTGCAGTGAGTAGTGCAGCCTGAACACCACCCAGCTTATATTTTGTAATGGAGTTTAAAGATTTCATTAAGTCTTTGGCTAAATTCACTTCGGTGAGTTCATCAAACATAGCACCCAATAATGCCCTTGTAGCTGGTGGATATTTCAAGGCAAGCCGAACCAGTGTTTCCCTTTCTTTAGGCTTTAGAGTTTGCAAAATACCAAGAAATCTTCTGCAAGAAGCTTCAATTTTGGCATCGGGAATATTTTTGATGTATCGAATAGCATCTAGTATCTGTAGTAAAGGGATATTTTCTTTGGTTATGGTATTTTTTTGTTTTATAAACGAAATACTGTACCTCTCTCTTTTAAATGCTGATCGTATTTCATTTTTTCCGATTTGTATGGTATTACTCACCTGAGTAGTCAACCCCAGCTGATTATAGATACTATATCCTGTAAGATACCCCAATATTTTCCCATTTTCTTCTAATAGATCTTTTACGATTTGAGCCTGGCTGGGTTGCAGTTTACCAAAAGGGGTATTTTCGGGCTTATAATATTTCCCCTTTGACAGCTTTGCTATTTTACCTGAAGCTGCCATTCTGTTTAGTGCTTTGATGATAGCTTCTTTTTTATTCACCTCATCTATAAAATCTTCATAGGTGAACACATATCCTTTTGGAAGCCTGCCTATCTTAAATATAATATAATCAGATACTTTCATAAAAAATTTATCATTCGCAAATATAGCACTTTGTCCAGTTTATTGTAAAAAAAACTGGACAAATTTTAAATAATATTTTACAAAAAAATGCAGGTTACCGGGAAATCCTGATAAGAAAAATATGCTTTAAGCTTCCAAAACCACAAAAAAACCAGCCAATATTTCCCAAATTCGCCGATTGTATTTATCTTAGATTTCAATATTTCCTTTAAACATCAAAAAACTAATCCGGCAATATGGGTGTAAGAATATTCCAAAAATATATTTGTTCTTGCACTGGGGCGGCCACAGAGGCACTAGAGGAGACTCTTCGGGGACGAAAAATTAGTATATTGCAACACGTCATAAATTAACATTAAAAAAATAGGCCAATTTCCGGGGGGATAAACCAGGGAAGCCTCTTAGTCCTTGCAATAACAAGTTATTAGTTAGGTGGAAATTATGATTTACTTCCCTAGTCTTTTATTCTTATATCAATTTTTTCAACAGGAATTTCTTTTGGATAACTTGAGATAATCGGTTTAAATTTTATTAAAGTTTTTCCATTTTTTTTTATTGAAAAAGTTATCCTTTCGTCAATAAAGAATTGTTGGGGATTATAAATATCTGTTTGAAGTATGAATTGATTAATATTTTTTGGGTGTTTAAAATCAAAAATTCCCTCCGAACGTCGACTGTAATCTATTACCTCAATTTCCTTATAATGGGTCAGGCTATCTCCTGTTTTTTTGTTTTCATAATAAATTTTAAAGGTTGGAAAATCAGTAATGAAAACATTATTTCCTTGTGCCGCATCATAAATATATTTGTCGAATTCTATTGTGCTCCAAATATAATCATTCTCAATTTTGGGTATTTTTATGCTATTTAATCCATTGATATCACGAACTTGTAGTAATTGTCTTTTGGTTAAAATGTCACCGTTATTTTTATCTAACAGAAAATAATTTGTGGTCTGAGAATTTTTAGATTTTTCTGCAAGGATTATGTTATCCCCATTCATTACTAAATTTACAATTTCATTTTTACCAATTGGCTGAGAATAAACAATTTTATTGGTTAATAATTCTATTTTATTGAGGGTTACATTATTACTATTATTAGTTCGGCCAATAGCATAAATATAATTTTTATCTAAAACAATGTGATCAATATTGAAAGGAAGTGATATACTTTTCAAAAGCCTACCACTAGATAAATCAACTATATCTATTCCGTTTTGGTTATTCAAGTACAAACGATTCTTGTAACTACAAATTTGTAAAAATTCGAACTCTTCTTATACGTCATAGCTTTGAAAATAATTACTTTTGCAATTCCAAATTATTTTTCCATTTGATTTATTTATTGCGTAGATAATATTTCCAGAGGCTATTATTATCATATCATCATTGTTCGTTACAATATGATTTCTTCTATCAGAACTAATTTCGGTTTTCCATTCTAAAGAATCTTTTTTCAGACTATATTTAAATAGATTAGTATTATTTAAAAAAAACAGATTGTCATTGAAAATTTTAAAATCGTTGTACAAATCAGTGTCATATTTCATTAATTTCTTTTGGGAATCATTCACCAGAATACCACTTTCATCAATTTTATAGGAATATATATTTTTTCCTATTGCGATAATTTGATTATTCCAAAATAATGGGCTTGAAAATCTGTTATAACATTTATCACATTTGACATACGAAATTTTGTTACCACTACAAATATCATGAATACTAATATAGTCTCCTTCAAAAGAGTAAAGTTCATTTCCAGAAATTTGAAAGAAAAATTCTTCAAATAATCTAAGTCGTTCACTTCTGCTTAAAGCGAAATTCCACCAAACAGTTTCCCCTGTTCGGGCATTTAATTGGTAATTTCTAAGATTTCCATCGGAGAAAATAATACACAAATCTTCGGCTTTTTTTACATTTTGAGAGTACGAAAAATTAATGTAAGAGATAAAAAAAAGAGTAATTAAAAGAAATAATTGATTCATGTAATTATTCATATTTCAATATAAAAATTTGCAATTCTAATGATCAATAATTTAATCTGCAAAACTGTTTTTTTAAATCACTTATCAAATTGATATTGAAAAAGACAATTTTATAGATTATTTGAAGAGTTACACAAATATGACAGATTCAATTTATAAAACAATGATTGAAAAAATCTTTGTCCCAATGAAAATTATGGAATTATGAAAATATCCCGCTTTACAAAGCTTGTAACTTGATAGGAGTGAAAAGCGGGTTTTGCCCGCAGAAAACTCATTATTGTTTAAAAATAAAATTGAAGCATTTAAAAACAATCTTCCCAAAAAAATATAACCATTCCCACAAACCTTTTCATAATTCCTAAAACCGAATGGGAGTCGGGGTGTTTCTACTGAGAATACATCATAAATACTGTACTTTTGTGGTAATTCTCCGGGAATCGTAAAGCATGAATATCGATAATCAACTCATAGACAAAGGCCTGGCCACCAATATCCATTCCACCCGAAAAAGGGTGCGGTGGGCGGTATCGGCTTTTTATTTCTTTCAGGGGCTGTGTTTTGCCTCCTGGGCCAGCCGCATTCCCGATATCAAATCGGCCCTGCAACTCTCCGACGGTGCCATGGGTTCTGTCCTGTTTGCATTGCCGGCGGGTCAGTTGATCACTATGCCGTTTTCGGGGTATCTGGCAGGCAAATACGGCAGCAAAAAGATCATGCACTTTGCCCCGCCCATGTATGCCATCGCTATGGTCATGCTCTCGCTTGCCTCCAGCCCTATTTTGCTGGCTCTGTGCCTGTTTCTATTTGGCGTGACGGGCAACATCAGCAATATTTCGGTCAACACCCAGGCGGTGGTGGTCGAGAAAATGTACCGCAAGCCCATCATGGCCTCGTTTCATGGTTCCTGGAGTCTGGCGGGATTTGTGGGGGCACTTATCGGGCTGTTGATGGGCATCTTAAAGCTCCCTCCTACCCCGCATTTTCTGATTATCATGTCGCTTTCGATACTCTCCACGCTCATCAATTCACGCTTTTTGCTCGGTGAAACGGCCGTGCCGCAGGAAAAAAGGAAGTTTTTCCCCAAACCCGACGGCTTTTTGCTGTCATTGGGGGTGATTGGTTTCTTTGCCATGTCGTGCGAAGGGGCCATGTTTGACTGGAGCGGGGTGTATTTCAAGGATATCGTGGGTGCTACCGGCGGCTGGGTGAGCCTGGGCTATGCCTGCTTTATGGTGATGATGACCGGCGGGCGGTTTATCGGCAACAAGCTCACGGCTACTTTTGGAAAGAAAAAAATCATGCAGATCAACGGCGTATTAATCGCCGGCGGCTTGATGATAGCCGTGATTTTTCCCTATATTCCTACGGCGGCCTTTGGATTCCTGATGGTAGGTCTGGGCGTTTCGACCAATATCCCGAATGTATTTAGTCTGGCCGGAAACCACAAAACTATGTCAACCAGCACTGCACTGGCCTCTATTTCGAGTATCAGTTATCTGGGGTTTTTGTTGGGTCCACCTATTATTGGTTACATTTCGGAGGTTTTCAATCTCCGGATTTCCTATATTTTGATAGCTGTTTTCGGGTTGATGATTAGTTTTATGGTGACGCGATTGAAGGTAATCAAGTGATATTAGAACAGCATAAAAAGGATTTTTTGTATTGAATCAGAAGAAATAAGAATAACCCATATTGAATAACATTACTTCGCCCTGCCGGCGTGGCCTTACTTTTTTTCGAAAAAAAGCCGAAGGGTCGGACCCAACCAAAAAAACAGTCACAAAATAATGATCCTCTTGAAAAATTTGAAAAATTTCACCAGAAATAAAAATTTAGCCTATAAAATTTTTCAAACGGACTCGGTCCGACGTTTCGGTTTTGTGATTCAATGGAACAATATTTTCTTATTTTATCCTGGAGACAAGTAATTTTATGCACTGAATAAGAGTAAATAATAAGCCTTTGGGTTTATCGTTAAATACCGAATGTTGTATCGTAAATTTAAAATAACCCTTGCCTTTCTTTTACCCTTGTGTGTACACGCACAAAAAAAGCTGCCTTTTCTGTTGACCCCCGATACTACCAGGTTTACCAAAGTGGACTGGACTATGAATCTCGACACCCGTAGCAGCTATGCTGATGATAAGTTTGTGAATATCATTGGTGTAAATACAGGGATTGCTGTGGGCAAAAAAAGAAGTGAGATTACGCTTGGCTATTACTGGGTCAACTACAATACCCTGCTGCGATTTATAGATTTTAAAAAAAATGCTGCCAAACTGGTCAATATCGACTATTATGACCGCACCAATCTTTACTATTTGAGCCTGATGTACTTCCCGTATCTGATCAACAACTACCGGTGGAAGTTCAGTATTCCGGTGGAGGTAGGTGTAGGCTCACAAAATACCACCCACAGCAGCATCGTCAACGACTTCGAAATCTGGAAAAAAAACAACTGGTTTGTACCGGTTCAGGCGGGTCTTTTTGTAGAATTTAAAGCCAGCCGGTATCTTGGGATGAGCGTTTTAACTGGTTACAGATACAGTGCCCACCGTTACAACCTCAGCGAGACTTTCAATGGCCCTTATTACAGTTATGGAGTATCAATATATTCAGAAGTGATGTATCGTGATGCCAAAAAATGGTGGAGAGCCAAAAAGTCGGGCAATGATTAATTCTTGTTTATCTAAAAAATCTCTTCTTTGTAGTTTGAGATAGGAAACCTGAAAGTATTTCCTCAAGGAAAAAACTTGTTCATAAGCATATAGTCAACATTTCCAGCCTGACTATGACAACCTGTGCAGGAGCGACCTTTATTTGAGGCGGCATCAGCCACGGTTTGGTTGGCATTGATATATCCCCACACCCAGCCTTTGGCATCACCATCAGGCGAAGAGGAATTTTTATAAAGTATAGCATATCGTTCTAAGGCTGAGGCATTATTGGAAAGTTCCTTGACTATCAGTGAGCCTTCTTTAAAGGTTTTTCCTTCAATTATTTTACCCTGACTATCCAGATTTTCTGCTGCTATAGCATTGTAACGAGTCCTTAAAAAGGAGTAAGAATGGGCGGAGCCACTACTCTTTGCCAATTGCTTATCTGAATTTTTGTACCATTTAAATCCATTAGATGTTTTTGCCAAATCGTAGAGCATCTGATCGGTGCTGTTTTCAGCAATCGGGTCTGATTTCTTGCAACCATTTAAAATTACTGCCAGTGCATAAACCATTACTGAAAATGTAAATATCCCTTTTTTTAGCATTTTATTAGAAATTTTAAAATAATCCAATCATTTAAGTCCAATACGAAGAGGATTACCGAAAGGTTGAAAAATAATCTAGACTAAAAATCAAATTCAGGGTTAGTCTCTTTGAATAATGATAATACCGGACCTTAGCTATCGGAAAATTCAAATTATAATTGAATGAGCTACTCTATTTTAGGAATTTATTTTTTATACAATAACCTTATATTCAATTGTTTAATTAATGCAGAAAATGGATTAAGAAAAAGAAGGGCAACCAAGCTGACGTTGCCTACCGGCGGTAACTAGGCGTCCCCCCTCATTTTTTTCTCGCTAAAAAACGAGCCGGGGAGGCGAACCTCCAAAAAAAGGGCGACCTGTGCAAAGTGTCACGAAAAATTTTATAATTCACATTTAATAAATCTTTATACCTTTTAAATTTTTCTAAACACTGCACAGGCATTTAAGGAATTTACATTTGATTTTATTCTCAAAAAAAGTATAATTCTTGCCTTCAACTTATTTAATTGATCAGTATAATTATATAAAACCAAATCAATTTTAAAATTCGATATAAAAATAAACCCCGACACAAAAATGCACCGGGGCTTCACTTTTTGGTATTACTCTTTTTTATTTAATCCTGTAATATAGCTGTGTGTTCAGCCTGAATTTTCCACCGGTTTTGAGGTAATCTACCTCTTTGAAATTGTAGATATAGGTAGGGGTTATCTGCAAAGCAAAGCGATTTTTTTCGTACTGAATACCGGTACCAAAAACCAGGTTATGAAAACCACTTTTCTCCCGTTGATTTTGAAAAACGGTGTAGGTTTCTTCTTCGTCTTTGTAGGTTTCAACCTTTACAGACTGAAAAGTTTTGATGTCAAAATGACTTCCGTAATGCATCTTAAGTTTCAGGTTTTTATGCAAAGGAAAATACAGATTTACACCAACCGGAAGTTCAAAAAACGTAGTTTTGATCTTAATGTCAGAAATCTGGTCATAAGAAGCAGGAAGGCCGCCGGCAAAAAGTGTCTCGAAAACTTTACCGGTAGAAAGATTAAAATCCCGGGGATTCTCATATTCCACCTCTTTATACCGCGTCACCAGGCCGCCTAAACCCACACTGAGGTTTTTAAACAGAAACATTTCAATCATAGCTCCGATACTCTGGCCTCCTTTCAGGTCAAATTCCTGGGCGATTCCGAAACGGGTATAGGGCCATTGAAACTTTTTCTTCTGATTGATGATGCTGTCTTGTCGGGACTTGGGAGGAGCATCGGGCAAAATCAATTCTTTAAATTCCTCCTCTTTTACAGGTTCTTTGGGTTGGGTTTCTGCCAAATTTTGATCTGAGCTTGCTATTTTTATTTCAGAAGGTTGATTTTCTGATTTCTCAGTTTCATTGGTTAGCGTTTTCCCAACTGTATTTGAATTTATTTGATTCTCAATTCTTTGAAATTTTTCATTAACAGTCAGATACATTTTTTTCCAATTTGCAGTTTCATCATGATTCCGGTCTTTTCCGGTGGTTATGTAGGTGATTTTTTCAATATAAACAGTATCTTTTTTGTAAATAAAAATGGAATCCCTATTCGCGGTAGCAACAACAGATGGCTGATTTTCAGCCAGTTGTTCTTTTTCCTGAGTAAAATAGTTTTTTGAAAGCAAAAATACGATTGCTCCTGTAGAAAGCAGGGCATAAAGTGGCAAGGCATATTGATGCCACCACGTCCAGAACACGGGTTTTGGCGTATTTTTTTTGAGCTTATCCCAGACATCGTCCCTGACCGGGGGCATATAGTCTTTGAATTTCTCCTTAATTTTTTTATTAAATAAATCTTCACTCATATTGATTCAGATTTTTTCCTGTTGCGAAATATATTCTTCTATCCAACCTTGTAATCTATGTTTGGCTTTGGAGAGATTTGACCTCACAGCACTCTCGGCTATGTGCAGCATCTCACCTATTTCCTTAAAATTATAACCATCAATTACATGCAATGAAAACACTGCCCTGTACACCGGAGAGAGTTTTCTTACAAATTCGAGAATCTCCTCTACCGACAATAAATCAATTTTGCTGTCGTCAAAAGCCGAAGTTTCAGCTACTTTGATTTCTACAAACTCCAATCGGGAATGATGTTTTCTGAAATAATCGATAGAGGCGTTGACCATAATACGATGAAACCACCCTCCAAAGTCATATTGATCATTGTATTGACCGATATTTTTGTAAACTTTCAAAAAACCATCCATCATCATCTCCTCCGCTTCATACTCCGATGCAGCGTATTTTGAGCAAATCCCCATGGCTTTTCGTGAGAAAATCTCGAAAAGCTTACGCTGAGCCGACTGAGAATTGGCCTTGCACCCTGCAACTATTTCACTTATCTCTTTTTGGGGAGATTTCTTCTTCAAAAACACTTTTTCAAATCAGGGATTAGATGATTTATTTCTATTCATTTACACTCTACGAAAATTACTTCTTTTTGCTGCCGGGATAAAATTTAATTTTTTCCCTGGACGCAATACGCTGCCTTGTGCGTAGAACACGGTAGAACAAAATTTAAAATATGAAATTAGAGGAAAAAATCTCAAGAAACGACTTTTTGAAGAAATTAGGCTTCACCGGAGCCTCACTTTTTGCACTTTATTCACTTGATAGTTGCGTAAACGAAGGCTCGGTAAACCCCGCAACTGTCACCATTGACCTTAGTAGCAGCCAATACTCGGCTCTCACCAAAAGCGGAGGCTATGTGGTGGTCAACAATATGGTAGTGGCCAATAATGGAGGAACCTATGTGGCAGCCACTATCAGCTGCAGCCACGAGGGAAAAAAGCAGATTACTTTTAGAAACGGCGAATGGTACTGCACGGCCCATGGAGCCCGGTTTAGCACCGCAGGCAAAGGCTTAAACTCAAACGCAAGCAAAGGGCTTACGGTTTACACTACATCCCTTTCGGGAAATACATTGACCATTTCTGCTTGATATATGGCCAAAATTGGTCTCAAAATCACTAATAAAAATCAGATGAGATATTTTTTAATAATCCTGCTATCCTTGCCCCGGCTAATCTTTGCTCAAGACCTGTTTGATGAGCTGGACAAAAATGTAAAGCCTACCAAAAACTATGCACTGGCGACTTTCAAATCAACGCGTGTAATCAACGGACATTCGGTAGAAACAATGGCCAAAAACCATCTGGACTTCAGAATTTCACATCGTTTCGGAAAAATCAATGACGGAGCCTATAATTTTTTCGGACTGGATCAGGCCTCTATGCGTATCGGTCTGGAATATGGTATTACCGACAAACTGATGGCCGGCCTGGGAAGAAGTACCACTGACAAGACTTTTGATTATTTCCTGAAATATAAAGTTACTCGGCAATCATCAGGAAAAAACGCCTTTCCGGTGAGCATTACCGCTTTGGCGGCGGCAGATGCGATTACACTGAGCACGAGTCCGCAGTTTAGATTTTACAACAATCTGGAGCGTTGGTCTTATGTGGGCCAAATCCTGATAGCAAGAAAATTTGGAGAAAGGTTGTCTCTCCAATTGAGCCCTACGGCCATTCACCGTAACAAAGTTGATAACCCCGTCCTGAGTAATGATACTTTCCTGGCCGGAGTGGGTGGAAGGATAAAACTTACCAAAAGGACTTCGTTCAACGGGGATTATTTCTACAGACTGCCTGTGAGTACTGAGCCGGGGTATTCGCCTACTGCTGCCAACTACAACTCGTTTTCTGTGGGTTTTGATATCGAAACCGGCGGCCACGTGTTTCAGCTGCACGCTACCAACTCGCTGGGCATGACCGAAAGGATGTTTCTGACACAAACCACCGGCCAATGGCTGAAAGGCGACATACATTACGGATTCAATATTTCGAGGACGTTTAGTTTTGAAAAAGAGAAGAAACGCCCTGCAAAAAACTAATTATCAATATTTTAAATATAAGTTAAAATGAAAAAGATACTTTTGGCACTACTTCTGACTGCCTTTTTGAAAAGTGCATTTGCCCAAAAAATGTGGCTCTGCAAAGCAGGTGAAACGAGCTTTTTCTCAGAAACACCCATGGAAAATATTTCTGCAGTAAACAAAAAAGTAGCCGCCATAATCGACGAATCTAAAAATGAGATTGCAGTAAAAATGGTGATGATAGACTTTAAGTTTAAGAACCATCTGATGGAAGAGCATTTTAACGAAAACTACATGGAGTCAGAGAAATATCCCAACGGTACTTTCAAAGGCAAAATCAACGAAAAAATTGATTTCTCGAAGAACGGTTCTTACAATGTTACCTCACATGGCATCCTCATGATGCATGGTGTGGCCAAGGAGAGAGATTTGACAGGAAAAATGGTAATAGAGAACGGAAAAATCACACTTACTGCAGCATTTAATGTTCCTTTGAAAGACCATAAAATTGAGATTCCGACCATCGTGATGGCCAAAATTGCCGAAGAAATAGCTGTAAAATGTAACTGGACTTTCACACCTAAAAACTGATTTTATGTTAAAAAAGCTTATTTTATTTTTGTCGGTACTGGTTCTTACAGCCAGTTGCTTGTATGAAAAAAACACCGACCCCAACCCGGCATCAGGTACTACTGACACCCTGAAAAATTTGGTGACTTGTGACGGCAGTGGAAATACAACCCCTGCCAACGGAGATATTTGTTTCAATACCCAGATTTTGCCTTTTTTCCAGAGCAACTGCGGGCAGTCTGGCTGTCATGATTCCAAGTCGAGAAAAGATGGCTATGACCTTACCAGCTATGCGAGCATCATCAAAAAAGGGATTTCAACTTCAAACCCCTCTTCCAGCAAATTGTACAGGGTTTTGTTTGAAAGTGGCGAAGACCGTATGCCTCCACCTCCGGCAGCGGCAATCTCTAAAGCACAAGCCGACATACTTTTGGCATGGATTAAACAAGGAGCCAAAAACACCGCATGCAGCGTAAATATCGATGCTCAGAATCCAACTTATTCCGGGGTGATCAAGCCGATAATTGATACGCAATGCCTCGGCTGCCATCAAACCGGCAATGCTTCAGGGAATATTACACTCGATAGTTATGCCAAAGTGAAAGCATTGATTGACAATGGTAAACTGCTGGGTTCGGTCACTTACACAGCGGGTTACTCAGCCATGCCGCCATCACAAAAGCTGTCAGACTGTGAAATCACAGCCTTTCAAAACTGGAAAAACAAGGGAGCTCCGAATAACTAGAAGTTTAAGATAAATAATACTAATCTCACAACTTTTTTTTCAAAAATTCACAATAAAACCCTGATAATTAGGTTATTTAGCACAGAAAATCCCGGGTTTGAAACTTAATATTTCCAGGCTATTTTTCATAACAAAATTAAATCACCTAAAAATCATCAAAAATGAAAAAGTATCTACTCTCAATTACGCTATCGGCCTTAATTTTTTCAGCTTGCAAAGAAAACACAAGCACGCCAACAGTTGCTGAAGATGCCATCTTAAAAGAAGTAAAAGCCTTGCCAGAAATCGTCCAGCCGGCTATTAATCAGGTTCCTTTCAAAAAAATCGAGATGGAGCTTTTGCTTCCAAACAACCCACAGTCAGTAAAATACAGCTATAGTCTGGATTACTATTCCGATGGAAAAATCAAGTCCATCAGTGAGGGTGGGAAAGAGATGTATAGGTTTGACTATCAAAAAAATAACCTTACGATACAGGAAACTGACATGGCCTTTAATATAAAACTTACGGATAATGGCCTTGCAGACTACAATCAGGGAACAAATAGCACCGACAGGTATTATTTCAAAAATAATTTTCTGATCAAACGAAGAGACAGACTGACCGAAGATTTTAACTATTCTGCAGTCGGGAATCTTTTGAGTTACAAAGGAATCTTTCCGGCCGAATATGAATATACAGCCTATCTAAATACCATCAGACAGGAAGTGTTGGCACCAATGGCGGTTCACTGGACATTCAGAGACAGTTATTTGGGAAATTTCAGCACCAATCTCATCAAAAAGGCGATTTTCAGTAAAGGAACACCCAACGAAACCACCCTTGACTTTAGCTATGATTTTGACGGTGAGAATAGAGTCAGAAAGATAACTATAGACCGAAAAGACCCGATTGGAACCGGGAAAATTGTTTATTTGTACACTTATTAAGATAAGTTTGTAATCATTTTTTTATTGTTACATTTTAACTTCGATCTAATTCGGGAGGAAAAAGTTTGCTTTAACCTCTAAAAGTCTTCCTATAAAACTTTTTAAACCTTCATTTTCTGCTCTTCTACCCAGTTGGGATCCATTTTCAGGAGGCGGTTTTTCTTAAGATTTTCTCTTAAAATCCAGAGAATATGTTTGTTTTTGCTAGTTTCAAGTTTCTCAAAAAGTTCTTTTCCTTTTTCTGGCAAATGTACCATCGCTACGCTCAGGCCATAACCCAGGGCTTTTCTAAGTGACTCGCCTTCGGGCGTTAGTTTTTCAGGTATTTTATTGAAAGTTATTATGATCTGTTCCAAAATTTCCAGCACTTTCAGAGCATTTTCAGGCATTTTCAGCAATTTTGGTTCACAAAGGCCCGCCACCACCGCCCGCAGCTCTAATTGATTTCCTGTCTTCCAGTTTTCTAAAACATTAACTGTTTTTTCAAAATCTGTAACACCCAGTTCCTGTATGCCCATCGCCACTGATTCCCTCACCCGCCAGCTGGCATGAGAAGCGAATTTTCTGATTTCAGAAAGCGTGTTTTCAATTTTGGAATGATGCAGATAGCAGTAACCCAGAATCCCGCACATGACCACAAACTCCTCCGGAGAATTTTTCAGATCTTCAGAATAATACCTAAAACATTCATTGATTTCGGCTTCCGTGGCCGTTTTCGAAAATTTATACAGCAGCTCAAGATTGCCTCTTGGACCCGGAAGATTGGAGTTTTCAAGTAGAAAATCTATACTTTTCATAATGTTTTGGGAAATTTCCTTAAATCTTAAAAAGCCTCAATTTCCGTTTTTTATTCGAAAAATAATATGATAAATGATTGGAAAGCTGTAAGAATTTTATTCCGTACCATATAGGATATTTTGAAGATACCCATTAATGAAAAGACAAATCTATCGAGTAAAACCACAAGTTAGTAGAGTTTAAATCGCCATCAGTCTATAAATACTCAAGATGAATAAACCTGTCTTTATTTTTAGGGTCAAATTATCATAACAAAATAAATATATGTCAAAAAATAGTCCTATAACCATGCGTGTGCTACACCGCTACCTGGGGTTTTTCCTTGCCGGAATCATGTTTATCTATGCCGTAAGTGGTATGGTCCTGATTTTCAGAACCACTGATTTTCTTAAAAAAGAAGTACAAAACCATAAAGAGTTGGAGCCGGGCCTTGAAGGGGAAAAATTGGGCAAAGAGCTAAAAATCAGAGAATTTAAAGCCGAAAAAGTGGAAGGTGATATGGTATATTTCAAAACCGGGACCTACAACAAAGCCACCGGAGTAGCTGACTTCACCACAAAGGAATTGCCATTTTTTCTGGACAAAATGACCAAATTACACAAAGCCAACACCAACTCACTTTTATATTTCCTGAATATATTCTTTGGGTTATCCCTGTTGTTTTTTGTGATTTCCACTTTCTGGATGTTCAGGCCAAGTACCAAAATATTCAAAAACGGAATCGCATTTACCATTGCCGGGATCATACTTACCTTGGTTTTGCTTTTTGTTTAGAAACAATTCCCATTAAATATTTAGCCGGCCAATCATTAGGTCGGCTTTTTTGTTTTATTTAAATCAAAACTACATATATTCAAATCTTATTTTAAGTGAATATGAATTAGGTTTATTATTTTTGACAAAATTACTATTACCCTATAAATGAGAAAACTGGCATTCCTGATCTTCATGCTCAGCAGATTTGCTTTGGCACAAGATGCCAGCGTTTTTAAGCCTGATTCTGTAAAAAAAGAAATTAAAGCAATTGGTATTAAAAACAAACTCAAAGTCGATGGCTTGCTCAATGATGCTGAGTGGGCACTTTCGCCTGCTTCTCCGCAATTTACCCAAGTTGAGCCTTATCAGGGACAAAAGCCAAACCATCAGACTCAGGTTAAAGTACTTTACAATAAAAAATTTCTGTATCTGGGGATATTTTCTTTTGATTCTTTAGGCAAAAAAGCCATCAGAGCAGTTGATTTTAAGCGGGATTTCAGAGATACTCAACATGATATGGTGATGGTATCTTTTGATGGGTTCAACGACCAGCGAAATTCCATCACATTTGGAAGCAATGCTTACGGAGTGCAGAGAGAACTTCTTTCGTTTGATGACAACTATTACGATCTCGACTGGGATGGACTCTGGAGAGTAAGAACCAGCAGAACCGATAGTGGCTGGGTGGCGGAGATGGCCATTCCTTGGCAAACTTTGCGGTATCCCAAACTGACCGATTCTGTCCAAAACTGGGGAATCAATATTATGAGAAACCGAAGACTCACCAACGAGATCTCGGCACTATCGGGATATCCCAGATCATTTACCTCCATGCGTATGGCTTATGCCGGCAAACTCACCGGCCTAAAACCGCCTCCACCTACGACTAACATCAGGATTCAGCCCTATTTTTTGAGCTCATTTGACAGATACAGAGGATATGGTGCAGAAACCAAACCCACCGACACTAACTATAAGCTAGGTGGAGAAATGAAATGGGCCATCAACTCCAATACCATTCTGGATTTGACCGCCAATACTGACTTCGCCCAGGCCGACGCCGACCGCCAGGTCAACAATGTGACCCGTTTTAATGTTTTTTTCCCTGAAAGGCGTCAGTTTTTTCTTGAAAATGCCTCACTTTTTGGGGTAGGAATAAGCCGAAACCCTGACGAATCAGGTGGAAACATGAGGATTCAACCTTTTTTTAGCAGAAAAATCGGTCTCGACGATGCCGGTAACCCAATCCCTATTTCAGCGGGTGGTAGACTGGTGTACCGGTCAGATAAACGAAATTTCGGGGCGATTCTTATGCGTCAAAGGGAGATAGAGGAATCACCAGGCACCAATTTTTTTGTTGGAAGGTATTCCGAAAACATAGGCAAACAGCATCGGATTGGGGGATTGTTGACGGTAAAAAACCAACCGGGAGGTAGCAATGTGGTGGGTTCAATTGACGGTTTTTTCAGGTTTTCTGACTCACACTCGCTCAATTCCCTGGTTTCATTATCTGGTTCCGGAATCACAGGAAAAAACGGTCTTTCGGCCTATGCACAGTATTTTTATGTGAGTAACCAATTCAAAATTTGGTGGACACAATCAGTGGTAACCAAAGACTATGACCCAGGGTTGGGATTTGTTTCCCGAAACGACGTAGTGGCTACCACCCCTGGAATATTCTGGTGGTACAGGGGTAAAAAATTGCCGTTTAAGAATTGGTTGAGAGCCTATGAGCCCAGCATCTTCCCTGAATTTTACCATCAGGCCTCTACCGGCAAGTTGATAGAGAAAGTATGGACTTTCTACCCTGTATGGCTCAATTTACAAAGTGGGGCGTTTTTCGGATACAGCATCAATCCTACCTACCAATATCTTACTGATGCTTTCGAGCCATTAGGCGTAAAAATAAATCAGGGTAAATACAATTACACCCGTCACCAGATTTATGCCAGCACCGACCCATCAAAAATGCTGAACCTGCTCGTGATGTATGGAGGTGGTACTTATTTTAATGGAAATCTCTCATCCGGTGATTTTATCTTACAGTTTGCCCCGCTTCCTCACGTATCGTTATCGGGAAGATTAAACCGCAACCACTTTACTGAAGTGGGGGAAACACTGACCACTTCCAATGTTGATTTATACTCTATCGAAGGTCGTTTTGCATTGAATCCAAGGCTTCAGTTGATAGGATTTTTCCAGAAAAACTCCGAAAATAATTCCCAAAATTATAACATCCGGTTTTCGTGGGAATACCAACCGCTATCATATATCTATCTGGTATTCAACAAACAAGCCTTCAACCCCAATCTTACAATATCAAAATCTGAAAATCATACCATTGCCAAAATCAGTTATTTGAAACAGTTTTAATTCCGAAAATAGATTAATTAAACCCAAAAGATTTGAATACACTCCTGATCAAAATTATGCTGATGCCCACGGTAATTGCCCTTGTGACTTTTGCCAGCAAAAAATGGGGCAACAGTATAGGAGGTATGTTGGCGAGCATGCCCTGGGTGGCGGGACCGATCATCCTTTTTATTGCCCTGGAGCAGGGCAAGACATTTGCTGTAAACTCCATTCCCGGCATGATGGTGGGCATAATTGGCTGGCTGGCTTTTTGTGTTTCTTATATTTTGGTGGGCAAAAAATACAATGCAATAGTCAGCCTTTTTGCAGGTTATTTGGTTTATTTTCTTACAGGAATCCTGCTAAATCCTTTGATATCAAAATTCAATATTTTTCAATGGCTTTTTATTTGTTTTTTTCTGTTGTTTTTGGGTCTAAGATTTTTCCCAAAAGTTGAAAACAAAAACGAAGGTTTTAAAAGGACCCTGAGGTTTGAAATACTTTTAAGGATGTTGGTCATCACTTCTTTCGTAATCCTGATCACTTATTTTGCAAAGATTTTAGGCCCTAACTGGAGCGGAATCCTTACGCCATTCCCGATTATGACGGCAGTTTTAGCTATATTTATTCATTATACCCAAGGGATTTATCAGGTAAGAAAAACTTTCATGGGCTTGTTTTCGGGTATCATCGGCTTTACCCTTTTCCTGTTTTTACAGGCCATACTGATGCCTTTGACCAACATCCCCCTTTCCTTTGGATTGGGTTTATTGGTCAATGTAGCAGTGACCTTATCAATGAAGCAAGTTTTCGAAAGATTAGATATAATGTAAAAAAAGCCGGCTATTGCCGGCTAAAATATTCTTTAAGCTTATTTTCTTCGCAGCCACCAACCCAGCCAAACACCTACCACTCCCCATCCGACTATTACATCGATAAGGTCTGCAAGGGTTTTGGTCTCAAACCAAATAGACTTGGTATATACATCAGTCAAGTACCCAATAAAACCCACTGCAAGTGTAGTCAAAATAATAGTTTGCATACTAGCATTACCCATTTTCAGCAACATCCATGAAAGAAGTAAAACTGCCAAAATATCTACAACAAGTCCCCTGGCCATATTTACATTCATATTGGCATCCATTGACTTATGGTAATAAACCTGAGCCCATGGCTTTCCCATGCTACTTTCCATTAACTTAGCCCCCTCCTCCATTGAAGTGCCTTCTGGTACAGTTGGCATATAATAAAAGCCTTCTTCCAGGTTGTCACCCAGATATTTGAGGATTTCGTCCTGCTTCGGAGAATATTTCTGCATGTTGTTATGAAGACCGCTGATAGTCCAGGAAATAAACTGCCAAATAAAGAGGATAATTCCGCCGACAAGGGCGGCAATAATGATTTTTTTCATGGTAAGGTATAGTTTTGAAGAGGTTTAACATCCGAATTTAGTAAACTTTTTTCAAAATCAAATTATTCCGGTTCAATTTTTTGGTTAACGCTACGTTAAAATTCCAAGTTTGTTACGGTTTTCGTATATGTTTTTGTTTTTTTACTAAAAATTTATCTGAAAAGATTTTATAAAAATGAAAAAGAAAATATTATTCTTCATCAGTCTATTGTTAGCAAAAGCGGCTATTGCCCAAACTCCCCAGGAAATCATTAATAACTATATCGAAGCCACAGGTGGGAAAGAAAAATACAATATCAATGCCTACCAGTTAAAAAGGTCATACACCGCCAATGCTGCCACCGATTTCACAGAAGTGGTGACTGTGGTAGAATCAGAAAATAAGTTTTCGAAAGTTAAGTCTATCATGGACCGTGACTTTTATTATATCCTGAATGACGCCGCCGGCTGGATCAAAATACCCATGGGTAGCCGCGACAAAGCCCCTACCTACTCAGTTAAAGACCTCAATGCCAAAGAGAAAGAAGATCTGAAACAAGAAATCACTGATGGCATCTGGCCTTTTATTGACTTTGAAAAGAAAGGTTACAAAACCTCTGGAAACGTGAGCACCACCACCCTTGACGGAGTGGCATGTAGTGGATTGGTTTTGGAAAAAGAAGGCATCAAAAGGGAGTACTTTTTTGACAAAACTACCGGCTTACTCAAGAGAGAAATTACAACAGAAGCCGGAATCACCAATACCTATGATATTCTGAAATACAATACGGTAACAGGCTTAAAATATGTATCAGAAGCATCATATATCAATACCAAAGACAAAAAGAAAACACAGGTGCTGACCACCTTAAAGCTGGAAAATCCTACGCTGGGAGTTTCATTCACAAAGTAAACTCCGACTTAAAAGATTTAAATATTGTGGCGTCAGTTTCGCCATCAGTAAATACTTCCAGGAGCTTTGGAGTGTCGCTTTTTTCAAAAAACACTTTGAGTATTTCCGAAAGTTCGAGTTGATTTGACGCCCTAAAATATTTGATGCCGGTCTCAGCACAAATTGAGCCGGCATTTCTTTTTTGACTGGTCACAAAAAATTCTTCCAGCTCGGGTTGTTTCGATGGTCCGTCAATTAATCTGAATATATTGCCTCCTCCATTATTGATAACCACACACCTGAAATTAGCAGACAAACCATTGATATAAAGAGCATTACTGTCATAGAAAAATGACACATCGCCTAAAATGCAGGTGTATATACCCTCATACTTAGCGGCTTGACCCAAAGCAGTACTCACAATACCATCAATTCCGCTGGTGCCACGGTTACAGCTGACTTTTTGATTTTTATCCAACAAAACCGACAAATAATTGGCATATCTCACCGGCATGCTATTGCCCAAATGTAATCCCGAATACTCAGGCAAAGCATCAAAAATCATGGCAGTTGCTTGAATTTCGGCAAAATCTTCCACAAATACACTCCTGTGGATATATTTTCTGGCAGAGAGTTCAGCATTTTGCCAATTTAGTTTAAAATCGCTTTCTTCGGTATCTTCCTCTCCTTCTTTAAATTTTTCGAAATCAAGCGTCTCTGCCACCTCTTTTAAAAAATACTTTGCATTCACCTCAATCTTATGCGTCATGCTCTGCAACGGATCAATAAGTTCGGGATTTTCCTGAATATGAAAATGATATTTAGGTTTATGTTTCCTTAAAAACTGTTTGAGCGATTTTGAAATAAATGATTTTCCGAATGTCAAAAGTAAATCGGGATTAAAGGTCGGTTCCGATATTTTTGGTAAGAATAAATCATGACATCTGATAACCTCCGGTACCTGAATGTTGGCAATTACATCTGCCACAACTACCACATTTTGACCCTCACTCAGTTCTGAAAGTTCCTCCTCTAAATCCTGGGAATTTTGCCCAACTGCCACCATTATCCCGTCAGCATTTCTCCAAATCTCTAAAAGATCTGCCCAGTCTTCCGGGTTTATAATCGCCTGGTGAGCTACCCTTCTGATATGCTTTTTATTCGAGCCAAATTCATATTCTTCATAATCTTCCGGATAAAACGGTTCTCTGATGGGCACATTGATATGCACCGGTCCTTTTGGTGCAGCCTGTGAAAGGTCAATAGCCTCGTTAAAAATCCTTTCGATCTGCCAACGGGCATCAGGATGACTGTAGTCAACCGGCAATTCAAATGCTTTTTTTACATGTTTTCCATAAATATCTTTCTGAAAAATCGTCTGTCCATCGTATTGATGAATCCACTCAGGCGGGCGGTCTGCTGTTAGGACCAGCATAGGAATCTCCTGGAAAAAAGCCTCAGATACCGCAGGAGCAAAATTTAACGCGGCCGAACCTGAAGTACAAACCAAAGCTACAGTTTTTCCCGTTTCCAGGGCCATACCCAGGCCATAAAATGCTGCTGAGCGTTCGTCAGCAATCACCTTCGTTCTGATTTCAGGATTGCGATTAAAAGCCAACGTAATTGCTGCACTCCTTGAACCCGGACATATTATTACATCTTCAATTCCTTTGAGCGAACAAATTTCAGAAATACGAAAAACTGGCTCTAATAATGGCATTAATCTTTCAGGATATTTTTACAAAAATAATCATTTTAAAAAATGAAAATTGAGCAATTGCTAATTTTTAAAAACACACCACCATTAGAATTCCTTCCTTAAAATCAGTTTTTGACATTCAGGAAACAATATTCACAACTTTTTTGCATTAATTTACGTATTGAAATATAAAAACCAATTATTTTGAAAGATATGATTTTTAAAAAATGGGCAGCCTTGAGCTTGATTACCGTGGCTATTTTGGGAGTTTCCTGCAAAAAACTTACAGAAGTCAACCCGGCTGCAACAGATAATACCTCGACAACTGTCAATCCTAATGCCAATGCCAATAGTTGGATTTATGATGAAATGAAAACTTACTATCTGTGGGAAAGTCAGATGAAAACTAAAGCCACCACTGATAACAAGTTGGATCCCATGGATTATTTTGAGTCGATTTTAGTTAAACCTGGCGAATTGGACAGGTTTTCATGGATTGAAGAAGATGTTGATGCTCTTACTGCCTCACTGCAGGGTGTGAATAAAGTTTTAGGAATAAGATATGTACCCATTTTTGCTGATAAAGCAGAAACTAATGTGGCTTTTTCAGTATCCTACACTTTGAAAGGTTCACCCGCAGCTAATGCTGGCATAAAAAGAGGCGACTTCATAACAAAAGTTGATGGAAAAACCCTCACCAAAGACAATTATTCTACCGCACTGGGTGCCGAAACTTTGGATTTAACCCTGGGTGAAATGGTAAACAATGAGGTAGTCAGCACTTCAAAAACTGTTAAAGTTAGTAAAGTAGAGCTACAAACTGACCCCATTCAGTACAGCACCGTTCTTGAATACGGAAATAAGAAAATTGGTTATTTGGTGTACCTGCAATTCCTTTCTTCATTTGATGATGCCATGCGAAAAGTATTCGCTGACTTTAAAGCCAAAGGTGTAAATGAACTGGTACTTGACCTCAGATACAATGGTGGCGGATATATCTCGTCTTCAGAAATATTGAGTTCTTTGATTGTAAAAAATCTCAAACCCAACACCCTCATGAGCCGTCAGGAGTGGAATTCAGGGCTAACCACGGCATTTAAAAATCAATATGGTGCCAATGTGTTTGATTCAAACTGGCGGAATGAGGCCAACAATCTGGGAACACTCAACAGGGTTTATATTTTAACCTCGCAGGGTACAGCTTCTGCAAGTGAACTGGTAATCAATAACCTCAAACCTTTTATGGATGTTATTTTGATTGGAGATCATACATATGGAAAAAATGTGGGATCTATCACGCTTTCAGACGACAAAAAAAGGTGGAAATACGGAATGCAACCTATAGTTTTGAGAACGGTTAATGCTATTGGAGAGTCAAACTATGGCACAAAAGATGGCTTTATTCCTACCTATAAAGTCACTGACAATGTGATGCCATTCAAGCCGTTTGGTGACCCAACTGAAACCCTTCTTAAAGTCGCCATTGAAAATATTACTGGACAACCAGTAACATTGGGTACTTCAAAAGCAAGAGTAGCAACTACCAAAGACTTCAATGTGCTCAATAAAGCGGCTTTGCTTGATACCAGAAAATATGAATTAAAAGATATGTTTATTGATAAATTTCCGGGTCAATAACCAGCTTAAAAACATTAAAATCTCTGAAAATGCCTGTATCTGATGCAGGCATTTTCTGTTTATTTTATTTTGAGAACCTTAATAATTTTCACCAAATTCTCATTAGCAGTAACTTATTTTTTAAATTAATTGTCTTGACAACTATTTTTTTCAAAAAAAATAAATAAATTGCATTCCAAAATAATTTTCAAATATGGCAACAGATACAATTAACATCAATGTAAGACTAACTGAGAAAAGTAGAATTAACCAACTAGACCCTGAAAACATCGTCTTTGGTACACTTTTTACCGATCATATGCTGGTGGCTGATTGTGTCAATGGCGAATGGCAGACTCCTGAAATCATACCTTTTGGCGATGTGGCTTTTAACCCTGCCCTATCCTCTTTACACTATGGGCAGTCAATTTTTGAAGGAATGAAAGCCTTCAAAAACAATCAGGATGAGGTTTTGATGTTCAGACCTTTGGAAAACTTCAAACGTTTCAACATTTCGGCTGAGCGTATGTGTATGACTACCGTGCCTGAAGAGATATTTATTGGTGGATTGGAAGAACTCCTGAGAATAGATGCAGCATGGGTTCCAAAAGGTGAAGACAACTCCCTGTATTTGAGACCATTCATGTTTTCAAGTGATGAATATCTGGGTGTAAGAGCATCACTCAATTACAGGTTCATGATAATCATGAGCCCTGCAGGTAAATACTACAGTACGCCTCCGAAAGTAAAAGTTGAAACTGAGTTTATAAGAGCTGCTCCGGGTGGAGTAGGATATGCCAAATGTGCCGGAAACTATGCGGCATCATTGTATCCCGCCAAACTTGCCGCCCAGCAAGGCTATACCCAGCTACTTTGGACTGACGCCATCGAGCACAAATATTTCGAGGAGTCAGGTACTATGAATGTGATGTTTGTAAAAAATGGCAAATTGCTTACACCAGCTGTGAGCAGCACCATTTTGAAAGGTATCACCCGCGACACCCTGATTCAGCTTGCTAAAAGTATGGGTGTTGAGGTTGAAGAGAGAAAAGTGTCAGTTGAAGAAATAATAGAAGGAATAAAATCGGGCGAAGTCACTGAAGTATTTGGAGCAGGTACAGCTGTTGTGGTATCTCCATTTGCTGCAATTGGTTTTGAGGGTACTGATTTTGATTTGCCGGCCATCACCGAAAATTCGCTTTCAAGTAGATTAAAAAATAAACTCAACGCCATCAGAACAGGCCAGGAAGCTGATACATTTGACTGGGTTTGGAAAGTATAATTATCATATTTCATCAATCGGGGTATCCGGATTTTTTCAAGAAAGTCCGGATATTTTTTTTGATATATATCATAAAATCAACAATTTAATCGTTAATAAATTTGTATTATTCAAATTTTAATTACTTTTGAAAAAAATACTGGCAAGGTATTTGAAACCACTCACTTAAAAGCATTAAATATTTCCTAATGAAAACGATCGTAGCTTTCTTAATTTCAGCTTTTCTGGTAACAGGTATTTCCTCGTTTAAATCAGATAAAGTAAAATCAAATGGAGGAACAGAGTTTTACTCCGGATCTTATGACAACCTCATCAGAGAGGCCAAAAAACAGAAAAAAATGGTTATCCTTGATTTCTGGGCTAGCTGGTGTGGCCCTTGTCAAAAACTCGACCGCGAAACTTTCTCTGACAAGCAGCTGGGAAATTATATCGCTCAAAACTACATCATTTACAAAGTTGACATTGATACCTTTGATGGTATGGAAATCGTTGATCGTTTTGCCGTTGATGTATTCCCAACCATTTTAGTATTTGATCCAAAAGAAGGGTCTGTAGGTAAATACAAAGGATTTTATCCTGCAAATTATCTTCAAAAAGAGTTAGAAAAAATTCAGACCAAATACAATTATTATCCGGTCTCAGGTAAAGAAGGTCTGGCTTCTAATAAATAAACAAGTCTGATTTTCACTTTTTTGGAGACCTTAAATCCGGTCTCCTGGTATTTTTTTAAAAGATTATCACAAAAAATATTCATATTTAGTCCCGGTCATGGTTTTGGCCGGGACTTTCGTTTGTAATTTTGCATCATGGAATTAAAAAATGATCTAATAATCAGAGCTGCCAAAGGGCAGGAGGTAGAGCGGGTGCCCGTGTGGATGATGCGTCAGGCAGGAAGAATATTGCCCGAATACAGAAAAGTAAGAGAAGCGGCTGGAAGCTTTATTAAACTGGCCACTACACCCGAAATGGCAGCAGAAGTCACGATTCAACCTGTTGATATTCTGGGAGTTGATGCCGCCATAATTTTTTCTGATATTCTGGTAGTACCCGAAGCTATGGGGCTGCCCTATGAGATGATTGAAGCAAAAGGTCCAAATTTTCCGACTACTATCCAATCTCATGATGATCTAAAGGGATTAAACACTACTTCGGCTATTGATAACCTGGGGTATGTTTTTGATGCATTGGATATTGTTAAAAAAGAGCTCAGCGGACGGGTACCCTTGATTGGTTTTGCGGGTGCTCCTTTCACAATATTTTGTTATATGGTTGAAGGAAAAGGCTCCAAGACTTTTTCAAAAGCAAAAAAAATGATGTTCACTGACCCGGAACTTTCTCATTCTTTGCTACAAAAAATAACTGATACCACTATTACCTATCTTAAAACCCAGATACTCCATGGAGCAGACCTCGTCCAGATCTTCGATAGCTGGGCGGGTATTTTGTCGCCCCAGCAATACCGGGAGTTCTCTTTGCCCTACATCAGCCAAATCTGTGATGCCATAAATGAAGCTCCGGTGACGGTTTTTGCCAAAGGTGCATTTTTTGCAAGAGAAGAAATCGGAAAGACCGCATGCAATACAGTGGGACTAGATTGGAACATGGATATTGAGGAATCAAGAAAATTAATTCCCAATAAAACCCTGCAGGGTAATCTTGACCCATGCGTGCTTTATGCGTCATTTGGGGAGATAGAAAAACAAACCCGTGAAATGATAAAGGCTTTTGGTACACAAAAATATATCGCCAATCTTGGTCATGGAGTTTATCCCGACACTGATCCCGAAAAGGTCAAATGTTTTATTGAAACCGTGAAAAGTTATTGATTCAATTTTTCCGGGAAAATTCCGTTAGATAATCATAATTTTACTTTAAATAGAAAAATTTAACCATCCGACATGAAGCACTATTTTGTATTTGGTTTTTTGTTTTTTGTTTTGAATCAGGGAATTGCTCAAAAAGCCGAAACCCTGGGCTCGGCATTTAATACCGAATACAGTGAACTGCACCCCATGGTGGCTCCTGATGGTAAAACCCTGTATTTTGAACGTAGCTCGCATCCTTCCAATAACTACGGAAAAGAGGGCTCCACTGACGTGTGGTTTTCTGATTACACCAAAGATAATCGCTGGATGGTAGCCAGAAAAATGAATAACTCCATCAATAAGGACCGCTACAATTCATTGTTTAGCATCTCACCTGATGGAAATACCGCTCTGATCAGAGGGGTTTATAAAAACGGCAGAAAAGAAAATGAAGTTGGAATATCGGTTTGCAAAAAAAAAGGGGCAAACTGGGGGCAGCCTGACAAACTGGATATTCCTAAACTCGATGCCATGTGTAAGGGGCAGTTCCTTATGGCTTTCCTGAGCAATAGTGGTAAAGTGCTTTTGCTTTCATTTTCGGAGAAAAAAAACAGTGAAGAAGATGACCTGTATTATTGTTTGCTCGACAAAGCCGGAAAATGGTCAAAACCCGAAAGCCTGGGGCCCGACCTCAACACTTCTGCCAGCGAAACTACCCCATTTTTAGCAGCTGACAACAATACCTTGTATTTCGCCTCCAACCGGAAAGGCGGAGAAGGTGGATTCGATATTTGGTACACCAAAAGACGTGGAAAAGGATGGGAAAGTTGGACCAAACCTGTGAATCTTGGGCCCGCCACCAATTCGAAGGAAGACGAGCTCTACTATTCGATTGATGCCTCAGGGGAATACGCTTATTTTTCCAGCAAAAACAAATCACTTGGCAAATCTGATCTTTTCAGAATAAAACTAAGAGAAGAGGTGGCAAGTACCAGTCAGGATGCCGCCTTGGCATCATCGACCAATAATGCCAACAATACAAAAACAGAAAAAACAGAGAATGCCCCCAATACTCCTACCCCTATTGTAATGCTTTCAGGAGTGGTTAAAGACCAGAAGACAGGCAGACCTGTTGATGCCAAAATTGTATATGAAAATCTGGAAGATGGCGAAGAGCTGGGCGTTGCGTATTCCAATCCGGCCACGGGTGAATACAAAATAGTTTTACCCTATGGCAACAGATATGCCATCAGAGCTGAGGCTAAAGATTTTATCCCTGTTTCAAAAAATATTGACCTCACGATTCAGGGTGCTTACAAGGAAATCAAAAATGAGGATTTGGTGGTAGCTCCGATTCAAACCGGAGTGAAAGTACAGATGAACAATATATTCTTCGAATTTGGCCGGGCAACCTTACAGGCAGAGTCCTTTTTTGAGCTGGACCGAATGGCCGAACTCATGCAAAGTAACCAAAATATGATAATTGAGATTCAGGGCCATACCGACAACGTAGGCTCAGATGAAGCCAACCTCAAACTTTCACAGCAACGTGCCGATGCCGTCAGGGATTATTTCATCAAAAAGAAATTGCCGATGGAAAGGGTAAGAAGTGTAGGATTTGGGGAAGCCCGCCCGATTGCCTCAAATGCCACTACCGAAGGTCAGGCTAAAAACCGCCGGGTGGAATTTGAGATTATCAGGAAGTAAATTTTATGCTTATTTACTGCAAGAATCGTTGTAAATGTAAACGTATTTGTTAAGATCAAGCCATTTTGCTTCTCCTTCTATTGCTTTCAAAACCGCCGGACAATCTCCAAATAGTTTGGGAAAGTCTTCTTTAAAATCAGCTCTTTTTAGTCTGTAGGCTTTTTGATCGTCTTTTTTGATATAATAAGATTTCGAATCACCCCCTGCTAAAGTCAAACCTCCGAAACCTACTGATGCTGACTCCTGAGCCATGGGATCATCAAAAACTCTGATTCTGCCTGTAAAAGTAGGATTGAGCAATTGCAAAATCACGTAATCCTCTTTTTTCTTGATCTGAGTGAGGGAAGATTCAAAATACACGTATCCTTTTTCAACAAGATCCTTATTAACATCATATTTTGATATTTTCTGGATTCTACCCAACTCACTGTTGATAGTCGCCATTTTGCTCAAAGCACTTGGAGTCAAATAGGCATCTTGCAGCTGAACAGGGTCAATAGTCATTTTCTTTTTGGCACCGGTAGGTTTAATTTCGATTTCTTCGATTAAGCCTTTTTTTCTGTCAAGATCATCAATTTCCCCTTCGATTTTGGTTCCGTCTTTCAGGGTAACATAAGATATTTTTTTGTGCGAAAAGCTGTTAAAAGAAGGAATAAATGCAGGGTATTTTTCTTTTTTTTGTGCAATTGTGGCTGTAGCCAAAATCACAAAAAGGAAAAGAATGCTGGTAGTTTTTCTCATAATACGGAGGTTTTTTATAGTGTTTAGTAATTGTTTTTCTCAAAATTAAACTTCTTTTCTGAAAAATTATGCACTGAAATTTTAAGAAATTGCTAATTTCAATAAAACCCTAAGAAATGATTGAATGAAATTTCAATACCTTTGATTCACTTTCTAATTTTTACCCAAAAATCTCAGAGAATTACTTCTGTAATACTATCAACCTTAATTAATTTGGTTTGACTCAAAAATTTTACCTCTTCTGGTTTTATAATCTTTTATAGTCAGTGAAGCTCTTATTATAAAAATGTATATTGATTGAGTATTTTATCTTTTTCGAAATAGAAACCTACCTTATTAGTAAATCAGGTTTTTAAAGTTTTGGATTAAATATTAAAACCAATCTTTAACTAAAATCCACTCATCGGTAAAAATCCACAACTTATCGGTAATTTGCTTTCATCTCAACGAATTTGCATTTATTTTGCCATCAAAAGCCCCCTAAATTTGAAGAAAAAACAAATTATGAATACAAGCAATAAAAACTCGGTCTTCTTTTGGTCTATTCTGCTCGTTACTTTGGGTGGAATATTCCTGCTTCGAAATTTTGGATTACTCGACTTTCACTTCCCGGTAAAAATCTGGAGCTGGAGACTCATCCCACTGATCATCGGTATCAATGCATTTTTGAAAGGTAAAAACATGGAAGGCGTGATTGCCATCACCATCGCAGTAGCATTTTATATCCCCGATTTCCTTACACAAGAGCAAGTGAAGGTATATTTCAAACTGTGGCCATTGCTTTTGGTAGGCATTGGAGGTTTGATCATGTACCGTTATTTTAATCCGAAATTCGATGCCCCGGCCAGATTACTCAAAGCTGACGGAAGTGATTTTGATTATCTAAGCGAGACCAATATCATGGGCGGCTCCAACAAGAAGGTATTTTCGAAAAAATTTGAAGGTGGCCAGATCAACTGCGTAATGGGCGGAGCACAAATCGACCTCACCGAAGCAGACCTTGCTCAAAAATCCGCTCTGAATATTTTCATACTTATGGGTGGACTGGAGCTAAGGATTCCTAAAGACTGGAATGTACATCTGGATGCACTTCCTATTATGGGAGGAATAGAAGACCAGATCACCAAATTCCCTGAGTCTGTGGTAAACCCCGACAAGAAATTCTACATTACCGGAAATATCGTGATGGGGGGTGTTGAAATCAAAAGATACTAAATTAAAACCTTAATTATCAATATCATGGAAAATAGAAAATTGTTTATTAAAAACCTTGTAATTGTTCTTGTAGTAATAGGAGTGATTGGAGCCATTGGAAATATTACTGAAAAAAATAAAAAATCAGAAACAGCAAACGAAGGTATCGAAGAAGGTAAGAATTATTTTGAATACAGCTATTTCATGAGTGGTGCCAAGAAAGTTTTAAATTATAACCCGCTGAAAGGAGGTGATTTGAGTTGTGTGATGGGTGGCGGGGAAATAGATCTTACCGGAAGTACACTCGATGGCACGGCTACAATTGATGTATTTTGTCTTATGGGCGGGGCACAATTTACAATTCCAGCTGATTGGACAGTCCAAAACGAAGCAGTTGCAGTGATGGGGGGTATTCATGATGAAAATGATGATAAAGGCCTGGAAACCGACCCCAATAAAGTACTGATTTTGGATGGCTCTGCAGTAATGGGAGGCATAGAAATCAAACGCAGATAATATGCAGAACCCGCTCATTACAGGCCGTTGGCGGCTCTTAAGATATTTCGGAGTTTGGGTGGTTATGGCACTGGCTTTTTTTCTGGTGCTGATAGGATTCCTTAACGCCAACAGAATGTATTTGGGTGTTGATATTTTGGTTCAAAATCTGCTCATGGCCGGTTTGATGATAGGCATGTGGTATCCTGTAAATTATATGACCTGGGAAAACCAGAAGCCTACCTGGCTCATATTCAATCACTTACTTTTGTTTCTTTTATTTTCATTTGTGTGGATCAATCTCAGTCATTTTGCACTGAGAATCATCTTTCACGATGCCGGCATCAGAGAATACATCAAAGATGCTACTGCTTTTAAAATTCCGTTTTGTTTTTTCGCCTATATCGTTTTTGTGGTGACCAACTATTTGCTTAAATATTACAATTCTTATAATGAGAAGAAGGAAATCGAAAGACGGCTAAGCGAGTCAATTCGTGAAGCAGAACTTACCCTTTTGAGAAATCAGATGAACCCGCACTTCATCTTTAACAGTCTCAACAGCATAAGCTCACTCACCATTATTGATCCTGAAAAAGCACACGAAATGGTAATTAAGCTCTCTGACTTTCTGAGATATACGGTAGGATATGGCAAATTACAGAAAGTGCCATTAAGGAAGGAGCTCGAAATGTGTGATGCTTACCTTGAAATTGAAAAGATAAGATTTGGCAACAAAATAAATGTAGAGATGCTGGTAGAAGAAGAAGCCAAAGCCATTGAATTACCCAGTATGCTACTTCAGACCCTTTTTGAAAATGCTATAAAACATGGAATTTATAATTCATTGAATCCGGAATCGATAAAATTTGAGGCGAAAGTAATGGAAAAACACCTGATTTTGCTCATGGAAAATACCTTTGACAAAACCGGGGAAAAGAAACCCGGCACCAAAACGGGCTTGAAAAACATCAAAGAAAGACTGAGATTGATTTACAAAAATCTGGCTGTTTTTGACACAGAGACGGTTGAAAACCATTTTAAAGTGAGTATTAGCTTGCCGATTGAAAACGTAAATTAATATAAAAAAAATGCGGTGAAATAAGAATGTAAAGCGGCAATCTCTAAACCTTTCAAACTAAATATTTTAGCAAAAAAAATGACATTAGTAAAATGAAAATAAAAACCTTACTCATTGATGACGAAGCACTTGCACGTAGTCTTGTGCAAAATTTCATCAAAAATGACCCGGACTTTGAGGTAATTGGTGAGGCTGAAAATGGTTTTGAGGCCATCAAACTCATTAACGAACTTAAGCCTGATCTTATTTTTCTGGATATTCAGATGCCCAAACTCACCGGATTGGAGTTACTTGAACTCCTCCCCCAGCCTCCTCTGGTGGTTTTTTCTACAGCGTATGACCAATATGCCATAGAGGCTTTTGAAAAAAATGCCATTGATTATTTATTGAAACCATTTTCAAAAGATCGTTTCCTGAAAGCTCTGGAAAAAGTAAAAGAAAAAATTGCAAGCAAGGTTGATCCTGCTGAAGAAATCAAGCCATTGTTGAACTCAAGTTTCTTATCTGACAAACAATTGGACCGGGTTGTTATCAAAGACGGCCACAAGATTGAGGTAATTCCTTTTGAAGACATCACTTATCTGGAAACTTATGGCGATTATGTTTGGATTCATACGCAAAAAGGGAAGTTTTTGAAGCAAAAAACCATGAAAGAGTTTGAAAATATGCTTCCGGCTACGTTTTTGAGGGTTCATCGGTCGTTTCTTGTCAATGGTTCATTTATCCAAAAACTCGAACTTTACGAGAAAAACACCTACCAACTTTTGTTGAAAAACGGTGTAAAAATCGGAGTGAGTAAGAGTGGTTATAAAGAATTGAAAGAGACTCTGGGGTGGTAAAAAGCTATAAAATCGCAACTGCTTCCATCATACTTTCCGATATATTTTTAAGCCATTTGATTTGCTCTAGAATGACTTTTCCTTCCTGAAGTTTGTTACGCATTTCGTTGCTCATAATGAGTTTTCCTAAGGCAAGTTCCTCATTTCTTTGGGCATTTAGATCTGCATATTTTTTATCGAGTTTCCAGATGGCCTCCTGGACTTTCTCTATTGTATCGACGCCTAAGGCTACTTGTTTGCCTTCAATTTTTTGGATCGTTAGCTGAAGGTTGGTTTCGATAAATCCTGACACGATTTCAAATTCCTCAGAAACTTGTGTGGTGGTATGACCTTGAATATAAGCCGAAAAACTCGCTACTGCCGACAAAAAGGTATGATTCAGCAGAACCACCGCATAAATATTATTGGCCTGATCTTTCTTTGATTTAGGTTCTTCCTGCATTCTTTGAAAAGCCGCATTGAGGTTGCCATTATTGATAAATGCCTTTTTCCTGATAAGCCGGTATTCGGTCCCAATATTTTTTTTGGTCTTATAAACCTCATTTACAGCCATAAAATACAGTCTGTTTGACTCCAAAGCCTGTAATACTTCATCTTTGATGTTACCTTTTTCCCAAACAGGCCAAAGAAAATAAATAGAGAACCAGGAAATCAAAACCCCAAAAATGGTGTACACACTACGGCTCAATACGATATCAAAAGGTTCCTGATGATTTAAAATATACAAAGCCAGGATACTGAAAGTGATGTAAGCTGAGGCAACACGGTAATTACGCTGAATAAATGAAAAGCCCAGCAGCAATGAAACAGAAGCCAAAGAACCTATAATCAGACGATTTTGTGTGAAATAAACCAGAGCCAGAATCAATATTCCACCAAAGAGCGTTCCAAGCATACGGCTCAAAGCACGGCTTTTGGTCAGGCCATAATTAGGTCGCAAAATCACGAGACAGGTCACGATTATCCAGTTGGTAAAGGCCGGATTGCTAATTGATCCCACCCAAAAACTAAGCAAAATGGCAACAGATAGTCGCATTGAATGCCTGAAAATAGCTGATTGAATGTTGAGGTTGGAACGAAGCGTTTTCCATGAATAGTCCTGAGTGGTGATAAACCTGAGATCTTTCATTTGACTGAACCCTTCCACCTCTACCAGATTGTGATAAAACCTGAAAAGTAGGGCCATTTTTTGATCCAGCTTTATGAGGATATCAATTTTGTTTCTTAAAAAAAGTGCTCCTTCCCGAGCCGCAGGAATCTTTTTTATAGCAATCCACTCTGCAATATTTTGCTCGATTTTGTCAATGGAACTCTTAATATCTGCCTTGTTCTCGTAAGTTTTATTGTATCTAAGGCATTCAGAAAAATCATATAACTCTCTGATAATCTTTTCATTTCCCTCAAAAAACGGATCTGCCAGATATTTATATTCACCAAAAGTCTCCTCTAAATCTTCATGGTCAGAGTGCGTGGCCAGACTCATTTCATAGATATCAATCATCTCCCTGAAAATCAGATAATAACGCCGCGACTGATTGGATCCTACCTTAATTTTGGATTCCCGCATCAGTATTGACCTCAGCAGTTCGTGATTTTCATTGATTTGATTCTGGATTTTTAGCAATTGAAATTGATTGTCAGCGATTTTCCCGAGTTTCATTTCCTCACTTTTCTCCAGATATTCAGCGGTAAGTCCTATACATTCTGCCAATAAAAGCTGGGTATGTCTTTTTTGAAAAAACAAATGAAACAAGCCTCCAATGATGAGGTAGCTCGTGCCTCCAAGTAAACTCAACGCCAAAATATCAGACACCGGCACTTCAAAATGCTGAACCGCAAAACCCATTACAACCGCAAACATGCCCCCAAACGACACCATGGCACCCCGTTGGTTGTAAACAGAAAGCATGGAGGAAATAAAAACCAGAATCAACATGATGGGAAGCCGTACCCACCAGATCTGACCATTGAGCAAAAGCTGCAAACCAAATACGACCATAGCCCAAAATAGACCTACTGCCATGCCGAAAATACGATGTTTTTGGTTGCCCTCTATATTTGGAAAATAGGCAAACATCACCCCTATCAACACCGAAAAACCCATCTGATATTGATTGGTCTGATAAGCCCACACCATAGGACTTACCAGCATTAGACTGACTATCAACGCCTTAAAAAAATCAAACGAGTCAATATGTAATACTACTTTTTTTAAAAGCATATTTTCAAAATAACCTTGAGGAATTTTAAAGTATAAACTACATCCAAATTAATAATTTGAAAAACGAAGGAATAATTCCCAAAACCTATGAACCAATTTTGAAATTAACAGAAACATTTGATATTGTGAAAATCAATATAGAATTAATGCAAATCAGAAAATTAATTGAACCTGTTATAGGAGGAATCGTAAAATCGTTTTGTTGGATTATATTTTTCGTATATAATTTTGGATTATTTTAATGAAAAAATATAATATTTGAAATTTATTACTCTACTATTTTTATAGACTAAATAGAATTAATTAAGATTGCATAAAAAAACCAGTCCGGCGGCAACCAGACTGGCGACGTTTAACCAAAAACATTTTTCACCGTCAAGTGTACCCGGCAAAAATTGCCTGGCAGGATATTTTTTAATTAAACTTTTACAAATTAATGAAGAAATTTTTAAAAACAACATTAAGTGTGTGGGCTGTATTGATTTCGGTCAGCGTATTTGCCCAAAATAATCCACAAATCAATGCCCATATTACCGGCAAAGTAATAGATGCAGCTACTAATGAGCCGCTTATTGGAGCCACAGTAAGCATCAAAGGAACCACCAACGGAGCCCAAACTGATGTAAACGGAGATTTCAAACTTACGACAGGACAAAAACTTCCCTTTACTCTTGTGATTACTTATGTTGGATATCAAACCAAAGAAGAAATTATCAATAGCAGTGAGGTTAATATCAAACTGGAGCCGCTTTCCAATATTCTTTCTGATGTCATCATCACTTCCAGAAGACGCCAGGAAGCAGCTCAGGATGTACCCATTCCAATTTCAATTGTAAGAGGCTCAACTGCCGAAGATGCAGGTGCATTTAACGTAAACCGCCTGAAAGAATTGGTACCAACGGTACAACTTTATGCCTCCAACCCAAGAAATACCACCCTCAATATCAGAGGATTGGGCTCAACTTATGGCCTTACCAATGACGGAATTGATCCGGGTGTTGGTTTTTACCTCGATGGCGTATATCTGGCTAGACCAGCCGCCACTGCTCTTGATTTTATTGACATCGAGCAAGTGGAAGTTTTGAGAGGCCCACAAGGAACATTGTATGGTAAAAACACCACATCGGGTGCATTTAACATCACCAGCCGCCTGCCTGAATTTAAGCCGGGTGGTAGTTTTGAAGTAAGTTACGGAAACTATGGGTACATTCAGGCGAAGGCCTCAGTGACAGGCCCACTTTCAAAGACCCTGGCTGCCCGTGTGTCGTTCTCAGGAACCCAACGCGACGGGACGCTTTTCAACGTCCATACCAACAGCTACATCAACGATATTAATAACCTGGGAATCAGAGGGCAATTGCTGTTTACGCCAACTGACAAAATAAAAATTTCACTTACCGGTGACGCCACCTCACAAAATCCCGATGGGTATGGTTGGGGAGTTGCAGGTGTGGTTACGACCAAAAGAGCAGCGTACCGTCAGTTTAATGCCATCATAGCCGATTTAGGATATACCCTACCCTACAAAAGTGCGTTTGAAAGAAAGGTGGATTTGGATACACAGTCAAAAGCCGGAAACGATTTGGGTGGTGGGTCACTTAACGCCGATTTTAAAATTGGTGCAGGTACACTTACATTGACTACTGCCTACAGATACTGGAAATGGGATCCCCTCAATGACCGTGATTACATAGGTTTACCGGTTTTTACGGTTTCGGCAGGAACTTCGAAACATAGCCAATGGTCGCAGGAGCTAAGATATTCGGGAAAAATCAACGAAAAAATCAGCGGGGTTGTGGGTGTATATGGACTATGGCAGGATTTGAGTACAGATCCGGTGCATACTGAAGAAGCAGGATCAGCCCAATGGAGATTTGCCCAAAATTCAACCAGTACTCTTTGGAAGACGCCCGGCTTATTTGACAATTTCGGAATAAAAACCACCTATGGCATCAAATCAACGAGCTTGGCGGCATTTTCTCAGGTGGACTGGGCGATTACCGAAAAACTCCACGTTTTACCCGGCTTAAGATATAATTACGACAAAAAAGTAGCCGATTACTCAAGAGTAACTTATGGGGGACTCCAAACTACCGATGCAGCACTTTTGGCACTGAAAAATGGAGTTTATACGAGTCAAAAATTCAATATAGACGCTGATGCAGGTAACTTCTCGGGACAATTGTCGCTACAATATAAACTTAACAAACAAATAAACGGATTTGCCACTTACTCAGTAAGTTATAAACCAATTGGTATCAATGTGGGTGGATTGCCTACCGCAAGCGGAAAAATATTAACAGAACTGGCAGAGGTAAAACCTGAACTGGTAAATCATAAAGAGTTTGGAATTAAAACCAAGCCGACCAAAAACGCTATACTGAACCTGACTTTATTCCAAACCGATATCAAAGATTACCAAACTCAGGTACAAACTCCAGAACCGGGGGTTAACCGTGGTTATCTGGCCAATGCCGAAAAAGTAAGGGTACAAGGGATAGAATTAGACGGTAGTTTGAGAGCAGGTAGTCATTTGACACTGAATGCAGCCTTTGCCTACACCGATGGCAAATATGTAAAGTTTACCAATGCCCCTGTACCGCTTGAAGAAGTTGGTGGTACTCAGGCATTCAAAGATGTTTCAGGAGGTGAGTTACCAGGTATTTCGAAATATGCAGGTTCATTAGGTGCCGAATTTTCACATAAAGGTCAATTGATTGGTTTAGGGGGTAATTACTTTGTAGGTGCCGATCTGTTTTACCGTTCCAAATTCTCTTCCAGCCCATCACCTTCTCAGTACCTGAATATCGATGGGTATAGTCTGTTAAATGCCCGTGCCGGTTTCAGAGCTTCCAATGGTATCTCGATTTATGCCTGGGGTAGAAATATTGCCAATAAAAACTATTATGAGCAGCTGCTTGCAGCACCGGGAAGTGCCGGCCAATACGCCGGTATAGTAGGTGACCCTCGTACTTACGGTGTAACCTTAAGGTTTGTTTTTTAATTTCCTTACCAACGTTAAAACTAAAGCTTACATTTTGGATATTTTCATACAACTTTTAATTTAAGCACTTTTCGCTAACACAAAAATTACGTTAGATTTGCTAACATAAATTTTCAAAATATGACACCTCAGAAAAAAGACTATTGGCTGGTTGGGATGCAATTTTTCCTGTTTATAATATTCTTTTTACCTGTCTCAGCACACTATTCCTCGCCATATATCATCAAATATTCCGGTCTGGCCGCATTTATTCTGGGTCTTATTGTAGTTTTCACCTCTTTATTTAATCTGGACAAAAGTCTGACTGCCTACCCTACCCCAAAAGTGGGGGGCGAACTTATCACAACCGGATTCTACCGACTAGTAAGGCATCCCATTTATTCAGGATTAATTTTCGCTTTTTTAGGATTTGCCATTTACAGAGAAAGCTGGTTCAAAATATTGGTTTCACTTATTTTAGCATTGCTATTCCATTTTAAAACCCAATATGAAGAAGAAAAGTTGATTGAAAAATATTCTCAATACCCTGATTACAAGAAGAAAACCGGGAAGTTTTTTCCCAAATTATTATAAACCATGTCTGAAAATAAAAAAAACTTTGCCTTAACTGAAGACTGGACCGTGGTGGTCTATGGCTTTCTGATTATCATTTTGGCGATCACAGGCCTGAAAATACCTTCGCCGTCATTTGGTTGGGAATCGGCCGCCGATTTGCCTGAAAAAGTCTTAAATGGCGAAAATATTCTGAAAATAATTTTCAATTTCCTGCTGGTTTACGCCATCGCGATTCTGTCCACAGCTACGTTAGGAAAAAAAGTCAGGGACACCATTCTTGGTTTCCCTGTAGTCTATTTGCTGACGGTGGCTGCCCTCATTCTGGCTGGAAACGCCTTCCTGAAAAACTGGAACCTCGAGGCGGTAATTTTCAGTCTAACTATCGGGCTTTTGATCAGCAATTTTTTCAAAGTCCCCGATTGGTTAAAAAACTCACTTTCGACCGAGCTATATGTTAAAATCGGACTTGTAATTTTGGGTACTTCCGTAATTTTTGGAGATATCCTGAAAGCGGGTTCCCTGGGATTAATTCAAGCTTTACTGGTAGTAGTTTCCGTATGGTATTTCGCCTTTTGGATATCTAAAAAACTTGGAATTGACCGTGAGCTGGCTGTTATGATATCAAGTGCGGTTTCCATTTTCGGTGTTTCAGCAGCCATTGCCACTTCAGGTGCCATTAAAGGTGACTCCAAAAAACTATCGTATGTCATTTCCCTGGTTTTGATTACCGCCATTCCTATGATCATTTTTATGCCCTTTTTGGCAAAAACCCTTGGTTTATCAGAAACAGTAACCGGTGCCTGGCTGGGTGGAACCATTGACACCACCGGAGCAGTGATAGCCTCTGGCACAATGGTGGGCGAGGAGGCTCTGAAAATCAGCACGATAGTAAAATTCTCACAAAATGTATTGTTGGGAATCGCCGCTTTTGCTATATCGGTTTACTGGACATTCACTAAAAATCAATCCGCCGAAGTGAAAGAAGCGAAACCTACCCTTGGGGTTATTTGGGAGCGATTCCCTAAATTCGTAATCGGTTTTATTGCCGCTTCGGTATTGTTTTCATTTTTTATTTCATCAGAAACTATCGATAGTGTAAAAGGTGGGCTAAAAGCATTGCAAGGCTTATGGTTTGCCCTGGCATTTACCAGTATTGGACTCGAAACCCGGTTTTCTGATCTGTTTTCGCATCAGGGTCGTAAACCTCTCTATGCATTTCTCATTGCACAATTATTCAATATCATCATCACATTAATAATCGCATTGATACTTTTCAAATGAGTGCATTAGCGGAAATTTGGCAGACTGGTCCGGTTCCTGAAGTTCCTGCTTTACTACAACCTGCAGCACACGCTTTGCTACAGGTTCAACGGGAATTAAAGGAAATTTTGGTAAATTTTCCTGAACAAAAACTATGGGAAAAACCAAAAGGCATGGCCTCCGCGGGTTTCCATTTACAGCACCTGAGTGGGGTACTCGACCGGCTTTTTACTTATGCCAGAAGCGAAGTTTTGACCGAAACACAACTCCTTTTCCTGAAAAATGAAGGTGTGGAAAACTTTGCCATAACTATTGAGAAACTTTTGCAAGAATTTGATTTACAAATAGAAAAATCAATAATTCAGCTAAAAAACACGAAACCTGAAACCTTAACGGAGGTTAGATTTGTAGGAAGAAAGCGAATCCCTTCCACTCATATCGGCTTGATTTTTCATGCTGCCGATCACAGCACCCGGCACCTGGGGCAATTGTTGGTTACGGCAAATTTTCTGAAATAAAATTTTGTATTGAAACTAAATTATATACTTTTGTGTTATTATTCTACTATTTCGATAGACTATATAGTTAATGAATAAATTTTTAATCATTCCAGGCTATCAGGGATCTGATGAAAACCATTGGCAAAGCCGGTGGGAAAAGAAATATGCCTCAAATGCTGAGAGATTGATGCTCTCTGACTTTACCAATACTGAAAAGAAGTATTGGACAAAAGCGATATTGGAACAAATAAAAGATTCTGAAAGCGAATACGTTGTAATTGCACATAGCCTGGGTGCTTTGTCATTTGCTCATACGTATGCCAAATATGTGATTAACAATGTAAAGTCGGCATTATTGGTAGCACCTCCCGACGTAGAAAAAAATGCCAAAGCTGCATTTCTACATGAATTCACTACCCTACCCGACTTTAAGTTTAAAATACCAGTCTATCTGGTAGCCAGCACCGATGATCCCTATTGCAAAATTGAAAGAGCGGGTGAGTTAGCAGAAAAATGGGGTGCTGAGCTCATCAATGTGGGGCCAAAAGGGCATATTAACTCCGAATCGGGCATTGGCGACTGGCCAGAAGGAGAAAAGCTATTGCAAGAATTACTTAATTTATAAACAAAAAAAAACATATTATGTCACTCAGATTAGGCGATATCGCACCCGATTTCACTGCTCAGACTACTCAGGGCACCATCAATTTTCATGAATGGATCGGCGACTCATGGGCTTTGTTGTTTTCACATCCGGCAGATTTTACTCCGGTTTGTACCACCGAATTAGGCAAAACTGCCCTCTTGAAGGGTGAATTTGAAAAGAAGAATGTTAAAGTGATTGCCGTATCGGTGGATGATCTGGATTCTCATAACCGTTGGATACCGGATATCGAGGAAGTTAATAATGTAAAATTCAATTTCCCCATCATTGCCGATGAGGGACGAAAAGTGGCTGAATTGTATGATATGATTCATCCTAATGCTTCAGAAAAAGCTACTGTGAGATCAGTATTCATCATCGGACCTGATAAAAAAGTAAATCTTACCCTTACTTATCCGGCATCAACCGGTCGTAATTTTCAGGAGATTTTAAGAGTAATTGACTCTTTACAATTGACAGCCAACTACTCGGTTGCTACTCCAGCCGACTGGAAAAACGGTGAAGATGTGATTATTACGCCGGCCGTAAGCAATGAGCAGGCCGATCAGAAATTTCCGAAAGGTTATAAAAGTATCAAACCATACCTGAGAGTTACACCTCAGCCAAACCTTTAAAAATCAATGAGTGAGCAAGTATTCGATCCTGCATTTTGGGACACAGAGATTAAGATTCAGAAAAACAATTCTAGAATTTTCCCTCTTCAAAAAGGAGCAAAAGTTCAGAACTTTGAAATGGAAGTGATAAAAACCTCCGATCTTAAATCTGTGGAAAAACGAATGTCGGAACGATATTTTAAGTCAGGCATAAAAGTACTCAGCTTTTTGCCCAACTGCTGGAACGAATACGCTCGCACTCATTTGGCAAGACTTAACGAGTCAGCACAAGAGTTAAAAGCACTTGGAGGAGAAACATTTTTGGTAGTCAATGCCGCCCAGGAACAAATTTTTGATTTTTTAAACGATCAAAAACCTCAATTCTCAGTTATCAAAGACAATGATTTTAGAATTGCAGGAAAGTTTGGCGTTTTTAATGAACACTATCAACCCTGGCAGTATATTCCGGGAATACAGGAAGACGGACCTTTTCCGGGGATTTTTGTAGTGAACAAAAAGTCAGAAGTATGCTATTCTTATGTAGATTTGACATTTGAAAAGCCTTTTTCTTTTCTTGAAGTGGCAGTGGCGGTATATGCTGAAAATCAAAAACAAAACTGGCAGTATTTTGAATTAAATAAAAAAACCTCCGTTTCTCGTTAAGCTTAATAAATTTGCACAAAATACTTATAACAAATTATCAAAATGGAAAAAATATATTTAAGTGATAGCGGACCAAAAGTTTCGAAAGCGATTTACAGTTTCTGGCGATGGGAGCATGAAAGTGGCCTGACAGATGAACTTGCCGAAAATGTGATTGATGAATGTATCAAACTGGGAATTAATACTTTTGATTTGGGAAATTATGAGGTGAGTTCAAATTCTCAAAAAATATTTTTTAATGAAATCAAAAAACTGGGCATCAAACGTGAAGAAGTGGTGTTGTTTGCCAAATTTGGTTTACATGAAAGCAATGGGCTGACTTATTTTAACAATTCCAGGTCATTCCTTCTACAGAGTCTGGATAAATTTTTAGCTGCCCAGAATTTAGAATACATTGATATTTTTTTACTGGAAGGTCTTGACTATATCACTGATTTAGAAGAAATTGCCTCTACCCTGGAATATATTGTTCACACAGGAAAAGCCAAACACATTGGCATTGCAAATCTTAATACAAGCCAGCACAAACTGCTTTCAAAATTTTTAAATATCCCCATTGTGACTAGCCATCTTGAGCTCAATTTGCTCAAACCGGACGCCATTTTTGACGGAAGGCTGGACTTTATGAAAGAGATGTACAGTAAACCGCTGGTATGGGCTCCATTAGCGGGTGGTGAAATCCTGAATGGTGGCTCTGAAAAGGCAATTAAAGTCAGGAAGATTCTGAACGAAATTTCACAACAGCAAAATATTAATATTGAGCAGCTTGCAGTAGCTTGGTTGATTCAACTGGGAGCCTTGCCCATCATTGGTTCATTAAATCTTGACAGAATCAAAAATGCAGCCGAGGCCACCAAGGTCAAAATGAGTCATGAAGATTGGTACAAAGTGTTATCGGTGGTGCATTAAAGTATGTTCAAATCAAAATTACCCGACCTCGGTACTACCATTTTTACCACCATGTCGGCATTGGCAAATCAGCATGGTGCCATAAATTTATCACAAGGGTTTCCAAACTTTGAGGTTGACTCACGGCTTACCGAGCTATTGTCCCGCTATACCAGAGAAGGTTACAACCAGTATGCACCTATGGCAGGAGTTCCTATTTTAAGGGAAATTATAGCTGAAAAACAAAACAGGATTTACGGAAGCCAATATAATCCTGAGCATGAGGTCACTGTTACCTCGGGAGCCACTGAATCGATTTTTGCTGCTATTGCCGCCACGGTTAGTTTTGGCGATGAAGTCATAGTCTTTGAACCCGCATATGATTCGTATCTACCGGCTATTGAGCTTAATGGCGGAGTGCCTGTGTATATAAGTCTTAGCTATCCTGATTACTCGGTAAACTGGGATGAGGTTGAGTCAAAGATAAGCCCAAAGACCAAACTTATCATCATAAACACACCGCATAATCCTAGTGGGACAATATTAACAGACCTCGACTTTCAAAGATTAGAAAAGATTATTTCAGACAGGAATATTTTTTTGATAGGCGACGAAGTGTATGAACATATCATCTTTGATGGAGCCCCGCATTTATCGTTAAGCAAATCAGAAATACTAAGAGAGAAAAGTTTTGTATGTGGCTCATTTGGAAAAACTTTCCATATCACCGGCTGGAAAATTGGCTATTGCCTGGCACCGGAAAAACTAAGCATTGAATTCCGGAAAATTCATCAGTATCTTACTTTCTCAACTTTCACTCCTGCCCAATATGCCTTGGCAGAGTACATGCAGGATAAAGCTAACTACGAGAAAATCCCTCAGTTTTATCAGCAAAAACGTGACTTATTTCTTTCAGGATTAAGCTCATCGAGATTCCAGTTTGTTCCAAGCAGAGGCAGCTTCTTTCAAAATCTTTTTTACGGAAATATTACAGACAAACCAGATGTTGAGCTGGCCCGTGAACTTACAGAAACCATAAAAGTAGCCTCAATTCCGGTTTCAGTATTTTACCACAAAAAAACAGATGATAAAGTTTTGAGGTTTTGCTTTGCAAAAGATGACGAAACGCTCAGGAAAGCCGGAGAATTATTATCAGGGATATAAAAAAAGAAAATATTACTCTACTATTTTTATAGAGTTAATATTTTTTAGCTATATTTGCAGAAATTTTTTTTTCGAAAAATATGAAAAGCAAAATTCAAAGTGTTTCAAAATCAGTCAATTCTCATTATGCATGGTATATAATCCCGGGTACTTTGCTGTTGATTTTGTTTTCTATTTTGATTTATAATTATTCCGGAAAATTTACGGTTAATAATATCACCAATAGTCTAAATTCCGACTTTTTTATTTTTCTCATTATCGGAGTATTCGCTCAGCTGGTCGATGGTACTTTGGGCATGGGCTATGGAGCTACCTCTACTTCATTTTTATTGTCTTTTGGGGTTCCGCCTGCAGTGAGCAGTATGGGTGTACATGTGGCTGAAATGTTTACAACCGGGGCTTCAGCGATTTCACATCACAGGTTTGGCAACATCAATAAAAAACTGGCAAAAATGCTAATTATTCCTGGCGTTTTGGGTGCCATTATTGGTAGTTATTTACTTTCAGACATCATTGATGGCAATAAAATCAAGCCCTTTATCGCACTTTATATGATTGTACTGGCTACCATAATCATAATCAAAGCTTTAAGAAAAAAAACACCCAAAAAACCTACCAAGCAACTTAGTCTTTTGGCCATTTTCGGCGGATTTATGGACTCAGTAGGTGGTGGTGGCTGGGGACCAATTGTAACTTCCACTTTGATTGGCCGTGGCCGCGATCCAAGATATACTATTGGCTCAGTTAATGCTGCTGAGTTTGCTGTCTCTTTTGCGAGTGGTATCACTTTTCTACTTTTTGGAGGAATAAACGGCTGGCAGGTTATAGCAGGATTGATAATCGGCGGCGTAATCTCCGCACCTATAGGGGCATATCTGGTCAATAAAATCCCGAGAAAACCTGCCATGGTTGCTGTGGGCCTATTGATTATATATCTTAGTTTGAGGACTTTAAGCAAGGTTTTGTTTTAATTGCATTTGGTTTAATTCAGAGAAATATTATTTTTACAATAATTTAGAAATTAAAAGCAAAAACGATTTGTTAAATTTCAGCTAAATTTCATTTTGTAACAATATGGAAACAACAATTAATTTAAATGCGAATATTCCACTTACTGTTAATCAACTCGTTGAATTAGCAATTCAATTACCCAAAAAGGACAGGATTCAGCTTGCTTCTTTATTAATTGAAAATGAAAATTTTGTATCTAAAAATGATTTGCTTTTAAAAATAAAAGAAGGTCTGGAAGATGTAAAGCTTCATCAACAAGGTGAAATTAAGCTTAGAACTTTGGATGAATTTTTAGCAGATATATAATATTTTAACGACAAGGAGTTTCGAACGTGATGCTAAAATCTTACTAAAAAATACAACTCACTTCTTAAAGATTTAGCTGAACTCAGCGAGCTGTTGGCCTTAAATCCAACAAAAGGTGTTCCATTAGGTCACAATTGTTATAAAATACGTCTGGCAATAAAAAGTAAAGGAAAAGGAAAAAGTGGTGGTGCAAGAATAATTACTTATTTGGTAAATAAAGATAAAACCGTCTTTCTACTCACTATTTTTGATAAAGCTGAAAAAGAAAATTTAACCCCAGGTGAATTACAGGAGCTTTTGAAAGAAGTTCTTTAGGCTACTTAAAACAAATAAACTTTCAAAAACCCATTTTAAGTTTTTTTAAATCCCCACCTTACTCAATTTTGAATAGCTTTGTGTCTGAAAATGAATTTTAGGCCGTTTTCTGCTAATTTTGCATTAATTTTGAGCAAAAATTGTTTTTTAAACTGAATGAAAACCCTCGACAAGTACCTGATCAAAAAATTTCTGACTACCTACGTATTTGCCGTTTTCATTATAGTTTTGGTGATTATTGTAATTGATTTTGTCGAAAAAAACGATGATTTCATTGAGCACCAGGCACCTACCAGAGCCATTTTCCTTCAGTATTACCTCAATCTGGCACCCTACTGGGCCAATTACATCAGCCCCCTGATGATATTTATTTCTACAGTATTTTTTACTGCGAAATTGGCAAGCCATACCGAAATCATTGCAATTTTGAGTACCGGTACCAGTTTCAGAAGACTAATGTACCCCTATTTTATCGGGGCAGCAGTAGTGGCTGTGTTTTCGTTTATCATGGTTGGATGGATTCTCCCCAAAGCCAATAAAACCAGAATTGCCTTTGAGAACCAATACATTGAAGACAAATACTATTTCTCTGACAGAGATATTCATATGGCAGTAGAAAAAAATGTTTATGCTTATTTGTCGTCATATGATAATACCAGTAAAACGGCTTATGATTTTACGCTTGAGAAAATAGAAAACCGTACATTGGTTGAAAAACTTTCAGCACGCAGGGCGGTGTATGTGGATTCTATTAATAAATGGCAGCTTTATGATTACCGAATCAGGAAAATCGGAATCATGAAAGACCAACTGACTTTTAGTCAGGCTAGTACGCCTCTCGACACCACCATCAATATGTATCCGGGTGACTTTGAGAACACCAATAACCTCCATGAAACTATGACGATACCTCAACTGAGGAAGCAGATTGCTCTGATTAATTCCAGAGGCTCGGAAGGAGTCGAAACTTTCGAAATTGAATATTTTCAGCGTTTTGCTACTCCTTTTGCAGTAATTATTCTTTCCATGATGGGACTTATAGTATCCGCTCGCAAGAGCCGTGGAGGTGTGGGTTTGCAGATTGCGATCGGTTTTGTACTGGCTTTTGTATATATATTATTTTATATCATGAGTAAGGGAATCGCCGAATCGGGTAACATGCCGGCTTTGTTGGCCGTTTGGCTGCCCAATCTGGTTTTCAGTGCAATAGCTACCGTGATGTACTTCACCGTCCCAAGGTAAATATTATTATTTCCAGCGTATTTTTTTGGGATTAGAAAAAATAGTAATGATTCCAAAAATCAAAAGATAAATGGCATACATAAAATCATAATAGGGAATTTTCCAGGTTTTTATAGTATTTCCCAGCTTATGATTGGCTTTAGCAAGCACTATCCACTTGATAATTAACCACAAAGCCCACACCCCTAAAACCAGACGCATCCAATCATTAAATGGATACCAATGAGCCAGACCAAATTCTTTTAACCACTCTGCCGAAATTCTGGACCACTCCGGAGCATAATACCAATCCGGATTTAAAAAAAATACAGGAATCCATGAAAACCAGACGGTCAAGCCTGAAAACCAGAGCAAGCCGAGATTTAACTTATCCCGAAACTTGTATTTTTTCCCCACAGAAAGATGCCTTCTTTTCTGCACAAACCATTCTGACCAGGTTTTTTTGGGTTCTGATTCTGTATAACCTTCCTCAGAAATACTAACAGCCACATTTTTTCCAGTGGCGGTTTCGTTGATAAAAAGATCATCATCCCCGCTCAATAAACCAAAATGACTGGTAAATCCATTATTTTTCCAGAATAAAGATTTCTTGTACAGCAAATTTCTACCCACTCCCATAAACGGAACTCCAGCCAAAGCAAAAGAAAGATATTGCAGTGCGGTTTGGAAAGTTTCGTATCTGATCAAAGAATTGAGCCTTCCCGGCAAATACTGATATTTTGAAAAACCCAATACAATTTCCTTACCTTCAGTCAATTGAGATACCATCGTTTTAATCCACTGGTCTCCCATCGGCCTGCAATCGGCATCAGTAAAAAGTAAAACTTCATATTTGGCCTTTTTTACTGCCATGGTAACAGCATATTTTTTGGCTGTAAAATGAAAAGGCAAGTCCAAAACTCTCAAAAAACTAAGATGTTTCAGTTTGTCTTCGTTGAGCAACAAATAATCATACGTGCCATCTGAAGATCTGTCGTCGGCGATAAGTATTTCAAAATCAGGATAGTCTTGTTGATCAAGAATTGGCAGAAGCTCCTTCAGATTTTCGAGTTCGTTAGAAGCAGCTATAATAATACTCACTGGAGGAAGTTTTTCATCGGCTTCAAAATCCTGATGACCAACCACTTTTGTAAAAATAAAAAGTATATATATCAGCTGAATTACTATCGCCAACAGGAGTATTACGGGTAGTATAATTTCCAAATTTTAAGGGAATTAAGAATTTTTTCGGTGCAAAAATAAGAATGCTTTTTGAGAATAAATAAAAAGCAGGGAATTTTAAGATGATTAATGCAAGGGAATCAATAATAAATATTGCTATAAAATTCGGAACTTTGCAACATGAAATTTGAAATCAACAAAAAAGACGATAAAACCAAAGCCCGGGCTGGTAAAATCACCACCGACCATGGCGAAATTCTTACGCCGATTTTTATGCCGGTGGGTACAGCAGGTACTGTGAAAGGTGTACACACCCGGGAACTACTCGACGATGTGGAGGCTCAGATTATTTTGGGAAACACCTATCATCTCTATCTCAGACCGGGTCTTGATATCATGGAAAAAGCAGGAGGGCTGCATAAATTCAATGGTTGGCCAAAACCAATTCTTACCGATTCTGGTGGTTATCAGGTATTTAGTCTGAAAGAAATCAGGAAAATTACAGAGGAAGGGGTGCAGTTTAATTCGCACATTGATGGCTCAAAACACCTTTTCACGCCGGAATATGTGATGGACATTCAGAGGATTATCGGGGCCGATATAATCATGGCCTTTGATGAGTGCCCACCCTACCCTTGTGAATATTCCTATGCAAAAAAATCGATGCATCTGACCCATCGCTGGCTCTCAAGATGTATCAATCGCCTGGAAGCCACAGAACCCAAATACGGTCATCACCAGTCGTTGTTCCCTATAGTTCAGGGTAGTGTTTTCAAAGATTTAAGAAAAGAATCGGCACAATTTATTGCGGATCAAAACCAGGACGGAAATGCCATTGGTGGCCTTTCAGTAGGTGAACCGGCTGAAGATATGTATGAGATGCTTGAAATTGTAAACGATATTTTGCCTGAAGAAAAACCTCGTTACCTGATGGGTGTGGGTACGCCTGAAAATATCCTCGAAGGAATAGCTCTTGGTACGGATATGTTTGACTGTGTGATGCCAACCCGCAATGCACGTAATGGCTGGCTTTTTACGACACAGGGAATTATTAATATCCGAAACAAAAAATGGGAGGATGATTTCAGCCCTATTGACGAAAATCTGGGCGGATATGCCAGTACCTTTTATTCAAAGGCATATTTAAAGCATCTTCTTAAATGCCAGGAATTGCTCGGAGCTCAGATCGCCAGTATACATAACCTGCGTTTTTATCTTTGGCTGGTAGAAGAAGCCCGAAAACATATTCTGGAAGGAGACTTTGCTGAATGGAAAAAACAACAGACTGAGGTGTTAATGAGGAGGTTGTGAGGAAATGAGAATTACAATAATTTAACTGTTCATATTTTTTTCTTTTCAATTTTAACCTAATCTGTTTTACCAAAAAAAACAGCAAAAATCACTTTTACATCTGACTCGTTACCAATATTTTAAATTTTTAATGGTCTATTTTTGTTGGCTCAAACATCAGTACCATGAAAAGTATTACCAGAAAAATTACATTTGCATTATTATTATTAACAGCAGTAAACGCCCTCATTGCCGGATTTTTGTTCATTATTGACCCAAGCGGGCAAAAGATGGGAATGACAACCGATTTCCTGAAATTCTCTCCTTTTGATTCATTCTTAATACCCGGAATTGTATTATTTGTAATCAATGGCATCTTTAACCTGGTAGCCGCATATTTTCTGATTAAAAACAAATCCACCGCACTAGCTATGGTTATTTTTCAGGGTGTTATCCTCTGCGGTTGGATTTTTGCTCAGGTCTTAATGGTCGAAGAGGTTAATCCGCTGCATATAATAATGTTTTTAATTGGAGTAATCCTCGTAGCGAGTGGCTTCAAACTGATGAATGAAAAGTGAAATACACAGGACCTTTTTCCTTGATTTTAATATAAGCTTTTAGAATAAAAAATGCCCGTTGAAATCTCAACAGGCATCGGGCTGAAAATAGTTTAGGTTAGGCTTTTCCTTTCAATATCTGACTCCAATACATTCTTGGCAATACTTGCTTCTTGAGCTGATACATACTCCAACGCTCTTTACTTTGGTCAAATGGGAAGGTCTCCATCGGGGTGTTATTATAGTCAAATTCGGCCAGTACCAATTTGCCATAACCGGTCACCAACGGACAAGAGGTATAACCGTTATAGGAGTTACCCAATTTCTCGTTTTCCATCAATGAAAGAAGGTTTCCAACAACCACAGGTGCTTGTTTTCTGATGGCCGCACCTGTTTTCGAAATTGGTAAACCGGCTGCATCTCCCAGTGAGAAAATATTATTGAATTTATTGTGCTGTAAAGTATTAATGTTTACATCTACCCAACCCAGTTCGTTGGCAAGGGGACTACTTTTTACAAAGTCAGGTGCAGACTGTGGTGGTGAAATATGAATCATATCGTAGTCAACCCAGGTTTCCTGACCCATGTTGCTTTCGGCCATACCCACAAATCTTGCTTTTTTATTCGGCCCATCGATCTCTTCTAATCTTTGCATCAAATTGAGCTTGATATTGGCTCTTTCACAGACCTCCAAAAGGGTTTTTTCGTATTTATCCACCGCAAACAGACGTGCTGCACCACTCCAGTACTGAATGTCGGCTTTATCCAGCAGTCCATTTTTTCGAAAATAATCAGCCGCCAGATACATAATTTTATGAGGGGCTCCTCCACATTTTACCGGGGTATGAGGATTATGAAAAATGGCCTTTCCGCCTTTGAAATTTTTCAAAACCTCAAAAGTGTAAGGGACTGTTTGAAAACTGTAATTGCTACAAACATCATTTTTGCTGATAGTCTCAGGCAAACCTTTTATGGCCCCCCAGTTGAGTTGAATTCCTGGTGCAACTATCAGATAATCATAAGTATATGTACCGCCACTGGTGGTCACTTCATTTTTTTCAGGTTGAAAAGACATACAAGCCTCTTTGATCCATTTGGCTTGTTTTGGCATCACTTCGGCCTCGTTTCTGACGGTTTTTTGCACATCAAATGCTCCACCACCCACGAGGGTCCAGGCAGGTTGGTAGTAATGCTTATCGGCAGGATCGATAATAGCTATGTCAAGTTTACTATTTTTCCTGAATAATTGGGCTGCCACAGAAATCCCGGCATTTCCTCCGCCCACAATAATTATCTGATGATGACTCATAATTTAAAGCGATTTCAATCTTCTTGATTAAATATTATTTTTTATAAAAATATTCACAAAGATAAATTTAAATGCAAGGTCAACTAATAAGAAGATTTACCAATTAAATGGTACATTTTACTTATTTTGTTATTTTCCTTAATCAAAGAAATATTTACAAGAACCTTTGTAATGCCCTAAATAATAAGGATTTATTTGTAATCAATAAAAAATAAAACTATAGGCCAAAAAATCGTAAGACATTTAAATTCTTATCAAAATATCTAATTTTAATTTTTCCTTTCCATCAAAGATTTCCGGAATTGTTCCGGAGTAAAACCAACATCTTTTTTAAATATTCGGATAAAATAGGAGCAGTCTTCGAAACCCAGTTTATAGGCCATCTCACATATAGAAAGGGAAGAATGTGCCAGCAGCCTTTTGGTCTCTAAAATGACCCTATCCCGAATCATTTCACCTGCAGACTTACCAATACAGGCTGATGTAATGGCGTTGAGATAGTTGGGTGACAAATTCATAAGATTAGCGTAATCTTTTACTGCTTTTATCTTAATAAAATTATGCTCAATTAAACTTTCAAACTGATGCAGCTTACTGAGATTATGAGAGGAGCCGTTTCTTTCAAAATGGGGCTGATATATTCTTAAAGACCTGATTAAAATGATTTTGAGAATAGTTTTAATGATGGCTTCGCAATGTTTGTGGTTCCTGACAAATTCCGATAGCATATCTTCAAAAAGATGCTCAACAACTTTAGCTTCTTCAGGCTCAAAAACTACCATCTGGGCCTCATTCACGCTGTTATGGAAAAATGGCAGATTGGGTAATGAATATATGGGTTCGGCTACATTGTAGAATTCTTTCTTAAAAAACATAGTAAAACCAGCTACATCCGGCGACAAGTACCACTCATGCACGTGGCTGTCATTCATAAAAAAAAGCTGGTGTGGCTCAATATTAAATCTCTTAAAATCAACATCATGCGTTCCGGACCCTCGGGTTATATAGATTAAATTGTAAAAGTCATGCCGATGTGGAAAACGAACATCTGAAGACCTTGCTATATGGTCTTCCAGCCTGCGGATGTCAATGTTCATTCTGACCCCATGGTCACACTGATTAAGTTGCTCGATGGTATATTTGGGAATGACCTTTTCCATCAATCAACTTTTTACAAACCGGCTTTAATGTAACTCCAGCCTTCTTCCTGCTTAATGATGATTTCACCAATACCCATTGGAACCACACTCACAAATGGCAACAATTGCTCTTTGGTAATCTTTTTTTGCTTCATGGTATTACCACAAACTACCATTTTCACATCTTTGTTTCTTGCAAAATCTATGAGTTCTTTCATGTAAGTTGTTTTTTCAGAAGTTACCATAAATATGCCATTGCCATGAAAAACAACCTCCACCTGAGCCTTAGGCCAACCTTCTCTTAAATTTTTTAAATTATTGACCAATGACTTTTGAGAAAGGCTGTCCCCGGAGACAAACTGGAACACCACTTTATGGGTGCTGCCGTCGTCAGTTTTTTGAGCAAAAAGACTTCCGGAAACCAGGAGGAATATAAATATCAGATTTTTCATTTTTAATATTTTTTCAGAAAATTACAATTATTTTTTTGACTTTTTAAAATCCTCAATAGGTTTAAATGGCCCTAATTTATGCTGAATTTCAGGAAAAGGATCAGCGTAAGGGCCAAAAGGATGGTCAACAGGTTTTTTAGTAATATCAGGCCAATCTTTACTTAAGTCTTTTGATGGACGCGGCCTTGTATTGATAAATGCTGCCACATCCCAGCATTCTTCGTCAGAAAGCTGAGGTTTTTGGTATGTAGTACCAAAAGGCATATTGGTTTTGATATAACCCGCCAATCGCGAAAGGCGGAACAAACCGGCTCCCTGATTATAGCTTTGGGCACCCCATAAGGGAGGATAAGTAAACGCAGTTCCCTCAGAATTTTTGATTCCCTGTCCATTTTCTCCATGACAGCTGGCACATTTTTCTGTATAAATTGGCTCTCCTTTTTCAGGGCTCGCCGCACGATTCATGTATTTGAGTTTCCAAATTCCTGTTCCTTTAGGAATGCTGTCTTTTTCCACATATTTCCCGACAAATTTGATATAACTCACGATAGCTTTTAATTCTTTACTCGATGAATCAAGTGCTTTTCCGTTGAGACTACGCTCAAAGCAATCATTCACTCGCTTCTCGATACTCTCTACTGACCCAGACCTTGCCCGCATCTTTGGATAAGTTGAAAGAACAGCTCCGTAATTGTTGCCCCAGGGACGAGTACCTGCATCCAAATGACAATTCTGACAATTCATACCATTGGAAATCGGTGATACAGTACCTTTGGGTCCTAAATATTGGGAAGTATTTGCCACTAGTCCCCTACCATATTTTATCATTTCGGGATCTTTTTCATGAATTACGGCCTCCATAGTCATGGGTTTCCACAAAGGAGCCTCATATGGCTTTCCAACTAAAGTACCTGCAAATTGTTCTTTATTTGTAATCAAATCCAGGTTATCTGCTAACAAATACAAAAGAAAAAATGGCACCAAAGCAATCAAAAACAGTGATCCTCTGAGCAAAATGATAAATCCGGAATTAGGAGATTTTGATTTCATATCTTACATAAATTCATAATCATATCCTCTCAATTGCGTCAAAAGCGTATCGGGTGCATCCGTGGCGGTAGCTCTTTTTTCTAGTTTGGGAGAAATTGGAGAATACACTTTGAGATATTCTTTGATGATGTCATGCATCATTATGGTATGTTTTACCGGATTTTTGACGTGTTCGATTCGGCAGAGTGTATCGTTGGGATCTCCTTCCCTCTCACATGCTACAATCGAATATTCCTGATCATCTACCAATTCCTTACCTCCTATCTTTACCCAGTTAACTCTTTTTCCGGTTTCATTGGCGATTGTAAAATTTACTTCCATGCCGGAATATCTCACAAACCAGCCCCCAAATCTCTTAGCCGGATTAGGGGCAAAAGCATTTTGAAGCTCCTGTTCCAGCCATTTTTTGACCTGCAAACCGGTTATTATCCCTGTTTTAGCCTCAGAATCAAGCGGGAGCATATTCCAAAGAAATTCTTCCGTTATGTTTACCAATCCTGTTTTGGGGTCTTTTGATGACAGTGGCTGACAAAACCTGAAACCATTTGAAAGGGCAATATCAGGCTTAAGCTTCCACTTGATGGCATCGGTTATTAGGTTATCCATGGGAGTTTCCATCACATAGTATCGCATTAATGGAACCGTTGAGGTGCCTATAACTTTATCCAAATCTTTCTTATAAGGATCCATAGCTTTATTGACAAGAGCCTGAACCTTAGCATCTGGCTTATATTTTACCGGATCCACATCGAGCAAATTATAATCATACCCGGTCATGTGTCCGTTTTCAATTTTAAGATCGAGTTTACCCACAAATGAGCCAAAAGCACCGCATTCCACTACGTCAGTGTATTTACCTTTGATGGGTTTTCGGAGTCTTTCATGAGTATCGGCTCCTATAATTATATCAACCCCTTGTGCCGCAGGATTATTGGCGAGACCTACCTGTTGTGCCAATCCGATATGTGTTACCACCACTATGACCCCACAGTTTTCTACTTCTTTCAGATATTTCACATACTTGGAAAGATTTTTCTCGGGATGATCAAAACGCAAACCTGCACTGAAAGCCGGAGATTGTCTTTTGGGTACCAGATGATCGGTATAGCCTATGACTCCTACTTTAGTACCCCCCATGTTTTTGATCCAAAAAGGCGGATAAACCAGCTCTCCATTAAACTCATCTGTAGTATCGTGCCACATGTTGGCACATACTTTCGCAGCATTAGCATGCCCCATATCATAGAGCATTTTTTTCTTCTTATAAACTACTTCCCAATTGCCGGGAAGCATCAAATCGTAGCCTAAGTGATTGAAAAGGGGAATCAAGGCCTCCCCTTCGGTAAAAGTGGCCAGGGCATGACCATGGAAAAAGTCACCCCCATCATACACAATAGTCTGATCGGGATTACTTTTTTTCAAAGTATCAATCATAGTTTTCAAAACCGCCAGCCCACCTCTTTTCTTGAAAACGTGCTTACCATTTTCAACAAAAAACTCATCATGTGTATTGACCTGGGCATGAATATCGGAAGTTATGAGAAAGGTGACAACATTACTATTTATTTGTCCTATTCCAACGGTTTCCCGTACTTGGCTCATTGCAACTGCCGGAGTTGAAGCCACGCCTAGTCCGGCCAATAATGACTTTTTCAGGAAATTACGGCGGGGATTGATTTCGTTATCCATAAAATCAATGAGGTAGTTTATCTTTAAAGGCTCCGTATGTAAATGTACCCAAAATGGCACTGAGCAAGGTGATTGTTATAACTCCAAAACCACTGCCGATTTGGGCAAATAAAGGTCCCGGGCAAGCACCGGTAATGGCCCAACCCATTCCGAAAATCAGCCCACCGTAAATCACACCTTTATTATTTGGCTTTTTTGCAATAACAATCTCTTCTCCTGAAAAAGTCTTGATGTTAAATTTCTTGAGGATATATACAGAAATAATACCCACAACCACCGCAGTGCCAATTACGCCATACATATGAAAACTTTGAAACCTGAACATTTCCTGAATCCTGAACCAGGAAACAATCTCGGCTTTCACAAATACAATCCCGAAAATAGCTCCCACCAAAAGGTATTTCAGATTATTTTCCGACTTAACCTTTGACTCATTTGGAGCATCGCAAATATTTTTATCGTCTAATTTCATTTTACCTAAATCTTAATTATAAAAGTCTTTTTTAACTTCGAAAAATTATTTGATTAAATCGAAAATCAGTGGTAAGCCATAATGAGTCATCAATATTCCGCCAACCATAAAACAAATCGTGGCAATCAATGATGGCAATTGCAAACTTGACAAACCCATAATTGAATGTCCTGAAGTGCATCCGCCTGCCCAACGTGTACCAAATCCTACCAGAAATCCACCCAAGACAAAAAACACCAATCCTTTTAGGGTAAACAGGTTATCCCAGGAAAAAAGATCAGTAGGCATGAGTCCCTTGAAGTCAGATATTCCAAAGGCTTGCAAATCTTTCATGGTATCTGGTGAGATGGAAATATTATCAGGATTTCCCAAAAGAAAATTCCCGATAAAACCACCGATTAAGACACCACCCACAAAAAACAGGTTCCATATTTCGTTTTTCCAGTCATAATTGAAAAAAGGAATTTTAGTAGGAATACATGCCGCACAAATGTGCCTGAGAGAAGAAGATATTCCGAAATTTTTATTTCCAATCAGCAATAAAATTGGCACTGTGAGTCCTATAAGAACTCCTGCCACAGACCAATGCCAGGGAGATTTAATAATTTCTAACATAAAATAAGATTTTTAAGGTTTGATTCCAATCGTAAAAGAATAGGATTCATTGCAAGAATCCTATTCAATTTTTGCTTTTTGAGAAAAAGCTTATTTCATTTTTGACTGACAAACGTAGTCTGTACAGGGAACATCAGTATCAGCAGAAATGGCTTTAAATCCGCCGGCAACGTCAATTACATTGTCAAAACCTCTTGATTTCAGAATTGATGCTGCCACCATAGATCTGTAGCCACTTGCACAGTGAATGTAATTATCTTCATCTTTTGAGAATTCAACCATATTTTTGCTCAAATTGGCCAAAGGAATATTCATGGCTTCTTCCACGTGCTCGGCCATATATTCGGTAGGCTTTCTTACATCTTTTACCACAAGGTTACCTTCTGCTTTTTTAAATCTTTCAGCAAACTCGGTGGCCGGAATCGAAACGATGGTATCCACTTCTTTCCCTGAATTTTTCCAGGCTTCAAAACCACCGTTCAAATAACCGAGAATATTGTCATAACCCACTCTTGAAAGACGGGTGATAACTTCTTCAATCATATCGTCTTCGGCTACTAAAAGAATAGGTTGCTCAATATCAGTTATCAAAGTACCCACCCATGGTGCAAAATCGCCTTTGATTCCAATAAATATTGAATTTGGGATAAAGCCATCCTTGAAAATCTGCTGATTACGAGTATCAATAATCAAAGCACCGGTTTCATTAGCGGCGGCTTCAAAAGCCTCAACTGAAAGGGCTTGAGCCTGTGATTTTACCTGATCCAGGTCCTGTGCTCCGGCTTTGTTCAACATTACGTTTTTAGGGAAATAATATGGCGGAGGAACCAATTCAAGACCGTCGGTCACTTCTTTGATGAATTCCTCTTTGGTCATATTGGCTCTCAGTGCATAATTAAACATTTTCTGATTGCCCAATGTATCATAAGTCTCTTTACTCATGTTTTTACCACAAGCCGAGCCAGCTCCATGAGCCGGGTACACCAAAAGGTCATCGGGAAGAGTCATAATTTTATTTCTAAGCGAATCAAACAAGTGTCCGGCAAGATCCTGAATGGTAAGATCTGATTTTTGGGCAAGATCAGGACGACCCACATCTCCTATAAACAAAGTATCTCCCGAAAAAATACAATGCTCTTTTCCATTCTCATCAATAAGAAGGAAAGTAGAGGATTCCATAGTATGACCCGGAGTATGCAACACTTTGATTTTCAAATTTCCTAATTCAAAAATTTGACCGTCAGTAGCAACAGTAGCTTTAAAACCCGGCACGGCAGTAGGTCCAAAAACTATCTCTGCACCTGTTTTTTTTGACAGTTCCAAATGACCGCTTACAAAATCTGCATGAAAATGCGTTTCAAAAATATATTTGATTTTAGCACCATTTGCCTGTGCTTTTTCGATATAAGGCGTAACTTCACGAAGGGGGTCAATAATGGCACATTCGCCTTCTGACTCCAGATAGTAGGCTCCCTGAGCAAGACAGCCCGTATAAATTTGTTCAAGTACCATAGTTTTTATTTTTTATTTAATGATTCCAAAAATTAGATTTAAAAAAACACCTCTTTTATGATAATATAAATACCCATTACTAACACGAAATAACCAAAAGCCGGTTTGAGTTTTTCATTGGGTACTTTTTTCGATAAATTACTCCCAATAAATATCCCGATTACAGCTATAGCCGTAAAAATCAGAAGGAATTTCCAGTCAATGGCGGTATCGCCATGAAGGTCACCGGTAAACCCAATAAGGGACTTCAAACCTATGATTACCAACGATGTACCAACGGCTTTTTTCATCGGGAGCTTGGCCAAAAGCACCAGTGCCGGAATAATTAAGAAACCGCCACCGGCACCCACGAAACCGGTGATACCCCCCACTACCGCACCCTCAAGTAAAATCAAAGGATAGTCATAATCTATTTCATCTTCTTCCAGGGTTTCTTTGTCTTTAGAAGGCTTTTTAATCATAGAATAAGATGCCACAACCATCAATAAAGCAAAAACCAAAAGCATAAAAATGGGTTTGGTTACCACAAAATCATCAATGGTGACTATCTCCTGAGGAATAAGCGGCACTAAAAACTTCCGGGTGAGATAAACCGATAAAATAGATGGTATTCCGAAAACGATGGCAGTACGCCAGTGGATATTGCCCTGTCTGAAATGGCTTGAAGATCCAAAAATACTGGTTACCCCAACGATAAAAAGAGAATAAGCTGTTGCAACAACCGCATCAACCGAAAAAAGATAAACTAATATTGGTACTGTGAGAATAGAACCTCCTCCTCCTATTAAGCCAAGAGACATACCCATTAAAATAGCACCAATGTAGCCTAAATATTCCATAAATTATTCAATTCCAATCTTTTATCCTATTACAATTCCAATCATCAATAAACAACAATCTATAAAAAACTTATTATGAATATATGTTGTTTTTTTCATTTATTAGACACGCAAAAAACTACATTTTGCATGTACAATTCTCAATACAATCCATCAAATGAGTAATCTCTTTAATTTTCAAAGAATAAAACATAAACTGACCTTCTCTGGTTGACTTTAAAACGCCTTTGAGTTTCATATTGATTAAATGATGGGAAATCAGAGATTGTTCTCCACCCAATAAATCACATATTTCATTTACAGAAAGGCTCTCCCGCTCAGTTAGAAGCTCTACAATCGCCAGCCTTATGGGGTGTGCGACGGTCTTTAAAACCAAAGCTGCTTTTTCTAATTTTTCAAGATCTAATTTGTAAGCAATTTCCAAAATAACGCCTGTTTAAAAATTTTGATTCAAAGAAATGTATATATTTTCATATTTCAATATTTTTTAGCAAATTTTAAAGAAATTCTAATTTCTTACCAAGAAATAAATACTGAAACTAATACATTTTAATAACATAAAGTTAAACAAAATTGTATTAACCAACAATGAGAATACTTCAAAAATAGAATTATTTGCAAAGATCAGGAATAATGAATTTTATTTTTGTAACAAATGTCATCTTTTCAGTGACAACAAGCTTTTTTAACAAATTGCTTAATATTTGGCTTATGAATTTTAATGTAAAACACTAAGAAGACTTTAAACGAATCAAAAAAAATCTCAGTATTACAATTTAAAAAACTAGTCCGTATTTAAAGAATGTTTTTCGTCCTCCTGCCCCACCAAACCATAAAACCAGTTACTGGCAAACTGGCAGCTACTAAAGATAATAAAAATGCCAGAACTTTGCCTGAAAAGCCTAATATGCCTCCGGTATGAATATCATAAGTCATCCTGATGAGTTTATCGGCAACATTTGCATCTTTAAGCCTTCCATAAACATGATTTACCGGGATTTCTTCGAGCGTATATTGATCAAAATACCGATAGTCGATACTCCAATACATATCCTCCCGGGTATTGACATTGGCTCCGATAGCCGATGAATCTGACTCAATCGCATGAACTTCAAGTGAAATTGCATTCGGGTGTTCAGCTTTCATTTTTTCCCAAACCAAGTCTGTAACAGGTCTCTTAAAACCTATACTTTTGTTTTTTTGAGAAACAGGCTCTTTAAAAAGTAGTTCTTTTTCACCGCCGGTACCCTTATAAATAAGATACGTAAACCACTGAATACCAAAGAAAATGCCTGTAATTGAAATGATAAGCAATAAAACCGAGCTGTAAAAACCCAGAATGTTGTGAAGATCATAATTTTTTCGCTTCCATTGAGTAGTATTTTTCCAACGAAACCAAAACCTTTGTTTGGCTGCTGCCTTGTTTTTTGGCCACCAAAGTACAAGACCGGTGATAATCATAAAAACAAAAATCAAAGTTGCGTAAGAGGTGATTGGCTGACCGATTTTGGGCGGTAGCCACAAATAATAATGCCCGTCCAGCACCCAATGAAAGAAGGTTTCCTCCATATTTTGCACATGAATAACCTCCGCCGTATAAGGGTTATGATAAATAATAAAATAGTGCTCAGGATTCAATCCATATAAGATTGCCTCAACGCTTCGTCCTTTTCCGGGGTAATTGATAGCATGTAGATGAGCATCCGGCAGTTGTCTTCTAGCTATTTTCTCAAATTCAGAGGGGGGCAATATTTCTCTGCTTTCCACTTTTGAAAACCTGAATGGTTGCAGAGCGTCCTGTATTTCTTTTTGAAAAGCATACAAGCAACCTGTAATGCTTACAACAAACACCACCAGCCCGGTGCTAAGACCAAGCCAGAGGTGTATTTTTCCTATGATTTTCTTGAAAGTCAATTTATCAAAACTTATAATTGATACTTAACCTGAAGTTTCTGTAGGCTTCTGTCTGGTAATAATAAAATTTACTCCAGGAATAATAAGCTCCTGAAAACACATCGGCATTGAACAGGTTATTGACATTCAAGGCTACCCCAAATTTTCCTACCTGATAAGAAGTGGCAGCGTCAAATCGGGTATAAGCAGGCATACTTGGGTCAATGCTTTTGTCGTATTCAGCGTACCATGCCGATCGGCCAGCCGCATGCGATACACCCAACGAAAATCCAAGTCCCCGTGACTTTCCTTCGGGAATACGATAATTTAGCCAGGCATTGGCAATATGTTTGTCAGTGCCGGGAATCTGCCGATTAACTTGCTGATTATCGGTATCTTTGGTTACTTTTCCATCTGAATAGGCATAATTCATGGTTACATCAAGACCATTAAAAAGCTGCCCTCTGATATCGAATTCAATACCCGAGGTTTTGGTTTGACCCAATTGTATCGAGAAAAACTGATGGTGTGGGTCGGTGGTCAAAACATTATTTTTGGTAATCTGATAAGCGGCTACTGTTGCAGTCCATCTGCCGTCCAACCACTCTTTTTTCAGCCCAAGCTCTTTATTGTTACCAGTAATAGGGTCAAATTTTTTGCCCTCAAAACTTGCTCCTGCCTGAGGGATAAATGACTGATCGATAACCCCATATACACTGGTACTTTTATCGATAGAATAACTAAGTCCGATTCTAGGCGTAAACTTTCCGGCATCAACCGCTCCTGACCAAGGATCTGCATCCCCGGTGTTGGTATATCGGCCTGCCAGAGTTAACCTTAGTTTTTCTTTTAGGAGTCTTACTTCATCCTGGGCATAAAGAGCTGTGTAAACATTGGTATAATGAACTCCCCTTTCTTTAACACTTAGGCTTCTGTCAAAAACCGGATAGGCTGTACCGGCAACCTGACCATACACCGGGTTGGAAACTATAAAAGGCACACTACCCTCTATTGCTCCTGTCTGATTCCAGTCATGATAAAAATCTTTGTTGCCCATGTCAATTCCCGCCAAAATCCTGTGTTTTAGTTTTCCGGTATTGAAATCCCCGTTTACAAAAAACTGTCCTACTCTGATCTGCCCCAGTATATCCCACACAGACATCCCTCTTTTAAGTGTATCACCGCTGATAGCACTTGGCCAGAGACTACTACCGACCTGATTAAACTGCAAATAGGCTAATTGACCCGTGAATTTCCAGTTTTCATTAATGGCATGAGACAATGTGGCTATAAAAGAATGATCGTTGATTTTGGTGGGTGCCATATTTGACTCCAAAGTTGAAAACTGAACCGGAAGTGTACCCAATCCATCAGAAGTATAGGCATAAGCTGAGCCAAGAGGCGACATATTTACAAACTGATAATTATACTCGGTAGTCAGGGAAGTACGAGGATTGATTTGGAATTTTAGAACCGGAGCAATAGAGATTCGATTGTTATATTCAAATTTCCGATGGGTACCTTTGCTTTGCCCCATCAGATTGAGTCTGTATTGAATTTTTCCATCTTTACTCAATAAACCATCAAAATCGAGGGTGTTACGATATGTTCCAAACGACCCAATGGTCATTCCTACTTCTGATTTTGATATCCCGGTAGGCTTTTTGGTTACTACGTTGTAAAACCCACTAGGTTCTCCACTTGCCAGCATAAACCCGGCAGGACCTTTCACAAATTCAATTCGCTCAACCATACTCATGTCTTCGGTCAATGGGCCCCAGGTTTCGGTCACATTCATGCCGTTTCTAAAAGCCGCCACTCTTGAACCACGCATCACTATTCTGGCGTAGTTTTCCCAGTGTTCAGACCGTGTTGCTCCGCTAACATTTCTGATTACACCTTCCTGCATGTCAAATATTTGCTGGTCTTGCAACACCTGCCGATTGATAACCTGTATGTTTTGAGGAATTTCAAGCAAGGGGGTTTTTAATCTCAGTGAAACCGAAGGATAATCCGTTACATATTTGCTGGGGTTTGCCGTCACCATCACTTCCTGCAATTGATTAGCGTCTTCTTCCAGCTCAAAATCAAGCACCAGTGTCTGGTTTTCTTTGATTTCAATTTTCTTACTTTGGGTTTTCAGGCCCACAAAACTGGCTATAACCGTGTAGTTTCCTGATTTTATATTTTGAATCGCATAATTTCCCTGCTCATCTGCAGAGACACCTTTGCTTGTGCCTTTCAAAATAATATTTACAAAAGAGGCCACTTTATGATCTGAAGTGCTGACTTTCCCTTTTAAAATGGCATTTTGAGCCAAAACGGCATTTGATAACAATAATAAAACAAATAATTTTTTCATTTTTAATTAGACTAATTATAAATAATATATTAAAAATAAAGTGAATACTATTGATTCACCTTACTACTTTTCAAAATTTTATTCCAGCTGATAGGTAAAAAGTTCTTCCATCTGCTGGCAAAATTCCGGGACCAGGATAGCCTCCGGCACGACGGGTAAAATACCTTTCATCGGTCAGATTATTTATTCCGCCTTTTATATTATAATGTTTTGCAAATTTCAGACTTGCAGATAAATCCTGAACTGTGTATGCTGGAATCACACCAGTGGTTGCGGCGGCGTTGGCAACTTCGGTATTTGAGGCATCGGCATATGCTTTCCCAATATCACTAAGCTGCCAGGTAATAGAAAATCCTTTTTTATAGTAGGTTGCCCCGAAACGATTTATTTTCCCAGGGGCATTTTCCACTTTTTTCCCTGACAAATTTCCTTCCACAATCTGCCCATTGACAACAGATGTGGTTTTGAAATCCTTGTAAGTAGCGTCAATATAGGCAACAGAAGCAAAAAGACTTATATAACCCACTTTTGATTTCTTAAAAAATGCTGTGATCGGATCAAATTCAATGTACCCTTCAAAACCCTGACTTACAGAGCGACCTAGATTGGTACGAAATTGATAACGCTGATTGGAAGTATTAGTTTGGGTGATGGTTCCGATACGATTATTATAATTAACGAAGAAATAGTCCACGTCAAAATTCAGATAATTACCGGCTTTTCCCCTATATCCAAAATCAAAATTATATCCTCTGGCATCCTGAAGATTTTGATCAATAATATCAGTAGTAGCCGGCGGAGTCAGATCAGAAATCATAACGGGTCTGTAAGCCTGGGAAATATTGGAATAGAACTCCGTTTGAGAAGTTAAGTGGTATTCAGCACCACCTCCAAATAACAGAAATGAGCGATTGCGATTAATAGGATTAAGATTGTTTGGCTGCCCATTTGCGATGCTAAAACGCCCCTTCATGGTTGATCTGATATTTTCGACCCTTGCCCCGGCAGTAATCAAAAACTTATTGGACAACCTGAAAATGTTTTCGAAAAATGCTGCTTTGTTGATATTGTTAAAATCTAAATCACGGGGAAAATCGCCTTCAATTTCGAAGTCCATGTCTTTACCTGTACTACCTTTCCCTTGCTGCTGACGGTCAATATTCCCGTTATAATAACGCAACCCACTTGCCAGTGAATTGTTTTTCTCCAAAAACTTATAATCGGTAATAAATCTAAGTTCTGAACCAATATTATTATAGAAATCACGGTCAACCTGGCGATTAGAAGTTAAATTATCAACAGTAGTAATGGCAGAAACCATTCCCACACTACTTCTCTCAGCAACTACGCCAAAAGTTTTCCAGCTCATTTTCGTCTTTTCGTTGAAAATATACTCGGCTGAAATAGAAGGCACTAACCATGGCGTACTAAACCAATTTCGGCTCCGTAAACTCTGACGGGCATTCTGAGAAAACTGTGCATCTGTCAGACCACCGGCCTGCTGACTCTTATAAGTCATGTATGTTAACTCGGCCGCTATTTTTAATTTATTGGTAAAAGCATAACTCAACTCAGCGTGAGCATGGTCAGTATTAAAGTAATTATTTTCTCTCCACCCATCTCCTAAACGCTTCTGATAATAGGCAGTGTAGCTTAAACGACCCTCGGTGCCACCGATATAATTGAATGTACTGAACAGTCCATTGCTTCCAGTAGTATTTTGTGATTCCACAGTAATGCGTGTAGAAATATCGGGTTTACGAAGGACAAAATTCATCAATCCACCAAATTGCGGGCCATATTGCAAAGAAGACGCTCCACGCACTATTTCAATTCTATCAACTACCTCCATTGGCGGAGTATAATATGCCTCTGGATATCCCATAGGGTCAGGGGTGATATCAAAGCCATTCATCCTGACGTTAAATTCCCATGAGCGATTGGGACTTAAGCCACGTGATGCCACCCCCAACTGTATGCCCGAACCGTCGTTTTCCCAAACCGAAATACCAGGTGTGCGGCTAAATATTTGTCGGCTATTGTTCATTGCAAGATTGGCATTAATATTTTCAAGCTTGATGACTTCATTTTTTTTAGTAGCATTGATAGAATAACCCTCTATCTCAGCCAGATGCTCATTCCCCCTCACTCCTCTACTTGCCACAACCTGAACATCGTTTAACAAGTAGGTCTCATTTTCCAAAACAACATCAAGCTTTTTTAACTCATTATCTTTTAAAGTAACTAAAAACTCTTTAGTTTTAAGTCCAATGAGTGAGACAACCACTGCATACTCTCCGGCATTTAATCCTTTTATGACATATTCACCATTGGTGTTGGACTGCACCCCTCGTACGGTTCCCTTTAGCTTGATGTTGGCACCTATGAGTAATTCCCCGGACTTATCCTTAACCTTGCCCAAAATTGAGGCTTTTTGTCCTGAAACAGCCAAGCCCGACAGAAATAATATTGCAATAACAATTAACCTTGAAAACATCTAAAATTTTAATTTAGGTTTAGACTCATTCTAAATAAAGTCCAAAACTAAACCTTCTTTAGAATTGCTCCAAATAATCAATGTTATTATTTAGAATTATTTTAAATAAAAAGTCGAATAAGCTATAAGTATATCCGAAAAATGCAAAAAAGCCGGAAACGATTGCCGGCTTTTATCAAAAATGAAATGATTTATAGGAAGACAACGATCAAAATGATTTACTGACCAATATTTTGAATCAATGATTCATCATGATTATTATTGCCAAAACCTTTAGGATTTTCACCGTATTCGTTTTCACCGTCCTGGCTGTCAGTCACATAAAGTACTAGTAACCATATTCCTCCGATCAGGGGAATTAAACCAATTAAAATCAACCATCCGCTTTTCCCTACATCATGAAGTCTTCTAACCGCTACTGCCAATGACGGAACCATCGTTGCAAGTGCATATATAATAACAATGAAGTACATAAATATCATACCATCTCCAAGAAACATCATACCAAATAACCCATACATAATGATTGCATTGAATAATGTATAATACCAATATTCACTTCTGCGGGCTCTGCCTTCAAAGTCGGCGTAGTGATCTTTGATTGCATTGAGATAATAATTGAATGCCATAATTGTTGTTTTTAGAGGTTTGTCCTACTGTAAGGCTTTTCGGTTCGTCCATTTTATTTTCAAGAAAAGAAAATCATTTTCCATCACCAATCTGACTTATCAGATCGTCTTCGGTTTCGCTCCGGACGCCATAAGGATTGGGTCCATATTCATTTTCTCCGGGTTCACTTTCCCTCAATTCAAGAATTAAATTCCAGATTGGAACAATATAATTAACACCACTTTTACCGGTGTCATGCATCCGCCTGAATCCCACAGCTAAAGAAGGCAAGAAAGCAAGCAGCCTGTATCCAATATTAAAAATACCATATTGACCATCAGGAGAGTATGTTTGCAGTGCCTGGTCTAAAAATGGTGTTATCAGGGAAATGAAAAGGTTTATTAAAGTAAAAGTCCAGAATTCGGCTCGACTGGCACGGCCATCAAAGGTTGCGTATTGGGCAAAGCCCCCAAAATAGTATTTTATATTCATGTGATTTAAATAAATTAATTACTCTTCTATGGATACCCGGTTGTAATCACTCAGCAGGTCCTTCAAAAAATGTATGTCATTGTCCTGGGTTTCGATATTCAAAATTTCTTTAACACGTTTTGATAATTTCGAAGCCAACTGATTATCAATGTTTTTCTCAGATTTTTCCAACAGATTCTGAATGATAGTCATGTCTTTATCAGATAGCTTAATCACTTCAGGGTATTTTACCTGATAGTTATTCCGCTTGTTGGCGTAGGCATAAATGGTATCTTCAATGCTAAAATGATTCTCTTGTGTGCTCACCAGATAAGTTCCGGCCGCCAGGTCACCCAGTCTTTGGTTGTTTCCCGAATTGGTGATTGCAATTATACCAATAGCCGGACTAAAAACAGACAAGCCTGCGAATAATGGCGATACAAAAACCAAAATCATGAAAAGGTAACCGTCAGCAAGCAAAAACATCCACCTTACAGCACATTGACTTACAGAGGGTACACTGCCATCATTCCCAATCACTTTTATTTTCATTAACATTTTACCGATAGTTTGACCTTTTAGGAGCCATTCGGAAATAAATGTGTAAAAATATAAGGGTATAAATGCAAAAAAACTTATCACATAATTGGACGAAAAGATATCAATGCTAAAAAAATAACTAAGGAGAAAAAAGTAACCAATTTTTATGAGCCAGTCAACTAAAAAAGCTGAAACGCGACTTCCAAAACCCGCAAGTGTGAAATTCAGGTCAATATTTAAAAAAGTTGGAATATTTATTGTATTCATATTGTAAGTTTAGGAGGAAAAACTTATTCTTGCAAACATAATATTTTAATTTTTTCAAAATCAATGCCAAACCATACAAAATAGGCTAAATCGTTAAATTACAAAATGCGTGAAACCACATTTATAGACCGCAACCGCACAAAATGGCTTTCAATTGAAGCTCAGGAGAAAGACAACCCCGATGAGGTAGCTAATGATTTTATAGACCTCACCAGCGACTTATCCTATGCAAAATCTCATTTCCCGCATTCTAAAATCACAAGTTATCTTAATTTTCTGGCCTCTAAAGTTTACAAATCAATATTTGAAACCAAATCAAAGCCCTTATTTAAAAATTTCTGGAAAAATGAATTTCCTTTGATTATTGGTCACAATCGTAAAGTACTTATTATAAGCTCGGTATTTTTTATTCTTTTTGTGATTTTAGGGGCTATTTGTTCGGTACTCGAAGTTGATTTTATCGACGCTGTAATGGGTAGGGGTTATGTTGAAATCACCGAAAACAATATCAGACGTGGCAAGCCTTTTGATATTTACGCCAGCGAACAACCTTTGAAAATGTTCCTGACTATCTTTTCCAACAATTTTGCAGTGGGCCTTATCATTTACATATCCGGTGCTCTGTTGGGTATTGGCACTTTCTTCCATACTTTCAAAAATGGCCTGATGGTAGGTACATTTTTAACGATGTTTTTCAAACATAACCTCGGGTTTCAAGCTTTTGCAGTTATTATGCTGCATGGTACACTTGAGCTTATGGGTCTGGTACTCGAAACCATGGCAGGATTGATATTGGGTCTGAGTTTTCTTTTTCCGCATACACTTACTCGCTGGCAATCGTTTAAAAAAGGCTTGATGGAGAGTGGAAAAATCTTTATCGGAACCTTCCCTATCACCTTGCTGGCTGCGTTTATAGAGAGCTATATTACAAGATTGGGAAATACGGGATTTAAAAACACACCACTGATAATTACCATTTTACTTTTATTGGTTTTGGTAGCCAGCTGGGTGTTTATTGTTTATTACTTTTTTATTTATAGCAAAAAACTTACTCAAAAAGTATCACTGGAAGAATACCTCAAATCCAAACACGAAATATGAAAATTATAAAGTTATTCTTGTTTTTATTTTTTGCTTCTGCTGAGGTTTTTGCCGGACCACTAAAAGATACTACCGTTAGCAACCTGATAAAAAGAGAACCTGAACTTTGGTATGTAAACCTTCCTCCACCCAAGGTAAAAACTACCATTGACTCAACACAAAAAAAACCGGAGAGTTATGAAAGAGAGGATATGGGCAGTGCTCCTGAAATTCTGGGAGATTTATTGAGAGTTTTTCAATGGATTTTCCTTGGAATATTTGTGGCAGGTATTATTTATGTGATTGTAAAAAGCAATTTCAGTTTTGATTTTTTTAAGAAAAAAAATGAATCCCTTGAAGAAATAATAACAGAAGACACGCGGATTGATTCCAGCGAGCAACTGGAGAGAATAGGATTTGAAGAACAGATCAAAAACGCAGAAAATCAACAAAACTTCCGATTGGCTGTAAGACTATATTACTTATGGCTCATTTATAAGCTCACACAGAGGAAGTTTATCAAATTTCATGTTAACAAAACCAATCATGACTATGTAAAAGAGTTAAAGAATACGAAGTATTCCGGTGAGTTTTCTCAATGCACCAGACTATACAATTTTGTGTGGTTTGGTGAATTTGGCCTCGAAATACAGCACTACCATAGCTTAAAAGAAGATTTCAACACACTCTTAAACAAAATACTATGAAAACAAAAGTCTTGTTTATAATACTGTTTTTAGGACTTTTGGGAGGATTGTATTTTTTGGTTACCCGAAATTCAACTCCAAAAATCACTAGGAAGTTTGACAGGGAAATGCGTTTTTCACCTAAAACTTACCGCCCTTATGACATCCGTTTTTTTACTGATCAGGTTAGAAAAAATGCCAAAAAAGGCTATGAAATTAATACTGAAAAGCCTGATAACTACAATAAAAAACTTGAAGGAAATGGGAAATTAATGTTTATCACTTCGCCCTACTTCTTGCCAAATGATGAAGAAACCTGGAGACTTTTAGATTTTGCTAACGAAGGTAATCTTGTGTTTATTAGTAGCATCAATATTTCTCCGGTGTTTCTCGATACCCTGCTGGTGCCTGAGCAGTCTTCTTCTTTTTATAATAATTATCCTCCGATTCCCTACGATACTGATTCGCTGACCATCATTTGGAACAAATCAAAAAATGATTCAAGTCTGATAAGTTTTACTTATCCCGGGCATGATTTTAATATGTATCCGGCGGCAGTCATCGAAAAAAGTGACATCGTAGAATGGGTAGCTAAAAGCACCAGCGGTGAAATGGCACTTGGGCGAGTGAGTTATGGAAAGGGATACATTTATTTTTTAGAAAAACCTATTTCCACAACCAACTATTTTCTTTTGCATAAAAATAATTACCAATACTTTAACCGCCTTTGGGAGGAATTAGAGGGGGATAGCAGGACTATAATTTGGGATGAATTCTATGCCCGCCATACTATTCAGCGACCAAATATGGAATTTGAAAAGCCGGGAGAAAGCTATTTTTGGCAAGTAATAGGAAAACATCCGCCGCTGCAATGGGCCATTATAACGTTTTTAACCGGCATTGGACTTTACATTTTGATTCATTTCCGAAGGCTTCAACAGCCCATCAGGATTATCCCGGATAATAAAAACACCTCTTATGAATTTGTGGAGGCCTTATCGAGTCTTTACTGGAAACATCAGGACCACAAGCTCATCGCCGACAAGATCGTGGTACAATTTCATGAATATCTACACAGTCAATTCCGAATATTTGCTAAAGACCTTAATAGGGAGAATGCTGAAAAAATAGCTCAAAAAACAAATGGTAAAAAAGAAGATTTACTCGAAATAATTTCACAAATCAATATCATAAATGCTTCGTCAGAGGTTTCTAAAGCCGAACTGATGAATTTTTACAGAGACGTATTTAAATACATATCACATGGAAGAAGAAATATTCAAAAACCGGATTGACCTCACAGAACTTTCTGAGTCGGTTCAAAAAATCAAAGCCGAATTGGGCAAAGTAATTGTGGGTCAGGAAGATACCATAGAGCTGATGATTGCCAGTATTTTATGTGGTGGCCATGTATTGCTTGAAGGAGTGCCGGGGGTTGCCAAAACCCTTACCGCCAAGCTTTTGTCGCAATCGCTCGACGCAAGCTTCAAAAGGATTCAATTTACACCCGACCTTATGCCTTCTGATGTTTTGGGCACCTCGGTATTTAACCCAAAGACACTCGAATTTGAGTATAAACGGGGCCCGGTATTCTCCAATTTGATTTTGATTGATGAAATCAACCGCTCACCGGCGAAAACGCAGGCTGCTCTTTTTGAGCTGATGGAAGAGAAACAAGTGACCATCGATGGGCAAACCTATCCAATGGAGGAGCCGTTTCTGGTTATTGCCACCCAAAATCCCATTGAGCAGGAAGGCACCTACAGGCTTCCTGAAGGTCAGCTTGATCGATTTTTTATGAAGATACTGGTTGATTATCCTAATCCGGCTGAAGAAATAGACTTGCTCAGGAAATTCAATTATGCTTCTCATGTTGACCTCTCAGGCACTGTAAAGCCTATTTTGAAAAAAAGCCGGCTTTTGAAATTAAGAAAAACCATCAGGGAAATTGTGGTGGATGAAGAGCTTCTGAAGTTTATATCATCAATAGTACTTGCTACCAGAAATCATAAACAAATAGAACTCGGTGCATCGCCCAGGGCAGCATTGGCCTTAATGTTGGCGGCGAAAGTATGGGCAGCTATGGCCGCAAGAGACTTTGTGATTCCGGAGGATATCAAAACTGTAGGAATTGCAGTACTCAGACACAGAATCATTCTCACTGCCGATGCAGAAATGGAAGGCTCAACAGAAGATGAAATCCTGACTGAATTGTTTAATTCTATTGAAATCCCAAGATGATTTTCAAGTCATTTTATTTGACCAATAATGCTTTTGCTTTTTTAGCAGTTTGTGTCGCCATTTTTACATTTGGATTGCTGGAGCCATGGCTATATTTGCTTGGGAAAATAGCTTTTTTTAGCATATGGGGCATAGTTTTGTTTGAAACGATAATACTTTTTCAAAAAAATGAAATTCTGAATTTAAGCAGAAAACTGCCGGAAAAACTCAGCAATGGTGACACAAATACCATCAAACTGAAATTTGAAAATTTGAGTTCCTCACATTTTTTTGCCAGAGTCGTAGAAGACTTACCTGAGCTTCTGCAGGTCAGAATTTGGGAAAGAAAGCTGGATTTGCTAGCAAAAAAAAGTACAATTCTCGAATATAAAATCAGGCCTACTGTAAGGGGGGAATACCTTTGGAAAAGCAGTAATGTATTTGTTAGACTAAAAAAATACAGTTTAGTCGAAAGAAAAATAAGATTTGAATTTGAAGACTCAGTGGCCTGCTATCCCTCATTTTTACAGTTTAACAAACTTCAGATTGACGCATTAACCAACCAACAGTCTCAAAATCAAAAACTGGTCAGAAAGATAGGACAAAGCCTTGAATTTGAACAAATTAAAGACTACACACCCGAAGATGATTACCGGCATATCAACTGGAAAGCCAGTGCCAAGAAAGGTCAACTGATGGTCAATCAGTATCAGGACGAACGCAGCCAGGATATCTACAGCATCATTGACCTGGGGCGTACCATGAAAATGCCTTTCTATGGTCAAACATTGCTTGACTACGCCATCAACGGATCGCTCGCACTTTCCAAAACCATCATTTCGATGTCAGACAGGGCGGGACTTTTGGGTTTTTCATTCAAAAAATCCGAATTTTTACCCTCCAAAAAAGACATGAAGCAATTTGGAAAAATAAATGAAACACTCTACCAACTCGAAACCGATTTCAGCGAATCTGATTTCGAATATTTGTACCAATTTGTCAGAAAAAATATAAAACACCGTAGCCTATTGGTAATTTTTACAAATTTCGACTCCACAGTGGCAATGCACAGGCAACTCCCCTACCTTAAAGCCCTTTCCAGGTTTCACCTCTTATTAGTAGTATTTTTTGAAAACTCTGAAATATCTCAAATCGTTGATCTTCAAGCCACTGACCTAAAAGACATTTATACCAAAACCATAGGAAAAAGCATGTTGCTACAAAACAAAATGATGGTGCGGGAGCTTTCAAAACACGGAATCCAATCGTTACTCGCTCAACCAGAAAACCTTAGTGCTGAGGTGATTAACAAATACCTGGCAATAAAGAAAAAGAATATGATTTGATTTATTTTGATAAAACACCCTAATTCTGCGTCGGTTTTGGATTTAGAAAATCTATCTTAATTTTTTAGACAATAAGCTTAAAAAGGAAAAAGCCTCAAGTTTTTTTGTGATAAAAATCAGCAAAATTTTATACAAAAAAATGACCTCAATAATTTGATTTTAAAAATCACGCCCCTACTTTTACGGCAAGTTTGTGGTGCACACGGATACCTCATTTATCCGCTTGCTTAATTGGGAATCCCGTTGAAATCGGGAACTGTCCCCGCAACTGTAAGTTTCATTAGTTTGTTTTCAGTCTGCTTTACCACTGTCATCTAAAACATGGCGGGAAGGTATGAAAACAAGGAACGAGTCAGGAGACCTACCACGGACAATTATATGCCGATTTCTTACGGAGGATGAGACCGGCGGACATTTTTCAATTTTTTATTGATGAAAAGGCGTGATTTTTTTGCACGCATTGGTTTGCTGACAGGGGTAATTTTTACTACCTTAAGCCATACTTTTGCACAAAAAGAACAGACTTTATGTGAAGTTACGGTAACGGCCATTAGACCCGAAAGGTTTATGACGGGTCAGAAGGTACGTACTGTGGACTCGGCACAATTTGCCCAAAACCAATTCACCAATCTTTCCAATTTTCTGCAGTTTCAATCGCCGGTAGCATTCAAAAGCTATGGAGCCGGCCAACTGGCCACTATATCCTTCAGAGGTACTTCACCGAGCCACACTGCTGTACTTTGGAATGGTATTAATGTAAATTCGCCTTCAGTCGGACAGTCTGATTTTTCCACCCTACCTATGACCGGATTTGATGAAATGAGCATTCAGTATGGCTCCGCCGCCAGCTGTGTGGGCACCGATGCCGTTGGCGGGAGTATTTTGCTCCGATCTGTACCAAAATTTAACCAAAAAGGTATTCAGGCCATAGCCGGAGTGAGTGCTGAAAGTTCGGAAAATTTTGCAGCTCAGGCAGGAATTCGATTTTTTAAAGAGAATGGCAAATGGAAATTTTCGGGCAAAACACTTTTTTATGGTTCCAACAATAAAAATAATTTCGGAACAGAGCCCCTTAGTGATCAAAAAGGACGGCAATACCCTGTTGAACCTACCACTACCTATCAAAAAGGAATTGTTCAGGATTTTTTTGCCATGAAAAACAATGGTAATATGTGGAGCCTAAACATCTGGCTTTCTGACAATAATGTGACCATTCAGCCGGGAAATATCCCTTTGAGAGAAATTACAGATAGCAGGTCTGACAAAGTGGTTTTGGCTTATAATCTGGGAAAAACGCTTTTTCGAGCGGCCTATATCAGAGATGTGATGGACTATGGAAAGGCAGAAAATCAAAATCCCAGCCACACCGACATTGACAGGTACATTTTCAGAACAGAACACGATTTTTCCTGGATAAAAAGCTGTGACAGAGGCACCAATCTAAAATTAGGAGGAGAATTTGTGCATTATGAAGCAAAAGTAGATGGCTATGGCGGAAATCAAATTTCTGAAAACCGGGCTGATTTTTACGCCTTGCTCCGTTATCAGCATAGTCAGCGTTTGACCGGATCCCTGAACATGCGGCAGGCTTTGGTACAGGGTTTCAATCCACCATTTACACCTTCATTGGGTATAGATTACCGTATTTTTGATGGAAAAACCGACCGGATAAACCTCAGTGGCAATCTGGCTTACAGCTACAGGGTGCCTACTTTAAACGAAAGATATTGGGTCAATCTGGGCAACCCTGATTTGAAACCGGAGGTGGGTTTCAATAAAGAAATCAGTTTAATCTGGAAAAGAAGAACTTCTGAGACATTTCATCAACAATATGGCATTTCAGCTTTTCATAATTTGATTGACAACTGGACTTACTGGAATCCTGACAAAAACTACAGGGTCGAAAACCTTCAACAGGTACTTGCCAAAGGGATTGAAATTGAAACGAGCACAAAGCTGATTTTGGAAAAAACTGAAATAAATTGCCAATTCCAATACGCCCTCACCCACTCTTCCCAACAAAAAGCTTACGGTCCTTACACCGAAGATATTCTTGGGAAGCAATTGATCTATGTGCCTCGGCATAGCATGAACAATACGCTTTCGCTCACAAAAAATGCCTGTTCTGTAACCCTGCAGCAGCTTTTTAATTCCAGTCGCTTTATCACTTTTGACCATAGCGGCAGGCCATTCCCGCCCTATTACCTGCTGAATGGATGGATTTCGTATAAATTAAAAATCAGAAAAAACAGTATTCATACCCAGTTGCAGGGAAATAATTTGACTAACACATTATATCCCAACATGAAAAAAAATGCGATGCCGATGCGATCGGTTTCGCTCAATATCATTTTCATTTTTAACCAGAAAAAATAATTATCTATATGAAAATCAATACTTTACTATTATCAATGCTAACGATTGGCATTTTGAATTCATGCGAAAAAGCAGAAAATGAGACTCCTCAACCCTACGAAAGTGGCGTAATCGTGGTTAATGCAGGCAATTTTTCAGACAATAACGGTTCTTTAAGTCTTTTGCAAAGAACGGGCAATACATTAGTAACTGATATATTTCTGAAAGAAAACCTGAGGTCATTGACCGGAAGCTTATCGGGCTATTGTGAAGTTAATGGGAAAGGGGTCATTCTGGTTGATAATTCTACTGCCGGAAAAGACGTCGTTGAGATTGTAGATGCAGGAACTTTTAAATCTATCGCAACAATTCCATCTACTGAAATCGAAAATCCTAGAAATGCCATAAAGGTTTCAGAAACCAAAGCCTATATCAGTGCCTGGGATGCCACCGGTGATTTTTCTAATTTTTTTAAAAATCCGGGATATGTAGCCGTTTTGGATTTAAGTACCAATAAAATCATCAAAAAAATTGCAGTTGAAAATGGTGCCGAAGACCTTCAATTGATTGGAAACGAAGTATATGTAGGAAACAGCGGTTCTGTAAAAAACACTATTTCGGTTATTGATATAAACACTGATGCCATAAAACAAACCATACCCGTTGGTCTAAATTCTGAAATAATAGGAGCAGATGCCAGTGGTAAACTCTGGGTTTTTGCAGGAAATGAACTTCAGAAAATCAATACCGGCGGCAAAACCGTTGAAAATAAAATAAAAATAACTTCTTCCAATTCCGCAAAATCACCGGGTGCATTTGTGATGAGTGCCGATAAAAACACCATTTATTTCACCCATTCATTCTATGATGCCACCGACGGCTGGAAGCAAAAAGGTGAAACTTACGCATTTAAAACTTCGGCATCTGTAGCCGAAGCTAAGACACCTTTTATTAACCGACTTTTTGGAGGTGGAATGGCCGTTGATCCTCAGACTGGAAATATTTATGCGGGTTTGGTTCCTTCTTACAAACAAGCGGGCTATGTTTTTCGATATAAATCTGATGGCTCTCTCATCGATTCAGTAAAGGCAGAGATAGCCCCCGGTAAATTTTACTTCAAAAAATAAAAATAAATCATCCGGGAATGTCAAAACAATGATGTTCCCGGTTTTATCAATATAAAAATTAATAAATGGAAAAACACGCCTTAGAGACATGCCCACTATGTGGCGAGCCTTTTGTTTGTAAGGTCAATAATATACAAAAGTGCGATTGTTCAAAAATTAATTTGAACAATGAAGAGTTGGAATACATCAGGAAATACCTTGAAACCAGTTTGGGAGCCTATGAATGTGTTTGTGTAAAATGCCTCAACCAGCTTAAAAGTCAATTGCCTCAACACCTCAACGAATATTTTTATAAAAAATAAATCCATTTTTAACTCATTCCAGTCCCAGTATCTTATTGTTGTGTGACTTTTGTCATTCAAAATATCCAATTGTATATATACATTTAAGGTTTAAAATCAACAAAGTAATGATTAAAAGTTTTATTCCCCTGGTTTCTTACGGTAACGGTATTTTCATGATGGCAGTTTTTGGTTTGGTATGCGTTGCATTGGTCGCTGCTGTTTTGATTTTTATGTTTGGAGGTAAGAAAAAAGAAAGCTGAGATAAGCCAAACATCATCCATTTAACCATTACGAGCGGAAATTTCCACCCGATGGGTTTGTTTTGTTTTTAACGAATCAAACTTAAAGTTTCTTAAATCTTTTTTGAAATATCATTTTCCTCAAATTCTTAATCCTAAAACTCTTAATTTTTCTTAATTCACAGCCATCCACCCCTCCAAATTATCCATTTGTCATTTTGCAACCTACAGAGGTATTGTTACATCTTTTTGTTTAAATATATTTACTCTCTGGAATTGGGAAAGTTTGTGTTTCTAATTATTCGGGATTTTTACTCAAAATAAAATCATAGATTTCTTAGGAAATAATCAACCTAAACTAATAACCAGAAGCTATTTACTTTTTTAACACTAATCTTAAAAACTATTTACCTTGAAAAGAAGAGATTTTCTACAATTATCAGGGATGGGATTGGGAGCGGCAATGTTGCCCAATATCCCGGTCATTGGCCGAAATGTAAGCCCGGAAGCCCTGCTCAATGGAGGTGTGGACGTTGCGGTTAAAAAACGACTCGCAGATGCCGCCCTCAATGCCGCCAAAGCCAAAGGTGCCTCCTACACCGATGTGCGTATTGGCCGGTACCTCAACCAGTTTGTGGTAACCCGTGAAGACAAAGTGCAGAACATCGTCAACACCGAGTCCTACGGTGTGGGCGTGCGTGTGATCGCAGATGGCTGCTGGGGATTTGCTGCCGTGGTGGATGCCAAATCTGAAGCCGACACAGCAAAAGCTGCCGAAGAAGCGGTAGCAATAGCAAAAGCCAATGCGAAACTACTCAAAAACCCTGTTGTACTTGCCCCTCAAAAAGGTTATGGCGAAGTAAGCTGGAAAGCACCGATAAGCAGAAATGCATTTGAAGTGCCGATTCAGGAAAAAGTAGATTTGCTGCTGGGTGTTAATGACGCAGCCATGAAAAACGGGGCCAACTATGTAAACTCGTTCCTGTTTATGGTCAACGAGCAGAAATATTTTGCAAGTTCAGATGGCTCTTATATTGACCAGGATGTTCATCGCATCTGGCCGGTTTTTAATGTTACTTGTATCGACCCAAAAAGCGGAAAGTTTGAGACCCGCCAGTCGCTGAGTGCCCCTATGGGCATGGGTTATGAGTATTTGAGCAAAAATCCTTCGGATAAGATATCAGGTATAACCACCAGATACAATAAAGGTTATGACATGCTCGAAGACGTGATTGCGGCATCACATCAGACCAAAGAAAAACTCTCGGCCAAGTCTGTGGAGGCCGGCAAATATGACCTTGTTTTAGACCCATCCCACCTTTGGCTCACGATTCATGAGTCGGTGGGGCATCCATTGGAGCTTGACAGAGTTTTGGGTTATGAAGCCAATTTTGCAGGAACCTCTTTTGCTACTTTAGATAAGTGGCAATCCAAAAACTTCAACTATGGCTCAAAAGAGGTAACTCTTTTTGCGGATAAACTGCAGGAAGGCTCATTGGGTGCTGTAGGTTGGGACGACGAAGGCGTAAAAACCAAACGTTGGGATTTGGTGAAAGACGGTACATTGGTTAACTATCAAGCCATCAGAGATCAGGTACATATTTTGGGAGAAACCGAGTCGCATGGTTGCTGCTATGCCGACAACTGGACCAATGTGCAGTTTCAGCGTATGCCAAATGTGTCTTTGGCCCCGGGTAATGCACCATTGAGTGTGGATGAAATGATAAAAAATGTCGAAAAAGGCATTTACATCATCGGTGATGGCTCATTTTCGATTGATCAGCAACGTTACAATTTTCAGTTTGGCGGGCAGCTTTTCTATGAAATAAAAGAGGGTAAAATAGCCGGGATGTTGAAAGACGTAGCTTATCAGTCTAATACGCAGGAGTTTTGGAACAGTTGTACTAAAATCTGTGACGAAAAAGATTTTCGCCTGGGGGGTTCATTTTTTGATGGAAAAGGCCAGCCACAACAGGTAAGTGCGGTGTCGCATGGTAGCAGTACTGCCAGGTTTAACGGAGTAAATGTGATTAATACGGCAAGGAAAATTTAAGTGAAAAGAAAAGATAAAAAGTAAGAAAGTAGGTCAGCACCAGAGGTCATACCGGTTCAAAATTAACTGCTGCCTCTTGCCTGATTACTGTTGCCTTTTTAATTACACCTTTTGCCATTAAAATTTCCAAATTAAAAACTCAAAAAACTGAACAAAAAAATGAATGTAATACTCAATGAAGCGGAGGCCAAAGCTCTATGTCAGAAAATACTGAGCTACTCCAGGGCCGACGAATGCGAAATAAATATATCGGGCGAATACCGGGGTAATATCAGATATGCCCGCAACGAGGTTTCGACCAGTGGAGCTCTCACCAACAAAAACATAGTGGTGAGCTCAGCTTATGGAAAAAAAGTGGGCGTGGCCACCATTGATGAGTTTGATGATGCCTCGCTTGAAAAAGTGGTTCGTCGCTCTGAAGAATTGGCAAAACTTGCACCCGAAAATCCGGAATATATGGGTGTATTGGAGCCACAAAGCTATCTTAAAACCAAAGCCTATTTTGAATCAACAGCCAATATCAACCCGGCCAAAAGAGCTGAGAAAGTGGCTCAGAGTCTGAATTTATGTCAAAATGAGAAAGTGGTGGCTGCAGGGTTTCTCAATGACCAGCATGGCTACAGTGCCTTGATGAACAGCAAGGGGCTATTTGCCTACTTCCCCGCCTCTAATGTCAATTTCTCGCTTACGGTTCGTACGGAAGATGGCAAAGGCTCAGGTTATGTGGCCAAAGGATACAGTGACTTTGATAAATTGGATACTGTAAAAGCCACAAAAATTGCACTGCAAAAAGCAAAGGCTTCTGTTGATGCCAAAGCCATCGAACCCGGTAAATACACTGTGATTTTAGAGCCAACGGCAGCATCCGTTCTCCTTGAAAATATCTTTTTTGGTATGGATGCCCGCAGTGCCGATGAGGGTCGATCGTTTTTTAGCAAACCTGGTGGAAAGACCAAATTAGGCGAAAAAATCGTGGATGAAAGAGTGACTTTTTACTCTGACCCTACAAATCCAGAGCTTCCATCCTCTCCATTTGCAGGTGACGGCGAGGCCGTCGGCAAAATGAAATGGATTGAGAAAGGTGTTGTGAAAAATCTTACTTATTCGAGATTCTGGGCAAAGGAAAAAGGAGTAAAGTCAGTTCCAAACCCTACGAATATGATAATGGAGGGTGGTACCACCAGCCTTGAAGAAATGATAAAAAGCACCAAAAAAGGGATTTTAGTGACAAAATTATGGTATATCAGGCCGGTTGATCCTCAGACATTACTCCTTACCGGACTAACCCGCGACGGAACTTTTTATATCGAAAACGGAAAAATCAAGCATCCGATCAAAAACCTGAGGTTTAACGAAAGCCCAATTATAATGCTCAATAACCTCGAAACGCTAGGAATACCCGAACGTGTGGTAAGCACAGAGTCAGATCAAAACTATCTGATACCACCCATGAAAATTCGTGAGTTTACTTTCTCAAGTTTGAGTGACGCAGTGTAAAATAAAGCTTATTCTTTTTTATAAAAAAAGCAAGTCTGAAACGGCTTGCTATTATTATTTTAGGGTAAATGCGTATAAAATTTTGCTTATGTTTTTTTTATCAAACTGTTTATTAGAAATTGCTTTTCTGAACCTGTAAACCAATAACAAAATTGAGATTTGCTATTATATCCATATTAAGCTGGGTGATTTGGTCATGTTCTAAAACCGAACCTTTGCCAGCTCCGACACAAAAAAACGACAGCACTGCAACCATTCTCACCTCCAAAGAATTTGAGGATGACAATACCTGGATATACCAGCAAATGAAAATCAATTACCGTTGGGAAGACCAAATGCCCGAGGAATCAAAAACCAACAAACTCCTGCCTCCAGCTGAATATTTCAAAACACTGATTTATAAAGAAAAAGACTGGTTTTCTTATTTTCACCATGACCGAAACGAAGTGCTGAATTTCTGGAATGGCATCCCTGTAGCTTTTGGTTTCAGGTACAGGCCGTTTTACACAGAAGGAAATATAAAAAAAAGTAAACTGGTAATCTCTCTTGTAGATAAAGGAAGTCCTGCCGAAAAATCAGGTTTACGACGTGGAGACATCGTTACAAAAATCAACGGTATTACTTTGAGCAACAAATTGGGAATTTTAAAAATCCTGGAACAAAACACAGTAACACTGGAAGGCTTTCATGTTAATAATCAAACTTTTAAATATACAATTTCAAAATCCAAATATCAGGTTGACCCCATATTGGATTATAGAATTATTACAGAAAATGGTCGAAAAATAGGCTATTTTGCTTTTGGACAATTTTTGAGTTTCATTGATGATGACCTCACCCGGGTATTTAAGTATTTCAAAGAAAATCACATTGATGACCTCATCGTCGATCTCAGGTTCAACCCCGGTGGATTTACCCCAAACTCAGAGATGGTTGCATCTCTTATTGTTCATAACCTTAATCCATCAGAAACTATGTTTGGGGCGATTACCAATACTTTCCAAACCGAACAATATTTTAAAAGATTTGGAACAACAGAAGCTCTTAGAGGCTGGGTGCCCGAAACCTATAATCTGGGCTACCTACCAAGGGTTTTTATGATTACTTCCCGCTCAAGTTGCTCATCTTCCGAGCTGATAATCAGTGCCCTCAAGGCAAAAATGAAAGTGATTACCGTGGGCGACAATACTTTTGGTAAAAGCGTAATCTCCACTATTCTGACCGACGAAACCGACAAATTTCCATTTGTGATTATACCGGCGTATTCGAGCTATTATAACGCCAAAGGTCAGTCAGAGAATGCCAGAACTGAAGGATTCATTCCAGATTACAAAACAGATGACAATATTTTACCATTTTTTCCACTAGGGGACGCAAAAGAAACGCTACTTAAAAAAACTTTGGATATAATCAGTAACTATTCTGATAATCAATCAGTTTCAGGCACATATCAGGTAATTTTCAGAGACGAATTACATCATTATGACAGTCATAATCCATTTGTAACCAAATAATTTATTCGGCGTCTTTTACACACCTAAAGCCCACATGCATTAGCGAAGTTTCTTTAGTCGAAGAAGATATTCCTCCAACTTTAAACCCATGGCAAACTTTTGGGTCGCATAAAAATGATCCCCCCCGCTGATTAAATTCGCCGGGACGACTATGGTTTTCGTCAGAGCACCATTGCCACACATTCCCACCGATATCGTAAAGTCCCAATTTATTGGCACCAAAATACCCCACAGGTGAGGTGGTCAAAAATCCATCATCAACTGTATTGTTTACTGGAAAAACACCTTGCCAAAAATTGGCTTTATATTCATTATTTTCAAAAAAATCATTGCCCCAGGTATAAGTATTCCCATAGTCTTTTTGTCCATTTTTTTCTGCAAAAACAAACTCAATACTAGTTGGAAGACGTTTTTTTGCCCATTTACAATAAGCCAGGGCATCATTCCAACTTACCTGGGTTACGGGATGATTGGGCTGAGCCTCCTGAGCTTCTTTCCCTTGCGGGTATCTCCAATAAGCTCCTTTTTTTAGACTCCATTCTCCTGTATTGAAATCAAAAAATCCGGCATCTCCAAATTTCTCCGCCTCGGTGACATAATGGGTTGCATTGATAAATCGCGTAAATTCACCCACTGTCACAGGATTTTTATCCATCCAAAAACTTTTTATGTCTGATTCCCCTTGGATTAAAATCATTCCATTTTTCTCAACTATTTTCTGGTCTTTTCTACAGGAAAAAAGGGTAATAATTAAAACAAAAATCAGGAATCTCATATCAATTTTGGGGTACAAAACATTAAACCCGTTTATACATTTAAAAATCTACTGCAACATTAGATTGCTGCAAATCAGCTTAATTCGGCGGGCTCAGTAAAGGCTACAACCCATTTAAATTAAATCACGGTAGCGATGCTATGCCACTTGAATTTAGAGGCTCGATGTATTGAAAATTAAACTCTCATTACTAAGGCCATATGCATAAACCTGGTTAAAGACTGATTCGAACAAATTTATCAGATTTTTTCCCAAATAATAAAAACTATTTCCAATTGTCGGCAATTATGGGTTATTTTGAGAAAAAATAGCTCATTTTATAAATGAAAAAAATCATTCTTAGTTTTTTGATAGCACTGGTAAGTTTTTATTCGTTTTCTCAAACCAAAAAGCCTGCAACTACCACTCAGGCCAAGGCCAAAAGCACTAATGGTTTTAAGTGGGCGTATATTTATGAAGATTACGTTTTTGACAATTATAATAAAGTAAAAACTCTTGATAGTGAGGTCAAAAAGAAACAGGAGATTTATCAGGAAGCATTTAATAAGATGGCATTGGAATATCAGACTAAAAACCTGGATTATCAAAACAGTATGAAGAACCTGGATTCGATGACAACTGAAAAATTGAATGCAAAACTAAAAAATGTACAGGAAATCAAATCCGCCACGGAGGCTTTCCAACGGGAAACTGAAAAAGAAATACAGCAGATGATAGGCGATGGAATCTTAAAAATTAAAGAAGACATCAAAAATACAGCTGAAAAAGTGGCAAATCAAAAAGGATATAAATTTGTGATTCTTAGAAATAAAAATGAATCGCTGATGAGCGGGAAAACGATTTTGTACGCCGGTGACGGGGGGCGTGACAACATCTCCGATGCAGTGCTTGCGGCACTCGGTAGCCCGGTTGCTATAAAGAAATAATACACGCGATTATTCCGTTGAAAGAAATAGCCAGGTTTTCAGTAGCCATCAGGTCTTTCTAATGGTTTTTTGAGGTCAATACATGGCTTTTTTCTATTTTTGTAAAGGAATAACCTCCAAAAACCTGATGACAGGAAGCCGAAAAAATGCAATTTTCAAAATTATCGCATCGCTGCTTTTATTTTTAGCATTGGGATTGGTTGGATTTGTATTTTATCTCAAATCAGATTCCGGTCAAAAATGGGTTAGCCAAAAAGCCTCAGAATATCTTTCTAAAAAACTAAAAACCACCGTAAAATCAAACTTTACCTACAGTTTTCCTGACTGGTTCCAAACTGAAAATTTACTCATAAAAGACGAGCTGTCAGACACCCTCCTTTCCGCAGGAAAAGTTAGAATTGACCTTGACATGCTAGCATTAATTAACAACAAAGTACTGATTAACAAAGCTTTACTAGAAAATAGCTACTTCAATATTTACGAAAAAAATAAAAAGCCAAACTATCAGTTTATTCTGGATGCTTTTGCATCAGATACCACTGCAAAAAATTCTTCACCTACTCCTTTCGAATATGTACTTAAAGAAATCAATTTAAAAAATTCAAGAATTAAGTCTCAAGCCGAAGGGGATAATATAACACTAATAATCAATAGTTTAAAAACAGGTTTTGATGTTTTTGATTTGGAAAAAAGTAAATTTTTCCTAAAAAAATCTGAAATAGACGGATTGACTCTTAAGGCCAATATTCTTGCCTCAACTGATTCCTCTAAATCTCAGGTAAAAACACATCTGAAAATACCCGGACTTGACGCAAAAAACATCAATCTGGATCTTAGTATTTCCGACAGAAAAATAGTTACACAAAATGCCGGAATACAACTTGCAGCTGAAAAGATATTGCCGGGCGAAAACAAATATGAAATCAGTGATTTAACAATTTTAACTAAAACACTGGATTTAATTAATCTGAAAGAAAAAAAGAAAAACAATGGGGAGCTTGATCCAAATAATCTGGCAATAAATGATGCATTATTTTCTGCTAAAAATTTAAAAATTAATGGTTTAAACGATGCAATTGGAAATCTGAAAACAATTACTTTCAAAGAAAAAAGTGGTTTTAGGGTAAAAAATATTTCCAGTGACTTTAGTTTAAAAAATAATATTCTTTTTCTTCCCAAACTCACAATTTTAACCGAAAAAAGTAGTCTTACAACAAAAGTCTCGGTGGCCATAGATTCTATAAAACCCGAAAACTCAAAAATTAAGCTATCGAATCTGGAAAGCAAGATTGCTCCTTCAGAAGCATTGTTTTTTTCAAAAACACTTGAAAAAAATGAGAACTTCAAGTCACTAAAAAATGCTATGGTCGCTCTAAATGGAGAGTTAAGTGGTAACAGTACTGAATTGACAACCAAAAACTTATCTTTGATTTTGCCAGATAAGACCTCGTTGAACCTGGCCGGAAAAATCAGCAATTTCAGCAATCCGATGTTTGATTTTGATATAAAATCCTTAAAATCAAGCAGAAAAGATATCCAAAAGTACTTACCACCCTCTCAGCTACCGGCAGACCTTAATTTACCCGAGTTTTTTACAGCCACTGGGGCAATTTCGGGCAACAAAAATAATATTCATACCAACCTGATAATCAGCTCAGATATCGGTACCGCAAAAATTAATGCGGCTCTTAATAACATAAATTCAAATCCCACTTATCAGGGAAAGATACTTTTTGCCGGATTTGATGCCGGAAAACTGATAAAAAACCCTGACCTTGGAAAATTAAACGGTTATGTTGATTTTAATGGAAGCAATTTTAGCAATCCTGCAGTAGAAATCAATGGACATCTGAAGGAGGCAGTTTATCAGGGTAAAAAATATCAAAACATTGATATTTTGGCTATCTTAAACGACCAAAAAGTAAATACAAGTCTGGCAATTGACGATCAAAATGCCAATATAACCTGGACAGGAATCGTCGACTTAAGAAATCCTAACATAAGCGTTGCCGGAAAGACCAAAGTAGATTTTGTAAATCTGAAATCACTTGGACTGACTGATGAAAATATCGAAGTCAAAGGAAATTTTGATATCAATGAACTAATAGTAGATCCGAAAAATCCAAAAATAGATTTAAGTGGCAATGATGTGAGGATTTATCGAAACGACCAGTTGTTTCCGTTAGGTGATCTGAGAATTTTTACCCTCAATTCTGAACAGAGCAAAGCTCTTTATTTCAACACTGATTTCATGAGGTTAAACCTGACAGGTAATTTTGAATATGACCAATTGAGCGATATCATTTTGACCGAAATAAATAAATATTTCAAAATCCCTGATTACAAACCGCTTGAGTCACAACGAAATTATTCCTTCAATTTTAATGGAAAAATCAACTATGACCCCGTTTTTACGGCTTTTTTGCCAGGATTGAAAGCTTTTGAGCCCATTACAGCAGTTACTAAAATATCTTCTGAAAATCCACTTTTGCCTATTTCAGGAAGTATTAGCCTACCTTCATTAAAATATGATTCACTGAATATCAAGAATTTAAATTTTGATTTTTCGGGAAACGGTACTGCCCTTGGTTTCAAATCAAATACATCTGAAATCCTCCAAAATGATTTTAGAATCAGAAATGCCTCACTGACAGGCACTCTCGAAAACAATGTCGCCGATTTTGCACTTTCGGTAAAGGATTCTGTCGAAAAAGAAATTCATGCACTGCATGGGTTTGTAAGAAGCGAAAACAATGCCTTGCAGGTTTCATTTGATGAGGAAGGCACACGCCTTTTTTATGAGCCATGGGCTGGGAATCCTTATGGTTATTTTGAATACTCCAAAGCCGGAATCAAGTTTTCGGATGTGATATTTACCAATGCTGGTAGCCAGATGGTAAGAATATCCACACTTAATGACCAACCCAATGGCCCGCTACATGTTTTCGCCCAAAATCTTGACCTGAATTTCTTCTCCAGGGCCATTTTCAGGGACTCTACCTTCCTGAGTGGCTCGTTGGATACTGACGTAGAATTGGTAAATTATTTATCTGACAGTCTGTCGTTTACGGGTGAATATTCGGTAAAAAAACTGACCTACCTCAAAAATCAACTGGGTGATTTGCAGGGGATTGCTAAAAGTAATTCAACAGATGAAATTTACCTGTCATCTGAATTGATTGGCAGCAGCAACGAGGTAAAAATGAGTGGTAGTTTTTTCCCAAATCAAAATCAAAAAATTGCTCTCAACTTAAATCTCAACAAACTTAATCTCGTTGTGGCAGAGCCCTTTTTAGCTGATGTTTTATACCAGATGAAAGGTGAAATGAGTGGTAATTTCAAAGTAAAAGGTACCCTGGGTATTCCCGAGATAACAGGAGAAGCACTGATGAAAACCTTTGAAGGGCGAATATCACAGACGGGGGCATTAATCAAAATGTCGGACCAAAAAATTATGTTAGCCGATAAGCACTTATCTCTCAATAATCTGATAATGAGCGACAAAGATAATCAGAAATTAAAAGTCAACGGTGATATTAATCTTGAAAAAATGCCAGATTTTGAATATTCACTTTCACTTTCCGGAAAAGACTTTAAGCTTGTTGATGCCACCAAAGGTCAGAATGAGCTGTTTTATGGAGAAGGATTTTTTAGTCCGGAAATAACTATAAAAGGGAAGAATACAACGTTTAAAGTAGAAGGTGATGTGGGTGTAGGCAAAAAGACAGAGCTTACACTTTTGATGGAAGATGAGTCGGCTGCAGGAAGTGAAATGCAAGAAATTGTAGAATTTGTAACTAGCAAAAAGACCGCTGAGAAAACTATTAAAAAAGAAAAAATCGAAAGTAAAATAAGTTTTGCCAATGCCGTCAACATTAATGTAGATGTACCCAACGAAGCCACCCTCAATATTTTGATGGATCCGCTAACGGGAGATTTGCTTTCGGCCAACGGAAACGGAAAATTTAACATCGGCTTTGATAACAATGGTGAGCTGTTTATGCTGGGCCAGTATGATATAGAAAAAGGGAAATATGCACTTACCTATCAGGTTATCAAAAAAGAATTTGAGATAAATTCAACCAGCAAAAGCAATATACTCTGGACAGGTGACCCTATGGCAGGTAAAATGGATATTACGGCATCCTACAATGTTCCGGGCAAAAAGAATCCCCCCTTCCGAAATGCTGACAATTCTGATATAAAACTAAATATCCCGGTGCGGGTTGACCTTACGCTTCAGGGACCTATTTCCGGGCCAGAGGTAAACTTTGAGGTGGTTTTGAAAGAAAAAGACCTGGGGCAATATGTAAAAAATGCCGAAGAAGAAGGTTACAGACTTATCAACGAAAAAGGCGAAAAAAACGAGTCTGCGTCAGCCAAAAAAGTAGAAATGAATGACCGTGCGGTATTCCTGTTGGTTACACATTCTTTCAATTCGGAATCGTTGAAAAACAATTTTGAATCTATCAATAATTACGAAGATATCGCCCGAAGAAAGGCCAGCGAGCTCATCAGCAATAGTCTCAATAATTTTGCTTCGGGACTGATTAAGGGCTTTGATTTGAATTTTGGGCTGGAATCAGGAGTAAACACTTCAAATAGTGAAAGAAATACAAATCTGAGCCTGGGTGTAAGTAAAAAACTGGCTAACGAAAGACTGGTGATTTCGGTGGGAAAAAACTTTGAGCTTGAAAATAAAGATATGCGGTCTGACGAGATTTTTGACAATCTTCAGGCCAACTGGCTGATATCCAAAGATGGCCGATACCGTTTTAATATTTTCCGAAAGACCCAAAACGACATGGTGATTGAAGGTTCGGTGATTGAAACAGGCGTGGGTTTCATTGTGGCAATCGACTACGAAACTTGGAAAGAGTTATTGAAAAGAAGCAAATGAAGGGCTATCTCAAAATATTGACACTTTTTGCACTTGCTACAATGAGTTTTTCTTGCAGTATTGAAAAAAGACTGCCTGCAGACCAGAAAATATATGGAGGTAGCACCCTAAAACTTATAGAAACTGATACCCTCAAATCCGCGAAAATTCCCGATCTGGAAGAGACGCTCAGTGAAATGCTGCTTCCACTCGAAAACAGTAAAATAGGAATACCGCTCTCAAAATACAGGGTGCCTTATAAGGTGGGTTTTTATTATTTAATCAAAAAAGAAAAAATTAGAAAATGGCCAATAATCAGAAATCTGGTAGAAGAGCCGGTTTTTTTCAACAATTCGCTCCTCAACAGAAATGCAGTCAGGCTCACAGAGTACTTAAAATCAAGGGGATACTTTGATGCCAAAGTATTGGGAGACTTAGAAATAATGCGATATCAGGCTTATGCCAAATACACCGCGAATCCTGGTTTCAGATATTCCATTGACTCAGTTATTGTAAACAATGCTGAGGGAAATCTGGCCAATGATTTTTACAAATCAGCAAAAGAGAGAAATTGGGGGCAGTTTTTTGATTTGGAAAAAATAAAAACAGAAAGACTTGAAGTTGAAAAAAATCTAAGAGGAAAAGGCTATTATTACTTTAAACCCGATAATATTTCTATAAAAGCTGATACAACACTCAAAAAACAAAAAGTAAGATTAGAAATCGGGCTGAAAGAACCTGTTTTGCCAACTGTGCAAAGACAGTATCAGATTAATGATATTTTTGTTTATGTTGACTCAAAACCAGTGATTGAGCCCTCCGAAGGATTTGATTTTTTCCGGGGTCTGATTCTTGATGACCCGCAAAAAAAATACAAAGAACGTATTTTCTCCGATGCAATAGCCTTTCGGCCGGGTACACTTTACAACAATGACTTGCAAAGTATTACCAATAACCGGTTGATAGGTTTAGGCAATTTCAAATTTATCAACAGCCGCTTTGAAGTGGTTAATCGCCTGGACAGTACCTTGATTGACGTACATTATTTCCTGCAAACTCAGAAAAGAAAATCTCTGAGAATGGAGGCAAATGCCATCACCCGGTCAAGCGGTTTGGCGGGCTCGCAACTCAGCCTTAACTGGCTCAATAACAACACTTTCAAGGGGGCAGAAATTTTAAAACTTTCAGCAAAAGCCGGACTTGAACTTCAGGTAGGTGGCAACAAAGACAACCAATATAAAGACAACTACCGTATCGGGTTGGATGCACAATATACCATACCAAGATTTTGGGCTCCTTTCATAAAAATCGACCCGGAAATCAGTAAAGTATTACCAAAGACGCTCATTACTACTGGTTGGGAGAGCTTCCGTAAGACCGGGCTTTATAACCTAAATTCCGCAAAAGCTACTTTAGGCTATGCATGGACCAAAGGACGGGGCATTGAACATTCTTTAAGACCCATAACTTTGAATCTGGTAAAATCCACCAACATCAGTACTGATTTTATTGACGAGATTTTTACGGATCCCCGTCTTTTAGTAATTCTTGAAAATCAGTTCATTGCAGGCGGTTCTTATGAAATAAATATAAGACAAAGGAAATTGGGTAATGGCTTGTTTTCATACAATGGAAATTTAGATTTGGCGGGAAATCTCTTTGGGCTTTACGATAAAATCAGAAATGATCCGGAGAAAAAGGGAAAGGTTTTTGGAGACTACTTTTCGCAGTTTGTGAGACTTGAACAGGATCTTAGATACAAAATTGACATTTCCAGAAAGACTTCCTGGGCCAATAGGGCAATTGTAGGGGTGGGTATTCCTTATGGAAATTCCCTGCAGCTTCCTTTTGTAAACCAGTTTTATGTAGGTGGAAACAACTCCTTACGGGCGTTCAGGGCAAGAGGTGTCGGACCCGGAACTTATGCACGAACAGGCTCCTTGGCGGAGCAATTTCTTGGGAATAATACCGGAGATATTAAACTTGAACTCAACACCGAACTGAGGTATAAGGTCAATAATTTCGTAGGCACCGCCCTTTTTGTCGATGCCGGAAACGTGTGGATGGCCAAAGACGAGTACATTTATGGGCCGGGAGTTTTGTTTTCAAAATCTTTCCTGAATGAAATGGCAATTGGTGGTGGTATAGGCTTCCGGTTTGACTTTTCTTTCGTAATTTTCAGGTTGGATATTGCTACTCCTTTCCGAAAACCCTGGCTCGAGGGAAAAGAACGCTGGGTAATTGATGATTTTAGCCTGAAAAAAGATTATCGCAAAGAAAATCTTATCTGGAATATTGCGGTAGGATTACCATTTTAGAATTTCACAAACTCCTTCAGGAATTTATCAAATTGCGGCAAAGAAAGCACGGCTTTCATCTCTGCAATATATTTATCTTTTACTGAAGCAATTTTTTCTGATTCTGAAGGCTTAAGCTTTTGTAATACTTTATAATTTACCAGATTGAGCATCAAAACTTTTTCTGTCTGAGCCACGTCCAGCCCCAAAGTTTTTACCATTTGATCAGTGGTAAGCTTTGCCAAACTTTCAGGATTTGAAATTGCTTCTACACCTGACTTTATAGCATTTTTGTTATTTTTACAGCTGATATTTTGCACAAAAACCAAGGCAATAATCAGGAAAGCGAGGATTCTTTTCATTTTTGATTCTTTTTTTTGGTAAAAACCGGATTTGATTCAAAGTTATATTTCTGAAAATTCGGTCAAAAACTTGGTAAACTGCTGTTCATTAAGCACTTCTTTCATCTCACTTTGATATTTTTCTTTGGTTGAGGACAGCTTCCCGGTGTCATTGGTTTCTCTGAGACGTTTGACTATCTTAAAATTCACAACATTGATCATCAACACCTTATCGGCTTGCTCAGTACTCAACGCCAGCGATTGAGTCATTTTATCGGTTACTGCTTTGGCTTGAGCCTCCGGACTACTGCTGTCTGTTACTGTAGTTGCTGGCTTATTACTGGTAGGCGTAGTTGCAGGAGCACATGACCACAGTGCTGCTATCAGGATTGTAAACAGAATATTGATATTTTTTTTCATCGTAATTATTTGAAAATTATTCCTTTGACTCAATTTTTATAAAATAGTTTATCACGAAACCGATAATGTAGCCGGTTGACCTATTTCGTCATACAAATGTGGGCTGAGATTACCAATAGTAAACGAATCAGTGGTGCCCAAAATTTTATCCTTCACCACATTCAAAACCTCATAAGCCCAAACCCGCCGATGGATAGGCCGCATGGTACCGCCTGTCATACCGGGCTCGGCTAATGGATTCCACTGGAAGTCGGCATCGACCAAAGTACCTCTTGGTGCCATGATAGGAGGATTCCCACTGTTTCTGAAATCCAGCTCATCGGGGTGGGGCAAGCCCAAAGCATGACCAAACTCATGTGCTGCAGTAGTACTATCACCCAATTGGTCAGTAATGAGCCAATGACCTGAGTTTTCACCCAGTCCAAAGCCCATCATGGAGCGTTCGGCTATGTTTCTTTCTTCAATTCTGATAAAATTTACCCGGTGACTGGTGTTTTCAGCAAACATTTTCAGGATATCATTTTGTGAATATACACCAAAATCAACGTGAAACACGATGTCGAAAAGCGTGCCGTCCACTTCAATTGCAGCTTTGGGCTCATTCCACATCCGGTTAATTTCAGAAACTATCCTTTCACCAATTTGTTGGGTTGCCAGAGAACCATAAAGGGCTAGATGAGCCTCAATGACCAAAGTTCTTTTTTCCAGGTCAAAATTTGCAACAGCTGCCATGATCAGAATGGAACGTAAACTACTTTTTTGGTATCGAAAAATTCCTCTTCAAAGTAATCGGGAAGGTTGTACAGCTTGTATTTTCTTTTGATTTCGGAGAGTTCTTCCGTCAAATCGCCTCCTTTAAGATATAGCACGCCATTATCTAAAGGATTGTAGTGATTTCGGTTGATTTTGTTTTGAATCCAACCCATAAAAGGAGCCATACGGGTCACTGCCCTGCTTATCACAAAATCGTAAGTATGATGAATTTTTTCAGCTCTTTCGTGCTCGGCCTTTACATTTTTCAAGCCTAGTGCTGTAGCAACTTCTGTTACAACTTTGATCTTTTTCCCGATAGAATCAACCAAATGAAACTGTGCATTGGGAAACATGATAGCCAAAGGAATTCCGGGAAAACCACCGCCTGTTCCAACGTCCAAAATTTCTGTGTCATCTACAAAACTACAAACCTTGGCGATACCCAATGAGTGCAAAACATGCTTCTCATAAAGATGCTCCATGTCTTTCCTGGAAATCACATTGATCTGGGCATTCCAGAGTTCGTAAAGCTCTCTCAGGCGACCAAATTGCACGATTTGCTCGGTGGTCAATTCAGGAAAATACTTTTGAATTAGTGTTACGCTGTCCAATTTTCAGTCAAAATTATTGGTAAAGATAATGGATTATTGAGGAATTTGGGAATTAGGTTTTGACCCAGCCATATTTAATTATCAATGAAAATAGCGTCATTTGGTTTAAATTAGATTATTATTTTATAAAAAAAATGTGTGAATAAAAATTTGGTTAAAGCCCTTGTTACCTAATAATTACCTTTATAAAATGGGCTAAAGCCCATTTCCATTTTATAACAATAAAAATCAATTACCAGTAGCTTTAGCAGGTGGATAAAAACATTCGACCACACGCAAAAGTGCTTTAGCCCAAACTTTCCTCATGAATACTAAAAACTCTCTGAATTTTGATATCGACTGTTATATATTAAATAAGCCCAAATCAGAAAGACCACCCCCACTAAAGCCAGATTAACTTTGAACATGATTAAAAAGAAAATCAAACCCAGTGCGGTAAACACCCTCAGATCCGTTTTATCATCAGGATGGGTGACTTTGAATTGAAAAATAATCCAGAATGTCTGCAAAGAAAGAAAATATAAATAAGCAGAAAGCCAATCAGCAATTGAAATCAATGGACACCAGTTGACCGAAATCAAATAAAATTCAGGAATACTTAAAATCAAGGATAAAAGAAGCAGGCTACTTAACCTTTTGTTCGTTGAAATTGGTAGATTTTTTTCAAAAAAAACGTTTCTTACAAAGTATCTGTAATATTCTTGCCCCAAAACAAACTGTCCTAAGCTCAAAATCCAGATTCCCAGATTTAAAAGTCTAAAATCATAGTCATCGGTTGGAAAAAGCTGGGCTGCACCAAATATTGTACACCAGGAAAAGAACTTAAGACTCAGGATTAACATGGGTTGTTTTCTGAAAAGATAAGAAACAAACCAAAGATGCTGGGGCAAACGGGGAAGCCAGTTCAAGGAAAAAATACTCGCTTGGGGTTCGTCAGTTCTTTTGATTTCAAAATAAAGATGTACCGCCGGAATCAAAATCAATGCGATTTGAATAATAATTATGAAAACTGCCGGCAATATCAAATTACTGGCAAATCCTAAAATGACCATTGCTACAGCATAGAAAAGAAAGGGCTGATTAAAGGCTATTTGAGCCGACAATAACTCGGAGATTAAAAAAGACGGTTTTGCCAAAATAAGGTCTTTAAGAAAAAGATTTCGGCTGTCGGTAAGGTTTTGTCTGAAAAAGAAATTGGTTTTCAATATATGGAAAATCCATGCAATGGTCACATAAACCAACATATATGGAGCCTGCAAAATACTCAAAATCAGACGCTTGTGGTCAGGCCCTTTCATAAAACCAAATGCCAGCATAAAAATGAGCAGATAAAAGCCCACATTTTGTTTATAATAGTTCCTGACGATGGTTTTGATCAAAATCATAGTTGCGTGATGGTTTGATTTTGTACCTTAAAATACTGATTTACAGGCAAAATATTCTGGTCAATCTCATGATGTGAGGCAATGAAAACACTCACCCCATCCGCTACTTTCTGCTTTAGTATTTCCAGAAACATATGTTGACTTTCCACATCAATAGTGGTCAGGAGCTCATCCAATGCGAGGATTTTTGGTTCTCCACATAGAGCAGAAATCAGCGAAATCTTTTTGAGCATACCTGAGCTATAGCTGCCAATCGGGTTCTTGTAAAAGCTATTGACATGCAACAATTTAACATATTCTTCAATTTCAGACATTTTCCCACCCTTAACTTTAAGGTAAAAGTCTATAATCTCTTTTCCTGAGATAAAATCGGGGTATTGTGGCTCGGCAGCACTGTAATTGACCCATTTCCTGAACAATATCGGGTCTTTCGAAAGGAAATATTCATTACCCAAAACCACTTCTCCATCAAATGGAATCATACCCGAAATGGCCTTCAGGAAGGTGGATTTTCCGGAGCCGTTATGCCCCTGAAAGATAATTACACCCTTACCTATAACCAGGTCGGGCACATCAAGAATTACATTTTCATGATACGATTTTCGAAATCCCTTGATTTGAAGCATCCTGCGAAATTTTTACAAAAAAAACATATCACTGATATTGTTTTAACAATAATTATTTAAGCGGTAAAGAATCTGTTTTTTTGAATATTTTTGCAGAAAAAATATAAACGATAAATGATTTCAGTAAACGAGTATTTTGGGGGAAATGTAAAATCACTGGGTTATAAAACCGAAAATGGCAAGTCAACGGTGGGCGTTATGAATGAAGGAGAATACGAATTCAGCACGGGTTCGGCCGAAACTATGACCGTAATTCAGGGAAAAATGGAGGTAAAAATTGATGGTGAAGCTGATATAAATGTTTATTCAGACGGTGAAGCTTTCGAGGTGCCTGCCAACTCAAAGTTTTGGGTAAACGTACCCTTCCAAACCAGTTATTTATGTGAATATGAATAAAAATTGAAAAGCCGGAAGAAAAAATTCCGGCTTTTTTAAAATATGCTCAGATTCAGCTTTTTACCGAGGCCTGACTCCACAATCCTGAATAAAGTGGTTAACTGAATGTCACTGTTACCATTTTCAATTCTTGAAATATAACTTTTCTTGGTACCTGCTTTTTCGGCCAGCTGTTCTTGGGATAATTTGGCTAATTTCCTTTCTTCTTTTATCATTTCGCCAATAATAAATGCCTTCGATTTTAACTCAAAATCGTCTCTTGACTGAGATCCAATTTTTCCATGTCTCTTTTCAAGCAAATCTTCAAAATCTAAATATTTCTCTTTATTTTCCATTTTCTTTCTCCTTAAAATATTCTTCTTTAAGCCTTAACGCTAACTCTAAATCTCCTTTGGGTGTTTTTTGAGTTTTCTTATGAAACGCATTAATTAACACTACCAATTTTCCCTCATCAAAAAAGCAAAATATTCTGAAAATATTCGTACCACTTTTTACTCTGATTTCGTAAAGTCCGGCAGTTCCTTCCAGATGTTTCAAAAAAGTCTCCGGTACTCTTTGCACTTTTCTGATTAAATCAAGAACGTAGTCAATCTTATCCTTGACTTTTTCAGTCTGACTTTCATAAAAATCATAAAAGTACTTTTTGTGCAAAATTATTTTTCGAAACATCGTTAAGTTAACGGATTAGTATACAAAGAAAAGAAATATTTTCAATAAAGTTCACTTATTAGTGAATCTTTTCTAAACCTTCAACACACTCCTAAATCCTCGGGCAGCATAATATGAATCGGCACCGTTGTGATAAGTAAAAACATGATCGTATCGGCGATCACCAAAAAGTGCCCCTCCCCACTTCCTGATTTCAGGAGGGGTGATAATCCAGCTGGAAGTTTTGAGGTCAAAATTGCCCAATGTTTGTAAATAACGATATTGCTCTTCTGTAAGCACTTCTACGCCCATATCAGCAGCCATATCCATTATGCTGTTGGCGGGCTTATACTCCTTTCTGGCATCCAGAGCGGCCCTGTCATAACACAGACTACGCCTGCCTTTTGGGCTCTCAGGTGAGCAATCATAAAAGATAAATTCCCCACTTTTCTCGTCAAAATCAACCACATCCGGCTCGCCTTCAGTGAGTTCCATCTGATCAAGCGACCAAAGTTTTTCAGGGTTATTCTCTAGTTTGGCTTGCACCTCTTCCCATTTTATACCGGGATGCCTACCCATATTTTTTTCAAAACGGGTTTTAAGGACTTTTAGCAGTGAATCTTTTTCTTCGGTTGAAAGTGCTTTTGATATCATAATTTGATGTTAAAATTTCAAATTAATGCTAAGAACTGACTCATTGTCAATATTTTGGTATTATCAATATTTACCAACTCCAATAAATCTTTGTCGCCTGTAATTAAATAATCTGCCATTGCATCTATTGCCAGAGAAAGTAAAAAATTGTTCTTCATATCTCTGCATATTGAAACCGATGTTTTAACATCTACAAACTCAGCATAATCTTCGATTACTTCCAGAAGATTTTCAATATCTTCAGGTTCAAAAAACTTTCTAAATTTTGGCCTTTTGACTACTGACAGAAATTCATTCAATAATTCTTCACTGAATATTTGCTTGCATTTTCTTTCTAAAATAATGGTATCAAGCTGGGAAAAATTACCTGTAATCAAAAAACTAATCCAAAGATTTGTGTCAATTATAATCTTTCGAGGCATTATTTAGAATCTCTTTTCTCTCTTACCTTTTTTACTTCTTCAGTGATTTCATCCAGACTTGGAGCTAAGTCAGCTTTTGATCTCAATTTTTCTATGGCCTTCTTAAAACCAGAAGAATTTGAATCTTTTTTATTGAAATAAGATTTAAGTCAGCAAGATTTTTAAGCAAAATTTCTGCTTTTGGATTTAAAATATCAACTTTCACTGTATTCATTTTCAATGAGTTTTAGACAAAAATACAATTTTTCCGTAAACTAAATTCCAAAACCAAAATTTTCAATCATCCAAACCTTTCCCTTCAAGGATTTTTGGAATAAATTTCTCAATTCTTGCCTCACGTGTTTTCGACTGCTTTGCTTGTCCAAAATGGAATAAATAAGCCCTCTGCCGACCTGGAGTCAGTGCTTCAAATGCCGTCTGGATTTCCGGGTTTTCATCCATAACAGCTTGAAATTCCTCGGGTACTTCAAAATCTTTGGTTTTCTTGAGTTCGACTTTCAGTCCGGCTTTTTCTACCTCAATAGCCTCAAAAATTCTGGCTTTTATAATTGCTTCTCTATCTGTAACTTCTTGAAAATTAACAAACCGCATCTGTCTGGCCGACTGCACATTTTCGGTTTGTTGTATCAGCAGCCCATCTTCATTTTGCAACAAGGCCCCTTTAAAAAACAATAGAGCACAATATTCCTTGAAATCATGAATCAGCACCACATTGGCTTTACCGAGTGTATAACAAGGACAACCCCATTTCAAGTCTTCTGTGAGGCCTGTCTCCAGCACCAGGCTTCGGAGTTTCTCTACTTCAGCTTTCCACTTTCCGGCTTTTTCGAAATAAAAATTAACTTTTGGATTCAATGTATTTAGCTATTATAAGTTTTCAAGAAAAAAATGATTTAAGAAATTTATGCTACTTTCCTTCCTTCCGGACGAAAATACCACGAAATCACCGTTAATACTATCAATAAAGTGGGTCCGAAAAATTCCTTTGCTCCATCGCCCACCGCTATATGCGAAACCATAGCACCCGACATGGCAATAAAAAATCCGGCATAAGCCCATTCTTTTACCACAGGAAATTTAGGAACTAAAATGGCAACTACTCCCAGAATTTTCCATACGCCCAAAATTGGCATAAAATAGTCAGGATAGCCCAAATGTCTCATCATTTCGGCTTCTTCTTTGAGTTTGATGATCTGAACGATTCCGGTGGAAGTCATTCCCAATGATAACCAAAGTGTGGCTACCCAGTAGATGATTTTGTTACGTTTTGACATGTTTTTAAAGGGTTTAAAGTGATTAAATAGTATTTTTTAAATATCCAACTTTGTGTCGCCTTCCGGCGGGGAGTTTCTTTTTTTGCTCGCCCAAAAAAAGAAACCAAAAAAAGGGCGGTCTGTACAAAACCCCACGGTAAAAAATCAAAAACTCCCTTAATTTATTGCGATACAATGTATGATTTTTTACCTAAGGGCTGTACAGACGTTTAAGGTATTTACATTTCTATTTATTTAAAAATATCTTCAAGTCGATTATGAGCCATGTTGAGGCCGAAAGCAAAAGGCATTTGCAGGAGCTTGTCCCGAAACTCCACCGACCTGAAAACCATGTGCATCGTGAGCTTGCTTTTAGATTCAGAAACTGACTCAAAATCAAGATATTCTATTTGAACCTCAAAGCCGGTGTTTTCCATCAGAAAGGTTCTGGTAATCTTTTTATCGGGAACTATTTCATGAAAAGTCCCTGAGAAAACATGTACATTTCCCATCGGGTCGGTGGTTTCAAACCGATAGCTTCCAAAAGATTGACATTCCAATTTGGCAACCTTTGTGCCCATCCATTGGGCTAAAATTTCGGGCTCAGTATATGCCTTGAAAACAAGGGCAACCGGTAAATCAAAATCACGGGTTACTACGATTTCTTGTTTACCCGGCTCAGCGTGTATTTTTGTTTTTTGTTCCATAAACCTCAACACCTATCCCTCTCTCCATAGAAGAAGGGATTTGGATAATTTATTTATAAATATTTCTTCATGATGTCTTCCAGGGCGTTAAAACGGGTGTCCCAAAGCTGGCGGTATTGCTCAGCCCATTCTGCTATTTCTTTCATTTTCTGAGGATTAAGATGATACACAATCTCCCTTCCCTTATTTTCCTGTCTTACAAGTTCACACTCGGTCAGTATTTGAATATGCTTTGAAATGGTCTGGCGGGCAGTATCAAAGTTTTCCGCTATAGCTCCCGGTGTCAATGCCTGCACTGCCAGCAAAGCGATAATCGCCCTTCGGGTAGGATCGGCTATGGCCTGAAATACATCTCTTCTCGATTTCACAATATGCAGCTATTTGACTGCAAATATAATTTTATTTTTTCCCAAACAAAAAGAAAAAGAAAATTTTGGCAAAAAAATCAGAAATCAAGGCTTTCAATCATCTTTTTAATTTCAGAAGGTTTAATATTTTCCTTTTCTGATTTATCGTAAATAGACATCAAATAGACACATTCATTTTCAAAGTAAACATAAGTGATAACCCTGGCACCACCACTTTTACCTTTGCCTTTTGAAGCAATTGAGAGCCTGATTTTATAACAGTTTTTTCCAATAGATACACCTGTAATTGGATTATTTTCTAACAATTCAATTAATTGTGCAAATTCTTCCTTAATTGAAGGATACTTTTTTTGAAGCCTTTTTATTTCAGTGGAAAATCTTTGTGTGGTTAGTACTTTATAGTTCATTTAACAATTCTCTTGCAGATTTTAACTTTATTTTCGACTCCTTATGAAGTTTTATCTCTTGAGTGGCTTGCTTCAAGTCAGACCAAAGTTTTGCTTTTTCTTTAGAGATTCGTTGTGTTTTCTTTACAAATGAAAGACTTTTTAGCACTTCAAGGCCAAATTCTGCATTTTTATCGGAAATCTCTACTAATACTTTCATTTACAAGAATTTATTTTTTACAAATTTATAAAGATTTTCAGCAATATATTTAATCAAATCTTTTTTTCAAAACAACTTAACCACCCATTCTATCAACCTATTTTTCAGATTATTGTAGGGTGGCATCAGCATTTCGAGAGCGGGTGGAAGGTGCTGACGATACACGCCGCGGGCATTGGAAAATTCCTGAAAACCGAAGAATCCATGTGCTTTTCCTATTCCGGAATTATTAGAACCCCCAAAAGGCAGGTCGGCATTGTAATAGTGCAGATCATTTTGATTGATACAACTATTGCCCGCCCGGGTGTTTTTCATGAGGAATTCTATATTTCGGTCGCTATTACTGTAAATGTACAAAGCAAGAGGTTTTTCATCCTGGCTGAGCCTATTGACTACTTCATCAAGGGTTTTGAAAGTTATAATTGGCAACACCGGCCCAAAAATTTCATTTTGCATCAAAGGAGTATCTTCCGGCACGTCTGTCACTAGTGTAGGCTCAATAAAACTTCCGGTAACGACACTTTTACCACCATGAACGATTTTCGCCCCTTTTTCCACTGAATCAATAATATAGCCATTAACCCTATCTACATGCTTTTGATTAACGATATGCCCATAAGAATCTGACTTTGAAGGATCCTCTCCATAGAAATTTTTAAGCGTAACTTTCATTTTGGCAATGAGCTCATCTTTTTTACTCTCATGCACCAGCACGTAGTCAGGTGCGATGCAAATCTGGCCGCTGTTATGAAATTTACCCCAAACAATCCTTTTTGCAGCACTGTTTATACTGGCGGTTTCATCGACAATGGTGGGCGATTTCCCTCCTAATTCGAGCGTAACTGAAGCCAGGTTTTTAGCAGCTGCAGCCATTACGATTTTCCCGACTGCGGGTGAGCCCGTAAAGAAAATATGGTTAAATGGCAACTGGAGCAGCATCTGGGATGTTTCTACCGCCCCCTGCACCACAGCCACTTCTTTTTCCTCAAATATCGATTTAATAATTTTTTCTATTACCAGGGAGGTATGAGGGGTAAATTCTGATGGTTTTAAAATGGCGGTATTTCCCGCAGCGATAGCCGACACCAGCGGACTAAGCAGCAGATTAACAGGAAAATTCCAGGGTGCGATAATCAGACACACTCCCTTGGGCTCATATTGAATATAAGAAGTGGAACCCAAAAATGCCATAGGTGTGTTTACAGGCTGTCTGGCAGCCCAATGGTTAATATGCGAAAGGGTATGCTTGATTTCGCTTGTTACCGGAAAAATCTCAGAAAGGTCAACATCCGCAGCTGGTTTCTTAAAGTCGGCATACATTGCATCCCTCAACGCTTGTCTGAAAGTTAATGTCAATGCCTTTAGTAAAGCCTTAAGTTTAGCTTTCCTGACTTTTAAGGGTGCATTGGCCACTTCATATTGGTTGATTTTTTGTAATTCAAACAGTCTGTTTATTTCCTGAGCCGACGATTCCATAGGTTGATTTTGAAGTAATTTTGAACAAATATATCAAAAAAGGCAGCTTAACTACTGTAAACCACCGGATTGATTTCTGTATTGATGATCTCTCCAATTTTTGCTCCTGGGCACCAAACCTCCCAATCTTTTTGTTGATTTTCGTTTTCAGGTTTTTTGAGAATCATTTCACTATCCATATAAATGACAGTCATCACTTTCCGCATTTGGTCGGTGGTATTAGCTCCCGCTCTATGAAAGACCCAGCCGGAATGGAAACTAACTTCGCCCAAATCAAAAGGCTCAATCACGTGTTGAAAATCGGTCACCCGAAGTCTTTCAGCAATTTTAGTTTCAGAGTCATCACTTATCGCAAGGTCTCGTCCTTCAACTATCACATGACTGCCTGCACTAAACTCCAAAGGTCCCATCTCAAGCGGAATCGCCTGAAGCGGAATCCAGGCGGTGACGGTTTTGTCGGTTGCAAGGGGCCAATAATATTGGTCGGCATGCCAGGGCGTAATGCCTCCGCCACCCTCTTTAAATAGGGCCTGATCGTGATAAATACGGGCTCCATTGGCCTGCATTAATTCTGCGGCGATCCTACCAAGTCTTTTTGAAAAAACAAAATCTTTGATATCCGGATCCTCTCTCCAAAGATTAAAAATCTGCAAAAATGCTTTCCCATAAGTATCCCGCTGATCCAGAGGATCTTTATTGGTATTGAGTTCCTGCACTTTCCGGGAGATTTTTTCACCATAAAAAGCCAGTGTTTCTTTACAAAAAACATTCTTGAGTTTAATGAAACGATTTTTCTGGTAAAACTCAATCTGCTCGGGGCTAAGCTCGTAATATTGGTCAAGATTTATCATAAGGTTGAAATTTAGTTTGAAGATATCTATTTTTTCGAAATATTTTATAGATTTTAGTTAAAAAAGCACCCGACTGTCTGACATAAAAGGGTTGTTATTTTTTTGAAAGAAAAACTAAAAGTATTTTTGTCCTATCAGAAATTTAAAAAAAGTATGAAAATTAAATATTTCGGGCATTCCTGTTTTTTGGTGGAATTTGCAGGTAAAAAATTACTTTTCGACCCGTTTATCAGTGGAAATCCTCTGGCTACTTCTATTAAACCTGAGACTATTGAGGCAGACTATATTCTGATTTCACATGGGCACGGCGATCATGTAGCTGATGCAGTCGAAATTGCACAAAGGACTGGTGCGAAAATCATTAGTAATTTTGAAATAATGTCCTGGTACGAAGCAAAAGGACTTTCAGGCTATGGAATGAACATCGGCGGGAAAGTTACTTTGGATGGATTTACGGTAAAAAATGTAGTTGCCATACATTCCAGTGTACTACCTGATGGCACGTATGGTGGAAATCCAATGGGATTTGTAATATGGGATAAGAGTCATTGTTTTTACTACTCAGGAGATACTGCACTTACAATTGACATGCAGTTGATACCCAGAATCTGCCCTCCGCTTGATTTTGCCATCATGCCGGTTGGTGATTATTTTACAATGGGTTATGAAGACGCCATCATTGCCGCTGATTTTGCTCAGGTCAATAAGGTAATCGGATGTCATTTTGATAGCTTTCCACCCATAAAGATTGACCATCATGCTGCCAAGGCTGCTTTTTCTACAGCAGATAAAGAGTTAATTTTGCCGGGAATTGGTAATTTGATCGAAGTTTAATCAAAGTAAAAAGATAAAAACAAAATGGCCACTCTTAATGAATAGCCATTTTGTCTTAAGCATAATTTAAAATTATTTCGGATCCAGAGCCTTGGTTATTCTGGCTACCAAATCTTGTACATGATATTTACTGATTTTATCCGTGATTCTTGCTGATGATGCAGAAAGTTCCGCTTTCAAAGCAACTAAATGACCACGGGCAATAGAAGGAAGATCTGTTTCATTCAGATCCACGGTACGCATGCTAAATCCGTAAGTTACACCTACAGGAATTGCTCTCACAGTAGTTTTTCCGGGATTCAATAAAGCAATCACCTTATCAACATATAATTTCTGCAAATTCCGGCGATACATGTCAATACTATTTTTTGATTTTAATTCACTAAAAATTCCACCTTTCAGATCATTCATCAATTCATCTACCGAATAGTTTGCTGTACTTACCGCACTACCTTCCATCAACCTCACGGCTCTGTCGCCTGCAAAAAGATTGGAAAGTGTAGCATCCTGAATTGATTTTATGGCTTCCACACCATTCTCAGGCTTGGTTTTGGCCAAAATATTCTGATCCATCAACCAGATAGGGGTTTCAAACAATTGTTTGTTTAAGAAAACAACAGCATCTTTTTGAATGGCTCTTGGTACTATTTCAAACTGGTTACCTTCCATGTCGTAGGTTTTGGGGTTATCATAAACTCCACCTACGTTTTTAGTCACATGACCCATATAACGACGGTATTGACCTATTAACTGACCATACACCTCATCTAACTCAAGATAACTTTCACCATTCTCTTTGAACCATTCAGGCAATTTAGGTAAAATTCTCTGAAGGTTTTTAATACCATATTCTGAGGCCCTCATGGCGTTGTCACCAATATCTTCAGTTTGATAACGAGGGTCATAAGGACTGATTTCAGTACCAAATCTCAACCTTGGATTTTTGTAGGCTTCTTTGGTCATCTCATTCAAAATCGCCTTGTCTTCATCTTCAGTTTTTGAGTCCGCAAAATAGCTGTAACCCCATTTGATGGCCCATTTGTCATAGTCTCCAATGCGAGGGAAGAAATGCTTCACACCGTCACCGGGCTGTGCCACATAGTTAAAACGAGCGTAGTCCATTATAGAAGAAGTATGGCCGTTTTTTTCTTGAAAAGCAGGATCGCGTAGCTTCTCAACAGGCGTTGCTGACGAAGCACCCATGTTATGGCGTAAGCCGAGGGTATGACCCACTTCGTGTGAGGATACAAACCTGATCAACTCTCCCATTAAATTATCATCAAATTTTTTCTTGCCGGCTGCTGGATCTGTCGCACCTGTTTGAATCAAATACCAGTTACGTAGCAAGCTCATAATATTGTGATACCAACCAATATGACTCTCGATAATCTCACCGGAGCGAGGGTCATGTACATTTGGACCGTAAGCATTTTGAATATCAGCAGCAAAATAACGAACCACCGAATAGCGGGCATCTTCCAGACTCATAGTTGAATCATTTTCAGGCCAGTATTCACCTCTGATGGCATCTTTCCAGCCTGCAGCTTCGAAGGCAGGTTTCCAGTCATTGATCCCTTCTTTGATATATTTCTTCCATTTTTCGGGTGTGGCAGGGTCGATATAATAAACAATTGGCTTCTTAGGCTCAATCAGCTCACCTCTTTTCTGTTTTTCAGCATCCTCTTTTGACTTAGGCTCCAATCTCCATCTTACCGCAAAAACATCTTTATCTGACTTTTGAGACTCTTCTTCAAAAACGCTGTACTGATTAGCGAAATAACCAACACGAGCATCAAAAAGTCTTTTTCGCATAGGAGTTTTTGGCAATAAAATCAAAGAGGTATTAAACTCCATAGTCAAAACGCCGGCATCTAAAGCAGCGGGCAAATTGGTTCCAATTTGTGGCATTGGAGTAAGAGAAATTCTGGGCGGTGTGGTACTGAAAGTCTTCACCGTTCTGATTTCAATATTTATCGGATATGCACTTATTTTTTCGATATAAGATTTATCCTTTTGAAATGCCATTATATTTAAAAATTGTTTATCGATTGACCCCAGTGAGAATGTCTGTATATCACCATCAAAAAGTGAAGTGATGTCAATCACATAACTAGTTTTTCTTTTATCAGAAGTATCCTTTTTGATAGCTTTTATTTCAAAATTACCGATAATAGGGTCAGCACTTGAGTTTTTAACTGCCTGAGCCATAGGCTTGGTGCTATCAGGTGACATGATGACATAAGTGATCGATCTCAAAAAGATATTGTTGGAAGGGCCTTTTTCCCATTTCAAAACCTGACGATTCACCTCTTCGCCCCCAAATATTCCACCTCCTGCCGGAGTTTTTGAATAACGTGTAATCGCCATAAGCTCTCTTCCGAAGAGGGAATCGGCCAATTCGAAATAAAATTTATCGTCGGCCTTGTGTACGGTCATTAAGCCTTTCTTGCTGACAACCGTGCTATCAATTACCTCTTTATAAGGTTTTGGACCTTTTTTGGGAGCTTCAGGTTTTTTGGGTGCTTCCGGCTTTTTGGCTTGTTCGGCAACAGCCGGTGTCTGGTCTGATTTTTTATCTTTTTTTTGAGCAATGGCAATTCCCTGAATCAGCACAAAGGCCGCCATCATCAATACCCGGTAGTGTTTGAGCATAGTTTGTTTAAGTTATTTTAGAAAATAGAAACAAAGATTTTAGAATAGTTGCATAGTAATTCCAAAAGTAAATCTTTTCGGTCAACGAATTTATAAAAAATGACCAAAGGTTAAAATATAACTACCAAATTAAAAATCCACTCGAATTATAGTCGGTTTTATGACTTTTATCACCGGAAACTATGACTATCAACTTTGCAAAATATGAATTTTGATTTAAACTTTCTTTCAGAAAAGACCGACCTAGGTTACCAAAATGAAGTACTGAGTTTTTTTAATATTTTTTCTGCCTATCATGATTCCCTACTGATATTCCCTCACTCCTATCTCATATTTTTTTTACATAAAATGAAAACTTCTAAGATTAAAATATCTTTTGTGGCAGCAGTCATGCTGCTGCTCCAAAGCTGTAGCTTGTTTAATAAAGACGAAATAAAGCCTGCCAGCAACCAGTACAAAATCAGCCTGGGAAATTTTACACAGGTGGTGAGTACGGCTGTTCCAGCTTCCGGAGGAGTAGTAACCGCAACTATGGGAGAATTAAAAGGTATGACCATATCGGTTCCCAAAAATGCATACCCCGGTTCCCGTCAATTTACGATTTCCACTACTGACGGCAGTAATTCTAATTTTGGCCAATATCTTAAACCGTTAACATCCATTATAAAAATTGAAAATGGCGGAGGATATGCCAATGGGATTATGGAAATAAAGGTTCCGGTAAAAATTCCAGAAGGGCATTTCCCGATGGCGTTTTACATTGATGAAATGAATAATCAGCTTGAAGCAGTTCCGATAAATGTATTTGATGGCGAATCTGTTACTGTTACCACCAGACACTTTTCTACATCAACCATTGCTGCAGGAACTGGTAAAATTGCTAATCTGAGACAAAAGACTGCCACTCCGTATTCCAATTTAATAATCAGTTCCATGGCTGAGTCCATAATAAATAATTCAAACATTATAGCTTCCGGGTTTAAGCCTGGAACCGATGATTGGGAATTTATTAATCAAGGTTCATATATAACACCTGGAGGACACTGTGCAGGTCAGAATATGGCTGCTATGTGGTACTATTTTGAAAAAAAACCTTCTGAAGGTAACCTTTTTAATAAATTTAATACTGTAGATAAAATACAATACGAAAATAATGGTGGATACCGATTTTGTTCAGTAATCCATTCTGATCTTGAATGGGATGGTACCGTAGTTAAGATTTTTGATAAAATTATAGATAAAAATCAGAACTTTGACAAATACAAATGGTATGCAATTGCCGGAGCAATGCTAGCAACTGGTGAACCTCAGGGAGTAGGTATTTATATTTCTGAAGGAACATGGCCAGATGGTACACCAAAATATGGAGGTCATGATTTAATTTGCTATCAAGTCGATGTAAAAAGTGGTAAATTGTATATCTCAGACCCAAACACTCCGGGCAAAGGTCAGGCTATAAGTATGCAAAATGATAAATTTAATCCATATGTAGCAAGTTATAAAGGAGGAGGACAAGGGGTACCATTCCCATTTGTAACTTATTATGCAAAAACCGCTTATATAGATTGGGAGAAAATCGGAAAAAGATGGTCCGAGGTAGTTAGTAAAAAAATTGGCGATGTAGCTCCCAACAAGTTCCCGGAATATACAATTTGGAATAATGATGACAAATTGACTCAAGTTACGGATAGCATATCTGTTTCTAAAGACACTTTAAGACTTGTTGCACTTAGTGAACAAACCGAAAATTGGTATTCCAATAAGTTACAAGGTAAAAAAGTAATTGGTTTATATATTTTTGACGAAAATGGAAATCAATTACTTAAACAGGATGCCACTCATAAAAAATTTATAAGATTAAAAGCAGGTGTTACTAAATTGGGAGTTTACATATATGCTTGGCGAAATAACGATATTAATGATGAACTTTATATTGATTTTAAGTGGATTAAAGTGAATTACGAAAAAGGTGCTTCTTTTACGTATTGGTTAAAAGGAAAGGAAAAAGATGCTTCAGTTGTGCATTTTGGAGCGAAAAATGACAATGGGGAAGATAGATTTTTTGGTGGCTCTTGGTCTGGAAATACCTTTAAAGTTGATAAGAAAATGAGCTATGAAGGTGCTTTATATTTTGTAAAAATGACAGCAGTAGCCAATGCCAACAAAACCGTAATCAATTCTTTCAATATTGAAATGTGGTTGGAAGGAGGCGGGGAAAAATGGGTGCTGACTTCGGTGGATGGTAAAAATTTGCCGCTATTTAGCTCAACTTCAGACTATCTGACTTTTGGAGCTGAGGGAACGGCCACCTGTCAATATTTTACTCGTGTCAACTTTGAGTTTTGGGGAACTATAACCGAGTGGTCATGCGATGAAACCTCATTTGTAAAATTTAAAATTCCGAAACCATAGAAATTAAAAAGCCCTCTGAAGAATTTTCAACAAAGGGCTTTTTTAATAAATTATTATTTCAAAATAGTCTAAACTACCTCATACGCTTTCAATAATTCATTGGCCAAATCCAAAACTCTTGATTTTACTTCCGGAAAAACTGCTTCTATCTCCGGAGTAAGCTCAATACCTTGTTGCTGAATAGTCTCAATGCTCACTACAAACAAGTGTACATCGGGCATTTTGTCCAATAACTGCAAAGCACTTACCAGATCTTTGAGCCCTATATCATGGGTACTCATTGCATGAGGAAAATCAGATGCAAATTTGGGTCTGATCAATCTGATTGTCCCAGTCGGGTTGGTATCAAGCGTAGCATCTACCAAAATGATATGAGGATATTGCTCGAATAACTCTAAAAGGTGAAAGCCTCCGGTGCCACCGTCTATTACATCGATATCCTCTGAAACCACCTCACTTTCCAGTACTCTTGCAATATGTACACCCACTCCCTCATCACCCATGAGGTAATTCCCTATTCCTAAAATCAATACCGGTTTTACCATAAAATTTCAAAAAAAAAGCTATACTAAAATTTGTGATCCATATTTAATTGTTTATTTCAAACCTTCAAATGGGATCCGAAATTTTGAAAAATATAGCTTCTTGCTTTTTTAATTAATTATTTCTGATTCTGACTTGGTCGACTTATTGCTTTAAGACCTTTAACAACTTTACTTAAAAATAAAGATTTTACTTTTTGCCGTTCTTCTTTGTGCTCTTGAAAAACATCTTCTTCTATGAACTTCCAGCCGCCACCCATTGACGAGATTTCACCACGACCCTCTACATAGTCGTGATAAAATACGAGATACACATGCACAACAGAAAACAGAATAAAGAACCACATAGCCCAATGATGAACTGAGCGTAGCTCAATATCACCTCCAAACAGTGGTTTCACCCACGAAAACATTTGAGGAAGCCACCATTGGCTGGTGTTGGCGTACAGTCCGAAACCTGTGATAATCTGAATTAAAAAGGCAATAAAAGTCAAAAAATAAATAAAGCCTGCTAGTGCATTGTGACCAATTCCTACATGTTCTTTGCCTCTTAATTGCAAAATATCTATTTTCAAAATTTGCCAGATTTCCTCAAAAAACTTTTTGTCTCTTGGAATAAACTGGTGCCATTGGGAATATTTGTTACCCACAAAACCCCAGTACAACCTAAATAAAAAGTTAAATAAGAAAATATAAGCAGCTGCAAAATGTAAAAATCTCACCCAACCCATCAGGAATTGATAAGTGGCTTCTTTTGAGCTCATGATAGCCAGAGGATCACCAATAAAAAAACCGGTGGCAATCAACACCAAAATACATCCGGCATTGAGCCAGTGGTATATTCTAACCGGCAATTCCCATACATACACCCTACGCATTTGGTGTATTTTTATAGATTTATCTGTCATTTTTTTACAATATTAAATTTATAAAAACAGGATTTAACACCGGCATTATTCACCCACTACATTTATTCTGCTCAGATGCTTGCCTTCCTCATCATACAAGTGTACGCTACATGCCATGCAAGGGTCAAAGCTATGAATGGTCCTCAACAATTCTACAGGCTGATTGGGATCTGCAACCGGAGTATCCAAAAGGGCGGCTTCATAAGCACTTCTTTGACCTTTGGCATCTCTTGGAGAAGCATTCCAGGTAGTAGGTACAACCAACTGATAATTGGCAATTTTCTGATCTTCGATGTTAATCCAATGAGCCAGAGCACCTCTCGGAGCTTCACCATAACCGACCCCGATTGATTTTTTCTCCCAGGTTGATGGATCAAATTTTGACTGCTCAGCCATGCGGGTATCCCCATTTTTAATATTGGCAATTAACTGATTATAGAATTCCAGAGCCCATTCGGCTACCAGCACACTTTCAAGTCCACGAGCGGCTGTGCGACCAAGCGTACTAAACAGAGCTGTAACAGGCACTCCAAGGTCTTTCAAGGCTTTATCTACTACTTCTTTAAACTCAGGTCTGCCTGAAGCATAGCCTACCAACATCCTTGATAGTGGACCTACTTCCATGGCATGACCTTTCCATCTTGGGGTTTTCAAATAGCTGTAAGGTTCTTCGGTATTAAGATTCTTAAATGGAGGTTTGGGGCCGGTATAATTTATTTTACTTTCTCCTTTCCAAGGATGCAAGCCTACATCTTTGCCACCTTCATAACTATACCATGAATTGGTGACAAATTCCTGTACCTCTTCATCTTTCCTTAAATCGACTTCATGAATCTTACTAATATCCTTGTTAAGGATTGCACCAGCCGGGAATTTAAATCCTTTAGGGTCACCAAATCCATTTGTTGGTAAGTCGCCATAAACCAGATAGTTACCTAGTCCGCCACCTATTGAACCCCAGTCTTTATAGAAACTGGCAACTGCCATAAGGTCAGGAATATACACTTGCTCAATGAAACGTTTTCCGTCATCAAGCAATTGTTTAACATAAGCCAACCTTTCGGCATTGATACCGCTCATTTCGTCTAAACCCACGGCACAAGCCATACCACCAACCAGGTAGTTAGGATGTGGATTTTTCCCTCCAAAAATTGCCTGGATTTTAACGATTTCTTTTTGCCATTCCAATGCCTCCAGATAATGAGCAAGTCCAATTAGGTTAACTTCAGCAGGCAGTTTATAGGCGGGGTGACCCCAGTAGCCGTTGGCAAAAATACCTAACTGACCGCTGTCAACAAACTTTTTGATTCTTTTTTGCAAATCAGAAAAATATCCCGGCGAACTTTTTGGCCAGGGTGATATACTTTGGGCCAATTCTGAAGTTTTCTTGGGATCAGCTTTAAGAGCATTTACCACATCTACCCAGTCCATTGCATGCAAGTGATAAAAATGAACCACATGGTCATGCATATAAAGCGTAGCAAACATCAGGTTTCTTACCAACTCGGCATTGGGTGGTACGACTATACCCAGTGCATCCTCTACCGCTCTTACGCTTACCAGGGAGTGAGTACTAGTACATACTCCACATACCCTGCCCACAAAGGCCCAGGCATCGCGAGGGTCGCGTCCTTTCAGAATTTCTTCCAATAGCCGCACCATAGTACCACTACTGTACGCATCTTTTATTTTTCCGTTTTCAATATCGGCTTCAACACGAAGGTGGCCCTCAATACGGGTTATTGGATCCACTACTATTCGCTGACTCATATAATATCTTATTTTAAATATTGTCTAAAATTAATTTATCAAAGCTCTTTTTCTGAAGCTTTTCCTTCCTCCTCTATTGCATTAATTATAGTGTTTTTCCGGATGTTGGTCATCACAGCATGAGCTGCAGCACCAGCCACAGTTACACCCAAAGCTACTTTTCCAATGGTGTCAGCATTTGCCTCAATGCCAAATCCAGGGAAGATGGAAGCTCTTTCATAAATTCTGCCGCTATCCCAGTAGTTGGCCTCACTACAGCCTATGCAACCATGCCCACTCTGAATCGGGAAGCTGGTACCATTGTTCCACTTCATGGTACCGCAGGCATTATAAGTAACAGGCCCTTTACAACCTACCTTATATAAGCAATATCCTTTTTTAGCATTTTCGTCATCAAATGATTCTACAAACAGGCCGGCATCATAATAGGCTCGTCTGTAACAACTATCATGAACACGTTTTCCGTAAAATGCCTTCGGACGACCCGAACTATCCAATTCCGGAATAGTACCAAATGTAACCACATGTACGATAACCCCGGCCATTACTTCTCCGATCGGAGGGCATCCAGGAACTTTAATAATCGGTTTTCCTTTTACCAGCTTATGAATCGGTGTAGCCGAAGTTGGGTTTGGTTTGGCAGCTTGCACACAGCCATTACTGGCACAACTACCCCAGGCAATAATAGCCTTGGCGTTTTCGGCAGCTTCTTCCAATATTTGCATAGAAGTTTTCCCGCCTATCATACAATATACACCATCAGCAGCTGTAGGTACACTACCCTCCACACACAGGATATATTCTCCCTTATATTTTTCCATAGTATTGAGCATAGCCTGCTCTGCCTGAAATCCGCTGGCAGCCATGAGGGTTTCAGAATAATCTAAAGAAATTTTATCTAAAAGGACATCAGCCACTATTGGGTGAGATGATCGGATAAAACTTTCGCTGCAACAGGTACATTCCTGAAAATGCAACCAAATAACCGGAAGTCTTGGTTTTTCGCTCATAGCTTTTGTAACCTGAGCGATACCCGATTGATTGAGGCCCATATAAGCCGCCATCATGGTGCAAAACGAAAGAAAATCTCTGCGGGAATACCCCTTTCTTATGACCTCGTCATAGTAAGTAGGGCTTTTTGGTTCTTGCTCGTCAAACATGTTTTTCTTAGGTAAAATAAATATCTTTTGTTAATAGGTCACAAGGCATAAAATTAAAATAATGCAAAACTTTATTACATGATTTATATTATTATTTTTGATGACTAATATCATCTTTTTGAAAAAATCATATTTTTATTTTTGTAAAATCTAGTATTATCTTTAATAAAATTTGTATGAAAAAGATTATTTCAGTATTTTCTTTGGCTTTACCTACAATTGCATTGGCACATCCGGGTCATGGTGATCACGGTGGATCAGGTTTTACCATTACGCATTACCTCACTGAGCCTGATCATGCTTTAGGTGCTCTTTTAGGACTGGCTATTTTGGGATTCGGCATTTATAAATTAGTAAGTAAAAAAGAAACTCAAAAGTCATAAAATGCATGAGCTCTCCATTGTGATGAGTATCGTGGATATAGCTACGAAACAAACCCAGCAAGCCAATGCTCTTGAGGTTGAAGAAATTGAGTTGGTGATTGGTGAATTAAGCGGAGTAGAAATGTCATCATTTGATTTTGCATGGACTCAAGGTATTAGAGATTCTGTATTAAAGAATGCCCGGAGGGAAATAATCAGGCCTGAAGGAAAAGCCAAATGCATCGATTGCGATGCAGAATTTACGATTCATCAGTTTTTTGACCCTTGTCCTTACTGCAACAGTCATTTTGTAAGTATTTTACAAGGTAAAGAAATGAGAGTAAAATCGTTAGTAGTGAAATAAATGTAATTTTTTTGTACGCTAAAAGATTGGAATTAAGATAAATTGAAAAAGACAGTCGTGAAAGATTATACACAAAACTGTCCGAAATTCCTTCCTTTTGGTTTTATCCAAAATCAGTAAAATAGAAATAGTAATATGTGTGTCACTTGCGGATGTGGAACAGACCATCAACACGATCATGACCATTCTCATGGTCATAGTCATGCCGGAGAAAAAAAAGTGATTGATCTGGAGCAGGATATTTTGCTTGAGAATAACTTGCTGGCTCAAAGAAATCGTGGATATTTTGAGGGAAGGAATATATTTTCGATCAATATGGTAAGCTCGCCAGGCTCAGGCAAGACCTCTCTACTCGAAAAAACACTTACAGACCTTAAAAACGAACTAAAATTTGCAGTAATTGAAGGCGATCAACAAACCACAAACGATGCAGACAGAATTCATGCCACCGGCACCAAGGTGACTCAAATCAACACCGGAAAAGGCTGTCATCTTGATGCCCATATGGTGTTGCATGCACTTCAGGGCATGAAACCACCTGCAGACTCAATCCTTTTTATTGAAAATGTTGGCAATCTGGTGTGCCCGGCTATGTTTGACTTAGGTGAGAATGAACGGGTAGTAGTAATAAGTGTAACCGAAGGTGAAGATAAACCCATAAAATACCCGGATATGTTTCATACTTCGGGTATTTGTGTCATCAACAAAATTGACCTTTTACCCTATGTACCTTTTGACATTGAAAAATGCAAAGAATATGCTTTAAAAGTAAACCCAAATCTGAAATTTTTCGAGGTGAGTTGTACCAGTGGAGAAGGATTGACAGAATGGTATAGCTGGCTGAAAGAAAGAGTTTTGACCGAAGCTTAAGACTGCAAAATGCCGGCCTTTCAACTACATATTCAGGGGCTCGTACAAGGCGTTGGATTCAGGCCTTTTGTACACAAGCTGGCATTAAAATACCAAATAAATGGGTGGGTAAGCAATGGCACCGACGGTGTACTAATACTCGCTGAGAATAAAAACAATACTACGCTGGAAGTATTTTTTAAGGAGATATTGAATACTCCTCCAAAAAATGCCATCATCATTTCCAGTAAAACTACTCAGTTTTATGGCCAAACTTCAGCCGGATTCCGCATAATTGAGAGTACCAGCAACACGAAGCCCAATTTAATGCTTACCCCCGACATCTCAATCTGTGAAGAATGCCGAAAAGAACTTAATTCCTTAAATAACAGAAGGTTTGGTTATCCTTTCATCACATGCTTAAATTGTGGCCCAAGGTATTCTATTCAAACCAAATCGCCTTACGACAGACAGCACACAACAATGGGGACACTCAAGCAATGTCCGGAATGCCAAAAAGAGTACAATGACTCCGAAAATCCCAGACATTATAGTCAGACCAATTCATGTCCGGCATGTGCCATTAAATTGCATTTTTTTGAAAAATCAGGTAAGGAAATCAAACTACAGCAAGATGAAATTATTTCAGAAACTGTTTCTCAGCTTAGAAAAGGAAAAATCATCGCTCTAAAAGGTACCGGAGGTTATTTACTATTGTGCGACGCCACCAATCAGGTAACAATTTCGGAATTAAGAATAAGAAAAAACCGGCCCGGAAAACCATTTGCATTGCTTTTCCCTGATTTAAATTCAATTAAAAATGAAGTAAAAATCAGGGATATTGAGGCTGAAAGTTTGAAATCTGAAGCTGCTCCGATTGTTTTATGTAAAAAACTACAGCAAAATTCAGAGCTTAGGTCTGAGCTAATTGCTCCTGGTTTGGACAAACTTGGGGTAATGTTACCCAACACCCCCCTTTTACAGTTGATTTCAGATAATTTTGGAAAGCCTTTGGTTGCAACAAGTGCTAATTTGAGTGGCTCTCCTATTGTATATCTTGACGGTGACGCATTAAAATACCTGGGTGAATTTGCAGATTTTATTGTCACATTTGACAGGGACATTCTGGCTCCTCAAGACGATAGCGTAGTGCAATTTACCGAGGCAGGACAAAAAATAATTTTGAGAAGAAGCAGAGGACTGGCACCCAATTTTTACCCCTTGACCTTTAAGTTGCCCCAAACCCCTTCGCTGGCTTTGGGGGCAGATATGAAAGGAGCTTTTGGAATCAATACGGGTAAAAACCTTTTTATAAGTCAATTTTTGGGGGATCAGTCAAGTTTTGATGCCCAGCAAAGCTATGAAACTACACTAAACCATGTCAGCAGATTAATGGATTTTATACCAGTTACCATTATTTCAGATCTTCATCCAGGTTATTTTACCTCTCAAAAAGGAGAAGAATTAAAAATTAAATTAAATGCAGAACACCTTTCTGTGCAGCACCATAAAGCCCATTTCCTAGCGGTTTTAGCCGAAAACAAGCTATTGGATTCAAAAGAAAAAACACTTGGGGTAATCTGGGATGGCGTGGGTTATGGTGAAGATGGTAATATTTGGGGAGGGGAATTTTTTACTTTCCAAAACAAAAAAATAGAAAGAGTTGCTCATTGGGAGTATTTTCCTCAGCTTTTAGGTGACAAAATGAGCAAAGAGCCAAGACTGAGTGCACTGAGCCTTTTAAAAAATACCCGGCATAAAGAAATTTTGAGGCCTTATTTTCAAGAAAAAGAATGGATATTTTATGAAAATCTTATCCAATCTTCTCCCGAAATCAAAACCAGCAGTATGGGCCGAATGATGGACGGGCTGGCCTGTATTCTCGGTTTAAAAACAATCAACACTTACGAGGGTGAAGCGGCCATGCTTTTGGAAAATCTCGCCGCAAAAAATCCTAACAAAACTAAAGATTTTTACCAATTTGATTTTAAAAACGGATTGCTAAAATCTGAAGGTATTTTTGAAACAGTTTTGGAAGACAAAAACAATAAAATACCTGCCTCAGAAATAGCTGAAAAGTTTTTTAATACATTGGTAAAGAGCATAGAAAGAATATCATTGGAAAACCAGAGCAGTAGTATTGCTTTTAGCGGCGGCGTAATGCAAAACGCTTTCTTTGTAGATAAAATTATTGAAAATCTTAGTGGAAAACACCATTTATATTTTCACCAGCAATTAAGCCCAAATGACGAAAACATTGCTTTCGGACAATTGGCATACCATTGTTTAAAGGAGCAATTATTTGGTATTAAATTTTTAGAAAAAGTCATTGAAATTGGTTAGATTTAAAAAAATATAAGAATATGTGCCTGGCGATACCCGGAAAAATAGTTTCGATAGAAGGGCTGGATGATACTTTCCGCACCGGAAAAGTTTCATTTGGAGGAATAATAAAAGACGTGAATTTATGTATGCTTCCTGAAGCCAAAATTGATGATTATGTGCTCGTTCACGTAGGTGTTGCGATCAGTATTGTAGATGAGGAAGAAGCAAAACTCACATTCAATTATCTCAACCAAATGGGGGAAGTAGAAGGGGAATTGAATGAGTGAATCGAGAACAAAGGATAAATTAGTTTTTCTTCTAAAATAAAAAGAATTTCACATTCAGAAGTGAAAAATTCTCTCAACCCATTTTCATACTTTAATCATTTAACATGAAATTTCTTACCGAATACAGAGACCCCGAACTAGTGCAGCAATATATTGAAGAATTGCACAAAATCACTACCCGTCCATGGACGATCATGGAGATTTGCGGGGGGCAAACACATAGTCTGGTAAAAAATGGGATTCTTGAATTATTACCAAAAAACATCACAATGGTACATGGCCCCGGCTGCCCTGTGTGTGTTACACCCATTGGTATAATCGATGAAGCTATTTCCCTGAGCCAAAAAGCCAACGTTATCCTATGTTCCTATGGAGATATGTTGAGGGTCCCTGGTACCCAAAAAAGTTTGCTGGAAACCAAAGCCGAAGGTGCCGATGTAAGAATCTTATATTCGCCTCTGGAAGCTGTTTCGATAGCTCAGCAAAATCCCGATAAAGAAGTGGTGTTTTTTGCGGTCGGATTCGAGACCACTGCCCCCGCCAATGCTCTCAGTGTGGTAAATGCAGAGAAAATGGGTGTGAAAAACTTTTCAATTTTGGCCTCGCATGTGTTGGTGCCACCGGCGATGGAAGCCATTCTGAGTGACCCTGAAAACCTGATCGATGCCTTCCTTGCAGCCGGACATGTATGTACCATCATGGGAACAGAAGAATACTTTCCAATTGCCGAAAAATATAAAATTCCGATAGTGATTACAGGTTTTGAGCCAGTGGATTTACTTCAGGGAATATATATGGCCGTATCTCAACTGGAAAAAGGATTACACTTGGTTGAAAATCAATACACAAGGAGTGTACAAGCCGAAGGTAATTCGAAAGCAATGGACACCATAAGTTCGGTTTTTGAGGTGAGTGACCGTAGCTGGCGGGGAATTGGACATATACCAAAAAGTGGCTATGATGTAAATCAAAAATATAAAGCCTACAATGCCCGTTTGAAGTTTGATTTAGGAAATACTGCCATCGAGACTGACAATGAATGTATAAGTGGCCAGATCATGAAAGGATTAAAAAAGCCGCATGATTGTCCTCATTTTGGAAATAAATGCAAGCCTGAGCATCCACTGGGTGCTCCAATGGTAAGTAGCGAAGGAGCCTGTGCTGCCTATTACCATTATCAGCCGGTGGTTTAAGATAAAACTGAAGAATTAAATATATTCAAAAAAATCAATATGCTCAATTTAGATTGCCCAATGCCAAAATTCGATTTTGATGTCATCACACTTGGGCATGGAAGTGGCGGATTACTCACCCAGCGGCTCTTGCAGTCGGGAGTATTTGATATTTTAAAAAATGACAAACTGAATCAGCAGCATGATGGTGCCATTTTGGATATTTCCGGAAAAATTGCCATCAGTACTGATAGCTACGTAATCTCTCCGCTGTTTTTTGAAGGGGGAAATATAGGTGACCTTGCAATAAATGGAACAGTTAATGACCTCGCTATGTGCGGGGCTATGGCAAAATACCTTACCCTTTCTTTCATCATAGAAGAAGGCCTGAGCATGGGAGAGTTTTGGAAAATATTGGTGGCTATCAAAAATGCCGCAGATAACGCAGGAGTTGAAATTGTGACAGGTGACACCAAAGTAGTAGAAAAAGGCAAAGGTGATAAGATTTTTATCAATACGAGTGGTGTAGGAATAGTACATCCCAAAGCCAAAATCCATCATAATCGGATTGGTTTGGGCGATAAAATCATTCTGAGTGGTCCCATTGCAGCACATGGCATAGCCATCATGAGTCACAGAAAAGGACTGGAATTTGAAACCACCATCGCCAGCGATACCCGGAACCTGAACTTTGTGGTAACCGATATGCTGGATAATTTTGGAGAGGAGATTCATTTTCTACGAGATGCAACCCGTGGAGGAGTCGCTTCGGTACTCAATGAAGTAGCCGGTATTACTAAGCTGGGTTATATGCTTGAGCAAAAGAATATCAAAATTGATGAGCAGGTGGAAGGTGCCTGCGAAATGTTGGGACTCGATCCACTCTATGTGGCCAACGAAGGGGTATTCCTAGCCATCGTTTCAGAATCTATTGCGGATGAATTCGTGCAAAAACTCCATCAAAACGGTTTCCTGGAAGCAGCCATTGTTGGTGAAGTAAATGACGAGCACCCTTCCAAAGTAATCATGAAAAGTAAAATCGGCGGGCGTAGGGTTGTTAACTATCTTACAGGAGAACAGCTGCCGAGGATTTGTTAAGAAAAAAGGCAGAAGAAAAGATTCCTGCTGCCTTTTTCCAATAATTTTTTCAAAATCAATGATGATGCCCGCCCTCGCCATGCACATGACCATGGTCGATTTCTTCAGGGGTGGCTTCTCTTATGCTCAACACTTTACCTTCAAATTTAAGCGTTTTTCCGGCCAAAGGGTGATTAAAATCAATCCTTACCGTCTGGTCATCAACAGAATGCACTCTTCCTGTAATCTTGCTTCCGTCTTCGTTGGTAAATGGAATAAAGTTACCCAAATCCAGCATATTGGCAGGTACTTCGCCTTCTTCTATTTTAAACATATCCAAAGGAAAATCTGCGATATCTTCCTCGTTGAGCTCACCGAAACCTGCCTGTGGCTCCAACACAAAATTAAATTCATCACCTTCGGATTTACCTGAAAGCTGGTTTTCAAAATCTCCGGGTAAACCGCTATGTCCGAACAGGAAAAGCATAGGAGCATCTTCTCCGGCTACTTCTACTATTTCAAACTCATTTTCAGGACTTTCGATGTACAATTCGTAAGAAATAGTAACTACTTTTTTATCAGATATTTGCATATTATTAAATAATTTTAAAAAAGTAGATAAAATCCGGGATTCAAAAGATAAGGTGTGTCCTTGATTAAGAATAATAAGCTACTTTTGTATTTTTGAAATTTTCGACAAAACTACTAATAAATACCCTATAAATGTTCAAAAAAATCACTTTATCGTGCTGGCTATTGCTGTCAGTATCAATTGCTTTTTCTCAAAAAAAGAACAATGATTTTAACTATTATATCAAAAAAACCAACCAATCCATAAAAATTGACGGAAAAGCCGATGAGGCAGTTTGGAAACAATGTCAGATTGCCACCGACTTTTTTCAGGTGCTGCCAATGGATACCTCAAAAGCTTTTGTCAAAACCGACGTGATGTTTACCTACGACGACAAAAACCTCTATCTGCTGTTTATCAACTACAATCATTTCAAAGGCTCCAACATGGTCGAATCGATGAAAAGAGACTGGAATTTTGGCCGAAATGACAACGACTTATTGTTTTTTGATACATTTAATGATCTCACCACCGGCTTCTCTTTTGGATCCAATGCCCGTGGCGGCCAGTGGGATGGACTCATGTCAAACGGCAGTGCGATCAATCTCAGCTGGGACAATAAATGGCAGTCAGAAGTTGGTTTTGATGATGAAAAATGGGTTTGGGAAGCAGCTATTCCTTTCAAAACCCTGAGATATAAAGAAGGTGCAAAAAGCTGGGGGCTGAATTTCAGCAGACTGGACCTTAAAACCACCGAAAAATCAAGCTGGACACCCATTCCCCGACAATTTCCTACTGCGTCTCTGGCGTTTACCGGAAATCTGATTTGGGATACCCCTCTCCCCTCGCCCGGAGCCAATATCAGCCTGATACCTTTTGTTTATTCCGGAATCAGCAAAGATTTTTCGACCGGGAAGGATGCAAAATTTGACCCGGGCGTGGGTTTTGATGCCAAAGTGGGGCTTACCTCCTCGCTCAATCTTGACCTCACGGTGATGCCTGATTTCTCACAGGTAGAAGTGGACGTACAACAAACCAATCTCGACCGTTTTGAGTTATTTTTCCCGGAGAGAAGGCAGTTTTTTATCGAAAACGGTGATATTTTCAACAATTTCGGTTCTGCCAACCTGCGTCCTTTTTTTTCCAGAAGGGTCGGTCTCGATGCCCCCATTTATTACGGTTCAAAAATCAGCGGAAAGATCAATTCCAACTGGCGTGTGGGTGCCATGAACATGCTCACAGGCAAAAACACCGAAGGAGAAACCGGCTCCATGTACAGCGTGATTTCTTTGCAAAGAAAGGTTTTTAAACGCTCGTATGTCGGTGGTATTTATGTGGACAGGGAGTCTTCCTCACAAAAAGAAACCCCTGATAATCTGCAGATTGCTCCCTACAACCGCACCACCGGCCTGGAATATTACCTGGCATCAGCCGACAACCGCTGGCAGGGAAAGGCCTTCTGGCTTAAGACTTTTTCACCCGATATTAATCAAAACAACAATGTGAGCTCGGTCAATATCGCCTATTTGCGTAAAGAATACACGCTGGGTATGACTTATGAAAATGTGGATAGAAAAGTGGCTGGCGATGAAGTAGGATTTATACGAAGGAAAAATTATGTTTACTTTTTACCAACTGCCGAGTATTTGTTTTTCCCGAAAGGCTCCAAAATTCTTTCTCATGGCCCCAATGTCATGGTTTCACTGTATCTCAACAAAGGCTTGTTTGATACCCAGGAAAACACCAATGTGATAGGTTATAAGCTCAATTTGAGGTCTCAGGCTACGTTTTCGATCTGGACTGCTACCGACTACGTAAAGCTCAACAACGACTTTGACCCGACTGGCTACAAAGGCTATTTGCTTGACTCTGGGCAGGTGCATCGCTGGAAATCCTGGGGAACGGTCTTTGCCTCCAAGCCACAGGCACTGTTTACGTATTCGTTCCAAACCCGGTACGGAGGGTATTATGCCGACGGCAAAAGGCTCAGACTTGAAGGCGAGCTGGCTTACAGGTTTCAGCCTTATGTAGCAGTGGCATTCAGGAGCTCGCTCAACAGACTGACCTTTCAGGACGACAAGCGGCTATCAGAGAAACTGCTCAATAGCAAGCATAATCTATGGTTGATAGGCCCCAGAATTGATGTGACCTTTACCAACAAGCTGTTTTTTACCAATTTTATGCAGTACAACAGCCAGACCAACAACTTCAATGTAAACGCCCGCTTTCAGTGGCGATACAGCCCGGCCTCTGACCTGTATCTGGTTTATACCGATAACTACTATGCGGATAGCTTCCTTGCCAAAAACCGTGCGATTGTGTTGAAATTCACTTATTGGTGGAATGTGTAGATATGAATTTTTGCGTTAAAAATCTGAAGTTTTTGTAAATCACTTTTTTGATATAATTTTAGATAAATTTTCAAAACATGATTCATCCGAGTGTACAAATCTTTCTGCCAGAGATACTTGAGCTTTTCAAAAAAAGCAAGGTAGAGAGTGCATTTCTGTTTGGCTCGGTATTGACCGAAAACTTCAATTCAGAAAGCGATATAGATTTCATTATTAATTTTCAGGAAAAAATAGACCCTCTCGAAAAAGGTGAGTTGTATTGGAATTTATACGATAATCTGAAAAATAAGCTGGATCGCGAGGTAGATATAATTTCTGAAAAGTCGTTGAAAAATCCTTATTTCATAAAAGAGATTAATCATTCGAAATTAAAAATTTATGGATGATAAGATTAGGAAATATCTTTTTGATGTAAAAATTTCGATTAACCGGATTGAGTCTTTTTTGGGCACAAACCGTGATTTTGAGGGCTATTCGAGAGATATTTTATTACAAAATGCAGTCGAAAGGAATCTCGAAATTATAGGTGAGGCAGTAAATAAAATCCTTAAAATTGAAAGCAATTTTCCTCTGACTGATGCCAGAAAAATCGTAGATACACGTAACAAAATCAGTCATGGTTACGACGAAATTGAACCCGAAAACATTTGGTTTATCCTTATTCGTCACCTTCCAATTCTCAAGAAAGAAGTAGATGCCTTCCTGAAAATTTAAAACAAATATACTTTATGGATAAAGAAACTGGCGGGTGTTGATGAACTCAATATTTAGTCCATATTGACTATTGATTGCCTTTATGGTTTCATTGGCAATAACAGCCTGACCATAAGCAGACGGGAAAACCCCATCAGAGGAGAAAAAATCTTTCTCAAGTACCTTTAAACCATCTACACTTACATATGTACCAGCATGAATTTTCTTATATATAGCAAATAAGTCAACCAAAGCAAAATTAAACTCTTTTGCAAGTGCTTGTGTTTCTTGATTTCTTGCGATAATCCCATTAGAATTAATATCCATTTCAGTTAGAAAATTTCTTGAACTTAATGGTCTTTTTCTGTCGATTCCTTTTTTTTGATTAATATTCACATTCTTTCCAAGTAAAGAATCTATTTCGGAAGTTGGAATCACATATTTTACATTATTCCAGTCAACTACACTTTGATTTTTATCACTTAATAAATAAATATTACCAGAGCCATACTTTTTGAGTTCATTCTTAACATCTGAAAAATTCACCCAATTAAGATAAGGAAAATCAACAATATCGGGAGCGTTTATTAACACACCTTTGTTAAATAAGCCTGCTTCTTTGGCTTTAATGTAAAACTCAATTCTTCGACTCATCTCTGGAGCGTACCAAGGATTGCTAACTTTGAAACTATATCCCTCCGTTCCATTTGGTCTAGGAAATCCACTTGGGCCGCTTAAATCAACATATACATATTCCTTAGTTTTGACATTTACCTTACTAGCCAAATTAATCTCGTACACTTCTTCCAAAATCAAAAAATCAGCTTTGTTTGACTTCAATATATTCAAGAAATTGCTTTCACCAGGAAATGTTTCTGAAAATCTTTTTGAAAATGTGTTATTAAGTGTAGATATATCACCTGAAATCGCAAAATTGTCTATTCGACTTTTTCCGGATTTAGCCAACAATGCTTTTCTACCTTGTTCTACTGTCAAAATTCCTGTATTGTTTCTAACCATTTTAAACTTAGGAACCGGTCCACCTGTATAATTTTTATCGGTTAAAACTCTTTTATTAAAACCATTATAGTTGTATTTTTCAAAATCAGGCTGGAAAAATTCAATTCCCATTTGATTTGCCAGTAGATTGGGCAAACTGGTTTTCATCCCTTCGTTAAAAAGTCCACCATCTCTGTATCCCGTTAATATACCTTGGCCTAAAGCCAGCATCCTCACCGGTTTTGATTTTAAATCTATATCATCATTATTTTTTAATTTTTCAGGAGCGGGGAAACTGGAAGGTTTAGGTAAAACTGGTTCAAAATATTCAATTATTGTATCTCCAACCACTAAAAACAAAGGAGCACTTTCAAAATTTGAAAACTTTTGTCTAATCCTTAATTTATCATCCCGTGTCTTAACCGTATCCCCATCAATAACCACAAAGGCTGGGTAGTCGAGTCCTGGTTCAAGAACTTCTTTCGGATTGCAGCCAAGCATCATACTGCTGGCCAATAGCATTAAGAATAATATGTTTTTAGTACGCATTAGTTTTAAAAGTTCAAAAATATTTCTAATGGTCACGTTTTCAGGAGTGTAGCTCAAGGTGTGGGTCGGCGAATCGTAAAAACCTTTACCCGGGCGTTGCGGCTGATTGTCGTTGTGAAATCACTGATATCGTTATGTTTATTGCTCAGTATCAATTTCAAAGTAAATTTCACCATTTCGCATATCATTTCCTAATCAAGTTTTTGATTTCAACCCAAATAGTTATTTTAAGGTAAGATTTTTTCTTAAATTGCCCTAAAAACCTGCCCTATAATATGAACAAACGCCAGTTCCTGAAAACCATGGGCCTCAGTGCCATTTCAGTTCCGGTATTTAGCCGGGAATTTGAAAATGCGATCACTCAGCATAAAGAAACTGAGCCACTAAAATTGGCAAAGAATGAGGATTTCTGGGCAAAAATCAGGAAAGACTATAAACTTAACCCCGATTTTATTAATCTCGAAAACGGTTACTACTGTATCACGCCCGGCCCCATTAAAGAGGCTTTTTTCAAAAATGTGGAAGAGTGCAACCTCCTGGGTTCGTATTACATGCGAAACAGCCGCTTTCCTGACAACGAGCGGGTAAGAAAGGCCCTGGCCGAAGTCGCAGGTTGCGATTTTGAAGAGGTGGTAATCACCCGCAACGCCACCGAGTCGCTGGATACCGTTATCTCAGGCTATGACTGGAAACCCGGAGACGAAGCCATTATGGCTGAGCAGGACTACCCTTCTATGTTGCAGCACTTTGAGTTGATGGCCCGCCGGTATGGTATGAAAAACGTGGTGCTTTCGGTACCCAATCATCCCGAAAACGACGAGGAAATCGTGAAAATGTATGAGGCTGCCATCACGCCCAAAACCCGCCTTTTGATGGTTTGCCATATCATCAATATCACAGGGCAGATTTTGCCCATCAAAAAAATCTCTGAAATGGCTCACCGCCATGGGGTAGATGTGATGGTGGATGGAGCTCATGCAGTGGGGCATTTTGAATACAAGATCAATGAGTTGGGTTGCGATTACTATGGCTCCAGCCTGCATAAGTGGCTGAGTGCTCCTTTGGGTGTAGGGCTTCTATATGTAAGAAAAGACAAAATAAAAGACCTTTGGCCCATCTATGGTGATACGGGCTTCGCTGATACCGACATCAGAAAGCTCAACCATACCGGCACTCCGGCTGTACATACCGATATCAGTTTACTCAACGCCATTGACTATCTCAATAAGATTGGCATTCAACGAAAAGAAACCCGCCTGAGATATCTGAGAGAATACTGGAGCGACCGACTCAAAGATGTGCCCAATGTGGTGATAAACACGCCGTATTCCGGTAAAACTGCCTGTGGTATCGGAAATATCGGCCTGAAAAACATAAAGCCCGGCGTATTGGCCGAGCGACTTTTGAAAGAGCATAAAATCTGGACCGTGGGAATTGATGGTCAGGGGGTACATGGCTGCCGGATTACACCCAATATCTATACTTCGACTGCTGAACTGGATATTTTTGTAAATGCCATAAAGAAGCTGGCAAAACCCTAACAATTCAACAATTTTTTGGGCATTAATCATCTGATTTTATGACTTCTGACATTCAAAATTAAATAAATTATTGCCATTTTTTCGAAGTAAAAGAAGTTTGCATTTTACCTTGAAAAATTACTACAATGAAAAATTCCGGTTTTTATAAATCAGTTATTGGCTTATTATTTTTAACCATTTTAGGAAGCTGTACCAAAGAAGAAATCAAAGAATCTAACCCAGATATTGGAGGCACCACAAATCTTGGCATTAATACTGTAGGAAACCAGTTTTATGGTTCGCTTAAAATGGGAGACACCTATTTTACGACTAATGAAAGCATAAAAATTGCATCAAACGACGATGGTGTACTTTCGATTACCGCAAAAACCAATGCACCGGTAAATCACCCTTTATACAGACTTATCCCGGATAAATATAAAACTGCTACCGGATTATCAGGTACCTTCAAAATCAAAAGCACCTCAGAAGGAATTCAAGACTTTTTCAATAAGGACGAAAAAGCCTTTACGTTAGTAAAATTTGATGCCAAAGTAGGTGATAAATACATCATCAAGAAGTCTGACGGAACTTTTATAACCAGGGAGGTGATTCAGAGATCCGAAAAAGACGACTATCCTTATGGTTTTTATGATATCAAAGTAATCACTGTAGAGCAAGACTCAAGAATTCCCGGTGTTTCTAAAATTTTATATCGGGTTAATCACAAATTTGGAATAGTCAACGTGGAGTTTAAAATGGAAGATGGCTCTACCAACAATTCTTACATTTTTTCAAAAATTACTAATTAAGGGTTGGAAAGATGTCAAAACTGGAGTTGTATAATTTATTTTTATCCAACACCTCCTGGTTGTATGTGAAAATTTTCCAGAATGACTGGTTCTTTTTTGACCTGTGGTCGGTAGTCCATTTTGGTAGTGGTGTTGTTTTTTATCTGCTCATTCATCAGTTTTTTCGAAAAAATGTCTTCCAGGTGTTTGTGGGAGTTTTGTTGGTCTATGAGCTTTTTGAGATTTTCCTGCTGTACTTCATGGTCAGGGTTATTCTTCCGGAAACTTTCAAAGATCAACTTACCGATGTGCTTGTGGGTCTCGCAGGAGGTTTTTTTGGAAACCAATATCTTAATCTGGCACAGGCTATTAAGCCCTTTGTAAGATTGTTTTTTATAAGCGGAGTTTTTGGGTATTTGTATGTTGGCTTTTTTTATTTCTTACCCGGATTACCAGAACTCAAAAACCTGAACCTGGACATTACAATTATTTTTAAAATATTCTTATTCAGTTACTTAACTTTGTTAATTATGGAAATATATGATTCTGAAAATAATATTTTGGCTGGAAGATTTTGGGTTACCCTGATAATAGTATTGATTTTCTCTGTTGGTTTTGCAGCATGGATAAACTTATCAGAATTTCAGATTTTACCCTTGTTTTTGTATGCAACCATTATCATCAGTGCTGATTATATTATTTTATATTTGGTAAATAAATGGAAAAAAAGGCCGGCATATTCCATAAAATCTTCTATTTAAGATTATTACTCCATCTGATTTCGCCTTTTTCAAGAATAGCCAACAAAATCAATTGGAGATTTGGAAGAAAATTTTGTTGTGAAAGTATTAACATTGAATCTGTTAGATCTTTGCTACAAAATGCAGACGTAATTCTTACACACCGGGATTTTGAATTTACCAATATTTTTCTGGGAGGATATTATACTCATGCCGGAGTAGTAATTGAAGGGCATTTGGTGGTAGAAGCCACCAGCAAAGGCGTACATGTTTCGAATATAGATGATTTTCTAAAAAAAACGGATGATTTTTTAATATTGCGAAATACCAAAATCTCGGATCCGGGCATCATAATAAATAGGTTGCTTCCTGAAATTGGGAAAAAATACAATTTTACATTTATACCCAATCCTCATTCAATCACATGTGCGGAGTTGATTTTCTATATTTTTGATGTTAAGGCTAAGGCTTTCCCCTTAAAAATCAATCAAAAGAAAGAAATCTTTTCTTTTTTTCGTCAATATAGCATTCATCCTGAATCTTTGTTAAATCATCCTGATTTTGAAGTAATCGAAATTTTTTCTAACCATGAAAACCAAAATACTCGGGAGGCAACGATTGAAATGGCAGTTTCGTAAACACATTTATAAGTGTTAAAACTATCTGGACTTTCTCAAACAGTTCTCAAAAAGTCTTGCTCTGATGATTAAATTTATCTTAATCATAAGCGAAAATTTCCAGGGAAATGAATGATTTTAGAGTCCGCGATATTTTAAAAAAAATGAATGTTTCAAAATTCCTTAAGTGATTGAGAATAAAGCAAAATCTATTATTGATTTGGAAAGAAGTCTATTGATTCATCAAAGATAGCTTTGAACGCCGTCACAAAAATGGTAACTTGCTTGAAATGACGGCATACGATCGGGAGGAAAAGGCAAAAGAATTGAAATTGATAAAATACTATGCCTGCAAACAAAAAGCAAAGAAGGGATATTCGACCAAAACCCGAAAGTTTTGATTACAGAAATAATAAAATACGATAATTTGGAAGAAAAAATAGAAGGCTGGTTATATAGAAATGACAATTTAATAAAAACCAAATCAGCCTTTAAATATGCTTCCGGGTGTCTGAAAAAAGAAAAGAAAGTGTAGGAACCTGCAGGCAATGTGCTCCAACACAAAGTGTACCAATATGAATTTTGAAGAAATACTGTCTGAAATAAAACTAAGTGTGAGCAGGTTTGAACGCATCACGCTTCCCGAAATGGACAGCGTAAAGCTCATGGACCGCATGGATACCAAATATTTGGCACCTTTTCATCTTTTACCAGAAATACTTTCTGAAACAAAAGAATTTTATAAAATATTGGAAGTTAACGGTGAACGAATCAATACCTACGACACGCTGTATTATGATACCGACAACCTAAACTTGTATTATAACCATCATTCCGGTCACCGAAACCGCTATAAAGTTCGTTTTCGGAATTATGTAAGCTCAGGGGTGTCTTTTTTTGAAATTAAACATAAAACCAATAAAGGCCGTACTTTTAAAACCAGAATCAAGCAGCCCAATGCTTTTGAAGAAACGATAGCAGGCGACAAAGCCAATTTTCTGGAAAATACCACACCACTTTCAGCGGGGGAATTAAAAGGCAACCTTTGGGTTCATTATAAAAGAATGACACTCGTTAACAAAAATACCCCTGAACGAATCACCATTGACATAGAACTTAACTTTAGAAACAATGAACATGAAAGCCAATTCGAGAAGCTGGTGGTGGTAGAGGTAAAACAGCCCAAAGCAGGTGGTTCACCCATAAAAGAAATTTTAAAAAAACATAATCTCAGACCCGGTGCATTGAGCAAATATTGCCTGGGCGTAATGACCACCCACCCTGAGGTTCGCTATAACCGATTTAAAAGAAAGTTTTTACATCTAAAAAAAATAATATCTCAATATGACTCTTTTGCAGCAGCTGGCCTCTGAAACAGCCACATTTCAATGGTTTGACAAGGTTTCCATTAAATTTTTATCCCGTTTCCTGGTCGATATTGTAGCAGTATTTATTCTGATCAGATTTATTTATTTCAAAAACTATCGCCGTACCGACCTGTTTTTGACTTATTTCGGTTTTAACATCATCATTTTCCTGATTACCTATCTGCTCAACAAAGTGGAGATGAGCATGGGGGCGGCATTCGGGCTTTTTGCGGTGTTCTCTATGCTCAGGTATCGTACCGAAAATATCTCTGCCAAAGACATGACTTATCTTTTTCTTGTGATAGCATTGGGTTTGATCACGGCCATTAGCAAAGGCAGCTGGGATGACCTCAGCATTATGAGTGCCATCCTATTGGCTCTGACAGCCCTTTTAGAAAGTAATGTTTTGATTAAAAAACAACATGCCAAGTTGGTTACTTATGATAATATTGCCCTCATTACTCCCGACAAAAGAGAGGAGCTTTTAGCTGACCTTCGGGCACGCACGGGGCTTAATATCCATAGGGTTGATATCCAGGAATATGATTTCTTGAAAGATGCCGTTGAGATGATGGTTTTTTATAATGATTAAAACAAACATTTAAATTTAATGAGAAAAATACTGATTGCATTTTTTATCTTCTCTGCTTTGCAGGCGTGGGCACAGGACGGTGTAGGTTTGAGGTCTGGAATAACGGTAGAAAAGAAAATAACTAAGAAATTTAGCGTTGACGTTTCGGCTCAGACAAGGTTCAATGGTGATATCAGCTATTTGCAAACTTATCTGTTTGAAGCCGGTGCGGGTTATAAATTACCACTAGGCTTTGATATTTCGGCTTATTATCGCAACGCCAACCGCCGTAAAGATGAAACCAAGGAATACAAGATGCGGCATCGGTTTTATGTGGATTTGGGTTATGGCAAAAAATTTGGGTTTGTAAAACTTGAAAACCGGCTTCGTTACCAGCATCAATACAAAGACAACGACGGCGTGACCGAGTTTGATGCCAGCTATTTCAGAGACAAAATTGAGATGTCGTTTCCCAATAAAACTAAATTCACGCCTTATGTTTCCAATGATTTTTTCATAAATACCAGCTCCGGTTTTGATCAGATCAGACCCAAAGTGGGTGTGGGATATAAATTTAACAAAAAGCACGCTATTGATTTGGGTGCTTTCAAAGACTTTGATATGGTTGGAACCGAAAAGTACAGTCCGGTTTTAGTAGTCAATTATAAGTTTAAGTTTTAAAAGAATAAGCTTTTGCAAAAAGCATATTTCTAAGTCTGCAAATTACTGTTAAAAACAGTGTTAACGGATCTGGAATATGCTTTTTGTCATTTTAAATCTGAATGCTTTTACCTACATTTTGGGATAAAATCAAGAAATCATGGAAATCTGATTTTTTAACCCAAAAAAGTACATCAAGAGATAAACTATTTCTTTCCACCTTAAAAAGAATATCAAATGAAAACGCCGAAAATATTGCGACAGGTAAAAGCTGAAAACCCTTTGGTGTATATGCAATCTGATATCAACTACACTGTTATATATTTAAAAAATGGCAAAAAATTGATCTCAGGATACACCTTAAAGCACTTTGAGCATCTTGAGGGATTCAGGAATTTGGTAAGAGTAAACCGGCATATAATTTTAAATTCTGATTTTGTAGTACAGATTTCAGAGAAGAACAAAACGCACTTTCTGGAACTAGAAAACGGGATGATATTTCAACTTTCAAGACGCCAGGACCGCAAGGTTTTTAAAGAAAACTTTGGGTAGGATTGCTAAAATTAAGGTTAATCTTCCTCTGATTGCCAAATCGCGAGTGCCAATCTGATTTTTCCATAGTCCATATTGCCTTCAAAATGCTCAAATATGGGCTTCAAAGGTTCTCCAAATAGATATTTTAACTCTTTTGCTACATCAACAATGGCATTCAGGTCCCAGGCATCTATCAATTTTGAAAGATCAATGTCTGCTCCATTTTCTTTCATTTTAATCAGATGTGAAGCTATGGTTCCGGCGGTAAAACCACGTTGTTGGGCAATTTCTTCGATACTCATGCCGTCTTTGAAAAGCTCATAAGTGACCTCATAGGTTATACCCTTGGGTAAATTTATTTTTTCAACTGATTTTGATTTGATAAATTTCAGGATCTCCTTGATAAACACCTCTCCGTATCTTCTGAATTTCTCCTGCCCTACTCCTGAAATTGCTTTAAACTGTGCCTCACTGATGGGTTTTTTCTGAGCCATTTCTGAAAGTGACACATCGTTGAATACCACATAAGGAGGTACGCCCATGGCATCGGCAATTTGTTTTCTCAAAATACGCAGGTTTTCAAATAGTTCATTTCTGATAACATCCGATTTCCTTGGGCTGGTTTTTCGTTTTTCTTCTTCCTGCTCTGCCAGACGCTCCGCAGTGGAAATATATTCCGAAATCTCCACTTTTCTTTGTCCCTTCAAAATTTGCCAGCTAACCTCGTTGAGTTTAAAAACATGCCCTTCATCATAAGCAATATCAAAGGCACCATAGTTAAGCAACTGCAAAATATAATCATACCACACCTCTGCACGCAAGTCCTTACCTACTCCAAAAGTCGGAATCTGGTCATAGCCCGCTTTCATGATGGTCTGGTTTCTACTGCCTCGCAATATATCCGCCAGATTGGTCAGGGCAACTTTCTCGTTGGTTCTAACAATAGCTGAGAGTGCTTTTTGGGCCAAAATTGTAGCATCAAACTGCCTTCTGGGATTTTTACAGACATCACAATTGCAACAGTTTTTACCAATATCTTCATTGAAATAACTGATTAAAATCCTTCTCCGGCAAATATTGGCTTCGGCATATTGCCGCATTCTTTCCAGCTTGGCATCCATCAGTTCTTTTTGTTCCTCGGGCATTTCCGAGTCCCTTATCATTCGGTTTCGTTGGATAACATCGGCAAAACTGTAGAACAAGACAGTTTTGGCAGGCAGCCCGTCTCTGCCGGCACGGCCAATTTCTTGATAAAAACTTTCCACATTGCCGGGCATATTGTAATGTATGATCCACCTGACATTTGATTTGTCAATTCCCATTCCAAAAGCAATAGTGGCTACAATAATCGGAATCTCTTCAGTAATAAACATCTCCTGTACTTTGGAGCGTGTGGCGGCATCCATTCCGGCATGGTAGGCTTTGGCTTTAAAACCCAAAGCATTTAGGTCTTCGGCCACATTTTCAGTTGATTTTCGGCTCAAACAATATACAATACCCGAAGTATTGGGCATTTTACTGATAATCTGCTGAATCTGTCCTATCCGCTGGCGACCTGGCAGCACTTCCAGACTTAGATTGGGGCGGTCAAAGGAACTAATGAATACATTCTCTTCGTCTATGGCCAGCTGTTTACAAATATCTCTCCGGGTAACTTTGTCAGCAGTGGCGGTCAAGGCCAGGATGGGTACATCTGGAAAATGCTCCCTCAATTGGGCTAACTGCCGGTATTCAGGCCTGAAATCATGTCCCCAGCTCGAAATACAATGTGCTTCGTCAACTGCTATCAGGCTCAGTCCCAGCTCCTGCAAAAAATTTAAAGTACTGCCTGAAAACAGACGTTCAGGAGCTATATAAAGCAATTTCAATTCACCCAGTTTGACTGCCCAAAGCACTTTATCCTGTTCTTCAGGAGTAAGGCTGCTGTTTAAAAATGCTGCCTGCACGCCATTGGCTTTCAGGCCTTCCACCTGATCTTTCATCAAGGCTATGAGCGGACTAATAACCACCGTGAGCCCGGGGAGCATTATGGCCGGAATCTGATAACAGATTGATTTTCCGCCACCGGTAGGCATTATTACCAATGCATCCGTTTTATTCAGGGCATATTCGATGATTTCTGATTGCAGTGGCCTGAACTCATTGTAGCCAAAGTATTTTTTTAGTATGGAATTTTTATTCATGATTTCAAAAAAACAATTATTTCATTTTCTTTTTAGTTGTGTTTTTCTGGTTTTCTACTATCCGGGCAACTAATATTTTCTTAATCAAGATTTCAGGAATTTCATCATCAAATCTAAACCTGATTGTATTTTTTGCAAAATCCAGCCCTTCCATTTCACTCCTGAATTCCAAAAAACCTGAATCATTCATAGTGTAAAACGCAACGTGATTTTTGGTGTATCCAATGGCACAAAGTACCCCAAAATATCTATAAGTAGGTATCCCATAACTAATTACTTCCTCGGCTTCGGGAATCACCTCCTTGATAATTGCCTGTAAAACACGCATATTTTTGTGGGCAATTTGAGGAGCACGAAGAAAAAATTCCTCATGGGTGAGGGCATAGGGCTTGGTTATCATTAGTCAAAATTTACTGCTTCTTCAGCTTTATTACTTTTCCATTTCCCGTTCCTGGATTTATGGTGTCTGTAACGTACCCTTCCTTTTCAAATCTCAATATCAATTCCGGACAATCAGAGGCCGGCCCTATTTCTGACTTTTCAAAATATCCGTTTTGATCGGTTAAATCTTCCGTGTCGTAGGCTGCTATATTTTTAACTTTAACGCCTGAAAGAGGCAAACCGCTGGCGGCATCAACTACAGTTCCGGACGCACTCTGGAAGCAGTCGCAACTCATCAGGAAAATAGAAGTTATAAAAAGCCCTTTTTTCAAATTGAAAATTTCTTTTCCCAAAACTAAAAAATATCCTTAACATTTACTAACAACGAAAAAGCTCCCCGGAAAATCCGAAGAGCTTTTTAACTTTTCTGGTCGAATAAATAATTAATTAAAAACAAATAAAGAATTCTTCGTTGACAAAACCGGGAGGTTACCCTACTCCGGTTTCTCCAATAACCTCAAATATGTTCTCGAATTAAATATACTGGTTGATAATCATTTCAAACAGCTCCTGTTTGCCGCTGATTTGGGCGGGTTCACCAACTTCTTTAGCAATTTTGGCAAGATCTTCAAGGCTCAATTCACCTTTTTCAAACTTAGCCCCATTACCTGTATTAAAAGAAGCATAACGCTCGTCACGAAGCTGGGTATATTTTGATTTGGTCAAAATTGCATCGGCTGCCAAAAGGGCTCTTGCAAATACATCCATACCACCAATATGTGCGATGAATATGTCTTCCAAATCTGTTGAATTACGACGGGTTTTAGCATCAAAGTTGATACCCCCAGTTTTGAAACCACCAGCTTCCAAAATCACCAACATGGCCTCGGTCAATTCATAAACATCAACCGGAAACTGGTCAGTGTCCCATCCGTTTTGGTAATCACCACGGTTGGCATCAATTGATGAAAGCATACCGGCATCGGCAGCCATTTGCAGTTCGTGAGCAAATGTATGACCCGCCAATGTAGCGTGGTTAACTTCGATATTCAGACCGAAATCCTTGTCTAAGCCCTGGGCTCTAAGGAATCCTATAACTGTCTGAGCATCAAAATCATACTGATGTTTTGAAGGCTCGGCCGGCTTAGGCTCAATATAATAAGTGCCTTTGAAGCCTTGTTTGCGACCATACTCAGAGGCTGTTCTCAAAAACTGTCCGAGGTGATCCAATTCTTTTTTGGTTTTGGTATTCAAAAGAGACATATAACCTTCTCTACCTCCCCAGAAGGTATAACCTTCGCCACCTAAGGCTATTGTAGCATCGATACAATTTTTAACCTGAAGACCGGCATGAGCAACAACGTCAAAGTTAGGATTAGTAGAGGCCCCGTTCATGTAACGAGGGTTTGAAAATAGGTTTGCTGTACCCCAAAGCAGCTGAGCTCCTGAGGCTTTTTGTTTGGCCTGGGCGTATTCCACCATTTTGGCCAGGTTTGATTCATATTCGGCAATTGAGCTTCCTTCCGGCGACATATCTACATCATGAAAACACCAGAATTTTGCACCCAGTTTGGTAAAAAACTCAAATGCGGCATCCATTTTATCATGTGCGGCCTGAAGAGCGTTGGCATTTTTATCCCATGGAAATACTTTAGTGCCGGGACCAAACGGGTCACCGCCAGTTCCACAGAAAGTATGCCAGTAAGAAATCGCAAATCTCATGTGTTCAGCCATAGTTTTGCCGGCAACCACTCTGTTTGCGTCATAATATTTAAATGCGAAAGGATTATCTGATTCTTTACCCTCAAATTTGATCGCTTCTTTTATAAAAGGGAAGTACTCTTTCTCACCCAGGGTAACTTTAAGACTAGACATAATCTATATTATTATTTCAAGTTAAAATATTAAAAAACTTTATTAAGTGTCAAAATTACATTTATGATTTGTTTTTCCAAAACTTTTTCTGAATTTTTTCAAAAAAAAATTTCTTCAATTTCTATAATTCATTAATTCTAAAATATTTGGCAAAAAAATTAACAAAAATGCCCCTTATTTGGAATAATTTTGAATTTGTAAAAAATAAAAATGAACCGACTCGACCGACTATCAGCTATTTTGATCCAGCTGCAATCCAAAAGAATCGTAAAAGCCCAGGAAATCGCCGACCGATTTGAAATCAGTCTCAGGACCGTTTACCGTGACATCAGATCACTTGAGATGGCCGGTATCCCGATTATGTCAGAAGCAGGTATTGGATATTGGCTCATGAAAGAATACAGACTACCGCCGGTGCATTTTACTGAACATGAAGCCATGGCATTTGTGACTGCCGAAAAACTGGTTTCCAAAATGACTGACACTGAAACCACCAGAAATTACCAGTCAGGGCTTTTTAAAATAAAAGCAGTGTTAGGCTCGGAAATACAGGAAAAAGCCAACGATGTGAGCGAACATATCGGAATTGTAAAAAATCAATATTTGCCCGATTCAGTTCCTGAAAACATCCAGTTGAAAACCATCCTCGATGCCGTTTTGAATAAGAATCTCATCAAAATAGAGTACATGACCAATGCATTTTTGCAGGTAAATATCCGAACTATCGAGCCCGTAGGCATATATACGCAGGGCAACTATTGGTATCTGGTGGCATTTTGTCAGTTGAGAAGCGATTACCGGAATTTCAGGTTGGACAGAATAATTAAAAGTGAAGTGTTGAAGGAGCGGTTTCAGCAAAAGCACCCCGCTTTGCAAACCTTTATTGAAAATACCACCACTGAAAAAAATCTGACCAAAGTTGTCATCAGGTTTGACCGTCAACATTTCAGATACTTGGGAGATCAACATTATTATATGGGTTTTGTTTCACAGAAAGATTTGGGTGATCAGATTGAAATGATTTTCCTGAGTGGCAATCTGAGTGGTTTTGCGGTGTGGTTTATGTATCTGGGAGCTGTAGCCGATATAATTGAGCCCGTAGAATTAAAAGAATTGGTAAAAATGAATGTGGAAAAGGTAAAAATAAGATTAAATGGCTGAAAATCTGATCATAACAGAAAAAGAATACCTGATAGAAAAGTTTCCTGGCAAAGGGGGCTGGACTTACATAAAATTGGAGGTGAATCTGAAAAAAGAATATTCGAAAGGAGGTTGGACAAAAATCAGGGGAAATATAGACGGAGAGGCCATCGAAGGATATAAAATAGCACCAATGGGGCAGGGATTATCGATGCTTCCCCTTAAAGCCGACCTCAGAAAAAAACTCAATAAAGGCGAGGGTGATAAAGTGTTTGCACGATTGGAGTACGATCTAAGCAGCTATATAGTGCCCGACGAAATCATGGAATGTCTGGAGCATTTTCCTGAGGCTAAAAAATTCTTTTTATCTATGACCGAATCCAATCAGCGGTATTATGTGGATTGGATTGCTGAAGCCAAAAATGACGAAACCAAAGTCAACAGAATAAATAAAACTATCGACCGGCTTTTGGAAGGAAAAAGGATGTATGATTTGTAAAAAAACACAAGCCTGCTGACATACTGTTGACATTCGACCATTATACTTTTGATAAAAAATCAGAAGTATGGAAAAGATAGATCTTACCAAAAAACACAAAGATTACTTCAAGGCAGATACCAAACCTGCTATTGTTGAAATCGGCTCTCACAATTACCTTCAAATCTGCGGCAAAGGCGACCCTTCTTCAGAAAGTTTTGCTGCTGATATTCAGGCACTGTATAGTTTGGCTTATGGATTGAAACCTGCCTATAAACCCCGCGATTTTGTGGTTTCCAAATTGGAGGGCCTTTGGTTTTTTGATGAAACCAAATATGCCGGACTAAGCATTGAAAACTCCTCTGTGGTAGTTCCCCGCTCTGAATGGGAGTATAAATTGATGATTATGATGCCCGATTTTGTAGAAAAAAATACCGTAGAAAAATACAAAGAATGGATTAGCCAGAAGAAAGGGATTGAAAGGGTCAAAGCCGTTGAATTTGTGACCATTACTGAAGGCTTATGCGTACAAATGATGCACATCGGGCCATTTGCAACAGAACCTGAAAGCTTAAAACTTATCCGTGATTTCTGTCAATCAGAAAATCTGGGCAAAAATGGCCTGCATCATGAAATCTACCTTTCAGATTTCAGGAAAACGGCACCTGATAAGTTGAAAACCATTCTGAGAGAACCAGTCAAGCGATTGACGATTTAACGATTGATTCGATTTACGATTGATTCGATTGCCGATTTACGATTGATTTGATTGAGGATTTTACGATTAAAAAAAGAATTTTTTACAAATCAAATTATAAAACTATGATGACATTTATTGAAGCTTTTAAGAAAGAATTGGCTCAGGAAGCCATACAAACCCGTCGCATGCTGGAAATAATCCCTTCTGACAAAATGGACTGGCGACCACACCCAAAAAGTATGGATATCAGAACTTTAGCTACTCACCTGGCCGAAATTCCGGATATGATTACCAATGGACTTTTGCATCCCAAATGGGACTTTGCCGATGGCGGCTGGCAACCTCAAAAATTTGATACGGCCGAAGAACTGGTGGCCCGCTTTGATGAGTGCCTTTCCCAGGCTACTGATGCCCTCAACGCCTCCACAGATGATATCCTACAGGAAAAATGGTTGCTCTGTTCGGGTGAGCAAGTATTTCTGGAGCTGGAACGCTGGGAAACCTTCAGGCATGCTATGGGTCAAAATGCTCACCATAGGGCACAGCTTCAGGTGTTTTTAAGATTGTTAAATATTCCGGTGCCCGGCCCTTATGGTCCCAGTGCCGACGAAATGGGGGAATGAGTTTGAAGTTTAGGTTTAAGTTTAAAGGCCATCTTCGGATGGTCTTTTTATTTTGTTAAATTTTTTGTAAAAATTTCTTGACCAAATGTAAAATATACTTTACATTTGGTAAAATATTTTTTACTTTAAAATTATAGAACAATGGATGCCAGATTTTTGTTTCCTCATCGTTTGAAAATTTATGGAGTAGTTTTAGCAATTCCATTTTTGGTTCTAAGTTTCTTTTGTTTATTTTATGAATTTCAATTTGAGTTTTTGACGCTTAAAGTTCCGGACTTTTTACATTTTGATTTTAATATTAACTCAAATGATATTTTGGTCAAAAATCCTCCAAATTTTCTAAACCTAACCAATGATCTTGCTCTACTTGGAACAACGGTTTCTCTTTTGTTGATAGCTTTTTCAAAACATCATAAAGAAGATGAATATATTTCGAAAATCAGGTTAGAGTCGCTTCAGTGGGCACTTTATGTAAATTATGGGCTATTACTCATTGCCACCTTAGTGATTCATGGGTTTACTTTTTTGTTTGTGCCTTTTTTAAATATTTTCACACCCTTAATTATATTTATTTTTAGATTTCACTTTTTAGTTTATTCGGATAAGTAAATGAAAAACAAACTTAAAATCGAGCGGGCAATATTGAATATTACGCAATCCGAATTAGCTGATAAAATAGGTGTAAGTCGCCAGACAATAAATGCCATGGAAAGTGGGAAATATGTGCCGTCAACAGTTTTAGCATTGAAGATTGCCAGGTTATTTCAAAAGCCGGTGGAAGAGATTTTTTTTCTTGAGGAATCAGATTGATTTGCCTATCCTTCAAACATAAATTTATAAAAAGGCGTAATTTTCCGATTATACTCTAAAAAAATGGCGTAATTTTTCGATTATAAAAAATAATTGCTTTATAATCGATTGTAGTTCTTTTCGTCCCCCACAAGGTCTCCGCCAGGGACTCTTGGTCGCTTATGTGCAGGAGTAATTTTTGATGAGCTTTTTTATAGCCCTATTGCAGGATCATTTTTTGATATTCAAAGAATTAACAAAATCTATAAAAAATCAAATTCTATGATAAAACTAAATTATAAACCTCTATATTTCAGCCAGTTTAATATATCTATACTGAATACTCATATCATTGCCCGGATGCAATTGTATGCCGATGGGGCCTGAGGCGGGTATGTTTTCTGAGGTATAGGTCATCACTTCTTTACCGTTTAACCATACAGTATAGGTTTTATCCAGGACTTTGACTTTTAAAGTATTCCAGTCACCCACTTTCAAAATGCCTTCGGTTTTGGCCTCAACAGGGTATCTTTTACCTGGAATATAGGGTGAAGCGGTAAGGTCTCTTTTTAGCGATCCTGAAATCCCGATCTGTATCTGGTCGTTTTCACCCCTCAAAAAAATTCCTGAATCCACTACCCCACTCACATCCTTATATTCAACTTCAACGATAAAGTTTTTATAAGTTTTTTGCGTCCAAAGAATACTTCCTTTGCGGTCATCGCTGCTTTTTACCAAAAGCATTTTGTCTGTGACCGTCCAGTTATCGTAATTAGGATTGGGCACCACCCATCCATACAGGTTTTTGTTGTTGAAAATCTTTTTGAGTTTTTGTCCTTGAGCTACATGACAAAAAGAGCTAATCAAAAAAATAAAAATTAATCTTCTCATAATTAATGCTTCAAAACAACAAACTCCCCACCAAAGCACCTAAAATAGGACCCACAACAGGAATCCAAGCGTAGGACCAGTTGCTGTCGCCTTTACCGGCAATGGGTAAGATTGCATGGGCGATGCGTGGGCCTAAGTCACGGGCGGGATTGATGGCGTAGCCGGTAGTACCGCCAAGGGCATTGCCAATAACCAACACCAGCATACCTACCAAATAGGGTGATAAACCGGAGCCTTGAGAGGAGTAAATGCTTGATACACCTACAAAAAGTATCAAAGTGCCCAAAAACTCTGCGAAGAAGTTGGAAGGTGTATGTTTGATAGCCGGAGAAGTAGCAAAAACACCCAATTTTGCTGCTTTATCTTCTGTAGCTTCCCAATGGGGATAATAAAACAACCAGGTAAGGGTTGAACCCAAAAAAGCACCCAAAAATTGAGCTAAAATAAATGGTAAAACATTGCTCCAGTCACCTGACTTAAAGGCAAATGCGATAGTCAATGCCGAATTAAGATGAGCGGCCTCACTACCAAATTTCTGAGCTACGAAAATTCCAATTGTAACACCAATAGCCCAACCGGTGGTAATCACTATTAATCCGGAATTATTTCCTTTGGTTTTTGAAAGTAAAACGTTGGCTACCACTCCGCTACCAAACAAAATCATAACGAGTGTGCCCATAAATTCGCCTAAGAATGGGGAAGGTTCAAGCATTTGAGTATATTTTAAGGTTGATTTTGGAAGCAATTTAGTAATTTTGCCTTTTAATAAGCAAAATATGACGTTAAATTCTCTAAACGCAATTTCACCGGTTGATGGCCGTTACCGCCGCCAAACCAGTGATTTAGCCGAATACTTCTCTGAGTTTGGATTAATCAGATATCGTGTAAGGGTCGAAATCGAGTACTTCATCGCACTTTGTGAGCTTCCTTTGCCACAGTTGAGCACTTTTGACAAGGTTTTGTTTCCTGCACTGAAGAAAATCTATGGAGAATTTACCGAGCAAGATGCCCTGGAAATCAAAGAAATTGAAAAAACCACCAATCACGACGTAAAGGCGGTAGAATATTTCATCAAGAATAAATTTGAGAGTCTCGGAATAAGCCAGTTTTCAGAGTTTATACATTTTGGTCTTACTTCCCAGGACATCAACAATACTTCCATTCCGCTTTCCATCAAAGATGCTCAGGAGAAAATTGTGCTCCCGGCCTTGATGGAAGTGATGTTAAAAATCAAAAATCTGGCTACGGAGTGGAATCACATCCCGATGCTGGCCAAAACCCATGGACAGCCGGCTTCGCCTACCCGATTGGGCAAAGAGCTTAATGTATTTGTGGAACGATTGGTTAATCAGGTGGGATTGTTGGCGTCAGTACCTTATTCTGCCAAATTTGGTGGAGCCACAGGTAACTTCAACGCCCATCACATTGCTTATCCTGAGCATGACTGGGTAGCTTTCGGGAATGATTTTGTAAATGAAAAGCTAGGCCTCAGCCGCAGTCAAACCACGACCCAAATCGAGCATTATGACAATCTGGGAGCTTATTTTGATAATCTGAAACGCATCAATACCATACTCATTGACCTTTGTCGTGATGTGTGGCAGTATGTGTCCATGAATTATTTTAAGCAAAAAATCAAAGCGGGTGAAATCGGTTCATCGGCTATGCCACATAAGGTAAATCCTATTGATTTTGAAAATGCAGAAGGAAATCTGGGAATTGCCAACGCCCTTTTTGAGCATTTTTCAGCCAAATTGCCCATTTCAAGGCTGCAAAGAGACCTCACTGATTCTACTGTACTAAGAAATATTGGTGTACCGCTTTCTCACACCATCATTTCCTTGAAATCAATATTGAAAGGACTGGAAAAACTCGAACTCAACGAGGCGGCCATCAAACAAGATCTGGACGACAACTGGGCGGTAGTTGCCGAAGCGATTCAGACAGTTTTACGTCGGGAAGGATATCCAAAACCCTATGAGGCCCTGAAAGACCTTACCCGTAAGAATGAGAAAATCACCGAAAAAGCTATCAGAGATTTCATCGAAACGTTGGATATTTCAGATAAGGTGAAATTTGAATTGAAGCAAATCAGTCCGTTTAATTATACGGGAATATAAAAACCTGAATGTAGATCAGCACCGAAGGTCAGACCGGTTCACAACGAAAATATTGCGTGAGGGGGTGAGCGGCCTGTTTGAGCCCCCGCACCATGCTATAGGCGTGGGAGGAGGCGAGTAGCGAACACCCGACCTCCTTTTGTGTAGTCTTAGCGAAACAAAAGGAGGGTACGCCCAAAAAATCAGTACAGTTTTACAGTTCAAATTTATTCTCGCCACCTTTCAATGGCAGCGTTTTTCCGGCATAAACAAATTTCCCACTTACTCCTACCGGAAGTTTGATGATACTTTTAAGTTTGCCATTTTCTATTTTGTAGTTTACAGCAAGTTCGCCTGCAGGGTGCGGTATGCTTCCTGAAGCCTCTTTGAGTTTCCCTAAAATGGGTTCGATACGAACTTTTGAAAAACCGGGTCCGTCGGTGTCGATACCCAAAACGGTGCGATAAAACTCGATGTTGGGGTGGGCACTCCAGGCATGGCAGTCGGAGCGGCTTTTGGTGGGGTCGGTCATCTCGGGCCAGGTGCTGAGGCCCTGATCCATGGCGGCATCCCAGAGATTGAGGTAGTCGAGGTAGTCGTTCATGAGACCAACCTTACGGGCGGCCAGATGCAGGTAATATTTAAAATATATACTGCAAGGCATCAATGAGTTGTCACTCAAGGTTTTCTGTATGATTTCTTTGGCTTCCTGTCCAACAACAACTCCGCTAAGTACGGCCAGCACATTGGGATGTTGACTGTAGTGTTTCCACTCAGGTGTGTCGCTAAACAAGCCTTTTTTAGTATCAAAATACTTTGGTTTTATGGCAGATTTGAGTTTCAGAATTTTGGCTTTATAAATGGCGGCCTGCTCAGCTGAGCCTAGTTTGAGTTCGAGTTCGTAAGCGTTTTGTAAAGCCCACAGCAACTGTAAATCCATAACTGACGATTCGCCCAACTGGGTAGATGGTGCACGACCACCATTCCAGTCGGGGTCTTCTGACCAATCAGAAAAATTCCAGTAAGGTACTTTTTTTAACGAGCCGTCGGGTTGCTGCAGCTTGCCAAACCACTCTAAAACTCTGCGTGATTGAGGTAGTAAATTTTTGACAAAATCGGCATCGGCCCGATAATAGTAATAGTCGTGCAACATGCCTATCCACCATAAAGAAAAAGGAGGAATCTGCTGTGGCACATAACTTGGAAACCTACTCTGCGTGACTCCTTCGGTTAGCTGGGAATGAGCAAAATGCAAAATGGCATTGCGTGCGAGGCGGTCGTCGCCGGCATTATAATAGGAGATCATGGCCTGAATGCGGGTGTCGCCCACATATTGAAGTTGCTCATAAAAGGGGCAGTCCATGTAAGTTTCGGTCGCACACAGCCGTGCAGTACGCCAGCCTATTTCAAGCATCTTGTTGATTTTGGGATTATCGGAACTAAACTTCGCCTTCAACTCAAACGGATAGCCGGTCTGGATGGCCCGGAAATTAGTCAGGACCAGGGGTTCTTCTCCGGTTTCGATCTCAAGTTTTACATAACGGAAAGTACGGTACCATAGTGACTCCCAGGTCTGATTTTTCTGACCGTTGCTGATTATGAGGTCTTTTGGCCCCACCATTCTAAAGTTTTCGCTTACTTCGTTTCTGTTGGGTTTGGTCATCTCTTTTCGCCAGTCACCGGTATTTTGATTGATATAAAATGCTTCGGTGCATTGCAGGCTCACTTTTGCATTTTTTCCGCCGGAAAGCTCAAAAGCTGGATAAGCGTTCATAAGCTCCTGCTGGTCAATCAATATCTCTACCTTACTGTTGGCGGGGACGTCGAGCCGGGCCCATTCATAGGGAAAATCCTCGGGTACGTTCATGCCCTTTGCAGACCTCACTTTCTTAAAAACCACCTCATTTCTTTCCATAAGAGGAATTCTCCTTGGCGTAAGCAGCCAGCCTTCCGACCAGTCTGTATTGGTTTTGAGTAGTCCCTGACCTGTGCTCTGAGCTTTTTTCCATTGGCTGTCATCAAAATTCATCAGCTCCCACCCTAAGGGATATTTGTTCATATCGACGGTTTCCTGCGGGCCCACTACATAATAAACATAGGTGACTTCAGGCTTTTTCACTGAATAAGCTTCATTTCGGATTCCTTTCCAGGAATTATTTGTATTTACGATGGCTTCTTTTTCGGTTTCACCCTGCAAAATAAAACCCGTACGGAAGGTGATCTGAGCCATAGGACGCTCTTCTGCCAGTTGCCAAACCTGAGCCGCTAATACATTCTTACCTGATTTTAAGTATGGAGCTATATCGACGGTTTCAAAATTCCAGTTAAACACATCTCCTCGGGCGGGACCCATCGAAACTATTTCGCCATTGACGTACAATTTATAACGGTTGTCAGCGGAGACGTGTACCACGAATTTTTCGGGTTTGGATGCCAGTTCCATCGTTTTTCTAAAATGATAAACCCCAAAATTATAGTCGGTTTCACCGGGGACTTTGATCCACTGGGCAGTCCAGGGCTTTTGGGCAATTGCAGAAATTGATATCAGAAGAAGAAAAAGGTATTTTTTCATCAATTTATTTATGGTTGAAATGTATTAGTAAATATATGTATTTGCAGAAAATAAAAAAAATTGAAGATAAAGGTATTTTACGTTTTGATTATTAATAATAGAGACAAGACCACAACTATCTGTATATAAGATATCTAAATATTATTTAACATTTATTACGAAAAAAATCGTAGAAAATATTTGCACATACGAAAACTTTCGTTTTAAATTTGTACGAAACAATTCGTAAAATGGAAAATATAATTAAGCCAACCGATTCGGAGCTCGAAATCCTGAATATCTTGTGGGAAAAAGGCCAGGCCACAGTAAAAGAGGTCAATGAGGAAATCAATAAAACCAAAGAATCGGGTTACACCACCACTTTGAAATTACTCCAGATTATGCATGAAAAAGGACTGGTGAGCAGGTACCCCGCTGGTAAGCAACATGTATATCAAGCCAAAATTGAAGAAGAAAAAGCCCAAAAAGATATTCTTAACGGATTTATGCATAATCTATATCGTGGCAATGCTATGAAGATGGTGATGCAGATTTTGGGCAACCACAACACAACAAAAGACGAATTGGAACAGCTACGCCAGGTTATTAATAGCCTGGAACAAAAATCCTGACACTTTTACAAATTATGAAAAAGCAAATTTGAGTAATGGCCTGCGGGTCATTGCTCCTAAACAAAATCTTTATGGAAATTTTAGCAAAATTCTTGTCCGGCCCATTGGCAACTGCACTAGGTTGGACTCTCCTTCATGCCATCTGGCAAATTTTATTATTTTCACTTGTTTATTTTTTGGTAAATCTTTTAACCAAAAATGCAATGATCCGGTACCGTACCGGCCTTTTGGTCATGACATTACAGTTTTTGACTTCTATTGCAACATTTTTGTGGATTAGTCAAAACGCTTCAACCAACAATTCAGGGCTTTATTTTGAAACCAAAGCTTTAACCTTATCATTTTTGGTAAAGGCTCTTATTTATTTCAAACAAAATCTACCAATCATTGTGGGGCTGTGGAGTCTGGGTTTTGTGATGTTATCATTAAAAATGCTGACGGGGTACTTTTGGATCGTAAATCTGAAAAACAAATCAAATGCGGTAATTACCCAAAATTTAATCACTCTTTTTGAAAATTTAAAAGCCAAAATGGGGATTGAAAAGGGCATTTTATTAAAAACCAGTCCGGTAATCGATGTACCATTGATGATGGGTTATTTCAAACCGGTTGTTTTATTACCCATAAGCCTGATCAGCGGATTTTCGATGAATCAAATCGAGATAATCCTTGCCCATGAACTGGCTCACATAAAAAGGAATGATTATTTGGTAAATTTATTACAGTCGTTTCTCGATGTAATCTATTTTTATCATCCGGTTTTTTGGTTAATTTCGGCTCAAATCAGAAAAGAAAGAGAAATATGTACAGACCAGCTTGCCCTCCAATATACCGGGGACAAAATATTGCTGGCAAACACTTTGCTACAACTCCAGGAAACCAAAATCACGCCAACACTTGCCCTCGCATTTGGCAAAAAACAAAGTGCTTTTTCTGAACGCATTCATAGTATTCTGGGTCTAAAATCAAGCCGAAGCTTTCCAAAAGAAAGTTTATGGATATTGATTGGCTTGCTGGCAACTTTTTTCGCAGTTGCCCAAAATAAAAAAACAGAAAAAACAATGAAGGTACCCAAAAGTCATTCTGTGGCTATTGCCGACACGTTGTTGCCTATGGAAAACAGTATCTCAATCAGCACAGACAACAATAATTTTACCATAAAAGATAAAAAACTATTTTTTAATGGAAAAGAAATTGAACTGAGTCCTGAGAAAAAAGTGATTGTAGATCAGCATCTCGATGCACTGGAAGAGCATAAAAAGCAAATGAATTTTCAGAGCAAATTGATGGAGGAACAATCTAAACTAATGGAGGAACAAAGTAAAAAAATGAGTGACTGGTCAGCAAAATTGAACCTGGACCTCGAACCAATACAAGCCTATAGCGATGAAATAACAAAGCTCAGCAACGAAATAAGTAAAAAATCGGTCGAATTTTCAAAGAAAACTTCCAGATTAAAACCTGATTCTAAGGATTATGAAAAATTGCAAAAATCCTATGATTCAGAGATTGAAAAGCTTAACTCCGAAATGGAAAAAATCGCTGAAAAAATGGAGGAGGTTACTCGCAAAGCCGACTTAAACAATGCTGATATGGAGAAGGTATCGGAAGAAATGGATCGCAGAGCAGCCGAAATGGATAAAATTGCTGAACCCATGGACAAGTTGGGTAAAGAAATGGACAAAACTATAAATGCAATTTTGGACCAATTGCCAATTGAAGTAAAATCTAAAATTAGTACCGATTATCCAATCGCTCCAAAAGCAGCAAAAAGTCCAAAGTTTCCTAAAAGTCAGATTCCGCCTGTGGCTCCACCCAAAGCAGCCAAGGGTTCTTTTCCAGCCGCACCAGCACCAATCAAGCCGGTTCCCGGATTAGAAATGGCACCGCCACCGCCTCCCCCACCCTCTTCAGCTAAAAAAAATTAATTATTTTACCCTCAGTTAAACTGGGGGTATTTTTTTATTTTAATGAAATTCTTAAACCCCCAAAAAGCCTTCTGCCCTGAAGAGAAGCATATACATAAGAAGGGTCAAAAGTCAAACCATACGGATTTTGTGCGGTTGGTTGGGCAATACCATTTTGATCAAAAACCACTTGTTTATCAAAAGGATCAGAAGCATTGGCTATTAAAAAAGGAATATTCCGGTAAGGTAAAAAATTAAGAAGGTTTTTTATACCAGCGAAAAACTCCAAATTTTTAGAAGTCATTTTCGTAATCTGTAAATTGTGGATTTGGGTAAATGGAGAATATTCAGGCCGTGGGTCGGTAGGCCCCTGCAAGGGCAGCCGCATAGAGCTGAGCCAGTTAAGTGTATAATCAACAGTGGTTTTCAAACGGCCAAATTTATAACTTACCAGACCTGTGCCACTCGCTTTTTCGGTCAAAACAGGTCTGATCCATTTGTTGTTTTCGTGATTTCTTATATCCAAAAAACTCACGCTTCCGCTGGCTCTGAAACCTGAATTATGGCTAAAATCTATTGAAAGACTCAATCCTTTTGAATCCAGATATCCCGGCAGGTTATTATAGAAAATCTTTTCGGGATGGGTGTCATAATCTGGCATGATTTTATTTGAAAAATAACTATAAAATGCTGTAATATCCAATCCAAAAAACGATGACTTGAGCGGAAACTTTCTTTCAAAATTGATTGAAAAATTATGACTACGTTCCGGTCTGAGGTTTTCAGCGATATAAACAGTACGGGCACCGGTAAGAGCGGCGTGATCTTCCGAAAAGACATTTACCCACCTGAAACCATTTCCATAGTTGAGCCTCAGATTATTTAATCGGTTTACGCTTTGATATTTTAATGCGATTCGGGGGCTTTGAACCCATTTTTTATTGGAAAAATAATCAATTCTGTAAGCCGCCAAAATTTTTAAACTAGTACTCAGCTCTTTTTCATATTGCATAAAAACAGCAGGATTAAAGAGCCTTTGAGGCATGGTGGCGGTCACTGCGGTATTATCATCATAAAACGTGTATTTCATGGGTAGCCCAAAAAGATATAATCCGGAAGGCTTCGAAAACCGGAATAAGCCCTGAACAAAACCAATATCCTGTCTGGCCTGAAAATATGTTTTACCATAATAAGAATCCTGGTGGTGGCTAACCAGTGAATAATTTACATCAAAAAAAGAAGTGACCGCATTTTTTCCTATAAATTCAAGTCTTTTGGTCTTAATACTTTCACCATAAACCAGATCAGTGCCCCTGAAATTCTCGTTCCAGTGGGTCTGCCCGCCCCAACGATCTTCAAATAGTACTCTCAGAGCTACGCTACCGGTATTTTTCTTTCCATAAGTCAATTTATTAAACCAGGAAAGCCTTTTTTGAAGACTGAGGTCTGTGAAACCATCCTTGTTTTTATCAATGGTTTGATCAAAACCGAAAAAACTTAAACCAGACAACCATTTTACTTTTGTCTTATTCAATGCAATACCAAAATCCTGAGCAGCTTCTCCCCAGGTATTGAGATTCGACTCTGCCCATAATTTTGGCCCTTTTCCGGGATTCTTCGTTATAATATTAATTAATCCGGCCACCGCCTCAGTGCCATATAAGGTCGAAGCAGGCCCTTTTACCACTTCCAGTCGCTCAATCATGCCGGTAGGAATGCCCATGAGCCCATAAACTGTCCCAAGTGAGGAAACAATCGGCATTCCATCCACCAAAACTGCCGTGTATGGCCCCTCCATACCATTAATATGTATGTCTCCGGTATTACAAATGCTGCAGTTAACCTGGGGTCTAACCCCCGAAACCATCTGAATGCCTTCAAAAAGGCCGGAAGATGCATTTTTTCTAAAAAGTTCAGGTTTTATTATGTCCACAGCAATTGTACTTTCCGATTTCGAAACTTCTTTCATTGACCCACTTACCACTACCCCATCGAGTAAATGCTCCGAAGGAGCTAATTCAATCTGTATTTCGGCCAATTTTTCTGAAAGCTTAATTTTCTTACTAAATGTCTGAAAACCTACGGTGGTAACTTTAAGAACAATTTCTGAATCCTTGATTCCGCCAATGAAAAAAACTCCCAAAGTATCTGTAAAAACGGATCTTCCAGAGACCGAAACCGTAGCCCCTATTACCGCATCAGTGCCTGATACTACTTTTCCCGATAACTGATATTGTGCAAAAGTGGTATTAACTGCCCATACAAATAGCAGAGCCAAAAAGCCTAGTTTCCAATTCATCCAATCAAAATTTTCTCAAAATTATACAAATAAAATTAATTTGTTAGATTTATCTAACAAAAAAGATATATATTCTCTTTTTACAAAAAAATAAATGATTAATTTTGAGGTATTATGACACTCACCGAAGAAAATTACCTGAAAGCTATTTTTCATTTAAGTACTGAAAAACAAGATGTTTCTGTGCTTGATTTAGCCAATAGTCTGGAAATTAAGATGCCAACCGTAAATAGCATGGTTAAAAAACTGGCGGCGAAAGGTTTGCTTATTTACGAAAAATACCGCCCGCTTTCACTTACCGAATCAGGCCGTCTCGAAGCCGGAGTAATCATAAGAAAACACAGGTTAGTTGAGATGTTTTTAGTAGAAAAAATGGGTTTTCAGTGGGATGAGGTTCATGAAATTGCCGAGCAGATTGAGCATATCGATTCAAGTGTATTTTTTGACAGAATCAATGAGTTACTCAACCATCCGAAGTTTGATCCCCATGGTTCGCCTATACCCGACCCGGAAGGAAGAATCGCCAGCACAGAATATCTGAAATTAAATGACGGGCAAATTGGTAAAGAATACATTTTTACTTCGGTTGCTATTTCTCAAAGTTCGTTTCTCAAACAAATCAACAAACATGGTTTAAGACTGGGCGATAAATTAAAAATTATAGAGATATTGAGCTTTGATAAGTCTATTGTGGTATCAATCAACGGCCAATCAACCGAAAATCTAAGCGGTATGGTTGCCGGAAATATCTTGGTGTCAGAATAAGAAAGTTTCCATTTCCTGACTTAGTAAAAGCATTTGATTTGTATTCCGGGTAGAACTCAAACTGAAATATTGGCACAGTTTTGGTTCATTTTTTAAAAAAAGAGCACGAAAAGACCTAAAAAGTCTTATTTTTTTAAAAAATATTTTCAGAAAATTTTGAAAATTCAATAAGACTATTTTAATTTGGAACTTCTTACGATACGTGCAAGTACCTAAAAAAAAGATTTATGGAATTACGAGAAGCGAAAGACAGGTTTATTCATACCTGGGGTACATTGGCTACCCAATGGGGTATCAATAGAACCATGTCGCAGATACACGCTCTGCTGCTGCTTTCGCCTAAGTCGCTCAATGCCGATGAGATCATGGACGAGCTCCAGATTTCAAGAGGCAATGTAAATATGAACCTGAGAGATCTTATGAGCTGGGGGATTATCTACAAGCAGCTGCTTCCGGGAGAAAGAAAAGAATACTTTATTGCGGAAAAAGACATTTGGAAAGTTGCCAGACTAATAGCCAGAGAAAGAAAAAAAAGGGAGCTTACACCGATTGTTGACACCATCGATGACATCAAAAAAAATCTGAAAGACAATACCGAAGAAGGTAAAGAATTTCAGAAAATTATAAACGACATTTCGAGTGTGAGTTCATTTACCGAAATGACTTTAGACCATATTGTAAAATCAGAGGAAAGTTGGCTGATCAATACTTTCCTGAAGGTATTTAAATAGAATTTTTGGGGTTAGTCAGACTGTATCTTTAATATTTAAGGATACAGTTTTTATTTGGGAATAGCCCTCTCCAATTGTTTCTTCTTGTTCCAGGGGACGGTAGTTTGTCTTGCCATATCAATCAAAACAGCAATTACACACAGCAAAAACAAAAAAAACACAATCTTAAAAATCTTATTATTCTTCATTTTTTTCCAGACTTTTCACATCAATTCTCTTAACCATTTTCCCTGACTTTTGTGAAATCTCAGACCACTTCAGATCAATAAATTCAAAATGAATCAAAGTACACTTTTTCATATGTCCCTGAGTGTCATCACGGGTAAGGTATTCCGAGAAAAACGTAATATCAGGATTATGACCTACCACTGCAACTGCATTTTCTGATTCGGAAAGACCGTTTAACAATGCAAGATAAGCCCTTGGGCCACTCCCGTATAAGCTCTCTACCATCTGAAGTTTGTCTTCACCCAGCCCCATTTGTTCGGCTATGAGCCTGGCGGTAGCTTCGGTTCTCCTGGCAGGACTAAAATATATTTTGTCAAATTCTGTTTGTATTTCGGCCAGGTGCTTTCCCATTCTTGCCGACTGCATGATACCTTTTGAAATAAGCTCACGCTCAATATCTTTAAATATTGCAGAATTGGCTCCGTCTTCAGCTGTAGCATGCCTGATCAAATACAAATCTTTTTTCATAATTTTCTTTGCGATATTTTTTATGTCATTTGGGTGCTTGTCTCAATACTATTTTTTCAAGAATTTTCGGAAAAAATCGTTTCAAAAATACACCCATTCCTTCTTTTCCGGCAATAATAACCTGGGATTTATCATTTCTGATTGCTTCAGCTATTCTTCTGCCACATTCTTCTGCGGTTATTCCCTTCTCCTGGTTTTTATCCATTTTGCCGTAGGAGGTACCTTCGGTATTAAGTGCATTAAGAGAAATATCCGTTTTTATATAACCTGGACACACCAGTGTAACCTTAATATTGTGCCTGTGTACTTCGGCCCTGAGAGCATCAAAAAAACCATGTAAGGCATGTTTTGAGGCAGCATAACCCGACCTCAATGGTGTCGAAACAATTCCCGCCACACTGCTGGTGGCAGCAATATGCCCTGATTTTTGTTTAATCATTACAGGCAAAACTGCCTTGGTCAATGCTACAACACCTATAAAATTTACCTGCATAAGTCTGGTGTAAACTTCAAGCTTACTGTTTAGTACATCTCCTCTTTGCGAGATTCCGGCATTATTAAAAAGAATATCGATCCGGCCAAACTTATCCAAAACTTGCTGCACCAAACCTGGAAAAGAATCTACATTTTCTACATCCATTGGCAACACCAAAACGTACTCATCACGCAGATGCGTAAGTTTTTTCACTCTTTCGAGTTCCTCGACTCTTCTTGCCGACAAAACCAGAAAAGCACCTTCTTTGGCACAGGCAAGGGCAGTTGCTTCACCAATACCGGCTGAGGCTCCGGTAATCCAGACTACTTTATTTCTGAATTCGCTCATAAAGTTTATTTTGATGCAAAGATAAGTTTTATCGGATTATTCCTCGGGTTTTGCAAATAATATTGGAAAAACTACTATTTCATTTTCAAAAGTATTTGCACCAAAAAAGGGTATGATTTAGAAAACCATACCCCCAGTTAAATTTATAGAAACCCAAATAATGAATATCAACCGTAACCGCCCCTGAATTTGTAAGTGCTGGCCACTTTATCAATAGCAACAATATATGCAGCCAGACGCATAGAGACATTGTGTTTTTGCGAAACTTCAAATACATTGTGGAAGGCCTCTTTCATGGCACGGTCTGACCGGCGATTGATGCGATCCAGCGTCCATTTGTAACCTATGCGGTTTTGTACCCACTCAAAATAAGAAACCGTCACCCCACCGGCATTGGCCAGAATATCGGGCACCACCATTATGCCTTTATCATTAATAATGTCGTCAGCTGTGGCCGAAGTAGGACCGTTGGCTCCTTCTACTATCATTTTGGCCTGAATATTTCCTGCATTATGATGTGTGATAACGTCTTCTTTGGCAGCCGGCACCAACAGATCCACAGGAAGTGCGAGCAATTGCTCTCCATCAATTTTTTCAGCTTCTTTAAAGCCCTCCAAGGTGCCATTATTGGCATTACGATAAGCAATCGCTTTTTCGATATCTATGCCTTTATCATTGTAATATGCTCCACTGATATCACTAATACCATGAATCGAAACGCCTTTCTCACGAAGAAGAAGTGCTGCATAGGAACCCACATTACCAAAACCCTGTACTGCAGCAGTAGCCCTATAAGGATTAAGTTTTAGTTTTTCCATCCCAGACATGGCAGAAACCATCACACCTCTCCCGGTAGCTTCGGTGCGTCCCAAAGAACCTCCCAACACCAAAGGTTTCCCTGTAACCACCGCATGAGTAGTCATACCTTTGGCTTTTGAGTATTCGTCCATCAACCAGGCCATTTCACGTGGTCCTGTACCCATGTCAGGTGCAGGAATGTCTTTATCCGGCCCAAAAATATCCAACATACCCAGTGTATAAGCTCTTATCAGGCGTTCTATCTCTCCTGCTGACATCTCTCTGGGGTTGCAGGCAATTCCGCCTTTAGCACCACCGTAAGGAATGTCCACCACAGCACATTTCCAGGTCATCCAGGCGGCCAGAGCCCGCACTTCGTCAATGGTAACATCCGGATCGAGGCGAATACCTCCTTTTCCGGGTCCGAGGATGGTAGAATGAATAACCCGGTAGCCTTCAAAGACCTTGATCTTACCGTTATCCATCGTTACCGGAATCCCAACAATCACCTGACGAGCCGGTACTTTTAGGATGTTATACATCTCATCGCTTATTCCCAGAATCTTCACGGCTGCGTCAAATCTTGACATCATCGACTCCAATGGATTCTCCTTATCGTGAATTGGAGCCGGCTCTATATATCCCATATTTTCTGAATTTTTTGTTCAAAATTTCTAATTGGATGCAAACTTATACAAAATCATTCAATTCTGTAAAATGTTATATTTTTCCTGAATTTATTACTATTGTGATTTTGGATTTTAAAAATATTTAGATAGGAAATTTTGAAAAAAGGCAATTGATTGTATGGCTAAAAAGGAGAATATGTTATGTAAAATTTTTTTACCCAATAAAAAAATATTTCTGGCAGGAAAAAGAGCTTTCTAAATACCAAAAAAATAAATATTTAATGTCTGATTGTTAATAACTTCTGAAAGGTTTATATTTGCGGCAAATTTATACTTACTTATTTTTTAACCCAAAATAGCTTAAACAATGGCTACTTCACAGGAAGAAAAAACCCGTTACACCGAAAGCGAATTGGCGGAGTTTGAGACTGTAATCAATAAAAAACTTGCCGCCACCTACAGCGAAGTAAATTTCATTAAAGAAACTTTAAGCCGAAAAAACGATAATGGGACAGATAATACTGCTGTAGGATCCAAGACACTTGAAGACGGTGCAGATGTAAGAGAAAAGGAACAAATGAGCCAATCGGCAGCCAGGTTACAAAAATTTGCCTCCCAGCTTGAAGCAGCCCTGATAAGAATCAAGAACGGCACTTATGGAATTTGTAAAGATACTGGCAAACTAATTCCTAAGGAAAGGCTAATGGCAGTACCGCACACCCAACAAACGATAGAAGCCAAAATGAAACAATCATAAAATGACCCCGGAAGGGGTTATTCTTTTTTATGAAACACCTTTTGCTCATATTGCTGGGCATATTAGCTTTCCCCCAAGTTTTCAGCCAATGGAAAATCATTGAGAAAAATGAAATCAACCCAATTTTAACAAACAAAAACAGTCATGCATCATCAATCATTGACTTAAAAAATGGCCATCTGATGACCACATGGTTTGAAGGGACTCATGAAGGAAACATAGATGTAGCCATTTACATTTCTCTATATTCAAAAGGGAAATGGCAAAAAGCTGAAAAGGTTGCCACAGGGATTGACCAAAATGGGCAAAGATTTCCATGCTGGAACCCTGTCCTTTTCCAAAATTCAAAAGGAAAGATATTTATCCTTTACAAAGCAGGCCCGAATCCCAGAGAATGGTGGGGAATGAAAATTTCATCTGCAGATAATGGTAAAACCTGGTCAAAACCCGAAAAACTTCCGGATGGATTTTTGGGAGCTGTAAAAAACAAGCCACTTTTACTTAAAAATAACACAGTTTTACATGGCTCAAGTACCGAAAGTAAGGATGAAAAAATATGGAACGTACATTTTGAGATTTCTGATGAAAACCTAAATCACTGGAAAAAAATCGAAATTGACAACGGAAATTTTGGGATAATTCAGCCAAGCTTAATTCAGCATAAGGATGGCCGTATTCAGGCTCTGATGCGTAGCAGACAGAATAAAATTATCAGCGTATTTTCAAATGACCAAGGGAAATTCTGGTCGCTACCTTTGCCTCTGGATATTCCTAATCCCAACTCAGCAGTGGACGCGATCAGGCTGTCTGATGGGACTTTTCTAATGGTCTATAATCCATTGGAAGCAGGGAAAAACTGGTGGGAAGGCCGTAATATCCTGAAACTGGCGGAGTCAAAAGATGGATTAAACTGGACTGATACTCTGACACTTGAAAACCATGAAAAAGGCGAATTTAGTTATCCGGCAATTATTCTGTCAAAATCAGGTAATATACACATCACTTATACCAACAACCGAAAAAATATTCTGCATTTGGTTCTACAAAAATTATAATCCGGAACCCGGCTCCTAAACATCCCGGAAAATTTCATTTTTTTAACAAATCACTTCATAAAAAAAACCTTAACAAAACTTAAGTCCAATCTCATTTTTCTAAAAAAATATTCAGGATTGGCATTTCCCAATTTCCTCCAATAAAAAGTATGCTTTTGAAAGAATTCTCTAAAAAAAATCCAAAAAAAAGAATGAACCAGAATTTGTTTTATAGTTGATTTTTAATAATTTTGCAGTCCAAAAATCAATGATTAATTTTAAATAATTCATAAATGGCAAATACTGGTAAAATCTCACAAATCATCGGACCTGTAGTGGACGTTAGTTTTGAGGGGGGAGCCGCTTCTCTACCTGCAATTTTGGATGCATTGTCGGTAACTAAATCGAATGGTCAAAAAGTTATTCTTGAATGTCAGCAACACCTGGGCGAAGATCGCGTTCGTACTATCGCAATGGACAGTACTGATGGTCTTCAGAGAGGACAGGAAGTTGAGCATTTGGGTTCACCCATAAAAATGCCTACCGGCGAGGCTATCAAAGGAAGATTGTTTAACGTGGTAGGTGAGGCTATCGACGGTTTGGGAGCAGTAAATACTCCTGGTCTTTCAATTCACCGATCGGCTCCGAAATTTGAAGATTTGGCCACTACTACCGAGGTACTTTTCACCGGTATTAAAGTTATCGACCTTTTGGCACCTTATGTTAAAGGGGGTAAAATCGGTCTTTTCGGTGGTGCCGGTGTTGGTAAAACCGTATTGATACAGGAGCTTATCAACAATATTGCAAAAGCTTATGCCGGTCTTTCGGTATTTGCAGGTGTAGGTGAGCGTACCCGTGAAGGAAACGACTTGCTTCGTGAAATGATCGAATCGGGTATCGTGAAATACGGCGAAGCTTTCAAACACTCCATGGAAGAAGGTGGATGGGATCTTAGCGTAGTTGACCGTGAAGCCTTGAAAGAATCACAAGCGACATTTATTTTCGGACAGATGAACGAGCCCCCAGGAGCCCGTGCACGTGTAGCCCTTTCAGGTCTTACAGTAGCTGAGCACTTCCGTGATGGTGATGGCGAAGGCAAAGGCCGTGACATCCTGTTCTTTATTGATAACATTTTCCGTTTTACTCAGGCAGGTTCTGAGGTATCGGCCTTATTGGGACGTATGCCTTCAGCGGTAGGTTATCAGCCTACATTGGCCACTGAAATGGGTGCCATGCAGGAGCGTATCGCCTCAACCAAAAGAGGATCGATCACTTCGGTACAGGCCGTTTATGTACCTGCCGATGACTTGACTGACCCTGCTCCGGCTACTACTTTTGCTCACCTGGATGCCACCACGGTATTGAGTCGTAAAATCGCTGAGTTGGGTATCTATCCTGCGGTGGATCCATTGGATTCTTCTTCAAGAATTCTTTCTGCTGAGGTTTTGGGTGATGCTCACTATGACTGTGCTCAGAGAGTTAAAAATATCCTTCAGCGTTATAAAGAGCTTCAGGATATCATCGCTATCCTTGGTATGGAAGAACTTTCTGAAGATGATAAATTGGTGGTATCGCGTGCTCGTCGTGTGCAGAGATTCCTTTCTCAGCCATTCTTTGTAGCTGAGCAGTTTACTGGCTTGAAAGGGGTATTGGTTGATATCAATGATACCATCAAAGGCTTTAACCAAATCATGGATGGTGACTATGACCACCTTCCTGAAGCGGCCTTTAACCTTGTGGGAACTATCGAAGATGCCGTTGTGAAAGGGGAAAGATTGATTGCTGAGGCTTCAGGCAACTAATATGCTAATGTGCTAATTATAAATGTGCTAATTTTCAATTTATGATAAAATGGCAAATGTGATCGTAGATAAAACATTCGACTTTGCCGTTAAAATTATAGAATATTGTGAATTACTCGAAAGCCATAAGAAGTTTGTAATTAGCAATCAATGACTGAAATCTGGTACTTCAATTGGAGCCAATGTTTCAGAAGCACAAAATGCAGAAAGTAGAGCAGATTTTATTCATAAAATAAAACTTGCTGCAAAAGAAGCAAACGAAACCAATTATTGGTTAAGAATTTGCGAAGCATCAAAAAGTTATCCTGAATTTGGAGGTCTTTTAAATGAGGTGATTGAAATTGGAAAGATTTTAACAAGTATTATAACATCAAGCAAGAGTTAAGGTGTGTAAAGCTTTTATGAAAAAATTAGCACATAAGCATATTAACACATTATCACATTAAATTTATGCTTTTAGAGATAATTACTCCCGAACAAAACGTATTTCAAGGTGAAGTGGATGCAGTTTTCCTTCCAGGAAAAGTGGGACGCTTTGAGCTATTGAAAGATCACGCTCCTATGGTAAGTACCCTGAAAGACGGTGCTTTGGTTTACGCCATCGGAAATAAAAAGGAAAGCATCGAAATTGGCGGTGGAGTTTTGCAAGTAATCAACAATAAAGTGTTGGTTTTGGCAGAGACAGTTATCTGATATTTCGAGAAAATATTTTTTAGAAGGCCGGAGCGAAAGCTTCGGCTTTTTTTTGTTTTGAGATTTGAAAATCATCATTTTAATATTAACATTTCGCCAAAAATTGGTTATGTTTATACTGAAAACTAAATCAGAATTCTCATGAAAAAGATAATCTACCTTTTACTTTTAGGATTTCCTATGGTTTCATTTTCGCAGGAAATAAGAATTGGGTTTAATACCAATGCTTCATTTTTCAAAATAAATGAAAAATTAGCCTCCACTTTCCGGGTTAATCCTGGCCTTGAGTTAAGTGTAAATAAAAACCTGAAAAAACATCTTGGGATAAAAACCGGTTTGAGTTTTGGTTCATATCAATATCTCGCAGAGTTTCCAAATACCCCAAATTCAGAATCCGAAATATTTATAAATAACAGATTAATTGAAATTCCGGTGATGCTTTCGGTCAATTCTAAGAAACATGGATTTAACTTTGATGCAGGAATTTCTGCCTACGGAACCAAAGCCATGGGTTTTAATGGAAAAACTAAAGTAAGCTCAATAGCCGATTCACCTACCAATCAGGTATCATTTGTAAATACCGAAATCAAAGATTTTAACTATGGCATTTCACCTAAAATGTCAATTGGAAAATATATCCTGAAAAATAAAATCCAGTTAGAACTTTCAGGAGTTTTCAATATCGCTGTTCCAGATTATACCGTGATAAGAAAATTAAATGGTGACATTACTGCCAATCATGATGTATCAAAGGTTTCAGTTATGAGATTGGGAATTTTTTATAAATTGAAATAGCATTGATAATATTCAAAAATTATTGCCGGAGCGAAAGCCCCGGCTTTTTTTGTATCCGAAAATTCAATTTTTCTTCATTAAAATAATATTATCACACTGACTTTTTGATCTTCCTTTCCAAAAATCAAATTCACATTCTTTATCTTTACTCAAAAAAAAGAACCCTAAATGAAAAGAATCATTCTATTGGGATTGCTCAGTAGTAGTTTGGCTTTTGGCCAGACCTCCCTCCCACTGACCGACCTCTCAGATTTTGAATCAAAATCAAGCAATTGGAAGATTGCCGGCGACGTAAATGTTGACATTAATACTAACAACACCATTAGTACAAAACCAGGAACGGGTGTGTTGGTATGTGAGCACCAGCAAGGAAAATATGGTACCGACTATGACCTCTTTAGCCGATTTTCACATGGTGACATGGACATAGATCTGGAATTCATGATGGCAAAAGGCTCCAACTCCGGCATCTACCTTCAAAGCCGGTACGAGATTCAGCTCAACGACTCATGGGGAGCAAAAACACCCAAATACTTTGATTGTGGCGGAATTTACCAGCGGTGGGACGACACCAAACCTGAGGCAGAAAAAGGCTATGAAGGATACGCTCCCCGCAATAATGTTTCGAAAGCTCCCGGCTTATGGCAAAAAATGACCATTTCGTTTCAGGCTCCACGATTTGATGCTGCAGGTAAAAAAATAGAAAATGCAAAAATACTATTCATCAAACTCAACGGCATAATCATACATGAAAATGTAAGCCTTTCAGGAGTAACCCGTGGAAGTGTCTCTGAGATGGAAGTTGCATCTGCCCCACTGCGGATTCAGGGTGACCATGGCTCAGTGGCATTCAGAAATATCATAATCAATAATTTTGATAAAAAAGCGGGAAGTATAAAAGACCTGAACTATCAGGTATATTATGGGTCTTATGCACACAATGCTGACCTTTCTACCCTGAAAATGGATGAAAAAGGCAATACCCCTGAACTGACCTGGGAGGTAACCAAAAAACCGAATGATTATGCTTTTGTTATCAAAGGGAAATACATAGCTCCAACAACCGGGAAGTATGAATTTGCTACTCAATTGGGTGGAAACAGTACATTAAAAATTGACAATCAGGAGATTTTGCCTAACAATTGGACTGTAACCTCAGAGCAGCGAAGGGCCTCCATCAATCTTAGCGAAGGGGAGCATACTTTTGAAATATTCAACAACAAACGTGACGGCTGGCTAAGACCGGGACTGGGATTTTGGTCGGCAGGACCGGGATTCCGTCAGGTGCCCCACCATTCATTGGGATCATTGATGGCAAGTGGGGCCTCGGATCCGATTCTACTGACTGCCAATACGCCCAATTTACTGAGAAGCTTCATGGATTTTGAGGAGGAAGGCAAGAAAAAACGAATTGTGCATGCGGTTTCTATGGGAACCCCTGCCAATATTCATTTTACCTATGACATGGATAAAGGAGCCTTGTTTCAGATATGGAAAGGAGCCTATCTTGATGCATCACCCATGTGGAATGACCGTGGCGATGGCTCATCAAAGCCCATAGGGAGTCTATGTCTGCTTTCTGATCAACTGTTTATTGGCAAAGGAAAATCCACAGCTACTGATACTACAGCATCAAGCTATAAACCACTGGGCTATGAATTGGATGAAGAAGATATGCCAACTTTCAGATACAAAATATTTGGAAATGAAATCTCTGATAAAATTAGAATTTCGAAGGGAAAAATGGTTAGTAGAGAAATTGTTTTTAAAAGCAACGATCCGGAAATATTTGGAAGGCTAGCAAAAAGCAAAAAGATTGAAAAAGTAGGAGATAATCTTTATGCTATTGATGATAAATCGTATTTTATCCAAATCAATACAGGGCATGAAGCCGGCATTGTTGATGGAAATTTATTGGTAGTAAAACCGGCCGACAATAAAATCATTTATTCCATTTTATTCTGATAGAAGAAAATAATTAAAGGTTATCAGTTTAAAACAAAAAATAATAAAATGTTGAAAATAAAGACTTTATAATATTAAATATATGAAGAAAATATTAAATATAGTACTTTGGGTAATGATGGCAACAGTGGTTTCGATAGCTCAGGAATCGCCCAAAGAAGAAGATTTTTATAAAATAGCCACTCTCGCGGTGCCGGAAGGAGTACTTCTTGAAGTTGGTGGAGTAACCATGCTACCCACAGGTTCACTGGCATTAGCAACCCGCCGTGGGGAAATCTGGATAGTGGATAACCCTTCTTCCAAAAACCCTTATTTCAGAAAATTTGCATCGGGACTGCATGAAGTTTTAGGTCTGGTTTATAAAGACGGCTCATTTTATTGTGCCCAAAGAGGAGAATTGACTAAAATCACGGACAAAAACGGTGATGGGAAGGGGGATTTGTTTGAAACTGTGCATGCGTGGGAAGTTTCGGGCCACTATCATGAATATTCTTTTGGACCAAAAATCGCACCTGATGGAAGCTTTTTTGTTAGTGGAAATGTGGCATTTGGAGATGAAGAATGGTGGCGTGGTGAATCAAAAGCCAAAACCAGAGGTTCTATTTTTAAGATTTATCCTGACGGAAAATATGAGCCGTGGGCATCGGGGATGAGGTCCCCATGCGGACTGGGAATGATTGACGGGGAGTTGTTTTACACCGACAACCAGGGTGACTGGATGGGCTCCGGAGGATTATGGCATGTAAAAAAAGGGGCATTTGTGGGGCACCCTGCCAATCTTAAATGGGTTGATGCCAATCATCCTGTGAAAATTACAGAACAACAGTTTTTTGCGGAACGAGACAACCGAAAAAATAGAGACGCCAACGGAAATGCCATTAAGCCTGAGAATGTAGTTAACGAAAAAGGTCAACTATTATATGAACTAAAAGAAAAATATCCGGCAGTGCAGACACCTGCTGTTTGGCTACCTCATGGAGTTCTGGGAATTTCAAATTCTGAAATCATCAAAGATGAAACATTGGGTGGTTTCGGGCCATTTTCGGGTCAATTATTTGTGGGTGACCAGGGTCAATCAAAGATCATGAGGGTGTTTCTTGAAAAAATAAATGGAGAGTTTCAGGGGGCTGCGTGGGATTTCAGGTCAGGGTTTCAATCAGGGGTTTTAAGGATGACTTTTTCTCCTGACGGCTCCATGTTTGTGGGAGAAACCAACCGGGGCTGGGGCTCAGCCGGAGACCGCAATCAGGGGCTGCAAAGACTCATTTGGAACGGCAAGGTACCTTTTGAGATGGAAACTTGTAAAGCAATGCCAGATGGTTTTGAAATCAGATTTACGATGCCTGTTAATATAAAATCGGCAGAAGATCTGGCATCGTATGCGGCCACCAGCTTTATTTACAAACATCATCCGGTGTATGGTTCACCTCCGGTCAATAAACTAGACCTGAAAATAAAAGGTGTAAAAGTAAGTGAAGACGGCCGTACAGTAAGAATAGTAGTGGATGGTCTGAGGAAATGGTATATTCATGAGTTGAATCTGGAGGGAATCAGGTCGGCAGAAAATTCCTGGAGCTTGGTTCATCCTACGGTTTATTATACCTTAAATGCAATACCTGAAGGCAAGAAACTTGCTCCCAACGAAATGAAAACTACCAGTTCTGCCACAAAAACACCCAAAAGTCAGATTAGCAATACTAAAGAACTGAAATCGCCTGACGGTAAAAATGCTCAGGCGAAATCAACTACTACTCCAATAACTTATGCTGCTGTGAAACCATTGTTGCAAAAACACACTTGTCTGGCTTGTCATGCACCTGATAAAAAAGTAGTGGGGCCGGCATTTAAAGATGTAGCCAAAAGAGGATATTCTAATGAGAAAATCGTGGATTTGATTTATAATCCAAAACCCGGCAACTGGCCAGACTATGCCACTGAAATGGCTCCCATGCCTCAGGTACCCAGGAAAGATGCCCTCACTATTGCGGCTTATATAAATTCGTTGAAATAAAATCATTAACAAAAAAAGTCAGGTATAATCCCTGACTTTTTTTGTATTGATAAAAAATAGCTATTATTTCAAAATAGTTTTAAAAGGCTCAATGGCCTTAAGTTTTTCGTAGTCAGATTGTGAAACTTTGAAACTAAAATTATCATTACTAGGGCATTCACAAGCCTGGCAATAAATGTTTGAATCGGAGGTTTTCTTAAAATCAATCAGATTGGTTATCCCTTTATCTTTCAAAAAAGTCTTAATTCTGTTTTCCCTCGAATTGTCGGCCAGTGATGTATATGGTTCTTTGTCCCAGAGTTCCGAACATTGCGTAGGTTTAAAGCTTACCGAAAGTAATTCACCATTTACGGCATCTTCACTTTCACATGACAAAAATCCAATAGTACAAATTGCCAGAATTTTTAAGATATTCATTTTTATTTTGTTTTTGTGTATGACACATTTTTATCCCGGAAAGTTGGAATAAAAATAATCATTTAAAACAAATCTTATTCAAAAAAATTGAAGAGGGCCTCGCTTTAGCGAAACGAGACCCTCTTTAATGTAATAAATATCAAGGTTTTATAAAAAATTAATTAAAAAAACCAACTTCATTAAACTGAGCTAAAATGTCGGTCTTCTGTGCTTTTTCGTTTCTGAAAACTAAATAAACATCGTGTTTCCCGTTTACCGCCTCATTGAGTTTTATGGTTGCTTTGGTGCTTCTTGCTCTTGCCCATTCCGCAGCTCCTGCACCTGCCGGTGGTCTCTCAAAAGGTACTTCTTTATTTCCAACAAATTCAGAGACTCCCAAAAGTTTACCGGATGGACTGTCAAGCCTTAATTCCACATTGGCACCTACAGCTCCATTTCTTGCGTTAACCTGCAAAAATGCAACCACTTCTTTGATAGAGGTTAGGTCAATATTTTTATAAAAACCATAAGACTTATCTCCAATAAATGAAAACGAGTAAGATAATGTAGTGATGATCTGAACACTTGAAGAACCACTCAAATCCTGCGGACGTAAATACTGGCTCCTTAAATAAAGCATTTTTTCTGAAAGAATAGGTTTGGTTTTGGCCGCTCCTTTATCTTTATAAGCCGCTCTCAGTACAAAATTTCCGCTGGCATTTTCATAAGTAGGTGCCACGGGGTCAACCTTACCGGTAAGTCCCAAACGGGTCACGTTTGCAGCCGAACCACCAAGACTGAAAATATAGTCAACCATACGCTTGGCATCAATGTCACTCACTGAAGGGTGGGCACTCATGCCGTGATCGCCCCATACCCCACTTCCGCCTTCTTTTATCTTTTTCACCAGATAATTCATGTTTTCAGGGGTTTTGGTATATTTATCGGCCACGTCTTTATAACTTGGTCCGATGGATTTTGTGGTATATTGATGACAAGATTTACAATCCGATGATTCAATCAAATTTCGTCCCACTGCATACTGTGCCATGTCGTCGGCACTTTTTTGTTTGGCTGCAATTTCAATCGGGTCAAATCCCTGCGGGATAAAGTCAAATGTAACAGCTACTTCATCGCCTTTAATTTTAGTACCAGTTTCTCCATCCTCTTTGTCTTTTACCTTTACAGAATATTCAATTGGACTTTTCCCAAAATAAAAAGATTGATTAGAGGAACTCAACTGAATGTCTATTTCTGGAGCGGCATTACCGGCAGAAATAGGAATCGAAATGCTGTTTTTTGCACCTTTGGTGTCGGTAACTTCCAAAGTCACATTATAGTTTCCGGCAAGTTTGAAAGTATAAGTTGATTCCTTTCCTGAAAGTAATGCAACCTGAGCTTTTTTAGCATCAGTAATTTTCCATTTATAAGTCAGTTTATTTTGATCATAATCATCATAATCTGATGATCCTTCAGACGAAAACTTTACAGTCAAAGGCAAAGCCCCGGAATTTTTATCAGAACTTGCCACGGCCGTTGGCTTTCTGTTTCCTGCATTGTATTCGATTTTCACCAATTTGGAATTGGCATTACCTCTAAACCATGCAGAGCCATATTCCAGCACATACATATCGCCCGATGGGCCAAAATCCATATCAATGGCAGAGCTAAAGTTCATGTCAGGCAATACCCTTTCCATAGATTGGTAATCGCCGTTTTCATCCATCGTGATAGCAAAAATCCATCCTCTCATGAAATCAGTAATGAGCCATTTACCCTCATAATAGTCAGGCCAGGGACGTGGAGCACCCACAAAATCAGCTTTTCTGAACACCGGGCCACCCGTGGCACTTCTGCCCGAGGTACCTAACTCTGGAAATTCAGGAGATTGTCCATAAGGATAATAAAGCATAGCAGGAACAGGTTTCGGCAAATTCACCAAACCTGTATTATTAACCGAATTATTTACCGGGTTATTGGGATCAAATGGTTCTCCATAGGTTTTAGTTTCAGAATTATACTTTCTGTAAGGCTTATTGTTGCCGATAAAATAAGGCCAGCCAAAAAATCCCGGTCCTTTTGCCTGATTAAACTCATCATAGCCCTTAGGCCCCCAGGTGGAGTCTTTGCTGGCATCGGGGCCTACCTCTCCCCAATAAATATATCCGGTTTTATTATCTACGTTTATTCTCCACGGATTTCTGTGTCCCATTGTATAGATTTCCGGGCGGGTTTTTTCGGTGCCTACAGGGAAAAGATTTCCTTTAGGAATGGTATAAGTTCCGTTGGCTTCAGGATGTATTCTTAGGATTTTACCTCTTAAGTCATTCGTATTTCCGGGACCTCTTTGGTCGTCTTCATTTTCATGACCCGGAGTTTCGACCAGATTTGACGAACCTTGAGGTGGGTTAACAGTATTATTTCCAACGGTAAGAAACAGATTTCCCGCTTTATCCCAGGCTAAACCTCCACCGGTATGGCAACATTCTTCTCTTTGGGTTTTTACCTCCAAAACCACCTTTTCAGACTCCATGACCAGGGCATCATCTTTCAAAACAAACCTCGAAAGCACATGTTTTGCTTCTTTCGGATGAGCATAATAAAGATAAACCCAATGGTTGGTTGCAAATTTTGGGTCAAGGGTAATTCCCATCAAACCCTCCTCAGCTTCACGGGTTTGCCCTTTTTTATTGGTGTATTTGGTGTTTACTTCGATAAAACCAGCATCAGAAACTTCTTTGGTCTTTTCATCTATAATTTTAACACCACCTTTCCTTTCCACAACTATGACCTTATTACCTGGCAAAAATGCCATTTCCATAGGTTCATCGAGGCCTTCGGCGAGCACCACTTTTGTAAATCTTTTCCAATCAGGAGGGTTGGGTTTGTCGGCTTGTATTCCAAACCAAGCCATAAGACTCAGTACTACTGAACTATAAATTTTAAACATTTCAAAAAGGGTTGATATTTTCCAAAAATAGTATCAAAATATCAAATTGATACAATTATTAGATAGAATTGATTTTTTTAAAGATAAATCTATGAAAATGAAAGACATTATAGCTGATTGAAAAAACCTTAACACAAGACCAATTTTAAAAAATATAAGATTAAGAAAATTGTAATTAAACTCAATATTTTGTAAGATTATAGTTTTAGTATATCTTGAGATTAAATAACTAAAGTTTCGGACTTAAAAACAGTAATAAATTATTTACTTTGTGTGCCTTGCCAGGCAGGCATTCTTTTTTTTTGAAAAAAAAGAATCAAAAAAAACACTTTTTTTGCAATGATCCTCTGAAAAATTTCGCTAAAAACTTTTTGGGCTATTAAAAACCTTAAGAGAGCGAAATTTTTCAACGGACTGCAAAAAAATTATAAGGAACAATTAGAATTTATTTATAAATTGGCAAAATGCTGCTATTTAGCATTTTGAGAAATAAAAAATATTTTAAATTATTGACTTTTAGTACTTTAATTTACTCCGAAACTTTAGTTAAATAATAGAATAACTATGGAAAATACAGTTCTAATTGAAGTTACTAATGTAAAAGCAATGGGTATTCTACATGAGCTTGAAGAATTACATTTAATAAAAATGTTGAAGGAAAAAACTTCTGAGAAAACAGGCAATTTGTCTGATAAATATAGGGGTGTGTTTTCAAAAGAAGATGCTAAAAAATTTAAAAATCACGTTGTAAAATTGAGATCAGAATGGAAAAATACCTGATTGACAGCAATATTATTTCCGGTTTTTTTTCTGAGAAGTATTCAGAAAAATCTATGCATTTAATCTCTGAAATTATTGGTAAGGTCCCGGTAATCCCGGTTATTACTAAAATAGAAGCCTTTTCTTGGGTAAATTCCGACAAAGGAAAAGAAATGATAGTAAGAGAGTTTATTAATGATTCAAAAATTCTTAATCTGTCGGAAGATATTATTTCTTATTGCATTAAACTTAGAAGAAGTAGAAAAATCAAAACCCCTGATGCAATAATCGCCGCTACTGCTATTGTAAACGGAATGACTTTGATATCTAATGATTCGGAGTTCTCAAAAATTAAAGAATTGAAAGTATTCTCCCCTAATTAAAGTTCTGGAAAAGATAATTTTCTACAACCATATCACCTTGTAAGTATGGCGAGTTTTTCCCCCAAAAACTTCCAGAATATAATTTCCCCTTCCATTTTTTAGTTGGACCGGCAATGAATGGGTTCCCGTAGGTAAAGGAATATTTTGAAAAACCGAAAGTCTTTGACCGGAAAGTGTGGTTTGAAATAATGTAATGTTGTCTGGTTGAGGAAGGTTTAAATTGAGCGTAATAAATCCATCCGTAGTTGGGTTGGGAAATACCGTATTATTAGTTGGTACGTCATTGGCCAAGGGTGATCCTGTAGCCAGGTAATCATTTAAAATTCCTCCCTGGATATGCGAATAACGCTTCTGAAGCACTGATTTTATTGCAGTGTCACTCCCGCCCATCCATTTGAAAAGAATCTCATCATACACCGCCCGATAATCAAACTGATGAATAAAATCGCTATTGGAATCCAATTTGCTGAAATCAAAATTATTACCATAAAGCCCGCCTTTTACTTCATCCCCAAAAACAAACATTGCTCCTGCCGCACCGTGGTCGGTCCCACCGGATTCATTTTCATTAGGTCGGCGACCAAACTCCGAAATGGTCATTCCAACTACGTTCTTTGACAAATTCTGAGCCTTCAGATCGGCCATAAACCAGGCTATGGAGTCATTGACAGACTTCAATAAAGCGGCATGCTTGCCGTCAGTAGTTCCTTGGGCCGCATGAGTATCAAACCCATTGATATTGAGCAAGTAAACTTTGGTTTTTAAGCCGCCTGAAATGAGTCGGGCCACCAATTTAAGTTCACTCACCAAACCATCATTTGAATAATCTTGTGTGTTTTTCCCCTTATCAAAAGCGTCTTTTACGACTTTTGAATATTTGTTGGACTTGATGCTTAAATCGAGCAAATAGTTAAATTCAGAAGCATATTTTGAGGAGCCATCCACAAAACTATCACCAGTCAGGAGGTCCTTTCCACTTTCATAAAATTGTACGGGATCACTTACCGACAATCCAAAATTCTCGGCATTATGTCTGAAAATCAGGGAAGAATTACTGCCTATATTCAGGCAGTCAGGATGTTCACCGGTGCCTGTATTTCCTTTTGAAGAAAGATAGCTCCCAATCCAGCCTGACTCCAGTCTTTCTGAATCAGACACGGGCACATTTCCGCTTAACCAAATATCTGTTGACCTGAAATGCGAGAGATTGGGATTGGGGTAGCCCACGCCCTGCAAAACGGCCACTTTCCCTTCTTTAAAAAGTCCGCTGAGCCCATTTCCGGGCCCTGAATTGAGAGAAGAATGTAAATACGCATTTGAATTTCCAAGCCTAACGGTTTTATTTTTAGGGATATTAAGACTTTTTCGAAATTTGGAGTAATACAAATCGTTTTCAGCAGGAATCACCGTATTGAGGCCGTCATTTCCGCCAAACATTTGAATTATTACCAGAACCCTGTCCTCCAGTTCAGGCATAGATGGAAGATTTTGTGCCCACACAGGTACCTTTCCGAGTGCAAAACCTGCACTCAGCGTAGATAATTTCACAAAATCTCTTCTTTTCATCATCTTCAATTTAAATGAAATGCCGGTGATTTTATCATTTCTATTAAGGCAATTTTTAGTCTGAAAGCTGCCAATTCTTCATTTTTTAAAATATTTGCCCACTCATAATCAGGACTTCCGCTAAGCAATATTTTAGTATATTTGTCAACCTGAGCAGTATTGGGCTCTTTTGCAAAAAACAACCTTAAAATCCTTTCTATCAATACCTTTGGATCGCTTCCGGCATCAAAACCCTCTATCCATTTCACGATATAATCCTGTTTTTGATTCCAAATAAAATAACCCAACTGTTGCACCGCGAACGGGAAAGTGCGGCTGTCCAGCCATTGGCGGTACCCCGGCCAGCCGGCCACATTGGGCGGATTGAGCAATTCCTGACCCATGGTCACCATCACCCACTCCTTCCATTCCCCATCTACATCAAAATGGGCCGTAATACCCACCACGGTTTCGGCAGGAGTTTTAATCTGAACACTCCTGTTTTTAGTATCAAAAAAATGCTGCGACTGCAACAATGCCATCAAAACCGGCTTAATTTCCCAATCTCTACTGAAAATTTCCATCATGTAAGCAATCACATCTGACGGTGGATTTTCAGAAGAAGAATACAAAAAAAACCGGTATAATTTTTCACAAATAAATCTGGCAACGGCCCCTTTTCTCTCAGTATGAATGATATCAACAAGATATTTGATTTCATTTTTTAATACTGCCTCCTGAGTATTCTGAGTGGTTGGGGGAATACTTCTGCCAAGGTAAGTTTTGCTGTTGGTATCATGATTTTCAGGCACAAAAAACGGTACATATACCCCCGGTGGAGTACCCTCATCAGCGTAAATACTCACATACCATCCTGAAAGTACTCTTGCACCTTCTTTTACATCTGTTTCGGTATAATTTCCTATCCCACAGGTATATAATTCGAGAAGTTCACGTGAAAAATTCTCATTTGGAGCTTTTTTGTTACTGCCATTCCCATTCAAAAAAATGAGCATAGCGGGGTCAAGGATGATATTTTCGACAAGCTTCTTGAAATTCCCCTGATGTGAATCCCTAAAAAGTTTGTTCTGCTTATACATCAACTGGGCGGGCATGGGTTCGTCAACAACAAATTTGGTGGTGAAATGCCCATGCCAAAAAAGCGTTAATTTCTCTCTGATCGAGGCGTTATCGTTTTTCATAGCCTCCATCCACCACCGCTTCAATTCATAATTTTGACCATAAACTTTGCCATAAATTTCATCGAGAGCCTTTTGGATTTCATCTTTCGGGAGTGTCCAAAACATCTTAAATGAATCATCTTTCCAGGCAGGTGCAGTAGGAGCAGGACTCTTGAGAGCATTATCAAAAAGCAAATTTACCGCCTGTGAAGCTGTAAGATTCTCAAAAGATTTGATTGTTTTCCAGGAAGATGCGAAAGTCACCCTACCCAGCAAATGTCGGGCATCAGATAGGTTAAGCTTCTGACTGTATGGTGTGAGCATAATTTTTCGACCGGGAAATTTTCCAAAATAACGTGTGAATTTAAGATTAATTATTTAATCCCAGCCATATAAGTATATATAAATCAAACTTTTCGCTTCAGTTCGAAATTCATTCCGAGATATACTCTGCGTACGAGCTCATCGGCAGCTAGCTCCTCAGCCGTACCCTGACGGAGGATTTTGCCTTCAAAAAGCAAATAGGCACGGTCGGTGATAGAGAGGGTTTCGTTTACGTTGTGGTCAGTAATTAATATTCCGATGTTTCGATGCTTGAGTTTCGCCACAATACTCTGAATTTCTTCAACAGCGATGGGGTCAACACCAGCAAATGGCTCATCCAGAAGAATGAATTTGGGATCTACAGCCAAAGCACGGGCGATTTCGGTACGGCGACGCTCCCCTCCGGAGCACACAATTCCTTTATTTTTTCTGACATGAGTGAGGCTGAATTCTTCCAATAGCATTTCGGTTTTTTCTTTCCGCTCTTGCTGGGTCATTTCGGGTTTGGCAAGCTCCATGACTCCCAAAATATTTTCTTCAACTGTTAGGTCCCGAAATACGGAAGCCTCCTGGGCAAGATAACCCACGCCCAATTTGGCTCTTTTGTACATGGGAAGACTAGTGATGTCGGTATCATCCAACCAAATTTTACCTTCATTGGGTTTTACAAGTCCTACGGCCATATAAAAAGAGGTGGTTTTACCGGCACCGTTGGGTCCAAGTAAGCCCACGATTTCGCCCTGAGCTACCTGATAGCTCACCTGGTTGTTGACCAGTCTTTGTCCATATTTTTTTACCAGGTTTTCGGTGCGAAGAATCATGATTAAGTGTTTTTGGTTTGCAAAAATACCAATAAAAGAATAAAAATATTGTTAAAAAAACTTACTGAAACTTAAAATCCCTCGCAAACAACTGTAAAGTGGTTTTGTCTCTAAATGTATTTTCTTCGAGAGAATAGGCCATACTGAAAGGCTTTCCACTAAGCAATTTCTTATAATAATCATCCACCATGTTAAATCCGACAGCGGTCATCACCGAGCCTGACTCAGCGTCCAATACCTCAAGTCTTAAGTGTTTTTCCTTCATAATTCTTGGGTCAGATGCCAGTTGAAGGTTTTCGGAAACGAAAATCGGTTGCATATTTTGAGGGCCGAAAGGAGCCATCTGCTTCATGATCCGGTTGAATTTTGGGCTGATTTCAGAAAGCGGGACTTTCACATCAATCGTGATTTTGGGTATTAATTGCTCTTCTGTGATAAACTCACTCACAATTTGGTCAAAATACTTCCTGAATACATCAAGATTCCCGATCGGGATGGTCATACCGGCTGCATGCATGTGGCCACCGAATTGTTCCAAAAGATGTGAACACTTCTCAAGAGCACCATAAAGGTCAAATCCGGGAACTGACCGGGCCGAACCTGCAGCATAATTTTCTTTTGATTGCGTAAAAATAATGGTAGGGCGGTGAAAATTTTCAATACAGCGGGAAGCAACAATCCCTATGACTCCCTTGTGCCAGTTTTGGTTAAAAAGCACCGTACTTTTGGCCTCATTCATGAGCCAGGGATCCTGCCTGATCATTTCAAGAGCCTCTTCGGTGATGCGACTATCCAAAGTTTTTCGTTCGGTATTATGAGCCTGAATTTCGTATGCGAAAGCCAAAGCTTCGTCATAATTTTCAGAGAGTAAAAGACTTACCGCAGCCTTTGCATGTTTTATACGCCCGGCAGCATTGATTCTTGGCCCCAACACAAAAACCACATTTTCGATGGTCATTTCTCCGGTAAATCCTGCCACTGCTTTTAAGGCTTTCAGGCCAGTTCGTGGATTTTCATTTATCTTTTTTAAACCGAAATAAGCTAAAATCCGGTTTTCTCCCACAATAGGTACAATATCAGATGCAATACTTACCATCGCCAAATCGAGGAAGTCAAATATTTCCGACAGAGGTATTTCTTTTTTTATGCAAAAAGCCGTCAAAAGTTTAAACCCTACCCCATTTCCGGTAAGTTCTTTAAACGGGTAAGGGCAATCGGTACGTTTGGGATCTAGCACAGCTACAGCCTCAGGAAGGTCTTCACCAGGCTCATGATGGTCGCAGACGATGAAGTCAATTCCATGTTTTTCGGTGGCATATTTTACTTTGTCAATAGATTTGATGCCACAGTCGAGACTAATCATCAAGGTACAGCCCAATTCCGCAGCCTTATCAATGCCCTGAATCGAAACGCCATAACCTTCCAGATAGCGGTCGGGGTTATAGGTTTCGAGATTGGGATAATAATTTGAAAGAAAACCATAAAAAAGAGCAACTGCCGTGGTGCCATCCACATCGTAATCGCCAAAAATCATGATTCTTTCATTGTTTTCAGTAGCCTTAATGAGTCGATTCACAGCCAATTCCATGTCTTTCATTAAAAAAGGATCATGCAGGTCTGCGATATCGGGCCGAAAAAAATGTTTTGCTTCATCAAAGCCATAAATTCCTCTCTGCCAAAGCATAATGGCTATAGATTCAGAAATACCCAGGTCTTTCTGAAGTTTTTGCACCTGCGTGGTTTCAGTTTCGGAGGTGGGGGTGGGTTTATATTGCCAGTTTTTTTCCATAAGATTTCAAATTTAGGAAATTATGGCATAGTAATTGAAAACCTGTTAAATGAAATCAAAAAAAAGACGATTTACACAGTCTGAGAGGTTTTACACTTAAAGATGTAGTTTCGCTAAATTTGTCAAAATAAACTAGAAGGAAGGGTGTCGTGGAGGCACTCTTTTTTTTCTTTTTTGAGCAGGTTATCAATTAATCTTTCCGATTCTCATTGCATATTTTGTAGCGGTATCGATTTTCATCACGGGCATATTGAAATTTCCATCAGGTATAAGACAGGGCATATTGTCTCTTGGGGAAACAACAACTCTAAGCTCATTTTTCTTGCTGGAAATCACTTTTTCCCCTTTTTTTGATAATTCCATTTTCTTTTTTAAATCGAAAAAAATGTTTTGGGTTTCCTGAGCATATTTTTGTTGATTTTGATTACTTTCAGGCCTCTTTTTTGCCTCTTGTCCTATAATTTCTATCGAGAAAAAACTCATCACTACAAACCACATTAAAAGTGTTTTCATTAGTAAAATCTTTTGATTTTCAAAAATACATTTTTAAACTAAATCATTGAATGTTAAAATATTAATAAATGTTAAAATTAGTAAAACTGCAGAATTATATCGTTAACAATTTGCATTTCTTAGGCATTTAAGTATCCATGCATTATTTTTGAAAAAATAACCAAAATCAAAGTTTTCCTTCGAAAATAACGAATGAACAAAATACTTAGCAGACTTATTGCCGGTGAAAAATTTGACTCCACAGAGGCAGAAGCGATAATCACAAATATTGGAAACGGAGAGGTAAACCCTTCTCAGATAGCCGCTTTTTTGATGGGGATGCAGCAAAGAGGTATCACCGTCGATGAACTCATGGGTTTCAGAGAAGGCATGCTTAAGTTAGCCAAAGCCATTGATCTTGAGGACTTTGAGGCTATGGATGTGTGTGGTACAGGTGGTGATGGCAAGGACACCTTCAATATTTCAACCACTTCGGCATTTGTAGTAGCCGGTGCCGGACAGGCAGTGGCCAAGCACGGTAATCATGGTGTAAGTTCGGCTGTGGGCAGTAGTACGGTTTTGGAATTTTTGGGTGTAAAGTTTACAAATGATGCCGATTTTCTGAGAAAAAAAATGGAAACCGCCGGAATTTGCTACTTGCATGCACCGCTTTTTCACCCGGCTATGAAATATGTAGCACCAATCAGAAAAGAATTGGGGATCAGGACATTCTTTAATATTCTTGGGCCTATACTTAACCCTGCAATGGTCAAAAAACAGTTTACGGGCGTATCGGATACTCCTACTTTTGATTTATACAAAAATCTGTTTCTAAAATCAGGAACTCGATTTGGTGTGGTACATTCCATAGATATTTATGATGAAATCTCTCTTACTTCGCCCTTTTTGCTGGCTACGGGAGAAGACACAAAAACTTTTGAGGCAAAAGACCTGGGCTTTGAGCCGGTTTTGCAGGAACAGCTTCATGGTGGGGCCGGATTGGAAGATTCAGCCAAAATTATGCTCGATATTTTGCAAAACAAAGGGACTCAAGCCCAAACACAGGCCGTTTTGGCGAACGCCGCGGTAGCTCTTTCGATAGGAAAAGGTGTCAATATTGAAAATGGAATAGCTCTTGCCAAAGAATCACTCGAAAGTGGCAAGGCTTATAGTAGTTTCAAAAAATTGGTGGAATGAACTTAAAAACCGTAAAATTTCAAAGTCAAATGTTAAATCTAGGTTTTGTTTCGGCTATTTTGGCTGACTTTAATTTTGAATATGTTGTAGATTTTGCCGCCAATCATGGTTTCAAAACGGTGGAAATGATGTGTTGGCCAGGTGGGAATGCCGATACCCGTCGTTACGCTGGTGTAACCCATATCGATGTGGAAAATATGAATGTAAAGTACATTCAGAAATACCTCAAAGAGAAAAATATAACTATTTCAGGGCTAGGATATTATCCCAACCCATTGGATGCAGACCCTTCAAAATCAGAGTTTTATATTGAACATATCAAGAAGGTAATAAGAGCCTGTAATGCTCTGGACGTTCCGGTTATGAATACTTTTATAGGTCGTAACCAGCACCTCAATATGCAGGAAAACCTCGCGTTATTTAAAAAGCTCTGGCGGCCGATTATCGACGTGGCGGAGCAGGAAGGTGTGAAAATCGGGATTGAAAACTGTCCGATGTTTTTTACCAATGACGAGTGGCCCGGAGGCAAAAATCTGGCGATTTCACCTGCTGTGTGGGATGCGATGTTTGAAACTTTCCCTACCCCACTTTTTGGGCTCAACTATGACCCTTCACACATGATTTTTCAGATGATGGACGAAATAAAGCCCATATATCAATACAAAGACCGCCTGCACCATATCCATATCAAAGACGTGAAGGTATATCGCGAAAAACTGGATCGGGTAGGTATTTTGGCCAATCCTTTGGAATATCATTCCCCTAAACTGCCCGGACTTGGGGATGTAAACTGGCGAGCGTTTTTCGCTGCTTTGACCGACGTACGCTACCGTGGTCCTGTTGTACTTGAAGTAGAAGACAAAGCCTACGAAGGCAGCCCTGAAGATATCACCGCCGCCATCAAAACCGCCAGAAATTATGTGAAGCAATTTTTAGATTAATCAAAAATCGCATATACTGCAAAGGAAGCCAGCCAGTGGTCACCACCATAATTGCCGCTGGTTACATTTGGCAGCGTATTTTTTAAAAAATCAAAAGAGGCCTTCTCAAACTTAGCCTTTAAGGGGTTGGTCTTTGGAAGACTGGCAGCAATTCCTTTAAAACACCATGCACGGCTAAGGCTCAGGCCATCAAGATGCACAATCTGAAAGTCAGTACGGTCACTCACCACCGGTTGTTTCAGTAAATTTTGTATCGATTTGGGTTCCAAAAAGGCTTTAAACCAAATTTCAAATTCTTTCGGTCCCAAAATTCTCCTCATAAGGTCTGCAATTTCGAGATTGGGCGAAAGGAAATCAGAACCATCGGGCTCCAGATATGCAGGGGCGACTTTTTGCTCAAAATAAAACCTGTTGGCTTTATCGATCACAGAGATTTCAAAGTCAGTATTTTTTGTGGCCCTTGCCCAATCAAGAGCGAAACACAGCCCAAAAGCCGTATTGGGGTGTACTCCTGTGCGATTGGGGTAAGTTTGCTTAGGTAAAAATTCATCCCAAATTCTCACAATTTCTTTGGTAAGAGGTTGTAAGGTTTGGTGCCATTTTTGGGCCATCGGATCATTCCAGGTCAGAAGTTCCTGATCAAGTTTCAGCAACCATGCCCAGCCATAAGTTCGCTCAAAAGTCTTTGTTGTTTTGTATTTAGTAAAATATTCTGCCTCAGTTTTGATTTTTTCTGGCTGAAAACTATGGTCTAAAACTTTGATAATCTGATCTCTTTGGGAAATTTCGGGATAGAGCTTGAGCAATTTTACCAACATCCAATGCCCATGAACACTCGAATGCCAATCCAGACAACCATAAAAACTTGGGTGCAATTCTGACGGCAACAATTTGTGGTCATTGGGGCCATCGGAGCTATGGCCTGTTTTGTTTGGAAATTCCTGGGAGATGCAATGAAGCGGCATTTCGGCCAGTTTTTCTGCAATTTTGATATTAAAAAGGCTGTCGGTTTGGGCCATCCCTGAGCAATAGGTGAAAGTAAGAAAAACGAAAATTGCTTTTTTTAGCATGATGAAGGTTTTACATTTCAAATAAAAGGAATTAATCTATTGAAAACAATGATTTCAAAATTTCGGCTCCAGCCACAATAATGTAAACAAAAGAATTATCAAAATCCACTTCCAAACTTCACTTATCTCCTCAAAGCTTTCAGCCTCATTTTTACTTAAGTATATTAAGTTGTTACTTTTCAGAATGTTAGAAATAATACTTGCTTTTTGATAAGGCAATTGACCATTCTCAACAAATATTTCGATACTGTCATTTAAAGACTGCCAACCCGGGTTTTTAAATAACATTTTCTCCGAAAAATCACCTTGTCCATTTGACTGAAAACTAACCGAATCACCTGCCATAATATTGGTTTCATTTAATTTTTCAGGCTTATTAATTACTATTTCTTGGAACTGCTTTTGTAAAATGGGAGCTTCAATGATAAAATTATTCTTTTGATCAGGAATGATGGCATTGATGGCAGATGCCCATATTTTCCCATATTCCAGGGAATCACCGGCAAGCATCAAAGGGTAAGTTTCAGAATATAAGGACACCGCTAGTTTTTCCGGACTTACTGCCAAAATTCCTTCCTTTTCCTGTAGATAAAAATTAGATTTTTCAAAAATGAAAGGGTGGTGAAAAGAACCGTTTTTTAACGAGATTTCAGACTCATTACTAACCCTTTTGATTCTGAACTTTTCTGCAAAAACGTTATTAATTTTATTGATTTCAACCGTCGGATTTTCGAGATTCATTACTAAAACTCCAGCACTTTTCAATTCTTTATTCTGAAGGTTTTCGGGAGAAACTATCATAATATCAGCTTTTTGTGAGGATTTTTTATTGATTTCCAAAACACTGAAATCACTTTTTGATACTTTAGAAACCAGCTCCACCTTATGACCTTGTTTTCCCAGCCAATCGGCCAGGGTTTTCATCTCAAAATCCGGATTTTCTGCAAGCATTTTTAAGGAGAGTTCAGGAAGTTTTTTTGTGAAAAAATTAACCTCTGCCACAGGCTTTCCTTCCAAATACAATTCAACTTTATTTCTGCCAATACCAAAGGCCGGAAAATTAAGAGAAAAACCCTGATTATCTTTAGAAATTTTCACCGAGTCCAAAATTGTATCACCGTATTTTACAGTTAAATTCCCGGTACTTTTAGAATAAATCTTGCCTGTAATTTCCTGATTTTCAAATTGATGCAAATTCCCTTTCCAATGTAAGTCCGATATGGTTTTTTCTTCAAAAAAAGGAAAATAAAGTATCTTTTCCCCTGATAAGGCAGCCAAAAAAGAAGGTTCAAAGTTGGTCCCACTTAATATGATTTCATCATAATTTTTTAATAAATCTGAAACCTTATTCTTTTGTATTGAATTGACAGAAAGTAAATTATCTACTTTTAAGCTGTCTTTCAGATGATTCAGGAAATCCTGGCTCAAGGTTTTGTCATGAATTAAGATTTTCCTTTGATTTTGATCGGCTTTCCATTTTATTGGGAAAACCAAAATCAGGAGTGATAACCAAAAAAGGATATTGAGCACCCATTTCCGGGGCTTCACCGGCCGGCTTTTCCATAGCTGAAAAACCATGATGGCAATTACCATCAATAACCCCAAACTCAATATTACTATTTCTGTTTTTCCCATTTATTTATTGCAACAAAGACCTGTACGTATTTCTCAAAGCCTTGTTCTTGTTTTCAAAATTATTCCTGATTTCACCCGATTGCCTTCCCGATAAATTAAGGAGAGCATTTTGTAAGTGTTTCAATTCTTCTTCACCTGCATTTTGTCCATTAATTAATTTTTGAATTACCGAAACCCACTTTTTATCAAGACTTTTGGCCTGAATAAATGCCTGAGCTAGGCGGGCTAATTTTACCTTATCTCTGTCAGTGAGTTTATTTTTTTCAAGAATATCAATGGTTTCAGCGGCTAAAATCTGGATTTCGGCAGCCGAAAATGCCTTCATAAATCGCTGCCGGGCATTATATTTGGTCAGTTCCCCGGTCAGTCGCTTCTCTTTTTCTTTTATAGGAGGTGGGTCAAATCCAGACTTTTTCACATAAGTCCGGGCTTTTTGTTGAGCCTCTTTGAGATATTCAAGTGCTTTATTTTCAAATGGAAGAGCTTTTTCAGGCTCATAAAGCCTCAAATGCAGTTCTGACTGCCACATTTGTTCAAGTGCCATTTTGAGCAGGCTGCGGGTGCTTTGTTCATAAAAAGTATTGGTTTCGGCGTCGTCATGAGAATGCACAAACTGCTCCATCAAGGCGGCCAGTGGGTCTTCATTCTGGCTTTCCTGACCTGTGTGCTCATGTTCATGGTGGTGCTCAGCTTCCACGTGGTTATCTTCCTGCTCCTCAGAATCATGAGCATGCACAAATCCTTCGAGAATATTCCCGCTTTCACCACCGGGTGCCACATGGCCGATGTTGTCTTCAAATTCCTCCCCAAGGTATTGTCCATATCTCAACCTAAGCACTTTTTGATCATACCCGATTTCATTTGACTCACTTTTAAAGGCCTGAGTTGCAATCTTTTTTCGTTTCTTTATGAGTTTTTCGGTATCAATAATTATCTGTCGCTGGCTTCTGAAATATTCGGGAAGAATATTCATGGCCATAGTCGCCGGCTCGGTTTCATCCTGATTGGTGGTGTCGCGATAGACCAGAAAATAGGTGTCAGATTTAGTAAAATTTGGCTCAGGCAGGCGGTTGTCAAAAGCAGCCCAATAATAGTAAAGTTCATCACCCGGGCTAAAATTCAATCCTTTGAGGTCTATGTTTTTGGTAATCTGCTCAGATTTAAAATTCTTGCCTCCAACCGGCCATTTTACCTCTCTGAACTTCACGTTTTCGCCACTTCCCCGTGCCACAGTGGCCACCAGAAAGGCGTTGCTGACCTTAAAATCATCAGCGATTTTGGCCGAAATACTGATATTTGAGCCCGATTTTGGAGCATATACCGCGTACAGTTCCTTTGATGTAGGTTCGATTAGAGGAGGGGCATCATGCATAGCCTCCAGACGATAAAGTGGCGACTGATAAACCAAACTGTCACGCCAAATGGCCTTTATGCTATAAAATCCTGAAGCAATAAGCTTATCAATATGAATAAAACTTCCCGGTTTTTTTTCAAATGAAAGTCTTAAACCAGATGCATTTTCGAGGTAAACATTCAGATTTTCAGAATGACTAAATCTCACTTCCCACATAACATTAGTTCCCGTAATGGCTTCAAAATTAAGGTCATCACTATTAGAAGTCTTCAGTCCGGTATAGGGAGGTGGGCTCAGTTTAACTTTTGCTCCGAGAAATTCCGGTGCTCTGTTTACTGGTTTATCTTCAGGTTTTACACTGAAAATGGTCCTCAAACTGTTTTTATTTCCTGATATTTTTTTGGGTAAAAAATTAATCCCAATACCCAGACCCAGAAAAAGCATGGGCAAGACCAGAGCCTTAGGAAATTCAAATATTTGCAGGTCTTTTTGTTCGGAAATTCTCTCAATTTGCAGACTTTCTACGGCATTGCTTTCAGCCAGATAGAGTAGCGGCAATGAATATTCCAGGCTTTTGTTTTTCTTATGCAAGAACCGAATAGCCTCTTCTTTTCGGAAACTAAATATACGGTACTTCCAAAAACCTAAGATAAGAATTAAAAAACTGAATATCAGTAAAATATACTTTGGAATATTTAAATATTTGCACAAAAAATAAAAAGCAAAAACATAGCATCCTACTGACAGTATTTTGATTGTCAACAGCTGCACCGAAGTGAGTTTTACTATGTTTTTAAGTCGATTCAATCTTTTACTAATTCATTTTTTAATCTTCGGAATAAAAAGGCTTTATACCTTTTTCCATTAATTCTATTTGTTAAAACAATATTCGAAATTTCTTGTCGTCGCCTATCCGGCGAGGACTTCATTTTTTTTCAAAAAAAAATGAAGCAAAAAAAACTGCAGACAGCGAACTCACACACTCAAAATTCTTTAAAAATCTCAACCCAAATAATAACATTATAAATTCCAGAATTTTGATTGTGTTCAAACATGCTGTCTGATTGAAGGTTTACATTTTTATCATTTATTCTTTTTAATAGAAATATATCTTTCTGCTGCCACTATAACTAAAAAAGCCAAAGCCCAATAAACTTCATAGTTATTATTCTTTTTAGGAAAATAAGCGGGATTAACCTCAAAAGCGGCCTTCATTTGATTGACTGAAATTTCATCATTTTCAGGTTTTAACGACCAAATATTCAGCAATTTATCAAGGATTCTTTCAGGCAAAGCACCTTCAAAACTCAGATTCCCCATGTCGGCATTTATAGTTTCAACCATTAGGGTCCTAGTTTCCGTAATTTTCAATTCATTTTCTGAAAAATCAAAAATCAAATCCGGTTGTTTTTCATCGCTTTCGAAAACCAATCCATATACTTTCCAGATGCTCTTTAAGGCTTTTTCAACTTTGCCTTTTTCTCCTATAATTTTATATTTTATGATTTCATTTTCAATTAGTTGTACATTTTGGAGATCCATTATGGTTTCACTTTTTTGTAAAGTATTATTTTTTACATAAAAATAGTTTTCACCATTTTTCAATACCTCAGCTTTCTTATTTTCCTTCTGATTTCCAAAAAGTATTTTGGCCGAATCAGGTAAAAAAATACTGTTTTCAATCCTATTTTTCTCTAAAATCAAAGTGGCATTCTTTTCAATAAAAAGATGTGGGTTTTTGTTTATAAAATACTGTAAACCAGATTTTTGATCAAAGGCTATCACCTCTGAAAATTTTCCCTCTCTATTATTGATTTCAAATCTGAATTCCTCTTTAATGCCCGGGGTGTTTTCATAAATCAAAACTTTTGACTTATCGGTTTTTTTTTGAAAATCAAAATAAGGTCTCGCCAAAAATATCGTCAGAAAAATCACAGCCAAAATCCTGAGCACCAACAACCACCAATCCTGAAAATTTAGCCCTCGTGCCACCGTTTGTTGTTGCTCCACCAGCCACCTGGTAGCTGCCCAATGTACTACTGTGCTCTTCTTCCGATTCCAGAGGTGAATCAACACCGGAATCCCCACCGCCGCACCGGCCCAAAGCATATTTGGATTTAAAAACTCCATTTTATCTTGCTGAGGGTTTGGGTTAATATTTCAGCTACAGGCGTATCAAACGTGAGTCTGGAATAGTGTATATGCTTGTCTGTAAGCACTTTTTCGATTTCTGAGAGATAATTCTGAAAAGATACTTTATACTTTTCTCTGATATTCCCCGCCGAAAGCTCCAGTTCTTTTCCGGTTTCCAAATCCCGAAACCGATGCATTTCCTTAAAGTCGGGATCCAGCTCTTTCTGACCCAAAAGCTGCAAAACTATGATTTCTTTCCCGGGCATGGCCCAAGACTTAATCTCATTTGCAAAATCCAAATCATCAGAAAAAAGGTCACTCACAACTACAATCAATTCTTTTTGTTTGGTGGCAATCACGTCTTTATTGATGTTGCCAAAATCCAGCTTTCCTCCTGCTTTCAGATTTTCAAGCTGATAAAGTACATTTCTGAATGCCTGTTTTCCAGAAGGTACCAACAAACTAATCTCTCCATTTTGAACAACACCCAATTGCACATTATCATTCTGAATATAAGCCATATAGCCCAAAGAAGCCAACAGTATTTTGGCTATCTGTAGCCTGTTGACTTCACTTTCAGCATAGTTCATGGAGCCGCTCAGATCCAAAAACAACGTCACCGTTAGTTGACTTTCCGAGGTCGATTCTTTTATCTGATGTTTTCCGGTGCGGGCAAAAAGTTTCCAATCTATACGTTTGGGGTCATCTCCAGCCACATAGTGCCTGTATTGCTCAAATTCCACCCCCACGCCGTTTCTTCGGCTGCGATGCATGCCCAATGCCACCTGCTCGCTCACAAGTCTGGCGGCAAGTTGAAGGTTTTTGATTTTTACGATTTCCTGGTTGAGCAACATCCCGAAGCAGGCTTATTTTTGAGAGATTATTTGCCTGATCACATCATCCGTACTGATATTTTCAGCCTCAGCCCTGAAGTTCAGCGTCAGCCTGTGTCTCAGGATCGGATACGCCAGTTTCTCCAGATCCTCCGGTATTACCGCAAACCTGCCATGAATCACCGCCCGGGCTTTGGCACAGAGTATCAAAGCCTGCCCGGCACGCGGACCGGCTCCCCAATCGCACCAGGTTTTTACATAATCGAGCTTGCTGGTTTCAGGCCGGCTTGACCTCACCCAATTATTGACAGTTTTTAGCAATTCTTCATCAATAAAAACTTCACGAGTCAAAGTCTGCAAGTCAATTATATCTTTGCTGCTCAGCACTTTATCGACAGAACCTGTAGCCGTACCGGTCGTAAGCTTCAAAACTTCAAGCTCTTCATTTTCAGCCGGATATCCCAGTTTAATATACATCAAAAACCGGTCAAGTTGAGCCTCCGGTAGCGGGTAGGTACCCGACTGCTCAATAGGATTTTGCGTTGCAATAATCAGAAATGGCCGCTCAATGGGGTAATTGGTACCGGCATAAGTCACCTTGTATTCCTGCATGGCCTCCAGTAGGGCGGCCTGCGTTTTGGGCGGAGTACGGTTAATCTCGTCGGCCAGTACAATATTGGAGAAAATCGGCCCCTTGTTAAATTTAAAAAACTTGCGGCCCGTTTCATGGTCTTCTTCCAGGATTTCAGTGCCCAGAATATCCCCCGGCATCAGGTCGGGTGTAAACTGTATGCGTTTAAAATCCATATCAAGAGCCTCAGCCAGCGTCTTCACCGTCAGTGTCTTAGCCAGACCGGGTACGCCTTCAAGCAGACAATGCCCGCCGGCCAGAAACGAAATCAGAATTTCCTCCACGGCCTCCTGCTGGCCCACAATTATTTTTCCAATCTCCGTCTTGAGGGCCCGTAGCTTGCTCACCAGCGTTTTGTAATGTTCTTTGGTTTCCAATTTTTTAGCGTGTTAAAGCGTAATTTATGAGGTTGACACCAAACTTAGTATTGTCTTCTGCCAGCCATCGTTTGTTTCTGAAATCATAGTCCCACTCACAACCGTAGTCTTTGTTGGAGTACAGCACGCCTATCCTGCCACCCACCGTGATAGCCTTCAGGTAGTCATGCACCAGATCGTCGCCCCAACCATTCAGCTCAAAACTCGTGGTTGGCGGACCCTCAAACTCAAAAAAGCTACGGTAAATTTCGTGTTCATTCGGGATTTTTTTCAGGGCATTTTGGCCAAAAATCCTGCCCATTTCCTGCTCAAAAGACTTGGCAAACAGCCCGTCGATGTCGTGGTTGCAATCGTCCACAAACAGAAAACCGCCGTTTTCCACATACCTTTTCAGAGCCTCGCGTTCCTGGGCGTTAAACTCCACCAGCTTGTGCCCGCTCAGATAGGTAAAAGGGCTCCTAAACAGGTTTTTATCCGTCAAAAAAATCACCCTTTCCTTTTCGTCGATGGGTATGGTCGTGTATTCCACCAGCGAATTGAGCAGATTGGAGGGCATCCGTTGGTCGGTGTCCCAATCGCCGGACTGGTATTGAATACGCGTAAAAACGAAAGGTTTCAATAGCTTTTTCTTTCTTTTTAAGATGGAAATTTATGAAAAATGATGCAGATTTTTCCGAAAAATTGATGAAAGGAGAAATTTTGGTGGTGTTTCAGTGCAATTGAGATATTATTTTGGGCAGCTGCCCACGCTAAGGCGTGGTCACCGGGCTCTCCGCACTCGCTCCACGCTAAGGCGTGGGAGCTCAAACAATGCTGCGATCCCTGCTGCGGGGATTGTAATAATTGAATTGATATAAAAGTTTTTATTTAAAATTTGCAAATAATTATATAATTTTAATAGAAAAAAACAAAAAAACACACCTATCTGAAATGTCAAAAAATACAAAATTTGATTTTATTAAAGATTTATTTGTTCCAATTATTATTGCAATTGTTGTAGTGATAATTAACAATTTTGTTTTTTTAAATCAGAAAATGAAAGAAACTAAAATGGAATATGAACAGGCCATTTTGGTAAACCAATATGAAGTATTAAATAGAATTTTGCTTTTTTGTATAAAACATCATCAAAATAATAAAGTTATTAGATTAAAAGAGTCTGTTTGGGAAAAATATACTTTTAAACTTGATTCTATTTCTCAAGAATTAAAAATTTCAAGAGATAAAAATTTAGAAGAGAAAATAAAATCTTTAAACCCTAAAATTATTTTCCATCCTAACAACCTATCAGCGAAAGAACTAGATTCCCTTTATTATGTTGTTTATGATTTGCCAAATTTCTTAACTGATTCCTCAGAAAATAAACAATTTAATGAAGACATTGCATATTTTTCAAAAAATATTGGATTAATAGATCATAGAATTGCTGTATTGGTTCAAGACAATATAATTGGGACAAAAAATGACTTTAAATACTCCGGAGCTTTATTAAGTTACTCCGAGGCAAAAAAACAAAATGGTCAGAAAAAAAAATGTTTGACTTGTGGAAAAGTAATTTAGAATTATTATACTCTGCAACATTTGAGTATTTATATCAGAAAAAATTTGATGGGGAATTGCCGAAAATTAAACATTTCAAAATTCAAGAGTATTTAGATAATTTATCAGTTGGATTGATTGACTCTAGTTTGATTAATAAACAGAAATAACTAAATACCTTGATTAAAAAATAAGGATTAAAAGTATTAACATATAACCTTCTAAAACTAAATTAAACTAAACATAATTATAGAATTCTTAACATAATATGATTTTTTAACACAGAGCTTGTGAAATGTAAAATGTACTATGGCTTCGACCAGCTCAGCCTGACATGGGTTTGTCACTCTGAGCTTACCAATTGTAATCTGTGCTGTGGCTTCGACAAGCTCAGCTGACACGGGTTTGTCACACTGAACTTGTCGAAGTGCAAACTCTACGAGCCACAGGCTCTATTTCTTACACTGCATCACTCAAACTCGAGAAGGTGAAGTCCCTGATTTTGAGGGGCGGCACCAGATTGCCACTTACACGCACAGGTTTGCCCATTTCTTCCAGATTGTTGAGCATTATCACCGGGCTTTCATTAAATCTGAAGTTCTTTACGGGGTATTTTATCTTGCCGTCTTCGATGTAAAACGTTCCGTCACGTGTAAGTCCGGTATAGAGGAGCGTCTGAGGATCTACAAATCTGATATACCACAGGCGGGTCACCAATATGCCTTTTTTGGTACCTTATAATGGTCCCCAAAATTTAGACAGGTACGATAATTGAAATCACCTTTTAAATTTAGGAACATGAGCAAGCAAAACAAACGACGAAATTTTGATGGCAACTTTAAAGCCAAGGTTGCCCTGGAGGC
>JAIUOF010000004.1 GCA_020161355.1 Bacteroidota bacterium | reverse complement strand
CTGTTGAAACCCCAAACTCCCTTGATGTTTTACTAACGCCATGCTGGATAGAATGAAGAACTATTTTCTCCTTCTCTTCTGATGACCATGTTTTTTGATGTTTTGACATACACAAATCTAATTAATTGTTAACTTAGTTTTGTGTCCAAGTTTTTATCGACCTATTAGTTTAAATAACACTATCCTTTTAGATTTTTGAAATAGATAATATTCGAATTTTCAATGAATATTTAAATTACGGCATTTCTACAAGAAATATCTGTTTTTAAAAGCAATGACTAAAAAAATAACCGAAAAGGTAAATTTTCCTGCAAGAAATCTAATTTCATAATCCTAATATTTCCCTATTTTTGTCCGATTGGAAAAATTGTATTCAACCATTTAAAAAAAAACAAAATGAGGAATTTAGTCTATTTTATGCATACTTCGCTCGACGGCTTTGTAGGGGGGCCCAATGGCGAAATGAACTGGATAAGCGTAGATGAGGAGATTTTTGACTTTGTGGCTACCCTCACCGCCAATGCCGACACGGCACTCTATGGCCGCACCACCTACGAAATGATGCAAGGCTACTGGCCAACCGCCGGCGACCAACCTAATGCCTCCAAACATGACAAAGAGCATTCGGTTTGGTACAAAAACATCCCGAAGGTGGTTTTATCCACCACCCTCAGCCAGGACGGTCTTGAAAATACGACGGTGATTAGCGAAGACCTTGAGGAAAATATAAATCAAATCAAAAACCAGCCCGGTAAAAACATCCTAATTTTCGGGAGCCCAAAGGCATCGCATTCTCTGCTGGAGGCAGGTTTGGTAGATGAATTCTGGCTGTTTGTCAATCCTGTTTTGCTCGGGCAAGGTATTCCGCTGTTTAAAGGTGTTAATGAACTGGTAAAACTCCGGCTCATTGAATCCAAAACGTTTTCGTGTGGGGTAATTGCCCTGCATTACATGAGAAATGATACTTAGAAATCTATTTTAGTAATCCAATGAAATCAATTCTCAAATCTCCAAGAATGTTTTTATCAAATTTTCAGGATTGAAAAACCCGTTTTATTTTTGAAAAAGATTGGAATACTATTATTCAACCATTTACTAACAAAAATTTGAATGACCATTGACGACAAACAAATTGAACGGGTAGCAAACATGTCTTTTGCTTCGGTTTATCCTCATTATGTGACCAAAGTAGAGAAAAAAGGCAGAACCATCGCCGAATTGCACGAAGTAATCAATTGGCTTACGGGCTATGAAGAGGCTCAGTTGATGCAAATTGTGGCTGACAAACTGAGTTTTCGGGATTTTTTTGATGGTGCTACGCTTCATCCCAATGCCGGTTTGATTACCGGATTAATTTGTGGCTACCGTGTGGAAGACATCGAAAACCCGTTAATGCAGAAAGTCAGATATCTTGACAAACTGGTCGATGAATTGGCCAAAGGTAAAAAGATGGAGAAGATTCTTAGAAGTTAATAATATTTGCCCGGTATGGAATCAAGCCTGAGAGTCTGTGAAAATGGGCACAAATACTATAAAAGTAGTGATTGCCCTGTATGCCCGGAATGTGAAAATCTAAGAAAACCGGAGATGGGTTTCTTATCACTATTAGTCGCCCCTGCAAGAAGGGCTCTTGAAAATGCGGGAATACATAGCCTGGAACAACTTTCGGGATGGTCTGAAGAAGAAATCCTGAAACTTCATGGCTTGGGAAAATCCAGCATACCGGTGTTGAAGCGTGAACTGGGAAAGGCGGGGTTGGATTTTAAATAAAAGTATGTTTCCTATAAAAAATTAACACATAGGACACATAAGGAAATACCACATAGTCAGCTAAGTTTTGGTTTACCTATGTATCTATGTGAAAGATATTGGCAAAGAATTGCTATGTGCTCTATATGGTAAGATATTGTATTATCTATTTATTGAATAGATTTTCTTGTGGCCAAAAATATTCCGCCAAAATTGACACTGTATCATAAATTTCGATAAAGCTTATCTTATAGTCATTTTGCGTTTATTGATACAAATTCTTCATTTCTTTTTTATTATTTCAAATTTCATTATATTTGAATCCCTTAATTTTCAGTTGTTTAAGTATTTGAATTTTTTGGCATAATTTTTTCAAATAAATTATTAGTGTATATAAGTTTTCCTAATAATTTCGTTAATACTATGCCTTTTAAAAATCTTAGGATTTCTGTGAATAAAAATTATTGGTTAGTTGGGCTTATGTTGGTGTCTGTGCAGGTTTCTGCCCAGCAAACTGTGCTTAGATCACAGACTATCAGCCATAAAAGTACAGGTAGGGTTGTTGCTACAAAAAATATCCAAAAAAACTTCACCGAAAATGCGGCTCCGATAGCTCAAATGAGTTCTGCCGAAGAAGAAGCCAAAGCCGAAAAAGTAATCATTGTTAATAAAAATGCTCCTGTAGGGGTTGATGTTAACTTTTTGCCTTTATTTGGTGGATTTGAAAAGACTGAAAATCAACAGGTTGACGACCAACTATTTCTTTCTGATTGCGACAAGAATTTTAAAAACCGTAAAGAAGCCGGAGAGTTTTTCTCCAAAATGGGCTGGGATTACCTTTCTGAAGGAGAAAAAAACACCGCTATTCACCGTTTCAATTTGTCTTATCTACTTGATAATGAAAACATTGATGCTTACTGGGGCCTTGGGGTTATTGAATATCAACAGGAAAATTATTCATCGGCCATAAAATTGATGTCAAAAGGCCTGGAGCTTTCTGATGGTCAAAATTATGTGTTAATGGTGGATCTTGCCACTGTGTATATCAAAACTGCCCTGGCCAATACCAATTCGGTGATTGAGATCAATCAGGCCAAAAAACTGCTTGAAAATGCTGTAAAAATACAACCCAACTATTCGCTGGCTTATGTACAGCTGGCGGTAGTTTATCTTTTTGAAAATCAACCTGACGAAGCCTGGAATCAATTTCATAAGGGTTATGAGTTGAATCCTGCCGAGCTCAATCGTGAGGTACTCGCCGAGCTGCTATCCAGAAAAGATGATCCCAAAGGGATTTTTAAGAAGTGATTTACTGGCTGTTGACTTTCAGATTAAATACTGTTCTTATTTCACGATATCAAATCAAATTTTGGGCTTAGTGAAAACCTCTAAAATCAAAAAATTGCACAAGTGTAATTTCTTACCAACTTTCCAAATGTTGCCTGCTTTCTGTTGCCTGTTCTCTTAAAACTAAACCCCAGGTTTCACAAATGGCATTTTTACTACCTGAGCTTTCAGAAGTTTTTCTCTGATTTTTACAAAGATTTCGGTACCTGTTTTTGAGAATTCGGTTTTTACAAATCCCATCGCAATGCCCTTCCCGAGTGTGGGCGACTGTGTGCCTGAGGTGATTTCGCCGATTACGTTTCCTTCAGCATCACATATTTCGTAATGGCTGCGGGGAATACCGCGGTCAATCATTTCCAATCCTACCAGTTTGCGTTTGAGCCCGGCTGTTTTTTCAGCCAAAAGATTTTCACTATTGATAAATTTCTTAGTGAATTTGGTCACCCAACCGAGTCCGGCCTCCAGGGGTGAGGTGATATCGGTGATGTCGTTGCCGTATAAACAATAGCCCATTTCGAGTCTGAGCGTATCTCTTGCTCCAAGACCTATGGGTTTGATGTCGAATTCGGCTCCTGCTTCAAATATTTTCTTCCAAACCTCCTCAGCTATGGCATTGGGCAGGTAGATTTCAAATCCGCCCGCTCCGGTGTATCCGGTGGCCGAAATGGTGATGTTCTGATGACCCGCAAATTCGCCTGTAACAAACGTATAGTAGTCCATTGAGGCCAAGTCTATTCCGGTGAGTTTTTGTAATGTAGCGGCGGCTTTTGGGCCCTGTACGGCAAATAAACTGGTGTCGTCAGAAAGGTTAGTCATTTCAACCCCAAAAGTATTGTGGCTGTTGATCCAGTTCCAGTCTTTTTCGATATTTCCGGCATTAACAACCAGCATGTATTCATTGTCACGTATTTTATACACCAGAAGGTCATCTACTACCCCACCCTCGGTATTGGGTAAATAGGCGTATTGAATTTTTCCATCAAAAAGTACCGAAGCGTCATTGGAGATTACATGTTGAATCAAATCGAGGGCTTTCTCGCCTTTAAGATGAAACTCGCCCATGTGCGACACGTCAAAAACGCCCACGCCTTCACGCACGCAACGGTGCTCTTCGTTATCAGATGAATATCTGACCGGCATATAGAACCCCGCAAAAGGCACCATTTTGCCGCCGATGGATTCATGAAAGTCTGATAGGGTAATTTTTTTAGCGTCCATTTGTTGATAATGTTTTTTGCAAAGATAAGGGTTTGAAACTGAATAGTAAATTGTGGACAAGCACCATCATTTAAAAAATATTTATAAAATATTGGATTCCCTTAAGTCATGATATTCTCTAAAAACTTAGATTTGGGAAATAATTCTGCAAAAACTATGTGGAGAACAATTTTCACCGCTTTTTTCTTATTAGCATTTTTAAAAAATAATCTCGCACAAAAAGTCCAGACTGAGTTTTCTGTTGGTATAAAAGCAGGTTTATTGGTAGAAGTTATCAACAAACACCATTGTCAACCAAAAATTCTTAATGATGAGTTTTCCAAACTATTGTTTGATAACTATATCCTCAACATTGATCCAGATAAAGACATTTTAACTAATGGAGATTTAAAACAGATAATAAATCATAGGGTAAATCTGGATGAACAGATAAAATCAAAAAACATTGTTTTTATTCCAAAAATATCTCAAATAATTAAGTTAAGACTACTGTTTATAGATTCCTTACTGGTTAGTCTTTCTGAAAAACCCATAAATTTAAACAATACTTTTTCCGTAAATTCACAGTATGATTCCCTTGCAAATGATAATAACGAGCTTAGAGTCAGAATTCAAAGAAAATTAAAATACCGAATTTTTAATCAATTGTATTTGAAAATATTAGACACAAGCAATTATACCATTCCGAAGCATTATGAGGATCCTCAAAATTTAGTTTTAGAAGAAAAAAAAGTAAGAAAGCTGGTTTTAGAAAAATACAGAAAAGAGATTTCAAGAATTGTACAATCGCCCGTAGATGTTTTCTTAAAAAATTATGAAGATTTATTTCTTCAAACAATCGCTCAAATTTATGATCCACATACTGAATACTTTGAAAATGAAGAAGTAAAAAGCTTTTTCAATTCTATTTCACCCGAAAATGAAGTTTTTGGGTTTAGTCTTGACGAAAACAAAAAAGGAGAAATTTTGATTACGGGGCTTTTTCCGGGTGGTCCAGCTTGGAAAAGTGGACTAATAAATGAAGGAGACCTCTTGATGAGCTTTTCGTTTGAAGACGGAAAAATAATTAATACTCTGGGAGAAGACCTTGAGGAAATTGAGCTGATAATGCAGGAGAACAAAGGGAAAATTATCAATCTAACCTTAAGAAAGTCTTCAAAAGAAATAGTAAGTGTCAGCCTCAGAAAAGAACTAGTTCTACAGGAAAACGAAACTGTGAGAGGTTTTATACTCAATAAAAATGGGAATTTTGGATATATTAACCTGCCCTCATTTTACAGCGATGAAGAGTCAGACAATGCCTCGGGGTGCTCCAATGATGTCGCAAAAGAACTCATCAAAATGCAGGCTGATGGCATTAAGGGACTAATATTAGATCTGAGATTTAACGGTGGAGGGTCGGTAAAAGAAGCTCTTGATCTTGCCGGAATATTTATTGATCAGGGAGTCTTCGGTGCTGCTAAACCATATAAAGGCAAAAGTTTATTAATGAAAGACCCCAACAGGGGTTCGGTTTACGATGGTCCCATGGTGGTATTGGTCAATAAAGGCAGTGCCTCCGCATCTGAAATTCTGGCTGCCATACTTCAGGATTATAACCGGGCGATTATTGTGGGCTCGGCTACTTACGGTAAAGGAGTTGCTCAATCAATATATGCCCTTGATAGTAATTCTCAAGAACCTAGATTTTATACTAAAGTTACACATTCCAGAATTTATCGACCATCAGGAAACTCTCTTCAACATGCGGGAGTACTTCCCGATATTGCCTTACCTTCAATCTTGAAAAATATTGTTGAATCCGAAAAAAATGAAGCCTTTTCCGTATTGCCTGAACCTCTTGATAGAAATCTTAACATTTTGCCCGGGAACAAACCTGATATTTTGACACTGTCAAAAAAAAGTAAAACCAGAATAGAAAATAGCCCGGGTTTCAAGGCAATTGAAAAAGTGAGTTCTTTTTTAACCAAATATTCTGAAAATGAGAAAAATGCACTCGAGCTTAATTGGAATAGTTTTTGCAACATTCAGAATGATGAAAATAAGAATTTTCAGGATCTAAAAAGCGTATATAATGTCAATGAGCCTTTGTTTAAGGTAAATATTCCTTCACATGACAAAAGCCGTATTCAAATGGATGAGTTTTGGAATGCTTTAAATGAAAGACTTACCAAACAAATCTCTAAAGATATTTATATAAATGAATCCCTTGAAATTTTAAATAACTTAAATGAATAAATCACTCCAATGAAAAAATTAGTCTCCCTCCTCATTCTTTTTTTCTCTCTTAATTCGTACGGACAGGAAAGTTTAGATTACCTCAATCAGGTTTCAGAATTGCAAAATGATATCTCTAAAAAATATCTTAGCTATATAAGTGCGGTTTCGCATGGAAAAAGTGCCCGAAAAGTTGAAAATAAAAGAATAGACCTAATCAACACCGTTAAAATTTCGAAAGCTAAAGCTGTAAATATGCATGCTTTTAAAGGCGATTTAAGCCTGAAAGATGCCTTAAAAAGCTATCTGGACATAGTTTATAATGTTTTAAATGAAGACTACGGGAAGATTGTAAATCTGGAAGAAGTAGCGGAGCAATCGTATGATGCCATGGAAGCTCTGTTTTTGACTCAGGAGTTAGCAGAAAAAAAGGCAAACGAAGCTTTTGAAAAGTTTTCTGGTTCATATAAGGTTTTTGCAAAAAATAATAAAATAAATCTTGTGGAATCAACTTCAACCTTGTCAGAAAAATTACTGAAATCATCTCAAGTGGATAAGTATTACCACAGCCTTTATTTATTGTTTTTTAAGTCCTTTAAGCAGGAAGATTTTATGATTGAAGCCCAAAACAGGAAGAACATAAGTGGGATTGAGCAAAACAAAAATGCACTTGAAAAATATGCAAAACAGGCGTTAGTTGTCCTGGATACTACCAAAGCTTTTATGAATGACCGCAGTTTGATAATTGTATTGAAAGAACTTATGACATTTTATGTGGATGAAGCCTCAAAATCAAAAGTTATAACTGATTATATTTTGAAAGAGGAAAATTTTGCTAAAATGAGTAAAGCATTTAACGCAAAATCTACCAAATCGCGAACGCAGGCCGATGTGGATAATTACAACAAAATGGTCAATGAACTTAACGCAGCTATGAATGATTTTAACGCTGTAAACAATGATTTTAACAAAAAAAGAAGTTCATTAACAGAAAAATGGAATAAAACAACTTCGAAGTTTTTGGATTATCATATGCCAAAATATTGAGAAAATTAAAAAAGCCCGAAGAGCAAAGTTTCGGGCTTTTTCTTTGACCATATTAACGAAATATGAAACTATAATAAAAGAATTTTTAATGTCTAATCTATCTCTTTGACAGTTTCTTAAAAAAAAGAACTCCCAAGCCTACCCAAAAAATTTAAATTTTTACTTCTCTTCCCGTAGCCACTGATTTATAAATGGCTTCTACCACTTTGATATCACGCATTCCTTCTTCGCCGGGAGCTATTAGAGCATTGCCATTTAGAAGTGCAAGGCTGTCTTCATCCATTTGTTTGGCTTGCTGATTTTCAATCTGAATTTTGATAATTTTTCCATCGGAAGTGCTGCCATTTATGCCATTGTATGCCGACTGTGGCTCCATTTTGAGCCAGCCTTTTTCATAATTTACCTGAAGATGATTCATGTTTATGCCAAAACTCGTCTGACAGGCGGCCCTGGCTCCTGAAGGAAACTCCAATTGAAACATCATGGTCTCTTCCACCTCTTTATAAATTTCCGGACGGGTGGTTGAAGCCTGAGCTATAACTGATATTGGCTCTTCTCCGGTGGCTAATCTTGCCCCTTGAAGGGCATATACGCCCATATCTCCCATCACTCCACCTCCAAGAGCCTTGTTTTGCTTCCAGTGGGTGGTACGATTGTCAAAATACCCCGCAGCAGAGTTTATCATCCGGGGTTTTCCGAAGGGTCTTTCTTTAGCTATTTTCATCATTTGTTGAATGTTGGGGTCATGCTGACAACGGTAACCAATGGCCAAGGAAACCTTGTTTTTATTACAAGCATCAATCATAGCCTGGCAGTCTGCCACCGAAGGAGCCATGGGTTTTTCACAGAAAATATGCTTGCCGGTACCTGCTCCTCTAATCGTAAATTCGCGGTGCATTGAAGGAGGTAAAACCACATAGATAATGTCAATATCGGGATTGTTTGCAATCTGTTCGTAGTTTTGATAGTTGTAAATGTTTTTATCAACAATACCATACTTTTGCTGCCATTTTTCAATCTTTGACGGAGTACCGGTAACGATTCCCTTGAGCTCGCAATTGTTGGTAAGTTTTAATGCGGGTGCCAATAAATCTGTGCTGTAATAACCCAAGCCCACTAAAGCGATGCCCAGCTTTTCTTTTTTTGCTCTTGTAGCAGCCAGAAGTGAATTGGGAGAGAAAAAAGCAGAAGCCGCCAGAATACCTCCGGCTCTTAAAAATTCATTTCTTTTCATGATAATAAATTGTTTCTTTCCCTGAATTTTATTCAGAAATAGAAAATTTTAATGGTTGAATAATTTTTTAAAATGGCCTTTTAAATAGAAAACCATTTCTCAAAAATAACAATTTTTATTATCTGAAAAAGATAAAAGTTTAAACTCTTGAAATATTGGTTTCCTCTAATATTTCCCGTCCGTTCATTTTAAGATAAAGCTGTGAAAGTACCACTACATCTTCCCGACAATACACAGCGATTTTATCCATGTCTTTCTGGTGGTAATAAGTCGTGTTAACTTCAGAACCATCCATCTGACTCTTACTTCCAGGGATATCAAATACAGATGCGAGAAGATCTAGAGAAGTATAGTTTTTATAGTCGCCAAATTTCCAGAACTCCAGGGTATCGATGTGCATAACTTCCCACGGATTTTTGGCAGTAATATTTAATATTTCGGGAAGTTTTATTCCGTTTATGAGCATTCTGCGACATAAATATGGGAAGTCAAACTCGCGGCCATTGTGTGCACAAAGTATCAATTGCTCTTTGGCAGGGTGTTCTTCCACTAGTTTTTTGAATTCAAGAAGTAAACTTTTCTCATCAGAATTGACAAGTGTTTTTGCCCTGAATTTTGTATCCTGATCGTAGAAACCCCCTACCCCGATACAAATGATTTTGCCAAACTCGGCATAGATCGCCGCCCTGCCAAAATACAATTCATCAGGTGTAACATTTTCCTCATTTTTAATTTTTGAGGCTTTTCTTATCCAATGATATTGAAGCCTTTCGGGTAATTGTTCATACTTCTCCGTTAAAGAAGCCGTTTCCAAGTCAATGAACAGAATATTTTTGAGTAAAAGACGGGATTCAGACATAATATTGTTGTTTTTTTTAAAATCGTTTGGGATAAAAAGGGTAATATTTTAAATATAAGACCCTTCTAAATTTATAACCAAAAAGAATTATTAATGTTAAACACTTATTAACCTTTTTCTTTATGATACTTTCGTCGCCTTTCCGGCGGGGACCTACTTTCTTTGCTTTCCCAAAGAAAGTAGGCAAAGAAAGGGAACAATCTTCAATGTGCCACGAAAATTTAGAATAATACTCCCATATTATTACATTTCTAATTTTAAAATTTTCTAAGCACTGAAGATTGGTTTAATTGATTTTATTATCTTTTTTTCAATAAGTTATCATTAATACTTTTAATTCTATTGAAACTTTTATAAAATATTATTGAATTTAAATATACTAATATTAATTCTATAATCCATGTTTTTCGGATATTTCGAGCATACGGTCAATGGCTGCCCGGGCATCACGTATAGTGTTTTCCGGTAAGATTATCTCAGGAGTTTCATCCTTAAGGCAGTTATACAATTTCTCCATGGTGTTGAGTTTCATGTGTAGGCAGTCCTGACATGCCTGACAAGCACGACCATTTTGAGAAGTTGGTGCCACGTGGAACACTTTATCCGGCGAAGCTTTCTGCATTTGGTGCAAAATGCCCGATTCGGTAGCCACTATGAACTCTTTTTTGGGACTATTGATGGTATATTTTAATAGTCCGGTAGTTGACCCAATGTATTCTGCCTGATCCAAGACTGGCTTTTCTGACTCCGGATGAGCTATCACAGTGGCGTTGGGATACTGCTCACGCATTTCTTTTAGTAATCTGGACGAAAATGCTTCGTGCACCATACATGCTCCATCCCAAAGAATCATGTTTCGACCAGTAACCCGGTTGATGTATCCGCCCAGGTTTTTGTCCGGAGCAAAGATGATTTGTTTATCAGCCGGAACACTTTCCACAATCTTGATGGCGTTGGTGCTGGTACAAACAATATCTGTAAGGGTTTTTAATTCTGCTGAACAATTTACATATGAAATTACCACAGCATCGGGATACTGTGCCTTGAATGCTGCAAATTTGTCGGCGGGAGCCGACTCTTCAAGTGAGCAACCGGCATTCATATCAGGCAAAACTACTTTTTTACCCGGAGAGAGTATCTTGGCGGTTTCGGCCATAAATCTTACTCCAGCAAAGACGATCAGGTCGGCTTTGGTTTTGGCTGCTTGTTGTGAAAGTCCTAAACTATCTCCTATATAATCGGCCACATCCTGAATGTCGGCTGTTTGATAATAATGAGCCAGAATTACGGCGTTTTTTTCTTTTTTTAGACGATTGATCTCTGCTACGAAGTCCATGCAATTATTGACAAGAATATTTATAAAATGTTTCTGATATGATTTGACCCACTTTATTGATTTGAGTCTCTTTTATTAGGTTATTTTTTTCGTCGTAGTACTTTTGTTTTATTGACACCAGTTCATTTAGGTAATAACTTTTTGTGGCAGTTTCCAGTCCATTGGTATATTCAAGTTCTACTCTGAATTCTTCCTCATTTTTAGAATTAAACTTTGTGAATTTTTGAGTTTTTCCAGATAAATTGTATTCAAAAACAGTCGAACTATTCAATTTATCATTTACTATTTCTTCTACCAATACAGGTAATTTAAGGTTATTATAAGTTGTTTTTGTGTTTATTTTGATATCGGCCAAAAAATCCCTCTTTTCGGCACTTATCAACATATCCTCAGCGTTATAAACAAACTTTTCTTCGAATACCAGGTTATTTTTATCATTAAACCTTGAAATTGAACTCTTATTTTTTCCGAAATAAATTGTTTTTTCCGTTGAAAAAATACCCCCATTTTCATCAAAATTATTAATAATTTTTTGACCATTTTCAAAAACTGACGACTGAGTGGTTTTCCCGTTTTGGTTAATGCTCAAAAAGGAGTTCTGATTTCCACTTTGATCCAATTGATGGTTAACTTCGTTTAATAATTTATCATTTAAAAAATTAGAAGTTTTAACCAGATTATTTTTTGAATTATATTGATTTTTAACGGTATAAATTACCGGATTAGAGGTATAATAAGTGTAAGTTGATACCAAAATTTCGTTTCCAAATTTATCATATTCATTAGTTATTTTATTCTGAATTTTGCCATCTTTCATAGTTACCATTTCAACACGATGACAAGGAATCGTCTGCTGTGCAAATGATATTTTTATAATCAGAAAGAATAAAAAATGAATAGTCCTTTTTCTCATATTGAAAGTTCAAAAACTTTTCAAATATAACAGTTATTAAAAGTATAATGAAACTTAGCTATTATAAACATTTAAGTTTTTGATTTTCAACTAATTAACATAATCTCCCCGCAATTCACGGAAACGAACCCTTGCTTGTGAAGCATAAATACTCCCTGGATAATCCTTTAATAATGACCTGTACAGATTCATTGCTTTTTCTTTGTCTTTAAGATTTTCTTCGGTCACTTTAGCAAGGGTAAAAAGTGCATCATCGGCAAGAATATCGTACTTATAATTTTCAATAATTGTATTCAAATCTTTAACTGCTTCGTCTATTTTATTGATTTTCAACAATGTATTTGCTTTTAACCACAATATTTCATCTGCAAGACTATGTGTTTTGTATTTAATAAACAATTTTGACAAAGCTTGTATTGACTGAGTATATTTATTTTGAAAAATTAATAAATCGATGGCTGCAAATTCTTTCATGGCTACTTCTGAAGTATCGAGACCGGTATTGTCCTGAATCAGAAGACTCAATTGCATGGCATCGTTGGCAATTTCTCTTGTGGTGGCTTTTTTCAAAACATCCAAAATTTCTTTAGAAAGCTCGAACTGACCTGTATAATATTGCAAACGGGCATTTTTCAGTTTCGCTATTTCGGCTAGTTGATCTTCTTTTTGCGATTTTTCGACCTGCATATAAAGCAAAGTTGATTCCCAGGGTTCTTCTTTCAAAATAAATATATCACCAAGATTTAATTTACACTCATCTTTAAATTTTTGATTATTCCCGGAAGCGGTAATGGCAGTTTCCAAAATTTCGATGGCTTTATCATAATCGTGTAAATAAAAAGCATGTAAAAGAGCCATGTTTTTTAAAACTTCAACTGACTTTGGATTAATACCGATATCGGCAATGAGTTGATTATACTGATTGATTAGCTCTTTAATCTGTTCATTATCAATAGGAAAAGTATTTTTTACTAACTCTTCTTTACTTTGAATCATCCATTTGCGGGCATAGGGGTATAATTCTCCTTCGGGATACTCGGTCATAATGTACTGATACATTCTCACTGCATTTTTGTAATCGGCTGAAGTAAAACTTTTACCTGCTAATTCGAAAATTTTAAATCCCTGGAGTTTCTGACGCTGGTCAATGGCACGGGCCTGAATAAATGCACGTGCAAAATCTGATTTTTGAGTAAAATGCCATATCAATATCTCTGAATAATAGGTTTCTTCCGGGTTGGTCTGAATTCTTGCATACAGAATATTTTCCAACATTTCTATTTCCTTATCCGTTTTGATATTATCCTGAATCGTAGCCTGTACATAGTCAAAATTTTTGGCTCTATAACCAAAATTTAGCACCTCTTCAAGCATTTTATCTTTCATATCAAGATACAAATAAGCCCGTGCGAGCTGTGTATCGAACTTATTTGGGTCCTTGCTTCTCTCTCTACCTTTGAGTAGTAGTTTGACCGCCAGATCGAGTTTATTGGTCTTATAGAAGTATGTTTGGAGTTCATATACCCAGCCGTCATTTTTGCTGGCCATATCTATCAATTCTTCCAAATCTTTCGAAGCAAGTTCGGCTTTGCCTTTCAGTTCATTGATATTAATTATCTCTGCTCTGTAAACGATGTTATTCTCGTTGTACTTAATCTGACTTTTGAGAAACTTCTCAGCAGAATCATAATCTTGTAGTCTTGTAAGTGTCAGGAGGTAGTTACTGTGTATAATTCTGGCCTGATCCTTATTTGCAGAAATCTTTTTATATAATTCGGCCGCTTTTTCATATTCACCTTGTTTAAAATACAAATTAGCCATTTCTATATCCTGAGCCAAGGCAGCGGACAGCCCAAGAAAAAAAATGATTGTTGTTTTAAAAATGAATCTCATAATTATATAAATAAGATATTATTTAAAATTTATTATTAATATTATTTAGTGCTGTGAATATGTTGATACTTTTTTACCTTGGTATTTAGGGTTGAAAAATAACATAATTTGTGGATAAGTATATAGTTTATAAACACATAAATTATTGATATTGAATTATTTATAAATAATGTTTATAATTAATTAAGTCTTTATTTTTTAATTTTAATTAATTTTTTCTGTGTATAGATTTTGTTTATAATAAATTTTACGGTGTTACTTATGCCCAATCTATTTCTTTTGCGTATAATGTTTCATGTTATACGGTTTTTTATGTGAATTGTTTATATGATTTTCCACACTTGTCTATACCTATTAACATTGTTTTCCACATCTTATTTTATTAACATGTCTTTTATCTCAAAATTTGCTTTAATCTTTATTTGCTCTTTTGAAATTATTATTTTTTCCGGCATTTTTTTATCTAATAGGCTTCCCGGATCCCAAATACCATTTTTATTGTCATCAAAAATTATTTTAATGATATATGTACCTGGTATGATATCCACAAATGTGAATTTATCTGTGAATATCTTTTGATCTAAGATTTTACCATTGTCTGTATTAACTAATTGTGCAATTTTTGTGCCTTTAGTCTCTTCTGTTTTTCCCTGAAGTTTTGCGGTTTCGTTTTGCTGTAATATTTGATTTTTTATTGATACCAACGTGTTGGTATCACCACGGAAATTGATAAAAGTATTAGGTTTAAATATGAGTTCCGTTTGTTTTTTTGCTTTAGTATTTATTTCAATTTCCAAAGAAAATTTATTCAACCATTTGATTTTTGGTATTTCTGAAGATATGGTATCTGTTTTAAATACAATTCCTGAAGAATCATATTTTGTAATTGGTGTGTCAAAATCTATTTTATATTTCAGGTTACTTGTTTTTTCTTCACCGTTTTTGATATTGGATTGAATAGTAAGATTTTGAATTTTATATTTTGAAGTTTTAGTGGGTTTTGAAAAATAGATTTTTTGAAACAGCGTATCTTTTCTTAAGAGTGAATCAGTCAAAATGATTTGGGAATTCAAAGTGTCCAGGATTTTTTCATCCAATTTGTAAATATTTATATTGTTCTGCTTGAAACTATAAGCGAGGTTTGGAATTGTATCAAAGTTGATTGTTGCCGATAGAAATGGTTTATCAGTTTGGATAATGAATTCTTTTTCCCGACTTGTACTTTTTCTGATTCTATTTTTAGTAAAGTTAGCCGGATAAATTTCAATAGTTTTTTGTTCTGTATTTTTATTAAGTATGACGGAATCGGGATCAAACCCTATTTTTTCATTTTTTTGATCGAAAATTAAATTTTGGTTTTTGTCTGAAAACGCCATGATGAAGTATTTATCGCTTTTAAGATTTTCAAACTTATAGTTTCCTGAAGAATCAGTTTTAATAAAGTAACTGGGTTTTCTTTTAAGAATATTTATGGTATCTTTTTTATAGAGAGCTACTGTAGCCTCATATTCGGGAAGTTTGGAATTAATATCTATTATTTTACCTTCGAGTTTTAATGAATCTATTACCGGTCCTGTACTAAAGACTAATTTAAGATTTTTACCCGGATTTTTTTCTGTTAAATCCTTTATTCCATTTCTGAAATTGAACGTATAAGTTGTTGAATCTTCAAACTTTTCCTCAAAGATTAGTTTTACGGTTTTATTCTTTTGTTTTACGCTGAAGGTTCCTTTTTGTTGAGGTGTAATGATGATCTCCTGTTTTAAAGACGATACGTCAATCAGTTCATCAAAAGAAAGTTCTAATGTTTTTTGATTAAAGTTTTTGGAATTATTCTTTGGGAATGTTTCCATAATTTTTGGGCCATTAATATCTTTTTCACCACCGGTTGGTGGCACAAACTGAGCACAGGATGATAAAAATATTATCAGGATAATGTACAATCTACTCATTTTTTTATCGACCTAAGTGAATCATTAAAACAGATATATCAGCCGGGGATACCCCACTGATTCTTGACGCTTGCCCTAGAGTACCAGGTTTTATTTTTAATAATTTTTGTCGGGCCTCAATCGAAATTGATTTTAGTTGAGAATAATCAAAATCAGGATTTATTTTCATATCATCAAATTTTGAAAGTTTTTCAGCCAGCTGTAATTCTTTCTCAATATATTTTTCGTATTTAACTTTTATTTCTGCTTGTTCAATTTCGTTGTCTTTATATTCAGCAACTATATCTTTAAAAGGTGAAAAACTATCTACAAGGATATTTATATCTAGTTCTGGTCTTTTTATAAGATTATAGTAAGAGGCTTTTTCTCTGATAGCGGTTGAATTTAAGGTGGCAAGAATAGGATTTATTTCCTCGGGAGTAACTTTAATTTGTGTAAGTACCTGGTATAGTTTTTCTGAGTTTTGTATTTTTAATTGTACATTTTGTAGTCTTTCGTTATTTGCCAATCCTATTTGATGACCTAATGGAGTAAGCCGAATATCAGCGTTATCTTGTCGAAGTATTGTTCTGAATTCAGCTCTTGAGGTAAACATTCTATATGGCTCTTCAGTGCCTTTAGTTACCAGGTCATCAATTAATACACCGATGTATGCTTCATCCCTTTTTAGAATAAATTCATCTTGTTCGTTAGAAATTCTATGTGCATTAATACCTGCAATTAATCCTTGTGCTGCAGCTTCTTCGTAACCTGTTGTGCCGTTTATTTGACCAGCAAAAAACAGATTATCTATGAGTTGGGTTTCTAATGTTAGTTTTAGTTGAGTTGGAGGAAAAAAGTCGTATTCTATGGCGTAGCCTGGTCTCAACATTTTTACATTTTCAAATCCGGGTATTTTAGTTAATGCTTGGTATTGTACATCTTCAGGCAAGGATGTGGAAAAGCCATTTACATACATTTCCATGGTTGTTTTACCTTCTGGTTCCAGAAATATCTGATGACTATCTTTATCAGCAAACCGGTTGATTTTATCCTCAACGGAGGGACAATACCTTGGTCCGATTCCTTTGATACGACCATTGAACATAGGAGATTTATCAAAACCTTTTCGCAGCTCATCATGTACTGTAAGGTTTGTATATGAAATCCAGCAGCTGTTTTGTTCGACCAAGGGTGGGGTATTTGTGTATGAAAATTTACCCGGTATTTCATCACCTTTTTGTTCTTCCATGGCAGCGTAATTTATACTTCTTCCATCTACTCTTGGTGGTGTTCCTGTTTTCATCCTTCCTGATTCAAAACCCAGCGTAACGAGTTGTTCGGTTATTCCAAAAGATGCTGATTCACCGGTACGGCCACCACCAAATTTTTTCTCACCTATATGGATGATTCCGTTAAGGAATGTACCATTTGTAAGCACGACTGATTTTGAAGTAATTTCTAAGCCTAATGAAGTTTTTATTCCTTCTACCCTATTATCTTTAATTATTAAACCTATGGCCATTTCCTGCCAGAAATCTACTTTGGGATTTTGTTCAAGTTTATCTCTCCAGTTTAATGCAAATTTCATTCTATCTGATTGACACCTGGGTGACCACATTGCAGGACCTTTAGAGCGATTAAGCATTCTAAACTGTATCATTGTTTCATCAGAAATTATTCCTGACATGCCGCCAAGTGCGTCTATTTCTCTTACTATTTGTCCTTTTGCTACTCCTCCCATCGCAGGATTACATGACATTTGGGCAATAGTCTGTAAGTTCATTGTTACCAATAAAACTTTTGAGCCCATTGTGGCTGCGGCATGTGCGGCCTCACATCCGGCATGACCGGCACCTACTACTATTACATCGTATTTTGGAAACATATAATTTTATGTTTCACGTGAAACTAAGAAATTTTGTTTCACGTGAAACGGAGTTTTTAATTTATTTTTTTAAAATAATTATCAGTTTGTTTTTTATAAAAAGGGGTAAAATTAGGTGGTGTGGTACGTAATAATTCTACTTGTTTTTCCTTTTCTTTTTTAAATTTTTCAAGATCAGGAGGGCTAACTCTACTAAACGACAAACCTGTATTTGATTTTCTTTTGGGATCAAGTTCTTGTTCCTTTATTGCTTTTTCAGCTTCAAGAAGGCGAGTTTCAATTTCTTTTTGACGACGTATTAACTCTGGACTAATACGTTTGTTAACTAAATCATTTTCAGAATCATCCATTTTTTTCTGTATATTCTGAAGATTATCACCAATTTTTTTACCCATTTCGGTACCATTCATCTGGTCTTGAAGTTCTTTGATTTGTTTTCTAAGCCTGGCTTGTTCATTAGCTATTTTTGCCAATTCCTCAGACATTTGTTTTCCGCTCATTCCCTGAGAACCCAAACCTTGTATTTTTTTATTTAATTCTTGTTGTTGCTCTCCCAACCCCTCTGATGGAGCATTTCCGTTTTTACCTCCTTTTCCTGAACCTGGTTTAGACATTGCCATCATTTGCTGCATTTGTTTGAACGTTTCACTTAGCATAAGAGCCAGATTGTTCATAGAGGTCATTGAAAACTGTTGTTTTGATGCCGCCTGGGGAAGTTTTCTTTCTCTGATAAAAGAAACAGACTCGTCTATATTGTTTTTCATTGAAGTAACTTCTTTAGTAACGAACGCCTCAATTTGCATTACGGTTTTAGCCAATGAATATAGACTATCTTCTATCACTTTTGCATCGTCTGAAATTTTTAACTGTTCTTGCGATAAAGCAATAAACTTAGGATCAGATACTGATATATTTTTAAAGTTTTTCATTACTTTTTCCTGATCCAAAGATATTTTAACAAGGTTCTCAAGAATGTCTCTAAGAGCATCCATGTCGATATCCAGTTGTTTCATTTCTGCATCTTGCATGGCTTCTGCTAGCTGACCAGCCATATTTCTCATAGACTTTGATGCTTTTTTCTGAGATTTTGAAGCAGCTTTGTTATCTTTTTGGTCCATCTCTTTTTGAGATTTTTTCTGATCTTCAGATATTTCTTCCTGCTTTTCTTTTTGAGTATCCAGATCTTTTTTGAGTTCTTTGCTTAACTTTTCTGCATCTTTAAGTTTTTCTCTTTTATCATCAAATTCCTTATTTAATTTTTCCTGTTCTTTTTTTAGTTCTTCAGTTTTTGATGGATTGTTTTCTTTTTCAGTTTTTTCAGATAATTGTTCTTGTTTTTCTGCTAGTTTTTCAAGGTCCTTAACTACTTCATTTACTTTTTGTTTTAGCTGCATGTTCTTAAAGAGTTTCATTGTGCGGTCAATATCCTTATCAAGATTTCTCTGATTTTTTTTGAAGTCACTGAGTTTATCTATGGTTTTATCATTGTTTTGTTGATCCATTAATTTTTTCAGATCTTCCAGCATTTTGTTGTCTTCAGAATTCATGAGCTCGTTTAGCATTTTCTGAAGCATCTCCATTTTTTGTTGCATTTCAGGACTTTGTTGCTCAAACCGATTTTGTTTGTCCTGTAAGTCCTGGAGTTGTTTTTGTAATTCTTTTATATCGTTGAGTAGTTCATCTTTTTTTCTTGTGAGTTCTTCAATTTCTTTTTTATCTTGAAAATCAAGTTCTTTCTTTTTTCTTAGCTCCGATTCAAGATTTTCCAGGGCTCTCTTAAATTGTTTAGTTTTTTGATAAATATCATCAAATTTATCTTCAGTTTTTTCTATTTGTTTGTCAACTTCTTTATCAAATTCTCTTGCAGTAGGCATTCCAAAGCTCATGATAGAGGTTTTGGTAGATTTGTGTCCATTGATACCATCGTTGTCGGTAACTTGTATGTAATATTCCAGGTCATCAGATTTTTCCAGACCAAGAGAATTGATATTTACCTGATAGAAAAATGTTTGAGAAAGAGATGATTTATTAAATGGAATTGGAGTAGATGAAAAGGTTTTATTTTTTGCTTTTATTCTATAGAACAATCTGAAATCTGAAATTCCGTAATCGTCAGAAATAGTACCACCTATTCCAATGTAATTGTATAGGGTGGTGTCTTTGATTTGTTCGAGATTTATCTGTGGATGTTTGTCGGGAATCACATTAATGAAATATGACATAGCCTCAGGATTAACTGCATTTTTGTTTTGAAGGAGCATCTGGTAATTGCTAGAAACCTTCATTTTTTTCAAAACACTAAAATCAGTAAAAATACTTTTTTTGACGTTAAATGGTTTTTCGTCATTAAATTTCATTTTTAAAGAATCAGTATCTGAAGTTTTAAATTTCCATTCAACAGTAGTTCCCTCAGGTACTATAAGATTACCAACATTTTCAAATTCTTCGGATGCTTTATTTAGATAGCCCGGGTAATCAAGGCTAATGGTGAAAGAATTTATTAAGGGCCTTGAAATTAAATTTATGTCATAAGTATCGGAGCTAAATCCACCAGCTTCAAAATGGAATGAGGTTCCTTCCTGAATCTTCGAAAATACGTGTTCATAATTTCGTAAGTCAGAAGAGTTCATTTTATATTTCCTGCCATTAGAAACCAAAAAGACTTCTTCAGGAAGGGAATTTCCATTTAAATTTAGTTTTATTGTAAAATCTTCATTCTTTATAGCCTTGAGATTCTTATTGATTATCTGAAATTGGAATGGTGCAGGTATGGCAAACTTTTTTTGAAAATTCACAATTCGTTCAGTGCTTTTAAAAAATGATGGGGCAATGGCTGAAATAAAGATAATTGCCACCAATGGTGGAAGTGCATATTTTAGATATTTTTTATTTTCTTTAAAATTGATAGCATCTGCGAATTTCACCAATTTGAGCTCTTTGGTTTTTTGAGCAATACTCGCTTCAATAAGAGCATTGGCATTGTCCACATTTCCTGAAGCTAACTGTATGGTATTCAGTAATTTATCTTTAATATTGGGAAAAAACTTTCCTATTTGATCTGCAGCCTCGGCATCAGAAATTGGTGCTTGTATTTTGAAAAGAAAAAATATAGGCTTCAATATCATGAAAAATAAAGTGTAAGCAGATACTGCTAAAAATGATATCAATAAAATAGCCCGAAACGTGGAACCTAATCTACCAAAATACTCAATGAAATTAATTACAACAAAAACACCCAATATAAGTCCTAAACCTATCAACAGACCTTTGATAAGTAAGTTTTTATAATACTTGTTTTTGTATTCAGAAATCTGATCAATCAACTGATTAAATTCCTTAGAGTAATTTTTCATAATTTATTGATAATCAATAATTTAATATTAAAATTCAAAATCCACCGAAACCGGACAATGATCAGAAAATATGACTTCAGCATGTATTTTTGCATCCTTGATCTTATCAATTGCATCAATGGTGCTAAATACGTAGTCAATTCGCCAACCCAGGTTTTTTGCCCTTGCTCCTGCCCTATATGACCACCAGGTATAATGCTGAGGGTCAGACACTTTGTGTCTAAAACAATCTACATACCCACTATCAATAAACTTGCCAACCCATGCACGTTCTTCAGGAAGGAATCCCGAGCTATTGGCATTGGATTTAGGATTATGAATATCTATTTCTTTGTGGCAGATGTTGACGTCTCCGCATACTAAGAGTGGTTTGCCTGATTTTTCAAATTGATGGACATATTTATAAATATCATCTAAAAAACTCATTTTAACGTCTTGTCTGATGTCTCCGGTCGTACCTGAAGGGAAATAGGCACTCATGACATGAAAATGCTCAAATGAGGCCAAAATGGTGCGTCCCTCGCTGTCATATTGGTCGATACCGATGCCATATTTTACTTCAAGAGGTTTAATTTTACTTAAAAGTGCTACGCCTGAATAGCCTTTTTTCTGAGCAGGAAACCATGTACAATGGTAGCCTAATTCTACAAAAATATGTTCTACAAGTTCAGTTTCTGAAAGTTTGATTTCCTGAAAACATAAAATATCGGCATCGTGGTTTTTGAGCCATTCAGCCAAACCCTTATTCAGAGCCGATCTGATTCCGTTCAGGTTAAAAGTAGTTATTTTCATATATGAACTCCAATCTCTTTTTTAAAATATTCAATGATGTAAGTTTTAATAAAATCTTCCTGAGTTTTAAGGTCAAAGTTTGGCAAATGTTTGACGTTTTTCCAATGTGGCCAGCCCTCTTCATCGATTCCTTCCAATTCATAATAGCCACCAAAACTCAGCACTTTACACATTGCTATATGTAACAAATCCTGTTTTTCTTCTTTAGAAAAATGAATATTTCCCTTACCTAGTTCCTGAATACCAATCAAAAATAATACGGAATTGAGATCACCTGGTTTTTTTCCGGTGTTCTGTTGTAAAAAACGAATCAAATTGTTCCATATTTCTTTATTATCTTTGATTTCTGTATCCATCATTTGCTATTAGGTCCGAAATGAAAAAATTATTAGATTATTTACTAGACTTCCTCTTTCCCAGAGTTTGTGTGGCATGTAAAAAAAACCACCTGAGTTCTGAGAAATTCATTTGTTATGAATGTCTGATTGATATTCCCAAGACTAATTCTCATTTACAGCAAATAGAGCTGATAGAGCGAAAGTTTTGGGGCAAATTGGCAGTAAAACATACCTACTCATTTCTGAAATTTTCTAAAAAAGGAAAAGTCCAGAATATACTTCACGCACTCAAGTACAAAAATAAGCCCGAATTGGCAGAATATCTTGGAAAAATGTATGCAAATGATTTAAAAGAAGTTAATTTGAATGAAAAAATTGATCTTTTGGTAGGAATTCCCCTTCATAAAGACCGCCAGAAATTCAGAGGGTATAATCAATCAGACATGTTTGCTAAAGGTTTATCGGAGGTTTTGAATATTCCTTATTCAACGACTTGCCTTAAAAGAAATACTTTTACGATTTCTCAAACCAAAACGGGAAGTCGCTTTAAAAGGCATGAAAATATCAAGGGGGTATTTGAAATTGCAGATTTGAAAGAAATCGAAGGCAAAAGAATAGCTATTGTAGATGATGTATTGACTACTGGATCAACCATAGAAATCGCAGGAAATCTTTTATTGGGAAATGGATGTAAGGAACTGTATATAATAACAATAGCCTCGGCTTATTGAAAAACCGAGGCTATTCATAATATTATTTTAAATTCTTATAGTTTGGTTTTGCCTTTTGGACCAACAGAAATCATTGCACAACGGAAACCGATAGTGGCAGTGGATGAATCCTGATCAAGGTATCTTCTGGTACCTGGTGATAACCAATAGGCTACGTCATTCCAGGAACCACCTTTATATACTCTTTTCTTGTTGTCAATCAGTGAGTTAAAGTGTTCTTTGTCATAATTTTTCGCTTCATCCAGATAATCGCTTCTTCTGATCGGGTTCAAATCATTGAAATCCTGATACGAATTAGGACGATATAAGTCATAAACCCATTCGTTTACGTTTCCGGCCATGTTATACAAGCCAAAATCGTTTGGTTGGAATGAATAAACTTCTTCAGTTATAATAGCTTTATCATTTTGTTTTCCGGCTATACCAGCATAGTCACCACGACCTCTTTTAAAGTTGGCCATCATATTACCCTTAGCTTTTCCTTTCGACTTACGCATTGCCGAGCCATCCCAAGGATAAATTCTCTGATTAGATTGGTTTTCATCAATATATTGTGTACCAATCATACTTTTTGCAGCGTATTCCCATTCTGCTTCTGTTGGAAGGCGAAAATCGGGCATTACATTACCTGATTCGATAGCCAAACGACCTGATGTTTTTGGAGCAGCAGTCAAAGCATCGCTTTCAGCACCTTTTTTCTTTTTTCCAAAAGGTAAACCGCCTTTTTTCTTGGCACCGGTATCACCATATTTGGTATATAGAGCACTGTTTACAACGTTGGTTCTCCACTTGCAGTAGTCATTTGCTTGTACCCAAGAAACACCCACTACCGGATAGGTACGGAAACCGGGATATCTTAAATATTGATCAACATATTGGTCATTAAATGACATTTCGTTGGCCCAAACAGTAGTATCAGGCAAAGCAGACTGATAAAACTCGCGGGTAGAATCTTGTCCAACGGCATATAGATACTCCAGATAATCGATGTTTGCTATTTCGGTTTCATCCATATAAAATGAAGCAACTGTAACAGTTCTCTCGATATTATCACGGGTGTAAGTTACATCTTCTTCAAGTGTACCCATGGTAAAGCGACCCCCTTCAATAAAAACCATGTTAGGCCCGGCAGGCTGTCCGGAAAACGAAGTAACCTGAAAACCTTCCTTGCCTTTTTTGGCATAGGCTTGTCCGGTAGTGCGGCTTTTGGTGCCCGGATGTAAACTACTTGCTTTTTTATTGGTACAAGAAGTAGTTGCAAAAAGAGTGAGTGCAAGGAAAGACACACCCAAAATAATTCTCTTCATTCTTTTTATTTTGTTTATTTCAAAATTAAAACGCAAAAATACTTTAAAAAACATACTACCAGCCGATTATTCTCCAATAAAGGCAACGATTTTCTCAAAAATGGTCCTTATTTGTTCTATATCGCTGGCATTTTCAACCGAAAAAATAAGTTTATCTTTTAATTGCCTTAAACTACATTCTTTAGGATGCGATTTTATATAATCAAGAATTTTGCCAAACTTGTCCGTTTGATAATATTCCTGATGCTTTTCTGAAACGAAATAGCCTTTTAAGTTATTATTTTTCAGGGTTATTTTTTCAAAACCTATGATTCTGGCCAACCAACGTACTTTTACGATCTTAAATAATTCTTGTACTTCGACAGGTAGTTTTCCGAATCTATCAATCAGCGAATTTTGAAAGATGTCAAGTTCATCCTGATTTTTCAGGTCATCAATGGCATTATATACCGAAAGTCTTTCAGAAATATTGGTGATATATATTTCGGGAATTAAGATTTGAAGATCGGTTTCGATCTGGCAATCATCAATACTGAATGTTTTGGTAGAAATCTCATCCTGAAATAAAGATTTGAATTCTTTTTCTTTTAATTCAGAAACAGCCTCATCCAGAATTTTATGGTACATTTCGTAACCCAGATCGTTGATGAATCCACTTTGCTCTGAGCCTAACAGATTTCCTGCACCCCGAATATCCAGATCTCGCATCGCCACTTTGAAACCATCGCCCAGATCAGTGAATTCTTCCAGGGTCTGAAGTCTTTTCCGTGCATCTTTTGTAAGGCCGGAAGTGGGGGGACCCAATAGAAAACAATAGGCTTTTTTGTTGGATCGCCCTACCCTACCCCGCATCTGGTGAAGGTCAGAAAGTCCAAACATGTGAGCCTGATTGATGATGATGGTATTGGCGTTAGGAATATCCAGTCCTGATTCGATAATATTGGTAGAAATGAGGATATTTATTTCATTTTCTATGAAACGCATCATCACTTTTTCAAGCTTGTCCCCTTCCATTTGTCCATGTGCCACGCCAATACGTGCATCAGGAACCAATCTGTAAATGATATTGGCGATTGACTCTATGTCGTTAACCCTGTTATGCACAAAAAACACCTGCCCTCCCCTACTGAGTTCATAACTGATGGCATCACGAATGATTTCTTCTTTGAAAACCTCAACCTGAGTAGTTACGGGTTGACGGTTAGGCGGAGGAGTTGCAATTACCGAAAGATCTCGGGCACCCATCAGGGAAAAATGTAGCGTACGAGGTATCGGAGTAGCCGTCAATGTAAGTACATCTACATTAAGCTTTAGCTCTTTAATTCTATCTTTTGCCTTAACCCCAAATTTTTGTTCTTCATCGATAACCAGCAAACCCAGGTTTTTGAATTCGATATTTTTATTCAGAAGTTTATGGGTACCTATTACGATATCGACCTTTCCCTCTTTAAGGTCTTTGAGTGTTTTGGTGGTTTGGGCGGCAGTTCTGAATCTGTTCAGAACATCCACATTTACCGGCATTTTTGACAATCTTTCCGAAAATGTACGGTGATGCTGCATGGCCAAAATGGTCGTAGGAACCAAAATAGCCACTTGTTTGGAGTCATTTACCGCTTTAAATGCTGCTCTTATGGCTACTTCAGTTTTACCAAAACCCACATCGCCACACACGAGCCTGTCCATAGGATAGGGTTTTTCCATATCCTCTTTTACTTTGGCAGTTGCTGATGCCTGATCGGGGGTATCTTCATACATAAAAGAGGACTCCAGCTCGATTTGCATATAATTATCAGGTGAAAAAGCAAAGCCATGCACCTCTCTCCTTTTGGCGTAAAGTGCTATGAGTTCTTTGGCAATATCTTTTACCTGACGTTTTACCTTAGATTTTTTATTTTCCCAATCACCTGACCCAAGTTTACTCATGCTCGGCGGTTCGCCCTCTTTGCCAGAGTATTTGGCTATTTTATGGAGAGAGTGAATATTTACAAAAAGCAAGTCATTGTCTTTGTAAACCAGCCTGATAGCTTCTTGTTTTTTGCCTCCTATATCTACCGTTTCCATACCGGCAAACCTACCAATGCCATAGTCCACATGCGTAACAAAATCACCTACCTGAAGATTCTTTAACTCTTTGAGCGTTAGTGCTTTTGATTTTGAATATCTGTCTTTTTCTTTGTATCGGTTGAGGCGTTCAAATATTTGGTGGTCGGTATAAACAAGAATTTTGTTCTGAGTATCAATGAATCCCTCCCGGAAATTGGCCGCCACCGATTTGAAATGTATGGTGGGGTTGATTTCGGTGAAAATAGTTTCAAGTCGGTTGAGTTGTTTCAATGAGTCAGAACTGATATAACAACTATAGCCGTTGCTCTGGTTTTGAGCGATATCGTCAATCAACAGATTGAAATCCTTATGAAAACTGGGTTGAGATTTTGAAGGAAAATCAAGGGTTTCATGATTTTCAATTTTAGCCTTCCGACCAAATTCCGTCTTTTTGTATGAATTCAAAAAATCAGAAAAGTCATTTCTGTTCAGAAAGTTATGTTCAGGTCCAAGTAAAAGATTGATGTCTCCCCCCTCACCTATTTGTTTTTCAAAAAGTGAAAGAGCTTTATTGAAATTTTCCTCTACCCTATCCAACGAAAATACAATGTCTTTAATCCAGAGCCTTGTATTCTCTGAAAAGAAATTGAATAAGGGGACGGTTTCGCTTCTATGTACTTTTTCCTGAAGGTTAGGAACAATATTGATGCTTTTGAGTTTTTGATTGGAGAGCTGACTGTCAGGTTCAAACGCCCTTATGCTCTCAATTTCATCGCCAAAAAGTTCGATACGATAAGGTACATCTGCAGCATACGAATATACATCAAAAATACCCCCACGAATGGCAAACTGGCCGGGTTCATAAACGAAATCGGCTTTTTCGAAATTGTAGGAAACCAGCAGTTCTGTTACGAAATTGAGGTCAAGCGTATCCCCTTCTTTAATGCGTAAAGTATTGGCAACCAGTGTTTTCTTGCTGACCACTTTTTCGGCCAGTGCTTCAGGATAAGTCACAATCATCAAAGGCTCAGTGGCTGCATTGAGTTTATTGAGCAACTCGGCACGTTGAATAAGATTGGCGTTTTCTATGGCATCAAACTCATAAAGTCTTTTGTAAGAAGCCGGGAAATAGGCGATTTTAGGGCTTTCAAAGCCATGAATATTCTGCAGGTCATTGAAGAAATACAGGGCATCTTCTTTATCGGGCAGAATGTACACAGTGGTTTCTGGCTGATTTTCAAAAATGGCGGAAGCAATCACGGCATCCAGACTACCGGATAACCCAGAAATATGAACAGAGTTTTCCCCTTTTTGTGCCGCAATGATATGTTGCACAAACGCATCTTCCTGGTATATTTTTATTAAATCCCGGGCGTTCAAAAGGAGATATTTAAGTTTTATCAGGGTACTAAAGCACGTATTTGACCCGATTTGGATGCAAAGATAATGTTTGTGATGTTAGTAGGGCAATATTTTTTGTGAAAATCTAAAATTGAGCGGCTTTGTGGTGAATAGGTCTGACCTACGGTACTGACCGAATTCAGCTATTATTCTGCTGCCTGATGGTATCTATCAATCCCTCCAAAGTCTTTTTACGTGCTTCGTCGGGTTCAGGGTAGTTCATTTTCAGAGATTTAAGATTTTCAGACATGATTTTTGCCACAATCAGACGCATATTTTTTTTGTCGTCGGCAGGTACAACATACCAGGGGTTTTCTTTCGTTGAGGTTTTGTTGATCATTTCTTCGTAAGCTTCCTGATATTCCTTCCAAAATCCTCTTTCTTTTATATCTCCTTCCTCAAATTTCCAGTTTTTAGTGATGTCTTCAATCCTCTCTATCAGCCGGTTGCCTTGTTCTTCTTTTGATACATTCAGGAAAAACTTGATCACCTTTATTCCATTATTTGCCAGATAGTCTTCAAAGTTTTTGATGTCTTTATAGCGGTTTTCCCAAATTTCTTTTTCAGATTTGATTTCATTCGGCATTTTCTGATAATCCTGCAGGATTTCGGGGTGAACCTTCACTACCAAAACTTCTTCATAATATGACCGGTTGAAAACCTGTACTTTACCACGCTCAGGTAATTTCTTAAAACATCGCCACATAAAATCATGATTGAGCTCGGTTTCAGAAGGTCTTTTGAAAGAATAAAAACTCAAGCCCAAAGGGTGCACACCCTGAAAAACCGCCTTCATGGTGCCATCTTTTCCGGCTGCATCCATCGCCTGAAAAATCACCAGTACCCCATAGCGGTTGTGGGCATACATCATACTTTGAAGCTCGTCCATTTCAGTTTGTAGCTCACTCAGGATGGTTTCATATTCGGCTTTATCTTCATAAAAATCCTTGATTTTGGTAGGATGTTTTTTGATTTTGAAAGAATCTTTATCGTTTACTCTGTAGTCTTTTATGTCGAAATTTTTCATAAGTATTTTAATTGACCTCAGCCCCAACCCCTCTCCAGAAGAGAGGGAGCATTAAATAGGGTATTCTAAACATTTTTCAAATTTTTTTAAAAATTGGAGTCTCCTTTAAAAGTTAAAATTGAAATGCAATTTAGGAAAGTTTTTGAAAAAGCAGTTCTGAATTTTTTGGCTACAAGTTTAGTCTTATCTTTGGATGAATATTCAACCCCTTTTTTTAATGAAAAAATTAATAGTGTTTCTTTTTGCATCTCTTCTATCATTTGGCACAAATGCTAAGCCCAAGCCTTCAAAGTATTATGAATTAAGAATTTACTATTGCAACGAAGGGAAACTCCCCACGCTCGAAACCCGATTTAGAGACCACACTACCAAGCTTTTTGAAAAGCATGGCATGGAAAATATTGGCTACTGGACACCGACGACTGAAAACAACAGCGTGCTGTATTATGTGTTGGGATATCCAAGCAAAGAGGCTCGGGAGGCATCCTGGAAGGCATTCATGGCCGACCCGGAATGGCAAAGCGTAATGAAGGAGTCGGAGCTGAATGGTAAGATTATTTCGAAAATTGAGTCAAAATTTATGACTTTAAACCCCGAACTGACCAAGAAAATTAAGAAAAAGCAGGCTAATCCTGAGCGACTTTTTGAAATGAGAACATACTATCTTTTGCCGGGCAGATACCCAAACATTGTGGCCAGGTTCAGAGATCATACCCGCAAACTTTTTGAAAACCAGGGTATGGAGAATATCATGTATTTTGAGACCATTGAAAAAGATGGTGCTCAACCTACGTTATTGTATTTTCTGGCCCATAAAGATGCCGATGCCGCCAAGAAATCGTGGGATGGTTTTAGGAATGACCCCAATTGGATCAAAGCCAGAGATGCTTCGGAAGAGTCAGGAAAAATAGTAGAAAAAGTGGAGTCCATCATAATGAAACCCACTGATTACTCGCCGATTAGATAGTGAATATTTTTAAGATTTTGTATCATTTTTTAGATTCTTTAATAGAAAAAAAGACAGGGAAAAATTGATTTCAAAAGAGAAATTAATGAGTATACTTGGTTGGGAGTGGTTGATATTCTGAAAATGTCACCCCTGACGGGGTTTTTATTTTAAAGAAGTTTGTTTTGTTATAAATATTTAACCCCTATGGGGTTAAGTACATTTGGTTTTGAAAACTGTTTATAGGAATGTAAAAAATCACACCTCCAACTTATACCCCTTCCCATGGCTATTGGTGATTTTAATCGCAGGGTCGGCAGCAAGTTTTTTTCGGAGTTTGGAAACCAGCACATCTAGGTTTCGGCTGATAACAAAAACCCCTTCGTTTTCCCAGATTTCTTTCAAAAGATATTCACGTGAAACGGTTTCGTTGGGCTTTTCGAGTAAAAGATTGAGCAGTTTGTTTTCTTTATCCGAAAGCTCAATTTTTTGGTATTCTATGACTAAAACTGCCGTTTTTTGGTAATAATCAAATGCCCCAATTCTAAGCGAATCACCCTCATTTTTGGTAAAAGAAAGTTCTTTTTTAGTTTTTTTCCTGAGCATAAAAAATACACCAATTCCAATTAAAACCAGCGGAATAAGTATCCAAAACAATGATAATGAGCTGTTTGACTCCAGCACTTCTATCTCTACCCAATAACAATTGTTAGGTAGTTTTCGGCCCATGCAGGTGATATCATCGGTACTTTTTGAGCTCCATTCAAACCCATAAACCATTTTGGGCTTGTTGCAGGTAAAAACACTTACACGGTATTGAATCTTTGGATCAGAGTTTTTCAAATTTTTGATAACAATATTGGCCAGGCTGTCGGGCATAATCTCAAACTGCTGCTCAAATGTTATTCTGTAGGTGTTTGGATTGGTTTTTTCAACCGGCAATATTCGTGACGTAGAGTCACCACAGGCCAATAAAAGCTGATGACCGATGGTACGAAACTGTACAATACGGTGTTTATCGTCATCAACAGATGAGCTACAAGAAAGGCCCAAAAAGGCCAGAAAGAGGAGAAAAAATCTTGAATTCATATCGCCGCAAGTTATTCTAAAAAAAGCTCTTTTACATACGATTTACCTCAGATTTGCAATAATTTACATTCTATTTACATTTTTTGGCGACCTTCGGAATAGTTTTGGGTCATCAAATCATATCACAGATTTGCCAATAATTTTAAAAATGACAAAAATGGAAAAGCTTTTTAAAACAGCATTTTTTTTAATACTAAACTTTGGGGTTTCATTTGGCCAAAAAGATAATGCGAAACCAAGTCAGAAATTCAATTTTTTCAGTTTGAGTTCTCCAAACAGGCACTGTTTTGCTCCCCCTCCCAAACAGCTCAGTGAGTATATCAGAGAAATTTATCAGGATCGGTCAGGAAACCTTTGGTTTGGAACTAACAGTGATGGGATTTGCAGATATAATGGTACCAGCATCGAATTTTTTGATAAAAAGAAAGGATTGGCCGGAAATCAGGTCAATGGCATTTCGGAGGATAAGCAAGGCAATATTTGGTTTGCTACCGATGGTGGACTTAGCAGATTTGACGGAAAGAAATTTATCTCGTTTACTAAAAAGGAAGGTCTTCAAAATGAAGTGATTTGGAGTATTTTGATTGATAATAAAGGAATTATCTGGCTGGGTACCATGACCGGTGTAGATAGATTTGATGGAAAGGTTTTCAGGAAATTTGATATGCCTAAAACCGAAAATGGAGGTATTTCGAAATTCAACCAAAAAGTGGTTTGGAATATGATGCAGGACAAAAAAGGAAATATTTGGTTTGGAACTGACGGCGGCGGACTGAAGATGTTTAATGGCAATAAGATATATACTTATAAAGCCAATTCCGGCATAAAAAGCAACAATGTCAGATGTATTTTGGAGGATCACCATGGAAATATCTGGCTGGGAACCGAGGGTGGAGGAGTGAGTCGATTTGATGGTAAAAAATTCAGGAATTTTGGCGAAAAAGAAGGTCTCAGCAGCCTGAACATCTGGACTGCATACGAAGACAAAAATCATCAGATTTGGTTCGGAACCGGTGGGAGTGGAGCCATCAAATATGATGGTAAGGAATTTAAGACTTTTAGAGAGACACAAGGACAAACCAAAAATCATGTGCAGAGTATTTTAAAAGATAAAAAAGGAAATATGTGGTTGGGTTTTTCCGGTGGATTGTATCGGGTGGAGGGAGAGAAAGTCCAAAATATCCCGATGGATATGCTGGTCGGCTGTTAATTTTTAGAATTTTAAATATTGCTCAAAGTCCCTTACCTATGGAGAGGGATATAGGGTGAGGTCAAACAATTACATTTATGAAAAAGCTAATTTTAATTTTATTTACAGGCATTAATTTTATGGCATGTGCTCAGGAAAAGTTTTCCAATTGCTCTGCGGTATTTCTTAATGACCAGATGATTGTGGAGGAATATTCCGATGTGGCCAAAGCCAGGATTTCGAAAGATGCCCAAGGGCTAATCTCGGCAGGAACTGTAAATCTGGGGGATATTTCAAAAGGTGAAAAGAAAGCCGAAATCACAGGAAAATTTGAATTTGGTGTAGCCATCAAAGACGGAAAAACAGGTACGATTTTGATGTATTCTGCCCAAACATTTAAAAAAATTGAAGCAGAGAAAATCCTTGCTAAATGCAAAAAAGGCGACGCCATTATAATTCTTACTACCAAAGATCAATATGCTCTGCCGCATAATGAAATTTTGGTTTATTAATATGAAAAACTTTCCTCTAGATTTTTTATTTAATAGAAGAAAATGAATTACAAATTAATGTTAATGTTTGGTTTCATTTTGAGTAACTTATGTTCTTGCTCTGCTCAAGAAAAATCAAATTATCACTACCCTAATGAGAGGCCTAAAATTATCAGGAACTTTCCTGTAGTTACTTTAGCCCCAGATTTTGATAGTACATTAGTTAGTCAATACTTCAGAAGTATTTTTCAAGATTCTAAAGGCAATATGTGGTTTGGTTCTTTAGAAGAAGGGGTTGTTAAATATGACCAAAAGACTTTAACATACTACTCTTATCCTGAAGGATTTATAAAAAAAAGTGTTTATGCGATCAATGAAGATAAAAAGGGGAATATTTGGTTCGGTACCGACAATGGCGTTTTTAAATACGATGGTATAAATTTCAAAAACTATGGCCTGAAGGACGGATTAGACCAGCTTGAAATAAGCCGAAGGGGTATTCTCGTTTCTAAATCAGGAATTATTTGGGTTGGGACACACAATGGGGTTTACAAGTATGATTCATTAGCAAATCCAAGTTTTTCAAAATTCCCATTACTTAAAAATATTAATGTGGCTGATATATTTGAAGATAAAGAGGGTAACATTTGGTTTGCTTCATCAGACCAAGGCGTGTTTAAATATGATGGGATTAAAATACTAAATATTAACGAGAAAGAAGGATTAGGAGAGAATTATGCCGGCGGAATCGCTCAAGATAAAATGGGGAATATGTGGTTTACAATGAAAAATGGTATTTGTAAATTCGATGGAAAAATCTTTACAGAATTTACACCAAAAGATGGACTGGGAGGAAAGGAGTTTTGGGGTATTTTAATAGAAAAATCAGGAATAGTTTGGGTTACAGCAAGAGGAAACACTACGCGGTTTGATCCATCATTAAGCATTAATGATGCGAAGGCTTTTACTATTTTTAAACCCGAAAATGGACTTAATTGTTGTGTACAGAGTATGTATCAGGATAGAGAGGGAAATGTATGGTGGGGAACCGGGCAAGGACTTTATAGATTCAATGGTAATAATTTTTATCAGGTAAAGAAGAATGGCCCTTGGTGAGTATTCGTTTGAAAATGATTCTGGAAAATACATTGAATATATAAATTTCAAATTAAGTTTGGGGAAAAATTCAACCCAAATGAAAAAATCAGCCATTTTGTTTTTACTGCTAATATCATGCAGTGTTTTTGCTCAAAAATTGCCCATCGGCCTATTTAATGGAAAGGATCACACAGGATGGCATATTGACGTGCCCGCACTTGATAATAACCCTTCGGGAAAATCACCTTTTATCATCAGAGACGGTAAAATGGTGAGCCTGGCCGAGCCACAGGGACACATCATCACCGACAAAGTATATGAAAACTACGAACTCACCGTAGAATATCGTTTCGCCGGAAAGCCCGGAAACTGTGGCGTGCTGGTGCATGCTTCCACACCGAGGATTCTCTACAAAATGTTTCCAAAGTCGATCGAATGCCAGCTTATGCATGAAAACGCCGGAGATTTCTGGTGCATAGGTGAGGACGTGGTTACGCCCGATATGGAGGCTCGAAGGGGTAAAAAAGAGGATTGGGGTGTGACCGAAGGGAAAGAAAGACGGGTAAAAAACCTTACTGATAATTCAGAAAAACCGCTTGGCGAATGGAACACCATGAAAGTGCGTTGTGAAGGCAACAAAATCACAGTTTGGGTAAATGGCGACCTTGTAAATGAAGGCGTTTCGACTGCCAGTAAAGGCCAGATAGCCCTGCAGGCAGAAGGCTCTGAGGTGGAATTTAGAAAGGTGGAATTGATGGGATTGTGAGAGGGGGTTTTATATTTTCAATAAAATAAATAAAAATTTTCGTCCATTCGCGGCGGATAATTTTAAATAATCAAGGGACTTAAATATTCAAAATGAAAGTATTATTTATAGGTGGCACCGGAAATATAAGCACCCCGGTGAGCGAGTTGGCAGTGGCCAAAGGCATAGACTTATACCACTTAAACCGCGGCAATCGCCATCCCATAGAAGGAGTAAAAAGCCTTGTTTGTGATATAGAAAACGAGGCGGAATCTACCCAAATTCTAAAAAACCATGAATGGGATGTGGTGGTCAACTGGATTGCCTTTACGCCTGAGCAGGTGCAGCGGGATATCAACCTTTTCGCAGGAAGAACCCGGCAATATGTGTTTATAAGTTCGGCATCATGCTATGAAAAGCCACCGACCAACTACATCATTACAGAGTCAACACCACTCAAAAACCCTCATTGGCAATATTCCCGTGATAAAATAGCTTGTGAAGATTTATTGGTAAAAGCCTTCCGTGAGCAGAATTTCCCGATGACCATCATCAGGCCATCGCATACTTATTATTCCGTGTTTCCACTCACATTGGCGGGCTGGACAGAATACACCGCCGTAGATCGTATGCATAAAGGCCAGCCCATAGTAGTTCAGGGTGACGGCACTTCACTTTGGACCGTTACCCACGCCCGCGACTTCGCCAAGGCTTTTGTGGGCATGATGGGCCGCACGGCAGCCATAGGGGAGGCCTACCACATTACCTCCGACGAAGTGTTGACATGGAATCAGATCTACGCACAGTTGGCAGATGCCGCAGGGGTAAAGGCCGACATAGTGCATGTGCCTTCCAGGAAAATTATCCAATATGCCGATGAAAACGGTTTTGAGTCAGAAGAAGGCGGCCTTTGGGGAGACAAATCACATTGTGCGATTTTTGACAATAGTAAAATCAAACGACTGGTACCTGACTACTTGGCCACCATTCCTTTTGCCGAAGGCATCAAAGAAACCCTGGCCTGGTTTGAAGCAGACCCCGCCCGCATGATCATTAACCCTCAGACCAACAAGCTGTTAGACGGCTTGATAGCGAAGTGGGGGTGAGAGATGATTTTTAGAATTTGGCTAAAGTCCAACTGTAGATTTAATAGACAAACACCAGCTAAAGCTGGTGGGAATTCATTACTAAATCAATCTAATTTTAAGCTATGATTTTTAATTACCGCTGGCTTTAGCAAGTGGATGGTGGCAAGTTGCTACCTTTTTGACTTTAGTCGAAAAGCAATAAGTCAAGAAGAATCGCCGACGAACACCGCCAGGTTTACAAAGTTTTGACCAAAGAATACATATTATTCAGTGTAGGTTTCAGTATTAGTAGCCTTGGACATACTTAATTTTCAAAACGGGCTAGAAAGACTTTGAAGGATTAAACCCTTTTCTTTTTAAGACCAACCAAACTTATATTTCTCTGGAATTTTATCTTTAATTGTTTCTTTATATCTATTTAATATTGAGAAGGAAACAACACCTTCCCAAGCCAGCCTACCAACAACAATTGACGGATGAATATTATGTTGATTTGAAAATTCTACGATTTCTTTGTCTTGTATGTAGCCAATTAATCTACGGAAATGACTTATTATTTCTTTACTTTTTAAAGCATTTGAAGCACCTTCGTTCGCAATTATTTCATTTTCAGACTCATCTTTTTTTGATGTAGTCGAATCTGTATCTATTTGTGGACCTTGGGTATAATGACCCTCTAAAATATGAATAATTTCGTGTGCCATATTAAACCAGAAAGTATTGATTTTATTAGTTCTTCCTGTTAACACAATAACTGGTCCAAATTCACAATTAAATGCAGCACCTTCGGTATAGGTTTTTGACAAGTGCGGTATAAAAAGAAACCTTACTCCACAATCATTAAGCTTTTTCAAGAATTCCGATATTCCTTTTTCAAGGGATTCATAATTTGTGAATAAGCAAATGTTGTTTAGTAAATCACGAAGTTTTAACTTGTCGTATTGAGCAATATTTTTTAAACCTTCTGCTTTATTTTTTGCAAATAGATACCAAGCTATTCTATTGTTATCTATATGATTGTAGTTTTCGTTAGATATATTTCGATATGAAAGACTGTTTTTAGATTGGACGAGAAAATTAGATAATTGAGATAGCTCTTTAAACGAAGTTCCGAAAATTGAGTTAACACTTTTGAACAAGCTTTTAAAATCTTTTTTTTCAGGTAACCAACCCATTTTTATCATTTCCCCAATTGGTAAAATTTTATATAGGTTAGCTTTGTTCTCTATATCCGAATTTGTTTCTATATTATTTATCCTGTGTTTTATAACTAATCGAACAAATTTTATATAAACTCGGTCATCTAGATCGAAAACTACTTTAATATGTTGAATTTGATCAAATGTTAAAAACCTGTTTTCCTTATCTTTCAATAATTCGTTAGTATGTTTAAGAGACAATCCCATGATTTGTGAGAAATCTTCCTGAGTCCAACCTTTCTCATTGATTTGAAATTTGATAAATTCTCCAGGAGTATTAAATTCCAAGTTTGTCATTGTTTAATTTTTTGTTTAGCCGCCCAACTTAATATTGTGTGTTGGATTTCAAGAAATAGAAGTTCATTAACAAGTAGTACTAATGGAGCTGAAGTAGAAGCAAGTTCAGCATAATTAGATAAAGAAGCACTTAAGTGAAACAAAGATAATATAAAACAAGTAATTAAACAAGAAAGTAATAAAACAAAAATATAAAAAGTAGATAGTGCAGCATCAGATGTTGTATTATTAGCAAGTAGAAGAAGAGAATGACGAAGTGTTGATAGTATAAAAAAAGAATGCATATTTAAGTAACTAATATAAAGCACAATAAAAACGATTAATAAAATCCAACATAAAAACTTAAACTTTTACCTTTTATGTAAAAATTAAAAACAATTTTTTTCAAGAATCTTTTTTTATTAAAAAAGGTTCTCTAAATTTGACAAAAAAATAAAGCATGCAGTTTCCTACATGCTTTGGAAAAGAAGATGACGGTCTGATAGAGCCGCCAAATATCTTTGAGGTTGAGAATTCAAAGCTATTCAAACTTCTTCTAATTTCCAAATCAGGGAGCTTCTGCAATTTTTCAAATTAACTATTATAGCTCTATCAAAGGGTAATTCACTTCCGAAAGCTGTTCAAAATCACTGGATTCAGTGAGCCTTGAACTTCTATTTTCGTTCGTCATTGAAATGACTTACGCAGGGCTTTTTGTAATTTTTTTTAAAATTAAATATTCAAAAATATGTTAGTTTTTGTTAGCTCAAATGACAGCTTAAAGTCATTAAAAATGGAAGTTGAAGCATCTACAACGATAGGTAAATTGATGCAGAAAGCATACCAAGAAATGAAAAAAGGGTCTGATTTTGAAGAAGACAACGAGGTTTACCTTGCCAATCAAGATGAAGATTTTGACAAAGGAAAGACTTTGGAGCAATGCGGAGTAAAAAATGGCGACCACCTTTTTATTGGAAAGTGTAAACGTGTAAATGTGGTTGTTTCTTATCATGGTAGAAGTTTCTCTGCTGAAACTACACCTGCACTAATGCTTAAAGTACTTAAAAAGAAGGTAGCCGAACATTTTGGAATGACAGACCAAGAAGTAGCTGATTTTCAGTTTCTTTTTAATGGCGTAGCCATTGATGATTTAAAAACTATGGTTGGCTCATTGGTTAATTATTCTGCTTGCAATGTAAGCTTGGTTTTTGCTCCTAAAAAGGATGTGAATGGTTTTTTCGATGCTCCTTTAGATTTGTTAAATAATGACTTGGAAGAAGCGAGTTACCTCTCGGGTAAGATTGAAGGTATTTGGGGAAAAGTAGAAAATGGGCCAGACTGGCCCATTTCTATTTTCTGGGTTTTGGCTAAAAATGACGTAAAATACTACTTACGGTTTGATTTAACAGATTACAAGCAAATGGCCCCTACGGCTCAATTATGGGATGTTGAAACTAATCAACCCCTTGCACAAAATCTATGGCCAAACTGGTCGAGCCGTTGCTTACAAGTTTTTAGAAATTGGGGAACACCATGTCTCTATCTTCCTTGCGATAGATTGGCATTTAATGGTCATACTGATTGGCCGTTGCTTCACCCATCTTTAGTATGGAAAAATAGTGAAGATTCTATTTTCAAATATCTGAATGAGGTATATCAAATTTTAAACTAAACTAAGCTAAGAATTAAGATTTCAATAATAAAATGGATATCTCTTACTTGGGGATTAAGAAAAAAAGGTAAGAGAAAAAGAGAGAGTGGTGCTTTTTTGATAGCAAAAAATGGTTCGGATAAAATATCAAAAATTGTTTTTTATGATGAACTCGATCCCAATGCTTTCAAATCTGGGATAATTGTATTTGAAGGTAAATACTATTCAAAATTAGATAAAATCCTACAAGATTTTGATGGAATTGTAATTGCTGACATCCACACTCACCCAATAGGTTGTAGCACCCAACAAAGTGATTCGGATAGAAATCATCCTATGTGTCGTCTGAAAGGGCATATTGCTTTTATTGCCCCAAACTATGCATCAAATTTATTGCTGATGCCAAAAGATTGTAGTGCCTATTTGTATGAGGGTTCATTTCAATGGAAGACTTTAGTAAATGAAAGTTTTCCACTAAACATTACATTATTATGAAATTAAATTTTGAGGATGTCGATAGACATATAATTGCATTGATGGCAAGTAAATCAATTCTATTTGAGGAAGCCAAACAACTTTTAAATGGTAGTAAATTGGTCTTAGAAGCAAATGAGAAATTAACGTCTTCTTACAGCTTGCAAGTTGCTTTTGTAACTTGTTACAATATTAGTAATAGGATTTTTAAAGGGGGAGTGAAATGTATTCTACCTGAAAATACTCCTAATCTACTTAAATTGAAGGGCGAAACATTTAATGATGTTTTAAATAGTTTGTTCGAAATTAATGAAAATGTTAATGTTTCTGATAGTACTCCGAGGCTTTTGTTTGGAAAAACGCCCCAATCAGAGAATGAAGTTGAGATTATCTGTTCAGGGTGGCAGGGTGGTTTGAATTTTTTCAAATCTGAACATTATACTTTGGATAATGCACCTACTTCTATTCCATTGGGGGCATTACTTGCAAGTTCTTACGGTTTATTTTGGGCTTTTGATTTTACTTTTGAAATTACAAATAACCTTCAAAATGAATCTTTTGGATATTCGTTATGGGATAATTCGTTAGATTATAATTGGAATGAAAGTATTGGAGAAGGGCCAAATAAAGTAAAATTTCCGCCCAAAATCTGGCTTGTAGGACTTGGACATTTAGGTCAAGCATATTTGTGGACGTTATTGCATTTTAAAAATGATTTTGAAGTCTTATTACAAGACTTTGACAAATTAGGTGCAGAAAATTTAGGGTCTCAGATAATAAGTTTTGAAAAACAAATTGGTAAACATAAAACACGAATTTGTGCAGATTTCTTAGATAATGCAGGTATTTCTAATAAAATCATAGAAAAAAGGTTTATCTCCTCTGACCAAAAAGATGATTCGCTCATGGATTATCAAGTTTTGTTAACAGGTCTTGATAGTGCTTCAACGAGAAGTATAATTGAGCCAAGTAGATTTAAAATTTGTTTAGACGGTGCAACAAATGGTAAATTAGAGAATTTTGATTCATTCACATTCAGAGACTTAAATTTATTGAAGAAAAAACCGAATGAGATTTGGAATGCAGTAGAAGAAAAAACAGAAGTTCTACATGAAAATCTATACAATTTAGTTTCTGAAAAAGGAGGCTGCGGAGTTTTGACAAACTTTGGTATTTCTACTCCGTTTGTAGGTCTATTTGGTGCATGTATATTAATTTCGGAGTTACTGAAATCAATAAATGAAGGTAGAACTAATTCAATTTTTTCTGGAAAAATGAGAAATAGTAATTCCTATAATTTTGTGTGATAGGTATGGGCAAATGGATTGAATTTGCCCATACTTATATCCTCTCCTCCCCAATCCGTACTTCAGGATTCATCATGTAGGTGAGGATGGTGTTGTCTTTCATGACTTCTACCACACGGAAACCGCGGTATTCGGTGCCCCAGTTGCCACCAAAGTGGGCATCAAAAAGATAAGTGATGCCCTGATGTTTTTTGATGCCATCGAGTGAGTGAATATGCCCGTGAAAAACAGCCCTGATGTTGGGGTATTCTGCAAAAAGTTTGATGAGTTCGGGACTATCTATGCAATGCTCCACCCAAGGTATCTGGGGTATATGCAGGAAAATAAAGGTGTTTTTCTGACTTTTGGCTTTATCTAGCTCAGTTCGCATCCAGCTGAGGTTGGGCATGAGATATTCCCCTTTGATGTTGGATGTGTCCCCCAGAATGAAGGCATTGTTTTTATGTATAAAACTATGATTTAAAGGCATTTTCCAGACTTCGGCCCACCCTTCATCACTTACATGGTCGTGGTTGCCACGGGTTACATAGTAAGGGATAGCCAGGCCATCGAGTTTTTGCTTTACCTTTGGTAAAAGCTCTGTTTTATCATGAAAAAGATCGCCATTAATGACCGCAAAATCTACTTTTTGCTGCTGGTTAAAGGCATTTACTTTTCGAATAAGGGTATCATGAAAGCCATCAAAATCGGTGTTAGGTTGGCCATAATGCCCATCAGAAGCCACCACAAACCGAAACTTCACCTTGCTCCTTCCCGCCAAATATTCGGCTGCTGAGATAGCCCCACCATTTAACAAAAAAGCACTGCTTACACCGAGTGAGCGAAGAAAAGAGCGTCTTGAGGTCATGATTTTTATTTTTTAGCAAAAATAACTTTTGAAGAGTAATTATTTGAGATTTTTGATGGGGTTTACAAATTAATTAAATGAATTTATGAAATAGTTTTTAGGTTTGTGCCTTTGGCAATCAAATCAAAGTCAGTGTCATTGTGAACTAACAAGAAATTATTTTTGATGGCAAATTGGGCGATAAGGCAGTCAGTACTTTTTCTAACACTTATTCCTTTTTTACGAAGGTTGAAGTATATTTTGGCGGCGGCAACAGAGTTTTCAAGCCAGTTATCCTCTAAAATGGTCAACCTTTTAAAATGAGTTTCAAATTGGGTAAGATGTTTTTCGGTTTTTAAGCCCATCAGAAATTCCTGAATAATTGTTGGAGTTAGAATTATTAAATCAGGGTATTCTGAAAGGTATTTTTCTAACAGAGCAGTTTCTTTATTTTCAATTCCTCTGGAGAAATTTATCCAAACTGAAGTATCAAAAATTGCATATTCCATCAATCCCTACGCATTTCATCCAGATTTCCTTCCCAGGCATTGGAACCTTTAAGTTTTAATAATTCTTTGGCAGACAAAGCTCTCAAAAACTCATCGATAGCTGTATTTACGGCTTCTTTTTTAGTTTTAATATTCATCATCGTCATGATTTCTTTTACTTTCCAATCGTCAATATCAATGTTAGTAAGCATTTATAGTATTGTTTTTGTACAAAAATAATTAAAAGTATGTACAAGGCAAGTGTTTTTCAGAATATTACAAAAAAGCTCCGAGCCAGACATTCACCATTTAACAGGAAAAAAATCTGACCCGGAGCTCTTCAGGTGTTTTTAATCTTTATTCCTGAATCACCAGTGAAGGGTTGATGCCATAGCGACCGAAGTCTTTTCCATAAACAGCCAGGCCTCCAAGCCCTTCGGTTTCGATTCTGACTTTCATTTTACCTTTGACTTTCAGGCTGGCCAGTTGGGCACCCGTTAGGGGTACTTTTACCATGTATCCATAGCTGCCGGCTTCGCTCAAGGTGCCGTCTTCTTTTTGATTATGCCAACTCAGGATACCACGATGGTCAGCAGGGTCGTCGTCAAGCGTTACTTTTTTTGCCAGTTTGTTGTCTATCAATATCTTAATGGCCGATGGAAACGCCTTTTCGTCGGTCATCGGGTAGGAGTTCTGATTTTGACTTGGCTCGGCCTTGGCTCCCAACATATAGTCGGTGTCTTTGATTTCGGAGCCTTCACGATCTTTGAAGAAAAGCTCTTTTGCACCTAGCTCAAACATCAAATAGCCGGTAGGGGCTTTCAATAGTTTTTTGGTGTTAAACTCATATTCTATATAACCCTTTCCTGCACCGTTCACTTTTTTTCCTCCCATCACTTCCCATTTTTTCAAAGAAAATTCTGATTTTTTATAGCTGTTTGGGGCGACATCATAGACCTTGTAAGTTTCCGGTATTTTGCCATCAGTCACAACAAAATTTACGAAATTTCGGTGATGCACTCTTCCTGAAGCATCCTGTAGCACCAACGCCAGGGTGTAAACACCATCCACATCAGGCATATGTACGCTCAGTGGGCTGAGTTTTTCCTGCATCCAAGGGCGATAGGGCAGGGTAGTGGTAATCTTCTCAGTAGCCATGGCTCTGCCCAGTTTATCGGTACCGGTAAGTTGGGTAACCAGCGACAGTTTGTTATCGGCAATCTGGCGGTCGGTCATAACTGACAAAAACAAAGGTACCATCACATCTGAACCCGCTTTAGCTGTAAATGTAATATCCTGGCCGGTGCTGAGGTATATTTCGGAATGAAAATCCTTGTCAGTCATACCGGGAAGAATCTCGGGCAGGCCGGTGAATTTTTTGGTGCGGTCAAACCGCCAATAACCATTCCATTCATTGATAACATCGTGATGCTCAGTATAAAGCCAACCGGCCATTTTGGGGTGCATCCTGAAGGCATTCATCATGCGGTGGTAGTCGTAGCTCCAGTCCACATCGCCGGTGCTGCCTTTGTAGCCCCACACGTTGCCGCACTCTGAGTTTATCATTGGAGTATTAGCAGCTTCGGCATAGCCTTTTTCATAGTGAAAAGTACTGCCGGGATAGGTGCCGTTGTCTATGCTTTGCATGTGCTTTTCCCAACCATAACCCGGCAGGTATTCATGCCATGAATTGATGTCTGTTACAGTATGGCCCACACCACAGCATATAGAATTGTCTTCTGCCAGACGGGTAGGATCCATTGATTTGGCCAGATAATACATCGAAGTAACCCATTTTTGGGTGGCGGTCGTGTATTTACTCTCTTCTTTGCCGGTTTCAGGGTTGGTCACGGTGGAGCGGAGGCCCCAGGTTTCGTTAAAAATTATCCATGAGAAAATAGCCGGGTGGTTATAGTCTCTTTTGATCATTTCTCTTAAAGTAAATTCCGACTCTTTTTGAGCGTTTTCGTCAGGTTCACCCCAGAAATTGGGCAGGTCACTCATCACAAACAGACCTAGTTTATCGGCCCAATAGAGTTTTCTTGGAATATCTACTTTGATATGTGTTCTGATTCCATTCAGGCCAATGTTTTTTGCCAAAAGAATTTCATTTTTCATGAATTCATCCGACGGGAAAGTGTAATAGCCTTCGGGATGATAAGACTGATCCAGCGTAAGTTGCAGATAGACTGGCTTATTGTTCAGAGCCACATAAGGGATATTGGTACCGGGTAGGGGAGTGACCGATATTTTTCTCATGCCGAAATAAGACTTCACCACATCCTCACCGGTTTTGGCCTCAACCTCATAAAGAAATGGGTCTTCTAATGTCCAGAGGCGGGCTTCCGGAATTTTAACATATATCGTTGCCTTTTCTCTGCCTTTTGTGATAAGACCCGTGGCTTCAATTACACCTTTTGGTCCATTAATTTTGAAAGAAACGGCTTGATCGGTCTTAGTTCTTTCTCCCAAAAGCACATCTATTTTCACCGAACCGTTGTCGATATCGGGAGTAAAGTGAATGTTTTCGAAGAAAGAATTTCCACGGGCTTCGAGATAGGCCGTTTGCCAGATTCCACGTGCATTGCCATAGCCTTGTTTTCCATAGAGTGTGAAATCTCTGCGGATGTCATCTACTCTGACCACAATTTTCTGCTTTTCTCCGGCTTTTACAAAGGGAGTAAGGTCAAAATCAAAAGGCGTATAACCACCCTGATGCTTGCCCAGGAGTTTTCCATCAAACCAAACGGTAGTTTCCCAATCAGAAGCCCCGATGGTAATGAACACCTTTTTGCCAGTCCAGGCAGCGGGAACGGTAATTTCTTTTTGATACCAGGCAATATCGGCTTCGTCTTTCACGCCGGATAGCTTGGAACCCCAGGGGAAAGGCACATTTATACTTTTCGAAAATTTGGTATTTCCATCGGCCCAGTTTTGGGATAGTCCTTTGTCCAGACTGTCAAATTCAAAAGCCCATTGGCCATTGAGATTGAGCCATTCCGATCGTTCAAAATCAGGTCTGGGATGCTCGGGCAGCGGAATTTGTTGTGCAAATGATATATGAGCGGTAGCAAAAAATAGGAACAGTAATTTTCTCATTAGTTTTGAATAAATAAATGACAAATTTGGACAAAAAACGGACTTTTACACCCAACCCGAAGATATAATTTTTAAAAAAATTAAAAAATAAGAGGATCTACTGAATCTTTTCGAATTATGTTCAAAATTTTAAATTTCTAAAAATCTCTAAACGTAAATATTGGGATGATTATTAAAGTTTATGGGTTTGAATTTGTGAAAGTTAAGATTAATTGAAGAATTTACTTTGAAATGATCATTAGCAAATGCCAAATGATTTAAAGATCAAATATTTTTTTCTTAATCTAAATATTCATAAAATTTTGGATATTTGTTTCCTCAGAAATTTTAAACAACCTTATTTTTTATACAAACATTTTATATCAATGAAAAAAATTCTTCTTGCTTTATCAATATTTACAGCCACCATCACATTTGCTCAAAAGGGCACCTGGGTAAATCTTTCAGATGGAAAATCTTTTAAAAACTGGCACATCTATAATCATCCGGGGGAGCCTGTTAATGAAAAATGGAAGGTTGTGGACGGGGCATTCGTTTTTGATAAAACTGCCAAAAGTGAGTTTCGTGTCAATGACCTCATTTCTGACAAGGAATACGAAAACTTTGAATTAGAGCTGGAATGGAAAATAGAAGGAAATGGTAACAGCGGTATTTTTTATGGAGTTGTAGAAGATAAAAAATATGGCACACCATATCTGACCGGCCCCGAAATTCAGGTTTTGGACGATGAGGGTCACCCTGATGCCAAGCAGGGAAAGGATGGTAACAGGAAGGCGGGCTCATTGTATGATATGATTTCATCCGCGTCAAAAGCAAAACCTGCCGGTGAGTGGAACAAGGTAAAAATCAGAAAAAAAGACAATGTGATTAAGGTTTGGCAAAATGGTCAGTTGGCGGTGACCTACCCAACAGCGGGACCTGAATGGGAAAAAATGGTTGAAAACAGCAAGTTTAAAGGCTGGGAAGGGTTCGGTAAATTCTCAAAAGGAAAAATCGGCCTGCAGGACCACGGCGATGTGGTTTCCTATCGAAGGATCAGGATTAAGGAGTTATAAAATGAAAGGCCGGAAATTGATTCCGGCCTTTTGTTTTTACGGTTTCCAGGAAATCTGTTTTCCCTCGCTCACCGGCAAACTAGGTTTTCCACGGTAGTCCTGCACTATTCCGGAAATCAAAATGGTGCGTCCTATGTCTTCCGGTCCAATTTTTACTTCAGGCACAGCATCCGGGAAGATGGTCACACCTATGGCCGTATTGGGATAGCTTTCGTCGATGTCCAGAAAAATAATATCTTTTCCGTTTCGGTCTTTAAAGGGTTTTACCCCTTTTAAAACCCCTTTCAGCACCACTTCTTTATTGATATAGTCTTTTGCCTGGGCAGCCGAAATGGTGTCTGATTGAGAAAACGCATTAAGACTTAGGAAAAATAGAATTCCGAAAATTAGTTTCTTCATGATTACTTTTTGAAAGATATTTTTCAAAATTATGCAAAAATATCCATCACACCATTGGCAATTCGGTTTTCCAGGTCAAGCAGAAAGCGTTTGTTTTCCAGTCCACCGGCATAGCCCGTGAGGCTACCGTTGGTTCCGATTACTCTGTGGCAGGGGATGATGATACCTATTGGATTTTTTCCGTTGGCCGATGCTGCCGCTCTGATCACTTTCGGGTCGCCCAGTCGGTTGGCCATGTCGGCATAAGTAAGGGTTTTTCCGTAAGGGATTTTACACAAAAATTCCCATACTTTTTTCTGAAAATCAGTGCCTTCGGGTGACAGATTCAAGTCAAAATCTTTTAATTTTCCTGCAAAATAATCGCCTAACTGCTTTTTGGCTGAAAGCAAAATTTCGGGTAGTGTTTCGGAGTCTTTTCCCAGTTCATTTACAAACGAAACGGCCTTTATCGCGGTTTCATCTGATTCGATTTTCAGTTTCCGACCCGAAGCTTCCAGAAATACAGTAAAATATTCTGACACAAAAATTTGATTAGGTATCACGAAATTACTCAAAAAACACGGAACTTTGATGCCGAAAAATTGAGCAAATGCTGATAGAAGAATTATACCAGAAATTTAAAACATCAAAAGGCGTTACCACCGATACCCGCAAAATAGGAGAGGGGCAGCTATTTTTTGCACTGAAAGGTGAAAAATTTAACGCCAACGAATTTGCCTTGCAGGCATTGGAGGCCGGAGCGGCTTTCTCGGTGATTGATGAAGAAAAATATGCTACTGACCCCAGATGTATTTTGGTTAATGATGTTTTGGAAACACTCCAGAAGCTTGCCAATTTTCACCGAAAAACATTTGATATTCCGGTTATTGGCCTAACCGGTTCAAATGGGAAAACAACCAATAAGGAGCTTTTAACTAGAGTTTTAAGTAAAAAGTTTAGAGTTCATGCCACCAAAGGCAACCTCAACAATCATATTGGTGTGCCATTGACACTGCTTGAAATGCCTCTTGATACTGAGATGGCTGTAATAGAAATGGGGGCCAATCATCAGAAAGAGATAGAAATGCTTTGCTGCATTTGTGAGCCTACGCATGGTTTTATTACTAATCTTGGAAAGGCTCATTTGGAAGGTTTTGGTGGAGAAGAAGGTGTAAGAAAAGGCAAAGGAGAGCTTTTTGATTTTCTGAAAAATAATGGGGGAACGACATTTGTTAATCAGACAGATGAAAAAGTGGTTTCATTGGCAAAAGAAAAAAACATGATGCCGGTGGTTTACTATGGAACCGACGAATTTGCTCTCAAAATGACTGCAGAAAGTCCAACGGTTTCATTTCAAACACCTGATAGTGAGCAAATATACACCACGCATATTGGTGGCAAATACAATTTTGACAATATGCAGACGGCCTTTGCAGTTGGTAGGTTTTTTGGCGTAAGCCACACAGACGCAGCTCAAGCCATTGCTGACTACAACCCCGACAACAACCGCTCTCAAGTGATAGAGAAAGGCAGCAATTCGTTCCTGATGGATGCCTACAACGCCAATCCATCATCAATGGCGGCCTCTGTGAAAAACTTCGGGAATCTAAAGACCGAAAAACAGAAAGTCGTGATATTAGGCGACATGTTTGAGTTGGGTGAATACAGCGAAGCTGAACATTCCGCCCTTGGTAAATTGGTTTCGGAACAAGATTTCGACACAGTGGTACTTTATGGGGAAAACATGCAACATGCCTTGGATCATTTACCAAAAGCCTACTATTTTACCGATAAATTTTCTCTTCACAACTGGCTGATAGAAAAGACTTTTGCCAATACTTATTTCCTTGTAAAAGGCTCTAGAGGTGTTGGTTTGGAGAGTGTTTTGACGGTGATGTGAAGGTTTGGTTATATTAGAAAATTATTTGACATTTGTAAATCTTATGCATAAGGAAATTGTATTATGAAAATGGATAGAAGCTACCATTGGGCAGGAAAATTTGAAGAGAATGAAGAGCGAATAAAAGAATATTGGCATAATACTTCTGTTCGGGAAAGACTTGAAGCCGCGAATTATCTGAACTCAATAGTGTATGGTTATGATGTAAATAACCCTCCCAAAATGGACAGAACCGTGTTTTCAATAAGAAAAAGAGATTGATGGCAAATATTTTCAATGATGATTTCCGTGATTTTATCAGAGCTTTAAATAAGGCGAATGTCAAGTATATTTTGGTTGGAGGATACTCAGTAATTTTACATGGATATGCCAGAACAACCGGTGATTTAAGTGTCTGGGTAAATGCCACACAAGAGAATTATTTGAAGTTAGAGTCTGCATTTAAGTTATTCGGAATGCCATTGTTCGATCTTACTCAGGATAAGTTTCTCAATACAGAACAATTTGATGTTTTTATTTTTGGCAGACCTCCGGTGTCTATAGAAATCTTAACACTAGTCAAAGGCCTTGATTTTGATGAAGCATTTAAAGATTCCAGATATTTTGAAGATAACGGATTGGCAATTCGGACTATTCAATTTCATCACCTTATTGAAGCGAAAAAAGCAGCCGGAAGAAGTAGAGATTTGAATGATATTGAGCAGCTTACAAAAAAAAATGATTAAATCCTCATCCCTGCCAAATAAATCGGAATATATTCAATTTTTCCTTCTGCCTTTTGGTTATTAGTTGAATATACTATTGCTTTTTTAATGTTGGGATAACTTTCCAAGAGGTTCACCAAGCTTTTAATTTTGGTACTTTTACCTGCTTTTACTTCTATTGGTATTATTTCACCATCCTTGGCTATCACAAAATCTACCTCTGCACTCGCACTACCCTCTTCTCTTGCCCAGTAATACAGCTCCAATCCAAGGTTTGAAACCAATTGTTGTGCTACGAACTGCTCAGCCAATTCACCTTGAAAAGTTGCATATAGGTCTGTTGTAAGATAAATGTTTCTTGCATCTAAGCCATTTTTCCTCACCATTAATCCTATGTCCAGGTAGAATGTTTTGAAGCGTTTTCCCGAGACAGCAAGCGGCAATCTACTTACTGATACATTTTCTACGCTATGAATTAGTCTGGCTGTTTTTAATAATTCGTGAGCTTTTTTGATAGTTGGCCCACTGAACCTGTCTGATAGTTTTGTATAAATTATTTGATTCCCAATAAATTGAATACTGTTTTTTAATACATCCTTCAAGCAATCTTCATCTATTTGTGGTTTGTATTTCTTAAAATCCTGCTCGTAAGTATAAAGCAAATCGTCTTGTATTTTCTTTACTCCTATAAAGTCTTTGGTTTCCAGGTAATACTTCACACTCGCAGGCATACCCCCTACTATTATGTATTCTAAATATTCGCTTTCAAGTTTATCTAATAGTGATTCGGGGATTTCAAAGTTTTTATCTAATAATAAACGGTAAGCACTATTCTTGGGACTTTTTGCTTTTATAAACTCAAAAAATGAAATTGGAAAAATGTCCAGAGTTTCAACTCTTCCTACGGGATAAGGATATTCTGAAAATGAAAAATCAAGCAGTGAGCCCGCAGCAATTAAATGTAGTTTAGGCATTTCTTCGTAAAAATATCGCAAACTCATTAAGGCTTCGGGACATTCTTGTATTTCGTCAAAAAATAGTAAAGTGCTTCCAATCTCAATATTTGTATCAAGAATAAGCCCCAACTCCAAAATGATACGTTCAGGAACAAGATTTTTTTTGAATACCTGATGTACCTCTCTTCTTTTTTCAAAATTTATGGTTAGTATATTTCCTGAAAAGGCTATTTCGCCCAATTTTGAAACTAACCAAGACTTTCCAACCTGACGAGCTCCATTCAAAATCAACGGCTTCCTGTTGGACTTGTTTTTCCAATTGATTAAATCTTGTAATTTATCTCTCTGAATATCCATAGATTTTTATTTTTCTAAGTGCAAATATATAATAAATTTAGAATATACAGGTAAAAACTAAATTTATATTTTAGAATATACAGGTAAAAACTAAATTTATATTTTAGAATATACAGGTAAAAACTAAAACAAGAAACTCTTGATAAGATTTTTTTGGTCAGGAAAAACTTAAATATTCCGATAAAAGTAAAGAAGAGATTTGAAAAATCGCACCGCCTGAAAATATGCCCTACCTTTGCAGAAAAAAAAACAAATCATGTCTTTCCAATCACTCGGCCTATCGAAACCTTTGCTGGATGCCATCGAAAAGATGGAATATGCAGAGCCGTATCCTATTCAGCAACAGGCCATTCCGGTGATTTTGAAAGGCAAAGATTTACAGGCCAAGGCTCAGACCGGTTCGGGTAAAACAGCCAGTTTTGTTTTGCCAATTCTGGAGCTTTTTCAGCAAAAAGAACCTTCACGAAACTTACATCTAAAAGTACTCGTACTGGCCCCAACACGTGAGCTGGCCATGCAAATAAGTGAAGTATTTAGTTCGTTTTCAGTGGGTTTGCCTGTTGCCCCTAAAAATCTTGCGGTTTATGGCGGTGTGCCACTCAACCAACAGATGGTCAAGCTTAAAAACACCGAAATCCTGGTAGCAACACCTGGAAGGCTGCTCGACTTGGTTTCGACCAACTCCATTCATTTGGGAAAGATAGAAATTTTGGTACTCGATGAAGCTGACAAAATGCTTGACATGGGTTTTCAGGATGAAATGGCTGATATTTTGAGATTAATTCCTGAAAAAAGGCAAAATCTGTTGTTTTCGGCAACACTTGACCCTAAGCTGGACAAAATAAAATCTTCGGTGTTGCATGAGCCCGAAATCATTGAGATTGAACCGGAAGCCCTGAATCTGGATCTGATAAAACAAACGGCCTATATCGTAAAACCTGAGAAAAAAGGACCACTATTGAGGCATCTGATTGCATCTCTAAATATGCAACAAGTGCTGGTATTTGTCTCAAGCACCCGCACGGCCGACAATGTGGTAGCCAAACTGAAAAAAAATGGAATCAATGCCTCAGCCATACATGGCGACAAATCGCAAAGTGCCCGTAGTGAGGCTCTAAGTGGTTTTAAAAAGGGAAAAATTAATGTTTTGGTGGCCACAGATATCGCCTCGAGAGGAATTGATATTGTGCAACTTCCGACTGTGATTAACTACGAATTGCCTCGATCACCCAAAGATTATATACACAGAATCGGTCGAACAGGTCGGGCAAATGCCAGCGGAGAGGCCATTTCTTTGGTTACTGACGAAGAGGAGCATCATTTTTATATTATTCAGAAAAAAATGGGTCGAAAAGTTGAGAAAATTGATGCCGAAACTTTGGATTTTAGTTAAAAAAAAGGAGACTTTTAAGCCTCCCAGATGATATTAACTCAATGCCTTCTTACAAAACTCCAGACATTTTTGCACCTCTTTCACCGAATTTGAGCCTTCCGGTATTTTGTATTCCAGCTCCACAGTAGCCGGGAACGCATATTTACTTGCCTGCATTTGTTTCAAAAGCTCTTTCAAAGGAGTATCGCCTGTTCCCCAAGGCAAGTTTCCTTTTCCATGAGCTGGAGTTTGGCGGTCTTTGATGTGCATGCTCACTATGTTTTTGTGCATTTTCTTAACAAAATCCAATGGTTCAGTATTTCCTGCAGCTACAAAATGGCCAAAGTCAAGGTTCATGGCATTGCCGGGGCTTTGTGCCATTGCAGTATCCCAGAAAGTGGGCGTTTGTTGCTCATGACCATGATAACCCACTTTCACGCCATATTTTTCGGCTAGTTTCCCCAGTCTAAGCGTTTGATTATCATCAGATGGGTGTTCCAAAGTAACATGGCCGGCACCCAAAGCTTTGGCTGCTTTCATTCCATAGGCAACCTCATCATCTGAATTGTCTTTCCCGAAAGCGTCAGGTTTGAAACCATAGATTTTAATTCCTGCTTTTTTAAACATTTTACCCACTTCTTCAAACTTACTGATCGAAGCCGAGGCACGCCATTTTTTTACTTCGGCCCGATATTCCTTCATCAGAGCCTCAGCGTCATCCAATTTTTTGGTTTCTTCTTCGGTCAAAGGCTGCTTTTCTCTTCGTTTTCTCATTAGAGGAAACATTGCCATAAAGTTTACCGGATTTTTGGGTTTTCCTGCGAAAATCTCTGCCGGGTCTCCCATGAGTTCAGTTGCACTAATTCCACTATCCAAAATATATTGCAAAGTGGCTTCCAAACTCTGGTTGGGCATTTCCCGGAAAGAATAAGTAATAACCCCAATCTGAACGCCGTTTATCAATGAACCCTTTTTGTATAAATCTGTCAGAATTGCCGGTCCGGCAAAAAGTTTTGAACCTCCAGCAACTAAACCGGCAGTGAGACCCAGGTTTTTTATAAAACTCCTTCTGGAGGCATTCTGTATTTCGTTTTCCATTTTTGTCATATTTATTTTGGTAAAAATACAATTATTTCTAAAAATGTTCTATAAATATGGACTATAGCATTGCCTTTTTCGACCTGCAAGCCATTTGAATCGATTTCTTTCAATCCCTGAAAACCAAATTTTCTAAACTTTCCGGTCTTATTATGGTTTTATTTCCAGAATAAGTATTCGAAAAATTAAGATTTTAAAACAAGAAAGATAAATGAAGCGATTGGAAGTGCAACAGTTTTTACCCATGAGTCTTACTGAAGCCTGGGATTTTTTTTCATCTCCTAAAAACCTTAATGAGATTACCCCTGCTGATATGACTTTTAAGATTTTGGGAAATATCCCCGAAAAGATGTACGAAGGGCTAATGATCAGATATAAAGTCTCGCCTATGTTTAATATTCCGTTGGATTGGGTTACAGAGATTACGCATGTAAAGGAGAATAAATTTTTTGTGGATGAGCAGCGAATCGGTCCATATAATATCTGGCATCACGAGCATCATTTTGAAGAAAAAGATGGGGGTGTTTTGATGACTGACATCTTGCATTATGATATCGGAAAATGGATTTTTGGAAAAATTGCAGGGTGGCTTTTTGTTGATAGTAAGGTCAGAGGGATTTTTGAGTTTAGAGAGAAAAAGCTAAAAGAGCTTTTTGGGTAAAAAATTAAAATTTCAAACTCTAACGTCCTGAGGGCGATATTTTTTCTTTTTAAGATTAGTTTTTTATTGGAATGGGCTTTAGCCCATTTGTCCAAAGAACAAGTACAAAAGTCAGGCTTTAGCCAAATAATCTACAAGTCCAATGTCAATTGCCCGGAGGAGGGCAATTCTTCATAAAGATTGGCTAGCCCTAGGCCCATCAGTCGTATCCCTTTTGGAAATGGTAACAGATTTTTAATAAATTTCTCGGCGGCCTGATTGATGATATCTTTGTTAGAAAACCCTTTGGTAGTAGTTTTTGAGCGTGTAATAATTTCAAAATCAGCATATTTAATTTTTAATACCAAAGTCCGACCAAAAAGACCCTGCTTTCCTGCTCTTTTCAATAGCTGCTCAGTAAGGATATAAAGTTCATGATAAATTTCTGAAAGCAATTCCAGATCTTTAGAGTAAGTATTTTCTACCGAAATCGATTTACTCTCTCTGTTGGGGCTCACTTCACGATGGTCTTGTCCACGAGCGATTTCGAAATAATATTTTCCAACCTTACCGAATTTTTTCACCAGAAATTCCAGACTTTGTTCTTTGAGTTCTTTGCCTGAGTGAATTCCCATTTGTTTCAGTTTATCGGCAGTAACTTTTCCGATGCCGTAGAATTTATGTATGGGCAGGGTCTCAACAAATGCCACAGCCTGAGCGGGTTTTATCACGCATTGGCCATTAGGTTTGTTGATATCAGAGGCTGTTTTGGCTAGGAATTTATTGTAAGAGACCCCAGCCGATGCCGTTAGACCTGTTTTCTCAAATATTTTTAGTCTTATTTCAGTAGCGATTTGGGTAGCCGAGCTAATGTCTTTTTTATTTTCGGTCACATCAAGATAGGCTTCATCCAATGAAAGGGGCTCAATGAGGTCGGTATATTCAGCAAATATTTCTCTGATCTGACCAGAGATTTCTTTATATCTGTCAAAGCGAGGTTTTACAAAAATAAGGTCCGGACAAAGTCTCTTCGCAGTTTTAGAGGGTAGGGCAGACCGTACTCCAAATTTCCTGGCCTCATAACTGGCCGCAGCCACTACTCCCCGCTCGGCACTTCCTCCAACCGCAACCGGCTTTCCCCGAAGCTCCGGATTATCATGCTGCTCGACCGAAGCAAAAAACGCATCCATGTCGATATGGATAATCTTCCTGACCTTACCAGCGATATTTTCCATCTTTGGCCACTTTTATGGCTGGAAGTTTATGATTTTTTTCGAAAAAAGTGTAGCCTGGAGCTAAATTTTGCCAAAAAATAAAGTTTGGATTGCTTTTGTAATCATCTAATTTCTCCATTTTGAATGGAAAAATATGTACTTCTAATTTTTCCTGCCCATAGTTTTTGGCCATGACTGCGATCAGATATACTTCTTTTATGAGCTCGTCGGTAAGTGGCAGGCAGCCTACTGTCACATCAGAGCCGTGAATGAAAATATCACCTCCGGGCTTTACCTTATCGCTCAGAATTTTGTCAGAAGCATTGGGATAGGTTATACCTAAAGACAAATAATAAGAACTTAATGGGTTAAAACGGTCAATGTGGTAAAAACCCTCAGGCACTTGCAGGTCGCCTTCTTTTCTTTTTGGACCTAAAATTCCCGAGGAAGCGGCGATTTTGTGGGTTTTAAGCAAAGAAAATTCTGCATTTTTTCCTGATTTTATCCATAATTCCAGGTTTTTTTCTTCTTTAAAAGCCCGGATAAAAATTTGAAAAGGTTTGTTTTCAAATCCCTTTTCTTTCAATAATTCTTCAATATATTTCCCTTTTTCCTCATAAGAAGCCTTCACTCTTTCGTATTGAAGTTGGGTTCTGAGGAAGGATTGGGCAAAGGATTTATTCAAAAATGCCATTAAGAAGGTAAGTAAAATTATTTTTTTAGAGGAAACGAAAAGGTTCTCCATTTTAAATTCTTTAACATTTTTAATTAGAATTTTACTCATTCCTTCAACCTCATCACCTCAATACTACTCGTTCCAAAAACCCGGTGAGTTGCTTTTACGAAATCATTTTCTTTGGCCTGATAGATGTTGGGCACATACTTCTGAGGGTTAATATCGAACAGTGGAAAGGCCGTCGATTGCACCTGCACCATGATTTTATGGCCCTTTTTGAAAGTATGCAGCACATCCTGAAGTTTGAAATCTATATTGGTTAAGGTGTTGGCTTTCAGTGGACTAGGTTCTGAAAATGAATTTCTGAATCTCGCCCGCATTACTTCACTTCGTACCATCTGCTGATAACCGCCATAGGTGGTACAGTTGCTGGCAAACTCACTATTAGGCTCTTCGCCCGGATATACATCGATGAGTTTTACAAAATAATCGGCATCGGTACCTGAGGTGCTGATTTTGAGATGATTCATGACGCTGCCTGTTAATGTAATATTTTCCGAAAGTTCATCTGTCTCAAAAGTCAAAACATCTGTTCTTCTCGACGCAAACCGTTGATCCTCACTCATGTAACGGCGTGGAGAAAATCCGAGAATCTGGTCCGGATCTTCTGTGTAGGGTACCGGTTTTTTGGGATCGGAGATATATTCAGCTGCCCCTTTTGCAGCAGATTTATCTAGTTTTCCGTTTGGATTTAAGTAAAAAGTCATCTTCTCTACATTTTTAGAAGGATATTCCTCAAAAGTCTTCCACTCTTTTTTTCCTGTGTCAAACATATAAGCGTCCGGCAATCCCGAATTTTTATCTCCGCTACCTTTCAGAAAATGCTTAAAGAACCTTAGTTCAATCTGACTTTGGTAAAAAGTAGAAATACTATCTCCAAAATACACATTGGAATGAAAATGATGCCCAGACTCCCGTGCCCAATCTCCATGACCAAATGGCCCCATCACAATGGTATTGTAGGTATCGGGATGGGCTTTTTCTATGGTTTGATAAACATTTAGAGGCCCAAAAAGGTCTTCGGCGTCAAACCAGCCCCCTACCGTCATGAAAGCCGGGAGATTTTTGGCTGCTTTCAAATGAGGCAGCGTATTTCGTTTTTTCCAGAAATCATCATAATTAGGGTGTTGTACGATTTCATTCCAGAAGAAATTGTCTTTGTATTGCTCAGAAAATTTGCTCAGCGGCTGCATCGATTTATACCATTCGAAGCCGTCTTTGGTTTTAATTTCAGGAAACTGAAAATTAAACCAGTTTTCGGTAGTCGGTTGCGGATGCTGAACACCAAAAACAGGGAAGGTCAAGCCATAACCCAGTGTAAAAGCACCGTTATGATGAAAATCTTCAAAGAAAAAGTCAGTAACCGGTGCCTGTGGCGACACAGCCTTCAATGCCGGATGACCCGAAAGTGCTCCAACTACTGTGTAAAATCCCGGGTACGATATGCCATGAATACCCACCCGTCCATTATTATTGGGTACATTTTTTATCAACCAATCTATGGTATCGTAAGTGTCGCTTGACTCATCTATATCGGTGGGTTTGGCTTTGGGATTAACCTGTGGCGTCACATTGGTCCAGGTGCCTTCTGACATATATCGACCCCGAACATCTTGTTCTACAAATATAAATTTCTCTTTTGTAAACGAAGGCGAGTGCATCACTTCAGGCATCTCATCCTTTCCATAAAACCCTATCGAATAGCAGGTTCGGTTCATCAAAATAGGATAAGAATTAGTAGCCGACGCATCTTTCGGGATGTAGATATTGGTAAATAGTTTTACGCCATCACGCATGGTAATGCTTGCCTGCATTTTGGTGTAGTTTTCTTTGGTATTAACCTGAGTAAAGCCTTTAAAAGCAAAAAGAATAAATAGTAGGGTTAGTTTGTTTTTCATTCCGGGAAGTTTTCCTAAAGATATTAATTTTTTCGAAAATTGTATATTTGATTGCATGTCTATAAAATTGTATAGTTTGGAAAACATTCAGTTAAAAATTACCTTAAAATCTTATCACACTTAGTTTTATTAAGATTTTTAGTTGTAAAATTGCTCTTTATCATCTTTGAAAGTCTTGAAATTAATGGTTAATTTTAAGCCATTTTCAAATCTTACATATGGGCAGTATAACGAGAAGAGACCTTTGGAGCACCGTTTTTCAGGGCACCTCCCACAGGACAAAAGTTAGTGGTAGTCTCGACGAATATACTTTGCCTCTTACCAGACTTCAGGTACAGCATCTGCTTAGACGGGCATCCTTCAATGTGACTCATGAGCTAATCAATAAATACGAAGGTAAAAAAGCCGGGGAGGTGGTAGATGAATTGTTTTCTAATGCCGATAAGAATATTAGCCCAGCTCCACCTTTTTTTATCAATGACAGGATAAGAGATCCTCAAAATCTTACCGGAAAAGCGAAAGAAGATGAAGAAAAGAAAGTAGCACTTCACCGAGGGGAATACAATTATACACTGGGTTCCTGGTGGGTTAGCCTCATGAAAAAAGATACTGCCAGCTTTCTTGAAAAAACTACTCTATTCTGGCACGATCATTTTGCAACTCAATTCGCCATTTGTAACAACATTCCCGCCATTTTGATGTATCGTCAGAATGATATCTTCAGGAAAAATTATGCCGGCAATTTTCGTACATTATTAGAGAAAATTTCAATAGATGGTGCCATGTTGCTCTACCTCAATGGCAATGAAAATATCAATGAGCTACCCAATGAAAACTATGCCCGGGAACTAATGGAGTTGTTTTCTTTGGGTGTAGGAAATTACACCGAACAAGATATCAGAGAAGCTGCAAAAATTCTTACAGGCTGGAAAGTAACGATGTTTTATGATGAGCATGTACCTTATGAGGCATATCTCAATGCCGACCAGTTTGACAAAAACCCCAAACTTTTTATGGGGGAGGTTTTCAATGCCAATTATGAAGTCAACGAAAAGAATGTTTACGAGTATTCCGTAAGAAAACTTATAGATGTTATCCTTACAAAAAAAGGAACCGAGGCTTCCAGGTTTATTTCAAAGAAAATCTATGAGTATTTTGTTTATGCTAACCCTGAAAAGACCGATGTCACGATAATAGAGCAATTGGCACAGATTCTGAAAAACAACAATTTTGAATTTAAACCCATGCTCAAAACGCTTTTCAAAAGCCAGCATTTTTTTGATGATCTCAATATTGGAGTTCAACTTAAATCCCCGGCAGAGAGTATTATTGGATTTTCGCATCATTTCGAATACAGTGACTTGTACACGAGGAATATTATGATGTCACTGGGTTTGGAAGTCTTAAACCCTCCCAACGTTGCCGGCTGGAAAGGTTATCGAAACTGGGTCTCGACTAAAACATTACCCGCTACGATTAACTTTTTGAAAGAAATTCTTAGCGGGAGTTCGGATGCTGTTTTGGGAAGCTGGATTAAAAACTTCAGTGGATATGATGATGTGAGCAAGCTCACGCCGGCAATTCTGGAGTTGTTTTTGGCTCGGCCTGTCAATGCATCCAGGCTTAAAAAGTACCAGTCGGTGCTTACGGGTGGTGCCCCTGACTATGAATGGTATGAAATCGTAAAGAATCAAGAGCAGGCAGGCCAAAGAGTGAGGTCTTTGATCGTTGAAATCATTAAAGCCCCCGACTATTATCTGTTTTAATTATGAAAAGAAGAGCCTTTATAAAAAATTCGACTATGGGCCTGGGGGTGGTAGGCAATCTCCAGATCGACAAGATGCATCTGAGTGCTTTTCATCCTGCAATGGCTTATTCTGAAAATGAAAATATTCTGGTAATAGTACAGCTTTTTGGTGGAAATGACGGAATTAATACCATTACTCCTTATGAATGGGACTCCTATTATACTTTATATCGTCCGACCCTTCATATACCACAAAGTGCCGTTAGTCCAATCAGTAAAGAATTAGGTATGGCAATGCACCCCAACCTCAAACTGGGACCAAACGGAGGGATGCTCGGCTTATTTAATGCAGGCAAATTATCAATTATTCATGGCGTAGGTTATGAAAACCCCAATTATAGCCATTTCAGATCTACCGACATTTGGTTGAGCGGACTTGTACCCAACAACGACTCCTCTCCTTTGCATACAGGCTGGCTTGGAAGGTATTTTGATAAATATACTGAAGCCGAAAAACCCGAAAGCCCTTTTTGTTTACAGGTCGGGCATAATCCTTCACTTATGTTCAGAGGCGAAAATGGTGAAAAATCAATTGTGTTGGAAGATGCCGAGGAAATGTTTAAGCAAGCCCAATCGGTAGAATCTGATAAGATTAATATCGGTGGTTCATCGTATTTTCAGACCGAGTTTAACTATGTAAATGATGTTGGTATTCAGGTTAATGAATATTCAAAAGTTATAAAAAAAGCCTTTGATAAGGGGAAAAATATAGAAAGTTATGCCGACAAACCACTTTCCAACCAACTAAAGCTTGTTGCCAGACTAATTGATGGCGGACTAAAGTCAAAAGTTTACTTTGTAGAATTAAGTGGTTTTGATACACATTCTAACCAGGGTGGACTCGAGGGTTTACACTCCAGGTTGTTGGCTGAGCTGAGCGAAGCCATCAGTGCTTTTCAGTCAGACATCGAAAAACTCGGACATGCTAAAAAAGTTATTGGTATCACCACCTCAGAGTTTGGCCGAAGACCTTATGAAAATGGAAGTAATGGTACCGACCATGGAAGCTCCAATCTGATGTTTGCATTTGGAACAGAAGTAAAAGGTGAAATCTTTGGTAGTCATTTCATGTTTTTGCCCTTCCGTGACCACCAGAACCTCAGGTTTAGTACTGATTTTAGGAGCATTTATTATGAAATCATGGTGAGCTGGTTTGGGCAAAGCAGTGATTTTGCCGAAAAAGTTTTGGGTTCAAAATTTGCCTATGTAGAGCAAAAGGGCTTCATAAAAGTAACCAAAGAAGACCCTACTCTTCCACCACCTCCGGAAGTTCCAAAACAAAATGCCGATCCCAATTCGCCGGCCAATGCAAATAACCCTGCCTTTGTGGATCAGGAAGACACATTTGTACTTTATCCCAATCCGGTTCAGGGCAATGCCGCTTTTATCAATATGACGCTTTACTATCCGGCCACTATTACCATCACTCAGAGTTTTTTAAACGGACAGGTTATGGGCCAGCTTCATCAGAAAAAATACCGTACGGGACTTTACAACGTTTATCTTGATTTGCTGGGTGGGCCGGGGCTATATGTGCTCACAATCAGGGCCAATAATCGTTTACATTATCTAAAATGTTTGAAAATTTAGGGTATTTTAATTCACAAATAATTATGAAAAACCGAATCCTTTCAAACTTTAAAGTGCTGATATTAATTGCCTTATGTTTTTATTCGCATTATTCATCTGGAAAAAACCTGCCAGATTCATTGCCTCAGTTTACCATTAAAATAATACCCCATACTTTTTGGATAGACTATGACCCGCACCTTGAACTGGCCTATGAACATTTTTTAAGCCCCAAAAATAGCCTTCAGTTAAACCTGGGTTACTGGAATAATTCAAAAACCAAAGCCTCAAGAACTTATGACATCAAACTCATTCGGATGGCTTATAAAAGTTTTTTTAGAAAATTTACTGAAAAGAAGCCTGGTAGGGGTTATTTCAGTACAGAATTAATATTTAGAAATGTTGTGGAACCTACCAGTTTAATGGCACTGAATTACCAAAATCAAAACTCATTTTATACCAATTTCAAGGCCAATATTCTGGCACTAAATTTTTTAATTGGCAGAGAATATGTCACAAAAGATTATTTCCCGGCCTTTGATATCTTTTTTGGGCTTGGCGTAAGAGCTTCTTACAATTACAACGAACAGGTTCCTCCTGGATATGAAAATTCAAAAGGTGGAAATTTTGGAATGTTAGCCCGCGGTCCGGGTTTTCAAATCATGCCTTCCATCAATGCTGGTATAGGTATTGGCATTGGTAAATGGGAAAAATAATCATTCCGGAAAACTAACCTTCCCCATACTTACACTAGGCACGCCTTTTCGGGTACCAAAATCTGTTTTTCCCCCGGCAAGAGCTTCGTTGGCCAAGGTCGCAAAGAGTACCGCCTCTTTAGCATCACCACTGATACCAATATCGTCAGTGGTAAAAAATCGTACGCCGGGCAAAAGTGCTTTTAAGTGAGACACTATTAGCGGATTGTGCATCCCGCCTCCACTCATAAATAAGTCATAACCAGGAGTCAGATCAGGTAAGTTACTCAGGCTTTCGGCGATAGTTTCAGCTGTAAACCTGCACAAGGTGGCCATTTGATCCTCTGTGCTCAGGTCGGTGGTGAAACTTTTTTGCATGGCATCTTCCAGAAAATGCAGATTAAACAACTCTGGTCCTGTAGTTTTTGGAATTGGCCCCCTAAAAAAATCGTGGTCTTTCAAAGCATCCAGAAGAGTTTTACTGATCTTTCCCTTTTTTGCTATGGCTGCATCTTTATCAAATGGAATATCAAAATGCCTTTGAGAAAGGCCATCAATCATTGTATTCCCGGGTCCGGTATCTGTGGCAAATACTTTTTCTGGATCTAAATCACCGGAAAGGAAGGTAAAGTTGGAAATACCACCCATGTTGAGCAAGATTCTGTCCTTACCGGGTTTCGAAAAAATCAGGTAATCACCATATACGGCCAGAGGGGCCCCTTCGCCACCTGCAGCACAATGTTTTTGCCTGAAATCTGATAAAGTAATAATACCTGTTGTCATAGCCAGATGGTCTCCATCGCCTATCTGTAAAGTCCCATTGGGAAAGTCGGGAAGTTGATGCAATATTTTCGGAGCATGAAATACAGTCTGCCCATGGCTGGCTATGCAATCCACCTCACTTTTATTGATGTTCCATTTGTCAAGACATTGATTTACAATACTTCCGTGGAGGTTTCCGATCCAGGGATTGAGTAAGCAAAGCTGTTGAAAATCTATTTCTTTTTTTGCAAAAATCTTCCTGATTTCATGTTTGATATGGTCATCAAAGGGTACAGTTTCAAACTTCAGCACCTGCACTTTTGTATCGAGCCCGCTGCCTTCATATTGACAGAGAGCCACATCGAGCCCATCCATCGAAGTACCCGACATCAGACCTATGATCTTTCTATTGGGTTTCTTAGCTATCTGATAAAGTTTTTCAATATTGGCGTTCATTCCAGATCCATATTTTACCCTAAATTAAGGTAGAATATTCAAGGAACACAGAAAAACTCAATCTTTTGCCCAATCCAGCCTTTGGTCAGGCGAAAACTTCCAGGGAGCCATGTTGGTCTCAAGATTCTGAAACATCATATTCCAGCTTTGGGGGGCCTGACTTTCTTCCATTACCCTATATCTTCGGAGCTGTAAAATTATATCCAATGGGCTGATCATCACAGGACATTCCTGCACGCAGGCGTTACAGGTAGTACAGGCCAATATTTCTTCGTCAGTGATATAGTCACCTAAAAGACTTTTGTCGTCCCGATATTCCATGCCATTTTTAATCCATCCCCTTTTGATATCTTCAAGCCTGTCGCGGGTATCCATCATGATTTTTCTGGGCGAAAGGGCCTTGCCAGTCTGGTTTGCCGGGCACGCTGAGGTACAACGCCCACATTCTGTACACGTGTAGGCATCCATGAGGTTTTTCCAGCTAAGATCATCCACATCTTTTGCTCCAAAGCGGCCAATCTCAGTCGGCGTTTCGGGGGCTTGCTCCAGCCCCAGCATGATTTTTACTTCCGTAGCCACTGCAGACATGTTTTTCATCTCACCTTTTGGTTTTAAATCAGCAAAATAAGCATTGGGGAAAGCCAGAGCTATGTGAAGATGCTTGGAGTAGGTAACATAAACCGCAAATACCAGTATGCCAATAATATGAAACCACCACGCCGCTCTTTCAACTACCATCAAAAAGGTATCAGAATAGTTTTGAAAAATGGGCACCAGAAATTGACTTATTAAAAAACTTCCGGTTTGTGAATCTGCAAAATGCCCGAAACCACGTGTTTGTAACACAAAATCTGCAGCATTCATTTTAAGAAATGCACCCATCAGGACAATTTCTAACACCAGGATAGTGTTGGCATCCTGAAAAGCCCAGCCTTTCATTTCTCTGTGATTTTCGGGTTGAAATCTCCCGACTTTCAGAATATTCCTTCTGACCAGAAATACCATGCAAGCCACCAAAACACCTAAAGCAAGCACCTCAAAAAAGTTCATCACTACCGGATAAAAGCCACCAAGTGGTTTCAGGAATATTCGGTGAGTACCCAAAAGTCCGTCCAACACAATCTCCAATACTTCTATATTGATTAAGATAAAACCTATATAAACCAATAAATGCAAAAAGGCTACCACTGGCCTTGCAAACATCTTTTTCTGGCCAAAAGCCAGCAGAATCATATTTTTTAATCGTACATGAGGCTGGTCGGTGCGGTTTTCTGCCCTACCCAGTTTAATGGTTTTGCTTATATACTTTACTCTTTTAAAAATAAAGTATGTCGCTAAAGCCAATATTATCAGAAACCCGATTTGAGAAATGATGCTCATATTTTTATGTAAGGTTATGGTATGCATGCATACTATTACAAATATCGAAAATTAGAAAAACAAAACAAGAGATGGGAGAAATTTTTTAGTAATTTTTTCAAATGAATTTGTTTTAAAAAAGTTTTTGTCTAATTTTGCAGTCCCAAACGGGTAAAAGGTGGTGAAATCACAATGGTGATGTAGCTCAGTTGGTAGAGCAAAGGACTGAAAATCCTTGTGTCGGCGGTTCGATTCCGTCCATCACCACAAAAACAAAAGGCAAGTTATTCATATTGAACGACTTGCCTTTTGTTTTTCTAACACTTGGGGAGACTAATTTTTTTTTGATAATTTTGAAATTGTAAAAATCAACTTTCCATTTTCATAGATTTCTTTTTCAGGTTTTTCTTCAAAACCATTTTCTTTCAATAACTCCTTAAAACATTCAACTGTAAGGTAATAGGCATTTCTTTCAGAAGAATATACATATAATGTCTCGGGTCGATGTTTAGACAGGACTTCCGAAAACAGATATTTTTTTAATCTACTTTTATTAGGTAGAAAATCCCGTACTTGAGGCACTTTGTAGTCATATAATGAATCAGGGAAAATCGAGATTTCATTTAAATCTTTTTCAGAGGTTTTATTAAATGTTGCCAACTGGTCGGCTAGCCCCCAGGTCAATAGCACCACACTTCCCGGTTTATTTTTCAGATAATTTACCACTTCCAGACTCTTGTTTGACCATACTGGCTTTGGTGTTTCATGAGCAAAAGTAGAATATCCTATCAACAGGGAATTAATCTGAAAGACGACTAAAATCAGTAATAAATACTTGGTTGCACGTGGAAAAATGTAGTACAGCCCCAAAACAAATAGAAATAGACCTCCCGGAAATATTGTAAAAAAATGCCAGCTGGCGTTGGCAAATAATACCAGAAATTGAAGGGTTAAAACTACAAGCGTATATATCCCCCAAAAAATATATAATCTTTGTGATTTTTCAGGCTTTGGGAATAAAAATGCCAAAAGAGCGATAAAAATTACCGGAATATAAAAATAGCTCATTAGTTTATATCCCAGATTAAATGGCAAAAAGGAAAGTAATTTTTTGTTGGAAAGTTGCTCATACTGAAGGCCTAACATGCCAAACCCGTGATAATGATCCTGCAACCCGGCGAGTGAAACTTTTGATTTTGCCAATAATGCTGCCCAGCTATAGTCTTTGATAAAAACCGAATTTAGCCCCGGAGATAGGCCCGTTATAAAGATATAGGTCAAGAAAGGAACAACCGGAATAAAAAGTAGATATAAAAATCTGCCTTTTGAATCAGATTTTTTGAAGGCTTCGAAAATGGGTTTCAACCAAACCGCCGCACCCACCAATATCCCGATAACAACCCAGATAAAATTGATTTTATTGAAAACACCAATGCCCAATAGAAACGGCAACCATACAAGTTTACGAAGGTCAGATTGAATGGCGTATTGCGTGATTTTTAAAAATATTAATGATTTGAGAAAAAATTCAATGGCTACAGGCCCCTGGTCGGTACGGGTGAGAAATACCAGGGAAGGAAATGAGGCAACAACTAAACCTGAAATTATGCTTGTATATAAATCTGAGGTAATTTTATACAAAATACGGGTACAAAAATTTACGGAAAAGGCCGTAAGAATTATCATCGGAAGGCGAATACTAAGGTAATTTACGCTAAACATCTTGAAAACTGGATAATACAACCAGCTTTTCAACGCCCCAATATATGTCATTAACATTAGTGGGAAGTTTTCAAAACGCTTGAAAATATGCACTGATCCATTGGGAATTCCTACTGCTGCATTTCCAAAAAGTAGCTCGTCGGCGTTGATGCCGGGTCTATTTAAAAAAATTGTTGCACAGAAAGCATAAAAAATGGAAGGAATTAGAAGAAGAAATTTTTTATTTAATAAATACGAATTCATAATTTATTGAAAATCGTTTTTTTCTAAATTTGCAATAAAACAGAACTTTACTTTGAAAAAATTAACAATTTTAATTCCGGCTTTCAATGAATCTTTGACTATTTCAAAGATATTGGATAAAGTATCAAAGGTAGAATTAATTTCAAACATAGTAAAAGAAATTATTATTATCAATGATGCTTCGTCTGATAATACAGAAGAGGTGGTTTTGGATTATATTTCAAAGAATAACCTTTCTTATTCCTGCAAATATGTGGCACATAAGGTAAACAAAGGGAAAGGGGCTGCTATTCACACGGGCATTGCCCTTGCAACGGGCGACTACATTATTGTGCAGGACGCTGACCTCGAATATGACCCTCAGGAATTCAATATTTTGCTTAAACCCATGATTGACGGCTATGCCGATGTGGTTTACGGTTCCAGATTTATGGGTGGTAAACCCCATAGAATTTTGTTTTTTTTACATAGTATTGGAAACAAATTCCTGACTTTTTTGTCAAACGCATCTACCAACCTCAATCTTACCGACATGGAAACCTGCTATAAGCTTTTTGATGCTAAAATGCTCAAAAGCCTCAATCTCAGAGAGAGCCGATTTGGGTTTGAACCTGAGGTGACCGCAAAAATTTCCCGGATCAAAGGTGTCAGAATATATGAAGTTGGGATTTCCTATTTTGGCAGGACATATGAAGAAGGCAAAAAAATCAACTGGATAGATGGTTTCAGGGCTATTTACTGCATAATAAAATATGGTTTCTTAAGACTTTACTTTTTGTTATCTGTGGATAATATTATTTTAATACCTCTTGAGAGTAATTTGTTGTTTTCGAATGCTATATAGTATTCTGCCGAAATCTTTTGTTTGAATACGGAAATACCATATCCGGTTTCCTGATGAGATACATATTGGTTTTTTAAAAAATTACAGAAAACATATTCTGATATCCCCGCTTTTCGTACCTGAGAAATCTGAGACAATAAGAGCCTTTGCGGTTTATATTCCAGAAATCCCTGCACGTAATATTTGTCTGAAGAGAATGTATAATAATCCAGATCACGGAAGTTTCGGTGTGAGCTTATCCTTAGCTCATTTCCCATAAAATGTTTATAGTCAATTATATTTGAAATTTTTTGACCATAGAAAAATCCTCCATTAATACTTGCTGTAATAAACCCGGCTTTAATTTTTTGGGTATGAGCCACTTCGAAATCTACCTGTCCGAATACGTTATCGACAAATGAAAAACTGTGGTTAAGCCTAAAAACCGGAGCCTCCTGATTTTCAGTTTTCAGGACTCCATTATAACGGTTTTGTCTGACATTGGGACTGAATTGAAGCGAGGTTTTCAGAAACAACCTGTTGCCAGAGTTCCCAATTTCCATCCTGTTGCCATTGGCATGTGAAATGGTATTTGCCTCAAATACATTATCTTTATTAAGCCACCCAAAATCTGAATGGTTTGCAGGAACAATCCTTTTTTCCCCAATCAATTGATTATTTAATGTCAACCTATTGTTGAATTCATACTTATGCGAAAGGACGATCTGGGTTTTTTCAGTAAATTTTGCTACATGTTTTCCATTGAGTAAGGCAAAAGATTCGTTGAGAAAGGTAGAAACGGGCATTTGTGGGTTGACCTGAAACACCCTCCTGCCAACCGAAAGACCAAAGCTGGATTTGTTATTTCGTAAAGAAAAATAAGCCTCACCGTTCAGCCTGTTTCTTGAAATTGAATAATAAGCCTTGATTCCTGCCATTAGATTTTCTGAGGCATTTTTGTTTTTTGTATATTCCAGTCGGTTTATTCCCAGCGTGTATCCTTCTACCGCATTAAACCGCAGGTCTTCGAATATCCTGCCGAGTTTGAATTCGTGCTCTCTGAGATGGGTAGAAGAGTCGGTTATTTTCCCAAATTCAAATGTATGACCCAAAAATATCTGTGATATTTTAAACTTATTTCCTCCCGAAAACAGGGTGCTATCCTTTTTAATTTTCTTCTGAATGGCCCCGGCATTGATTTTATATAAGCTGTCAGCCTTTTTAAAGCCGGTAATTTCAGAAATGGTAAGTGGCACCTGCCTTTCAATGTTCCAAAAAGCCGAGTCTTGTTTGGTTGCCATAGAATCAATTTTAAAGCTTCGGTCAGAATCAACCATAATGCCTGTTTTCCGTTCTTCGCTTTCAAATGATTTAGCGAGTTTTTTCAAATCCTTCAAGGTGGCTTCCTTATTTACAGGGGTGTCTTTTGGTTTTAATGTAGCTTTTTCTTTAAAGATTTTTTCATCGATTATATCAGGTTTAACTTCGGCATATTTCGGATTCTTTTTAAATACAATATCTTTCAGAGCCACAACCGCACGCATTTCCATTTCTGCTCCGTAGCTTTCCAGGGTGGTTTCAATATTGAGGTTTGACAAAAACCAAACACCTTCTATTGCGTTAAAAATAGCTTTTGTTCTGGTTTGACTTGCATCATCGGAAGTTTTAAAATCATAGCTGTGTATATACCAGCTACCTTCCACGATATTTATTACCCCACTGTTGTATCCTTTGATTTTCGGAATCACTTTTATTTTATTGACAATCAGCCCATTCTCTTCAAAATAACCCAAATATTCATACCTGAAATTTCTTGCTCCTTTTTGTGTGACAGGGGAGGTCTCATTGTCGGGCGAATAGATATCATACTTGCCAAATGAAATACTCACACTGTTTTTTAGATTAGGGGGCAGGTTATCTTTTTTAGCTACAACAACTTCAGAAAGCTTACCTGGTTGCCTGAATTTCACCTGATGAACACTCTCAAAAACATAGAGCTGATTTTTTTCAATGAAATTCTTTTTGGCAAGTTTTTCAAAAACAAATGGGATATCAAGAATTTTCAGATTTCCTTTGAGATAGGTTTTAAAGGAATAGTTATCAAGTTCTTTATAATGAAAAGCCGACATTGCAATCGTCTTTCGCAAGATAGTCAATGCCGGGTCTTCTTTTGATTTGCCTACTATTGCGTCGGAAAGCTGGATTACGGCGGGTTGCAGCTGAAGATTGAGCGTTATATCTGCAGACGAAATTTCTACGAAACGGGTTTGGGTTTCATAACCCAAAAATCGAAACACTATCTCATATTTTCCAGGTTCCAGAGCGAGTGAAAACTCTCCTTTTTCGTTGCTGTTGGTTCCGATTTTACTATTTTTCACGAAAATCGACGCAAATGGAAGAGGCTTGTTGTTTTCGTCGGTTACATGTCCTCTTACAGATGCACCAAATGAATGATAACCCAAAATTAAAAGTAGGAGAAGAGCAAAAATAAAACGCATAAATAGCTTAGGGGTGTTCCATTTGAAAACGGAGAAAACCGGGAATTATTTTTGAAATTCAATTAATGCATTTTGTAATTCATCAGACTTTTGTGTGCCAATCAATATCACTTTTCCTGAATTATTAAAAACTTTTAAACCTTTATTTCCGGCTATTGTATAGGCCCAGTCTATGTTTGAACCCATTCGGATACCCCATCCTCCAAAATCCTGTAAAGGTCTGAATTGAACAATTTCAAGTTTACCGATCTCTTCTTTTTGAATCTTTCTAAACTTAATTTGAAAAGGGTAAAACCTAAAAAAAATTGCGTTGGTAGTAATTCTTGTTTCCAGCTTTATAATAAAAAACAAAGCAAATATGACACATATAAACAGCACAAGTCCTATCATGCCAGTATTGGAAACCGGATGGTCACCCATTGGAATATCATTAAAAAGTTGTTGGTAGGCTCCAAACAACAAATGGGCAAAGATGGCACCCAATAACAATATCAACCACCACTGCCGGAATCGCTGGGTTTCTGTAAAGAGCATCCTCACAGTTCTTTGATTCTGATTTTTCTGAATGACACCATATCTCCATGATCCTGCAAAGCGATTTTTCCACTGGCGTGAGCTTTTGCATAAGGCCATTTGGCAAATTTACTTCCGGCCACATCGTCATCCCATTTTACGCTACCGTATTCATAATCAGCTACTTTTGTGCCATTAAGCCAGTGGGTTACACGGTTGTTTTTGACTTGAATTTTGCCCTTGTTCCACTCTCCGGCAGGTTTTACGGCAGTTAGATCCAAAGGTGCCTGTATATCGTAATTGGCTCCGGTCTTTTGCTTGTCGGTGATTTTTCCGGGATATCCGGCATCGTCGATTATCTGATATTCAGGACCGGAAGCATATGTGGCAAACAGTTCTTTGTTTCCGGCCTCTTCCAACACTTTATAAATTATCCCGCTGTTTCCCTTGGCTGCTACTTTAAATTCAAATTCCAGCACAAAATCTCCATATTCCTGGTCAGAAACCAGGTCGCCATTTCCGCCGTGCGTCATCAGGGCACCGCCCATCACATGCCAACCTTTTACCTCAGTTTGAGTCCAGGAATGCCATCCGGCTGTTGACTTTCCGTCAAAAAGGTTAACCCATTTTTTATTTTGAGCTGATACTTGCCAGTTCAAAATCAGCAATGATAAAAAGATAAAATATTTCATAATAATATATTGAAAATCAACATTATAAGTAAAATTATACTTTAAAAATCAATTTTTTTCTATCCAAAATGAGCAAAATAATTGACCAAAGGATAACATAAAATATTGCAAATGCCAGCGAGGCGTTCATGGGATTAGCAAAAAGAGGTTTTATAATTGCATCATTTATATAATCCAAAGTACCCAATGACTCTTCTCCATGAGATATTTTTACCATTCCTAAAGCCCGGGGCAATATTCCTGACCCAAAGAATACAATCATAGGATTAACCCCCCAAACAATCAGAAATCGTGTGACAGGGTTGTTGCCGGCTTTTTCGTCTATAACACTCACTATCGCCAGCACCAACATTGCCCATCCACCTGCAAATAACACATAACTGCTTGTCCATAAAGCTTTATTAATAGGGAATACTACGCCCCAAAGTTTTCCGGTTATTATCAAGGCCAGACCTATTCCCAGCAACCATTTGTATGATTCTAACTTTTGATTTTGGATGATATTGCCTGTCCATATGCCCAACAACACTGTAGTAATAGCGGGAATAGTGCTTAGGATACCCTCAGGATCCCAAGTCTTGGATGACGCCCATAAATGCCCGGGCAACAAAGTATTATCAATCCATGCGGCCAGGTTGGTTCCTTTGTCGAAATTGGGTGCTATGCCCCCTGGAACAGGAATTAATGCCATCATAGCCCAGTAGGATATTAACAGCAATCCTCCTGCGATTAGCTGACCTTTCAAATCAAATCTCTTATATATTATTGCGGCAAAGAAATATACCAACGATATTCTTTGTAGTACGCCTGGAATTCTGACTGATGCGAAATCTTCACCACCCCAAAATGCCAGAATAAACATAAGTGCCGTCGCTCCAATGGCTAACCCAAGTTTGATATTGGCCTTGAAATTTCCGAGCATTGCATATGCAAGGGCCACCGCTATAATCAGTCTGATAAGTACCAAGGGAGCACCTTCCAGCTCTCCCACATGGATTTTGGAGAAAAAATTAAGGAAAAGACCCAGATTAAATATTCTCAGACTTCGGGTAAGGATTTTCAGAAAATAGTCTTTCGTAATTGCCCCGGTTCTGGAGGTTGAAAATGGCATAGCGGTTCCCATTATAAAAACAAAAAACGGAAAAACCATATCAGTTGGTGTGGCACCGTGCCACTCGGCATGCAGCAAAGGGGCATATACATTTCCCCAGTCTCCGGGGTTATTTACAATCGTCATGAGCATCATGGTGAGCCCACGGAAGATATCAATCGAGGTTATTCTTTGTTTTTCCAAGTTTTATTCACAATTTGATTACAATTTATAAATTTTTTTAAAAAATGAATTCAAAAACGCTTTTTTTATTGGTTTTGGGCGGATTTTCTTTTTTTTCCTGCAAAAAACAATTGTTGGTTTCTGCAACAAATAATGATAAAATAGCTGCTTATTTGGCATCTGACAGCACTTTCAGAAATCACCTTTATTCGGTAACATTGTATGACCCTAAGGCTGAAAAATTCATATATGAAAAAGATGCTGACAAATACTTTGTTCCGGCTTCAAATACCAAGACTTACACACTTTATGCGGCATTGAAAACAATGGGGGACTCTATGCCTGGTCTCAAAGTATTGGAGCGAAATGACACCCTTTACTGTAAAGCTACCGGCGACCCGTCGTTTTTGCACCCCGACCTCCCTCAAAGTAAAGTTTTTGAATATTTAAAGAATCACGGGGCAAAGACGCTGGCCTTTTATTTTGATGAATTTGAAAATCAAAGATTGGGGTCAGGCTGGGCCTGGGACGACTACAATGATGATTATCAGGTGGAGCGGTCGGCTTTTCCGGTATATGGAAATATTTTGAGAGTAAAATCTGCCGCATATCAATCCAATATTAATATTCCCGAGTTTAAAAACAGTTTTGCCTTCAGATCGGGCAATTATGATTATCTGAAAAGAGATATAAATGAAAATGTATTTTATTATACCGAAAAACTCAAACCGGATTTCAGACAAGATATCCCTTTGAAAATTTCCGACGCTCTTACCATAAAACTTCTTGCTGACACCCTCAAAAAAAATGTAGTTTTGACCTCTAAAACTGATTTTTCAGAAGCAAAAACCGTCTTTTCTATGCCTATTGATACCGTTTTGAGACGGATGATGCAGGTATCTGACAACATGTTGGCGGAGCAAATGATGTTGATGGCCGGTGGACAACTCACCGATACGCTTTCCACTACAAAAGCGATAAGCCGCATTACAGAGAAACTACTTTCCGATTTGCCGGATAAACCACTACTTGTTGATGGTAGTGGATTGTCGAGATATAATCTGGTTACGGGCAGAGACAATGTGAAATTGCTGGATAAGCTGCTTTCTGAATTTCCTCAGGAAAGATTATTTGGCCTGATGGCGATTGGAGGGAAAACCGGCACACTAAAAAGGTATTTTGCATCAACCGAGCCACCCTATGTTTTTGCCAAGACCGGCTCTATGTCAGGGGTTTACAATATAAGCGGTTATGTGAAAACAGGGAGTGGAAGAGTATTGATTTTTAGTGTAATGAATAATAACTTTACACATCCTGTCTCAAAAGTTGGACTAGCCTCTGCCAATCTCATAAAATATATCCATGGGAATTTTTAGTTTTTAATTTCCAAAAAATTTTTCAAAATAAATGTAAACAAATGTGACTTTTTTGGGGTTTCGTCGTCGTTGCTTATTTTTTTGATTCAGATTCTACAATCTTGATTACTAAACTGTTGAATTTCCTTTATTTTTCTAACAACGGTTAGTTTTGATGCAACAAAACACAAAATAGTCTTGTATATATTGTTTTTCGAAATAACATTTGTGGTCGAATTTTATTCAATCCCAATAAAAGCAGATGGTAGACTGCCCAAAATTGGACTTTAGCAAGGATTAGTGTGTGATAGTTTTGCCGGCAAAATAAATCCTTACACCACTAAAGGCTCTGGAATTTTACCAGATTTGACGGTAATTCACAATTATAGAAATAGTAAAACACCCAAAATTAAAAAATGACACATTCGCAGAAATTGTTTAAAGATTTTTTGAAGAGTTTAATTCCACTTACAGCTCCCGAATTCAAAAAAATCATATCGATTTTTGAAGAAATAAGTTTTAAAAAAGGCGAGATGCCCATAGAAATGGGAAAGTCTTCCGATTCTGTTCTATTCATTACCAAAGGCGTTTTCAGAGAATTCACACTTATAAACGATGAAGAACACACGCTGTGGATTTCGGTAGAAGGAGAAGCTGTGCTTGATGTGAGCAATTTTATGTCGGGAGAACCATCCAGAATTTCTGTAGAGGCACTGACCAATGCCCAGGTTTTGAAAACCAATAAGGAAAAGTTTGAACAAATGCTGCTTGAAAATCCCAAGATGTCAATTGTGATGAATAAGGTCTATTTTCAAAATCTGCATGAAATAAGGGAGCATCAGATTTTGCTAAAAATTTGGCCCACACAAAAAAGAGAAGAACTGCTTTTTCAAACCAAGCCATATCTTTTTAGAAAAGAAATTAAGATTAAGCACCTGGCTTCTTTGCTTAATGTGCACCCCAATTCTCTTTCCCGGATTCACAACCAAAAGTCTGATTCAGAACCCAAAGATTGAAATTGCTGACTAACAGGTGTTTTTATTTTGGAAAAAGTACCTGCTAAAATGCCTTTTTTCAGTATCAAACTTTTTGAAAACCATTTCTGTTTTCCAAAATGAGACTTAATACCCGGGAGTTTTCGGGTATTTTATAGTAATTTTGCATCCCAAATTCTATTTTGAGTTAAATGTTGATAGAACAGCTAGAAGCAATTAAAGAGCGATTTGAAGAAGTTAGCCAGCAGATTACCATGCCTGAGGTGGTTTCTGATATGGATAAATTTAAGAAAATCAGCAAGGAATACCGTGATCTCGAGAAGGTTGTCCAGGAATATCAGGCTTACAGACTCATTTTAGCTAATCTTGATGAAGCCCGGCAGATTCTGGAAACAGAAAAAGACGAAGAGATGCGTGAGATGGCCAAAATGGAGCTGGAAGAACTTCAACACAAAAAAATAGGAGCAGAGGAAATTTTGAAAGAAATGCTGATTCCGAAAGATCCCAATGACAGCAAAGATTGTTTTCTGGAAATCAGAGGAGGAACCGGTGGCGATGAAGCGGCGATTTTTGCAGGAGATCTGTTCCGAATGTACCAGCGATTTGCAACTACCCAGGGTTGGCAGTTTCAGGTTATGGATTTTACAGACGCTCCTTCCGGGGGTTACAAGGAGATTGTGGTAAGTGTGAAAGGAGAAGATGTATATGGTAAACTAAAATATGAATCGGGGGTACATCGGGTGCAACGAGTACCGGCAACCGAATCCCAAGGAAGAATTCACACTTCTGCTGCCACAGTTGCTGTACTTCCTGAGGCTGACGAAGTGGACGTTCAGATCAATATGAATGATATCAGAAAAGACACATTTTGTTCTTCAGGGGCTGGTGGTCAGTCGGTAAACACAACTTATTCGGCCGTAAGAGTTACCCACATACCTACAGGAGTGGTGGTACAGTGTCAGGACGAACGCTCTCAGATCAAAAACTTTGACAAGGCAATGTCGGTCCTCAGATCGAGACTTTATGAAATTGAACTGGCCAAGCACAACGAAGCCATCGCCGGTGAACGGAAATCCATGGTTGGCTCTGGCGACCGCTCGGACAAAATCAGGACTTACAACTATCCCCAGGGTAGGGTTACAGACCACCGGATAGGTTTCACGGTATATAATCTTCCTACCGTTATGGAGGGTCAGATTGGAGAGTTTATTGAAAAACTCAGAATAGCCGAAAACGCCGAAAGAATGAAAGAAGGAGTGGCTTAATTTTTTATTACAAATATGGAGATCTGTCTTGCATCAAACAACCAACATAAAATAGAAGAACTTAAACAACTTTTGGGCAACGAGTTTATTTTCAAGACTTTGAGTGATATCGGATGCTTTGAGGATATTGAGGAAACAGGGATTACTTTCGAAGAAAATTCAAAAATAAAGTCTGATTTTGTATTTGAAAAGTTCGGTATCAATTGCATTTCCGATGATTCAGGTCTCGAAATTGATGCTCTGGAAGGTAGGCCGGGGGTGTTTTCGGCTCGGTATTCGGGTGTCCATGGCAACCATGAGGCCAATATCGCGAAAGTGTTGACAGAAATGAAGAACCTTGAAAACCGCTCAGCAAGATTCAGAACCGTGATTTCGCTCAATCTGGACGGAGAAACCACACAGTTTGAAGGATCAGTAGAAGGAAAGATCAATTACGAGCCAATTGGTACTGATGGTTTTGGTTACGATCCGATTTTTATACCACAAGGCTTCGATACAACTTTTGCCCAGATGAACTCCATTCAGAAAAACCAGATAAGCCATAGAGCAGTGGCCATCAAAAAACTAGTAGCGTATTTGAAGCAAAAAAAATAGCCGGAATCATTCCCAGCTATATTTTTTATTTGGTTACCTTAAGTATTTATTCGTCTCTGGAAAGACCAGCCTTCCTTTTTCAATACAAAATTGCATCTTTTTTTGTAAAAAAAATATTACTCTATTTTCCTATATTTGTTTTATTTTAACATTTTGCTGTAATTTTAAGGCAAAATAAGGGTAATTAAAGCATGAAACTTCAATTTGAGAAAATTGCACCCGATCAGGGAAGTTCATTTAAACTGATACATTGGAAATCAGAAAATGATAGATTTTTTTGGCACCAACATCCTGAATATGAGATTATTTATGTAAAAAAAGGAACAGGAAAGCTTCATGTTGGTAATCATATGGGGCAATATACCGAGGGTGAAGTCATGTTTTTGGGTCCCAATCTTCCACATACGGGTTTGGGTTATGGTGTAATTGGCGAGCATGAAGAGATTATCGTACAATTACAGCAAGATTTTTTGGGACAGGATTTTTTAAATGTTCCTGAGTTGGCCAAAGTAAAAAGGTTGTTTGAAAAGGCATCTTTTGGAATTAGTTTTTTTGGAAAAACAAAAAAATCAGTTTCTTTTCTAATGGAACAACTCGCACTTAAAACGGGCATTGACAGACTGATAGCCTTGTTGGAAATTTTTAAAATCCTTTCCGAATCTTCAGAATATCAGGTGCTTAATGACCCGCTTTCCAAGTTTGATTTCAGGCACAAAGATGAAGACCGCATCAACAGAATATATACTTTCGTGGAGGAAAACTACACCGAAGAGATAAGGATTGAAACCGTCGCTGAAATCGCCAACCTTTCAGTGCCGTCATTTTGCAGATATTTTAAAAAAATGACGCACCTAACTTTTACTGATTTTCTTAACGAATTTAGAGTAAACAACGCCTGCAAGCTTCTTCATACGGGAGTTCCTGTGTCTGACGTATGCTTTAGCAGTGGTTTTAACAGCATTTCACATTTCAGTAAAACTTTCAAACAAATTAAAGGTCAAAGCCCCAGAGACTACAAAAAGGATATTTTATTCAAATAGTAATTTTGGTACATAGATTTCTGACTTACTTTTTATCTGTACTTCTGAAATTCATTTTCCCCACGTCAAAACTGCGGACAATTATTTCTTTTTCCAGTTCCAGTATGCCTTTTAGAGAAGTGTAATCTACTTTAGGAGCGTCGTCGGTTGGTTTATGATAGTCTTCGTGGCCACCAGTATGGAAAAACAGCACCGGAATGTCTTTTTCATAAAAAGAGGTTTGGTCTGAGCCGCCCCGACCTTCATAACCGGTATAAAATTTCACATGTTTTTCTTTATTTATGCCCGAAAAAATAGTCTCAAACTCAGGTGAGCTGCCATAACCGATTATCGCCACGCCGCTTTCTTTGTTGAGCCGGCCAATCATATCCATATTGAGCATAAAATGAACGGCTTTCAGGTCAATTGTTGGATTTGCCACAAAATATCTGGAGCCTACAAGACCCAACTCTTCCGCTCCAAATGAAATAAACAGAATATTAAAGGGCTCTTTTTCATTGTTTTGTGCAAAATACCGGGCTAATTCCAGTAATCCGGCTACTCCTGAGGCGTTGTCGTCGGCACCGTTATGGATTTTGCCATAGGCCGTGGAATCTTTCAGACTTCCTTGTTTTCCCTCACCGATATGATCATAATGTGCTCCGATCACGATGGTTTTCCCGGAGCCATTGTCCAGAAAACCAATCACGTTTCTGGAGTCACGGATGCTGTCGGGCACCACGACTTTTCTTACTTTTGCTTTGAAATTTTGATAATAGCCATCGGTTCCAAGGGGTTTAAGGCCGTATTTTTTAAATTCCTTCTTCACATATTCCGAGGCCTTCATGGCTTGTTTACTACCGGTGCCACGGCCCTTCATTTTGTCATCGGCAAGATAGTAGATGTGTTTTTTGAGAGATTTTAACTCCTGGGCATTTAAACCTAAAACAATTGAAAAAAAGAAAAAAACTGAGAATATAAACTTCATTTTTTGGAGAATAGTCATCAATAATGCAAATGTAATTGTAATAATATTAAAAGGTGGAGCAATTTCTAACTCCACCTCAAAAATTCAAACGTTGAACAACCATTAACCTTAGTTTCCAAAAACCAAAGATGCTGATTTTGTGATAACACTACCTTCAGGAGTAGTCACAGTTACGGTAATTTCATCTCTTACTCCCTTGTCTGCCCCGGGAATTGCCAGACTAAAATTACCTGAAGATTGTGAAACATCATTAATGGTATAAGTCTCTGAATCAGAATAACCGTCGCTGCCCGCCATACTTATAGTTACGGTACTACCCACCGGGAGACAGTAAACCCCGGCTGTTATGGTGTAGTCTTGTCCTTCGGAAGGAGAAGATGGCGACAGCTCAAGGTATTTTACCATTGGTTTTGCATTTTCAGACATTTCAGCTTTCAAATTGGAAGGAACTCCGTCAGCAACATTAAATCCAACTATTTTAGTACCGCTTGAAACACCTTCGGTAAAAACTTTAAAGTAAACGTGCATCCTTATTCCGCCGGTTAATTTGAAGTAATCCAAAAACTTCAACTCTAACATTTTATCCAAAATAGACGGGGATTCAGGTGGACCTGATGCCCCCAAAGTGGCACAATAAACCGCCATAGCGGAAGTGATCCCTGTGCAAGCAGCTCCAACTGTAGGAGCCACGGTAACACCAACACCAGTCAAAGCCAGTTTCCCGGAAATATATGCACAAGCACTTGTAGTAAGTAATATTTGTTCAGACATTCCACCTACAAGCCCGGCTGCATCACAATATTTTGAAAGAACTTTTGCAAGTGCTTCCGCTGTTTTTTGCGGATCTAATTCGGGGGCCAATCCTGATGGAACAGTAATGGTATATTTTCCTTTTCCAACCCAAACAGCGTTGAGTTCTTTCAATACCGTAATTCCCGCCTGATCTACAATATTTACTCTAAGTACCTCATAATTAGAAAGTGCCCCGCAGGAAGTCACCGTCAAATTATGCACCGTGCCATCCTCATAAACTTTTGCTGATTTGATAAGTAGAGGTTTTTCTACCGGGCTTTCAATTGGTGTAAACCTTATTTTAGAATTAACGCCAGCATTGCTTCTGATTTTTGCAGTAGTATTAATATTTTTTATGCTTTTGGGCTGAATTTCTGCCAAATCAATTTCTGTATCAATTTGGTTTTTTCCATCATTACATATGATATTCAAAGCTATTTTATTATTTCCCAGCCATTTATAATTAAAGACGGTACCATTGTCGGCCACGGCAGTAGTAAGTTTTCCATCTTTATTATAGAAAAAAGAATAATTCTCCCCCTTTGAATCTTTAATGTTGATTTGTCTAATTTTTGAAGGTAAGCCACTGGCATCTCTTTCTCCAAAAACACTAACCTCTTCGTCTTTGTCGGTGATGAGCTTAACAAACTGAGGGTCAGTAGGATTTGTACTAATAAATGAACCTTCTTTTACATCTTTATTTGATTTTTTGTTGAGAAACCCAAAAAGATTGCAACTGGTAAAAAGTAGAACTGAACCTAGTAAAATTAAAGCATAAAGAATAATTTTAGATAATTTGGCCGTTTTCATTTCATAAACTTTTAAAGTTTGAAAATGTCATTTATTTATCCAATCCCGGGCAAAATCTCCGACCAAATATTATTAAATATATATCACAATTCCACTGATTTATATACAAGTGTATATATGATTTTTTACATGTTTTTTGAGATTAAAGATATTTAGGCACAAAAAAACGCAATCCGATCTGGAATTCGGTATTGCGTTATCTTTTGAATATAAATACGCTTACGCCTCGCCCATAGGCCCACCGAAATTCATTGGGAAGGGAATAGGGTCGTTGGATTGGCGTATTTCACCAAAATTAGCCTCATATTTTCTGATATTATCCTGCAGAGCCAACAGCAGCCTCTGAGCATGCTCGGGCGTAAGGATTACCCTCGATTTCACTTTGGCTTTCGGCACCCCCGGCATTAAGCGGATAAAGTCCAGCACAAATTCTGAATTGGAATGAGCTATCATGGCCAGGTTGGCATAAACCCCTTCGGCCATTTCTTCAGAAAGTTCTATATTGATTTGGTTTTCTTCTTCTTCTGCTTCCTTCATAATGGATGGTCTTAAATATTTGGTAAAACTATAAAATGTTTAATGATTAACGAAAATTTATTTGTAAATCTTATACGGGGGAAATCATTAAAATGCCATATTTTCAAACAATTAGACAAATTTCTGAGACGTTTTTCCGGGAAAAATCTACGAATCAACCCTTTTTAACCATATTTTACAATTTCTTAAACTATTATAACCCAATGTGTTTCGATTTATGCATTTTTTTTATAATTTTGCAGCCCGAAACAAAAAGTCAATAAATTTCGAATAAAACTGAATAAAAAAAGCTGTTCAGAAAAAAACAATTAAAAAATGGCTCGCGATTTAAAATTTACAAGAAACATCGGTATTGCCGCTCACATTGATGCCGGTAAAACCACAACCACGGAGCGTATCCTTTACTACTCTGGTGTGAACCACAAAATTGGTGAAGTACACGACGGTGGAGCTACCATGGACTGGATGGAGCAGGAGCAGGAAAGAGGTATCACCATTACTTCGGCTGCCACTACTGTAAACTGGAAATACAGGGGAGATAACTACCACATCAACATCATTGATACTCCGGGTCACGTTGACTTTACTGTGGAAGTTAACCGCTCACTTCGTGTACTTGACGGTCTGGTTTTCCTTTTCAGTGCCGTTGACGGTGTAGAGCCACAATCAGAAACAAACTGGCGTTTGGCCAATAACTATAACGTGGCTCGTTTGGGCTTCGTAAACAAAATGGACCGTTCTGGTGCCGACTTCCTTAACGTGTGTAAGCAAGTGAAAGAAATGTTGGGCTCACATGCAGTGCCATTGCAATTGCCTATCGGTGCCGAAGAAAACTTTAAAGGGGTGGTTGACTTGATCAACAACCGCGGGATGGTTTGGAACGAGGCTGATAAAGGTATGACCTTCACCGAAGTGCCAATTCCTGACGATATGGTTGAGGAAGTAGCAGAGTGGAGAGAGAAATTACTTGAAGCCGTAGCTGAGTATGACGAGACTTTGATGGAGAAATACTTCGAGGATCCAAACTCAATCACTGAAGATGAAATCCTTGCCGCCCTCCGTGCAGCAGTAATTGACATGAAGATCGTTCCTATGTTGTGCGGTTCTTCATTCAAAAACAAAGGGGTACAAACCATGCTTGACCTTGTGATGGCTTTGTTGCCTTCACCATTGGATAGAGAAGGTATCAAAGGTACTAACCCTGATACAGGTGCAGAGGTATTGCGTAAGCCGGATGCAAGCGAGCCATTTGCTGCTCTTGCTTTTAAAATCGCAACTGACCCTTACGTTGGTCGCCTTTGTTTTGTAAGATCTTATTCAGGAACTCTTCCTTCGGGATCATACGTGCTGAACAACCGTTCGGGCAACAAGGAGCGTATTTCACGTATCTTCCAGATGCACGCCAATAAGCAAAATCAAATCGACGTACTTGAGGCAGGTGATATTGCCGCTGTAGTAGGTTTTAAAGATATCAAAACAGGAGATACCCTTTCTGACGAAAAGAATCCAATTGTATTGGAATCTATGGTATTCCCTGATCCTGTAATCGGTTATGCAATCGAGCCTAAGAAAACTGCCGATCAGGACAACTTCTCTAAGGCAATCGGTAAACTAATCGAAGAAGACCCAACCCTTACAGTTGAAACCAACGAAGAAACAGGCCAGACTATCATGAGAGGTATGGGTGAGCTTCACCTTGAGATTATCATCGATCGTATGCGTCGTGAATTCAAAGTGGAAGTTAACCAGGGTGCTCCTCAGGTGGCTTACAAAGAGACCTTCACCAAGACTGTCGAACACCGTGAAGTTTACAAAAAGCAATCGGGTGGTAAAGGTAAATTTGCCGATATCGTGTTTGAATTTGGTCCAAGAGACGACGACGAGGAAGGAAAAGAGAAAAAGACAGGTTTACAGTTTGTGAACAATATTGTGGGTGGTGTTATTCCTCGTGAATTTATCCCGGCTATCGAGAAAGGTTTCAAAGAAGCTATGAAAAATGGTCCTTTGGCTGGCTTCCCTGTTGACTCATTCAAAGTGAGATTGTTCCACGGTTCATTCCACGATGTCGATTCAGATTCATTGTCTTTCGAATTGGCCGCACGTATGGGCTTCCGTGAAGCAGGTAAATTGGCTGGTGCCAAATTGCTTGAACCAATCATGGCTCTTGAAGTATTGACTCCGGACGAATACACCGGACCAATCACAGGTGACCTTAACCGTCGCAGAGGTATGATGAAAGGTATGGATACCAAAGCCGGCTCACAAGTAATCAAAGCTGACGTGCCTTTGTCAGAGATGTTTGGCTATGTGACTGATCTACGTACCATGTCTTCTGGTCGTGCTACGGCAAACTTGACTTTCTCTCACTACGATTTTGTACCTACAAACATCGCCGACGAGGTAGTTAAGAAAGAAAGAGGATCGTAAGTGTTTCTATATAGATTGTTATTAAGAGCAGCTCTCCGGCAACGGAGGGCTGTTTTTTTTGTGGTTGTGCCCCAATTTTATGCTAAAAGATTTAAAGTTTTTGACAGAGGTTTAAGATTTGTGAATCTATAACTCAAGATAAAAAAATTTCTAGCTGATTTGGAAATAGAACTAATAGGGTTTAGTTTTTCTATTATAAAAAAAGCCACCCTTTCGAGTGGCTTTTATATTTCACAAAACGCTGATTTTATTAAGAATAGGAATTCAACATTACCGGCATCACGAGCATCAGGATGTCTTCGTTTTCTTCTTTGTCGGCAGGGATAATCAAACCCGCACGGTTAGGCATTGAGAGTTCAAGCGTAACAGTCGATGAGCCCAGGTTGCTCAACATTTCGGCCAAAAACTTGGCGTTGAAGCCGATTTCCATATCTTCGCCCGCAAACTCACAGTCAATTTTTTCTACGGCTTCGTTAGAATAATCCAAATCCTCTGCAGAGATTGTCAACTCTGTAGCGGTGATTTTAAGTCTGATCTGGTGAGTCGTTTTGTTGGAGAAAATCGCAATCCTTTTTAATGAGCTTAAGAATTTCGATCTTTCAATAGTCATTTTGTTGGGATTGGCCTTTGGAATTACGTTTTCGTAATCAGGGTATCTTTCATCAATGAGACGACAAATCAATTTGATATTTCCAAAGCTAAAGAAGGCATTGGAATTGCTGAATTCTGTCACAACCGGCACATTTTCAGAAGGCAAAGACGACTTAATGAGGTTCAAAGCCTTACGCGGAAGAATCATCGTAGTGGGCGTAGCCGATTTAATATCTTCTCTGCGATAGCGAATCAACCTGTGACCATCAGTAGCCACAAATGTGGTGCTATCTTCTTGAATATCAACAAATACACCAGTCATAGCAGGACGGAGGTCGTCAGTGCTGGTGGCAAAAAGTGTATTATTAATGGCTGATGCCAGCGTATGAGAATCTAACTCAATGTTGAAATTTCGGTTTACTTGTGGTGCTTTCGGGAAATCCAGAGGGTTTTCACCTGCAATTTTGAAGCGACCATTGCTGGTTGTAATTTCCACACCAAAAGTATCTTTGCTGATATTGATGGTAATCGGCTGATCAGGCAAACTGCGGAGCGTGTCCATCAAGAGTTTTGCAGGAATTGCTACCGAAACCGTATCAGAGGAGTCAACCGTAACCTCAGAAACCATTACCGTCTGCATGTCTGAAGCGGTGATGGTAAGCGTAGATTTTTCAAGTTCGAAAAGGAAGTTTTCGAGTATGGGGACCAATGGATTTGGGGCGATCACCCCACTTATATTTGAAAGGTTTTTTACAAGTTCTGATGACGAAACAACTAATTTCATTTCTGTTATTTTTTGAAAATTCTGGTTTTTTACAAAAGTAGGCAAATTTAGCAAAATCCGCCATAATTTAGATTTTTTGCCTGATATTTATTATTTTCAACTCATTTTCAAGCTTTTTTATTTAAAAATCAGCGGAGAGCGTTTTTTGTTTTTTCTGAGAAATCAAATTTTTATAATCCAGATATTCTGCATTATTTACCAAAGGTTTTAAATTTTCCAGACCTTCATTTGCATAATCCCACTGAGCCAGATCCAGAGCTTTTCTGATGTAAGACTTCCAGATTATTGGCGAATCCTTATTGATTTCAGTGGCATAAAACAGCAGGTTGTAGGCTTCAGTATCTTTCTTTTTTGTAGAAAGAAAATCTGCTGTTTTCTCAAGCAAATAGGGGTTTAGCGGGGCTTTATTTAATATTTCAGAATAGTTTGTAAGCGTTAGATTTTGGGAAAGCTTTTTAGCCTGCTCTTGCTGCGACTTTTCCATTTTTTGTCGGATATCAGATTTCATTAATACGCTGACAGAGGTGGAGTCTCCCGCTATTTTTAAGCGTTCAATGGCCTGATTTACAAGACCTTCCTGAAGCAACCATAAAGCCAGGTTTTGGTTATAAATACTTTTAAATCTGGTTTTAGCTTCGGCAAGAACAGTCAATTGTTTAATACCTGACAATTTTGATTCCCGTAAAAACTGTTGATTGGCATATGACCAACTCAGCTCTTCAAAAACCGGGTCGTTGGCATTTTGTATTTGTAAACCCGATATTTCTTTCCCTGAAAGGCTACTTTCTGTTTTTACTTTTGGATTACTAATCTGATTAAAAATCAATGCCGCAGAAGCCATATCCAATATTGAGTCTTTAGACACGGTAGGTTTTATATCGATAGAATTTTTAAGAATAATGCGATCAATAGCTGAGCGATTGGCCAAATATGATTTACTTTCTGATTTTCCGCCCAATGCCACCATTTCTTCCAGTTTTTCAGGCTTACCGTTTTCTATCCAAAACGCCAGAAAATTGGAAGATTCTATATCGCAATTTTTACAATTTTTTAAAGCCAAATCGAGGTTAATCAGCACACTGTCAGTTACTTTTGATTTTGATTGTAAAAATGCCAGATTGGTAAATATCCTGCTGGAATTAGGAAATTTCTTCTGACCGTTTTTTAAAGCAAAAATGGCATCAAAATACATGTTTTCGTTTTCCAGACTGGTACTTAAGCCCAGGATTGCTTGTTCTGACGGGCTTTTTTGTAATGATTGGTTATAAAAAAATGCAGCATTGATTTTATCATTTTGCGTTGTTGCCAGAGATGCAAGTGAAAGATTGGCTTTTTGATTAAAAAGCTCATAATGGGTTGAGTTTTTGTAATAAGTCTCTGCCGACTTAAGATCGCCCTCTTTTTGGTAAAAATCAGCAATACTACACGAAATAGCAGATTGGAATTGAAAGTAAGAAAAGTAACTTTTGAATGAAAATAATATTAAAATGATAAAAGCAGCTGCTGTACGAGCAAAAATCAGTCGGTTAAAAGGTGATTTGTAAAGTACTTTGTGAACGTCGAGCCCTGCTTTAAACAATTGATTGTAGTTGATAAGTACATATACAAAAAAACTCACGCTCAGGGCCAGCGAACTGATACTCACGAGGTCGTTAAGCAACTCAATGAGGGAATCACTTGCTGTGGCGTATGCAAAAATGAAAGTTGCTGTCCCAATCAGAAATAGACCTGTGTATAGATATAAGCCTGTCTGACGATAGCTGAACCATTGCCGCTGTTCGCTGATTTGTTTAAATCCCCAAATCCCAAGCAAGCCGTTTAGTAAAAATATAAAAAGAGGAGGTAAAAGAAAGCCTGTGTCCTCGATCCGGTTGGCATTTTCGAGATAAATCAAGAGAATATTTGCAAAAAATATTCCCGAAATTATGAAATACTGTGGCAGGGAATTCTTGCCTTTCTGTGCATTTTTAGAAACCAGCCATACCAGGCCGGCGAAAGATTCATGTGAAGATAGAAAAGTAAAAATGACTGTAATAACAATCATGGCTATCAGACCATAAGCCACTAAGCCCGCTACCGGAGCATTTATTGCGGAAAATTTAACCGAAACAATACTAAATAACCCCCAAATTAAAATCCATGCAGGCAAAATCTGGTAAGACTTTAAGCGTGTACCATAATAATTGCTCAGATAATAAACCGCTCCCAGTAAACCAAAGGCGATTAAAAAAGGAATTTGAGAGTTGGTCAGAAAAAGATTTTCGAGTCGGAAACTGGTCAAAAAACCACCCAAAACCAGAGCTCCAACCAGAAACCAGGCACCGCGTAATCGGGCAAAGCCAGTCAGTAAAAATGAAAGCCCCAAGGTGATGGTTAACCAGACTAAATGATAAACCCAGCCCGAAATATGTGCCGGTGCGGGCAGGTAACGCTCTTTTATGAACCATACCGGAGAGGAAGAAGAAAAACCAAAATCGTCAAAATAATAGGCAGGCAAGCTCACGATTTTTTCGTGAAGTTCACTTACGGTGTCCCATCCAAACACCAGCTCATGACCGTAAAAGTACAGGTAAACGGATGCAACCAAAGCCAGAATAAGGCAAGAAAAGGCGAAAAAAAGAGGGAATTTTTCTCTGTTTTCCCAGATTCTCCAAAAATTAATGTGTTCGTTCATATATTCTAAACCCTGCAAAGGTCATGCCCGCAGGACAGTGTTTTTATCAGGAAATCAAATTTTGCCGTATATTTGGAAAATTTTTAGAAATATATCGGATGACAATACATAAAGAAGGCACTGGAACACTACTCGTTTCGACCATTACGCTTGCATTGGTTTTTAGCCTCGTAAAATATTTTACTCCCGGACAAAACGCCCTTCATACCTTTTTATTTGTAGTATGCCTTGTATTATTTCTAATTGTACTGCAATTTTTCCGCAAACCTACCAGAAAAACTCCAATAAACCCAAAGCATATTATAGCTCCCGCCGATGGAAAAGTGGTGGTGATAGAAGAAGTAGTAGAAACAGAGTATTTCAATGGCCCCAGAAGGCAGATTTCTATATTCATGTCGCCGTTTAATGTACATATTAATTTCAATCCACTTTCGGGTGTGGTTTCATACTTCAAATATCATCCCGGCAAATATTTGGTAGCCTGGCACCCTAAAAGCAGCACCGAAAATGAACGCACCACTGTGGTAACCCGCCACGAAAACGGTACCGAGGTACTTTTCCGTCAGATAGCTGGAGCCATGGCCCGACGGATAGTATGGTATGTGTCTGAGGGCCAGAAAGTTACGCAAGGTGAAGAGTTTGGATTTATCAAATTTGGCTCAAGAATTGATATTTTCCTGCCTCTGGATGCCAAAATCCTGGTCAATCTTGAAGACAAGACCCGAGGTGGCGAGATGGTGATTGCGGAGCTGGCGTGATCATTTCAATCATAATAATGCTCAAATACATTTATCTTTCCCAATGGAGGGCTTTCAAATAATTTCATAAAATTAATAGTAAGTTTTCTCAAAAAATTTTCAAAACCATTTCTAATCTTTTTCCCCAAAATCACACTATTCGTTGGTTTTTTGTGTAAATTTACACACAATTCTAACGAATAGTGTGTAAATGCAATTTCAAAGAGCTATTTTAACGCAATTGGCTTCCTGGAAAAACGCTAAAAACAGGAAGCCTCTGATACTAATGGGAGCCCGCCAGGTGGGAAAAACCTCAATTTTAAAAATATTGGGGGAGACTCACTATGAAAATGTTGCTTACTTCAATTTTGAGAAAAATACTGATATTAAATCTTTCTTTCAGGAAACAAAAGATGTACAGAAAATTGTCAAAAACCTTTCTTTATTGAATGGTCAACCTATTTTACCCGAAAAAACATTAGTGATTTTTGATGAGATTCAGGAATGCAGAGACGCACTTAATACATTAAAATATTTTCAGGAAGACATTCCTGAGTATCATGTAGCATGTGCAGGCTCACTGCTGGGTATTACCTTGGGTCAAGATGGCTCTTTTCCGGTTGGAAAGGTAAATTTTTTGGAGATGTATCCGCTCACTTTTTCAGAATACCTTCGGGGAATAAGCCCTAAATGGTTTGAAATTCTGGAAAGTGTTGCAAACAATAATACAATTAATGCATTTCCGGAGGCTTTTTTCAATCCATTGATGGACTATTTTCGTCAATATTTTATCTCAGGAGGGATGCCCGAAGCTGCCAAAATTTGGTCAGAAACGCAAAATATTGAAGAAGTTGAAGCAGTTTTAAAAGAAATTTTGAACTCTTACAGACTAGATTTTTCAAAGCATGCCAATGCCGTGATGGTGATGAGAATTAATCATATTTGGGATTCTTTACCTTCACAATTAGCCAGAGAAAATAAGAAGTTTTTATATCAGGCCATAAAATCAGGGGCAAGAGCCAGAGAATATGAAGAGGCTTTAACCTGGTTGATACAGGCAGGAATTGTGCAAAAAATATCTAAAATAAGTAAGCCGGGCATACCCTTGAAAAGCTATGTTGATTTATCGGCTTTCAAATTGTATTTACTTGATGTGGGTTTATTAAGGGTGCATTCGGGCCTTGATTATCAAATATTTGCTAAAGGCAATCAAGTTTTCACAGAGTTTAAAGGGGCTCTTACCGAAAACTATATTTCTCAGGCAATTTCAAATATGTTTGCCCCTTACTATTACACCTCCGAGGGAATCGCAGAAATTGATTTTTTAATCGAAACCAATGGAGAAATTTTGCCTGTAGAAGTAAAATCAGATATTAACATAAAAAGTAAAAGTTTAACCTATTATTCCAAAAAGTTTGATCCAAAACTAAAAATAAGATTTTCATCAAAAAATCTTGAGTATCGGGATGGAATGATAAACATTCCCTTGTTTTTGGCCGATTATTTACCGACTTTGATAAAAAATTGTATATAAGATGCTCCTCCCATACTACAACCAAAACTACATTGAAGCAGGACTTGATGAGGCCGGGAGGGGTTGTTTGGCCGGGCCGGTGGTGGCTGCAGCGGTGATTTTGCCCAAAGACTATGAGCATCCATGGCTCAATGACTCCAAGCAGCTCAACAAAGGCCAACGGTTGGAACTCAGAACCGAAATCGAAAAGAGTGCATTGGTATGGGCGGTGGCCGAGGCTTCAAATTTAGAAATTGATAAAATCAACATATTGAAAGCCAGTTTTTTGGCGATGCACCGGGCAGTGGAAAAGATTTCGGAAAAAATTATACCGGAGCATTTACTGGTCGATGGCAACAGGTTTACACCCTATCCGATGATACCACACACTTGTATTGTCAAAGGTGACGGCAAATACCTTTCCATTGCCGCAGCATCTATCCTGGCAAAAACCTACCGCGATGACCTGATGGAAAATCTCGCCACGGAATACCCCATGTACAAATGGCATGAAAACGCAGGCTACCCTACCATATATCACAGAAAAGCCATACAACAGCATGGCTTTACACCTTACCATCGTATGACTTTCAAGATTCGGGTTTGATTATCAGAACATTATCGCCGAAAAACAAATCCCTATTTACTTTTTGAACAACTAGAACGCTTATGAAATTTCTACAATTCTCCTTTTTGATCTGAAAATATTAAACATGGCTATGGCCATATTAAACACCACAGATGGCAAGTTAAGAAGAGTTTTAAAAGATATTTTTTTGTATAAATAACCCGGAACTGAAATTAGAAACACTAAACCCAGCCCGGCTGTCAGATAAAAACTGGAATACAATGGTTGCCAAAATGTGAGTTCGGCCAGATTGAGTAACATAACGAATGTCAGCAAAAGGATTCTTGGAGGGATCGCAAACTGAATCACCTTGTTGAAAAAGTCAATATTTCGTTTCTCAAACAATTCAGACCATGCCCTAAAGAAGTTGGTACGTAAAAAATACAACTGAGCTGCAATCCACCGAGAGCGTTGATTTTTAAACACCACTGAATTTGTAACTTTATCGTCAAGCAAATACACCTCGTCCATATAATAGATTTGCTGTTTGTCGAGCAACAAATCAAGTTCAAGCTGTTTGTCAAAACTGGTGGAAGGGTCTATTTTGTTCATGTATTTTTTAAACAAATCGTAGTCCATTACCAGACCTGAGCTGGAAAGAGCCGTGGCAAGGCCTGCGTTAAAATGTCCGAGCCGAAACACCGCATTATTTATTTCTTCGCTTATTGCATCTAATATTGACATTGGCGTGTCGGCATTTTTGGCTATTCTGTGTGTCTGAATCACTTTGTGGCCTCGCTCATAAGCGGCTTTGGTCATGCTGATAAATCCTTCGGTCAGATGATTGTCGGCATTGAGTAAGGTTACGAGCTTGGAAGTGTTTTTCCAGATTTGAAGGTTTTTCAAAGCCAGATTTATGGCCATTGCTTTGGTATTGTTTTCAAACTTTACTTTTACCACAGTGGTATCAAGAGCATAAAGTTTTTCCAGTGTCTCGGTTTGTAATGAGTCCGCGATTACCACGATCTCGTCTTTTGTTCCAAAATCGGCCTGAGATAATATGTTTTTTACAGATTCCAGAATTCTGGCGTCGTCCCGATAAGCCGGCACGATAAAAATCATGTCTGTTTTTGACTCAGCAAGTGCTCTGGAATAAGTTACCGGCCTTTTTTTGAATGCCATCAAAGCAAAATACAAAAGATATAATACCGACAGAGAGAAAAATATTAAAAGGATATTCATTGTCATTATTATTATACGTTTTCAGATTGAAATAATGCCGGGAAAGTTTTGGCTACCAATTTCATATCCATTTTCCAGTCATGATTTTTGGCATATTCATTGTCAAGTTCCTGGCGTTCTTCTGCCGACATCTCGCCACGGCCTCTTTTTGATACCTGCCACAAGCCCGTGAGCCCTGCCGGAGCCATAAAACGGGCCGCAGCCTGGTCACTGGTAAGTTTTTCGGCCTCGTATAATGGCAATGGTCTGTTACCTACTATCGACATGTCACCTTTAAGGATATTTATTAATTGCGGAAGCTCGTCGATACTGGTATTTCTTAAAAAGTTACCCAACTTTGTGATTCTGGGGTCATCTTTAAATTTCAAATAAGCCGACTCACCACTTTTCTTTTCAAGAATGTGGCCTTCACTTTGCCAGCCTTCATCATTGATTAATTCACCTTCTTCACTTATTTTTTTGGAAATTTCTTCTTGTGGAGCTGAGTACATATTGAGATGACCCATGTTGGCGATCATTTTTTCGGCACCCACTTTCATAGTTCTGAATTTGTAGAGTTCAAATACTTTATATCCCGAGCCAATTCTTTTTGAAAGGAAAAACACGGGGCCTTTAGAATCAATTTTAATCAAAATAGCCACTATCACCAAAAGAGGTGATAGGGCTAGTAATGCAAGTGACGATATGAAAATGTCGAAGAGTCGCTTCCTGAAGGAAGGAGCAGGATTTGGAACCGAAATTTGGTTTTGAAGATTGATGTTTTCCACTTTCTTTTTCAGAAAATCAGCATCAGACTTCATAATGAGTTTTTCGATTCTTACGGTGAGTTCTTCAGGGTGAAATGGCTTCACGATGTAGTCGTCGGCTCCCAGGGTAAGGCACTCAATACGGGTATTTGATTTTTCATCACCCGAGAGCACAATCAGCGGAATGCTTTTAAACTGTTCATCATTTTTCAGGAAACCGATCAATGATTTACCGTTTTCATTGTTAAGATATAAATCTGTCACAATCGCCTGCGGAATCACTCCCTTTTCCAATAATTCCTGAGCCTCTTTGATTGATGTGCTCAAAAACACATCAAATTTTTCCTGTAAAACCTGGCTCAGTAACCCAAGCACAATTTCGTTGTCGTCAATTAGTAAAATTTTGTTCTTCATGTTCTAAAAAAAGTATTTGATTTATATTTTTCAAAATCATTGCCAAGAGTGCCATTTTTTTATAAAAAGTTAAAAATCAATGAGTTAAAAATCTGTTATTCAACCAATTTTTTCCAATTTTTGGAATTTTGGTACAATTTTTGGGATATTTTTTTTAAAATAAATTACCATGGAAAACAGTCAGACTATCTTTATTGTAGAGGACGATGCCTTTTACGGAGCAATGCTTGAGTACCATCTTTCGCTGAATCCGGAATATAGTATTCAGAGGTTTGAAAATGGGAAATCTTTGATGGATAACCTTTATAAAAAACCCATGGCAATCACCCTTGATTACTCCTTGCCTGATATGGATGGGGAGGTGATCCTTAAAAAAATCAGACAGGATTATCCGGAAATTCCTGTCATTGTGATTTCGGGGCAGGAAGACATCGCAACTGCAGTGCAGCTCCTTAAACTTGGGGCATATGATTATATAGTAAAAGATGAAAACACCAAAGAGCGACTTTGGAATGTTATCATCAAGGTTAAGGAAAATCATAAGCTCAGAGAGGAAATATCGGTACTTAGAGAAGAAGTAAGAGAAAAATATGAATTCAGCAATGTAATCAAAGGAAACAGCCCAAGTATTCAAAGGGTGTTTTCACTCATGGAAAAAGCCTCTAACAGCCAGATTAACGTTTCGATATATGGTGAAACCGGTACCGGAAAAGAACTGGTGGCAAAGGCAATTCATCATAATTCGGCAAGAAGCAAAAAGGCTTTTGTGGCCGTAAATATGGCCGCAATACCTCGAGAATTGGTTGAGAGTGAGCTCTTTGGACATGAAAAGGGGGCATTTACAGGTGCTCAAAATCGTAGAATTGGAAAATTTGAGGAGGCCACCGGAGGGACACTTTTTCTCGATGAGATTGGAGAGATGGATCCTACCATGCAAGCAAAGATCCTGAGAGTATTACAAGAGCAGGAAGTAGTAAGAGTAGGAGGCAATCAGGTGGTAAAAATTGATGTGAGAATCATCGTTGCCACGCATCGAAACCTGGCAGAAGAAGTGCAGAAAGGCAACTTCAGGGAAGATCTTTATTACCGTTTGTTAGGTCTTAATCTTCAGCTGCCTCCGCTGCGTGACAGAGGTAATGACATCGTTTTACTAGCCAAATATTTCATAGAGGAGTTTACTAAACGCAATCGCCTTCCCAAACTCCAATTGTCTCAGGAAGCAGCTCAAAAGCTAATGGGGTATTCATTCCCCGGAAATATCAGAGAGCTAAAAGCAATTGTGGAGCTTTCATGCGTAATGGCACTTGACGGAATTATAACAGATGAAGACATCACTTTCAATTCGATTAAACCCGAAGGAGCATTTTTGCTTGAGGAGATTACATTGAGAGAATATACCCGGAAAATCGTGAGTCATTTCTTGAAGAAATATGACGGAGATGTGCTTTTGGTTGCCGAAAAACTCGATGTCGGCAAATCAACGATATACAATATGATTAAAAACGGCGAGGTATAAGAATTCCAAAAAATGGAAATACCTCCATTTTTTGAAAAAAAACAAATACTAAATAGCTATAAATGAGCACCTTAAAGTTGGGCACGATTTCTGAAAAGAAAAAAACATAACTATATTATTAATTATGTATTTTGAAACCATCAAACACCTGTCACAAGAAAAGATTGTAGAGCTTTCTGCAAACGCTGATACTTATCTTGTTTTTTTGGCCGAGGGATCAGCTTCAGAGGCTGAGGAGCTTATCGCAACTTTGAATCAAAACGGGATTAATTTTTTCGGTGCGATTTATCCTACCATTTTTCAGGACAATATAAACTTTGAATCTGGCTTTTTAATCATACCCGCAAAAGGTGTAAAAAAAGTGATTAAAGTTAAAAACAATGCCGATTCATTAAGAGAGCAAGTAGGGGACTTAAGCCAATATAAAACGGCGTTTCTTCTGATTGACGGACTCATGGAAAACAAAGACGATCTTTTCAGAGACATATACAGCGTGGTGGGCACCAGTGTAAATATCGTAGGTGGCGGAGCGGGCTATTTCACATTGCAACAAAACCCATGTTTATTCACCAACGAAGGTATTTTCATGGACGGAGCTCTGTTGGCTCTCATCGAAAATAAAAGCCAGGTAGCCGTTAAGCACGGTTGGGATATGTTTGCAGGACCTTTTATGGTTACATCATCTGAAAATAATGTAATTCATGAAATTAACTGGCAGCCGGCATTTGATGTTTACAAAAATGCCATAGAGTCAGATAGCGAGCATATGTTTAATGACACCAATTATTTTGATATCGCTAAAATGTTTCCCATTGGCATTCATAAAGATGGAAAAGATTTTGTGGTAAGAGACCCTTATATTTTACGCTCCAACGGTCATATAGAGTGTATTTCTGATATTCCGGAAAACTCTATGATTTATATCCTCAAAGGGGATCAGGATACGCTCATTAATGCAGCTGAAGAAGTTTCGATTGCTACTAATGACGCCGAAAGAGATTGCAAATGCCTGATGGTTTTTGACTGTATAACCAGGGTAAAATACCTTGATGACAGATTTAAGGAAGAGCTTGACATGATGAAGTTTGCCAATAAAGAAGTGCCACCTACAGTTTATGGTGTCTCTACCCTTGGCGAAATTGCTTCGACCGGATATGGGTATGTAGAATTTTATAATAAAACTATCGTAGCTGCGGCTATTTATTAAAAAAAATATGGGAAGTACAATCAACTATGCAATTCTTCAGGAGTTTGCCTTATTGTACGAACTTTCGCTTTCCGTTGGCAACTCACTCGATCTGCACAAAACCAGCGGTGAGTTTATGTCTGTCTTACTCAGACAAAAAAATATTGACTATGGAGCAGTGTGGTTTGAAAACAAAAATACGGAAGAAAACGGGCAAATAACTTTTGATTTGATTTACTCCTATCCCGATTTTAGCTACATAAAAAAACAAAAATCTGTAAGCGTTGATTTTTACGAAAATATAAAAATTAACGGCAGTGAACTGCTCGATAATGAAGAAGATATCAGAATTTTTTCACACAATTCCAACGAATTAACAAAAGGCGATTACTGGATTTTAAATCTGCCTGATCTTGGGTTTATTAAACTTTTTTTCAGAGAAAATAATCAATCAAAAAATGCTTTTAATAAACAGACCGTCAAAAAGATTTCGAAGGTAATACAGAAATTTAGCATTGCTCTCAAAAGTTGCCAGCTTCACAGCAGGATTGTGGAAGAAACCAACGAAAAACTTAAATATCAGGCCGAAACCAAAAAACTGGCGGTCGTTGCTCAAAAAACCGACAACGCTATTGTAATAACCGATGCCCAAGGAAAGATAGAGTGGGCCAATGAGGCTTTTACCAGGATTTCAGAATATACGCTTGATGAGGTTATCGGCAAAACGCCCGGATCTGTACTTCAAGGTCCAGAAACCGACCCCGAAACCAGGGCAATAGTAAACGAAAAACTAAGAAATAAAGAGAGCTTCAGAATAGAAATATTAAATTATTCAAAATCAGGCCGTAAATATTGGATAGAGTTGTCGATTCAACCTATTTTTAATCCGGAAGGCAAAGTAGTTAACTTTATAGCTGTTAACACTGATATCACCGAAAGAAAGGATTTTGAATTAAAACTAACTGAAGCCAAAGAAAAAGCAGAAGAAGCCGGGCGAATCAAGCAGGAGTTTATGGCAGTGATTTCTCACGAAATCCACACGCCGTTGAATGCCATTGTAGGTATGACCAACCTCATCCAAAAGACCGTTCTTACGCCACAACAGACTGATTATGTGCATACTCTTAGCGTTTCTTCAGAAAACCTGAGGGGAATTATCAATGGAATCCTGGATTTTGCTAAGATTGAGTCAGGAAAATTAAGCCTTCAGAATGTGCCTTTTAACCTAAAAAAGATTCTGAACAATATCGTTGACAGTAATCAGTTTAGGGCCGAAGAAAAAGGGCTGGGTCTGTTCCTCAAATTTGACGAGAGAGCTGACTTACCACTAATGGGCGACCCTATCAGAATTAGTCAGATTTTGTTAAATCTTATTAGTAATGCCATAAAATTTACCGAAAAAGGGCACATTCAGCTTGAAGTAAGACTTATCACCCGTATGCGTAACGCCATGGTGCTCGACATCAGCGTGACCGATACTGGCAAAGGAATTGCACCCGATAAAATGGATAAGGTATTTGACAGCTTCACGCAGGAAGATTCTTCTATATCAAGAAAATACGGAGGCACTGGCCTGGGTTTAAGTATTTCGAAAGAGCTTGTTGCTCTGATGGGGGGCGACCTCAAAGTCAAAAGTCAGCAGGGGGTAGGTTCTACTTTTAATTTTGTATTAGGGTTTCCAATTAGCGAAACCGTTATGGAAGAACAGGAGACCGACCAAAGTGCGGAGAAAAAACTTGCCGGTAAACAAATTCTTTTGGTTGAAGATAATCCGATGAATCAGTTTTTTGCCCGTAAACTTCTCGAAGGTTGGGGTATCTATGTGGATATTGCCGAAAATGGTAAAATTGGTTATGAAAAATCCAGCTCTAAATTTTACGATGCCATCCTGATGGATATTCAGATGCCGGAAATGGATGGAATTACCGCGACAAAACTTATCAGGGCTGAGAATAAGAGTATTCCGATAATTGCTCTCACGGCCCTTACTATTGAAGAAGAAGTGGCAAAGTTTAAAGGAGTTGGAATGAATGACTACATTCTCAAGCCATTTGAGCCACAAAACCTCCTCAAAGTACTTTTGAAGTATTTATTACCTCATGAAGAGTTTTTACTTTCTGGAAAATCAAAGAACGAGGAAGAAGAAACCGTAAGTACCAGTCACTATAACCCCGACATCATGCTTCAAATGATGAAAGGGAACAAGGTGCAGGCCAACCAAATGGAAAACCTGTTTTTGAAACAAACCCAGGAAACCATCGAAAACTTTGAGAATTTTTATAAGTCGAAGCAATGGAAGGAGATTTGTATGGCAGCTCATAAAATTAAAGCTTCAATAGATTGGCTGCATATAGAATCCCTTAAACAGCCTATCAGAATAATCGAAAACGCCTGTCGTCAGGAGGTCAACGAGACAGAGCTGAAAGCTCAGCTTGATCACTGCATAAAAATCATGAGGGAGGTTTGTGTCGAAATCAGTAACCTTGGGAAATAAGACTTTATGATAAAATGCGGGTGAATAGTATCAAAAAAACGATATACATCCGCATAATTATATTATTAGTTTGCTTTAAATCAACAAACTATAATTTCAACCACCATTATCAGGGAATCTTAATATATTGAAAATAGCCTGTTGAAATTTGGGAATTATTTGGAGCTAATGGTCGTCATAGACTTTTAGTTCAACTGATTTTTATAGTAATTTTTCAGGTGAAAGATGAACTATTGATCAAGCTTTGGCTTTCAGTTTCCCGGATTCTGATTTAATCCAGTCAATTTTATTCTCAAAAAGCGTCTTAATAGGCCTGAATTCCTTTTTAATCTCAAAAAATTCGGGTTGACTTTTGGCTAATTTTTCAAAACTTTGAAAAGCAGCAGTTATTTCAGGCAGCCCAACCATCGAAAAAGAGGGTTTCATCTGGTGTGCTAAAAACCCGATGTCACTTACTTTTTCTTCATTTACGAGTACTTCGAGCTGGGTCATTTGGGCAGGTACAGTATTCAGAAATAATTCAAACATATCAGAGGCATACCTGATATCATTTCCATATATTTTTTCCAGATAGTCATTTGGAACCTCTTCAGGTTCGGGTTGTTGAATGCTTACTTCCGATTTTTGAGCTGTCAGGTATTTTCCAAGCATGCTTTTGAGCTGATTGGGAGCAAATGGCTTAGTCAGGATATCGTTCATACCCATTGCCCTCGCCTGGTCAATTTCATCATTTACGGCAGAAGCGGTAAGTGCTACTATCGGAGTTTCTTTGTCACGGTCTCTGATTATTTTGGTAGCCTCATATCCATCCAGCTCAGGCATTCTCAAATCCATCAATATAAGGTCAAACTTCTGACTACCATGCAATTGTACCGCCACCATGCCGTTTTCGGCTTTAGAGACTTCAATACCCCATTTATTGAGGAGGCTTTCGGCATATTTTTGGTTGAGCATGTTGTCTTCTGCCAAAAGTATTTTAGCATTGAAGACCGTATCAGAAAGGTTTTCGCTTATTGATATCAGGTCTTTCGGTTTTTGCATGGAATCCTTCAGAGGCAATGTAAAAATAAACGTCGAGCCAATGCCCACTTCGCTCTCTACTGATATCTCACCACCATGTAGGTTTACCAGTTGTTTTACGATGGCTAGTCCTAAGCCTGTACCACCATATTTGCTTTTATTTTGTTCGTCAACTTGTTTAAAGCTATCAAAGATTTTCCCGATTTGATTTTTGGGAATTCCCTTTCCGGTATCCGAAACTTTAATTTCGGTCATATAATAATCACCGAGTTTACACAACAAGCCTACCTCAACACCTATTTTTCCTTCTTCAGTAAATTTGGCGGCGTTGCTGAGGAGATTCATCAATATTTGGGTAAGAAAAGTAGAATCACCAATGACTTCATTTTCTATTTCTTCATCATATTTAAACTCAAGCTCAACATTTTTGCCTGAAAGCCTTAGTCTGAAAGTCTGTAAAATGCTGTTTATCAAATCTTTCATACTAAAGGCCTGCTCCATCATCTGCATTTCGCCGGCTTCTATTTTCGATATATCCAAAATATCAGAAACCAGGTTTTGCAACATATCCGCCGAATAAAGGATCGCCCTGATGTATTCCGATTGCTTCGGTGATGGCATGGTGTCGGCCAGCAGGTGGGCCATTCCCAATATACCGTTGATAGGAGTTCTGATTTCATGGCTCATATTGGCCAGAAATCTTTTTTCCGACATCCTCGCTTTTTCGGCTTCAAAGTTGGCCTGTTCCAGAGCTTCCTGAGTGCGTTTTTTGTAGGTGATATCATAGTGGATACCCACCGAACCTATTACTTTTCCGTCAGAGTCTCTGATTGGAGACCCATTGATGATCACCCACAGTACTTCTCCATTTTTTTTACGCAGAGGCACTTCATACACTCCTGATTCTCCATCTTTTCTACGGCTGTTCTGGCTATTTATGGTCTGCAAAAATGACGGGTCTGCCAGAAGCACCTCATGTGCAAGTTTACCCAGCAGGTCATTTTCATCGTATCCGGTGAGCTTTTTAAAACTAGGAAAAACTTTTGTAATCACCTCATTATTATCAACTTCAATCATTCCCAATTCAAGGTTTTCCATTATGTCACGGTACTTTTCCTCTGAATATTTGAGGTCCATCGTGCGTTTTTCAACCTCTCTTTCGAGCTTGCTGTTGATTTCATAGAGTTCAAAAGCCTTCTTTTCAAGCAAATCTTCCGCCTGAATTCTTGCTTTTCTTTCCCTTTCAATTCTCCTTTTTAGTATTTCAAGCTCCTCGCTCATACTTTTTCAATAATAAATTTTACCTGTTTTCCCGATTCCTCAACAGGTTGTTGGGTTATGATGGCTTTTTCATTGAAATAATTAAAAGCACCAATAATGAGACCTTCGGCCAGATCGGCCATTTTACGGTCTGAGCCGTAAACCATCTCAATTTTATTTTCACTCAGTTTCGAAATCTCAAATTTTGGGAGCTCGGCATCGGGATATATTTTTTTCACTTCTACATGTATGTAGCGGTCAACATTCCCTAAAAAATCAAATGTTCCGTTTACGCCATCAAAAAAATGACTATATTTTTTGGAAAGTACCTTTAACAAATATTCTCCAAAAACTTTTAACAAATCAGGCACCGGAATTTCAGTTTCCTTTGATAGGTTTACTACCAGAGACACCATTTCGGAATGACTGTAAGTTCCGATTGAAGTATAAGCACCTCCCGAAGGCAACTGCGAGTTTTCTATAATTTTGTCCACAGTGTTGTAGCCAAATTTCCCCTCAACCATTTCCAAAAACTCTGTAAATACCAGCCCTTTCATAAATATATTTTTTAAAAGTTTTTAGTACAAAAATCATGCAAGTTTTTATTTCTTCAAAATCTGAATAATTTCCAAAATATGGAATCTAGAAAGGGGTTGTTTTGTTTATAAATAATTGAAAACCAATAATATAGTAAAATATTTTGAGTTTGGCACTAGTTTGGATTTATTAGAAAGCGTATTGATTTCTGATATCAAAAAAGTTTGAAAACTTATTAAGTGGATATATCCCACCATAGAAGTTTTGTGCCAATCAGAAATTTATAGAGTGATAAACAGACAAAAAACGAGTGATGAAGATTAATGAATTGAAAGAAAGCTGCATAGCAGTTGAAAACGTGTATCTTGACAAAGAAGCCGTAAAAACAGAAGAAAAGTCCATATTTGAGTCAAATTTTGATTTTTCAGATAAAGAAATACTGGTCACCGGAAATACCATGGCCGGTATCTCTCTCTGGCTGGCCAGGCAATGGAACTGCCGTGTAACAGGCATTGATTCTGACTATTATAAAATAGAAATCGGAGAAATTGTAAAGACCAAACATAAAACCCGGAACGTGAAGTTTGAGCAGCGGGATGTTCTTTTGCAGCCTATCACCGAGAAATATGATTATATCATAATAAATGATTTAGTGGAAGGTTTGCCTTTGCAAATATTTGAGGCCTTATTAAGGAAGCTTTCCAATGCCTTGAAGCCTAACGGTAGTATCATCATTGAATTTAAACCCAAAAGAAGCCGGAAACCTGACCATGACAAATCAGGGATTTGGAATCGGACAAAAAGCATTTTCCATCTCAATGCCCATTCGACTCAAAATCAAACGGAGGATTTTTCGGATCAATATACGCAGCTAAATCAGGATAAAATCATGATTATTTCCAGACGATCAGGGCTGAAACTAAGTAAAAGAATTACCCGGTCATCGTTGGATCAATTTGCCATATTTCGTAATGCCAATCTTTCCAGGGGCATTTTCAAGCCTTTTGTAACCAAAGAGTATTTGGTGGTTTCAAAAAAAGAAGTGGCAGTACAAAAGCAAGTTAAAAGAAGAATAGCTGCTGTGATATAGAGGACATCACACTTCCTCCAATACTGATTCGCCTTCCGAAAAATCACCCGATGTCCATCGCCATTTTTCGTGAAGGCGGATTTTCCCGTTTTCAAGGATTTCGGGTGTTGAATCACATACCCCTGTCATGATTTCTCCGGAAGTATTGATATGATGATACCGCATGTCGATATTTCCATTTTCATCAACCAGTGCCATTAGATGCCCTTCCACTATATTACCACCACGGTACTTTGAGGTGAGGATATTCCCGGTTTGTTGATATTCAAAAATTGTTTCAGATGACGTATCTCCGTTTTCAGTGTTGGAAACAGTCCTGAATTTCTTTCTGTTGTAATTAATCATCCTTCAGGCATTTTCTGTGTGATTTACAGCAGGCATTTTCAATCCGCCGTCTTTCCGGTATCTAAACTCGAAATAATATATTCCAAACAAATAGCTGAAAATCAATATATTATTAAGTAATATTCCACCAATACCTTCGACTTTTACCACATATCCAAAAAGAGCCACCAGCACCAATGCCCCCAGCAGATATACACTCAGGTGCCCCAGGTCATACGGCACCAGAAAGTATTTTTGCCCGAAATAATAACTTGCCCACAGCATCCCGAAAGTACTGATCACAAATGTAATCGAGCTGCCCAAATACCCCAGCACCGGTATCAATAAGAAATTCAAAATCACCGTGATGATCATTCCGGCTACTGTAAAATAGGTGCCAAACTGTGTTTTGTCGGACAACTTATACCAAATCGAAATATTACCAAAAATCCCCACAAAAAGGTTGGCCAGCAAAAGTACCGGTACAATATACACCGCTGAGCGGTAGTTGACCCCAATCAAGTTTTGAATCCATCCCAGGTTAAGACTCACACCTAACCAGATAGCTATACATGCAATCGTAAACCACTTGGTACTCAGGGCTATGAGGCCCGGAGAATTTTTGTCGCCCATTTTGGCAAAAAATAGTGGGTCGGCAGCATACCGATAGGCCTGCACCACCAGCGTCATAAATATAGAAAGCTTATACACCTGAGCATAAATACTGAACGCCTGGTCGGGTTTTGGAAAGTCGGGATAAAAACCCTCAGGCAGTAAACTCCTGAACATCAGTCGGTCGGCGGTAAGGTTTATAGCCCCGGCCAGCCCCATCAACATGAGTGGAAAAGCATATTGCACAATGGGTTTGGTTTTTTCCCATGTCAAATCAATTTTAAAGCCTACAAACTCCTTCCAGAGCAACAGCAGCGTAACCATACTTGCTACGTAATTGGCCCAAATAATATAGTCAGGCCCGATATTGGCCTTGTAAAAAAACGATGCAAAGGGCATCCATTCGGGCAGAAGTTTCCCTTCTACTACATTTTTACAAAGGATAATCAAAAACAGATTGAGCCCTATGTTGATCGAAATATTCAGGATTTTTATAAGTACAAACTTCTTCGCCTGGTTGTTGGCCCTGAGTTTTACAAACGCAATGGCACATAAAGTATCAATAAACAGAATAATCGCCAGCCACATCACTAGCCGCTCTTTACCGGGGAACCCTATGGCTTCGATAATTGGGGTGGCAAACACAATAAATACCCCCGAAAGCACCGCCCCCAGCACCAGCACAAAGCTGAGGATCTGGTTAAAAGCCTGTTGCTGGTTCTCTTTTTTGGAGCCGTATCTGAAAAATGCTGTCTCCATCCCAAACGTGTAAATCACATTGAGCGTGACCACATATGTATAGAGCTGTGAGTTGTCGGCCAGCATTTCGGGCTCGGTAAATGCCCGTGTATGTACCGTCACGAGCAGCCAGTTGAGCAGACGCGGCACTATGGTACTCATTCCGTACAGCATGGTGTCGCCCGCAAGTTTTTTCAATAAACCCATCTACAATTATTCCTTTAGTGGAATTTTGTGGCAATTTTCCGAAAATTTTAAGAGTAAACAAAGGGAAAGGCCGCTTTTGTAGATTTTGACACCCCATCTCACTTCTCAAAGCCTCAATTGATTCAAGCTCTAAATCAAACAATTTGGTCGCTCCTTCAAAAAGGTCATATTTAAGAATTGAGCAAAGGTATTTAGGCAGAACTCATTTTTTTGATTTGGGCATGCCCCCGCCCCATTCCGCTGTCGCTGCATAGGTCGGGGTCGGGGTCTCTGCTCCCGCTCCACGCTTAGGCGTGGGAGCTCCGCGACGATCCCTCATGCGGCATTGTAATTAAAAAGAATTGATAGGTAGGTCAATACCGCAGGTCAGACCGGTTAAGAAATACAGTGCTAGGTCAGCACAACAGATCCCACTACGTTACCACCTAAATTGTAGGTCAGTACCGCAGGTCAGACCGGTTAAGAACCAAAGTATTAGGTCAGCACAACAGATCCGACCGCTTACCACTTAAGTTGTAGGTCAGTACCGCAGGTCAGACCGGTTAAGAACTTTATTTTTTTTGTTAAAACCAGGTCTGATGTTCGCTGTAGAATTTACAGACCAAAAGCCTTTGCTCAAAATATTAGCAATAATGAGCAAAATTTTTTAGCATAAAAAATTCCTTATACTTTTGGATCATAAAACAAGGCGTAAGCCATTCTAAATTAAGCTTTTCAAACATTATAAACATCAATTATCATGGCCAGAATTATCGTACCAAAGCACCTTTTTAAGTCAAATCGTGAGATTACCGCTTTATTGAAAAACCATTTCCCTGATTTATCGCAAGAAAAATCAAGCTCATATAGTCATAATTTTTATGGCACCAATATAGTAGAGAACCAAACCTTAACTCCGGTATTGAAAAGGGTAGGCGGAACCCTGAGCATTATGGGGTTTGCCACTTATTAAAGAGAAACTTTTGAAAATTTAAACTTTCAGAATTATGGCCAGAATAATCGTTCCAAAGCACCTGATTAAGACCAATCATGAGATTCCGGCTTTGTTAAAGGCTCAGTTTCCTGATTTGTTGCAAATGAAAGTCAAATCTTACAGTCATTATTTCTATGGTACGCTCAATCAGGGTAACCAAACGCTGATGCCCATTTTTCAAAAAGAAAATGGCACATTGAGTATCAAGGGGTTTATTTGAGTAGGAGAAGAAGCAAATAATCACTCCAACCCTTCAATCCATTTCGCTATCAGATCCACGCCTTCTTTGTGGATAGTTACCCGACCAATCTCGGGCATCATGATGCCGGGATGCGTCGAGTTCATCCTGAAGGTCATGATTGATTCCATGCCATGGCCGGGGTTCACGTCATAATTGAATGTGCCTGCTCCTATACCTGCTGCCACAGGTGATTTTTTTACACCAAAATGGAAAGGACGGTTTTCCTCATAATTCAGATATAATCCTGATGTGGAAGCCGGTCCATAGCTGCTGTGGCAGTGCCCGCAGTTGGCATCAAGGTAGGCTCTGGCCCTGTCATTGATAGGTTTGGTTTCGTCCATTGGATTTACCAATGTTTTTATGCCGGCAATGTCTTTTTCGCTCTTTAATATTCCCAATGCTTTCCACTTGCTCAGCTGATTGGCTTTTCCATCGGCATAGTTTATTTCAAAATTGAGCTGTTTGGCTTTTGGGCCTATCGGAGAGAAAGTATTGTTGCGGTAATGGCAGCTTTTGCATTGATTTTTTTGTGGCATGGCATATTTTATGGCCACATTTTCGCCATGTTGGTTTATATACTTTACATCAATTTTGGCCCCGGTATTTTTCAGATTTGCCTCGGTCTGGTCTTTATTCCAGAGATAGGGGTAGGCCTCCCATTTTCCATTTTTCTTAAATAATATTCTGGTTTCAACAATCTCCTTTTCTCCTTCCGGCTTTCTGAAGTCAGCAGGATAATAGAAGTTCTTGATCAGGATGGTATTTTCAGGGAAGTCCAGTGTAGCATCGTGATCATCAGGAATAGAAGCCTGGGTATTTTTGGGCATAAACACAAACCGCTTCTTGAAGGCATAGTCAGTAAAGAGTGGCGAGATTGGCTCATAAGGCACCACGCCCTCGTTTTCAGCCAGCTGGTTCATTTCACCCTTAAAAAAGCCGTATTCTGAAAGTGTTTTATAGGGTAGTTTTGCAAAGTCTATTTCATCCGGCTTTCGGTTTGTTGCGTTTTTAAAACAGGCTGTAGCAATTGTAATAACAGCAATAATATAAAGTATTTTTTTCATTATTTTTGGCTATTAATGCCTGACCTCTAATTATTTATAAAATTTACTTTGCTAATCACTTTTACAGTTATCTAAAACTATTTCACCATCGAAACATCGGTTTTTACCAGATATTCACCTTTAAAAGTGCCGGCATCATTAGCTACTTTTATACTCATTATTCCACCGTCTGCGGGGATAATCAACCGCGAAAATCTCAGTCCTTCTGCCTTTTCATTTACAAAAATTCCCATTGGATTTTTTAGTGGATCTTTTCCTTTCTTATCATCCAAAATTCCATCATAAATCACATCGGGAGCCTTGAAACATTTGGTGGCGATGAGTTTTCCCATATTTTTGGTAAGATCAGGAACAGCTAAGGCATGTTCATATTTATTGTCGTGAACGTAAATATTGGTACTAAAAGGGCTCCAGCCCGGGTGTGTCGGAATCGGCAATTCCGTGATATGATAGCTTGCTATAGCCACACCCAACGTTTTGTTGTCAATAATCTGATTGTCAAATACCTCTACTTCATTTCCAGCCAAAATCACCACTCCACTTCCCGGAGGGATCATCGATACTGCGTTACCATTTTCTGCAATCGCAAAATTATCATGGTTATTATTCTTTATCAGATTTTTATACACTTTGGTTTTTGAGCCTGCTGCTTTTGGGAGGCCGGGCAGGTTAAATACCAGTATTCCCCCGGTATTATTTTCGGTGCGGTTGTTATACACTTCGGCATTGTCTGAGTTTTCTATTTCTATACCGGCCACGTTTTCGTGCACATAATTATCCCGAACGATGATATTTTCAGATTGCCCCACATATATACCCGCATCACGTGAGTTGCTCACCTCGCATTTTTCTACCAGCACATTTTTACACTGTACCGGATAAATACCATAGGTGCCGTTTTTTGATTTTTCGCCGTTTGTCCACGTGGTATTTATTGCTCTGAAAGTCAGACCGTGGCATTTTTGGGTTTTGATATCATCGCCGGGGGCATCTGTCACGGTAAAGCCTTCCAATGTAATTTTGTTTCCGGCTATTTTCATGCCTTCCCCACCTGTGGTCATGGTTTTAAATGAAATCACAGTGTTGTACATTCCAGCTCCTTTGATGGTTACGTTGTTTACATTATCTAAAATTAACTGCGTTGGCATTTCAAAATATCCTTCCGGAATCTCGATGGTTGATCCTTCGGTAGCATCGATAAATTTCCCAACCAACTCTTCAATCTGAGCTTCGGTGGCTTTGGGGAGCTTTGAGATGTCTAATTTAGAGGTTTCTTCTTTGGGTTTGCATGAGCTAATTAGTGTAAAAACAATCAGGGTTAAAGTTAAAAATCTTGGTTTCATGTTAGGGTTTGTTTGAATGAAAACACGAATCAACAAAAAATTTGAAATATTTTGAAAAAAAATTGACTTATTTTAGGATTCGTATTTACCCTATCCTATGAAAAAACCATTGTTGTTGGCATTTATATGTTTTCTTTTCCTGGCCGAAAAGTCATTTTCGCAATCAAAAACCCAGAATGTGCGGGGCACTGTGGTTGACAAAAATACCCGACAACCTTTGGTTGGAGCCTCTGTTTTTATCATTTTAGAAAAAAACGAAATAGCTGCCTTTACGAATGAAAACGGGGAATTTGTATTAAAAAGCGTACCCGTGGGCCGACGCTCACTTAAGGCTCAATATGTTGGATATGAGTCTTTTACAATGCCTGATTTTATTGTCCAGAGTACTAAAGAGCTCTTTATTTCGATCGAGCTCAAGGAAGGAGCGATACAAGCCGGAGAGGTAGTAATCAGTGCCTCAAAAAATGCATACGAACCCCTCAATGAGCTTTCGGTAGTGAGCACCCGCTCATTTACAGCCGAAGAAACTGAACGAATGCCCGCCGGCATCAATGATCCCGGCAGGGTGGCACTTTCGTATCCGGGTGTACAAAAAGGGCAGGACGACAGTGAAAACCAGATCGTGGTCAGAGGCAATTCTCCCATCGGAATTCTGTGGAGGCTGGAAGGGATCGACATCCCCAACCCCAACCATTTTGCTTTGATAGGGGCTTCGGGAGGTGGGGTGACAGTATTTTCGTCGCAATTGGTGGCTAAGTCTGATTTCTCCACAGGTGGTTTTGCAGCGGAATATGGCAACGCACTTTCGGGAGTTTTTGATGTGAGATTCAGAAACGGGAATGATCAGAAACGTGAGAACAGATTCAAACTGGGCGTGCTGGGCATTGATTTTTCTACCGAAGGACCGTTTAAAAAAGGAAACTCATCATACCTGGTCAACTATCGGTATTCCACCTTGGGGCTTTTGACCAGTATGGGCATTTATCTGGTGGGTGAGCGGGTCAACCATAATTTTCAGGATTTATCATTTAATCTGGTTTTCAAAAGTAAAAACAACAAAAGTATTCAGACGCTCTTCGGAATGGGAGGCTTGAGTGAGGAGCATTATGAACCGGTCACCGATGCACAAAACAGAAAGATTGGAGAAGCCAATCAGTGGGAGGACAGAAGAAAACCGGCCAACATGGGAGCGGTTGGTTATACCTGGACCTACCTTTTGAACCAAAAGTCTTTCCTAAAGACCGTAGTGGCTGTGGTAGGTAGTGAAATCAAAAGAATGAGCGATACGCTGGATTTGAAAAATGTAAGGTACCGGTTTGATACGCAACAATATGTAGATAAGCGACTGGTAGCCACTGCGATTTATCAAACCAAGCTTTCGACAAAAACCACTTTGAAAACAGGAATCATAGGAAACTACATCGGATTTAATTTTTTCAAAGATACCAAAAGCCGCACCAGCCTTTCTGATGTAAACCAGCAGCAACGAAGCGTAACCGTAGATGGAAGTGGCACTACGGGTCAGTTTCAGCAATACACCCAGATTCACTCCGAGCTCACACCAAAAATCCACCTTAATTTTGGGTATCATTATCTGCATTTTTTTGCCAATAATACCCATTCTCTGGAGCCGCGGGTTTCTGTGCAGTTTTTACCCAAAATCAATCACAGAATCAGTCTGGCATACGGTATTCATGCCCGGGCATTGCCATTGATGGCCTATTATTTTAAAGATTCTACAGGAGCTTTTGTAAACAAAAATCTCGACCTGCTAAAAGCCAACCATCTGGTGGCGTCATACCATATTTATACCGCCTCCAAGATCAGATTTAGTGTGGAGGGATATTATCAAACCCTCAAAAATGTGCCGGTAGAGCCCAATTCAAAATCCAACTATTGGATGCTGAACAACAGTTCGGAGTTCCCGACATTTAAAGTCGAAAGCAAGGGGACAGGCACCAACTATGGCCTCGACGTGGCAGTGGAAAAGCTTTTTTCTAATTCTTATTATTTTTTGGTGACGGGCTCCTGGCTCAATTCTACCTACAAAACCCCAAACAATATTACCTTAAACAGCAGATTTAATACCGGCTTTACAACCTCGTTTACGTTTGGAAAAGAATTTCCATTCAAAAATGGCAATATTTTGCAGTTAGGGGCGAGGTATTTGCTCAATGGGGGCTTCAGATATACGCCTTATGACCCGGTAAAGTCAAAAGAAAAAGGCCAGTATGTGGAAATGCAAAATGCCGACTTCTCAGAGCAAGTGCCTGCTTACCGACGACTCGATGGCAGAATAGCCTTCAGATACAATGCCCGAAAATTGGCCGGCAACATCAGCCTCGACGTGCAGAATGTCTTCAACAGAATCAATGCTTCATCGGTCACTTACAACGCAAAAACCAATACCACCAGCATTTTTTATGGCAGTAGCGGTTTTGTGCCGGTAATGGCTTTTCAGTTTGATTTTTGAGGGGGGCAATCAAAAGTTCTTTATTTATTTCTTCACGAAAACCCAACCCAGAGGAGTACTATGGCCAATAAAAACAAATACGGAAGAATCGAAAATACTATTCCGGTAATGGCCAGTCCTTTGCCCCTTTCTTTTCTTTTTTTGATTTGAAATAAACTTACGATGCTCAAAACCAGTCCGGCTAAAGATAAAAGGGCACTCCCGGTGGTAGCAATTCCGGCAAAAAGTAATGCCAGCAAGGCCACTATTCCCAGAGTTGATAAGCCAAATCCAATTACTGCAAGTTTGTTGTAAGGCTTTTTGGGGGTTGCTTGAGCTTTTTGGGTTACAGATTGTTTTTCAGAAATTTTTATGAGAGAATCTAATTGTTGAGATCGATTGGACTCAACGGTTACAGCAAAACTTTGTATGGATAAAAATATTAGAAGGAATAAATTTAGGGTTAGTTTCATAAAAATGCTTTTTCCGCAAATTTATGAGGAAATCTATCAATCAGAAAGAATTTTTATTGAATGACCTTTTATGAAGAAGTTGCTTAAAAATCTAAATTCAAAACAGTTTTAAATGCGTCAAAAAAAGGATAACTTCAGAACTTTTTTTTCTAAATTACTTTCAATAAAAGTCAAATTTGTATGTGCTTTGTCTCACAAAACGGACAAGACAATTCCGCCACTTAAGGATTTGATTTTTCAGAAAGTTAGAGAGATTCAATGAAAATTTAACCCCAACTACAGAAAAGTTAAAGGAATGTTAGCAGCAATAATATTTCCTAACATTTAGGAAAATGGAAATCCATTTTACACATTCTCTAAAACTCAGCAAAAAACTTTTACACTTACCCTCTATATTTACACAAAAATACCAATTTATGCTTCTCAGCGAGATACTTTACAACATTTCACTGGAAACGGTCTCGGGACGTACTGATCTCGAAATCAATAAAATAGAATTTGACTCGAGAAAAATTGAGCCGGGAACGCTCTTTGTTGCCATCAAGGGTACGCGGGTTGACGGACATGATTTTATCGAAAAAGCCATTGAGGCAGGTGCTTCAGCCATTTTGTGTGAAAAACTCCCCGAAATAATTAATTCTGAAGTAAGTTATATTCAGGTGCCCAATGCTGCCCGGGCCATGGGTTTTGCTGCTGCCAATTTTTATGGTAATCCTTCTAAAAAGCTTAGCCTGGTAGGTGTAACCGGTACCAATGGCAAGACATCTATCGCCACTTTACTATTCAATTTATTCAGGAAACTGGGCTATAAATGTGGTTTGTTATCAACGGTTCAGAATCAGATTGAAGACAGGGTCATTCCATCTACGCACACCACTCCCGATTCGGTAAAAATCAATGAGCTTTTGGCTCAGATGCATTCAGAAGGTTGCGTGTATGTGTTTATGGAAGTGAGCTCACATGCGGTGGAGCTTCACCGGGTTAGTGGTTTGAGTTTTTCAGGAGGTATTTTTACCAATATCACCCAGGATCATCTCGATTTTCACCTTACTTTTGACAATTACATAAAAGCCAAAAAAGGCTTTTTCGATATGCTGCCCAAGACGGCCTTTGCCCTTACCAATGCCGACGATAAAAACGGCAAAGTGATGTTGCAAAATACTGCAGCCAGTAAGTCATCATATTCCTTAAAAAATATCGGAAATTTTAAGGGGAAAATCCTTGATTGCGGTCTTTTTGGTCTCCAAATGGATATCAATGGTCTGGAAGTTTGGTTTAAGCTTATCGGCAAATTCAATGCTTACAATCTGTTGGCGGTATATGGTGCCGCCATGCTTTTGGGCGAAAACTCTGACAATGTGCTCACGATACTTTCTGAGCTAACGCCGCCCCCTGGAAGGTTTGAACAAGTGGTAGCACCAGACCAAACCGTGGGTATTGTGGACTATGCCCATACCCCTGATGCCCTCGAAAATGTACTGGAGACAATCAACGACCTTCGGGATGATAACCAGCAGGTGATCACGGTAGTGGGCTGCGGCGGTAACCGCGACAAGGGCAAAAGACCATTGATGGCCCGCATTGCTGCTGAGCTTTCGACTAAAGTGATTTTGACTTCTGATAACCCCAGAAATGAGAACCCGGAAGATATTCTGGCAGATATGCAGGCAGGAGTTACAATCACCCAAAGAAGAAAGGTGGAACAGATTAACGACCGCAGGGAAGCAATAAAAAAGGCTGTTGAAATGGCCGGCCCTCACGATATAATTCTGGTAGCCGGGAAGGGTCATGAGACCTATCAGGATATCGCTGGCGTAAAGCATCATTTTGATGACCGAGAAGAGTTACGAAACGCATTTTCAGGAAAATAAATTGACCGAAAACTACGAATATCACTGGCCGGTAATGCTTACCGAATGCCTCGAAGGACTTGCAATAAAGCCCGATGGCATATATGTGGACGTTACATTTGGTGGTGGTGGCCACTCCAAAGCTATTTTGGCAAAACTTACCACCGGGCACCTTTACAGCTTTGACCAGGATGAGGACGCTGAGCGGGAATCTGAAAAAATTAAATCAGATAACTTTACTTTTATCAGAGCCAATTTCAGAAATATTCAGAAATATCTTAAACTCTATGGAGTGGCTCAGGTCGATGGAATTCTTGCTGATTTAGGAATCTCCTCGCACCAGATTGACACACCGGAAAGAGGTTTTTCTACCCGCTTTGATGCAGCCCTCGATATGCGGATGAACACCACTGCTGAGCTTACCGCCGCCGAAGTGCTCAATGAGTATTCGGCAGAGCAACTCCATAAGATATTCGGAATGTACGGTGAGTTGAAAAATGCCCGTTCAGTTGCACAAACCATTGTTAACAAGAGGCATAGCACCCCTATTAACACCATCGCTGACCTCAAGAGCGTCCTGAATCCTTTGGCTCCAAGAGGTAAGGAGAACAAATATTTCGCTCAGGTTTTTCAGGCCTTGAGAATTGAAGTAAATCAGGAAATGCAGGTGCTCGAGGAATTTTTATTACAAGTTCCTGAGGTGTTGGCTCCCGGAGGACGACTCGTGGTCATGTCATACCACTCGCTCGAAGACCGGCCGGTGAAAAACTTTATCCGCAGCGGGAAATTTTTTGGCGAAGTAGAAAAAGACATGTTTGGGCATGAAATAAAACCATTGACTTCTATTACGCGTAAGCCTTTAGAAGCCAACGACGAAGAAATCGCAAGAAATCCAAGGGCTAGAAGTGCCAAACTCCGAATTGCCGAGAAATCAGCGTAAAAAATTCTGTTTTGTGTTTTTGCCGAAAAATTTATCTTTTTCAGCAAAATCCAGAGAAAATTCTTTTTATTTTTGAATAAGAAAATATCAGGGTAAAGAGCCTGGAGTTTTTCGAAATAGTGCTTTTTCTAAAAATTACCTCAAAATTATGCCTCAAAATGCTCCAAGAAGAAGGGTGGCGGCTGCCGAACCTTCTCGCAAAAAGAAATTTAATTTTACTGCTCAGGCTTTCAGATGGGTAAATCAAAAGCTTGAAATCGATGAAAAAATCTCGATGGGGACCTTCAAAAAAGTGTTGTGGCTTATGGGTCTTACGGTGGTTTATATTTTTTTTCAGCACAATTTCGACAGTCTGATTAGGAAACTTAACAAAGCCGACACCCAACTCAATGAGCAGAGAGCAGCATTTATTTCGCATAAATCAAAATACCTGTTTGCGAGCAAGCAGTCTGAGGTAGAAAAAAAACTTGAGGGCCGGGGTTTTAAAACCAACCAGGAACCACCCATAAAAATCGCAATTAAAAAACAATAAACCCATGGCAGAAGGTAGCAATATAAAAGATCAGATCAGGAGGAGGTCTTATTGGGCAATTCTGGGTTTAGGATTGGTGGGTATCATGATAGCCGCCAAAATCGTCTATCTCCAAACCAAGAAAAAGAAAGAACTATTGGCTTTGGTGGTGGACATTCAGAAAAAAGAACGAACCATCCCGGCAACTCGTGGAAATATTTATGCTGCCGATGGCGTGAGTCTTTTGGCCACATCAGTACCAAAATATCAGGTCGTTTTTGACCCTTTTCAAGCAAAAAAAGAACTTTTCGAAAGCAAAATCGACTCTCTGGCCATGCTTTTGTCAGATTTTTTCGGAGATAAAAGCTATCTGGAATACAAGGAAAAAATAAGCCACGGAAGAAAAGTAAAGTCACGATTTATTGCCTTAGGTAACCGCCGCATTGATCATACTGAAAGATTGATCATTGAGAAATTTCCATTGTTCAGAGAAGGAGCCAATAAAGGTGGAGGCCGATTTGAAAAAGAAGAATTCAGGTTTTTGCCTTTTAATAATCTGGCCATGCGTACAGTCGGGAAGTTAGATCGGGAAACCAATCGGGTGGGGGACTTTGGGATAGAGGCCAGTTTTGACAATTATCTGAGTGGTAAAGATGGCAGAGGATTTTATGAGAGACTCGCCGGAGGTTATATGAAACCCATTGATCTGGAGTCGGATATCAATGCCGAACCCGGCCTCGACGTAATCACTACGCTGGATGTTAATTTTCAGGATATTGTCGAAAATGCCCTCAGGCAGCAGGTTATCAAAATGCAGGCAAAATATGGCACCGCAGTTGTGATGGAAATTGAAACTGGTGAGGTTAAGGCAATAGCCAATCTGAGTCGAAAAACCGACGAAAATGGGGTGTTGCAGTATGTTGAAGATCAAAATTATGCGGTAAAAGAAGGTACTGACCCCGGTTCCACATTTAAATTGGCTTCTATGGCTGCCATACTTGAAAAAACCAATCTTAAGCCCGATGACTTTGGGGTGACGTGCACCGGTGAAATCAAACACAACGGGGTGCCATTTACCTGCTCACATGAGCACGGAGACCTCACTGTACAACAGGTCTTTGAGCAGTCATGTAACATCGGAATATATGAGCTCATGAAAAAACACTTCGGGTTTAATCGTCCCGAAGATTATTTTAAGTTTTTAAGAGATTTTCGACTTGACAAAGCATCGGGTTTTCAACTCAAAGGAGAACCTATTCCGGTGTTAAAAAATTCGGCCAGTTCCACTTTTAGTGGTACCACTGTGCCCTGGATGTCAATTGGTTATGAATCCAGAATGACGCCAATCCAGATGCTGACCTTCTACAATGCCATCGCCAACAATGGTAACTGGGTGCAACCAATTATTGTGAAGGAAATAAGAAAAGGTACCAAGACCATTGAAACTTTTGACGCCCGTAAACTTGACGAGCCGATTTGCTCCGAAAATACCATCAGGAAACTTCACAGAATGATGGAAGGAGTAGTACAAAATGGTACAGCCAAAGGAATTAAAACCGGTAATTGCCCTATAGCCGGAAAAACCGGAACTTCTCAAAAACGTACCGCCGGAGGTTACAGAAAAGGATTGTATTATACCTCTTTTATCGGATATTTTCCGGCCAACAAACCCAAATACTCGTGCATTGTGGTAATTGACGAGCCCGTGGGAAATAATCTTTTCGCTGCTGATGTTTCGGCTCCTGTTTTCAGACAGATTGCCGACAAGATTTTTGCCTATGACATATCCATGCATCGGAGGCTGGTTTTAAAGTCTGATACCCAAAAGCTGGCTGAATTTCAGAATGCAGGAAAAGTTTCGGACCAAAAATTAATTGGAGAAAAACTGGGCATCAAAAGTCAACCCGCAGGCGATGGATACGCTGTGCCGAAACCCGTCAGGCGTGATTCGGTAGCGTGGAAGTCGCAAAATCCCGATAAAAATATGGAAGCAATCGTGGGCCTGACCTTGAAGGATGCCCTTCCGTTGCTTGAAAATAAAGGCTATCGGGTGAAATATTCAGGTTTTGGAAAAGTGAAGTCATATGAGTTGCTAAATAAAAATTTAGTAGCTTTGATACTTAAGTAATCTAACCGGATGCAGAATTTCGAAGAAAGTCTTTACAATAGTTTCGAAAAATATAAGGAAAAGTCTCTGAAAATCAGGAGATTTAAACAAAAAGATATCCTTCCCCTTATCCAGAAACTACCCTTTGAAAATATGGTAGTAGGACACTCCTATGAAGGCAGAGAAATCATAAAAGTAGCCTTGGGGCAGGGGAAACGAAAGATACTTCTGTGGTCTCAGATGCATGGCAATGAAGCCACGGCCACTATGGCTATTTTTGATATTTTTAATTTTTTCAAAGAAAAAGGAGTTGATTTTCAATCTGAAAAAGAAGAAATCCTTTCCAATCTACAATTGCATTTTATCCCAATGCTCAATCCTGACGGTGCCGAAAGGTTTATCCGCTATACTGCTCAGGGTATTGACATGAACCGTGATGCCCTCAGACTGCAGTGCCCCGAGAGCCGTATTCTGAAAGACAATGTTGGAAAACTCAAACCTGAATTTTCGTTTAACCTGCACGATCAGGGTACACGCTACAGTGCGGGTATAAGCCCAAAACAGGCCACTGTCTCGTTTTTGGCAACAGCCTACAATGAAGCCCGCGAGTGGAATGAAGTGAGAATTAAGTCAAGGCAGGTCATTGGTCATCTCAACGCAGTACTGCAAAATTTTATTCCGGGAGGTATAGGCAGGTTTTCCGATGAGTTTGAACCCCGGGCATTTGGTGACAACATTCAAAAATGGGGCAGCAGCCTTATCCTAATCGAGTCTGGCGGGTTGGTAGGAGACCTTGAGAAACAGGAAATCAGAAAATTGAATTTTGTGGCCATTTTGAGTGCTCTTTTGGCCATAAGTCGGGAAAATTATGGGCATTTTAGCCTTCAGGACTACGAAAATATTCCTCAAAACGAAAAAGCACTTTTTGACCTGAAAATTGAAAATGCACAAATGGAAGGCTCCGGTGGTAAATATATGGTGGATCTTGGGATAAATATTGATGAAAAAAACAACCCACGAGCCACGAATTATACCCATACCAGCGTTATAGAAGATATTGGCGACCTTTCTGTGTTTTTCGGATTGAAAACCATCGATGCTCAGGGAGCCATTTTAAAACCTATCAGTCAGTTTCCGGCTTTGGTACAAAAATATAAAATAAAAGGGAGCACACCTTCCCAAATAGAATTGGGGGGCAAAGCAAGTTTTGTAATCGACTACAAAAGTGGCCAAAAAGTGATTTTGAATGGAAAAATATTGGACTAAAAGTCGGTTCTTTTTCTTGTTTTTTTTATTGATTTCCAGCTATTTACAAGCTCAGGAAAAATCAGTCTATGGGAAAGTGATTGACCCCCAAACCCAGAAGGGAATTGCCAATATCAATGTTCTCAATAAACGCAACGGCCAGATTGTTGTCACCAACGAAGACGGTGAATTTTATCTCAGAGCCCTTAAAGGAGACTCTATATTGATAAGTACTTTTGGCTATAACCGCCGCGGTTTTCTTTGGGATGGTATCGAAAAATTCCCTGTCATAAAAGAGAAACTTCAGCCTATTATGCTTCGTGAGCTGGTGGTAGAAGACAAACGCTGGGCTGAGCTCAACCGCGACATCAACTTGCTGCTGGCTAATCCTTACGACTCCAAAACACTAAAAAGTAAAATCTGGCGTAACATGCTCAACACCAACACCTCACAGCCTGGTCTTGGCATTTCTATTGATGGTTTGTATCAAATGTATAGTAAAGAGGGAAAAGCCAACCGCAAACTCGCCGACCTGCAGTTTCAGGACGTAAAGACTTTTTATGCCGACATCAAATATAACAAACAAACGGTAATACAAATCACCAAATTACCTGAAGAAGAAGTTGATGCTTTTATGAAATATTGCAAAATTCCGCAGGATTTTATTCTCCGAGCTACAGATTATGAGCTTACTTTCCGAATCTTAAAGTGCCTTAGTGGTTTCCGCACATCCCGTATCATCAGACCTTTCAGCGGAAATTGATTTTTGAAAAATAGATGTTCCCTTTATTGTAATTAATTGATAATTAGTTGTTTTTGTTAAGCTTTTCAATTCTCAATATTATATTCACTTTTGCAAAAAACCGTTCCTTAATTTAAAAAATACATTGTAATTTTTAATACGGCCACCTCCCTCTGTGCTCAATTCCATTTTGTTTCGAAAACACATACACTCTGATATCTCCTCTTGCATCGTCGGTAAAGGACCTCCTGCCATCAGGAATAATTCTTTCCTTTTTATCAGAATTTAAAATAGGTTTTCCGTCCTCCCATCCATCATAGGTCAGCCTCCATGAACGATTTTGTTTTTCTGGTTTGATATAAATACGGTCTCCAATTATTTCTGACCAACAATCATTTATTTTTTCACTATTTGAATACGCTTTTTGTTCTTTATTTTTAAATAGAATTAAATCACTGTAATATTTTGCATAAGTAAAAGAAGAATCGGGCCAAATAGAATTATCAATTGATATACTTATTTCCCATTTGACTTTTGGTAGCTGCGAAAAATCCTCCGAAACCACAACTACTCCCATGTCTTGCTCAAACCAATTATTTTTAGCGGCTTGATCAATATATTCTCTAATAATACTTTTTTCTAACGAATCAAGTTGCCTTTTTTTACAATTTTCCTGACTAAAGGAGCTTGAATGGTTTAGTAGTAATAATAAAACAGGAATCATTAATTTCATTCTGAACGGGATTAGTATTTTGTAATAGCCCTTTAAATTTATACGTTTTTTTAGCAAAAATTGATTTAAGATGCTTTTTTATGTTTCTTCCTGCTTAAAAAAAAGAAAATAAAAGAGAGTACTGTGGTTTCGTATACTTCATTAATTTTCTTGCGTAGGTATTTAGTTCCAATTCGTCTTTTAAAAGCTTCAATACTATTTCCATAAATTGAATTATTTTTAATCCCAGTCCTTTCCACTGAAATCTCCTGTTTGGTAAAATTTTATATATTCTCTGAAGTCCATTCTATACCTGAGGGTTTGTAGGTATCGTACATTTTCACTAGTCAGTTAGTTGGGTTAAAATTGCTTCCCATCTTTCTTTAAGCAGGGCTTTTTCGGGTAGTTGCGTTTTATAGTCGGCCACCAATGTAGGTGATAAGCTGCGGCTCATGGCGTATTCTACCACGGTATCGTCTTTGCCTTTGCATAGCAATATGCCTATCGATGGGTTTTCATATGGCTTTTTTATGTCACGATCCAGGGCTTCCAGATAAAAATTTAGTTGGCCGAGATGTTCTGGTTTAAATTTTTCTACTTTCAACTCTATTGCCACCATGCATTGTAACGAACGGTGGTAAAAAAGCAGATCGATGGCAAAATCTTGAGAACCTACCTGTATGGGATATTCCTCGCCCATAAAACTGAAGTCGCGACCAAACTCCAGTAAAAAGAGACTGATGTTTTGTGAAATGCGGTGTTTGAGGTCTTTTTCAGAATGGAGCTGCGGCAGCTGGAACATTTCGAGCACATATGAATCTTTAAAGACATTGGACAAGTCTTGCGGTATTTCTCCCGACAGTGTTGAGAGTTTTTGGTTTTGGAGCATTACCCGCTCATAGCAAGAGGTATTTATTTGGCGTTGCAGCTCCCGAAAAGAGAGGCGTTCTTTTATGGTCATCTGATATAAAACTCTTTTTCTTCGGCACTATCGGCTGATGAAAGTATAGCCATATTGTGCGACCAGGGAATTTCTCTCAACAGTGTTGAGAGATTTGGACTGGCATGGTAGAATTCGTAAAATTGCTTCATTCGCCAAAGGTTTTGTGCCGAAAATCCTTTCTGACCCTGTAAGGTGGTGGCCAGGTAATTGGCCAGCTCCTGGACTACAGCCTTGCCCCAAGCCTGGGCTTTGGTTTGTTCGGAAAGGTATTGGCCAATGCTCCAATATAAATCTATTAGCTCTCGGTTAACAGCCAAGTAAGCCTTTTTGCGAGCTTCCTGGATGAGATTGGCTACATGTTTAAAGTGGGTATGTTCGATAAGCATATTTAATAGATTGCAACCGTGTCGCAAAAATTATGTTTTTTCGGTTTATATTTATTTTACAGGTAAAGCTGTTATATTCTCAGTGACAGGTAATTTTTCTAAAATCTTTACATGGCTATCATTATTCTTTTGAAAAAAGTTTTCGAAGTTATACGATACCCAATTATTTTTAACGGCTTGATCAATCTATTCTCTAATAATACTTTTTTCTAACGAATCAAGTTGCCCTTTTTTACAATTTTCCTGACCAAAGGAGCTTGAATGGTTTAGTAGTAATAATAAAATTAGGATAATTGGTTTCATTCTAAACGGGATTAGTATTTTGATTAAGTTTATAAATTTAGAAGTTTTATTTGTGAAAATAAAAGACAGGTGTTTTTTTGTCGTTTTGAGGCAATTCCCTTACCTCCTTTTTGATGTAAAACGTTTGAAATCAGTGTGATTTTAGGTTTATGCTACTCTACAATCCTTAGCAATTTGCCCACGTGCTAATTTTTCAAGCACTAAATTGCCAAAAAAATTGCCACATTTGAATTGTGAACACTTACTTATTTTTTAGAAAAAATGAAATCTGCCGTAAACCGTACCGTTGCCCACTTTGACCTCGACTCCTTCTTTGTGTCGGTCGAAAGGCTCAAAAACCCACAGCTCGCCGGTAAGCCCGTGATAGTGGGCGGTATAAGCGAGCGTGGTGTAGTGGCGGCCTGTAGCTACGAGGCCCGTGTTTTTGGTGTGAGCTCAGCCATGCCTGCCAAGCTGGCTCGTCGCCTGTGCCCCGATGCCATCTGGATACGTGGCGACTATGAAAACTACAGCCAATATTCGGCTGTGGTAACCGAAATCATGGACTCCAGCCTGCCTTTGCTCGAAAAGGCTTCGATTGATGAATTCTACGCTGACCTCAGCGGTATGGATCGCTTTTTTGGAAGTTACAAATATGCCTCAGAACTACGGCAACGGGTGATGCGGGAAACCGGCCTGAGTATATCATTTGGAATGAGTAGCGGTAAAACCATAGCCAAAATCGCCACCAATGAGGCCAAGCCCTGCGGGCAAAAACTTGTGCCTATGGGTGAAGAAAAGCCATTTCTAAACCCCCTGAGTATTGATAAAATGCCCTACGTGGGCAAGGTCACGGGTCAGCAGCTGCGAAACCTGGGAATCACGAGCATAGGTATGCTGGCACAAATGCCCAAAAAAATGCTGCAAGCCGTACTCGGCCAAAATGGTCTCAGCCTGTGGGAACGGGCCAACGGCATAGATTATACTCCCGTTGTGCCGTATCATGACCAGAAATCTATGTCGAAAGAGATGACCTTTGACAAAGACACCACCGACGTGAACATGCTGCGTAGTATCGTGGTAAAAATGACTGAAGACCTGTGCTATGATCTCCGTCAAAAAAATCGCTGTGCCGGGCAGATAACCGTAAAAGTGCGGTACTCCAATTTTGACACCCACAACCGCCAGGTGGCGATACCTTTCACCGCCAACGACCACGAGCTGCAGCAAAAAGCCCTTGAGATATTCGAAAAACTCTATGACCGTCGTTTGTTGATTCGTCTCATTGGGGTAAGGCTCAGCAAATTGGTTGCCGGGCATAGTCAGATTGCCCTCTTTGATACCTCTGCCCACATGGCCGACCTCTATCAGGCCATGGATCGTATCCGTCACAAGCACGGGCCGAAGGCAGTGATGCGGGCCTACGGTATGCAACTCTACGAACGCCGCAAAGAAGTGCGTGTAGAAGGTGCCGGGCTGCCCGACGGAAAACTGAAAATAATGTACCAGTAGAGGATTTTTCTAGGAGATACAGGGTTAAAGTAGTATTGATTAATCGAAAAATCAAAATGAAAACAACGGATTAAATATGTGCGGAAAGATATTGAGATTTAGAGCAAGACATTAATAAGAATCCACATGAAAACAGAACAATTAGGTTGATTTTGATTAAAAATTAAGGCAGCTTATTCTGGCCATTCAAAAAGATATTCATCCTGATAATCTATCTGAAACTTATTGAGAAACTTAATATATTCATTTTTAAACGAAGTTTTTTCATGATGTATCTTTTGGTTGGAAATATATTTTATCACGCTATCTAAGGCGGAATGACTATATGAAAATGCACCATAGCTCGACTGCCATTCAAACCTGCCTCTGACCCACTTCTTTCCATTGATATATGAGTTAAATGCCTTTTTTACTTCTCTGACAAGGTCTGATAAGCAGCAATTAGGCTTCATTCCGATCAGGAGATGGATATGGTCTGGCATTCCATTGATTGCTAATAATTTTTGACCCTTATTCTGGATTATTCCGGTTATATATTTATATAATTCGTCTTCCCAACGAACCTCGATTAAGCTTTCTCGGCCTTTAACGGCAAAAACAATTTGGATGTAGATTTGAGAAAATGTTCCAGATGGCATAAGTTGTAAGAGTTGTTTTGATAAATGTTTTGGATTACACAAATTTATAACATATTCAATAATAGAGTTTTATTAAAGATAAATTTTCTTTAATAAAAAAGTATTTTTCCTTTCTGTTTTTAATATCCCAAAGGGATTAAATATTTATAAAAAATGATAACGTAAAGAATACGACCCCAAGGGGGTCGAATCCACATTTTCAAAATGTTTCTATAAATATATGACCTTTTCAAGGTCAGGGAACGAGAAATGCAATATCCCGAAGGGATTAAGTAGTTATAAAAAAATGATAACGCAGAGAATGCCACCCCAATGGGGTCGAACATTTCCACGAATTTATTCTTTAAATATAGGACATCTTTTAAGTCAAAAGAATGAAGAAATTTAGCAAAAAGCTTCTGATATAAAATGCCCCGATGCTATTCTATCGGGGCATTTTATATTAGCTATTTTAATACTTACAAATTCCCCTTCTTCATCTCCTTTACTGCATAGTCTGCTGCCCGGGCAGTTAAGGCCATGTAGGTGAGTGATGGGTTTTGAGTTGAAGTTGAGGTCATGCTGGCACCATCTGTCACGAAAACATTTTTACAGGCATGAAGCTGGTTGAAGGCGTTTAACATGGAAGTTTTTGGGTCTTTACCCATACGTACTCCTCCCATCTCATGAATATCAAGCCCGGCAGCCTGGTTGCTGTCAGCCGATTTAACATTCTTAAAGCCAGCCATTTCAAACATTTCGGTCATTTGCTCAATATAATCCTTCACCATTTTATCATCATTGTCATCATAGGCTACCGATATTTTGAGTTGAGGAATACCAAAGGGGTCCTTGAGGTTTTTGTCCAATGCTACGTAATTACTCTCCTTCGGAATGGTCTCCCCCATCATGTGCGAGCCCACATACCAGCCGTCATGGATAGTTTTATGGAGATTATTTTTAAGTTGTTCTCCTAATCCTTCCTGACTATTATGACTCATTCTTCCAGCACCAAAACCCGCTGCATAGCCACGCAAAAAGTCGGTTTCCTGCTTAAGGACATTCCTGAACCTGGGGATATATGGGCTGTTAGGGCGGTTTCCTTCGGTGGTTTTATCCAAAAATCCGTCATATTCACCCCAAACTCTGGCTCTGTAATTATGAAAAGCTACATATTTCCCCAAAACCCCACTGTCATTCCCAAGACCGTTAGGGAAGCGACTAGAGGTAGAATTCAGCAAAATGAGGTTAGAATTTAAGGCGGCAGCGTTGACAAAAATTATTTTAGCATAAAACTCCGTCATTTCTCCGGTAAGAGCATCTATTACTTTCACGCCACTTGCCTTTTGTTTGGCTTCATCATAAATGATACTATTTACCACACTGTTGGGTCTGAGTGTCATTTTCCCGGTTTTCATGGCCCAGGGCAGGGTGGAGGCATTGCTACTGAAATACCCTCCATAAGGACAGCCCCGCTCACAGATGGTGCGGTGCTGGCATTGAGCTCTACCCTGGTCAAAATGGATTTGCTTTGGGGTGGTAAGGTGGGCACATCTCCCCATGATTACATGGCGACTACCATTATATTTTTCAGCTACTTTTTTACTGAAATAATCCTCCACACAATTAAACTCATGTGGAGCTAAAAACTCCCCATCGGGCAGATGGTCGAGTCCGTCTTTATTACCCGAAATTCCGGCAAACTTTTCTACATAACTATACCATGGAGCTAAATCGTCGTAACTGATGGGCCATTCCACGGCAAAACCATCGCGGGCGGGCCCTTCAAAGTCATATTTACTCCAGCGTTGAGTTTGCCGAGCCCAAAGCAAAGACTTTCCTCCAACCTGATACCCCCGGATCCAATCAAACGGCTTTTCCTGTACATAAGGATGCTCTTTATCTTTTACAAAAAACTGCTCAGTGCCTTCATAGAAAGCGTAACATTTGCTGGCAATCGGGTTTTCTTCTCTTATGGCCAGGGGCAATTGGTTTCTGTGCTCAAAATCCCATGGCTGATATAGTGTGGTGGGATATCCCGTAATATGAGGTACATCTTTTCCCCTTTCCAGAACCAGGGTTTTCAACCCCTTACCGGTAAGCTCTTTTGCTGCCCATCCCCCACTGATTCCCGAACCAATCACTATGGCATCAAAGGTTCTTTTTTCTTTATTTATTAAGTTCATAATTTACTGATTTAAAGGTACACAGCCGTGATAACGTGCAGGAGCAAATTCAAATTTCTCAATGTTGACCTGATAATATTCTGAAGTAGTATAAGCACGAATGGCATACCGCTTGGTGGCATCCATGAAAAACTTAAGGTTTTCGTCTGAACTCATCCCAAAGCCTTGCAATAAGTGAAGCTTCTGCTGAGTACTTGAATCTCCAAAAGATTTTCCGAAAAAAGAAATTGAGAGTTCGTTTATCTTAGCCAATCCTTTTTTAAACTTTTCCTGGTCAGCAGGCTTGTGCATGTCTGTCACCATGAGTTTTACAAATTTCGGTATTTGTAAAGTTCTGGAACCGGGAGTATCGGTTTCAGGAATTATTGCTTCACAAATGTCATCAAGAAGGTCTTCCTCTGAGGTGTTAAGTTCTAAACTATCAGGTTTAAGATTTTGGGCTGTCCAGTTATTAGCCCAGGATGGGAGACTAACCGCACCGACAATACCCAGGGTTAGGCTCGAAAAAACTTCGCGTCGTTTCATCCAATTTATAATTAGGGTTGAAATTAATTTTTAAAATTATTAAATAATTCGATTCTATTTCTTCTAAAATTCATTTTGCATTAAATTTTCTTACAAAAAACCCCAAAATGGCAGTTTTATAATAAATTGCACAGTTTTCAACCTTATGCCTTTGGCAAAATTCTTAACCCTTACATCAATGAAAAAAGCCCTTTGGTTAATTCTAGTGACTACCAGCGTATTCGGTCAAATTACAGCTCCACAAAAAGAGTGGAAGCAACTTTTCAATGGTAAAGACCTGAAAAACTGGGATATAAAAATCAGAAATTATGACCTTAATGATAATTTTGGCAATACTTTTTCGGTAAAAGACAAAAAAATAGTGGTCAATACCGATGCTTACGATCCATTTAACTACCGCTATGGTCACATGTTTTACAAAGGTGATTTTTCATATTACAAAATAGCAGTTGAGTACCGTTTTGTGGGAGATCAAGCCAAAGGCGGAGAAGACTGGGCCTGGAGAAATAGTGGTATCATGATTCATGGACAGCCTGCCAGTACGATGCTCAAAGATCAGGATTTTCCGGTTTCGATAGAGGTACAGCTGCTAGGTGGAAAAGGGGATGGTAAGCCCAGGACCACCTGTAATCTTTGCACTCCGGGAACGCACGTAACTTATGAAAACAAATTTGACACCCGGCATTGTATCAATTCTACTTCAAAAACTTTTGATGGCGACCAATGGGTAAGAGCCGAAGTGGAGGTTTTGGGAGACTCTTTGATCAGGCATTTTATAAATAACGAGCTGGTAATGACCTACGAAAAGCCGGTAATAGGTGGGGGAGTAGTAAGCGGCTTCGACCCTAAAATTAAGCCCGATGGTCAGCCACTTAGCCATGGAAGCATTTCGTTACAAAGTGAAAGCCATCCGATAGAGTTTAGAAAGGTCGAACTCCTTGAGCTTGAGGGCTGTATGGATCCCAAAGCAAAAAACTATAAAAACTATTATCAAAAAGCTGATAATAAGAAGTGTAAATATTAACTTAGAATTTTAAAATTTCAGCCTTAAAAAATGAATTACATTGCCTCTATAGACCAGGGCACTACCAGTACCCGTTGTATATTTTTTGATAAAAAAGGGAAAATAATTTCCGTTGCTCAAAAAGAACATGAACAGATCTTCCCTCAGCCCGGCTGGGTAGAGCATAATCCCGAGGAAATCTGGCGAAATACTCAAGAAGTAATCGCCAATGCCCGTATCAAACATCAGATTAAAATTGAGAATATTCTGGCTTGCGGAATCACTAACCAAAGGGAAACCACCGTAGTTTGGAATCGTCGCACGGGCAAGGCTTATTACAATGCCCTTGTGTGGCAGGACACCCGAGTGGGAAAACGTGTTGATGAACTTGAAAAAACCATCGGAAGTCAATGGTTTCGTGATAAAACCGGTCTTCCACTTGCTACCTATTTCAGTGGTTTAAAAATACAATGGCTGCTTGAAAATGTAGAGGGTTTGCGGGAAGATGCCGAAAATGGTACGGCGATTTTTGGTAACATGGATACATTTGTGGCCTGGCATCTGACGGGAGGCATCAACGGAGGCCTGCACATTACCGATGTGACCAACGCTTCACGTACCCAACTCATGAACCTTGAAACCCAAGCCTGGGACGATGAAATTCTCACTTTACTAAATATCCCCAAAGCCATGTTGCCCGAAATCAAACCCAGCAGCATGAAATATGGAGAAATTAAGTCAGAACCATTAGCAGGAGTACCACTTGCCGGAATTTTGGGTGACCAGCAGGCGGCATTGGTCGGTCAAACTTGCTTTAAGCCTGGGGAGGCTAAAAACACTTATGGTACCGGTTGCTTCATGCTATTGAATACAGGCCCAAAGCCCATCCCTTCGAAATTTGGACTTTTGACCACAGTTGCATATCAATTTGAAAACCAGCCTGTTCATTATGCCTTGGAGGGTTCGGTTGCTATTGCAGGGGCATTGGTTCAGTGGCTTAGGGATAACCTCGGAATCATCAAAAACTCTGCTGATGTACAAACCTTGGCTGCAACTGTGGAAGATAACGGTGGAGCCTATTTTGTACCGGCGTTCTCCGGCCTATATGCACCCTATTGGGAGAATTCAGCCCGCGGAGTGATCGCAGGCCTTACCCGATTTGTCAACAAGGGTCACATTGCAAGAGCGGTATTGGAAGCTACTGCTTATCAGACCCTTGATGTATTGGAAGCCATGGAAAAAGACGCCGGACTTTCTCTTTCTTCATTGAGAGTGGATGGAGGTATGGTTGTAAACGAAATGCTCATGCAGTTTCAGTCTGACATGCTGAAAGTACCCGTCATAAGACCCGAAATGATTGAAACCACTGCCCTTGGTGCTGCTTATGCTGCCGGTCTGGCCGTTGGTTTCTGGTCAAATCTTGAGGATTTGGTAGAAAACTGGGGCGTAGATAAACAATGGCAACCGAAAATGGATGAAACTCAAAGAGCGGCCTATCATAAAGGCTGGAAGAAAGCCATAGAACGATCACGAAACTGGGAAGATTAAAATGCAAAATACCTTAAAAAAGAAATGGGCAGAAGGACTTCCGGTCACCAATGCCTGGGTGAGCTCTCCTTCGGCATGGAATGTCGAAATTCTGGCCTCTACAGGCTTTGATGCCATTACGATTGATACCCAGCATGGGCTTTCGGCTGATTTGAATACACTTATTCCTATGTTGCAAGCCATGCGGGCATCTTCCTCTACTTCTTTTGTTAGGCTACCGGCCAATGACCCTGCGTATATTATGCGTATGCTCGATGTTGGTGTAGAAGGGTTGATATGTCCAATGCTCAATAATGCCGAGGAAACGGAGGCATTCGTGAGGGCCGCCAAATATTATCCCGATGGCAACCGAAGTATTGGTCCAACACGGGCAAGTGTGGTTTTTGGAGAAAATTATATGCAGACCGCCAACCAACACACTATCACTTTTGCTATGATTGAGACTCCTGACGCACTCAAAAACATGAGGGAAATGGCCCAAGTAGAACATCTAAACGGTTTTTATGTGGGGCCATGGGACTTGAGTGCTTCCTTGGGTTATAAAAAATTGGCAAATTTTAAAGATCCGAGCTTTATGCAAATCCTAAAAGAAATATTGGCAGTAGCCGAAGAGAATCATCTCATAACAGGAATTCATGCCGGAAATCCTAAAAATGCAAGACTATTTGCGGATTTAGGATTTAAATTTCTTACGATGTTTAATGACTCTTCAGCCTTAAAAACCATTGCAAATAATACTTTGGATGAGTTTCGGAATAACACTGGAAATAGCAAATTGAGGGGGTATTAGTTTTTAGGGCAGCGGCCTGCCACGCCATAGCGTGGGAGCTCAAACAAATGCTACGATCCCTGCTGCTATTTTTGATTACATTTGAATTAATATTTATTACAAAATGAAATACAGAAAATTTGGAAGAACCGGCTGGATGGTTAGCGAGATGGGGTACGGAATGTGGGGAATGGCCGGTTGGACGGGCTCCGAAGAAACCGAGGTAAACGCTGCATTAGACCGGGCAATTGATTTGGGTTGCAATTTTTTTGACACCGCCTGGGCCTATGGTAATGGTAAAAGCGAGGAAATTCTGAATAAAACCGTCAAAAGGAATTTAGGAAAGAAACTTTATGTGGCAACCAAAATTCCACCCAAGAATCGTATCTGGCCCTCAAAAAGAGGTTTCAATATCGCAGACGTTTTTCCCGCTGATTACATTGTTGAATACACCGAAAGTAGCCTGAGAAACCTGGGAGTGGAATCCATCGATTTGCAGCAGTTTCATGTTTGGGAAGACGAATGGGCCACTCAGGACGAATGGAAAAGCACTATAGAAAAACTCACCAGGGAAGGAAAAGTTAAAGCCTGGGGAATAAGTGTAAACCGTTGGGAACTGGATAATTCACTCGAAACTATAAAGACCGGCCTAATTGACTCAGTACAGGTGATTTACAACATTTTTGATCAGGCACCGGAAGATAACCTTTTGCCGCTTTGTCGGGAAAAAGACATAGCTGTGATTGCCCGCGTTCCTTTTGACGAAGGCACCCTAACCGGAACTTTCACCAAAGAAACTACTTTTCCCGAGAATGACTGGCGTTCAAAATATTTTGTACCCGAAAACCTCATTTCCAGCGTAGAACATGCCGATGCTCTCAAGCCATTGATCCCTCAGGATATGTCGATGGCCCAAATGGCTCTCAGGTTTATTTTAGCCAATCCCGATATTTCAACAATTATTCCCGGAATGCGACGTATCAAAAACGTGGAAATCAATATGGGCTGTAGTGATGGTATTGGTCTTGATGTTGACTTACTTTCCGAGCTCAAAAAGCATCGTTGGGATCGTGTTCCTACCGAATGGAGTATGTGATTTTTTCACAAAATGAAAATTTAGGTTTAATAGGAAATGAAGGACTTAACCTAAAAGTGAAACTTAATTCCCGTAGGGATGAAATAATTATAAGAAAAAAGAAAACCAGGAACTCAAAACCCTGTTAGGGGTGAAATTTAGAATACCGATATTTTTACCTTAAATAATATAAACAAAATGAAAAAAATATTCTTCTTCCTTCTGATTTCTGTTTATGCCTGGGCTCAGGGCTCACTTCCCCGAAGTACTCCCGAAGCAGAAGGTATTCCATCATCAGCTATCATAAAATTCCTTGAAGCCGCCGAAAAATCCAATGTGGAGTTTCATAGCATGATGATTGTTCGTCACGGAAAAGTGGTGGCAGAAGGTTGGTGGAATCCTTATCGGTCAGATCTCCGACATACTATGTACTCTTGCTCCAAAAGCTTTACTGCCACAGCAGTTGGGTTGGCAGTAAGTGAAGGAAAACTAAAAGTGACTGACAAAGTAATCAGTTTTTTCCCTGATAAATTACCGGAAAAAATAAGTGATAACCTGGCAGCTTTGGAAGTTAAAGATCTGCTGAGCATGAGCGTAGGTATGGAAAAAGAGCCCGGCCATATCATGGCTGGAAATGATTGGATAAAAAGTTTCCTTGCCTGGCCAATCGAAAATAAGCCCGGAACCAAGTTTCTCTATAATTCTGCGGCTACCTACCTGCTGTCGGCTATTGTTCAGAAAGTGACAGGTCAAAAGATTATAGACTATTTAACCCCAAGATTGTTTGAGCCGCTGGGAATCAAAAATATAGACTGGGAAGTGGATCCTAATGATATCAACGTGGGCGGCTGGGGACTTAGATTGAAGACCGAAGATATGGCCAAGTTTGGTCAATTGTTTTTACAAAAAGGCAAGTGGAATGGCAAGCAAATACTACCTGAAGCATGGGTCAACGAAGCCTCGACCATGAAAATTATGCAAAAACCTGATGCCTCAGCTGAGGAACTTGCCAAAAGTGACTGGCTGCAAGGCTATTGTTACCAGATGTGGAGATGCCGTAACAATGGTTATCGTGGCGACGGAGCCAACGGACAGTTTATCATCATGTTGCCCGAGAAAGACGCAGTGGTGATATTCACTGCCGAAACCACTGATATGCAGAGCGAAATCAACCTTATGTGGGAGAATATTCTACCCGCAATGGGTCCAAAGCCTCTAAAGCCTAATCAGGAAGAATTGACGCGATTAAGCGACAAACTTAAAGCTCTTAAATTGGGCGTTCCTGACAAAATCAACTCAAGTAAAATGGAAAAATATTTGAGTGGCAAAGACGTGATTTTCAAAGGGGAAGTTGCGAAGAAAGTAATTTCAGCAAGCTTTAGTTTTGACAGCCAAAGCTGCTTACTTAAACTCAGGACCGACTCTACTGACCATTTGATAAGCTTTGGAAGAGAGCAATGGAATTATCAGAAAACCACCAAGTTTGGACCATATCTTGTGGCCAGAGCTATGGCCAATAGAAAAGGCCTTCCTGCTTTTGACGTAACAGGGAGCTTCACCTGGGTTGATGAAAACACCCTTGAATTTACCCTCAGATACATTGAAAGCCCTCACACCGAGACTGTTATTTGTAAGTTTGACGGTGATGCCGTAAAAATGGATGTCATTAATATCTGGAATCAAAAACAGGATCGGACACCTCTTGAAGGAGTCTTGCGGTAAGGATAGAGCCATTGTTTGAGCTCCCACGCATTAGCGTGGAGCGAGTGGCGAAAGCCTGACTCCTATGCCCGATGCAAGAGGGCATAGGAGGACCGCCCTGTTTGGAATTTTTTAAAAATATAAAGCCTAACTAGCTGTTATTCATCAAGATATGTTTGTTTTAGATGCCCACCTTGACCTTTCGATGAACGCTTTGGAATGGAATCGTGACCTTACCAGACCTTTGCCGGAGATTAATAGTCGGGAGGAAAGTTTAACCGATAAGCCTGACCGGGGTAGGGCAACAGTTTCGCTTCCTGAATTGAGAAAAGGAAATATCGGACTCGTGGTTGCCACCCAAATTGCCCGCTATGTGAAGCCGGAGAGTGATTTACCAGGCTGGAATTCGCCTGCTCAAGCCTGGGCTCAGACCCAGGGCCAGTTGGCATGGTATAAAGCAATGGAAGAGGCCGGTGAGATGAGAATGATTAAAAACAAGACAGATCTGGAAGCCCATTTGAATGCCTGGAATACCGATAAGCACACCATTGGATATATTTTGAGCCTTGAAGGGGCTGATTCTATTGTGGAGGTTTCTTATCTGGAAAAAGCCTGGGAAAGCGGACTAAGGGCGATTGGCCCTGCTCATTACCGTGAAGGCAGATATGCCAATGGCACCAATTCCACAGGGAAAATGAACCAAAATGGTTTGGATTTATTAAAAGAAATTGAACGTTTGGGGATTATTCTCGACATGACTCACCTGTGTGATGATGCCTTTTGGCAAGCTATCGAATACTACTCCGGGCCATTATTGGCTAGTCATAACAATGCCAGAAGATTTGTGAATCATAACCGCCAATACTCTGATGAGCAAATACTTGCCATTATCAAAAGAGGAGGAGTAATAGGGGCGGCCCTGGATGCCTGGATGCTGATGCCAGACTGGGTGCGAGGTGTTTCGACTCCGGAAAACACAGGCTGTAGTCTGGAGCATGTGGTGGACAATATTGATCACGTGTGCCAGTTGGCAGGGAATGCCAACCATGCCGGTATCGGCTCCGATCTTGACGGGGCTTTTGGAAGAGAACAATGCCCCTATGACCTGAAAACCATCGCAGATCTCCAGAAATTAAGCGTCCTGCTTGATAAAAGAGGTTATGTATCTTCTGATATTGAGAAAATAATGAGTGGAAATTTTCTTAATTTTTTGAGGAAAAATTTACCTGAATAATCTTTTTCAAATGGTGTGAGGATGAAAATTTTCGGCTACTATCCTGCTCCTTTTGTGCAATAGCTTCTTTTATTTTACAGTTATTTCAGCCGTTAAAACTCAATGGGGGGCTGATTTTTTTACCCGATATATAAAATTGGTTGACAAGTATTTTGTGGAATTTCCTTCTTCTCAGAAAAAAAACTGACCAATTCCATATTTCTTTCCTGCAAAACATAATACATTTGTTCTTATTTTATCAAAGTGATACAATAAGGTTTCTCCAAATAAATTTTAAAAATATGAAAGTAAAACTGTTGACGGTCTTCTGCTTTGTTGCTGTTGTAGCATCAGCTCAAATAAAAACCAGCAAGGCGATTGTGGCCTCCATGACTATGGAAGAAAAGGCTCGTCTGGTGGTTGGGATGGGTATGAACATGCCGGGGATTACATTGCCTGCTGAAATGAGTGGTGGCCCTGTGGTAGGGCAGACACAAACCCGTGTGCCTGGAGCTGCCGGAACAACGGCGGACGTTCCAAGGGTTGGTATTAAAGGTATGGTAGTAGCTGACGGCCCTGCAGGTTTGAGAATTATGCCTGACAGACCCAATGAAACACAAAAATATTTCGCTACTGCTTTTCCTATTTCCTCATTACTGGCTTGTACCTGGGATACACAGTTGATAGATAAGGTAGGTAAAGCAATGGGAAATGAAGTAAAAGAATATGGTGTGGACGTGATTTTGGGACCAGCCATCAACATACACCGCAACCCGCTGGGAGGAAGGAATTTTGAGTATATGTCTGAAGACCCCTATCTGGCCGGGAAAATGAGTGCCGCCATTATTCGGGGAATCCAAAGTCAGGGTGTAGGTACTTCTTTGAAGCACTTTGCGTTAAACAACCACGAGACTAACCGAAATACCATCAACGTAAAAGCAAGTCAAAGAGCCATAAGAGAGATTTATCTGAAAGGATTTGAGATTGCTGTAAAAGAAGGAAAACCATGGACGGTTATGTCTTCTTATAATAAACTTAACGGAACTTACACTTCGCAAAGCCGTGAACTGTTGACAGATGTACTTCGTGGCGATTGGAAATACAAAGGATTTGTGATGACTGACTGGTTTGGGGGCGATAATCCTGTAGAACAAATGAAAGCCGGAAACGACCTGATAATGCCGGGTACAACCAAACAATATGAAGCCATCGTTAACGCCGTAAAAGAAGGTAAATTAGACGAAAAAGTGCTTGATATCAACGTAGAACGCATTCTTGATATCATGAAAATATCGCCTTCTTATGCAGGATATAAATATTCCAATAAGCCAAATCTGGTGGCTCATCAGGCAGTAGTAAGAAATGCGGCCACTGAAGGTATGGTATTATTAAAAAATGATAATGCAGCTTTACCGGTGGCCAAAGGTAAGAAAATTGCAGCTTTCGGAAACTTTGCCTATAATCTGGTTTCAGGTGGAACAGGAAGCGGTGACGTCAACGAAGCCTACACGATTTCACTCATTCAGGGTCTGGAAAATGCAGGTTTTGGATTGAATAAAAATATCCAAAATGCTTATGAGAAATATCTGAAAGAGGAAAAAGACAAACAACCGAAAAACAGGTCGCCATTTATGCCACCTCCGGTTATTAACGAATTGCCGGTAGCACAACTGGATATGAATGAAGCACTTACGGCTGATTTGGCAATAATTACTATCGGAAGGATATCAGGCGAGTTTATTGACAGAAAAGTTGAAAATGACCTGAACTTCACCGACGCAGAAAAAGCTTTGATTGCAGCAGTTTCAGAAAAATTCCATGCACAGGGCAAAAAAGTGGTGGTTATTCTTAACGTAGGAGGACCAATGGAAACAGCAAGCTGGAAAAGTCTTGTAGATGGTATTCTGCTCACCTGGCAGCCCGGTCAAGAAGCCGGTAATGCCATTGCTGATATTTTGAGCGGAGAAGTTAACCCTTCAGGAAAACTTGCCACTACGTTTTCAGTAAAATATGAGGATGAACCCGCTGCTCCGGGTTTTCCGGGAAAAGAAATTGAAGATAAAACAGGTCATACGCTTGGTGGATTTATGCGTAGCAAACCCGCCGAAATAGAATATCTCGAGGGTATTTATGTTGGATACAGGGGTTTTGACAAGAAAAATATTGTGCCTGCGTATGAATTTGGTTACGGACTTTCATATACCACATTCCAATATTCAGGATTAAAACTCAGCAGCCCGACTTTCGGTAAAAACATAGTGGCGACTGTTACTGTAAAAAATACCGGAAAAGTAGCCGGGAAAGAAATAGCTCAGCTGTATCTTTCGGCACCCGTAGCACAGCTCGACAAACCTGAGAAAGAGTTAAAAGGTTTTGCAAAAACAAAACTATTGGCTCCGGGAGAATCACAGACGCTTACATTTACCCTTGAGCCTAGAGACCTTTGCTCGTTTGACGATACAACTTCGGCATGGGTGGCAGAAGGTGGAAAATATACCGTAAAAATAGGTGCATCGAGCAGAAATATTCTTTTGCAAAAAGACTTTACACTTCCTAAAACTTTGGTAGTAGAAAAAGTAAACAATGTGCTGAAAATGAAGTAATTGCTTGATTGAAAATAGTGAAGCCGTCGGGAATAAATTCTCCGACGGCTTATTTTTTTTCAGGAATAAAGCTCATGGCCCGTTCGGTTATTGCGGTAATGCTAAGACTTGGATTAACTCCAATATTGGCCGAAATCATGCTACCGTCGCAAATCATCATATTTTCATAGCCAAAGACTTTATTGTCACGGTCAATAACACCCGCTGTCGCATCTTCTCCCATCACCGCCCCGCCCAGGATGTGTGCTGTAGTGGGTATGCCCAGAATGGTTTCGATATTCATTACCATTGCTTTTCCGTCAATGATTTTCTCCATTTTTCGGGCCAGTTCCTGTGCTTTGGGATTATTGCCCTTGGGAGGTGGGCCACTGCTGAGTCGGGAGGTCATATTTCCGAGAAGACCTTTTGAAAATCTTAGTGTAGAATCAATACTTTCCATGTAAAGCATGATGAGGGTGCGTTTGCTCCAATCGTCAATCGCAAATGCTTTCAAATGGCTCCAGGGTTCGGTGAAAAGCTTTCCGATGGCTTTCAAACCTCTTGAAACCATGGAGTTGCCGGAAACCATTGGGGCGAAAAATAATCTCCAGAATCCGGAACCGGCAGAGTATTTTACGGGTTCTACATGGCGGCTCTCGTCCAGCTGGATTATTGAACCTATGGCTATTCCCTCAGTCATATCCACTTTTTGAAAAGTGGTAACACCGATAAGACTCTCAGAGTTGGTTCTGATGTCATGCCCAAGATTATCAGAAAGATTGGGCAGACTTGTGCGTTTTAAATTTAAAAGTAGTTTAACAGTTCCCATCACTCCTCCAGCAAAAATTACCCCTTTGGCTCTTATTTTTTGAGTTTTTCCGAAAGTGGAAAAAGTAGGTTTGAAAAACACTTCATAACCGTTTTCGCCTTGTTCTCCAATTGGTTTTACATCAAAGACACGGCTTTCGGCCAAAATTTTCGCTCCGGCTTTTTGGGCCAGGTGCAGGTAATTTTTGTCCAGGGTATTTTTGGCATTGAACCGGCAGCCTACCATACAACCACCGCAGAGGCAGCAACCGGTGCGGTCGGGTCCCTGGCCATCAAAATATGGGTCAGTTACGGTGACCTCCGGTTTTCCAAAATACACCGCTACATCGGTTTTTTCAAAGGCCTCTGGTCTTCCTATTTCAGTGGCAAGCTGTTGCATGGCTTTGTCGCTGCGGCTCATGTAAGGGTGAGCTGTAGCACCCAGCATTTTCTTTCCTAAGGCATAAAACGGAGCGAGTTCAGACTTCCAGTCAGCGAGTTTGGCCCATGAGCCTGTGTTGAAATATTCATCTTTGGGAATGGGGAGGGTGTTGGCATATACCAATGAGCCCCCACCTACACCTGTGCCACTGAGTACCGTTACATGTCGGAAAAACGAGAGTTTGAAAATTCCTCTTAGACCCAAAGCGGGCATCCAGAGCCATTTTCTGAGGTTCCAGTTGGTTTTAGGGAAGTCTTCGGGTTTGTTAAACCATTTTCCTTGTTCGATTACCAGCACCTTATAGCCTTTTTGGGAAAGTCGCAATGCCGAAACCGAGCCCCCAAAACCGCTGCCGATGATGATGTAGTCATATTCCATTTAAGATTAAAAGATATTTATTTGAAATTTAGATAAAAATCCTTGAATGTAGATTTTAATTTTTTTCAAATTATTTTTCGTGATGAAAATTCGGCTAAACCCGGGATTTTGTTTGCGTTTAAATATAATCTCCAGCTAAAGCTGGAGGGAATTGAATGAGATGGGAAATTAGAGTAATATATTCAATAGAAATGGGCTTTAGCCCATTTGTCAAAATACGATACAATAAGACCATTGGCTTTAGCCAAATTTTCACCACGATATTATTTTTTCTGGAAGGAAATGCCCGCGTGAGGGGGTGAGTGGCATGTTTGAGCCCCCGCACCACGCCCTAAGCGTGGGAGGAGGCGAGTAGCGAACACCCGACCCCCAACTGATGACTGACAAGTCATCAGTTGGGGTGGCACGCCCATAACATTTTAGATAAGCTTATCTTTCAGGCTCTCGAAGGCTTTGAGCAAGGGGGCTTTTTTGTATAAAACCTGATATGAAAAATCAAGAATGGGCATGTTTACCCCCAGGTTTTTGTTGATTTCCTGAATGCTTTTGGTAGCGAAATACCCCTCGGCTATCATTTTCATCTCCATTTGGGCGGTGGAAACTGAGTACCCCCTGCCGATCATGTTGCCAAAGGTGCGGTTGCGGCTAAACTGCGAGTAGGCCGTAACGAGCAGGTCGCCCAGGTATGCGGAGGCGTTGATTTGGCGTTGAAAAGGTGAGATTTTGTCCACGAAACGCTCGATTTCGAGCATGGCGTTGGAAACCATCACGGCCTGGAAGTTGTCTCCGGCACCCAACCCGTGCGTGATACCGCAGGCGAGGGCCACGATGTTTTTCATGACGGCGGCGTATTCAACCCCGTCGATGTCGGTAGAAGGGGAGGTTTTGACGTATCGGTTGGCCATCATAGTGGCAAAAGCTTGGGCGGTGTCGATGCCTTCGGAGGCAATGGTGAGATAAGACTGTTTTTCGAGAGCAATCTCCTCGGCATGGCATGGTCCGGCTATGGCAGCGAGGTTTTTTTTGTCGATTTGGAATTGGGCAGAAAGCCAGTCTGTGACCAGTAAATTTTTGCCAGGGACTATCCCTTTTACTCCTGATACGACCTTTTTACCTTTGAAGTTTTCGGGACTGAGCTCTGACAATGCCGACTCAACAAATGCTGCCGGGATGGCCAGCACCACCCATTCGGTGCCTTTAAGAGCATCTTTGAGGCTGTGATAGGGCTTTACCTTTGAGGGGTGCAGCTCCACGCCACTGAGGTATTCCGGGTTATGATGATGCTTTTTGATATGGTTGATGGCCTCGGTATTGCGAAGCCACCACTTGATTTTATGGTTATTGTCGGTAAGTATTTTGATGAGAGCGGTAGCCCAGCTGCCTCCCCCGATAATGGTTATGGTCATTTGTTGAATCGTTTTTTGGTGGCAAATTTACGAAATTTACTTCCCGATGATAATTTTAATCTGATTCCGGTTTTAGAAAATAAATCCAAATGTTGTGTATTATTTTAAATTTTTAAAATTGGGAAGCTTGGGTTATTCAAAATATTTATAATCAGAATTTTATAGCCTGGTCTTAGTTTAATTCATACTTGCGTCTCCTCGCCGGAGGGGCAATACTTTCTTTGCCTTCCCAAAGAAAGTATTCAAAGAAAGGGAACAATCTTCAAAGTGTCACGAAAATTTTTGATACTCAACAACCGGAAAATAAATTTAGAGCAATAAAATTTTCTAAACACTGAAGATTGGCTTCAAGGTTTTCATTTTATTTAAGTTTTATTAAAACCTAGGGTTAATTTTTTTTCAATATAATCCTTTGATATTCAATATTGTCAGAAATTATTCTAAACGCTTTTATCTGAAATACATACCCAGACTTTCAAGGGTGGTTTTTTGATCTGGAGTGAGAAAATACAGGAACAGGTCTTCACCCAAATAGAGCTTTTTAGGGTTTCGGGTACCAATGGCCGTGTTAACAGGTTTTATGATTTTCTCAAAAAACTCATCAAAGTCACAATAGTATCCGTTTTCGCCTAAAAGAGAGATTTCAAAAGCCACCTTTTTGCCATAAATCATGAAACTTCCTTTTCTGATGATTTTTGCAGCCGGGCTCTCTTTTTGCAGCTCGAGGTCTTTTTCGGTATTGACCTTGTCGATGTTATCGATATATTGCTGAATCTGAATTTGATTTTCGCTGAGAAATGATAGGAATTCAGGTATTTTTTGGGTAGTAGTGTTTTCAAACAAAACCCTGATGTGGGTGTCTTCATCAAACATGTCATTGGCTGTATAGGAAGGGGCTTTTGCCCGATACATTTTTACAGCTTCATTGAGTTCAGCTTCTGTTTTTGCTTTGATTAACTTGCTGGCAGAAAGTGTTTTAAACATTTCCAGGATTTCTTTTTTACCTGGTGTAGAGCCGGTATAGGTAGCCATTTTTATGTTGAAATCGTCGGTAGTTGCCACGAAATAGTATTTTGACTGATTATCGTAGTATTGCTGAATATTGGCCGGTAAGCCTTTGTCGGCACGAAGTACATTGATAAATGACTGCGGGAAGTATATTTTTTCGAAATACATATCTTCAGTACCCGATTGCTCTTTTATTTGCCTGAAAGTAAATCCAATGCTGTAAAAATATTGATAGTATTCCTCGTCGTCAACTTTAAATTTGACGATAAAATCATCAATGTTTTCCGGTGATTTTTCAATGCTTGTAATTTTCAAAACCGAACCCGGAAGGAATTTTTCGACTGATTTCTTAAGGATATCCGAAATGAAATCTTCTTCTGTTTTTGTAATATAATCTTTGATGTCGATTTCCAAGCGGTCTTTGAGGTATTGGAAAACCTGTTGAGCATTTTCGAAATATTCGATTCCTGATGCCTCGATTCTTTCTACATCGGAATCTGCGATGAGGTCATTGGTTTTAAGGAAATTCAAAACGGTGTCTTTTTGGAGCATATTTGAAACAGCCTGCTCTACCACTTCGACCGCCGCTTGTTGTACATCAGTTTCGATATAAAACCCTACTTTTTCCTGTAATTCAGTTATTTTTTCAGGGGACAACATTATTAGATGCGACTGGAATTTTTCATCCTTAAACATCCTGATTTTCTTATTACCGTTACCCAAAGCTGCATTGATATTTCCAATTATCTGCGATGGATAGCCTGCCAAACCTAAAGCCATATAGCTGTTTGGGTCATAAGTGAGGGAATCGAGGTATTCGATACCATTGGCTTTGAAACCAAATTCTATATGAACAGGTTTTCCGGCTTCTTCTTTTGCTGCCTGATCAAAGTTGTCATGGAGGGCTTCGGGTTGGAAACTGTCACCGGCTTTTAGCTTGATAGCTTGGAATGTGTTTCTGAGCTCCACCAAATCTTTGATTTCGGTGATGGCCGGAAGTTGACCAATGTAATCAGAGGATGACATGAGTGATCTGCTGATTAAAAGATCCTTGTAGTTGTTGGATTTGGTACTGCGGTTGTCAAGAATAAACTGTCGGAGGTTAACTCCAGCCGGGATATATGCCATATTCTGCAGACTTTCGGCTACACCCATGAGGGTCTCGATACTGTTGCTGCGGTCAAAATAGGCGGTATTTCCCACCATTTTTTTGATTCCGGCCATTTTGTTTTTTACGACTTCAAACTGGGCTTCATCCAATAGCATCAGTGTTTTTTCTTCAAATGAGGGTTTTGGGAAAAGACTCATCTCGTTTCCTATCAAAAGTAAACGTTTTGGATGGCCAATATCAGAAAGATAGTCGTTAAACAGCTGGATATTAGGGTCTGAAATCCAGAAGTTTGATTTTATTTTAAAGATTTGTTCCAGAAATTTCCCGAAAGTTGGGTTGTCGCTCACTACGGAGAAGTCCTCGAATGTTCGTTTGTAAGTATCATTTCCGATTTTGATTTGCAGGTCATCCTGGCTGAAAGTCATGAAGTCATTGATGTTGAAACCGGGGATAAATTTATCCAAATTGATTTTTTCTTTTTTTACGACATCATCGACAGGGATGGTGTTGAGGCTTATTTCTTCAATTTTTAGTTCGGGAATCAACTTGCTGACAGCGGCTGTGAGTTTTTTGTAATAGTCAAGCTTGCTTAAGCCCATAAAATCAGACTTTTTCAAAATCACACTACCGGGAATTTTTTCAAGAATGCGGCTTTTTTCCAAAAGCTTGTAATCTTTCACCTGGCTTTTCAGGCTGTTGGAATTTTGGACGGAAAGCAAGCCGGCATTTTGCAGCGAGTCAATTTTTGACAATTGGCTTTTTCTAAAACTTTCATAGTTTTCATAAAAAAGGTTTCGGGCTGCAGTGTAGAAAAACACGTTGAAGTCGCGGTAAATATCGACTTCGTCTTTTTCGAGCCAAAGGAGGGCATCAGCCAAAACCAGATCAGAAATCAAGCCGGCCGATTGCAGACTTTTCATAGTAGAGATATAATAGGGCCTCACTTTCTCATTGTCATAGGTGTATTTGAGCGGGTTATTCTGGTCATATTGTAAATTCACATCGAAGCTCATTTTAGCACCAAAAATGGGCTTGAGCCTAAACTTTTCAGGCGATTTTTTCAGGTTTACTTTTTCGAAGTTTTTGGCCATATCGAGATAGCCCAGAAAGCCCAGCATGGCGGTTTTGTTCATGAGCAGGCTATCGACAGCCTTAAGTACGCCGCCATAAATATCCAGCATACTTTTTTGTTCTTCTTTCAGGGTGACTTTTGAGTCGAATATCGCAAGGGGCTGCCCATCAAGCAGGTAGCCGTTGATAATCTTTTCTCCCTCATCGTTGAGTATGTTTTCTTTCTTGAGCGTACTTACCATTTTTGCCATTTCGGCTCTGGTGTAGATTTTTTCGTGCTGGGTGATCTGGTCGGTAAGAGCCTGCATCTGTGGGAACTGTGCTTTGGCGGCAATACCGAGGCACAAAAGCAAAGTAAGGAAGAATATTTTTTTCATGATATTTAAGATTTGCTCAAAAATAAGGGATTTTAGATAAGGTTATCTCTGAAAACCAAAAAAGCAGCGATTTTGGGTCGCTGCTTTAGTATTGGTGCTATCAGAGTTTAATCTTCTTTCTTCTTTTCTTCTTTTTTCTTGAGGGCTACTTTGTCGCCATCTTTAAGTTTTTTAGATACCTCAAGGAAGGGCCCGGAGATGATTTCCTCACCAGCTTTTAGACCAGAAATGATTTCAATTGTACCAGCACCGGTATCGGTGATTCCGGTTTTTACTTCACGTTTTTTGGCTACACCTTTGTCGTTGACAAACACGATTTCTTTTGGTACTTCTTTCTTAACAGGTTCGTTGTCCACTGCACCCAATCCCATTCCGTCATCACCGCCTTCTTTGGCTTTGTCAGATTTTTTGTTTTCAACCCGTGTTGTCACTGCCGATATTGGCACCGAAAGTACACCTGACTTGGTATTGGTCACAATTTCCACTGTGGCGGTCATTCCAGGTTTAAACGGATACTTACGGCCTTTTTTGTAATCGACCAATTCACGGTATGAGCTCGGAAGGATTTTGATTCTTACTTCAAACTCTGTAACGGATTCAGTAGAATTACTTGCGGCTGCGGTGAGCGATCCTCCTGTGCCATTGGCAGTGTTGGCGATTTGGGTCACGATACCCTTAAATTTCTTGCCAGACGATGCGTATGAATCCACATCCACTATAACAGTATCACCCATACCCACTCTTACGATATCGTTTTCGTTTACATTAACTCTCACTTCCATGTTGTTGAGATTGGCTATTCTTAGCATTTCGGTACCGGCCATCTGAGAAGTACCCACTACTCTTTCACCTAACTCCACGGCAAGTTTTGACACGATACCTGTCATAGGAGCATAAATATTGGTCTTTCTGAGGTTTTCTGAAGCATCTTTCAAGGCCGCCTGAGAGCTTTTGATTCCAAACTGTGCAGCCTGATAGTTAGCTTTTGCTGCCTCCAGATCTTGCTTGGCTATTTTCATATTGGTTTCGGTTGTTTCAAATTCTGCCTGAGAAATCACTTTTTCGGCTAAAAGCTGCTTCTGACGATTATATTCTACCTGTGTTCTCAAGAGTTGAGACTCTGCTCTGGCTATCGAAGATTTTGCCTGCTCAGCAGATGCTTGAGACTGATTTACACCAGCTTTAAATCTTTCCACTACCGAAACGTAGTTCTCAGGCTGGATTTTCAAAAGCAGCTGTCCTTTCTGTACAGAGTCACCTTCTTTCACATACAAGGCAATAATCTCTCCTGGCACATCAGGACTGATTTTTACCTCTACTTCGGGTTGTATTTTACCTGAAGCCGAAACAGTTTCTGTCAAGTTACCTTTTACAACTTTGGTCAGCTCTACCTCAGTAGGTTTCTCACTGTTGATCCAGCCTGCTTTTTTCCCGATTACAATAAATAGAATAAGAGCGAGTATAATACCTCCAAGTATCCACCATATTTTCTTTGAGTTCCTTTTCATTGGTATGTTTTCTTAGTATTTGATAATCAATATATTATTTAGTTTATTTTAAAATTCCAACGGTTTGTTTTGATAAAAATCCAAAACCTTTATTCTGAATATATAATCGTATTTGGCTACCACAAGGTTGCTTTTGGCTCTATCGAGATTGGTTTTTGCCAGATTATAGTCCATGAAATTATTGGCACCGGCATTGTAACGGGTTTCGATGGCTTTAAACGACTTTTCCAGGGCATTGACCTGAGTTTGAGTGGCCGAATACCGCTTTTGGGCGTTCAGCATAGTGATATAAGCCTGGTCAATATTTTGCTTGATTTGCAGCTTGGTTGACTTATTCTGCAGGTCAGTTTGTTTTTTCTGAATCGTTGCAGCCTGTGTCTGATATTTTTGGTTATAGCCATTAAATATTGGGATTCTCAACGACACCCCCAAGTTAAGGTTTTGGTTATTGCCCAGTTGTTTGAAATAATTGATGCCCTCAGAAGTATAAGTGGTTTGTGGGAAATTGATCACAAACGGAATGATTTGTCCCTGAAATTCGGCTGATACCGGAATCGGAGAATTGGTGGTACCACTTGCGGTCATAGTTTTTGCTACCGATGAATACGCCGTACCCCAGCTGGAGGATGCCGAAAGTGTGGGTAAGCCCAAACTCTTTGCAATCGCAATGTTGCGGTCAGCCACTCTCATTCTGATTTCTCCTGCTTTGATTTCCGGCAAATAACCAAGAGCATTTTCATATACCTGATTGGCGGTTTCACCATATTGAATTATATTGGGATCAGGCACATTGATTCTCTCAGCTTTCAAAATCATATCTGCCGGTGCATTCATAGCTTGTTTTAAAGTCAAAAGAGCGGCCTCATGATTGTTTTTGGCATTAAGCAGGCTCAGTTCATCGTTGGCACGCTGAGCTTCCAGATCAAAAAGGTTGGTTTCGGGCATAGTACCGGCACGTACGAGTTTTTCCATTCTTTCAAACTGAAAATTGGTCACATCCAGCTGCTTTTGAGCTACTTCTATCAGATCTTCGGTCGAAAGGGCATTGAGATAAGCCAGAGCCACTTGTAGTGAAACATTGTTTTTCATGGTATTTACGTCCATTTGGAGGGCCTCAAGCGTCAATCGGGCACGTTCTACGGTATTTCTGTTTCTGAAACCATCGTAAATCGGCATACTTAGTCCCACTCCGAGATTGTTGGTTCCGATAGTTTGAGTTACGATTCCGTTAGTAAAAGGGTCCACGTTACGACCTGCGTTACCGTTAAGGTTAAATTGGCCGTTGGCCGTTGGATATTTGGCCATTTTTGCCTGATCAAGCGTAACCATACCTGACTCAACCGACACTTGGGACTGTTGCATACTCAGGTTGTTTTTTAGAGCGTAGTCCACACATTCTCTAAGAGAATACACCTGTGCCTGGCCTGAGGAACTGGAGACTTTGGTTTGTCCGAAAGTGTAAACCGAAGAAACTAAAACCAGAGTGGCTATTTTCAAATTAAAATTCATATCTATAGCGAGCTGTTTTTTTGAAGTACAATTTTAAGAACTATAAAACTAAGGCTTAAGGGAATTTATTTAAACGGCAAAAAACTGCAATAAACCGTGAATGAGGTATTTTGGTGAAAATTTTACTGTGTAAGTTTTCCTGAATCTATTAGCTGGTTAATAACTTTTCATGATTCTTTTGGGCAGCGGCCGGGCTCTTCGTACTCGCTCCACGCTAAGGCGTGGGAGCTCAAACAATACTGCGATCCCTGCTGCAGAATTTCTGATTAATTTTAGCAAAGCAGGTTTTTTGTAAATTCAGGGATTATAATCCCCATTTTTATATAAATTTGGAGAATATAATCCCCAAATTAATACTTTTTTACTTCTGGGCCTTTGCATTCTCCGCATTTAGCTTTTCTCGAATCTCTTTTTTTAATTAAGATTTTTCAAATTCCTGATTTGTGTTTTTGAATATTTTTTAAAGTTAAATGGTAAGAAATGAAGAATAACTTTTTATATATTAAAATAAAAATTTTGATTAATTTCCCATCTCATTTGTATTAAAATGTTTCAGAAATACTTGATTAAGCTATCGCTCTTCCACATATTTTTTCTGCCTCTCTTTGCATTTTCACAAAACAAAAAGAACATCTCCGGACAAATATTTGATATCAAAGGGCAACCAGTTTCTTATTCAATTATCACTAATAAAAACAGAACGGTAGGATTGAGTTCTGACACGCTGGGAAAGTTTGAAGTCTCAATGGTAAAAACAGACACATTATTAATTTCAAACATCGGATATTATTCTAAGGTTATTCCCGTGATAGGTATTTCTGATAGCAATATTAAAATTATCCTTGAAGAAAATGTTAAAGAATTCAACCCTATTTATGTTACTCTAAACAGAAAAAAAATAATGCTTGGGGAAAAAACAAAAAGGAAGATGTTTAAAAGCATGACCTTGTCAAATACCAGGATAGAAAACTTTGAATATGGATTACATATTAAAAACCCGGCAAATTATCTTGGTACAATAAAAAGCGTAGGATATTATATTTCAAATGCCAATAAACTCAAAACGCCTTTCAGAATAAGAATTTATGAAATCACCGAAAAGGGCTTCCCTGGCAAAGATTTATTGCCAAAAGGGCTGGTGGTTTCTGCGAAAAAAAGTGGCTGGTTTGATGTTGATATTTCTCAATTTGGTATTCCATTTGGCGAAAAAGGAGTTGTAGTTTCGATGGAATGGCTGAATATTGATCCTAATAAAAATAAGTTATCTCAAAGTATAGAAGCCGTAAGGAGCACCGACCCTAAAATCTATTTTTCCAGAAAAAATCAGGGATATTGGATAAGATATAAAATTCCGAAAGATTCTGAAGTTTATCATAATCCTATGATCAGATGTGAAATTCTGACAAACTAATTGCTTTATTTCTTCTTGGTAAACTTCCCTTTCTGTGCCTTCGGTTTCCCGGCATTCCGCTTTTCTCGGAGTGCCTTTTTCTTTTCTGAAGCCTCAATTTTCATTTTCAGGATACGCTGATTCTTTTCAGATTTTTCATGAAAAGCACCCTGGAAAGTCGGGTCTTCTTTCTTACGTTGGTTGTCAAGTTCTTTCAGCATTTGCTGCTGCTCTTCATAAGGAGTTTCTTCAATTTTTACGGTTGCCGGTAATTCTTCCACAGGAATTGTGCTCCTGATAATCCTCTGTATTTTTTCCAGATGATAATCTTCTGAAGGCAACAAAAACGTGATGGCTTCTCCTTCCATTTTGGCTCTGCCGGTGCGTCCGATCCGGTGCACATAATCCTCATAGATTAGCGGCAAATCAAAGTTAATTACATGCGATACCGCCGTGATATCAATTCCTCGGGCAGCCACGTCAGTTGCCACTAGCACCCTGATATTTCCGTTTCTGAAATCATCCACTGAATTCATACGGGTATTTTGGCCTTTGTTGGCATGTATAACACGCACCTGAGAGGAGCCCAACACTTTTCTTTCCAAAAACTTAAAGACATTGTCGGCCACAGTCTTGGTACGACAAAACACCATAGCTCTGGTGATGTTGTCATTATTGTCAAGCAGATAACCCAGCAAATTGATTTTGGTCTTGAAATTGGGTACTTTATATAATTTCTGACTGATAGTGCTAGCTGTAGTTGCAGAAGGGGTAATTTCGATTTTCAAAGGAGCTTCCAAAAACTCCTCGGAGAGTTTCTCAACCCTTGGCTGAAAGGTGGCAGAAAACAAAAGATTTTTCCTTTTTCTGGGAATTACCTCCAGTATCTTCCTGATTTGGGGCATAAATCCCATGTCCATCATTTTGTCGGCCTCGTCGAGCACCAGATATTGAAGGCTTTTAGTTGGGATTTCACCCAGCAAATACAAATCCATAAACCGCCCGGGGGTGGCGATGATAATATCTACGCCTTTTTTCAGGTTTTCAATTTGAGTTTTTGGCCCAAGCCCCCCATAGAGTGCTACAAAACGCAGGTCGGTATATTTACCCAGTTCTCTGAATGCGGTATCAATCTGAATCACCAGCTCGCGGGTTGGTGCAAAAATCACACAACGGGCATTTTGCCCCTGGGCATATTTGACTTTCATTAAAATCGGGAGTGCATAGGCGGCGGTTTTTCCGGTGCCTGTTTGGGCTATTCCCAGCACATCGTGCCCCTGCATAATCAGTGGAATAGCCTTGGTCTGGATTTCGGTAGGCTCGGTATAACCCAACTCCTCCACTGCCATAAGCAGCTGTTTGTTGAGATCAAATATCTTAAAAGGATTCTCTTCCATAATCTAAATAATTGGCAAAGATACGGCTGATAATACCTAATTTTATTTAAAATGCTAAGTTTTAATCATTTTCCCGGCAGGTTTCTAAATGAGTTTCTATATTTTTGAACTCTCGGAAAGTAGAAATTTCAGATTTTATGAGATATTATTTCGATTATTTTCAAGGTTGTCAGAAAACGTTATTTTTGGATATTCCTAAGGCTAATTGTTTATTTATCTTTTTTCGAAAAAAAATGGAATATTAAATGGACCAGATCTCTGCTTTGTGTATTTCCTGCGGGATGTGTTGCGATGGCAGCTTGTTTCGTCATGGTCATCTTTTTGATCAGGAAGATAAGGCTTTGGCAAGGCGTTTAGGATTGAAAATAGTTGAAAATGAAGGGTTTTTATTGCCATGTAAATTTTTGGAGGGCCATTGCAGTATTTGGGAAACCGATAGACCCAAGGTTTGTGAAAAATACTTTTGTAAGCCTTTACTAAGCTACTTTAAAGATGAAATCACTTTTTCTGTTGCCGAAACCAAAATTCATAATTTGCTGAAAATCAAAAATCAAATAATGGAGGAAGCTCAAAAAATTGATGACCTAAATCCCTTAACACTGGTGCAGCTTTGCGATGAGCTGGATAAGTGTAGTCAGGAAGATCTTCAGAGATACGGAATTTTGCACTTACTAAAACTAGAACTTAACAAAAGGCTTGCTGATTTTTTTTCATGAGAAATTGAATGCAAAATTCAGTTATTGTACTTGTCTGCTGTTTTCTCAAAATCCAGGATTTTGATGTTGCTTTTTTGAACAGGGAAAAATGTTTTTAAAAAAGAGGTTTTTGCAAAATTGACACTTAAAAACCAATTGACAGAGGCATAATAATCAAAGTTTTTATTAAGCTCTTTTCTGGAGCACCACAAACCGTACCCCATCAAATAATTACCGGCTATTACAAGGATATAAGTGATTACGAAATGCGTATCAAAGTGAAAATGGAAAAAATTATAACCACCCACGGTATCATGAATAAGTAGAATAACAAGGCCAACCTTGATAAAAATCTGATTTTTGAGATTGTTTAGGTACAATAAATAAGTAAAAAGCAAAGCTCCTAATTCTGAGTATATTATTATCAAAATCGAGGTGGTTGAGTCTAGTTTCGAATCATTATACAGCACGTAAGCCAGGCCAAAGGATAAAACCTGCGGACTTAGAATCTTCCAATAGTCTTTTGTCATCTTAAGTCTGATTTCTCTATGTTGATGATCGAACGTTAGCAAAATCATTATTTTGGCTAATATATAAAAAAGCATCCCCAATTTTAAAAAAGTTAGATTCTCGTAAAAAATGATGATTGATTGACCCAAAAAAATAAATATAAAATAAAGGATGATTCTGAAATCAAAGCCTTTCTGATAGTTTTTTAGGAATGGAAAGACCAAAAGCAGATTAGTAGCCACCAAAATCATAATTTGAAAAACAAATTGATGGTGAATTTGTCCGAACACTTTGAGCGAACCAAGAATAAGGTAAGTGGCAAAAATTGGATACGATTTATAAACCGTGAATCCTTTTTTTTCAATTTTATGGTTTTTCATGGCTTTAAATATTTTTAACAAGGAATTTAAAACTCCCTACTAAAACCTTTAAAAAGTAATTTATATAGGCTAAAAACTACCAGTTTGGATGATTCTGTCCAATCAGAAATAGGAGCCAAGTTCAGGATCTGATCTAACGTGCAATTTGTTATTTATTTCAAATCCCTAATTTTTTTAAGGCCCACTCATCAAACCTGATATTTCAAAGTAAATTTACTCAAAAATCATGCCCACAATATAATAATATTTTATCCCTTTATTGTACTATTTTTCAAAAACAAAGAAAACTGGAATTTTCAATTTGTAGAAATTCAATTCGAAATGTGTAATTTCGGAAGCGAGAAAGTGAATTTATTTTTTTAATCTTACTTATTTGTATAGCCAATCTAATGCTTTTGGAAACTCCTGCCCCCAACGCTTTTCATTGTGAAGTCCTTCGGGATCAATTTCAGCTTTAATCAAAATTTTGTTTGACTCAAAACCCTGACCCTCAATAGTTTCTTTGAGTTTTTCGATGTTGGGAAGCATACTTTCGCTTTCTTTTCCGCCACCGTAAAGGTATATTTTAGTATCAAGTGGATTAAAAAACTCAACGGCATCGAAATATATTTTGGGTGAAGTCCAGAGTGAGGGCGAAAAAACCATGAGCCTTCCAATGGCCTCCGGATACATCATGCCGGTATAAATACTGATTAAGCCTCCCATCGAGCTACCTCCAATGCCCGTATGTTGTCGTTCTGGTTGGGTTCGGTATTTTTTGTCTATCAGCGGCTTAAGGGTTCTGACAATAAAAGTAGCATATCGCATTCCCTGCCCTTTAACCTGATTTTTATAAGGTGAGAATTCCACCTGCCGGTCTTCTTCCCCATGATTGATTGCTACTATAATTACATCGGATTTTCCTTGTTTTTTGAGTAGAGAAAGTCGTTTATCAATTTCCCAATTGCCATAGACCGAACCCTTCCCAAATAGGTTTTGGGCATCATGCATGTACACAACCGGATATTTTTTTTCGGGCATTAGATGATAATCTGAGGGTAAAACCACACTTATATCTCTGATTTTTTTGAGTTGGGGAATTTCAACCTCAAAAGATTCAATGATTGGCATATATTCGGGGAAAAAAGGCGTGAACCCGTTTTCCCTCCAAAGCGGAACGTGATCAATATGAGGCTCAAAAATAGGAGAGAGTGTGCGGTTTTGACTGGTATTTCCAAAAATGTCAAGTTCTACATGCTCCCAGCCTCCTTTGGTATATTTATATCGAAGAGGCTTATCAAATGTAAAATCTTTGTTGAGGTCCAGAAAATAATTACCTTCATCTACTTTCTTCATTAAAAACCGCTCGTCACAAGGATTCCAGTTACAAAAGTCACCTGAAATATATACAGGACGGTCGTCGTTTGCGATGGTATTAAGTTCTAAATACATTCTTCCTCAGTCTTTTCCTCTAATTTTTTTCTTTTTGGGAATACAAAATTAATGCTATTGAGTATTACCTGCAAAAACAATGCTTTTTTCCGGGGTACATTACCGTGTAAATATTGAAAAAGTACAATTTATTTGGGAAAATCCTGACGGATTCATTTCTAAACCGCTAATGATTAAGCAGATATTTTATTTATTTGCAGCTAATCGGTGAAAAAATGCCGTTTAACGATATTTATATCCATACCACCGATTTTGCTTTTAACAGATTAATTTTCAACAATAATTTTGTCAAAAAAAACAATTATGAGAAAGCATAGAAATACATCGTCGGTGATTTGGTCAGTAATATTGATTGCATTGGGAGGCGTTTTTTTGATGGATAACTTCAATATGATAGACTTTCATCTTCCTGAGCATTGGTTAAGCTGGAAGTTGATTTTTGTATTCATCGCTGCAAATCATTTGGCTAAAGGTAAAATTTTTGGAGGGATTTTCTGGGGATTGGTCGCATATGTATTGTATTTTCCGGCGTTTCTCAATCAGCTTTCGGTCAATTCCATAGTTGATTTATGGCCTTTGTTACTCATAGGTATAGGTCTCGACATGATTGCCCGAAGATACCGCACTGATTCTGAGGAGTGTTATTAATAATCAGACGCCCAATATTTCAGGATTGTATTCAATTAAGAGGTTTCTTGTAAAAGGTTTAAAATATTTGCATAGGCAAAAGTTTTTTTGAAATTTTCAATTAAAACTTTTGCCTTTTGCCACTGTAAGACTGACTATTTCAAAGCCTCAAATAGAATTTCAATTGGATGTAATGCTTTGCGTTGAGTACCGTCATGGATTTGGTGGCGACAGCTGGTTCCGGGAGCAGCAATGATTACCTCTTCAGGTTGTTGTCTGACTGTTGGAAAAAGTACCAGTTCCCCAATTTTCATTGAAAGGTCGTAGTGTTCTTTCTCATATCCAAAAGAGCCCGCCATGCCACAGCAGCCACTAGGTATCAATTGTACTTCATAACCTTTTACAAAGCCCAACATTTTTTTGGTAGGAACCATAGAAGCCACAGATTTTTGCTGACAATGTCCGTGTAGCTTAATGAGCTTGTTTTCTGCGTTAAACAGTGAATTGTCAATGTGTTTTTGGTCTGCTTCCCTGGCAAAAAACTCGTCAAACATCAATACGTTTTTGGATAGCCTTAGGGCACTCTCTGCAAATTTTTCCGTTACTAATTCCGGATATTCATCTCTGAAAGTAAGAATGGCACTGGGCTCTATTCCAATCAATGGCGTATTTTCATTTACAATTTCTGACAATAAATCTACGTTTTGGTCTGCCAGTTTTTTAGCCTCATCGAGCATTCCTTTTGAAAGATAAGACCGCCCAGAATCCACATGATCGGGTACCTCTACGCTGTAGCCCATCTTCAGCAATAATTCTACGGTTTTTTGTCCGATAGGCACATCATTAAAATTAGTAAATTCATCTATGAACAGGTAGACTTTTCGATCAAAATTACCAGCCTTAGTGCCGTATTTATTTTTAAACCATGACTTTAAGGTAGTATTGTGCAACAGTGGCATGGTGCGGTCAGGGTGGAAACCAACCACACTGTTTGCGATTTTTCTTAATGGTTTGTTCTTAAAAACCAGATTATACGCCCAGGGTACTGTCGAAACCAATCGGTTTAGCTTGGGATAATTTCCTATTAGCCATGATCTTACCGGTACACCATTTGCTTTTTGATATTGGTGCAAAAACTCCATTTTTAATTTGGCCATATCTACATTCGAAGGGCATTCCGACTTGCAGGCTTTACATACCAGACACAAGTCCAGCACTTCTTTAATTTCTTTAGAATCAAATCGATTGAGATTGTCTGACAGTGTCAAGGTTTCTCTTAATATATTAGCCCTGGCCCGGGTGGTGTCTTTTTCACTTTTTGTAGCCATATAGCTTGGGCACATAGTTCCACCGCTCAAATGCGATTTCCGGCAATCGCCCGATCCGTTGCATTGCTCGGCATGCTGCAAAATATCCTGATCTTTAAACCGGAACATGGTTTTGAATTCAGGCGTTTTCTGTCCGGGTGTATATCTCAAAAACTCATCCATGGGTGGTGTATCCACTATTTTATGGGCATTGAAAATATTCTGCGGATCCCACACTTTTTTGAGTTCTTTGATGAGCTGATAGTTTTTTTCGCCAATCTGTTGACGTATAAACTCACCCCTCAAACGACCATCACCGTGCTCTCCTGAAAGCGAGCCCTTGTATTTTTTTACCAAAGTAGAAATCTCCTCTGCAATCATTCTGAATTGTGCCTTTCCCTCATGGGTTTTCAGATTGATAATGGGTCGCAAATGTAGCTCGCCAGTACTTGCATGAGCATAATGGACACTGTACATGCCGTTTTTACTTAAGATCTCATTAAACTCTATTATAAAATCAGGTAAGTCGTTGACATCAACTGCGGTATCTTCAATTACTGCTACAGCTTTTTCGTCACCGGGAAGATTGGATAGCAGTCCCAGTCCTGCTTTTCGAAGAGTCCAAACCTTTTTGATATCCTCACCGAATAGCACTGGAAAGTGATAACCAAGGCTCTCTTTCCGCATTTCGGATTCCATTTCAGCTGCCAGTTTTTCTACTTCTTCCTTTGAATCTCTCGATATCTCAACACACAGCAATGCCCCGGGGTCTCCTTTTACAAAAAATCTGTTGGCCATTTGTTGTTTATTGGCCTTTGTGCATTCCAGTATGTAATGATCCATCAGCTCTACAGCACTTGGATTATACTTCAAGGCAATCAAATTGGCTCTTAATGATTCATCGACAGTGTTACAATGAACTGCCACCACTCCCTGATGTCGCGGAGGCAGCTGGTTTACGTGTAATTTTAGTTCAGTTATGAAAATAAGAGTACCTTCTGAGCCGGCAATAAGTTTACAAAAATTAAATTTTTCTTTCGATTCAAGGTTAAAAACCTCCGTTTCGAGCAACTCGTCAATGGCGTATCCGGTATTTCTTCTCGGAATGCTCCTTTTAGGAAACTCCCTTCTGATTTCTGTCTGATTTTCCGGGTCAGATAGAATTTTATATGTAAATAAGTAAAGCTTTTCTTCGAGGCTTAAGTCGCTGTCTTTCTTGTTTTTATATTCCGAGATTCTTTTTTCAAATTCTTCTTTAGTAATATCCGAAAATGTTACAAAACTTCCATCACTGAGATACCCGCTTACTTCCATCAAGTGGTCACGGGCACTTCCATAAATCACAGAATTGGAGCCGCAGGAGTTGTTGCCAACCATCCCACCTATCATGGCTCTGTTTGCAGTTGAAGTTTCGGGCCCAAAGAAAAGACCGTGTTTTTTCAGTGACATATTCAGCTCATCTCTTACTACTCCGGGCTGTAATTTCACCCAGGATTGAGCTTGGTTTATCTCAATAATTTCATTGTAGGTACGGGAAATATCTACTATGATACCTTTTCCAACTACCTGTCCTGCCAAAGAGGTGCCTGCTGCCCTTGGAATCAGTGTTATGTTGTTTTTTAAGGCAAAGTCAATAAGGATTTCGATGTCATGATTATTGGCAGGAAAAGCAACTGCCAAAGGCATTTCCCTATAAGCCGATGCATCAGTTGCATAAAGGGTCTTCATTACTTTACTATCATGAAATTCTCCTTTAAAATTCCCTTTTAGATTTCCCAGATTCATTACAAATTCTATTATTTCTGCAAAGATAATCTTTGTACAAAATATAATTCTTAAAAAACCAGCAATGATATCAAAAACCGCCTTATAAGTGTCAAAATGACATTTTTTATTCTAAAAAACATGAATTTCTTTTTATTTTTTATTTGGACTTTAGAAATTTCTTTTTGTAGTTTTGTGAGTTGGTTCTTAAAATCATTCAATATAAAATTTGAATGATTAAAGTTTAGAGTCAACAGACCAAATTACTTTAATAATTTTTAAACAATTAACCTATGATGAACAAATTCTACCTTAGAGGTCGGAATGTTTTCGGCTTTGGGTTAGACTTTAAACAAAGCACAGGCTTGTTTTCTGTTCTATTCTCTCTGTTTTTATCTGTGTCCGTATTCGCTCAGGATCTGACAGTTTCTGGAAAAGTTTCTGATGCCTCTGGATCAGGGTTGCCAGGTGCCACTGTTCAGGTAAAAGGTACTACAAAAGGTACTTCAACTGATGTGGACGGAAATTACAAACTTGCGGGTGTACCGTCGAATGCTACCCTTGTAGTAAGTTCGGTTGGTATGGGTACTCAGGAAATTGCTGTTGGTGGTCGTACTTCAATCAACGTTACATTAAAAGATGACGCTGCTCTTCTTGAGGAAGTTGTTGTGGTTGGTTATGGTACTCAAAAAGTTAAAGATGCTACCGGAGCTATTGCTTCAATTGGTACTAAAGACTTTAACAAAGGGGTTATCAACTCTCCAGATCAGATGTTGGCTGGTCGTGTAGCCGGTGTGCAGGTTACTCCTAACTCAGGTGATCCGGGTGCTGGTGTTAACATTACTATTCGTGGTACTGCTTCATTGAGAGGTAACAACACTCCACTTTATGTCGTTGATGGTGTACCTTTGGAAGGTGGAAACGTTACTCCAACTGGTGGTGGAAATGGTGGTATTGGTTCAGTAGCTCCAAGAAACCCATTGAACTTCCTTAACCCAGCAGATATTGAGAACATCTCAATATTAAAGGATGCATCTGCAGCAGCTATTTATGGTTCAAGAGGTGCTAATGGTGTGGTTTTGATTACTACCAAAAGAGGAAAAAGCGGAGCTGGTACATTTAACTTCTCAGCTAACACCGCTGTATCTACTCCAGCTCAAAGATATCAATTACTTGATAAAACTGAGTTTTTGGCTCAATTGGGAAAAGCCGGTATTGATTTAAGCTCTAAACTTAACAACGGTGGTCAGGACAATAACTGGCAAGACGAAATCTATCGTACTTCTTTGACTCAAAACTACAACATGAGTTTTGGTGGTGGTACTGACAAGACTTCTTATTATTTCTCATTAGGATATCAGGATCAGCAAGGTATTATCAAGAATTCTTACCAAAACAGAATTCAAGGTAGAATTAACGCTTCTCACAAACTTTTTGATAACAAAGTGGTTGTAGGTGTTAACCTTACTACAGCAAACATCAATGATAAATATGCTCCGATTTCAGGAGATATTGGTTATGAAGGTAACCTTATTGCCAGAGCAATATCAACTAACCCTACTTTCCCTATCTTAAATGGTGATGGTACTTATTATACAACTGGTACCATTTCTTTCAGAAACCCAGTTTCTATGCTTAATCAATTAAACATTTATGGTCCTACTAACCGTACAATGTTTAATCCTTATGCTACTTGGAATATTGTAAAAGGTTTAACTTACAAAGTAAGCTTTGGCCTTGACAATTCTACTGGTACTCTTAACAGAAGTGTTGATGTTAAAACCCCTGGATTTGACAACTCAACAAACGGTGGTAAAGGTTTTGCTAGTATTCAGAACTTGAATAAAAAAGCTACAACGCTTGAGCATACTATCAATTATGTAAAAACATTTGGTAAATCAAACCTTGATCTATTAGGTGGTTTTGCTTATTACAAGTATGAGAACGTTGGTAGCGGATTAGATGCCAATTATTTTATTGCCTCTGCTGGCTTCCCATTGCTTAATAACTTAGGTTTTGTAGACAACACAGGTTCAAATAAAGCTTACAGCGGCGGTTCATACAAGAATATTTCTGAATTGCAGTCTTTCTTTGGAAGAGCTCAATATAATATAGCAGAAAAATATTATTTGACTGGTACATTACGTGCTGATGGTTCTTCTAAATTTGGTGAAAACAACAAATACGGTATTTTCCCTGCAGTTAATGGTGCATGGAGAATTGCCGGAGAGGATTTCTTCAAAAAAGGTGGCTTGGTTAGCGATTTGAAATTGAGAGCAGGCTGGGGTATTACTGGTAACTCAGAAGGTTTCCCTGCTAACCAAACAATCAATACATATGTACCTGATGGTAACGGTGGTATCAGAAAAGAGAACGTAGCTAACCCTGATTTGAAATGGGAAAGCACAGTTTCTAAAAACATTGGTTTGGACTGGGCAATGATGTCAGGACGTCTTTCAGGATCATTAGACTATTTTATGAAGTCAACTAAAGATTTGTTGTTTGCACTTCCTGCTTTGCAACCTGACGTTGCAACTACAAGCTGGTCTAATGTTGATGCAGATATTCGTAACCAAGGTTTGGAAGTATTAGTTAATTATGATGTTCTTTCTGGTAAAAAACTTAGCTGGGATATCAGCCTTAACTCTACTTTCATGAAAAATGAAGTTAAGTCATTGGCACTTACAACTGTTAGAACTGGTGCTATCTATGGCCAGGGATTGTCAGGTGCTTTTGCACAACCTATCAAAGTGGGTTATCCTCTTTATACTTTCTTTGTTCCTGAATTCCTTGGATATGATGACAAAGGATTGTCTAAGTTAGGTGAAACCAAAGACTTTGGTAGTCCATTCCCTAAAGCATTGTGGGGTTTGACCAACAGTTTTGTATATGGTAATTGGAATGCAAGTATCTTTATTAATGGTCAAAAAGGTGGTTATGTATTGAATAACACTGCTTTGGCCCTTATGGGTGCTCCGGCTATCAAGCAAGGTAACAACACAGATTCCAGATGGTTAGACCCCAAACAATCTTTCTCAGATGGTTTGACAGTGTCAAGCAAATATGTTGAAAAATCAGATTTTGTAAGATTGAGCAACCTGGTAATCGGTTATAATTTCAAAGTTAAGAGTAATTATATTAATAGTTTAGGTTTAAGTTTGACTGGTCAGAACTTGTTCTTGATTACCAAGTACAAAGGACTTGATCCTGAAATTACTAACCCATCGGCATCAATGGACGGTATTCCTTCAAATGGTATCGATTATATTACTTATCCTAAAAACAAGACATTTAACCTTGGTCTGAATGTTGGCTTTTAATTAAATAATACAAAAAAATTGATAAGAAAATGAATAACAATAAATTTAGTAACAAACTCAAACCTGCTCTTTTTATTGGTGCGATGAGCTTAGTCTCATTCAGCTGCTCCAATTTGCAAGATGTGGCTCTTGATAAGCTTGATAAATCAGGGGCAGCTCCAAGTGCTCAGTTAACCTCAGCTTTTAACCAGTTGGGAGCATTTACTGATCAGGCTAACATTTATGCCTTACAAGAGCATTCTACCGACGAAATGCAGGGACCAACCCGTGGTACTGACTGGGATGATGCCGGTCGTTGGAGAAACATACATACCCATACCTGGAACGGTCAGAGTTCTGACGTTGTTGGTGCTTGGGATGGCTTAAACAGAGGACATGCATTGGCTAATGAAGTTATTTTTGCTTCAGGTGTTGATAAAGCCACTATGGCTCAGGCATTGTTTATCCGTTCTTTTTATATTTTCCATATCATGGATTTGTTTGGTCAGGTACCATTTAAAGAAAATACTGGTGGAACAATTGTAAACAAAGTGTTGTCTCGTAAAGAGGCTGCTGCAAAAATTATTGCTGACCTTACAACAGCTCTACCAGACCTTCCGGCTGCAACAACTGCCAACAGTGGTAGAGGTACAAAAGCGGCTGCCCAGGCGATAATTGCAAAAGTACAGTTGAATATGGGTGTTTATAACGCTGATCCAAATTCTCCTGGTACAATTGGAGCTCCTTCAGCAGCTGAGTTGGATGCTGTTATCGCCAACTGTGATGCTATTATAAACTCTGGCACTTACAAATTGACTACCAAGTATTTTGATAACTTCTCACCTGAAAATACTGAGAAATCAACAGAGCTGATTTTTGCTATTGCCAGTACTAAAGGTCAAAGTTTGAACGCCGGATCATCAATCAGAAACCGTTATTTCATGACTACCCATTACAACCAAAATCCTTCAGGTTGGAATGGTTTCACTACTCTTTCTGATTTCTACAATAGCTTTGAAGCGGATGATTCCAGAAAAGGTGGCGAGGTGATTGATGCTTCTGCTTCTGGTTTGAAATATGGATGGTTAGCTGGTGTACAATATGATAAAAATGGAAAAGCTTTGACAGACCGTCAGGGTAACCCTCTTGATTTCACTTTAGCTTGTAGCTTAACCAACGCCAATGAAAGAGAAGGTGTACGTGGTATTAAATATGCTCCTGATTTCTCAAATCCTGATGCTCCGGGTAATGACTATGTATTCTTCCGTTATGCCGACGTTGTTTTGATGAAAGCAGAGGCTCTTCTTCGTAAAGGTGACAAAGCAGGTGCTCTAACATTGGTTAACCAGGTTAGAACTGCCAGAGGTGCTAAAGCATTTACTGAAGTTACTGAAGCAAACTTACTTGCGGAAAGAGGTCGTGAGTTTTATTGGGAAGGTTGGAGAAGAAATGACCAGATCAGATTTGGTAAATTCAACGATCCTGTAGTTAACAGAGACAAAAAATCTGATGGTTACAGAGTGTTGTATCCGATTCCTCAAAAAGAAATCGAGATCAATCCTAACCTTAAACAAAACGCTGGATACTAAGAATTTCATTGTATCTATTATAATAAAAGCACCTCATTCTAAATCGGAGTGAGGTGTTTTTTTCAAAAGCCATTCTTATTTTAAAAAACAGAAAAAAATAATTGCTTATTACTTTAAGACTTTTTTCCATTTTCACCCCAACTGAATCTATAATTGTTTATAATTTTAATTTCTATGAAAAAGATATTTTTCTTTACTATTCTGGTTTTAATGTTTGTTTCTTGTGAAAAGGAGATAGACATAAATAAACAATATGAATTGACAAAAGACAAACAGACAAGGTTTTTGCTTTCGGTTGACGGAAAAGATTTTTATGAGACCGATGCCATTTTTGAAGGACATCTTGAGGCAAAGGAAAATTATTTTGTCATGAATTTTATGAATCAACACGGAGGAAATTATATTCTGAATCTAAGCGGGGAAAAATGGTACAAAGAAAAGTTTATTGAAGGGAAAATATTCGGTGCAGCCGCTTCAAATCTTATGTTTGGCAGAGTAGTTGATGCCAAAAACAATAAAGGAGAAGGTTATCTTTATTCATCCGGTAAAATCGAACCTCTTTCAGTGAGCAAATCTAAATTGATTTTTAAATTTTCAGGAGAAGCAAAAAAGTATCCTAAGGTTTCGGAAACTGATCCTTCTTTTAATGTAGAAGGTTATATTATTTCGAAAAACCCCGTCTTTCAAGAGTATTCGATTAATAATTAAAATGAGTTGGCATCGGGTATGGAATGTTTTTGCAGTTATTGTAGCTTTTTTAGTTGCAAATAATACTTTTTCTCAAGAAAACAGACTGATATTTAGTATTAGTGGAATTGTGAAGGATTCTTATACCGAGAGACCTTTAGCCGGAGTAAATATCTCGGTTAATTCGAAGAGGAATCTGGGAACTTCTACTGATTCTGCAGGTAGATTTCAGTTGTTTTTTCCCAAAGGAATCTATTCTTTTCGATTTTCCTCAGTAGGTTTTAGCTTACAGAATTTTGAAATTGCTATCGAAAAAGATACGATTTTAAATCTTAGGTTAAAGGATGAATCTAAGCAGTTGGATGAGGTGGTTATTTCTGCAACATCCTATAACCAGTTGACACGTTCACCCTCCATTGGAGTTACTTACCTTAATATAAAAGGCATAAAAAAATTACCTGCCATGCTGGGTGAGGTTGACTTACTTCGTAGTATTCAGACACTCCCAGGTGTGTCATCGGTGGGAGAAGGGGCCAATGGCATTAATATCAGAGGAGGTAATGTGAATCAGAATTTTGTGCTGGTTGATGAGGCACCAATATTCAATCCCACTCATTTGTTTGGCCTTTTTTCTGTTTTAACCACTGATGCAATTCGGAATCTTGAATTATACAAAGGGGGAATTCCGGCCAGGTTTGGTGGAAGGGTAGCATCAGTTTTAGAAATAAAAATGATCGAAGCCAACACAGACAGTATCTCGATACAAGGAGGTGTTGGTCCAATTTCCAATAAATTTTTGGCTGAAATCCCACTTATTAAAAATAAACTATCATTACTTTCAGCGTCTCGTTTTTCATTTAATGATTTTTGGTTCAGAATTTTTGCTCCGGTAAAAATGAAAAGTACCAGAGCCAACTTTCTTGATTTGACCAATAAACTTTTCTTTAAAATTAACTCCCAAAACAGCTTTTCGGTATCCACTTATTTTAGCAAAGATTATTACAGAATGGACTCCCTTTTTAGCTTGAGGGGCGTGATTGCAAAGCAAACAGCATTCAATTACGGACAGAACAACATTTCATTAAAATGGAATAAATATGTATCAGAAAAATTGAATTTTGAACTTTCATCAGTACATAGTTTATATAAAACCAGAACTCAGTCGTCGGATTCGTTAAATGCTTTTTTACTTGAAAATTATATAAAATATCAGAGTGTAAAATTTATGGTCGGAATAAGTCCTGGCAAAAATCAGATCATCAATGCAGGAATCAATGCGGTTTTTTATGAAATTATGCCTGGTGAATTAAATAAAGAAGTTAAATCGGCAGTAAATCCACTCCTTTTAGATAAAGAGAGGGCGGCTGAACTTTCGGCTTTTTTGGAGGAAGAATGGACGCTTTCGCCCCGGGTTGCCATAAGGTTAGGCGTGAGAGGTGTTGAGTACAGGCTTTTGGGGCCATCCAAGGTAAGAGAGTATTCTACTGATTTTCAGCCATCTAATAACACATTGCTTACGGTAAGCACTTTAAATGGAACGGTAAACAGATTTTTTAATATTGAACCCCGGGCTTCGGTAAAAATTCAATTAAGTGAAAATGAGAACCTTAAGATAGGCTATAACCGAATGGGGCAATTTTTGCAATTGATTTCTAATAATACAACTCCGCTCCCCACTGCACGTTGGAAACTTTCTGATAACAATATTAAACCCCAAATCAGCAACTTTATCTCTGCTGGGTATTTCAGAGAATTGTCCAACGGAATATGGGAGGCCTCAGCAGAAATGTATTTCCGGCATACAAAAAATGTATTTGATTATGTTTCAGGAGCTGATTTGCAGCTAAATCCTGCCATTGAAACGCAGCTGGTTGCCGGAAAGGCCCGCTCTTATGGATTGGAACTTATGGTTACCAAAAGAAGAGGCAGAAATACCGGTTGGTTGGGATATACTTATTCCAGAACATTTCAAAAATCTTATAATGGTAGCTTTGGAAATGTCTGGTACCCATCATTTTATGATCGACCACATGCACTAAATTTTACTTTGAATACTGTTTCAAATGAGCATAATGCCGTGGGATTGGTTTTTACAGTTAATTCGGGAAGGCCATTTACCTCACCTACCGGTACTTATGTTTTAAATCAACAGTCGTTTCCGTTGTACAGTAGTAGAAACAATGACCGTTTGCCTTTATATCACCGGTTGGATTTTTCGTGGACTGTCACTAATCCGGGTATGAAAGTCAGACGATATCAGGACAATTGGGTATTTGCTGTATATAATCTTTATGGTAGAAAAAATGTGTATTCTATTTATTTCAAAAACGCTGATTCTGGGATAAGAGCCTATTCTTTAGGCGTATTTTCTAGTCCTATAGTTTCATTGACATATAATTTTAAGTTTTAAATATTTTAATGTGAGGGTATTAGGCATAATTTTTTTCTTGTTTTTTTTATTTGGCTGTGAAGAAGAGTTGAGAGACTTTCGTCAGGCCGAACAAGAAACTTTTGTGACTATCGAAGCTACATTTTCCAATTTAGAAAAATTTCATAAAATATACCTCAATGAATCTTCGCCTAATATTTCCGGTGATACCTCACCTAAGGCAATTTCCGGAGCGGAAGTTCAGATTGTTGATAGTTTGGGAGAAAAAATACTTTTCTCAGAAATAGGTGAAGGTGTGTATCAGTCTGTTCAGAAAGTTGGTGCAATTTCAGGGCATTCCTATAAGTTAAGTATTCGTCTCAAAAATGAGAAACGCTATGAATCTGACTTTCAGCAGCTTATGCATCCTCCTCAGATAGTAGAAATAAAAGATGAATTTGTTTTAAGAAATAATTTTCCTGAAAACAATCCCCAAAGATATGGATTCAATATTACCGTTGATTTTGAGGACAGTAAAATTCCCGGTCAATATTATCAATGGGATTGGATACATTATGAGAGGGTCTTGTATTGTGCCTCCTGCAACAATGGATTTGACTATGGTAAAAATGATTGCAGCAGAACAGATGAGAACCTTCCCTATTATGAAAAATATAATTCTGATCGGCCTATAAATTATCGGTGTGGGAATAATTGCTTTGATATTTCGAGGCCACCACAATTTGTTTTGTTTGCAGATAATCTTCTGAATGGTCAGAAAATCAGTGATTTTCCGGTAGCCCGAATTCCCTATGATGGTACCACAGATTATTATTTTGAACTTGAAATGAGAACAATTCATGCGGAGGTCTATAATTATCTGAATCAACTAAAAGAAACCACCCAGTCAAATGGCAGTTTGTTTGATATTCCGGCCAATACACCTTTTAGTCCAAATATTAAATGTTTAACAGATCCTAAAGAAAAAGTTTTGGGTGTTTTTTCGGTTTTTGGTGCTCAAAAACGTCAAATTTATATAAAACGAAACAATTTGCCCGCTGATTTACGGCCGATTTTTCCAATATATCAGGGGCGAGAAGCCATGGCACCTACGGGCTCTTCGATTTTGCCAACGGTACCTTGTAAAGAAGCCAAATATAGAACCAAACAAGAGCCCGAAAACTGGCATGATTAAGGCCAAAATACCCAAAAAGACATTATTTTTGTATTTACTAAATTGAAAATCAAGAATCAAAATATTGCAAAAATTTCATTTCCTGGCGTTAAGCCGGCAACCCTCATTTTATGGTTGATTTTCACCATAAGCTCATGTAATTTTCTAGAAAAACCTTTGTTTATAGCACTTGAAACCAGTCAAACCCATATAGATTTCAACAACACCCTCATAGAAACCGAGACTGAGAATGTACTCTCCTATGAGTATTTTTATAATGGTGGGGGAGTAGGTGCCGGTGACTTTAACAACGACGGATTGGTAGATTTGTTTTTTACCGGAAACCAGGTCGGGAATGAATTGTATCTGAATAAAGGTGAGTTGAAATTTGAGAAAATTACAGAAAATGCAGGCGTAACAAAACCAGAAGGGGCTTGGGCAACAGGTGTTAGTATAGTGGATATTAATGCAGACGGCTGGCTCGATATTTATGTTTGTTATTCAGGATTAAGGGATTCAACATTGCGAAAAAATCAATTATTCATCAATAAAGGTTTGCAAAATGCTTCCCCTGAGTTTACCGAACAAGCTGAATCTTATGGCCTAGCTGACAGTGGGTATTCTTCTCAGGTAATTTTCCTGGATTATGACCGCGACGGAGATCTTGACTGCTTTTTGGTAAACCATAATCTCGCAGGATACGAACGGAAAGAGGCTCATGTTATGCGTACCGCTTATGACTATAACGCTGGCGATAAGCTTTTCCGCAACAATGGCAACAACACTTTTACCGATATCACGATAGAAGCAGGCATAAAAGCCAATCCATTGGGTTTCGGACTTGGTGTGACTTTCTCTGATATTAATAATGATGGCTATCCTGATATTTTTGTGGCTAATGATTTTGTGGAAGACGACTATCTGTACATCAACCAGAAAAACGGCACCTTCAAGGATCAGATGAGAGAAAATCTTGAACATAGTTCTTATTCTTCTATGGGTGTTGATATCGCTGATATTAATAACGACTTGTTACCCGATATCCTGACCACCGACATGCTACCTGAGGACAACGCCCGACAGAAACTGCTGGTTTGGCCCGACAACTGGAACGTGTACCAGGCACAGTTAAACAATGGTTTTTGGCATGGAAATATGCGTAATATGCTACAAATCAACAATGGGAACGGGACTTTCAGCGAGATTGGTCAGCTGGCAGGAATCTCTAATACCGACTGGAGTTGGGCCGGATTGATTCAGGATTTTGATTTGGATAAGAACAAAGACATTTTCGTGAGCAATGGTATCGGTCGCGATTTTACCAATATCGATTTTATAAAATATTCCAGCGATATGCATCGTCCTACCGTAATGCTACTGGATGAATTGAAGAAAATGACGGAAAGTAAAACCAGCAATTATATATTCCGAAACAATGGAAATACGACTTTTACAGATGCCAGAAAAGACTGGGGGTTTGAAGATCTGACTATTTCAAACGGTGCCATCACCGCCGACCTTGACAATGACGGAGATTTCGAAATCATTACTAATAATCTCAATCAACCTGCAAGAATTTATAAAAATAATCTTCAGGAAACAAAGCCCGTCAATTATGTAAAAATCAGATTGAAAGGAAGTGGAAACAATACATTTGGTGTAGGAGCAAAAGTAATTATAAAAGAAAAGGGTTCTCAACAAGCGGTTGAATTTAACCCTGCAAGGGGTTATCTTTCAAGCACTTATTCTGATTTGATTTTGGGTTGTGGAGAAAATAAACCCGCCATAGAAGTCATTTGGCCTGATGGAGTTGTTAAATCTTATAATCTTAATATTAACCAGTTAAATATCGTAGAAGAGGATTTAGGGCAAAAAGCCCAAATACTGGATTTAAAACAAAATGCGATTTTTGAGAATGACTCTACTTTGCTCAACTTCCAAGTAGAAACAGGCTATCATAATGATTTCGAAAAGCAGCTCTTGATACCACAGCACTATTCCTATTTTGGTCCAAAACTATGTAAAGCAGATGTTAATCTTGATGGAAATGAAGATCTTATAGTGGCCGGGTCTGAGTTTACTCCATCGGCTCTATTTTTGGGAAGTAAACAAGGTAATCTGCTGAAAAGCAACAATGTATCTTTTGAAAAAGCTAATGTACAAGATATAAAAACAGCGGATTTTAATGGTGATAAATATCCTGATTTATATTTTGCGATTGGAGATTATTCAGAAACCAATTCTGAGAATCAAAATGATCAGATTTGGCTAAATGATGGAAAAGGAGGCTTTAAGAAAAAAATTATTCTGAATGACAGGATTCATAACAAGACGGTAGAAATCGTTGATTTTGATAAAAATGAAAAGCCTGATGTGTTATTGTGTGGCTTTGTGAAGCCTTATACTTATCCGCTTGCGGAACCTTCAATGGTGTTTTTTAATAAAGGAAACAATTTGTTTGAAAGCCAAAAGCTGCCTTTTGATGGTTTGGTTACAGCTTCCGTAAAATTGTCTGATAATAAAATAATGCTCGTGGGAGAATGGATGGCTCCCACAATTTTGGAGTGGAAATCGGGAGAATTCAAGGTCAGCAAAGAAGGAATTCCCGATAACCTTGAAGGCTGGTGGAATTGTGTAAAATCAGGTGACCTCGACGGTGATGGCGACCTGGACCTTGTACTCGGCAATATAGGCAGGAATGTACAGTTTAATGCCAGTTCTAATCAACCTGCGGCTCTGGTTTATAGCGATTTTGACCATAACGGGCAAATTGACCCATTTATGGAATATTACATTCAGGGTACAGCTTATCCGCCTTATAGCAGAGATGAAGTTACTGATCAGATACCATTACTCAGAAGAAAATTCCAAACCTATAAAAGCTTTTCAATGTCAGTTTTGAGTGATTTTTTTGAGAAAAAGCAGCTCGAATGTGCCCAAAGGCAGCAGATCAAAGAAACTGAAACCTTGATTCTCGAAAATCAAAACGGGAAATACATAATCCATAGATTGCCAATTGAAGCCCAGTACAGTTCAGTGTTCGACATCCTGATGGAAGATTTTAATAATGACCATAAAAAAGATATTTTGTTGGTGGGAAATAACGGCAAAATGAGGCTTAGAATGGGTAAAATAGATGCTAATTTTGGTCAGATGTTTTTACAAAAAAATAAATTGCAATTTGATTTTTTGGAACCTCTGAAATCAGGTCTAAAATTGAAAGGAGATGTAAAAAGTGCAGTAAAAATAGGCAAGAGGATAATTTTTGGAATAAACAACCGGAAAATGGAAGTTTATTCTTTGCGATAAATACTTTAACAAGATGAAAAAATACTTAATACTATCAATTCTGATTTTAGGAACATTTTTGGGTTGCAAGAAACAAAATAAGAATGCTCTGTTTGAACTTCTTGATCCTTCCGAAACTGGAATTAGTTTCAGTAATGACATCAGGAACTCCGAAAATTTCAATATTTTCAATTACCGCAATTTCTACAATGGCGGCGGCGTAGCTGTGGGTGATATCAATAACGACAACCTGCCCGATGTGCTCCTGACCTCGAATATGGGCGAAAACAAACTTTTCCTGAATAAAGGCAACCTGAAATTTGAGGACATCAGTCAAAAAGCAGGAATAACTCAAAAAGGCAAATGGAACACCGGCGTAGTGATGGTGGATATCAACCAGGACGGCTGGCTGGATATTTATATCTGCAATGCTGGCATCGATAAATTTAAAAATAAAGAAGGTAACGCACTGTTTATCAACAACAAAGATCTTACATTTTCTGAAAAATCTCACGACTATGGCCTCGATGACAAAGGATATACCACTCATGCTGCTTTTTTTGACTATGACATGGATGGCGACCTCGATTGCTATATTCTCAACAATAGTTTTATTCCTGTTAACACCCTCAACTATGACAACAACCGCGACCTCAGAGCCGAGGATTGGCCGGTGAAAGACTTCCTGAAAGGCGGCGGCGACAAACTCATGAAAAATGAAAAAGGAAAGTTTATTGACGTGTCAAAAGAAGCCGGTATTTATGGTAGCCTTATCGGATTTGGATTGGGTGTTACTGTGGGCGATGTAAACAACGACAATTACCCCGACATCTATATTTCAAACGATTTTTTTGAAAAAGATTATCTCTATATCAACCAGAAAAACGGGAAGTTTGCAGAAGAACTGGAACAGAGAATTGAGCACACTTCTCTGGCTTCAATGGGTGCCGACATGGCTGATATCAATAACGATGGTTTTCAGGAAATCTATGTAACTGATATGCTCCCCCGTGACGAAATGCGGCTGAAAACCACCACTTCTTTTGACAATCATTATGTGTATAAACTCAAATACGATAAGGGATTCTATAACCAGTTTATGCAAAACAGCCTGCAACTCAATAATCAGGATGGTACATATTCCGAAATCGCCAACTATGCGGGTGTATCGGCAAGTGACTGGAGTTGGGGTGCCCTCATGTTTGATGCCGACAACGACACCAAAACCGATATTTATGTTTGCAACGGTATCTATCATGACCTGATTGATCAGGATTTTATTGATTTTTTTGCGAATGAGGTCAACCAGAAAATGGTGCTTTCGGGGAAAAAAGAGAAATTTAATGACATCATCAAACAAATGCCTTCACGCCCGATTGTCAATAAGTTTTTTCACAATATTGGCGACCTGAAATTTGCCGACGAAGAAGAGAAATTTGGATTTACAGAACCTTCATTTTCTAACGGAGCAGCCTATGCCGATCTGGATAATGACGGAGATCTGGATCTGGTGGTCAACAATGTGAATCAGGAATGTTTTGTTTACAAAAATAAAACTCAGGAAGGCAAAATATCTGAAAATAAGAACTTTCTGAAAATAAAACTCAACGGAAATACTCCCAATCTCAATGCAATAGGCTCTAAAATATGTGTTTTTCTGCCAAATGGTGAAAAGCTGGTAAGGATTATTAACCCATCCAGAGGTTTTCAGTCAAGTACCGAATATATGCAGACCATCGGCATGGGAAAACATACCCAGGCAGATTCAATAAAAATTATCTGGCCCGACAGAAAAGTGTTTTTGGTAAAAAATGTAAAATCAAACCAAACCCTAAATTACAATCAAAACCAGGCAAGAGTAGAACCTGAAAATCAAAGGCAATTATCCAATACGATTTTTGCAGAAAGCGAGCTAATCAATGATTTTATCCATAAAGAAGATACTTATGAAGATTATTATTCTGAAAAAAATATCCCTCAAAAACTAAGTGCTGAAGGGCCAAAAGTAGCTATAGGCGATGTCAATGGTGACAAAATGGAAGATATCTATATTTGTGGAGCCAAAGATCAGGCAGGAGTTTTGTATCTGCAGTCAGGTGCCAAATTTGTAAAAAAACATGAACCGGATTTCGAAAAGACTGCATTTTTTGAGGATACAGCAGCCGAGTTTTTTGATTGTGATGGCGATGGTGACCTCGACCTGTTTGTAGGAACCGGAGGCAACCAGGAAGACCCCAAAGCCAATCGCTACCTTAGCAGATTGTACAAAAACGACGGAAAAGGGAATTTCTCAGGCGACCCACAAGCCATTCCTTATTTGGGCACCAACATTTCTTGTGTTGCCCCAAATGACTTTGACGGCGATGGCGACATTGACCTTTTTGTGGGCAGTCGCTCGATGCCGCTCAATTATGGACAGGTCCCTCCGAGTTTTTTTCTGGTAAACAACGGGAAAGGATATTTTGAAAATTTCAGCAGTGATGAAAACGAAACAAAATTTGGATTGGTAAGAGCCGCTGAGTGGGCCGATGTTGATAATGATAACCGTAAAGAACTAATCATTGTAGGCGACTGGATGGCACCCGTTATTGTTTCAATAAAAGAAAGAAAAATTCAGAAAATCAGTTCTGGCCTTGAAAACAACCCAGGTTTTTATGGTGATGTAAAAGTTTCAGATTTTAATGGAGACGGAAAAATGGATTTGGTTTTAGGTAACTTATCAGAAAATTCATTTTTCAAAGGGTATCCTCTGAAACTTTGGGTAGGAGATTTTGACAAAAACAAAATCAACGATAAGGTAATCACCCGAAATGTGGAAGGAAGAGATAAACCCGTTTTCTTAAAAAGAGAACTCATGGAGCAGTTTCCATTCCTCAAAGCACAAAACCTCAAACACAGTGAGTTTGCCAAAAGAAGCATTCAGGATATTTTTGATGAGAAAAAAGTGTTGACCGGAGTGCAACAAACACAGGCTTCGGAGTTCAGAACTTATGTTGCCATTAATAAAGGCAAAGGACAATTTGAAATGGTTTTGTTGCCAACTGAAGCCCAACTGAGTGCCGTAAGTGCTATTACTGTGCTTGATTATGACCATGACAACAAGCCCGATATTATACTTGGAGGGAATTATTATGGTTTTATCCCGCAATTTGGCCGTCTGGATGCCAGCCGTGGAGTGGTTTTAAAAAACATGGGGCAAGGAAAGTTCCGGTATGTTTCCAATATAAAAACCGGAATGTATTTGAAAGGTGAAGTTAAGAATATTAAAACGCTTCAAATCAACAATAAAACATGGGTAGTCAGTGCCAGCAACAATCTGAAACCTCAATTTTTTAAACTCAGTATTTGATGATGAGGCGAATTATTTGGATTGTTTTGGTCGGGTTGTTTATTTCTTGTAAAAAAGAAAACTCAGAGCCTATATTCATGCTTTTGGAAAGCAAGGACACAGGCTTGGATTTTGTCAACAAACTTAACCCTACCAGAGACCTCAATATTTTTAATTATCTGTATTATTACAATGGTGCCGGAGCCGGAGCCGGTGATCTGAACAATGATGGCCTCATCGATCTCGTTTTTTCAGGAAATCAGGTGGACAATAAGCTCTATCTCAACAAAGGGAATCTGAAATTTGAAGACATCTCTGAAAAAGCGGGTTTTTCAGCTGAAAAAGGCTGGTCCACTGGCGTTTCACTGGTCGATATCAATCAGGATGGTCTTTTAGATATTTATATTTGCAGGGTAGGGGACTTTCTGGGTTTGAAAGGTCATAACCTGCTTTTTGTATGTAAAAATATTGACAAAAATGGCCTTCCGCATTATGAAGAAGAGTCGAAAAAATATGGTCTGAATCTGGTTGGATTTGGTACTCAGGCATCGTTTTTTGACTATGATGCCGACGGTGACCTTGATTTTTTTCTTTTGACTCATTCCGTCCATCAAAACAACACCTATAATCAGCGAAGCATATTTCTTGACACTTTTCATCCTTTGGCAGGGGATAGGTTTTTCGAAAATATTGATGGAGAATACCTGGAAAAAACCAAAGAAGCCGGCATCCAAGCCTCAGCGGTGGGTTACGGACTTGGCCTGGCTCTTGGTGACGTAAACCTGGATGGCTACCCCGACATTTATGTAGGCAACGATTTTCATGAAAACGATTATCTGTATATCAATCAAAAAAATAAAAGCTTCAAAGACCTCTCAACCCAGAGTTTTTCCAATACCAGCCGATTTTCTATGGGTGTCGATTTGGCAGACCTCAACAACGATATTTTTCCGGAAATCTTTTCACTTGATATGCTTCCTTACGATTCTGAGATTTTGAAAAGATCTGATGGAGAGGATGCTTTTTACAATTTCAAATTCAAACTTTCTCAAGGCTATAGTATACAATTTGCCCGAAACAACCTTCAGCACAACAACGGTGACGGCACATTTTCAGAAGTAGGGATGTTTGCCGGAGTACATGCTACCGACTGGTCGTGGTCAACATTATTGTTTGATTTTCAGAACGATGGCCTCAAAGATATCTATATTTCCAACGGTATCAGCAAGCGACTCAACGACCTCGATTATATCAATTTTATTTCCAATACCGAGATGCAAAACAAGCTTTCGGAAGGGAAAATTGATGAACTCGAAAAAGCCCTGCATGATTTTTTGCCCGAAATAAAAATTCCGAACCGTTTTTACTCCAACAAGGGAGATCTTGCATTTACTGATTTTACAAATACTATCAAAAATGCCCGGGATTCTTATTCCAATGGCTCTATCTATGCCGACCTCGACAATGATGGCGACCTGGACATTGTAACCAATAATATTGACGATGCCGCATTTTTGTATGAAAATCTTAGCAATGAACAACATTCCGAAAATCAAACCCTGACGATAGACTTTAAAGGCCCTGAAAAAAACAAAACGGGAGTGGGAACCAAATGCATAGTTTATGCCGGAGGTAAAACTTTTTATCAGGAAAAATTTCCCGTCCATGGCTTTATGTCATCCATGGAAACTCCTCTCCAATTTGGTTTGGGTACAATAAAAAAAATAGATTCGGTTTTGGTTATTTGGCCGGATAATCATTTCCAAAGACTCATATTAAGTGAAAGAGAAAAACGCATTTCGGTAAGCTATAAATCCGATTTGCCGGTATTTGATTATTCAAAGTTACATAGGGAAAGTTCTGAATATAAAGATATTAGCAACGATATCAACTCTAAAATTGTACACCAGGAAAACGATTTTAATGATTTTGATTATCAGCCACTTTTGCCCAATATGATTTCTAAAGAAGGTCCTGCCCTGGCCATTGGAGATATTAATCATGACGGGCTCGAGGACTTATTTTTGGGGAATGCCAAGGGAAAAGTATCCGAAATCTACTTACAAAATAAAGTTGGCAAACTGCTGAGGCTTCCGCAACCTGAGCTCGAAAACGACAGCCTTTTTGAAGATATCGATGCCCAATTTGCCGATTTTAACCAGGACAGCCACACCGATTTGGCTGTGCTTTCGGGAGGCAATCAGTTTGAAAAAAATTCAGAGTTTCTCCGGCCAAGAATTTATCTCAATGACGGAAAAGGCAATTTCAAAAAGAACCCAAATGCATTCTCCGGAGTCTCACTTTGTGGTTCGGTTTTGCTGGTAAAAGATGTCAATGCTGACGGCCATCCTGACCTGTTTCTGGGTGCACGCTGTGTTCCATTCGCCTATGGAGAAATACCAAAATCCTATCTACTGATTAATGACGGCAAAGGCAATTTTCAGGATAAAACCGAACAAATAATGCCCGGCCTCGGAACTAAAGGCATGGTTAAGTCTGCCATTTGGGCCGATATTAATCAGGACAAAGTCGAGGAGCTCGTGGTAGCCTACGACTGGGGCAAGGTAGTGGCTTTTGAATATAAAAACAAAAAGTATGTAGCCCGCAACCTCACCGAAAAGTCGGGCTGGTGGAATTTCGTGTATCCCATGGATGTAAATCTTGATGGCAAAACAGACCTGATATGTGGAAATCTGGGAACCAACAGTCGTCTCAAAGCCTCTGATAATGAGCCACTTAAAATGTATGTCAATGATTACGACCAAAACAGCCGGTTGGATCAGATCCTCACTTATTATGTCGGTGGAAAAGAGACTATCTTTATTGATAAGCGGGAGCTGGAGAAGCAACTTCCGTCTTTCAAAAAGAAATTTTTATACTACAAGGATTTCGCCCAAGCCAGCTTAGAAGACTTATTGGGTGTCGAAAAAATAAAAAGTGCCGCTATTTTTAAAGCTGATTTTATGGAAAATGCTGTCTTGATTAATAAAGGCAATGGGACCTTTGACCTGATGCCGCTGGATGGTAAAGCCCAATGGGCACCATTTTATGCAGCTCAGAGAGTTTCTGATAACGGTGACTTCCTCATGCTTGGCAATTTTTATGATTGCAATATCCAGATGGGTATTTATGATGCCGACCGTGGCAATATTTATAATTTTTCAGGCAAAAAAGCGATCAAGCCCTTTGTTTCCGGTGGGATAAGAGGTCAAATCAAAAAAATTAAAACCATGGCCATTGCCGGAAAACAGGTCGTCGTTGTAGCTGGCAATAATCAAGCATTGAAATTTTATCAGAAATAAAATTAAGTTAAATATTTAATAATCAAATGAAAATACATTGAAAGTCTGTGCAGTGTTTAGAAAAATTTCATTCATAAAAAGCTTAAAATTCAGGAAATATCAATGAAATTTTTCGTGACACTTTGCACAGACCGCCCTTTTTTTGTTTCGTTTTTTTGGGCGAGCAAAAAAATGAAAACCGCCGGTAGGCAACGCCAGATTACCTTTTAGACGATTTTTAATAATATTTTTCTAAATAAAACCTTAAAAAAGATTTAGTCAAAATCACTTCACCTCATATACCCTTGCCTCGTAAGGCCTAAGTACTATTTTATTTCCACTTACTTTTTGTACTGTGGGATAATTGTTAATCAGTAACTTACCCAGTTTTTTATCAGTAACCGTACTTGCATTTTTCTGTGAAAAATTCAATAAAATCAACATCTTTTTGCCCTCCAGCTCACGGGTGTATGCATATATTTCAGGGTTTTGCTCGTCCACCAAAGAGTACTTACCATAAACCAACACCTTGTTATTCTTTCTCAAAGCCACCACTTTTCTGAAATAATTCAAGGCCGAGTTCGGATCTTTTTCCTGTGCTGCTGCATTCAGCGTTTTATAGTTGGGGTTCACCTTCAGCCATGGTTCTCCGGTCGTAAATCCGGCATTTTTGGTATCATCCCACTGAAATGGCGTGCGGCCATTGTCACGGCTGCCCAGCTTCATATCTTCCAGAAGTTTCTTTAAGTCGCCTCCATTTTTCTTTTGATATTCATACTCATTTCTACCGGCCACATCACGGTAGTCATCAATCGTCTCAAACCTAATGTTGGTCATCGCCAGCTCATCACCATTGTAATAATACGGCGTGCCACGCATGGTCATGATAAATGTTGTCAGCATCTTCGATGACAGATCTCGGAACTCAGGTGTATCATTGCCAAACCTCGTCACCATTCTGGCTTGGTCGTGGTTAGCCAAAAATATGGACAGCCAGCCTTTTTCCGCAAACTCTGCATCCCATTTCGTAAACACCTTTTTAAAGTGAGCCAGATCATAGCCTTCGGGTTTCGCGATGTCCACTCCTTCAAAAGCATATGCCATGTTTAGCTCCTTTCTTTCGGCATCTACCAGATTATGAGCGTCTTGCATTGTATTTCCAGCCCCTTCGGCCACGCTCATTACCCTGTATTTGCTGACAACCTGCTCATGCATTTCCTTCAGATAATCATGCAGATGCGGACCCATGGCATAATATTTCACAAAATCCTTCTCCCAGCCTTTCGGCCATTCCGGGAAGGCGATGTCTTTCGAAGCAAACTGAAAAGCATCCAGCCTAAAGCCATCAACTCCTTTTTCTGCCCAAAACTTCATAATATCATACACCTCTTGTCTCAGCCTGGGGTTTTCCCAGTTTAGGTCGGGTTGTTTTACAGAAAAATAATGCAGGTAGTAGCTATCCGTTATTGCATCGTACTTCCAGGCATCATGATTTACATCAAAAAGACTGTATCGGTACGGCGGCTTACCCTTTTCTGCCGGCCACCAGTGGTAGTAATCGCGGTAGGGACTAGTACGAGAGCTGCGGCTCTGTTTAAACCACTCGTGCTCGTCGCTGCTGTGGTTCACTACCAAATCCATCACGAGTTTTATATTCCGTTCATGCATCCCTTTCAGCAAGGCATCAAAATCTTCCATCGTGCCAAATTCCTTCATAATTGCCCGGTAATCACTGATATCATAGCCGTTGTCATCGTTGGGAGAGGCAAAATACGGGTTGATCCACACCGCCGTTATGCCCAGACTTTTCAGATAATCCAGCTTCGAGATGATGCCCTTCAGGTCACCCAAGCCATCACCATCGCTATCCTTAAAACTCCTGGGGTATATCTGATACACCACCTCTTCCTTCCACCATTCTGTATTGTTTGATTTTTGTGCATATACCGCACCGGCAGCAAAGCATAGCAGCCCCGCCATAAAGAGAGATTTCATTTTAATCATAGGTTATTTCAAACAAAAATAGCTTTTTCTATATTTTTCCAGACCATTTTCATTAAAAAAATCAATTGGGCGGCTGACCCATGCCATCCTCTCAGCCGGGGGCTGTCATGGGTCACCAGGCTATTCGCTGCAAGTCCGGCCACGCACCAGCCAGCCGCACTGCGGGCTTTCCGCTGCTATCCTTGCCGCAGGCCATTTCGAAAAGAAAGAAAAATTTATTTACATAAATTGCCTTAAAACCACTTTTTGTGCTCTGGTTTTAAGCAATTAGTCAGGAAGAACTTAAAGATAATAATAAATCACGATAGCTACGAAAGCCAGAACCGGTAGCCAGTGGCTTAAGAACGAAGTCGGTTTTTCAGAGTTTGTAGAATTCATAATTTCGCTTGTTTTCATGACACAAAAAAACGCAGCGAAAATTAAGCCAAAGTTAAGTCCGTATTAAATTTTCCTTAATTTTCAGGCTTTTATGACCTTGCTGTTCCTGACCAACAGCTTAAATGGAATGTATTTTATCAGTTTTCTCTGAATCGGCATATCCGGAATACATAGCTTTTCAGAATAATCCTCACCCAGCATCTCTCTCATTATGGCGGTAGGTATATCTTTCAAAAACGGTATTTTGATCACACTGCGGCTACTGTCAATCAGTGCTTTTGCCAGATATTTTCCCGTTTCCGACTCCCTGAAATTCCTCGCTACAATCCTGCCGTCCAGCATTTTGGCCTGCTCCATGGTATCAACCAAAAGCTTGTTTTTGACACCCATAAAATACCCGATTACTTTCCATGTATGCAGATAAGCCTCGGCCTCTTTTTCTGTATATTTGAAGCCCAACTTTTTAAGACCTTCCAATACAATGTATGAAAACGCCAGATTGGTACCCGCTTTGTCTTCCTGATTGAGCGGTAAGCCCCAACTCATATCCCATTTAGGTGAGTTTTTGAGATATGTTCTGATAAGGCCATGCATTACACGAACCTTAAAAGCTCTCACAAAGTTTTCTCCATTCTTCCATTTTTCAGGGTTGTGCATTTCTCTCACAAAATCGCCCGTGTCATTGAGTCTTTTAGTGGTATTTTGGTGAATTTTTTCAGAAAAGTATAAAACCTGAGCCCCATCAGCACCCATATAGCAATACGGGAGAGAATAACAACCCAGCAGCATGGCAATAGGAGCCACATACTTTTTAAAAAATATAAAACCGGCCTCCATCTGTTCCCCGTTGGCAAAATCTGGCAAAAAAGAATAATCCTGAAATAGTAGCCTTAAATTTTCAGGAATATTATTTAACTCAAATTCTCTCGTATTTCCCGCCCATTTCATAAAATCTTTTAGGGCTTCGGGGCCACTTACAGCGATCAATTCCGAAAAAATATCATCCAAAGCTTCGTCTCCTTCCATTCTGCATTGTATCAGGAGGTCGCTTAGATTTTCCTCTAATTCTGATTTTATAATTTCCATATTAATCTAACCCAAAATAGACCTGAATTGTTGATGCTTTCCTGTAAAAATCCTATGTTTTTGTTTGGGTTAAAGATTAACCTGAATGTAAATTTTGATTGTTTTGTAATCTTCTCTTCAATGTATTTTATCGAAAAAAGGTATATTTGTCATTATTTCTCAAGCAATGCCCGTAAAATATATTTTATCCGACAAACAGATATCTACCCGTATGAACGATGAGGAGATGATCCTCAATCACGAAAAAGGAGAGTATTTTTCACTCAATGAGGTGGGGACCTTGATTTGGTCAACACTTAAAACTGGTGAAAAATCTGTGGAAGAACTGGAAAAAGTGGTTTTGGAAAAATATGAAGTTAGCCCCGAAGAATGTCGGAGAGACATCGAAAGTCTGCTTGAAGAGCTTCTAAATGAAAAGTTGATTGAAACGGTTTAAAAAATTCTTTTCTCTCAAAATATCTGAAAAGGTTTTTGTGATTAAAAGCCTATTTTATTTATTGATTTTCAAGACATTGATTAATATTTTGCCTTTTTCAGTTTTTAAAAAAGTTTACGCAACCCTACTTTTTAAAAACCGTAGATTTTCGGATAATGGAAGAATCAAACTATTGGAACTGGCGGGCAATTCGGCCGGATTTAACTGTCTGCATCAGGCTTTGGTTTTGAAGTATTATTTTGGTGAGAATCCTGAGGTGAAACTCGAAATTGGCGTAAACAATCAGGGAGGGTTTAACGCACATGCATGGGTAAGCCAAAACGGGCAGATTATTTTGGGAGAAAGAAAAGAAGAAAACTATCTACCACTATGGCAATGGAACTGACCTGCAGAGCTTTCGGATTAAATATTGCTTCCGATTTTGACTTGAATATTGAAAAAATTCAAACAGAAAATCCAGATCTACGAATCAAAAAAGCTTCCTTTCATTTACCTTCTACCGAAAAAACCAAAGTTTTCAGAGCCGACAATCAGGCTGAGATTGCGATTACCCCTGAATTTGTTTATCTCTACTGGCCACAGATGGTTTCGTTTCGTATAACTGAGCAAAGTATTGATTATCAGTCGGAAAGTAAGCTCCCTGATGGACTTCTGCGGGTTTTTATTCTGAGTGAGGCGATCGGCATAGTTTTGTTTTTGAAAGGATATTTCTTGCTTCATGGCAGTGCAGTAGAGATCAATCGTCATTCCACGGTTTTTTTGGGATTGCCCGGTGCCGGAAAATCGACCACTGTGGCGGCGTATGCTGTTAAAGGCTATCCAATTTTTTCTGACGACCTCGTGGCAATCGAGCTTGAGAATTCCTTACCCAAAGTTATCAGGGCTTTTTCAGAAATAAAAATATGGAAAGACACGGCTCAACTATTAGGATTAGATACCCAAAGCCTTCAGCCGGCATGGGAAGGAAAAGAGAAGTATATTTTGAAACCTGCTGAAAATCAAGATATTAATGAAAAGTCAGAAGTTGATAAAATTGTAATTCTGAGAAAGCCTTTTTCCAGAATCAAAGGTGAGATAGAAGGTTTTGGAAAAATCACAACCCTTATTTCATATTTTCCGCTGCCTCATCAGCTGCTTTCCGGTGCTCGTCATCAGCAATATTTCCAATTGGCCGCCACACTTTCGCAGACACTACCACTCTTCTATAAGCCTCGCCCTAAGACCATCAAGGCTCTTTTGCGAAGTATCAAAAACAGGTAAATCCTTTTTTATTTTATGCAAATCATAAGTAGATTTTATGTAAATCATAAAGTAGAATTTATGTAAATCGTAAAGTAGAGTTTATGCAAATCATAAAGTAGAGTTTATGTAAATCGTAAAGTAGAATTTATGCAAATCATAAAATAGAGTTTATGCAAATCATAAAGTAGAGTTTATGTAAATCATAAAGTAGAGATTTGGAATATTAAAAATAATGATTATTTTTGTGTTTATAATCAGATATTTATGATTCAAAGAAGCATATATTCAGCGATAGAAAGAATCTCAAAAGTTTATCCCGTAATTGCACTTACAGGGCCAAGACAGTCGGGTAAGACAACACTACTAAAAAATCTGTTTTCAGACTATCAATATATTTCATTGGAAAATCCCGATGAACGTGCTTTTGCATCAGATGATCCCAATGGATTTTTAGATAAATATGATAACCGGGTTATTTTTGACGAAGTACAAAGGGTGCCTGAACTTTTTTCATATATTCAAACAAAAGTTGACAATTCGGGCTTAATGGGTCAATACATTCTTTCTGGTTCACAGAATTTTTTAATGATGAAGTCAATCACCCAGAGTTTAGCAGGTCGAGTGGCTTTGTTTAAATTGTTGCCATTTGATTTTGGGGAGTTAAAATCTGCAAATTTGTTGCCAGAAGACTATGACGAAGCTATTGTAAAGGGTAGCTATCCAGCACTTTATATACGTGATATTCCTGTGTCTTCTTATTATTCAAATTACATCGAAACCTATATTGAACGTGACATAAATGAGCTTTTAAATGTACGGGATTTGAAGCAATTCAGGTCGTTTTTGAAGCTATGTGCCGGTAAAGTTGGCCAACAATTAAGTTTAAATAGCCTTTCAAATGACGCCGGTATAAGTGTTCCGACGGTAAGTTCTTGGTTGTCGATTTTAGAAAGTAGTTATGTGATTTACCAATTGCCGCCTTTTTTTAAAAATTTCAATAAAAGATTAGTCAAGAGTCCAAAATTATATTTTTATGATACAGGTTTGGCGAGTTTTTTACTTGGTGAGAAAAAAGCTGAAAATATCGCACTTAGCCCATTTAAAGGAGCTTTGTTTGAGAATTTTGTCATAAATGAATACATGAAGCAGAATCAACATCTCCAGTTGAACCAAGACTTCTACTATTGGAGAGACTCCAATGGCAATGAGGTTGATTTGATGGTGAGTAATGGTAATGGGTTTGATATTGTGGAAATCAAAGCTACAAAAACCATCACCAATGCACTTTTTAAAGGATTAGATAATTTGGCGAATGTAGCAGACGATACAATAAAAAGAAAAATATTGGTTTACGGAGGAGAGGATAGTCAAACACGGACCAATTATCAAGTATGGTCCTGGAAAGATATTAAATCAGAGTTTTGAAAATCACTCTGATTTAATAAGTTTAAAATATCATTTTTTTGTAAATAGAGTGTCATTAGATACTCTTACCTCACATGATACACATCAACCAAAGCCTTTAGTTCTTCAAAAGTTCGGGTTGGTTTTGGGTAGGGGGCAGGCACGGGCATTTTGCTGAATTTCTGGAAATAGAGCACTGAGGCATCCCGCCACCAATAGGCTTCTTTGAGCTGGGTTTTTAGCCTGGCTGATACATTTTCAAAAGTTTCCTCATCGACTTTGCCTTTCAAAGTGGCCCATTCAATATTCATTTTTTCTACTGATTTTACGCCTTCATAGTACCTGCTTACCATTTCGTTCCATACCGAGCGGCCGGTTGCTAGCTGCATGTTCCAAGGTGCATGATGAAACCACAAAAGATATTCCGGCTCTATGGTTTTGATATCCGCATATTTTGCTCTGAGCTCGGGATGGTATTGAGCCAGAGAATTGCTGCCTTTTTCGGTACGGTCAAAACCTATGCCTACTGAGTCGGCTCTATGGTAATATAAAGCAGTCCAGTCAGGCCGTGGAGCTTTTTCTACCCAAGGTTCGGGTCCAAAATGGTGACTCTCACCCATCACATGATGCACACCGAGAGGGTTGGTATAGTTTACATATATTTCCCGGCTTTCGAGCATGAGCTTTTTAATAGTTTCTGTGGTTTTTGCATCGGATCTGAATGTTATTTTTGCCCATTCATCGGCTATTGTAGCCGAGTTCATCTCCGGATTCCATGCCAATCGTCCAAGGGTGTACCAGTTGGCCTGAGCCATGGGGTGGCCGGTCCAGTTGCGGTCAGAGCCGGTATTGGCAACACCTACCATGGAGGTGATCGGGTATTTAAATGCTTCGCCATCAATCACTTTGGCTACTGTTGAGCCTTTGCCTTTAGCATATGTGTCGGTTTTCAGTACTTCCTCAAACATAGGGGCCTCATATACCCAATGGGTGGCCCAACCTAAATATTCCTGTGTCAACTGAAACTCTATGCTCACCGGTGTTTTTTCCATAGCACCAAAAAGTGGAGAAATAGGCTCCCTCACCTGAAAATCTATCGGGCCATTTTTGACCTGGATGATGACATTGGGCAAAAATTCCCCGTCAAACTTCTTAAATTCATTGTAAGCAGCCGCAAAACGGTCGCCTTTTGGGTCAAAATTATAGACAAATGCCCGCCAAATGACCAGCCCGCCATGGGGTGCTATAGCTTCTGCCAGCATATTGGCTCCATCTTTATGTGTGCGGCCAAAATCCATCGGGCCGGGTTCGCCTTCAGAGTTGGCTTTTACCAAAAATCCACCAAAATCGGGGATGAGCTTATAGATTTCATCCGCTTTTTCTTTCCACCATTTTTGTACTTCAGGGTCAAGGGGGTCTGCGGTTTTGAGTTTACCAAGGATTTTTGGTGAAGCAAAATTTACCGACAAATACACTTTTATGCCATATGGTCTGTATACATCAGCCAGGGCTTTTACTTTGCCCAGATATTCGCCTGTAATGAATCTGGCAGAGGCATTAACGTTATTCAGCACCGTGCCATTGATGCCTATTGAGGCATTTGCCCGGGCGTAGTCAATGTATCTGGGGTCAATTCTTTCGGGAAGTTCGTACCATTTCCACATCGACATGCCGGCATAGCCCCGTTCTATGGTACCGTTGTTGTTGTCCCAGTGGTTGAGCATTCTGAGGTGGATTTTAGGAGAAGAAGCAACGTTTATATTTTCCAGGGATTCGCCCAATTGCATTTTCCTGATTAATTCAAAAACGCCGTATAAAACACCATTCGAAGTATTTCCGCTTATAACTATTTGGGTTTTAATAGTTTTTATCTCAAACGCTTCCAGGCTTATATCTGCCAATTTTGTTATTTCCAGCTTCAGGCTTGAAGTTGGTGCTTTAGTTTCCAAAATTTCTTTACCGAGCATCCCACGCGTGGCGTATTTTAGTTCAGCCACGGCTACGGCTATCGTTTCATTAGTTTTTTGAATAAAAACACTATTTAGTTTTTTGCTGTATCCGGCTTTCAATGCAGGATTTTTGATGGGGTCGTATTTCAGCCAAAGTCTGTAACCATCATCGGCATAGGTGCCAAAGCATATAAAGCTCAAAAGGAGCGAAAGGAAAAATCTCATTTTTCTTAAGTGATTGAATGAGGCAAATATCGGAAGAAAATGGGCAGGAAATATGATATTTTCAGGCAATAATTGATTTTAAGGCATCCAAAAAACGCTTTTTCATATTTTGATCATGGCGGCTTGGGGTATTATTTATCAAAAATTTGACTGATGCTTTTTGTAAAATATTGATTGATAAATGTTTGCATATGAATAAAATGTATCCACTTACTAATTTTTTTACTAAAAATAAGCTTTCGAGAGCTATAAAAAGGAATTTAAAATTAATATTTAGCAAAATTTTGCTTACCTGATAACCCTTTTATTGCTATGAAATCGACTTTTTTATTGCTCGCATTATTACTTTGTTTTGACCTTTTTTCCCAGAATTGCCTTCCAGGATATTACCGAAACGGAAATGACTGTGTTCCCTGTGCCACAGGTCGGTTTAGTAATGTTGCAGGAGCCGTTTCTGATACTGTATGTAAGCTTTGTGGGCCAGGAACATATAATCCTAAAGTGGGTCAAACCAAGTGCACACCCGCCCCTCCGGGGGCATTTGTAAGTACTATGGGTGCTACTGACTTTAAGCTTTGTGCTCTGGGTACATTTCAGGATGGATATTCTAGTACTGCCTGTGTTTTAAGTCCCAAGGGGTATTACGCTCCTTTTAAAGGTATGTCGCAAGCCCTCCCGGCTCCGGTTGGGGCTTACGTTGATACTACAGGCGACTCAACATACAGGCTTTGTCCCCCCGGAAAATATTCAGATTCATTGGCCAGCAAAAAATGCAAGGGTTGCGAATTGGGTAAATTTAATCCCAATTCCGGCCAGAACAAATGTACTGATGCTCCAATCGGGGCATTTGTTTCTACTTATGAACAAACCAAGTTTGATTTGTGTCCTCCCGGAAAATATAACCCTATTTTCGGTCATACGGCTTGTGTATCCTCAGGTATAGGTTATTATGCTCCGTTTGAAGGTATGGCCAACCCCTTGCCAGCACCCAAGGGATCTTATGTTTCTACTGAAGGAGATTCCACTTTTCATCTATGTCCACCCGGGTTTTACTCCGATAGTACGGGGAAATCATCATGTAAGCCTTGTGCAAGAGGGACTTACAGCAGTGGCTACGGTCAGGTAGATTGTATTAAGTCACCACTTGGTGCTTATGTGGATATTGAAGGAGCTACAACATTCCGGCTGAGTCCACCCGGGATGTATGTTGATAGTGTAGGTGCAAAATATGCCAAACCATGTCCAAAAGGGACTTATACCAATGCTTATGGATCATCATTCTGTATTTCGGCACCTGTCGGAGCATACGTTGATCAGTCGGGAGCAAAAGAATACAAGCTTTGTCCGCCTGGGAAATATAATGACCAGACCGGAGCTGATACCTGCAAATTGTGTAATGCAGGTTACTATAACCCGGATGCCGGGAAAACCGAATGCTTGCCATGTGCCACCGGAAAATTTAGTAGTACAACTGGTGCTTCCACGTGTCTAGACTGTGCTATAGGCACTTATGCTAATACTATAGCCAATTCATTTTGTTTACCTTGTTCTGGCTGCAATGACAGCAACCCGCTTACCATTGATATTTGTAATCCTTCAACAGGAGCTTGTGTCAACTATTCCGCAGGAGCTAAAATGGATATTGCAGGCTCCTTGCAGCTGAAGCCATTGCCCGGCCCGCCTCAAAACCCCGCCGAAGGAGCGATATATTTTGATACTACCGTTAAAGCCATTAAAGTCTATGATGGCACGATCTGGTACTCTTTGAAATAAAGCAAAAAAATTATAAAAGCACCCCGAAAGGCAGATAATGTGATTTTTGGGGTGCTTTTATCAGGATATTTCAATTATTGCAACCAACAATTTCTGCTTTAAAAACTCCAGAATTATTTGGCTTTGCTTCAAAATCAGGGAGGAGAATCACGGAATTCCACCCCTTGAAATTTACCCTGGCGGCATTGGTGTTTTTATTGGTGGCTGAAATGCTTCCTGTCTGGTTAAAGGTATGCGTATCAGCTGAGAAATTAGTAATAATCTGTTGGGTGGTGGGTTGTATCGAAAAAACAGCTGACTCATAGCTTACCGCCACCGGATTGGTTGAAACCACGCGGAGTCTATAGTTATGACCGGTAGGAATAGTTCTCGGAATCTGGATATTTACCGGTAAATTCACCGAAATGCCCGATAATAAAACGGTAGAGTCGGTAAAACTCCCTGTAGGATTGGAGAGTTCGACCCTGAATGTATTACCAACATTATATGAACCAGTTATTTCCATGGCAACCTTAATATTTTCACAATGGCCTACGGTGTCTTTATCAAGATTGGCAAATATGTATGGCTCATTGGTTTCAACTTTGACTAAATAATCTTCTGTTTCGCCATATTGGTAGGTAGCACAGGGTGACATTGGGTAGGTATATTCTGCACCATCTATTACTCTTATTCTCATTCTTTTTATTCCTGGGACAGTTTGGTTATTGGCAAATAAATTAAAAGAATAGATGTCATTCATATCAAACAATCCGTTAAGTAACGACTCGCTAGGATCATTGAAGTCACCATCTGAATTATAATCAATCCAGGCACCGATACCTTTTGATGGATAATAGCCTAAAAAGTCGTGAATTTTCCAATGGACGTTTTTTGATAACTGGCCGGCAATAATTTTTTCAGCATTCTTAAAATTATTAAAATAAGAATTTTGACTACAGCCTGAATTATATTTTGAAAAAAATGACCAACTATTTTCAAAGGAATTATAAACAGATATTTCTGAAAAGTAATTGTTACCGACACAACCACTAATACTTTTTGGACTACAATAATTTTTGGAGATTCCTCGAGTAGTAGCAGTAACCTTATGAAGAGAAGAAAAACATGTTTGGTTTTGAATTTTACTTGCCAGGTATATATCATAAGTTGTTCCAGGTAATAGCCCGGTAAAGATTATTGTATTATTTTCATTGGCTATAATATTAGAACTGTCAGCGATTAAAAATGTAATGCCTGTAGAATCTTTTCCCCAAACAAACTGGCTAAGAGTGGGTGGTTTTTCCCCACCTGGAACAACTACATACCAAACTTTTGCATTTTGACTCACATTGATATTTACAACAAATCCATTGTCTGTAGGATTGATTACTTTTGGATTTCCCAAAATAATGTCAGTGCAATGATTTAATTCAAATGGCCCTATGTCAGCATGAATAATTGGTACTAAATTATTGGTCGAAATCACTCTGATTTTGTAATTTTTACTTGAGAAAATATCAATTGGAATTTTGCCAAATATTGGAGAAGTGGAAGAGTGTCCTATTTTTATTCCATTGTTAAAATTACCAAAAGCATCTGAAAGCCAGAGTTCATAGGAGTTGTTTTCTGAAAAAGGACCGTTTCTATAAAAACTAACTTTAATGGAGTCATTTATATTTACTCCTTTAGTATAATTAGCAATTATAATGCTGTCCTTTAATTGATTTTGAAAATAATTAGTAGAAAAAGCACCTCTAAAAAAATTTGAAACCCATAACTGCCCCTCTGATTCTTTGTACCATATATATGGAAGGCTATATGGGATATTATTATCCAAAGTACCAATTATCGATTCCCAAATAACGTTTGCATTTGTGAAGTTATAAGTTACATAAATATTGTCAAAAGTTGTAACAAACACGTTATCAGGATTTCCTTGGTTCAATGCATAATCTTGAATATTATTTGGGATACTTATTGTTTTATTTGTCCAATTAATTCCACCATCATTACTAAAAAATAGACCTTCTCTTAAATTTGTGATGAAGTTAGGGTTTTCTCTTGAAGAAAGTAGTTTTATTATTTCTGTTGAACTAGAATTTAATAAAAGGTATGTAACAGTATTATCAGAATGAATAGTTAATCTGTAAAGTTCAAATGTATTATTATCGAAATTGTGATTGACCAAGATTAAAGTTGAATCAGTTGTCGCAACCATCTCTCTAGCAAAAAAGTACTTGTGAATTTGTAAGGTATCAACCGATTCATTATTTTCACCTATTCCTTTAATTCTTACTAATTTTGAATAATCATTAATTTTGCTTGCAGCTTTAATAAAATAGAATACATTATATTTTTCATCATATGCCCTAGATTGAGGATTTGATCCAAAATCTACATTTACAATTCTTGAAATTTGCCAATTTCGATTATAATAGATGATTTTAGATCCCATGCTAAAAACTAGATCTGTTTCATTCGAATCAAAATAAAAGAAAGGCCAATTTTCTAGATCTCCTCTTTTCATTAAATGCTTTCCAATGAGTTTTTTTTCACTAGAAAAAAAAATAGAATCATTATAATCATTTCGAAAGCCAAAATGTCCAAACAAATTAGTATTAAGATTTTTTATTCGAGCTTCTCCAATAATTTGTTCTGAAGAAAAAATATTTTTAAGTTGTTTTATTTTGATTTGAGAAGCTACAAGATAGTTAGTTCCTGCGGAATTTGTCGCAAATGATTTTGTATATAAATCGAAAATATATGGAACATTCCAGTTCTGACCTCCATCCTGACTATTAGCAAAACCAGAGGCAGCAATATTAACTATTGAAGGGTTGACTGGAGATAATAATATTTCTACATTATCAATTGCTGACAATTGATAAGAATTGAGTTCGGGTATGGGTAATTCTGACCAACTTTCTCCACCATCCTGACTTTTTCTAAGCCAATTAATATTTCGGTCATAATTTAAATACTGTTTTAAGTTAATTGCGTAGATGATTTTGTTATTATTTTCATCCTTGCCGATATCAATTTTTGTTTTATATGAGATATTTGAAAGAGGGAGATTCATGATGTTTTCCCATACACCTCCATTCGCTGTTGATGAGCGAAAAATTTTACCATTATTCAGTGAAAAATAAATTAAATTTTCATAATCAAATTCAAGATCATCAATTTTCACACTTTGGTTTAATCCTAAATCTGACCATAGGTAAAGAATTGGCTCAAATTGCTTAGAACTACGATTAAGTTTGTAAATAAAATCACTATTACTACAATCGTCAAGGCAAGCGGAAAACAAATCCCCCTGATGATTAAATTTTATTTGGAAGGCTCCACTTTCGGAAAATATATCCCAAGTATTTCCAGCATCAATTGATCTAAATAATTTATCAAAAGTGCTTATGAACATTTCTCGTGAATTAGAGGGGTTTTGAGCAACTGAGAAAGCACGTAAATTCGATTTTTTAAGATGCCAGGAAGAATCTGCCGTAATGTCATTATTGTACCAAAGCCCACCCCAAGTTGCAGCCCATGCTTTTTTGCCTGCAGGGTCATTGGCATCAATTATGACTTGATTTATTCCGTTTGGAAGTCCTGTTGGGCCACGTTCTTCCCAATGTATGGGTAAGCTGCTTAAAGTGCTTTTTACCGAAGAATTATTTTTTTTATCCCGCTGATACTGCAGTTGCATAGCTTGCAACCTTTCCAGCTCGGCCTTTATGGCTTGCTGGCGGGTATATTCTTGTTTTAGATAATTGGTATCAGGAAAGCTGCTTTGCTGAGCTACCGAGTGGAGTCTTCCAAAAATAAGAGATACTATCAAAAGCCAATGGAACGGTTTCATGAAGTATTTGGGATATAAAAGTGGTTTTTGTTTACAAATCTACACAATAGATAAATTATATAAATTAGGTTTTTGAATTTTTAGCCCTAAGTCAAGTAATATATTTTCAAAATTCCTGGAATTACAAAACCAAAAGTCCTTGTTCCCGCATTTCGTTGATGGGTTTGGAGTACCAAAAAAGCTCAAAGTGCTCAAATTTATTTTCGAAAGAAGTTTTTAATTCATTGAAAGTGATGGTTTTAGCGTACCGCACATCCATCAATTTTAATTTTTCCAAAAACCACTCCCCTTTTTCTTTTTCAATATTTATGCTAAAAGTCTCCATTTTTTCATGGAAAGTCAGTTGCACTGCCGACCCTTTTTTAGTTTTGATTTCTTCTACAATGGGTTGGTTTCCAATCCACACGATCTTGGCATTCGGTTTTATGAAGCTATTATCTTGCTCTTCAAGACATTCGGCTATGAAATCTGGTCGTATTTTGGTTTTGGGTATCTTAAAATCAAACCATTCCTGCAACGGATATTCAAAACAAAGGCCGTGCATGTAATTGTAAAGTGATTTCTTCAGGCCAAAGCTAAAATTTTCATGGTCGATACCCGTTGAATCTTTGAACTGGATGTCGTTATCGGCAAACGTTATGTCTTTGAAATCAGGTATTATACCAAACTTCTCAGGATTTAAACCAACTGGGCTATGGGCAGTAAGAGCAAATTGATGCCAAAAACCTGAGTGCATAATACCTAACTCGAACATCTGCCGCACCATTTCAAGGCTGTCAATGGTTTCTTGAACCGTTTGGGTAGGGTAGCCGTACATCAGATACGCATGTACCATGATGCCCGACTCCACAAAGTTGCGGTTTACCTGAGCCACCTGGGCTACTGTTACGCCCTTGTCTATCAATGCCAAAAGTCGGTCAGAAGCTACCTCCAGCCCTCCCGAAACCGCTATGCAGCCCGAGGATTTGAGTAAAATACAAAGGTCAGCGGTAAAGCTTTTTTCGAACCGTATGTTAGTCCACCAGGTCACCACCAGTCCACGCCTCAATATCTCCAGGGCCACTTCTCGCATGAGTGCAGGCGGGGCGGCTTCGTCTACAAAATGAAAACCGTTTTCGCCGGTTTGGGCTATCATCTGTTCCATTCTGTCCACCAAAATTTTGGCGGCAATGGGTTCGTACAATTTAATATAATCGAGCGAAATATCACAAAAAGTACATTTACCCCAATAACAGCCATGTGCCATGGTGAGCTTGTTCCAGCGGCCATCAGACCAAAGACTGTGCATCGGATTGGCCAACTCAATCACAGAAATGTATCTGTCCAGAGCCAAATCAGAATAGTCAGGCGTGCCTACTTCGCTGTGTTTGTAGTCTTTTTTGATGGAATTATTAATAAACTTCACTTCTCCATTTTGAAGGCAAAAAGTGCGTTTAAACTCACAACTTACATTTTTCCCCAAAACATGATTGGCCAATAACTCAATAGGAAGTTCGCCATCGTCGAGCGTGATGAAATCAAAATACTCAAAAACCCGAAAATCTTTTACACTTCGCAGCTCAGTATTGGCAAACCCTCCCCCCATGGCGATTTTTATTTCAGGGAAATACTCTTTGATAAAGCCTGCACAACGAAAAGCACTGTACAAATTGCCCGGAAAAGGCACTGAAAAACAAACTAATTTGGGCTGGATTTCCGCTATTTTTGGGCTTAAAACCTTGAGTGTGATGTTGTCAATAAAAGTCGGTGTTTTTTGGAGATGGTTGTACAACTCATCAAACGAATTGGCACTTCTACCCAGCCGTTCTGCGTAGCGACTAAAGCCAAAGTTTTCGTCAAGACATTCTACAATAAAATCAGATAAATCTTCGAGATACAGGGTGGCAAGATGCTTGGCTTTGTCTTGCATGCCCATGTTGCCAAAGGCCCACTCCAGGTCATTTTCCTGTGAAAATCTTGATGCCTGAGGCAGGAAATTTCCACTACAAATCTGCCGGGCCAAGGTGGGCTTATGCCCTTGTAAAAAGGCAATTACCTCTTCGATGGTGTGAATATAATCTTGCTTTAAGCCGAAAATCCTTTGTGAATTTTCTGAAACACCTTCCAAACCGGCCTTCTCAAAAATGGAAGCCAAGCCAGCCTTAGAAAACAGCTCTAAAATAACCTCAATGCCCAAATCCATCTGAAACGCCGCAATACGCCTGGTATTCAAAAACCCCTTTAAATAGGCCGTCGCCGGATAAGGCGTATTGAGCTGGGTAAATGGCGGCGTAATGAGCAGGAGGTCTTTCAAAAGGCGTTTTTTTTTTTGTAAAATTAGGGATTTGTTTTGGGAAAGGAATGAGTTTCTAAAAACCCTCTTGTTTTACATAAAAGTTTTCCCATTTTGTTTTATTGTTATTTATTCAAAAGAAGAAAAATTAGAGTGATGAGTTTAATGAAAACAATATATTTGATTAAAATAAACATAGAAAAATTTAAAATATATCTTATTTTTATGTAAATTTGAAGTTGTACTTCAAAAATGTATAAAATGATACATAGAGAACTTGAGAAAACTTTGCTGGAAAATTTAAAGAGTTTTCCTTCAATCACATTAATTGGTCCACGGCAATCTGGCAAAACAACCTTGGTGAAAAAACTATTTCCTGACTTCGCCTATTTCAATCTGGAAAATCCGGACGAAAGAATGATAGCCGTGGAGGACCCCAGGTCATTGTTTGCGAAAAACCAAAATCTCATTATAGACGAAGCACAAAGGGTGCCCGACTTGTTCTCATATATCCAAACGTATCTTGACGGAGGCAAAAACAAAGTAATCATTACCGGAAGTAACCAACACGACCTTAACGCCAAAATTTCCCAATCGCTCGCAGGAAGAACTGCCATATTTAAATTGCTTCCACTGAGCCTGAATGAGCTGAATAAAGCAGGTGTTAACCACTACACCGACCAGCAGATATACAAAGGATTTTATCCGGCTATTTATGATCGTGGACAAAATGCCACCATCACTTACCGATCTTACTTCGAAACTTATCTTCAAAAAGATGTCAGACAGATTTTGAATATTGGTGACCTCGCTTTGTTTGAAAAATTTGTAAGGCTATGTGCTGGCAGAGTGGGCAGTTTGCTTAATTTTTCTTCGCTAAGCAATGATGTAGGCGTGAGTGTAAATACATTGCAGTCGTGGTTTTCGGTATTGGAGGCCTCATTTATTTGTTTCAGACTGCAGCCTTTCCATGCCAATATCAACAAGCGACTGGTAAAAAGCTCCAAGCTATATTTTTATGACGTAGGTCTGGCGGCCTATCTTTTGGGTATAGAAGAGGTGTCGCAAATCGGGCGAGATCCACTAAAAGGAGTTCTTTTTGAAAACATGATTGTGGCTGAGTTTTTGAAAAAAAGATACAACGCAGGCCTTGACCACAACGGTTACTTTTTTAGGGACAACAACGGTCTGGAGGTTGATTATCTTGCGGTTAACCGAAACGAAATAGCTGCATTTGAAATAAAGTCGGCGGCCACCTATCAGCCTGGTTTTAAGAAAAGTATAGAGCAAATATCAAAAATCGAAGGACTGAATATTACCTCCAAAAATATCCTTTACGACGGAAAAACCATGACTGGTCCCAATGGTTTCGAGATATTGAATTATCAGGAGTATTTTGAAGGAGAATAAAACTTCAATCATACAATTTACAATTACTACTTGACATTTAAAATAAAAATACCCATTTTTGTCAAGTAAACAAAAATCAATGTCAGCAATTAATCAAAACTTAGATTTCGCCGAACGCCTCGCCAGTGCCAGACGCATGGCCGGACTGTCTTTGCAGCAATTGGCTGACAATATGGATAATAGCATCAGCAAGCAGGCCTTGCATCAGTTTGAGCAGGGTAAGTCCAGACCCGAAGCCGGCACCTTGCAGAACATTGCCAATGCCTTAAAAGTAAGTCTCGACTATTTTTTTAGGCCCAAAACCTTGACTTTTGAAAAACTCGCCTACCGAAAAAAAGTAAAACTTACCAAAACCGAAGAGGCCGCCATTCAAGAAACCGCCAAAGACAAACTGGAGCGGTATTTTGAAGTGGAATCTCTAACCGACACCGTTTTAAGGTTTCAGAATCCCATAGCTGGTACTTATATCACCAATCAGGAGGATATTGAAAAAGCGGCTGAAAGTCTCAGACATAATTGGGAGCTTGGTGTAAAACCCATACCAAGCGTAATAGAAATGCTGGAAGAAAAAGGCCTGAAAGTGATAGAAATTGATGCTTCGGACGCCTTTCAAGGATTTAGTGCCGAGGCCAATGAGGAGCTAGTAATTGTGCTCAATAAAAACGACGATGCCTGTCGCAAACGCTTCACTGCAGTGCATGAGTTAGCCCATATTGTGCTGCAAATTGACGAAAACCTTGACGAAGAAAAAACCTGTCACAGCTTTGCCGGAGCGTTTTTGTTTCCAAGGCAAAGTGTGATTGAAGTGTTTTCTGAAAAAAGGAAGAAAGTAGCATTTGCCGAGCTAAAGCAGCAAAAAGAATACTATGGACTCTCGATACAAGCCATATTGATGCGGCTCAGAAACCTGGAAATCATCAATGACGCTACCTACAAAGGTTTCATGATTTGGATGACCAAAATGGGCTATCGCACCAAAGAACCCGGGCAATACGCAGGAGTAGAAAAAGCCATTCGCTTTTCCGGCTTGGTTTATCGGGCAGCCATAGAAGAAGTAGTATCCTTAAGTAAAGCGGCTAGTTTGGCCGGGCAGAGTTTAGGGGATTTTAGACGAACATTAACCGGAAACCATTAATGACGCCAGCCCACACAACATATCGAATTGCCATAAACGACGCCAATCTGTTCATCGATTTATTCGAAATAGATTTGATAGATAGTTTCTTCCTATTGAACCTTGAGTTTCATACCACCTCATTGATAATTGGAGAGCTAAATCAAGACCAACAAATTGTTTTACAGCAGTATATCAATTCCGGGAAGCTAAAAATTAGAGAGATAAGTATTGAAGAAATTGAAACCTTTCAGAGTTTGCCAGTTCAAACAAAAAGACTCTCAGTACAGGACTTATCTATATATTTTTATGCCAAAGAGCTGGAAGATTTTATGATTTTGACCGGCGATAATAGACTTAGAAAGGAAGCTGAAAAGGCAGGTTATGAAGTACATGGGGTTTTGTGGGTATTTGAGGAGTTAGTGAAGAATAATTTTTTGGAAAAGCAAATGGCCGTCCAAAAATTAGAAAAATTGATGAAAGGGAATTTGTGGTTGCCTTTTAGGGAGTGTGAGAAGTTATTTGAAAAATTAAAAATCTAATTTATGAATAAATTTAACTTGTTTAGAGTCAATTGCTTAATAAATGACCATGGTTCAAATTCATTTAATAAGATAATTATTTCTTTAATAAGCGAACATCAAATTGAAAATCAAAACCAACTGGTTTCACTAGAAGACATTTATAAATATTTAGTCGAATTTATTGGTTTAAAAATTGATTTTGATTATCTCAAGAGTTTGATTAATAAATCTTCTAAATTTTTTGAAATAGATGTTCTTGAAGAGATTAATATACATATAAAACTAACAGATAATTTATTTATACAAGTCAGAGATACAATTTCAACTAAAAGTATTGAATATTATATCAAAGAATTTTTGCACGCAAAAGGATATGAAGACTCAAAGTTTGACTCAATCATATCATTACTTTTTTGTGTCGTTTCAGAAAATATAAACACTTTTTCTTCTGAGAAAATAATTGAAATTATTAACCAACAAATTGAGTCCTTCCAAGAATATAAAAAAGAAGATATTTTAATATTTAATGAATTTTTGGAATATCAAAATTCCGATAAAAATAAAGTCCTGTATGCTGTTTTTCAAAAAGCTGTTGAGTTTGCAATTCTTACATCAGGAAAAGGGGTTGCGAGTTTTAATACTCGGATATTTAATAATAAAACATATTTATTGGATACAAACATAATTTTTAGATTATTAGGTGTAGGTGGACAAGAACGACAGGAATCTCTCATTTCCCTACTGAAGGAGTGTATTTCGAGAGGAATCTCTTTACAATATACTACTTTCACTTATAAGGAATTAAGGAATAAGTTGACTCAAATTGTAAACTATTTAAAGGCAAAATGGAAACAAAATGGTGGAATTGAAGCACTAGGAAACTTGTATTTAGAGAACCCTAGTTTATTTGATGGGGATTTCATAACACATTATGCAAGTTTAAAAAAAGCCAAAATTGTTGACTCGCCAGATGATTATGAACATTTTTTAAAAGGCAGATTAAGGATTCTTGAGAAAGAAATCGGCTTTAAACAAGTTCCGAAGGAGAAGATACTATCAGAAAAAAAGATTGATTCCTTTGCAAATTATATTTTCAAAAGTAAAAAAGATCTAAAAAATTCTACTAAGTATTCATTAGCTGCAGCAAAAATTGATGCTTACAACGTATTACAGGTAAGGGAATTGAGAGGGCAGAACAATATTAATTATTCAGATGTAAAATCATTTTATTTAACTACTGATAGAAGTTTAAATAAGGTATTAAGTATAGATGGCAATATATTTATTCCAGAAACAATTCTACCTTCACAATTATTTATTTTACATCATAATCTTTCAGAGAGTCCTAATCAATCTGATTATGAATTATTTATTAAATTCATTAAAAAAAGAACTTCCAATTTTAGTTTCAATGGAAAGGATGTACTTGATTTTCATAAAAGATTAGTTGAAAAGGGAATAAATAATGATGAGATAGAGGATTTGATTAAATCGTGTCTTGATACCAAGTTTGAAAAAGAATCCATAGTTGAATTTGATGAAATACCTAAAACCACTAATCAAATCATTGACTATGTTTTAAACAAGAAATTAAAAGAAGTTGATAATTTGGGGGAGAGAATTAAAAGTTTAGAGCAAACAATTGAAGAGCAAGCTTCTAATTTGTATTATGAAACAAAAAAACACATTAAATGGCTGGACTTTTTATTTATGTTTTTACTTATTCCATTGATAGTATTATTTATAAAAACTCTGACAGATTTAGATTGGTGGATATCTTTGTTAATTTTTATTATTTTTGAAGTCATCAAATTTGTGTTTTCATCAAAATTTAAACTTATCAATAAATTTTGGTTAAAATATATTAACTATAGGATAGAAAGGTCTCCATTGAAGGATCTAGAAGGGGAATCATTAAAAGAATTACTTATTTCTTTCTACAATAATGTAGATGGCGATCCATGGAAGGTAGAAAAATAGCATAGGCTGAATTACAGTCTCCCAGATTATTAAAATATATTCTCGAAATCTGAGCCACAACCCAATTCAAGCTCAAAAAATCTCCATTTCAAGCTCAAAATATCAAAAAATGAGCTTCATTTTACAATGTTTTGAGCTACAAATAAAAGAATTGGTAAGAAAAATCTTCATCGACCAATACGAGTTTGCGGTAAATACCTATTTCTAAAACACCCATCCCAAGTGTAGATAAGGAATAGGAGTGAGGCCTCTTCTGAAGTGATTGAGCTCAACTTCTCTTCGGTTCTCCTGCCAGGTAGGTTGCATGTTATCCCAGTCATCAAAAGCCCAATAGCGTGGATTTTTGGTTAATTTTTCGGTATTCATAGTGTTGAAATAATACCTCATGCCCAGGCTGCCGGTCAAAGTAAAATGCTTAAATGCCACAATTTTAAGTCCGGCATTTATTTCCGGAGCAAAGCTAAAGCCTTTTGTTTGCATCGAGTCGCGTGGAATTCCGAATCCGTCATCTCTCAGACTCAATCTGGAGTACTCCATTGTACCATTGACACCGGCAAAAAAGCGAAAAACTTTTGAGGTCTCCCCTTTGAGATACCACCTTTGCCCATAATCAGCCCTGTTGCCTTTAAACTGCATCTTTGACCACAACATAAAAACCAGATTGTCCTCCTGATACCCAATTCTAAATGTTGTTGACCTCCCGGGAGATTTAAAATGCTCAAATTCACCATAATAGCTTCCGGTCAAGGCTATCCAGGGATGTAGCGGCAAGGCGATTTCGTTTTGACCTTTTTTATTTTGAGCAAAAGAGAGATTGGCAATCAGAAATAGTAAAAGCAGGATTCTTTTCATTATTATTGAAATTTGGATCATCAACAAAAATAAAGAAAAACCCCATACCCACAAAAAGAACCCGTTATTTCTTCCCTTTAATCATCTCGGCCACTTCACTGATCAGGAGCGAAGTAAGGGCTCCAATCACAAAAATCGACAGAAACTGTACCGTTCTGATGTTTTCATTGCCTGTAATCCTTGTAAATGTGCCTATCGAAATTATCAACAACACAGCAAGCATTACTAATTTTTGGTTTTTCATAATATAAATGGCTTATTTTCAGATAAATGTACATATTTTTTTAAAAATCAAATAATCAGAAACATTTATCAGGGTTAAAAATCCTAAGATAATTCTCCCATACTTTTTTTATTCTCTGATTATTTGATTCTAAAACTTGCATGTTGCTCAAATTCATTTTCGAGTGAAAATCACTGCTGTGCCTTTTCCATCATCAATTGTGCTCATGGATATGATTTTTTTACGGCTAATGTTTTCGTTTAAATGTGCCGCAGAAATGTATTTCTCATTATTTATTATTATAAGATCATTGTTTGATTTTAATTCTATATATCCCGATTGACTCACCAAAAGATGCCTGCCATCTACAATTATATATGGGTTATCATTTCCTGTTTTAGCTTTTTCTATCTCATTCAAAAAATCTCTTTTCTCAGCAATCTTTTTTAGGTCCGATTTCATTTTGTCAATTGAAAAATTATCGGAATTCAAGGAAAGCTCAGAAAAAGACTCTGATTTTCTCAATTTTTTGTTTTTTAATCCAAAATAAAAAGTGGCGTTTGTGTTGCCTTCTAAGTCGCCCCAATGTTCATTTTGTGTAAAATTTTCATAACCATTTTTCTTGACTTTTAGGCTAAAAAACATTTCTCCTTGCTCGGGAACATTCAATTTTAAAGTGAAAAATCCGGTTTGATCAGATGTTCCGACCAGATTATCATCGGCATCAAAAAAACTTGCATTCTCAATTGGCCGGTAAGATTCAGCATCTACTACCAAGCCTGTAAGCTTGATTTTTCTGGTTTCAGCATTAGAAGAAATGGAAATAACCAGGAATGAGATTAGAATGATGGTTTGTGCAAAAATTGATTTTCTCATGATTTATAGTTTTAGTTTTTAATGCTTCTTAAACGTTTATTATCAAGGATTTATTATTGTAATTACTCCTTATATACTTCGAAATCAAAAAGAATGTTTTTATAGATGTTGCTACTTTTTAATAGTTCAATTTAAATAGCACTTTTTCAGGCATTTATTTTCCAAAAATCTTTTGCTTTTCAAAAACATTTTTTTACCTTTGCAGTCCATTTTGGGCAGCTTGTCCATTTTGGCGAAGTTTTTCTCTGTCTCTTGTCATATTATCAATATGTTAGGCTTCCCCTGAGGAGTATGAGAAAAAACTCTGGAGAATCGGATGATCATCTGTTTTTCTAGCTCTGGATTGTGACTACAGGGCCACTGAGGGCAGATTGAGTTCGTTAGTTCGTATTTCTCAAATTTTAAATTCAAAAGAAAATGGCGAAAGAAATCGCAGGATACTTAAAACTTCAAGCTAAGGGTGGTCAAGCCAACCCTGCACCTCCAATCGGTCCGGCTTTGGGTTCGAAGGGTATCAATATCATGGAGTTCTGTAAGCAGTTCAATGCCAGAACACAAGATAAGATGGGCCAGGTGGTTCCGGTATTAATCACATACTATACCGATAAATCATTTGACTTCATCATCAAAACCCCTCCTACAGCTGTATTGTTGATCGAAGCATCGAAAGTTAAAAAAGGATCTGACCAGCCAAACCGTAACAAAGTGGGCTCAGTTACATGGGACCAGGTGAAAGGTATAGCTGAAATCAAGATGCCTGACCTTAACTGCTTCACAGTGGAGTCGGCCATGAAAATGGTAGCAGGTACAGCAGCCAACATGGGCTTGAATATTACAGGCAATAGTCCTTTTTAATTATTAATTACAAAAATGGGAGTCTGAGTAAGCTCCTCCGAGCCGAAGAAGACGTTAAAACCAATCAATTATGGCTAGAATAAGCAAAAAAAGAAAAGAAGCACTTTCAAAATTTGATGCGACCAAGTCGTATTCTTTGGAAGAAGCTGCTGCAATTTTGAAAGAAATCTCCTACACCAAATTCGACTCTTCTGTTGACATTGACGTACGTTTGGGCGTTGACCCTCGTAAGGCTGACCAGATGGTTCGTGGTGTGGTAGCCCTTCCTCACGGAACCGGTAAAACCGTTCGCGTTTTGGTACTTTGCTCTCCTGACAAGGAAGAAGAAGCCAAAGCCGCAGGTGCCGACCATGTAGGTTTGGATGATTACATTCAGAAAATCGAAAAAGGCTGGACAGATATCGACGTGATTATCACCATGCCTACCGTAATGGCTAAACTGGGTCGTCTGGGTAAAGTATTGGGTCCTCGTGGCTTGATGCCAAATCCTAAGTCAGGTACAGTAACCCTGGAAGTAGGTAAGGCGGTACAAGAGGTGAAAGCCGGTAAAATCGACTTTAAAGTTGATAAAACGGGGATCATCCACGCAGGTATTGGAAAAGTATCTTTCGATGCAAAGAAAATCGCTGACAACGCTAACGAGCTTGTGCATACCCTGCTCAAACTTAAGCCTTCTTCAGCAAAAGGAACATACGTAAAAGGCATCACTTTGTCTTCCACTATGTCTCCCGGAATTCAGATTGACAAATCAACAATAATCGGACTGTAATCATGAGAAGAGAAGAAAAAGCAATCATTATTCAGGAGCTTAGCGAGAAGTTTGCCAATACCCCTTATTTCTATATCACCGATGCCAGTGGCATGTCTGTTGCACTTACCAACAAACTTCGTCGTCAGTGTTTCGAGAAAGGTATCGAATACATAGTGGTAAAAAACACACTTATCGAGAAGGCTCTTCAGACCCTCGACACAGATTACACGTCTTTCAATGAGTCAGTTTTGAAAGGTTTCTCAGGCATTATGTTTCACCCCGAAAATGGTAAAGCAGCTGCCCAACTAATCAAAGGATTCTTAAAAGAAAACAAAGACTCTATCAAGCTTAAAGGTGCTTCAATTGACGGTGGATTGTTTGTTGGTCACGACCAGCTAGACTCACTAGTTAACTTGAAATCTAAAGCCGAGTTGATAGGCGAAGTAATCGGATTGCTACAATCTCCTGCTAAAAATGTACTTGGTGCATTGCAGAGTGGTGGCAACAAACTGGCCGGTATTCTTAAAACTCTTTCAGAGAAAGAAGCCGCCTGATTTTTTCATCCGGATCGCTACACGGTGTAGCCTTCCTTTTTTAATCAATTGTTAAAAAATAAAATTTTTATAAAAATGGCAGATTTAAAAGCATTCGCTGAACAACTAGTTAACTTGACCGTTAAAGAAGTAAACGAACTAGCGGCTATTCTTAAAGACGAATATGGTATTGAGCCAGCTGCTGCTGGTGCTGTAATGGTAGCAGGTCCTGCTGCTGGTGGCGACGCTCCTGTAGTTGAAGAAAAAACATCTTTCGATGTAGTTCTTAAATCAGGTGGTGCTAACAAACTACAAGTAGTTAAATTGGTTAAAGACCTTACTGGTCTTGGCTTGAAAGAAGCTAAAGAATTAGTTGATGCAGCTCCGAAACCTTTGAAAGAAGGTATTGCTAAAGATGAGGCTGATGCCCTTAAGAAGCAATTGGAAGAAGCTGGTGCTGAAGTAGAAATTAAATAATTTTTATAACAGTCTTACAATCAGACTCTGACCAAAACGTTAAAGTTTTGGTCGAGTCTTTTTGTCATTTAAAAACTAGCCGTTTTTCGTAAAGTTCTTTATCATAATAATACGGCTAATAATCAGGGCGGCTCACGCCAAAAGCGTGACCGGGCTTTCGCCACTCGCTCTTTTTATGCGGCTTTCGCCAGCAAAAAAGGAGCTCAAACAAAGGCTCAATCCCTGCCGCGGCTAATCACCGACACACCAAATAAAAAACATTCTGAGTCCTTGATCCACAAGGCCATAGACTCAAAAAGGCTTTTTATCCGATACACTTCTGCTACTCGTAGGGCAGATGCAAAGGGGTAAACAGTTTTCTTCACTGCGATTATTTTTCTGAAAAGAAAACTCAATTTTAGCTCATAAGGCTGGGGAGGAGGGTCACTTTTCAACAAGTAATTAAAATTATTCATTTTTAAACATTTAAAACCTTGAAATTGACAGAAACCGGAAGGAAGTCCTTTGCAAGCGTTACGCCCGCATTAGAATATCCCGATTTCCTGGATATTCAGTTGCAATCGTTCACCGAATTTTTCCAGATTGACACACCGGCCGAAAGCCGCCGTGCCGAAGGTCTGTATCAGACTTTCATGGATAACTTCCCGATTGCCGACTCGCGTGAAAACTACGTATTGGAGTTCGTCGATTATACCATCGACCAACCCAAATACTCTGTGGATGAATGTATCGACAGAGGCCTCACTTACTCAGTGCCACTCAAAGCCAAGCTTCGCTTACTTTGTAACGACACCGATAACGAAGACTTCGAGACCATCGAGCAGGAAGTATTCTTAGGAAACATTCCTTATATGACAGGCCGCGGTTCATTCGTAATCAACGGTGCCGAAAGGGTAATCGTTTCTCAGCTACACCGTTCGCCGGGCGTGTTTTTCTCTATGAGTAAGCACACCAACGGTACCAAACTTTACTCTGCCCGTGTAATCCCAATGAAAGGATCATGGATCGAGTTCTCAACCGATGTAAACAACGTAATGTATGCTTACATCGACCGTAAAAAGAAATTCCCGGTTACTACCCTTTTGCGTTCAATAGGTTTTGGTTCTGATAAAGAAATCCTGGATCTTTTCGGACTTTCTGAAGAAGTAGCCGCAACCAAAGAAAACCTTAAAGGAGTGATCGGTCGTCGTTTGGCTGCTAGGGTTTTGAAAACTTGGACAGAAGACTTCGTGGATGAAGATACCGGTGAGGTAGTTTCAATCGACCGTAACGAGGTTATCCTTGAGCGTGATTCTGTCATTTCAGAAAATGACCTTGAATTAATTCTTGATACCGAGCAAAAATCAATTATACTTCACCGTGAGGATGCCAACGTATCAGAATTTAACATCATTTATAATACCTTACAAAAAGATAGCTCAAACTCTGAAAAAGAGGCCGTTGAGCAAATCTACCGTCAGTTGAGAAACACTGAGGCACCTGATGAGGCCACAGCTCGTGAAATCATCCAGGGGCTGTTCTTCTCTGACAAGCGTTATGACCTGGGCGAAGTAGGTCGTTACAGAGTTAACACCAAACTGAGCCTTGATACTCCTTTGGAAACTTCGGTTTTGACCAAAGAAGACATCATCTCAATCGTGAAATACCTGATTGGTCTTATCAACTCCAAAGCCGTTGTCGATGATATTGACCACCTGTCAAACCGTCGTGTACGTACCGTAGGCGAGCAGCTTTCAGGACAATTCGGCGTAGGTCTTGCCCGTATGGCCCGTACCATCAAGGAAAGAATGAACGTTCGTGATAACGAAGACTTCAAGCCGGTTGATTTGATCAACGCCCGTACTTTGTCTTCTGTAATCAACTCATTCTTTGGTACTAACCAGCTTTCACAGTTTATGGACCAAACCAACCCATTGGCCGAGATTACGCACAAGCGTCGTCTTTCTGCCTTAGGACCTGGTGGTCTGTCACGTGAAAGAGCCGGTTTCGAGGTTCGTGACGTTCACTACACACACTACGGGCGTCTTTGTACTATCGAAACTCCCGAAGGTCCAAACATCGGTTTGATATCTTCACTTTGTACTTATGCAAAAGTTAACTCGATGGGCTTTATCGAAACGCCATACATGAAAGTGGAGGGTGGTAAGCTTTCGGGTGAAATAGAATACCTTACAGCTGAAGAAGAAGATGGCAAGCACATCGCCATGGCAACTTCCGACACCAAAAAAGATGGTTCTTTCAGTGTCGATCAGCTAAAATGTAGATATGAGGGTGATTTTCCTTTGAAAAACCCTAATGAGATCGAATACATGGATATTGCTCCAAACCAAATCGTGGCCATAGCAGCATCCCTTATTCCATTCCTTGAGCATGATGATGCCAACCGTGCCCTGATGGGTTCAAACATGCAGCGTCAGGCAGTGCCTTTACTTCGTCCTGAGTCACCTATTGTCGGTACAGGTCTAGAAGGTAAGCTTGCCCGTGACTCCCGTACACTTATCGTAGCTGAAGGCGAAGGTGTAATTGACTACGTTGATGCTGACAAAATTGTGGTTAACTATGACTGGACCGACAATCAGAAACTTGTAAATTTTGATACCAACCTCAAAACTTACAATCTGATTAAATTCCGTCGTACCAACCAGGATACTTGTATCAACCTTCGTCCGATAGTATTGAAAGGACAAAAAGTAACCAAAGGTCAGATATTGGTTGAAGGTTATGCTACGCAGGGTGGAGAACTTGCACTTGGACGTAACCTTCAGGTAGCGTTCATGCCTTGGCAAGGTTATAACTTTGAGGATGCCATTGTAATCTCTGAGAGAGTGGTTCGTGAAGATATCTTTACTTCTATTCATATCGAAGAGTTTGATCTGGAAGTTCGTGATACTAAACGTGGAGAAGAAGAGCTTACGGCTGAAATACCAAACGTATCAGAAGAAGCTGTGAAAAACCTTGATGAGAACGGTATCGTTCGTACAGGTACTCACATTAAAGAAGGTGATATTCTTATTGGTAAGATTACTCCAAAAGGAGAGTCAGACCCAACACCTGAAGAAAAACTACTTCGTGCCATCTTTGGTGACAAAGCCGGTGACGTGAAAGATGCTTCCAAAAAAGCACCTCCGTCATTGAGAGGGGTTATTATTGATACCAAATTGTTCTCTCGTCCTTCAAAAGAAGAAAGAGTAAAACATAAAGAAGAGCTAAAAGCACTTCAAAGAAGCCATAGCAAAAATCTTTCTGATCTGAAAAATGTGATGATCGATAAAATGACCACTCTTTTGGATGGTCAGACTTGTAATGGAGTTAAACACAAATTTGGTGAGGAGCTTATTTCAAAAGGTGTTAAATTTAATAAGTCTAACATCTCTAATAACCTTTTCCCTGAGAAAAACCCGTTTGTTGACGAAAGCACTTACAATGTGCCTGAAGAGTCAAACTTGTTTGGTGATATTATTCTGGAAGGATGGACCAGCGACGAAGAAATCAATTCTTCGTTAATAGCATTGGTTAAAAACTATTTAACCAGAAGATCAGAAATCATTGGTATTTTCAAAAGAGAGAAATTTGTCCTTGAAGTAGGTGACGAGCTTCCTGCAGGTATCGTGAAATTGGCTAAAGTTTATATCGCTAAGAAACGTAAGTTGAAAGTAGGTGATAAAATGGCTGGTCGTCACGGTAACAAAGGTGTGGTTGCCAAAATCGTACGTGATGAAGACATGCCATTCCTTGAAGACGGTAGCACAATGGACATCGTTTTGAACCCACTTGGTGTACCTTCCCGTATGAACATCGGACAGCTTTATGAAGTTGTTCTGGGTTGGGCTGGACGTAAACTGGGTCGTAAATATGCCACTCCAATTTTCGACGGAGCATCAGCTGAAGAAGTGAATGCCGAGTTACAGGAAGCCGGTTTGGCGGAATACGGACGTACCCAGCTTTACAATGGTCTTACCGGTGAGCCTTTTGACCAAAAAACTACCGTAGGTATCATGTATATGCTGAAACTGGGTCACCTGGTTGATGACAAAATGCACGCCCGTTCTATCGGACCATACTCTTTGATTACGCAGCAGCCATTGGGTGGTAAAGCTCAGTTTGGTGGTCAGCGTTTCGGAGAGATGGAGGTTTGGGCTCTTGAGGCTTTTGGTGCTTCACACGTATTGCGTGAAATCCTTACACTGAAATCAGATGATGTTTTGGGTCGTGCCAAGGCTTATGAAGCTATCGTTAAGGGTGAAAACCTTCCGAAAGCAAGTATCCCTGAATCGTTCAACGTATTGGTGCATGAACTAAGAGGTCTTGCATTGGAAATCACTCTTAATTAAGTAAAATATCATTTTCATAAAAAAGAATTAGAAAATGTCATTAAAGAAAAATAAAAAGCTAAACAGCGATTTTGATAGCATAACCATAAGTCTGGCCTCTCCCGAATCAATTTTGGAAGGCTCATATGGTGAAGTTACTCAACCCGAAACCATCAATTACAGAACCTACAAACCTGAAATGGGCGGTCTGTTCTGCGAGCGTATCTTCGGGCCGGTAAAAGACTGGGAATGTCACTGTGGAAAGTATAAAAGAATTCGCTACAAAGGCATTATTTGTGACCGTTGTGGTGTAGAAGTGACCGAGAAAAAAGTACGTCGTGAGCGTATGGGTCACATTGAACTTGTGGTACCAGTGGCACACATTTGGTATTTCCGTTCGTTGCCTAATAAAATCGGTTACCTTTTGGGTCTTTCATCCAAAAAACTTGATCAGGTTATCTATTACGAAAGATATGTAGTAGTACAAGCCGGTATCAAAGAAGAAGATGGTGTGGCTCAGATGGACTTCCTTACAGAAGAAGAATATTTGGATATTCTTGACAAATTGCCAAGAGAAAATCAAATGCTTCCTGATGAAGATCCTCAGAAATTCATAGCCAAAATGGGTGCAGAAGCTCTCTACATGTTGTTATCAAGAATCAAATTAGACGAGCTGTCGTATGAATTACGTCACCAGGCTGCTACTGACACTTCTCAACAGCGTAAAGCCGAGGCCTTGAAGCGTCTGAAAGTGGTAGAGTCATTCCGTGATTCTAGAAGCCGTATTGATAACAAACCTGAGTGGATGGTGATACGCATGGTTCCTGTAATTCCACCTGAATTACGTCCGTTGGTGCCATTAGATGGTGGTCGTTTTGCAACTTCTGATTTAAATGATCTTTACAGAAGGGTAATCATCAGAAACAATCGTCTGAAAAGACTACTCGAAATCAAAGCTCCGGAAGTAATCTTACGTAACGAAAAACGTATGCTTCAGGAAGCAGTTGATTCACTTTTTGATAACTCAAGAAAAGTAAACGCCGTAAGATCAGATGGTAACCGTGCCCTGAAATCACTTTCAGATATGTTGAAAGGTAAGCAAGGTCGTTTCCGTCAAAACCTTTTAGGTAAAAGGGTGGATTACTCGGGACGTTCGGTTATCGTAGTAGGACCGGAAATGAAATTGCATGAGTGTGGTCTTCCTAAAGATATGGCTGCTGAGCTATTCAAGCCGTTTATTATCAGAAAATTGATAGAAAGAGGTATCGTAAAAACCGTTAAGTCTGCTAAGAAAATCGTGGATAGAAAAGATGCGGTAATCTGGGATATCCTCGAAAACGTTTTAAAAGGACACCCTGTATTGCTCAACCGTGCTCCTACATTGCACCGTTTGGGTATTCAGGCGTTTCAGCCAAAATTAGTTGAAGGAAAGGCAATTCAATTGCACCCACTGGTTTGTACAGCCTTTAACGCTGACTTTGACGGTGACCAGATGGCCGTTCACGTGCCGCTTGGTCAGGAAGCCATCATGGAGGCTTCAGTTTTGATGCTTTCATCGCATAACATCCTTAACCCTGCCAATGGAGCACCTATCACTGTACCTTCTCAGGACATGGTTTTGGGTCTTTATTACGTTACCAAAGGAAAAAGATCAACTCCGGAAGAGCCAATTATCGGAGAAGGTAAAACCTACTATTCTGCAGAGGAAGTTGTGATTGCAATCAATGAAGGTCAGCTTTCGAAACATGCTTTTATCAAAGTGAAAGTGTCGGTGAAAAATGACAAAGGTGAATTGGAAGAAAAACTTATCGAAACCGTAGCAGGTCGTGTATTATTTAACCAGTTTGTTCCTGAAAAAGTTGGATATATCGATGAGCTTTTGACCAAGAAAAAACTACAGTCAATCATTGGTAAAGTATTCAAAGAAGTATCTTTTGCACGTACTGCTCAATTTCTTGATGATATCAAAGAACTAGGTTTCCAGTCAGCCTTTAAAGGTGGTTTGTCAATCGGTTTGGGTGATATCATGATTCCTGAAGAAAAGCAGGCTTTGATTGAAAATGCTCGTACTGAAGTTGAAGAAGTACAAAGCAACTATATGTTTGGTATCATTACCGAGCGTGAGCGTTACAACCAGATCATCGATATCTGGACACGCGTTAACACTCGATTGAGAGAGACACTACTTCGTCAGCTGGAAAATGATCGTCAGGGCTTTAACCCTGTATATATGATGATGCACTCAGGAGCCCGTGGTTCGCAGGAGCAAATTCGTCAGTTAGGTGGTATGAGGGGTCTTATGGCCAAACCTCAGAAAAATATCGCAGGTTCTGTGGGTGAAATCATCGAGAACCCGATTCTTTCCAACTTCAAAGAAGGTCTTGATGTACTTGAGTACTTTATCTCTACTCATGGTGCCCGTAAAGGTCTTGCTGATACAGCCCTTAAGACTGCCGATGCGGGTTATCTGACTCGTCGTCTTCATGATGTAGCTCAGGATGTGGTAGTTAATGAAGTGGACTGCGGTACTTTGAGAGGTATCAATGTTTCGGCTTTGAAAGAAAACGATGACATCATCGAGCCTCTTTCTGAGCGTATTTTGGGTCGTACTTCTGTACATGATATTATTGACCCTATAACTAAAGAATTGATATTGCCAGCCGGTGAAGAAATCACTGAGGAAATAGCAGAAAGAATTGATGAAACGGCAATCGAAACCATAGAGATTCGTTCGGCACTTACCTGCGAAACTAAAGTAGGTATTTGTTCTAAATGCTATGGACGTAACCTGGCCTCAGGTCGTATGGTTGACGCCGGTGAAGCTGTGGGTGTAATTGCCTCTCAGTCAATTGGTGAGCCTGGTACTCAGCTTACTCTTCGTACTTTCCACACCGGTGGTACTGCGATGAACGTGTCGGTTGAAGCCAACCTGAAAGCCAAATTTGCCGGTAAAATTGATTTTGAAGAAATCAAAACAGTAGAGTCTGTTGATAAAGAAGGTAACCCTGCCACAATCGTAATCGGTCGTAGAGGTGAAATCAGAATTATTGATGAGGCTACCAAACAAATCTTGATTTCAAACATTGTACCTTATGGTTCAACCATTCAGGTAAAAGATGGTCAGAAAATTGCCAAAGGTGAGCCTATCTGTCACTGGGATCAGTTCAACGCCGTAATCTTAACCGAATTTGACGGTGTGGTAGAGTATGATTCAATTGAAGAAGGTGTTACTTACCGCGAAGAGGCTGATGAGCAAACAGGTTTCCGTGATAAAGTAATCACTGACTCTAAAGACAGAGCTAAAAACCCTTCAATTATTATCAAATCGGGTGATGAAACCAAAGAATATAACCTTCCGGTTAATGCTCGTTTGATGGTAGAGGATGGTCAGCAAATCAAAGCAGGTCAGATTTTAGCTAAAATACCAAGAGCGATCAATATGAACCGCGATATCACCGGTGGTCTTCCAAGGGTAACAGAGCTTTTCGAAGCACGTAACCCTTCAAACCCTGCAGTTGTTTCCGAGATCGACGGTGTGGTTTCTTATGGTAGCATTAAGCGTGGTAACCGTGAGATTTTTGTGGAAGCCAAGGACGGTACCAAAATGAAATACATGGTATCTCTTTCAAAACTTATCCTTGTACAGGAGGGTGACTACATCCGTGCGGGTGAGCCACTTTCTGACGGTGCCATTACACCTGCCGACATTCTTCGTATCAAAGGACCAACCGCCGTTCAGGAATATTTGGTTGATGAAACACAGGCCGTATATCGTCAGCAAGGTGTGAAAATCTCTGATAAACACATCGAGGTGATTGTACGTCAGATGATGCAGAAAGTAGATGTATTGGATGCAGGTGACACCATGTTCCTTGAAATGCAGGCAGTAGATAAGTGGACCTTCCGTGAAGAAAATGACCGCATTATCGACAAGAAAGTGGTGGTTGATGCCGGAGCATCAGAATTCTACAAACCGGGTCAGATTATCACCAACCGTGAATTCAGAGACGAAAACGGTCGCCTTAAGCGTGAAGACAAGAAACTTATGACCGTGCGTGACGCACAGCCTGCTGTTTCTCAGGTAATCCTTCAGGGTATTACCACGGCTTCATTGGGTACTGAGTCGTTTATCTCAGCAGCATCGTTCCAGGAGACCACAAAGGTACTTTCTGAAGCTGCAGTTAAAGGTAAGCGTGACGACCTTGCCGGTCTGAAAGAAAACGTAATCGTGGGTCACCTGATCCCTGCCGGTACCGGAAAACGCACCTATCAAAACATACAGGTAAACACTGTAGAAGAGATAGAAGCCGCTCAGGCCCGCAGATTGGCAGAGCCTCGCAGAAGAGAATACGTAGATTAATACTATCTCGAAACGATATAAAAATCCCCTTCAGAGCAATCTGAAGGGGATTTTTTTGATTAAAAAGTAATGTTGAGTTAAAGTTACTATGTAAATCAGAAATGTTGAAAACGAATGTTAATAATTGACTCAGGTTATAAAATTGGCTTAAAGTTTTTTACAAATGTAAAATTTAGTGCTAAACTTTTTAAATTCATTTTATCAATAAGGGAAGATTTTCTCACATCAATAAATTCAGAAAAATTGGATTCAACTTTGATAGAGGTTAGTTTTCTTTTGCCAAATGAATGCCCAATAGATAAACCGTTTTCTATTCGAGGTCTAGAACTTGAAGACAAATAGCCACTTTCTTTTTTATTAGTAATTGTTCCATCATTTCTAAATATTTTACTATAAGAGGAAAACCATATTTGGCTTTTAAATCTCGTTAGAATCGAAAAATCAAAACCTCGAAAGGATCTAAAATATTCAATTTTTAAAGAAAAGTCTTGACCTTTGTCTGATCTGAAAAAATTCTCGAATTTTCCAGCAGAAGAATACGGATTGATTCTGACAAAAGTATAATTCCTATTATTCCTCTGCATTCCAATACCAATCCAGAGAGTTTTAAATGCACGTTGATTTATTTCAAAACCAAAATTGTTACCCATACTAACATTAGGAAAATTTTCTTGCTGAAGCCAAAATGGATTTTTTATCGTACATTTTGTGTTTGAAACACCTTTATATAAGGAAATTGAAAAATTTGATAGTTTAGTTTGGCTAAAACTATGTTTAAAAAGAAACAAACACAGAATAAGGAACCATATTTTTTTCATTTAGAATCAAAATTTGATGGAAATTCAAAATAGAGTGTTATTTTAAAAGCTCTAACTTACAATCCCAAGCATCTAGATTTACGTCAGAGAAGTCAGATTTTTTTCGTCCACATATAACCATTTTACTATCGCCGATATAAAGTAAAAGTACAAAAGTATTATAATTACTTATAAAACCAGAAACCCATTCTTCTTTCGCCATTTTATTAAAAATAGGAGGCAAGTTTTGAAAAAATATTGTGGTATTTATGTAAGAATAATTTGAAGTACTAATAAAGTTTTCTGAATTAAAATCAAATTTTAAAGAATCACCAGGCTGAATAACTGTTTCAATTTCAATTGCCTCTTTAACTATCTTTTTATCCGAATCCACTATCTCTAAACGAATTTTAGTTATTTTATCAGTAGAATAATTAAAGTAAATTGTTTCAAAAAGCTTGGATGGGTCCGACGAAATATCACAACTCATAACCAATATTAATAATAGATATATTATGTATCTCATATTAAAAAATTAACTGGAACCACAAATGGCTCCAGTTGTTAATTTAATCAATAATAATGTACAATGGAGTAGTTGTTCCACCAAATCTATTGCTTGAAAGGTTGTCCCAATTGTCACCGTGGTATTCGTGTATAATATTATCATTTTTTCTGTACTCTGCGTTAGATGAAACTTTGGGAGCTAATGAATTCATTATAGAAGTTTTGTCAACATTTTGCCAACCACCAAAAAGTGGTTTATATGCTATATCATCTATTAAACTTCTACCAATAGCATTATTTGATAAATCCATAGCATTTGCATTTTGAGTATTTAATCCCCAATTAGCATGAAGAATTAATATACTTGCAGGTAGAGCAGAAGGCTTAATTCCATTGGAATTACCTACATATATCATTTCATGCAATGTTGCAAAATCTCTTGCTTTGCCTACAGCATCTGATTTAGGCATTCCCGCCTTCAACATTTCTGCTACTCCCGCCATATTCCAAATGGCATGCTTGTAAGCATTTCTGTAATTATCTAAATCAATACTTGCACCGCCAAATTTTTCATTTGACCAACTGATAGCCAAAGTCGCACCAGTTTTAAAACTTAAACCTGCAATTGGATGTTGTGCAAAATAATTTATTTCCATTGCGTTTGCATCAAGCTCTTCTAAAACACCTTTTATTTTTGCCCCTTTTGAAGAAATATCTTTTAATTCATTTTTTAAATCATTCCTAAGTTTCATTTCATAGAAGTCAACAATTTTATCGGATATTTCAAAGGCGTTTTCTTTAGATTTAATATTAGGAAAATCCTTTTGCAGTTTATCGAATCCATTTATTTCCATTTTAATCATATCCAATTGAGGATAAGCTTTGAGTTTATTTTCAAAAAAAGAAACCAAATCATAATACGAAATACCTAAAGATGGTTCTCCGTTAATTCTTGCGGAGGAAACACTGAGTAAAGTAGTAATAAATTCAGATGCAGGTATATCTAAATCCTTTTGAGTTAAACCATTGGATAGTAAGACTTTTTCTCCTTTAAAAATCCCAAATTTACTCTCTTGTGATTTTTGAAATTCTTTCAAATCATTTTGACAACTAAAGAATAAGGAAGAAGAGAGAAGAATAATAAAGCCGATAGCTAAACGGTAGTTTAGTTTTTTTTCATTTGTAATATTATTTAAAAGTTTGTGCTTCCTTAAAGGTGGAATAGCTATTACCTATCAGAAAAGTCTGATTTGCTGTGGTTTTATTGATAATATTATCTTAATTTTTATGAATTTTGGTTCAATTTATGGAGGGGAAATTATTTTTCCTAATTTTTTAAGGAAAAATATGTTAAACTGAGACAAAAAAATAGAGATACTTCAGTTGCTTGTTTTGTAATGGGGTTGTTATTAAATATATAGCATTCGCTGCAAGAAAAAACACAAAAAAAAGCAGAGTATCAATTACTCTGCTTGTCTCCTTTTTCCGTAATGTCTGTCTCTTTCGAAGGAAGTAATGTGTCGCTCTTTTTTGCTATGAAAAATATCATCTATCGTTATCAAAATGCCTGTTTCTTCTACTTCTCCAAACTCATCGTTAAGAGCCGTACCGAAGGTTTTCATGGTAGAAGATAAGCCCATGTAGGTGTTGATAAGCGGCGGGATGTTTTCTCCCAAAGCCCTTACCCTTGAATTGAGTATCTTGTATCCATCTTTGTAATCAAGCCCCTCAAATATTCCATCTAACGCTGAAACATCACCAAAATACCCCAAAGGCTTTATGGGCCAAACCAACTTTTGGGTGTCGGGGAAATAATGATTCATAAAATATAGGAGAAGGTCCCGGGCTTCTTTGTTATAATGCGGATACATGGTTACTTTTCCAAACAGATACTTTATGTCAGGATTCAAAACCACGATCGCACCCAGGCCGTCCCAAAGATTATCCAGAGAAAAAAGACCTTTGCGGTTATCTTTTCCCGGCTGAAATTTGGGTTGTACAAACGACCTGCCAAGCTCAATAGTAAGGGGCAGGTATTCATTTTTAAATTTTTCAGAGAAATGAAAATAGTGAGAAGTAGATAAATTATGCACACCATGAGCGTTAAGACTCACATCGCCGCCCCTGATTAGCCGGTAGCCAGCTACTATTTCTTCTTCTTCAGGATCCCATGTTATAAGCTGATCATAAGCATCTTCGCAGGTATCATTTTCATCAATATCTACCGCCAGACCTGTACCACCGCCTGCCGCTCTGAACGTAAGCTCTCTCAGGCGGCCAATTTCCTGAATGGTATTGGGCTGCCTGTGGTGGTTGACCAGATGAACTTCAATATTGCCAAAATTTGTATATCTCAGAAACGTACCCTCATTTATTTCCTTCTTAAGTACTTCTCGTGCTATAGGTTCTAATATTTTCTGCATAAATGTAATTTATTATGCCATTGCATAAACTATCTCTTTTACTTTTTCGGCCCACTCCTGTTCGGTTTTGGTTTTGTCGAAGTAGGTATAAGGAATAGGTTTTCCTATTACTATGGTTACTTTTTTCCCTTTTTGAGCAAACATCTCATCTGCCAGATAAAACATTTCGATGTTGGCTCCGATTCCTATGTTTTTACGAAATCTCGCTAAATTATAAAAAAAGTCTGAATTACGCCCTTCTATATAAACCGGAATAATATCTTTTTTGTATTTTTTGGCTTTAGAAATAAAACTTTTCTTCCATTCCAGGTCTTTGATTATTCCGTTTTTACGTTTGCGGGAAACCAAACCAGCGGGGAATACCAGCATCGCCTGATCACTTGCATAAGTTTCATCAATTGCCTTCATGGCGTCTCTGGCCTGTGACCCGTGTTTATTAATAGGGATAAACAATGAGCCCAGGTTTTTAATGTTCATGAGGATGTCGTTTACCAAAAACCTGATATCTGACCTGTACTTTCCCAGAGCATGCATAAAAGCGATACCATCAAGGCCTCCAAGCGGGTGATTCGAAGCAAAAATTGCACCACCACTTAACGGAATATTTTCGGCACCTTTTAGTTCAACATCAATTTTAAGTTCCTGATTGATAAGAGCATCAACAAATTCAAGACCTTGAAGGTGGCCGATGTTATGCATCACGGCGTTGATATCGTCTTCATGAACTATACGCTCAATGTACCTCAATAAAAATCCCGGCATCCATTTAAGGAGCTTTGGGTTTTTTCTGGCAATCACGTCACGAATTACTATAAACTTCTGATTTCCCATAAAATCATTCCAGCTCACTTTAGAAATATTTTTCCCGAAAAATGTAAACGACCAAAGTGATTTTGTTTTTAGATTACGATTTTCTCCAGCCTTATTATTTTTCCTAAACGTTAAATAAATTCAAAAGTTTGTTTGGAAAATTCAAGTAAGACCTGGATATCGGTTTTGTTTCTCCAACACAAAATTACGGATGTTTTTATTAAGCAACATGGTGTATTGATGGATTATTTTGAATTAGTGGATTTTAGTATTTGCAAAAGTGCAGAAGGGGAATACTATTTTGAATCAGAAACTGTAGTATTTAGTCAGACTCATTTCATAATTTCATTTTGTTTCAAATATAATAGGGCAATTCATTTTGCTGCCATGGCTTTTAATATTTGGTAAATAGATAATCACTGACTGAAGAAAATGATAATTTAGATTTTGAATAGGATGTAATGGGGTTGAAAACAAAATCTCCTAAATTGCATCGGAAATTTTTAATTTATCATGGCATCAATATTTACAAAAATCATTAATGGTGAGATTCCTTGCCATAAAATTGCCGAAACCGACGACTTCTTTGCTTTTCTTGATGTGTTTCCCTGTGCACCCGGGCATACTTTGGTAGTCCCGAAAAAAGAAATTGACTACCTCTTTGATCTCAGCGATGAGCTTTATGGGGGTTTGATGGCATTTGCGAAATCTTTGGAGCCGGCTATACGAAAGGCCGTTCCCTGCAAACGAGTGGGCGTTGCAGTTATTGGCCTGGAGGTACCTCATGCTCACGTACATCTGATACCCATGAACAGCATGGCTGATATGAATTTTAATGCTAAAATAAAAATTAGCCAGGAGGAATTAGCTGAAATTGCATCAAAAATAAAAGCCAATTTACCCTGAATTACCAGAGAAATTGGCTCTAACTTTATTCGACCTTGAAACTTTATCTTGTCAGACGATCTTTTAATTCTTTTCTGGCGATGTGAATTCGGTTTTTTACCGTTCCGATGGGAATTTCAAGGTGCTCGGCTATCTCGTGATATTTATAACCTTCAAAATACATCTTGAACGGTACACTGTGAACCTGGTCGATGTTTGAAAGGGCTTTGTTGATTTCTTCCATCGAAAGATTTCCGAGAGCCTCGTTTTCCACCGCATTTCCATCAGAATTAATATAATGTTGGTGGTCAGTATGATCAAAAACGGTGTTTCGCTTGACCATTTTCTGGTATCCGGTGATAAACGTGTTTCTCATAATAGTATAAAGCCAGGCAGCCAGATTGGTGCCATCTTCAAACTTCTCACGATTGACAAATGCCTTCATCAAAGTGTCTTGAATAAGGTCATTGGCATCGTCATAATTTCTGGTAAGTTTTAAGGCAAAAGGCCTCAAAGTTTTTGAGTTATTGCTGAGAGCGTAATTAAATTCAAGAGCTGTCATATTTGCTGATTTGCTTTTTGTTTAATCAAAAATATATTTTGTTGAACAAAATGCAATATAAAATATAAACATTTTGGCCTAAATATCAATATATTTATACGAAATATGAGAAACGGACAATTAGTTTGTTTAATCAAAATAAAAAATCAATCAACAAAATGTTTTATTCGAAATTTTAACTGCTGTAAACCTACTTTAAAATACTATCCCTACCTCCAGTATCAAATTGTTTATAATATTAGGAAGAATAAAATTTATGTCAATCAAAAAATATTTTCAAAAAAGCCGCCTCTAACCTTTTATACTGCCCGCAGGAAACTATTTTTGTGTATGAACAATCAAAATGCTCAGTTTCCTCTTTCTGAAACCACAACTTTTGTGGAGGTGCTGTTGCCTGTTCCAATACCTCAGACTTTTACATACAGAGTACCCAGAGAACTGGCCGAATGGGTAAAAGTGGGAAGCAGGGCCGTGGTAGAGTTTGGGAAATCAAGAGTGTTGACAGCAGTAATTGTAAAGATTCACAACGACCCTCCCCAAAAAACTCAGGCAAAGTATCTTTTGGAGCTGCTGGATGCCGAACCTATGGTTCTGCCTTCACAAATCTGGCTTTTCAATTGGGTTGCGGAATATTACATGTGCTACCCGGGAGAGGTGTTAAATGTGGCATTACCATCCGGGCTCAAGATAAGTAGTCAGTCCAAAATTCAATATAATCCCGAGTTTGCACATCCTGAATTGCTGTCACCCGAGGAGTCACTTTTGATGGAAGTATTGCTCAGGGAAGACTCTCTCAATTATGAAGAAGTGGGCAGGTTGCTTGATAAACAAGATGTAAATAAAGCCATCAAGGAACTTGTAGCTAAGCATGCAATAATCGTTTATGAGGAAGTAAAAGAAAAATATAAACCAAAAATCTTAAAGAAAATCCGGCTGAATCGTGTTTATGAAGGATCGGAGGAAATCCTGATTTTGATTGAAGGTCTCGAAAAAAATCAAAAGCAGCAGGTAGTGATTCTGGAATACCTAAGTCATATTTCTATATCTGACCTTACCACGAGAAATAAAGAGGGGATTTCCAAGTCTTCCTTGCGGGAAGGAAACATTTCGGATTCATCACTTAAAACCTTAATCGAAAAGGGGATATTGGAAGAGTTTGAAGTGGTGGTTTCGAGATTTGAGTCAGAAGAGCTGTTTACCGACTATGAAATTCAACTTTCTGAGCCTCAGCAAAATGCCTCAGATCAAATCATGGCCTCCTTTGCCGAAAAAGATGTGGTTTTGTTTCATGGTATCACGGGCTCAGGCAAGACAGAGGTTTACATTGACCTGATCAAAAAAGTGTTGGAGTCCGGCTCTCAGGTTTTGTTTTTGTTGCCCGAAATCGCACTCACGACTCAGATTGTAGCAAGACTTAAAAAAGTTTTTGGCGATATCATGGGCGTATATCATTCTAAATTCTCTGACAACGAGCGTGTGGAGGTTTGGAAAGGAATCCTCGAGGGGAAGTTTAATTTTGTTGTAGGCGTACGTTCCGCCATTTTCCTGCCTTTCGATAATTTGGGTTTAATCATTGTTGATGAAGAGCACGAATCATCCTATAAGCAGTTTGACCCGGCACCTCGTTATCATGCCCGCGATGTAGCCATCATGCTCGCTGCAAAACAAAAATCGAAAGTATTGTTAGGGTCAGCTACCCCTTCTTTGGAATCATATTTTCAGGCTAAAAACAAGCGATATGGTTTTGTACAACTCAACACCCGCTTTGGAGAGGCTCAATTACCTCAAATCAAACTAATAGATCTTAAAATTGAAAGAAAAGAACAGACCCTGCTTAAGGATTTTAGTCTGGAGCTCAGAGAGTCTATTTTAGAAAATCTTACCAAAAAGGAACAAACGATATTATTCCTCAATCGAAGAGGATATGCTCCATATCTCAACTGTCAGGAATGTAACTGGATAGGTCGTTGCGACCAATGTGCAGTTACACTTACGTATCATTATTACGAAAAAAACCTGATTTGTCATTATTGCGGGCATCATGAGCCTGCACCGAGAGTTTGTCCTGATTGCGGGTCGACCAAACTCAATGCCATAGGGACAGGAACAGAAAAGATAGAAGACAACCTCCATGAGTTATTTCCTGAGGCCTCGGTTTTGCGGATGGACCTGGACACCACCCGTTCCAAGAATGCTTATCAGGAGATTATCGGTCAGTTTGAAACAGGAGAGACTGATATTCTTGTTGGTACCCAAATGGTATCCAAAGGGCTGGATTTTGATAAAGTGAGTTTGGTGGGGATTTTCAATGCCGATAAAATGATCCATTTTCCTGACTTTAGAGCTGCAGAACGGGCTTTTCAATTGATTACGCAGGTTAGCGGTCGTGCAGGACGCAGAGACACTCCGGGCAAAGTATTGATACAGACGGGTAATCCTCAAAACCGGATTCTGCAATTTATACTTTCTAATGACTACGAAGGATTTTATGAGGCCGAGATTCAGGACAGGGAAGCCTATAATTATCCCCCATTTTCGAGGATCATTGAGATCACTGTAAAGCATCAGGAGCAATTATTGTCACATCAGGCAGCCAATAGACTAGCCGAAAATCTTGCAACCACATTGGGACGTAACAGAGTGCTGGGGCCTGATAAGGCTCTTGTGGAGCGAATCCGGAATAAATATTTGTTTAAAATTATACTTAAACTCGAGAAGGACAGGTTAAATATCCAGGCTACCAAGATTTTTTTACAAAAAGAAATTGTAAATTTGATAACAGACAAAAAATTCAAAACGGTACAGGTGGTGGTCGATGTAGATGCCGTATAATTATAATTTTTACTTTATGAGTTTAAAATCTTCAATTTCAGATTTCTTCAAATTCGATGAGCTTAAAGATAATTTCATAAAGCTTATCGAAGCAAAATTTGAATTAAAAAAGCTGGAGATTCAGGAGAAACTGGAAAACCTGATAACCGATTTAATTGTAAAAATAGCAGTAGGTATTTTCCTTTTTTTGGCTTTCATCATGGGCAATATCTTATTGGCAGTAGGCCTTAATATTCTTCTGGATAATAGCTGGTATGGTTTTGGGATTGTTTTTGTTATGTATTTGATTATAAGTTTTATAGTATTTATTAACAGAAATGCCCTCTTGGATCAGGTCAGAAAAAAAGTGAATGAGAAAGTTCAAAGTTCGGGCTTTTAACCTTTTCAAAATGACCTTTAGATCAATCATTCTTCTGATATTTTTAATCTCTTGTGGTTCGGCAGAGCATGGTATTTCTGATAAAAACATGCTGAAGAAGACCAATCTACCCTACGTCAAAATCAAAACCCCGAAAACGATAAAAGACGAGCCCAAAACCCCGGGGATTATCAAGATCATTAAAGATGACAAGTTGATATTTGAAAGCAATATTGGCGTTGAGATCAGGGGAGCTTCCTCTCAATTATTTTCTCCGAAAAAATCATATGGCTTTGAATTTAAAAATCAGGCTGGCCAAGATACAAGTCTGGCAGTTTTTAATATGCCTAAAAATAAAGATTGGATATTATATGGACCGTATTCTGACCCCACGTTAATCAAAAATATTCTGGCTTACCAGCTTTCCAATAATCTTGGACATTATGCACCTAAAACACAAATTGTTGAACTAGAGATTAATGATTGGTATAAAGGTATTTATGTATGGATGGAAAAGCCAAAACGGGGCAAAAACAGGATTGAAACAGGGCCTGATTCAACCGGGCTTTCTTTTATTCTGAAAATCGATAAGACCGTCGGAAAAGGTTTTGATTCTGAGGGTGAATATAACGATACCAACTCTTTTGGCTCAAAATTTAATGTTGATGGAAAGCCCACCGATAGTCCCCAAATCCATTTTTTATATGAGTATCCCAAGCCAGAAAAACTTAAGAAAGAAACTAAACTGGAGATACGGGATTATATAGACCAATTTGAAGCCGGTTTGGCTGCCGGAAAGGATTTTACTCAACTTATTGATGAAGAGAGTTTTATTGACTATTTCTTGCTAAATGAGCTCGCTCAGAATTTTGATGCTTACCGAATAAGCACATTCTTGCATAAGTCTTCTAACGGAAAACTAATGATGGGACCCATTTGGGATTTTGATCTGGCATTTGGGAGTAGTTCTTATTGCGATAAAATAAATCGGAAAAAGAACGTTTGGGTTTTTCAATATAACAACTATTGTGGTCATGACCCTTGGTTGGTACCATTTTGGTGGAAAAAGTTATTGGCAAATGAATTATTCAGGGAAAAACTTACAAACCGGTGGTTTAGTTTGAGAAAGAACAAATTTTCAGAAAGTGAGATTTTTAAAATTATTGATGAAAATTACAAAAATGTTCAGGGTTCCGGAGGGTATTTCAATGATCGTCAGGCTCAAAGCAAAAAGAAAATTCCGGATAATGTAAATGCTGATTACAAAGTCGAAATCGAAAGTCTTAAGTCCTGGTTAACCCAAAGATTAACATGGATTGATGAGCATATCGAAGAATTATGATTTTTTGGAAAATGAAATTAGTACTCCGCTCAGAATTATTAAAACCATCCCTAAAAAACCAGTTAAGCCAGGTGTCGCATCACCCAGTAAAACTCCAAACCAAACCGAGAACAAGATATTGAAATAGCCTATAGCAGACACTTCGCCCGAATCACCCAATGTAAATGCCTTAGTGAGGGCAATTTGCCCAAACAATGCCGAGACAGCCAATACCATTATCCATAGCCAGTCGCCACTACGGGGGACATCAAATTTTGCTATGATAAACTCAAAACCACCCGGCTCGATAAAATGCCCTAATAATAAGGAGATTAGAGGCAAAAATATCCCTGAAAGCATAAAAGAAAGCACAATGGTTCTGGAGTCGTAATATCCGGCCAGTTGCTTTATGCTCATATAAGCCATGGCAGTCATGATGGCGTTGGATATACCAAAAGCATGGAATTTTAAGGTGAGTAAGCCAATGCTAAACTGAGGAAGGAAAATGAGACATATCCCCAAAAAACCAATAATAATAGCAAGCCAAACTAGTTTCCCGGGAATCTCTTTTAGGAAAATAACTCCCATAATTGCCAAAAATATCGGGTAGGATTGTTGGTAAGTGATGGCTTCGGCAAGTCCTATTTTTGTAATGGCATAAAAGAAGGTATAAAGTGCAAGTGTGCCTATTACGCCCCTGAATACCAATACATTAGGCTTGCCTCCGGTGCTATTCAAAGGTTTTTTAAAAATTGAGGAAAAAACAAAAATGACCCCTATGATATTTCGGAACAAAACCAGCTCGACAGAATTGATATGGTTTCCTAAAACTTTGGTACTAGAACCCGAAACCGAAAAACAAAAAGCAGCTAAAAGCATGTAAATCATGCCCTGTGTATTGCCAGAATATCTTTTTTTCAGGATAACCACCAAGCTATGAGGCCTATGATCAGCCAGTAAAATGGTAAAGTGAATAATATTAAGCCGTAAAGTACAGAGTCATAAAATACCGTCCGACGGGTTTTACTTTTTGCAAGTGCTGCCAAAGATAAATAAACAGGAAAGTTTATTAGCCAGCCCAATCCATAAAACAATTGCCAATACCATTTTGGTTTGGGAAGATTTGGGTCAATTAATGGTTTTAGCCTCTCGGTCAGTAGTTTATTGAAATCTGTTGGGTAAATTCCCTCCATTGAGTTAGATGCCGCCGGGAAATCTGAAGTTGTGATTGGCTTACCAATATTGATGGTAATATTTTTTCCAAATTTTGAAAAACTGTTATAATTATTGGCAATAGGCACCACCATGAGGTCAATCCCCAGTTGCCAACTTTGAAGAGCCATTCGGCTGGTTCCTTTTTTTAGGGGTAATAATTCCTTTTGATGTACGCATATACCTTCACTAAAAATCAAAACCACGCCATTTTTCTGAAACACTTTCAAAGAGCGATTAAAAGTTTCATCATTTTTGCCCATGTTTTCCTTTCCTTCCGAAATTCTGAAAATAGGCATCATATTGATCGAAGATAAAAACTTGTCGGCCAAGGGGTTTTTAAATGCGTCACCTCTAGCCAGTGGGTGAAGCGGTCGCTCCAGCATACATGCCTGCACAATAGCATCAAAAAATGAATTGGGATGTGTACTAGCCAGTAAAACCGGTTTGTCTTTAGGGAAGTTTTCCAGGCCGTTGATTTGGATATTCCGGGTAAATAACCTCAGAATAAATTTAGCGTAGTATCTCAAATATTTATAAACCATCAAAAAACGCACATTAAAAAGGGAGAGTATTTCACCCTCCCTCAATTTTATTTACTATAGTTTTTGTTATTTCTTTTTAGTAACAAGATTGGCTGAAATATATTCACCTAAACGTTTACCGGCTTTTGCACCTTCGTTACAGCCTGAAAGATAATGAATTCCACCATAAACCCTACTTATAGAGGCTTCGGCAGCCGCATCACGAACTGATTTAAAAGATCTTACACCATGGTCATAAATAAATTCCGTAGAATCAGTAAACGGAATGTTTTCCCCTAAAGACTGACTTATTGCTTCGGCGATAGTGGCAGAAGCATGGCTGTGTCCAGACGGATATTCTGGGAATGGCGGGGTTTGCAGATAAGGCATCCATTTTGGATCAATGTCGGCATTGATTACAGTTTCAGGTCGGATTTTTTCCGAACGGAATTTTTCATGCCAGCAAGAAATAAAACTATCAAACATTGAGATGGCAGTTCTGGTATATGCTTCGGCGGATTGGTAAATATCAGCTTTCTGCTGTTTGCTGATAGTTCTTACAATAGCCATCCAGTGTCCTCCTGGAGTCATTTTTTTATTGGCGAACATGACATGACCCTGTACATTCATTACAAAGGGATTGTCGTCCCAGAACCATGCAATATCTTTTTGCTCCTGAGTCAAATTTTTAACGGTTTCATATACCGCTTTTACTTCTTTACGAAACTCACTGTTCGGATCTTTAGAGTAAGGTATTACAGGAAAAGGAGGGAATTGTCCCGATGAATCCATCACAAAAGGTCTGATAGTGCTCCAATATGGCTCAAGAGCATCACCGTATTGTGGTGGGGTAGGTACCCATTTATCACCTGTATTTTTTACAGTATATCTTAAACCTCTGGTTTGTAAATAATTATCTTTTTTGGAATAATCAATAACATAGTTACCAATAGCTTCTCCAAATGCCATTGAGCGGTCATATACATCTGAAGGGACTCCGGCATCTTTAAACTTCTGATAAGTCGTTTTTTCATACTCATCATACTTCTCAACAGTGAAAGTGAGACTTCTTGCAACAGTCATAATGGCTTTGACACTTGCCAGCGGATAGCAATACTCTTTTCCGGCTTCCGGCTTAGGTGCTTCTGCCAGGCCATTGAGTTGTCCTCCAAGACTCTGATATTCGGCATTTCCTGGAATTAAGGCCTCGTATCCGGCAATAGTAGCATAAGAATAAATTCTGGCGGTAACAGGCGGAGAGAAAATGTCGTGAATGATTACGTCGGTTAACTTCTGGTAGGCATCATGGATAAATCGGGGATCATTAGTAACTTTACTGTACTCATTCGAGTCTTTTGTTTTACATGCAGCAAAAACCATCACTGCAAGTAAAAATGCAATTTTTTTCATTTTTTTGGTTTTTATTGATCTAGAATATTTTCTTCTAAAGTACTTGCCTTGTTTTTACCGTGTAAAACATTCACGATATCCCGAATATTGTACACGCCACGGTTGTACTTATTACTTAGCAAAATTACTACAAAATCTTCTCTTAAATCAAAAAACATTATAGTATTATATCCTTTCCACCAGCCGGTATGATAAATATAATCTGTTTGCTGTAAATCATTCACCCAGAGCCTGAAACCATAGCCATAATTTCTTAATCCGGGGTGCTCAAAGCTCCTCGGGGTGTACATTTCCCGGAGGCTTTCCTTGCTCAGTACTTTTTCTGATTTTAGTAAATTATACCATTTAAGAAGGTCACCCGTGGTTGAGTATATTCCTTTGTCTCCCTGTATATCATCATAGAAATCTTTCTCCAATTTGCGTCCATTTTGATATCCCTGGGTCTTATTTTTCTGGAGTTCCGGATTTTTGCTGTTTCCGGCAAATGTTTCTTTCATACCTGCCGGTTTAAATATTTTCTCCTGAAGATAATCATCAAAACTCTTTCCCGATACTTTTTCAATGATAGCCGCTAATATGGCAAAGTTGGTGTTGTTATACGAAAAAAAGTGATCCGGCAGATTAAGTGGTTTAGGAGTGGGGTTAGCTTTGGCAAACCACGACATCATCATCTGGTTGGTAGGATATACTTTTTCACCTCTAACCTTTTTATCAAATTCATATTGGTAATATGGTAATCCTGACCTGTGTGAAAGTAAACTTCTGATTGTAACCCCATCATAAGGGAAGTCAGGAAAATAATCTTTTACGGTGTTATCTAATCCAATCTGTCCATCCTCTACCATTTTCATGGTCGCTACCGCTGTAAATGTTTTGGAAAGAGAGGCTAACTGGAATTTGGAATGAGAGTTTAGTCTTATAGTATCTTCAATGTTGGAAAATCCATATGATCCTTCAAACAAGACTACACCTTTTTGAGCTACCAACACATTGCCATTAAAACCGGCATTAACTTTTGCAGAGATTATTGAGGAAATAGCTGCCGTTTTGGCATCACCATTTATTTCTTTCTTAATTTTTTCAATTTCCTTGGGAGTTAATAACTCCTCAGCTACTTTTTCGTTTGTATCTTTTACTTTTTGATTACAGGCCTGAACAAATGTAACAATTACCAAACACACTACCAACCTTCTCACAAACAACATTATTATCAGGAATTTTGAAGACTTTTGAAATATATATGAAAAAGAAAAATGACGATTGTACTATACAAAACGCTGGCAATTACTTTTAAAGAAGTATTTAAAAACAAGGAAATGGTGCCGGCTTCAAGAAAAAACAAATAAAAATGGTGTATAAAAGTAAGAATTATAATATACCTGATGAAGCGTTCGGTACCCATACCGTTAAGTGAAATTACCAGTTCAGTATCAAGGCCTTTGGTTGGAAATAAAACTTTCAGAATATAACCTCTCAAATAGGCAATTAATACCGCCGCGGATGCATGCATACCTGCTGTATTGTAAAACATATCAATTACAATCCCAATCAAAAAAGCAACCAACAGCAATACTGAAGTGGGGGTGTTATTTGGCAGAAATAAAATCACTGAGATGTAAACAAAACAAAATGCCACATCAAAGAACACCAGGTTTCTCACTATAAATACCTGTAAAAAAGTATATAGCAATATGTTGCCGATTATTTTGAATAGATTTTGAGTGTTCACTTTTCTACTGTTATTTCTTCTACTTGACTTTGCTTGTCAACCAGCTTGTTATTTACTACATATACATACATCAAACTTGAAAAGTCTGTCGAAAGTCTGACATTAATTTCAAAAAAAGCGTCGTTAGGTACAGTGTTGATTTTGCTGATTCTCCCAATCATAATATTGGCGGGGAAAATAGAGTTTTGGGCTGATGTCACCACACTGTCGCCTTTTGATATAGGCTTAAATCTATCTACCGTGGAGAGTTTAATAATCCGGGAATTTACCCCAGGCCAACTGCCAATTCCCAGGGCAGTAATTTTTTCTTTTCTAAGCCTGTTGTTCAGGATTTCGGCCGAAACCGATAAAGAAGAATGCAATACAGTTGACACCCTGCTGTATTCTTCATTGCAAGACATCACCTGACCAACCACTCCCTGAGGGCAAATCACTCCCATTCCTGGTTTTAGACCGTGTTTTGTGCCTTTGTCAATCGTAATATAATTGTCAGTGAGGTTTTGGGTGCCTGAAATAACTTTTGCCACCAGGTATTGATAACGCTGTGCTTTGTTTGAATCCGGTTTGTAACCTGTATTTGCCAGAGAATTGTATTCGAGCTGCTTGGTAAGATCTTCTCTCAGTTTTTTGTTTTCTAAAACCAACTGCTCATTGATATTACCCAGATTTATAAACTCCTTTACACTTTGTGAAACTGCCATTGTTTTTGCAACAGCATTGTTGGTTGAATTAAAAAAAGTGACATCCCAATAAGAACTGTTTTTGCTGATAAGATAGAAACATGCTATCTGCAAAAGCAGAAACATAAAAAAATGTCTGATCCTATATAATATCCCGAATAATTGAGACATCCTGAATAATATTTAAAAAAAGGTATCCGATTTTAGTAGATTCGGATACCTAATTTATTGATTTTAAGTATATTACTGAACCAAAACTGCCTGATATTTGCCGATATTTTTCAGCACTTCACCAGTACCTCTTACCACAGCTTTTAATGGATCATCGGCAACATGAATCGGAAGCTTCGTTTTAACTTCCAACCTCTTGTCAAGTCCATGAAGCAAGGCTCCACCACCTGTAAGGTAAATTCCGTTTTCGTAAATATCAGCAGAAAGCTCAGGCGGTGACATTTCCAATGCTCTCATGATGGCTTCTTCTATTTTTGAAATAGACTTATCTAAAGCATAAGCTATCTCGCTGTAAGTTACCTTGATTTCTTTTGGAATACCTGTCATCAGGTCACGTCCTCTTATCTCGATATCCGCAGGTGGGTTTTCCAAGTCAGGTAATGCCGATCCTACCTGAATCTTGATGAACTCTGCCGAACGCTCCCCTATCAAAAGGTTATGTTCCCGACGCATATAGTCCACAATATCACGGGTAAACAAGTCACCTGCGATACGAACAGAAGATTCACAAACGATTCCCGAAAGGGCGATAACCGCAATCTCTGTAGTACCTCCACCGATATCTACAATCATTGAGCCGTTAGGTTGTTCGATATCAATTCCGATACCTATAGCGGCAGCTATTGGTTCATGAACCATATACACCTCTTTTGCACCTGCATGCTCAGCGGAGTCTTTTACTGCACGTTTTTCAACTTCGGTAATACCCGATGGAATACAAATCACCATACGGTGAGAAGGAGAGAAGAACAAATTGCGACCTGTAGGTATCATTTTTATCAAACCCCTGATCATCAATTCCGCAGCGGTAAAGTCGGCAATAACTCCGTCTTTTAAAGGTCTGATGGTCTTGATGTTCTCATTGGTTTTTTCGTGCATTTGCATTGCCTTGTGACCAATAGCAAGCACTTTGCCCGATACCTTGTCGAGAGCAATAATCGAAGGCTCATCAACAACAATCTGGTCTTTATATATAATGAGGGTATTTGCAGTACCCAAATCTATTGCAATATCACTGGTAAGAAAACTGAAAAATCCGGCCATTTAAGCTCTTTTTTTGTCGATTTTGAAATGAAATGCAAATTTAAAACTTATTTTTCAAAAATTGTAGCTATCATATAGTTTATTATTCAGACATAAATATCCTGTATTTATCTATTGATAATAAGCTATTTCCCGAAAATTATAATATTTAGTGAGAATGGTTGCTACAAGACTTTTGGTGCATTTGCCAATTGTTAACATAAGCCCATGCTAATAATAGTGAGCCTGTTACCACCAAAGGTGTTTCGTAATTTTCAGGCAACAGATAGAATCCTGAAAATTGAAATACTGCGGCAATTACCATCAAAATAATGGGTTTTTTATGATGGTGAATTTTATAATCTTTGAAAAGTAAGTTTACGGCAATCAGCAAACTGCCCCCTATCAAAATAATTTCAGTGGTATGACTGATGAAATTTTTAGCAACATATGGAAGCAAGGTTACTATAAAAGGCATGGACAGGCAATGTATCAAACACAAAAACGACAAAAACATGCCTGTTTTGTGTAAAAGATGAGTATGTTTTCTAATTTTTTTTAACATTCTGTTGCAACAACGATGCAAAGATAAGCGAATATTTACCTTATTAGTTCCTTAGACTTTAATTTTTTGAGGTATGCTTGCATAATATTAGGGTAAAGTATAGATTTGCAATTGTTATGCTTGCATACTATTTTTGAACATCAACCAAATATTTTATCATAAAGGTTTTATGAAAAAAGCCATAAAAAAAGTAGCGGTATTAGGAGCAGGAATTATGGGTAGTCGAATTGCCCTGCACTTTGCCAACATTGGGTGTGAGGTACTCCTGCTCGACATGGTACCAGCCGAACCCAATGACGCCGAAAAAGCCAAAGGCTTGGATACCAGCCATCCTGCGGTTAGGAATCGCATCGTGAATGAGCTGTTTCAGGCAGCCGTAAAAGCCAGTCCTTCACCGGTTTACAATCAAAGTTCGGTGGCAAGAGTGAAACTTGGCAACTTTGATGACGATATGCCGAAAATCAAAGATGTGGATTGGATCATTGAAGTGGTAGTAGAAAAGCTTCCGATTAAAAAACTTATCTATGATAAAGTAGAAGCTCATCGCAGACCCGGTACTTTGGTTACTTCCAATACTTCGGGTATTCCTATTCATCTTATGTCAGAAGGTAGAAGTGAGGACTTTCAGCAAAATTTCTGTGGCACTCACTTTTTCAATCCTCCCAGGTATCTGAGGTTGTTAGAAATCATTCCCGGCCCTAAAACCAATCCCGAAATCATTGATTTTCTGATGAGTTATGGCGATTTATATCTGGGCAAACAAACGGTTTTGTGCAAAGATACTCCCGCATTTATTGCCAACAGGCTGGGTATTTATGCCATGGTGCAAACCATCAGAGCTACCGAGGAACTAGGCTTGACGATAGAGCAGGTTGATAAATTGACGGGCTCAATTGTGGGTCGTCCTAAATCAGGTTCTTTCCGCCTTTCTGATGTGGTTGGACTTGACACCACAGTTAATGTATGCAATAACCTCTCAGCAGGCTTGCAAAATGATGAGTCAATTGAAGCTTTCAAATTGCCGGTAATCATGCAAAAGTTGTTTGACAACAAGTGGTTAGGTGATAAAACCGGTCAAGGTTTTTACAAAAAAACCAAAGACGAAACCGGTAAAACTTTAATACTTGGTATAGACTTTAATACCCTGGAATATCGCCCGGCTGAGAAAGTAAAATTTCCCACACTCGAAACCACCAAAGGAATTGACACAGTGGCAGGCAGAATTCCGGTTTTATTAAAAGGAACCGATAAGGCCGGACAGTTTTACAGAAAAACTTTTGCCGATGCTTTCAAATATGCTACCATGCGAATTCCCGAAATAGCAGATGAACTATACAAAGTTGATGATGCTATTTGTGCGGGTTTTGGCTGGCAGCTTGGACTTTTTGCCACAGCGGATGCTGTAGGTGTGAAGGCATTTGTAGAAATGATGGAGGCCGAAAATCAAAAGCCCGCTCAGTGGGTTTATGATATGTTGGCAGCAGGTTGCGAATCTTTCTATAAACTCGAAAATGGCAAAAAGCTATATTATGATATCAATTCTAAAAGCTATAAAACCATCCCGGGTACTGAGTCATTCATAATTTTGGATAATATAAGAAAGACCAATGTAGTTTGGAAAAATGCCGGGGCGTCTATATTTGACCTGGGCGACGGTATATTGGGTGTTGAGTTTCAGTCAAAAATGAACACATTGGGTGCCGAACCCATTGAGGCCCTCAACAAAGGTTTCGCTCTGGCTGAAAAAGACTTCAGAGGTTTGGTGATAGGTAATGACAGCCAGGAGGCGTTCTCGGCAGGTGCCAACCTGGCCATGCTGTTTATGTTTGCAGTCGAGCAGGAATATGATGAAATTGACCTCATGATTGCTCAGTTTCAGGAAACTATGATGCGGGCACGTTATTCTTCTATTCCAGTTGTGACGGCCGTGCATACACTTGCCCTGGGTGGTGGATGTGAAATGAACCTCCATGCCGACAAAGTGGTGGCTGCAGCCGAAACCTACATGGGTTTGGTAGAATTGGGTGTGGGCCTTATTCCTGCCGGTGGCGGTACCAAAGAGATGGCACTAAGAGCGTCAGACATGTATCAACCAGGTGATGCCGAGCTAAATATTTTGCAAAATGCCTTCATGAATATTGCTCAGGCTAAAGTTTCGACTTCAGCCAAAGAGGCTTTTGATATGAATTATATGAAAACCGGTCGCGACCAGATCGTGTTAAACCGCAGCCGTTTAATAGCAGAAGCCAAGCAAGCAGCTATTGATTTGGCAGAAAATGGTTATACACAGCCTACCCGCAGAACCGATGTGAAGGTTCAGGGAAAAACAGGAATAGCACTTTTTAAAGCAGGTATAAAATCAATGCGGATGGCCAATTATATTACCGACCACGACGCACTGATTGCTGAAAAGCTCGCATACGTGATTTGCGGTGGTGACCTGAGTTATCCGCAACTGGTTAGCGAGAAATATTTGCTCGAACTGGAAAGAGAAGCATTTCTATCGCTTTGTGGCGAACGTAAAACTATGGAGCGTATGCAGGGACTTTTATCAGGTGGAAAACCTCCAAGAAATTGATTTATTTTATTGTTTTTCAACAAATTATATTAGAAATTAGGAAATGAATGCATATATAATAGACGGATATCGCTCAGCAGTAGGAAAGGCTCCTAAAGGCGTTTTCAGATTTACCAGACCTGACGACCTCGCCGCCGAAGTCATAAAACATTTGCTTAGCAAAGTGCCTGCACTCGACCCAGCCAGAGTGGACGATATCATTGTGGGAAATGCCGTACCTGAAGCCGAACAAGGCATGCAAATGGCCAGATATATTTCGCTATTGGCATTGGGAAAAACCGTACCGGGTATCACCATTAACCGCTATTGTGGATCGGGTGTGGAGGCAATAGCCATGGCGGCCGGAAAAATAGCAGCCGGAATGGCGGACTGTATCATTGCTGGAGGTACAGAATCTATGTCGATGGTACCCACTACAGGTTTTAAAACTGCCCTTAATTACAATATTGCCAGTAATAATCCCGACTATTATATCGGGATGGGTTTAACAGCTGAACAAGTGGCTCAAAAATATCAGATTGGTCGGGAAGAGCAGGACGAGTTTGCCTATCAGTCTCATCAAAAAGCATTGAATGCACAAAAAGAAGGGTATTTTGACAGTGGAATAGTTCCTATTACGGTAAAAGAAACTTATTTTGATGCAGAATCCGGCAAAAAGAAAACCCGTGAATATACTGTAGCAAAAGATGAGGGCCCCAGAGCCGACACCAGTCGTGAGGCATTGGCAAAACTGAAACCCGTTTTTTCAGCAGGCGGAAGTGTAACGGCAGGGAATTCATCGCAAACTTCCGACGGAGCGGCTTTTGTGATTGTGATGTCGGAGAGATTAATGAAAGAACTTGGACTCAATCCCATTGCACGCATGATGGCCTACGCAGTAGCTGGTTGTGAACCCAGCCTGATGGGCATCGGTCCAGTATTTGCGGTGCCAAAAGCTTTAACCCAAGCTGGATTGAAGTTGGAAGATATTGAACAAATAGAACTCAACGAAGCTTTTGCCGCACAATCATTGGCGGTTGTAAAAGAACTGGGAATAGACCCAACAAAACTAAATCCTAATGGCGGTGCAATTGCACTTGGGCACGCATTGGGCTCAACCGGAGCAAGGCTTTCGGTGCAGCTGTTCAATGAGATGCGTCGCCGAAACCAAAAATACGGCATGGTGACAGCCTGTGTGGGCGGTGGCCAGGGTGTAGCCGGAATCTACGAATTGTTATAAGGTCGAATAAATAAATTTTGGTGAAACGTAATAAGCACCCTCAGTTTTGGGGGTGTTTTTTTTAAAAGATTGATATAATTTATAAGTAATTTCTTTTTGATTTCAAAATAGATTTACCAGTTAGACTAAGATTGATTTTAAGCCAATCCTTCTCCTCGCCAATAATTAGGATGAGGTACATCATCCTTTTTGAAATTGTATCGTTGTGTTAAGAAAGCTTCAATTGCTTCGAATGGTGGAGATTCGTTCTTGAACTCCAAATCATAACTTTGAAGTGTTGCTAGTACATATGTTTTTAATTCTTTTTTTAACTTTTCATATGTAAACTCCGTTTTAGGAATTACTATCTTGCTATGGATTTCTTCAGGCATTTCAGCTAATCGTTTCCCTTCTTGTAAACAATACTCAATCGGTAACCCTTTCTTTCTAAGTTCATTAACCAAGTAATTGATTTTCGAGTTGAAAATGCAGGCTAGAATATGCCAATCCAAATAACCTTCTGACTTAAATCTTTTAATTGCGATTTGAACACTTGGCTCTTTTATTAAATCCAATAATGTGTACTTATTACATTGAATAATCCTTTTATAGCGATTAGAAATTTGAATTAAATTATTGTCCCTATTGTATGTTATTCCCAAAGAAGTAAGTGGCTGTAAAATAGTCTCCAAATTAGAGTTAAAATCGAAAGGTTTATTAATTTTTGAATTTTCAAAAGTGATGTCAAAATACTTTTTGGGTATCAAAATCTCTCTTAGAAAACTTATGTCTTTATTTAAATTTAATTTCTCGGCCAGTTTACTCTTGTCAAACAACTCGTCTTTTATAGTACTTAATATCTTTTCACCTTTGAGCAATGATAATTCTAAAATTACAGTAGAGGAAATTTGTAAAAATTGTAACTCTTCCTGGTTATTAAACTTGTCTGTAATATATATATCCCAAACTTGGATATTATTTTTATGAGCCCGATTAATAGTGATTTCAGAATTTTCATTTTGAGAAAAATTAAGAATAACTTTTATATTGAATGGTAGGCACAAGTCTACATCAGTTAATTCAGCCAAAAATATTTGAAAAAATGAGGCAAATCTTTCAACTTTAAAAAAAATATCATAATCCATTCTAAAACAAATGCTCCATTCAATACCAAACGCATTCCAAACTGTGGTTCTTTTTTTATTAAAGTCATTAAAAGGATAATCAATCATTTGATCTTCGAGTTGTTTCAGAAGTTGGTTTTTAGAAACTTTATTAAAAATCTTTCTTGATTCCTTTAAACCTTGAACAACTTGGTTATAAAAATCTAAGTCTAGAGGAAAAATTGACTTCAATTTGGTTTTGGAAATACAACTAAACTTTTCATTAATAAAGAAGATATTTACCATTTGATTGAAGATTTCATTTTCATCTTTCGCTTGATTAGCGTTGAAATACCCTACAAATTTACTTTGGAAAATGAAGTATGCCCTGATATAAAACATTTGAAGTATCCAATTTCCTTGTATTTTGCATGAATTAATGCAAGACATTAAAGCCTTTGGGAGAAGTCTTAGAAGTTCGTTTTTAGATTCTATGTTTTCAATAACTTGGCTCATTCCCAATAATGAATATCTCAAAGAAGCATATGATAATCCCATTATTCGATAACAATCACCAATTAATAATTTAATCAAAGTATTGAAGTACAACCTTTCATAAAATTCTGTTTCTAGGTTTAATCTATGAAAAATATTTAAAGCACTGTAATATCTCTGACTCTCAAAGTATGATATGGCTCTATCTTTTAGTCCTTCAAATTCCTTTTCCCTATTTTGAATATAATAGTCTTCAATTTCACAAATTAGTTTTTCTAATCTATTTAATTCTAAGTCCCTAAAATTCAGGAAGCTTTTAAGTTGTTTATTTAGTAGGAATAATAATCTATCAACAGAAAATAAAGGAACTAATGGAAGTTCTGGTACAATTTTTTGGTACCAATTAATTGATTTTTCAATTGATCCTTTTAAGGAATCAATTGAATTTGATTTATTTGAAAAAAAGAATAAAAAATTCCCTTTCAAAAAATAGAGGTCACAGATCCTGGAGCTTTCAGGACCCAAATCAATCTCGTAATTTATAATCTCATCCAAGTGAGAAATCCAATTATCAATTTCATTTTGTTCTACAGGAATTTCAAAATTTTCATACGATTTGGCTACGTTTAGATAATTCAAAAGCATTAAGGCCTCACTTAAATGTTCGTAACTTTTGAAATTATTCATTTCTTCGAAATAGAACAAGATATACTCTCTCCTATTTTCTAATAGTTTTAGTACACGAAGAGAGAAAACAACTATTTCATAAATAGCTTGGCGTTTAATTGCTGAGTTTTTATCTTCTCTCAATACCACATTCTCAAGTATTCTTATCCAAAATTCTATATCATTGTGCAAATACTTAGTATACATTGAATGAACAGCAGCAATTCTGATAGCTATAAAATCACCAAATGTATATTTTTCGGTTTGGTATTCTTTCCAATCTTCTTTTGTCTTGACATACCAAGCATCCTCTTCGTGGGAAATAGAATCTATTAAGTTTTCATGCGTTAAACGTCGTAGTTTTCCATCAGGTAAGCTGCATTTTTGAACAACTTCGAAATATAATTTAGAAAAAATCAAATCAGTTTGACTTTTAATTATATCTGAATCTGGAATTTTAAGAAGTAAACCTTTAATATTATCAATCAACTCATTTATTGAGGTTTCAGGATCTAGATTTTCAAAACTCCATTTAACACACTCAATAAATGCTCGTAGATTTAATTTGTCAACTTGGTCGTGATTGATTTCTAATATTAGTTCCAAACGATTCTCAATCGAATTGAGCAATTCTTCGGATAGGCTATCCTGGTTTTTAAACCAATCAGATAAAATATTTCCATCTTTCGGTTTTGAATTACTCTGTAAACGAAACTCTAATTTATAACCCTCTTTATCAAAGCTTCTATAAATCTTGAAAAAATTACATAAGCTTTTTTTTATTGCTTCGCTATCTAAACTGAATTCATTAGTATAACACTTTATCTGGTTGAATCGATAAATTTTAGAATCCAAATGTTTTTCTACAAAATCATCTTCATTTTCACAAAAAACCTCATCACCATAATTAATGTAATTATTTACCCATACTTCCAATGTTTTTAAAAATTGGTAGTTATAGCCCCTTATAGATGAGCTCGCAGATGTTTTTAGTAGTAAAAGTTCTTTTGGCATTTAGCTGTATACTAATCAGTTAGTGTCAATACTTAAACGATGTAAAGTGAGACAAAAAAAGTTTTTATTATACATTTTTCTTCCCATTTGCTCAATCATCATCAAATAAAGTCTTTTTCACCTTTACGGTTTATCAAAGTTACTTTTAATTTTCAAAAAACAGCTTAATTTCAATAATTACTATATTCAGGTATTGAATCGAAATACTATTGAATAATTGTGGATAATTTTCTCATATTGTAGATTTTGGTTTAAAACATTTATTTTAAATATATATTTCACAAAATTGCCCATGTTTTGTTATAAAATATTGATAAAATTCCTCTTGTTTTTATTACAAAAAAAGCATTCAATTTGGTGAATATCAACAAAAAAGGAGAAACCAACGAGTCTCTCCTTTTTTTAGAATAATATTTAGAATTTCAATGCTTTAATTTATCCTTGAATACCTTCTGGAATTTCTCGACTTTGGGTCTTACCACCATCTGGCAGTAAGGGTTTTTGTCGGCATTTTGATTGAAATAATCCTGATGATAGTCTTCTGCTTTGTAAAATACCTCAAAAGGCTCCAGCTTGGTCACGATTTTTGAATCATACGCACCGGCTGCTTCCAGATCTTTGATGATTTTTTCTGCAATTGCCTTTTGTTCGGGGTTATGATAGAATATAGCCGAGCGATATTGCGTGCCCACATCGGCTCCCTGACGGTTGAGTGTGGTGGGGTCATGAGTTTTGAAAAACACCTCTAAGATCTCAGTAAATGAGGTCTTAGAGGTATCATAAGTAATCTGAATCACCTCAGCATGGCCTGTGTTTCCTGTACAAACTTCCTCGTAAGTTGGGTCTTTTACGGTGCCTCCTGAATACCCGGAAGCCACAGTTTCTACACCATCTAATTGCTGATATATCGCCTCCACACACCAAAAGCATCCTGCTGCGAGCGTAGCGGTGGCGGTTCCTGCTTTGTTTTCCATTTTTATTGATTCTTTCTTTTTAGTTTTTTGGGCACAAGAATTTAACCCTAAAAACATCAACATGATTAAAATTGAAAAGTTTCTCACTACTTTGAAAATTTGTTTACTAATAAACGAGAATTCCCGAAAATAGTTTAAAACAGTGTACTGATATCTGAATTTTGTTTGTCTTTCCTGAAAAAATATTTGTGAAGGTTAACTACCTCTCCTTCCGGTTTTACTTTTAGATATTCACCATTTTGCTGAAGCTCGTAAGCATTGGTATTATCGTCGAGATTTATTTTAAGAATATGAATCAGTTGGTTTTTGATGTCCTGATTGATAAATTCAAAAATGGACTCGATTCGTTTATCAAAACTCCTAACCATCAAATCGGCCGAACCACCGAAAATATGAGGCCTGCCCCCATTATGAAAATACAGGATTCTCGCATGCTCAAGGAAATTGCCCACAATTGACCTCACTGTGATATTTTCGCTCAAACCCGGCCTTCCAGGCCTCAAACAACAAATTCCTCTGACAATCAGGTTGACTTTAACGCCGGCTTGTGAAGCAGCATAAAGTTCATCAATGATTTCCCGGTCTTCTAAAGAGTTAACTTTAAAGCAAATTCCGGCCGGATAGCCATTTTGGGCATTTTCGGCTTCTTGCCTTATTTTTTGAACCAGTGCATCCCGCATATCTTTAGGCGATGTGATGAGGTTTTTATAACCCGATGGTTGCGAGTGACCCGTAATAACATTAAAAAACTCCGCTATGTCTTTGGTATAATCCTGATTGGCGGTCAATAATCCTACGTCGGTATAAAGTTTTGAAGTGTCTTCATTATAATTACCGCTGGCAAGATGAGCATATTGCACTACTTTTGGCCCTTCCTTTCTCACAATGAGCATCAGTTTGGTGTGGGTTTTCAGCCAGCCGATTCCATAAATTACAAAACAACCGGCCTTCTGAAGTTTCTCGGCTTCCCTTATATTGTTTTCTTCGTCAAACCGAGCCTTGATCTCAAAAAGTGCTGAAATATGTTTGCCATTTTCGGCGGCTTTCAGGAGTGCTGCCGTAATTCGGGAATTTTTTGCCAAACGATAAATAGTAAGTTTAATGGAAAGAACATTGGGATCTTCGGCAGCCTTTTCAAGCAGCTGCAATACAGGATCAAAGCTATTATAAGGGTGATGCAGCAAAATATCGTTTTCTTTTATTGCATCAAAAATGTTGATTTCTCTGTTAAAATTATGGGGCTGTACAGATTGAGGAGAAGCGGGTAGCTTTGTTTTAAATTCCTGATGATTAACGATTTGCCATAGACGTGTATAGTCCATGAGTTCGTTGTTGACGTGTATGTTATATTTGTCAATATCCCATTTTTTCTTCAGAATCGACAATACGTATTGCGAAGGATTATTTTCCACAATCAAACTCACCACCCTGCCTGCTTGTCTGCCGCGGATTTTCTCTCTGATCTCGTCTACGAAGTCAGAGTCAGCATCGTCGTTTTCATCAATAGTAAAGTCACCGTTTCTGATTATTCTGAAAAGGTCAACCGATTCAATGGTTACGTTTTTGTAAAGTTTAGATATTTCGTTTTTTACAATTTCCTCAATTGGGAGAAAGGCATACAGGTCATCATTGTCAAATTCATAAAATTTGGGTAGGTTACCAGGAATCTGAACAAAAGACAACTTTTTATTGTCCTCTGTCTCAGGAAAAAGTGTGGTCTGGTGGTCAATAGATACTACCCCAAAAATCAGGTTTCTCGGCAATAGAACAGGAAAAACATGGGTGTTATCGCACACCATTGGGGTGAGCATGGGATATATCGTATTGTCAAAATATTCCGCTACTTCTTCTTTTTGTTTCTCCGTCAGGTCTTCATATTTTATTATTCTGAAACCATTTTCCTCAAATTGTGGCTTCAAATTCTGTCTGAAGAGCCGGTTTCTTTCGTCAATAAATCTTTTGATATTATTTAGAAGAGCCTTTCTGAAAGGCCCCTCCCTCAGCCCGGAGTAATCTATTCTTTCTTTGTCATAATCAATATAATTATAAAGGCTTCCCAACCGCACGGTCATAAATTCATCCAGATTGGAGGCTGTAATGGCCAGAAACTTGAGTTTTTCAAAGATATTTAAATCTTCGCGGTTTACCTGATCAAGTACCCTTTCATTAAACTTCATCCAGCTGAGGTCACGGCTAATGATATCTGATTTTTCAATATCAATGTCCGATTTTTGATCTTTTATACTTGGATTGTAGGTAAACTCGCTCTCGAGCGGACTAAAGTCAAGCAAGTTTTTGAAAAAAGTCTTTACGCCGTCTGATACACTACCCATCTTTTGTTCTTTTTCTACCTTATTTTAAAGCTCAAATATCCGAATTAAATACCTTTGATATATAAAATTAAGATTAAATTCATAATACCACCCTGAATGTGGTTCCTGAGTTAGGGCTTGATTCTTTCACAAATATTTCGCCACTATGGTAAACCTCTATGATTCTTTTAGCAAGAGTAAGGCCCAATCCCCAACCCCGTTTTTTGGTCGAAAATCCCGGATTAAATATCTTTCGTTGCACTTTTGCACTCATACCTTTTCCGGTATCCTTGATATCAATAAAGATTCCATTTTTGGGATTGGGAGTTAGTGTTATTTTCAGGCTCCCAACGCCCCCCATTGCATCTACAGCGTTTTTGCATAGGTTTTCAATTACCCATTCTATCAGATTTCTGTTTACACTTTTTATGTATGGTTGACTAAGATTGTTTTCAAACCTCCAGTTTATTTTGGTTGAAATCCTCACTTTGAGATATTCTACGGTACTTTCAACCAATTCGCCAAGGTCTTCTTCCTTCATGCTTGGCTCTGACCCAATGTTAGAAAAGCGATTGGTGATAGTTTCGAGCCTTTTGATGTCTTTTAGCATCTCATCTCCTATGGTTTTATCAAATTCCGGGTTGATTTTTAATACCTCAACCCAGCCCATCAAACCGGAAATTGGCGTACCCAACTGGTGAGCGGTTTCTTTGGCCAAACCCACCCAAACCCGGTTTTGTTCGGCTTTTCTTGAAGAAGAATAGGCAATAAATGCCAGCAAACTAAAGACAAAAAATGTGGTCAACAAGATATAGGGAAAATATCGCAATTGTTTCACAATATTTGAATTACTGTAATAAACATAACCCCTGCTACCTTCAATTTTGAACTCAATGGGCGTGTGCTCTTCGCCCATTTGGGCTATTTTCGAATACAGGAAGTTCTCTTTTTCTTTGCCTGACCATTTGTGGGTACTATCTTCCAGTTCCGGGATATTCCGGTAATCCATAGGGCTTCCGTCAGTTACTAAAATGGTGGGTACGGTTTCGTTTGCTTCCAAAACCTCCTGCACAAACGTATAGTCGCAAGTGCTGTTTACTGCCTTTTCCAGATAAAACCGGATACTTTCAGCATAAAGCCTGGTGTACCTTTCTTCCCGGTCTTCCAGATTTTTTCTTACTTCATTAAAGTAAAACAGGATTCCAATCACTATTACCAACAGTGTTACTACCGTAATAATACGCCTTGTCGATATATTGACATATATGTCATGAAACAGTCTGTTGCTTTTCATAAGTATTTGATTGCCTTTACATTAAATAAATATTAGTTAAAAGCGTATTTCAAAATTAAGAAGAATTGGTGATTAAAAAATTTAAAGCATGTAGGTTATTCTATTTTTATTCAATCTATTTTCCCCAAACTAACGTAAATAAATCCTGAATAAATATAAGATTAAAGTGTAAGAATTGAATCTAAAGCTTATTAATAGCTCAAACCAAATTTTCATAGTAGTATTTGATTGCAAGTTTTTAATATTTACACCTTTTCAAAATTTAAAGTTTGTGTCAGGAATTAAGAATTGTTATTTTTTGTTAAGAATAGTCCTGAAACATGATTTTTTTCATAAAACGTTCTTTGTTTAGAAAAAATCTAAATTAGAAAAACTGCAAAATATCATGCATTTTGAAAATAAATGAGCGGTAATTTTGCAAAACGTTTTTTAAACAATTGTTGGAATCGATGGCGGAGATTTTTAGGGTAATATCATTATCATACAAAAAGGCACCTTTAGAGGTAAGAGAAAGTTTGACTCTGGACGAGGCACAAACTAAAGCTTTTTATCTCAAAATGAGAGATGTGCTTGGTTTAAATGAGGCTCTGGTATTATCAACCTGCAACCGTACGGAGGTTTATTATAAATCAGAAAACAATCTTTCTGAGGCGTTAATTGGGATCCTGGCTGCTGAAAAAAGCGTTTCTTCTGTTGATATTTTACCTTATTTTGACCAAATAAATGAGGAATCAGATGCCTCCAGATACCTTTTTGAGGTATCCCTTGGTTTGGAATCCCAGGTATTGGGCGATCAGCAGATTATCAATCAGGTCAAAAATGCCTATCAATGGTCAGCAGATATGCAAATGGCCGGACCTTTTGTACACCGCATATTACATGCTGTATTTTTTGCCAATAAAAGGTTAGTTCAGGAGACATCATTCAGAGATGGCACCGCCTCGACCTCTTATGCAACGGTTGACTTGATGGAGAGCTTCCTGCCCATGATGAATAACCCTAAGGTATTGGTTATAGGGCTCGGAGAAATAGGTGAAGATGTAGCTAAAACGCTTTTCGAAAAAGGGCACAAGAATATAACTCTTTGTAATCGTACTGAGGAAAAAGCCAACAAAATGGCTTTGGATTTTGGTTTTGAAGCTATAGCATTTGAGGCATTGGGTGCAGTTTGTGGTAATTTTGATGTGGTAATTTCTACAGTTAGATCTGAAAAGTATATTCTTACTGAAAAGTGCCTTACCAATAGGAAGTCAGTAACTTATCTCTTTGACCTTTCGGTTCCACGAAGTATAGATCCTAAGGTCGAAACCCTGCCTGGGGTAGTATTATATGAGCTGGATGAAATTCAGAAAAAAACCGAACTGGCCATTCAGACCCGCCGTGAGGCAATTCCTCAAGTAAAAGCCATCATTTCGGAGATGGTATCTGACCTAAGTGACTGGTCGAAAGAGCTTCAGGTATCACCTACTATACAGAAACTCAAAAGTGCTTTGGAGCAAATCAGGAAGGAAGAAGTTGCCCGTTATGTAAAAGGAATGACTGATGCTGAAGCTGAAAAGGTTGAAAAAATAACTTCAGGTATGATGCAGAAAATCATCAAATTGCCTGTGCTACAACTTAAGGCTGCGTGCAAAAGAGGTGAAGCTGATACCTTAATTGATGTTCTCAATGACCTTTTTGATTTAGAAAAGGTTAATGTTTGATTCTTCTGATTGCCTTTAAAGGTTACAGTTTAATTTCATTTACACCATAGATTTCTGCGTCTTCGGGATTTAGTCCTTCGAATATTTCGAAATAATATTCATGACTAAGTTTGGAATATTGATTAACAGACCCTGTCAGGTTTTGTCGGAATGATTGAATGGGAGGTAGCAAAAAATGTAAAGCTTTTTTACCGTTTTTCAGATTAAATCTAATCAGGTAATAATTGTATTTTGGGAAATTACCAAAAGCTTCAATCCTGCTTAGTGGGGTTTCGGTTTTAGCCCAATCGCCCATTGCCATTGGATCTGCAACATTTTTTGTATAATCTATTTTTGAAAAAGGCAACAAATTTTCGGGTTTTAAAAGAGATTCAATTTGTTCTTCTTTTTCATAAAAATCAAAAGCACCTTTTTCTTTCAAAAATTTTGCATGTGTATCGGTTGTTAGGAATTTGTTTGCATAAGTTTGATTTACACATCCGTTTCCCACATTATAAGCATCGGTTATTTGTGTAAGTTGTTGATCTTTAAGCATAAATATTGCTTTATATATCCCTGCAAACAATAACAGGATGCTTACAAACAGAATGAAAAAATTACCTGATTTTGAAGAAAATTTATCGTAATAGATCGACAGCACAATCAAAATTATAGTGATGCCATATAATTTATACCTGGACTCAAAAACACTTAGATACCCCGGAAGCCAATAGTTATATCTTAGCCCAACAATAGCAGCCAATGATAAAGCTGAAAACAAAAAGACCATGCTTTTGAAGTTAACAAAATCTTTTGTTTTTATAAATAAATGATAAAACGCTATTGAAAAAAACGACAACCCTAAAATGCCACTAAGAATCTGAAAAAAAGAGGATTGGTTTAAAAAAAAGACCCCTCCGAGACTCATAAAATAGGCAAATACCAACTCATAATTATACCGCAGCAGGTTTTCTGTAATTCCAATCGATTTTCCGTTGCCTCTGCCCAAATACAATAATATCAATTGAATTGTAAATATTGTAGAAACTATTATTAGTATTTTCTTTTCTTTTTTTAGGAAGAAATACAAAATGATAATCACACTGGAAAAAATGCCATTTATGCTTCCTGAGATAATGAAAACATAAGAAATAATAAAAAGTATTTTAAAAAGGACTGTTGATTTTTTGTATTCGGTGGCGGCATACATGGCAAATACAGAAAATCCAAAGGCTACCAGTTGATAGGTAGCCACATCAGGTCTGTAGATGAAGTCATAATTTAGAGGATTTAATAACCATAAGCCGAAAACTGTGGCAAAGTCTTTCGATGTTGAGAGTTTTTTCCAGTATACCAGCCATATCGCCAGTATAAATAACCAGCAAAAAAGAAGGATATGCCGAAAATTCATAATACCATCGAGGTGGTATTGCCCAATCATAATCAAACGCATGAAAATTGGGTAGCTTTCATTTTCTGGTAAAAAAACTGCCCGAATTTTCTCAGGAATGCTTGTAGCGTTAAGGTATATTTTCTGAAAAGTGATAAAAATCCTGTAATCGTCTCTTAAGGGAAGGTTAAGTGTAAATTTGAAAAACAAATAAAATAATACAAGCCAGGGTGTTATTAATCCAAAAATTAAAAGCAATCTGGACGGTTTTATTTGATTTTTGCTCATTCTATGGAAGAAATTACAGACTATCTAAAATTAATTGAGGAAGTTATTTTTCTATTAGGCTCGCAATTTAAGGGGTTTCATTTAAAATTCTTACCGGTTTATTTTAGTTTTGTAAAAAAACCGAACTAATGTCAACTATCGCCTGGGAAACCGCCAAAGTTTACGAAGATATTACTTATAAAAAATGTAACGGAGTAGCAAGAATTGCTTTTAACCGACCTGAAATCAGGAATGCATTCAGGCCTAAAACTACTTTTGAGCTGCTCGATGCTTTCGAAGATGCTACGCATGATTCTAAAATCGGAGTCGTGCTTCTTTCGGGGGAAGGGCCTTCTCCTAAAGATGGTGGTTGGGCATTTTGCTCCGGAGGCGACCAAAACGCAAGACAAAAGGGAGGCTACAGGGCAGAAGACGGTCGTGATCGACTCAATATTTTGGAGGTCCAACGGCAGATTCGATTCATGACCAAACCTGTGATTGCAGTTGTTACGGGTTGGGCTGTAGGGGGAGGGCATAGCCTTCATGTAGTGTGCGATCTTTCCCTCGCGAGTAAAGAACACGCGATTTTTAAGCAAACCGACGCCAACGTGGCCAGTTACGATGCAGGTTATGGATCGGCATATTTAGCCCGCCAGGTTGGGCAAAAGCGTGCGAGAGAAATTTTCTTTTTGGGTAGAAATTACTCTGCTCAGGAAGCTTTTGAGATGGGAATGGTCAATGCGGTGGTACCCCATGCCGAGCTGGAAGATACTGCCTATCAGTGGGCTCAGGAGATTTTGCAGAAAAGCCCAATGGCTATCAGAATGCTCAAATTTGCTTTTAATCTTATTGATGACGGCCTGGTGGGTCAGCAAATCTTTGCCGGTGAGGCCACCCGCCTGGGTTATATGACTGCTGAGGCGGAAGAAGGCCGCAATGCTTTTCTTGAAAAACGCCCACCCAACTGGGATCAGTTTGAGAGATATTCTTAACAATTTGAGTCTGTTGTCAAGTTGGGTTTTCTGCTATTATTTGTGTCTGCTTCCATAGTTTGTGTCCTCACAAACAATTTTCAAGGAATAAAATAATTATATTCACATTTCGTTTTTCATTTTGCACTACAATCACTGTATTTTTACACCTGAAAATGTTATTACTGTTAAATTAAAATGAAAAACTTCGTCGCCATCCTGGCACTTTCGCTTTTCGCTTTTTCCTGCGGAAATAAGGATACCCAAACCGCACAGAGACCCGAAAAAAACAATCATATTTTTGTCTTTTTTGATAAAACACAAAGTGTGGATACCGACAATGCTTTTGTTAGAAATAAGTATCAGGCAGCATTGAAAGATTTGATTGAAAATTATATACAAAAAGAAGGCGACAGGCTTGACGTATATTATATTCATGAAAATACATCTAAGGCTAAAGTGCTTTCTGTTACCTCTCGTACAACTAAAGAAAACACGGAAGGACTAAATGCCACTGATTTGGAGGCGGCAAATACTTCATATCAGATGAGCATTGGCCGTGAGCGTAAAATGATTTTGGATGCCGCACTTCAGAAGATGCTTGAAAAAAACACAGGGGCCTCCAACGCCGAAACCAACATTACTGCCAGTGTACCACTGCTTTCTACAGCACTTGATGGAGGAAAAAATGTGCTCGCATTTTATTTTTCTGATATGGTTGAAAGTATCAAAGCTGGTCGGGATTTTCATAAAGTGGCCCCGATAAGCCATGACCAGGCCGAAGAGTGGGCCAAAGCCGATGCAGGAAAACAAACAGGAGCCAATCTTGCTGGCTCCGTCGTTAAGATAGTTTTGCCTTTTGAGCCTACCAGCTCTACTAAAGAAAACAACCCTAATGTGAGCGACTATTGGAAGGTTTATTTTGAAGCTTTGGGTGTTAATTCTGTAGAAGAGATATAATATGACCAGCTGGTACAAAAAAATTTAGATTGAAATTTAAATAATTCCGATTCTTCAGTTCATTGGATTTTTTGCCAAATATTTCAATTAACTTTGTACCAACGACTATTATTACCCCTAAAACAATGCTTTATTATCTTTTCAACTATCTTGATCACGTATTTGATTTTCCTGGAGCAGGTGTGTTCAAATACATCTCTTTCAGGGCGTCTGCTGCGACAATTTTGTCACTTATGATTGCCGCCATTTATGGGAAGCCCATCATTTATAAGCTTCAGAAACTGCAGATAGGTGAAAGTATCAGAGATCTGGGGCTGCATGGCCAATTGGAGAAAAAAGGTACTCCTACCATGGGCGGTTTTATCATCATTGCGTCATTGCTCATCCCGGTTGTTTTGTTTGCAAGGCTCGATAACGTCTATATTTTACTTCTCATTATCGCCACTATCTGGACCACCATGATTGGGTTTGCCGATGACTACATAAAAGTTTTCAAAAAAGATAAGCAGGGGTTAAAAGGTATTTTTAAGGTAATCGGGCAGATAGGTCTGGGATTAATCGTGGGCCTTACACTATATTATAATCAGCATGTCGTGGTCAGGGAGTTTCTGGGTGGAGGAAAGTATGTTGACAAGCATTCGCTTATTACCACAGTGCCTTTTCTGAAAAACAACTTACTTGATTATGATATACTTTCAAGTTATTTGCCGGCAAGTTTGGGATGGCTGCCTTATGTTTTTATCTGTATTTTTATCATTACCGCCGTTTCCAATGCCGCCAATATTACTGACGGAATCGATGGATTGGCAGCTGGGACTTCTGCAATAATTGGTCTTACACTTGCAATTTTTGCTTATTTGTCCGGCAATAAAATTTTCGCCGAATACCTTAATATCATGCTCATTCCCAATTCAGGCGAAATGGTAATTTTTGCCGCTGCTTTTCTGGGGGCATGTATTGGGTTTCTATGGTACAATGCCTTCCCTGCTCAGGTGTTTATGGGTGATACGGGAAGTCTCATGTTGGGAAGTGTAATCGCAACTATGGCCTTGATTTTAAGAAAAGAACTAATGATTCCGCTGTTATGTGGAATATTTCTCGTCGAAAATATTTCAGTTATTCTACAGGTGGCCTATTTCAAATATCAAAAAAGAAAAAATGGTATAGAATTCGCTCGTGAAAACAGACTATTTAAAATGGCCCCATTACACCATCATTATCAGAAAAAAGGATATCATGAGGCAAAAATCGTAACGCGTTTCTGGATTGTGGCTATTGTGTTGTCGGTAGTAACTCTCGTAATATTGAAATTGCAATAATATTTTTGTTCTTAAAATTGCTGTTATTCAGTAGTTTACAGCAAATCTAGGTTTTGGATAACCCAATTATATTAGTAATACAGGGGAAGCTTTTGAAAGAAATGCTTCCCTTTTATTTTGTATTTATTTTTGCTAAATTTGACAACCTTTAAAATTAAAAAATTCAAGAAAGATATCTCTTTTCGAAAACCTACCATGAAAAAAATACTGTTTTTATGTCTGCTTCTCACACAATTAATATTTGCTCAGAAAAGACCTCTCAACCATAACGATTATGATGGCTGGAACTCAATCAATGAGACTAAAATAAGTGACAATGGCCAATGGGCGGCATATATATTAACACCACAGGATGGTGATTCACGGTTGGTATTTTATCCTTTACGCGGCAACGCCATCGATACGATAGATCGTGCATCAGACCTTTGGCTGAGCAAGGATTCGCAATGGGCGGCATTCAAAATTTCACCTTTTAAAAAAGAAGTTAAAGAGGCAAAAATCAGAAAAGTAAAAAAGGATGATATGCCCAAAGACAGCGTGGGATTTCACAACCTCAATACCCATGAAACCGTGAAATTTGGCAATATCAAAAGTTTTAATTTCCCAGAAAAATCAAGCGATTGGGTTGCTTTCCTGAACAACCCTGTCAACAAAACCGACTCGGCATCCAAAGCTAAAAAAAGTAAAAAAGAATCTGACATCAATGGGTCAGTTTTGAATATTTATAGCTTGAAAAACAATACTTTACATAAGTTTTCCTATGTTAATGCCTACAATTTTGATCCTGAAGCAAAAACACTGATTTTCTATTCTACCGGGAAAGACAGCACATTTAAATCTGGCTTATATTCTTTTTCAACTGAAACTCAAAAATATAACCTGATTAACAAAGAAAAAGGTACCTATAAACATTTGGTTTCTGATGAATCAGGAAGTCAGTTTGCCGCAATTTTTGATCCTGATACCATCCAAAAAGCTTTGGTAAAGAACTACCAATTATTGCAATGGCAAATCAATGAAAACCCTAAAACAATAGCAGACACCAATTTATTGACAGGGGTAAGAAATCTGTTCGTAAGTGCTGATTTTAAACCTGAATTTTCAAAAAATGGGCAAAGACTTTTCCTGGGAACACTCCCGAGATATTTGGTAAAAGATACAACCAGAATAGAAGAGGATGTAGTGAGTGTAGATGTTTGGAACTGGAAAGATAAACGAAATATGCCTCAACAATTGGCCAATTTATCAAAAGATCAAAAGGCAAGCTATCTGGCTGTTTATGATATTAAGTCGCAAAAAATAAGCCAAATAGCCGCAGAAGAATATATGGTGCCGTATTTCACCAAAGAAAAAAATGAGGAAAATATCTTATTGGTATCACCTTATGCACATGGCGACCAACACTGGTTTTTTAACCCTCCGATAGATGTATTTTTGGTAGATACTGAAAACGCTAAAAAGAATAGGATAATAGAAAACAAAAGGATTAGTGATTTAAAAATGTCTCCGGATGGCAAAACAGTTTTGTATTTTTCTCTGCAAGATACCGCCTGGTTTTGCTATCATTTAAAAAATCAAAAGACCTACAAAATTACCGAAAGTAAAGATTTCTCTGATGTGGCTGATGATGATCACCCCGATGAGCCCGGAAGTTACGGAGTTGCCGGATTTTTGAAAGATCAGGAAAAAATTTGGCTTTACGATAAGTTTGATATTTGGGAAGCAAACCTCGGAAAATCAAAAGAATTGAAGAGACTCACCAAAGGAAGAGAGAAAGGAATCACTTACAGATATATTATTTTAGATGAAAAAGCTTCGGTAATTGAACCAGAAATGCCGGTACTTTTACACCAGTTCAATCATAAAACCAAAGCCTCAGGCTATGCCAGACTTACCCCTGCAGATAGTACCGGAGTTTCAGAGCTTATTTGGGATAATATGCATTTTTCGGAAAAAGTATGGAAGGCGAGAAACTCGGATGACTTGATTTTTTCGGTTGAGAGCTTTGAGGTTTTCCCTGACCTTCAGCACACTCAAATGACTGACTTTAAGGAAATCCAAAAGATAAGTACGGCAAACCCACAACAGGAAAGTATTAACTGGGGTAGGGTGGAACTGGTTGATTACCAGTCGCAAAGCGGAAAAATCCTTCAGGGTATGTTGTTCCGTCCGGCTGATTTTGATCCTACCAAAAAATATCCGATGATTACCTATTTTTATGAAAAAATGTCGGACGAAATTCATAACTACATTGTACCACAACCTGTAAGATCGAGCGTTAATTTTTCCTATTATACCAGTAATGGCTATTTTGTTTTTGTTCCTGATATTGTTTATAAAATTGGCTACCCGGGTCAAAGTGCTATGGACTGTATAATTCCCGGGGTAAAAAAAGTAATAGAAATGGGGTTTGTTGATAGCACAAAACTAGGTATTCAAGGACATAGTTGGGGGGGGTATCAAACAGCCTATATAATTACCCAAACGCCGTTGTTTGCCGCCGCCGAGGCCGGTGCTCCTGTGGCCAATATGACCAGTGCATATGGGGGTATCAGATGGGAGACCGGACTTTCGCGTCAGGCACAATACGAAAGAACCCAGTCCAGATTGGGAGTTACACTTTGGGAAGATAGCCAGAAGTACCTCGAAAACAGCCCTTTGTTTTATTTACCTTCAGTAAAAACCCCGCTCCTGATGATGCATAACGACGATGACGGTGCCGTGCCCTGGTATCAGGGTATCGAGATGTTTATGGGCTTAAAAAGACTCAGTAAGCCCGTTTGGATGATTAATTACAATGGAGAAAAACATGGTCTGACCCAAAGAAAGAACCGTAAAGATTGGACCATCAGGATGGCTCAGTTTTTTGATTATTATCTGAAAGGGCAAGCAGCTCCCCAATGGATGATTAAAGGGGTGCCAGCTACCGAAAAGACTTTAAATTATGGACTCGAAAAATAGAAATGCGGAATTCCCAAAAATCACTTTCAGAAGGAGAATCTGGAGTGCCCTCAATATCAGGTACACCGAAAAAAAAGGACTGAGCTTTGTGGTCAATATTTCACTTTCTGTATTGATTTTTCTAAATACAATTGCCATAATTTTGAACACCATACCAAGCTTATCAGAAACGTATCATCATATTTTTTGGGATTTTGAAGTGTTCTCTGTCGTCATTTTTTCAGTGGAATATCTGCTTCGGCTGTGGTCTTGTGTCGAAGGACGACATTATTCTCATCAGTTTTGGGGAAGATTAAAATTCTTATTTTCATTTTGGGGTATAGTTGACCTGCTCGCTATTGCTCCTTTTTTCCTTTCTGCTTTTGTTACCGATTTTGGTGTGATAAGGATGCTGAGACTGCTACGAATCCTGAGATTGTTCAGAATGAGCAAATATTTTCATGCATTCAGAATCATTAAAAATGTACTTACCAGCAAAAGAGAGGAACTGATTCTCGCTTTTTCATTTATCATTTTTCTGATTTTATTTTCAAGCTCGTTGATGTACTTTCTGGAGCATCCGGTGCAACCACAAAATTTTTCAAGTATTCCTGCTTCACTCTGGTGGGGAGTAAACACCATGACAACAGTAGGTTATGGCGATATTTATCCTATGACTCTTGCGGGGAAAATACTGGGTTCTCTGGTAGCCATTTCCGGAATTTCTCTTTTTGCTTTGCCGGCGGGTATTATTGCATCAGGATTTAATGAACATATAAGAGGCTATAAAAACGAGCAGGGAAAAGTGAAATGCCCTTACTGCCAGGCAGAATATTACCTGGCCGAAAAGAATAAACACCAGCATTGATTTTTTTTAGAAATGGAAAGAGTCCATGTCATTTAGAAAAGGGAATTTTTTTCTGAAATTTTGAAGATCCTGGTGATTGAGTTGAGCCGAAATGATGTTTTCGGTTTCCCCACCATCGGCTATTATTTCCCCCTGAAAATCAACCACCATACTCTGTCCGTTATATTCCAGTCCGTTGCCATCGGTACCTATTCGGTTTACCCCGATCACAAAGCATTGATTTTCAATTGCTCTGGCTATCAGCAAATTTCGCCAGGCATTTATCCTTTGTTTTGGCCAAGAAGCCACAAAAATCAGTACATCATAATATGGAAAAACATTCCGGCACCAAACAGGGAATCTCAGGTCGTAGCATATCAAAGGTTTGATTTTCCACCCTTTTTCGTAGATGGTCACATTGTCGTCACCAGGTGTAAAAGTTTCGGTTTCTTTTCCGTATCCAAAAAGGTGTTTTTTGTCGTATTTGTAGGTTTTCCCCTCGGGGTTAATCAAAAGTGCCCTATTGTATTTGTGGTCTCCTTCTTTTACAGCTAATGAGCCAAGAATATAGCTTTGGTGCTTTGAAGCCATGTTTTTCATCCATTTGTGGGTGGTAAAATTCATGGGTTCAGACACTTCCATACTGAAACCGGTATTAAACATTTCCGGAAATATTACCAGGTCAGTTTCAGAGGGTATTTTCTCCAGAGTTTCCTCATAATGAGAAAGATTGGCATCGGTATTTTTCCAATATATATCAGATTGAATGAGGCTTACATTCAGATTAGGTAGCATATCAGGCAAATTTCATTCTATAATCCGCATCTACGATTCCCTTCTGAATATTGCCAAGTTTTTTCTTAAGCATTTGCTTTTTCAGTGGAGCCAGATAATCGGTAAAAAGGATACCCTGAATATGGTCATACTCATGCTGAATAATTCGGGCCGCCATACCTGTGTAGGTTTCGGTAAATTCTTTAAAATCTGTATCCATGTAATTTATAGTCAGGCTTTCGGGTCGGTAAACATCGGCCCTGACTCCCGGAATGCTCAGACATCCTTCTTCATACGGCCATTTTTCGCCGGTTTCTTCCAGAATCCTGGCATTGATAAATGTCTTTTTGAATCCTACCAAAGTCTGGTCAATGTCTTCCTCGGTTTCAGCTCCACTGTTCATAATCTCGCCATCTACTACAAATATTCTTAATGCGAGACCTACCTGAGGGCCTGCCAGACCAACCCCTGATGCGGCATACATAGTTTCAAACATATCCTCAGACAATTTTTTAACATCTATTTGTCCAGGCACTATGTTTTCACAAACTTTCCTTAAAACCTGAGCCCCATAGGCCACAATCGGCATTATCATACCAGTGTTTTTTTTAATATTACTCTATTTTCTGTTATTTCAGATTTGGGTTCAAAACCAATGATTTCAAAACCATCTTGTATTGCAAAAAGCAGCATGTTTTTGTGTTTATTCCGAGTTTTGAGTTTAACGGTTTTATATCCCATTTTCAAAACCCATTTTTCCTGAGCATCAGCTAGCTTTCGAGCGATTTTTTGTTTTCTAAATTCGGGCAATACGCCTCCCATCCAGGTATAAAACTCGCTATCATTAAGTTCATAGCCTATTTTGCAGCCAACCACTTTACCATCAAGCTTTGCCCCCAGCAACAGACATCTCTTTTTTGATAATCTATCATAAAATGTTGATTCTGAAATAAATGGGTTAGTAAACTCCGGAATTTGTTTCAAAAACGCATACGCCTCTCCGGTTTCAATTTCAACAATTTCGATCATCAAACAGGCAAACCGGCTTTATTAAATTTGGGTCTATCTTTAAAATATCTCAGGTCCATGTCCATCATTTCTTCTACCAGGGCTGGCAAGTCATATTTGGGTTTCCAATTTAATTGGGTCTGAGCCTTAGAAGGATCTCCAATCAAAAGTTCAACTTCTGTCGGCCTGTAATATACCGGGTCAATTGCCAATACTTTTTGTCCTGCCGGAATCTGATATTCAGGATTATTGCACTTAACCACATAAGCGGCTTCGTTTTCGGCCGATCCTTTAAATTCTATCTCAATACCCACCTCGTTAAAGGCCATAATGATGAAATCACGAACTGTTGTAGTGATTCCCGTGGCAATCACGTAATCCTCGGGCTTGTCTTGCTGAAGTATCAGCCACATGGCTTCTACATAATCTTTGGCATGACCCCAGTCGCGTTTGGCATCAATATTTCCCATGTAAAGGCATTGCTCCTGACCCAAGGCAATCTGCGACACGCCTCTGGTGATTTTACGAGTCACAAAAGTTTCGCCTCTCAGCGGTGATTCATGGTTAAACAAAATGCCATTGCAGGCATACATATTGTAAGCCTCACGATAGTTTACAGTGATCCAGTAACCATAAAGTTTGGCAACCGCATAGGGTGATCTGGGATAAAAGGGCGTTTTTTCGGATTGAGGTACCTCCTGCACCAAACCATAAAGCTCAGAAGTAGAGGCCTGATAAATGCGGCATTTTTCGGTAAGACCCAATAGTCTAACGGCTTCTAGAATCCTCAAAGTACCTATTCCATCTACATTGGCGGTATATTCAGGTTCATCAAAACTCACTTTTACATGGGACATGGCACCCAAATTAAAAATCTCATCAGGTTGCACTTCCTGGATAATCCTTATGATATTGGTAGAGTCGCTTAAGTCACCGTAATGTAGTTTGAATCTTACATTGCTTTCATGAGGATCAGTATATAGGTGGTCAATTCTATCGGTATTGAAAAGTGAGGCTCTCCTTTTGATACCATGAACTTCATATCCTTTGTCTAGTAAAAACTGGGCCAGGTAGGCACCGTCTTGTCCGGTTACACCGGTAATCAAGGCTTTTTTCATTTAATATTAAGTGCTTTTTTTAAATTAATTTTATCACCAACTATCCGGGTGGTATTAAACCTGCCCTTTAAGTCTCTTTGATACCTTTCGGCGTCGGTATATTGTACAAAATCACCCACTTTTATGGTATAAGTAGGCTGACTATAACTTTCATAAATTTCCAGCTCTTCGAAATTTCTCAGCAAAAAACTCTTTGCATTTTCAAAATCTTCGCGACTATTTCCCGAAAATACCTGAATTCGAAACCCTCTTCCGGAAGTGTTTTTTTTATTGTTTTCGATGATCTCAGCCAATACTTTTTCCGCTTCGGCATTTTGATCATTAAAAGTATTCGGAACACCCGTTTCTGAATTTTTACTTTTTGTGCTGGTTGCCGGGTTTGGTTTAGACGAACTATTATTTTGGTTGTATTTCGGCCTGAAAACCGCCAAATCTTCAGAATAATCCGTAATAGGAGTTTCCTTATTGCCCGATTTCGAAGAAGTGATTTTATTCGAACAGGCAAAATTTATGAAAATCAGTAAACCGGAAATGAAGAATCTCGACATTTTGGGTCTTAAATAGTTTGCAAATTTAATAATTAAGTTCTCAAAGTTGTGTATGTACCAAACAAAAAAGACATCCGGGAGTCCCAAATGCCTTTCCAAGACGAAAATACTTTAACCTATGATAAATCACCTTATTAAAGGGTGAACTCTTAAATCTTAATTATGTAAATGCAAAAATATAAAACAAACTTGTTAAAATTAAACAAATCTTTAAAAAATTTATTATTAGGCGGATGAATTTTTGTTTTTTTTACACTTATTCCAAATAAAATTCTATACTTCTATCGAATAATCTTCAAATTACGGTGTTTATTGTGGAAATTGGAAATAATTTATTCTTTAAATTAAGACGCCAATTTACATATATTTACCAAAAAAAAGATAAGTGAATCTTAACCTTAAAGAAAAAGTAATCATAGTAACCGGCGGAGCGAGAGGTATTGGAGAAGGAATAACTCGCCAGCTCGCTCTCGAAGGAGCTTTCCCGGTAATCATTGGAAATAATGCCGAACATAATGCACTTGCACTCGAGAAAATAATGGCTGCGGGAGGTTTTGGATTTACAGTTGAGGCCGATCTTACCAAACCGGAGGATTGTAAAAAAGCTGTAGAGGCAACTTTGGATAAATTTGGAGTAATCCATGGACTGGTCAATAATGCAGGTTTTAATGATTCTGTTAGCCTGGAAAATGGGAGCTATGAAGCATTTATTCGCTCTTACCATCTCAACACCGTTCACTATTATCTGATGGCACATTATGCCTTGCCGGCTTTGAAACAAACCAAAGGACCGATCCTGAATATTTCATCAAAAGTGGCAGAAACCGGACAAGGCGATACCTCTGGCTACGCTGCTGCCAATGGTGCCCGAAATGCTCTCACCAGGGAATGGGCCTCCGAATTATTGAAATATAAAATAAGAGTAAACGCAGTCATAGTGGCGGAGTGCTTTACGCCTATGTACGATGCCTGGCTCAATAAATTTCCTAACAAAGAGGAGGTATTTGAAGGTATAAACAGAAGGATTCCATTTGAAAAGCGAATGACCACCCCCGAGGAAATCGCTAATATGGCGGTATTTTTACTTTCAAACAGAGCAAGTCATATTACCGGCCAGCTGATTCATGTCGATGGAGGTTACGTGCATCTTGACAGGGCTTTACTTTAACTTTCAAGAATTTTAAAGATTTATTTTACTTTTTTAAATTTTCGAAATAAACTAAAAGTTTCACCTCTTAAATTGCCTATTTATTTAAAACAATTTTGGTCTGATTTATAATGAAATTGTTAAGTGTTAAGCACTATTTTCAACGAATTTTTTGCCCAAAGTAGAGATTCAGGTTTATAAAAAGAATAGATCCAAAACTGTATAAAACCCCGTAGGGGTAAAATGATTGTAAAATATTAGCAACCTAAGTTTTAAAAACCCCGTCAGGGGTGATATTATTTAGGTTTAAAATGAATAATAACGGATTTATGAAAACATACATACTTGCTTGTGATCTGAAAGATGATCCGAAGCTGATTGCCGAATATGAAGCTTACCACCAAAATGTGTGGCCCGAAATCTTGAAAAGTATAACGGACTCAGGAATAGTTTCTATGCAGATTTACCGTACCGGTAACCGCATGACGATGCTGATGCAAACACAGGGCGATTTTAGTTTTGAGGCCAAAGGAAAGGCCGATGCTGAAAACCCAAAAGTGCAGGAGTGGGAGCAACTGATGTGGAATTATCAGCAAGCCCTGCCTCATGCCAAACCCGGCGAAAAATGGATTTTGATGGATAAGATTTTTGAGCTTTAAACCTTATTCTATTTCCAAAAAGTTTACCGAAACCTTGCTCAGCAGCTCGCGGGTGCGTTTTGGGCGGGCGTCAGTCAGGAAGACCTGGCCAAATTTGCCGGCTTCAATCATTTGAATCAGCTTGGCGATGCGTTTTTCGTCGAGTTTGTCAAAAATATCGTCGAGCAGCAGGATGGGTTTCATTTCTTTTGCGGCTGTAGTAATCTCAAACTGAGCCATTCTGATAGCCATAATGAAAGATTTTTTCTGGCCTTGCGAGCCAAATTTTTTTACAGGCATCCTATCCATCGAAAACACATAGTCGTCTTTATGAATCCCGCGTGTGGTACGTTGTGCCGCCAGGTCGGTATTGAGGTTTTTGTCAAAAATATCGGCTAACTCGTATTTCTCCCAATCCGATATATATTCAATATTTACGGTCTCTTTATTTTCCGAAATGTTTTCATAATTGCTCGTGAAATGTGGCAGGAAATCTTCCAGAAATTTCTTCCGGTATTCATGAATTACGCTTCCTGAGGATACCAACTGTTCGGTATAAATCGAAAGCAAATCGCCATCAAAATATTGATTTTCAGCAAATTGTTTTAGAAGTGAATTGCGTTGGTCGAGTGCTTTGTTGTATTTGAGATATTCTTTGAGGTACTCGGAGTGTAACTGCGACAGAATGCCATCAAACAGCTTGCGGCGGGTTTCGGAGCCGTCTCTGATCAGGTCGTTGTCTTCCGGGGTGATGAGCACCACAGGTATTTTTCCGATATGGTCAGAGAGTTTTTCGTAGGGTTTTTTGTCAAGAAAAAAGATCTTCTTTCCGGCTTTTTGGAGCGAAAAACCTATGAGTTCTTTCTCAAACTTACCTTCGACCATGGTGTAGTCTTCTTCAAATCTGATGCTCAGCGAGTCGAGATTATGGATGGAGCTTTTGCATACGGCCAGGAAATAAATAGCATCGAGGAGGTTGGTTTTTCCGCTGCCGTTTTTGCCTACAATACAATTGAGCCCTTCCGAAAACTCAAAGTACTGGTTTTCGTAGTTCCGGAAATTGGTCAGCTGAAGTTTTAACAATGCCATATCGGCCACAAAGGTCGTGAAGAATTGCTAAGACTTTTTGTAATGAGTGCGAAAATTAATTAAAAACCCCGCATCGAAACTTTGCGGGGTTTTAGGTTACTTAATTATTGTTTTAAAAACCAAGCATTGTTGAATTTCTTATCTTTTGACTTTAAAGAAATTATAAAAATAAATAACTCACAAATCCCAATAAGGAAAAAAAAACTAATTGCAAGGATATCCATGCAAAATTTGACTTTAAGAAAATTTCCCTTTTTTGTATCATTTGAAATAATAATTCAATCAACACTAGTATAGATATAATAGAAAAAGAAATTAAGATCCAATATAGACTCTTACTTAGTGATAATCTCTTAATTAATCCAAGTATTAAATAGGAAAAAATTATTGCCCAACTAAACACCCTTTTATATGAATCAAAAGCTAGATTTGTCATTTATTTGAACTTTTAAAATGAGTTATAACAATCATAAAAATCCCATATCATCCATGCTACACCAACATAGCCTAAATACCGTTTTCCTAATAATTTGAGAGCACCAATAGTTGTTTCCACAGCACCAAGTGCTGCTGTATTGGCAATGATTTCTTTAATTCCGGCAATTCCCAATGCAGCACTTACGCAATTCTTTATAATATCTATTTCATTTGAGGGACGGGCATTCTTCAACTTTCTTGAATTTGAATGTAAAGCATAATACAATATTGAAAGCTCTACAAATTGATAATCTTCTTTAAAACTTAAAATATATATTTTATCAGTCTCTGATAAGCTTTCCCATTGCTTACTACCCTTAACTATTGTAATCATTTCATTATGAATAGCTTTCCCATTTTGGACAAATGGTTGAATTAAATATTTTATTTCATTCTCAACTTCGATGCTTTTTCTTGCATTTGATGATTTTAATATTTTTTCAAGTTTTAAAGCTACCATCGAAATTTCATTTTTGGAAATTGGAGAAACAGATAATTCAGTTTTTTCTTCAATTTGTTTTTCCAGATTCTCCTTACCACATGATACGGCAAATAATAGGAAAAATGCAAATACTATTAGATTTAGAAATTTTAATTTTTTCATATTAAATAAGTTAAAAATTTAGTAGCACTCTCTTTCAGGTGGAATAGCTTTTTACCTATCAGTATGGACTGATTTGCCGCTGTGTAATTGATTTCGAAATCTTATTTTCGACACAATATATGTAGGGGGGGGGGGGAGACTTCCAAATATTTTTTTAATTATTTTCAACAAAACTAACCGTTGTATATTTAATTGGTAGTCAAATGGTTGTGTTGAAAAAACGTAGCCTGTTAATCAGTTTTTCGCTAAGATGAATTTTTAATAAACAAACTGTTAAAGTCGATGGTGAAAGGATTGAATTTTTCTAATAAATCAACAAATCAAACTAGGGATCGCAGCAATTGTTTGAGCTCCCACGTTTTATTGTTGAGCGATGTCCCCGCTAAAGCGTGGCCGGCCGCTTCCCAAATATTTGAAAAACTATTTTTAGCTTTATTTTTACCATTAACAATTCGTTAAGAAACTATCAGAGGGCTTTTTGCATCTATATAGCAAATTCTAAAATTTTAAAGATATGAAAAAGGTTCTGGCAGTTTTGGCGATGATAGTGATGGGTAATGTAGCCCTTGCCCAATATGACTATGACGATTATGATTCTTACGATGGTCCCGACCGATATTTTTACGACGAGGACTTTGACTGGCGATGGGATGTGAGGGTGCGTATTTCTGATGGTATCAGCAATGGCCTGTTGACCCGCCGTGAAGCTAATCGACTGTATGACAGATTGGAACAAATCGAAAGAAAAGAATATGCCTATCAGAATGACGGCGTGTATTCTACCTGGGAGCAAGACGAGATATGGGAAGATGTGGTATGGCTCAACCGTCAGCTGGGCGTAGAACTCAGAGACCTTGACCGCAGATATTACGGCTACTCAGGTGGTATATACAGAGGTTATCTGCCCTGGTACTTTGGTGGCTCCTATGACTTTTACCGTTTTGACAGAAGAGGCTTTGGTAGTATCACTTTAGGTTATGCTCCAAGATATTACTATCCAAGAAATCATTTCTATTATCACCCAAACAGAAGCTATAGCAGCACCTGGGGACATAGAAATAATGGATGGAACAATAATGGTTGGAATAATAACAATAGAGCAAACAGAAACTGGAACGAGAGCCGTAGCCGTAACTGGACCAATGACAGCCGTGGCCGTGACAACCGCAACAGCGATACCTGGAACAACCGGAGCCGCAATGAACGTGGTAGCTCCCGTACTTCGCCTCAAAGAGATACTTCGCCTTCATGGGGAAATGGATCAAGAGGAAATAGTAGTGGCAGAGAAAGAGATTCTTCACCTTCATGGGGTGGTGGCTCAAGAGGAAACAGTGGCAGCGATCGTTCATCGGGTAGCGGTAGAGTTGACTCTGGCAGAAGCGGACAGAGAGAATCATCTTCATCATGGGGTGGTGGCTCAAGAAGTGGAGGTAACAGTGACCGGTCGTCAAGAGTGGAGTCAGGCAGAGGAAGAGAAAGCAGCGGCTCGGCAAGAAGCAGCGAAAGCAGATCCTCAGAAAGAGCCTCGAGGAGTTCATCTTCCGACAGCGGAGCCAGACGCGGAGGCAGAAACTAAAAGTTAAATAATAATCCGGAACCATTTACCTCAGCCTGATTTTCGGGCTGAGGTTTTTTGTTTTATCCTATTATTACCGAAGTCATGGTAAGCGAGCCAGCTATGACTTTGTCATTGAAAAACCTGGTTTCATCTTTGGCGTCCTGTAGCCCCAAAGTATAGAGCAAGGGGAAATAATGATCGGGCGTAGGTACGGCCAATTCAGCACTTTTGTGTAAGGTTTTGTAATTAAAAAGCGGCTTATGGTTTTTGTCGCTGATATGTTTTTTGAAGACTTCATTCAGCTCTATGGCCCAGTCAAAACCATATTCAACATTGAATCCCTTGGCCGGGTCGGCGTTTCGTGGCAAGCTTATCATGCGGAGATTGTGCACCATGTTGCCGCTTCCTAGTATCAGAACCCCTTTTTTTCGCAATTCTGAGAGTGCCTTTCCGAGTTCGTAGTGATATTCTCCGGGTTTGTAGAAGTCTATACTCAGCTGAATCATCGGGATGTTGGCTTTGGGGTACATTTGTTTAACAATACTCCAGCTGCCATGGTCAAAGCCCCAGTCATGATCCATGCCCACGTTGGTGTCTTTGATGAGTTTGGCAGTTTCGGCTGCAAGTGAGGGCATGCCGGGTGCCGGATATTCTACTTCAAAAAGGGCCTGGGGAAAACCACCAAAATCATGGATGGTTTTTGGGCTGGGAGAGGCTGTCACGAAGGTTCCTCTTGTAAGCCAATGAGCCGAAATACAAAGTACAGCCTTGGGCTGAGGGATGTTTTGAGCCAGTTTTTTCCATGATTGGCTAAACTCGTTGTTTTCGATGGCATTCATCGGGCTGCCGTGCCCAACAAACAAAACGGGCATTTTGTGGCCGTTTTCAGGAAGGGTGTCAGACAAACTTTTTAAAGAACTCAAGGTGCTCATACTACTTACGGCGGCTATTGATTTTACAAATCCTCTTCTTTTCATAATAAAGAGTTTTCAAGGGTTTTTCTATTTTGAAAATAGAAAATGTTGATATTATTTTCCTTATAACCAAATGCTTTTGGCTTATAGTTCCTCAAATATAATAAAAATACGAAAACATTATATGTATATACATTTATTATTTAAAATGATTTGGGAAAATATTAGAGTTTACAAAAAATGGGGAAATATCACCCCGCTGGGGTTAAATTGTTTGAAACTTTAAATTATTCTATAAATATTTCACCCCTACGGGGTTTAGAGGATTGAAACTTAAAATTAATGCTTTAAAAATATCACTCCGCTGGGGTTTAGAGGATTGGGACTTAAATTTAATTCAATAAATATGTCACCCCGCTGGGTTTTTTGGGGATTGGATCATAAAATTAATTCTATAAAAATGTCACCCCTGTAGGGTTTTGGGGATTGGACCTTAAAATTAATGCTATAAAAATGTCAACCCTGCTGGGGTTTTTGGGGATTGGACCATAAAATTAATGCTATAAAAATGTCAACCCTGTGGGTTTTTGGGGATTGGACCTTAAAATTAATGCTATAAAAATGTCACCCCCCCGGGTTTTCCTAAAAGGGTGATTATTGGCTAAATATATTTTAAGATAAAAAATCCTATTCAAAAAAATTATCTAAAAGGTCTAGCCAGACAAATCCCGTAGGGATGGAATGATTATAGAAAAATATGCACATTAAGTTACAAAACCCCGTAGGGGTGGCATTTTCTGCGAATTGCTAAATCAATATTTAGAACAAACCTTTTGTTCCCTAAATCAATTTTGCACCAAATGTTTCTCCAAATTTCATAAAGAATAAACCATTCAATTTCTGTTCAGAAAATCACCCAATGGCTTGAGGGTTTTAAAGACGTTTACCGCTTTTTGCAGAAAATCAGGGCTGCTTAATTCACTATCATTGACCTGGTGAGTTGCCAGAAAACTCTTCATTTTCAGAAGCTCTGCCTGAGGATGGGCAGGGTCAAAATCTTTGGGTACTTTCTGTAGTTTTTCGCCCTCGATTTCGCCAAAAATAGCTTTAAAGTTTTTGTCGAGCAATATTTTCTCCAAATCAGCCCCATTGTAATCAATTTCCTGCCTGATACCTTTCAGCCAGTCTCCTTGTGGTAAATATGCACCACCTGCCAGCATGCTTTGGTTGCCGGTTTCGATGTGTATGTAGTAGCCCGACCGTGTGTGTATGTCTGATTTTTTGGCTGCCGGAGTGATGTGGGCACCTAAATGGGTTTTGTAGGGTGATTTGTCTTTTGAAAACCTTACATCGCGGTAGATTCTAAAAATACAGCTTTTGGGGTCATGATGAGATATTTCAGGGTCAAAACGTGCGATTTCCCCGAACAGTTCTTTGATAAAAACCTCAAAATCAGCTTTTGCTTTTTCATACAAAAACTTATTGGCCGTAAACCACTCTTTGTTATTGTTTTGTTTGAGTTGGTTCAGGAAATCTATTATGTCGGGACTGATGCTCATGATTATGGTGTTTTTGGTCAGAAAAAACTTTTAAATATAAAACAACAAAATCAAATGTCAGGTTTTTGAAATGAGATGCTAAAATTATGAGAATTTTGTTTTTTTGAAAAATTAAGGAAACACGGTACATTTGTTAACCTTATTTATCACCAAACCAATTACCTGATAGCTATGAAAAAGCTTTTCTTGCTTTTTGCAATTACTTCATCGCTTGTTGTAAATGCTCAGCAAACCCCGGTCAAACCTAAAAGTGAAGACAAAGGAACGGTTTCGGAGTCGCGTACACTCAACCCCGACATGACCATTGTTTCCAATGCAGAGATTACCGTAAATGGACAGAAAGTACCCTATAAAGCTACCGTAGGCACCCAGCCGGTTTGGGATGAAAAAGGCAAAATCATAGCCTCCTGTTTTTTTACTTATTATGAGCGTAGTGATGTGAAAGACCGTGCCACCCGGCCTTTGGTGATTTCATTTAACGGCGGCCCGGGCACGGCTTCGGTGTGGATGCACATGGCCTACACCGGCCCAAAAATCCTGAATATTGACGACGAAGGCTATCCGCTTCAACCCTATGGATACAAGGAAAACCCCTATTCTTTGCTCGATGTGGCCGATATTGTTTTTATCGACCCTGTGAATACCGGTTTTAGCCGTATCATTGACCATGAGGCTCCGAGAAGTGCTTTTTTTGGTATAAAACCTGATATATCTTATCTGGCAGATTGGATTAATACATTCGTGAGCCGCACCAACAGATGGGCTTCTCCAAAATATTTGATAGGAGAAAGTTATGGTACCACACGGGTGTCTGGCCTTGTGCAGGAGTTGCAAAACAATCATTGGATGTACTTCAATGGTGTGATTTTGGTGTCGCCTACCACACTTGGAATTGAGCGTGACGATGTTTCTTCAACTGCTCTTCGCCTTCCTTATTATGCAGCTACAGCCTGGTATCATAAGGCACTTGCGGCCGATTTACAATCTAAAGATCTCGAAAAAATGTTGCCGGAAGTGGAGCAGTTTACCACACAGGAGTTCCTGCCCGCATTGTCATTGGGTAATATGCTGCCTGATGCCAAAAAGAAAGAAATAGCAGCCAAAGTTGCCCGATATTCAGGTATTTCGGAACAGTATGTTTTGGAGAATAACCTCAGTGTGGGCTTTAATCAGTTTTGGAAAGAGCTGTTAAGGGATAAAGGTTTTACAGTTGGCCGCCTGGACTCCAGATATCTGGGTATTGACGCCAAAGCTGCAGGCGAACGTCCCGATTACAATGCTGAACTCACTTCGTGGTTGCATTCTTTTACTCCACCCATCAATATGTATTTAAGGGAAGAGCTGAAATTTAAGACGGACTTGAAATATTATATGTTTGGGCCGGTGCACCCCTGGGGCAACTATGAGGCCGAGCTCAATGTGGCAGAGCAGTTGCGTCAGGCGATGGCCATAAACCCTTATCTGAAACTTCTGGTGCAGTCGGGTTACTATGATGGTGCATGTGATTACTTCAATGCTAAATATAATATGTGGCAGATGGATCCATCGGGCAAACTCAAAGACCGCATGTACTGGAAAGGCTATCGCTCGGGTCACATGATGTACCTGCGTAAGGAAGACCTGAAAAAAGGCAATGACGACATCAGAGAATTTATCAAAAATTCTACTCCGGGAGCAAAAGTGCCTGCGAAGTTTTGAGTAATTAAATACCTGGCATCTGATTTTTTTTCACAAAAATAACATCCCGGAATTAATGAATTTTGGAGGTGTTTTTTTGATTTGAAGAAACAGATAGCCTTTTTGGCATGTTTTTTTACAAATATTAATGCAAAAGAGAGGTTTACCGGGAAAAAACCCTTAGCTTTGCGTGGCAAATAAGAAAACTGAATTATTTGCCAATGTTAGACTCATCAAAGCTCCTTTTCGAAGCACTCACCTACGACGACGTTCTCCTTGTTCCTGCCTATTCTGAGGTTTTACCCAAAAACACCAGCACAAAAACCAAGTTATCCCGAAACATTGCTATCAATATACCTTTGGTATCGGCTGCAATGGATACCGTTACAGAATACGAAATGGCTATTGCCATAGCTCAGGAAGGGGGCATTGGATTTATTCACAAAAACATGAGCATAGAGCAGCAAGCCGACCAGGTTCGCCGTGTAAAACGCTCAGAAAGTGGTATGATAATAGATCCTATTACACTCAATATCAACGCTGTAGTAGGTGATGCACTCAGGATTATGGCTGAATTCAAGGTTGGAGGAATACCGGTAATTGATGACAGTGGAATTTTAGCCGGAATTGTTACCAACCGCGATCTCAGATTCCAGACCCAGATGTCGAAGCCTATCACAGAAATCATGACCATAGAAAAACTCATCACCGCTGCCGAGGGTATCAGCCTTGAAGAAGCCGAGAGTATTTTGATGGAGCACAAAATTGAAAAACTACCAATCATAGATAAAAACAAAAAACTTGTCGGACTGATTACCTACAAGGATATCCTGAAAAAGAAAAATAAACCTTTTGCAGCCAAAGACAAGCTTGGAAGATTATTGGCAGGGGCCGCTGTTGGCGTTACAGCCGATCTTGAAGCACGCGTGGAGGCATTGGTAAAAGCAGGTGTAGATGTAGTTAGTATAGATACGGCACATGGTCATTCCAAAGGAGTGATTGACGCTTTGAAAAGTATAAAGTCAAAATTTCCCAATCTTGACGTAATATGCGGAAATATCGCTACTGGAGAAGCCGCAAAAGCCCTCGCTAATGCCGGAGCCGATGCAGTAAAGGTTGGCGTAGGGCCTGGAAGTATTTGTACTACTAGAATCATTGCCGGTATTGGGATGCCTCAGCTTTCTGCTGTTTACCTCTGTGCACAGGCTCTTGACGGGACTGGCGTACCGGTCATTGCCGATGGGGGAATCAGATTTTCTGGCGATATTGCCAAAGCCATTGCTGCCGGTGCCAGTACTGTGATGATGGGATCATTATTAGCAGGGACTGAAGAGGCTCCGGGTGAAATCGTAATATTTGAAGGCCGGAAATTTAAGTCTTATCGTGGTATGGGCTCCGTAGAAGCTATGGAAGACGGCTCAAAAGACCGCTATTTTCAGGACGCTACTGACGATGTTAAAAAACTAGTTCCTGAAGGAATCGTGGGAAGAGTACCTTACAAAGGAATGGCTCGTGAGATAATCTACCAGATGACGGGAGGCTTAAAAGCCGGTATGGGTTATTGTGGAGCAGGCTCTATTGAAGATTTACAAAAAGCAAAATTTGTAAAAATCACCTCTTCGGGTATGAAGGAGTCACACCCTCATGATATTCAGATTACAAAAGAAGCTCCAAATTACTCGACCCGATAAAATATAGAAAAACCCCTTTTGGTTTGATACAAAAGGGGTTTTTAAAAGAATTTGAAAAGATCACATCAAGCCCAGCAATTTGGCGTATTTCATCATGGCACCAGGGTTGGAAATCTTAATTTTTCCCATCATCATGGCCATCATAGGGTTGGTATCGCCTTTGATAATTGATAATAAATCGTCTTCTTTTGCAGTGATACTCACCTCTGCATCTGGAGCCAGACCTTCAGCCTGAGATATGGTTTTATCTTTTACGATGATATGAACCTCTTTTCCTTTAAGGTCAAAATTTATTTTGGTGTCAATGCCCTCAATCTCATCCGGATTGACTTTTGAACTGAGTTTGTCGAAATAGTCCTGAAGTGTCATCTTTTGTTTTTTTTCAAAATTAATATTAATCCTGAACCCTGGAAAACTATTTGGATTAATTAGATTGGTTTAAGGCAAATGTTTTTTGTGAATAAAATGTAAAATGTTAATTTTAAAGCCATTATAAAAGATTGATTTTGTTGAAATATCAAATTTTTTTTATTGTGAAGACCATAAAATGACCATTTTTGTCAAGGCATTATAAAAAATAAACTAAATTTGTAACTTCCCATTATATGATAATTCTGCAATAGCCATGAGTGAAAATTTAAACCAAAAAGTTACTTTTTTAATATAATTCGGTCAAAATTGAAGAACTCTAAACTCAAACATCTAAAAGACGAGGAACTGGTAGCCTTGTATGTGGATACTCAAAGGAATATTTATTTCGAAGAGTTATACGACCGCTACGCCAATAAAGTTTATCGGAAATGTTATTCTTTTGTTTATAATCAGGAAAAAGCTCAGGACTTTACGCATGATATTTTTCTTAAACTGATTGTAAAAATTGGAACGTTCAAAGAAACCTCCAAGTTTTCGACCTGGCTGTATTCGATCACCTACAATTATTGTATGGATCAAATAAGAGTCAAAAAGAAACAAAAGGAATATGCACTTGACGAAAACTATGATATTGAAGATGCCGATGATGCGGGTTTAGACGAATTACAAAGTCAGGGATTATATAAGTCTCTGGAAAAAATGCCGAGTGATGAAAAAGCTTTGCTTTTAATGAAATATCAGGATGATTTTAGTATCAAAGATATTTCCGAAACACTCAAAATATCAGAAAGTGCAGTGAAAATGAGGCTTTTAAGAAGTAAAGAAAAGCTTAGGAAACTGTATTTGGAACACATGGCGGTGTTTGCTCTGATTATTTTAAAAATTATTTATTTATTGCGAAAATGAGCAATTTTGATGATTTTGAGGATGACGACACCCTGATGGCCAAAGAAGCCCTCAAGGAAATGCTCGTGTCTGAGATCGAAATCATTCGCGACACACTCTCAATAGTAAATATGTTTTTTGGCGAAAACCTGAAAGCAGGTTTTAAAATGTTGCAAGAATTAGAACCAAATAAAATTAACGACAATAATGAACAGACTTCCTAATCTTAAAGACATACTCATCAATACTTTTACAAAGCTAATTGACCAGTTTTCCACTTTTTTTTCTAATCTGGTAAGTGCTATTGTGATCCTTATAATAGGTTGGGTTATTGCCAAAACTGCCTCCATACTTATAAAGAATGTTCTTTCCAGAGTCGGAATTGATAAAGTAGGGGACAAAATCAAGGAAATTGATGCCATTAAAAAGTTTAATCTTGATTTTAAACTTAGTCAAATTTTGTCCACCATCGTTTACATTTTTATCATGTTGTTTTTGTCGGTTTCGGCAGCCGACACATTGGGTGTTCCTGCCATAAGTAACATGTTTTTGATGCTTGTAAATTTTATTCCTAAGCTTATTGTGGCCTCAATAATGCTTTTGATAGGGCTTTTTGTCTCTGATTTGGCAAAAAATTTCGTCAATTCGCTTACCAAATCTTTCAATATAGCTTCAGGCAAGCTCATCGGTTTGGGTGTGTTTTTCTTTGTACTATTTATTTCAGTAATCCTGGCCCTTGGTCAGGCAGGAATTAATACTTCTTTACTCGAATCAAGCTTCAATATCCTGATAGCCGGGATTGTCCTTGCATTTAGTATTGGTTATGGTTTTGCTTCCAAAGACATCCTGTTGAATATCGTAAGCTCATTTTATTCAAAAAACAAATACACTGAAGGGCAGATTGTAGAAATAAGTGGCGTAAAAGGCACCATCCTGAAAATGGATAACACAAGTATTGTTTTAGATACCGAAGAAGGGGAGACCGTTTTTCCTTTGAAAGTTTTGCAAAACGAAAAAGTAGTAATTTTCAACAAATAAATTTTTCACAAAAATCTCAAAAAAATGAAAAAAAGTACACTTCTGGGATTGTTATTAATTTTCTCATTATCAGTTTCTTATGCACAAAAACCTCAGCTTCTTAACAAAGAGGATTCTTTGAAATATGGTTGGTGGACCAGAAACACTCAATTAGCAGCTAACCTTAGTGGCTCAGCCTTCAGCCAAAACTGGCAGGGAGGTGGTATCAACAACATCGTATTGGGTGGGGTTTTTGCCAATAAAGCCGATTTCTTTAAAGGGAAAGGAGTATGGACCAACGATATTCAATTGCAGCTTGGTACGCTTTCCAATTATTCGAAAGATAAGCCCAGAGAGACCCGTAAAAATTTAGACAGGCTGTTTGCAGAAACCAAATATGCTAAAAAGATAAATACCAAAACCAACTGGTTTGTAGGAGCCACTTTATTGTCGCAGATGATAAAAGGTTACGACTACAGCAATGACAAACTGCCAATAATTTCCAACTTTTTTGCTCCTGCATTCTTTACGCAAGGCATTGGTCTTGAATATAAACCCAAGCCTTATTTTTTCATTTCTCTGGGTGGAGCCACGCTTCGTCAGACGATAGTTGCTAACCAAAAAGTTTGGGATTCTGAATATTATAAAACCTCTGATAAAGTTTTTGGAGTGGAAAAAGGTAAAAAACTGAGACTAGAAGGCGGATTTCAGGCTGTGGCGGCATTTGATAAAAACCTAACCGAAAAATTGAACCTTAAATGGAGATGGCAGACCTTCACCCCATATACTTTTAAAGCTTTTGACCACAACGTGTCGGCAATGGCAACGTATAAACTCAACAAGTATATTAACCTAAATGCAACGGTGTTGGGTATTTATGACTGGGATCAAACTGGCCCTAAAGGCTTAAAACCATGGCAAATCAATGGCGGAGCTAACCTCGGCTTTGCAGTACAATTGTAATCTATTTAAAACCTAAATAATAAAATCATGTTAAAAGAATTCAAAAATTTCATCATGACAGGCAATGTCATTGACTTGTCCGTAGCAGTTATTCTCGGAGCAGCTTTAAATGCGGTAATTAACGGTTTTGTGAAAGAAATAGCAATGCCTTTTGTGGGTCATTTTGTTGGTGGAGCAGATTTCTCGCAGCTAAAAATCGTACTTGATGAGGCTGTAATTGACGCAACGGGCAAAGTGGTCACTCCCGAAAATTCAATCAACTATGGTTCATGGATTAACACCATCATCAATTTAGTAATGGTTGGTTTAGTGTTGTTTATAATTGTAAAAGCATATAATAAAACCAAAAAACCGGTTGAAGCACCAGCTCCTGCAGGGCCAAGTGAAATAGATTTACTTACTGAAATCAGAGATGCTCTGAAAAAGTAATATTTGGTTCAATCATTTAACAAAAAGGGGAATTCGAGAGACTTTTCCCCTTTTTTGTTTTCTTATGAATTTATTTCAAAAGCATTGCTAATTTTTTTGGAATAAATTATTAATTTTGATTACCGAAACATCATTGGTTTCTATACGTGCTTAAATAATAATTCTTAATCCGAGATGACCTCATTTAATCTTAAACGCCATCTGCATGGTGACAGGCAGATTTGGTTCATTCTTGTACTTTTGTCTGTAATCAGTATTTTAGTGGTTTACAGTTCTGTAAGTGCACTTGCTTATCGGAAAACCGATGGCAACACAGAATTTTTCCTGCTTAAGCATACCTTCTTTTTGGGTTTAGGGCTATTCGTTAGTTATGTTATCCATCGTTTTGATTTTACCCAATATTCGGGTTTAGCTAAAATATTTCTATGGATTACCCCCTTTTTGATATTATATACGTTGCTTTTTGGAGTTAGTGTGGGTGGAGCCCGCAGGTGGGTTTCTATTTTAGGCCTCTCCTTTCAAACATCAGATTTTGTGAGACTTGTGCTCATTACCAATCTTTCTGCTATGCTTGCCCGCAGGCAACATGTGGAATATAAAGCTGCAGACCTTTGGTATATGATTGCCTGGATAGGACTTACCGTAGGTTTACTATCAATATCAAGTTTCTCAACTTCAGTGATTTTGGGAATTACTTGTTTTCTTATCATGTGGATAGGCCGCGTCCCCAAAAGATTTTTGATTAGAATGGTGGCTGTGGTGGTGATGGGAGTGGTCGGTGTTTTGGCTTTAGGTTTGATTGCCAAAAGAGGTGCCAATATCGAAATCGGTCGTGTCCAGACCGTAATCGACCGAATGGAGAGCTTTGTGGATCATGATCTTGATGGCGACAGGTTGGTTGGCGGTGAACATGGAAGTCTTAGTGACCAAAAAAACTATGCTCTTATTGCTATTGCCAAAGGCGGAGTTTTTGGAATTGGACCTGGAAACAGCAGTCAAAAGAATATTTTACCTGACGCTTTTTCAGACTTTATATATTCCATTATTATTGAAGAATACGGCCTTATTGGAGGAGTCGCAGTTATGTTACTTTATCTTTGGCTTCTGTACAGAGGGGTGTACAATATTGAGTTCACCACCCGGGCATTCAGCGGTTTGTTGAGTGTGGGTCTTACTTTAAGCATTGTTTTGCAGGCATTTGCCCATATGTTTATTAATGTTGGCCTGGGTCCTGTTACCGGTCAGACACTCCCATTGATTAGTATGGGTGGTACGTCAGCCTTGTTTACTTCAGTGGCCATAGGTATTGTTTTGAGTGTTACAAAAAACCATATTCCGGAAAAAAATGAAAAAACAGCTTAAAATCATCATTTCGGGCGGCGGTACCGGAGGTCATATTTTTCCCGCAGTGGCAATAGCCAATGAAATTAAGCGTCAGAGACCTGATACCGAAATCCTTTTTGTAGGAGCTTTGGGAAAGATGGAAATGGAGAAAGTACCCAAAGCCGGTTATGAAATTGTGGGACTCCCCATTGCGGGATTCAACAGATCAAATATGCTGGCCAATTTTTCATTTCCGGTAAAACTCATAAAAAGCCTTCTGAAAGCCTATCGTGTACTCAAAAATTTCAAACCCGATATGGCCATAGGAGTTGGCGGTTTTGCCAGTGGGCCTACGCTCAGGATGGCCAACCTTTTGGGCATAAAAACCTTAATTCAGGAGCAAAACTCTTACGCTGGTGTGACCAACAAGATTTTATCTAAAAAAGCTCAGAAAGTATGCGTGGCATATCCTGAAATGGAAAAATTTTTTCCAAAAGAGAAAATTGTTTTCACGGGCAACCCAGTCAGGAGTGATTTGATTGATTTAAAAATTGACTCAGGGGAAGCCAAAAAGCACTTTGGTCTTGAGCCTGATCGAAAAACACTTTTGATTGTGGGCGGAAGCCTGGGGGCTTTAAGTGTCAATAAAGCCATAGCGGTAGGGTTGCAACAATTGCTTAACCTTGATATTCAGATTATTTGGCAAACAGGAAAAACTTTTATCGACCAGGCAAAAGAGAAAACTGCAAATTTGCAGACTTCCAGAGTTTATGTTTCTGATTTTATATATGAAATGGACCAGGCTTATGCTGCGGCCGATATCGTGATCTCCAGAGCCGGTGCTTTGTCTGTTTCGGAGCTTTCATTAGTAGGAAAACCGGCGATTTTGGTGCCATTTCCGTTTGCTGCTGAGGACCACCAAACCCAAAATGCCCTCAGTTTGTCTTCAAAAGAAGCTGCGGTATTGATTAAAGATTCGGAACTCAATGATAAACTGATTGATTCGGTAAGTGAATTGGTGTCAAATAAGGCCAGACTTTCGGAATTGTGCGAAAATATTAAGAAATTTGCGAAACCATTGGCTGCAAAAGAGATTGTGGATCAGATATTCTCAATAACCGACAAGTAAAATGAAAGTATTTTTATCTGAAAATAACGTTGATTACGGCACTTATACTTTCAATTATGCAGTATATGCCATGAAAGAATCTCAGTCTGAACTCACAGAGATTTACGATAAGGGATTTCTTCCATATACAGGTAATGTTACTATCGAAAATGAGCTGTTTTATCTTGCTCGTAGTCTGAGAGTTGACCTTGAAAACTTTGATGATACTTCTGAAAACCGTAGGGTAAATCGATTGGTTGAGCCTTTGGCAATCAATGTTGAAGTTATTGAGAAAGAAAAGTTTGATCTCAATTCACCCGAATTTAAAGACTTTTGTGCCGGATATATCAATGAGCGTATAGGTGAAGATAACATGAGCCTTGAACGCTGGGATTACATTTTGAAACAAACTACAGGTACTCATATCTTCAGGTTTACCAATTCAGAAAAAGTACTGGGTTATGTTTTAGCAGCTATCAATGAGGATCTGGTGCATTATTGGTTTGCTTTTTTTGATACTGAATATATGCGTACCCACTCACTCGGGAAGTGGATGATGTGGAGAGTAATCAGATGGAGTAAAGAAAACGGCAAAAAACATATTTATCTGGGCACTGCTTACAAGCCAGCGGCACTTTATAAAATCAGAGACCATAAGGGCCTCGAATTTTGGGATGGCAGCAAATGGAATCAGGATACCAAAACCTTGAAAGATTGGTGTCAAACCGATTTAGAAGTAAAAGAAGCAGATAGATTTAAACTTTTAGCCGAGCCAAATAAATTTTTGAAGACGTTATGAAAATGCCCGACATGAAAAAACCAATACGCTATTTTTTGGCGGCCATCTTCGTAGGTGTGGCAGTGTTTTTGGTTTTCTCGGCTACTCAAAATAACGCTTCAAGAAGGTGTAAGGGTTTGGAAATCAAGATAAAAGATGCTTCTGAGCAAGTGTTGGTGACAAAAACAGATATTGAAAGGTGGGTAACCCAAAACGGAAATGATCCGTTGGAAGGAAAGATTATTGAGAAAGTAGATTTAGCCAAAGTTGAAAAAAATGTTCTGGAGAGTGGTTACATAGCAAGCTGTCAGGCGTATTTTGATTTACAGGGTTATCTCAATCTTGATGTGGAGGTTTACAGGCCGGTTGCCAGAGTTTTAGGAAATAGCCAACCCGATCGTTTTATTGACGCCAAAGGCAATATTTTTCCAGGGTCACCACACTTTAGTCCAAATGTGCTGTTGATTAGTGGTGATTTTTTTGATACTAAAAGACAATTGAAGCAAAATAAGGATCTGGTAAAGCTTATAAATATCTTGGATCAGGATGATTTCTGGAAAGCTCAGATTCATCAGCTTGATATCAATAAATTTCAAGAAATAAAGATGCTTCCGCTTTTGGGAAACCATATTGTGGAATTTGGCAAACCAGAGAAAGCAGAAAGTAAACTGAGGAAACTGATGATATTTTACACACAGATACTCCCTCAAAAAAAATGGAGCGGATTTTCAAATGTAAGTGTAAAATACGATGGACAGATAGTATGTAATTGAGTGATTTTAAATAAGTTTGTGAAAAAATATTAGGATTTTATAAAATTAAATCTGGCATGGAAGAGGAAAATTACGTAGTAGGGCTTGATATAGGTGCATCTAAAGTAAGTGCAGCAGTAGGTGAAGTACAATCTGACGGAAGCTTGAAAATAGTGGGATTTCATGAGAAGTCTGTTTTCCCCGAGGACGAGGCCATCAAAAATGGTGAGATTGAAAATGCCAAACGCACTACCGAACTCATTGATGAAGTGCTCCAGGAACTGTCAGATTCTTTGGATTTTAACCTAGAATCTGTCAATGTCAACTACGCCAATCCTGATATTTCCGGCCATTCACACAAAGGCAAGGTTACAAAGTCTGGGGATAACAAACAGATTCTGCAAGCAGATGTCGACAAACTCATCAACGACGTAAGAGTAACTTTTAAAACCCAACCAGGTAGAGTAGTGTTGCATTGTATGCCTCAGGACTTTTATGTCAACGACGTGAAAGCAGGCGAAAAAGTGGTGGGAAAATTTGGGGTGCAAATCGGTGGTGATTTTTATTTTTTGACCTCTAAAAATGAAAGCCTTTCAAATTATTATTATACTTTAAAAAATGTAAAACCAAAATCAACTACTGCCAAACTGCCACATATTGAGGTAGATAACCTATTGTTGAGTCCGGTGGCTGACGCTTTTTCGGTTTTAGATCATGCTATTGATGACAAGAGAAACGGGGTCGCAATAGTCAATATTGGTGCTGACCTGACCGAGATTTGCATTTTTCATAAAAATGGTCTGAGGTATTTTAAAGCAATTCCGGTAGCAGGGAATCACATCACCCAAGACCTTCGGGATGCCTTCCATATCAATTATGAAGAAGCCGAAGTACTGAAAAAAATATGTGGGAATCTTCCCTCAGCCAGTATTTCCGAAAATGAAGTAGCGGTTATTGAAAGAAAAAATGACCTCGCATCTATTGAGGTTTTGTTAAAAAATGCTTCGCTGGTGGTAGAGTGGAGGCTCAAAGAGATTGCGGCAATCATCAAAAGTGAAATAACCCGCTCAGGTTTTGATGGATTACTAACCAACGGAATCATCCTTACCGGGGGTACCGCCTCTATGGGTATTGCGAAAGATGTGTTTGTCGAAGTCTGTAAAATAAAAAGTGTTCGCCGGGCTAAACTATCTTCCAAAATAGAATTGAATGGTTTCGAAATGCTTAAAAGGCCTAAGTATTCCACGCTTTTAGGTTTGCTGTTAGCATCTAATCAGGAATTTGATAGCCGCATGAGCAATCATATACTAAAACATGCAACTGTAGTAGAGCCGCAGGTTGAAAAATTTGAGAAGCCAGTAAATACCGCTCCGCAAAAAGAAACCAAGCCACCCCGTAAGCTTTTGGATCGGCTTAAAGGGATGCTCACCGACGAAAAAGAAATGGATGATGTTTATTAATAAAGTGCTTATTTCTAATTGAAAAACGATGATTACTGAACCTAGCTACGAATTGGAGTTTAAAAGCGATTTACCCAAAATCATTAAAGTGATTGGTGTAGGAGGCGGTGGCGGAAACGCTATGCTTAATATGTACCAACAGGGCGTTCATAATGTCGATTTTGTGGCCTGCAATACCGACCAGCAAGCATTGAAACAATTTCCTGAAGAAGTTATAAAAATACAGTTAGGGGCCGAACTCACCAAGGGTCTTGGAGCCGGGACCGACTGGAAAGTTGGAAAACAAGCGGCAATTGAAAGCGAAAAAGCCATTACAGATATACTTGAAGACCCTACCGAGATGGTTTTTATTACTGCCGGAATGGGCGGTGGAACAGGTACAGGGGCAGCTCCGGAAATTGCTCGTCTGGCAAAAGCAAAGAATCGCTTGACCATTGGTGTCGTGACGGACCCTTTCCGCCATGAAGGATATGATAAATTTGAACAGGCTACTAACGGAATCGCCAAGCTGAAAGAATATTGTGACACTGTCTTAGTGATAAAAAATGACCGTTTGGTCGAAATGTATGGGGATCTTGACATCGAGTCTGCTTATAAAAAAGCCGATGAGGTGTTGGCCAATGCCGTTAAAAGTATAGCTGAATTAATCACCCGACCTGGAATCGTCAACCTTGACTTTGCCGACGTAAAAACCGTGTTGGGCGATGCAGGCCACGCTGTGATGGGCTCAGCCGAAGCATCAGGCTCTGACCGTGCTTCTCTGGCCATTGAGGCGGCTTTAAACTCTCCGTTATTGGAAAACAATAATATTAAAGGAGCCAAGCGGATTCTGGTTTCGATAGCCTATTCCGACGAACTTCCTGAGTACAAAATCAAAATGTCGGATCAGGCAAAAGTTACTGATTTTGTGGAAAGTCAGATTAAGTCGAGAGCCAAAATATTCAAGCATGGTTTTGCGATTGACCGCTCGTTGAAAGATAAAGTAAGAGTTACGATAGTAGCCGCAAGATTTGATGATCATATTTTAGAAGAAAACATAGAAAAGCCGGCTATTAAAACGGTTTTACCCAAAACTGAAATTGGCAGAGGCATAGATGCGGTATTGCCCGAAAAGCCAGCCAGAGTTGTAATTCCAAAATCAACCAATCAAATAAGTCTTTTTGAGCAGGAAGATAAGTTAATTGGCAAAATTCAGCATATGGTAAAATATGGCCCAGATTTCAATGAACTCAATGACGGCCCGGCATATAAGCGGTATGGGGTAAATTTGATAGATATTGATTCCATAAAAGAGGAAGACATGGAAAAAGTTGAGCTTTTTGACATGTACACAGAGCTCTTAAATCAGAAATTGATAGATTGATATTTCTTAATGATACTGAAAACCTTCGACTTAAGCCGGAGGTTTTTTTCATTTTGATGCTTAAAAACCGGAAATTTTGAGACCAACAAGTTATTTGGGTTCAAGCTTTTTTTTAATATCAGAAAGTATATTCACACCTTCACCGACTGAAAAGGTGTCTGACCAAATTTTTCTTTATAACCTTTGATAAAATGGGATACGCTTTCATAACCGATACTTTCCGAAACCTGCTCCACATTTCCCAGCTTATTTTTCAACATAAAAGCCGCATGTTCCAGTTTTTTTTCTTTGATATATTTCCCTGGAGACTGGCCAAATTTTTCTATAAAATCTCTTTTAAACGAGGAAAGGCTACGTCCCGAAAGTCTGGCCAGCTCGTTGATGTTGAGGGGTTTTACGGCAAAGGTATCTACGATGTAGTCCAGGTCAGCTTTTTGCCCGGCGTATATTGCAAAAAGCAATTGTCTGAGTTGCTGATTTTTGTCAAATTCCAAAAGATGTAATAATAGTTCTTGAAGTTTTAGTTTTAAAATCTGGTTATGGTACCGACTCTGGGTTTTAAAATAGGGCAGAAGTGAATCTATATATTTTCCGAATGCCTCGTTAGATTGCAATACCAGCAACCACGAATTTTGAGGTGCGGCGGTCTGTATGTGGGTCTGAAATATTTCCAGATGCTGACTCACAAACTCCTTCAGAAGCTTTTCTTCGAAAAAAAACACCAGGCTTTTATAAGACTCATCAATGGACTCCGACATCAGATAATAGCCCCGCTTCACAAAAAGCACATCGCCTTTTTTTACCCGTACCTCAGAATTGGAGCTGCTAAAAATCTTGTCTCCCTCCAGTATGTATAGCACGGCATTTTCTTCGAAAAACACGTCGTTTTTGGAAGGGTAAATATTGCTCCTGTAAGCCACAAAAGTGCTTTCCTGAATCTTCAGAGACTCAAACTGGTCGGCTTTTATTTCTGAGGGTACTCGGAGCATAGAAAGTAGGGTTATTATTTATTAAAACTGAAAAATAAAAAATTTGAATTTTCTTTTTTAGGGAGATTAGAAAGGGGGATTTAATTTAAGCTTAATTCTTTTTTCTGAGATTCTTAATGTCAATTTTGTCTTGAGGCCTTCCAGAAGCTTTTTTGTTGGCAATCAAATGCTTTAAATTAACAAAATTGATATTTAAACCTTCTACAGCGATGATCTCTTTATTGTCATAGGCTTCCATAAAGTCAATACCATCTACAGAAGTTAAAATGTCTATTCTAAGTGGAGGATAACCAATTTGGTTAATAATATTTTCTTTTAAAAAATCTTGTTTTTGAAATGGTAGAGAAGCAAAACCAAAATCTCTTAAAACCAGCAACATTTTTTCTGAATTAGACTCAGAGATTCCAATCCAGATATCTAAATCACCTGTATATCTAGGTCTGCCATGGAAAGCCATGGCATAGCCACCCACAACTAAATATTCGACGGAGTATTGATTTAGTAAAGATATGAAGTCTTCAAAATCCTTTTCTAAAGTCATTTCATTTGAAAAGTTTTTGTATAAGTTTTATCCATTTTCTGGCCTGAATTTACATTTTGTTTTATCAAAATAAATAAAGATTCAAGCCTTTCTTTCTTTGTTTTTCCTTGCCAATAATCAAAATCCAAAGATTCCTGATCACTTTTTAAGGATAAACTCCTTCCTTCTAAAATAATTTTTCTATCCATATTTCTAAACTAGAACCTCAAACTAAACAAATTTACATTTTCTTCTTAAAAAAATAACTCAAACTGGTCGGCTTTTATTTCTGAGGGTACTCTTAACATGTTAACTCAAAAGTACTTCTGCCGAAATACCTAGCCCCTTTCTTAATTTTTTGGCCATCTCAAAAGTTAAGGCACGTTTTTTATTCAAAACTTCTGAAACTCTACTAGTGCTTCCGAAATAAATTGCTAAATCTTTTCTCTTCAAACCTTTCTCAACAATTTTCAATTTAATAGCTTCAATAGGGTCGGGGGATTCAATAGGAAAATGTTGATTTTCATAACTCTCTACTAATATCGAAACCATTTCTAATAATTCCTCTTCTTTACTATCTTCCTCACAATCCACCAGATTATCAATGATTTTTAAATAATGCTGATATTGCTCTTGCGATTTTATTGGTTTTAAATCTGCTTTAATTTCTAACAAAGTTTCCATATCTAAATATTTTTAATATCATCAACCAAATCGTATTCTTTATGAGTCCCAATGAATCTAATGTAGGCTATTTGAATTTTATATCTAAACAAAACTATGAGTCTGTATTTATTTCTGCAAATGTTATAAACTACTCTATTATTGCCAACTATGTCTGCTGATGGAGTATCTTTAATAACTTCATTTGGATTTGAATATCTTGACTCGTTAATTTTCTTATACCAATATTTTAATTCCTGTTCACTATCAGGGTATTTCACCCAAAATTCTTTTAGTGTTCCTTTAGTAATAATTCTCATAAAATATACCAAATTGGGAATTTTTATACAAATATGGGAATTATTTCTTAATTCCTGGCTGCAAAATCTCAAATTTTTCCTGCTCTTTGGCTTTTTTTACGATGTTTTTTACATCTTCCAAAAGCTTTTTGGCGTCGTAAACTATGCCGTCTTTTACGGTGTATTTTACGCCACCTACTCTTATCACCTCGTTTTTATCAGTAACTTTTATAGCTCCGGTACCATAAAGCGAAGAGAAATTTGCCAGAGGATTTTCTTCTGAAATCACAAAATCAGCCAGTTTCCCAACTTCCACTGACCCGATTTCCTTGTCTGCACCCAGGGCTTCTGCACCTTTGATAGTTGCCGACCTTATCACTTCCAAAGGATGAAAACCAGCCTCACGGAGCAATTCTAACTCACGGATATAAGCAAAGCCATAAAGTTGATATATATAACCCGAGTCAGAGCCAGTGGTGACTCTGCCACCCTTGTTTTTGTATTCATTTACAAAACGCATCCAGATCCTGTAGTTTTCCTTCCACTGAATTTCTTGCTCCGTGCCCCAGTTGAGCCAATAGCTGCCATGAGAAATACGGCTTGGGCCATAAAAACGCCAAAGAGCCGGCAATGTATAGTCCTCGTGCCATTCGGCCCTGCGGGCACGCATAAAGTCACGGTTGGCTTCGTAAATATTAAACGTGGGATCAAGTGTAAAGTCAATTTTTAGCAACTCATCCATCACTTTGTACCATTTTTCAGAACCGGGTTCTGCTGCTTGTTTCCAGAGCTTTCCAGCTTCTTCAAAGCGGTTTTGTTCGTTATTGTAATTATAATCTGCCGGATAGTTTTGTAAGGTGCGGTCATCAAACAGTGCCTCTGGTAGCCCATACCAATGCTCCATGGAGGTTAAGCCAGCTTTTGCTGTGGCCAATACGTTCATTCGGGCTACTTCCAGCTGGGCATGATGGCACGCCGACCGTAAACCCAGACTTTTGTTTTCTTCCAATGCTGCTCTGAAAACATTGGGCTCGGCTCCGAAAAACTTAATGCCGTCAGCACCTTTATTGGCATTATTTCTTACCCATTCTCTGGCTGCTTCAGGGGTAGTAATGGGCTTATCAGAGCCACTGCCAAAGAAAGTGTATGCGAAAATCCTTGGAGCGGTTATTTCATTTTTCAAGCTTTTTTGTTTGTGAGCCAAAGTCCAATCAATTCCATTTCCTGAACCTGGCTCCCGCACCGTGGTTACACCATGTGCCAGCCAAAGTTTAAAAACATATTCCGATGGCGTGCCTTGCTCTTTTCCACCAATATGGCCGTGCATATCCACAAAACCTGGCATAAGATACATACCTGTACAATCGAGTTCCTTGTCACCGGCCTCAACTTTAGGTCTGCGTTTGGCATCAATGGGTACACCTGGATAACCCACCTGTCTGATTTCCTTTATCCGGTTTTGTTCTACCACAATGTCTATCGGCCCCAGCGGAGGTGCCCCGGTAGAGTTTATTAAAGTTACACCTCTTATGACCAATTTATTAAACGGCCCATCACCCTCTGAGCGTTTAGGAGCATCTTTAATCTGTGCATAAGCCTTCAGATTTAAGAGAAGAAAGACAAATAGAATTTTTTTCATTTTTTAAGAAAAAGGAAGTTTAAATATCTGAATAAATTATCGTAAAGCTTGGAATTTGGGTTGTTTTATTTAAAAAGTAAAACTTAATTTATTTTTATATAGATAATTCATTTGTCTTTAAGATATTGATATACAGTAATTTAAAATTCAATAATGATTGTAATTTTCTTTTTAATTAAGATTTAAGTTGACCTTAATTTCAATTTAAGGTATAACCGGAATTTTTGCCCAAGGTTATTTATTTAAAATTTTTTAAACACTAATTGGAAAAATTATGAAAGCTAACAGATTAAATTCAATCATCGCTGCAGGGTTTAGCGTAGCATTGTTCTCATGCGAAAACGGGGTTTTTGGTCCAAAAGGTGACATCAATGACTCAAGCAAACCTCAGGGAAATCTATCGGTTGCTATAACAGATGCCCCCATTGATAATGCAGAAGTGACGGGTGCATTTGTAACTATTACCAGCGTAAAAGTTGATGGGCAGGTTTTGTCGGGTTTTAAAGGACCACAAACAGTTAACCTTTTGGCTTTGCAAAACGGTAACTCGCTTAATCTGGGTACCCAATCAGTTGCTGCCGACCAGTATTCAAAACTTACCCTTGAAATCAGTTCTGAAACAGATGCCAATGGCGTGGCTCCTGGTAGCTACATTACCTTTACCAACGGCACCAAAGAGAAACTGGAACTTTCGGGAAATGGAAAGACTGAAATAGAGTTAAAACCCAAAAATTTTGAAGTAACCGAGAGTGGAAACACTGAAATTATTGTGGATTTTGACTTAAGGAAATCTATTAAGTCTAAAAATAATGATTTCTCATTTGTAACACTTGGAGAGTTAAAATCAGGCATGAGGGCTGAGGTAAAGGCCAAAACAGGTACCTTAAAGGGGAAGATTGATAACTATGGTGCTATAGGATCAAAGGTTATTGTATATGCTTATCAAAAGGGTTCATTTAATGGTAATTCTGAAATCAACGGTCAGGGAAGTAGCGATATCAAATTTGCCAATGCCGTTTCGAGTGCTGTGGTTGATGGTGGAGGTAATTTTACACTAGCCTTTCTTCCTGCAGGAGAATATGAGATTTATGTTGAAAAACCGCAGTCAACAGGCCTTGGATTGGGAATCAACACTTTGTTGGAGCTTACCAGCAATTCCAATTTGAAAGCCTTAGCTGTCAATGCCAATGCCCAAACCAATGTTTCACTTTCTGTTAAATTGGGTGGTCTTTTGGGATTTTGATTGATTTAAACAAAAAAAAAGAGGAGTTTTAGGCTCCTCTTTTTGATATATATTGGAAAGGAATTACCCAATCACAACTCTCTTAAATGAAGCGATTTTCGCACCTTTAACAGTTTTTTCAACCAAAGCAGCGATAGTCAATGATGGGTCTTTAACAAATTCCTGATTCAACAATGTTTGTTCTTTGTAGAATTTGTTCAGTTTACCCATGGCAATTTTCTCAAGCATAGCTTCTGGTTTTCCTTCAGCACGAGCCTGCTCTTTACCAATTTCGATTTCTTTTTCAACGATAGCTGGGTCAACATCGTCTTTGTCAAGACCAACAGGCTTCATTGCAACGATCTGCATTGCAACGTCTTTACCAAGATCATGAACATCAGCTCCACCTGTGTTTTCAAAAGCTACGATACCGGCAGCTTTTTTGTTGCTGTGTATATAAGCCACAACCTGCTCGCCCTCAACATGATGGAAAGCCGAAACAACAATTTTTTCACCGATTTTACCTACTAATTCAGTAATATTTTCCTGTACTGTCTGGCCATTTTCAAGTGTCAAACCTAAAACAGTGTCTGCGTCTTTTGCATGATGCTTAACACCCGCCTGCAAAATAGCCGAAGCCAGATTTTTGAAGTCTTCAACATTTGAAACCGGTTCAGTTTCGCAGGCAAATGCCAAAACTTTAGCACTTTTTCCGCTATCGCTTACATCTACCAAAACTACTCCTTCTGAAGTTTCATTATCTGCACGTTTGGCAGCCACTTTTTGTCCTGCTTTACGCAATATTTCAACGGCTTTTTCAAAATCACCTTCTGCTTCAGTCAAGGCTTTTTTGCAATCCATCATTCCGGCTCCTGTTAATTGACGTAGTTTGTTAACGTCAGCTGCAGTAATATTCATTTTTATATTATTTTTATGTAAATAAAATTTATGTCTTTTTTTAAAACGAACAGCCCAAAGCGACGCTTCGGGCTATTCAAAGATTATTTCGAAGCGAAATATTTTTTATGCTTCTGCTTCCTCAGCGGAGGCTTCCTCAGCAGGAGCTTCAGGTGCAGTCTCTTCGGCTACAACTTCTGCCTCAGGAGCTGCATCAGCAGTTTTTACTCTTTTTCTTTTACCACCTTCTGAAGATTCTTCACCTCTGTTTACTACCTCTCTGGCTGTGTCAACGGCTCTTTTAGCATCTTCTTCTTCCTGAAGGGCAGCATTTTCTTTATCGGTTTTTCTTTCAAGAATACCTTCTTCGATAGCCTTACCGATAGCAAGCGTAATCAATGAAATCGACTTGTAAGCGTCATCATTAGCAGGAATTGCAAAATCAACAATTTCAGGATTAGAGTTGGTATCACACATAGCTACAACCGGAATACCCAATCTTTTAGCTTCAGCAATGGCAAGGTGTTCACGCTTGATATCAACCACAAATATGGCAGCCGGAAGTCTTGAAAGGTCAGCAACGCCACCCAACAATTTCTCCAATTTCGCCTTTTCACGACCCAACATCAATTTCTCGCGTTTTGCGATATTGTTTGCTGTAGCCTCATCAGAAAGCATTCTTTCGATGTTGTTCATTTTCTTCAATGACTTCTTGATAGTCGTGAAGTTAGTCAACATACCACCCAACCATCTTTCGGTTACGAAAGGCATTTTCAAGCGGTTAGCTTCTTCTGATACGATTTCCTGAGCTTGTTTTTTGGTAGCTACAAACATCACTTTACGTCCTGAGCGAACTACGCTCTTAACGAATGCCTGTGCAGCAGCGATGGCTTCCAATGATTGATTGAGGTCAATGATGTGAATCCCGTTTTTCTCCATGAAGATATAAGGAGCCATTCTTGGATCCCATTTACGGGTCAGGTGACCAAAGTGTACGCCTGCATCTAAGAGGTCTTTGTACTGAATTTGTGCCATTTCTTTTGTTTTAATTGTAAAAAAATAATTGAATTTGCAGCACAGCACATCGGGCACGATAAGTACTGTCTGGACGGATATAATTAATAATGTGCTAGTTTGTTAATGTGCTAATTAATTTTAAAGCCATTCTGACTTTATTAACTAGAATAATGTGCCTCATTTAAAAAAATCAGCACATTACCGCATTGCCACTTCAGCACATTAATAATATTAACGTTTCGAGAACTGGAATCTCTTACGTGCTTTGCGGCGACCGTATTTTTTACGCTCAACCATACGCGAATCACGGGTTAAGAATCCTTCTTTTTTCAATGGAGGACGGTTTTCGGTATCGGCTTCGCACAATGCACGGGCGATTGCCATTCTGATAGCCTCAGCCTGACCAGCAATACCACCACCTCTTACGTTTACTTTTAAATCAAATTTTCCGGTAGCATTTACTGTATCAAATGCCTGATTGAAAATAATCTGAAGTACTTCGGTAGGGAAGTAGTTTGACAATTCACGACCATTTACCTTCACGTCACCTGTACCAGGTTTCATGTAAACACGGGCAACGGCTGTTTTTCTTCTACCTACGGTATTTATTACCTGCATTTTATTTTAATTTTTAAAATTCTAATTAATTGATTTCGATAGTGGTTGGTTGTTGGGCCTGATGAGGGTGCTCACCGCCTTCATATACATAAAGGTTGGTGTATAGTTTGCTACCCAATCTGTTTTTTGGAAGCATACCTTTCACTGCCATCTCCACTACTTTTCTACCATCCTTAGCCATAAGCTCTTTAGGAGACGCGAAACGCTGTCCACCCGGATGACCTGTATGACGAGTATAAACTTTATCAGTCATTTTTTTGCCGGTAAGTCTGATCTTCTCGGCATTGATGATGATTACGTTATCTCCACAGTCAACGTTTGGTGTGTATGATGTTTTGTTTTTTCCTTGCAGGATGTTAGCCACCTGACTAGACAAACGTCCCAAAATTTTATTTGAGGCATCTACCACTACCCATTTTTTCTCTACGGTTTTGGCGTTGGCCGAAATCGTTCTATAACTTAATTGATCCACGATTGCAATTTTTTATACGTTAATTAATCAATTTAAAAACATAATTCACCGTGCATACCCAAATAGCTTTCGGCTTTTTATGTCTTCAGGTCTAATTACAAGGTGCTTAAAAAACACGAAAACTCGGACCGGAACCTCCTCATTTCTTATAACTTATGTTGCCTTTTTGGAGCGGGCAGCACCAACAAGGCGGTATTTGGGGCTGCAAAGATAGGAAATTGTTTTTTCAAAACAAATAAACAATCCAAAATTCTTGAGAAAATTTCAATGCATAATCATTTGGTAATAAAACAATAAGCCCGGCACTCTTTCAAGGCCGGGCTTAAATTTAAGGTTTAACAGATTTTATTGTTCTACTTCCTCAAGCATAGGTCTTACCAATCCCACCAAATCTTTATCGTTTACCTCTTTGATTTTATCGGCAAGAAGTAAAAACTCTTCATAAATCTCATCCAACTTTTCTTTTGTGGCATTAAAGCCAAGTAATTCCATGCGGTGTTTGATGGCATGGCGACCACTTCTGGCGGTCAAAACTATGTCTGACTTATCCACGCCAACTTCCTGAGGTGTCATAATTTCATAGTTGAGACTATGTTTCAGGAAGCCATCCTGGTGGATACCTGATGAATGAGCAAACGCATTTCTACCCACTATGGCTTTGTTGGCCTGTACAGGCATACGCATCGTTTTCGATACCAAATGGCTCAAAGGGGCGAGTTTCTCGGTTTTGATGTCAGTGTAAAGTCCCAAATCCTTGTGTACTTTGAGGGTCATCACTACTTCTTCCAATGAGGTATTGCCTGCTCTTTCGCCAATACCATTAATAGTTACTTCAACTTGTCTTGCACCCGCCTGAATGCCCGCAATGGTGTTAGCCGTGGCCATACCCAGGTCGTTGTGGTTATGCATAGAAAGTATGGCCTTGTCCACATTTGGGACATTATTTACAAGATAACTGATACGTTCAAATGTTTGGTTGGGTAGCAAATACCCTGTTGTGTCAGGAAGGTTTACAACCGTAGCACCAGCTTTAATGACTGCCTCAGTTAGTCTGGCCAAAAATTCAATGTCTGACCTTCCGGCATCCTCTGCATAAAATTCCACATCGTCGGTAAATTGTCTGGCATATTTTACGGCATCTACTCCTCTTTGTAAAATCTCGTCCCGATTGCTGTTAAATTTATGTTGAATATGAATATCAGAAGAACCTATTCCGGTGTGTATTCTTGATCTTTTTGCAGGCTTAAGGGCTTCGGCGGCTACCTCAATGTCTTTTTTTACAGCACGGGTAAGTCCACAAACGGTAGCATTCTGAACTACTTTCGAAATCGCTTCAACTGCTTTAAAATCACCCGGGCTTGAAATCGGGAAGCCGGCTTCAATGATATCTACACCTAAAAGGTCGAGTTCACGGGCAATCATCAATTTTTCTTCTATGTTTAATTGACATCCCGGCACCTGCTCGCCGTCTCTTAGCGTAGTATCAAAGACAAAGATTTTCTGGCTCATTTTAATTTTTGGTAAATAGTTTTAAAAAAATGCGAAGCAAAAGTAAATAAAAAAGGAAATCCGAAAAATTATTAAGTGGCGTTAGGGTTAAATTAGGAATAATATGCTATCCATTTTACAACATTCTGAAATTTTATTCTGTAAGTGTAAACATATATTTTTATTTTTGCAGCAGAATTGGAAATCTTATAAGAACAAATAGCTGTTGTTTTGGGAAAATATAGCCATTATGCAGAATAATAATCTTTAATTTATGAATAAAAGAACAAAAATTGTCGCTACGGTAGGTCCTGTGTCAGAGAGTGAAGAAATGCTTTTAGGGCTGGCTAAAGCCGGAGTGAATGTGTTCAGGTTAAATTTTTCACATGGATCGCACGAAGAGCACAAATTAAGAATTGACAAAATCAGAAAAATAAATGCTGAGCATGGTCTCAATTGTGCTATCCTCCAGGATTTACAAGGCCCGAAAATCAGGGTTGGTGAAATGGAAGGCGGAAATGCCGGGGTGATGCTTGTGGCAGGACAAAAATTTGTTTTTACCAATCAGGACGTGGTCGGAAATGCTGAAAGAGCCAGCACACCTTATAAAGGGATGTACCGTGATGTAACCATCGGTGACCGTATTTTGATGGATGACGGCAAGCTGGAAGTGAAAGTTGTAGATATTGATAAAGAAAAACAAGAGGTAATCACTGAGGTTGTTTTTGGAGGGCTTTTAAAACAAAAGAAAGGCGTAAATCTTCCTAATACCGCTATTTCGCAGCCTTCAGTAACCGAAAAAGACTGGAAAGATCTTGATTTTGGCCTGGCCAATAATGTTGACTGGATTGCCCTTTCGTTTGTCCGTACTGCCGAAGAAATTCTGGAAATCAAAAACTACATCAAATCCAAAGGTTCACAGGCAAAGGTAATTGCCAAAGTAGAAAAACCTGAGGCAGTAATGAATATGGATGCCATCGTAGAAGCTACTGATGCCGTGATGGTGGCACGTGGAGATCTGGGAGTGGAGATTCCTTCAGAGGAAGTGCCTATAATCCAGAAAAAACTAATACATGCTTGCCATCTGGCCGCTAAGCCGGTTATTGTTGCCACACAAATGCTCGAAAGTATGATTGAAAGCCCTACTCCAACCCGTGCTGAAGTGGGTGACGTAGCCAATGCGGTATTAGATGGTGCCGACGCCGTAATGTTGAGTGCCGAGAGTGCCTCAGGTAAGTTTCCTATGCTTTCGGTTGAAACCATGGCCAAAACCATAGCCTATGTTGAAGAAAACGGCGATCCGGCGAGATTATACGCCCGCCATCATACACGGGTGAGTAAAGACTATTATGAGTCAGTAAATAAAGACAATGACAATGTAATCATGATGGGTTGCCGTTTGGCACGCGATCTAAGCGTAAAAGCCATCATTGGCGTTACTTCTTCAGGATATACGGCTTTTCGTTTGTCACATCACAGACCCAAAGCTAACATATACATTTTTACCAATAACGACAGTTTGTTGACACAACTAAGCCTGTTTTGGGGAGTTGAGGCCTTTAGAATCAGTGAACTTGATGCCAAAAATGAATCAGAGTTGATTGATAAAGCCAATAAATTTTTGGTACAAAATGGATTGATGCAAAAAGGAGATAAATACATAAACACTCTGTCTGTACCACTTTTGAAAGATAACAGAACCAATACCGTGAGGTTGAGTGTCGTAGAATAATCTTAAAACATTTTAAAATTCGCCCGGTTATTATTTATCCGGGCGTTTTTATTTTTATTCCAATACTTTAAATCCTAATAACAACAGTTTTTTGCAATAATTTTTATACATAAATTTTTAATCCTTATTTTTGCAGTCCAAAAATTATTAAGCCAATAAACAGACTATGGCAGCGACAAAAAAGAAAGAAGCAGCGAAAGTTAAGTACTCAAAAGAGCAATACATGTATTGGTATGAATCAATGCAGCTTCAACGCAAATTTGAAGAAAAGGCCGGTCAGCTTTATGGCCAGCAGAAAATCAGAGGTTTTTGCCATTTATATATAGGACAGGAAGCCTGTTCTTCAGGGTCAGTTTCGGCTCTTACCAAAGGCGATAAATATATTACAGCCTATCGTGACCATGGTCATCCTCTGGCTTTGGGTACCGATCCCAACAAAATCATGGCTGAACTTTATGGTAAAGCAACAGGTACTACTAAAGGGAAAGGTGGCTCGATGCACATATTTGATAAAGAGGTAGGTTTTATCGGCGGTCATGGTATCGTAGGAGCACAGATTCCAATGGGTGCCGGTATAGGCTTTGCCGAAAAATATTTAAATACAGGAAAAGTTTGTATCTGTTATTTCGGTGATGGTGCCACTCGCCAGGGAGCTCTGCACGAGGCTTTCAATATGGCCATGACCTGGAAGATTCCTACCATATTTGTGGTTGAAAACAATGGCTACGCCATGGGTACTTCGGTAGAGCGTACTTCCAACGTGCGTGAGCTCTATACCTTGGCGGAGGCTTATGATATGCCGGCTGAGCCTGTGGATGGAATGGATGTTGAAATTGTTCATGAAGCTGTTCAGAGAGCTGCCGAAAGAGCAAGAAAGGGAGATGGTCCTACTTTCCTTGAGTTTAAAACTTATAGATATCGTGGTCATTCGATGTCAGACCCTCAAAAATACCGTACTAAAGAGGAAGTGGCAGAATGGAAAATGAGAGACCCAATCGAGCTGATTAAAGACAGAATGCTTAAAAATAATATTGCAACCGAAGCCGAGCTTGATGCCATTGATGCAAAAATTAAAGGTCAGGTTGATCAGGCTGTGATTTTTGCGGAAGAGTCACCATGGCCAAAACCTGAAGAAGCATTTGAGGACATCTACATGCAGGCAGACTATCCTTTCGTAAAAGAATAAATTATTGATTTTTTAAGAAAAAAATTTAGGGTTGGGAATTCTGATTTCATTTTTTTATTTATAAATATTAATATTATCAGTAGGTTTTTCCTAAATTTGCACTCTTAAAATTTTTAGAACGCATACAAAATGGCTAAAAAAGACAATCACGGCATCGAAATTATTGAAAATGCCGAAGAATTGAAGAAAGAATTTTTCAAATACGAAAACATACTTGAAAAAAACCAAAAGACACTTTACATAATTGGAGGAGTTATTCTTGCTATTGTTGCTGGTTATTTTGGTTATAAATATTATTCTGATACTCAGGAAAAAGAAGCTCAAACAGCAATGTACGATGCAGTTTTTTCTTTTGAGTCTGATTCTTTGAGCAAAGCTCTCAAAGGGCAGGGAGGTAATGAAGGCCTTTTGGCAGTCGCTGATGATTATTCTGGCACTAAAGGTGGGCAATTGGCGGGACTGTACGCAGGTATTGCCCTAATGAATCAGAATAAATTTGCAGATGCCATTCCTCAGTTAGAGAAGTTTTCGGCAGGTGACCAGGTATTGCAGGCCAAAGCTTACAGCCTAATTGGTGACTGCTACATGGAAACCAAAAAGATTGAAGATGCTATCAAATATTATCAAAAGGCTTCTGAATATAAGCCCAATAAATTTGCCACACCAGGCTACATGATGAAATTGGCCGGGGCATATACAGAATCAAAGAATTCCAAATCAGCAATAGAAGTTTATTCTGAGCTTATCAATAAGTACCCAACGGTAACGGAAGCCTTATTGGCAAAGAAGTATAAATCGAGATTGGAAACTGAGATTGGCGAGTAACCTCGATTAAAAAGAAACTAAATAATCAAGGATAAGCCAGTCTGGTTTATCCTTTTTTTATGCAAAAAAAATCAGAAAAAGTATGTCATCGGCTCATAAGAATCTAAGTATTTTCAAGGAAGAAAATTTACCGGATATTAGTTGGAAAAAGTTTGTTGTATTAGTTGCCGAATGGAACGACGACATCACCGAGCCTTTGGCACAAGGGGCAATCAATACATTATTAAAATATGGGGCAAAAGAAACTCATATAAAGAAAGTTTATGTGCCTGGTACTTATGAGCTAAGTTTTGGTGCTCAGGTATTTGCTCAAAAAGAAGACGTGGATGCAGTCATAGCTATTGGTTGTGTAATACAAGGTGAAACCAAGCACAACGATTACATCAATCACGCTGTGGCCAATGGGCTTACGGAAGTTTCCTTAAAATATAATAAACCTGTGATTTTTGGTGTACTTACTCCCAATAATCACCAGCAGGCAGTAGATAGAGCTGGCGGCAAATACGGAAACAAAGGCGATGAAGCAGCCATTACAGCCATTAAAATGTTGGGAATTGGTTGATTTGCGATTTACGATTGATTTGATTTACGATTGATATGATTTACAATTTTTCTAAATTAATTGGTTATAAATTGCCGGGAACAACAATCCAAAATCAGAATATTTGAAAGACCATTTTTGAAATAAAAAATATAACATATAAAAATGCAAGTTTGGAAATTTGGGGGTACATCAGTAGGGAAACCCGAAAGAATGCAGTCAATTCGTAATCTCGTTACGGAAGATAAAGGACAAAAAATAGTAGTATTATCGGCTCTATCTGGCACTACAAATAGCCTCATAGAAATTGGAGAAGCTGTAAAATCAAAAAATGGAAAAGCCGCAGAGATTATTTCTTCTCTTAGGGCTCATTACGACAAATTTATTGCTGAATTATACAGTACACCGGAAGGTTTGGCTAAAGGAAAAGTTATAGTTGAAAAGGAGTTTTCCTTTATAGAATCACTTAGCCAGGTGGCCGATTTTGGATTAAAGCAAGACAAAGAATTGGTGGCACAGGGCGAAATTCTTTCAACCCAAATGTTTGCAGCCTTTCTTGAAGAGTGTGGCGATAGTGTGGTTTTGATACCGGCCCTGGATTACATGAGAATTGACGCCGACGGTGAACCGGAATTTGCTCTTATTGAAAAATTATTAGCAGTTAAACTGGGTACATGTGCTGATAAACAAATTATCGTAACGCAAGGCTTTATTTGCCGTAATCCGGCAGGAGAGGTTGATAACCTCAAAAGAGGGGGTTCTGACTATACTGCTTCATTGATTGGGGGAGCCGTGGTGGCAGAAGAAATTCAGATCTGGACAGATATAGATGGCATGCACAACAATGACCCAAGAATAGTAAAACGTACTTTCCCTGTGAGAGAGTTGAGTTTTGAAGAAGCTGCCGAATTGGCTTATTTTGGTGCAAAAATTCTTCATCCATCAACAATCACTCCCGCCAAAATGAAAGGAGTACCCGTAAGACTTAAAAACACAATGGAACCCTCGGCTCCAGGTACATTGATTACTGCCAACAATACAATTGAGGCTGATATTAAAGCAATTGCGGCTAAAGATAACATTACCGCGATATATGTACATTCTACCCGTATGCTCAATGCCTATGGATTTTTAAGAAGAGTTTTTGAGATTTTTGAAAAATACAAAACTCCGGTTGATATGATAACCACTTCTGAAGTTTCAGTGGCAGTTACCATTGACAATTCGGACAATCTGGATAAAATTACTGCCGAGTTAAGCCAGTTTGCTGACCTCGAAGAACATGATCGTAACCAAAGTATTATTTGTATCGTGGGCGATTTCAAAGCTGACAAGTCGGGTATTGCCATCAAAATTTTAGAAGCCATGAAAGAAATTCCGATCAGGATGATTTCTTATGGTGCCTCTGAACATAATGTATCGCTTTTGGTTGATTCCAAAGATAAAAATGCATCGCTTAATGCCTTGAACGAGGGGCTTTTTAATTTTGAATAAGATGATGATTGATTCTTTAAAAAGTCTTTTTATTCGTGATTTGGAAAAGGTTTCACAGGAAATTGAAGCTTATGAAGCTGAAGAATTGCTTTGGAAAAGAGCTGATGGAATCAATAATCCCGCAGGTAATTTAGCTTTGCATTTAATCGGCAATCTAAATACCTACATTGGTAAAAATTTGGGAAATACCAGATATGTCAGAAACAGGCCGGCGGAGTTTTCTGATATATGTTCTAAAGAAGAAATACTGATTAGATTAAAAGAAACCTCAAGTATGCTCGATATGACTTTTGATTCATTATCTGATTCAGAACTAAATTTGGAATATCCCACTCAGGAATTTGGATACCCAATGACAACCGCATATTTTTTGGTACATTTGCACGGGCATCTCAATTATCATTTAGGACAAATACATTATCACAGAAGACTGATTAATAATATTAAATAATGCTTCAATTAACATTTATTAGAGAAAACAAGGAGCTGACTATCAAGGGTCTGGAAAGAAAATATTTCAAAAATGCTGCTGAGGTAGTAGATTCAGTAATTGAAATCGATGACAACCGCCGCAACACTCAAAAAGAGCTGGATGATGCGTTGGCACAGAGTAATCTGCTTGCCAAACAAATCGGCGGGCTGATGAAGGAGGGCAAAAAAGAAGAAGCTGAAAAAGCCAAGTCCCAAACCGCCGAGCTAAAAGAGAAATCAAAAGGGTTGGAGGAAAAATTAAAAGAGCTGGAAGCTAGTCTTCAGGAGGTTTTGGTCACAATGCCCAATCTGCCGCATGAGTCGGTTCCTGCAGGTCGCACACCAGAAGAAAACCTGAACGTATTTCAGTCTGGTGAAATTCCTTCTTTGCATGCTGAAGCTCAGCCGCATTGGGAGCTGATAAAAAAATATGATATCATCGATTTTGATTTAGGAAATAAAGTGACTGGTGCAGGGTTTCCTTTTTATAAAGGTAAAGGAGCAAAAATCCAGCGTGCCCTGATCAATTTCTTCCTTAATGAAGCCGAAGCTGCAGGATATTTTGAAGTGCAGCCACCCATCGTGATCAATGCCGCTTCAGGTTTTGGGACAGGCCAATTGCCTGACAAAGAGGGGCAGATGTATTATGCCTCAGCCGATGACTTGTATTTGATTCCGACCGCTGAAGTGCCTGTCACCAATATTTACAGAGATGTAATCCTTTCTGAAGCCGAATTACCTGCCAAAAATGTGGCTTATACACCATGTTTCAGACGCGAAGCTGGTAGTTGGGGGGCACACGTCCGAGGGCTCAATCGCCTGCATCAATTTGACAAAGTCGAAATAGTGCAAATCAGGAAACCGGAAGAATCTTATCAGGCCCTGGAAGAAATGCTTGAACATGTCAAAGGTTTGCTTGTTAAACTTGGTTTACCCTTCCGAATTCTAAGACTTTGTGGAGGAGATATGAGCTTTACCTCGGCTTTGACTTATGACTTTGAAGTGTTTTCAGCAGCTCAGGAAAGATGGCTCGAAGTGAGTTCGGTTTCAAATTTTGAATCATATCAGGCAAATCGTCTGAAATTGAGATATAAAGTGGACGGTAAAACTCGCCTTTTGCATACGCTGAATGGCTCGGCTCTTGCATTGCCCAGAATCCTTGCTTCAATTCTTGAAAACAACCAGACTCCGGAAGGAATAAAAGTACCAGATGTACTCATTCCATTCTGTGGATTTGATATAATCAATTAGAATTACTTACAGGCCGGTTTTCCGGTCTTTTTTTTGGATTTTAACCCTGATTATGCATTAGGAGAGATGACGAAATAATATTTTGCAAAGAAGCTATGAAGTACGAAAGAAAAGGTATCGAGATACCTTTGAATGAGTCCTGAAATAGGTTCACGGCAAAATATTATTGTAGACCTTGATCTAATGCATAATCCGGGTTTGAAAAATAAACAAAAAAATCCTTTTTAAGTTTTAATAAAACACGCAAAATAAGAATAGAATTTTTTTTAATTTTTCAGCAAAACTTTTGACAAATAAATTGATATTTTTTTGTCTATATTTAGTAAAAAATATATAGAAATCACTTATTTATTTTGATTCTAAAGTGTTTCTGGATTAGATTTGAATGTTGAAAATAAATAGGATTTTTCTAAGTAAAAAGAAAACAAATTAATCTAAAAATAACAATATGGGTTGGCTTACAAAAACACTGACAAGCTCAATTGGGAAAAAAGTCCTTATGGCACTGACCGGCTTGTTTTTGTGTACTTTTTTGGTAGTGCATTTGATTGGTAATCTTCAATTGTTTAAATCAGACGGGGGTTATGCTTTTAACACTTATGCGGTTTTCATGACCACATTTCCTGTAATTAAAGTAGTTTCTTACGTTAACTATGCTTTGATTTTATTTCACGCTTTTTGGGGGATTTATATCACCTACAAAAATCGTCAGGCGAGACCTGTTGGATACGCAGTAAATAAAAACTCATCAAGTATTTTTAGCCGCAGTATGGCTATTTTGGGCCTGATTTTGTTGGTTTATCTTGTTGTACACATGAGCGATTTCTGGTATAGATACCACTATGAGCACCTACCGTATGTAAAATACACCGAAAACCTTACCACGGGTGATATAACAACCACTGCTATGGATGAAGGATATACGCAGGTAGTTAAAAAATTTGAGATTTCAGACGTTGCAGCCGGTACGAAAACCATTATCGTCAAAGACCTCTACAAAGTAGTTGGCTATGCCTTCCAAAACATACTTCTTGTACTATTTTATGTACTTGCCATGTTTGCGGTATCATTCCATTTAATTCATGGTTTCCAGAGTGCATTCCAAACTTTAGGTCTCAATCATCCCAAATATTCTCCCCTTATTAAAAATCTGGGAATTTGGATTTTTGCTATATTGATACCAATCGGGTATGCAGCAATGCCACTTTATTTTTATTTTCTAAAGTAATTTCAGCTTAATTAATATACAATGGCTACAATTAAACTTGACGCTAAAGTGCCTGAGGGCCCAATAGCTGAAAAATGGACAAAATATAGATCAACTGTACCTTTGGTTAACCCTGCCAACAAGCGTAACCTTGAGATTATTGTGGTGGGTACCGGCCTAGCTGGAGCTTCAGCAGCAGCTTCGTTGGCAGAAATGGGATACAAAGTAAAGGCTTTCTGTTTTCAGGATTCTCCACGAAGAGCTCACTCTATTGCTGCTCAGGGAGGTATCAATGCCGCCAAAAATTACCAAAACGATGGTGATTCTACTTTCAGACTTTTTTATGATACTATCAAAGGGGGTGATTATCGTGCCCGTGAAGCCAATGTGCACCGTCTGGCTGAGGTATCAGGCAATATTATAGATCAATGTGTGGCTCAGGGTGTTCCTTTTGCCCGTGATTACGGTGGGATGTTACGTAACCGTTCATTTGGGGGTACTCAGGTGCAGCGTACATTCTACGCGGCCGGTCAGACAGGCCAGCAGCTATTATTGGGAGCGTATTCAGCACTTGAAAGGCAAATAGGTAAAGGTGCCGTTCAAATGTATTCTCGCCATGAAATGCTTGAGGTTGTAAAAATTGACGGAAAAGCAAGGGGTATTATTGCTAGAAACCTCGTTACCGGCGAGCTCGAGCGTCATTTTGGCCATGCGGTATTGCTTTGTACAGGCGGTTACGGAAACGTATTTTACCTTTCTACCAATGCTATGGGTTCAAATACCACAGCCATTTGGAAAGCTCACAAACAAGGAGCTGTTTTCGGAAACCCATGTTTTACTCAGATTCACCCTACTTGTATTCCGGTTTCAGGTGACCATCAGTCAAAACTTACCCTAATGTCAGAGTCTTTGAGAAATGATGGACGCATCTGGGTTCCAAAAAATAAAGATGAAAAACGTGCAGCCAACGATATCCCTGAAGAAGACAGAGATTATTATCTGGAGCGTCGTTATCCTGCTTTTGGTAATCTTGTGCCAAGAGATATTGCCTCCAGAGCTGCCAAAGAAAGGTGTGATGCGGGCTATGGTGTAGGTGCAACAAAAATGGCTGTTTACCTTGACTTTAAGTATAATCTTGTAAATAAATACGGTAAAGCTGAAGCAACAAAATTAGGAATTGAAAACCCTGACTATGACACTTTGGTGAGATTAGGTAAAGAAGTTGTCAAAGAAGAGTATGGTAACCTGTTTGATATGTACAAACAAATCACTGGTGAAGATCCCTACGAAGTGCCAATGATGATTTATCCTGCGGTTCACTATACCATGGGGGGGCTTTGGGTCGATTATAATTTGATGACTACGGTACCTGGTTTGTACTGTTTGGGAGAAGCCAACTTCTCCGATCATGGAGCCAACAGACTTGGTGCCTCAGCATTGATGCAGGGTCTTTCTGATGGCTATTTTGTGATACCTTATACCATAGGGGCTTATCTTTCATCAGATATCAAAACAAAAGCAATCCCCACTGACCACGAAGCCTTTGTTGAAACCGAAAAACAAGTGAAAGAAAGAATTGATACTTTGCTGTCAATCAAAGGAAAGCTGTCTCCTGAATCATTCCACAAGCGTTTGGGTAAAATCATGTGGGAGAAATGTGGAATGGCCCGTAACGAAAAAGGCTTAACTGAGGCAATCCAGGAGATCAGAGAATTGAGAAAAGAGTTCTGGTCTGATCTCAAAGTAATGGGTGATGCCGATGGGTTCAATCCTGAATTGGATAAAGCGGGTCGTGTAGCTGACTTCCTTGAACTTGGCGAGCTCATGTGTATTGACGCTCTTGACCGGAAAGAATCTTGTGGAGGACACTTCCGTGAAGAATATCAGGAAGATGGCGGAGAAGCCATGCGTGATGACAAAAACTACATGTATGTAGCTGCCTGGGAGTATAACAAAGAGAGCGATTGGACGCTCCATAAAGAAGATTTGATTTACGAAAATATCAAAATTGCTCAACGTAACTATAAATAATACGGGAGGTTATTTTTTGTTTTTCACATTAAAATATTTCCGAATCTGATTTTTCGGAAAATTAAAAAACTCAAAAATTTATACCTGAAAAGGTTAAAAGAGAAAAATTTCAATATCATGAATATTACGTTGAAAGTATGGCGTCAAAAAAATCAAAACGCCAAAGGAGCATTGGAAACTTATAAAGTAAGTGATGTTTCGCCTGACATGTCTTTCCTGGAGATGTTTGACGTATTAAACGAAAGATTGGTTACTGAAGACATCGAGCCGATAGCATTTGATCATGACTGCCGTGAAGGTATTTGTGGTACTTGCTCGATGTACATCAATGGTCGCCCGCATGGCCCGCTTGAAGGTGTAACTACCTGTCAGCTGCACATGCGAAGCTTCAAAGATGGAGATACCATCGTGGTTGAGCCCTGGAGAGCTTCAGCTTTTCCTGTAATCAAAGACCTGGTGGTTGACCGTACAGCATTTGATCGTATTATTGCATCCGGCGGCTTTGTGTCGGTTAATACCGGGAACGCCCAGGATGCCAACAATCTTCCAATCGGTAAAGATCAGGCCGACAAAGCCTTTGCAGCTGCAGCTTGTATCGGTTGTGGTGCATGTGTGGCCGCTTGTAAAAATGCCTCAGCCATGCTTTTTGTATCAGCAAAAGTTTCGCAGCTGGCATTATTACCACAAGGAGAGCCTGAGCGGGAAAAAAGAGCATTGAACATGGTAGCACAGATGGATGCCGAAGGTTTTGGTGCTTGTACCAACACCGGAGCTTGTGCTGCCGAATGTCCGAAAGAAATTTCACTTGACAACATCGCCAGACTCAATCGCGAGTTTTTAAGTGCTAGTGTGGCCAATCCGGAAGTTTGATTGACCGCTAAATAAAATATTTTATTAAATCTTGACTTGACAAATATTCAAGCTATATTTGCATCAAAGTTGTGTGGATTTAGTAACGGGACACACACGTCGGCTTCCGATGTGTGTGTTTTTTTTGAATAAAACCTAATAATGAATATTACAAATTGATTTTATCCAAGAATACTTTCACTATCTGAATTTTATAACGATTTTTGTGTTTTATTTACAAAAACAAGCTAATACATACGGTAAATTAATTTTTACCAATAATTTTAATATATGGAAGGATTAATAATGGCAGCCCAGTTATTGCTGGCACTTACCATTTTGGTTGGATTACACGAATTCGGACACTTTATTTTTGCCCGCATCTTCAAAATCAGGGTTAATAAATTTTACATTTTCTTCGATTTCTTATTCCCTTTACCCAATGTTTTGAATTTTGCTCTTTGGAAAAAGAAAAAAGGAGATACAGAATATGGTCTGGGTTGGTTTCCTTTAGGTGGTTACGTAGATATCGCTGGAATGATCGACGAAACGAAGGATGCTTCTCAGCTTTCGGCCACACCCGAGCCTTGGGAGTTTAGATCCAAACCGGCCTGGCAAAGGTTATTCGTGATGCTTGGTGGTATCATCGTAAATATTATTCTTGGTATTTTGATTTATTCAGGCGTTAAATATACCTGGGGAGAAGAAGATTTTGCTCGTGAAGAGGTAAACAAAAGAGGGATTTATGCTCATCCATTGGCTGAGAAAATTGGTTTAAAAACAGGGGATAAGATTCTTAAAATTAATGGGAAAGATTATTCGGTTTTTAGCGAAGTATTAAGTGCTGTTGCAGATGAAAACACCAGTTTTCTGGTTGAAAGAGACAGTCAGACCATTGAGGTTCCTGTGCCAAATCAGTTGATAGAGAATATTGCTAAAAAAGAAGACTTTTTAAGCCCAATTTTTCCTTTTGAGGTTAGAATTGTTTCTAAAGGAATGCCTGCAGAAAAAGCAGGGCTAAGAGAAGGGGATAAAATTTTGGCGATAAATGGCCAAAAAGTAGATTATTACCAGCAACTCCAGCCACTTATCAGAAGCAACGCCGGGAAAAAGATTACCTTAGAAATTGAAAGAAAAGGAACAAAACTTAACATAAATCCGGTAGTTACAGCAGATTCAGCTATTGGATTTAACCCAAAATTTACCCTTGCTACAGTTGAAACCAAGTTTGGAATAGGGGATTCATTCAAAGAGGGGACTGTTGAAGCTTTGAGCGTAATTCCCCAGCAAATCAACGGTTTTGCCAGAATTTTCAAAGGCCATATATCGGCTTCCAATGCACTAAGTGGCCCGGTAGGCCTTTCACAAATGTTTGGCGGACATTGGGACTGGGAGAGATTTTGGAGGCTAACCGGTTTATTATCAATGGCTTTGGCCTTTATGAATGCCCTTCCGATTCCTGCCTTAGATGGAGGTCACGTGATCGTACTTTTATATGAAATGATTACCCGTCGTAAACCATCGGAGGTATTTATGGAGCGTACGCAGCAAATAGGTACTTTTATTTTGCTGGCGTTAATGGCATATGTTTTATTCAATGATACTGTGAAGCTTCTGTTTTAAGTTAAATCATGAAAAGTTTAATACTGACATTGTATTGTGTGTTTACTTTTCATGATTTCCATACTTCTTTGACCGAAGTCAACTACAATTCTCAATCCAGGTCACTTGAGCTTTCTGTACGAGTTTTTACTGACGACCTTGAGATAGCACTTACTAATTTCAATAAAGGGAAGTCTGTAAAAATGGAAGAGCCATCAGCCAAAGTGGATCCTCTTATCGAGCAATATTTCCGAAGAAATCTGGCAATAATTTCTCCTAATAAAGAAGTTAAATTTGCCAAATTTTATGGTAAGGAGCAGGAAGCTGATGCCACCTGGCTTTATTTTGAAGTTTTTGAGGGGGATAATATTAAAGACTTCACACTTTACAATGCTATTATGCAGGAACTATTTAAAGACCAGACCAATCTGGTAAATATTATGTACCCGGGTAAAAAGAAAACGCTGGTTTTTGATTCGGAAGTACGGGTACATCCATGGCCTTTTTAAAAGGGTGTATTTTCACAAAAAAACATTAAAAATATCCCGATAGTATGCTTGCATAATATCTGAAATCTTTACTTTTGTAAAGTTTTTGGGCTAATTGCTTCATTGTTTATATTTTATGAAAAAAGAGCAAACTATTGATTTTTATATTAAGTGGGCCTGGCATGCCATTTCGAGGATGTATAATATTAATGCAGCTCCCGAAGACATGACCATGTCGATAGGTTTTGTGTTACTTAATATTGATTTGGAAAAAGGTACACCGGCCACAAAAATTGGCCCCAGTATTGGAATGGAAGCCCGAAGTCTCACCAGAATGTTAAAAACACTGGAAGAGAGAAATTGGATATATCGCGAAACTGATCCTAACGACAAACGTTTTGTAAATGTATTTCTGACTGAATTGGGCAAAAAAAAGCGTAAATTTGCACGTGAAGGCGTCATTGAGTTCAATAAGAGAATTCAGGAAAATATCGCCGCAGCTGATTTGGATGTTTTTTTTAAAGTCATGAAACAAATCAACGGTTTATTGGAGGATATTTCGCAGGAAAATCACCATCCTGAAGCCGAAACGCTTAACCTCTATTAATTATTGATGAAGAGAATTTTAGTTGTCTTTTGTATTCTTTTTCTACAAAAAGGATTTGCTCAAAGTATTGTTTATTATCCATTTAATTCGCTTTTGGGTGTAAGCTCTAATCCTCAGAATAAAGTTTGGGTTGACGTTAAAATGCAGACCAACTCCTATTTTTCTTCCTTAAGCACTGAGATTTCTCCTGAAATAACTTTCAAAAAGACCAATCGAGCTCTCTACTACGTCGGAGGAGGTTTAAAGCTAAACTACCTCAACGCCATTGATAATAACAATATTCTTGAAGGATTTATGCTAAATACAGGTGTAAGGATTATGCCCGTTGACAAGTTTAAGAGATTTCAAGTGGCATTTGAAGTGTCGCCTTATGTGACACGTAAGATGGATATCGGGCTGATGCGAACTTTTCTTGGTATTGGGTATAATTTCTCAGGGAAAAAATGAAAATAAGGCCTTCGGTAATCATAGTTAAAGATGACAAGGTGTTGTTGCTTAAATATTTGTATGAAAGTACAGAAGTGTATGCCATACCGGGGGGAAATCTTGAATTTGGGGAAAGCCTTTCCGAGACTGTGGTAAGAGAGTTAAAGGAAGAGCTAAATCTTGAAGTAAGTCTTTTAGATTTTTGCGGTACCGCCGAAATCATCAATGAAAAGCAACACGGAGTGCATTTCTTTTTTTTAGGAAAGATTATTTCTGGTGAACCAAAAATAAACCCTATGGAAACCACTGCCAATTCGGTGGAATGGCTCAATAAAGAAGATATTTCTATTGTTAATTTATATCCAAAAATCCCCGATTTGGTATTGTCGGTGTTGAATGGTGAAAAACCTCATGGCGAGTTTTTAGGAAAAATAGATCAACCCTGGTATTAAATTCTGAATATTTGAAACTTACAATCCCTGCTCCAAGAATTTTCGACTTTAATGAATGTCTTTGGTTTCTCGACCGGGGATATGATGAATGTTTGCATACCATTTCAGATAAAAAAGTCAGGAAAGTATTTAACGCGGATAACCAAAATGTTCTGGTTGAAATCAGTTCAGAAAATGAATTTTTAATCTGTGAAATTCTGAATACCCAAACCGCCGACTTAGAAAACATTAAGAAACAAATAATCGAATGGTTTGATCTGGAAAGAGATTTGTCATTGTTTTATACATTACTTTCACGTGATGAGGACCTAAGCTTTTTTACAGAAAAATATTTTGGATTAAGGTTAATCACCATACCTAATTTGTTTGAAGCTCTGTGTTGGAGTATTATAGGGCAACAGATTAACCTCACTTTTGCCTATAAAATCAAAAGGGCTTTGGTTGAGTATTGTGGTGAATTTGTGGAATATGAGGGCAATAAATATTATCTGTTTCCAAGCCCGAAAGATATACTTAAAATTGATGATGAGGTATTCAGGGAAATGAAATTTTCTCGGCAGAAAATTGCGTACATCCGTAATATTTCTGAAGCATTTTTGCAAAATATTATTTCTAAAGAAGCAATACAAAAAATCGATAATCATAAAGATAGGTTAGCTTTTTTGACAAAGATAAAGGGAGTAGGAGAGTGGACGGCTCAATATGCATTGATGAAATCCTTACCTGCAATGGAAGCAGTGGCTTATGGTGATGCAGGGCTCAATCAGGCACTTTTTAATCTAAAAAATATTCCTAAAAAAGATTCCAGACAATTGCAGGAACAAATCATTGAAAAATATAAAGGCTGGGAAGCCTATCTGGTATTCTACCTTTGGAGGAGTCTGAGCGTTAAACCTCAATCATAAAATTTTTCTGAAAGTGATATTTATCCTTTCACCAGCTTCTTTGACTTTCGGAATCTGATGCAGCCAATGGTGCTGCATTTCACCCTGCATCATGAGCAAGCTGCCACCCTCCAGCATGATGCTTTGGATAGTGTTTTTTTGAACTTTGTGTTTTATTTGAAATTTTCTTACTGCCCCGAGATTCAGGGAGGCAATCACCGGATTTTTTCCAAGCTCTGGCTCATCGTCGGCATGCCATCCCATAGAGTCGTTGCCATTTCTGTAATAGTTGAGTAGGGCTGAGTTAAAATGGTATCCGGTTTTTTGTTCAACCAAATTCTTTAAAAACAACAGGTTTTCTGAAAACTCCTCGGGGATATTTACCAAACCAGAATATTTGTAGGTTTTGCCCCTTTCTGCATGCCATGCAGTTAACCGCGGAAACAATACTTCTCTTCCATAAATTTTCATACCTTCCTGTTTCCAGAGGGTTTCGTTTTTAATTTTTTCAAAAAAATCATTCGAAACAAACCCCGGTACGTATAATATCTCTCCTTGATAAGGCAAAAGGTTTTGATTTTCGAAGAGATTCATTTCCTTATTTTTTAATATCCAAAACCAAATAACCATAAAGGAATGGTGCTGCCGTAACCTTCATCTATGCCATCTTTAGCCAGAAATGCATTAGGCATACCATAGATTTGATGCGTTGATTTGTTTTTCCCACCCACTTCAAACACATATTTGTCATTGACCATAAAGTCTCCCTTTATTGGGAAACTCAGCGTATTTTTGGCACCTACGGCATTCATAAAGAAGGTTTCTCTTTCGGTACCGGTGTTGGGTTCAGTTATGGCCAGTGCATGTATCAGGTTAGGGTTTTCTAGAAAAACCTTGTCCGGCTTGGTAAGAGCACTGTCTGATTTTTGGGGTGCTTTTAAGGCATTGAGCACATCAGCCCGGTCAAGATAGTCCAAAAAAACCAACACCCTTTGCCTTGGAATGTTGAGCTGGTCTGAAATTTTCTGAATATTTGGACTATACGGCACCAGTTCCGACAATAAGCCCAGCAGTTTTTTGATTTGCCTTACCGAAGTGTAGTCGATATTGAATATCGGCGGCAGATCTACCTCAATCACCTGATTGATCATGGCCTGTAACCGGTCATTGTATTTTCTTCCTGCTTCTTTATAAAACGGATAGTAACCATTTCGGAGGTAGTTCTTAAATTTTTTGGTCAATTCAGGGTGCTTTGCAAGTAACTCGTGAGCTATCTCGGTGTGGTTGACGGTGAGCTCATCTATAGAAATCACTGGCAATGATTCTAATCCTTCAAATATCAGGTATTCTCTAAAACTCAATCCTTTAAGATTATATACATCGGCTCTGCGACTCAAGTCGCCCACACCTTCCATCACGTCCAACGCCGAGGAGGAAGTCACCAGTACCTTTACATCGGGTAGGCTGTCGTAGATATTTTTCAACTCTCTCGACCATCCCTCATATTTGTGTACTTCATCTATTCCAAATCTCCGGTAACCTTTGTCATAAAGTTCTTCTACCGTTTCTAACAGCGTATTTTTGCTGAAATATAGATGGTCAAGGCTGAAATATATAGCTGTTTTGGCTTCGGAGTTTTCTTTTAAATATTGTTTGAGCAATGTAGTTTTTCCCACGCCTCTGCAACCTGTTATGACTATCAGCCGGGCATCAAAATTGATTTCAGGATACAAATATCGTCTGATGTCTGTTTCGGTAACAGCCAGAAGTCTTTCCGATATTTTTTCCAGAGAATGCATTTTGTATTAATAATTTAACACAAATCTATAATGTTAATTTAAAATAACAAAATATAAATATGTAAAATATTTAAGACAAAATATTAAAATGTCAAATTAAAATAACATTTTTGTTTGCTTATACTTTGTTTATCAAATAGTTAAATATTAGATAATTTCGAAAATAAGCAACAATTGTTCTGGTAAAATTACTTCTCAGCCCAATAGTCGAGCACCATTACTTTGTCAAGATACGGCCCTAATACCTTTCCGAAAGCTTTGTGGTCGGGATGTGGAAGATAAGCTGCTCGGCCTTCTTCGCTGTCGAAAGTGAGCAAAAACACATGTGTAAAGCCATTGTCAAGTTTTTCCGGGCTGTTGTTGGTGCCCCATTCGTAGCCTTTTATTTCCTTGATTTTTTTTGGTAATTCTCTGAAAGCATCTTCTACTTTTTTAACATCGGCAGCACTGCTGCCTTCTTTAAACTTAAACATCACCACATGGCGAAGTTCCTTTTTTTGTGCTGAGGCTGCTCCCATAATTCCCAGAATTGCGATTAAGATTAAAGCTAATTTTTTCATTTTGAAAAGGTTGAATATTTTGTTAAAAATTTACAGATACTTCATATAAGTGGCCAAATCCTTGTCACCACGGCCTGAAAGTCCGATAACCACAGTGTCTGATGGCTGTAAAGGCAAATGCTTCAGAGCCCCTAAGGCATGAGATGATTCAATAGCTGGTATAATGCCCTCGAGTCGGGTAAGTTCAAAGCCGGCGTCGATAGATTCCCGGTCAGTTATTCCCAGAAACTGAGCCCGTCCACTTTCCCAAAGATGAGCATGAAGCGGCCCAATACCGGGGTAATCTAACCCTGCTGAAATACTATGGGGTTCAACCACCTGTCCGTCGTCGGTTTGCATCAATAAGCTTTTGGTTCCATGAAGGATTCCGGGTTTGCCCTTGAAGGTAGTGGCAGCTGTTTTGCCCGATTCTATTCCCAAACCAGCGGCTTCGGCAGCGATTATTTTCACATCGGGCTCATCCAGAAAATGATAAAAAACACCTGCTGCATTTGACCCTCCACCTACACAGGCAATCACGTAATCAGGATTTTCGTTTCCGGTTTTCTCAAAAAGTTGTTTTCTTACTTCCTTCGAAATCACCGACTGAAACCTCGCCACCATATCAGGGTATGGATGTGGTCCAACCACCGACCCAATGATATAATGCGTGTCAATGGGATTATTGATCCAGTGTCTCAGGGCTTCATTGGTAGCATCTTTCAATGTTTTTGAGCCACTTTTAGCGGGTCTTATTTCTGCTCCGAGCATTTTCATACGAGCCACATTAGGTGCCTGTCTTTCCATGTCGATTTCACCCATGTACACGATGCACTCCAGGCCCATCAACGCACACATCGTTGCGGTAGCTACTCCATGCTGACCGGCTCCGGTTTCCGCCACGATTTTATGTTTACCTAGCTTTTTGGCCAAAATAATCTGCCCCAGTGTATTGTTGACCTTATGTGCCCCCGTGTGACAAAGGTCTTCTCTTTTGAGATAGATTTCGGCATTATATTTTTCAGAAAGTCTTTGTGCCAAAAAAAGTGGGGTGGGTCTGCCAACATAATCTATCAACAGCCGTTCAAATTCCTCAATGAAGTCGGGAGACTCCATAATTTGCCGGTAATTCAGCCTAAGTTCCTCTACATTTGGGTACAACATTTCAGGGATAAAGGCTCCGCCAAAATTGCCGTAATATCCTCTTTCATCTACTTCGAAGGCCGACTTATTTTTCATTAAATGTATATTTCTTGGTCAAAATTAATGATTCCCTCTGATTTTGCTAAAAAGAGGCTTTAAGGTTTCAATATTTTTCATTCCCGGACAAATCTCAAATTTACTGTTTACATCGACCCCAAAAAATGCAGGATTATTTATAGAAAAAACACTATCCATATTTTCCGGGGAAATACCTCCTGCTAAAAAGAAAGGAATTTCAAACGTATAATTTTCTAATAAATCCCAGTTAAATGCGATCCCATGCCCACCATAACCGGTTCCTTTTGAATCAAATAAAAAAGCATCCACGGTGTTAAGATAATTTTCGGTAATCGAGAAATCAAAGCTCTGATCCACCGAAAATGCCTTCCAAACTTCCAAATCTGATTTTTTTAGTTTTTGACATAATTCCGGTGCTTCGTTTCCGTGGAGTTGTACCACTTTCAAACTGTATTTTTCTACACTTTGAATTATTTCATCAAAATTAGCATTTACAAATACCCCTACTTTCTTTATGGATTCCGGAAGATTTTTTGCCGTTAATAAATTGTCAAATTTTCCAACATACCTTGGAGATTTTTCATAAAAAATAAAACCCAGATAGTCAGGCATTAGTTTGGCTACTTCCCCGATGTTTTCAGGGTCACCCATTCCGCAAACCTTTATTTTGAGCTTATTTTTCAATCTTCATTTATTTGTTCTACAAAATCAGCCAAAGCTTTTGAAGGATCAACAGTTTTCATGAAATTTTCGCCCATCAAAAACCCCTCATAACCTACTTTTTTAAGTTGCTTTACGGTTTCGGGTTGAGAAATACAACTCTCGGAAATCTTGATTATATCTTTTGGCAGAAGTTCAATCAATCTCAAAGAAGCATTAACGTTGTTTTCGGCGAAGTTTTTCAGGTTGCGGTTATTTACGCCTACAATATCTATGTAGTCAAAAGGACTTTTTGCAATTTCTTCTTCGTCATGAACTTCAAGCAACACCTCAAGATCTAATTCATGAGCTTTTTTGCTGAGATTCAGGATTTCTTCACTATTTAGCTGAGCAGCAATGAGTAAAATCACGTCGGCACCCCATGCTTTGGCTTCATAAAGTTGATATTCATCAATCATGAAGTCTTTTCGTAGCAGTGGTGTAAAAGGATTGTTTTTTCTGGCTGATATCAAATCTTCTTTTGTGCCTCCAAAATAGTTATAATCAGTAAGTACACTTATGCCTGCTGCACCACCCTTTGTGTAGCCAGTGGTAGTTTTCTCAACATCAAAATGCTCCCCAAACATCCCTTTGGAGGGTGATTTTCGTTTGAACTCTGCTATTATGCCATTGCCTTTGGTTTTTCTGATTGACTCTGAAAGGCTATTTTTTTTACGATGAAAAAAAATACTTTCTTTTAACTGACTCATCGAAACCTTCTTCTTCGAATCTTCTATTTCAATTCTCTTATTTGCAACGATTTCGTCAAGAATAGTCATTTGGAAAAACTGTTGTTTACTTTTTTCTAACTCTACTTAAAGTTTCCGGAGTAAGCCCTAAAAATGATGCCACATGCTTCTTAGGTGCACGATCATAAAGGTCGGGGAACATATTTTGAAAGGCTTCATTTCTTTTATGAGCACTCATCATACGCATAAAACGCACCCGCTCATCGTACATGACAAGATACATTTCGGTCAATACCCTTACGATATAATTGGCCTCCGGTACCAAATCATATAATTCGCTTAGTCCTTTATAAGACAGGGCTATTAATTCCGAGTCTTCCAGCAATTCGATAGATTCCTGACTGGGCATTTGTGGTATAAAACTATGAGGAACATAGATAAACCCAAACTCACCCACAAACCATGAGGTGATGTCAGACTTGGAGCCATTATCATCTTCAAGCGTATAAAAAGACCTCACCATACCTTTCTCGATAAAATATAGCTTGTCATTTACATCTCCGGCTTTCAAAATAAGATCACCTGCTTTGCCGGTTGTTTTACTAAGTCTTTTCTTTAAAAGCTTTTCGGTTTCCTTGCTGAGTGGAGAAATAGCTCTGATTGCATCAACAAAAGGAGTAACCATAATCCATAAAAATTTTCACAAATATAATGCAACCGTTAGAATATTATATTGCATCTTGTATTTGAAACCCGGTTATATGGCAAAAATTTTACAATTGTTCGGTACAGAATACCAATTGGCCAAGGCTCTTATAAAAAGAAATGAGAAGGCACAGCGGTATTTCTATGAACGATATTCCGGAAAGTTTTTGGGGATTTGTTGCAGATATATCAATGACCGGATGGAGGCAGAGGACGTAATGGTAGAAAGTATGATGAAGATTTTCGAAAAAGTGGATCAGTTTAATTTTTCCGGAAGTTTTGAGGGTTGGACAAAAAGAATAGTTGTGAACGAAGCCCTGATGTTTTTAAGAAAAAAGAAAAATATAAATGTAGAATTTGATAATCAGGATTACGTAGAGCCTGAAGTGCAGGAGAGTGGTAGTCTTGAAGCGGGAGACTTGCTCGAAATGGTAAATTCGCTTCCGGATGGATACAAAACAGTGTTTAATCTGTACGCAATTGAAGGCTATAGTCATACCGAAATAGCCCAGTTGCTTCAAATTTCGGAAGGAACTTCCAAATCGCAGTTGAGCAGAGCCAGAGCAATACTTCAACAAAAAGTTACGCAAAACAACGCAATAAAATATAATTTGTAAACCATCATTTGTAATGGAAAAAATAGATGAGTTGTTCGGGAAAAGCTTAAAGAATCTGGAGGTAAAACCCTCAGAAAGAGCAAATACATTGTTTGAAACCAGACTCAACCAAAAGAAAGGTGGAAACCGTAGGGCCTGGATATACTGGAGTATGGCCGCATCGATTGGCTTTGTGTTTTTTGCGATTTATGGAATTTTACTTAAAAATAATTCTGATAAACTTCAGATTGCCGCGAATGATATAAGTGAAACGAAAATTGAAATTTCTGAAAAGAAAGCAACAGAAAATAGTGGTGACTTAAAAAGCAACACCGGGCAAAATATTAAAATCCTGGAAAGTGGTAATCTGAAAATGACAAAGGGGAAAACCTTTTTGGATGAAAACATAAAATTGGTCGTTTCAGGAGAGCAGCAAGGCATTCCAATCATTTCGGAGGATTCCAAACCTTCGCAAATAGCCATGGCACAGTCAGAGGTTAAAATGGATAATTCGGGAAAAGTTCGTTCGGCCATCAATGAAGACAACATAGAGGCAGTAGTTTATCTCAGTCCGTTGATGTCATTAAATTCCGAAACCATAAAACAGGTGATTAGCCTGCCAAAAGTAGAAAAAAAGACCAGCAATCAGGATTATTTCAATGATGAGAAGTCACTCATAGTCAGAGTGGCCGAGGAAGTGAAAGGTCTCAAAAAAGGTGAAAAAGTTGACTTCAATAAATTGGGGATTAAACCAATAGAAGAGTGGTCAAAAGATGAAGATGGATTTATCGCTTCAGAAACAAGAGAATTTAAAGAAAGATATACAAGGATAAAAACCTTCCTTACTAGTAAATAAGCTTTAAAATTATTTTTAGCAATTAAAACTAAAGAGCATTATTTTTTCAAATAATAAAAACATTGTCTGGCCGGCATTTTTAATTTTTCAAAACAAAAAAGCAAGATTCAAATATTTACAAAATATGAAAAAGTTAATTTTAATTACAGCAATTTTAGGACTCAAAGCAAGTTTTGCGATGGTGCCAAAAGATACCACCATCATCGAATTCGATGATAAAACAGCAAAAAGCAAGGTAAAGGTTATTACTAATGACAAAAGAACGTTTGAGTTTCCTAAAGCCCTTAATCTCGACAATGTTTTAAAAACATTGGGAGTTGATTCATCAGAAAGAGAAAAAGCATTGGTTTTAGTATCGAAAGGAAAAGTTTCGAATGATACCCTTTTGGTAGTGTCAAGGGAAGGTCAAAGAATCAAAATTATTACAAAAGATATTAATATCCCCAAAGATACACTGATTAAAGGCAGCCCAGCTCCGGATGATGATCAAATCAGAACATTTGATGAAGAGGAGCCAACTGCCAAAATGATTAAGGATAAACCTGAATCAAAATCTGATGAACCAAAGAAGCCTAAAAAATTCTTTGCCAAAAGTGATTTCGGATTATATGTTGGTTTGAATAATTTTACCAAATACACTTCTGAAGAACCCGACAGACTAATGGGCCTGCGTAACTGGTCCTCACGGTATGTAGCACTTTCTTTCCGGAAAAATGTGACACTGGTACGTGGCGGGAAAGTTGATTGGGCACTGAGCTACGGTCCGGAAATAGCCTGGTATAATTTTATGTTTAAAAACAGCAATGTTGCTGTAACAAAGAACGGCCAGGTTGCTTTTGTAAAAAACACCAAAGAAACCGAAAAGTCAAAACTCGTAATGCCTTATCTTAATTTCCCTGTGATGTTTAACTTTGGATTTAAAGAAGAGAAATTTAAAATAGGATTTGGTGGATACGTGGGCTACCGTGTAGGAGGATATACCAAAGAGGTGTACTCAAGCGGAGGAAAAAATAAAATAGAAGGCAGTTATGGGCTTAATGATTTCGTGTACGGCCTTACTGCCGAAATTGGCAAGAAAAATGGACTGACGCTTTTTGGAAGATATGATTTGAATAAACTCTTTAAAGAAAATCAGGTCAACAGTCTGGGTACTCAGGCATTAAGTGTAGGGCTTAGATTTTAATTAATCACCTTTCCGAATTCACCGTAAGCCTTTTTTAGGGAATTACGGTGAATTTTTTATGTAAAATATTACAGAAAAACCTCATTTTGAGATTAAAAATGGAAACAGTCAAAAAAAATGATAGAATTTTTGAAATTAAAATTGACAAATTCAAAAAAACCTTCTACTTTTGCAACTCCTTTTGAGAAAGGGCACGTTCTTTGATAAAATTTGGGGGTGTACCAGAGTGGCCAAATGGGGCAGACTGTAAATCTGCTGGCGTACGCCTACGGTGGTTCGAATCCATCCGCCCCCACAAAAAAAGTACAAGCGGGAGTAGCTCATTTGGTAGAGCGATAGCCTTCCAAGCTATAGGTGGCGGGTTCGAGCCCCGTCTCCCGCTCTTGATTCCATTAAAGCCTTTGTAGCTCAGTGGTAGAGCACTTCCTTGGTAAGGAAGAGGTCGGCAGTTCAATCCTGCTCAAAGGCTCTATTTGAGTTTAAATTTGGGGTCGTCAGGGTGATAGATTATTTCTGTTATCCATTTTTTTCTGAAAAATAATTTTGAACAAAATAAATTCTATTAAATAAAATGGCAAAAGAGAATTTTGACCGTAGTAAACCTCACGTAAACATTGGTACTATCGGTCACGTTGACCACGGTAAAACTACATTGACAGCTGCAATTACTAAAGTTCTTGCAGAAAAAGGTCTTGCAGCAGTAAGAGACTTTTCGTCTATTGACAATGCTCCTGAAGAGAAAGAGCGTGGTATCACCATTAACACTTCTCACGTTGAGTATCAAACTGCCAATCGTCACTATGCACACGTTGACTGTCCTGGTCACGCTGACTATGTGAAAAACATGGTAACTGGTGCTGCTCAGATGGACGGTGCTATCATCGTGGTAGCTGCTACTGACGGTCCTATGCCACAAACTCGTGAGCACATCCTTCTTGCTCGTCAGGTAGGTGTACCTCAGTTGGTTGTATTTATGAATAAAGTTGACTTAGTTGATGACCCCGAACTACTTGAACTAGTAGAAATGGAAATCAGAGAACTATTGTCATTCTATAAATTTGACGGTGACAACATTCCTGTAATCCAGGGTTCTGCTTTGGGTGGCTTGAATGCTGAACCTCAGTGGGTTGCTAAAATCGAAGAGTTAATGGATGCAGTTGATAACTGGATTCCACTTCCTGCTCGTGCAACTGACAAACCATTCCTTATGCCTGTTGAAGACGTATTCTCGATCACTGGTCGTGGTACTGTTGCTACTGGTCGTATCGAAACTGGTATCATCAACTCTGGTGATCCTGTTGATATCCTTGGTATGGGTGCTGAAGGTCTTAAGTCGGTTGTTACTGGTGTTGAGATGTTCCGTAAAATCCTTGACAGAGGTGAAGCCGGTGATAACGTAGGTCTTCTTTTGAGAGGTATTGACAAAGACCAGATCCGTCGCGGTATGGTAATTTGTAAGCCGGGTTCAGTGAAGCCTCACACCAAATTCAAAGCTGAGGTTTACGTTCTTTCAAAAGAAGAAGGTGGTCGTCACACGCCATTCTTTAACAAATACCGTCCTCAGTTCTATTTCAGAACCACTGACGTTACAGGTGAGATCTTCCTTCCTGAAAACGTAGAGATGGTAATGCCTGGTGATAACATCACTATTACTGTAAACCTTATCAACGCTATCGCAATGGACAAAGGTCTTCGTTTTGCGATTCGTGAAGGTGGTCGTACAGTAGGTGCTGGTCAGGTTACTGAGATCATCGAATAATAGATTAAAATCTAATATTAAAAAAAGCACTTCGAAAGAGGTGCTTTTTTTATGTTCATACCTATTTTCGTATTCCCAAATAAGAAATTTCTATTTCTGGTCAATAAATATTTTGCAAAAATCATAAAAGTGAAAAATCAAAAAGGAGTTTTCTTTATTCTCATAACGGTACTTATTGATGTAATTGGAATCGGAATTATTATTCCCATCATGCCGAGCCTATATCAGGAACTCACCGGTGGGTCAGTTAGTGAAGCTTCCCAATATTCTGCCTATCTCGTGTTTTTGTATGCACTTATGCAGTTTATTTTTTCACCTATCATAGGTGGATTAAGTGACCAGTTTGGTCGAAGGCCGGTATTGTTGTTTTCACTTTTTGCATTTGGACTTGACTATGTATTTTTAGCTTTGGCACCCAATATTGTCTGGCTTTTTGTGGGTAGAACCATTGCCGGTATTGCCGGAGCGAGTTTTAGTACCGCAAATGCTTATATCGCTGATATCACTGAACCGGAAAAAAGGGCTCAAAGTTTCGGAATGATTGGAGCAGCTTTTGGAATAGGGTTTATCATCGGGCCATCACTGGGAGGAATATTGGGGGAATATGGCAACAGGATACCCTTTTGGGTTTCGGCAGGGTTGACATTATTAAACTGGCTGTATGGTTATTTTATTTTACCTGAATCCTTAAAACCCGAAAATCGCAGAAAGTTTGACTTTAAGCGGGCAAATCCGATAGGAAGTTTAATGAACCTGAAAAAATTCCCTTACATTTTTGCATTGGTATTGTCGTTATTTTTGGTAAATATTGCCCGTTTTGCCACTGAAGGGACATGGTCTTTTTACACAATCGAGAAATTTGGTTGGACCAAAATGGAAGTAGGTCTTTCGCTTGGATTTGTAGGGTTGATGGTAGCGATTGTCCAGGGCGGGCTTATTAGGGTAATTATCCCCAAATTTGGTCAGGAAAAGTCTTTATATTATGGTTTGGCTATCAACGCCATAGGTCAGCTGGGCTTTGCTTTTGCGTCTCATTCCTGGATGATGTACGCCATTATGGTTCCATTTGCTTTTGGGGGTTTGGCTGGTCCTTCCTTTCAGGGAATTATTTCGAGCCATGTGGCTGTCAATGAGCAAGGAGAGTTGCAAGGAGGCCTCACAAGCCTTATGAGTGTAGCGACTATCATCGGCCAACCGCTGATGTTGGGGCTTTTCAGACATTTCACAAGGCCTGATACTTCGGTCTATTTTCCCGGGGCACCATTTTTGCTGGCTTGTGTTTTAACAATAATAAGCTTACTTTTCACAATTAGAACCATAAATAAAGAAAAAATCAAAGTTTAGATTGTAAGGACAAAAAAAATAAGCTAAATTTGCAGCCCGATAAAAGAATACACAGGTATAGTTTAAAGGTAGAACTGCGGTCTCCAAAACCGTCGGTCTGGGTTCGAGTCCTAGTACCTGTGCAATTTTCACCATATTTTTGGGATTAAAGAAATACGCAATTATGAATAAAATTGTTCAATTTGTAAAAGAGTCCTGGCACGAAGTAACCAAAGAGGTACATTGGCCAAAAATGAATGAGTTACAAGGCAGTGCCACACTTGTTCTTATTGCTTCTATCATTTTTGCTTTAGTAGTAGGTAGTATCGATTTTTTGATTGATAACGGTCTGGTACTTTTATTCAAATCCATTTAATTTAAGACGCACAGGATATGAGCGAGTTTAACTGGTATGTGGTAAGAGCAGTATCACAACAAGAGAAAAAAATCAAGAATTACATTGAGAATGAAGCGGTTAGAAGGAAACTTACCGATTTTATTCCTGAAATTCTTATTCCCTCTGAGAAGATTGTTACTGTTAAAAACGGCAAAAAGACTGTCCGTGAGAAAAACTATTTTCCCGGATATATACTCGTTAATGCTGATTTGAGCAATGGTGAGGTATTACACCTTATAAAAAGCATTCCGGGAGTGATTGGCTTCCTTGGAAAAAATGGAGGTGCCTCTATTGAGCCCGAGCCGTTACGTCAGTCTGAAGTAAATCGTATTCTGGGTGTTCAGGATGAGATTTCGGAGGAATCAATTGATTCAGCTGTTTCATTCGTGGTAGGCGAGTCAGTTAAAGTGGTTGATGGTCCATTTAATGGTTTTGAAGGAAACGTTGAAGTGGTGTTCGAAGACAAGAAGAAATTAAGCGTAAGCGTAAAAATATTTGGCAGAAGTACTCCTGTGGAGTTGGGCTATCTGCAAGTTGAGAAAGTGTAAGACTTTTGATAATGAATAATTTGAAAGCTGATTCTGAGAAGGGTCAGCTTTTTTGATTTTTACTCAGCATTTCGGTTTTCTGTTAATATTATCAGGGACATAAGAATTATTTTCCTATTTTTAATCTCCTATATCGATGCCCTATGCCTGATACCTATTTCATAGCGTCTATAAAATCCAAGAGGTCTGTTATTTCATTTGAATATATTTTAAAGCTCATAACTTATTACCTCATTTTTCAGGTTGGAGTATTAATTCTGCTATCTATATTGGTTGTATTATTTGGGACAAAAACTCTGGAGATTCCCTTTTTATATTATTTTGGATTAGGTAACTTTTTTTATTTTCTCTGGCTGATATACAAGCACAGGTTTTCCTATCAAAAATGGGAACTGGTCTCTATTGAATTTGACGATGAAAATGAAATATTGTCTTTTGGAATATTAAATCCTTATTCCGGAATAATTCTCAAAAAAGTACTTAATTACCAAAATTTGGTTATTCATTATTCTGAGATTTTTGATTTAGAAAAAGGAATCAGTAAGAAAATGACCTTAGTGAATAAATATACTACGGTAAATTTCTGGAATATAAGCTATTCCGAATGGGAATTTCACAAGGATATTCAGGGAATAGTTGACAGACTTAAAATATTAGCTTATGAAAATAACAGGTATTTTGTTGAAAATGAAACATGGTTAAGAAGGTGAAACCACGGCAGCAAGGCCAAAAAGGGAAACCAGGCTATACCAGAAAATGGGAGATATATAAATCCGTTTTCTCTATTTTAGGTTTTTTGATGGTTTTTTTTGTTTTAATATCGGGAATAGTCGGATTCTCCTTATTGCTGATCTTTTTTTCCGTAAATATCATTTTCAAATATTATTTTCTTTATACAATCCCATTTGTTTTGATTTTTGCGATTGTGGCTATTTTGCAACTCGTATTCGTTGCCAATTTTATTTTTAAACATCCCCAAAAATCAACTTCTAATCTTTATGAAATTGATGCAAATAATTTTCCCAAACTTTTGGCATTTATCAAATCTGTGGCCATTGAGTCTAAAATTATGTTTCCCAAAAAGATTTTTCTTATTCCTGATGCCAATGCCTTTATATTTTACGAAACCAGGTTTTGGCACCTTTTTTTTCCGCCTCAAAAAAATCTCTGTATTGGGTTGGGCCTTTTAAATGTGCTTAATCAATCTGAGTTAAAATGCATTCTGGCTCATGAATTTGGGCATTTTAAACAAAATTCGATCAAAATAGAGGGTTTTGTTAACAGAGCCAATCAGGTGATTTACAAATTATTGTTTGGTCAGGAAAGGCTGGATAAACTTAGAAATATTTTACCCAAAGTATTTCCAACTTTCATTTACTACATGGAGTATGGAAACTTTTTGATCTCAATAATGGAGGATATTTTAAAATGGCTTTTTATCAAAATTAATACCCACCATAGTAGCCTGCAAAGATCACTTGAGTATGATGCCGACCATTTTTCTGCAAGTGTTTATGGTTCCGAAAATATGATTCAAACTCTGACGATGCGACGATATGCAAATTATGCATTAAGTGACCTTGAGTGGTTTTTTGGTACAAGTCCCAATCTTTCCACCCAAAATATTTATACGCTTCAGAACCAACTTTTCAATAAATATGTATCTGAGAGCCTTTCTACTGAGGATATGGTGGCATCAGAACATTCGCTTTATTTCAGGCGAAATTCACCCTATTCTGGCATTAAAATTAAAGAAAGTTTTGAATCGCACCCCTCTCTCATTGACAGGATCACTATTCTTAAGGAACTGGATCACCCGATTAAAAGGAAAGAAGAGGCTAAAGCGATTGAATTGTTGTCAGAGGATAATGGGATATTTGAGATTTTTTCAGAGAAGTTTTTTGAAGAATTGGAAATTTCAGTTCCACAGACTAAGATTTCTCTCGAGGAATTTTTAGGATATTATCAAGACAAACAAAATTCATTGAGCATTGGTGAGCCTTTTGGCCGGTTTTATGCTATTTATTCTCCTGATTTTGATTTTCAGGACTCAAGTTTTTGGGATAATAATGTATTGGAAATTAAAGAGTTATTTTCTGAGGAAAACCAAAAAAAAGCTTTCGGATTAGCAATTTTAAAAGAAGACCTGGAGATATTGAAAGATATTGACAGGGGGGATTTGTTAACCGATTTTTTTGAATATGATGGATTGAGGTATTATAAAGATCAAGCTAAAGAACTGGAAAAAGAGATTAAACTGAAAATTAAAAAAACAAAGGATGAATTATCCCAAATTGACCAAAAAGTGTTTGGATTTTTCAGGGAGCTTGCGATTAATCAGGGGAAAAGCACTCAGTTTACAGAAATAATAGCAATGTATAAAAACGGGTATTCAGAATTTTTAGAAAATCAGAACATCATTGCTAAAATGCTGGAGGCTCAAAAGATTTTTTTGAAAGAGGCACCACCAGATATTATTTTAATCAAATTAAAAACCTTAACTGAAGTTGAAAAAACACTCAGAAAGGCAATTGAAAAATTGATAGAAATGGATGTCAGGGATCAAATCTTTCCTAAAGAAGGCCAGGATATTTTTTTTAAGTTTTTAGAAGAGAAAAGGCAATATTTTTCCGGTATTAGCTACTCTGAAAATGAGATTATTTTATTGCAACAGGCTATGACGGAATTTGCAGTACTTTCAATTGTCAAATTTGAATATTTAAAAAAGCAAACTTTCGATTTTTTTAAAGACTTGTATCTGCTAAAATATCTGGTTTAGTAAGCAATACTGAATTGCTGGCCGTAAGGTAAAGGGTTTCCAAATTTTGGCCTTTTTCCTTCCCACTTCCACTCCTGAATATTTACTTGTCTGTCCCAGCCCGCATTTTTATGCCTGGCGGTATGGTACACGATGTACTCTTTGTTTTTGATGGTGATAAAAGAGCAATGCCCCGGACTGATGACTTCATCGGTCCCTTCAAAGACCGGGCTACTACTTTTTTTCCATGACCGGGCATCTAGCGGATTGGTGCCTTTCAAAGTCAGCATTCCGAGACAGTAATAATTAGACCAACTTCCACCTGCCGAATATACCAAAAACAGATTCCCATTTTTTTGAATTATTTGTGGGCCTTCATTGATAGTGGGGAGATGTTTGTCTGAGCCCATTTTTTCCCAGTCAAACTCAGGCGTTGAGATTAGTATCCGTTCTGATTTTATTCTGGTCGGACTTTCCATTTCGGCGATGTAGAGATTCTGTTTGATGTTAATATCTCCCTCCCAACCACTCCAGACAAAGTAATACTTTCCATTGTAAAGAAATGGCGAGCCATCAATGGCCCATTTTTGATCTTTGGAAGAAATTTGGCCGGAATATTTAAAATTAGAAGCAATGTCACTGTTTTCGGATGTCAAAATGTGCATTCTATGGTTCTCGTTTTTTCCATCATCTGCAGCAAAATATACATACCAACGGTTTTCAAAATAATGAATTTCAGGAGCCCAAACTTCTTTGGAGTAGTTGGTGTTTTCGGGTGGAGTCCACAATAACCTCTCTTTGATTGATTTTAGTGCTGAAATTTTTTGGACTGTTTTCAGGAAAATGGAGTCTCTCCTGACATAACAATAATGAAAATTATTCCCGTCTTTAAGTATCCAGGGGTCGGCACCTTTAGCTACAATGGGATTGGAAACTAATTCTGTATTAGACTTTTGAGCATTGACTCCTACCCACGTGAGAAAGAATATCAGAGAAAATATGGTTTTCATTTCGGTTGAATAAAATAATATTGAATTAAGTCCCCGGTAATTTTAGATGATTTGAGAAATATCGATGTTCTGAGGTTTTACCGGAAGTGATTTGATATCGGCCAGGCTTAGGGTTTTGAGATCTGAAGGGTTGAATTTGTCTTTGAATTTTTTGAGAAAATCTTCTGGTAAAGGACTGATTTTTCGATCATTCATGCCGAACCACACCCCAAAGACTTTTGAAAATGCCAGGTGAGTGCCGTTGTTTTTGAGATAGAGATTATGAGTAAATTCGAAAATCTCTCCGAATTCTGACATTCCGGTAAGCTCAACAGTAATTATAATCTCCTGATTGTCATAGGCTTCTTTGAAAAATGAAAATTCTTCCCGCAGCACAGCTGGCCCAATGTTCCAATGGGCAAGGTCATGCATGGTTACGCCCAGATGCCTGATAAATCCCATGCGGGCAAAACTGGTGAAGTTCATATAGGAAGCGTTGGCTAAATGGCGGTTGGCATCGAGGTCTGACCACCTTACGAGGGTTTCTACAAAAAATGGTTTCAATGAAGCGTTTTTCTTGCAAAGATAGGTTTTGGCGAAATTTATCAAACCACATAATTGACAAGTTTTGATGAATTTGTGGCGATTTTGTGGAGTTAAATGATGTTATTCGAAAATTTCATCCAACTTTTTGATTAATATTTCTTCATCTATTTTAATGAATACGTATTTGTCATTAAAATATAGGATTTTTACTTTTTGTGAAGAATACTTCTTTTCTAATTCAATAATTTCCTTTTTAAAATTAATACTATTTTGGGGAATAGAGTAGTTGACTATGAAACCATTTATTTTGATAATTAAAACGAACACTTCTAAAAATAGTAACCCAAAAATTGTTTTAGAAAGTACTCCAGAAAACAACCTCAATCGATTAAATTTTAGTTTATTGGAAAGATTAATAAAAATACGAGCAATCCATATGATTATGTAACTATTTACTAGTAAGAAAATATTCAGGAATAGAATGCCATTTACCATTTTAGACAAATCAAAATCATATGGATTAAATAGGCTAAGAATATCCTTAAAATTCTGCAAAAAGATTTCTCTTAAATTGTCTTTTAATAAAAATAGAAGAAAAAATAGAATCGGTAACAATTTCCAAATAAGAGGAAACTCTTTTAATCCATTTTCCAATTTTATATTTTTAAATAATCCAGTAAAAACATTATTTGTAAATACTATTGGAAAACCAATTGTAAAAAATAGAATTAAAAGAATAATAGAATCTGACAACAATTGACCTACAGAGAAAAATCTAATATACCGAACTGAAATACTCGTCAAGGAAATAATTTGCCAAAAACCTCCCAACACCAATGTTAAAGTAGGAATAAGCGGCCAATATTTTAGGATTTTTTTCTCATTTGAACTAAAAAATTCAACTATTTTGAAATTCATATTTTTCAGAATTTTATTTCTTAAAGTTAGTTAATTGAAATGTTAAAAATTAACGAATTAGTTTAAAAATGAGCATCCAGTATAGTATATAATTCAACATTAAACAATGGACTATTTGACTAGTAATTCTGATCAACCTCCAAATTTTTTCAACCTACTCCGCATGAGGGATCGTCGCGGAGCTCCCACGCCTTAGCGTGGAGCGGGAGCAAAGAGCCCGACCACGCCAAAGCGTGGGCATGCCCAGGATATTTGTCAGAATTATTCACTAAATTTGTAGCCGAAATCACCCTGAAATAGATTTTGGGTGGGAATTTTTTGAGAAAATACGATGAATAACAATCCGAAAAGATATACCGTTACTGCTGCTTTGATTTATGCCAATGGGCCTATTCATATCGGTCACCTGGCCGGCTGCTACCTGCCTGCTGATGTGTATGTGCGGTACCTGAGACTGAAGGGCAAAGATGTGGCGTTTATCAGTGGTACCGATGAGCACGGGGTGCCGATCACGATTAAGGCCAAGAAGGAAGGCACGACGCCTCAAGCGGTGGTGGATAAATATTATGGTATTATCAAAGATTCGTTTGAGCAGTTTGGGATTTCGTTTGACATCTATTCCCGCACCTCAAATCCGGTGCATCACGAGACCTCGCAGGAGATTTTTAAGACGCTGTACGACAAAGGGTATTTTGACGAAGTAGAGACCGAGCAATATTTTGATGAGGAAGCACAGCAATTTCTGGCCGACAGATATATTGTAGGCGAATGTCCGGTGTGTCACAACGAAGGTGCGTATGGTGACCAGTGTGAAAAGTGTGGTTCTTCGCTTTCACCAACGGAGTTGATTAATCCAAAATCGACGATTTCGGGTGCTAAACCCGTGATGAAAGCTACTAAAAACTGGTATTTGCCACTGGACAGAATGCAGCCCGAGATTGAAAAATATGTAAATAGCCACCCTGAATGGAAGCCGAATGTGTTTGGGCAGTGTCAGTCGTGGTTGAAGCAAGGCTTGCAGGCACGTGCCATGACCCGCGACCTGGACTGGGGCGTAAAAGTGCCTTTGGAGAATACCGAAGGCAAGGTGCTGTATGTGTGGTTTGATGCCCCGATAGGCTACATCTCGATGACCAAAGAATGGGCAGCAGCTAAGGGAAAAAACTGGGAGGAATATTGGAAAAGCAATGACACGAAGCTGGTGCATTTTATCGGAAAGGATAATATAGTGTTTCACTGTATTATTTTCCCGGCGACATTGATGGCCGAGGGAAGTTATATTTTGCCCGACAATGTGCCTGCCAATGAGTTTATGAACCTCGAAAACGACAAGATTTCGACTTCGAGAAACTGGGCGGTGTGGTTGCACGAATATCTTGAGGAGTTTCCGGGCAAGCAGGATGTGCTTAGGTATGTGCTGGCAGCCAATGCCCCTGAAAGCAAAGACAACGACTTTACGTGGAAGGATTTCCAGACCAAAAACAACTCGGAGTTGGTGGGTATTTTTGGGAACTTTGTGAACCGAACCGTGGTGCTTACCCAGAAGTTTTATGAAGGAAAAGTACCCGAAAAAGGTACACTACAAGACATTGACCAGCAGACCCTTGATGCCTTGAAACAGTTGCCATGCGATGTGTCGGATGCCATAAAGAATTACAAGTTTAGAGATGCTCTGGCCGGCATGATGGAGATAGCCAGGTTGGGGAATAAATATTTGGCCGAAACCGAACCATGGAAAGCCATAAAGGAAGACCCGGAACGTGTGAAAACCATCATGAACATAGCCATGCAGATTACGGCCACTCTGGCGATTGTGGCTGAGCCGTTTTTGCCGTTTACTTCTCAAAAATTATATGACCAATTGAAGCTTTCTGGCTGGAACCTGAACGGCCCGAAACATGAATGGATTGATGCCGGAAATGCCGACCTGGTACCCACAGGACTGGAAATAGGCTCTGGAGCACTGCTTTTTGAGAAAATAGAAGACGAAACCATAGACAAACAAGTACAAAAATTACTGGACGCTAAACGTATGAACGAATTGGAAGGAAAGACTGTAGCTCCACTGAAAGAGAATATACAATTTGACGATTTTGCTAAGCTAGACATCAGAATTGGAACCATACTAGAAGCCGAAGCAGTGAAAAAAAGCAAGAAATTGCTTAAGTTTTTGATTGATGACGGCCTTGAAAAACGCACGATTTTAAGCGGTATAGCTGAACACTTCACTCCCGAAGAAATGGTAGGCAAACAAGTGACTTTCATAGCCAACCTGGCCCCAAGAATGATGATGGGCATAGCGTCGCAAGGCATGATTCTGATGGCCGAAGACAAAGATGGTTCGCTCAGCCTTTTGCAACCTCATAAGGAGGTTTGGAATGGTGCTGGGGTGAGTTGAGGGGATATGTGGGATGAAATTATTTCAAGTTGAAAATATCAATAATTCTAAAATTTGAGAATATGAAAAAATTATTCTTCTTAAAATTTATATAACTTAAGCAAATATGAAACCACTCAAACTAATATTTTTATTAACAATGATTTTAACGATTTTGGGATGCAATAAAGAAGAGCCTTCTGTACAATTGCTGCCCAAAATTTCTAGAATTGTAAAAAAGAATTCTGAATTTAAGGACTATACTGGTGCAACCATTGAAAAGTATATTTATGATAAGTCTGGGATTTTGACGGAACTTCAACTTCTACAAGGGACTTTTCAATTAATGAATACAAAATTCACCTACCATCCAAACAATATAGTTACAAAAGAAATTGTAGATTTTGGCTTTTCTAATCCATCAAAATCCTCAGCGGAATTGATCTTTGATTCGAAAAATCGGTTAATTAAAAGCACTGAAACATTGTCTTTTAATACAAAAAGAGTTCAAACTTTTGAATATGACACAAATTCAAAATATCCTAAAAGCACAACTATTATGGACGATGGGAAGCTTTTTCTTTATAAAGAGTTAAGTTGGAAAAGTGGAAATTTGATTGAGGAAAAGGAATTTGTTAATTCAAAATCAGAATTAAGTGATATATTCCAATACGAATATGATACGCACAAGAATTTATTTAAGTCGGATCAAAATGTTTTATATGGAAATTCTATTTATTCAGAATCAATGTACTTTTCTGAAAACAATTTGATAAAGAGAGTTAATAATTATTCTAAAGATACTGATATTGATTTAACCTTAATAAATAACTAATAGGTCGATAAAAACTTGGACACAAAACTAAGTTAAGAATTAATTAGATTTGTGTATGTCAAAACATCAAAAAACATGGTCATCAGAAGAGAAGGAGAAAATAGTTCTTCATTCTATCCAGCATGGCGTTAGTAAAACATCAAGGGAGTTTGGGGTTTCAACAG